>NZ_CP182236.1:3082500-7506658 GCF_048077055.1 Egbenema bharatensis FJBBOT/2019 | reverse complement strand
CAACTTCCAATGAGCTAACGGGTAGCGCCATGCCTATTGTCTTTGTCATCCCTGAAGATCATCTCTAAAACCAATTGAGCAAAGAGAATCTAAACATTGATGCTGTTTCTGCTTTGGAGCACCAGAAATACTAGCAAACTGGAAGGTTACTATAGCAAATTGTAGGATACCAAAGGACGAGAGTTGTTTATGGCACTTTCTCAGGCTTATCTGAAGTGGAAGGAACCAAGCACCAGGGACTGCAAGCAGGGCAACGTCTGGTCGTTGAGAATGTGCTCAAAGTCCGTTTTGGTAAACTGGATGAACATCTGTATACAATTATTTCAAGGCTAATGGAGTTGCCTGTGGAAGAGTACACCCCATTGCTAGTGCAGTTATTGCGTCAGGAGTTGTTGACTCGATTTCAGGGTTAGGTCACCAGATAATGAACTCAGGATTGAGGCAATGAATATGGTAAACATTGAACAAGCTGTCCTGGAAAACCTGCGGCTGCTGTCCTCAGAAAAGCAGCACGATGTTCTGGTGTTTATTAAGTCTCTGTTACCCTCCGATCTACCGCCTCATCAGATACTGCGAGTAGAGGCCACAGAGAAGATTTTGCCAGACTTACAGCGTATTCAGTGGTTCCATGATGGACTGCCCTCAGCAGTTTATGCCAGTGGACTTCTCCAAGCGTTGCAAGATGTCCTTGCTCAGTTCCCAGATGATCCTTTGTCTAAATTTCTCAAAGTTCTTTATGACACGATGTCCGTAGAGAATCGTTGGGGCAGGTATAGCGCTACGTATTACCAGTTGGCTCATAACTTGCTGAGTCATTTGATTGAAAAAGGACAATCGATCCAGGATGACGATGTGACACAAGCTATTGAAGCGCTAGAGCAAGCAGCTCCCAACCTGATGAACACTGGAGTTGTGACTGATGCTGACCTAGATGATGTTGACGAATATTAGGGGGAAATGTGACTGAGCATTTCCTGGATACTTCGGTGGTTCGTCCAATGCTGTTGGGAACACAAGCCTATCAGAATTACTTCAGCACCCAGTTTAGTCAGGGGTTCTGCTACACCTCCCCGTATGTTCAGATGGAGGTGAAACGAAGCTATCTGCGGAATATCATTGAGTTTTACTTCACCTTGCAAGTTCCCATCCTGAAAACACCTGCTGACGCTCTCACCTACTGGAGTAATCGGTATCAGGGAAGCAAACATAAAGCCGTTCAGCAAATGATGGCTCAACTTTTGGATCGAGCATCCACAGATTCTGCTGTTCTCCAAGATAAAGAGAGCCTTTTAATTTGTATAGAGGAATTAATCCAGGAATTCGTGGAGCTGTTAGAAACTCAATTTATCAACCTGGAAAACGACTCTACAGCCTGTGCCCGTGCGATCGCTCCTTTCGACACAGGGCAGTCCTCAAGTACCGTTGAAGCGATCAGGCGATTTACAGAAGCGTTTGATGACACAGAAACCTGCCGAAGGCAATGCCTCGTTGATCAGTTTATTCTGATTGATCGCCGTCCTGAAGTTGAAGCCCACATTCGACAAGCTCAAACATTGCCCAAGAATTCCAATACTCGCGGTTTTCTGAGGATTGCTGAGAACCTTCAGGAAATTCTGAACCAGGGAGAAGTTGCTTGTTCTTGTATCCGGCGTGAACGAATCGGCGATGCGGTAATTGCACTGGATGCTCCCCGGACAATGCAGCTAGAACATACTGACAATTCGTTTGATTACCTTTGTCCCCCGATCGGACAACCTCATCGTAAACATCCTTCAGAAACCCGGATTATCAGCGGGAATGGAAGTTGAAGATTTCCTGAAGCCGCTTCGTCAGAGTGAAACAAGGGTGACGATGGGCGATCGTTTCATAGATCTAATCTGGAACTCTTTTTTGTCGTCTGCTCTATACAATTCAAACTCTGCTGGATAGAATTGAGGACATCAAACTCCTCTGTTCTACTTTCAATCCAGAAACACCGATAACGCCCCAAAAATACCCAAAAATTCAACAATTGGTGGAAAGATGGTGGAATTGCATCTGAAAGCGGCTGAAACCCTTACGAGATCTACACTGGTACGAGGACTGAAAATCCTCGTGTCGGCGGTTCAAGTCCGCCTCCTGGCATTGATTGTAGCTTTCAAAGGAAAGCCGTATGCTAAATTTGAGCTACAACTGTACAAATCTGAAAAGCTTCTACTCGCTCTAGAGTCAGTATGAAAGTATTACTGATCCTTTTTATAAGGATAAGGAGATTGGTAATATTTTGCAGTTTTTATCTCATCAAATAGAGTTTTGTAAGGAGGGAAACTTCCTCATGCAGCACTACACTTAACGTGACCTAAAGAGCCTTTATAGAAAAAAGTAGTGTATAGGTTTTGCTGACTTCTGCATTACCACTGAAAGTATTATTCAGTAAGGACTTGGTAATTCAGCCGATTTGGTGTTAGAGGATGTTTTAAAAGTCTGACCGGCAGTAAAAAAGCTCTCCAAGTATAAGATGTCTGTCGTTGGATTGTGCAGGTGGTGCTGCGTCCTGAGCAAACAAAAGGCTTTGTGTTGCTCAAGACGCGGTGGGTCGTTGAGCGTACGTTCGGATGGCTGATGGGGTGCCGACGGTTAGTCAGAGCTTATGAGTTGTTACCAGAAACTTCAGAGACATTAATCTACCTTGCCTTGATTCGGCTCATGGTCAGGCGGCTGGCGGCTGGCATAAAATTTGACTCCGCAGAACCGTTTTAAAACATCCTCTCAAGACGATTCCAAATGACCGCTATTTACTATCAGCTATCTGAAAAATTATTACTCCTAAGGCTCAGATTTTTTCTTTAATAATTGACAAATAGATAATGAGTTTATCCTGCTAAAGGATGTATTTAAAGTATTAAATTTAAGTTCAAATTAAGTAATGTATACGATGACGATCGCTCAGCAAAAGCCTTTGATAAGGTTGCACTAAGGAAGCCCTATCCTTTGTAAAACAATTATTTCACCAAATGAATATGTCACAGTTAACAGGCTACTTAAAAGGAACAAATCAAGTAGATGTATTTTCCGGATTGATAGAAATTACTAGCCCTCCAATAGACATTCTTGGCGCAGCGATTATTGATGCTGCCATCAAAACTTTAGGAGGAAACGATCAAATTGAAGGGATGGCAACTGTCATTTCTGATCCTTCGTCTGAAGGCCAAACAGAGGGAAAAGCAGAGGCATATGGTATCTTCGCCAAAGTAGATGCAGGGACAGGAAACAATACGATTACCGCAGTAGGTACAGCCGAAGGACGTTCAGCCAATGGTTATGGTGTCTCTCAAGGACTAATTCAGGCAGGAAGTGGTAATGATGAAATAACGTTCAAGGGTTCGGGTACCGCAAGCAACGAAGAAGATGTTGTCGGTAATGGGTACGGAATCAGGGATGGGTCAGTTGATGGCAGTGGTGGCAATGATGTCATTACAATTACTGGCTCTGGCACTATTAGCAATGCCAGAGGAGTGGGAAATGGTTATGGAGTATTGCGGGCAGAGGTGAATGGTGGAGATGGACAAGATACTCTGACCATCACAGGCAAAGGAGCAGCCACAGAAGGGAGTGGATTTGGTAGTGGGAATGGCTATGGTGTCTCTAACGGATTGATCGATGGAGGGCATGGCGATGATGTCATTACAATTACTGGCACTGGCAGAGGATTTAGCCCTGTTGCCGAAGAAAGTACTGGAGCCGGAGTGTTCCAAGGCTCAGTGAAAGGCGGCAGCGGGAATGATGAGATCACCATTACGGGCAATGGTATCAGTGACAACTTCGCAATCAGCAATGCTTATGGAGTGCTTGAGGGAACTGTAGATGGAGGCAGCGGAGATGATGAAATCACCATTACGGGCAATGGTCGGTCAGAAGCCAGTGGGAGATTTGGTGGACTGAGCAACGGCTATGGTGTCTCTCATGGCGCGATCAGCGGTGGCAGTGGAGATGACATCCTAAAAATTACTGGCTCTGGTGAAGGAGTCACTCCTGCCAGCGGTGAATCTCCCAGCGGCTATGCTGTTGCTGATGGTTCAGTGGAGGGAGGAAGTGGGAATGATACTATTTCCCTCACAGGTAAGGCTTCTGGTCGGGGTGAAAGTGTTGGGATTGGGACTGGTTATGGGCTATTGCGGGGGTGGGTTGATGGGGGAAGTGGAGATGACACCATTTCCCTGACAGGTAAAGGCTCTGGTAGTGGCGGCGGACGTGTCGTTGGTACAGGCACGGGCACAGGTATGGTGTTGTCGATGGTTTAGTGAATGGGGGAAGTGGGGATGACACCATTTCCCTGACAGGGGAAGGGGAAGGTGTTGGAGGCGGTGGGCTTTCACCTGGGGGAACCGGGACAGGGAAAGGCTATGGGCTATTGCGGGGGCGAATTGAAGCAGGCAGTGGCAACAACACTTTAACGATTACGGGATCGGGTACGGGATCAGGGTACGACGGTGGAACGGGCAGCGGCTATGGCATCTCGGACGGGGTGATCAATAGTGGCAGCGGAGAGGACGAGATTACCATCACTGGAATCGGGGAAGCAGCAGATGCATTCGGAAATTCCGTTGCAGTAGGGTATGGAATATTTCAAGGGGCAGTGGATGCGGGTGGTGGAAATGACACCTTAACCATTACGGGCAAAGGGGTTGCAGATGCTGATAGCGGCAGTGGTAGTGGGATTGGCTACGGCGTATCTAACGGATCAGTGAGTGGAGGTGGCGGAGACAATATCATCACGATTACTGGGGAAGGCAGCAGTGGTGGTTATGGGGTGCATCAAGGCACTGTGCATGGTGGAGATGGAAACGATATTATCAAAATCTCTGGAACCACCCTGGCGATCGATGATGCTTTGATTACGGGGGGCAGCGGGGCAGATTATTTCCACATTGGAATTGGCAATGGAACAATTGATGGTGGGGATGGAGAAGATCGAATCAACCTTGATTTCTTTGACAATGCCACTATGGAGATCATGGCAATAGAGAGAGGAATTCGGATTTCAGGTAGCGAGGATGCCTTAGGCAACACAAGACCCTGGACTCAAAAGATTGTCAATGTTGAGCATTTTGAGATTGGTACACAAGTTTATTCGGTAGAGCAGTTGCTGGACTCCTACTCGGTTGTATAGAACCCCAGTATTCTCACTCGTCAGGGTTTAGAAGGAAACCGGGAAGGTCGATCGCATCCCCAACAATAGAACAGTTCTGGGAAACTCCATCCATAACCCGTAGGATAAAACCCACCCGTTAAATTTGAGTAATTTCAATGTGATTCGGTTGAGCCTGAACCCGATCGAGCCATGCCTGAATACCGGGGTACTTCTCTAAACTAAAGCCGCCTTCATGGGCCACATGGGTGTAGGCATACAGGGCAATATCTGCGATCGTGTATCGATCGCCCACTAAAAAAGGATGTTCTGTCAGACGTTGTTCCATCACGCTAAGAGCCGCGTAGCCCGGTTCTAATTTTTGTAAAAGCTCTTTGCGGTATTGATCCGCCTGATCCAGAATCGTCATCCAGAAGCGAGAGGTGGCAATGTAAGGTTCGTGGCTGTATTGCTCAAAGAATAACCACTGCATCACGTAGGCAGCCTCCAGGCGATCGGCGGGCAGAAAGTCGGTGTCCTGACTGAGATAAATCAAAATCGCGTTGGATTCAGACAGATAAATCCCTGGTTTCACTTCCAGCACTGGAATGCGCCCATTGGGATTTTTTTGCAGAAATTCCTCGTTGCGGGAGGCTCCCATCCGAATATCCACTTCAATCCGCTCAAAGGGAATTTCCAGTTGAGTCAACAGTAGACGCACCTTATAGCCATTGCCGGAGGGTAAAAAGTCGTATAGCCGATACATTTGCCTTCTTGCCTTTCAATGGCACTTATGAACTCATTTAATCACCGAAAACTCTTGTGGGGTGGGCAGCGTTTCGACTGAGCTTTCGACCTGAGCTCAAGCCGAAGTCTTGCCTGCCCAGTCAACCCAGTGAAATGCTTGCACAAGCTACAAGCTACAACCCAGTGAAATCCCTGCACAAGCTATTTGATCAGTCTAACGATATTTCGCACTGACGATATTTCGCACTGACGATATTTCGCACCGTCGATCGGCTGCCACTTCAGCTTGGCGATCGCACCGAAGCCGCCACAATTCCCTGCGCTTCCAGATGGGCCGCTGCCCGCAATACCCACGCTTCTCGATAGGGAGCCGCAATGATTTGCACTCCTAACGGCAGAGCATTGGGACGCTGAATCGGCACTGATACAACGGGCAATCCAATCAAAGAAAGCGGTTGGGTATACAACCCTAAGTTGGGACGAACCAGCATCGTTTCGCCATTTAAGACCATAGTGGTTTGTCCGATCAGCGGTGCTGCACAGGGAGTCGTGGGAGCCAGAATTAAATCAACCTTCTGGAACAATTCCCGCACCTGATGGCGATACCACTGGCGAAACCGTTGGGACTGCACATACCAGGTGTTAGGAATCATTGTGCCTGCCAGAAATCGATCGCGGGTGGCTGGATCAAAATCCTGGGGACGGGTTTTTAATCGCTCAAAATGTAAATTTCCGCCCTCGCTGGCAGTCATCACATAGGCGGCGGCCCGCGCCCGATCGGACTCTGGCAGGATCACCCGCTGGGTTGCCCCCAAGGCCTGTGCGACTTGCTCAACGGCTGCAAATACCTCTGGCTCTCCCCCTTCAGCAAAATAACCTTCCGCCACCGCAATCCGTAGTCCCTGGATGCCCTGATCAATCTGCGGAAAGCAAGGTTCGGGCGGTAAAGGCGTACAGATGGGATCCCGCAAGTCTTCCCCCTGAAGCAGGTCGAAGGTCAGGGCCAGATCTCGCACCGATCGAGCAAAGGATCCAATGTGATCCAGACTGGCAGCCAGTAGATAAACGCCCGCCCGTGACAGTCGGCCATAGGTGGGCTTCAGCCCAAACACGCCGCAAAAGGCTGCTGGAACCCGAATTGAGCCATTCGTATCGGAACCAAGGGTTAAGGGCACCAATCCCGCGGCCACTGATGCTGCCGATCCGCCAGATGATCCCCCCGCCACCCGCTGGACATCATGGGGATTGTGGGTCACGCCATAATGACTGTTTTCCGTAACAAACCCATAGGCATACTCATCCATATTTAAGGTTCCCACCAGGATCGCTCCCGCCTGCCGCAACTTGGCAACCGCTGTCGCATCCTGAACGGCTGGGGGATTATCCCGGTTAATTTTGGAGCCTGCCAGCGTCACTATCCCTTTCACGTCAAACAGATTCTTTACCGCAAACGGAACTCCCGCCAGTGCTCCTGGTTGTTCTCCCTGAGCGATCGACTGGTCAACCCGTTCAGCTTGTTTCAGTGCCTGTTCTGACAGTACATCTGTAAAGCAGTTTAGGGTTTCATGGGTGGCCGCAATTTGTTCTAGCGTTGCTCGCATCACCTCAACGGCACTGATTCTGCGCTCACGGATGGCAGTAGCAGTGGCAATGGCATCGGTGGAAGAGATGGATGACATAACTTCGCCCCCCTACGGCTGAAAAAATGGAGCGGGTTCGATCGTCTCTGGTAACGGAAAATCGAGGACGAGTTGGGCGATCGTGGCAGTCCGTTCCAGGTTGATGATCACGCCGGGACGGTATTCGGAGACGATCGGTAAATCGAGCACCTGGGAGAGGCGATCGACGAGTTCGGGCATATTGGCTTCTGAGGCATACGAAGGATCTGGAGCTTGAGCCGTCATAGTTCTCCGTTGACTAATCCACTGAACAACAGGACTTCTGCGGCATATTTTACCGGACAGATCGCAGACTAAAATAGGATTTACTGTTGTCAACATTAGTGCTAAACGCATTGCCGATCCATGCAAACTCGTGATTCCCGCAGCGAAACCTCTGAAAACCGCCCACTGTCATCGTTGAATTTAGAATTTCCGGCTCGAACGGCTTCTGTGCATCGGGTGACGGGAGAAACGGATGTGGAGGTAAGTCTGAATCTGGATGGGCAGGGGCGGTGTAAGGCTTCGACAGGCATTCCGTTTTTGGATCATATGCTGCACCAGATTTCGTCCCACGGGTTAATTGATTTAGACATTCAGGCGACGGGCGATCTGGAAATTGACGATCATCACACCAATGAGGATGTCGGCATCACCCTGGGACAGGCTTTGTCAAAGGCATTGGGCGATCGCAAGGGTATTGTGCGCTTTGGGCATTTCTTCGCGCCCTTGGATGAGGCTCTGGTGCAAGTCACCCTCGACTTTTCCGGGCGACCTCACCTCAGCTACGGGCTGCAAATCCCCACCGATCGGGTCGGCAGCTATGATACCCAGCTAGTCCGAGAGTTTTTTGTGGCCGTCGTCAACCACTCCCAGATGACCCTCCACATTCGCCAGCTCGATGGCGTTAACTCCCATCACATCATTGAGGCAACCTTCAAAGCCTTTGCCCGCGCCCTGCGGATGGCGATCGAAATTGATCCACGGCGGGCCCATCTGATTCCCAGTTCTAAAGGGGTGTTGTGATGGTTTATCCGCCCTACCATCCGCCCTATCCCGTGCCCCAAACCGATCCACCGCGATCGCCACGGGAAACCCTGCCCACGATGTACGATTTGCCCAGTGAAAACCCGGATGAGCCTGGCTTGCCTGATGAATTTCATGGACTCCAACCTCAACTGTTGACACGCTCCTTTCGCTGTCATCGTTACCCGCCCAATCAAATTTTTATCGGCAGTGACATTAACCTGTACTATGATGTCCGCTACTCCCAGTGGTATAAGCGACCCGATTGGTTCCTGGTCGTAGGGATTCCCCGTTTGTATGATGAGGTTGATCTGCGATCGAGCTACGTGGTGTGGCAGGAGGGCACGAATCCTTTTGTCGTGGTGGAACTACTGTCTCCAGGGACAGAGAAGGAAGACCTGGGCGAATGGGCAGAGATTGAGTCGATCGCAGAGGGTGAGGAACGCTTATCTGAAGCTGCTTCTGACCCTCAGGGCAACGGTCAAAGCATTAAAAAAGCACCGCCGCGCAAATGGACGGTTTATGAGCAAATTCTGCGAATTCCTTATTATTTCGTGTTCAACCGTCGCACCGATCGCCTCCGGGTCTTCAAGCTAGTGGGCGGTCACTATCAAGAACAGGAACTCAACCCTACCCAACCCCGCTTCTGGATTGCTGAACTGAATCTGGGTGTTGGGCTATGGCAGGGAGAGTTTGAAGGAATCGATCGCCTGTGGCTACGCTGGTACGACGATCTGGGCAACTGGGTGCCAACGGACACCGAATTAGAGCAACAACGAGCAGAACAAGAACGCCAACGAGCAGAACAAGAACGACTGCGGGCTGAACAGGCAGAAGCAGAATTAGCCAATCTACGGGAACGGCTGCGATCGGCTGGAATTGATCCAGAAACGCTCTAGTAGACCTTGGCGTGAGTTTAGCTACCGTAGCGCGGGCAGGATGCCCGCGCAGGCTAGAAGCCTGCCCTACAGATGGTAGGCATATTCAAGCCGCAGTGTACTAGCTTGCTGGTTGTAGCTCAGATCCTTCAACCATCCCCTTGCGACTGAGGAAGTCCAATTGCAAGACTTCCATCTCAAAAACTAATTTATATTCAGGTATATCTGAATATCTGTTCAGATGTTATAGTAATCATGGAATATAGAGATGAGGTATTTCCCATGACTACCGTGACTCAAATGAAATGCGCCTGTGAAGCCTGCCTGTGTATCGTTTCGCTCGAACAGGCAATTCACAAAGATGGCAAGCACTATTGCAGTGAAGCCTGCGCCAACGGACACCCCAACGGAGAAAACTGCGGCCACAGCGGATGTGAGTGTTAGGGAAGGGAGGAGGGAGGAGAGAGGAGAGGGAAGTTAGAAGGGAGGAGGGAGGAGTCAGAAGTCAAGCCCAGTAGATGAGAAGTTCCTTGTCGGTCTTCTATCTGGACTTGATGCTTTGTGCCTTCACACCTCTAAGGATTGTGGATCAAATAACCTGTAATCATTCTGCCTGTTGACTGGGCGGGCAAGATGCCCACCCCACAAGAATTTCAGATTATTCAATTTGCGTTCCTAAGCATTTCCTGTCTCACTCCTACGGGCTGACTGCCTGTGGCAACGTTAAACAAACGCCCACGCGCGAACCCTCCTCCTTCCCCCCTCCACTCCTCACTCCTCACTCCTCACTCCTCACTCCTCTACAAACTCTCCATCACCGCTCTTGCCGCTGCCAACGTGCGATCGATATCTTCATCGGTATGGGCCAGCGAGGTAAAGCCAGCTTCAAATTGAGAGGGGGCGAGATAAACTCCCTGCTCCAACATCCCTCGGTGAAAACGGCCGAATTTGGCTAAATCCGACTTTTTCGCATCTTCGTAGTTATGCACCGGCCCTTCAGCAAAGAAGAATCCGAACATGGCACTAATTTGTCCGCCACAGGCTGCGTGTCCGGTTTCTTTGGCAACTTGTAGCATTCCCTCCGCCAGTTTTTGGGTGATGCGATCGAGTTGGTCATAGGTGCCTGGACGCTTGAGCAATTCCAGGGTTTTAATCCCTGCGGTCATGGCTAAAGGATTACCAGACAGAGTGCCCGCCTGGTACATTGGGCCCGCTGGAGCCACCATTTCCATAATGTCTTTGCGTCCACCATAGGCTCCGACGGGTAAGCCACCACCAATGATTTTGCCTAAAGTTGTCAGGTCAGGGGTGATGCCAAATTTTTCCTGCGCCCCGCCATAGGCAATGCGGAAGCCAGTCATCACTTCATCAAACACCAGTAAGGCTCCGTGCTCCTGGGTTAACAGCCGCAGCCCTTCCAGGAATCCCCCGTCCGGAGGAATAAAGCCGGAGTTACCCACCACAGGTTCCAGAATTACGCCCGAAATTTGATCTGGATTTTCGGCGAAGAGTTGCTTCACGGCTTCCAGATCGTTGTAGGGTGCGGTGAGGGTGTTGGCGGTCGTCGATTTGGGGACTCCAGGAGAATCCGGTAAACCCAGGGTGGCCACCCCTGATCCGGCCTTCACCAAAAACATATCCGCGTGACCGTGGTAGCAGCCCTCAAACTTGATCACCTTGTCCCGTCCGGTGAAGGCCCGCATCAGGCGCAGTACAGCCATACAGGCTTCCGTTCCAGAGTTGACAAAGCGCACCATTTCAATGCTGGGCACGGCATCAATCACCATTTCCGCCAGCACATTTTCCAGGTAGCAGGGCGCACCAAAGCTTGTCCCCTTTTCCAGACAATCCTTCAGGGCTGCAAGGACATCGGGATGGGCATGGCCGCAGATGGCAGGGCCCAGGTTCCCACGTAGTCGATGTACTGGTTGCCGTCTACGTCCCAAATGTAGGCACCTTTAACCCGATCGAATACGATCGGCTGTCCACCCACAGATTTGAAGGCTCGTACGGGGGAACTGACTCCACCCGGCATGAGCTTCTGCGCTGCCGCAAAGATTTCTTCTGATTTTGTCGTGTTAAGCGATGTAGTAACCAAATTTCTCTCCTCTTATGAGCATCTAACCCATATTTGTCATGGGGTCACAGCGATAAGCACTGCATTGGTGATCGAGAAACGATCGCCCCAACCTCTTATTATCCTATTTGGCATCGGCTCTTAATCCATTGAGGTCAAGAAACCTGGATTTTACTGAGTCGGTACAGGGTTAAATTCAACACAACGGTAGGACAAGCTTCCTTATGGGAATTCTAGAAACGCTCAGAGCGTGAAGCGAACATTCCAGGAAAACGCTCATCTTCCCTTCAGACCTACCAATGACTATTTCTCCTTCTCCATTGGAAACCGAACAGCTTGCCCGGCAGGGTCACCCCAGGGCGATCGAACATCTAATCAATCGCTACGTTCAGCCGACGATGACTGCCAGAGTGGGGCTGAAGTCCGGATGTCTACACATTATGCTGGAAGCAGTAGAGGCTCCTAATCAGCAGGATGCCGTTGCCAGAGTGCAAGCTATTGTTACCCGGCTACAATTTCTATCCGCCCAAACCATCAAAATCTATGGGCGGGAAGCGGGGGATGAGTTTCCTTCCTGGAGTGAAGAGTTTGAGTTTATCCCCCAGCCAGAACCAGATCTTACCGAATTAGCTCAGGGAGGGGATTTGGAAGCGATCGCCTCTTTAGTCAATCAATGGCTTATGGCTCCAGAGATCGTGGTGAAAGTTTCTCTTAAGCAAAACACTCTACATCTCATCCTGGAAGCGATCCCTGCTCCCAGCCAGGCAGAAATCCTGTCCCGTCTTGAAGAACCGTTCCGATCCTTAACCGTTCAGGACTGCCAATGGGTGAAGCTATACGGACGAGAAACAGGAGATGAGTTCCCAGAGTGGCAGATTCAGGTTGAGCTTGGACAAGCTAATTTTGGACAGTCCAAACATCCTTTAGATCCGATCGATCCGATCGCCCAATTTTTCGCAAACTTGCCAGAGCCACCTGCTACACTTCCTGAACCATTTACCTTTCCTTTAGATCCCTTTGCGCCTTCCCCACCTCAAGCAGTTCAGGCATCCCCTTCAGAACCACAAGCAAGCTGTTTAGAGCAGGCAAAACAGGGGGACAGCGAAGCCATTAGCAAGGCATTAAGTTACATCCTACGATCGCAGGGGATTACAGCAAAAGCAAAATTTCAGAATGGATACTTGCAAGTTGTTTTGCAAGCAGAGAAAAGTCCAGAGCAAGAGCAGTGCGTCTCCTATGTTCGGAAATTTGTTGATCAACTTCAGTTACCTGCTTTACATCGGTTGCAGATTTCTGGATGGCGTAAGGGCGCATTCTTCCAGGCATGGAGCCAAACCATTGATTTGAACAATCAGGAAAATGCCTCACTGTGGGGATCGCTCACCAAGATGGTATCCGATACCGGAGAAGCGATCGGTGGAGCGGTTTCCTATGCGGGGCAAGCTGTTGTCGGAACGACTGCTAGCACGGTAGGAGGAGCCGCAGAGGCGATCGGTGGAATGGCAACCCATACAGGGCAGGCGGTGGTGAGTGCTGCGATCGGTGCTGGAGAAACCGCAGTCAATACGGCAATGCAGGTTCCAACCGGATTTGGGTATGTGTTGGAAGTGGTTAACAATAGCCCTCAGCTCCAGGTACTGACGAAAACCTTGCAGATGGATTGGTTGGTTAAAATCGTCAACCGGGTAGATATTGTTGCCGCTGAAGCTCGCGTCCATCACTTGAAGCGAAAACATCCCAAGGACAAACCCGCTGAAATTGCCCATCGGATTATGACCGAGAAAGCAGTTTATGTCGGTGGTTCAGGCTTTGCCAGTAGTCTCTTACCTGGGGCAGCGGCTGGAATGTTTGCGGTAGATTTGGCAACGACCACAGCCATGCAGGCTGAAATGGTTTACCAGATTGCGGCAGCCTATGGACTGGATTTGCTACATCCCGATCGCAAGGGTGAAGTCTTAGCCATCTTTGGGTTGGCGTTGGGTGGCAATCTAGCTTTGAAGGCAGGTTTAGGTTTTCTACGAAATGTCCCTGTTGCAGGAGCAGTCATTGGCGCAAGTAGTAATGCAGTGACGCTGTATGCACTGGGCTATGCGGCCTGTCAATTTTATGAGTCCAAGCTGAATGGGCCAACTTCTAGTGAAACCGTTGCCGCTTCTCAAGCTGAAAGTGAACAGTATTTGCAGGAAGCGATCGCGCAACAGATCCTCATGGATCAAATTCTGGTTCACGTCATTTCGGCAGGAAACCCAGGCAAAACCGGGACAGAAATTCTCCCCGAACTCCACACGCTTAATCTCAGCCCTGTTTCTTTGAAGGTGATCGAGTCAAACATTCAATCTCCGCCTTCTCTGGCAGCGTTACTTAAAAAAGTGAATCGTGACTTTGCCATTCCGCTTATGGCTCAATGCCAGAAATTAGTCGAATTGGATGGAGTCATTACTTCAGAAGAAAAGATAGTTCTGCAAACCATACAACGATCGCTAAATAGCAAACAGGGAAATGATTAAAAACTCTCGAAAACGGGTTGACTAAAGGGTGACAGAGGAATTTTTCCCTCGATTAAGCTAATATTCTAAAGGTAGAAAATGCCAAACACCCACCTTGATCCAGCCCTTGTAAGGTAGGCATTCGCCTGGCTGATTTTTGTGGGGAAAGCGATTCAGCACCCTGAGAACTCTTGTGAGACAGATATTTTATCTATTCAGGAAACGAGACAAAGGAAAGCGAATTCAATAGACTGAACTCTTGTGGGGTGGGCAGCGTTTCGACTGAGCTTTCGACCTGAGCTCAAGCCGAAGGGCTCAAGCCGAAGTCTTGCCCGCCCAGTCAACAAAGTAAAATGCTTTACAGGTTATTTAATCCAAAATCCTAAGGACTCCACAAGCTGTCTATCCCCATTTCCTAGTGCTACGACTGTCCCAGTGTTTCAATTCATACCCCTAACCGTGAGGAAAATTTATGAAAGCTAACGTTTCTCTGGCTCTTTCCCTGATCGCAATGGGTTGGGTGATCCTGCCATCGATCGCCCCTGCTAATTCCTCCGTCCAGTCATCTGTCCAGCTCGCCCAGGCAGGGCAGGTCGTAGCCAGCGTGAATCCAGATCAGCCGATTCGGATTGAAGTGGTTAATGGGGGTGGAGCGGCGGTGATTTTTCGTCTGACTCAACCGGCATCAGCCGATCGCCTGGTGCCTCCAGGGGGAACCGTTACCTTTGGCAGTATCAACACTCAATTTCTGCCACCACCCGTTTATCTGGTTGCCCATCCAGAGGGGCGCAATATTGGACTGAGTATGGATGTGTTTACTTCAGGAAATACCGTTACCATCATTGTTGGGGAGCAGTTGAGTGATACACCAGGGCGAACTTCGGTGAGTATTGCTCCAAATGGAGCTGTTTCAGTTTTTTGATCAGATTTTGAGCGGCTTCAGGTGGATGGGGCGATCGTCCAGCAAATTGCAGAGCGGTCAGCTTGAGATTTGTACTTTTGGAGATTTTAGTCGGTAGAAAAATTAAGTGCGTCGATCTTTACATCCCTGATCTCGCCATTTCACGATATAACCGAGAATGCCCCCGTCAATTCGGGCACGATAGAGACGTGACATTGCATCCCTCCGGTTATGACTTCCGATCAAACACCCACGTTGGATTTGGTTCAGCCAACGCTCAAGCAGTATTTCGGCTATGATGCCTTTCGTCCGGGGCAGCCGCAAATTATTCAAGCTGCCATTAGCGGTCAAGATGTTTTGGTGATTATGCCAACGGGGGGTGGGAAGTCCCTGTGTTTTCAACTGCCGTCACTGCTATCAACCGGAATCACGATCGTCGTGTCTCCGTTGATTGCCTTAATGCAGGATCAGGTTGAGGCATTACAGGATAATGGCATTGGGGCAACGTTTCTCAATAGTACCCTCCGCCCTACCGATGTCCGCGATCGAGCAGCACAAATTCATCGGGGAGAAATCAGGCTACTATACGTTGCACCAGAGCGATTGTTGAGCGAACAATTTCTGGCGTTCCTAGATCAAATTCACGATCGCCAGGGGATTGCCCGGTTTGCCATTGATGAAGCCCACTGCGTTTCGGAATGGGGACATGATTTTCGCCCAGAATATCGCCAACTGAAAGACGTGCGATCGCGCTATCCAGATGTGCCCTGCATGGCATTGACAGCAACTGCAACCGATCGAGTGCGGCAAGATATTATCGAACAATTAGAGCTGCGATCGCCTTTCATTCACATTGCCAGTTTTAATCGTCAGAACCTTCACTATGAAGTCCGGCAGAAACGCAAAACTTCCTACAATGAACTACTGACCCTGATTCGGAAAACGAATGGCTCAGGGATTATTTATTGCCTCAGTCGAAAACGAGTCGATGAATTAACCGATCGCCTGCAACGAGATGGCATTGCGGCCTTACCGTACCACGCTGGGATGGCAGATACCCAACGATCAGAAAACCAGACTCGCTTCATTCGAGATGATGTCCAGGTGATGGTGGCGACGATCGCCTTTGGGATGGGGATTAACAAGCCCGATGTACGGTTTGTGGTGCATTACGACTTGCCCCGTAACCTGGAGGGATATTATCAGGAATCGGGAAGGGCTGGGCGCGATGGAGAACCGGCCCAGTGCATTCTTTATTTCAGCTCAGGCGATATCAGGGCGATCGAATGGATCATTGACCAGAAAGTTGCTCCGCAGACGGGGGAACCGTTGGAACAGGAACAGCGGATTGCACGGCAGCAATTGTGGCAGGTCATCGGCTATGCCGAGAGTGCGATTTGTCGGCGCACGGTGCAACTGAGCTACTTTGGGGAAGCTTTTCCCGGAAATTGCGGCAATTGTGATAATTGTCTCTATCCTAAACCCGTTGAAGATTGGACGATCGAAGCCCAAAAGTTTTTGTCCTGCGTGGCTCGGTGCAAAGAGCGATTTGGCATGAACTATATTATCGACGTGCTGCGGGGTTCTAAGGATAAACGGATTCTGAGTAATCGGCACGATCAGCTTTCCACCTACGGCATTGGCAAAGACCGATCGACGGAGGATTGGCGCGTTTTGTCCCGATCGCTGCTTCAGCAAGGCTTCCTGGATGAAACCAACGATGGCTACGGTATTCTCAGGCTGAATGCCCTGAGTTGGGAAGTGATGCGGGGGCAGCGATCGGTGCAGGTGGCGTTAATCCATCGAGCCGGACAGATGGATACCCAGGCAACTTCCAAACTGCGGGCCGAAGCAGAACTATTGTTCGATCGCCTGCGGGCTTTACGCAAGCAAATTGCCAATGAACAATCCCTCCCGCCCTATCAAGTCTTTGGTGACTCCAGCCTGAAGCTGATGGCCCAGCAACAACCCTGCACCCTGGAAGCTTTTGCCAAAATTTCGGGGGTGGGCAGCTACAAACTTAGTCAGTATGGTTCCCGGTTTGTGGAGGAGATCCGGGCTTTTTGCGAAGCCCAGGGAATTACTCCCCGCTACTCCAGCCTGGAAGATCCGGCACCGATCGAGCTGCCCATCGACTCTCCACCGCACCCCGTCCTGTCTCGGACTCACTTTTTGACCCTGGATCTGTATCAAAATGGTCTCACGCCAGAGGAAATTGCGGAAAAGCGAGATCTGAAACTGTCTACCGTTTATGAGCATCTCTCCCTACTGCTAGAAGCCGGACAGGCCATTCACCTGGATGCCATTGTTGCCCCCGATCGCCAAACTGCGATTGAACAAGCGATTGAAACTGTAGGAGCCGTATCCCTACGGTTAATCCGCGATCATTTAGGGGAACAGTATGATTATGGTGAGATTCGGCTGGTGCGTGCTAAGTGGCGATCGACTGCCTGAGGGGCTTTAATTTGGTGCAAACCGGAGAAACATAACGTTACTTGCAAACTGATGGGGACTGAGTAATGTTTAGAAATAACCATCTACCGTTCGACTGATCCCATGTAGCCCACTCACTCCCTCCTTTGCAGATCATGTCTGACCCCAACCTGGCAGCCTATCATCCTGAGGTACAGCCCCTTTCAACTCAACCCACTCCACCTGAGCCTCTGCAAGCCCGTATCCTTGAGCTAGAGCAGCAGCTTCGCACCTGTCATGAAAAACTACAGCACGCCAACGCCGTTATCAAAGACTACGAACAAGCAGCAGTTGACCTGCGAACTCAGGCAGAGAAGTTTCGCTTTGCCCTGGATCTGAATCAGCTTGCCATCTGGGATTGGGATCTGCAAACTGGAGCAGTAACCTGGAATGACAGTCATTTTTACCTGTTGGGATATCGTCCGGGGGAAATTGTCCAAGCCTATGAAGCATGGCGCGATCGGGTGCATCCAGACGATCGAGAACGCACGGAGCAGAGTGCACAGCAGGCAATAGAAACCGGCACTGAGTACCAGGCGGAATATCGCGTGATTTGTCCTGATGGCAGTATCCGCTGGCTGATGGGGAAAGGCAGAGGCATATACAACGCAGACGGACAGCCATTCCGCATGATTGGGATTGGCATGGACATCAGCGATCGCAAGGCGACGGAAATTGCCCTGCGGCGGAGTGAAGAACAGCATCGCCTCACCCTGGAGCTAACCCATATCGGCTGTTGGGTCTGGGAGTTGGCAACCGATGAAGTGAAATGGAACGGCAATCATTTTCGGCTCTTGGGCTATGTCCCAGATGAGGCTGAGGTGCACTATCAGATGTGGCGCGATCGGGTGCACCCTGAAGATATCGATCGGGTTGAAGCACTACAATCCCATGCTTTACAAACTCGGACAGACTACACGGCGGAGTATCGTGTGATTCATCCGGATGGCAGTTTGCACTGGATGATGAGCCGCGGACGTGGTGTTTATGATGCATCGGGAAAAGCCCACCAAATTGTCGGTGTGATTATTGATATTAGCGATCGCAAACAGGCAGAAATTGCCGTACGACAACTCAATCAGGAATTGGAATCGCGGGTTGAGGAACGCACAGCCCAACTGGAGAGGGTGAACCAACAGTTGCAGGCTAAGATTGCCGAACACGAATGCACCGAAGCGGCTCTACGGCAGAGTGAAGAACGGCTGCGACTGGCTTTAGAGGCTGCCCATATGGGGGTGTGGGAAGTGGATTTGGCAACCGGACAGCAAACCTGGTCTGCCCAGTCGGAACAATTATTTGGTTTTGAACCGGGAACTTTTAATGGGACGCGCACGGCTTTTCTCAGCCGCGTTCATCCAGATGATCAGGAAGAGCTTGCAGCCCAATCCACTCAAGCGTTGCAAACGGGAGACTTTACCGCCGAATATCGGGTGGTTTATCCCAATCAAACTATCCACTGGATCGCCGCTAGGGGTCGGGTTTTTCTGGATCAAGCGGGTAATCCGCTGCGGATGAGTGGGGTAGATTTAGATATTAGCGATCGCAAACAGTCTGAAGAACAAATTCGATCGGCGTTGAATGAAAAGGAGGTATTGCTCAAGGAAATTCACCATCGCGTCAAAAATAATTTGCAAATTATTTCTAGTCTACTGAGGATGCAAGCGCGCCAAACGCTACACTCATCAACTGCTACTTTATTTCAAGAAGCACAAAATCGAGTGCAGTCAATGGCGTTAATTCATGAGCAGCTTTATCAATCACCAGATTTATCGCATATTCAGTTTGGCCGGTATGTTCGCGTTTTAGTTAATCAATTATTTCAATGTTATGGTGTCAGTCCAGAGAGGATTACTTTAGCGATCGAAGCAGATGAAATGCCTCTGAATCTCAATACAGCTATTCCCTGTGGACTAATTGTCAATGAGTTGGTCACGAACGCCCTCAAACATGCCTTTCCAGACAATCAGCACGGAAGCATTACCTTGCAACTCAAAATTGCTCCAGATCCAAACCATGCTGCAATTCAGCAAGGAATCCTAACGGTGGCAGATGATGGCATTGGAATTCCGCCCGATTTAAACTGGCAAACTTCTCCTTCGCTGGGTTTACGAATTGTTCGAAATTTAGTCAAACAAATTTGTGGTGAGCTAACCATCCAACATCAGACCGGCACGACCTTTTGTATTACCTTCCCTTGTCCATCTCGTTGCTCATCTAGTGCTTCATGAAACCATGCCTACTGCTAGAATTCTGGTCGTCGAAGATGAACAACTGGTTGCAGATGATCTGCGAGAGATTTTGGAATCTCTGGAATATACGGTGACGGACCTGGTTGCCTCAGGCGAAGTAGCAATTCAGCAGGTTGAGCTTCAGCTACCGGATTTAATTTTGATGGACATTCACCTGGCAGGGGAGTTAGATGGAATTCAGACCGCTGAACGGATTCAGACGCAATTTGATGTCCCGATCGTCTACCTGACTGCCTATGCCGATCGCACGACCCTGTCCCGCGTGAAGGACACCTACCCTTTTGGCTACATCGTCAAGCCGTTCAACGAAAGTATGTTGTCTACGACGATCGAAGTGGCTTTGTCCCGGCATCAGATTGAATCGAATATTCGCAAGGCGCTAACCACTACTGAAACCGTCAAGCAACAAGCAGAAGCGCAAATTCAGTCGAAGTCTGAGCTATTGTCAATGGTATCCCACGAACTCCGCAATCCCCTGGCAATGATTCGGTTTGCCTCCGAAATTTTGCATCGGCAAGGGGAGGAGCTTTCCCCCGATCGTCGCCGCTATTTTCTCGAACAAATTCAGATGGCTGCCGATAGCCTGAATTATCTTCTGGAGGATGTGCTAACGCTGGAACGCACTGGCTCAGAGTATTTAGAATGTTTTCCCATGCCGATTGAAATGGTTGAGTTTTGCCAGGAACAACTGGAAACGCTGCAATTAGGGATAGGGGAAGCCTATACGCTCAATCTGTCCTCCCAAGCCGATCAGTGCTCGGTGCTCCTGGATGCCAAGCTGCTGTGGCACCTGTTAAACAACTTACTATCGAATGCAATTAAATACTCACCGCAGGGTGGAGATGTGCAATTGCGGCTGTCCTGGAATGAGCAAACCGTTTGTTTGGAAGTGGAGGATCAGGGAATTGGCATTCCAGGGGAGGCTCAAACCAGACTCTTTGAACCGTTTTATCGGGCGGAAAATGTTGGGAAAATTCCTGGAACTGGATTAGGTTTGGCCATTGCTCAACAATGTGTGCGGCTCCAGGGTGGCCAGATTGAAGTAGAAAGTACGATCGCCCAGGGCACAACTTTTCGAGTCACCTTACCTCGCAAATTAGAATGCCCGCTTAACACGAACCCTGTACAATAAGCCCAGTTCTTGACCAGTCCATGAGTACAGGTTCCTAGCAAACGATCGGGGAAGGAAATGACCAACGGAAAACCAAATGAAATCTCCAGTCAACCCTCAAACGCGATGGCGAACGAAATGCCAGGCGATCGGTTGGAAGGATTAAATCTCTACCTGATTGGGATGATGGGAGCGGGAAAAACAACTGTTGGGCAGGAATTAGCGACTCGTTTAGGCTATCGCTTTTTTGATTCGGATATGGTCATTGAACAGTCCACCGGGCAATCCATTACTGAGATTTTTGCAACCTCTGGAGAAGCTGCATTCAGGCAAATTGAATCTCAAGTACTGGCAGAACTCGCATCTTACACCAGGCTGGTGATTGCCACGGGCGGGGGCATTGTGCTTCAGCAAATGAACTGGAGCTATCTCCGCCATGGACTAATTGTTTGGCTAGATGTTCCGGTAGATGCCTTGTACGATCGCCTCAAAACAGACTCTTCTCGCCCTTTACTTCAGCAAGCCGACCCAAAACACACCCTGGAAACACTGCTTAACCAACGCCAGTCGCTTTATGCTCAGGCTGATCTCCATGTTCGGATAGGGGTGAGGGAAACGCCAGAACAAATTTGCGATCGGATTTTGCAGTCTATCCCAGGGGTTTTGAAGCCGAAGTTAGAGCCGCCGAGTGAGGAGTAAGTTAAATCTTACACGATCGCTGATTTTACAAAATACACTTTGCTTGATTTGGCATAATACTCTGTGAAAATAGAATTAATGCCTCAAGTTAGATTTTCCAATTATCACCAACCGCGTCAAACCCTCTCTAAATCTACAATAGAGGCTAACCTTCCTTTTGGTTAGCCTAAACTACATCCACAGACAGAAGTGTTACATTCTTGACTCAGGCTAGGTTATTTCCTGAGCTTTCATTTCGTGGCGATACATATCGACTCAGTATTTTTCTGTAGGACGGTATTTCCAATTCGGGAACTTTATCAACTCCCACTTCTCATCCGCATCTACTCCTTCCGAATCCTGCGTGAGAAGCTCATTGAACACTCTTTTCAGAAAAATTAGGAGCTATATATGATTTCCCGTCGCAACATAAATTTGTTTAAAAGATTAGCGGTCATAGCAAGTGTTGCAAGTGTCAGCGCGTTTTTTGCCTTGCCTGCCTTCGCTAGTTTAGAATCTGCGTCTAAACAAATCGCTATGAGTGAAGATCTGGTCGCAACTGGAGAGGGTGGCGGCGATAGTGATGGTGATAGCGGTCACGGCGGTGATGATAGCGGTCACGGCGGTGATGATGGCGGTCACGGCGGTGATGATGGCGGTGATGCGGCCGAGGGTGGTCATGACAGTGGTGACAAGGGTGGCGATGCGGCTGAGGGTGGTCACGGTGGTGATGATACCGGTGACGCTGCTGAGGGTGACCACGGTGGTGATGATACCGGTGACGCTGCTGAGGGTGACCACGGTGGTGACGAGGGTGGCGATGCGGCCGAGGGTGGTCACGGTGGTGATGATACCGGTGACGCTGCTGAGGGTGGTCACGGTGGTGATGATGGCGGCGATGCGGCCGAGGGTGGTCATGACGGTGGTGATGATAGCGGTGACGCTGCTGAGGGTGGTCACGGTGGTGATGATAGCGGTGACGCTGCTGAGGGTGGTCACGGTGGTGATGATAGCGGTGACGCTGCTGAGGGTGGTCACGGTGGTGATGATAGCGGTGACGCTGCTGAGGGTGGTCACGGTGGTGATGATACCGGTGACGCTGCTGAGGGTGGTCACGGTGGTGATGATGGCGGCGATGCGGCCGAGGGTGGTCATGACGGTGGTGACAAGGGTGGCGATGCGGCTGAGGGTGGTCACGGTGGTGACGAGGGTGGCGATGCTGCTGAGGGTGACCACGGTGGTGACGAGGGTGGCGATGCTGCCGAGGGTGGTCATGGTGGTGATGATAGCGGTGACGCTGCTGACCGTGGTGATGATGGCGGTCATGACAGTGACGCTGCCGAGGGTGGCGATCGAGGAGACGATGCTGCCGAAGCCGATGCGGGCGATCGAGCTGATGACCATGATTCTGAAACAGACGATCGAGCCGATGACCAACCTGGCGATCGGGATACTGAGGTTGGCGATCAGCCCAGTGATCAGGATACTGAGGTTGGCGATCAGCCCAGTGATCAGGATACTGAGGTTGGTGATCAACCTGGCGATCGAACTGAGGATCAAGATACTGCTGCTGAGGTTGACGACGATCAGGACACGGATGAAGCTAGAGAAACCGAACCTGAAGATGACGCAGTGGTTGGCGATGATGGTGGACTTACGCCCGAAAGCAGTGGGCAGGGTTCTGGCTTCGTAGGGGATGATCGCGGTGCGCCCGATGATGGTGCTGTCACGGATGCCGATGAAACGGATGTTGATGACGACATCACGGAAGGGACATTAGAGCCGACTCCAGGCGTAACTCCAGGCGTGACTCCAGATGATGCACCAGGCCTGACACCCGATGCACCGGGCGATGCATTAGACGATGATGCCATAATCGATCGCGCTCCAGAGACTCAACCCGGTCGCCCACTCCAGGAGCAACTTCCGGCTGATATTGAAGCAGAAACAGCTCCTGCCCCTGCTGCCCCTGCTGCCCCTGCTGCCCCTGCTGCCCCTGCCGTGCCTGCACCAGAAGACGAGGCTCAAGATGGAGTCGATCGTATTAGCCCCGCTCCTGGCGTGGATAGCCCACAGGATGCCCCTGGTGGTATTGGTGGCGGTGCGGATGACGCAGTCGAAGGAGTACCAGCTCTGTGGTAAATCACTCCCTTGAATAGACCTCAGACCTGACTGTAGTGAGGTTAACCTAAGCCGAGTCCGCTCTTCGGTTTAGCTTCAGAGCCAGATTTGACCTTTTTGTGTCGTCTGGCTCTTTCCTATTGCTTCATATAGCTATCCTCCGTGGGATTTGAACGGGGTGCAGGGGTAAAACCCTGGGTGGGGGCGTTGCCCCTACCCCCTTGTTCACAAACAATTTGTGAACGCTATATCATGGAAAATTTTTCAGGTTTCGTACACTAGAGTGTGTTAGTTTGTGTTGTCGCAGGTATAGGTTTTCTGTTTCCGAACGCTTCTGCGATCGCATTGGTTGATGAATCCATGTACACTAGTAGACCTCGGTAGCAATACGCCCACCTTTCGTAGTGCAGGGTTCCAGCCTGCACGGGCAAGATGCCCGCTCTACGGTTGCTCAATTCACGCTCGCTTCTACTAGATTATCCGCATCATAACCGTTGTCGAATGGCTGAACCATCTGGACGGATCGTACCCAGATGCCCTTGCTAAAACCATACTTTTTTCACCCAAATTCCATACTTTTTAATCCCCACAAGCCAGGTTAGAGAGCGTAGGCTAGTAGAAAGATTTTTTCTTCAGCTGAAGGCGGGTTAGTGCAATGACTGGGGTATGGCAATCGAAAACCACCGCTCAGGTACATCCTTATCAAAAAGTTTGGCAGGATGCCCAAAAGGTGAATTGGCAAGTGCATGACTTAATTAATCCCACCCGGTGCTTAGATTTTACAAAACCGTTTCTACCGGAATCGCTGGTACGAACAGAGGACATTGAGTGTCTCAATCCATCGGAACAGTTGACCCTTAACCATATCCGGGGCTGTAGCTATCTGCATCTGTTTGTCCTGGTAGAGCAGTTTATCATTCCAATGGTGTTGGAGCAGGTGAAGCGGCTAGGATTTGATGACATTTTTGCAACGCAAGCTTTATTGGGCTTTGCCGAGGAAGAGGGCAAACATATTCACCTGTTTCAGGAGTTTGCGACTGCTTTTGAAGCCGGATTTGGTTATCCCTGCGATCGCATGGAGTCCACCGCTGCAATGGCCGCCAAAATTCTGGAGCATCATCCCCTTAGCGTATTGCTATTAACCTTGCAGTTTGAATGGACGACGCAAAGCCACTACCTGGAAAGTGTCCGCAATAATGATGAAGAGGATCTTGATCTCTGCTTCTGTGATTTACTGCGATGTCACTGGTTAGAGGAAGCCCAACATACCAAGCTGGATACCCTATTGGCGTATGACTTAGCAGCACGGTTGGGAACGGACGTTGTAGAACTGGCGATCGAGGATTACCTGAAACTGGTGCATCTCTTGCACGATGCGCTGATGGAACAGGTCAACCTTGATCTGGTGAATTTGGAACGGGCGGTCGATCGCCGCTTCACCGACTCAGAACGCCAGGAAATTTTAGAGGTACAGCAACAAGCCTACCGTTGGACGTTCCTCTGTTCGGGTTTAACCCATTCCAACTTCATTCGGGTGCTGGGTGAAATCAGTCCGAGCGGTAAAGCCAAAGTGATTGAGTTAGCCAAAGGCTGGTCTTAGTGGTGGTTTCATCATGCCAAAAATATGTATAAGCGATCGGCTAAGGACCTCAACATCAATCAGTATAAAGTTGAATGATCGATCGCCCCTAATGCTTTCAGCGTATTCTTTTGAGCATCTGTTAGCCCTTTCACTCCAGTAATGTTCATGCCTTCGTAGGGGCGATCGGTTCTCAGTAGATGCAGGCACTCTTCAGCTTGAATATCCCAGACTCTGATCGTCCCATCTCTGCTACTACTCGCAAGTCTTTGACCATCAGGACTCCAAGCTACACACCAAACTAGACGTTCATGTCCAAGTAGATTTCTGAAGCATTTCCCTGTTGTGCAGTTCCAGAGTTTAATCGTTCCCTGCTCATCGGCACTGGCCAGGACTTGTCCATCCGGACTCCAACTGAGTGCCCAGACCAATCCTGCATGATCTGCCAACTGTTGCAAGCACCTTCCTGTCTGGATATCCCAGAGCAAAATAGTTCGTTCATCGCTGCTGGTGGCTAGGGTTGAGCCATCGGGACTCCAGGCGATCGCTCGACCTGAAAGATGAGCATCATGGAGCGTTTGCAGACATTCTCCGGTTTCTCTGTCCCAAATTTTGACCAATAGGTCATTACCACCTGTCGCGATCTGCTTGCCATCCGGACTCCAGACGACCCACCAGATCCAACTGTTGTGCCCGTATAGAACGTTCAGACACTCACCTGTTTGGGCATTCCACAACCTCAAAGAGCGACCGTTAGAGCTACTGCCAGTGGCAAGAGTTTTCCCATCGGGACTCCAGGCAATGGAATAGACCCAGTGACGATGCCCCTGCAATGTGTGGAGGTGTTGTCCCGTTTCAACCTGCCAAAGTTTTGCTGTGTTATCCGCACTGCTGCTAGCGATCGTTTTTCCGTCTGGACTCCATTGCACGGAGAGAATCCAGGAATCATGACCTGATAGACTTTTCAGGCATTTTCCAGTTTCTGCATCCCAAATCCTGACGAGTTTATCGGCACCACCACTAACTAGAGATTTTCCATCAGGACTCCAGGATATAGAGCGAATCCAATTACTGTAGCCCTGCAACGTGCGAGAACACTGCCCACTCTCCACATCCCAAAGCTTCACAGTTTGATCATGACTTCCTGATGCTAAGAGGGTACTGTCAGCGTTCCAAGTGACAGATAGAACAGAATTTTGGTGTCCCAGCAGTGTCTTTAAACATTGACCCGTTTTAACGTTCCAGAGTTTAATGGTGTAATCATCGCCACAGCTTGCTAACGTTTTTCCGTCGGGACTCCAGGCGACTGAAAAAATCTCTCTTGCATGTCCCTCAAAGGTAATTAAACATTCCCCGGTTTGAATATTCCAAATTCGCAAAAGCTGTCCATGACTAATGCTCACTAGTCGCGGATCACTTGGACTCCAGGCGATCGCGCGTGACCCGCATCCCTCAACCTGAAACACCCGAAGGCATTCTCCACTTTCTAAGCTCCAGAGCCTAGAGGTACCGTCACTGCTGGAACTCATTAATTGAGTACCATCCAAATTCCAAGCGACAAAGTAAACTGTGCTGCTGTGTCCTTCGAGTGTTTTCAAGCATTCACCCGTTTGCGAATTCCAGAGTTTAATGGTGCGATCGGCGCTACTGCTAGCAAACCATTGCCCATCAGGACTCCACGCCAGTGAAAATACAAATTCTCGATGTCCCGTTAATATTTGAAGGCATTGCTTGGTTTGGCTATCCCAAATCCGAATAACAGGATCACCCCCTCCGCTGGCAAAAATTTGCCCATTGGGATGCCAGACTACTCTCATTACACATCCTGCATGAGCCTGCCAGTTTAAAAGTAATTGGTCATTCGCAATCTGCCAAACGTTAATTGCTCCATGCATATCCCCTGCCAACAACAAAGTTCCATCTGGACTGAAGGCAATAGAATATAAGGCACCCACTACTTGAGAAAAGGTTGATTTGAAGACGCTGGAATTTTGCAAATTAACGTGATGAAAATCAATTCCCTGCAAGCAAGCGTGTTGAATGGTGAGGTGAGAAAAATTATAGCCTGTTAGATCTAATCGCAAGCAGCGGTAGAGGTTGATGAGATTTCCGCTGGCATAATCAGGAAATGGAGTAGGATTATTTCGTAGGGATTGAATAATAGTTCTAAGGTGCTGCTCGAGTCCGTCTGTCGATCGAATAGTAGCACAAAGTTTCTCAGCGATCGCTCTTAGAATAAGCCGTTTCTGGCCATCTTGAATATAGGTTTTGACGGTTGTTTTAATGAGTGATAATTTAGCAAACAAATCTAGATTTTTTGTGATCAGTTCAATTATAATCTGTTCAATTAATTGTTCGGTTACATATTCCATTATGACGGGCTGTTGAGTATATTTTCCGGATTTTCTTTCAATCAACGATCGCCAGGATAAGGATTCCAAAGACTCTAAAACGCTAGCACGGGATACTGTAGGAATGATGTCTTCTAACAACTCATCAACGGAAATCCACTCACGGTTAATTGCCAACCAGTACATAATCGTTTGTTCGAGGTAGGATAACCGTTCAAACTGTTGTTCTAGCAGGTGACGCAACCCATTAAAGATGAGCGTATCTTGTTCGAGGAAGTCGGCAATCGCGCCATCAAAGAGGTTGTTAATGGAAGAAGCCACAATTTTTAAAGCGAGAGGGCTGTAGCTGTACTGTTCACACAGCCGCAATTTTTCTGCCTCTGTGCCCTGTAAGCCTTTTGCCTCTAGCAGGGCAAGGGAAGCTGCTTTCGAGCCGCCCAATTGAAGCGATCGCACATATCCTTCCACCTCTTCCAGCACCGCAACTTCAGCAGGCTTTTCGCGGCTGGTTAAAATCACACAGCTTTGATGGGCAGCTTCCCCAATTAAACGCAGCAATTCGCCATAATTTTCATAGTCCGGTTGGTAATGCCCGGCTCGATCGCCCGCCTGCATCATTGTTTCCGCATTATCCAGAATCACCAAACAACGATGCGTTCGCAACCAGTGCAAAAACCGTTGGGGCGTTACCTGGGCATCTTGCTGTCTGGAAAGAAATGGAACCACATCTCTGAGTAGAGTTTCGAGGGGTGGGGCATTCCGCAGCGATCGCCAGATGACAAACTCAAACTGATCTTGCAAAAGGTGTGCAATTTTGGCAGCCAAAGAACTCTTGCCAATGCCTCCCATGCCCAGCAATGCAATCATCCGGCAGCGATCGTCTATCACCCACTGATGCAGGGTATCCAGTTCTGCTTCTCGACCATAGAAAATGGTGACATCGATCGCTTCACCCCAATCCACAGTAGAGAGATGCGTGAAGGCAGCGATAGGAGCAGTACTGCCTTCTTCAAGTCCTGTATGTTCTTCTGGTTTTGGCTGGTTTTGCTGCTCTCGCTGGGTCTGCTGCTCCTCTTGCCACCGTCGCTCCAAAGCACTGCGAAAGTTTGTTTTGCTAACGGGTTCACCCAATGCCTGACTCAGCAGCTTCCAAAACTTCGCCCCTACATGCCGCCGAATGTAGCTGATGGAATACTGGCTCGACTCGGCAATTTGCTCATAGGTCAGGTGATGCCAACTGCCCCGTAAGATCGTCACCTCAATATCTTTGAGGTATCGCCCGAAGCAGTGATACATCGCAGCATTGACGATCGCAAAGGCTTGTTCAAACTCCATAGGTGGCGACTGTTCTCCAGGGGGGTAGCGAAGTGAAATGGACAGTTAATGAGGTAGACCGGACAAAAGTGGACCTTTTAAACCATTGAAGAGTGGACATTTTCTGTAACGACAACTACAAAACATCCCCTTATCTTGGAAGACATAGAGATGACTGGCACCACGCAGGACAGAAAAGCATCTTCCATCCTCAGGTATCTGCCTGACTCTGCATTATATGCTGTTTTGTCCGAAATCCTGAGTAGTGTGCAACTCTAATCTGCTATTGGAATAGAGGCGAGAACTGTAAAAGGACAAGTTCATCTCTCAAAAAAGACTGCACCAAACAAATGGATGTGGTCACTTATCTGAATGCGCTTTATACGAACTCAACAACTCATAAGGAGAAACTTCAATGACTGAAAGAAGAACCGGAACCACCGGCAACGATACCATTACCGCAACCAAATCTGGATGGGGACTCTGGTGGGAAAGCTGGGAAATTGACGGAAGGGAAGGCAACGACAGCCTGACAGGTGGAGCCAAAAGCGATACGCTGACTGGAGGAATTGGTAATGATACCTTGGTCGGTCTAGACGGTAATGATCGCATGGATGGCGGTACAGGTGAAGATCTCATGGTCGGGGGACGCGGTGATGATAGCTATTTCGTAGACAATGAGCGCGATCGAATCACCGAACGAGATGGAGAAGGAAACGATACAGTTTTCTCTCACGCTCAAAGATATGTTCTACCTGCTTTTGTTGAAAGGATGGAACTGATGGACGATGCCGTGAAAGGGGTAGGTCGCGTCGGTATTGGGAATAACCTTAGCAACACAATCAAGGGCAACCAATGGGATAATGACCTCTACGGTTTAGGTGGGAACGATACAATCTACGCACATACAGGCGGAAAAAATAACGTCTATGGCGGAGATAATGACGACGTGTTGTTGGGTACGATTCGTGGCATCACAGGCGGAACGGGGTCTAGCCTTTACGGTGACAGTGGAAGTGACTCCCTACACGGTGGCGCAGGCGATAAGCTGTATGGCGGAATCGGCGATGATACGTACTACGTTTACAGCAACAACGGCCCAACCATTGTTGAAAAAGCCAATGAAGGGAGCGACAAACTGATTTTTGAGCTTGTATCTGGGCTACCTACAGATGAGGTCTATAACATGCCCAGCAACCTGGAACATATTGAAAGAGTTGAGTTAATGGGTTTAGCGAAGGGAGCCGTAGGCAACGGTTTCGGTAACTTGATCGTGGCAAATCCAAGCAGGGCAAGCTACTTAGATGGAGGAGGTGGTCGTGATGTTCTGGTTGGTAACGGATTCAACGACACCCTACTTGGAGGGGCTGGCAACGACCAGATGCGCGGCGGCGGCGGCGATGACCACATCATTGGTGTTGGTGGCGGCTTCGACATCATGGAAGGTGGGGCAGGAGCGGATATCTTCTACCTTAAAGACTTCTACCGAGATAATCATTTTGCGACCATCAGGGATTTCAAACGTTCCGAAGGCGATAAGATTTCCCTGCAAGGACAAGCGAGCGACTATCGGTTAGCCCTAGTGGAGATGGTCGGGCCTGTGGGAATTTCTGACGTAGGAATTTATTACAAGCCCACAAACGCGCTCGTTGGAGTGGTGCAAGACACAACTAACGTGAGTCTCTCAACGGATTTCCAGTTCGTTCCTGGTTAATTCAACCAATGGGGGCGATCGTTCCAATCAACGGGGCGATCGTTCCCAAGAGATCAATCTATTTTCAGTCGATCGTAAACCATGTTTCGATCCTCCCTAAAGTGTGTTCAAAACCCCTTTGCTCCTCCCCAACCCTCCTTAAAAAGGAGGGAGCCGAGCCGTTCAAAGTCCCCTTTTTTAAGGGGGATTTAGGGGGATCGATTACCCGCTTTTTGAACATGAATTATCTATTTGCGATCGATTAATTTTGTTTTCTCATCACAAATATAGGAGCCGTAATGATCACGCATGCTAAACCCAATTCACAGCAAGTAATCTCATCTTCTGCAATCCATCACGTACCGTCTTACGATACTGTTACTGCACCCAAAGAAACACCGATCGCCATCCGCTATGTAGAACCCGATGATATTCATTATCTGCATGAACTATTAACCCATTCCAAAACAGTCTACTGGACAAGTGAGTTGCCCTATGCAACGGTAGCCCAGATCGATCAACGCTTTATCCAGCCAGCAGAAGGACAGTACACCCTGGTGGCAACCAGCGACCAGAACATTGTGGGAATGTTGGGATTTTCTGTTAATCCGCATCCTCGTGTGCATCATGTGGCTCGCATTAGTCCGGTTGTTGTCCATGCAAATCATCAGGGTAAAGGCATTGGTTCCGCACTAGTCAAAGCAGCGATCGATTTGACAGAGCAGTGGCTAAATGTTCATCGGTTGGAGTTACTAGTGGTCTGTCAAGGTTGAAATGAAGGGTAAAGTCGTTTGAGTTTAACCCGTGCATCTTCCGTGGTAAATTGCCAATCGATGGTTCGCAGTTGAGCATTCCTGCGCTGCTCCCACGCTAGTGTTTCTTGTTGCAATGACGGTTGATCTGGAATGCGGCGATCTAGACATTGGCGGGCTAAAACACTGAGTTCAGTTTCAGCCATATTGAGCCAACTGCCGTGAACCGGGGTGTAATGAAATTCCAACTTATCGAGGATCCGCTTGGCTTCTTGGGGTTCAAAGGTGGCATACAATGCCGAAGGGTCATGAGTGTTGAGTTGGTCTTGGACAACCGTGACCCACTCCGCATCCGGATAACGCTCGTCGACCAAGTATTTCATTTGCTGGGCATAATCGTGCTTGGTGCGCCGGTCTGTGACTTGGACATGTCTCCAACCCGCTAAGGGCTCAACGAACATGAACAGATTGTTGACCCCGTTTCGTTCATACTCGTAGTCATAGCGCGGCGGTTGACCCGGTTCAATCGGTAAAGGGACTTGGGTTTCCTTGACTAACTGTTTGCTGGTTTCGTCAAAACAAACTACGGGATAGCGTGAGTCGTAAGAGCGGGTGTAGACACTTAAGATATCTTCCATGTAGTAGACAAACGTCGCATTGGACTCGGGAGGAATCACCCAGCATTCTTTCAACCAGGGCTTGAGGTCGTTTTTTTCAGCGTTTGTCGAACGGTTTCATGGCAGATGCTTTCGACCACCTCTAATTCCACCATTCGCTCAGCTAACAAGCGCAGACTCCAACGGGCTTGTCCTTCGGGAGGCTCACTACAGGTCATCGCAATCAGATGTGCTTCTTGGGATCCATCGAGGCGGCGCGGTTTGCGTTGTTGCTGCACTTGCCGACTCAAGGCACTCTCTAGACCTGTTTCAACAAAGCGTTGCCGCACCCGTTCAATCGTCGCTACACTGATGTCGAGTGCTTGGCTAATTGCTTGATCCGTCCATCCTCCATCTTCTTGGTTGGTGTCGGCTTTGAGCAAAATCCGTGCATGGTTCATTTTGTAAGCAGCAACTTTGCCAGTTGTAGTGAGTTGCTCCAACTCTTTTCGTTCTTCAGCAGTTAGAGAAACGATGTATTTTTTTCGCGCCATAATGGTTTGACTGATTGGAGATAGCTCAAATTATCAATCCATTTACCCTTCAAATCAAGGCTGACAATCTACTAGTCTATGCCGATAACGAAGCGGCGATCGCCCTGTATACCAAGTTTGGCTTCGTTACCGAAGGGGTGATGCAACACTATGCCTTTCGTGCTGGGCAGTATGCCGACATCCAAATCATGGCTCGCTTATCTCATCACTAGTAGAAGCGAGCGTGAATTGAGCAACCGTAGAGCGGGCATCTTGCCCGCGCAGGCTGGAAGCCTGCACTACGAAAGGTGGGCGTATTGCTGCCGAGGTCTACTAGCGCTATCAGCAAGGGAAAATGATTGCGGGTAGCGATCAAACAAGATACACAAGAGAATTGATACATCAGATTCACATTGATGTCAAATCAGGAGTAACTGACATGATCTCACCTTTAATTGGGTTAAATATTCGCACTGAGGTATTACAGGCAGAACAGCAAATTCGCCCTTACATCCGAGAAACACCCCTGGATTATTCACCATTGTTGAGCCAACTGGGTCATTGTCGTGTATTTCTAAAATTAGAAAACCTGCAACATACAGGTTCCTTCAAAGTTCGCGGAGCAATGAACAAACTCCTCTCTCTGACAGCGGAACAGCAGGAACAGGGAGTGATCGCAGCTTCCTCTGGCAATCATGGTGCAGCAGTTGCCTTTGGGTTGAAGACGCTGGATATACCTGGAATCATTTTTGTCCCTGAAAATGCATCTTCCGCCAAAGTCAACCTGATTCAACAATGGGGCGCAGAGATACAGTTTTATGGCACAGATTGCGGTGTGACAGAAGCCTATGCCCGGAAGTATGCCAATGAACATGGACTCGTCTACATCTCCCCCTACAACGACCCTAAAGTGATTGCAGGGCAAGGGACGATCGCGGTCGAGATGGCACAACAGCTAGACCAAATTGACACCGTATTTGCCTCGGTTGGGGGTGGCGGGTTAATCAGTGGCGTGGCGGGATATCTCAAGCCGATCTTCACGGACATTGAGATTATTGGCTGCTCTCCGGTCAATTCTCCAGTGATGGCTGAGTCAATCAAAGCAGGTCAAATTCTCACGATGGAATCATTGCCAACCCTATCAGACGGGACAGCCGGAGGAGTTGAACCCGAAGCCATCACCTTTGATCTTTGTCGCACGCTGGTAGATGACTTTGTGCTGGTGACAGAAGCTGAGATTCAGTCCGCCATACGATTGATGATCGAAACCCATCATTTGCTGGTGGAAGGGGCAGCCGGAGTGGCGATCGCGGCTTTCCTACAGCAGAAGGAACAGCTACAGGGCAAAACGGTGGTGATTGTGGTCTGTGGAGCCAACATCAGCCTGGAAGCGTTGAAGCAAGTTTTATAGGAGGGACTACTGTGAAAATCATTGAACTCGCTCAAATTCAAGAATTACTATCCTCAGTAGATTTGTTCTCTGCAATAGAAGCAGGTTTTGTCAGTTACTCTGCGGGCAAAGCTGTTATCCCTCCCGTCGGAGAACTGCTCTTTCAAAACCCTCCTGGGGATGTACATATCAAGTACGGATACTTGCTAAACGATCGCTACTATGTCATCAAAATTGCATCAGGGTTTTATGAGAATCCAACCCTAAATTTACCCTCTAGCAATGGTCTCATGCTTCTTTTTGATCAGAAGACTGGAACACCACTGGCAACCCTGCTTGATGAAGGATATCTAACGGATGTACGCACTGCCGTAGCAGGGGCGATCGCAGCGAAATATCTGGCTCCTAAACATATCCATCGGATTGGCATTGTTGGAACAGGAATTCAAGCCAGATTACAACTGCAATATCTGGCTAAAGTAATTGATTGTCGTGAAGCGATCGTCTGGGGACGGAATCTTGACAAGGCAAAGCAGTTTCAACAAACGATCACGGGAAAGTTTAATATTGCTGTTGCCCAAACGATTCAAGAGCTAACATCAACGTGCAATCTGATTGTGACAACAACGCCCTCTACAACGCCTCTAGTTTACGCCGACTACGTTCAGCCTGGTACTCACATCACTGCGGTTGGAGCCGATACACCGCACAAACAAGAATTAGATTCAATAATTTTTGCAAAAGCTGATTGTGTGGTTGCAGACAGCGTTTCGCAATGTATGGAACGGGGAGACATCGCCCATGCGATCGCACAGAAACTCATTATGCCAGAATCGCTCACAGAATTAGGGGATGTCATTTCAGGCAAAGCACCGGGGCGAACATTGGATGAGCAAATTACAGTAGCAGATTTAACAGGTGTTGCGATCCAAGATATTCAAATTGCAAAGGTCTTATATGAGGCAGCTTGCAGAAAAAAGATGGCAGCGTCCAATATGTACCAATAACAATCAACTATGTTACGAAGATACACACGTTATACCGTAGTTGTAAACGGTGTGTGAATGGTTCATGCCTGCTCGATCGCGCCTAAGTCCTTCAGGGCTTCTTTTTGTGCCTGCGTTAATCCCCTGACTCCAGTGATATTTATGCCTTCATAGGGACGATTGGGTCTGAGAATGCGTAAGCACTGCCCTGATTTCACATCCCATAATCGAATCGTTTCATCGCCGCTGCCACTGGCCAAAACTTCGCCACTGGGACTCAGTTGAATTTCCATAATCCAGCGATCGTGTCCTTGCAAGGTTTTGTAGCATTCGCCATCATCCAAATCCCAGAACTGAATGCCAGTTTCCAATTGACCACTGCCACTCACCAAACTTAGTCCAGTTTGAGACGATGCATTGGGCAGAAGTACCAGAGACATGGGAGCGGATGCCCGTATCACCTGCAAACACTGTCCTGTAGCAACCTCCCACAGTCGAATTTCCTGATCGTAGCAACTACAACTGGCAAGAAATCGTCCATCGGGGCTGAACACAACACACATGACTGAACCGGAATGACCTTCCAGCGTTTTCAAACATTCCCCGGTCTGCACATCCCAGAGCTTAACTGTTTGATCATAGCTACTGCTAGCCAGAATTTGACCATTGGGACTAAAAGCAAGGAACCAGATCCAGTCATGATGCCCATACAGCGTTTTCAAACATTTTCCCGTTTTCACATCCCATAGTTTGATGGTCTGATCTTCACTGGAGCTGGCCAATATCGGAGCTACCGGATTAAATACAACGCACCAAACCTGGTTTGAATGCCCCCGCAATTTCCGTAGCAATTGCCCCGTGCCCGCATTCCATAGGCAAACCATTTGATCTTCTCCACCACTGGCGATCGTGCAACCGTCGGAACTAAAGGCGACAGAGCTAACTCGATGCGTATGTCCTGTCAATATGTTGTAGCATCTGCCCGTATCCACCTGCCATAATCGAATCACCTGTTCATCCCCACTTCCGGCGATCGTTCTACCATCAGGGCTAAAGGCGATCGACCAGATCTGGTGAGTGTGTCCTTGCAGCACTTTAGTACAGTGTCCAGAAAGGGCTAACAATTCTGCTCCAGACTCTCTGGGTGAACCAAAATTCTGAAGCATCCCAATTTCCCATAGCCGCACCGTCTGATCATCACTGCCACTGGCTAGCATGGGTTTCACCGGACTAAAAGCCACCGACCAGATGCGATGGGTATGTCCCTCCAAAATTTTGAGGCACCGTCCTGTTTTGATATTCCACAACCGCACCGTTTGATCTTCCCCTGCACTGGCGAGCAAAGTCCCTTCAGGACTAAAAGCTACAGACCAGACCCAATTTTGATGCCCATACAGCGTAGTCAGGCAATCTCCGGTGACAGCATCCCAGAGTTTTACCGTCGTGTCATGGCTGCCGCTGGCTACATAACGGCCCTCTGGACTAAAAGCAACGGCAGTAATCCATCCGGTGTGACCGTGCAGGGTATTGATGCATTGCTGAGTTGTTAAATCCCAAAGTTTCACAGTCTGATCCTGGCTGCCGCTGACCAGATGGGTTCCGTCGGGATGAAACGCCACAGACCAGATGCGCTGGCTGTGACCCGCTAGGGTTTGTAAGCATTTTCCGCTTGTAACCTGCCATACTTTCAAGGTGCCATCATCACTGCTGCTGACCAAGGTCTGGCCATCGGGGCTAAAGTCCAGGGCGCAAACATGGCCACTATGTTCGGTTAAAACTTGCAGGCAATCCCCCGTCTGGACATCCCAGATCCGAATACTGGACTCATCACTGCCGCTGGCCAGGTAACGTCCGGTGGGAGCAAAGTCCAGGGCACGAACCCAATCTCCATGCCCCTGCAATTGATGTAGTAACTGCATATCAGACAATCGCCAGAGCCGCACTTCTGTATTCGTATCAGACGTGGCTAACAGTGTTCCATCAGGACTGAAGGCTACCGCTAAAACACTGCTGAAGGTCTGGGTAAAAGCGGGTTGATCAAATTCAGCCTCGGCAAAGTTAACCCGATGCAGCGATGTATTTTGCAAATAGGCATGGCGAATCGTGAGTTCAGAGAAGTCGTAATCCGTGATATCCAGGTTTAAGTAAATGCACAGGTTCAATAAATTACCGCCACTATAGTTAGAAGCAATATCGGAATTGGCACGAAGCTGTTGCAGTAAAACTTGGATATGCTGTTGGAGGGCTTCAGGGCTGGCAAAGGCAAATCGTAATCGATCGCCAATTTTCTGTAGAATTAGCCGGAATTGGGCCGCTCGAACATAGGCACTGACGGTAGTTTTGATCAGCGCGTACCGATCGAACAAAGCCAGTTTTTGAGCCACTAGCTCAATCACGACTTGATGCACCAGTTGTTCAGTCACATATTCCATGACCGCAGGTTGCTGCGTGTACTGCCCTGATTGTTTTTCAATCAAGCTACGCCAGGTTAGAGATTCTAAAGCTTCTAACAAACTCGATCGAGACACAGCCGGAGTAATATCCTGGTATAATTCAGCGAACGATACCCATTCACGGTTAATCGCCAGCCAGTACATAATGCTCTTTTCTAAATGGGACAATCGCTCAAACTGCTGCTCTAACAGGCGACGAATACCATTGAAAATCAGGGTTTCTTCCTGCAAAAATTCAGAAATACTGCCATCGAATAAACTGTGAATGGAGGAGGCAACTACTTTTAAGGCGAGGGGACTGCAACCATAAAATTCACAGAGCTGTCGTTTCTCTTGATCGCTTCCAACTAACTGTTTGACGTTCAGGATGGCCAGGGCCGCCTCCAGGGAACCACTGAGCGTTTCAGATCGCACCCAGCCATCGGTTTCCTCCATAAAGGCTACTTCCGCAGGTTTTTCACGACTGGTCAACAGTACACAACTTTGATGGGCAGACTCTCCCAGCACTCGTAGCAATTCACCATAGTTCTCATAGTCAGGCTGGTAGTACCCTGCCCGATCGCCTGCCTGCATAATCGTTTCCAGGTTATCGAGAATCACCAGACAGCGGTGGGTACGCAGCCAGTGCAGCAGTCGATCGGGTTTAGTTTGAGTGTCCTGCTGCCGCGAGACAAACGGAACCAGATCACTGAGTAAGGTTTCCAGGGGAGGTGCATTGCGGAGCGATCGCCAGATGATGAACTCAAACTGATCTTGCAGCATGGTGGCAATTTTAGCCGCCAGGGAACTTTTACCAATGCCCCCCATCCCCAGTAAGGCAACCATGCGACAGCGATCATCGATCATCCACTGCTTGAGGGTGTTCAGTTCCGTTTCTCGACCGTAGAAGATAGATGCATCGATCGCTTCACCCCAGTCGAGGGTAGAGGGGTTAGGGCAGGGAGGGGGAGGCGGAGGCGCGAGCAGGGGAGAGTGGGCGGTGAGAATCGCAGCCGCTGATTGCTGGGGTGGAGCAGTGGCTGAAGCCGCAAGGGGGAGTGGCTCTAAGGATTTAGGTTGGGATTGGGAAGGCTGGGACTGAAGCTGGAATTGAACCAACTGGGTCAGGATAGCTCTGGCATTGGTTTTGTTAATCTTGCGCTTCAAACTGCTACTTAAAAGCTTCCAGAACTTTGGCCCCATGTCCCGCTGGAGATAGTTCAGCGAATAGCCCGATCGAGCAGCAATTTCATCGTAGGTCAGGTTCTCCCAGGCTCCCCTCAATAGTTCCACCTCCAGATCACTGAGGGGGCGATCGCATTCCGTTTGCAGGATATTGTTCACAATCGGAATCACTTGATCAAATTCAATTTCGATCGCTGAGGCAGGGTGCATAGGGAACCAGGAAGCGCTACGTGTTTATCAGAAATATATAACCCATTTCATCGTCTTTCAGCCGAATTCCACACTTTTCTCAAGCAAGGGCGGCTCAACCATATAGAGTAGAAAAGTGAAAAAACAGATGCTGGAGCGGCTAAGGCAAACCAACATTAACAAGGCTTAAATCCTCTGAATCTTGAATGATCGCGCCCAAAGCCTTGAGCGTCACTTTTTGCGCATCAGTAATGCCCGTTACGCCTGTAATATTCATCCCTTCGTAAGGACGATCGCCTGTTAAGGTTTTCAAACACTTTCCTGTTTCGATATCCCATAATTTCACCTGTTCATCAACACTACCGCTGACTAGGCAGGTCTCGTCTGAACTGAGAGCAATTGTCCATACTTCATTGGTATGTTCTGCCAATGTCATTTGTAAGGTTTGGGTTTCGATTGCCCAAAGTTTGATGGTTCCGTCCGCGCTGCCGCTGACGATCCGTTTTTGATCTGAAAAGCTAGCCAGCGACCACACCGTACTTTGATGCGCCTGCCAGGAGGATTGCAAGGTGGGCGATGCAGGAGTTTGCAGATCCCAAAGTTTAATCAACCCATCACTGCCCCCACTGGCCAGGATGCAGCTATTTTTCACAAAGGATAGGGTCGTTACCCAACCCTCATGCCCGCGATAAACGGCGATCGGTTCTCCCGTCTTCACCTCCCAGATCCGGATCGTGCTATCCAATCCACCACTGGCTAATAGTGTGCCATCGGGGCTGAAGGCTAGCGACCAAATCCACCCATCGTGACCTTCCAGAGTGTGTACCAGTTGACCATTTTGCACTTGCCATAATTTCAGGGTGCTGTCTGTGCTACCGCTGGCAATGTAGTGTCCATCGGGGCTAAAGGACAATAACCAAATCCAGCCTTGATGTCCCACTAATCTTCGTAACAGTTGCCCAGTCTTTAAATTCCAAAGGCTGATGGTGTTAGCAGAGCCACCGCTGGCCAACAGGGTATCATCTGGGCTGAATTCCACTGAAAAGACTCCGCCTGGTTCCGGGTAAAAGGACTGAGTGATTTGCTCAAGGGCGACATCCCAAATTCTGATCTTAGGATCATACCCAGCCGCTGCGATCGTCTGCCCATCTGGACTGAAACGAACCGATCGCACACTATTGCTGTAACCTCGCAGCGTTTTACGAGTCTGCCCCAGCTTGATATCCCACAATTTCACACAGTAATCTTGCCCACCACTGGCCAGCAGGGAACCGTCTGGGTTAAAAGCGATCGACCAGATCCCATTGGTATGTCCCTGAAACGTTTTGAGCAGCGCACCGGTTCGGACATCCCAGATCCGAATCGAACAATCCAGGCTACCACTTGCCAGGTACAATCTATCCGGACTAAAGCAAGTTGTAATGACATGGCTCGTATGGCCGTCTAAGGTTCGTAAAAGCTGCCCCGTTGCCACCTGCCACAAGCGCACCATGTGATCGTTACTGCCCGTCGCCAGGATTTGTCCATCGGGACTAAAGGACACCGACCAATGAATCGGCGCATCTCCTGCCAGCGTCCGCACCAGAGTTCCCGTTACCCCATCCCAGATCCGGATGTTTGGTCTCGCCCCACTGCTCGCCAGGTATTGCCCATTGGGACTAAATGCTAATGACCAAAGCTCATCTTCATGCCCAGTGAGCGTTTTTTGCAATGTCCCACTCGCCAAATCCCAGATTTGAATGGTGGTGTCGGCACTGGCACTCGCTAAGAATTGCCCGTTGGGGCTAATGGCGACAGATCGAACTTCATTTGTGTGCCCATGAAGTTGCTTCAGCATTGTGCCTGTTTTGACATCCCAGAGTCTAACGGTACGATCGGCACTGCCTGTAGCAAGGATCGCACCATCCGGACTAAAGCAAACTGAATGAATCCGGCTGGCATGTCCCAAACGATTGACGATCGGTTGCCCATCCTGAACCCGCCACAGATAAATGTGTCCTGTACTATCAACGGTACTCAGCAATTGACCATCCGGACTGAAGGCCAGTTCCAGAATATAGCTCAGGGGTTGGATAAAGGTTGTTTGGTGCAATTCAGCATAGGAAAAATTGGTGCGTTGGAGGGTCGTTTTCTCCAACTGAGCATGCCAAATCTGTTGATGAGACAGATCATAGTCAGCCAAATCAACTTGGTAATGAATCAGCAGGTTTAGTAAATTGCCCACACCGTAGCGTGAAGTTGGATGGGTCGTAGCCCGTAGTTGCTGTAGGACTGTTCTGAGATGCTGTTCTATTGCTGATCGAGCAGGCAAGGTAGACTGCAATCGATTGGCGATCGGTTGTAAAATTAAGCGAATTTGACTATCACGAATATATTCCAGAACAGATGTTTTAACGAGCGCGTAGCGGTGAAACAGGGAAAGCTTGTTTGTGATTAACTCGGTTGCAATTCGCTCAATCAAGCATTCCAAAATATATTCCATGACAACGGGTTGCTGAGTATATGCACCCGCTCGCTTTTCCACCAACGATCGCCACGTTAGTGATTCCAATGTCTCTAGCAAGTTAACTCTAGAAGGTGTTGGAACTATATCTTCCATCAGTTCAGCGATCGTGATCCATTCACGGTTGATCGCCAACCAGTACATGATCGTTTGTTCCAGGTAGGATAATCGCTCAAACTGTTGTTCCAGCAAACGCCGCAGACCATTGACCAGCAAGGTGTTTTCTTGCCGAAATGTAGCAATTTCTCCATCAAACAGACTGTCAATGAAAGACGCGACAATCTTCAGAGCGAGTGGATTATAACTATAGGACTCACAAAGTTGTAGTTTTTCTGCTGCTTCTCCGGATAAACCTTTTGACTCAATTAGAGCCAGCGAGGCTTCTGGAGAACCGCCTAAGGTCAGCGATCGCACCCAGGTATCTGGGCCTTCCAGCACAGCAATTTCCGATGGCTTTTCGCGGCTAGTCAGCAAGACGCAACTTTGATGGGTGGTTTCTCCAACGATTCGCAGCAATTCGCCATAGTTCTCATAATCAGATTGATAGTATCCGGCCCGATCGCCAACCTGCATAACGGTTTCCAGGTTATCGAGAATTACCAGACAGCGATGGGTACGCAGCCAGTGCAGCAGTCGATCGGGTTGGGCTTGGGTATCTTGCTGACGGGAAACAAAGGGGACAAGCTCCCTGAGCAAGGTTTCCAACGGTGGGGCGTTCCGCAGCGATCGCCAGATGATGAACTCAAACTGATCTTGCAGGATGGTAGCGATTTTGGCGGCCAGGGAACTTTTCCCGATACCTCCTATGCCCAGTACCGCAATCATTCGACAATGGTCATCAATGATCCATTGATGCAAGGTCTGTAACTCAGTTTCTCGACCATAAAAGATAGACGTATCGATCGCTTCGCCCCAGTCGCAGGTGGAGGGAATGGCGGGAGGCGAGGGGAGAGGCGGCGGATCGGGGCGGGCGGTCTGAACTGTGAGGAGTTTTGCTTGCGTCTCTGGAGGGGTGGCATCTGGCAGGGGAGGCGGAGGCTCTGGGGGTTGTAGCTGGGATTGTGCAATCTGAGTCAAAATAACTCTGGCGTTCGCTTTGCTAAGTTTTTGCCCCACGCTACGACCCAGGAGCTTCCAAAACTTTGGACCCATATCCCGCTGGAGATAGTTCAGCGAATAGCCCGATCGAGCAGCGATTTCATCATAGGTCAAATTATCCCAGGCTCCCCTCAATAGTTCAACCTCCAGATCACTGAGGGGGCGATCGCATTTCCCTTGCAGGATATTGTTCACGATGGGAATTACTTGATCAAACTCAATTTCGATCGCTGAGGCAGGGTGCATAGGACTGAAATATAGAGGAATATATATGCTTCTCAGAAATTTATACCCTATTTTTCTGGGGTTCAGGCAAAACCCACACTTTTTCTATGGTATGGCAGGCTCTAAACCACTACACAGCAAAGGGACGGATTCCTGAAGCATTAGTGCCTCTTTACCCCATTCCATACTTTAAGCCGATCGCACCTTACTTTTCTGATATTGCGTTGCATACTCCACTCCATACTTTCCTGTAAAGACAGCTCTGGATGACTTCTGTATCGTAAGAAGTGTGGGAGACAAACCACCGACGGAACAACTTCAGAACGGTTTAGGAACGATTTGAGAACGCATGGAACATTAACTTAAAGTTGTTTCAGCCATCATCAAGTTGATGACTTTCCTAGCTCAAATCCAAAACCTTAAAACGATTCAGCACACTTATCCTGATAACCCAATGAACACTCCAGCATTTCTCTATATTGATAGTCAACCGATTCCGATCGACCAGATCCTTCGCTATCTTCATACCTCTGGACAGCTTGAATCATTTATCAGTACGGTTTTGCACCAGCATATTTTAGAGCAAGCGTTACAAAGCTGTCCTGAAGCACATATTAGCTTAGAACAAGTTGAGCGAATGATTGCAGAGTTTCGACAACAAAAACAGCTTGTAGACGATCAGTGCTTTCAGCAATGGTTAGCCCAAGAAGGCACAACTGAAATCGCCCTTAAACAAGATATTATGCATCGCCTGCGGTTAGAACAGTTTGTGCCAACCATTGTTGAGCCAAAGTTGCAAGAAACCTTTATCAATCAAAAGCTTTATCTTGACCAGGTCGTGCTGTCGCAGTTAGTAGTGGATAGCCAGGAGTTGGCAGAGGAACTCAAAACACAAATTACAGAAGAAGGAGCCAGCTTTGAGCAACTGGTGCGAGAGTATTCTGTATCGGACGATCGCCTGATCAATGGCATGATGGGTGCCCTTAGCCGAGGTCAGCTATCGGATGGACTGCGCGCCATGATCGATGTGGCTCAACCCGGTGACATTGTTGGTCCCTTAGAGTTTGAGCAGCAATGGTTTCTGTACCGAGTTGAACAGTTTATTCCAGCTTCTCTGGCGGATGAAGCGATTCAAACTTCACTGCAAACTCAAATTTTTGAGGAATGGATGGCTGAAAGGATGCGGGATAGACACGTTGAATTACAGCTTGCCTCGTGATCGTGATTCTGGTTGGTAATGCCTATGCTGTGGACAACCCCCAGGATAGGCTCTACCCACCACGAACAGGATGAAACTCGTAGTGGGCATCTAAACAACAAATTACTTAGGAGATTAATCTCAATGTTGGCAACTGCAAACACAACCCAACAAAATCGTAACTTGACCGCAACTGCTGTATCTTCAGCGATTACAACCACAAGTAATCCGATCGGTGCAGCAACGCAGATCGCAAACAATGTGCTTCCTAGCCGTGCGCCAAGCTCGACTGCCTCGACCGCGATCGCACCCCGGCCGCAGTCGTTGTCGATCACCGACCGCAAACACCTGTTAGTTCTAATCCTTCCCCAACAGGTGTACAGGTGACAATTAAACCACCGACCCTGTCTAGTATTGCTGCGGTTGGATCGGCTGTCGCCAGTGCAGTAACACGACCCGTATCAACTGCCGTAAATGCAGTTAATAATGCAGCCGGTACAGTTCTAAACACAGTCGCTCGTCCGGTGTCAACGGCAGCAAACGTAGCCAATGCTGCGATTAACACCGTCGCTCGACCCGTCACGGCAGCAGTAACAAATGCAGCCAACACAGTTCTAAACACGGTGACTCGTCCGGTGTCAACGGCAGTAAACGCAGCTAATACAGTGGTCAACACCGTGGCTCGCCCCGTAGCAACTGCCGCCAATGCAGTCAGTAATGCAGCCAGTAATGCAATCAATAGCGTAATCGGCGCAGTGACCAAACCCGCAGGTCTGCCAAACGTAACCGTTCAACTTCCAACGATTACAATTCAAAACCCGACTCCAGCTCGTCCGATCGTTGTCGATCATCGTCCTGCTAGCCCAACTCCAGCCGGTCCGAGCATTGTCGATCATCGCGTTCCTCGACCACCTGCCCCTATTAGTTATGCTCCCCAGCCTGCAGGCGTACCCACTCCTCCGAGACCTTCGGTGGGGCAGCCTTCCGCAGGCGCACCTCAGCCTCCCAATCCATACTTTTTAGAGCAGGAAAGTAATAATACGATCGCAGACGCACGGGCAAATAATAACTTAGGAAACCTGTCTGCAAAGGCGATTACGGCGAAAGGTGAAACTGCTAGAGATGATATCAAAGATATCTATGCCTTTTCCCTTGATCAACAAACCAATGTCAGCTTTTCATTGGCTGAGATGAACCAAAACCTGAACCTGAAATTGATGGATTCTCAGGGCAGAAAGGTGAAAGAACTGACGCAAAGTGGCACAGATGTTAAGGAGTTCCAAAAGACGTTGGCACCTGGAGATTACTTTGTGAAGGTCTTCAATGGCTCGCACTCACAGGGCAGCAGTTATAAGCTAACCGTAAGAGATGCTAGCCAACCTACTCCGGCTTCCGCTGCATAAGTAGGCAAGATAAATTTCAGTTCCAAATGGCTTGCCAAAGTATAGCTAAAGCCTGCTGGTGAAGCCGGATGGACTGAAAGCGATACAAGGTTGGTAGGGTTGGCACGGTTCTCCCTACCACCTTTCCTGAAAATCTAACAAAGGATCGTGAATCAAATAACCTGTCAATCATTTTGTCTTGAAGGATTACTTCTATGTCGAACTCTCCTGCTAATCTCCTCAATCCAGTCGATCGTCTGAGTTCTAATGTTAGTTTGCAAGCAGCAAATCGATCTGCGCTAGAACAATCAACTGCTTCACGTTCCAGCACAACCACCAGTACCAGTACCAGTACATCCTATAACTACACGGGTCGAGAGCGGGAAGCGAACAATACGTTTACCCAGGCACTACAGAACAACCACATTGGTGACTATACCCACAATGCTTCTACTTCCTACAGCGGCACAGTTAGCTCCAGTGACTCGTTAGACCTGTATGCCTTTACCGTTAGAAACAGCAAAAACACAGTGAATCTATCACTGTCTGGCATGAACGCAAATGCAAACCTATTTCTGTATGATTCTCGTGGGCAGGAAATCGGTGCATCAGCTAAACCAGGCACCCAAGCGGAAAGCATTCAGCTTAGTGGATTGGAAGCTGGAACCTACTATGCTGGGGTCTACCGCGCTGCCTCTAATACGGTCAACACCATCAACTACAACTTAGGTGTTTCCGCACGAGAGTCTCGAAAACAGCTTGTTCTGGATGTCACGAACCTCACCGACCTAGTGGGTTTGGATTCTGGTTCCCCGCCTGAGTGGTATGCCAAAGTCAACATGGGCGGAACTCGATTTCAGACTCGGCCTCCAGATTGGGGCTGGTTTACGGGGGTTTATCTACCCTTTTCCTACAATCCAAACTGGAGTTTTACCAGAGATATTCCCCTGACAGGCGGTAGTCCAGTCAATATCTCCCTTGAAGTTTGGGACGAGGACTTGTTCTTTGATGACCAGGCAGATATCAACTCTGGTTCTGGAAGAAGCCTGGAATTTAGGGTTGATCTGCAATCCGGTCGTGTTACCTCTAATGATTTGCGGATTTCCTCGTTCAACCTGGGAGAGACAAAATCCACTGAAGGCAATGATTCTAATCGCAATCGAATCACCTTCAAAATCTCTACCCGATACGTTTAAGCTCATTTGCCGTTTGCATCTCTGCATTGCCCGCTGAGTTGCTAATAGGTTCATGGGAATAGGGGCGCACAGCAGTAGGGGCACACAGCAGTGCGCCCCTACGTTATTTTTCCGCATGTCCCCAACCGCTACAACCGATCGCCTCAACCTTGATTGCCATTCTCCATACTTTTGAGAAACTCCACCATACTTTTCTGACTTTTCTGGCAATTGAGCTGCATACCGCACTCCATACTTTCCTGTAAAGACAAGCACGGGTAGCTTTTGTATAGTATGAGTATGAAATTTGAACAAAAATCGGAAGAGTTGAAGAACGGTTTCGGAACACTTTGAGAACAATTCGATCCCAACTTAGTTTGATTCAGTAGTAAACCTAACTCGGAAATACGATGAACACCCCAACCTTTCTCTATATTGACGATCATCCCATCACGATCGAACAGATCATTGATTATCTGCAAACCTCTGGTCAACTCAGTTCATTCATTAGCACAGTCTTACAGCAGCACGTCTTAAAGCAAGAATTACAAAACTGTCCTCAAGCAAAGGTTAGCGCAGAACAGATCCAGCAAATCATCACTAACTTTCGTCAGGAAAATCAGCTTCTGGATGATCAACACTATCAGCAGTGGTTGGCACAGCAAGGTCTGACGAGAACAGCTTTTGAGCAAAATATCACCCATCAATTCCAGATGAACCAGTTTCTACCCACGATCGTGGAACCCAAGTTGCAGGAAACCTTCATCGATCAAAAACTCCATCTTGACCAGGTTGTGCTATCCCGCTTAGTCGTAGAAAACTGGGAACTGGCTGAAGAACTGAAAGCTCAGATCATAGAAGAAGCAGCCAGCTTTGAGCAACTGGTGCGAGAGTATTCCATATCAGGCGATCGAGTCGTCAATGGTATGCTGGGAACCATTAGCCGAGGTCAATTGCCGGATGCATTGCGAGTGGCGATCGATTTGGCAAAGGTGGGAGATATTGTTGGCCCCATTGAAATCGATCAGAAGTGGTGTTTATTCCGTCTAGAACAGTTTTTGCCTGCGTCCCTCGCTAATGAGGAAGTCCAACAACTGTTATGCAATACGATTTTTGACCAGTGGATTGCTCAAAAACTGCACGACAAACGGGTTCAACTTCGAGTAGCCTAGTCATTCTGATGGACACTCCCTATCCTACAAAGAAACTGCTTTAAGCACCTATCTGAGAACTCCGTCAGGAACTTGGATGCCAAAAGCTCTCATAAGTTTACGGATAGACTCTGAGTAGGGTGGGAACTGTCCGCCAGAATCTTCCCTGAAGGACTAGGTGGACGATCGATACTAGTGACCAATCATCCCAAAGCATTCTCCTAAACTGAATTGCATAGTTCTCTGGACAGTCACCGCTGGAGTAAGGCTGGGACAGGTTGCGTCAAAACTCAGCAAATATAAACCATACTTAAACTTCAAAAAGGATAACTTCAATGTCGAATTCTCAAGTTAACCGACTCAATCCAGTTAATCGCTTGAGTACCAATGTTAACCAGCTACAAGCAGCCAATCGATCTGCTTTAGAAGCATCTACTTCTATTCGTTCCACTCAAAGTACAAGCACATCCTATAACTTTAGCGGACGAGAACGGGAAGCCAACAACACCGCTGAAGAAGCTCGACGGAATAATCACATTGGCGACTTTACCAATAACGGCTCTGCCTCCTATACCGGTACAGTTAGCTCGTTTGATGCGATGGATATGTACGCATTCACTGTTAACAATAGCAAGAATACAGTGAGTTTGTCGCTGACCAACACAAATACACGAGCTAATGAAACCGTAATTGTGTCTCTAATGGGTGCGGATGGTCGATCGGTTGGTGCAGCAAGCATTTTACCGGGCACGGCATCTACTCATTTTCAAAGAGCCGGACTGGAAGCCGGAACCTACTATGCTGCGGTCTTTCGTCCTAACACGAACACAACCAACACAATTAACTACAGCTTAGGTGTTTCCGCACGGGAGTCTCGCAAACAGCTTGTTTTAGATGTCACGAACCTTAAAGACACAGGTGAACTAGACAACGGTGGGCGGCCTGACTGGTATGCCAAGGTCAATATGGGTGGAACGCGATTCCAGACTCAGCCAATTAAGTGGCCAACTGCGTGGGGAGGTTTGGGAACCATAGGTGCTTTCTCTCACAATCCAAACTGGAGTTTTACTAGAGACGTTCCTCTCACAGGCGGCAATCCAGTCAATATCTCCCTTGAAGTTTGGGACAAGGACTTGATCTTTGATGACCAGGCAGATATTAACTCCGGTTCTGGAAGAGGTTTGGACTTCAGAGTAGACTTGCAATCCGGTCGTGTTACCTCTAATGATTTGCGGATCTCCGCATTCAACCTGGGAGAATCCAAGACGACTGAAGGAAACGACTCCAATCGCAATGAGATTACCTTCAAAATCTCTACCCGATACGTTTAAGCTCGTTTGCAGTGTGCATCGTCCGCTGAATTGCCAATAGGTTCGTGGGGATAGGGGCGCACAGTTGTGCGCCCCCACCGGGTACGTTATTTTTCCGCATATCCCCAACCGCTCCAACCGATCGCTCCAACCTCAGTTGCCGTTCTCCATACTTTTGCCAATCCCCACCATACTTTTCTGACTTTTCTCACAATTGAGCTGCATACTCCACTCCATACTTTCCTGTAAAGACAGGGCTGGAGAGCTTCTGTATTGTGTGAAGTGTGGAGGTCAAGCCATCACCGAACGACCCCAGAACGGTTTCGGAACGCTCTGAGAACGCTTCGATCGCTACCTTCAATCATGGATAACCTCCCCATCTGAGACACGACTATACGAAACCCTATCTCCCAACCATGAGCCACAAGATTATGCCCAACCCAACCGCTTCCCCCTCCGACTCATCCACTGGTTCAACAACAACCCTCGATCGCGCCACTCCAGAGATTATCCAAGACATTGATTGGGAACAACCGCCCTTTGCGCTACTGACTGCCCAACAGCAGGTGATTGTGAATCATCAGGCGCAGGTAGTGCGATACAAAATGGGCGAGAAAATTTGGTCAACGGATGCTAATCAGCCCAATGCCTTCTACTACGTTTTGAAAGGGAAAGTCCGTTTACGAGAAGCAGCAGCGCAAACCTCTCTGAAAACCCTGGCGAAAGGTGAATGGTTTGGTGAGGTGCTGGGCTTGTTGGGCGAGGTGAAGGCGATCGCCGCTAGTAATGAAGTCATCATCGCCTGCTGGAGCGGGGAACTGTGGGAACCGTTTCAGACAACGGAACTGGAGCAGTTTTGGACGAAGGTGCGATCGGCTTATCAAACTCAGGCTCTCACAGTGACTCAAGCGGTTTCAGACTATCCCTTTGTCGGAGGCTTGAATACAGCGGCAGCTTGCCTGACGATGGCGATGCAGTACCTGAACCTGCCCACTCACCTGGAGCGTGTCCAGAGACAGTTACGCGGGCAACGCCCCAAGCACGTCACAGAAGCCGCAGAAAAATTGGGCTTACAGATGCGATCGATCCGCGTCGCCTGGGCAGATCTGCATCAGGTCAATCTTCCAGCCTTGATGCACTGGAACGAACAACATTGGGTCGTGGTGTATGCCATCAAGGGAAACACGGTGATCATTGCCCATCCCCTTGACCCGCAGCAATCCTGTCAGCGAATTCCCAAAGCCAACTTTGAAGCCGCCTGGAACCATCAGCTCTGGCAGGTGGAGCCAATGCAGAAGCAGGAAACCTTCAACCTCTCCTGGTTTCTCCCCGCCATTTTGCGCTACCGTCGATTGCTGGGCGAAGTCCTGATCGCCTCCCTCACCCTGCAACTGTTTGGATTAGGAACTCCGGTATTAACCCAGGTGATTATTGATAAGGCGATGGTACAGGGCAGCGTTTCCACCCTGAATGTAATGCTGATTGCCCTATTCAGCATTGCTGTCTTTGAGGCTCTGTTGGGTATCCTGCGCCTGTTCACCTTCACCCATACCGCCCGACGGCTCGATCTCAGCCTATCTGCCCAGGTGTTCCGCCATTTGATGCACTTACCCCTCGCCTACTTTGAGGCGCGTCGAGTTGGGGATACGGTAGCCAGAGTGCAGGAGATGGAAAACATTCGGCAATTTCTGACGGGGACTGCCTTAACCGTCGTGTTGGACTCTATTTTTGTGGTGGTGTATCTGGTTTTGATGCTCTACTACAACGTCACCTTAACGGGGGTGGCTCTGGCCGTGATTCCACTGTTCACCCTATTGATTTTGACCTCCACACCTGTTTTGCGCCGCTGGCTGGATGAGTCTTTTAACCGGAATGCCGATAGTCAATCATTTCTGGTGGAAACCATTACAGGCATTCATGCCGTCAAAGCCCACACGATGGAACCCGCCACCCGTGAACGCTGGGAAGGGTTGTTTGCCCGCTATGTTCGCACCGACTTCCGCGCTTCAACCATCTCCAATATCAGTAGTCACTTAGGCGACTTTTTAACCAGTCTGTCCTACCTGCTAATTCTGGGAGTCGGTGCCCATCTGGCAATTAAGGGTGATTTAACCGTCGGTCAATTAGTTGCGTTCCAAATGTTATCCAGCCGCGTCACCAGTCCGATTCTACGCCTGGTGCAACTCTGGCAAAGTTTTCAGCAAGTTCTGCTGTCGGTCGATCGCCTCGGTGATATTCTCAACGTCGCACCGGAAGCAGAACCCGGCACGGGCTTAGTCCTGCCCTCCCTCAAGGGTGAAGTCAGTTTTGAGAAAGTATTCTTCCGCTATCGTGAAGCACAGGAACCCATCCTGCGCGGCGTTTCCTTCACCATCAAGCCGGGAATGCTGGTGGGCGTAGTGGGTCGCAGTGGTTCGGGTAAAAGCACCCTGTCTAAGTTGCTGCAAGGACTGTATCAACCGGAATCAGGACGGATTTTAGTCGATGGATTTGAGGTGAAAGGAGCCGATTTAAGTTCACTGCGGCAACAAATTTCAGTGGTGTTGCAGGATGATTTTCTGTTCAACAGCTCAGTACTCGAAAACATTACCCTGGGCAATCCCGATATTACGGCTGAAGCAGTGATCACCGCCGCCCAAAATGCTGCCGCCCACAACTTTATTACTGACCTGCCGCAAGGCTACGAAACCAACGTCGGAGAACGGGGAACCTCTCTCTCTGGCGGACAACGACAGCGCATCGCGTTAGCACGATTCTTCCTCTCCCAGGCTCCGATCATGATTCTGGATGAAGCAACCAGCGCATTAGATAGCGAAACTGAGCAGACCGTATTAACGAATCTCCAACGCACCGCAACCGATCGCACCGTTTTCATGATTACCCACCGCTTTGAACCGCTAAAACGAGCCGATTTGATCCTGGTTTTAGATAAAGGCGTACTGGTTGAACAGGGCGATCATGCCACTTTAATGGAACAGCAAGGATTGTACTGGTCACTCTACCAACGGCAACAAACGATCGGTTAAAGGTTGGTGAATGGTGGGCATTGCCCACCCTACTTCTCTCACTCCTCACTCCTCACTCCTCACTCCCAAACACAGAGGTTACTATGCAACAAGCTCCCATCGCACCCTACGCTCGTCACACTCGGCAGCATTTAGTCACAGAACAAGAATTTCTTTCCTATGAGTTAGGTAAATCTGTTAAAGAGTTGCCGCCCTTCTATACCCGGATTCTGGGCATTGGTATTAGTACTTTATTAGTCGGAACCTTAGCCTGGGCCTACTTTAGTAAAGTTGACGAGGTGGCAGTGGCTTCCGGCAAATTGACTCCATCGGAACAAATGCGCCCGGTTCGATCGATTGGTAATGGTAATATCCTGTCAATTTACGTCAAAGATGGCGATCGGGTACAGGCAGGCGATGTCCTGGTGGAAAAAGATTCCAGCATTACTCAGGCAGAAATCGATCGGTTAGAACAATCGGCTCAACTGATTCGAGAAGATATTGCCCGACTGGAAGCAGAACGGACTGGAACCAATAGCACCGGAGTCTTTTTGCAAGATCAGTTTTTGGCAGCTCGACTACGCGATTTTGAGTCTCGGCAAGCAGGGGCGATCGCAGAAGCCAATCGTCAACGGGCTGTGATCAACGAAACAAGAGTTCAGTTAGCCCGCTTACAGGATAACTTAGTAAGTGCGCGTTTAATCCACAGGAATGCGATCGAGCGAGAATCGAGAATGCGGGAATTAGCCTCTTCTGAAAATGGAGCCATTTCACAATTCGCCTATTTGAGCATACAGGATGAATTAACCACCGCACAAAATAATGTCAATTCACTAGAACGGGAAATTGAAGCCCAGGCTCAAATTATTCAACAGTCTGAACAGTCCTATCAGGCTACGCTAAACATGGCTGAACGATTAGGATCTGAACGACAAAGTGAAGTATTAGCCTCTTTAAATCAACGTCATCAGGATTTAGCTTCCTTAGAAGGACAAATTGCAGCAGCCCGTCAGCAATTAACTCTGGATGTCCTGCAAGCTCCCATTAGCGGCACTATCTACAACCTGCAAGCCTCCGTAGGGCCCGTTCAATCAGGGGAAGAACTCCTCTCGTTGTTGCCCGAAGGAGAAGAGATGATTTTAGAAGCAAGAATTCTGAATCGAGATATTGGCTTTGTGGAGCCTGGAATGCGCGTTAAAGTGAAAATTGCCACGTTCCCATTCCAGGAGTTTGGCACTGTAGATGGTGAAGTCGTCAGCATCAGTGCCGATGCCGTCATGGATGAATCCCTCGGCTTGGTATTCCCGGTTAAAGTCAAGCTGAATCAACAAACGATTCGCACAGTAGGACAAACTGAAACCCGTCTGCTACCTGGCATGACCGCCACAGGGGAAATCGTAATTCGCCAACGATCGGTACTTTCCTTCATCCTGGAACCGATCGCCAAACAACTCAGTGAAGCCTTCTCAGTTCGCTAACCTTCTTGTAGGCTGGGCATCTTGTGGGGTGGGCATCTTGCCCGCCCAGTCCACCAAGCAGAACCAGCAAACAACTCTTGTGGGGTGGGCATCTTGCCCGCCCAGTCCACCAATTAGTCATCAGGCAACCTTCTTATGTTAATGCTAGGAAACAAGGAAATCGCACGGCTATTTTTTGAGGAAACCTGGAGTAAGGGCAATCTGGCGATTGTCGATGAATTGACCAGTCCTGATTTCAAAATCCATTACACGATTTTTCCTCAACCCCTCGATCGAGAAGGCTTCAAATCATTCATTACAGATGTTCACGCTGGTTTCCCTGATTTACAACTAACGATTACAGAGATGATCGCGGAAGCAGACAAAGTCGTAATCTGCTGGGCTGCAAAAGGAACCCATCAGGGGCTTATTCACCTGCTTAACTTACCCCCCACCGGACGAGCCATCTCCTACACAGGCGTTGAAATGTACCGTCTGAGCGACGGCAAAATTGTGGAAGGACGAACCGAAGAGGATGCCCTGGGACTACTCCAGCAGCTCGGCGTAATTCCTGCCCTGTAGGGGCATTGCCCACCACCAGCGAGTCCCCACCACCAGGCACCCATAAAACAAACAGCACATAGACGATCGCTTACAGGGTTGGGCGATCGTTTTTCTGTGGAATTCGTTTTTCTGTAAGATTAAAGATTCACTTGTAGGTGTTTTTTTTGCTTTCAATTCAGTCTCCGTTGCAGGCAAGATGCCTGCGCTACCAGTTAAATCACCATACTTTAGGTAAATCTCACCATACTTTTCTGATATTTCACTGCATACTCCACTCCATACTTTCCTGTAAAGACAAACCTGAGTAGACTTTGTATCTTATAAACATGGAAGACAACCAATCAGCGGAAAACAAACGAAATCAGTTGATGAACGAGTTTTCTAATCGACTGTTGATTCAATTAAGTATGTATTAGACCGATAAAGTTAACCGCCATTACACTCAATCTACGGATGTAAAGCGAACTTACTGAAGGCAATCGATACTGATTGAGGCACTCGGTTAATCTTCTATAACTTCTCTGCATACACCAACGCTAACGCAAGTACAAAAAATACTGCACCCAACTCAAACAAGAAATTAAAGGAGAAACTTCAATGGTTACGAGAAGAAGTGGCGGCTCTGGCAACGACACAATCACAGCAGAACAATCAGGAATTTGGCCCATCAAATGGTGGGATAGCTGGCACATTGATGGCGGTGCTGGAAATGACAGCCTAACGGGGGGAGGAAAAAACGACACCTTACTCGGCGGCTCTGGCAACGACACATTGGTAGGACTAGATGGAGATGATTCCCTGGATGGGGGAACTGGTAATGACCGCATGATTGGCGGCAAAGGAAATGATACTTATGTTGTCGATAGTGAACAAGATCAAATCATTGAGCGCGATGGCGAGGGGACTGACTGGGTACAATCCCATGCTCGACGATACGTTTTACCTAATTTTGTTGAAAACTTGACCCTGATGAATGATGCAACTAAAGGGGTTGGGATTGTTGGAATTGGGAATAATCAAGCCAACAGAATTGAGGGAAACAGATGGGACAACGAACTCCGGGGCGGCGGCGGAAATGACACGATTGTTGGAGGGGGTGGTAAAGATACCATTTATGGAGATGCTGGTGATGATTGGTTATATGGTAGTGATAGTGGCTCTACGTTCTACGGTGGTGAAGGCAACGATACTCTAAGCGGCGGTGCTGGAACCACTTTGTATGGTGGAACAGGCAATGATACTTACCACATTCATAGCAACAACACACCAGTAATCATTGAATATGCCAATGAAGGAACCGATACGCTCATGGTCTTTTTGATTGAGAACGGGCAACCTCTGAATGAGTCTTATCGAATGTCCGATGATCTGCAATTTGTTGAAAGAGTACAACTTCATGGTGGAACGACTGGTGCTGTAGGTAACCGCTTCGACAATACGCTTATAGCGAATAACGGCTATGCCACCTCAGGTAGCTACCTGGATGGAGCGGCAGGTAATGACACCTTGCTGGGCGGAAAGTATAACGACACGCTAATCGGTGGCACCGGGTCAGACCGGATGGTGGGTGGTGATGGCAATGATCATCTTATCGGCTTGGGTGGTGGAGTCGATACGATGGTCGGTGGTGCAGGGGCAGACACCTTCTACCTCAAGGATTTCTACCGAAATAATCAGGGATACGCCGTCATTGAAGACTTTAGCCGCGCCCAAGGCGATAAGATTTCCGTTCAAGGACAAGCGAGTGACTATCTACTGAGGTTAGCTGATACGGCAGGTGTGAGAGGTTCGCTGAATGATATAGCTATCTTCCACAAACCAACCAATATGTTGGTTGGAGTCGTAGCAGACAACACAACTGTCACCTTGACGCAAGACTTCCAATTTGTTCCTGGTGCATAACCAACTGCAATTAGGATGATGTAACCAGGCTCAAGCAGGTTCTATTAAACAAGTCGATCGCCTCAATCAATGGGGCGATCGTCTACTCTACACAAATTAATTTCCTGGATTTAGAGTTTGTTCAGAATTCCTCTATAGAGAAGCCCTTTAACCCCTGTATGGAAGTTCAGCAAATAACCGGGTAATCCGTAGCGCAGGCATCTTTCTTGCCAGAGAACGCTCGACCGATCGCAATGACCCAATTTAATTTTTAACCTCCATCAATAATCCTCTAAAACCCTTCATCTCACTTAGGAGATTTCTACTATGCAACTCAGATATCGCGGAGCAACCTACCACGTCGATCCAGCTTATGCCCAATCCACCTATGGTGAATCTAACTACATTGAGGCGATCGGCACCTATCGAGGCTTGCGATTCCCCATTCACTCCTTCCGTCGTCCGCAACAAACATTCCTGCGAATGAAGCTGAATTTCATGGGTACTTCCTATGCACGTTAGCTGTAATACAAAGCACAAGGAATATCTTAGGAAACAGTCAGGAGTATTTTAGGAACACGGCGATCGTCAACCGCAGATTGGAAAGTTTATCGCCATTACCCAATTCCAAACCGATGGAGCGTAGAAAAATCTCAGCAAAAAGTACCCGCGCGGGTCATTCGCTTCCCTTCTCCTGGTTGCCATGATAGGGGCATCTACATTGAGTTTTCTATGAGGTACCGATATGACACGCCACGGTCAATTTTATCTGAGAGATAAACTTCCTCCCCAGGTGCGGATTCCGGCACGAGGGCGATTTGGCAGAATGTTTCATTGTGTGCGTCCCTTTGCCCAGGATACTCCCGCCGTTCGCAATGCTCTGATGGAGTTGGGTCGGAGTGAAGGGGTGATGGATCCTGGCGCTGGTAATAATCCCGATAACCCGACCATTCCCGCCGGATTTACGTTTCTGGGACAGTTCATTGATCACGATCTGACCTTTGATCCAACCTCCAGCCTGGAACGACAAACAGATCCAGAGGCGATCGAAAACTTTCGTACACCTGCCTTTGAGTTAGACAGTGTTTATGGTGCCGGCCCAGCAGCAACTCCCTTTTTATATGACAGTAGCCCGGAAAACCGCGGCAAGTTATTAATCGATGCGGATGCTCCCCACGATTTACCCCGCAACAGTCAGGAAATTGCGCTCCTGGGCGACCCCCGCAACGACGAAAACATTATCGTATCGCAGCTCCATCTAGCTTTTATCAAGTTCCACAATGCAGTCATCGACAAGTTGAAGGCAGGAGGCACTAATCCGGGTCAATTATTTGATCAAGCTCAAAAGCTGGTGCGCTGGCACTACCAGTGGATTGTGCTGCACGAATTTCTGCCCCTGCTGGTGGGTCAAGAGATGGTCGATCGAATACTGCACCGAGGCCGACGGTTCTATCACTGGCACTGGCGGCGCGAACCTTATATTCCCGTAGAGTTTTCGGTCGCGGCTTACCGTTTTGGTCACAGTCAGGTACGCGGCGGCTACATTATGAACGACTCCTTTAGGGCAGCGATCTTTGTGCCTCCCGGTAGTAGTGGCGATGATTTATCCAGTGGCAAACGATTAGAAACCCGTAAAGTAATTGACTGGCGACGTTTCTTTGAACTGGATGAGTCCATTACGCCTCAAAACAGTCAGCGGATTGATACCACCATCTCTCGCCCCCTGTTCCAACTGCCGTTTATTCCGCCCAATATGCCCTCTAACCCAGCTTCCCTGGCCCAGCGTAACCTGCTGCGTCATCTGACCTTTGGGTTGCCGTCGGGGCAGGCAGTCGCTCGCAAAATGGGGATTGCCGCTCTGACTGAGACTGATCTGGCGGATGTAGCAGCCGTTGGCGCAGGTCTGGAGAACAGTACGCCCCTCTGGTTCTATGTGCTCCGGGAAGCAGATAAGTTGGGCAATGGTCAAACCCTTGGCCCGGTGGGCGGTCGCATCGTGGCGGAAGTTTTCATTGGACTGTTGGAAGCCGACAATCTGTCATTCTTGGCGCAGGAACCGACCTGGAAACCAACGCTGGGAACGGATGGTGATTTCACAATGACTGACCTGCTGAAGTTTGCTGGGGTGGCGTAGCGAGTCTGCCTATCTTTAAGCCTGAATGGTAGGGGTGATGATGAATTGCCCCTATTTGGCATGAACCCCTTTCCTGATAGTACATTCCATCGCTTCACCATGCGATCGGTACGGCTGCTGACCAGTTGAGTGCCATCTGGATTGAAACTAACTGCCCATGTCCAACTTGTGTGACTATTCAACATATTCAATAGCTGTCCAGACGGTACATCCTACAGTTTCGCGGTACAGTGGTACTCCCACTTGCCAGCAGATTGCGAGTGGTTGAGGGACTAAGGCAGACAGCCCAAGCCCAATTAGCCGTTATGTCTATTTCTTAAACAATTCACAGTAGAAAATCTGCTTCTACTGTCACAACTACCCTATGCGAGGGAAGCTATCCTGCTCTTCCCTTCGCAGGAGTCATGAATGGAGGGGGAAACGCTTGCGCCACAATTGATTGCAGAATCGATAAAGATGCTTGACGCAAAATCTTAGCAGTGCCTATTTGGTGAAAGCAAATCTGCCATTTGCTTTTTCGCCATTGATATCAGTGAGTACAACAACCCTGTATTCTCCTGTAGCTTGGCTAGGGAGGAAAGCAAAGTAATGTTCTCCTGCTGCATCATATTCCATCGGGAGTTCTTGTTGAGTGCCATCTGGAAGCTGCACCTGCGCGGTTACGTCAGCATCAGCGATCGCGGTATGGTCATCTCCGGTTTGCAAATAAAAGTCAAGGTGAACCCCGTCTGCCTCAGTTAAGGGAACAAATTCCATGTGATATTTGCCCGTTTCCACAACCTGCCCTCCCTGTGCAGGTGCGGAATGATCTGTTGTAGACACAGATGCTTCAGCAGAGGTAGTGGATGCGTTTGGTTCTGCCGGAGAATTGACTGCTGTTTCGGATGCTGTTGCAGAATCCACATCTGTGGAATTTTGAGGCGGCGAGTTGTTTGCACAAGCGGTAAGGCTGATCACTGTTGAAAACAACGCCAGTTTAAACAACACCAGTTTGCAGAAAAGAGATGATTGGTTGAACATGGAAAATGACTCAGAAGATGAACGCATAATATACCTCAAGCAAAACACAACGACATTATATTTAGACACGCTCGATCGATTTTGGTTGATATTCATTTGCCAATGGCTCAGGCTCAGTTGGGTGATGAATATCAATTGCCTCAGCTTTGGGCACCAACCATCGTCCGAATTGGGCATACAGGGCAGGCAATACCAGCAAGGTTAATGCAGTTGAAGTAAATAATCCGCCCAGAACCACGATCGCTAGAGGTTGCAAAATTTCCCGACCTGGACCACTACTGATCACCAGGGGCAACATTCCCAGGGCAGAGGTAAAGGCAGTCATCAAAATTGCAGTGAGTCGCTCACTAGATCCCAGAAAAATCACTTTGTTTAACGGCATTCCTAAGGCAAGTTTGGCGTTGTAGTTGTCTACGAGTAGTAATCCATTTCGCACTGCCACCCCAAACAAAGTAATAAACCCAACCAGGGAAGCTACCGACAGAATGCCGCCGCCAATCGCCACCGAAAAAATGCCACCTACGATCGCCAAGGGCAGGTTGAGCATAATCATCACAGTTGCGGGAAAAGATTGGACGGTGAAGTACATCAATACCGCAATGATGGCGATCGCCAAAGCCCCGAAAACCAGGAGGTTTTGGGTTGCTCGTTGCTCTGATTCAAACTGTCCACCGTACTGAATGAAGTATCCCGGAGGAAACTGCACCTGCTCTCGGACTTTGGTTTGAATGTCTGCAACTACCGAGCCTAAATCGCGATCGGCAACATTGGAAGACACCACAATCAACCGAGACACATTCTCACGGCTAATGGAATTAGGCCCGTACCGTAGTCTACCTGTGCCAGTTGCACCAGGGGAATTTTCTGACCACCAGGAGTATCAATCAACAAGTTGCGGATAGTGTTGAGGTCTTGACGGGCACTCTCCTCAAACCAAACAACCAGATCAAACAATTGCTGTTCTTCTAAAACTTGGGAGACAACTCGCCCGTTCAATGCAGTTTCTACTGTTTCTGATAAATGTGCCATTGTTAGCCCATAGCGAGCGGCAGCAGCGCGATCGAACTGGATTTGAAGCTGACGAATCGGCAATTGGGGAGCTAATTGCAGATCCACCACCCCATCCACTGTGCCCATAATTTCGCTGACTTGAGTCCCTAATCGGCGCAGTTCGTTGAGATCAGAACCAAAAATTTTGACAGCGATCGCACTCCGCACCCCTGACAACACCTCATCCATGCGATGAGAAATGAATCCACCCACGTTGGCAGGAACACCAGGGAGTTTGGCAAACTCATCCCGCAGAGCATCAAGGGTCGCTTCCCGATCGTTCATGCCCTCATCACTCAGTTCAATATCCAACTCTGCAAAGTTTGACCCCACGACATGGGGATCACCAGGGGAACGCCCCGATCGCATCTGAATGGTTTCAAAGCGTGGGTTGTCTCGAAATGCTTCTTGGATTGCTAGCCCAGCGCGATCGGTGGCAGCAAGAGAACTGCCAGGGAACAGGTTCATTGACACAACGAGCGATCGTTCCTGAAACTCAGGTAAGAAAACCCGCCCTAGCGAGGGCAACACCACCAGCGAAGCGACCAAAGCTGCGACCGCTGCCAATAAAATCAGACGTGGACGGTTTAAAGCCAACAACAAGCCAGGATGGTATAACTTTTGGCTCCAACGAGATACCCAGGTTTCGTCATCTGGCAGGCGGCTATGGGCAAGCAAAAAGGCGCAGAGGGCGGGCGAGAGAGTCAATGCAACCAGGGTGGAAGCAAAAATTGCCACAAGATAGGCAATACCCATTGGCGCAAAGATGCGACCTTCTACCCCAGTCAGGGAAAAGATCGGCGCAAAGATCACAGCAATAATGACCGTGGAAAACAACACACTGGTTCGCACTTCCACTGAAGTGTCATAAACCACTTGAAACGGATGCTTAGGATTGCCCAACTGTTGATTACGCCGCAATCCGCGATAGCAGTTTTCCATATCGACGATCGAATCGTCCACTACCGAGCCGATCGCCACTGCCAATCCACCCAGGGTCATAGTGTTGACGCTCAAGCCAAACCAGTTTAGTAAAATCAGGCAAATCAAAAGCGACATGGGAATGGCACTGAGGGTAATCACTGCTGTGCGCCAGTTCATCAAAAACAGCAGCAAAATCACTGAAACAATAATGATGCCGTCCCGTAGAGAATCGCGCACATTATGAATTGATGCCTCAATGAAATCAGCTTGACGGAAAGTTCGGTGAATTGCTACGTCTTCTGGCAAGCTAGGACCCACTTCGTCGATCGCATCTTCCACTGCCTGAGTGACGGTAAGCGTATCTGCCAGGGGTTGTTTGTTGATGAGCATTACCAGGGCAGGTTCGCCATTCAGGCTACCGTTTCCTCGTTGCAGTGCTGCGCCCAGCGTCACCTGTGCCACATCCTGTAGCAAAATTGGAGTGCCATTGCGAGTTGCAACGACCGATTGCTGTAAATCTGCGATCGTTTCAATTCTGCCAATCCCTCGAATCAGAACTTCCTGATCTGCATCAATCAAAAATCCACCCGCTCCATTGGTATTTGCCCTTGCCGCTGCCGCAGTCACTTCATCCAAGGTGACGTTAAAAGCACTCAGCTTTTCTGGCTGAATCAGAACTTGATACTGTCGTTCCTCACCCCCAAAAACCGTGATTTGCGTTACTCCTGGCACTGCCAGCAGTCGATTGGTGACTTGGCGATCGACCAAGCGCCGCACTTCCATTAAGGAAGTATTCTCAGCCGTAAACGCATACTCCAAAATGATGCCTAGCGGCGAATTGAGTGGAGCAAGTTGTGGGGGTTCTACACCTTCGGGTAAGCGCCCTTGGGCTTGCTGAATTCGTTCGGTGATGAGCTGTCGTGCTTGATATACATCGGTATCCCAGCCAAACACAACGCGCACGGCTGAGGCTCCGGCTACCGAGGTCGATCGCACCGCCGTGACCCCCGGAGTCCCATTCACTGCACTTTCGATGGGCAATGTCACCAATGATTCCACTTCTTCCGGCGCAAGTCCGGGGGCTTCGGTCTGAATTTCCACCTGGGGCGGTGCAAAGCTGGGAAACACATCTAAAGGCATTTGGCTGATTGTGCGAATCCCCAATAGGGTAATTAACACAGCAGCAATAACGACGATCCATCGATTCGCGATCGACCATTTAAGAATTGCATTCAGCATGGTTTATTCGACCCCTGCCTTTTCTAAAGATTCTGGAGCTTTGGGAGATTCTGGTTCCATTAACTCCTCCAGGGTGACTCGGCTTCCCCCCGGCATGGGAGGCGTTACACGACGAGTTCTCCGTCCTGCCACAAATGCTCCTGCGGCAATCACCCCACTCACGGGCAACAGCGTCCACCAAGGCAACCCTCCAGAAGCAGCCTCACCAGGTTCTTCTATGGCTGCTGTTGGTGTATCTTGTACATCTCCCCGCAATGATTGGGCGTAAAGCTGTAAGCCCCCTTGTACTACCACCTGATCGCCTTCAAACAGTCCGTTGATGATTTCAATTCGATCGCCTGCCCTGCGTCCAATGGTTACTTCTACAGGTTCAAAGGCATCACCATTTTGTACAAAAACGAGAGTACGTCCATCCGCTTCCAGTAAAGCCGTGGTGGGCACAGTGAGCACAGCAGTAAGTGTACGATCGACCAACAATTCCAACTCAGCAAACATCCCTGGTTTTAGCAGATCATTGCTGTTTTCGAGTGCTGCCGTAACGGGGATGCTGCGTGTCTCGCCGTTGACCCTTGCCCCCACAACGACAACTCGCCCCTCAAATATTTGTCCCGGCAAGCTTGCCACAGTTGCCCTTACCCGTTGCCCGTTGGTAACAGCCGCTAAATCCTTTTCGTAGACGTTGGCAGTGACGAAAAGACGATCGCCATTAATGATTTGGATTAGGGGCGTAACGGCTTCTTCTACTGCCTCACCTAGCGTTACTGTGCGCTCGGCAACTGTGCCCGAAATGGGCGCAACAACAGTAACAAATCCCTCATTGCTAGCGGGGCTATTCAATTGCTGTAAACGAGCTTCGTAGGTGGCTGCACTGAGTTGAGTTTGGGTTTGCGCGGCTTCTAAAGATGCCCTGGCTCGATCAATCTCGGCTTCAGCTTCCAATACTGCTTTGCGGCTGTTTGCCTGGGTCAGTTGGCTTTGAGCTGCCGCTAAGTCTGACTCGGAAGCCAAAACCTGTTGTCGGGCGATCGCCCCAGCTTCTACCAATTCCTGATCGCGATCGTAACGCTCCTGCACAAACTGTAACTGTCGCTGTGCTGCTTCAATTTCAGCATCAGCGATAGCAACCTGCCGCTCATAGTTTTGTTGGGCAAGGGATAAGTTGGTTTGCGCCTGTTGCAATTCTACTTGAGCTTGGGCACGATTGCTTTGAGAATTCACTCGTAGCTCAATGAGTTCAGGAGCAACTACCACCGCCACAGGTTGCCCTCGCTCAACCCGATCGCCCGGTTGCACCAACAGCTCCGTTACGGTTCCATTAATCGGTGCATTCACCGCCACCTGCTGATCTGGCTGGGTTTCAATCGTTGCAGTCGTTTGAATTCCAACGTCTAAAAACTCCTTAGATACAGATTCCACCAAAAGCCCCAATCGTTGAGCGGTTTGTGCATCCACCCTTACCCCTCCTACGGGCTGGCTACTTCCTTGCTGAAATTCTTCACCGTGATCATGCCCAACATGGGCAAATGCAAGGTGCGGGGATGCAACCAACACCATCCCCAACAGCACAAAAGCGAGACGGCTTTCCCAACGGATGCGAATGCTAGCAGGTATGAAAGGCATAGTATTTAAGAAATACGCGATGTTATCACAAACCAACAGATGTAGACCACGGTCAATAGATCACAGTCAATAGATCACAATCAACAGACCAACTTCGACAAACAACTATATCTGGCTGCAAAGATTATCAGCCAAAAATAAAATTGAGATGAAATTGTGGCAGGGTTCCGCAAAAAACAGTGGTTCTTGGTCTTCATGCGATCGGGTTTTACCCTTTATTCGCCATACCAATCGCTACGCCACTGCCGCATTTGGTCAATTTCGCGCTGTTGAGAACTGAGGATATCCTCAGCCATTTGACGAATTTCAGGTCGATCGCTCTTTTCCAGTGCTTCTTGTGCCATGACCAGCGCACCTTCATGGTGAGGAATCATTGCGTTAATGAAGCGCAAGTCAAACTGCTCATCGGCTTCCCCCAAGTCTTCCGTCATTCGCATTGCATCACGCATTTCTTCGGTCATGGGCATCATATGGTTCATGCTGTCGTGCCACATCACGGGTTGTTCTTCCACATTGGGATACCATTCATTGCGCCAATCTTGTAGCTGGCTAATTTCCACTTCCTGAGCAGCAATAATGGCTTCTGCCAGGGCAAGAATTTCGGGGCGACTAGATTTTTGCAATGCTTCCTGCGCCATTAACACAGCACCTTCATGGTGTGGCACCATGCCATCAATAAACCGTAAATCAAAGAATTCATCCTTTGGACCGAGGCTCATAGAGCCATGCCTCATACCGTCCATTTGGTGCGGTGGCATGTTTGCTTCCGCCAGGTTCTCCGCCGCAGTCTTTTCTTCGGCAGCTTGGCTAACAACACTTTCTGGGCTACAGGATACTAGCCCAAGAGTTCCTGTAAAAATGACAGCCAGCAGCATTTTTCCAAAAATCATCATGCGTGTGCGATCTCCTAAAATTGTGGCAGTAGAGCCAAATGGCTCACCAACTCCACTGTGTCGCCTGAATATAAAATTGAGATGAAATTGTGAATTTATCTTCTGAAGCAAAATTTCACTTTGATTTGATTTTTGGATGTTAATTTCTCGATAGTTGCTTGATATTTCCATGCGAAAAGATTAGTTCAATTGTTCAAGTATGAGAATTTTATTGGTTGAAGATGAACCTGACCTAGGCGCAATTATTGAACGCACCTTACTGCGGGAGAAATATATTGTCGATCGCGTAATGGATGGCAATGCGGCTTGGGAGTATCTGCAAAATCAATGGACACAATACACGGTTGTAATTTTCGATTGGTTACTTCCCGGACTTTCAGGGATAGAACTGTGTCAACGCTTAAGGGCAAATAAGAATGCTGTGCCAGTGTTGATGCTGACTGCCAAAGACCAGATTGAAGACAAAGTGGTAGGGCTGGATGCTGGAGCCGATGATTACTTGGTCAAGCCTTTCAGCAATGCTGAACTTTTAGCCCGCGTTCGTGCCTTACAACGACGATCGCAACATTTGCAACCTATGCAACTCAAAATTGGATGCCTAACTTTGAACTACAGCACCTTTACGATCGCCTTTACAGACCGTGCGACCCATTCCCAAACTATTCCTCTAACTGCCAAAGAATTTCAACTTTTGGAGTATTTTATGCAGCATCCTAATCAAATTCTTAGCCGCGATCAAATTGTGAATCAGGTATGGTCCATGCAGGCAGAACCCGGTAGTAATGTTGTTCCTGCCCAGATGCGGCTTTTACGAAGAAAGCTAGCAGAATATGGCTGCGAAGGAATCATTGAAACCGTTCATGGCATTGGCTATCGTCTTAATACGCCTTCTTATGATGAATCGTAATCATGCCTTTTCCCTTACCCGCAAACGCTTGGCTGGTCTATATGCCGGAACAATGGGGCTGATTCTGGCAGCCTGTGGGTTTGGCTTCTATGAATCAATGGCACACGAACACTGGGAGTCCCTTAACCGCAAACTCGCAACGGTTGCAGGGACTTTACATGATGGAATTGAACCTGTGTTAGAGCAACCAGGAAAGGTAGAGCCGATTGTTGACCATTTTCTACCAGGGTTGGTCTGTGTAAACGGTACGCAATGCCCAGAACAAGCCCCGATCGCAGAACGACATATTGCTGGGGTTGTGCAACAAGAAAATTACTATATTCGCTTCGTCGATCCGAATGGAAAAATTCTTGCCACTGTAGGGCAACAACCTGAAGGAGTTTCTCTGCAAATCCCCGCACCTTCCTGGCAAACGCTTCAGGCAGGAAATGGAACTTCCTATCGGCAAGTCTCTTTGTTTCTCAAAACCCGCAACCAATCTCCTTGGGGTTATATTCAGGTGGGAGAATCCTTAGAGGCTTATGAAACCCATCTGGCTCGCGTTCGATGGACGCTAATTATTGGTTTACCCATTGCGATGTTGTTGGTTGCGGGGGCTAGTTGGTGGTTGTCTGGTGTCGCCATGCGTCCTGTGTATCAATCCTACCGTCAGATTCAGCAGTTCACAGCAGATGCTGCCCATGAACTTCGTACACCTTTAGCTGCAATCCGCTCAACGGTTGAGTTTACGCTGGATGAGCCTGAGCTTTCTGAATCAGAAGTTCGCAATACACTTCGCATTATTGAACGACAAAATAATCGGCTTTCTAATCTTGTTCAGGATCTGTTGTTGCTCTCCCGACTGGATTTACAAGGTAACGTAATTCGCCTTAGCTTGTGCTGTCTGAATACTCTGATTGAAGATCTAATTGAGGAGTTTTCTGCATTGGCGATCGCCTCTGATCTTATCTTGAAAGCAGACATCCAAACTTCTCAGACTCTGATTGTTTTGGGTAATGAAGAACAACTCTATCGATCGTTCGCAAACTTGATGACTAATGCGATGCAATACACACCACCGGGAGGAATAGTAATCATGCAGTTGAACCAGGAGGAAGAGAATGCCATACTATCTGTGAAAGATACAGGTATCGGAATTTCTTTGGTAGAGCAATCTCGAATTTTTGATCGGTTTTATCGGGTGAATTCCGATCGCTCTCGGAAAACGGGTGGAGCCGGATTGGGATTATCCATTGCTCAAGCCATTGTACAAGCCCATCATGGCAAGATTCAGGTTCAGAGTGATATTGGTAAGGGCAGTGTATTTACGGTTCGCTTACCTTTACAGATTTCTTAATAGATATTGCATATCTTCGGAAAAGGCTGGATGAAGTTAGATCTCTATGTCGATCGCCCCTAATGCTTTCAGCGTATTCTTTTGGACATCTGTTAGCCCAGTCACACCTGCAATGTTCATGCCTTCGTAGGGGCGATCGGCTCTCAGGGTGTTTAAGCATTTCCCGGACTGAACATCCCATAATTTGATGGTTTCATCTGCGCTGAACAGCATCCGATCACGGGCAAAATGCCCGCACTACAACAATTAATGGCAATGGATCATAATGGCAATGGATCAAGCACGGCAATGAATCAAACGGTTTACCTCCTGATCCGATAGTGGGTGTTAATTTTCATCACTTCATTGGGATTTGGCGTGGGTAGGAAGCGACTCCAGGTGGTGGCATCGCGGAAATTGAGGACGTGCAGTTGATGGATGATCTCATTCACGCCTTCATGGGAGCCGATCGCCACAAGCTTGATGGATTCCCGGTTTGGCAACTCCCGATTGGGCAACGAGTCGGATTCGCTGCCGGAGTTGAATATGCAGTTTTCACCTGTCATGGAAAGAATTCCTTTGAGTATTGGAGGGAAGAAACTCAGGAACCCAGTTTTCCCCACCAAACCAGAATCGCGCTTAACCTTGGACGAACCTTAGCTAAAATAGACCCCAGCCTGTACAGACTCGTTGTCAGCTTGTCTGTTGGATTAGTGGCTGAGTGGTGTTGTTGGCACCGCTCGGTCACGCCAGCTTCCTGAGAGCCAGCGACGTTTTTACCACACCAGGGGGATTCATCGCCTTAATCGAATAGCGTAGAGAATTCTTGAGATTCCGTCAATCTTTTTGACGAATTTTTTTTAGGAATGCAAATTCAGTAGATCTAAAATGGGTTCATTTCACAGTGAACCCTGGAGTTGATCCCCCTAAATCCCCCTTAAAAAGGGGGACTTCAACCCCTCTTCGGCTCGGTTCCCCCCCTTTTCAAGGGGGGCTAGGGGGGATCTAAACAAGGTTTGTGATCTACTGAAATTTAATAACCTGAAATTCTTGTGGGGTGGGCATCTTGCCCGCCCAGTCAGTAAGGTAGAGTACTGTACAGGTTATTTAATCCATAATTCTTCAGTGGGTTAGAACAGGCATAACGGAAGTTCTAAAATCTCTTCATGCAACAAAGGGGAAGCGTTCGATACAATGAGTCCTAATTGACGCAGCCCTGACTATGCGGAAGGGGCTTAGATAGGGTGACAGACACAACCTGAGGGGAGTCTGCAAACCCTAGTCATTCCGCTTTCTGTTAAATTTCGTTAACTAGTTTGATTTGGCGACGATCGTTGGAGACTGCACACTGGCATGGCGATTCTACACGGTAGTTGGATTTCTCCCCCCCAGGGACAAGCTTTTGCTCAGTCCGCCGCAGGCGCAACCAGCTCCAACGCAGGCGGCTATTTTTTGATTTGGGGAGAAGTCTGGCGACGAGTTGAGCCAGTGGAGATTGAGCCAGTGGAAATCGAAGCGATCGCCTCTGGTATCGCCTCTGGTGACGATCAGGACTCCCAACCCCAGAATTCAGCAGATCCTCCTCACTCCTCACTCCTCACTCCTCACTCTCCTCTGCCCCATCCCTTCACCATGACGATCGAAGAACTCACCGACTTACTTCGATCGCTGCATCAATTCCGCCAGCTCAACTGGGCCGTTGCCGATTTTTCCCTGGAAGCACCCGCCAAAGCGAAAGGCCGCTCTAAGGCGCGATCGGCTCAATCCTCCCCAACCCGCTCATCGGAAACCGCCTCTCGGAAACGCAAATCGGATGAGGCACCAGTTTCGCATCCCCGCTGGCAAACCCTCCCCGTTGGCTTGCCCACCTATTGTCAGCCGCAAAATGAATCGGACGGCATTGCCCTGATTCCCCAACATTCCGCCGCCGATCGCAATTCTGATTCAGCCCACAATGGAGCGCGCAACAACCAGCCGGACTCTTCGTCCCTGCGCCTTTATTCCTGGCAAACTCAGGGGATTCGCCTCACCGTTGCTGAAGCCCTGCAACTGCTCCAGTCCCTTCCCCTCAGTTCCGTTCAGGATGAAACCCTGTCCTGGTTGGGGGCAGACCTCCGCTTTTGGTCTCACGTTGCCCGCTGGCATTTAGATCTCCTGAGCCGTAACAAATTTTTACCAGGACTATCCCTTGATTCAGAAGGTGGGGGACTGGCGCACTGGCAGGTGCTGATTGACAGCGGCATCGATCAGGCGCGGCTAGAAAAATTTGCCCATCAAATGCCTGGTATCTGCCGTACCTATGGGGAGCAGGATGCCTTTCCCTCCCCCCAGGCCATTTTGTTCAGTTTCTTGAACCAGGCGATCGACTATCAGGTTCGCACCGTTGCCGCCAATCATCCCCTGCCTACAGCCCCCCTCCCCAAGGATTTACCCCTGCGGGAATGGCTGTATGCCCTCAGCAAAGAACCTGTCCTCTCGGCTGAACGCCCCCGTATTGAGCAACTGGACACCGCCCTCACCAACTGGATCGCCCCAATTCAACGGCAACTGAGCCAGACCAACGCCTTTCGCACCTGCTTTTATCTCCAACCCCCAACGACGGGGCAAACGGATTGGACGCTGGAGTACTTCCTGCAAGCCGCCAACGATCCAGAACTTTTAATCAGTGCGCGTACTGTATGGAATAATCCCGTAGAACGGCTGGACTATATGGGGCGAGTGATTGAGCAACCCCAGGAAACCCTGTTGGCGGGCTTAGGGTTTGCCTCCAAACTGTATCCGGTACTGGAACCCAGCCTCCAGGAATCCCAGCCCCACGCCTGCGCTTTGCATCCCTTGCAGGTGTATGAGTTTATTAAATCAACCGCCTGGCGACTTCAGGATAGCGGCTTTGGCGTGATTTTGCCCCCCAGTCTGGCCAGTCAGGAAGGTTGGGCCAATCGGCTGGGGTTACGGGTACAGGCAGAACCGCCTAAGCTGGGTAAAAATCAGCGGTTGGGGCTGCAAAGTTTGCTGAACTTTAAGTGGGAACTGACGATCGGCGGCCAGCGGTTGACCAAGACAGAGTTCGATCGCCTCGTAGCTCAGAATACGCCCCTGGTGGAAATTAATGGGGAATGGGTTGAGTTTCGCGCCCAGGATGTGAAGGCGGCCCAGGCTTTCTTTGATAGCCGCAAGGATCAAATGTCTCTATCCCTGGAGGATGCCCTGCGGATCAGTACTGGCGACACTCAGATGATTGAAAAGCTCCCAGTGGTGGGCTTCGAGGCATCGGGAACCCTGCAAGAGCTGATCGACACCCTGACCAAGGGCAATCAAAGCGTTGAGCCAATTCCGGTTCCAGACTCCTTCCAGGGAGAACTGCGGCCCTATCAGGTGCGGGGAGCTTCCTGGCTGGCCTTCCTGGAGCGATGGGGCTTGGGGGCCTGCCTGGCGGACGACATGGGCTTAGGGAAAACCATTCAATTCATTGCCCTGATGCTGCACCTCCAGGAAAACGAGGTTTTAGAAAAGCCGACGCTGCTGGTTTGCCCCACCTCCGTTCTGGGTAACTGGGAACGGGAAGTCAAACGATTTGGCCCCAGCCTGAAAACCCTGGTGCATCATGGCGACAAACGATCGCAGGGTAAGGCTTTTGCCAAGGCAGTCAAAGATAAACATTTAGTCATCACCAGCTACTCGTTAGTGCAGCGAGATATCAAGCATCTTCAGACCGTAGACTGGCAGGGAATCATCTTAGATGAGGCGCAGAATATTAAAAACCCAGATGCCAAGCAATCCCAGGCTGTGCGCCAACTCGAAAGCCAATTCCGCATTGCCTTAACTGGAACCCCCGTGGAAAACCGTCTGGCAGAACTCTGGTCGATTCTCGATTTCTTGAATCCAGGGTATTTAGGGCCCAAAAACTTCTTCCAGCGTCGCTTTGCTGTACCAATTGAACGCTATGGCGACACCGCTTCCCTGCAAACCCTGCGTTCCCTGGTGCAGCCCTTCATTTTGCGCCGACTCAAAACCGATCGTTCCATTATTCAAGATCTGCCGGAAAAACAGGAAATGACCGTCTTCTGTGGCCTCACCAGCGAGCAGGCTGCCCTCTACCAAAAACTCGTCGATCAATCCCTGGTCAACATCGAATCCGCCGAAGGTATCCAACGGCGCGGCATGATCCTGGCACTGATCACCAAACTCAAGCAAGTCTGCAACCATCCCATCCTGTTCAAAGGTTTAGAAGACAGCGATGAGGAAGAAAAAGCCCTACTCCCTACTCCCCACTCCCCACTCCCCAACCATTCCGGTAAACTCCAACGCCTGGAAGAAATGCTGGAGGAAGTCCTGTCCGAAGGCGATCGATCTTTGATCTTCACCCAGTTTGCCCAGTGGGGTAAATTACTGCAAAGCTACCTGGAGCAACGGTTCCAGCGAGAGGTGTTTTTCCTCTACGGCAGCACCTCCAAAAATCAGCGGGAGGCAATGGTCGATCGCTTCCAAAATGATCCCCAGGCTCCCCGAATTTTCATTCTCTCCCTCAAAGCAGGGGGAGTAGGGTTGAACCTGACCCGCGCCAATCACGTCTTTCACTTCGATCGCTGGTGGAATCCAGCCGTGGAAAATCAAGCAACCGATCGGGTGTTTCGGATTGGGCAAACCCGCAATGTGCAGGTGCATAAGTTCGTATCAACCGGAACGCTGGAGGAACGGATTCACGAACTCATTGAAAGCAAAAAAGCTCTGTCAGAGCAGGTGGTGGGAACGGGAGAAAACTGGCTAACGGAATTAGATACAGATGCGTTGAGGAATTTGTTATTACTCGATCGGGCTGCCGTGATTGATGATGAAGATGAAGGGTAAGCCCGATTAAAATTACCCAAATTTGATCAATAACTCAACCTTGTTTGGGATAGCCATAAACCAGCCCACTGTACAGTTGAAACGCGGGATCCCAGTTGGAGGGAGCTTTCCGCAGCACATCCACATAAGGGCGCAGACTGGTCACAAAGTCCAGATGTTCTAACGCACTGTCGGCAAAAACCGAAAAATCTGACCAGATGGGAATATTCGTTAATCGTTTATCTAAAAATGCCAGCATCTTATTCCAGCGAATGCGCGTTGTGGTTTGAGCCACTGACATTGCTCCATCCTGACTGGCATCAAACACCACCCCCTGATCAAACTGATAAGACCGATCGCACAGCCGCAAAATACAGCCTCGTCGGGGTAAATGTAAATCCATAATCTGGGCAAAATCCTGGGTTTGCTCTTTCCGCTTTAGCTTGTTAAATGCCCCCAAATCTACCACATCTTCAAAAATCGGCAGCATTCCCTCCACTCGATTGGCCACCTCCGACCACTGGAAACTGAGGGAACCCAGCTCATCCGCTTCATTCTGACAAACGACCTTGACCTGAGGGGAAGCCGCTTCAAAATACTGCACCCGAAACACGCGGATTTTTTGAATCGCCTCCAGCGAACCGCAGAAGGCTGGCATCCCGCTCCGACAAAGCTCCTGGGTGTATCGCTGCATTTCCCTGAAACCTCCCACCCGGTACAGCTTCCACCCCCGACTGGGCAGAATCAACCGGGCCGTGTAGGGATCCAGCTTCATGATCCGGGCAAATGCCTGAGCCGCCACCTGACGCGCCTCCGGGGCGATCGGTTCCAGCACCAGAAAGCCTGTTCCCGGATCCGCCAGATCGGCAACGGCAGGGGATGGACTGTTAGATTGGGCATTCTTCAAGCGTTGTAACCCTTCCCGGGCCTGGCGCACCAATTTCGGATTGGTTGTATTCTGCAACACTCGACGATAGGCCGCCGCCGCCGCCGCTGGTTTCCCAGACACCTCCTGAAGTCGCCCAGCATACAACTTGACCCAGAGACTATCGGGGGAGCTTTGACGCAGTTGTTTCAGCAGGGAGGCAGCGGTTTTGTAGTCCTGGCGATCGAAGGCAGCGGCGAGTTCTTCAAGCATGGTGAGTAGGGAGTAGGGAGTGAGGGGTAGGGAGTGGGGAATTAAATTTGTAGCGCAGGCATCTTGCCTGCCAGCTCATTCCATCCCTTGTGGGGTAGAAGCGAATGGAGCAAAAGCGAATTGCGATTCACCCCTACGAGGCTAGCCTCGAAACAGGAAGTAAATGCCGAGGAGGGCACTGAGGATCGCGACGATCGCCGACCAGGTGGGGTGGCCGCTGCGTACGGTAGTCCCACGCTGGGTTTGGATGGTATCGACTTCTAGCCAGGGGGTGGCTCCTCGACGCAACCAACCCGTTACGGTGATCGGTTCGGTGAAAGTTTGGCTGGAATTTTTGCCCAGGCTAGAATTTTTGCCCAGGCTGGAATTTTTTCCCAGATCAGTCGGGCGCGGCGATTGGGAAATCAGATTCCCCAGGAAGCCCCCTCTGGAGGTGTAGTGGAGGCGAATCAAGCCGGTTTGGGTTTGCAACATCAAGTCCTGGTAGCAGCGATTGAGAAATTTGGGTCTTCCCAGCAGGTATCCCTGGAGGCGAACCGGGGTTTTGTCGATCGGCATGGCATTGGGACGGCTCAACCAGTCCCCCCAGTCCAGGCTAGCCGTTGGCAGTCGTTTGGTATCGGGGTAGGCTGGGTTAATTCGCAGCAGCAAACCCACCCCGAATCCGAGCAACAGGCAACTGATCAGGAGCACCTGACGATCGAGCCAAATCCAGTCCAGCCACGACCAGCGATAGACGTAGGCAATCCAACCGATTAACCATAGACAGGCGGCCACCAGTAAGCCAAAGAGGGCCCCGAAGTAGGGAGAACCCTGGAGGAGAAGAGGGGTGGATGGGTGAGGGGATGAGGGAGTCGGTGGGGATTCCTGCCGCCATGCCAATTCAGGTTCGAGTCGCCAGTGCTGGGCGTACACGGTCAGCAGGTTCAGCCGATCGCCCAAGGGAGGATGGCTGTTGTTGATGGTTAACCAGCGGCGATGGGGATGGCTGCGATCCCATTCCAGCAGGTCGGTGGTGGGATGATGGGGGTAAACGCTGCCCAGGGTCAGGGCATTCTGCGCACCGATCGGTAGTAATAGCTCCAGGCTTTCCAGCAGGGGAGGGGTGTAAGTCTGCTGCTGAATCTCCTGGACAATGCCAATCGTGGTTTTCAGGAGGGCGCGAGTTAGTCCATTCGGGTTACCCGTCAGCTCCGTAGATACCCGATCGCCATAATACAGTCGAGCCCGGGTCAACCAGAGTCCAGCCCATCGACAAACCCAGTACACCCCATAGGCGATCGCAGACACCAGCACACCAACGGACTGAAGCACCCGATCGCGCTGTTGGTTCCCCCAGGTCGCCACTGACCAGTAGACCCAGTAGGGGAGTTGCATCACCAGTGTGACCCAGGTGAGAATCCCCGTGGCGTAGTGGGTGATATGACCGAGTTCAGCGGCATACAAAGTAGCCAGCTCATCATCATTGAGGCGATCGAGCATTCCCTGGCTAACCACGATTCGGGTGTGCTGGGGCAGATAGCCATAGGTGAAGATCAGGGGAGCCGTTGTGGGGACAATCCCCAGGTTGGGAACGGGTTGTCGTCGCTGATTGCAGACCCGCTTGATCAGGCGCATGGCTTCGGGGCTGAAGGTTCCGAGCTGCTCGAGGCTGAAGGCTTTGAGATGGTACACCCGCTTGAGGATCCCCTCCAGCAACCAGGGAGCCGCCAGGAGCAGCAGACCCAGAGTGATGACGACAAACCAGAAGGGATCGCCATAGAACCGCACCGATCGCAAGAAGGGAATCCAGGAGAAGAACCAGAGTATGCCGTTTAAGATAACCTGACTGACCCCCAGCAGAGCAGTCACCAACCCCACCAAAAGCACCCCCGTCAGTAGTTGCAAGCCCCAGAGCTTGGACAGATCCACTTTCCCCAAACTGCTCCACTTCTGCGCTCTGCCTGCTTGCCGCCAGGGAATACTTTCCACGGTCGCCTGACGGACTGCCTCAGAAGTCGATCGCCCGGTCGATGGTCTGGAGGGTTGGGGCCGGACGACCTGCTGATCCGCCTCCAATTCAGCCCGTTCAGGTGTTTCTACTGGAGAGATCGGCGTGTTAGATCCATTTTTAGATCCAGTCTTAGATCCAGGATTAGATCCAAGCATGGCTCCATCGCTTGAGTCCGATCGATAGGCGGACAGATCTTCGATCTCGTCCTGATCAAAATCACTAAAATTATCAAAATCATTCTGCTCGCGGAGCAACCCTCCCCCAGGCTGACCGACTGCTGTAGGGGAGGCATCTGCTGCATCTCCCTCCGTCAGATAAGCCGCCAGATCAAGCTTTTCCTCATCATCTACCGAACCATGATGCCCCACTGATTGTGGTCTCGATCGGTTACGCTCTCTACTGCCATCCCGCTTCTGTTGGGCGGGAGGTTGCCCTATGGGGGTAAAGCCCGTGGCATCGACGGATGGGGAACTAGCCGTAGGCGGTTGAAACGGCACAAATCCGGTGATATCTGAATCCGCAAGATCTGAATCGGTGAGATCTGAATCCGTGAGATCTGAATTTAATTCGGGAGTTGCCCGATCGGGAACTGCCTTGGGGGACTCAGAAGGAGTCGAGTCCGGTGAACGCAGAGGAGAGGAGGCAGCCGATCGGCGAGACAGTTCTTGCAGAGTACGGTTTGCCCACGCGCTGACCTGGGGATTTGCGTTGCTGAGGAGCGATCGACAGAGGGCAGTAGCAGCATTCACCCCTCCGGTTTGAGCATAAGCCTTCACTAAACCCATCTGCGCCTTAGACAATACAGTGATATCAATGGCGGATTGGCAAACCCTTTCTAAATAGTCGATCGCGGCTCGATAGTCTTTGCGCTTTAGGGCGGATAATCCAGCTTCTAATTCGGCCTTTGCCTGGGTAGACTTTGCACTTCGGTCAGCCGGAGTCCCCGCAGCAGACGAGTCGGAGAAATTGCTCATAATGCTCGATCGGGATGGGTGATTCGAGGGTAGAGTACCCTACTTGCCCCTTTCTTTTAGCAAACTTTAGGTCGATGGAAACAGGGCAGATATTTTTTAGGATAGGAATATCGCATTAAAAGCAGCAGGGGAAATCATGACAGCGAATCAGCCACCCGATCGCCAAAAATCGCAGTGGGATTTCGGTCGGTTTATCAAAACCCTATCTTTCTTTGGAGCTATACCATTTTTGAGCCAGTGGGATTGGTTTCAGCAGTGGTTTGGCAGTCGTCCCGATCCGAAGGTAGACAGCTCCACCCTGGATTATCATGCAGCTACACCGCCTGCTTCCCTTCCTCAGGATACCAACGCCATGCTGACCCATCGTCCCATTTTCGACTTTACCCAGCCTTCCAGCGATATTCGAGATGTTTGGGGCGCTTTAGATGATGTGGTGATGGGAGGAGTCAGCCAGAGCGGCATTCAGATTGGTGCCTCAACGGCGATTTTCTCTGGCACGGTTTCAACGGCCAACTCTGGGGGATTTGCGTCGGTTCGCACCCGCAACTTTGACCCGCCCCTGAATTTGTCCGAATTTGATGGGATTGAACTGCGGGTGCAGGGAGATGGCAATCGCTACAAATTCATGCTGCGTACGGAAACGCGCTGGGATGGGGTGGCCCACTGCTATTCCTTCGACACGGTGGCCGATCGCTGGATCACGGTGCAAATTCCTTTCAGTGCCTTCACTCCGGTCTTTCGAGCGAAAACCGTCAGCAATTCTCCTCTAGATCCAACTCAAATCTACGCGATGCAACTGATGCTGAGTAAGTTTGAATACGATGGTGAGTTGAATCCTCATTTTCAAGCTGGTTTTTTCCAGATTCAGGTGGAATCGATTCAGGCCTATGGCTCCAGCAGCAGTTGAGACTTAGGATCGTGATATCAATCACCTATCAAGCCTTCTGCCTGGTTGACTGGGCGGGCAAGATGCCCACCCCACAAGAATTACGCTTTCAGCCTGCAAGGCAAACGATAGGGGCGTAAACGATTTGAGCAGTCCTGCAAATACGAATTAGCAGCACTCGCAGCCATGATTTGCCCAATGCGTGACTGCACAAACTCCAGGGAGAATAGCCCTATCGATCGGGGGCAGGATTGCCCTCCTGTGTACCGCAGCCTCTGACAGTCCAACCGTGCTACAGTCACCAGTTCGATATTAATGCCATTCTCTCCTGGAGATTTAATCTGAATCAATGCTATCCAGGGTTCAAGTGGGGACTTGAAATGCCGTGGATCGCCTCAAGATATTTGCTATTTGAGAATACCGAAATAGTATGCAGCAACCACAAAGTTAATGGCGAGTAAAACCAGGGCCCAGGTGGCGCGGAATGGATAAGGTGCGCTACCCGATGGAGTCATAGGAGGGATATCTCGTTTGGATGTCATAAATCAAGTTCTCCTCTTTTTCAATGAATGAACAAATTGACGGAGCAATAGGGGTAGGACTCCCAGAGTCAAACCTTGAGGTGGAAGTAAGATGAACGGTCTGCCTCAAGGATGGAGCTTAGACAGAATCAGTATCTCTCAACCCTGGCTCAAAATCATCTCCCGAAAGTCAAGTGGGCAATTACAGCACATCTCAATTAACCTGGTTTTCTGGGCAGCTTGCTCCATCCACCGCTCCATCCAACCGCAGGTTCGATGCTAAGAAGTTCTGTAATTATTTGTTAATTATTCATCAAAAGATATGCCCTACAGTCATTTCCTCAGCAAAACTTAGCACGACGACCCTGGCGATCGCCGTCATCGCAGGATCCGCTACCCTGTCCCCCCAACACCGCTCCGTTCGATCGCCGCCCTAGTCCGCAGCCTCCTCATGCACCGGGAGAAACACGCGAAAGTGACTGCCCTGCCCCACCTCACTCTGCACATCAATAAAGCCGCCATGACTTCTGACAATGCCCAGCACAGCCGACAGCCCCAGCCCTGTCCCTTTACCGACTTCCTTCGTGGTGAAAAAGGGGTCAAAAATATGGTTGATCACCTCTGGGGTAATGCCTGTCCCGGTATCTGCGATCGTCAGCATTACATAGGAGCCAAGGCTGGCATCTAAATGAAGGCGGGCGTACTGCTCATCCACTTCAAAATTTCCAGCAGAAATCTTTAAGCTACCTCCGTTGGGCATGGCATCCCGCGCATTGACGCAAAGATTCATCAAAACCTGGTGCAGTTGAGTCGGGTCAGCCAAAACTCGGTGTAAGTCTGGGGCAACGTGAGTTTGAATCTGAATGGTTGCCGGAAAAGTTTGCCGCAGCATTTTTTCCACTTCTCCCAAAACTACTCCCACCTGAAGCGATCGCCGCTCTCCCTCCACGCCTCGCGCAAACAGGAGAATCTGCTTGACTAAATCCGCGCCGCACTGGGCACTATGTTCCAGAGTTTGCAGCATCTGACGATTTTTCTCACTCAGATCTGGGATACGAAGCGGCATCAGTTTGGCAATAGCCAGAACGGGAGTGAAAACGTTGTTGAGGTCATGGGCAATGCCGCCGGCCAGGGTTCCCAAACTTTCTAATCGCTGGGCCCGCAGGAATTGTTCTTCAAGCTGCCTTTTCTCAGTGATGTCCGTGTTGACAATCAGAATCGATTTTGGCTCATCGTGCTCGTCCCGCACCAGAGTCCAGCGGCTCTGGACGAGTAGCGACTTGCTCGTTTTCGTCACTTGTTTCAGATCACTTTGCCAAATTCCATCCCGCCTTAATGTCTGCTGGATATCTTGAAGGGGTAAGGTGGACAATTCAGGGGGATACAGCAGATCGATCGCATTCCGCTCTAAAACTTCCGTTTTCCCCCAGCCATACAGTCGTTCTGCACCCTGATTCCAGAACAAAATCCGGTAGTCCAGGGTCGTGACAAAAATCGCATCGGTGGAGATGTCTAATAATGCGGCCTGTTCGGCAATCTTTTGTTCCGACTGCTTGCGGTTAGTGATATCAATGTGAACGCCAATAATTCGCAGGGGCGATCGGTTCTCATCATAAAAAACGGTTCCCTTTGCCGCAATCCAGCGCACCTGATTTTGCGCATCGACTATCCGAAACTCAGTATCCAGGGGGATTCCTTCCCGCACAGCTTGCTGCAAAGCCTGATCCACCCGGCTTTGATCATCAGGATAAACCGTGTGTAACCACGAGCTACAGCGATGGTTGAAGGTGTTGGCTGGTTGACCATACAACGCTTCCAGTTCAGTGGACCAGGTGACGCGATTGGTCGTCAAATCCCACTCAAAGGAGCCAATTCTTCCGGCTTTCTGGGCCAGTTCCAGCCGTTCCTGGACTCGCTGACGATGGTGTACCTCCGCCTGGAGTTGCTCGTTCGTCCGCGCCAGTTCTGCCGTCCGTTCCTGCACCCGAATTTCCAGAGCTTCATTCGCTTCCCGCAAAGCAACAGAAGCCTGTTTCCGTTCGATCGCATAGCGCAGAGATCGAACCAGAATATCCTGATTCACCGATCGCTTCACCAGGTAATCCTGGGCCCCATGCCGTACCGCAGATACCGCCAGCTCATCATCGTTGGTATTGGTCAGTACGACGATCGGAACATTGGGGGTATAGCGCGTCAAGGCATCCAGCGATGCCAATCCCTGACTATCGGGTAAGGTTAAATCCAGCAGGATTACATCAAAGCGATCGTTCGTCAGATGGTTCAGGGCATCCTGTAATCGCTGCACATGAGACAGCGCAAACTGATTGAAGGCTGCCCCCTTGAGAAACTCCTGCAACAATCTGGCTTCTGCTAAATGATCCTCGATTAGTAATACCTTCACTGCGCTGGTGATTGCCCCTCGAGCGGAGGCAAGGTCGCTGTCTCTAACCAAAATTCCTCAATCCCTCTGACTATCTTAAATAATTGGCTCAGATTCCGCGACTTGGAGATGTAGCAATTGACATGCAAATCATAGCTTTTGAAAATGTCCTCCTCATTGCGGGAGGTCGTCAACACCACAACTGGGATATGCCGCAGTTGGGGATCGGCCTTGATCTCAGCCAGTACCTCCCGCCCGTCCTTTTTGGGCAAATTTAAATCCAGCAGGATCAGATCCGGACGCACCGCATCCGGATGATCCTCATCCTGCCGGAGATAGGCCATCGCCTCCATGCCATCCCTGGCAATGACAACCCGACACTGCACCGCAGTCGTTTTCAATGCTTCTTGGATTAAGCGAATGTCGCCTCGGTTATCTTCGACCAAAAAGATAACTTTGCTTGTCTCGTCCATTGGCATGGTTATGATCGCGCCCCCCTACAGGAATGGTGAAGTAGAACGTGGCTCCCTGTCCCAGTTCCGACTCAACCCAGATGCGGCCCCGATGACACTCCACAATCTTCTTACAGATGGCCAGACCCATGCCCGTACCGGGATATTCATCACGAGTGTGTAACCGCTGGAAGATGACAAAGATCCGATCGCCGAACTGTTGATCTAAGCCAATTCCATTGTCTTTGACGGAAAAGAGCCATGCGTCCTCCTGCCGTTCCGCCCCAATGTGAATTTGAGGGGGATGATCCGGCTGTTTAAACTTAATAGCATTGCCGATCAGGTTCTGGAAAAGCTGCATGAGCTGTGTGCCATCCGCTACGATCGTTGGTAATGCATCATGGGTAATTGTCGCTCCACTGTCGGCGATCCGACCGCGCAGATTGCCCAGGGCATGGTTCAGGGGCGATTCCACATCCGTCAACTGCCATTCGATCGCCTGGAGATCGACCTTGGAGTACGCCAGCACATCATCGATCAGGGTTTGCATCAGGCTCACCCCTTCCACGGCAAACTCAATGAATTCCCTGGCATCGCCATCGAGCTGGCTTTCGTAGCGCATCTCCAAAAGCTGCACATAGTTCGCCACCTGATTCAACGGCTCCTGCAAATCATGGGACGCGACATAGGCAAACTTCTTCAGTTCCGCGTTCGATCGCTCCAAATCTTGAGCCAGTTGGGCCAATTCATCCGCCTGCCGCAGAATGATGTTAACGATCGCCTTCCGCAATTCCAGGGCTGCATCCACTTCCACCTGTTTCCAGGGCAGCGACTTCAGCCGCACCGTTTCCTTCCATAGCTCAAAGGACTTCCGGGGACAGAGGCGGGTTCCACCTTCCGTCTGCTTCACCTCAAAAGCCTTCGTGGGATCGCCACCCCAGTTCACCGTTTGAATCACCTCCGGACGGAACCACAGCACATAGTTCCGCTTGGAAATGGGGATTGCCAACAATCCGCTGGCCACATCCTTAAATCGTTCCGCATCCGAGTACAGGTGAGGCAACGCATCCGTATGGAAGACTTCACCCTCCACGTTTTTGGCCAACCACTGCACCAGGAAATTCAGATCTTCTTCATTGGGAGTTCGGCCGATCGTCGTCCAGTTGCCGTTGAAGCAGATTGCCGCGCCCTGAGCATTGGCCAGATCCAACACGCTGGGCTGCCGGTTAACCAGACCATCAATAAACACATCCTCCTGGGACATCTGTTCCACCAGGACAGATTGAATATAGGCCAATCGCATCCGATAGTCGTAATCCGCCGTTTCCTCACGGGTGGAAAGTTCAGAGAAAATGACGCGCCCCAGGAATTCGCAAGCCTTCCGCAGTTCGTAGGGAACATACTTGGGAGTGAGATGGTGACAGGCAATCAGTCCCCACAATTTTTGATCTTTGATCAAAGAAATCGTCAAAGAAGCCCCCACACCCATATTGTGTAGATATTCAATGTGGCAGGGGTAGGGACTGCGGAGAATGGAATGGGTTAAATCCGTCGGCTGCTGGGTCAGCGGATTCACGCCTGGGAACAAGCTGACGGGTTCGGCGTTGGCATTGGGAATGACGCGAATCCAGTTTGCAGCCAGCATCTTCCGGGCGGTACGAGGAATGTCTGATTCGGGATAGCGTAACCCCAGATAGGATTCCATGCTGTCCAGCTTTTCTTCCGCCAGCACTTCACCATGATCTTCCTCGTCAAACTTGTACAGCATGACGCGATCGAACCCGGTCACTTTGCGGACTTCCCGGACAATAATCTGGCAGAAATCCCGCAGATTGGAAGTTTCTTCTAGCTGGTTAATAGATGCTCTGGCCAGGTGATAGAAGCTCAGGAACGGAATATTTTCCTGCGTCAATGCAGGTTCTAATTCCAGTACCAAAACCCCGTCGATACTGCGATGGAAAACGGCATCAAACACCTGGTAATCATCGCCCCGTCCCCGCTTTCTCACCCAGACTTTACTGGGATTAACGAGATCCAGATTATCAGCGGCCAATCCTTCCTTAAGGCGATCGACCTGGAAGGGATCGAAGATATCCTCCAGAGGTGTACCCAAAATCTCCTGGGCCGTAATGCCAAACTGGGCGAAGGTGTTACTACTCGCCTGCAGTACCGTCAGATCAGGTTCTTGCAAGATCAGCAGCACCCCATGCGGCTGCACCTGAATCAAGGTATGAATTGGCGGCTGTTTGAGTTGAGTAATATCAACGTGGGGCACATTCGAGCTTAAACTTACATTTCCGGCCCAAACATTGGCTTCTACCATTTGTCCTCCAAATTCTTGATGAAATGAGCAGAAGGCAACACCATGATTCGACACTGCTCCATTAAGAGACTCTGAATGCTGAAGCGATTTAAAGCTGAACTAAAACCTGATTTTTGGATAAAATCGTTTAGCCAGGTTTAGCACGATCACGATCGACTACCTTCAATATAGATTTGCTTCCAATACCGATACGGAACAGGGATAGAAATTTCCGATCAACTTGAGCCTTTAAGTTCCCCGTACGTAAATCTGACTGTTTTCCGACTCTTTGCAGAGGTCAGAGCATTTTACTCTGCTCATGCTTAGAGGATATCGCAGAAGTCCAGGGGATGGGGTTTTTGAATTATTGCTCGAATATTTCTAAGTTTGAATAGATGTAAACAATTAAGTTATTTATTTTGAGGGAAGAGTGTTCGCGGAGCACAGTCTGCCCCTCAGGGATGAACAGTGCCCAATCTCGATCGCTTAAAAAAACTACTCTGACGGTAGCGTGACAATCTCCAGCCAAAATTCCTCGATTCGCTTGACGATCGCCGATAAACTCTCAAAATCATCTGCTTTGATGACATAACAATTGCCCTGACGAGCATAGCTGGTAAAAACATCATTTGCATTACTGGAAGCAGTCAAAACAACGATCGGAATTCGTTTTAAGTCATCATCCGCTTTGATTTCTGCCAGAACCGATCGCCCATCTTTACGGGGTAAATTTAAATCCAGCAAGATTAAGTGCGGACGAGGTGCGTTCTGATACTCTCCCTGCCGCTGTAGAAAATTTAGAGCCTGAATGCCATCACAGACGATCACGACCTGATAAGACGCTGGATGGTTTTTCAACACTGTTTCAATTAACTGGGCATGGCTTGCATTGTTCTCAACCACGAGGATCAGCCGTTCTCTAATGCCCTCATCCATGCATCCTATCCCCAAGCGTTTCTCCAACTATTTAGGAGTCCATACCCCTGGCAGTTGCGTTTTCTAACCGCACCTTCATCAGTGCTCGTACGATCGCTGAGGGTAGCTCAACGATCGCACCTTATCCAAACTATAAACGCTTTTGTCCCGATGCAACTTAACAAGTCGTTACTTCAGCGACTTCAGCGACTTCAGCTAGTTTTGTTCGGCGGGTTGTCGTTCTATTAATTCGGGATGGACTTTAGTAGCGCGATCGGCAGGTTGCAGCAATCTTTCATGTAAATGGTAACGGAATCCAGTGTCTAAATACTTTTGTCGCACCTCTTCCCATTTTGATAGAGATGCCTTCTGTTCTTGACGAATCAACGCATTCAATCCAGGCATTTTCGATCGATCGCCTAACTCCCGACTCAACAAGTCTTTCAAAACTTGTGTGTCCTGCAACAGCCCCAAATCATCCTGCAACTGCTTAATTTCCTTCACCCAATCGCCAAACTCATCTCCGTAGAACGAGACAAAAAACTCTGCCTGATACCGAACATGCTTACAAGCCTTTCGCAAATCATGCAGGACTTCGCTGTTTTCTTCAGATACATCATCGATCGAGATGAACCAGCCGGGATGGAGTAATAGTTCTGACAACAGCGGACTGAGAAGGTCGGGGAGAACTGATGTCAGGGGTAATTGGGACAGGTTAGTTAGTTGCGGCTGTTCGAGCCAGGTTTTGTATGCATTTCTCAACTGTTGGTACTGCTTTTTGGTTAAGGCAGACTCTACCTGCTTAAACGCTTCAATGCGCTGTCGCCCCAGGGAATCTAGAACATCGCCCAACCTTTTCTGTTCTTTGCCGTTCAAATTGGGCAAATACGATTCGCCCAGACTGGCCATCTGCACATCCAAATCCCGCAGTTCACCCAGCGTTCTAGCCAGATCGCGCAACCGTCTTGCATTCGCCACTTTAGGAATTTCGATCGCCGACTCAAACACCTGTAATGCAGTGCGCAAACGACGGCTACCAACTCGCATTTGATGGAGTGGTTCAGGATCTTGATCCGCCAAAACGCGCTTCGTTTGCTTTGTGATCCGCTCAAACTGCTCGGCAATGACCTGACAGGCAAACTCACCTACGGTAGTGGAACGGGGTTCTGCACCATTTTTGGCAGGTTTTGACTGAGGCGATCGCGTTTTAGACTGCGTTTTGCCGCGAGCTTTAGACTGAGTTTGAGCTTTAGCCTTCGCCTCAGACTGCGACTCATTTTGCAACTCAGCTTTTTTCTCCTGTTTTTTTGCACGTTTCATAGTTGCCTACCCAATACTCTGCCTATCTTCGTGCAGGTAATAAAGCGAACGATTTCAGTCGATCGCATATCCAGTCAAACTCACCGAATCAAATTCAAACTCACCGAGTGACACCTTCTATTCAGGAGCATGAACCGTGTCCTCGGTACAATATTTACCTGCGCAACTTTAATATTAACCCAGTCTTAACTTCATTCAGATCTGGCTTTGGTTACGGTTTTTAATGGATCACGGTTTCTGCCCAGGGAGGATGCTCCTCACCCCGCAGTATGAGGATGCCAGGTTCAGCCATTCTTCACCAAAAAATCTGCATCCACCCCACAACCTATTGCGCTCGCTTCAAGATCTGTTATTATGGTAAAGCTTTACCACCGGGAGAGGTGGCTGAGTGGTCGAAAGCGGCAGATTGCTAATCTGTTGTACGGATCGAAAGGCCGTACCGAGGGTTCGAATCCCTCCCTCTCCGTTTGATACTCATATCACAATATCATCTGGGTAGATAAGACTCATGCAGGGGAATCGATTGATGGCGATCGATCAGGGTGTATCCCACTTTTGCATTTATATGATGGATCGTTCACTGGCAGGCAAGCTGCCTGCGCTACTGAAATCGATCAATTTCAGTAGATCATAAACCTTGTTTAGATCCCCCCTAGCCCCCCTTGAAAAGGGGGAACTGTTCGCGGAGCGTGTGCGTAGCACAAACCGAAGAGGGGTTGGAGTCCCCCTTTTTAAGGGGGATTTAGGAGGATCAACCCCAGGGCTCACTGTGAAACGAACCCATTTTAGATCTACTGAATTTGCATAAATGGGATGCTCCCATCGATCACTGTAGTGCAGACATCTGTAGTGCAGACATCTGACCTGCCAGTGACCGATTTTGTCATGCAAAGGCAAAACTGGGCCATATCAAAACTGGGATACATCCGATCAAGACTCTCGCCCCGAAGCCCAGGTATCCCGCCACTTCACCGTACCTTCCGGCGCAATCACCCACCGTCGAGCCACCAGATTTTCCCGCAGGGGTGATTGTCCTTCCCGCAGCATGGCGTACTTATAGCTGATCAACTTACCTGCACTTTCATCAAAGGGAATTTCAGCAAACCAGGTGTTGGAGTTAATGTACTCCATCGGATACGCCTGGGAAATATCCCAGTTGCCCAGTTCGGGACAGTCCCCAATCACGACAATCTGCTCACCCGGTAAGGTTTGCACCCCGTTCAACTGGGCCCGGACGATCGTTTGGGCCTTGACTCGTTCTCCGACATGACTGAGGACGATCGCCCCTCGCGTTTCCAGAGTCAGATTTTGAATTTTGCCGTCCTGAACTTCGTACTTATTGTGGGTAATGACGCAGGTGTGTTCCCCATCCGGGAATTCCGTCACCACCTCATCCAACGTCACGGCTTCTCCCCGGTTCAGCGCAACAAAACAGCGAGAATCCCGATAGCGACGGACATAGCAATAGACATCTGGCGTAATGTACTTCTGCCACTGCCCCCCCATCGAAACGGCCGGGTTGAGTCGGCGTAACCCAGAAAGCAGACGAATAGCGCGATAAACCTCCGTTTCCCGATCCCAGGACTCCATCATGGGGCGATTGTAGGGATCATCACCACCATCAGTGTCGTCATGGAGGTATTGCTCCGTACCGTAGTAGATGCAGGGAATGCCGCGCGTCGTCATAATCAGCACCATTGCAACCTTGAGCATTTCTGGATCAGGGTTGAGGGACTGAAACCGGGGCATATCGTGGTTGTCGATAAAGGTGATCAGTTCTAAGGCTCCGCTGTAGTGATGATCCAAGGCCAGAACGTCTTTAATTAAGTAAAATCCATCTTCGGCTCCCTGCCCCAAGGCCGCGCGAATCGACACGCACAGCCCAAAGTCTAGAATCGTCATGCCAGAATTGTTGGCAAACTCCACCGATCGATCATCGGCAGGATGGCTATAAATCCACTCCCCAAACACGAACACATCCGGGCGGTGGGACAGAATATCGGCGTTGAATTCCTGCCAGAACCAGATCGGCATATGTTTGACGGTATCCACCCGCAGGGCATCTACGCCGCGATCGAGCCATTGTTTGATTGCACTTTTAATGTAGTTGCGGTACTCCGTATTGTTTTCGTTAAAGGTGGCTAACCCCGCCAGTTCACAGTTTTGAATTTGCCAGTCGTTTTCCCAGTCCACCACCTCACCATAATGGTGATACCAGTGCTTTTCATCCTCGTTAAAGTCGGCAATCTTCACGCCATCATCGTAGAGTTCGCCTTTGCCACCCGTCGTTTCAGGGGTGCTGTGATTGCAAACTATATCCAGAATCAGCTTCATGTTGCGGTGGTGCAATTCTGCAATCAGGCGATCGAACACCGTATCGCGGCTATCCTGAGTTTTGTTCAGAGAATTGTTTTCACCCACCCCCAAAAACCGAGGATTGAACCGCTTAAAATCCTTCGTCCAGTAGCCATGAATCGCTGCATTACCGCAGAATAGTTCCTCAATTTGCTCAAATAAAGGGGTGAGCCAGATCGCTGTAATACCCAGGTTTTTTAAGTAATCCAGTTGGTCGATCACTCCCTGCAAGTCGCCGCCCCAGTACTTGCCCCAATCTTGCCGGGTTTCGTCATACAGTTCTGGATTGGGCCCTTCGTTATTGCTGGGATCACCGTCATAGAAGCGATCGACCACCAGGAAATAAATTGTTTCTTGCCTAAATTCAATATCCCTGGTGTAAAGAAATTCCAGGTCAATATCAATATCAGAGGGTTGTTCCTCTAACGTTTCGACCTTCGCCTGAGGATTGGTGACATCGTATTGCTCAGGAGAGACTTGGGCGGGTGCAGGTTTAAGTGGGTCAGTTGGGAGTTGAGCGGGTTGAGGAGTTTCTGCCATAGAAATACTCAGGTAAGGAGGTTTGAAAACAGGTTTACTCTATCGCAGTGAATTCTTTCATTCAAACTGAGTCACCCCAATCCAAACAAATGTGGCGTTTTCAGCCTGGATGCAAGATAACCCTCGACATCTTTCTCCACGAAATACGTTAGTTGAATTCTGGAGGAAAGAATTCTGGAGTAAATTAGTTAGAACCTTATCATAAGTTTTATAAATTCCCCAAAAGTGCTTTCTAATTTATGCCTATAGATATAGATTTTGAGCCATTAACAAAGCGTTATTGATTAAACGATGAGAACCTGATCCAGCAATGGAGGGGGTGATCCCAATTTTGCATTTACATGGCAGCTATCTAACAGGCAGACAAGATGCCTGCGCTACGAAAAAATGAGCCAATTTGTCTCAGTGGGATGCTCCCCTCAAAGCCAAAAAGTATAGACAAAAAAATGGCCTCCACAGGGACTAACTGTGAAGGCATAAGCACTAATGCTTCCAAACCTGATTTTCGGAGCAATCTCTTCTGCCAGCTAATAAAACTAGACAGACAAAGATTCAAGGTGAAGAAACACTTCTACAGTGGTACTAAACATTAATGATCTGGAATCAGTAGCAGCTTAAGACTAGCCCCTGACGTAACCATTGGACTGACACACTGAGTACTTCAGAATGCAGAAGCAAGGCTTATACAGTAGTCCGACGAGTAACCAGACCCCAGATGAAGATAGCGACCATTGCACCGATGATGGCGACGATCAATCCAGGAATACTCAGACCTGCTGCTGTCATTTGAAGTGTCCCTGTTGTGAATAAGGAGAACAGGGAACCTCCTACAAATGCACCGATGATTCCTAACAAGATTGTGGCTAGAATACCGCCACCCTGATGTCCAGGATAAAGCAGTTTAGCGATCGCACCAGCCAAGAAACCCAAAATAATCCAAGCGATAATATTCATTTCCTAAGCCTCCTGAAGAGTTTTCCTCTTTACTTACAATTCAAGAATATATCTTGGACTACAAATCCCTCTTCCGTCCCAGGATAGAGCCTATAAAACCGTAAGAGAGAATTAACTCTGAAATCCCGCTACTTTCTTCTTCTTGGTTTTCCCTTTGGATTTACTTTTGTTAACTTCTACCACTGCTTCTTGAAACAAGTTATGCAGATGAATTGGCACGCTGGCAATTTCAGGCAAATCCGTATCCAACGGTTTGTCAAATTCTTCCAGGAGGGGATCTAAATCGGTTGCCAATTTGAAATTCGGGCGATCGAGGGCAGCCTGTAATACCGTTTCCATGGCATCGGGATATTGCCGGGTCAATCGATGCCAAACAAAGGCATTCATTTCAGCGTCTTTCAAACATTTTTGCACCAGCGAAACATCGCCATTTTCTGGATCGGGTGCTTCCAGAATTGCCTTAAGGGGAGCATAGTTGGGTAAAAACATTTGTCCCCAGCGAGGATGACTCAGGGCTGTCACCTGTTCCGCTTTTTTCAGCTTGGGCGGCAGTTCCACCTGAGGAGCAGCCATCTTGTTAGCGGCTTGCTGCTTCCACGCTGCCGACATAGTTTTGGGATCTGCCCCGATCGCCTCTGCGGTTTCATCTAGCTCTTCCTGGGACACGCCAGCTTCTGCGGCCAGTTCTTCCAGCGACTTGGAGCGATCGATTCCGGCAGCATCAAAGTTCTTCTGAGTCAAAATTTCCTGGAATTCCGTCAGTTTTTTACCCAGTTCATACCCGGACAGGGTTACTTCATCGGCTCCAAAGAATTCCACAAAGTCCGTATGATATCGTTCGACTGATTTCCAGGCTTCTTCCAGTAGATCAGGCGCATCGCTATAGAGATGATTTTTGTAGTTGTCCTTGAAGTTGCCGATCGCTACGGCTAGCTTGGGTTTGCCCAGTTTGCCCAGGGAAGTCCAGGGGCTAAAGAACATCCATTCTGTATCGGAAATCGGCGCAATCTGAGCCAGAATAATTTCGCCTTCCTTCAACCGCTCCATGTCTTTTAGAGCCTGGGAATCAGCTTGCTTGACGCTATAGTGCTTTTCTGTCGTCCAGTTCATTAACTCAAAACCATCCGCCAGAATTTTGACGATGGCAAACAACCCAACAAAGCTACGCCGCCATTGTTCCAGGAGTTGGCGATCGGCCTTAGCAAGCTTGGGCTGGCTTTGCATAAACAGATCGATCGGCGTTTGCTCTGCCACTTCCCCTTCAATGATGAAGCGATCGACCACCATCATCCGCTGATGCATATTTTGCTGCTGAGAGCGAGTCAGTTGGTCAGCACTAAAGGTTTCCAGGGCAACGGCAAGCTCACCCTCTGCATCCAGGACAAAATCAGTTAGTTCTTCTTTCAGTTCTTGGGCCCGTTGCAATACTTTATCCATAGGTTAGTGACCAATCTTTCTTGCAGCGTATCACTCGAAAGACAGGTTAGTGAATGTCTCTGGACAGAATTTAACGGCGATCGAACTCTGTCCTGGGCGAGAGGAGCATCGCTTTAACCGTCAGTATGAGCAGCAGTACGCTCCAGTTAAGTACAGTTGAGTGCAGCCGCAACCCACCGCCGGAAGTCCGATCGCTGGCTATAGCAATCCATAATGGAAGTGGTGGTGCAGGTTGAGCGAAGTCAAGATCTGCGCTCATTCTTTGCTCACAAAGCCATCCTGAACAGGTATGTATCGCTATCTCAAACGTCGAACCTTTGAAATTGTAGAAACTACGGGAACTGACAGCCTGGGCAGCCGCATCTTCGACAGCATCATTTTATCGTTGATTTTTTTTAATATTCTGGCCTTAGTCCTTGAAACCGTTGATGAAGTGCGGATCGAGTTTTCGGGGCTATTTAGCGGATTTGAACAGACTTCTCTGACGGTTTTTACCATTGAGTATCTGCTGCGGCTCTGGTGCTGCACCACTTCTCCCCATTATCGTCATCCGGTCTGGGGGCGACTACGCTGGATGGTGACACCGTTAGCGATCGTGGATCTGATTGCTGTTTTGCCTTTTTATCTGGCGATCGCCCTTGGTCTACCGGCACGATCCTTAATTACATTGAGAGCCTTTCGGTTTTTTCGGGTGTTTAAGGCGGGTCGTTACTTTGAATCGCTCCATAGCATCCTGCGGGTGTTTTATCGAAAACGGGAAGCTCTCTACATTTCCTTAATGACAGTGCTGATTCTGCTGCTCATTGCTTCAAGCTTGATGTATTTGATTGAACACAACGCCCAGCCTGAAGCCTTTGGTAGTATTCCTGCAACGCTATGGTGGGGCATTTCCACCCTCACGACAGTCAGCTATGGCGATGTTTATCCGATCACGCCGTTGGGGAGGTTTTTGGGCGGAATTGTTTCCATTTTGGGCATTGGTTTGTTTGCCCTGCCCACCAGTATTCTCGCCTCCGGTTTCACTGAGGAATTTGAACTCGAACACGAGAGCCAGGACGCGATCTGTCCGCACTGCGGCAAAAATATCCACACGCCAGCCGATCGGACTTCAGCAGAATAGAGGGAGGGGCGAGGTTCTGGTTTGAAGCTGAATCTCTATAGCGTTCACAAATTGTTTGTGAACAAGGGGTTAGGGGCAACGCCCCCACGCCAGGGTTTTACCCCTGCACCCCGTTCAAATCCTACGGAGGATAGCTATAGTTGCTGAATCTCTAGTTACTGAATCTCTAGTCGGCAGGCGGATTCGGTTCACCAATCGGCACCACTTCCGTGAGTCCTAACCGCTGAATGACTGCGACAACTCCTACGGAAACCACCAATCCGATCGTCAGTCCCACCACAACCAAAATAATATACAGTCGATTCATCTGTTGTTTGATGTTCCGAACCCGATCGGGATTCAGCTTGTCAGGCATTTGCTCAGGCTTGCGATCGTCACCTTGATTGTCGCTGCGTTCTCCACCCACTCGACTGCGCTCTTTGTGATGATCTCCCCCCGGATCTCCACCCCGATCCTCAGGAGGCAGATAAGGCGATTCTTCAGGCGATCGTCCGTTACCGTTAGTCGGTTGATTGAATGGTCTACTACCATTGCCATTGCCGTTGGAGTGGTTGGGAGGCAAAAAAGACATAGTTCGGACGATAGGTAAGCAACGTTACTCTCAGACTAACTTACTCACGTCTTCCCTCACCGATCAAGGAATGAGATTAACGATTCCTTTGCGATTACCATTGACAGTCCAGCCAATTTTGTTCAAACTCAGAGGGCAAATGGTTTCTGACGGTTGAATGATGTCTACCCTGAGCGTTGGTGATCCAGCTCCCTGGTTTATTTCCCAACCGATCGCCACGTCTGCCCCAGATCTAACAGTTGGCGGTTATCGATCGGTGCTATTTTTCTTTGGTAGTGCCAGCAATCCCCAAATTCAGCCCATTGTCGCTAGTTTTTTGCGGGCAAAGGCGCAGTTGCAGCAGGCAGGCATTACTTTTTTGGGGGTGTCGATCGATCCTAACGATCGCCAACTGGAAGCGCAGGTTCAACCGTCGGAGTCTTTCCGGTGGTTGTGGGATCTGGATGGGGATCTCAGCATTCGCTATGGGGTCTGTCAGTTGGATGAAACGGGGGGAATTGCCTACGATCCAACGACTTTTATTTTGGATGAGAATCTGCGGGTGCTGGCAGTGATTCCCCTGGAAACCCATAGGCAGCACGTCGATCGGGTGTTGTCTGTTGTGAAAAATCTGCCTCAGCCTGAGCCTCCTCGCCAGATTAAACAGGTGGCCCCAGCTTTGTTTGTGCCAAATGTTTTGTCGCCGGAGTTTTGTCAGCAACTCATTCAGCTCTATCGGGCGGATGGAGGAACGGAGTCGGGGGTGATGCGATCGCAGGGCAATCAGGTACAGGTGGCGATCGATCGCAACCTCAAGCGGCGACGGGATTGGATGGTTACGGATGCCCAACTGTTGGAGCAGATTAATGCTTACATTGGGCGACGGGTCAGACCGGAAGTTGAAAAGGCGTTTCAGTATCGCATCTCCCACTTCGAGCGGTATCTGGTGGCCTGTTATGATGACCAGTCTCAGGGGTTCTTCAGTCGCCATCGAGATAACACGAATGTGGGTATGATCCACCGTCGGTTTGCCATGACGCTGAATCTGAATGATGGCTATGAGGGCGGATGTTTGCGGTTTCCAGAGTATGGCACCGATCTATATAGTCCAGAACCAGGGGGAGCGGTGCTGTTTTCCTGCTCTTTGCTCCATGAAGTAACACCCGTTACCAGGGGCACTCGGTTTGTGCTGCTCTCTTTCTTCTATGGTGAGATGGAAGCACAGTTTCGGGAACAGACGCTTCAAAAGATTCAGCGGGAGGGGGGGTCCGGGGTGGACTTTGCGGCAGGGAATTTGCCGATCGATCCGGTGAAGGGGGAGAAGTGAAGGCGGGAGGAGGGCATAGTTTTGGCTATGATATGCCCTCGGATTTGATCAGGTTATCGTTGGCTGCGAATGCGGTAGTGGGTGTTGATTTTCATCACCTCGTTGGGATTGGGCGTAGGGAGAAAACGGCTCCAGGTGGTGGCATCGCGGAAGTTAAGGACGTGCAGGTGGTGGATGATTTCGTTCACGCCTTCATGGGAACCGATCGCCACTAATTTGATCGATTCCCGATGGGGCAACTCCCGATGGGGCAATGAGTCGGATTCGCTGCCAGAGTTGAATATGAAGTTTTCACCTGTCATGAGAAATTCCTTTGAGTGTTAAGGGAGGAAACTCAGGAACTCAGTTTTCCCCACCAGTCCAGAACCCGTCTTAACCTTGGTAAAACCTCAGCTAAAATAAACCCTAGCCTGTACAGACTCGCTGGTAACTTGTCTGTCGGGTTAGTGGCTGAGTGGTGTTTGGTTCACCACTTGGTCACGCTGAATTCCTGAGGATCGGCAGCACACGTACACCAGGGCATTTGGCCGCCTTAATCGAATAGCGTAGTGAATTCTGGAGATTCCGTCAATCTCTTTGATGAAATTTTTTTTGGGCTGGCTTTGCCTGCGCCAGGGATGTGAATTCAATACCCTGGAATTCTTGTGGGGTGGACATTTTGCCGGGAGCATGTCACTTTTGTCACCCTCACCCTAAATCCCTCTCCCAAAGGGCGAGGGACTTCGATCCGGTTCCCCTTCTCCCCGATTGGGAGAAGGGGTTAGGGGATGAGGGTTAGACTTGCAAACATGACATGCTCCCCATCTTGCTCGCCCAGTCAGCAATGTAAGGTATAAGCTTTCAATACCCTGGAATTCTTGTGGGGTGGGCATCTTGCTCGCCCAGTCAGCAATGTATATCCTCTGAGGATCAGGTGAAGTAACGCACTGGATTCTGTGCATCAAACTGAACGCGACAGTTCACAATGCGTCCATCTAAAAACTTGATCACTAATTTGTTTTCAGAGCTTCTATAACTGTCATTTCGATCGAATATACCCTCGATCATTTGGGTTCCATCAAAGTTAACGATCTGAACGTGGGTAATCTGGTTAATTTTATCTGCTGCTACCACCCATGCACGGGATTCTGATGCAGCCAATAATTCCAGAAGATTATCTTTCGTTCGGACTTGCAGAATTAATTTTGACATGATGAATTGGATTCCTAATATTTCGTTCAATCAGTGTTCCCAACTAGTGAAGACTGAGATTCCATAATCATGATTCCAAAATCGATACAAAAATACCCAACAACCGATCGACGGGTTCCAGTGGAAGATCAACCGGGTCGATCGCCAACACAGTCCCTTCCAGCCGCAGAAATCGCCAGAGGGTTCCCGTTGTGACGCAGCCATACACCGCAGGAATGTCTTGCCCTTCCTGCTGATTAAAAATTTGAGCCGCGACCATTTCAGCCGCACATTGCCCCAGCCCACCCACAATGTTCTCGTTTTTAGCTTCAACAAGCGTGACAACAGGGGCGGTAATGAAAAACTGTTCCGCTCCTCGACTAATGACGGCATCGGGAAAACCGGACAGATCGCGGGCTGGATCAACGGTGAATTCTGTGCCAAAGAAGACGCTGACCTTCCGGCTTAATAGTTGACGCACTTCCAGGACGATCGGCTGAATCAGCATCCCAAATCGGGCAACTTCAGTATTGATCGCTGTGGCCAGTGAAATGTTGTTCGCCAGAGTTTGACGAAGCAAATCTGAAGGCTGTACTGGCGTAATACTAGAAAACAGGCGATCGGTTTCTCGGATTTGCAGCCCAAAGGACTGCTGTGCCTGCTTTAGAGTGAATTTGTTGTAGGGCACGATTAAATCTCCTCTGCTCCCCCCTAACCGATCGCAATCAATTCCCGCTACTTCCGTTTCCCCCCTGTCCCAACCGCTGAATCAACTCAAGCATCAAAGCGCGATCGGCGTTGGCCTGGGCTTCAAAGCGATCCATCCGTTCCTTGATTACCTCTCGATCGGCTCTGGCTTCTGCTCGCTCCGCTTGGGCTTCTTCATGGTTGGCGTTAACGATATCCGCAAGGGTGGCTAAGTCCGATCGCAAGTCCGAGACATTGCGGGCTGTCTCCCGAACAATCTGTTTCAATTCCCGCATATCAACTTCAACGGACTCGACTCTGCTTTCTAAGTTCTCTGAGTTGCTCATTGAGTCTCTTCCTGAAATAACGCTTTGTGGTTTGGCGATCGCTCCATCCCCAATCAACCACCCTCAATCAACCCCTCCGGCGGCGTAATCTCAATCCGCTGCTCCACCAGATCCACCACCGGCACGATCGGCTTCACAAAAGGAATCAGCACCGTTTGGGACGACTTCGCTTTTGCCTTACGGTTCCGTCCCTCAGCAGGCACTTGATCCAGATCTGGTTCCGCCATCCGATCCAGCTTCACCTCCAGCAAATCATTCCCCGCACTCAGCACATCCACCACCACCCCAATCCGGCTCTGCGTCGCCTGGTCAAACACCACCAGCCCCACGAGATCCAGCACATGAAACTCATCCTCCTCCAACGGCGGCCGATCGGACTCTGGAACCATCAGACGGCAATTCCTTAACCCCTCCGCCTGATTGCGATCGGTAATCCCTGCAAGCTGCACCACATACAGCCCCTTCCCCTGCAAATAGCGACCCGCTAGGAGTTCGATCGGCTCTGGTTCCTCAGCCCCTGGATGAAGCAACCACCGCTGTCCCGGCTCCAAAAACCGCTCTGGAAAATCAGAACTGGGGTAAACTCGCATCTCCCCCTTTAGACCCTGACCACCCACAATTTTGCCAATCTCTAACCACATTCACGCCAACTCTAAACAATTGATTAACAACTTCCGTCTGCCTCTTGTGGGGTGGGCATCTTGCCCGCTGTCTGCCATCTTGTGGGGTGGGCATCTTGCCTGCTGTCCGCCATTGTGGGGTGGGCATCTTGCCCGCTGTCTGCTTCTTGTGGGGTGGGCATCTTGCCCGCCCAGTCGAAAAGACAGAACCATGACCCAAAGGATTCGATCCACAATCCTGGCTCGCCAGAATTCCCTTCACCCATAACTCACCCAACTCGTTGGGTTTCATACCTCAACCCAACCTACCCAACTGTACGGGCGATTCGCGAATCGCCCCTACCGAACTCCTCACTCCTCACTCCTCACTCCCTATAAACCCGCTTCTTCGATCCCGACGACAGCAGCCACGCCGCCACCACGCCGCCAATAAACCCAAACAAATGCCCTTCCCAGGAAATGCCAACCCGAATCGGCAGAACCCCCCAGAGCAAACCACCATACATTAGTAGGACAACAACTGAGAACAGCATTGAGCCAAAACTGCGATCGAAATAGCCTCGCCCCAGCAAATAGCCCAGATAGCCAAAAATGATGCCGCTGGCTCCAATGTGGCAGCCTGGAGCACCAAACAGCCAGGTTCCCAGTCCGCCAACCACCATCGCCACGAGCGTCACCACAAAAAAGTCCGCCGTCCGCCGCAGCATCACCAACCAGCCCAGCGTCACAAACGGAATCGTATTGGCAATCAAATGACCAAAGCCACCATGCAGAAAGGGAGCGAAGAAAATGCCCCATAGTCCAGCAAGCTGACGCGGAAAGATCCCAAACTGATTTAGCCCGCGGCAGGTTCTACCCGTCCCACCAAGGAAAATATCAACGATTTCCAGCCCCCACATCAGGGCCACAAAACCGCCCAGGATCAATACTTGAGACTTGACTTCACGGGCCAACCCTCGGACTTCATCACGGCTCATGGATTTACCTCTCGGTAGGGAGTAGGGAGTCAGGAGTCGGGAGTGGGGAATCGGGTCTCCTGACCTCCATTCCCGCAATCCTGGAAACTCCCAGCACTATTTTAGCCACTACAAACCCATCAACCCGTGTTTCGCATTCCCGCGGCAATCCCATTAATCGTGAGCAAAGCACCCCGCAGCAGTTCACCCCGGCTATAGCGCGATCGAATTGCGCCAGCGGCCGCCGTGGCCTTGTGTTGCCGCAGCCGTTTGATCAGCGACACTTGCAGGAAGCCCAGAGGGACGATCGTACTGTTGCGCAGTTGCACCGATCGTTGCAGATCCGGATCACCATCCAGCAGCCGCTCATGGCCAGTGATGTTTAAAACCAGTTCACGGGTGAGATAGTATTCGCTGACAATTTGTTGAAACACTCGCTCAAATCGATCGCGGTCTTCAGAATGACCCAATTCCTCCAGATAGTGCTGCGCCATATTGAGATCCACCTTAGACAGGGTCATCTCACATTTGGAAATCACCATCTTGAAGAAAGGCCACTTGTAGTAAAAGTAGCGCAACAGCTTCAGGTTTTCCTCTGGTTCTTCATCCAAAAAGCTCTTGAGGGCTGTGCCTACGCCATACCAGGAGGGGAGTAGAACCCGAATCTGCGTCCAGCTAAACACCCAGGGAATCGCCCGCAAACTCGACAGATCCTTTTTACCGCCACTGCGCCGCGCCGGACGAGAACTAATCTGTAGCTGGCTAATTTCCTCGATCGGCGTGATGTTGAGGAAAAAGTCCAGAAAATCAGGTTGTTCGTAGATCAAATTGCGGTAGTGCGATCGAGACCGGGCCGCCAACTCCTCCATGATTTCATGCCAGGGCTGAATGTCATCAAACCCGCTCCGCAGCAGACTGGCTTGCAACACCGCCGTGGTAATCGTTTCCAGGTTATACAGAGCCAGTTCCGGCAGGTTGTACTTAGAGGCCAGCACTTCCCCCTGTTCCGTAATCTTAATCCGGCCATCAATACTGCGACCGGGTTGGGCCAGAATCGCATCGTAGGCAGGGCCACCGCCCCGTCCCACCGAACCGCCCCGGCCGTGGAAAATCCGAATCGCCACCCCATGCTTTTCCGAAATCGCCTGAAGGGCTTGCTGGGCCTTGTGAATTTCCCAGTTACTGCTGAGGAAACCAGAGTCCTTGTTGCTATCTGAATAACCCAGCATCACCTCCTGTAGGGGAGGAGTCGCCAATTCCGGATGAGCTTCTGCCTCAAATCCACCTGACAGTAAGGCCCGATACAGGGGCAACTCAAATAGCTCTTGCATCACCGCAGGCGCACGTTGCAAATCCTCCACCGTTTCAAACAGCGGCACAACTTGCAGCGTCCCCATTCCCGTCGCCGGATCGTACACCCCCGCCTCCTTCGCCAGCAGCAACACCTCCAGCAAATCGCTGACATTGTGGCTCATGCTGATGATGTAGGTGGTACAAATCTCGTTGCCAAACTCCCGCTGAAGTTTTCGCACCATGCGCAGGGTTTGAATCGTTTCATTTGCTTTATCCGAGAAAGAAAGCTCCGCCGGAATCAGGGGACGACGAGTTTGCAGTTCAGTCGCCAGCCAGAGAACTTTCTGCTCCTCGGAAAGGTCATTGTAGGACGTGGGCAGGATTTGCAGGTACTCCGCAATCTCCGTCAGCGTATCAGAATGGCGCGAACTTTCCTGGCGAATGTCCAGATGGGCCAGGTTAAACCCATACACTTCCACCTGACAAATTAAAGCTTCCAGCTCGCGGCAACTCAGGCCCGTTTCCTTAATATTGTGCTGAATTAGCTGTAACTCCTTCAGGAATTCTTCGCCCGATCGATAAATTGCAGCCGGGTTCACCTCCACCAGCTCACTCTGTAAATAGTCCCCGTTATAGAGCTTGATGCTGCGATCGAGGGTATTTTCCAACCGCTTTTGGATGTAGGCCAGCTTCAGGCGATAGGGTTCCTGCCGATAGCGGATCGCCAACTGCTCATAGACCTCCGGCAGCCGCACCTGATCTTGCTCCAGAGATTCCAATAGCTCTGGCAGGACATCGCTCCAGTGCAGGGACAGACTGAGTAAGTTGATCAGATGACTCACCGACTGAATATACTTACCCAGCACCAGATTGCGCTGATAACAAGCCGTTTTCCAGGTAATTTCAGGCGTAACAGAGGGGTTACCATCTCGATCGGATCCCACCCAGGAGCCAAACTTACAGAAGTTGTGCTTGGGCGGTCGCAATCGGGGAAAAGTGCCTTTCAGGGCGCGGCAAAACCGATGGTAAAGCTGAGGAATTGCCTCAAACAGCACTTCTTCAAAGTAGTGCAGCGTAAAATCCACCTCATCCAGCACCGTCGGCTTGAATTGATGTAACTCATCAGTGCGCCACCACAGGCGGATTTCTTCCATCAACCGTTCCCGCAAGTCATCCAGCTCGATCGCCGAGGTCAGCCCTTCATCGACGCGATCGAGTTCTCGCAGAATTTTGGCGATCCGGCGCTGCTTATCCCGAATGGTGTGGCGAACAATTTCCGTCGGGTGAGCCGTAAAGACCAGGCGCACATCCAACTGATCAATCATGCCTTGAATCAGACGAGGGGGCACATTCAGCCGATGCAGTTTTGGGAAAACCGCCTGGAACGTTCCCACTTCACGACGAGGGGGAGCCTTCAGAGATTTTTCCAGCAGATTGGCATGCAGTACACTGCCTTTCGCCTCCGGGTCAGACTCATCAGGGATCAGTCCGCTACCCATCAAATCCTCTCGCAGGGCAGCCTGTTGCTCCGCCCGGTACTGCTGCTGTTGGCCACGCTGTTCATAGTGTTGTTCAACAATATTAATCAGTTGAAAATAGAGGGCGAAGGCTCTTGCCGTCCGAATCGCCTCATTTAGATCCAGGTTTTCAATGAACTTCAGGGCATTTGTTTCCTCGCTTTCTGAGAGGACTTCTCCCTCTGGGGAATGGAGCGATCGCAACTGTTGCAACAAATCGACCAATTGCTGACCGCATTCCTGCTGGAGCACAGCCTCCCACAGATCCTCCACAATTTTGAGACGATGGCGCAAGAACAGATCGGAGGTTGAATCTGGTGCTAAATCTTGATCAACTTTTAACTCGGTCGCTGTTCCCGAACGAAAGGCATCATCCGAAAATTGAAGAGTTGAACTCATAGTCTCTGCCGCAGAATGTTTGATTAAATTTTATGGGTTTTTACAGATGTAAATCTATAGTCCTGGATGTAGTCGGAGGGGGGTATGCAAAATAGACCGTAACAAGTCAGCGTGTTGCCAGAAAGGTTTGCCCTTGGAAGTGATCTAATTCAAACAAGTCAAGCTTTCTGGCTGTTCTACACCTTCATGGCAGGTAATGAAGCGCAGTCCCCGGTTTCATACAATTTTGTAAGGATTCCAGGTTTTCCAACACGATTTTGTATTCTCTACTACATCTTTGGTTTTACCGCATGAAGAGTCATTAAGTGCCATCGAATTTGCCCCCTCTCTAAACCTCTGGCAGTCCTGCCCCTTTTTACCCGATCGGTTTTTAAGATAGAGTTTAGTCTGTTTGCGCCTGACGCTATGTCCGCTCCTCCACATCAAAGTCCCGATATCCACTACAATCCATCCGCAAGCGAAGGGGAAGTCTTCGCATACTCTTACAGCGATCCCCTGCTGGAGTCTGTACCTAATGTATCAGTCTGGGGACATAGAATAGACCGAGTTTACCAGGATATGGGCGATCGCCAACAGTTGCAGCAGCTAATTGCAGATTGTCGGTCTACTGTAGTTGCCTGTGTCTTAATGCGGCGATTGGATGAATTGGGAGATTCAGTCCAGGAGATTAGCGATCGACTGGCGGAGTTGGAGGCTCTGGAGATTCCGCTGATCGTGACTTCTGAAGGGAGGGTGACTGCCGAAGAGAGGGGGATTGAGGCAGCAAATCATTCAGGAGAACCGCCTGGAACCGTTAGCTATCAGCACATCCAGCGATCGGATTTACTGTACCTGTTGCAAACCTTGCAGGATCGGCAACGCAGCCGTCGGCTTCAGCAGGGCCATGCCCGCAACCGGGTCAAGGCATTACCCCCACCAGGGAAAGCTCCCTATGGCTACCGTCGCGGCAAAGAACGATATGCGATCGATCGCACCACTGCGCCAATTGTCAAAGAATTTTTTGAGCATTTTTTGCTGTACGGTTCCCTGCGAAGTAGTGTGCGGCATTTGCAGAAGAAGTACAACAAGCGAATTTCCGTTTCCACTGGGCAACGCTGGCTGACCAGTCCGGTGTATCGCGGGGATCTGGCTTACCACAATGGGGAAGTAGTGCAAAATACCCATGCCGCCATTCTGTCGCGGGAGGAAGCAGCCCAGATTGATCGGCTCCTGCGTCGGAATCGGCGGATGCCCTCTCGCACGGCTAGCTCTCCCCGATCGCTATCTGGATTGGTGATTTGTCACCAGTGCCAATCGCCTATGAAAGTGAGCCATGTGACGGCCCCTCGCAAAAACAAAGCGTATTTATATCTCTGCCCTACCACCTGTCCTCAGCAGCCCAAATGTCGATCACTGCCCTACCAGACGGTTCTGGAGCAAACGATTCAGCAAATTTGTCAGACCCTTCCCCAGGCGGTCGCGGATACGGCCCTGCCCGATGTCGATCGGATTAAGCAAGGCTGGCTAGCGGAAATATCAGCCAAGCAGGATATTCTGAAGCAACTGCCGGATTTAGTTGAATCTGGCATCCTGGATCCAGAAACCGCCCAGCTCCGCAGCTACAAACTGCAAACGGAGATTGCCGCCCTCTCTACCCGCCTGGATCAACTTCCCCCTGTCAATCTCAAAACGATCGCCCAGGTGGTGTCCATCCCCCAGTTTTGGTTTGACCTATCGGAAGCCGAACGCCGCTTTTACTTTCGAGAATTTATTCAGCACATTCAGATCGATCGCCATGACTCAGGCTGGGCAGTCCAGCTTGTTTTTATCTTTTAATTTGCCTTGGATTTGCATTGATCTATGAACCTGGTTTATCTTCTCTGACAAAATCGGGCATCCTGTACCTGGAAGCCACTGGTTGATCGATCGACTCAAGTTGCAAACTGCCTTTATCAAAACTATTGCACATGCTGATTGGTCTAACGCTAAGTTCTTAACGCTAATTTTTTCGCCCTTCGCTTGAGTCCACTGTCCATCAACCGCCCATTTCAACTCCAGGAGCCTGAACCCAATGGATGACTCTGTCTTAAACCTCAATGAATTAACTGAAACAAACGCGATCGAGTCCGACTTTTCCCCCTCTGAATCGCCTGCGATCGAGTCTCCCCTGACGGAAGAAATCAACAAGATCCGTCAGCAGTTTAACTATGGCCCCTATCCCAGAGTGCCGCTCGATGACTCGCCCAAGGATGCCTATGAAATGCTCTACCTTCATAGCTTCGTGACGAGCTACTACCTGCGGCATCGTCGAGTTCCAGATACAAAAGGGAAAGTGATTTTAGATGCGGGTTGTGGCAGTGGGTACAAGGCATTGATCCTGGCAGAAGCCAACCCTGGCGCGAAGATTGTCGGCATTGATTTGTCTGAGGAGTCAGTCAAGCTGGCAGAAAAGCGGTTAGCCCATCACGGTTTTACCAATACTGAATTTCATGTGCTCCGAATTGAGGAGTTACCCAAGCTGGGGATGAAATTTGATTACATTAACTGCGATGAAGTGCTGTATCTTCTGCCCAACCCAACGGCCGGATTAGCCGCCATGAAAGCCGTTTTGCAACCTGATGGACTGATTCGCACCAATCTCCACAGTGCTTACCAGCGAGCCAACTTCTTCCGGGCCCAGGAACTCTTTCGCTTCATGGGGTTGATGGACAGTGCCCCCCAGGAACTTGAGGAAGCCGCCGTCGTTGACACCATGACTGCCCTCAAGGATCACGTGGTACTAAAGGCACAAATCTGGCATAACAAGGGATTTGATACCCTGACGGGGGATGCCCTGAGCCAGAGCTTAGGTGCAAATATGCTTCTGGTGGGGGATACGGGCTACAAGATTCCCGATGTGTTTGAGATGCTGGATGCCGTCGATCTGGAATTTGTCAGTATGCTGAACTGGCGACACTGGGATATTACCGATCTATTCAAAAACACCGAGGAATTGCCGGATATCTGGGCGTTGGGTCTGGCAACGGCCTCCCTGGCTGAACGCCTCTATACCTACGAACTGCTCAACCCAATTCATCGTTTGTTTGACTTCTGGTGTACCCATCCTGGAGAACCCGGACAATCGGTGGATGAATGGGATGACGAACGCTGGAAAACTGCCAACGTGCATCTGCATCCTCAGTTGCGTCGAGATGAGATCCGCGAGGAGTTGGTCAACTGTGTGCAGTCCGGCAAAGGGTTTGAAATTAGTCGCTATATCAAAGTCCCTTCCCTGAACCCGGTTTTCCTGGAACCCACCCAAGCAGCTTGTTTACTACCGCTCTGGGAGGGCGCACAGTCCATGCAGGTGTTGGTCGATCGCTACAGCAAAATTAGACCGATCGATCCCATTACTCTGGCTCCTCTGACGGAAACCGATGCCTTTGAGGCAGTAAAAGATGTTGTGAATCGAATGGATGCGTTTCTGTACGTGCTGATTGAACCTGGTGATTCTCCAGGGATGTAAAGGGATGCAAGGGGTATCCGGAAAAATGTACCCGCTAGGGGCGTACGGCTGTGCGCCCTTCCTCGATCGCCTCCATGCGTTCCACCAGGAGCCAATTGCCCGATCGATTCCAGCGTCCCCACAGGTGAAGCTGTTGGCCGGACTGACAGGCTTGAAGCTGTTGATGGATCGCAGCATGGAGCGTCACCAGGTTAATCGGTTCGATTGGGTCATGAGATCCAGTCAGGTTAAACTCATAAACCTGGTTCTCCTGAACCTGGATCGTACCCGTAAACGCCTGACTGTTGTGGCTCAAGGGAATATTAACCGGGGGGATCGATCGGGACAGATGCCATCGATCGGATAGTTCTCAGGATGGTGCAGATAGTACTGCTGCCAGTGGTGCCAGTTGGGATGAATGGGGGGAAGGTTAAACAACGGAACCAGGGCAGCGGGGGCGATCGCATCCTGCAACAAAGCCATTTGTAAATCCAGAATCGGCAACGCCCTGGGTTGACAACCCTGCTCCACACACAAGGCCGCCGCCATGCCTGCCGCCTGCCCAATTCCCAGCACAACGGGTTGGAGCCGAGTCGCACCGTTAGCGATATGGGAAATCGAGCTATTTTTCTCGCAGACCAACAGGCCATCGATCGCTTCTGGAACCAAACATTGATAGGGCAGCGTGAAGGGAGTCCCCGTCCAACGGCCGCCCCAGCGCAGGGCCTTTGGCTTTAAGGGAAAATCATAGCCAGGATAGTGATGATCGTTAACATAATTTCCCAGGGCGATCGACTCCACCTGTCCCTGCTGATTCGGGGGTAAGGGCGCGACTTGCCCCCCGGCGATCGGTAAAATATCCTGCTCTCGTACGGTCACTAACCCCTTAACCCGCCGACTTTCCCGGTAGTAGGGATGTAAGGCAAAAGCTCCTCCCCCTAAGGTGCTGTTGCCGTTTGACGACTCTGGAACTGTCGGAAATACCGCCCTGGCGAGGCCGTACCTGCGCCCCAGTTGGTGGTGCAATTGATCTTGCAAAAATCGTGCATAGCCTTGCGAGTGCCAGTAGGCTTCCTGGAGTACCGCTTTCCGGGCAGACTCCGATTGAATCAGCCGATCTAACTCCACTCCATAGTCATTGCCGCATTGGGGAAAATTCAGCATGAAGCGATCGCCCGGTAGTCGCCCATAGTTGAGGAACGATTCAGCCCCGTAACCCTCCCAGGTACCGACAAAGCGATCGGGGTCATAGCCAGGGGGAGCCGCAATTTCAGGAGCATCTAGTTCAAATTTCTGAAGCATGACCACCCAGGTCAGGGACTGAACGGCATGCTGCTGCGTAATTTGATTTGGGGCGATCGGCGCACTCGGTTCCTGCCATTCCGACTGCCACTCCCAGCCCCAGCGATAGGGTACATCTGCTAGAGCCAGCCCATCTCCCAGTTCCGTGCCATCCAGCGTCACATGGGCGTAAACCGTCAACTGTTCAAATCTCGCGCCAATCACGCGATCGCCCTGCCGCAACACTTCCAGGGGAACCTGACCGCAGATCCAGTGAAGATTGGGCAGCGATCGCACCCACTGGGCAAAAATTTTTGCCCCAACCTGCGGCTCATAGCTAAAGAAACTGACCCAGGCATGATCCAATCCCTGCGGCTGATAGTGAAACAATTCCCGCAAAAATGCCCCCCAGATTCCCGTCTGAAACGCCGCCAATTCATTCCCGTCGGGCACAGCCACCCCCGCTGCCGTCAGCATTCCCCCTAACCAGGGAAACTCGCTGACTAAAACCGTTCGCGCTCCCCGTCGGGCCGCTTCGATCGCCGCTGCCGTTCCCCCCGTTCCCCCACCGATCACCAATACATCTGTCGTAATTTTTTCCATAGGCAAAATGTAAAGCGTCAGCCCACACTTTGGGAACCGACGCTTCACATTAGGTATTCACAGAGATATATAGTTAAGGTCTTTAAATTGGCTGACCCCATTTGAACTTTAACTAGTTTGCCAGCGACTTTTGATTTCCTCGGTTTTTTTAAGATTTCCTTAATTAAAGGGCGGGGATCAAAGCCTGGAAGCTGGGGATCAAAGAATTCGTGGATCCAAACAATGTAAATAAAGATTATTTTTTGGGTTTAGTGCGCTGCTCCAGACGAAAGAGCCAGATCATCAGAGCTACCACTCCCACTTGCAGAGCAAAGTTAGGCAGGATCACGCTGGCATCCTTTCCAGCAATTAGCTGCGTCAGAAAAATGAAGGCCCCAATCAATCCAGAGGCCCCGCAGGCAAAGTAAACAAACTGTCGTAGTCCTTTGTAGGGGGTTTTCAGCTCTGCTCTCAGTTGGGCATATAGTTCTGGGTCGAGCTTTTGGGCCGCTTGGGTTCGCTTAACCTTAGGCTTTGAGGATTTGTCTGTCATGAAAGGCTTTCAGAAGAATCACCTTTATAGCCTATCGTTAAGCTCACCCAAAAAGCTGAACCTACCAGAGACCCCGCTTACCATTGGGATGAATCGTTGCCCAATTCGTCCGCGCCAGTGCCAATTGTTCATCGGATATTTTAGCCCCCGTCAAATCAGCCCCACACAAATTCGTGCCCCGCAAGTTGGCATTGCTGAGGTAGGCATAGCTGAGGTTGGCCCCTCGCAGGTCGGCTCCAGCTAAATCGGCATAGCTGAGGTATGCTCTGGCCAGATTGGCGTTTTTCAGAATTGCCTGGCTGAGGCTAGCACGGCCAAAATCGGCATTAAACAGGTTTGCCCCTTGCAAGTTAACCTTTTGCAGTTTGGACTGGTGGAAGTTGGCACTGGAGAAATCCGCTTTTGGGAAGCTGAGTTGGCTCAAGTCCTGGCAGGTGAAGTCGCGGTTGCCCTTGTTGTAGGACAGTATCACCTCTTCGGATGTGGACTTGGTGAGGGCGATCGAGGCTCGCTGACCTCCAGTACTTTTGGCATTAGAGAGAGTTGTGGCACTGGTCGTAGGACGGCTCATCATAGTGCGCCGATGGGAAGATCCCGATTGCAGGCTTGTCGCTTCAGAAGCGTGGGTATTCTCTTGCGCTTTATGGGAATGACGGGCCCGAATGGCGGCGGCAAGACGGGCTGAAGGGGAGGAGGGCGGAGAACCAGACCCATCACTGCGCTCAGAGGAGGAGGGCAAGGAGCCATTGCGTCGGGATGTCCGATTGGGCTGCGTCACCATACTCTGGGCCAGGCTGTCTAGATAGGGTTCCAAATCCAAAGCCCGCAGAACCTCAACTGCATTTTGGTAGCGATGCCGCACAGACACTTCCAGCATTTTCTGGAGCACTTCCGCAAAGTGATCGCTGATATGAACCTGTTCTCGCCACATAATTTCCCCGGTGGCTGGGTCATAGTCCATATCCTTGGGGGCCCGCCCAGTCAACAGATAGAGGCAAGTGACTCCCAGAGCATAGACATCGCTGGCATAGACGGGGCGCATCGCCATCTGTTCTGGAGGCGCATAGCCGGGGGTGCCAATCGCGTAGGCGGTGAGGGCAGTTTGTTCAGAAGCTCCTGCCCGCACCGGATTGACCTGATCCTTTACGGCCCCAAAGTCGATGAGCACGAGCTTTTTATCCTGGGAACGCCGGATCAGGTTGGCGGGTTTAATATCCCGGTGAATCACCTGCTGACCGTGGATGTATTGCAGCATCGGCAGAACTTCGCTCAAGAATTGCTTCACGCCCGCCTCACTGAAGGGGCCCGATCGCCGCACTTCCTGCTGAAGGGTGGATCCACTAATATATTCTTGAACCAGATAAAATTCTTGATTGGCCTCAAAATAATCCAGAAGGCGAGGCACTTGCGGATGGTTGCCCACTTTGCCCAGCGTCTTTGCTTCGCGCTTAAACAATTCTCGCGCCATGTCCATCACATGGGGCGATGTGGCAGCGGGACGCAGTTGCTTAATCACGCAGTAGGGACTGCCCGGCAGAGATTCGTCTTTCGCTAAGAAGGTGGCTCCAAACCCGCCTTGGCCTAAAGCCTGTACGACCCGGTATCGATCGCGTAGCAATAATTTGGAGCCACAAGCCTGACATAGCTCGGTGTTGGCTAAGTTTTCTGGGTTTGTACAGGCTGGATTTAAGCAGTAGCTCATGCGGCATCACTCGCTCTTCAATCACCAAGTGTCATTGCATACCAGGTCGATCCATTTCAAAAACTCATCCCTGCCAGCACCAGATCAGCTTGAGGCAGAGGTAAATTTCAGAATCTGTTTCCTTACCTACCATTATCTTTCCAACAAATCCCTGGCGAAGTGCCATTCCCCCGGTAAATCTCTTGAAGAGTTGCTAAAGTTTGAATGCTTTTGCTTAAAGACCAGATAAATGTCCATAAATTTACAGTTTGGTCGAAGTACAGGTGAAACCACAGCCATCATAGCTACTGGAAACTACGGAGAAAAACCAACTGGATTGGATAGAAATAGATCTGAGTAGAAACAGCCTTTAGCCAAGGTAGATTTTTTACATTTCTATGGTTTTAGCCGATTTTCGCCCAGAATGCTAAGGGGCGATACTCCATAGATAGGCTTCCCCTGTTTTCTTCTTCCAGGCTGCTTCCTCCGCCCCGGACATTTTCCCCGGAAGTTTTTCTAAAAATCGTTTGCCCAATTTTCCTGCTCACCAACTCATGCGATCGCTTGGAAACATTGCCATTCCGAACTTATCATAGAGATAGAATCAAACTTATTGTTTTGCTGACGACGCACCGCGTATCCCTCTGTTGCGTTCTAGCAGCCGAAGGTTCCCTTGTGTTTATATGGTCAAAACCATTGATATTTTGGGATTTCCCCATGCTTACGAACTGTCAGCCCCAACGGAATCTCCCACCGTTTTGGTCTTTCTTCATGGCTGGCTTCTCAGTCGTCAGTATTGGCGACCCGTGATTCAGCAATTAGCCTGCGACTATCAATGCCTTGCCTATGATTTACGGGGGTTTGGAGCTTCTCAACCAACGCTAGGTGTGCGAGTGAAATCAACCCAGACCCTACTGCCTCATTCTGTTAGGGAGCGAGCTTCCGTCGGTGTTGCCAGTCAGGGGAATGGTTCACCCTTGAGTCAGTCCATTCAAGCCTCTCCTGCGTCAGAGCCTGTCCCTCTGAACTACACTCCCGCTGCCTATGCACAGGATCTTAATGTCTTGCTGGAGCGACTGGGGATTTCTAATGCCTGGCTCGTGGGCCACTCCCTGGGGGGAAGTATCGCCCTCTGGTCAGCACACGAGTTTCCAGAGCGCATTGCGGGGGTGATTTGTGTTAATTCCGGTGGGGGAATCTATCTCAAGGAGGAGTTTGAGCGGTTTCGGGCGGCTGGGCAACAGCTTGTTAAGTACCGTCCTCGCTGGCTTTCCTATATTCCGCTCCTGGATATGGCCTTAACACGGATGAACGTGGCTCAACCCCTATCACGGAAATGGGGACGGCAGCGGCTGCTGGATTTGCTGATGGCTCTACCTGAAGCAGCGATCGGCTCTTTGCTCGACTCTACGACGGAAGCAGAGGTCAATTGTCTACCGCAAGTGGTTTCCCAGATCCGGCAACCCGTTCACTTCATCGCTGGAGCCGATGACACCATCATGGAACCGAAGTATGTTCACCACCTGGCCAGCTTCCATCCCTCTTTTGAGTGCTGCGGCAAAAACGTCAGCGAAATCCCCAACTGTGGTCATTTGGCCATGGTCGAACAACCTGATGCAGTCGTGGCAGAGATTCGATCGGTTTTGGCAAAGTATGAGGGGAGTGGGGAGTAGGAAGTGGGGAGTGGGGAGTAGCCGTAGCGCAGGCATCTTGCCTGCCGGTCTAACCTTTGCTCCCTCCAACTGGCTCATACAGCTTCATCACATCAGAAATTGCCATTCTGGATTGAACCCCAAGTGTTAGGGGGGAAGTGTGCCCCTGCTTCAGGTGATCGGCGGCGGCACAGGCAATCATGGCTGCATTGTCGGTGCAGTATTTCAGGGGTGGAAAGTAGACCGTGAAGTTGTGGGCTTGGGCCGCAGTTTGCAGGTGATGGCGTAGACCACTGTTGGCGGCAACCCCCCCGCCGATCGCAATCTGGTTCAACCCGTAGTTCACAGCACAGGTGATCGTGCGTTTGGTCAATGCTTTGGCAACGGTGTCCTGAAAGCTGGCCGCCAGATCTGGGATCGGGAGGGAGTCGGTTTCCTGCTGGAGTTTTTGGGTGAGGCGAAGTACAGCGGTTTTAAGGCCGCTAAAGCTGGAGTCGTAGGGATGGAATCCGCCAGTGGGAAGTGATATCTGCCCTTCTGGTAGGGAAAAAGCATGGGGATTACCTGACTGAGCCAGGCGATCGATCACCGGGCCGCCCGGATACCCCAGGTTGAGCAGTCGAGCCACTTTATCAAACGCTTCTCCCGCCGCATCATCGCGGGTTTGTCCCAGGGTTTCATAGTGTCCGCAGGCTTTGACATAGATCAGGCTGGTATGGCCACCAGAAACCAGCAGACAGAGAAACGGCGGTTGCAAGCTGGGTTCGCTCAGATAAGATGCATAAATATGTCCCTCCAGGTGGTGAACTCCCAGAAAAGGTTTTTGGTGCAGCATTGCCAGGGTCTTTCCAGCCGTGACTCCCACCAATAAAGCTCCCACCAGTCCAGGAGCGCAGGTGGTGGCAATTCCGTCAATTTCTGACCAGGTTAAATTGGATTCCTGCATCGCCTGTTCAATGGCCCAATTCACCATCTCTACGTGACGACGGGAGGCAATTTCTGGAACGACTCCACCGTACTGCTGATGGATCTCAATTTGGGACGACACAATGTTGCTGAGAACCTGCCGATCGCGCACGATCGCCACAGAAGTTTCATCACAACTGGTTTCAATACCTAAAACGACTGTCATTGGTTCTGAACTACTATCTGAACTACCACAGGAAAACCGTGGTGAAGCAGGGTAACATAAGCTAATCTAATTTTGTTAAGAAATATTTAATTCTTGTCTCAGCGGGAGCGATCGTTCCCAAAAGCTGTAGTAGCTATTGAGCTTGAATCTTGGTTCAAATTCAGGCTTACGTAAACTTCTATTAAAAGCTTAACTAACCTGTGTCTACCTTGGGAGTATGATTGCTCTGACAGTCCAACCTTTGTGTACAAAAAACTTAATGTTTTGTACGAATTTTTTGATCTTTGTAAACAGAAGGGAAACAACTCCATGCGAAGATTGTTTGCTCTAATCCTAGTCGTTTTTCTGTGGCTTAACTTTGCTCCCTCTGCTTCAGCGGATGTGGCAGGACTAACCCCCTGTGGTGAATCCAAGGCTTTTGCAGCTCGCGCAGCCAATGCGAAAACCGAGCAGGCGAAGGCCCGTTTTGAAGCCTATGGCAATTCCAACTTGCTTTGCGGTAACGATGGACTGCCCCACCTTGTTGTGGATGGTCGTCTGAATCATGCCGGTGAGTTCCTGATTCCCAGCATTCTTTTCCTCTATATTGCCGGATGGATTGGCTGGGTCGGTCGTGCTTACTTGATTGCCGTTCGGGGTGAAAAAGATCCCGAAATGCGGGAAATCATTATTGATGTGCCTCTGGCCGTCAAGTGTATGCTGACCGGATTTGCCTGGCCCCTCGCAGCTTTGCAGGAGTTCACAACGGGTAAGCTCACGGTTCCAGACAGCAAAATTCCTGTTTCACCCCGGTAGTTTTCATTCCATACTGGAGGATGCCCATGCAATATTTTCTGAAGTACTTATCGACTGCCCCTGTTCTAGCAACCATCTGGATGTTTATCACGGCGGGTATTTTGATTGAATTCAATCGGTTCTTCCCCGATTTGTTGTTCCATCCCCTCTAGGGATTCTGGATTTTGGCTTCTAGATTTTGGCTTGGTGCAGTGCCGTACTCAGTCCTGGATCTGAAGTCTTTGATAGATAATGGTTTGAGACGATCGATCTGGATTAGTGGTTGTGGTTTTTAGAACTGCAATACTTACCCCGTTCGATCGTCTCTTGCTGTTCAGAGGTTTTGTTGACTGGACGGGCAGGATGCCCATCCTACAAGAACTTAGTTCACTGGACGGGCAAGATGCCCATCCCACAAGCGTTAGTTCGCTGGACGGGCAAGATGCCCATCCCACAAGAATGAGTTCACTGGACGGGCAGGATGTCCATCCCACAAGCGTTAGTTCGCTGGACGGGCAGGATGTCCATCCCACAAGAATGAGTTCACTGGACGGGCAGGATGCCCATCCTACAAGAGTTGACTCACTCCCCACTCCCCACTCCCTCACTCCCCACCCCCCATGCCCCCCATCGCTCAAACCCTCGAATCTCGACTCAATCCTGATGCCATCTGCCCCTGGGATGCGGTGACACCAGAGCTGCGATCGCAACTTTCCCAGGCAGTTGTACCCCATTCTCCGATCGAGGGCATTGTGTATCCCCAGACTGAGGCAGAGCTGGCGGAGGTGATTGCCTGTGCCCGATCGAACCGTTGGCGGCTGTTGATTTGCGGTAGTGGGAGTAAGCTGCACTGGGGCGGATTGGCGGAGGGAATTCAACTGGTGGTGAGTACGGCACGGCTCGATCGGTTGATTGAACACGCGGCTGGCGATATGACGATGACGGCAGAGGCAGGGATGAAGCTGGCAGATCTTCAGAACATTCTGGCGAAATCAGGGCAGTTTCTGGCGATCGATCCCGCCTATCCTGAATCAGCTACTTTGGGTGGGATTGTGGCCACGGCGGATACTGGAACCCTGCGACAGCGGTATGGTGGCATTCGGGACTTGTTGATTGGACTGTCGATCGTCCGCACCGATGGCAAGGTGGCAAAGGCAGGGGGACGAGTCGTTAAAAATGTGGCGGGCTATGACCTGATGAAGTTGTTCACTGGCTCCTACGGGACATTAGGCGTAATCTCCCAGGTGACGTTTCGGGTTTATCCCCTACCACCTGCGTCTCGATCGGTGGTTTTGACAGGTGAGGCAGAAAAAATTGCTCAGGTGACTGCAACCCTTCTGGCTTCTGGACTGTCTCCCAGTGCGATCGAACTACTGGCTCCGGTGACGACTGCGGCCCTCGATCGAGGGGAAGGAATGGGGTTGGCGGTTCGCTTCCAGGGTATTGAGGTCAGTGTCGAGAAACAGGCTGACTATGTATTGCAGATGGGACAGGCGTTGATGCTGGAGGCTGGGGTTCTAAAGGAGCAAGATGAAGCAGCTCTATGGCAACAATTGCAAGAACAGATGGGGACGCGCCCCAAAGAAGTGGAAATTACTTGCAAAATAGGAGTATTACCATCGAATGCCGTTGGGATGCTGGAACAGGTGAGTACGCTGGCTCCATTGTTAATGACGGGTATGATCCATGCTGCAAGTGGACTGGGTTTGTTGCGGTTTCGCTCCACCTTACCCTCAGATGTGCTGAACCAAATGCGCGATCGCTGTCAGGTACAGGGCGGCTTTCTAACAATTCGAGAGGCTCCGGTTGCCTTCAAGCAGTCGATCGATGTTTGGGGGTATCCAGGCAATGCGATGGAGTTGATGCGAGGCATTAAGCACCAGTTTGATCCAGAAAAATTGTTTAGTCCGGGGCGATTTGTCGGTGGAATTTGACCCTTTTTAGCGTGGTGGGGTGTCCTTTGAGAAAAGAACTGCATGAAGCAAATCGCTTGTCCTGGAATGAAGCAACCAGGGCCCACAATAGCCACAAAGGAGATCAGGCAAAGTTCTTTCGGGAGGGTGGCTCAACGCTTTTTGCCGAAGAGAAAGAGTTGTTGGGGACGATCGCGGGTCTATCCCTGGTGCATCTGCAATGCAATGCTGGGCAGGATACGCTGAGTTTGGCGAGATTGGGTGCTACGGTGACAGGAATAGACATTAGTGATGAAGCGATCGCCTTTGCTCAACAGCTTTCAGCACAGTCAGGCATTCCAGCTACATTTTATCGGGCAGATTTATTTGACTGGTTTGAATCAAACCTTCAGCAGGGCAGACGGTTTGATGTGGTGTTTTCTTCCTATGGGGCGATCTGCTGGCTCTCGAACTTAAATCTGTGGGCGAAAGGAATTGCCTCAGTCCTGAGTCCGCAAGGTCGGCTGGTAATGGTGGAGTTTCATCCCGTTGCGATGATCTTCGATGAGGATTGGAATCACGTCTTTCCCTACTTTGCCAATGGTCAACCGATGTCCTGGGATGATGGTGTAGGGGATTATGTCGCAGAGTCAGAATTGGGACTCGCACCAGATTACCAGGATGGCATTGAGCAGTTTCAAAATCCCTATCCATCCCATGAGTTTCAATGGAGCATTGGCGACATTCTCACCGCGCTTTTGGAAGCTGGACTCACTCTCAAAGTCTTCAAAGAATATCCCTACTCCAATGGCTGGAAACCTTTCAAGCAAATGCAAGAAGGTTCTAATCGCCAAATGTTTCCTCCGCCAGATAAACCAAATTTACCGTTGATGTACGGACTGGTTGCTCAAAAGTAATGCCAAAAGTAATGCGAATTGAACGCACCCTACAGATAGAGCCATGACGACGAACCTTCCCAAAATTGCGAGTATTCCCAACCCTTCCGATTTGGACAACCCCACCCTGCCACTTGCCCCCAGCTTCGACGCGGATCATCCCCCTGACCCCAAGCTGATTGATGCCTGTGTGCATTGTGGGTTTTGTCTCTCCACCTGCCCCAGCTATCGCGTCATCGGCAAGGAAACCGATTCGCCCAGAGGCCGGATTTACCTGATGGATGCCATCAACGAAGGCGAAGTTCCCCTCACCCCGGCCGCCGTGGAGCATTTTGACACCTGCTTGGGTTGCCTGGCCTGCGTCACCACCTGTCCCTCTGGCGTACAGTACGACAAGCTCATTGCCGATACCCGTCCCCAAATTGAGCGAAATCATTCCAGAGGCTTGGGCGATCGACTGTTTCGTCAGCTCCTATTCTCAATTTTTCCCTACCCCGATCGACTGCGGGTGTTGCTCTATCCTTTGGCGATTTATCAAAAGCTGGGGCTTCCCAAACTGGTGCAGTCCACTGGCTTATTACAAAAATTTGCGCCCCGGTTAGCGGCCATGGAATCGCTGTTGCCATCTGTCACCGCTAAGGCCTTTCAGGACACCTTACCCACCGTGATTTCAGCTCAGGGCGAAAAACGGTATCGCGTGGGCATGATTTTGGGTTGTGTGCAGCGACTATTTTTTAGTGAGGTGAATGAAGCCACTGCCAGGGTGTTAAGCGCAAACGGTTGCGAAGTCGTCATCCCTAAAAGTCAGGGGTGCTGTGCTGCATTGCCCTACCACCAGGGACAGGAGGAGCAGGGTCAAGCCCTGGCCCGCCAGATGATCGATGCCTTTGAGGGTGAGAATCTGGACGCAATCATTATTAATGCCGCTGGCTGTGGGCACACCCTGAAGGAATACGATCGCATCCTCCAGGATGATCCCGATTATCGAGAGAAAGCCGAGGACTTTGTTCAGAAAGTTAAAGATGTGCAGGAATTCCTCAGTGCGGTGGGACTGACTGCAACCCTACATCCCCTCCAGGATGAAGCCCTGACGATCGTATATCAGGATGCCTGTCATTTATTGCATGGTCAGAAAATCAGTCTGCAACCCCGTGAACTTTTACGGCAAATTCCGGGTGTAACGCTACGAGAGCCGATCGATGCGGCCCTGTGTTGCGGCAGTGCGGGAGTTTACAACATGCTGCAACCAGAAGTGGCAGAGGAATTGGGGCAGCAAAAGGTGACAAACCTATTAAACACCGGAGCAACGATCATTGCTTCGGCCAATCCTGGCTGTTCCCTCCAAATCATGAAACATCTAGAGTCCCAGGAAAAATCCATCCCAGTTCTGCACCCGATCAAGCTCCTGGATGCGTCCATTCGGGGAAATGCCCTGAACGAATACCTGAGCTAGCGATCGGTACAGCCTCTCGAATGCAGGGAATGCGAACTGAATAATCTAGAATTCTTGTGGGGTGGGCATCTTGCCCGCCCAGTCAGCAACGCAAACCGCTTTACAGGTTATTTAATCCATGACGCAGGCAGGATGCCTGCGCTACAGAATGTTCACTCCTGACTCCTAACTCCTGGCTCCTGACTCCTCACTCCTCACTCCTCACTCCTCACTCCTCACTCTTAAGAAAGATTCGCAATCATCACATCAACCCACTGAGAAAGATTCTGCCGTTCTGCTTCAGACAATCCATGCAGCGTTTTCTCATTAATTTCGATCGCCAGCGGTGGCAAGATTTCTTCGAGTTTTCGGCCATCGTCCGTCAGCCAGATCCGCCAAACCCGCCGATCGCGCTGATCTCGTTCTCGTCGTACCAACCCCCGTTCCTCCATCCGATCGATCACGCCTGTCAGCGTACCGCCCACCTGACACAGTCGATCGCCAATATCTGAAGTGGCCAACCCATCCTGTTCCCACAGGCAGCATAAAACGACCCAGTGGAAGGGGGTTAGCCCATAGGGTTCAATTTTGTCTTGAAACTGACGGGTCAGGAGTTGGGAAAGCAGCTTAATCCGATAACCGATGCTGCGGGGAGCCTTAGTATTCTGCCAGGATTGTGTCAATGGATATCATCAGTAAATCAGAGGGTATTATAGCAGTTACCAAGGGGGATCAAACGAACTTTGGGAAAACCTCAAAAACCCTGGCTCTGGAGATTGAGAGTACATTGGATGGGAGAAAATGCTGGAATTAAGAAATATGAATGGTGCGGCTGATTTGGATAAAATACCGGATGGGGAAACGGAATTAGGAAATATGAATCGTGCCGCGCATGCCAGCTTCAGCGTGCCCTGCCACTGAGCAATGGAGTTCATAGGTTCCGGGTTTGAGCGGAATTAACACCCATTCGGCGACAGCTCCTGGCTTTAGTTCCAGTTCATGAATCGCTCCCTTCACTTCCACATTGCCAGCCTCAACCTTTTGACTCCAAATCACATCGGCAAAATCTTTGGCGGTAAAGTAATGCTTCACATTGCTGGGGTTATCAAGGACTAACTTATAGCGTTTTCCGGCCTCAAACTCCAATTGATTCGGCTCAAATTTTAGCTCGTTTGCGCCATTGCCCAAATGAACTTGTACCGTAATCAGTTCTTGCTGGCTGGGAGCCGGAGCCGCCTGGGCGATCGGTTCAGTTTGTCCCACCGTTCCCCACACGAGCAGAGCGAGGATCCACCCCAGGATAATTGGCAAATGCTTCTGCATCAGAAATTCTCCTTCTCATCGAGCTTGTTGACTGTAGCTAGTTCTAGCTGATGGGTATATCCCACTTGTGCATTTGCATGATGAATCGTTCACTGGCAGGCAAGATGCCTGCGCTACGGAAATCATCAATATATTCTCCAATCTGCATATTCTCCAATCTGACAGATACCTCCCATCAAGCTCAGTTTTACAATCATAGGAACGACAGAGTAACACGTAAATGAGTAGAAAAATTCTCCTGTGGCTGATTTGGGGTACGTTCCTGACCTATGCGTTTGCCCTGGCCCCGCCCAACCAACCTGATACCGTTACATTAATTCAAAACCTATCCACGGGAAACTTTTCCGGCATTAATCCTTTGATCATTGCCCTGTTCAACATCATGGGGGTTTTGCCCTTAATCTATAGTTGTTTTTTGTACAGCGATGGGCAGATGCAGAAAATTCCAGCCTGGCTATTCTCGATCGCATCCTTTGGCGTTGGTGCGTTTGCCCTCTTGCCCTACCTGGCGTTGCGGCAACCTAATCCGCTGTTTGCGGGGGAAAAGAATGGCTGGCTGAAGTTCTGGGATTCTCGGTGGACGGGAAGATTGCTGGCGGTAGGGGCGATCGCTCTGTTGCTCTACGGAGTCACCCAGGGAGACTGGAATGATTTTGGGCAACAGTGGCAAACGAGCCGCTTTATTCATGTCATGAGTCTGGATTTTTGCCTGCTCTGCCTGCTGTTTCCCTTTCTGCTGGCAGATGATATGACCCGACGGGGCTTGACCGATCGCCGCTGGTTTTGGGCCGTTACCCTGGTGCCGCTGCTGGGCGCGTTAGCCTATGTGTCGCTGCGTCCCCCCTTGAGTGCAGAAGTGGCTACTACGGGAGAAACCGTGATGCAGAGTTAGGGGGTTCATGCTTCGTACTTCGACTCCAGATTTCTACCCTTTTCCCACCAGAATCACCACCGATCGCTCCCCGACCATAATCCAGGATTGTTCGGGTAACTCCGGTTCCGCCCCAACTTCGCAAATATCTTCGGGGGCAGGCATGGTGGTATTGGCAAAAATATGCCACTTCATTCCGGGCGGTAGCTTGGGCAGCTCAAACCCGTGCGCCTCCCAGTGCATATTCATTGCCACATAGACATAGTCATCCCTGACGGTGCCTTCCTTCGCGTGTTTGCCACAGAGCAGAAAGGCCAGCGTGTGGGTTTCATCGTCATCGTCTGACCAGTCAGGCTTCCAGGCTTTCATCCCGTGCCAACTGATGTCTGGATAGCCACTACCCATGTAGTCTTTATTGCGAAAGAAGACTCGGTTACGTACTACCGGATGGACATGGCGAAAGGCAATGCAGTTTTTGACAAATCGGAAGAAAGCAACGTTGGTTTTCAGCAGATTCCAATCCAACCAGGTCAGTTCAGAGTCGTGACAGTAGGCGTTGTTGTTACCCTGCTGAGTGTGCCCCACCTCATCGCCCATCAGAATCATCGGAATTCCCTGGCTCACCATCAAAATGGCGATCGCATTTCGCATTTGCCGTTGCCGGAGCGCATTGATCTCTGGATCGGTGGTCGGCCCCTCTACGCCGCAGTTCCAGCTTTCGTTATCGTTCGCGCCATCCCGATTGTCTTCCCCGTTCGCCTCGTTGTGCTTGTTGTTGTAAGAGACTAAATCCGCCAGGGTAAAACCATCGTGGGCAGTCACAAAGTTAATCGAACTACTGACCCGACGACCCGCCATTTCATACAGATCAGGCGAACCCTGAAGGCACAAAGCAACTTCCTTCAAGGATTCACGGGCCCGGAGAAAGCGGCGAATCGCATCTCGATATTTGCCATTCCACTCGCCCCAGCGATCGTAGTCCGGGAATGATCCCACCTGATACAGTCCACCTGCATCCCAGGCCTCAGCAATCAGTTTGCACTTAGCCAGAATCGGGTCAAACGCCAGATTTTCCAGTAAGGGCGGATTCTGAAGGGGAATGCCTTGGGGATCCCGTCCTAGAATCGATGCCAGATCAAACCGAAACCCATCCACATGGTATTCAGACACCCAGTAGCGCAGGCACTCCAGCACAAAATTCCGCACCACGGGATGGTTACAATTCAGCGTGTTGCCGCAGCCACTAAAGTTGTAGTAAAACCCTTCGGGGGTCAGCATATAGTAGGTTTTGTTATCCAGTCCCCGGAAGGAAATGGTTGGCCCGTTCTCATTGCCCTCCGCCGTGTGGTTGAACACGACATCCAGAATCACCTCAATGCCATTCTGGTGCAGCTCTTTAATCAGGGCCTTCAACTCTTCAGACTGTCCACCCAATTTGCCAGAAGTCGCATAGCCCGCTTTAGGGGCATAAAATCCGATCGTGCTGTAGCCCCAGTAGTTAAACAACCGTCCACCCGTGAGGGGGTTGTGGCGGGGATTATCCAACTCATCAAACTCAAAGATGGGCATCAACTCAACACAGTTGACCCCCAGGGATTTGAGATAGGGAATTTTTTCCTGCAACCCGGCAAAGGTGCCCCGATGGGCCGATTCCACCCCGGAGGAAGGATGGCAGGTGAAGCCCCGGACGTGCATTTCGTAGATGATCAGATCTTCTTCGGGAATTTCTAGCGGTCGATCGCCTTCCCAATCAAAATCATCTTCAACAATCCTGGCACGGTAAGGATAGACATCATCCACCCTGGCCGTATCTCCCCAAACATCCCGCCCGCTAATGCTGCGAGCGTAGGGATCCAGCAAAATTTTGCTTCGGTCAAACCGATGGCCAGCCTTCAGGTCATAGGGCCCATCCACCCGATAGCCATACTCAATATCTTCGTAATCCAGCCCCATTACGGTAATGCAGGCGACATTCCCCAGGCGAAACTCTCTGGGAATCAGGATTTCAGCAAATGGTTCCGGTGCTTCTTTCTTAAATAACACCAGCGTAATTGCCGTTGCATAGCTGGAATAGATCGAAAAATTCACCCCGCCCATAATCGGCCTCGCGCCAAACGGGAAGGGCTGTCCGCGCAACAGCACAAAATTTCCGTAGGTGTAAGTATGATGCACTTTCATAGGTTGCAGATGCTTCAACAAAATTCCCTTCTTAGCCCATTCCGTAAGGATCAGGGTCAATTACTTCAACAAACCCAGCCATCAAATCACAAAGCTCTACAAGCTTGCCACACTTTGGACAACGATCGAACAGGAATAAACACTGAAGCGCGAGGGATAAAACGATCGCTCAGATAGGGGCGATTCGGTTCCGTCGGTTCAGATTCAGTTCAGATTCAGTCGTTTTGTCGGTTGGTCTATTGTGAGATTTGTTAATTTATCTAAGCATTTTAATTCTGGGAAAGAAGTAGCAATATCATCTTTTCCTTGGTGCAATATCAATGGTGCAATATCAACGCAGGAAACTGTTAGGTTAGGACTGAGGACTGAGGACTGAGGACTGAGGACTGAGGACTGAGAGAGGATTTAGGGGGTGGTTCGGGTAGCAACTGACACTTCTAAAACATCCTCTAAGAACCAAGACTCGATCTGTGACACTGATTAACAAAGAAGGAACGGTATGGCTCTGGAATATCCTGATGATTTAAAGTATCTCGACTCCCATGAGTACGCTCGGCTGGACGGTGAAATTGCGACGATCGGCATCACCGCCTTTGCTGTGGATCAGTTGGGAGATATTGTTTTCCTGGAACTGCCGGAAGTGGGGGATGCCCTGGAAAAAGGAGAAACCTTTGGCACAGTGGAATCCGTCAAGGCCGTTGAAGATCTAAAGGCTCCTGTATCTGGAACGGTCATTGAACGGAACGATGCCCTACTGGATACCCCAGAACAACTAGCAGAGGATCCCTACGGTGAAGCCTGGATGCTCAAAGTTCGGATCAACGATCCAGATGAGCTGGATGATGCCCTGTCCGCAACGGAGTATCAGGAGCAGGTGGAGGGGTGAAGGGAAGGAGGAAGAGAGAGGAGGGAAGGAGGAAGAACGCCCGTCCTGAATTTCTCTTCAATCCCAGACATTTGCAAGCTGAGCCTGATCCCTCTTTTGTCCAGTGATTGGTCAAGTGACAGAAGAGGGTGATGGGTGGTTATGGGTACTCACCAAATCTATAGATGGGATCCGGAAGCTTCTTGCTGTTTTTATCGATTTCCTACACCAAGTTGATTTGAGGTGGGCTACAACGGGTTTAATCAGGGCAACTTAAAGGGGGATGTTATTTTTGGTTGCCCCGATGGACTGGATAGATGCTCTTCAATAGCAAAGCCATGCCAGCATCGTTAAATTTCTCATTTCTTGCCATCCACGATACGCAGCTTGTCCGATTGGGGGCATTAGCTGAACGGTACTTTACAGATGATCCGAATACCTGCCTGATCAAGCTGCGGCAGTTTGGCGAGCTTTTGGCACAGCTAACGGCTGCCAACGTGGGGCTGTACGTTTCAACTGATGAGAAACAGGTGGATTTGCTGCGTCGATTGCGCGATCGTGGTGTACTCAAAGGAGATGTCGATCGGCTGTTCCATGAACTTCGTAAGATGGGCAATGCGGCAACCCACAGTTTGTCTGGAAGCCAACGGGCTGCTCTGAGCGGATTGAAATATGCTCGGTTTCTAGGCATCTGGTTTCACAAAGTTTTTACAGGCGAAACTCCAGAGGAGCGGCTACGCCTACGCGCTTTTGATCCAGGTCCGTTTATTCCCCCATCTGATCCACAGCAGGAGACCCAATCCCTCAAGGACGAGTTAGCGCGGTTGCGACAGGAGGTTCAGAAAAGTCTATCAGACGCAGAACTGGCTCAAGCTCAAGTCCTTCAGGAAGAGCAGCGACGCATCCAAGCAGAGGAACTGGCTGCGGAAGCAGAAGCAGAAAAGCAGGCAGTGATTCAACACCTGGAACAGATTCAGGTGACGGCTCAGGCGCAGTCTACTCAAACCTTTCAACAAACTGTAACGCAGGCACAGGCGGTTGAATGGGAACTGGTTTTAGATGAACGAGAGACGCGACGGCTGATTGATGCTCAACTGCGATCGGCGGGATGGGAAGTAGACACCGAGGAGTTAACGTTTGCTAAAGGTGCCCGTCCTCAGAAGGGTAGGAATTTGGCGATTGCGGAGTGGCCCGCAGCGGGGGGACGACGGGCAGATTATGCCCTGTTTGTGGGATTGCAGGCGATCGCGGTGGTGGAAGCCAAACGCCAGAGTAGAGATGTGTCGGAAGATGCGTTGAACCAGGCGGAGCGGTATAGCAAAGGATTGCGGCTGCATGGCGATGCTGCCTATGCCGGTGAACCGTGGGGTGAGTATCGAGTACCGTTTGTTTTTGCCACTAATGGGCGCGAGTTTTTGCAGCAGTTGCGGACGAAGAGTGGGATTTGGTTTAAGGATGTGCGTCGTCCTCAAAATCGTCGCTATCCGCTGCAATCCTGGTATTCTCCTCAAGGCTTAGTCGATACGCTCAATCAGGATATTGAGCAATCTCATCAAAAGCTTGCCCAGGAAGGCTTCAACTATGGGGTGGAGTTGCGAGAGTATCAGATTCGTGCGATCAAAGCGGTGGAAGGTGCGTTGGAGCAAGGACAACGGGAACTGCTGGTGGCAATGGCAACGGGCACGGGTAAGACGAAGACCTGTATTGCTCTGGTCTATCGGCTATTGAAAACCAAACGATTCCGACGGGTGCTGTTTCTGGTCGATCGCACTGCCTTGGGGGGAACAGGCGGCAAATGCTTTCAAGGATACCCGGATGGAGAGTCTTCAGACCTTCGCGAACATTTTTGAGATCAAGGAATTAGGTGAGAAGGAGACTGATCGGGATACGAAGGTGCATATTGCCACGGTGCAGAGCCTGGTGAAACGGATTCTTTATCCCACTGATGATGCATCTGTGCCAACGGCGGATCAGTATGACTGCATTGTGGTGGATGAATGTCATCGGGGATACTTGCTCGATCGGGAGTTGAGCGAGGCGGAGTTGGAGTTTCGGGATTTCAACGATTATGTCTCCAAGTATCGACGAGTGTTGGATCAATTTGATGCAGTCAAGATTGGACTGACGGCAACTCCGGCACTGCATACAACTCAGATTTTTGGTGAGCCGGTTTTTCAGTACAGCTATCGAGAAGCGGTTGTAGATGAATGGCTGGTAAACCATGAGCCGCCGATTCGGATTAGAACTCGTCTGTCTGAGGATGGCATTACCTGGCAGCAGGGCGATCCGATGGAGTTTTTCAATCCTCAGACGGGACGGATCGACCTGACCCACGCCCCAGATCAGGTGCGAATTGAGATTGAGCAGTTTAACAAACGGGTGGTGACAGAAGACTTTAACCGAGTAGTTTGTGAGTCGCTGTTGCAGCATATTGACCCATTTCTGCCCGGAAAGACGCTGATTTTCTGTGTTACGGATGAGCACGCTAATATCGTGGTGAACCAACTGCGGGAAGCGTTGGCGAACCAGTATGGCGATCTTGAAGAGGACATCGTTGCCAAGATTACGGGGGCTGCCCTTAACCCGCTGGAACTTATTCGCAAGTTTCGTAATGAGGTTAATCCCAAGTTTGCGGTGACGGTAGACCTGCTGACCACAGGAATTGATGTGCCTGCCATTTGCAATCTGGTGTTTATTCGGCGGGTCAATTCTCGGATTTTGTATGAGCAGATGTTGGGACGAGCTACCCGGCTGTGCACCTTTGATGATGGGACGAAGAAGCAGCCATTTCGGATTTTTGATGCGGTGCGGCTGTATGAGGCGATCGCCCCCATAACCGAGATGAAGCCTGTCGTCGTTAATCCCAAAATTTCCTTTACCCAATTAGTGGATGAGTTGAACACGGTCACGGCTCTAGATGCAGTAGAGGGAGTTATCGATCAACTTCTGACGAAGATCCAACGGAAACAGCGGTATCTCAGCGACAGTAGCCGAGCAGAACTGGAGGCGATCGCCGGAATGTCTGTTCCAGATCTGATGGATCATCTGAAGCAGAGCCACCCTGACCAACTGCGAGACTGGTTTCAGCAACGCCAGACGATTGCCCAGATTCTCGATCGCCGGGATGGGGGAACGCAGTCTGTACTGATTTCTCGCCATGAGGATGAGCTATTAGGCTTTGAACGGGGCTATGGCAATGCGGAGAAGCCAGAGGATTACCTGGAAAGCTTTACGGCATTCCTGCAAAGAAATCTGAATGAGATCCCGGCTCTGATGGTGGTGACGCAACGCCCCCGTGACCTGACGCGATCGCAGTTGAAGGAATTGCGGCTTTTATTGGCAGAGGCAAGGTATTCAGAAACCGATCTCCAGGTGGCATGGCGGGAGACGAGCAACCAGGACATTGCAGCATCGATTATTGGCTTTATCCGTCGGGCGGCTCTGGGTGATCCACTGATTCCCTATAGTCAGCGAGTCGATCGGGCAATGGAGAAGATTTTGACTAGCCGTTCCTGGACGGATTTACAGCGACGTTGGTTAGAGCGGATTGGGAAACAACTGCGAGCCGAGGTAATTGTCGATCGGGAAGCCTTGGATAAGGGCGAGTTCAAATCTCAGGGAGGTGGGTTCGATCGGCTTAACAAGACCTTTAACGGACAGCTTGAGGCAATTTTGCAGGAGATTGGCGATCGGTTGTGGCAGGAGGATGCAGGTTAAAGAACGCTAAGTTGCACCCATGTAACCGTCTGTCCGAAACTTCTGGAACCTTTGCCACCTCGTGCGCGATGATGGCGTGACAAATTAACGGTGAGTGACCGCAGATGTGTTCGTACAATTAAAATAGCCATTGAGATAGCCATTGCCATTTTTATGCCTGATTCTATTTCCCAGTACTCGATCGCCCACGCTCGTGATCATCTACCACAATTAGTTCACCAAGCAGAACAGGGAATTCCAGTTGAGTTAACGCGACGGGGTAAACGGGTAGCGGTGATTCTCTCTGCTGAGGAATACGATCGATTAATGCCTTCAAAGCCAAACTTCTGGGAGGGATTAGTTAAATTTCGTGAACAACTCCTGTCAGACAATATTGATATTGACCCGGATGAGATTTTTCAGGATGTAAGAGACAAATCACCAGGACGGGATTTTAGTTTTGATGAGTGAATCTCGTTTTCTACTGGATACCAATATTCTTTCGGAACCCACGAAGCTGCAACCGAGTCCGACCGTCATGAGTAAGTTGGAACAGCACTACCAAAGCGTTGCAACGGGTTCTGTTGTTTTGCATGAATTAATGTTTGGCTGCTATCGTCTACCTGTTTCCCAGCGACGACGCAAGCTGGAAGCTTACATCACCTCCCTGCTAGCCCGCTCTATTCCGGTGCTTTCCTATGATTTCGATGCAGCCCAGTGGCATGCTACCGAACGATCGCGGCTCACTCAACTTGGTCGCACCCCTCCGTTTATAGACGGACAGATTGCAGCGATCGCGGCTGTCCATAACTTGATCCTTGTGACCAATAACATCGCAGATTACCAGGATTTTCAAGATCTGCGACTGGAAAATTGGTTCGCTGCTTAGTTTTTCCCTTTCTTTATCAACTCCCTGTGTAATCTATGGCTGTAACCTCCGATATCGTTCAAAAGCTCTGGAACCTGTGCCACGTCCTGCGGGATGATGGCGTGACGTATTTGCAGTACGTTACAGAGTTGACTTACCTACTGTTTCTCAAGATGGCGCAGGAGACGGGGGCGGAGGAGCAGTTGCCGGAGGGGTATCGCTGGGGCGATCTGGTTAGCGAGGATGGAGTGGATCAATTGCAGTTTTATCGATCGCTTCTGCTCATGCTGGGGTCTGAGGAGTCGTCGAGGCGGGTGCAGGCGATTTTTGCCAATGCTCAGTCATCGTTGAAGCAGCCGCGCATCCTGAAGAAGCTGGTGACGAGTATTGATGAGTTGGACTGGTTCTCGGAGCATCGGGATGAGTTTGGCGATCTGTATGAAGGGTTGCTGCAAAAGAATGCGGATGAGAAGAAGTCGGGAGCGGGGCAGTATTTTACGCCCAGACCGTTGATTGATTGCATGGTGGCGTTGGTGAAGCCGCAACCGGGAGAACTGATTCAAGACCCAGCAGCGGGGACGGGTGGGTTTTTGATTGCTGCCGATCGCCATATTCGGCAAGAGCATGACCCGTTTGACTGGACGGAGGCACAGCAGTCGTTTCAGCAGCATCAGGCGTTTTATGGCATGGAGTTGGTGCAGGATGCCCATCGGTTGCTGTTGATGAATATGTTGCTGCATGGGATTGAAGGGGCAGTGGATCTGGGGGATACGCTGTCTCCGGAAGGACAACGGTTGGGAAGAGCCGATGTGATTTTGACGAATCCACCGTTTGGGACGAAGAAGGGTGGAGGGATGCCGACCAGGGATGACTTTACCTATCCCACTTCTAACAAGCAGTTGGCGTTTTTGCAGCACATTTATCGATCGCTGAAGCCAGGGGGACGGGCGGCAGTGGTGTTGCCGGATAATGTGCTGTTTGAAGATGGGCAGGGGCGATCGATCCGGGCGGATTTGATGGATAAGTGCAATTTGCATACGATTCTGCGGTTGCCGACGGGGATTTTTTACGCGCAGGGGGTGAAGACGAATGTGCTGTTCTTCCAGCGTGGGAAAACCGAGAAGGGCAATACCAAAGCGGTGTGGATCTACGATATGCGAACCAATATGCCGAGCTTTGGGAAGCGTATTCCCCTGACTCGTGAGCATTTTGCGGAGTTTGAGCAGTGCTATGGGGATGACCCGAACGGGCAGAGCGATCGGGTGGATCTGGGGGAAGAGGGGCGGTTCCGCTGCTTTACGCGGGAGCAGATCAGTAAGCGCAATGAAAACCTGGATATTTCCTGGCTGCGGGATGAGAGTTTGCAGTCGGGGGATGACCTGCCTGAACCGGAGGTGATCGCGGCGGAGATTATGGAGAAGCTGCGGGTGGCGACGAAGGAGATGGAGGCGCTAATGGTGTTGCTGGAAGGGGAGGAGGCAGCAGAGGCGGTGAGTTCTTCGGTGGGGTTGCCGACTTTAGAATAGGAACAACACCGATAGGGAGGGCGTTTATGGAAATTCAAATCCAGATTCCTGATGGGGTTGCCCACGACTTACAGGCGAAGTGGGGCAATTTAGAGCGAAAGCTACTGGAAATTATGGTGGTTGAAGCCTATCGGGAAGGGGCAATTAGTACAGGCAAGGTGCGCGAGTTACTGGGGCTACGAACCCGATTGGATGCAGATGCTTTCCTAAAGGCGAAAGGGGTGTATCTCAACTATGACGAAGCCGATTTTGAACAAGATATGCTGACAATGCAGCAGTTAGAGCAAGAGGGAAAGTTGAGACCTGCATGATCGTTGTTTCGGATACGTCGCCCTTGTGCTATCTCCTATTAATCAATTTAGTTGAGCTATTACCGCAACTGTATGGGCGGGTCGTCATTCCTCAAAGCGTTTGTACTGAGTTACTCAATTCAGATGCACCAGAAATGGTCAAAAGCTGGATGGCTCATCCGCCTGATTGGTTAGAGATTCAAGCGGTTACAGAAGAGATTGACACTGCTTTAAATGATCTGGATTTAGGAGAACGAGAGGCGATCGCCCTGGCAGAACAGTTAAAGGCAGACCTCCTTTTATTAGATGACAGAGCCGCAAGACAACTTGCCCTGGAACGAAATCTATTCATTATTGGGGTTCTCGGCATTTTAGGAACTGCCGCAAAACGAGGATTGATTAGCTTTCCAGAAGCGATCGCCCAATTACAGCAAACAACCTTTCGAGCCTCTCCTCAGCTAATTCAGCGACTTCTTAAGGAGTTTCAGGATGAAGAATAGACCCCACAACAGGAAAAGGAAAGAGGCTAACGATTGCGATCGCACCTTGTAGCGAAGACATTGCCAGCCGATCGCCCTGCCTCGTCTTTCAATATTGATGTTCTGAATTTGAATGAATCGTTTCAGTGGGGTCAAACACGACATAGAATGCCCCGGTAGGAACTTTGCGCTGCAAAAACCGCACCATATCATCTGCATCGGCGCGATTGTGGGTACGCCCGATCGGCTTGGGTTTGAGTCCGGGAAAGACGGCAATGATTTGCCAGGGTTGAAGGCGAGTCATTTTCAGTGTGTATAATGTGTATCTTTTACGATCAAAAGAATATCATAATGTGTATACCCATTCGTAGCGTTTACGACTAAATTTGGAGTGTGTATCGCATGGAGCCTGTAAATGAGCCAAAGTCAGGACGAAACCCGAACCAGAGTGAACATGACTCTGGAGCAACAGGCGATCGAGGGGTTAGATCGAATTGCTCAGAAGATGGGGGTGAGCCGATCGGAGTTAGTGAATCAGATTGGCAAGGGGACGCTCCCGCTTTACCCCATTCAAATCACCCCAGATCTGAAACTCATGGGAAAGCTTTACGCCTTCAGGTTGAATCTGTTCGCAGTCAGAAGGCTCTCCTACGGATGCTGATGCAGCAGCTAGATGAACAGGAAAAACAGTTAGAAAAGGTGATTGCTGAATATGAGGAGAGTATTCAGGGCAGTTCACAAAACGTATAAAGTGTGTATAAAGTGTGGAGGATTGGAGAGGAGAAGTGAGAGGCTCGATCGCCCCGCTTTATCTTTGATTTTGGTTTTCTACTTTTGAATTGATTAGTGGAGTGAAGCTGATGAAAACATTTACTGCTTATGTGGAATACGATCCAGAAACAAAGTTATATGTGGGTATTGTTCCAGGGATTGCAGGCGCGCATACACAAGCAGAAAGCCTGGACGAATTGCAGGTGAATCTTAAGGAAGTGCTGGAACTTTGCCTTGAAGAATATGGCAGTGATTTAGAGGATTTGCCACGATTTGTGGGCATTCAGCAGATTGAGGTAAGTGCATGAGTCGTTTGCCGATCGTCAATTTTCAGACGATGGAAAAATTGCTGAAAAAGTTAGGGTTTGAGGCAATTAGACAAAAGGGAAGCCACGTTTTTTATCGTCATCCGGATGGTAGAACGACAACAGTTCCCTATCACAAAGGTCGAGATCTTGCCCGTCCACTGATTCGGGAAATTCTGAGGGAGATTGAGCTAAGCCCAGATGAATTTTTGCGTGAATTGGAAGGGCTGTGAGGGAGATGAGTGATCGCCCTTCCCCATCTTTGTTTTGATTTTCTAATTTTGAATTGAAGGTATGAGTGACGAACTATTTGAGCTTCCTGAAGGTTGGGAATGGGTTAAGTTATCTGATATTCTAGTAATTCTTTCAGGCGAAGCTTTTAAGAAAAAAGATTATTCATCTTCTGGAATCAGGCTTCTTCAAATTGCTAATGTATCTTTTGGCAAAGTTATATGGGATCAACAGAACTTTTTACCAGAGGATTTTTTAGCTAAATATCCAGAACTGGTTTTAGAAAAAAATGATATTGTAATGGCTTTGAATCGCCCGATTTTGAATGATTTATTGAAAATAGCTCGTCTTCAAAAAGAGGATGCACCTGCAATACTTTATCAAAGAGTAGCCCGATTTAATCTCTTTCTAGATGAGATGAGAGACTTCTTTTTTTCCTACACAAGCTCTCCAGAATTTATTCAATTAATTCGTAATAACTTACAGGGGTCTGACCAACCATACATTAATACAAGCACTTTACCCAGTCTACCAATACCCATCGCACCACTCAATGAGCAAAAGCGGATTGTTGCCAAGATTGAGGAGTTGCGCGATCGCCATCAAGCTGCAAAACAAGCCCTCGAAGAAGTACCGAAGTTGTGCGATCGGTTTCGTCAATCTGTCCTTGCGGCTGCTTTTCGAGGTGATTTAACAGCCGATTGGCGCGAAGAAAACCCAGATGTTGAACCCGCTTCGGTTTTGTTGGCGAGGATTAGGAGCGATCGTTACTCCTTGTGGTTTGATGAGTTAGCAGCTAAGGGAAAAAATTGTTCTAAAGTTAAGTATTCAGAACCGATTGAGCCAGACATCTCTGGTGTCAATAATTTACCTGAGGGAACCTCGAAAAATTGTTTCAGGAGCGTCTTAAATTGAGACTACTATGAGATCATAACATTAGGTTAGAACGGAGCAGGGAACAATGAGCCAAACTGGAGTTTGGGAGTGGGAAAAACGTCAGAGCAAATTGAACCAGAAAAAAGATTTACTGATGAGGCTCGATCAAATTATTCCCTGGCAGGAGTTCCGCCCGACTCTAGAGAAAATTCATAATAAACCTCGCAAGAGCAACGCGGGTCGTAAAGCAATGGATGTCGTCGTCATGTTTAAGTTGTTGGTGCTGCAACAGTTGTACAACATTAGCGACGAAGAATTAGAGTATCAGGTGAGCGACCGACTATCGTTCATGCAATTCATGGGCTTTGGCTTAGCCGATGAAGTTCCCGATGCCACAACGGTATGGCTGTTTCGCAAACAACTGAGTGAACAAGGATTGATTGAAGCAGTGTTTGAGCAGTTTGATGGCTATCTCGTTGAGCAAGGCTATGCAGCTAAAGGTGGACAAATCGTCGATGCGACGCTGATTCCCGTCCCCAAACAACACAACAGCGACAAAGAAAACGAGCAGATCAAGCAGGGCAAGACCCCCCAACAGTGGCAAGATCAACCGCATCGCCGCGCTCAAAAAGACACCGATGCGCGCTGGACGAAAAAGGGGGATAAGAGTTACTTCGGCTATAAAGACCACATTGGCATCGATGCAGCGTACGGTTTGATTCGTCGTTATGCGGTTACAGATGCCTCAGTGCATGACTCTCAAGTGTTAGGAGCATTACTCGATGAAGACAACCAGAGTGATGAAATTTGGGCAGACAGTGCTTATCGCAGTGCTGCCATTGAGGAGACTTTAGAACTAATGGGCTTTGAGAGCCAAATTCATGAACGGGCTTATCGCAATCGTCCCCTCAGTGAGGCGCAAAAGCAATCCAATCGTGACAAATCCAAAACTCGTGCCAGAGTCGAGCATGTGTTTGGTCGGTGGACGATGCAGATGGGAGGCAAGCTCATCCGTTCGATTGGTCTAGTGAGAGCGAAGGCAACGCTAGGGTTGAAAAACTTGACCTACAACTTTGTACGCTACACGTTTTTACAGACTCAATGTCCTTGCTGAGGCAGAAAATTGAAGCGTAGGGGTGCATTGGAGTGTTCTGTTGGCTGCATGGAATGAAGAATTGATTGCATGACTATCAGCACAACGTTGTTCTTTGTCTCATTTGAGACCCAATCTTACCTCAAAATGAATTAATCGAGGTTCCCCTGACACTTGGGAATGGGTATCCTTAGATCAGCTTCTATATTCTCTCCGAAATGGACTTGCCAGAAAACCAGCAGACGAATTACCAGGAATTCCAATCTTAAGAATCTCGGCAGTTCGAGCAATGGAAGTAAATATTGATGATGTCCGTTTTTATCGACCAGATAGTTCTGAGGAGATAGATTCTTACTTAATAGAAGCTGGCGACATCTTGTTCACTCGCTATAACGGAAATCAGCATTTTGTAGGAGTTTGTGGTTTAGTATCTGAGAGAGTAGATAAGCTACTTTATCCCGATAAGTTAATTCGTGGACGGCTAGTAAATAAAGATCTTTGCTTGCCCAAATTTCTGGAAATAGTATGTAACGTTGGAGTCTCAAGGGCACATATTGAGCAACACATCAAAACTTCAGCGGGACAACACGGAATAGCTGGTTCTGACTTGAAATCTACGCCTATTCCCTTGCCTCCTGTTGCTGAACAGAAAGCAATAGTAGAAATTGTAGGTAATCAATTCTCTGCATTGAAAAGGCTCATCTCTACATCAGACTTTTGCTCTGAAAGCCTTCAGTGCCTCAATCAATCCATTCTTGCCAAAGCCTTCCGGGGTGAACTTGTCGAGCAAGACCCCAACGATGAACCTGCCTCTGTGCTACTCGATCGAATTCGGGCAGAACGAGAAGCATCGCAGGAAACCAAAAAGCGGCGATCAGCAAGGGGAAAGCGAAAGAAGACGACTGATAATCAATTGGACTTGCCAGGGTTAGATTAGCTCACAGTCCCATCTTTTCTATCAGCATCGTTCACAAACAAACTTTATCGCAGCAAAGGTTATACAGTTTCAATACTAGTCAGTTTCCAGATGCCGTGTTTTCCTTCAGGTTCAGACTTACACAACACAATACCAGAATCGAAATTAGCTACAGGCACTCCCAGTACAGTCAAACGAGATTTGAAATCAACCATACATTGAAATAAAGATGTATCTTGGTCAAGAATTTTATGTACTGTTATCTGAAGCTTTGGAGCCATTGCCATTGGAAGATTATCAAAGACATTCTCAAAAAAATTAAGAAGCTCCTCCTTGTTACTAGCTCCGTAGAAATTTCCGCTATAGGATAAGGAAATGACCTGAGATAACTTATTAAGATCTCGACCGTCATAGGCATCCTTGAAACATCTAAACAGGGTAAGCGTTTCTGGGCTAAGTCCATCTGGAGTTCTTTCCTTATGCTCCTGCTCCTCAAGATGCTCTTTGATAATTCTTATTCCCTCAGACAAAGTGATATGTAAAAAATTCTCTGCTGTCATCATAGTCCTTTTGTTGCTGTCAACCCTTAACGAAAAACCCGAATTTGGCTTTCATGAATCCAACCAGAACTGCCACACGCCGTCGTCAAAAACCACCCATCACGCGGTTCAACATACACACGAATAATCTCCATTCGATCAATCATGCAGATCACCGAACCCCCTGGCGACGATCGCACATTAGAAGGTGGATCAAACACCAGCATGTATGCCATATCTGGCCCTCTCGCCTCATCCGTAACCTGCCTTGCAGAACAAACCAACCTGATCATCGTCTCCGTAGTTCGAGACTGCGGCGTATAGCTTTGTCCATCCACATACCACGTCCCCTGCCCACAATGAACCTCAGCATCAATGCGCTCTCCACCCAGGTAATAGGTAAACCCACCCCACCAACTCCCAGAATTGCCATTGCGAGTAATGGATGCCGTATCTAGCCGTACCACCTGTCCCCCCGCTGCCTCACCTAATGTCAGCAACTCGGCCTGAGCCGCCTGTCCAAAACCAAGAGACAAAGCAACACTCGTAAAGCCCGCCAACCCAAGCATCTTAAACAAATTCATTCTCACCCTCTAAAACGATCGCAATGGTTTGCCATAGAGCTAGAATTCCCATTCAAATGCTTCGGGTATCGGAAAAATGCGATCGCTCTGTATAAAAGAAACGCTCCTTGTAAAAATCCTCCCAACCATAGACCCGATCGCCCCCGTCGCCGCAGCCGTTTCAGTGGGCTGATAAACTGACATCCTATTTTTCTACCTTGCTTGCCTCTCCCTGCTTTGTTGCAAATTGTTTCAGAAATAGCTAGAACTTTACTATCCTGTAATTCTCTACCTTACTTCGTGAGTTCAGCGTTCCTATGTCCCCAGAGTTCTCGATCGACTCCCAAAATGGCACTTCCTCCAGCAGTGCGGTGAATGGTTTTGATGTCTCGAATCATGGTGTCAATCATGTCAATCATGGTGACGATCGGCACAGTCCAGTTGGCGTGAAGGCGAAGCCAGATGGGCAAAATGGCTCTAAGGCAGTGGGATCGCTGCTGACCGCTCACCCCGATCGAGATTTTGAGTCACGCCACATTGGGCAAGGGAGGCCGAGATCCAGCAAATGCTAGAGGTGCTGGGGCTGGCCTCGCTGGATGAATTAATTGATCAAGCCGTTCCAACCGCCATTCGGCTCAAGCGATCGTTGAAATTAGGAGCAGGGCAGAGTGAAGCCGGATTGCTGGCAGCATTGAAGCAGATCGCGTCACAGAATCAGGTCTTCCGCTCCTACATCGGCATGGGATACCACCACTGCATTACTCCCCCGGTGATTCAGCGCAATATTCTGGAAAATCCGGGCTGGTACACCCAGTACACCCCCTATCAACCGGAAATTTCCCAGGGTCGCCTGGAGGCTTTGCTCAACTTCCAAACGATGGTGATGGATCTGACTGGGATGGAGATCGCCAACGCATCCATGCTGGATGAGGGAACCGCTGCGGCCGAAGCCATGACCCTCAGCTATGGTCAGCACAAGGGAGAGGCAAATATTTTCTGGGTATCAGCAGCCTGTCATCCCCAGACGATCGATGTAGTACGAACTCGCGCCAGACCCTTAGGGATAGAGGTGGTAATTGGCGATCACCGGACATTTGAGTTTGATCAGCCCATTTTCGGGGCATTGCTCCAGTATCCAGCCACCGATGGGGCGATTTATGATTATCAAGACTTTATCGATCGGGCCCACTCCGCTGGAGCATTAGTAACCGTCGCGGCCGATCTATTAAGCCTGACGCTCTTAAAACCACCCGGGGAATTTGGCGCGGATATCGTCGTCGGCAATACTCAACGCTTTGGAGTTTCCCTGGGCTACGGTGGCCCCCATGCCGCCTTCTTCGCCACTAAAGAAGCCTACAAACGCCAGCTTCCCGGACGGTTGGTGGGAGTCTCCAAAGATGCCTTTGGTCGTCCTGCCCTGCGACTGGCTCTACAAACCCGCGAACAGCACATTCGCCGCGACAAGGCCACCAGCAATATTTGCACCGCTCAAGTCCTTCTCGCCATCATGGCCAGTATGTACGCCGTCTACCACGGCCCAACGGGACTGAAACGAATCGCCGATCGCATCCACACCCTCACCGCTACCCTGGCCACCGGACTCAAGCAGCAGGGCTATACCCTCGGCTCCGAACCTTATTTCGATACCCTCCGCGTGGAAGTGGGCGATCGCCAGACTGAAATTCTGGAACGGGCGAAAACGAATCAAATTAACCTGCGGGCGATCGGCACAGCGGCGATCGGCATTGCCCTGGACGAAACCACCACCGAGCCAGACCTCACCGATCTCCTACAAATTTTCTCGACCTCCGCCACTTCCTGTAAGGGCGAATCGCAATTCGCCCCTACTTCGCCACTCCCCACGTCCCACTCCTCACCCCTCCCTCCCCACTCCTCACTCCTCCGCACCTCACCCTACCTCACCCACCCCGTTTTCAATATCTATCACTCTGAAACCGAACTGCTCCGCTACATCCATCGCTTGCAGACGAAGGATCTGTCCCTGACCACGGCCATGATTCCCCTCGGCTCCTGCACCATGAAGCTGAATGCCACCTCGGAAATGTTGCCCGTCACCTGGCCAGAGTTTGCCCAGATTCATCCCTTTGCCCCTCTAGAGCAGACCAGGGGCTATCAAGTTCTGTTTCAGCAGTTGGAGGACTGGCTAGCGGAAATCACTGGATTTGATGCGATTTCTCTGCAACCCAATGCAGGTTCCCAGGGAGAATATGCCGGACTCCTGGTGATCCGGCAGTACCACGCGGATCGGGGTGAATCCCATCGCAACATTTGCCTGATCCCGGAATCAGCCCACGGGACGAATCCAGCCAGCGCAGTGATGGCAGGCATGAAGGTAGTAGCTGTCGCCTGTGATGCAGATGGAAACATTGATATTGCCGACCTGAAGGCAAAGGCCGAGAAACATCAGGACAATCTAGCAGCACTGATGGTGACGTACCCCTCCACCCACGGAGTCTTTGAAGAAGGGATTCTGGAAATCTGCCAGATCGTTCACGACCACGGGGGGCAGGTTTACATGGATGGAGCCAATATGAACGCTCAGGTGGGTCTATGCCGTCCCGCCGACTTTGGAGCCGATGTTTGTCACCTCAACCTGCACAAAACCTTCTGCATCCCCCACGGAGGCGGTGGCCCAGGTATGGGGCCGATCGGAGTCAAGTCTCATCTCGCACCCTTTCTGCCGGGTCATGCGGTGATTTCCCCCACTCCGCTCTCTTCTGAACAGGCGAATGGCAATTCACCCCTACCTGACTCCCCCACCGGGGCTATCTCCGCCGCGCCCTGGGGCAGCAGCAGCATCCTGCCGATTTCCTGGATGTACATTGCTCTGATGGGAGCCTCTGGACTGACGAAAGCAACCCAGGTCGCTATCCTCAACGCCAACTACATCGCCAGGCGGCTGGAGGGACATTATCCAGTTCTATACAAGGGGAAGAATGGCTTAGTTGCCCATGAGTGCATTATCGACCTGCGGCAGTTCAAAAAGTCCGTTGGCATTGAGGCGGAGGATGTGGCGAAACGGCTGATTGATTACGGCTTCCATCCCCCCACCATGTCCTGGCCGGTGGCGGGAACCGTGATGGTGGAACCGACCGAAAGTGAGTCGAAGCAGGAACTCGATCGCTTCTGTGAGGCGATGATTGCCATCCGGGAGGAAATTCGAGAGATTGAATCAGGGCAGGTGGATCCGAAAAACAATTTGCTCAAGCACGCACCCCATTCTGCATCCAGCCTGCTGACCGACTCCTGGGATCGCCCCTACTCCCGCGAACGGGCCGCCTATCCCACCCAGTGGACACGGGAAAACAAATTCTGGGCAGCCGTCGATCGGATTGATAATGCCTACGGCGATCGCAATCTAGTTTGTTCCTGCCTGCCGATGGACGCTTACGAGTAAATTTTGTTTGACCGATTTCCCCAGGATGCATCATGACCGATTGGTGGCAACAACACTTTCCCAACGGGCGACAAACCCTGACCATTCCCGATGCCAGTGGTCGTAAAGTGGCGATCGCCTATGGAGAAGCAGGTTCCGGTCAACCGCTGGTATTGCTGCACGGGATTGGCAGTTGGAGCTATAACTGGCGGCACAGTATCCAACCCTTATCAGCCCACTTTCGCATCATTTGCATTGATGCCAAGGGCTATGGTTTCTCAGAAACGCCACCCCTGCCAGAAGTGATTGGCCATCAAGTGATTGAGTTGTTTAGGGTGATTCAATCCCTGTGCGACTCGCCTGTGATGATTGCCGCCGAATCCCTGGGAGCCTTAACCGCCCTCGCCCTGACCCAATCCTATCCAGATCAAGTCGATCGCCTGGTAGTGATTAATGCCCCCGTATTTCCGCAGCAGTTACCCAGTTCCAGTATGCGATCGCTCTCTGCCCTACCCCTACCCCTGGTGGAATGGGTCGATCAAAACCAACTGGTTCGCCCCTTTAACCCGATCGTCCAGTCCATGACTCGCTTGATCCGTCGAGAAGTCGTGCTGGATGCCTCACAAATTGCCGACGAGGACATCTACTGGCTCACCTATCCCTACCTGCACATCCCCGGTACGCTGACTCAGTTTGCCGCCGACTTACAGCTTGCCGCACAGGAAATCGATCGCTTCCACCGCAAGCAACCGAACCTGATCCAAACCATTCAGGATAATCTCCCCAAAGTCACCTGTCCCACCCTGGTGCTGTGGTCTGATCACGATCGCTGGTTTCCGATCGAAAATGGCAGGTTACTGCATTCCAGGCTCCCCAATTCCCGCTTTGAGATTGTGCCCAACTGCGGTCATGTCGCGTCGAGTGGCAATCCTGAAGTGGTGAATGCGGCCATTATTAAGCATTGTCAATCTGCCGCATCCCCTTGAGGATGGGTGGAGAGCGATCGAGTATGGGAAAGTAAAGGGTAAAACGCTAACATAAAGGCGAACTCTCTGTGGTCTATGTCCTTTGAGTCAGACTGGACGGGCAAGATGCCCACCCCACAAGAGTTGTCATCAACTGTTGGTTCTCAGTCCTTTGGGGCTGACTGGGCGGGCAAGATGCCCACCCCACAAGAGTCATCTCTCATTCCTACTTCCTACTTCATCCTCAGTCCTCAGTCCTCAGTCCTCAGTCCTCAGTCCTCAGTCCTCAGTCCTCAGTCCTCAGTCCTCAGTCCTCCCATGCGATACAAGCAAAAACTCTTCTGGCTCCTGGCACTCCTGCTTCTATGGCTGTTCTGTAGTGGCACGGCTCAGGCAGGTGAGTTAGCAGCACGATTGTCGCGCTTTCCCGACTGGCAGGGAAAACCGTTGGTGCAGTCTGCCAAGGGAGATTTGATTTACCCAGAATGGTTTGCAGGGGATTGGGTAGTCACTACAACTCTGGTGGATATGGAGGCTCCTCTGGCTCCAGAACTGGTGACTCCAGGCTTTGAGGGCAACCAACGGTTTTTGAATCAGCCGATCGTCTTTCCAGTGCGGTTTGTAGAGGAACAGCCCGAAGGGATTCAGATGTTTCTCCAGCCGATTTTGAATCCTTTGAATGGCGACACAACATCGATTATTTCCGATCGCGCTTTTAATGGATTGAGTCTGCGCAGGCCTACTTGGGGGAAGATGCTGTGCTGGCGGTGAAGCTGGATCCGAAGAATCCCAATCGTCAGATTACCCTGCTCAAAAACGATCGTCGTTTGCTGTCTACGGTTACAGGGCGCGATACAGAGTCGCCTGCGCCGAATCAATTCATCACCACTGAAATTTTTCAGCAGGAATTCCTGGGCATTGCCGATATTTACTTTAACGAAGTCGAAAATACCACTGCCTATACCTATTTCCCGCCTCAAAAGGATGCCCCTTCCGGCGACGATCGCCCTGACATCGTAGCGGAACAGGTGACAGCCATTTACCTATCGCCCCAGGATCCTGATTACTTCAAAACCTTCCCCACAGATAATCTGTTTGCCCCCTCGCGGCCGGTCGCCCTGTATCGTTATCAGATGGAATTTCGCAGAGCCAATCCCAGCGATCGGAGCAATCTATCAACCTGAGGCAGATTGTCTGATTCGCCTCCTTAAAATTTGTCTAAGAAATGCAAATTGAACAAATTGAATAATCTAAAATTCTTGTGGGGTGGGCATCCTGCCCGCCCAGTCAACCAAGCAGAACGATTGACAGGTTGAATTCATAATCCAAGCTGAATGACCCAAGCTGAATGATCCAAGCTGAATGGTCTAAGCTGACCCTATTCCGCTGCCTTCCCCAACACTGGTAAATCCACCTGTAGCGTTGTCCACCCATTCTGACTGCTGGCATGAATGCTGCCCTGGAGGGTTTCCACTAACTTTTGGACTAAGGCCAACCCCAAACCGGTACCCCCCTGCTGCCACGGATCGGCCTTGGGGATCCGATAAAACTTCTCAAACATCCGAGGAATCTCTGCCGCCGGGACATTGGCTTCATTTCTAACCGCAAACCGGGTCATGGCATGGGGACTGACTGCTAGATTTACCACATGACTCACCTCTAAGGTAATTCTTCCCTGGGGTGGGGTGTACTTACAGGCGTTATTTAATAACTCCGCCAGAATTCGTTCTAATGTCTTGCGATCGGACATTAATGCAGACATTCCACTGGGTACTTCAACGTTGAGTACCTGTTGTCGATTTTTGGCACGGGAAATAAATGGCGCAATTACCGTTGGCAACCAGGTTTGCAGGTGAATAGGTTCTAAGGCAACCGTATAGGAATCATTTTCGAGTTTCTGTAGATCCAGTAAATCGTTAATCAACTCAATTTCACGACTACATTCCGCTTCCAGGATATTCATATAGCGTTCTCGCTTCTCCGGCGTGGGGGCTGCCTTCAACATATGAATCGCCATTTTGATATTTGCTAACGGAGTCCGCAATTCATGGGAAACAGTGCTAAGAAAATCATCTTTGAGCTGATTCAATCGTTCGAGTTCTTTAACCTGAGATTGCGATTCTTTATACAATCTGGCTTGACGAATGGCGATCGCACATTGGTTCGCCACCTGTTCTACTAATCGGATATCCTGCGGGCTAAAGGCATACTCTTTATGATGAATTAGCCAGAGATCTCCAATCACCCCCTGATCATCTCGAATCGGGCAAGCCAGCATCGAAACCAGCCCCCGCTCCGGGTTAGGCACAAGGGAGCAAAACTGAAAATATTGCCCTCCCAAAAGTTGGCTATACAGTTCTGGTACCGCCGAAAATTGAGCCACTCGTCCTAAATAGGGAGAGATAGAAGTGGTGTATTCGTAGCAGGTAGTTGAAGCTCGCTGATCCAGATCATACATGGATGCATTGCAACCGCTAATTTTTAAAACTAACGCTAATTCCCGGACAGCCGCCTGCAAAATTTGATCTTCATCTAAACTATCCCGTACCCGATCGGTGATTCGTTTGAGAGTCGCTTCAAATTCAAACGCCACCTGCAACTCTGCGGTACGGGCCGTCACCTGATTTTCTAAATCATCATTCAGGTGCTGAATTTGTTGATGCAGTTCAGACTGCTGAATGGCGATCGCTAACTGAGTCGATAATCGTTCTAATAATTCAACCTCAAAGGTCTCCCAATGCCGCACTCCATCACACTGATGCACCACCAGCACGCCCCAACGCTGTTCCCCAAAAGCGATCGGCATCGTCAGTCGAGAACGAATCTGCCAGTGTGCCATCCACTCTGGAGCTGTCTCAGACAGAGGCAATGACATCAGGTGCTCGGTTGCTGCCTGAATGGTTTGTTGGTTCAGTCCTAAATATTCCCCAAGCTGAGCGTGTTTCACATTCTTGCCCAGACAGGATGCCAAACCTTCTCCGATCGCCTCGGCCATGATGAGATGCCAGCTTTCACCAATATAGCGGGCAATGATGACGCGATCGGCTTGCAGAAATGTTCGGATCTCGGTGACAGCAGTATCCAGGATATCTTGCAGATCAAGGGTCTGAAGCACCCGCATCGCAATCTTGTTAATTAAACGCTCGCGCTCAAACTGCTGCCGGAGCATCTCCACATTGATCATGTCATAGGCGTTTTGCACCATCGCCCGAAACCGCACTTCAGCTGCATGCAGAGAAGACTCTGATGGAATCAGGGAAGTCGTTTCCAACAAAAAGAGACTCACCATACGAGTGCGAGCAACAGCAAAACAAGCGATCGTCCAGCAACGTTTAGACGATGGTGTACCCGTTTCAACGTTGAGATCCGTGATGGAATTTCCGGTTTCTAAAGCGTGCTGACAGGTTTGCTCCAGTGCCGTAGAAAAATCAGGCAGAACTTCTCGCAGGTACTTGCCCTGACAATCCTCCAGGGTCAACCCGCTGATCTCCGCCAGAACCGAATTACTTTGAATACAGCGAAATTGCTCATCCACGAGCAGAACACCAACCGATAGGCTAGAAGCTGCTATAAAACAAGCATCCAGAACTTTCTGCCAGTGGTTTCCCCGTTCTGGCTCTCCGGCGTTCATCTGCCCAACACACAACCCATTTTGATTCGCAGAACTCATTCGGTTTCAGAAGTTAACCCAATCGAGGATAATCATGTAATCCCTCTGAAGGAATACTTCTTAGTTTAACGGTCAATTGCCGATCGCTCCACTTCAAATCGTTCTCCAGGATTTGGGGCAATTACCTGCGTTGCATACTGCTTTTGCACCAGCAACCTCCGGAATTCCTCCACACTCCCTTCTTCCGTAATCAACGGCCCAATCAATCCTTCAAATTTTACCTGACTACCATTCGCCGTTGGTAGAATGAAGCGCGGCTGAAGCAACTCCACAGCCCGCAGAGCGGATTCTGCCCCCTGCACGATCGCTCCTACCACAGGCAGTTTTGAGGCCACGATAGGCGCGATCACCACATCCACCGGCCCCAGGTTTTGCAGCGTCTCTGAGTGAAAGCCATGGGGTTCGTAGTAAAGTCTGATATTTTCTGAGCGATCGGTGATCAAGTAGCCGTTTTCCGTCAGAAATGGGCCAACCACAGCCCCCGGAACCGCCTGAATCGTAAGGCGATCGGCGATTGTCTGCTCTGCGCCGTGGGGTAGGGGAGTGATGTGCCTGAACCCCAGTTTCTCCACCACCTTAGCAGCGTTAGAGGAAGCCACCACAGGAATCTGACGATCGAGTTGTTGTAGGGTTTCAGGATGGGCGTGATCTTCCAATCCCTGGGACAGCAGAATCAGATCAATGTTTTCAGGAATCGATCGCGGCTGAAGCGAGACTCCCTTCACCAACCAGGGCATATTGCCAAAGACGAGGGCTCCTACTAACCAGGGATCCAGCAAAATCCGCTGTCCCCCCATTTCAATCAGCCAGGCATTATTATCCAGCCACGTTAAATGCATTCCAAAACCTGAAAATCTCCTGATCAGATTTTAACAAAATGTTACGAATGAACCTCTGCCCAATTCGCCCTCAACCAAAATCCAGAATCTAAAATCCAAAATCCAAAATCCAAAATGGCACGAGCCAGCGTCCAACCTGGAAACCGAGTCGTATCATAAAGCATTAATTCGATCGGTTCTGTTGGTTTTACGTAGTTGGCTATGACACACAATTCTTCTAAATCTGGATTAGGTCACTTCCTGGGGCGCGGCTGCCTGGGGCTATTGTCCATCGCCCTGACTGCAACCGTTTCGGTGATTGTGCAGCGATCGTTTGACTGGATGACCCTGACTCCTCAACGACCGGCGATCGTGCCTGCCCTGCCTGGGTCTTCTGAAGCCATCACTCCAGAGGTTCCTGAAGCCAATTCCCAGGAAAATGGGACTCGCCCTCCATTGCCGGAACCCGATCATCCATCTACCGATGGGTCAGGTTCCTCGGTTTCCCCTGATCCGTTTTCTGGCATTGGAACAAATGGGGTAGATTCTGAGACAAATTCCGGAACAAATTCTGGGGCGGATGGAGTCGGAGTACAAATTATTCTGGATGAACCTGCCTCTGGAGCAGCCGATACTGAAACCGCCTCAGATCGTTCCCAATCCGATCCTTCCCCCAGCCGAATCATGCAACAATTTTGGGAAAAGCTGAACCACTAGCACCATGAATTCTGCCCCTCAAACCAACGAGTTTCTCTCCCGTGTAAAGCATCAAATCAAAGACCAGAAAATTCGCTTTGTGCGGGTGCTATGGTGCGACAACGCCAACATGATTCGCGGGAAAGCCTTCCATACCGATTTTCTAGAGGAGCATCAGATTCACGGGGTGAGCATTTCCCAGGCGCAGCAGGCCATTCCAGTCATGTATGATGCGGTGGTGCCGGAAAGCGGGTTGACTCCGGTGGGAGAGGTCTGGTTAGCTCCCGATTGGTCTACGTTTCAGCCTTTGCCCTATGCTCCCGGTCATGCTCGCGTCATGGGTAATATGATCAGTCAGGGGCATCCCTGGAGCCTATGTCCGCGCGGTTTTTTGCAGCGAATGATTGCCGCAGCGGAGACAGAAGGGCTACAAGTCATGGCCGCGTTTGAGAATGAGTTTTACCTGCTGCGATCGGATCAGGAAATGGCTCCAGCCGATCAGACGGCCTTTGCCTCAACCCTGGGCATGGATCAAAATCAGACCGTGATTCATGACATCACCGAAGCTCTGATGGCGCAGGGGATTCCAGTTGAGCGGTACTATCCAGAATCGGGAACGGGGCAGCATGAAATCGCCATTCGCTACACCAATGCTCTGGGAGCCGCCGATCGCCAGATTGTTTTTCGGGAAACGGTGCGAGGCGTAGCCCTGCGGCACCACCTACGCGCCTCTTTTTTGCCAAAGCTATTTGCAGACCAGGCAGGCAGTGGTTGCCATCTCCACTTGAGCCTGTGGCGTGAGGGAAAAAATTTAATTCCAGACGACTCCCAGCCTGGAGAGTTATCCCCGATCGCCCAGCCCTTTGTGGCGGGGCTCCTCTGGCATCTGCCGGCCCTGATGGCGATTACCACCCCCAGTGTCAATTCCTACCGGCGGTTAAAGCCTCATTTCTGGAGTGGAGCCTTTCGCTGTTGGGGAAAGGATAACCGTGAAGCGGCGGTGCGGATTCCCAGCAATCCCACGGCTCCCAGCCCCACGCACATTGAACTTAAAACGATCGATGCGACTGCTAATCCCTATCTGGCTTTGGGGAGCGCTATCGCGGCTGGGTTGAATGGAATACGCCAGGGATTAACCCTGGGAGAACCCGTATCGATTGATCCGGGATACATGCCTGAAGCCGATCGATTGCAGCAGGGGATTGATCGCTTGCCGGAACACCTGGATGAAGCGATCGATCATTTAGCCCACGATCGCCTGCTGCTGGATACCTTAGGCTCTGAACTGGCTCAAGCCTTTCTTGCCGTCCGCCGAGCAGAATGGAATCACCTGAAGGAATTTACCCTGGAGGCGGAAGCGCGATTATTGGTTGAGCGATACTGACCATTCGATCGGCTTTGCTAGTAGACCTCGGTACAGTATTTTTAAGCAAGCTGAAAGCCTGCTCTACGGGTCGTATTATCCGTGACTAGCAATTCGATTCCGCTAATTCACCAGATTCAGCAATCTGGTTTTGCTCGATGAGTTGAGTCAGTCCCGATCGCATTTCATCCGTCAGGGCTTGAGCGTTCTGCTTCACGTTCCCTTGCAAATACTTTGAAACCTCGATCGGTTTTCCGATAGAAACATTTACCTTGCATCCCCATTTGGGAATCGGCGGATTGTAGTCAAGGTTAACCGGCACAATTTTGACGTTTAGATCGGGCTGACTTGCTCCTGCCTGAATCGCCAACCTGGCCAGACCTGGCTTCAGGGGATGCAGTTCCTTATCTCGGAAAATGCCACCCTCTGGGAAAATCACCATCATCTCCCGGTTTTGCAACACTTCCACCCCATGCCGCAGACTGCCAATGCCAGGATTACGGGGATTGACGGGAAACCCACCCAAGCGACGAATCAGCCAGCCCTGGAACCCTTTCACCTCATCTGAGGTCACCATAAAATGTATGTCTCGTCCTGTGGCAAACCGGCCGGCAGCGTAAGGAACCAGCAGGGCATCCCACCGCGATCGATGCGTTGGAGCCAGGATAACCGGCCCATCCTCAGGAATGTTCTCTTGCCCGGTAATACGCATCCGAAAATAGGCGGGTAGCACAAACCAACAGCCTAAGAAATAAACGATGGGAGTTAACCAGGGTGAAAAGCGAGACTGAACAGCGGAGGAAGTAGGAGAGGACACGGTCGGTTGAGTGAAGTTATGGAGTCGGAGCAGAACCATAGAAACCAGATTTGTGTGCGGATGGAGGTTGTCAAAATGTTTCCGTACCTATACCTTAATTGCTGCTATCTTAGCTCTCTTCTATCAGAAGGACAGTTCTGTCGCTGTCTATACCAGGCTATCTATACTGAAGGGGAGGGATGAGGGCAAGGCGTGTAGTATCAAGCATCGCTGCATCCCTGAAATCTTTTTGATTGCTGGATTATTTGCTGGATTATCTGCTGAATTACCTGCCATCCATGACTCGCCCGATTTATCTTGACTGCCACGCCACCACCCCCGTAGACGATCGCGTTCTACAGGCAATGTTGCCCTATTTCACCCAGCAGTTTGGCAATCCAGCAAGTGTCACACACCTGTACGGCTGGGAAGCGGAGGCCGCCGTTCAGCAAGCACGGGAAAAAATTGCGGGAGCGATCGGTGCCATTCCTGAAGAGATTGTGTTTACCAGTGGTGCAACGGAGGCGAATAATCTGGCCATCAAAGGCGTAGCGGAATCCTACTTTGCGAAGGGACGACATTTTGTAACCGTGGCCACAGAACACAATGCCGTTCTTGATCCCTGTCGCTACCTGCAATCTCTGGGGTTTGAGGTGACAGTCCTCCCCGTACAGCCCAATGGGTTAGTGGATCTGGCGCAATTGGAAAAGGCGATTCGTCCAGATACGGTGCTGGTGTCGGTCATGGCGGCGAATAATGAAATTGGCGTACTGCAACCCCTGGCGGAAATTGGGGCTCTCTGTCATCGTCATCAGGTTTTACTTCACACCGATGCGGCCCAGGCGATCGGCAAAATCCCCCTGGATGTGCAGTCTATGCAGATTGATTTGATGTCCCTGACGGCGCATAAAGTCTATGGGCCAAAGGTATCGGGGCCCTCTATGTCCGACGACGGGATCCCAGAGTCAAACTATCCGCCCAGTTGCATGGGGGAGGGCATGAGCGAGGAATGCGATCGGGGACGTTGTATCCCCCCCAGATTGTTGGGTTTGCCGCAGCCGTGGTACTGGGAATTGCCAACATGGCGGTGGAATCTCAACGCATCCAACACCTGCGCGATCGACTATGGCAGTTGCTGCAAGCCCTGGACGGTATTCACTTAAACGGGCATCCCACGCAACGGCTAGCAGGGAATCTCAACATCAGCGTCGAAGGGGTTGATGGTCAGGCGCTTATCCTGGGCCTTCAGCCATTTGTTGCCGTGTCTTCGGGTTCAGCCTGCACCTCTGCCAAGATTGCCCCGTCCCATGTTCTGCAAGCTCTGGGCCGATCGCCAGAACTCGCCTACGCCTCCCTTCGATTTGGCATCGGTCGTTTCAATACAGCAACCCAGATCGAGCAAGTGGCAGCACAGGCGATCGATACGATTCAAGCCCTCCGGCGGGGAGGATCAGCTTAGAATTGTGAAGAAATAACCTGTCAAGCATTCTGCTTTGTTGGCTGAATGGGCTGCGGCTATGATGGCTGAGTGACAGCAAGCTGGGGAACGAACTGGGGAATGGCTGGGGGGGCAAGCCGGGGGATACCCTGGGGGGCAAAAACTGGCCGCGATCGAACTTAGCGGCAGCAATCCGAATATAGGCAGAAACCCACTTAAATAAACTGGCTGTTTCTGGCGGAATTTCTGTCTTACTGAACAAAATAATGGCAAATAGATTTCCTGAAGGTAGCATACCACCAAAGCCTAAAACGGATTGCACTTTGTAAGGCACGACAAATTCCTTTTGGGCTGGAATATAGGGACTGTCTAATGCTTTAGGGACATAGAACACATTAAAGTTCATCCGTGCGGTATCTTCAATCAGCGTCGGAGATGGATCAATGACTGAGCTGACCTCTAAGCCAAACTGTTGAATCAGTTGCAGAATCATGGGCGCGCGATAAACGAAGTCTTCATCCATCAACGGAATCGCCTGATGTCCCTTTGATTCCTGTCTCACATTCCAATATGGCTCATCTCCAGCGGTTGCCAGTAGGGTCAGACATTTGGTCGCTCGTAAAACAGAACGTCCTTTGAGAATGGCTTGGGCTGCCTCCTGCAAGTCTGCTGTCAGTTCGCCATAGGGATGCGTTTTGAAAAATCGAACCAGGGTACAGGACGGTCGCCCAGTTTTGGCATCAATCAAATTCTCGTACAGGTAACGAACAATACGATTCGCCGTTTCTTCCATGCTGCTGGAGTCTGCATCCATATTACGCACCGCGATCGCACAGCGATACATATCAGCTTGAGTAAATGACGTTAGGTTGAACATGGTTAACCTATCCTCCGGAGGGGTTTAACTTTGGTGAAGGAGCAAGGATGTGGAAATATCAATTGTGCAAAGAAGGTGCAGGATTATTCCATCATTCAACCGTTCCCCATCCGTTCAGGAAAGGTTTAATAAGCTTTGATTAAGGTAAAACAGTTCATTACCCTCCCCAGAGCAGCAGAGATCGGACAAATTACGAACAATCTATGCAATGCATTGATTATTTCTATCAGCGGGAGCCGGACGAGTGACAAAAATTGCAGTTGCAAAAATTGCAGTTGCAAAAATTGCAGTTCACCGGGTTTTCTGACTGGGGTGGGACAGCAGACAAACCTCACCCTAATGGATAGATTATCTTCGTTTCAGTAGTCAGCAGCAGGTTGTCTCGGTATAGTGGTCAATATCAGGCGAAAGCACGCGATGCTTCTGCATTTGCCGACCCTGGTAGCTGCTATCTGAGAATTTCTGAAGGGGTTTAGAGTTCAATTTGGATACTGCAATTCCGATCGAATGATCAGATTAGCTATTTAAAAAGAGGAGTGGACGGATCACGTATGTCAATTCATTGGTTGCAAGCTCTCGAAGTTGGAAAGTATCTCGTTTCGCAACGCATCAAAGGACGCAAACGGTTTCCCCTGGTGCTGATGCTGGAGCCTTTGTTTCGGTGTAATTTAGCCTGTAGTGGCTGTGGTAAGATTCAGCATCCCACAGAAATTTTGCGGCAAAATCTATCTCCAGAACAGTGTTTTGCAGCGGTGGAAGAATGTGGCGCGCCGGTTGTTTCAATTCCAGGAGGAGAACCGCTCCTGCATCCTCAGATCGATGAGATTGTGCGAGGACTGGTCGATCGCAAAAAGTTTGTCTACCTTTGCACCAACGGTTTACTCCTGGAGAAAAGCTTGGACAAGTTCCAGCCATCCCCCTACTTTTCCTTCAGCGTTCATTTAGATGGACTGCGAGACTTGCACGATCAATGCGTCGATCGCAAGGGCGTATTTGATACTGCGGTTAAAGCAATTCAGGCCGCCAAGGCGAAAGGGTTCCGGGTCACCACAAATACCACCATCTTTGCCGGGGCCAATCCTCAGGAAATGCAGAAATTCTTTGATTTTCTGACTGAACTGGGAGTGGATGGCATGATGATTTCTCCGGGCTACAGCTACGAGTGGGCTCCAGATCAAGACCATTTTCTGAAGCGAGAGCAGACTCGTGCCCTCTTCCGTGAGATCCTTTTACCCTACAAAACGGGTAAGAAAGCCTGGAACTTTAATCACAGTCCCCTGTTTCTCGATTTTTTGCTTGGCGAGAAGGACTACGAATGTACTCCCTGGGGCAGCCCCAGCTACAGCGTTCTGGGTTGGCAAAAACCCTGCTATCTGCTGAATGAAGGCCATTACGCAACCTTTCAGGAGTTGCTGGAACTAACGGATTGGGAACAGTACGGCTCTAAGAGCGGCAATCCTAAGTGTGCGGACTGTATGGTGCACTGTGGCTATGAACCGACGGCAGCCCTGGATGCGATGGAACCGACCAATATCGGACGATCGATCGGGGCTTTGCTGGGAATGGGGACATAACTGGCTCTGGGAACTTCCTCTATCCACAACCTCTGTTCAGACCTCAAATCAGGCTGGGTTGGTTTCTGCTGCATCTAATGTCCAGTTAACAGGGCTTTAACGAAGCCTCACAAATCTTTCCTGGCATTTGCTCTAGACTCAAAGTAGAGAACCTGATGTGACTTGACCGCTTCTATTGTCAATTGCAGTAACAATCCAGCCTCCACAGGTTCAGGAGCAGACTGATGAAATCGATCACTTCCCCTCCTACTGGCCCTGCCTCCCCGCAGGTCGCCTCCCGCGATCGCCATGCCTTTCCCTGGAGTATTGTATTGCTCCTGGGAACGCTCACCGCTGGTGCTGTCGTATCCGCTTATTATATTGCCCGTTCCGATTTAGAAGAAATCCCACCTCCAGCAACGCAGCAACTGCCAGCGGCTACCGTCCGATTTAGTGCCCAGGTTCAGGGGGTTGAACGCGCCGTAGTCGCTTCGGCATCGGGTCAAATCCAGTGGATGATTGCCCAACCGGGTGAAGCCGTCCGACGTGGGCAGGCGATCGCCCAACTGGATGATGCGCAACTGATGGCTCAGTTGAATACCGTCCAGGCTCAACTAGCGACAGCGGTGCAACAAGAACATCAGGTTGAGGCAGAGCGAGAAGCCTTGAGAAAAGATCTCTGGGATGCCTATCTGGCACTGTATCCAGAAGATCGGGTCGTGGATGAGCAGGTCAGAAATGCCGATCGAGAGATTGTGAGCGTTGAAGCCCAACTGGCCACAGCGAGAGCCGATTTGGAGCGGGCAAGAACAGCGGTCGCCAACACTAGCAATCCCGACTATGCCAACTCGCAGTTTTATCAAAACCAGCAACGACGGCTTACGCAATTGGAGGCACAGGTACGTGGTCTGGAACAACAATTGCGGTTAGCCCAAGGCAGTTGGGTACGTGCGCTCAGTAGCAGTCTAAGCCCCTACATTAGTAGTCCGGAACTCGATCGCCTGCGAAACCAATGGGTTGAGGTGCTTGCCAGATTGTCAGATGCCAAGGAGCGAGCGTTCCAATTGCGGGTACAACAGCATGACCTGGAAGCCCAACGATCGGCTTTGACGGTTGTTAGTCCGGTGGATGGCGTGGTCAGCCATCATTTCGTGGAGCCAGGAGCCACCGTTCAGCCCGGACAGCAACTTGTATCGATCGCAGTGAGGCTAGACCGGGTTGATCTGGAAGGAACCGGTCTGCAAGGGGCAATCGATCAACTCCAAGCCGGGCAGCACGTCAAGGTTTTTCTGGATCTGCACCCCAATCATCCCCTGCAAGGTCAAGTTGTGGCCGTGAATCCGCTGGATCTTGCCCAGTCTCAAGTCGCTAATATAGGCGATCGCACCCAACCCGCCACTGGAATTAAGCTGCATATTTACAATCCCAACGTGTTTGTCATGCCTGGTCAATCCATTGAGGGCACTATCGTACTCAATCCTAACCGCCAGTAATACCTCGCCACTCCTTCTTACTCTCAGCTTGTCGCTACATAAACAACCGCAATTTCGCGGTTGTAGAATTTGAAATCCGAATTGTCCAGTTAGGGCTTGATCATCTTCTAATAATCCGCTTCAGCCTCAATTTTGAGTATTTTTTAGAATTTTTCAAATCTTCCCGGATTTATCTTTCAGTCCCAGAAGCAGTGAATGTAATCACTGTTACGGTTGCGATCGTTCGTTGAGTTTTCTACCGAAAGCACAAACCAAATTCGATGCAGGGTTTGCTGTTACACCCAAGAAATACTGAAGTGTAATCGCCTCGACGCACTCTAAATTTCTGCTCTCGGATGCTCTCCCAAATAGGGTGAGCGCAGTTTCAGTGATTCACCACGGCTGAAGCCTAATTTAGGCTGTTTGCGGTTTGCATCTCTTCGTAAAACAAATTATTTAGCAATAAGGAGAAATGTTCATATGGCAACCATTTTGGGTACGTCTGGAGCAGATACTTTGTTGGGTACTGCAGGAGATGACATCATCCTGGCAGATGCAGGTGCAGATTATATCTATGTTGAGTTTGGCAACAACCTGATTGATGCTGGTGCTGGTAATGACTATGTCGAAGCTGGGGACGGCAACGACACGATCAACGGTGGGAACGGGAATGATACCGTGTTTGGTGGGGAAGGAAATGATTCCATTCTGGGCGGACTCGGCAACGATGTGCTCTATGGGGATGGTGGCAACGATGTGTTACAGGGAGAAGCTGGGGATGATTACCTGGATGGGGGAGCAGGCGATGATATCCTCCTTGGGGATGCTGGAAACGATACCTTGATTGGTGGATTGGGTTCAGATTTCCTGTCTGGTGGCGAAGGCGATGACGTTATCAACTCCCATGAAGTCCGACGGAGTGGGCGTTTGCTTGAGCGGGATGAAATGTACGGGGGGGCTGGCACCAACACCTTTAACCTGTTTACAAACTACAGTGGGGGACGACGTGCCCGGACTCCTGCGGCCAGACCTGGCTCCACAACCGGCGATCAGGCCTTTTCGATTATTTGGGACTTCAAAGTAGGGGAAGATGAGCTTAACTTGCTCAATCGTCGTAGAGATTATACGTTTGAAGACGGCAACTTTGCTAACCGGGGGGCACGAACCGTAGCGGATACCTTTGTGACCCTTCAGGGAAATCTTGTGGCAGTAATTGTTGATGCCAGAGTGCGGAGAGCAAATGTGGGACAGGTTGGCTTCAGTGCCCCATCCCCTGACCTTACGCCGGATACTGAGATCTAAGTGCCGCTAATATAACTCAAAAAAGAGCCATCCCCCTTGTACACTGTTAATTCCGTGAAGCAGGCATCTTATCGCTAAGGAATGCGAACTGAATAATCTGGAATTCTTGTGGAGTGGGCAGCGTTTCGACTGAGCTCAAGCCGAAGTCTTGCCTGCCCAGTCAACGAAGTAAAACGCTTTACAGGTTATTTAATTCATGATCCTAAGGGTGCTGTTGACCTACAGTTGCACAGTCAGAAGGGATGTACCCAAACAAGATATCTGGGGGTTAGACATTGAGTCTGCTCCCAGATTCTTTGCAATCAGCTCATCGGCATTTGGTACGCTATTTTAGAGAATTGCCATACGCCAATGCATGATGCTTTTGCTCCTATCTCTTTTCTTGATCCTAATCACAGGTTCGATCGTTTTTTATCTCGCTTGCGCCGTTTTTACCTGGCGTTTTTTTGTATCATCGCCCTCAGGGGGGGATCTGCGATCGACTCCTGGCGTTTCTATTTTGGTTCCGGTTTGTGGGTTAGATGAGGGAGCCTGGGAAAACTGGACTGCCCTCTGCCAGCAAGATTATCCCGATTATGAAGTGTTGTTTGGCGTAGTTGATCCGACTGATCCTGCCGTTCCGACCCTCAAACAGCTGGCTGAAACTTTTCCCGATCGAGTTCGCCTGTTCGTGGGGTTAGAACCGCGTGGCGTAAACCATAAGGACAGCACCCTCACCTACTTGCTGGAAGAAATGCGCTACGAGTGGATTGTTTTCGTCGATAGTGATATCCAGGTCAGTCCAGACTACATTCGCACCGTTACGGATCCCTTAGCGGATCCTCAGGTGGGCATGGTGACTTGTGCCTTCCTGGGACACAATCCGCAATTTATGGGTGCAGCCCTGGCCTCATTGGGTCGCTGCTGCGAGTTTATTCCCAGTGCCTTAATTGCGCGGGCAATGGATGGAGGGCTACGGTTTGCCGTGGGAGCGACGATCGCCATGCGGCAGGATGCCCTGATTGCAGCCGGAGGGCTTCAGTTAAACCGAATTGGCTCTGATTATAACCTGGGAAAACGCACAGCCCAGGCAGGCTACCGGGTAGAGTTATCCCACTACTTACTGGAATCAGACACGGGACGGGAAACCATCCGCCAACTGTTTCAGCGCGAACTTCGCTGGGCCAGAACCATTCGTTTCAATCGAGGTGCAATCTACTACACAATCATCTTTTGCTATGGTGTGGTATTTTGCTTACCACTCTTGCTGATCACAGGTTTTCAACCCTGGGCTGTGATTTTGACTTTAATCACGATCGCCGTCCGGCTCATGCAAGCGATTCTGTCTATGGTGCTCTTGAACTGTCCTAAACTCCTGCGCTGGCTCTGGCTTTTGCCCCTCAGAGATGGTTTAAGTCTCGTCATCTGGGCCCTTGGCGCATTGGGCAGCAAGGTTCACTGGCGCGGTCGGTGGCTCCGGATTGAAGGCGATGGTCTAATCAAACCATTGTCCTGAAGTCCCCGATTCCCAACTTCCACCTTTCTACTCCCACCTTTCTACTCCCGAAGCCCAAAATGGAAATTCCTGCAAAACCCTATCCCTACCCTCTTCCCTCCCCCCATCAAGTGGCACTCCTGATTATCGATATGCAGCGCGACTTTATCGAACCAGGGGGATTTGGGGATGCTTTAGGTAATGAAGTCGGTCGGTTGCGATCGATTATTCCCAACGTGCAGCGGTTGTTGACGGCCTTTCGTCGTTACCAACTGCCGATCTTTCAAACTGTGGAAGGGCATCAACCAGACCTATCCGATTGTCCGCCCTCCAAGCGCGATCGCGGTCATGGCAGTCTGAAAATTGGTGATACTGGCCCCATGGGACGGATTTTGGTGTTGGGAGAACCTGGAAATCAGATCATTCCTGAACTGGCTCCATTACCCGATGAAGTCATCATTCCCAAACCGGGCAAGGGGGCATTTTTCAACACCTCCCTGGAAGCGCACCTCCAGGAAAAAGGCATCACCCACCTGCTGATTACTGGAGTCACCACTGAGGTCTGCGTTCAAACCACCATGCGTGAAGCCAACGATCGCGGCTATGAGTGTCTGCTCGTTGAAGATGCTACTGAAAGCTACTTTCCCGCCTTCAAGCAAGCAACCCTGGAAATGGTCTGCGCCCAGGGTGGAATTGTTGGTTGGGTCGGCACTACGGATGATGTACTATCCTGCCTGGATCGTCTCACCATTGGCACCCCCGCACCTCAATCCCCAACTCTCCCTACCGCAACAATGATGCGCCCCCCGGACGAACAATCCGTAACCGCTGTGTGACTGTAGTAATGCCGTCTTCCCGGATCAAAACCGCTGAGATCCAGTGGCTATCGGGAGCGGCAGGCGCACGACCCAGCTTGAACAGTCCCCCGGATGACAGGACTTCCAGCGAAATTGGCACTGCCGCAAAATAGCCCTCTGACTGCACTCGTTCATCGATCGCCGCTCCGAGTAACAGCCGGTTGCCGAGAGGCTCCTGAACGATTGCATCAAATTCAAACGTTTGCCCGATCGATACCTGTTCCGGCAAAAGTACTTCAACCACTGGCGGACTGTCGCCAATCATCACCTGGGTTTGCTCAGACAAAATTTCTTGCTCAACAATCAGGGAATTTTCCAACCGCTGTCGGGAGGTAATGGTGGAGTTCAACGTCTGAGGACGATCGGCATTGGATTGACTCCCCGTAATGGTGGTGGTGGTTTCAATCACGATCGCCAGCCCATCTGCCTCCCAGGAATTGAGCTGCGTCTGGTAAGTCAGGTTGGGATATCGCTCCCAGAGTTCTGCCAGGTTTTGCTCCAGATTCTCATAGGTCAACCCGTCAGAGGTTCGGAAGTTGGGGCTATAGAAGCGCAAAACTGTTTCCAGATCAGCTTGATTGGCCGCCGCATCAATTTGAGTCAGCGTTTCCACAATTTCAGCCGGAGCTGTACCGTCTGCGGACTGAGCCATCTCCAATCGATCGCCCGGCACACCAGGAGCGACTTGTGCCGAAACTCCTCCCGCCCAACTCACCATCAAACCCAGCAGAACCGACGGAACCCAGCGCAAGGTTTGACCCATAAAGGATTGACGTTGGGGTCGAGATATTCGGGATATCAGAGAACCCGCAGATCTAGCAGAAAAGGAGGCGATCGAGGTGGGGTGGTGCATAGGTATGGGCCAGGTCTGTCTAATCGAGAGCTGTCATTACGTGATTTGCAGCTTAACAAATTTCAGCCAGTTTAACGCCTCTTTTTTCGCGCCTTTTTTCGAGGATTGTCAGCCAAATTTTGATGAAGTTCACAATTTGTAACGACTGTTTCGCCCCATACTGCAACACTTCAAACTCTTGTAAACTAGAACACAAGAATGAGAATACTGTGTCTGGGTTCTGGGGCAAATTAGCATCTGGGACTCAGTTTTTTGGGATATTAGCTTTTTGGGATATTTTAGTTGGGATATCAGTTGGGGGTATCCTGCTTTAGAAATCACTGACAGGCAGGCAAGATACCTGCGCTACGGGAATCGATCGCACCCCATCAAAATTCTCAGAAATAATGATCCACTTGCAGCAAAAAGGTGCAAAATCTAGACGCGAAACCTTAAAATCTGAAAGCGATTTGCTACGGAGAATCCCCTTGGCTACAACCGCCGGATCATCAACCTCTTCTCGCCCCAAGCTGTTGGTCGCTGCCAGCGGAACTGGAGGACATTTGTTTCCAGCCCTGGCAACGGTTGAACAACTGCCGGATTACGACATTGAGTGGTTGGGAGTCCCCGATCGCCTGGAAACGCAGCTTGTGCCCGATCGCTATTCACTTCACACGATCGCGGTGACAGGATTTCAGCAACGGTTGGGCTTGGGAAGCCTGAAGATTTTTAGTCGTCTAGTCGGGTCAATTCTGCAAGTTCGGCAACTCTTGCGACAGGGACAATTTCAGGGCGTATTCACGACGGGAGGATATATTGCAGCTCCGGCCATCCTGGCGGCCCGTTCCCTGGGGTTGCCTGTGATCCTCCATGAATCGAATCTGCTACCGGGTAAAGTCACTCGCTGGCTGAGTCCCTTTTGTCGGGCAGTAGCGATCGGTTTTACGGACTCGGCCCAATACCTGCCCCGTGCCCAAACGGTTCACGTCGGAACGCCAGTCCGTTCTCAATTTCGATCGGCTTTGGCAGAGTCTCAACCGCTGAATTTACCCATTCCTGACGGTGCGCCCTTAATCGTGGTGGTGGGAGGCAGCCAGGGAGCCGTAGCAGTGAATCGGCTGGTTCGTCAGTGTGCCCCTGCCTGGTTTGATGCGGGAATCTGGGTGGTGCATTTGACGGGGGAAAGCGATCCAGAGGCGAAGTCCCTCAGCCATCCCCAATACCTTTCCCTGCCCTTCTATGGGGATATGGCTGGCATTCTCCAACGGGCAAATCTGGTCATCAGTCGGGCGGGGGCTGGCACGCTGACGGAATTAGCAGTGACCCAATCCCCGGCAATTTTGATTCCCTATCCCTACGCCGCCGAAGATCACCAAACCTACAATGCGAAGGCGTTTGCCCAGGCAGGCGCAGCACTTCTGTTTCAGCAGAATGAATTAACAGCCGACCTATTGCAAAGTAAAGTTTTGTATCTGCTGCAATCCCCGGACGTTCTGGGACAGATGGCGGAGGCAATGGGCAAGCTGGCGATCGTCGATAGTGCGGAACAACTCGCTGATTTAATCCAAACGCTGATCAAAATTTAAAGCCTCACCTTATCACGGTTTTTCCTTGTTGCAGTTTCTCCTTGTTGCAGTTTGCAAAAGACTGGGAACGCTAGGTCTAAATGCGATCGGTCATAAATTGCTGCAATGGAGATTCAGGAGATGTTTCAGGAAACATTGAGCGCGTTCGGAAGGATTCAGTACGAGCTGCAAAATAGAATGAGCTGGCTGCGATCGTTGCGCCCACCTGTCTCCCTGGCTGGCTGGTTTACTTTAGCCTTAACCTTCACCCTCACCATCGGATTGCTGCCCGGATGCAGTCCCGGACAAACCGCTAATCTCAAGCCCCTCAAAGTCGGTGTGACCACGTGGCCCGGATTTGACATTATCCTGTATGCCCAGAGCGCAAATTTATTCCAGAAACATGGGTTAGACGTTGAACTCATCCGGTTTGAAAACCAGCAGGATTCTGCCCGGGCCGTATTACGGGGTTCCCTGGATTTGGCCTTTGCTTCCCTCTGGGATACGATGCAGGTCGATCCAGGCAACGATAAACCTGTGTTTATGCTCGTCAGCAACATTTCCCATGGAGCCGATGGCATTGTGGCTCAACCCGGTGTGGCATCGATCGCGGACTTACGAGGCAAGCAGGTGGGGGCAAAACTCAGCACGGTGAATCACCTGATTTTGTTAGAAGCCCTGAAGCTGCATCAGGTTCCACCCTCAGAGGTCAATATTGTCGATGTTTCCAACGAAACGGCTGCCCAAATGATGCGAACCGGACGGCTGGATGCTGCTGTGTTATGGGAACCCATGCTGGGGGAAACGGCTGACGCGATCGATGGTTCGATTCCCCACACCACAGCCGATCTAGATAGCCTGGTGATTGATGGAGTGATGACTCGCTCAGAAGTCTTGCAAACCAAAAAGCCTGAACTGGCTGCATTCGTTGCCACCTGGTTGGATGTGATGCAGGCGATCGATACGACACCGGATACGGTTTTTGCCGCAGTGGGGGAAGCGTTGGGGCAAAGTGGTGAGTCGTTTGGCAGTGATTATGCCGGTTTGAAGAAGGGTGATGTTGTCATGCAGCAGCAGATGTTTCAGCAAGACGGACTCAAAACTGCTAGCACCAGCCTGATTCAGCTATTAGAAGCCGATCCACGGCATGGGCGCATTCCCCGTAACGATATTGAATTCAGCGCAGAACCGTTATCCCTGGCCCTTGAGGAACGAGCGAAATGAAGCACAAGCGCAGCCGTGGGATGACACGGTATGGACTTGAACGAAAAACGAGCTTAGGGCAACAATTGCTGGCAGGCTTTGGTCTATCCATTGCTACAGTAGGAATCTCAACGCTCTGGATCAACCATCGGCTGATTCAGGTTGACTTAGGACGACAGGCAGAAGAACGGGCCCAAACCATTACCCAATCCCTGGAGTTTTCGATAGAGGGCTTGTTGGAGATAGAGGAGCAAAGTATTCTCCGGCGAGTGGTTCAGAACTATGCCACGCTACCCGCAGTGATAGAAATTGCCATCGTTAGCCCTGACGGAAGGACGATCGCCCAAAGTGGACAGATTCCCCACGGTCGTATCTATGCTGAGGTTCATCCTGAACTGATACCCGTTATGGATCAGGCATTAGAAAGGGGAGCCGATGTCAGTCAGGAGATTAAGCTGAATGGTGAGGCTGCATTAGTTCAAATTCTGCCGTTTCAAAGCACGTTGTTTGGCACGGTGGGTCAACGAGGTCTGGCGGTCGTGATTCTGGATCTCCAGCAATTACGGCAGGATGCCGAACAAACCTTCTTGACTTCTACCATTACCCTGGTGATTGGCATCGTCCTACTGCTGCTCTTAATGGCGCGCTTACTCCAACAGCAAGTCCTTCATCCCTTAAACAGCCTGAATCAAGCCGTCAATCAGAGTAAGCGAACGGGGCTATTTACCTTACCGCCAGATCTGCCGCCCAATGAAGTTAGATTTCTGGCGACAACCTTCGATACGGTATTCAAACAGTTAGAAGCCTACGATCAGTTGCAGGCAGAAATTACCCAACGTCGGCAGGTGGAAGCGATATTGCGGGAAAGTGAAGCCAGGGAGCGGCAGAAGTCGAATCAGCTAGAAGCCACCGTTCAGGAACTCCGCAAAGCCCAAACGCAGTTAGTTCAAAGCGAAAAAATGTCTAGCTTAGGGCAACTGGTAGCAGGGGTCGCTCACGAAATCAATAATCCCGTGAATTTTATTCATGGCAACTTACACCATGCCAATCACTACATCGAGGATTTGCTCGATCTGCTTCGCCTGTACCAGCAATGCACTCCGCCCATCCCGACCATTCAAGACAAAGAAGAAGAAATTGATCTGGACTTTCTTCAGTCGGATTTACCCAAATTGCTCGCTTCTATGAAAGTGGGGGCCGATCGCATTCGGGAAATTGTCCAGTCGTTGCGATCGTTCTCGCGGTTGGATGAAGCCGAAGTCAAAGATGTGGATATCCACGAAGGGTTGGATAGTACGCTGATGATTCTGCATAACCGCTTGAAGGCAAAATCTGATCATCCCCCCATTCAAATTATCAAAGACTATGCCCAACTGCCCAAGATTGAATGCTACGCAGGGCAACTGAATCAGGTCTTCATGAATATCCTAAGTAATGCGATCGATGCATTAGATGAACAAAATATGCAGCGATCGAAACAGGACATAGCAGCTCAGCCCAGCCAGATCACCATTCAAACCCGGCCGATTCAAGACGATCGGATCGCCATCCATATTATTGACAATGGCCCAGGAATGCCAGCACCCGTACAGCAGCGATTGTTTGATCCCTTTTTCACTACAAAACCCGTTGGTAAGGGAACGGGCATGGGCATGTCCATCAGCTACCAGATTGTGACCGATCGCCACCAGGGAAGCCTGCACTGTATTTCGGCGATCGGGCAGGGCACGGAGTTTGTGATTGAAATTCCGGTGCAGCAGACAAATTCCAGGGCGATCGGGATCGGTACGGAGGGGGCAGGGGTCAGTACGAAATCAGAATAGGGTTAGGTTACCGCTGCACCTTCGTTGAAATTTCACTGAATACAGTCGTTCAAGCTGCTTTTGTAAAGAAAGAAACAAGAGCAGCCAGTTTTGGTATCAATTAGTACGGATCAGTGTTCTACTATAAAAAGTAAAGCGAAATACTGAACATAGATGGGAGCATCTCACCGATGCACATCTCACCAATGCAAATGAGTTGGGCGCATCCCATTCATGCAATTTGAGACACGGACAGTTTAGATCCCTCCTACCCCCTGAAAAAAGGGGAGAACCGGATCGAAGTCCCCCTTTTGAAGGGAGATCTAGGGGGATCTAAATACCTGAATATTTGACAGATCACTTCTCAAACATTCTATAAGATTGATGCCTGAATTTCGATCAATTCTAGCAACTAATCTCAACTTTCAAATTTAATCTTTACTAATCTGATAGAGTGTATCTCAATTTTGAATTTATGCTATGTATATTTCATTGGCAGGCAAGATGCCTGTGCTACAGAAATCACTCGTTTTGCATTAATGAGATGCTCCCGTTATGAATCCTTACCAGGACTGGTTTAGGAATGTAAATTAAATAACCCGTGCAATCATTCTACCTCTTTAGACTGGGCAGCAAGTTGCCTACCCCACAAGAATTACAGGTTATTCAATTTGCATCCTTCAGGATATTCAGTCCTTGAAGCAGAATCGCTGATAAATCTCAAATAAATCTTCAAAAAGCAAAAATTATTTTATCAATTTTATCAACGTGACTTCAGGAATTATTCTACGGATATAAACGAATAAATCCCCGTAGTTCACCATTAGTTCATAGAATTAAATAAGCTGATTAAATTCAGATGAAATCAATCAAAAAATCAGTTTTTTCCCTGATGCTTTTTGAAATTCCCTGTAGAGTCAAAAGAAGCAGGATTTTGAAGCTCCTTCCCTTTCGTTGCAGCTCTTGATTCTCTCCCTTCGATCGTTGTCTACCCATCTTTTTATTGACACTCAAAACAACACATCATGGTATTAAGACTTACAGAAGCTGAAGCAAATCAATCGGGATTCGTACTGTTTCGCAATACCGTTGATTCCAATCAAGGGCTTTCCATCACCTTTGATTTCTTTATGTATGGTGGAACATCTTCCTTGGGTGGAACGACTGGTGGTGATGGCATCAGCTTTTTCTTTGTTGATGGCACACAACTACCGACCCAGAGTGGAGGGCTGGGAGGTTCCCTGGGGTATGCTCAAAACATTGGATTTCAGCAGCCTGGCTTAAGGGGAGGCTATCTGGGAATTGGATTTGATGCATTTGGCAACTTCTCTTCCACTTTAGGTGAACGGATTGGTGGCCCTGGACAAAGATCCAATTCGATCGCTGTGCGGGGCAGTGAAGCAACCGCCTACAACTACCTGGGCGGAACTGAGTCCTTAAATCAAATTCAGCTCGATAACATTGCTCCGGGCGCAAACCGCGACAACTCCCGCCGGACCGCTAACATTACGCTGGATCAAAATGGCAATCTCACCGTTTCATTAGATTTAAACGGAAATGGTAGAACCGATGATCCCGACGAAAAGGTGCTTGAACTGAACATCCGCGATGCTGGAAATGAAGCATTGCCTCCCCTTTTCCGCTTTGGGTTTGCCGCAGGCACAGGAGCCGCAACGAACATTCACGAAGTCGATAATTTTAGAGTAACAACGCTGGACGGCACTCCGATCGATGTGTCCTTTGAAGATCGGCTGATTACTGGGGGGGTTGGCTCAGGCGGAAGCGGAACGACTGGTGGTGGTGCTGGAATTGGTTCAGGAACAGGGGGCAGCAATCCGGCTCGTCCCAGCCTGGTGGGTGGAGTCGGCAATGACCTCCTCGTAGTTACGCCGATCACCGGACGACCCATTGCAGACGGTGGAGCGGCGGGTCTCCCCCCTGGTTCAGCTCCCGTCGGTGCAGATGTAACGGGTGGCGGTGGTGCTGACCTGTTCATTTTCTCTGGTCCCAACCGGAGAGCGGCACTCCGGACTTCTACAATTCGTCGCCTGACCCGGATTACAGATTTCAACCAGCGGGAGGGCGATCGCATCAAGCTCGACTTTGACAACAATCTGGACACGATTGAACGTCCCAGAAGATTTTTTAATGCAGGACGGTTTAAAGGTAGAAATCTGAATCGGGCAGTGCGCAGCGCGTATGCAGACAAAGACTTCCGACGCAAAGGCAACCAGGCCCTTCGTCCCAATGAAGCAGTCTTCTTCCGCATGGGCAGCCGATCGTTCATCTCGGTTAATGATGGCAATCGCTCCTTCTCCCCTGCCAATGACTTTTTAGTTGAAGTGACAGGCATTCAGGTGCGTCCTGGCGATTTACGTCGTGGTGTGCTGCCAGCTGCTCAGTACTTTGCCTAGTGAGTCTTGGACTAGCGAGTTTTAGCCCATCCGATTAAACGTTCTGGATCGATTTCACGGGGATAGAGGAGCCAGCTTCGCTGCCAGGGTTGGATCAAGGTTTGCACCAGGGGCGATCGCTGGCTGATCTCCTGTAACCCCGTACTGGTCAGGAGTTTGATTCCCTGCTGGTAGAGGGTATAGCCCCGGCTGAGGGTTGTGCGGAGTCCAGTATAGTAAAGCGGCTCGAGTCCCAAGGGTTTGAGCCGTTGCTGGACGTTTTCTAGCAATTGCTGCTGATGGTTATCGGAAAGCTGGCTGACATCCAGCGCTTTGAGCAAATCTCGATCGATAAATCGGCGGCAGAGATCCGCCAAAATTGGATCTGCATGGTGCTGCCATCGCTGAAGGTGGTAGATAAATACACCATCATCGGCATCGAGATACTGCTGTAAGGGCAGTTGGTTACAGTCCTGCTGAAGCCATGCCGTCACGATCTCATCCGCGTTCAGCTTGCCCATGGCTAACAATTCTTTGGCCCGATGAAAGGCGCGCTCCAGTACCCAGGTGGCCGCCAGGTTTTTGGGATGGTTATACACCTGGGCATACATGAAGTACCGCACAATCAGGTAATGCTCGATCGCTGCCATGCCCTTCTCTGCTACCACAAGCTGCTGACTATCCGGGTCATACCGCAGAGCCATCAGGATCCGATCAAGATCCAGCCGACCATAGGAAGCTCCAGTAAAGTAGCTATCCCGCATCAAATAATCCAACCGATCGCAGTCTAGCTGGCTGCTGACCAACTGCCAGACCAGGGGAATCGGATGCTGTTTCTGGTAAACCTGCTGAATCTGATCTAGCAACGCTGGATCAAAGCCGTGAATGAGGCGAAAAATGGGTTCCGACTCATGCAGAATTCGTAGCGTCCAATGTTCGTGCTGGCTGCCAAAGATTTCTTCGCAGGTGTGGCTGAAGGGGCCATGGCCCAGGTCATGAAGCAGGGCCGCGCAGAGCACTACCGATCGGTAAGGTCGAATTTGGGGATGGGTTTGGGCCAGGCGATCGAAGGCTCGACGGGCGATCGCCATTACGCCGAGGGAATGGGTAAACCGGGAAGACTCTGCCCCGTGAAACGTGACGCTGGCCGCCGAGCTGCCGAATCCGCCGCAAACGCTGGCAGGCAGGAGTGTCAATCAGTTGAATCAGCAGAGCCTCCGTCGGATCACCCTGGCTTAAGGAAATGGCTCCGTGCAAAGGATCATGATAGGTACGTCCCACGCTAGGCAGCATCAGCGACCACCGAGGGTTGAGTCAGTAACTCGATGGCGGCTTGATACTGGCGATCGGCTGCGGTTGCAATTTGGTCACGGGTAATGGAATCGAGAGGCACGACCAGATCTGGAATAATCCCCTGACGATTAATGTCATGATGGGCAGGCGTTTCATACCGGGCGATCGTCACCGCTAACCCTGAGCCATCGGACAAGCTGAAGAGGGATTGAATCAAGCCCTTGCCAAACGTGCGTTCTCCAACTAAACGAGCACGACCGTTATCCTGTAATGCGCCCGCTAAAATCTCGCTGGCACTGGCCGTTCCCTGATTCACTAACACAATCAGCGGATCATCCGTCAGGGCAGCTCCACTGGCGGTAAAGCTATCTTGAATGCCGTTGCGGTTGACGGTAAAGACGATCGTGCTATTCTCCAACCAGAGCCGCGCAATATCGATTCCCGCCTGGAGTAATCCCCCCGGATTGCCACGCAAATCTAAAATGTAGCCGTTGGCATCTTCCGCCTCCAACTGCTGAATGGCGTTTTCCAGTTCTACCGCTGCGTTGGCATTAAACTGGCTCAGGCGAATGTAACCCACCTTTTCGCCCTCAGGAAGAACTCGCAAATCTGCGTACACCGGGTTCAGGCTGATTCGATCCCGCACGACTGGAATCTCTTCGACTTCCGTTGCATCGGCATGAACCACACTGAGGATCACCTTGCTGCCGATCGCTCCCCGCATCCGCTCTGCCGCTTCATCCAGAGTTAGATCCACCGTCGGAATCCCATCAATTTTGAGAATGCGATCGCGGGGCAGCAATCCAGCCTGTTCGGCGGAGACCCTTCAATGGGAGCAATCACCCGCAGTTCTCCCGTTTCGCTGTCCTGGGCGATTTGTAGCCCTACTCCCGTCAATTCGCCAGAAGTATTGGTTTGCAGACTGCGGTACTGATCCGGCTTCAACAACCGCGTAAACGGATCACCCAAGCTCGTCAACATGTCCTGAATTGCCCCGTAGGCTGCTTCCCGATCGTTGAGGGGTTGCCGCAGGGTGCGCTGCCGTACCTGCCACCAGTTTTGATGGTTGAACGTGTCGTCCACGTAAGCGCGATCGACAATTCGCCACACTTCGCCAATCAGTCGCTGCTCCTCTGTAAAGGCATTGGCTGGGGTCATGTTCCCCAACAGCAAAGCACTCAGCAGCAGTAACAATAATCCTATTTGAAGAATCCGATGTCTCATAATGCAATCTTAAAGTGCAGGAGCAGTTGACGGCTATAGGGGGAGTAGAGCAGTAGGGGCAATCACGCTTCGCCCATACAAGGGAACAGGGGAAGGGCGAATTACGCTTCGCCTCAAGGAGCAGGGGCAAATTTTAAGCTGGGAGAGAAGGAATAGGGTTAAGATGTCATCCTATCAAAATTGTTGGAAAACCCTGCTCAACTCAAGCCTGGCAAGATGAAATGTACCTTAGAGCTATGTTAAATTTATTGACAGACATAATACCCTTGGAACATTTGTTTCATGTTTACTAAGCAAGTAACCGACTCGAAGGCGTACCAGTGGTTTGAGGAGCGTCTAGAGATCCAGGCTCTCGCAGATGACATCAGCAGCAAGTACGTCCCCCCCCACGTCAATATTTTCTACTGCTTGGGTGGAATTACCCTCACGTGCTTCCTGATCCAGTTTGCCACTGGTTTCGCAATGACCTTTTACTATAAGCCAACAGTAACCGAAGCATTTCAATCTGTTCAGTATTTAATGACTGAGGTTAACTTTGGTTGGCTAATTCGTTCGATTCATCGCTGGTCTGCCAGCATGATGGTGTTAATGATGATCCTGCACGTCTTCCGGGTTTATTTGACGGGTGGCTTCAAGAAACCCCGCGAACTGACCTGGGTGACGGGCGTTATTCTAGCGGTCATCACGGTATCGTTTGGCGTAACGGGCTACTCTCTCCCCTGGGATCAGGTGGGCTACTGGGCGGTGAAGATCGTATCTGGAGTCCCCAGTGCTATTCCTGTTGTGGGTGGGTTAATGGTGGAATTCATCCGTGGTGGCGAAAGTGTCGGTCAGGCAACGCTAACTCGTTTCTACAGCTTGCACACCTTTGTTCTACCCTGGCTGATTGCGGTCTTCATGCTGCTGCACTTCCTGATGATCCGCAAGCAAGGGATTTCTGGCCCGTTGTAACGCCTGTTGTGGAAAATGTTCCAGGTATTGACTACCACAGTTCGGTAAGCTGATCTGAGATAGCTTGTAGAAATATACCAATACATTTTTCCCGTCCCATTTGTCGAACCTGAGCTTATAAGGAGATCACTGAAGTCATGGCAACCTTGAAGAAACCGGATCTTGCTGATCCAGTTTTGCGTGAGAAGTTAAAGAAGGGCATGGGCCACAACTATTATGGTGAGCCTGCCTGGCCCAACGACTTGCTCTACGTGTTCCCTGTGGTAATTTTGGGAACGATCGCCTGCGTGGTTTCGTTGGCGGTACTCGATCCAGCGTTAATCGGTGAACCGGCTGACCCGTTTGCGACCCCGCTGGAAATTCTGCCGGAATGGTATCTGTACCCTGTGTTCCAGGTTCTGCGGATTCTGCCGAACAAACTGTTGGGTGTCGCCTGTCAGGGAGCAGTTCCCCTGGGCTTAATGCTGGTGCCCTTTATTGAAAGCGTGAACAAGTTCCAGAACCCCTTCCGTCGTCCCGTTGCGACCACGGTATTTCTGTTTGGAACGGTTGTGACGCTGTGGTTGGGAATCGGTGCAACCTTCCCGATCGACAAGTCCCTGACGCTGGGCTTGTTCTAGAACTAAAACGGAGCACTGCGCTCAATGGGTTCCGTTTGATATTGGACATCTGTAATAATCTCTGAGTCACGATCGGACGGTGAGATTATCGCAGATGTCTATTTTTGTATGAATTTCACCTGATCCTTACCCGCTCCAGGAGCTTGATCAACGAATAGTGCTGGGCTAGAGCATATCCCGACAATTCCCCATCCGTAGCGCAAGCATCAGCGGGACTGTCAATCGATCGCAAAACTGAGATTTACCCCAGGCATCGTTGCCGCGTTTGTTTTACGACAGTTAATTTAAGTTTGGCGAAGCTCTTTTAATGTAGCAAGCCAGAATCAAGGGTTTGCTCAGCGTGGCAATGCTAGACCGTGTTCAGCACAACAGAAGTTTTAGCCGTTTAGTGCAGCATTTTTGCTTTCTTAAACCAATCTAACGAATCCCAATCAACTTGGATTGACTCGATATCCTGGCAATAGGATGGAGTTGTTAGGGCATTGACGGAGCGCAACTTAAACAAGTGTAGGGTTGCATAAGTCCATTATTCGGTTGAAGCAGTTTCCCCGTTTTTGGTTTTGATCGGAACGTTGAATTTCAGGAGAACATCAAAACTCAGGCTACATCAAGCTCGTATTGACTGTCCGATCGCATTTGTTCTATATAGACGTGCTTCAGTTCCTGGCTCTCACGTAGCTGAATCGGTGATGTAGTGATTATCGTTTGTTGACTTTTTACCGAGTAACATTTCACCGAGTAACATTTTACCGAGTAACATTTCACCGAGTAACATTGACAGACTTAGCCACTATCCCCCTAATCATTGACCTAATGATTTGATTGCCACTTTTTAGCTTTGAATCGACAGGACTTTTTCCACTCCGTTAGACGGTTGGTTCATTCCGCTCAACAAGTTTTGCTCCACTCAATTGCTTCGTATTTGCTTCCTATCAAGAGGATCATATCTGATGCCAGTCACCACCATTGAAGAACTTCAAGCCCTGATTCAATCTGTTAAAGCCGCTCAACAACAATTCGCTACATTTAGTCAGGCTCAGGTTGATGCCATTTTTAAGAAAGCCGCAATGGCTGCTAATGCCCAACGAATTCCCTTAGCAAAAATGGCCGTGCAGGAAACAGGAATGGGGTTAGTTGAAGATAAGGTGATCAAGAATCACTTCGCGTCTGAATATATCTACAACAAATACAAAAATGAAAAAACCTGCGGCGTTTTAGAAGCCGATCAATCCTTTGGATTTGAAACGATCGCTGAACCCGTCGGAATTTTAGCGGGGATTGTCCCTACCACTAATCCCACCTCCACCACCATCTTTAAAGCACTGATTGCCTTAAAGACCCGCAACGCCATTATCTTTTCACCCCACCCTCGCGCCAAGCAATGCTCGATCGAAGCCGCCCGAATTGTCCTCAATGCAGCAGTAGAAGCGGGTGCGCCTGAACACATTATTGGCTGGATTGATCAACCGACGGTTCCCCTATCCCAGGCGTTAATGCAGCATCCCGATATTAAGCTGATTTTGGCGACGGGTGGGCCGGGTATGGTGAAGGCGGCTTACTCATCGGGGCATCCTTCCCTCGGAGTGGGGGCGGGTAATACGCCTGCGGTGATTGACGAAACCGCTCACATCAAGATGGCTGTGTCGTCGATTCTGCTGAGTAAAACCTTTGACAATGGCATGATCTGCGCCAGTGAGCAGTCGGTGATTGTGGTGGATTCGGTCTATGAAGCAGTCAAGGCAGAGTTCCGCGATCGAGGTGCGTATTTCCTGGCAGCGGAAGAGCAGCAACAGTTAGCAGAGGTGCTGCTCAAGGACGGTCATTTGAATGCGGCAGTGGTGGGACAAACCCCAGAAACGATCGCCCGATTGGCCGGAATCTCCCTTTCCAGGGTCAATATCACCAACGATGGGGTAAACCTGATTCCCGCTCCGCCTAAAGTTTTGATTGCCGAAGTCGAGGAAATTGGCTCGCAGGAACCCTTCTCCTACGAAAAGCTTTCTCCATCCTGGCCATGTACCGGTGCCAAAGACTTTGAGGATGCAGTGGCAAAGGCAGAAGCCCTGGTAACCTTTGGTGGACGGGGGCATACGGCAGTGCTGTATACCGATCCCGCCAACAAAGGACACATTCATACATTCGAGGCGGCGGTAGAAACCTCGCGGGTGCTGATCAACACGCCTTCATCCCAGGGTGCGATCGGGGATTTGTACAACTTCCGACTGGATCCGTCCCTGACCCTGGGCTGCGGTAGCTGGGGCGATAACTCGGTTTCCGTCAACGTTGGGCCCAAACATCTGCTCAATATTAAAACGGTGACAGCCCGACGGGAAAATATGCTGTGGTTCCGGGTGCCGCCGAAGGTGTATTTCAAGTACGGTAGTCTGGCCGTGGCGTTACGTGAGCTAAAAGGACACCAACGGGCCTTCATCATCACGGATAAGCCCCTGTTTGATATGGGGATTACTGATCATCTGGCGACCGTGCTGGAGGAAATTCAGGTTAAATTCCAAATTTTCTACGATGTGGAACCCGATCCGTCCCTGTCCACCATTCATAAAGGGCTGGCAGAAATCAACAATTTCCAACCGGATGTGATCATTGCGATCGGGGGTGGATCGCCCATGGATGCGGCGAAGGTGATGTGGCTGATGTACGAGCAGCCCGATGTGGAGTTTGATGGCCTGGCGACTCGCTTTATGGACATCCGTAAGCGCGTCTACGAAGTCTCACCGTTGGGACAGAAAGCAATCATGGTGGCCATTCCCACCACCTCAGGAACCGGATCAGAGGTGACTCCCTTTGCCGTCGTGACAGACGATCGCACCGGCATCAAGTATCCCCTGGCGGACTATGCCCTGACCCCCACGATGGCCATTGCTGACCCAGAACTGGTGATGCAGATGCCCAAACGGTTGACGGCTTACGGTGGGGTGGATGCTTTGACCCATGCCCTGGAAGCCTACGTTTCCGTGTTTGCCTCTGAGTTCTCCAACGGGTTAGCCCTGGAAGCCATTCGGTTGCTGATGAAATATCTGCCTGCGGCGTATCAGGAAGGCGCAAATAATCCGAAGGCGCGCGAAAAGGTTCACTATGCCGCGACGATCGCCGGGATGGCCTTTGCAAATGCATTCCTGGGCATCTGCCACTCAATGGCCCACAAGCTGGGTTCCACCTTCCACGTCCCCCACGGGTTAGCCAATGCGCTGCTGATTACCCATGTGATTCGCTACAACGCCACGGATGTCCCCTTCAAGCAGGCGATCTTCCCGCAGTATAAGTATCCCAATGCCAAATGGCGATATGCCCAAATTGCGGATTACCTGCGCCTGGGCGGAAACACGGATGAGGAGAAAATCGAGCGATTGGTGGAGGCGATCGATCGGCTGAAGCAACAGCTAGATATTCCGTTAACCATCAAGGAAGCGGTGAACATTGACGATCACACCTTCTATGCTCAGGTTGAGGAAATGGCGGAACAAGCTTTTGATGACCAGTGTACGGGAACCAATCCTCGCTATCCGTTGATCCGGGATCTGAAGGAGCTATACCTGATCGCCTATGAAGGGCGATGGGTGGATGCTCGACTGCCTCAGGTGGAGGCGGTTTATGATGATGGACTGGTGACATCAGTGTAGATTAACGGTGAAGTTGTGCGGCGGCAGATAACTTGGCGTTTTGCCGACAACCTCTGTTCCGTCCGCACCACCGCAGTTAGGCTGCCTTTATCAAAGAACGACGACCCATATCAGAATGGGCTAATTATGATTGATTCAATTTATCCAAGATTTCTTGGTAAACCTGATCAAAAATTTTTGCTCTAATAATCTGTCCAAATTCTTCGTTATCATTAATCCGCTTGAACATCTCGAAGTTACTGTCAATCATGGTCTGAAGAATAGAGTTAAATAGGGCATCGTGCAAGAGTTGAACGTTTTCTTTTGTATTAGCTTTAGCACTGGCTTGCAAGCTTTCATTCTCTGAAAGCCGGGTTTTTAACTCAGAAAAGAAGACGCGATCTGCTTCAGTAAAGTCAGTTCCAAATCGCTGATTAATTTCAGCAATGATTTCTGAAAGGGCAGCCTTTTCAGGGTCTTTTATCACAGCACTGTCTAGATCAGAGAGGGGATCAAGGTTTCCGGCTCCAGACTGTAAGCCAATTTTGCCACTAAAGGTTTTCTGGATGCGATAGCTTTCTAAATCAGCATATTCCGCTGCCCGTAGGCTGGTTTTCTCCCGCTCTTGAGGTAGGGCACGGAACAAGAGTCTGACAAATAGATAAAGCTGTTCTAAATCGGCATCTTTGAAAGTAATGACCTGAGAAAGAAAAGCGTAGAGGCGAGTATAGGAACGGAGCCGATGCTTGAATTCTAACCGCCGTTCGGATTCAGGAATATACTCATAGCGCCCTACGATTTTTCTAAGTAAGGGCTGTAGCTGACTGGCTTTTTCACCTCTTCTGAGATAGAGGGCTGCAATTTCAGAAACCTCTTCATCGCTGTAGAGGCGAAACTCTTGGAGTAGGGCTTGGGTATCGTAGAGCTTGTTTGGATCGGTACCCTCACTCAGTAAAGTGGCTTCGTAGTACGGCTGAAAATCAGACTGAATATCATCCGCTTCATTGGCGAAGTCTAAAACCATTGTTTCCGTTTTACGTGGGTATATGCGATTTAGGCGACTCAGGGTTTGCACCGTCGCAACTTTACTGATGGTTTTATCCACATACATGGTGTGCAAGAGAGGTTGATCGAATCCGGTTTGAAACTTCTCTGCCACAATCAAAAACCGGTATTCTGGCTTTTTGAATTGTTCTGCGGTCTGTTTGTCAGAAAAGCCGTTCATCTGGGCTTCGGTATAATCCAAACCTTGATGGTTCACTGTGCCAGAAAAAGCGACCAATGCTTTGATGGGATAACCTTGATTTTTTAGGTATTTATCAAAGGCTTGCTTATAGCGCACGGCGTGGAGACGGCTACGAGTCACTACCATTGCTTTGGCTTGTCCATTACCCTTATTGTCAGGAATTTGGTGGCGCACCGTTTCCCAGAAATGTTCCACCATTAAGGCAGTTTTCTGGTCAATCGTGTACTGGTGCAATTCCACTTCGCGTTTGAGCAGGGCAATAGTTTTGCTTTTCTCGACATGGGGGTCATCGACTACTTTCTTTTGCAGATTGAAGTAGGTGGTAAAGGTGGTATAGTTTTGCAAAACATCTAGGATGAATCCTTCCTCGATCGCCTGCCGCATGGTGTAGAGATGGAAGGGACGGAAGCTACCGTCTGGTTGTGGGGTACCAAACAACTCCAGGGTCTTTTGTTTGGGCGTGGCGGTGAAGGCAAAGAAGCTGAGGTTGGGCTGTCGTCCCCGTGCTTCCATGTTTTGGTTGATCAGGTCTTCATCCGTAGGAGGTACGGTTGCTTCGAGTTGTTCCGCCTCTTCCAGAGTTTGAGCCTGGAGGACTTCCTTGAGGCTTTTGCTAGCTTCTCCGGTTTGGGAGGAGTGGGCTTCATCAACAATGATGGCGAAGGTTTGCCCTTGTAACTGATCGACCTTGTTAACGATGATGGGGAATTTTTGCAGGGTGCTGACGATGATGTTTGCGCCACTGGTCAGGGCTTCAACAAGTTGATCGCTGTGTTTGTCGATGACCGCAACGACACCAGGGGTTTGCTCAAATTGACGGACGGTATTTTGGAGTTGGCGATCGAGCACCCGGCGATCGGTAATTACAATCACGGAGTCAAAAACCCGCTGGTTTTTCTCGTTGTGCAAAGAGGCGAGGCGATGGGCTAACCAGGCGATCGTATTACTTTTGCCACTTCCGGCACTGTGCTCAATTAAGTAGTGCTGACCCGCGCCTTGTTGTTGAGCATGGGCAATGAGGCTCTGTACAGCACTGCGCTGATGATAGCGAGGGAAGATCAGTTTCTCTGTTTTGACACCGTTGCGTTCATCGGTTTCTAAGTGGATGAAGCTGCCGATGAGTTCCAGGATGCTATTGGTGGCAAAGAGGTCTTCCCAGAGATAAGCACTGGCGTAACCTTTAGGATTCGGTGGATTACCTGCACCGCCGTTATTGCCTTGGTTGAAGGGTAAGAAGTAGGTTTGTTTACCTTCTAGGCGGGTGGTCATGTAGACTTCATCGTCGTCTACGGCAAAGTGGGCGAGGCAACGTTTGAATTGAAGTAGGGGTTCGCCTTTAGGCTGGCGGTCTTTAGCATACTGCTCACGGGCATGATCTACCGTTTGCCCAGTCTGCTTATTCTTGAGTTCTAGGGTAAAGATGGGTAGCCCATTGAGAAAAATAACAATATCGAGAGCGTCTTTGGTTTCAACGGCGCTGTAGTGACACTGGCGCACGACGCTGAGGATATTTTTGCGATAAAGGATCTGATGCTCTGGGTTGAGGGTGCTGACGGGCTTGAAGTAGGCGAGTTGGAAATAGCAGCCGTAGTCTTTGATACCCCGACGCAGCACGTCTAAGGTGCCTCGCCGCTCAATTTCACGGGTGAGCCGTTGGAGAAACTTATCGCCTACGGTAGCGGTGCCGTGTTGTTTTTCGAGGGCTTTCCAGGTGTCGGGTTGGGTGGCGGTGATGAACTCTAGGAGAATTTCCCAGTCGAGGCACAGGAATTTTTGATAGTGGGAGTCTCTAGCGTCGTTTTTTTGTTTGGATACCCGCAAACGATAGCCGTGAACCTGACATAGATGATCCACGATATGGATTTCAAAGGCTTTTTCGGTGATATCCATAAATTCAAGGATTCCCCGCCAGGTGACGTTGGGTTGGTTCGGCTACCCGTCTCTCAGATTGGGTAAGTCTCCCTGCACTGCTGAAGCTTGGCGTAACTAGAGCCAGCTAGCCTCATTCATTTTTAGCAAAAATATAGTGGTATGCCCAATGGTGGTTAAGACTCTAAGGGAAAGCGGCAATATTCGCAGCGATTGTTTGCTCGTTCAGTGACTTGCTTATGTAGGGCGGCGGACACATAGGTACTCATGATGCCTGAAGCTGTCCCAGGGCATGGGTTTTAGCCAAACGCACGAGATGCTCTAAGGTGAGGTAGCGCTCTAGTTCAGCTTCGCCTTTTGCAGAAAGGATGCCTGTCTTGCTTTGAGCTAGCAGATCGCTGACCCGTGCTTGAAATTCTAGGGAAGGGCGAATGGCAAGAATTTGTTCTGGGGTGGGCTGGCTGGCAAGAAGAAGAATCATGTCTTGCTCGTCGAGAAAATTAGCGGATCGCTGTTGGGTTTCTAGCTCCTGTAAACCTAGCTCTAGCACCTGGGGCAGTTGGGCTTGAAACGGCTGAAGCCGTTGAGCAAGGTCGTCGGGGATGTCAATGGTGATTTTTGCCATAGCGATCGCTAACTTTGTATGTTTTCTATCCAAACAAGTGGCCCAGCCCAGGCGGTGTTCTGCAAGGCGTTAAACAATTTCTCATCAGATGTCACCATCTGGCAGTTTTCTCGGATTGCCAGTGCCAAATAAAAGCAGTCATAAATGCTACGTCCTGACTGATTGGCTAAATCAAAGGCATTTTTAAGGAGAAGCTTAGAGTCTACGAGCTGCATCGGCGCATTTTGAATGGCTGTAAGGGCTTGCTGTCCTTCTTCCAGGCTAATTTCCTTAAAACGAATTTTCTTCCAGAAGACATTGCCTGCTTCAGGGAGTAGATAATCGGGTGCCATCAAGCTATGGCTACCGTTCAAAAGCACAGCTGCTTCCTGGCTGTATTTTTCAGGTATAAACCATTTAACAGCTACACAGACATCCACTACATAGGTCGTCATCGATCGCGATCCTCTCGTACCAGTTCGGCACTGTCGGTATGAACTCGTCCTGAGAGTGCCTGCCGCATGTGGGCAGCTTGTTCGCTGAAGGCTTTCATTTTAGCAGCCTGCTCCGTTTCAAGGGCTTCTCTCAAAATGGCTTTGAGTTCTTCTTCTAAGGTGCGTTGATGGTTGGCAGCTCGAATCTTTAATTTTTCGAGAAGTGGGGGATTGATGTTGTTAAGGATGAGTTGTGACATGGCAATTTAGGGATAAGAGAACTGATTTAATTATAGAAATTTGGCTTTTGAGCTAGTCCAGGTTAGGGAGTGCCAAGTAGGGCATTAATTTGGTCTAATCTGCCCTTGCAGAATTTGAATAAGCTGTTGCTTGTCTTGAGACGTGGCAGCTTAGGAACTGTGCAGAATCGATTCAACAGCTTGTTTCAAGTTAGGTAGATCTTGCTCGATAATCCCCCAGATACGGTTCAGGTTAACTTTCAAATAATCATGAATTAAGATGTCTCTCAATCTAGCAATTTGCTTCCAGGCAATATCAGGATAGGTATTTGTTAATTCTGGAGAGAGGCGCTTGGTAGCTTCGTCAATAATTTCAAAATTGCGAATAACGGCATCTTGAATCATTGGAGTGCCTAAAAATTTTTCTCTGCCTTCAATTGTGTAGGTTTCGATGCGTTGAATACAATCTTTAATATTCGTCAGGTAAAGGAGATCGCTTTTCATGTATCCGTACACAGGGTTAGCAAGGTAGTCAGGAGGATCGCTGTAGGTCGGGAAGCGGAAGTAAAGAAGGGGCAGGCAAGCCCCGACGCTTGGCATAGCAAGCATCGGTGAGATAATCGAGGACATGGCGATTTTGCCGCCGCAGCGTTGCTACAACCGTCATCATTCGTCCGACAAACAAACTGCCTGCCTCACTTTGGGAGCCATAGCTACAGCGTCGCCACAACACTGCTGGACGAATCGCCTGTTCTGCTGCATTATTGGTTGGCTCTACTCCAACGGTTGTGACGAATAACCATAAAGCAGGTTCTACTTTGAGTAACTGCTGACAGGTTCGCACCGTCTTTGCCAAAGGTGTCTTTTCTTTGGTCCCAATTGGGTAAGCCGCTCCTTCTTCCAACAGTGCTTTCACCCGTTGTCGAATGGGTGCTACGGCTTCTATCCATTGGGGGCGTGCTAAGGTTCCATCTCGCACCCGATGCCATAACTCAAATAATTTCTCTTGCTGTTGGAGAAGTTGCTCTCCCAAGGTCTGGCTCACCCCACCCCGTTCGGCAATTTTGGTGAAATCGCGTTTCAAATGCGCCCAACACAATTGTCGCCATTGCAAGTTTAACCAGTTGTAAGCACTGTAGCGGTCGCTGTTGACAATCCCAGCAAAATCAGTTCCTAAGATGCTTTGAGCGGTGGCTTGAGAGCGGCTTAACGCCACCTGGAAATAGCACACCAACGGGGTTACCATCACCCACAACCAGCCTCGCTTCCCCTTGCCATTGTTCCCATCGGCGTTACCCTGAGGCAAACTCGTTTCATCTATCCCAACAACGGGTTGCTGCTGCACATAGCGATGAACCGCTTCGACGGGTTGCTCAATCGCTTCACTCATCTGTTGCCGCAAGCGTCCGACACTGCCCACGGAGATGGGAATCTCAAACAATTCACTCAACAGCCGCACCACCATCCGGTGACTTTGACGATACTCTCCACTCAACAGTGCGACTAATGCACACAGCCTTTCCCCATAGCGACAACCATCCACAATCTCGCCATCATAGGCACGGCTGCTTACCCCACACTGGGGGCACTCCAACGCATGAAAGCGATGTTCCAAAACAATCGGTTGTAACGGTGGCAAATCTACGATCTGACACCGTTGCGGATTGGCATCTTTCCCTCTCAAGCGATGTCCACATTCGCAACACACCTCAGGGTAGTGATCCTCAATGCGCGTACATTGTTCCGGCGGGTAAAGTTCCTGCGAATGTCCCGGATGTCCCGGTTGTCCGCCTCGCGCTTTCCCACTTTTCTTTTCGGGGTAGCCTTGAATCCCTTCGGAGGGTCTTGCGAAGGCGGTTGCGAGGAGTTTTTGGAATTGCGCTGAATTTGCTCTTGTAACGCTTGCTGGCCTGCCTCTAATGCCTCAATACGCTCCAATAGACGCTGCACCAACTGCTTGACACTCTCCGGTGTGTTGGCCCAGTCCTCTGCTGAAATTTCGCTTAAAAAGGCATTCGGGGATTCCATGCGTTTTAGCCTAGCAGACTTACCCTCACATCGCTCACTCTTTCTGCTTTACCCTGTGTACGGATACGGAGATCGCTTTTCATAGGGGGATTGCCTCATGAAGAATTTGATCTCGAATCAAGTCATGCAGGCTATCGGGTTCAACCACATCAACCGGACAACCCAACAATTCTTTCAGGTCTTGAATCAGCGCAATTTGATCGAGTAGAGTGCGCTGGGGTTCAAGCTCTGCCAGCAAATCAATATCACTGTCAGGGGTGCTTTCCTGTCGTGCGACGGAACCAAAAACGTGCAGGTTAAATGCCCCATGTTTGGCGGCAATGTGTAGGATAGCCTCTCGCTGGCTTCGCAGGGTTTCTAGATTCATGGCTCTACTACCTTCCGCACATCAATTTTGCCCGTGACCGCTGCGGTGATGAGGGCTTGGCGATAGTTTTCAAGGGCTTCTATAGAACTTTGAGTAATTTTTAGAAGCTCATTGATTTTTGAATTTTCTTGATCCAAGAAATTTGCTATATGGATTTGCTCATCGAGGTGTTGTAGACAAGAGAACCGCCAGCTGCCGACGTGAGAACTCTATGTAGATTCTCTAGCTTACCTTTATATTTTTCGTAAGCCTGACGTACCGCTTCACGAGTTGCCGCCATCGCCAGATCCAGCCGCCGGATCACCACCATTGGCAAAATCACATCAGGGTACTCGCGCCGCAGGTAGTCACCCCGCAGCATATCGGCAAGCCCCCAAATGAAGTCTGCTTTTTCCTGGAAGTTAGCCATTGGCGATCGCGTTCGTTTGCTGACCTCCCATTCACATCAGATATTGAGAACGGGTTAACACCTCATTTTACTGTCTTTTTGAAGCGCTGATCCAGAAGAATATGCTAAAAAGCGCTTCACTAAACCTTCTCAAAGCGTTCTCTAGGGCAATTTTTAGGGGCTGATGGGCTAAGGCAACCTAGCCTCTAGATCAGGTCAGGATGAGGGCGATCACATCGTGGATTCATTCCTGACTGCATCAGACTACCCGACCCGACTACAATTCAGATTATCCTGCTGGTTTCATTCTAATTTCAGGCCAAAAGGTGTCTGAATACGCTTGTGTTTGCCCAACGTATCCGCTATGCTGTTGCGATGTTGATTGTTTCTACCCAGGAGCAGTCACTGAACCAAACCCGCTTAAGGTGAGGTGTAGCGCTGATTAGGGAAGCCGACAACGACCCTAACCAGCTAACCTAACTTCTGTAGCACCAGAAAGTCAGGCTGTCTGATTGTAGATCACGCTGTCTATTTTCGGATGCCCTGCTGATGAACGACGATGTTTGGGGCTGTTTTTTGCATTCCCCACACCTTAAGCTTTTCTTCCCCTAATACGCATCAGCAAGGAACTAAATATGTCTTCAGAGTTCAACGAACTGCTGCCCATCGCACAAGACGATCGGGTACAAATTTGGATTATCGGTACAAGGGATCAGGTGATCTTCACCATGAACGAATGCTATGTCAGAAAGCTGGCAACCGATCGCGTTCAGTTCACCCCGATCATCCCTGCACCCTTTGCCACTGGGAAATACATGACGGTTCTGGTGCGATAATTTTTATTCCTGAACAGCGAGGGCGATTCACGAATCGCCCCTACCTTATGGGGTGGGCAGCGTTTCGACTGAGCTCAAGCCGAAGTCTTGCCTGCCCATTGAACAACCGATCGTCCCTACTCTGTGGGGTTGGCATCTTCACTATAAATCTCAAGTCAAGGATTTAGCCCAAATACCTACAGGTTCTTTCAGAGGTGGCTTTGGGGGCGATTTCATGACGAGTGCCTGCTGGGGGTAAGGAGGTTCACTAGCTAGTTATCCCTGAAGTCGCCTGTTTGTAACGCAGGGTTGCTGGAGCGATCGGCTTTACAGTTCATTCCCCGACGAATTAAGGCGTTTTCGATAGCTCGACGGGCACAGGTGTCCTGCTCGCTACGGTACTGGGTGGAGATGCTGTGAGCATGGGTACGGTAGGCATAAAGAGCTTGGGGCAGGTGATAAATGTCTGTCACCTCTGAAAGTTTGAGACACAAATCATAGTCGATCGCATAAGTGAAGCTTGAATCGATACCGCCGACTTGTTCGTAAAGCGATCGGCGGATCAGGCGGAAGTGAAAGGTCATGAAATTCACTAGCAATTTGTCTGGAGAGTAGGGGATGTGGCAGCGTTTGCCTAAACCGCGATCGCGTCCCTGGGCATCTATAACGCGGTAGTTGGTGTAGACCATACCGACATGAGGATAAGTATTCAGGACGGCTACGGTTTGTTCTAGAGCAATGGGTGCGAGCAGGTCATCACTATCGACCCAACCAAGATACTGTCCTGTAGTCGCAGCAATGGCGGCTTTCAGAGTTGGAGCAACTCCCTGGTGTGGGGCTGTCTTAACCCGAATTCTTGAATCTTGCAGAGCATAATAACGGGCAATGTGGGGGGAAAGGTCGGTGGAGCCATCGTCCCAGAGCAGTAGCTCAAAGTCTGTGTAGGTTTGCTTCAAGACGCTTTCGATCGCTGCTGCCAGGTAAACCGATCGGTTGTAGCTGGTGATGATGAGGGAGACAGTAGGAGCCATGCAGGATGTTTACTAGAGTTACCCTTAAAGTGCCCGTTTTCGGCTGGATTTCAGTAATAAAGTCTCCTTAATCTCCGATTTAGATCAGAACATCGGTTGGATATGTCAAACAGATTGTGTCAGGGAGCAAAGTTAAAGCGGAAACCTATCTTCAAACTCGATGGCAAAACGGTTGAGTGCCGCCTTCCAATTTTGAATCGGCATCGTCCACTTTTTAGCAATGTTAGCAATTGCCAGGTAAACGACTTTGAGCGCAGAATCATCGGTTGGGAAAGCTCGATGATTTTTGAGGACTTTCCTGAGGGTCATGTTGAGGGATTCGATGGCGTTGGTGGTGTAGATAGCTTTGCGAATTTCAGCTGGAAAGGCAAAGAATGGGATGATGCGTCCCCAGTGATTCATCCAGGACTTGCTGATGGTCGGGTATTGTTTATCCCAAGCCTCTGCAAACTCAACTAGCCGCTGTTCTGCCTGGTTTTCAGTGCTAGAGGTGTAGATCAATCGCAGGTCAGCAGCAACTGCTTTGCGATCTTTGTAGGAGACATAGCTTAGGGAATTCCTCCCCATATGGACAATGCACAACTGCACCGTCGTTTTGGGAAAGACCGTCTCAATGGCATCGGCAAAGCCTGTCAGTCCATCGACACAAGCGATGAAGATGTCCTTGAGTCCTCGATTCTGTAACTCTGTCAGAATCGCTAACCAGAATTTGGCAGATTCATTCTGAGTCATCCACATCCCCAGTAATTCCTTGGTACCGGACAAGGTCACCCCCAGAGCCAGGTGGATCGCTTTGTTGACCACTCGTCCGTCTTGGCGAACTTTGACCACAATCGCATCAAAGTAGACAATCGGGTAGAGCGCATCAAGCGGTCGATTTTGCCAGAGTTTGCGTTCCGCTTCGACCGCATCAGTGATGTTGGAAATCAGTCCAGCCGATACCTCCACTCCATAGAGGTCTTGCAATTGAGCTTGAATATCACGAGGACTCATGCCTCGGGCATACAGGCTGAGAATCTTGTCATCAAACCCGTTAAAGCGAGTTTGTCCCTTCTTGACGATGATGGGCTCAAATTCACTGTGACGGTCACGGGGAACCGCGATCTCAGCTTGTCCAAACTCGCCCTTGATTGTCTTCTTGCTGTGCCCGTTGCGACGATTGCGAGCCGTTTTGCCCTCACTGGCTGGTTCAGAGGATTGTTCCTCCAGATGCGTTTTCATCTCTGCATTCAAACACCGCTCTACCAAGGCTGCCGTCAATTGTTTGACAATGCCCTCGTTGCCTAGGAGGTCTTCCGGGTTCTCGTAGCCTTGGAGCAGTTCATCGAGTAATTCAGGTCGAAAAGTCATAGGGTTGTGTCTCAAGTTCTATAGTTCATTAGATCTTGTTTTATTCTCTGACACAATCTAATTTACAATCCCGAAAGAGAGACTCGTTACCAGGTATTCCCGAACACCATTGCGACGATAGGCCCGTTTTTTGTCTCGCAGGTCGATCGCAGCACTGCTGGCAGCAACTTCCACAATCAGTTCCGGTGCCCCTTCGATGTAGTCTTCTTCGCTGATTCGCGCTTGTCCGCCCGCCGCTTCGCTGATCAACATGACGGCATCCGGTTGGGGTTCGTTATCGAGATCAAGCTTTACCGTTGGATTATCGCCCACTTCAACGCCCGGAGTTGCCGCTGCGTACACCACCAACCATGCCATGATTCTGCTATGGGGTTAACCATGACTCCGAAATCGCAGGGCTGCGGGCATATAGACCACTCCTTCAATTAGCTCGGCTTTTTTGAGGTGAGGCATAGCTTCATACCGCCGCTCAAATTCGTAACGGTTCAGCCGATCGCCGCATTCCAGAGGAGGAACGGCCGGAATCTGGGTTTGCTTTGAGAAAGGAGTTTCAACCATACACGGGCTGGATTAGTATTGCGGGTAGACATTGCTTGGACATTGCCTGGACATTGCCTGCTGTTCTTCGATCATACCTGTCCCCGAATGGACGCTGGCTGGGTGCTGGAAGTGACTAAAGTGCAAGTGATTAAAGTGCAGCAGTTGCAACTGGAAGGGTTTGAAACTGACCCGATCACGAAAATGGGTGGTGTATCTGCGACACTGGATTAAGACAGTCCGTGGCTGACTGAACCCTTCTCGATCGCCTTTATTTCTATTGCTCCTGTGAACGGTTTTCTGAATCTCAACAAACCTGCTGGCTTCACCTCCCATGATTGCGTGGCGCGAGTCCGAAAATTACTGCGTACGAAAAAAGTAGGGCATGGAGGAACCCTTGATCCAGCCGCGACGGGTGTTTTGCCGATCGCCATTGGTCAGGCAACTCGACTGTTGCAGTACTTAAATCACAACAAGGCTTACCGGGCCACGATTCGATTTGGGCTGAAGACCACTACCGATGATCTGGAGGGAGAGGTGCTAGAATCGGCTCCGGCGGCTGAATTGACCCTGGATAAAGTCCAGTTTTACTTACCGCAGTTTATCGGGACGATCGAACAAATTCCTCCCAGCTACAGTGCGATTCAGGTGGGCGGCAAGCGGTTATATGAGCTGGCCCGATCGGGGGAACAGGTAGAGGCTCCCGTGCGGACGGTGCAAATTGATCAGATCGACCTGTTGGAATGGCGATCGGGGGAGTTTCCCGAACTGGATCTGATGATTGCCTGCGGAACAGGAACTTATATTCGATCGATCGCCCGCGACTTAGGCGAGCTTGTCGGCACAGGTGGAACTCTCGCAGCTCTCCAAAGAACTCAGAGCAACGGCTTCTCCCTGGAAACCAGTCTCACCCTGGAAGACCTGACCCATCAGATTGAATCCCAAACCTTTCAACCTATTCCTCCTAACCCGGCCCTCCAACACCTGGCAACCCTGCATCTATCTCCAGAGGCAGCCGATCGATGGTGCAAGGGGCAGCGCATTCCCTGGACATCTAATTGTCCCAACGAAGAAAAATCGCAGTTCTATCGGGTATTAAATGAAACCGATCGCTTCCTGGGCATCGGCCAACCGATCGACCTCGACAACATCCCTCACCTGGCCCCCAAACTCGTCTGGACAGCCCCCTCCTGAGATCTCCTCACCCCTCACCCCTCACCCCTCACCCCTCACCCCTCACCCCTCACTCCTCACTCCTCACCCCTCACTCCTCACTCCTCACTCCCAATGCACTTCCAGAACTGGCACACACTCCAGGGGCAACGCCTGAGCAGAGTGGATAGGATCAAAGTAGGCAGGTAATGTAGTGAATTTAACGAAAAGAATGAAGTTCTGCATCTCCACAATTAACTCAATCGAATCCTTGAGTTTGAATCATTTCATTCTTTATTGAGCGTGTGTTTGACAAGTTTGAACAATTGACCCCGGTGGAGGAGAACGGTAATGAAACGAAAAATGAACTGGTTTGTGTTTCCGACAGCCCTTGCTGCAACCCTGGCGATCGCTACAACGGTACAGGGTAATCCGGTACAAACTCCCCTCTCAGCTCCTGTGACAGTGAACGGCAGTTCTGGTGGTGGGCAGGCGAGTCAGTGTGGCTTTATCTCCGGTACACCCAGCCAGGTAATTGTGGTGAATCAACCGACTGCATTACGCTTCAAACTGGAAGCCCAGGGACAACCCACGCTCTGGATTGCCGGCCCCGTCGATCGCTGCGTCATGGCGGATGGATTGTCTGGGGGGCAAATTGAGCTTCCGGGCGTTTGGGAACCGGGAACCTATTCTATCTATGTTGGTGATTTGGCCCAGGGCAGTCATCCCTATACGCTGTCGATCACGCAGGAAAATTAGGAATGCGAACGAAATAAGCTGAAAATCTTGTGGGGTGGGCAGCGTTTCGACTGAGCGCTCAAGCCGAAGTCTTGCCCGCCCAGCCAACCCGATCGGGGCACACAGCAGTACGCCCTTACAGTAGATTTCTTCTAAGCCACCTACGCGACGGAGACTAACTGTCCTCCAGTTGCTTCACCGTGACATCGATCGCCTCTACATCCACTGTACCGGGGGGAGTAAGGCGATGAAACTTCTTGTTTTCAATTTTAAGGGGTTCGCTGCAACTGGGACACCGTAGTTGAGTGCCATTGATCCCTGCCGATTCATAGCCGCAGACAGGGCAGCGATCGACGACTAGATTCCGCTTCAGCCACCAGCGAAATACCGCAAAGGCAACGATTGGAGCAATGAGCAAGAATCCTAGCACAATGAAGGAAAACTGTACCAGCCAGCCCAGTCCGATCGAACTGAGCACCCAAATGATCAGCAGGAGAGTCAGCCAGAACCGTAAGCCCGACCAGTTGAGTTGCAGGTTTCTAAAGCCATTTTGATTCACAGCGACCTCCCGAAATTGCAAACATTGAACCTAACACCGCGTCTTGTTTGACCTGAGCTTTATCATCAAAATCTCTTTAGATTCAGATGTAGCAGATTTGGCCGCAGAGGACGACAAACTTAAGCAGGTCTTTATTGTCCAGGATAGAACACCGGAAACAGGAACGAACAGGGGGATTGTCCGACCTTTTCCGGTTTGCCCTTTTACAATACTCAAGGAACCTCATGGCGAATGAATAGCATGACGGACTTGATTTTGTTTTGGCATCGACGCGATCTGCGAATTGCAGATAATGTGGGATTGACCGCTGCAAGGGAACGCACGTCTAAGGTAGTGGGGATTTTTTGCCTGGATCCAGGAATTCTAGACCAGGATGATGTTGCCCCGGCCAGGGTAATGTACTTAATCGGTAGCCTGGCGGCACTGGAGAAACGCTACTCGGAGGTAGGGAGCCAACTGTTAATTGTGAAAGGCTCTCCAGACCAGGCAATTCCCGGTCTGGCAAAATCTCTAGCGGCAACTGCTGTGTTCTTCAACCAGGATGTGGAACCCTACGCTAAGGAGCGCGATCGATCGGTCATCGAAGCCCTCCAGGAGTCTGGGATTGAAGTGCAGCCATTTTGGGATCAATTACTCCATCCACCCAAGCAGGTGATGACCAATGCGGGAGAACCGTATAGTGTGTTTACTCCCTTCTGGCGCAACTGGAAAGCTCAGGAGAAAGCGGCTCCTCTAACGACCCTGGCGGATGTGGAAGGTTTAACCCCGTCGGAACAAGAGCAGGCGCAGGCCGCAGGGACGATCGCCCTACCGACTGCCAAGGATTTAGGGTTTGAGTGGGAACATGAGCTGATCCTGGAACCGGGAGAGCAAGCGGCCCAGGAACGACTGGAAGCCTTTTGCGATCGGGCGATTCAGGAATACGGTGAACAGCGCAACTTTCCTGCTGTTCCAGGTACTTCTCAACTAAGTGCAGCCCTCAAGTTTGGTACGATCGGCATTCGCACCGTCTGGTCTGCTGCTGAGGACGTTTATAACCGCAGCCGCAGTGATGAAACCCGTCAGAATGTGCAAACCTGGCAGCAAGAATTATGCTGGCGAGAATTTTATCAACATGCCATGTTTTTTTTCCCGGAACTGGCAACGGGTCCCTACCGTGACCCCTTTAAGGATTTTCCCTGGGAAAATGATCAGGAGCTTTTTCAGGCATGGTGTGAAGGCAAAACTGGATATCCGATCGTCGATGCCGCCATGCGCCAGTTAAATACGATCGGTTGGATGCACAACCGTTGCCGCATGATTGTCGCCAGCTTCCTGACCAAAGATTTGATCATTGACTGGCGATGGGGAGAAAAGTATTTTATGCAGAAGCTGATGGATGGAGATTTATCTGCGAATAATGGCGGGTGGCAATGGAGTGCGTCCAGCGGTATGGATCCCAAACCGTTGCGAATTTTTAACCCTGCCAGCCAATCCCAAAAGTTTGATCCGGAGGGAGAATATATCCGTGAATGGTTGCCTGAACTCAAAAGTCTAGACACCGAACTGCTGGTGACGGGTAAAATTCCCGATGATGAACGCGATCGCTGTGATTATCCCCGACCGATCGTGGATCACAAGCAGCGACAACGACAGTTTAAAGAAATTTACCAGCAGCAAAGAGCGGCCCGTTGAAGGTAGAACAAAAGGTGGAAGCTCTATGTTCCAGGTTTGAGAACCACTTTGATGCAGTTTTCTTCCTTATTTTTGAAAATGTCGTAGGCGCGGGGTGCATCCTCCAGCGGGAGACGATGGGTAATCACAAAGGATGGATCTAGATCACCCTTTTGAATCCGATCGAGTAAGGGGCGCAGATACCGATGGACATGGGTTTGTCCCATCTTCAGGGTCAAACCTTTGTTAAAGGCTGCCCCCATAGGAATCTTGTCCGTAAACCCGCCATAGACCCCAGCCAGAGAGACAGTTCCCCCCTTACGACAGGCTACGATGGCTTGACGTAAGACGTGAGGGCGATCGGTTTCTAGCCGCACCGTTTGCTTCACTTTGTCATATAGCCCTTCTACGTTCATTCCGTGCGCTTCTAAACCCACGGCATCAATGCAGGCATCTGGACCCCGCCCGCCCGTCATTTCCTTCAGAGCTTCCCCTGCATCCACTTCTTCAAAGTTAATGATCTCGGCTCCTGCATCTTTTCGGGCCATTTCCAGGCGTTCAGGCACTCGATCGATCGCAATCACCCGCTCCGCGCCCAGCAAGAAGGCACTCTTGATCGCAAACTGCCCAACCGGGCCACATCCCCAGATTGCTACCGTATCACCAGGTTGAATATTGCAGTTCTCTGCCGCCATGTATCCCGTCGGCAAAATATCGCTCAGGAACAGCACTTGTTCATCGGTTAACCCATCGGGCACTTTAACCGGGCCCACATCCGCAAACGGGACGCGCACGTATTCTGCCTGTCCGCCTGCGTAGCCGCCCATCAAGTGAGAGTAGCCATAAATGCCTGCGGGGGTATGACCATAAAGCTTTTCCGTCAACCAACCCTTAGGGTTAGAGTTGTCGCAGAGGGACCACAAATCCCGCTGGCAGAAGAAACAATGACCACAGGAGATTGGAAAAGGCACCACGACGCGATCGCCCTTTTGCAGCTTTTTGACTTCAGAACCCACTTCCACCACTTCTCCCATGAACTCATGGCCCATGATGTCTCCGGGTTGCATGGTGGGAATATAACCGTCATAAATATGTAGATCGGAACCGCAGATCGCTGTAGAAGTGATCTTAAGAATGGCATCCTGCGGATTGAGTAGAGTTGGGTCTGGCACTGTCTCTACCCGCATATCATTCGCACCATGCCAACATACAGCTTTCATTCCATATCTCCTATTTCTATGTTTCACTCACTGAGAACCTACCCAAAAACCCTACCAGGAGCTTTGGATTCCAAAAACTCTAGTACACTGCGGCTTGAATATGCCTACCATCTGTAGGGCAGGCTTCTAGCCTGCGCGGGCAGGATGCCTGCTTTACGGTAGCTAAACTCACGCCAAGGTCTACTAGTCGGTTTTCGGATAGGTACTGATGGGGCGGACAAGATGCTCACCCTACAGAGACTTCAGATGATTTCATTCCCTTTCAAGCGATCGGACAATAACTGCAATCCATCTCTCTTGAACCCATGCCACTTAACGATTGGGATCGTTAATGCGCGTAGGGTCATTGATCCGATTCGGATCGTTAATTCGACTAGAATCATTGATGCGAGAAGTAGAGGTTGTCGTTCCGACGCGCGGATCCTGGTATCGAGTTGGCTCGTTATTGTGATTGTTACGACCTGCCAACCCTGCTAAACCCAGCAGACCCAGTAGACCTAACAATCCCCAATCAAATCCATCATTATCATCGGTGGCGGTTCCAGCGGTTCCAGTCGTTCCAGTCGTTCCAGTCGTTCCTGGCTCCTGGGCTGGTGCTCCCGTCCCGGTTCCTTGTGTTCCAGTGGGATCTCCCGGAGGGGCAGGAGCCTGGGCTGAAACAGGCAGTACGACTGCGAAGGATGCGACACAAAGAGCGATCGCACTGGTTCCGATTTTCTTAGCTACTTTAGAGGGCTTCATAGGATTCTCCAATTTCTATGCTTAAGGCTGAGTATTTAACAACCCTTTATCTTGAGAAAAACAGCGAAAGATTGCGCCGCTATTAACTCCAGCTTCCCTAAAAAAGCCCTGTTTAACTTCTGGCTTTGGTTCTATTTGTTATTTCCTGGCTTGAAATCAAAAGTTGACTTTTCGTGTTTTACAACACAACTTTAGTTGAAGAGAAGTTTGGTTATTTGGGATGCATATTTGACCAAACAACATTTTCCCCTTGTGACTTCGCTCCTCCCCCAAAGGTTGAATCAACAGAATGAAATAGGGGCAGTTTGTGGACTACCCCTGATAAGCTCTTGGCTGAATTGAAGAAAAGAAATGGATGGTGAGCGAACTGATTTAGAAGGGTGAAGCAGCAACGATGATATCACTTGCTCTGAGAGTTGGCTGATTGGCAAAGGTGGCAATGCGCACCTGTCTCTGCCCTCCCGCACCGTCTGCATCGTAGAACAGGATGCCCCGGTTTTCGTTGTAAATGAAGCGGTGCCGATCGCTCTCTGCCCGTTTGCCGACGTGGAACTGATTGCGTCTAATCCGACCGGAACGCAGTCCCTCAAAGCCTTCTGAGCCTTCAAACGCCTGATTCAGAAAGACCAGCTTATCCCCTTCCCGACGGTTAAAGTCCGCAATCCGCTTGACTCCATCTCGCGGCCCAGTGAAGACAAAGCGATCGGCTCCTGATCCGCCCACCATTCTATCTCGCCCCCGGCCGCCAATCAGCGTATCATTACCTGCACCTCCATCCAGAGTATTCACGCCTGCATTCCCGATGATGACGTTATTGAGTTCATTACCCGTACCGTTGATATTACCATTACCCGTAAGGCGCAGGTTCTCAACGTTTTCCGTTAATGTATAGCTGAGGGCAGCCAGAACCGTATCTGTGCCTTCATTTGGGTTTTCAACTACTAAGTCAGTGGCACTGTTGACGATGTAAGTGTCGTCCCCTAATCCACCCTGCATCAGATTACTTCCAGTGCCGCCATCCAGGGTATCATCACCTGCACCGCCTACTAGGGTATCATTGCCGCCTAAGCCTTGTAACAGGTTATTACCACTGTTACCGATAATCACGTTATCAAACTCGTTGCCGGTTCCGTTAACATTATCCGTTCCAATTAACGTTAAGTTTCTTTCATTGGCTCCCAGGGTGTAGCTGACTGCGGAAATGACGTTTGGGTTAGGGGGTGGCGATGGGGGAGCGGGATGCTGATAGTTCGGATCAAACACAAAGATACTTTCGAGTCTTAATAATCCCTCGTTATCGATAAAGCTACGGGGAGCATCCTGTAAAACCGCGACAACATCCTGTTTATCTTGTTCTGGGCCAATATAAACCAGAGCTAAATCAGCCGTGTTTGCAGTATCTTCGTTGCCAAATTTTTGTCCCCAGAATACTGGAATAATCCGATAGTGGGCCGGCGCACCACTGAGTTTAATTTTGTCGCCTTCAGTTGAAGTGAGGATGGAATTAAAGTCTCTAATTAAAGCAAATCCTTTGGGCGTAGGGTCATCTAAGCGATCGTCATTTAAGTAGGCAGGATTACCAGAGCGATCGGTTAAATCAAACAGATCCGGATCTTTGCCTCCAATCAGGACATCAAACTCGCTGATCACGTTGGCGGGATTGGGTTGATAAACACCACCATAGGGTTTCAGGACATCATAACCATCCCCTCCGGCAAGGGTATCATCGCCTGCACCCCCGATGAGGGTATCATGTCCACCCAAACCATTAATCTGATCGTCAGCCGGTGTTCCTACAAGGTTATTGTTTGCTTCGTTACCGTTGATAATTGCCATTGTTCTTGTTCCTTTATTCGTTGCAAGGGGTGATTGAATATATTCATGCTTGAGGATTTTTCCTCACAATCTGGCATCAAAAATCATCCGAGTTGGATTCCTACTAGCATTGCGAGGTGATCCAGTTCGGTGATAATGAGCGATCGTTCTGAGGGGTTAAAGCTGCTTTTGTAGAGGGCTAAATGCTGGCTCTTTTCAGTTCGCTCTCATCCGTTTCTCAGGATGTTTTCACTTTAACTGTCCAATCTAAGCAGGTCGATGGCTAAAAATTGAGGAAAGTTATGGAGAACAGTAGGACGCGATCGATTTGCCCTTAAAGTTTCATCTAAAGTTTCATCAAAAAGTATTGGGATACGCTTGATCTTCTCCAGGTGTATCCCTTATGCTATTGCGATGCTGGTTGTTTCAACGAGAAGGAGCCAGTGAACCCATCGGCTTAAGGTGAGGTCTGCGCTGATTAGGGAAGCCGCAAACAACCCTAACCAGCTAACCTGACTCTCTGCGACAACCAGAGAGCTAGGCTGTGCTGATTGTAGATCATCGGATCGACAATCGATCGCCTCGCTGTTTAGTAAGGAGTCTGGGGGGCTGTTCCTGGAACATACTCCCACACCTTAAGCTTTTCTTCCCTTACATCATCTCAGCGAGGAACTAAATATGTCTTCAGAGTTCAACGAACGATTGCCCGTCGCACCAGACGATCGGGCCCAACTTTGGATTATCGGCACCCGCGATCAGGTCATCTTCACTATGAATGAGCTATACGTCCGACGAGTAGCCACCGATCGGGTTCAGTTCACCCCCATCATTCCGGCTCCCTTTGCCAACGGGAAATACATGACGGTGCTGGTGCGTTAACTGTTAATTTAATGCGGCTGCGTTGTAACGCCACTGGTCTGTCTCGCGTCAGGCTGCTGGCGTTACAGATTCGTACTTGGATGATTGAGTCGATATTCAGGATTCCTTGGAGTCGGCGGAAATCTCATACCCTTAACAACTGCAAGAGGATTCCCAGAATACCCGCCAAGCCAATATAGTATCCTGCTGGCAACAATAGCCGTCGGATGATGATGCCTTCCCGCCCCAGTAACCCTACCGTTGCCGCAGCCGCCACAATATTAGACACACAGATCATGTTCCCTGCTGATGCACCCACACACTGTAACGCCAGAATTAAAGCGGTAGATAGATCCAGTTGATCGGCAACGCCAAACTGGAACAAGGAAAACATCATGTTACTGATGGTGACACTGCCCGCTACAAATGCGCCGATTAATCCGACCACCGGGGCAAAGAAAGCCCAGCCTTGCCCAACGATCGCTGCCATTGTGTCGGCTAGCATTAAGGGCATACTGTCTAATCCTGTGGTATTTGTGCCGGAGTTAATGAAGACTCGCGCCATCAACACTGCTGCACCCAACGCCAGGGTCACTTTACGAATGACGGGTAGTGCATCCCCGATCGCCTGCCGCAGATCTGCTGGTTTCATGCGATGCAAAAAGTAGGTAATGCCCACCACCAGCAGCAGGATAGTGGGGGGTATGTAAAGGGGTTGCAGGGTAGCAGTGAGGGAAGTGTTAAAAATATTGCTCCAGCGGATCTGTACCGATCGCAAAGCAGCCGTGACGGGAGGCACCACCCGCGAAATCACCAGTAGCACCCCCACTAATCCATAGGGAAGCCAGGCTTTAACCGCTCCCATTGTTGCTGGATTAGTTGACAGGGTGGCAGGGGAATTGCCTAACCATGAGACATCCCAGCGTTCTCGGGGTGGAAAATCCCAGGGCTGTTGAGGAACTAACCATCCCCGTTTGGCAACGAAGACTACCAGGGCCAATCCCACCAGGCCTCCTACAATCGTCGGAAATTCTGGGCCCAGTGCGATCGCAGTCAGCGCGTAGGGAATGGTAAAGGCAATGCCCGCAAACAGAGCAAACTTCCAGGCAGACAGTCCGGCACGGATGGAAGGACGATCGCCAAAGAAGACCGTTAATACCAACGATAGGATTAATGGAATAAAACTGCCAACGATCCCATTGACCACTCCAGCATATTGTCCAATCAGCCGCAGATACTCTGGATAGGTTAGCCCCAATGCCAAAACCTGTGTCTGTACGGCCGTCACTCCGCTTAACCCGGCATCAATTCCGATCAGAATGGGAGTGCCCACTGCGCCAAAGGTAGAGGGCGTACTCTGAATGATTAGTGCCACCAGAACCGCTGCCATTGCTGGAAAGCCGATCGCCACCAGGAGCGGTACACAAATGACGGCTGGAGTACCGAAGCCCGACGCACCTTCGATAAAACTGCCAAACAGCCAGGCAATAATAATGACTTGAACGCGACGATCGCCGGAAATGGAGAGTAAGCTTTGGCGGATAGCCTGAATGGCTCCGGATGCTTGCAGGGTGTTCAGTAGCAATACTGCGCCAAAGACGATGTATAAAATTTCAACTGCAATCCATAGCCCTTGTACCGTAGAGGCCGCCACCCAGTTAAACGGCACTTGCCACACCAGGAGGGCGATCGTTGCTGTCACCAGGTAGGCGATCGGCATCGCTCGTCCAGCAGGCATCCGTACTCCTACCAGAAGCAGGAAAACGGTAAGGATGGGAATCAGGGCAATGAAGGAATAAAGCGATAAAACCATGATTCAGGTGACACGAAGGAAACCATCACTGATGGGCAGAATCCTCTCCATGCTTGACTCCCAGTTCAGATTCGGCACGGTTTAACATTGTTTTTTGAATATGTTTTTCATGCTGATGCTCTTCCACCATCCGTTCTCTCGCTTCTTCTGTCACAGAGGTATGGCGATCGCCCACCTCCAGTGCTTCCTCAGAACGACTTCGCATGGATTGTTGCAGGTGCTTCTCATCCTGGCGTTGTTGTGCTGCCGCTTTTCTGGCTTCTTCTTGGGTACTCATGGTGAAATCTACCTCAGCTAGATTAGTAAAGTTTTTGAATTGAGTTTTTCAATGCGGTCTTTTTCGTCTATGCCCAGATTCTACCAAGCCGATCGCCCATTCTGAGACCTGACTGGGCAATCTGGATAATAAAGCTTAATAGTCAGCTTGAAATGAGGAGATGCAGTACATCGATCGTTACATCAGGGAATGCCAATGGAGGGTTTCACTCATCAGACCATTCTTATCCTCTAAATCGATCGCGTTAGCGAGGCGGAGCCTTATCGCACTAGCAAGGCGGAGCCTTATCGCGTTAGCGAGGCGGAGCCTTATTGCCCCTATTCCTCTATCAATGCCTGAAACCGATCGTCGTGACGAATGCGATCGAAGTCCTCATCTGTTTTTGCTAGTTCTCGACATTCAGGGTTAAGGGCGATCGATTGTTGCAAGTTCTGAATGGCTTGTTCAATATCTCCTTGCAATCCATAGCAGCAAGCTTTGTTATACCAAACTTCGTGTTGATCGGCTTTGAACTCCAGAGCTTTGTCATAGGAATCGATCGCCTGTTGGTATTGCCCTAAGTTAGCTAGTGCAAGTCCTCGGTTGCTCCAAGCTTGGTGGTAATCAGGTTTGTACTCCAGAGCTTTGTCCAAAGAGTCGATCGCTTGTTGATATTGCCCTGAGTTGTACAGTGCACCTCCTCGGCTGTACCAAGCTTCGTGGTCATCGGGTTTGAACTCCAGTGCTTTGTCATAGGAGTCGATCGCCTGTTGGTATTGCTCTAATTTGTACAGAGCACCTCCTCGGCTGTACCAAGCTTCGTGGTCATCGGGTTTGAACTCCAGAGCTTTGTCATAGGAGTCGATCGCTTGTTGGTATTGCCCTAAGTTTTTCAGTGCAACTCCTCGGTTGTTCCAAGCTTGGTGTTTATCGGGTTTGTACTCCAGTGCTTTGTCATAGGAGTCGATCGCTTGTTGATATTGCCCTAAGTCATCCAGTGCAACTCCTCGGTTATACCAAGCTTGGTGTTTATCGGGTTTGTACTCCAGTGCTTTGTCATAGGAGTCGATCGCTTGTTGGTATTGCCCTGAGTTGTACAGTGTAACTCCTCGGTTGTACCAAGCTTGGTGGTAATCAGGTTTGAACTCCAGTGCTTTGTCATAGGAGTCGATCGCCTGTTGGTATTGCCCTAAGTTGACCAGTGCAATGCCTTTCAAGAACCATACAAGTCCAGAATCTGGGGTGAATTCGAGGAGTTTTTCAGAGCTAGATAGTGCAGCTTGATATTGTTGTTGCTCAATGGCTTCAACCCCGAAGCTAAACAAGGAAACTAGCATGAATTGTGGATCACGATCGACTAGATTCAGCAACAAAGAGAGTAAAAATGGAATGTGTGGCTTAACATCAATTTGCGTTCCTTTGGCTTCAATCTGACCATCACGCGGTTGTAGAATCCGTTCAGTTTGAATTAAAGATTGAAGCACAGTACGAAGTTTTTGCTTACGCCATTGTCTTTGCCAAAAATTACCTCCTGCCAACTGTTGTGCTGTAGGTAAAACGGTAATTTCATGGAGCACGATCCCCATCTGACGCAACAGATCCACCGCATCATAAATGTACTCAGCAAGAGGAGCCGTCTGAATTGCACTGTCATATCGCTCCTTCCAGGTTCCTTTCAAAGAGTGCTGAAAGGTTTGTCCCGTCAGAGCCACATCTCGATTTTTGGCTTTCACCAAGTTTTCAACAATGTTCCTGAAGGTTCCATCATTCGATCGAGCAATGTCATCCAACTCCTCAGGATTGGTTTTGATGTTTGCTTGCGTTGTACGATCGACCAGTAAATTCACGATCGCCTGATTGCTGGGGTCAGGCAGTTCATACTGCTGAAACCGTTGCCACAGCAGATGATTTTCTAGTTCCAGTTTCTCTAACTCTCCCGGTTCATTCCGTGCCGTTGCCAACACTCGAACCCGGTCTTTCCCGCAGGCATTCTCATAAAATTTCAGCGTTTTCAACAAACGCTCATGCAAAGGAGTGTCTGCTAGCTGGAGCGGTTTTTCCTGGGAATCTGAAGAATCCGAAGACGGCTGGATAGCACCCGCCGATCGACTGCCCAAATACATCGCCTGTCCCAGGTTGTCCAGCACAAACAGTAATTTCGGTTGACTCACCCCAATCTGCTCTATTGGAAAGCGACTCGGCTCAGTCAACCAGGCGCACTCATCATTCTTCAATCGCAGAACCACCCAGCCTTCACCGTTCAAAAGTTTAGCCAGTTCAGCCGCTTCTCGCGTTTTACCCAGTCCCGTCCGCCCCAACAGCAGCAACCAGCCCCGGTTAAGCTGATTTTCTAGCTCTTGCCGAATATCTGCCGCTTCTCGTCGAGCCTGATAGGGCACATTAAAATCCGCCAACGGATCAGCCTTGCTCTGCCGCGAATCCAACAGTCGTTGCAGCACATCACCCGTACCAGGCTGAATCACCTCAAACGGAAACAAATCACTTGACACTGGCGGATGGGTTCGTCGCTTCTTCAATGTCCGCCAAAATGCTCGCCCAGCTTTTGTAAGAAACCAACCCAGACACGTCAAAATCGGAGTTGCAATTGCAATCGCAATACCGTCATGCTCCAGGGCAAACTGCCATAAGTTTTCAAGTAACTGCAAAAGGTCTGGCATTACAGGTATGGGATTTGATAAAAACCGATCGCACCTGAGCAAATCTTAACCTGTCGCCTTTCGATGGGGTGAGGTAGGGAAGCCGCTGACAGAATTCAGGAAAATGCCGGTATTGTCGTTGTTCCTACTCTTCCACCACTTCAACCAGATCCTCGATCGCCACATCAAAAGTCCAAGCCAGTTTGAGTAAAGCTGTTACGTCTACCGTGGACATTCCAGGCGATCAGGCATAGGTTTTCAAGGTGCTGTAAACAATTCCTGAACGTTCAGAGACTTCCTTTAACGTCCAGCCTCGCGCTTTAGCAAATTCTCTGATTTTCAGCTTAATTCGCCCCAATCGTCTCCTTACTCCTCTACAACTTCCACTAAGTCATCCGTCATCACTTCAAAAATCCGAGCCAGTTTCATCAAAGCCGTATAGTCCACCGTCGCTAGAGTCGGAGCCTGAGCATACTTCTTTACTGTGGCGTAGGGAACCCCCGATCGCTCAGACACCTCTTTTAATGTCCAGCCTTTCTCATCAGCAAATTCTCGGACTTTTAATCTGATCCGTCCCATGCAGTTGACAAAGGCTACGATCGTAGCCTTTAATAAGTTCAGCTTCAAAAGCCGATCGCCCTCCTGCCTGAAAAACTGAAGGGCGATCCACCATATATTTCCCGAAAATTCAGGAGTAATCCTCATGATATCAGCCTACCCGTTCCATTCAACGGCTTCAGTTCACGCTGCCCAATTTTTCCCATCCCCACTCCCCACTCCCCACTCCCCACTTCCCACTCCCTACTTCGATCGCCTCCATCCCTGGTGCATCATCCGCCTTCTCCCGCAAATGCAGCGCACCGTGGTTGCCCGATTTCGTAAACGCAATGATGCCGAGGCGCATCTCAAAATTTTGCAGCAGATGACTCCAGATGCAGAGTACGTGATTATCTTTGATCCCCCCGATCGGTTGCTACTTTCAGCCAACCCTCGGCAGGATAGATCAGTGCCTTGATTCTCATGGGATTAAATTTAGTAGGGCGATAAATTCATCTCGTATCAAGTCTGCATCTCGCAAAATCTTAGCCAGTCAGCCTTTTCCAACTGACGAGAGCTAGTTGCTGGCCGCAATGTCCCCGTAGAGTTTTGTCCGCTGCTCTCGGTGGCTTTCCAGGGCTAATTCAATTATGCGAATTGTGTTTCTGGCTTCCTGCGGTTTAACCGCCAGTTCTGCCCCTTGCGCGATCGCCTGATAAACATTTTCATAGAACGCCTGATAGCAGCCTGGTAGTGTTTCAATTTGCCCGTAGAAATGCAAACGACCCATTTGTGTGTTCAACGTTCCCCACTGCGCTTGGGGTTCCAATCCCCAATCTGGCTCGACGGGAGTCAACCCCTGTCGCAGGGCTGCTTCCTGGGGATCCATGCCATATTTGACAAACGAACCTTCTGAGCCATGCAGGATGAAGTGGGGCCCCGGTTCTCTCACCAGCATTCCAGCCCTCAGGATCACTTTCAAGCTGCCGTAGTCCAAGCCAATCTCAAAATAATCATCGGCTTTTGCCCCTGCTCGTTGAGTTCGCACATCTGCGGTAACGGATTGGGGCAGACCAAATAAGACCTGCGCCTGATCGATCAAATGCGACCCCATATCAAACAGAATGCCGCTTCCCAATTCCGGCGTTTCCCGCCATGCTCCCGGTTTGAGGGTGTTTCTAAAGCGATCGTAGTGGGCTTCATATTCTACCAATTCTCCCAGGATTCCCTGTGCGATGATCTGTTTGACGGTTTGAAAGTCTCCATCCCAGCGACGGTTGTGATAAACACTAAGAATTCGCTGAGTTTTCTGGGCTAGCTCAATTAATTGTTGAGCCTGAGCGGAAGTGGTAGTGAAGGGTTTATCAACGACCACATGTTTTCCAGCCAATAAGGCCTGCTGGGCCAGTTCAAAGTGTGTCGGGTTGGGGGTGGCAATGACCACCAGATCGATCGCTGGATCGTGGAACAGGGCATCTGCATTCTGAACGACTTCTACCCAGGGATATTGCTGGCGAGAAGCTTCACCGTGACGTTCCACAACCTTTGCCAACTTTAGAGCCGGAACAGCATTAATCAGGGGGGCATGAAACACCTGACCTGCAATGCCATAACCAACCAACCCCACTTGAATTTGAGCGACCATGATTGCTCCAAATCATTCATATCTTCAATTTTAGATAAGACAAATCTGCTTCAATTTTTTTACCGTTCAAGTGGTACGACATTGGAACCGATCGCCCAAACTGTTACAACAGAGTTACAAGTGTCAACCGTCAGGAGAGATTCACCATGACGATCGCCCCTAGACAGCCCAAGCCCCACACCGCAGAAGAATATCTGGCGTTGGAGGTGGAGTCTGAGATTCGCCATGAATACCGCAACGGAGAAATCATTCCCATGACTGGCGGCACACCTGAGCATAACGAAATCACAGGCAATCTAATTTATTTACTGAAGTCCGTTTTGAGAGGACAGCCTTACAGTATATTTGTGACCGATCAACGCCTTTGGATTCCTGATTTAGATCTTTATACTTACCCAGACGTAATGGTGATCCAACGCCCCCTGGAACTCAAGCCAGGACGAAAAGATACCGTTACCAATCCGGTGCTGATTGCGGAAGTGTTATCGGATTCAACCCAGGGATACGATCGAGGGGAAAAGTTTGCAGCCTATCGCACGATCCCGACCTTTCAGGAATATTTGCTGATTGATCAATCCAAAGCTCATGTTGAGCAGTTTGTCTGGCAGTCTGAGCATCAGTGGTTGTTTACAGAGTACAAAGGGTTAGAGGCGCAGATTGGTTTATCCTCGGTGCCAGTTGAAATTGGGTTGAAGGATCTCTATGAGGGGGTGATCGGGAAGATGGAGTGAAGAGAGAAAAGAGAAGAGAGAAAAGTGAAGAGTGAAGAGTGGGGAGTAGCGCAAATGACGGAGCAGACGGAGCAAAAAGCAGGGTTCTGGGCAAATGTTTCCTCGACTGCTGAGAGTAGTGGGATTATTGCCTGGACCCTAGTACTTGTTTTGGGCATTGTGCTCTTGTTTAGTTGGAACACTCGCTACCATGCAGGGTATAGAGTCGGGGCAGGAGAAGGGGCGGTTTATAAAGAGCTTTATATGCAGGCCCAGAAAGATATTGGCACCCTGCAACGGCAACATGAAATTGATATTAAAGAGATTACGCGATTAACCAAAGAAGCCAGTACGAAAAGAGGACGGGTGAAGCCCGCTCAAATTGATGCCGATAAATTAAAGGAACAGGCTGAACGGGAACTGGCCGAGATTCAAGTGCAGCGGAATGCGATTCTGGAACAGTCGATCGAAATTGGTAAACAGGTGGGACGGGCAGAGGAGGCTGAGAAGCGGAGTCAGGAACTACAGGCACAACTTCATGCCAGCGAAAATCGATTCAACCTTTCGTTGATTGGGAATGTGCTGCTGGCGATCGGACTCCTGACGATTCTGGTGGTGGGTTTTCTAGAGAAACAGGGCGTGATTCAGTCCAGAGACAGTCGATCTTTCTACCGTGATCCTAAAACCATTTCTGTAAAGTCAATGGAAAGCACGTCGGATGCAAAGTCGCTTCAGGAAGCGGAAAAGTTTGACCAGAAGGCTCTCCCCTCTGAACCCTCTGCGAATGAATGAGCCTCCCCTCTCCAGAATCAGCCTTCATCCTGCAGGGCGGGCATCTGGTCTGTCATCTTCCCAAAGAACCAATAAGCAAAGCTTTACCCTCGCTCCAGCAACCTCTATAGTTAATCTCATTGATCTTTTGGATTCATGCGGCTAGAGTATTCTTAGGATAGATTTTAATCTATTCAGGCAAGCCATTTTATAGACTAAACCTGATGTCATCAGCCAATCTAATCGATCGCACTTTGATGGGTTAAGAGTCAAAATTTGGTTCCTGACAGGGGTGCAACCCCTTCTAACCATCTTGGGTCAGTGTGAATGGGGCTGATTTGATCCTGAAAGTTTTGTCGGCAACTTAGTTTGCGCCTTCCCCCATCCGTTCTCTGAAAGTCCTACAGGTAAACTGCATGACTCCTTTTTTGCTGCAAACCGTCTGGCTCATTCCTTGCTACGCGATCGTTGGCGTTGTGGCCTCCAGTCTCTGGTCACCGGCGCTAATTCGTCGTACGGGGCCCCGTCCTGCGGGTTACATTAACTTACTCATGACTTTTCTGGCGTTTATTCACAGTCTGGCGGCCTTTCCATTGGTGTGGCAGCAGCCGGCTCAAACGCTTTCCATTTCCTGGTTACAGGTGGCAGGGTTAGATCTTTCCCTGCCTATAGAAATTTCTGCGGTAACGGTGGGAGCCAGTTTGGTCGTCACCGGCTTAAATGTGTTGGCCCAGACCTATGCGATCGGCTATCTGGAGATGGACTGGGGGTGGTCACGGTTTTTTGCCATGCTGGCTCTGTTTGAAGCCGGAATGTGTAGTCTGGCGTTCTGTGATTCCCTCTTCTTCAGCTACATCATTCTGGAGATTCTCACCCTGGGAACTTACCTGATTGTCGGCACCTGGTTTAATCAATCGCTGGTGGTGACGGGGGCGCGAGATGCCTTTCTCACCAAGCGGGTGGGTGATTTGTTTTTGCTCATGGGGGTATTAGCAATTTACCCTCTGGCGGGAACCTGGAATTTCAGTGAACTGGCGCAGTGGGCCGAAACGGCTACGGTAGATCCAACGATCGCCACTCTGGTTGGCCTGGCTCTGCTGGCTGGGCCGATGGGTAAGTGCGCTCAATTTCCCCTGCACCTGTGGCTGGATGAGGCAATGGAAGGGCCCATCCCCAGTACAATTCTGCGGAATTCCGTGGTGGTGGCAACCGGAGCCTGGGTATTAATCAAACTCCAGCCCGTCTTGGCATTGTCTCCTACGGTGCTCACCGCGATGATTGCGATTGGGGCGCTGACGGCCGTGGGCGGAACCCTGATTGCGATCGCTCAGATTGATGTGAAACGATCGCTTTCCTACTCGGTGAGTGCTTACATGGGACTGGTGTTCATCGCTGTGGGCACCGGACAAACCGATGCCGCCCTATTGTTGATTCTTAGCCATGCCCTGGCTCAGGGATTGCTGGTCATGAGTACGGGGTCGATCGTGTTGAACAGTATTACTCAGGATTTGACCCAACTGGGGGGACTCTGGAGCCGTCGGCCGATTTCCGGTTTGTGCTGTCTGGTGGGCATTGCTGGTTTGGTGGGTTTGCCGCCTCTGGGTGGATTTTGGGCATTGCTGAAGCTGGCGGATGGACTGTGGGCGACGCAACCCTGGCTGGTGGGCGTTCTGCTCCTGGTGAATGGATTGACCGCCTTCAGCCTGATCCGTGAATTTGGTCTAATTTTCGCCGGTTCTCCCAAGCAAATGACTGAGCGATCGCCGGAAAACTTCTGGCTGGTGACGCTACCGATGATGGTGCTGATGGGTGTGACGCTGCATTTGCCCCTGATCCTGCAAAGCCTCTCCTTACTCCCCAGTTGGGCTGACCTGAACAAGGATATGGCCTTGCTTCTGGTATGGTCTGATTTGGCGGGCATTAGCATTGGAGCCGTCGTCTACATTGGGCAAAGCATTCCCAAACCGATTCAACTGCCCTGGAAACGGCTTCAGTCCTTCTTTGCCTATGACCTGTACACGCCCCAACTCTATCGCTCCAGCATTGTTTTCTGCGTCGATCGGGCTTCTCGTTTGATTGACTGGTTCGATCGCCATGTGGTAGATGGAGTGGTGAATTTGGTGGGAGTGGCATCACTCTTCAGTGGAGAAGCCCTGAAATACGGTAACTCTGGTCAGGGACAGTTTTACATCCTGACGATCGCCATTGGGTTGGCGGTGATTGCTTTAAGTATTAGTTGGACGTTGGTTTGGTAGTATCCACCCGACGAATTAAATAAGCTGAAATTCTTGTGGGGTGGGCATCTTGCCCGCCCAGTCAACAAAGCAAAACGCTTTACAGGTGATTTAATCCATGATCCTCAGCAAACCCAGCTACCGCTCCTACTGAGTTTCTTCTGATTCCCGATTCCCGATTCTCGATTCTCGATTCCCGATTCCCCCAAAATGCTAAGTACACTCATCTGGTTTCCGATTCTTAGTGCCCTTGCGATCGTCATTTTGCCGATTCGCCAGACGAAACTGACGGCTCTGATTCTGAGTGGGCTGATCTTGCTCTGGTCCCTCTGGATTGCGGCTCAGTTCGATTTCTCCAATCCACTACTGCAACTCCAGGAATATCTCCCCTGGCTGGAAGCACTGGGCTTGAACTATCAGTTGGGCGTAGATGGATTGTCTCTGCCTCTCCTCCTCCTCAACAGTTTGCTCACCTGGATCGCCATTTATAGTAGCCAGGAACAAACTGAGCGCCCCCGGTTGTTCTACAGCCTGGTGCTGTTGGTGAGTGGGGCCGTTGCGGGCGCACTTCTGTCCCAAAATTTGCTGCTGTTTTTCCTGTTCTATGAAGTGGAACTCGTCCCCTTTTATCTGCTGATTTCGATTTGGGGTGGCGAAAAGCGAAATTATGCTGCGACCAAATTTTTGCTCTATACGGCTCTGTCTGGCGCATTGATTTTGGTTGCCTTCCTGGGACTGGTGTGGCAGCAAGGAGCGGACAGCTTTGCCTACGAGGCATTGATGGGACAGACGTTGCCCCTCTGGATTCAAACTATCCTGCTGGGCTTTGTCCTGGTGGGCTTCGGCATCAAAATTCCCCTGGTGCCGTTACACACCTGGCTGCCGGATACCTACGTTGCGGCTTCTGCCCCCGTAGCGATTTTGCTGGGTGGCGTACTGGCAAAGCTGGGAGCCTATGGCATTTTTCGGTTTGGCTTAGGACTGTTTCCCGAAGCCTGGGCGGTTCTGGCTCCAGGATTAGCGACCTGGGCAACGGTCAGTGTGTTGTACGGAGCAACGGTGGCGATCGCCCAAAAGGACATCAAACGCATGGTCGCGTACAGTTCCGTTGGCCACATGGGATACATCCTGCTGGGGGGGGCTGCATTAACCCCACTAAGTCTGGTGGGTGCGGTGGCCCAAATGGTGGCGCATGGATTAATTCTGGCGATTCTGTTCCATCTGGTGGGTGTGATTGAAGCCAAAGTGGGAACGCGAGAGCTGGATGTCCTCAACGGGTTGATGAATCCGATCCGGGGATTGCCTTTGGTCAGTGCCCTGCTGATTCTGGGGGGCATGGCCAGTGCGGGAATTCCAGGATTAGTCGGCTTTATTGCAGAATTTCTGGTGTTCCAGGGCAGCTATGCAGTCTTTCCGGTTCAGACTTTGCTGTGTGTGGTGGGAACAGGCTTAACGGCGGTGTACTTCGTGATTCTGTTGAACCGCACCTGCTTTGGTAAGTTGGATAATGCGATCGCCTATTTCCCTAAAGTAGAGTGGCGAGAACGGGTTCCGGCTTTAATCCTGTCCATGATTATTTTCTTCCTGGGCATTCAACCCACCTGGTTAGTCCGCTGGAGCGAATCCACTACTCTCTCTATGGTGGCCGCCATTCCCACCCTGACGCAACCGACGATCGTCCAGGTTGCAGAGCCATCAGAGGCAATAGCGAATCATGACCCTTACCCTGGCATGATGGAAGTGAAAGATTAGATCCGGTTACTGCATAAGACGATCGTCGATCGATCGTCTTATGCAGGCAAGATGCCGGCGCTACGGATTTAAATCAGGATGGGCATCTTGCCCATCCCACAAGAACTCTCGTTCCCTGTACGGACGAACGCAATTTGCCTCTACCCCACTCCCTGTACGGGCGATCACTCCTTCGGAGTCGCTATGCGAACGCGATTCGCCCCTACCCCATTCCCCACTCCCCTTCCCTACCATGACCCTAACCCTCTCTCAAACCCAACTCCCCCCTTCCACCCACGAATTCGCTGATGTGATCCATCGCCTGGAGGCGGGTGGTTCTATGCTGCCCGATACGCCGGAAAATCTGATGCAGATCATCGGTATCTACAAGGCCTATGCCGTGCCGATGGATTTCTACTGGCGCGATTTGCTCTACATTGCCGAACGGGTGTTTCTCAATCCGCTGCCGGCCTTTAAGTACTTCCTACCCCAGGAGTATCTGGATTTGCACAATCATTATGCTGGGGATGATGCGGATCTGCGGATTTGGCGAGGAGAAGCTACCGCCCATCCCGAACTTCTGGCTTTCATGGAAAAGGGAGAACTGAAGCAGAAATTACCCAAGCTGTTTCACCATCTGTGGCACGATCGCGTCAATATGGAGTTTGCGGAAGCCTGTATGCGGGCGATGTTCTGGCATCGGGGCATGGGCGGCCAGTTTGATCCGTACCTTGATAGTGAGGAGTATAAAGCTAACGCCGATCGCGCCATTCGAGCTTACTTCCGGGGCAATCCGGTGATGTTGGGATTGTACCAATTATTCCCGGATATGTTCCTGGAGCAGGTGCGGGAACTATCCTACTACGCTAACCTGGGTCTGTTCTGGGAAGTCATGGCTCCGGTGTTTTTTGAGATGTCGGATCTGTACGATGAAGGAAAATTGACGACGGTTCCAGAGGCGATGAATTTTCTTGTGAACGGTATTTTTGCGATCGCCGGTCGTCCGATTTACCATCACGTTTACATTCAGGGTGAGTGCTACGAAATTATTCCTAAATCAAAGGGCTTTATGTGGCTCTATGAAGCGGCCCTGCCCTACGTCGAAGCGGTATTTTACCGAACTTCACCCTTCCGGGGCACCAAGTCCTACAATGCGCAGGCAAAGCAGGTTCCCCTCGATCAAAAAGAGTTTCACTACGGCATTCTCTATGCGGATGTGTTCCCGGTCGGTTCCGCAGGCATTCCTCCTACACTGCTAATGCAGGATATGTTGCACTTCTTACCGCCATACCTGCTGGATTATTATCAACAGTATTGTCGAGGTGAGGATGATATGCTGATCCAGTTGGGGATTACTTTCCAGCGATCGATGTACAACGTCACCTCAGCGGTAATTCAGGCACTACGGACTGCCCTCCTCTATCCCCTGGATGATCCCAATCCCAGGCACCTGATGGCGAATCGCAAATTCTTTGAATCGCAACTCGATCGGTTTAAGCGACCGGAAGCGCGGTTGAGAGATATTCAAAGTCAGGATTACCGATGAAGGAAAGTGCCCGGTCTAGAAACGGCTCCCTTGATCGGTGTTGATGCCTGGTAGACTGGGCGGGCAAGATGCCTACCCCACAATAAAGATCAGAGTCTATGCTTGGTGGACTGGGCAAGATGTCCACCCCACAAGAGATTGACAGGTAGCAGGACTGAAATCTTCTTTTTTCGTTCTTCATTCTTTCCTTTTTCCCTTCCAAACTATGGCAGATATTGTTGACATTGCAGTAAGCGCAGAAGGATTCAAAACGCTGGTGACAGCCGTACAAGCGGCTGATTTGGTGGAAACCCTGAAGGGCCCTGCCCGTTCACGGTCTTCGCTCCGAATGATGATGCCTTTGCTAAACTTCCTCCGGGAACCATTCAAACCCTGGTACAAAATGTGCCTCAACTGGCCCGAATTTTGACCTTCCATGTGGTTTCAGGCAAATGGATGAAGGCGGATCTGGAGCAGGTAGAATCCCTGACTTCGATCGAAGGTTCGCCCATTCCGATCGATTTATCCGATGGATTTGAGGTGAAAAACGCTACGGTGTTGGCAGCCGATATTGAAGCGGACAACGGGGTGATTCATGTCCTCGATCGAGTCATTTTGATGGGATAAAGCAGGCAGTGAATCAGGATTTTAGAACACACTACATCAACCCTGAAGGAGTACACAACGATGCAAATCAGACGCTTAGTTATTCTTCCTGTCATCCTATGGCTGACGTTCCTGGCGGCTTGTCAACCCAACAATCCAACGGCTCCTGGCAATACTGAGCAGGAGGAGGAAGCTCAACCTGGAGAACCCGCAGAACAAGAGGAGGAAGAAGAGGATAGTGAGGAGGAGGAAGGGGAAGAGGATTAAGGTGCTATTTCAGGGATGTTTAGGGTGATAATTTGAAATGATCCAACCGATCGCCGATCCAACCGATCGCCCGGTTGAAGAACTGGAAAACGATCGCCTGCGAACGTCCCCCGATTCAGGTCAGCACTACCCATGAGCCGTGATGAATTTGCCCACAATCTGTTTCACAATCGAACTGGTGTATTGGCCACGATGCACCGGAAAGAACAGGCCATTCGTCCCGTTTTAGCCCAGATTGGTATGCAAATTGTTGTGCCTGAAGCATTAAATACGGATGAATTCGGCACCTTTACCCGCGAGGTGGAGCGGACGGGGGATCAACTTCAGGCAGCCCGCCTCAAAGCAGAAAAGGCAATGGCACTCACCGGGTTAGATCTGGGACTGGCTAGCGAAGGGAGTTTTGGTCATCACTCCTCCATTCCCTTCCTGGCTTGCGATCGAGAACTCGTGGTGCTGATCGATCGCCAACAGGATCTGGAGATCGTCGGTCAGGTGATTTCCACCGACACCAACTACAGCCAGCAACAGGTCACAACCCTGGAGTCTGCGATCGCCTTTGCGCAAAAAGTTGGGTTTCCATCCCACGGGGTTGTGGCCATGCCCGAGGCGCACCCCCTCCCTGGTTCTCCTATCTTTAAGGGCATTACTGATGAATCCCAGTTGGTGGACGCTGTAACCGAATTACTGCGTCAGTTTGGTCAGGCTCACCTGGAAACCGATATGCGAGCCATGCACAACCCTACCCGGATGAAGGTGATTGCCCAGGCGACGCAGGATCTCGTGACCAAAATGAGTCAATGTTGTCCGCAGTGTGGTTATCCTGGTTTTACCGCAGTGGAGCGTCAGGCTGGATTACCCTGTGCCCTGTGTCAGTTTCCAACTGCCCTCCCTCTGGCTGTGACCCATCGTTGTCAAAAATGTGATTTCAGCAGCGTCAGTTATTTTCCCAATGGTCAGGAATTTGCAGATCCAGCCCAATGTTCCTACTGCAATCCTTAGAAATGCGGACTGGATCATCTGAAATCCTTGTGGGCTTGATGCATTGCTATGACTGACCCAACCACTGCTGAATTAAGGCGGGCGACTGCCAGAGCAGGTAAACGATCACCCCAAAAAATCCAGTAATGATTGTGGTCAAACCGTAGCTTATACAGAGCAGCAGTCCATCTCCCTCCAGGGTCGCAATCACAAACGCCAGAATTCCTACCGTTGGGAGTGGATTCGTCATTGGAATTGGACTCATCAGCAACAAAGTTAGCCAGGTCAGACACAGCCCATTCACCTGCCAGATGCGGGGATGTTGGGTCACCCCCGTTAAGCGGGGACGTGTAAACCGCTCTAACCAGGTGCTAAATCGTCGCAGGGGATTGAGAATTTGCAAAGCTAAATTTCTGGGAAATTGAAATTGAGCCACCCTTCGCGGCAGCCAGGGCGATCGCCGACCCATTGCCATTTGTACAGATAACAACAAACAGCCTCCTCCCAGAACGGTAGACAGTCCAGGGGGCATAGGCACCAGGAAGGGCAGCACCAGCAGCCCAATGATCAGGGAAAACCCCCGTTCTGAAGTTTCTGTCAGCAGATCAGACAGGGTGAGCGGTTGGTGCGTAATTCGTTCCAGGAGCGTTTTAATTTCTTGAGAAAATCGACTGGACATCTTCGAGTATCCGACCTTCGACATTAAAGAACAACTGGAGAGAACAATCAGAAAACAGAAATTTCTTGTGAATCCTACTTACCGTAAAAATGACCAGCCACTTTACGGTTATGGAAACGATTTCTCCGGCTCTGGACGATGCGGATGAATAGTTTTTCTATTTCAATCCAGACAAACATTAACGCACTAAATCCAAAGCAAATAGCCAGTTCAGTCATGCTCAATGAATGCAAACCGAAGAAATCTTGCAACGGTGGTACATAGATTAAAAGTAATTGCAATATCGTCGTGAACATCACAGATCCCAAGACATAGGGATTAGAAAGGGGATTGAGGTGTAATGTTAATTGCGTATCGGAACGAACGGCTAGCGCATGACCCATCTGCGCCAAACAGAGCGTTGTAAAGACCATTGTTTTCCAGGTTTCTGGATCGCCAGGATAACGAGCCGCATGGGTATGGTCATAGGCCCACACCATTAATACGATCGTCAGAATCGACAGCACCAATCCAACTCGAATCATGTACAAGCCTAACCCTCTGGCAAAAATGCTTTCACGAGGATTGTAGGGAGGACGATTCATCACATTGGGTTCGGCGGGTTCCATGGCCAACGCTAATGCGGGTAAACCATCCGTCACCAGGTTCATCCAGAGAATTTGTAGGGGAGAGAGGGGAACTCCACCTAAACCTATCAGGGGAGCAGCGGCGATCGTAATCACTTCCCCGATGTTGCTGCCCAGAATGTATTTGACAAATCGCCGGATATTATCGTAAACTACTCGCCCCTCTTCAGCCGCCGCCACGATCGTTGTAAAGTTATCGTCGAGCAGCACCATATCACTGGCTTCCTTACTGACATCCGTTCCCGTAATGCCCATCGCCACCCCGATATCTGCCTGTTTCAAGGCCGGGGCATCATTCACCCCATCTCCTGTCATCGCCACCAGTTCCCCCTGCTGTTGGAGCGCTTGCACAATGCGGAGTTTATGTTCTGGAGCCACCCTGGCATACACGCTGACCAAGGGAACCGTTTTTTCCAGTTGTTCTGCATCAAATTCTGAGAGTTCACGTCCTGTCAAAATCACATCACCCGGTTGGGCAATCCCTAAATCCTCTGCGATCGCCTGGGCCGTGAGTTGATGATCGCCCGTAATCATTACTGTACGAATACCTGCCCGCTGACATTCCGCCACGGCAGCCCGCACTTCTGGACGAGGTGCATCCAGCATACCCACCAGTCCTAGCCAGATCAAATCCGTTTCAGCGGCATCTAATTCTTCCCCTGGAGGTGGCGTGGGCATCGGTTTCATTGCCAGCCCCAATACCCGTAACCCCCGCGCTGCCATCGCGTTATTCTGCTGCTGAATCTCCTGCACCCTCTCGGCGTTCAACGGCAGCAAACCCGTATGGCTTAACGTCGATCGACATTGCTCCAGTACCAGTTCCGGTGAACCTTTGGTGAGTAAAACCGTTGCTGTTTCACTGCCAGGGAAAGTCTGCTCATGGGCTTGAACCATCACACTCATGCGTTTGCGCTCAGAGGAAAAGGGAACTTCCCCAATCCGCTTATAGCGTTCCGACAAACGAGTTTTGTCTAATCCCGCCTTACCTGCTAAAGATAGCAATGCCCCCTCAGTTGGATCGCCCAAAATCGTCCACAGGCTGCCCTCATGTTTCAGGATGGCATCATTACACAGCACGCAGGCCAGCATTAACGGTTTCAAGGCGGGGTGAGCCTCAGGAGCAACAGCTTGTCCCTGGTGCATCATCTCACCGATCGGCGCGTAACCCTCTCCCGTAACTTGAAAGGAGGTATCAATGGTTTGGACGAACTGCACCACCATTTTGTTTTGGGTCAGGGTTCCCGTTTTGTCCGAGCAGATGGTTGTGACTGAACCCAGGGTTTCGACCGCAGGCAGTTTGCGAATCAAGGCGTTGCGCCGCACCATACGCTGGGTTCCCAGGGCTAAGGTCACGGTGATTACGGCCGGGAGTCCTTCCGGTACGACTGCCACTGCCATACTGAGGGAGACTTCCAGCAGATCATCAAATAAGCTGAGATCGCCAGTCCGCAACAGACCAAAGACCACGACCACCGCAACCAGGGCCATCGCGCCAGAGACTAACACATTCCCCAGTTGCCCCATGCGCTGCTGTAGGGGAGTTGGCTCTGCATCAACGGACTGAATCAGGGCAGCAATCCGTCCTAATTCGGTACTCATGCCCGTTTGAACCACAACGGCAGTTCCTCGTCCCTGGACAATTTCAGTCCCCTGAAACACCAGATTCAGTCGATCGCCCAGAGGTGCCGTTTCGGGTAACGTTTGGTCAGCGTATTTGATGACCGCTTCCGCTTCGCCGGTCAGGGCTGCTTCTCGAATCTGGAGATTCACCGCGTCTAGCAACCGACCGTCTGCGGGAACTTGCACTCCCGCCTCCAGCAATAGAATATCTCCGGGGACTAATTCCTTAGCATCCACTTCGGCTTCCTGTCCCTGCCGCCGCACCCGCACCCGGGAAGTCGTCATTTTTTTGAGTGAAGCCAGGGCCTTCTCAGCCCGACTTTCCTGGAGGTAGCCTAATACGCCGTTAAGCAGCACGATCGCAAAAATGGCGATCGCATCTTTGGGAAAGCTGCCCTGACGCAAATCTAGTGTTAAAGACACCAGCGCAACTGCGATCAGCATCAGCAGCATGATGTTTTTGAACTGATCCCAGAAAATGCCCCAGGCGTTGCGTCCGGCAGCTTCTTTTAATTCGTTCGTTCCATAGATAGCTCGCTGGCGATCGACCTGTTGCTGGGATAAACCATTGTGCTGGCTACCTAATTCGGTGAGAGCTTCGTCCGGTAAAAGGGTATGCCAAGCCACACTGCCTTCATCTGAAACGGAATTTGGGACCGAAGGCGACTGAGCAAACGAACTTGAGGACATGGAGGGTTCCTGCCTTGGAAAAATGGAGTTACTATTTTGAAGTGCTAAGTACCTATTTATAACACTAAAAAATAGTGCTAGCAATTACTAAATATGCTGAATCAATCCTTTGCTTCCCTACCCTTAATTGGTCGAACTGCTGAGCTGAAGCAGGTTTGCAACCTTTTACGCCAGGACAGTGATTTTATGGTGACAGGGGCACCAGGGATTGGTCGGCGAACCCTAATTCGATCGGCGGCTCAACAGGTTGGGGCGCGAATTCTAGAAATTGACTGTTTGCGCTGTCGCAATGGCGGACAGTTTTTGCGGTTTTTGGCTGACGGATTGACAGAAATTTTTGCCCCACCGCAGGAACTGGCTTTGATCCAGCAGTGGAGTCTGGAGAAACCGCTCACCCTTGATCAGTCCCTGGCGGCTAAGGCCCGTCTGGTGTGGCCAACTGCTCCCAGTAAGGAATGGGCTTTGTTTGAAAGTCTGTTGGCGCTACCGCAACAAATGGCGGAACAGTTGGATTGCCAGGTGGTGGTGGTTTTTCATAACTTTCCCCATATTCGCTCCTGGGATCGGCAGGGAAAGTGGGAAACCTACTTGCGAGAGGAAATTCAACGGCAAAGTCGAGTCAGCTATGCCCTGATTGCAACGGTTGCCGAACCCTGGGTGTATGCCAGCCAGTTGCCGGTCATCCAATTGCCCCCCCTCAGCGATGAGGAATTAGCCCCCTGGATTGTTACTACCCTGGATGCTGCCGGACTGGAATTTGATCAGGAAAGTCAGGCTCTGGCTCTATTTCTCAGCTACGTCCAGGGCCATGTGAAGGATACCAGTACGCTGGCTCAACGGCTCTGGTTAGACCACCAGGCTTTTACACCCCATCCACCTGGGTTAATTCAAGCGCACCATGTACATCGGGCTATGATGACGTTAGTGCAGGATATGGATATTACGTTCGAGTCGTTGCTGCTGCTGTTACCCCCCACCCAGGCTCGCGTGCTGGAGAGTCTGGCCCTCGATCCGACGGACAGCCCTCAGGCGAGCGCTTACATTAAAAAACACCAGCTTTCTCGCGGGGGGGGACTGCAAGGGGCATTGAATAGCCTGGAGCAAAAGGGACTGATTTACGGGCCGAAGTCTGGGTATCGGATTGCGTTGCCCCTATTAGACTTCTGGTTAAAGCATCGGTTGAATTAGGTTGAGGGATGCCAGATCTGAATCCATGATCTGGCACGATCCTCTGGCATGATCTACAATCTGTCCCCCTGAGTACCCAAACCAGCACTAGGATTTTTCGGATTTCACTCCACCGGGAGTTTGTACAATCAATACCGAGCAAGGGGCATGGTGCATTACATAATTGCTGACACTGCCCAGGAAGAATTCGCTAACTCCCGATCGCCCGCGACGACCCAGCAGAATTAAATCGGCCCCCCAGGTCAACGCCGTGGAGCAAATCATTTTCCCTGGCTCACCCAGGCTTTGGGTCAGTTCAGTTGCAACCCCTGCCGCTTCTGCTGCTGAGGCAAACGATCGCAACTTCATCAACTGCTGTCGCTCGTATTCGGAGAGGTCATCCCGCCAGCGTTTCATTAACTCCTCGTAGATGGGCATATAGTAGGTGTCTACCCCTGTGTAGATGGGAGTGGCTGGATACTCTGCGTCTGTTGGAGCAAGAACATGGATTAAAAGCAATTGACTGTGGGTTGATTTTGCCAGGCTTAGCGCGTTCTCGAACACAAATTGGCTCAGGTCAGAATCATCCAGAGCGACTAGAATTTTTTGAATCATTTGATTCTCCTTAAATATTAATTGGCGGATTTGTTTAAAAATTCGTTTAGAGAGGATCGACTGAGAGGACTGGGCGGGCAGGACTTCGGCTTGAGCCCTTTGGCTTGAGCTCAGGTCGAAAGCTCAGTCGAAACGCTGCCCACCCCACAAGAAATAAGGACTGGGCGGGCAAGATGCCCACCCCACAAGAAATAAAGACAGTGTTGAGCAAATCAGGGGGATTCACTCAACACTTTGTTCATGGAGATTAACCTGCTTCAACCTCCGCAATTTCCAGCATGGTCTTCAGCACAGAGTCCGGATTAAGGCTAATCGAATCAATGCCTTGCTCTACCAGGAAACGAGCGAACTCAGGATAATCGCTGGGAGCCTGACCGCAGATGCCAATCTTGCGATCGTATTGTTTGGCAGTGGCGATCGCCTGGGCAATCATCCGTTTGACTGAATGGTTGCGTTCATCGAACAACCGCGCCACCAGGGAGGAATCCCGATCGAGTCCGAGGGTTAACTGGGTCAGGTCATTGGAGCCGATGGAGAAACCATCAAAGACAGCACTGAATTCATCCGCTGCAATCACGTTACTGGGTAACTCACACATCACGTAGACTTGCAAACCATTTTCACCCCGCACCAGACCGTGGTGGGCCATTTCCTCCAGAACGCACTGACCCTCCTCAGGAGTCCGACAGAAGGGCACCATCAGGATGACATTGGTTAAGCCCATTTCATCCCGCACTCGCTTCATCGCCTGACATTCCAGGGCAAAGCCTTCCCGGTAGCGATCGTCGTAGTACCGCGATGCCCCGCGCCAGCCAATCATCGGGTTTTCTTCGTGGGGTTCAAATTGCCGTCCGCCCAGCAGGTTGGCATATTCGTTGCTCTTGAAGTCAGACAGACGCACGACCACTGGTTTGGGATAGAAGGCGGCAGCGATCGTGCCAATCCCATGAGCCAGCTTGTCTACAAAGAATTGAGCTTTATCTTCGTACTGAGCCGTCAGTTCAGAGATCTTGTAGCGAGCCAGTTCATCCTCCAGTTGGTCAAAGTGGAGCAATGCCAGGGGGTGAGCCTGAATGTGATTGGCAATAATAAACTCCATCCGGGCTAACCCGACCCCATCATTGGGAATGGCAGACAGGCTGAAGGCTTCTTCTGGATTACCCACATTCATCAAAATTTGAGTGCGGGTGCGTGGCAGATTTTCCAGGGCCACCTCCTTGATTTCAAAGGGCAGCAAGCCTTGATAAACCCGACCTTCTTCCCCTTCGGCACAGGAGACGGTCACCTCCTGTCCCGTTTGCAATACAGTTGTGGCATTATCACAGCCGACGATCGCCGGAATTCCCATTTCCCTGGCAATAATCGCGGCGTGGCAGGTTCGTCCCCCCTGGTTGGTGACGATCGCACTGGCTTTCTTCATGATGGGTTCCCAGTCCGGATCAGTTCGGTTTGTAACCAGGACTTCACCCGGTTTAAACTGATCGATTTTGTGGACATCCAGGATGACCTTAGCTTTACCCTGGCCAATCATTTCGCCCACAGCTCGACCTTTCACCAGAACCACACTTTTTTCCTTCAGCTCATAGTTCCGCAATACGTTCTGAGCCTTCTGAGATTGCACGGTTTCGGGGCGAGCCTGAACAATGAACAATTCATCGGTCATGCCATCCTTTGCCCATTCAATGTCCATTGGGGTATACATGCCCCGCACGTTGGAATAGTGATCTTCAATCTCAGCGGCCCAGCGGCCCAGCGTCAGAATTTCATCATCCGTCAGGGCAAACTCGCGGCGTTGTTCCGGGGGGACAGGCACATTCTTGGTGAACTTAGAACCGCCGACATCATAGATCATTTTGATCTCTTTACTGCCCAGTCGCTTTTCTAAAATTGGACGGAAACCCTGTTTTAGAGTGGGTTTGAACACCAGATATTCATCCGGGTTAACGGCTCCCTGCACCACATTTTCCCCTAACCCGTAGGCGGCCGTAATCAACGCTGCATCCTTGAAGCCTGTTTCCGTGTCGATCGAGAACATCACTCCAGAAGCAGCCAGATCCGATCGCACCATTTTTTGCACACCGACCGACAGAGCCACTTCAAAATGATCAAAGCCTCTGAGCTGGCGGTAGGAGATGGCCCGATCGGTAAAGATCGAGGCAAAACATTTGTGGCAGGCTTCCAGAACCCCTTTAACCCCGTGGACGTTGAGGTAGGTTTCCTGCTGTCCGGCAAAGCTGGCATCGGGCAAATCCTCTGCCGTGGCGCTGGAACGAACCGCCACATCGGTATCTGCACCATACCGCTCGCAAAGTTGGTGATATCCCTGAACGATCGCCTCTTGCAGTTCATCGGGGAAGGGCGTTTGCAGAATCAGTGATCGGGCTTGTTTCCCGACCTGACGCAAACTCAGCACATCTTCAATATCAAGTTCCGCAAACAACTGACGCAGTTTTGCCTCTAATCCTGCAATTTCAACAAAGTAACGATAGGCGTGAGCTGTGGTGGCAAATCCATCGGGAACGCTAATGCCCTTAGGTGACAACTGTTGTAACATTTCTCCCAGCGAAGCATTCTTACCACCGACCAGGGGAATGTCTGTAATTCCCACTTCTCGGAACGGCAAGACAAAAGCTCTGGTTTTTGCAGTCGAAGTCGATTGGGTGGCGGCTGCTGTTTGTAGCATGGATCTTTCCTCCAGCCTGGTTGATTAAAAGTATGGAAGCGTGATGGAAACAGCTTGAAGGGGGTTGGGGTGTTTCACATCTATATTTCTGACTATAGGAAAAGAATATGTGGAACTTGTGAGGAAAATATGAGGGCGATCGCCCAGGGCCAAACAACCGGGGGCAAAAGTCAGAAGCCAAAAGGCAAAGAGCAGAAGCTAAAGAAACTGTAAAGCCTCCGACCTGATCTGCGGTGTCCTTGACTGCCGATCGCCCAAGCCAGATGGAGAGAGGATAAGATTTTTGGGAATCAGGAATTTGGGTTAAGCAGGGTTGAGGAATTTGGGTTCGATCTCCCACCATTTTTGCGGGAAGGGTTGGCGGCCGGTATTCGTTCCGCAATGAATTTCCCCACCATCCCGGAAATAAGTGTCCCAATCATCGATAAAGTGGCAGGCTAAACCCAGGGGTTCCAGAACCTCTTTCACAGCGGCTTCCAGTTGATACTGGTGATTGACCTGAGGCCCAAAGGGTTTTGGGATGGCTAGTTGCTGCTGGAGCACGAGCATATTCACCATGTTGGGGAAGAAAGCTTTGGCGCGTCCATCGTCATCTGCTTCATACAACGCAGGCAAATCAATGATGTCATCTGCCTCTAACCCCAGTTCCTGCTGCAAAACCGATCGATTCCAGTGAATGTATTCCTGAAAGCGTTGGTTTTGCTGCGCTAAATCTTCATTGTTCAGCAGATCTTCCACGCTGATATCAGCCGGTTCGTCACCAATTTGTTTACCCTGCCGCAAGATTGCCTGGGCATGGCCTTCCTCTCGTAATCTTTTAAGTAGCTCATACGTCTTATCGGGACTGGCCAGTAGGAGTTTAAACCCTTTGGGGTTCGGCGCGGGAACAAAGTTCATAAACTCATCAATATGTCCCACACTCAACCAATCTGAAAAGATTTCAAACGGGGCTTGAATCTTTTGGGCAAAGAAGAAATCGCGTAAAACTTTTAACTTGCGGCGTGGTTCGGCAAACAGTTCCTCGCGGGTTCCGCCAAACATCAGACGGCCGAAGGGATACTCTGTTCCTTTGACGGTGACGGGTGGAGAAACTTCCAAATTGCCGAAGGAGTCCAATTTGGTCACTGGATGGCGGCTTTTGCGAATCACATAGCCAAAATCACCCCCAATCAGTTGGCGTTTGGTCAGGTGATCCAGTCCCCGATCGCGGGGTGAATCCAGTACCACATGAATAAATTTTCCGGGTGCTTGCGTGTATCCCACTTCAATCTCATCCCGCATCCAGGGATCATCTTTGTGATATTCGTAGGGCACGGGATCAAGTTGGGCGTTGGCTTGACTGACGACTTTTCTCAAATCCTCAATAAATTCCTCGTTCTGTCCTTTAGACAATCGAGATACAAAGACGGTAGTTGGTGTGAGCGTATTCGGAGTCATCATCCAGGGAGCGACCCGAAACACAACGCGATCGCGGTGAATCGTTTCTCCATCTTTTACCAGCTCTAAGTGAATCTCCACCAGTCCATCAAAGTCAATGTCGGGATAGCTGACACCCCGAACCGCTAACAAAATATCCCGATCGGTATTTCGGATTCTGGCTTTCGATCGCTTTGGGCTAATGATTTCGTAGCCACTTCTGTCCAGCTCATCATAAACGCAAATCCGTTGGGCTGTGTCCTGACTCACAGACAGGTAAACCTCGCATCCAGACGGCAGATCTTTCTCTGGTAATCCCACCCTACGAATAATCATAAAGCTGGAATCCTTCAGATCCATCAGTCCTTTCATGCGCTCCACATACTGACTATCGGAATGCACATGATCTCGATCGGTGGTCACCATCAGGATTGCCCCATGACCCTCCTGTCCCCATTGCCAGTCTGCCTTATAAGGATTATCATCATCCACAATGCCATCTCGATCGGCATCCACATCCAGACAGACTCTCAGACAGGTGAGCTTCACTTGAACTTGCCGCAGGAGTTGACCCTGCTCATCTTCAAACATGATGGTTAGGGAACGATCATTGCGGCGATCGCTGAAGGTTCTGGCAATTAGGGTAATGCTTGGAAACTGTTTAAGCGGGATCAACACTTGTGTATCGATGCGTTGATTTGCCTCCGAGTAGATTTCAAGTTCTCCATGAAGTTTAAGGCTGACCATTGCATCCTCAGAAGGAGCCAGATCGGTTAAGGAGACTTGGAGCGGCTGACCCACTACTACAATATCTTCGTAGCTTCTATTTTTCTGAGAACGGGAAGAATGCTCACGTAATATTTCAAGCTGCAACAAACTTCTCATAGGTTTTAATCATAAATTCATAGCATCCGCCCTACCCTCTCACAACTGATTTTAGGGTTTCATCCTCCTTAATGAAGAGAATCTTGAATGAAGAGAATCTTGCCTCACTGCTCTACGGTTTTCTTTTCTTTTTTCCGTCAAACGGCGGAACAAACGGTAGCTATGCCGAACCAGATCCAGCACCCAGTAGGGCAACCGCAGCCCCAACGGAGAAAGGAGCGGCAGATACAACCCGTAATAAGCCCGTTTCAAGTCATGCCATTTGGAGCAGGTTTCCTCCTGCAAGAAGTCTGAGATATCCACCACCAGCCCCCGACCGTTCAGCATCATCACATTGCGCCCATGCACATCGTGGGGGTATAGTCCACGTTCACGGGCATATTCCAATGCCTGATCAATATCCTGGATCACTTGCTTGGGAATTCGCAATCCTCGTTGCATGCAATCATAAAGTGTTACGCCATGAAGCCGCTTAAGGATGAGGTAATTCTTTCCCGCGTGCAAACATTCAGAAAAAGCCGGATGAGAACCAAGGCGGCGATAAACCTCAACCTCTGCTTCAAAACCGGGGCGATCGGGAGCATAGATTTTCACAACCAAGTCTGGATAGTCGGGATGGCAAAACACAGCGGCATAGTTGCCAGTACCCAACAGTTGCCAGGGAGCGGGTACAACGTGGACAACGACGGGATTGTGAGTATCAGGGCTCTCAATTTGGAGTTTGGGAAGCAGTTCTTGATCAATGCTTTCGATGAGTTGATTCATAGGAATCTAAGTGAGGAGAGCATTAGGATAACTCAGCCGCTAGCCTGCTGACAACATGATCGGGCAATGATCCTTTAGCTTATCCGTTGACATAGAGTATTGGCAGCAGTTTTCAGATGGATAGGCCACAGTGGGAGTAGGGAGTAGGGAGTGGAGAGTAGAGGGCAGTGTGGCTTAACCGAATGAAACTGAATTTCCCATCAATGTATCTGTGTAACCAGATTGTAACGAATTTGGTTTAATGAAGAAGACAAAGCTGTAAAGGTGAGATCTACCTCGTGCCCAGGCGTAAACGTCGTCGTTCCAGAAGCCTACTGTGCTGGCTCATTAAAACGATCGCCCAACTGACGATCGCGTTAATTGTGCTGACCGTTTTGCTGGTGCTGCCCTGGCGATGGGTTCCGCCGCCAACCACGAGCTTCATGGTGCAGACCTTAGTTGCCCAGTCTCAGCCCTATCGTTACCAGTGGGTGGATTATGAAAACATTTCGCCTAACATGGCCCTGGCCGTGATTGCCGCCGAAGATCAGCGGTTTCCTGAGCATCGTGGGTTTGACCTGACGGAATTGGAACGGGCGATCGAGGACTATCAGCAAGGGGAAGCCCTGCGGGGGGCAAGTACCATCACGCAGCAAGTGGCGAAGAATTTGTACTTGTGGTCGGGGCAGACGTTTGTTCGCAAGGGGTTAGAAGCCTGGTTGACCCTATTTATTGAGTTGCTGTGGTCAAAGCAGCGAATTCTGGAAGTGTATTTAAACATTGCTCAGTTTGGTAATCGAGTCTTTGGCGTGGAGGCAGCCAGTCAGCAATTTTTCGATCGGTCAGCCGCTGACCTACGGGTGGAAGAGGCGGCTTTACTGGCCGCTGTTTTGCCTGGCCCAGAGATTTACTTTGTCGATGCCCCTTCCTTTCAGGTGCGACAACGGCAGGGATGGATTTTGCAGCAAATGGGTCAACTGGGATTTCGTTACTTAGAAACGATTCAATCTAACGATTTGAACGCCCTAAAGCATAATTCATCCACTCTGAAATCGATACATTTAGATCCACGTATTGCCATACAAGACGGAAAATTCCAGACATATCATTTGCCGGATCGGCATCAACAAAACTGAAAGCGGTGATCGATCGATCGGGCAATCGTTCTGAATGGCTTTCCTGAATTTGTTTGAGCATCCACCATTCCAGCATGGATGAACAGAAAGTGTAGCTCATTTCCCCCGAATGCGAACCCTTGGTGAGAATTCCCCAATCTACCAGGTAAAGTAATTCCCGCTCTCGCTGACTCAGCAGGCGATCGATTTTGTATAAATCAACGGCTTGCTTTCCTTGCAGGCGATGTGCCAAATTCCTCAGGATAATCACAATCAACAGCATTTGTTCCATCTCACTCAACTCCGTCCAGATGTACTGAAAGAACGGTTCTGCTTGATGCACAAAAGCCTGCACAAACTGATTCGGTTCTAGCAATCGACCATTCCGCAGCTCGGTATAGAGGAGTGAACCCGCCAGTTGCAGCAGCGTAGGGTTTCCCCCCGTCGCTTCCCACACCGTATCCTGAAGCGTTGCTGGCATGGAAATCGGATTGAGTAGTGCTTCGGCTTCACTGCGGCTAAAGGAATGCAGCGGTAAAAACAAATAATGATTAAACCAGGGCGATCGATCGGGTCGAGGCGGGAAACTGAATTCCCCCAGGGGACGCGACGTAGAGACAACCAGCGAGATCTGCTGTCGTTGGGTGGAAGAGTAGGCCAGGCTGCGCTGCTCGGTCAAAAATAAATCAATTTCTGCCTTAGTATAGTGCTCATGGGGTTGGAGGGCTTCCTCGTAGTCATCAATCAGCAGCACCAACCGCCTGTTGTACTTGCTCAATCGCCGCAAAATTTGGCGAATGCCCCGCACGTTAAAAGTTTCTTGTTCCAGCAGGGTGTTGACCTCTGCCTGCACTTGGGGCAAATCCTCCAGTTCATCGTGGAGCAAATTCAACACTTCAAACCAGAAGTTGGCCGCCGTAAAGGGGGGGGCAACACTCAGACAACTGACCAGAACAATCACCAGTGAATTGGGCTCAAAGCCGTGCTGCTGCCAGACGCAGTGGGAGGCAAGCTGTTGTAAAAACGTTGTTTTACCGACCCCGCCCACCCCAAACATTTAAGTGCCCATAGCTGGATAGATGATCAAAGGCCGTGGCCAGTTCACCGCTTCTACCGATGAACCGATGGGGGGAAATCAGTTGCCCCACCGTGAAGGGATTGGGGCCGCCAGATAACGTTGCCCAATGTGGGCCTGCACGGCCTCAAGCTGCTTCCGGGCGATCGCGTTTTCCGGTTCAATATCCAGCACTTCAGTAAACTGCTCCCTGGCGCGATCGATCAGACCTTGCTGAATTAAATCTCGTCCATAGTCCAGCAGCGATTGCACTAACCCATCCTGTACGCGCAGGGCATCCAGCTTAAAGGCGCGTTGGTAGAGCTTCACCGCTTTAGAGAATTCCTCCAATTCCAAATAGGCATCTGCTGCTTCAAATACCGCCGTGAAATGGTTTGGATTCAGTTCTAAAACCTGTTCATAATTTTGGAGTGCTGCTGAGTGATTTCCCATCTGAGATTGTTCCACAGCCAGGGCATAAAGGCGTTCTGCCTCTGGGATCAGCTTTTCCAATTCCCAGGCTTCCTTGTGCAGCGGATAGGCTTCCACCAACCACCGGCGCACCAGTTCTACTTTGACCTGATACAGGGGAAACTTAGAGCTACCAGCAGGGTTTAGCGCATCCAGGAATCCCCATTCCACCAAACGGTTGCCAGCTCGCGCCAGGGATGCCGTCTGGACAATGCCATAGGCTTTCAGGAGAGATAGGGGAGACTGAAGCGGCAAACCAGGATTCGATCGCGCCTGCTGTTGGGCTTCGGCCACGGCAGAAAAAATCACCCGTTCGGCGATCGGCAAACTATCTCGAAACCAGGTGAGTCCCGGACGACTACTTTCGATCGCCTTATGCACCACCTGTTCCACATCTGCCTGCGTCACCGTCCAGCGTTCCCGGGCCCGCGCCTGCCCAAAAATGCTGAAACAAACCACCTGGGTAAAGTAGGGATGGCCAGAGGTGAGATCCAGAATGGTTTGGATTGCCTCTGGTTCAAAGTGCAGCAGTCCTTCAGCCGGTTTCGTAATCAGCGATCGCGCACTGTGGTCATCCAGCAGCCAAACCTCTTGAGCCGGTGCTCCTTTGAATAGACTAATTAAATTCTGGAGATCCTCCGGCCGACGACCGATCGCCGGGATAATAAACAGCTTTTCGTGAATCGAAATGATTGACTTGAGATACGGAAAAAAGTGTTCGATCGCGGATTCAGAACTATAGTTGCTTAATACATCAAATTCATCCAGCAGGAGTACCAAATTTTTGCAGCCCAGGTGGTGAAAAACCTCAGGTAAAAATTGGTAGGAAAACTGATCGGGATCCCGCAACAAATCGGCTTCGGAGGGTAACTGAATCGCATCGCGCAACAGATCATCCTCATCTTCCAGTTGTTCGACGATCGTCAGTGCCAGGGAATGCAGCACTTCCCCCAGCATCCGTTTGCCCTGATTTTGTAGATCAAAGGAAACAAAACAGAACTGATCGGGTTCTATAAAGTTAGGGATTTGCGCCAGCACCGAAGATTTGCCGATACGACGCTGCCCATAGAGCAATACAATTCGCGCCCCTTGCCGCAGGTTATCGTCAATAAACTGCAATAGGGTTTCGCGCCCAAAAAACATTTGTGTGTCATCAATGGGCGTACCGATGACATAGGGATTGCCTTTCCAAGCGGTTGAAGCGATCATATCGGTCTATCCTTCTATCGCACCCCAACTGGCTGAGATTACCCAACAAATCCCCGTGAGAATGCCCCAGCTAACTTGCCCAACCACTCTGTCATCGCCGGGATCTCTTCTCTATGATCCCATAAATACAGGATGGCGTTTGTCACCTGAGTGGCCTGTTTTTTACTCATCAGGTTGAGAAATACCTTCTGACGGTCTTCCAGGCTCTTTTGGGTATCCCCTGCCAGTTCTTCAATTTCCTTAATCACCCACCATTCCATCACCGAGGAGGCAAAGGAATAGGAAACTTTCCCCTGATGCATCTGCCGGACGACTACACCCCATCGGCTCAGGTCAATCAACTCTCGCTCCTTCTGGCTGAAAATGCGATCGATGTCTCCTAGATCATAATGCCGATTTTGCAACCGTCCTTTCAAGCCCGCTAAAGCAATCAGCATCAACAGCGTCCGTTCGATTTCATTAATCACTGACCAGGTTTTGCGGAAGTATTGCTGGGTGCGTTCGAGAAAATCAGCAAAAAACTCGTCAGCAGTAGGTACTTTACCGTGCCGCAGGCGACTATAGAGGACGTAACCCGCGTTTTGCAGTAAGGTAGGATTTCCTCCCGCAATTTGACGAATGACTTCCCGCAGCGCAGGAGTCATGGGCATTCCGCTCAACAGAGTATCCATTTCGATTACGGTTAAGGGGCCCAGGCAAAGGTACAGGTAATGGTTAAACCAGGGGGAGCGATCGGGGGTAATTTGGGGCCCCAGGGTATCCAGGGGCCGTAGGGTGGTGACGACCATGGAAAAAAATTTCTTTTCTCGATGGTGCGAGGCCAGGTTGCGACAGTCATTCAGGAAGATTTCCATGGACTCATCGCTGTAGTAGGGGTTCGATCGCAAAGCCACATCGTAATCGCCCACCAGTAACAGCAGAAATTTGCCTTGCTGACCCAATTGCTTTAACACCTGCCGCAGATGATTAACGGTGACGGTCTCTTCCGCCAGCAGTCCCCTTAGCTCGGCATGGAGCGGATTTTCGGCTGCTACTTCCTCCTGGATCAGCGTCAATACTTCGCGCCAGAAGGCATCAGGGGTAAAGGGAGTCAGCGTCCAGCAGTTAAAGTGGACAATGATAGCCCTGTGGTGATCCTGGTTGTGCCATTGCCATACTCGCGGTGAGGTTAAAAGTTCTAGAAACGAAGATTTTCCCATCCCTGTCCCGCCCCAGATGGCTAAATGCCCACGGCTGGCTCCCCCGCCGGCAATTTGATCGAAGGCGGTGGCAATTTCGTTCGATCGCCCCACAAAGAATTCAGGTGGAACAATTTGGCTGGGAAAAAATAAAACTCCGGGTGGCATGGAAGGCTCACTGATATAGCTCTGCCTTCATTAATCAAGGAACTGAGGGGGTGAGCCGGAAACTACGGGGGAGGATCTGACCCATCGCGACGATCGCCCTACGGTTTTTCTCTACCGCCGATCGCGCTCCAGGTCGTAAATTGCCTTGCCCCAGTACCATTCCTCCGGCATTCCCGGATGTTTGAGTTTGAGGCGATCGACCAGTCCTGCCACAATCCGGCGATCATCTCCGACTAGCGATTGGAGTTTGTAGCGCAGAACGGCACTGAGTTCTCTGGGCGGAACCGATCGAGTCGGAAACATCACCACATTACTGGGGGTTCTTCTCACCGATCGAGCCGCTTCGGTTTGAGCCGTTTTAAGCTGCTGAATCCGATCGAGCATGTTCTGGGCATTGGTCTTATCCGCCCGATCGAGGAAAATCCGAGCTGCCTGATGATAGTCGGCGATCGCGCCCCGCCAGTCCCGCAGATCCGCCAGAATTTGGCCCCGGTGGATATATGCCTGAACATCGCCCGGATCCAGTTGGATGACCCAGTTCAAATCCTCCAGGGCAGAGCGGTGGTTGCGCTGTTTAGCCTTTGCCGTGGCCTGGTTGATAAATGTCTCTGAGGAAAAGGAGGTCGAAGGAGTTGCGATCGATCCGGCATCTGGGATGCGATCGGGTTGGAGGGCGCGAATTTGTTCCAGGCAGTAACGACAGTTCGCTACATCCGGTTGATCCAGATACAATTCAGCCGCCTTTTGGTAGCTGTTGACTGCCTTTTGGATCGCTCCTTGTTGACGACGAGCCGCCGCCAGGACTCGGTAAGCTTCAGCATCCGTGGGATTTAGCAAAATCGCCTGTTTGGCATCCGCCACTGCATACTCCGTTTTGCCGATCGCCAGGTGAGCCAACCCTCTGGCGTAGTAAATCCTGGGGTTCTCAGCATCACTGAGGAGGGCGCGAGTGTAATCATTCACGGCTGCCTGCCCGTTGCCCAGTTTGAACTGAGCCAGTCCCCGCTGATAGTAAGCTTCAGCAAAATTGGGATTTGCATCCAGGGCTTGATCGAATTGTTCGATCGCCTGTTCCCAATTTCCTTCCCTGACTTTCGCCATTCCCTGCTGATAGAACGCCTGGTGCATTGCCGCCTGCTTCCTGTTGCTGATGATTGACCGTCTGAAATCCCTCTACTGGTAATTTTAGATTTTAGAGTTTGATTCAGGGGGAGGCACGGCGCATCCAGTAGTCAAAGTCGGGGGTGGTGATGGCTTCAGCCGCCTCATCAGAAGGATTGAGCAGCATCGGTCGCAGCAGATTGGGCAAGAAGGCCACATCATAGAGTTCCTGACTGCCCGTGGGAAATTCCAGGAGTCCCGTCAGGTTGCCTGTCTTGAGATTAATCACCGCTACCCCCGCCAGGAGGCGATCGAACTGAGTTTGAATCGGTAAACCGCCGAAGATGTGCTGTTCTCGAATTTGGGACAATCCCACCAGGGCATAGTCTCCCACAAACGCCAAACCGCGCCCAAAGCCAGGTACAGCACAGACCACTTCCTGCTGTCCCGATGCGGGATCAACCTGCCACAGTTCGCCAGTACCCGAATTCAAGAGCCAGAGTTTGTCTCGATACCAGCGGGGGGAATGGGGCATGGATAACCCTTGTAGCAGAATTTCCTGGCTTTCCACCTCGATCAAAATCCCGCCATTGACCTTACCAGGACTCCAACCCCGTGGGGTGTCTGTACTGCCCAGTGCTGTGACATACTTCGGTTGACCCGCAACGATCGCCATGCCATTCAGATGACACCGATCCTCTGGAGTCAGTTCTGAAATGAATGCAGGTTGCCAGCGCGGAATAAAGCTAAATTCAGGGCTGAGGGTGACCAAACAGCTAAAGCGCGTATTCACCGCCCAAAGTTCATCCCCTCCAAAGGCCAGATCATGAATCAGCAAATCTCCCGTGAAGTAAGCTGCACGAGGGATGTACAGCGCATCATACTGTCCAGGCTGATCGGGTAAATAATCTCGCACCAGGGCAGGCGCATTGGCAAATAGAAGCACCTCCTGGTGAGTGGCCAGAGCCATGCGATCGGCGGTAATTGCCACCCCCATCGGTTTAGGAAACTGACGCGGCAGAATCGTCACCTGCTCCCCATTCCATCCCACCAAAATCACCTTACCGGCCTGATAGGTGGTAATCAGCACGGAACCATTGGCCTGTTTGAGCCAGGTTTGGAAGCCAGAGTCGATCGAGCAGGTGAGGGTAGATGGGGAGTGGGGAGTAGGGAGTGAGGGGTGAGGAGTGAGGAGTGATTGCAGAGTGAGGAGTGAGGAGTGAGGGGTGAGGAGTGAGGAGGAAGGCGTAGTCTCCGTAGCGCAGGCATCTTGCCTGCCAGGATTCGCGGAACCTGCATCAGGACTCCCGATTCCCGACTCCCCATTCCCCACTCCCGACTCCCCATTCCCCACTCCCCTTACTTTTACCCAAACCACCCCCGGAGCCAACCCTGCCTGATGCCGTTCCCAAACCTGACGATAGCCCGCCTCTAGATGACGAACCGTACGATCGGTGTCGAATAGGGGTAAGGAATGCCGATCGCTGATCAACCGATCCTTCAGTTGCTTCAGTTCAGTGGGATGGGTAGCCAGGTGAACCGCGAGTTGTTCGTATTCCTGGAGGGAGTGGGTGATCAGTTCGGGTAAGCCAGCGGCAGTGAGTAGACTGGCGGCGACGCGAGAGGCAAAGGTTTGACCCGCTACGGTAATCACGGGCACACCCGACCAGAGGGCATCGCTGGCAGTGACATGGGCGTTGTAGAACAGCGTATCTAAAAATAAATCGAAGGATGGATGGCGGGCTAAATGTTCTGCCTTGAGCACCCGTGGCGCAAATTGGAGTCGATCGCAGTCAATCCCGTGGCGTTCTGCTTCCGCTCTTAGATTTTGCTCTGTTTCTGGGCGATCGCTCAATAACCACAGGACGCTTCCTGGCACTCGATCCAGAATTCGCATCCAGACGGCAAACAGTTGCGGCTCAATTTTTTCACTCTTGTTGAAACAGCAAAAGGCAAAGGCGGAATCGGTGACAGGGGAGGCGATCGCGGTTGGAGCTAAATCAATGGCGGAATAACTGTTCAACTGGTAGGAGTCGGGGAGGTAGAGGCATTGCTCCGTCAGGTAATCCGCCACTTCTGGAGGAGCGACGACTGGATCGACAATAATGTAGTCCATGTAATCCGCACCCATCGTTCCCGGATAGCCCAGGTAATTGATTTGAATCGGGGCAGGACGGAGGGCGAAGAGTTCGGGACAGGAATAGTCGGTGTAGCCGGACAGGTCAATCAGAATATCAATTTGATCCTGCTGAATCTGTTGGGCAATTTGGCGCGGGGTTAAGTCTCTGACCTCCCGGAACTGGTCGCAGTCTGCCATCAGCTTTTGGCGTTCATCGCTGCCATCTTCGGCCCCAGGGAATAGGCATAAACCTGAAACTGTTGGCGATCGTGGCGTTCAAACAGTTGCAGGATCAGATGACCCACCGCATGGTAGCGGAAGTCGCCAGAGACATAACCGAGGCGCAGGGTAGGGTAGGGGCGATTCGTGAATCGCCCAGACGAGAAGTCAGGAGTCGGATCTGAGGTTGGTTGGATGCGATCGGCGAATCGCCCAGACGAGTCAGGAGTCGGATCTGGAGTTGGCTGGATGCGTTGGGCGATCGTTTGGGCGTGGGATTGGGCGATGTGTTGCTGTTCGGCGGCGGTGAAGGGGAGGAAGAGGCTGTTGAAGGGGGAAGGGGGATGAGTCAGGGAGGGGGTGAGGTGAGCCAGGGTGAGGGTTTTGAGGCGATCGACTAACTCAGCTAAATCTTGCCAATCGCACTGTTTGAGCTGGATTTTGATCAGGTTATCTAACGCTTGCAGGTTTTGCGTCTCCAGGGTGAGGGCCTGACGGTAGGTGGCTTTGGCTTCTGGTAATTGCTCTAATCGAACATACAAATTACCCAGGTTCAGTAAGGCGTGAATCGATTGGGGCTGAAGGGAGAGGGCGCGTTGATAATGGTCGATCGCAGCGGTGGCTTGTCCCTGCCGTTCCAGGATGGTTCCCATGCCGTTCAGGGCTTCTGGATAGTCGGGTCGGATGGACAGTGCTTTCTGATAGGCGGCTTCAGCCTGCGGATATTCGCTGGTTTCCTGAAAAGACACCCCCAGGTTGTACCAGGCTTCGGCATACTGCGGATAATGGCGGACGGCCTGCTGGTAATGGACGATCGCAGTGTTCAGCTCTCGCTGCTGCTGGTAAATATTGCCCATCTGGTAGTACGCAGGGGCATGGCTGGGCTGTTGAGCCGTCAACATGGCAAAGGTGTGGAGTGCCTCCTCGTAATGACCCAGCTTCGATTGCGCCAGTCCTAGATTGTATTGCACATGAGCCGTCCGAGGATTGAGCCGCAAAGCTTCCTGATAGCAGAGAATTCCGGCTGCCAGATCTCCGCCATTGCAGTGGGCGACTCCAGCATGGTCATGGAAGTCCGCCTGAGTTGGATCTAGATGAATCGCCTGTTCAATATGTTGCAGGGCCGCCTGAGGTTGTCCTTTTTGCAGGGCAATTAACCCCAGCATATCCCAGCCCCTTGCGACCCTGGGATGCCGTTGGAGAAACTGCTGACACTGCTTTTCTGCCTTGGCTAACTGTCCAGATTGCCCCAGTTGCGCGATCTGGCTCAGGGTGGTTTCAATATCTACAGAATTTGGAGAAAACCCGCGTAGGCGATCGTCTGGTTTAGGCATAAATCCCGATTCTCCTGTCGCGCCAGTCCTGTTTTGTCAATCAACCGCGATAAAACCACCTATCATATGGCTCATGGCACGATGCAATACCAGCATGATGCCGTCACGTTCCCAACCAGTGTACCCAAATCCTCAGTCCTCCTGACTGGGCAGGCAAAATGCCCACCCCACAAGAATTTCAGAAGTCCTCCTGACTGGGCAGGCAAGATGCCCACCCCACAAGAATTTCAGGTGATCAAATTCGCAGTCCTCCCTCCTCCCTCCTCCCTCTCAGCCCTCAGTCCTCAGTCCTCCCTCTCCCTCTGCCTCTCAGTCCTCCCTCTCAGTCCTCAGTCCTCCCTCTCCTTCCCCTTCTATGCCTCCATCTGACAGCACTCCCCTCCCAGCGATCGATCCGACTTCTCCTTCCTGCCAGAGCATCCTGAGTGAACTGCATACGAAATATCGATCCTTGACTGTCGGTAAAGTAGCGAACTATATTCCCGAACTAGCCAAGATGGATCCAGACTGGTTTGGAATTGCCGTTGCGACCGTCGATGGGCAGGTATTTACAGTTGGAGAAGCCGATCAGCTGTTTACCATTCAATCTATTTCTAAGGTATTTGTGCAGGGGATGGCCCTGGAAGATCATGGGCGAGATTATTTTCTGACTAAAGTGGGCGTTGAACCCACCGGGGATGCCTTTAACGCCATCATTTTAGATGAGCAATCCAAACGGCCCTACAACCCGATGGTCAATGCTGGTGCGATCGCTACCACCAGTTTGATTAAAGGCGCAGATCCAACGGAACGACTGAATCGGATGCTGGAAATGTTTCGTCGTTACATTGGGCACGATATTTTTGTAGATATTGCCACGTTTATGAGTGAGCGGGCAACGGGCGATCGCAATCGGGCGATGGCTTACCTGATGCGAAACTTCGGCATGATCGATGGGGCGATCGATGAGGCACTGGATCTGTACTTTCAGCAGTGTTCCGTCATGGTTTCCTGCCGCGATCTGGCGGTGATGGCTGCCACATTGGCCAATCTGGGGGTGAATCCGATTACCGGGGAACGGGCTGTTGCCGCAACCTACATTCGAGACATTCTCAGCGTGATGTACACCTGCGGCATGTACAACTTTGCGGGGGAGTGGGCCTATCGGGTGGGTCTACCGGCAAAGAGTGGAGTTTCTGGCGGCATTATTGTGGTTGTGCCCAATCAGCTTGGGATTGCAGTTTTTTCTCCGCCTTTGGACGATCGCGCCAATAGCGTTCGGGGGGTGAAAGTGTGTGAGGAGTTATCGGATTATTTTGGGCTACACCTGTTTGATTCTTCAATGGGTTGTCAGAAATTCTTGCAACGGTTCGGCAAAGGTTCCGTTTAACCTTTCTCGATCGCCCCACCACAGGAACTTCCGGCTCCAGCAGTACAACCAAAACAATGTCGTCCCGTAACGATTTCCCGTTCTGCCAACCATGCGGGCTGAAAGTCTCGAATGTGAGCAGACTGATTTTCAGGGGATGCCACTTCCAGTTCCAACATCTGGTTAAAATCGCAGTCAAACAAGCGACCATCCCAGGAAATTGAAAGCGTATTTCGACACATCAATCCTTCGATCGTTCCTGGATTAAATGAATTCACCAGCAGTTCCATATACCGTTCTAGGTTGCCCGATTGTTCCAGCCATTCTAAGTACCGAGAGATGGGCATATTGTTCAGCGCAATCAGGCGATCGAATGTTACACCATGATTCTTAAACAACCCCGCTTTCCATTCCTGCTCCATTCGAGCCTGACCACTGGCTAAAAATGCGCCCACGGGATTAGACATCAAAGTAAGCTGGCGATCGGGATGACCTGAACCATATCCTGCTGCATTTAATCGTTTGAGGGCTGCGATCGACTTTTCAAAGGTTCCCTGCCCCCGTTGCGAATCCGTATTCAGCTTGCGATAGTGGGGTAACGAACAGACCACTTCCACCTTCCGTTCCGCTAACCACTCCGGCAAATCCTCCATCGTTGGCAGCAGCAGTACTGTGAGATTACAGCGATCGATGACGTGTTTGCCGCGCACAACACATTGTTCCACCAGATAGCGAAAGTGGGGATTTAACTCTGGCGCACCCCCAGTGATATCTACCGTATAGGCCGGGGTTTGATCTAATGCCTGCAAACACAGATCGATCGTTTCCCGACTCATAATCTCGCGGCGATCGGGCCCTGCATCCACATGGCAGTGGCGACAGGTCATGTTACAGAGTTTACCAACATTGATTTGGAAAATTTCTAACGTTCCAGGACGTAGACCTGAATATCCTACATTGGCTAATCGTGCGGAAAAATTACCGTTCTGTCGCGTGTGGGATAAATCCACTGCCTCTAGATTCGCTAACTGCTCCTGGGGATCAGCTAGAGGCGATCGACGTTTCATCAAAGAGGTGGTGGGTTTTCGCCCAGCCTCCACGCTTTCTAGATTGAGGCTTTCTAGATTGAGACTTTCTAGATTGAGACTTTCTAGATTGAGACTTTCTAGATCTAGTGAGACTGCGATCGATTCTTCCCTTTGCGTTTCCTCAAACATTTTGAAACGTTCCTCTATACATTGCGGCAAAAACCATTCAATTTGTTCGGGTGTGGGCCCTGTGCTCCTGCATTACACTTCAGGCGTGGGCAATGGGTCCCTACCTCGTCATTCCCTGTGCGGGCGCATAGCAATGCGCCCCTACGCAACGGGGCCCTACGTTACATCCCTACCTGCTTCACGTGATCCAACATCTGCATGCCATGGACGAGGGACGCTCCACCTCGGATGGCTGTTGCGACGTGAATTGCCTCCGTCATCTGCTCCAGATCTGAACCCTGCTGTAAACATTCTTTACTATAGGCCTCAATGCAGTAAGGACACTGCACCGTATGGGACACCGCCAGTGCGATCAACGCCTTTTCCCGTGCGGATAGGGCCCCTCAGCAAAAACCGCGCCGTAGTAAGCAAAAAATTTTTCTGCCAGTTCAGAATTACCCTCCCCCACATCTCCAAAGTGAGCCAGATGATCCGGTTGATAGTACGTCATGCCCAAACCCCTATGGGAAACTTAGCCCAAAGACTGCTTCCGTAGCCTACGCCTAAAGCTAAATCTTTGCGCCAAATCCCAATAAAATCTTCCAGGAATAAATGTACTCGCTCCAGAAAATCTAATTTCTAGTACAAGCTTTTTATATGAAACCAACTTCTACGGGACTGACGGGGCTCGAACCCGCAACTTCCGCCGTGACAGGGCGGTGCTCTAACCAATTGAACTACAGTCCCTTGTTTTTTCGCGCAATCTCTATTGTGCTGACTGATGACGCATTTGTCAAACATTTTTTTGATGTTGTTTTTTTGCGTCTGAATTTAGCTTATCACTTCCCGCAGAACCCTTCATTCCTGAGATCCATCCATGCGATAATGAATAACTGTAAAGTTGCTGAATTATGGCAACGATGGCTGTGTTGGACGGTGGCTTCACGGTTTGCAGTTTCAAAGCTGTTTCCGTCTGCCCAGGCTTTAAGGCACAGCAGACCGGGAAAAAATTATAGGACTCTACGTTAAAGTGTCCGATCGCAGGCTACTTTAATTAAAAGCCACATTGTTTAACTGTTTTGTCAATACACTTCTGCTCAACTCATGGCTCAAATTTCTGGAACCCCCGACGTACCTGATCTGGGTCGTCGCCAATTTATGAACCTGCTAACCTTCGGAGCGGTGACTGGAACTGCTTTGGGAGCGTTATATCCGATCGTCAAATATTTCATTCCTCCCTCTAGCGGTGGTGCTGGCGGTGGAACGATCGCCAAAGATGCCCTGGGTAACGATATTACCCTGGCGAATTTTCTGGCCGAGCATAAGCCCGGTGAGCGGACTCTGGCTCAAGGACTCAAGGGTGATCCGACCTACATCGTGGTGGAAAGCACCGATGCGATCGCTGACTATGGGATCAATGCCGTTTGTACTCACCTGGGTTGTGTAGTGCCCTGGAATGCCAGCGAGAACAAGTTTGTCTGCCCCTGTCATGGTTCTCAGTACAACGCTCAAGGGAAGGTGGTTCGTGAACCTGCTCCCCTTTCCCTGGCTCTGGCCCATGCCAACGTGACTGAAAACGGTAAGATTTCCTTCACGGAATGGACAGAGACTGATTTCCGGACGGGCGAAAATCCCTGGTGGGCATAACATCAGCCATTATTTATTTTGTCGATCGCATCCTTTGTAACTGAACACGACGTACCCATGAAGTCAACGTTTTGGTCAACGCTATGGTCTAAGGGAGGAAGGGTTCTGCGCCACAGTGCCCTGGTTGCCCTGGCCGCTATTACTCTACTGTTGGGAAGTGATTTAATTCATCCCCAGGCTGCCCATGCCTATCCGTTCTGGGCGCAGCAAAACTACGAAAGCCCGCGTGAAGCAACGGGACGCATTGTCTGTGCTAACTGTCACCTGGCTCAGAAACCAGTTGAGATTGAAGTGCCGCAAGCCGTTCTGCCCGATTCTGTATTCAAAGCAGTGGTGAAGATTCCCTACGATACTAATCTTCAGCAAGTGCAGAGTACAGGCGATAAAGGCCCCCTCAACGTTGGGGCTGTCCTGATGTTGCCAGACGGCTTTACGATCGCTCCAGAGGATCGCATTCCCGAAGAAATGAAGGAAGAGGTAGGGCCCAGCTACTTGTTCCAGCCCTACGCAGAAGGTAAAGAAAATATTGTTTTGGTGGGGCCGTTGCCAGGCGATCAGTATCAGGAAATCGTTTTCCCGGTACTTTCCCCTGACCCCAGCACCAACAAATCTGTTTATTTTGGTAAGTATTCGGTTCACCTGGGTGGCAACCGGGGCCGCGGGCAGGTTTATCCTACGGGTGAAAAGAGCAATAATACTGTCTATACCGCTTCAGCCGCCGGTACTGTGAGTCAGATCGCTAAGGCGGACGATGGTGGTTATTCCGTCACCATTGAGTCGGTGGATGGAACCGTCATGGATGCGATTCCGCCCGGCCCTGAACTGATTGTGTCTGAGGGCGATGAGGTAGCCGCAGGGGCAGCATTGACCAACAACCCTAATGTGGGTGGCTTTGGTCAGAAAGATACGGAAATTGTGCTGCAAAGCCCCAACCGGGTGAAGGGTTTGCTGGCGTTCCTGGCGGCAGTTACTTTGTCCCAGATCATGCTGGTGCTGAAGAAGAAGCAAGTGGAACGGGTACAGGCTGCCGAAATGACGTTCTAACGCTTTTGGGCTGATCCCCATTTTGAGAGGTGCTCGGTGGAGTGCCTCTTTTTTAGTGAGGAGTGAGGAGTGAGGAGTGAGGAGTGAGGAGGGCGGAGGGCGGAGGGAGGAGTCGGGAGTCGGGAGTCGGCAGGGCGGAGGGCGGAGGGCGGAGGGCGGAGGGCGGAGGGCGGAGGGCGGAGGGCGGAGGGCGGAGGAATATTTAGTGTGCCCATTTATCTCTTTGGATGGGCTGAGGGGTTGGGGGAGTTATCTCTGCCGATACAGAGGAAAGCGATCGCCCGCTGAGTATGATGCGAAGACGTATCATTTTGTTGATGGCTAAAACACCCCGTTTGGGTTGTCCGAAGATTCATGTCCATTCCGTCCGAGCTAAATCCCCCCTCCTTGCAGAAGCTGTCACCCTCTGAGGCTGCTGTGCAGTTTCAAGACCTGTCGTTTCAGGAGCAAATAGTGGCGTTGCAGGATCTGTCGCCGACGATCGCCCTTGAGCTGTATCAGAATTTGAGGGAAGATCAGCAGCAGCAGTTGGTGCAGCACCTTCGCCAGAGTTCGCTGGGAGCCATTTTGTCGCAGCAGGAATCGGGGAACGGAGACAATAGCCCTCAAGGTTCTGAGTCTAGGGAGCCGATCGATCAGGAAACAGACTACTTTCAGATCAGCGTGTTGCAGCGGGCGGCGAAGCGAATTGTATGGTTGGTGGTTTTGCTGCTGGCAAATACGGCTACAACGGCTGTAATTCATGCCCAGGAAAGTGTCCTGCAACAGGTCGTTGCTTTGGCCGCCTTTATTCCCTTGTTGATTGGCAGTGGGGGCAATGTCAGCACTCAGTCTGCCACCGTGATTGTGCGGGCCCTGAGTCAGGAAGAAGTGAATTGGCGAGTCAGCCTGAAACGAGTTGTTGAACAAACGTTTGTATCGATTCTGCTGGGGCTGGTATTGGGAGCGGTCGTGACCGGAATTGCAATCGTCCTGGAGGGAGAATGGGATGTGGCGATCGTGATCGGTATTAGTCTATTTGCGGTTGCTGTGATTGCTGCGGTTTCAGGTTCTATTTTGCCCTATTGCTTTAAGGCACTGGGTTTTGATCCAGCCCTGATGTCTGCTCCGGTCAGCTCTGTGGTGGTTGACATTCTCGGAGTATGGGTTTACCTGAAATTTGCCCGGTGGATGTTACATCTGACGTGATGCCATCCCAATTCTTGCAGAAAGCTGCTGTAAGGGCGCACAGCAGTACGCCCCAACCGGGTACGCTATCTTGCATACCTCTAATTAATTACGCAGTCACCAACTCAGGTTCCGGTCGCTTGCTGTTGCGAATGCCTGAAATTGCTTCAGCATAGTCCTTGGCACCAAAGACCGCAGACCCAGCGACGATCGCATTGGCTCCCGCTTCCAGGACCTGCCAGGTGTTGTTCCCCTTCAATCCGCCATCCACTTCAATCCAGGGATCGAGGCCGCGCTCATCGCACATTTGCCGCAGCTTACGGATTTTGGGAACCACAGCGGGAATGAAGCTTTGGCCGCCGAAGCCAGGGTTCACGCTCATGATCAGGATCAAGTCGCATTCTTCCAGGACGTACTCGATCAAATCCAGCGGCGTGGAAGGATTCAGCACAACACCAGCTTGTTTGCCCAGTTCTTTGATTTGACAAAGGGTACGGTGCAGGTGAGGAGAGGCATTGTGCTCTGCATGAACCGAAATGATGTCTGCTCCGGCTTTGGCAAAATCTTCAACGTATTTCTCCGGCTCCACAATCATCAGGTGGACATCCAGAGGCTTTTGGGTGTGGGGACGAACTGCCTTGACAATCAGGGGGCCGATCGTGATGTTGGGTACGAAACGACCATCCATCACATCAACATGGATCCAGTCGGCTCCAGCTTTGTCAACGGCCTGAATCTCTTCACCTAAACGGCTAAAATCTGCCGATAGAATGGACGGAGCAATTACGGTCTGTTTAGTGGATTGGCTCATGGGTATTTGTACTCTCCTGCTGCCTGTCTTGTAATTAGTTTAACAAAGTGTGTTGTTGTCCCAATACCCGATGATCCCCGGAATCGTCGAAATCAATGATGAATTTTGCATGAGTTCATCGCCAATAGTTTGAGATGGCTTGAAATGAATAGATTACTCTGGAGAACTGCATGAATCGGTGGCTGAAACGGCAATGGTTGGGATTGGTTTGTGGATTGATTTGTGCGGTACTCGCTTCCCCACTGGTATCTCCAGTTTTTGGACTATCGGTTTCCATTGGGGAGGATGGCATTCAGGCATCGGTACTGCATCAGCCGCCTTATAACTTAACGGGACGAAAAATTGCGATCGGCCAGGTGGAAATTGGTCGTCCGGCACTCTTCGGGCTAGACAAAGCTGGGGCAACCAACCGGGCAGTACGTCCCAATCGGTTATTTTTCCGGGATTCCCAGGCGGAATCAGATACCCTGGTCGATCGCCATGCCGCCAGTGTGGCCAGCGTGATGATCAGCCAGGATAAAACCCTGACGGGGGTAGCCCCGGATGCAGTCCTTTATGCAGCGGCCATTGGGCTGGAGGATCGGAGTGAACAACCCGAAGAATGTTTAGCGTTACAAACTTTGGCAATGCAAAATGGGGGAGATCTACGGGCCATTAACTACAGCTTTGGCGAATCCCTCGATCGAGATCCCCGGCCCAATGCCGTTTTAGATGGCAATGCGCTGTTGACTCAATGTGTGGACTGGTCGGCCAGAGTCCATGATGTGCTGCATGTGGTGGCAGGAAATCAGGATCGGGGGGCTTCCCCATTCCGACTGACACCTTTAATGGGATGGTGATTGCTAATTCAATGTCGGTGAATGGTCGCTTTACCAGGGTGGATTTTTCCAGTTTAGGCAGTGAACCCACCGTCGTCCCTGGACGAGATCCATCCAGCGAAAGTAATGTTGGAGCGCGTCGGTCTGTGGCCCTCGTTGCCCCTGGGAGCAATTTGCAAACCATCACCCCAGATGGTGAAACCGCTGCACCCGCCTCAGGGACGAGTTTTGCTGCACCCCATGTGGCAGCGACCGTGGCTTTACTTCAGGAATTTGGCGATCGCTCGATTCGAGAAGTCGTCCAGTCATCCCGTGATCCTCAGGAAACCCACTGGGGTCTGGATGCTCGTCATCAACTGGTGATGAAAGCAGTCTTAATGAACTCGGCTGACAAAATTGAAGATAACGGCAATGGCCTACACCTGGGCATGACCCGCACCCTGCGAAGCCCGCGGAACCGTACCTGGTTGGAGTCTGATGCCTACGAATCGACCCATTTGCCCCTGGATGCTGACCTGGGAACCGGGCACCTGAACGCTTTTCGTGCCTATCAACAATTTAGTCCAGGACAGTGGCAGCCAGGGAGAATTCCGGCGATCGGCTGGGACTACCGCACCGTCAGTTTACCGACCGATCGATCGGAGCAAGCCCCTCGGCAACACACTGCCCCCTATCGAGATTACTTTTTCGATGCGCCCCTGAAGCGGGAGAGCTTCATTTCAGCCACCTTAGCCTGGGATCGGGTTGTAGACCTGCAAGATCAGAACAACAACGGACAATACGACGTTGGGGAATCCTTCGTCGATCGCCACCTGAATGACCTGAACCTTTACCTGATGCCCGCCCTAGCCAACGATATCAGTGAAGCCATTTGGGCCTCTAACAGTCCTGTAGATAGCGTCGAACACATTTTCTTCCAGATTCCCCAAACCGGACAGTACAAACTGCGGGTTGTGTTCGATGAACAGGTGAATGAGCCAATTCAGCCCTATGCGCTGGCGTGGTGGAGCGTTGAGGAGTGAGTGAGGAGTGAGGAGTAAGGAGTGAGGAGTGAGGAGTGAGGAAGTAGGAAGTTCCTTTGTTGCGCCTTCATGCTTCCGCCTTTCTTCTCTCTTGTGGGGTGGGCAGCGTTCGACTGAGCTTTCGACCTGAGCTCAAGCCGAAGGGCTCAAGCCGAAGTCTTGCCCGCCCGTCAACGAAGCAGAATCATTGCCCAGATTATTTAACCTGCGATCCTGAGTCTAGAGAACTCCCTACCTGTCCTCAGCTACAATACCTGTTTGCAGACGATCGCAGGGAAGGATTATGGACTACCGGGAAGCTGGGGTAGATGTTGAGGCAGGACGGGCGTTTGTTAAGCGGATTCGTGGGCTGGTGGAAAGCACCTATCGACCTGAAGTTTTGGGAGGGTTGGGGGGATTCAGCGGCTTTTTTCAGATGCCGACGGGCTACCGAGAACCTGTGCTGGTATCGGGAACGGATGGAGTGGGAACGAAGCTGAAGCTGGCGCAACAGTACGATCGCCATGACACTGTAGGGATTGATCTGGTGGCGATGTGTGTCAATGATGTGTTGACCTGCGGGGCTGAACCCTTGTTTTTCCTGGATTATCTGGCGACGGGACAGCTCAATTCGGATCAACTGGCCCAGGTGGTGACGGGAATTACCGCAGGTTGCCGCACTGCGGGTTGTGCTTTGCTGGGAGGGGAAACGGCAGAAATGCCAGGTTTTTATCAGCCTGGAGAGTATGACCTGGCGGGATTTTGTGTTGGCATTGTGGAACGCAGCGAGATTCTGGATGGATCAAAGGTGGCGATCGGGGATGTGGCGATCGGGTTGGCCAGTGCCGGAATTCATAGCAATGGTTACAGCTTGGTGCGGAAAGTCGTGGAGCGATCGGGGTTAGCTCTCAGCGATCAGGTAGAACTGCTGGAGGGCCATGCTTTGGGAGACGTATTGCTAACTCCAACCCGAATTTATGTTCAGCCTATTTTGTCAGCACTGCGGGCAGGTCTGGACATTCACGGGATGGCCCACATTACCGGGGGGGGGTTGCCGGAAAACTTACCGCGCTGCTTGGCGGAAGGTCAGTCGGTACAAATTGATCCCCATGCCTGGGACACACCCTCTGTGTTTGAGTGGCTGGCGACCATTGGATTTATTAACCCGGTGGAAATGTTTAATACCTTCAATATGGGCATTGGATTTGTCCTGTTTGTCCCGCCGGATCAGGCTGAGACAACGCTGCAATGGTTCGGTGAGCAAGAGCTTCAGACCTGGGCGATCGGTGAAGTGATTGCGGGGACAGGGGAGCTAATTTTATCGGGAATCTCCGACTAGATACTGGCTCCAAACATTTCGCGTATTGGTGATGAAGTTTAGGGCACAAGTTGCGTGAAACCCCTGTGAGAGAATAGCCTTCAATTAGGTATTCTGACCAGTAACTATACTTAGTCATATGCTATTGTGCCCTCCTTCCGTGCAGACTCATTCATCATCAGGGATTCCGTCTAATCATCTAGATCTGGCAAGCGTGCCTTCCACCGATTCCGAGCAGGGTGCGGATGGTGCGAAATTTGTCTTGATGATTCAGCCAATGAATTTACAAGGCTCGATCTGGCAATCTATCCTGCGATCGCAAAGTATTTCCGTGATTTGGGAAGCGGCAGATGTCAACCTGGCGGACAGCCTGGATCACTTAAAATCAGCGGATTTTTCCCTGCCTGATTTAATTTTGATTGATACCCGAGTCCAGACGTTTAACCCTTATACTTTCTGCCGCTGGTGCCGCGAACACTATCCTGAGATCAAAATCGTCCTGGTGAATGGAGCCCAGCGGGAGATCATTCCCTCCGAGCGGGAATGGGCAGTTTTTCAAGGGGCAGCCGACCTGTTTCCCCGATTTCGCAAAGATGCATTGGTCAGTGGAGCGGTTAACCGCATGAGGCGGATTTTGGATCTATTAAATTGTCCCACTCTCAATCAGGGAGCCTTAGTCTCAGCCCTGTTAACCATTCAGCGTCTCGCTAATCATAAGGAAGCGCAAAATTCTTCTGAATCCTTCGATCGCAGCTCATTTTCCAAACATCTTTAAAGACGGTTGAGCCGAGTCACTGCTGAGTCACTGCCGATCAACTATTGAGTACAGTCAACTATTACGTTGAATACAATCAACTGTTAAGCACCATAAACAGTCCGATCGGCTGATCCATCCCTATGAGATCATAAAGATTATCAACGGTGATTAACGAAGTTTTAAAAAATGACACAAAATCAGAAGTCAACGGTTGTTGTCACAGGGGCTTCTTCTGGGGTTGGTTTATACGCTGCAAAAGCCCTTGCTGCCAGAGGATGGCATGTCGTAATGGCCTGTCGGGATTTGAAGAAAGCGGAGGATGCAGCCCAAACCGTCGGCATTCCCAAAGATAGCTATACCCTGATGCATATTGATCTGGGTTCCTTAGATAGTGTGCGATCGTTTGTCGATACCTTTCGAGCCAGTGGTAAAACCCTGGAGGCATTGGTTTGTAATGCTGCGATCTATAAACCCTTGCTGAAGCAACCGGAGCGATCGCCAGAGGGTTATGAGTTGACCATGACTACCAATCATCTGGGGCATTTCTTGCTGTGCAACCTGATGATGGATGACCTCAAGCGTTCCCCTGCGCCAGAAAAACGGGTCGTGATTTTGGGTACGGTGACACACAACCCTGATGAACTGGGGGGTAAAATTCCGCCCCGTCCCGATTTAGGGAACCTTGAGGGCTTTGCGGCGGGATTCAAAGACCCGGTCACAATGGCCGACGGTAAGAAATTTGAACCCGTTAAAGCCTACAAAGATAGCAAGGTGTGTAATGTGTTGACCATGCGGGAAATGCACCGTCGCTACCACGATTCCACGGGGATTGTCTTCAGTTCGCTCTATCCCGGATGCGTGGCCGATACGCCTCTGTTCCGCAACCATTACCCCCTGTTCCAAAAACTCTTTCCCCTGTTCCAGAAGCACATTACGGGCGGCTATGTGTCTCAGGAACTGGCCGGTGAGCGAGTAGCTGCGGTGGTGGCTGACCCAGCCTACAACCAGTCTGGAGTTTACTGGAGTTGGGGAAATCGTCAGAAAAAGGATGGCAAATCCTTTGCCCAACGGGTATCTCCCCAGGCCCGGGATGATGAAAAGGCGGGACGGATGTGGGAGTTGAGCGAGAAGCTGGTGGGGTTGGCGTAAAACGATCGACTCATCGCCTACAGTCTCATCGATCGGTTCGGCTTCTAATCAGTATGAATCTACAACGATGAGGGGGTGCTGAACTGCCCCCTCTTTTGTCTTGCTAGTTGTAACTGCTCAGCCAAAAGGAATTCGGATAAACTGGGGTTTCAGCGTAAAATACCTTCAGTTCTGCCTGATCTCGTTGAAGTTCAGCACTATTCCCCTTGGGATAGGTGCTAAGAATCACTCAAGCAGACAAAATTGATAGCCATAGAATATTTTTTTGGATGTTATCGGAACGTTGAGGTGAAAGCAGGTCGCAATATGCAAACCAACCGCGCCATTTTCCCCAAGTTAGTGTTGCTGCTAGTGATCGTGAGTATCCCCGTTGTTTCGCTCCCCGTTCAGGCGGAGGGGATAGCGGCTAACACGCCAGATTTAAAGATTGTTAACCCAGAAATTACTAAACCGCAAAGGGTTGATCTGAACTCCGACTTCACCGCTTCACCGCCGATCGCACCGCAGGTCAATCTTCCTCCCGACCTTCCTTCCGATATTGCTTCAGGTGCAAGCTCAGATCCTGCCACCGGATTTCCCTGGATTTTGTTGCTGTTCGTGGTTGTGGTCATTGGGTTGCTCCGCTGGCTCACTCAACGTAACCTCAAAGGTGAATCCACTGCATCCATTCCCGAAATCACTTCAGAACCGATTCCAGAGCTGATCCCAGAAGCCATCTCAGAACCGATCTCAGAACCGATCCCAGAACAAAATTTAGAAGATACATCTACTATTTCAGCGTTTGCGCAGGGAATGGCATTGTATGAAGCTGGCAAATTCACTGAAGCGTTGATGGAATTCGATCGCGCCTCCTCACAGTCAGACAATCCAGAGTTATGGGCGGTAAAGGGTTATGCCTTGTTTCAGTTAGGACGGTTAGATGAAGCGTTGGCCGCATTCAATCGCACTACGGATCTCAAACCAGACTTTGCTGAAGTGTGGGCGACTAAGGGGAATCTCCTGATCCGGCAGGGTCGTTTAGAAGAAGCCATTCCCAATTTCGATCGCGCCTTACAAGTCCGAACAGACTTACCCGCCGTTTTTGCTAGTAAAGGGAATGCGCTATTTGTGCTGGGTCGGCTGGATGAGGCCCTGGATACCCTCAACCGCGCCACGGATTTGCAGCCCAATTTACCAGAAGTCTGGGTAAGCAAAGGCACCGTGTTAACCTGTCTCGCTCGCCGTGAAGAAGCGATTCCTAACTTCGATCGCGCCATTGATTACCGACCGAATTTGCTGGAGTCCTGGACAAGTAAAGGCTATACGCTAATTGGTTTGGGACGACTTCAGGAGGCGATCGACAGCTTCAACCGCGCCACTGACCTGAATCCAGAGCTAGCTACTATTTGGGTGACGAAGGGCAATGTGCTGGTGGATATGGGACGACTAGAGGAAGCCATTGCCAATTTCGATCGGGCGATTCATTACAATCCCGATTTACCCGAAGCCTGGGCAGCTCGCGGAGGGGCCCTAATGGGCTTAGGACATTACGATGCAGCCCTCCATAACTTCGATCGGGCCGTAGAACTGAAATCTGCTTTCCCTGATGCCTGGATCAGTCGAGGGGATGCGCTGATGCGGTTAGGACGAGCTGATGAAGCCAGAGACAGCTTTGCCAGAGCCAATGGGGGCTGATTCCGTAACCCTGAGTCACTCAGCGCACATCGTTGCTTTACAATCCTGCAACAAGCCGTTATGATTCTCGTGATGTATGGCGCGATATGGATGACTCGATCGTCCACAAAGTTGATTCATTAAATCCTTGTGGGTTGACCCGGTTGAGATTTCCGATCGTCCTTTGGCAATACAGCAGTGGACAAATTTCCAGGCTGTTTATTTTAACTCCTTGATTAGACGCTCCTGAATCTGAACACTCCTTGATCTGCTTGCCACGCTCCTTAGGATTGTGAATTGGATAACCTGTCAATCATTCCGCCTGATTAATTGGGCGGGCAAGATGCCCACCCCACAGGAATTTTAGATTATTCAATTTGCATTCCTTAATCTGCTGGTTAGCTTGTTCATCTATCACTGAATCTTAGAAGTGAGGTAAGTATGGAAGGTTGTGTTGTTACAGATCTCAAGGTTCATAGCAAGAAAAATTGCTTTGTCCTGAGTCCTGAGCAAATGCAAAAAATTCAGAATGAGGTTGCCGTTTCAGTGCCTCTGGAGCCAGGTATTAACATTGTCAAAATTAGAAGTGGCGCGTTTAGCTATCGAACTGTGGACGGGACGGTGGCTGAACCCTTGGTGCTGCTCTGGATTTACGGTGGCAAGGTGACGAACCAAAAAACGGAAGTGGAAGTAGGAGCAACCTGGTCTTCACTGAACGGTTATGATGACACGTTGACCCTAAATGTGAAGGAAAAGGCAACGCTTTGTGCCTTCTTTTTCGATACTTACCTTGAGGACAATGAGGGAGAAGTTTTTCTGTCCGTTGTGCGAATTTAACAATTGAAGTTGAGCTGTAATAGATCTTAAATTCCAAATCTTAAGTCCGGTCTTAAGTTCGGTATTTCAGATCTCTTTGCAGGCTTCAATCCGCATTCTTTTCCATTCAAGATCTTGATGAGGGAATGAGTAGCTTTGGTGTTACTCAGTTTCCTGATTTAGATATTGTTGATTTGGGTAAGGTTTGTCAAAGTTGTCCTAACGTTTCGATTCAGATCAGTTTCTGGACGATCGCAATAGATCATCCAGTAGACCATGTAGTAGATCATCCAGTAGACCATGCAGTAAACCATGCAGTAAACGATCGCAACAAGGGTAGGAATGCTGTTCTAAAGTATTCGTTGCGTCTGTATTGAATTCCGCATTTAATCGTTACTGCGCTGCCTTCGTTGAAGCGTCAGAAAACAGGGAACGCTAGCGAGGGCAATGAATGGTTCAGCTGTGTCGAATCAGCAATCCTTGAAGCGGTTCAAACCGCCTATGCTCCTATCGGTTCCCGATGGACGCTGCTCCACTTTAATACCAAAGCAGATTCAATAAGCCGAGGCAATGACTATGCCGTATTCTAAGCTGCACCATAGAAAAACATTGACCCATCTTTCGATCGCCTTACTGTCCCTCACAGCAGCGTCCAGAGCGATCGCCATTGCGCCCCTAACGGAGATCCCTTTACTGGCGCAGGCTCCCTCTCCAACCAGTTTTCCCGTACCCAGTTCCATTCCGGAAGGGTCGATGCTTCGGGTTGATGGTTCCACCAGTATGCAAGTGGTCAACACAGCCCTGAAGGAGCGATTTGAACAACAGTTTTCTGAGATCACCGTTACCCTGGATGCCAGCAGTACGGATGAAGCTCTGGCCGCCTTGCAACGAGGGGAAATTGAACTGGCGGCGATCGGCCGACCTTTGACAGAGGCGGAAAAAGCGCAGGGATTGATTGAAGTTCCCATTAACCGCGAAAAGATTGCCATTATTGTTGGGGCGGACAATCCATTCAATAGCAACCTGACTTTTGAACAATTTGCCCAGATGTTTCGAGGTGAAATCACCGACTGGTCAGAAGTGGGCGGGCAGCCCGGAGCCATTCGGTTTATCGATCGCCCGGACTACAGTGATACGCGCCTTGCCCTGAGCAAATACGATGTGTTTGAAGGCATTCCGTTTGAAACCGGGCCCAATGCCGTCCAGGTGGCGGACGATGAAACACCAACGGTCATTCGTGAACTGGGTAACGATGGCATCAGCTATGCAGTCGCCAGTCAGGTGCTGGGGCAGGAAGATGTTGTGACCATTCTGCCGATGCACGAAACCTTGCCCGATGATCCCCGCTATCCCTACTCCCAACCTCGTGGCTATGTTTATCGGGAAGGTGCCCTAAGCCCAGCAGCACAAGCATTTTTGGGATTTGCCACCTCTGAACCGGGACAGGAAATCGTTGGGGAGGCGATCGAAACGGAAGCCGCAGGGGTTCTTCCCCCTGGAGGAACTGCGATCGAGGGCGTTGAGAAAGCGGGAGCTGACCCTGAAGCTGCAGGTACAACCCTCGAAACGACTGAGGTTTCCCCGGATGCAGTGGCTGGCGCGGCCGCAGGAGGAGTGTCTCCCAACCCCGACGCTGACACGGCCCTGGTTCCGTCTACTGGCGCAGATGGAGCCGCTACGACCGGACGGGGTGGATTTCCCTGGTGGCTATTGGGCATTCCAATTTTAGGTGGCTTGCTCTGGTGGTTATTCAAAGGGCGGGAGACCGTTCCTCCGGCAGCTACAGCGGCCACCCCTCCAGCGGTAACTCCTCCAGTGGCTACCCCTCCAGTGGCAACTCCTCCAGCAGCAGCAACGGGGACAGCGGTTCCGTTAGGGGCAGCAGCCGTTGCAGGAGCAGCCGTTGCAGGAGCAGCCGTTGCAGGAGCAGCCGTTCTTCCCACCAGAGATAGTCGGATTATCTTGACTCCCCGCAATTGTCGAGATGCCTATGCCTACTGGGAAATTCCGGATTCCGTCGCCCGCAATTTGCCAAACAACCGATCGCTCAAACTTCGTTTATATGACGTGACGGATATTGAACTCGATCGCCAGTCCGCCCATAGCATGGAGGAGTTTGACTGCATTCCGGGAGAATCGGATTTGCACTTGCCCATTGCTGTAGACGATCGAGATTACCGGGTTGAATTAGGATACACCACGACTGATGGGCAGTGGGTGAAGTTGGCGCAGTCGGATCAGGTTCGGGTTCCAGCCTGTCCGCCCGTTACAGGCAGCGATGGGATTAAAGCCGCTGCTGCGTTGGGAGGGGTTGCCCTGGCAGGTGCAGCCGTTGCCAAAACAGCCCTACCGCCCGAACCAGTGGCAGCCGTTAATTCAGTTCCAGCATCAATTCCTCCGGCAGTCGTTCCTCCAGCAGGGGCGATCGGTGAGAGCCGCATGGTGATCACGCCCTATGACCCAAAGAATCTCTATGCCTATTGGGAAACACCAGAAAGCCACCGAGCGAATTTGCGGGCACAGGGTGGACAGGAACTGCAACTGCGGCTCTATGATGTCACTGATGCTGATGTTCCTGAGGTTAATCCGGGTGCCCGTTCAGTCCACAGGGTTCAAGTGTTTGAGTTAGATGATCAGGCAACCGATCGCCACATTCCGATTACGGTTCCCGATCGGGTGTACCGAGCAGAAGTTGGCTATGTGGATAATGATGGCAAGTGGCTGATGTTGGCCCGTTCCAACACAGTCAAAATGGCAGAGGTTCCGGCAAGGGCAGCAGGTGTTCCAGCTGCGATCATCGGCAGTGCGGCAGTCCTGGCAACGGGAGCAACGGCTGCAACGGGAGCAACGGCTGCAACAGGTGCAACGGCTGTTACTGCCTCAAAATCCCCTGCCATTCCCCCGACGATGGACAGTGCCGAGCCTGGATGTGCGATCGCTAATATCCGCGTCCACAGCAAGCACAATAGCTTCCTGTTGGATCAGGAGCAGATGCAAAGACTTCAGGATGAGATTGCGACATCGATCGAGCTGGTGCCTGGAAGTTACATCGTTCGGATTAAAGAAGGTGCGTTTAGCTACCAGAACAGTTTGGTGGATGAGGCGGAACCTCTGGTGTTGCTATGGATTTATGGTGGCAAGGTGATCAACCAAAAAACGAGCGTTCCAGTGGCGGCAACCTGGTCAACCTTAAATGGTTACAACGAAACGCTGAACCTGGGTGTGGTTGAGCCATGCCAGCTCTGTGCCTTCTTCATTGATACGCATCTGGACGATAATGATAGCGAAGTCACCCTTTCAGTGATTAAGCTTTAGGGATGCAGATTTGATACCTGAAACCCTTGTGGGGTGGGCATCTTGCCCGCCCAGCCAGGTTCCCTAACCCATCCGCCGATATTCACCCTCCGCCACCCGCTTTAATCGCCGCAATTGGGCTTCCATGTCTTGCTTTGTCCACTGGGATGCAAATGTTTGGAATCCATAGCGAACGATCGGATTGGGAATTTTGAACTCAAACCGATTGGTTAACTTAGTGCCCTTGAGGTTGGGATAGCACTCCCAGCGATCGCGCCCTTCAAAAAAACCGCGAAACTCCCAGACAATTAGACCGGGTGCTCGTTCCACCACTTTACTGTTGAGGGTAGGTTGTAGAACCGGCACCTGAATCACAAAGCGACTTCTACCGCCCAAGTCGGTACTCCATTCGCCAATGGGTTCACAACGCAGAGCGGGGTTTAACCATCGATGCATCAGGGACAAATCGGTGATGCAATGCTCAACTGCCGTTGCACTTGCTTTAATTTGAATCGATTGTTCAAAAACTTGGGAAGCCATTCTGAGCCGATACTAGTTTGAGCTGACAACAAAGTCCTGAGAGCATTTTAGCGGGTTTCAATTTGCCATCACTGCTCACTCAACGTCCCATCCTCCAAGCCAAGCACGCTAGGATCAATGAGTGTTACCCATCCTGGACTCAGTAGAGGTGAGATATGCGTTCCTCCATTTGTTTGAGTTTGGCAGTTGCGGCATCTTTAACCCTTGGGGCGATCGGGTTGCCTGTGCGATCGACTCAAGCTGTGGAATTGCAGGATGGTCAGACTTACTTTGTCCGTCCACCGATGTTGGATGACATCACGACCACCCAAAATACAGTCCTGGCGTGGCGACCCACCTACTACTTTACGCTCACCATGTTTGAGGATGCTGGGGAATCCCTGGGACGGGTAGAAATTAGCCAGCGAGATGGCTCCAGTGCCGCCCGACTGATTCGCTACTCTGAAGACACGATCGCCTTTGAAGGTACGCCTCGCAATCGCGGCAATGAGATTCCTGTCCGAGAAACTCGCTTCGATCGGGAGAGTCAAACCGTTACAGTCATTTTTGATTCCCCCGTTCCACCCGCAACAGTGGTCACTGTAGGACTGAAACCGCAACGAAACCCGCGTCTGAGTGGCGTTTACCTGTTTGGGGTGACTGCGTATCCAGAAGCAGAATTTGCTGCGGGGCAGTTTCTCGGCTATGGACGACTGAGTTTTTATGGTCGAGAAAATCGTCGGTTTCCCTTCTTTTAGGGACGCAAATTAAATAACTCCGATTTTTTCTGTACGGGCGCACTGCTGTGCGTCCCTTGTGGAGATTAAATTTTCAATTTTATTTAATCCGCGTTCCTTAGGATTGTGAATTAGATACCCTGTCCATCACGCTGCTTTGTTGACTGGGCAGGCAAGACTTCGGCTTGAGCCCTTCGGCGTGAGATCAGGAGTTCGGCGAGGCTCACTCGAGCTGTCGAACGCTCAGTCGAAACGCTGCCTACCCCACAAGAATTTCGCTTATTCACTTTGCATTCCTTGGAAAGCACATGGCGATCGGGCGATCGGACTACGGGCAGGCAAGATGCCTGCGCTACGGAGGACTGGACGCAATGTTTCTGTGCTTGTAGCTCTTAGCACATAGAAATCGCCGATAGTAGACATAAGTTTTCAAGTCTACACATTTTGTAAATCAATTGTTACGATTGTTGACATAACGTTACAGGCTGGACGAACACAAACGGTCTTGCCATGCTTACCGCCTTCGCAGTGAGCAGCGAAGTGACTTCACAACTTCGGGTCATTTCTGTTTTCAAGTCACTTAGTTTATTCTCTTCTGGAGGCTTTTACCATGACATTCACAAACGATCGTCCGACCACAATGAATCGAATTGCCATCGAAACCGGAACTCAGGCTGTTCCTTCAGCCGTCACTGCCTTGACTCGGTTAAGTGTGGATGACCAACTGGCAGTGCTGTGGTTTGCCTACACGGAAATGGGACGCTCCGTTACCCCAGCTGCCCTAGGTGCAGCCCGTTTGCAATTTGCTGAGGGTACCCTGAATCAGATCAAGCAAATGTCTCATGATGAGCAGCTTCAGGTCATGCGCGATCTGGCTAACAAAGTCAATACTCCCATTTCTCGCGCCTACGGGTTGTTGAGCACCAACACCAAACTCGCTTTCTGGTATCAGTTAGCAGAATGGATGGGGACGCTGGTTGTTCCGGTTCCTTCTGGCTACGAACTTTCGGCTGCAGCTACGGAAGTATTGAACGCCATCCAATCCCTGGATTTTGGTCAGCAAATTACGGTTCTGCGGAAGGCTGTGGTAGACATGGGAGTAGATCCCCTCGCGGTTGATGCGTAGGACGTTGTATGACACATCCTTTATTAGTGGATGATGTGTCTCGATTCAGTGTGGAAAAGTTAGTGATTGAACGCTACTTTTCCATGCTGAACCAGGGACAATTTCAGGACACGGCCGCTCTCTTCGCTGCGGATGGGGTATTGTTTCCGCCATTTGATGAGCCAGTGGTTGGACAGGCGGCGATCGTCGCTTACCTGAACCAGGAAGCTGAGGGGATGCACATTACCCCCAAACGCTTTGCTTTTGAAGTTCTGCCCGATCGCCAAATCCAGGTGCAGGTTGGGGGTCAGGTGCGGCTGCTGGTGTTTGAGGTCAGTGTGAGCTGGGTATTTGTCGTCAATGCTCAGGGCAAGATTGAGCAGGTGCGAGTAAATCTTCTGGCTTCGCTGGAGGAATTGCTGCATTTACGTTCCCAGCCATCTACGTCCCCAGGGCGTGATGGTGATAGCTAGATCTCATCTGGGTCTATGCCCATTGCCCGGAGTCGTTCTGCAAGCCGATCGGCTCGTTCGGCTCCGGTTGAAATCACTTGTCCCCTTCGATCGCACCAGCGCAGCCACAGGCGAGGGATCTCTTCCTCAAATTGTCCTTCCCACAGCGTCAAGCCAATCCCCACACTATTCAACCAAACCGATTCTCCGGGAGTTGTGATTCCTGATGGTGGCGTGAGTTCGGTGTATCCTTCCGGTGAGATTGACCAGACTCGCAGCAAGGCACTGTTCATTTCGTCTTCGCCCTGAATCTGTTGTAGAGGGTCAAACACGACGTAGTAGCGGACTCCAATTTGGGCATAGATTTCTTTCTTGGCGGCTGTTTTACCTTTCTGGCGGGATTTTGGGCTGAGGATCAGCTCATCCCCTTCCGCATTGGACACAATTTCGATACAAACCTCTGGAACTTTGCCAAATTCCCAAACAAAGTAGGAGCGGTTGCGTCGCTGGGAAAAGTCATCGGCACGCTGCACTCCCAGACTGAGCATGACATCAGGCACGATCGGTTCGCCTTTGAGTTTGTAGAACAGTCCGACATTTGCAGCCGCCAGGAAGGGAGACGGTAAAGCTTTAGAACTGTAAAGCGGTTCCACGAGCAAGCGTTGCTGCACTTCAGATTGAAAGTTATCCACAGGCGTGTCGTCTTCGATGACCAAATGGCTGATGTCAAGTTCGGTGACGATTTCGTCATCTATGAGTTCTTGAGTCATGAGCAATTCCAAACCCGATGCTTTATTGTACTCAGTCTGTTGTAGGGTTTGACTGGGCGGGCAAGATGCCCACCCCACAAGAATTTTAAGTGATTGGACTTGCTGTCCTCAGTGAATGAGCAGGATTTGGACTGCGTCCCCTGGGGCGATCGCAGTCTGACCCACAGGCACGATCGCCAGGGCATTGGTTTGAGCCAGGTTAATTAAGTTCCCTGAACTGTGGGAGCCGCCTGCTAACTGGAATTCATACACTCCATCAACGAGATTAACCCTTCCCCACAGGTAGGTTTCTCGCTTTCCGTCCGATCGCAATTCGTGGTGCGATCGACCCTGAACGAAGTTGGGATGCCAGTCGGCGGTTAATCCAGAGAGCTTCCGGAGGGCGGGTTGGACGAATCGCCAGAAGCTAACGAGGGCGGAGACGGGGTTGCCGGGGAGTCCGAAGTAAAGGAGTGAGGAGTGAGGAGTGAGGGGTGAGGAGTGGGTGGATTGCGCTTCAGCGTCTGGTTGCGCTTCTGGTTTGTTGAAGGTGGCGACGGTGAGGGGTTTGCCGGGTTTGACGGCGACCGATCGAATGTGGAGGGTTCCGCCCAAATCAGCCAGAATCCGATCGACGTAATCATAATCTCCCACAGAAACACCGCCAGAGGATAACACCATGTCGGACAAAGAGACTGCGTTGGCGATCGCCTGCTGGAGTGGTTCGGGCTGGTCGGGAATGATACCCATCAGGACGGGTTCGGCTCCGGCGGCGGCAACCAGGGAGGCGAGGGCGTATTGGTTAGAGTCTACAATTTGTCCGGGGGCAAGGGGTTCATCGGGGGAAACTAGTTCATTGCCGGTGGATAGAATGGCCACGCGGGGACGGCGGTATACGGTCACGCTCGGACATTGCGCCGTGGCTAAAACCGCAATTTCGGGGGCAGCTAAGGAAATCCCGGCGGGTAGTAAAGGTTCGCCTGCCCGATAAAAAGCAGCTCGATGGCGCACAAAAGCTTTGGGTTTTGGAGTGGTTAAGATGGTGACCCGATCGCCCTCTCGCTGGGTTTCTTCCTGCATGACGATCGTATCGGCTCCTGCTGGCATCATTGATCCCGTGAGAATCCGTGCTGCTTGTCCAGGTTGAATCGTCATCTGAGGTTGATAGCCTGCGGGAATTTCCTCCACAATTTCCAGCGTGACGGGATGATCAGCACTGCATCCCTGAACATCGTCGTAGCGCACGGCATAGCCATCCATTGCTGAATTATCCCAATGGGGGAAATCCAGCGCACCGCTGACATCTGCCGCCAAAACTCGTCCCGATGCCGACAGCAGATCGATCGTCTCTACATCCCGTTGGGCATTCAGGGGAGTAACCAATTCCAGAATCAGCCGTTCAGCATCGTGGGCAGGCAGCATGATGGTATTCCTGACGCTCCAAAATATGACGCTTCAAAGTATGGCTCCAAAATATAAGGTGGGCAGTGCCCACCCTTGTATCTTCAGTCCTCAGTCCTCAGTCCTCAGCCCTCAGCCCTCAGTCCTCAGTCCTCTACCGATTCCCACTCTGTCCTGGAATGATTGGAATTTCCACTGAGTCACGGAAGCGTTGTACCTCTTCACTAAAGTCGATCGGCAATACGGCTTCTACGTTTTCGTGAGGACGAGGAATAATCACCCAGGATTCCAGGTTTCCGCCAAAGCAATTTTCGGCTGCTTCAACCCCTGCTGCCATTGCGGTTTTCACTTCGGAAACGTCACCCCGAATAATGACGCAGAACCGGGCACTTCCGCAGCGCAGATGCCCCACCAGGGTCACACGACCCGCCTTAACCATTGCATCGGCTGCCGCCAAAATCCCAGGAAATCCTCTTGTTTCTAATGCTCCAACCGCAACAGGCATTGTTGTCTCCTTAAAGTAATTGCTGAGTGGTGAACGCCATCCATTATTCTACGCAGCTTTAGATCCATCTAAACTGCTCTACCTTTTCGGTGTAGTGAATCGGTAGAACCATTTCGACATTTTCGGGTGGATTGGGGACAATGTAGTACGTGACGAGCTTTCCGTTGGGTGGAGCTTTGTCTGCCGCTTCGATCCCCGCTTCCATTGCCGGTCGAACTTCTGAGATAGGGCCTCGAATGGCCACCACCTGCTCACCGCTCTCCGCTCGATCGTAGTAGACAAGGGTGACACGTCCCGACTTCACCATTGCATCCGCTGCCGACAGTACTGCCGGAAACCCGTAGGTTTGAATTACGCCCACCGCATCTGGCATGCTTTCTTTCCTGTGATCATCCAAAAATTAACGCAAACGAAAATTAGCGCAAACGCATATAGAGAATTCTATAGTTTCTATGTCCCCAATTTGGCATTACGGATAGAAACTTAACTGGGGTAAGCCCAGCGTTTCATCCCAGCCCATCATGATATTGAGACACTGAATCGCCTGACTTGCCTGCCCCTTCATCAGGTTGTCGATCGCCGACATGACAATGATCCGATCGGTTCGGGGATCTACTTCAATACCGATATAGCAAAGGTTGGTGCCCAGGGCCCACTTGGTTTGGGGATAGGTGCCGCTGGGCAGAATTTTTACCCAGGGAGAGGAACGATAGAACGCCTGGTAAATGGTGAGGAGATCATCCCTGACTAGTCCGGGATCGCGGAGGGTAGCATAGACCGTTGCTAAAATGCCTCGGATCATGGGAATCAGGTGAGGGGTGAACTGTACCAATACCTCGTGACCCGCCAGATCGCTGCAAACCTGTTCGATCTCCGGCGTATGGCGATGGCGTGCCACATTGTAGGCTCCCACCGACTGATCGGCTTCTGACAACAGCATGGGAATGCTGCCTTTCCGTCCGCCCCCAGAGGTTCCGGTCTTGGAGTCGATGATGGCGGATTCTGGCGTGATCAATCCTTGTTTGAGTAGGGGCGAAATGGCGAGCAGGCTGGCAGTACAGTGGCATCCCGGACACCCAACCAGCTGAGCCTCAGAAATTCGATCGCGGTACAGTTCTGGCAATCCATAGACCGCTGTTTCAGCAATGGCATGATCAGTACGCTGCTTGCCGTACCAAACCTCGTAGGTTTCCAGATTGTCAAAGCGATAGTCGGCAGATAGATCTAAGACTTTACACCCCTTTTCCAGGAGGGCAGGAGCCATATCGCAGGCTAGCCCATTGGGTAAAGACAGAAAAACCGCCTGACAGCGATTCCCGATTACCTCCAGATCGATCGCCTCAACGCCCAAATCCGTCTGATGCCCCAGGTGAGGATAAATTTCAGAGAAGGGTTTTCCAGCCGTGCTGTCTCCTCCCAGGTATACAAGCTCGAGGTTTGGGTGGTCTTGTATTAGACGCACCAACTGTACGCCCCCGTAGCCCGACGCACCAACAATACCAACGGGTATGCGTCCTGAATCACCCATGATGGTTTAACACTCCAAGGTTTAAGTAGAAATACAATAAGGGAACCCCGTCAACTGCGTCTATGAAGATTGGATTTACTTTTGCTGCATTGATCAAAGCTGGCATTTTGGTTTTCAATCAGTTTGGGTTTAAGGCAATTTGGTTTGAAGGGAGCGATCGTGGTGGTTTGGCTATCTGTACACAATCACAATAGTATTTAATATCGCTAATCCTGCTGCCAATTTAATGTAGCGAATCCTGCACCCACTGAGACACGATAAGATCATAATGAGAGAACTTTAAAAAAGTTCATATATTTTTGTCCGAAAATTTGACCGAAAATTCACCTGAAAATTCTGGAAATTTCCTGTGGAACCGCTACCCCCCTCCGACGAACCTGTGTCTGATCCCAACGTACTATTTGAATTTGACTCGATCGATGCTGCCCTGGCGGATTTGAAAGGGGGTAAGGCGATCGTGGTAGTGGATGACGAAAACCGCGAGAACGAAGGCGATGTGATCTGTGCAGGTCAATTTGCCACGCCAGACATGATCAATTTCATGGCAGTAGAAGCGCGGGGGTTGATCTGCCTGGCGATGACGGGCGATCGGCTGGATGAGCTGGATTTGCCCCTGATGGTGAGTAACCGCGCCTATGAGGATAGCAACGAGCAAACGGCATTCACCGTCAGCATTGATGGAGCTTATCACCTGGGCGTAACCACTGGAATTTCAGCAGACGATCGGGCTAAAACGATTCAGATTGCCATTAATCCCACCAGTAAGCCGAATGATTTGCGTCGTCCGGGTCATATCTTCCCCCTGAGAGCCAAGGAAGGTGGAGTTTTGAAGCGGGCAGGACATACGGAGGCAGGGGTTGATCTGGCCGCATGGCGGGACTGTATCCGGCGGCGGTAATTTGCGAGATCCAAAATCCCGATGGTTCAATGGCGCGGTTGCCAGAATTAATCGAATACTCCAAACATTTCAACCTGAAGATCATCAGCATTGCCGATCTGATCAGCTATCGGCTTCAGCATGAACGATTTGTCCAGCGAGAGGCGATCGCCAACCTTCCGACTCAGTTTGGTGAGTTCAAGGTGTATGCCTACCACAACGAGCTGGATAACTCAGAACATATTGCTCTGGTGAAGGGCGATCCCACCACCTTCAAAGACAAAACGGTGATGGTTAGAGTTCACTCCGAATGCCTGACCGGAGATGCCCTCGGCTCCCTGCGGTGTGACTGTCGGATGCAGCTCCAGGCGGCCCTGAAGATGCTCGACAATGCAGGGGAGGGGGTGCTGGTGTACCTGCGGCAGGAGGGCAGAGGGATTGGGTTAATTAACAAGCTCAAGGCCTATTCCCTGCAAGACATGGGGCTGGATACCGTACAGGCCAACGAACGGTTAGGTTTTCCCGCCGATCAACGCAACTACGGCATGGGTGCGCAAATCCTCAACGATGTAGGGGTACAAAAATTCCGGCTGATTACCAATAATCCCCGCAAGATTGCTGGACTGAAGGGCTACGGACTGGAAATGGTCGATCGCGTCCCGTTAATCATCGAAGCCAGTACCCACAATGCGATTTATCTCACCACCAAAGCCGAAAAACTGGGGCATCTGCTGCTGCAAACCTACCTGACCACGATCGCCATCCACTGGCAGGACAAACCCCCTTTAGCAGAACGCTACGAGCGGTTAGAAAAAATGCGTCATATCGCCAAGGATTATGGGATGCTCCTGCAAGAGGAAGCCCGATCGCTGGGGGTGGCTCTATTTGTTGGCTCATCGCTAATCTTCCATCTGGGATTTGATCAACCGAATGTAGTTGCCACAGACTGGTTTACCCAGCCCGATCACCCCTGTGTATTGGCGATCGGCAAGATTTTGGATCAACTGGTATCCTGGTCAACGGTTGAACGCCTGGAGTTCCTGGTTTCTTCAGGACATGATCCGCTCCTCAACCTACAAGTGCAACTCGATCGGCAAATTTTCCGACTCGATCCCCATCCTGAGTCTGATTCCGTTCAACCCTCCCAGGTCTGCGACAATCTGGCAACCCAGCGGATTTATGTGTTCTCCAGCCATACCCCCAGCGACTAAGAACTTTGATTAAATAATCTGGGCGATCGGTTCGCTGAGTTGACTGGGCAGGCAAGACTTCGGCTTGAGATCAGTCGAAATGCTGCCCACCCCACGAGAATTTCAGGTGATTAATTTCCATGCCTAAGCCTCTCTAGGTTCCCGACTCCCGACTCCCGACTCCCCCCCAATATCTGAGACCAGGCAGGCAAGATGCCTGCGCTACTCCCTACTCCCCACTCCTCACTCCCCACTCCCCACTCCTCACTCCTCACTCCCCACTCCCATGTCCCCCCTCGATATCCTCATCCTCTCCAACGGCCCGGGCGAATTGACCACCTGGGTTCGTCCTGTCGTGAAAGCCCTGCGGCAAAATATGGGAGACGATCGCCAGCAGTTGCGGATTTCCCTGGTGCTTTCTCCCTGCCCCAATGCCAGCGGTCGGGAGGTGGAAATTGCCCAAAGCTATCCTGAAATCGATCGCGTTCAAGCAGCCCAATCTTTCTTTCCCTTTCTGCTCTGGGGTAAAACGGCGGCAAATTGGGACTGGCGATCGCAGGGAATTGTCGTATTTCTCGGTGGCGATCAGGTTTATCCGGTGATTATCGGTAAGCGTCTGGGCTACCGGATTGTGGTCTATGGCGAGTGGGAAACCCGCTGGCATCGGTGGGTCGATCGGTTTGGGGTGATGAAGCCAGAGTTAGTCGATCGAGTGCCCGGCCAGTATCGCCATAAGGTGGTGGTGGTGGGAGATTTGATGGCGGATGTGGGAAGGGAGGGAGTGGGGAGTCGGGAGTCGGGAGTCGGGAAAAAAGATGGGGAGGAGATTTTGATTGGGTTGTTGCCGGGGTCTAAGCCTGCAAAGTTGGCACAGGGAGTGCCGCTGGGACTGGCGATCGTGGAGCAAATTCACCGGGCGCGTCCAGAGACTCGGTTTGTGATTCCAATCGCTCCAACCTTAGACCCAGTCACATTAGAGAAGTTTGCCGATCCAAACCAGAATCCGGTGGCGCGGCTGTTTGGGGAACGATCGGCGATCGTGGTGCGGCAGGGGGAGGACTATTACCTGAAAACATCCAGTGGGCTTCAGATTCGGCTCTGGACGACGGCTCCAGCCTACGATGTGTTGGCGCAGTGTTGCCTTTGCATTACGACGGTGGGAGCAAATACGGCGGAACTGGGGGCGTTGGCGATTCCGATGGTGGTGCTGATTCCGACTCAACAGTTGGATGCGATGCGAGCCTGGGATGGGATTCCGGGATTATTGGCGAACCTACCGGGAGTTGGTACTCTGTTTGCCAAACTGATTAACGGCTGGTTTTTACGAAAATCAAGATTACTAGCCTGGCCGAATATCTGGGCAGGAGAGGCGATCGTCCCTGAACTGATCGGGGAGCTTCAGCCGGAAGCAGTAACGGATCTGGTGCTGGATTGGCTCGATCGACCAGAGGTTCTGGCAGAAACACGGAGAAAATTACGTCAGGTGCGGGGGCGATCGGGTGCAGTTCAGCAGTTTGCCCAATTGGTGCAGACCGTGGCCTGCTCGTACACTGATTGAGATAAAGCTGCTGCAAAGCCAGTACACTCAGGGATGGTTGGGCTGAATGGACATCAACACGCTGCTCGTGAGAAAACTACCCTGGTTATCCCTTACCGTTTTGTTCGCTGCCTATACGACCTTTAGTGCGTTTTTGACGCATGAAACAGTGACTTGGCTAGCCTGGGTCATCGTGCTGGCGTTTACCGTGTTCCAAGCTCTGCTGCTGACGACCCTGTTTGATGGGTTGAAAATGCTGCTGGCGCGATGGCTGAAGTCTGATGTCGGTTATTTCACCCTGATTATGCTGTTTTCCCTGGGGGTGACGATCGTTTTTCTCTGGTTCAGGGTCTTTGGGTACATCCTGGTGTTGATTGCCTCTGAAGTCCTGGCGCGTCTGGACTTACAGAATGCCGGGTTTAACCGCTTTCAGGCGTTGATCATCCTGAGTATCTTTTCCTTGACTGGATTAGCCGTGGGTTGGGCTGCCAGTCTGCGCTTACTGCCGCTGATTTAACCAGATCGGCTCAACCTTGACGCTTGAGATAGTCCGCAACCTTCACCAAAAGCTGTTTGGACTGCTCAAAGGTAATTGTTTCCAGGGCAGCATCGTAGGGAAGCCAGGCATAGGCTTGAATTTCCGCTTCCTGGTAAGTTACCGTTTCAGACTGGACGATCGCAGGAAAGTACGTCACGGTTTTTTCGATCGTTTTCCCCTGCTGCTGAAATTGATACTGCTCAACAAAGGCAGTTTCTAAAAGGCGGTAATCTTGGATGCCCGTTTCTTCCTCAAACTCCCGTTGGGCCGTTTCCTGGGCCGTTTCTCCTGGGTCAGCATGGCCTTTCGGAAAACCCCAGTGTCCAGCATGGTGTTGGATTAACAGGAAGCGATCGCCTGCAGGGTGACGATGAACAGGCACAATTCCAAACGCTGCATCTTTCATAGGGAAAATAGGCTATTGTTCGCAAATTGAAGTGATGAGGGCAAGATTGAACGGTTTTGGGCTGCCGACCCTCTGAACTGCTTAGTAAACTGACATAGAATCTGGTTGCTTTTCACATAGCAAAACAAAATATTATAGAGGATAACGGTTGTGATTTCTTCCTACACTGGGAGTAATCACTCAATTAACGCTGGACTGCTCAAGCCTGAATATGCCGTTTGATACTTGGATCTGCATAGTTTGATTTGCATAGTTTGATTTGCATAGTTTGATTTGCATAGTTTGATTTGCATAGTTTGATTCGCATAGCTGGAAATGACTTCTACTTCTCCCAATTCTCAACGGACAACCTACTCTCCCACAACGATTCTCCGAGCGGAACGTGCTGCCCGCTGTACACCGTTTCAGTTGCCCTTGTTTTGCACCATGCAACGGCAGAGTGTGGGGTTACGGGCGATCGCCGGAAAAACAGGCGTTCAAAATGGTTATACAGCTCAATCGATTTCTGAACTAACCGCAGAAAATGCGCTGCTCTGGCTGATTCAGGTTGGACTGCTGCGCCGTGAAGTGGATGGGCAGGGTTTAACCGATAGTTTTCGACTTACCCCCCTGGGGCATCAGTTGGTCAATCAGTGGCAGCAAGGCGGAGATACCTTACCTCCCCCGTCGGTGGGCGATCGTTTATATAATGCTTGTCATCGCTGGGTACGCTTTCCAGCCTGGCTTCAGTAGTCCCTGCTCGTTCAATTACCTGTACCGTCCGAACTGATTTGAACTAACGAGCTTGTATCATTCCTTGCTTCAATTGCCGCGCCCCTCAACTGTATAGAGAGTAGTGCTGATCCAATAGTTGAGACTCATTGAGAACAATATTAATTCCCTGATGTGTATGACTGGACAACTGATTTGTAATTCACTACGCCTCCCTGGAGGTTCCAAATGAAAGCCATCATGGTTGTGGGGACGACTTCACACGTCGGTAAATCTTTGATGACAACAGCACTGTGCCGAATTTTGAGCCGTCGCGGTTGGCGAGTTGCGCCATTCAAAGGGCAGAACATGGCACTGAACTCCTACGTGACGACGACGGGTGGTGAAATTGGTCATGCTCAGGCGGTACAGTCCTGGGCAGCAGGCATTTCTCCCAGAGTGGAAATGAACCCGGTTCTGCTGAAGCCCCAAGGGGATATGACTTCTCAGGTCATTATTAAGGGACGAGTGGTGGGACAGGCCAAAGCCTCCGACTACTATGAACAGTTTTTTGAGATGGGCTGGCAGGCGATCGAAGAATCCTTGCAGCGATTGGGAGAAGAGTTTGACCTGATTGTCTGTGAGGGGGCGGGCAGTCCGGCGGAAATCAACCTGAAGCACCGTGATTTGAGCAATATGCGGGTGGCCAAGCATCTCAATGCGCCAACGATTTTGGTGGTGGATATCGATCGCGGTGGAGCCTTTGCCCATGTGGTGGGAACCCTGGAACTGCTGGAGCCAGAGGAACGGCAGCTCATTCGCGGAATTGTGATTAATAAGTTTCGCGGTCAGCGATCGATCCTGCAACCGGGGATCGATTGGCTAGAGGAGCGTACCGGCATTCCGGTGATCGGAGTGATCCCCTGGTTGGAGCAAATGTTTCCGGCGGAAGATTCCCTGTCGTTGTTTGAGCGTAGAGCCAGCAGCTTTAGTAGTGATTTGACGATCGCAGTGATTCGCCTGCCCCGGATTTCCAACTTCACCGACTTTGACCCCCTGGAGTCAGAATCCACCGTAGCCGTGCGCTATGTCAGCCTCAAGGAGTCGCTGGGCTATCCCGATGCTGTGATTTTACCGGGTTCTAAAACCACGATCGCCGATTTGGTCGCACTCCAACGCAGTGGTATGGCTGAAGCGATTCAGGAATACGTGGCGGCGGGGGGAACCGTCATGGGGGTCTGTGGCGGCTTCCAGATGATGGGTAAAATCCTGGCCGATCCGGAAGGGTTAGAAGGGCAGGAAGGTCGCTACAAAGGGTTGGGTCTGGTGCCGCTGAAAACCGTGATTACCCCTCAAAAGGTAGCTCGACAGCGATTAGTCACCTCTAATTTCCCCCAGGAAGGCTTGCCCGTGGCGGGGTACGAAATTCACCAGGGGCGCAGCCATATTGTGTTTAACGAACCGGATGGCGACATGGTTTACCAGCCCTTGTTTGAAGACAACAACCTGGGGGTCGTGGACTCTACGCAGTCGATTTGGGGCACCTATCTCCACGGTATTTTCGACAATGGGCCCTGGCGACGAGCCTGGCTGAATCGGTTACGGCAACAGCGTGGTCTAAAATCCTTGCCCACCGGGATTTCCAATTATCGAGAACAGCGAGAAGCGATGCTGAACTCCCTGGCAGACGAGATTGGAAAACATTTAGACTTGAATCAGATCCTCCAAAGCCTGGATCAATAATCTGGAGCAATTTTGGATCAATAATCTGGATCAACTCTGGGGATCATTCAGGTTTGACTTCGGAATGCAAATTTAATAATCTGAAATTCTTGTGGGGTGGGCATCTTGCCTGCCCAGTCAGCGAAGAAAAACGTTGCAGGTTATTTAATCCATGCTCCTTCATCGTTCAAACAGGACAACATGAGCGTTCAAATTCACTTTCTACCGGATGATGTGACGATCGAAGCCACTGCCGGAGAACCTCTCCTCAAGGTGGCCGCACGGGCGGGACTCTCCATTCCAACGGGCTGCTTGATGGGATCCTGTCATGCCTGCGAGGTGGAACTGGAGGATGGGGAGATTATTTGCGCCTGTATGAGTTCTGTTCCTGCGGATCAGAAAGTGATGACGATTAATTTGTTTGTGGATCCGACCTGGTAGCAGAGGGTAGGTGAAGGGTGCAGCTCAAACCGCAATTAGTATGACGTAGGGGCGATCGGCTATTTACCCTAAACAGGGTCAAGCATCAAGGATTAGAGATTGAGGGTAGAGATGTTGCATCGAGTGGCGATCGCATTGGGTAGTAACCTGGGGGATTCCTTCGGCATTTTGGAAGGGGCCCTGCGGGTTTTAGCGGAGACTCCTGGAATTCAGGTAAAAGCCCAATCCCCGGTGTATCAAACTGTTGCTGTGGGGCCGCCCCAGCCAGACTATCTCAATGCCTGTGCCTTGCTTGTAACCCGCCTCGATCCTGAACCCTTACTCTCAGTTCTTCTATCAGTGGAGGCTGAGTTTGGGCGGGTACGGCGGGAACGCTGGGGGCCCGTCTGCTGGATATTGATTTGTTACTGTTTGATGACCTGATCCTGCGGCAATCTGAGCTGGAAATTCCCCATCCCCGCATGGCTCAACGGGCGTTTGTGCTGGTTCCCCTGCATGAGATTGCACCCTCCTGGGTTGAACCTGTTACAGGGCAGACGATCGCCGAACTCCTTCAGCAGGTAGACTGTTCAGGAGTGAAGCTGTACAACCGATCGTTGAGCCGATCGACCATTCATTGATAAGCTAACGCTCAAAGCAACCAGAATCCTAAAGCGTAGAGCATACCTTAGGAATGCGAATTTAATAATCTGGAGTTCTTGTGGGGTGGGCATCTTGCCCGCCCAGTCAGCGAAGTAACACGTTGCGCAGGTTATTTAATCTATGCTCCTTAGGAATGCGAATTGAATAACCTGAAAGTCTTGTCAGGTGGGTATCTTGCCTGCCCAGTCACCCAGGCGGATCGCCCATTGTTCATCCTTTTATCCTTAAAACACTCATGCCCTTTGGACCTGAACCCCCCCAACTCCTCAAGCAAAAACTGTTCTATCGCGGCCGCAAATTTGACTATGAGGTGATTCGCCTGCGGTTGCCGAATGGGGCGGAAGGCGAATGGGAGTGTGTGCGTCATCCAGGGGGAGCGTTGGCAGTTCCCGTTACCTCCGAAGGGAAGTTGGTGCTGGTGCGTCAGTATCGGTTTGCGGCGCAAGATCGGCTGCTGGAGTTTCCGGCAGGGACGGTGGAGCCGAGTGAAGATCCAGAAGCAACAATTCGGCGGGAAATTGAGGAAGAAACGGGTTATCGGGCGAAGCAGTGGCGAACGTTGGGCAAGTTTTTCCTGGCTCCAGGCTACTCCGATGAGATTATCTATGCGTACCTGGCAGAAGATTTAGAAGCCCTGGACGTTTTGCCCGCTCAAGATGATGACGAAGATATTGAAGTCGTGTTAATGACCCCCGAAGAATTTGAGCAGGCTGTTTTGACGGGTAATCCGCCGATCGATGCAAAATCCATATCTAGTTATATGCTGGCTCGGCCATTCTTAGAAAAAAAACCATAGAAACTGCTCTATACGGATGTTTTCCAGCGAATCTCGGTTTAAGATAGAACAAGCGATCTACTCAAGAGATGAGGGTATCTATGGGTCTCTTTCAACGCTTGCGGGATGCGCTGGGACTAAACGAAGAATACGATGAGTATTACTATCCAGAGGAGGAGATGAACCAGGAGCCTTACCTGGAAGAAGAAGACGCTCCTCGACGGAAGGCTTTACCCAGCAATACGACGGGTCATGCTTCTAATGCATCTAATCAGCCATTCAATCATCCATCCAGTAATGTGATCGGGCTACCCGGACTGATGATGGAAGTGATTCTGATGCAGCCGCGATCGTTTGAGGAAATTCCCGATGCCGTCACCGCCCTCCGCGAACGCAAAGCAATCATCCTTAACCTCAACTACATTGAGGTGGATCAGGCCCAACGCTGTGCTGATTATGTGGCAGGTGGAGCTTTTGCAATTGATGGACATCAGCAGCAAATTGGTGAAAACGTTTTTCTCTTCACGCCCAACTTTGTCCAAATCACCCAATATTCCCCGCAGCCTGCGCCCCCTCCCCCTCCGCCTCAGTTCTACGCGCCGACTGCTTCAGTTTGGGAACCTGAGCCGATCGCCCAGAGAGAATTTTAATGGTACACCCTGCTGAGGGAAATCACTGCACGCCGCTGCTACCCGCCTGAGCCGCCTGCTGAGTCGTGTACATCGCCCGTAAAACTAACGCTGGATCGACCCAGTTTTCGTCATACTTCAAGCCCCAGTGCAGATGGGGCCCCGTGGTGCGACCCGTCATCCCAACTCGACCAATGCGACCCCCTGCGATGATTTCCTGTCCTTCCCAGATTTGAATCCCGCCATCTCGATCGATCATGTAACGACCCCGGCTATCTTCCTCCACATGACCGCGCATATGGCAGTAGATGTGCATCCAGGGGCCAGACTGGACGACGACCGAAGTGCCGCAATTGCTATCGTCTGAGACTTCAATCACCTCACCGCCCCACCAGTTGCGGATGTAGCTGCCGTCAGGAGCGGCCATGTCCAGCCCATAGTGAAACTCAGTGGAGTAGCCGCCATCGGGAGATTGACGATAGCCAAAGGGAGAAGTATACGCCTGAAAGTCTTCAACCGGAAATGAGGCTCCATACCAGTCGTTGGCAGCGATTTGCTGGGGAGAAACCTGGGAAACGGGTTCCTGTGGAGCGACTTCACTCGTATTCACCGCTACCAGTTGCCGTTCGGAAGTCGATCGCCCCTCTGGAGTTTGAGCCTCTGGAGTTTGAGCCTCAGAATCAGAGGATGCTTCCGATGAAGTAGCCGAAGCTGCATCCGAAGTTGAAGGCGAAAGTCCGGTGCCCAGGGTCGGAAATTCAATCTCCGTGTCGTCCCCTGGGAAAGGGACAGATTGAATTTGCTCAGTGATTTCCAGGACGGGATCAGTAGGAACCAAACCCAGTTCCAAAGCTCTGACAACGGCTTGCCCGGCTTGCAGGATCAACACACTACACAAACCTGCGCTCATCAAAGCCACTAATTTTTTGAATCGTCTACCAAACGTTAACTTCATACCGATAACGGAGATCTTGGTTCACATCCTCACAATACAGACGGTTTGAACCCCTTCAGGGATTCCCGTCCCAGACGATCGACCTTGAGGCTATTTAATCTTCAGACATTGAATCTGCAAGAATCGATCGCCTATTCCTTGCTGACTCACCCTGACCTGTATCCGTCACCCCTGATATCCGTTCGACAACCCTTCATCAGGAGTTAGAAGTCAGGAGGAACACGGGATAGGCAGTATTTCTGCTGACAGGTATCAGGGCACTTCAGTTTTTTCCCTGAGCAAATTTTATTCTTTATTCATTAAGAATAACGAGTCTTTTCGTAAATGTACCCGGAATTGAATTAAGTTTGCTTAATAATTTCTTTAAATTCCCCCTAAGCTCTTTAAGTCGGTACATCTGGTTTACGGACAAGCGAACTGCGCTATGGAGTACTGGCAAATTCGTTTCAGTATAAATTTTTTGCCCTCCATTGAGATGACGCAGGTATGACGTTCTGATTGCAATCTTATTACAGACCTACTCCGGCTGGGCGATCGCATTCAGCTTTGGCGATCGGAGTCTGCGCTCTGATGTATCTCTGTTTTGCGTTTACAGGATCAATAGCTCACGGGCAGCACCAATAGCTTACGGGCAGGCAAGATGCCTGCGCTACGGAAATTATGTTTATTGGCATCTTTGAGGCATCTTTAAATGGGAACATGTCACCTTTGAAAGTTTACCCTCATCCCCCAGTCCCTTCTCCCTAGGGAGAAGGGGATCGGAAGTTCCTCTCCCAAAGGGAGAGGGATTTAGGGTGAGGGCTGCAAAAGTGACATGCTCCCTCTTTAAATTGGCATCAATTTCGCATCAATTAGGGGTTGCTGCCTCTGTAATCTCCTCCCATATGCACGGATTGGTGCTCGGGGTGATGAATATAGGAGGTAGAAGTAGGGAGGAAAGATAAAGATTCCGACAAGTTCTCCATCGCCGTTCTTCTTTTTTCAACCAATAGCCGATAGCCTATTGTTTATATTTTTGTTGATATTTTCACCTGTAGCCTCTAGCATTTTGCAGTCCCCCATGCTAACTGCCCTCACTCAAAGCCATTCCGGCACCTTAACCGATCGCGTCCGAGACTTGCCTGTCACGCAGTTTATGGAACTGTTACGGCAAATTACCGATGAGTTTGAGCATTTTCTGAAGGCGATCGAGCTAATCAATACCGAATCTTTGGAGTTGATGCTCGAACAACTGCTGGAGGCCTTTACCCTGAAAATCGGGCAAATTCTTCAGGCAGACCGTACCACGATTTTTCTCGTTGATCGGGAGCGGGAGCAACTCTGGTCAAAAATCGCTCAGGCGGAAGATGGAGAAGTCCTGGAACTGCGAGTGCCACTGAATTCTGGGATTGCGGGTCATGTGGCAACGACGGGAGAAGTGTTGAATATTGCCGATGCCTACGCCCATCCCCTCTTCAACAAAGAAATCGATCGGGAAACGGGGTACCTCACCCACAACATTCTCTGTATGCCCATTTTCAACACCAAAAAAAATCAGGTGGTGGCGGTGGTGCAATTGCTGAATAAGCTGGGGGACAGTCCCTTTTCAGCAGAGGATGAGCAGCAGTTTCGGGAGTTTGCTGAGTCGATCGGCATTATTTTAGAGAGTTGCGGTTCATTCTACGTGGCAGCTCGCAACCAACGCGGCGTGGCAGCCCTGATGAAGGCCACCTCCTTTCTGGGGCAGAGTTTAGACCTGGAGAAAACCCTGCAAGTGGTGATGAATGAAGCCCGCAACCTGATGCACGCCGATCGCAGCACCCTGTTCATGATCGATCGAGACAAGGGGGAGCTATGGTCGAAGGTGGCGAAAGCCGATGGCAAAACCATGATGGAAATTCGGATTCCGGCCGATCGCGGGATTGCGGGCTATGTGGCCTCTACCGGGCAAACGCTGAACATTCCCAATGCCTACGACGATCCCCGCTTTGACCCCACGATCGATCAGCAGACCGGATACCGAACGCGAAATATTCTCTGTATGCCGATCTACAACTCAGAAGGAGTGCGGATTGGCGTAACGCAGTTAATCAACAAAAATCAGTCCAACTTTACGAATTCTGACGAGGAGTTCATGCAGGCGTTCAACATTCAGGCGGGCATGGCCCTGGAAAACGCCAAGCTGTTTGAAAGTGTGCTATTGGAAAAGCAATATCAAAAAGATATTCTGCAAAGCCTTTCGGATGCCGTCATTTCCACTGATATGCAGGGCCGAATTGTCACGATTAACGATGCTGCGTTACACCTGTTGGGCTGTGCGTTGAATGCTTCAAACTCTTCGCCTGATCGATCGCAATGGGAGGACTGGATTCCCCAACTGCTGGGTCGTCTGGTCTGGGAAATTGTCCCGATCGACCATTTGCAGTTTCGCCTGGAAGACAGCCTCAAGACCGGAGCCAGACACTATGTGCCTGAACAAAGCCTGGTCGTTGGTGTGGGAGAAATCCAGGATCCGGAGTCTGGCAAGGTCAAGCTCGTTTTAGCCACCCGCGATCGCCAAAACCCCAACGCCTTCATCCCCTGCTGGAACGACCCAACGCTTCTCCCGCCCGATTCCCCCTCTCCCCCGACTCCCGACTCCCCCCTCCCAACTCCGGACTCCGGACTCCTGACCATCCAAACCTTTGAACGCAGTATCAACCTCACCGTCAGTCCGCTTACCAATCCTGAAGGAAGCGTTCGAGGTGGGTTGGTGGTTTTGGAGGATATTAGTCAGGAAAAACGGATGAAGGCGACGATGTATCGCTATATGACTCCTGAGGTGGCAGAGCGGGTGATGGCCCTGGGCGATGATGCCCTGATGGTGGGGGAACGGAAGGAAGTCACCATCCTGTTCTCGGATATTCGCAGCTACACCTCGTTAACCGAAAAAATGAATGCGGCTGATGTGGTGGCGTTGTTGAACAACTACTTTGAAACGATGGTGGAAGCCGTCTTTAACTTTGATGGGACGCTGGATAAGTTCATTGGCGATGCGCTGATGGCGGTATTTGGGGCCCCATTACCGTTGGAAAACCATGCCTGGATGGCGGTGCAGTCTGCGTTGGATATGCGACAACGGTTGGCAGCCTTTAACCAAAAGCGAGAAACGATCGGTTTACCGCCGATCCGGTTTGGGGTGGGAATTAGTTCGGGTGAAGTGGTATCAGGAAATATTGGTTCCCAAAAGCGGATGGATTACACGGTGATTGGGGATGGGGTGGATATCAGTTCCCGCCTGGAAGGTGCAACCAAGGAATACGGATGCGACATTATCCTGAGCGAATTCACCTATCAGTTTTGTCAGGAGAAAGTTTGGGTTCGGGAATTGGATTGTGTGCGGGTGAAGGGGAAGACCAAACCAATTCGGATTTATGAACTAATTGACGATCGCAATCGAGGACTCGATCGTCCCTTGCAGGAATTTATTCAGCTTTATCAGGCTGGGCGAGAAGCCTATAACCAGCGCAACTTTAAGGCGGCTGTGCAGTACTTTGGGCAGGCTCAACGGTTGAAACCTGACGATCGGGCTACCGCGCTATTACTGCACCGGGCAAGTCATTATTTGCAAGAATCTCCGCCCGCATCCTGGGATGGTGTGTATGCTGTGCAGTCGAAGTAAAACCCACCCTTCCCCTCCCAAGAGCTACCGTGTACACAGATCTTGACTGAGAGGCTCAAACCCTGATAGATCCCCCTAAATCCCCCTTAAAAAGGGGGACTTCTAATCCGGTTCCCTCCTTTTTAAGGAGGGTTAGGGAGGATCAAACCCAGTCGTGGCTAGAGCAGATGACTTGTGTGTACACCGTAGCTCCCAAGCGGGGATTTTTATTGCCATTGCCCAAGAGATGGGCAGACAGATGTAAGCCCCCTTCTCTGCCTGCCGTCTCTCCGGGGTAGGGTATGTAACTAGCCCTGCACCTAGACTAATCTGAGATGGCGAAAAGTTTACTAAGCTGGGATGAAGACTGACGAGAAATTCGTGAAACTACGGATTATTCTTCAACGGTTCCCAGCTTTGCCTGCAATTCATCCTTAATCCGATTCATAATCGAGGTTTCATCCAGCGTCGATAGGATCCGATCGATCACCACTTTCGGCCCATCTGGCCCCCAGGAAGCTCCATTAGCCAGGTAAACTTTGATCACCTGGCCAATGCCGTAGGTCGAGACTCCAGCAATGGCAGCCTGAGTGATGGCAACCGAAAGGTAGGGAGCCAGGGATAAGCCGCCTGTCGCAGGAGCTGAAAGTCCCAGCAGGCTTTTGAGGGAACCTAGCCCAAAGGTAATCAACAGTTCGCTGGCGGTAATCCCCCCCAGGCTGAGGGCGATTTTTTGTAGCAGACCAACTGCCCCTTGTTCCGTCATGGGAATCCCGTAGAGGCGAGATAGGGTCACGATCAGAGCCACATCGATCGCCGCTCCACTGAGCAAATCCACAACGGTAATAGGATTAATTGCAGTGGTGATGGCCTTGGTCATGACTCCGCGCCAGATCACCTGATTGGCATTTTGATCGCGGATTTCCAGCTTGCGGTGTACCAGTTGGGCATTCACATCATCGGTGTAGAGCATGGTGTTGAGGGCAACCAGGGCCTTCCCTTCCCGATTCAGGATTTCCAGAATTTTCAGCTTCACCTGCTCTACTTGCGGTTCTCCCCGACTCAGGTTGGGAACCAGTTTGCCATCGGGACGACGCACAGCTCTGGCCATGAGGGGAGAGGCCGCTGCCATGACAATTTCCTCCGGCGACAGCAGCTTTTTCACTCGATCGTCTCGAATTTTTTCGTAGATGGCAATGCGATCGGCTTCAGGATACTGATCAATTTTGTTCAGGACTAACAGGATCGGTTTGCTCGCCTGACGCAGTTCTGACAATGCCTCAAATTCAACTTTGGTAATATCTCCAGCGATCACAAACAGGATCAAATCTGCCTGTCGGGCAATCTGCTGCGCCAATGCCTCGCGGGTTTCCCCATCCACTTCATCAATGCCAGGGGTGTCAATCAGTTCAATCCGGGAATTGCCTAAACCGGGTAAAGTCACAGTCCACAGATCATGATCACTACTGCCGATCGCCTCTCGCTTGGCACTCCACTGGGCGGTTTGGATCGTCTGCGTGACTCCGTGGGTTGGGCCTGTCTCAAAAATGTTTTGTCCCAACAGCGCGTTCAACAGCGAGGATTTCCCCCGTCCCACCATGCCAAACACGGCAATGTGAATCACCTGGCGATCGAGCTTATCCAGCATTAACTCCAGGCTTTGAATTTCTGCCTCTAAACCTTCTCGTTCTTTGGGGGTGAGATCCAGTTTTTTCACCAGTTCCCGCAACACCTCCTGCGCCTGACGATAGTTCAGTTCTGCCTGAATATCGCCGAAGCTTTGAATTGCCTGATCAAGATCGGTGGTGAAGTCGTGGTTTGAAGTCATGAAATGGGAAATCGAGAATGGGAAATCGAGAATGGGGAGCCAGGAACCGGAAATCCTGCGCTTAACTTCTCCAGTGTGACAGATGCGAAGAATAAGCGTGGCTCTTCTCAAGATAGGATGTCGGTATTGCCTTTCTCCCTATCTGCTATCCGCTTCAATGATTAACCCGTCCATGCCTGCCGCAACCCAGCCGCCCGACCTGCAAACCAAATTAGGGTACGGAGTGGGAGAAATGTCGAGTGAAATTCCGGGTAGTATCCTGGTTTTCTTTTTGCTGTTTTTTCTAACTAATGTCGCTGGCTTGAACCCTGCCCTGGCCGGTTCAGTGTTGTTGGTCGGAAAGGTTTGGGATGCCATTAATGACCCGTTGGTCGGTTGGCTCAGCGATCGCACCCGTTCTCCCTGGGGACGACGGTATCCCTGGATGGTCTGGGGAGCGGTTCCCCTGGGATTGTGTTTTGTCTTGCAGTGGTGGGTGCCCCCGCTGTCGAATCAAATCGGGCTATTTGGCTATTACAGTGCGATCGCTTTTCTGTTCTATGCTGCTTCAACGGCGGTGATTGTGCCCTACTCGACCCTGGCCGCTGAACTGACTCGTCATTACGATGAACGTACCAGCCTGGTTAGCTATAAAGCCGCCTTTAGCATTGGCAGCAGCATTGTTGGCTTAATCCTGGCGCAACTGATCTTTACGGTGATTGCGGATCCCCGTAACAAGTATCTCGTCATGGGGGGCATCTGCGGCGGGCTGGCAACGCTGGCGGTATTCCTGTGCATCTGGGGAACTTACCGCCGGTTTCGAGAGATTGAGTCTGAACGGGCTTTGGTGGAACGTCCTACGGCTCCTCCCTTTTGGTGGCAGATGCGGGTGGCGTTGAGAAATCGTCCTTTTCTTTATGTGGTTGGGATCTATCTCTGCTCCTGGTTAGGATTGCAGGTGACAGCGGCGATGCTACCCTATTTTGTGGTCAATTGGATGGGGCTACCGGAGCACCACTTCACGCAGATGGCTCTGGTGGTTCAGGGAACGGCTCTGCTGACGATGCTGGTCTGGGGATGGTTGGGTCAAAAATTCGGTAAACGGGCAATCTACTGCATGGGGATTCCGCTCACGTTAATTGCTCAGGCTGGATTGTTTTTCCTGCAACCGGGGCAGATCGGCTGGATGTACGGATTAGGTGCCCTGGCCGGGGCAGGACTGGCAACCGCCTATCTGGTGCCGTGGTCAATGCTGCCGGATGTAGTCGATCTGGATGAACTGAATACGGGACAGCGGCGCGAAGGGATTTTCTATGGATTCGTGGTGCAATTAAAAAAAATTGGGGTGGCGATCGCCCTGTTCGTGGTCAGTGCAGTCCTGGAGTGGGCAGGTTTAGTATCGGGTGGAGCGGATCAGGTCACTCTGACCCAACCGGATTCCGCCTTGCAGGCGATTCGCTGGCTGGTTGCCCCTGTGCCCAGTATTGTGCTAATTGGGGGACTGGTGTTGGCGTATTTCTACCCAATTACGCGAGAGCGGCATCAGCAGATTGTGATGCAGTTGGGGAAAAGCAGCGATCGTTTCAAGAAACGCAGTCCTAGCCCATTGCGGTTGATGGGAGAAGCGGAGTCCAGGGAGTAGATGGCTCAAATCGGAGATAGACTGTGGAAATATAGATTATCTTTATCGATAGATCCGAAAACAATGAGACAATATTAGGCTTTGGAGCCTCTAACAGCCCGCAAACTGGATGAGTGCTAGGTGACTTTTTGGAAAAGCAGGACAGACTCAGATGGACGACAAGTTAATGTTAATGATTCCCGGCCCCACTCCCGTACCGGAGCAGGTGCTACTGGCCATGGCCAAGCATCCGATCGGGCATCGCAGTGGGGATTTCTCGAAGGTCATTGCGGAGGTGACAGAGGGACTCAAGTGGCTGCACCAAACGCAAAATGATCTGCTGATCCTGGCTTCTAGCGGGACTGGGGCGATGGAAGCAGGCATCATCAACTTTCTGAGTTCGGGCGATCGCGTGTTAGTCGGCACTAATGGTAAGTTTGGCGATCGATGGGCCCAGGTGTGCGAAGCCTACAGCTTGAATGTCACCCGGATTTCCGCCGAGTGGGGTAAACCCCTTGACCCAGAAGAATTCCGCACTCAGCTAGAGGCAGACACCGACAAGCAAATTAAAGCGGTGATTGTCACCCACAGTGAAACCTCAGCGGGGGTTCTCAACGATGTAGAAACCATCAATCGCCATGTCAAAGCTCACGGAGCCCTGATTATGGTGGATGCTGTGACCAGCTTAGGGGCAACCACTGTGCCGATCGATGAATGGGGATTGGATGTGGTGGCTTCTGGGTCGCAAAAGGGTTATATGCTGCCTCCCGGATTGGGCTTTGTTGCCGTCAGTCCAAAAGCCTGGGAAGCGTATCCCCATGCAAACTTGCCGCGTTTCTACCTGGATCTGGGCAAATACCGCAAAGAGGCAGCGAAAAACAGCCATCCCTTCACGCCTCCCGTCAATATGTTCTTTGGGCTGCAAGTGGCTCTGAAAATGATGCAGAAAGAGGGGCTGGAAAATATCTTTGCCCGGCATCAACGGCAGATGAACGCGACTCGTGCTGCCATGCGCGCGCTGAACTTGCCCCTGCTGGCTCCCGATTATGCAGCCAGTCCAGCCATTACCTCGGTGGCTCCGGTCGGCGTTGAGGCGGAGCAGATCCGATCGGTGATGCGAAAACAGTTTGATATTGCTTTGGCAGGTGGACAGGATCATTTGAAGGGTAAGATCTTCCGCGTCGGACATTTGGGCTTTGTCAGCGATCGAGATATTTTGACGGCCTTAGGGGCGTTGGAAGCGACGTTGCAGAAGTTGAACTATGACTTTACCCCTGGAGCAGGCGTATCGGCCGCGGCGAAAGTGCTAACGGCTTAGGTCTGAATCAATCCCTTTAAACGATTAAGAGCGAGTCTTGTAGTGACCCGCTCTTTTTTAGTGTATTGAGTTGTGGAATGCAAGGGAGCAATACAGTGTTGATCACTCAACATATTCATCCTCCTTGAGGGAGACTATGAGGTTTGCGCCGTTTCTAACCAATCAAAAATTCGATCGAGTTGATCCAGGGTAATCAAACCGTATTGCCACAAAATCATGGGTAATGGTCCGGGGTCTTGCTCTCGATAGCGCAGGGCGATGGCGATCGAGGAGGAGGATAAAGCCAGATCCTCTTGGAGAAAACGAATTAAACGGGAATGACTTGTCGGGTTCATATCAGCAGCTCACCTCCTTATATAATTGAGATTTGTATATGGTTGAGATTTGTATCTAGTTGAGATTCTGAGTCAGGGTTCCCAAATAGCTCACGTCCCACTCTTGATTAACACAATCCTGATTCACCCCATCCTGAGCTAAAACCGCAACTTTCGATTAGCCGTTTCTTGCTGTAACCGTTTCTTGCGATCGGGATGACTTTGAGATGCTCAAGATTTAAGTATCAAGGATAGATTAAATCTTGAAAGTTGGACTGCATCTTCCGAAAGATTACCTCCATTTTTATTTGGGCTATCCCAGATCACGATCGGTTACTCCGTAGAACCCGAAACGATTGTAAACTTCCGAACAAGGCTCCTTGGAGCAGTGATGCTGTCTGGGGCAAGAATTAGAGTCCCTCCATTGCGCTGCTTCTAGGAGGAGAATGATAGCAGATTGGCAATCTTCTATACAGGTCTAATGCACTAATTTTTCTCGCTAAACACAATAAATTTTGTGAACCCAGCTTGCCACACCTGAAAGCGGTGGATCTCAGGCGTTAATCAGCGTCAATCAAAGAAGCGAATCTGCACCCGATCGCCCACTGCTAAACCCAGTTCAGCCGCTCGTCCCGCCCGCAGTTCAATCACCTGATCAATTCGGGTGGGAGTATCTGGGCCGTAGGTGGGACAGGGATCCGCCTCGCAGGGTTGGGCACTGTCGATGATGGTCAGAACTTCACCCTCTCGCAGAAACACCATGTCGAGGGGTGAGGGGGTATTTCTCATCCAAAATCGAGTAAATCGGGGTGGGTCAAACACAAACAGCATCCCACGATCGTCGGGTAATGGCGGACGGTGCATTAGCCCCTGGGACTGTTGTGCCTGAGTCCTGGCCACTTCCAGTTGAATAATTTGTCCGTTGATATCAGCTTCAGCAGAAATGGGTAACACCTGGGCTTGTCCAGCTTGAGGTTCAGGAGATTGGGCGATCGGAGTTGCTTCGGCAGGTGCGTGGGTGTCACCTGAGGTGGGTGAGGTGGGTGGGGTTGAAGAAGTGGGTGAAGTGGGTGGGGTCACTGCACTACAGCCCAACAGCAGTATTAACCCAAGGCTGGCTAAATAATTCATTCGAGAAATAGGTCGCATAACATCTACTGACAATCTCTGTTAATGATCTTGGGAGCATCCCAGTTTTGCAGCAACCCCTTTCCCCATGAGGGCGATCGGCATAGAAAGATCCGGTGGAATCAGACGTTGGAACCCACCCCTAACCCCTCCCAGGAGGGAAACTTTGGGAAATCCCTACTCAACCCGGAGAATGTCCATCAAATCCCCTTTTGGGAGGGGCAGGGGTGGGTTAATCTTCACCGTATTACAAAAGTGGGATGCTCCCATGATCCTGGTTAAGGATCTCTATTAACGATCGGGTTTTATCCGTTCAGGTTCCTGCTTCGGGGGATGTGGACATATAACGTACCCGCTGGGGGCGCAGGGATACGCGGATATGTAACACACCCGCTGGGGGCGCACTGCTGTGCGCCCTTACTTCTTGGAGATAGTGATCTAGGTCTCCCGCAGGACATATCCCACCCCACGCACGGTTTGAATCAACCGTTTTTCTCCCTCATCTTCAATCTTGAGGCGCAGGTAGCGAATATACACCTCGATCACATTGGACTCGCCCATAAAGTCGTACCCCCAAACATTCTCCAGAATTTGTTCACGGGTCAACACCTCACGGGGATGCTCCATCAGGTACTTGAGCAACTCAAATTCCTTCATGGTTAGGTCAATCACCCGCTCATGCCGCATCGCTCGCCGCGTTGCCAGATCCAACACCAGATCGCCAAACCGCAATTGCTCGTTGCTGGGGGCATCGGTTTGCAGATACAGCCGGACGAGCTTGAGAAATTCTTCAGTCCGGTAGGGTTTGAGGAAGTAATCGTCGGCCCCTGCCTGCAAGCAGGCCACCCGATCGTCCACTGCATCCCGCGCCATCAGTAGCAAGACTGGCATTCTGGCCCCGCTGCCCTCAGGTGAGTACAGAGGGATAATCCCGATTCGCCCGACAACATCCGATCGACCACCACCAGAGCGGGTTGAAACTCCTTTACCTGCCGTAGCCCATTCGGCGCATCAAAGGCCACGATCGTCTCATAACCAGACTCCCTTAAATCAGAGCTGATATGGTGCGCCAATGCTTCGTCGGTTTCAATCACCAACACACAGGGACTCCGATCCGAGGGAGGATTCATATCAAGCACCACGAGGTATGACTCCTCTGTTTTACCAGTTCTGAGGCAAAGTAGCGTAGTCAATCGACCACAGCCCATTGTCCAGGCTGAAACCTACGGCAACTCTACCGAGGTGGGTTTGGCAACGTGGGGTAATCCCCAGCCCAGCTTCTCCCGCAGCACCTGGAAAAATTCGTTAGGACGCAGGCGAATGAATCGAGCAGAATAGGGCGATCGCACTACCCGCACCTGATCGTCAGTCAAAACCGCACAGCCCGCATTGCCATCAACCACCATCACCAACGGGTTGTGATTCGCTGGATAAATCGCCACGGGTTCATGATCGCCAAACACCAGGGCCCGCGATGCCAGGGAATGCGGGCAGATGGGCACCAGTTGCAGGACAGACACCCCCGGAGCAATGACAGGGCCGCCTGCCGAGAGGGAATAGGCTGTCGAACCCGTTGGCGTGGAAACAATCACTCCATCTGCCGCAATGTCCACCGGAGCATGGTTGCCAATGGCAATTTCAAAGTGACACATACTGGTCAACGGTTCCCGATGAATCACCATCTCGTTGAGGCAGAGGGCTTCCCAGACCAGGATGTCATCCCGAACCACCTGAACCGACAGCATGGCCCGCTCCTCAATATCGAAGGATTGGGAATGTAAGACTTCGATCGCATGGGGTAGCTGATTCACATAGGTTTCAGTCAGGAAGCCCATATGTCCAGTGTTGACCGTGAGTAAAGGAATGCCGAAGGGGGCGACCTGTCGGAAGGCCGAGAGAACCGTGCCGTCCCCACCCAGGACGATCGCAAAGGCCATATCCTGATCAAACCCTGGAGGAGCCAGATGGTTAATTGGCGTGTGGCAAATCGGGCGACCGGGCTGAGAATAGCCCAAAATTCCGCCGACCCCTGTGGCCAGACAAACTTCCCAACCGTAGTCTGTGAGCTTGTTCTCCAGTTCTTGGGCGACACGGCAAGCGACAGGCTTGATATCGTTGTAAATGATGCCAGCTTTGGGCACGCTCAGTATCCGATGCAAATGGAACAACAGGTGAGGCACCCATTCAGAACCGTAAAGACTGACTCTGGATGCCGTTCCCTATCTAGATTAGTGCTTTCAGGTCAGCTTTGAACAGCGTCTCTCTGCCAAGAATAAAACGAACTCTTGTGAAGGGCTGCCTGCACAGCTACTATCGCCATATAGATAAAATTTAGTCAGCCCACCGCAAGCCCATCAAAGGGCTGAAAACATTAAGAGACGTAACCTATCTTCAGGATGACAGATTCATTCATAAAACTTAACCTTAGTTAACTAAAAGTTATTTGTGTTGCTACAAGCTTCATAATTTGTTACAACGGACGAGAACATTGCAACGAGTGACTCCATGTTTGGTGGTCTTCTAGGTTCAAATCAATCTTCCGGAACCGACTTCGGCGAGCAAATGCTCAATACAGTCGCGGCCCAATCCATCCGGCACTTATTTACCAAGAGCGATGTGGTAGAGGTTTCTGTGCGGTGCTATCCGTCCAGTAAGCTTCTCCAGGGCAGCATCGACAGCTTCAAGATGAGCGGTCGCGGTCTAGTGATCCGGCGGCAGTTTGAGGTGGATGAAATGTCGTTTGAAACCGATGCGGTGGCGATCGACTTTGGTTCGGTGATGGGGGGCAAACTTCGGCTCAAGCAACCCACTCAGGCGGTGGCGCAAATCACCTTGAATGAAGCGGGGATTAACCGAGCATTCCAGGCGGAGCTGGTCCAAAAGCGGCTGCAAAACGTGGATTCCGAGGAGTTAACCAACCTCTCTGGGGGAGAACCCGTGACGTTTCGCAATGTTGAGGTGAAACTGTTGCCTGATAATCAGGTCAGCATTGCCGCAGAAACAGATTTTCCCAATCGCCAGAATATTCCCATTCGGTTACTCGCCACGCTGGCCGTAGAAAAGCGTCGCCGGATTTCCTTTAGCAATCCAAAATTTGATGCGGAGCAGGTTCCAGAGGATGTCAGGGGAATTGCCGGAGTTGTCTCTCAGGCCTTCGCAGAAGTGTTAGATAATATGGTCGATCTTGATCGGTTTGATCTGGACGGGGTGCTGCTGCGAATTAACCGTTTAGAGACGCACGGGAAAAAGCTAGTCTTTAGCGGATACGCTCAAATCGATCATTTTCCTGGCACATAGCATCCGGCGATCGGTTGGGTGCTGGGTGCAATCCACCGATGAGAAAAAAGACTGATGCCAACGGGTAATCTATTTACGCTAGGTGGGGTGGTGATGCTGCCCCTGCTGGGACTCTCGATCCTGGCGATCGCCCTGATTCTGGAACGGCTATTATTCTGGTTTCGTCTGGTACGACGGCAAGACAAGGTGGTACGAGAAGTTCTGGCTCTGTATCGACGCAGTGCCAAGGCGGCCATGCAAAAACTTCAGAAAAACGCAGATTTGCCGATCGCCCGGATTTTTCTGGCTGCTTTAGAACTGGATCATGCCACGTCAGATGATTTCCGACTGGCTCTGGAAAGTGCGGCTCAAGCTGAAATTCCCCTGCTCAAGCGATTTAATACGGTGTTTGAGACTGTAATTGGTGTGGCACCGCTCCTGGGGCTGCTCGGCACAATTCTGGGGCTAATTACAGCCTTTGCCTCCCTGCGGATTGGCGATCTGGGAGGTGGTTCCTCGATCAACGTTTCAGCCGGAATCAGTGAAGCTCTGGTTTCCACGGCCTCTGGACTGGTGGTGGCGATCGTCACTCTGCTCTTTGCGAACCTGTTTCGCGGGCTATACCAACGCCAGATTGCCCTGATTCAAGAGTACGGCGGGCAACTGGAACTGATCTATCGTCGTCGCTACGAGCGTGGAGGCACCTATGCGTCTTCCTGAAGAACCCGATCGCCCCTTTCAGATCAACATTTTGCCGATGATCGATGTGATCTTTGCGATCCTGACTTTTTTCATCATGTCCACCCTGTTCCTCACCCGCTCCGAAGGACTCCCCGTCAACCTGCCCACCGCAGATACGTCTGAACAGCAGCCCCAAAGCCAGCTTGTCGTGACGATCGATGCTCAAGGCGATCTATTCTTTAATCAGGAACCCATCACCCTGGAGGTACTGGAAGCTCAGGTGCGCGCCCTCGCTCTCACGGGACAGCAACCCTTCCTGATCATCAACGCCGATGAAGCTATCAGCCACGGTCAGGTGATTACCGTCATGGATCGACTGCGGGCGATCGAGGGAGTGAGGATGGCGATTGCGACCCAACCAGAGAATTAATCCAACCAGATAGTTAACCTAAGGACTGCGAATCAACTAAGCTGAAATTCTTGTGGGGTGGGCATCTTGCCCGCCCAGTCAGCGAAGTACAACGCTGCACAGGTCGTTTAATTGACGATCCTAATCAGAAAATCAACCTAACCAGAAAATCAACCTAACCAGAAAATCAACCTAACCAGAAAATTACCCAACCAGAAAATTACCCAACCAGAGAATTAGGCAAGGTCATTTCAATCCCGTTCCAAAATGAATGCATGGTGGTGGGCAATGCCCACCCTACACTCCTGACTCCTGACTCCTCACTCCCCCATGCCCCTCCCCCTCTCCTCCTTCCTCACCACCCCCGGCATCATCCTGGATGTCCGGAGTCCGGCTGAGTATGAGCAGGGCCACATTCCTGGAGCCGTTAGCTTTCCGTTGTTCAGCAATGAGGAACGGGCGATCGTAGGAACGTGTTATAAGCAGCAGGGGCGAGAGCAGGCGATCGAGTTGGGGTTTGAGATTGCTGGGCCGAAGTGTGCGGAGTTTGTCCGGCGAGCGAAGGGGTTGGCTCCCGATCGTCTGGTGCGGGTTCACTGCTGGCGGGGCGGAATGCGGAGTGAGGCGATCGCCTGGATATTGAAAATGGCGGGGCTGCGGGTGTCGGTACTGGAGGGGGGATACAAGTCGTTTCGGCGATGGGTGCTGTCCTGCTTTGATCAGCCGAAGCCGATTTTAATTTTGGGGGGAATGACGGGAGCAGGGAAAACGGTAATATTGCAGGAATTAGCCGTGCGAGGAGCGCAAGTTTTAGATCTGGAAGCTCTGGCCAATCATCGCGGCAGCAGCTATGGCAATTTGGGTTTGCCCCCCAACCCAGCAATGAACAATTTGAGAATTTAGTCGCTGTGCAGTGGGCTACTTTTAACGAGACAGAACCCATCTGGATTGAAGCTGAAAGTAAGCGGGTTGGCACCTGCCGCATTCCCCAACCGCTGTTCCAGCAAATGGATCGATCGCCTGTTTTAGAAGTCAACCGCTCCCGATCTGAACGTCTGGCGGCATTAGTGGAAGTCTATGGCACGGCCGATCGCCAGGCATTAATTACGGCCACTGAACGCATCCGCAAACGGTTGGGCGGACTTCGCACCCAGCAAGCGGTGGAATTGCTCCGTCAAGATCAGCTAGCCGCTGCCTGCGATATCATCCTGGACTATTACGACAAAACCTATACCTACGATCTGCAACGCCGCGATGCTGCAATTTACCCGATCGATTTAACGGGATATTCCCCTGAGGACAGCGCAACGGTTTTATTGGAGAAAGCCAATTTGTTTTATGGTTAAGCAACTCAGCCCATCGGATCATCAGCCCACCCCCGATCGAGATTTCGCACAAACTGCTCTGCTCAAAGGCACAGCCCTGATTGCAGAACTGGAAGCCCATCAGCCGTATAATTCAGCCGAACGTGAGTTCCTATCGCAGACGATCGCCTTTCTTCAGGCACATCCTCACAACTGGTACGATCGCCATAACCTGAAGGGGCATATTACCGCATCCGCCTGGATTGTGGCAGCAGATGCAGTTTTATTGACCCATCACCGCAAGCTGAATCAGTGGTTTCAGTTGGGTGGACATTGTGATGAACCCGATGTGATGGGCTCGGCGTTCCGAGAGGCGATAGAAGAATCTGGATTAAAGCGGCTCTCTTACCCTGAAACCATCTTTGATGTGGATGTTCATTTAATCCCTGAACGTAAGGGCATTCCAGCCCATCACCACTTTGATATTCGCTATTGCTTGGTGGGCGATCGATCGGAACCGCTGATGGTCAGTTCAGAGTCCCATGACCTACGGTGGGTGCCTTTGACAGAGTTGGAACACTACACCCAGGATCCTTCAGTGTTGAGGATGCGCGATAAACCTCTGGCGATCAACTGAATACTTTTGAATACTTTTGCTTTAGGACTTTCGGTATCCGAATTGGTTTATTAGTTTGCAAATTAACGAAAATCCCCACCTGTTCTCCGATCGCCGCCACCTGCTCGTTGACTCCGATCGTGGCATTGACCGTCCATCGCAAGGGTTCCAGCGACTTCATCCACATTTTTCCCATCGGAGTATCTGACAGTTTAATTGACTGCTTGTAGTCAATTTTGGTCTGCAACAGCACAGGAGCAATGTTGTTCTCAACCTGCTCATTTAACGGGAAATGACGGGCTAGCATTTCCAGGCGCAGATCTTCTAACCAGCGAACGTAGACAATATTGTTGACGATCCCGGCAAAGTCGATATCGTAGGTTCTGACAGGCAAAGGGATTTCCACCTCAAACGGTCGCTGAGACACGATGTTCATAGGTTGTTTCTGGAGTTTAGACTAATCACAGCAGAAATAGCCCAACCCCCTTATCTGGATTGAGCGAGACTGAAGATTGGGAAAAATTTAGTGGTTAAGCGGTCTTGTTCGCCACCTTCTTGGGTCTGGTGAAGCGCTTTTTGACCGTTGGATAGCGAATACGGCGGGAACGGGGTTGCCCTGGAGTCCACCCCGGTGACTTTCCGCGTGGTTTGGGCGGGGGGGCAGGTGTGCCAATCAACGCTAAAACAGAGGCAAAGGCATTTGCGGTTCGTCCCGGAGATAGCTTAGCAGATGACTTTTGCCAGGGCAGGGGGGAGTCCTGGACGTGGCAACGAGCCAACCACAACTGCCAGGTGAGCAAGGGCATCAGATCGCTCCAGCGTTCGGATTGTTCGGGCGTTGCCAACTGGGGTAACGTCCAGTGCAATCGTTGCTTAGCGAAGCGATACCAGTGGTCAATGGCAAAGCGACGGAAATACTGTTGCCACACCGTCTCTAAGTCGGGTGGTGCTTGTCCCACCCAAATTAGCCACAAAGGTTTGGCGGGGTGGAGGGCAGAGTCATGGAGGCGTTGCAGTTGAATTAACCAGATCGTCTGGTTGGCAACGCGTCGCAGTCGCATTGATGACCACATCCGCACGTGTAATCGTCCCCACCGGGACTCTTCTACCTGGAGTTCGGCATCAGATGACCACCAGGTGGTGGCATCGTTAAGTTTGAACTTCTCCCCATACTGCCGAGGACGACCCGTTCCGCTATAAACAGGCGGTGGTCCATACAGTACTCGATTGGAACGCAACCGAATCAACTTGTCACAAGCAATATCCGCCGTACCATTGAGGAATGGGGCACAGCCATATTCGGCATCCCACAAAGATAAGGGACGAACCTGGAACTGCTCACACACCTGACGCAATTGCACTATTGCCTTGCTAATGGGGCTCTCTGCGCTAGTGATGCGTTCATGCAGCAACGGTAATGCCCAACTGCCCTGCTCCTCTGGAATCCACGCAATCGTACTATATCCTTGTCCCAACGTCACCGGTTTGGCTCCACTCATCGGAGTTGCTTGATGTTCATACGTCCGTTCTCGCAGGGTTTGTGCCTGTAACCTTGACCATGCCGTGTGGTCTCCCGCTAAGACAACCCGTTCGTCCTGGGGCATTTGCTCCAGGTACAACCCCATCCACTCCAGTCGAGGCGGGTTGCTATCCTGTAGGGCTTCATACAAACTCGGCCATTGGCGTCGAAAGACAGGGGCAACCGACAGTTCGGCAAAGGAGTACACACTGCGGCTCACTAGCACGGCATCCATCAGGTCGAAGAGAGCATCCTTGCCGTTGCCAATCAGCATGTAGGATTTATGTCGAAACGCCCTCAAGCGGTCAAAATTAGTCATGGTCAATCATTATTGATGCAACATGACCATTAAGCAGCCAAACCGTCGGGTTTGGCTGCTTTTCTTTCCCAATTAGTCTAAACTCCAGTTGTTTGATTTTATAACTTGTAAATTGCAAATTAAAAGTAATCGTAGCAGGCGTAGCTTGTAAAATGCAAGTAATGCAAGTAATGCAAGTAATAAATTCCCAGGTAACTCCACTGCCGTTTTTGCGATGAATCAGCCCAGACGCTCTCCCTGTCCTGTCTCCTGCACCCTAGATCTGATTGGCGATCGCTGGACGTTACTGGTGATCCGGGACATGATGTTTTTTGGCAAACAGCGATTTGAAGAATTCTTAGAATCCCCTGAGGGTATTTCAACCAATATCCTGGCCAATCGCCTGAGATTGCTGGAAGAGGCAGGTTTGGTCAAAAAGCAACCCTACAGCAACCATTCTCGCCGCATGAACTACCAACTCACGGAGAAGGGGGAAAGCCTGCGTCCTGTGCTCAAAGTCATCACCCTTTGGGGCTTAAAGCACCTTCCCGATACCCAGACACCCGATCGTCCCCAATCATCCTGAGGATTTTGGATGAAATAGTCTGTAAAGCACTGCAAAGCATTTTACTTTGTTGACTGGGCGGGCAAGACTTCGGCTTGAGCCCTTCGGCTTGAGTTCAGGTCGAAAGCTCAGTCGAAACGCTGCCCACCCCACAAGAGTTTCGGTTTATTGAATTCGCGTTCCTAAATGAAATCCTTCTTCTACCCGCAGGCAAGATGCCTGCGCTACGGATTTTCTCCCCACTCCTCACTCCTCACTCCTCACTCCTCACTCCTCACTCCTCACTCCTCACTCCCAATCGCCACTGCCTCGCCGTACCAAACCGCCAGGTCAACACACAGGCTGCCACCAGTAAGCCGATCGCCAGTCCCCACCACAGCCCGACCCCGCCGAAGCCGAAGTGTAAGCCGAGGAGATAGCCACTGGTTAAGCCCAGTCCCCAGTAGGTCAGAATGCCAATCAACATCGGAATGCGAGTGTCTTTAATCCCGCGTAATGCCCCTGCTGCACTGATTTGAATTCCGTCCACGATTTGGAACATGGCCGCTACGCCAAGCAATGCCTTGGCCAGGTTAACGACGGTGGAATTGGCGGGATCGGTTACATCAATATACAGCGAGACAATTTGGGTGGGAAACGCCCAGAATAGAATGCCCATACAGAACATAAAGAAGGCTGAAATCCCAATCCCGACAAAGCCAGCCAATCGCGCTCCCGTCGGATGGTTTTGCCCCATGAGTTGACCGACGCGCACCGTGGTTGCCAGGGAAATGCCCAGGGGGATGGTGAAGGTCATGGAGGCTGTCTGTAGGGCGATTTGATGGGCGGCCAGCATGGTGGTGCCCAATTGACCGATGAGGAGCGTCACCACGGCAAACAAGCCCGTTTCAACCGCAGCCAATACTCCGATCGGCAGCCCTACATTCAGCAGTTCCAGAAACACAACGCGATCGAACTGGTATAGCTTGCTAAAGGCTCCATAGGGACGGATCGATCGCTGCTGAAGGCTGTACACTCCCAGGGCCAGGAACATTCCCCACAGGGAAATAGTGCTGGCCAGACCAATTCCAGCCAGTCCCAGCGCCGGCAAGCCAAATTTACCAAAGATCAGAACATAGTTAATCGTCACGTTAACCAGCGTTCCGCCTATCATCACTACAATTACTGGACGGGGTCTGGACAGAGCCGAAACAAAATTGCGGAGTACAGCAAACCCCAGGGCTGGGAAATAGCCCCAAACGATCGCCCGCAGGTAGGTTCCAGCTAATGCGGCCGTTTCAGCTTCCTGCCCCATTAACCGCAGCACCCCCTCGCCATACCAAAGCACCAGAGACATCGGCACTGCCAGCAGAATCGCCAGCCACCAACCCTGCCGCACCACCAGCCCCACGCGAGCCTTTTGCCCTGCACCATAGGCTTCTGCTACCAGGGGACTGACCGCCGCCAGAATGGCACTGCCCACGATCGTCAACACATGGAACATTAAGGCTCCCAAGGCTCCAGCGGCGATCGTCTGGCTGCCTAGAATCCCCATCATGACCGTATCGACAAAAGCAGTGGCTGCTTGAGCGAGTTGTGCGCCAGCTAAGGGAACTGCTAAGAGCAAACAGGCATGGATTTCGGTGATGAGCTTGGATTTGGGTAGTAAATGCATCGTTTCACTCAGGCGATCGCTCTCCGTTGGCGCAATCTAGCAAACTCACGTACTTTATCAAACAAGCCAATCCCTTCGCTTCACTCACTCTGGTGATTTTTTATTGAAAATAGTTTTCAATAATGTTGACATCTATTCGCAATAACTCTACTATCTATTTATAGTGTTCTCCTCTCAAAGGATCGGCAGGTGGGAGCGGTCAGGTTTCTGATCCCCCACTTTTTTTTTGGATCTTTTGATGGTTATGAATCTTTGTTGGGTGGATCCTTGAGGAACTTGCTGGCAGAAGACGCAGTTTCAGAAGGATGGAACTTAGAGGGGGTTCCACAAACCGATACACTATATAGACAGCCAAGGTAGGATTTCTTCACAAAAAAGTTGTTGTCTATGTCTGCCGTTCCTTCTTCGTCGCAATCTGCGATGCCCTCCGATCGCCCCTCTCAGTCACAACCCGCTGCAACCATCAGAGCTAATCAAGATTCTGAAGAATTTGATGCCATCATCATTGGTTCTGGGATTGGTGGATTAGTGACTGCGACTCAGCTTGCGGCAAAGGGAGCAAATGTCCTCGTTTTAGAACGCTACGTGATTCCGGGCGGCAGTGCAGGGTATTTTGAGCGGCAGGGCTATCGATTTGATGTGGGAGCATCGATGATTTTTGGTTTTGGGACGCAGGGAACCACCAATTTGCTGACTCGCGCCCTGGATGCGGTCAATATGTCCCTGGAAACTTTGCCTGATCCCGTGCAGATTCACTACCACCTGCCAGATCAGTTGGAGCTAAAGGTGCATCGGGACTACGAAAAATTCTTGCAAGAATTGATCGCCCACTTTCCCCATGAGGCTCAGGGGATTCGCCAGTTCTATGATGAGTGCTGGAAGGTGTTTAATTGCCTCAATGCGATCGAACTGCTGTCCCTGGAGGAGCCACGTTATCTGATGCGGGTGTTTTTCCAGAATCCCTTAGCCTGCCTGGGTTTGGTGAAGTATTTGCCTCAAAATGTTGGGGATCTGGCCCGTCGCTACATTAGCGATCCAGCCTTACTCAAGTTCATCGACATCGAGTGCTACTGCTGGTCGGTGGTTCCAGCAACCCTGACTCCGATGATTAATGCGGGGATGGTCTTCAGCGATCGGCACTATGGCGGGATTAACTATCCCAAAGGGGGCGTGGGGCAAATTGCCCAGAAGTTGGTGGAAGGGCTGGAAAAAGCGGAAGGGCAAATTCGCTATCGAGCCAGAGTCACGGAAGTTTTGCTGGAACAGGGCAAGGCGATCGGCGTGAAGTTGGCAACCGGTGAAGCATTATACGCGAAACGAATTATCTCCAATGCGACCCGGTGGGACACGTTTGAGAAGCTGATCGACAAAGAGCAAATGCCGCGATCGGAACAAAAATGGCAGCAGCGGTACCAGAAATCCCCTAGCTTTTTTAGCCTGCATTTGGGAGTGAAAGCCGAAGTATTACCCCCTGGCACGGAATGCCATCATATTGTTCTGGAAGATTGGAACCGGATGGAGGACTCCTGCGGCACGATCTTTGTTTCCATTCCCACCTTGCTCGACCCCGATCTGGCTCCGGCAGGGCATCACATCATCCATACCTTTACGCCGAGCTGGATGGAGGAGTGGCAGGGGCTTGCTCCGAAGGATTACGAAGCAAAGAAAGAGGTAACGGCAGCGCAAATCGTCGATCGCCTGGAAGCCATTTTTCCGAGACTCTCCGCCGGGTTGGACTATCAAGAGGCGGGAACTCCGCGCACCCATCGCCGCTTTTTGGGACGAGATGATGGCACCTACGGGCCTATCCCCAGTCGGAAACTGATGGGCTTGTTGGGAATGCCGTTTAACCGCACTTCAATTCCTGGCTTGTACTGCGTCGGAGATAGCACCTTCCCCGGTCAGGGCTTGAATGCCGTTGCCTTTTCTGGGTTTGCCTGTGCCCATCGAGTTGCTGTGGATTTGGGATTATAAATTTGCAACTTCTTAATATCGGTTTACTGTCGGTTTGATATTTATTCTGATGTTGAGCGGGCATCAGTTCGGTTTTCCGCATTGTAACGGAGCAAAATATTCAATGGGTTGAATGTCAAGTCGTATGGGTTTGCGATAGTCTGGATGAGATTGTATTTTATATCCAAGAAAGCATCATTTAATGCAGAAAGTTTGGTGTTCACCCATTAGCATGACACGGTTGTGCATACAAACTCACTCTTCCTGATGAAGATTCACAGCGTAGTTTCACGCAAGAATTAAAACCAAAGAGTCACAGCAAACCTACTCGATTGTTTGGATCAGGTTTCTGGCTTCTGATTGTCATTTCGTACAGCTAGAAGATCAGGAAACTCTGATGCTTTGTAGGTTCTAGACATACAAAGAGACGATTCGGCATTACGGTTTAGACTGTCGATCGGTTACGGATGATACATTTCTCTTTGCTAGAAAATAGGCTCTTCAACGATTTACTTTCTTGGTGCTGCTGACATTTATTAATTCACGAGTAGAGGAATCATTGATGGCAATCAAACGACGCAAGTTTTTGTTCACATCGGCCCTATCGGCGATCCTGTCCGTTGCAGTTGCAGCCTGTGCGGGGGGCGGTGGCACGGCTGACAGTGGGGCAAGACGACTAGTCATGGCAACCTCAGCCGATTATCCACCTTATCAATTTGTGGATTCCTCTGGTGGAACCCAGGAAATTGTTGGGTTTGACATTGAGATTGCCCAACATATCACCGGGGAATTGGGGTATGAACTGGAAATTCAAAATATTGATTTTAATAGCTTGATCCCGGCTCTCCAGGCGAACCGGGCTGATTTTGTCATGGCAGGGATGACTCCAACGGAGGAGCGGCAACAAAACGTCGATTTTTCTCAGATTTACTACGAAGCCAGAAACACGATCGTTTCCCGGCAGGGCAGTGGATTGACCACCCCTGAGAGCCTGGCTGGAAAGTCCGTTGGGGTACAACTCGGTTCCACTCAAGAGCAGGCTGCCAGAGATTTAGAAGGCTTAGACATCAAGCCACTCAACCGGATCAACGAGATGATTCAGGAACTCAAAGCGGGGCGAATTGAAGCCATCATCATGGAAGATACCGTTGCAGCGGGCTTTCTTGCCTCCAACCCTGATCTCGAAGCGCATGATATTCCCAACATGGGCGAAGCAGGTTCAGCGATCGCCTTCCCCAGGGGTTCAGAGCTACGGGAAGAGTTCAATCCAGTGCTACAAGAGATGATTGATAGCGGCATGATGGATGAGCTAGTTACGAAGTGGTTTGGTGATGATTCTCCGGCAGCGGATGAGTTAGCCAATTAAGTCGCAGAGTAAGGGGTATGCGGCAAAGTAACGTACCCAGTAGGGGCGCACTGCTGTGCGTCCTTACAATAGATTTCTAAGTTGTACAGATGGGTAGTTCAAATTTTTAGGTTTAGTGGGGCGATCGAATGATGGAGGTTCCATAATGGAGGTTCTATTTCGATCGCTGTGCTAGATCTTTGTTGCTTTAGAGCCGATCGAGCAAGAAACAAATCTTGAGCGACTGGCTACTTTTCTCTACCTTTGTTCGTAGTAGACTATCGGAGGATCAACTCGATCAGTCAGTTTATTCCTTTACTTTTAGCACTTTTAGCATTGTTGGGAATCAAACTGGCAATTCAATGCTTCAAAAATAAAGGACTGCTTAGGGCATGGTGTCTGACTTATTTACCCTCCTATTGAATCCCATACTGTTCCCTTCAACCCTGCTCAAGCTGGCTCAGGCAACAGGATTAAATCTAGATTTTTCCCAAATTGTGCCTAATATTCCGTTCATCCTGGGCGGGATTAGTACTACGCTGGCATTTACCCTGGTTTCTGCCTTTTTTGGCTTTACATGGGGCACAGTTTTATCTATCTTCAAAATCTCAAATATTAAACCGCTGAAAGTCCTGGCTGATTTCTATACCTCTGTCTTTCGGGGAACGCCCCTGATCTTGCAGTTAGCGATTATTTATTTTTCAACTCCCCAGCTCATCGGCTATGCCATTCCACCGTTTCAAGCAGGGGTGATCACCTTCTCGCTCAACTCCGCTGCCTACAGTTCAGAAACAATTCGTGGCGGTATTCTGGCAGTTGATAAGGGACAACGGGAAGCTGCTCTGACGATGGGTGTTCCCTACACGATTATGATGTGGGATATTATCTTGCCCCAGGCTTTTAAAAACATTCTGCCTGCCCTGGTGAATGAAAGCATTGCCCTTTTAAAGGATTCGTCGCTGGTGTCCACTGTTGGGGCCCTGGATTTAATGCGACGGGGGCAAATTGTGGCTGCTGAACGATTCATTTATTTTGAACCATTGATCTTTGTTGGTTTAGTGTATTACATCATGGTTACGGGGTTTACCTGGTTAGCACAACGCTTTGAAAGAAGGATGCGGCGAAGTGATTAGAACAGAGTTTCTTTGCAAGTCGTTTGGCAGTTTAGATGTGTTAAAAGACATTTCAACTGAAATTAAAAAGGGGCAGGTGGTTGCTATTATTGGCCCCTCTGGATGCGGCAAGTCTACGTTCCTGCGATGTCTGAATTTGCTAGAGGTGCCGACACGCGGTCGAGTTTATATTGATGAGGTTGAAGTGACCCATCCCAAAACCGATATTAAGCAGGTGCGGCAAAATGTGGGCATGGTGTTTCAGCACTTTAACCTGTTTCCCCACATGACGGTGCTGAAGAATGTCACCTACGCGCCGATGCGGGTTAAGAAAATTCGCAAACCAGAGGCTGAGGAACTGGGGCGGGAGTTGTTGCAGCAGGTGGGACTGGGAGATAAAGCGGATGTGTATCCATCTCGGCTATCGGGGGGACAAAAGCAGCGAGTAGCGATCGCCCGGGCCCTGGCCATGAAACCGCAGGTGATGCTGTTCGATGAACCAACCTCTGCCCTTGACCCGGAAATGGTGAAGGAAGTGCTGGAGGTAATGAAGGGACTGGCAACCACGGGAATTACAATGGCGATCGTGACTCACGAGATGGGATTTGCCCGTGAGGTGGCCGATCGGATCATGTTTTTAGATGGCGGACGGGTTGCAGAGGATGCTCCACCGGCTGAGTTTTTCTCCAATCCCCGCAGCGAACGAGCTTGCCAGTTTTTGGAGAAAGTCCTTTAGTGGTGAAGAGGGGAGACAATTTTTCTAAATTAAGGATGGGGGCGGCATTGGTTTGTTTTGTCTTTCTACCCTCCTTATTCCCTGTTACAAATGTACAAACTTCCTCAATCGATCGTTGCACTATTGGCAATGATATGCAGATCAACCTCTGGAAGCGATCGCATCAACCGTTGGACGATCGAACCTTTGGTGAACAACTGCCACCGCGATCGCTGAGTTTCGCCTAGCACAATTTGTGTGACGTGCTGTTCCCTGGCAACTTCGGTGATCGCAGATACGATATCTGGAGATTCAAGCCGGAGAAACTGTCCACCAAACTCTTTACCCAATCGCTCGCAGGTCTCAACGTGCAGGGCTTCGGCTTTGGTGAGAAATCGTCCCGGATCAGCCACAAACAGCACAATCAGGCGACCATTCATTTGGCTGGAAATGCGGGCACCCCGGCGGAGGAGTTGAATTGAGTTGGGATAGGTCGAAATACAGACTAAAACCCGCTCATGGATATTGCAATAGCGGGAATGGTTTTCAATACCGTTTTCTTCAATATTGTCGGCAATCTCGCGCAGAGCTAATTCCCTTAGGGCGATCAGATTCCGCTTTTGAAAGAAATTCTCTAAAGATTGGTTAATTTTTTCAGGAGCATAGATTTTCCCTTCCTTCAGTCGCTCTTGCAGCATTTCGGGTGTCACATCAATCACCACAACCTGATCTGCTTCATCCAAGAGGCGATCGGGAATTCGCTCTCGCACCACCACACCTGAAATCCGATGTACCAGATCATTCAGGCTTTCTAAATGCTGGATATTGACCGTAGAGTACACATCAATTCCTGCCGCCAAAATCTCCTCTACATCTCGATATCGCTTCTCTCTTTCTGATCCCGGCACATTGGTATGCGCCAACTCATCGATCAGCACCAACTGAGGACACCGGGCAATGATGGCATCGGTATCCATTTCAGTCAGCGATCGCCCCGACCAGATCACTTCTTTTCGGGGAACGAACTCCAACCCCACTGCCTTCTCAGCCGTTTCTTCTCGCCCATGCGTTTCCAAAAAGCCAATTACTACATCTACGCCTTCATCCCTCAGCCGTTGCCCTTCCTCCAGCATCCGATAGGTTTTTCCCACGCCGGGAGCCATGCCGATAAAAATCTTGTGCTTTCCCAATCGAGCGGAGCGATCGGGAAAGTAAGTGGAGGTAAGGGCAGAGGGGTCGTACATGGTAGGTGAGGAGTGAGGAGTGCAGGGTAATAGGTAAGGAGTAATGGGTGAGGGGTAATAGGTAAGAAGGCTTGGGGGGTGGGCAAATTGCCTGTCCAGTCTGGGAAGTGGGATGTTAATCAAGTTGTTCTAAACTCGATCGCGCTTTTATCCTTCAATGATCTGATCTAGTGCCAGGTTAAGCCGTAACACATTTACACCAGGTTCACCAAAAATTCCCAAAAACCGCCCTTCGGTATGTTCTGAAATTAAATCCAGTACGACTTCTACAGGAAGTGCCCGACTTTCAGCGATGCGTTCCACCTGAGCTTGGGCAGACTCTACTGAAATGTGGGGATCAAGTCCTGATCCAGAAGCATAAAGCAGATCGGCAGTGGGTTGAATATTGGCAGTTTGTAAGCGTTCTAATTCAAACTCGATTTGTTCCATTAGCTCAGGATTGCTGGGGGCGAGGTTGCTGGCTCCAGAAAGTCCGGTGGGAACTGCTTCTGCGGTTTCGCTATAGTCAATGACGCTGGGACGACTCAAAAAGTATTCATCGCTGGTGAAGCTTTGCCCAATCAACGCAGAACCCACTACTTGCCCCTGAGCATTGGTGAGAAGGCTACCGTTTGCCTGAAAGGGAAAGAAGAGTTGTCCAACTAGCAGAATAAATAGTGGATAAATAATCACCGTCAAACCCCACAGCACTAGAACACTGCGAAGACTGATGACAAAATCTCGAATCATAACGGTTGTTCTCCCAATAAAGTAATTGAATTTCTGACGCTCAGAACCGTTCTGGTTTGAGGATCACAAGAGCCAAATAAACCGCAAGCCCAACAACCACAACTCCCAACAACCCAATAGCATAGGCATTCCCACGAGTTGTTTCATCGGTTGCGGCATAGATGGCTGGAGCGATCGCCCCATTCAGGCTGAGAGCCAGAAATAATCCGAGTGGCAACCGATAGCGTTTCCAGAACTGGGGAGTGGGCGATCGATGTTTGGGGTGATTAAAAGAAGCAGGTTTCATCATTTGTCTAGATTTGTGAATCAATTTGTGAGGAAATAGAGGAGCGATCGGGAAGATTACGTGAAGAATTATGCTAAACCAACTGCACCGATTAAAACATCAATTACTTTAATGGCAATGAACGGAGCAATGACACCACCTAAACCGTAAATCAGAATATTGCGTTGCAACAGTTGGTTTGCGGTCAAAGGACGGAATTTTACCCCTCTTAATGCCAGGGGAATGAGAACGGGAATGATCAAAGCATTGTAAATTAAGGCAGACAGGACGGCAGATTGAGGGCTGTTGAGTCCCATGATGTTGAGTGCCCCAATTCCGGCAGCGGCAAACATAGCGGGAATAATGGCAAAATACTTGGCGATGTCGTTGGCGATCGAAAAGGTGGTGAGTGCTCCGCGTGTAATCAGGAGTTGCTTGCCGATCGTGACCAGATCAATCAGCTTGGTTGGGTCTGAGTCCAGATCCACCATATTTGCTGCTTCTCTAGCCGCCTGGGTGCCCGAATTCATTGCCAAACCGACATTTGCCTGCGCCAGGGCAGGAGCATCGTTGGTTCCATCCCCCGTCATGGCAACTAGCTTGCCTTTCGCCTGTTCCGCTTGAATCACCTGAATTTTATCTTCTGGCGTTGCCTCCGCAATAAAGTCATCGACTCCGGCTTCCTCGGCAATCACTGAAGCAGTAATCCGGTTATCGCCTGTCAGCATTACTGTCCGAACTCCCATCCGGCGCAACTGATCAAACCGATCGCGGATACCGGGTTTGATAATATCCTTCAGGTAAATCACCCCATAGATCTCGCTATCCTGGCAAACAGCAAGGGGAGTGCCACCCAACCGGGAAACCTGTTCATATGCACTGTCTAAATCCGTTGGAGCTTGCCCTCCACGGGAACGCACAAACCCCCGAATGGCATCGACGGCTCCCTTCCGTACCTCCTGCCCATCTGCCAGATCGGTGCCGCTCATGCGGGTACGAGCCGAAAACTCTATGCCTTCTGCCTGGGTTCGATCGAAAGGGACAGTCGCTCCTAATTTCTCCGCCAAACGGACGATCGACTTTCCTTCTGGGGTCGTGTCAAATAGGCTGGCAGCAAGGGCAACCGTCGCAACATCCTTTTCGCTGTAGCCGTTCAGGGGAATGAAGGCTTCCGCCAAACGGTTTCCCAGGGTAATCGTTCCGGTTTTATCCAGCACCAGCGTATTAATATCACCGCAGGCTTCTACTGCCCGCCCAGAGGTGGCAACGACGTTAAACTGCGCCACCCGATCCATGCCTGCAATGCCGATCGCACTTAGCAAACCGCCGATCGTTGTGGGAATGAGAGCCACCAACAGGGCGATTAACAGCGTGACGGCAACGGGGCTATTGATGTAGTTCGCAGGAGGGGGAAGTGTGGCAACGACAATCAGGAACACCAGAGTCAAAACCGCCAGTAACACCGTCAGCGCGATTTCGTTGGGCGTTTTCGATCGCTCTGCCCCTTCCACCAGGGCAATCATCCGATCGATGAAGCCTTTGCCGGGATCGGAGGTCACTCGAATCACCAGTTCATCGGAAATAATGCGGGTTCCGCCCGTAACAGAACTGGCAACGTCTGAGCCAGGTTCCTTTAGCACCGGAGCCGATTCTCCGGTAATGGCAGACTCATCTACCGAAGCAACTCCCTCCAATACCTCGCCATCCGCCGGAATGATGTCTCCTGCCACCACAAGCAGCCGATCGCCCTTCTTGAGACGGGTTGAACTCACTTCTTCAATGGAATCATCTGAGGACAGCTTACGGGCGATCGTGTCTGATTTGGTTGAACGGAGGGCATCTGCCTGGGCTTTGCCTCGTCCTTCTGCCACTGCTTCAGCGAAATTTGCGAATAGGATCGTGAACAGCAAAATGAGGGTAATTAACCCATTAAAGAAAACAGCATTCTCAATGGCAGCATCACCAAACAGGTTGGGATTTACCGTTAATAACGCCGTAATCAACGTTCCTACCCACACCACAAACATTACCGGGTTTTTAATTATGATGCGGGGATCAAGCTTGAAGAAAGCTTCTCGAGATGCCCGTTGATATAAGCCAGAGAGGTTTGCCTTTGGGGTATGTCGGCGATCGTGGCGTGGTTCACCGGGCTGTCGTAATGCGGATTGATTGGAGGTCATATTCAGTTCAATCTAAAATCACAAGTTCAAGAGCACAAACACAAAATCCAGAAACAAAATCCAGAATCAAGATCCAGAATCAAAACCCAGAATCAAAATGCACGACTGGCTAGCTGAAACCCTTCTGCGATCGGGCCAAGGGCTAAGACGGGAAGAAAGGTCAATGCCCCCAGAATCAAAATTGCACCTGCGGTGACACTGGTAAATAGAACCGTGTCGGTTCTTAACGTCCCTGTAGTTTCGGGAACAGGCTGCTTGCGAACCAGGCTATCTGCTAACAAAATCAGCGCAATGATGGGAGCGTACCGTCCTAAAAGTAGGGAGAAACTTGCACTCAGATTCCACCAAACGGTGTCATCGTCCAGCCCTTCAAACCCTGAACCGTTATTGGCAGCCGCAGAGGCATATTCATAAACCACCTGAGAGATGCCGTGAAAACCGGGGTTTGTTATACCAGCAAGGGTATCTGGGAATGCCAGAGTGATGGCGGCTGGAACCAGAATGGCGATCGGATGTACCAGTAAAACAATACTGGCAAGAATCACTTCGCGCTTTTCAATTTTGCGACCCAGGAATTCAGGAGTGCGCCCTACCATTAATCCTGTCAGGAAAACGGTGAGAATCAGGAAGACAAACAGGTAGGCGGTTCCCGTTCCCTGCCCTCCCCAAACAATTTGCAAAAACATATTCGATAGCGTGACAAATCCGCCAGTTGGCATCAGCGAGTCATGCATCCCATTCACTGCACCACACATAGTTCCAGTGGTAGAGACTGCCCACAGTGCCGTTAACGCCCAACCAAACCGAACTTCCTTCCCTTCCAAATTGGGCTGTTGTTCGCCCAAAACCGCATTCACCAACGGGTTGCCTTGAAACTCGCCGATCGCCGCTATCCCCACCAGCACCGCATACAGAATGAACACCATCCCAAAAATTAGCCACCCCTGCTTTGGGTTGCCCGCCATAATGCCGTAGGTGATGATTAAGCCTGCCGGAATCACCATCATAATGACGGTTTCCAGCAAATTAGTGAAATTATTGGGATTCTCAAACGGATGGGCAGAATTAATGCCAAAAAATCCGCCGCCATTCTCCCCCAATTCTTTAATGATTTCAAAATGGGCAACTGGACCACGGGCAATGTACTGGGTTGCCCCCTCCAAAGTTGTAGCTTGAGCTGGACCCGCCAGCGTTTCCGGGACTCCAGCAATCAGTAAGACGATCGCCCCCACTACGGAAATCGGTAACAAAATTCGCGTAATGGACAGGACTAAATCCACGTAGAAGTTGCCAATTGGTTGCCCTGCGAGTCCTCGAATAAAGGCAATCGCAACGGCAATTCCAGTTGCGGCTGAGGTGAACATGAGGAACCCCAACGCTCCCACCTGACTGAAGTAGGTGTAGGTGGTTTCGCCGGAATAGTGCTGCTGGTTGGTGTTGGTGACAAAGGAAATGGCGGTATGCAGAGCCAGATCCCAGCTAGGAGCCGACAATCCTGTTGGGTTGAGCGGCAAAATTCCCTGGGTCATGAAAATGAGATATACCAACACACCCATGACCAGATTGCTGACGAGTACAGCCCGAATGTACTGTCCTCCGTTCATAGACTTACCCACCTGAATGCCGCTCAATGCCCAAATCGGTCGCTCGATCGGTGCTGCGATCGCATCTAGCCAGGTAGGATGTCCGAGAAAGACCCGCGCCATATAGCCTCCCAGCAAAGGGGCGACCAAGGCAAGAATCAGTAAAACTAAAGCGATCTGCAAAAATCCTGAAGCCATAGGTTTTAGTTTGAAACATCTTTAAAGCGAAACGAATCGATCGTGTGATTGCAACCAGGACACATAACGGGTCTGTTGTAAACACACTTTCAATCCAGGTGCAAGGGAAGAATTGATTGCTACAGCAAGTAGAATGTCTTGATCGTGAACAGTAGGATTTTTAGAGGCCAAAATTATTTGCTTTTGACGGATTAATCCCAAAAAGAAGCATTGTTCTGGAAGTCGAATTTCGTTTAAAGTGACTCCGCGATGAATACTGTTGAACTGTATTTTCTGCGAGATTAGTTTAGGTTCCATCTGATTTGTCTCACCGAAGAGAGACGATCGCAATATAGAGAAATTGGTTAGAATGAACCGATTGGGCGAATAGATAAAGATAAGAAAGTCAGCATGGAGAAATTCGGTTTAAAGATGTTGCTTGCTCTAACTTCTCTCTAGAAGCCAACTCTTAATTGGGTTCTATTCTGACAATCAACTCTGTTGCTATTTTTGACGACTTAAACCTAAAAAACAAGGTATAAGAAGCCGTTTAGAAGTGATTTATATTTTTCTATCTAAACTGTAGATATATCAGCGTTTAATTGGTGTCCCTAAACTGCTATATCATCTGATATATTTTCTTACCCGATCGCCATTTTATTCCCTAGAATAGATTGACAATTTCGCCTGAACCAAACTCAAGTTATCAGAAAACCTGGAAGACTGATCATGCCTCCTCCATCCTTAACAGCTCAATTCAAGCATCCCATCTCAACTCCCCGTAGGGTGCAATGGTTCATCATCGGGCTGTTTATCATCGTCGCCTTTTTGGAATACACAACCCCTCCACCTTTTGTCTTTGGCTATCTCTATGTGGGAGCAGTGCTGTTAGCCAGTGCCCGTTTGAGTCGGCAGGCAACGATTGGGATCGCAGGAGTTTCTGTCGCGTTGACGTTGCTCAATCTGATTTTTCCAGGGCTTGAACCGATTACAGCTATCACTGTGGCGAATCGCATGATCACAGTATTGGCATTGGTGGTGACGGCATGGTTGAGCGATCGGCTACGGCTTTATAGTGAAGCGGTGACTCGGCAACGAACCCAGATCATCGCTCAGGAGCAGTTGGCCAAAGTCCGGGAAGATTTTGTTTCCACGCTGACGCACGATTTGAAAACGCCGATGCTGGGGGCGATCGAAACCCTTAAAGCCTTTCAAGCAGAAAAATTTGGGGCAGTAACATTGGCACAACGCAAGGTGCTAAACGTGATGATCCGCAGCCACCAGACTACACTGCAACTGGTGGAAACTTTACTGGATGTCTACCGTAATGATGCCGAAGGTTTACAGCTTCACTGCCAAAGGCTCGATCTCTTCACCCTGGCGGAAGAGGCGATCACCAGCCTGACGCAGCTTGCCTCCACCCGCCAAATTCATATTCGCCTGCGATCGGGCACATCCGACTTTCGCCAGCCCGCTTGGGTCAATGCCGACCCGCTCCAACTCAGCCGCGTTTTTTACAACCTGATTGCCAATGCCATTAACCACTCCCTGCGAGGTAGACGAGTCGAAGTCGCAATTACCCTGAAGCACAACCATCATGTGGTACAGATTATGGACGAAGGGCAGGGCATTCAGGACAGCGAATTATCTCACCTGTTCGATCGCTTCTATCAAGGGCAAAGCGATCGTCAAGCTAAAGGCACTGGACTGGGACTTTATCTGAGCCGTCAGATTATTGAAGCGCATGGCGGTAAAATTTGGGCAGAACAACGATCGCCGCGGGGAGCAACTTTTGCGTTCCAGCTACCTTCTGTGACGGATGAGACTCCCTACCTGCCAGATCGATCCCACAGTGGCAAGCGTACAGAATAAATGAAACCTTCCACCATCCAAATTTTGCTTGTAGAGGACGATGAACTGTTCCGACTGGGGCTTTCCACCCGGTTGCAGCAGGAAGATGATCTCAACATTGCGGCTGAAGCCGAGGATGGAGAAATGGCGATCGAACTCGCCAGCCAGCAGCCGTTTGATATTGTGATTTTGGATGTGGGGCTTCCCGGCATTGGCGGTGTGGAAGCTTGCCGTCAGATCAAACAACAGCATCCCCAGCTTCCCGTTCTAGCTTTAACCTCCCATTCCCAGGCTCCGTTGATTGCCCGTTTAATCGAGGCTCAGGCTCACGGGTATTGCGTCAAAGGCATTCCTGCGGAATCACTGATTTTGGCGATTCGATCGGTGGTAGCAGGGGCTTCCTGGTGGGATACGACTGCTACAAGGGAAATTCAGGCTGCCTTTCAGCAAGAATTGGCGTTCCCGCCAACCCTTTCCCAGGCAAACGAAAACCCGTTAACTAAGCGGGAGCAAGAGATCTTAGCCCTGATCGCCGCAGGTAAAAGCAACCAGGAGATTGCCACCATGCTCTACATCGCACCTGGAACTGTGCGAGTTCACGTTCACACCATCTTGCAAAAGCTGGAAGTACGCGATCGAACACAGGCGGCAATCCTGGCGATTCAGAAGGGATTTGTCCCGAATGAACTTCTCAACCCCAATTAAGCCGCAAAATTCCACATCACCGGATCAGCATCCAGATGATCCGTTACTGTCCGGCCGATCGCATCGATTTCCTTCAGATCGTCTGGGGTTAGGCTCACATCTGCGGCTTGAGCATTTTGCATCGCCTGTTCGGCATTGCGTGCTCCTACGATCGCGCTAGTTTGCGGTTGGGCAATCAACCAGGCTAGAGACAGTTGCGCCAGCGTACAGCCGTGGCGTTCAGCGATCGGCCGGAGTTGATCCAGAGCAGCCTGGCCCGCTGATAGTGTTCACCCTGAAACAGCTTATTCTTAGCCCGAATATCACCCTCTTCAAATTGATGATCAGGGGCAAATTTTCCTGTCAGTAACCCTTGAGCTAAAGCGGAATAGGCAATGATGGAAATATTGTTTTTCATACAATAGGGCATAATTTCCTGCTCCACCTGTCGCCAGAACAGCGAATAGGGCGGTTGAATACTGTCGATTTGCCCATGTTGTGCGGACTCTGCCAGCTGATCTCGGGAAAAATTAGAAACGCCGATCGCCCGAATTTTGCCCTGCTGCTTCAGATCGGTTAATGCCTTCATGGTTTCTTCAATGGGAACCACCTTACTTTTGAATGAACCCGCTGGCCAGTGAATCTGGTACAGGTCAATATAGTCCGTTTTCAGGCGTTTGAGTGATCCTTCACAGGCTTCAATCACTTGCTGATATTCCAGATGATTGGCAAACACCTTAGTGGCATACACAACCTGATCCCGCACGTCAGCCAGAGCCTCTGCCACAAGCTGCTCTGAATAGCCGTTACCATAGACTTCCGCTGTATCAAAGGTAGACACTCCTGCCTCAAACGCCGATCGCATGGCCTGAATCACGTCTGCATCTTCGATTCCAACCCAGCCACTTTTTCCCGCCTGCCAGGTGCCAAAAATAATTGGCGTAATTTGGATTCCAGAGTTGCCCAATGATTGCATCATCATAAACTGTTCATCCCTGAAGTGAATATTCCCGTTTCTACTACTGTACAAAGCCAATGGGCATCAGTCATGGTCTGTAGAAAAGAATCCATCGATCGCCATAGTCCGCGCTGTGACAACAATCCATCTATGGTAAGAAGCAACCAACCTTTAGAGAGGCTATGTTGGGAAGGCTATATCTATAACTACGTCATACCTGCAGCAACGCTATTAGTAACTGCTACTCGAAAATGGGCCATTTGCAAACAAATTTAGAAGCCAAGGAATTAGGCGCAGGGCGATCGGGGCAGGTATTCCTGATTGAAACTCCATCGGGTCAGATTGCTCGAAAAGTGTTTTCAGGGGATTCTCTAGCCAGCCTGGTGCATTATGTTTTATTAGGGGCAGATAATCCCTATATTTGGAATGGTGACTTTCTACAATGTGGCTATTACCGCAGAAAAATTTTAGATATTTTAGTTGAGTATTGGTTTGATTCTAAGCTGAAAATTGCCAGAGCGATCGGGGCAGAATGGAATGAAGAACTCCAGGCGAATCAGTTAGATGCAGAATTTATTCCGGGTCGGAATTCGGCACTCCGTCAACCCTTTGACCCTAGAGGCAGTCAGGAGATTGAGGAGCTACTCCACAAAGTCATGGAGCCGTTGCAGAAACGGTTGATTGAATCCGGATTTGATGGGTTAGTTTGGCAGGCGGGAAAGGGCAATCCCGTTGCTCTCAACAACTTCTTGGTCATCGATACAGAGCAGGGCGATCGCACCTTTGTCTGGATTGATATGGAATCAGGAGTACCAGCCCTATTTCCCTTGAATGTTTCCACTTTGTTTTCATTTTATTTGCCAAAATGCTATAAGCATAAAACCTTTTTGTTTGATGATGTTGATGTCAAGCAGTTAATTGCTTACACCTATCAGCATGAAGATACGCTGAAGGAAAGGGTCGGCAACGAGCGCTACTATGAATTGCTAGATCATATTGGCAAACTAGATCATTATCAGCGAGAATGGCGATCGTTGAGTCGTCTGAAGCGGGGAGTATTCTGTCAGCTTCGCCTGGGAAAAATTACTCAGACTCAAGCCGATCGCTACCTGAAATTTCCCCCGCTCTGGTACATTAAAGAACTCAAAAAAGTTGTACCTAAAGTTGTCAAAAAACTATTTGTTGATTTACCCGTCAAAATTACTCAAAAAATCCGTAATATCTCTTTTACTGGGTTCTTCCGAGATTTATGTAAATTGATTATTTCAAGAAGATTTCGGACGAAAGTTGCCAGAGATTATGTGATTCGCCGTATTGAAGCCTGGCGCGATCGCCATCAGCTCACAGATGAAGAATCCGACGACTTACTCGCCCGCTTAGATCGGGAAAGTGGGAGTGATTATGTCAGCGATTTGGGCGTTCACCTGGGCATGAAGGTGTTTGTGAAAGCGGTGGAGTATGGCATCTTCCCGATCGTCTATGCCGCAGGGTTTATCAACGAATTTACGTTGGCGTTAATTCTATTAATGGGAGGCGCGCTTTCTCGGACGGTTTACACCGGATTTAGAATGTTTCAATCCGCCGCAGAGTCAAAAGAAATTCCTTGGCTTGCCTTTTTTGTTGGGATGATTCCCTTGATGATTGGCAATATTGCCTATCCCTGTCAGATGCTCTATTCTGCGGCTGGACAGCACGGCAAGGTAGCTAGCTTTATTGTTTATGACACCTTCACTCGCATTGGTGGAGCCATTCCAATCTGGGGTGGGGAAGATACCCTAACAGAGCACTTTTTCAATCAGGGAGCCAGCCATGTGATTCGCTTGATTGGGAGATTGAAACGGCATCGGGAATAATCTCACAACGAATGCATAATTCTAAAGTTGTTTTACATTTTTCCTGAACCTGCGGCCCCAGAGGCGACAAATGAAAATGAGCCAGCTTTTTCCGGGCATACTGGATTGGGCTGCGAAATGCAGTGCCTTGGCGATCGAGGCTGATCACGACTCATCTACGTCTACTCCTGGTCTAACTACGGATACCGCTATGCGTCTTTTTAATCAAATTCTTGGCTTGTTGCTGATTCTGGCTGGGATCTATTTCTTGGGACAAAATATTTTCTTCACCACTCAGTTCTCCCGCTTCTGGTGGCGTGGGATTCCAGCGATGGGATCAGTCCTGATGCTGACGGGTGGACTCTTAACGCTACTGTTTGCCGGTCGGAGTGGACGAGACTTTGGCTGGATTTTAATCGGACTGGGCATCCTGTTTGTGTTCTTGAGTGGAGGGGTGGTGCTGCGTCCTACGAGTTTAGTAACGTTTCTCTTCTCGTTTGCCTCCCTCTTTGGCGGTTATAAACTGATGACGGCCCGACGGTTTGACTTTTGATGGATTAAGATTCACGAGCAGGCAAATTGAATAACCTATAACTCTTGTGGGGTGGGCATCTTGCCCGCCCAGTCAACAAAACAGAATGATTGACAGCACCTCTTGTGGGGTGGGCATCTTGTCTGCTTAGTCAACTTAATCCCATAACCTGGCTTGAAGGGCAGTGTCAGGAAAATCAGAGAACACAGCATCAATACCCAGGTGGTAAAACTGCTGATACTCAGCGATCGGATCGTTGTGATAATCCACTGCTAGAAATTGGGGTTCATTGCGAAAGGTGTAGGCGTGAACCGCCAGTCCTGCGGCATGGGCATCGGTTATGATGGATGACACTTTTCCCGTCAGGCGTTCGTTGGTCTGAAGCGGATTCTGTTCCTCGATCGCCTCGATCGCCTCGGTGAAAACAATCGATCGTTTCCAGGGGCCGATCGCGCTGGCGTAGGTGGAAACAAAGTCTTTAAGTCCATCGGGATGAACTAAATCGGCATAGGTGCGCGAATCTTGATTCACCACAAAATCGTAGGGTTGAAGATGAAGTGCATCACACAACTGCACAAGCGGTAGATTAATCCTATAATCTGCCATCAAGGGAACTAGTTGATCCTTGAGATTGGAGACCTCAAAGGATTGAATAAAGACTCGTTTGGGATCAACAAAGTGATACTCCATGAGCGTTTGAATCAACGGTGCCTCCAACCCCAATCCCAATTGCTGAAAGTAGGTGGGATGTTTGGTTTCTGGATAAATCCCAACCCTGCGTCCTGTGGCTGCCTTCACCTGCTGCACCAAATCTAAAATTTCTGATAGCGTTGGGATCTGGAAGCGATCGTTGTCCGACTGATCTCGATACGGACGGGGTTGCCTGGCCCGTAGCTGCTTGATTTCAGCCAGGGTAAAGTCGTGAGAAAAAAAACCTGCCACAGGCTGTCCATCAATCTCAACAACACGACGACGATCGGCAAACTCTGGCAGCTCACTGACATTGGTGGTTTCAATTAAGTTCGGTTCATGGCGAGCCATCAGAACACCATCGCGGGTGATCACCAGATCGGGTTCAATAAAATCAGCACCCAATTCGATCGCCCGTTGATAGGCTTCCAGGGTGTGTTCTGGTAAATAGCCACTGGCACCCCGATGGGCAATGATCAGGGGCGGTCTTCCGGAGAGGGTAGGATAGTTTGTCACAGGTTTTTGCTGATATCCAGGGTTAGCTCGCCGATCGCCAGATTTCATCCCAGGGTTGTCCTCCCACTTCCAGCCCACACAGGGAGCTTTTTGCTCTGAGCAGCGTCATGGTACGGCCTTCCCCCTGTTCCCGCAGTTCTAAACTCAGGTGACCGTTCATCGTATCCCGACAGCAGAAGTCTAAACCCTGAATGGTGGGGGCCCGCAGGGGAGTTCCAGATTCAGTCGTAGTTCCAGTTAACTCAACTTGATAGTGCGAATTTTCAGCCGTCATTCGCCAGTAGCCCCAGGGATGGATCTCCCACTGCACCTGAGCATTCCAGGGGACAAACTCATAAAACTGGCCGCGATAGTGAATCCCAATCATAGCCACCGATTCCATCCAGCCCAGCACCCCCCGTCGGCCTCCCCCCGCCGTTAATGCCAGATCGGGTTCATCCTCGAAGGCATTGCAATTCAACCAGAACCATTTTTGCGGGAAGGCTCCCCCCCAGTTTTTTTCGCCATAGGCCGGAGCCTGAGTGAAAGTGTAACGCTGGCCATTCCACTCAATCCAACCCGTTGCCCACCCATGCGCCATCAAAATTTGCCAGCCTGGTTCAAAAATTTGGAACTGAGACAACCAGCCAGCGGTGGATTGCTGAGGGCGATCGGGATTTCCCCAGCCATACAGCGGCTGAATCGTGTAGGCCCAGCGTGCCGTTTGGTTCGTTCCCGGATCAGCCAGATATCCCTGATGCCAGGTAGCAGTGCCCTGATAGCCCTGACCGAAGGTTCCCTGATCAAGGTGGCGATCGAATTCGGCTGGATCAAGATAGGTGGGAGGTTGGGGTAAGTCTGCCGCTGAGTCTGCCGATAAGTTCACTTGTCCCCAATGGCCTAAACCCAGAGCCTGTTCCCAGGCCCAGAACTGGCGGACATCAGGAAAAGTTCGACAAAGATATTCTCCATCCGGGCCAAGAATTTGGGCTGCTCCGCCGCTGTAGGGTTGACCGCCGATCGGATCTTCGATCGAATACATGAAGGCAAAGGTTTGGGCGATTTCGGGTAGAGTGACTCTGTAGTACCACCCTTCAAAAAAGCGTCGGCTTGAACCATCCCAGTGATAGCCACTGTGGGGGGTCTGAAGCGGGACGTGCATGAATCAATTGGCTCCTAAAAAGCGGTTGCGAACGGAAAGTCTATTCCCAGGATAATCCGAACCATCGCAATGATGCCGATTCCAGCAAACAGCATGGCCGTTGCTTTAATGTCCTGAGCCGTACAGCCTAGCTTTTCATAGGAAAGCCCGTACATGACCACAGCATAGTAAGCCAGATCATTCAAAGCAACCGCACTCACGGCTCCCACATTACCAAACCATTGATAGCCGAGCAGAATCCCCACCACCGTAAAGACTAAGCGCGTAAAGTTGCCAATGGTTGCATAGTGGAGTTTGCCGAAGGAAACCAGGGCCGCATCCATTGTGGAGCAAAGCAATCTGGGCCAAATGCCCAGAGCCAGAATCGGCAGCATCCAGGCGGCTTCAGCATAGCGATCGTCGTAGAGAAACAAAATGATTCGATCGCCCAATGCAATCAAAACGATCATACCTGCCGTGAGCATCAGTAGTAGCTTTTGGCGGTTCCGCAGCAATTTTTCTCGCAGTTCGTAACGTGGCAAATCGATCAACTGAGAAACGGCGGGAAAGATGACCCTGCCACTGACGGACAATGCCACCGATCGCGGCACTTCACTCAGCATGAGGGCAATACCGTAGATCCCAAATAGAGCTGGGCTAAAGAATTTTCCCAGGAGCAGCCGATCGCTTTGTTCTGCCAAAAACGTCAGGGCGGTGGAGAGAAATACCCAGCGACCTACATCAAACAATTCTCGGACAGCACTGGGTTCCCATCTGAAGCGATTCGGGCGATCGGGCAGGATGCGGTGGCTCCAGAAGACTCGAGTGAGAGCCGCCGCCATGCCACCTGCCACAAGGGACCAGATGGTTGGACTGAGGTAAGCCCAAATCAGCATCACCACGATTTGAACGGTTTGGGTTCCCAGTTCAATAAAGGTTAACTCCTTCAGAGATATACGTCGCTGTAAAATACCCAGCGAAGTAGACTCAAACCCTGCGATTAGAGTACTGAGTCCGACAACGGGAATCAGCCATTGGAGTTCAGGTTGGTTATAGGCTCGGGCAGGGGAACTGCACCTGCGACACACAGAATCCAGAGTCCAATCCCCCGAATTACCTGCATGGTTCAGGCAGTGTTGGCAAAGGCAGGTTCTTCACCCCGCTTATTTTGAACAATGCTGACCCCAATGCCGACATCGGAGAAAAGAGCCAATCCAATGATGAAGACATTCACCAGCCCCATCAAGCCAAAAAATTCTGGAAACAGCAACCGAGTCAGCAGCAGATTACTACCGAAGCGTAGAACCTGACTTCCTCCGTAGCCAATCAGCGTCCAGAATGCCCCTGTAAGCGTTATTTTCTTCAGGTTACTCATGTGTCAGCAAAACCGTGTTTATAGATGGGGTGATGCATAGCTCATTCAATCTAATCATGAAACCCAGTAACCGACTTGAATTCCATCCCGTCTGGTCGTAACTTTCACTGCGATTTAACCATTGTGAAAAAAGCAAGAACATTGACCTGAAAAATGGAAGTGAGTCTCTTGAGTCTTGACTTGAGAATTATTGACTGGAACCTCTGCATCAGGGGGAAACTCTGAAGACACCTTGCTCAACCAGGAGAATGTCCATAAAATCCCCTTTTGGGAGGGGTAGGGGTGGGTTCATGGTTACAAAAGTGGAATGCTCCCAATGCGACCCTGAAATGAACGTTATCGAAACGTTCCTGATTCTGTCCAAGACTATCAAAATTGATCGGGGTTGATCTATCCTTCGCTGGGTCTTCATTCACCGGGTCTTCATTGGGAAATCACTTAAAGGGTGACTCCTTCCAATGTTTCGTCCGTTTGTTCGTAAAGCGATCGCAGTTTTTCCAGCTTTTCTTGATCAGGACTCCAGAAGCCGCGACCGTGAGCTTCTAACATTCTGCCCACAATATTGCGGAACGCTTCAGGGTTAGCCTGGCGCAATTTTTCTGCCATTGCAGCATCCAGAGCATAGGTATCTGCCGCCTGATCATAGACCCAGTTTTCCTTAAAGTCGGTCGTGCCCGCCCAGCCCATCAGGGCAGTCATCCGCTGAGAGATTTCATAGGCCCCGCCAGATCCCTGTTCTGCCATTGCATCCGCCCATTTGGGATTCAGTAGCTTGGTGCGATACTCCATGCGCAGCAGGTCTTCCAGTTTTCGGGGTGTGGTGTCTTTGGAAAAGCTTTCGACAAAGTTGGCCGTCACTTTCTGTCCGCGCTGCATTTCTGCCGCTTTCTTCAGCCCGCCCGTATTGGCGTAGTATTCTTGAATATCCGTCAAGCCATACTCTACAGAATCAATCTGCTGCACAATGCGATCGGTACTTTTCAGCAAGGTATTCAGAACTTCTGGACGGGCCTGCCCCTTATCCTGCCTGCCATAGCTAAAGGTGTTTCTACCCTGCCAGGTATCACCCAGTTCTGCTCCCGACTCCCAGTTGGCATCCGTGACGCGATCGTTGACCAGGGAGCCAAAATCTCCGGCTGGGTTGGAAAATAATCGAGCAGCGGAGTTGGTAATTCCCTGAGCTTCCAGTGCCAGGGCGTGCTTGCGAATAAAGTTTTGTGCTTCTGGCTCGTCTGCGGTTGCCGCTCGCTGGAACAAATCATCCAGCAGTTCAATGATGTTGACAAAGCTATCGCGGAAGATGCCCGACAGGTTCCCCAGGACATCAATCCGGGGATGATCCAATTCTGCAAGCGGTTTCAAGCCGTACTGCACAATCCGACCTGTTCCTTCTTTGACCGGCTCCGCCCCCACCAGCTCCAACACAATTCCCAGGGATTCCCCCTTCGTCTTAATTGCATCCAGTCCCCAGAGCATGACGGCGATCGTTTCAGGATAGCTGCCCTGTTCCTGTAAATGCTGGGCGATGATTTTTTGGGCAATTGCTCGGCCGCGTTCGTAGGCCGCAGGAGAAGGCATCCGGTAGGGATCCAGGGCATGGATATTCCGTCCGGTGGGCAATACGCCAATGCCGTCCCGCAGTAAGTCACCTCCTGGGGCTGGAGGAATGTATTCGCCATTGAGTCCCCGCAGGAGGTTGGTTAACTCATCGGTGGTTTGGTTGAGGAGGGTACAGATTTGGTGAACCTGATCGAGGGGGGGTGAGGAGTGAGGAGTGAGGGGTGAGGAGTGAGGAGGGGAAGTGGGTGGATGGGTAGGTGAGGAGGTGGGTGAGGTGGGTGAGGAATGGGATAGGGTATTTAGCCAGTCTGGGGGAATGTCTTCGTTGAAGTAAGCATTGAGGTATTGGCGGAGGTCTTCGGGGGTGGGGGGTTCACCCAGAACGTGGAGTCCGGAGGAGAAGAGGCGGGTTTCCAGGACTTGGAGATATTCGTAAAGGGTGACGAGGTAATCGTTGAAGGTGTGCTGGCTAAAGAGCCGGATATTTTCTGGCGTGAATTCAATTCCTAGTTTTCGAGCCTCCGGAAACGGACAGTCGGCTTCCAGTCCCGCATCCAGAATTTTTTTACAAATGGCTTCCTTGAGGGCATAGTTTTTCTCTGGATCTTCCCGATATTCGCTGATCAAATCCCGTAGGGCAACAAGTTCTTTGTACAGTCCCGCCCTGCCGTAGGGTGGAACGTTGTAGGAAATCAGCGTCCCATAGCCCCGTCGCTTGGCCAGGATGGATTCTGAAGGGTTATTCGCCGCATAGAGGTAAAGATTGGGGAGATTGCCCAGCAAAATATCTGACCAGGAGTAGCCAGTGTTGCCCAGGGGAGCACCCGGCAGCCATTCTACTGTGCCATGCATACCGAAGTGGACGATCGCATTGGCCTGAAATTCATTTTGCAACCACTGGTAGAAAGCAGCGTATTGGGGATGGGGCGTTAGATCTCGCTCAAACATCAGGCGCATCGGATCGCCGGATAGTCCGAGGGGAGGCTGGACTCCAATCCAGATATTGCCTAACTGCACTCCCCCCAGCAGATAGCGCGACTCCTCCGGGCGATCGTCTGGAATGGTGCGAATGCCGCTTTCGGTCAAAGATTTCCATTGGGTTTCAATTCGCGTCGTGAGCAGATAACCGAGCCAATGCTCCAGAGATTTTGCCGTAACGGTTGTAATCGGAGCTGACTCCAGGCTGCCGACTGCCGGAACCTGCCCGACATAGGCTTCATCGGCTTCCCGTACCTGCCGAATCAGTTCTTCTCCATCTTCAGGGAAATCACCAACGGTGTAACCTTCTGCCCTTAATGCCTGCAACAGTTTGACCAGGGACTTCGGGACATTTAACAAAGCTGCTGTGCCCGTGGCTCCATATCCAGGCGGAAACCCGTAGAGAATAATCGCTAGCTTGCGTTCAGAAGCAGGGGTTTGGCGTAGAGTCACCCAGCTTTTGACACGACCAATCAATCGCTGAACGCGCTCAGGGATCAGGTAAATTCGATCGCCGACTAATCCCCCCAGCGGTACGGTATCGATCGCCCCATCGAGTTCCGGCAAGGCATACAGCACCACACTTTGCAATCCACCAATTCCCTGGCGTGTCCAGGAGTGAATATCTTGAATCAACAACGGAGCCGCCACAAAATAGGGCACATTTTTGGCACTGAGAATTCGCTTGGCTACCTCCACCTGACGACCCGCCTCCATCGAACCCGCCGGGCCACCCACCAGCGGAAACCCAATCGTAGAAACGATCGCATCCACCTGCACTGCCTCTGGCGACAAAGAAGCCGTTTCGATCGTCCCCTGTTGTCGCTGGGATTGCTCATGGCTAGTCGTCAACCAATCCCTCACCGCCACATGGCCTTCCACGCCATTGATAAAAATCGGTAGAGGGAGCAATCCTGCTTGCTCGAACTGACGAATCAATTGTGGGATGTAGGACTGTTGGGTGATAACGTGCTTGCGGTAAAGCAGAAGGGCGATCGTCGGAGGAGACGATGTCCGTAGGGCAGGCATCTTGCCTGCGAGTTGGGGCATGGAGAAGGCATGGTTTGAACCTCCAACCCCCGACTCCCGACTCCCGACTCCCGACTCCTGACTCCCGACTCCCCATTCCCGCCTCCCCACTCCCCGCTCCAAATACCACTCTAAATACTGCCGAGGGGACTCAAAGTAGCCTTGATAGTCCGGATGGAGCAGTCCCATATTGGGCGTTTCGATCGGTGCCGGGATTTCTCCCACCTGAAGTCCCAGGTAGGTTTTGGCGAGAAACCAGAAGAGGGCAGCAACATTGTCTGAACCGCCTGCATTCCAGTAGCCGTAGATGATCAGCCAGTTGCGGAGATCCTGGACTTTGCCAACGGGAATGTACTTCAGGAGTTTAGGCCCAACTTTGAGGAAGCTGAGATATCCGGCTAGCTTGTCTTCTTCCCGCTGAGAGCCACCAAATTTACTGAGGATGAATTGAACGGGTTTGGGCATTCCCTTCGGCTTATCCCCGATCGCAAACTTACCCAGTTTCGTCAGGCTCATCAGTTCCAGCGCAGACTCAAACACTAGACGAATCGGGATGGATTGGACTCGTTCTCGTAGCCATAGCACCTGATCGTAGTCGAATAGCAGGCTGCCAAAGAACACCTGAGCGGTTTGTAGCGCTGCCTCGACTGCCTCTGGGTTTGCCGCTAAATCCCGATCGCTGAAGACCTGAATCTCTAGATCAGTACAGCGGTCTTCAGCCAGTTTGGCGGCCTGCCGATAGAGGTCTGCGTTGAAGGATTCAAATCCAGCAATCAAAACAATCCGTTGCATAACCTTTCCCTGAGATGAATGCTCAGTCCATAGCTCCTATGAACAATTGTAAATTCGATCGCCCAGAGATTATCCAGAGATCCTCATAGAGCATCCAGAACTGCTCGACTTGAAGAAACGGCAAAAGTCCCTGCACGACTGCATTGATCCAATCTTGCAACGTCTCTCTTTAGACTGAGACAGGAAGCCTATCTTTGTACGGATACACAAATAATCATTTAATCTGCTAAAAGTATCTAGAGTGCTTTTGAAGATGGCCCGTTTCGTTCACAAATGGTCGGTCGCAGAGATCTGGTAAAGCTACTTCTAGCAAGCTGGTGATTCTGTGCTCTGTCCGGGGATGAAATGAATTTGCCGCTGTTTTAGCTGTGCCGGCAATCTTCCACTCGTTGATCTCGTCGATGTTAATTCACTGTATAGAAGGGGAAATTCAATGACTAAGAAACTTATGCTCGGATTGTTCCTGGCTCTGGGCTTATCCACAGTTCTGGCTGCTTGTGGTACCCCCGATACCACCGATACGACGACTCCCCCGGCTGACGCTCCGGCTGATGCTCCTCCAGCTGATGCTCCTGCCGAGTCTCCCGTAGAGTCTCCTTCTCCTTAATAGCGGCTGAGTCGGACAAGCCGAGTCCATTTTGTGTTGATGCCAAGTCTGCCATTCTTATACATTTAATCAACTCCGAAGGCTCGATCGAGTGTTTGGAGGTTCGGAATCTACGCCCGCTTGGGGTGGTTTCTGGGCTGTTTTCAGATCAAACTGTCTTAGTTTTATCTCCGATGCTTCGGCACATCGGAACAACACTGGAAGCGGTATCTTTATTACGATTTATTGAGCAGGGAGTTTTTCTTGCATCTTGGTTAGAGGCATTCACCTGATAGACTTGCTTGCTAGATATGCTGATTCTGTGAGGGATCAGTCTGACAGTGTTGCTTAACCAGGCAGACTTGGTATCAACTTTTTATTCGCACTATTCGCGTTCATTCACATCCCTCTGGTTCATTTCTCTGTTTTGTTAGTGTCCTACTCTGGCTCAAATCTATGGCTAGATGAAGAAATTTTTATCGTGTGTTCTTCAAACTGTTCTGCTGACCTCACCGATCGCCGCTTTTGCTCTACCGCCGACCGAGGATTTACCCGAAGAAGTTTTGCGGACAGAGGTGATCACAGAAGCTCGATCGCCCATTGATGGTGAGCCAATGACGGCTGCGGAATATGCAGAATTGGAGGAAATGTTGCAGCGACAGCCGGAACTATATGGAACGGTATCGGAGGATTTGCGATATCTCATCCATCTACTCCGGATCCGTCGGGTCGTTCGTACCTTTATCCCCTTCATTCGCTAAATCTTTAAAGTCAGGTTTCTCTAGCTGATGCTCCAGAGCTTCACGAATTTGGCTCAGGCTGTAGGCAAGATTGATTCCTTCCTGGGTGAGTAACCCAACAACCGATTGGGGGCGATCGCGTTCCACAACTGGAATCTGTTGTAATCCTCTGGTAGACATGCGATCGGTTGCATCTGTCACTAACTCATCTTCGTAGGCGCATACTAGTTCAGTGGTACAAAGCGTCTGAACGGGTTGCTGCAATAAAGAATCAGTCTCTGTGTCTGTCTTGCTTTTCGATATCCAGCGATAAGCATCCCGTAGGGTTAAGATGCCAATCAGTTGTTTGTCTTGGTCTAGAACCAGTGCGCTATGGCTGCGATGATCTAACAACATCTGCACGGCAACCACCAGGGGTAAGTTGTCCGCAATCTGTAGGGGGGCGGGCTGCATGGCTTCGGCCACCGAGAGGGAAGCTGGGAGACTGGGTTCAGCCAGGGGCACGGAGGGTTCCGGTTCTGGCGTGTTGTCGATAATCGTTTGAGGATGCAGGTATTCAACCAGCCAGATGCTTAAACCAACAGCCGCCATGAGCGGTAAAACAATTCGATAATCATGGGTTAGTTCAAACAAGAGCAAAATTGCCGTTAATGGAGCGCGAACACTACTAGCCAGCACGGCCGCCATGCCGACCATGGCATAGGCGGGGGAGGATGCCATGTAATTCTCTGCGCCTGGTAAGGTAATGGCCAGGATTTTGCCGTAGGCGGATCCCAGGGAGGCTCCCAGAAATAAGGCAGGTGCAAAGACTCCACCCACAAAGCCACTACCAAAGCTGATGGCGGTCATGATCAGCTTAATCACCAGCAGGGAAATCACCAGATGCAGGGGAAACTGCACATCTTGCAGCATGGATTCTACCGTTTCATACCCGACTCCCAGGATTTGCGGGAGGTTTAATGCCACCAATCCTAAACACAATCCACCGATGACCGGATGCAGCGATCGAGGAATTTGAGCTAATCCTTCCAGCCCCGCGATCTTTCCCTGAAAGCACTGCTGCGAGAACTGCAACGATCGCACGTAGACCAGAGATACCAGGCTAGCCACCAGACCTAAGCCCATATAAAGCGGTAGTTCCAAGACCCCGCGCACTTCATAGGCAGGCAAGGCAAAGGCGGGTTGAGAACCTAAGCCAATCTGAGCAATCCAGGCAGCGATCACGGCGGATAACAGCACCACACTGGCGGCTGAGGCAGCAAAGGTTGACCCCATGACGATTTCCAGGGCGAAGAATACACCAGCGATCGGCGCATTAAATCCCGCCGCTAATCCCGCCGCCGCTCCAGCACTGAGCAATAAACGCTGTCGTTCCTGAGAGACCTTCAACGCCTGTCCCAGTAACAAGCTAAAGTAAGCCCCAATTTCCACACTTGGCCCTTCCGGCCCAGGGAAGCCCCACTGCCCAGAGAGATAGATGCTGCACTCATTTTGGTAATGGGATTAAGCAGCACCAGTTCCCGCTTGCCCTGCACCACTTCCATCAGCGTCGCCAGTCCGGGGCCAAAGTCCTGCATCCGCCAGCGTAGCAGACCAATCATCATGCCACCGAGCAAGGGAATCAGTGCCAATGTCCAATGACCCCACGCCGACAGGAGACTCGATACCTCACCAAACATCAATCGATGCATCAACTGGATTAATGCCCGAAACAAAACTACCCCTGCCCCTGCTCCCGTACCAATGAAGACGGCTAACAGCAGAACCAGGGTTTCTGGAGAGGGTTGGAGGCGATCGAGTAGATGGGCGAGGCGGGAGGAGGACGGATGAGCAGGCTCAGATTGGGTCAGCCCTCGAAGAAAAGTCAGGTTCATTCGTTTAACGGGCTGTGGGTCGCAAGGGGAATCTATTTTTATTGTGCTGGATCAGGGATCAATTGACCCATCCTGGTTTAACCAGTTCTCCAGATCAGCGATCGTCTGAAACTCTAGCAAGGCTTCTGCCAGGGACTCAATTTGGGCGATCGATAAGCTGGTAATTTTGGCGTGCAAGTCTTCAGGCAAAGTTCTAAAGCAGCGATTCAGTTGACGCAGAATGAGCGATCGGCCTTCTTCCTCTCGTCCTTCCTCGTGTCCTTCCGCCTTGGCTTCCTGGTAGACTCGTGTTTCTTTCAGATTCAACCCCAACATTGCTTCCACCTCCTGCCGACTCAACGCTGTGAACTTATAGACCATGATCGTCGTGATCATCTCCATTATGGTGCGATTAGCTGCCTGCGATTCCTTCTCCTGCCCTGATCTGGAGAGCAGCGATCGGGCAACTGCTGGAGCATCTGCCTCGTCTACCGTGGTTAGAGCCATCAGTGCGACTCCCAGGGGTAGCTGTTGGATGTCGCCCAACTCGTTTAGATAAACTCGGTGGACTTGATCGCTGGTGAGTAAAGCCCGGTAAGGATGGGTCGTGGTCTGCTCAGTGGGGCGATCGGGGTAAATTACGACTGCCTGCCAATCGCTGAAGCGCGATCGGTTGCGGTAGAAGTACAGAAATGACTCGCCGAATAGCCGTTCGTAAAGCTGTTCGTCCTTTTGAAACTGCACCTCGCAGAAGTACACCACTCCAGGCGTTTCAGCTTCAGGTGGTAAGAACACCCCATCGATTTCAAATTTGGGTTCTTTGACGGCAACGGCATCGAACCGATAGTGTTGGGCATCGGGGGGTGGGTGTTCCAGCAGGTCGAACAGGAGGGCAGGATACTGCTGAAATAGAGCGTAGAAAATCGAATCCCGTCGCATGGGTCAATGCACCTAGGTTCTCCAAAAAATGGAGTGGAATGAGATCCAGAGTTCCCAGGCATGGAGAGAGTTCATCAAAACCTCACATTTCATACCCGAACAAATTCGGATCGACCTCACCCAACTTCAGATCTGCTAATCCATACTCTGCCCACCGCCGATCGACCATTGCCGCCACATCTGGGTCAGATTCCAGCGGATCGCCCCAAGGATGATCGGTTTCCGGTGGCATTTTCGTGGTGGCATCAATCCCCATGCGTCCCCCTAAACCAATCTTTTCGCTGGCGAAATCCAGGGTGTCGAAGGGCGTTTCTGGCAGAATAAACACATCCCGAACCGGATCCACTTTGGAGGTAATGGCCCAGACTACCTGACGGGGATCGCGGATGTTGATGGATTTGTCTACCACAATCACAAACTTGGTGTAGGTGAACTGCGGTAGGGCACTCCAGAAGGCCAGAGCCGCCCGTCTGGCCTGTCCCGGATAGGCTTTGTCAATGGAAATCACGGCCGCTTTGTAGCTAAGGGCCTCCATCGGCAAAAAGAAATCGGTAATTTCCGAGACTTGCTGCCGCAGGATGGGCGTGTAAATGCGGTTGAGGGCGATCGCCATCATGGCTTCTTCCTTAGGAGGACGACCGCTGAAGGTCGTGAGGTAGATTGGATCCTTGCGGTGGGTCATGCAGTGGAAGCGGATCAGGGGGGAATCCTCTACGCCGCCGTAGTAGCCCATGTGATCGCCAAAGGGGCCATCGGGCAACACTTCACCCGGAGTAATCGTTCCCTCCAGGACAAACTCTGAGTCGGCCGGCACTTCCAGATCGACCGTTTTACATTTCGCCAGCTTCACCCCAGAACCGCCATACAGTCCTGCAAACAGCCATTCTGATAGGTCTACCGGGATGGGAGTCGCTGCGGCCATGATGATCAGCGGATCTACTCCTAAAGCGATCGCCACTTCCAGCTTTTTGCCCTGCTCGGCTGCCTTCCGCAAATGCCGTGCCCCACCCCGCACCGAGAGCCAGTGGACGGTCATGGTGTTTTGGGACTGAAGCTGGAGGCGATAGACCCCCACATTGGGTGTTCCGGTTTCACAATCCCTGGTGATCACCAGTCCCAGGGTAATAATCTTCCCTGCATCGCCGCAGTAGGGGCGAATCATTGGGATCTGGTTTAAGTCCAGGTCTTCTCCTTCAACGACAACCTGATGGCAGGGCGGAAAGAAATCTCGACCGGGTTTTGCCTTCACCACATCAAAAAGAACTTTACCAAAATCGATCGCCTGGGCCACTTTCTTCGGTGGTTTTGGCTGCTGAAGCATCGCCAGTTTTTTGCCCAGATCTTCCAACTCCTGGGGTTGCTCCATGTTCATGGCCCAGCAGATCCGCTCTACGGTTCCCATGACGTTAATGGCGATCGAGTGGGGCGATCCCTTGACATTTTCAAACAGCAGAGCCGGGCCACCCTGTTGCAGCATCCGATTGGAAATTTCGGCAATCTCCAGATCAGAATCTACCAAAGCCTTAATCCGCTGCAACTGACCCCGTTGCTCCAGCAAATTCAAAAATTCCCGTAAGTCTCTCGCCATAATGAAGGAATGTAAAGCGTTTCTTTTCTATTATGGGGGTGAGACTCCCTTCTGCGCGACCTGAATCGACGTAATGTTTTTTGGTTTTTCTTAAGCATTCTTTTGAAATACTTGTCCCCCTGCACGGGAATACTGGATAGGGCAGCTTTAATATAAAGTCTGAGTAAAGCGTCACCCAATCGGTTGACATAGAAGTAGGACGTTTAACTGTGGTGTTGCATCTACAGTTGAATAAGAGGATTGAAGGTAGGTTCCATGACTTGGCAAGAAGGACAACGGGTAGAGTGTAAAGGATTGGACTGGGGTTCGTGCTACGTGACGATGAGTAACAACAGCATGGTGGTCATTTATTGTCCCCGCTACGAGATCGTGACTACTGCGACCCCGTCTCAGCTAGAGCAAGCAGGTTGGCGAACTGTGCACCCCAATAAAGTGGTGCAACTTGCAGAGTGGATTGCGAACAAGGAGCGGGAACGAAATCCAGTGCCGTCTCATTAGAAATCTCGTGATTGCGTTGAGAATTGCTGTGAGATAGGAAAGCCCGCGAATTCATCTGCGGGTAATTGGGGAACCGCAGCCGACATTGGAGTGGCACAAAAAACTGACAGACTCAGTAGATCTAAAATGGGTTCGTTTCACAGTGAACCCTGGGGTTGATCCCCCTAAATTCCCCTTAAAAAGGGGGACTTCAACCCTCTTCGGTTTGTGCTACGCACACGCTCCGCGAACGGTTCCCCCTTTTCAAGGGGGGCTAGGGGGGATCTAAACCAGGTTTGTGATCTACTGATCTTGCCTGGCAGATTCAATGTCTTGGATGAATTGTCCTGAATGCAGGGGCATTTTTCTGAGCAGGACGTAATTTTTCTGAGAAATTAACAAAAACTTTGAGGATGTCCTCCGCAAAACCTCTGAGGGCATCCATCCTTTTTTCTGTTTAAAACAGAGACGGTACGAAACAGGGTTTGTGCTGTGAGCATCTCGTTGGTAAAGCAGCGTTGGGATAACAGGTTGTAAATTCATTGTCTCGCTGAAGAGTCTGCCCTTTATCCCCATCTGTTGCTTGACAACGATCGCCATCAGTCCATCATTTACCAACTAGAACTGATCACAGTTCCAGCTAATCAACCAGAGTCTGTCCTGAAACACTGAGTTACGGATTGCCAATTCGATCGCCTTTTGTTTCCTGAAGCGATCGCTCGTTTGTGCTGAAATAGATTCGGCTGAGTGTTCATCGATAATATTTATTCTTTGTTTGAGGTAGTCATGTTCACTTCAGACCCTAATTCGCATTCTTCTCAAAATCTCAACCTGAACTCGATCGCATTCCATTCATCAGGAACTGGATTATTAGATCCAATTTCTCCTCCAAGTCACCCTGCTGGTATGGGCAGCGGTTTACCTCGCTTTCGCAGTCAGAGCACCCCTGGACTGACCCTGGTGGGCGATCGCGCTAATAATGTGCTGCGCGGACGAGAGGGCAATGACATCATTCGTGGCAAAGGGGGAAATGACAAGCTCTACGGACGTGCTGGAAACGATCGATTGTTTGGCAATACAGGAAATGACACCCTGGTGGGGGGAGCGGGCGGTGATACGCTCAATGGCGGCAGTGGCAACGATCGGCTGGTGGGCAATAGCGGGGACGATCGGCTGGTTGGCGGTCAGGGGAATGATACGCTGGTCGGCGGATTGGGGAATGACATCCTATTGGGAGGGAAAGGGAAAAATCGGCTGACGGGAGGAGCCGGGCAGGATGTGTTTGTTTTAAGTCGGCAGTGGGGGAGCCGTAAGCTGGCGGATACGACGGTGATTACAGACTTTAAGCGAGGAGAAGACTCCATTCAACTGGCTGGACTGTCGTTTGATCAACTGAATGTAATTGCAGGTAAAGGTCAGCAGTCCGGTCATACGCTGCTCCAAGATCAGTCCACCGGAAACTATCTGGCCATTCTGCAAAACGTTCGTCTGAGTCGGGCGGATCTGATGTCAACGGGACTGAATCCTGCGCCGATACCCAGTCCTAATCTATCTCCCAGCCCAATACCCAGTTCAATACCCAGCCCTAATCCATCCCCCAGCCCAATACCCAGCCCTACCCCTGGAATCGGTACGCTATCCTTCAGCCATTCTTCCTATCGAGTCAGCGAAGGGGGGGGACTGGCGACAATTACCGTAACACGCACTGGAGGGAGTACTGGAAGTGTTACCGTGGGTTACAGCACCAGTGACAACACGGCAAAAGCCGGACAGGATTACCGTGCCGCTAGCGGAGTCCTGACCTTCAATGCAGGGGAAACCAGCAAGACTTTTACCGTGCCGATTCTGCAAGATGCCCTGTTTGAAGGGTCAGAAGTTTTGCGCTTAAGCTTGAGTAATCCCACCAATGGTGCAACTCTGGGTCAATCCAAAGCGTTCCTGACCATTGTGGATGATGATGCACCGACGGAAGCTCAAATTCAAAGTCGGGCTACGACTCAGATGACATCGGGTAACACGACGATTTACACGGGCTACAATCAGGTGTCTACCGGAAACGATATCGGCAATCAAGACCCCTGGGTGGCCAGTTTTACGAATGACAGACTGAACTGGTATCGGGATGATTATGAAATCACCAACGATGATAGCCGGGGAACTCATTTACTGTGGGATAACAACACGGGACTGCTCTATGCTGCCTTTACGTCTACTGGAACGCAGGGAACACCCGCCCAGGATTTCCGCCGCTTTGCCCAAAATGGTTGGCTCCGCAGCTATTCTGATTACAGTCCGGGAGGTGGCGGTGGCGGGAAAGTTGCGATTCTGGCAAAGCTCGATCCTTTGACGGGAACGGTGACGAATGCTTCTTTCCTGACTGCATTAAATGGGAATAAAACGAACTCTGTTTCGGTCAAAAGTCTGTCGCTCAACGGCAGCTATTTGTTGGTTCAGGCGGATTCTGCCTTTGCCCCTCGCAAACCCGATCGCACTGCAATGACTCGTCTGGAAGGCGTGACGGGGACTTCGCCCAACTACACGGTTGAGTTTGCCCCTGACCTGGGTTCGGTGATTCGAGCCACGTCAACCAATTATGCGTGAATGGCACTGACATAGGGGTGTATCCTATTGCATTTGCATAGTGAATCGTTTACTGGATGGATCGTTTACTGGGATGGATCGTTCACTGGCAGGCAGGCAAGATGCCTGCGCTACGGAAATCGATCGTTCTTTAACGCACTTTAACGCACCAGAACGGTCATGTATTTTCCAGTGGCAAAGGGAGCGGGAATGATTGGGGTGAACTGGACGCGATCGGTGGCAACTCGCCGGACGTATAGCTCATTCATGGTGAAAATCACCTGATCCCGCGTACCGATAATCCAAAGTTGGGCCCGCTCGTCTGGCACGACGGGCAACCGTTCGTTGAACTCTGAAGACATATTTAGTTCCTCGCTGGAAATGGCGTAAGGGAAGAAAAGCTTAAGGTGTGGGGAGTATGTTCCAGGAACAATCCCCCAGACTCCTTACTAAAACAGCGAGGCAACTGATCTTCAATACATGATCTACAATCAGCACAGCCTAGCTCTCTGATAACGCAGAGAGTCAGGTTAGCTGGTTAGGGTCGCTGGATACTTCCCTAATCAGCGTCACACCTCACCTTAAGCCGGATGGGTTGAACTGGCTCCTTCTCGTCGAAACAACCAGCATCGCAATAGCATAAGGGATACGTTTGGAGAGATCAAGCGTATCCCAATACTTTTTGATGAAATTTTAGAGGCGATCGGGTTTGGTTAATCAGTGGGCTGTTGCTGCAACCAATGGATCAAATCTGAAATGCTGGAAAAATCGAGCAGGGCTTCTCCCAACGCCTCCAGTTGAACTAATGGCAGAGCCTGGATTTGCAGTTGCACCTCTTGCGGAACTGTGCCTACTCGACGATTCAACTGCCGCAAAATTAGAGAGAGTTCTCCTGTTTGCAAAATATCTTGATAGATGATGGATTCTTGCATAAGGTCTCTCCGCAAAATTCGGTGGATTAACGCTTTTTCCAATAGTAGCCCAGCCAGGATAGCTGTTGATGCTGTAATGTTGCTTTGCAAACGCAGATCTGAAAACTGCGAGATAGCTTGAGCTACTTGCTGCAAAGTCTCAAGACGATCGCTAGTTTGACTCAGCACAGCAAAAGGCATGAGTCCTGGAGATTGCAAAAAAATTTCTGTTGGCTGTTCCCACAACCGAATGACATCAAACTCATGACGAGTCCGTTCTAAAACAAAAACATTTTGTTGCACCCGTTGTGAACGGCTTGGTTGCAGATAAATTACTACTTGTTGCATCCGCTTTTGAGGAAAACGTCGATAAACTCGCAAACGGTAATCTGCCATTCTAAAGGGTATATCTGGTCTTGGCTCTGTTTGAAATTCAATATGCAGTACGACTTGTTCGGACTGCTGCAAAATTAGAGCATCTGCTCGAATGGGTTCCAGGGAGAGTTCAGATGGGCTTAATTCAGTGAGTTCGATCGATTCTCCCAGCAGCCAAGTGCTGATGTCAGCAGAAAAATTCTCGGCAAGAAACTTGCAAACATTGTCAAACATGGTGGGATTGTAGCAGGCGATCGTTCCTGTTTCCCTTCTCTTTGATTGTTTTCCGGTTGGTGTGTATCGGGTGGGGTTGTGAATCGACACGGCAAAACAGCTCACGACTCAGTCCCGTCTAACACTGACAAGCTATTAACTCATAAGACCTTCATTGCAGATTTTCCTCAATCTAAGCCGTTTTTGCAAATATCCCCGTTCCCCGTAGCAAGTCCAAAAACGTAAACACCGTTGGCGGATGCAGCACCGTCGCCATCACTGCGGCCCCAATACTGCGCTCCAGCGGAACCGGCATCGATCGCACCTGTACACCTTCGGGAATGGGCATAGCAGCGAGTCGAGGCAGAATGGCCGCCCCTAATCCCTGCGCCACCATACTGACGATCGTGGAATCTTCTTTGATTTCGTAGGCGACCTTAAAGGACTGTCCCCACTTCTCCCAGTGACTCTGCACCACCGAAGTACATTCCCCGTAGTTCAGCAAAATAAACGAGTAGGCAGATAATTCCTCCCAGGTTAGGGTTTCTGGCACGATCGCCGACTGAGGCAGCAACACCACAAATTCATCCCTGGCAATCTCCCAGGTTTCCAGATCCTCAGACGATCGGGGCAGGGGAACCAGCCCAATATCCACTTTGCCCTCGCGTAAGGCTTGTTCCACACCCGTCGGGTCATCCTCCACCAGGGACACCTCCACATTGGGGAAGCGATGGCTGAAGCGGGCAATCAGGGGAGGCAGCAGGTGAGTGGCGGCACTGCGAAAGGAGGCAATCCGCACCCGTCCCCCTTCTAATCCTTTCGCGTGATTAATTTCATCCTCCATGTCCTCCCGCACCTGCAAAATTCGTTGAGCGTGAGTTATTACTCGCTCCCCAATCAAGGTAGGGTATGCCCCAAATCGCCCCCGTGCCAGGAGTGTCACCCCCAGTTCATCCTCCAGGGCAGCGATCGCCCGACTGACTGCCGCCTGGGAAATGTCGAGCTTCAGGGCAGCCGTCGAGAAGTTTTTGCACTCCACAACCGTCAGCAAAACCTGCAAATGAAAAATGTTCATCTAGTCGATCGATTCGATTTTGAAATAGATACAAATCGCAATCTGTTTTGATTCAATCAAACACCCAGCGTTAAGTTGGTTGGACATTGGTTAAGGGATTGAAACACACGACGATCGATTCACTGACCAATGGCTGACCCATTTTGTTGTCCCATCTACCTCTCTGCTGTCATGTTTGAACTAATTCCTTACGAGAAGTTTAGAGATACTCCTAGCGTTCGGTTTTTCGATATTACGATTCCCAACTCAAATGCCCGTGATCTGGTTTCCCATGATGGGCCAGCCACCAGTCCAAATAATAGCCCTGAAGGTTATTGGCAATTTTATCTCCACCCTAACCAAGAAGATAACCTATTGGCTCTGACGGGAGGACGAACCTTCTACTTAGTTAATTTTTCCTGGGCACAGCCCTTTCATATTGTCCGCTTAGAAGCCAACGGGGCGATCCTCCGCATTCCCCCTGGCACATTCCATCGATCGGTGTCTGACCCAGATGGTTCCCTGGTTCTGAATCAAGCTGTACGAACCGCCAGCGCCACCGTCGCCAGCGAATTCCGCGTCTACAACAGTCACGACATTCCCCGCTTAATGAAGGCCACCTCTGAAGCTTCACCACCGCCCATTCTCCACGGAGTCGATCGATCGAAGTTAAGAGCGGCTTAGGGTGAGGAGTGAGGAGTAAGTGTTGTAGCGCAGGCATCTTGCCTGCCAAAAAATCTTGAAAATTCAAACGACAAGCCATACCTCTTGTGGGGTGGGCATCCTGCCCGCCCAATCCACCAAGGCATAACCTCACCCCAACAACTCATCCACCCCAATCCTGAACCCGTGCAAAACCGATCGCGTTTTGACCTCATCCTCTGCAACAAAGATCTGGCGAGAGTCGGCTGTGATCACCATAATCCAACGCACTTCGGGATAAACCAGCCAGACTTCTTCACCACCTGACTCCAGATATTCCAGGGCTTTGGCAAGCAGGTCTTCGGCTAAATCCGTTGGCGACACAATCTCAGCCGTCAGGGGAAAACTCTGGGGCAGGACTTTGCCATCTCCGTACTGGGCAACAAGTTCGGGAGTCAAGTATGCCACATCCGGCGATCGACCCTGTTTTTGGGTGCGGCAGGGAGCCTCCGTATAGACTTCTCCCCCGGAACCATTAGACTCTTTGTAATTTCCCCAGCACCGTGCCAGCTTAGATTGAACCCGACTATGTTTCAGCGTCATCCCATTTTTCTCGACTAGTGACTCATCCACCCACTCCGTCCGCTCTGGCGGATTCTCCAGCCAATCTTCCAGAGAATGGATCAGAGGATATTTCTGAGGATGAGTTTGAGGATGATTCTGAAGTTCAACGGGTCGCTTGGATGCCACCATACAAAAATTCCCCCTACAAACTAAAGATCTTGGCAGCCAACCAGATCTGATATTTCAAGCTTCTTCATTGATTCTATGCTTTGGCAAAGTCACGAGTGTACGAACTCAATGCAGGGAACCCGATCGCTGTTAGGATTGGGCTAATTCACTGTCTAAACCACTAAACTTAATAATAAAATGCCGCACTCCCAACGACCCGCACGATTGCACTAGCAATGGCTTGAGGTGTATTCGTCTCATCACGATCGCTGAATGAGATTGCTGAATGAGACAAAGCGGGCGATCGCATCATCGAAACTCAGCGCGAAAGATCCAAAAGACGTTTTGAGGCTGACAGGCTAATTGTTTGAATGAGGACTGTATCCTGTCTAAGGTTCTCTTGACGTGGGGCGATCGGTTTGCTTGAGTTTAATCAATAGAGCTTCCAAATTCTTGTTTAGGAGAAAAAGGTGTTAAGTCAGCAGGCAGTCATACAGACCTTGGCGAATCATCAAGAGCAGCTTAAAAAGTTTGCGGTTAAGACGCTTTTACTGTTTGGTTCTGTGGCCCGGGATGAAGCCCATGCTGAAAGTGATGTCGATTTGCTAGTGGAGTTTGAGAAACCCGTAGGCTTATTCGCCTTTATTGAGCTAAAGGAGTATCTGGAAGAGATTTTAAATTGTTCTGTTGATTTAGGTACGCCCCAGTCTTTACGTCCGACTCTTAGAGATGCCGTGTTAAAGGAGGCGGTTCGTGCCTTCTAGAGGTTTTCAAGAACGCTTGCAGGATATTTTGACTGAGATTGAGGAAATTCAGCAGATGGTTACTGAGCTGAGTTTTGAAGAATTTTGTCAAGATCAACGCACTATTAAGGCAACTCTCTATAGCTTGGCCGTGATTGGAGAAGCTGCTGCGAGTTTGTTGCCAGAGGCTACAGCTTTATCCGCAGATTCCTTGGCGTCAGATGAGAGGAATGCGAAATATCACCGTACATGAATATTTTCAGGTGGATTTGTCAATCATTTGGGAAACAATCCAATCTGATTTACCTGCTTTATACGCTAGTTTGAAGCAACTGATTTAGTATGCCCTATACCAACCCACTAAACGTGAAAGTCCAGAATCCGCTTACCTGATTCCCTCCATTGAGTCATGCCCCATTTTGCTTCTATGCTCAGACTAGAAAGAGTTTGCAACGTTAGTCGATCGCTGGATTGGAATCAATGACAACTCCCCAAATTGCACCCTATGGCTCCTGGAAATCTCCCATCACCTCTGACCTGATTGTGGCGGGTAGTTTACGGCTGGGAGAAATTCGTTTAGATGGAGCTGATATTTACTGGAGTGAAGGCCGACCCACGGAAGGTGGACGAAATGTGGTGGTGCGACGATCGCCCGATGGGCAAATCACCGATGTCACTGCTGAGCAATCCTACAATGTGCGAACGCGGGTGCATGAGTATGGCGGTGGGGCTTATATCGTTGAAGGCGGTACGGTTTATTTTTCTAATTTTGCCGATCAGCGATTGTATCGGCAGACGATCAGTGAAGCTCCCGTTCCCCTGACTCCCGAAGGGGTGGATTTGCGCTACGCCGATGCGGTGCTGGATGCGCCACGAAAGCGGCTGATTTGCGTGCGGGAAGACTATACGGTCGATGAACATGAACCCGAAAATACGATCGTCTCGGTGGATTTAGACGCTACAAACGGTGGCACAGTGCTGGTGTCTGGCAGTGATTTCTATGCGGTGCCTCGCCTCAGCCCCGATGGAACTCAGCTTGCCTGGATTAGCTGGAATCATCCGAATATGCCCTGGGATGGGACGGAATTGTGGGTCGCGGAAGTTAAGGCAGACGGTTCGCTGGGTGAATCTCAATGCATTGCGGGTGGTGAAACTGAATCGATCTTTCAGCCGGAATGGTCGCCGGATGGGGTGCTGTATTTCGTTGGCGATCGCACGGGTTGGTGGAACTTGTATCGCTGGCGGGGGGGACAGGTTGAACCATTGTGTGAGAAATCGGCGGAGTTTGGCTTGCCCCTCTGGGTGTTTGGTATGACCACCTATGGGTTTGAATCATCGACCTCACTGATCTGCACCTATAGCGAAGACGGCATTGCTCATCTGGCACGGCTGAATACGCAAACGCTGGAGCTAACCGAGATTGGAATTCCCTACACCAGCCTGGGCGGTTTACGGGTGGGTGAGGGCTATGCAGCGTTCCTGGGTGGATCAGCAACTCAGCCGAGCGCGATCGTCCGTCTGGATCTGCAAACGGGGCAGGTTGATGAACTGCGGCGATCGAGTCAGTTAGATGTGGATGCAGGCTATCTGTCTGAACCAGAGGTGATTGAGTTCCCGACGGAAGAGGGACTGACCGCCTACGGATTCTTTTACCCACCCAAAAATCGAGATTACGCGGCTCCAGACAGTGAACGTCCCCCCCTCCTCGTTAAAAGTCACGGCGGCCCCACGGCAGCCACCTCTGCTGCTTTCAATCCTGGGATTCAATATTGGACGAGTCGCGGCTTTGCCATCCTGGATGTCAACTATGGGGGCAGCACGGGCTACGGGCGGGAGTACCGCGAACGGCTGAAGGACAACTGGGGCATTGTGGATGTAAATGACTGCGCCAACGGAGCTAAGTATCTGGCGGAGAAAGGGCTGGTAGATGGCGATCGGCTGTGTATCGACGGGGGCAGTGCGGGCGGCTACACTACTCTGGCGGCCTTAACCTTCCGGGATACCTTTAAGGCAGGAGCCAGTTTTTATGGGGTGAGCGATCTAGAAGCCTTAGTGCGAGATACCCACAAGTTTGAGTCTCGCTACCTGGATGGACTGATCGGCAAATATCCCGAAGAAATCCAACTCTACAAAGAACGCGCCCCCATTCATCACATTGACCAACTTTCCTGTCCGGTGATCTTCTTCCAGGGCAATGAAGACAAGATCGTTCCCCCCAACCAGGCTGAACTGATGGTGGATGCCTTAAGAGCCAAGGGACTCCCCGTTGCCTATGTACTGTACGAAGGCGAACAACACGGCTTCCGCAAAGCCGAAAACATCAAACGCACGTTAGACGGAGAGATTTACTTCTACTCCAGGGTGTTTGGGTTTGAGTTAGCGGACGAGGTAGAACCTGTGGCGATCGAGAATTTGGAGGAGTGAGGAGTGAGGAGTGAGGAGTGAGGAGTGAGGAGTGAGGAGTCAGGAGAGAAGAGAGCAAAGGAAGGAGGAGTCAGGAGTCAGGGGCCAGCAATAAAGTTTTTCTACTTCATTTTTCATCCTTTCTCTTGTGGGGTGGGCATCTTGCCCGCCCAGTCAACCAAGAGCTGAGTCCCCAATCAGGGATCTTCCCTCCCTACTCCCCACTCCCCACTCCCCACTCCCTACTTCTTCCGCTCCGGCACTCGCCCATACAACGCTGCCACATCCCGCAATTGACCTGCCACTGCATCAGTCAGGGAATCTGGATGATATCGCCAGCCCCAGTTACCCATCGGACGGCTGGGTTCATTCATCCGGCACTCTGTATCCAGCCCCAGGACATCCTGGAGGGGGACGATCGCCTGATTGGCAACAGAGCTAAAGGCCATGCGGATCAGATCCCAGTGGATGCCATCCGTGCCAAAACAGCTAAAGTAACGACGAACGCGATCCTGCTCTTCGGGCGATCGTTTGTTGAACCAGCCCACCGTCGTATCGTTATCGTGGGTTCCGGTGTAGACCACCGAGTTATGCACGTAGTTGAAGGTGAGATAGGGATTGTCTGGTTCCGAGTCAAAGGCAAAGTGCAGCACCTTCATCCCAGGAAACTCAAATTCATCCCGCAGAGCCTCCACCTCCGGCGTGATTAAACCCAGATCTTCAGCAATGATCGGTAGCTTGCCCAGATCCTCCCGCAACCGGGTAAAGAATTCCTTGCCTGGAGCCAGCTTCCACTCCCCATTGACGGCTGTTTCTTCACCCATCGGTACAGCCCAGTAAGCTTCAAACCCTCGGAAGTGGTCAATCCGCACCAGATCCACTCGCTCAAACAAGCCCTTGAAGCGTTGAATCCACCACTTAAAATCATCTTCTTCCTGGATGTAGTCCCAGTTGTAGATCGGATTGCCCCAGAGCTGCCCCGTCTCACTGAAGTAGTCTGGTGGAACACCCGCCATTAAGGACGGTAAGCCCGTTTCCTGATCCAGGCAAAATAGTTCGGGGTGGGCCCACACTTCTGCGCTGTCGTGGGCTAGATAAATGGGTAAATCGCCTAAGATCTCAATCCCTTTTTGATTGGCGTAGGCTTTAATCTCCGTCCACTGCCGGAAAAATTCAAACTGGAAGAACTTGTGATAGAAAAGCTCGGAGGCTAACTTCTGCCGCCATTGCTCGATCGCATCCGGTTCACGACGGGCGATCGACGGATCCCACTCGTGCCAGCTCACTCCATCGTGGGCATCCTTAATGGCGCGGAACAGGGCATAGTCGTCCAGCCAGTCCTTATCCTGGCAAAATTCCTCGAAGGCTTGCTTCAGGGCGGGAGTCGCCTGAGTCTGAAAGTTGTCACAGGCTTTTCGCAGTAGGGGGATTTTGGCGTGAATCACCCAGCCATAGTCTATCGTCAGGGGGAACTCAGGCATTTCGCTGAGATCAGCATCGGTTAATAACCCTTCATCCCGCAGTCGTTCCGGGCTGATGAGCATGGGATTTCCCGCATTGGAAGAGAAGCACTGATAGGGAGAATCCCCGTAGCCCGTGGGCCCAGGGGGAGAATTTGCCAGAACCGTTGTCCGGCCGCCTCCAGAAAGTCAACAAACCGATAGGCTTCTGGCCAAGATCGCCAATACCGAATCGGCTGGGGAAAGACGTAGGATGCAGCAGGATACCGCTCGATCGGGGAAAGAGCATAGCAATGTTTTAGACGAGTACAGAGGTCAGTGTAATGAAAAATTTATTTGAGTGGGTGTAGGTTCAGAATGGCTTCAGCCTACGCTTTTATTAAAGCGGTAATTTGACTCAATCTAGAATCTATCACGCGATAGGTTTTGAAAAAGTAGAGAAATCGAACAATACAATAGCCTCGGTCAGGATATCGCGTCGATATTTCCACAGAAATTTAATTAGGAATTTATATTGCAAACTTAAATTGCAAATTACAAACTTACGTGTGGGATGGCACGAAATGGACAGGGAATCTAAAACAGAAAAGCAAAAAATGCTGGCGGGAGAGCTTTACCTTGCCGCTGACCCAGAATTAGCCGCTGGTAGCAAACGGGCATTTCGCCTGCTCCATCGATATAACCAAACGACGGTGGATAAGCGCGATCGCCGGACTGAAATTCTGCAAGAACTATTTGCCCAGGTGGGTGAAAAAATTGTAATCACACCACCGTTTCACTGCGATTATGGCAGCAATATTTATCTGGGCGATCGGGTGTATATGAACTATGGCTGCGTGATTCTGGACTGCAATACGGTTCACATTGGGGATGATACGATGTTCGCGCCCTATGTCCAGATTTACACGGCCCATCATCCGGTTGATCCCACCGTCCGTTTGACGGGCAGAGAACTGGCTTCTCCCATTCGCATTGGCCGTAACGTCTGGATTGGCGGCGGGGTAATTGTCTGTCCGGGAGTCACGATCGGCGATGGTACGACCATCGGCGCAGGCAGTGTGGTGACGAAAGATATTCCAGCCAATGTGGTGGCGGTCGGCAATCCCTGTCGTGTATTGCGATCGGCAACAGAATCGGCAACATCGGCAACAGAGGAATAAGGGCATACAGCAGTAGAACCCTGACGGGTACGTTTTCCGGATGTCCCTGAAGCGCAAAAAGGGCACCGTTGTCGATGCCCCCACGATCATCATTTTCCAGAGATAGAAGTTTGAACTGCTTCTACCTCAAAATTCAGGATCCTTACAGGACGCTTAGAAATTGCTGCTAGCTGCACCCGTGGAACCCGTAGGAGTCGTCACCGAAGCACCAGAAACACCACCCGCTTCCTTGAGGAAACCGCTGTAGGCCTCCATACCGTGTTCGCCAACGTCCAGCCCGATCAGTTCTTCCTCTTCTGACACCCGCAAACCTAAGATGGACTTGAGGGCGAACCAGAAAATGGAACTCAGTACCACGGTCCAGAGTCCGTAGGTCAGAATACCAAGGATTTGAGCAATCAGTTGGGTTGCGCCACCTCCGAAGAACAAGCCAAGTTCCTGGTCAAATAGACCAACAGCTAAAGTTCCCCAAATTCCATTAACAAGGTGAACGGACGTTGCGCCTACGGGGTCATCAATGCGGATACTGTCAAAGAAGTAGACCGAGAAGACCACCAGGATGCCCCCAATCAAACCAATGATGACGGCTCCCAGGTAGGTGACACCTGCACAACCAGCGGTAATGGCCACCAAACCAGCCAGAATCCCGTTAATGGTCATGGACAGATCGGGCTTGCCCGATGCAACCCAGGACGTGACCGTTGCCGCAACTCCGCCGGCTGCCGCTGCCAGGTTCGTAGTGACAGCAATGTAAGGAACAGCTTCGTTCGCAGCCAACTCTGAGCCAGGGTTGAAGCCAAACCAGCCGATCCATAGGATCAAACATCCCAGGGTCGCAATGCTCATGTTGTGACCGGGAAGAGCCGAAAGTTGACCGTTTTGATATTTGCCGATCCGGGGACCAAGAATGGCTGCCCCCATTAAGGCGGCCCAACCGCCCACTGAATGGACAATGGTTGATCCAGCGAAATCACTGAAGCCAGCACCACCGAGGAAACCGATTTCCGAAAGCATGCCACCGCCCCAAGTCCAGTGGGCACTGATGGGATAAGCAATACCGGTGAGTAGCAGACTGAAAAGGATAAAGTCAATCAACTTGATGCGCTCGGCAACAGCCCCGGAAACGATCGTCGCAGCCGTTCCAGCAAAGGCCGCCTGGAACAGGAAGAAGACCGGAACCGTTAGGGTTGTACCGTCCAGTCCATAGGTCGCCTGATCACCCGTCAGGAACCAGCCGCCGCTGCCAGCAAAGCCCCCCCCCGCACCAAAGGCCAGGGAAAAGCCGATCGCCCAGAATGCGATTGTAGCCAGAGCAAATACAATCAGGTTTTTGAACAGGACGTTTACTGCGTTCTTTTGGCGGCAGAAGCCGGTTTCCAGCATTCCGAAACCTGCGTTCATGAAAATCACCAGAATGGCAGCCACCAGAACCCAGATGTTATCCAGGGTTGCCTGAACGCTTTCAGCTGTAATTTCTTCTTCAACTTGAGCCGAGGCCGCAATGCCCCAGACACCGACGATTAGGGCAGTGAGGGGAACACACGCCAACCAACCGATCGAAACTTGGGGGACTACACGCTTCAGCGCTTTAAACGCCTCAGAAACGTTTGGTAAGGCAGATCCCCAGGAAGCAGACCGTGCTGATTTGCTTCCCAGTTTCCTCTTTCTCTTGAGAACCAGGTTTTTAGACATCGTCAGATGTTCCTTAATCGTTGCAGTTAGCCAATAACTCTACAAGGACAGCAGAGTGTTACCGTTCGGATAGGAGGAGCAACCAATACCCTTTAGCAACCTTTCAGTCACCCTCTAAGTGCCTATCCGAGAACTCACTAGAGCTTTTGGAATCCAAAACCCCTGACGGGATTTTCGGATAGGTTCTAAGTAGGAGGGCAGGAACGTCAGATGAACCAGCCAACGGAATCATATAGCATCAATCACATTTGCTGAAAATATGCTGATGCGAGATTCAAGCAGCACTGAAAGCAAGGTATGTATCATATGAGATTTCATCAATTGATAATAATACAGTTCTGTATTCTGCTATACAATTCACTGCTTTGCCTGGTAGAGTAGTGCACATCAATTTCGAGTGAACCTGGCAGTACAAAAGGGTTTTCAGGTTTTTGTCCAGCCAATAAACAATTTAAATAGATTTCATTTCTTAATTATTCTTCAAACACGAAAAAGTGTCTAAGGATACACTGTTTCATCTTCCTTACGCCAGGCTGGATCAACAATGCACAGGAAAACGAGGGGAATCGTGCCGTTGTTGTGGATATATTGCATCGCATCGGGAGGAATGTATATCGCATCTCCAGGGGCAACTGGCTGGGTTTCTTCATCGATATGCATTTCTCCAGTTCCCTCCAGGATGTAGTACACCTCCGAGGTGGTGAGGGAGTGGGGGATGGAGGTTTGCCCAGGGGGAACGATCGCATGGGCCAGGCTATACCGCAGGGCGATCGGTTGTTTGTCGGGATGCAGCAGTTCGCGCAATTGGGTACCGTCTCCAGCAATAAATTCTGGACAATCGTTGAGGTTTTGAATTAGCACAGTGCTGATCTCTTGCTAGGTTTAATCTTGATGGGGTGCGATCAAATAGCCAGAATTTTCTTCATAATCTACGCAATCAATTGCCTCAGTGGAAAGAGCTTTGTAGGGATGGACGGGGCATTTCAAGTGATAGTTATCGGTGAAAAAACGGCACTTTGAACAGGGAATTTGATGCATGGTTTGGGCACTACTGACTCCATCTCGCAGAGCAGCCCAAATGTTCCAGCACAACAACAAAACGATCGTCCAGGCAGAAACAAAGCAGATAGGAACAAAGAGCGGTTGGAGGGCGTGAACCAGCCAGTAGAGCGAAAGGTGAGCAAGGTGAAACATGAATAGTCCAGGGAAAGTTTCAGCAGGTCTTTCAGGAATAAGGTCTTTCAGGAATATCATTGACTGTAATCCCTAAGCCTGTCTATTTTTCGTGTATTTTTGTTAAAAACCTAACGAACATTTTGTCAGGGATTTTAGATTCTAAAAACGTTAGCGGGTTAGGAGTATCCCACCGATGTCAACCGATCGTCTGTAGCGCAGGCATCTTGCCTGCCAGTAAGATATCCATAATTTAATCTCCAGAAGGGGCGCACTGCTGTGCGCCCGTACAGAAAAAATCGGAGTTATTTAATTTGCGTCCCTAAGCAGTGATCCACTCCTTCAGCCAGGCTAAATGTTGCGGTAGTAGATCACTGAGGCGATAGGACTCTAAAATCGTTTCCCGCGCTTTTTGCCGCAGGGATGCCATGCGATCGGGGTGATCTAGTACTTCAATGATGCGCTCGGCAATGCGATCGGGCTTAAAGAAATCGACCAGCAAGCCGTTTTCCCCTTCTTGAATCATTTCCAGAACGGGGGGTGTATTGGAACCGAGCACCAGGCATCCGGTGGCCATGGCCTCCAGCATCGACCAGGACAGCACAAAGGGATAGGTCAGGTAAACATGAACAGAGGAAGCCTGTAGAACCTTCAGATGGTCGCTGTAGGCTAAATAGCCCGTGAAGTGGATGCGGGACAGGTCGAGGGGCAACTGTTCCAGCATTACCTGCTTGTAGGTTTTGCCATCGGGTAATTCTCGCCCATAGGCCACCCGATTCTCACCAACGATTACGACATGGCAATTGGGACGACGTTTTTGTAGTAGGGAAACCGCCTGCATGAATTGTGGGAAGCCCCGGTAGGGTTCCATGCCTCGCGCTACGTAGGTGATCAGTTCATCGACTTCAGAGAGGTTAATGCCCAGATCGGGTAAAACTAGCCTGGCTCCGGGATTTGGCTGGAAGAAGTCAGTATCTACCCCATCATGGAGGACCTTGAGCTTCGATCGAAATTCGGGTGGAAATTGCTGCTGTTGCCAGCGAGTGGGCGTAAGTCCCTGATCGCAGCTATACAGATCAAGCAGAATCGGTGAATTCTTGATCCGAATTCGGGCTTCATCATCGGCATTCAGAGGGTTGGCTGGATCAAAGTCGCTGTCTGAACCGTGGGCCCGGTAGAACCACTCGAAGTAACACAGGAGTTTGGCTTTGGGTAAGGCATCTTTGATAAACAGCGTTGGACCCCAGCCGGAATGGCCATACACCAGATCGGGAACGAAGCCCTCGTCTTTAAGCTGCTGAAGGATGCGATAGACGGCTTGCCCTTGCAGCACGGCACCTTCCAACGATCGCACATAATGATGGGTTTCGGGATGGGGTTCTCGGTTAGGGGTATACAGGATTTTTTTCACCCCGGCAATCGAACCTTCCTCGCGGGTTGTGCCGTAGACAATTTGATAGTTTGGATCGCTGCTCAGGGTGGTGGCCAGATGACGGAACTGGGCCGGAAAGTTGGGATGCAGGAACAGAATTTTGGTGGGATTTTTCGCCCGTTTAATCTGCTTTTTCTTGGATTTGGGTTGAAATCCCCGTCCCGATCGTTGGCTGGTCGATGATTGTTCTCTGGTCGATCGATCGCCCACTACAACCCCCTTTCCAGTAGGGGTATCCGGTTTGTCTGGCTGCTCCTCTGCCTCTAGCTCCTCTGCCTCTAGCTCCTCTGCTTCCGGCTCAACGATCCCATCGGCTAACCTGATATCAGTTTCCGCCATTGCTGTGGACATTGCTGGCGATAGGGTGTCCAGCGACGTATCGTCTGGCTCTTCTGAATCTGGCTCTTCTGAATCTGGCTCTTCTGGATCTAGCTCTTCTGGATGCATCGGTTCATCTGTCGGTGACTCCAACGCGATCGGGACTGCAACATTCTCTGCTGCTTCAGATTCGCCAACGGCTGGGATTGCTTCCTGGGAATCCGGGTTCCCTTCAGAGTTTGTGACCTTTTCGACTACAGTTGTGTGCGTTGCGGCTGCTTTTGCGGCTCTTTCCGGGGGGCTGGTTTCCTGAGGGCTGGCTTCCTGAGGATTCACTTCCTGAGGATTCACTTCCTGGCGATCAGCAGCTTGTTTCGTGGCCAGATATTTCCGGTTCTGCTCCCGGATCTGCGCATCCTCATCACCGTAGAAGAAGGATAACAAGGCAAACCGTTGCCCTGCTGTTACGGGAGTCACCTCATGGAGCATGGAGCAGGAGAAGATTATTGCTTCCCCCACCCCCGGACGGAACAATTGTCTGCCGTATTCTGGAAACCATAAACAGCCTCCTTCGTACTCCCCCGTGTTTAAGTTCAGGGTCATGGCAAAGCGGCGATGGGCAGTTCCCTTGGTGGTGTTATCTCGATGGCGATTGAAAAATCCCTGATTCCTGGAATCATAGCAGGCAATTAAATGTCGCTCAAAGCGGGTGATTTCAAACTGGAAGGCCTTTTCAATTTCGGGTTTGATCCGCCGAATCACCAGGGTGTTGATTGCCTCCAGCAGGGTTTGATCTTCAACCAGAAAGTCCCGTCGCTTCTTAAAGCCATAGTCCATAATGGCAACGGTTTTACCGTCTACCTCGCGCATAAATCCAGACTCTTCACCCCCGTTTGTCTGGTAAAGCTGGATCAGGTGCTGGCACAGTTCGGGTTCAAACACTCGGGGAATGATTAATGCAGGAGCCTGCCGTGCTGCGATCGAGTGGGGTTCCGGTTCCGGAAAAGCTTCCAGAATAGCCATGATCGCCGTGACATAGGCTTCAGGATTTTCGAGGGGGAGAACATGCGCCACATGCAGGCTTTCATCCATGATGTAGGTGGTGGGGGCGTAGTAGAATTTTTCTCCCTCCGCCTGACATACGCCATACTTCTGACTGACGGACTGCTCAAAGTCCCACAGAAACTTACAGTAGGTGGGGTCTTCGATCGCCGCTTTTAGCCCCTCGTCTGCTGGATCAATACTGACCCCAAAAAAGGGAATTTTCAGTCGGGCAAACTGCTCCTGACACTGTAAAAAATTCTTAAGAACCTCAGCTACTCCTGGGATTTGGGAACTACCGAAAAAAAACAAAACGGCTCGGTAGCCTCCCACCGTATCAAAGTGATACTGAGGGTTTGAGGTGGAGGGAAGGGTAAACCAGGGAGCCGGATCGCCAACAGTTAACATAGCCATGACTCGTGTTGCTTTTCTAGTTGCTGTCCAGGGACAAAAGCTGGAAACCTCGATCGGCGGGTCTTTGCTACCAGGTCTGTTAATTCGTTGGTTCCCAGCCCTTCAAATATGGGGTGACTCAAACGGTTAATCACTGTATTCTACGCCCGCCCCGTAAACTCGGCCGCTTGGGGGAGTATCAAATGAGGTTTAACCCGTCCAAGATACTGTCCCAATGGGCGAAAAGAGGGGAAAATCGGGGGGATTTCGGGGGGAAGAATAGCAAAAAAAACCTCAACTCGAATCCGAGGTGAGGATATACAGTGCATGAAGGGGTACTCTAGAGCATTTATGAAATCGCTACGTTTAAGAGTACCGTTTCATCTTTCAAAAATGGGGAGGATTTCGGGGGGATTTCGGGAGATTTAGAGGGGATTCTAAATTTCAACATTTCGAGAGATGATTCCTACTGGGTTTGCTGTAAGCGGTAGCCCAATCCATGTACCGTTTCAATAAAATCCTCTGGCGCACCCACCGATCGCAGTTTTTGGCGCAAAGTCTTAACGTGGGACTTGACTGCCTCTTCGGTAGGGGGATCATCCAAAGCCCACAATCGCTCAATGATTCCCGGTCGGCTCAGGACCCGTCGTCCGTTTGCTACCAGTAGTTCCAGTAGGGCATATTCTTTGGGGGTGAGCGTCAGGGGATGGTTGGCATAGGTTGCCTCGTAGGTGTTGGGATTGAGGGATAAGTCGCCCCAAAACAAATTAGGTCGCATTGCTGTGCCTCCCCGTCGCAGCAGGGCCCGAATGCGCGCCATTAATTCTTCAATGTCAAAGGGCTTCACCATATAGTCATCGGCTCCCGCATCCAGTCCAACAATCTTGTCGGCGATCGTGTCACGAGCAGTTAGCATCAAAACGGGAACCGTCGAGTGCTGCTCGCGTAGCCGTTGGCAAAATCGGATTCCGTTCAGTCTAGGCAGGGTAATGTCAAGCAAAATCAAGTCATATTCCAGGGCTTCTGTCCAACTCCAGGCTTCCTCGCCATCCTTCGCTACATCAACTTTGTACTGGCGGTTTGTTAACGCTTCCGTCAATAGATCAGCAATTTGAACATCATCTTCAACAACCAAAATACGCATAGGGTCAGTATGAAATGGCTACATCAAGGGAAATGGATGACAGGTGGATTTGGGTTGGCCGTCTTGCTCATGGGGGCTGTCAGCCTGACTTCTTATCAGAATGCTATGCGATTGGTGGACAGCGCAAATCAGGTGAAGCAGACCAATGGGATCCTTAATATTTTGACTGATTTGTCTATCACTCTGGCGGAGGCGGAGTCCCGGCGATGGGGCTATATCTTTTCCGGCGATCGCATGGAGATGAACCACTATCAAGCCGCGATCCGCGATATAGATCCCTTGCTTCAGCAGTTGAGACAATCCCTGGCAGATACTCCCGTGCAACAGCAACGGCTCGACACCTTAGAGAGGCTAATCATTGAGCAGGTGGATTTATTGGAACGGTCGATGCTACAACGAAATCGCTTTATCCGGGAAGCGGAGCCGGAAGACGGGCGATCGGAGTTATCCTTACCGGCTATTCTTTCCAGTGCTGATCCGCTAGTGGTGCAGAGCCGCCAAAACCAGGAATCGATTCGGCAAACGATCGCTCTGTTGGAAGCTAGGGAAGAAGAGCTGCTGCAACTGCGCGTTGAGCAATCCCAATCCAATCTGCGCTTCAGGATGTTGATTGAGCCGTTAGGAACCTTACTAACCTTTGTCATTTTGTTTGGGGTTTATGCCCAGCTTTATCGTCAGATGGTGAAACGGCAAGAAGCCGAAACCCAGCAGCGTACCCTGGCTCAAGAGAAAGAGTTAAGCCAACTCAAGCTCCAATTGTTTTCTATGGTGTCCCATGAATTTCGGACTCCCCTCAGCCTGATTTTGGGATCTGCCCAGCTTTTAGATGAAACCTTGAAGCAGCAAGTGGAACCCACCAAGCTGAAGAACCTGTACCGAATTCAGTCTTCCGCCAAGATGATGACCCAACTCCTCAGCGATATTCTGACTTTGGCCAGAGCCGATGCTGGCAAGCTGGAATACAAGCCAGAATGGGTTGAAATTCAAACCTTTTGCCTCAATTTAGTTGAAGACTTTCAGCTCTATGGTGATTCCAGGCGATCGCTCGCCTTTACACAACAGGGAAACTGCATTCGCGCCTGTGTAGATGAAAAGCTGCTGTATGCCATCCTCAGCAATCTTCTGTCCAACGCGATCAAGTTTTCTCCGCCTGACAGTAGCGTTGACCTGATTCTTCTCTGCGAACCGGATGCAGTTCTATTTCAGGTCAAAGATCAGGGTATCGGCATACCACCTGAAGATCAGCCGCATCTCTATGATCTATTCGTTCGGGGTAGCAATGCCAAAGCAGTCATGGGAACCGGGTTAGGACTGGCCGTAGTTAAACGTTGTCTGGATCTCCATCAAGGGGAGATCAGCGTAGAAAGCCAGGTTGGAGTCGGCACAACGTTCACCGTTCGCATTCCCCAAACCAAAACCGTTGGTTCCCTCCAAGCAACCCAGTAGGGGCGCACCGCTGTGCGCCCGCCCAGTGCAAGTGCGCCCACCCGGTACGTTTTTTGCCACAAGCCATGTACCCCTACCCAGTATTGTGCCACCTACCCGCAATAGCCAATTCAATTTGCCTCCCTAAAAAGGAATCACCTCCTCGATCGCTCCTTTTGCTACTTGCCGTTGGGCTTCCTCTGCTAAAAATTCAGCTAACTGTTGTTCGAGCTGCTCACAGACAATCTGCCGATACTCGGTGAAATGCTCACCGTAGGCACAGGTGATCAAAAATCGGGTGACGAGCTGAGGTTTCTGTCGCCAAACGCTGATTAAGTGATGCCAGAACCGCCAGCGGGTTTGCCGCCGAATGCCCTGCCGCCAGACCAGAATCAGTCCGGCTCTCAGCTTCTTCCAGGTAGTGGGTTGGGCTGTCACCTTCACTTTCGGTAGACCTGTCATCATCGTATGGCGATAGGCGCGATCGAGGTAAACGTGAGGATCGTAGAGCGTCCAGAAGGCATCAATATATTCCCGCGTGATCTCTTCGATCGGGCGGGTGGGCACGAAGTTCATTAACGTTGTCTGGTTCAGGTTAGAATCCCTGGAGCGTAAACGGCCCTCCTTTTCCAGCCGATGCCAGAGGGCAGTATCCGGGAGGGCCTGCAACATACTGAAGAAAGCCCCTGGAATCGAGGTTTGCTCAATGAACCGCACAATGCGATCGCCTGCACCTGACTTTTCGTTGTCAAAGCCGATGATGAATCCCGCAAACACCCGTAATCCGCTCCGGACGATCTGCTCCACCCCATCCGCCAGTGGATTGCGCGTATTCTGGAACTTGCGGGTAAGGGAAAGGCTATCTTCATCAGGGGTTTCAATGCCTAAAAACACACTGGCAAAATTACATTCCAGCATCAAGTCAATCAGCTCCTGATCCTGGTCAGATCAACGGATGCCTCCGTACCAAAACTGAAGGGATAACCCCGCTGCTTCACCCATTCCTTCAACTCCTTCAACAACAGTTTGACGTTGCGTTTGTTGCCAATGAAGTTGTCATCTACGACAAAAATGCTGCCGCGCCAACCCAGGTTGTAAAGATATTCCAGCTCTGCAATTAACTGCTGGGGGGTTTTGGTGCGGGGTTTGCGACCGTACAGCACAATAATGTCGCAAAATTCACACTGAAACGGGCATCCCCTGGAAAACTGCACCGACATACTATCGTAAACATCCAGTTGCAGTAAGTCGTAGCGTGGGATGGGCGTACTGGTGACATCGGGCTTTTCGGTGGCGCGGAACGTTCCCGTCGGTTCTCCGCGCTCCAGGGCAGCCACAAAGAGGGGAAGGGTAAGCTCTCCCTCATCTAAAACCAGATAATCGGCTCCTGCTGCTTTTGCCCCATCAGGGACGGACGTAACGTAGGGCCCGCCTACTGCCACCCGTTTCCCCCGGCGTTTGGCTTCTCGAATCTGTGCTAAAAAATCGGGCTTCTGGACAATCATCGCCGACAGAATCACCAGATCTGCCCATTCCCACTCTGCCTCGGTGACGGTGCGAACATTGCGATCGACCAGCTTAAATTCCCACTCCTGCGGCAGCAGGGCCGCAACCGTAATCAACCCAAGTGGCGGCAAAAATGCTTTAAGATCGAGCAATTCCATTGTCTTTTCCCAGGACCAAAAGCTTTTAGGAAACAGAGGATACAACAGTAAAATACGCATAAATTGACTTTATTGGGGGGTAGCAGTGCTCAATTCGCTCAGTTAACAGTTGCAAGGGCTTTTCTTTTGCCTTTTGCTCTCTTTTATAGTGACTAACAGTCTACTGCCAACCCCCAGCAATGCAAAGGGGAACAGCAAGAACCCAGGAAACGAAATGAAAAGAAATAGGGTAAAATCTTGTTCGTTTAAAGGATTGTTGCGTTTGTTTTGCGTCCTTTACTGCCCAGGTGCCCATGAAACGTCTTATTTCCATCTGCGTTAGTCTCCTGATCCTGGCACTCATCTACTGGAGAATTGACTTTCAGGGGCTAATTGCAGTCTTTCGCAATAGCAATCTTCCCTGGATGATGATTAGTCTGGGCATGGTCATTCCCATCACGATGATCACCGCATGGCGGCTCCAGCAGCTTATGCCCTCTACCCTATCTGAAGCGATGGTTGGTGCGAAGGTTGAGCCGATGGGAGTTAATCTTCCCTCTGAACCCAGATCCGAGTCGCTGACGTTTTTAGAGGCGAATAAGCTCATCCTGGCGGCTAGCAGCTTAAATATGGTGTTGCCCTCCAAGATGGGAGATATTGCCAAGGCCTACTTCATGCAAGAACGGGGGCATTTAACGGGCGCAATGGCGTTATCGCTAGTGGTGTTTGAAAAGACCTGCGATATGCTGTCCTTACTGCTGTGGTGCGTGTTTGGGCTACTGCTGTATCCTCAGGGAGATTGGTTGTTTGGGGTCATGACGTTCAGCGTGGGGCTGGGTTTGGTGCTGGGAATTGCAATCTTAAGCGTTCCTAGATTTGCCCGATCGTTTTTTAAAGTGCTGCAAACGATCGCGCCCAAGAAGCTAAAGGCCAAGCTGGGTAAAATGAGCTACGCCTGGCAGGATATGCATGACTACTTTTGGCAGGATAAGTGGAACCTGACGAAGATTGCCCTGACCTCAATTTTTATCTGGTTTTTACATTTATTGCAGATCTGGTTTTTCATCCTGGCTCTCAACGCCTATGCCCCGTTTTTAACAAACCTGGCCCTATCTCCGCTAGCCATCCTGGCGGGACTTTTACCCCTCACCTTCGCCGGTGTAGGAACCCGTGATGCAGCCCTAATTTTGTTCTATCAACCCTACTTTGATGCCGCAACTGGAGCGGCCCTGGGCTTACTCTGCACCTCTCGCTATTTCCTCCCGGCGATCGGCGGGTTACCTTTTCTGGAACAGTATCTTTCGTTTGCGAAACAAGCAAAGCAGAAGCAAGGGTGAAACAAACCTGACAACCCAGGCACTTGGATGTTCTCCTGGTTGAGCAGGGGGCCTCCATTTCCCCGCTTGGGCGGGGCAGAGGTGGGTTAATCTTCATTCTGTTACAAAAGTGGGATGCTTCCTTTTGCCTTCCCCAAAGTTGCCACCAGACCAATAAAAAAATCAGCCAGAAATTCATCTGACTGATTCAGAATAATGACTCAAACTACATCCTTTTTAGATGCAATTTCAATTAAATTCGAGTCTCATATCTCATCCTCAAGTTTCCTCGAAGGAATGCAAGATCAATTCGCAGTTCTGGTTCTTTGAAGCTGAGTTCTACAGGCAAATGAGCTTCTAATCGTTACCTGTTACTTTGTTGACCAGTTCCTTTGCCCCTTCCACAACGCCTGCTTCATCAGGGTTTGCTTGATAATATTGCTCAATATTTTGCTCGTATTCCTGTTCCGCGCCTGTCTTCGGCTGCTCGGTGATCTGAACTTGTTGCTTGTAGAACTCTTGCCGATCTTGCCTGGACTGATCGCGCTGAATCTCTTGCAGAGCCTCTTCGGGGGTAGAAGTGGCTGCCTGGCTGGGCTGACTGAAGCTAAACCATCCGGCAACGCTGAATAAACCTAAAGCAATAACCAGCACCAGTCCTCGACGCAGCGATCGAACCAGTACAGAAGCTAATCCAGAAATAACCTGTTGCATACTAAAAAACTCCTAATTGAAAGCATGGAAAACCTGGCGTAAAAATCCTTATATCCGGGACTGTAAAAACCCGATTCGGTTTTCAGCCATACGCTAAAGAGGATTTTATGAAGCGATTTATACCAAATCGTCTACCCAGAGATACATCTTCGCTGGTATGGGCTGATATTCGTGCAAAAGGGCTGGAAAGGGGTGCGTTCAGACATACTATGTAGACACCTCGGCAGCAATACGCCCACCTTTCATAGTGCAGGCTTCCAGCCTGCGCGGGCAAGATGCCCGCTCTACGGTTGCTCAATTCACCCTCGCTTCTACTAGTACTGTACAGGTTTTTTAAAACGCTCCCTGGTCTACTTTTGCTCCAGTACAAGGATTTGGCTGAGATTGTCAGCCTTCCCCTGCGGAGGCAGCCCAGCGATCGCCTTGACAGGTTCAGGCTGGAATGGATCCAACAACTTTGAGCTTATTCACAAAAACGTTGCTACTCGGTCATTCCACTGAAGTTTGTAGTTGATCAAGACCGTTGTACTGCCCATCGTTCACGCAGTTTTTACATAGAAAAGATATTTGTTTATCGTGCCTTTACAGGTTGCTCTAGAAGTTTTTGCCAGTCTCACTGTAATCTATATTTATAAGTCAAGTGGTGCATCCAGAAGCTTTTCTACAGGTATGTTTTGAACAAGTTCTGATTTCTCTTATGGATACGTTCATATTGCAATGATGTGCTGTTTGCTAAGGACTTCCTGGTGGAATAACTTTTCTGGAACACGGCTTGAATCATGTGATGTTCCCTATATAGAGTTCTATTTTCAGTTGAATTGTTGACCAGGGCTTGTAATTGGAACTGCGGAAATTGGTAGGTTCAAAATATCTTCTTTGAGACCTCTTCAAAGCAATTTAGAATTTGCTCCGCAGCAAGGTTGCAAGCTGTCTTTCAAGTATTGTTCCAGCTTTGAGGTCGATCGATCGACCGATTTTGAAGTGATTGGACTGAATAGATTCCTTAGTCGTAACAGAACTTTTGGAGTGTAGAGGTATAGGTTGCATGAAGGCAGTAATTTTGGCTGGTGGACTAGGCACTCGTTTGAGCGAAGAAACCTCCGTTAAACCAAAACCAATGGTGGAAATTGGTGGTCAGCCCATCCTTTGGCACATCATGAAAATTTATTCAAGCCATGGAATAAACGACTTTGTGATCTGCTGCGGTTACAAGGGGTACGTCATCAAAGAATTCTTTGCTAACTATTTTCTCCGGATGTCAGATGTCACCTTTGATATGCGGTTTAATCAAATGAATATCCATTCGGGTAATGCCGAACCCTGGCGGGTAACGCTGGTGGATACGGGGGAAAGTACGCTGACAGGCGGACGCTTGAAGCGGGTGCGTGAGCACGTTGGCAACGAAACCTTCTGCTTTACCTACGGGGACGGTGTTGCCGATATCAATATCAGTGAGCTAGTAGAGTTTCACAAGTCCCATGGGGCAAAGGCAACTCTGACCGCTGTGCAGCCTGCTGGACGCTTTGGGGCGATCGTCCTTGGTGAAGAACAAACCAAAATTCACTCCTTCCACGAAAAGCCGGATGGCGATGGAGCCTGGATCAATGGCGGCTACTTTGTTCTGGAACCGGAAGTGATTGACTACATCGCAGATGATTCCACTACCTGGGAGCAGGAACCCCTCCAGAAGCTGGCCCACGAAGGACAACTCCACGCCTACAAGCACTCTGGTTTCTGGCAACCAATGGATACGCTGCGGGATAAGCGATACCTGGAAGGTCTGTGGGAAGACAAAAAGGCCCCCTGGAAAGTTTGGTAAGTCGAACCCTGTGATGGCTGCCCCTGTCTGACTGGCTGTCCCTGTCTGACTGGATTTACCCCAGGGTTGTTTGACTCAATCTACAGTAAGCTCACAAACCGTTTTCACATTTTATGCAGTTTACAGAAACTCCGCTCAAAGATGCCTTCGTCATCGACCTGGAAAAGCGATCGGATAACCGGGGGTTTTTCGCTCGTGCCTTCTGCGGTCGAGAATTCGAGGAACACGGACTCAAACCTGTGATTGCTCAGTGCAACCTGTCGTTTAACCACAAGCGCGGCACCCTGCGGGGAATGCACTATCAGTTGCCCCCTGCCACTGAAACAAAGCTGGTTCGCTGCACTCGCGGCGCAATCTACGATGTGATTGTCGATATGCGACCCGACTCGCCGACCTACTTGCAGCATTTTGGGGTTGAGCTAACCGCCGATAACTATCGGATGCTCTACGTGCCCGATCTATTTGCCCACGGCTATCAAACCTTAACCGATGATGCTGAAGTGACTTATTCGGTAGGTGAGTTTTATGCGCCAGGATATGAGCAGGGACTTCGTTACGATGATCCGGCTCTGGGAATCGAGTGGCCGCTGCCCGTCAGCGAAATATCCGCTAAAGATGTCGCCTGGGAGCTGTTGCAGATCTCCGCAGGGGTGAAAGCCTGAAACTTTGTTGAATGGGCATTGGAATAGGCGTTGGGATAGGCATCTGAATACGCATCAAGCACTCAAAATTAAGGAGTTTATCGCATGATTATTGTTGATACTGCATTGGCAGCCCGGGCCGAGGCTGGCAATCCGGTTCGGTTCGGCATGTATGGAGCTGGCTTTATGGGGCGCGGACTGGCTAACCAGGTCGTGAACTATATGCCTGGAATGCACCTGTCTGTGATTTGTAACCGCACCGTTGAAGCGGCGATCGAAGCCTACACTCAGATTGGCGTTCCCAGAGCGCAAATTGTCGAGGTGAAGACAGCGGGCGAACTGGAGGACGCAATCCAGCAAGGTAAGTATGCCGTCACCAGCGATCCCAAAGTTCCCTGTCAGGCGGACAGTATTGAAGCTCTGGTGGAAGCGACGGGGCATGTGGAATACGGAGCCCAGGTGACAGTGCTGGCGATCGAGCATAAAAAGCACATGGTGCTGATGAATGCAGAACTGGACGGCACGGTTGGCCCTATCCTCAAGGCGAAGGCGGATGCAGCAGGCGTGATCTTAACGGGCTGCGATGGCGACCAACCCGGCGTGCAGCTCAACCTCTATCGTTTCGTCAAGAGCATTGGGCTAAAACCCTTACTCTGCGGCAACATCAAAGGGCTACAAGACCGTTATCGCAACCCTACGACCCAGGCAGGTTTTGCCAAACAGTGGGGGCAAACACCTCACATGGTCACAAGCTTTGCGGATGGGACTAAAATCTCCTTTGAACAGGCGATCGTGGCCAACGCAACGGGCATGAAGGTAGCGCAACGCGGCATGATTGGGCTGGACTACAAAGGTCATGTTGATGAAATGGTTGGTATGTACGATATTGACCAACTGCGTTCCCTGGGCGGCATCGTTGATTATGTCGTCGGAGCTAAACCCAGCCCTGGGGTTTATGTATTTGCGGAAGCCCACGAATCCACCCAAAAACACTACCTCAACTACGGCAAGCTGGGTGAAGGCCCACTCTACAGTTTCTATGTTCCCTACCACCTGACCATCTTTGAAGTGCCGCTCTCCGTAGCGCGAGTGGTGCTGTTCAATGACGTGGTGATTGCGCCGCTGGGAGCACCCCAGGTGGATGTGGTGACGACAGCCAAGATTGACCTGAAGGCGGGTGAAACCCTGGATGGATTGGGCTGGTATATGACCTACGGCCAGTGCGAAAACTACGAAACGGTGCGCGCTGAAAATCTGCTGCCGATGGGATTAGCCGAAGGGTGCCGCCTCAAGCGTGATGTTCCCAAGGATCAAGTTTTGACTTACGACGATGTGGAATTGCCTGAAAACAGCCTTTCCCACAAACTCCGGGCAGAGCAAGATGCTCACTTCCCCGTTAAACTGCCTGCTGCTGTCTAGGTTCAGGGATGCATCCCTGGTTGAACAAATTTTTTACGATTAGGAAAAACGCATGAAAACTGCTCAGGATGTAATTAGTGCTGACTTAGATTATATTTGCGGCAATTTGCAATCTGAATTTTCTCAGATGTCCGGCAAAAAGCTGCTGATTGTGGGTGGAGCTGGATTCTTGGGCTATTATCTGGTGCAATCAATTCTGCACTGGAATCAAATTAGCGGTAAAGACCCCATTCATCTCACGGTTTTTGATAACTACATTCGTGGCGTTCCTGAGTGGTTAACGAACCTGAAAGGGAATCCCAACTTAATTCTGGCTAAACACGATATTACCCATCCTCTGCCAGACGATATGGATGATTTTCAGTACATCATCCACGCCGCATCGATCGCCTCGCCCATTTTCTACCGTAAGTATCCGATCGAAACAATGGATGCCAACGTGAATGGACTGCGATCGCTGTTGGAATACGCCAAGCAACAGCAGGAGAAGGGCAAGCCGCTGGATGGATTCCTGTTCTACTCCACCAGTGAAATTTACGGTGATCCAACCCCTGAGAACATTCCGACTCCTGAAACCTACCGGGGGAATGTCTCATGTACGGGGCCAAGAGCCTGCTACGACGAGTCGAAACGCTATGGCGAAACCCTCTGCGTTAACTTCGCCGAGCAGTATAACTTGCCGATTAAAATTGCTCGTCCCTTCAACAACTACGGCCCTGGTTTAAAAATCACCGATCGCCGCGTGTTGCCAGACTTTGCCCGGGATGTTTTGGCAGGACGAGACATCATCATGCTCTCCGATGGTTCCCCCACGCGCACCTTCTGCTATATCGCCGATGCGATCGTGGGTTACTACAAAATCCTGGTGGTGGGTCGTCAGGGCGAAGCTTACAACATTGGGATTGAGACACCGGAAATCTCGATGGCAACCCTGGCGGAAAGAGTGGTGGAACTCTCCCGCGAGCTGTTTGGCTATCAAGGTCAGGTAATTCGCAAAGTCAGCGAAGATAAGGCGTACCTGGTGGATAACCCCAATCGCCGTTGCCCCATCATCACCAAAGCGCGGAATGACCTGGGTTACGACCCCTGTATCTCGGTTGATGAAGGATTACGCCGGGCCCTGATTTGGTATCAAGATAATCAAGTTGCGGAGGATGCATAAATGAAGGTTTCAGTGATTGGAACAGGATACGTCGGTTTGGTTTCGGGCGTTTGCCTGGCTGAGAAAGGACATCAAATCATTTGTGTGGATGTTGACCAGGCCAAGGTAGACAAAATCAACAAGGGCATTCCTCCGATTTATGAAGCGGGGCTGGAAGAACTGCTCCAGAAGAATCTGCATAAGAATCTGGTGGCTAGTACCGATTTACGGCAGGCAGTGATGGACACTGATCTCTCGCTGATTGCGGTGGGAACGCCCTTCGATGGTAGCGAAATTGATCTGAAATACATCAAGCAGGTTTCCGAACAGATTGGCACGGTTCTCAAGGATAAAGACGGATACCATGTGGTGGTGGTGAAAAGTACCGTCGTGCCGGGCACCAGCGATGGCGTAGTGTTGCCGATTCTGGAAAAAGCGTCTGGAAAGAAGGCGGGAACTGATTTTGGGGTAGGCATGAACCCCGAATTCTTGAAGGAAGGAGAAGCGATTCCTGATTTTATGTATCCCGATCGCATCGTTCTGGGCGGGATTGACGATCGCAGTATTGATGCCCTGGCGGAACTCTACGCGATTTTTGATGGAGTGGACAAGATCCGCACCAACACCCGCACCGCTGAAATGATTAAGTACACCGCAAACTCGCTGCTGGCAACGCTGATTTCCTTCTCCAATGAAATTGGCAACCTCTGCGCTACCGTCGGCGTAGATGTAGTGGAAGCCATGAACGGAGTCCATCTGGATAAGCGGTTTACGCCAATTCTGGAAACTGGCGAGCGCATTTTCCCTGCCTCTATTACTTACCTGGCGGCAGGCTGTGGCTTCGGGGGAAGCTGTTTCCCGAAGGATGTGAAGGCGTTGATTTCCTATGGCAATCAGGCGGGTAGCCCGATGCGGCTGCTGGAATCGGTGATTGAGGTCAATGCGACTCAACCTGAAAAGATGATCGCGCTGCTGAAACAGCATTACCCGGTGCTGCAAGGACGCAAGATTGCGGTGTTGGGGATGGCCTTCAAGCCTGGAACCGATGACATTCGGGAATCTCCGGCTCTGCCTGTCACCAAAACGCTCCTGGAGGAGCAGGCGATCGTCACCTCCTACGATCCGATCGCTCGTCACGAAGCCGAGAAAATCTTTGGCACAACGGTAGACTTCCGGGATGATCTGAAGGAAGCGATCGCAGGAGTGGATGCCATCCTGATCATGACGCGCTGGCAACAGTTCCAGGCGATTCCTGAACTACTGAAGGATATGGAAAATCCGCCGTTGGTCGTGGATGGTCGCCGGATGTTGGATAAGACCAGCGTGGACAAGTACGAGGGCATTGGTCTAAAATCCTCCGTTGCCTCCTAGAATCCTCAGGGTTCTGGCGGATGGACTAAAGGATCGCTGACGCAAGCCATACAATGATTTCGGTAGGAGTGGTCGCAAGACCGTCAAACTCTTACCGATTTCTGCTTTTTCCTCCCATAACCTATGCAGCAGCCCATTCAAATCAAAGTGATCAATGGCAATACCTTCGATGCCATGACCCAGGGAATTAATGAATCCGCCCAGTCCGTTCGCTTCCCTCACACCACCATTGCCACCACTCAGCCTAAAGCCGGGCCTGAATCGATCGAAAGCTACTACGACGAATACCTGGCCATTCCTGGCATTCTGGAGGAAATTATTTTGTCTGGCGATGAATTCGATGCCTTTGTGATTGCCTGCTGGGGAGATCCGGGAATTGAAGCGGCACGGGAATTGACGACGAAACCAGTCATCGGCATTGCTGAAGCGAGTATGTACGTGGCTAATATGGTGGCAGCTCGCTGGGGAGTGGTCACTACGCAACATCGCACCCTCGACATGATTGAAAAAACAATTCACAAGGCAGGCTTTGCCCATCGCTGTGTTTCAATCCGCACCTCTGGGATTGCCGTCGTGGAAACAGAAACGGCGCGGGCCGCCACCGTCGATTCCCTGGAAGCGATCGGGCGATCGGCCATGGTTGAGGATAAGGCAGAGGCGTTGTGTTTAGGTTGTGCTGGGATGAGCGGTCTGGATCACGAACTGGAGCAACGCCTGGGAATTCCCGTGATTGATGCAGTCGCCGCAGCGGTAAAAATGGCGGAAGCCCTGGTCAGTCTGCGGAAGCAAACTAGCAAAGCTTTGACGTACAAATATCCCGATGCCAAGCGGATTAAGGGGTTTCCTGAGTATATGCAGCCGAGGAGTGAGGAGTGAGGAGTGAGGAGTGAGGAGCAAAGTAGGGTGGGCAGTGCCCACCAAGGAGTAGGAATAGAAGAGATTCGTTGCCGTAGCGCAGGCATCTTGCCTGCCAGTCCGTAGCGCAGGCAGCGTTTCGACTGAGCGTTCGACCTGAGCTCAAGCCGAAGGGCTCAAGCCGAAGTCTTGCCTGCCAGTGAGATAGTGGTCGCGCAAACGCAAAGTTGGAATATACCCGATCCAGCCTCTACACCTTTCAATCCAGCCGATCGTATGCTCCGATACAGCGCATAGAGCTGATTTTGATAAAGTTTTGTAACTTCCTTCCTGTGATTCTTCTTCAACCTCTGTCGTCATCAGGGGTTGAGAAGATCTTTTCTTGAGGGGCGATCGGTTGTTTAACCAAAATTATGCTGAGCATTATTCTGAGCAATTGGTTCTATGCAGGTCGTCGCCAGTTGTAGCGGTTCCATTCGTAGATGCCCTGGATTTCATACTCCATGCCGTTATCAAACTGGATTAAGCAGTTGGTTTGCTGGGCATAGGCGGGTGTGCTGTAGCCTGTCCCCCTCGATTCATTTTTCACTTCTATGAGCTGAGTCACCGTACAGGGAAACCACTCCCGCTGACGGGGCCGTCCTCCTGCACCCATTCCCACAGCCCATTCGATACCTCAATCCGATCGCCCACCTGAAGTCTTAGGGTGGCTTCATCGGCATATTTGGTGATGTGTTCTGGCAGGACTTGTTCGAGCCAGGGCAATCCGTACTGATCGCGGATGAACTGAATTTGTCCCGATGGGCGATCGTGGAGCCAATCATCCAGCAGTTTAGCTTTCCAGGAGCGGTTTTGCTGCGTTTGGTCTTGGATGAATTGGAGTAAAGCCTGACGTTGAACCGAAGACAGCTCATCCAAGGGGTTTGAGCCGTTTTGAGAAGGTGCAGTAGGGCGATCGATCGCCTGCGATGGAGCGAGTTGAGCCAATTCGTCGAGCAGGATCCGAAAAAGGATTTCTCGCTGTTGCGTGCTTAACGGGCAACCTTCCGCATCACAGGTATCAAAAACGACTTGCAAGATTGCCTCAAGCTTGGATGGATTCATAGCGGGACTATGAAATCAATGAAACGAGGTGGATAAGGATGATGATTTTCCCTTAACCCTATCTTTATCTGGCTTCCCTAGTCTAGAAGTACTTCAGTTTCTCTTAATATTTTTGCTCCCGTTTGCCCGCTAAAACCAGATTAACGGTTATGCTAATTTTTATGAAGACTTAGGGGAACACTATTTAAAGACTATGAACCTCGAAATCCCAGAATCGGTTAAGGTTTGGAGCCAGTTTGCCCATCCCATCATGATGTGGGTGCTGCTTGCCGCAACGCTATATGCCCTTTACCTGGGCGTTCAAATTCGCCGCACTCGATCGGCCGAAGGGGAAGTGAAGAAAGAGTTGATCAAGGGTCGGTTCAATATCCGGCATCATCAGATCGGAGCGGCCTTACTAGCATTCATGGTGATTGGTACGCTGGGTGGGATGGCGGTCACCTACATCAACAACGGTAAGCTGTTTGTGGGCCCTCACCTGCTGGTGGGTTTGGCGATGACTGGGCTAATTGCTACCTCTGCCTCCCTGACTCCTTTCATGCAGAAGGGCAACGACTGGGCCCGCTATTCTCATATTTCCCTTAACATTGCGCTGGTAGGATTGTTTGCCTGGCAAGCGGTGACGGGAACGCAGATCGTACAGAAGATTCTGGAGCGGATCACGGGCTAAGGGGGATGCGGCAAAATAACGCACCCGTTAGGGGCGCACAGCAGTACGCCCTTACAGCCGATTTTTTCAAAGGGATGCCATTTAATTGCAGATCCCTAACTGGAAGGACTGAAACAACGGACTGAGTGTATCCCGATTTTGCATTTGCATGACAAATATTTCACTGGCAGGCAAGACTTCGGCTTGAGCGCTCAGTCGAAACGCTGCCTGCGCTACGGAAACCGATCCATTTGCATTAACTGGGATGCGCCCCAACTGATTCTTGTGGGGTGGGCATCTTGCCCGCCCAGTCAGCAAAAAATGCCCCCTGCTCAAATGTTTAATCCAGCAAAAATCTTGCACCGAATGTCAGCGATCTGATATGGTAAGACGCAAATTTTTAGTTTTTTAATCCACCGCATGCAGCAGAAATTACGCTCTCCTAAAGCATTGAGGGAATCCCTGTTTTATGCAGAGCTATTTGTAGCGTTGCTACTGGTTGGATGCAGCGTTGTTATTCCATACCTTACCTATCAGCAAGCGTTTATTGGTGGCGATATCCTGGCGGGTTTTTATAATCGTACGATCGAAGTCTCTCAGGAGTTCCGTGAAACACCAATCACTGCGATTCGGAATGTTTTTGAGGATGGTAATAGCACCTACAACAGCTTTTTTACGCTGCCCCTGATTCCATTGATCCTGCTGCTGGGAGAGTCGTACCTGGCATTTGTGATCAGTCTGGCGATCGTTTATTTGTTGCCGCTAAATATTGTCCTGGGCGTTATGGCTACTCGCCTGATTCCGGTGTATCCTAAGGCGGTTTTTATCTCTACGGTTTTTATTGCCACGCTGATTGCGCCTAATTGGGTCACGATTTTGGTGGGACATCCTGATATTGGTGCAACGTTGATCATTTCCCTGGCGATTCTGGCTTGTCTCCGGGGGATGCCGCGATCGTTTGACTGGCCCTTACCCTACCGCTGGCAGGTTCCATTCATTGGGGTTCTCCTGGGGGTTGCCGTCTTATTTCGTCGTCATTATGCCTATGCTGCTCTGGCGGTAGTGGGAGCGATCGGACTTCAGGCGGCGATCGTTATTGGACAGGAAGTGCGGAAATCCCATGCCGTCAACTGGCGGAAATTGCTAGGGTTCGGCCTGCGGTTGGGGTTACTCCTGTCAACCAGCTTAGTCACCCTGACGGTATTTGCCCCCGAATTTACCCAGCAGGCAATCTCAACGGATTATGTCTCGCTCTATGACTCCTGGACGCGCACCGTCGAGGAATCGATTGGGTTCTACAGTACGCTCTACGGCTTGGGAACCTGGTTGCTGGTGCTGTTGGGATTTGGGCTGGGACTCTGGACAGGCGTGCTGCGGCTGGCTCCAACGACCTTTGTGATTTGTTTTGGAGGAATTTCGATCGCCATCTGGCTGTTTCGGCTGCGCTACACCGAAACCTACTATGCGATTCATTTTGTTCCATTCATCATTCTGGGACTGGCTGGATTGTTCTGGACAATTTGGTTACAGGCAAAACGCCCCTGGCGCAACTGGTGTTTAGCTGCGATGGGGCTATATCTCAGCTTTAACTTTATTGTCTGTTTAACGCCGATCGGCTCCTTCCAAAACAGTCTACGTCCGTGGTTTGCCGCTAGCTATCCGCCCTTTGTGCGGCAAAATTACAACGAAGTGATTGAACTGATGCAGTTCTTGCGTCAGCTTACGCCCAACGGAGAGCCAATCTTTGTGGTGCATACGGGGCCATTGCCCAATCACCTGCTGCGGGCTGCCGAGCAAACGGTCTACGGGGAGGAGAGAGTGCTGACCTTGCGCGGAGGATCAGTCATCGATTCGATCGGTTACTACTCGCTGAGGGAATTACTGGAGGCGGAATATGTGGTTTTGACTGAACCGTTTGTGGCATGGCATGAGGGACAGCAGGATACAGCAAAAGTGGTGGTGGATGCCTTCACTCAGGAATGGGAAATTACTCAAGACTTTGAGCCGCTTCCGGAACAGTTTGATCTGAGGGACGGAATTACAGCCAGGATTTATCGGCGCATTCAACCGACTTCGATCGATCGCGCTGTTCGGACACTCCACGCCATGCAAACGGAAGTCAATAAACCCTTAGGAGGGCAACTGGACTGGATTACGGTCAGCCCACCGTTTAATTCTGTGATCCGGCAGGAGGAGGCAGGCTATTCGATTCGAGTCCGATCGCTGGATGAAGCGGCAGAATCTTCAACCAAATCGTTTCTTTATATTGGTCAATTTTCAGAGGTGGCTGAACTGCAAGGGCAGGTGAATCTGCGAAATGAAGCTTGTGCTGGAGTCAATTTCCGGGCAGCATCAATGGATGAGCAGGGGAATGTGATGGAGCGATCGGCGGATTTGGCTATCACGGAGCAGTCAGCCATCCAACTCAGTGTCAATACAGCCGGAGCAACCTATTTATTATTAGAGATTGAAAATCCAGCTTTACAAACAGATCAACCCGATCGTTGTGCCTTAACCATTAATCAATTAGCGGTGAATTGATGACAAAATTCTCGCAGAATGGTCAGCGTTTCCCCGAGCGATCGCCGTAGCCCAGGCATCCTGCCTGCCAGTGATCCAACCGCCGTAGCGCAGGCATCTTGCCTGCTAATGAGTCAGCAGAATACACCCGATAGAAGTCTAGGGATGAGGAGTGGGTATGCGATTATCTTTACCAAATTCAAGGCGATCGGCAAACACCTTTTTAGGGGCAGAATTAATCATCAGTTTACTGTTAGTAATGCTGATTTTTACGGTTCCCTATATCACCAGCCAACGGGCTTTCTTAGGAGGAGATATTAACGATGGCTTCTATCAATTTACGCTACAAGCCGTAGAAGCATTTCGCCGATCGCCTCTGGAAGCAGTTCAACTGATCTTTGGCTCTTTAAACCAAACCTATAATCGTCTATTCAGCTTGCCTTTAATTCCTCTGGTTCTGGGTTTGGGAGACTCCTATCTCGCCTATGTGATCAGTCTGGCGATCGTGTATTTGTTGCCCTTTTGCCTGGTGCTGGGTGCGATTGCGACTCAACTAATTCCCGGCAATCCTAGAGCTGTATTTGCCCTGACAACGCTGATTGCTGCCCTGTTTACGCCAAACTGGATTACCGTCCTTCAAGGCTATCCCGATATCAGTGCTGCGTTGATGATGGTTTTGGCCATCTGGGTTGCCCTGCGAGGAGTCGATCGACACTTCACCTGGCTGCTTCCCGATCGCTGGCAGGTGCCGTTGCTGGGATTTTTGTTTGGCATTGGCATTCTGCTCCGTCGCCATTTTGCCTATGCGGTGGTAGCGATTCTGGGGGCAATTGTGATTCATACAGCAGTGGTGTTTATCCTGGAACTCCGGCGATCGCCTCGAATCGCAGTCCGGGATCTATTCGCCTTTGTCCTGCGCCTGATTTTGGTGCTTGCCACCAGTGCGGTCACCCTACTCACCCTGGCCTGGGACTTCACCATTCAAGCCTTTACTGAAAACTATGTCTCCCTATACGAATCCTGGAGCCAACCGATCGGACAGGTCTGGCAATTCTATGGAGAGTTGTATGGCTGGTTGGTTTGGGGGTTGGCACTGGTTGGATTTGTGGCCGGACTATTGACCCGATCGCTGTCCTATCCTGCTGCCCTGTTTATCAATAGCTTTGGACTGATTTCAATCCTGCTCTGGCTGTTCCGACTGCGCTACAACGAAACTTACTACGCCCTGCATTTTGCCCCATATGTGATCCTTGGCATTGCCGCCTTGATCTGGACGGTTTGGCTGCACGGCAGAGGCATCAGTCGCGTTTTAATTCTGGCTTTTTGCACAGCTTTACTGATTGGCAATGCGATCGTCAGTCTTTCCCCAGCGGGCAATTTTACCAGTCCGGTTCGTCCCCTCCTGGCAGCCACCTATCCCCCACCCGTTCGGCAAAACTACGATGATGTGCTTCAGGTGATGGAGTTCCTGCGCCAGACTGCACCCAACAGAGAACCCATCTTTGTGGTGTATACCGGACACTTGCCGATGCACCTGATTCTGGCGGCCGAGCGCACCGTCTATGGGGATACGGGACGGATTTTAAATATGCAGCAGGGTTCCCCCACGGATTCAGATGGATTCTATCCGATCGAGGAACTGTTGGAGTCTCAGTATGTCGTTGTGACGGAACCGTTTGTTGGTTGGAATGAGCCGCAGCAGCAGGCCATCAAAGCGGTTCAGACTGCATTTATAGAAGGCTGGGAGTTTACGGAAGATTTTGCCCCTGTGCAGGAATTTGATTTGCAAAATGGAGTCACAACGACGGTTTACCAACGACTGCGCCCGACTTCACCCGATCGGGCTGTGCGCCTGTTCCATGCCCTGCAAGCGGAGGTGGATCATCCCCTAGGATTGCAGCCAGATTGGATTGCTCTCAGCCGACCCGATGGCGCATCAGTCCAGCAGGTGAAACCTCGACGATACACGCTCAGGACGGAATTCGCCAACCCATCAACGACTCAAACCTTCCTCTATGTGGGGAATCTGGCGGAGCGCAACCGCCTGCGGGGACGGGTCGTGGTGCCACCCGCCTGCGGAACGGCAACGCTGGGATTTTCGATGTTAAACGATCGCGGTGAGAACCTTCGCCCGATTGAACCCATAACCTTGAGCGAAAATACCCCCCTGCGGCTAGAGCTAGAGGGGGCAGCAAGTTATTTAAGCCTGGAAGTCTCCACTGCATCCAGTGGGGCGGAACCCGATCGCTGTTCTATTCGAGTCAATAATCTTGTAGTATCATCTCAATGAATTGAGAGCAGTTCTCCCAGGCTGGCTGACAAAACTCCTGAAACTATGATTCTCTCGTAGGTTGGTTTGAGGGACGAAACCCAACGCAAACCATCTCCCTTGTTGGGTTTCACCTTGTTCAACCCAACCTACAAAAAAGGATGTGTCAGTCAATCAGGCAGTTCTCCTTATCTATCTTTTCCGTTGTTCATCTACACCCTATTACTGATCTAGATCCTATTACTGAGTGAATTGAACCCATGCAAGAGGAAATCTTAAGAAAAGAGCAGGAATTCCACGACCAATGGGCGGCTGCGATCGATGTGGAAGGGATTCACGTTCGAGACTACTTTGAGGCTTGCACCGCTCCTGAAAATCGCTTTATCCTCAAGCATTTGGGTGATGTCCGGGGGAAGTATTTACTGGATCTGGGCTGTGGAGCGGGCGAGAATAGCGTTTATTTTGCCAGTCGGGGGGCGCGGTGCGTTGCCTCAGATTACTCTCCCGGTATGGTGGATGTGGCGTTGAAGCTGGCGGAAGTCAACCGGGTACAGGTGGAAGGTCGGGTGATCAATGCAATGGATATTGATTTTCCAGACAACACCTTTGATATTGTCTACGCCTCGAACTTACTACACCACATTCCCGATCCCAAACTGACCCTGCGGGAAATGCATCGTGTCCTGAAACCCGGTGGTCTGGCCTGCTTCTGGGATCCGCTGAAGCACAATCCGGTGATTAATGTTTACCGCCGCATGGCTACGGAAGTTCGCACGGAAGACGAGATGCCGCTGGATATTGAAATCGTCAATTTCATTCGATCGCTCTATTCCCAAACCACCTACGATACATTCTGGATTGCCAGCCTCTGGATTTTCCTTCAGTTTTACCTGATTGAAAAAGTGAATCCTAACAAAGAGCGATACTGGAAGAAAATCATCATTGAGCAGGATCGGTTGAAGTCCCAATACTTAGCCCTGGAGAAGGTCGATCGCCTGCTGAAGAAACTGCCCCTGATGAAGCGCATGGCCTGGAACCTGGCGGTCGTCGCCCGGAAATAGCATCTATCTTAAAGTATGGGTGGAGCAATCCTATGGTGATCCCTCGCTACTCTTTTATCGTGCCGATCTACAACGAGGAAGACACTCTTCCAGAGCTATATCGGCGGCTACAAGGCGTGATGAATAGCCTGGACGGGGAAGCGGAAATTGTCCTGATCGATGACGGCAGCCGCGATCGATCGCTGGCCCTGATTCGAGAACTGCATCTGCACGATCCGCGAATCTGCTACCTCAGCTTTGCCCGCAATTTTGGGCATCAGATCGCTGTCACCGCAGGGCTAAATTTTGCGCGGGGAGATGCGGTGGTGATTCTGGATGCAGACCTGCAAGATCCGCCGGAACTGATTCCCGAAATGGCCCGCAAATGGCAGGCAGGCTATCACGTTGTCTATGCTCAACGGATCCAACGCCGCCGGGAAAACTGGTTTAAGCGACTGATGGCTTACGGCTTTTATCGGGTGTTGCGTCGGTTGGCGGATGTCGAAATTCCGACGGACACCGGGGATTTTTGCCTGATGGATCGGCGGGTGGTGGATTTGCTCAACGCCATGCCGGAACGAAATCGCTATATTCGAGGACTGCGGGCCTGGGTGGGATTTCGCCAGACGGCCATCCTGTTTGAACGGGATCCTCGCTTTGCGGGGGATGTGAAGTACACCTTCCGCAAGTCCCTCTCCCTGGCGATTAATGGACTGGTTTCTTTCTCCAGAGTACCCCTCCGCCTCTCAACCTATCTGGGATTATTCTCTGCGGCGATCGCCCTTCTGATGGTTGTTCTAGTCGTCTACTGGCGAATCTTTGCCCCCAACTCACCGCTGACGGGCTATGCCACGATTACGATCGCGGTCTTCTTCCTGGGAGCTGTGCAGTTGATCAGCATCGGGATTTTGGGCGAATACATCGGGCGAATTTACGAGGAAATTAAAGGCAGACCGCTCTACACACTGGGGGAAGTTGGCGGGTTTGAAGCAACAAGAGAGACAACCAATCCCCATAGCCGCAAGATGGTTAACTGAAGCAAATGTCTGAACCACTGGACAGCCAGAGAAATTGAGCAACCGATCGTACACTTTTTTCCATAAGCCGATGATGAGATTTGAACTCACGACCGCTCGATTACGAATCGAGTGCTCTACCACTGAGCTACATCGGCATTTTCGGATTTCTAGTATAGCAGGGAGAAGACCCCGGAGAAAATCCAAACAATAGATTTTTGGGAAGACAAACCTCAGGTTTTGACCTTAATGCTGGTTTTACCCGGTGGACGACGAGCAATCCGGACAGCGTAGGGAAACACACCAACCAGCATCGCGAAGGCTTCATCGGGAATCCGGGCGATCGTCGGCTGGTCAAAATAGGTTTCAAACTGATTGAGGATCATTTGGGCTCGTTGGAGTGGAGCCGACTGATCGGTAAACTGCTGCGTCAGCTTAATCCACTGCCGTCGAATCAGGTAGGCATTTTGGCGGCTCTCATGGGTTTCTGGTTGAAGCAGTGACAAATTTCCCACCGGAATCACCCGCTGACAATCTCGATCGTACTCACCACCCACAGCTGCCCCAGGTTCAGCAAACTCTGCATAAAACCGCTTGTATAAAATTAGCCCATTCTTGCGACGGCTGTTCACTGCCCAAATTATGCCACTGCGAATGCAGTTCAAAATCACCTCTGGATCAGAATCCTCCAGAGTGGCAGGATAAGCAGTTGGGTTAGCAGGCGATTGAGACAAATTAAGAGATTGGGCAGACTGATCGGCCCGAACATTGGTTACTGAAGTAGAATTTGCCGTGCTTGAAGTATTTGGTGCAGTAGGGTAACACTGCCGATCTTCGCTATCCATCTCAACTCACTCCCTGGAATTGTGCGGATAGGAGCGTACAATCCAACATTACTACCATGAGTCAACTTTGGCGATAAAGGATAGAAACACTCAATGACCCAGTGGCACTGTAACGTTTTAGACACCTTTAACGTTTAGATACCTTTACCGCTCTTTACGCATAAGTATTATGGTTCGGAGGGAAGGGTTCAGATGTGCCGGGTCTCGGACACGATCGAGAGTTTGATTATAGTTCTCGATAGCTCAATGTCAGAATGCCCCCATACAGAACTGCCTCAACACCATTTCAATCATCGTGCAACATTCTCTTTCTATACTAGGGAAACTTGCTCCGCTTCATAGCAGGTTCAACTGATTTTAAGGATTTGATGAAGTTAGACGGTATCCATTCACAGAAATTAACTGATCCATTCAATTCACTGCTCAATTCAATTACTGAATTGAGCCAATTCAAGGGCATGCCCAGGGGCTAGATTAGGATCAAAAAATCCTGGGTTCCCTAAAAAGGCTGGCTTGTCGCCCCCCACCCGCCTACAATATGTGATCAGAATGTGATCAGAACGATTGTGAGTGAGTTTAGCTGTGGCGTTTAAGGTTGGTTTATTAGGGTTAGGAACCGTGGGTACTGGGACAGCAGATATTTTGCTCAATCCATCTCAACGGCATCCGCTCCTCAAAGAGTTGGAAATTCATCGGGTGGGGGTTCGTTCACTGGACAAAGCCCGCACGGTCAACCTGCCACCAGAGTTGTTGACCACCGATTTAGAGTCGATCGTCACCGATCCTGAAGTGGATATTGTGGTTGAGGTGATTGGGGGACTGGAACCCGCCCGATCGCTGATTTTGCAGGCGATCGCCCACGGGAAGCACGTCGTCACGGCCAATAAAGCGGTCATCGCTCGCTACAATGATGAAATTTTTACGGCTGCCACTGATGCCGGAGTGTATGTGTTGATTGAAGCGGCAGTGGCCGGGGGAATTCCCGTGATTGAACCCCTGAAGCAATCCCTCTGCGCCAATCGTTTGCAAACGATCACAGGAATTGTCAACGGCACAACCAACTACATCCTGAGCCGCATGCAATCTGAGGGTAGCGATTTCAATGCTGTTCTGGCAGATGCCCAGCAGCTTGGATACGCCGAAGCCGACCCGACTGCGGATGTGGATGGTTTTGATGCGGCAGATAAGATTGCGATTTTGGCCTCCCTTGCCTTTGGCGGACGGATCAAGCTGGAGGAGGTGCATCGGGAAGGCATTCGGCAAATTACGGCCGCCGATATTACCTATGCCGATAAGCTCGGTTTTGTGATCAAGCTGCTGGCAACGGCCAAGCGAGACAATCCCACCTTTGATGAGGCTCTCAACTCCGATCAGCTTCAGGTGCGCGTCCATCCAACCCTCGTCCCCAAGGATCATCCCCTGGCCAGCATTAATGGGGTCTTCAATGCCGTTTTGATTGAGGGTGATCCGGTGGGGCAGGTGATGTTTTTTGGGCCTGGGGCTGGATCCGGGCCGACGGCCAGTGCGGTGGTGTCGGATATTCTCAACATTGCAGCCATTCTGAAGGTAGAGCGGGGTTCGGCAGTCCAGGCGAACGGCAAACCGCTGCTCGACCCCCTGCTGGCTTGCTCCCATCAACATTACTGCACCATTGCGCCGATCGAAGAGTTAGAAACCCGCTTCTATGCCCGTGTGCTGGCGGAAGACAGTCCTGGGGTGATTGGTCGGTTAGGTACTTGCTTTGGTCAGCATAATGTCAGTCTGGAATCCGTTGTGCAGATTGGACTACGGGACAATCGGGCAGAAATTGTGGTGATTACCCATCATGTGCGGGAGGGCAACTTCCGGCAGGCGTTGCAGGAAATTAAGGCGGTGGATGCGATCGCCGATATTCCCAGTACGCTGCGGGTGCTGTAGGGCAGTTGAGCAAGCTGGATGAATTCTCAGCGTTAAACGAGCAATGCTTGATTGAGCCAGAAAGCCACGATCGCGCTGCCAATGGGAACTGTGAGGTTATCAACTCCCAGTTTGGAAAAAGCCTCCAGGGCGGTGGCGGTGGCGGCGATGATCAGGGAAATGAGCCAGAGTTGCCATAGGTTCCCATGAATGCCCATGAGTAACAGAATACTCACGATGTAACTCATCCCAAACATGGTCAGGGAACCCTCCCAGCTTTTCTGCATGCCCCAGAGTTTGTAGGGATGGTTACCCCAACGCTGACCAATCAGGGCTGCGAGTCCATCTCCCCAAACCATAATTAAGATGCCCATGACCGCATAGTAGGGCGCAGTTTGCCAGAAGGCGGCCGTTAGCGCCCCAATACTCACGGCATAAAAGAAAGTGCCAAAACTTTTACGGCCGACGCTGTTCAAACCGGGCAGGATGGGAAAGCGGTAGGAAAGCAAGGTTATGATACCAAACAGAATTGAGGCAGAAATCCCCATCCAGGCGGGCATATCCAGCCACCAGGCCAGCAGGATTACATTGCCAGTGCCCATGTGTACCACCTTCCGCACCGCTTCCGCACTACCTCCCGATCGCCGTAATCCTTCCGCCAGAAGCCCAATCAACCCCAACCAGACTGCCACAGCTAGAATTTGCCAACCGATCGGGGGAAGGGTGGGTAGCGGGGTAGAGAACCCGTCAGAGAAGCTCGATAAAGGGAACCTTAGCAAAGCAACCAGTCCTCACAGTAGGGAAATGGGACGGAAAACTGGCAGGGTAAAGTGAAAACAACTGCCTTGATGGGGGGCTGAATCAACCCAGATTTGCCCGTAATGGGCCCGTACGACCCGTTTACAAAGGGCCAGGCCAATGCCATAGCCATCTTTGGCTTCATCTCGCTTGAGCCGAAACTGCTCCTCAAAAATTGATTTTTGATTCTCAGGCGGCACGCCTGGGCCATCATCGCAAATACTCACCTGCACTTTTTGCGTAGTCCGGTGCAGAATGGCAATTGCAATTGTTCCTTGTTCTGGGGTGTACTTAATGGCATTATCTAGCAAGTTCACCAGCACTTGTTTAACGCGCTCTCGATCGGCATAGACCTTGGGTAGATCAGAGGGAATGTCGGTTTTGATCCGTTGAGACTTGGCTTGAAACTGTTCCTGCAAGCGATCGATCACCTCCAGGCACAGCCGTCCTAAATCCAGTTCTCTGGGCTGAATCCGAAACTCGGCACTCTTATCCCGCGCTGCTTGCAGAATGTCCGTGATCATTCGATCGATCGCTTTAGTTTGGGTACGGGCATGGCGGAGCAATTGAGTCATGAGTTCTGGGTTGAAGCGACTGCCAGTCTCCGGTTTGGGAGTCTGTTTCAACTGTTCCAGGGTTTCCAGGGCAATGGAGAGGGCGGTCAAAGGATTCCGCAAATCATGGGCCAACATGGCGATCAGCTGATCTTTAAATTGGAGTTGGGCTTGCAGTTCCTCTTTTTCTCGCTGTAGCCGAAAAATCTCATCTGAAAGCTGAATTAACTCAGCTGAATGGGCTACCGATTGAATCGACTCATCCCCCTGAGAGAAACGGGCTACTTCAGCCGATCGCTGGGAAACAGACACTTCTTCCACCGATCGCTGCCAGCGCGACCACCACTCCTTTAACTGAGCAACCAGGTTACTTCCCGCCAGGGTCTGGCGCGGTTCCGGGTGAATCTTGATGAGAGAAGGCGTTGCAACCAACTTAAAATGCTCTGCTAAATGGGGCTGTTCACCCACATCCACCACTTGTAGCTCATAATCCCCCTCATGTTCCGCCAGTTCCTTCAAGCACGTCCGAATTTGGCGGATTCTCTCGCTGGCCGTGGGGCGTTTGTCCACAAACAGCAAGAGTTGTAAGGGTGCATCAGAACTGTTCAGCTGTTTGGACAGTGCCTCCATTTGGACCTACTTAAACCCACTTAATAAATCAACTCGACCAACTCAGCAGCAACTAATGATCAAGATTTAATCATTTTGACAGATTTACCAACGGATTATCTGCTGCAACTGGCGATCGGTCAAGTTTTCCAGGATAAATGAATCTCATCGCTCCCAGGACAGCCCGCAAAGGAGTGATTTCAAGATTAGATATTCGTTTCAGACGACCTGAACCAACCCTTTCCATAAAGGAATAGACTGGATAAATAAAGCGTAAAGTCGGCAAATGGTTAAACGGGTATAGGGGACTGGGGTGGCAGTATGAGTAGAATGGGCGGTGGAGCAGCACGGTATTAACGGTATTTACTGAAATAAAGCGTTGCTATTGATTGTCGGGGATCTGAGGTTTGTCCTGGATCAAGGCAATCAAGCGATCGGAGTACTGCCATCTACAGTTATTTTATTTACGGTCATTTTATTTACGGTCATTTTATTTACGGTCATTTAACGTTGTCTAAGCATGGGCGAGGCGAGGGGAATGAAAATTCTGGTACTGGCTTGGGAGTTTCCACCCCGAATCGTGGGAGGGATTTCTCGCCATGTGGCAGAGCTTTACCCTGAGCTGGTGAAATTAGGTCATGAGATTCATCTGCTGACGGTCGAATTTGGTCAGGCTCCCCGCTATGAGGAAGTGGAAGGAATTCGGGTGCATCGAGTCCACGTTGCTGAGAGCCACAATTTCTTCCATTGGGTGTCCAACATGAACGACAGCATGGGGCAGCATGGCGGGAAGCTACTTCTGGAAGATGGCCCCTTTGACATCATTCATGCCCATGATTGGCTGGTGGGGGATGCTGCGATCGCCCTCAAGCAGATTTTCAAGGTTCCCTTAGTAGCCACGATTCACGCGACGGAATCCGGACGGCACAACGGCATTTACAACGACACCCACCGCTACATTCACGGCAAAGAAACCCAGCTGGTGGCCGAAGCCTGGCGCGTTATTGTTTGCACCAACTACATGCGGCTGGAGGTGGAACGGGCCCTCCACAGCCCCTGGAACAAAATTGATGTGGTGTACAACGGCATCTGTGTGCAAAAGCGAGAACCCAGCCCAGCGTTTGACCACTGGCAATTTCGACGACGGTTTGCCACGGATCAGGAAAAGATTGTCTACTACGTGGGGCGAATGACCTACGAGAAAGGCATAACTTTGTTGCTGAATGCAGCTCCCAGGGTGATTTGGGAAATGGCGGGGGATGCCAAATTTGTGATCATTGGCGGTGGGAATCTCGATCCCTTGAAGCGGCAAGCCTGGGATCTGGGAATCTGGGACAAGTGCTATTTCACGGGCTTTATGCCAGAGGACGACCTGAATCAGTTTCGCCGGGTGGCGGATTGTGCTGTTTTTCCCAGCCTTTACGAACCGTTTGGCATTGTCGCCCTGGAAAGTTTTGCGGCACGGGTTCCAGTGGTGGTTTCCGATACAGGCGGTCTACCGGAGGTGGTACGGCATGGTAAAACGGGGATTGTTACCCGCACGGGCAATCCTGACTCTCTGGCCTGGGGCATTGTCGAAATTCTGAAAAATCCTGACTATGCTGACTGGCTAGTGGAAAATGCCTATGAAGATCTGGAAGTGCGCTTTGATTGGTATCGCCTCGCCCAGCAAACGGAAGGAGTGTATGGACGAATTCTGCATGAGCGATCGGACATAGAGTGGTAAGTAGATCATCCGACCATCCCATTCTTAAATCAATTCATATCGAAGGGCCATCACCGCAGCCTGAACTCGATGCTCAACGCCCATTTTGTTAAAAATGCTTTTGACATGGGTTTTGACTGTGCTCAGACTGAGGAAAAGCTGGGAGGCAATTTGCTGGTTTGTTTGCCCTTCTACAATGAGTTCCAGAATTTCGCGTTCACGGTCTGAGAGGTGGATCGAATGAGTGTATTTTGGTGACGCTGATTGATTCACTGTCTTTTGCATACTGCCATTCTCCAGTTCGTGTAAAAGGTTGAAACTTACAGCCCAAATCTAGCCGTTCAATAACGTGCAGAAACCTGTCATTCGATCGTTACACACAGAACCTGATCAAGATCAATCCGTCTGCGTGTTCGTCATTGCCAGTAGGGTTGTGATCACCTGACTCCTGAGGGGGTCTTTTAGCGGCAAGTTTAAGGAATCGGCAAACCACAGACCATCCATTGCAAGCTGGACAATTGTGGCTAGAACGGGATCAATCCCATCGGATAAAAGCCGCTTTTGGATCAACTTTTCATGATCACAGGCTGTTTCCAACAAATTAGGATTTCTCGTCATCGCCGCCGACAGGTTAGCAATCAGTACCATAGTTTGCCGATTGAACCGCAAAGCGGCTCTCACATACGATCGAGTCCATTGTCCCGGCGTTCCCGGAGCGTCATCCTGCGCAAACTCCTCCTGCATCGTCGTTTCAAACTCTTCAGTGAGATATTTCGCCAAACCTGCGATGAGCGCATCTTTACTTGGAAAGTGGTAAAGCAGCCCACCTTTACTCACCCCTGCCCGTTGAGCAACCGCATCCAGGGTCAATGAGTCCAGCCCTTGCTCAAGTAAGCCGTCCATTGTCGCCTGGAGAATGACCTGACGAGTGGTGCGAACGGCAGAGTGTTTCGTATCAGTCATGGCATGAATTGATTCGTTGCTTGAATTTACTATACCGTCCGGACGGTATAGCGTCAATGAAAATGTCAAGAACGCACAAAGCTTGCCGACTCCCTTAAAGACTGGGTGAAGGCACCAGGGATCGGTTATTGTCTATGCTATTAGTGTGTATTCCTGAACAAACGTTGCTATGTCGCTTCCGCCGTCTTCCCCGGGACATGATTTTGCTGGTATCGATCAGCAATGGGATTTAGAGCGTCTGTACGGTGATCTTGAGCAGATTAAGCAAAGAGAACTGTCAGATACTGAAAAAACTTGCCTGAAGGGATTGCTCTGCGGCCTGAGTACGACCGACATTGCTACAATTATTCCGTGTAGTTTGAAAGGATTGCGAGTCGAGCTATCGCGGGGTTTATATCGCTACATTGAACAGGTGGCTCATGAACCCGTACGGCACTGGGCTACTGTAACTAGCTTGATGGAGCGAGCGGGCTATCGCAAATCATCGATCGCCCCTGACGCTAATCCATTACCACCATCAGAAACATTACTGAGATCAAACTATGACTGGGGGGAAGCTCCGGAGGTCGCAGTCTTCTTTGGACGGACTCAGGAACTGGATCTGCTGACGCAGTGGATTGTAGACGAGCGCTGCCGGTTGGTTTCGATCCTGGGCATGGGTGGCATGGGCAAGACTCGCTTGTCTGTCCGGTTGGGGGCTGGGGGGATTGGCAAAACAGATTTGTCATTGACCCTAGCGCGAGGGATTCAAGATCAGTTTGAGTATGTAATTTGGCGATCGTTGTTGAATGCCCCCGCGATCAATGGGCTATTGGCAGACTGGATTAAAATTCTGTCTAATCAGCAGGAAACCCAGCTACCGGATGATCTGGAGGGTCGGCTGTCTCGGCTGATGTATTACCTCCGCAACCATCGTTGTCTGCTGATTCTGGATAATGTAGAAACCATTTTTCAGGGCAAGAGGCTGGCAGGAGACTACCGGGATGGCTATACCGGATATGGTCAACTATTACAGACCATTGGGGAAACCTCCCACCAAAGCTGTTTGCTGCTCACGAGCCGGGAAAAGCCAAGGGAAGTGGCCCGGATAGAAGGCAAAAACCGTTCAGTGCGATCGATGCAACTGTCGGGCTTAGATGCGATCAACGGCAAGCGCATTTTTGCTGAACTGGGCACGTTTATGGGAACGGATGCAGAGTGGCAGACCTTAGTAGAGTTGTACGATGGCAATCCCCTCGCGCTAGAATTAGCCGCCAAGCACATTGATGAAGTGTTTTTGGGTGATATTTCCGAATTTTTGGCCAACAATAACCCCATCTTTCACGATCTGCGAGAGTTACTGGACTGGCATTTCGATCGCCTTTCTCCCCAGGAACAGGAAATTGCCTACTGGTTTGCCATCAACCGCGAACCGACAACGGTTGCAGAACTGAAGGAAGATATTCTGTCTTCCACTGCCCATGCCCAGGTGGCGGAAACCCTGCAACTCTTGCAAAGACGCTTACCCCTGGAGCGTAGCAGCAATGGTTTTACCCTGCAACCCGTTTTGATTGAACACATCACCGATCGCTTAATTAACCAGGTTTGTGAAGAAATTATTCAATCAGAACCGATCACGCTCCTCGATTCCCATGCACTACTGAAAGCGACCGCTAAAGAGTATGTACGGGAGAACCAGCGGCGATTAATTTTGCATCCCATTTTAGAGCAGGCCATCACTCGTCTGGAGAATCAGGAAAATCTAGAACAACGCCTGCAAGGTTTGCTGAATCAGCTTCGGGATCATGGAAGGCTGCGATCGGGTTACGCAGGCGGGAATTTGTTAAATTTACTCTGCCAGCTTCAGGCTGATCTATCCGGGTATGACTTTTCCCATCTGATGATTCTGCAAGCCTATTTGCAGGGCATGAACGTGCAGGGTGCGAATTTTACCTCTGCGCAGTTTGCCAAATCGGTGTTTACCCAAACCTTTGGGGGGGTCTTGTCGGTGGCGTTTAGCCCCGATGGCACCTATGTTGCAACGGGTGATACCAACGGCGATATTCACCTCTGGGATGCCAAAAGCGGCAAGAAGCGGATGGGGTGTAAAGGACACACTAGCTGGGTCTGGTCGATCGCCTTCAGTCCGAACAATCAATGGTTAGCCTCTGCCAGTGATGATGGGTTGATCAAGTTATGGGAGGTGAGAACGGGCAAATGCCTGCAAGTACTGGAAAACCACACTGCTGCTGCCAACACAGTTGTCTTTAGCCCCGATGGAACGCTGCTCGCCAGTAGTGGACAGGATGCGACGGTGCAGCTTTGGCGGATTCAACCTGCGGCTCAAGAACTGTTACAACACTGGAAGGTGCTCTGTCGTACGGAACAGCGGATCTGGGCGATCGCCTTTAGTCCCGATGGTCAAACCCTGGCGGGCGGTTCGGAGGATCATCACCTCTACCTGTGGGATCTAAACACCGGAGACTGCCTGCAAACCCTTCACGGTCATACAGACTGGATTCGATCGGTTGCCTTTAGCCCCGATGGTCAGTTTTTGGCCAGTGGCAGTACGGATAGTACAATCCGACTCTGGGAAGTGGGGAGTGACCAGTGCTACCGCGTTTTGCAGGGGCATACTCAGGAAGTGACGAAAGTGACCTTCAGTGCCGATGGCCGCTATCTAGCAACCTGTAGCCATGACCAAACGCTGCGACTATGGGATATGGCATTGACGGATCCAGCAGAGCCAACCGGACAGTGCCGTAAAACGCTGCAAGGCCATACCAATCGCCTCTGGTCGGTGGCATTCAGTCCTAACGGGCAGCACCTTGTCAGTGGAGGGGACGATCACGCCACAAAGTTATGGAGTGTGAAAACGGGGCAGTGCGTTAAAACCTGGAAGGGGCACACCAATGAGGTGCTCTGTTTAGCATTGAATCCTCTGCATTCTCTGATTGCTACTGGCCATGAGGATGAAACGGTGAAATTGTGGGATATGGCCACCGGACAGGTGATCCGAACCCTGCATGGGCATCACGATCGCATCTGGGCATTGACCTTTGTACCCCAGGCGAGCTTGCGGGCGATCGGTTTGGATGAAGCAGAAGACATTTTGCTGGTGAGTGGGAGTGGAGACAGCACCCTAAAGGTATGGAACTGTCGGACGGGGCAGTGTTTGCGAACGCTGGAAGGCCATACGAGCTGGATCTGGTATGCGGTGTTCAGTCCCGACGGACAGCATCTAGTCAGCAGTAGCTATGATGCAACCTTAAAGCTATGGCAATTTCAGACTGGGGAATGCTTGAGAACCCTGGAGGGACACCAGAGTTCAGCCATTACAGCTGTATTCAGCCCCGATGGCACTCAGTTTGCCAGCAGCAGCTTTGATACAACGATCAAACGCTGGGATTTGACGACGGGAGAGTGTATACAAACCCTGGAGGGTCACGAAAATACCGTCTGGCAAACTGCGTTCAGTCCGGATGGCAAACAGTTATTGAGCTGTAGTTACGACCAAACCATCAAGCAGTGGGACATTGCCACTGGGGACTGTCTGGCAACGCTGCGGGAACATACGGCTCCGGTGGTGGTGCTGGATATTAGTCCCAATGGTCGCTACCTGGTCAGTGGTGGACTAGACTGCAACATTAAGCTGTGGGATCTACAAACTGGAACCTGTTTGCGCACCTTCTATGGGCATCAGGGAACGGTTTCGTCCCTCTGCTTCACCCCTGAAGCCAAGTGGATCGGCGATTTTTCCCCCGCCGTCGATGTAAACCCGTCAGATCCTCCTCGATTCCTCATCAGCAGCAGCTTTGATGAAACGATCAAGGTGTGGGAGGTGGCAACTGGGCAATGTCTCCACACCCTGAGAACGCCTCGCCCTTACGAAGGAATGGATATCACCCATGCCAGCGGTTTAACGGAGGCAGAGAAGGCAACGCTATATGCGCTGGGAGCGATCGAGCGATCGGAATTATAGGAGCATCAAATTAGAACATCAAATCGGAGCATCCCAGGAGCGTTCCTCTACCCCTGAAACCTCAAGCAATATCCCGCAACAGCTCTAGATGCTTGCTGACCGGAGCCAGGGTGTTGGCGGCAATCATGCCACTGGCAGCCACAGCGGGTAGCCCAATGCCGGGAAAGGTGGAATCGCCACAGCATAGAAATCCCGGTAAGGGGGTCTGGGCTGAGGGAAAGATGGACTCGCCTGCTTTCAGGGCCGGCCCGTAGGAGCCATGATGCCGTCGCAGGAACCGGGCATGGGTTAAGGGAGTCCCCACTAAAGTGACTTCACAGCGATCGCGGATATCGGGAATAATGCGCTCCAGAGCCTGCCACATCACCGCCGATCGTTCCTGCTTGAGTTGGGCATAGGCCTCACTACGGCGATCGAGTCCCTGCCAGAGGGCGTAAGGTTCATTACCAGGGGTATAAACATGGATGACGTGCTTACCGGGAGGAGCCAGGGATGGATCAATCAGGGACGGAATCGAGATCAGAACTACGTTTTGAGGAGCCGTTACTCCCTGGGCCCAATCCTGAACGGCAATGTGATGGCAGGGTAAATCCAGGGGCAACTCACCAGAGATCCCCAGGTGCAGATGCATAAAGCTATCGCATTCTGGGGTTGCCTGACGTTTTGCCAGGAAGGATTTTGGCATTGCCCCCTCAGGCAAGAGTTTAAGGGTATCCCAGACCGAAGCATTGGAAATCACTGCCTGTCTTGCCCGAATGATGTCACCATTGCGCAGCCGCACCCCGATCGCCCGGTTGCCCTCCACCAAAATGCGATCGATGTGGGCATTTAGCCGCAGTTCTCCCCCCTGTTGCTTGACTCCCCGGACTAACGCATTCACCAGGGCCGCGCTCCCGCCGATGGGATAATCCAGCTTCACCCCTGGGCGATACCAATCAGCAAACATAAATGCCATTTCTGCGGCACTGGTACCATTCGCAGGTAGCCCCGATAGCAGGAAGCACAGCAAATTTAACCAGTTGCGAATGAACGGATCCTGCACCACTTGATCCATCAGGCGGCTAAAGGCGCCAGTCAGCTTCAATCCATTGAGCGCGTGTTTCGCAACGGTAGGCAGAAAGCGGCCCAGGGTCAGTGTGGCTCCCCAATCCCACCGCATGGCCGCCGGAGGTAGGGCAACGGCTGCGGCTGCCAGAGGTTGCATCATTCGCTGTAGCTCGCGCCATTCGGCAACGGCCGATTCTCCCCGCAATTGGGCCAGGACTTCACAGAACTGATCGGCTCCTACTGACGTTTCAAACGAACCTTCCGGCAACCAGCAGCCCCAGGTGTCGTAGGTCACGCAGGGTAAGTCTGCCCCGATCGCATCGAGCACCTGACGCAGGGGATTCGGCGAAGGACTGTAGGATAAGCCCGAGTAAAGGGATGGGCCAGAATCAAACCGAAAGCCATCGCGTTCAAACCCGTGGGCCGCTCCACCGGGAATGGCATGGCTCTCACATACCACCACCCTGAATCCATAGCGCACCAGCAGGGCGGCACAGCTTAACCCGCCAATTCCACTGCCAATAATGACGACATCAGTGGTTGCCATAGGAGCTTTGCTTGAGGGTTTGCTGCATCACTGATCCGGCACCTGGTTTTTGCATTGCTTGGGTCATCAATAACTGGATCATGGATTAAATAACCTGCAACGTTTTTCTTTGCTGACTGGGCGGGCAAGATGCCCACCCCACAAGAATTTCAGATTATTAAATTTGCATTCCACTGCATCATCGATCGCGTTTGCTATCCCTCGTAGGCCATTTGCCAGAAGGCTTTTTCCAGACGGGCAACTGCTAAAAAGGCAGACTCCGCCTGCTGCTGTTCTACCTCTGAAGCCGATCGCAGCACTTGATCAGCCTGATGCTCTAACAGTTTGACATAGTCTGAGAAACCTGGATTCCCCCAGCGATCCGCAAACTCAGCGTAGGGTTCGGGCATGGCTCCTGGCAGTTGCCAACCTTGATTGTAGGAGGCTTCGATCGCCCAGAATGCAGTGGCTTGAACCGCATAGGAAGAAGAGGCAAGACCGTTCATCAACTGGCAATACTCGGAGCAGGTGGGTTGCCTGGGCACAGTCAGAATCAGTTCCCGTTCCTCTGCCTTATCTCGAAACCAGTTGAGTTCATCCTTTAAAGCAATCATGCCGCTCAACAACCCATCAAAATGCTGGACGGGGGCCGCTGCTAAAAGTCTCGCTGCCATCCGGGTGAACTCGACGACAAACAGATAATCCTGAGTCAGCCAGGTGTTGAACTGGGTGGGCTGAATTTCGCCCGTTTTACACTGCGTGAGAAAGGGATGAACGGTGGCGGCTTGCCATTCCTGGGGATGGGTTTTGAGTAACTGTTGGCAGGTTAAAGTCATGGGCTTGAAGCAAAACCGGCAAAAGGATTTACGGACTGAATCCACACTGTCCGCGCTGTCCGCACCAATGCAGTGAACTGGCTCACCTCACAGACAACCTTCAGGTATCCCTCAGGAAGGCCGCAAGCGAAGGGTCTGGAGCGATCGCCTCTGCATCAGAGTGGCAAAGTCACAGATCATAAAGTCACGATCATTATGAATCAAGCGCAAACGGTTTGCCAGTCTCCTGGAGCAAACTTGACCGCTGCGATTGAGAAATTTACAGTCAGATACGTTATTGACAATTGCAGTTGTCATGATTAACATGGTGATATGAAAACATTGCAGCAGATCGCCCAGGAACAGCCCCACTGGTCGCTGGAGGAATTTGTCAACGTAGTCAACGAGCTACTGCCCCAATTCCTGCCCGAGGAAAAGTCCCACACGCGCGTTCGGGAAGACGTAACCCCCCGTCTCGTTCGGCACTACACCAGTCAGGGAATGCTAGATGAACCCCTCAAGCAAGGACGAGAAGCCCGCTATACCTATCGTCATCTCCTGCAAGTTCTGTTTGTGCGGCGGCTACTGATTGAAGGGTATGGGGCCAGTGCGATCGATACCCTGGCGCGATCCAAAACCGATATAGAACTGGAGTCCTTACTGCAAGGTGGCATCCAACTCACCGTTGCCCCAGCCAATCCTGCCCTGGCGTTTCTGCAACAAATTCAGCAAAGACAACCAGACGCTGCCCGTTCTGCGCCGCCCAGGGTGCCCTCTACCGATCGCTCGCTCCGTTTATCTGCTGCTCCCACCCCCGCATCCCCCCCATCTCCCGCCCCCAGCCAATGGCACCGACTGGAAATCCTCCCCGGACTGGAACTCCACGTTCGGAGCGACTTTGTTATCCCTTCCACCACGCAGGAACAGCAAAATCTCCTTCAGCACATCCTGCGATCGCTCACCTCACTCATTTCTTCCAAACGGAGGTCTTCTAAATCATGACGCTACCTCGTATTGAGCTGATTCCGCTTCGCGCTGCCGTTTGTTCCGATCGCCCCACTACGCTGGATCTGGTGCTCCGAATCATACCACCAGACCCGCCGCCAACCACCCTGCAACGTCCCTCCCTTAATCTAGGTTTTGTCGTCGATCGATCGGGTTCCATGTCCGCCGACCGAAAAATTGACTATGCCCGCAAAGCCGTTTGTTATGCCATCGAACAACTTCTGCCAAACGATCGATTTAGCGTCACCATTTTCGATGATCAGGTGGAAACATTAATTCCCAGTACGCCTGCCAATCAACAATCCAGCTTCACCCGTCTGGTCAAACAAATCCGTCCCGGCGGTTCCACGTCCCTCCATGCAGGATGGGTGCAGGGGGGCATTCAGGTGAGTCAATCCCTGACGGCTGAACTCAACCGCGTGATTCTGCTGTCGGATGGTTTGGCTAATGTGGGTGAAACGAATCCCGACACGATCGCCTCGGATGTGCATGGGTTGGCGCAGCGCGGCATCAGTACCTCCACCATGGGTCTGGGGGATGACTACAACGAGGATCTGCTGGAAGCCATGGCCCGCAGTGGGGATGGCAACTATTACTACATCGCTTCCGCCGAGCAACTTCCCGCCATTTTTGAACAGGAACTTCAGGGACTGGCCGCCACGATCGGCAGGCAGGTTGCGATCAGTATCACGCCTCAAGGAGAAGTCACCGTTGCAGATGTGCTGAACGATCTGGATGAGGATCAGGGACGATTGAAATTGCCCAATTTACTTTATAGCAAACCGATCGATCTCGTTCTGCGGCTCAAGCTTCCAGCCCTGGTACAGGAAACAGCATTGTGTGAATTCCATTTAACTTGGAGCGATTCCGAGCAACAAACCCAGGAATTGCGGGCAATTCTCCAACTGCCGGTGGTCAATCACAATCAGTTGGAAGAATTTCCCTTGAATCAAGTAGTGCAGCAGCAAGTGGCGTTAATGATGGCAGCACGGGCGAAGAAGGAGGCAGTACATCTGGTTGATCAGGGGAAGTACGACAGTGCGAGTCACGTACTGCAACAAGCCAGGCGACAAATGCTTGCGTTTGACTTGCCCATGTCTGCCCCGGAAGCGGATGCCCTATCTGATCTGGAGCAAGACCTGAAGGATCGCAAGTTGGCCCGATACCGCAAGCGGGCTTCCCACCAGTCCTATAGCCGCAGCAGTATGCATAGCGGTGGTCATACTAATCTGTATTACGCTCTGGCCGGGGAGTTCGGATGGGGGATATCAGCCAGGAGGAGATCGATGCGATCGTCAATTCCACCGATCGAGATCTGTCCGATCGAGGACCGTTATCCCGAACGATTCATCAGGCGGCGGCCAGAGTTACTGGCAGCCTGTCATCAACTGAATGGCTGTGAACCTGGACAAGCCAAGATCACGCCCGGATTCGGTCTCCGTGCTCAATGGGTGATTCACACGGTTGGGCCAACCTGGCAGGGAGGTCATCAAGGCGAAGAAGAACTGCTGATTCAGTGTTATCGCAATTGTCTGAACCTGGCTGTGGCTAAAGGGATTCACTCGATCGCCTTTCCAGCCATTAGCACGGGTGTACGCGGATTTCCCCCCGATCGAGCCGCTCAGATTGCATTTACCACAGTCAGCCAATTTCTGCGTTCCAATACCGCGATCGGGATTGTCCGGTTTATTTGTTCTGATGAAGCCACCTATCAGCATTACGAAGCGGCATTTGAGCGTGTTGCCGGTCAGTAATTACTGAGCCACTCTATCCTTGAGGGAGAAGGGATAGTGAATGATGATCATGGACGTTTCCATATGGGCCGGGCGATCGCCTCGGGTGCCACTCCCAACGCCGATACGCCAAATCTTTCTGGCTGATTGCCCGCCGTCATCACCAACAGGTCATTAATTTCCAGCATCCGCGACACCTTAGGAACCAGATTTCCCTGAATTCGCTGGACGGGAGCATTGGGCGGAAGGACTAGCACTGGTTTCTCTCCTGTAGTCGCTGAATTCCAGATCGCATCCGATACCGTCCGAATCAGAATCATGGTTGCCTTCAGTTCTGTTGCCAGGGTTTGAGACAAAACCAGCGTTTGCTGAATTGTGTCAGAGGTGATGTCAGCATCGGAAATCACAAGCAGGATCCGTTGAATGGTTTTAATTGGCTGGGGAAACCGAGTCACCAGAACAGGTACGGTCGCCCGACGCACCACGCTATCCAGCACATTGCCAAAAAAGTTGTCTCGGTAGGTGGAATACCCCTTCCACCCGCAGATAATCAGGCTGGCACTACGCTCCTGAGACACCCGCACAATTCCCAGATCGATCGAACCATCTACCCGTCCGATCGGCTCTACAGGAGTAACCGCTGCATTGGCTGCCCGTTCCGCCACTGCCAACAGTTGCTCCTGCTGTATTTTCTTCTCTGGAGAAATGGGCCCCTGGGAATCATCCAGAACATGGAGGGGGAGCAGGGTTCCCTGGGAGGTTTTGGACAAAATCAGAGCCAGTTGCAGCAGGTTGTCTTCCGTGTTGGGGTTGGCGACGGGAACGAGAATGCGGTATCGTGGCGGTTCCCCTTTCCCCGTGGTAGAGACACGGCTTCTGCTCTGATCCGGTTTGCTTCTTCCCAGTTTGATGCCAGGGCCCCAACGAGCCGTCACCCAGGGGGAGGCAATACAGGTGACTAGAATCATGGCGATCGTCCCATTCACCGTCAGTTGATCCACCAGTTCGATCTGGTAAGCTACCGTAATCGCCGCCAGGGTAGAAGCCGCCTGCGCCACCGATAGACCAAACATCACCATAATGCTGGGTTTGTCGTAGCCAAATAGCTTTCCTGCCCCCAATGCTGGAATCAGTTTAGCGACGATCGCCACCAGTACCATTACCCCTGTGACCATCAGCGACTGCGGATCGCCCAGTAACACCAGGGGATCCACCAGCATTCCCACTGAAATCAGAAAAAATGGGATGAATAGGGTATTGCCAATAAACTGAATCCGGTTCATCAATGGGCTGAGTTGGGGAATGAGTTGGGTAATGGCAATTCCTGCCAGAAATGCCCCAATAATCGGCTCAATTTGAATCAGTGCCGCCACATAGGACACCACAAACAGAGTGGCGACGACAAAGGTGAACTCTGCCCCTTCATCATGGCCAAACCTCCGGAAAAACCAGCGGCCGACAATCGGTACACCCCAGAGGGTGGCGATCGTGTAAATGGTTAGAGCCGGAATCAAAAATAGCCAGAAGCCCAGATCTAAATCCCCCTGATGGGCCCGCACCACGACCGCCAACACCAGCAGGGCAAAAACATTGGTAATCAGCGTGGCTCCCAGGGTGGCAGTAACGGCGGGGGCCCGCATGATGCCTAGTTTCGTCGCAACCGGGAGGGCCAGTAACGTATGGGAAGCAAAGCAGGAAGCCACCAGCACCGCCGCCAGAAAGCTATACCCCAGCCCCATCATGGCCCCTGTCCCCAGGATCATCGGCACCGCAAAGGTAGCCACGCCAAAGATCATGGCCTTATCTGCATTGAACTTCAAGTCATCCAGACTCGTTTCCAACCCAGCCATAAACATCAGAAACAGCAGTCCGACGGTGCCTAAAAGGACGATCGTGCTATCCCGCTCCAGAACTCCAAACCCATTTGGCCAATAATCACCCCCGCCAGAATCAAACCTACAATCCCCGGCAGGCGAATCCGTTCAAACAGCAGCGGGGCAACCAGCATGATTGCCATAATGATCAAGAAAACGGCTACAGGATCAGTGACCGGATCAGAAAAAACAGAGGTTGTAAAGGACTCAGCGAGCCACTGCCAAGCATTTTCTATGGATGTCCAGAGTTCTGTCGTCATGATGATCCATCTGCCCCAAAACAGGTTCCTTCCGAGGATAAGCGATCTTGTCATTCATTCGCCCAAGGGGTTCAGCTCTTTTGACGATTCGCTCCCAACCATCCATTTCCATCCCCTGTTCTTGCCTCTTTAAAAGCACTATCCTAGAGAAGCTTTTCATCGAAGCACCTGGGATAAAACTATGAAGTTTGGGCACTGGCTTGGACTGGCTGCATTAATTCTCTCGTTTTATATCCTCTGGGAAATTCGCCAGCTCTTACTCCTGCTGTTTGTGGCGATTATCTTTGCAACAGCTCTGAATCGCCTGGTTCGGCAGTGGCAGCGTGTTGGAGTCAGCCGTGGGGTTGCTGCGGCTGTTTCGGTGATAGGGGTGCTGGCCGTTCTGACCTTGTTTATGGCCTTGATTGTGCCGCCCTTTTTAGAGCAGTTCCAACAGTTGACGTTGCTGGTGCCTCTGGGCTTACGCCAGTTAGAGCAATGGTTAGAACAATTGCTGCTGCAATTTCCAGGCGACTTTTCCGATTTTATTCCTAGCATTGGTGAGTTGTTTAATCAGGTACAGCCTTTAGCGAGTGGGTTGGCAAATAATGTAATTCGGCTGTTTTCCGGGTTTATTAACCTGACGGGAGGCACCCTGTTTGTCATCATTTTCACCGTGATGCTGTTGATTAATCCACAGCCCTACCGCCACAGCTTTATTCAGCTTGTCCCCTCCTTTTATCGCCGCCGCACGGATCAGATCCTGACGATGGGTGAAGCGGATTTGGTGAGCTGGATCATCGGTACGTTGTTTAATATGTTGGTAATTGGGGTGGTCAGTGGCATTGTGCTGTGGATTTTGGGAGTCAAATTGGTTCTGGCGAATGCGCTGCTGGCTGGATTGATGGAGGCAATTCCCAACGTTGGCCCCTTTCTCAGTGCGATTCCCCCCATTGCCATTGCCCTGCTCGACTCTCCCTGGAAAGCGATCGCCGTCCTTGTTGCGTACTTTTTGATTCAGCAATTAGAGCAATTTCTTTTGGTTCCGGTGGTCATGGGGCAACAGGTTTCGCTACTCCCAGCGATTACACTACTGTCTCAGATTGTGTTTGCGTCTTTTTTCGGTTTTTTAGGACTTTTTCTGGCCATTCCACTGGTGGTGATTGTGCGCGTTTTAGTCCGAGAAATTTTAGTGCGCGATGTGCTAGATCAATGGAAATCCACTCCAGTAGAAGTCGAAGCGGCTACTGTGTCTCATCAATTCTCGGAGCCTCCCCCCTCTGATCCATCACTCGATAGCCTGTCCGCTCCATTCCCCGCTACACTGACAAACATTCCTCCAACCAACCTGGAAGACCCGCTTTCTCCTTCACCGCAAGACCCCTAACTCGCTATGGATACAGCTCTCCCTGCCACGATCGCCCTGATTGCCCATGACTCAAAGAAAGATGCAATCGTTGAGTTTGCCAGGCAGTATGCCCCTGTTTTGAGGCGATATCGTCTGATTGCCACAGGAACCACTGGACAACGGATTCAATCTGCCACTGAGTTACCCGTTGAACTATTCTCGTCGGGGCCGATGGGGGGAGACACACAGATTGCGGCAGAAGTAACCTCTGGGAATGTGTTGAGCGTGATTTTTCTGGTTGATCCGCTCTATGCCCAGCCCCACGAACCCGATATTCAGGCTCTCCTCCGCATTTGTAATGTGCATAATGTCCCGCTAGCGACGAATTTGGCCACGGCAGAGACGATCATGAATCACTTTGCCAAGTCCCAAATTGCCTATTTAATTTATAATCCCGTTTCAGGCCAGGGAAATCCAGAGGAAGAACTGGGGCTGATTCGGCAATTGCTGGAGCCTCACCTGCATCTCAACATTACCTACACACAACCCGACGTTAGCCCTCAGCAGTTGGCCCAGGCAGCGATCGAGGCAAAAGCCGATCTGATTATCGCCTCTGGTGGAGATGGTACGGTATCAGCGGTGGCGGGAGCCTTAATTGATACAGGAATTCCCTTGGGGGTGATTCCCAGAGGCACAGCGAATGCGTTTGCTGTATCGTTAGGAATTCCCAGACTGATGCCAGTTCGTAGTGCCTGTCAGGTGATTTTAGACGGATGTACGCGCACGGTGGATGCGGCTCGATGTAATGGCTATCCGATGATTTTGCTGACGGGAATTGGGTTTGAGGCAACGGCGATCGAAATGGCCGATCGAGAGCTTAAAGATCAGTGGGGAGTTTTAGCCTACCTCATGGCGGGCTGGCAGGCGATGGAGGGCCAACAGCTTTTTGAGACGACCATCGAAACAGAAGGCGAAGTTTATCAGTTTCAAGCCCAGGCAATCACCGTGGCAAATGCCGCTCCCTCCACATCCGTACTGGCCAGGGAGCGGGAGAAGTCATTTTTGATGACGGTTTACTGGATGTGACGATCGCCTCTGCCCAAAATAAATTGGAAGGCATTACAACGCTCATGCGCATGTTGGGAGCAGCAATTACCCGCAACGCGATCGAGCAACAGAATGTGGTTCATAGCCATGCCAAACACCTGAAAATTACCGCTGATCCGCCGCAAAAAGTAGTTGTGGATGGTGAGATCATTGGCGAAACCCCGGTGGAAGTGGAATGTTTGCCTTCCAGCCTGACGGTGTTTGTTCCCAAACCTTAGAACTGCGAATTGAATCATCTGGAATTCTTGTGGGGTGGGCATCCTGCCTGCCCAGTCAGCCTTGTGAGGTGGGCCCAGTCAGCAATGTGAAACGTGGCACAGGTGATTGAATCCATAATCCCTGGGAGCATTCGGCAAATTCTCCTGGACTGACTTGCCATCCGATTCTTTCATCCTGATGTTCTTTCTTTAGACAGTGGGCACGCCTTTGACAAATCGGATACAACGGTTCAAGAAAAACTTCTTTGAACAATCTGCTTTATGTATCGTATTGCCGTTGTTGATGATAACCAGTCGTGGTGCTACATCTTGGAACTGCGGTTACAGCAAGAGGGGTATGCTGTTTCTTCATTTACCAACGTACAGGATTTTCTGCAGGAAGCGGAACGGTTTGATCTCGCCCTGATCGACTTCTCCATTCCTGCTCCCCCCTATCAGAAGGGCATGGATGGGCCAGAGCTAATCAGCCAGCTTCGTCGTTTCCGGCATCCGCCTCTCCTGGTTCTCATTTCCAGCTTTTTTACAGAAGATGTGCTGAATGATGCAGACAGTATTTGTCCTGAAGCTGATGCCATCCTCAGCAAACAAACGGATACCCAGCAGCTATTTTCCCAGATCCGCCAGTTACTTGGTCGTCGAAGTCCGGTGAGTTCTGTCCGTCCCCGATCGTAAATTCGTCAGTTGCTCTTGCATGACATCCCGTTTAGAGTCGCTATAATAGAAGAACATCCGAAGTACACGCGGGGCTGTAACGGTTTCGACGTTTTGGTGAACGCTACTTCATGATACAGGTCGAGAGCGGGCTAACTCTCGCTAATCAATGGCTCAAACAAAATGTAAATGCGAACAACATCGTTCCTTTTGCTCGTAAGCAAGCTGCTGTTGCAGTTGCCTAATAACCTCTAATTGGTTCGAGCGTCTGTGATTTGACTCCGTTAAGGATTACAGACCAAACCCCAACGGATGCACCAGCCTACTGCCTCTGGTCGGTAACTGGTTAAGACTTTACCAGAGCATCCCATTGTCCGGGATAATGGACAGTTCCCGCTTCGAGGGTCAGAGAAGCTAAACCTGTGAATGAGTGGAGTATTAATACCCAGGGCGGACACGGGTTCGACTCCCGTCAGCTCCATTAAATACAATAAAACTCTCTAAAACTCCCTACAGTTGGCGGATCGCTTCAATGATCTGCACATTCGCCTTTGGGAAGGGATACTGATCCAACTCATCCACCGTCACCCAGCGCACCTCATCACACTCGATCGCCTGGGGTTCGCCACTGACATAGCGGCAATGGTGGACGTTGAGGGTAACCCGAAAATGGGTGTAAGCATGATCGATCGTAATCAGCCGATCGCCCACTTCGATTTCGATCCCAATTTCTTCCTGAATTTCCCGTTGAATACAGGCTTCTACTGTTTCACCGGGTTCAATTTTGCCCCCCGGAAATTCCCAGAGTCCGCCCAGCAGGACCTCCTGGCGGCGGCGATCGATTAAAATTTGGTGTTCTTCATTCCAAATCACAGCCACCCCAATCTGCTTATGGGGGATAGGAGTTCGGTTTTCTGAAATGGGCAGTTCGCTTTGCATATTAAGCTGGTTTGCACGACAGTGAGTTTGCCAGGGGCAGAGTAAGCAGGCTGGATTCTTAGGCGTACAGAGGGTTGCCCCCAGATCCATCAACGCCTGATTGAAGTCACGGGAGTGGATGGGATCTAGCAGGGTCGTCGATACCTGCCAGAGCAAGCCGATCGCCCGTTTGGGTGGAACCTCCAGGGCAATCATCCGCGCCAGCACCCGCTTTACATTACCATCTAAAATTGCCACGGGTTGATTATAGGCTGCACTTAAAATCCCTCCTGCGGTGGTGCGACCAATGCCAGGCAGCTCGATCACTGTTTCAAAGTCAGTCGGAAACGTCCCACCATAGTCCTGAACGATCAACTGGGCCGCTCGATGGAGATTCCGGGCTCGGGCATAATAGCCTAACCCCTGCCAGGCTTTCAAGACTTGCTGTTGCTCGGCATCCGCGAGGGAGGCGATCGTCGGAAATTGCTCCAGCCATCGCTCGAAGTAGGGGATCACCGTCTTCACCTGGGTTTGTTGCAGCATGATCTCCGACACCCAGATAGCATAGGGATCGCGGGTTCTGCGCCAGGGTAGATCTCGTCCAGCTTCGGCATACCAGTTCAGGAGCGATCGCCTGAGTTCTGGAAGCTGCGATATACCAAAATCCTCCCACCGGCCCTGATCTGAGGAACCTGTGGGAGGATGATTCAATAGTAATGAATAGGGTAGTGGATGATCCCTGGCAGTTAATGGGTTCGCACTCTCATTGGTATGCTCAGAACTAACGCGATCGGACTTCATCTATTCTCTATTCATCAACATCCGCTGCCTGGAGAGAGCGTTCAAAGGTCAGCCGTTGTTCTGCATTGCGCAGGAAGTAACCGCTCATCATGGCTGAAGCCAGTAATCGTCCTAAATGCTCCCGACTGGTGGTTACCGTAATATCAAATTGTTCTGATGGCAAGCCGCCTAAAAGCCCAATAATATTGCGTTCCATCACTTGCAGTACTTCGCCCGACCCCGGTTTGGAAAGTTGGGACATCGTTTCTGGGCTCATGGACTGAACGTACTGCCAAAGATGATTGCCAGAGTGACCACCCTCAAAGTATTCTGTGATGCGATTTGGTGTGTCGTTCATTTCAGTACTCGGTCAGTGGTTGACGTTTGTTTGTATGAACATACTGTAACAATCTAGAGTCGCTGAAGGGAGGCGGTGGAACCGTACCGGGGTGGGGGGATTTTCTCACTCCTCTGCACGTAGCTCTATCCCTAATTCCGATCGCCACTCTGCCAATGGTTTCTCCCAGCCTTCTTCCCACTTTTGGGCCAGAAAGGGTTTGGCTTGAAGGCCCAGGTGGTAGCCCCGGCTGATCATCTGCATCAGTGCATCGATGTTCTGGCAGGAACGAATCATGTTGAGCAATGCACCTGCCATGAGCATGACTGCCATCGGAGAGTGGTTTTGGGCGAGTTGAAAGGCTTGTAGCCCAATTTCACTGGCCACATCAACACCGAAGCCAGTGATAATATGCCAAATGTCGTGGGTTTGCCGCATTCGCAGGGCAATATAGGTGAAATCATCCTGAACCATGACCTTGCGATAAAACTCTGGATCAAAATTGACTTCGGTCATATGGGAGCTGTAGATGTAGCCCAGGGAATCCTGGGGCAGGCTAAGCAACTCCTGAAGATTGGGAGGCGGAGCAATGTAGCGTTCTTCAATAATCTGAGCAACTTCAGGAATGGATTTGAGGTAAGTGACTGACCCCGTTGTGGCTTCCGTGCGGGCCATGGCCTCAGCTATATCAAACACAGACTCTGTATTGTTGGGATTTTTGACAAACTCCATAAAGCCTTGCAGCCCCAGGAGAAATTCTTTTCGCATCGCCGCGTTTTTCTCAGTCATTTGTACTCTGCCCCCTGATCAGTAAGGAAATACGTAATGAGATTAAGTAGATCACAAACCTGGTTTAGATCCCCCCTAGCCCCTTAAAAAAGGGGGAACGGAGCCGAAGAGGGGTTGAAGTCCCCCTTTTTAAGGACGTTCGCCGATCCTCAGTCGAGCCGGGGATTTAGGGGGATCAACCCCAGGATTCACTGTGAAACGAACCCATTTTAGATCTACTGAGATTCAGTAGTGAGATTGGAAGGCTCCAACCGAATACCCTGAGCTAATCGTACCTGAGCAAATCGAATAAAATCCGTAATCTAACCTATGGGAGAGATAACAAATCTGAACAAAACATTAATATGAATGAATAAAACCTTTGAAACCCTTCACTTGTGATGTTCTGAACAAGTCAAGAAGGGCAGGATATATTCTGTTGTTCATAGCAAATCATTGTTGACTCCACCATGCCTCATGCCCAGAAGACTAGGACTAGTCACGTTCTTGCGGTCGATGACACACCCGATAACCTATTCCTGATCAAAGCCATTTTGGGAGATGAAGGCTATAAGGTGAATGTAGCGAAGGACGGTATGGATGCCCTGGATAAAATCGCCCAGTCGCCTCCCGACCTGATTTTGCTGGATATTATGATGCCAGGAATGGACGGTTATGAAGTAACCCGCCGTGTTCGGCAAAACCCAGCTCTACGATACATTCCGATTCTGCTGATTACGGCTCACGAACAATCCAGTGTCGTCGAGGGGCTGGATGCAGGAGCAGATGACTTCATTCGTAAGCCATTTGATACGGATGAGTTGCTGGCACGAGTTCGATCGCTGCTGCGGCTCAAGCACAGCATTGATGATCGAGAAAAAATGTCCCAACAGCGGGAGGACTTTGTTTCTCGATTAACCCATGATCTGAGAACGCCACTCGTTGCAGCCGATCGCATGCTGCATTTATTTCAGGAGGAAACCTTCTGTCCGATTTCGCCAGAAATGAAAGATGCGATCGCGGCAATGATTGGCAGTAACCAAAACCTTTTGCAAATGGTCAATACGCTGTTGGAGGTTTATCGCCATGAAGCAGGGCAGAAAAAACTAACCTTTGCCCCTTGTGATCTGGGTATTGTTGCTCAAGAAATTTTTCAAGAGTTACACCCCCTAGCCCAGGAAAAAGGCATTCACCTACAGATGGATGTTCAACCCATGGCTAATTCATTGGAAAAACAAGAAGCGATCGTATTAGGCGATCGGCTGGAACTCAGACGGGTGTTGACTAATCTGGTTGGTAATGCCATCAAGTTTACTGACACGGGCTTTGTCAAAGTTCGGATCTTTAAAGACCTAAAAGACCCAGAATATTCGACTTCCCAGCCGAGTACTAACTCAACCGCCTGGATGGTTGTGGAGGTTGAAGATACAGGGTCAGGCATTTCTCCGGAAGATCAAGAAAACCTCTTTAAAAGATTCCGCAAGGGGAAACATAAGCGTGCCGACAGCGGACTGGGCCTTTACCTGTCACGATGTATTGTTGAGGGGCATGGCGGAACAATTCATGCCCAATCTACGGTAGGCAAAGGCAGTCTTTTTACAGTGCATTTACCTGTCACGCAAGCTTAACTGAGTTAACAAGTTCAAATAGATTCAAGATCAGTCAGGAGTCAGTTCGAGCCGGTATAGCTCCATCCTCAAATAATTCAATCAATCATTCGTTAGATCATTCACTGATGCGATCGCCTCCTGTCTAGCCTGTATCCACTCGTTACCTGTAGAAATGTTCCGAGGAAAATCCATATAACGGGTTATATAACAGGCGCAGGGATGATTAATGAAGTTCAGTAGATCTAAAATGGGTTCATTTCACAGTTAACCCTGGGGTTGATCCCCCTAAATCCCCCTTAAAAAGGAGGACTTCAACCCCTCTTCGGCTCGGTTCCCCCCTTTTCAAGGGGGGTTAGGGGGGATCTAAACCAGGTTTGTGATCTACTGGAGTTAAAAGGGCGAACTGCTGTCCGCCCTCATCTATACTCCTGGCGACAACTGGTGATAATTAGTCGATCGCCCGTTTGATATCATCCTTAACGTTTTCAACGGAGTGACGCACATTCGCTTCTGCCTGCTTGGCTCTCCCTTCCGACTTATCCTTAGGATCACCCGTCACTTCGCCAACTGCTTCTTGAACTTTACCTTCAACATTCTTGGCCGTTGCCTTCATGCGATCTTCAATACTCATAGACCTTCATCCTCCTTGTATGGACTAGGAAGTAAATTTAACTGTGTTCAGCGTATCAAGATCGCCTGGCCCCATCATCGCCTCAAAGATAGACCCACTTCTACATCTTTGGAGTCATGACACTCAGGATTGCTCGGCAGTCCTCCTTAATCAGGGCTAGGGAAAAACCGCAGGGCCGCTATCGCGGCTACCAGTCCATAGGCAAAATATCTGCACTGTGGTTGACTCACTCGCGGCATCGCATTTTTTAAATTTGCATCCCCTGACAAGAAACTTACGGCTGAGCACTAACTAAGCTGGAATGGGTATCAGAATGACTTGCCAACTGTTGAGACAGTTCGGGATTATAGAGCCGCATATAGTTCCAGTAGTTTTCAAACACAGCTTTCACGTATCCCTTGGTTTCATTGAACGGAATTTGTTCAATAAATTGATCCGGATCGCTGTAGTCAAATCGCCCCATCCAACTGGCAACATTACCGGGCCCTGCATTGTAGCTGGCCACGGCAAACAGGGAATTATCGGCATACTCCTGGTGGGTATAGTCCAGATACCAGGTGCCCAGATTGATGTTGTCATTCGGATCTTCCAGGTTGTACTGCGTCAGGCTGATTTGACTGGCCACCCAATCCGCCGTTTCTGGCATCACCTGCATTAACCCCGTTGCTCCCACCACCGATCGAATTTTGGGTTCAAACCGGGACTCCTGGCGAATCAGAGCCATCACTAACATGGGGTTTAATTGCCGTTGTTGCGACCATTGCTTGATCGACTCAGCATAGGGAAAGGGATAGAGGGCTTGCCAGTAATCTATTTGCTGTTGAAGCTGAATTACTTCCTGCCGCTCCTCAGGACGATCGCGGAAGTCCAGGCTAGCCAGCATAAAAATGCCGTCCAGATTATCATTCACGCCCAGCCGCATCAACCCATCGGTATACTGTTCTGCCACCGTCGGCTGAACTCGGTTGGTAAATTCCACCTGCCATAAACTCCAGGCATCGCGGGTTTGTCCTAACCGATGTAATTCCCGCAGCGAGGTTGACCCTGCCAATACCTCTGGGCGAACTTCGGGCTTTACGACCTCAGGCAACTTATCCCGCACGGTGCCAAAGTTGCCCACATCCCATCCCAGGAACGTTGCCGATCGCCAGGCATAGTAGGACTCAGGATACTCCGCCAGCACGTATTCATAGGCTTGCCGCGCTTCTTCAGGTCGGTCTAACTGGGTCGCCCACTTACCGACCCAAAATCCTGCCCTGGGTGCGTGTTCATGGTTGGGATTTTCCTCCACCAACTGCCAGGCCCATTCCCAGGCTGACTGCAAATTATTCGATCGAACGTGTTGTTCCACCTGTTGCCACCGGATCTCGGCTGCTGCATCTGAATCACTGTGTTGGGTCAATACCTGTTGCTGAATCATCAAAGCCGTATCCGGACTGTTGAGTTGCAGAAAGGCATCTGCCTTGGCTTTCAAAGCCTCCGCAGCCCGATCGGGAAACTGTTCGATCGCTCGATCCAGAAAGGGAATCGCCTGAGCCGGAGTTTGGGCTAGGGCAGCCAATCGGATCAGCGCTAATCCAGCTTCTTCTTCCTCTGGGAAAGCCTGCAAGACAGCCTGATACCGCTCCCTGGCAATGCTGGCTCGTTCATCGAGTTGCGCTCCTCGGGCCGCTCGATACAGGTTCAATGCAGTGGGTTCGGCTCTGGTGTAGGTTTCCGCTGCACTGCCATATCGCTGAATTTCCCAATACGCAAAGGCGATCGCTTCCCAATCATCCGGAGTAAGCTGCCCCGCAAACTCTGTTCTGAGTCGATCGAGGACAGAGCCAATGTCCGACAAATAATGGCCATGTCTGGCCAGCAACAGCATTAAGTTGGGTTGATTGGGGTTTTGCTGAAGTCGAGTTAGGGCAACCTCCACGCTGCGGGGATGGGCCGGAAACTGCGTCATCAACTGATCGTGATATTGCGAGTTCGATCGCCCCAAGAAAAACAGGGACTCTGCGGCTACAGGTTGATCCCCATATTGTTCAACGGCTGCCTGCCAGGTTGCCACTGCTTGTTCTGCATTTCCCATTGCTGCATAGGCTTGGCCCCGTCGAGTCAAAATATAGGCCGCCAGTTCAGGATAGTCTGCTTCCAACCCTTCCAACCAGGGTAAGGCACTGCCTCCCCGGTCTTGCTCAATCAAATCCACGGCCAGCAGATAGCGGGCCCGATTGCGATCGAGGGAAGGGGCTCCCTGAGCAATGGCTTCCAGTTGTTCTGTTCTTTGGGCAGGGGGCAAGGATGCCAGGGACAAAGCCAACGTTTCCTTTGCCAGGGGATCGGTTGAAGCGGACTCAAAGCCACCTCCCGATACAAATGGGAGTTGCAACGAATCACTCATCCATACCGCTGCCGTGGCACCACCCAGCATTAATCCACCCAAACCAAGTCCAGCCAGGGTCAATGCGGTCTTCGATCGAGGCAACCACTGCTTTTTAGACGGCTTTCCTGTAGAGGATTTGCGCGATCGAGCAGGTTTTTTCTGGGTTGGTTCCGGCTTTAGCATGAATCCGCCTTGGCTGAATAAAGTGCTTTAATGTTGGACTTTAGCAAATTTAGCAAAGGTTCCCGGATTAGGGGAAAGTTTTAATGCTGGCAGTACTTAATGGGCGTATTCCAATTTTGCATTTGCAGGTTAAATTTTGCATTTGCAGGTTAAATTTTGCATCTGCCGGATTAATTTTGCATTTGTACAGGATCAATTCCTCAGTCGATCGATTTGCATCAAGGATCGATTGCATCAAGGGGAGGCTGCTGCCCTCGATCGCCATTTTTCATTTAGTTCCTGACAAAAAAACTGTCAGAGAAAAGAGATATTCGCCTGGATACGGCAATCTTTAACCGACGCATACTTCGACGGAATAAGGTGAAATAGAAGTTAAAGGGATTATTGCGCCATCCTCTCCAGGCTGTTTGATCTAAATATTTAAAAAAGCGATCGGCTTGGGGATGAGTACAATCTTTACTCCAGGGCTTGGGTCTGCCGGTGTAGTGAATAATGAAAGGATGATGAATCAAGTCAAAATAAAGCTGAGGAGCATAGGGGGTCTCCTGCGGTGAAGTGAAGCTATGAACCACATGAGTTTGATTCCAGCGAGGATCTAACTCTTTCCACTTACCTGCAAGGACAATGTTAATGCCGTCTTGATCTGGGAACGGAAAATCTGGATGATTTGCGATTAAATTAAGCACCTGATCAGCAATGTTATCCTGTCGCCATTGCTCTAGATTGATTACTAAAACACCAGAATTTAAGTATTTGTCTTCGGGGGTAATTCCGTACTGCTTTAAATCTAAAGATTCAACTGAATGGTTGAGATGCCAGGAATTTAGCAAAATTCCATCAACTTGATTTTGCGCTGCCAGCAGGTAGTTTTCTCCTAAATCTTGCTCCCAAAGCTTTGCCAAATCTGCTTCAACCACCACATCTGAATCCAAATAAATCACTTTATTAACATGGGCAGGAATGATCTCAGGGAGAAGCAACCTGTAGTAGCTAGAAATGGGATGGTTGCTGGCTCGCCCTTTCAGCAGCACCTTTTCAATTTGCTTTGAGGTCGGCTTGATCCAATGAATCTCAACGCGCTTTGCGTTTAAGGTTCGCATCAGCTTGGCTTTGTTATGCGAGCTAACACCACCATCTAGAACATACAAAACCATGCGATAATCAGAACTCAGATTCTTGAGTGCCGAAAATGCAGTAACAGCCAGGGGCATGGAAAAAAAATCATCTGCCGCACAAGCAACTACAACGGGACTCAAAGCAGAGATCATGCAAGTAGAACCTCCTGAATCTTTAAAGGTGAAATGACTTAATCAACTCTACGTTAAGTTAGGTTAATTTTCAGGACGTTAAAAAAATTGCGGGCATCCCACTGATACAGGCTGATTTCTAGAAAGCAGACATCTTGCCTGCTGGGAAGACATTTGCAATACAGGTGAGAATGGGATACGTCCAGTTCTGGTCTATCCTAGCTGATGATTTTGATCCTAGCTTGATTTTGCCTGGAAGACGACCTGACTCTCGAAGATTTACCTTAACTTTGATTCGGGTTCATGTTCACTTTGAACGCTGTTCTTTATTCAAATTGCCCTGTGCTGTAAACCATTCACGTTTCTCTGATTCATGCAGTTCGACCAGTCTCTTGAAAAGCCAGCCCTAAACCCCGAAAATTGAGCAATACTGAAAAAGATGATTTCGGGCTGTGTCAGGTTATGAATCTTCGTGGGATAGAGACACCCAGAACCAAATGGTCTGGGGATTGCTTAGTCATTGGACTGTACGAGGACGCGATCGAGCTAACAGGCGATCTGGCTGAACTCGATCAACAGCTGGCGGGTACACTTTCAGAGCTGATTGCTGAAACCGAATTCAAAGGCAAAGGCGGCAGCAGTGCAGTAACACGAGTTGGAGCAAACAGCCCAATTCGCAAAATTGCAGTGGTTGGACTGGGTAAGCCAGGAGAGTTCAAGCTGGATACCCTGCGCCGGGCGGCAGCGATCGCCCTGCGAGCGGCAAAGAAGGAAAAGTGCAAAACCCTGGGGTTGAGTCTGCCCGTTTGGCAAAATGATCCCGAATTAACGACGCAGGCGATCGTGGAAGGTCTTGAGTTAGCGGCCCATCAAGATAATCGCTTCAAATCTGAATCAGAAGACAAAGGTCTCAAACTGGAACAAATCGATTTGCTGGGACTTACCGGGCAGGATGCTGTCATCACTCAGGCGCGTCAAATTTGCCTGGGTGTGGTTCTGGCAAGAGAGCTGGTATCAGCCCCGGCTAATATTGTGACTCCCATCACACTGGCAGAAACGGCAGAAGCGATCGCCAACGAATATGGATTAGACCTGGAAATCCTGGAGCAGGCTGAATGCGAAAAACTGGGCATGGGTGCGTTCCTGGGAGTTGCCAAAGCCTCTGATCTGCCGCCTAAGTTCATCCACCTCACCTACCGTCCTGAAGCCCCCCCCCGTAAGAAAGTGGCGATCGTCGGTAAGGGACTCACCTTTGACAGTGGTGGACTGAATATCAAGGTGGCCGGCAGTGGGATTGAAATGATGAAAACCGACATGGGCGGAGCAGCGGCCACGTTGGGAGCCGCAAAAGCGATTGCTCAAATCAAGCCCGATGTGGAAGTTCACTTCATCAGTGCCGCCACGGAAAATATGATTAGCGGTCACGCCATGCGTCCGGGTGACATTCTGACTGCTTCTAACGGCAAGACGATCGAGGTCAACAATACGGATGCAGAAGGACGATTGACCCTTGCCGATGCCCTGGTCTTTGCAGAAAAGCTGGGTGTAGAGGCGATCGTCGATCTGGCTACCTTAACAGGAGCCTGCGTCGTTGCCTTAGGAGATGACATTGCCGGATTATGGACTGCTAACGATGATCTAGCCCATCAACTGGCCCAGGCATCAGAAAAAGCAGGCGAAAAGTTCTGGCGGATGCCGATGGAAGATAAGTACTTTGAGGGCTTAAAGTCCGTCGTTGCCGACATGAAAAATACTGGGCCACGTGCCGGAGGAGCCATTACCGCCGCCCTTTTCCTGAAACAATTTGTTAAAGAAACGCCCTGGGCCCACCTGGACATCGCCGGAACCGTCTGGACAGATAAGGAAAATGGTTATCACAACGCCGGAGGGACAGGATTTCCCGTGCGGACGCTGGTGAACTGGGTGCTGAGTTAAGCGTAGGGATTAGCACCTCATTCTGTAGCGCAGGCATCCTGCCTGCGAGCAATCCACCTCAGTTCTGGACTCCGTGCAGCGAAGGCTCACAACCGCAACCCAGCTCCCTCAAACCCAGTGATTCAGTCTAAGATTGAAAGCTAAACGCGTGGTGAGTTAGATTCTATGGACAAGCAAGGACTGGTGCTGTGGCTGACTGGCTTGTGTGCGTCTGGAAAAACGACGATCGCCAAAGGTTTAGAGCAAGAGCTAAAATCTCGCAGTTGTTTAGTTGAAGTGTTGGATGGGGATGCTGTTCGCACTAGCCTTTCCAGGGGGTTGGGCTATAGCCAAGACGATCGGATCACGAATATGCGCCGGATTGCCTTTGTCGCTGAACTGTTGAGCCGAAATGAGGTGATTGCGATCGTTGCTGCCATCAGTCCTTACCGGGAAGCGCGTCAGGAAATCCGCGATCGCATCAATAACCTGATTGAGGTCTATGTGAATGCACCGCTGGAGGTTTGTGAGGCGCGAGATGTGAAGGGGCTGTATGCCATGGCCAGGGCAGGGGAACTGCTGGCCTTCACGGGAATTGATGACCCTTACGAAGCACCCGTTGCTCCAGACATTACTTGCCACACCGATCAAGAAACGCCGGCAGAAAGTATTGCCAAAATTTTGGCGGTTCTGGAGGAACGTCAACTGATTCCACCAAAACCGCTGGTTGAGTTTTTTATTTAGCAGCCCCTAGTGTGAACTTAAGAATGCAAATTTAACAACCTGAAATTCTTGTGGGGTGGGCATCTTGCCCGCCCAGTCAACAAGGCAGTCGGAATGCAAATTTAATCACCTGAAAATCACCTGAAATTCTTGTGGGGTGGGCATCTTGCCCGCCCAGGCTGGAAGCCTGCACTACGGAAGGTTAGTGGATTGCTGCTGAGGTCTGTTAGTTCTCGGAATTCAGTTTAGGGATCGCTTTAGATGCCAACTCAGAGGAAGCCGTAACTTCATAGAACAGATCCTCGTAACGGTTCAAGGCTTGATCAAAGGCATACTGCGCGACTGCGTACTGTCTACCTTGTCGAGCATACATTTCTACCTTGGTCGGATTTTGATACAAATCCACGATCGCGTTCGCCAGCACTTCCGGGTCTTCAGGTTCCACAACCACGCCCCCTCCACTCTGCCGAATGGCTCTTGCAGCAGTTCCGGTGGCTGGAACAGAGGCAATCACCGGCCGACCGCTGGCTAACAACACCTGGATTTTGGATGGCATATTGAAGGCCACAACATTGTGCTTTTGCATCACCAATCCCACATCTGCGGCAGCTAACATTTCAGGGAGCTGTTCCCTCGGCTGGAATGGCAACAGCAGAACATTATCGAGCTGATGTTCTGCACAAAGTTGCCAGAGGGCATCTAGCGCTTTCGCTTCACCCACAATTACAAATACAATTTCTGGAATGTGACGGAGGCGATCGGCGGCGTGAATCACCGTCTGCAAGCCCTGCGTCAGGGCAATGTTGCCTGAATACATCACCACAAATTTATCCTGGAGTTGATGCGTTCGCCGGAAGGGATTATCGACCTTGGGAAGCGGCTGGATGAACTTAACATCAACCCAGTTAGGGATACACTTTATTTTGTGATTAGGGACTCCTTTTTTGACCAAATTCTCGGTGAAGCCATCCGTAATTACACTAATGGTATGAGCAGTGCGATAGGCATATTTTTCTAAAGTTTCAAAAACGCGGATGGCGACCTTATTTTTGAGCAGCCCCACATGAACGGCGGCATCGGGCAAAATATCTTGCAGGTTCAGCACGATCGGACAGGAATAGATCGCCCCCAACAAAGAAGCTGGAACTGCGATCGGTAAAGGCGGAATGGTCAGTAGGATCACATCCGGTCGCCAACCCTTCAACGCCTGAAAAATGCTGCTGGCCACAAAGCTACCATCCAACAGCATTCGAGTCATTAATCCAGGCTTGGGACGAACCCAGACACAGCTTCTTTGAATGATGACTCCGTTGCGTTCCTCGGTGCAGAACAATTTGCCCTGATAGTCTGGATAAATCTGGCGTTGAGGATAGTTTGGCATCCCAGTTACAACCCTAACTTCATGCCCTCTTTTAACCAGCCCTTCCGCCAGTTCTGTCATCAAAGGGGCGATGCCGATTGGTTCAGGATAGTAGTTGTAGGAATAAATCAAGATACGCATAGGAGTTCAAACTTTCGGAGGAGGAACAAAGCGAATCAGCAGGTTCTGCCCTTCTGCCTGCCGCTATAACTCTAGATCTATTCGTTTTGCAAGGTTTTCGCCTACCGTAGGAATACGATACTGACTGATGGCTGAAATTTAAAGAATTCGTAATAGTGACGATCGAGTCCCGCGTCTGATGGTGTGCGCTGCAATGACTCAAGAACTGCCAAACTGAAAATCGCTGCCCCTGGTAGAGACAGCGATCGCTTAAAAAATATGCAGATTAAATCAAATCGGAGCGGCGGGATTTGAACCCACGACCCCCACTACCCCAAAGTGGTGCGCTACCAAGCTGCGCTACGCCCCGGTGGTTGAATTCACCGCTTTACCAGAATAGCATAACTTATCAAGGGTGGCGATCGAACTTTGAAACCAACTAAACCAACTGCACGGAACGGGCTAAAAAACGTGCAAAACCTGGATCGCTTGAAGTAAGTCCGGCACGGCTGCCGCAGACCAGGAGCCTTCGCCCCGTCGTCCGGTGAGCAAAATCAGGTGCAACTCGTAAGCATGGGGATAGCCCTCTGCCTCCAGCCACAGCAAATCGCTCTCAGCCTCGCAGGAAAGGCGTTCTTCCTCCATCAACTCCTGACGCATTTGGCGCATCGTTTCCGCAAGCTGACTGGCTAGACGGCAAAAATCATTGAACTCAGCGGTGGTGAGTTCGATCGCCCAATGGTCACTGCCCACCAGACCAGAGAATTCCCTTGCACTGGAGTCCCATCCCAGCCGCCAACCCTCACCGCTTTTCACTTGACGTACCATAACTCCACCGTCTACGGTCTGAGCAAATCCGCATCTCCAGGTCGCGGTTCTCGCAGCGCGGGGCTAGACCCTGGAGTTGCTGGAGGAGAGGGAGAAACAGGCTCCGAACGATCGGGAGCAGGAGACGGAGCAGATGGGGCAAATCCACCGTTGAAGATATCCACCAAAACTTGAACCAGGGCATCCCGTTCCGCACGGTTCAACGTACGGATAGCTGCGATGTCGCCCTCTGCTGGATTTACCCGCAGGACATCGGCACTGGGATAGACCGATGGTGTGATTGGCTCATTCACGCCCAGGTAGTCTCCCAGAGTTAGCTTCCAGTCGAAACGAAATATGGCTGGACGACCTCGAACATAAACGTGATAGCGAATCAGACGACCCACTAAAGTATTCTCTTCCGCGACTTCTCCAGTGTTGCGACTTACATACTGATTCTCCAGGGGCAAGTCCGGCAGGGCTTCATAAACCAACCGCCAAACACCTTCAACATCAAACCGCTGGGCAACTGCTGCCTTGGGAGAAAGGGACTGTAATAGCGGCGTTTGTGAACGGAAGTGAATGGACTCAGAGGCGGGCAAAGATGCAAACAACCCCACCAGCCCAACGGTTAGAAGTGCGATCGTGACCCATTGCGAGAAGCGTACAAACTTCCTTTTGACAAACTTCATTGCAACCCAGGCAAAACAACAGATTAAGGATCTGCGATAAAAGCCATCCCAGTCTTGTCAGAAATCTACTGTAAGGGCGCACAACTGTGCGCCCCTATTACCTATCAGTCAGGGTGTACAGCAGTGCACCCCTGTTACTTGTTAATTAGGACGCACGGCAGTGCGCCCCTACTCGCCAATGATCTCAGGTTGCGTCAATTCATCCGACATCTCAATGATGGCCCGGATGACGGGTTTCATTTTTGGATCATCAATACTGTCAAATTCTTCATAGCGACGACGCTGGGCTCGATTGGCAACCTGAACCGTAATCCGGTAACGATTTGAGGCGGCATCAATCAAATCCTCAGCCCGACGCATGAGTTGGCTGGTATCCAGAGTGGAACGTTTTAGCATAGTTTTTGGTTAACCGATCGCCAGAAATGACAGTATAACGCTTCCCAGTCTAACAGAGTCCACCCACGCTGATTACGAGTCCAGCCTACTTGGCCTTTGCCTTTTTAGCTTTTGCGGGTTCTGCCTTTTCCCCATCCCCATTCTCTGTAGAAGATTCAGAATCAACGGAGGTTTGCAAATGGGCTTCCAGGAACCACAACCGCTTATCGATTGCCCGCGAGACTTCGGTAAACAAATCGGCTGTATCTGCATCCCCCAGGTCGTCGGTTTGATCGATCGCATCCCGAATCATCTTGGCATACGGAGCATAGCGATCGGCAAGGGCAACAATATGAGCTTTACCCTCCAAAATATCCAGTGGGTATTCCGGCAGGATAGACCCACTGGCAGCAATCCGGGCAGTTCCTAAAGCTCGCCCCCCCAGTGCTGTCACCCGTTCAGCAATCATGTCTACAAACTCTTCTAGCTCAGATGCCATTTCATCGAATAGCTCATGAAGTTGATAGAAGTCCATCCCCTTAACATTCCAGTGGGCCTGTTTAACCTGAGTTTTGAGATCCAGGGTAGAAGCGAGGGCGTGATTGAGAATTGCTGAAACATCTGCGCGAGTATCAGCCGCAAGATCGATGCGAGTGGGGTACATCGGCTGACCGTGACCATTGCTACCCATATGTCTATGTCCTAGTTTGAATGCTGAGTAATAATCCCCAACCTTAGTTCAAATCGGGGGAAACGATGAATTAAACTTCAACTTTGTCAGAAATTTGTAACAACCTTTAGGAATCGCACAGAAATCGCAGAAAATCCCGCAGTTCTTTGTGAGTATCCTCAGTTGGGAACTGCCTTGCTGCATCAAGGTAACGTTTTCCAGGCTTGGGTCACGATATCACTGAGCCAGCGACGGGCTTCCCAATCCAGCAGCCGATCGTCTGCCAGGACTTCAGCCGTCAAATCTTCTAAGGATTGCCCTTTGGAGCGGGCCACTTGGACAACGCCTGCGATCGCAGTGGCAATCAGTTCTTCGTTTACTGGTTTTTGCCGCATTGCAACTATTTCTTGGGGGTTGTCTGGGATGGGATAATTTTTCATTGCTGACTACTCAAGGAAACCATTACCCTGGCTATAAATAAGATCAAAAATGAGAACTGTGTAAAGTTTGTTAAGAAGACCCAACGTGTCCAGAAGTGTAGCGCACTCTTGGCGATTGTCAACCCTGTTTTTACAGGAAATTTATTAGTTTCCGAAAAAAATTATTGGAGCTTTAGATTTTGGGATGAGAGAGGTTCTTTACATTGAAATCCCCACGCCGGACATCGCAGCCGTTCGGCAATGGTTACATCACGAATTTAGCCCTGAGAAACAATTCAAGATAATTGAAAAGTGGATTACGCCGGATGGCTGTCGGTTCAGATTTGCTAAACCCACTCACCCATCTGCCTCCAGTTCCAAATTGGCTACTTCTGATGCCGATCGCCTCCTCCCAGAGCTATCTCTCTTCACCTGGTCAGTCCAACGCACTACCTACCTGAAGGTCTTCCGCTGGGCTGAACAGACCTTCCCGAACGAGCAGAAGATTTTACAGCAGCTCGTACAATCGGTGCGATCGAAATTTCCCCATCATTATCCTGAACCTCCTCCCATTGACCTCACCCAAGAGTCTATTTTTGAAGCCCTGGAACCGCACTATCCCAAGACGGTCAAATACTTCCGCTCGATACCCAATGGAGAATATGACCTGACGCGGGTGTATTGGTGGGAACAGCGGTGGCGGGAAGGAGTCCGAAATCCCAAAACCCCCAGGCAGGTGGTAGTCAAGACGGAACAGAGAACGCCCAATTCTGCTGCACAGTACGATCTGATCTATGTCGGTGGGGCCCTGGGAGTGGTTCATGCGGCGGTGATGGCACGGTTGGGATATCGCGTTTTACTCATCGAACGGCTGCCGTTTGGTCGGATGAATCGCGAGTGGAATATCTCTCGGAATGAGTTTCAGACCTTGATGGATCTGGAATTATTTACTGCCGCAGAATTCGATAGGGTGATTGCCCGTGAATATATAGATGGATTTAATAAATTTTTTGATGCCAACAATCCACCCCAGGCCCAGGCTCCTGTACTCCATACGCCGACGGTGCTGAATGTGGCGATCGATGCGGAAGCATTTCTGAAGGTGTGTGGTGAAAAATTGCGATCGGCAGGTGGGGAAATCTGGGATGAAACAGAGTTTATTCGAGCAGAGGTTGGAACTGAGCAAGTGCTGCTGCAAACGGTTCACTTGCCGACTCAAACCGATCGCCCGGTCAGTGGCCGACTGCTGATCGATGCAATGGGCACTGCTTCCCCGATCGCCTGGCAGCTCAACGGAGGACGGGCGTTTGATAGTGTGTGTCCAACCGTGGGTGCGGTAATTGATGGCGGATTTGAGCCAGAAGTATGGGATTCCCAGTATGGCGATGTCCTGAACAGTCATGGAGACATTTCCAGGGGACGGCAGCTAATTTGGGAACTGTTTCCTGGCAAGGACAAAGAACTGACCTTTTACCTGTTTCACTACCACCAAATCCATCCCGACAATCCTGGATCACTGCTGGAAATGTATGAGGATTTCTTCACGATTTTGCCAGAATACCGCCGTTGCGACTTAGACAAACTGCGCTGGAAGAAGGCGACATTTGGTTACATTCCAGGCTATTTCAGCATTCGAGGGAACGATCGCCAAACTGGGTTCGATCGCGTCCTGGCGATCGGGGATGCTGCCTCGCTCCAGTCGCCGCTGATCTTTACAGGGTTTGGTTCCCTGGTACGCAACCTGCCACGCCTGACCGATTTACTCGACACTGCTCTGCGCCACAATTTGTTAACTGCAAATGACCTGAACCAGATCCGGGCCTATCAAAGCAATATTGCAGTCACCTGGTTATTTTCCAGGGGCATGATGGTGCCCACCCACCGCTTTCTGCCCCCCGAACGGGTGAACGCGATGCTCAATACCTTCTTTGGCATTCTGGGCAAAGAATCTCCTCAGGTGGCAGATAACTTCATCAAAGATCGATCGGGCTGGATACCGTTTAACCGCATGGCGATTCGAGCGGGGTTTACCAACCCGGCTTTACTACTGTGGATTTGGGAAATGGCAGGGGCATCAGCCCTGGTGCGCTGGATGGGGAGCTACCTCAACTTTACGCTAATGGCTCTGGTCAGTTGGTTACTGGGCTGGCTACCCGGCTTCACTCGATGGATTCAGCCCTGGCTAGAACCCCATTTTCCTCGACTCTGGTTCTGGTTGCTGACCCAGAGCTATGGGTTAACCTACGGAGTTGGGAATCCCCGTGCCGATTTCGTCCGGATTCGAGGACGATCCGCCGCCACAGATGCAAAAATCAACCCTTCCTTACCCGAAAGAACGATCCGCCCCACCCAGGTAGAAACCAAGTAGGGACGCACCGCCGTGCGTCCTTGTCATCGGGACGAACTGTTATGTACGTCCTTGTTGTTGGGGCGCACTGCTGTGCGCCCTTGTCCCGATCGGTTGCATCAACTAATTTCGCGCTCGATCGAGATCAGCACCTGGAACCTCAGGGGAAGCATCACGCCAGAAGGTGACGGCATTGGTCAACAGTTGCAGTTGCGTGTTGGGGTAATAGAAACTCAAAATTTGACTATTGGACCAGCCCATCCGGCCCAGGCGATAGGCTCCCGTCTGGCTCATGCCCACGCCATGACCAAAACCACCCCCGACAAAGGCATATCCTTTCAAAACCGGAGCCGGAGTGGGTTGGGGGCTGACGGCTGGGGTAGAGTCAGGTGTGGGGTTCGCTGCGGCATTGGCAGTAGGATTAGGGGCTTCTGCGGGAGCAACGGATTTTTCCGTCTGGGGGGATGCCACAGGTTGATAAATCGGCTCCAGGTAGAACAGAGTGCTATTGGGAGCGTACAGGGCCCGCAGAATCTCGTCTTTTTCTAAAATAATCTCACCGCGATCGGTGGTTACGGCAATTCGCTGTACTCGTCCCGCCAGGGAACGTTCCAGAACTTTGAGTTCTCTTACCTGAGTAAAGTCGGCAAAGGGATGTTGTTTGTTCTGAAGAAATGCCCTCAAGTCACCGGCAATGTCCGTCAAGGAGTTTTCGATGCGCCAGCGGAACATATCCCAATTGTCTTCATTAAAACCAGTTTTGCGCCCAATGAAGTTGCGGAAGTTGGTTTCATCATTCAGGGGATAGCTGGACAGATCCCAGGGGTTCTGCACCGAGTCCACTATCGCCTTCAGGTAAGGCCGTTCTTCCCCATCCCACACATCCTCGAAGGGAGCCGTAATCCCGCCCGTGGTGGAGGAGTAGAGTGCGTCCGCCAGTTCGTTATTGTAGGTCAACACCTGCCCCTGGGTTGCGGCAATGGCGCGATCGGTTTCTGGAACTGCCCCCGACAACCCCCAGTAAACCTGACACTGGGTATCGGCACAGAGCTGGTAATTATCAATTGCAAACCGCCGCAAATTCCGCAGGGCATAGGTACGAGCCAGAATCGCCTGCGCTTCGATCGTGGTTGGGGGAGCACCAGCTCCAATTTCGTGGGGTACAACCCCGCGCAGGTAGGTTTCCACCGGAACGTGATTCACCAGGGTGTAGGTGCCATAGGCATTCGGCTGAAGCCTCAGAGTGCCTGCATACAGTCGGCGACCATGATCGGTACGGTTGAAGGAAACCGTGGCCTGATTCTGGGTGGTGCTGAAGGTGACTTCATCCTGCTGAAGCCGGGTGCCGTTGATGGTGAGCGAGGCTTTAGGAACCTGTTGCTGGACTTGCGAATCAATAAACGCATTACGCGCACCGTGGGAACGCAGATTTTGCATCAGCAGCCGTCGCAGCAGGGGAGTGCCATAGGTTTCTCGTTTTGCCCAGACCTGCCACTGACGCGGTTGGGCAATTTCTACCTCAATTCCCTTCGATCGCCATTGGGTTGCACTGTCTTCAGCACTTTCAAAGCTGCGGTGGGTGCTGAGAACCAAACGCTCCGTTACCTTGGGTTCCGGCAGGGCCTGCATCACCACATCAATCTTGATTTCATCGGTGGTGGTGATTTCCTGCTCCTGCTCTCCTGACTTCAACTCAACGGTGACGGTATCCCCCTCTTCGGGTTGGATCACGATAGAGTCACTGGGCTGAGAACCGAAGCGTTGAACGACCCCAACATCCAGAATCGGGTTCAAAGGAGCTTCCTGAGCCGTGCTGGGTTTAGCCGTAGCAAGGCTGGTTAGACAGGCCGCCAGGAGGGCTGCCCCAAACAGATTAGACTTGATTTGAATCCGTAATATCACTGTAGGAATGACGCAGTAGGTACTAAAACCGATCGTTTGACCCATTCTTCCGACCCGTACTCCATAGATCAGTAGAGATGCTGACAGCAATCCCCAACAGTCATTGATTATGGATGCTGAGTTTAAGAATCGACCAAGTTACAGGCAACTTCACGAAAACTTCATCGCACCCTTGCCAAAAATCCTCAAAACATTATGAACCGCCTGGATCTACTTAAGTTCCAGCAATTTAAGTTCCAGCAATCGGTACGGGCAATCCGTGCGGGTAGGGTAAATGCGGTTATTCCGGGTTGGCTCTATCCGAACGAGCATGACCGTGGGTTGGGCAGGGCGGAGCAACGATCGAGCGATCGAGCCAGCCTGAAGCCTGTTGCAATCGGAGGAGGGCTTCCTCCGGTTGATCGTTGAGCAAGTACACCAGGGCGACTGCGGCCTGTTCTGCGGCGCGGGCTTTCCGATTCGACTTTAATCGATGCCAATCATTGGGAGAAATGGCCAGTTGTTCTACCAGGGCTTGAGCTAATTCAGCGGGAGTTAGCGGTGCGGATTGATCAGTTTGGGGTGCTGTGGGGGTATTCTGCATCATGTTAGCGACTAAGGTAGACGGGGTGATGAGAATTGGCTAGGAGCGGTGCAAAGGAACTTATAAGGTGATGCTATGCTTCTTAAACTCTACTACGTCTCTCCCAGGAAAGGTTTTTCAGCATCATTAAGATCAGAATTTCTTCATCATCTTGGTTCCCATTCCCATGACTTCTCCGCCCGATCCCCCCAATCGATCGCCTGCCCCATCGCCTGCCCATCCCCCCGATCATCCTCCCGATCATCCCGAAGCGGCAGAAGCGGCGATCGATCTTGAACAACAACTGCGCGAGGTTGAGCAATCCCTCCTCCTCCTCAAAGCCCGCTATGCTCAGGTGCAGACGGATCAAACTCGTCAGCAGGAACTTCAGCAGCGCAAGGAACAGGTGGAACGACAGCTCCAACATCCCCGTTCTAACTCCCATCAGGCGGAGCTAAAGGCAGAACTCAAGCAAATTCGGCAACAGCTTGAAGATCTGGAAGTTTCCCTGGAAAGCAAGCTGTTCTCCTGGAGCGGGCTAAAAGAAGTGTTCTGGCAAGCCGTTCGTTTCGGAGGCATTGGGGTGATCATCGGCTGGATTTTGCGATCGATCGCGGGTTAATGAATGGCTGGCTGATCGATCGGGCTGGCTATTCGATCGGGCTGGCGGTTCGATCGCAGAAGATACGATAGAAGATACGCTACGCTATCAGCTAATAGGGGGTACCCAATTTCGCGTTTGTATCACGCCTAGCCGACTGGCAGGCAAGATGCCTGCGCTACAGAAATCGCTCAATTTCCATCAATGGATGCTCCCTCCCCACTCCCCACTCCTCACTCCTCACTCCTCACTCCTCACTTCCTATGTTCATCTCCCTCATTGCCGATTACGGCGTTGGCGATCCAGCCTTTGCGGAAGTCAAACAACGGCTACAAATGGCTTTACCTCAGGCACAGATTCATGAGTTATCTGTCCCCCCCTTCAGCACGATCGCCACAGGATTTTGGATTGCTCAGTTGGGGTTAAATCCCGGTGCAGCCGATCGACTGATTTATCACAACTGCGCTCCTCGCCAGGATGACCCTGATGCGCGCCAGGATAATGAAGGGGAAGGGCTAACCTACGCGCTGTTGCCGAATGGGGTGAAAGTCGTGGGTGTCAATGCGGGCTACACGCTGTCGTTCATTAAAGATCAGGCGAAGGCCATCCACTCCGTCAATGTGTCCAGGGGCGGCTCCCAGTTTCGATCGCGGGATGTGTTTCCGCCTGCGGCTGCGGCGATCGCTCAAGATGACTATAGCCTGCTGGGTGATGCCCTGGATGTGAGCCTGCTCCCAGAAATGCCCTTGAATCGGATTGCCTGGGTTGATGGTTACGGCAACATTAAAACCACTATTCCGGCCGATTCCATCACCCTGGAACCTGAGGCAAAGATCGTGATCCGAGTGGGTGATGTGGTCAGTGATGCCGTCTATTCCGATGGGAGTTTCCGGGTGCCGGAGGGAACGCTGGCTTTTTCACCGGGCAGCTCAGGCTGGACGATGCCAGATGGGCAGTCTCGACGCTGGATTGAGCTATTTTTGCGGGGTGGAAGTGCCTGGGAACGCTTTGGTAGACCCCGAGTTGGGCAGTCTATCACTCGATTAGGGGCATAATTTTGTTTTCAGCCTGGAACAATTCGCAATGGCTGTCCGATCGTTTGATGGTGTACCAGGTTTCCAGGTTGGATAAAGCTATTTATTGCTCACCCTTCCTGGCTGACAATCTGCCCCAACTGCTTCAACACCTGTACCACTCGGTACAGATCATCCCCCCGATTCAAAGACAGGGTATAGGACAGGGCATATTGGGGTGTCCCTTGCTGAACCAGCTTGGGAAACTGAAACTCTCGCCCATTGGTAACCAGTCCAAACACAGGCTGAGTTCTGTCCCGCTGTCCCAGCATATAGGCCAACACCTGGGGAATTCCCACTTCCAGGGAATAGTGCGATCGTTTCGCTTCGATCGTGACTACCCAAAACCGGGGTTGAAACACCAGCACATCAATCTGACCCCGCACCAGAGTTTCTTGATCCAGGGAAGTAATCTCGATCGTCCGTTCGGCTGCGATGTAGAAAGGAGGACGGTAGAAGCCCGCTAACTTCAACAGGGGAGACAATACCACCAGCTTGACCACAGGTTCCAAGATCTCATACTGGGAGAGATGCAAATAGTCCCGCTTCACCTCATCCAAACTGGTTTTCTCTGCTGCGCTCAGTTCCGGCAGTGTGCCCTGCCACTCCCCAAAAAACTGCGGATCATCCGATCGCTGTAAACCAAACTGCTCTTGAAGCTGTAGCAGGTTAATGTCCTTTGCTGGAATTGTTTGTACCATCATCCCCTCCCCTTACGATGTGCCTTCATTTTTGGGAACCCTAGCCAGAGACTACAGCCAAGAAAGTTGGAATACGAAGTCTTGGTGAACCACAAAAGCGGCTTCGAGAACGAATTGCTATACAGGGAAGGAAGAATCTTGATTTCCCTGTGCTTTTATTACAAAGGTGTTTAGCATGATAGGCGACAGAACGGCTCAGATTACACGCATTATTGAGAAGAGGCAGCCCTTAGCCACACGCATTGAGGTTGTAGAAACAAATCTGCAAAATCTCTTCTCTGCTTTACATGAGCTTGAGCAACATTGTAATCGGCTACTATCTCATATTGAGGATATAGCAGTCAGAGGTCGCTTACAGGAGATTAAAATAGAAAACTTGTCTAAAGAGAAGTTTGATTAGCCCAGTTTTCGACGAGAGCATTCCAGTTTTGCAGCCTTCCCTAAATCCCTTTCCTGCCAAGGCGATCGGATCCACAAAGGTCTGGTGGAATTAGAATTGGAACCCGCCCCTAACTCCTCCCAGGAGGGGAAACCCTGGAGAATCCCTGCTCACCAGGAGAATGTCCATTAAATCCCCTCTTGGGAGGGGCAGGGGTGGATTAATCTTCACTCTTCTACAAAAGTGGGATACACCCGTTTTCGACATTGGGTTTAACGGTTTTAATGTAATCTGTCCAACCTGCCTCTACCCAGTTAGGCTTCAGACAAACTGAAACCGATCGCCACCCCCCATCTCATGGGAAGATAAGCACTGGCGCAAGCTCCGCATTGATTATAAGTACATCGACTGCATATATGGCTTCTGAACCCCAGGATCTCAACCCATCCGATCGATCAGACTCAAATCCCTCTACCCCTGCCACTCAACCCACCGCAACGGGAAACTGGTGGTCACGACTGCCGAAATCCCAGCGGGAAAATGCTCAGATTTTGGCGATCGCCCTTATCCTGGCTCTAGTCATCCGCCTGTTTGTTGCAGAACCGCGCTACATTCCCTCCGACTCAATGGTTCCGACCCTGGAAATTGGCGATCGCTTAGTCGTGGAAAAAGTCAGCTACTATCTGCATCCACCTAACACAGGCGATATTGTGGTGTTTATGCCACCAGCCCAGTTACTGGAATATGGCTACGCTCCAGACAAGGCATTTATTAAACGAGTGATTGGTACGCCGGGAGATGTGGTGCAGGTGCAGGAGGGACGGGTGTACGTCAATGGTCAACCCTTGACAGAACCGTACATTGCCGAAGCGCCAGATTACGAAATGCCCCCGGTTCAAGTGCCCCAAAATCAAGTCTTCGTAATGGGAGACAACCGCAACAACAGTAATGACTCCCACATCTGGGGATTCTTGCCCAAGCAGAATATTATTGGTCGAGCTGTGTTTCGCTTCTTTCCGATCGATCGACTGGGACGCATCAAACTCGAAGCAAGCAGCCGCTAAGGAAAATGCCTGGGATTAACCAAACTCTTGTGGGGTGGGCATCCTGCCCGCCCAGTCAACAAAGCAGAGTGACACAGGTGATCAAGTCAGATCTTCTAATGTTCTACAACCCCTACCCGTCGATATTAGCGATCCGAAATCCCATCTGACACTCATACTGATCGGGTAAGTCTTCAGCAAGTTTGCTTAAAGCACGACCACAGCGCAGTTTCCCTTGATACCAGCGAGGTTGACCACTTTGATCGGCCATGAGGCACGTTTGACACACTTGCTGAGGAGGAAAGACCTGATTTTCCGTCATGATGACTAGCATTTCATCACCTCTAGCGTGTTGCGGCTCCCGTATATTCCAATTCTATGTCAGGGTTTTAGGATATTTGGGAAATTGTATGCATAGCTTAATGGCTTTACCAGAAAAATGAAGTATCGAATGCGCCATTTCGATGGGGAACCTGGGAAAGAGCCGCATTATTGATGCCAATCTGCGGCAGCCAAGCTGGTAATCAGATCAATAATTTCATTGATTTGATTCAGTTCTGAAGTCAGGTCAATATCAGTCAGATGGGACTCTTGCAGTAATCGGAGCCAGTAACGAGTTTCCCGCGCCTCACTGGAAGCCGCAGCAAGTTTATCTAAAAACGATCGACGATCGCATTCTGCCATCGCCTGTTCAATCTTCACGCCCACATTCGTGCCACTGCGTAAAAGCTGAGGGGATAGTACAAACTCCTGACGAGCTTGAAGTTTGCGATATAGTCGCACAATTTTGAGGGCAAACTCAAAGGTTTTCTGTTGAATGAGACTATCCCCCATGCTCCCCTGACTCTCACAGATCGACTCACTTAATTTTGAACGCAAAATCGCTTCAGCGTTGCAGAAAACCCTTCAGAATGGGAACTGTATCAGTCCAACAGTAGAGCGATCGCTAATCCAGAGGAATCACATAAACCCAATCCTTGTAGGCAGAGTCGCGGTTTTCGGTGATGGCTGTGAGTTTGTCACGCAGTTTTTCAGTAATGGGACGGACGTTAGACAGTTCGTAGTTTTCAATGCGGCGCACCGGAGTCACTTTAGCTGCTGTGCCACTGAGGAAAACTTCATCGGCAATGAAAAGCTCGGATTTGTCGATCGATCGCTCCACGACTGGAATGCCCAGGTCTCTGGCGATCGTCAGCACACTATCTCTGGTGATGCCTTCCAAAATGTCTTGCTCGTATCCTGGTGTAATCAATTGCCCCTGCCGCACGATGAAGATATTCATCCCAGAGGCTTCGCTGACTTTACCGTGAGCATTCATCAAAATGGCTTCATCGAACCCGGACTCCACTGCCTCCGTTTTTGCCAGAGATGAGGTGATGTAGGCTCCACTGATTTTGCCACGCAGGGGGAGGCTGCGGTCTTCCTGCCGATACCAGGAGCTAATGCGACAGGATACACCCTCTGGCGATAGGTAATCCCCCAGTTCTAAACCATAGACAAAAAAGTCCTTTTCAATTTTGTGGAGGCGAGGCGCAATGCCCAGATCGGAGGTATAGACGAAGGGGCGGATATAGAAAGAAGACTTGGGCTGGTTTTTCCGGACAAAATCGACAATGACACTTTGAATTTTGTCGGCGGGTAGGTCAAAGTGCAAGAAGCGCGCACTGTTACTTAACCGTTTGCAGTGGCGATCGAGGCGAAACAGCAGAGCTTGATTTGGATTTTGGGGATCAGGAATGCCGCGCAATCCTCCAAATGCTCCAGTGCCATAGTGTAAGGCGTGGGTAGCGATCGAAACCGTAGCGTTTTCGAAGGGAACAAATTGATTTTGAAAGTATGCGATCGGCAAAAAGTTGTGCATTACACGCCCCCCTTGGGTACTTGTCTATAGTGATTAAACTAGTTTTTGAATCCAAAACCCCTCCGAGGTCTTCGGATCGCGGTTGAGACTGTCTAGAATTATCACACATGAGTATTTACGGCACTCAAACCTTTACGTCTTTTGAAGCAGTTGCTCTAACGTGAGGCGATCGTACGTCATCGTTTCATCATCCAGCTCCCTACCGGGCCAACTCTTGCAACAAAATCTGAATCACTCCGATCGCTACCTGCACAATCGGCCAGCCAATGACGCAGATCAAGATCGATCGCCACATCCGAATCTCCAGCGCATACCGCACTGCCACAATCACCGCCAGCAAACTCCAGAGGGCCAGACCAATCTCGATCGGTCGTCCCAGCAGAGGAATCACCGTCAAAAAGTTAAAGACCTGCGGTGCATGGGCAAACCCGATGGGAGCGAGCAGATCTTGATAGTTTGGAACGGGGAAACCTTCCCTTTTGTTTTGGGATGGGCGATACAGCCAATGACCAATTTTCCAGATGGTAAACGTCCAGAAGTAGTACCCCACGAACACGCTCAGTCCATTAATCACCAAACCCAGCAGCAACGCAGGAATCGAGGCGCGATAGACCAACAAAATTACAGTACTGCCGATCGCATGGGAAATGGCGGCAATGAGGACAATCCCCTGGGCAATGCGACGATAACGCGGATGTTCGTGAGCATCATCATAGAGGTGTTCATCTAATGTCAACGCATCCCAAAGAATTTTTCGGACTCCGCGCTGAGATGCGGTTTTCGCTGACTGACTCACCGGAATGATTATCCTTATTTGCGAAATTTGCGAACGACACCTGAACAGGGGAAAATCAAAACTAGCGATCGATTGAGTCAGGGTTCGCTCGATCGCTGCTGTATTCTAAAATACAATTGTTTTAGTCATTCAGCCCAATTCAACGACTGCAACGACGATACCTCAACCCGGTAACGCTTAGAGTACACAGTCTACGCTGCCCTATTCAAACTGTCCAATCTGTTTCCGATGGCAAACTTTCTCAGAAAACTTTTTCAGGGCTTACACAATGGCTGGCTTGGGCTGTTGTCCTTTACAGTTTTCTTGATTTTAGCCTGGGGTACATTAGCTCCAGTGGGCACGATGGTCTGGTGGTTGGATAGTGAAGATGAGGATTTTGGGGAACAAGCCAGATGGATTTTGTCAGAAGATGATGCAGAAGCAGTAGACACTGAACCCACTTGCTACATTGTGTTTCTCACAGGAGTTGGGGATTTTTCAGCCGATAACCTGGCTTCTGGCGAAGAAATATTTCTCGATCGCCTCGAACAAGCCCAGCCCCACTGTGTCATGGTGCGAGATGTGTTTCCCTACTCAGCAGCCAATCAAAACATTGGTGGGCAGGAAGTGTTTGCTTTTTTGTGGGAGATTGCTGAAAATGCCGACGGCTGGCTGGAAGCAACCCGTTATTTACTTCAAATTCGCAATCTCTGGCGGCTGGCCATTTCTGCCGATAACCGCTATGGACAGATTTACAATCCAGCACTCGCCCTCAGTATTCTGGAACAGATGAACAAACAGCATTCCGTTCCATCCCATTCAGATGAACCGATTCAACTGATCCTGATGGGAACTAGCGGTGGGGCACAGGTGGGGCTTTCGGCTACCCCTTACCTGAAGGATTGGCTCAATGCTGAAATTACCCTGCTTTCCTTCGGGGGGGTGTTTGACGGACAGGAAGGCTTTGATGCCGCAGAACAGGTCTACCACTTCCGGGGTGAAGCAGACTGGGTGGAAAACCTTGGTGGCATCCTCTTTCCTTCCCGATGGCTCTGGAATTTTGGTTCCTCCTTCAATCAAGCCCGTGACGAGGGTCGCTACACTGCCATCATCAGCGGCCCTCACGAACATGATGGCGATCGGGGCTACTTTGGCGAAGATCCGATCGAAAATAGTGACGAAACCTATCTCGATCGAATGTTTGAGGAAATGATGGAACTTCCTATCTGGGACGAAACCTGACTCTGGAAAAAGGCGAAAGATAAACTGGCACTCGCCTTTGAAGGCTTTACCTATGTCCCCTCCGATACCTTCTACTGGCAACACGGCTACTCCACCGAGCGCGACTTCATCTACGTCACCACCCAAAACCTTAGCCACGCCCAACTTGCCCAACTCTCCGATGAAGTCGGCACAGACTGCACCCTACTGGTTCTCTGCATGGTATTTCGCGGCAAACCCGACTTCTCCAACCTCACAGTCAAAACCCCAAACACGTCCTCGACCGCTGCGAGTGGGATCACGATGATTACAGCCTTCAGGTCGAAAACCTCCCCAAAGCTCCCTCCCCAGAACCTCAGCCTAACCAGATGGAGTTAGATCTATAAGATCAAAAGGAGAGTGGGCACTGTCCACCAAAGCCTTGACAATCCATGTGTATCGTTTAAGAGAAATGGAGTTCAACCTATGCAATCTGCCCTACACATCACGACTAAAGTTCTTCCCGGAAACCGGATTGAGATTCAGCTTCCTGCCCTAACAGAAGGTGAAGAGGTTGAAGTATTTGTGGTCTTGCCAACTAGACAAGTCACAGCTGATCTATAACGATCTAAAAGCATTGCGCCTTCAGGTAACTCCTACTCAGACCTTAATGGTAGAAGCAGCAGAAATTGCCCTAAAACACGGCATTACCGCTTATGACGGGTGCTATGTTGTCCTAACGATGCGATCGCAGAAAATATGATACTTAAGGGATTAGCTGAACGGTATGCGTCAGAATACGCTCCACAATAACGCAGAGAGAACTCGAATCTAGAACCCGACTCCCACCCCCGTTACCTCCCCTCCCATTCTGGGTACGCTAATCAAAGGCTGGAGTGCGTCCTATCGGGTTGGAGGAGTACGGGGAAGTCATGGTTGAACCGGCTGAAGGGGATCAAAGCAAGTTGCGGTTGATGGTGGTTGATGATGAATCAGACAACCTGGATCTGCTGTATCGCAGCTTTCGTCGAGACTTTGAAGTGTTTCGGGCCGAGAGTGGCATGAAGGCCTTGCAACTGCTGGAGCAGGTGGGTGAGATGGGCATCATCATCTCAGACCAGCGAATGCCCCGCATGAATGGCACCGAATTTTTAAGCCACACGGTTGCCCTATATCCCGACACCATCCGGATTTTGCTGACGGGCTATACCGACTTGGAGGATCTGGTGGGAGCCATCAATCAGGGCAAGGTGTTTAAATACATCACCAAACCTTGGAATCCTCAAGACCTGGAAACAGTTGTCCGGCAGGCGGCCGAAACCTATCGTGTGGTTAAACAGCGCACCAATGAGCTGCACAGTGCTCTCCGACGGGAATCGATTCTTAATACGGTAATGACAGCCATTCGGGAGTCGCTGGATTATTACAGTATGCTCCAAACTGTGGCTAATGCCATCGGACAGGCCTTTGGCAGCGATCGCTGCGTTCTATATCCGATCGACGATACTAGAGGGGTAGAATCTGTATTCTCTCCAACAGAGATTTATACCCATACCATCTGCGAGGCGATCGACCAGGCAATACCGCAAAACCTCGCGCCAGAGCTACTGCTGGCCGCCCTGGAACAACGACAGATTCAGATCCATCAGGACACTTCAGCCGAGCCATTCACTCAATTGATTGTGCCGTTGACCTATCAGCAGGAAGTTTTAGCTGTTCTGGTGCTGTTCCAGTTTGGGCCGGGGCATTCCTGGACAACGGGGGAAATTCAACTGATTCAAGGAGTTGCAGAACAGGCCGCCCTGGCAATTTCCCAGGCGAAACTATACCAGCGGATTCAGCAGCAAACAGAGCAGATGCGGACTGAACTGGCAGTCGCCCGGCAAATTCAGATGAACCTGCTGCGGCAAAGCTGGTCTACCTCAGAATCCGTACGGGTGCAGGCAGAGTGCCATCCCGCCCGCGAGGTGGGGGGAGATTTTTTTGAGGTGTATGTCCATCCTCAGGGGGATGTCTGGTTGGCCGTGGGGGATGTGTCTGGCAAGGGAGTCCCTGCTGCGTTGTTTATGGCTAGTGCAATTTCCCTTCTCCGCCGAGAACTTTCTTTGGAAACGCCGCCGGAACCCAATCAAATTTTGCAAAATCTCAACAGTGCCCTATCCGAGGATCTGGTGGGGAGTAACTGCTTTATCACAATGGTGCTGGCACGGTATCAACCCAGTACGGGCATTTTGACCTATGCCAATGCGGGGCATATTTATCCTATGGTGTGGTCACGGGAACGGGTGGCGGTGATCGTTGGTCAATCCGGTGATGATGAGGCGATCGAACCCAACTACTTAAAAGTGCGGGGAGTGCCGTTGGGCATTCTTCCCCTGTGGCGAGCCAATGCGGGGACATTAAATCTCGATTCGGGTGATGTGTTGCTACTCACCAGTGATGGCATTACTGAGGCAACGGTGATGCCATCAGACGGTAGAACAACTCCTGTCCAGTCCATGCTGCAACAATCGGGACTTTGGCAACTTCTGAGGCAACAACAGGGAACACTGAACTTGAGCGATTTATTAGCGCACATCCGCGCCTGTACTCCCGTTCAGGAGGATGACCAAACTATACTCTCTCTGGAGGTTCTGTAGACAATGAGGACTGAGCTTCACGTACCAAGTGATCTGAGGTTTCTGACGATCGTTGAAAATTGGCTGCTGGGATCGCTGGAGGTGGAATTACAAGACCAGGTGGACTGGTCACGTCAGTCGAACCGTCTGCGTCTGGTGCTGGTGGAAGCCTATTCCAATGTGGTGCGCCACGCCCATCGTAATCAACCCAACTTGCCAGTGCTGATTCGCATGGAGCTAAAAGACCGCGATCTGCAACTGGAAATTTGGGATCATGGTAAAGGGTTTGATTTGTCTACCTACCTACCCCCTGCGCCGGAAGAACAACAAGAGGGAGGCTATGGCTGGCTGATTTTGAACCGATTAATGGATCGGGTGGAATATCGCTTGCAGGTCAATGGGGGGAATTGTCTGGTGATGCAGGCAAAGTTACCCGACCATGAGGTTGTTTCCCAGGTTAATTCTTAAGGATTGGGGATTCAATTCTCTATGGAGTGGTTCTGCTTTGTTGACTGGGCGGGCAAGCTGCCCACCCCACCAGAATTTCAGCTTGTTTGATTCCTTTTCTTAAAAATCCTGGACAATCCGCGCGACCTTTGTACCGGGGTAATAATTCGCCAAAATTTGCTCGTAGGTATAGCCCTGATTAGCCAGGCGTAAGGCTCCCAGTTGACTCATGCCCTGCCCCTGAAACACTTCAGCCACAATATCATCTGAAGCGGCATACAGCGATTCCACTACACCCCCCTTATAGCTGACATACTCTCCAGCGGTTTCATTCACTGCCTGTTTGGTGCGATCGGCTTCTGTACGAATGCCGCTATAAACCTGGAAGTACTCATCATTGCCCATGTCATACAGATCGTTAATTGGCTGGAAGTAGTAGTGGAGGGCATAGGAACGGGCCGCCACCGACTGCGCTTTCAGGGCTGCCATATTCCAGCTAGGGGAGACTTCGCTGGGAATCACGCTGTATAGATAATTTCGCATACTGACGTAGTTCACTGCCCACAATGAGCCATTCGCCGCCGCCAGCAGCAAACGACCTCGATAGGCCCGGTTATTCAGGTAAAATACGCCATCGGGAGAGGGTTCTACCCAAATGACTTGAGTGAGGGGCGAACCGTTGAACACCACTGCATCCCCGCTGATTTGAGCCGTGTAGGTATTTCCAGCGGTGAGGGAATCCACCTGCTGCCCGGTTTTATCCAGCACATAGGCTTCTGCTGATGTTCCTACCGTTACCGAGGGGACTGAAACGGCGATCGCCACCTTCATCTCAACCAGGGAATCTACGGTGGGAATGGCAGATTCCAGTTCCACAATTGCTGCTTCCTGGATCGCCTGCTGCTCTGGGGTCAGGCTCGATGGCTCGGAAGTGGTATCCGCTTCCAGTTTGCCCACGGCAGATTCCTTCGCTGGCAAAGGACTGGATGCAGGGGATTCCAGCGGAACCTCTGGGGTAACTGCGGGCAAAGGAGATTCGATTGGAGCAGACTCTGAGAACGCTGCACCCGGTTCACCCTGGTGCCAGGCCATTTGACCCAGAACAATGGCGATCGTCAGCGAGAGGATTCCCAACAGCGATAACAGCACCCAGCGGTAGGGTTTCAGTTGTTTAGGAAGTTGCCATCTTGCCATAATTCTCTGTCCAAAGGGCTTACCCACAACATTGGCCCGTAGCACAACATACCCACAGCTTACTCTGTTGATACAGGCTGACTCAAACCTAATCCGCTAAATCCTCAAAGGTTCCTTTGCCAGGGATGCAGTTGTTACGGATTGCAGGGCCGTTTTTTGCTACTTCTCAAAGAGGCGAATGTTGAAGTGAGGGAGTGATGGTCAAATCAGTCAGAGCTTATCTGCTGTGTTTAGTCGATCCCAGACTCATGCCTACAGGATTGAGGGTGGCAGTGGTGGTTGGGACAATGCTATTTGCAATTAATCATGGGACGGCAGTCCTGCGGCGCGAGATGACCCCAGAACGCTGGACTTCTGTGGGATTGACCTATCTGATGCCTTATCTGGTTAACATTCACGGACAGTATGCCCATCGATCGCGCAAGCCCTGACCGTTGTGTAATCAGGAAGTAGCCTCAATAGCTGAAGCAAAAATCATCCAGGGTCAAGTGTCCATTAAAAGTATGGAAAGTGACTCGATGAATATTGGGAACACTGAGGCTCAGACAAACGTTGGGAAGATGCTGCGTGTGGGTTGCCAGGTTTGCCCCCGGACTTTCAATTTCGGCCAGCCGAATGTTATCGCCATCAAAAGCAGTAACTATCGTTCGGCGAGAACTGGTGATAAAGCTGCTCACGAACTGGACTGGACGCAAAAACGTGGCCTCCAGCCAGCCATCTTTGGGCGCGCCCATGACCACCATGACCCCAGAATAGGCAGGATAAGCCGAGTTGGAAGGACGCAGGGCGATCGCATTGGCAAACTCTACCCCATACTCATGAAACTGGCGATGGACAATTTCAAAGCACTGTAGGTCTTCCCAGTCCAATCGGACACAGCTTGAAAGACGAGTGGCCAGTTCCCCCCGCTCAACCTCCAAGCCCTGGATGGGTAAGGGTAGGGGAGGGGGTTCTGCAAATGTTTTCCAGGCTTCACGCCGATCGCCAGCCTGACGAAACGTTGAAGTTGGATAAGCCGAAGTTTGTAGTGACTCTGCCATAGATAGATGATGCACGTTCCTTGATGGTTAAATGTTCTTCTAAAGCAGCAAAACTGCCTTTCACCCCTCACTATCCGTTTGAGCTAAGTCATTTGAGCTAAGTCATTGAGCTAAGTCATTTGAGCTAAACCACAGTCAGCATCAATGGTAATGCTTTCAAAGCCTATCCAGAAGACTCCAGGGTTTTGGCATCTCAAAACTCAGGTCAGTCTCTGGAATAGACCCCTGGGCAGGTCAGGATCCTACCGCTTCCTTTCCTGCAAATCAACTGAGCTGATGAGCGTATCACTCCTCTAAAAGATGACCCAAAGTCAGGTCATCCACAACGGAAAGTCTAGAGAAATCTATCCAAAGAAGTACAACAATCGGTACCTCGGTGGATTAACTCAAAAGTGGAGCATTAAAGACACAACGAAAAATTTTCAGGAACGCCTCCTTCAAATGTCTAAATCAATGGACTGAGTCGCGTACAGGCGATCGACAGTCACAGAATCAGAAACAAGAAGGTCGGGCTATTCATTCTACATGGAATTAAGAGCAGAATGGTGTTCAGAACGCCAATCAGTCCAACTCTCGTCTAGCGAATGGACAAGGCTTCTGGGAAATGATACATCGAGGTACGGCAATACGTACCTGAAGATACGACCTCTTGTTAGCAAACCGTTCAATCCTTTCCTAGAACACTCCTCAGCAAATCTCAGGAAAATGCCTGTCGATTGCTCGATCCGTGTTGATGTGAATCGGTTTGAAATGCGCCAATGAGAACTGTTAACAAAGAGCTGTTAACCAGTAGTAACCTTATTACTCCAAACAGTAAACATTCAGGCTTCAAGCAATCCAACGGTAGTGCACCCAATCACTGGTAGATCTTCACCCTACAGGACAATTTCAACAAGATGCACCCGGAATGTAAAAAGAAATACGCCTTTAAAGCGGTACATCCTGAATGTTACCTATACTAAAGACTTCATGACAAAGATCAGCGTTCTCTTAATAAAAGAAGATATCTCGCAATGGTTAGCAAACTATTAGCAAGCTACGGAGAGCTGGTGAAATTGATGATACTTCTACCCGTAATTATGACTGAACTCAGCCTAATAAAGAGTGATAAGGCTTACAAAATTTACTTTCATTCACCTGGTATTCCCTCCGTTTACATCAGCACAAAATGGGCACGGTTTATCTCAACAGGTTCAGATACATATCCCCTGAATTAGATACGCATACTTGGACAATTTGGCTCACTGGCACACGAGAATTTTAACATAACTTAAATATCCTGAAATCCCAGTTCCCGCAATCCTTGCCGCAGGCGGGCCGCTTCCTGGGGATTGTGCTGCTGATGGAGATCGATCGCCCGTTTAAATGCCTGCATCCCTTCAGCCGATTGTTCCAGCTTTAACAAAACGACCCCCAGGTTTTGGTAGGCTTCTGCATAGTTGGGATTGAAGTCGATCGCCTTTTGGTATTGCCCTGCCGCTGCCGTCAGTTGCCCCATTGCTTTCAGCACCATGCCCAGGTTGTAGTGAACGGTGACAAAGGTTGGATCAATTTCTAAGCAAGCTTCATAGGCTCCCTTCGCACCATTTAGATCACCCTTCGTTTGCAGGAGGGTTCCCAGATTGTTGTAGGCTCCCAGCTTGAGTTGATTCAACACGGGCTGCTGTACAGCTAATCGATAGTGCTGCTCCGCCTGGGCGGGTTGGCGAATCCGGCTGTAGGCCAGTCCCAGGTGATAGTGCAGTTCAAACAGCAGGGGCGCGTTGGCGGTGCTGAACAGTCCAGTGTAAAGGGCGCGGGGGGAACTGTCGGGGGTCAGGACGGTTTGCAGACCTTGTTCTAACAGCTTGATGCCGCGATCGCAGTCTCCCTTTTGCACATACAATGCCCCCAACTTGCTACAGGCGTAGGGATCCGTGGGGTGAGCTTTAAGAAAAGTCGTCATGGACGTCTCCGCCATTTCTAACTTGTTGCGGCTGGCGATCGTCCCAGGTTGATAGCCGTAGTGGAGAATGGCCACCTTGGGCAGTTCAATAATTCGCCATTGAGATTCTTGCTTCAGCAGGTCGGTAACGCTGTCATCGACGATCGCGTGGTAGGGGCGGGTAAAGTGAATTCGATCGTGTTTGCGAAACAGCCGCGACACCAGGGAATAGGGAGATTGAACGGCTCCAATTTCCTTGCGGACAAGATTCACCACCAGGGCATTTGGCTCCTGCATCGCCTGCTGCATGAAGGGAACCACATCTTTGGCAAGTCGCTCATCCGCATCCAGCACCAGGATCCAATCCCCGCTGGCGTACTTTAAGCTCTCATTGCGGGCGGCTGAAAAGTCGTTATTCCAGGCAAAATGCTCAACCTGAGCACCCAGGGACTGGGCGATCGCCACTGTTTCATCGCTGGAACCCGTATCCAGCACAATCATTTCGTCTACAACATCTTTGACGCTTTCTAAACACTGAGGCAGGCTTTTGGCCTCATCTTTGACGATTATGCAGAGGCTTAAACGCATAGATTTATTAGGAATTTATTAGGAGATGTGAACCGTCCGAATCTCCCATTCAAGATACAGGACAAGCGGGAGGAGAGAAAGATGGCACACCCGATCCGCTCTAGCGATTGGCACTCGATCGCCCTGAATCCCAGCGCAAAGGTGTTATCAATACAGTAGTACTCCTGGATTTAAGTTCTATCGGGTTGAGTTCTATGGTGATGACTTCTCCTCAATGGCGGCGATCGCTCCATCGCGCAATCACATTCACCAGCGTTTCTCTGGGCATGATCCTGGGTGGCTGCTCAAATGTGATCACCACCGACTATGAAGCAACGGCTTTAGTCACCTATACCTGGCAGGTGGAATACGCGCCCAATCCCGATAAACCGATTCGCAATCGCCGCGAGCAGTTTGCCTCCACTTCGCTGGCCAATCGCAATGGGGTGCGGCCGCTGGATGCGGTGAGTGGGCCCGATAACCAGGGCTTGTGGTGGCCAGCCGTTCCACCCCGGCCAACGATCGATGAAATGGAAGACCGCAGACGATCCTCCGATGAGGAAATGCGATCGCCTCAGTTGATCCGCAGTGTGGACTATACCATTACCTATGATGCCAATGGGCAGAGGGTGACTGCTCCAACCAACCACTCCGTCTATCGGCAGGTGGTCAGGGCCCATGCAGACCAGCGACCGTTGGAATTAACCGTTGCCCCGAATGAACGCTTTGTGACGAAGGCTGATCCCCGTTAGGAAAGCAAATTTAATCACCTGAAGTTCTTGTGGGGTGGGCAGCGTTTCGACTGAGCTCAAGCCGAAGTCTTGCCTGCCCTATCAACACAGTAGAGCACTGTACAGGTGATTTAATCCATGATCCTTAGTCTCTGGCTGCCACGCTCTAATATAGGTATTAGGTATGAAGCTGCTGCAATAGAGAGTTATGACGTTGCGATCGTCTGTCAATTTCCAGTCTGTCGAGTTCCAGGATGAGTTTGATGTCATTGTCGTAGGTGCAGGGCACTCCGGCTGTGAGGCGGCTTTGGCGGCGGCTCGGTTGGGCTGTAAGACGCTGATGCTAACCCTGAATCTGGACAAAATCGCCTGGCAACCCTGCAATCCAGCCGTAGGTGGCCCGGCCAAATCGCAGTTGACCCATGAAGTGGATGCCCTGGGGGGTGAAATTGGCAAGATGGCCGATCGCACCTATTTGCAGAAGCGGGTACTCAACATCTCCCGTGGCCCGGCGGTGTGGGCGTTGCGGGCCCAGACGGACAAACGGGAATATGCAGCCGTGATGCGGCGGATCGTGGAAAATCAGGAGCATCTGTCGGTGCGGGAAGGCATGGCGACGGATCTGGTTCTGGGCAAAAACGATGAGGTGATTGGGGTTCAGACCTATTTTGGCGTGGCCTTTGGCTGTAAGGCGGTGGTGTTGACCACAGGAACCTTCCTGGGTGGAATTATCTGGGTGGGCAACAAGTCAATGGCGGCGGGTCGAGCCGGTGAGTTTGCAGCGGTGGGATTAACTGAAACGCTAAACCGCCTGGGCTTTGAAACGGGTCGCCTGAAGACGGGAACGCCAGCCAGGGTAGATCGGCGATCGGTGGATTACAGTCAGATGGAGGAACAGCCTGGGGATGTAGACACTCGCTGGTTTAGTTTTGATCCAGAGGTTTGGGTGGAGCGGGAACAGATGCCCTGTTATCTCACTCGCACTACGGCAGAAACCCATCGGCTCATACGGGAAAATTTGCATTTGTCTCCAGTCTATGGTGGCTGGGTGGATGCCAAGGGGCCGCGCTACTGCCCCAGCATTGAAGATAAGATTGTCCGGTTTGCCGATAAGGAATCCCACCAAATTTTTATTGAACCAGAAGGACGAGATATTCCTGAGCTTTACATTCAGGGGTTCTCTACGGGTTTGCCTGAAAATCTACAACTGCAAATGCTGCGATCGCTGCCAGGGATGGAGAACTGCGTCATGCTGCGTCCTGCCTATGCCGTGGAGTATGATTATTTGCCTGCGACCCAGTGTTATCCGACGATGATGACCAAAAAGATTGAAGGGCTATTCTGTGCTGGACAGATTAACGGCACAACGGGATATGAGGAAGCCGCAGCCCAGGGGATTGTCGCCGGAATCAATGCGGCACGGTTGGCGAAGAGTCAGGAGATGATTATTTTTCCACGAGAGCAGAGTTATATCGGAACGCTCTTGGATGATCTCTGCACCAAAGATCTGCGGGAACCCTACCGTATGCTGACCTCTCGATCGGAATACCGATTGCTCTTGCGATCGGATAATGCCGATCAGCGATTGACTCCCCTGGGGCGAGAAATCGGATTGATTGACGATCGCCGTTGGGAGTTGTTCCAACACAAGCAGGCGAATATTGCAGCAGAAAAAGAGCGATTGCATACGACACGCATTAAAGAACGAGATCCGATCGGCGTTCAGATTGCGGCGGAAACGAATCAAGCCATTAAGGGATCCATTACCCTGGCGGATTTACTCCGTCGTCCAGGATTCCACTACGAACACCTCGATCGCCACGGGTTAGGTCAACCCGATTTAAACCGAGCCGAGCGGGAAGGTGCGGAAATCGACATCAAGTACGCTGGCTATCTGCAACGGCAGCAAAATCAGATCGATCAAATTGCCCGCCATGCCAATCGTCCCCTTCCATCTGATCTGGACTATGCTGCGATCGATACCCTTTCCAAGGAAGCCCGCGAGAAGTTAGCCAAGGTTAGACCTCTGACGATCGGTCAGGCAGCTCGTACGGGGGGGGTTAACCCTGCTGATGTGAATGCGCTATTGGTGTATTTGGAAATCAAGGCTCGCAAGTCATTGATTCAGGCTTAATGACCAGACAAGGAGAGGGAGTGATGGCGTTCGAGTTGTTTACAAAAGTAGCTTTGCAGGAAGATTTTCCAAAATATCACCTACATCGCGGGGATATTGCTACCGTTGTGGAGCACCATCCTGTGACTCAGGGGGAGGATGGATATAGCCTGGAAGTGTTCAATGCCATTGGGGAGACGATCGCAGTTTTAGTTGTCTCTGAATCTCAGATTGAACCATTGATGAGGAATGAGGTATTGCGAATTCGAGTCCTGGATGAAGCAGTTTAAAGCTAGAAAGCGGAAGGCGGAAGGTATCCCGGGTTACGTCTGGAGGAATCGCAACCACTGCCCCCTGCTGGCTCTGTTACCATTGCACCATGATTTTTATTTTCTTTAACTTCATGCTGCCATGAGTCGAGCCGATCGTCCTGTTGTTGAACGTTTTAGCCGTGTCGATCGCCGCCTGTTGAGGCAATTCTGGGCGATCGCCAAGCTGTACTGGTTTTCGGAGGAACGGTGGAAAGCGCGGGGAGTGTTGGCCCTGCTGCTGGTTTTGCTCATCTCCTTTACCGCCATGAACGCGGTACTGAATTTCGTTGGACGCGATTTTTTCACTGCCCTGTCTGAGCGCAACGTGCCAGAGTTTTACCGGATGGTCTGGATTTATTTTGGCGTGTTTGTGGTGGCAATTCCAGTCAGCGTATTTTATGTCTATGTGCGCGACAAGCTGGGACTGTACTGGCGACAATGGTTGACGAAATACTTTCTCGATCGCTATTTCCACAACCGCGCCTATTATGATGTGAATGCCATCAGTGCGATCGACAACCCCGACCAGCGGATTTCCGAAGATATTCGCGCCTTCACGGTAGACAGTCTGCGGTTTCTGACGTTGATTGTGTTTTCCACCAGTCAACTGATCGCCTTTTCGGGCATTCTCTGGTCGATTTCGGTGCCATTGGTGCTGGTGCTGATTGCCTACGCAGCCGTGGGAACCATCGGGACAGTCTGGTTTGGGAAACGGTTGATTGGCTTGAACTACAACCAGCTACGACGAGAAGCCGACTTCCGCTACGGACTGGTTCATGTCCGGGACAATGCCGAGTCGATCGCCTTTTACCGAGGGGAAGGACAGGAATCTAATCAGGTGAAACGTCGCTTTTCTGAGGCGATTCGCAACTTTGATTTCTTGATTGGCTGGCAGCGAAACCTGAATTTCTTCACCACGGGCTACGACTATCTGATTATCGTCCTGCCGTTTCTGGTGATGGCTCCCCTATACTTTGCCGAACAGGTGGAGTTTGGAGTAGTCACCCAGGCGAACAGTGCCTTTAGCCAGGTCTTGAGTGCCGTATCGGTGATCGTGGTGCAGTTTGAATCCCTCAGTGCCTTCGCGGCAGGCATTCGCCGACTGGCTGCTTTCTCTGAGGCTCTCGATACTCTGGCGGACGAACAACCCCAGCGCGATCCCGTCACCGATACTGCTCTCCCCACGATCGATGCTGAAACTGACTCTCGCCTGGCGATCGAAAACCTGACCCTGCTGACTCCCAACCGCCAGCGTACCCTGGTTCAAGACCTGTCCATGTCTCTGCAACCGGGAGAGGGGCTGCTAATTGTGGGTCAAAGTGGCGTAGGGAAAAGCTCCCTGCTGCGGGCGATCGCCGGACTCTGGAAAGCGGGAACTGGCAAAATTGTTTGTCCTGAATCAAGCGAAATGCTGTTTTTGCCCCAGCGGCCCTACATGATTCTGGGAACCCTGCGGGAACAGTTGCTATATCCCAATACGGATGCTCAAGTGGATAATGATACCTTCATGCAGGTTCTGGAGCAGGTCAACCTGGCCGATCTACCCGATCGCGTTTCTGGCTTTGATACGGAACTGGACTGGAGTAATCTTCTCTCCCTGGGAGAACAACAGCGGTTGGCGATCGCCCGGATGCTGCTGACCCGTCCCCGCTACGCGATTTTGGATGAAGCAACGAGCGCGTTAGATCTGAAAAACGAGCTACTGGTCTACCAGAAAATTAGAGAAACGGCTGCCATCTATGTCAGCGTCGGCCATCGGGCCAGCCTGCTGCGCTACCACGAGCATGTCCTGAAGTTGGAGAGTGAGAATCGGTGGGAGATTCTTTCTACAGAGCAGTTTGTGGAGGGCATGAAAGCCGATGTGGATGCGGATATGAGCCTGGATACGGATATGAGCCTGACGGCTGGATGATTCGATGGGTAAGGTGGGCAATGCCCACCTACAAAACTGCAAAACCTGTCTACTCCGCATTCTCACGAAGCTTGAACAAAATCTGTAGAACTGCCAACAGGATTGGTTCAAGTTTGGTTAGATAATGAAGCTTTGACATCAGAAAAGCCAGCGGACGGTTACAGGAGAATTGGCCTATGAAAGCGCAAGATCTCAAGGGAAAAACGATCGCCTTTGCCGGGTCGGGGGGGTTGGATAGCTGCACCATTACCCGATGGTTGACGGATCAGGGGGTGAATGTGGTCTGCTTCACGGCAGATTTGGGGCAGCCCGATGAGGACGATGTGGAGGCGATCCGAGAACGGATGTTGCAGGCGGGAGCAGTGGATTTTGTCCTGTTGCCCTGTCGGGAGGCGATCGCGGAGATTGGCGTGGATGTGATTCAAGCGCAGGCGTGCTACGAAGGTCGCTACTGGAATACGACGGGGATTGCGCGCTGTGTGCTGTCCAAAGCCATGATTGCAGCGATGCAGGAGCGAGGACTGACTATCTTCAGTCATGGAGCCACGGGTCGCGGTAATGATCAGGTGCGGTTCCAACTGATCACCAACATGCTGGCCCCTGAGTTTGAGGTCTATGCCCCCTGGCGAGATGAATCCTTTTTAGCGCGGTTCCCTGGACGGACGGAAATGATTGACTTTTGCCAGGAGAAAGGGCTATCGATTACCGCCTCCAAGGATAAGCCCTACTCCACCGATGCCAACCTGCTGGGACTGACCCACGAATCTGGGATGCTGGAATCCCTCACCACTCCAGCCCAATTTGTTAAACCGATCATGGGCTGCTATCCAGCCGATGCGCCGGATCAGGCAAAGGAATTATCCATTCGGTTTGAAAAGGGTCGTCCGGTGGCGGTGAATGGTCAACCGTTAGATCTGGTGGCAGTCTTCGAGCAGGTAAATGCGATCGGCGGAGAGTACGGGATTGGAATTGGGACGCATCTGGTGGAGAACCGTTTTGTGGGGATCAAGTCTCGCGGAGTTTACGAAAGTCCGGGGGTAGAAATCCTGGGAACCTGCTATGCTTACCTGCTGCAACTGATTCTCGATCGCCGCGCCCGCGAGTTTTATGATCAGCTTTCTCTGCTGATCGCCAAGCAAATTTACCAGGGCTACTGGTACGATCTGGCAACCCACATGGCCCGGCAGGCGATCGACTGTACGGCAGAACTGGCCACGGGAACTATTACCATTTCGCTCTACAAGGGAACCCTCTCCTTTGTTGGCGCAACGGATGTGCCCCACATTCTCTATTCTGAAGAGAATGCTTCGATGGAAGGGGTGGGCGATTATAACCACTCAGATTCTGAAGGGTTACTGCGTGTGTTCGGTGTGAGTGCGCGGGTGCTGGCGACGAGTGGACAGGTGAAGGGATAGACTTGATGCACCAATAGACTTGCTCCGAATGGCACTATATTAAGGAATGCAAATTTAATAACCTGAAATTCTTGTGGGGTGGGCATCTTGCCCGCCCAGTCAACAAGGCAGAATGATTACAGGTTATTTGATCCACGATCCTAAGGCGGGTGGACAATGCCCGCCCTCCGAGCAATCAAGGGTTCAGGATTCATAATTGCTGATGTCAGTGCCATTCGGTTTTCCATCCGGGGTCTACCCCATCGTATGAACTTTCAAAAAGTTAGTTCCGCCTGCGGTTCGCATCGGGATTCCTCCCATAATTAAAATGCGATCGCCGGGGATGGCAAGCTGATGTTCAACTAAGTAGAGTTCTGCTTGCTGGACGGCTTCCTCAAAGGTATCCACTTCGCGCTCGATCAGTAAGGGCTTGACTCCCCAAACCAGGTTCAGTTGGTGATACACCTTTGGATTCGGCGTAATGGCAACGACCGTTGCTCTGGGGCGTTCTGCCGCAGCCAGGCGAGCAGTGTATCCCGTACTGGTAAAGGCAACAATTAAGCGCAAATTGAGCGTGTCGTCGATCGCATTCAGAGCCTCGCTGAGGGCATGGGTTTCGTCGGATTTGGCCGGCGGATTATTAACAAACCGTAGTCCCTTCTCTACTTCAGTCGCAATTCGGGCCATCATGGCGACGGACTGCACTGGATAACCGCCCACTGCTGATTCTCCCGACAGCATAATGGCATCCGTTCCATCAACGATCGCATTGGCCACATCACTGGCTTCTGCCCGCGTCGGACGAGAATTCTGGATCATGCTCTCCAGCATTTGAGTGGCGGTAATGACGGGAATGCCGATCTGATTACAGCGACGAATGATGTGCTTTTGCAGCATAGGAACCCGCTCTGGGGGCAACTCCACACCTAAATCCCCCCGGGCCACCATGATTCCATCGCATTCGGGTAGAATCTCCTCCAGGTTTTCGATCGCCTGGGGTTTTTCAATTTTTGCCAGCACGGGCGTTTCCGATTTACCCTGTTCCGCCAGCAATGCTCGCAGGGCCCGCACATCTTCACCGCGTCGGACAAAGCTCAAGGAAATCCAATCCACCCCCTGCGCCAATCCGAACTTCAGATCATCCACATCCTTTTCCGTCATGGAGGGTAATCGCAAGTTCAGCGTCGGCAAATTGACTCCCTTCCGGCTCTTTAACAGCCCCCCCTTGACCACCTGGCAATGCACTGTGTCGCCTTCCACTTCCTTGACATTTAGCTCCAGCAAGCCATCATCTAACAGAATTTGCGTACCCGGAATCGCTTCCTCCGATAGATAGGGGTAGTCGATCGAAACCGTATTCGGCTGATGATCAAACGCATGGGTGGGGACGAGAGACAGTACATCTCCTTCATCCAAGGGCAGTCCACCGTTCAGCATTTCGCCAACGCGGATCTTGGTCCTTGCAAGTCTTGCAGAATTGTCACAGGCATGGCTAACTCTTCAGACACCTGACGAATCATGGCAACAGTTTGGGCATGATCCTCGTAGCTGCCGTGGGAAAAGTTGAGCCGGGCGACGTTCATGCCAGCCCGCACCATTTGCTTCAATATATCGGGCGATCGACTGGCGGGGCCAATAGTAGCGACAATCTTAGTGCGGTGGGTGTAAAGCTGCATACGCAAGTCACCGTAAAAAGTTCCTCATCGTCAAGATATACAGTCTGATCGTTAAGAACAGTTTAGCCTGTACATATTTTGCAAAATTTTAGCAGTGATGTGCAGGACAGCTAGGATTGAGAACGGGAGTGGACTTGTTGGACGATCCAGTTTTGTACTAGCGCATTGACCTGATCGGGGATTTCATCCTGCGGACAATGACCCGCCCCTGCCAACGGAACAAAGTCTTGCACACAGGAAAACTCTGCCAACTCTCGTCCCAGGGCGATCGGTTCCCACGGATCATCCGTCCCCCAGAGGATGAGGACTGGACAGGTCAGTTGCTCCAGTAAATCTTCAGGTAAGGGCCCCTGGGAATACCGGGTGAATGCCAAAAAGACATCCACTGCACCGGGATCCGCAGCAGGATTGAGAATCAGATTGACCAGCTCATCCGTCACAGCTTCCGGATTTTTATAAGCTTGAAGTAGAATCTTCCGCACAGTCTTCGGTTTGGCGATCATTTTGAAAAACGTATGTCCCAGCCAGCGAATACCCAAAAGACTCTGCAAGACTGGCGCACCTGCACTGCGATACCACGGTAACTGACTGCGTCTTCGATCATGCAACAACCGCAAGGAACAATTAATCAATACAACACCCTGCACCCCCTCAGGAGAATCCACCGCCGCCTGCATCGCCGCGATACAGCCGATCGAATTTCCCACTAAAAAGACGGGTTCCCCCACCACCTCTCGACAAAAATCACTAATTTGCTGTCCCCAGGTTTCAAAGGTGTAACTTATGCTACTTTTTCCAGGCACAGGCTTTGCTGATCCACCGAAGCCAATTAGATCGATCGCATACACCCGAAAATTCTCTGACAAGCCGGGAATATTTTTGCGCCAATGACCCCAGGATGCCCCAAAACCGTGGATTAAGACGATCGGTGTTCCTGTTTCTCCTTGGTGTTGGTAGCAGATGGGAAAACCGCGCCACGTCCAGGTTTGGGGGACATTCAAGGGTGAACAGGAGGTGGATGAGGATGAAGATGACATAAGGGAAAGTTCGCGGATTACACGGAGAAATTCACACAAAATTTACAGAATCTATCACGATTTTAATTGAGTTTATGTCGAGGCTGCCCCTATACTGCTGATTAAATCAGGTGTGTTATGCAAAGTGCGGTTATTTGACTAGCTCTTTCGTTTCGTTGACAGGCAAGAGTTGTTTGCAGCAGGTCAATGCTTGCTCTCAGAGCTTATGTGAGTTGAACTGAGTTTGACTCCGAAATCAGTATATTTAGTTACCCTCTGAATTGAGGTCGGTATCTATGGAGTCTAGAGACTACATTGAAGAAATTGATCTGCAAAAATATTGGTTAGTCATTAAGCGTCGCTGGCTGCCAGCATTGGGTGTCTTTGGAGCTGTTTTGACGCTTGCATCACTCTATGCACTTTCTCGCAGGCCAACTTATCAAGCGGCTGGGCAACTGTTGTTCAGATCAAACCGGACTTCTGCATTGACAGGATTAGCAGAAGAAATCGGACGACTTGAAGCTTTAGGGCTTAACAACAATCCTCTGGACACCCAGGCCCAGATCGTTAGTTCTACGCCAATCCTTCAGGAAACCATTAATTCTCTGAGTTTGCGGGATGATGAGGGGGCTTTGTTAAAACCGGAAGACTTAAATCGAAACCTTGAAGTTCGGGGAATACCGGGAACAGATGTTCTAAGAATTGCTTACAAATCGGAGGATCCTGAGTTAGCTGCTTCAGTCGTGAATCGCTTGATGGAGATTTATCTCCAGGAGAATGTGCAGTCTAACCGGGCGGAAACCGCAGCGGCACGGGAATTCATCGCTTCTCAACTACCCCGAACTGAGTCCGCGGTTCAGGAAGCAGATCGGGCACTGCGACGCTTTCGGGAGCAAAACAATATTATTGTTCTGGAGGAGGAGGCTTCTGCGGCGGTCAATATCATTGCAACCCTGGAACAGCAAATTGCCCAAGCTCAGTCGCAGTTGGTTGAAGCAACGGCACGAGTGCAGGAATTGCAGGCGCGAGTTGGGCTTGACCCCCGACAGGCAGTTGTCCCCCTGTCCCAAACAGCAGCACCGAGCCAAATTGCGGATCAAAACTGCTGCCGATGATTAGCTCATAGCCTGCCAACTTCAGCATGGGTTGCACCGTGACTCCGCCAAAATGCTCCACGCCAACCTTTTGAGACACTGAACCTTCGATCGCCCGATAGGCTTTTCGCACCGTTTCCGGATCCGGCAGGTTCAGTCGCACTCCCCCCACATCGGTCTTATGAGTAATGGTTTGGGAGAACAGCTTTAAGACGACTGGATAGCCAATTTCATCCGCCAATTCCACCGCCCGATCCTCAGTCACCGCCACTCGCGTATCCACCACTGGAATACCGTAGGCAGACAACAACCGCTTGGATTCGTACTCTGTCAGGAGGGTTCGCCCCGCCGATCGCACCGACTGAATCAACTGCTCGGCCAGTTGGCGATTTTCCTGGTCTTCTACGCCCGATAAGGACGGTGTTTCATACAATCCCCGCAGGTTGTAGCTATAGTGCCACATATAGTTGAAGACCTGAGCGGCAGTGTCTGGAAAGGGAAAGGTGAAGATTCCCGCCTGGTTCAAAACCGCTTCCCCCTCTGCCACTTCCCGCCCCCCCATCCAACTGGCCAGCAGGGTCTTGGTGTGGGGTTGAACACGAGGGGTTGAGGCCGTAAAGGACACGAACTGAGGATTTTTAGCCTTTGCGGCTGCCTGAGACTGAACCCAATCCGTCAGTTTCATAGCCGTGGCAGTGGGATCGGTCATGGACTGGGGGGTAAGGATCACCAGCAAGCCATCACTATTGGGATCTTGGGCGATGATGTCGATCGCCTGGGCATAGCGATCGGGGTCGGCATCCCCCAAAATATCCACCGGGTTATGGTGACTCCAGTGGGGCGGCAGAATTTCATTTAGGGCAGCGATCGTGGGTTCTGAAAGTTCAGCCAGTTCACCGCCACCGCCCATCAAGGCATCCGTAGCAATCACACCGGGACCACCCGCGTTGGTTAAGATGGTCAACCGTCGTCCCCTGGGTCGGGGTTCCTTGGACAACACCTCTGCCATGTTGAACAGGTCGTCGATCCGATTCACCCGCAACACGCCGCATCGCCGGAAGGCGGCATCCAGGACATCATCGCTACTGGCCAGTGCCCCTGTATGGGACGCTGCGGCCTGGGCGGCCGCCGCCGTTCGTCCGGCTTTAATCACAATAATCGGCTTCGTCAGAGCCACCTCCCGCGCCGCCGAGAGAAACGATCGCGCCTCCCCGATCGACTCCATATAAATCACAATGCTCTGGGTGTGGGGATCAGCTCCCAGGTAGTCAATCAAATCTCCCCAGTTCACATCCAGCATGGAACCGATCGAGACAAAGGCACTGAAGCCGACGTTTTCTCGCAAACTCCAGTCCAGAATGGAAGTACAAAGGGCCCCACTCTGACTGATAAAGGCAACGTTTCCCGGTTGGGCCGTGGTACTGGCAAAGGTGGCATTTAACCCGGTGTGAGGACTCATGATCCCCAGGCAGTTGGGCCAATAATCCGCATCCTGCCCCGTCGCGCTTCAGCTAAAACCTGTTGTTCCAGGGCAATGCCTGCCGCGCCAATTTCCCTAAATCCAGCCGAAATAATAATGGCCCCCTTCACCCCCGCCTCCACACAATCGCGGATCACATTCGGCACCGTTGCGGCAGGTGTCACTACGATCGCCAGGTCAACTAACTCTGGTACATCGCTAATGCGGGGATAGGCTTTGATGCCCAACACGCTATGCCGGTGGGGATTGACGGGATAGACCGTTCCACCAAAAGGACTTTGAATTAAATTCCATAACACGGTTCGCCCCACACTGCCCGATCGCTCCGTCGCTCCAATCACAGCAACGGTTTGGGGCGCAAAAATGGCATCTAACGATCGAGCACCCTGGCGCAGAATATCATTGACGGGATCAGTTATCCGGGGAGATGAAGTCTGCATGGTTTAGAAAAAATCACAACAAGGGCAGGATGAAAGTCCAAGCACGAAGAACCAACAATTTTGGAGAGAACTCGCCATTATTATGACTTTCCCCCTCTGAACCGAGGCAAAATTTCAAGTTGTCTACTGGATCGGCAAGGGAAGAGGGAAGAGGGAAGAGGGAAGAGGGAAGAGGGAAGAGGGAAGAGGGAAGAGGGAAGTATGAAAAGGGAAATCTAAAATCCAAAATTCTCTCAAAAAGGTCGATCGCTGCGTTCGTACAAATAGATTAATGCTTCGGCGTAAACCTTACCCTCTGGTGTATGAATCTCCAGGTAGGCGTTCGTTTCATCGGGCCGGGCACTATCGCGGTAGAGCACATAGGTGTAGTCGCCGTTGGGGAAGATCAGTTGGCGAGCGGTGTCCTGATCCTCGTTCGTCAGCCAAATCTCACTGCCGTCTGCTTTGGTGCGTCCCAGATAGTATTTCGGCATCCAGGGATCAAATTCAGCGGAACAGATTTGCACGATGTAATTCGTACTTTCTGCCAGGGCATAGGGGCCAGTATCCGTGGGACAGTCGGCAATCAGGCGATCGAGGGAGACATTCCGAATGTTGTCGCGGATGGTCACCTGTCCCGTGCTGGGCAGCGGTGAAGTCGGTTCGTAATCGCGCTCCAGGGTCAGGGCTTCATCGTTCGATCGCGGGGTTGGGTTCAGATCCGTATCAATGACTGCCGGAGTGGTTGGATTCGGTGAGGGTTGAGACTCAGAAGACTCAGCATGGGTAGAAAACCCAGGAGATTCATTTGTGTCTAAAGCCCTGAGAGACTCCTGGGCGATCGGATCAGACAGGACATCGGCGGTAGATTGGGGGGAGGCAGTGGGTTGGGAGCGGTTAAGGGTGCCACACCCCGCCAGCAAGAGCACCAGCACTCCGCCCAGGCAAAATATTTTTAGTTTCATAACGATTCAGGAACTTATAACGCCATGTTGGGCGAGCGACCCACCCCTTGCCCCTCCCAAGAGGGGAATGTCCGAAATCCCCTGGAAGGGTTTTAGGGGACTCCAGCCCCCTCCAAACTGTCCGAAAATCCCCTCCTGGGAGGGGTAGGGGTGGGTTCAAAGGCTTTAGTGCCCCGCCCTGCCCCATTAAAAGTCAGCGTAATTTGTCACCGCTTCCTGCATGCGGTTGATCACTTCATCGACTGGAATCGCTCCCAGTTCACCAGAAGCCCGCGTCCGAATGCTCAGAGCGTTTGCCTCCAGCTCTTTGGCCCAATCACCGCCATCACCGGGATTTTTTCCTTCTCAGCGTTGCGGATCATTTTACCGAGGCGTTCTCCACTGCGATCGACCTCCACCCGAATCCCTAGAAGCCGCATTTTTTCTGCGGTTTGCATCGCAAAGGACATTTGATCCTCCGTGACGCACAGCAGCCGAATCTGGACGGGAGCCAGCCACAGCGGGAAATCTCCGGCATATTCTTCGATCAGAATCCCGATCAACCGTTCCAGGGAGCCAAAGGGGGCCCGATGGATCATCACGGGTCGTTCGCGGCTACCGCCTTCTGCAACATACTCCAGCTCAAACCGTTCGGGCAAGTTGTAATCCACCTGCACCGTTCCCAGTTGCCATTCCCGCTCCAGGGCATCCTGGAAGATGAAGTCCAGCTTGGGGCGTAGAAAGCGGCTTCCCCAATACCGAGGAAGTGTTCCATCTCCAGGGTTTCCACTGCATTACGGATGGCTGCCTCCGCCTTGTTCCAGGCCTCATCGGAGCCAATGTATTTGTCGGAGTCTGGATCGCGGAAGCTGAGACGGGCCTTAAAGTTCTTTAGTCGCAGGCTGTTGAAGACCGACAGGATCAGGTCTACCACCTTAAGGAATTCCGTCTCCAACTGCTCTGGTGTCACGAACAGGTGGGAGTCATCCACGGTGAAGCCCCGCACGCGCGTTAAGCCGCCCAACTCGCCCGATTGCTCATAGCGATAAACGGTGCCGAATTCCGCTAATCGAATCGGTAACTCGCGGTAGGAGCGCAACTGACTCTTGTAGATCTGGATGTGGAATGGGCAGTTCATCGGCTTCAAGACAAAGCCCTGCTCCGATAGACGGGACTGATCATCCTCCGCCATCATCGGAAACATATCTTCCTGATACTTCTGCCAGTGGCCAGAAATCTTAAACAAATCAATCCGGGCAATATGCGGCGTAACCACAGGAAGATAGCCCCGCTTTAGCTGTTCCTGCTTCAGGAAATCCTCCAGGGTCGATCGCAGCACCGTTCCTTTAGGAGTCCACAGGGGCAACCCCGGCCCACCGGATCCGCAAAAATGAACAGCCCCAACTCTTTCCCCAGGCGACGATGATCCCGACGCAGGGCTTCTTCCTTACGGCGTTTGTATTCCGCTAATTGCTCCGGAGTTTCCCAGGCCGTGCCATAAATTCGCTGGAGTTGGGCCTTGGTTTCATCCCCGCGCCAGTAGGCTCCGGCGACATTTTCCAGGTCGATCGCATCGGGGTTCAGCTCGCTCGTATTTTCCAGGTGCGGCCCGGCACACAGATCCCACCATTCTTCCCCCAGGTGGTAGATCGTGATGGGATCGCCCTTAATGTCTGAGAGAATTTCCAGCTTATACGGCTCTTTGATCGACTGAATCCGGTGCTCTGCTTCCTGCCGCGTCACCTCTTCCCGAACCACGGGCAACTTCCGCCGGATAATCTTCGCCATTTCTTTCTTAATGGCTTTCAGATCCTTCTCGGTAAAGGGTTCTGGGCTATCAAAGTCATAGTAGAAGCCATTCTCAATCCAGGGGCCGATCGTCACTTGCGCCTTGGGAAATAGCTTCTGAACCGCCATCGCCATGACATGGGAGGTGGTGTGGCGGATCTTTTTGAGTTGCTCAGATTCGCTGGTCTTCGGCAGGTGGATTTTTTCGGCGGGTGCTGACTGAGACATGGGTTCGTAAGAGTGGGTTAGTTCAAATAGAGATACGACAAGGTTGATTGTAGGCGATCGAGGGGGGGTAGGGGCGAATTGCGATTCGCCCGTTCCAGGATCAGGGCAAGGGCAAATTGCCTTCACCTATCCAAAGAGTTGCTATCATTTCCCTATTCTATGCAGTCCCTCTCCAGATTGGCGTATGGCATCACCACTGGCTGACATTCTGACCCGCGATCGATTGCTGGATCTGGCGGGTGATCTCTACTTCCAGCGCGGTGAGGACTATTTCCGCCGAGGACAAGTTGGCTCACTGGCAGAATACGATGGGGTGCTGACGGCTCAGGTGGCGGGAACTGAGGAGTATCGGGTGCAACTCTGGGTGGAAGGGGAGGAGCTGGACTATGATTGCACCTGTCCCCTGGGAGCGGAAGGAGCCTGCTGTAAGCATTGTGTGGCAGTGGGTTTAACCTGGTTGCGAAATCCAGAGGTCATTGCTGATTTAGCAGAAGGGGATGTGGCGGCACCCGTTCCCCGAAAGCGATCGTCTCGTATGACCACGATGGAGGATGTGGCAACCTATCTCAAGGGGTTAAATAAAGACGATCTGGTCAAAATGGTGATCGATCGGGCAATGGACGATGCCCAGTGGCAGGAAGCGTTGATTATGAAAGCAGCCACTCGGGCTGAGCGCATTAATATCAAAACCTTTGAACGGGCCCTCCGCAATGCAATTCGTCCGGGGAGTTTTATTGGTTATTACGAAGCCTACAGCTATGCCGAGGGCGTTTCAACTGCCTTCGACTCCCTGGAAGACTTGCTAGAAGCAGGCTATGCTCAGGAGGTGATGGAGCTGTGCGAGTATACCTTCCCGCTGTTTGAAGAGTCCCTCAACTCAGTGGACGATTCCGATGGACATATGACTCCCCTGATGGAGCAGTTGCAGGAGTTACACTATAGGGCTTGTCTGGAGGTAAAACCCGATCCCGAAACCCTGGCAGAACGCTTGTTTGAGGGGGAGATGCAATCCGGTTTTGGAATGTTTGATAGTGCTATCAACACCTATGCCGCAGTCCTGGGCAAACGGGGCATCGATCGCTACCGTCAATTGGTAGAGGCAGAATGGGAAAAACTCCCGCCGCTTAATGCCAGTCAGTCTCGCGCCAGCTTTTCCAGTGCCCGGTGGCAGTTGACGCGGATGATGGAAAATTTGGCGCAACAGTCTCAGGATCTGGAAGCTTTGATTGCCATCAAAAAACGCGATCTCTCCCGCCCTGCCAATTATCTGGCGATCGCCAAACTCTATCAGCAAACCGGAGAGCCGGATCAGGCGCTGGAATGGGCAGAGCAGGGAATGCAGACGTTTCCCGATCGCCCCGATGCCCAACTCCGAGAATTTCTGGTTGAAGAATACGAACGACGCGGACGGTTTGATCAAGCGATCGATTTAATCTGGAATGCCTTTAAACAGATGGCTCACCTGGGAAGCTATCAACGGCTTAAAGAACAGGCTGAAAAGCACCATGATTGGGCTGAGTGGCGCGATCGGGCCTTGTCCTATGTCCGAGAACAGGTTGCTTCCGGTAAACAGCAGCGAACCAGTTACGGATACTCCTTGCACGACCACTCCACCCTGGTGGAAATTTTCCTGTGGGAAGGGAACCCAGAACAGGCATGGATTGAAGCGCAGGCAGGCGGATGTAGTCAAAAACTGTGGTTCAAACTGGCCGAACTGCGTAAAGCAGATCATCCTGAAGAGGTTCTGCCGATCTATCAGAAACAGGTTGAACCCCTGATTCAACAAACCAATAATCAGGCCTACGCGGATGCCGTTGAATTCCTCCGCAAGTCCCGCGAGCTGATGGTACGACTCGATCGCGCCCAGGAGTTTGAACAGTGGGTTGCCCATCTGCAACGCACCTACAAAGCCAAGCGAAACTTCATGAAGTTGGTGAAACAAGCGGGATGGGGATAGGAGCGGTCGGGGGATCATCAGGTCAGTAGGGGCGAATCGCGAATCGCCCTTAACTCAACGGGGATCCATACAGACCGATCGCCATCCACCATGATCCCTGTTCGCCATTTCAGGTGAGAAGTCCGGATTCGTGATCCCAAACCCCCGACCCCCTTTAACTCAATATCCCAAATACGTCTTCGACAAATACCGACCCAACCGGTTCAACGGATTGGCGACTTTGGGATTCATATCCCCCCCTTCATCGACGATCGCCGTGCCAATTAACTCAGCAAAATCCTCATCCGACATTTCACCAGACTGATGCTTTTGAAACGCATTCACAACGGTGAGTAAATCGTCTACCGAAAAATCGTAACCATTCTTTGCTGCAAATTCTGCTACCAGTGGAGCACGTTCTTCCAGCGCCACTGACTCTTCTGCATCCAATTCAGCTTCACTGCTAATATTGCCATCACCAACCCCTAATAGGGCTTCTAGCTGCTGCCGTAAAGCTTCATTTTCAGCGGTCTTTTGCATGAACTCTAGTACTGCTACAGTTGCCATGATTAATGCTGCCCTACTCTATAGGTTGCCCAAATTATATCAAGGCTGTTTGGGGGGCGTGGCTTAACAAAAGCTGAAGGTTCGGCAAATAATGATGGAAAAAAGTAATTTGCGTACTTAAAACTCTAGATTCTTTCCATAGGTAGATGAAGCTAAGGAGACACTCCTTCGAGAGGGGGATGTAGAGGTATTAGCTAGGCTAATAGGATACCCAATATCCAGCTTATGTATCACACATAACAGAAGGCGATCGTCTTGTCATTTGCAGCAAGTCAGCGATCGTCTGGCTTTGCAGTTTTTTTTATTCCCATCATGGTTTTTAAAAAATGGAAGAGGCAAATATTCAATTTGAACTAACAGGCTTAGATCTGGGAATTTTGATTGCCTATGTGATTGGCGTGTTGGCGATCGGGTTCTGGATTGGGCGAAAAAAAGAAGATCAGGAGAGTTTTTTCTTAGGAGGAAGGGGTAGTAATTGGTTCTTAATTGGGTTCGCGTTAATGGCAGCGAATCTATCCGGTACATCTTATGTAGGACTGGCAGGAGCCGGATACGATGACGGGATTAGCGTCTGGAACTATGAATGGATGGCAACATTAGTACTGTGTTTCTTTGCTGTATTCATCTTGCCATACTATTTGCATTCTAAAGTTTCAACAATGCCGGAGTTTTTAGAAAAGCGATATGACGGTCGATCGCGGGTTCTATTCTCGGCATTTACTATATTCACGGCTATGTTCATTGACTCTGCGGGAGCAATGTATGCCGGAGCAATCACACTGCAACTGTTGTTTCCCGATATTGCTCTTTTCTGGTTAATTGTGACGATCGCAGTTTTGGGTGGTATTTATGTGCTTCTGGGCGGGCTGTCTGCTGTCATGGTGACAGATACCATCCAGGGAATTCTATTGCTGACTGCAGGCGGCGTTATCTTTTTTGTTGGGATGGCTCAGTTGGGTTCCTGGCAGGCGATCGTTGATGCAGCTCCCCCCGATGGTTTCACGGTATTCAAGCCAGCGGATGATGATTTCTTGCCCTGGCCCGGCATCTTTAGCGGCGTGTTGTGGTTAGGGATTTACTACTGGATTACCAACCATGTGGTGGTACAAAAAGTCCTGTCTGCCCGTAACGTTAATCACGGACGATGGGGTGCTTTGTTCTGCGGACTATTGCAACTGCCGCTCCTGTTCCTGCTGATTTTACCTGGCACAATGGGTCGATCGCTCTATCCTGATCTCCCCGATCCCGATATGGTCTGGCGGTGATGGCCTTTGACCTGTTGCCCGTGGGACTACGGGGACTGGTACTGGCGGCATTAGTAGCAGCTCTGATGTCTACCTTAGACTCTGCCCTCAACGGTGCATCATCCCTCGTCACCAATGATTTTGTCCGCCAACTCAAACCCGACCTGAGCGAACGCCGACTCCTGTTTTACGGACGAGTCACGATCGGTGTGTTTATGGTGTTGGCCGTGATCTGGGCTCCCCAAATCGCCAATTTCCCGACGATCGTAGAATACTTCCAGTCCTTCCTGGGTCACATCACCATGCCCGTCGTCACCGTCTTCCTGGGTGGCTTACTCTGGCGACGCACGACTCGCCATGCCGCATTTGTCACCCTGGCAGTTGGGATTCCGGTAAGCATTGCCATGTTCGTAGTTGGCGAAATTATGGAACTTTACGATCTCCAGTTTCTCTATGCCACCGGATTGATCCTGCTGTTTAGCGTTGCCCTGCTGGTGGGAGTCACCCTCATGACCCCGGCTCCCGATCGTCAGGCGATCGCTGATATTACCTGGTCAGACCGAACCTGGCGGGAAGAGTCGGAAGAGCTGGAAGGCACTCCCTGGTGGCTGAACTACCGAATTCAGGCGATCGTATTGGTGATTTTTACCATAGCAATGGTGATCTACTTCGCGTAGTAGAAGCGTTCGCGTAATAGAAGCGGGCATGAATTCAGGAATACGAATTTAATCATTTAGAATTCTTGTGGGGTGGGCAGCGTTTCGACTGAGCTCAAGCCGAAGTCTTGCCCGCCCAGTCAACAAGGCAGAATGATCACAGGTTATTTAATCCACGACCCATAGCAACCGTAGAGCGGGCATCTTGCCCGCGCAGGCTGGAAGCCTGCACTACGAAAGAAGGGTGGGCACTGCCCACCCTTTCTATTTCTACCCAGGCTTTTGTTCCTATAAAAAACAACGAGGGCCAGGATTTCCGATCGCCAGCCTTACGCTTTAATCACCGCATCTTGCAGCCATTAAACGGTAGACCAACAACCCCAAATCCCAGCCCTCGAAAAAATCCGCGTCTCCTATTCAGCCGTCGCCGCCAATCCAGTATCCGTGCTGCCCCGTACCCGCCGCCGCGTCAGCGTGTTGAACAGCATTTGACCGATCGCCTTGATTAAGTTGCCTTCTAACTCCTGGAACATCTTCATGTTCAACCCAAAGGCATCATTGGCTTCATCCACAATCCGATCGGCAGTGGCATCGTCGATCGGCATTTCATCCAGGTTTTGCCGATACTTTACCTTAAAGGCTTTCTCATCGGGAATCGCGTCAAACTCATAGAAGGCAGTCCCTTCACCCTCAGACAGGTTCATCGCCCGTTGCGCAATGTTCTTGAGAATTTGTCCGCCGGACAGATCGCCAATGTAGCGCGTATAGGAATGGGCCACTTAGTAGTTCAGGAGCTGTATTAGAAATCTCCCGAATCCGATTGACATAGAGTTCGCAGGCAGGAGAAGGCGCAATCTGTTCCCGCCAGTTGCTGCCATAGTAGTAAGCCAAATCCTGTTCTAGAGTCCCTTTGCGATGCAACTCAGGAAAGTAAATTTTAGAAACAACAGGGTGCTGCTTGTGACGCTCCATTTCCTCTTCCATTGCGGAATAAACGAAATAGAAGTTGGAAGCCAGCTTCCGATAGGAGGTCTTTTCAACCACGCCCTTCAGGAAGCATTTGATGAAACCCATATTTTCAGCAGCAGTGTGAGCTTTCTTGGTGCCCTCTCGCAGCTTGGTTGCTAGATTACTGGTCATACTAAAAGTCCTACTTAACGTCCCAACACTTGTTTCGTTATTTGAAAGTCAACCGGATTTAAAAACCAGCCGATCGTTACATGGCGCACTGTCACACAACGTACAATTGCATGGCGCAGACCGTTCACTGAGGTACTTCTGAGGGGTAGCTCAGATAAAAGAACCGATCGAGTGAAGCAGTGCTTACAAACAGCAAAAAATGCACCTAAATTGTTACAGTAGACTGATTTGATGAGCGTTTTTGTTAAAAATTCTTACGCTCTATCGCGTTAGGTTGAGTCGATCGCAGCCCATTTCCTGATTTTTCGGGATATTCGTCCCTATGCAGCAAAAATCCTGCTCTCATTCTGGGTATTCTCCCCCTGATCTGCTCTCATTTTGTTCAGCTTGGACTGCAATCCCCCATCAATTCTAATCGATCGAAATTAAAGATCAGGTTTGTTACAATAACAGTATCTGGTGATTCCAGGAATGTGGCGATGGTGAAGGCACGATCGAGTCATGCACAATCTAGTTCTGCAAATGGGTCACTGCCTCCTCTGGAAAGCGGCGATCGGCTGACACGGCAAGAGTTTGAGCGGCGCTATCATGCTATGCCCCATCTTAAGAAAGCTGAACTGATTGAAGGAGTGGTTTACGTGCCATCGCCGCTGCGTTTTGAACCCCATGCTGAACCGCACGGACAACTCATCACTTGGCTCGGAGTTTACCAGGCTATGACCGGGGGGGTGCGGATGGGAGATAACCCAACAGTGCGGCTTGATCTGGATAACGAACCCCAACCGGATGCCGTCCTGTTGATTAGTGATGCAGTAGGGGGGCAATCCCGTCTGAGCAGTGATGGCTATATTGAAGGGGCACCTGAATTGGTGGCAGAGGTGGCGGCTAGCAGTGCTGCCTATGATTTGTATGACAAGAAAAACGCTTACCGCCGCAATGGAGTGCAAGAATACATTGTTTGGCAGGTGCTTGACCAGAAACTCGACTGGTTTGTGCTGCGAGGGGGGGAATACATTGCACAGGAAACCAATGTGGACATTATTCGGAGTGAAGGATTTCCGGGTTTATGGCTGGCAGTAACAGCACTGCTAGATGGAGATATGACAAAGGTGCTGGCTACGGTGCAGGAGGGGATCCGTTCACCAGAACACGAGGCGTTTGTCCAACGACTGAGAATCTAAGCATAGCAGGGAAATCAACTGCTCAAAACCAGATTATCTCGGTGAACCACGGTATCAGCTCCGGCATGACCCAGGATTTCAGGAATCTTGTCTGAATGACAGCCCAGGATTTTTTGCAAATCCAGACTGTTATAGTTGACAATTCCCCGCGCAATTTCCTGCCCCCGTTCATCGCATAGTTGCACCGCATCCTGGCTTTGAAATTCTCCTTCAATTTCGGTAATGCCTGCGGCCAGCAACGATCGCCCGGCTTGCCGAATTGCTTTAACAGCTCCCTGATCCAGATACAGCTTTCCAGCGGGAACCAAGCCGTGAGCGATCCAGCGTTTGCGTGCATTAACAGCATGGGGCAGTGGCGCAAACTGAGTGCCCAGGGATTCCCCTTGCAGAATTTTGAGCATATTCTGCGGTGATTTACCCTCAGTAATCACAGTGCGAATTCCGGCAGTAGTGGCAATCCGAGCCGCTGCAATTTTTGTCACCATGCCCCCCGTCCCCCAGGCAGTACCCCGATCGCCCACTTCAATATTCAGTTCCGCTAGGTGTTCAATCTTTTCGACTTCCAGAATCGGTTGGGCATCGGGATTGTAGCGCGGGTCTGCGGAATAGAGCCGATCGACATCTGTGAGCAAAAACAGCCAGTCCGCCTCGACCAGGCTGGCCACCATCGCTGAGAGGGTGTCATTATCCCCAAACTTCAGCTCATCCACTGCCAGGGTATCGTTCTCGTTCACGATGGGAATTACCCCCAGATGGAGCAATTGCCGAAAGGTGCGATAGGCATTGACGTAGCGACTGCGCTGAACTAAGTCACTGCGGGTCAGGAGTACCTGGGCGATCGGTTGTTGGAGGGAGCTAAACAGGTCGTCATACACACGCATCAGCCGTCCCTGCCCCACCGCCGCCACCGCCTGCTTCATAGAAATGGTTCGGGGGCGTTCCGTCAGTCCCAACCGGGCACAACCCACCCCTACCGCCCCGGAAGACACCAGAACCACATGATGTCCCTGCTGACGAAGCTGGCTGAGGGTTTCTACCAGTTGAGCGATCGTCGCCAACGCCAGAAAACCTGTATCTGATTTCGTCAGACTCGAAGTACCAATTTTGACCACGATCGTTTGGGACATAGGAAGCGCAGATCCTTATTCTTCTTCAAAGGCAAATTCTTCTTTAAAAGCAAAATGCCAGCCCTCTATTGGTGAGAACTAGCACTTTGCCATGTGTCTATCGTGATTTAACGTCTAGGGTCTTTATATTGGCTGACCCCATTCAATCTAAACTCAATCCTATCCACAAAAAACAAATGCATTGGTTTCCTTAATTCTTTTTTTATATTTATTGCTCCGGGTTAAAGTTTGTCTGGATTTGTTGCGTTTTGTTGCTCGAAGGGTAACGTTGCCCCCAGACTTTGGGAGAGCCAAACTTCAAAATCTCGCAGTACATGGCGATGACTGACCCTGGCGGGATTCACCATCGGCTCCACCAGGATGGTAAACATACCCAGCCGATTGCCAGCTAAAACGTCCGTGAACAATCGATCGCCCACCATTGCGACTTGATGCGCTGGCAGCCCCATTGCCGTCACCGCTTGCCGGAGCTTTCGCCGGGATGGTTTTCCAGCCCCCAGAATGTAGGGGGCATTGAGTGACTTGGCAATCCGACTGATCCGCACTTGGCTAATGTTGTTACTCACTAGCCACAGATTAACCGTTGGTCGGACGGCGTTCACCCATTCCCGCAGTTCTGGTGAGGCTTCAGTCATAGAAACCGGAACTAGAGTGTCATCTACATCTAACACCAGTCCCTTCAGGTTGTTTTCCTGAAGTCGCTCTGGAGTCAGGTCGAGAATTGAACTACCTAAGATCAGGTCGGGTTGCAGCAAGTTTGCCCAAGGCATAGCAATTTGGTGGTATGGGTAAAAAAAACGAAAGGAGGCAGCACATTCAATCTGCCTGAGGTCTGTTATGATTTTTCCCTTCTTAATAGTGGAAACTAACTCTAATCTAGCGAATCAACTCAACTCAGTGCTGTTTTCCAGAAATCATCCAACAGCTATCCGGTTCTGGCAGCCTGGAAGTAGCTAGTTTGTGGTTTCCGATCGGGATTCACTTTGGGCCGATCGTCCATCATGGATGGCGGCTTGCGCTGCTTCGTGTTCTGCCAGGGTGCGGCTAAACACATGGGTGCCATCGTACCGGGCCACAAAGTAAAGATAATCTGTATCCGGTGGTTCCAGCGAAACCTCCAGACTGGAAACGCCTGGACTGGCGATCGGGGTAGGGGGCAACCCTGCATTGATATATGTATTGTACGGTGACGGGATTCGCACCTGGGCAAAGGTCAGGGGTTGATCCTCGGTCTGACGAATCCCCAGGGCATATTCCACGGTCGGATCAGCCCCAAGGGGAATGCCATCCCTTAACCTCCGGGCAAACACCCCTGCAATTTCTGGGCGTTCATCGTCAATCACGGTTTCTTTTTCGACGATGCTGGCCAACGTCACCCACTCCAGGAAGCTATAGGGCGTTTGTGCCTGTCCCTGTTCATAAATCGGGAGTGCCACCTGCTCAAACCGGGCCAGCATCTGATTCACGATCGCAGTGGGGCTGGTGTCTTCTGCAACTTTGTAGGTGTCAGGATAAAGAAAGCCTTCTAAATGAGGTAAGTCGGGCGAGAGCCAGGGAAATGCTTCGGTTGGAATTTGCTCAGTTGCCGCGACAAACTCCTCAGCCGAGAAGAAGCCCTGGTTTTCAAAATAGATTGCCATTTCCCGAATTGACCACCCTTCTGGGATGGTGAAGCTGCGCTCGACGATCGAACCGCTCCAAATCTTACCGGCAATGTCAGACAATGCCTCCGTTGGCGAGATCTCGTAGGTTCCCGCCTGGAAACTGCCGTTGCGATCGCGTAAGGTTTCCCAGCGTGTCCACAGGTTCCAGGCCGTCGTGGAGCGAATTAGGCCGATCGCCTTCAGGTTTTCGCCAATTTCCTGGGCCGTGCTGCCAGGGGGAATTTGGAGCTGTACAGTTCCGTCTGCGGTCGGGCTAACTTCTTGCTCCGAAGCAACCGGAGCACTGGCCCAACTCCACCAGGCCCAACCCTGCCAACCACAAACGCCGATGGTGGCAGGAAGCAGGATCAGGTAGAAAAACCACTTAGAAATACGTGAAAATGCTGTCATTGCTGAATAAGGGGGCTAGAGGGATTTTGAGATTACTCTAGTTCGTCATCCATCAGTTCTGCCTGCTGTTCCAACTGCGCCCGCACTTCTTGAAATTCGTCCAGTGCCATCAAGACTTGGAAATCTTCAGGCGAAAGCAGTTCAGGCTGACCGCTAGGAGTCATCTGGGCAAAAAACAAAAGCGGATCCAGGGGAGTACAAACGACGTATTCTTGCTCTTCATGGAAAAAAGAGGCGAGTTGCTGAAATTGCTCCATGTTCATGGGTTCATCATCCCCCTCTTCAATGTCCAGGGAAATGATATCGTCCTCGTTAATTTCCGGTAAGTCACCGCTTGCCGTCAGCGTGAGGGCGGTATGGTGCAACATCAAATCCTGCTCTGCCAGGACAGCTCTGGCTGTGGAGAATACTTCCTCCAACTCGCCTTCGTCAATGTCCATTAGCAATTCGTCATCACTTTCATCATCTTCCGCCCAGGCAAAAATTTCGATCGGTGTATCGACCGGAAGCAGAAGGACATATTCTTTGCCTTTGGCCCGGATGGTTTGCTCAACGTAACAAAGCAGCGATCGTCCCTCTTCGTCAATCAAGCTAACGGTTTGTGCATCACCTTCCATTGTTGTCCTATCCATTCCCAAATATTCCTACGTTTTTCCTACGCTTTTTTCCTACACTCTTTCGGAATGCCTCTATGCAGGCACAATCGGCTCTATATTAATGGCAAAATAACCTACTACCGATATACCACTGCCAATCATACTTCACTCTGCGACTTGCACTGCGCATTTTTCAGCCTGAGTCTGCCTTAAGGCAGATTTTAATGGCAATCGGTCAAAGTTTCCCGACGCTGCGCCTCTAACCGTCGCTCATCTAGCCACCGCTGCAAAATGATCGCTGCTGCCTTGCGATCGATTAAAGACTTGTGGCGGGAGGGAGAACGCCGCTCGGATTGGATCAATTGCTCGGCTTGAACTGAAGTCAATCGCTCATCCACGTACTCTAGCGGAAGTTGCAAGGCGTGGCTCAAGCGATTGGCCAATTTCTGCACCTGTTTTGCCTGAGATCCCAGTTCGCCACCCATGGTATACGGTAATCCCACCACCAGCAGTTCAACCTGGCGTTCCTCCACCAGTTGGCGCAAGATTTCCACATCCTGAGCAAACGATCGGCGTTCCAGCGTCATTAAGCCCGTAGCAATTAAGCCCGTCCCATCACAGCCAGCGACTCCAATCCGCTTTCTGCCAATATCTAAACCGAGGGCGGAAATGCGAGATGAAGTCATAGGCTGAGGTCAGGATCAGGGTAAAAATCAGCTATCCTCATTTTCGGGGGGTGGGAGTTTTGTGACTCCATTGCGGTTCTCCAGAGGCGGATGCAGGGTAAAGCGACCCGGAACGGGCTTGCGGGCAGGCTGAAGTCCCTGCAATACCTCCGAAAGTTGGAGTCCATCCAGGGCAAACTTCGACTCTCGAAGCTTGTGCCACACTGAGCGAGACATCATCAGCGTATGTTCAATCCGAGTCGCACCAATTTGCTCTAAATATTCTTCCCGCTCAGGTTGATAGTCGGCTGAGAGCAGTTGCAAGGATTGGCTGGGATAGTCTTTGGCAGCTCGGGCCATTTGGGCCAGCAGTTCGGGATAGAGCCAGGTATAGGCTGGATGTACGGTGAGTTGAGCCGTGTGCGGTTTCGCGCTGTTGCGGTTCAGGGCAATTCGAAAGTAGCCGATCGCCGCTTTACGCTGGGGTTCAAACACATAGCCACAGGCAACATCCGTATGGCTGACCCATCGCTTCAGGCTGCCCATCATCGAGCCAAGCAGATTGGTTTTAAAGTCAATCACATGGCGATCGAAAACCTGCCGAACCAGGGGCGGCATAGACACCGTATCTAGCTGGTGCAACAAACTGGCATCCGCATTACTCACGGGCAACAGGTTCGGTAAATCTGGCTCTCGCTCCGCCAGGTTCTGCAACTGCTCTGGAGCAATTTCCCAATAGGTCATTTTAGCCAGGGTCTGGAAGCCGTTGTGCCGATATAGGGCCAGGGTCGCCTTATCGTTGACATTGACTTCAATCAGCCAGGTTCGCGCTTCCCAGATGGCTTGAAAGCAGTAACGCAGGAGCTGTGACCCAATATCCATTGATAGGGGCTGCTCCGGATTGGTTGCCAAGGGATCACCCACGAGCACATGATCCACTCGCCAGGTACTCCGAGTCCGGTTAAAGGGGGAGACTTGAATCAGTCCACAAAGTCGTCCCGCCTGCTCCGCCACGTAGGTGCCGAAGAAATGCTGAAGGGGGTTGGGGAAAATACTCAGGACTCGGAATGGCCGGTACCAGCGTCGAATCTGGCGAATTTGCCGCCCCAGGTCTACCAAATTTCCACTCTCTTCCGAGCCTGCGTCGGTTGCGGTCAGGCGAGCCAGTTCATCGAGATCCCGATATTGCACAGGACGAACGGTGACGGTCGTTGAGGTTTGCGGGGACACTGAGGTCATAGAACTCACGGTTGAACTACGCTGTGGGAGTTGGGCGAATCAGCACAAGGGGGGTTTGCTCATCAGCATTGCCTGCTGGGTTGCTAATCAGTGCCTGCTCTAAAAGCTCCAGGGATGTGCCTGGAGTCGCTGCCAATATCTTAACTGCTTTCAGATCGTTTGCGTCTACGATCGCTGCGGCTAACCCCGTTTCTTGATAAATTTCATCCACCACCTGCTGCGGATTTTCCGGCCCTAAGACAATAAATTGATCATAGGGCGGTAGGGTTCCGGTGACATCATCAATCAGACGAGCCTGTTCTCCCGCCAGCACATAAAACATTCCCGGTTTTCCCAACAGCTTTTTGCCCACCGCCCCTCCCAGAAAGGCAAACAGCACGCGCCAGGCCCCAACGACATCCACTAATGCCTGGAGTCCGCAGGCCGTCGCCAGGCTAGAAGTGGGCATGAAGTAGTAGCACAGCCGCCGGGCCAACCAGCCGGGACGGATATCCGTGGGATGGCGGAAGCGACCCTGCATCAGGGCGACGGGCGTTTCACCGATCGTGATAATGTCTCCGGGTTGGGATTGGGGCAGGGCATAGCGTTTTACGACCTCAACGGGATTATCCAGATGAGTCAGTAAATGCGTCCGCACGGGCAGCACATCTGCCTTAATGGCGGGTCGCCAGCGATGGGTTTCCTCTGGAACTGGGAACTTTAAGGGCACGATGATGTGCCGTACCTTGGGAATGCGTCCCTGGGGGCCGTAGGTGATGTAGTGCACTCGCAGCCAGGCAGACTCCAGGGGCGATAGGTCTTTTCCAGTAATGTTGACCGAAATTTCCAGGCGGGTGGGTTTGCGTTTAACGATATAGCCAAACCAGTAGCCATCTGGCCGGCCGGGGCATCCGGATGGCGGGGCGTAACCTGGACGGTAGTTTGCACCTGATCCAGGCTGGCTTTAGAGAGGAGCGTGACCTCCGCCCACAGTTCAGGAACCATCACCTCCAGACGTTTGGTCTGGTTGATTAGCTCCAATTCACCCACCAGCAAATAGTGATCCGGCTCATAGGTTGCCAGATCCCACTCGCCGAGGGTTAACTCTAATCGATTCCCTGGACGACGACGAAACTGCATTTCCAAGACCAGGAAAATCGCTCCAGCCAGGAGCAGCAGCAGTCCAATCCAGCCAACAACGGTATATACGATCGCCACAGTTCTAGTTTGTTGCGTTAATGTGTGTATCCAGTAGCAGTCTATAGTCTATAGAACTGCGTCACATTTGGGGCAGTTTGGTGCAGACCGAAGCCCCACGCCTGCGTTTACAAAACTTATAATTTTGCAGTAGTCTGTAGTGGGATCGAGTTACTGATTGGGATCGAGTAACTCTGCATCCTGCGCTGATTTCTGGCACTTAGGCACTCTGGAGAGTTTGTGATGGAGCGGTTGGAAAAAATAGAACGCTTTTGCTTGATTGGACATTTAGTATCCATGGCGTTCGGATTGGCAGGGCTATTGCTAGTCATGCCTCACCCTGAGTTTTTGTCGTTCGTACCGGCTGGGCAAACTCTCTTTCGCTGGAGTATGGCGGGTGGTGGAGTCGTCTACATTGTCCTGGGAACTGTGGCAGTGGCGATCTACGCCTATCGAACCCTGGGGATACGCAACTGGCTGGCGTTCATGCTGCCTGCGGTGCTGATCTCCCTGAGTAGCGAACTGCTGGGAACAAGTACGGGTTTTCCCTTTGGGCACTATAACTATCTCAGTGGACTGGGTTATAAAATTGCGGGACTGGTTCCCTTCACAATTCCCCTATCGTGGTTTTACCTGGGATTGTCCTCCTACTTACTGGCCAGGGCAGGCTTAGGAGCGGTGTTTTCCCGGCGGGGCGGCTTGTGGCACGTTGGGGCGATCGGTTTGGGCGCGTTGCTTTTAACTTCCTGGGATTTTGTCTTGGATCCAGCCATGAGTCAGACGGCCCTACCCTTCTGGTACTGGCATCAGCCCGGTGCTTTCTTCGGCATGCCCTATCAAAATTTTGCTGGATGGTTGGGGACGGGCATGGTATTTATGACGGTTGCGGCTCTGTTATGGCGAGGACAACCCATCGTCCTGCGGCCGGATCAACTGAACTTCCCCCTGATTGTCTATTTGGGCAATTTTACTTTCGCAATGGTGATGAGCATCGGTGCCGGCTTCTGGGTGCCGATTGCCTTAGGAATTGTGTTAGGAGTGATTCCGGCGATCGTTTGCTGGAAACTTAAGCAATCTCAGACGCTGGAGCCATTTGACTCCTCGGTGCAGGATGGTTTGGCGCATGGGAATAATGGTGCAGCGATAGAAACGCCAAATCCTGCTGCGCCCGTGGTGGTCACAAAAAGTTAGTTGTGCCGATCGTTCCGCAACTCGTTTTGAGCCTTACCAGGGCTGAAACTGACGGAATTTAAAAACTCGCAAAATAGGTTAACTCACAAAACAGGTTAGGAGAAATGCAACGGGATGGAGGAGGTCGCACTGCTGCTGCTATTGGTTCAATTACCGGCTACGGCAATTTTGCTATCCCGGTTGCTGCAAGCACCTGGTCGTCAGCCTCCTTTACAGACTCGATCGCCTACCCCGGATCTACTCGGCAGGGTCAGCGTAATTGTGCCTACGCTAAATGAGGCGGCTCGCATTTCTCCTTGTCTGGAGGGTTTAAGTCGGCAGGGCTATGAAGTGCGAGAAATCATCATTGTAGACAGCCGATCGCAGGATGGTACGGTGGATCGGGTCAAGGCGATGCAAACCCACGATCCCCGCTTTCGGGTTCTGACCGATGATCCCCTGCCTTCGGGATGGGTGGGTCGTCCCTGGGCCTTACACACTGGATTTTTACACAGTTCACCGGACAGTGAGTGGATTCTAGGAATTGATGCCGATACCCAGCCCCAACCAGGTTTGGTGGCCAGTTTAATCCAAACCGCCCAGCAGGGTGGCTATGATCTGATCTCCCTGGCTCCTCAATTTATTCTTAAGGAGTTGGGTGAATTCTGGTTGCAGCCAGCCTTGTTAATTACCCTGATTTATCGGTTTGGCGCAGCGGGCAGTGCTGCCGATGGAGCCGATCGCGTTATGGCCAATGGGCAGTGTTTTCTCTGCCGTCGATCGCTGTTAACCCAGTTGGACGGTTACACCAGTGCGCGCCGTTCCTTTTGTGATGATGTGACGCTGGCTCGAAATGCAGCCCGCTCAGGGGCGAAGGTGGGCTTTCTGGATGGGGCAAACCTGTTGAAGGTGCGGATGTATGAAGGCATGAAAGAAACCTGGCAGGAGTGGGGACGATCGCTGGATTTAAAAGATGCCTGTTCGACTCCTCAGAAGTGGGGTGATCTGGGATTTTTGATCGCCGTGCAGGGACTGCCTTTGCTCGTAACCCTGGGGATTGCCGTTTACCTGATCCTGGGGGGAGCGGCCACTTTACCCATCCGCCTGGCGCTAGGCTTGAATGGCTTCCTGGTGTTGATTCGGTTTGCTTTACAGTGGGCGATCGCCTCTTCCTATGACTTCACCCAAGCCCGATCGGCATGGACATTCTGGCTGGCTCTGTTTGCTGATCCACTGGCGGTTTACCGAATTTTTCTCTCTTCCCTCCGTACCCCAACCCAATGGCGTGGTCGGCAGTATCAACCGCTCTCAGCCAGTCCTTCGGAGTAACAGCCGGAGTAACAGCGAGCATTTTCCCGGATAGTTTTCTTATTGCATCCCGTCCAGTTTCCTGCCACGATCGGTTTTCTATAGTTTCTACCTACCTTTTCTCTGATTTCATCCTATGCCTGCTTCCAGTATTTACCTTGGCATTCTCGGCAGTCTGATTGCCAGCCTTGGCACAGGCTTAGGGGCACTTCCCACGTTATTTATTAAGCGCATTACTCAGAATGTTCAAGGGGTAATGTTGGGGTTTGGTGCGGGGGTGATGCTGGCGGCCACTGCCTTTTCCCTGATTATTCCAGGACTTGAAGCCGCAGATGATGCGTTGGGAAATACGGTGACCGCCGCGCTGATCGTCACTACGGGGATTATTTTGGGTGGGGTATTTCTCTGGCTCAGTCACCAGTATTTTCCCCACGAACATTTTTTCAAGGGCAGAGAAGGGTCTGATGTAATCAACCTGAAGCGGGTCTGGCTGTTTGTGATTGCGATCGCCATCCATAATTTCCCAGAGGGGTTAGCGGTTGGGGTTGGCTTTGGGGGAGAAAATATTGCCAATGGCATTGCTTTAACCGCAGGCATTTTTTTACAGAACATTCCCGAAGGGCTGGTGGTATCCCTTTCTCTGCTTTCTGAGGGTTATTCCAGACGGCAGTCCATTACCATCAGCGCGCTGACGGGTTTGGTGGAACTGGTGGGGGGGATCACTGGCGCAATTGCCATTACCATCGCTCAACCCGTTCTGCCGATCGCCATGGGATTTGCGGCGGGAGCTATGCTATTCGTCATCTGTGATGAAATTATCCCGGAATCAAATCGGCTGGGCTATGAAAAAGCAGGGACGATCGGCGTAATGTCTGGATTTGTGCTGATGATGTTTCTGGATGTGACGTTGGGATAATCAAACTGGCTCAGTCTGTTTGCTCAAGCATGCACATTTAACAACCTAAAACTCTTGTGGGGTGGGCATCTTGCCCGCCCAGTCAACTAGGATAATTACAGGCTATTTGATCCACGATCCTTAGCAATACAAATGTAATAACCTGAAATTCTTGTGGGGTGGGCATCTTGCCCGCCCAGTCAACCAAAATGATTAAAGGTTATTTGATCCACAATCCTGAATTTGGTGGCTCAGTCTGTCAATGCTGGGATGAATTCCCGTTGCCGTTGGTCAATCCATGACCGTTAGCGAGTCCGTGATGTATACCGATCGCAGTCCTGGTGTTTGCTTCTCCACTGGTTTCAACTCCACTAGCCTCAATTCCATGCTCCTCTCTGGTATCCCGATTCACTGATATTTTCGCCTCAGATAAATCCGATCCCAGTTCTGGAACCCCTGATCCAACGGTTGAAACGACTGATGCGATCCCTGACATTTCTGGACGCACTTCTGGACGCACTTCTGGCGCAATCCATTGGCTGGCCTGGTTCAGGGCATGAAAATTACCGCACAGCAACAGCCGATCGCCTGCCTGGAGGTCACTATTGCCATCCGGGAATCGGATGAACTTACCTTCCCGGCGGATGGCTTGAATCAGGACTCCAAACTGACGGCGAATATGTAACTCGGCCAGGGTTTTACCGCTGACCGGGCTATGTTCGGGCACCAGCAGCCATTGACAGGAGGCATTTTCCGTAGGAACCGCTGCCTCACCCTTCGCTAATTCCTTGAAGGCTGAAAGCTCATCGGGTTCCCCCACAATCAGCAGTCGATCGCCTGCTTCCAGGAATCTCTGCGAGTCGGGATAGTCAATTTCTTCCCCTGCCGATCGTTTGATCGCCATCAAGCTAACCCCCGTGAGGCGACGCAGATCCGTTTCTTCCAGGGTCATGCCAACTAAGGGCGATCCATCCGGCAGGTTGAACCACTTGCTGTTCATATCCTGAGCCGCAGCCGCCAGTTCCCGTGACACCTGAGCCGGTAAGCGTTCGGGCCGGAGATCTTGATAGCGAGAATTGCGAATTTGCTGGACTTCTCGGTGAATGATGGGCAGAGGAACCCCCAAACCCGCCAACAAATGGGTCGATAACTCCAGGCTCGCTTCAAACTCTGGCTGTACAACCTCCCGCGCCCCCAACTGATACAGCAGCTCAATATCCCGATCCTGCATCGCCCGCACCACGGTATCCAGATCAGGAGCCAGTTCCAGGGCCCGCTTCAGGCAAAGTCGGGTACTCATTGGGTCTGGCAGGGCAATGGCCAACCCTTTAGCTTCAGGAACACCCGCTGCTTCCATGACGTGTAAACTGGCAGCATTGCCATAAACATAAGGAATGCCTGACTCGCGGAGTTGTTGAATGGTCTGCTCAGACTGATCGATGACCACTAAGGGTTGTCCATGTGCCTGGAGTAACTGCACAATATTTCGCCCAACCCGACCATAGCCGCAAACCACAAAATGATTTTTAGACGGCAAATTCTCTGCCATTTCCTGGGGTAAGTCTGATCCTTCCAGGACACTCTTTAACCAGGGAACTGTATCGGCCCAGGTGAAAAACTGAGGAATAAAGCGGAGAACAAAGGGCGTGACCACCAGCGTCACAGCGGTGGTACCCAAAATCAGCAAGTAGACCCGCCGGGAAACCAGCCCCAAAACCTGCCCCTTACTCGCCAACACAAAGGAAAATTCCCCAATCTGCGCCAACCCCAATCCCACAATCAGCGAGGTTTTCAGGGGGTAGCCAAACAGTCGCACTAAGGGGGTAATTAATAAAAACTTACCAATAAAGACGATCGCCACTAATCCTAAAATCAGCTCTAAATTATTCCAGATGAAGCCTGGATCGATCAGCATTCCGATCGCTGCAAAAAATAAACTGGCAAAAATATCCCGAATTGGCTCTACATAGGTCAGGGTTTGATCTGCGTATTCCACCTCGGAGATCATTAAACCCGCGATGAACGCCCCCATTTCAATCGACAATCCCAAATGCTCGGTCAGGAGGGCAATTCCCAGACATAGAGCCACCACACCTAACAAAAATAGCTCTCGGCTTTCCGTTCGGGCTAATGATCGCAGCAAATGGGGAATCACCCAAATCCCCACAACGATCGCCCCGACAGCCAATAATGCCGTTTTCAGTAGGGCTAACCCGATCGCAATCCCAATTTCCTCTGAGGGACGATCCAGCGCCGGTAACACCGCCAGCATTAACCCCAGGGCCAGATCCTGCACAATCAAAATACCGAGCATCACCCGACCGTGGGAAGTTTCAGTTTCGTTGCGCTCCATCAAGCACTTCAGTACCACTGCCGTAGAGGAGAGGGACAGAATCGCTCCCAAAAATACCCCCTGTGCCGGAGATAGAACCCAACCAACGGCGATCGAAACCAGGGCCGTAATTAAAATGGTTGAGAGAATTTGAAGTGACCCACCCCCCAAGCTAATCCGCTGCACTTTCTTCAGTTCAGCAAAGGAAAACTCCACCCCCAGGGCAAACAGCAAAAAGGCAGCCCCTAACTGCGCCAGGGTTTCCACCTGCACCAGTTCCTTCACCAACCCCAACCCCGTAGGGCCAACGATCGCCCCACCCAGCAGGTAGCCCAACAAAACAGGCTGCTTCAGCAGAGCGGCCAGAAATCCTCCCCCAGCGGCTGCGGCCAGGACAATCACCAAATCAACGATTAACCGAAAGTCTTCTTGCACAGCGATTCTTAATGAAGAGTGGAAAAAATGAGAAAAAATTTAAACTCTCGTAATCTTTAGCATATCGAGTTTTTGAGTTCTGGGGGGAAATTGGGGGGATGGGGGGATGAGGGATGGGGGATGGGTAATTAGGTAATAGGTAATGGGTGATGGGTAATGGGTGATGGGAATATGCGATCGTTCTGCTGAACCTAACTAAAGGGCTGAATGACTGTCAATAGGCGGTAATTCAGTAGGGACGGGATAATCGGGTAGGTGATCTTTTAACAGATCGGTTGGAACCTGACCTTTTTGAGCAACGTTTGCCAGCGTTAGAAACAAAGCAAGGTTAGGAAAGCGATTTCGCAAAAAGTAGTCCCACAGGCGGGATTGATCTTTTTTCCAGATGCAGAGCCGGGAAAAGTAAGATGTGCGCTGGCCTTTGCGGAGTTGCACAGTTTGAATACCGATCTGTTCAACCTCTGACCAGGACAAGAAACGACGACCCCTGTGAATTCCCTGGTGGCTGAGTTGCACCTTCTGAAATTTGATGAGTTCACCCTGGCGGAGTTGGGCGATCGCTCGTGGGAGTTGTGCTTCTAACACCTTCTGCTGCAAGACATCACCAATGGTGCGAATCCCGTCAACTGTATGGAAGACTTGCCAGGTTTTTCCCTGCTGCGTTTTGATGCTGTATTCTTCCCGATAACTTGCCCGAAGCTGCTCGATCGCAAACTGTAATGTGTCCACATCGCTGTACCGAATTACAGTGGGTTGGCGGTGACGATGATCAATTAATCCGTGTTCAAATAGGTAAATGACCTGCTTGGAAGTTGTCAGCCGACGAATTTGCCGAATTAGCAGGTAGAGAGAGATAAAGAGTGGAATGCCAAGAAACATAACAGAGCCAATGAGAACGAACGGAAAGAACAAAATCACTAAAATTAATAGGTTTCGGTTAGATCGTTTATGCCAGGAATGGGTGCTAACTAACTGACCTAAATGATGTTGTTGAGCGATCGCTTCAATGTCCATATCAATGCTCCAAAATGCGAGGTTTAACTAACGAAATACACGAATATTTCAACAATTAAATTCAACAATTAATAAGGTTGTTGTGTTGCATTGCAAGCAAAATTGAGTAAGCCCGATCGCCAATCGGTTGCCAGTCGCCAATCCAATTGAGAAGGGTAATAACGAATGCGAGTGGGACTCAGAAACTCTCCGATAAACTGCGGTGTGATATGAGTGGTTTCACAATTTCCAAAAAACTGTACATATTGCCCATCGGGGCTGGCAGCTTCAAAAGTAACCAGATCGCCTCTGCGGATAATGGGATAGGTGTTAATGTACCAGGGTTCTAATGCCACAGAATTTCTCACTTCAGGATGACTTAAAGCATCGGAAACCTCTTCCCAATTAAAGAAAGCTTCTCTTTCCAACCAAATTTCCTCTGCCAGTAAATGCCCTCCCATGAGAGCAGTCGATAGAATAGCTCCAGTAATGCTAACAGCATTAAAAAACCGCATAGTTCAAGCCTCACTTTACGAAAAATGTAGAAAGATTTTTAGATTGCAAGTAGTTGAATTTGAGCTGAATCAACAATTTTGTTAACCCATACCAACCATAGAGCGCAACTTTGTGTTTGTCTTTGCAGGAAAGTATGGATCTGAAGTATGGAGGAGCTGTGGGAAAAAGTATGGTGGCCCAATCAAGATGACAATTTATATCAGTCCCCTTATATCAGTCCCCAAAATTAGAACGAAAATCTTGTAGGGGCGTTTTGCAAAACGCCCTTTCTTGGAGAATGGATATTAGCGGTTGTGCCATCGATGGGCAGCAGTGGCAATCCGATGACCGTAATGGTGAGCAGTAAGCCGATCGCCTGAGTCAAGGCTGGCTTCCTGAGTAAAGTCCGGTGTGGTTTGACCGATCGCCCCCAGAGAAGATCCCAAGCGGTTTACCCCGTTTGACTGCATCGGCAGTTCGCCCGAACTGACCCAGATCATGCCATGCTGGGCTGCGTTGATCGCCAGGTAAAGTAACGTACTCTGGTTATCGCCCGCGGGGGAACCAGAGTGAGTGAAACCACCCGCCAACTTATCTTTCCAACCTTGCTGGAGCCAAACCTGGCTGGCTCCGTCTAAAAATGCCTTAAATTCACCAGCCACACCTCCCATGTAAGTGGGGGAACCAAAAATGATTGCGTCTGCTTCATTGAGGGTCATCAGAATGGTGTCGTCGTGCCATCGACCTTCAATAATTTGTTCGCCCGTGATTCGGATCAGTTTGGCGATCGTGTTGGTTAATTGCTTTGCGCCTGCTGCAATGGATTGAGCCATGAGGTGGGTATGACCAAACCCGGAGAAATAAACAATTGCGATCGTGTGCATATCTTGCTCAACTGGATGTCTGGAGTAGAACAACACTCATCAAACCGGATTCAACCCAGTTGTTTCTTGCAGAAAATTTTGATTTTTGGCAAATTCTTACTGTTCTTGCAAAAATCTTTTGGGTGTTACGCCAAAGGTTCGTTTGAAGTGAAGATTGAGGTGGCTCTGGTGGGCAAAACCCAGGCTATGAGCAATTTCGGCGATCGACAATTCCCTTGTCAGCAGCAGTTGTCTAGCCTGGGCGACCCTGGTTTGAATCACGTATTGATGGGGAGCTAGTCCGGTTGCTTGTTTAAACTGGCTGGCAAAATAGCTGGGGCTTAGATGCACAAGGGCTGCCAGTTCAGCCAGGCTTAAATCTTGGCTCAGATGATGATGAATGTAGTCCACCACCTGCTGAAGGTTTCGGGCAGACAAACCTCTGGAATATTTTTCTGAGAGTGCCGGAGGTCTACCCGTTTGTTGGGAATAGTGTCGCAGGAGATGCATGAAGAGTGTCGTCATCAGCGAATCAATATAAAGTTGCCCACCGGATCTCTCTGACTCAAATTCATTTTTCAGCGCAAGACCAATGTGGTGAATCAGTGGATCAGGAGCGATCGAGTGAGGCAGAAGTTCAATCCTGTGGGATGCAACCAACTCAGGCGATCGCCGAGCAAAGCCATCGGGGTTAAGACTCAGTGTGATGTAGCGGTGGGGTTGATTCCAGCAAGCACTCTGCCTGACCATCGCAGGAATCAGGCTCACATCTCCTGGTTGGGGCTGAGTAACGGCTCGGTGTCCTTCTGTAATTTCCTCTAACTGCGTATTTTCTGGAACTTCGGTGTAGATGATGACAAGATGTTGTTTCGCACAACTTTCAGGAATGGCAAATGGCGGCTCATAGTAGTCACCAAATTGCCAATCTTCTCCCACTACCCGATGGCTGTATAGATGGGAACCCTGCGGAAAAATTTGCAAAATATCGGGGTCATGGGTGTAGTCAATGACCACCGGAGAACCTGCTGAATCCCTGTTCACCTCGTTGGACATCATGATGCTCTCCCTGGAAAATTTGGCTTTTCAGCCCATCAGTGTTACTCTAGCTGACCAAGTTGATCCTTCAAGTTGATCCTTATTGATGACCTGGTTCATGGCATGGTGACTGCTCATGGTTAAACTACACCCGTTTCGATCGTCCAATCGCTCTCCATTTTTCCAGCTGGCTCAGATCAGGAAAGGAATGCGTCGTCGCTTAGGAATTTCTTCAATATTGCTCAGTGTTTGTCTGGCCATTGCAACCCTACTGACCGTTTTAAGTACTCCGGCTCACGCCTTTCAGGTACAAGTCCAGCCGACCAACCCCCAATTGGGCGATACGATCACCGTTCTGATTCAAACAGATGGAACCACCGGAGACAGTCCCTCTGTCACCCTGAACCAAACCACTTATCCCGCCTTTTCCCTCAGTCCAAACCGCTATCGGGCCCTGGTTCCCACTACGCCACTCGATCGGGCCGGAGGGATTAATCTTCAGGTGAATGCAGGCAGCCATTCAGAAACCGTTGCCCTCCAACTGCGCGATCGCTCTTTTCCGACTCAAAGCTTATGGATTAGCGGAGTAGGCAGTTTAGGAACAGACTATGAGTTCGATCGGGTGGATGAATTTAAGCAAATTGTCACTCCTGAACGGCATTGGAACGGAGCCTTTCTACGGCCCAGTCCTGGAGAAATTACTACCGTCTATGGCGTTCGACGCTACTACAACGGTGAGTTTGCCGAAGACTATTTCCATCGGGGCGTAGACTATGCCGCACCCACCGGGGATCCGATCGTAGCTCCCGCTGCAGGTCGGGTGGCATTGGTGGGACGAGTGGAGAATGGCTTCGAGCTACATGGCAATACGATCGGCATTGATCATGGTCAGGGAGTCACCAGCATCTTTCTGCATCTCAGCCGCATTGATGTCCAGGAAGGAGATTTTGTGCAGGCCGGGCAGCGCATTGGAGCCGTAGGAGCCACAGGCGGCGTGACGGGGGCCCATTTACATTGGGGGCTATACGTTCACGGACAGTGTGTTGATCCGGTTCCCTGGCGATATGGAGCGATCGAGTGATTTTTGCCCGATCGTGGGAATACTAGAGACAAGATATAGCAGGTGCCTGCTGAACCTGAATCCATCTGACGCTGAACGGCAGGCTTTGAGAACCTTCCAACTTAGTCCTCAGTCCTCAGTCCTCAGTCCTCAGTCCTCAGTCCTCAGCCCTCAGCACTTTGCTAGTAATCCTAATTTCTCAACTCCCATCTCACTATGGGAGGTACAAGACCCGGATATAGAGATGCCTTATGAGTATTGAGAGAATTGTTGAACAAGCTCTTCAGGATGGTTACTTAACGCCAGCAATGGAAGCTGAGGTGGGGCGGATCTGCGATACCGCTTCCGAACTGTCGATCGAAGAATACATGGCACTCGATCGCTTAATGGGAGCCTTACTCACTGGCGAAGTCGTCGCAGTGCCCCGAAAGCAGTTCATTAACGTCATGGAAGAACTGGTGCTGACAGAGTCGATCGCCCGCGCGGCTGAAATTGAAGCAACGAGCGATTGCACCCTGGACTTGGGGGATATTGCTGCCTATGCTCTGAATCGCCTGCCTCCCCTCTATGCCACTACGGAGGAAGGAGCAGAGTATCAGCGGAACAAAGCAAAAGAGGAACTCCAGGCATTGATTGCCCAAAAGGTGAACGAAGCGATCGGACGGAACCTGGATCAACCCGACTTCTTCCCCGAACGACAGGCGATCGGCAAAAACACCGGAGATGAATTACTCAGTCAAATGAGTTCATTGCTCCAGTCCTATGCTCCCAAGTATGAAGCAGCCATATAGTAACTCAGTCACTCCATAACTTAGATTCCCTGAAGCAGGGTTGCCTTCTGATGAACTGATCTAATTGATTTACCCATCTAATTAGTTCGCCCATCCGAAACCCTAGCCTACAGGGAATCAGCTTATTCAGCTTTTCATCCAAATTCTCATTTCACCAACTCAAGACCGATTAGATATCCAATCAACTTGAAATTGTTTGAAACAATTTTGAAATAATGAAGAGTGCTAGCGCGAGGCTATGCACTCAATTTCACATTGGGAATTTTAAGCCCGTGAATTTTAAGCTTGAACGTCCTGAACGGGTGAGCTAGTTACTGCCCCCTTCCCGGCTTGCAGTCTGAATATAAAGAATTAGCAGGAATACGGCAGGAACAAGAACAAACAAAATTGTTGCAACAAAACCCAGATTGTTAACTTCCATTAGCTACCTCTTCAACACAGGCACAGAAACGAGTCACAGGATCAAGAATACACCCCAATCTACACAGTTCATGCGATCGCTGCCCAAAAAGCACCTATCCAGGCTTTGTCACAACGCTGACTGGCCCATGCACTAAGGTTTGACAGGCCAGACGATAGTTGTCAGGCTTTTTCTTCAGTTTGCGGTTTTCGGCATCGGTTCGAGGAGAAAGATTGTCCATCCCTTCGGTTACCTCGACGATACAGGTGCCGCATTGCCCATAACCGCCACAGTTCATCATTTTGCCGACCAGCGTATACAGGTCGATCTGATTTTCCAATGCTTTGAGCCGCAGGTTTGCTCCATCAGCGGCAAACACTTCTTTACCTTCTTTAACAAACTTAATACAAGGGAAGGCAGTGGGCTGAGGAGTCGCCTCCTGTTCGGTTTCCTGGTTTTCTGGCTTTGTGTCCATCTGAGATTCTTGCTGAGAGCCTGTCTGAGTCATCTTGCAAACAATTCTTGCACTGGTTACACTTCTTTATACACTTTCATTTTTACAAGCTTATTGTCAAACTGTCTAAACTATACTTTGCTCTTTCCTCATAATTCTGATTCCTCGTGCGATCGGAATCTGGGGTAAGAACGACAGGAGACGATAGCTACTGCTCGGTGTCTCTAATCTGGTAGGCTTACCAGTATCAGACACTTTTAGAAAAGGCTGAAGGAAGCGTTGAAATATATCGAAATAGGAGGAGCGTAGTCGATGGGACTACCCTGGTATCGAGTACACACAGTAGTTCTGAATGACCCAGGACGGCTGATCGCTGTACACCTGATGCATACTGCCCTTGTAGCAGGTTGGGCCGGCTCAATGGCACTGTACGAGCTAGCCATTTACGACCCCAGTGACCCCGTTTTAAACCCCATGTGGCGGCAGGGTATGTTCGTTCTGCCCTTCATGGCACGTTTAGGCGTAACGGGTTCTTGGGGTGGTTGGAGCGTCACGGGTGAAACTGGCGTTGACCCCGGATTCTGGTCGTTTGAGGGTGTTGCAGCCGCTCATATTATCCTGTCTGGTTTACTATTTCTGGCAGCTTGCTGGCACTGGGTTTACTGGGATCTGGAACTCTTTAGAGATCCTCGGACTGGCGAACCTGCCCTAGATTTGCCCAAGATGTTCGGAATCCATTTATTTTTGTCTGGTTTGCTCTGCTTCGGTTTTGGTGCATTCCACCTGACAGGTCTATTTGGCCCTGGAATGTGGGTGTCCGATCCCTATGGGTTGACCGGGAGTGTTCAACCCGTTGCTCCTGCCTGGGTCCGGAAGGATTTGATCCGTATAATCCGGGCGGTATTGTAGCTCACCATATTGCGGCAGGTATCGTCGGAATTATTGCGGGTCTTTTCCATCTCACTGTTCGTCCACCGGAACGGCTCTATCGGGCCCTGCGGATGGGGAACATTGAAACAGTTCTTTCCAGCAGTATCGCGGCGGTGTTCTTTGCTGCCTTCGTCGTAGCCGGAACCATGTGGTACGGTAGTGCTGCAACGCCGATCGAGTTGTTTGGGCCAACCCGCTACCAGTGGGATAGTAGCTACTTCCAGCAGGAAATTGAACGTCGAGTTCAGTCTCAGGTTGCTGATGGGGCCAGCTACGCCGAAGCATGGTCTAACATTCCTGAGAAACTGGCCTTCTACGACTACATTGGCAATAACCCTGCCAAAGGTGGTTTGTTCCGCGTCGGTCCGATGGTTAGCGGCGATGGCATTGCCACGGAATGGTTGGGTCATCCTGTCTTCAAGGATGCTGAGGGACGCGAGCTATTCGTTCGTCGGATGCCTAACTTCTTTGAAACCTTCCCCGTCGTTCTTACCGACAAAGATGGCATTGTTCGGGCTGACATTCCTTTCCGTCGGGCTGAATCGAAGTACAGCTTTGAGCAAGTTGGCGTGACTGCCTCCTTCTTTGGTGGAGCATTGGATGGTCAAACCTTTACCGACCCTGCCGTGGTGAAGCGGTACGCTCGTAAGGCTCAGTTGGGTGAACCCTTTGAATTTGACCAGGAAACGCTGGAGTCAGATGGGGTATTCCGCACTAGCCCTCGGGGTTGGTTCACTTACGGTCATGCGGTGTTCGCGCTGCTCTTCTTCTTTGGACATATCTGGCATGGTTCTCGAACCCTGTTCCGTGATGTGTTTGCCGGGATTGACCCCGATCTGTCAGAGGAGCAGGTGGAATGGGGCTTCTATCAGAAAGTGGGTGACCGATCCACTCGGCGATCTGAAGCAATCTAGCATCCTGGCTTTGTACCCTATCTAAAGCTCTAACCCGGATTTGGATAGGTTGCTCGGTGGCGGCATAGGGTCTGGCAGCAGTAAAACCCTGTTAGACCAGTGCCTCCCTTTATCAGTAAACTTAAGGAGTGCCAGATTAGGAGGAATCTCGATTCATGGAAAGCGTTGCTTACATTCTGGTTTTAACATTGGCGATCGGCGTATTGTTTTTTGCGATCGCTTTCCGGGAACCCCCCCGGATCAAGAAAGACTGATCAAAGCAAGACCGATCAAATGAGATCATAATCAAGCCTGGGTTAGCCTATTGTTTCTGGTTTCAGCTTTTTGTCGAACCAGTTCTTTAGACACCCAGGTTTTCGCATTTGTAATTTTGCATTTGTAATTGCAGTATGATGACATTAGGTTTCCTTTATGCGTAAGATTTGTTTCGCCTGAATTGGGATTTCACAGTTCTTTTGTTCTCCTGTGACTCAGTTTTATCTTTGTCAGGGATTTCGCCATCAGGTAAGCCAATTTGCAGCGGACAGTAATTCACCCGGAGGGCGTTTGCTATGCGATGTCCATTCTGCCAATTTCCCGATAACCGGGTTTTGGAGTCACGATCGGCTGAGTCTGGTCAAAGTGTTAGGCGGCGACGCGAATGCCTCCGATGTAGTCGTCGATTTACAACCTACGAGCGGATCGAGTTTGTACCGATTACCGTGATTAAACGCGATGGCGATCGAGAATCATTTGATCGTTCTAAACTGTTGAAGGGATTGAATATTGCCTGTGAAAAAACCGGGATTTCCCAAACGCAGCTAGAAAATATTGCGGAAGAAATTGAAGCCGAACTGCAACAGCAGGCTGTGCGGGAAGTATTTAGCACTGAAATTGGCGAACTGGTTCTGAAGCATCTACAGTCCTTGAATGAAGTCGCCTACATCCGCTTTGCCTCGGTTCATAAGCAATTCAAAGGCATCAAAGATTTTGTCGAAATCCTCAATCATCTCCAGGAGTCTGCTCTCGGTTCTTCTAATGAAGGGAGGACAGAACCTCCTACCGATCGAGTAACCAGCCAGGTGAGTGGCGATCGAGAAGCGATTCCTTCCATGTCCAATCATTAGGGGATGGCAAGCCCAGTGATCTGCCCAGCAGATAAAGCTAGTAGACCTCGGCAGCAATACGCCCACCTTTCGTAGTGCAGGCTTCCAGCCTGCGCGGGCAAGATGCCCGCGCTACGGTTGCTCAATTCACGCTCGCTTCTACTAGATGCCCTACTCCCAGTATCTTAGTTTTTCTCCCATTTCCCCCATTCCCTACTGCCCAAGCTCACAGCGGCAGCCTCTTCCCGATTCCCCACTTCTCATAATTAATTTGAGCAATCTTGCAACTTCCCTAGAGGAGATTGGCTCAAAAACCGAATTGAGCTATGATAGTTCTCTTAGGGTCTAGTACTATCTGAGATTTATATCTCTTACAATGGAACTTGTTAAGCATCTGGTCATGCACTAGTTAGCGGTGCTAATTGGTTTGTCCAGGGCTAACGCGCTGCAACCAGACCACTACTACTATGGAGATAACCACCAGGAAACACATCGCATGGTCAATCAGGAAATAAAAGACATTGGCTTTACCCACGAAGATTTCGCTGCTCTCCTTGATCAGTACGACTACCACTTTAGTCCCGGAGATATCGTGGCCGGGACAGTTTTCAGTATTGAACCAAGGGGTGCTCTGATTGACATTGGCGCTAAAACGGCGGCGTACATTCCCATTCAGGAAATGTCAATCAACCGGATTGATAGCCCTGAAGAGGTTTTGCAGTCCAATGAAACCCGTGAATTCTTCATCCTGACGGATGAGAATGAAGATGGGCAGCTTACCCTCTCGATCCGGCGCATTGAATATATGCGGGCTTGGGAACGAGTGCGTCAGCTTCAAGCTGAGGATGCTACGGTTCGCTCGAATGTGTTTGCGACCAACCGAGGTGGTGCCTTAGTTCGCATTGAAGGGTTAAGAGGATTTATTCCGGGTTCCCACATTAGCACTCGCAAACCGAAGGAAGACTTAGTGGGCGAAGAACTGCCGTTGAAGTTTTTGGAGGTCGATGAAGATCGCAATCGACTGGTCTTGAGTCATCGTCGGGCTCTGGTTGAGCGGAAGATGAACCGCTTAGAGGTGGGCGAGGTTGTGATTGGAACCGTGCGCGGACTGAAGCCCTACGGTGCATTTATTGATATCGGTGGTGTCAGTGGTCTGCTCCACATTTCGGAAATTTCCCACGATCATATCGATACGCCCCACAGTGTTTTCAATGTTAATGATGAAGTGAAGGTGATGATCATCGATCTGGATGCAGAACGAGGTCGGATCTCGCTATCAACTAAACAGTTGGAACCGGAACCGGGTGATATGGTCAAAAATCCGCAGGTTGTCTATGACAAGGCGGAAGAGATGGCGGAGAAGTACCGGGAGAAAATGCTGCAACAGCTTCAGGGCGAAGATATTTCGGCAACTGAGGAGGTTGAAGTTGGAGTCGCTGCAACAGATGATGATGGTGCAGATATCTCGGCAGAAGACGAGTAGCCTGATTTGTGCGATCGCCTGATGGGATTGAACCGCTTGCAGAGGCGGTAAGGTAGAAAGGAGGGGCTGCCCTCCTTTTTGCTGTAAGCTGAGGGTCTCCGGTTGGTAGGGTTGTCTGCAAATGGGCTAAGTTGTGAGTAGCGAGGAGTTTTCCCTTGGCAACAGTTTGCTGCGGAAATCAGAAATTTCATGAAATTTGGGCGATCGTCTTTGATAAAGATGGCACCCTGGCAAATTCTGAGGCTTTTCTTCGGAATTTAGCCCAACGTCGATCGCGCTTGATTGATGCTCAGATTCCAGGGGTGCAGGAGCCGTTATTAATGGCGTTTGGGGTCGAGCAGGATCAACTCCATCCCGCTGGGCTGATGGCCGTCGGGACACGCCTGGACAATGAAATTGCCGCCGCCGCCTATATTGCTGAAACGGGTCGAGGCTGGGTAGAGTCCCTGGAAATTGCGCGATCGGCCTTCGCTGAAGCGGATCAGTATGTCCCTCGCAAAGCGGAAGAAACCCCTCCCCTGGAAGGAGTGGTTGACCTGTTGCAGCATGTGTCTGAACTGGGTCTTAAAGTGGGAATTTTGTCCTCCGATAGCACCAGCAATGTGCAAGACTTTGCCCAGCACTATGGTCTGGAGTCATGGATTCACTGCTCTCTGGGAAGCGAAGCATACACGAGTAAGGCAGATCCAATCCTCCTCGAACAGCTCTTTGCCTCCCTCGGAGCAACTCCTGAGACGACACTGATGGTGGGAGATTCGCAATTAGATGTTCAGCTTGCCCATCAAGCGGGCATGGCGGGCTGTGTTGCAGTGACGGGTGGCTGGACTCAATCGGTTAAAGTCTCCGATGCCGATGCGATCGTCCGTCATTTATCTGAGATTCAAGTGTTAGACTGACTGCCATTTATTTATTCTGAAAACGAAATTTTTGCCCCTTGAATATTCATTGGTGTTTCAAGATTCATGCCAGGATGATTGAATCATTCATTCACTGTCAGGGTAAAAAGTGCGCCGGGGAGAGGGTGATTTGAACTAAACCAATGGCTAGCCAAACTGTTAATTGATCCGGCGAGACTTAGACTGTAAAAACCGAGTAAAGACTTGCTTTAATCGATCGAATTTCACCGATCGAGAGCAAAAATATGCTAATCTCCATTCTTAACCCCAATATTTTTTAATGCCCATCTAGTATAGAGAGGTCAATATCCTTGTCTCGTCGTTACCTCTTCACTTCTGAGTCCGTTACGGAAGGCCATCCTGACAAAATTTGCGATCAGATCTCAGATACGATTCTGGACGCACTGCTCACTCAAGATCCATCTAGTCGTGTTGCGGCGGAAGTCGTAGTGAACACGGGTCTAGTTCTGATTACAGGTGAAATTTCCTCCAAAGCCCAGGTGAACTATGTTGATCTGGCACGGAACAAAATTGCAGACATTGGTTACACCGATTCTGATAATGGTTTCTCTGCCACCAGTTGTACAGTCCTGCTTGCCCTGGATCAACAGTCTCCTGATATTGCTCAGGGGGTTGATTCAGCCTACGAAAGACGTGAGCAATCCAGTGATGAAGCACTAGATAAGATTGGGGCAGGCGATCAGGGATTGATGTTTGGATTTGCCTGCGATGAAACGCCGGAATTGATGCCACTTCCCATCAGCCTGTCCCATCGGATTTCTCGTCAGTTGTCCGTTGTCCGTAAAACAGCCCAATTGCCCTATCTGCGTCCTGACGGTAAGACTCAGGTTACCGTGATCTACGAAGATGGTAAGCCCGTTGGGATTGACACCATCCTGGTTTCCACTCAGCATACTGCCACGATCGGCGATATTACGGATCCTCAAGCTGTCCAGGACAAAATCAAGGCGGATCTGTGGGAGCACGTGGTTCTTCCCATCTTCTCCGATATTTCGGTGAAACCAGACGATCGCACGCGGTTCTTGGTGAATCCTACCGGGAAGTTTGTCATCGGGGGGCCTCAGGGTGATTCTGGCTTAACCGGACGGAAAATCATTGTCGATACCTACGGCGGCTATTCTCGGCATGGGGGTGGAGCCTTCTCCGGAAAGGATCCCACAAAGGTCGATCGCAGTGCAGCCTATGCTTCTCGCTATGTCGCTAAGAATATTGTGGCGGCTGGTCTTGCAGAAAAGTGTGAGATCCAACTCAGCTATGCGATCGGGGTAGCCCATCCCGTCAGCATTATGATTGACACCTTTGGTACAGGTAAGGTAGATGACGATCGGCTGTTGGAACTGGTCAAACAAAACTTTGAACTGCGTCCAGCGGGAATCATCCAAACCTTCAACTTGTGTCGGTTACCGTCTGAACGGGAAGGACGTTTCTATCAAGATGTAGCAGCCTACGGTCATTTTGGTCGTACGGATCTAGAGCTACCCTGGGAACAGACTGACAAAGCGGATTTACTCCGTGATGCAGCAAAACCTGCCCTTTCGGCCGCAACAGTTTAGCAATCAGTAGGGTGGGCACTGCCCACCTTCCAGCACCCACTGACCCGGAGCAAACTCTGATATTCGATCCCGATCGAGTCCTGAGGATCATGAATTCAGGGATCTGCACTTAAATGGCATCCCAATTTTTGAAAAAATCGGCTGTAAGAGCGCACTGCTGTGCGGGAGCATCCCATTGATGCAAATGGATCGATTTCCGTAGCGCAGACATCTTGCCTGCCAGTGAACTATCCATCATGCAAATGCAAAAGTGGGATACACCCTGCTGTGCTCCCCCTTAGCGGGTGACAATAACGCTTTTTATCCTTGTAGATTCTGATTCCAGATCGGTTCACAAATTTCTTTTTCAGTTCGATCGCAAAGCTCAAAGTCTGAATCTTCAAAGTCTGAATCTTCAAAGTCTGAATCTTCAAAGGCTTATACTTGCACTGGGCGGGCAAGATACCCACCCCACAAGAATAGTTCTTAAATTCAACACTTGGGTTCAGTATGCGGGTTTTTGTCACGGGTGGAACGGGGTTTGTGGGGGCGAATCTGGTGCGACTTTTGCTGGCAGACGGATATGCGGTGAGAGCTTTGGCGCGATCGACCAGTCGCTTAGACAACCTGCAAGGGTTGGATGTGGAAGTGGTGAAGGGGGATTTGCGGGATCCGAATTTAACCTCCCTGATGCAGGGTTGTGAGGCGGTGTTTCATGTGGCGGCCCACTATTCCCTGTGGCAGTCCGATCGAGAGATGCTCTACCAAAACAATGTGTTGGGCACTCGGAATGTGTTGGCCGCAGCACGGCAGGCAGGGGTCGATCGCACGGTGTACACCAGCTCAGTGGCGGCGATCGGAGTTGGAGCCAATGGCCTTCCCGTGGATGAAACCTACCAATCCCCTGTAGAGAAATTAGTCGGATATTATAAGCAGTCGAAATATTGGGCGGAGCAGGAAGCGGTTCAAGCTGCGAAAACTGGACAGGATGTGGTGATCGTCAATCCCAGTAGTCCGATCGGAGCGTGGGACGTGAAGCCAACCCCGACGGGAGATATCATTCTGCGGTTTCTGCGTCGCCAGATGCCGGCTTATGTAGATACCGGGCTAAACCTTATTGATGTCCAGGATGTGGCGCGAGGGCATCTGCTGGCTTTGCAGAAAGGAAAGACGGGCGATCGCTACATTTTGGGCCATCAAAATCTGACGCTGAAATCGGTATTAGACCAACTGGCTCACATCACTGGATGGCCTGCGCCAGCCCGATCAATTCCCGCCTGGATTCCCCTCAGCGTCGCCTGGATTGACGAAAAGGTGTTGGCAAAACTGGGTAAACCGCCTGCTGTGCCGATCGATGGGGTACGAATGTCGATGCAATATATGTACTACGATCCGTCTAAGGCCGTGCGAGAGTTAGGATTGCCCCAAACGCCGATCAAGGAATCCCTGCGGCAGGCTGTGAACTGGTTTGTAGAACGTGGATATGCGGAGCTGCCCTGAGTCATTCATCAGGTACTGTCCGATCAAAACTTCAGCCGTCGTCGATGATTGGCCACCGAAGCCACCAAGCCGATCGCAATAAAATTGGTCAGTAGGGCCGATCGACCGTAGCTCAACCAGGGCAGCGGAATTCCCGTAATCGGAGCCAACCCGATCGTCATACTGATATTGACCAGGGTTTGGAAGCTGATCATGGCTAATACTCCCACCGTCAGCAGGGAGCCAAAATTGTCCTTGGAGGTTTGGGCAATTAAAACCAACCGCAAGCAGAGTAACCAGAAGACAAACAGTACCAAAAATGCTCCGACAAACCCCAATTCTTCCCCGATCGCTGCAAAGATAAAGTCCGTATGTTGCTCTGGGATGAAGTGAAGTTGCGTCTGGGTTCCCTGGTGTAACCCCAGCCCCACAGTTGTCCTGCCCCGATCGCAATCCGCGACTGAATCAGGTGATAGCCCCCGCCTAAAGGATCCTGGTAGGGATCAAGAAACAGAGTAATTCGTGCCTTCTGGTAATCGTGCAGTACGCCCCATAACACCTGCCCCATGCTACCGGCCACCAGATTCAGCACCACCATCATGAAAGCTCCCAAGCGCATCCAGGGCAACGTTCGCCAGGCTATAATACCCATCAGCACCACCCAGACAAACCAGAGCGGTAGAAAGAGATTCGCCAGAATTGCCGCAGGAATCGGCGAAATCAACAGGATTAACCAACCCGGATTGGCATTGCCCCAGTACAAAATGGCTAATGTAATGGCTCCGAAGACTAATGAGGTTCCCAAACTGGGTTGCAGAAACACCAGAATTAGCGGCAGGGCAATAATGGTGAGAGCTTTACTGACATCAATTAAGTTCAGTGAAGGACGATTGCTTAGAAAGGCTGCAAGGGTAATGATGGCACCAATCTTGGCAAACTCAGACGGCTGCACATGGAATCCAGCGATCGAAATCCAGCGTTCTGCTCCCAGTGCCGTAGTTCCAATCAACCGAACTGCAATCAGCGAGAGATTCGTCAAGGCGTAAATCAGCCAATACCACTGGGTCAACGCCTCATAGCGAAAGGCAGCCAGCAGCAGCATGATCACAACTCCAACTCCCCCCGTTATCCAATGCTGAATCCAACTGGTTGTACCCGTTTGGAGTTCAGTACTGCGAATCATCAGTCCCCCCAGTACCGTCAGGGCGATCGGGATGACCAGCAGCAGCCAGTCTACATCTCGCCAGGGTTGAGTCAATGCTTTCCAACTGAGTTGACGACGAATTCTCTGGAGCATAGTTTTCAGAATTGAGGGCGTTGGGCCGGACTGATAAAAGAACTCAAAGGTTTATACGGGAGTTAAGAAGGATTCGGGCACCGCTCAGGATATTCCTGATTCCTGAGCCTAAACCAGTGTTATGCAGGAATCGAGAAAATGCAAGTTTTCCGGGGGGAGATTGTTGCCCCATCATGCTCCTATTGAACAGATCTCTGCTGCCCACCCTGGAATAATTGGCAGCTAACAGCGTCTTTACCACCGGGCGGCGAACCCTTCACCTGGAATCGTCAGGGGTTCGTCATCGATTGCTATACTGAAGTCGCTAAGTCTCTCCTGATTATCCCGGTTCCGTTTTTAGATCCGTTAGCGTATGCAGCCCACCGACGAAAGTAAATTTACAGAGAAAGCCTGGGACGCGATCGTCAAATCGCAGGATATTGCTCGCCGCTTCCGCCACCAAAACCTGGAGGTGGAGCATTTGTCGATCGCCTTACTGGAACAGGAAGAAGGGTTAGCCAGCACCCTGTTGGGCAAAGCGGGGGTGGACATTGCTCGGTTCAAGCAGCAAATGGAAGGGTATGCCCAGCGGCAGCCCAGAGTCACCTACGACAATACGCTGTATCTGGGGCAAGGATTAGATAGCCTGCTCGATCGCAGTGAAGAAGTCCGCAAGGGAATGCAGGATGATTTTATTTCGATCGAACATATCCTGCTGGCCTTGGCCGAAGATGAGCGAATTGGGCGACGGCTATTTCGGGATAACAATGCCAATGTGCGACAGCTAGAGGCAGCGATTAAGGCGGCGCGGGGAACGCAGAAAGTTAAAGACCGCAATCCGGAGACAGGCTATTCCGCTTTAGAAAAATATGGGATCAACCTGACTGATCGGGCCAGAGCCGGTAAGCTCGATCCGGTAATTGGGCGAGATGAGGAAATTCGGCGAGTGATTCAGGTACTATCGCGCCGCACCAAGAATAATCCGGTTCTGATTGGGGAACCGGGGGTGGGGAAAACGGCGATCGCGGAAGCCCTGGCCCAGCGCATTATCAACGGTGATGTGCCCGAATCCTTGAAAAACCGCCTGCTGATCAGCCTGGATATGGGCTCATTGATTGCCGGAGCCAAGTATCGTGGGGAGTTTGAAAATCGGCTGCGATCGGTGCTGCGGGAAGTGACCAGTTCGGAAGGGCAGATTGTCCTGTTCATCGACGAACTCCATACCGTTGTGGGAGCAGGTTCGGCCCAGGGTTCGACGGATGCGGGCAATTTGCTGAAACCGATGCTGGCCGGGGTGAATTGCGCTGTATTGGTGCGTCTACTCTGGATGAGTATCGCAAGCACATTGAAAAAGATGCGGCCCTGGAACGGCGATTCCAGCAAGTTTATATTGGTCAACCCTCTGTTGAAGATACGATCTCCATCCTGCGGGGACTGAAAGAACGCTACGAAGTTCATCACGGGGTGAAGATTGCGGATTCTGCCCTGGTGGCAGCGGCCACCCTATCCGATCGCTATATTTCCGATCGGTTCCTGCCCGATAAGGCGATCGATCTGGTGGATGAAGCGGCGGCCAAGCTGAAGATGGAAATCACCTCCAAACCCGTGGAGCTAGAATCCATCGATCGGCGGCTAATTCAATTGGAGATGGAAAAGCTGTCCCTGGAGGGAGAAGGGCAGTCCTCCATTGCGATCGGACTTTACCGCACCGCAAAGGATCGATTGGAGAAAATTGAGCAGGAAATTGACACGCTGAAGTCTGAGCAGGATAAGCTCAGTTCCCAGTGGCAGCTCGAAAAAGATCTGCTGGAGGCGATCAACGTTCTGAAGGAAGAAGAGGAAAACCTGCGGCGACAAATTGAGAAAGCCGAGCGAGATTACGACCTGAATACGGCCGCTCAACTCAAGTACGGTCGGTTGGCTTCCCTCCATGATGAACTGGAGGAAAAGGAAACCAGCCTGATCGAAATTCAGAATCGCGGCATGACGTTGCTGCGGGAACAGGTGACGGAATCCGATATTGCGGAAATTGTGGCGAAGTGGACGGGCATTCCGGTGAACCGGTTGATGGAATCGGAGCGGCAAAAGCTGTTGCAACTGGAAAGCTATCTGCATCAGCGGGTGATTGGGCAACAGGAGGCAGTGGAAGCCGTGGCGGCCGCCATTCGTCGAGCCAGGGCTGGCATGAACGATCCCGGACGGCCGATCGGTTCTTTCATGTTTTTGGCCTGACGGGGGTCGGAAAAACGGAACTGGCTCGGGCCCTGGCGGAATGTTTATTTGATACGGACGAAGTGCTAATCCGGCTGGATATGTCCGAGTATATGGAGAAAAACTCGGTGGCGCGGCTGGTGGGGGCCCCTCCGGGCTATGTGGGTTACGAAGAAGGGGGGCAGCTTTCGGAAGCCATTCGTCGTCATCCCTATTCGGTGCTGCTGCTGGATGAGGTGGAAAAAGCCCATCCCGATGTGTTTAATATTCTGCTACAACTGCTGGATGATGGACGAATTACAGACTCTCAAGGAAGAGTGGCGGATTGTCGGAATACGATCGTCGTCATGACCAGTAACATTGGCAGCGAACACATTTTGGATGTGTCTGGTGATGATGCGCAGTACGATGAGATGCAAAAGCGGGCCATGCAGGCCTTGCGATCGCACTTCCGTCCAGAGTTTCTCAATCGGGTGGACGACATCATTCTGTTCCATGCTCTCAGCGTCAAAGAACTGCGTCAGATTGTGCGGATTCAGCTTCAGCGGGTTCGGCGGATGCTGGCAGAACAGAAGATTGGACTGGAGCTGTCGATCGAGGCTCAGAACTATGTGGCAGATGTGGGCTACGACCCGGTGTATGGCGCACGGCCGTTGAAGCGAGCGATTCAAAAAGAAATCGAGAATCCGATCGCCACTAAGATCTTAGAGAATACCTTCACCGAAGGCGATACCATTCAGATTGATGTAGTCGATCACAAGCTCGTCTTTACCAAAAAGCAGGTAACGGTGATTTCTCCAGCCAGTGTTCCCCAGACACTACAGGCGGAAGGATGATGGGTCGGACTCTCCTGGATCGGGATGAATCATCTACCTTTCCATCACCATTCGTTACGAAATCCTACACGGCAGCTTTACTTCCGCCCGATCGCTGCATTGTAAACCTTCTCATTCGCTGCGGCTGATTTGAATAAATCCACAATCGGATTTGGATAATCCACGCCAATGCGAACGTTAAACCGTTTTTGCTCAACGGGTTGGAGCTTCCAGGGTTCATGGACTTTGGCCGCCGGAACCTCCGCCAGTTCTGGAAGCCAGTGCTTCACGTATTCACCATTGCGATCGTAGTCTTTTGATTGCTTCAAAATATTGAAAAACCGGAAGCCTCGGGCATCATTGCCTACGCCTGCCGTGTAGTTCCAGTTGCCCCAATTGCTGCAAACATCGTAGTCAATCAGCAGCGACTCAAACCATTCCGCGCCCATGCGCCAGTCAATGCCCAAATTTTTAGTTAAAAAGCTGGCCACATTTTGCCGACCGCGATTGGACATAAAACCAGTAACCGCCAGTTCCCGCATATTGGCATCGACCAGGGGAAAGCCCGTTTGTCCAGTACACCAGAGATCGAACCGTTCCCAGTCTGCTTTCCAGGGAATCGATGTTCCTTGCAGTCCAGAAGTATAAAAGATTTTGTTGCCGTGTTTGGCGCAGATGAAGCGGAAGTAATCACGCCAGAGCAATTCAAAAATTAGCCAGTAGGTTGAATCATTGCGAATCCGCTGTTCGTATTGCTGTACTTGTTCGTAGACATAGCGAGGCGATAAACAGCCCAACGCCAGCCATGGGGAGAATTTCGAGGAATAGTCGGCTCCTAGCATACCATTGCGGGTTTCTTTGTAAATCCGTAGTCGATCGCCTTTCCAAAAATAGGAATCCAACCGATTCAGTCCGGCGGTTTCTCCGCCTTGGAAGGGTAAAACTGCGCGATCGTCCACTGGAGGAGAGACTAAACCCAAATCCTCAAGGGTTGGTAGCGTTCCCACTTGAATTCCTTCTGGTAATCCCTTCAGTATTCTGGGAGAAGGTAAAACTGAATTCACCGTTGCAGTCTTTTCTACCTGCTTACGAAACTGGGTAAATATCTCCGGTAAGTGGGTGATTTCAAAGGGTAAATCATCGGGGTGATAGAGGGTATGCCCCCAAAATCCTTTTAGAGTTCCATTAATCGCCTTTAAGCGTTCCTGCAACGCTACCTCGATCGCCAATTCTTCAGCCGTCACCTCTTGAGAATAATGAACGGCATCAATCTGCCACTGCTGCACCAGTTCAGAAATGACATCTTCCGGTTTTCCCATCCGAATCACCAGATCACTGCCAAGGGTTCGCAACGATCGCCGCAGATCTGCCACGCTTTCTCGCAAAAATTGGGCGCGAAAGGCTCCGGTTTTGGGAAAGCCAAAGGAGGTTTGCCCGAACTGCCGCGGATCGAAACAGTACACCGGAAATACTTGTCCTCGCTGCTTGAGGGCTTGATGTAGAGGCTCATGGTCATGAATTCGCAGGTCGTTGCGATACCAGATCAGAATCCGAGGTTCAGGCATGGTTTTGAGACTATCAAAGGCAAGGTTGGGGGATGGCAGACGATCGGGTTCAGAATCAATCTGAGCACCACCCATTTACATGATACATTTCTTTACATTTTTGAAAACTGGGGTGAGGTTGCAGGAATTACGGGAACCTCCCACTGATGCAATTGCTTTCCGTCCTATTTGCCTGAATTTGTTTGCTCGAATGTCTGCGCCAGGAATCATCGAGCTTGAGTTTGTGATAGTAAAATCCCTAATAGGAATGGTTCAGTTCTGTCGGCTAATCACTCAAGTTTCGACTTATCTATGGGAGGTTTGTTGTGTCTCGATTCAAACGCAACATTGCTATTGTGATTGGGATTAACGATTATCGCAACGGCATTTCTCCCCTGCGCACTGCCACTCAGGATGCCACCGCGATCGCCCACCTCCTGAAAGCGCAGCATCAGTACCAGGTTAAATTACTGCTGGATCAACAAGCCAGCCTGGACAATCTGGAACAACTGTTTGAGCAATTGACCAAGTCCGTGCGTTCAGACGATCGCTTCCTGTTTTACTTTGGCGGCCACGGCATTGCCTTAAATGGGGAAGACGGCCCGGAAGGCTTCTTGATTCCGCAGGATGCCCGCCTAGGCGAGGTGAGCAGCTATCTCCCCATGCTGCGCCTGAATCAAGCCCTGAGTGAATTGCCTTGCCGTCATTTCTTAGCGATTCTCGATTGCTGTTTTGCCGGTGCTTTTCGCTGGTCGAGTACCCGAAAACTCGCGGCCGTTCCGAAAGTCATTCACAAAGAACGATACGATCGCTTCATTCAAGATCCGGCCTGGCAGGTGATTACTTCGGCTGGTTCCGATCAGTATGCCTGGGACATTGTGTCCGACGATCGGGGTGAAGTTGCCAACCATTCCCCCTTTGCCCTGGCCCTGATGGATGCCTTAGCCGGTGCTGCCGATCAAAGTCCTCCCCCCGTCCAGGCAAGCCTGCGGGAGATGGATTAACGACGGCCACTGAACTGTATATTTATCTGCGCAATCAGGTGGAAGAATTAACGGAACGCTCCACCACTCGCCAAACGCCAGGGCTATGGACATTGGGCAAGCATGATAAAGGTGAATATATTTTTCTCACCCCCGGACATGCTTTAAACCTTCCACCTGCACCACCACTGGATGCCTCTCAGAATCCCTATCGCGGTTTGGCTTCCTTTGATGAATCCGATCGCGATCTGTTCTTTGGGCGCAAGGCACTGACTCAGCAACTCGCAGAATTTGTAAATCGTCACACTTTAACCGTTGTATTAGGCGCATCAGGTTCTGGAAAATCCAGTTTAGTCAAGGCGGGTTTAATTCCTCACCTGCGACAGTCTGAGTTAGAGCCTCCCTGGCAGATTGTGCCGCCATTTCGCCTGGGAGAATCCCCCTGTAAAGCCCTGTATGCTGCCCTCCATTCGCTGAGTACGTCGGTGGGATTAGAACAGTCTGAATCTCTACCATCAGCCTGTATGCAGGGATTTGATGAGTGGTTCCACAAACATCCTGATACTGATCTGTTAATGGTGATTGATCAGTTTGAAGAACTCATCACCCTCTGTCGTGATCTGGAAGAACAAAGTGTATTCTTTAATCTATTAGCTGAAGCAGTAAAAAAGTATTCCGATCGCCTGCATTTAGTCTTAACGGTGCGATCGGATTTTGAGCCCCAATTTCGCAAAGGTGGATTAGATTCGCTATGGTTTGATTCTCGATTTATCGTTCCTGCCATGAACCGAACAGAATTGCGAGCAGCGATCGAAGAACCCGCCTCTAAACGAGTCATGTATTTTGATCCCCATCGCTTAGTGGATCAACTGATTGATGAAGTGATGCTGATGCCAGGAGCCTTACCGCTGCTCTCCTTTACGTTGAGCGAACTGTATCTGTCCTACCTCAAACGCCAGGATACTGCCCGAAGCCAGGGAAACACGGTCGATCGGGCGATTACTCAGGCGGATTATGATGCTCTGGGAGGCGTGGCGCGATCGCTGACCCAACGAGCCGATCAGGAGTATGAGTCCCTGGTCAAAATGGATGCCGATTGTGCCCATACGGTGCGTCATGTTTTGCTCCGGATGATTGCGTTAGGCGGAGATGAACTGGCCCGTCGTCGAGTATTTCTTTCAGAACTGACCTATCCCGAACCGGAACAAACGCGGGTGAATCAGGTTCTTAATCAGTTTACGAATGCCCGGTTACTGGTGCGAGGAACCGATAACGACGATCGCCCGTTTATTGAACCTGCCCATGATGCCCTGGTGCGGGGATGGCAACGGCTATTGCAATGGAAAAACGAGGCTCAGGAAAAGCTAATTTTGCAACGCCGGCTTACCCCTGCGGCAGAGGATTGGCAGCAGCAACAAAGCGCGAAATACCTCTGGAATGCCGATCCGCGTTTGGAGTGGCTGAATCAGATTTTGCACACTTCCCATCATGGCTTCAATCAAGTCGAAACAGAGTTTGTCCGGCGGAGTGTTGGGCAGCGGCGGCGGAATACCTACCTGCGTTGGGGCATTGTGGCGAGTACAATTCTGGTTTTAAGCGGCATTACCTTTAGCGCAGTTCGGGCTAACCGTACCTCCAGTTTGCAAGCTGAAGCCATTACGGTAAAAAGCCTGCTGGCGATCGACCCCCTGGAAAGTTTACTCAGAGCAATTCGAGCCGTGGGACAAAACCATGCAGCAGTGGCAGCCCGCCTCTGGACAAGGCCGATCGAAGCGGTGGATGCCAGTCTCCTCAGTGCATTGGAAGTGGCAAAGGAGCGCAATCGGTTTTCAGCAGATACCCAAAAGCGGGTGAATGCCGTAGCGGTGAGTCAGACGACGATCGTGAGTGGCGGCAGGGATGGCACGATCAACATTTGGGATCTCCAGGGCAATCGGCTGGGTTCTCCTATTCCTGCGGAGCAAGGACAGGTTCGAGCGGTGGCGGTCAGTGCCAATGGGGAAACGATTGCCAGTGCGGGCAGCGATGGGACAATTCGGCTCTGGACTCCTCAAGGAGAACCGATCGCGCCTCCGTTGCGGGGACATACTGGAGAGGTATTGGCTTTAGCCATGACTGCGGATGGACAGGGGTTAGCCAGTGGGGGAAAAGATGGCACGATTCGCTTCTGGAATCGGCAAGGGCAACCCTTAGGGACAGCGATCGATGCAGAGGCAGGAACGATCGAAGCGATCGCCATTAGCCCAAATCAGCCGCAGATTGCTACGGGTAGTAGTGATGGTACGGTACGCCTCTGGAATTTGCAGGGGAATTTGATTGTTCCTCCCTTTCAAGGACATCAGGGAAACGTTGAGGATATAGATTTTAGTCCAGATGGACGGCAGATTGTCAGCAGTGGTAGCGATGGGACAGTGCGAATTTGGAATCTTCAAGGGAACTCGATCGGGAATCCGGTGCGCGGCCATCGAGGAACGATATTTACGGTAGCCTTTAGTCCAGACGGGCAAACTTTAGTGAGTGGGGGGGAAGATGAAACGATTCGCACCTGGAAATTAGATGGTAGTCCATCCGGACAGATTCTGACCCCGTTAATGAACGGAATTAACACCATCGCTATTACTCCCGATAGCCAAACCATTATCGGCGGTGGCGGCGATGGCACGATCGGACTCTGGGATTTGCAGCCCAGCCCGTTTAGCTATCCCTTTAACGCTATGCAAGGTGCGGTGAATGCGATCGATCTGGCTGAGGATGGACAAGCTCTGGTGAGTGGGGGCAGCGACGGCACAGTAAGGCTTTGGGATATTCAGGGAAATACCTTGCAGCCTCCTTTTCAGGGGCATGAGCGATCGGTGCGATCAGTGGCGTTTAGCTCCGCAGGAGACTGGATTGTCAGTGGCGGAGAGGATGGCATGGTGCGGTTGTGGGATCGGGAGGGGAATTCATTAGTGGAACCCATCCGCGAACATCTGGCAGCGATACGAACGGTGGTGATCAGTCCCGATGGTCAATGGTTTGCCAGTGGCAGTGATGACGGAACGGTGCGGTTGTGGAATCGCCAGGGGAATTCCATTGCGAATCCAATTTCAGCTGATACAAAGGCTGGTGTTCATGCGGTGGCAATTAGTCCCGATGGTCAGCGGATTGCGACAGGCGGTGCCGATGGCAGGGTGCGATTGTGGGATCAGCAGGGTAATCCGATCGCCCCGTCGTTTCAGGGGCATGGGGAAGGCGTATTTGCTGTTGCTTTTAGCCCCGATGGACAAATCATCGCTAGTGGTGGAGCGGATGCCACTATTCGCCTCTGGGATGGGCAGGGCAACCCCATCGGAACACCAATCCAGGGACACCAAGCCACCATTACTGCGATCGATTTTAGTCCCGATGGTCACTTCCTGGTGTCCAGTAGCGACGATCGGACGGTGCGCTGGTGGACGATAGACGGCAGGACGGTTGCCCTGTTGAGCAATCACAGCGATCGGGTGTCTGCGGCTCTCTTTACCCCAGATGGGCAACAGATTATCAGCAGTAGTCGGGATGGCACGATTCGTCTGGCAAGGACGGTGGGATGGAGTGACTGGCTGGAGGCAGCCTGTCAGCAGTTGCAGGATCATGCGGTGTTTCGGAATCCGGGAAATGGTTTGGAGGCAGGAGCAAGACGAACATGTGAGGAACGGTAGGGGCGCACTGCTGTGCGCCCTTCTTCCGGGACAATGGTTTTCCTGGGGTGAATGGGCGGGCAAGATGTCTACCCCACAAGAGATTTAGTTTATTTAGTTCCCTTGTTCGATCGCCCCTTTCTACCCTTTAAACTAATAGAAGTTAAGCATTGAATGGGTTCATCCGTAGCGCAGGTATCTTGCCTGCCGATGGGACGATTGCCCAATCGCCATGACTGATTAATTTGGCATCTCTATTTGTTGGGATGACTTTCAATTGGAAGCAGAGGAGGAGCGATCGCCATGATTGCAGTGTCTGATAAATCTCCTATGTCATTTGATGAATTCATGGATTGGTATCCAGAGAATTCTGAGAATCGCTATGAATTGAGAAGGGGGGGGGTGATCGAAATGCCTAAACCGAGGGGCAAGCATTCCCGGTTGGCAGGGGATTTGGCATTTGATCTGGGCGCAGCAATCCGTCAGGCGAACCAACTCTATTTCATTCCCAAGGAATGTGTACTCAAAATTGCCAATGACACGGGATACGAACCCGATATTGTGGTTTTAGATGAATTGGCGATCGCAAATGAACCTCGGTGGGAGCGAGAATCGATTGTCACGTTCAGCCAGTCCATCAAATTGGTGGTTGAAGTGGTTTCAACCAATTGGCGGGATGATTACCTGGTCAAGTTGGCAGACTATGAAGCATTTGGCATTCAAGAGTACTGGATTGTTGATTACTTGGGAATTGGGGGTCGTCGCTACATTGGCTCACCCAAGCAACCGACTTTGACGGTTTGCACGTTGGTAGAGGGGGAATATGAACTCCAGCAGTTTCGCAGCGACGATCGCCTGTTTTCCCCAACTTTCCCAAATTTGCCCCTGACGGTGCATCAGATTTTCCAGCCTGGTGAATGAAGCGAGGGGGAATTTTGCCGAAAATTCGATCGCCTGCCTGTAGGTTAGGTTATACCTGTTATCAGTAGCGATCGCCCTGCCATAATGCTGTTTCCATGAAAATCCTGATTCTTGCCTCTAATCCCAGACAAGATTTGCGTCTCGATCGGGAGATTCGGGACTTGCGGGATGTGATTGAGAAGTCGCGGCATCGACAGCAGTTTGAGGTGGCGGATGCGCTGGCGGTGCGGGTGGGAGATTTGCAAGATCTGTTGTTTCAGCATCGACCGGAAATTGTGCATTTTTGTGGTCATGGCAGTGGGCAACAGGGTTTGGTGTTTGAGGGCAATGGGGGTGGTGAGCAGTGGGTGCGAACGGAGGCCCTGTCGGATCTATTTCGGTTGTTTTCCAGTCATGTGGGCTGTGTGTTGTTGAATGCCTGCTATTCGGAAACGCAAGCCGATGCGATCGTCAGCCACATTGATTATGTGATTGGCATGAACCAGACGATTCAGGATGATGCAGCGATCGCGTTCTCGAAGGGATTTTATCGGGCGTTGGGGTATGAGTGTTCGATCGAAGAGGCGTTTGAGTTTGGCAAGAATGCGATTCAGCTAGAGATTACAGGCAGTTCTAAGGTGCGATCGGCTGTACCAGAGCCACAGCGCAGGTTAGAAGTGGTGGATGCGGTGGCAAAGACGATCATTCCTGAGCATTTGAAACCAATTCTCAAAAAACGATCGGACTTGAGGGCAGTTCAATCTGTTCCATCTCATCAACCGTTGACCCAGGAGAGGCGGGAGGAGATTCAGCTAGAGGTCGATCGGGCTTTGGGTGAGGAGGAGACGAGCCTGGAGCAGTTTCGGGAACAGGTCAAGCGATATTTGCAAAAACGGAAGTTGGCGGATTATGAAAAAGACCTGCTGGAGACACTGCGGGAAGAGTTGGGATTATCCAAGGCAGAAGCCGATCGGGTTTTGGAAGAAGAGTACGCACCGATTCGACAAGCGCGGCAGGCGTATGCAAGACGATTAAGGGTATTGATTAAATATTACCCCTTCAATGATGCAATTCAGAGAGAACTCAAGGCGTTTCAAACTCAGAGAAATCTTACGGATGTAGAGGTGAATGAAATTTCTCGACCAATTATTGACCAGGCAGAAGCGAATCGTAAAGCCAGGTTAAGGCAGCAGGTAGCACGAGCGGCGGTCAGATTTGCAGAACATTGGACAGAAGCAAACCGCCGTCAAGCCAGGTTAAGGCAGCAGGCACAGGAGAAGCATGACGCGAAGCTGCAATGTTACGAGCAGGTGTTTAAAAAGGCGATCGATTCTCAGTATCCGATCGAAGCAGCGATTCGGGAGGGGTTATGGAAATTGCAGCAGAGTTTGGGATTGATGGATGAGGAAGTCGATCAAATTGAGCGACCGATAGTTGCGCTGAAGGAAGCTGAGTATCAACGACAGTTAGAACAGCAGCGAGAACAGCAACGACAGCATGAGTTAGAACGACAGCGCGAACTAGCAAGGCAGCAGCAGTTAGAGGAGCAAAGGAAGCAAGAGGCGGCAAAACGCAGACCTCCGATTCAAGTGTTTGAGTTTCAAGTGCCTCAAATTGAAATAGCTGAGAAATTTTTAGGTCTTGAGAGAACCGGCAACATTACCTATCGAAATGGTCAGGCAGAATTTTTTAGTGAGGATTTGGGAAATGGGGTGACGCTGGAAATGGTGTTCATTCCCGGTGGAACCTTCATGATGGGACAAACAGAAGGAGAAAAGCAGCAGTTAATTCAGGAGGTTGGCGAAAAAGATTATCAAAATTACTATGCGAATGAGTTGCCTCAACATCAAGTCACTGTTCCGCCTGTTTTCATAGGTAGGTTTGTCGTGACACAGGAGCAGTGGAAAGCAGTTGCGGCTCTACCAAAAATAAATCAAGATCTTGATCCTGATCCATCTGACTTCAAGGGTTATCGTCGTCCCGTTGAGCAAGTTTCCTGGCATGAGGCAGTGGAATTTTGCGATCGACTTTCTCAAAAAACGGGCAGACAATACCGATTGCCGAGTGAAGCGGAATGGGAATATGTCTGTCGTGCTGGAACCACAACCCCTTTTCATTGTGGAGAAACGATTTCAACGGATCTAGCAAACTATAACGGCAATTCCACCTACGGTTTAGGAGTAAAGGGGGTGTATCGAGAGCAAACAACTGATGTAGGTAGTTTCCCTCCCAATGCCTTTGGTCTGTACGACATGCACGGTAATGTTTGGGAATGGTGTTTGGATCAGCGGCATGAGAATTATCAGGGTGCGCCGATCGATGGGAGTGCTTGGACACGTGGAAATAGCAAGCGAAGGCTGGTGCGTGGCGGTGCCTGGTTCGATGCCCCGATGAATTCCCGTTCCGCTTTCCGTTTCCACCTCGCCCCGGATTACTATTCCTCCAAAGTCAGTTTTCGGGTGGCGTGCGGTTTGGCGTGAGTACTCCCACCTTGTCAGAACTGGTCGAAGGAATGCAATGGTGAGGTTTGAAAAGCAGCCAGTATCATGAGAATGCCGTGTTGAGTTTAAGAGTGTGTCTGCCAAAGACATTTTCGGCGTTGCTGAATCAAGAGATGAACCTCGGAGGAACTGGAACATCGTCAAACCTGAGGTAGTGAAGTAACAACCGAATAGAGTGAGCCAGCATTTCTACGGCTTTGGAGTAGCACAGCGTTTTGCGATGCAGTCGAGCCAGATAGTGCCGCAAGCGAGTGTTCTCACTTTCAACTCGAGTCATATACGTTTTGCTGACAATCTGATCGCCATCGGGAATGAAGCCGGGATACACCGACCACCCATCAGTGACGTAGAAATAGCAGTTCCAGTCCGCCACAGTCTGCCAGAGCGGGACAAAGGTTTCAGCACTATGGTCACCCAGAACCCAGCCTAAAATTCCCTTTTTGAAGTGGTCAACGGCTGTCCATAGCCAAATCTTGTTTTTTTTGAGCCGACAAAGGTTTCCAATTCGTCGAGTTCTCCAACTTCGGGGGGCGTTTCCGGTGCATAGGCGTCCGGCAGGCGCGTTGCGACCTGCTGCACCCAGGTAATGACCGTGGTATGGTGTACTCCTTTGACCCGTTCGATCGCTCGAAACCCAGAGCCGTTGAGATACATCTTGATGCATTCGCGTCTGAACTCGTCTGAGTACCCTCGATGCGGGTCGTAGGTATCAATGAACTGACGACCACAAGCGACACAAATGTGATTTTGCTTACCTTTCCTCTTACCGTTTTTACGGATATGAGTAGCCCCACACTCTGGACATTGCATTGCAGATTACCCTAAATCATCTTTCAATTATGCAACGCCACATTTTCCATGATGCAGTCAAACGGGCACTTCAAAAAGAGCAGTGGGTCATTACTGACGATCCACTCAGGTTTCAGTTCGGTAACGTCAACTTTCAGGTCGATCTGGGTGCAGAACGTTTACTTGCCGCAGAACGGGCTGGGGAAAAAATAGCAGTCGAAATCAAAAGCTTCTTAAATCCTTCTGCAATTACGGATTTTTACGCTGCATTGGGGCAGTTTCTCAGTTATCGTCTTGCTTTGGAATCTGTCGAGCCGGAGCGGAGTTTATACCTGGCAGTTCCAGTTGATGTTTATCAAACCTTTTTTCAGTACGAGTTCACTCAATCTGCGGTACAACGGTATCAGGTCTTGATGGTTGTATATGAGCCAGTTAGCGAGGTGATTGTGCAATGGACAAGGTAGCTCAATACCGAGAATACGTTCAAACACTCCTGAGTCAGTACGCCAAAGATGATATCTCAAACAATGAAATCGAAGTCCAACTGATTTTTGATACCAAACGCGATCACTACCAGTGGATGAATGTGGGTTGGCAAGAATTCAGCCGAGTTTACCGTTGCATCATCCATTTGGATATCAAAGATGGCAAAATCTGGCTTCAGCAAAACCTGACCGATCGCAATCCGGCAGAGGAATTGGTTGAAATGGGTGTACCCAGGGAAGATATCGTGCTGGGTTTGCAGCCTCCCTACAAACGACAATACACAGATTACGGTGTCGCTTGAGAGCAAAGTCTGTAACTACCAAATCTTAGCCATCCGCAGCCCAAACCCCGGTAACTCTGGATCGCCACTGACCAATTTCAGGATTGTCTAAAATCTCGGTGACTGGGCGGGCAAGATGCCCACCCCACAAGAGGTTTTGTTGGGTTCAGTTGGTTGATTGGGCGGGCAAGATGCCCACCCCACAAGAGATAGGGCACTGAGGACAATGATCGATCGCCCCTACAGGGGTTACTGCATGAGGCGATACTCCGTGCTGATGGACATGAATACCGTCGGATCAGGCGTTGGCAGTAGAGGACTCCAGCTTTCGATGCGGCGGAAGTTTTTGAGATAGAGATCGTGAATCGTGGCGCGAACCACTTCTTTCGAGCCAAAGATAATAATGCGAACCCGCTCTCGTCCTGCACTCGGATCAGAATCGTCTCCAAAGGCAGGATGATCGAACAGGTTAAAGTCACCTGTCATGGGAATACTCCTTGAATGGTTAAGGGATTAGCTTTGCAGAAGAAATCCAAAAACCTGGTTGTCCCCCAACGTTCAACCATCGCAAACTCAGGGATAGGAGGTCGTTCAACAAAAGCGTTAAACTAATCCAAGCCCGACGGACAGCTACGGTCGTCTGTGGGGTTAGAGGTATGCTGTAGTCGCTATCTACTTCATACCTCGCCAGGTTTTTGGAACCAGGCTACTGCGATACGCACCATGTAGCCATAAATTAAGACATTACCAGATCGATCGCCGCAGTCAAGTGTTCTGTTGTACAAATTTACTGGGAAAGAAATCAAACGTTAGCGGTCAAACCAATCCTCAATTCGAGCCAGTCTAGATTGCTGTATCAATCTTCGTAGTGGCGATCGTTGCATTCAAAAGTCGCATCTAAAAATGAAATCGTAGACTGTAGCATTGTTAACTTGATTGTGCGATCGATTGATGATATGTTCATCAGCAACATCTATTTCTGAGATTGCTTAAACCTGAGAAATAGCTAAAAGTTTCATTAAGTCATTTCTTTTCTATTTGCTTTCTTTTAACGTTCTTTTAACGCTTGACGGATTGGGAGTATGTCACGTTTGCAAGTCTGACCCTCATCCCCCAACCCTTTCTCCCTGTGGGAGCAGGGGAGCCGGATCAAAGTCCCTCGCCCTTTAGGAGAGGGATTTAGGGTGAGGGCGACAAAAGTGACATGCTTCCAACGGATTCTGATTATTTCGATTTATTTCTGTTCCTTAAACTTATTTCTGTTTTACTTTTGTTTCTTATTCTTCTTATTTCTTAAAAGTCGGGTATTCACCCGCAAAGCTGGCATACTTACAGGGGGCTTTTGTGGCCATCAATCGTCGAGAATTTTTGATTCTAGGGGCGGGTTTTGGATTTACTACCTTCGGCTTCAGCCCCTCCGCCCAGGCTGAGAACGGCTCTTCGTTAGCCGAATTTTCAACCCTGATTGCTCAAGCTCCGCCCATCGTGCCCGTATTTGGGCGGCATAGCGGATTCATGGTGCAGAGTGATTATGGTGACTTTAGCAACAACTTTGAAGTTGTCTTTCCCAGTCGGGTATCGGGTTTAGCTCAGGTCTATCGAGACAATGCCCAGAGCCAGTTTCCCTGGTTCGGCCCCTTACCCCCTGAGTACGCCTTCACCTGTAGCCCCCAGGGTCAAACCAGCAAAAACTTGCACGGCAGCTTTTTTGGCAGTGGGGATGCCTCCGATGTCGGGTTAATTCAGAGCAACTTCAAAGACTTTGGCTCAAAAAATGGGCACCTGGAATTGATCGTTCGGCATGGCGATCGCCTGGCCCTCTACTGGCGCGCCAGCAACGTACCGCTACTGTGGACTGGCCCCCTGTACATTCCATCCAGTGAGCCGCACCGGGGCAATCCGGCAATGGTGCAGAGTACCTTTGGCACCCTCGGTAATTTTGAGGTGGTGGTTCCCCACGGGCAAAGCGGGCTGATCCACTACGTGCGCTTCAACGACAACCCCGATGTACCCTGGTCAGGGGCAAATCGATTTGCTGAAGAATTGGGGCAGGTTGATGCAGTAGCACTATTGCAAAGCGACTACCTTGACGCTGGCGAAACCGATGGACACTTAGAGGTAATTGCTCGATCTGGAACAAAACTCTTTTCGCTCTGGCGATCGTCCCAGCCTCCTTACAAGTGGACGCTACTGCCCCAGTCCATTACTGACGGGCTGGCAGTGCCCCTGGCGGTGACAGGCGTACCAGGATTCATCCAAACCAGCGATCGAGACTTTCATTTGGTCGTGCCACTCCAGAATGGGGGCATGGCCCATCTGCGGCGGCAAAACAACCTGGATGCTTCATGGGTATTAGAAAGCCAGTTTGGCGGCAGTTTCGGTGCAGTCAGTGCTGTATCCCTGCTGCAAAACAAATCCAGCACCACTGGGCTAGACCTGTTAGCGCGAGTCGCCAAACCTGAAAGCCGCTTTGAACACTTCTATGCCAGCACCGAAGATTTAACCTGGAACCCCGGCAGCCACTTTGAAGAACAGCCTAAAACAAATATGGCGACTGAAGGCGAGTGGCAGGTGCCCTATTCCCTGGAGTTTGGCACCGTAGGCGTTCACGCTGCCCTGCTACACACTGGCAATGTGCTGTTTCTTGGCTACGAAGACATTGTTGAAAATGAGAACAGTACCGTTAGCATTCTCAACCCCACTACGGGTAAGCAGGTCAACGTTCTACCCAATCCTCAACGCAATAAGTTTTGCTGTGGCCACGCCTTTTTATCCGACGGACGACTCGTCCTGGCCTCAGGAAACGTAGGGGAAACCAGTGCCAAGTCACTACATACCTTTACCCCCAACGGTGATAGTGGCACCTGGACAGATTTTGGGGCAATGAGCGGTGGCATCCGCTGGTATCCAACCTGCACCACCTTGCCCGATGGTCGCGTTCTGATCCTGGCAGGTACGGCTCAGGTCTTCACTACCATTCACCAAACCACCTGCTCTCAAGACTTTGCCTCACCGGGTGTGCCTCGCCAGGTCAACAAGTCCTACGAAATTTTTGACGGGGCGACGAAGGCTCCATCGATCCCTGTCCCTGAACTATTTGATGACTGCGAAGAAAGCCTCGGTTTGTATGGGTTGTATCCCTTTGTATACGTGCTGCCCGACGGACGACTCTTGATCCACGGCAACACCCGCACCTATTTTTTAGATATCAACACCAATACCGTTGATCTTCTACCAGCCAGAACCCAGCTCAAAACCTCTCGTACCTACCCGTCAGAGGGATCTACCGTCCTATTGCCCCTGCGACCCGAAGAAAACTACCAGGCTAAGGTGATGATTTTGGGGGGTGGTGTAGCCTGCTCCTTTGTACCCTCTCAAAACCCCAACTGTGGACAGGGACAGCCGATCGACCCCATCAGTGGCAACCCGGTTCAAACGAACTGCCAGGGAGACTTTCGGGATGACTGGCCCAGCACCGACCAGTGTGAAATCCTCAACATCAGTGCCCTGGATCAGGGGTGGAAAGTCGTTGCTGCCATGAATCATCCTCGCGTTCTACCGGATGCCGTTTTGTTGCCCGATGGCACTGTATTTGTCTGTGGTGGTAGCAGTACTGGCACCGCTGATGCTGCCCGGATGCCTGTGATGCAGGCAGAACTCTACAACCCCAGCACCAATCAGTGGAAAAAGCTGGCTTCGATGCACGTCCCCCGGCTTTACCACGCAGCAGCCATTCTGTTGCCGAGTGGTGAGGTGATGACTTCCGGCACTGACAAGTTTTACAACGTGCCACCCTTCGATCACGCCGAAAATCGGGTAGAGGTGTTTAAGCCCCCCTATTTGTTTAAAGGGCCAAGACCCAAAATTGTATCGGTCACGAACCAGGTCGGTTATGGCGAAATCTTCAGTGTGTTCACCTCTGATACGGCTGCCTTTGACTATGCCTGCTTCATCGCTCCTGGTGCGGCAACCCACTCATTGAATATGCAGCAACGCTGGGTTGGGTTGAAGACCGTCAACAGTACCCTCGACGATGAACTGCTCCTAGAAGCTCCTCCAAATAGCAACATTGCCCCACCCGGTTACTATATGTTGTTTTTGATGAGCAAAAATGGTGTCCCCTCTGAGGCAAAGTTCATTAAGCTCAACCTGTAATCAATGGCACCAGTCAGCAAGCTACCCTGTTACCCGTTGCTTAGAATGATGAGATTTCACTCATCCCTATCCCACCATGTCTGTCCCCACTCCCGATCTCTATGCCCTCTTAATCGCCATCGACGCTTACTTGCCCAACCGTCTCCCCGATGGCAGTTCCTACCGCAACTTAGGCGGCTGTGTGCGAGACATTACCCATGTTGAAACCTTTCTGCAAACCATGCGGAATGTTCCAGCCGATCGCATTCTCAAGCTTACGGCTTCTGTGAATCCCAACGACATCACCCAGCCCTTAGAATCTCCAGAGCATTTACCCACTCGCCAAAACATCATTGCTCAATTCAGAAAATTGGGAGAAATGGCTCCGGCAGGTGCACAGGTTTACATTCACTTCTCCGGTCATGGAGGACGGGCAAAAACTATCTTTCCTGAAATCAAAGGGGAGACTGCGATCGATGAAGGACTGGTTCCCACCGACATTGGCACCTCCCAATATATCCGTGATTTAGAACTGGCGCAGTTACTCAAAGAATTAGCCGATCGCGGCTTGACGGTGACGCTGGTGCTGGATTGCTGTCACTCTGGTGGCGCAACGCGAGGAGATGTGGAAATTCGGGGGAGTGGGGCGATCGATGATAAACCGCTCTCATCCACCCAAGAACTGGTTGCCTCCCTGGCGACATTAGCAACCCTATGGCAAGATTCCACCCAGCAAGGAACACGGGCCCTCAAAGCCAGCGGACTCCCCGAATCAGAAAACTATGTGGTTCTGGCGGCCTGCCGTCCGAATGAGTTTGCCTATGAGTATGCCTTTAACCGGGAAACCAAAGAGCGCAACGGAGCCCTCACCTACTGGCTGTTGGATACCCTGCGACAACAGCATCCAGGACAAACCTACAAAGACTTATACGATCGCATCAACGCCAAAATCCACAGCCAATTTCCCCAGCAAACCCCCATGCTGATGGGTGAGGGCAATCGCAGTGCATGGGGTAATACCCTGGCAGAAGTCCGGTATGCCGTCCCGGTGATTCGCGTTGAAGCCGATGCTACTGGAGCCACACAAGCGATATTAGCCGTCGGACAGTCGGCAGGAGTCAGTAAGGGGGCTGAGTTTGCCATTTATCCCCGTGGTGCGGATCTGAGCAACCCAGTCGAGCGAGTGGCGATCGCCCAGATTGTGCAACGGGGAGCCGCCCAGTCAGTCTGCCACCTGAAACCGATCCAGGGACAACCGCTTCAGGTGGAGCAAGGGGATCAAGCGGTGCTGATCTCTCCCTCCATCAACCTGATTCGCAAAGTCTGGCTTGATGCGGTGCCCCCCGATCAGCTTCCTGATCAGGTCTATGCCTCACAATCTGAAGCCCTCAACGCCCTGGTCACCGCCCTTCAAGGCAATCGCTGGATTGAAGTTGCTACAGAACAAGATAGCGACGATGATCCGATCGCCTATCAAGTCCGGCTGAATGCCCAGGGAGAATACATCATCTGCGATCGAACGGGTGCGCCTTTTGCCAATGTCACCCCTGCTGTCCATTGGCAGGATTTCGATGCAGCCGCGATCGTCGTCAAACGGCTCGTCCATTTAGCGAAATACCACGCTGCCCTGGAACTGGATAACACCGACAAAACCGCTGCTCTGGCAGGAAAAGTGACGATCGAATGGTTGGGCACTTCGGATACCTACGAAGCCGGTGATCCGATTCCACCCAAATCGCGGCTGACTCCCTTCGCCGATCCCAGCCAGCCCACCGTCCGGGAAGGCGAATACATTTTTCTGTCCCTGAGTAACACTGCAACCCAAGCCCTGAACCTGACCGTTCTGAACTTTGGTTCTGATTGGTCAGTGGAACAGATTCATCCATCTCGTCCCGGAGAACTATTTGTAACTTTAGATCCCGGTCAAAAGGAGACGATTCCCCTCAGTCCCACCGTGGAAGGGAGCAGCGATACCGTTGAAAACACTACAAAAGTTTTTGCCACCCTGAATCCAGCAAACTTCCGCTGGTTAGAATTGCCCTCCCTGGATGAACAACTCCCAGCTAAATCCTTCACTACCCGCAGCGGCAGTCCTCTGGAGGCATTACTGAGTGCGATCGATGCCGAACAACCTGCAACCCGCAAACTCACTGTCGCGGCTTCTCCCAGCCAGGAATGGACAACCCGCCAGATTTTACTCACGATTACGAGATGATTGATGAAATGAACCAGAAAACATACGCCGGTATAACAGATCGGAGGAGGAACTATGACTACTAAGACACCAATGCAGGATATGGTTGTAATCATTCCTGGAATCACGGGAAGCGTACTGCAAAAAGATGGCAACGCATCTCCTCCCGAACTACCACGTATACTCGACACTTGCTGGTGATATCGTTGTCTTTCGCATTTGTTCAGTCTGACTGTTTCCCCCAGCCGGACAGAAACGATCGCCCAGCTCCGTTACTTCATTCCTGAGCCTGGCCCATCGCCAAAAGTTTTTCAGCCACCCCATCAGCGACGGGCATCACTGACAGACGATTGCCCCGCTTGACCACCCAAAGTTCCTCCGGGCTAAAAGTCGCCTTCAGCACATCCAGCGCGATCGGTGTTGCAAACTCCTGAACAAATTTCACCTTAACCGTTTGCCAGCGGGGATTTTCCGGCGGGGATTTTGGGTCGTAATACTTGCTTTTAGCATCAAACTGAGTTGGGTCATCAATATTCGCCTGGCTGACCTCCATCAGACCTGCAATGCCAGGGGGATGGGTGTTGGAATGATAAAAAAACGCTCGATCGCCCGGTTGCATCTCGCGCAGGAAATTACGAGCCTGATAGTTGCGCACCCCATCCCAAATCGTTTCTTGATCCGTTGCCAGATCAGTAATGCTGTAAACGGCAGGCTCAGATTTCATTAACCAGTAGGACATAGTGGGACGAGAAAGGATAGGGATTCAAGAAATTGGCAAAATCAGAATGATTGTAGCGGGTTGCTGACCCAACGGCCCATTAACCCTGACGAAAATGATTCGATGAGTTAGGGGGATCAGAATCAAAATCCAGGGTAAAACCGAGGGAGTCGGTATCCCCGTTGGGATAAGACGTGGGCGGTGGCGACGGGGGATCCGCTAAGGGATCTCTGGGTTCTGCATCAAAATCTGGATCAAAATTCTCCCCAGCCTCAGCCCCCGATCGATCGCCCTCATCCTGAATCTCCATCAAATCCACATCATCCTCAGAGAACCGATCGTCCCCTGGGGGTTCCAGACGACGAATTTGGATGCGATCGAGCCTGGGGCCATCGGCAGACTCAATGGTCATTTCGTAGGCTCCGTACAGTAGGACTTCCCCAACGGTTGGAATTTTTTGCATTTCATAGATAATAAATCCGCCCAGGGTTTGATAATCCTCCGCCAACGGTAGCCCCAGATCAAGCAGTTCGTTGACCTCCTCCAGATCGGTCTGGGCCTGCACCAGAAACGTTTGCTCATCCAAAATTTGCAGGGTGGGTTCTTCGTCATCATCCTCTGGTTCGCGGGTTTCTCCAATAATTTCCGCCACCAAATCTTGCAACGTGACCAATCCCGCCGTCCCCCCGTATTCATCAACAACGACGACCATCGCCTGCCCCGATCGCCGCATCAGGCGCAGCAATTCATCCAGAGGAATGGTCTCAGAGACAAATTGAGCCGGACGGATCCAGTCCAGAATCGAGCTATTCAGGGTGAGTTCCCCTTGAACAAACGGTTCCGCCAGGGCCTTGAAGTGGAGAATCCCCTGCATATCGTCCAGAGATTCCCCCATCACGGGATAGCGAGAATGCCCTGACTCCATCACTTCATGCAGCACATCTGTAAAGGTGGCATCTTTGGGAATCGCCACAATGCTGATCCGGGGAACCATGACTTCACCCGCTGTCACCTCCGCAAACTCAAATACATTCGTCAGTAATTCTCGCTTTTCTTCCTCCAGTCCCGGAGACTCCGTTGAAGTACTGATAATCAGCTGCAACTCTTCAGGCGTGACTCGACTAAACCAGCCCTGTCCCGTGTAGGGAACCCTCACCAGTCGTAACAGCCAGCGTGTAGACTGATTCAACACCCAGATAAATGGATTAAATAACCGGGCGATCGCCATGCTTGGTGCGCCCAACAGCCGGGCCAACTGCTCAGAATACATCAGGGCAACGGATTTGGGAAACAATTCTCCCAGGACAATTTGAAAGTAGGCAATCAGCAAAAAAGCGACTGGAACCGCGATGGAATGGGCCATAAACCCGCGAGTGGCTTCCGGCAGGGGCCAATTTGTAAACCAAGTTGCTAACAGCACCGCCATCGTCCCTTCGCCAATCCAGCCCAGAGCCAGACTAGACAGGGTAATGCCCAGTTGAGTCGTAGACAGGAGGCGATCGAGACCCCGCTGGAGATCTTGAACGGTTTTGGCCTGAATATCACCCGCCGAAACCAACTGATTAATCCGCGATCGACGAACTGAGACGATCGAAAATTCAGCCGCTACAAAGAAAGCATTAATCGCGATCAGGACAAAAACAGCCAGCAAACGCAAAGAAATATCTGACCCCGACAGGGAAGACAGAGAACTGGCTGCTGCCAATACACCAAGGGCGAGGGGAATCATTTACAAGTGCAAAGGGAAATAATTGGCAAACCAGAAACTACTGGGGTGGGTTTTCATCCGAGGGAATTCCTTGAACTTGAGCTTTCACATTAGCCAGAATATCGTCCTCATTGAAAAAGACTAATTCCTCACGCCGACCCGTCGGCCCCTGAGTACCCTCAGCACTGATGGGTCGAGTGTTCGGTTGAGTCACTCCCTTCAATGACTCTCGCCCCAGCCGATACCCCCACATCGCGCTGGTAATGCCTGCCCCCAGCATCAGGGACAATAAAATTAACGTTAAAGCAACTGCCGGATTTACTTTCATAGCTGCACATCCATACTGTCTCAGGATACAATGAGTGCCTAGTATATAGAAATCTTTCCAGGGTTGGCCGAGCGGTTTAGGCAGCGAACTCATAATTCGCCTCAGGCAGGTTCAACTCCTGCACCCTGGACTTTGCCTCCCCTAGTTGGGATTTCGCCATTTGGATTTCGCCATCTGGATTTCACCATCTCAATTTCACCATCTCAATTTCACCATCTCAATTTCACCATCTCAATTTCACCAATTTAAACGGATCCAATCTGACTCAGGTTGAGCCGCTGCTACCAGGCTGGCTAACTATCATATCGAGTCTTGTCTGGTTCTGGCAGGATTTGGGATTGGTAAAATTTGAGTTGATTCAAATTCAGAATAGGGAACTATAGTTTCAGCACCGTGTTCATCTGTGACTTCAAGAAAATTAATATTAAAACGATGGCTTGAAGAAGTTTGGCGACTAGGCTAGAACAGGAAAAAGCAGAAATTGTCCTGCTCTAGGTTCTCTGTCTTTGTTTAAACTCCCTTGATCCAAACCTTATCCAAAAGGAGCAATTCGAGGCTAGGATAAAAAATCAAAGCCGTTAAATTAAGACTCTTTTCACAATCCGGACTTTTTCAATCATTCTTTACAAATCTAGTAAGTAGCGTCATTATTAGTGTCCACTCTCCACCCGATGACTTCAGCACCGCATCAAAGCCATTTACTGATCATTGAGGATGACAAGGGAAGGCGGGAATACACCCTGGATAGTCCCGTTTACTCGATCGGCAGAGATCCTAAATGTGATATCCGCCTGGTTTCCCAGTTCGTTTCTCGTCGCCATGCCACGCTGGTGCAGCTACCGAATGAAGATGGCAGTTTCTACTACCGAATTGTCGATGGCAACCTGAAGGGCAAAGCCAGTGCAAATGGTCTTTTGATTAACGGTCGCAAGCTGCAAGCTCACGATTTGCAAGATCAGGACAAGGTAATATTTGGTCCGCAGGTGCAGGCGATTTACTACTTACTGCGGCGGGATGCGATTACCACCGTCCCCCCCGATGAGTACGACATCACGCTGATTAGCCCTAACATGGCTGAAGACCCCGAAGATGAAGACGAAGAGGGCGGGAATGGAGACAATGGTGGATCATCCTTTTCTCGACCGACTCGACCTGCTCCAGGCTAGGGCGCACAATCATGATCTGGGTCAGGGAACTGCGATCGACTGAAGTGCTTGTTCAACCAGGAATTTGGCTTGCCGTCCGCTGGCAGGAATAATTCGGTGGGACAGGGTAAAGGGGGCGAGGTATTTCACGTCATCGGGAATCACGTAGTCTCGATCGTTTAACAGAGCGAAGGCTTGGACGGCTCGATGGAGAGCGACAGAACCTCTGGGACTGACTCCCAGGACGATCTCTTCGTTTTGGCGGGTCGATCGCACCAGATCCAGAATGTACTGTTGTAGGGGAGCTTCGACGCGAATTTGACGACAGCGTTGGCGCAAAGCTTCTACCTCAGCCAGGGAAATACAGGGCTGAAGATCCTCCGCTTGCAGATTTTGCTGAAGTCGTTGCAGCATTTGGAGTTCTTCTGTTTCCGTCGGATAACCCAGGCTAAAGGACAGGGCAAACCGATCCATCTGAGCTTCCGGTAGGGGAAAAGTACCCTGGTATTCCACCGGGTTCTGGGTGGCAATGACAAAAAATGGGTTAGGAACCGATCGGGTTTTGCCGTCTAGCGTCACCTGATGTTCTTCCATCACTTCCAGCAAAGCCGATTGGGTGCGAGGAGTAGCGCGGTTAATTTCATCAGCTAACAATACATTGGCAAACACCGGGCCGGGTAAGAATTCAAACTCGCCGGTTTTGGGATTCCAGATATTTGTACCAGTGACATCCGCAGGCAGCAAGTCGGGCGTACACTGAATCCGCTGAAATTGTCCCTCGATCGATCGCGCCAGGGACTTGGCCAGCAGAGTCTTTCCCACGCCAGGCACATCTTCCAGCAGGGCATGACCGCCAGAAAATAGCGCGACCAGCACCAGGCGAATCGCATCTTGTTTACCGACGATCGTGCGTCCGAGGTTGTGGACGAGGGTTGCAATGCTGTCACTCATAGTTCGGGAAAAAAAGGTTTAGGAAAAAAGGTAGACGGTGGGAAGAATCCCCCCTGGACTGTTCTACCTTAAGAATTCCCTGAACGGTAGGTTAGCACGCATTTTTCGGCAAGTTGACGGTAGGGCTTGTGGATCAAACAACCTGCAACCATTTTGCCTGTTTGACTGGGCGGGCAAGATGCCCACCCCACAAGAATTACAGATCCCCTGTAATCATTCTGCCTGTTTGACTGGGCGGGCAAGATGCCCACCCCACAAGAATTACAGATAATTCAATTTGCATTTTTAGGGGTGATTCGCAAATTGCCCCTACGGTTACTGTGCCCTATTGGTTTGTTCGATCGGTTGCCATGTCGGCCAGGTTATCAACCACCTCTTGCGTCTTTCCAGCAACGTCCTGAACCGTCTCTTGCGCTTTTTCAACCACTTCTTGAGCGGCTTGAGCGGCTCTCTTCAGGTACTCTTCAATGGCATCTTTAAACTTTTTCAAATTTTCGGGTCTATAGGGTGGTTTAAGTGATGCATAATTCCACCGCTTCATCACGCTTTCATGCAGGCGTTGTTCCAGGATGGCAGCAGGGTTCTCGTTCGATTGAGCAATGGGGCGATCGTGTAGTCCTCCCATCCTAAACAGCAGACCCACTTTAGTTGTAAACTCAATGGCGTGATTGGGGTGAATCCCATACCGTTTGGCTGGATCGGTTGCAGTCAGGTCACATTCCACCAGGTTGGGATCTAGCTCTAGACCCAGTCCCATAGCCTGCATTTCTTTAATCATCCATTCCAGGGCCGCATCCGATAGTCCCTGGACATCCTTTGTGCCCCCCCCTACGCAGCCATGATCGCCTGGGAACCAGACCTGCCGCAGTTTTTGCCCGTCGTTAATATTGTTTTGGCTTTGCTCCATAGGTGTCACATCGAACACTTTGCGCCGCTCGTCGATCGCCACGGCATGAAGCGCGTGATCGATAATATTGCTGAGTTGATAGTCGTGAAACTGATATTTCTTGTTAACTTGTTTGCTCAACAGCGGAATGGTTTGGGGAACGCCGAGGGAACCGACTGTGTCCCAGCAGCCCAGCAACGTAATGCGAACAGCCCGGATTCTGGAGCTAACCTGCTGCATTTCCTGAGCTTTCCGCTTCATGTCTTGTTTATTGTCTTTATGTACCTGGCTACGATAAATGTCGTACACCCTGGGAGTTTGACGAACTTCATTTCGGGGCAGCAATCCACCCGCACAACGAATTAATCCAGCCAGGCTTCGCACCGTGTAGGCTCCCCGGCTAAATCCGAATAGATAAATTTCGTCTCCCCGATCGTAGTTCAAACATAGAAAGCGATAGGCATCTTGAATATTTTCATCAATTCCCCAACCGAAGGCTCCACCGCCCACACGATTCAGTAGCTCTCCGCCAGAGCCAATTCCCTGTCCATAAAACACAATTTGGGGAATGGCTGTCCCTTCGGTTTTAACCGCCTGCGCCATTTTCACCACGTTGGTGGGATACTCTTTGCTTAAATCTTGCCAGGTGCCATCGCAGCAAACCACAAGACGTTTCATAGCATTTTCCTCTAAGTGCATTCATGGATATCTGAGAGTAACTTCACAATAAAGTGCCCCCTTTCCTGAGTACCCAATTTGAACGCTTTCTTAATTGCCCATTTACATTTCGATAACGATCAGCCAACCGTAGCGCAGGCATCTTGCCTGCATGGGTCAGCAACCGAGACAACATGACCCTATGGTTTTTCTCTATCTTTCACAAAATAGAACGACCGTTAGTTGAAAGCGGTGTCACCGTGAGCCGCGATCGAGCCACATCACAATCCCGTTGAATCTGAGCCTTGAGATCGTCTAACGAGGCAAACTTCTGTTCAGCCCGCAGAAAGCCTTCCAGATTGACCATCAATGTCTCACCATAGAGATTCTCTGACCAGTCCAGTAAATGGACTTCAACGGAGAGTTTGGCACCATCCACCGTGGGACGATTGCCCAGATTCATCACGCCGGGTAACGGTCGTTGTGCTGAATCCAGTCGATACACCCACACACTGTAAACCCCCTGGCGGGGCAAAAACTTTTCTGGGGGAAGCTGAAGGTTGGCCGTGGGAAAGCCGATCGTCCGTCCTAGCTGTTGTCCCTGAATCACCTGGCCGATCAGGCTATAGGGTCTACCCAGGAGTTGGTTGGCTCGTTCCAGGTTGCCTTCACTCAGGGCATGGCGAATCGCAGAACTGCTGATACGTTCTCCCTGACAGGTGTGAAGGGGGGCAATCTGAACTGGAATGCCATGCGTTGCTGCGATCGATTGCAAGTCTGCCGTGGTACCCGATCGCTGCCGCCCAAAGCAAAAATCCTGCCCTACACTAATTTGCTGGGCCTGAAGTTGCTGCACCAAAATTTCTGCCACAAAGGCTTCCGGAGTGAGATCTGCCAATTCTCGGTTAAAGGGTAGCAGAACGAGCTGCTGTACGCCCAGTTCGGCCAGGTGACGAGATTTTTCAGCGATCGGCGTTAGAAGATCCCGACGTTGTCCAGTAAAAAATTCCTGAGGGTGGGGATGAAACGTCACCACTGTGGCGTAGGTTGTCCCCAAAATGGGCTGAATGACCTGTCGATGCCCCCGGTGAATGCCATCAAAATTACCCAGGGCAACGAAGGTTGGAGCTTTAACTTGATCAAGAGAATCTACAATCCACACGCTTTACATTCTGACACAGAACGGTCATGAGCCAGTATAACTAGGAAACGACCGCAGTTTTGGCCAGCAAATCAATTTCCAACCCCTCCCAGGCCACAATGCTGCCGGGAAACTGTCGGGCGGTGTTTTCCTTGATTTGATCCATGAAATTATCGTCATGCAGCGGGTCATGATGAAAAATCACAAGCTGCTTTACGTTAGCCGCCTTCGCAATCTTGACTGCTTCCTGCCAGGTAGAATGGCCCCAGCCCACCTTACTCGATCGCTCCGAGTAATACTCTTCATTGGTGTAGGTGGCATCGTAGATCATTACATCAGCATTGCGGGCCAGCCACAGCACATTTTCATCCAGATAATCCGGGAAATGCTCTGTATCGGTAATATAAGCTGCTGCATGTCCTTCCCAGTTCACCCGGTAGCCGATCGCCTCGCCAGGATGGTTCAGTAAGGCACTCTCCACCCGCACATCGTCTCCCACCATCACAGTTTCTCCCGCTTCGATGTCCTTAAATTCCAGATCGGCTCCCATAATCTGGAGGGGGACGGGGAAGTTAGGGTGGAGCATCTGATCATTCAGCCGCTGCTCAATGGTGGAACCATTTGGGGCGATCGCACCGTAGATCGTGAACTGATTGCCAGGGACAAAGGCAGGCACAAAGAAGGGGAAACCCTGAATGTGATCCCAGTGGGAGTGGGTAAAAAACATATGGGCAGTCACAGGCATTTCAGCCAGCAGCGTTTGCCCTAAAACTCTTAAACCTGTTCCTCCATCAAAAATGAGGCGATGATTACCAACGCGCATTTCCACGCAAGACGTATTGCCGCCATAACGCACCGTACTCTGCCCCGGACAGGCAATGCTGCCCCTCACTCCCCAAAACCGAATCGTGAATTTCTCTTTGATGATAGGCATGAGCGTCTCTCGTCGGACTCCATCTCGCTCAACTGAGTGCTTTCCCAGATGTTGACTATTTCCTAATACTAGATTAAATATCGCTGATCCAAGCCTACGGTAACGCTTTGAACGATAACCATTTGCTCCGGAGCCAGGGAGAAACCCCGTTTAAACATCCATTTTTAGTTTGCCCAAACTGAGGGATAAACTCCCCAATTTAAAGCCATGATGGCAAGGCAGGAAGACCGTCAGGACAATGGGAGGTAGCTGCAACCCATAATGAATCAGCTAATCATAAATAGGCTTGTCAATACTGAGCTTGTGCTAATCGGTGAATCTACCGCTATTGCAGCAGTGCATCCAGTTTAGACCGCTTCCTGGACGTTCTGCCAACAGCAAATGTAAGGCAGTTGTAAAGTTTAAGATTCCTCGCAATCATGATGACGATCGATCGGGGAAGGGGGAGATTGATCCGCCCTGCAAGTGTTATCCCTGCCATCATCCCGTTCGACGGTGTGATTGACCTTCGCATCGCCACGACCATCGACCCTAACATTAACACCAGGATTCATCGAATCAGAAGCATCGAGCAGTTGATACCTTTGAGCTTCCCGCATTTCCAACCGGGCTAATGTGGTTGCAGCATCGGCAAGCTGCATGGCTAAATTGGCACGGCACCTGGGGTTCTGTTCTTTCCACAGATCTTTTTCCAGAACATGAACACGATAGCGGAATGCCTTAATGGAATGGGATGGAATGACCTTGCTCAACATAAACCTACAACCTCTTTTCCCTGGCAGCGTGAACATTTAGCAGAATCTGCTCTGGTTCCAAATAAACGAACGTCAGTAATATCACTTCATCGGATAAGTCAATTTTCACTTCATAGGAAACGTCCTTTGGCTCAACCCGCTCATGGTGCAATGTCACAACATAATGACCTAACGGTAGGTCATCGAATCCTGCATCGGCATAGATCAGGTCAACGGTTTCTGCTGCCAGGATTTCTCCATTTTGTTGCAGGCGAGCCACAAAGGGAATGCCAGCGATCGAGGTCAGAGCCACATTATCCTGATCCCGCACCAGGACAAAAATATCGGACATTCTTCAGTCTCTAGAGGTTATAGGGGGAGGTTTTACCCCTTCACAATCTATCAGTTTAGGGGAATGCGAAAAAATAACCTGCCCAGGAGGGAGGGTAAATAGTGCGCCCTGACAGCAGATTTCTTCCCAGATTGGGTGCTCTTTTGTTGGCGATTTCTTACATTCCTGGCATTGCCAATCCCTGTAACGATCGCGCCTGCGGTTTCCCTAATCCTTTCCCCTGAATCAATACACCAAAATTACCCAGTCCCATGGGATTAATCAGGGCGTGCAGGCTTTCGCGGCGACGCAGGATCTCCTGCACGGGAACATCCGGATCGGGAGTGGATAAATGGGCAATCCGATCGCCCAATCCCAGCGCCATCAGAAATAGTCCCTGCTGGGTGAATCCCAGTGGTTCCAGACCTATCAATTCACCATACCGCTCCAAGGCTGTGAAATTGACGTGGGCGGTGATGTCCTGCCGCCGATCGCCCGATAGGGATCAGAATGGTGGGCGTGTTGGTAGTAGCACTGGAGCGTGCCCTGGCTGCGGGGTGGACTGTAGTAACGATGGGCAGGATAGCCATAGTCGATCGTCAGTAAATAGCCCCGGTGCAGGCGATCGGCGACGGTTTCCAGCCAGTCCAAGGCCGCCAGATTCACCTCCGTTCGATACCCCTCTGGATAGCGATCGGACAGCAGGTCAATTTCCAGGGTTTCAAAGTATTGAGCCAGTTGAGAGGTGGAAGGGGGAGCCAGAATTTCGATGAAGGAATCAGGAGAACCGGAATCAGCTTGTGCCTGCACTGTGACATAAACTTCCTGCAACTGACCCGCCTCAACCACGACCTGATGCACTGGAAAGGCATCGACTAGCTCATTAGAAAAACAGCAGCCGACGATCGACTGAGCCGGAATTTCTTCCCAGGTTCGCCAGTGCAGGTGGTGCCAATTTTGGGTGAGTCCCCGGAGGCGTTTCTGCTGTTCAGCAATCAGGGCAGTGGATTTTTCTACCACAATATATTCCAGAGTCTCAAAGCACTCGAAGTGATGCCGATGCAGGTAGCGCAGGATATCCTGAACCAGCAAACCCTGTCCGGCTCCCATTTCTACCAGCGTGAACGGCTGGGGGCGATCGAGCTGTTCCCACATCTGGGCAAATTGCCTGGCCAATAGTTCACCAAAATCTGCACCTAAATGAGGCGAGGTAAAAAAATCATCCTGAATCCCGCCAAGGGCTTGTTTCGTCGAGTAATAGCCATGCTGGGAGTGGTAGAGCGCCAGGTCCATGAAGGTGGCAAAGGAAATCCGATGGTGGGGCTGCTCCAGGATGTGTTGGATAATAATCTGGCAAAGCTCAGGGTTACTGTCGGCCAGGGTGATAGAAGTCATGGTTGGGAAGAGTAAGTTCCTTTGCTGTAGGCCCAACTGAGTCCCTCTGGATCGCGCAGGCGTGACCACTCGGCAAAGTCAGTCAGGCGTTTCTTGTGCCGGAGGATGGTGGGCGTGGTGTTCAACCGTTGGGCTAGTTGGCGAGTTGAGAGCCGCGATCGGGCATTTTCATCGGCTGGTTCGACGGGTTCGAGTAAAGATAGATAGGCATCCCAGAAGACAAAAATACTGACGAAAATAATGAATAGTACTGCTTCAGGACGCTTGAGCAACTCAGGTGCTTCAGAGTCAGCTTGAATGGGCTCCAGGGCTTCATCCGCTGTGGTAAAGGGGTCAAAGAATCCAGTTGGCGTTTGCCGATCGCCCAGTGAGTCAGGATGTTCCTGGGGAGTTAACGTGATTACCTTTTGCCAGACGGACTCCCGTTGCCCTTGCTGTCGCCCATAGATGATCAGTTGTGAAACATGCTCTAGCTCCAGCGCCATGATGCTATCGCAGGCAAATTCAACGGATTCCTCTTGGTCTGGCAGGGTTTTGGCTTCAAACAAAATATGCAGGCTGCTTTCCTGTTGCTGCACTCGAGTATGCAGTTGGTGGGGGCGCGTGATGCAATTCATCAAGGTGGCGATCGCCCGTGGATCACCCTGTCGAGCAAGGGTCAAAACGGTCTGGGCAGACATGATGTTATCTCTAGGTACGCTGTTTGAAAACGCTGTCTAAAACGGAGTTAGCAGGGTTGTCGCAGCATTCACAACCCGCTGGGCTGCACCCACAAAAAACGCCTGATCGATCGTCTCCACCGTATCATCAGGTTGATGATAGTAGGGATTACGAAAGTTCGCCGTATCGGTGACTAAAACGGCTCCAATCCCCCTACGCCAAAAGGGAACGTGATCACTCCGCATCATGTCGGGGGTCAGCTGCCCGAAGGTGGGAACCGCAAGGGTTAGAACGGGGGGAAGATCCGCTGGTTCAGAGGGGTTAAAGCTGTCAATCAAGGCTGGATTACCCCGATCGCCAATCACTGCCAGGAAATTACCGCGATCGGTGGGCGGCGTAATCGGCAGTGGTGGATAGGTTTGACACCCTGCTTCCTGACAGGCATACCCCAGCATATCCATCACAATGACTCCCTGGAGGTCATCCTGAGCGACTTCCTCAGCAAAAGCAGTGCTGCCTTCTAGCCCCGTTTCCTCCAGGTCAAATAAGGCCAGTTGCAGGGTGCGGGGAGTCGGCTGTTGGCTGAATAACCGGGCTGCTTCCAAAACGGTTGCCACCGCTGTAGCGTTATCATCGGCTCCCGGCGATCGTTCTACCGTATCGTAGTGGGCTGCCAGCAAAATTGTCCCAGCGGTTGGGTCAGTTCCCATCCGTTCAGCGTACAGGTTAATGCCGTGCTCAAATGCTTGAGTTTGTACAGTCCAACCAGCCATTTCCAGAGATTGCCGCAATTCCTGGCGGGCCCGACTGCGATCGGCTTCTGTAAACCGTTCAAAGGAAAAAGTAGCTAAATCAGCCATGAGCCGTTCTGCATTCACAGTAGGAGCGATCGGCGTGGACTGAGCAGCCTGCTGAGGAGATACAGGGGGTTGATCACTGAATACTAAGCTGGGCGATCGGTCTTGATGTAAGCTCCACCCAACCAGGGTAAGCATCACGACCATTCCCAGCAACGCTGACCAGACCCACTGTTTTCTCATTTACCCGCCAATCCGTAGCAGTTCCACATCAAAAATCAAGGTGGCGTTGGGTGGAATTACTCCCCCTGCTCCCCGGGCTCCGTATCCTAGATTGGGTGGAATAATCAACTTGCGCTGCCCACCCACTTTCATGGTGCTGATGCCCTCATCCCAGCCGCGAATTACCTGACCGGCTCCTAAACGGAATGAGAACGGACGGTTGCGATCGAGGGAACTGTCGAATTTTGTACCATCTTCCAGGGTTCCAGTGTAGTGAACGAAGACGGTTTGTCCTGACTGAGGGGTTGCCCCTTCGCCTTCCACGACATCGATATATTGCAACCCGGATTCGGTTGTAACAACGTTTTGGTTATCTTCGGTTTGATTATCAAGCATGAGATCAGACGCGCCCGTGTCAGATTGAGCAATTTGAACTGAGGATGGTGGATTAGGGGCAGTTGGATTGGGCAGTCGAGCGGCGATCGCTTCATCTTTTTGCCCGACCACCTGAGCCACTACCAGAAACACAATGCAAACCACCATTACGCCAAAGCTGATGAGAATATCCCGCAAGGTCTCTCCTCCAAAACTTGCAATCCACTCCTCAGTTTACCGCTACAAGTTACCGCTACGAATGCCGCGATGGGACGGTGTGACTGAGGCGACTATTGGCAATTACTGCTGTACTCCCTTACCGCCAAAGTCGATTCTCTAAATCCCTCACTTGCCGCTCCAGGCGATCGATCCGTCCACGCAATTCATCCATTTCGTTTTGCCGGGCCACCCCCAGATCCTGAAGCATGTTGCGCAGTTGCCGCTTCATCTGACTATCCCAATTCCCCTGTTCAGACTTGAGTTGCTGCATCAAATCATTCGCAAAGTTAGCAGCTTGATCAGGATCCAGCTTGCCATCTTTCACCCATTCATCACTCACCTCACGCAGCTTATCCGTCACCAATGAGGTTGTTCCAATGCCAAGCATCAATAACTGCTGAAGAAGATTGTTATTGTCCATCGTGGTTTCCTTATCCTGGATTCCCTAAAATACGTGCAAAATGTATGCCAAGCAGCTAGCCAATCAGAGCAATCAAGTCCATGATTAAATTTGGCTAATTTTAGCCTACAGTCCTATTCTGGCAAATGATCACGTTATGACAATTGAATGGCTAAAATTCCGCGTCTCTCCCGACTCTAGAGAAAGATTTGTTCAGGTTGATGCAGAGCTTTGGACTCCGTTTTTATCTCAATATCCCGGTTTTATTAGTAAAGAAGTCTGGATCAGCCCAGATGACTTATCGGAAGTGGTTCAGGTGATTTACTGGGAAACGTTTGAGCAGTGGCAAGCCATTCCCGCGGAGGCACTCGATCGGGTTGAAACCCAGTTTGCTGAAGCGATGGGTGATGTCTATGAACTATTAGAATCAAAACGGTATCAGGTGAGGAAGCGGAATTAAATAGGCTAGGATCAGGGGGCATTGCGTCTGCCCCACCGCTTAAGATCAGATTGAAATAACCTGTGTAACGTTTACTTCGCTGACTGGGCGGGCAAGACTTCGGCTTGAGCTCAGTCGAAACGCTGCCCACCCCACAAGAATTTCAGGTTATTGAATTTGCATTCCTTATTACAGCTTGACTGAAAATCTGTTGAGTCTAAACCGTTTAGCCAATGCCGACTTGTCCTCGTTGTCATCAGTTTGTCAAAGCCCAGGCAGTGATATGCCCTACCTGCCAGTTGACGCTCAAGGCCCATGGTCATCCGGGAATGACCCTCCATCGATCGGCGGGAGAGGAGTATCTGTGTGATTCCTGCCTGTACCACGAAGACGACACCTGTAATTTCCCGCAGCGACCGTTTGCCAAAGAATGTACGCTGTACTATAACCAGGCGGAACAGGCAGAAAAAGCAAAGCAATACAAACCCAGTCCACAGTCCGCTTTGAGATTTTGGCTGCGACGGAATACGGGCTGGATTATCCTGGCTATGTTGATATTGGTGAGTCTGGCGATCGCGGTAGGGCGGTAGGAATAGGGCTAGAATTAATTTATTCGAGTAGCGGAAAAAAAAGTGGGTGGACTTTTAGGGTTTTTGATCACAAGTGCAGTCCTGGCGATCGTCGGAACCGCGATTCGGGGATTGATGCGGCCACTGACTCTAGGATTACTGGCCTTGGCTCTTTCCCTGTTTGCTTCAGCTCAACTGGGAGAAGGTTCCCCAAATATTATTGGTAACGATCCCCCTCCACAGGCGATCGAAGGATTGCAGGATGCTGCCGAAGACCTGGAACCCGTGATTGATCAAGCTTTTCCGCCAGAGCCAACGCCAACTCCTACCCCGACAGACGCAGAAATAACCGAAGAGCCTTCTCCATCCCCTCTGCAGATCGCTCCTTCCCCAACTCCCTCTCCCAGTCCCTCTCCCAGTCCAATTCAGGGATTTTGGTAATATCCCTTTGGCAGAGTGGGAGTCCTGAGCGATGATGGAAGAAGTGGGCATTAGGGAGGCTGGATCGTGCCGGAGTGGTTTTTGATCCTCATAGCAGTCATTGGCATTATTTTCATCGGGCTATTTTTCACAGCTCTGAGCTTAGTCAAAAACTTTGCCAGACTATTATTCCTGGGCATACTGGGGTTTTTGCTCCTGGTTTTAATGGGTCGGGGCTGTGCTGCCGCCTTAACGCGCACGGATCCGACGCTGCCACCCCCTGGTCGGCAAGAACCGTTTCCACCCAGAGCTACCGATCGAGAGTTCAATCTACCGGAATCCTTGAGAGATTTGGGGCGACGCATTGATAACTTTGTTTTTGGCACCGATGATCCAGTTGGGCAACAGCCTCCAGGGACGATCACGATTCCTGATCCACGCCCCAGACAGCCGATCGGACAGCGAGATGATTTAATTTATCAATTGCCAGATGGCTATCCTGATCCCATTACTGGACAGGCGACTCGCGCAGTTCAATCTCAGCCTGCTGATACGACTGGCGATCGACGGCCGATTTCAGGTTTGTGGTGATGACCGAATTGAAGATTTTGAGCGAAACGAGCAATACTGAAGATCCGGCAATTAATCCGGCAAACATTTGAATGGGACAAGTCAACGCCAGTGTTTCTGCGACGCGCTGCTGTTCAGTCATTAGATATTAAGTCATCGGATGTTGAGTCATTGGAATAGTGATAGGAATCTGAGTCTCCCGCATGAACCAAACTAGAGACATTGTAATCATCGGCGGCGGCGTGATGGGGTTGTCGATCGCCATTGAGTTGAAGCTGAGGGGAGCTTCTGTCACTGTCCTCAGTCGAGACACCCGCCAGGCAGCAGCCCATGCAGCGGCCGGAATGCTGGCTCCTACCGCTGAAAATATTTCCCCTAGCCCCATGCTGGAGCTTTGCATGAATAGCCTGGCTCTTTACCCAGATTGGGTGAGCAAAATAGAGAGCTTGAGCGGTACATCCGTCGGCTATTGGCCCTGCGGTATCCTGGCTCCCGTTTTAGAGGATCAATCCTCAGAAGACGACTCCTTACAACCGCCCATCACCCCTGGGGCACAGCCTCGCCCAGAATCTTCCCCTTCTCCCTCCTCCCTCCCCACTCCTCCCTCCTCCCTTCTGTGGCTCGATCGCCCCGCCCTTCACCATGCCCAACCCGGACTGAGTCCGGCGGTAATTGGGGGGTATTGGTATCCCGAAGAGGGGCAGGTAGATAGCCGCGCCCTAATGCAGGCATTGCAAGCGGCGGCGCAAAACCTGGGCATAGACATTGCTGAAGGGGTAGCAGTTCAGGCAATTCAACAACAGCAGGGACAAGTTACAGGAGTCAAAACCAGTGCTGGAGAGGTACAGGCAGGGCAATACATTCTGGCAACCGGAGCCTGGGGACAGGAACTATTGCCGATCGCCGTCTCTCCCCGCAAAGGACAGATGCTATCCATACAGGTTCCCCACACCGAGCAGGCAAGCTTACCCCTTCAGCGCATTCTCTACGGTGAGTCCGTTTACATCGTACCCAGACAGGATGGAAGAATCGTCATTGGGGCAACGGTCGAGGACGTTGGCTTTACTCCGGGCAACACTCCTGCTGGGCTGCAAACGCTGCTGAATGCGGCAATTCAGCTTTATCCTGCCCTAAAGGACTTTCCGATTCAGGAATGCTGGTGGGGGTTCCGTCCCGCTACCCCCGATGAACTGCCCATCCTGGGAGCCAGTCGGTGCTCAAACCTGACCCTGGCAACAGGCCACTATCGCAATGGCATCCTGCTTGCCCCTCTGACCGCCCGCCTGATTGCAGATCTCATCTGGAACCAGCAGACCGATCCACTCCTCCCCCACTTCTCCTGGGAGCGATTCCTGGCTCCCTCTCCCCCCCAGTCCCTCTCCCCGAACGGACAGTCCGCCCAGGGACAATCCCCCAACGCCCCATCTCCTAACGAACAGGCCCATTCACAATCCCCCTCCAATTCCTCTCAAATGATTCATCCCTCAACGACTAATTCCTCCCTTTCCTTCCCCACTCCCCACTCCCCACTCCCCACTCCCCCTTCACCCTCCGACGCTCCCCTGACCATCGCCGGACGCACCTTCCGATCGCGCCTGATGACGGGAACTGGAAAATACCGCAACTTTGATCAGATGCGCCAAAGTATCGCGGCGAGCGGTTGTGAAATTGTCACTGTTGCAGTACGACGGGTTCAGACGAATGCTCCGGGTCATGAAGGATTGGCAGAGGCATTGGATTGGAATACCATCTGGATGCTGCCCAACACCGCAGGCTGTAAAACTGCTGAAGAGGCGATCCGCGTGGCGCGATTGGGACGAGAAATGGCAAAGCTGCTGGGACAGGAGGATAACAACTTCGTCAAGCTGGAAGTCATTCCCGATGCCAAGTACCTCTTACCCGACCCGATCGGCACATTGGAAGCAGCAGAACAGCTAGTCAAAGAAGGATTTGCCGTATTACCCTACATCAATGCAGATCCCCTCCTGGCTCAACGGCTGGAAGAAGTGGGTTGCGCTACGGTCATGCCTTTGGGTTCCCCGATCGGCTCTGGGCAAGGCATCAAAAATGCAGCCAATATTCAAATTATTGTGGAGAATGCTAACGTCCCTGTTGTGGTCGATGCCGGGATCGGCTCTCCTAGCGAAGCAGCTCAAGCAATGGAAATGGGAGCAGACGCCCTACTGATCAATACGGCGATCGCCCAGGCTCAGGCTCCAGCGGCAATGGCACGAGCGATGGGATTAGCAACGGAAGCGGGACGGCTGGCCTATTTAGCGGGACGGATTCCAATTAAAACCTATGCCAGTGCCAGTTCTCCCTTGACGGGAACGATCGGGGGTTAATCCGGTTGGATTTTTGTTGGATTTTTGCACGAATCAGGGATCCGCAACAAACTGGCATCTGTAATAAGGGCGCACTGCTGTGCGCCCTTACCTTTAGCGCAGTTCCCGTGGAAGCAGCGAGGGTTCATCGAACAGTGCCGTTCCATCGACTGGAGTGACGATCGCAGAGGATAGCATGGGCGTACGCAGAATGGAGTTATTAGCCAGGGTGAACAGCGGGTTGGAGAGAATGCCAGCCAGAGAGGTTGTGACCAGACAAATAATCAGTCCAACTTGCAGCGGACGCATTCCCGGCAAATTCCATCTGACTTCTGGGTAATTCTTCACCGCATCGGACATTTCCTCTGGCTCTTTCACCACCATCATCTTGACGACGCGGATATAGTAATAAATCGAGATGACCGTCGTGATTAAGCCTAAAAGTACCAGAGTATAGGCTCCTGCCTGCCAGCCCGCCCAGAACAGATAAATTTTGGCGAAGAAGCCAGCCAAAGGTGGAATGCCTCCCAGGGAAAGCAGGCAAATGCTGAGGCAAAGGGTCAACAGGGGATCTTTTTGATACAGTCCGCTGTACTCGGTGATTTCATCTGTGCCCGTACGGAGCGTGAACAAAATGACACAGGCAAATCCACCCAGGTTCATAAATAGGTAAATCAGCAGGTAAAACACCATACTGGCATACCCGGCATCCGTCCCGACCACTAGCCCAATCATCACAAATCCTGCCTGGGCGATCGAGGAGTAAGCTAACATCCGTTTCATGCTGGTTTGAGCCAGGGCAACCACGTTCCCCAATATCATGCTCAGAATCGCCAGAGCCGTAAGGACAAATTGCCACTGTTCCGACACCATCGGGAAGGCACTGACCAGCAGGCGAACGGCAAGGGCAAACCCGGCAGCCTTTGACCCTACAGACAGAAACGCAACCACCGGAGTGGGTGATCCTTCGTAGACATCGGGAGTCCACTGGTGAAAGGGAACCGCTGCAATCTTAAAGGCAATTCCGGCAATCACAAACACGAGGGCTACAACCACCCCTAAAGACTGTTCGCCATTGTTGACGATAATGCTCTCTGTAATAGCACTGAGGCGTGTTTCCCCACCGGATAATCCGTAGACCAGCGAAACGCCATAGAGGAAGATGGCAGAACTGGCTGCCCCAATCAGCAGGTACTTCAGGGACGCTTCATTCGATCGCGGATCCCGCTTCATGTAACCCGTCAGCAGGTAAGAAGAAATACTGAGGGTTTCCAAAGACACAAAGATCATTACCAGTTCATTTGCCCCAGACAGAAACATTCCGCCCAGGGTTGCAGTCAGCAAAATCACAATGAATTCTGGCAGGGCCGTGCCGGATTGCTCGACATAGCGAGTTGAAATCAGCAGGGTGACTACGCAGGATAGGACGATGATCCCCCGGAACACAATGCTGAGGGCATCGCCGTTAAAGGCTCCCAGGAAAGAAATGGGATTATCGGTGGTCGTCCACTGGAAGTAGAGGGAAACGATCGCCGCCAGCAGCCCAGCGATCCCGACGTAGGGCGACCAACGGGAAGAAGAGGCTCGTCCGGTGATCAAATCACCCACCAGCACGGTGATGAGGGTCACCAAGACGATTCCCTCTGGCAGAATAACTCCAGTATTTAACTGGGCGGCAAGGTTGGCAAAGTCCATAGGATTTTGGCAAGTTGAATAGTATCAGCAGTCCTTGAGAATCGTAAACGATTCTTTATAGTGGATCATACCCCGTGAAACCACTTCATCTCAGCTAAATTGTCCGTTAAATTAGGATGACAATCTTAAAAGACAAATCTAGGCTTTGGCTGGTATGAACTATAAAGTAGGGATCTGGAGTATGGTCTAGAAAATGCATCGAACCGTCGGAACAGAAATTCCGAACTGCCCGGTACTGCCCCTTTTTACCAGGAACCACGGCTGATTATTGCGGATTATATTCGGATCATTGAGGACAGATGATGTAGCCATATTTGAGGGAGATATCAGCAAATCCTGTTCCAGTTTCAGCATCAATCTCGTCATCAAAGGTATGTTAAAGAATATGCCCTCTTTTGATTTACTTGTTGATCTCCATGCGATCGTCTACCCCAGTGCGCCTGGTTTCACCCCGAATTCCTCGGTGGAGGGTGCGCTGAAACGCCAAACCAATGATTGATATCCCCCTTCGATCGCTTCGTCATCCCTGGTTATCCCTGCTGAATTCCATCCATTTCCGCTTGCTGCTAGTTTTCTAAAGAGCATTTGATCCCATGTCAACTCTTGTCATCGTTGAATCCCCAACCAAAGCCCGAACCATCCGCAACTATTTGCCTCGTGGTTATCGTGTCGAGGCATCTATGGGGCACATCCGTGATTTGCCACAGTCTGCCAGTGAAATCCCTGCTTCCGTCAAGGGTGAAGACTGGGCCAGGATTGGGGTAAATGTGGGTGCGGACTTTGAGCCGCTATACGTGATTCCGCAGGACAAGAAGAAGGTGGTGAAAGCCTTGAAAGATGCCCTGGGCAATGCGGATGAGTTAGTGCTGGCCACAGACGAAGACCGGGAAGGAGAGAGCATTAGCTGGCATTTGCTTCAGGTGTTGAAGCCGAAAGTGCCCATTAAGCGCATGGTCTTTCATGAAATCACCGAAGATGCGATTCAATCCGCCCTCAATCAATGCCGCGATGTCGATGAGCAGCTTGTCCGCGCCCAGGAAACCCGACGGATTCTCGATCGCCTGGTGGGATATACCCTGTCGCCGTTACTCTGGAAAAAAATAGCCACAGGTCTATCGGCGGGACGGGTGCAGTCGGTTGCAGTGCGAGTGTTAGTCAACCGGGAGAAACAACGCCGCGCCTTCCGCAAAGGATCATACTGGGATCTGAAAGCGACTCTCAGTCAGGAAAAAACGCCCTTTGAAGCCAAGCTGGTTTCGCTACGAGGCACTCGAATTGCCACCGGGGCAGATTTTGATGAATCTACCGGACAGATTGCGGCGGGACGGGAAGTGCTACTCCTGGGTGAGGAGGAAGCTCGATCGCTCCAGGATCAGCTGCAGCAAGAAGTCTGGACGGTGGCCAGCATTGAGGAACGTCCCACCACGCGCAAACCCTCCGCTCCCTTCACCACCTCCACCCTGCAACAGGAAGCCAACCGGAAGCTGCGGCTTTCAGCCCGTGACACAATGCGGGTGGCTCAAAGTCTGTACGAACAAGGGTATATCACCTACATGCGTACTGACTCGGTGCATTTGTCCCAGCAGGCGATCGCCGCTGCCCGGAGCTGTGTCGAGCAGATGTATGGCTCAAACTATCTCAGCCCTAAACCTCGCCAATACGCCACCAAGAGCAAAGGGGCCCAGGAAGCCCACGAAGCTATTCGCCCCGCTGGCAGCACATTCCGCACGCCCCAGGAAACCGGGTTAGAAGGACGAGAACTCCGGTTGTATGACCTGATCTGGAAACGGACGGTTGCCACTCAGATGGCTGAAGCTCGCCAGACCAACATCACGGTGCAGCTAGAGGCGGGTGAAGCAGGCTTCCGGGCTTCCGGGAAGCGAATCGATTTTCCAGGCTTCTTCCGCGCCTATGTGGAAGGTTCCGATGATCCCGATGCAGCGATCGAAGATCAGGAAGTGATTCTGCCCCGGCTTCAGCAAGGGGATCATCCCGAATGTCAAGACTTGGAGGCGATCGGTCATGAAACCCAACCCCCAGCCCGGTTTACGGAAGCTTCCCTGGTCAAAACCCTGGAAAGTGAAGGCATTGGTCGGCCCAGTACCTACGCCAGCATTATCGGGACGATCATCGATCGCGGTTACGTTCAGATGGTGAACAACAGTCTGGTGCCCACCTTCACGGCGTTTGCAGTGACGGGCCTTCTAGAAAATTACTTCCCCGATCTGGTGGATACCCAGTTCACCGCTCGTATGGAACGCACCCTGGATGAAATTTCTACAGGCGAGGCAGCCTGGTTGCCCTACCTGCATCAGTTCTACCTGGGTGAAACGGGGCTGGAAACCCAGGTCAAACAGCAGGAAAGTCAGATTGATCCCAACCAGGCGCGATCGATTTTGCTGGAGGATCTGGATGTGAAAGTCCGGGTGGGTCCCTACGGAGCCTACATTGAAGCGGAGGATGAATCGGGCCCCGTTCGGGCAAACATTCCCCAGGATATGCCCCCTGCGGATCTAGATGCGGAACAGGTGCAGATCCTGCTACGCCAGAAGACCGAAGGCCCCGAAAAACTGGGGCTGCATCCTGACACAGGAGAGCCAATTTATGTCCTGATCGGCCCCTACGGCCTACGTGCAGTTGGGTGACAAAACAGACGAGAATCCCAAACCCAAGCGGGCTTCTTTGCCGAAGGGAGTCACGATTCAGAATGTCACGATGGATCTGGCGACAGGTCTCCTTTCCCTACCCCGAACCCTGGGGGTTCACCCCGAAACGGGAGCCAAGATTCAGGCAAACCTGGGACGCTTTGGCCCCTACGTCATGCACGCCAAAGGGGCAGAGGGCAAACCAGAGTATCGATCGCTCAAGAAAGAAGATGATGTGCTGACGGTGACGCTAGAACGGGCCCTGCAACTGCTTTCTGAACCGAAATCCGGTCGAGGACGCAGTAAGGCGGCGGCAAAACCCCTGCGGGAGTTGGGTGCCCATCCAGAGGACAACGAACCTGTCAATGTCTATGACGGCCCCATGCCCCTACATCAAACACGGCAAGATCAATGCTTCCCTGCCTGAAGGGCAAACCGTGGAGTCTGTGACGATGGACATTGCAGTTCAGGCCCTGACGGAAAAAGCCAATACCAAGAAGAAAGGGCGATCGAGCAAGTCCTCCAGCAGCTCCTCCAGCAGTTCCACCAAGTCGTCTGGCAAGTCGTCCAGCAAATCGTCCAGCAAATCTTCGGGCAAAGCCGCCAGCAAATCCACTACCAGCAGCAGCAAAACCACCAAGAAAGCAAGTACTACGAAGAAAACCACTAAAACGGCAGCCAAGTCTCGCAAAACAGCCAAAACGAGTACGGACAGCCAGTCTACGAAGGGGGAATAACGAGGAAGATCGTCATACCCCGACGATGGGGTATGCGGAGCACACAGGGATCTGCAACAAAATGGCATCCCAATTTTTGAAGAAATCTGCTGTGAGGGCGTACTGCTGTGCGCCCCTACTAGGTACGTTATTTTGCCGTATATCCATAACGTACCTGGCAGGAGTATATTGCCGTACGCCCTGACTTCCATTTCTCTAACTTTGTGTCCTAGCTTCTAACGCAATGGCCCCAGATCTGTGGCACTCTGGAGCTAGGGTTAAACTTTATGTCTTAAGCAAGTGTATATTCAGGTTGAATTTTACATTTGGTTGAGAGCAGGGTCTTCCTGATGCCTGAATGTTCCCTGAAGAACGGAGTCTATCCTCTTTGGGAATCAGCCTCAGGACTCAGTCCTTCAACCCATTCCGTCGCACGACACAATCTGTAGGGTATGCAAACTCTTCCAAATCCTGTTACAGTCAGCAACGATTCTTCTCCGATTTGCCTGGCAACCGATGGCAAAATTCGTCGTCGTAAAACCCGTCCCGTGCCAGTCGGGAGCATTTTCATTGGTGGTGGACACCCGATCGCCGTTCAGTCGATGATCAACGAAGATACGCTGGACATTGACGCTTCAGTGGCAGCGATTCAGCGGCTGCATGAAATTGGCTGCGAAATTGTTCGTGTCACCGTACCCAGCATGGCCCATGCCAAGGCCATGGAGGAAATTCGCCATCGGGTGTTTACCACGTATCAGCCCGTTCCCCTGGTAGCCGATGTGCACCACAACGGGATGAAAATTGCCCTGGAAGCCGCCAAGCACGTAGATAATGTGCGGATTAATCCTGGACTTTACGTCTTTGAGAAGCCCAAGGCGAACCGGACTGAATATACTCAGGCGGAATTTGATGAAATTGGCGATCGGATTCGAGAAACCCTGGAACCGCTGGTCGTTTCTCTGCGGGATCAGGGCAAATCGATGCGGATTGGCGTGAACCACGGTTCCCTGGCGGAACGGATGCTGTTCACCTATGGCGACACTCCGGAAGGCATGGTGGAATCGGCATTGGAGTTCATCCGCCTGTGTGAATCGATGGACTTTTACAACATTGAAATTTCCCTAAAAGCCTCTAACGTCCCGGTGATGATTTCGGCGAATCGCTTGATGGTGCAGCGTATGGATGAATTGGGGATGGATTACCCCTTGCATCTTGGCGTGACGGAGGCTGGCGACGGGGAGTATGGTCGCATCAAGTCCACCGCTGGAATTGGCACCCTTCTGGCTGAGGGAATTGGTGATACGATCCGCGTTTCCCTCACGGAAGCTCCAGAGAAAGAAATCCCGGTTTGCTACGGCATCTTGCAAGCCCTGGGTTTACGACGCACAATGGTAGAGTATGTCGCCTGTCCCTCCTGCGGCCGCACCCTGTTTAATTTGGAAGAGGTGCTGCATAAAGTCCGGGAAGCGACAAAACATTTAGCGGGGCTGAACATTGCGGTTATGGGTTGCATCGTCAATGGCCCCGGTGAAATGGCGGATGCAGACTACGGCTATGTCGGCAAGCAGGCTGGCTTTATCGCGCTTTACCGGGGGCGGGAAGAAATCAAAAAAGTCCCTGAAGATCAAGGTGTTGAGGAGTTGATTAATTTGATCAAGGCAGATGACCGGTGGGTTGATCCTTAAATTTCTCTGAAGTTGGTTCAATTCCTGATCATCCTCACTGCGAGTGCTCCCCAATGGGTGCGTGAATTCACGGTGATCCTGTTCATCGGAATCATCACTAAAAATCTAAATAGGTTACATCGAATTTAACGACTGTTTCCTGTAGCCTGTGTTAGATTGGGCGTACTTGCCTTACAGTTGTCCTTCCACTTCAGTTCAAGGGTATGAGCATGACAAAACGTGGACTCGTTCTCGGTGCAACAGCGGTCGCAGTTACTGCCGTTGCTGTTACAGGTGTTGGCTTGCACTCGTCTCAAGGGCAAGCCTTTTTTCAAGAGAGTCCAAAGGAACTCATTGACGAAGTTTGGCAGTTAATCGATCGCAACTTCGTAGACGGCACGTTCAACCAAACGGACTGGAGGGCTGTACGGCAGCAATATCTAGGTCGAGCCTACACGAACCGTGAGCAGGCCTATGATGCGATCCGCGAGATGCTGGAACTGCTGAATGATCCTTATACTCGCTTTATGGATCCCCAAGAGTTCCGCAATATGCAGATTGATACCTCTGGGGAATTGACGGGGGTTGGAATTCAACTGGCTCAGGATGAAGAAACAGAAGAACTGATTGTTGTCGCGCCGATCGAAGATACGCCTGCCTTTGATGCTGGAATTATGGCAAGGGATGTCATCGTCAGCATTGACGGACAGAGCACTGAGGGCATGGATACCAACGCGGCTGTGAACCTGATTCGTGGGCCCGTTGGCACAGAGGTAACCCTGAGAATTCGTCGGGGCGATGAGGAAATGGAATTCCCGCTTCAGCGTGCCCTGATTGAAATTCACCCAGTCCGCTATTCCGTGCAGCAGGAAAACGGTGAGCAGGTGGGCTACATTCGTCTGAATCAATTTAGTGCCAATGCTTCGGAAGAAATGCGCCAGGCGATTCTGGATCTAGAGTCTCAGGGGGTATCTGGTTACGTCCTGGATTTGAGAATCAACCCCGGCGGATTGCTCTACGCCAGCATTGATATTGCTCGGATGTGGCTGGATGAAGGGGTGATTGTTTCCACCGTTAACCGTCAGGAGATTTCAGAGCAGGAACAAGCCAATGGAACAGCTTTGACCAATAAGCCTCTGGTGGTTCTGATAGATGGTGGTTCTGCGAGTGCCAGCGAAATTTTATCGGGTGCGCTTCAGGATAACGATCGCGCCGTGCTGGTGGGAACTCGTACCTTTGGCAAGGGCCTGGTGCAATCGGTGCGGGGTCTGGGTGATGGCTCTGGGCTGGCGGTGACGGTGGCAAAATATTTGACTCCCAGTGGTCGAGACATCAACCAGGCAGGGATTGATCCTGACATTGTCGTGGAACTGACGGATGAGCAACGTCAGGAATTGTTTGGAGTCAGCAACAAGATCGGTACGGAAGATGATCTGCAATTCCAGACTGCCCTGCAACAGCTTGACCAACTGATTGCTCAGCAGCGATCGGGGACGAGAGCCGCACAGTAGCAGCTAGAAGCAGCAAGATGTAGAAGCGATAAAGCTTGTTTAAAGGGGCGGGCAAGATGCCCACCCCACAAGATTTTGAGTCTGTATTCCTACACAGGTTGGCATTTTCCAGCCCGGATTAATCCCACTCGCCGAGCGATCGCTTCGGATTGGGAGTCATAGGGGCCCCACTGTTCGGATGAATCGATCGTCTCTGTATTTGAGGTGGATGGGTCTGGGTTGGCTAATTCCGAATCACCTGGAACAATGTCACAGTGACCATCCGATCGCTTGATGATGTACCAGGAAGCTGGATTTGTTTCTGGGCTGGTCATAGGGTCATAGGATCTACAACAGGTTTTTTAACAGATCTTTTTCAAGATTGGGATGTCATTTTAGTGCAGATCCCTGAATTGGGCAATTAATTCATCCCGCGATTGTTGTAGCAGCAGCGGCATAAATTCAGCGGCAGACAACTGAAGTAATGGTTCAATAATCGCCCTCAATTCCTCATCTACTTCTCCAAATCGAGCTTGCAGGAGATTTTCAAGCATCTCCCTCTGAGCTTCCTGTCGACCCTCCTGTCGACCTTCTTGCCGACCTTCTTGCCGACCTTCTTGCCGACCTTCTTGCCGACCTTCTTGCCGACCTTCCTGTAAGGCTTCCTGGTAAACTCTGGTTTGTTTCAAATCGCTCAGTCCTAACATCGCTTCCACCTCCTCGCGACTCAGATGAGTGAACTTATACACAATATTGGAACAAGCGATAGAAAATGCTGTCTGTTTTCACTCGATCGTCTATCGTCTACTCATCATGCTGCTTCATGTCCAGATCTAACATTTTTCCGGCACCAGTTAGTCATTTTTGAGCAATGGCGACTGATCGTAGTGAGCCAGTAAGTCAGCCGGATCGTCGTAAATAGCGATCGCACCGGACAACTGCTCATCACTAAACCCACCACAGCGTACCGCAATCACCTCTACCCCTGCTTTCCCAGCAGACTCAATATCGTAGGGTGTATCCCCCAGCATCACAACGCGATCGGGTTGGAACTTGCCTTGATCAAGGGCTGCCTGGACAATATCGGGGGCTGGTTTCGAGGATTCCGCATCGCTGGAGGTGGTTGCTTCTTCTAGTAAATCCTCTACCTGAGCCGCCTTGAGTAATGTTTCCAGTTCCTCTTTAGAAGCAGAACTGGCGACCACAAGATGCAATCCTGCTTCCTGCATTTTTAATACCAATTCCCGCCCACCTTTTGCAGGAGCCATCTGAGCTGCATATTGGTTCAACACCAGTTCCTTCCGCCGTTCATCGATCGCCTGACCATCCCCTGATTCTTTTGTTAGCCCCGGAACCAGTTTGGTGATGATCTTGTCACCCCCCATGCCAATCATGGGTCGAACCTGCTCAAATTCAATCTCGTATCCATAGGCAGCAAATGCTTCCACCCAGGTTTGGGCATGGGCATCGTTGCTGAGAACCAGCGTGCCATCGATATCCAGCAGTACACCTTGCAAGGTCATAATTCAAATCTCCCCATTCCCCTGAATGCGATCGTTAGACTCTATCTCTGCCTTCCATAGAATCAGAGCCTTACGATAAATACGTCTTTCCAGGGGAAGAGTAGGGTTCGGTAATCAGGTTCTACGCATTACAGCCAACCCCGCAGCCAGTAAAACCCAATGCCAATATATTCTTTCAGGGCACGGGTGAAGCGGTGCAGGCTGCCGGAATCTGGTAGCAAAGCTAAAATCGTATCCTGGGACGTTTGGGTAGATTGTAAATCTGCTTCAGCAACCAGAAAGTCTGTAGGGGCGGGAATCGCATCAATCCCCTGTTTCCTGAAAATCGCGATCGAGCGGGGCATGTGCATGGCAGAAGTAACGAGCAAAACGCGATCGATGCCTCGGTCTTGCAAAATTTGTTTGACGTTCACTGCATTCTCATGGGTGTTGAGCGAAGTTGGGTCTTGCAAAATTGCCGCTGAGGGTACGCCAAGGGCTTCTGCAATCTCTGCCATATCTGCGGACTCAGAGGCTCCCTGATTCTCCTGCCAATCAATCCGTCCTCCGCTCATGATGACGATCGGAGCTTTTCCCTGAAGGTATAGCTGCGCGCCATGAATTACCCGATCGCCTTCCTCAGTCAGGTCTACCCAGGGACGAGGGGGTTCCTGAGGGCGGGTGGCTCCACCCAAAATTACGATCGCATCCGCATTGGGCAAATCACTGGCAGGAAGATATTGCCACTCCAGAGACTTGACCAGGTGATTGGAGAGCCAGGTATTCCCCGGTAGCAGGATCGCCAGTAACGCCAGCAGCACAAAGATGGCAGACAGACGGGGCCGTTTCCACAGGGTCAGGAGTGCGCCAATCAGCATCAGGCTGGCAAAACCCAGAGGGTAGAGGAAAAGTGGGATGAGTTTGGAGAGGAAGAGCATGGGAAGGCTGAGGGCTGAAGATGGAGAAGCAGCGCGTTGGGGCATCGAGAGTAGCAGCAGGGAAAGGGTAAAAGTAAAAAATTACCGCTCCCCGATCGCCTACCGATCGCCTAAATACACTCTTCACCCTACAGCCAAACTCCGGGAAATCGGGGTGCTGTATGAAAATTGAAACGCAGATTGAAACACAATCCTCAGTTCACCCATCCCTGCTGAATCTTCACCTTGCGACTCTGCATCGCCCGCTCAAACAAATCGGTGGACAAAGCTTGCTCCACGGCCCATACCCCTGGCTTAGTTAACTGACCCTCCAAAATCAGTTCTGCCAGACTGCCAGTCCCGTAACCGACTGCCGTTGACGTATGTTCATGGACGAAAGCAGAGGTATAGTGCGCTGCCTCTCCCGCCTTTTGCCCACTCACATCAGCCCGCATCGCCACACCAATGCCGCTGACTCGATCGCTCAAGTTGGTCATCCCATAACTGATGTTTGACAATACTTCAACGAAAGCCGGATTTTGCACCAGCTTTTTCGGGAACCAATTTGCCACCAGCGAGGTGAGATGGTTGTACAAATCAGGTGCAGAACCAAACTTTACTACCACTGACTGGGCGGGAAAAGCGTCCACCAGGGTAAAGGCTTCTGGCATATCAAACCAGTATACGCCTACCCGCCCAAAGGGAGCCGGAAACTCGATCGCCTCTCGTCCAGTGTAGGGACTGACGGTTTTCCACTGACCATTCACCCAGACATCAAATGGATTTTGTAAGCCTAAAAAGGTCGTTCGGAGTACCGTTACGCCTGCGCCCCCCGATCCGGCCACCACGTAGCTGAGGTGAATTTTCTCCACTGTATCGAGCTGCTCGACGGCCTGGCGCACCATGCTGTTGGAAATACCAGGAAAAACGCCGGAATTAACGATCGCGGTCACCCCAGCCGCTTGAGCCTCCTCTCCCAGTGCCAACGCCATCTGGGTAAATCGTCGATCGTCACTGACATCAACATAATTTACCCCTTGTTCAATGCACTTCTTTAAAACCTGACCTTCTCGATAGCGGAACGGCCCGGCACAGTGAATCACCAGATCTGTAGAGGAAATTGCCTGGGTTAGCTGACTATCATCGCTGATTCGGAGAGGCACAAATTTAACCGTATCGCCCAGTTGGGCTTTCCAGGACTGCTTGGGATCGCTGGTCCGTCCGGTGATGGTGATTTCAGCTTGCGTATGTTGCAATAAATCTTCGGCAATACTGCTGCCGATCCGTCCTCGACCTCCTATGATTAAAACTCGTTTTGTCATAATCCTTGTTTATTTCACAGCAATATGTTTAGCCCCTACCCGAATGCAGGAAACTTGTGTTTTCAAAGCACCATTTCGCTTTCGGGCAGGAACTCGAACAGGAACTTAGAAAGGGGGTAAGATAGACCCAACCGTTGAACCGACGGTCGATCGGATACCTTTAAGAGCCTGAGAGAGAGGCTGTTGCGCTCGAATAAAGACACGTGCGCAGTTGCGTCCTGGCATTCCCGAAATCGATCCACCGGGATGGGTTCCAGCACCCGTTAAATACAGTCCTTCAATCGGGGTTTCATAGTTAGCCAATTCGGGCATTGGCCGGAAGAATACCATTTGTTCCAGGCTCATATCAATGTGGTAGTGGTTGCCCTTCAATGCACCCAGCCGATCGCTTAATTCTGGAGGACTTTCTACCCGTCGCGCAATAATGGACTGTTTGACATTCGGCGCATAGTCCGCCAGTTTATCAATCAGGCGATCGGCCACTTTGTTTTTCAATTCATTCGTCCAACCCGTGCCTCGCTGCCCGGTTCCCTCCAAGCCTTCAATTTTGTAAGGCGCGAAAAACTCAATCCATAGCGTATGTTTCCCTGCCGGAGCCATCGACGGATCTAGCACCGTGGGAACCACTACATACATAGACGGATCGGAATCCGGAATTTTGCCAATGGTCGTGTCGTGGTGATTGATCTCTACTTGCTTCACAGAATCGGCAATTAGAACGGAACCAATCAGATAATCATCCCGATGTTGATGATGCTCAAATCGGGGAGCCTCTGATAGGGCACAATCGACCTTCAGAATTGATTCGTTATTGTTGACAGTACGTCGCTCTAACCGTTCTTTTAATTCTGGATCAGCCTGCTGTAATTCGCTTTGATCCATCAGTTGCAAAAACAGTCGTTGAGCATCGATGTTGGAGATTACGCCTCGTGTGGCCCGATATTCAGTGCCATCCGCCACGCGCACGCCCACCGCACGACCATCATCAATCAGGATCTTTTCCACGGAGCGATCGGTCAGCACCGTTCCCCCTAAAGCCTTGACTAAGTTCAGCAATGCCTGAGTCAGGGCCCCGGTTCCGCCTCGCGGTCTGGCCATTCCGGGGTGGTGCCGCATCGCCATCATGATCGCGCCGATCGACAGGTTTTTCTGGCTTGGTGGCATTCCCAGTTCAGAAGCCAGACGGGATAGGGGAGCTTTGAGAAATTCCGAGTCAAAATATTCGTTAAGATTATCTTCCGCACTGCTCAATAAAGTTCGCACCAAATCGAGCGTCTTATTGGATAGCCCAACGACGGAAAACAAATCTTTTAACTTCGCCAGATCGTAGTTGCCTAAAATATCCAGCACTGACTTCGGGGGCGCATTAAAAACGGGAACAATGCCCTGGAGTAAACGCTGCCAGTAGTCAATAAATTCAGCATACTTCTGCGCGTCCCGCGAATTGTACCGAGCAATCTCTGCACAGGTTTTCTCTACGGATTTGTGTGCGAAGAAGTACTTGCCATCGGGATGGGGACAGAATGTAATCGGATCACAGTAAAGATACTCTAATCCATACTTCTCTAACTCCAGTTCCTCCACAACTGGGCCCAGATGGATGAACTCATGATCGATCGCACACAGATTAAACTTAAACCCTGGTGCTTCCTCTGGTAAGCTTTCTTCCGTTGTGGCTGCCCCACCGGGAACCGATCGTTTTTCTAGCAGCAATACGCTATGGCCTGCTTTTAGAAGATAAGCAGCACAGACCAGCCCATTATGTCCTGCGCCAATGATTACAACATCATAAGTTTGCATTGCTGAATATCCTTGATTAATCCTTGCTTAATTCCTGCTCAAATTCATTGGTACGCATTACTGCTTAACAAACGTCCACTCTAATACCCGAATCGGGGCATCCTTAAGTGCTTCCGTTAAGGCTTCATTATTGTCGTACTTGAGTTCTGAAAGGTGAGCCGCTTCCACATTGACTGTGAACTCATGATCTTGAAAACACCAGGGTTCCACCGTCAACCGACCATCATCCAATTGACGCACATCATAACGCTGCCCATCAATGCCGCTTGTAATCTCCACAGCCCTTCCCGCCATAGGGATTTGACGCTGGGCCAGAATTAATGAGAGGCGATCGCACCACCGCATAAATTGATATGCTCGCTCAACTTGCTCCGGTTTAATCTTGAGCTGCTTTTGCCACCGTTCTTGCAGCTTCTCTTGCTCATTCAAAAAAGTATCCCATTCTTTTGATGAACCCTTGCGGCTCTGGTGCAAAAAGCAAATATGCTTTGAGGTGAGCAATGTGACCCATCTGCTGCGATACCATGCACTGGCAATCAGCTCCCTCAACTTGTCGATCGAGGCTTCAGAGTCAAGCATGAAGTCCAAGGGTGCTCCAGCGTCTGTAATTCGATCCCCTTCCCATTCCCGCTCTAAATCATCGTGGTGGGAAATGGCGGCGATGGTTTCGTACAGCCGTTCAGGGGCATTTGCCCTGCACCATTGTCCAGCGATTTGCGCTGCTAATAGGGCATGGGCGCGATGATAAATGACTTCCCAGCCATCATCCAGTAGATTAACGATCATAAATTTGGTAGTCTTTTATTCCGATTGATAGTTTGGTCAAGGCCGTTCGTTTGGCCCGTAACCAATTACTGCAACTTTATGGCGGTAAACCAGTTCCGCTCCGAACCAACCCGTAATTCCCAACGCGGCGGCAACAATCAGAGACAGAATCAATCCAACCGGGACGACGGCTCCCGTGACATTCCCCCAACGCAGTCCAAAGTTAATCAGCGAAAGACCCAGTGCCACTACATTACCGACCATATGGATCCATCCAGCACTATGCTGCCGGACGCGGGTAATCTTCAGGAAATCCAGCATTCCGGTGATTGCCGCAATTACACCCGTTAAAATCCCTGCACCAATCAACCAGATTGAAACTCTAGCCCAAAATGCATCCTGGGTAAACCAATAAGCCAGATCGGTGGCCAGTACAGCCGTCAAAAAGGCGATCGGAAAAGTGACTAGCAATGGATGGAGGGGATGTCCAGCAACGGCTACAGTACTGGGTACACCAGTATCGCGGTATTCACGATCGTCACTCTCAATGATTGGTGGAATGTTGGGAGTCTGTGTCATTTCGCCTCTTGCCTTTGGGAATAAAATGTGGTTTTACATTTGCGTTTTCAATCCTCCCATCCCGTAAAGGACAGGAGGATCTGGATCAGCCAACCTTAACGATTAGCTGGAGGAGCTAGCCATTTCTTTCTGTAGGCGATCTTTCGCTGCCTTAAATTCAGTTGCTAACTGCTCACTTTGTTCACTGGAGCAATTATTCCGAATCGCGGTGAACATGGTGCTTTCTTCCTGGCGAACGTGATCCATGACCACATCCTGCAGTCGCTTCACTGCATCCTTGAATTCCTGTGAAGTGGGACTGGTAGCTTTAATTTGATCCAGCATTGTCTTCATTTGAGCCTGCTCATCATAAAGCTCTTGCACATCACTATCGCCATAGAAAGGCCGCACAGCGGGATAAACCACTTGCTCTTCCGCAATCGCATGCACGGTCAAGTCTTTGTACAACTGACCGAAGTATTCCTGAATCTTGTTGGCATCCTTCGCACTCGCAATTTCGCCAAACAGGACATTAACCTTTTGGTGATCCATACGAATCACATCTTGCAGGTTCATGTCTGACTTGTCGGAAGCTTGAGTTACAACACTACCCGCAACGCCAGACAAAGCGGCAACGGCATCTTGAACCCGGCCCACAGACCTTGATCGGCTTCTTGTCCAGTCAGTTCCCGCACACCCAGAACTTCTAGAACCCCTTTGAGCTGTTCCTGATGGGCCCGGTTTTCAAAGTTGACGGTGTTAATTGGGCCGATCGCTGCATCCACATCTGCCCCGACTTTTTGAGCCGCTTTGTGCAGCAATAAGCCTGTCATTACTTGCTGATGCTTAAGGGCTTCGTGCTGAAACACCTTTTCAAACACAGAAAGCTGGGAAGCAGACATCATTTCTTCCGCTTTCTTAAGCATTTGGTTAACCGTTTCAGAAGGCTCCGATCGCACCCCATACTGCACAATTGCAGTGTCTAAAACGCCCAGATTTTTTTGATCATCTTCTAAAATACTCTGGAATCGTTCGCGGATTTTTTCATCAGAAATAGACGAAATCAGCTTCTTTTCGTTATTAATCAGAAAATCCTGAACGGCTCTCATTTCTGCCAGTTTTCTAGCAATAGAAGCTCGTTTTGTATCATCAAGCGTCGATACCATGTGTGTTCTCCTTATCTATTCGTACATACGGATATGCACATACCTAGGAGTCTCACACTATCCCACTGGTTGCATCATCAATCTTACGGTTGAACCTAAACTTTGTTTAACAATAGAAAGTATTGTACGATTCATTTTACTGGCACCTTACCAGCACAACTGAGTCTCTATCCTTTTCTGTTGGACTCAGATTTTTCCTTCACTCAAGGATTCAGATTTCTTGTTTACCTCTCTATACGGTCGTTTCCTGGAATCTGGATTCAATTTTGCGTGACGATACCGATCGAGCGTCCGATAGGAATAGCTCTAGGGATAGAAATGACTCAAGAACTCTAGCCGATCAATCAGGAACATAAAACCGATTCAGCAATCTTTCTATTTCAATCCAAATTCAGGGTACAGATGGAAAAAACGATCGCTGATCATCGCTCATTTCGCTCTAATTCTATACTGCAAGGCTTCCGGTCAGGGTTTCTGAAAAGGGTGTAGATGCGTCTAAGAACTCATTCAGATCAAAGTTGCCAATCAAATCTCCAAAGGGTGTCGTGAGGTTACTAGTCAAGATTCCATTTGCGATACTCACCGTACCCGAAACCTCTGAGAGGGAGCTAGCAAAATTGTTCAGGAAGCTGACGACATTTAGGGAACCAGCAAAGTCACCATAGGCGGTCGTGAGAGCGGTTGTTAACTGTCCTTCTGCCAGGTCGAGAGTCCCCGAAGCATTTTCCAGAATCGGCAGAATCAGGCTGCTGGCAGCAGGCGCAGCTTCAAAGGAGCTTTCAACGACTCCGATCGGCGTATTGGTGGCAACGGTAGCCTGGCCGTCAGCCAGGGTAATGGTTCCTGACAGGTCACTGAGCGGTAAGGATACAACCAGCCCAGGCAGAACTGAGGTTAGATCAGCAGTAATGAAGCCATTGGAGAGATCCAGGAGTGCGCCAAAGGAAGCCGGAATCGGTAAAAAGGCCAGCCCCAGATCAATCCCCGTACCATCAACCGTGATAGGGATTTGAGCGTTATCACCCAGATCGATCGTGGCATTGAGGGTGCCGAAGGGAGTTGTGAGATCTGAAACCAGAGCACCCTGGCCGAAATCGATCGTGCCACTGACATCGCCAAACGGAGTGGACAGATCAACGAGAAACGCGCCATCGGCAAAGGGTATTGTGCCAGAGATTTGGGGCAGGTAGGCCGTCAGCGCATCATTAACGAGCTGAGTCACCTGGAAGGTTCCGCCAAACAGCAATTCATCGGCTTCGGAAACCTCACCAACCAGCGTTCCCCCTTCCAGCGTAAATGAACCCGTGAGCGGTTCGACTGACGTAGCCAAATCCGTCACTAGCTCAACTAGATTAAACGTTCCAATCAACTCTCCCAAGGGAGAAGTGACATTACTGGTCAGGATGCCATTTTCAAAACTTAACGTTCCACTGGCTTCCCGAATCGACAGGGCTACATCCTCTAAGAATGCGTTCGCATCCGCCTGAGTGAGCTGTAGTGGAGTCAGAGCAGCTTGCAGGGGGCCTGGTAACACGCTGGTCGCTGCCAAATCCACAGCAGGCTCAATTGCGTTGATCGACATGGTATTCACTCCTGATTGTTAGGACAGGTGCAAGGCAAAAAATTGCCCCCTATACCCTAAGGAAGATTTCTTAAATTTGCAATCTATCCATGTGCTTAATTGATCCGATCGCCAATCCAGTACATTAGTGGGCCAAAAATAACGAAGGCAGCAGCGACGCAACGCGAATATTAGCGACTTGCAGTAGATTCAGCCCTAAACCCAAAATAATGAGTCCACCCACCCCTGTTACTAACAATACCGGTTGAGCCGTTGCCGGATCAGGAATCGCTTGAGCCAGATTTCCCGCCGCCAGGGAGAGTCCCCCCTGATAAAGCAAAATTGCCAGGGCTGAAAAACCGACCCCCATCCCGTAGCTACTGGTTAAGACGATCGAAGCAATGCCATCCATCACCGCTTTCAGAACCAGCAGAGTGTTATCCCCGGTTAAGCCATTATTCAAGCTGCCAATTAAAGCCAGTGGCCCTACACAAAACAGCAAACTCGCTGCAACAAAGCCCTCTGTGAAATTTCCCTTACCCTGAAACCGCTGTTTCAGCCAATCGCCGATCGCCGCCAGCATTTCCTCCAACCGGGCCCACTCGCCCAGCAAGCCCCCCAGAACGATCGCCAGCAAACCCAAAATCACCCCATCGATCTGCCCAGCCTGTACTTCTGTGAGGCTGCTAGCCATCGTTATCCCAATAAACAGGGTAATCAGTCCAATCCCCTGCGTGATAATCTGCTGCATCCGCACGGGTAGCCGGCCTCGCATCAACAATCCCAATCCTGTTCCAATTAACACGGTGGCAATATTAATCCAGGTGCCGCTGGTTTTTGTCCAAAATTCGAGCATGGGAAGAATTGAGCAAGGACTAGATAGATAGCATACGCGATCGGTTGAGGGCTGACGGGGTTGACGAGTATCTGCTTCAACCCAGGTTATATCTCAATCGTAGCTGCAATAATCAAAGCAATCGCAGCATAAAGGATCAGCATCTCATGTTTGCTATCATTTCACCCGATCGCCTTGAACTTCCTCTACCCGCTATCACTGCTGAATGCTTGCGAATTGCCTATGAACAAAACACCAGTGCGGCGATTCGATACCTGCGAGCCAGCCTCTAGCCCCAAACCCAAACCTCGATCGCGCAAACCATTGAAAATGGAGCGGATTCTGCCTGCTTGCACTGGAGGCGTAACCTATACTAGAAGCACTTCCCTGGAGAGGTGTTGATCATGACTAAGATTTTAGAAGCGACTTACAGCAATGGTACTCTCATCCTCAGCGAGGCGATCGATCCAGCCCTGGAGGGAAAGAAGCTGAAAGTGATGATCCTTGAAACCAATGAGCTGAATGGCGAAGAACTGTCTCCCCAAGCTAGAAGACAGCGATTTTTGGATGCAGCAGCAAAACACTCTTTTGACCTACCGCCTGACTACAAGTTCGATCGAAACGAAATTTATGAGCGATAAGGTTTTCTTTGATACCAATATTTGGATTTATTTTTATAGCAAGATGCCTGTAGAAAAATTTCAAAAGATCCAAGAACTACTGGTAGATCCTGAACGCCTGGTTGAAGTGAGCACCCAGGTGTTAGGTGAGTTGTTTCACGTTTTAACTCGCAAAAAAATCACTTCGACTTCGGAGGCAAACACGATTATTCTTGAATTAGTAAATGCCTCTCAAATCCTTGAGATCGATACCCCAAAAGTGTTTCAAGCAATAGAAATTCACTCGCGCTATGGCTACACCTATTGGGACAGCTTGATTATTGCCACGGCCCTATCCAGTGACTGCACGACCCTCTACTCTGAGGATATGCAGCACAATCAACTGCTTGAAAACAAACTCCGCATTATTAACCCATTCATTTGAACAGCTACAGCACCCACCCAGTTAGGAGCGTGAATTAAATAACCTGTAAATTGTTCTACTTCGTTGACTGAGCGGGCAAGACTTCGGCTTGAGCTCAGTCGAAACGCTGCCCACCCCACAAGAATTTCAGTTTATTGAATTCGCATTCCTTAGTATTTCAGTAATCTACGATCGCACTGTCTCTGTGTGGGTGATGTGCCAGACTCAAGACTGAGGGCAGTAATCCATCTGGCACGGGATGATCAGGCTTGATTGCGTAACTCTCGGACAATTTCCTGGGCTAGATTTTGACTCCACACTTGTTCAAAGGGGCAGGAAACCCGATCGCCTTCTCGCTGCAACCAGCCGATGGCTTCTTCCAGTTGAGCAACGGAATAACTGTCGTTGATCAGCATTTTGGTGAGCAGGTTTTCAATCACCAGGGCTTGAGCATCGTTTAAGACCAGCATGGATTGCTCCTCAACTATGGGTGATATGGGTCGTTGGACTGGTGTTCTGCTTTGCTGAGGATGACCAGTGCTTTGTCGATGTCTCGGACTTTGATGGCGCGTAGGGCAGTCAGGATCGATCGAATGAGGGCGACCTCATCGGGGGAAAGGGTAATCATAGTCAATAAGCTCATAGGGATATAACCCAGATTCCGTGGGGTCTGGGCGTTTTTGATGTGATCTCACTATAGCTTAATTCGGCAATTCGTACAATGCAGAAATGCCAAAAATAAAGAATAATCCTCAAACCTCGCTACGATCGTTGAGTTGCTGAGGCTGGGTGGGCATTAAGAACTTTAAATGGCTAGGAAAAAGAAAGCAGAATTGCGCCTATATATCTCGCCTAACTTGGATAGGCTGTTGAAGACGCTATCTGGTCTTAGCGATCAAACAGTAAGCAGCATCGTCGAAGACACGCTCAGAGAAAGTCTGCCCGATCGATACAAAGACCTAATGGAGACTCACAATCTTGGCAAGCTGTTGGAAGATGAGGATTAAGCTTTGGAACGTTCCCAATCCAAAATCTAAAATCACAAATCCAAAATAGTTTGGGCGATTTCGTAGTTGTAGAACTTGAAATTTTCTTGCAGTTTTTGCAATGGGTAAACAAAGCCATCATTCAGTAATTTCTTTTTCCAAGCATGTCCCAAGACTTTTGAAACACCAAGCTTTACGTCTGAACCACTTAGCTTAACTAACGATTGAGTTGCATCATAGCGAACATTAAACTCTGAATCATTTAATGCACTTAATAACGCTGTGACAGCAATTTCATCTTCCAAATAACCCAATACCTGAACAGCACCTTCCCGAATATTCGGATCATCTTCATGTTTCAAGAGTGAGGATAGCTTGGGTACCACCCATTGGCTGTCAAACTTACCCAGAGCTTTTGCTGCCTGCCAACGAACCGTGGAATTTTCATCTGCTAATGCTGTGAATAAGCTATCAATAGCAGCTTCATTACCCAGATTACCCAATACCTCGGCTGCCTTCCAACGGATGCGAGCCGTTTTCGCTCCTAATGCTTGGATTAATGACTGAACAACTGGTCTACTCCCTATCTTCTCAAGTGCCTCAAAAATCTGCCATTGACCAGACCAAGCGCGAGCAGAACCAGAAGCTTGACTTTCTAGCATTTCCAGTAGTTCTCGGCATACTCGTTCGTCGCCTAGTTTTCCTAGTGCAACGACAATTTTCTTACGAAGGTCATCCCTTGGATTGTCTTGAAAAAGGTCGTACAACCTGGGAATCGCTGCTTTATCACCCAATTTTCCTAATGCTTCAATCGCCCTCTCTCGAACTTGAGGATACCAGTGGTTGAGGACATTGATTAGGCTTGGAACCGCTATGGCATCTCCTAATTCACCAAGTACGAAGGCGGCTTGTTCGGAAGGAACTGAACGCTCAAGTGCTTTAAACAATCCTGGAAGTGCTTTTTTGCTACCTATTTCTATTAATGCTCCAGCAGCTTGCCAATCAGTGTAGCCGTCTTCTAGTGCCTCAATTAAACCATCAATCGCTATTTCACTGCCTACTTTACCTAAAGCCTCTGCTGCCCTTTCCCGGATTTCATAGTTTTTGTCTTTGAGTGCTTTTAGTAATTCCTTAGTTGCTTGCTCTTGATGGATTTTCTTGAGTGCTTCAGCCGCCGCCCAAGGAAGATAAATAGAATGATCTTCTAGAGCAATTCTCAATAGTTCTGGAATTGCTGATTTATTTCTTAAGTTCCCCAAAGCTTCAACAGCTTTTCCTCGAACCTTGTAGCTTTCATCCGTTAAAGCATTGAGTAAATCTGGGACTACTGCATTAGCACCCAACTCGCCTAATGCACCAGCAGCCTGCCCTCGGATGTTATCATTTGTTGGATGACATAATGCCTTTTGCAAATCTGGTATTATTTCTTCATCTCCTAGCCTTCCCAAGATAAAAAGTGCGATCGTAGCAATAAATGGCTTTTCATCTTCTAAAGCCAACAATAGTTTTGGAATTGCTGCTCGACTACCAAGTTCTCTTAGTGCAAGGGCAGATTCAACAGCCAGATTTTGATTTTCTTCATCAGTGAGTTTTGTCAGCAAAATTGGAACTGCATAGTCAGAGTGAGTATTTCCTAAAAGTTGGATTTCATAGATTGAAGAAACTTCTTGCTTTCTAGCTTCTTCAACTACAGAAGTAACCGCCATTTCCTGCCAATCTTGTTGTACCTCTCCTGCCAATCTTGCTCCTAGCATCAAATCTACGTCTAAAGCTATCTGAATTAGCTGCGATGCTTGCTCCTGAGTTACTTCAGGTAGGGACAGCATCAAAGCAATCGGTTCTGTCCACTTCAAATAGTTGAGGTAATCCTGTTTGAACTTGTTCATATTCTTAAGCAGAGCAGGAAGCTGTTGTAATAAATATTCAGCAGCATAGTATTCCTGAATCAACTGATGACAAAAACTGACTTCATCTTTATGGGATTTTTGAAGCAAATGATAGTGAAGGAGATTGTTGAGCAGTGAATGAGCTTGGAGTAAGTCTATTACCTTTTCGCTTGGAAATCGAGCCAGAGTGTTTGCTGCTTGTTTTTCCGAAATTATTAAACCTGAATCTCTAGGACTGGACAAGCGCAACATCTCAAAAGCCAGATATTCTAGCAATAAGCTCCAATACTGAAGATCCTCTTTAGAAATCGGAATACCTTCTTGGTTAATTTTGTAGTTTGTATAGCTTTTAGTGAATCTGCGGAATGCTTCTCCCAAACTTTCTGGAATCTGACCCGATTTTTTGAACAGGTCATACAGCATCCATAAAACAAATGGTGTTTTTCCAAGATCTGGTTTGCCTTTGTTCAAAAGCTTCAAGACTTGTTCCTCTTGACCTGGCATACATTCCCTTAAAAACCTTGTAATTTCCAGGTTACTGAGGGTTTGTAACTCCAGTCGTCTTTCGATGCCCAAATCATCGCCCAGACTACGTGTAGTGCAAACGAGTGGGATTTTGGCGCGAGCGCATTTTGCTCGAAAATCTGCCAGCTTGCTGCGAACAATGTCCGCAGGTATTTCGTTCAATCCATCCAAGAGCAGAAATAGGCGTTTGTCATCAAACAGAAGCGCTTTAATTTCTGAAATTTCTAAGGATAGCCCCGGTTCTAATGCTTCTTTGATAAGAGCTAACATTCCTGAGTTATCTTCAGAGCCAGAAGGAGGCTGTTGATAATTCTTCAGTTTCACCAAAACAGGAATGCAGGGTTCCGGGTTCTGCTGCTCTTGTTCTGCTAGGGCGACCAAGAGCCGTAGTAATGTAGTTGATTTTCCAACACCTGGAGAACCTATTAATAAAACATGTTCTGGTATAGGGTTTTGGGAATTGACTTTAGCCCTTTGAGAATCGTCAGAATCGTGATCGCTCGACAATTTATCCCTTGATTCAGCAACGCCTGATTTAGCATATTGAATAATTCCTTGAAGCAGAGGCAAAGAGTTTTTATTTGAGTCCTTAGTTTGCACAATCTGCTCAAACGTAAAGGTTGCCTGCCGGGCAGAGATTGCTTCGGTCAGGCGATAAACGTTCCACCACTGTTTGTAGTCATTGGCAATCGATCGCAAATACCGCTCAACTATCCTAGCATCCAGAACTCTAGCCAGATTCGTAGCGCTTGGAGTAAACAGTTGTCCCCCCTCATTGTCCTGCCACCGCAGATAAAGCACTGGACGATACCACTGATTCTCATCTACCCGCATCATCGCCCGTCCTTGGCTCACCGCCACTGCCAGCGAATTCTTCTCCCCAATCGATCGATAAAACTGTTTCGCAAAGGCGATCGCCCCCTCCACACTCACGGAATACTGCATGGCAACCACAGCCGGAACACCGTGATAGATCAGATTTTGAGCCGTCCCCTGAAATACGGATTCTCCCTCGATCGCCATACCCGATTGACAGGCACTCAGCACTAACGCTGCCACTCCTCCAGTTTGATGGGTGCCATCGCTCTGGCGCGTTTGCTGCAACAGAGTCCCCAATTGCGAAGCACTGACATAATCGGGATCACCATACTCATCCTCAAACAGCAAATAGCCCTGAGCATCAGGCAAAGGCGTACTACAGCTTTGACACTGCTGGGCTTTAATCCCTTTATGCATCCTGCGACATTCACTGCACTGCTTACCGAATAGCCCATGCCCATCAAAATGCAGCAGATGGGGTGCCTCCTTCCCTGAATGTCGGGTCAGATAGGCCGCCAATTCATCCAGAGTGGGTTCGGGCAATTCCTCTAATTGGATTCGCTGGGAGCCGATCGCCGCCTTCAATGATTTAGCAATTGTCGATCGTTCCTTCTTCGGCAGAGGGTTAAAGCCCAACGATCGGTCTGAAGCCCCAGAGGAAATTAGTAAGACATTAACCTGTTCAACCGCAGGGAGACTGGGAGGGACAGCAGGAAAAGCAATATAGCGCGAGAAGCCAACCTGATTGTGCAGCAGAAAACCTGTCCCATCATGGATCAACTCCCAGGGGTAGTCGGGCAAGCGGGCAATTTGTACCGCATCTTCCTCAAACTTCAACTGAACGAGCAGTTGCACCCCACGAGTTTTGGCAATTTGAATTGATTCATTTAGAAGTCGCTCCACCTTACTTTGGGGTGGAATCAAGGCACGGTAAAGCACTTGCCCGATCGTCTGGCGGAGATGGGGATGGAAAACTTGGGCGTTCTCTGCTAACAGTTGAGCCTTCACCATCCAGGCTTGCTCTGCCGCTGTAAAGTACTCCGGCTTAAAGCTGACCAGCTCTAGAGTACGGATGAGCGTCGATCGCCAATCCTGCCCTGCTTCTACAAAGGGTAAGTCAGACTCTGCTGATCCTTCGCCCGCAGGCGATTGCGTCACCGTCACCTTAAATTGGTTGGGTGTTGCAGATAAGGGAGAGAGGAGAAGTTCTAAAAGTTCAGGTCGGCGGCTCACAGTTCACCTCTCTAGATCCCCGGATCGTCGCTGCCCTTTAATAGCGCGTCGCTAATCGTTGCTAGAAACTCGTTCCATTTTTCCGGGTAGCGTTGCTTGTAAAGGCGCAAAAGCTGCTCTTTACTCAGCAGGGGCGAGAGGGACACCTTCACCTTCTGCACATCATCTCGACTGGCACCGCCTCCCACCTCCACGACATAGAGCTTAATGCCCGCTTTCCCTTCATTTTTAACGGTTACTTGTAGCTCTAACTCCACCGCATCCACACTAAACAAAGGCACCTCTGCAGCGCGATCGAGTGCTGTTGACTGCAAATCTTGCTTCACTTGCTCGATCAGGTCAGCGAGTCCAATCAGGTTTTCGGCATCGTCTGGCATAGGTCTTCTCAGAGGGTACGGTAGGGGGCGATCGACTGTTTAGCGAGGTTTTTCAGGGGCATCTTGCTGCGGCACAGTGGGTTTCAGGCTCCGAATAAACTCCCGGATCACATCCGACTGAGTGCGATGGGTATCCTGGCAGTACTGTCTCAGGAGTTCCATCTCTGAGGTGGGAACCCTGACGTTCAAATGTTCAATGTATCGCTTGCCAGTTTTAGGCATCCTGTGATGAAGTGTGAGTTACGTTACGGAACAACTATAGATCGGGTTTCCTGGATCTTTCTACAATGGCAAAGGTCGGTCAGGACAGACCGATCGAACAATGAATAAGCAGGGAATGGTGGAAAGGGTTTTACCACCTTACGCGATCGCCGGGGTGAAAGGCTGTTTATTGATGCCCGGAAGTTGGGGTATCTGGTCGATCGTACCTATCAGGAGTTGACGGAGGAGGAGCTTGCCCGGATTGCCGATACCTATCATGCGTGGCGTGGAGAATCTGGGGCGGGTGAGTATGCAGATGTACCAGGGTTCTGTAAGAGTGCGACATTGGAGGAGATCCAGTCGTAAGGGTATATGCTAACGCCCGGACGCTATGTGGGAACGGAGGAAGCAGAGGATGACGATGAGCTGTTTGAGGAGAAGATGCAGCGGTTGACGGCAAAGTTAGAGGAGCAGTTTGCGGAAAGTGCCAAACTAGAAGTAGCGATTCGGGAAAATCTCAGGAGGCTGGGGCTATGAGTCCATTACTACAGCGGGTATTACAGGAAATTGACCAATTATCCCTGGAAGAACAATTTGAAGTCCTCAACTATACTGCCGAACAATTAAAACAACGAACGGTAACGCTCAATAAACCGAAGCGCAAGTGGTTAGATATTGCTGGCACTGCACCTTACCCACTGGTTGAAGAGGATGCCCAGGAATGGGTGACACGCACAAGAAGGGAAGACCAGGAACATCGTTCAGCTACGAGTGAAGCATAACTTAAAACTGACAGATGCTTTGCAACTGGCAACGGCACTAGAGGCTGGTTGTCAGGCATTTCTGACGAATGATACTCAGCTAAAGCGGGTGACTGAGTTGAAAGTGTTGGTGATCAGTGAGTTGGAGGCATAAGAACTCTATGAATATTCGAGAACTCATCGAAACACTATCCCAGTTTGACCCAGATATGCGGGTTGTCGTCGCGGGTTATGAAGGGGGCTTTAACGACATCAGCCAAATCCAGCCCTGCGAGATAAGGTATAGGGAATCCTTACAAAATGGACAGTTTTTTATGGGTCGCCTGGGATTCGAACCCAGGACCAATCGGTTAAAAGCCGAGTGCTCTACCGCTGAGCTAGCGACCCTCGCTTAGTCTGCTTAATTTCCAGACCGTATACAAGGTTAGCATATAATGTGTGAATTTGGGGAAAACCAAAATTTTTTTCCAGGTGGGCTGGAGCTAGTTGCGATGATCGTTGCTGTACCGAATCCGGCCCCTGCCCAGGCTAGTTTTTCCCGCAGCGTTTGGAAGTAGGAGTAGTTTTCTCGCAAAATAATAAATTCAGCCGGTCGATCGGCCATGCGGATATCCACCCGCTGTCCCGGCCAGATCGCCGTCGCCATCACCCCATCCATCCAGAGTTTTGTATTCAAATCTCGATCGGCCAACGGCCAGATACTGACCACTGATCCGGCTGGAAGCACGATCGGGCGACTGGACAGGCTCAAGGGGCAAATGGGAGTCACGATCAAACCATCCATGCCGGGATGCACGATCGGGCCACTGGCGGCCACGGTATAACAGGTGGAGCCAGTAGGGGTTGCGACAATTAACCCATCGCCCTGATACTGATCTACCACTTCTCCATCAATTTCCATTTCCAGAATCGAGGTAATCATCCGATCGGCGGAGGCAGGCTTGACGCACATTTCGTTCAGGGCCAGATAGCGATCGCTCATCGGGTCAAGGTTCGTGCGGTTGCCCTCAAAGGTCATCGCTTGCAGCATCATGCGTCGCTGAATTGCAAACCGATCGTCCAGCAGTCGATCCCACACCGTTTCTGTATCGCGAAATTCATCGGGAGATTCGGTTAAAAAACCCAGATGTCCCCCGACATTAACCGCTAAGATCCGAATTCCTTCTGGAGCCAAATGACGAGCCGCTGCCAGGGCTGTCCCATCGCCACCCAGGACGATCGCCAGATTGATCGGCTGCTGCACCGATGCCAGAAATACAGGATAGGGATTGTCCCTGGAACCAGAGGGGCCTAATAATACTCGGCAGTTACGCTGCTCTAGCTGTGCTGCACATTTCTCTGCCCAGCGTTTGCTGAGCGGATCGCCTGCCTTATGAACAATAATGACCTGATTTAATTCCACGCTGCCCGATCGCCCAAATCGCCTATCGCATTTAACTTAGCATTCTGGACGAATCGACGGCTGATCCTGAAGCGAAAAATCCAGTCGTACCACCTACCACTTCAGCAGGTTAAATTGCTCCATATCCACCGTATCCCGGTTCCGGTAAATTGCCAGAACGATCGCCAATCCTACGGCCGCCTCTGCTGCTGCGATCGAAATCACAAAGACTGCAAAGACCTGACCCCGAATGCTTTGCGGATCGAGGTAGTTGGAAAAGGCCATCAGGTTCAGGTTAACGGAATTCAGCAATAGTTCGATCGACATCAACACCCGAATGGCATTGCGGCTGGTAACTAAACCATAAATCCCAATACAGAAAAGGGCGGCGGCAACCAACAGAAAATACTCAAGCTGCATAGCGTTCAGTTTTGCATCCTTTACTCAGCGTGAAACAAGATCGGCAGGCAGAAGCCAGAGGACAGATCTGCATCCTGGGCAACTATTTCTTAGTGGAAATCAACTCGCGGGGGCGTTCAGGCAACCGCAGATCCGTAGAAGATTCCTGGCCATCCCGTTCGGCCAGTTCATCCGGTAGGAGATCTCGCCGTGCCAGGACGATCGCCCCAATCATCGCCATCAGCAACAGAACTGAAGCCAGCTCAAAGGGCAGGAGAAAGTCACTAAAGAAATGCTTCCCAATCACCAGCATGGCCTCATCCCCAGCCGGAAAGGCAAAGGAAATTGACCAGGGGGTGGCCAGAATCATCGTGCCCAACAGAGCAAACAGCCCCAGACACACTGCGCCAGTTGCTACCCGACCCAGCCAGACATTTTTGACGGGGACAAAATCCTCACGCTTGTTAACCAGCATGATTCCGAACAGAATCAGAACATTGACCGCTCCCACATAGATTAAGATTTGAGCCGCAGCAACAAACCCAGCATTGAGCAGAATGTACATCCCAGCCATACTGACAAACACCAGCCCCAGCAAAAACGCTGAGTAAACGATGCTCGTCAGCAATACAACCCCCAATGCTGCTCCCAGCATCATGACTGCCAGTACGGCAAACGAAACAAGTTGGACTCCGTCAGCTAAATTCACAACGATTCTGGCTCCTCGAACCCGCTATGTTGACTGCTAATGGCTATGCGCAGTAGCCATACCAGGGAATATTCTACAAGGGTTTAGGATTGAACCCAGAGCATAACAGTCTAAAATTCCTGCCCCTCCAGTTAGCTCCCTAACCCCGATCGCCCTACGACTTTGCTTCTGCCCCTGTTTTCGCTTCTGCGCTCTTTTGGGATTCCATTTCTTCCAGGATTTCCTCTGGAAGCTGCCCTGCCCGACGGGTATCCTTCGGCAGATCATGCCCATTGAGAACGCCCTTCGGCAGATAGCCCAATTCGCGGATCGGAGTCACCATCGGGTCAGAGTGGGTGACGCTGTAAGGCAATCGTCCCAACGCCACGTTATCGTAGTTCAACTCGTGGCGATCGTAGGTAGACAATTCATACTCCTCCGTCATGGAGAGGCAGTTAGTCGGACAATACTCGACACAGTTGCCACAGAAAATGCAGACTCCAAAGTCAATGCTGTAATGGTTGAGCTTTTTCTTCTTCGTTTCCTTATTGAATTCCCAATCCACCACAGGCAGGTTAATTGGGCAAACCCGGACGCAAACTTCGCAGGAAATACACTTATCAAACTCGAAGTGAATCCGGCCGCGGAATCGTTCTGAGGGAATCAGTTTTTCGTAGGGATATTGCACCGTGACCGGGCGACGCTGCATATGGTCAAAGGTGACAGACAAGCCCTGCCCAATGTACTTTGCGGCTTGGACTGCCTCTTTGGTGTAATCACCCACTTGCTTGAGGAACTTCAGCATCGTGTGTCTCTCTCAGGTCGGTTGAACAAAAGGAATTTGGGTTTAGCCCCCAAATGCTACTGGAAATGCCAGTTTCAGTCCTGCCGTCAGGAGCAAGTTAACGAGGGAAACCGGAAGGAGGAACTTCCACCCTAAGTCTAGCAATTGGTCAATCCGGACTCTGGGCACAGTCCACCGCAGCAGAATGGCGATGAAAAGCATTAAATATGTCTTGAACAGCGTCATGACAATACCCAGGCTCGCAGTAATCACCTGAATCCAGGCGGTTGATTCACTGACTCCCAACCAGTTAGCCAGTAAGCTGACTGGAATTGGGGATTCCCACCCGCCCAGGTACAGCACTGCAATCAGGAAACAAGACAGTACTAAGTTGGCATAGGAACCGGCATAGAACAGCATGAAGCGCACAGCCCCATACTCCGTTTGATACCCTGCCACCAACTCTTCTTCCGCTTCCGGCAGGTCAAAGGGCATTCGTTCGGCTTCTGCTAGGGCTGCAATCCAGAAAATCAAGAATCCGACGGGCTGTCGCCAAACGTTCCAGCTCAGAATGCCGTAATCCGACTGCTGCGCCACGATGTCGATCGTACTCATGGAGTTGGACATCATCACGATCGCCAGCACGGCAAGGGCCAGGGGAATTTCATAGCTAATGGACTGAGCTGCGGCCGCAGTCCCCCTAGCAGAGAATACTTGTTATTTGAAGCGTAACCCGCCATCAATAAGCCGATCGGCGCAATGCTGGAGAGGGAAATCCAGAGAAAAATCCCTACATTTAAATCTGTGATGACCAGGTTTTGCCCAAACGGCACAATCAGATAGGACAAAAACACTGGGATAAAAACGAGAATTGGAGCCAAGATGAACAACCAGGGATCTGTCTTGGCGGGCAGCATATTCTCTTTAAATAAGAGCTTCACCACATCGGCAACGGGAACCAGCATTCCCAATGGCCCCATGTACTCTGGTCAATGCGCTGCTGGGCGGCGGCTGAAATTTTTCGCTCTAGCCATGTGGAAACCAATGCCAGAACCGTTACAGCTCCTACAATGATTACCATCGGTAACGGAATCCAGACGACTTTAGCTACGCCATGAGGCAAGCCTAGCCCCTCAAGAATCTGGATAAAACTTCCTTGCAAATCAATTCCTGAACTCATGTTTCCTGCTGGCAACAAGGTATATGAAGTTTTTTAAGCAAAAACCTCCAGCCCTAGTATACCGTTGCGGGGCGGCTTGCATGGGCTGAAGACCGCAGAAGTTCCTTGGCTGACCATAAGCAGTTCTTAACAAAGCGCAACTCTACCCAGGTTTCTCGTTATTGATGACGATATTGATGGCGATCGTCTGGAAAGTCTAGCTAAGGAATGCAAATTTAATCATTAGTCTGCGACGCGAATGCCCTTTAACAACCCAAACCGGACTAATCCACGCTGATAACCCTGCCGCATCAGTCCCAGAGATAGGGCTGCTTGAATGGTGGTGCGTCCGGCGCGGAGTAACCCCAGCAGAGCATTAGGTGTGAAGGCAGAACCAATCACCACATCCCAGAAGGGCGCAACGGCTTGGGACCAATCATCGGTGTGAATTTGCTGGAAGCCTAACTCCTGGGCGATCGCTTCATATTCGGGAAGGGAAATGACGTGCGGTAAGCAGTAGACTTGATAGATTTTTTCTAAATGCTGCTGTTCGTCGGGGGTGAGGGGTGGGTTCGGGGGGCTGGCGGGCCGATGACACCAGGTGGCCATGATCAAAGTACCACCGGGTTTGAGGACGCGATAGCATTCCTGGAGAAATTGCCGTTTGTCGGGCATATGCTCCCCACTTTCCAGGGACCATACCAGATCAAAGGACTGATCGGGAAAGGGCATTGCCAGGGCATCGGCCACTAAAAAAGTCGATCGCGGCTCTAACCCTGCTGCCTGCGATCGTTCCGTAGCGCGGTTCGCCTGCACCGGACTCAGGGTAATGCCAGTGGCAGAGGCATTCAGCTTATCAGCCAGGTAGAGTGAACTCCCGCCAATCCCACATCCCACATCTAAAATTTGTGCTGCCTGTCGAATCTCTGCCCATGCCAGCAGTTCTTCAATCAAATCAATCTGAGCTTGCCGTCGTTCTTTCCGCTCCGTTCCCGCAGGGCCGTAGTATCCATGATGCATATGTTCGCCCCAAACTTGCTCCCAGAGTCCAGAGGAGGCATCATAAAACTGCTGAATTTGTTGCTGTAGAGTGAGAGTCATCGGAACGGTAAGCTCATAGTAGGTTTATTTTTCTTTACCACTCCTTGTTCTTTTAATCAAACCCACCTATGACCGTAGCTCGCACGATTTGCCTGGGATTTCTAGCAGTTGCCACGATCGGTACCCTCCTCCTACTGCTGCCCTTTTCTAGTGCAGACGGTCACTGGGGAGATTTAGTCACAGCCTTATTTACGGCAACCTCTGCGGTCTGCGTCACAGGCTTAATTGTAGTCGATACGGGCAGCCATTTCTCCTTTTTTGGTCAGCTTGTGATCCTGGCACTGATTCAGGTGGGGGGATTGGGCTACATGACGGCGACGACATTTCTGTTGCTGCTGCTCGGACGACGTTTAGGACTACGCGACAAAATTGCGATTCAGCAATCCCTGGACAAAACTGGTATGTCTGGCGTGGGGCAACTGGTCAAATCCATTATTGCCATGACGCTCATTTTTGAACTCAGTGGCACTTTTTTACTGTTCCCGGTTTTTGCAGCGGACTATGAGATGAGATATGCGCTTTGGTTATCGGCGTTTCATAGCATCAGTGCCTTTAACAATGCGGGTTTCTCCCTATTTGCCGATAATCTGACGCGCTACGCTACCAACGTTCCGGTTAATCTGGTGATTCCTTTCCTGATCATCTTTGGCGGCATCGGCTATCAGGTAATTATGGAAATGTATACGTGGGTAGCCAATCGCGTCAAGGGACGATCGGAACGAGGACTGTTTTCCCTCAACTTTAAAATTGTCACCAGCACCACAATACTGCTCCTGATCGTTGGCACAGTGGCATTTTTCTCCGTGGAATACCGCAATCCAGCGACGATCGGCGGGATGAATTTGAGCGACCAATTGCTGATTTCCTGGTTCCATTCTGTGATGCCTCGGACGGCAGGATTCAACAGTATTGACTACGGGCAAATGTCAACAGCGGGCTTGTTTATGACGATCGCCTTGATGTTTGTCGGAGCCAGTCCGGGAAGTACGGGAGGCGGGATGAAAACGACTACCCTGCGGCTGGTGTTTGAATGTACCAAAGCGGTGCTACGCGGCAAGGAGCAGGTTGTGATCTATCAACGGCAAATTCCAGTGACGCTGTTACTCAAGGCAGTAGGGGTTGTGTTTGGGTCAGCTATGACGGTTGTGATCACCACCATTGTGATTGCGATCGCCGATCCAGAAGTAGACTTTATTCAGCTCCTGTTTGAATCCGTATCTGCCTTTGCGACGGTCGGTCTTTCCACGGGGATTACCGCCAACGTTTCCATCTTTTCTAAGCTGGTACTCATTGCCACGATGTATATTGGGCGGGTGGGGGTCTTACTTTCAATGGCTGCTGTCCTGGGTGATCCTAGCCCTTCATCAATTCACTACCCAGAAGAAAACCTGCTGGTGGGTTAAGGTTAAGTGGCAGAACGATCTATACCTTAAGAATTTATAATTAATCCATAACGTACTCCTTTAACCGTGAGTTTATTCTCTTTATCTTCCCTAAGTTTTTTCAAAACCCTGCGAACCAGTGGTCGTCAGTTTGCGGTAATTGGGTTGGGACGGTTTGGCCGTGCCGTTTGCATGACTCTCCACCATCTGGGATACGAGGTTTTGGGGGTAGATTCAGACGAGCGGCGAGTGGCACAAATTATTACTGATCAGTATGTTTCCCATGCGATTCAGCTGGATTCCACCGAACCCACTGCCTTAAAAGAAGCAGGTTTGTACGAATTTGACACTGTTATTGTGGCGATCGGCAACTTCATTCAGGAAAGTATTGTTACGACGCTGAACCTGAAGGAAGGCGGTGTTCCTAACGTGGTGGCAAAAGCCTCTTCTGATGTGCATGGCAAGCTCTTAAAGCGGGTTGGAGCCGACCACGTCGTTTTCCCAGAGCATGAAATGGGATGTGCCCTGGCCCGATCGCTGACGAAACCGGGAGTCCTCGATCGCTTCGAGCTTGACCCAGACAATAGCATTGTAGAAATTGTCGTTCCGGCGGTGTTTGATGGCAAGACGATCGTCGAGTTGGATTTACGCAAGCGGTATGGGCTAAACCTGCTGGCCGTTGGCACAGGCGATCACTTTGAAATTAATCCCAGCCCGGTCATGCGCCTACAAAAAGGATGGCTGATGGTGGTGATCGGTGATAACCGGGGAATTGAGCAGTTGCCTGTGTAAACGCTCACCGTTCGATCGCAGGTTTTGTTTGTTCCTGTCTAAATTGTTCCTGTCTAAATTGTTCCTGTCTAAAATCGTCTCTGTATGAATGTCATCTATGAATGTCATTGGCTTAATTAGCGGCACTTCCGTTGATGGGATTGATGCAGCCCTCGTTTCGATTTCCGGTTCCACCACCGATCTGAGCGTTGACCTGATTGCTGCGGACACCTACCCCTACCCAGAGCAACTGCGATCGCAAATCCTATCGGTCTGCGGCGGTGCGCCTCTAGCAATGGTCGATCTGGCCACCCTGGATGATGCGATCGCCCATCACTTCGCCCAGGCTGCCCTCACCCTTCAGTCCAAATTTCCGGCTGTAGATTTGATTGGCTCCCACGGCCAAACCGTTTACCACCGTCCCCCCACTCCCGACTCCCTTGGCTACAGCCTTCAGCTCGGCCGCGGTTCCCTGATTGCCCACCTCACCCACCTTCCCACCGTCAGCAACTTCCGCGCTGCCGACATTGCCGTTGGTGGACAGGGCGCACCCCTGGTTTCCCCCATTGATGTCTGTCTTCTCAGCCACCCCACCTACCATCGCTGCATCCAAAACCTCGGCGGCATCGGCAATCTGACCTATCTCCCCCCGATCGGCAATTCCAGGGAACCAGACCAAGATTTCCCTCCGAACTCGTCCCCGTCTTGGGCTGCTCCTGCCTCCCGCCTTCCGAATTCCGCCGCCATCCAGGGTTGGGACACCGGCCCGGGCAATGCTCTCCTGGATCTGGCTGTGTATCGCCTCTCTCAGGGACAGCAAACCTTTGACCAGGATGGCACCTGGGCCGCCCAGGGAACTCCCTGCCTGGCGTTAGTTGAGCAATGGCTTCAGCAAGACTACTTCCAGCAACCACCCCCCAAATCCACCGGGCGAGAATTGTTCAGTGCAGACTACCTCGATCGTTGCCTCCAGGATGCCGCCGCCTATTCCCTCAGCGCTGCCGATATTCTGGCCACTCTGACTGAGCTGACCGCCGCTTCGATCGCCCATAGCTACCAGACGTTTCTACCCCAAATGCCCGATCAAGTACTGCTGTGCGGGGGAGGAAGCCGCAATCCCTATTTGCGCCAGCGCATCCAGGCGAACCTGCCGTCTACAACGGTACATACGACTGATGAAATGGGCTTGAGTGCTGACTTCAAAGAGGCGATTAGCTTTGCTGTGCTAGCCTATTGGCGATACTGTAATATTCCTGGTAATCTTCCGGAGGTGACAGGGGCAAGGCGTTCTATGCTTTTAGGGGAAATTCACCTGGTGACTTAATTTCCAGACGGCTAGCATGAGGTCAATCTAACGGGGCCTGGCATCGTTTGGAGTTGGATATTGAGGACTAGTGTTGTGGCTCACACCTTTCTTTTGGAATCAGGGCGTTGGACGCTTCAAGGAAACTGGCTCGATCGAGATACCATGCCAGCCACCGTGAAGGGTAAAATTCTGGTGGCCTGGAGCCGAGATGAATGGTACACGATGGTCACAAAGCTGATCTTTCCAGGCAGCGATCGAGAAGAAATTTCCTTCCAATACCGGGGACGGTTGAACACAGGCGATCGCCAATATACCTTTGTGCTCCAGCATAGTCAGCTTGGACGGGTCGAGGGAGAGGGTTGGATTGCTCCAGAATCGATTGTGCAACGCTACTGGGTCTTGGGCGATCGACAGCGGCGGACGGGGTTTGAAACGCTCCACCAACTCAGTCCTGACAAATATTGCCTGTCTAGCAGCGTCATGGCAGGGCATTACCTCACCAGCACAATGGAGGCGATGGTGGAACGGCAGGAATAAGGAGTGAGGAGTGAGGAGTGTTCGCGGAGCGTAGGCGAAGCCCGTAGGAGTGAGGAGTGAGGAGAAACCGTAGCGCAGGCATCTTGCCTGCAACTAAAACTTGGAGCCTTGCGAGTGCCTTCCGCCTTCCGCTTTTCAATTGGCTGTAGCTTGGAACCTTCCGCCTTCCGCCTTCCACCTTTCAATTGGCTGTATAATCCTTGCAGAATAGGTAACATGCGCAGTTTGGTTCGTTGGTATTTCCTTTTGTTTTATGTCCCTTAAGGCTGTCCTGTTTGACTTCAATGGTGTCATCGTTAACGATGAGCGAGTACATGAGAAGCTGATAGAGCAGCTTTTAATTGAAGAAAATCTGCGCTTGAAGCCAGGGGAATATCAAGAGGTTTGCCTGGGACGGAGCGATCGAGCCTGTCTGCTGGATCTGTTCACCCGACGCGGACGAGTGGTGACGGAAGCCTACCTGATGCAGTTGCTGGAGCGAAAGTCGCAGGCCTATCAGCAGGAGTTAGCATCGCTGGAGGAAGTTCCTACCTACCCTGGTGTGGCAGCGTTGATGGCAGAAATTCGATCGGTGCCGCTGCCAGTTGGGGTGGTGAGCGGGGCAATGCGATCGGAGATTGAGTTGGTGTTGGAGCGGTTGGATTTGACGCAGCATGTCAGCATCATTGTGGCAGGGGATGATATCAAGGCCAGCAAACCCGAACCCGATGGTTATCTCATGGCGGTGATGCGCTTGAATGATCATGATCCAGAGTTGCAGTTGCAACCTGAACATTGTTTGGTAATTGAAGATACCTTTGCCGGAATCGAAGCTGCAAAACGAGCGGGGATGCAGGTCGTGGGGGTGGCAAACACCTACCCTTATCACATGATGCAGCGTCAGGCGAACTGGGCAGTGGATTATTTAACGGAACTGGAGTTCGATCGAGTGCAACGGGTCTTTGATGGCACAGAACGGACTGACGGAATAGAACCTGCGATTTCTGAAGGATAACCCCCAGTGTTAAAATGTTTAACGCCAGGGGAGTTAGCGCAGTTGGTAGCGCGCTGCGATCGCACCGCAGAGGCCAGGAGTTCGAATCTCCTACTCTCCATCTCAAGCATTCCAGGCTCTTTACAGGTTTAATCCGGAGTGTATCCCACTTTTGCATCTGCATCAGAAATCACCACTGGCAGGCAAGACTTCAGCGTGGGACCTTCGGCGTGAGCTTAGGTTAAACGCTGCCTGCGCTACGAAAATTGATTGGTTTGCATCAATGAGATGCTCCCTTTAATCCGTTGCATCGGTTCAAGTGGGTTTTATGCAAGTTGTCAACCGTTAATATTCGGACAGGCTAAAGGAAGGAAATTGCTTCAACGTTGATCCACTGAAATTAATAGAAGCATGAAAATCACAAATGCTTCATCCTGAACCATTGACGGTCATTTAACTTTTTTAACACTCAATCATAGTCGTGAGTCACCCCTTTAAAGTGGGAGTTCTTGCATAAATCTGGGCAAGCTCTATTTGAGAGCATTCAATACCTTGTATTCCTCTCATATCACGCTTTTGAGAGATACATCGTCCGGTGTTCCTCATTTACCCTTTCTTTGTAACTTGCTCCCTCATAGGTTTCAGATTATGAACTCACGTTTCCCTCTTTGGAAGTACTTAAACCAACGACTTTTTGATCCTAAAGACCCAATTGTCCTGAATCCAAATCGCTTCTGGTATCAACAACAGGTGCAATACCTGGAACGGTGTTGGAGTCAGCAGCATTATTCTGAAGGCCATTTCCATAGTTAGATTTAGCAGGAAAGTCTTTATAATTCCTAAATATTCTAACTTCGGGATTAAAGCTAAATCTTTTAATTGATTTAGAGTGGGATACTGGGTGAGCAGTTAGACTAGTTGAAACGTTACTTTAAATCTGTCAAAGCTGCGGGTACATTAGCATGACCAACTACGATATCCAGTCAAGTCGAGAGTGGTGGGCACAACGCTGGGTAGATGTGTTGGAATCGTTCGGATGGCGACGACGGCTTGAGCGTGCCCGCAACTATGCTCGCCAGGGAAATGTCCTACAGATTGAATTTGATGGGGCAAAGGTATCCGCCCTGGTTCAAGGAACGGCTCCCGAACCCTACAATGTGTCTTTATCCCTTGATCTGTTTGATGACGAACAATGGCAGTACGTGATTGAATCCATGTCGCAGCGAGCCATTTTTTCCGCTAAGTTATTGGCGGGAGAAATGCCGCAGAATATTGAGGAAGTATTTACTGCCAATGGGTTAAGTTTGTTTCCTCTAACCAAGTTTGATATTCACAGTAAATGCTCTTGTCCCGATCCCGCTAATCCCTGTAAGCACATTGGAGCAGTGTATTACCTGTTAGGCGATCGCTTCAGTGAAGATCCCTTTGTGCTGTTTCAGTTGCGGGGACGGGCAAAGGAGCAAATTCTGTCCGCACTTCGGCAAACGCGCAGTGGGCAGTCAGATGCCGAACAGCCAGAGGAACCCGCTGCTCTTTCCTCTCCAGAGGCACCGATCGACCTGCATACCTTCTGGCAATACGATGAGCAACTTGAACCTTCACTGGTCGTGATCGCGCCTCCACCCAGTAGCGAGACTGTACTCAATGTGTTGGGGCCAATTCCCATCAAAGCGGATCCGGCGGTCAACCAGGCAACTGGCTCGGCCCAGATGATCGTTGCCGATTACTTAAAGACCGTGTACGAGCAGGTCAGCCAGCAGTCCGTTCTGGCAGCAATGACCACGGGCGATCGCTCAGGAATGCAAATTTAGTAATCTGAAATTCTTGTGGGGTGGGCATCTTGCCCGCCCATTCAACAAGGCAGAATGATTACAGGTTATTTGATCCACGATCGCTCAGAGTGATCATCCCTTGAAGGATTCACTGATGCTCACCGTGTCCCGTACAGCCGATCGCCTGCATCGCCCAGACCAGGGAAAATATAGCCATGATTATCCAGTCCTTCATCGATCGCTGCGGTGTAGATGGGAACATCAGGGTGCTGGGCATGGAAATGCTGAATGCCTTCAGGAGCAGCCAGTAAGCAGACAAACTTGATGGAAGCAGGATTGGCTTCCCTGAGGCGATCGACCGCAGCGACAGCAGAATTTCCCGTTGCCAGCATGGGATCCACTATCAGCATATCTCGATGTTCGACATCGTAGGGCAGCTTTAAGTAATACTCTACGGCCATCAGCGTCGTTGGCTCTCGATACAGACCAATATGTCCCACTTTTGCGGTGGGAATCAGTTCCAGCATGCCATCGAGCAAACCCTGCCCTGCCCGGAGGATGGAAACGATCACCATTTTTTTATCTGCTGCCAGCACCGGGGCTTCCATCGGCATCAGAGGCGTTTGAATCGTTTCATACTTGAGAGGCAAATCTCGGGTTACTTCATAGGCTAGCAGCATTGAGATTTCCTTCAGCAGTCGTCGAAAGTCCTGGGTGTGGGTTTCCTTCTGGCGCAGTAAGGTTAACTTATGCTGCACTAATGGATGTTGAATCACCGTAATATCCGTCATTGCTCCCCCTGCACGGCACTCTTTTGGTGCGTTATGATACCGTTTACTGTTTCTACAATCCGCTATCTTCAAAGACCTGAGCAGTATTCATTTAGACCAAATTTGCTGTGACGGATCAGGGACTTTTGCAGATCAAAGACTGCTGATTTTTCTCCTATTCGTTACCCGAAATTAGAAGTAGAACCCTACAACGTGGAACCTTAAATACTAAAATACAATACCACCGCTACCATCGCTTTACGGGGTGCAACATCAGGTTATGACTCATGCATCAAACGAATTTTCTGCAAATGGCGCATCTGCAAATGGCGCATCTGCAAATGGTTCCTCTGCAAAACAACTATCTGCCAGATCAAATTCTAACCATATTATCCTGACCTCTCATCAGCGCGGGCCCACGAACGCGCTACCGATTCAGTGGGGGGCGATCGACCCACAGCAACGCGGGCCAATTATTGGTTCACTCCACAGTCCCAAGCATCGCAATGTGATTGGAACCCATTCGGGCGCGTACGGGGTGTATCGAGCGTTGGCGGTGGCCAGTGGTGTGCTCAGTCCCACCCACAAAGCTGATCTGACCGATACATCCCCGGTGGTGCCGATCGGGCCGCATCCCAGTTGGGGCGATCCCGACAAAATTGTTTCTCTGGATCCTTTGGGGGCGGTTGCTGGAGAAGTGTTTGCAGCTCATTCTGAGGAGTATGAGATTTTTCCAACGATCGCCATTACTAAAGCCCATATCAACATCCCAGAACTTCAGGATGAGATTAAGCAGGGACGGTTGACGGTCGATGGAGAACTGCTCAAGGCAGATGGGAGCTTGTTGGTGACGAAGGCGGCGATCGATCCGGTCTGGTACTTGCCGGGTATTGCCAAACGCCTGAATATCGATGAGTGGACATTACGGCGAGCCTTATTTCAGCAAACGGGAGGAATGTTCCCCGAACTGGTCACTCGTCCTGATCTGCACGTTTTTCTACCTCCGATCGGCGGCACAACGGTTTATATCGTGGGTGATCACACTGCAATCACCGATCCAACGAAGCCACTGGCTGTGCGGGTGCATGATGAGTGCAATGGTTCAGATGTGTTTGGCTCTGATATTTGTACCTGCCGTCCTTACCTGGTTCACGGGATTGAAGTTTGCATTCAGACGGCTCAGGAAGGCGGGGTTGGGGTGATTGTCTATTGTCGTAAGGAGGGGCGGGCCTGGGAGAGGTGACGAAATTCCTGGTGTACAATGCTCGCAAGCGACAGGAGGGAGGCGATCGGGCGGATGCCTATTTCCTGCGAACGGAGTGTGTGGCAGGGGTGCAGGATATGCGCTTCCAGGAGTTGATGCCCGATGTGCTGCACTGGCTGGGGATTACAAAAATCGATCGCCTGGTTTCCATGAGTAATATGAAATATAACGCGATTACAAATGCTGGAATTGCGGTCGGTCAACGGGTTCCTATCCCGCCTGAGCTGGTTCCAGCGGATGCTCAGGTGGAGATTGAGGCGAAGAAGGCTTCAGGTTATTATTCGGAGGATGAAGTGCTGGCAGCAGAGGCACTGGCCCAAATTAAAGGACGAATATACTGATAGGGCTTTCGGAGAGATGGGCTGAACGATCGTCCACCCATCGTTTGATCTCAACATATCTTTTGACATAGGGCTAACTCAATCGCCTGACAGATGAGTGAGTCGTTCGATACCGTTTACCTTAACGATCGAACTCTCACTATTTTGTCAAGTCAATATATGTCACAAATATCTGGTAAACCGGTTTCCTATTGGATTGATTCTACTTCAACTGATAATTTTCCCAGCTTGATTCAAGCAACGTTTGATAGTGTATCCGTTGATGTGGCGATCGTGGGCGCGGGAATAGCGGGAGTTACAACTGCGTTTCTGTTAAAGCGGGCGGGTAAAACCGTTGCATTATTGGAGGCAAACGAGATTGCAACCGGAGTGAGTGGACATACCACCGCAAAAGTAACCTCGCTTCATCAGTTGGTTTATGCCAATTTGATCAAAGAAGCGGGAGAGCAAAAGGCGAAGCTTTACGCGCAATCGAATCAAGCGGCGGTTGAACAGGTTGCTGCGTTGGTGCAGGAGGAACAAATTGCCTGTGATTTTAGTCGCCAGAATGCTTACACCTTTGCAGAAACTGAGGAGAATTTAGGGCAAATCAAGGATGAAGTTGAGGCAGCCATGCAGCTAGGACTGCCTGCCTCCTATGTCTCCGAAGTATCTCTACCCTTTCCGATCGCTGGGGCAATTCGATTCACAAATCAGGCACAATTCCATCCTCGAAAATATCTCGCTCACCTGGCAAAGAAAATTTATGGGGATGGAAGTTATGTGTTCGAAAATACGCGAGTGACGCAGGTAGAGGAGGGCGATCCTTGCCAGATTATCACTAATCAGGGAGTGGTTCACGCTAAGGATGTTGTCGTAACGACCAATGTGCCCATTCTTGATCAGGGGTTATTCTTCGCTAAGGCCTATCCTAAGCGATCGTATATTATTGGAGCAGAAATTTCGCCGGAACAGGCTCCTGAAGGTATGCTGATTGGGACGGGGGAAGGGTATCGTTCGATTCGTACCACGCCTTACAATGGCAAGCTTCTGCTGTTGATCGGTGGTGAAGGTCATAAGGTGGGCAGTCGATCGGATACTGAAACCTGCTACCAAAACCTGGAAAACTATGCCCGTAGTCGGTTTGGTGTACAGTCGATCGACTATCGCTGGTCTACTCAGGACATGGTTTCGTTTGATCAATTACCCTACATTGGCAAGCTCACTCCATTCAATGATCACATTTATGTGGCAACTGGTTTCAGCCTGTGGGGAATGAGTAATGGTACGATGTCCGGAATGCTGTTGTCCGACTTGCTGTTGGGCATTGAGAATCCCTGGGCGAATTTGTATGATTCCACTCGCGCTACTCCATTTGTCAAACCCACTTCCCTGAAAGAAAATATGGATGTGGGCATCCATTGGGTTGGCGATCGGCTGAAAGGACTTCAGGATAATTCCTTCGATGAAGTTGCCCCCGGCGAAGGGAAGCTGCTCACTCTTGGCACAAACAAAGTGGCTGCCTATCGGGATGAATCAGGTACTGTCCATGCGGTTTCTGCAACCTGTACCCACCTGGGCTGCATTGTGAACTGGAACAGTGCAGAGAAAAGCTGGGATTGTCCCTGTCATGGTGGCCGTTTTAGCTGCGATGGTGAAGTTCTGCACGGCCCTCCCGTTAAAGGACTGGAGGCGATCGAAGGTTAAACCCACGTAGATTGCTCAACACATTATGGGCATTCACGATCGCCCTTCCTACTTGCGCTGATTCGGTGATTGATTGGAGATCTTTTCACTAGAAGATCTTTTCACCAATTGGGCGATCATGAATGCCAAAACCCGTCAAGCCTCGATCGCTCCCAGGGCAACCAAGGTGGCTTTCTGAGCTTCCTGTTGCCAACCAAAGTAGTTTCCGTAACTGTTCTTAAAATCTTTCAGAATTGCAGTAAAAAATTTGAAGAACTTAAACTCTCCAGCGTTCTTCTTTTTTTCACTATAATCGATCGCAGCACCCCCTTCGATGCTCACTGACCAAACCAGCCGGTTGAATACAATCAATTTTGTGTCAATTCAGTTGCGGTTTTCAGCAAAACACGGTTGATTGGGTTGAGCTACTTCTGGTTTTTTGCTTGATTCATTACCGATTTCCGCTTGTTTCCTGCGTATGGATTTGTAGGGACTGGACATTACTATGTTCAGTCGTTTTTAAGCTGCTATCGATAAAACAAGCCGTAATCAGGGAATCCTACAGGCAGGATAGATATTTGAAAAATCGTAGCAGATTGATGAGGTAAAACGCTGATGGAGGTTCTACTCGGACTGTTCATTTCTTCCTTTGTTGCCGCCGGTATTCTCAGCCTGATCAAAGGACGATCTCTGGTTGCGTTGCTACTCCTGATTGGCTTTATTGTGGGGGGTGGAATTCTGACCGTCATCTGCGGCTACACTGCCTTACAAATCTTCTCGCCAGAAACCTTTGAATCTCAGGGGGGCGGAATCGGTTTACTGGTAGTCTTCTTTCCGTTTTTTCTGGGAACCGGGCTGATTGTGGGTGCCTGGTCAACGGCGTTTGGGTATTGGTTTTGGGGAAGGCGAGACAACGTTCTACTCTTTCAAGGAGTCGGGCTACTGGGAAGCTCGATGTTGGCTTGCCTGCTCGCCAGCGCGATCGCCATATTCTTTAATCTCTTTACCCAGGGGGGCAGCGATCATTTTACCCCGCTGTTTTTGGCTGCATTGATGGGCGGGTTCCTCAGTCCAGCGATCGCCCATAAAATTCTGTATTGGCTTTTCGGTTAAGTCCAGCAGAAATGCCAGGTGGAAAGATACAATATTGCTTGTATTTTTTCTGGCGACTGCTTATCCGTCCTGGATGGAAGCTAGCCAAACAGGGAGGAGTAAATGCAAGGGATTTGGAAAGAGACGATCGCCCGGCTGGAACGGGTACGCCTGGAACAAGTGAGCATTGTTCAAAAGCTGGAAAATCTGGTACCCAGGTATTCATTAGTGGGAGATTCCATTTTCTTCTCAAAGGAGCAGTTTCCCTGGACAGAGATGCTGGAAGCAAACTGGCAGGTGATTCGGCAGGAGTTGGATCAGGTCATGCCCTATGCCGACGCACTACCCAACTTCCAGGACATTTCCCCGCGCCAGTCTAGTATTGCGGATGACAATCGGTGGAAGACTTACTTTTTCTGCGCCTTTGGCTATCGATCACAAAAAAACTGCGATCGCTGTCCTGAAACGGCTAAAATCCTGAAGCAAATTCCAGGGTTAAAGGTGGCTTTTTTCTCCATTCTGGCTCCTGGGAAACATATTCCAGCCCATCGGGGCAAGCACAAGGGAATTATTCGCTGTCATTTAGCTTTAAAAGTCCCAGAACCCAAAGAATCCTGTCGAATTCGCATTGCCGACGAAATCGCCCATTGGGAAGAGGGGAAAGTCCTGCTGTTTGATGACACCTTCCCCCACGAAGTTTGGAATGATACGAACGATTACCGAGTCGTGCTGTTTTTAGACATTGCCCGTCCTCTGAAGTTTCCCCTCTCCCTGGTGAACTGGACGGTAAACTCCCTGGTGGGGCTATCGCCGATCATTCAGGTGGCCAAGGGAAACCATGAGTCCTGGGAGCAGCAGTTTGAGGCAATGTTGCGTTAGTTCGCAAGCAATCTGAACCTACAGCGTCTTCAATAGTTGACGAATTTTAGTACGCTGTTGTCCATCTAAGTGTTTGGGAAAGCGAAGTTCCAAACTTAATCCAGAAGACTGAAGCGAATCAGTCATCGCCATAAACAACGATCGATCGGCACAAATTACGGATTCAACCTGGGCAATTAAGCGAATTGGATGCTGATCCTGATAGTCAGAACTCAGCAGCAGCCCAACCGGGGGACGCTCCACTTGAAGCAGGTCTGAATCCGCCAGCACATCGGGATATAGCTCCAGGTGAATCGATCGAGAGTTCATAGCCGTGGCAATTGCTGGATAAAAATTGCCGTTCCAGTAAAGCTGTACAGGAGCCTGAATTGGTTTTTGACGAACTGCTCTGGGAGCGGGTTTGCGAGTGCGAAAGGCTCGAACGATTCCAGTCATTAAGAACCCAAAGGAATTGAGCGGCTTATCAATTTCCTGTCGCTCCTGGGAATACCAGTCTGCTACATCAGAGTAAATGACTCGCACGAGCGCATCGGACTGGGCCTGACTTAAATCAACAAACTCAACGGCGATCGTCACCTGATTAGTATTATTCGGAGTGATTCGAGTAATTTGGGCACTGAGAGAAACGCTAGCATCAAAATCGCCCAAAAGCTCCAAATCCACAATATCAGGCAGATCAACCCAGGAATCCAGCAGAATATTTGCTCCAGTTTCACTGACATCAAAGGTGATACCGTTGCAGGTAGTATGGTCGGCACTGTGAATCACAGCTCGGAGTTGACGCTGGAGCCGATGAGCGCGTCGCAGTTGGGGTTGTTCAAAGCCAACTAACAAAGCAGCGGTCAGCAAGCATAGATTAAAGCCCGCCCAGGCTGCGTTAATGATAATGGCTTCCGGGCCTGAGGTTGATTCACCAACCAGAGGGGAACCGCCATGAGCGAGAGTACCAGCAAAATCGTAACTCCAATGGTGCCTCGGGTCGATCGCCAATCAAAGCTCCGACGATCGACCTGCATTCCCTTGTCTGTGACATTGAATGAGCCAAGCTTAGGATTGATTAAAGCCAGGAAAGTGACAATCCCATCCTGAAACGCCAGGGCATTTTCAAAGATCTCATTCCAGAAGGAGAACCGCACCGTTTTGTTGGTGATGTAGTTGGCGTAGAGACCCAGAGCGATATGGGGAATTGCATAAAACAGGGTTTCTAAACCGAGACCGCGCACCAAATTCAGCCCAAGCAACAGATACAGAATCGGCGCGAAGGCATACATCAGACGGGGAAAGCCAAAAAAGAAGTGGGAACAAGCCGAGAAATAGCATAATCGCTGCGGCACAGTTAACTTCAGTCGGGGATTAAACAACGGATTTTCCAGGCGGAGAATTTGGGCCATGCCCCGGGCCCAGCGCACCTGCTGTCCCACATAGGAAGAGAACTTTTCAGGGGCCAGTCCCGCCACCATAATTTTGTCGTAGTAAACCGACTCATAGCCACGAGAATGGAGCCGCATCGAGGTATGGCAGTCCTCTGTCACCGTTTCCACCGCAATGCCACCCACTTCCAGAACGTGCTGTTTGCGAATCACAGCTGCTGACCCGCAGAAGAACGAGGCTCCCCAAAAGTCATTCCCTTTTTGAATCACTTTGTAGAACAGTTCGTTGTGAACTGGAATCCGACCATCGGTAAGCAGATTTCGCTCGAACGGATCAGGGTTATAGAACCAGTGGGGCGTTTGCACCAGTGCCACTTTCGGATTATAGAAAAACCCGACTGTGTGCTGGAGGAACTGCCGCGCCGGAATATGATCGCAGTCCAGAATCAAAATCAGTTCTCCCTGCGTTCGCCGCATGGCAGTATTAATGTTTCCCGCCTTAGCGTGTTCGTTGGTATCCCGCGTCAGAAGGGTACAGCCTAGTTCCTGACACATTTTTTGCAGCTTCAGCCGCCGCTGGGGAAACTTCCGTCCATCATCCAGAATATAAACTCGCTTTTTGTCAGCCGGATACTCCAACGCCATTGCCGCCAGAGCCGTTTTTCGGACAATCTCCACATCTTCGTTATAGGTGGGGATGTATACGTCTACGCTAAACCACTGGGACTGGGAAATGGAGGACAAATCAACTGGCGATCGATCGCGCAGACGGAGCGTCTGAAAATAGGAGAGGAATAGTGTCCCGATCGCGTATAGCTCTGCAACCAATAGCAGAATGCTGAAGCTACCGTTAAGCCAGGTGTCTAAATTCAACGTGTACTGGATGCGGTAATACAAATAGCGTAGCGTTGTGATAATGCTAATCCACGCTAAAAACAGGTGCAAATGCTCACTGACCCGTCGATTAATTTGCCGCTGTTCTGACCATACAATCAACCATCCCATGAGGCTCAGAACAAGAGCAACCGTTCCCTGTTGCCAAATGGTTAGTGGCGTAATGATGAACGGAATCGAGAACGCTAATAACAGTATTACAATTGCAAACAGTTGCCATTTTCCAGCATTGGGGAAGAGACGATCGAGCAAGCCAGGGATGCCTAAGAACCAGCGTTTAAGTACCGGAAAACGAGAATTAGGTGAATCGATAGAGGACATTTGGCTCATGATCTGGTTCCTCCATTGGCAACGTGATTTAGAAAGATTTGAGAAAATCCGTACAGCAAGAGCGGCAGCAGAACAATCCCAACGGGCAGCAGTAACCAGTGATTCTGGAAAAACATGACCAGTCTTCCCATAAAGCTGGCTTGCACCACGGTGCGCTCCTGGGGGGCATTGTTTAAGGAAGTGATGCTATAACCTTCTCTGTCATAGGGGTTAGGGTCAGGTTGATTGCGGTGAATTAATGTTGTATCTCCCTGCAACTGCCCAAATAAGCGATCGTTGTCGAGCAAATCCTGCACATCACGCAAGCCCTGATCCCGTTGGGCTGTGAGAGCCAGCAGCAGTCGATTCTCATTCCAGGGAGACAGCACTGCTTTAACCACACCTTCCCCATCGGGTATTGCCTGGACTTGAGTGGCTCCCATCTGCCGCAGAGAAGCGGTATGTAAGTTCAACCCTCCCTTCGTGACCAGGGCTTCTGGGGTGGGTAATCGATCGCGTACCCCAATGGCCACCAAATTCTGCTCTGCCTTCACCTGGGCTGGGAGATCTTTAGCAAGGTAGGTATTGAGCTTGATGGAATCAGACTGAGTAATTTGCCCCAGGCGACGGCTGAAGCTCAGGAAAACATCAAATTCGCCATTCGTGGGGCGATCGGGCAGGATCAGGGCAGTGGTGCTCAGATCCTGGGGAGCCGCCAGAGGATAACCGACCCTCAGTAAGTTCAAATCGGGTAAGCGCGTCACCGTATCTTTAGTTAAGTTGACATGGCTGGTGCTGTGGACAGTGCCCCAAAGCTGTTGCTCAGCTTCTATACCACATACTCCGTTTTGCAATGGGTTTAGCACAAACCGGACGTACAGTTTTGAGTCTGGACGGACGACATCATCGGGTAGATTGACGGTAAACGATCGGCTCCCCCCCGTTTTAGATGAGAGCCGCTCTGCTCCCAGGGTAATGTCATCAAGCGCGACTTCCACGGCTGATGTGCGGGGATTCAGTTGAGGGCCATAGGTATAGTCCAGCGTAATCGTGCTCCCCCGGGCAATGCGATCGCCGGGTAATGCCTGAAACGGAATTGCAATGGCAGCAGGGTTAGAACCATGGACAGTTGTATCAACAAAATAGCGATCGGTTTCCAGGGTTAAGTCACTAAACTTAAACCGATTAGCGTTTGGCAAATGACCAATCCAACTGCGGGGATTTTGGGAAGCCATTTCTTCCAAATTATTCACCGTAATGGCTTGTCCCGTACCAATTTGTCGGTCTTTCGCTTGAACTAAAAACTGTACTGCTTTCGTCATACCGCTGGTCGCATTTCCTGTCGCCACTAGAACTGGAGTGGTGCGATCGCTCTCTTCTAATGTCGTCAACATGAGCACACCCACATCATCCGGCAGAGGCTTTTGTTGTCCATCCAAAATCTTGCCTTGATTCAATGTAAAAGGCAGTTCTAGATTCGCCAGTAAAGGTTGACTATTGGGGGTTCCTAATACCACCAGTTGTTCCTGTGCCGTTAACTGGCTGATGTTGTCAATCACGCGGGAGCGGACGGGGCGGTAGTCTAGCAGTCGTCCGAGCTGCGCCTGAAATCGACTCACCGCTGTCAACCATTCAGATGTCATAGCCTGCGGTCGTAAATAGGCAATCTGATTGGGATCAGGATTATACTCATCGACGATCGGGTAAGGATAGCGGCTGAAATCGAGGGGGATAGTTTGCGTGCGATAGGTGTAGACCAGCTTAGAGGCAGGCAGAATCTCTGTCCAGAGCGTTGGTGTATTCGGGTTGGTACAGCTTTCCGAGGTTTGTTGTTCTGCCAGAATGGCAATCTCGTTTTGAGGTTGAATCAGGCTGGGGGGAATGTCAAAGGCTACATTGCCAATCTGCCCATTGGTGCGATTGAGGGGAACCGTGCCAACGCTGGTGTCATTGATTCGCACCGTCAAATTCGATTTTTCGGGCAATAGCGATGCAGACTGACGAAACTGAATCACAGCCTTAGCCGATTGAACTTCCCAGTTGCGCGGACGGGTAAAGCCAAACCGAGCGGTTGGATAAACTCCCTCTAACCGGATGCGATTGCCCATTTCAGGGTAGCGGTTGAATTCCCACACATATTCGCTATCAGGCATGGGGGTTTCTTCAGTATTCGCTTCAGTTGCCTCAGCCCTTGAAGATTCTGTCTCTGATGGAGTTTGAGTCAGGTTGGAGGCAGGCGGCGCAGAGGGAGGAGGTGCTGCTGGGGGTGGCGCAGAGGGGGGTGGTGCAGCGGGGGCAGCAGGTTGCGATCGATAGACGGGCGGTTGGGCAGGCGCTTCAGGCAGGGCAAATTGCCGAATAATCTGATCTTCTGCTTGCTGTACCGGCTGGGTTTCCTGGGCATGGAGAACAACCGGCACAAGGCTGACAGCTCCGATCGGCAGACCAAATAGGGTAAGCAGTAGGGTAATGCGGCTAATTCTGCGGCAGAACTGCCAGAGACGAGCGAAGTTAAACCAGTTCGGCATCATAGGATTCAGTAAATTGAGTACAGCTAAATGAATGGTTAAGTTAGCAATTTATGAACTATTTCTGTTCATTTAGAAGAAACATTGATGGAATCAATCATGCTACGATTGGGGGTTTTGTTCATTGTGTTATTGTCATCACTCAATTATTGGGGTTAACCTATCCATGCACACCCTGAATTTATTCCTCTGCGTTTAACCAATCTGCGATCGCGTCGTAGGGAAACGCCAGCCCGAACCAGCACAAATTTTGCGTATAGTAAGCATCATTGCTATCCCAGATTCCTCTACGGTAGGTGGGCAAGAGTTTCTGCTGTTGAATTTCAGCGGCAACGGCTGGATCAACTAGGGAAAAAGCGGCATAGAGCATACCATACTGGGCAGTTGATTCATAGGGGACGATCGCTTCTCCCTGCAAATCCATCTGCGCTGGAATCTTTTGCTCAGCCTGCCACTGATACCGCAAAGGTTGAAGATGGGTTTGTAAAAAAGCTTGAGCCTGATCAGCCTCAAACCAAACTGCATCGAGCGCCACACGCCACCAGACCCGGTAGGCATCAAACCCATAGATGGATGGCTCTGTTTCATCCGCTGAAGTTGCCTCTAGCCGCCGGGTTCCCAAATTGAGCACGACCCAATCTCCTGGTAATCCTTGTGACGACAGGGATGCCGCTTCGTTTAAGACCTGATAGCTGCTGTCAACTAAACTCAGCCAATCCCGTGAATCCACCTGGGCAAACAGCCGGAAGGCATAGGGGGCGAGATAGGACGGATTTAAGATCAGGCGATCGGGCTGCACAAACGATTCTGCTGGCCCAGGCAGTAGGTAGCGTTGGGCAGTAGCCGGAACCCTCATAGTAGAAAGATTCCAGAGATCGTCTAGCTTGGTTTGAGCCAGGGTCAAATAGTCAGGACGGTTCCAACGACGAGCCGCTAAGATCAACGCGGTAATCGCATCTAAGTCTGCGTCGCTGGCAAAATTGGGATCTAAAACCCCCCAATTTCCGTTCGCATCTTCTCCCCATTTCCATGCCCAAAGCGCATCACTGGGCTGTCCGTCTGATGTTCTTCGTTGCAGATTACTCTCCGCCCATTCCAGCGTTTTCGAGAATGTTTCTGGATCATCTATTAATACCGCTCTTAGCATTGCATAGGCTTGTCCTTCAGAAACTGTGCGATCGTTGGCTTCCCGATCGATCACCCGGCCATCAGCCTGAATAAATTGACGTTTGTAAGCTTGCCAGCTTTCCTGTAGGATTTCCGAACGGGACATAGAAGCAGCGATCGAGGAGTCTGCTGAGGATGAACCGGCTCCTGGAAATCCACCTGGTAGAGGGGGAGAACAACTGACCATCAAAACCATCAGGATTGAGAGTGAGGTTAGAGACACCTTGAAATACCAGCGAGATGGAGTCATAGATTCGTACTGAAGGGTGCTGATTGCAGGCGATCGGAGGAGTAATCATGCCCAGCTTCACTCGTGCCAGGGCAGGGGAACATCTCCCTGGGGCAAAAACTCAACCTCGGATGGCGGAACTGGCTGTATCCGGCTCAGATCAGGTGGTTGAACTGTATCTGCTTGCCGAATTTGCTCTGCCTGGCGCAGGACAGGAAAGCGTCTCCGCAGGATCAGTTCCAGGTCGATCAGCGCAGCCCTGGCAACGGCATGATCGGGCTGCAAGGTTAACACTTGACTATAGGACTCTGCTGCTGACTGATAACGTCGCTGCCGGAACCGGATTCCCCCCAGCGCGGAGAGAGCATCAATATTTTCCGGAGTCAGGGATAGAACCGATTCATAAGCTGCCGCTGCTTGCCGTAGATCCCCCAGTCGTTGAGCAATGTTTCCCTGGAGAAAGTAAAGGTCAATGTTCTCTGGATTTTGGGCGATTAACGCCTCAACATAGGCTATAGCCGCGCCGGGGTTTTGGCTCGCCAGCATTTCGACATAGCGGGTTTGCACCAGCACGTTCGTCGGATCAACCTGAAGTAATGACTGGTAAAGCAAGTCCCGGCTTGATGCGGCAGGCAACGCGCCTACCAAGCTGTACAGTTCAGGAGGAGTTTGGGTCAGCGGTTGGGTCATTAACCATTGGCTGAGAATTGCTTCCGCTTCCGATCGCGCCAATACGCCGGCTTGATACTCTAAAGCTGCCTGTCCCAAGCGTTTCACCGGGTCATTTGGATTCAACGCCATCACCCGGTTGTACAACACCATCGCTTCTGTGAATCGTTCCTGTCCCTGATAAATGCCAGCCAACCCTTGCAGTGCTCCACTGAGAATGCTCTTATCTCTGGGATTACTGTCAATAATTGCCTGATACCGACGCACACTTTCCTGCAATTTACCCTCTCGCTGATCGATCACGGCTAGCAATAGTTCCGCTGCCGGATCGATCGCCCCAGATTGTCTGACCAATTCCGGACGGCTGGCTTGATAAGTGTCCAGCACCGATCGCGCCGTGGCAAAGTCCGCCTGCCGCAGGTAAATTTGAGCAATCCGGAAATAGAGCAGCGGTTCGGTTACGCCTGCCCGCACCAGATTTTCGTAAAGTGGCAACAGTTGGGGGCTGGGAGTTCTGAGCCGAATTAAAGCCTGAACAATCAACGATCGCTGGGTTAGATCCGTGGGAATTGTACGGAGAATTTGGGACAACTGCGTCAGCAACTCTGCCTCGGAGAGTTGCTCCGTTTCATACTGCAAGACTGCAACCTGAGTTTGTAGGCCGCGATCGTCGGGATATTGCTGAATCAGTTGTTGATACACATTTAATGCTGTAGATTGGGATGCAGGAAACCCTGCCAGCACTGCGGCAATTTCGCGTTTGAGAACGATCGGCGTATCGGCTGCCGTTGCGATCGCTTGAAACAGGCGAATTCCTTCTTCTAAAAAGGTTTCATTTTGATTCAGCCGTCCGATCGCAATTAAGGTTCGTCCCAGCACCATCCGAGCATCTTCCCGTCCCCGCAACGGAGCCAATACTGCGGTGGCTAAATTCAACCGTTCAATCGCAGCATAGTTTAAAGCTTGTTCCGCTCGCATTCGGATCACAGAACCAGTCAGATCCGGCTGGCGTTGAATTTGCGTTTCTAAAATCTGGACGGCGGCGGCGGCATCTCCCGTTTCCCGTAAGGCTCTGGCGTAGGCCGTTGCTGCATCTCCTGCTAGCGTCCCTCCACCTTGAAGATAGCGATTGAATAGAGTCAAACTCTGCTCATAATTGCCAGAGTAAGCATAGGCCTGGGCAGCTCCACCAATTGCATCCCGACCGGGATTATCTTGCAAAATTAGCTCATAATCAGCTAGAGCTGCTTCAAACTGTCCTTCATAGATGTAGAGTAAGGCTCGCTGCGATCGGGCTTCTCCATCATTTGGATTTTGCTGAAGTAAGCTGGTCAGGGCAGCAATGCCTCGCTCCTGCCATTCGGGACGAAATCCCCCCAGCGTTCCTAAGCTTAAAAGGGCTAAACGGTTGTTTGGTTCAAGTTCCAATACTCGTTCATAGGCTTGAAACGCATCTGCATCCCGTCCGGCCCGACGATAGGCGATCGCTAATCCCAGGCGCGCTTCCAATGATTCGGGAAATTGCTGCACGGCTCGTTCAAACCGAGTAATGGCTTGATTGACTAAGCCCTGATCCAACAAGGTATACGCACTACGAACGGTAGAAGGAACGGTCTGAGCCGAAACCTGGAGCATTCCGATCGGCGGTAATCCCATACTCCAAATCCCCAGGCTTAATAGACTGCTCCAGGCTAAACGATGGAGACGGTAAGAGCGCAACCGCAACTGAGAAGGGGGAATCATAATGGTTACTTCTGAAGGGGCATCGAAAGCGGACTCAATCCCTAGGGAAACTTGCCGTAGAATGCACAGGCCAACGGCATGAAGGCAGTAGTTCTCTGAGAATTGTGACTTGAGAGATATGCTTGAGAGACACGATTTGAGAAACACTATTACTTCAATCCAGACAGCCGGTGCTTAACCAAACCAATGCTTTGCGAACACAAATTAGTTCAGCAAATAACCAAACAAACACCAGGTTCAGGAATCCGCAAGATCAAACCTGAAATTTCAGGATGTAAGAAATTTTTGATTCAACCGATCTGAAGGCAGGATGAATAAGCTGATGAATGTTCTTCCAGATATGAGGGGAGATCACCCAGATATGAGTAGAATCACCAAACTAAATATGGATTGAAGCATCTACCGCATCAGTGCGATCGGATGCTTGAGCAACTTTCAATTGCTCAATTTGGTTCATAATTTGGCGCAGCGAATTCGTTAACTCTTCAATTTGGGCAGGATGGTGTTGAGGATGATGTTGGGGTTGGGGTTGGGATCGCAGGGGTGGAGTCTGAGCTTGAATTGGTACGGCTTCCCTGGAAAGAACTGGTTCTGGGGTGTTCGGGTCAGGATTGACCGAAAAGATGGGTTGGCTCGCTGAATTCAGAGGCACTGCTGAAGTGACTCCTGCAGGCGTTGCCGAATCCACAAAAAAGCTCAGCCCTGATGCATGTAGTTTGGCCTCGGAAAATCTGAGACTTTCTACCATGCCTTCTTGCTGCTGCAATTGTTGCTTTAAGATGGAAACCTGTTCCGTTGCCTGCTCTAATTCCTGAACAGCATTTCGCCAACCCAATAGCGTGAAGGAGGTTAGTCCAATACCAACACTCAATCCAGCTACAACACTTAAGTAGGGGGATGCTAAATCTTGAACTCGACCACTAAAGACAGGTCTATCTTCAAGCTGAATGGTGAGTGGGCGGGAACCTGTCATCACCAGAAACAGGGTCGCACCGGAAAATACGACCCCCGATAAAAACACGGAAAAGGCTAAGGCGCGTGAGGTGGTCATAGTACTTAAAAACTCATAAAACGACAATGGGAATGCGGTACAGCCTCACATCAGCTACTCTCGTTGTATTCCTCATCTCAAGCAAGCTTGTTTAACAGGGAGACGGAATCACACAATCTGGAGGTCAATGCACCCAACTTGAACCGTATGTCGCTAAAACCTTAAAATTACTGAAGTCTGATGGCTTGATACTAAGAAAATCGCTTACTTCGGTTCTCTCTTTCTAGTTATTTGAACACACTTTCTGAAAAGTTTACTAGATTTCGCTGAAAAATAAAGCTATTGTGAGCTTTACTTCAAGCAGCAATAATTTATGGAAGGAATGTCTTTTTTTACTAAAGGTTGTGAATTTAATAACTGAAACTCCCCATTTGTACAGCTTTGACAATTAGACTCCTATTACCAGGAATCAGAATTTGAGTAAATTGAGTAAATTTTCATTTCCAACTTAGTTTCGATCGCAACCTACAATTAGTCTTTATCTTCCAGCATTTCCCCAATTTTTCCGGAAAAATAAATTTTTCCATTTACCGTCGTCTGACTTTACTCACCATCTTGCGAGAAAACCGCAGATCCAGATCTTCCTGTTCGGCCCAATCTTGCAAGATGCGGTAGAACGTCTGGCGATCCTCCGCCTGCAATACCGCCGTTTGGTCTGCCGTTTCAATCACGTAGGGATAACCACTGCCAATAATCACCTCTCCCCGCACCCAATCCACTACCCGATCGACCAACGCAGCTTCATACATCCAGATCGGCATCTCTAGACGGGCGGGTTGTCCTTCACGGGTGGTTTTGAGATAAGTAAACGCAATCTGATTCCGATGGGCGGAATAATCGTTGAGGATGCCGGAACGCTGGCATTGAAATAGGGGAGTGCGATCGCCCCATTCCATAAATTTACCGAGGAGCAAGGCATCATGAATGGTTTGAGAGTCGGGTAGCTGAAACAGGGTTTTCAGCATTACGGATAAATCCTGCGCATAGGATGTATCGATATAGGCCACTAAGGGGACTCGATAGGTTTCACTGGCTTGCAGTAATTCCACTAGGCAATCAACGTAGAATTGACGACTTTGAGCATCAAACGCCTCTGCAAAGGTGGCAACCAGGGAACCATCCAGAAATACCAGGCAATCTTCAGCATGGTCATTGGCTTTGATGTATTCCACCAGCCGCTGAGTTTCCATCTGAAACCGCCGCATATTCACTCGCCGATCGACGGGTTCGCCGCTATGACCCGCTTTCAAATCACTGGGAGTCATCACATCGACTCGAACGTCTTTCTCATAACCTCCTAGGGGAAGGTGCGGATTTTCAAACCAGCCGATTTGCACCAGAGCCACCGGAATTGATAGGTCTTTGCCGGGGTAGATTTGCGAACCATCTACCGCAAAGGTTTTGATTCCTGTGAGCCGATCGCGTACCCAGGCCAAACTTTGCTCTCGATTTTGCCAGGTCAGCTTAGCGGGAATTACCCCATTCACCGCTTTGTCCATTGGTTCTAACAGTCGGGCACCCACATCACGCGGCTGCTTTTTGAGCTGTTTTAGCAGATCAGCTTCTCCTTGAGGCGAGAGATGTGCCAGCATGGTGCGGTACTGCTGCAACTGTTGCCATGTCTCCTGGCTAAAAGCTGTAAACTCATTCCGCTTGGCATTAAGGATATCTTGAATCTGCGAGAGTTTCAGGGTCATAAATGCATCTAAGGCGAAAGGTAAAGGCAGACGCTTCGGGGAGGAGTTTCTGTGGGTGAGTGATGAGTGAGCGATTGCTCTACGGAAAGACTGTTCCAGAAGCTCGTTAAAGTTGCGGAGAAAAGTTGAACCTTAAGCCAGAGTCCGCGAAATATCCTCAAAAACACTGAATTAAGAATTCCACAAAAACTCTAAAAATAAGATTAAATTCTCTAACGCTGTTATTGAATTCCCCAAGTTGACTGTCGATTTATTACTTTAACCTACCACCCAAATGAATACCCTTGAAGTTTCACAACTTGCTGCCGATCGAGGATGCATCTTAAAAACGCTTCACATTGATGATTCTGCCTTGTATTGGGTAGAAAATCACGTTTTTATCAGTAAACCGTTTGAACACCTGGACGACCTGGTGCAATTGATTCGTTTGTTGCCTCGCCTCAGTATGTGTAGCAGTTGCTAGAGCGGTACACTAGGATCTGTGTTTGGAATCCCTGTAGGGTTAGCGTTCCAGTTCAGCGTTCCAAACATAGTGATCAGGCATCTGTGGTTAGAAACCACTTCTAGCGAATGAAGCGATCGTTTTTGATATTAGTTCTGGGACTCACCCTCCTCCTTTCCAGTTGCAACTTACCGCAGGTTAAAGCCGAAGATCGGTTGTTTCTCGAGGTTTCCTTAGACTTTTTGGGGGAATACCGTCTACCCAAACTCAGCTTTGATGGAACCCGTGTGGGCGGACTCTCAGGCATCACCTACGATCGCCAGCTCGATCGATTCTATGCCATCTCAGACGATCGCAGCGAACACAGTCCGGCACGATTTTATACCCTGAAGCTGAATCTCAACCCCGATCGGTTTGCCGCTACGGAGATCGATCCTCAAGCGATTGATCCTCAAGCGATCGATCCTCAAGCCTCAGAAACCATAAGTGGCATTCAATCGGTGGACGTTGAGAAAGTGACTCCGCTGCTTGATCAGGCGGGGAATGCTTTTGAACGGGGAACGATTGATTTAGAAGGAATTGCCCTTTCGCCGAGGCATTCGCTGTTTATTGCCAGTGAAGGCGTTAGTCGTCGCAATATTCCCCCCTTTGTGGCTGAGTTTGATTTGGAGACTGGAGCATGGCTGGGGCAACTTCCCACGCCCGATCGCTATTTGCCTGCTACAACGGAAGCCGGAGCACCGATTGGCGTACAGGATAATCTGGGTTTTGAAGCATTGACCATTAGTGCGAACGGCTATGGGGTAGGAGAAATTGAACCCTTCCGCATTTTTGCTGCCACGGAGTCGGCTCTGCATCAAGATTTACCTGCTCCAGATCAGTCCTCCTCAGCCGAGACTGAATCTTCCCAACTGCCCGCCCGGATGGTTCACTATCTGGTCAGTGAGAACCGATCGACCCTGCTATCTGAACATCTCTATCTAGTGGAGCCACCCCCTGAACGAGCCACGATGAATGGGTTGGCGGAACTAGTGACTCTGGATCAAGGGGGGCATTTCCTGAGCCTGGAGCGTTCCTTTGGGTTGCTGACTGGGTTCAATGCTCAGATTTTCCAACTGGCGATCGGAGGAGCGACTGATATTTCAAGCATTCCAGAACTGAAGGGCGACACGGCGGGAATTGTGTCAATTTACAAGCAGCTCGAACTGAATTTAGCAGAACTCGGTATTCCCCTGGATAATCTGGAAGGTATGGCGATCGGGCCCAGGTTGCCCGATGGAACACAAAGCCTGGTTCTAGTCAGCGATGATAACTTTAATCTGCTGCAATCGACGCAGTTTTTGCTGTTTCGGTTGAGGAGTTGAGGACTGAGGACTGAGGACTGAGGACTGAGGAGTAGCGCAGGAATCTTGCCTGCCAGGGAAATATTGGTCATGCAACTGCAACATTGGAATACATTCCGGTGATTAGAGTACTGCCATAGCCAGGGGCATCAATCTAAATCCCGCAATCGATCGCCCTCATCAGTCTGTAAAGGGTCTGATGGAAGTGCGTCTGGGTCATGAGGATCATGTTCCTCCGGTGCATAAACCGATCGCGTCACAAAGGGCAGGTAGGCTCCACGTAGCCCCCGATGGATGCGATCGGGGGTATCCGGGAAGGTGACAAAGAGCGGGCGAGTTTCTTCAGCCCCTTCGCTGAGAATGTGTTGATACCGTTTGGGCATGAACCACTCATAGCCCTTATCTAGATAGATTTGGGTTTGCCGCCAGCGTCCTAGAAAGTGAGAAAAATCTTCATTGGGCTGATGGATGAAAATAAAGATCTCAACACCCGTTTTGATCTTCCACTCTGGGTCACACATCAGCACCGCTACATCGCAGGGTAAACGCACTGCTTCCCCCGACACCGCATTGGCAATACCGGATACAGCCGGAGAAATACTGCCCCGAATCCGAATCAGAGGCAGGGGAATCGTGATGATACTTTCGTGAGGACGACGCATACTGGGAATCTTTTCCAGGTAGGGTCGATACTGCTTCAATAAGCCGATCGCCCCCGCCTGATCACTACACTCCGCCAGTACCTCTTCGTAGTAGATTTGCTTGACCGCCATACTGCTGGAACTGCTGGAACTGGGTTAACTGCACCGTGCCATTACTTGACTGCATCCATAATGCTGAAGATGGGTAGGTACATGGCAACAAGAATTGACCCGACCATTCCCCCCAGCACCACAATCATAATCGGCTCCATGATGCTGGTCAGAGCTTTTACAGCCTGCTCCACTTCATCCTCGTAGAAGTCTGCTACCTTCATCAACATGGTATCAATCTCACCGGTTTCTTCCCCAATGCTGATCATCTGAATCGCCATAGTGGGGAAGACTTGCTCCCGCTGTAAGGCCAGACTGATCATGCCACCGGTCTGGACTTCTTTACGGGCTTCGTCTACGGCGTTGGCAATCACCTGATTACCCGCCGTATCTCGAACAATTTCCAGAGCGGTCAGAATCGGCACCCCTGAACGAGACAGGGCACCGAAGGTACGGCAAAAGCGAGCGGTGGCCGTTTTTTGTACCAGATCACCAAACAGGGGCATTTTCAGGAAAAAGCCATCCATTGTAACGCGCCCAGACTTGGTTTTGTAGTACTGCCGATAGGCAAAGATCAGCGCGACGATCGAAACGATCAAAATTCCCATCAGTACCGGATTCCTGAGAAAGCGGCTGATGCCCATCATGAGTTCTGTGAAGGGAGGAAGCTGGGCATCCAGGTCTTCAAAAATTTGGGCGAAGATGGGCAACAGGAAAATCGTCATGCCCAGGAATACAGAAACGGCAATGAAGCCCACTGCCACCGGATAGGTCATGGCCGACTTAATCTGGTTTTGCAACCGAGCCACGTCTTCCAGAAGTTTTGCCAGACGGTTCATCACCTCGTCCAGCACCCCACCGACTTCTCCCGCCTGCACCATGCTGACGTACAATCCATCAAAACAACTGGGATGTTTCCGCATGGCATCAGAAAGATTAGTCCCCTGCTGTACATCACCACTAATTTCCTGGAGGGATTTTTTCAGCTTGGGATTTGAGCATTGATCCGCCAGAATCCCCAAACTGCGTACCAGGGCGACCCCAGCGTTGATCATCACAGCAAACTGCCGGGAAAAGACAGCTTTATCCTTCACCGTAACACTAGCCATCGAACTTTGAATGTCCTTCAGGTCAGTGTTTTTCAGGGTTTCCAGCAGGCTCCGCTCTTCCTTTAAATCTTGAACAAACAGCCCCCGTTCTCGCAGACTGGTACGGGCATCTGAGGGCGTTTCAGCGGTAATTTTTTCCCGGCGCAGATTTCCTTTGGTGTCTCTAGCACGAACAACGTAGGTAGGCATAATCAGACTCTCTTCAGCGAGGAGAAATGCGGTGGCAGCGGATGAATCCGGTTTAGGAGGTAGGTTTCTACCGTTCCATTTGGTTGATTGGGCAGGCAAGATGCCCACCCCACAAGAATTACATCAATTTAATTTTCATTCCTTAGGATATCTAAAAGCGATCGGTGAATGAACTGTTTTTAAATAAAGTCAGCTTAAACGATGAATGAGGGCGTACCGGATGGACACCCTCAACTCTATTGAGTTTATCTGGCTGCCCCCGCTTTAGCGGTTTGAGCCGCCGGATTCGCGCCGCCGATCAGCCGTTGCAGTTCATCGGCTTTGGAGGTCTTGGACATGGCCGCTTCAAAGGAGATGGTTCCTGCTTTGTACAGATCAGCCAGCACCTTTTCCAGGGTCTGCATTCCCTGCTTACCGCCTGTTTGAATCATGGAGTAGATCTGGGCCGTTTTTCCTTCCCGAATCAGGTTGGAAATAGCGGGCGTAACCACCATAATTTCCTGGGCCATGACCCGACCAAACTCGCCGGGTTTCGGGTTCTTTCGGCTCACCAGCGTTTGGCTGAAGACAGCGACCAGGGAGTTGGAGAGCTGAACGCGCACCTGGGTTTGGCGATCGGCAGGAAATACGTCGATCATCCGGTCAACGGTTTGGGCGGCGGAACTGGTGTGTAATGTACCAAAGACCAGGTGCCCGGTTTCGGCGGCGGAAATGGCCAGGGAGATGGTTTCCAGGTCTCGCATTTCACCCACCAGAATGATATCTGGGTCTTCCCGGAGGGCGGCTCTCAGAGCGTTAGCAAAACTCTTGGTGTCTTCGCTGAGTTGCCGCTGGTGAACCAGACTCTTGATCGGTTCGTACACAAATTCGATCGGGTCTTCTACCGTCAGGATGTGTTCCGCGCGGGTGCGGTTGATTAGATCAATCATGGCTGCCAGGGTGGTGGTTTTGCCAGACCCCGTTGGACCCGTCACCAGAATCAGACCTCTGGGTTTCTCAGACATCTCCCGCACCACATCGGGTAAGCCCAGCTTCTCAAAGTTAGGAATCTTGGAGCTGAGAGCCCGCAAACAGGCTGCATAGGTGCCGCGCTCTTTGTAAACATTCACCCGGAAGCGAGCGAGGCCCTTGACCCCATAGGAACAGTCCAATTCCCAGTTCTGCTCCAGATTTTTCCGCTGGGTGTTGTTCAACATACTGAAGATCAGCCGCTGGCACTGCTCTGCCGTCATCGGTTCATCGCCGATCGGGGTGAGCTTACCGTTGATCCGAAAGTAGGGGGGAAGTCCTGCCGACAGGTGCATATCTGAACCACCCATTTCGATCAGTTGTTCCATCAAGTCTTCGATCATCAACTCCATGTTGTCTGTCTCCCTTCAGTGGTGATCAAGCGATTTTAGATTCTGGATTTTAGATTTTGGGTTTGATTGGGACTGGTTTAAGCCGAAATCGCCAATCTAGCCAATCCAAAATTCAAAATTTCTAGTCCTGATAGCGCGATGTGGTGCAGTAAGGACAATCCAGCCATTCCTGCTTTAGAGCAGCCCCACAACAGCGGCAGGTGAGGGAAGCTTTGCGCTTGGCTTTGAGTTCTGCCTCTACCCCAGAGTCGGTTAATGTGACCCGTTCTACTTCCTCCAGCGTGGTTGCCCCTTGTCGAACCAGATTGAGACTGTAAGCCAAAAGGGTTTTCATCCCCTCTTCCACGGCTGCCTCTTTGATGCGTTCAGTGGGCGCACCTTCGGTAATCAATGCCTGAATCGGTTCTGTCACCCGCATCACTTCATAAACCCCGGAGCGTCCCTTGTAGCCAATGCCCTTACAGGTGGGACAGAGGGTATCCGTTTCTCTGGCGTAATTGGCTTCCTCAGCGCTGAGGGTATTGGCTTTGTAGAAGACTACATCGGCTTCACCAGAGGCAGAGAGTCCAAATCGGGCTAGCTCATCCGGTGTGGGATTGTAGGGAACCCGGCAATCGGGACAGACCCGCCGTACCAGTCGTTGGGCCAATACGCCAATCAGCGAACTGGACACCATGAAGGTTTCAATCCCCATTTCATCGAGGCGGGCAACGGCACTCGCCGCATCATTCGTGTGCAGGGTTGTCAGTACCAGGTGTCCGGTCAGAGCAGCTTCGATCGCCGTTTTAGCGGTTTCCTTGTCTCGCGTTTCTCCCACCAGAATCACATCTGGATCTTGTCGCAGGAATGCCCGCAGAATGGAGGCAAAGTCCATCCCTTTCTCCCGAATCACCTGAACCTGAGTCAGACCCGGTAGGGTATATTCGATCGGGTCTTCAGCGGTACTGATGTTGACTCCTGGATCATTTCGTTCGGCCAGGGCTGAGTAAAGGGTGGTAGTTTTACCCGAACCCGTTGGCCCCGTCACCAGGATCAGTCCGAAGGGACGAGACACCATATCCTGAACAATTTGCAGCGTTTCAGGGTCGGTGATCAGCTTGTCCAGCCCTAATTGGGTTGCAGAGTTGTCGAGAATCCGCAGAACCACTTTTTCCCCGTAACGGCTGGGGAGGGTATTCACCCGGAAGTCCACCTTACGTCCATCGAATAAGCGGCGAATCCGTCCGTCCTGGGGCAGTCGGCGCTCGGCGATGTCCAGGTTGGCCATAATTTTGAAGCGGGCCGTGAGGGCGGGAATAATTTTCTTCGGCAGCGAGTCTAATCCCTGACGCAACACCCCGTCCTTACGAAAACGCACCCGCAGGTGTTCTTCCTGGGGTTCAATGTGAATATCAGAAATGCCGTCCTGGAGAGCTTTTGCCAGAATTTTGTTCGCCAGGGCAACGACTGGAGCCGCCTCTGGATCCTGGAGAGCTGCATCCAGGTTGGCTTCGGCATCGTCATCCAGCGCCTCTTCCAGTTCCAGATATTCCAGGTTTTCAATATCGCTTTTAACGTCGGTTTTAGCCTGAAACTCCAGGATCTTCTGCCGTTCAACCTGCTCGTCTAGATATTGGGAAATAATCCGCTGATAATCCTCAGCCGTGATCACCATCCGCTGCAATGCCAGCCCTTGAGGGCGCAACACCCGATTCAGGTCGTCCTGAGCTGCCAGGTCGTCTGGATCAACCATCGCCACCAGCACAAAGGGCGGTTCTGACTCACTGCGGGAGAGGGGAATCAGGCGATAGCGACGGCAAAGGTCGATCGGAATCAGGGTTTCAATCAACTGATTCATCTGGCTGGTGTTGATCTGGCTGATTTCCGGATCCAGCGATTCAACACCGTAAAGAATCTTAAGCTCAAACAGTTGCTGCTTTTTATACTGGCGGAGCAAGTCTGGCGGAAGCTGCTGCCCCGTCATCATGGCCAGAATATCAGTCAGCGGCCTGCCTGTTTTCCGGCTTTCGATGAGGGCTTGCTGCATCTGCTCACCGCTAACAAAGCCAGACTGTACCAGCTTGTTGCTAAACGGTGAGAAGTTTTGTTGGACGACCAGGGCACGCCGTTGAGACGAGGAGTTAGCCATAGGGGATGCAGGACATTCTCTTACGAAATAGAGTGTTCCCAGAATCCCTGGTAAAAGTGACTGACCCAATGAATTTAGGTGACAGGCTTCGTCATTGGCAGGGAAAGGACTGGGCGGAGCAAGAATTTCAGGAAGATTGTACCGGGTTGGGCGATCGGGTCTTGTGTTGGGGATCACATCTACTCCATTCAATATTCGTAGCGATCGCGGGAAATCCGAGATATTTCTGATCGTAAAAATACCGAACCTGAAATGCCTGATATTCTATGGTGTATGGCAACAGATAGAACCGTTCAGGTGCGTGAAAGTTGCTGCAATCCACAAGGGATGATCTACGGATCATCTTAGGAACAGGAGCTGCCCTCAGCGATTCTGTCTGCTTTACCTTATCCCCTTCGCATGAACCGCTATGCTTTCACAAATTGTGCGCCCGATGGTTCGCACCCAAATCCGGCTACTGGCAAACACGCAAGCAACCCGATCAACCCTGGTGGAAACGATTGCTCAGTGGTTGGGCTTTTTGGGTGTTCGGGCAGAGGTGACGGAGATTGATGCGGAATCCAATCGAATTTGCGTGTCGTTGGTGGTGGGTAAGCCGGAGGCCTGCGACGATCGAGACTGGCAGCAGATTCTAGATAATTTGCAAGCGACAAAGAATGGGGATGAGGGCGGACAGTCGATCGTGCAACTTACCCCTAAGCAAGAATCCAAACTTCAGCGATTATTAGCCTACGTGATTCAGGTGGGCGATCCCGATCGTCCGGTGGACTGGGATAATCTGGAACCGCAGTTGAGATCCCTTGGCTTCGCGGAAGAAACTCTACTGGGAATTCGATCGGCGTTAAGAGTCCCGCAATCGCTGGATCAACTGATGGAAGGGCTGGATGCAGATGTGGCGGCGATCGCCCTTTCCAAAGCGGTGGGAATTGCCTTACTCGATCGTCAGGTGAATCCTTTAGAGGACAAGGCTCTTGCTGCATTGCTGGAAGTCATGAAGCCCAACTAATACTAACCATTCAGTCCACAGAATCCGTAGCGCAGGCATCTTGCCTGCCCGCAAGCCAATTATCTTCCAGTCAAATTATCTTCCAGTCAATTAACCCCGTATTCAATCAAGCCTCCACCTGCGCCTTCACCCAGGCTCGCACCGATCGCCGGAACGCCAATTTCCCAGCACTGCGGTGGGCTTCAATCAACTGCGGCAATTCCCGAACGTTGAGCATGGGAAAGGCCAGGCTCCGTTCTGCCTCCTCGTAGCGGTCTTGATTCAGGTGATAAATTTTCAATGCTCCATCGTCGTAGCACCAAAGTTCTGGAACCCCCAGGCGAATGTAGATCGGGAAGCGATTAAGGGATTTGCTCGTGATATCAATTTCCAACGCCAGATCGGGGGGTGGGTCTTGATTCAAATCAAAATCTAACTGGCCGCGCACCAGAGCCTCGTTTTGAAAATAAAAGCAATTGTCCGGTTCTACCCCAGCCTGCTTCAGCTCTCGCCGCCAGGTTGTTGAGCCATAACATTCATAATTTAGCTCCAGGGTTTCAGCCATGTCTTTGACAGCATCGCCGATCGTTTCTTTGAAATATTCGTGTTCGGGTAATGGTGTCATAATTTCCAGGGTGCCTCGATCGTAGGCAACACGGGCAGCGCGATGATCGCCCAGATCTGTAAGCAGGTTTTCAAACTGTTGCCAACTGATGCCATACAGCACCACCCGATCGGCGCGACGAGTTTGATCGATGGTGATGGACATGAATGAACCTCCCAGAACCGCTGATGCCAATTGTTCCCTGCAAGATTTGCTCCCTACCCGGTTGTCCCTCACAAGACGGACGAGCCGATCGAAAGGATACGATACTATAAAGTTAGCTTGCGATCGCACTTGGCAGTCGTGGCGTTTTTAGCGTTCAGCATTTCAGTCATATGGTAGCGGGGTTCCATCATGGGATTTTTGGATCGCCTTGGACGGGTCATTCGAGCAAATCTGACTAGCCTGATTAGTCAGGCAGAAGATCCAGAGAAAATTTTGGAGCAAACCGTGATCGAAATGCAGGATGAACTCGTCCGATTGCGGCAAGCCGTAGCCCAGGCGATCGCCACCCAAAAGCGCACGGAACGTCAAGCCAGTCAGTCTGCCCAAATGGCTGAAGAATGGTATCAGCGGGCGCAGCTGGCATTACAAAAGGGCGATGAGACCCTGGCACGAGAGGCCCTGACGCGGCGCAAATCCTATCAAGACACAGCCGATACCCTCCGCAGCCAACTGAGTCAACAGGCAAGCATCGTCTCTCAGTTGAAGCAAAATATGGCAACGCTGGAAAGCAAACTGTCTGAGGCGAAAACCAAGAAGGATATGTACATTGCCCGTGCTCGCTCTGCTAAAGCCTCTCAGCAGTTAAATGAAATGCTCAACCGCACCGGCACGAACAAGACGATCGAAGCGTTTGAGCGGATGGAAGAAAAAGTGATGCAAATGGAGGCTCAGGCAGAAGCGACGGCTGAATTGGCCGCTGGAGATGATGTTGAAAAGCAATTCAGAGCCTTAGAAGGGGGCGGCGATATCGATGCAGAACTGGCTTCCCTCAAAGCACAACTGACGGGTGGCTCTACCCCTTCCAGTCTGCCCTCTGGTTCCAATCAACCGTCTACGGCTCAATCGGCTGAAATCGACTCAGAACTGGAGCAGCTTCGCGCCAAATTAGAGGAAGGGTAGGGCGATCGGTCTGGATACGAGTCTGGATGCAAGATAGGCAGTACGCAAACTAAAGGCCTCATAGAGGCTTTAATTAGGATATCTACTGTTAACTACTGTGAGGATTTCTTGACAATCTGGCTGATTTTCGCTGATTTCCTCTTATTTCTTTTCCTTTTCTTCCATTGACGACGGATTGTGATTGCTTACAATACTCCCGTCGTAATTGAATCGATTATCAACGATCTCAATCCGCAGAAGGCTCGTATCTTGGCAGCAGTGGCTTTGACCCAAACGGATGATACGGCAGAGTTGCAGCGGATCTTTTGGGAGTATTGATCTTGGTGCCTCTTGCGCTCAGTCATAGTGGTGGGCAGTGCCCACCCTACTTCTACTCTACTCATACTCTCCTCAGTCCTCAGTCCTCAGTCCTCAGTCCTCAGTCCTCAGTCCTTAGTCCTCAGTCCTGCCTTTTCTGCCGATCGATCCGTATAATCTTAAGAAGAGTGAACAATTCTGCGCCTCTGCGCCTGCTAACTGCCGAAACGCGATCGGGGAGACGATAGACCTATGACGATGATCGAAACCAAAACCGAACCGATGGTGATCAACATGGGCACCGCACCATCCCTCTATGCATGGGGTGTTGCGGCTGATTGTCACCCTGGACGGTGAAGATGTGGTGGACTGTGAGCCAGTGATTGGCTACCTGCACCGGGGCATGGAAAAGATTGCCGAAAACCGGACTCCGGTGATGTACATTCCCTATGTCAGCCGATGGGACTATGCGGCGGGAATGTTTAACGAAGCGGTCGTCGTCAATGCGGTCGAAAAACTGGCTGATGTGCCCGTCCCCAAACGCGCCAGCTATATCCGCGTCATCATGCTGGAGCTAAACCGGATTGCCAATCACCTGCTGTGGTTGGGGCCCTTCCTGGCGGACGTGGGAGCGCAAACCCCCTTCTTCTACATCTTCCGGGAACGGGAAATGATCTATGACCTGTGGGAAGCTGCAACGGGCTACCGCATGGTGAATAACAACTACTGGCGAATTGGGGGGGTGGCCGTAGACTTGCCCTATGGTTGGGTGGATAAGTGCCACGACTTTTGCGACTACTTCCTGCCCAAGGTGGATGAGTACGAGAAGCTGATTACCAACAACCCCATCTTCCGGCGGCGGATTGAGGGAGTGGGTACTGTGACCCATGATGAGGCTTTGAATTGGGGATTGTCCGGCCCAATGCTGCGGGCTTCTGGCGTGAAGTGGGATTTGCGGAAGGTCGATCACTACGAGTGCTACGACGAGTTGGATTGGGAAGTCCATTGGGAAACGGCGGGAGATTGCTTTGCCCGTTATGTTGTCCGAATTCGGGAAATGCGCGAGTCGGTGAAGATTCTGCGGCAGGCGTTGGATGCCCTTCCGGGTGGTCCTTACGAAAACCTGGAAGCCAAACGGATTGCGGAAGGGCCGAAATCGGAGTGGGCCAAGAGTATGGACTATCAGTTCATCAGTAAGAAGGTCGCTCCCACCTTCAAGATTCCCGAAGGCGAACACTACGTTCGGGTGGAAAGCGGTAAGGGTGAACTGGGAATTTACATCATTGGTGATAACAATGTGTTTCCCTGGCGGTTTAAGATTCGGGCGGCAGACTTCAACAACCTGCAAATTTTGCCCCATATCCTGAAGGGCGTGAAGGTGGCAGATATTGTCGCCATCCTGGGCAGCATCGACATCATTATGGGATCGGTCGATCGGTAAAAGGTCGGTTGAAACAATCCATCCATTGTTTGTAGGGGCGATTCGTGAATCGCCCTTGTTTTTTGTGAATCGCCCTTGGTTTTACAGACTGCCTAATGAGTCGATCGGATGATGAGTCGATCGGAAAAAAGAAGGACGGGCAAGATGCCCATCCCACAAGAAGGTTAATATCCCTCTTTAATCTAAGGAGAAGAATTTAGAATGGGGATAGAGAGTTTTAAGATGCTTTGGAATTTATGTCTGCTTCAAGAGAGGCTCGACCCACGATTCGATTTGTCGATGAATACTGCCAATTGTATGAGGGGTTGTTTCCATAAGTGCGAAGCTTTGAAGCCTTCAAACTCCTCCACTTGGGTATGATCAGTGACATCAAGCGCAAGTCCTTGCCTGCGATTGCAAAAGTGGTCGGCTTAGACAACCAACAATCGTTACATCACTTCTTAACTGAATCTCCCTGGAGTGGAGAACAACTGCGTCAAAAGAGATTGGAGTTAATTCTCAAGGTGCTTAATGGCAGAACCTTGATTCTGTTAATCGATGAGACGGGCGATTGCAAAAAGGGAAACAGTACCGATTACGTCAAACGGCAATACATTGGCAATGTGGGCAAGAAGGAAAACGGGATTGTTGCGGTTACGGCTTATGGCTTGGTAGACGGGATGATTCTTCCTTTGACGTTTGAGGTGTATAAGCCCAGAGAACGCCTGAAGGACAGCGAGCAATACCAGAGCAAACCACAAATTGCAGCTAAGATGATCCGGCAATTGCAAGCAATGGGATTTCAGTTTGAACTGGTGCTGGCAGACAGCTTGTACGGCGAAAGCAAAGTCAACTTTGTCAATGTCCTCGACGAGTTAAAGTTGCCCTATATCCTGGCCATTCGCAGCAACCACGGACTCTGGTTACCCGAAGAAGAGGAGGTTTACCAAGAACCTTGGCAGGAATTCAAGCGCACCTTCAGCAATGGCACGACGGAGGTGCGTTACATGGCAGAGGTGATTTATGGCAAGCGTCGTCGCCAGCAATATTGGCTGCTCACCACAGACCCCCAAGCCTTACCTGACAACTCGACTTCCTTTGTCATGGTCTGTGCCCCTGCGGTCGCTTTGAGTGAAATTGGCAACCACTATGGCTTTAGAACCTGGATTGAGTATGGACTCAAGCAAGCCAAAGATACACTGGGTTGGGCTGACTTTCGCATGACAAGCTATGAGCAGATTGAGAAATGGTGGGAGTTGGTCATGAGTGCCTTTCTCATGGTCAGTCTGTTTGCCGATGCTTTCAATGATGCTTGTCCCCTGGCTCATCAGCAGTTTGCACAACACCCTTGGTAGAACAATCAAGGCGGTTGGCAGAATTTATTGAATAACCTGCGATTGATCATTCAACCGTTGATTTGTTTCAACTGGCTCAAACGATGGTTGGAGGTTTTCCCGATCGCGTCATTAGAAGCTGGATTTGAGCAATTGATGCACCAGATGAATCAGTTTGTCTGTCCACGGGTGCGTTGTTTGAACTGGCAACTGATCTTTTCATCTGCTTAGAGTGATTAAAGAGGGGTATCTTACCTGTTCGAGGACAACCGTTTAAGCTTTGAGGCGCAAATCCAGGAAAATCACTGTGGCGTACAATTGTGGACATTTCTGTTGCATGATTTGTACGTTCCGAGGGAAAACATCAGATGCCTGTTAACTTCGATAGCATTATTAGCACCTCAAGTTCCGAAGAAAATTTTTTAAAGATTTTTGAAGATGCGTTCTCTGGACAAGATCAGCTATTGCTTGAAGCACACCAAACGGTTCTCTCAGCCTGCTACAGAAATCCAGGACTTTCTCCAACTCTAAAAGCTAGCACCCCAGAAAGGCTAGCCAAGGCTTGGTTAAAGAAGTATAACGACAGCTATAAAAATCGAATTTCAAGGCGGATCTCACAACTCCCAGGCACAGTTGCCGATCCAATCGTCAGTATAATCATCAACGCTCGACTGACCGGACTAACAATAGAGCAACTTGAGCAAATCAAATATGCCCATAGGCTATCGATGTCCGCCGAAAATATTCAAGGACTACTACTAGAGGAATTTCTAGCTGAGCAACTTGCTGATTATGGTTGGTATTGTTGTTGGGGAGAATCTGTTCGGCACGTAGATTTTTGCAATGTCGATGGTTCTCTCTTACAGGTCAAAAATCGCAGCAACTCGGAAAACAGTTCATCGTCCAGAGTAAGAATTAAGCAGCCCATTGAAAAGTGGTATCGAGTTGATGCCAAAACAGGTTCCTATCGATGGTTTTATTTCAATGATAAGTACGATACAGATCGCTTTTCGGAAGAAAACTTTGTTGCCTTTGTTCAACAAGTTCTAATTGTTAATCCAGATGCCTTGGCTATTGAAGTGGATAATCCTTGGAAGGATTTATCGGATTCATCCAACTAAGTTAAGAGATAGTTGTTTTGCTGAGGATTTCTCAAAACAACCCATATCACTCATCCAACTGACATCATCCGTTTTATGGTAGCGAGAATACGGAAAATCTGGGTAAGTAACAGGCATCTCACCCTTCAAGTGAGATAGCAACATCCTAGCGATCGCTCTTCCTAGAGAGCAAGGTACGGCATTACCAACTTGCCGATATTGATCGAGTAAAGTACCTGAGATAATCCAATCGTCTGGGAATTCTTGAATACGCTTGTATTCTTCAATACTGAGGGGTCTATCTTCTTCTGGATGTGCTAAGTCAGTTGCAGGCATAGCCGGATGAGTTACTAACGTCGGGGCAGGCTTATCCCAAGCTAGCCTGCGGTAAAAACCAGTTTTTCCGCCTCCTGCATGATAAGAAGCCCCTAATGCCTCTTGATGCAACTCTTCTGGTAAATCCCGCCAGTATTGTCCAGCCTTTAGCAACCTGTAATACTTGAGTCGTTTTTCAGGAAACTTGACAAAATGATGTCCATCCTCAGGAAGACCTTCTAGAGCCTCTCGTAAACTTTTCCATGTTGGCAGTCCATATAAACCTTTCTCTGAATGGGTGGGTGCGAGATGGGGAAGTTTTTCTCCATCACGACTACAAGCGATGACAACCCTTTCTCGTTGTTGTGGAGACCCAAAATTAGCAGCATTGTACAGGTTGAAAGAAACACTATATCCTGCATCTTTTAGCCTTTGTGTAATGAAAAGTAATGCGCCTCCTCTTTGTTCATCTTGAGATAATGGTGGAAAATTCTTTCCTCTCATTTCATGAGGTCTATGTTTTAATGGAGCGGATAACAATCCTCGAACGTTTTCAATTACTGCAAATCTGGGTTTAAGTTCAATGATTAAATCGATGAATGTTAAAAAGACATTGCCTCGCTCATCATTGAATCCTTGGCGCTTTCCCGCACTGCTGAAGGCTTGGCATGGCGGACCGCCAACCATTACATCAATTTCATCAGTCGAACTCAGTCCTGCTTTCTCTCGAATTTTTGCTGCTGAGTAATCGCGAATATCCCCGATCAGTGCCATATCTGGTCGATTGATTTCAATAGTTTTCCGGGCGGCTGCATCGATTTCACAAGCAAGTAACACCTGGATACCTTCCTTTTCTAGTCCCAAGTCCAAACCCATACAACCAGAAAAAAAACTCAACGCTTTTAGACCAGGTTTGCCGAACGCACGCCGCCCATGATCGGGAATGCTTAAGCTTGTATCTTCTCCCTTGATACGGTAGTTCTGAACAGACTCTGATGCTACGATCCACCGACTGCTGATCCTCTCACCACTGATTTCGCCACACCGGAGTAGCTGACGAACATATTGCTCTGAGCAGTTTAAGATTTCAGATGTCTCTTTTACAGAGATGTATTGGGTAGCCATGCTTTCGGACGCGAAACTAAAACCAGGTACCCATGCTACTGCCAAAGCAGCATGCTTGCAAGTATTGTGAACAAATGTTCTTGTCTCAGCGTTTTGTCCAAAGGTAGTGCCAGCTGTCGAACACTGCGTTGGTGCGGACGGTACAGAGGCGATCGGTGAGTTGCAAAGGAGAGAAAGCAGCAGGCTCTTTATCAGTGCGATCACCTTATTAAAAATTTTGCTAAACGGGCTGATCGTCACAAAGCCCGGTACAAGCGGCTTCTATTGTTCTAGATTTTTTGCTGCAACGAAAACCATTTTTTCAGGATGCAGAACTGCTGGTTCAGGCAATTGATATAGGCGATATTGTTGGCTATGTTACAGCAACAATACTAACGGATATTTTCCATATCTCACGCAGACACACCCGTAGTGGTGAGCAAGCGCGGCAAGCAGTCTCAGAAATACTGACCGCCATGATGATTTGTCCGGTTGACCGAGTCGTTCTGGAATTGGCTTTCAACTCTGGCTTGGTTGATTTTGAAGACGCTGTTCAAATTTTTAGCGCCGTTACTCAAGGATTAGAAGCAATTGTGACCCGTGATGCTCAAGGGTTTTTGAATTCACCTATACCCGTTTTATCCATTCAAGAGTTGTTGCAGCAAGTCAAGCAGCAAAATGGTGGTTAGGCTGGTTGGGAGGTATGGATTACGATCTCATTGTCAGCTTGTCGCAAACGCTGTCCAACGTTAGGATGAAAGCCGCGCCCCTCACTCCTCACTCCTCACTCCTCATCTTCAAAAACTCCTCCAACTCTTCCCGCGTCGGCAACGAGGGCTGTGCTCCCAGGCGCGTTACAGAAATGGCCGCAACGGCTGATGCCTGACGAGTTGCTTCCTTCCAGTTCAATCCTGCAGCCAGAGCCGCAGCCAAGCCGCCATTGAAGGCATCTCCCGCTGCAACCGTATCGATCGCCTGCACGGGAAAAATCGGAATCTCAAAGGTTTCCTCTGGGGTAATGCAGAATGCACCCAGCTTACCGAGTTTTGTGATCACCGTTTGGATGCCACGCTGATGAAGAACGTGGGCTGCTTTGGCTGCCGTTTGCAAATCATCTACTGCAAACCCGACCAGCTGACTGGTTTCCACCTGATTCGGTGTCATGATATCTATCAACGGGTACAGTTCATTGGGTAAGTCCGATCGCGCTGGAGCCGGATCGAGCATTACCATCACACCTGCGTCCTTTGCCGCTTTGGCCGCCGCCACTACCATCGGCAGGGGAATTTCGAGCTGAAGCATCAGGACTTTCGCCTGGGGGAGGACTGGCTTGAGGCGATCGACATCCCGTTCATCAACCTGGCCGTTGGCTCCCGGCACCAGAATAATATTGTTTTCGCTGGCATCATCTACAGCAATCACCGCTACGCCCGAATGGGTGGCTGGATCAATCAAAACGCGATCGCACTCAACGTTGCTGGCTTTTAGTCCCTTGAGCAACTCCTGCCCAAAGGCATCTTGTCCGACTCTGCCCACCATCTGCGTGGGTACACCCAATCGCGCCACCGCCACCGCCTGATTTGCACCCTTTCCCCCCGGTACGGTTTCAAAGGAATGCCCGGTCAACGTTTCCCCCGGTGCAGGCAGGCGTGGAGTACGGGCTACCAAATCCATGTTGATACTGCCGAAGACAACGACTGACATAAAGGTTCTCACTGATAAAGTTCTGACCAGTATAAGTTCATTAATGTCTGGTTAATCTTTATCCTGTGGTATCTTCGGAATATTCATGAAACGAGTGATTTCATTGATCGGTGTCCTGGGATTCTTCGGACTCGCCTATCTTTTTTCCGTCGATCGCCGATCGATTCGTTGGTGTACGGTGATTTGAGGAGGGACGATCGTGAAGGTTTATCTAGCTGGGCCAGAGGTATTTTTACCTGACCCAATGGCGGCTGCAAAAGCCAAGCAAGCGATTTGTAAAAAATACGGTTTCACGGGACTGTTTCCCCTGGATACCACCCTGGATCTGGCAAATCTGTCTCCGTTTGAAGCAGGCATGGCCATTTACCAGAGTAATATTACCCTGATGGATCGCTGCGATCTGATCATTGCCAACATGACTCCGTTTCGGGGATGCAGTATGGATGTCGGTACGGCATTTGAAATGGGTTACTTTGCGGGTCAAGCTAAACCTGTCTTTGGCTATAGCAACGATGGACGGCTCTATGTCGATCGCGTTCCCACAAACACCCCTGGCATCGATGAACAGGGGCAGTCGATCGAGTCCTTTGAGATGCATGACAACCTGATGCTGGAAGGCGCAATCCACACCAGCGGTGGAACATTTGCCTGTGAAATGGTTGAGCTTGATGGTTACTACACCCGGTTGGAGGTGTTTGAAACGGTTGTGAAAATAGCAGGCGATCGGTTGTTGGGGCAGGGGAATCGGATTCTATGAGTATTGAAGTACCCAAAATTATTCTGGATACCGATCCAGGCGGAGATGATTCCTTTACGTTTTTGTGGTTAATGAGTCTGGCAAAACAGGGACTGGCTGAGATTGTGGCGGTAACGAGTGTGGATGGCAATGTTCATGCCCAACTGACCTTTGCAGCTTCAGCCAAGTTGTTAACCCTGGGCGGTTTTGCCGATGTGGAGGTGGGGCGCGGCATCATTGGCGGATCGGATAGGGATGATGTGGAGGATGCGGGTGCGATTCATGGTAAAGATGGCATGGGAAATTTGTCCCATACGCTGCCTGAATCAATTCAATCCTATGAAGCGGCACGTAGTTCGGATGATATTTTGATTGAAAAACTGAAGGAATCCCCCGGAGAAATGACGATCGTTGCGATCGCCCCTCTGACCAATCTGGCGGCTGCGGAGCAAAAGTCCCCCGGTATCCTGAAGCTGGCTAAGGAAATTGTGATTATGGGGGGTGCGTTTGCAGTTCCTGGAAATATTACGCCGGAAGCTGAATTCAATATTGCCTATGATCCAGAAGCGGCGAAATTGGTATTTGATACCTGTGATCACCTAATTGTAATTCCCCTGGATATCACTCGCAAGCTGATTCTTACAACAGAGATAGCAAAGGCGATCGCACAGGTAAAACCCGAAAGTGAAGTGGCACAATTCATGATTTCCCTCTGCCAGTTCATGACGGGCACTGCCCTGGCTTTTCGAGAAACTGAAGGAACACCGGGCTTTCTGGTACATGATGCGGCAACGCTGGCCTATTTGTTCTATCCTGAAACGTTAACATTTCGACGGGCCCAGGTTTGGATTGAAACTAGGGGAGAATGGACCAGAGGCAAAACGCTGTTCGATCGCCGGAACAAAGCCAAGGCCGGAGCCAATGCCTGGGTTGCTGTAGGGGTGGATGCAGTTAATCTCCTGGCGGTGATGGCGGAGGATTTGAAGCTAATTCTTTAGTTCGATCGGGTGGGAGTGGGGAGTGGGGAGTGGGGAGTACTGAAATTTTTTCACGATCGCCGATTCACCATCGTAGCAGTGGCCTGATCCGTCGCCAGGATTAAAACATCGCTGATGCTCACATGAGGTGGGCGAGTGGCGCAGAACAGAACGACTTCTGCAATATCCCCTGGGGTGAGCGGGGTCAAACCCTCGTAGACTGTTCTGGCTCGTTCCGTATCACCATGAAATCGCACCTGGCTAAATTCCGTTTCAACCAGCCCTGGATCCACATTGCTGACGCGAATCGGTGTTCCCAGCAAGTCCATTTTTAATCCAGATGACAACGTTTTAACCGCTGCTTTGGTAGCACAATATACTCCGCCCCCTGGATAAGCTTGATGACCCGCGACAGAGGCAATGTTAATAATATGTCCCTGACCTCGGCGCACCATTCCGGGTACGATCGATCGCGTCACGTAGAGTAATCCCTTCACGTTGGTATCGATCATTTCTTCCCAGTCCTGGATTTCCCCTTCGTACAGTTTGTCCAGCCCTCGGCTTAACCCCGCATTGTTGATCAAGATATCAACGTTCGACCAGGGTTCCGGCAACCCGCTCAATACAGTCTCTACCTGGGTGCGATCGCACACATCAAGCTGAAGGGGATAAACCTGAACATGATGCTGATCAGCGATCGATTGCGCTAATTTTTCCAGGCGATCGAGCCGTCGAGCGGATAGGATCAGGTTTGCTCCGGCTTGGGCAAAGACCTGAGCGCAGGCTTCGCCAATGCCGCTGCTTGCACCTGTCACCAAAACAATTTGATTTTGGATGGATACCATGTCTCAATTTGATGTAACCTTCTAGAGGCGTTATTCATAGTCTATTGCCCGGTGTTACCCCATAATGCTGGAATAGACCAGAGCAATGAATAAGGGTTGCCCACTGATCATACGCTTTCGCAAGCACTTCGATCTGGACGGCAGACTATGATATGATGGAAGACTGAAATTTCGGGGGCGTGGCGGAATGGTAGACGCTACGGACTTAAAATCCGTTGACCGCAAGGTCGTGAGAGTTCAAGTCTCTCCGCCCCCATTGAGATAGTTAGTTGTGACCTGCGAATTCGCCTGATGAGGACTGAGGACTGAGGACTGAGGCAGGCTGGAAACTTTGGTGGGTGGGCATCTTGCTCGCCTAATCAACTGAGGACTAATAAGGCCAGGCAATGAACAGAGGACAACCCCAACCCCCAGCAGATTCCCCTTCCAACCTTCCTGCCAAACCAGAGCTAATTGGGCTTCTCCCGGCAGGCGGCAGAGCAACTCGGCTTTCCCCACTCCCCATGAGCAAGGAAATTTATCCGATCGGCTTTCATCAGCTTCCAGGAGCCGATCGGCTCTCACCGAAGGTCGTGAGCCATTATTTGCTAGAGAAAATGCGGTTAGCGGGAGTGCAGAAGGCGTTTTTTATCCTGCGTCCGGGCAAGTGGGACATTCCAGCTTACTTTGGGGATGGTTCCATGCTGAAGATGCATTTGGGCTATCTGACGGTTCATGTGGCGGATGGAGTGCCCTATACGCTGAATCAAGCCTATCCTTTTGTCCAGCAGGCAATGGTGGCATTGGGATTCCCCGACATTTTATTTCAGCCAGAGGATGCTTATACCGCCCTACTGAAGCGGCAGGCGATGACCCAGGCGGATGTGGTGCTGGGTTTGTTTCCCACGGATAATCCTCGCAAGGTGGGAGTGGTGGAGTTTGATCAAACGGGGCGCGTGTGCCAGATCATTGAAAAGCCGCCGCAAAGTGATTTGAAATATATGTGGGCGATCGCCGTCTGGACTCCGACCTTCACAGAGTTTTTGCATCAGTACGTGCAGTCTGCAACCCCCGACCGAGAAGTGCCAATCGGCGATGTAATTCAGGCAGGCATTGAGGCCGGCTTGCAGGTGCAGGCGGAGACTTTTCCAGAGGGTCATTATCTGGATGTAGGTACACCGGATGATCTGGCAAAGGCGATTCAAGAGTTTGGTGCGGCACCGGGATCATCTTAATTAGATAATGCAAATTTAATAACCTAAATTCTTGTGGGGTGGGCATCTTGCCCGCCCAGTCAACAAAGCAGAATAATTCCAGGTTATTTGAGTCACGATCCTGAGAACTTTGCAGCCAAGAACGACAAAACTCCTGCTAGACTGAACGCTGGAATTGATTCATGTTCTTTTAAGCTCTACCTCTAAATCTCTGTGTCTGACGTTAAGAAATCGGCTCGATCGCTGGCTGGAATTGCTGGAATTGTCGCTGCGGCCACGCTTTTAAGTAAAGTGATGGGACTCCTTCGCCAACAGGCGTTGGCAGCGGCATTTGGGGTGGGTGTAGTCGCAGATGCCTATAACTATGCCTACGTGATTCCAGGCTTCTTTTTGATTTTGCTGGGCGGGATCAATGGTCCGTTTCATAGTGCGATCGTCAGTGTGGTTTCCAGGCGGCAGCGGGAGGAAATTGCCCCCCTGATTGAAACCGTTACCACTCTGGTGGGCGGTGTCATGCTCCTGGCCAGCTTGCTGATGTTTCTCTTTGCCGATCCTTTGATTGATGTGGTGGCTCCGGGGCTGAGTCAGACCGAGTTTGGTCTTCAAACGAAAGCGATCGCCGTGGAGCAGTTGCGGATCATGGCTCCAATGGCCCTCCTGTCTGGATTGATCGGCATTGGTTTTGGTGTGCTCAATGCGGATGATCAGTACTGGTTGCCCTCCGTGAGTCCCCTGTTTTCCAGTCTGGCGGTACTCGTCGCTCTGGGCGCATTGGCTGGTGTGCTGGGGGAAGACGTAACGGCAGCTCGGTATGCGGTGCTGGGTGGACAGGTGCTGGCCTGGGGGACGTTAGCGGGGGCCCTGTTGCAGTGGTTGATTCAGGTTCCAGCCCAGTGGAAATCGGGCTTGGGACGGTTACGGCTGCGGTTTGACTTTAATCGCCCTGGCGTACGGGAAACGGTGCGGCTGATGGGGCCTGCAACCCTGGCTTCCGGCATGATGCAGATTAATGTCTATACCGATCTATTCTTTGCCTCCTTCATCCCCCAGGCGGCCGCTGCGCTGACCTATGCCAATCTGCTGGTTCAGACTCCCCTCGGCATTATTTCCAACGTGATCCTGGTGCCCTTTCTGCCCATTTTTTCCCGACTGGCTGATCCCGCTGACTGGGATGAACTCAAGGTGAGAATTCGTCAGGGTTTAGTCATGACGGCCATCACCATGCTGCCCCTCAGTGCTATCCTCATTGCCCTGGCCCATCCCATCGTCCGTGTGGTCTACGAACGCTATGCCTTCGATCAAGAAGCCTCCCAGATTGTCACCTCGGTACTGATTGCCTATGCGATCGGCATGTTTGTCTACCTGGGGCGAGATGTAGTGGTTCGGGTCTTTTATGCTCTGGGAGACAGCGACACGCCGTTTCGGATTAGTATTGTCAACATCTTTTTGAACGCGCTTCTGGACTTTTTGCTGATCCAGCGGTTTGGTGCGCCGGGGCTGGTACTGGCCACAGTGGGGGTCAACGTGATCTCCATGACCTGGCTACTGGTTGTGCTCGATCGCAAGCTGAATGGTTTGCCCTGGCGGAGTTGGAGCCAGCCGATTATTGGGTTAACGCTGGGGAGCCTGTTGACCGGGCTGACCTGTTGGGGCGTACTCTGGGGACTTCAGCAGGTTTGGGGCACGGAAGGGTTTTTCCTGCAACTTTTGCAACTGAGCTTGGCGGGACTGGTGGGACTCAGTGTATTTGCTGGAATCCTGTCCCAATTGCGGCTGGCTGAAGTGGAGCAAATCGTGGGGCGAATTCGTCGAAAGTTTCAGCGTCCAGGCTGACCCGATGGTGTAATCAATCTTTGTAATCGATCCTCAACGGGGGTTCAAGACCTGACCCAAAGTTTTCTGATCACAGGTTTGCGGCAAAAATGCTGTAGGCCTGAGTCCTGGTTTGCTGTAGACTATTTTTTTCTTTCTTCCACAAAACAAGCTGTACCTTCGATACCACAGAGATTGGATGGATGCTTCAGTACTTTTGATTGGGAGCGATCGCTTCCAGGCTTCTGTTTTAGATTTAATTCGAGATTTGGCAACTTTGGCGATCGAGGTTGCAGCCGATCCGTTTGAGGCAACTCCGTTGATTCAGGCTCAACAGCCAGACTTGCTGCTGGTACAAGCCAGTCAGCCCGACAGTCTCAATCTTTGTCGTCAGCTCAAATCACAAAATCGTCTGTCCTGGATTTACTGCATCGTCATTGATGAGCAACTGCAGGATGGACTGAGAAAAATTGAAATTGAAACAGCAGCTCTCAATGCTGGAGCCGATGCCTACCTGGCTTTTCCGACTGAAGCCGCCATAACAACTCAGCAAGTTTTTTGGAATCGCCTCTTGCAAGCCTATGTGTTTGCTGGATTGCGTCGAGTCCAGAACCACCGTGAGCTAATGAGGACTAATGATGTTCTGTCTGCGATCGCGCTGTCTGATCCGCTCACCGAACTCAACAACCGCCGTGCCTTTGAGTGGGAGTTACCCCGACAAATTAAAAATGCCCGTCACCGCCGCGCCCCCATTAGCCTGTTGATGTTAGATGTAGACTACTTTAAGCGAATTAATGATACCTACGGGCATCTGGTGGGAGATACGGCCCTTCAGCTCCTCTCTGCCCGATTACGTCATAATTTGCGCTTTTACGATACGCCGTTTCGCTATGGTGGCGAGGAATTTGTGATTCTTTTAAGTGATACGGGTTGCCAGGAAGCTGAGCAAATTGCCCATCGCATCTGTCAATTGATTAGAGAACAGCCCTTTGCGATCGATGAAAATTTGGAGCTGAAGATTACTATCAGTGCCGGGGTTGCAACTTTACAAGCCAGAGATGATGCCAAGGGCAACAGTTTACTGCAACGTGCCGATCAACGCCTGCTGAAGGCTAAGGCATTGGGACGAAATCGAGTCGTTGGTTCTGATGCTGAGGCTTGAAGTCCTGTTCCCAACCTCCCTGCACCCTGTGCGATCGGATGCATTGACAGCAAAAATCACAGGGCTTATACGGAAAACATGATTTTTTCAGAAAATTTTTCATCAATCGGGGTGACTTTAGCATGAATTTTCTGTAAAGCTGTTAGGAGAAATACAGTAAGTCTTGGGCAACACGCTATAATTTCGACTATAAAGATCAGTAAAGTCCGCTAGTAAAGCCCACAGTATCAACTGAAGGATCAACTGATACTGTGATTCGAGGGATAGTAACGTTCCGCAAGGTTGGAAAGGCTGCTACGAGTCTGGGTGTATTACCAAGCAGGTCGAAATCATGTTTGATTACCATTTTTCTTGATTGTCATTTTTGAATGTTTTCTGTAACTTCATTCCGTTCAGCCTAGATGGTTAGGGTTACATTTTCTATGGAAAACATGGTGGCGAATATGGCGATCGGCTTAATTTAAGAAACAGTTAATGCAGTTAAGAGATATCTTTGGCTACCATTTCAAAAATGGTCTGAAAGCCTACGAATCAGGGAATTTAAAATCATTGTTTTGTTGTCTGAACAGTTCTACCAGTGGCGTTAATCAATCACGCTCTTACAGTGCTCACGCCTAAACTCCTGTTTGAAGATCGAATGGAAAATTGAATTTCAGAAATGATGGTTGAGTAAAGCATGAGTTCACCATCCTGGAAGATGATGGATTCGGCTTCCAAACTATCAATGGGATTGAATTTGAAATTTCACCACGTTTTAGTCCGGAACAGATTGGATTGCAGCCGTAGTTAAGGATACGAGAGTTCTAAATTCCGAAAGATTTGATTGACGCAACCTATTAAAAACGCAACCTATTGAAATGTGAGTTCATGAGGTTCCTGCGGAGCAGAGCACACAGATATTAGTTTTTGAGCCTCAACTAAACTAAATAATTTCTGAAGCCGGAGTAGGCTTCAAATTCCAACAACCCGGCTGGTTCTTGGAATCGAATTTGTTTTTATATTGTTCCCTGGAGCAAACCTACAAAATAACCCTTTGTGCAGCGATGCTAAGGGGTGAGGATTTGCCATTCATTGAGGATCTCTGGCGATGAAAATTGCTTTGGTTCATGACTACTTAACCCAGAAAGGGGGTGCAGAACGAGTCTTTGAGTTGCTCTGCAATTACTTTCCAGATGCTGATATTTTTACCTCGCTCTATGACCCTAAACGCACGATCGAACTGGGCGATCGTTTAGTACAAACCACCGTACTTCAATCCTTGCCCAATGCTACTAAATACTTCCGTTTACTTGCTCCGTTCTATTACCCCGCCTTTCGATCGTTGAATTTGCAAGGGTATGATTTGATCATCAGCAGCACATCCAGCTTTGCCAAATCTGTCCGCAAGGCTCCCCACGCCAAACACATTTGTTTCTGCCATAATGTGACTCGCTTCCTTTGGGATACGCAAACCTATTTGCGGGAGTACAAAGAGTTTCAGACGTTTTATCCCTTCCTGGAACAGATTTTTCAGGCAATGCGAAAAACGGATGTGATGTATGCCCAGGAGCCAGATTTGTACGTTGCTAATTCCTCAACCGTTGCCCAGCGAATTCAGAAAATCTATGGCAAAGCGGCTGTCACCATTAATTATCCGATCGACACCCATCAGTTTGCTTTCTCGGCTGAAAAGGAGAATTTTTACCTGGCAGCAGCTCGTTTACTTAGCTATAAGCGGGTAGATGTGATTGTGGAAGCATTTAATCGGCTGGGATGGAACCTGATGATTTTAGGAGATGGCCCAGAACGCAAGCGGTTAGAGGCGAAGGCGGGCAAAAACATTACATTTCTCGGTCATTTGAATGATCTGTTGCGTCGTCTTTTGTTAGCCAAAGCGCAAGCGGTGGTGGTGGCTGCGTTGGAGGATTATGGACTGGTGCCGATCGAAGCTAATGCCAGTGGCACACCCGTGATCGCCTATGGGGCAGGAGGTGTTTTAGATACCCAGGTTCCAGGGAAAACGGGACTATTTTTTGAGGAACAAACGCCTGAGTCGTTGGTGGCGGCTCTGTTGAAATCCAGAGATCTTCAGTGGGACTATGCCCAGATTCGGGATCATGCCGTGAATCGATTCAGTGAAGCTGTATTCTTTGAGCAGATTGAGCAGGTGGTTCAAAATCTGTGTGCTCAAGGCGAATCCAGATCGGTCGATCGCTTGTCTATCCCATCTTCTATCTCACCGTCCAGGAGTGCCAAAGATGAAGGCAGCCATTTGCACGCTGTATGAGCGTGACTATCACTATGGGGTTGGCGTATTGAGTAATTCCCTGTACCGGCAAGGGTTTCGAGGTGTAATCTGGGTTGGTTATCGAGGTGCACTCCCCCCCTGGGCCGCTCCCTTAGTGACCCGACGAGGCTATCAAGAATTCGCAGTCGCTGCTGATTGTGTTCTACGATTTATTGAGCTTCATACTGACAAGTTTCTGTCTAACTACAAACCAGATTTCATGCTGGATGTATTGGATCGGTATGACCCAGAGATTGAGGCTCTGTACTATTTTGACCCAGATATTGTCAACAAGCGGAATTGGCAGTTCTATGAACAGTGGGTGCATTATGGAATCGCGCTTTGCGAAGATTGGTACGATCGAATGCCTGCCCATCACCCTTACCGGCTCATGTGGTTGGAACTCGCCCAGCGATACGGTTTTACTAGCCAGCGTGAACTGGGTTGGTATTACAACTCTGGGTTTATTGGATTGCATCGCCGGGAGAAAGGGATTTTACTGGACTGGCAGAAGCTCTTGGAAATGCTGGAACTGGATGGACTGATTGACCTGAAGCGGTTTCAGCTTACCAGGGGTTACCCCTATTTTCAGGGGGATCAGTGCGTTTTTAACCTGGCTTTGATGGTTTCAACCTATCCCCTCAGCCCGATCGGTTGCCGGGGGATGGACTTTGGGGGAGTGTCGTTGGATTTAATGTCTCACGCGGCGGGAGCAGAAATTAAACCCTGGCGCAAATCATTGATCAAAAGTGCCCTCAGGGGGATGGTTCCTGGCTTAACGGATCAGGCATATTGGCGGTATGCCTGTGTGCCAATTCCCGTTTATTCAAAGTGGCAACAGTTTTGGAAGCAGTTTGCAATCAAATGTGGAGCCGCGATCGGGCGATTGAGTCGCTGTTGTTAAAGTCATGTTGTTAAAGTCGTATTGTTAACTTTTGGTGCCATGAGTGTTCAATTTAGTTTTCGTCAGCAATGGGTGCGTTTGAAGGAGATTATTGTCACCACATCGCTCGGCTGGATTCCAAAACTGCTTCTGGGTGAAATCTTACGCAGCCGATTATACCGAGTAATTTTACTTCGTCTGGGTCGTTCCGTTTTCATTCAGGATGGTGTAGAACTCCTGGGTTCCAATCAAATTAGATTGGACGATCGCGTTTTCTTGTTTCGTGGCGTGCGGCTGAATGCTCAGGGTGAAAATAATTTACTACGACTTAGAAAGGGAGTCGCTCTGGAGCGAGGAGTAGACATTGGCTCAATGGATCACACAACGATTGATATTGGCGATCGAACCTTTATCGGCCCCTATGTCTACATCGTGGGCACAGGGAATATCAAAATTGGCCAAGATTGTATGATCGCCTGCCAATCTGGAATTATTGCCAATCAACACCGCTTTGATGATCTGTCTCGCCCGATTCGAGAACAGGGAGTCACCAAGCAGGGAATTGTGATTGAAGATGATTGCTGGTTGGGGCATAGAGTGACGGTGCTGGATGGAGTCACCATTGGTAAGGGTAGCGTCGTTGGAGCGGGAGCTGTCGTCACCAGGGATATTCCCCCCTATTCGGTTGCCGTGGGGGTGCCAGCAAAGGTGATTTCTCGCCGAACCAGTATGGGCAACGCATCAAGGGATGCAAATTTAGTTAAATCCTGATTTGTCTTGCTGGATTTGTTTGACTGGCAGGCAAGATGCCCGCGCTACATTCTCCAGGTTCGAGGTCGATTCCCAGATTTACCATTTGATGGATCAACAGAAATGAAACGAGTGGCCTTGTTACTGCACTGCGATCGATTTGAGGGTTGGTTTACCCGCGTTCTCGGCTTTGACAAAGAGAGCTACTTGAACCATTATCGGAATGATTTTGCCTGGGACTATGCCCTGGGACTGCGGGAGAATGGCATTGAACCGATTATCTATATTGCCTCCTTACAACATCAGGGCTTGTATCACACCCATGATGGCTTTCAGGTGAGATTTTTACCCCTTGCTCCCTGGTATGCCCTTTCCTGTCGATTGCCCTACTTCAAGCGTTCCAGACTGGGAACCTATCTGCAAGAGCGAGTGAATGCGATCGCTCTGATTGGCTCCCTCCGCGCCGGACTACAGGACGATCAGATTTCTGTTCTCTACATTCAGGAGTATTGGACGACTCGCTTTGATTATTTAATCGAGCATCTGGAAATTCCGATCATAGGTTCTGATCATGGCGGTAATGATGCGTTGATCATTCCAGTTCACAAACATCGATCGCTCCCTAAAGCCTATAAGCTGACCTGTCAGACGATCGAACAGGTGGAGAAAGTGAGGCAGTTTGGGGGAGATGCCGTTTTTCTACCGAATGGAGTGGATACGGAATTTTACTGTCCTGATTCCACCATACCCCGTCAGGAGAAATTGATTCTGACCGTCGCTCGTCTCACCGATCGCCAGAAGCGCACCTCTGATCTGATTCGTGCTCTCACCTATTTGGATTCTGATTGGCGGCTGGACATCGTTGGGACTGGAACCGATGGCGATCGGCTTCGAGTATTGGTTCAGGAACTAAATTTATCTGAACGGGTGACATTTTCAGGATTTGTTCAAGATAAGGCTGAATTAAGAAATAGATATCAAAACTGTAGTCTCTTTGCTTTACCCTCCGCTGCTGAAGGTCTTCCTCTAGTCGCTCTGGAAGCAATGAGTTGTGGAACGGCAGTTGTAACCAGTAATATTCCGGCATTTGATCATCTAGTTTTAGAGGATAAGAATGGAATGAAAGTTCCTGTAGGACAACCAGAAGCTTTAGCCCAAGGCATTCTCAAGTGTTCTGAAAATCGTGAACAATATGGTTTGGCAGCCCGACAAATGGTCGTTAGTTCCTACGCAAAACCCCAAATGTTTGCTCAACTGGCGAACTTAATTCAGCACTGCCCAGAACCGATCGCACCAACCTTGCAAGAGATTCCATTCGCAGCCTCAAGGAGTTGTTGATGAAGAGTATTAGCAGCAGTGTTCGCTGGGTGATGGGGGGTGGCAGTGGAATGGCTGCAACCATTCAAACCATCATGACTCGTTTTTTAATCCTGGCGACGAATGTAGCGACGGGGGTGATCACGGCTCGGACACTCGCTCCTGTTGGTCGAGGCGAACAGGCCGCCATTACCCTATGGCCGCAATTCCTGGCCTTCGCGCTGACTCTGGGTTTGCCCAGTGCCTTGCTCTATAACCTGAAACGACATCCTGACAAGCGATCGGAAACCTTTGCAGCAGCCTTACTGTTGGGAACTGGACTGGGGCTATTTGCAACGCTGGTTGGCATTCTGTTCATTCCTCACTGGTTGAACCAATACAGTCCCTACGTGATTCGATCGGCTCAGTTGTTCATGTTAACGGCTCCCCTCTCGCTATTGGGAGTGGTTTTCACGGCCGCCTTTGAAGCCAATGATGATTTTACGACCGCAAATCAAGTCAGGTATCTCTCCCCGTTTTTAACCCTGCTGCTGCTGCTTGGACTGGCATCCACCCAAATGCTCACTCCTGTCACCGCAGGCATTGCCTATCTGCTTCCCGGACTGCCGATCGCCCTGTGGATGATTCAGCGGTTGTGGCGACAATATCAACCCATTTGGCGCGATCTATTGCCCACCTATCGCCGACTGATGGGCTATGGGATTCGGGCTTACGGGATTGATCTGCTGGGAACCTTATCTGGACAAATTGATCAAGCCCTCGTCGTGGGATTGTTGGAACCTGCCTCAATGGGAATGTATGCAGTTGCCCTCAGCCTGTCGCGGATTATCTCCATTGTTCAAAGTTCAGTGGTAACGGTGCTGTTTCCCAAGGCAGCGGCTCGTCCCGTCCATGAAGCGGTTATGTTGACCGGGCAGGTGGCTCGAATCAGTATGGCGTTCACGTTGCTGGTGGCGATCGTCGTCATGGGTTTAGGGCCTGTCCTGCTACGCCTGCTGTACGGTTCTGAGTTTTTGGGTTCCATCCCCGTGTTTCGTCTGTTGCTGCTGGAAGTGTCGATCGGCGGTACAGCCTGGGTACTGACTCAGGCATTCATGGCATTGGGACAACCCGGAATTGCCACTCTATTGCAGGCGATCGGCTTAGGAACCAGTGTGCCGCTGATGCTGATGCTCATTCCCCATTACGGGTTAGTGGGAGCAGGGTTCTCGTTACTGTGTGCCTCCAGTTTACGGTTGGTGTTCGCCCTCCTCAGTTTCCCCCTGGTGCTGAAAGTTCGTCCGCCCAGTTTGCTCCTCAATCGAGAGGATATTCGCTGGCTTAAACATAAATTTTTGCAGCAATCCCTATAAGAATAATACCTCGATCAACCAGCCCTATAGATTTCAAATGTTTCGCTAATTGCCTCATTGCCGCTCACAATTCAGAATGAGAAAATCAGGATGAAGACTATGACCGTATCAACCACTCACCAACCATTATTTAAGACTGCATCTACTCTGCCCCTCGTTAGTGTGATCATCCCGACTTACAATCGACCTGACTATCTGAAGGAAGCTTTAACGAGTGTGGTTCAACAAACCTATCCCAATCTAGAGATTATTGTTTCTGACAACTGTAGCTCTGAAAATCCGCAGCCCTTAGTAGAATCCTTTCAGGACGATCGAATTCGGCTGATTCGGAATGAACAAAACCTGGGTTTGATTACCAATACAATGAATGCTTTTAAGCAAACTCAGGGAACCTATGTGGTCTGCGTCAACGATGATGATCAGCTAGAACCTGATTTTCTGGCTAAATTAGTCCCTCCCCTGGATTCCAATCCCGATCTAGTCATTGCCTTTAGCGATCATTACATGGTGAATGCTGCGGGAGAAATTGATCTGGCCGAAACCGAAAAATTTGCCCATCAGCATGGACGCGATCGGCTCCAGGAAGGCATTTATCAACCCTATTGGCCCTTGGGACTCGTGGGTGGCCCGGTGGCAATTTGTGCAGCGGTGATCCGGCGATCGGCGGTGAACTGGAACGAAGTTCCCTCTGAGGTCGGAGGCGCGTGGGATATGTACGTTCATTTCCTGACGGCTCGCACTGGCAAGGGAGCTTACTACTGCCCCGATCGCCTGATGCGCTATCGAGTCCATCCCCAGAGCCACACCTCTTCCTACTCCGCCAGGGACACAGACACCAATATTCAACGCCAAAAAAGCCACGTCCTTTGCTACGAACACTTCCTGGCAGACGATCGCCTTACCCCCATTCACCCCCCGATTCATCGCGCCTGGGCCCATGCCATGACCAGTATCGGCATCAACTTAATCCGAGCCAACCGTCCCAAAGAAGCCCGCCCCTATCTGCTCCAGTCCCTCACCCGATCGCCCCAGTTCCGGACGATCGCAGCCCTCCTCCTCAGCTTCGTTCCACCTATCCTCACCCAACGGTCATCGGTGAGCGAAACGGCTTAAGAATGGCGGCAATGCCCATTCTCCCCACTCCCCACTCCTCACTCCTCACTCCTCACTCCTCACTCCCATGCCTTCCCTCTCTATCATCATTCTCACCAAAAACGAAGAAGCCTTTATCGATCGCTGTATTCGCAGTGTTGCCTGGGCTGATGAAGTCCTGGTGCTGGATTCTGGTAGTACTGATCGCACTCGTGAAATTGCCCTGTCTCTGGGTGCAACGGTATACGAGCAGGAGTGGCTGGGCTATGCCGCTCAACGGGATAAAGCGATTTCTTTAGCGAAGCATGATTGGATCTTTTTTCTGGATTCGGATGAGATCGTGACTCCGATCCTGGCCCATTCCATTCAGCAGGTAATGGCCGGTTCCCCCGATCCCCAGGATGGTTACTCTGTCGATCGCCAGGGAGATTTTTACGGAGTCCTGCTACCTAACTCATCTCCCCGCCACCGCAAGCTAAAGTTTGTACGGCTGTTTAATCGCCAATTCAGCGGCTACGATACATCCGTTAAAGTCCATGAAGAGGTTTGGGTTCCAGGTAAAACCATTCTCCTGGAAGGGGCTTTAATTCACTGGCGCGCTTACATGATGGATGAATACATTACCTCCGCCAATCGTTATGCCACCCTGGAAGCTGAAATGCTAGAGCTGCGAGGGGTGCGATCGAATGCCCTGAAGCTCTTACTGCGTCCCCTTTTACGATTTTTCTGGTGCTATGTCCGTCATGGGGAATTTCGGTTAGGAATGCGGGGACTGATCCATTCCTTACTGCTGGCTACCAGTGAGTATATTCGCTACGCCAAGCTGTGGGAAATGCAGAATACTGAACGAGTTTTACACCCTCCTTTAGAAATCTACTCTTCGTCCGTTCAATCCCCTCAATCCATCCCATCACTCTGTACGCCTACCGGAGGTCAGTCATGAAGATCAGCGTCCTGATTCCCTCTTACCGTCGCCCTCAGGATTTAGCCCGTTGCCTGGAATCCCTTCAGCATCAGACGCGCCCTGCGGATCAAGTGCTCGTGATTGTCCGTAATGATGACCCTGCAACCTGGCAGCTCTTGCAGGAGCAAAGTTTTCCGTCGTTACCACTCACTCCGATCGCTGTTTCAATGCCTGGCGTGGTCGCGGCGCTTAATGCAGGATTGGCGGCTGTGACGGGAGATATCTTCTGCGTTACAGATGATGATGCGGTGCCTCATTCAGACTGGCTGGCGCGAATTGAAGCCCATTTTCTGGCGGATCAGCAGGTGGGGGGAGTGGGGGGACGGGATTGGTTGCACGTCGGTCAATCGCTGCACACTGCATCTATCCATCCGGGAGCGCATCAGCCCGTGGGTAAGGTGTCCTGGTACGGCAGGCTGACGGGGAATCATCACATCGGTGCAGGTCAAGCCCGCGAGGTGGATTTGCTGAAGGGCGTGAACATGAGTTTTCGGCGATCGGCCGTAGGACAGCAGCAGTTCGATGCCCGGATGAAAGGCACAGGGGCAGAGGTTCACTTTGAGATTGCTTTCTGTCTGGGACTGAAGCGAGCCGGATGGAAGCTAATCTATGACCCCAATATCGCAGTCGATCACTACTTAGGTCAACGGTTTGATGCCGATCAGCGCACCTTTGCGTTTAACCCGATCGCCCTTCGCAATGCCGTTCACAACGAAACATTAATCTTGTTGGAATATTTGAATCCATTCCAGCGCATCATCTTTTTAATCTGGTCTGTGTTAATCGGTACGCGCAGTGCTTTGGGAATCGTGCAATGGTTGCGGTTTTTGCCTCAGGACGGTAAGTTAGCTGGACAAAAATGGTTAGCGTCTCTCCAGGGACGATGGCAGGGTTGGCACACCTGGCAGCAGCGAACATCCTAACTTTTTCATTGCTTCTTCATTACTTTCTCATTGGCATACAATCTTCGTTCTTTCTTTTTGTGCGTTTTTTCAATCAGCTTTTATGCAATTCAGTATGGAGAAAAACCTGTGAAAGTTCGTTACTATCCTTACAGCTTGCCCCCTGCAACGAAGGGAATTCAGATTTCCGATGCCAGGCTGACGCGAATTATTTTAGTCAGTTTTATCCTGCTGACAGCGGCGGGAATGTTGATCCTGCCCGGTCGGATGCGGCTGGCCTATCCAGGTCTGTCTTTTTTAGTCGGCGCATATTTATATTTTCGCAATCCAACGTTGTATTTGGGCTTTACCTGGTGGATCTGGTTTCTCACCCCCTGGGTGCGGCGAATGATTGACTGGCGGGCGGGTTGGGCAGAGCCGAATACGACCCTCCTTGCTCCATTTCTGGTGACAAGTATTACTTTTTTTACGTTTGCTCGGTATCTGAATAAATTCGATCGCCCTTACAACTTTCCGTTTTATCTCTCTGGGTTTGGCGTATTCTATGGAATTCTAATTGGCTTCGTGAGTAACGGTCAAAATGCCGTCATTCTTGCTGCACTGAACTGGTTTGTTCCCATCTTTTTTGGCTTGCATATCGCAGTGGGTTGGCGCGACTATCCCAAATATCGCCAGATGATCCAGAATACATTTTTGTGGGGAACAGTAATCACAGGAGTATACGGCATTATTCAATATCTAGTTGCTCCCGCCTGGGATCGGTTTTGGTTGCAAAATGTCTTTGAATTGGGAAACACCAGCTTTGGTCGTCCTGAACCGTTTCAAATTCGCGTGTTTAGCACCTTAAATTCTCCGGGGCCCTTTGCCATCATGATTATGGCAGGGGTTTTGATGCTAACCAGCCTCCGCTGGAAAGGGGTACTATTTTCAATCATTGGCTATTTGAATGTGTTGCTGACTGCGGTACGGGCAGCCTGGGGGGGCTGGATTTTAGGCATCCTGGTGGTGTTTGCTGCTTCCAAGCCCAGAATGCGAAAGCGAATGACCATTAGTTTTATTGTTCTGGTCACTTGTATTGTAGTGATTGCCACGATCGAACCCTTTTCATCGATCATTCTGAATCGAGTTGAGACGCTGGGAGACATTCAGGGCGATGGCAGCTATCAGGCGCGGGTCGCAGAATATCTCAAAATTCTTGATGCCAGTCTGTTTGAATTCGTCGGGAATGGTTTGGGATATGAGAAGGACGGCTTAAGGGTCGGATTTGACAGCGGTATTCTGGATCTATTCGTATTGCTGGGCTGGGTGGGCACACTGCCCTACCTGGGTGGGCTGCTGATTATGCTGATCAGCCTCCCCAAGTTTGTGGAACGGCATTTCGATGCAGTTGCGGTTGCATCCCTGGCCATCAGCCTCAGCGTGTTTTCTCAAGTGATTCTTGGCAACGTGTTCATCGGCATTAATGGCGTATTCCTGTGGGGATTCCTGGGACTGTTAATTTGCGCCTACCGATATTATTCCCATCCCTCGATCGCAGCTTTCCAATTGACTGAAGTTGAATAATCCTGATTCCGTTTTTCTGGCACCTCACTACTGTTGCTGAACCATGACCCACTATTTCATCTGCAAACCCGGTCAACCGCCGATCGCCTGGTTTCCGCCTGATCCAGCCCAGACGATCGATGCCAACTGTGCTTACTTTGGTAAGGTGTTTGAGGTCATGGAGCAACATCTGAGTATTCAGGGATTAACGGTTTATTTCACCTGGGATGTGAATGCACTGCCATCCTATGGAGCCAATGTCGTGGCAGTGATCCAGGGGGATGAATGGTGTCGGATGCCTCAATACGCCCATCGAGTGCGAGCCGTTTTTAAGTGTTATGGAACGCGCCCGATTCTGGGATGTGATCCGTTGCGGCATCCGTCTTATTTGAACATTCTGACCGCCCTTCAGTTTTTTAGAATTTTGCTGATTCGGATTCCTGGTGTTTTACACTACTGGTGGCATTCCCTCAAGCGAAATTCACTCAAGCAGGTTTCACCCAAGCAGTTCTCATCGACTTCCCTATCTGCCATCTACGATATTCCTCTGGGTTACTATAACCAGATAGATTTGCCGATTCAGCCGATCGCCCATCGCCCGGATGATGTCTTTTTTGCGGGCAGTGTGATTCAGGGAGATTATCCCCTCTGGTCGCTAAAACGATATATGGGTACACCCAAAAATCTTTCCAGACAGCAAATGTTAGAACAGCTTCAGGAGAGTGCAATACTGCATCCTGACTGGAAACTTAAGCTGAGATTAACCACCGACTTTAACGCCAGCCGGGACTCCGATCAGAGCAGCTATTCGGAACGGATGATGAATAGCAAAATTTGTCTGGTTCCCAGAGGCACATCCTTTGAAACCTTCCGATTTTTTGAAGCCCTGCGGTATGGCTGTATTGTGGTCACTGAAGCCCTGCCCGATCGCTGGTTTTACACCGATTCTCCAGCCATTCAGATTAATAACTGGAATGAGTTAGAGACTATCCTCAGCAATTTACTAAATCATCCCGATCGCCTGCAATCACTCCATCAAGCGAGCCTGAATTGGTGGAAAGACTACTGTTCTGAAACTGCTGTTGGTCAATATATGGCGCAATGTTTGAATCAAACTATTGAAGTGAAAAGTACCCAAAGTCGATCGAATCCTGAATATCTTAGATCCAGTCCCTGATCCAACTTTCTCCTATGAAACTCCTGATTATTAGCCATCCCTGCACAACGTCTGTCAATCAGCAGTTCTATGCTGAAGTAGAGCAGCGGACTGGCTGGAATCTCACAATTATCACTCCTTCTAACTGGAAAAACGAATACGGTCAAGTTTTATCTCCTGAACGCTGGTCAACCTATCAAGGAGAATTTAAAACCATCCCCGTCTGGAATACAGGCAATATTCCCCTTCATCTCTACCGATCGACCTTCATTCAATTATTACAAGCCTTACAGCCAGACGCAATTTATGTACACCACGAACCCTATGCCCTGGCTACTGCCCAGATCTATTTAGCCAATCAGCTCACCCTGCAACGACCGATCGGATTCTACTCAGCCCAGAATATCTTTAAAACCTATCCCCTGCCGATTCGCTGGATAGAGCAGATGGTGTTCCAATCCAGTTCATTTGCTTTTCCCGTGTCCCACAGTGTTGAAGCCGTGTTGAGTAAAAAAGGCTTTGCTCGATCGACGGTTCTGCCCCTGGGCATTGATCCATCCCTGTACAAACCCCATTCTGATGCTGATACCATTCGGCAATCCCTCAAACGTTCCCCTGATCAAGTGCTGATTGGTTATTTAGGTCGAATTTCCGAGGAAAAAGGACTGAAAACCTTGCTGTATGCCCTGAAGCAAATCGAATCCCTACCCTGGCGGCTAATCGTCGTTGGAGCCGGAACCGATGAGGCCGAATTCCAGACGATCGCCCAATCCCTGAAGCTAGACGATCGAATTCAGTCCCTCGGATTCATTCCCCACACCGAAGCTCCCCGCTACCTTTCCGCCTTTGAGCTGCTGGTGCTGCCCTCCGAAACTCGTCCCCACTGGAAGGAGCAGTTTGGGCGCGTCCTGATTGAAGCGATCGCCTGTGGTACTCCCGTGATCGGTTCTGACTCCGGTGAAATTCCCTACCTGATTCAAGCCACAAACGGTGGACTAATTTTTCCCGAAGCCGATGCCGCAGCCCTAGCCGATCGCCTCAAAACCCTGATCCGTGATTCCACTCTACGACAAACCTTTGTCCACCAAGCCCGACCCTACGTTCTCCAGCATTACACCACCCCTGCGATCGCCCAAAGCTTCATCCAAACCCTCCAATCCACCACCTCCCCCTGACCCCCTACTCCCCTATTCCCCTATTCCCCTATTCCCTGACCATGATCACCCACTCCCCCATACCCTCACAGCCCCACTCCCTCCTGCAAATCGCCCTTGGCTGGTTCCCCACCTCTCCCGGCGGCATCGAACGCTATGTTTACGAACTGACTCACCACCTGGCAGCCAGCGGTGACACCGTTGAACTCTGTGGAATTGGACTCCCTGCCCCGCCCCCCGATCTACCCTTTCACCTGACCAATCTTGCCTCACCCACTGACCCGATCGAACGCCGATTGTGGTCAGCCCGCAGTTACTTCGCCCAACGCCAACTTCTGCAACCTGATGCAATCAATCTCCACTTTGCCCTCTACAGCTTTCCCCTGATGCAGGTGCTACCAGACGATGTACCTCTGACCTTCACCTTTCACGGCCCCTGGGCAATGGAAAGTCAGCAGGAAGGAACGAGCAAAATCAGTGCCTTCGTCAAGCAGTGGATGGAGCAGCGTGTGTATCGACAGTGCGATCGATTCATTGTGCTCAGTCAGGCATTTGGTGAAATCCTGCATCAATCGTACAAAGTGCCCTGGGAACGAATCCATAGTATTCCAGGGGGGGTAGATACCGCCCGGTTTCAACTCAATCTCAACCGTCAGCAAGCTCGCGCACAGTTGGATTTACCCAGCGATCGATTCATTCTATTTACCCCCCGTCGCTTAGTCCAGCGGATGGGTATTGATCGGTTACTACTGGCTCTTTCGCAAATTCGATCGCGTATTCCCGATGTATTCCTGGCTATTGCAGGAAAAGGGGCAATGCGATCGTCTTTAGAACAGCAGGTAAATGAACTGGGTTTACAAAATCACGTTCGTTTTTTCGGCTTTTTACCAGACGAACAATTACCGATCGCCTATCAAGCTGCCGATCTCACCGTCATTCCCAGCCAAGCCCTGGAAGGATTTGGGCTAGTTCTGGTGGAATCCCTGGCTTGCGGCACTCCAGTCCTCTGCACTCCCATTGGTGGTATGCCGGAAATCCTCCACCCCTTCGCGCCAGACCTGATCACCACCTCCACCGATGCAGAGTCGATCGCCCACCATCTCCAGTCCATTCTCACCGAACGCATTCCCCTACCCGCCAGAACGGACTGCCAAACCTACGCCCACACCCACTTCAACTGGCAAACGATCGCCCCCCAAGTTAGATCAGTTCTGTTGGGAGAGAAAAGTTATTGAGTAATCTGAAATTCTTGTGGGGTGGGCATCTTGCCCGCCCAGTCAACCAGGCAGAAGGTTATACAAGTGATTGAATTCACGATCCCCAGGCTCTATCCTTCTCGACTGGTCAATGCTTACCAGTTACCAATTACCGACTACCGACTACCAACCCTCAACAAAATCTCATGAATCTGCCGACTCACCTCCTCCAGATTAAATCGCTGTCGGGACTGTTCCTGAGCCGCATGGGCGATCGTTTGTGCTGTTTCAGGAGAGTGATGACACTGGTTAACGACGGCAGCTAGAGCCTGAACATCACCGGGCGGAGTCAACCACCCCGTTTGATTCGGCTGCACCAGTTCGATCGCTCCCCCTGCCGCAGTCGCCACCACTGGAGTTCCACACAGCATCGCTTCTACAATGACTCGTCCAAAGGGTTCAGGAGCAGTGGAGGTATGGGCAACTAAATCACAGGCAGCCATCAGGGAAATCACGTCAGATTGAAATCCCAGGAACTTGACTCGATCGCCTAGTCCCAGTGCATGAACCTGTTGGTGTAATTGTTCAACATAATCCTGTTCGCCAAACAGCGCATCTCCCACCAATAAAGCCATAACCGGATCGGGACAGTGCGCCAATGCTTCAATTAAAATATGTTGACCTTTCCAGGGAGAGAGCCGACTGAAATGACCCACCACAAACTTCTGTTCTATACCCAACGCCTGTCTTATCTCAGAGGACGATCGCCGTGAAGCCTGATATTTTTCCACATCAAAGCCGTTATACACCACTGAAACCCGCTCTGCTTTGCCCCCCGCTTCTATAAATGCCGTTCGACTGGATTCAGAATTGGCAATGATCCAGGAAGCACAGCGATTAGCCAGGGTGACGGCAATCCAGCGATTGGTGCGGCTAAAGTGATCGACGGAGAGAATATCGTGTAAATGATAAACCAGAGGACGACGGGAGAGCAGACTAGAGATTGCACCAATCACGAGTGCTTTCTGCGTATTGGCATAGATCAGGTCATATGCCTTTGCTGTTTGAGTCACTTGTTGAATTAACGGCAAAAGCTGCCCTATTTGCCCAATACCCTGAACTACACCACTCTCTTTACGAATCTCGATCGGCTGTTGATTCAACACCTTAACCGGAATCTGTTCATCCTCTAATAACTTCTTAAATTCACCCTCTGCAAATAACCCAACCAGACAATCCTCACGGTAAGGCTTGGCGATATCCATTAAACATAGCTCTGCACCTCCCAGATTACCGCTTTGATCCAAAAATAAAATCTTCATTTTAGCCAAAATTTATTTAAGTATTGACTTTAGCTCTATTATCCACGATGAATCAGAAAGTGAATCAAAATTGGTATAAAACTCGATCGCCCCTACGATCGCTACTCCTGACCGGACTCAGTTTCTTGATGGCCGTCTTCAGTGCCACCTGTGTCCCTTCGGCAACATCCAATCTGATCGCTCAAACCCATCAATCCAATGGCTTACACTATACTACCTCCTGGCTAGGCAACAGCTTTGGGGGAGCCGATCGAAAGCACGTTCAGTCCAACATTGCTGCAATTTCCGTGGCGGATGATGGAACGGTGTACTGCAACACGATTTGGGATGAAGGCGGACGGGAGGGCGGCATCTACAAAGATGGAGATGTGATGGGACAACTTCAGGGAACCCATACGGCAGGCAGAGTTGGCGGTTGGGCAGTCACGAGCAATGGTCAGTACGTCTTCGCCAGTTTGGTGCAACTGAGCCTGGATGGCGCATTCCAGGGCACAGCATTTCCACCCGTGCAGACAAACTGGTATGGGGTGTCCCGCTTTGATCTGGAGGGCAATCCGGTTCCCTTTGCGGATGGGATGTCGGAGGATGCCAATTTTCTCAAGGTGAATCAGGAAACTGCGGCGGGCTATACGGATTTTAGTGATGCCAATATTGCAGGATTAGCAGCCGATCGCACCCATCTTTATTTGAGTAATCCCATGACAAACGAAATCTGGGTCTATGAACCAGAACAGATGCGGCAGATGGCGCGATGGTCAGTCGATCGCCCTGGCAAACTTCGGCTAGATCTAGAAGGCAATCTCTGGGTGATTCAAACCGCCGACTCGCAGTATTCATCCCAAATCATTAAACTGCGATCGGATGGTACGCTTTTACCTCAGGTGATCGATGATGTGGATGATCCGGTGGGTATCGCCGTTGATCCTCAGAATCGCCTCCTGGTGGCCGATAACGGCATCAATCAGCAGATCCGGATTTATGATCATCTGGATTCTACCCCCAGACTGGTGGAAACCTTCGGTGAAACGGGAGGAGTCTTTGCTGGAAATAGACCCGGACGAGTGGCTCCATTGCGCTTCCATAACCTGTCGGATGTGGATGTGGATGGAAACGGCAATATTTATGTCAGTCAATCCAATGTTGGTCTGGAAAGCTATCAGCCCAATGGCGATCGCAATTGGGTGCTGTATGGTCTGCATTTTCAGGATATTGCCGATGTTGATCCGCTTTCGGATGGACGAGAGGTGTACACAAAAGAAGAACGATTTGCGATGGATTATAACCAATCTACTGGACAGGAATGGGAATATGTTGCTCATACCGTTAACCCATTTCAATATCCCCAGGATACCCGTCTTCATCTAGATGCCCACGAAACCTTTGTGCGACGAATTCAGGGCAGAAAATATCTGTACTTAAGTAATAGTGCTGCTAATTATTTGCAAGCCTTTCGATTCGATGAAGCAAGCGATGGGGACATTGCGATTCCGTCTACAATGCTAACCAAACGCAGCGATCGAGATACCAATCAAGCCATTGAAGGGAATTGGATTACCCATCAACCTCAGATCAATCGTTCCTGGATCTGGATCGATGCTAACGGGAATGGAGCCTTTGATGCAGGGGAGTTTGAAGTGGCTCCAATGGACGACAATCCCTACGTTTGGGCCTGGTGGGTGGATAGTGAAGGTGGCGTTTGGAAGGGAACCCGCGAGGAGGGCATCCAATACTTTCCCTTGCAGGGTTTGGATCAGTACGGTAATCCGATTTACTCCTACGACACGATGGAGCTAATTGAAAATCCTGTGCCGTTTATGCGGGAAGAGTATCCGGGCGATGTGAACCGGATTGAGTACTATCCTGAAACTGATACGATGTACCTGAGCGGCTTTAACTCCACTGTATACCGCAATCCAGGAACCGTTGGCTTAATCGGTCGAGTCGTAGCCCGCTATGATCACTGGAGTCAGGGTAATCGTACTCCAAGCTGGGAAATTGCGGTTCCGTTTGATACTGAGAGCGATCCCCCCATCCATCCTAAGTCCATGTCTGTATCAGGAGATTATCTATTCATTGTTGAATCCTATTCCCAGGATGTTTATGTGTTTGATATCAATTCAGGTCGGCGCATCGGAACCCTACAACCCGATCCGGCAATTGTGGGTGAAGAATTAGGCTTAATCGATATCCTCCAGGGCATTCGAGCCTATCAACGCAGCAACGGTGAATACCTGATCTTTGTAGAAGAAGATCGAGATGGCAAAGTCATCCTTTACCGCATGACCGATGATAGGTCAGATGATGTGACAGATGGCTGAATCCAACCCAACATCTCTTGTGGATTGGGACTCCTACCCACCCATTCAAACCACTACAACCCTTGTGGATTGGAACTCCTACCCGCCCATCCAAACCACTACACCTCTTGTGGGGTGGGCATCTTGCCCGCCCATTCAAACTACTACACTTCCTATAAGGTGAACCTCTAAACTACCACTCAAACCTAACTACGATCGCATCCCTAACCAGAGTTGCAGATCCACATCATCAAACCAGAAACCAAATAACTTACACAGCCGCCGCCCGTTTTGTATTTGCTGATCTTGAACTTGCCCAACCTGGCGGTAGAAAATTGAATTTGGATCGATAACCTGTACCCAGACTCCAAGCTTGATCATTGCAATTACTCCTGAAGTACATTGGGAAGGAGAATTGACTCACTGTCATGAACCTTCCACTTCTAAAATTACCCAGTTCGACTGTAAGTACTTCAATAGATTTGCGGAACTTTCCTTTCTTACTCCCAGTATTTGCAACTGCCCAGAGAATTCTTCTACTGATGACACCGCTCAATGAATTCTGCAATATCGCCGATCGGGTAAATTTGAGCGTTAAGCTGTTGCGCCAAAGCCTCAACGGTCATGTCATCTAAAAACCGACTGTCATCATGCTTTAACATTAAGGAGGGTAACAGAATCCCATCCCCCAACACCCTGTCCTTCAAGCCATGCAGAAGATCCTGCCCCGTTAGCAGTCCCGTCACCGTCATTTCCTGACCCCAATACTCACTCCGCAGGGCCACCATCTCCACCCGCAACCCCTCCACCTGATTTAACCGTTGGACGATCGGCTGAAAGGCATCCTCTACCGCATTCCCCACTACCCAGGTATAGTGACGCGGAGCGGAAATCTGATCAGGTAATTGTTTAGCCGCCGATCGAAACTGTTTCAGGAATTGCCGAATCGAGCCAACCCCATTCCCAATCTGCGGATAATCTTCGTAGTGAACCTCCGGCGGTAAGTCTTGCCGTCCAATCAAGAACCATTCATCCGCTAACCAGGCAAAGGTCGTGCCAAACTGTTGGCGAAACTTGTCCTGAAGCCCTTGCACCTGGGCAATCACTTCCCTTGCCTTCTCCTGATTCACCGGGATCAGCTCATCCTCCGTGGGTCGAAAGCGAGTCAGCCCCACCGGAACCACGGCCACTGAAGTAACGGCTGGAATCTCTCCCCGGTGAAAGCTGGCCAGATCCAGGAGGGTGCGTTCTAAATGTTCTCCATCATTGATCCCCGGACAGACCACCACCTGCGCGTGAATCTGTAAGCGATTCTCCTGAAACCATTTCAAGTGTTCCAGCAACAATCCAGCCCTGGGATTTTTCAACAGTCGGGTTCGCACCTCAGGTTCCGTCGCATGAACCGAAACGTACAGGGGCGAGAGCCGCATCTGGGCAATTCGATCCCACTCTTTTTGAGTTAAATTCGTCAGGGTTAAATAGCTGCCGTAGAGAAAACTAAGGCGATAGTCATCATCTTTAAGATAAAGGCTTTGTCGCTTACCCGGTGGCTGCTGATCAATAAAGCAAAACGGACAGCGATTGTTGCACTGAATCAGTCCATCAAACAGCGCCGATTCAAACTCCAGCCCCAGGTCTTCATCGTAGTCTTTTTCAATCTCAATCTGATGGGTTCGCCCCTGAGCATCCAGCACTTCCAGTTCCAGCACTTCATCAGCACAGAGAAACTGATAGTCAATCAAATCACGGGGACGCTCCCCATTGATTGCCACCAGCCGATCGCCCGCCTCAAAGCCAATTTCTGCTGCGATCGAGTCGGGCAACACATTTGTAATTAAAGCGGGTTGGATAGTCGATTCACTCATGGGGTAGGTTTTAGTAGACGGACAAACCCTGCTTGCTCGAAGTGATGATCGGTAGTGAGTGCAACCTGAATATTTTGCTGCTGCATCAAGATGAATGAGCTGCAATCCACTAACGACCAAACTTTATCAGGACGAGACTTGCAGAGATTCCAAGCCTCGGTATCTGTGGCAGGATCAATATGAAGAATGTCTAAGTAGAGGGTAGCCTTAATAGTATCGATAATGGTGAAGATTTTTGGTCGGGGAATCCGCAGTGGACTATGCAAAAGCGAAACTAATTCTGCAAGAATGTAGTTGCTCGTAACAATAGTGTGTTGCTTTTGATAAGCCGTTGTCAAAATCTGTACGGCTTGCCTGTGGGTGGGTTCTTTACTGTCGAAAAAACTGGCCCATCCAGAGGTATCTACGAACAGCTTAGTCATCCTGGTGCATTTCGTCGTAGATGGCTTTGCCAAGGTAGTAATCATGGCGATCGGCTGCATCACCGACATCGCTGGTAATACAGCCTGCTAACTGTAACAGGGGATCGTCGGTCAACTTTAAGGGAACTGTCGTTTCAGAAGTTTCTTGCCCAACGAAGTTTTGAGTCAGCAATTGTAAAATAAGTTCTTCGGTAGATTGGTTCGTCTGGGCAGCGGTCTGGGCCAGGGCTTGCTCTAGAGCATCAGAAAGGGTAATGGTGAGGGTTTTGGACATAGTTGCTGTTTGATTGAGGAACCTTTGGGTAGTTTATCGACGATTAATTCGAGTCTAAGGCTGGATTTGAAGGGGCTCCGTTTGGAACACTACCTCCAGCGCCGATCGCAACCCTACTTACCATTTCTATTCTGAGACATTCTAAGGAGTTGTTGCAGCGTTTGTTCCACTTCTGGGGAAAGCTCGATCGGCAAGCTGCCCGTACGAACATGGAGATCGCGTTGCGGGAATGGCACCTGAACCTGGTACTTGCGGAACTTGGCTTCAATGCTGAAGTACAGCTCACTTTTAATCAAAATATGTTTGCTGGGTTCTGCCGTCCAGACAAACAGCTCCAGGTTCAATGAGTGATCGCCAAACCCCCTGAAGATTACCATCGGTTTAGGAGCAGAAAGGATGCGGGAATGTTCTTGGGCTGCATCCAGTAGGGCCGATCGCGCATCTTCAATATTAGAACCATAGGCAATGCCAACGGGAACTCGTAAGCGGGACACCGGATTCCCATGACTCCAGTTAATCACCTCATCCGATAAAAATCGGGAGTTGGGCACAATGATGGAAATGTGATCCAGCGTCCGCACCAGCGTACTGCGGGCATTAATCCGTTCGATCGTCCCTTCAAAACTACCGACCTGAACAAAATCACCCACTTGAATTGGTCGCTCAAACAGCAGCACCACCCCGCTACCAATATCCCTGGCAATATCCTGTAAACCCAAACCAATCCCGATACCGAGGGCACTGGCCAGCAAGGCTAAGGAACTCAGGTCAATACCCCAAATTTGTAAGAGCACCAACGCCCCAATAAACAGCAGCCCGTAGCGAATCACCAGCGCAATCACTTCCCTGGCTCCCCGATTGGCCACTGTTACCCGCAGAACACGAGTTTTAAGGACATTGGTAACGGTTTTGGTCGCAATTTCCAGGGCCATCAGCATTCCCGCCAGGATCAGCAGATCGATGACGGAATAGCGGTTTTCTCCCAGGGTAAACAGCGGCGAAATGAAGCTGCCAATCAAAATATCAATGAACCGATAGCTCCACTGACGCGACCAGGGAAAAAGGTTGGTGATATACAGCGTAGCCCCCAACCATACTGCGATCCGGGCGATCGCCAACAGCAGGTTCAGCAACAGCTCCACTGAATTCGGAGCATTCTGGGTCAGGTTGCTGTCGGGATCAGGGATCTGAGTCACGGCCCGAATTTCTGGCCCCAGCCTGCGCCGCCAGAATCGCCCTAAGGCCCAATGTAAAACGATCGCAATGGCCAATGCTCCAGCGGCCTGAACGGCTGCCCAGCGGAGATAAGGTAACGATCGCTCCTGTTGGGCCTGAAGAAATGCCGCATCCAGGTCAGAAGCCCAGCGGCGAGCTTGGGAAACCTTGGTGCGGCCCGGAACCAGATCCCCATCCGTAACGGTTAGAAGATGCCGTCCGTTGATCAAAATCGTTGGCAAATTTGGGTTATCGGCCTGCACCTGAATCTCTGGAACTTCTCCCGATGCCACAACTTGCTGGAGCAGGTTATTAATGTCATCGGCCCGATCGGAGGCCTCATACCCCCCAGAATCACTGACCTGAAAAATGGCGTTACCATCCACCACGACAGCCGCTCTGGAAGCACTCTGGGCGATCGCTGGAGTCAATAGCACCAGTCCACTCAGGATCGCACTGATTACTACCACCAACCCAATCGCTCGGAGCAGCCGAGCCAGACGCATCAAGCCAGCGTTAGTCTGTTGTTCTCTCATCGATTGTTCCTACCACGTCCCGAATACTCTGACTTGAGAGCTATCAGTCTTAAGACTTAGAATAATTAGCCACTCTATCTACACGAATACGAGATCGATCCAACAGGGTCAGGATCCACACTCAACTCAACTAATGCACCCAGCCAGCATTCTGTCCCGTTAAAGTTTAGCCTGTCCCTGATCAGAACACATCTGGAACAGGAGGGATTGTGAAAGAGTTCTCATAAAGCTGAAGCAATTTTGCCGACCAGACAAAGGAATCGTAAAGTTCTACTCTGGTAAGTGATCCGGATCAATGCCCAGCGATCGCAAATAAGCCGCTAATCGTTCTGCTTTCTGGCGTTCTGTGCGCCCTTACGGCAGATTTTTTCAAAGATGAGTTTGTTCCTACCTGCCGTCCTATTGCAACTCAACAAAATCCTCCCGAATCCAGCCAGTCGCCCCAGAGGAAAATTGCACCGAATACCAGGTTCGCCCATCATCCCCCTGAGCCTGCTCCAGAACCGTCACCCGATCGCCCACCAATCCGTAGTGCGGCGAATTGGCGCGGGTCGAGGGAGTCGATCGCACATTCACCCGACTGCCTGAAGTTTGACCAATAATCTGAGCCGTCTGGGGAAACGATACGGGGGATTCTGGAACCGGGGGAGGAACCTGACTCGATCGCACCGCATCACTGCGAATCCACCCATCTGCCCCCGATGGAAATTGCACAAAATACCAGGTGTAGCCATCCTCTCCCTGAATCTGCTCCAGGGCTGTCACCCGATCGCCCTCCAGTCCGTAGTGGGGAGCAGCAGAACGGGTTGAGGGTTGTGCATAGATATTCACAGGATCCCCGGCTGCCGATACGAGAACCAGCTCTTCTGAAATCGGCTGGGCGATCGGACGATTCGGTTCAGGCGGAACGACTTCAGGGGAAGCTACGATTTCTGGATCAGGGGACGGAGAAGCAATGGGGTCAACCGTTTGGGAAGTCGGGTCTGGCGTGGAATCAGGTAAATCGGGGGAAGGACTGTCCTGATCAGGCGATGGGCTGGCAGGGTTGGGGGCAGGATTGGGGACAGAGGATAGGTTGCCGATGGAAGCGGGCGATCGGGTTAACACAAAACCAATCAGAATTGCTGCACTGACTAATCCCCCTAGAATCAGGCTCGGTAGCACCAGGGAAGTAGTTGATTTAGGAGGTGCGGCATCGTTGGATAGCGAGGGGGGGGAAGCGGTGACTGGAACGGTGGGTTGCACGAACGGTTGGGCAGTGGCGGGGATGGTGGGTTGTCCCGTGGGGGCAACGGTGGGCGGAACTGAGGGAACCGATACGGCCATCGTTGGGGCATTCAGCGGCGAGATGGGCTGGATCGGCGGGATGGATTGAGTCAGAGTTTCCCCCTGTAAAGCAGCCAGCATCTGATGAGCACTGCTGTAGCGATCGCGGGGATGGGAGCGGGTGGCTTTCTCCAAAACGTCCGCAAATTCTGGACTGAGATCAGGGGCACGATTCCGCCACAAAATTTCTCCAGTCTGGGGATCGGTGATAAATTCGTGGGGCATTTTACCCGTCAGGGCATAGATCGCCGTTAATCCCAGGCTATAGAGATCACTGGAGGCGATCGGCCGACCGGCGGCCTGTTCGGAGGGCATGTATCCCGGTGTGCCAATCACGATCGAACTGGTGGGATGGCCCTTAGAGTTGAACACCGTTCCCATCGTTTCCCGCACTGCCCCAAAGTCAATCAAAACTGGCAGTTGATCCGCCTGACGGATAATGATGTTATCGGGTTTAATATCTCGGTGAATAATCCCCTGGCTGTGGATGAATTCCAAAACGGGTAATAGGTTCAACAAAATTTCTCGGACGGCCCCTGCCGATAAAACCGTCTGAGCATGAATCCGATCGCTTAAAGTCGCCCCTTCGATCCATTCCTGAATCAGAAAAAACTCTTGATTCTCACAAAAATAGGCATAGAGACTGGGAATTTGCCTGCTTCTTTCTCCCAGCTTTTCCAGCACAGTCGCCTCACGCTGAAACCGTTCCTGAATCATCTGATAGATTTCAGGATTGGCCGTCATGGGTTTAAGCTGCTTAATCACGCAGGTGCGCTGGGACGGCATCTGCACATCCTGCGCCAGGAAGGTTTGACCAAACCCTCCTTCTCCCAATTTTTTAATCATTCGATATCGATTAGCCAGCATTGGAAGAGCAAAAACTCCTCTAGATATAGCGTGGGTGAAAAGGAATAGGAACTAGAAAAAGCTGAACACCAGTGGCTCTACTTGCAGATTCCCTCCACCCTAACATCACCCGATCGCCATGTCAGGATCTGGCTGGGTCGGAAAAGTCTCGACTGCTGGTTTGATAATTGTTGGGCTGATTGTTTCGATCGGTGTTTCCCTCTGTGCTTCGCCCCTCGTTGTCACCCTCGTTTCGCTCCGTGGTGCGATCGTTGGAACCCGGTTCCCCAGAAATCATCTCAATACGTTGGGGATTGCGAAAGGTCAGGGTATAAATTTCCGTGGGCATCTCAATTCCAGCCGCCTGCAAGCCTTCCTTCATAGCTTGAATCGCTTCTGATGTCACCTGAAGAAACTCTCGCCGCCGGGAATTCACCCAAAACCGCACTTCCAGATTCACGGTGCTGGTGGCCAGTTCTCGAACTAACACGATCGGTTCTGGAGTATTCTCTACGGTTTCCAGGCGATCGAGGGCTGTTTTGATTACCTGTTGTGCGGTGGCAATGTCGGCCTTATAATCAATGCCCAGCATGACATGACTCCGCCGCGCCGTCGATGCCGTGTTGTTGATAATGCTGCGATTGAACACGGACTGATTCGGAATTGATACCATCCGCCCATCGTAGGTTTGAATCGTGGTTGTTCGGAGCTTCACCTGAATCACAGTGCCCTCATGCTCCCCAATCACCACCTGATCATTTAGCCGAAACGGACGGGCCGCCAGCAGAATCACGCCAGAAATGTAGTTGCTCAACACATCCTTGAGGCTAAACCCGATCGCCACACTGGTTAAGCCCAACGTGCCCAGGAGCGTCGCAAAGTCAAGCCCCAAAATTCCCAGAGCCAGCACAGAACCGACAATCCAAACACTGCCATAGCCCAACCGCCCCACCAGGATTTCCGTACTGCGATCGCCCTCGGTTTTCTCGGCCAAAGCTCGGCCCCTCGCCGCACCAGCATGGCCACCAGCCAGGTCAATCCAATTACCACCAATGCCCCCAGGAGAGAAGGCAGGTTATTCAACGTACTCCGCACCAACTGCCGACTCGCTGCATCCAGTCGTTGCGCCACATCTACAGCTAAGTTAGGCTGAACCAACGCCTGATTCAATTCCTCTGCCCACCGCTGCGCCAATTCTGCCAGCGAAGTGTTGAAGTCGAACGCATCCTGCTCAGTAACCGTCATGATCACGCGATTATTTGCCTGGAGCGTGGCAATATTTCGCTGTTCATCAAGCTGCACCGTCACTGTACCTGGTGTTGGCGTTTGTCTCAATATTCCCGCAATCCGCCGATTAATCAGTTGGCCCCGCTCCGTCGCGCTGAGTTCCCCCAAACTTCCCACCTGAAAGACGGGCAATCCTCGCACCAGCACATCCGCAAAGAAAACCCCTGTTTCTTCTACCGTTGCAGCCGGAGGCGGCAGTGGTTCAGGCTCGGTCGCTTCCCCTTCAAATTCCTGAGCGATCGCCGAAATGGGAGTTGTGATGACAACCAGCAGTAAGCCCAGCTTGCTGACCCATTGCAGGGGATGGGAGCGGCGGGAAGTTGATTTGGGGATTGGTTGATCAAACAGAGAGAAGGCAAAGGGCATCAGGACAGTTAGAGCGTTGCAACATCCAGACGAATTGAGTCGTAGACCCAGGTTGTCCGCTATCTACCGTCCAATATCATGCGACACATCCCCGATTCCTGCATCTACAGTTCGATACATCCATTGATGGATAGACCCATTCCAGCCATGACGCTCATCGCTCTTTCCCCTCCTGGGAGGGGTCAGGGGCGGGTTCTTCCCCTCCTGGGAGGGGTCAGGGGTGGGTTCTTTTCTCCTAGGAGGGGTCAGGGGTTCATACCGAGTAGCGGTGACAGAAGCAGCGATCGCTCTTACTCCTCTGCTGCCAAAATCTGATCCACCGTCAGTCTTAACTCTGGAAATAGAGTGCAGGGAACCCTTTCACCTTCCCCATATTCCGCCTTCTGGTACACTCCATGCTCCAGAGTCAGCACAATCACCTTTTTTCCCTTGCCCCGCTGACAATATTTCGCTGGAATCTGCCCCCGATAATCAACAATCCAATAGACGGGAACCCCTAACGCCTCATATTCCTCCTGCTTCTCCACCAGATCGCTACTCCAATTGCCGGAAGCAATCTCAACAATCATCAGTGGCGTGGTTCGGATACCGGGTTGCCGATCCTCCCGCCGAGTTGGAGGGCGTTCGATCACTGCAATATCTGGTCGTCTGCCCCGACGATTTTCAAGCAAGAGAGCATTCCGCTTCCGCACCGAGTAATTCAGCCTGGAACGCCGATACTGCAACTCAAATATAAACGAAAGGAACTCCAAAATTTCCTCGTGCCAGTCATCGGGTTCGGGCATGAGTACCAGCCTCCCATCCACCAGTTCATACTCAAGGAGTTCATTGCCATCGTCCAAATCGATGAACTCATCAAACGTCAGCGGTTGAGGAATGGCTTGAATCATAAAGACTGTCCCAGGAACGCCGCAAAGTCTTTGGCTGGAGAAGCTTTTCCCTGTGCTGTTATTCTACTTCATCTGATATCGGCACTCCAGGATACTCCACCCGCAACACCTGATTCACTTGCGGCGATGAAATCCGCACTGCCTTCCCATCGGGCCATCGTACAGTTACGGCATCGATCGCCGACTCACTTCCCAAACCAAAATGAGCGACTGGCTCCATCTGGCAGAGGTAGCCACTTCCCGCATCGATCGATCGAATTTGGGTACGGTCATTGGCAGTGAGCGTTACAACCGCGCCACGGGCAGGGGCCCCTTGCAGCGTGAGGGGGAGAACACGCAGCCAGAAATTTTGGTTGGACGCAGTGTGGTAGAGCGAGAGGGGTTGTTCGCCCGATTCGCCGTGGGCAATCAGCAATTCCAGCCGACCATCGCCATCAAAATCGCCAACGGCCGCTCCAGTGCCCAGTCCCCTCGGTTCCAGGGCTTCCCCAATGTCCAGAGCCGTCCATTTATTGTTCCGCCAGCCAAACAGCCGATTGGGCTGACCAATATTGTTAAAGAAGATCTCTTCGTGGCCATCATTATCAAAATCCGCTGCAATCACTGTGCGAATTCGAGACGGCATTGCCAACGCGCGGGAGGCAATATCCTGAAACTTGCCAGGAGCATACTGAGCGTACAGACGGTGCTGCCCTTCCCAGTTGCCATAGACCAGATCCATCCGGCCATCGCCATCGGCATCCAGTACGGCAATCCCCCGTCCATGCTGAAGCGGATCGCTGACCCCAGCCATTCCCGCAATATCGACATAGGTGCCATCTCCCTGATTGCGAAACAGGAAGTTAGGACTATTTTCGTTGGCCATGAAAATATCCATCCGATCGGACACCAGGGACAGCGCCACAATGCCTCGCCCCCCCGTAACGAAGGCCAATCCTGCCTCCTGGGCAACATCCGCAATCATGCCATCTCCATTTAACTCATATAACCGAATCGGCCCCCCATAATTTGCCACCAAACAGCCATACCGCCCATCGCCATCCCGATCGACCCAGGCCACCGATCGCCCAGCCGTCAGGTTGAGCGAATCCTGATTTTGCGGTAGGGAAAACAAATCGACCCATTGATTCTCCTGCCAATCAAACAATCGATCGCCAAATTGCTTCCGCCCCTGAAACGAATCGGTATTCAGCACATAAATTTCTTCCTGTCCATCCCCATCAAAGTCACCCGCCGCCACGCCGATCGCCTGTCTGCCCAGATCAGCTAATTCCTCAGGGGCAACATCGACAAACCCCTGCTCCGTCCATTGCAGCACCAAATTTCGCTGCCCAAATCCGGCAACCACTAGCTCGAAGGCTCCATCCGCATCAATATCAGTTACCGCAACCCCGTAATTGAGTTGACTGGGATTGTCCAAAATCAGAGCACTTTTATTCAGGAACATAATAAATCTGGAATCAGGATAGATGCTACCGATTGAGCTGGCTGAAGATGAGCCGCTGAAGCGACAGGATTCTTACCCAAATCCAATCCGGGCAGCGTTTTATTGTCGTATTGTCGCGTATTGTCGCGTATTGTCGTGGATGTCAACACATTTGGTCTAAATTCTAAGCAGAGCATAAAAAAGCATCAGTTTAAACCAAACAAAGAGCGATCGATGAACTGCATCTCGGCAGCCGTCGATCGCCCACTCACTTTAACCAGTTTTTCCTATCCGATCAAAACCTGATTCTCACTGGCTTTTAACTAGTCACTTATGCATTACGCATACTTTCACGTCTTTTAAGGGAAGCCAGCATCTGCCGCTTGACCGCACCCGCCCATAGGTCGAAGTTAAACGTAGGGTCAATATGGCTATTTGCTGCTATTTGAAACGCGGTTTCCGATTTTTTTGGGGATTGCAGTGTGTCACTCATTATGAACCTTGACTCTTATCAAACAGACCTCACTCACTAGTTTGCCTCAATCTACGGGGGAATGATCTATAACCTGGGATACAGAAATCCGAACGTCATGCGCTTATTGCATTAATCCGTTGCATTTATTGAATAGATTAGAAATTTAAACTCTCAAATTCTGCGATCGCGCCACTGGATGAAGCAGCCTGAGCGTTTTTTCCTCATTCACAATCTCCGATCAATCTCAACCGATCGCCTTCACATTAAGCTAAGATCGTTACGGCTTCTTTACATAAAGATTTCTGTTTGACAAGGAAAACTTTCTTAAGAACCGATCGGGGTTTTGCCCTTCTCCGGCATTCAGTTGAGCAGATCGAGCCATCACCGCTCCTGCTTCCACCTGAATCCAGCCAAAGTCTAAAATCCGAAATCCCGAATTTCCCGTTCACCTTAGCTCAGTCCTATAAACCTACCGGAATTTTCCTATGAGTGCAGCCATTCGCAATGTTGCCATCATTGCCCACGTTGACCACGGCAAAACAACGCTCGTTGATGCCCTTTTGAAACAGTCTGGCACATTCCGCGAAGGTGAAGACGTTCCGGACTGTGTGATGGACTCTAACGCTCTGGAGCGGGAGCGGGGGATTACAATTCTGTCAAAAAATACTGCCGTTCGCTACAAAGAGACGGTGATTAATATCGTAGATACCCCTGGCCACGCGGATTTTGGGGGTGAAGTCGAGCGGGTGCTGGGCATGGTAGACGGCTGTATCCTGATTGTGGATGCCAACGAAGGCCCGATGCCCCAAACTCGATTTGTTTTGAAAAAAGCTCTGGAGAAAGGGCTACGGCCGATCGTCGTTGTCAACAAAATCGATCGACCCCAGGCGGATCCCTACGGGGCGATCGACAAGGTGCTGGATCTGTTCCTGGAATTGGGAGCCGATGATGATCAGTGCGAGTTTCCCTACCTGTTTGCCTCTGGTCTATCGGGCTTTGCCAAGAAAGATCTGGAGGAAGAATCGGTCGATATGCAGCCGCTGTTTGAGGAAATCCTCGACCATGTGCCGCCGCCGGTTGGGGATGCCACTAAGCCGCTGCAATTGCAAGTCACCACCCTGGACTATTCCGACTATCTGGGCCGAATTGTGATCGGCAGAATTCACAACGGCACACTGCGCATGGGACAGCAGGCGGCTCTGGTGAAGGAAGATGGGTCGATCGTCAAAGCTAAAATCAGCAAGCTCATGGGCTTTGAGGGGCTGAAGCGGATTGACCTGGAGGAAGTCTGGCCGGAAACATTGTCGCGGTGGCTGGATTCGCGGATGCCAATATTGGGGAAACGATTACCGATCCCAATGAACCCCAGGCCCTGCCTCTAATTAAAGTCGATGAACCCACCCTGCAAATGACCTTCTCGGTCAACGACTCCCCCTTTGCTGGACAGGAGGGCGATTATGTCACCTCCCGGCAGGTGCGCGATCGCCTGATGCGGGAACTGGAAACGAACGTAGCCCTGCGGGTGGATGAAACCGATTCGCCTGATAAGTTCCTGGTTTCCGGACGGGGCGAACTGCACCTGGGTATCCTGATCGAAACCATGCGGCGGGAAGGGTATGAGTTCCAGGTGTCTCAGCCGCAGGTGATTTACCGGGAAGTGAATGGGCAACCCTGCGAACCGTTTGAGCTACTGGTGCTGGATGTCCCCGAAGAGGCAGTGGGCGGCTGTATTGAGCGGCTGGGTCAGCGCAAGGGCGAAATGCAGGATATGCGGGTCGGCGGCAACGGACGGACTCAGCTAGAGTTTGTGATTCCGGCTCGTGGACTGATCGGCTTCCGGGGTGAATTCATGCGCCTGACTCGTGGGGATGGCATCATGAACCACAGCTTTTTGGACTATCGATCGCTGTCTGGGGATGTGGAAACTCGTCGTAACGGAGTTCTGATTGCCTTTGAAGAGGGCACGGCCACTTTCTATGCCATGAAGAACGCGGAAGATCGGGGAGTGTTCTTCATCACGCCGGGTACAAAGGTCTATAAAGGCATGATTGTCGGTGAACACAATCGCCCGCAGGATCTGGAGCTGAATGTCTGTAAAACCAAGCAGCTCACCAACCACCGGGCCTCTAGCGGTGAGGAACTGGTGCAGCTTCAAGCTCCGGTGGATATGAGCCTGGAACGGGCACTGGAATACATTGGCCCGGATGAACTGCTAGAAGTGACACCCAAATCGATTCGTCTGCGGAAACTGTCGAAGAAGTTGGCGAAGCGGTAAATTACGGTAAACCAATTGGGCAGTTCCAACCTAATAGGGGGACGCACAGATAGGGGCGCACTGCTGTGCGCCCCTCCTTGATCACCGAGGCAAATCTGGACAGACGAACTCCTCCTCAACCGCAGTAAAGGTAACTTCGACTGTCTCACCACTACGAACTAGATCCTGGCGCAACCGTAAAGTGGTACTGGTCAACTCCAGAAATTCCGCCCTGTAGGCAACTTCGCCATCCTCCGTCACTTCCAATACATCCGGGATTTCTCGATCGGGCACCAACCACGTTGCAATGCGATAGGTTTCGCCGCAGGATGTGGATAAAAGCGTACCGTTGGGCAAGAATACATAGAGACTACCGAAGGCAGGTTCGGTGGTTGCCTCAGTGACAAGCCAAATTTTTTCAAATAGTCGCGTTAAATCACCCGGAATACGCTCTGCTTCAGGCGTAGTCTCACCCTCGATCGGACTCCCATCGCCATTTTGATGGTCAGTCCCAAGGTCGGTTGGTTGAGCTAGAGCAATTTCAGGAGAAAACAAGAGCATTGACGGAGTCATTAACGCAACGATCGCCGTCATCCCTCCCCACAGCAAGCATCTGAGCTGCATTTTGCAGTTCCTATTTTTCTAAGTTAAATTTCTGAACTTCAGTCCCGATTGTTTATCGCCGGTTGAGGAACTGACTGGCGACCGAGATAGCATCGGCAATATCCACTGATCCGCTGTTATCTGCATCCAGGAAGGCACTGAGGACGGAGTTCATCCCACCCCCCGCATTACTCGCAGTATTCGCAGCCGGAGCCTGATTGTTTGATTTGCTGGCTCCCGTCTTCAACAGGTAAAGAATGATCGGCACCAGAAGGGGCAACATTGCCTGAATCGTGCTGGCATTAATTCCAGACTTGGCAGAGGCTTCCTGGGCAACTTGCTGCTGTTGGTTGGAATTGAATAACGCATCCAACGCCGATCGATTGGGGGAAGTTCCCGCATACTGATCCACGATCGCCTCTGCTCTAGCATTTCCCTGGGTATTGCGCTGCTGTTGCAGCGACGATCGGACATAGTTGCCAACAACAGACAGGGCCGCCTGGGTTGCGATCGGGTTTACCCCTTGCTGATTCGAGATCTGCTGCACCGTTTGCAGGATGGTTCCCAGTTGATCATTACTGGCTTGTTGATTGGGATTGCTCAGTGCGCCCCGGATCACATCAAAAAGCGGCATAGTTTTCCTTCCTTATCGGCAAATTCATTCAGTGACGGATGAGGAGTTTACGGTAGTGTAAATCTCCAACCATCAGCGTAAGTTCATTGCCCTAAGTTGTCCTATCTCCTTAAGGAAGATTTCAAGGACAGGAAGGATTTCAGAGATAAACGATCAGCTAAACGAAAGGGGCGGGCAAGATGCCCACCCTACAAGAGTTTCAGAAAAAGTTTTAGAGGATTGATTCTGACTTTTCATGCAGGTAATGCTCGCACTCCTGCCATCTGTGTTCTGTTTACCTGGATTAAACCAACTCCGGATGCTTATCCCCTGGGGTGGTTGGCGTTCCAGATATAGGTTGAGACGTTGGGCTATCCGTTGATGATTCCCCTGGCTCAGGGCTATCTTCCGGTAAACCCAGCACCCGCTTGTACGCCTTAACGTACTCCACCGCCGACTTATCCCAACCAAAGTTTTGCGCCATGCCACGCTGCTGCAATCTCCGCCAGGCATCGGGGAAGTGGTAGGCCTCCCAGGCTCTCACCAGACAGGTATACAGGTCGAGGGGTTCATAGCGATCGAAGCAGTAGCCAGTTCCGGCATTGTTCATCGGCTCGTGGTGGGTGACGGTATCCACCAATCCTCCCGTTTGCCGAACGATCGGCACACAACCATAGCGCAGTGCCATCATCTGACTGATACCGCAGGGTTCAAACCGGGAGGGCATCAGGAAGGCATCGGTTCCGGCATAGATCCGTCGGGCCAGGGTTTCATTGTGCAGAATGTAGGCGGAAACCCGACCCGGATAACGGGAAGCCAGATGCCATAATTGCGTTTCGTAATAGCGATCGCCCGTCCCCAGCACTACAAACTGCGCATCACTGTAGGCAATAAAGCGATCGAGGATTTGCAGCACTAGATCCAGCCCTTTTTGCTCCACCAGGCGAGACACCATCCCCAGCAGGAAGGCTTTAGAATTCACCTCCAGCCCCATTTCCTCTTGTAGAGCAATTTTATTTTCGATCCGATCATCCAGCGTTTCGGCATTGAAATTCTGGTTGATATAGCGATCGGTTTCAGGATTGTAGGAATCGCGGTCAATCCCATTGAGAATCCCGACGGTCTTACCGCTAATGAAGGACAGCAACCCGTCTAACTGTTCGCCATAGGCGGGCGTACGGATTTGCTCAGCGTAGGTGGGGGAAACTGTTGTCACCAGGTCAGCGAACTGTACCGCCGCCGCCATCGTATTGTGCCCCTGCATATACCAGGGACACCAGGTAATCTGCTCCAGCCGCCACCGCCACGGCCCCTGATAGGCCAGGTTGTGAATCGTAAAGATGGTTTTAATGCTGGGATCTTCGTGGAGCCAGACCGGGATCATGCCCGTATGCCAGTCATGACAATGCACCACGTCCGGCTTCCAGTAGTTCCAGCAAAACTCAACTGCTCCATTGGCAAACAGCGTGAACCGCCAGTCCTCATCTTCTCCATAATAAATTCGACGGGGTGAGAAAGAGGGATGCCCGAAGAGATAAAGCGGCACATCGCTCTTGGGCAACTTAGACTCGTACACTTCAAAGTCCTGGAGCATTGCCGTACCCTTCCAGACTGGCTCCTTGGGAACCTTCATCTTGTCAGGCAGGAAACCGTAGTAGGGCATAAAGATTCGGACATCGTGCCCCATCGCCTTGAGGACTTTGGGTAACGCACCCACCACATCACCCATTCCCCCGACCTTCGCAATCGGAACTGCCTCCGCTGCAACAAACAGAATTCGCATAGTAATCCCTGTGTTCCCTGCTATCAACAAGCTTCGGCCGCAAATCTCGCTGGACTTTAAAGATTGAGATTTGTTACCAAGTTTTTACCAATCTACAACAATCCTCCGTCAAAAGTTCAATGAGTTCTGCCAATGAGTTCTCTTGTTTCTAACCCCTTTGAATTTCAGCGAAGATGGCTGCCAAAATTTCAGTTGCACCTTGCTCCCGTAGATCTTTGGCCAGTTGAATGCCGATCGCCTCTGCATCCGATGCCTGCCCCGTCACGGTTCCCTTCACCATCTTTTTACCATCAACACTGGCCACCATGCCCGTCAAGCTCAATACATCACCCTCTAAAGTGGTGTTTACGCCAATGGGCACCTGACATCCACCCTCCAGTTCTCGCAGAAAGGCGCGTTCGGCATAGCAGCGAGCGGCGGTGGGCTGATGCTGTAATGCCAGCAGGAGTTCGATGATTTCTTCATCGGCAGCACGACATTCAATGCCCAGTGCCCCCTGTCCAACGGCATGCAGGGAGACTTCGGAGGGAATCACCTGATGAACCCGATCGCCCATTCCCAACCGTTTTAAGCCAGCGACAGCCAGAATAATGGCATCGTACTCGCCATCATCCAGCTTTTGCAGACGGGTATTGAGGTTGCCGCGAATGTCTTTAAAGGCAAGGTGGGGGTAGTGGTAGCGCAGTTGCGCCAGGCGACGCAGGGAAGACGTACCAACCACTGCGCCTTCGGGAAGGGTATCCAACTGTTTGTCTTGATGGTTGGCATGGACGACCAGGGCATCGGCTGGATCTTCCCGCTCGGTGACGCAACCCAGCATCAATCCTTCGGGCAGGCGAGTCGGTAAGTCCTTGAGGGAATGCACGGCAAAGTCAATATCGCCATTCAACATCCCAACTTCTAATTCTTTGGTAAATAGACCCTTATCACCAATTTTTGCCAGGGCCACATCCAGGATCTTGTCACCCTGGGTACTCATGGTGTGAACTTCAAATTTGCGATCGGTGAACCGCTGCTGAAGCTGTTCCTGCACCCAGTAGGTTTGCACAAGGGCGAGCTGACTTTTGCGAGAACCGATCCGAATTGGACGAGGAGGACTTGAAACCATCTGTAAAGAAGTGTTTAGAAAAACTGCGAAACGTTGAGTAGTCGGGCGATTTTAAGCACTTAATCAGCTTACCGCAGGAGGGGCATAAATTAAGGTTTCTATCCGGTTTCAATTAGTCCGCCCCAGCCAATCCATTTTTCTGGTTTGGCGAACAACTTGCGAGCTTAAACCCATCTTCCTAAAACCAGCCGAATCGTGCCGTCGGGTAAAACCTCTTCCTGTTCGATCGCAAATCCTTCCATTGGGGCAGTTTGCACCAGGGCATGGTAAGCATAGCGTTGGGTCAGCCGATCGAGCCATTGTGGAGAATATTGCAGGCGATCGTATTCCGAAATGATGGCTTGAAAGGTTTCATCGGGTTGTCGCTTGAACCCAATGTCATTACTCATCGGCCCCAAAAACTGTCGCCGAATGATGATCTCCGCCGTTTCAGATCGAATATCCCCTGCAAATCCGTGGAGATGCTGGGCGATCGCATGAACTTCAACAGTATACAAGCCCAGGTCTGCCAGAGCTTTGATTAGGGCTTCGGGATGCCTAAGCTGGGTTTGGATCGAGGTGAAGTGGGACATAATTTTGCTTCCTCGAATGAAACTCCATGTTTAGATTAGATAAGTTGCTTCTCACCTGCTTCTCGCCTTATTAACGAATAGCAACGGATATATCTAGCGCAATCTCACCACTCATGCAAATCAACCTGCCGACAATCTGCTGCGATCGTTTGTTGAAGTTCTGCTGCCTTGGCATCGCTCAAAATTCCTGCAAATTTTGCAAGGGGATGAGGTTTACGGGTTGCCTTGACCCGGTGTAAAAAGTCCAACACTGTTTGAACTAGCTTTTCAGGAGCTTGTTCAAGTTCTTGAATTAATTGCTCACGTTTTGACATGGGTGTGAGATATTCTGCAATGTACGCTTGCTAGCCCTAGTATATCCAAATGCGATGTTCGTTCAGTCAGCCTGCAAGAGGGGCGATCGCGGTTTTTGAGTAAGGGGCGATCGGACTTAATCTTGGGAGTCAAATTAGGATGCGATCGAGGAGTTTGTTCGAGTTGCTGCAAGCATCGGGCAATTTTCTTTGCCAGAGCTTTGTCTGCATTAATGTAAACTTTCTGGGCATCTGGATGGAGCAGGACATCATACATTGGAGCGCAGATTTCTCCAGTCGGCGTAATCGGCTTTGGGAGTGGTTTGATTTTGCTTCACTCGCTTTAGCAGCCCCGGAATTTCTAAAAGCTCCTGGGTGGCGGCTTCGCTTGCTGCATTGGCTAAGTAGGCGGCAAACTCAGTGAGTACCTGCAACCGTTCTGGAGAGAGTTGTTTGAGCAGGTCCAGTAGATCGCAAATTCATTCTAGAGAGGGTAAATAGATGGCTGTGATGACTGGGAAATGTCGCTCGACAGCCTGAGAGAGAAACTCCAACATGGTCTTGAGACTAAAGAGTTCTCGGTAAACGACCCGTCCTCCTCGTTGAGTACGGCTCACAAAGAACCAGAGCAAATACACCCAGAGATTGACCAAAATAAACGCCAGAGCCACAAACAGCAAACGGGTGACTGGATTCTTGCTCGTGGTGCGGATACGGCACCCATTTTTCATCCTGTAGCTGGTCTCGATACCGAAACGGTCTTTGTAATGCTGATGCATCTGCTCCAAAGCAACCCTCACACGATGCACCACGTATAGGGTGTATTGGATACCATGTTTCCCTTTGAACCCTTTGTAATAGCTGCAAATCACCCGCATCTGACAGGTAACTGAACCATATTGAGGGCTGTTGAGGGTATAACGGGTGGCATAACTTTTGCGCCCAATCAACAACTGGCGAGTACCTCCACGTTTGCCTCGAATTACCGCAGGCATGAGAAACGGAATATTGAGAGCTTTGAGCCAACGAATGACTGGTACACTATAGAACCCACGGTCAAGATAAAGCCGTTTGACGCGGACTCGTAAGGGAGTCAGCATGGCTAATAAATAAGTGATGGTTGCAACCAATGTTTCATGCCGATGCACGGCATGAATACCCAAAGTAACCCGTTTGTTACGACAAATCACATAGACGGTGGCATAGGCAAAGAACGAAGTCGTGCCTGCCTTAGCTTGAGAGCGGTAGATGTAAGGCTCAGTGGCGACGTTCACACTGCCGTAATAGGGAATCAGATGGAGGTCAATGGCAATACGATGCTTGCCCTTACGAATTTTTGGGGGGATGCGGCTTTGCAGAGCGGCATTGAGTTGAGATTCCAGAGTTGTGATATCGTCTAACTTATCGAGATGATAGCGAATGCCATTGCCACTGGGTACGCCCTCCAATCGTTGTGTTGTGTGTTCAATGCTATCGCTGCGACTGGCGGCCCGTAGCAAAATCTCAAACAGATCTTGGAGTGTGTATCCACCTTGCATGTCCAGGGATAAGTGTTCCAATAGGCAGTCGAGGGCTACCTCCAACGTCGCTTCATCCGTCAAAGCTGGAGCAGGCGATAATGAACTTGGGTAGATCGTCATGGCTTTGTTTTAATGCGTTTAGCCTGACCCTACCCCTTTCCTAGAGAATTTGCGATCTACTGAGGTCGTTTAACTGGTTCTGTAATTCGGTTACAGATGCTAACCCTGAAGCTTCCCTATCCTCTTGGGAATGATCCGCAGAATTCAGGACTGTCTCCAATTCCAAGATTTAGCATCCATTGTAAGGGAACAAGTTGTTGTCCTGTTTGGTAGATGTAGAAGTAAAGAGCGATCGATTCTATTGCAATTCCAGCAGGAGGTCAGGGGGATTGCTGAGTGAGGGCGGTGGCAGCGGTTTGCAAGGGGTTATGGTTTCTCAAGTCCTCAGGCGTTGATCGGTGAGCATGAATGGTCAGCGGCAATCCACCAAAAGCTAAACTAGTAGTATTGCATTTCGCAGTTTTTCCTATGAATCTCTCTTCTGACCTACAAAAGGCGATCGCGCAAATCGCAATAAGACAAGGGATTTCGCCAGAAGAGTTTATTGTCCAAACTTTAACTGAAAAGGTCAAAAGCCTGCAATCACCTGGGTCATCTCCTGCAACGGCTCAGACTGGACTAAGGGACAAAGAGGGAATTCTCGTTTTTGAAACAGAATCTCTCGACCATATTGACTTCAATGCACTGATTGCTCAAAGTCGTGAGGAGCGGGCGTGGGAGTAAATAGAACAGTGAAAGTTTTGTTTGATACCTCTGTCATCATTGCTGCTGTAATCCCAAAGCACCCAAGTCATACACCCTGCTTTGCTGAATTACAGGCGGCAGAATTGAATCAAATTCAGGGTTATCTTTCTACCCATAGCCTGGCAGAGGTCTACTCTGTGATGACTCGAATGCCTAGTCAACCCCGGATGTCTCCTCAAGAAGCCCAAAATCTGCTTCAGAGATGCTTACAGTATTTGGAAGTTTCATTAGAAATAGTAGATTATCAAGCTGTAATTGCACAAATGGCAACTCTCAATCTTCGGGGCGGTGGAATTTTTGATGCATTGATTGCTCAAGCTGCCCTCAAAGTATCCGCAGACCAACTGCTAACGCTTAATTCTAGTCACTTCACAAGATTAGGTACTGTGATTGCACAAATGGTAAGAGTTCCAATGTAGTTCAGACTAGTTTCCACCAAAAAAGTTACAAGTTCTCATGTGACTACAACAGGAACCTGTGAGCGTTAAGGCGATCGATTCTATTGCAATTCCATCAAGGAGTCAGGGGAATTGCTGGGAGACAGGCGATCGTGTGTTTTTTGTGAAGGGACGATCGTTTCCCGACGATGTGGAACTGGTGATTGCTCATGCCAGCTAAAACGAAGGAACTAGTAACCGATTGTCTTGCGCGACAGGCGATCGGTCTTCACTGCATTCGGCGGTTACGCACGCTTCACTCAAGATTGAGGGTTCTTCTCAAAGCTTTTTGCGTTTGATGCAACAAATCTGGTGGTAAATCTCCTAATTGTCTCTGAAATACCGATTCATGGATAGTGGCTATCTTCTCGGTTCTGAGCAAGGATGCTTTCTTTAAGCCTGTTTCTGTAAAACTGGGATGATTATCTGCAATCAAGACACCTGTTTCAGGGCGTGTTCCAGTAGGGAGCTTTGAAAAAATTCCCAGTATGATAGCGTCTTGTCTATATCTTGCCCATACTAGAGCAGGTCGGACTTTAGCAGATACTAGATCAGTAAAAGGAAAACGAACTAACCAAATTTCTCCAGGCTTAGGATTCGACATCGTAAATATCTTCTTCCTCGTCGTTCCACTCCTGAAAACCACTTTCTGCTAACTGCATTATTCCAACAGTTTCTAGCCTCTCCTCAATTTCGCGGGACAACTCCATGAGATTTTCTACAGGCAGTTGCAGAATGATTGTTTTTAGTTCTTCAAAGCTAACGTTCAACGTGTTGACTGCCATTGCATCGTTCTCCTTACAACTAAAGCCTTGTCAATATTATCGGCGATCGTTCTCCATCCCGCGAGGGGTGGGGCGATCGACTCTCACTCAGCTTCCCCATCACCCATCATCCATTACCCATTACCCACTACCTGCCTCACACCATCCCCGTTGTCTGCTAACTAAAACTAGCCCCACGCCCACCCCACCAGCCGACCCTGAAGCTTCCCTATCTTCCTGGGAATGATCCGCAGAATTCATGACTGTCTCCAATTCCAAGCTTTAGCATCCATTGTAAGAGAACAAGTTTCTGTTCTGTTTGGTAAATGTAGGAGTAAAGGGCGATCGCTTCTGTTGTAATTCCAGCAGGAGTTAGGGGAATTGCTGGGAGAGTGAGTTCTCTAATATCATTTCAGCTCATCAAATCGTTTCCTATTTGTCCTTAGCTTTATAAGAGGGTGCTTTAAAAAACTGAGGTGCTTACAAATCACCATAAATCACTTTTAAATATCCTCTAAGGCTACATAAGATCGTACTCTCTGTTGCCTGTGTAGTCTAAGTGGTGGGCAATAGTCTGAAGCATGACATGGGAATCTTCTATTTCTCTCATTCTCGCTCGAATTTCGTCTAATGTCAGAACCGTTACTAACTTAACCTCTATATCAGGAAAACGATGTTTTGATTTACTTATACTCACAACATCTTCTCCTAAAGCACTCTCGATTAAATCAACATCATGTTGGCATTCGGCTCGAAACTTATAAAGCTTCAAACCCACTGGATTTACCTTGAATAAATCAACTACATCTTCAAGTTTTTCACTAATAACTGTGAAAATATCAAGGTAATTTCGACTAATATTGCATAGAGTAGGCAAGCTGTTTAGATTGCTTAAAAACTGAGTTTCTGCCTCATATCCAAAGTAAGTTTTTGCCAATATTTGAGCTAAAATTTTTATAAGTTGTCTTACATCAGAATTCAAACAGTTTAATCGAACGTTCTCAGTAACGTCTGACAAAGAATGCATATACATAATATCTATGATTTTCACGTCTCCTTCTTTCGTAATCAAGATGTTTTCATCATGGAGATCCATGTGAGCTAAACCTTGAGCGTGAATAAATTGAACTCCAGAGAGTATTGCCTTACCAATGTTAAAAGCTTCTCTAGGTTCAAACCCATCAGCTAATCTCTCAGCTAGAGTCAATCCATTCACATACTCCATGACAATACATTGCTCTTCTCCTTGTCCAGGTACTTGTAATTTTTCAATTGAGTAAAGAGCCACAACGTTGGGATGCTTCGCTCTAGCCAAAGCCTGAGCATGTTGAAGCACGGTGGAAGCATCTTTACCTTCTTTTCGCAGGATTTTGATTGCAACATTTCGACCTATCTCGTCAGTTCCTAGCCAGATGTCAGCAAAGGTACCTTTACCGATAGGTTTCTCGAAATACAATTTCATATCTTTCTTGGTTTAATTTCTATCTTTGAGTTTGTCAAATAGGAAAGGCTATGAAGGGTTCCAGGAACAGCATGGATTCAACGTCTCCATCAGGGGCTTGGAAATACTAAAGTTTTGCTACACATGTATTTCCAACTAACAATCTGAAAGAATTTTCATTTAATTTTGAGACACAAGGAATGAATTACCAAGAAAGACAATAACCGATCGCCTCAGATGTTTCTTTAAACTCCAGTGAAACTTCTGAGCCAAAAGATAATGCTTCTGTAAATCCGATCGCCCCTCCCCCTTCCCTCTACGCAGATTCCGCAAACACCAAAACTGGAACTCGTTTGTAGGCAGGTGTTCCACAGCGTTTGTCAATTCTGGCTTTGAAAAGTACATTCACCTCCGGGTAAAACATCAAAGCCGAACCTTCCCGTACATCGCCATAGATAATTTCCACCTGCTCCAACTGACCCGCATCCCCCTGCACCGTCACCCGCTGATGTTCCTGCAATTCTGCCCGTTTCACATCCGATCGATTCATTAAGATGCAGTTGCGGTGGGGCATCCCTCGGTAGGGATCACCGGGTTTGTAAACGACCGTATTGTGTTGGGAATAACTCCGTGCTGTAATCAACGTGAGAATAATGCCAGAGTCAATATCCGATCGCCCAAAGTCTGCTGGAGTGGGTAAAGATAGGTGGGGAAGGGGTGTGGGGAACATCGTCGCCTTGCCGGACGGAGTGGGGAAATGGGGCGTGGTGAAAATGCGTCCGCCGATGGTGAATTCTTCCTGAGTTTGGTCGATCGCTGCCATTTGTTCAAAACCGGGAATGGTTTGGGCGATTAGTTGACGAACGTACTGGGTGTCCTGGAGTTTGCGCCAGTCGATCGGGTTGTCTCCCAGGCGACGATGGGCCAGTTCCGTGAGGAATTCCACCTCTGAAATCAGATCAGCCTGCTTCAGGTGGGTTTTGCCCTCATCATTCAGCCGGACAAAATTATTGCCTGACTCCACCGTCGTCTTGTGGGGATTTTCAAACCGATTGAACACCGGAATGATCAACGTATTCTGGTTTGCTAATCCGTGAAAATGTCCTAAATTCGGCTTCGTCGCCAGATAGATAATCGTCTCAATCTTGCCCAGTGCTTGCTTCGCCTGATTCAGGTCAGGATTGGCTGCGTAGAGATTACCCCCAATACAAATCAGCGTGTCCACCTTCCCCGCATCTGCCGCCTCAATTAGGGCACGGGCATCGTACCCCTGAACCCGACTCAGCGATCGCCCCAGCAACTTCTCCAACGCCTGCTGAATTTCCTGCTTCAACCGCACCGTCACCCCCATCGAACCATAGCCCTGCACATTCGAGTGCCCCCGGATCGGCATGGTTCCGGCTCCCTCCTTGCCTGCATTGCCCGTCATTAAAGCCGTATTGGCGATCGCATGAACGTTATCCACGCCATTTTCGTGATGCGTAATCCCCATCGCCCAGGCAAACACCACCCCTTGAGTGTCATGAATCACCCGTGCCGTTAGCTCAATTTCCTCCTGGGAAATGCCGCAGGTGGATGTAATCGCTTCCCAGGAAGTCGATCGCACCTGTTCAATGACCGCTTCCCAGCCTTCCGTATGGGCCTTCAGGTAATCCCACTGTACCCAATCCCGCTCAATCAGGACTTTCTGGATACCTGTGAATAGAGCAGTATCGCTGCCAGGAATCAATTGTAGATATAGAGAGGCAATATCCGACCCAGTAAATAGAGATTTAATTGGGAATGCCGGAGAACCAAATTTAACAAGTCCCACTTCCACGATCGGATTAATCACAATCACCTTACCGCCGCGATCGCGTAGTTTAATCAACTCATTCATCAGGCGAGGATGATTGGCAGGTGCATTGGAACCGATTAATACCACACAGTCAGATTTTCTCAGGTTCTCCAGGCTGACCATTGAAGTCCCAGAGCCAAACACCTGTTTTAACCCAACCGTAGACGGAGCATGACACAGATCAGAACAATCCGCCAGATTATTCGATCCCATCGCTCGCATCATCAACTGCAACAGATAGGCCGCTTCATTGGACGATCGCCCGGAACTGTAAGAAGCAACCCGTTCGGCTGGTTGACGGAATGCCGCCTCCGCAATGGAGTAGACTTCATCCCAACTCACGCGCTGATAGTGAGACTGACCCGCCCGCAGGATCATCGGATAGCTCAACCGTCCCAGGCGATCGGCTTCCAGGGAGGTGAGGGTTTGGAGAGAAGCGATCGGATGCTGATCAAAATAGGATTGGGTGACAGCAGGCTGAATTTCGGCTGAGATCGCTTCGACGCTTTTCATACATCGCTGCATCGTTTCGCCCGTTTCATCCGTAAATCCCCCCTTTTGTCCCCCCGTTCCCCAGGCGCAGGAGAGACAGGCACTTTTATGCAATAACGTTTGCCACAGCTTCACGCCTTCTGGAGACAGGGTATGCTCTGCCCAATACTGCACCGCAGGTACACCACCCCCCATATTTGGAGTGTTATTGGAGGTCTGGTGAACGCTTGGCGCGATCGACTTTACGGTTTGTTCCTGATTGGCGGTTTGTCCCTGATTCATATCTGCATCCATGCTACCCTTCCTCCGACGTGGAACCCTCTCTTTCCCTATGGTAGAGCCAGGAGGGGGCTAAAGCGTTTAGTCCTGGGATTTCTGATACTGTTCCATCCACATCTCTACCGACATGGGTAGAGATTTTTTTCATGTCCCTTTTTTCTGCCTTGTGGAAGACGTGCATTTGACGGATTTCCCTGGACTATGGTTTTGTCCAATACTCTTAAAAAGGTAAATATGAGAAATCCTGTGTTTTACGCTTTCAATTCTCTTAAAGCGATCGCTAAACGGGTTGCCGTACTGCTCATCACTGTGGTGATGCTCCTGAACTTCACTCAAACCGCAGCGATGGCCGCCAATCACTCGGATACACAAACCCGTCTTGGACAGCCGAATAATGTCAGCAGTGATGCAATGCCTGGAAAGGAACCCGCCGCCAGAGCTGCTCGTCGGGAGTGGCAAAGTCAGGCTTCATCAGTGAGAGAATCTGAGGAAAACAAACCCAGTACTCTGGGCGAAAAGCTAAATGTTGATGAACTTGCCAAGGGTTATCATCCTGAAAGAGAAGCAGCAAAGCGTTCTGTACCGACCCCCTAAGGTTTTTGTTTCGCCATAATTACTAAGTTTTACCCCGCTAGTGATCCTGGCGGGATGTTTTTTAATCTGAATCAAATGAAAGCGGCAGGAATGGCGATTGCGATGGTCGAAACTAGAGGAGATCCCGGTCACGCCCCTGCCCGTCACACCCACAAAAAGCTGGGTTTTAGATTATTATCGATCGCCAGATACTTCAAGAAGTTGTAGGTACAAAATCTCAACCTCTATCCCAGCAATCTCATCGCTCCCCCCTCCTCACTCCTCACTCCTCACTCCTCACTCCTCACTCCTCACTCCCCCCTCCTCTCTCCTCTCTCCTCTCTCCTCTCTCCAATTCAACCAGAAGATCCCAAGACTCGATACGATAAAGATGAACGCTGACTGTTGGTTTGATGATTGGAGAAATTTCCATGGACTTGGTTGCCCTTCAGAGCTGGCTGGACAATGCCTCATTTGCCATTCTGTTTCTCACCATGCTGCTGTACTGAACCAGTGCTGCCTTCCCCAAAATTCCCTACCTGCAAATTTTGGGATCGACGGGGATGGGAATTGCTAACCTTTGCATTGCTGCCCTATTGGGGGCACGGTGGATTGAGGCGGGTTATTTCCCCTTGAGCAACTTGTACGAGTCCCTGTTTTTTATTGCCTGGGGCATTACGGCCGTCCATTTCCTGGCGGAGAACATGAGCCGCAGTCCGTTGGTGGGTGCAGTGACCGCTCCCGTGGCGATGGGGATTACCGCCTTTGCCGCCCTCTCCCTGCCGTCCCAGATGCAAATGTCTGAACCCCTTGTGCCCGCTCTCAAGTCCAATTGGCTGATGATGCACGTCAGCGTCATGTTACTCAGCTATGCCGCGTTAATGGTGGGGGCGTTGGTGGCGATCGCTTTTCTGGTGATCACGCGCGGTCAAGAAGTCGAACTCAAGGGCAGCTCAGTGGGAACGGGAGCTTATCGAGATACGAAGTACCGCCTGCGTAAGTTAGAAGAAACTTCATCCAAAGACGCTTCAGTTCTGGACTCTTCGACGATCGCCCCATCTGCGAACATCTCCTCTGCAAACATCTCCTCTGCAAACAACAGCATGGGAGGCACTGCCGTTTTAGATGCTGTCACCCATCCATCGACCACTGCTCAACCCAAGACTCCTTTATCCCCCCAACGCCTCAGCCTGGCGGACACCCTCGACAACATCAGCTACCGGATTATTGGATTAGGCTTTCCCCTGCTGACAATTGGTATCATTGCGGGAGCGGTTTGGGCCAATGAAGCCTGGGGATCTTACTGGAGTTGGGATCCCAAGGAAACCTGGGCCCTGATTACCTGGTTGGTTTTTGCCGCCTATCTCCATGCCCGCATCACCCGTGGCTGGCAGGGCCGTCGTCCGGCTATCCTGGCAGCATCGGGCTTTTTGGTGGTTTGGATTTGCTACCTGGGCGTAAACCTCCTGGGCAAAGGACTGCACAGCTACGGCTGGTTTTTCTAGTGGTTTTTCAGGGAGAATCCGATCGTCCCAGGTTGGCACAGTAAACAATAGTTAGGACAGTCAAGATGGATAATGACTTCGGGATGCTCAATGACGATGAAGTGGTATTTGTGCGGGGTGGCCGGGTGCTGATGGCCAACCCGACCTTCAAAGTGATTGAGTTTTTAGATGCCCTGGCGCAGTTGGTCAGCGAACAGGAAGACCAATGAACCGAAGAGCAGGAAGGCTGGTTCAACGATCGCGGCGCAAGATGTGAGGTTCTGCGCTTTAGCAATCAGGGCTGGCAACGCGGCAGAATCCGCGTCCGTTTAGAGTTTTGTCCCGATCCACCCCCTAAATTACTGCGGGAAAGTCGCGCACCCAGGGAGGAAGCCTATCCCCAGGATGATGTTTACTCCAGCGGGGGCTACCGGGAGGAACGGCCCTTGCGGCGGCGCAACCGAGAAGATGTGTATCGTTCCGATCCGAATCAGTGGAGCAGTGAACCACCCATTTATCCAGAGATTGATCAGGAGTATTGATTAAGCGGACTGATAGCTAGGGAAGATTGGGCAGGGTTGACGCAGGCACAAGCAAGTTAGCCCATCACCTGGGGCCAGGTGTAGAGTAGAAAAACAATCAGTGCAGCAACTGCCAGACTCCCTTCCACGACTTTGCCCATGACAGAGCCAACGACGATGCCCACCCCTGCTTTCAAGGCACGGCGCAGATCTCGCTGATATAGCAACTCGCCAATAATGGCCCCCAGCAATGGCCCAATGATCAGACCGACGATCGGCCCACCAAAAGGTAAGGCGGGTAAAAGCCCAAAGACCCCCAGCAGTAAGCCCACAATGGCTCCAATCTGCCCCCATTTGCTGGCTCCAGCGCGTCTGGCTCCCCAATAGGTTGCCAGGAAGTCAATGCCAATCCCAGCGAGAAAAACCAGAATTGCTACGGTCAGGGGAAATCCCAGTCCAGCAAACCCGGTGGCAATTCCCCAAACTACGACCCCTATGACGATCAAGATGGCCCCAGGAATACCGGGAACAAATGCTCCGATCGCACCGACCCCCATAAGAGCCACTAAAAACCAGTAAAGTCCAACCATAGATTATTTAGATTATTTAATAGACTCAATCATTCAATATCTTTATTCTCAGGGGTTGGCTGCCCCTGTTGCTCTACCTTAGGGTAGCGATTCGGGAACGGGTTCCATCAATTGAGTCAGCGTACTGGCAAGCTTATCGGCAATCCCAGCAACCCAGGTTTCATCCTGTTTGGTGTAGCTGCGAGGTGCGTTGGCTCCCAGAATCATGGCTCCCTGACTGCCGATCGGCTGACAAATCACTCCCTGAGTGTTTTCCGGTAAGTAGTCAAATTCAATCTTGCCGGGGTAAAGGGGCAGGTTCACTAAATAAACCGGACGTTGGAGCTGCAAAGCCCGCTGGACGATCGCCCCTGGAGTCACGGTTTCAGCTTTGCCCAAAATGCCTCGACGCATTAAAACCTGCCCACCATACCAGACGACGATCGATCGGGTGGCTGTATTGGTCAGCAGCAGATGGGAAGCCCAGGCCAGCTCAGTTTTGACCGGATCCGGTAAAGTCTTCTCCAGATCAAACCCTTCTTCACCGACAAGCTGTACAGCATCGGGGGATTTGGGTTGAACTCGCTGCCACAGTAAGCCAGTTAAAATTAACAGCGCACTCAAAACTATGCCCAAAGCATCCGATCGCGCCTGGGAATCAGTTAACGCTGGGGTGAGCAAACGATTCACCATCAGTAGCGTCCCTGCCAGAATACCGACGGCGATCGGCATTACCCGTAACACCTGATTTTGATCTGCTTTTGCCATAATTTGAGTTGACTGTCCAATGCCATATCTAACTCTCAACTCAATCTTGACACAAACCTTTACCTCCCCAACCCATTTTGGTGATCCTGTGTACGATATCTAGATGAAACCGATCCATTGCGATCGTTGATCTGGATCGGTTTTGCCCCGTTTAGTTGAACCACTGAACCACTGAACCATTGCTCAATCATTGCTCTTAACCATCTAAAGGGACGTGCCTGTGCTAGAACTACTGAGCGGATTCCTCTCCCTACTGCTGGGTATTCCTCCTCAAACTGAGGTTCAAGCAGCCAACTGGAATACCGTTGTCCACGAATCCCTCGTGCTGTCTTTGTTGGATAGTCCAGACTCGGAGATTGCCGCCATTAGCCCACCCGATCCGATCGCCGCCGCTCTGATGCAGCAGCACATTGCCGCGATGGCCAGCCAGGGTTACGCCCAGGCGGAACAGGGGATTTGGATCGCCAGTAATCAGGTATTGGCAGAACATTTGGGAACGGCTCCCTTACCCGCCGCCTCCTTAACCAAAATTCCTACTACCCTGGTAGCCCTGGCGACCTGGGGAACCGATTACCAATTTGAGACGATCGTGGCAACAGATGGACAGATTCAGGATGGGGTGCTGCAAGGGAACCTGATCATTCAGGGTAGTAATGACCCGTTTTTTGTCTGGGAAGAGGCGATCGGATTGGGCAATACGCTGAACCAGATGGGAATTCGTCAGGTGAGCGGCGATTTGGTCATCATGGGTAACTTTGCCATGAACTTTGAAACGGATCCGCTTCAATCGGGAGCGTTTCTGAAGCAGGGGTTGGATCAAAGTCAATGGTCAAATGAAGTGGAAACTCAGTATCAAACGTTGCCGCCCGACACACCTCGTCCTTCAGTGGCGATCACTGGTACCGTCCGGCTGGCCAATGCCCCTGAGGTGGGATCCGTCAAGCCGATCGTCCTGCATCAGTCTCTTCCGTTGTTCAATATCCTGAAGCGAATGAACATCTATAGCAATAACGTGATTGCTGATATGCTGGCCGATAACTTGGGGGGAGCTGGAGCAATGGCCCAAAAGGCAGCTGAACTGGCGAATGTTCCGGTGGAAGAAATTCGACTTCAGAATGGGTCAGGTTTAGGAGAAGGGAATCAAATTTCCCCGCGCGCAGTAACTGCGATGCTGATTGCCACTCAGCAATACCTTCAGCCGCGTCAGTTATCGATCGCTGACCTGTATCCAATTATTGGCAACGATGGCGGAACACTACTCGGTCGCCAAATTCCGGCTGGGGCAGTGCTAAAAACAGGAACCCTGAATCGGGTCAGTTCCCTGGCTGGAGTCATTCCCACTCAGGATCAGGGACTGATCTGGTTCACGATTATTAACCTGGGAGTCGGGGATTTACAGATTCCCCACGCCCAACAGGATCTTTTACTCCAGCAACTTCAGGCAGCCTGGGGTAATCCCACTACCCTTCCGCCTTCTATCGCACCGAATCAACCCCTACAGAATTCCTTCCAGTTGGGTACCTCAGAGCGAAACCGGAGTTTACTCTAAAGGGCTAGTACCTCACTTCGTTGGCGGGGTGGGAGGTCGGTGACTGGATTGGAGCTGCTGGGGTTTGGGCTTCTTCCGATAGGCGGTGCTTCAGCCATTGCTCATAGGTAGATTGCAGGGCAGCGTCCTCAAAAACAATTTTGACTTTGGCAGTTCGATAAACCGGATTCTCTGCAATTTCCTCTAGAATTCGATCGGCGGTTCTGGCATCAATAAAGGTTTCATTGATTGCAGGTTGCTGAGAGTCAAGTTCATCCTGAGGAATGGCAATATTGGCGAGAAGTTCCGGATTCAGGTTAACGCAGGCAAGCTGCTTCCGCTCTGGACTGATCTGCTCAACTACGAGCTTTTCCAGCCGCACCGGAACTTCTATCATCTGCGTTTCTACTACTTTCCGGACGATGACTTCGCCAACTTTGCGTCGATACCGATTAACCAGCACTCGCTCCTCCAGTAAGCGGAGGTTCTGTTCCTCGTTCGGATTTCTGGGCAGATCAGATGGATGAACCGGATCAGGGGTAATAAAGCGATCGTCTCGATTAGTGTTCATTTTGAGTTCTTAAAGCAGTTCTGATTTTAATGGATGGGGCGTTTAATGGAATGCAATTTATTGTTATTTCCGCCTCCTCGGCATTGACCGCATCCAGGTGGAAAGAATAATGGGGAACGGCTACCGTCCCCCACTGCGCCTCGGTTAAGAAGGCGGCGACTTATGAAATCTTGCCTGTCTTTTCCTTAATAGATTCCAAATAGATTCCAACAGAGTCCTGATGAAGTTCTAAGAACCTATCCAAAAACCCCGTCAGGGGTTTTGGACTCCAAAAACTCTAGTGAGTCTTCAGATAGGCATTGGGAAAACGATTGAGCAAGATCATCACAGATCAATTACCGATCATTACCGTCGATCGCGGGGACGAGCATCGCGGGAGCGAGCATCACGGGAGCGATCAACGGAAGGATCCGCGGGGCCATCAATGACCCGACCTTCCTTGTCGATGTCCAGTCGTTCTTTACGAATAGTTTCATTCGCTTCAACCGTATCCCGATCGACTTCCTTGCGGACACGGACTTCTTCCCGAACGTAAGCTTCCTTACGAATGTCAGGAGTCTCTTCGTACACATCCATCCGTACTGCTTCACCGTCCTTAAACGCTTCTGCGCCTGGGTTAACAGCTCTTCCAGCATCCGTGGGCGTACCCCGTTCAATCACAACACGCTCTTTCTCTACGGGCACCGATACGTTCGCTTGCTCCGTTTCTACGTGCTTACCAACTGCAACCTCTCCAGTCTTGCGACGGACACGATTGGCAATCAGCCGCTCTTCGTAGAGTCTGAGGTTCTGGTGATTCTGCTCGTTCATGTTGTACAGGGCAGGATCCCGATCGTAGTTATAGGTGTTGCGATCGTAGCCCCGATTTTGGGTGGCAGCCGTTCCGCGACGAGTTGGATCAACAGGTGCTCCCGATTCAACCGCCGTGCTGTTTTCTACGCTAGAGGAACCCATATTGCGGTAAACGCCTCTAACCCGTTCTTCCTGGTCAAAATCATCCAGGGATCGTTGTCCATCGTATTCTGGCAAGTTTTCAACCTGATTGCGAGTCAAGCCGTCAACATACACCCGCTTGTCGGAATAGCTCATGCGAGTCCGACCGATGGGCAACAGTACTTTCTTACCGAAAATCCAGGCACCCGTATTGACTACTAGATAACGGAATTTGCCCGCATCGTCTACTAGCAGATCATCGACGGAGCCAACTTTGTCATCTCCAGAGTACAAGCTGTACCCGATAATATCGTGATCACCGAAATAATCTCGATAGTCAGGAGCGAAATCTCTAATCTTATGAAGTGGCATTCAACTTTCTCCTTGGTGAATACATCAAAACCTGATGGTTTAAACCTATCTTCTAGACCGGACGGATCTAATCTTGCTGGGGTGGAGTCCTGATGTATCCCCATTAGCGGATTTGAAGATTCTGGCTTCATCAAAGAATTGTATTCTTCTTACCCCTTTTGCTTCATATGACACTCAATTTGGTGTTCAAGCCAACTTGAGCCTGATCGAAATGAATAGACCTATTAGCAACGCAAACTTTATTCTCAATCCAGGTCAGCTGTAGCGGCAAAAATACATCTTGCGCAAGGAATGAGATCAGTTCATCAGTCTTGTTTTTTTAATGAGAGTCTATTCCTAAACGGTGAGGAAATGCTTCTAATGGTGAATGATGGGCGATCGTCAGTTCAATCTCGATCGTCGTCCAAGCTGAAAATTGCACTGGAAATTTTATTGGGCTGTGGATCCTGAAGAATTTGTTGAGTGTTTGGATAAGCACCAAACCGTCATTAAAATACGAGTAAGAAATTATTGCTCGCTTGATCGCTCAATCTTGAGTAACGCTCCCTGACTGAACCAGTCCGAACATTCGATTGTCCACTCGCCATAACGAGGATGACCGAGAACTTCACTGACTTTCCCACCCGTTGCTTAGTTCATCTGTATTATGCTGCCATCGTTCGGCCAGCCTTGCTTCTGCCCTCAGCACGGCTATAAGCTGTGAGATTTGGCATGATGTGTTAAAAATAATGTGTCGGAAATAAAGACTCCCACTGGGTTCAGTGATTAAGGAATTATTAAATACTTAGCTGTTTCTTAGACTCGATTCTTCAATTCTGGCTAGCGCATATTGTAATTTGAGAACTTGTGTTTAAGTACCTTCCACCGCTCAACGAGCATAATCTTCCCTATCCCGACACGATTCATCCGATCGTGGTGCATTTTGTAATTGCAATGGTGTTGTTCGCCGTTCTGTGCGACTTCATTGCCTACTTCACCAAAAACTCACGATTATATGAGGTCAGTTGGTGGAACCTCGCCTTTGCAACAGTATCGATTTTTATTGCAGTCATTTTTGGGCAGGTTGAAGCCGGTCTGGCCGAACCTTATGGTAACTCGAACGCAATACTGAACATCCATACGCTGCTCGGATGGTCTCTGTCAGGGCTGGTCGCGGCTGTTACGGGCTGGCGTTACGTGATTCGATCGCAAAGTCGTCCCCAGTTGCCCATTCCCTATCTGGTGGCCAGTGTGATGTTAGTGGGATTGGTCTTGTTTCAGACCTATCTGGGAGACCTGTTAGTTTGGGTTTACGGGCTGCACAGCGTTCCGGTCGTGGAGGCAACGAGAGAAGGGGGAGTGCTATGAATCCAGACTTGCTGGAGCAAATGGGCAATCAGATTGGGTTCAATGGATTACCCTACATCGTTCCGATCCATCCCAACTTAGTGCATTTAACGCTGGGACTGTTTATCGCAGCGATCGCCTTTGATATTGTGGGGGTCTTGTTTCCGGTTGAAAAGGCGGTTTTTCGCTATCTGGCCATTCCAGTCACTCGCTCTGGACTGTTTGATGTCGGCTGGTACAACCTGGTCGCCGCTGCCATTATCACCTTTTTCACGGTTGCCTCTGGATTCTATGAGATTATGCTGGCGGTTCCCGTCGCCGGGGTACGTAGTGCCTGGGGGCTAGAAGCTTTAGAAACCATGCTCTGGCATGGCGTTGGGGGTGTCTTCTTGCTGGCTCTGATCGTATTAATGACCGTCTGGCGAGGGTTTCAACGCTTTCGCTGGCGCAAGGATATGGCGAGGCAGGTGCAGTGGAGCTATTTAGGCGTGGGACTGCTGATTTTCTTGCTGATGTTTCTCCAGGGAACGCTGGGGGCCCATTTGGGCGGAGAGTTTGGGGTTCATGTCACTGCCGACCAACTGTTGCGCCTGGGGGAAAATCCCAATCAGCTTTAAATGATGAATTCAAATCATAAATCAGACGATCAATCTCTGACTTTAATTTTTCGATTATGAAACTCCGCGCAATTATCACGATCGCTGTCTACGCTGTCTTCGCCATACTAGTCAGCTTTTGGATGGCAAAGCAGTCCTATTCCTGGTTTCCGCCGGAAGCGGCCGCCGAGTCGAAGCTGGTGGATGATTTGTTCAGTCTGTTTACGGGGCTGGGCACGTTAATTTACCTGGGCGTGATTGGGCCATTCTTTTACTCGCTGATTTTCCATCGGGCGAGTAAATACGACATGAGCGATGGCCCGCCGATCGAAGGCAGTCTGACCCTGGAGATTGTCTGGACGGCAATTCCGATCGTGCTGGTATTGGGACTTGCTACGGCCAGCTATCGCACCTACGAAAAAATGAATATTCGGGGTCCAATGGAATTGGTGCATTTGCAGATGCCGCAAATGATGGAATCTGCCTATGCCGCCCCTTTCGACGATTCACCTCAACGGGAAATTGAATCTGCCCTGGAAACGGAGCCGATCGAGGAAATTGATGTGACGGCTCGCCAGTGGTCCTGGGTCTTTCACTATCCGGAGCAGGATGTCACCAGTACGGAATTGCATGTGCCGGTCGATCGCCGAGTTCACCTGACGCTCCATTCCGAGGATGTGCTGCATGGATTCTATGTTCCCGCCTTTCGCATTAAGCAAGATGTTGTGCCCAATCACGTAATTGATCTGGAGTTCACCCCGATTCGGGAAGGCACCTATCGCCTGCGGGATTCCCTCTACAGCGGCACCTACTTTGCATCAAACCAGTCCGATGTGGTGGTGCAATCGGTCAGCGATTACAACCAGTGGTTAGCGGATGCTGCGGCACAAATGCCCACGCCTGCCTATAATCCGGCAGTGGCAGAATACAGTCGCTCCAATGAAGGCAAATTATTTCAGGGCTGGAAGTCGGTTCCGCCCGCTCCGCCTCCAGTAGTGAACTATGCCCCAAAACGAGAACCCGTTAGCCCGCCTGCTTAGGTTGATTGAGATTGCCTGATTCATTGCGCAATGAAATATCAATATTCCTTTTGCTGTAGCCCATTGATTGAGTCTGAAAACCCTGTATGGCAAACGTTTCTCTAGAAACCCCCGATGTCGTCCGTCGCGGCCAACCCTATCCGGGTGCGCCCGATAACTGGAAGCGATTTTTCACCTTCAGCACCGACCACAAGGTGATCGGCATTCAATACATTGTCACGTCGTTTTTCTTTTCCTGGTCGGTGGCGTTCTGTCGATGATTATGCGGGGGGAATTGATTACCCCGGATGCCGATCTGATCGATCGCACGGTCTACAGCGCGCTATTCACCATGCATGGCTCGATCATGCTGTTTTTGTGGACGTTTCCGGTGCTGGTGGGACTGGGCAACTATCTGGTGCCGCTGATGATCGGGGCGCGGGATATGGCGTTTCCCCGGCTGAATGCGGTTTCCTTCTGGCTGATTCCCGTGGTCGGGATTTTGATGATTGCCAGTTTTCTGGTGCCGGGTGGCCCGTCCCAGTCCGGCTGGTGGGCCTATCCCCCGGTGAGCTTGCAAAATCCAACCGGGAATTTAATCAACGGTCAGTTCCTCTGGCTGCTGGCGGTGGCCATCTCCGGCGTGTCCTCTATTATGGGCGGCGTGAATTTTGTCACTACGATCGTCCGGATGCGGGCCCCAGGCATGACCTGGTTTAGAACGCCTGCTTTCGTCTGGGCAGTGTTGGCGGCGCAGTTGATTCAGCTCTATGGCTTACCTGCATTGACGGGAGGGGCGATCATGCTGCTGCTGGATCTGTCGATCGGTACCAGCTTCTTTGCCCCAGAGCGCGGCGGCAACCCGATTCTGTATCAGCACTTTTTCTGGTTTTATTCCCATCCGGCGGTCTATGTGATGGTGCTGCCTGCCTTTGGCATTTTTTCGGAAATCCTGCCGGTTCACGCCCGCAAGCCCCTGTTTGGCTATCGCGTGATCGCCGCTTCGTCCCTGCTGATTACCTTTATCAGTGGCGTGGTGTGGGTGCACCATATGTATGCTAGTGCGACTCCCCCCTGGATGCGGATTTTGTTCATGGTGACAACGATGCTGGTGGCGGTTCCCAGTGGGATCAAGGTGTTTGGCTGGGTGGCAACGGTTTGGGGCGGTAAAATTCGCCTGACTACGCCGATGCTGTTTGCCCTGGGGGGCATTGTGAACTGGGTATTTGCTGGAATTACGGGAATTTTCCTGGGGTCGGTGCCGCTGGATATTCACGTCAACAATACCTACTTTGTGGTGGGTCACTTCCATTACGTGCTGTACGGGGCGATCGTCATGGCGATCTATTCGGCCCTGTACCACTGGTTCCCGAAGATGACGGGGCGGATGTACTACGAAGGGTTGGGTAAGCTGCATTTTGCCCTGACGTTCATCGGCACGACCCTGACTTTTTTCCCGATGCATGAGGCGGGATTGCTGGGAATGCCGCGTCGGGTGGCTTCCTACGATCCGGAGTTTGCCTTCTGGAATGTGATCGCCAGTTTGGGCGGCTTCCTGCTGGGCATGTCTACCCTGCCGTTTATTCTCAATATGGTGAGTTCCTGGATTCAGGGCGAAAAGGCGGGCGATAACCCCTGGCGGGCGATCGGCTTGGAATGGCTGGTCTCTTCACCTCCCCCGGTGGAAAACTTCGAGGAAATTCCCGTGGTAATTGCCCCTCCCTACGGCTACGGCAAGAACGAACCTCTGGTTGCCAACCATCCTGCCCAGGGGGAACTGCCGCAAACTTCCTGAACTGGACAAGCTGGACAATTTGCAGTCTTAAGCTGAATATCTGGAGAACAGACCATGACGGCGGAACGCGCGATCGCACAGCAAACCGAGGCAGAGATTCGTGAGGAACAGTCCCACGACGAAGCGGGAAACAGTAAGTTTGGCTTTATTGTCTTCCTGCTCTCCGAAAGTGTTATTTTCCTCAGCTTCTTTGCTGGATATATCATCTACAAAACCAGCACTACCGACTGGTATCCTGCGGGGGTTACAGGACTGGAAACGCGAGAACCGGCGATCAATACGATCGTGTTGGTTTCTAGCAGTTTCGTGATTTACGTGGCAGAACGCTATCTCCATGACAAAAAAATCTGGGGATTCCGCCTGTTCTTGCTGGCAACGATGGCAATGGGTGGATACTTTCTCTACGGACAAGCCGTGGAGTGGAATGGGCTGCCCTTTGGCATTACCTCTGGGCTATTCGGTGGCACGTTCTATTTGCTAACCGGGTTTCATGGTCTGCACGTGCTCACCGGGATTCTCTTGCAGACCCTCATGCTGGGGCGATCGTTTCTTCCAGGGAATTACGACAGCGGCTATTTTGGAGTCGAAGCCACTTCTCTGTTCTGGCATTTTGTCGATGTGATCTGGATTATTTTGTATATTCTGATCTACGTGTGGCAGTAGGTGAAAGACAACCTTATCCAATAGAAATTAAGTAGACTCTCACTCTTGTGGGGTGGGCATCTTGTCCGCCCAGTCAACCGAGCAAAACGATCGCACAGATGATTGAATCAAACGTCCTATGATTATTGATGATCAATATTACGATGTGATTATTGTTGGCACCGGAGTCGGCGGCGGCACATTAGCACGAAAACTGGCTCCGACCGGAAAGAAAATCCTGGTGCTGGAACGGGGTGAATTTGTTGCCAGGGAAAGTTCCGAATTAGTCGATACGGAAGTCTTCAAGAAAGAGCAATACCACGCCCCAGAACCCTGGTACGACAACACCGGAGAGCCGTTTTATCCCCAGATGCGCTACTGCGTCGGGGGCAATACAAAAATCTGGAGCGGGGTTCTGATGCGGATGCGCGAACGCGACTTTACAGAAGTGCAGCATCAGGGGGGTCTTTCCCCCGCCTGGCCGTTAACCTATCAAGATTTTGAGCCATACTACACCGAGGCGGAAGCCCTGTATCAGGTGCATGGCAAAGTGGGTAATGATCCGACGGAACCAACTCACGGTGGAAATTATCCCTTTGAGCCGATCGCCCATGAACCGCGCATCCAAACCATTTGTGAAACCTTAACGGAGCAGGGACTTCATCCGATCGATTTACCGTTGGGAATTGGCGATCAGGGTAGAACCGATTCTGAGGATACGGGTGTCACCCCAGCCCTCCAGCATGACAATGTGACGTTGAAGACTGGGGCGCAAGTCGTTTGCCTCCACACCAATCCTTCCGGTTCTGAAATTAAAGCTGTCGAAGCCAAGATCGGCGAGGAATCCTACCTGTTTTTAGGTCATATTGTGGTGCTAGCCTGCGGGGCAGTGAATACAGCGGCATTGTTACTGCGATCGGCGAATGAAAAGCACCCCGATGGGATTGCCAATCAATCGGGGCAGGTGGGGCGGAATTTGATGAAGCAATTACTGTCGGTTGTCGTGCAACTCACGGCTTCCTCCAGCAAGGATTCTTTCCCCCGCACCGTCGGACTCAATGATTTCTACTGGGGCGATCGAGATTTCCCTTACCCAATGGGACACGTCCAAAATTCGGGTGGCATTTCCCAGGATGTGATTTTTTCGGAAGCTCCACCGATTTTTTCTGCTCTCGCCAAAGTCATGCCTAACTTTGGCTTGAGACAACTGGCAACGCGCTCGATCGGCTGGTGGCTGCAAACGGAGGATCTGCCTAATTCCGAAAATCGGGTCTATTTCATGGGTGACAAGCTGCGGGTCGATTATGAACCCAATAATGTCGAGGCCCACGATCGCCTGGTGTATCGCTGGGTGGATATCTTAAAAAATGTGGAATCAGCCCAGCCGTCTTTGTTTAACCGGAGTACCCATCCTCGCAGTGATATGCCGATTCAGGTGATGGCGCATCAGTGTGGCACCTGCCGCTTTGGCGAAGATCCAGATACATCTGTGCTGGATCTCAACTGTTGCTCCCATGAGGTCAAGAATCTATACGTGGTCGATAGCAGTTTCTTTCCGGCAAACGCCAGTGTCAGTCCTGCTTTAACGGTGATCGCAAATGCGTTGCGAGTCGGCGATCATTTGATTCAAACCTTGCAGTAACTACACAGACAACTCTACTGGGAGTTCAACGGTAAAGCAGGTTTGTCCAGCCTGACTCTCAGCCCAGACTGTACCACCCAAATGCTCCGCCAGTTTTCGCACCAGGGCTAGCCCCAATCCTGTGCCCCCATGCTGCCAGCGATCGCTGCTGGGGATGCGGTAAAACTTTTCAAAAATGCGGTTTAACTCATGGGAAGGAATTTCGACTCCAGAGTTGATGATGTAGAGACGTAGAGTGGGGGAAGACGGGGTGAGTGAGTGAGCGAGTGAGTGAGTGAGTGAATGAGGCCGGGAAGCGGCAATGGTGATGCCACCTACCTGACCCCTTGGAACTGCCTCCTGACCCCTGACCCCTGACCCCTGATACTCAAAATATTCCGCCGAAACGGAAATTGTCTCGCCGGAAGGAGTATATTTGCAGGCATTTTGCAGTAGTTCCGCCAAAATTCGTTCCAGGCTGGTTAGATCGATCGCCAGCGGCGGAATGGAGGCAGGTAGATCAAGCTGGAGCTGTTGCTGCTGATGGTTTGCCCGCTCTAAAAAAGGAGAAAGGATAGACGGGAGCCACGCATTCAGATCGACTGGCACCCGATGGGGAACGGTTTGCTCTGAATCCAGACGGGATAAGTCCAGCAAGTCATTAATCAAATGAATTTCCCGTTGGCATTCCGCCTGCAAAATTTGGAAATAGTTGCCGACCTTGGATGTGGCTTGATTCAGCAGACCATTCTGGCTCAGGGTTACTTCCAGCATTTGCGTCGCCATTTTGATATTCGCCATCGGAGTGCGGAGTTCGTGGGACACCGTACTCAGGAAATCATCCTTCAGGTGATTGAGCCGCTCCAGTTCCTCCACCTGCGCCTGGGCCGCTTGATATAGGCGAGCCTGGCGAATGGCGATCGCACAGTGGTTCGCTACCTGACGCACCAGCCGAATGTCCTGTTCGCTGAAGCAGTAGTAGGGTTGATTGATTAACCACAGATCACCCAGGACATCCTGATCATCCACGATCGGGCAGGTCAACATCGCAACTTTGCCCCGTGTAGGGTTAATCATGAGGGAGCAGAACTGAAAAGTTTGCCCGTGCAACAGTTGAGCGTAAATTCCAGGAGAGGCATCCAGATGCACCACGCGCCCCTGGTACGGCGAAAGATTGGTGGTGTACTCATAGGAAATGGTAGAAGTTCCAGCTTTCAGGTCATAAATTGAAGCATTACAGCCACTAATGCCGATCGCATTCACCAGTTCTCGAACCGCCGTTTCCAGAATTTGACGTTCATCTAAACTATCCCGGACTTTATCAGTAATTCGCTTCAGGGTCGCTTCAAACTCCGAGGCTAACCGCAGTTCGGCTGTCCGCGCCTGAATTTGCCGTTCCAGGTTCGCATTCAATCGCTGCACCTTTTGATACAGTTCAGCCTGCTGAATCACGCTATCCAGGTAAGAGCCAACCTGCTTCACCAGCCCCATCTCCCAGGGTTGCCATAGTCGTGACTGACGACATTGATGCACAATGAGCAATCCCCACAGTTTTCCTTGCTGAAAGATGGGAACTACGGCTTCAGATCGTACGCCTAACCGTTGGAGCGAGGTATCCTGGCTCCACTCCACCCCATGCGTCGTTTGGTAAGCCTCTGGAACACTCTTCCGGTCTGCAAATCGCCGCTGCATATACTGCCGTTGAAATAGAGCTGCAACCCGCGTTTGCTGAAATACGGACGGACAGTCCTTTGCCAGGGCTTCTACCATAATGCTGCCTGTTTTGCGGGGATGAGTTCGGTAAATCAGAACCCGATCGGCGTTTAAGCTCTGCTGTACTTCTGCGGCAATGGTTTGCAGGATTAGACGTAGCCCCATCGGTTGGGGAGCAGCTTGGGAAATTGCACGCAGCAGTTTTTCCCATTCCGCCTGCTGTTTGAGAATCTGCCTGGACTGGAGATGCTCTGAAGGGGTGAGCAACTCAGGAGCTTGCAAAGGGGTACAAACCAATAAAAAAATCGCTTTAGTGGCAGCGTTTAGCGATTGAAAGGCGATGTTACATGGTAATAGTCCACCATCGGGACAGACAAGCTGAAAAATACCGGGGTCGGCTATCCCGGATGCTGACAGGTGAGATAAGCAACCCCGCAACCGATCGTGGTCGGATGGGTGAATCAGGGTCTGAACGGGTTGATGAACTAAAGCCTTGACCTCGTAACCCATGCGAGTGGCTCCCAGCGCATCGACCGCCAAAACGATCCCGTTTGAATCGAGCGTCATGTAAATCGGGTCAGCGATCGGAGTCTTCACTTTCATTTCTGCGGCTGCTTCAGTGAGCGGAGCGGAAGCGGGATCAGGCAATTTTTCGGTGGGGAGGGAATTGCCAAGGGTATGGAGCTTCAGTCTCGATCGGTTTTCCTGAGATAGGCTCAATGCTGCGTTTGCCTGGGAGTTGCTTTTTGTAAGCGCGTTTCTGCGATTACTGTATTCCTGCGCTGAGGCATGAAAGCTCATGGCAATACCTATCCTGTGAATTCCAAAGCGAAACGTGGGCAGAGGGCTTTCCAACAGACTTATCATTCCCAAGTTTTTGGGGGGAATCACCACGTTAACCGTATCTTCAAATACGGTTGTCAGTCGGGGGTATAGTTGGGGAGACAGTTTGTTCTCGATGGCTAAATTTCTGACTCGAAAAGCTGTGCCACCGTTAGCTCCAGTCCGGCAAACTCAACCGAGGCGATCGCCGACTGATGATCAAACACACCGATCTCCTGGTAAGTCTCTCCCTCCAGCCTCAGCACCATCACCGTTTGAGCCACGGGATCAATCAGCCAGTATTCGGGAACACCGATCGCCGCATATTGGGCTCGCTTGTTGATATAGTCTCGGTCTTGATTGGTCTTGCCAGGGCTAACCACTTCAGCAATTAGGCGCGGCGGGGGCATATCCAGAGTAATCGTGAGTCGTCGTTGGGTCAGTTCTAGATGCTCCTGGCGCAGCACAACCAGATCTGGAAAGCGGTTGGCAGCGTCCTTGGGATGTAGGACGGGCACCTGAACCTCACAAGCATGTACTCGCACCAGGCGACGACGAATCAAGCGAATCAGATAATCGCGTAGGTTTAAGGCAAACCAATTATTCTGCTCTGACTCTGGCGGCAACTCGACTAGCTCTCCATCAATCAATTCATAAAACCCTTCCAGGTTCATCGCGTTACTGTAGGACAGATAGTCTTCAAAGGTTGGGAATTTTACCTGAGCTTGAGTCATTGCCTTTCCCCACAGACGATGTTCTGATTCTAATGCGGCAGGCGATCGCCCTGCCAGGGGACGAAGAGGGGGATGGGATCTGGAGAACAATTGGGAGAAATATTAGGAGAAACATTAGTTGTCCCGCTCAACCTGGTAGCCCAGTTCGGCAAGCTGAATCCGGGACTGTCGCCATTTCGGTTGGACTTTGACAAACATTTCCAGATACACCTTACCCATAACCAGCTTTTGAATTTGCTGGCGAGCCGCTGACCCGATCGCCTTCATCATCTTGCCCCCCTTACCGATGAGAATTCCCTTCTGAGAAGGACGCTCTACATAGATGGTGGCCAGGATGCGGGTGATATCGGGAGCTTCTTCCACCCGATCGATCGAGACTGCCACAGAATGGGGGACTTCCTCGCGGGTTTGCATCAGAATTTGTTCACGGATTAGCTCACCCATGATGAACCGTTCGGGTTGATCGGTGACCAGATCGGGGGTAGTAGTAGGGCCCAGGTTCCAGGCGATCGACCAGGGTGGCTTGCAGCGTGTCCAGCCCCGTCCCATCCAGGGCGGAGAATTTGAGGGTCGTCCAGCCTTGCTCTATGGCAATGGCTTCGTAACTCTGGTCAATTTGGGTCGTTTGGTCGGCATCCGCAGGTTGTTGATCGATTTTGTTAATGCCCAGCAACACGGGGACTTCAGCCCGATTCAGCAGATCCGCCACATAGCGATCGCCACCGCCAGATACCACCGTCCCATCCACGACAAACAGCAGCACATCCACTGAATTGATCGCCATTTGGGCGTTTTTTACCAGGACTTCCCCTAGCTGATGATGGGGTTTGTGAATGCCGGGGGTATCGACAAAAATGATCTGGGCTTGCGGGGTAGACAGGATCCCACGTAACCGATTGCGGGTAGTTTGAGCTACGGGCGAGGTAATGGCGATTTTTTGCCCCACCAGATGATTCATTAGCGTCGATTTGCCAACATTAGGACGACCGACGATGCCAACAAAACCGGATTTAAAGCCTTCTGGGGCGATCGGGATGGATGCACCTGTAATGTAATCAGGCTCAGAATTTGGGGTTAGCTCATTGGGAGAATCGTGACTCATGAGGTAGTTGCAGCTTCAGTACAGTGATGGTTCATAACAAACCCAACACATATTCACCCTGGTTGACGGCTTGATTGATGGACAGATCAAACACCAAACCGGCTTGCTCGGCTTTAACCTCAACCATTCTGGGTAACTGTCCCTCTTTATTAAAGCTAAGAATTTGGTAGAGCAGTTGACCTGCCTCAACTTCACTTCCCAGCGCGACGCTAGACTGAACCATGCCGCCCACAGGAGCATAATAACGGGTTAGGGCACTGCGGGTTGTTAGCTTCATGGGTTTCAGGGGCAAGCGAGCTTCGGGGAGGGACAGCATTCCTTGACCGGCTAAATAATTCTTAACGCCCAGTAGTCCCTGTTCCACCGATCGCGGTTGGCTTTGCATGGCTGTTCCCAACTCCAGCGTCCAGGCTGCAATATCAAACCGCAGTTCTCGTCCCAGTTCAGCAAAGCAGGCTTCCAGGGCCAACCAGGGTTTGATAAATGCTTCATCAAAGGCATCCCCATCGTAGGTATCCAGCAGGATCCCAATCGGCAAGCCAAACAGGTGGGCACTAGCTGCTCGATCGCGGAAGTAGTAGGCGTAATCGAGTCCCTGCCCGACGGAGGTATGCAGGTCAATCAGATAATTTGCATCCAGACACAGCGATTGTAAGCGGTAACGATACCATTCACGGGTCGGTACACTACTGGGGGCATTGAGTTGATCCAGTAATTGGGCAAACTGAGTCTGAATCTGTTGCTGGAACTGGCGTTGAATGGTGGAAACATCAGACTTCAGATGGGCTTTAGCAAAGGAAACTAAATCGGCTTCTGCTTCGTAATCCCAAAAGATCCGATTCCAATCTTTACCATCGTAGGGGTTGTATCGACCGCTGGAAAAGTAGTGCGATCGCTGGTTGGTGCCGATGGGGTTACAGACGGGAACGAGCCAAATTTCGCCGCTAATCTGGCTGGGATCCAGGGCGCAAAAGGCTGAGATGAGATGGTGAATCACCGCATTGCCCGCAATTTCTGCCCCATGCAGGTTGGCTTGCACATAGGCTTTTTTCCCAGCCGTCGCGCCGATAAATTTGTAGACCTGAAGGGACAGCCGATCGCCAGAGGCAAGTTGCAGTAGTGGCACTGTTTGGATCTCAGGAGTCATAACTTCATTTCCCTACCGGATCACTCCATGCCCGAAAACTTCATGCCTGAAAACTTCATGCCTGAAAACTTCATGTCTGAATCACGCCCACCCAAAAAAATAGAGGCAAAGCATGAGATAAACAGTTTCCAAGCCAGAAATTTAGCCAGTTATCTGTTCTCACGTTCGCCTCTGGTGCGATCGGATGTGCATTCAGGGGATTCAACTTGTGAATTCAGCTTAAAGATCTTTTTCGCCCAACTCACGGGTCATGTAGTCAAAAGGTTGATCGACAAAAGCTGCATCACCAACTCCTGCGGCTTCTACTTGCTCTTTAACAATGCCTTTCATGATTTGGATGCCGACCACTGTTGGGCCAATGGGAACCCCAAGGGAATTGTAGGTTTCCCGCAACCCTTGCAGTACCCGCTCATCCAAAACGTCCATATTACCTGCCACTAATGCATAGCTTGCATAGCGAAGGTAATAATCCATGTCGCGCAGACACGCGGCATACCGACGAGTGGTGTAGGCATTGCCACCGGGACGGATCAGTTCAGGAATATCTTCAAACAACTGTGCGCCTGCCTGCTTGACGATCGATGCAGCATTGGCATTAATCACGGCTGCTGCCTGGACTCGCTCTGTACCAGAAGCAAAATAAGATTTCAGAGTATCGAGAGCATCCCGATCTAAATATCGACCTGTACTGTCGTAGTTTTTAATCAGACTGGTCACTGCGTCCCGCATGAAATCTAGTCTCCCAAACGTTTCTATCAGTAGTTTGTTTACTATTTCGCCATTTAGTTTATCACGCAGCGTTTAACAGAATTGGGCAGAAATTCTGAGAGGAGCGGCTGTTCATTGTTAAGATTCATAACTGAATTCGAGTGAGCAAAGAATTGTTAAAAGTTCATCGCTTGGACTCAAAAATATGTTCTATCTATTTTTTGATTGAGTTTTCGATGGGATGGTTCGATGGGATAGATAGCTATCAGGTTCAATCAGGTTTAAGGGAGCTTCCCGGCGTGGACTTTCTTAAAAATTTCTAAAAATTCTTAAACTGTGTCAGGGTACTCCACATCGAAGATCGATCGCTCATAAATTGGCCAGATGATCGATCGCCCATAAGCTGGCCAAATATTGATATTGACCTGGATATTGACTCAATATCAGACAGATATCGGTCAAGCATCAGTCAAATATCAGTCAGACCAAGGCAGTCCCCAAGTCATCGATCGGGATCAATGTCGAAATTAAGCGCGAATCAAAGTCGAATCAAAGTCGAATCAAGGTGATGCGAGCTGATCTCTAAAACAAACTGGAATTTTGTATTTTATGATACAAAATCTCGTCAATCCTCTCCATAGGATGATTCAGGTGTGTCAAGACCCGGTTCATCAAACGTAAGTTTGCACTCTCGCTTCGAGGTGTTGTCCCTGTATTGAAGGGGATGCATTTCGACAGGAGAACATTCAGAGGAGTCATTTTCAAACTGATTTAGGTTGACGATTCAGATTGACTGTTTAACTAAACAGAGTGCTTGAGTGAACTTAGTAGATAACCGATCGATACATTTTTAACTAGACCTTACCAGTCCCCTGTCACGTAGCCCAGACGATTTAAGGAGTTGTTCATGGCTCAGACCCCGCAAGACGTTCTGAACTGGATTAGCAGTGAAGGCATTGAACTCATTGACCTCAAATTTGTCGATCTGCCTGGAATTTGGCAGCATTTGACGGTTTGTGCCAATCAAATTGACGAGAGTAGTTTTACTGATGGCGTAGCCTTCGACGGATCAAGTATTCGGGGTTGGAAAGCCATCAATGAGTCAGACATGATGATGGTGCTCGATTCCAAAACCGCCTGGATCGATCCCTTCATGGAAACGCCCACCCTCAGCGTCATTTGCAGCATTAAAGAACCCCGGACGGGCGAATGGTACTCTCGCTGCCCCCGCGTGATTGCCCAGAAGGCGATCGACTATCTCAACAACTCGGGGCTTGGCGATACCGCTTTCTTTGACCAGAAGCAGAATTTTTCATTTTTGATGATGTTCGCTTTGACCAGAACCAGCACGAAGGCTACTACTATGTAGATTCCATCGAAGGACGCTGGAACTCTGGTCGCAAGGAAGAAGGCGGCAACCTGGGCTACAAGCCCCGCTACAAGGAAGGCTACTTCCCCGTTGCTCCCACCGATACCTCCCAGGATCTCCGTTCGGAAATGCTGCTGACAATGGGCAAAATCGGCGTTCCGATCGAGAAGCATCACCACGAAGTGGCTACGGGTGGTCAGTGTGAATTAGGGATCCGCTTCGATACGCTGGTGCAATCTGCCGACAACTTGATGATTTACAAGTACGTCATCAAGAACGTAGCCCGGAAGTATGGCAAATCCATTACCTTCATGCCTAAGCCGGTCTTCAACGACAACGGTTCTGGGATGCATACCCACCAGTCCATCTGGAAAGACGGAGAGCCCCTGTTTGCTGGAGATGGCTACGCAGGACTGAGCCAAATGGCCCTCTGGTACATCGGCGGTATCCTGAAGCACGCCCCCGCAATCCTGGCTTTTTCCAACCCCTCCACCAACTCCTACAAGCGATTGGTTCCTGGCTTCGAGGCTCCAGTTAACCTGGCCTACTCCCAGGGCAACCGATCGGCTTCCGTCCGGATCCCCCTCTCTGGAACCAACCCCAAGGCGAAGCGGCTGGAATTCCGTTGTCCCGATGCTAGCTCTAACCCCTACCTGGCGTTTGCGGCGATGCTCTGTGCGGGTATTGATGGAATTAAGAATCAGATTGATCCGGGTGAACCGCTGGATGTGGACATCTATGACCTCAGCCCGGAAGAGTTGGCCAAGATCCCCTCTACTCCAGGTTCTCTGGAAGATGCCCTGGAAGCACTGGAGAAAGATCACGAGTTCCTCACCACCGGAGGAGTCTTCACAGAAGACCTGATCAACACCTGGATTCAGTACAAGCTCGACAATGAGGTGAACCCGATGCGTCTGCGTCCTCACCCCTACGAGTTCTCTCTCTACTACGACTGCTAATTTTTAATTTGCTGATTTCCTTAGGGCGCACCTGCGCCCTTTTTTTTGCACCTTCGATCGTTTGCTCGTTTCTCTGCTTTTCTGACTGGGCGGGCAAAATGCCCACCCCACAAAAGATGATTGGAATTCCCGACTCCCGACTCCCGACTCCCGACTCCCGACTCCCGACTCCCTCACTCCCCTACTGTTCCGCCCAAATTCTCCACGATCGCCCTCGTATTTGCTTCCATCATGCGGATATAGGTATCGCCATCGCTACCAGGTGCGCCGATCGAGTCTGAATAAAGTTCCTGGGGGGCGAGTTCTACGCCTGCTTCCTCCGCAACGGTGGTGATGAGTTGGGGATTGATCGTGGTTTCAGCAAAGATGGCGGGAACATTGAAGCCGCGGATGGTTTCGACCAGTTGTTGAACGGTCTGGGCACTGGGTTGTTCTTCGGTGCTGATACCGATCAGCGTTCCAGCAACCGTGAGTCCGTAGGCATTGGCGTAGTACTGAAAGGCATCATGGGTTGTCACCAGCAGGCGTTGATCCGGTGGAATAGTATCCGTTTGCTGTTGAATCCAGGTGTGGAGTTGCTCTAATTCAGCAATCAATTGATTCGCATTAGCCGTAAACGTTGCCTCTTCACTGGGAACCAGGGTGATTAGCTCATCTAGAATCACCTGCACCATGAGAATGGCATTTTCAGCGCTGCCCCAAACGTGGGGATCGGGAACGGTTTGCCCCTCCTCCTCAAGTTGTAAAGGCGGCACGACTTCCCCGACTGCAACCCGTCGAGCATTCTGGGCGGAGGCATTCATCATCCGAATCAGACCCGGTTCCAGGTCATAGCCGTTGTAGAACACCAGATCGGCTTCCTCAAAGGCGCGGCTATCTGCTGGAACAGGTTCGTAGATGTGGGGATCTTCCCCAGGGCTGAGAATGCCCACCAGATCAATCTCCTCTCCCCCTACCTGGGAGGCCCAGTCAGTGAGGATCGTGCTGGTCGTTACTACGTTAGGTCGATCTTCATTGGGAAAGACGGACTGGGCAGGCGGTTCGCAACCCGTTAGGCATAGTCCCAAAAGGGCAACAGTTGCAACTAGAGAACGACGACGTTTCAGCTTCAAACCGCCAAAGTTAAAGTATCTACTCATTGGGCTAGTCAAAGAAATTCATGCTTTGGTTTACTCTACCGAGCTAGAATCTTTTCATATTTGTTTCATAGTTTGTGCTAATATTTTCATAATCCTTTCATTTTTTGTCAAGCAAAGGTCGTGCCATGAATCCTCTGGCGTTTTTCCAGTCCCCTACTTCTGCTGCCCTATCGTCCGGTTCGAGGTCGATCAACCCATCGATCGCCCGTAGTCGTTCCCTGATCATCAATCACCTCACGGTCAACTATCGATCGATGCAGGCCTTGAGCGATGTCAGCTTTGTGGTGCATCCAGGATCGTTGGTGGGAATCTTTGGCCCGAACGGTGCGGGAAAAAGTACTTTAGTGAAAGCAATGCTGGGCTTGACTCCCAGGGTTGCAGGGGAGGTGTTTTACAAGGGGCAACTCCTGGCAGAGCAGTTGGAATGCACGGCTTATGTTCCCCAGCGATCGCAAATTGACTGGTCATTTCCCGCCTCGGTTTGGGATGTGGTATTGATGGGTAGAGTGCGTAAGTCTGGCTATTTCCATCGGTTTTCCGCTACGAGTCGGAGAATTGCCGCCTCTGCCTTGGAGCGTGTGGGCATGGCAGACTACCGCGATCGCCGGATTGGTGAATTGTCGGGGGGACAGCAGCAGCGGGTCTTTTTGGCGCGATCGTTAGCTCAGGAAGCCGAGGTGTTTATCTTTGATGAGCCATTTGTCGGTGTGGATCAGAAAACCGAAGACATCCTGTTCCGCATCTTCCGAGAACTGGCCAATGCCGGAAAAATCGTTCTCCTCGTCAATCACGATCTGGGTGAAACCATTACCCATTTTGATCAATTGATTCTGCTGAACCGCGAATTGATTGCCAGTGGCGATCGCACTCACGTTCTCACCCCGGACAACATGACTCGTGCCTACGGCGGACACGTTCGCTTCTTCGGCAACCAAGCTGCATAGGATCGATTTCACTCCTCACTCCTCACTCCTCACTCCTCACTCCTATGTTCCTCCTCGAACCTCTCCAATACGGCTTCATGCAACGATCGCTCCTTGTTGCGGTGATCGTGGGGATCATCTGTGCTGTGGTGGGAAGTTACCTGATGGTGCGGCGAATGTCCTTACTGGGAGATGCCATTAGTCACTCCTTGCTGCCGGGACTGGCGATCGCCTTTATTCTGGGAGTGAACCTTTACGTGGGAGCCTTTGTGGCTGGGGTGATCAGCGCAGTGTTGATTGGCTGGATTCATACCCGATCGCCGATTAAGGAAGATGCGGCGATGGGAATTGTGTTTTCGGCCTTCTTTGCCCTGGGAATCACGCTGATTACCATCGTGCAGCGGACGAATAAGATTGACCTGAATCACTTTTTGTTTGGCAATATTTTAGGGGTGTCATTTCTTGAGGTGCGGGACACTGCCATTATTGCGGCGATCGTCTTACTGGCGGTAGCTCTGCTCTACAAAGAGCTACTGTTCTACTGTTTTGATCCAATGGGGGCGCAGGCGGCAGGGCTACCCGTTCACTGGTTTAATGCCGGATTAATGGTTCTGGTTGCTTTAACTGTAGTGGCCAGCATGAAGGCAGTGGGGGTAATTCTGGTATTAGCACTCTTGATCACTCCAGCCGCCGCCGCCTATCTCCTGGTTCCCCGGTTCCATCAGGTGATGCTGGTGGGTTCTGGCATTGGTATTGTCTCCAGCGTTAGTGGGATGTACCTCAGCTACTACTACAACCTGCCCTCGGGCCCGGCGATCGTTATGGTAGTATCGGCTATTTTCTTTGTGTCGCTGTTGTTCAGTCTGTCCTATGGATTACTGACTCAGCTCAAGCAAACCTTCAAAGCCTGAAATAAAAGGGTGACAAAAGGGTGATAAAACGTAATACGATCGACTGCGTTAAGAAATTCACAACGCTTCACCCATGACTGCAACAGACGATAAGACAATTGTTCGAGATTACTTTAATGCCACTGGATTCGATCGCTGGCGACGGATTTATGGCAACGGGGATGTCAACAAGGTGCAGCTTGACATTCGGAAAGGGCATCAGCAAACGGTGGATACGGTGCTGGATTGGCTCAAGGCGGATGGCAATCTCGCAGGGATGACGATTTGTGATGCAGGGTGCGGTGTCGGTAGCCTCAGCATTCCCTTAGCCCAGGCGGGTGCAAAAGTATATGCCAGTGATATTTCTGAAAAGATGGTGGGCGAGGCCAGGGAGCGGGCGGAAGCGGTCAATCTTTCCTCCGAACAACTCACTTTTGCGGTTCAGGATTTAGAAGCGTTGAGTGGCACCTATCACACGGTCATTTGCCTGGATGTGCTGATTCATTACCCCCAGGATAAAGCAATGGAAATGATCGCCCATTTGAGCGATCGGGCAGAATCTCGACTCCTATTAAGCTTTGCCCCCAAAACCCTCGGCTATAGCCTGCTCAAGCGCATTGGCGACTTTTTCCCAGCCCCAGCAAAGCCACGCGCGCCTACCTGCACCGGGAAGCGGAGATCGTAAAAGCTCTGACTGCCAACGGTTGGACGATCGAGCGGAATGCCATGACCAAAACTCGCTTTTACTTCTCCCGCCTTCTGGAAGTTACGCGGGTGTAAAGGGAAATGCAGCAATAATAACATACCCGTTAGGGGCGCACTGCTGTGCGCCCTTACAGCCGATTTTCTCAAAAATTAGGTGCCATTTGATTGCAGATCCCTAATCTCTTGTGGGGTGGGCAGCGTTTCGACTGAGCTCAAGCCGAAGTTTTGCCCGCCCGGTTCCCAACCAATAGAGGGAAATGGGGAGTGGGGAATGGGGAATTCCAACAACCTCCTGTGGGGTGCGCATCTTGTCTGCTCAATTCTTACCCTCAAAACTGGAGCAACGCTAAAATCTCAGTAACTAATCTTCACTGAATCCTCGCCGTTCCTATGTCTCCCTCCTCTCCTCCCATCACCCTCACCGCTGCCCTCAAAGAATGGGCCGTTGCAGTGGATGCCCTGACTCAAGGCGAAACCATTCTCCTTCTACGCAAAGGTGGCATCCGGGAGCAGGGTGGTTCGTTTCAGGTAGCCCATTCCCCCATGTGGCTCTATCCCACCTATGAACACCAAAAGCCTCACCTGCTAAAGCCAGAATACGCCGATCGCGTCACCCCTGTAGAATCGGGCTGGCATCCTGAAACCGTTTCCATTCAAGCCTGGGCAGAGATTACTCACACCTTTCAGGTGAGTGAAGCCGCTACCGTAGAGTCCCTCCTGCCCTGCCACATCTGGAATCAGCAATTTGCGATCGAACGCCTGAAATGGAAACCCAAAACGCCGATCGCCTTACTATTGCTACGGGTTCATCGGTTGCCTCAAGCTCAAATCATTCCCTATCGAGCCGAATACAGTGGTTGTAAATCCTGGATTGATCTGCCAATTGATCTTCCAGTGGATCCATTCCCTGAGCAGGCAGTGCCAGTGTTCACAGCCGAGGAATATCACAGACAGGTTGAAGCGATCCAGGAAAAACTTGAGGTGAATCGTCAGCAATGAGCCAATTACAAATTCGTGAAGATGATTTGATGGGTGAGAAAATCGCTCACTTGCTGCGGGAACACCTCAACCATATGTATGAGATCACCCCCCCAGAAAGTGTTCATGCCCTGGATTTAGAAACCCTGCGATCGCCCAGCATCACATTCTGGTCAGCCTGGGAGGAGGAGGAATTACTGGGCTGTGGGCCCTGAGGGAACTGGATTCGAGCTGCGGTGAAGTTAAATCCATGCGGACGGTTGAGCTGCATCGCCGTAAAGGAGTCGCTTCAAAAATTCTGGAACATATCATCCAGGAAGCCAGACGACGAAACTACGATCGCCTGTATCTGGAAACTGGCTCTTCATCTGAGTTTGCTGCGGCCCAGGCCCTGTATCTCCGGTACGGATTCGTCTATCGTGGCCCGTTTGCAGAATACATTGAGGATCCCAACAGCGTCTTTATGGTGAAACAGCTTCAGGCAGAGGACTGAGTTCATCCTGTTACTTTCCCCTCCTCCAGCGGCATCCTAATCCTAAACAGAACTGAACTGCTGCTTTGCCATGACCCTTCAACCTGCGCCCCGCCTCACCCCCGATCGCCCTCCCAGGTCTGACTATGAACCTCACCGGGATTTAGTTCACCAGTTGGATTTGCTGATGCGATCGCACTACCCTTTGCTGTATTTGGTGTCGGTAGAAGAGGAACCCGTCGAGGACGTTTTGCGGCGAGTAGCTGTCCTGCCCCAGGTGCCCCGGCAGGTGGTTTTCTGGGATGTGGTGCGGGGTTGGGACGACAACGGTAATCATAAGGGTTCGGTGATGGGGGCCCTCGATCGCATCCGTCAAGCTTCACCCGATGATGCGGCTCTGTTTGTGCTGCGGGATCTGCATGCCACTTTGCGAAATTCCTTCAGTGAGAAAAGTGCGCCTGTCATCCGAGAAATTAAGACGTTAACCAGGGAACTCAAGCACAGCCGGAAAACGTTGATTTTGACCAGTCCAATCCTGGAAGTTCCGCCAGAACTGACCGAAGAAATCACCGTAATTGATTTTCCCCTGCCGGACGTTCGGGAAATTGCTCACCTGATTGCCCAATCCGTGGTTCCCGATCAGCTCAAAGTTACGGGATTGGCACGGGAGCAACTGGTGAAAGCCTGCCAGGGACTCAGCCGCACCAAAATTCAGCGGGTGTTAGCAAAAGCCTTAGCCGCCAAGCAGGAGGTGAATGAGTCCGACATTCTGGGAGTTCTGGAGGAGAAAAAGCAGGCGATTCGCCAAACCGGAATCCTGGAATTCATAGCAACCCAGTCTACCCTCAGGAACGTAGGTGGACTGGACAACCTGAAGCAGTGGGTGCGAGTCCGGCAGGATGTGTTTACGGAAGAAGCCCGTCGCTATGGAATTCCTAACCCCAAAGGGGTCTTACTGGTGGGCATTCAGGGCACTGGTAAATCCCTTTCTGCTAAAACGATCGCCCACGAATGGCGTTTACCATTGCTGCGGTTGGATACGGGTCGTCTGTTTGGCGGACTGGTGGGTGAAAGTGAAAGCCGGGTGCGGCAAATGATTCAACTGGCAGAGGCGATCGCCCCTTGCGTGTTGTGGATTGACGAAATTGACAAAGCCTTTGGCAATATTACGAGCGGTTCCGATGGCGATTCCGGCACCAGTCGGCGAGTATTCGGTAGTCTGATCACCTGGATGCAGGAGAAAACCAGCCCTGTGTTCATCGTAGCGACTGCGAATAATGTACGAATTCTGCCCGCCGAACTGTTGCGAAAAGGCCGGTTCGATGAACTGTTTTTCCTCAGTCTGCCCACCGAATCTGAACGGCAGGATATTTTTCGGGTTCACCTGCAACGCCTGCGTCCTAGCCGCCTGCGCGAGTTTAACCTGTCCCTCCTGACCAGCACACCCCCGACTTTAGCGGAGCCGAAATTGAGCAGGTGATTATTGACGGGATGCATCATGCCTTTGGTCGAGGTTCCCCCGGTCAACGGCAGGACTTCACAACGGAGGATATTGTGCAGTCCATTCAGGAAACCGTTCCCCTGGCAGCGATCGCCCGTGATCAGATTACAGAGCTACAGCAATGGGCAAAGGAGGCAGGAGCCAGAAATGCCTCTGTTCCATCCTCAACCAATCCTCTGGGAAAAATGCAATAAATCTGTATTGCCAGTTCTGCTAGGTGGAAATCGGCGTGATTAACTCACAAGACACACCAGGTGAAGCCCAAATTCTGTGTTCGTTGGGATTGTTTCAGGCGAAATGATAAAAAAGCAGAGGATAGGTTTAAGAGAGATCTACAGATGTAGTTAAGATGGGCGATACTGGATTTGAACCAGTGACCCCTTCCGTGTGAAGGAATTTCTGATTTTTGTAGAAGCCATTCTAGACAGGGCTTACAGATATAGCGTAAATCTATCTTTAGAATTTTACCCCAATCTTTACCCCAATCTTTACCCCAATAACAATAATGTTGAGTTCTTTGAGGGAAGTTTGGTTCAGTTAGAAGCAGAACCAATTTGCAGGGGCTGTAATCTCAGGACGACAGTAACTCTAGTATGCCTGCTTTAATTAATAGTTGGCGTCCTCAATGCGATCGCCCCGGTTCAATTGCAGCAACCGAACCGTCACCCGACCCACTAGGGACAAAGGTGTGAATTCGGCTCCCGTGAGGCAAAAATGGTCAGACCAGCGATCGCGCTGAGGATGATACAAAGGAGTAATTTCCCCTATCTGGGGATCAATCGAAGCAAGATCCTTGTGTTTGTTGCAGAGAGAGCAGGATAGAGCTGAATAATTTTCCTACATTAGTCCTCCATGCTTCTCCGCAATAATATGGTCAGTCTCTCAACATAGCAATACCTAGAACCCTTGAGAAGGTAGGAGCTGTCAAGGGAAGAGACCCGTCGCTTGCTGAGTTTTAGTACAGGCATCAATTAAAATCCCCGCCGCCTGCTCTACATCCTGGTACATCGTAAATTTACCAAGCCCGATTCGTATTGCTCCATTAACGATATCGTTCGGTAGTCCAAGAGCCTGAAGAACATGGGAAGGTGCCTCGACTCCAGATGAGCAAGCAGAACCAGTAGATATAGCTAGCTGGTGGCGAACCCTAGTAGATTGTCAGCCTTGATTTGAAGGGTAAATGGATTGATAATTTGAGCTATCTCCAATCAGTCAAACCATTATGGCGCGAAAAAAATACATCGTTTCTCTAACTGCTGAAGAACGAAAAGAGTTGGAGCAACTCACTACAACTGGCAAAGTTGCTGCTTACAAAATGAACCATGCACGGATTTTGCTCAAAGCCGACACCAACCAAGAAGATGGAGGATGGACGGATCAAGCAATTAGCCAAGCACTCGACATCAGTGTAGCGACGATTGAACGGGTGCGGCAACGCTTTGTTGAAACAGGTCTAGAGAGTGCCTTGAGTCGGCAAGTGCAGCAACAACGCAAACCGCGCCGCCTCGATGGATCCCAAGAAGCACATCTGATTGCGATGACCTGTAGTGAGCCTCCCGAAGGACAAGCCCGTTGGAGTCTGCGCTTGTTAGCTGAGCGAATGGTGGAATTAGAGGTGGTCGAAAGCATCTGCCATGAAACCGTTCGACAAACGCTGAAAAAAACGACCTCAAGCCCTGGTTGAAAGAATGCTGGGTGATTCCTCCCGAGTCCAATGCGACGTTTGTCTACTACATGGAAGATATCTTAAGTGTCTACACCCGCTCTTACGACTCACGCTATCCCGTAGTTTGTTTTGACGAAACCAGCAAACAGTTAGTCAAGGAAACCCAAGTCCCTTTACCGATTGAACCGGGTCAACCGCCGCGCTATGACTACGAGTATGAACGAAACGGGGTCAACAATCTGTTCATGTTCGTTGAGCCCTTAGCGGGTTGGAGACATGTCCAAGTCACAGACCGGCGCACCAAGCACGATTATGCCCAGCAAATGAAATACTTGGTCGACGAGCGTTATCCGGATGCGGAGTGGGTCACGGTTGTCCAAGACCAACTCAACACTCATGACCCTTCGGCATTGTATGCCACCTTTGAACCCCAAGAAGCCAAGCGGATCCTCGATAAGTTGGAATTTCATTACACCCCGGTTCACGGCAGTTGGCTCAATATGGCTGAAACTGAACTCAGTGTTTTAGCCCGCCAATGTCTAGATCGCCGCATTCCAGATCAACCGTCATTGCAACAAGAAACACTAGCGTGGGAGCAGCGCAGGAATGCTCAACTGCGAACCATCGATTGGCAATTTACCACGGAAGATGCACGGGTTAAACTCAAACGACTTTACCCTTCATTTCAACCTTGACAGACCACTAGCAATGATTGCGCTGTTAGGAACGCCTGGAATAGATATATGTAGATTACCGGCTAAGCGATTACAAATGTCCCCGTGCACTACGAGACCAGGGATCGCTTCTACTAAAAGTGCTTGAAGCTTATCTCGTTTAGCTGCGATCGCCTGCTCATCTTCCTCCATTTCCAATGAGCGTAACCGACAAGCTTCTCCCAACCCAACAATCCCAGGAACGTTGAGCGTACCCGATCGCATTCCTTGCTGATGACCACCACCAAATATAAGCGGCTCCAAGTGATAGCCTTTATGAACAGCTAGTGCCCCAACCCCTTTTGGTCCGTAGAATTTGTGGGCAGAGATTGCTAGGTAGGTGATGCCCCACTCCTCAAACTGAACGGGAATCTTGCCGACTGCTTGAGAGCCGTCACATAGGAAAGGAATGCCGTAGTGTTGAGCAATCTGCCCAATTTTCTGAATCGGGTAGATGTTGCCAATCTCGTTGTTAGCTGCCATAACGCAGAGCAAGGACAGCCCTTCAGCGCAGACTTGTTCCAAATGTTCCAGGTTAAGCTTACCTTTGGAATCTACTTGGAAATAAACCAATTCAGCCCAACCTCGCTTCTCAAGAGCTTGGCAGGTATCGAGAACAGCTTTGTGTTCGATCGGCATTAAGCCAATTCGATGAGGCTTCGTTGGGTTAGGAGCTAAGCTCCCCTGAATTGCTAGATTGATGCTCTCGGTCGCACCGGATGTCCAAATGATTTCCCTTGGTAAAGCTCCTATGAGGTCTGCAACTTGTTTGGCGGCTTGCTTGATGGCAGTTTCAGCGGGATCGCCCCACTCATGATCGGTGCTGCTAGCATTGCCGAACTCTTCTGTCATGTAGTGCAGCATTAAGCTGGCAACTCGCGGATCTGTGGGCGTAGTCGCGTGATAGTCCAGATAGATGGGCTTGGGGAGGGTACTTGCTCGCTCGTTCATGCCCCAAATTATAGGTTAGGAAGTCCTCGTAGGGTTTCTCATTGCTGTTTAACGATTTCGGCGATCGCAGCCATCTCTTCGTCCGCTAGAAATGGCACCTGAGCGTAAATGAGATCAGATTGGTTTGTCAGGCGAGCGGCTAGATGTCCCTTACCTAAAAGGTTTTCTGCTCCTTTTTGACCCAGAGAAATTTCCGAAGTGCCAACACTCTCAACTCTTAGGATTAAACGATTTCCTAAGTTGTCTCGAAGCTGCACCGGAAGGACATTCGCATCAGGACGCTGGGCAGCAAAGATGAGATAAATCCCTGCGGCTCTTGCTTTTACCCCCAATCGTTGTACTGCTGCCGATACAGCCGCTTTATATTCATCGACTAGCATCCATTCAGCAAACTCATCGTGAACTAGCCATAGTACCGGAAGCCTATCCTGCTCAGGCACTTTACTGTTGTAGTCCTGCAAAGATTTCGCTTTCTGAGGAAGAAACTTGCGGTATCGGTTGTCCATTTCCTCAACCAGAAGTTCCAGAACCTCGATCGCACGGTCCTGATCAATAATGATTCCTTCTTTGAGATGAGGTAGGTCGCTAATGTTGGCATAGTCAACGCCCATTTTAGGGTCAATCAGATAGATGCTTGCCAGTTTAGGAGAGTTCGTCGCACAAATATCAAGAAGGAGGTTTTGCAACAGAACCGACTTACCGCTGCCTGTGGCTCCAGCAATCAGCGTATGTGGAGCGTGTTGTTCTAAATTCTCGAAACTACTGCCTAGATTAAGGTAAAGCAATTCACCATCAAGTTCCTTAACCCCAATGACAAAACTGAGGTTCACACCCGAAGGCGAACGATTGATTTTTCGTTTTGCCCAAACTTCGCGTAGGGAAATCGTTTGGCGCTGGGGGCGGGCAACGGTGACGACGATTTCACCAGGCTGCCCATAAACGCTAATAACGTTTAGAGAGTGAGTGGTCAGGAGTTGCGATCGCTTCTTCTCAATGTCATCTAGCTTCAGATTGTCTGAGCCTTTGAAGCGGACGATCGCTGCGTTCGGAGTCAAGCGTTTTCCTTCAATTTTGGCTTGCAGGTTATATCCCAATAGAGCCGTCCGCAGTTTTCCAGCCGCTTCCTCCAGCCATTTCTCTGCCGCTGCGTCACCGTGGCTAGTCTGCGCTTGTCCCTGTTGCCACCAAGAAACCAGTGCTGGACTCGCCCAACTATCTACGTTTTCAGGAGGTGGGAAACTTGGGGAGACGGTAGTTTCGGGTTCTAATGCCTGGTCAGACAGGGTTAGCTGAAGTGGACTGTCAGGATTTTCAGGCAGATTAACTTTTGCAGGTGTCGCTGGGGGAGGCGTTGCTGCGTCTACTTTCCCAATTTCTAAAACCCATGTGACTCGATCCGCAGGCTGTAATGCTTCTGCTACTGTCCAGGGCTTGTCGTCGCCAAGCTGTTCCCTTACGGGGAAGAGTGGTTGTCCTGATTCGTAAGCCAGAACCAGTTTACGAACAGATTCTCGATCGAACACTTCTTGGAAGCAGCGTTCAACTTTAGGAATCGGCGATCTCTCCCCTTCTACATTGCTCTCATTCGTCCCTGACACAAAAACTTGGGAGTAGCCGGATAAATCAATCCGAAGTGTCCCTGAACGGATTTGTTCGCGCCACTGCTCAATATTCAGTTTGTTGTCGGAACTAAATTCAATACCGTCGAGGAGAAGATCGCTGAGGCGAGATAGCCATAGGTCACGGTCAAGACGACCTGGACTAATAAAGAGGGCATCGGCAATGCGATCGACTGTTTGCCGGAGTTGATTCTGTGAAGTCTTGCGAGCATCAGCCAAGCCCGCTACATCAACGTATTTTGCCTCAGAAATAATGACTTTCAGGACGGGTTCGCCATCAACATACTGGGGTGAAATTGCCATAATGTCAGCAATTTGACCTTCTTTTTGCCCTAACCAGGAAGCGTAGTCATCTAGGAAGTACCAGCCGATCGGGTTTTGCGCTCCCATCTCTGCTGTGATCAAAGCTTTACTTAGAACAACGCCCATTAGCTCGCTGGCGAATCTGCCGCATTTTGCGGCTCGTAACACGATGTCACCAGAAACAGCGTTAGCTTCGTTAATTAGGCGTTCTACCAATTTGTCGATTCTGTTGCTTTCCAAGCCTAAGTTCAAGGCTTCCAAGCGTTTTCTAACCAGCACCTTAAGGACATTCAGAGATGCATCCGAGGAGACGAGGAAGTTCCGTTCATCGGTGCGGTTCTGTTGATAGCGAATAACCTTTACGCCCTGGTTAACGAGTTGTCGTCGTTCCAGCAAATCATCGTAATTGACTACCCACTCCCCTAAACGGTGGCTTTCGTCAAAAGTTGTCTTTGTCGTTTCTTCCTGGAAGGAGATCTGACGGGCAGGTAAAAAGTGTTGGTCAGGAGAGCAATCTTCACCTTGAATCAGGCTATACACCATATCGAGGTAGGCTTGACCAACAACTGTTTGCTTGGGACAGGTGAGATAAACGGTGGATTTAAGCTCGTCTTTAGCAGATGGGCGTTTCCGTGCCCAACGAGCAGGAGAATGAATTAAGATTTCGGCTGTGTTGCTGTCAAACGGTGAAGGTTGCCAAACTACTTTCGCCTGCCGTGAGATTGCATCTTGCAGAAACACAATGTCAGCAAATTTGCCTTCTGTAGGGGTTGTGGAAGGAACGTCGTTAGACATAACTGAGATCCTCAGTCTTGCCATAAAGTCTTGAGAAACCTCACTAGCAATGAAGGCATCGGGGTCAGCATCCGAGCTTTCCAACATCTGCTCGTAGAGTTGAGCGAGTTTTTGTCCATTCCGATGGCGCAGAACAACCTGACAACGAACCTCTTCCCGATCGTCTTGTAGTTCTTCACTCAGCTTGTTGACGATCGCTTGAGGCAGCTTGATTGAGTCGGTTTGGTACAGAACGACGCTCAAATTCGTTTTCTCGTGGGGCAACAGTTCCACGTAGCGGCGGATGATCCCTAGCAAGCGATCGGCTGCTTCAGCCGGATTTTCGTTGGTTGTGCGATCGCTCTCGTCCCGGGTGGGGCGCTCCATCAGGCTATAGTCGTTGACTGTATCAGAGACAGACAACAATTCGGGCTGCTGTCCCTGGTAGCCAACACAGACCTCAGGATAGTAAGGATGATCGAGTTCGTTCCGCAAATCAGCAAAAAATAGACGGGAATCGCCAAAGTTGACCTCTGGTGTAGAGATGATGTATCGAAGGAGTCCTGCTAATTGGCGGGCTTTGACGGTTATCGAGGCTAATCGTAGTGGATGCCAGGGGGCGATGATAGTGGCAGGTTTACCGCGCTCCACTCGAATGCAGCCTAAGCGCAAGATAGGTTGATAGAAGTCAATGCGATTGAGATCGCCTTTGACGTGTTCTAAAACAGTCTTAAGTAGGTTGCCATAGGCTTCACACTGGTGCAACAGTTCTGGACTGGCAATACCTTGTCCTTCATTTGTAAAGCTGGCGATCGCTGCCCTATATCGTTCTGCAAAAGTTTTCCAGGCGGCGGTGATTGCTTCAGCCGCACTCTGCGAAAGACGACCATCCGCGACAGCTTGTTTGATTTTTGCAGGAAGAGTTTTGTCCAGGTCGCTCTTGCGATCGTACTTACTAACTAAAGAACCCCTGTCTTGACGATATGCAGCCATTAGGGTGCCAACGTCCGATAGAGCAATTCCCTGTAACCGCCCCTTTTTGCTGACTAACTCCCTTGATACCTGAGAAAGTAGGAAAGGTGAGTCTTTGAACATCCGTGCAAGGTCATTGCCCAATTCCATACCAATTGAATTTGGATTACAACGCCAGACCAGTTGAGTTTTAGCAACTAGAGCCTGACCGTTATCCCGCATCTCAACATAGAATTTAATTTCTGTCGCAGTTTTTGCAGTAGAGGTATTCTCCCGGTACTTTGCCTTCTTCGGAGCCTCTTTTAGCAACGTATCGTATTTAAATAGCCAATGAGTCTCCCATTCAATGTGAGGGGAGGTCAGTTGTTCAATACCTCGGTAGCGAGTGCAGAAATACCGGCCTACATCAGCATTAAGTTCCAGCCATTTACTTTTAGAGGCTTTTTTCTGGGTTTCAATTTTAAGGGATTTAACGCTAGCAACCGTCTCTGCCTGGTCAAAAAGCCGTTCAAAAGCTTGTAGTAAACCAATCAAAAAATCTGTGCATTCAATGGGTTGCCCATAAACGAACTTATCCCACTTTGCTTTGAGTTTGCGATCACCTTCAAGTTCCTGACGGTGCGCGTCATAAAACTCCCGATCCTCGTCTAACGCCTCACGCTTATTGCGCTTTTTCAAGGCATTGATGTACTGAGTTTCTGACTCCGTTAGGGTATCGGGATATTCATCATTAAAGAAATCTAGGGTGAGAGAAGCAATGTCTGTCTTTTGAGCTTGTAGCCCAGAGAACAGCGTGTTGATATTATCCGATTCCCACTCAAACTTAGAAAGAGCTTCAGCTTCAGGAGTCCAGCCAGCAGAACTGCCAATAAAGGACTGAATAGTAGGATGGGCGATCGCAGGAATACCATCCTTCACCTTGTCAAAGGCAGTTTGAAGATCCTGCTCATCAATTGGCTTGCGGCTAGGGGTTTGCTTCAGTAGTAAACAGGCACGTTTCGCAAAGGCTTGCTGAAACAACTTTTCCCAGCGTTGCGTTTGTCCTAACTGAGTTTCAGGAATGGCACGAAAGTAGCCGGAATCACGGGGAAGCCGTAGAGCAGGAAGTGCCCATCCAAGTGCGTCTATGACTGGAAGGCTTTCTTCAAGGATGCGCGATCGCGTTTGAACAATGTATTCCGCGAAATTTTCTAGGCTGGGTGTGCCGACTCTCTGGAGTCCATTTAGGGCTTTACGCCAGTATTCAATCTGCTCAGCAGGAATCGGCAGGTCTTTTGCAGCCAGGTTAATCCAGCACTCAATCTGTCCCTTCAGTTCTTGAGCGCCGACAGAGGTAATGTCATTCAGAGATTGGGCTTGGTCGTCGCTGATGTTAGCCAGCAGTAGTGCAGGGCGATCGCAAGCTGAGTGACGCAGGTGAACTGTACGTTCATCAGTCAAAATTTCGTCAGGTAAGCCGAAGCCTGCCACGAGATCTCGTGGAACTTGAATTTTGATGAGCGGGGCAAGTTCAGAATCCTTCAGAATGGTTTGAGATACGGCAGCAACCTGCTGAGCGGTAAGACGATTTAGCAGAAACCGGGCTACTCCCTCGTTGGTCTCGTCGGTTTGTATTGAGCGTTTCAGGAAGTCAGCCGCAACTTGACCAATCAGTTCAATGGTCTGCATCATCTCACCTCCGAGGCAAAGGGATTTTGAACGTAGGCACAAGCATCGGAAAGGCGTTTGAGCAGCCCAATGCTGGCAAGGCGACGTTCAAGCCGTTCGGCATTGGCTACAAAATCTTCGCGATCCGCATCACCGGAGTTGATTAAATCTGTAGCTTGGCGATCGCCAATAATAAACCCGTATTTCTGGTGCAGCTTCGCCAAAAACTCCTGAAACTCCATACGAGTTGGTACAGAAGCGAGTACTAACGTCCTTAACAAGGAATCAGTTGGGGCATAGCGAGTCCGACGGCTGCCCCGACTGGCTTCTGTAGCAACTTTTTGAAAACATAAAGGGAATACTGGTTGGTAAAGCAGCCAGGAGAATACTTTGTTGTAATGTTAGTTGCTGTCAATCAAGCAAAAGAACGTGTTGTAGCTGCCTATCATAAGTCAGCCCATGAAATCCGCTCCAAGTACCCCCCAGGAAGTCTTCAATGTCCTTTCTGTGGGCAGGGCGTTTTTCCACGTGAGCGAAAAGGATTTGTCTTACATTTTGTTCATCAGCATTCCTGTACCAGTAATATTGCTAGACATCCTGAGTCTCCTGAACATGAGGAGGGGAAACTAAAACTCGCTAAATTTCTCAAGGAGCAAATTAAGGATGATCCTGAACAGAATGCAACAGTTGAGGTTGAATATCATTTACCTAACTGTGGGGAAAATGGAAGAATTGCAGATGTAGCTTTAGTTTACAAAAATGGTAATCTTCTGATTGCGGAATGCCAACTTTCTCAAATTACTCCTGATGAACTCGAACAACGAACACGAGACTACCACTCAATTGGAGCAGATGTCCTTTGGTTCCTCGGAAAGGAAGCAGATACATCTGAAAATCGAGCATGGCTCCGTTCAGTCTTCGGTGCAGTTGGACGGATTGATTTCAAGTACGATCCAGCTTGACGACCAGTCTATCTGTACACTGCCTCAAAGTAGTTCGCTCCGAGGCATTAACCTTCGGACAAATACTCTAAATTCTTGTTCCATTGAAGCAGAGAAAGGACTGGCAAAAAAGCAATTTTTCTCACTACAAGAATCAACAACACAGATAGAACCGTTACTTGGTTGCTCTATTAGTACAGAATTTGGAGCCTCCAAAATTACCACATCTGGTTGTTTAGATATTGAAATTCAATTTCAGGATTACTCTCCGTTATTACCTGGAGATCGCGTTACTCGTATGGGACGGCATGGATGGAATGGTCAAGTCCTCCAGATAGAAATCAATTCAGTATTAGTGCAATGGGGAAATCGTACAGAATGGTTAGATCGAGTTGAGGTATATCCATTAGATCGTTTTGGAAAGCCTCGTATTCCTGGAAAAGTTGATAGCATTAGCATAGTTGCTCAGAGAGCTAGACTTACACTAAGACCAGGAAGAACTTCTAAAATTTCAACAGCTACAAATAATCAACTTGGATTATTCTAACTGCAAATTTAATCAATTTCCTCTACTGCGTTTTGGCATAATCATCAATGTCAATAGAATCATAAATCTCCTTAACCTGAGTAACAGATTTAGCTATTCCGTGAATTGGATTCAACCATTCTCCACCTTCATATTTCCATACGTCAAAAATTTTTCCAGCTAAATCTCTTACTTCGATTGTGCTTCTACTGATTCCTTTGTTTCTTCTATTTTTAGGAATTCTAATAAGGGTGAGAGTATAGCCTTCACCCTGAAAGTGTCTAATTCGCATCATGAGTTTATTTGAATGCAGAATTAATCTGCATAGCCATTTTGATCGGTGTAATCATCAATATCGAGCGCATTGTAGATCTCCTTGATTTCAGCAATGCTTCTAGCTGTTCCGTGAACTGGATTTCGCCACAGCCTGTATCTACGATGCCATGTCTCAAATACTCTACCAGTCAGGTCTTTCACTTGGACTGTGCTCCTATCAATGCCTCGGTTGTGAGCAAGTACCACAATCAGAGTGTAGTCTAATCCTTCAACATATCTGACTGTCATTGTTGAACCTCCTTCGCACAGCCAGCAGTGTCAAACATAACGACAAATTTTTTACCTGGCTCAAGACGGTAAAGAGCTTTCAGGCATTCGTCAGCATCATTCCGACGACGAAAACGCTTCACCACAGAGTGCTGCATATTTGGAAGCTGATGGACGATGATCCAAGGATAGAGGCGTGTTGTATAGGTCATTGAAATCCAATGGAAACTAATTGGCTTCCATTTTATCATGATTTTTGGAAGCCATTTGGCTTCTATTTACGTCATCATGCTTCTCTGACAGGATCAGAGGCATGGGAAAAGCTGGTAAGGTTCTAGGGCAAGTTCTGACGAGTTACGGCATCAGCCAGGGTAAGTTGGCTGAACAGCTTGGCATTGCTCGATCTAACGTTCATAGATGGGTCGCTGAGATTAGAGATCCCAACTCGGAGACAGTTCAGGGAATAATCGCAGCACTTAAAGTAATTAATCCTGATGCTGCGGATGAGTTTATCGGTCTGTATACTTCAGACTTGGCTGTAGGTCAAGATGCTTTAGCTGAAGCAAGTTCAGGAGCATGGATAAATCCTGTTACTGGAGGGTTTGAACGTCTTCCTGACGCTGAAGGGTTAAACGTTGCCGCATTATCTAGACTGTTTGACAAAACAGCAACTTCTTACAAATATGTCTTCTTCCTTTCCCTGTTAGACATATTGAGAAGACAAAACTTTAATATTGACTCTCCAATCAGTCTTAGGGATTTACTAATTGAGATACTGGTTAATGCTTGGTATCCTCATACCTATTTCAAGCTGTCATTTGGCATACAGGACAAGATCGCTATCAAACTAGACTCTCTGGAACTGGATCTCGATAAGCCAGCATTTGATGAATCAGAGAAGAATTTGCTTAGAGAAGAGATATCTAAAAGAAATTTAGATAGTCTTTTGGTAGGTAAAGACTCATTGATGCGATATGTACCATTTCGACTAATTTCACCTTTTTTGTCACAACAACTGAAGGCATATAAGAGTCAAAATCGAGGCGCAACAAGAAATGATGATCTTGAGAATGAAATAATCATGGCTCTAGCTGAACAGTATTTTGATACAGCTAAACCACTTTATAAATTTGATGGAGATTCACCGAAGTCATGCAAATCTATTCACCTAAGTCCTGAATGGATTTCTTACATTAGGATAAATTATCCTATCATCAAGGGATGGGTTTCCTGGGAATGGCTACAATATATGCAAAGTAAGAACCCTAGCACTCCTGCCATATCAAATAAACTATTCCCTCAGCTTAGAAGAGGTGCTTTAAGTTCTCAGGCGAAGTATTGGCAGAAGATTCTAGAATATACCGATGAGATTAACTGTATTTATTCAAATCGCCCTTTAAGGGCAGATTCAAAGCTGTCTCTTGATCACTATCTTCCTTGGTCATTTGTAGCACATGATCAAATTTGGAATTTGGTTCCGACATTCAGTGATGTCAATTCATCAAAATCAAAAATTATTCCAGCTTCAATATATTTTGATGCTTTTGTACGGGTTCATTATCTTGGTCTTCAAACCTGGAAAAGAAAGATGAGTAACGATGGAACATGGAAAAAATTCATTGACTCATATATCTCTGATCTAAGGTTGAGTTCAAAAGATGATTTAACAGATTTTGAAAAACTTAGAAAAGCATTCGATTCGACCTTTCAACCTCTAACATCTTTAGCAACAAGCTTAGGATTTGAATCAGGTTGGACTTATTAATAAAGTTGACGCATTAAAATAAGCACTTAGCTAAATTTTAATCCTGTTACGCATACGACAAAGATCACACTCTCTATAACGAACATTAAACATGAAGTTATCTAGCGTTTGATGTTTGTCATAACCACATTTACCACACGCCCACCTAACGCAATCTGCTCTCCAATCAGGAGATAGGAAACGGAGTACAATTTTTGCATCAATAGTTTTTTGTGCTTCCATAATGCCAATCACATAAAAGCGAATCTCTGAACTTCAACCCAACGTTGTAAGTTGATCCGCGACGCAAGCCCGGTTACTGCCTCAACAAAGTAGTCATAAAGCTGGTACAGCTTCAATGTCGGGATTTGAGTCTCCTCTGGAGAGGCTGCGCCAACACCTTGAATTGCAGTGGATTTAAGGAACTGACTGAAAGCGTAAGGCTCGTCGCTAGTGAGAAAAGTAAATAGAGAGCGATCGTTCTGGGCGTAACGCACACAGAGCATCGGTAACACCAAAGCCGTCAGGGGGTGTAAGGGATAGGCATCTGCTAGCACCTTCGCCGAAATCTCGTATTCCGAGAGTACGTCCTTTAACGCATCAAACCAGCTTTCTGCTTGGAGGCGAATGCTATGAAGAACTGGGTCAGCATTAGATCGATCGATCGCTTGTCCAATCAAGCGGGTCATCTGACTAGGTGATTCAGTGAGAACGATATCTGTGAATCGTCCGTGAATCTTTGTCCATTCGCTTTGTTCTACTGTCGAGAGGCGATCGCTATATCCTGCAAATGACTGATGGAGAATGCCCAGCAGATGAACTTGATAGTCTCCCTTAAGCTCTAGCTCAGCAATCTGTTGAAGCAAGTAAAGATCTTGAATGCCCTGATGATGAGCCGCGTACTCTAGATTCTTGCCCAACTCATCGATAATAAGCAGCACATCCGTTTCAACCGTTTGGACGACCTCTCGGAGCAATTTCAGCACTTGTTGGTCTGTAACTTGGCAGTTGCCCTCCTCCGCCTGAAAGCGCCACTCATTGAGATCCATCCAGAAATCTGGTTTCCGCTTCTTCTTCCAAAAAAGATCAAACCCACGTGATAAGGCACGAACGATCGTCCAGCTTAAAGGCTCCCGTTGAGCGGTAGCAACGGCTCTCAATAATCCAGGCTCAGGAACATTTGTGATGGCTTCCATTTCGGAGCTTTCAGCCGGAAAAGCACATTCGGCGATCGCCCAGGCTTCATCGGCTACCGGGCTTTCTTCTGGCGCACACAAAGCCGCAAGATAATGGGCAAACGCTGACTTCCCTGTTCCATAGACTCCAGTTAATGTCCATGCTCGATGGGCATTTGGATCTCCAATGGCAGATAGAATCCGCCGCAACGCTTCAGCAGATCGCTCGGTCGGAACATAGCCTTGAGCCGCATCAGGCTTATCTAAATCTCTCTCTAAATTGACGGATCGGTAGTAGCGGCGGTGTAGCTCAAAATAGGTCGATAGAGCCTTATCGGTCATCTTGCTCACCTCCCCGCTCGGTAGTACCCGTCCAGGATAGCCCTTGATAGTTCAATTGGCTCATCTTCAAAGGAAAATTGCAGTTTTCCGGCTGCATCAGAGAGCCGAATCTGATCCCATCGTCGAGCTATTACTTCGATCGCGTCGCAGATGGCACTCTCGGTCAACTTAAATACGAGTCCTGGGCTACCAAGGTCGTAGAGCAAATTGCCAATTGGAATCGTTTTGGCGGGGCTACCTGTTCGAGCGTGATGCTCTAAGCAAGCGTAAACCACAATTTCTGGGGGTAAGCTTGGCTTCTGCCCAACCCGAAACATATAGTGCCGCGAATCCCCTGCGGTGTGAATTAACCCCAGTTCAGTAAATGGGCAATCCAAGGAATCTTCGCTGACTTGAGCCTTACCACTGGGCTGCACGACATACATTCGCAAAATGCAACTCACGTCCTTTCTGAGTGAAGACTCAGAAATACGAGGGGCTTCGCGATCGCGGTACTCACAAAGCTGGTAAAACAAATCTTCGGTCGTAAACTCGACCTGACGAAAATAGTTGAAGGCAACATCCCAGGCGGTCGCCAAGTTAGGCGCTTCTAGCAATTTCCAGTGCAATAGCCAAAGGGAGGCAGGATCTTCTAGATAAGAGTCCCAGCCTTCCTGCCCCAAGAGTTGCTGACCAAATTTTGTCGGCTGGTCATCCTTCAGCAGCTTAAAGGCAGAACACCAGTACCGAATGGAGCGCACCATGTTCTTTCCCACGCCGAGCCGAACAGGGGCATCCTCTCTTAAGAAAACCTCTGAATCGATAGAAGCACGATCAAAACCCTTCTTCAACCAACCAAAGCGGGGATGAAACGTTTCATGACGAGCAAAAACGATGGCTTTGGAATTGCCACTGGTACCTGTATTGCGATTCGCTTGCTCTACCGCCATAATTTTATAGAACGAATGTACCTATTTTCTACGATTCAGAGCATACTGGAAAGCCCCCAGCCATAGCGTGCATCTATTATGCTACTCCATATATAGGGGGAGGAGCTTAATTGTCCTTAATTAATAGGGATTACGCAGAATAACAAAGAGAACAAAGTGATCAACCCTTTAAGGGCAGTAGCATAATGGGTTCAAATTGTGACTTAGGCAGATGAAGTCTTTTGCGGATGTTTTGTAGCCTTGATGACTTTAGTGCGATCGCCGTTACCTGCCAACGCAGCAAGGTGGGTAAGCTTCTGCCGGATGCCTTATACATCCACGTCTCAGCCATAGAATCATTAGACCCGCTTCTTCAAGAGTACGAGAGTGAAGCTAGAGAGATAGCCTCCCGCCCAGAGGGGATCACACTCATTAAGTTCAATCTGGAAAAGCCAAGCATCTCCTACCTCTCATACCCAGATTTTGACAGCGAGCCGCACCCTGCGCTTCAGTCCAGCATCCAGGTGAACCTGCAAAGCCGTGAGGTAAACTATCGAGATTACGGTGAGGCAAGCAACCCCTTTATTCTTCACCGGAAAGAAACCTTTGTTGCGACTGATTATCCCCACTACCAGCAATTCGCTGCCCTAACTCGTCAGGAAGAAGCTCTAGGGCTATTGGATAATCCGAGGGCGATCGGGACACGCTTAGCGTGGGAGGAACGCTTAGCCCAATTCAAGGTCGCGTTTCAAGGGCATACTCTGATCCACCGATCGCTCCTCAATGCCCAATCTACACAGGTTAAGATCGATCGCCACAAAGCAGCAATCAGCCGCAACGACTTCTCTAAACCTGTACGTCTGGCATTAGAGGCAGGGCTGCTGAACCAAACCAAAACCTTCTTTGACTACGGCTGTGGGCAGGGCGGAGATCTGGAACGGGTGGGCAAACTCGGCTACGAGAGTGCTGGTTGGGGCCCTTACTACCGTCCAGATTCTCCATTAGTCACTGCGGATGTCGTGAACTTGGGATATGTCATCAATGTCATTGAGTCTCAGGCAGAGCGGCGTGAGGCGTTGATTAAAGCCTGGGAGCTAACTGGGCAGGTGCTAATTGTCGCTGCCCAGGTTCTCATCGCGCAGGGGAATAGCCAGATCGCCTATGGGGATGGGGTGATCACAAGCCGCAATACTTTTCAGAAGTATTACGACCAGGAAGAACTGAAGATTTACATTGACCAGGTGCTTGGGGTCGATGCAGTTCCGGCAGCGTTAGGGATCTACTTCGTTTTTCGGGACGAGGCACAGGCACAGAGTTTTCGGGCATCGCGGTTTCGATCGCGCGTCTCCGTCCCCAAAGTTCAACTGGCGAATAAGCGGTTTGAGGATTACAAAGAACTGCTCACTCCATTGATGGCATTCTTCACCGAGCGGGGACGACTACCAACTCTAGAAGAACTGCCTGAGACAGAAGCACTCAGTACTGAATTTGGTAATCTGCGACGGGCATTCCAGATCGTCCTACAAGCCACAAACCTACAGGAATGGGATGAAATTAGCGATCGCCGCCGTCAAGACTTGCTAGTTTATTTGGCGTTAAGCCATTTTGGTCGTCGTCCCAAGCTTCGGGATTTGACACCTGTGGTTCAGAACGACATCAAAAGTCTATTCGGTGGCTATCAGCAAGCCTGTGCTGCAGCAGACCTGATGCTGATGAGTTTAGGCAATCTGGAGGTGGTCGAGGAACGCTGCAAGAGCAGTGCAATCGGGCAAAAGCGACCAAACTCCCTATGGGTGCATGTGTCGGCGATCGAGGCACTTCATCCACTGCTGAGGCTCTACGAAGGTTGCGCCTCTCGCACGATCGGTCGTCCTCAGGAAGCCAATGTCGTCAAATTCCACTTTCGGAAACCCAAGATTTCCTACCTGTTCTATCCAAATTTTGACACCGATCCCCATCCTGCCCTCTACACCAGCATGGAGATCGACTTACGAGATCTCCACGTCCATTATCGGGATTATGACCCCAATGACAATCCCCCCCTGTTGCACCAGAAGGATTCAGTGGTGACAGCCGACTATCCGCTCTATGAGAAGTTCGCGAAGCTGACACGGCAGGAAACCGATTGGGGCTTGCTGGATGACTTGCGCCTGATTTATGACTATCGTGGCTGGCAAAAATGCCTGGAGGAGCATTGTGCTGAATTAAAAGGGCATCGCGTGGTGTGGCGAAAGGATGCTGATCCCTACAAAGTGAGGCTAGTTCAAGCTGCACGGCGGCAAGGAGATTCGAAGATGACTAGGGGATAGTTGCTTCTCGCTAAACCGAAATTCTTTTGTTCATTGTCAATATCTTTCTGGGAACTCTTATAGAGGTGCTATCCATACTGCATTCTCGTACAGTTCTTACGACATCTAGGGATGTGACTATGACAAGATCTCAGCAGATCAACAATATCATTGAAAAACGACAGCCCTTGGTGAAGCGGATTGAAAACGCTGAGGTACAGTTACAGAAATTAGGTTTGGAGCTGCAAACGCTTGCTCAGGAAAGAGACGAATTATCTCTTAGAGGCGAACTAGATGATCCTGAGCTTCGTGCACAATTAAAGAAAATTGATTTCACAACAATCCAACGTGAGATTGTGAGTGAATTAAGAGCACTCGATAACTTGAGAAAAGATTCTCTCGTAAGACTTTAAATATTGGCGTTGTTGGGCGTGCGAGGCAGGGAAAAAGCCGCCTTCTACAAAGTCTAACAGGTTTATCAACTGTTGAGATTCCTGATGGAGAACTGCTCCAGTGTACTGGGGTAAGAAGTACTATTTATCATGCTCAAGATATTACGACTTATGCAGAAGTAGTTTTTCATAGCGAACAATCTTTCTTAGAAGAAATCATTGCGCCTTACTATGAACAGCTAGGTTTAGGAACTAAGCCTAAAACTTTGCAGAGTTTTGCTTCTAATCCGCCACAACCTCCTTCTCAGAAAAGCTCCGAGCTGAATGCAAAGTATGAGCATCTTTGCAAATATCATCAGCATCTAGATAAATATCAGACCCTTCTCTCATCCGATTCAATTCGGATTGAATCAAGTCAAATACGAGAGTTTGTGGCTCAAGATACTGTTGATGGAAAAGGTGCGTATTACAACTACCTTGCAGTTAAAGAAGTAAAAATCTTTTGTCCCTTTCCGAACAAAGAAGTAGGAAGACTGGCGCTGGTAGATATGCCAGGTTTAGGAGATACGGGCATTGGAGATTCGGAGAGAATGATCCGAACATTAGGACAAGACATTGATTTTGTCCTATTTGTTCGACGACCAAGAATAGGGGGCGACGATTGGTTCGATTTCGATACACAGCTTTATGACACAGCAAACAAAGCTCTCACAGAACTACCTATTGAAGATTGGTCATTCATGGTTCTAAACCGTGATACTAGTAACTCTGTTCTTTGTGAGATCTTCGCTGAAAAGATGCAGGTAAAGCATATTAAAGTTAAGCGAACAATTATTGCCAATTGTGCTGACGAAACCGAAGCAAATAATGAAATCTTGGGTTCTGTTCTAGATTATCTCATCAATAGAATTGATGTTTTAGATTATCGGTATTCCACAGCCTGCTTTGATCGAGTAAGCCTACTTCAGCAACAAACAAATGCTGCAATTTCAAGTTTCTCCAGCATTATAGACGCTTTAAAGAGCGAGGATGGAATGGAGGAATTCAATGAAAGATTTAGTGCTTTTTGGGATGCTTTCCCAATCCGTCTAGAAGATTTATTAACTGAATTGATCGAAAAGAGAGATTGTGAAGATTACCACTTTCGTGAAGATGTGGATAAACTTATTCAAAGTTGCCGGAATGATAAAGTGATAGTGCCAGATCAAGAAGAAATTGAGAAACTTAACAAACGGTATGAGGGCTATCGAACAGCTTATGAAAAGAGCCTTCAAAATATTCGTACTCAACTATCTATCCGTTTCCTTTCTTTAGAAACAGGTCTCAATCGATCTCTGGAAGAAATTAAATTACAAGTCGTTGGAGCGTTAGCTGATCAGAATTTAGGTGGATTAGTAGCTAGAAATAATAACGAGCCTATAGCTGCTAGTAAATTTCTAAAATCTGTTGCAGATTTAATTCCTGAGAAACAACAAAAAATCAAGTTTGGATTTCAGCTTTTGGCTAATTTTGATCTTGTTTATCGGGGTTTAATTCAACATAGAATTCGTAAGCATTTGGATGTACTTACCCCTAACAAAACAAAATATAAATTTGAGCCTAAGTTATTGGATGAATTACTCAGGAAAGGGCAGTCTCCGGCTGAGAGAATTGTTGGCAATCTAAACCAAGCTTATATTGAAGCTGTCAACAATTGTGAAAAGGAGCTAAAGGGACTTTTAAGAGAACCTAGCCAAGCTGGATTCGCAATCGTTGAAGAATTTGTAGATCGCGTAATTCGAGCTAAGGGGGTTGAAAACGAATGGCGTGATTTTCTCTGGAGAGAACGCTCCAAAGTATGGGCTGATGCTTTCCATCGTATGGAAACACTACAGGAGCTTCAGAAAACCGCTAGAGATTTAGCCGAGCGTGCTAAAGCTACTAACAACGCAAATGAACTAAGTGAACTGCATAGTATTAGCTAATTTCAGTAGATCGCAAATTCTCTAGGAAAGGGGTAGGGTCAGGCTAAACGCATTAAAACAAAGCCATGACGATCTACCCAAGTTCATTATCGCCTGCTCCAGCTTTGACGGATGAAGCGACGTTGGAGGTAGCCCTCGACTGCCTATTGGAACACTTATCCCTGGACATGCAAGGTGGATACACACTCCAAGATCTGTTTGAGATTTTGCTACGGGCCGCCAGTCGCAGCGATAGCATTGAACACACAACACAACGATTGGAGGGCGTACCCAGTGGCAATGGCATTCGCTATCATCTCGATAAGTTAGACGATATCACAACTCTGGAATCTCAACTCAATGCCGCTCTGCAAAGCCGCATCCCCCCAAAAATTCGTAAGGGCAAGCATCGTATTGCCATTGACCTCCATCTGATTCCCTATTACGGCAGTGTGAACGTCGCCACTGAGCCTTACATCTACCGCTCTCAAGCTAAGGCAGGCACGACTTCGTTCTTTGCCTATGCCACCGTCTATGTGATTTGTCGTAACAAACGGGTTACTTTGGGTATTCATGCCGTGCATCGGCATGAAACATTGGTTGCAACCATCACTTATTTATTAGCCATGCTGACTCCCTTACGAGTCCGCGTCAAACGGCTTTATCTTGACCGTGGGTTCTATAGTGTACCAGTCATTCGTTGGCTCAAAGCTCTCAATATTCCGTTTCTCATGCCTGCGGTAATTCGAGGCAAACGTGGAGGTACTCGCCAGTTGTTGATTGGGCGCAAAAGTTATGCCACCCGTTATACCCTCAACAGCCCTCAATATGGTTCAGTTACCTGTCAGATGCGGGTGATTTGCAGCTATTACAAAGGGTTCAAAGGGAAACATGGTATCCAATACACCCTATACGTGGTGCATCGTGTGAGGGTTGCTTTGGAGCAGATGCATCAGCATTACAAAGACCGTTTCGGTATCGAGACCAGCTACAGGATGAAAAATGGGTGCCGTATCCGCACCACGAGCAAGAATCCAGTCACCCGTTTGCTGTTTGTGGCTCTGGCGTTTATTTTGGTCAATCTCTGGGTGTATTTGCTCTGGTTCTTTGTGAGCCGTACTCAACGAGGAGGACGGGTCGTTTACCGAGAACTCTTTAGTCTCAAGACCATGTTGGAGTTTCTCTCTCAGGCTGTCGAGCGACATTTCCCAGTCATCACAGCCATCTATTTACCCTCTCTAGAATGAATTTGCGATCTACTGAATTTAGCTCACTGCTCAATTTCTTTGTCGGTACACTCTTATTGTCAATTCGTTTAAACCAAGCCTCAGTACCTTTTTTAGTCGGTACTCCGTTTGCTGTGAATGCCCAAATATTTCCTCTCTGTCGAGGACTATAACTGATATGAATGGGTCGATCGCCCCCATAGTAGTACAACGAGTCAAACGGTAGCTGCTGTTCTAGAATCCACTCTATAAGGCGATCGCTCCCCAAGCCCACAATCTGAAAATCACAGGCAGCACCGAGGCGATCGCAGCTTACACTGGAGAAACGGTAGGCGCGATCGCTCATGCATACACAAAATCAGAAATTGAGCCAAGTATGGAAAAAAACTTATTGCAACGCATCACGCATAATCCAGATATCTGTCATGGGAAACCTTGCATTCGTGGATTACGTTACCCCGTCGAGTTCATCCTTGAGCTTCTGAGTTCCGGCATGACAAATGAAGAGATTCTTGCCGACTATGACGATCTGGAATCAGACGATATTCTTGCCGTTTTTCTGTTTGCCGCTCGTCTTAGCCAGGTTAAGAGCATTCACAAGCTGGCATCATGAAATTTCTTGTTGATGCTCAACTGCCCATTCGGCTTGCTCGACTGCTTCAAGAAGCTGGCTACGACACTATTCACACCAGAGATCTTCCTCAGCAAAATGCCACTCCAGACTCAATCATCAACACACTTTCTGTTCAGCAAGAGCGAATTGTTGTTACCAAAGACTCAGATTTTGTCGATTCCTTCCTCACTGTGCAGCAGCCCTATAAACTTCTGCTAGTCACGACAGGAAACATCAAAAACTCAGAACTAGAAACCCTCTTTGCTGCAAACCTATCCCTGATTGTTGATCTGCTTTCCCAAAACAACTACATCGAATTGAGCAGAGACTCCGTGATTATCCATCAGTAGCAGAGTAAAAATTTCAGGTTTGATGATTCGCTCAATCATACATCCAACTGTTGAAATCGTTCAACCAGTTGGGTTCGCTTTTGTTCCCACCAATCGTCCGTTGCTTCAACTGGCTCTCCACTCTCCAGACCTTCTAATAACAGAGCCTCAATGTGCTCTTGTTGGGCAATGCGCTCCTGCTCCCGCACAATCAGATGATAGACATACTCATTGGCTGAATTGAAGCCTGCTGCGATCGCTTGCTCCTCTACAAAGGTTTTAATCTGATCTGGAAGGGAGATATTCAGCATTCGTCACCATCCTCAAGCTGTCACATCATCTGCTTTTAGGATAGCTAGAAACGTGGCTCCACTTGCTCAAGCCACCGCTCGATCCCTTTTCTCGTTGGCACTCCCCTCCCTGTGAATGTCCAGATGTCTCGCTTGTGTTGAGAGCCATAGCTGATATGAATTGGTCGATCGCTGCCATAGTAGTATAGTGAATCAAACGGCAATCGCTGTTCTAGAATCCACTCCACGAGGCGATCGCTTTCCATCCCCACAATCCGAAAATCACAGGCAGCACCGAGGCGATCGCAATAATACTTGCCATTTCGGTTCTTCTCATGCGCCATGTGCTGATCTCGGCTGGGATCAACTCGTCCATTTTTAATCCCTGTCTCTGGGTCTTTCTGGCTCAAGAACCGCTTCAAGTCCTTTGAGCAGAAGCCATAAGTCAACTGAAACCGCTCCCTGCCGAAGTGAGCAATCACGGGGGCAAGGATGTGTTGACACAAAGCTTCTAACGCTGGAATTGTCTCTTCCAGGTTTTTAGGGTATGGGTCAATCCGATCCACATACTTCTGGTAGGTTTGAGTGCAAGTGCAAAACTCTTCAAGACTGAGATATTGTCCAAGCAGTTGAGAGAGTTGAAACTTCTCAACTCTATTCATCTGCTCACTCATACCGTGCCAACCATGTTAGTGGAAAAACGCGACGACCCAATGTTTCACACTTTACAACAACCTTTTGATTCTGGATCGCTCGCACTGTCCAGATCGCCCTCACTTCATTAGAGAGACAGCTATTTCCTTCACCTGATAAAACAGCACGATCGCCAACTTGAAGCTCAGTATCAGTAACTGGGTAACAAACCCCCGTAGACTCAGTACTAGGTGCGGCATCAGGGAGGTAACAATGCAGTAACATTTAGGTAACAACTCGACTAAGTTCCAGTGGAATCCTTGCTACCATTACCTTTGAGTGAAACGCACTCTGTAGTAACACAGAACCAAGCTCAAACGACTGTTTTTTTGGGGTTCCAACCGTACTGTTATTCAATGTTACTGGGCTGTTACCCTGGTTGTTACCAGATTGCATATCATATACTGCAAGGCTTTAAGAACAATTGTTACCACTGTTGCCATCATTTTTCTTGATCTGAATTGCATAGGCTTTACCCGTAGCACCATTGTCGATCGCGTGACCTAGATCAACCACTCGCTTCATGAATCCTCTTGCTGCCTCAGCTTTGGGTTTCGGCTTACCAGACCACCAATGGATAACATTTCTGGCTGTAATCCACTCACGATCTCTAAATTTTTCGATGAAGCGAACAATCTTGGATGTTTCTTCATAGGAAACAGCACCAGCAGCAGCATAAATGAGCCGAGTTTGCCCAATTGACCATTCGGTAAAAGCGATCGCAGCTTCCAATAGATCACTAGCAACAATTCGGTCTGGAACTCTACCTTCAACAACAGCGTTAATGCAATGAGCAACCAGTGCTACTCTGGCAGCCCTCTCCCTACTTTTTGGATAAACTGCTCTGAGAGCTGGGTTAGGTTCGTTCACCTTGTGTTGCTCGCAGAAGATATGCCAATCTCGCCAAATTTCTCGACCTCGTTGGTCAAACTGATAAGTTTCAGGAGCCAAATTCTCCAAACCTTGATAAAGGCTTTGCAGTACTCCAAACAGATCGCAACCTGCTTCATCATCCGGAGGTGGCATTTCAGTAAGGGGTAATGGAATCCAAAGAAACCTAGCCCAGAAGCCATCAACGTCATCCAAATCGCTCATCACTTTCCGCAGTACGCAAGGTTGAATCGTTCCTGCCAGACTGATAGAAGTTTTGGCTATGGAGATTCGCTTTCCCACCTTGCGGTTAACTTTGAATGCTCCGCCATTATAGGCAGACAAAAACTTTTGGCGATCGTTCCCTTTGCCACCAGCGCGGTACTGATTGAATCCATTGAAGAACCCTGCAAACTCATCGACCGGAATCACAACGCCCCGACCGGGCTGTCTACTCAAGCAATCTGCGATCGCCTCCAATGTCGTATCCAACAAATAATACTCGCGTTGAGCGGGTGGAGTGGGTTTATTGCCTCGTTCTTCCTTAGAACTCTTTTGCCAGTCTTCCAACTCGTCTTTATATTGCTCATTCTGGAGGGTGTAAATTTCATCCTCCTTGGCTTGCAACTCTTGCATAGGCTCAAGTAAGGTGTCGAAAATTGGCGATTTATTGGTTCCAGACTCACCTACAAGTCCTGACCAAAGGATTGGAGAGCAACGATAGTCTGAAGCAGCACTAATCTCCAGTTGGGTACCAAGCCTTAGCAAAGAAGCTGTCAATGGTAGCAAAATCCCTATGAATGCTTCCAGAGGGACGTTGAATTGTTTTGCCCGATGCATCAATAAGGCTGTTAAACGAGGAGAAAGCAATGTTTGAACTGGAGCAGCTTCCTCTGTCAACTTGACTAATAACTGAACTTCTTGAGCTAGCTCCTCAGAATCTTCGTCCAAATCTTCCAAGGGTTGGCTACTACTGCCTTGAATAACAGTTAGTGCAGGGCGATCGCCTCTATCCTCCTTAAACGGTGACTGCCAACCGTTTTGTTTCGCCATCAAGCCCAATGTTCCCAATGTAATCCCGCCACTGGGGTCGAAAGACTCCCATTTCCTCTCGCAAGCTTCTGGTTCATAATTAGCAGCTCCCCGGCTCCAGTTATCCCAGTCAGCCAACAGGTCTTCCCCTGCCGAACGCAGCGCCATGCCAACGTGAAGCCACGTATCGTAATCTTCGGTCATAGGAATGGCCGCCAAATAGGAAATTGCCCAATCCCGCTCAGTCCAAGTTCGCAGATATGAGTGATACCCAAATTTCACTTGCGCAGGCTCTTGGGAAGGAGTATCCTGCAACATTTGCTCAATTATCCAATCTGGAACCGCTGCCACCTCACATTCCTGAGGGGACTGACCTGGCAACCAACAGTAAGAGCCAGTAGTTGGATGGTATCCCGCTACGACAGACTGGCTCCCGTCCCAACGGAACTCCAATTGTTCCGGTTTCCCATCCTTTCCTTGAGTTCCAGTAGCCAGTTTCTTAGTAGAGATAGCCCCCCAAAACTGCTCAGGAATACGGTAGATCAATTGATAACGCCCTGTTCGACGCGACGTAACAGCAACTGTTTTGGGCAGTGCTTCTGCCACAGATTGCTCCGAAAGCCTCTCAATAAGAGAGTCGCAGCTTTCGCCATCGTGATCAACAAATAGCAGCCCACCCGACGGTGTTCCACACAAAACTCCAATTGCAGCCCACCAAGCAATTGGTGGATGAAAAATTTCTCCCTTCTTGGACTTCACTGAAAGCGATTCAAATTTTCCAATTCGAATTGCCAGTTCAAAGTCTGACTGACTCAAGGGTATAGCTGTCCAATCCCGTCCCAAGGGTGCTTTTTTGTCGCCCACGGCAACCAATGCCCATGATTCAGGCAATGTTTTCACCTCTTCGAGAAGTTGCTGAGGTGTAATCTTGGAATTACTGCTAGGATAATTACCAGAAAATGTTTTTTCAGAGCGATCGCTGCTTGCAACGGCGATCGCCTTTTCATGACGTTCAGTCATGGTTAAGCCCTCCTTTTTTTATTAGAAAATGGACGAAGACAGTCGTCAAATCGCGTTATATCTGTATCGAAGTTCAGATAGTAGAGTTAGTGTTGCTGATAAAACTCACCTTGTGCTTTTGCGAGCCTTTTCTCCTTCTAGACTCGCCAAGTAGCGCAAGATTTCTTTCTCGTGTGCTGCGGGATTATGGCGCGTTGCCAGCCAATTCAAGCAAAGTTCCAAATTGTAGCGGATACTTCTGGAGTTCTGCTTTACGTAATGAACCCCCTCTTGCCAATCGCCTCGCTGCCGAATAGCTTTTATTGTGTGCGGACTGTACCCTATATGTTTTGCCAAAACTTGTTTGGTACAAAAAGTAAAGTGCATTTTAATTCCTTGGTTCCTGGAGGTTTGCAACTTCTCTCAGCGGTTGAAAAGTTAGTGATAACCTTCCAACGATTCGACACCTTCAACCCACTTCTAGCAGTAAGGTTCAATATTTTTCAGGTGTGTTGGACTTTATCGTAGAGATAAGACTTTTTGAAGTCGCGTTTTGTGCAACCTTTTTCTCAAGTACGGATTTTGCAGTAAACAAATTTTCTACTAATAAATCCCTGAAAGCCTTAAACCGCAAAGCTTTCAACTATTTCCGTATTAAATATCCAAAAATCTTGCTTTATGAAGATAGGTTAAGCACTGATCTTCATAAAAATATCTCCAGGTTCTAGTGCGTCTAGATATCTGGAAAGAGCAGATAAAAACAAAAGTTTGCTCGAAACTCTAGCTATTTGGCTTCAGAACTGTCTTGCTCTTATTAAAAAGAACTAAACTCTTGTCTTCCAGCAGATAGCCTACCTGAAGTTTATTGTTTCGAATTTCCCGATGGCATCGTTTGAGAGTCGCTGTGAATCCTGCAAATTCCCGATGCCGGAATTGCTCGTTGTTTTGAGCGTGATAAATGGCACAAAAGAATAGAGCTTCTGAGACAGTAGAAGATACTAGGCTGTTATTGAATTGCACTTTGGAGGGATTTTCCAGATATGTAAAGAATTGGCTCGCTTGTGCCATTACCTTGCGCTTTCCTTGAAAAATGATCTCGCCAGTGACGTTAATCAGTCCAACAGATTGCATCGATCTGTACATCAAATCCCACTCAACAGCACACCAAAACTCTTCAAAGGAATTAAATTCCTCTTGAAAGGGATTCAAATTTAGTTTCGAGTCCTGAAGGGAAATAAAAAAATCTTGATAAAGAATCGCCGCCATTGCCCGACGCGCAAGAGAAGCGTCAGCGCATGGTTTATAAAGGTTGGCTTTTGTATTGGCGTACATATTTTGCAATGCTTCTAAATCCATCAAGAATGCTTTCTGCCAATCGTTGGTTGAACAACTATGCTGGAAGAAGGCATCAAGCACAATCTTGGCATTACCATGTTCAAAGTCTTTGAGGTTTAGATACCTGTTTCGAATAACGATTTCCGGTAAAAAGCGCAAATACCGTAAGGCATCAAGAGTTTTTTGCGTAGTTTTGGGTTGGGCAATTGTGTGCTTCATTAAGATATACGGATTTGGATTTTAGCAGCAAAACTAATAATGGCATTGGGGCAACAAGTTAGAGAGAAATTTGAATACTTTGAAATATTTTATGAGTACTCATCGTATTGTTTAGGAAGATTCACCGAGAAGCTTCTTTTTTCCACCTTCGCACTGTATCAGCCGAAACTCCCAGCATCATCTCAATCTGCGGAGGAGTGTTGCCCTGCTCGAGTAACTTTAAGCATTGTTGACGAAACTCAGGAGAATACACTTTTGGACGACCACCTCCAAAAATTCGTTCTCGCTGGACACCCGTTTCTTTCACCCACTTTTGAATTAAGAACACCGATATTGCTGTGATGGATGCAATCGCCTTATAAGACTTGCCTTGCAAGTACAATTCGCAACATTGCTGTTTTTCTGCATCTGAGTAGGGTTGCTGTAATCTACTCGATCGCCCCATTCCTGCTTGCCTGACCCAGAACGAAAGAACTTCTGCCGAAACGCCTGTCTGTTCTTCAATTTGGTAAAGCTCCAAACCGCTCTGATAAAACTGCAAACATTGAGCTTTCGTTTCAGAGGAATGTGCTCTGGCTCCACTCATTAAACCTGCTTCTCGGAGCCAAGTTCGCATTTCCCTGAGATTAGTTGCACCTGTCATCCATTGAATCTGGTGTAACGTATAGCCACAAGCGTACAGTTCGCAACATTGCTGTCTTACCGCATTTGAATCAGCTGGAGGTTGGTCAGGTGGCAGCAGACTTGGCATAACCGTTTCAGGGTCTGGAGCTAACATTGTCTGCATCTTTTGTACCAAGGCTCTGAAAGCAGGGCATCTCAGACAGCGATCGTGTGTTCCTGGAGCTGAACACTGGCAAGGCGACTGCCAGGTTTTTAGAGCTTCTGCCTTCACTCGAAGAAACGCATCAGCAGCCTGTTGCATTTGGTAGATAAGCTGACCCGTCATGACCTTGACCTCTCTGAATCATCAACTTGCAAAACGTTAAAGTTTGTGTTCAATTGCTACAACCTTACCGTCTCGAACCAGAATCCTGTTAAGAAGTTTTTCGTACAGCAATTCTCGCTCTTGGTAGGTGCGGGTATGCCAGAAGCTCAGATCACGCGCTTGAGGATGGTTCATGATCTCGTGGGCTGTCGCAGATTCCAGGAGGAACAACTCGCTCTGTACCTCCAAGCGTTCGATTTCCTGGACTAGCTCATACCGAGCACGTTTCAGCGCATCTCCCATTCCTTGAGTCAGCGCTTGGTCAAGCACCTGAAGCTGCTGGCGCAAGTTCACCAATTCAGCAGATTCTTGGGGAGAGGTGGCCTTTGATTCTTGAGCCAATTGTTTCGCATATTGGAAGAAGCACTGTACAACTGCTTCATCAATTTTTTCCACTCGAATGCACTTACGTTCTGCACACCCTATTGAAGAGTTGCGGCAACCGTAGTATCTGTATTCTGCACTGCGCTTTAGCACCATTTTGTGCCCACACCGATCACAGAACACTAATCCTGTGAGGTGAAATTTTGACCCTGGAGTACCAACTTTCCGCTCATTATTTTTTAAGAGAAGCTGAATCTCAACAAACACATCATCAGTGAGCAGACCCTGATCGGGATGGGTATCATAGTGTATTTCCCACTCATGGGACGGTTTTTGTCCTCCCTGCTTGTGATATTTGCAATAAGCAGTATGACCGCGCAAGACAGGATTTTGTACCCATTCCACAAAGCTATGTCCCGAGCTCCAAAATAGTAATTCGTTTGAAAGTACTAAATTGGTGCGTTTACGCCGTTTTTGACGATTTTCCTCTTCGGCTACAGTGCATTTCTTTTCTTCCTGAACATCTACAAAGGCTTTTCGTTCCACACCATACTTGGAATACAGGTGTCTTAGAACTTGCCGGGGCCGTTGCAACTCGCGTAATAAGAGAATGGCTTCACGGGCAATATCAGAGCGACTGATACCGGACAGCAGCGGAGAAGTATCTGATTCATCATGCAGAGTCAGATAGTCTGCTGGGCGGTTTTGCAATAAACAAATGATGGGAGAAGTATCAAGCCAATACCGATCGTCTCGAATGACATATCCCCAAGGGGCACGTGTCCAAGCAACTTGTCGCTTTCGTCGGTAAGCATGCCCTTTCAGGATGCGTTCACGTAGCATCCGTCTTTCATGAACAGCAAAAATAGCCTGCATATCTGCACTTAGTTCACCGGATGCAGTGCTGAGATCAACTTCGCCTTGATCAAGAAGCCGTAGGCGTACACCTGAATCTTGCAGAATCTGCTTCAGTTGCAAATAAATTTCTTGGTTTCGGGTTAAGCGATCCCACCGAGTTGCAATCACTGCACTAATTTCACCTTGATGAATCAGTTCCATCATTCGGTTGAAATGGAGTCTGGTTTTGCTGTTCCCTGATTCAATATCAAAGAATAGTTGATCAACATTTTCTAGCTTTAGTCGATCGATTTGTTGTTGTGCTGCGTATTGATTTTCTGCCTGCTCATAACTGGACACACGTCCATAAGCAACGATTTTGCCTGCTTTTAGCATTGTTGTTGAACTTCTTGACTCAAACGAAGATGATTGTGATGTTAGAGCGATCGAGCAAAAGTTGTTTTTGGCGATAGAATCAGCTTCAGATCTTCATAAATGATAGAACAAATTTGTGCAATTGTTAATTGGATGACAGCTGCACAAATTTGCAATTTCTTATTAGCAAAACATTTTATTGCTTGGTTCTTTTTGGGTATATTTAAGGGTTTTTCCGTCTTTTTGGGTTGTTTTATCAAAGGTTGAACTAATGAATTATTTTTCCTGCCTAACAACAAGTTAACGCAGCAGCAATTTTTCTTAACGCCTTTCTGATTTGAATAATGAAGATATGGGAAGAAAGAATAGCAAAAAAGAGAAAACGGACAAGGATTAGTTTACAAAATGTGCAATAAGATAAAACGCAAGAGAAACAACCAAGGATTAGTACTGCGATCAGATGTTGTAAGGAGTTGAAATAGGGAAAAATTTGACCAACTTTTCCTTTATTCTCCTTCCCTTACTAATCCACAGGTCTCAATTGAGCAATTTTGAGTTTATCCAGATAATGGTGCTCGATCATTGCCACACTGGTATCACACCACTGAGCAATCACTCCAGTCGGAACTCCTTTCAACAGCTGCAAAGTGATGAATGTATCTCTACAAGAGTAAGGAGTCGTATTAGGCTTAATAGGATCGACGATAGAGATCCAAGCTCTGCGGCGAAAGTTTCGGTAATTGATCGAATCCCCATTGATGGACGGAAACACAAGGAGATCTGCTGCAGGTTTCTTCGGTCTAATTTTGAACAAAAGCACTTGAGTGGCATGACTGGCAGAAATCAATCGCGTCCTGTTATTTTTGCTACCTTCACTGCGAACCCTCTGATTGCCTACTTGTACCAGTGACCCTGTGAAATGAATTGTTCCGCAGTCGGTTGAAATATTACCCCAACTTAAACCAATCGCTTCACTGGGTCTACAACCGACCCGAAACAGAAATTCGACAAATGGTGCATAATGTTGATAATTCATGCCCGATCGCTGATCACTACGAAATGCCTCAAGAACTTTTTCCATTTCCTCTTGGCTAAAGGCGTTTGGCTGAGGATCAGTGATGTAACGAGGTTTTGGCATTTCACCAGCCATACCAACATAGGGAGTTGAAGTAATAATTTTACGTTTACAAGCCCATTGGGTAGCTGCATTGAGATAGGTTAGGGCGTCTCTTACTCGATCAACAGTCGTAATTTCTTCAAGACTTGCCTTAACTTGCATGGCATCTTCAATCGGAATTTCTCCTAATTTAGAAAATAGCCGTGTAAAGTTTTCATACTTTTCTACCGTCTTCGGTTTCAACTGGCGACGTTTGCTCTCAAAATACCCCTTCCAAATAGTTAAAACGGTAGGGATTGAAGCAATTGAGGTAACGGGCTCATCCGTTATTAGGCTCGATCCAATTTTGTACTTTTCCAAGTTGCCAGGATCGAATTGACCATACTCAATATCTTTCTGAATTTCAAAAGCCCTATCTTGAGCTTGCTTGCGATTGAAGGGAGTATCTGCCACTCCCAGACTGAGGTAATGACGCTTGCCGCCGAATGAAAATACAAGTTGAAGCCGATTATTGCTGACCTTAACTTGTATCGAACCTGCCTTAGATTTTTTGCGTTGTCTAGATCTAGAATGCATGGAAACTCTAGTAGCTTTGTTCTATGACATATCCTACTGGGATCGCTTGTCTACCCCAATCCTTACCCCAATTGTTTGTCTAAATTACTCCAAACTTCTCAAAAAAAATACATCAGAACTAAAAACCTCCAGGAATTCAAAACGACGTAAAGCTCTGATGGTGTGAGCTTTACGTCGTTTTGAAGATGGTTTCGGTCGTATGGGCGATACTGGATTTGAACCAGTGACCCCTTCCGTGTGAAGGAAGTGCGCTACCACTGTGCTAATCGCCCGAACAGGTTATTAATCTAACTGCCCAGAGATTTCATTAATCCAAATCCCTGGTGCAAACAGACTGAAATTAGTTTAGCAGATTCCATCACATAAATTTTAGACTCAGCATCAATCGCATTCCCTGGATCAATCTCGATCGCCCTTCACATCAATCGTCCCCTGATGTAAACAGTCCCGATAAAATGGTGAGGGCATACCTCACCCCCAAAATAGTTCCTTGAGTTGTAATTCAGATTCTACCCACCCTGCATCCAATCGTTCGATCGGTGTGCTGTATGCACTTTTAGCGTACGGTGCGTGGGGATTTTTGCCCATCTACTGGAAATTGTTTGGTCAAGTTCCCGCCGTGGAAGTGCTCACCCATCGCATCCTTTGGTCAATGGTGTTCCTGAGTGGACTGTTGCTGTTTCAGCGACGGGGTGCCGAACTTCAGCAGATCTTGCGTACTCCTCGTCATCTTGGAGTTTTGTTTACCACTGCGGTATTGCTGTCGCTGAATTGGGGGCTATACATTTATGGCGTGAATACCGATCGCGTCGTGGAAACCAGTTTGGGCTATTTCATTAATCCCTTGGTGAACGTCCTGCTTGGTTTTCTGTTTCTCAAGGAGCGACTCAACCGAGGGCAAACGATCGCCGTTGCTCTGGCCGTGCTGGGAGTGGCTAATTTCATCTGGTATTTCGGACAGGTGCCCTGGATTGCCCTGGGGCTGGCGTTTACTTTTGCTGTGTATGGGCTGTTGCGAAAAACGACTGCGGTTGCACCAATGGTTGGGCTGGCAGTAGAAACATTATCCGTCACGCCGATCGCGCTGATCCTGGTGGGCTATTGGGCAAGTACCGGGGAAGGACATTTGGTGGCAGATGGATGGATTACGCTCCTGTTCATTGGCGCAGGGATCATGACCTCCTTTCCCCTGCTGTGGTTTAACAATGCTGCCAAGCGTTTACCGCTCTCAACCCTGGGATTTTTCCAGTATCTTGCTCCTAGTTTTCAGTTAATGTTGGGTGTATTTTTGTATCATGAACCCTTCACGCAAATTCATGCCGTTACCTTTGGGTTTATCTGGACAGCGCTGGCAGTCTATTCCTACTCATCCTGGATGAAATATCGATCGCAGTTGGTTCAGTAACTGTAGGGATATTGGGCTGGGCTACCAGATCTAGAATCCAGAATCCAGAATCCAGAATCCAGAACTCAAATCTATAATCGCCCAGATGGGTGAACCGTTTGTAGGATGAGGAGAGGCTGAGGATGCAATAAATTAAAAACATGAAAGCAATCGTTCAGCTTTCAAAGCTATCCAAATCAGGTTAAAAACATGAAAGCAATCGTTCAGCTTTCAAAGCTATCCAAATCATGCAAGCAGGATTTGAAAGCGGAATGAGAGAGGATTTCTGAAGGAATGTACCTCGACTAGATTGTTGAACAAGACTTAGATTTTAGAGGTGAATGAAGCGATCGACAATCAGATGAACATAACCTCCTCATGAAGCAGAATCAATAGGCGATGCAGTGGGAACAAGCCATGCTGATGCGATCGGATGAATCAATTGGATTGTCAGCTAAGTAGGACAGCAGATAGATTTGAGTGATTTCCAAAGTTGAGAGATAAGATCACCCCCAGTGTAATTGACTGGGGTTTTTTCTTGCATTGCTCCCCAAATTTGCTTGTCCTGAAAGCATGATTTGCTGACTAACGTATTAACTGCTTCTTCAGATAGTAGAACGGACTCATCACCCCACCCCAAAAGAAAGCCAATTCACAGGCCAGGTCAAGTTCTTTGTAGACTCGATCGCCATAGCGAATCAAGTGCCCCAGCAAACGGCGAATACTACCCAAAAAGCTTTTGATCAGCAAAAAGGGTCTTTGCCAGGGTTGAGCTAGAATGAGCCGAATTTCGCACGTACACAGACCATAGGTTCGAGCAATGCGCACCAAATAATTCCGCTCCATGCGCCAGGCGGGAATTAAATGATCAATTTTTTGGGCTGGGTTGTACCAAACTTTCCAGCCATGCCGATAGAGATGGAGGGAAATCTCATAATCATGTCCCCCCCGATGGGCACGAGTGAAGCGATCGGGCATACAGTCTAACCAGGCTTGCCTGCGGACAACCAAACCCGCTCCAGGTGGCAATCTCAGACGTTCTGGCTCAAAGGGTTTTACCTCATTCGCGTATTTCCGGATGACCAAATATTTTTTTACCTTGTCAAATCCGGCTGGGGGTTCCACCTCGTATTGCCCCAGAATTTGTCCACCATAGGAACCCACTTCAGGATGTGCAGCACCAAACTGACATGCAGCAGCAACCCAGTCAGCAGCCGGAAGATTATCATCATCTAGAAAACCAACCAGGTTTCCCCTGGCTTCTTTTACGGCGCGTTGTCGAGCGTAGGCTGACCCCTGCCGAGGTTCAAGGCAGTAATTTAAAGGCGTATCGGGAAGCCAATGTTTCTGAAAGCAATGAACAACTTCAGCCGTCTGATCGGAGCTATTGTTATCCACTACAATCACTTCCCAGGCGATCGACTCCGTGTTCACCTGAGCCTTTAATCGTTCCAGTACAAGCGGGAGTGTTTTCGCCCCGTTGTAGGTGGGAATTGCAACGGTAAAGTCAATATCCATAAACTTACGAACCTATTTGGGTTGAGCAAAATAGCCTTTTTGCCAGAGATAAAACGGACTCAACAAGCTGCTGAACAGCAGTTCCATTTCACAGGCTGCCACCAGATTTGTTTTAAGTTGACGACGATGTTTGAGCCAGTGCTGAATGACTTTGCGTAAATCATTCATCGTGTAGGCCAGAGACATCACTGATCGCTGCCAGGGTTTCAGTCCGGACATCCGCGTCACATATCGACTTAACCCAATGCCCCGAAAGAATGGAATCAAATAAGCACGTTCCAATCGCCAGGCGGGAATTTGATGCTGAATGAGCATGGCAGGGTTATACCAGATTTCCCAGCCCGATCGGTGGATATGCGCCAGAACTTCCGTATCTTCTCCGGTCAGCATGTTGCCATCCACTCGCCCGCCCAAAATCGTGTGGGATGGCACATTTTCTAACCAAACCGATCGTCGTACTACTAATCCAGCCGACGGTGGCAGGACTCGCTTAGAAGAGTTGTATTGCAATGGTTGAGAACCCCGTTCTGTGATGGCCAGAAACGGTAAAATTTGTTTGAACTCTGGTGGTGGCTCTACCTCAAACTGACCCTGAATTCGACTGGCAATTGCGCCTGCTTTTGGATACAGTTGAGCGAATTGATAGGCAGACATTACCCAATGTTGATCCGGAAGATTATCATCATCCAGGAAGCCAACTAGCGCACTATGGGATTCTTCGATCGCCCGCTTTCGCGCAAATCCTGCGCCTTGTTGTAGCTCTAAGCAGTATCGTAGAGGGCAGGGAAAATCAGATTGAAATGCTTTAACAACCTGCGCTGTTCCATCCTGGCTGTTGTTATCAATAACAATGACTTCCCACGTGAAGGCATTCAGATCAAAAAGATCAAGCAAACTGGGATCGATGAATTGCGATCGTAACCGTTCCAGCACCTCTGGTAGACGATGCTCACCGTTATAGGTCGGAATCGCAACGGTGAAGTCAACCATACATTACGCGCCTCCCATCGGCAAATTCTGCTCAAAACCCTTTTCCGGTCAGATTCAGTATTCCCGACTTTCAGGGACAATTCACATGACGCAGAGAATCCAGGCAGAGCAGGGTCAGGGCGCGTGGGGGGAAGCTTCGCATAAAAAATGGCACTCGCAATGAGTACCAATTTCGTCAGATCATTGTATGACGTAGCTGTTATGACTCGATCTGCTTACAGCATAGAAGGAACGCTAATTCCGCTCTGTCAAAGAAGATACGAAATGCCCCGAGGCTTTCAGCCTGCCGCTCTAGCATTGCAATTGGTATCAAATTATAACGATTTCTCAAGAGAGTTCAGAGTGGCTTCGGTTGACTCCAAATGCTTGAAACATTTGAATGGTAAATCAGTCTGGAACTTTTGAACGGTGCGACTGCTCTATACCATCGAGCCATATCGCTATACCATGCAACGGCAACGGCAACAGAAAGTCATGTTGGAGAGTCTTTCCCTGGAGGCTATTTCCCTGGAAGCTGTTTCCAAAACCCACACCGGGTCATTCGGTTCAAACCAGTTTTTCGGATATCCTGCGATCGGTTGTCTATAATGCTAAGTTGTGTAAATTCAGTCTACTATTTTAGGCAGACTTTGGTTTGATGTGATTCGAGCACATGAAACCGCCCCATCTGCGGGGAACCCGTTCAGGAGCATGAGGAGCCTTCGTTGATTTAGCAAACCAGTCAAGCATTGTCCTGATCAATTGGTTGAAATCTCCAGAATCTCCAGTTTGAGGTTTTGGCTGCACAAACACCGTCAAAATGACAGATAGGGATTTGGGGAAATGCCGACCATGAAAGAAAAAGCTTTGGCATCAAAACTGGTTTAGCTCAGGTGTAATTTATTCAGGTTAGGAGCGTTTATGAAGTCATTTATTCGCTGGAGCGCAATGTTAACCCTGGTTGGGAGCGTTCTATTCGGCTCACTGTTTGGAGCTGGAACACGCGCATTTGCCCTCCCCGATGATCAGGTGATGGAAAGGCTGGATACGGTTCCTGTTTTTACGCTGGTGGATGGTTCAGGTTCCCTGGTGGTTGCCACCTTCTCGGAACAGGAGGACGCTCCCCCGGTTGCAACAGTATTTATCAGCCACCAAGGAGCCGAGAACTTCCTGCGAAATATGCAGACCAGCAATCCTGAAATTGCTGAAGGGGTGCGCATTGCGCCAATTTCTCTGGGGCGGGTTTATGAAATTGCCCTGGCGGGACAGGAGGAAGAAAATCCGTTGCAGGTAGCATTTATTCCGGTGCGTCAAGAGGTGGATGCAGCCCTGGCCATTTTGGAAGAAGACGGACAAACGGTCGAGGAATTCCCAGGTGTGCCGTTGTTTGTGGCTAAGTCGGGTGAGGGCGAAAATGAAGCGATCTTGACGATTCGTCGGGGCGAGGAAGAAGTGATTCCGATGTACTTCAGCGAGGCAGACATTCAGGCAGCGATCGCAGAATTGCGGCAATCCCAGCCTGATTTGGCGGACACGGTTCGGGTTGAGGTGGTTCCCCTGGGACGACTGATTGAAAACCTGCGCACCAGCGATAATCCGGAGCTGAATCAAATTTATCTGGTTCCCCCCAGGGAAAGTTTGGAGTTTATTCGATCGCTCCAGGAGCGGGCAGCCGAACAGCAGCAACAACAAACTCCAGCCCCGTAACCTGCCTGAGTCGGTGAACAACTATCATGGATGGCTCGATTGCCCAGGTCGTAACCGGGTTAGAACTATGGCAGTGGCAGTCTGAGGCCAAGCAAAAGGCGATCGCAGGGTGCATTCCTCCAGACGAAGTAGATTGGCTGCTTCAGGAGGTGGCCAACCTCGATCGCCTTTCGTTGCGCCTGGAATTGTTTAAGACGCGCTCGGAAATTGCTTTGACGCGATCGCTGGCGGAATTATCCGACCTCTGGCAGCGTCGGGTCGAATCTCATATGCCTGTCCAGTATCTGGTTGGTGTGACCCCCTGGCGGAACTTCCGGTTGACGGTTTCGCCTGCGGTACTGATTCCCCGTCCTGAAACCGAAGAAATAATCGATTTAGCCGTTGCTGCGGTCGCCGACCAGAATTCTTCCCTCCAGACTGGACTTCAGACTGGACTTCAAACGGGACATTGGGTTGATCTGGGTACAGGCAGCGGGGCGATTATTCTGGGGCTGGCAGAGGTATTTCCCCAAGCAACGCTCCATGCAGTGGATTCCAGTCTCGAAGCTCTAACCCTTGCCCAGACGAATGCTCAACAACTGGCATACTGCGATCGGATTCAGTTTTATCAGGGGAGCTGGTTTGAACCGTTGGCCCACCTGAAGGGACAACTGAGCGGGATGGTTTCTAACCCGCCCTATATTCCCTATTCGATGATTCCTGACCTGCAACCCGAAGTCAGTTTACATGAACCCCATTCAGCCCTGGATGGCGGTGAGGATGGCTTGGACTGCATTCGGCATTTGGTAAGGACTGCCCCGGAGTATCTAATTTCCGGTGGAATTTGGCTGATTGAACTCATGGCTGGACAGGCAGAAACCGTCACCCAATTGCTCCAGGCGCAAGGCTGCTATCGATCGATTCAAATCCATAGGGATCTGGCAGGAATTGATCGGTTTGTTTTGGCCTATCGAGTTTGAGTGTCGAGTTTGAGTCCATCCTTACTGAGGCATTGTATTGTCCTGTGGGGGACTAATGCGAGCTAACGCCTCTCGAATTTGCGGTTGGGATAAAAATGCTTCGGCATCTTCCAGGAGTCGATCGCCCCACAGGTTAATCCGCAAGTACTCCAGGTCAGCATAACGGCTGTCCAACAGGAGTGCCGCTTCTCCTTTTTCTAAGGCCGCTTCCGTTTCTCCCTGAGCATAGAGCAGGACTGCGATCGCCAGTTGGGGTTCAGCCTGGGTTTCATCGATTGCTGCCGCCGCTTCCCATTTTTGCAGCGCCCCTGCCATATCCCCCTGCTCGTACAACACCAGACCAATGTTATTAATTGCAGGCCAGAACTCGGCATCAATGTCTACCGCTTTGCGGTATTGATCGATCGCATCATCGAACTGTTCCAGCATGTAATAGGCATTACCCAGATCAAACAGGGCACCAGGCACATCCGGACGCAACCGCAACCCGGACATAATATATTGAATCGCCAGATTGTAGTTTTCCTTCTGGAAGTAAGCCGAACCCAGGGCAAACAACACGCCAGAATTGTTCGCATCCAGCCTTCTAGCTCTCAACAAGGACTGAATACCGGGATCAACCTCACCCAGTTGCAAATACAAACTCCCCAACAATGCCCAGACATCAGCATTTTCTGGCAGCAGTTGAGAAGCAAGCTGGGCCCGTGCTAGAGCCAGTTCATATTGCTGGAACTGAGCCAATTGTGCGGCTTCCTGCGCCAGTCCCAGTCCCTGCTGTTCAAGTTGCTCGCTATCAAGCTGCAAAACATAAGGAACCAGGGCTTGTCCCTGAGCGGCGGGTTGGGCAACGACCCACAAACCTGCAACGAGGAGGAGAGAAAGAAGAGAGGAACGCTTGGGCACGGTTCGATTACCAAAAAATGCGAGGGTTCTCAGTAAGCTTAGATCATTTGGTTTCTATCGTTGCAAAAATCTTGATGAAACACCAGATGAGAACCTGAAAATTTAGTCATGATTCAGATCAGCACTCAAACCGGGTGTCAGATCACAGCAAGTTTTAAGATTCTCCGGCAAATTTCGTTGCGAGATAAGCGGACGTGTTAGAAATCAATGATAGAGCCAATGTAGTCATTACTAGCATTCATATACGAGTTTAGGCGAACGATGAACCAACTGACGCTGGAATGGGTAGAGGCAGGACAGGTTAAAACACAAACGATTGGCGATCGGCAGTCCAGTAAGCATCCTGGCACATTTCGGATTGGTCGTGATCCGGCTAAATGCGATCTGGTAATGACCCATCCGACGGTTTCAAAGCTCCATGTTGAGATCTTCTTTGGTGCGGAACAACGGACATTCTATCTGCGAAATCTCCGAGAAGCCAATCCCCCGTTAGTCGATCAAAAGCGGTTGACCCAGGGAGTCACGGGTTTACATCAGGGCGCAACCATCATGCTGGGCGATCTGGAAATTCGCGTCAAATCAGTGAGCGTACTCCCGGTGCTTGCCCCAACCTTTGTGACCCCCCAACATCCGGCTGCTAACCATCACCCAGTCGCTCAAGCGGCATCCCCTCAAGCCGTAGCTTCCCCAGCAGCAACCATGCCCTACGGATTGGAGTGCCCCAAATGTCATCATGTCTCTTCCTATGACCATTTGGAAACGGGTTGTGCCTGGTGTGGGACATCCCTGGCCGCCGCTCAAAGTGTCCTGCTGGTTCCCGAATAAATCCAACTGAAACCGTTCCACACTGCAAGGGATAACATTCAATAGGGACAAACGACGCTATGCAGATTCAACTTGCCTGGGATGATCCGGCGACTGGGGAACATCAATCGCCAACCCTGACTGTTCCGATCGCCTTTGGGCGAGAATTTGCGCGAATGCCTGCCACCCTGGAGGGACAGCAGGTAACTCGCATTGTCCTGGAAAGTGGTCAAGTTTCACGGTTTCATGCCCTGATTCAACCCGATGGTTCCGGGCTGGTGGTGGTGGATCAAAACAGCGCGAACGGGGTTTTTGTGAATGGCAATCGTCAATCTCGATCGTTTCTGGCGAATGGCGATGTGGTGCAGATTGGGCCGTATCACATTTCGGTGATTACGAATGCTGCCTCGACTCCACCCCCCCCAGCCGGCGGACGCGGCTCTACAATTATTTTTCATCCTGAAACCGATCTACCCGTTCCTCCCCTGCCCACCCCTCCCGCCACCCCGACCGTTGCCCCTTTTCCGCCAGCAATTTTTCAGGCTCAACACATTTCTCTGCAAGAGTTAGCCGCAACCGGATTTCCAGTCCAGGAATACGACTATGCCGCTCTGGGAGCAGGATTGGGCAGCTTTATCTGGGTTAATTTACTGCGAATTGGTGGTGTTAAAGCCGATCGCATTGTGGCCCTGGGAATCGAAAGCAAGCCCTACGCCCGCTATCAACGGCTTTGCCTCAACTCACAAATTCCCGCCCGCGAACGGCTGCGATCGAACTCTGATTCCTGCCCCGACAACATTTGGGGCTGGCCCAGCTACGCCCTCCGCGAAGCCTGGCACGATTTTTCCCACGCTCGGATTGGTGCTTCTTTCCGGCATCTCTGGCAGGTGTTTGGTGAACCCACTTTCGCCGAAACCTATACGCCGCGATCGGGGAATGTCTTTGCTTCGATTGACCGGGAAGCCGATCGCATTGGTTGGAATCAGATTTATCAGTACGGCCGAATTCGGGCGATCCGCAAGACGGATGATGGACGGTATGTGATCGCTTACTCGCGGGCTTCTGCCAACCGCCGCGATTACGGTTACATCGTCGCCAAGTACGTCCATCTGGCGACCGGATATCCCGGCATTCAGGTTCTACCCGATCTGCAAGACTACCGGGAAAAAAACAGGGACTTTAAGTCTGTGGTGAATGCCTATGAGGAACATGAACACGTCTACAAGCATTTAGCTGAATTTGGCGGAACAGTGATGATTCGGGGCCGGGGTATTGTCGCCTCGCGGATTGTGCAACGGATTTACGAAATTCGCCAGAAAAACTCCAAGGTTGCCCTGCTCCATTTACTGCGATCGCCCAAACCCCAGGGAAACCGCTTCGGTAAAGCCCAACGTGCCGTCAAGAACTTCTACGAATTGCAACCCTTTAACTGGCCCAAAGCCTGCTGGGGGGGAGATCTGCGGGTGATGCTGGAAAAGGCAACCCCCGAACAGCGACAGCACCTTTTAAAGGATTGGGGCGGAACGACTACCGCCGATCGCAAGGACTGGCAAAAGATCGCCCAGGATGGATTGGCGCAGGGCTGGTATCAAGTCGTCTTTGGTGAAGTGGAAAAGGTGGAACCCGATGGCCAGGGAGGAACGCTCACCTACATTCAGGAACGCAACTTTAAGGGCAAAATTCAACTCCAGGCAGACTACATTATTGATGCCACCGGACTGGATGCCAAAGTGGAAACCAATCCCCTATTAGATGATCTGCTCAAACACTACCACCTACCCATTAATCCCCTTGGGCGGCTGGCGGTGTCCAATGACTTTGAGCTACCCGAAATGCAGTCTGGACAGGGAAAAATGTATGCGGCTGGAGCCATGACCCTGGGTGGCCCCTATGCAGCTGTCGATAGTTTCCTGGGTCTGCAATATGCCGCCCTCCGCTCGGTCGATCATCTGGCTAAACATCGATCGCCCTCTCTTCGCCGGATTAACGGCCTCGGCTCCTTTTGCCAATGGCTGAAATGGGTCTTCAACCTCTCACCCCGCTAACGAAGCAGTAGAAAGTAAAGGACAGACTGGTTGGCAGTCCCGATACCTGCGCTGAAGGACAGACTCACTGGCAGGCAAGATGCCTGCGCTACGGCTCCCGACTCCCGACTCCCGACTCCCCACTCCCGACTCCCCACTCCCGACTCCCCACTCCCATGACTCCCACTCTCTTCGGTCGCTGGCAAACCCGTATTCTTCTCTTCGCTATCGTAGGTTCGATCGTTTCTCTGCCTTTCTTCTTTCTCATGGGAAACAATCCAATCTTTTTTATCTTCCTGGCCTACCTGGCTGGAATTGGTCTGATTTGGGATGTTTTGTACAACTACCTGCAACGATATCGCTGGGATCATGACTGGCCTGCCGCGATGCAGCTTTTGGCTGGCATTTGGGAGGGGGTTTTCTTTGGTGTTTTGTTTACTTTTTTTCTCCTACCTGGCATTCCAACAGCCGTACCCCTGTGGCTATACCTGGTTCACTACAGTCTCGTTTGGTGCGCAATTTTTATCGTTTCCCAAAGCCTGATGCGCCTTATCTTTCCCCGCTGGCGGTTTAACGGCGGGCAGTGGTTATAAGCACTCTGAATCACTCTGGTCAAAATGAGATGGAACGAACCCGCAAACCTGCCGCCCAAAAATAAAATTGTCAAAGCGACGTAGAATTTGATAGTTATTTGGGGTACTGCAAAGAAGACCTGGAGCATTATGACTGAAGAATCCACTTCCATCTCTCAAGACCCTGCGACTCAAGAAATGGAAGAACCTGTCGCTATTCCTGCATTCGGTTGGACTCCCTATGCAGAAATTATTAATGGACGCTTTGCCATGATTGGCTTTGCTGCCTTGCTGATTTTGGAGCTGTTTACCCATCAAGATTTTTTTACCTGGCTGGGACTGCGCTGAGTCATCGGCTCAATTCAGTAAATTTTTGTATCACAGGCTACTGTTTTTTGATTTATGCTAGGCTGGAGATAATTAGACAGCATAAATTTGAAACAGGAAATGTCCAGTATGAACAGAAATCGCCAGCAAATGATTACTCAAGCCGTTCAAATGCATCGTGACAATTTGCGGAAAAACGTGCAGCGCCGCTTAGAAGTTGCCCGTTTGTCTGGAAACGATGCCTTGATTCGTCAGCTTGAGTCCGAAGCGAGCTACATCGGTTAATGCCAGAACGAAGAGTCCCTGAACGCCAATGATTGGCTCGATCGACTCTATCGTTCTTTGTTACTTTACTCCCTGCGCTTTAACTTTATACCAGATGAGGGTTTGAGCCTGGAGTATATTCAAATCATTAGAATAGAAGAGAGCTTGAAACTGTAGAATCAAGCTCTTTAGCGTTTTAAAGGGGATTGCAGCCGTGAAATTCAGATGGCATCGGCAAGTTGCCCCTCGAAAAACTGCCGATTCTAGCAGAGGTCAATTTTCATGATTTTCTAAGAACTGTTGCGATCCGTTACACTACTCATAGGTTTATTACATGAGTCACTCTCGTCCCATGCTGACGGAATTGTTAACGGAATTGCTCCCTTTTCAGTTGAAGCTAGACCCAACGCTTTTGGCTGGCATTACCCTGTGGTCGTTGGCACTGTACCTCGGACTGTTTCCCGTGAGCGAGTGGCTGATGGATCGGGTGGCGCAGTGGATGAATTTTGTGGAACGATCGCTCTATCCCTCTGCGGACGAATTTGAGCGCACCCGTAAAGGCAGGGAGTCCCAAAACGCCTTTCTCGCTTCACTGCTTAGCATTGTGCCGTTTTTGATTATCGGTGGATTGTGTAACTGGTTGGTGGAAATTAGCCTGGGACGCAGTTGGACGATCAGCATGGGAATTATCGCCTGTATTGCCTGCGGTGTGTATGAACTGGGGCGGCGAGACGGGCAGGAAAATCGAGGGTAGGTGGAGCATTCGGATCCCGTTCAGGTTGAGAAGATCTACGATCGAGGCAGATCCTGATCCCACTTCAACTCAATCTTTACCCCAGAATTCCCATGATGGTTTTCTCAAAATGGTTCCGACCCCTTGCCGTACTGGTGTTAACCCTGCTCCTGATCGTCGGCTGGCAGACCGTTACCCCTGCCCAAAGCAATACAGCCTTCCTGTCCTCACGGGTGTCTCGTCTGGAATCGGAAAATTCCTCCCTGCGATCGCGGATTAGCCGTTTGGAAGGCGACATTACCCGAATTAGCTCCAGCATCGGGCTGAACTACACCTATTCCACGCCATCGGAACCTGGCAGCCCGACTCCCGCAACGCCTGCTGCTGATCCCATGTTCGATCGGTTGGCAACTCTGGCCATTGAACTGCGCGATCGAATTATTACGCTGGAAAATCAGGTGGCGGATTTACAGCAGAGAGTTCCCTGACCCTTCAATCCACCTTTTCTCCACTCAGCACGAAGATTGGATCGACCGCAGCAAACACCTGACGGCTACCCCGCGTTTCTAAGCGATTAACGGCAGACTGTACCACCTCAATATTGCGGACTTGCAGCTCGGCCAATCCTTCGGAAATAGCGTATAGTCCCTCGAAGTTAGTCGCTGTGGCCACGATCCGTCCCTCCGGCTGAAGTCTCTGCCAAACCGCCTGCAAAATTTCCTTAATCGGTTGCCCGCCCTCCACACAAACGCAATCTGGCGCATCCTTCAGGTTATCCAAACAGGCGGGGGCACTGCCTTCTATCACCTCCACATTCTTCACCCCAAACCGATCGCAGTTGCGCCGAATCAGGCTGGCCACTTCCTCATCCCGTTCGATCGCAATCACCTGACCCTTGGGGCAGAGTAAACCGGCCTCAACCGGAATCGTTCCCGTTCCCGCCCCAATATCCCATAGCACCGAATTCGGTTTCAGCCGCAGGATGGACAGCAGCAACACCCGCACCTCCCGTTTGCTGAGGGGAATGCCAGGAATGCGTTCAAACAGGTGATCGGGGATGCCAGGAGTAACGTAGGGCCAGAGAGACATAGGAAGGACTGAGGACTGAGGACTGAGGACTGAGTAAGGAGAGAGGAAGTGGGAAGGAGGAAGTGGGAAGTGGGAAGTGGGAAGTGGGAAGTGGGAAGTGGGAAGTGGGAAGTGGGAAGGAGGGAGTGGGAGCATCCCATTGATGCAAATGGATCGATTTCCGTAGCGCAGGCATCTTGCCTGCCAGTGAACGATCCATCAGGCAAATGCAAAAGTGGGATACACCCGGATGAAGATGAGGTTTTTTTCTTTCCTCTTTCCTCTTCCCTCTTCCGCCTTCTGCCTTATCTCCTCACTCTATTGCCTCCAGAATACATTGGGTTCCCAGTAGCAGGATTTCGTTTTCTGCGTTTTCCACGATCGTACAGGGATTGATCATCCGGCGTAAAACTGGTCTGCCCTGTTCCAGGTTGGCTCTGGCCTCGCGGATGGCATCGGGATATTGCCGAATCCAGTTGGCTTCCAGGTAGTCGGGGTTGAACGAGGAGCGGGGAATCATCAGGTAATCTACCCCGTAGGTGCGGATGAAGTTGGCCAACTCGGCTGGATCACGGCTGTATTGTGCCTGGATAAAGTCCTCCACCCGCTGGCGAAACTGATTGGCATAGCCGACGTGGTAGGGAATGGCGTATTCCCGGCTGAACAGTACCGATCGATTGGTGAAGGAGGGAATATTATCCACTTCTCCGGTTGCCCCGGCAATCAGCGTATCTTTGGGCTGCTGGGCCAGGTATTCGTAAATTTCGGGAATTCGGCCGCGCATGTGGTTGGTGCGGGGAAAGTCGGGAACGGTGTTGGGATAAATCAGTAACGCGGTTCCGGCGAGGGCTGCAATGCCCCAGACCCAGAAGCGTTTGAGGGTTCCAGCCGCCGATCGCTGCAAGGAACGCAGTCCCCCTTCAAAAATCAGGCAAAAGCTGAAGGCCGTGCTGAAGGCAAGCACATAGCGCAGGGTGTAGGCAGTGTAACGGCTGGGCAGATGCAGCTTGAACAAAACCAGGTGGGCGGCAAAAAACCAAAATAGGGCAACGATGATGATTTGCAGCAGCAGGCGAATCTGGGGGGTGATCTGTCGCGCCAGGGGGAAGGGGTTGGGGAAGCGCATCAGCAAGGGGAGCAAAATGCCGATCGCCAGGGTGGCTGGTCTGAAGGCGGGAAAAAGACCGCTCCGACCATCGGCAAACCAGAAGTGGAGGGGGCGATCGTCGTAGAAAAAGCGGCTGCGTCCTCCCGCATTGAATTCTGGCAGTTCCCTGGCTTCTGCGGCAGTGATCGTAGGGCCAAAGTCTGAAGCGGTCAGGGCGTAGGGCAGCATGACTAAAACCGCAACGGCTAATCCCGCCGCACAAAACCAATAGTCCTTTTTGTCCTGGGAAAGCCGCAGTTTACCTTCCTGCCAGCGTAAGGGTTGCAGCACAAGCAATCCGGCAAACACGAAGACATACTGGGGATAAAACAATCCTTCCAGGGCGATCGTCACCAACAGGGGAACCAGCCGTCGTTTGAGCAGATAGTACAAAAACGCCAGAAACAGGGCAGGCATGAAGGCTCTGGGGGTTGCGGAAGCCACATCATCGTGAGTCCAGATCACCTGCTGAATCATCACCGATGAGAGGAAGGAGGTTAACGGAGCCGGAAGCAACTGCCAACTGACAAAGTAGCCATAGCCAGCCGCAATCAGTCCTAACGCCACGGGTAACAGCTTGGCCAGCAGCATCGGATCAATTCCCAGGAGCGCAAACAGGCGATAAAAGTGGGTGTAACCCCAGGGAGCCACCGACTGAAAGTAATCGGCAATCAGATTATCAGGAAACAGCCCAGGCTCCAGAAATCGCCGCATCCAGAAGACATGCTGACGGGCATCGTCCTGCACCACATACTCGCCACCAAAGGCAATTTGCAGGTACAAAATGCTGTAGATTGCCGCCACCGTCAGGGTTAGACTGAACCAGAAGATTTGACTCCCTCTGGCGGGTTTGGCAGCAAAACTATCGGCAAAGGCTCGTTGTAATCCCATTCAACTAGTTCTCCGTTTGCTCCAGCACGCAGCCTGCATTGACGATCGCAAAGTCCTGATTTTGAAACGCGGTACAAGCCTCCTGCACCCGCTCCAGGGCGGGGCGTTCCTCACTCTGGCGCAATTGCCGACGAATGCCGCGACTGGTATCTGCATATTCCTGAAAGACGCGATTTTCCCCCAGATATTTTGCCTTGAAGGCAGACTGGTTCACCACCCAAAAGTCAATGCCATAAGTTTGAATCACCTGCTGCACCTGGCTCAAATCCAGGCTGTATTGGGCCGTAATCAGGTCGGTAATTCGCTGACTCATTTCCTGGTAGTAGCCCAGGTGGTAGGGCAGAATGAAGCCGTCTGTGCCGGTGAGGATCGATCGCTGAGTAAAACTGGGTAAGTTATTCACTTCCCGATCGATGGAGGCAATCAGGCTATCTTTGGGTTGGGCCGCCAGGAATTCATATAAATCCGGGAACCATCCCCTGGAGTATTGAATCACAGGGAACACTGAATTTTCAAACCGCAGGAAGGTGGGATAGCCGATCAGAAAGAGTAACAGTAGCAATGTCGCTGCCAGAGAAACGCGCGATCGGGGGTAGGTTGTTGGTACTGGAGCTGATTGGGGCGATCGTTCCCTGCCAAAGATTCTGACCTGGAGCAATCGTTCCAGCAGAATCGCCAATACCAATCCTGCGGCCAGAGCCAGGAGAATTCGGAAACTATGTTCGGTGTAGCGGTTGGGCAAGTGCAGGCGGAACAGGAGAGCATGGGCAACAAAAAACAGAACCACAGAGGCGATCAGGGTTTGGGGCAGAATCCGAATTTGCGGCGTAATTTGCTGGGTTAAAGGAAAGCGCGGTTTAAATTTCAGCAGGACGGGAAGCGACAGAGCCAGCCAGATTTGCGGCAAAAACAAGGCGCGCAGGGGGGTGATTTGGAAGGTGTCTCGATCGTAGGGGGTAAAGTCAAAACTAGCGGTACACCATTCCATTGGCAGCATACCACTCCGCTTACCGCAAAACCAGAAGGCGATCGGATTCTCTGCAAAAAAATCAGACCATCCTGCCGGAGAAAAGGTAAACAGCGATCGCGCTTCTGTGGCACTGATGACGGGGCCAAAGGCTGAGGTCTTCAAGGCATAGGGCAAAAGGACGAGAAACGCTGCCCCTAATCCCGCGACACAAAACCAGTAATCCTGTCGATCGGCAGAAAAGCGAGGTCGTCCACCATTAAATTGCACTACTCGCAGAAGCAAGATCAGACTATAGATAAACACGCACTGCGGATAGAACAATCCCTGAAGCACGATCGCAATTAAACAGGGAATGAGTTGCCCTTTGACCAGATAATAGAGAAAACCCAGAAACAAGGGATACACAAAGGCGACTGGTGTGGCAGACACAATATCATCCCGCATCCAGAGGTTTTGATTCAAAAATGCGGTCGTTAAAAACCCCACAAACGGAATCGGTAATATCCTTAAAACCAAACCAAAAGCGTAGGCAGTGGTGATGAGAGCCAGACCAATCGGCAGCAGCTTATGTAACAGAATTGGACTAATCCCGATGACAGCAAACAGACGGTAAACCGCAGCATAGCCCCACGGAGCCACCGACTGAAAATAATCGGCAACGGCATCCCCTGGAAACAACTCTGGATCAACAAAGCGACTCATCCAGAATACGTGCTGTCGCGCATCGTCCTGCATGATAAACGCTCCACCAAACGCCTTTTCCAGGGCAACGATCGGGCAGATTGCAGCAACCGTAAGACTGAGGATTTGCCAGAACAGCAGGCGCGATCGAGCCGTTTTATCCAGCGGTTTGAAGAAAAATTGGTGTAGCGTTCCCATAGGCGATCGAGGGTTTTGAGTCGTAGGGGGTTCTAAATTGTCGTGTGAATATTGTACTGAGTGGGGGTCGTTGGGTTACACTATCGCCAACTCAATCTACGAGAAAATAATAGTTTCAGGAGTTTTACCAGTCAATCAAACCGAGAGCATGTCACGTTTGCAAGTCTAACCCTCATCCCCTAACCCCTTCTCCCCACCTGGGAGAAGGGGAACCGGATCGAAGTCCCTCTCCCAAAGGGCGAGGGATTTAGGGTGAGGGCGACAAAAGTGACATGCTCCCATCAAACCAAAGGTTTGTCTTTAGCTCCTGTCACGGATACGATGGTGCTATGCAAGCAAGGAGACACTACTCACGCGCACCCATCACCGAAGCGGTGATCGACCTGCGAGTTAACCTTCCTCAAGGGGCAACACTCGCAGCACTAGCTGATGTGCATATGAGCATTGCCGCAGATTACCCAAACCAAGAATCTCTTTTGGTCATTCAAGGAGAAATGTCGGCAGGGGAAAGCATTGGAGCTACAGCCAGTCAAACTCAGATTGGATTTGGCTATGCCAGTAGCGATCGAAAGCAAATTGTCCAGGTACGTTTGGATGGTTTTGCCTTCAGTCGGCTTGCGCCTTACGAGCATTGGGAGCAATTCCGGGATGAAGCAAAGCGATTATGGGAGATTTATCAGACTGCAATTCATCCAACTTCTATCACTCGGCTTGCTGTCCGTTACATTAATCGTTTGGATCTACCTCTTCCTATGAAGGATTTCAAAGATTACTTAAGAGTTTTTCCTGAAGTTCCCCCTGATTTATCTGAATCGCTAAATGGCTACTTCATGCAGCTACAGATCCCCAGTCCAGAGGTTGAAGCGACACTCCTTCTAAACCAAGCAATTATTCCTACTTCTGACGATTCGGTTGTGTCTGTATTGTTGGATATTGACCTATTCAAACTCTGTGATGTTTCGGTTGAAGAAATGTCCTTTTGGAATATTTTGGAGAGATTACATGAAAAAACGGATCAAATTTTTGAAGCTTGTATTACTGATGAAACAAGGGAGTTGATAAAATGACTACAATTTGCCCTTCCCCACCTGCTCAAGGAACAACGATAAAACCTAACCTACTAGTCCGAGAAGCAATGATTTCTCCAACTTTTCAAAGTCCAGAACGTCGGAGGCTGGCGGAATTTACAGATCAAATTTGGAAAACATTAACACCCTCAGAGCAGCAGTTAACTACATCAGAAGATATTCAGGACATCTCTTACGATCCTGTTCCACCTAAGCGAACTTTTACAGTACGGGTAAGATATCAATTCAAAGGACGCATTGAGCCTCAACCATACCGACTGGATGACGAATGACGGTAGAACCTTTTTGGATAAAAGTGAATGAGGCGACTTTGCGGCAAGGAGACTATTTGCCCAATTGCCTCGTTCCTAGGGAGCATGTCATGTTTGCAAGTTTAACCCTCATCCCCTAACCCCTTCTCCCAAGCGGGGAGAAGGGGAACCGGATCGAAGTCCCTCGCCCTTTGGGAGAGGGATTTAGGGTGAGGGCGACAAAAGTGACATGCTCCCTCGTTCCTATTCCAATTTTTGATCCAGAAAATTTCTCCAAAGATCCAGAGGGGCAAGAAATTGATGTAGAAGTCAGAGAACTGGATTTGATCGTAATCACTCAAAGCTGCGATCTGGAGAATCAAAAAGCTCAATTCGTTGCCCTATGCCCTATTTATTCAGTCATAGAGTTTGAGAAGTTCAATCCAGATTTTGCCCGCAAGGGTAGATGGAATGAGGTTCGCAAAGGTAGGATCGAAGGATTACATCTTTTGGCATCCCAGATTGATCCCTCCAACAATAGAGATGCCCTTGTAGTAGACTTTCGCCAAATTTACAGCCTGCCTTTTCCATACCTCGTAAGACATGCAGAGAAAATTGGCTCACGCTGGCGTTTGCAATCTCCGTTTCTAGAACATTTCTCTCAAACCTTTGCTCGATTTTTTATGCGTGTTGGCTTGCCATCATCTATTCCAGAATTTAAATAAGTAGAAAATTATCTCAATGGTCTGCCATTCGCTCAAAGATCAGGTGATGAAGATCTATATCTCCTGACACTCGGAGGAACGATCGCGGGAGCATTCCACTTATGCAAATAGTATGCAAATAAATTGATCCGATCGGCTCCTTTAGTGGGAGCATGTCAACTTTTGTCGCCCTCACCCTAAATCCCTCTCCCAAAGGGCGAGGGACTTCGATCCGGTTCCCCTTCTCCCCGCTTGGGAGAAGGGGTTAGGGGATGAGGGTTAGACTTGCAAACGTGACATGCTCCCCCTTTAGTAGAGTCCATCATAGGCATAGGATATACTGAATGGAATTCTTGCACTGCGGGAGTTTCACGGATGCCATCGCCCTTTCCTGGCATGAATCCCTACCTGGAACATCCAGCCTTCTGGTCGTCGTTTCACACTCGGCTGATGGTGGCGATCGCGGATGCCATTGAACCACAGCTCAGTTCGCACTACTACGTAGACGTGGAGACTCGCACCGATCAAAGCGATGAGAGTGACGAGGAATTACTGATTGGTATCCCAGATGCGATCGTCTTTGCCAAGCAGTCAGATCCCTCCGCTCCAGCGGTGCCCACTGCGAAAGAACCCGTGGTTGCCACTCAATCTCGTCCTGAAACGGTTGCAGTGCCGATGCCGATTGAAATCAAGGAACGCTATCTAGAAGTGCGGGAAATGGGCACGGATGAGGTGATTGCTGTAATTGAACTGCTATCCCCGAAAAATAAGCGGGCTGGTGGAGGACGCACGGCAGACGAGAAAAAGCGGCGGTTGATCTTGGGGAGTGAAACCCATCTGGTGGAATTGGATTTGCTGCGAGGGGCAAAGCCGATGGCGATTTTGGGTGTGCGATCGGTATCCCCCTATCGAATTCTGATTAGTCGCAGTCAACAGCGTCCTAAAGCAGAGCTTTATGGAATTACGCTTCAGCAAGCCTTACCCAGTTTTCCCATTCCGCTGAAACTGAACGAAGCAGAACCGATCGTTCCCTTACAAGCGGTGTTTGAGCAGGTATACGAACGCGCCCGCTATGACACCCGCATTGATTATCACCAACCAGTTCCCCCACCCAAACTCTCCGAAGTAGACCAGCAGTGGGTGGATGAGTTGTTGACTCCGATTCGAGGTGGGTGATTGCACGTCTCGCCTAAGCAAAATGCTGACTTCGGAATCTGGCGCACAGAGGGGATACCGGACTTCACTATTCCCACGAAAATAGCAAAAAAATTATCGGAATACGCTTGATATTTTCCAGGCGTATCCCTTATGCTATTGCGATGCTGGTTTTTCTGCCGAAGAGGAGCCAGTTCATCCACCCGCTTAAGGTGAGGTCTAACGCTGATTAGGGAAGCTGCGAACGACCCTAACCAGCTAACCTGACTCTCTGCAATACCAGAGAGCTAGGCTGTGCTGATTGTAGATCATCGTATCGAAAATCGATCGCCTCGCTGTTTCAGTAAGGAGTCTGGGGGCTGTTCCTGGAACGATTCCCCACACCTTAAGCTTTTCTTCCCTTACATCATCTCAGCGAGGAACTAAATATGTCTTCAGAGTTCAACGAACTGCTGCCCATCGCGCAAGGCGAACGGGTACAAATTTGGATTATCGGTACACGAGATCAGGTCATTTTCACCATGAACGAGTGCTACGTCAGAAAACTGGCAACCGATCGAGTTCAGTTTACCCCGATCATCCCCGCACCCTTCGCCACCGGAAAATACATGACGGTTCTGGTGCGATAATTTCCATTCCTGGACAATTCCAACACAACACGGGCGATTCACGAATCGCCCCTACATCTCTTGTGGGGTGGGCATCTTGCCCGCCCATTTCCCCCAACCCTAACTCAATTGCAACCTCTGCCATTCCCGCTGCAACACCTGCGTCCACTGCACCGCCATCCCCAAATCCGTAAACGGCACCCGGATAGACCGATCGCCCAGCTCAAACTCCAATTCCACCGAACGACCCTTCGCAGGAGGATGCGCCAGATCCACAGCCTGATGATTCACCTTCAACTCGATCGCCTTTACCTGTTGCAGCGAAAAAGTTTCTAACTGAATCGGCCCTGTTGAGTTGGCTTCCCCCAGGTAATCTCATCCCCCTTCTGCCCCAACACCGCATAAATATCATACTTAGCGCGATCGAACGGTTCCGCCCATGCCCGGTAAGCTTCCAGCTTTTGATACTCATTCCAGCCTGCCCACGCCAGCCCAATAAACAGAGCCAGCAACGGTAGCCAAATCAATCCTCGTTCCATAATGCCTCACCTCTCGCTCCCTCTGGATTGTAGAGCGTTGCTCCTACCGCAACCAATCCACTATGCCTGATTTTAGAGAGCATTTTAGAGAGCCGATCGAGTGCCCATTAGCTCTGATTCGCCAGAACCCCATTCAGAAAGATATCCGCCATCCCCTCTGCCATATCCATCATCGCCTGGGGAGAAGAATTCTCTGGCATGATCGTATCGCGGCTAAACCCAGCCACCGTAAACATGCCCAGAAACACCTGAGCCACTGTGCGAGGATTCATTCGGCGATAGATACCCTGATCCATTGCAGTTTCAAAAAACGCTTCCGCCACATCCGTCATTTTGACAATCACTTCCGTCTGAATTTGCTCCCGCAGGTCAGGGTGGAACTGCGCTTCCATGAAGCATACCCGCATCAGATCCGCATTTTGATGGAGGTTCAGCATTCGTCGCCGCATCACCTGCCCGATCGCCTTATAGCTCGCCATTTCGCTCAGTTCCGTCAGCAGATCCGTCAGAATCTCAACCCATCCCTGAGTCGCCACTTCAATCAAGATGGCCTTCTTGTTTTCAAAATGCCGAAATATAGTTCCTTCTGCAACTCCGGCGGCCTGGGCTAATTCACGAGTCGTCGTACCATCGTATCCTTGACGGGCAAACAATCGCCTCGCAGCCTGGAGAATCCGAGTTTGAGTTTCTGCCTCAGTTTGGGGGACACTACGGAATGATCTCATCGCCATTCGTCGGCTGCCGACGCAAAACGTTTACATCATGTTCAAAACAGGTTCAAAAACAGGCGTATTTCACCTGCCCTGACGCTGACTATTAGCTAAAAATTAAGAGACAATCAAAAGAGCCTCTTGTCAATTTAGCTTATCAATTCTGAAATAGATGCTCGCAGGTTCTCTACAAAGCTTCACACAGATGGAAGATACAGATTGAAGATGATGCATAAGCGGTTGAATTTACGCTTGGGTGAACGGCTGACCTCGTTTGCCCAATTTTTGAAACAGTGGTTTCGCTACCGCTGGGAAGCATTTCTGTTAATTGGATTGGGATTCTACCTTCCCCTGACAATTTTTGTATTGCTGGCAGTTCAAATCTGGCGGTTGGAGGGTGGATTAGGATGGGACGTTGTCATCTTAAACGCAATCTACCAAACCCATCGTCCTGCCCTTGATACCTTTGCCACCGCAGTCACTAATTTAGGAACAATCTGGGGCGTTTTACCCGCTTCGATCGCCATTTCTTTGGGGTTGTTGTACGTTAAACGCTGGCGATCATTAACCTACTTTTTTATCACTGCATTTGGTGAAATTCTAATCAATCGCGGGGCAAAACTCTGGTTTCATCGCGTTCGTCCAGCCCTATGGGATCGCCCTCCCGTTGCCGAATTTTCCTTTCCCAGTGGCCATGCAATGTCCAGTATGGTGTTCATTGCTGCCCTACTGATTTTGACCTGGAAAACTCGCTGGCGAAATTGGGTACTGCTATTCGGCAGTATTTTCGTTATCACGATCGGCTGGACTCGGTTGTACTTAGGAGTCCACTACCCCAGTGATATTTTGGCAGGCTGGATGATGGCGATTGCCTGGGCCGTCAGCATGAGGTCGGTAATCAAACCCCAACTCAGTCGATCGGTTGCCCGCGACGAAGCCATTGTTTTAGAAGAAGCTGAAAAGTAAGCGTTAATCCAAGCTATCGCGCAATATTATCAAACTGTCCAGGAGCCAAACACGCCCCACCACCCCACTGCGGCAAGTTAACGTAGACCTCACCCTCCAGACACTCTGCCGGAGCAAAGGTCGGGCCAAGGGGTTGAACATCCACCTGCTGAATCACGGGAACCTGTTCTGCAATTTGTGGTGCTGGCACTGCACCCCCAGCGGGCGAGGGAATTACCTCCACGATCGTCGAAGTCGTAGATGGATTAGAAATCACCACACTGCCCCCAGGTGGTACAACCTGAACAGAGGATGGAGCCTGGGTCGGAGCCGCAGTTCCCTCAGGGACAGCTCCAGGAGCCGTCGTTTGGGGTGGCACAATCTGGATCTCTGGCGGTGCAACTTGGGTCGGTGCCGGTTGGGTCGGCTGAGGCACAGTACCACCACCGGGGACGACTGGTGCAGCTGGCTCAGGCGTAAAATCTCCTGGAAAAGCTGGATCGGCCGGGAAGGTAGCATCGGGAACCGGCTGCTGCTCAGGTGGTGCGCCTGGTGCCGTCTGACCGGGTACGGTTTGTCCAGGTACGGTTTGTCCGGGTACGGTTTGTCCAGGCACAGTCTGACCGGGTACGGTTTGTCCGGGTACGGTTTGTCCAGGCACAGTCTGACCAGGTACGGTTTGTCCGGGTACGGTTTGTCCGGGTACGGTTTGTCCAGGCACAGTCTGACCAGGTACGGTTTGTCCAGGCACAGTTTGTCCGGGTACGGTTTGTCCGGGTACAGTCTCCTGAGCCACCGCAGGTACACTAACCGCAGCGAACCCTAAAACACCGATCGCCGTGAAAATCTTTTGGGGGACAAATCGTTTCTTAAATGGCATCTCTATATGTAGCTACTGAATAGCTCAGTCAACAGCACAGTACTTCTACCGTCACTTTAGAGAGCTGGCGTTAAGATTTCTCCCATCTTTTGAATGAACCTCCGACAAGGTCAGCCTATCTTAGGGTAGGGATTTGGGATAGTGCGGCTCAGAGAGAGGGTTCATTCGGAATACTGAAATTGACTTAACAAATCTCAATAATTGATTACAATTAATCAAAAGTGTCCGAGTGCTGAGTGACTAATTTCATGCAGTTAAAGACTGAATCCCGTCTGCCATTTGGCCCCTTGCTGCTGATCGCGCCCTTTTTTCTATGGGGCACTGCAATGGTTGCCATGAAGGGAACAATTCCCCACACAACCCCGCTATTTTTGGCAGGAGTCCGCCTGCTGCCTGCGGGAATTCTCATCCTCATTGCCGCCTTAATCATGGGCAGACCCAATCCCAGGGGCTGGAAAGCCTGGCTATGGATTGCCCTGTTTGGACTGGTAGATGGCACGCTATTTCAGGGATTTCTGGCGGAAGGACTGATGCGGACGGGGGCAGGACTGGGTTCTGTGATGATCGACTCGCAGCCGATCGCCGTTGCCCTGATGGCGCGGGTTCTGTTTGGGGAGATGATTGGGCTGTGGGGTTGGCTGGGTCTATGTTTCGGAGTTGTCGGGATTAGCTTACTGGGATTGCCCAAAGCCTGGATCATGGGGTTATTGCAGGGAGATGGGGCTGCCCTTCAGGTGGGGGGAGACATCCTGGAGCAACTGACCCACAACGGACAATGGTTGATGCTGCTTGCCGCTCTGTCGATGGCAGTGGGAACGATTCTGGTGCGGTATGTTTCCCAGTATGCGGATCCGATTTCAGCGACGGGTTGGCATATGGTATTCGGCGGCATTCCGCTGTTTCTGGGTTCAGGATTGCTGGAATCCCAACAGTGGGTCAATCTGACCGGAGGAGACTGGTTAGCACTGGGCTATTCCACCATTTTTGGCAGTGCGATCGCCTATGCCCTGTTCTTCTACTTTGCCTCCAGCGGTAATCTCACCAGCCTGATTTCCCTCACCTTCCTCACCCCAATTTTTGCCCTCCTGTTCGGCAACCTGTTCCTGGGCGAAGTCCTGAACTCGATTCAATGGTTTGGAGTCAGTTTAACCCTGGTCAGTATTTATCTGATCAATCAACGCGATCGGCTCCTGGAACGCTTTCGGGGGAATCAGGAGGGTGCAGCAGCTCAGGCGGAAGCAGAATTTAACCTGGTGCCAGATCCATCGGCAACGGTGCAGGTGCAGTCAGAAGTTTCATCAAGATAGGTGCTTTCCCGCCAAAGTTGAGCCAGTATAGGGGTGAATCATTAGCCTATTTCTACTATTTTGATCGTTGCGGGCAACCTAAATCTAAAATTGTGGCAACTAAAGTCTCAGGTTGTGGGCAACTTAAACGTAGGTAACGATCGCCCCTGCTCCCTCATGATGGTTTATCGCTCCAGGCTATTTTTAATGGCTTGCCTGCTCAGTGTCAATTTTGTTGTTCAGGCAAAGTTTCCCGTTCAGGCTGAAGACAATCTTCCCCCGATTGCCCCATCTCCGGCTGCTGAATCTCCCGTTGCTCCCGCAATTTCCCCTGAATCTGAAGCGGCTCCGGTTGAAGCGGCGGCTCCTGCCTGGCAATGGTGGTTCACGCTGACGCTAATTCCGATCGCTCTAATAGGCGGCGTTTGGTATGGCTCCCAACAGGGACAGCAAAAATCTAGTGGACTCCCCGCGATCGCCAGTGCTGATGAGATTGCAGGACAGAATGGGGTAGCCGTAGACGGTCTGGAAGAAGTGCAAGACATAACCGAAGATTCAGCCCCCAATCTGGAAGAAGCACCAGATCAAGATTCAGCTAAAGATTCAGCCAAAGATCTGGGGCAACTCACCCAACCTGCAAACCCGATCGCAGTTTCCGAAACGACCCGCATCAGCCGGGTGGATATTGTGGCAACCCTGATTCAGGAATTGCATAGCTCAAACCCCAACAAACGCCGAAAAGCCATCTGGGAACTGGGGCAGCGGGGAGATTCGCGGGCGATTCAGCCCTTAGTCGATTTGCTGGTGGATTCAGACTCCCAGCAGCGCAGCTTGATCCTGGCGGCCGTGTCAGAAATTAGCGTTCGTACCTTAAAACCCATGAGCCGGGCCCTGATGATGACGATTCAGGATGACAGCCCTGAGGTGCGCAAAAACTCGATTCGGGATGCCTCGCGGCTGTTTGAACTTGTCACGCAGATCAGCCAACTGTTGCAATATGCCACCAATGATGGCGATCGGGAAGTTCAGGAAACCGCAGAATGGGCCCTGTCTCAGCTCAATCGGATTCGCCCCATGCCCGGTACAGAAGGGCTACCCAGCCTCAGCCACCACGGTTCCGCCTCCCTGAATGCATCCAGCGATTCCCGCTTACCCTTAACCGAAGAAACCGATCGACCTTCAGCTTAAAGGGTAGATACAATGGCTGAAGTCCTTGTGGGGTGGGCATCTTGCCCGCCCAGTCAACCAAGGCAAACCATTGCCCAGAGGAGCAAATCAGCATACCTGAGCTACTATTCTCTCAACAAATTTTTAACGGTGATTGAGCCGAAAGGCTAACTTCTTGGCACACTGGAAGTATTGCGATCTTTTAATACTGACAATATTAATTACCGTGTCCGATCGCCCCAGCCGCTACAATGCAACGCCTGCAACACCCATTGAAGATTTGCAAGGGGTGATTGAACGGTTGACCTATCATTCCGAAGAATCGGGTTATACGGTGGCTCGACTCAAGGCTCCCCGCACCAGTGAACTCATCACGATCGTTGGTAACTTTGCCAATATTCAGGCAGGTCAAACACTGCATCTGGAGGGCACCTGGCGCGATCATCCCAAGTATGGGCAGCAGTTTCAGGTGGTGAAATACCGGGAAACCAAGCCCGCCACCCTGACGGGAATCGAGAAATACTTGGGCAGTGGATTAATTAAGGGAGTTGGGCCCGTCACCGCCAGACGGATTGTGGCCCATTTTGGATTAGAAACCCTGGAGATTATTGAAACCCAGATTGAACGCCTCAGCGAGGTTCCCGGCATTGCGGCTAAACGGGTCAAGATGATTCAGCAGGCCTGGTCAGAACAGAAAGCCATTAAAGAGGTGATGCTGTTTTTGCAAAGTCATGGGGTTTCAACCACCTATGCCGTCAAAATTTACAAGCAGTACGGCGATGAGGCGATCGAAGTCGTCACCCGCAATCCCTACCAGCTCGCCACCGATGTCTATGGCATTGGCTTTGTCACCGCAGATGCCATTGCCCGCAATTTGGGGATTCACCCTGGCTCAGAATTTCGCTACCGCAGCGGCATTTTGCACGTTCTAACGGAAGCCTCCGAGGAAGGGCACTGCTTTTTACCCCAGCCGGAACTGGTCGATCGCGTCGTGAAGCGGTTAGCCATTGACGACCATACTCCCAATGCTGAAGAAATCCTCGCCCTCACCTTGAAAATGGCAGCCGATGGGGAGCTGGTACTGCAAGAGCGATCGCCGGATTCTTCAAGCGATCCGACCCCAGAAAGTCCTCCAGAAAGTTCTCCCAAAGATTCTCCCCCCGCGCAAGCCATCATTTGCTACTCTCCCCCCTTCTACGGAGCCGAACAGGGCCTGGCCGATCGCCTGGGTCGATTACTGATTCAAGATCTCCAGGTTGATTTGCCTCGCGTCCAACGCTGGATCGATCGCTTCACTGAGAAAACTGGACTTCAGCTTTCTGCCCAGCAGCGATCGGCCGTGGAAATGGCGGCCAGTCACCGGGTAATGGTGCTGACGGGGGGCCGGGAACCGGGAAAACCTTCACCACTAAAACGATCGTCGCCCTCTGGAAGGCAATGGGAAAGACGATCGCCCTGGCTTCTCCCACCGGACGGGCCGCCCAGCGTTTGAGTGAAATGACGGGACGGGAAGCAAAAACGATTCACCGACTGTTGGAATTCGATCCCAGTAACATGGCCTTTAAGCGCGATGGACAGAACCCGATCGAAGCGGATGCAGTGATTGTAGATGAAGCGTCGATGCTGGATTTGTTTTTGGCCAATTCGTTGGTCAAGGCCATTGCGCCCAATTCCCAACTGCTGCTGGTAGGGGATATTGATCAGCTTCCCAGTGTCGGGCCGGGGAATGTCCTGGCGGATTTGATGGGGTCAGGACAAATTCCAGTGATTCGCCTCAGCGAAGTCTTTCGGCAGGCGCAGACCAGTCAAATTGTCAGCAATGCCCACCGGATTAACCAGGGACAGTTTCCCCATCTGGAAGCCGTCACTAATCAACCCCAGACCGATTGCCTCTGGTTAGCTGCCCCGGAACCCGCCCACGGAGTCCAGGCGATCCGCGATCTGGTAGCGGATCTGATTCCCCAGTTGGGATTTGATCCGGCACAGGATGTGCAAATTCTCTGCCCCATGACTCGTAGCGATACGGGAACGCGAAATCTGAATCAAGTCTTGCAGGAATTGGTGAACCCGCCCGCCACCCATAAGGCCGAACTGACGCGAGGGGGAATGACCTTACGGGTAGGCGATCGCATCATTCAAAAGGTGAATGACTACAACCGAGAAGTTTTTAACGGTGACTTGGGCGTGATTACGCAAATTGACCTGGATGAGCAGGCCGTAACCGTAAAATTTGCCGATCGGCTGGTGGAGTATGATTACGCTGATTTGAATGAGATTACCCTGGCATGGGCAGTAACAATTCATAAATCCCAGGGAAGCGAGTACCCGGTGGTGATCATCCCCGTCTATATGCAGCACTACCTTCTGCTATCGCGCAACTTAATTTACACAGGGCTAACGCGGGCCCGCAAACTGGTGATTTTAGTTGGGCCTCAAAAGGCGATCGGGTTTGCTGTGCGGCAAGTCAAAGATCAGCATCGCTACACCCTGCTGGCCGATCGTCTATCTCGTATTTTTACTGAGTTTTAGCTGCCAATTCTCAAACTGGCTTCCTTATTTCTACTGATTACCCTGTGTTTTGAGATCATAAAGACTTACGGGTTTTAACTCATTTCTCTGAAGCAGCTAATTTGCCATACTGAAGCTCTAAAACCGTCTGTTCAGATCGCATCTTCTACTCTTGCTCAGAGAAATTTGTCTACTGATTTGCTAAAACGTTGATTTAATCAGCATTTCATGGTGCTAAATCTAGAAACTAACGCTTAAAATGTGCATTAAAGCGTTTTTCGACAGATGTTTACTACCCCCGAAATGTACTGAGGGGTTGGCTTATTCTTTACACATTCCCTACTGCCTGAATTTTTCCGGAGTTGTAGCGTTTATTCTCAGCCTCATGTCTGATTAACCCTTCAAGCGTCTTAATATTGTTCTATGAATCTCGATAACCTGGATCGACTGAGAGACTGTTGCCGCGACGAATCAGCCTTTGAGCGCATGAAGCAAATTCTGATGGACACTCCCTCAGTTCCCGTCAGTACCCAAGGCTCTGAAGGCGATCAGCAGAAAGCTCTCCTGCAAGTGATCACGCATATTCGGGCATCCTTAGACCTTGATTCGCTGTTTCAGACGACCGCCACGGAAGTTCGCCAACTCCTAAACGCCGATCGAGTAGGGATGTTTCGCTTTGATCCAGATTCAGAATGGGATGATGGCGAGTTTGTTTCCGAAGATGTGCTACCAGGGTTCCATTCTGCTCTCAATACTAGAGTTCACGATCATTGCTTTGGGGAACAGTACGCGATTCACTACCAGGCAGGGCAGATTCAGGCGGTTGCGGATATCTATCATGCTGGATTGCGTGATTGTCACATTGATATCCTGCGGCAATTTCAAATTCGGGCCAATTTAGTGGTTCCCCTGCGTCCAGAGGGTCGGCTCTGGGGATTGCTCTGTATCCACCAATGCTCGAACCCCCGCGAGTGGCAGCCCGATGAAATTCAGTTTGTGGCGCAGATTGCTGATCATTTAGCGGTTGCGATTCAGCAAGCCGAGCTTTTGGCACAAACCCAACGTCAGGCAGTGATGCTGTCTCAAATGCTAGAGGATTTGAAACGCAGCCGCACTCAACTCATCCAGAGTGAAAAAATGTCGAGCCTGGGGCAGTTGGTAGCGGGGATTGCCCATGAGATCAATAATCCCGTTAACTTTATCTATGGCAACCTGTCCCACGCCAATCAATATGCCCAGAATTTGCTAGAGGCATTGACCCTGTTTCAGCAGGAGCATGCTTCGCCCAGTCCTGAGTTAGCTGAACGAATCGCAGAGCTAGATCTGGACTTTCTGATCGAAGATTTTCCTAAAATCCTCTCCTCAATGCAATTAGGAGCCGATCGGATTCAACAAATCGTGCTGTCGCTGCGAACCTTCTCGCGGTTGGATGAGACAAGCATGAATCTGACCAATATTCATGAAGGGCTAGATAGTACACTCCTGATTTTGCAGTATCGGTTCAAACCGCGATCGAATACGGCTGGAATCCAGATCATCAAAGAATATGGTGAATTGCCGCTGGTGGAATGCTATGCCAGTCAGTTGAATCAGGTGTTTATGAATATTCTCACCAATGCGATCGATGCCCTGGAAGAAGCCGCAGAAAGGGGCGATCGACCAGACGACACGAATGAATGGTTGCCACAAATTACGATTCGGACTGGCATCATTCCTGACTCCGAAACCAACAGTTCCCGCATCATCATTCGGATTGCGGATAACGCCCTGGGGATTCCAGAAGCGATTCAATCTAAGTTGTTTGAACCGTTCTTCACCACAAAACCCGCTGGTAAGGGGACGGGGCTGGGATTATCGATCAGCCAGCAAATTATTGTCGATCGCCACAGTGGCTCCCTGGAATGCTACTCTCAGCCAGGAGAGGGGACTGAGTTTTGGATAGAATTGCCGATGCAATCGCAGCCGTCCATACCGGAACAAGCTACCTCTACGGAGGAATCCCCGTCGATACCCAGACTAGGCTATATTGAAGCATGAATTTTCGACTGGGTTGTGCCGTTTGGGCGTATAAGGAGTGGGTGGGTCAATTTTTCCCGGTAGGGAGTCAGACCAGGGATTTTCTGCGCCTCTATAGCCGTCGCCTCACCACGGTAGAAGGCAACACGACCTTTTATTCGGTGCCCGATGCCGAAACAATTCACCGCTGGGCCAGCGAAACTCCCGATGGGTTCCAATTTTGCCTGAAACTGCCTCGCAGCATCACCCATGCAGGTCTCCTGGCCGCGACCCTACCTGAAACGCTAGCATTTCTTCAGCACGTTGCCGGACTGGGCGATCGCCTGGGGCCTTGCTTTGCCCAACTCCCTCCCAGCTATAGTCCGGCCCAAATTGGCGATTTGATGCACTTTCTCCAGGCTTATCCAACCCAGGAATTTCCCCTGGCCCTGGAAGTTCGCCATCCAGACTGGTTTCAGGAACCCTATGCCAGCCAATTGACCGATCGCCTCGCTGAACTGGGAATTGGCCGAGTCCTGCTCGATACCCGCCCGATCTACGACTGCCCAGACGACCCCCAACTCTACTCGGAACGCCGCAAACCCCAGGTTCCCCTCCAGCCCACTATCACTGCCCCCTTCACTCTAATTCGCTACATCAGCCATCCCGACTTAGCGTTCAACCAGCCTTATCTCCAGGAATGGGTCGATCGGGTTCAGCAATGGCTCCTCCAGGGAACCCAGGTTTACTTCTTCGTCCACTGTCCCATTGAGCGGTATTCCCCCCTTACCGCCCGCTCGTTCCAGCAATTACTCGATCAACAGGGCGTTCCGGTTCCGCCCCTCCCCTGGAATGCGATCGAACAACCCCAACAGTTGAGCCTGTTTTGATCTCAAAATTCAAAATCTAAAATCCAAAATCTGAAATAGTAAGAACGGCAGGCAGGCAAGATGCTACGGAAGGCGATCGATTTGCAGCGAGGGGATATCCCCCTACCGCGTGCCCACTAAGGCATTGAGCAATCCCTTAAATAGGTGAATGCCATCAGTACTTCCCAGAGCCGGATCAGCAGCCCGTTCCGGGTGAGGCATCATCCCTAAAACATTGCCCTGACGGTTACAAATCCCCGCAATGTGATTCAAAGAGCCATTGGGATTGGCTGCATCGGTCTGTTCACCTGTGGGTGTGCTGTAGCGGAATAAAACCTGATGGTGATCTTCTAAAGATTTGAGTGTGTCGGCATCGGCGTAATAGCAGCCTTCACCGTGGGCGATCGGCAGAGTGATCACCTGTCCACCCTGGTACTCTTGCGTCCAGGGAAGATTGGTGCGCTCGACGCGCAGGGGAACTCGATCGCAGACAAAATGCAAGTCTCGGTTCCGCATCAATGCTCCTGGTAACAGTCCCGCTTCCGTCAGCACCTGAAACCCATTGCAAATCCCCAGCACAAATCCACCCCGCTCTGCGTGTTGCACCGTCGCCTTCATGGCAGGCGAAAACCGGGCGATCGCCCCACAGCGCAAATAATCCCCATAGCTAAACCCACCGGGCACAATGATCACATCCAGATCCGACAGGTCACTTTCCTCATGCCAAACCATTCGAGTGGGCTGCTGCAATAGATCACGAGGCACCATCGCCACATCTCGATCGCAATTGGATCCCGGAAACACGATCACGCCAAATTTCATGCTGTTCTCCAACCCTGAAGCGGTTTGTCTGAAAGGATTACGCTTTCAGGATACTACTCCCCATACCAAATTGCCTCAATTTGTTCCGCAATGGCCAACGCCTGCGATCGTCCCTCTCCCTCTGCCAGTGTCACCGTCACGTGTCCCAACTTGCGGCCCACCCGAGACAGGGTTTTGCCGTACCAGTAGACATGGGCATGGGGAATTTGAGCGAGTTGCTGCCGTTTTTCAGCATAATCCTGTTCTGCATCTTCATAGCCCAGGAGATTGACCATAACGGCTCCTGGATGGCTTAAGGCGGGATCACCCAGCGGTAAACCGGCAACCGATCGCAACTGTTGCTCAAACTGAGAGGTGAGGCAGGCATTGAGGGAGTAGTGCCCCGAATTGTGGGTTCGAGGAGCGGTTTCATTGACTAAAACCTTACCGTCCTGGGTCAGGAAAAACTCAATCCCCATGATGCCCACATAGTCCAAACTTTCGAGGAGTCGCTGGGCGATCGCCTGCACCTGTTCAACGATAGAAGGATCGAAATCAGGGGTAACAATCACCCGCCGACAAACCTGCTGCTCCTGCTGGGTTTCTACAACGGGATAGATTACCAGTTCTCCAGTCACCGATCGCGCCACCATGACGGCCAGTTCCCGCTCAAAGGGCACAAAGGCCTCTAACAAAAAAGTGGATGCGGGGAAGGGATGGGACGGATCTAAGCGATCGTGAATCAGATTGTGCAGATCAGTTTGCGTTTTAAAAATGGTGGTTCCCTGTCCGTCGTAGCCGAGCCGCCGCGCTTTGAGGACAACCGGCAGCCCAAAGGCGTTGATCATCGTCGGAGCCGTATCCGGTTCCAGGGCCATAAATTCAGGAGTCGGCAACCCCAGTGTTTTGAGGTAGGATCGCTGCTCGTATTTATCCAGCAAGGGGGCGATCGAACGGAGACTTGGATAGAAGCGAATTCCCTGCTGTTCCAGCTTCAGCAATGCTTCCAGATCAACAAATTCGTTTTCAAAGGTAATCACCTCACAATGGGTTGCCAGTTCGGCCGTGGCAGAGGCATCAGCCACCGGAGCAAAAATCGTGTGCGCGGCGATCGACACGGCTGGATCGTCCGCCTTAGGAGTTTGAATCACTAGCTCCAGTCCCAGGGTTTGAGCTGCTTCTGCCATCATCCAGGCAAGCTGCCCCCCACCAATCACCCCAACCCGCTGCACCATGCTGTCCTTTACCATTTATCGGCACCCCAACGATTCACGGGTCGCCACTCCCGTCTGAGAATTCACACCCTCAGCCTGCTGACACAATCGCTTAACCTGCACCCCATCCAGAATGGCATCTGTAAAGTCTGCCCCAGTGATATTAATTTCATCAAAGGTAGATAGCAGCATTAGAGCTTCCACCAGCACCGCATCACTGAGATCCGCCCCCGTTAAATTGGACTGATCCAGCATGGCATAGGTCAAATCTGCGCCATGGAGATTCGCCTGAGTCATGGTAGAAGCACTGAACACCGCACCACGAACATCTGCATGGGAAAAGTCTGTCTGTTCCAGATTCGCGTTGGAAAATTCCGCGCCTTGAAGTTCTTGCCCTGAGAAATCTCGTCCCTGCAACTGAGCATTGCTATAGGACAGGGGCATCGTCCAATCCGCCTGGGCGGGCAGACTCCAGGTCAGAAGACAGAAGAGACTGAACAGGAACGCTAGCGATCGGAAGCAAATCATGGGCAAGCTCAATCGTATGGGACTTGTCCTTAGATCTTACCGTTTGACGCAGCTTTGCTAGAGTGCCGGTACAGAATAAATGTGGACAGCAAGATGCCCGTACTTTACAGGAGCCAAACCCGATCGATCGCCCCGATCTATCGACCCAGATTAATCGCCCGGACGAGTCTGTGCGGTAATTCCTTGAATTCAAGTTCAGCAACTGCCTCTGGTTCCGCCAGTGAATCCGTAGGCTGACCTGAATCGGCGGTTTGACCTGAATCGGCGGTCTTAACACTACCAGAGTTATTCATCCCCATGATGAAGTAGAGAAGTAGTGTAATGGCGATCGCATGGCTTAATTTAAAGATCATGTCCAAATTCCCCCCACCCCATTGACTTTCCACTGGTTTTATTGTGGAGGGGAGAACATTAGCTTAACATCCCGTATTCTACTAATTTAGGGGGTTGATCAAACTCATGATCTATGGGTGACTTTTACGCACTTCTGCGGTTGTTCAATTCTGCAACTTCCTCACTCTCCTCCTCACTCTCCTCCTCACTCATATCAAACGTGTCCTCCACCTTACCCACCAGCAACGCTACAGGAAAATGCGCCAAAATTTCCTTGAGCCATAGGGTTTCTTCACCCTGGATCTCTTGTCCTGTAATCACATCCTGTAACACCATTGAGGAGCCAGGAGACTGGATAATGCGAGTTTCGTGCCACACCTGTTCCCCCAGCGGATATTCTCCCTCCTTCACCAGAGAAGTCAGCAACCGGGGTACAACAACGATCGCCCGCATGTCTCCCAGTTCCCGTGAGAAGGCAACGACATGACTTTTTAAGCTGCCCTGAACGGTTAACTTCTCGTAGCTGCCCCGCTGGAACAACTCAAGGTATTCCCGCCGAGTCTGGAGGGCACGATAGATTAAGAACAGCTTGAGTCGAGCATCCTCTGGGGTTTTCAGTAGTTCCTCGATATAGCTTAGAAGACCAGATTTAGACTTGGATTTGGTTTTGGTTTTTGCCTTAATTTCCTTCAGATAGCTCAACCGTTGGTCAAAGTCCACTGGACGACGGTTATCGGGATCAACCAGACTGAGATCCCAGAGTTCAGTACCCTGATAGAAATCAGGCATACCAGGAGCCGTGACTTTGAGCAAGGTTTGGGATAGGGAATTACAGATCCCGTAGTGCTGTACCTTGCGCTGGAAGGGGCGGAACGAATCCAGGAAGGCATTTTTCTTGGAGGGTTCCAGGGCGCGATCGACAAATTTCAGGAACGCATCTTCATATTCGGAATGGGGACGAATCCAGGCGGTATGCACCTTGGCCTCCCGGATCGCTTTAATGACGTACTCCTTCACCCGATTCACTAAATTGGGATAATCCTGATCATCAAATGGGAACGCACCAATTAAAGTTTGATAGAAGAAATACTCATCATTGCGGCTAGGGGCAACCAGATCCTCCACGATGGTTCGATAGGGAGCGTTGATCTCCTGCCATTGTTTAACGTGCTTTTCCCACTCTTCCGGAATTTCTGATAAGACGTTGATTCTAGCCCGCACGTCTTCCCCTCGCTTCGTATCGTGGGTGGAGGTGGCGTTCATGGCGTGGGGCCAGTAGGACAAACGGGTTTGGTTGAATTGGTGGAAATCCTCGACGGATATTCCAAACAGGGCAGGAGTTGCTCCGACTTCGTTCAGCGAAATCAGCCGATTGTAAACATAGAAAACCGTGTCTTCTACCCCTTTTGCCATCAGCGGCCCTGTGAACTGCTGTAACCGCATAATGAAATGCAGCCAGACTTGCTTATCTTCCTGACTCAAACCGTCATCAAAGTTCAACATTAAGAACCGTTCAATGAAGCTGAGTTCATTCGTGAAGTCGGGCAGATTTTCCTGGCCCGGCTCATCACCCACTGCATACACTCTTTATCTGCATTACTGGAGCCATCCCGATTAATGTAGGTGCGGTAGACTGGGAAGAGCGTCAGAATTTCCACCAGGGCTCGCTTCAAGCCATACATGGTGAAGTCGCTGGCGTAACGGTGGCGATCGGCAATTTGTTTTAACAGGTGTGCCAGATTATCAATATCTCCAGCCAGGTGCTTGCCAATAATCAGTCGCTTATTCTGGTCAATTAACGTATCCAGATCCATGTAGCGACCCGTAAAGCGGTGATAAATTTCATCGAACTCCGCTTCACTCGCCTGCTGGCAGAACAGGCAATTCACCTTGCTCATAAAGTCATATCCGGTCGTGCCCTGAATTTGCCAGTTGAGCGGTAATTCTTCATCCGCCTCCAGGATCTTTTCTACCAGCAAATAAACTTCAGGGGCACTTTCCCGCAGTCGATTAATATATTCCGCCGGATCATACAATCCGTCGATATGATCGACTCGTAATCCAGTAAACTTGCCCTCCTGCACCAATTGCAAAATGAAGGCATGGGTGGTGTCAAATACAGTTTGATCTTCAACTCGGAGGGAGATCAAATCATTCACCGTAAAAAACCGACGGTAGTTCAGTTCTTCATTCCCGACTTTCCAGTAAGCCAGGCGGAAAAACTGTTCATTTAATAAGTTATCCAGTTGATTAAAGCTTTCCGGCTTGCCCACTTCGCCGTTGAATGTTTGAATATTTTCTTCAATGAACTCTTTAATTTCCGGGCAATCATTCCAGAGTTCCCATAGCATTCGCTTGATGAAAGAAATCTGATCGTAGCGTTCTCGTCCTTCGGAACCAGAGGGAATGTATTTCAGCATATACAACATCCCCAACAGCTTAATAAAGAAAGGATGATTCCGTCCTAACTTCTCCCGGAGTCGCGCCAGATCGTACATCAAGATGTGGCTGTAGGACTCAATCCGCAGGGGAAAGCTCTGATCGTAGTAATTGATTGCAATCCCTTCCTGCGTGTAGCCGAGCTGCAATTCTCCACTTTCCAGACAGTCCCCGCAGAACTTGCCCAAAAAAGGAGCTAATACTCTCCCCCGGATGCCGTTATAGGGATGATTCCAGTTAATATCAAAAAATTCGCAGTACTGGGAATCGGCTCCGTTTTCCAGCACATCCACCAGGATATGGTTTTGGCTGCTGAATGCCATGTGGTTCGGCACAATATCCTGTACCCAGCCCATCTCATGTTTCTGAAGGGCGGCCACGACCTCTTCAAATCCCTCCTGTCCGCCCAGTTCTGGGTTAATTTGCTGCGGATTCACCACATCGTAACCGTGACTACTGCCCTTGCGAGCGGTAAAAATCGGGGATGCATATAGATCAGAAACCCCCAGTTCAGCCAGATAAGGGACGATCGCCTTGACCGCCTTGAAGTCAAAGCCTGCATGGAATTGAATGCGATAGGTTGCGATAGGGATTTGCATCATGGTAGGGGACAGGGGGTTTGGATTTTAGGTTTTGAATTTTGGATTTTAGAGTTTGGATCTTAGATTCTGGATCTTAGATTTTGGGCTTAGAAAAGACGAGACCAGACCAATCACAGATCGCACAACCCCAGGAGCCGTAGACCAGGGCTGAACGGGGATGACAAATAACGCAAGCCAGATCACCGGGAATCACACAACGTACCGACAGAAACACGACTAAAACACACGATCAGGATGCACAAGGTAGAAGCTTCCTGGGGTAGAGCGTTTATTCGCTGATATACACCGCCGCACTCTGAGGCGAGAAAGAGAAGGATTGCTGAGGTACGGATGAGGTGCGATCGGTGGGAAGCACATCGGGTAGAGTAGACCCTGAACCGCCCCAGCGAGTATCAGCGGAATCCAGTGACTTTTTCCAGGTTCCGGGGGGCAATGTCATCGTAAGCTGAACGGGATTTTGGCTGAAGTTCATCAGACACAAAACCTGACTGTTGCCCTGCCATCGCCGCAATCGCAATACTTTCTCCTCGTCCAGACCAGAGACTTCATAGGAGGTGCGATCGGCTCCGGCACGGGTGAGTGCCGGAACGGATTGGCGCAGTTTCAGGAGAGCCTGATAGAACTGCCAGAGGGTTTGATGTTGCCCTTCGTGCCGCTTGTCCCATTGCAGCTTAGACTGCTGGAACGTAGCTTCAGACTGGGGATCAGGTGCTTCCCCTTCCGCGTGAAAGGCAGCGAACTCCTCTTTTCTGCCCTTGCGAACTGATTCTACCAGACCGGGATCACTATGGCTGACAAAGTAGAGGAAGGGGTTGGGTTCGCCATATTCTTCGCCCATAAACAGCATCGGGACGTAGGGTGAAAGCAGCACCGTCACGGCGGCTAGCTTCTGCGCCTCAAAGGAAATCAGCGTGGAGAACCGATCGCCCAACATCCGGTTGCCCACCTGATCGTGGTTTTGGGAACAAACGACAAACTGTTTCGGCGGACAATCGCTTGGATCGGCTCCGTGGTAGCGTTTGCGGAATTTGGAATAATCCCAGACGTAGACATAGCCCTTTTCATAAATCCGGGCGAACTGATGGAACTTGCCGTAGTCTTCGTAGTAGCCGTGGGCTTCCCCGGTGAGGAGTGTGTGCAGAATGTGGTGAAAGTCATCACTCCACTGGGCATCCATACCGTAGCCGCCTTTTTCGGGCGATCGAATGATGCGGGGATCGTTCAGATCACTTTCAGCAATCAGATAAAACTTGCGCCCAATTTGCTGGGAGAGTTGAGCCGTTGCTTCAGAAATTTCGTGCAGGATGTGCCTGGCTCCAAAATCGTAGATGGCGTGAACCGCATCTAACCGCAGAGCATCGATGTGGAAATCGCGGAACCAGTAGAGGGTGTTCTGGACGAAATATTCCCGCACTCCGTCACTGTGGGCATCATCATAGTTGATCGCACTGCCCCAGGGGGTTTTGTACTTGTCGGTGAAGTAGGTTCCCAGACACCAGAGGTAATTGCCTTCGGGGCCCAGGTGGTTGTACACCACATCCAGCACCACTGATAGCCCTTCTCTGTGGCAGGCATCGACGAGCTGCTTTAACCCCTCAACTCCCCCGTAGGAATTTTGCACCGCAAAGGGAAACACGCCATCATAGCCCCAGTTGCGATCGCCCGGAAACTGGGCCACGGGCATGATCTCGATCGTATTTATCCCCAACTCCTTCAGGTCAGGCAGGCGATCGATCATGGCTTCAAAGGTGCCTTTTGGCGTGAAGGTGCCCACATGAAGCTCGTAGATCACCATTTCTTCTAGAGGAACCCCCTGCCACGATTCGTCTGTCCACTGGAAGGTGGACTGATCCACCACTTCGGAGGCCTTATGAACTCCATCGGGCTGGGAATAGGACGCGGGATCAGGGCGATCGTCTGTTCCGTTGTGTTGAAAAAAGTAGCGTGTTCCCGGTGTGGCTGCTGTGGTGACGTGCCAATAGCCGCGATCGTCTTGCTCCATTGGAATCAGTTTTTCTTCGGGAGCAACGATGTGGAGGGCGGCTTGTTCCAGGAGGGGAGCCCAGAGGGTGAAGCTAGCTTGACCGTTACCGAGATACCAAGAACCTAACTGCATGATTTTTAAGAACAGGGGTGAGTGTATAAGGTTTAGCGTTTAAGAATCAGGGCTGATCTGTAAACAAAAGTTTCGATCCCCCTAAATCCCCCTTCAAAAGGGGGACTTAAGCCTGGGAGCTGAGTTCCCCCCTTATGAAGGGGGGCTAGGGGGGATCAAGCCATATCATTCTTTCAGCACTCAAAATTTAGTTTATAAATCAGCTTTCGGATAAGGGCTGCAATTGCTTGTGGGATGGGCATCTTGCCCGTCCTTCCGGTTGAATGAGCATCCTGCACGTCCTTCCGATGAACACAGCCCGCCCATTGGGTCTGCCCGTCGGGTTGATTTACAATCCTTAGCATCTTTTACACTGTCCTCCTCCCTTTCTACACCTCTCCTGAGAGAGACTCTAGCCCACCCGTTTCAGGACTGTAACCGATCGCTCTGCCACCTCGATCGGCTTATCGCTGGTGAACCACATCCCGTTTTCCACAAATCGCGGTTGGGTCGTGTCGATGATCACCTGCCACTGCCAGTGCTGAAGTCCGGTTGGGATGGTGAATTCAATCATTTCGTAGTGGGCGTTGAAGAACAGCACAAAGCTTTCATCCATAATTCGCTCTCCCCGCTCTCCCGGTTCTGATATTTCCTGCCCGTTGAGGAAAATAGCGATCGCCTTGGCAAAGCCATCATTCCACTGTTCCTCAGTCATTTGCCCGCCATCGGGGTTAAACCAGCCAATGTCGTTCACCGTGGTGCCGTGGATCGCTCTGCCCTGAAACCATTTGCGACGACGGAAGACCGGATGGCGGCGGCGAAAAGAAATGAGTTGGCGGGCAAAGTCCAGCAGCGATTCGTTTTCTTCCTTCAGATCCCAATCCAGCCAGGAAATCTCGTTGTCCTGACAGTAGGCATTGTTATTGCCCTGCTGCGATCGCCCCATTTCATCTCCGCTCAAGAGCATGGGGCCCCCTGGGACAGCATCAGTGTCACCAAAAAGTTGCGCTGCTGTCGTCGCCGTAGGGTCAGCACCTCAGGATCGTCCGTATCGCCCTCAACCCCACAATTCCACGATCGGTTGTGGTTTTCACCATCCCGGTTGCCTTCACCATTGTCATCGTTGTGTTTGTCGTTGTAGCTGACCAGATCCCGCAGGGTAAACCCATCGTGGGCGGTGATGAAGTTAATACTGGCACTGGGGTTGCGGCCGTTGCTCTGGTACAGGTCAGAACTGCCCGTAAACCGATAGGCAAATTCTGCTAAACGACTATCTTCTCCGCGCCAGAAGTCCCGCACCGTATCCCGATATTTTCCGTTCCATTCCGACCACAGTAGGGGGAACTCACCCACCTGATAGCCGCCTTCGCCCACATCCCAGGGTTCAGCAATCAGCTTCACATCGGCCAGAACAGGATCCTGGTGAATAATATCGAAGAAAGCCGAGAGGCGATCGACTGCGTACAGCTCTCGCGCCAGGGCAGAAGCCAGGTCAAACCGGAAGCCATCGACGTGCATTTCCAGCACCCAGTAGCGCAGGCTGTCCATGATTAGTTTCAAAACTTGCGGATGGCGCACATTGAGCGAATTACCGCAGCCGGTGAAATCCATGTAGTAGCGGGGTTCTCCTTCCACCAGACGATAGTAGGAAGCATTATCAATTCCGCGCAGGGAGAGCGTTGGCCCCATGTGGTTACCCTCCCCCGTATGGTTGTACACCACATCCAGAATCACCTCAATCCCAGCTTGATGCAGAGCCTTCACCATTTGTTTGAATTCAATCACCTGCTGTCCCTGGTTGCCGCTGGCACTATAGCCCGAATAGGGAGCAAAATAATTGAGGGAATCGTAGCCCCAATAGTTTTTCAGCCCTTTACTGACCAGATGTCCTGGATTGGCAAAGAAGTGGTGAACGGGCATCAGTTCGACTGCGGTAATGCCGAGGGACTGGAGGTGAAAAATTGAAGCGGGATGCCCCAATCCGGCATAGGTTCCCCGCAGCTCTGGCGGAATATCGGGATGGAGCCGGGTAAAGCCTTTGACGTGGGTTTCGTAGATGATGGTTTCGTGGCGTGGCGTTTGGAGTAGCTCATCATCTTCCCAGTCAAAGGAGTCGTCAATCACAACGGCTTTGGGAATGTACTGGGCATCGTCTTCGTCAGAAAAAGACAGATCTTTTGCTGGATCGTCCCAGGAGTAGCCAAAAATCTTTTCGCTAAAGTCAACATGGCCTTCGATCGCCTTGGCATAGGGATCGATGACTAATTTATTCGGGTTGAACCGATGCCCGTTGTGGGGTTCGTAGGGCCCATGCACCCGAAAGCCGTATCGCTGACCTGGCCCAACCGATGGCACATAACCATGCCAGACAAAGTTGCTAACCTCCGTCAGGGGTAATCGCGTTTCGCGTCCGTAATTGTCAAACAAGCACAGCTCCACACCGGTGGCGTGCTCAGAAAATAAAGCAAAGTTCGTACCCTTCCCGTCCCAGGTCGCTCCCAGGGGGTAGGGTTTACCTGACCAGAGAGATAGGTACATATACTCAGCCTTTTTTGTATGGTTTTGTAACAGCGATCGAGTTTCCCTCATCCTAACTAGGATTAAGCAAATTGTCGCTTGTAGTTCATTTGTTCGGCTACTGCCAATCAATATTACAATAAGGCTACACCGGATTGGGATTTAGGCAAGGGAGGCAGGAGTATGACGATCGCCCCAGACACCACCTGTCAGGTGAAGTGGGAGGTGAAATGGGAAAAGCTGCCCGATGATTTTGTGCTGGATGATGACCCTGTGGATAACATTAATCAGCCTGCCCTGGCGGCTGCATTGACCGAAAGCTTAGAACTGGCCAATCGCTTACCTGCCCATGCCCTGACCCTGACCAACTATGGCATCTGCGCCACGCTGAACCAGCAAGTGGTCGTCAAAGCACCTGACTGGGGCTATGTTGCGGAGATTCGCGTTTCCAGGGAAGAAGTCAACCGCAGCTATACGCCCAACCTGCAAGGGGAGGTGCCCTGCATTGTCATGGAGTTTATTTCCGACGAGGAAGGCAAAGAATATTCCAACAAGCCGACCTATCCACCGGGTAAGTGGTTTTTCTATGAACAAATTTTGCAGGTTCCCAACTATGTCATTTTTGAACCGAACACCGGAATTCTGGAGGTTTACCGCTTAGATGCCTCTGGACGTTATCTGCTTCAAGAGTCGAATCCAGACGATCGCCACTGGATTCCTGAAATGAATTTGTTTTTGGGCATATGGCAGGGTAGCCGCGAAAATCGCACGGGGGACTGGCTGCGATGGTGGAATGCGGAGGGAGAACTGCTGCTGTGGGGATCGGAACTAGTGGCAAAGGAACGCCATCGGGCAGAATCAGAACGCCAGCGGGCAGAACGGCTAGCAGCGCAACTGAGGGCAGCGGGGATTGAACCGGAGGAAGGGTAGGGGTAATGGAGCGGATAAGTCGCTATCGGCGGGTCTTACGATTGTTTTGGTCAACGGCGATCGAGGCTGAACTGGAGTACCGGATTAACTTCATCATTGCGACGCTTACCAGTTTGGGGAGTTTGTCGGGTAGCCTGTTTGCCCTGTTTTTGTTCTATCAGGGAGGCTATACGTTTCAGGGTTGGAGCTGGCAGGAAGCGTTGGTCGTATTGGGAGTGTTCACGCTGCTGCAAGGATTTTCTGCAACGTTTCTGGCTCCTAACCTGAATCAAATCGTCCGACAGGTGCAGTTGGGAACTCTAGACTTCGTTCTGCTGAAGCCGATTAGCTCCCAGTTCTGGCTTTCCACCCGCACCGTTTCCCCCTGGGGGTTGCCTGATCTGATTTTTGGTATGGCGATCATCGGTTATGCCGGATCTCAACTCGGAATCGCTCCCAATGCCTATTTTCTGGCTCTGGTGCCGCTTTTGTTTGGGCTTCTGAGCCTCTATAGCCTCTGGTTTATGTTGGGAGCCACAAGCATTTGGTTTGTCAAAATCTACAACGTTACTGAGGTGCTACGGGGTCTGCTGGAAGCGGGACGTTTCCCAATGGCGGCTTACCCGATCGCCTATCGATTTTTCTTCACATTTATTGTGCCTGTCGCATTTTTAACGACCATTCCGGCTGAGGTTCTACTAGCCCGAGCGGAGCTTGCCTGGATTGCAGGAGCGGGCTTATTGGCGATCGGATTACTGCTGGTTGCCCATTATTTCTGGCGGTTTGCCCTGCGATTTTATACCAGTGCGTCCAGCTAGGGGCGGTTCGCGAACCGCCCTTACCCACAGGGATTGATTAACCTAGCCGTTTTTCCAGGTATTGCCCAATCATCTGCTGTTCTCCTGCCCGCGAGATGATGGTTTGGCGGGTTCGGTACTGTTGCCCGATTAGCTTCAATTCTTCTTCAAACACAGAGCCTTTATACTCGGTTCGCAGGCACAGCGTTTCAGGATTGGTGAAGACAAACTGAGCCGTGATGGGCTGGGTTGTGGCAAAACCTCGATCGCGGTAAAGAATATCGCCTTTTGCGCCAAACAGGGTTGAACCTTGAGACTGCTTCCGTCCCGATACTGAATCCTGACTGTTCCAGGTGACTTCTGCCCCACAGGTCATGATCGTTTCGTCTGAGAGCTGATGGAGTCGCGCCAGTTCCCGCAGTTCTTCACAGCCTTGCTCCAGGAAGCGAATTGAGAGCTGGCTAATCATCTCCTTCGTTTCACCATCGGGCAGGGTGTAGTATCGACGCTCCGATCGCCACTGCCCCTCCGATCGTTGAAAAAATTCGGCGATGAGTGAGTCAGATTCACGGGTAGTCTGGGAAAACGAAACGGATGATGTCACCGAACAATCCTCACTTAGACGAAGGGACAAGCAGACTTTGTGCAATATAAACTAAAATCCGCTGTATGTGTAACCATTCTTAACACAAATATCCCTGCTTCACCACAGTTAACTGTAAAATGAAACACTTTTTGCCTTAAATCTTTCAGAAGGTAGAGCGATCGATCAAACAAATCGATCGTTTTTGTGTAACCGATACTACTTTAAGGAACGCGGATTAAATAAAATCGAAAATTTAATCTCTAGAAGGGGTACACAGCAGTGCGCCCGTACAGAAAAAATCGGAGTTATTTAATTTGCCTCCCTAAAAGGCTCTGATTTGAGATGCCCTGAGAGCCTGCGGAAAATTTGGGCAACCTGAGAAATATACCGATCGCATTTGTGCAGTTGCATGGTTCAGGCAGGGACTTCAAGATCAGGAAGAGTTCTGAAGCCTGCCGTATCTGCCCAATGCTAGAGTGATGCTTCGATACAAAAGTTCTTATACTGATCCAAGGGGATGTGTGATGTCAAATTCTTCTGGGTGGCAGGCGTATACTCGAAGTCTGCCTGAGCCAACTCCGATTTTTGTCCAGAAACTAGTGGATTGCTGCCATGTAACGTTGCCTGGAACCGAGAAGCCAACGAGTGCTATTCATTATGAGGGGCAGTTTTATACCTACGTCAAATTTTTCCCCAGTCTAGAAGCAGCTCGTCAAAAGGCTGAATTAATGACCCACCGGGGAAATACTGTGATCCTCACCAGAGTCACCAAAGGTTTGGTATTGTGGGTGCTTGAGCCAGATGCTCGTCCTGTTCCCAAAGTTCTCAACTGAAGCCTGATTAAGGAAACGCAATTGTGAGTCCCAAGCGTCTGCCTGAAACAACTGCCCATGTCCGAATTACCCATCAATCCTGGCAAAGTGGTCGGATTGAAGGAGAAGTCAGAGCTAACGAATATGAGTGGCAATTTGAGTGGTTATTTCGCCAGGGCAGGTTGGTGGTGGAACCCTCCCTCGGTCGTGCTTTGATCAAGGAGCCGTTGTCTCGGTTTCTGGAGCGATGTGACTATCAGCTTGAGCCGGGGGGAGATTACAGTTTTACGATTCGGGCAGAATTGTAGGGGCGAATCGGGATTCGCCCAAAGGGCATTGGAGTAGGAGCGAATCGTCGCCTGACAGGGAATGGGAGTAGATGAATCAGGAACGTTAGGGGGATGCGGCAAAATAACATACCCGTTAGGGGCGCACTGCTGTGCGCCCTTACAGCCGATTTTTTCAAAAATTGGGATGTCATTTAATTGCAGATCCCTCAGGGTTCTTCTAACTCTTCTAGGATGGCGTTGTACTGTTCCGCTACGAGTTTTCGATCGTATTCCTCTGACAATCCTTCTTGACTACTCCGCAAAATCATTTCGGCATGACGAGTAAGGGCAGTACGCTGAACGGGATTATGCGCACATTTAGCTACAGCATAGACTCCCTCCAGCAACCGAACCATCACGGCTAGATCAGTCTTACCGTACTGTCGAATCTGGTTAAAGGACTGATCGACAATGGATTCAAATCGAATCGGCACTGTAATCACTCGCAGTTGATCATCCTCATCGTATCGGTAGGCGGAGGGGATCTCTCGTTGGGCGAGATGACATAAACCTGCGGCCAGGCGATCGATACAGCGAATGGCGGTAAACGGATCGTTAATTCCTGGTGAGAGGGCTCGTGTCGCGGTTTCCACCAACTGATCGATCGGAAACTCTACGTCTTGCTGTTCAGTGCGTTCTTTGCCCAAAATCAGGGTTTTGTTGATGCGCCTGGCCAGATCGGAGTTGACTCGCTCGGCAGGATACACCCTGGCAATATCGCTATTTTGGATGATAAATTTCCCTGGACGGTGGCGCAGGTGAATCAACAGATCATGCTGACGGGCCAACTTCATCAGGGAGGCATCATCAATTAACTGTAGGTAGCCTGTGCGTTCGGACTGGATCGATCGGGAATTTTCAGTAAAGTCGATGGGAATTTCGCTTATAGGACGGTAGCGATCGGGGATGCTGTGGCCCAGCGGTTGCGGAAACAGGCGATCGATTGCGTCATGGAGTTCATCACTGACTTCCGCCAGCACATGGGAGGCTTGAATAATCGTTGCAGCATGGTGGATGAAGTAGATTAAGACCCCAATGCTGAACACCGCCAGGATCATGCCTACCGTAACGGAAAGCTGGGGCACAAAGAAGTCAAAGTCTTCGTTGCGGATCGTTCGCAGAACCAGCAAGGAATACACATAGGTCGAGACAAAAGCGCCCAACACAAACTGATTCCCGCGATCCTGCATGAAGTTTCGCAGCAGGCGTGACCCAAAGCTCGATGATGCAAGCTGAAGGGCGACGATCGTAATCGAAAAGGCTGTGGTTGCTACGGTTGCCATCGATCCCGCCACGGTAGAAAGGACTTGCCTCGCTCCGTCTGGGCCGCCGGTATAAATCCAGCGCACGTCGTGCAAAAACTCAATTTCAGCACTATCGACGAGTAGCATCAGCGTTGAGAGAGCCATTGCACCGATCGCCATCAATGTAGGTAAAAACCAGTAGCTCGCCCGCAGAGAGTCCCATATCGTATCAAATTTTGCGTTTTTCATGAACCGGCCATGCGTCGCTACGTCGCCTGAGGTGGTGGCAACTCCTCCAGAATCGTAAACCGAACGTGGTTCAGGGATAAATCGCCAATGGAAATTTCCTCTGGTAGATTGGGGGCAGCGATCCGCTCGAAGGGAATTCCTTTACTAATTTCCGCATGGAACCAGGGTAAGCCCATAAAGAAGCGCGTCGGATAGGGCCCGCCTTCAATCACATCATCCACATTCGACTCCATCGGCAACCAGCCATACCCCGGCACATAGAATTCAATCCAAACATGGTTAAAATCTGGCTCCAGGGGTACATTCCGGCGATCGGGGTCAGACGGACACTTATAGCGGCCAACCGTACGGCAGGCAATCCCATTCAACCGGGCCAAGGCCAGTAAAATTCCCACGTATTCACCGCAGGAACCGACTCCCCGTTCCAGGGCGACATCGGGGGTATCAATATGGGGCTTAATGCCGTAGGACATCCGATCGTAAACATAGTTGCGGATTTTCAGTACCTGGCGCAGGATGTTTGTTTCCGTGCCGATCGCCTCTCTGGCAGCCCACTGAATCGCGGGTTTATCCATTGCCAACTCATCATCGTCCACCAGATACCGCTGCTGGAATTCTTCTGTGAGCACCGGAATATCCTCAGTGTCGCGGAAGTTGAGCTGATACTTGATGCCTCGAACTTCCATCAATGCCTTCCAGCCAAAAATCCGTCCTTCATTCTTCTCCAACCGATCGAACCGAAACACGGCAACTCGCTGGCCGTTCTGGATTTCCTCTTCGTAGGGCATCCCGATCGGCTCAATGTGAAGAATCTTCTGGCGATCGGTGCTGGCAGGCATGGCAATCCGCCATTCTAAGTCGGTCAGCGTCACATCCTCCAGGGGGGAAAGTTCCTCCACGTAGGACATTTCCATTAAATAGCCGTTGGAAAGGGTGTAGCGTTTTTCAGCATCGTAGTGAAAGTGCAGCGGATGGATAAAGGTGCGATCGCGCACAGCCAGCTCGTAGGGATCATCTGCCCGGTTGGGATTATCGCGGATGTACCGTTCTTCCTGAGCGTAGCAGAGGTAGAGGATTGATTCTCCCGTGAACGGATCGGGATGGAAGGTGATGCCCGTCGGATTTTCGTAAGGAGTCAAAATACTAAACTGAAGTTCCCCCGTCGCTCGATCGAGGCAATAGACCGATCGCTCCAGCGTATCGCAGACCCAGAGTTCCTCATCTCGAATCGACAGGTTCTCTTCACCGACCCCTGGCAATGGGAATCTTGTGATTTCTGACCCCGTATCCCGGTTAAAGATCAAAATATACCCATACTTCTGGCAGGTGACATAAACCGCAGACTCCTTGACTGCCACCCCATTCACGGGATAGGGCAGGGAAATAAACTTACGGGGGGTTAGATCTTCAAACGTACACCAGTAAACCTGTTCATCCCTGGCAAACCAGATTTGCTCCTGCCAAATTGACAATCCCGTGGCATCCATAAACTGCTCAAGGTGATGAGGATTGAGCACCGTCGTACTGTCATTAAGGCAATCGACCTGGATTAAATACCCCCGGATCGTATCCAGGGCAATCAGGTTCTCCCCCGTAGAAGCCAGTCCATTCAGGACATATACTCCAAACGGGCGAATGGTGTGTCGTTGCAGATCGGGAACAGTAAAGGGGTTATCTGCATTCACCGGACGGGTAGAAGGGTTCGAATCGAGCAGCATAGGGATAAAAATATCGGGGCCAGGTTCTCATCATAAACAAGCCTATGACTCGCTACTGTATCAGAGAAACTTTACGTCTGATCATGCCGAATTGGAGATGCTTGCTGCGTCCCTCTGGGGGGAGGGATTGAAAATCGAATCCAAACCTGCTACAGCAGTCCTCGATAGCGGATAAACAGCAAAATGGCGGCCCAGGATCCCAGGGCAACTTTGAGGGCCACCAGGATATTCAAGAACGGAATCACCCCGCCACTGAGCAATGCACCGAAGGAGCCGTGCGGTAATTCCAGCCCGACTAAGGTGATCAGTGCCAAGCCAATGAAAATCAGCACTGAAACTTTTTCCACGATCGCCGCTCGCCATTGCCCGTAAACGGACTGCATCCACTCTGAGGAAGACGTAATCGCCACCAGCCCGATCGCTGTTCCCCCGGCCACCCCTGCGGCAAATCCACCGCCCGGACTGAGATGCCCCCGAATTGCCAGCTCAATGCTGACCAGAGCCGCGATCGTTGCCCCTAGCCGCGCGAGCACAATCGAGGGTTGATCGGTGAATTGATATACCCTGGCAAACGGTTTCTCATCCGCCAGTAGAAACTTTGCACCCATGATGGCGATCGTAAACACTACCACCTCAAAGATGGTGTCGTACAGCCGATTTCGGAAAATAATTCCCGTCACTGCATTGGGAACGCCGCTATCCTGGACGATCGAACCCACGATCGAACCATCCACCATCTCTGGGGCAATATTCGGTAAAATCAAAAACTTGATGTAGACAGCAATCCCGGCTAAGACATAAACCCACTTCATGAATGCTCCTCCCCGGTTAGTGTAAGGTCGGTTGAACGCGATATGGATGATGCCAGTTGGACAGAGTCAGGTTGGCTGTAGGCAAGGCTAGTCAGGGGTGAATCCAGTTCAGCATTCAGGAGATCATAAAGCCGCTGAATTCGAGTTGTAGTGTGATAAAGCGGATTTCCGGTTGCAGTTGCTGCTGGCACATCTGAATGATGGAGGTTGGCAAGAGAACGCTCAGTACAGATGGCATGAACGTCTCGATCGCTGAGAGCTTGCAGCAAAGATTGAGGATCATCAAAGGACAACAGTTCCAGCCGCATATAATGTTTTTTCAAAACAGTCCGAAAGTCCTGCATTAGCCGGAGATGCGGTTGACTGGAGGCAAGCTGGCTTGAAGGTAGAGTATTCACCTGAGCGATCGCCTCTTCGTGATGTCCCCATTCCTCCTTCAGCACCCCCAGACGCATCACCAGCGACGATCGCACGGCAACTGCATAGAGGGTAATGGCTAGCATCGTTCCTACCAGGGCTTCTGTCAGGGCCACATCGGCTCCGCCTAGGAGGGCATAAACCAGAGCCGCCACCGCACCCAAAATCCCGCGCAGAATTAGAGCGTGATAGGGATTCACCTGAAAGGTTAAAATCAGGGCACTCAGGGGCAGCAACGCGACGATCGCAATCATGTAAATATCTTCGTTCATCTTCACCTGCTCCTATTGTCTGACACCGAACTCACCCGTACCGTATTCACCATATCCATCCATTCGATGTTCGTCCGTTTGATCGCTAATTCGATCGCCAACTGTGCTCTCTCCACCACTGGAGCAGTAAGCCAGTACATAGCCCAACACCGTATTCCAGATAGCCAGCGAGATCAGGGCTAGAATCAGTAGAGGCCATTCATTCGGAATCTTGAGAAGCAGCCCAATCACAATACTCATTGAACCCAATGTATCTGAAACAGAAAGGCTATGGAGCTTAAACAACACCGATCGCTTACCCACTAAAGGGATAGTTCCCCAGAACCAGAAAAGGAGACCAATTCCCATGCAAATGTAGCTCAGGATGTCAATCATAATGCTCCTCTCGACACGTCATTTAACCGTTTGATCACATGAGCCAACAGCATCAACGCTGCATTTCCCACACTCAAGATAATTACCCCAACCACACCAATCATCCAATCATCCCGCAGAATCGAAATAATCAAAATCATGATCGAAGTTTTGGTAGCAATACTGGCAAAGGCCAGCATCTTCTGCCATACATCATCATCCTGCCAGGCTTCATAGATGGGAATTAACAGGGCTAAAAGCATTGCCATTAATACAATATTCATCTGCTTTTCCTCTGAGTCCAGTGCATTGCATACCAGTTCCATTCGTGAGTGTTTAAACTTACCTCTCTGACGCGAATCACTTTTCGAGCAAAAAATAATTCAATTCTCATCATGCCCACACCATCCAGAACAGGAGAACCAACATTACACTCATCATCCCAATTAGATGTTCCAGTTGTTCAAACATACGGGGCAACTGCAATGATATCCGTCGAATCATCAGGTGATAGATCAGCCAGCCAATCCCAACCAATGCGATGGCTTTTGTTATGTTCGCAACCGTGTAGGCCGGGTAATACACCCCGTTCGCAACCAGCAGCCCGCCGATCAGTAAAGCGATCGCTGCCCAAAATCCAGGCTGGAGCGAGTCTCGCATTTTTTGCTTTTGATGGGGCAAGAAAACAAACTTGGCATACACGATGACTGTGCCTATCGCAGCGATATCCATTAAAACAGTCTGCCAGGGCACTAGATTTTGCATAGTCAAGATTTTCGCGCCAAATCCTGCCAGCAAGGGAAAGCCTGCAATGGAGAGGCCCCCGATCAGCAGAATCATCCAGAGGGTGGTATCGATCCGCTGCTTTTGGAGTTCCTTGAAGTCACGGCTTGGCAGGTGTCCTACCGCTAAAAAGATCGCTGGTTTAGCTAGTCCATGGGCCAGGGCGTAAACCCCTCCCACGGCGGGTGCCGCCATTACCCAGCCCAACTGAGAGATGGTACTAAAAGCCAGCGTCCGCTTTGTATCTTTTTCCAAAATGGCCCAGGTGACTCCCATCAGGGCCGAGGCAACCGCAAAGAATCTAACGATGGGATTAATCTGATCTAGCAGCAAAGCCAGGCGGATCAGGGGAAAAACTCCAGCTTTTTCCACAACGCCAGACAGCAGGGCGGATATCGCTGTTTCTGATTCGGCATTGGTCAACGGAGTCCACAATCCCGAAATAAAAACGCCTCCTTTCGTCAATAACCCCAGAAAAATCAAAGTCGTTGCCTCCGCCGGAGCATTCCGCAATCCAGCAAATGCAAAAGAGTGATTCATCTGGTAGACCATTGCCACACCCACTAAGTAAAACAGCATGGCAACGTTGCTGACAAACAGATAGCGCAAGCCCAGCCAAATCGATCGATCGCTCCGAGGATAGGTAATCAGCAGAAACGCTGCAATTCCAATCACCTCCAGCGCGACATACAGACTAATAAAATCGGCACAGATAAATACTGCATTGATACTTCCATGTAAGACGATCGCCTGCGTGTAGAAAAATGCTGTTTTGTTACTTCCCCAGCAGTAGAGCAAAACGGCGGTAGTCACCAGGGCATTGGTCAGGATGAAGTAGCCACTGAGGACATCAACGGTCAGCGTGACTCCAAAACTATCCAGCAACGACAGCGTCACAGACGATGGCTCAATTAACTGCCACAGCCCATAGGCGAGCGACACTAGAGCGACCCCCATTGCCAGAAACCGATCGAGCGTCGGCAGTAAATAAATGAGAAACCCAACAAAAAATGGCAGGGTGATCCAAACAACAGTCAGGATATCCATAACGTACTGTAGGTACTACTTCGCTTCATTCATGTCTTTTTTCTCCGGCGCACCCAATGCACCTCATACCAACCCCGTTCGTGATATTTCAAGACGATCGTTTTTGGGGTAAAGGTAATCAGAAAAATATCCAGGAAGATTAATCCAGGAGTACGGCGCGGTTTGACCCGTTCCATCGTGACATCTTCCGCTTTGTGGGGTCGCAGCATAATTTCAAAGGCTTCTTTATAGGCCTGAGGCACTGCCACCAGGATTTCCCCCAGGACGTGCAGCCAATCCTTTAATGCCGCCGCCGCTTTTTGCCGACCCGGTAACAACAGCGCAACACTGACACCAATGATGATATTGGCCGGACTCAAATCCGCCGTTAGCAAAAACCAGATCGTCAGCCGCAATATGAGGTTCAGATGTCCAATCATACCCACACCACCATCCAAAACAGCAAAATTAACACCAGGCTCATTCCGCCAATCAGATGCTCAAGCTGCTCCCATGCAGGCGGAAGTTTGTATCCCGATCGCTTCAGGGTCAAGCCATACACCAACCAGCCCACACCGATAATGGCGATCGCCTTAATCAGGTTTGCCACGGTATAGGTTTCAATAAACCAAACATTGGCGACAACTAACGCCCCCAGCAGCAGGAACATGGCCATCCAGAAATTGGACTGGAGTTTGCTGGAATCTGCTTGCCGATCGTGAGGTAAAAAGATGAATTTGGCATAGAGAATTGCCGTACCGATCGCCCCAACATTCATCGCTATCCCCTGCCAGGAATCCAACTGCTTCAGGGTCAGCATCTTGCCCCAAACCCTGCTAGCAGCGGAAAGCCTGAAATTGACAAACACGCCATCACCAGCGCAATCCACAGAGTGGTCGGCATGGGTTTTTGTCGCAGTTCTGTAAAATCGCGGCTGGGTAAAGTTCCGGCAATCAGGAAAGCCGTTGCCTTCACCAATCCATGCGCCAGGGCATACAGTCCCCCCACGGCAGGCGCAACCAGAATCCAGCCCATTTGCGACACCGTACTTAAGGCCAGCGTCCGTTTGGTGTCCTTCTCAAAGGCTGCAAACGTCACCCCCAGCAACGCTGCTCCCACCCCCAAAAGCTGCACCACCGGAAGCAACTCTTCCATTAGCAATGCACACCGTACCAGGGGAAACACTCCCGTTTTCACCACCACACCCGACAGCAGTGCCGACACCGGCGATTCCGATTCGGAGTGCGTCATCGGTAACCACAAACCCGATAAAAACACGCCTCCCTTCGTCAGCAATCCTAAAAAGATCAGGGCGATCGCTTCCGTGGGTGCATTGCGTAATCCCTCAAAGGCAAAGGAATGATTGGCCTGATACACCAATACTGCCCCCATCAGGTAAAACAGCATTGCCGTATTGCTGATAAACAAATAGCGCAAGGCAACCCAAATGGCGCGATCGGTTCGAGGATGAGAAATGAGCAGAAATGCCGCAATCCCAATCACCTCCAACGCGACGTACAAACTTATAAAGTCTACACAAACAAACACCGCATTGACACTGCCGTGTAGAATAATCGCCTGTGTATAAAAATAGGCGCTCTTCCCGCTACGCCAGCAGTAAAGCAAAACGGCGGCAGTCACCAGAGCATTGGTCAGGATGAAGTAGCTACTCAGCGCATCAACGGTCAGCGTCACCCCAAAACTATCCAGCAATGACAGCGTGATAGAGGATGGCTCAATCAACTGCCACAGCGCGTAGGCGAGCGACACGAGAGTAACCCCAACGGCCAGAAATCGATCGAGCGTCGGTAACAGATAAATTAAAAAACCAACGAAAAAAGGCAGGGCAATCCAGGTGATGGTTAAGCTGTTCATGGTGTATTGTTTTTCTCGATCTCGCTGCTTTCCAGAGTGGGGTTATCTCGTGCCAGCTTCATTACACTCACCAGCATGAGTGCTTGAATGGAAAAGCCAATGACGATCGCGGTTAGAATCACCGCTTGGGGAACCGGATCGGCATAGGCCACATTCTCAGTCGTAGCGGCAATCGCAGTGGAAGCGATGGGAGTGAGAAAACCATCTCGTGCAGCAATTAGCACGTAGTAGGCGATAACTCCTGTACTCATGACATCCATTGCAATGATTTTCATCATCAAATTCTGTTTGAAGATGATGCCAAAAAATCCGCAGAGTACGGTTGCAAAAACGAAGGCTTCTAACACAGGACCAATGGGATAGAGAACAAACAGGTTCGTGTCTATACGGTAGCCCTAAAAGGCATTACTTTGAGTAATTGAGTTAACCAGGGAATGCAAATTTAACAACCTGAAACTCTTGTAGGGTGAGCATCTTGCCCGCCCAGTCAAACCAGCAGAACGGTGAACAGGTTGAATTCACAATCCTGAGAATGGGAGAAAGGAGCTAAAGGGCGTGATCTACTGGCATGGTTGTGGAAATAGGCGGTCGGATCACAAATCCGATCGCAATCGTCCTTGCAGATTTCTTAGAAGATGCTTTAAAGATCCTGCTGTTGGTAGCAAAACGGTTTAGATCCCCCTAAATCCCCCTTAATAAGGGGGACTTTGAGTTCAGTTCCCCCCTTTTTTAAGGGGGGGTAGGGGGGATTGTACAGGTGCTTAAAATCACCATAGACCATTTCTCAAACATCTTCTTAGACTTGGGGATTTTCAGGAACCCACCCCTAACCCCTCCCAGGAGTTGAACCCACCCCTAACCCCTCCCAGGAGGGGATTTGCAGGCATTCCCCTTGGGGCAGGGGCAGAGAGGTGGGTCAAACCCTCTAGATCATCACTCTAGATCATTACTCAGAGGTCAAGGTTTGGGGTTCCTTTTCCAGGGTTGTTTGGGCGACGAGGGGTTCAGATTCTGAAGATTCCCCAAAGGCGACTCGCAAAAAGGGCGGAGCCAAAAACGTCGTCAGAATCACCATTGTGATGATCGCAGCTTCCAGGGGTTTGCTTAATACGCCACTGGCCGAACCAATGCCTGCAAACACCAGTCCGACTTCGCCCCGTGGAATCATGCCCACACCGATCGCCAGACGGTTGATTCCAGGCTGTCCGAACGTAAACCATCCAGTCATGACCTTACCGACGATCGCCACTCCAATTAAAAATGCGGCAATCACTAATCCTTCTCGGTTCTCAGGAACTACCGGATTCAGCACACCCAAGTCCGCCTTTGCCCCAACCGTGACAAAGAAAATGGGCACCAAAATATCAGCGATCGGAATAATTTGTTGGTCGAGTTCTTTACGGCGATCGGTTTCATCCAACACCAAACCTGCGGCGAATGCACCCAAAATTGCTTCCAGGTGAATTGCATTGGCCAGAAACGCCATCAGAAAGGCAAAGGTCAGGGCAGGAATCACCAGCTTGCCGCGAGTTTGCAACTTATCGACAACCGTAATAAATGCCTGGTTAAAGAATTTACCCAGCAAAATTGCGCCCAACAAAAACGCAGTCGCACTGATGATCAGATAAACCACATTCATCACATCAACTTCGCCCGTTTTGGCAAGGCTAGCCACCACCGCCAGCACAATGATGCCCAACACATCATCAATCACCGCTGCACCGACAATAATCTGCCCTTCCCTGGACTTCAGTTGCCCCAGTTCCGACAGCACCTTTGAAGTAATCCCAATACTGGTTGCCGTCAGGGCCGCTCCAGCAAAGATTGCCGGAATTGCAGGGACATTAAACAGCAGCATCAGACCCACCGTACCTGCCACAAAGGGAGCCACTACTCCCACGCAGGCAACGATCGCCGCTTGATACCCCACCTTTTGCAGTTCCCGCAGATCAGACTCTAGGCCAATCTCAAACAGCAAAATGATCACCCCTAATTCCGCCAGCAGCGAAATAATTTCACTTTGGGAAGCAAACACTTCCGCCACTGCCTCCGGGCTTAAATCGCCCACCCATTGCAGAATCGGCATCAGCAAGGAGTCCGTATACTGCGCTCCACTTTCAGGAAACACCAGAAAATGCAGAGCCGAAGCTCCCACTAACACCCCACCAATCAATTCTCCCAAAACAGGTGGAAAATCCAGGGCTTTGGAAACTTCTCCGCCCAACTTACTGGCCAAGTAAACAACCACCAGACTCAACAACACACCTGATAACACGATCGGTGCATTTTCAGCCGCAACCGTACCTAATATCGGGTCTATCCAAATCATGTGTGATACCTCCAAACTACGTCTTATGAATGGGGAATCAGGGATCCGTGGCGCAGGCATCCTGCCTGCCTCATTTCACAAGCATCTTGCCTGCCTCATTCCACAAGCATCCTGCCTGCCTCACTTCAACGGACGATTGATCGCCCACTCCCTACTCCCTACTCCCTACTCCCCACTCCCCACTCCCTACTTCCTCACCGCACCTGCACAGCCGATCGCCAATCCCGATCTGATTCATCATCCAGGTTCGGTAGCTGTCCGTTGATAGAACCACCTGCTGTCCTTGTTGCCTGTTTCAGAGCATCTATTCGGTCAGCAAATAATTGTTGCTCAGGAATGAGCTGGAAAAGCCCTAACTTCTCTAAACGACGTTGAACTTTGCCCGTTGCACCCACTAAATAAACCTGTCTTCCTGCATCGACCGCATCCCGAATCGCGTTTTCAATTTCCAGGGAAGCGGTTACGCCCAAATGAGGGACATCGCTCAAATCCATCACCATCACATCGCAATCTTTCATTGCCTGATGCTGACGAGCGATCGCCTTCGACACACCAAAGATCATGGGGCCACTCAGGTAGAACAGCAACACCCGACCCGGGCCTGATCCAGCAATTGCTTCTCTTCTGCGTTCAATACAACCGCATCATCCGCATCACTGATCACCTTCACATCTTGAGCCTGCAATGCACTCAACCGCTCGATCGTCAGAATATTGGCGATAAACACTCCAACCCCAACTGCCACAATTAAGTCCACAAACACCGTTAGCAGCAGCACGCCGTACATGATCAGAGAACCTTTCCAGGAAACCACGTGCGATCGTTTCAGGAAGCTCCAGTCGAGAATATCAATCCCCACTTTCAGCGCAATTCCCGCCAGCACCGCCATCGGAATATCGCTCGTCAAGCCAGCAGCCCACAGCACCACCACCAGCAAAATTAACGCCCGCGTTAAACCGGATAAAGCTGTCCGTGCCCCCGTCTGAATGTTGACCACCGTTCCCATCGTGGCTCCCGCGCCCGGCAAACCACCGCACAGTCCCGATACTAAGTTGCCAATGCCCTGACCAATCAGTTCTTTATTAGAATCATGCTCGGTTCGGGTCAGACTATCGGAAATTACTGCCGTCAACAGCGTATCAATACAGCCCAACATCCCCAACATAGCTGCATCCACCAGCATGCGAGTCATTTGTCCGGGGCTAAAAGTGGGCATTTGCAGGGTGGGTAGCCCCATCGGAATTTCCCCAATCCGAGGAATGTCAGCATTTGGGAAAAAGACCAGGGAAACCACTGTACCGACAATCAGAGCCACCAACTGCGGCGGAGCAATTCGCTTAAACTTACGGGGCATCAAGAAAATGATGGCAACCGTCAACGCACCCAGGATGGCAGCGGGCGGGTTAATATTGGTCAGCAAATTCGGCAGATTAGTGACTGTACCCATCACCCCACCCTTTGGAGCTTGCTGGCCCAGGAAGGGAGCAATTTGCAGGATAATCAGAATTACCCCAATCCCTGACATAAAGCCAGAAATGACGCTGTAGGGCATCAGGGTAATGTATTTACCCAGCCGAAACACGCCCAGCAGAATTTGAAACGCACCCGCCAACATGACGACGGTGAACGCCATCGCCAAACCGTTTTCGGGGTAGCTTGCCGTTAAAGATGCCACGATCGCAGTCATCACAACGGTCATCGGCCCGGTGGGTTCTGAAATCAGGGTCGGTGTGCCGCCAAACAGGGCAGCAAAAAAGCCGACGCAGACTGCACCGTACAAACCCGCAATGGGGCCCGCCCCTGAAGCCACCCCGAATGCCAAGGCTAGGGGCAATGAAATGATCGCAGCGGTAAGCCCGCCAAATAAGTCACCCTGTAGGTTTCTGAAGTTAATCCGGTTGGTTATTTGCATAGTGCTTCAATGGTGTGAAGATGAACACTGCATTTAGCTAAGTCTATGGAGTTGTGGAAATCAATTGATTTTTATTGATAATAGATTAGCATTACTGGTAGCGATTGCAGAAACAAATTCACTTCAAATTTCTGATGCAGATAGAAGGATTAGCTTATCAATCGATTTTGGGAAGGGTTGATTGAATTTCATAACCAAAAACCCCTCATACCCGATGGCAGGAATGAGGTGGTTTGCACTTGGAATCAGTTCTAAATTGTTCTAACTCTGGATTGTTCTGACTAATGGGATGCTTCTAATCTTTGGGCAACTACGGCATAGAAGGGATCGCCGCCTGGAATGCCCATCAGTTGCAGAACACGAGGCAGGCTGCTGAGGCGAACAACAACTTCCGGTTCGCTGAATCCGGGAATCACCTTAAAGTATTGTTTGACTAGCTCCACCCGATCGTCTTCAGAACCCTCTCGCCAGGCCTGAATTGCTTTTTGATAGAACATCCGGTTGGAGAAGCTGACGATGGCGATGCCTCCGGGCTTCAAGACGCGATAGATTTCAGCAAACACTGCCTCAGGGCGTTGAAGATACTGCACTGAAACGGCATTCAGCACCGCATCAAAGGACTGATCGGGTAACGGTAAAAGCTGCTTCTGGTTGAGGTTTTGGACAAAATAATGATCCAGCCGAGGATTACGGGCGAGTTCTGCTTCGTTCAGCCCGTGCCCCTCTACATGTTCAAATTCCACATCCTCCGGCAGGTGCGAGACCCAACTGCTCATCAAATCAAAAATCACCGAGTGGGGTCGGAGTCGTTCCCGATACAGATCCGTCAACTGCTGAATGAAGGATTCATCAACGTGGGTGACAAATCGGGGCTGGCTATAGAACAGGGTGTCATCCGATTCATCTAGCTTGCTGGACTGGCTAAATTGCAACATGGTGGGGGGCGATCGACTGAGCACTACGTTTCTATTGTAAAGAAAAGTTTCAGAAAACCCAGGAGGCTTCCAGTCGCTTGATCATTGCAATGTACTGAATTTGCTGATTTGCTCACCCATGTCTTCCCTGCGTTCTATCTCTGAGCTTTCGATTGCTGATCGCACTCTCCCCCCATCCCGCACCTACGCCGTTTTGGGAACAGGAGCCTTGGGGGGATTTTATGGGGCCCGGTTGCAACAGGCAGGCTGTGAGGTTCACTTTTTGCTCCATCGGGATTATGACTATGTGCGCCAACACGGCTTAGTTATAAAGTCGATCGACGGGGATTTTGTTTTGCCCCAGGTTCATGCCCACCAGGCGGCCCATCAAATGCCACCCTGCGATGTGGTGCTGGTCGCTTTGAAGACAACCCAGAATCATTTGTTGCCAGACCTGTTGCCTCCCGTACTAAAACCCAATGGCGTGGTTCTGGTGTTGCAAAATGGTCTGGATATTGAAACGGCGGTGGCTGAAATAGTAGGGGCCGATCGCGTCATGGGTGGACTCTGCTTTCTGTGTTCCAACAAAACTGCCCCCGGCCAAATTCACCATCTGGACTACAAGCAAATCACCCTGGGAGATTACGCCCTTCACTATGCTCCCTGCGGTGTGACGAAGCGCATGCAGCAAATTGCCGCCGATTTTGAACAGGCTGGGATTCCGATCGAACTATCAGCCGATCTGCTGTTGGCACGGTGGAAAAAATTAGTCTGGAACATTCCGTTTAATGGTCTATCGGTGGTTTTGAATGCCACCACGCAGCAAATGATGGCGGATGAATCGATTCGCAGTCTTGCCGAACAATTGATGCAGGAAGTGGTGGCAGGGGCCGCTGCCAGCGGAGCATGGGCAAATTCCCAGGCGGGAATACCGCAATCGGACGATCGCCAGATTTCCCCCACCTTCATTCAAACCATGCTGGACTACACAACCAAAATGAAGCCCTATCGCACCAGTATGAAGATTGACTATGATGAGCAGCGCCCCCTGGAAGTGGAAGCCATCTTTGGTAATCCGCTCCGAATGGCCATGCAGGCAAAGCTGCAATTACCCCGGATTCAAATGCTCTACCAGCAACTACAATTTCTCGATCGCCAAAATCGATCGCAGCAGCAGGGCGCATCCCATTAAGCAAATTGAGCATCTCACCCGTAGCGCAGGCATCCTGCCTGCCAGAGAGATATGGATCATGCCAGCAAACCGCAGTTCAGACGATAAGGAATGCGAAGTAAATAAACTGAAATTCTTGTGGGGTGGGCATCTTGCCCGCCCAGTCAACACTGAAATTCTTGTGGGGTGGGCAGCGTTTCGACTGAGCTCAAGCCGAAGTCTTGCCCGCCCAGTCAACAAAGTAAAATGCTTTACAGGTTATTTAATCCATGATCCTAAGGGAGATGCGGCAAAATAGCATACCCGCTAGAGGCGCACTGCTGTGCACCCTTACAGCCGATTTTTTTAAAAATTGGGATGCCATTTGATTGCAGATCCCTAACCAGAACCGGGGTTAAACCAGACTTTAAAAATAACAATCCACCAAATCGGGCAGGTAGAAGCCGAAAGCCTGGTGTATTCTAGGTGAGGATTGAAACAGGGATTGATTTATGGCTTGGCAGCGTCCTGATGGTCGGCAGCCGGATGAACTGCGTCCGGTCAGATTCGATCGAAATTTTACTCGGTTTGCAGCAGGTTCCGTCCTGACCCACTTTGGCAATACCCAGGTGCTCTGTACCGTATCGATTCAGCCTGGAGTTCCCCGGTTTTTAGAGGGGAGTGGTCAGGGCTGGTTAACCGCAGAATATCGGATGCTTCCTTCGGCAACCCTGCAACGGCATTCCAGAGAAACCATGAAGCTTTCCGGACGAACCCAGGAAATTCAACGTCTGATCGGGCGGAGTTTACGAGCCGCCCTGGATATGAAGCTGCTGGGGGAAAGAACTCTAACGGTGGATGCGGATGTGCTGCAAGCCGATGCTGGTACTCGCACTGCTTCAATTACAGGTGGCTTTGTCGCCTTGAGTGATGCGATCGACAAACTGCTGAAAACGGGGGAACTGGAACAGTCTCCGATTCGACATTCAGTGGCGGCGGTTTCGGTCGGCTTGTTGGAAGGAGAAGCTTTTCTCGATCTGGACTATCCCGAAGATGTGGCGGCGGCGATCGACTTTAATGTAGTTCAAAATGAGCAGCTAGAGCTAATTGAACTGCAAGGAACCGCCGAGGAAGGCAGCTTTACCCGGACTCAACTGAATCAGCTTTTGGATGTGGCGGAGCAGGGAATCAGGGAGTTGATGGTTTTGCAAAGACAGGCGATCGCGTAGGGGCGCACTGCGGTGCGCCCTCGTACCCGGAGGAGTAACCGCAGCGTCCCTCCGGTAAGGGCGGTAAGGGCACTCCGCAGTGCGCCCTCAAAGCAAATTTCTTTAAAAACAGAGCAGCCGTTTTATTGCAGATCCCAACTATGGGAAAACTGTCGCTAGGAGGGTAAGCTAAAACGCTGGACTCTAAAATCTGTCCCCTTCCTGCAACCCGACAGAGGAGATCTGAAATCAATGGATGGTTGGTTTGTCGTACTGGTGAGCTGCTTCGTCTTTGCATTCGGAGCCGCCGTTGGGAGTTTCCTCAACGTTGTCATTTATCGAATTCCGGCCGGATTATCGCTACTGCATCCGCCCTCTCGCTGCCCCAAATGTATGCGACGGTTGAAAGCCTACGATAATGTTCCCGTACTGGGTTGGCTATGGTTAAAAGGGCGATGTCGCTATTGCCAAACTCGGATTTCTCCCCGCTATCCCCTGGTGGAAGCAGCAACCGGGCTTTTGTTTGTCCTCGTAGTCTGGGCGTTTCAAATTCCCCTCCCAGCGATCGGCTACTGGGCTTTCTTTAGCTGGCTATTGGCCCTCTCCCTGATTGACCTGGATACGATGACCCTCCCCAACTCCCTCACCCAAACTGGCCTGCTCACCGGGCTGGTTTTTCAAGGATTACTGGGCTGGTCAATTGATCAAACCCTGGCGGGGGTTGCCAGTCAGCTCTGGATTGGGATTTTGGGAGCCGTAATCGGCATTTTGCTGTTTGATCTCATTACCATCGTTGGCTCGATCGCCTTTGGTCAAACCGCAATGGGGGGAGGAGATGCCAAGCTCGCTGCCATGATTGGTATGTGGTTGGGGTGGCAATCGCTGCTGCTGACCGCTTTCCTGGCCTGCGTACTCGGAGCCTTTGTGGGGGGTGGGGCAATTGCGATCGGGTTACTCAACCGTCGTCATCCCATGCCCTTTGGCCCCTTCCTTGCCCTCGCTGCCCTCATCACTGCATTTTTTGGAGAAGCGATCGTCTCTACCTATGTCCAGTGGTTTTTTCCCACCTTTTAACCGGGCATGGCTGTTCCCAAACCGTTTCCCTTACACTTTGGGCAGTTGCGGCAACCAAATCCGATTCGCTATCGTCATTAAAATGATTGGGACAAAAAACTGAGACAAACCATTTAACGCAAACACTTTAAGTCCTACCCCGCTCCCAGGGATAGGAAACAGGGATAGGAAACAAGGAGGAACCGATGCGCTCACAATCCTTTCGACACAAGGGAATAAGCTGGATTGCAGCCCTGGGGCTGACCCTGACAGGACTGTTGATTAGTTCAACTGAGGCGATCGCAGCGGAACGAGTGGTCATGCGGTATGGCCCATTTCAGCGATCGGCTTCTGTGGAAGAATTGGCTCATTTTGTAGAAACGGGTGAAACGACCCGGCAACTCCGGGCCTACTTTCGGATGAGTGGACAGGATCCAGAACAGTTCCGCCAGCTTTTATCACGGGAAGTTGAAGTCGATGTCGTTACCCTCGATCGGCTCTTGAATAATCCCGTTGGCGATGTCATGCTCGATCGAATGGGACGGTTTGTTCATACCCCCTCTGGAGATGCGAACCGGGAAGCCATGCGCTCTGCCTTGGTTCTTTCCGCCAGCGATGGGGGACGGATTAGTCTCATAGAAGTGATGCAAAACTATCCGACTCGCCAAATCCACATTGATGGCAATGAAGCCGTAGCTGCCTACCGTCAAATTAGTACTATCCAGCAAAGAGCGGATTCCATCCGTCGAGGACTCTCTGGCATCCTGGAAACGTTAGGTGTGCCTTAGCTGCAACGGCTAAAATTCCTTCAGCCAGTCCAGGATGGCTGCATTCACCACCTCCGGGCGTTCATCGTGGGGACAGTGCCCAGTGTCCGGAATTGATTGAAACTGCACACGGGCAGGGGATTGTTGAGCCAGGTTTTGATACATGCTGGAACCTGCGATCGGGGTCCAGGGGTCTGCCTCCCCCCAGAGCACCAGCAGCGGTTGATTCACCTGAGGCAGCAACTCTTCGGGGCTGGCCCAGGAGGAGCTGTCAGAATAGCTGCAAAGACTTTTTGGGCACCTGGATCGCAAGCGGGTTCATAGATTAAGTCAACTAACTCATCCGTCACTGCGGTTCGATCGCGGTAGACCTGGTACAACGTGCGACGCAGACGAGGTTTTTGGCGAATGCGGTTGAACATGAAAGTGCCCACGAGTTGTGAACTGACCAACTTAGTGAACGTTCCCATCACAAACCGCAACGGCACATTCAACTCCTCAGGACGGTGATTTAATCCCCCCGCTGCATTCAGCAACACTCCTGCTTTGGCCATATCAGGATGATTTGCCAATACCATCAACGCCAGCAAAGCCCCGATAGAATTTCCGACAAAAACAGCAGGTTCCTGAATATGAGCCGTCCAAAAATCCTTGAGCAACTCCTGCCACAGTTCCATCGTGTAGGGCAACAGGGGTTTAGCCGACTTACCAAAACCCAGTAGATCGATCGCAAACACCTTATATCCCGCAGCCGCCAGCACCGGAATATTCTTTCGCCAATGCCCAATGGATGCGCCAAAACCATGAATCAGGACGATCGGCTGTCCTTCTCCTTGCACGGTGTAGCCGATTTGATGTCCTTGCCAGATCCAGGAGTGTAGTTCAAAAGGGGTTGTGGTTAAAGGAATTTGAGTCGTCACGATCGCTTCTTTTACATTTCTTAAAAGCCACTTCCATATTAAAACTTTCTGCAAGAACTCCAAGCCGCTGTCGCAGTTCGGCAATTGCAGCTTGCCCATGAGGCTAATTCAATGCGATCGGGGGTCATTCCAGCCAGCACGTTCAACTCAACAGCAGGAAGATGGCTGCGCTACGGCGATTGGATGGTAGGCAAGTACTAGCGCAACAGAAAGTTCACCCCCCTGCGGTCTTCCCCTCCCCACTCCCCACTCCTCACTCCTCACTCCTTCCTCCTCACTCCTTCCTCAACTGATGCCCACAATGCGCACAAAACCGATCGTCTGGTGTAACTGCGCTACCACATTGCGTACAAAATCGTCGGGTCGTTGCCTCGGAGGTTCGAGCAGGTGGCACAGAATCACCCATCTTTAGTTCCATGTCGCCCATGCACATTTGCATGGGGTTCATTTGCATTTCCATATCGCCCATTTTCAAAGGTTTCATCGGCTGCATCGGTTCCATTGGCTGCATCGGTTTCATTTCAGCCGCATTAGACGATTGTTGTTGTGATTCAGCCTGCATTGGCAATACATCAGCATTTTTCAATGCCGGAGCCTGGCTCAATGTCTTCATGCCATTTGCCTGAACTTGAATATACGATCGACCTTCTGCTGTCTCAATCTGGATGATGACTCCCGTTGATGTTTGAAACAGTATGGGCGGAGTAGCCCACTCTCCGGTAGTAAATCCATTTTGCTGGCTTTGTTGTTGTCCAGGAGCCTGGCTGCTCAAGGTGACGATCGTTTGCTGTCCTCGATTGTCTAAGTAAATGCGTTGTCCTTCACCAAGGTCTGAAACATATGCCATTGGGGAACCTCACCTGATTGCTAGAAGGGTTTAATCAGATTAGTCTGGATCTCGATGTTCTACAGTAAAAACTTAACGTTTTCACGGGCTGAATTACATCAAGAGTTTTGTCGTTGCTGAGAGTCAACAACCCCGCAGTGAGAATCCTAAAACCTGAAACCATCAGGCGGGCAGAAACGCCATGACCCGTGCAGGGCTTCCAGACCCTCCCTGAATCGGCAAGCCGCCTACCACCACCGTTGCTCCCACCACCGGAAGTCGATCGAGTCCCCCCAGGCACTCCAGAATCAGGCCATCTGCCGCGTAAATGGCAGAACTCGCGCCATACACCTCATCATTCCCTGGATCGGCTCCATGGGTATCCGTCCCCAATCCAGCAATTTGCCGCTCTGAGACTAAAAACTCGACTGCTTCTGCACTAAAGCCGGGCCAATGCATCACTCCCTGCTCATCCTGGTTGATAAACGCCGTTGGATTCGTCCATCGCTCCTGCCATCCCGTCAATAGAATAACAACACTACCCGGAGAAATCTGACCATTGCTTGCTTCCCACGCCTGCACATCTCCCATAGAAAGTCGGTAGTCTTCATCTTGAGCCGCCTGATCTCGAATATCCATCACGATCGCGGGGGCAACCAACTTTTCAATGGGAACTTGCTCTGCACTGGTCGCACCCGTAATGAACGTATTGGGGGTACCCCAGTGGGTGCCGCTATGCTCTCCAATGGTAATGCGGTGGATAAAGTAACCCGCTTCGGCATAGTTTGCCCAGGGTTGAATTTCAACCTCCGGATCACCGGGCCAGATTGGCATGGTTGCGGTGAGGGGTTGGGTGAGGTCAATAACCTGCCATTCGCTCAAGGGTGGAGTGGGCTGAGTCCGAGCCGGGCGAACCTGAGCCGTTAGCAGGATCACCATCACGCCTACCAGCATCAAGGGTAGCCAAATCTGCCATTTCATCCTGCTTCTGCCTCCCTTTGCGGTTTAATACAGCTTCAGCCTCTCAGCCAGTCGAACGCCTCCCAGTGGATGCAAATTGCTCCTTTGCGTTACTCAAAAACGGGTTCTAGCGGATTCAAGGCGAACCGTCTCTCCTTGAGCCGATCGCCCATGAGATCGCTGGATTCGGCGAGATCGCTAGATTCTATGAGATCGCTGGATTCTGACAGTTCCCCCAGGTAAATCAGCCGGATATCCTCAGGCAGGACTTCTTCCAATTGCTGGTAAGCTTCCTGCAACTGTTTTCTCACTGCTTGAATGGTAAAGGTTTCCCCTTCTGCCTGGAGATAAGCGGCGATGCGAGTTTCACTCCAGTGGAAAGTTTGCGCCATCAGGATAATTAGACGATGAAGGGGCTGAAGGCGATCGAGGGACTGTTCCAGGTAGCACCAGAGGGGAGGAGAGGCTTTTTGCAGGGAATAGTGAATGGCTTCTACCGGAGGAAGTTCCACCCGGTTGATGCAAACCGCTGTGATGTTGATCAACCAGTTTTGCAGCGTGAAGGGCTGTTGCTCAGTGGAAGACTCATGCAAATCGAGTCCGCCCAGTTCGTAGTAAATATGTCGCCAGGTCACTGCAAATAGATAGTTGGCTTGAACCGACGATCGCACAGAATGGCTGATTAGCGTGTAGACGATCGGCGCGTAGCGGCAAAAAATAGCGACAAAATACTTGCCTACATGGGGATGGCGTTGCAGCAGCGTCAGCAGATCGTGATCACTGTGATGGCTGAGGGCAGAAACTAAAGGATGGCGACTTTCAGGAAAAGTGGGCATTTTCATTGGACGATTCACTCCCTTCACGCAGTAGATACCTGTTGTACGCTAGATATAGCCTTAGAGCAGTTAATTTTAAGAAAAATATACTAACCTTGGCGATCGGGTTAATTTTACACGAAAGTTGCGGATGCGGACGATTTGCAACTTCAGTCCAACCCAAATAGCCCAGCAAAAAAGGTACGGCAGAACACCGTACCTCGATCGTGAAATTTAAATCAATGAATCAATGAAGTCTGAAGTTGAAATTAGAGGATATCGTCCCCTTCACCCACCGACCAAACCTCCAGTCCATCCACACCATTGGTAGCAACGAAGAACAGTGCCCCGCCAATGTTGATCAGGTTCTGAGGACTCGAACTCTCTGGCCCCGCAAAGAGGTCTTGAACCTGCGTCAGCGTTGTGCCTGTGGTTCTCCACACTTCTGCTCCTGTAATCCCGTCATTTGCAACCAGGAAGAGCGTGCTACCCACTACCGTCAGAGAAGATGGGCTGTAACCATCACTGATACCAGTCATGTTGATCGCAGTCACCGTGTTGCCATCGCTGTACCACAGTTTTCTGTCCCCTGCGGCTCCGGTTTCGGTTGCCGTAAAGTACAGCTTGTTACCAAAGGCGATTAGCTCTGTGGGAGCCGATCCCTGCCCAGGGTTGGTGTTTATGTTTGCCACCAGTTCCAGGGTACTTGCGCCAGTTGCAGCCAACGGATCAACCAGTTTCACCAACTCTCGCCCAGACGAGGTGACATTTGCGGTTAAATAAAGGATGTCTTTGGGTTCCCCATTAACGGTAGTACCACCCTCCACGAAAACCAACTCTTCACCACCATTAAATCCATCAGATGCAGAGACAACTCCGTTGCCGATCGTGGTTTGAGTAATTTCACCCACATTATCGCTGAATATGTTCTCCAGCTTGACCAGGCGGAAGCCATTACCACGATTAGCAACCAGATACATCGTGCTGCCACCGACAAAGGTCATACTAGATGGATCAGAGCTGTCATTTTCATTCAGGTCAATCTTCACAGCACTGCTTTGACCGGGTGCCACCCGCCACAGTTCAATATCTCTGGTTGGTGATTCAGCCTGGAAGAACAGCGCTTTGTTGCTGCCATTGTCCACCGCAACCATATTGGAAACGGTTGCAGCATTGATGCCCGTGATTTCTGTTACGCCCGTACCAGTGGTTGAGAACAGTTTTCGTTGATCTCCGAAGGTAGCTGAGAAGAACACCGTATCACCAGCCGCCACAATTTGCAGAATGTTAATACTGCTATTGCCATTAGCAATGTCTGCTACCAGGTTGACATTACCACTGACATCACTGCGCCAGAGTTCACTGCCTGTCGTACCGTCATCTGCCAGGAAGTAAACGGCATTACCCGTTGAGATGGCAGCACCACCGATCGAAGCAAACTCTCTAATTTTTGTGGTTCCATCCAACGTCCCATCACTGCGCCAGAGGAAGTTCTTCTGCCCATCGCTTGCCGCGAAGAAGGCAAAGTTGTCTACCTCCACCAGGTTTTTTGCAGCAGAACTACCTCCTCCAAAGTTAATATCCTGGGTAATGCTGGGTTGGTCGCTGCGTTCCTTCAGGGAAGCAAATAAATCATAGGTGGAGCCAACGCTGCCTTCGGGGGCAAATACCCGCAGGATGTACTCACCTGGATTCAGTGTGCCACCAAACACTTCTTGCCCTTGACCATAGGTGCCGGTTGGACTCAAGCTGGGGCTATCAAAAATTCGTCCAGTGTCTAGCGTGCCATCGGAGTTTACCCGTTGTAAATGCACATCCAGGTTGCCGAACATATTCCGCAGGTCAACCGTCAGGAAGCCGCGCTTTTCAAGATTCAAACGGTAGTAGTCTACAGTAGAATCCCTACCCTCCTTGAACACATAATTAGACTGGAGATTGGTTGAAGCTTCGGTCGGGGTCAGAGATGTAGCGGTATCCAGCAAGTTGGATACCTCGTCGGTTTGCTTCTGTCCCGCAATCGTATAGCCAACTGCGCTGTCTGCGATGCTCTGAGTGATTTTGATAAAGTAGATGCCGCTATTGAATGCCTGAAAGAACTTTTCCGTTGGGTAGCTGGCGTTGGAGTTAAAAGAAGCAATGCTTTGCCTTGATGCATCAAAGATTTCAATGTTGGCTCTGCCCTGAAGTCCATTGGTCGTGAACAGGTAATCTCCATCTTGAGCCGTTACTCTGAAGTAATCAACCCGATCGTCGTTGTTGACTGTACCAATGAGAGGACTTCCCGTACTCAAAGTGCCATCAAAAGCTGTTTCAAAGCTATTTCCGGGGGCGGGAGTGGGAGTGGGAGTAGGAGTCGGCCCTGGAGTGGGAATCGGAGTGGGAATCGGAGTCGGAACGGGGGTTGGTACGGGAACGGGGGCAGGACCGGAAGTCGGCCCAGGGGTTGGTACGGGAACGGGGGCAGGCCCCGGAGTTGGGACAGGAACCGGAATTGGGGCGGGAGCCGGAATTGGGGCGGGAGCCGGAACGGGAACGGGGCCGGTTCGGCGATCGGCGTGCCATTCATTCTCAGCAAATAGCGACTGTTGCCACTGCGTCGATACACCCGAACCAGGTATTGTCCTGCATCCAAGTCTCGCTGAATGCTTTCATTTTGGCTGCCTCTACGCCGAGAGGCACCCACCAATTGCAGGTATTGATTGCGGACTCGCGCTCTGATTTTTCTAAAATCTAAATTTCTGATGTTTCGGGGAATCTGATTGATGGGCCGCTTGAAGGCGTATAGCTCAACATCGAAATTCGCCTTTCTCATATTAGAAAGGGTCAGATCTAAGCTGCTTCGCCCTAGCAGATTCACGCGAAACAAGTCATCTAAATCTTTGTTGCCAAGGCTGTCTCTCCGGTTGACAGGGGGAAGACCAAGATTCCTCGCTCTGCCAATCCGATTATCCCTATCTGCCATAACATTTTATGCCCCAATTCGTTTTGACAACGTTAGTTTTCCCCAGGGGCGAAACAAAGATGACAAGGGCGATCGAAATTTATAAAGCCTTGATATAGTTTGTGTTAAATACGGAATCTCCGGAAGCCTAAGTGTTATTATTGATACGGTGAATACGGGATTTAATCAGAAAAAATTCTGCAAAATTTTTGAAGTAGCAAACTTTCCCCGTACTTTTCCTGAGGAGAGAATTTAGCACACGGAGATGGATAAAATTCCTGCCAAAATTGCTAAAAGCCCATTAGAAAACCTCGTCAGGGGGTATGGACAGGCATTAAATATTACAGATATTACAGAATATTACAGATCAGAGGGGATTGGAGGTTCGGGCGAGGGCAGACCCTCTTCGGGCAAAGCCAGGGAGTCGTCCGTTCCCTGTGGCTCTCCGATCACCCCAGTCGCCCCAGTCGCCCCAGTTGGACAAGTCCCAGGGGCAGGCTGCCGAACTTGCACGGTAGAGTTGGCATAACCCGCTGTCACCAGGAGCTGGCTAATGGTTTCCTGTGCTTGAGTGCTGGCAGTTTGTAAAACTCCTTGAGTACAGGCTGCTTCGACAATCTGCTGAAGCGTGGTTTGAGCTGCCAAATCTTGCAGTTCTGGAGCCGCATCTGGCCCTAAACCCAGAAAACCACGATCGTAGTCATACACCTTCGATCGATTCACATCCACTTTGCTATCCAGGATTTGGGGTGGCGGCAATTGGATGGTGACACTATCCCCGTTGACCTGAATATCTTCTGCTTGAATGGCACTCAGATCAATTCCGGCTCGAACTTCCCCGTAGGCAATATAAAGTAGCGTTGTCCGGCCAATCACGTAGCCCCCCAGCGTTCGATCGCGGCTAGCGGGAACCACCGTCTGCATCGCAAAAACCGCTGTCGTTAGCTCGCTGATACCCCGCAATTGCTGCATCAAAAGCGGCTGCATATCGATTTCCGGTTCCGGTTGAGGAGCGGTAAAGGCTTCATAAATCTGATCAATGATTCGCCCTCCTGATTGCCAGGCTCCAAACAAAGTCACCGCAGAAACTAGCAGAACTCCGCCCGTTACAATTACCGACAGGTTTTTCACCGCTGCCCCCATCTGGCGACCCCGTTTCCACCAGCATTTGATGCCTCGATCAGACGGTGGATGGGACTGCTGATCCGAGAGAGCCGCCGCAGTCCAGCGGGCCGTCTTTTCTTGCGGGGCACGCTCTTTCAGTTTGCCGTTTCGCTGACCTTGATATCTGTAAATGCCCATGCGATCGTTTCCTACAAATTAATGACCTATCTGAATAGCGCAATAGAGTTCTTGGGAGTCAAAGTCCTCACAGGGTTCTCAGATAGGGCCTTAGTAGCCAAACGGGTTAGCTCCCACTAGTTAGTTCCCACTGGTTAGCTCCCACTGGTTAGTTCCCCAAGAAAACAGTCTACCCATGTTTAATTCTAAAAATATTCTACAAAGAGGGAGAAAATCATTTCTACATCAGTAGCCTGGGGAAATGTATCAGAGATTCATCATATCTTTACACAATGTTTGAATAGATGGTGGGTGCTGCTGCTGCTTGTTCCCGGGTTGACTGACCAATCTCTGTTTCCTCCAATTCTTTTCTGGAACGGTCGGATTTGCCCCTGTAGCCCCAGTAAAGCAGTTGAGAGATGACCCGTTGAGAGATGACAATGAGATCGGCAACTCTGAGATCGGCAACTCTGCCCTCATGGCTTAAAGTTCAATATTCTTACGCTTGATTCTTCCCATTCGTCCCTCTAAAGACGATCGCTAGCATCCTGCTTGTAAGATAACTTTATAAAACAGTCCATTCATTTTCTTGAAGCTTATGCTGCTGAAGTCCACAACCCGCCATATCCGCATCTTTGCTGCTGCCATTGAAAACGACGAACTGATTCCCAGTGCCGACACCCTCACCCTGGACATCGATCCCGACAACGAACTGTTGTGGAGTGACGAGGCTATCCAACAGGTCTATCGCAAATTTGATGAATTAGTTGCAGCCTACGAGGGGGCAGACCTGACGGATTACAACTTGCGGCGCATTGGCTCCGATCTGGAGCATTTTATCCGCGCCCTCCTACAAGAAGGCACCCTTTCCTACAACCTGAATAGCCGGGTTCGCAACTATAGTTTGGGCTTGCCGCGTGTGGTTGATGAAAGCGAATCTGACAACCATTTAATGATTCAGCAGGATTAATTAAGATGAACACGATGGATTAAAATTATCGCTCACAGAGTTTCACAGAGTTTCAACGGTGATCTTGTAAATTCTTTCCAGGGAATGCGGTGGGGTCACTGGAGTCTGAGATATCCTGGTATGACGGCTGTAAGCTGATTGAACCAAAGATTTACTTATCTGTACTCCTGTCGTCCTCTCATCGGATTCCCCAACGTTTAAGCCCACTTGTTCTGCCAGAAGTGTTGAGCCATTGATGAGCCGTTATTTATGGGCAGTCGGTATAGATGCCGATAAAGCCTTCAGACCTGGAGATTCCTTAGCCAATCGCTACCTTTACCAAGGTCAGCGGATTTTTCTGGATACTCAACCCATGGTACCTCCAGAGAATTTAGATGAGGTTCCAGAGGAATTTTTGCCCTACCTCAGGCTTTCTCCTTACCAGATTCATATTCCCCAGGTTTATGACTGGGTGACGCTAAATTCTGGCAGTTCAAGTCCCATCTTACTGCTGGATCAGGCTCCACTCTATACGGCTGAAGCATTAAGCAACCGGGGGCTGCACCTTCAGGATAGGGATGCAACAGCAGTACGCCTGTTTCCATCCCTGGCGGATGTTTGGAAGACAGAAACTCCTTTACGCCAACTCCACTGGCTCTGGCAAATGGCGAACCTTTGGTATCCCATGAGCACGGAGCAGGTTGCGTCTAGCCTGTTTTACCCTGAGCTTTTACGAGTCGAAGGGCCCATTCTCAGGCTGTTGGAACTACGCTTTGATACCTCTGGAGATGTGTCGTTGGCTGCTCTGGGGCAATCGTGGTTGAACTTGGCGCAGTTAGCCCATCCAGCCGTGCAGGGAACCATCCAGCAAGTCTGTCAGCAACTCATGCAGGGACAAATTCGCACAGCGGAAATGCTGGTGGCTGCCCTGGATCATTCCCTGTCCCAAGTTGGTACAACGCAGCAAACGCGCACCCTGCACATTGCGACCTTGAGCGATAAGGGTCCCAGTCGGCAACGCAACGAAGATGCCTGTTATCCCGATAGTGGGACGATCGCATCTTCTCCGCCAGACGTTCCCCTGGTGATTGTTTGTGATGGCATTGGGGGACATCAGGGGGGAGATGTGGCTTCCAACCTGGCAATTCAGACCATCAAAGACCACTTGCTGTCGCTGCGTCCAGAGCACCTGAGTCCGGACGAACTATGGGTCAAGCTGGAAAATACGGTCTGTGCTGCTAATCAAGTCATCAGTCAGCAGAATGATGCGGAGCAACGGTTCGATCGCCAGCGTATGGGCACAACGGTTGTCATGGGTCTGGCTCGAAACCACGAACTTTACATTACCCATGTAGGCGATAGTCGGGCGTACTGGATGACTCGCTGGGGCTGCCATCAGGTGACCCAGGATGATGATGTGGCTTCCCGTGAAGTCCGGCTCGGCTACAGCACCTACGCCCAGGCTCTACAACAGCCCAGTGCAGGTTCACTGGTGCAGGCTCTGGGGATGAGTGCCAACAATCTTTATCCAACGGTGCAGCGATTTATCTTAGATGAAGATAGCGTTTTTCTGCTGTGTTCAGATGGGTTGAGCGATAACGATCGCATTGAACAAAAGTGGGAAGAAATTATTCTGCCCCTGTTGACTCAGGGTAAAGACCTGGCTACGGTGGGTCGGGAGTTGGTTGAGGTTGCCAATTGCCTCAATGGTTATGACAATACGACGATCGCCTTAATCTACTGTCAGGTTTCGGGGGAAAAATCCCCTACAACCCTTCAGTCCTCCAGTACGGTGATTCCCGTCAACACGGTCATTCAATCCTCTCCTCGCAGTCAGACTCAACCCGTCGGAACGGCTATCTTTGCGCCAGAATCCCCTTCCCGCACAGCGACTGAACCAACGGCTAGAGTCGATTCTGCCCTATCCAATGCACCCACCAAGATTCCTGAACCGTCTGACTATGTTCCCCAACGTCGATCGGGGAATGGAATGCTGCTGCTGGGAATTCTTGGGCTAGCTGGAGTTCTGGCCGTATTAATTGCCGTTATGTTTGGCTGGGGCGGGCTGATTCCAAACAGCCGAGAGATGACGCAAGGTGACTCAAATGATCTGGCTACAGGTTCAGGGGATTCGCCTCAACCCACGCAAGCCCCCCCTGCGCCGGTACCTGTGGAGAGGGATGATGTGATTCGGGTCAGCGAAAACTTGAGGAATGTGCGAACGACTCGTCCAGATGGCAACTCAGGGCCATTGGCCAATCCTGCCGTGCTTCCGGCAGGGAGCCTGGTTCACATCATCAATAAAAATTTGATTAGTCAAAATGACGCTCAAAGTATGTGGCTCGAACTTTCAGTTTGTGCCTTGGGTGGTGGGGAACCGGATGGAACGGGTGGGCAGGCGATCGACACACTTCCCCCAAATCCGCCACTGGCTAATCCCAATACCAATGCTCCATCGAACAATGCACCGTCTGGACAATCTGGTCAGCCCATCAACAAACCCATTCATCGAACTGATTTGAAGCTGATCTCTGCATCTACGGAGAATGAAGGGATAGAGTCCGATTTAGAACCCATTCCCTTGCTTGAACGGGGACAGCGTGTCTGGATCAGGGAATCTGATTTGACTGCAACCAACTTTACCCACTCCGAGATCGAAGCCGATCGCATGGATTGTCAAACTGTTTTAGCAGAATCTGAGTCTGAGCTTTCTCCCCAGGAACCTGAGTCATTCGAGGAACCCGCAGGTACTCAGACCGACATCATTGAGCCTCTCGAACCCTAAAACCCTATAAACAAAGGATGAAGTGAGCCTTTAAACCACTTACTTCATCCAGTTTTTGTTTGTATAGAACGGGCGAGGAGGGATTCGAACCCCCGACACCGTCGTCCGTAGCCACGTGCTCTAGTCCACTGAGCTACACGCCCTTACCGAAGATTTATCTTAGCACGAGATTTGGACAATGTCACAAAAAAAATTTTCTGATTCTAATTTTTCTAATTCTGCGCCTCCATCTCTGACGCATCTGGATGCCCAGGGACAAGCCCAAATGGTGGATGTTTCGGCAAAAGCGGCTACGGTACGCACAGCGATTGCTGAGGCGCGAGTTCGGATGCTGCTATCCACCTTCGAGGCGATCGAATCGGGCAATACGCCAAAGGGGGATGTATTGGGCACTGCAAGGTTAGCAGGAATCATGGCAGCGAAACAAACATCCAACCTGATTCCCCTCTGCCATCCCCTGCCCATCCAAAAAGTTGAGGTGCAAATGATTCCAGACTCTACCTTGCCGGGGTACTACATTCAGGCTTTAGTCAAAACCAAAGCAGAAACCGGCGTGGAGATGGAAGCCCTCACCGCCGTGTCGATCGCCGCTCTGACGCTCTACGACATGGCCAAGGCGTTGGAAAAATCGATTCAGATTGAGTCCATTCATCTGGTGCAGAAAACGGGTGGCAAGTCGGGGGATTACCAGCGTGAAGGCACTTAGTTTCCCTGGATCACACCCTGAGATTCGTTGTAGGTCGCAGCGTTGCGGAATGCTTCGTAAGCTCCATTTTGCGTGGAATACCGTGAGGTTGTCCGGGCTTGATTGCAAGTTTGGCTTTGTTGCCAGAACCGGGTTCGAAATCCGCCGTTGTCCTGCCAGATTTCGTAAGCCCAGCGGTTACTGATCGTTCCATTCGCCACTCGTCGATCGCGCTCATAGACGGGGAGACAGGCTGTGTCTGCGGATTGACGAACGAACTCGGATGCAGGTGCGATCGGAGATGGAGGGGTTGCAGCTTGACTGCGATGGGTTCTCGAAAGCGTGGTGGCAATGGCAGGGCCACGTCGGTTGGTCATCAGCCAGTTCAGGGAAGAGGATTCCGCAGCCGCCAGAGCTTCCGAACCTGTGACTCCAGCCACGATCGGACTGCCATCACAACCGTCAAACTGAGCCAAACCGCTCTGGTAGTTGAATAAATCCTGGCGCAGCAGGTACAGCCAGACTCGTTCATGGGGCGAAACATCGCTGCCCATCAGAGCCGCTGCCAGACTGAGGGCTTCCGTCCAATTTTCCGCACAGTAGCTCCGTAGCAACTGCGATCGCCAGGCTGCAACTTGTTCGGCTTCACTCACCGCTGCATAACTCGGGGCGGTGATTAATAGGCTGAGTATACCGATGGCGATCGCCTTTACATTCCATTTCATCTCGACCTCTATCGCTGTTTCTATGGTTCAAATCTGCACTTTCTGATAGTCAGAGTGCCCAATTTGACTCCACCGATCACGATAGAGTTAATTCTTGCGAGGAGAAGGTTTGGAAGGGGATTGCAGAGAAGACTGTTGGTGCATCAACTCATCGTAGGCAGTTGCCGTATCCTTCATGCGCAGATATTCCGCTTTGAGGTGCTGATACTGAGCATCAAAACTCACCATATCACCAGGAATATCATCCGGCTCGTACCGGGAGACTTGCAGCCCAATCAACGTTTCCCGAATGATCCGGACATAGATATGCTCCAGTTCCCTGGCTTTATCCAGCAGATTTTCGATTTGATCCAGAGCCCGATCGTAAATTTCCGCTTGCTTGGCGTAAAACTCGGAGGTAGAGAGAATACGAGCCAGGTCATGAACCTTGTGGCGTTCGTGCAGCAGCCGATCGATTTCCGCTTCGATTTGCAAATGTTCTTGAATCACAGGGGCAACGTTGGCCGACGAGGAGAACAGGGCAGGAGCATCCGACTCCCTTGATTTGGCCAGTTCAATGCTGCCTAAATCGTGCCAGGAGTAAATGTACTCCATGTCGCCATCTTCCGTCAGACGCGGAAAGACCACCTGCACCCGCTTATATCCATCAGCATCCCTGGAACGAATCGGAATTCCGTAACTCCCCATTGGTAAGTTAGGATATCGCCGTTCTGCGCCGTCTACATAGATCAAATCATGGCGATCGACCCATTCCAGTTTGCGTTGAACTCGTATGAACCAGAAGCACACGACCCCAACCACCAGCATGATGACAATGAAAGCTCCCATTCTTGTCCTACCTGCGCGATCGTTGAATGGTTTACGCTGGACAAACGCATGGGTGATTTTTCCTGCATGCCCTCGCCAGAGGTAAACCCCTACACTTTGATTGTGGCAAATCAAATCAAAAGTATCGGGAAAGTCTTGAGGATGATGGGCGATCGACTTGAGTAAAATCACTTCATGCTATAGAAAAATCAGGACAGTAGAAGGGACTGTAATCTATTCACCCTGAGAGTAATGCCACAAGCCACTCAAAAACCGATCGACCAATGTATTCTGCTCCAGGGTTCCTGGGAGAAATTCAAGCTGATCCAGCAAGCTTCAGAAGACTCTCCAGGAATACGACTTGCTTATTACGATGGAACGATTGAAATTCTGATGCCCGGTGAAGATCACGAGTTTTTTGCTCACATGATTGGATTTTTCTTAACCAACTTTTTGGTGCGGCAAGGCATTCGGTTTAAGCCAACAGGGGCAAAAACCCAGGAGAAACAGGGAGAAGCATCTGCCCAGGCGGATCAATCCTATTGCATTGGCGAGTCCAAACCGATTCCCGATCTGGCGATCGAAGTCATTTTTAGCAGTGGTGGGATGAACAAGTTGGCGCGTTACAAAGCCCTTGGGGTGCCGGAAGTCTGGTTGTGGGAGGATGGATCACTGAAGCTCTATCACCTGCGAGCAGAGGACTACGAGTCAATCGATCGCAGTGAACTACCGGGATTAAATCAACTGGATGTCGATCGGTTCAAACGCTGTATTTTGATGGCTGAAACGGATATTGCGGCAGCAGTGCAGGAGTTCGAGGTAGGAATTTAATCGAACACTGCCTCAAATTCGGGCAAGAATCCGAATCCTTTCACGATTCGCAAGTAAGATGGTTTTGGCTGAAACCTCCGAGTTGCGGAGTCAGTCTTGAGTTTTGTTAGTTCATGTTCGATCGCATTCCAACCCTATGTTTGCTCTGCTTTCCCTGTTGACCCTGGCTCAATCCATGCCCACGCCCCCTGCCCCTGAACCCCAAGAAATTGTTCGCCCTCAGGAGGTGCGTCCGCTCCCCGGACAACTCGATCCGGTTCCAGTGTTCAACAGCAACAGCCCGGAGCGAGTGACAACAGAAGGAATTTTACTTTCCACCTTTCCGCCAGAGGGCAAACAAACGCCAGATGCCCATCTCAACTTTCCCTTCAACGGACGGTTTGATGTGTTTGCTCACCACGTTTACCAGGCTCCTTCTCCTGAAGATTTGACCAGCCTGTATGTCGGGATCATTCTCTACAATCCAGGCGATCGTCCCGTTACGGTTCATCTGTTGCAAGCTGCCAGCTACCTCAGCCAGCCCGATGCTCCCTTCATTACCCTGCCGTCGATCGCCGATAACCAGACCGGGACAGTGTTTGCTGAACCAGGCAGCCGCGTCATGGGCGAAATTCTGCGAGGACAGCGACAGGCTGATTTTCCGGCTCAGGTAGTGGTTGAACCGGGACAATATCAGATGTTGATGAACTTGCCAATCTCGGTTCGCACCTTAGATCCACCGTTAAATGGTCGTTCTACGATGATGCGGTTGCGGAGCGATGGCACGGTCTACGCGGCGAGTCTGGCACTCCGAGGACAAGAGATAAACGGAGAAGAAGTGGCTCCGACCCTGGAAGACTGGCAGGCAATTCTGGAAACGGGAGAACTGGCGGGAGAGCGCGATCGCACTCCAACCCCGATCGATCAAGTCGGTGGTCAAATCATCTACGGGCGGGTCGCTGGCGTGGCGCAGGGTTCCATCTGGCAGGCTCAACTCACGGATCAGCCCGATGGGATGGAGTTAACCATTCCCGCTGCGGGGGAGGCTTTCTCCTATGGTCTGAGTACCCTCGTTGCAGGACGGCTCGGTACGGGGCAAGTTCAGACGGCTCCCCTATTGGTGCGCTATCCCGATACGGCGTATCAAGCTCACGGCAATTACGGTATCGAATATAATCTTTCCCTACCCCTGCATAATCCAACGAACCAGACCCAAACGGTTACAGTTGCCCTTGAAACACCGATCAAAGAAGACGAACTCTCCCAAAACGGTCTCCGCTTCTTTGATCCCCTACCCAACCCTACTTTCTTCCGGGGAACCGTCCGAGTGCGCTACAACGACGATCGGGGCTTACCCCAAACCCGGTATGTCCATCTGGTGCAAAGACGTGGACAGCAGGGTGATCCCCTGGCAATTTTGACGATGCCTGCTGGAAGTCATCGCCTGGTTGAGGTCAGTTTCCTTTACCCCCCCGATGCGACTCCTCCCCAGGTTTTAACCATCCAAACGGCTGATTGAAAACCAAATAACATCAATTTAATTGGTAGAAATTGCAAATCCTGGCAGGACAAGGGCGCACAGCAGTGCGCCCCTACAGATGATCCATCTGAAATTCTTGTGGGTTGGGCATCTTGCCTGCCCAGTCAGCAAAAGGGAAACCTGAAAATTATCGAATCCAGGATGCTTTGCTATCTGTTTCCCTATTCCTTGAAGTACTCGACAAGTTCTTCTCGCGTCATCGATGCGATCGCCGTCAGTGCGCTGCCAAATTCAACAACGGGCATTTGTAGAAGTTGGGTTACAACGGTCATCAGCTCTTCATCGATCGCGCCAAATCGGCTAACTAACAGAGCACGAACAATTTCTTCCCGCTCTTCCTGTCGTCCCTCCTGTCGTCCCTCCTGTCGTCCCTCCTGTCGTCCTTCTTCCCGCCCCAGCCGTTCGATACTACTGATATAGGGCATACGATTTTCCTCCTCAAATTGTTTGAGTTCTTCACGGAAAGAGAGTTCTAGCGATTCTGGCAACTGCATCATCCAGTCCAATAACCGGAATAACTCTACGATATCTTGCCGGGTAAAGCCGCGCTCATACAGTCCCTTAATCAGGCGCAATTTCCATCGCAGGCGTTCTTCAGCGTTGCGGGTAGTATCCTGGGTCTTGCGATGTGCCATGACAACTACAGCGAAGGGATTGTCGCTGGTTTCCAGAGTTGCCCACTCATAATCTAGAAGTTTGACGATCGGGAATCGTAGGTGCATCTCGCAACCCCATCGTCCATAGGAATATTCCTGCGGTCGCCAAGTGGATTGTTCATCGCCCAGTACTGCCAGACTGACGACAATCCGATCGTAGCGATCGAAAATTCGATAGTGGTAGGTGAACATTCGTTTGGCGAAGGCGGTATCAGGCTGGCTCTGGATCTCGATGTGCAACAGCAACCAGGATTCCTGACCGTCCTTCAGCCATACCTTGACCAGTTTATCGACAAAGCGTTTGCCCGTTTCGGCGGCGCGAACGATTTGCTGGAATTCTTTGTCCAAAAACTCATACCCGCGTGACCAGTCAATGTCGCCGTGAGCTTCGCCAAAGAAAAATGCGACAAATGCCTCAAAATATCGCTCCAGAGCTTCTTTCCACGGATCATCATAGTTGGCGGTGGTTTCGTTGCTGAAGGTCACAGTCGTCTTTGCTACGCAGTGTTCTCAGAAGATAACGCACTCTCTTTACCCGCGAAACTACTTTTATTCCTTGAAGAACCCGTCTTGGTCAAGGGGCATTGGCGTAAATCTGGCAACGCTACATTCATGTCCGGAGGGAAAATCGTGCTTTTCGGGACAATTCATCCGTTGATGAAGAATCGGTGTCGGTGTAGCGCGATCGCATCCAGCCAGAGGATGCATTTGTAATATCTGACTTGAGCGACAAAGGCTTTGAGATTGCGGGAAGATTTGACAGGCATTTTACAAGCACCTATGGCTGAAACTTTACCAGATGGAATGGGTTACGTTCTTGCAGGTACGGGTTTAGGCACTGCAACGGCGATCAGTATTGGCAATGTTGGACTGGTGGGTGCTTTGGGTGGGGTTGCTGTTGGTGCTATCCCAATCATTGGGACAGGAGCAGTTGCAGGAGCAGCCGTCTATGGAACCGTTCAGGGAATTCGTGAAGGCGAGCCGGTTGCGTTTGGGGCGATCGGGTTGGGAATGGTGGGTGGAGCCACGGTATCCGCTACGATCGGCGGCATTGGGGTGGCAGGAAGTTTTGGGGCGTTTGGGTTAGGGATGGGCGCAATGGCTAGCCTGGGGGGTGTGGTTGGGCTGGGGATTTATGGGGTGGTGAAGATGCTGGATCAGGGAGTGAAAGAAACCCCGGCTCAGGTTTTTGACCGCATGGAAGAGAAAATCGCATGGCAAGAAGCCTACATTGCTGCACTCATTGAACTAGACGATCTTTTGACCGGGAACGATATCAAACGGAAATTTATTGCCCTGGAAACAGAAGATGAACTCGATCGCCTCAAGGCAGAATCACAGCGGCAGAAGGCTTATAAAACTGGAATGACTGCCATCCAGCCCACAACCATTCCAGCAAATGCAACTCTGAACTTGCCGATCGCCTCCTCATCTGAAGTGTCATCCTCAAACGTTTGGCTCTGCACTCACACTTTGAAGCATCAGGTGGGTGCAATCAATTCAATTGCGATGAGTCCAGATAGTCAAACGGCGATCGTAGGTGGTGATGATTGTCATGTTTATCTGATCGACATCAAAACAGGAAACAGATTATTTTCCATTGCAGGACGAGAGCCTGTTTTATCGGTCGCAATTCACCCGAAAGGACAATCCCTGGTTTATGGCGGGTTGGATCAGGTGATCAGCCATTGGAAAGTCGATCCAAAAATCTTCCTCAATTCTTTCCTGGAATCAGGCACACCCCATAGCCATCGCAGCTTTGTTTACTCACTGGCATTCACCCCAAACGGCAATACCCTGGTGAGCGGTAGTGCGGATCAAACGATTCGTATCTGGAATTACGACGATCGCTCATTTGTCAAAAAGCTGAGACGTACCCTGAAGGGGCATACTGATACCGTTTTTTCAGTTGCAGTTAGTCCAGATGGAAACACCATCATCAGTGGCAGTGCCGATCGCACCCTTCGCATTTGGGATTTGATGAGTTGGGCAAAACCCCGGATTTTGCAGGGACATACCGGAGCCGTGAACGCTGTCGCCATTCATCCCAATGGACAGACGATCGCCAGTGGCAGTAACGATCGAACCGTGAGGCTATGGGACTGGAAAACGGGAGAACTGCTGGCGGTATTAACGGGACATTCAGAACCCGTTACGGATGTTTTATTTAGCCCCAAAGGCGGAACGTTGATCAGCGGCAGTAAAGATGGCACGATTCGCTTCTGGCAAAGGGATGAAGATCGATCGTGGAAATGCCTGTATGTCCTTCCCGGTCATGGGCCGATCGCCATTGCTCCAGATGGAAAAACGCTTGTCAGCAGCAGCCGAAACCATGAAATCAAAGTCTGGAAACTCAGACGGCTTTCAGCTTGATTCAATAGCTTCAAGCAATTTAATTTCGTAGTGATCATCATTGATCAAAACGATCGCTACGACTGTGGATTTTTAGTAAGGATCGTGAATTAAATAACCTGTAAAGTGTTTTACGTTACCGACTGGGCGGGCAAGATGCCCACCCCACAAGAATTCCAGATTATTCAGTTCGCGTTCCGTAAGTCGGGATGACAGGATTTGAACCTGCGGCATCCTGCTCCCAAAGCAGGCGCGCTACCAAGCTGCGCTACATCCCGTTGTTGCAGTTTCTCATTATAGGGCAGTTTGCCCAGAAATGCCGATCGATTTATCTGCCCTCTGATTCTAGCGAATGATTTTCGGATTTGAGAAGAGCGAACAAAACCGATCGCGCTAATCCGCAGTCAAAAGTTGTTGATAGGCAAGTAGCATTTGTTGAGCGATCGCATCCCAACTGTAGTGTTCTAGTGCGTGAGTTCTGGCATTGGCTCCCCGTCGCTGCCGTTCTTCAGCACTTTGGAGGGCGACTCTCAACTGGTTAGTCAGGCTGGTTCGATCGCAATTACAGATCCATCCTGCCTCTGCCTGCTGAATTTCCTGCCAAATATGCACCTGATCCGAAACCACCACCGGAATCCCAGACGCCATTGCCTCTGCCACTGCAATCCCAAAATTTTCATAGTAGGACGGCAACACAAACAGGTCAGCCGATCGCAGTAACTCAGTTTTTGCGTCCCCCGAAACGAATCCTGTGATAGTGGTGGAATCCTTCAAGGGAGAAGACTGGATGCGATCGTGAATCTGCTTCTCGTAGTGCGGATCTTGGGGATTCCCTCCCGCGAGAATGAACTTGAACTGTAAGCCTTCAGACAAGAGTTGTTCCAGGGCCGGCAGAAGGAGATCGAGTCCTTTTTTCGGATCAATGCGGGACATGAAAAGGAGCTTAGGGGGTAGGGAGGAATCGCAATTCGTCCGTACAGAGAGAGGTAGGGGCGCATTGCAATGCGCACTTAGAGGGAGTGGAGTGGGGATGCTGACACCAAGCGGAAGGATCAGATCGCGGGTAAGTGCGCCGAAGCGATCGGAGACTTTGGCTTCCTGATCGCTGGTGAAGTGGAGGGCAGCGGCTCCGGCAATATTAGCCCGTTCAAATAGTGCGGCGTAAATCTGTTTGAGATAGCGTTTCTTTTTCAGGTCGGCGGGATCGAGCGTTCCTAAAGGACGCAGAATGTAGGGCAGATTTTTAGAACGGGCAACGGTAGCAGCAGCCGTACTGACGGGAGAAAACAGAGCATGAATGTGAGCCAGGTCATACTCATCTGCATGAGCCGAGAGCCAGCGCAATAAGTCCAGCGAGAATTTATAGCGACGAAACGGGGAACAGGGAAAATAGCGGATCTGGTAGCCGTCCTGCTCTACCGGGCGATCGATCGGCACATCCAGGGGAGCCTGTCCCGTATCTCCATTCGCAGTTGTCGTCAGAATCGTCACCTCTGCCCCCTGGGATGCCAACGCCTTTGACAAGCCCAACACCATCTGGCTAGGGCCACCGTAGATTAGGGAAATGGAAGGGACGATTTGGAGGAGACGCATAGGGGTGAGGAGTGAGGACTGAGGACTGAGGACTGAGGACTGAGGAGTGGGGAGTAAAGGGTAGGGGCGAATCGCGATTCGCCCGTACAGGGAGTGAGGAAGAGGGTAGGGAGTGGAAATTAAAATTCTTGTGGGGTGGGCATCTTGCTCGCCCATTCATACACTGGAATTTTGGCTAAATTTGGCTAATACTGGAATTTTGGCTACATTTGGTTAACACTGGAATTTTGGCTAAAGCCGATCGCAAATTTCCTTGATCAAAAAGCAGGTTTGCCCCCTACTCCCGACTCCCGATTCCCGACTCTCTCAATCTCCGATAAAACTGCATTTGTTTTTGAGCCAATGCCCGATTGGTGTATTGAGTCAAGGCCCGATCGTATCCGCGTTTGGAAAGCTCAATGGCGCGATCGGGGTGGGAAATCAATTGCAGGAGGCAGTCTTTGAGGGCAGGGGCATTGCCTTCGGGGAAGATCAGTCCGGCATCCTGGATCACATGGGGAATTTCACCAGAGTCGGAGCCGATGACCGGAACCTGACAGGCCATCGCTTCAATTAAAACGTGCCCGAATTGTTCCTTCCAGCCTGCTGCCGTCAGGGTTTTGAAACCGTAGGTGGTTTGAGAGGGCAGAACCAGGGTGTTCATTAAGTTGATATAGCGGGGCACATCATCATGGGGAACACTTTCCACCCAAATCAGGCGATCGGCAATTCCGGCTTGCTCTGCCTGTTCAAGCAACTTTGCTTTTAGGGGACCGCGACCCAGGAGGAGCCATTTCCAGGGGCGATGGGTTTCGGCTTTCAGTTGAGCCAGGGCATCGCAGAGGGTGAGGAGTCCTTTCTCTTCGACAAATCGCCCCACAAAGCCCACCACAAATTCATCCGGTTGAATGCCCAACTTTGCCGCAAGTTCTGGCTGCGGCTGCGGACGAAACAACTGTTCATCTACCCCCAACTGCGGCATCACTTCTATCTCACCCTGATAGCCATGATCGCGGAGAATTTCGGCTCCATCCTGATTTCCCGCAATAATGCCATTGGAATGACGCAGGTTATAGGCTTCCAGCCATGACACCGGAAACTTAGAGGTGTAGGGCAAATTCCACCAGGTAAAGAACACCATTTTGGCATTCAACCGCAGCAACCGATTCAGCGTAATCAACTGAGCATAGCCGATCGACTTTGCCCCCTGCTCCATCTGAATCACATCTGGACGAAACTCTTTTAATAACGGGATAATCTCCGCTCCAAAACTCAGCAACCCCTGATTGTTCTGGCTCAGGTTAGACACCGGAACCACCCGAAACGACCCATCCTGCCAAAACCGAGTCTCGATCGTCTGATTCTGCACCCCTCCCGGTCGCCACTTTTTCGGAACGGCGATCGTCACTTCAATATCTGGCTTCAGGGATGCCATGAGGCGAAACTTTTCGCAGTTGAGGTTAACGATGTAGGTGTGGCTGGCGATGAGAAGTTTCATAGGAAAGTGAGAGAGTGCTGAGGACTGAGGACTGAGGACTGAGGGTAGGGCTTGAAAGATGGAAGTGAAGAGTGAGGAGTAGGGAGGTATGAAGTGATGATGAAATCTCAGAAGTGTTTGACTGGGCAGGCAAGATGCTCATCTCAAATCAAAGAGGGAGAAATATTGCACTCAGCACTCAGTCCTCAGCACTCAGTCCTTGCTCCAACTGGCTATAAACCTGACCGTTATCCCACAGAGACTTTACTAACGTTCCCAGGGTGCTGAAAAATCCAACGGTGTAAAAGCAGGCGCGGGTGACGATTTTGATCGGGGAGGGGCTTTTGAAGCAGGGGGGATGTCCGAGAACGTGGCAGTCGAACAGTTTGGCGGAGAGGCGGAGGATCTGGAAAGGGGTGAGGTTTTTCAGAGCCATCAGGAAATGGTTGTGGTAGAAGGTGATCTGGTATTTCAGCGATCGCGTGCTGATGTCGTGACAGCCTCCGGTTTCTTCACCCAGATGGATCAGGTGGGCAGCGGGGTCGTACCAGATTTTGTATCCTGTTTTGCGAACGCGCAGGCAAAAGTCGGATTCTTCCCGAACAGCACTGCCTCGAAATCGTTCATCAAACCAAATGCCGTGTTGGGTGAAAATGTCGCGGCGGAAGGACATATTACAGCCTCGCGCAGTCAGGACTTGCTGCGGTTTGGTGGTGTGGACGAGATCAATGTGATACCAGGCAATGCCAGGGTTCATGGCTTCTGGGGGTAAGTATTCAATTTGCAAACCGGGAATGGCATCGGCAAGCTTCATCCGATCGAACACTCGTCCTGCTACCGCGCCAATTTCAGGATGATCCACATAATTCTGAGCATGGGCAGCCAAACATCCGGGCGGTAACTGCACATCGTCATCCAAAAACAGCACGACATCCCCCTGCGATCGCCGCACGCCAAAATTTCGCGCCCCTGGCAAACTCGCCCAGTTCACCTGAAATAAACGAATCTTGCCCTCTTTTGCCATCTGATCCAGATAAGCCTGCGTTTCTGGTGAATGCTGCACCGTCTGATCCACCACAATCACTTCGTAGTGGGCATAGGTTTGTTGCAGGACATTGGCGATCGTTTCACAAAGAATGGATTCACGACCGTAGGTAGGAATGATGATGGAGATGAATGGCAGTGACATGGTTTAGAGGGAGTGGGGAATGGGGGTGAGGGGTTAGACGTTTCACTAGCTAGTTATCCCTGAAGTGGACTATTTGTAACGGGAGAGTCCATGATGCAGGGAGATATTTATGCTTAAAAACTGCCATAGAAAAGGGCATGGTTGACCACGCCCCGATTTGTCAAGATTTTTGTGTCACTTCTCCATCCGCAGCATTCAACGGATTGTGTTTTAAGAGAGGGGGAGGGATGAGGGCGATTCTGACCTAAATCACATCTAAATTGGCTAAGTGTTCAATGGTCTGCTGCTGGGTTTGCATAAAGTGCTGGCGATCGACTTCCCCATTGAGCATTGTATTAGCGGGATAAAACTGAGCCTGACGGTAACTCTCCGCATACAGTTCAAACCGCTGCCGAGCCAGCAAATTTGTGAGTCCAGGACGACGACGGTAGCGACGCAGGGCTGCCAGATCAATTTCTGCAAAGGCGGCCATACTTTCCCCCGTAGCGGTTTCAGTTAACACCAGCCCCCGATAATCAATGATTTTAGAACCTCCATCAGCAGAGGCGATCGGGATGGGAATTTGGGCAATGCCTGCGGTATTAGCAGAGATGACATACGCCATGTTTTCGATCGCCCGACTGATCTTGGCGATGTCTTTAGGCGATCGCGCCTGCCCGCCATACACCTCTGAGGTAGAGTGCAGTAGCACCTCCGCACCGCGCATCATCAAACACCGTGCCACTTCTGGAAATAAGATTTCATCCGAGGCGATCGCCGCCAGATTGCCAATCTCCGTCTTCGCCACTGGAAAAACGCCCTCTAGCCCGTAATGCGCCAGATAGTCATCCCAGACATCATGGGGAGTGGGCGCAAACATCGAGTTGAGCCGGCGATAACGCAGAATGACATCTCCACTCGGAGCCATTACAAAGCAGGTTTGAAAGTACAGCTTGGGAAAGTGCGGATCGAGTTCGTAGGCATTCCCTGCCAGAAAGATACGATGCTTTTGCGCGATCTGCCCCAGTGCCTCATACTCTGCTCCCGTCATTTCTAAACAGACTTTGTCTGTCCACACGGCAAACGGTTCCCCCAACGGAAATCCAGTCAGGAAATATTCGGGCAGCACCACCAACCGACAGTCAGACCCAATAAAGGCAAGACTGGCAGCAATTTGGGAGCTAATGCGGGCGATCGCCTGGTGCATCATGTTGCGGGCTTCCTGGCGATCGGTTGCCTGGTTGATGGCATGGCAGGTGAGCTGAAGGGCGAGTGCCCGGTAGGTATCGGTGATGGCAGTGTGTTCCATATCTAAAGTGAGTTGGCTCTGCACAATATTCTTGCACTTATCTTTTGAGGTGATGGTTGTCTGACAGCACTAAGCAAGCGATCGCCCGATGACGGGTTGATGGGACTGCAAACGCCTCTACTACCTCGATCGAGGGTATCAGTAGCGATCGGTTGGCAGTGCTGGCTACCCGTACGAAAGCTTTGACTGATTGTTAAGTTACTTTGATCTCAATCGAACCGTAACAATTTTGACTTGATTTGCTCGATCGATTGATGTTACGCTTTTCAGCTATAGCTGTCTTATGGGTTGCTCTGAGCTGAAGGATGGCTGGATCACCTAGAGACGAATTCTCTAGCGGAGGTCAAGCGTGCCTACCAAGCAATACGCTCAACCTCCTCACCACAGACTAAGACCGCTAGTCCGGGCTAGGGTGCATGATAGCACTCTTAGTCCTTGGCTCGCACAGTCTGCAACGCTGGGAGCCTGTCTCTAGGGTTTCTTCAAACCCTGGAACACAAGGAGATTCACAACTTATGTCTGACAAACGATTCGGTCTGCCTCCGGTAGGCGATCGTCCGATTTCCGCTGCCCGCCGATCGGTGAAAATTCTGTTCATTGGACAACCCGATGATGTCGAAATTACGATCGCGCGTCTGTATCATTGTGGCTTTTGTCGCGTTGAAGACTGGTCTAGACCTTTACCCTATGGGCAGATTCAACAAGCCACTGCTAGAGCACCGGGAGAGATTCTGCGCATCTATAAGCGATCGATGACGCTTTAAGTTATCCGTTTTGCGTTCTCAAATCCGATCGTTCTGGTGATGTTGGGGCGATCGGATTTGGGTAATCGGTAATGGGTAATCGGTAATGGGTGATAGGGAATGGCGAGGGAAGGGGCGATCGGTTGCAAGATGGGAGCGGTAAGCCCTAATTTCGTCTACTCCCATATCTTTTGGGTGACGCTTATTGTGAAACAGGATGAAATCGCGGATGGAGTGAACGTAGGATTTCTCAGTTTTGAGGCTGAAGTATTTGAACCGGATGGATTGCCTGACTTGATCGAGCAGGCGGGGCGGTTGAGGTTGTGACAGGATAGATGCTGGATAATACCCTTATCAGGGATGTGATCCAGCAAAATTCAGTAGATCACAAATGTTTGCTAGAGAAGCAATGAGCAGAGGAAAAGGGTAGGTTCAGGCTAGAAGAATTCAACTAATTCGCCATGAAGAGCTACCCTACTTCAGTATCCCCTGAGCTGACGCTAACGGATGAAGCGACCCTGGATGCTGCCCTAGAACATGTGCTGGCAAGCATTCCATTGGAGACTCAGGGCATCTACAGCCCTCAGGAGATCTACAGTGTTCTGCTATGGGCGGCGAGTCGCCACGATACGATTGAGCCCACCTGTCAGGTCTTGGAGGGAGTGCCCAGCAGTAACGACATTCGCTTCCACCTCAACAAGCTGGACGACATGAGCCAACTGGAGGATCAGGTGAATGCGGGCTTACAGGGTCGCCTACCCGAACGCATTGCCAATCATCGCCATCGTCTGGCGATTGACCTGCACCTGATTCCGTACTACGGTGCAGCTGAGGAAACGGTGCGACCCTACCTCTACCGGTCTCAAGCCAAAGCGGGCACCACGACCTTCTTCGCCTATGCCACGGTCTATGTCATCCGTCGGCATCAGCGAGTTACGCTGGCGATTCATGCGATTGCGCGAGGAGAAACCCTGGTGGCAACCCTGAGCTATCTGTTGTCCAGACTGACTCCGTTGCGGGTGAAGGTGGAGCGGCTCTACTTAGACCGAGGCTTCTACAGCGTCCCAGTGATTCGCTGGTTGCAAGCGCTCCGGATGCCATTCATCATGCCAGTTGTGATTCGTGGTAAACAGGGTGGCACCCGTGCCCTTTGCCACGGGCGTTGCAGTTATCAAACACCCTACCTCTTGAAGAGCCAGGACTATGGCACTGTTAGCTGCCAGGTGGCCGTCGTCTGTCGCTATCGCAAGGGGACTCGCCGCCAGCACGGCATCCACTACTTGCTGTTTGTCGTCTATCGGGTCAAGGTCGCCACGCAACAGTTGCCCCAACATTACCGAGCCCGGTTTGGCATTGAGACCAGTTACCGCATTAAGAATGCCTGTCGCATTCGCACCACCACTCGGCATCCACTGGTACGTCTGTTATTCGTCGCGTTGGCCTTTATCTTGGTGAACCTCTGGGTGTGGCTTTTGTGGACTCGTCTGAGCGCTACACGTCGGGGGGGACGACGGGTCTATCAGGAGTACTTTCGGTTAAAGACGATGCTGGAGTTTCTTCGCCATGCGATCGAGCGTCGCTTTCCCCTCATCCACGTAGTTTCTATTCCTGCCTCAGGGTAACGTTTGTGATCTACTGAATTTGGAAAAGTTTTACTCAGAGAGATTGAGTGAGTTACTGGCACGAAAGGTGGGTCGCTCCTAGACTTGATACTTTGCAAACTAATTTGGAGTTATATTCTGACCAAGAATAGGCTGACTTATACTTAAACTATGCCCAAGTTAGACATCATCCACAATGCGGTAAAAAACGCATTGATAAAAGATGGCTGGTCGATTACAGATGACCCTTACGTCATTCAATATCGAAAAACTGTGCTGTACGCCGATCTTGGTGCTGAATGTCCTATAGCGGCTGAACGAGATGGGCAGAAGCTAGTTGTGGAAGTGAAAAGCTTTATTGGCGCATCAAAAATACAAGACTTGAAAGAGGCTCTCGGTCAGTATGACATCTATCGCTACCTTCTAGAGGAAACAGCCCCAGATCGTAAGTTGTACATCGCTATCAGCAACGTTGCATACAATACCTTTTTTACTCAGGACGTAACTCAGCTCATTCTCAATAAACATCAACTTCCAATCATTGTTGTAGACATAGAGATAGAGGAGATTGTGCAATGGATAAACTAATCGAGTATTCAAATTTAATTAAGCGCATTCTGACTGAGTATGTGGAACTGAGTAACCGCCATCCTAACCCAGACATTGAGACTTTTTTGATTGTAGATGAGGCAAAAGCTCACTATATATGGATGAATCTTGGTTGGCAGAATGGAGAACGTGTTACTGGGATGACAGTCTATGTGCGGATTAGGGATGGTAAATTCTGGATTGAAGAGGATTGGACTGAAGACGGTATCGCTACTGATTTAGTTAGTGCAGGGGTTCCTAGAGAGGATATTGTATTGGCATTTCATGAGCCAAAGATGCGACAGTACACAGATTTTGCAGTTGCGTCATAGTAGCGGCGCAGGCTAACACTGCGTTGGTGCGGACGGTACAGAGGTTGTCGGTGAGAGTTCAAGCTTGTCTGCCGCCGCACAACTTCACCGTTAAGCTTACAATGCTTTATCCCATTCCAACTGATGAGCCAAACCATACTTGATAAAATCTTCAGCTTGAACTTGATCATTCTTGCCAAACACCCCTAGACTGTAGGGATTCTCCTGCATTCGTTCCGCAACGAATTCCTGTTCCATCCGAATCAGGTCTTTTCTGGGTCGATTGGGTTTGAAGAAATCAACCACCAGAACCGTTCTTTCGTATTCCGTGTAGTTATGGGGACAGTGGGGATAGCTGTGGTCTAACACCAGAAATTCACCTTCATGCCAGTAGAGTTTGTCATGGCAAATTTTCATCGCCACATCTCCTTCTGGGACGATTAATCCTAAGTAACCACGATTCGTGTGCAGGTTATAGTTCACATGCAGTTTCACATCCAGCCCTGGATGAAACGTCCCAAAATAGACATTCCTGAGGATATTGTCATAGCTGGAATTGGTGGCTGCGATCGCCTCAGTGAGTTTAGGAAAATACGTTTCTCTTAACTCAAGTGCTTTTTGGGGCACATTCTCCCCTGGATATTGGGGATATGAAATGTGATGGGTTTGAATATAGTCTTCAATCAAAAGACCTTGAAAGAGAACGCCAAAGGCGCTGTATCTGGCATTGCCTTTAGTCTTCACAGTTTTACTCTTTGGCCCCATCACCTCATGGGCGAACTGCAGCTCTTCCTCGGAAGCCGTTTTCTTAAAAAATGTAAATTCATCCCGAATCGTTTGCCAGTTTGCTTGCAGTCGGTTCAGGAAAGGGAACTGCTGGGGGTCTAAATGATACTCGTTAAAACGTTCCATAACCTTTTCTCCTGAATCTGCTTGAACTCAAACGGCTATAATTTCATTCTAAAAGTAGGAGTAGGTTTCGCCCGGATCGCCGCTAAGGAATGCGAATTAAATAAGCTGAAATTCTTGTGGGGTGGGCAGCGTTTCGACTGAGCGCTCAAGCCGAAGTCTTGCCCGCCCAGTCAACAAAGTAGAACCATAGACAGGTTATTTGATTCACGATCCTAAAGCTGAAAGCGGTTGCCCAAAACCCGCCCCTACCCAAGATACGCTGATTTTGGCGGGAGGTTTTGTGTCTGGAACTCCTACTCTAGATAGCCCTACTCTAGATAACCCTACTCTAGATAAATTGATCAAAAACGTGCGGGTGGTTCGTCCCCAGCAATCATCCGTCGATCGCCTTGATCTGGGCATTAAGGATGGTCAATTCAGCCAAATTGCCCCCGATATTAGCCCTGACCAGGCAAAAGAGGTATTCGATGCTCAAAATCTGCTGGGTTTTCCGGGGTTGGTGGATGCCCACATGCACATTGGGATTTATCAACGCCTCGATCAGGATGCGATCGCCGAAAGCAAAGCCGCTGCCATGGGCGGAGTCACCACCAGCCTCAACTACATCCGCACGGGGCAGTATTACCTGAACAAGGGTGGCTCTTATAGAGATTTTTTCCCGGAGGTGCTGGCGTTATCCGACGGCAATTTTTATGTGGATTACGGCTACCACATCGCGCCGATCGCCCCGCAGCACATTGATGAGATGCAGTGGTTGTTCGAGGAACACGGGATTGCTTCGTTTAAAATCTTCATGTTCTATGGAGGATACGGGCTGCACGGTCTGTCCAACCAACAGAATTTGTTTCTGATGATCCATCAGGACGATCGCTATGACTTTGCCCATTTTGAATTCATCATGCGGAGTCTGGCTCGGCTGAGGGAACGCTATCCCGCAATGCAGGACACCATCAGCCTCAGCCTCCACTGTGAAATTGCCGATATTCTCAATGCTTACACCAAAATGGTGCAGCAGGACGCATCCCTGACGGGATTGAATGCCTACAGTGCCGCGCGTCCGCCCCACTCCGAGGGATTAGCCATTTGTATTGCCTCCTATCTGGCCCACGAAACCAACTGTGGCAATATCAACTTGCTCCATCTCAGTTCCCGGAAAGCCGTCGAAGCTGCGCTGATGATGCAGACGATCTTTCCCCATATCAACTTCAAGCGAGAAGTTACGGTGGGTCATCTGCTGCTGGATGTGAATACCCCGACTGGGAAATGGGCTAAGGTGAATCCGCCGATTCGACCGCGATCGGATGTGGAGTTTCTCTGGAATGCCGTATTGCAGGATCAGGTGGACTGGATTGTCAGCGATCATGCCTGCTGTTCTGCCGAGCAAAAAGCCGGTTCCAGCGATCCAGAGAATATTTGGCTGGCAAAGTCTGGTTTTGGGGGAACAGAATATTTGCTTTCCGGTGTGGTCAGTGAGGGTAGCAAACGGGGGATGTCGTACAATCACATGGCAAGACTATTGAGTTGGAATCCGGCGCAACGGTTTGGTCTGTTGCAAAAGGGCGACATTGCGATCGGTTACGATGCCGACCTGGTGCTGCTCGACCCCGATGAAACCTTTGTCGTCCGTGCAGCGGAATCCTTCTCCCAGCAGGGCTACACCCCCTTTGAAGGGACGGAGTTAACCGGACGGGTGAAACAGACCTTCCTGCGGGGGAATTTGGTTTACGATCGCGGACAAATCTTGGGTTCACCCCAGGGGCGTTACTTGAAGCGATCGCAGGGATTGCAGTGACCCGATCATTTGCAGAGCTTTCAATGTGTTGAACTATCGAGGAACGACAGATGGCGATTGACATTCAAGAATTTGATGCCCAGCACTGGGTCAAGACCCGCTCATCCCTCGATCCCAGCCAATCCACTTTCCTAACCTGGTCAGGATCAATCTACGCCTTTATTCCCGGCGAAAAGCAGATTCGCCTGTTCAAAATGGTGGGGGTGAGTGTCAGCCGCTGCATTCCGGTAGAGGAGGGAAGTTGGGATTTCACCTCGCGGGAATTGACCTACTACCTGCATCCCGAAACGGGAGAAATTTTGCGCCAGTGGGAAAATCCCTGGACGGGAGAACAACTGAGCGTCATGCACGTTGCCAACAATCCTGTTCAGGGGCACTTCAAGGGCAAATTTCCGGCCCGTGTATTTGGAGATAGCACAACCTTCGTGTTTGACATCTTGATGACCTACCCAAATCCTCTGTCCACAGAACCCAAATTTGCAGATTACAGCCCCAATCCAACCTATCAGGCGGCTGAATTGTTTAAATTGACCGTCCCCACTGCCGATCTCCTGAACCCTGACGTTCTCTCGGTTGCTCAGTTACAGCTTTATTGGGATCGGGTTGGGCCGTGGGTGCCCTGGATGAAGATGGGCGATCGCCCTGGGCAACTAATTTACAGTGCCTATGGGGGCAAAGTCAGCGGGGTCGATGCATTGCCCCAACTGTTGCAGGATGAAATTAATACTCGCGTCCCGCTTTACAAGCATGCGCCTCCATCTTTCCTGGATGTCGAAGAAGATATGACCTCGTGGCTCTATTTTCAAACCTACTTTGATGCTTACCTGGCGGGCGAAACCTTTCCCTTGCCCCAGGCAGAGGAAATTTAGTGGCTGGATTAATTCGATTGACCATCACTCCCTAAATACTCCCGGTAGCCGCAGATTTTATTGCCCCGGACATCAAACGAAACGGCAACTCGATTTTTGTAAGGTTTTCCCCACATCAGCCCTTCATCCCGGAACTCAAACACGACAGTCGTTTCGTTGCTGGTGACTCGATCGAGGGTTAATGTCAGTCCTTCACTGTAGACTTCAGAGACATAGTTGAAAAACTCGATCGCCCGAGCTTTGCCCACATTTAATCCGTGAAATTTGCCCAGCGGGAACCAGAAGGAAAAATCGTCCGTGAGCATATCGAGGAAGGCTTGCCAGTCTCCGGTTGCCAGTCCATGTTCAAAATGGGTAAAGGCTTGCTGGGCAACGGCTAAGGTGTTGGTTGATTCTGTGGGCATAACTAGGGGGGATTGAAACGATCATCCCATCATATAGAGGTTAGGCGGATGCAGCAAAATAACATACCCGTCAGGGGCGCACTGCTGTGCGCCCTTACAAACGTGATCATGCTTCCTATCCAATGATGACCCAGGTGATGTCGTCCGGTGCCACTAATCCAAACGAGGGTTCATTAAATTCATTCGAGAGCATCGGCGTTACCGATCGGGCATTGCTGCGACGGACGCGATCGTGAAACTCGTGAATATTTTCAACCTGATAGGTAAACAGGGATATCCCCAACACTCCGGGTTGAGCGAACTCCAGCTTGTTCGGCGTTGGGTAGAGCGGGGTGTAAACTTGCAGAACACCGACATCCGTTTTGGGTGATGAGAAGGATGACAGAAGGAATTCATTCCCGTCTTCCAACATTAAAATTTGGCGAGTGGCAGGATTTTGATAACCCGATCGCTTGCGGGTATTATTTGCAGGCACTAAGCCAAAGACATCGGTATAGAATGCAGCGGTATCATGATCGGCGGTGACAATGCTGGAATGGGTGCCCTCACTCACGCCCAGGGGTGAAGCTGGATCAATCACACCATAGCCGGGACGAGTATAGTTGTAGCGTTGAAAGAAGGCCTGTCGTGTTTCTGAACCAATCACAAAAAATTCGCGCACCCCTGTAAATCGTTGGTAGAAGTTGGTGCCCGGTTGACCGATAAATTCGATTCCTCGAATCGGTTCAGTGACAATCCAATCTCCGTCATTGGCATTGTCATCATTGAAGGCATCGGCAACTGCATAGATATCCTGCACTAATGAAGCAAACCAGCGACTGCCAATCACGAACGGATGGGATTTTTGGAGACCTGGATTGCGAGGTTGCTGCCACACCATGATGCGAACCAGCCCATGATCGGAGGAGTTGCCATTCTGCAACCGGATCGATGTCAGGTTAGAGGCATGACCATAAAGGGCGTGAGCTGCTGCCGCTGACAACTTGCCCCTTTTAAGTTCTCGATAGCCTAACTCAGCCCAATACCGCAGCGTGAACTGCTCTTGCTGGGAACCTACACAATTCTCGAAAATGCCGCTGATCATGATTGCAGAATGCACTCCTATGGAACATTTCCCCAACGTTTTCGCTTAAGATTGTCGTCAAATTTAAGGTTATTGGAAGAGTTGAGACACGGGGTATGAAAAGCCAGGTAGTAGAGGACTGAGCAGTCGATCGGGAGAAAACAGTGTATTGACTAACCGCAACAGTGCTTGCGATCGGCGATACACCTCTACCTGTTGCCTTTGCCAGTCAATTATCCAGTATTCCTGCACGCCCCGTTCAGAGTAGAGCTTCAGTTTTAGTTCTCTGTCGCGTCGCTCGTTTTCACTACCCGGAGAAAGCACTTCCACCACTAGCTCTGGGGCACCCGTCAGATGTCCCGCTTCATCCAGCAAAGCTGCCAACCGTTCTCGGCTGACCCAAACCACATCCGGAATCACGTTATCGGCAGCGGTAAAGACCAGACCGGGAGCCTGAACTGCTTCACCCAACCCCGTTGATAAAGACCAGGTATCCAGGGCAGTGCTGATGCGGGTGCTGGCTTTTTGGTGTCGCCAGTCGGGGGCTCTAGTCACCAGCAGTTCTCCCTCGATAATTTCGTAGCGGTTGCCATTCTCAGGAAACAGCTCTAAATCTGCCGCTGTCCATCGGACTTTGTCGGTTGTACTCTGGCTGATACTCTGGCTCATCCGATTCTCTTCTGGGGAATGCCCCTATCCTAACTTGGCTTCATATTAGTACTCATCCACAAACTACAACTCTGTTATCGCCTCTTGTCCTGGCAAATCACTCAAGGCATAGAATAAAAGCAGGATAAATGGGCTTCTTGCCGTTCCCAACTCATGATTCAGACCAAACCCCGATTTCTTAGCTTTGAAGAGTACCTGTCCTATGACGATGGGACAGAGAATCTGTATGAGCTATTTAATGGAGCGCTGATCGAAGTGCCGCCAGAGTCAGGGGAAAATGTTCAAATTGCAAATCGGCTCTTTCTCGTTTTTGCCCTATTGCTTGGCACGGATCGCGTTCGAGGGCATGGGCTAGAACTGGAAGTCCGAGGCGAACCTAAAAACCGTTATCCCGACTTGACCATCGTTCGGGAAGAACAGATTCAGCTTCTCAAGTCACGCAACACGATTCGGCTCAACATGGCTCCGCCGCTGCTGGTCGTTGAGGTGGTGAGTCCGGGAGAATTGCAGCGAGAAAGAGATTATATTGCCAAGCGATCGCAGTACCAGGAGATTGGCGTTCCTGAATACTGGATTGTTGATCCGCAAGCAAAAACGGTGACGGTTCTGGAACTGTTCGACACTGCCTACACCAACGTTGAAACCTTTCAGGGAGATCATCCAATTCGATCGCCTCAGTTCCCCGAACTTCAAGTGACAAGTGCCCAAATTCTTGGCTAAATTCAAGCACCTCAAAATCCCAACCTTTTGACCTGATACAGATTGAGCGAAAGCACCATCATCCACGGCAAGCCTTCACCCCAGGTTCTTACACCTTTGGGTGGATGAGTGTCCGCTAGATCACATGGTATAGCTAACTAAAACCATAATTGTTTATGCCTGCGATTAGTGCTTCATGCAACTCTGAAGAAACCAACTCTCCCCAGTCCACACATCTCATGGGTGAAACACTACAGCGTTTAGAACGCTCGCAGGCAAAATGTGCTACGAAATTAGGGGTTTCATTTCAAAGCATCAACCGCTGGGAGGATGGGCGGACAAAGCCCTTGCCGATCGCCATAAAGCAGATTGAGCACTTGCTGCCGCAGATGGGCGAGGCTGGTCAGGATTTGCGAATCAAACCCTTTTCAGAGTGAGATGGGAACTGTATGACCCATAAGCTCCGCCGCTCTATTTCCTCAGACAATAATTCATCCCCAAATATGCCTCAGAATATGGCTGAAGCCCATGACTTAACAGGAGCAGTAGCAGCTTCTCCAGCGCAGCACCCCAATTTAGCCCTGGACATCCAGGTGCTGCAAATTCTCGATAGTAGTGATGACTGGATCAAGGTGTTGGATTTGGAGGGGCGAATCCTGTTCATGAACCGAGGGGGACGATCGCTTCTGGGCATGGAGGATATAACGCCTTGGCTCAACACCTCCTGGGTCGAATTTTGGCAAGAAGCGGATCGGCAAGCCGCCATTGAAGCGATCGCCAGAGCAGGGGCAGGTGAGATTTGCACCTTGCAGGGATACTGCCCGACGCGCAGCGGTGAACCGAAATGGTGGGATAGCAAAATTAGTCCCATGCGCGGAGCCGGGGGGCAAATTGAATGGTTGTTGTGCATTTCGCGCGATATCACCCAAAGTCGGCAGAATGAAGACCATCGCCAACATGCAGAAGAAAAATTACGAGAGTCAGAAGAACGGTATCGAGCGATCGTCAATCAAGCAGTAACGGGCGTCGCCTGCACTGACCTCACAGGCAAATTCACTCTTGTGAATCAGAAATACTGTGAGATCACAGGGTACACCGCTGCCGAACTGAGTCAGCGACGTATGCAGGATATTACGCACCCAGACGACCTGCCGCGTAATGTCGAACTGTTTACCCGCATGATTACAGAAGGGACATCCTTTGAGATTGAGAAACGGTACATTTGCAAAGACGATTCAATTGTTTGGGTGATTAATAGTGTGTCTGCGGTTTGCGATCACGATGGTAAACCACAATCAGTGGTTGCGATCGTGCTGGATATCACCGAACGCAAACGCCGTGAAGCCCATGCGGCCCTCCTTGCTGAGATTGGTGAAGATTTCTCGCGTTTTTCAACTGCCAATGAGATCATGCAAACGGTTGGGGTGAAGATTGGTGCCTGTTTGCAGATTACGACCTGCAACTTCACGGACGTTGATGAAGCGCACGATCGGGTGACCGTCCATCACGGCTGGAGCAGTCCAGAGGTGCCCAGTACAGTGGGTACGTTTCGCCTCTCGCAATATTTAAGCAAAGAGTTTGAGCGGGCCAGCCGGGCTGGAGAGACCGTTGTAGTCTGCAATACGCAAGATGACCCGCGCACCGATGCCGCAGGCTATGCAGCACTTAATATGTACTCGTTTGTCACCGTTCCGTTTCATCGCAATGGCAAATGGACCCATTACATCGCCATCTGTCACTCGCAACCCCGTGACTGGTGTGAAGATGAGATTCAACTGATTGAAGAAATCTCAAACCGCATCTTCCCGCGCCTGGAACGGGCCCGAACCGAAGCAGCCCTACGCGAAAGTGAGGAGCGGTTTCGCACCGTCACCGCTACCGTTCCACAGCTCATTTGGACAGCAACGCCTGATGGTCGAGTGGATTACCTGAGTGACCAATGGGCAGACTACGTGGGGCTTGCGCCAGAGCAACTTCATGGTTGGAGTTGGCAACAGGTGACCCACCCGGAGGATCTGCCCAATACCGTACGGGACTGGCAGCATTGTCTGCGATCGGGTGAGCCGCTAGAAATTCAACATCGATTTCGCCATCGCACCGGAGAATGGCGCTGGCAGTTGGTACGGGGTGTTCCCATCAAGGATGCAGTTGGAAATATCAGGCAATGGGTGGGCACCTGCACCGACATTCAGGGTGAGGTCGATATCAAGGAAGCATTGCGCGAGTCAGAAGCCAAATATCGATCGCTGTTTGATTCCATTGATGAAGGCTTTTGCATTATCGAAGTTTTGTTTGATCAAGCTGGAAATGCCTTTGACTACCGCTTTTTAGAAGCGAATGCAGCCCTTGAGAAACATACGGGGCTGGTGGATGTAATTGGCAAAACCATGCGAGACTTCGCCCCCCAGATGGAGACGTACTGGTTTGAGATTTACGGCAGAATTGCGCTAACGGGGATACCTGAACGGTTTGAAAATGCAGCCCGGGAATTGGGGCGAATTTACGATGTTTATGCCTTCCGCATGGGTGAACCCCAGGAGCGCAAAGTAGCGGTTCTCTTCAACGACATCAGCGAGCGCAAGCGCGTCGAAGACGAACGCAAACGGGCAGAACAGGACTTGCGGGAAAGCGAGGAGTGGGCCCGCATTGCCATCCAGGTTGCCAGATTAGGCGGGTGGCGGCTGCATCTGGATACCAACCAGGTTGAGATGGACGAGCGGATGCGGGAAATTTGGGGAGAGCCAGAGGATAGGGTAATGGTTCCCCTACCGCAGGTTCTGGAGCGGATGCACCCGGACGATCGCGAACGAGTCGCTGCTGCAGTGAATGCGGCGATCGATCCTCAGTCCACTGGAACCTACGAAATTGAATATCGGATTGTGTGGAATGACGGCATCGAACGCTGGGTGTTAGCCAAAGGACAGGCTCAATTTGAAGGCGAGGGAGCGTCCCGCCGCACGGTCGATTTCTTTGGCACATTGCTGGATATTACCGATCGCAAACTGGCAGAAGTCGAACGGGAGCAACTATTGCAACGGGAGCAATCGGCCCGGGCAGAAGCCGAACAAGCAAACCGTATTAAAGACGAGTTTTTGGCCGTGTTATCCCATGAATTGCGATCGCCTCTCAACCCCATCCTGGGTTGGTCTTCACTTTTGCTGAGCGGTAAGCTAGATACCGCTAAGACTACCCACGCGCTCACGACCATTCAGCGGAACGCCAAACTGCAATCAGAACTAATTGAAGACCTGCTGGATGTATCGCGAATTTTGCGCGGCAAACTCAACCTCAATGTGGCCCCAGTGAATCTTGCCAACAAGATCCGAGGAGCGATGGAAACGGTGCGGCTAGCTGCCGAAGCCAAGAACATCCACATCGAAGCAAGCCTTGCAGAGGATATTGGTCGGGTTTGGGGGGATTCCATTCGGTTACAGCAAGTAGTCTGGAATCTTCTCTCCAATGCCGTGAAGTTCACACCAGAAGGAGGGCGGGTCGAGGTGCGGTTGGAGCGAGTGGATGGGGAGCGTGTGGATCAATGGATGAGTGGGAGTATGGCTGAAAGTCGTTCCCATTTACCCACCGACCCACCGACCCATCCACCTGTCCACTCTTGTGCTCAAATCACGGTTAGTGATACAGGACAAGGCATTAAACCTGATTTTCTCCCCTATGTGTTTGACTACTTCCGCCAGGCCGATGGCACAACCACCCGGACGTTTGGCGGACTGGGATTAGGATTGGCGATCGTCCGTCATTTGGTGGAACTGCATGGTGGAACGGTTCGAGCCGACAGTTTAGGAGAAGGACAAGGCGCAACTTTCACCATTCGGCTCCCCCTCCTCACTCCATCCCAGGTAAACCAGGGTGAGCGTTTGCGAAGCGGGCTGTTAGGCATATCGCCCCAGCAGTCTATCGACTTAAGCGGTATCAAAATTCTGGTGGTGGACGATGACCCCGACACTCGAGAATTGGTGGTATTCGTATTAGAACAACAAGGAGCACAGGTGATCACCGCTACGTCTGCCCATGAGGTACTGCTGGTTTTGCCTCAAGCCAAGCCAGATGTGCTATTGAGTGATATTGGGATGCCAGAGATGGATGGTTATATGCTGATTCGGCAGGTGAGAGCGTTGACCCCGGAGCAAGGAGGGCAAATTCCGGCGATCGCCCTCACGGCCTATGCAGGAGATATCAATCAAAAGCAGGTACTTGCCGCAGGCTTCCAAAAACACATCTCGAAGCCGATTGAGCCACAGAAGTTGGTGCAGGCGATCGCCCACTTAGTGCATTCTCGTTAGCGTTCACGAACCCAAACGAGCCACAATTTAGAGGGAAAAGGATTGTCAACTTCACCCCCTAAAGGCTTGGAGAAATGAGTGAGATATTAAGGTTTTCGTAGTTTTAGGGCGATTATTCTCGCCTCAAATTCAGCAGTTCCTTTAGAATGAAATCACATGCGATCGCCCCTCTTCCCTAACGTCCGTGATGCAAACCAGAACCCGGTTTCTTAGCTTTGAGGAGTACCTGTCCTATGACGACGGGACAGAGAATCTGTATGAGTTATTTAATGGAGAGTTAATCGAAGTGCCGCCAGAGTCAGGTTTAAACATCGAGATTGCAAATTTCTTGTTCTCGCTGTTTTTACCCATGGTTGGTCATCGGCGGCTTAGAGGGCATGGGTTAGAGCTGGAAGTTAGAGGAGAACCTAAAAATCGCTATCCTGACTTAACCATTATTCAAGACGAGCACATTCAATTGCTTAAACAGCGAAATACGATTCGGTTGAATATGGTTCCTCCCCTCCTTGTCGTTGAAGTCGTCAGCCCTGGCGAGTTGCAACGCGATCGCGACTACATTGCCAAGCGATCGCAATATCAAGACATGGGCATTCCCGAATACTGGATTGTTGATCCACAAGCAAAAACGGTTACAGTTCTGGAACTACTGGATGCTGCTTACACTACGGTTGAAACAGTTCAGGGAAATAATCTAATTCGATCGCCTCAGTTTCCTGAGCTTCGTGTTACTAGCACACAAATTTTTAATTGAGTAAACCGATAAAAGTCTGTAATTGCAGATTTTATCAAGAGCAATATGGGGCTGGTTCGGCTGCAAATTAAAGAATTTGCTGAGGAACGGGGTTGGAGTCTCAAGGAGGTTGCTGAACGTTCTGGGGTGAATTACAAGACGATTACTATATTGGATACAAGGTTAGGTGGGTAAATCACAATGGCTGAATTGACGATTCAAATTCCAGACGAATTAGCCGAACGGCTGGAACCGCTTCGCAATCGTTTGCCAGAATTACTGAGTCAGCTTGTGGGGACAGGTAATTCTTCTTCTGCGTCTTTGGCGATCGCCACTCCAAACTTTCAACAGCTACCCCAGGCTTACCTCGAAGTCCTCGACTTCCTGGTGACTTGCCCAACGCCCCAAGACATCCTTGCGTTCAAAGTTTCACCCGAAGCACAAGACCGTCTACGCTCTCTTCTGGATAAAAACCGGGAAGGCGCTTTGACTGAATCTGAGGTTGCTGAGCTTGATGCTTACGAACAGCTTGACCATTTGATGCTGCTGGTGAAAGCACGGGTGATGAGTATGTAATCGCCCATTCACTCTCCTAGCAATTCTCCCCAGGTTGCTCACAGGCTCCAATACTGACCCAACTGGTGGAACCATCGGCCCAATGTTCCTTTTTCCAGATGGGGGCATTGTGCTTCAGCGTATCGATCGCATACTTGCAGGCTTCAAAGGCTTCTGTGCGGTGCGGACAGCCCACAGCTACCAGCACACTGATTTCCCCGACCTGTAGCTTACCGACGCGATGGTGGATGATTACATGGGTAACATCCGTCCAGGTTTGGCGAATCTGATCCGCAATTTGCTTGAATACCTCGATCGCCATTGGTTCATAGGCCTGGTATTCCAACGCCACCACGGGTTGACCATCCGTCTGGTTTCGCACCATCCCGCTCATCACCACCACGGCTCCATTGGCTGAATCGTCTGCCAGTGCGTAGACTTCATTCAAGTCCAGAGGGGCAAACGTAATGGTGAAATGATCGGCGGTATGAGCAGGAGTAGAGCGAATCACGGGAGATTGAATCATGGGATTATTCTAAACCTGGGCTAAGGGTTGCTGCCAAACTTCAAGGAAAACCTTCAAAAGTCAAAATTAACTGACTAGCATTCTTGTGGGGTGGGCATCCTGCCTGCCCATCAGGCTGAGATCATCTCAGCTCAAGTAATACTCTCTCTGATCTGAGGTTAGCGTTTTTCCTCAAGCGGTTGGCAAAAGGACTCAATCCCTAATTTGAGGGCATACAAAACGATCGGCAGGGCTAATACTCCCGGCAGATCTTCAGATGCTAACTGCTTCACAGGTGTGGCAATCCTGCCTGCTTGCACAGCCTCTTTGATGCTGGTTTGACAGAGAAACACCCGCCACCGTTTGGCTAACCCATCCAACCATTGTTCTGAGCGATCGGGTTCCTGTCCTACCTGCAATGCCAGGGAAATTGCCGCATCTTCCAGATCACCCTCACAGTCTTCGATCATTTCTAATGCTTTGAGAGCAACTGGATCATTGTCCAACTCAGCCCGGTACTGTTCAATTTCGTCAAATGTGACCCTGATCATAGTGACTACCGCCTTGTTCCTTGAATGCCGCTAAACACACCTGAACCGATCGTCAGCAGCAACAGTATCCAGATCACAATTCCTGGCAAAAACGTCAGAATTCCCAACCCTCGAAGCACCCACACCAATATGGTAATGAAGAGAATCGTTAAAAATATGGTGAGGTCTGGTCTCATTTGTCTCATGCTGCGCCTTACCTTCAACCGTACCACCGACGAACGCCAGCCAGAATCCCTGAACCGATCGCCAGCACCACTAATCCGTAAATCACCTCTCTGGGAACTTGCACACCAAACGCCTGAACAATCAGCACGATCGACATGAACACCAGAAGGGTGCCAATAATATAGAGAAAAATTTTGACAGCAACATTCGGAGATTCATTCACAGCTCCATAGCCTCCCACCAACCAGACACGATCGCCCCTATTGTTGCACATCGTGAGATTTTTCAGGATCTTTACACTTTAACCCCCCTTTACGGGTTGTTTCTTGAGAAAACAAAGGGTACAAATAGGGGAACATCTATGTTGTAACAGAGTCGTAACAACAGTGTCACAAAAATGTCATGGTGCCAAAGTAGCTCATACCGACAACGCATTACCAACTTCAGGGATAGAATTCACCCACCTGATGAACAGGGTCTCGTCAACGTTGATTAACTACGCAGGATCATCACTGACACAGTTTGGTCGGTAGAAGTGAAAAATCTGTCCCTAGGGAGTGGCATTGAGCGGAGCAATGGATCGCAGGGATCCTGTCCCGCCGCCCAATTAGGGATGGTGCAATTGAAGGAGTAATTTAATGAGTGGAGCAATGACTGTAGCCTTGGCCAATTCAGAAATTCATTCCCCCCAAGAAACCTTGACAGAAAATGACCTCTGTTTGCCTCAAGCATCGTTGTTAAATGGTGAAATCGTGCTGGAAACGCGATCGCATTCCGCCTGGGGAGGAGCCGTCACCGCGCGCATGTACTTGCCCATCAGCCGATCGCAGGTTTGGCAGCAGCTCACAGATTATCCGCAGTGGGTACAGTTTTTTCCCGATCTCATCCGCAGCGAAGTGTTGAGCAGTGGTTCCTCGCTCCATTCCGCCTCTAAGCGCTACAAGCGGCTCTATCAGGTTGCAGCCAAAGCCTTTTTTCTGTTCACAGCAAAGGTTGAGATTTATTTAAATGTGGTGGAAACGGCTCACACCGCCTGGCAACAGATCCAATTTCAACTGGAACGGGGTAATTTTCACGACTTTGCTGCAACCCTGAAACTGGAGGACTTAAAAACTGGAACCCTCCTCACCTATTCAGTTCAGGCCACTCCCACGATTCCAGTGCCCAGCCAACTGATTCAGGAAGCAATGCGGCTCGATTTACCTGCTAATATGCGAAGAATGCGTCAGGTGCTCTGCGGCAAGTAAGCTTATCAATCTGTCCTGTTCTCCTCATCCACCCACCCTATGCGTAAAGTATTTTTTGCTGCTCCGCTTGCCTGCCTGGGGCTTGCATCGTTAATCTCAGCCTCTACGCTTACTGTAATGGCTGTGGAACCTGGGGAGCCTGAGGCAGTGGATACACCGACCCCCGATACCGTCGATCGCGTGGTCGAACGGTTGCCTGAAGAAGCCCAGTCTATCCTGCTGGCCTGTCAGGAACAGGGGGGCGTTGATCTGGTAGCGGGAGCGGCCCCAGACGGTAGGGTGATTTGTGGGGATGGATCCTCTGTCCCTATTGAGTACGATCGCTACCTGACTACAGCCTCCGATTTTGTGGCAGCAGGGGTGTTGGTCGGGTTTCGCTCGGTGATGATTGCGGATCCTCGCGTGAGTCCTGACCTGCTGATTAGCCTGTTAGCTACGTCAGAGGGAGCGAATGCAATTCGGGGGGCAACGGAAACCGCCCTGGCTCAAAGCAGTTTAGTGACCAGTACTTCTGAATCCACATCTTTACTCACCGATGAAGTGATGCGTCGTCTGCTGCCGACCTTCAACAGCACAAATAATCTGGAAACCCTTTTGGGTACAGAAGACCAGTACGAATCGGTTGTCCAAAACTTTTGCATCAGTCCAGGATTAACTGTAGAGCAAACCCAGCAAGCCATACCTGGACTCGCTCCCATTCAGCTCTATGCCATCTGCATTGATGCCTCTCGCACGACACCAGGGGACGGTGGCGATCGTTAATCGTTAAAACCCAAAAAAATTCCCAGACGAAGCTGGGAATGGGAGTTAGTGTATCCAAGGTATGGTTTAGAACCGCTGGGTTTCTGGAGGAGCACCGCCGCCACCCGGCTGTCTCAGGAACAGGTTGCCTGCTGAGTCATTCTGGTACACGCAGTCTACCCGTGGCTCAGTTGCAGCATTTTCAATACTGCCCGTATAGGCAAAGGTGTTCATCCGGTTCCGGCATTGGTTGACCTGCTGAGAGCTAATTACGTTGCGGCTTTGCAGAATCGACCAGTTACTACTGCGGATCACGCAGCCCGGTTGCATGCTGGGCTGGGATAGATAAACGTTGAAGGGGTTCAGGGTCAGAAAAGCCCGGATGTCCATAGCGATCGCGCTGGCTCCATACTGAACGCAAAGTTCGGCATCGGGGGCACTGCGATCGATGTCATAGCGGGTGGCCACACTCCCCAAGTCTGAGCTGGTGGTGGTTGAGCCAAAGAACATACCCACGCCAATCCCGACGATTAACGCTGCGGCCAGGACGGCTGCTGTGGCGTAGTTGAACACACCTGAAAGCCCCCCAGAGGAACGCTCGGTGCGATCGGTACGATCACGATCGGGGTAGGGGTAATCGTCTAGCGGTGGACGGGAAGATCTGGGTGGTGCTTTGGGTCTTCGTCTCATAGAGGGTTTTACCTTGTGCGATATATCTGGCGCGATATATGAAAGTCGCTTTGCCTGATCCTAAACGATCCTAATCACTTTATACCTCTAGTGTACGAGATGCTCCGGCATCCGTGGGGAATTTTCCCATTTGGCTAATGTTTGCGGGGTCAACTTCCGCCTGAAGTACGATCAACTGCTCTACAATTGCCTAGCCGCAAAGATGGCTTCTGCCTGAAGTCGCAATTCTGGAAAGGTGGAGGAAGCTAAAGGGTCACGAGGTCTGAACAGTCGCTTTTCATAGAAATCGTCGCCTAACTGGCAAAGGGTAAGGGTGGGTTGTTTCGGTTTGCCAATGTATTCTCGACCCCCCAGACCCAGATCATCCACAATCCAGTACTCTGGTACACCCAGCAGGGCATAATCTTCGACTTTGCGGGCATAGTCATTTTGCCAATTGGTGCTAACGACTTCCGCGATTAGCTGGATGGCTACACTGGAGGTGATAACGGGTTGGTATTGCCAGAGGGGTTCATGGGGCAGTTGAGTCTGATCCAGGACGATGAGATCTGGACGAAATGCGGTGGTATCAGATAGGCGAATCAGGCAGCGATGGGGAATGATATAGGGCAGATTGAGGCGATCGATTTCAACATTGAGTTTGCGGGCAATGAAGCCAATGACCTGTTCATGTAAACCGGTTGCTTCCATGTCAATCAACTCGCCATCAATCAATTCAAACTGATCTCGATCGCCGTACTGAGCGATGAATTCGTCAAAATTTAATACCTGAGGGTTGATCTGAACCATGATTAGGAACTATCTAACGCATACTCTGCTTGCGTTCTGCCTTTGGATCGCGGGTTCCGGCCGCTGCCAGTTCAGCATCCATCAGGGTTTTTCCGGTGGCCGCCAAATAGACATCATCCAGGCTGGGGCGAGACTGAGACACACCGAAGATGGGCAGTCCGGCCTCATTCAGCGATCGCTGGACGGTCATCAGGGCATCGCTTTGGGGGGTGACTACCAGGTTAAGCGAGTTCCCCTGGGCGGAGTTGATGATGATTTCCTGGACAAAGGGTAGCGATTGCAGCATGGACTTCACCTGTTCCGCTTCTTCGGTTGGGGTGAACTCTCGAATTCTTAAGGTAATGCGATCGCCGCCAATCTGATCTTTTAATTCTGAAGGCGTTCCAGAGGCAATGACGACCCCTTTATCAATAATGGCAACGCGATCGGCCAGGGCATCCACTTCTTCCAGGTAGTGGCTGGTAATCAATACCGTCGTGCCATTCTCCCGCAGTTGCCGCAAAAAGTCCCAGACGATCACCCGACTTTCAATGTCTAGCCCTACGGTTGGTTCGTCCAGTACCAGCACATCCGGCTGATGCAATAACCCTGCCGCTAGGTCTAGCCGCTTCTTTAATCCTCCTGAATAGGTGCCCGTTCGCTGGTCTGCCCACTCTTCTAACCCCAGCAGGGCAAACATCTGGTTGATGCGATCGTTAATCAGACTGGGGGAAAGGTGGTAGATGGCAGCTTGCAGTTGCAGGAGTTCCCGTCCGGTGAGCACTTTATCCAGGGCCACTTCCTGAGCCACGTAGCCCAACTTTTGCCGTGCTAACTTAGGATCATCCAGAACTGAAACTCCCGAAACGGCGATCGCTCCGGCATCGGGTTGGGTCAGGGTGCAGAGACAGCGGAGGGTGGTCGTCTTTCCGGCTCCGTTGGGGCCCAATAAGCCAAAAATTTCGCCCGGTTCGACCTTCAGGGACACATCCCTAACGGCTTCAATGGAACCGTATCGCTTCTGGAGTTTTTCAATAAAAATGGCTGGAGTCATAACGGTATTTAAGGGCTATTCGATCGCTCAGGGATAATCTTTCTTTAATTTTTGCCTCACCTTTTATTTTATAGCGGTCGCTATGCAGGATTTGGATGGGCGATCGGTTTTGATAATGCGATAGTGGAGTCAATCGCGTTTAAGCAGTCGATATGTGGGAAGGGTTGGCAGCCGTAACAGGTATCGAATTGGGCAGGTGGGTTCTGAACCAGGTTTTGGATCTGGGAAAGTCTGCGCTGGAGGATTATGTCAAGGATTTCTTCAAAGACTGCCTTGACAGTGGGGTGGCGCGGGCTAGGGCATCTGATTTGAAACAGCCGATGGCGGAGGCGATCGGGTTCTTGATCAAACGGTTTGTTAAAGAACTTGAGTTCCACGATGTCCCGGATTCCAGCATTGATCATCACTACCAGCCCGCGATTAAGCGATTGGTGCGAGATCAGGCGGTGCGTCCGATCTTGGGTAAGGCTTTCGAGAAGGATTGCAAGCAGATTGATTACCAGAAACTAGAGCAAATTTGGTCGCAGCAGTATCAACCAGGCGGATGCTACTTCCCGCAGGAATTTGATTGGCGTGGGGTTGCTGGGGAATACGTGAGGGAAGTCAAAGGCATTGTTAGGGCTGATGCTGAATTGCGATCGATTCTAATTTCTGATCGTCTAGACGAAATCGCCCGAAATACAGCCAAACTTTCTCCAGGGTTCGATATTGAAAAGTACCGGGAAAGCTTGCAGTCCAGCTATGGCTATCTGGAACTGTACACCCTGGATAGTACCGATCGGGCTGACCCTATCCGGCTGTGGAATTTGTTCATTGAGCAGACAGTACGAGAGGCCTTACCTCCCCCCGATGACTTACCGTCGGATCGGAGGCGACAACTGTACGAATTAAGGCAGTTAAAGGGGGTAGCATCTGGAGCAGTGGAACATGATTGGTACAAATATTTTCAGCAAGCTTCACCAAAGGTATTAGAAGCAGTAATGAAGTCCCAACATGCTGTTATTCTCGGTGATCCGGGGTCAGGGAAGTCCACGCTGTTGCAATATTTGGCACTCAATTGGGTGGAGGGGAAAACAGAAGCTTTGCCGCTATTGATTGAGTTGCAGGTATATGTGTTGGCTCAATCTGCGACTATTTTGGACTTTCTCCATGATGGAAGTGGGGCGAAGTGGCACTTTGATAAACAACAACTCGATCAGCATTTGGTGGAAGATCCTACGCTTGTCATGTTTGATGGGTTGGATGAGGTGTTCGATCGCCCGACTCAATCTGCAATTATTGACGAAATCATCTTGTTTGCCCAACGCTACCCTCTGGCAAAGGTACTCGTCACCTCGCGGATCATTGGCTATAACCCCGATCGCTTCCGACACGCGGAGTTTCGCCAGTTCACGATTCAACCCCTGGATCAAACTAAGATACATGAGTTTATCGATCGCTGGTATGACCTGGCAATGGGCAGCGATGCGGATAAAGTGCGGTTGAAGCAACGGTTGAAGGATGCGATCGAGTATTCCAAAGCGATCGCCAATCTGGCGGACAATCCTCTACTGTTGACGATGATGGCAATTTTAAATCGACGGCAGGAACTCCCCCGCGATCGGGCGGATCTCTATGACCAGGCTTCACGGGTGTTGCTGTACCACTGGGATGTGGATCACAAGCAATTGCAATTATCGATGGATGCAATCGGGCGACGAGAAAAGCAGGAAATGTTGCGGCTGATTGCCTATGAGATGCAGGCAGGGGATGAGGGACTGAAGGGAAATTTAATTGGGGTCGATCGGCTAACGCGAATTCTGACGGATTATTTGCGGGATCAGGGCTTCAGTGAACCCCGTGAGAAGGCAAATCTGTTAATTCAGCAGTTGCGAGAACGCAATTTTATTCTCTGCTACCGGGGTGCAGATACCTACGGATTTATGCATCGCACGTTCCTGGAATATTTCTGTGCGGTGGAGATTGTGAATCGTTTTGAGAAACAGCGATCGATCAGCTTCGAGGAATTGCGCGATCGGGTGTTTGGAGAACATTGGCAGGATGAAACCTGGCATGAAGTGCTGCGGCTTATTTGTGGAATGATTGACGCAAAATTTGTAGGAGAATTGATTGAGTTCTTAATAGAGAGAAGAGTTGATCGAAATCGTTTCCTAGAACCGATTTTATGGTCAAGCTTTGAAGAGTATAGAATGTGTTTATCACGAAAAGGTTTGGAGAATTTACTTCTTTCGACTGAATGCCTTTGCGAGGTAAAAAATCGCTTTGTTATTGAAGAAATAGATAAAAGATTGTTGGAGATAATAAAAAAAGAAATTGAAATTGAATCTTCTGAAGTTTGCTTGAATGTAGAAAAAACTTCATTCACTCCCAATGCTGCGAACGCTCTTTTAAAATTACTTGCGCTAACTTGGAAGGAGAACGAACAAGTACTACCCTGGTTAAAGGAAAAACTAAATTACCGAGGAACTTACGTTGCTTCGGCTGCGGTAAACGCAATTGTTCAGGGTTGGAAAGATGAGCCAAATACTTTAAATTTTCTACGTGCAGTCTTAGAGCAATCGCAAGCTAACACTCCTGCTGTACAATATGCAGCTATTAAAGCAATTGCTAGTAACTGGAAAGATGAGCCAAATACTCTTGAGTTTGTAAGAAGTTTGGCACAAAATACTGAGAAACCAAACCTACAGCAAATGGCACTTCAGGAGCTAGCTAGAGTATGGAAAGATGATAGAGAAACGTTACGCTTACTCGTCTTATGTTCAAAATCTGTCACTTGCCATTTTGGAGTTAGAAGTGAGGCGATACGGGAACTAGCAAAAGGTTGGAAGGATGAAGCTTGGCTTTTTGACTTCTTATATGAATGCGCAACTAGCGATCCTTTTGTGCGGCAGCACGAATCAAATCGGAATCCCCGTTTAAGAGCACTAGAATCTCTCCTTACCCACTACCTCACCCACCCCAAAACGATCGAACTTTTGCGCGATCGGGCTATCAATGATCCGGATGAACAACTGCGAGAATGGACGCAGGAGGAACTAGTAAAACTAGAGGGTGAGAGATAATAAAGATAAGAGCGCAGAAAAAAAAATCTAATTCTATGGAAAAATTATGGAAAATCAAGAGTTAAAGAACCTAATCAAAGAAACAATGCGGGAGGTTTTACGGGAAGAGCGGTTGATCCTTTGCAAAATTTTGATGCCTTATGTTGATGACGCTGAACAAGCTGAACTAGAAGCTGAGTTTGGTTCACCCACTGATTACGATGAAGACGAAGAACATCCACTGGCTTCAACGATGGATGTGATTGGTGACTTGATTGCAAACCATGGAGCTGACCATATTCCTGAGCTAGGAGGAAACTAACAATGAAAGGCTATATTAAAAACAAGAGCATTATCTTGGTTGAAGCATTGCCTGACAGTATTGAAGAGGGTGATGAAGTTGAAATTTCGATCATTCAAGTTAAGAAAAAAGCCTATCCTTTCCCAGTTTTTGACCTGAATGTTAAAGATGAGTACTTGAATCGAGAACATATTTATGAGCCAGACTCGCCTCTTCCTTGATACTAATATATTAGTCTACGCTCATGATGCCTCTTCCCATCATCATGCTATTTCAGCTCAATTACTGACAGCAATACTGGTTGAGCAATTTAGAGGAGTACTTGCTGAACAAAACTTGTTTGAGCTGTATCGAGTTTTAACAAACTCAGTTGCAATGAGAAACAAACCTTTGTCTGCTTTACAAGCAAAAGATTTAATTGATGCTACTTATTTAAATGGAAAATTTGAAATTGTTTATCCAACCGAGATAACAGTCCATCAGGCTTTAGATCTGGCAATTCGGAAAGGTATCACGTCTGCCAAAATCTTCGATTTGCGCCTTGCGGCCCTTGCACTTTCTGCACAAATTGATTTTTTTGTGACTTTTAACACGCAGGATTTTATGGAAATTGACGGACTTTCTTCTCTAACTCCTCAACAAATTATCTTCCCATGACACGCTCCATTTACTTCCCCACCCAGAAACGATCGAACTTTTGCGCGTTCATGAACTGTCTCGTAGAGAATCGGGCTATCAATGACCCGGATGAACAACTGCGAGAATGGGCACAGAAGCAACTACAAATTCACATTGCAAAGAATACAACAGAGGAAGAATAATATGCAGCAAGTTGTAGAAGCGGTTTATGAAAATGGTGTTTTTCGTCCTTTGAAAGCGTTAGAACTTTCTGAGGGACAAGAAGTTCAACTCATCATCCATGCAAAAAGCAAAATCGATCCGAACCAAATGCTTCGGTTAGCTGCTGAAGTCTATCAAGGACTTTCTGATGAGCAAATTCGGGATGTTGAAAAGATTGCGATCGATCGCCAAAGCTTTTTTGGAGAAACTGAGCAGTGATGGAAATATTACCCGCCCTTCTAGACACTGATATCCTATCCGCCATTATGCGCCAAGATCCAACTGTCATATCAAAAGCACGACCATATTTAACAGAATATGAACAGTTTAAATTCTCTATCATCACTCGTTACGAAATTCTGCGAGGGCTAAAGGCAAAGAAGGCGGCAAGACAAATAGTTGCTTTCGAGTGTTCTAAAAATCAGCATACTGCGGTGGACTTGCTCCAATCCGTTTTGTGATGCGGGGGTAATTGACCTTGGGTTGCGGCTCGTCGATCGACAGGACTTGCACCTGATGCCACCAATCATCCCCAAAATCAAACCAGTAGCCGAAGAATTCATCCACCTCCAGATTCAGTGCCCCGATCTGGGTCTGGGCGACATCTCCGGTTGGCGGATCGCCAAACCCGCTCTGAAACGCCATTGCTAACCCGTAGCGATCGGCATCGGGATCATTCGGCCCTTTCCCTTTTAACTGAAACTCATACATATGCTCCTCGAAGCGATTGAATGCCTGGAAGATCGTGGCATGCAGATCGGCGAGGGTTTGATCTCCCCGAATTTCGATCGTTCGAGTAATTTCAGGATTTTTTTCAAGAAACTTTTCGCTGACAGGGCCGCTGATGATGGAAACATCCAAAACATACACGGCTTGCAGGGCTTCTGAAGAAGGGGGTTGGGTGGCTGAAGCACTCTTTTTTGCCGATTTGGTTTTGCTGGCTTTGCCGGATTTGGCTGGATTCAGTGATGGTTCCTCCTGAAACTGGGCCAGGATGACCTCGCTGTCCTCTTTGTGACCTGGAATATAGGGAATCAGTCCCCGACGAAAGGCTTCTACCTGTGCCCCCAGGGGAGCCTGCCGAATATCCATCAGTAACCCATTCACCGACAGGAGCCAGACCATCGGATTATCATCAATGCGGCTGGGCAAACACCAGTCTGGGTCAAGCTGCCGCATCTTCAGGGTATCGCGCACCAGCTTTGACTTTCCCTGTCCCGTACTGGCACCAATCCCAAACCACTGGTACAGGTTACTTGCACTGATGTGGGGATTCTGGGAACTGTCAAACAGAAAATTGACCATCCCAATGGCATGGGTAATCCCACCGGCCAAGTCTTCGCCTGCCCCTTTTCTAAAGGAGACGGACGCTTACGGCACAGGGCAGCCGTGGCTTTACGAATCAGTTCAGCATACTCCTCGTTCAGGTGCTGCCGAGAAAACTCATCGGTGAGTTCAACAATGCTGTTGAACTTGTCTTCCATTGCCTTGGGTACAGTTTCAGATTTTTTAGAGTTAGCCATGACGGAGGGAGGTGTATACGGCACAGGGGGGCAACCAGTCTATAACCCTACCCATTAGTTTTACAGGTTATTGTAAAAGCTCAACCATTCTCGTAACAAACTCAAATGTAATGAAAATACAGAAACAGGAACCCACTATTTCTAGAGGGTTCCTCAATTTTTGCTTTTTCGGTTTGGACATCAAGCTAAGAGGTAAGGCGGATCATCCAATCTTGTACTTTAGGGGCAATCAATTAGGAAGTCGCCACCAGGATTAATGTTGCAAACAGTAGAGCCAGGGAAGCTGTTGGTACCGCAACCAGCACCCTTCGGTAAACGGGAGCACTGCGATCGACGACTTCGGGACGGACGGGTCGTAATTGCCCCAGTTGAACTAACTGATTGAAATGATAATCGTCATAGCGTGCTATTCGGGCAAACGGTAGTTCACCCTGTACCCGCTGCGGTAAGATGCGCCGTCGTTGGTAGGGAACCGTGTTATCCCCAAAATGGGTCAGGTATTCCTCACTGTTCAACAAATCATTGACAAACCCTCGCAGGCCTTTTGTCGCTAAAACGGTTGACCAGGCCAGTTTTTCCCGATCGCCATAGACATTACGACCCAGAATGCGCTGAATGCACATCTCAACAAATCGGTAATTATTATTCGAGTCATAGTTTAACCGCCGAAATGAATCCGACAGAACTAACCCTCGGATAAATTCACGCACCGTAATCTGACGCGATCGCAACTGTGATTCTAATCTGACCTGCCAATGATGTTGCAGGATTTGCTGTTCGTTAAAAATCTGCCGATACGCCGCCCAAATGATTTCATCTAGTTCTGTGGCGATCGGTGCATTATCCGTCGTATAAATCCAAGATTGTTCATCTCCAGGAATTTCAAATCCATTGACTCTCTGATTCTGGCTGGATAATGGATAGGTTAAGAGTGGAAGAGACATAGTGAAAACTCTGTGATTTGTGAGTGATTGTAGGGGAGTGGGGAATAGGGAGTGGGGCGTAGGGGCGAATTGCGTTCGCCCATCTTAGAAATAAGGAGTAGGGAATAGGGAGTAGGGAGTGGGCAAATAGATTGTTTGAGCAAATAACCTCAGGCGATCGCAAGCCCTGTTTAGATCCCCCCTAGCTCCTCTTCCCACTTACTCATCAACCAAGACCGGCTCGATCGATTTCTAGCAAGATAAAGCTCGCAAAGATGGCACCGCCAATTCCGCCGATCAGGAATCCTGAAGTGAAGAAACTCCAGTCCTTGTAGGATTTGATATTACCGGGTAAAATACCGCGTGGTTTCTGTCTACCTTGAAAGATTGCGTATCCATACAGGAATAAACAAACACTCAAAATGATCATCAATCCGGATGCACCACCGAATCCAGCCAGGAGGGAAACATCACTGTTCCGCAATGGCCCAAGCTTGAGAAATGGGCCCAGGAGCAAATAGCCATGCGCCATGCCAATTTCCAATCCTCTAGCGATCGGTGAGAGTCCTTTTCGGTAAATGGGTAAGTTGTTGATCCAGGTGCGGCTCACGTCACTGTTGTTGAGCGGAGTGGCCAGGTTTCCTTGTTGAGGATTATTTTGGAAGGGCTGCACGATGCCTGAGGCGATCGGTTCTCCACCAAATTGAATATCGCCGTACATTGCATCCGGGTTGAACTTCATGCGGCTGAAATTAAACCCTGCTGCTTTCGCCCGTGCCCGTAATGCGTGCCAAAAATGACCCGCCAGCAATAAACTGGCAAAAATAATGTGAAACAACATCAACCAGGTGCGCGGCGTGATGACACCATCCATCGTTGTGGTTCCGATCGGCCCATAAAACGTGGAGGGGTAAACCGTGTCATTCACCCAGATGAAATAAGCCGCGAAAAGGCCCATGTACGCCAGTGCCGCTTGGCTGTAGGACAGGTACGCCTCACCCGACCAGATGAAGAGTCCTTTGGCCCATGCCGTGGGCTGGGTGCGAATATGCCAGATGCCACCCAGGATGCAGATGGCCCCGACCCAAATATGTCCGCCAACCACATCCTCCAGGTTGTTCACTGCGGCCATTCCCTTCAGCGTCCAGCCGTCAGGGGTAATGCCTACCAGATAGCCAAAAATGGTTAATGGATTGAGGGTGGGATGGTCAATCAGCCGGACATTTTCGATCGCCGGGTCATAGAGTCCCCCCAGGGCGACAGCTTTTGTCACTAACAAAAGTGCCCCAACACCCAGTAGCACCAAATGAATCCCCAAAATCGTGGTCATCTTGTTGCCATCTTGCCAACGGTAGCCAAAGCCCCGCTCATCCAGTTTTTCAGGGCCAAGTACCGCATGGTAAATTCCGCCCGCGCCCAACACTGCCGAGCTAACCAGATGCAATACCCCAATCACAAAGTAGGGGTAGGTGCTGATGATTTGCCCGCCTGCACCCACACCCAGCCCTAAGGAAGCAAGATGAGGCAACAAAATTAAGCCCTGATCGTACATGGGCAAAGTTGGGTTAAAGCGGGAGAGTTCAAATAGGGTCATGGCTCCTGCCCACAGCACAATCAGTCCAGCGTGAGCCACATGGGCACCCAGCAGCTTCCCAGACAGGTTTACGAACCGCAAATTTCCTGCCCACCAGGAGTAGGGATTCATGGAATCGGGCACGTAACGGGTTTCAGGCGTGCTGCCTGGAAAGTCTGGCGATCGCTCTATTAATCCAGATGCCATATCCGATCGAATTTCTGTGGTTGTCATATTGAGTTCACCTTTAGTTCACCTTTAGCTCACCTGTCCGCGAGGGGATGCAACGACTTTTCCTGCTGCAAAGCTGTACCCTGCTGCTCTTAAGGCATGGAATAAATGTCCTTGCAGGAAGAAGAAGCCTAACCAGAAGTGAGCATTGGCCAGCCAAACGCGAGAAGTGAGCGCACCATCCGGACTCACAAACACCGGAAAGCGATCGAAGGTTAACGCCAGGGTAGGGCCAAAAAATTCAACTGGAAAGACGATCGGATTGACTGAGACAAATAACGTGGCAATGAATGCCATAAGACTGACCGCACCAATGCTGTAGGACAAATAGGCTTCCCCTGACCAAACCAATAAGTTCTTCGCCCATCGGAAAGGTTGAGTCCGAATATGCCACACTCCACCGAGAATGCACATCAACCCGACATAAATATGCCCACCAACAACATCTTCCAGGCGATCGACACTGGCAATCCAGAACTTTCCACCTGCGCCCACCAGATAGCCAAAAATGATCGACGGATTCAGGGTGGGAGCCGTCACCAGCCGCACATTCTGGATCACCGGATCATACAATCCACCCCAAAACATCGCTTTTGCCACCAGCAGCAAGGCTCCCAATCCCAGCAGAACCAGGTGAATTCCCAGAATCGTGGTCATCTTGTTGGCATCATCCCAACGGTAGCCGAAGAAAGGAAATTGATCTTCCAACTTGGCAGGGCCGCGAAACACATGAAATAATCCACCTGCCCCCAGCACCGCCGAGCTAATCAGATGAAGTACACCCGTCACATGGTAGGGATAGGTATCGACGATCGCTCCCCCTTGTCCCACGCCTAATCCCAGTCGAGCCAGGTTGGGCAATAAAATCAATCCCTGTTCATACATGGGGCGTGTGATATCCAACCGGGCCAGCTCAAATAAAGTGATTGCACCAACCCAAAGGACAATCAACCCTGCATGGGCAACATGGGCACCCAATAGCTGACCGGAAAGATTCACGGAACGAGCATTTCCAGCTCTCCAGGGAATTTGTTCAGCAGTCTGAACAGCAGTTGTCATTACCAAGACTCTCCTCAAAATATTGCAATTTGTTGTTCTAACCAGTCGATAGAATCGTTAGTTATCATTCGTCACCTGTCATTTATTATTTGTCAGCTTTCATTCGTAAACTGCAAACAATTAACGACAATAACCATCACTCAATGACCAATCATCAATTACCAATTACCAATTACCAATCATCAAGCACCACCCAGATCCGATCGCTATTCAGCTCATTGAATTGATTGCATTCGCTGGAGCTGGATCAAAAACATCCGGCGTTGCTGAATCAAGAGATGAACCTCGGAGGAACTGGAACATCGTCAAACCTGAGGTAGTGAAGTAACAACCGAATAGAGTGAGCCAGCATTTCTACGGCTTTGGAGTAGCACAGCGTTTTGCGATGCAGTCGAGCCAGATAGTGCCGCAAGCGAGTGTTCTCACTTTCAACTCGAGTCATATACGTTTTGCTGACAATCTGATCGCCATCGGGAATGAAACCGGGATACACCGACCACCCATCAGTGACGTAGAAATAGCAGTTCCAGTCCGCCACAGTCTGCCAGAGTGGGACAAAGGTTTCAGCACTATGGTCACCCAGAACCCAGCCTAAAATTCCCTTTTTGAAGTGGTCAACGGCTGTCCATAGCCAAATCTTGTTTTTTTTGAGCCGACAAAGGTTTCCAATTCGTCGAGTTCTCCAACTTCGGGGGGCGTTTCCGGTGCATAGGCGTCCGGCAGGCGCGTTGCGACCTGCTGCACCCAGGTAATGACCGTGGTATGGTGTACTCCTTTGACCCGTTCGATCGCTCGAAACCCAGAGCCGTTGAGATACATCTTGATGCATTCGCGTCTGAACTCGTCTGAGTACCCTCGATGCGGGTCGTAGGTATCAATGAACTGACGACCACAAGCGACACAAATGTGATTTTGCTTACCTTTCCTCTTACCGTTTTTACGGATATGAGTAGCCCCACACTCTGGACATTGCATTGCAGATTACCCTAAATCATCTTTCAATTATGCAACGCCAAACATCCTTTGCCATGAAATCAAAGAAGGTGTTGTAAGTTACTCCTTGCGTTTCCGATCGGGCCCGATAAGCGTGCCAGAGATGCCCCACTAATGCCAGAAAACCAAACGCCGCATGAACACTGGCAAGGGACGATCGGACAGCGCTACCGACAAATCCATAAAACACGGAAGGATAGACAATTTCGTTGACTGAAACAAAGCAAGCGACACTGAAACCAACCAGGGCTAAAGTAGCCAAACTGTAGGACAGGTAAGCTTCCCCCGACCAGATGAGCCGCTGCCTGGCCCATTCCAGGGGACGAGAAACGATATGGAAAATGCCGCCAGCACAATCAGTCCAGCATGGACCACATGTGCGCCTAAAAGCCGACCGGAAAGATTGGCAAACTGAGCATTGCCTGCCAGCAAAGGGGCACCTGTTTCTTCCCCAGTCGAGCGGGTATTCCAACCAAGCACCCGAAAGACAGGCGACCAGAAAGTTGAGACCGCCATTCGTTGTGTTCCTCCTACTAATGACAATCTAAAAGCGTTCGTTGATTTGTGATAGACAGCATCGGTATAGTCAGCTATATATGAACAACAGCAATTGCCGCTTAACAACGAGCGTTAACGCCAGATAACCTCAGTAGATCGCAAATTCATTCTAGAGAGGGTAAATAGATGGCTGTGATGACTGGGAAATGTCGCTCGACAGCCTGAGAGAGAAACTCCAACATGGTCTTGAGACTAAAGAGTTCTCGGTAAACGACCCGTCCTCCTCGTTGAGTACGGCTCACAAAGAACCAGAGCAAATACACCCAGAGATTGACCAAAATAAACGCCAGAGCCACAAACAGCAAACGGGTGACTGGATTCTTGCTCGTGGTGCGGATACGGCACCCATTTTTCATCCTGTAGCTGGTCTCGATACCGAAACGGTCTTTGTAATGCTGATGCATCTGCTCCAAAGCAACCCTCACACGATGCAGCACGTATAGGGTGTATTGGATACCATGTTTCCCTTTGAACCCTTTGTAATAGCTGCAAATCACCCGCATCTGACAGGTAACTGAACCATATTGAGGGCTGTTGAGGGTATAACGGGTGGCATAACTTTTGCGCCCAATCAACAACTGGCGAGTACCTCCACGTTTGCCTCGAATTACCGCAGGCATGAGAAACGGAATATTGAGAGCTTTGAGCCAACGAATGACTGGTACACTATAGAACCCACGGTCAAGATAAAGCCGTTTGACGCGGACTCGTAAGGGAGTCAGCATGGCTAATAAATAAGTGATGGTTGCAACCAATGTTTCATGCCGATGCACGGCATGAATACCCAAAGTAACCCGTTTGTTACGACAAATCACATAGACGGTGGCATAGGCAAAGAACGAAGTCGTGCCTGCCTTAGCTTGAGAGCGGTAGATGTAAGGCTCAGTGGCGACGTTCACACTGCCGTAATAGGGAATCAGATGGAGGTCAATGGCAATACGATGCTTGCCCTTACGAATTTTTGGGGGGATGCGGCTTTGCAGAGCGGCATTGAGTTGAGATTCCAGAGTTGTGATATCGTCTAACTTATCGAGATGATAGCGAATGCCATTGCCACTGGGTACGCCCTCCAATCGTTGTGTTGTGTGTTCAATGCTATCGCTGCGACTGGCGGCCCGTAGCAAAATCTCAAACAGATCTTGGAGTGTGTATCCACCTTGCATGTCCAGGGATAAGTGTTCCAATAGGCAGTCGAGGGCTACCTCCAACGTCGCTTCATCCGTCAAAGCTGGAGCAGGCGATAATGAACTTGGGTAGATCGTCATGGCTTTGTTTTAATGCGTTTAGCCTGACCCTACCCCTTTCCTAGAGAATTTGCGATCTACTGAATCTAGCTTCCTGGGGTAATTCTCCCACCCGTCGCTTCAATTGACGCAGAATGAGCGATCGCTCCCCTTCTTCTCGCCCTTCTTCTCGCCCTTCTTCCTTAATTTCCCGGTAAACCCTCGTTTCCTTTAGCGTAATGTCTAACATTGCTTCTATCTCCCGACGACTCAAGTTCTCAAATCGATACGTCACAATCGTTGTAATTAATTCTAGGCTCAATAGGTGTTTCAGGGAGATGGAGGTGTAGGGGAAGCTGCTGTTAGGATAGCAGAAGCATTGTAGGGGTTAGGTGCGATGAGTATCAACTTGAGTACTCTGATTGACGATGCCAAATGCTATCAACTGATTCGCCAAACTCGTTGGACTGAAGGGGTGAGATGCCCTCGCTGTCAGAGTGAGCAGGTGGTCAAAAATGGCCGCGATGAAACTCAACCTCAGCGACAACGTTACTGCTGCAAATCCTGTAAAGCCCATTTCGACGACCTGAGCGATACGATTTTTGCAGGGCATCATCAACCCTTGCAAAAGTGGATTGGCTGCTTGTATTTGATGGGACTGAACCTATCGAGTGAACAAATTGCCACCGAGTTAGCCCTGGACAAGGACGATATTTACCAGATGACGATGCAACTGCGTCAAGGCATTGTGGACAACAAGCCGGAGGTGCACTTAAGTGGAGAGGTCGAATTCGACGAAGTGTATCTGACAGCGGGGCATAAAGGCCAACCCCATGAAGTCAAAAAAAGGGGCGCAAAGGACGGCGCCATAAGCTCAAAGGGATTCGGGGACGGGGGACGCTTGCCCAAGAAAAGCCGCCGATTTTCGGCATGATCCAACGTCACGGCTTGGTGGTGATTCGGATGCTGGAAAATGTCCAGCAAGAGACGATTAAACCCCTCATCCAAGCAACGGTCGCTCCTGGAAGCCAGATTTATACAGATGAGTATGGCATTTACAATGGGTTGACATGCTGGGGCTATGAGCATAAAACCGTGTGTCATGGGAGTGGGGAGTATGCCCGCGATGAGGATGGCGATGGATTCTATGAAATCCATGTCAACACAATGGAAGGGTTTTGGTCGTTGCTGGGGATTGTAAATTAGATTGTGTCAGAGAATAAAACAAGATCTAATGAACTATAGAACTTGAGACACAACCCTATGACTTTTCGACCTGAATTACTCGATGAACTGCTCCAAGGCTACGAGAACCCGGAAGACCTCCTAGGCAACGAGGGCATTGTCAAACAATTGACGGCAGCCTTGGTAGAGCGGTGTTTGAATGCAGAGATGAAAACGCATCTGGAGGAACAATCCTCTGAACCAGCCAGTGAGGGCAAAACGGCTCGCAATCGTCGCAACGGGCACAGCAAGAAGACAATCAAGGGCGAGTTTGGACAAGCTGAGATCGCGGTTCCCCGTGACCGTCACAGTGAATTTGAGCCCATCATCGTCAAGAAGGGACAAACTCGCTTTAACGGGTTTGATGACAAGATTCTCAGCCTGTATGCCCGAGGCATGAGTCCTCGTGATATTCAAGCTCAATTGCAAGACCTCTATGGAGTGGAGGTATCGACTGGACTGATTTCCAACATCACTGATGCGGTCGAAGCGGAACGCAAACTCTGGCAAAATCGACCGCTTGATGCGCTCTACCCGATTGTCTACTTTGATGCGATTGTGGTCTGTTGGACGACAATACCAAATAGATGAGAACGACGACTATTTGACCGGTGAGCAAATCGCACTGGCTCAGTTTTGAGATCGTAGACCCGTGAGAGATCGCACCTAAGACCAGCGACAACTAGATAGAAGTCGTCGCAACCATAGAAAAGCACTAGATCATTTCTGTATTGAACGCAGAACGAGAGCTAGTGCCGATGCTACAACCCTACCAAGTTCAGGTGTATATGCGAGCACGAGAGGAAGGCTGCACGCAGGTGCAATCGGCGAAGATCGCTGGATGCTGTGAGCGCAGCGGCCGACGAATTGAACGTGGAGAACGCACAGAGCGTCTGCCCGAAGAGCGCCACTGGCGCAGACGCTCAGACCCCCTCTCTGGAGTATGGGAGCAGGAACTCGAGCCGATGCTCAAACGAGAACCACGCTTGGAAGCGACGACACTGTATGAGTACCTGGTAGAGCGCTACCCTGGGGAGTATGAGTCAACCTTGAGAACCGTGCAGCGGCGGGTACAGACCTGGAAGGCGCTGCACGGCGACCCGAAAGAAGTGATGTTTGAGATTCGCCACACGCCGGGTGACTGGAGTTTAGACTAATCACAGCAGAAATAGCCCAACCCCCTTATCTGGATTGAGCGAGACTGAAGATTGGGAAAAATTTAGTGGTTAAGCGGTCTTGTTCGCCACCTTCTTGGGTCTGGTGAAGCGCTTTTTGACCGTTGGATAGCGAATACGGCGGGAACGGGGTTGCCCTGGAGTCCACCCCGGTGACTTTCCGCGTGGTTTGGGCGGGGGGGCAGGTGTGCCAATCAACGCTAAAACAGAGGCAAAGGCATTTGCGGTTCGTCCCGGAGATAGCTTAGCAGATGACTTTTGCCAGGGCAGGGGGGAGTCCTGGACGTGGCAACGAGCCAACCACAACTGCCAGGTGAGCAAGGGCATCAGATCGCTCCAGCGTTCGGATTGTTCGGGCGTTGCCAACTGGGGTAACGTCCAGTGCAATCGTTGCTTAGCGAAGCGATACCAGTGGTCAATGGCAAAGCGACGGAAATACTGTTGCCACACCGTCTCTAAGTCGGGTGGTGCTTGTCCCACCCAAATTAGCCACAAAGGTTTGGCGGGGTGGAGGGCAGAGTCATGGAGGCGTTGCAGTTGAATTAACCAGATCGTCTGGTTGGCAACGCGTCGCAGTCGCATTGATGACCACATCCGCACGTGTAATCGTCCCCACCGGGACTCTTCTACCTGGAGTTCGGCATCAGATGACCACCAGGTGGTGGCATCGTTAAGTTTGAACTTCTCCCCATACTGCCGAGGACGACCCGTTCCGCTATAAACAGGCGGTGGTCCATACAGTACTCGATTGGAACGCAACCGAATCAACTTGTCACAAGCAATATCCGCCGTACCATTGAGGAATGGGGCACAGCCATATTCGGCATCCCACAAAGATAAGGGACGAACCTGGAACTGCTCACACACCTGACGCAATTGCACTATTGCCTTGCTAATGGGGCTCTCTGCGCTAGTGATGCGTTCATGCAGCAACGGTAATGCCCAACTGCCCTGCTCCTCTGGAATCCACGCAATCGTACTATATCCTTGTCCCAACGTCACCGGTTTGGCTCCACTCATCGGAGTTGCTTGATGTTCATACGTCCGTTCTCGCAGGGTTTGTGCCTGTAACCTTGACCATGCCGTGTGGTCTCCCGCTAAGACAACCCGTTCGTCCTGGGGCATTTGCTCCAGGTACAACCCCATCCACTCCAGTCGAGGCGGGTTGCTATCCTGTAGGGCTTCATACAAACTCGGCCATTGGCGTCGAAAGACAGGGGCAACCGACAGTTCGGCAAAGGAGTACACACTGCGGCTCACTAGCACGGCATCCATCAGGTCGAAGAGAGCATCCTTGCCGTTGCCAATCAGCATGTAGGATTTATGTCGAAACGCCCTCAAGCGGTCAAAATTAGTCATGGTCAATCATTATTGATGCAACATGACCATTAAGCAGCCAAACCGTCGGGTTTGGCTGCTTTTCTTTCCCAATTAGTCTAAACTCCAGGGGTGAGATGGGTCTGTCGGACTTCACGGAGCTCAAGGGGGTGACGATTACGATAGCCGGAGTGCCGTTCGAGCATATTCTCTACCACTACCGCTTAGCCTACAGTGGCTGGCAGTACGTGCAGGTGATTCAGGGCGGCGAGAGCTTCATTGGTCTATCCGAAGGGCTGCAGAACGCGCTGGCGGCGTGTGGCGGAGTACCAAAGCTGCATCGCACCGATAGTTTGAGTGCGGCCTACCGCAACATGGCCGGCAAACGCCACAAGCCGTTGACCCAGTTGTACGACCAGCTGTGTGAGCATTATCAGATGCAGCCGACACGCAACAACACCGGTGTAGCACACGAGAACGGGGCTATAGAGGCGTCTCACGGGCACCTCAAGCGCCGCCTCATCCAGCAACTCTATCTCCGTGAGAGCGTTGACTTTCCATCGGTGGCCGCTTACCAGGACTTTATTGGACAGGTGGTGGCAAAGCTCAACGGCAAGTGCAGCGTCAAGTACGAAGAGGAGAAGCAGCATCTACAGCCGCTGCCCCGCTACCGCGTTGCTGATTACGAAGAGGTCATCGCCCGGGTCAGTCGCTTCAGCACCATCACGGTGCGCTGCGTCCTCTACAGCGTCCCCTCGCGTTTGATTGGCCAGCAGTTGAACCTGCGACTCTACCATGACCGATTGGTGGGCTATCTGGGGCAGCAGCAGGTGGTGGAACTTCCACGGATTCGGGGGTCTGGAAGCGGCACGCGACGCCGCGCCCGCTGTATCAACTACCACCACATCATTGAGGGACTCAGGCGCAAACCCAGAGCGTTCCTCTTCTGTACATGGCAGCAGGACATTTTGCCCAATGAGCACTGGCGGACCCTGTGGTCGCACATCAGTGAACAGTTCGACCCGGATAGCGCCGCCAAACTCATCGTTGAGGCGCTCTTCATCGCTCATCAAACAAACCAGGAAACGGCGGTTGCCGACTATCTAGAGATGCAGCTGCAAACGAGTCAACTGACCTTGAATGGCTTACAACGCCACTTTGGAATCGTTCCCCGCTCCTCGATGTCCAACCTCAATGTTCACCAACATCCCCTGGATTCCTATGACCAACTCCTCCCCTCTCATGGACTCGATAGTGCCGATACCCCCCAACCAGAGCAACCCGCATCAGACCCTCAGCCTCACCCTCAAACACCTGCGCCTCTCCCACATGCTCAACCACTGGCAGAGCATCGAAGCCAAGGCCATTCAAGAGAACTGGTCCTACGCGCAATTCTTACTAGCGCTATGCCAACTGGAGGCCGACCGTCGCGCTCAAGTCCGCATCCAACGCGCTCTAGGCGAGGCCCAACTCCCACCCGGAAAAAGTTTTACGACCTTTGAGTTTGACCATTGTCCTACTCTCAATAGCGCTGCTCTGATGCAACTGGTGCAACACACCACTTGGCTGGAGCAGGCGGAAAACCTGATTTTGCTGGGGCCGAGCGGTGTCGGCAAAACTCATCTGGCAGCAGCAGTCGCCCAACAAGCGATCCACCTGGGCAAACGCGTCAAGTTCTTCTCAGCGATGGCGTTGGTGCAACAGTTGCAGTACGCCAAGCTCCAACTCCAACTCCCGGCTACCTTAGCCAAGCTGGACCGCTTTGACCTCCTCATCCTCGACGACCTCGGCTATGTCAAAAAGGATGAGGCGGAAACCTCCGTTCTCTTTGAACTGATTGCTCATCGCTACGAGCGTCGCAGCCTCCTGATTACCGCGAACCATCCCTTTAGCCAGTGGGATGCCATCTTCTCTGACTCGATGATGACCGTCGCTGCGGTCGACCGCCTCGTACACCATGCACTGATCATTGAAATCCAGGCAGAGAGTTTTCGTAAGCATTCAGCCGTTGAGCGCGCTAAACCCAAGCCATAGTGTGATGCTCTGAGTTAGCGATCTTGTGTTGAGTCGTTGCGCTGTTTTATCTATCGATAGTGCATCTATCTTTTGAGATTCTCCTACCTGAGGGTCTCTTTTTTGATATAGGACCTGTCGTCTGTGAAATGACAGGTCTTCTTTGTGTCGTTGTCGATTTGCTCTGTCTAGTTGTCACTCTAGGATGTCATCTAGTTCTGCCCCTTGGAATCGGCAAACCAATAGTCATTCACCGGCACGAATAGTTGACATTTCACAGTGGTCAAAGTTCGCCAAGACGGACGAGTGGTCAACAAAGCGATCCACCTGGCTCTGGGGGTGACCTTGTCCGGTACCAAGGAATTACTGGGGATGTGGATGACTCAGAATGAATCTGCCAAATTCTGGTTAGCGATTCTGACAGAGTTACAGAATCGAGGACTCAAGGACATCTTCATCGCTTGTGTCGATGGACTGACAGGCTTTGCCGATGCCATTGAGACGGTCTTTCCCAAAACGACGGTGCAGTTGTGCATTGTCCATATGGGGAGGAATTCCCTAAGCTATGTCTCCTACAAAGATCGCAAAGCAGTTGCTGCTGACCTGCGATTGATCTACACCTCTAGCACTGAAAACCAGGCAGAACAGCGGCTAGTTGAGTTTGCAGAGGCTTGGGATAAACAATACCCGACCATCAGCAAGTCCTGGATGAATCACTGGGGACGCATCATCCCATTCTTTGCCTTTCCAGCTGAAATTCGCAAAGCTATCTACACCACCAACGCCATCGAATCCCTCAACATGACCCTCAGGAAAGTCCTCAAAAATCATCGAGCTTTCCCAACCGATGATTCTGCGCTCAAAGTCGTTTACCTGGCAATTGCTAACATTGCTAAAAAGTGGACGATGCCGATTCAAAATTGGAAGGCGGCACTCAACCGTTTTGCCATCGAGTTTGAAGATAGGTTTCCGCTTTAACTTTGCTCCCTGACACAATCTGTTTGACATATCCCGTTGCTGCGTTCATGGTTACGACCTCATCGAGGGATTTCTCAAGAGAAGTTGCCGGTGTACCTGGGCTTTTTTGAAGTGGTTCACAATGCACGTAAAAGAGGCAGAGCTTTAATTTCCACTCTCCTGGAAATCCTGCTGCCTATCTCCCCGAAACAGCTATAGAGCCTTCGATTATTGATTCCCTCCATTGCACCGCTAGTCGTCCGATTCCGAAAATAATTACTAATTCCATCCAAGTGATTACGGATCGTTTTAATTGCTTCACTATAAACGGCTCGGGCTTTATTCAACCACTCCTGGATCTGACGTTTCCCTTCCTCAACAGTTAATGACTGCTCATAAATAGCACGAAACTCTTCCTTCCATTGATAGGCTTTTGCTAATCGCTTTGACCTTTTCAACAACGATGCTAACCTTTTCGTTTCTTCTGGAGTTAGATCCTTTCCGTTCTTCAATAAAATAAATTGTATCCGTACACAGGGTAAAGCAGAAAGAGTGAGCGATGTGAGGGTAAGTCTGCTAGGCTAAAACGCATGGAATCCCCGAATGCCTTTTTAAGCGAAATTTCAGCAGAGAACTGGGCCAACACACCGGAGAGTGTCAAGCAGTTGGTGCAGCGTCTATTGGAGCGCATTGAGGCATTAGAGGCAGGACAGCAAGCGTTACAAGAGCAAATTCAGCGCAATTCCAAAAATTCCTCGCAACCGCCTTCGCAAGACCCTCCGAAGGGATTCAAGGCTACCCCGAAAAGAAAAGTGGGAAAGCGCGAGGTGGACAACCGGGACATCAAGGACATTGGCAGGAACTTTACCCGCCGAAACAATGTAAGCGCATCGAGGACCACTACCCTGAGGTGTGTTGCGAATGTGGACATCAGTTGAGGGGGAAAGATGCCAATCCGCAACGGTGTCAGATCGTAGATTTGCCACCGTTACAACCGATTGTTCTAGGGTGTGTTTTAAAACTGTAGCCACATCATGATAGACGCTAGAGTCAGCATGGTCAGGTAGTTTTCCGCCTTTTTCTCATAACGTGTCGCAATGCGACGATACTGCTTGGGGCGGTTAAAACAACGCTCAACCTGATTGCGCTGGCGGTAGAGCGATTTGTCAAACTTTCCTCGTCGTCGCTCGTTGGACTTTCGCGGCAGGGTATGATCAATGCCACGTCGTCGCAAGTACCGACGGTTACTGCCACTGCCATACGCTTTGTCACCACAGACACGTTCAGGACGTAGGCGGGGTCGTCCACTACTGGAACGCTTGACGGTTCCTTGTTCCATCAACTGCTCAAAAACAACCGCTTCGTGACGTTCTCCCACCGTTAACAAAAACGTGACGGGTAAGCCATTGCCATCACAGCGCAGGTGAATCTTGGTACTAAAGCCACCTTTGCTATATCCCAACGCTTCGCGTTCTTGCACCTGTGCAATGGCAGTAGCAGCATCGGAGGCATTTAGTTCCCCCTTTTTGCCCCTGCCGCGTGTTGGTGGGCACGGATGACACTGCCATCCACAAAATGGATCTGCCAATTCAGCTTGCCTTGTTCATCCGCTTGTTGCTGGAGCAATTCTAAAATCTGTTGCCACAAGCCGATTTTACGCCAGTGGTAAAACCGTCCTGAAACGGTTGACCAGCAACCATAGCGCTCCGGCAGGTCTCGCCACGGTGCCCCTGTTCGTAGCACCCACAGGATACCATTGATGACCGTGCGATGGTCTTTACTGGGAGAACCTGTATGGGGCTTTTGGAAAGGCAGCAGGGGCTTCAATTGATTCCACTGGCGTTCCGTTAGCTCACCACGCCGAGTGGTGGCAGTTTTAGGAGGAAGAACCATTGTTGACTCTTAATACACTCGTACCACTCCAGTATGCCAAAAAGTTTTAAAACACGTCCTAGTCATGGGAGAGGTTGAGAATCGAAGTACCACCTTTGAAGCTCACCTCTCCCATGACTAGCATAGACTTTCCCAGCCTGATGACCACCATTTTTGTTCTGGTAGACGATTGGTATCGCCAGCAGATTGCACCGTTAGACTGCCCCCGACCAGGAGTACAAGCGCAATTGAGTGATAGCGAAATGCTGACCTTAGCACTGCTGATGGACTATCTGCCCTTTCCGGGTGAAACCCAGTTTCTCGGCTTTATGCGTGCCAACTATCTCTGCTGGTTTCCACAGTTGTTGGATCAGAGTCAATTCAATCGGCGCTTACGCCAATTAGATGGGATGCTGGAATCACTGCGACGCAGTTGGGTCGTGGCATTAGGAGCGACCCAGCAAACGCATCTGCTGGTGGACACCAAACCGATTCCCGTACTGGGACTCAAGCGGGACAAGACACGCAGTGATTTTTCTGGCAATGCAACCCCTGGCTATTGTGCGTCGCGCCAGATGTATTACTTCGGCTACAAACTCGCCTTACTCAGTACCTGGAACGGGATTCCGATTGCCTATGATTTAGTCCCAGCCAACACCGATGAGCGGGTTGCCATTGAGTCGCTCTTAGCGGTCGCCCGAGGGTGCACCATCTACGGTGACAAGGGGTTTATCGACCAGGACTGGCAACTCCAAGTGCAGCAGCGCACCGGCAATCAGATTTGGACTGTCTTGCGCAAAAATCAGAAACAGCAGCATCCCCCATCCCTCAATCGCTTCATCTCCAAAGTGCGTCAGCGCATTGAAGGGGTGTTTCATGAAATTCAAAACACTGGACGTAACCCCGAACGCTTGCTCAACAAGACCGTAGAGGGCTTTTGTGTCCACATTGCAGCTAAACTGGCAAGCCATACCCTGCGGTTATTGCTCAAACAGCAGTTTGGCATCCATGTGTTAACCTTCCAACAGTCTTAAACTGCTCTGTCTAATTCACATTAGGCGTAACTTCAGAATCCAGAAGCGATGGATGGCTCACTGCTGCGAACCTGGGCTTTGAGGGAGGGACGATATCATGTCTTACAGCCGCCCGTTTAGCTAGAAGCCGTAGGGTTGGGGTTAACCCTGTGGGAGGGCGTATTTGAAGGGGTGAATGGGCAATGGCTACGCTGGTGTGATGCTCAAGGGCAGGTAATTTCAACCGGAGCGGAGGGACAAGATATCGAGCGGCAGCGGGCAGAAACGGAGCGGCAGCGGGCAGACAGACTGGCTGAACGATTACGGGCAATGGGAATCAATCCAGATGATGTTTGACCAAACGGCTACGGAGGCTTGGGCGATCGCAAGAGTGAAGTAGAGAGAAGGGGAGGAGCGATCGCTCACTCAGTTGTTTTAACTAATCGCGTAACCACTCATCCCACGCATAAAAAGTGAAGCCTATCCTCCCTGAAATTTATGAGAATAGTTTGCAATAAAATCAGCAGAATAGTACTCTGATAAAAGCCTTGTCTAGGGTTACATCGGCTGTGAGCAAACCTTGGTTGATTGTCCGTCCTCGTCCATCTTTTTCCTTTCGCATCGATCGGAGAGTGCCGTTCATCTTGCTGTTTCTAGCGATCGCCACTCTGATCGTCATGATTTTGAGTGTGGGTTATGGAGAATACCCGATTTCGCCCATCAACGTAGTCAACACTCTTTTGGGATTTCAAACTGGTAATTCTGACTATAATTTTGTCATTTATACCTTGCGTTTGCCTCGCGTCATTGTAGCTGTGCTAGTGGGAATGGGGTTAGCGATCGCTGGAACGATTATGCAGGGATTAACGCGCAATCCCCTGGCGGCTCCTGAGATTGTGGGCGTTGAAGCCGGTGCAGGGTTAGCAGCCGTTGCTCTGATTGTGCTCCTTCCAGCCATACCCATTTTCTTCTTGCCGCTTGCCGCATTTGTAGGTGCATTCATAGCTGCGCTGTTGGTCTATTCGCTGGCTTGGGAAAATGGTAGCTCACCGATTCGGCTGATTTTGGTCGGTGTTGGTGTGGGAGCGATCGCTTCTGCGTTCACCAGCTTGATGATTACCTTTGGTAATATTTATGACGTGAGTCAAGCATTAGTGTGGTTGGCAGGCAGTGTGTACGGTCGCACCTGGGAACACATTTGGGCGTTGCTTCCCTGGTTGTTCGTATTCGTTCCAGCATCTTTTTTCTGTGCGCGTGAGTTAAATACGCTGAATTTAGGTGATGATGTGGCCCGGGGATTGGGTAGTGCGGTGGAATGGCAACGGGGGTTGTTATTACTAACCAGTGTGGCGTTGTCTGGGGCCAGTGTGGCAACGGCTGGCACGATCGGCTTTGTGGGATTGATGGCTCCCCACTTATCGCGGCAGTTGGTCGGAACCTCCCACGAAGGACTGATGCCAACATCGGCTTTAGTGGGTGGGCTGATTGTCGCTCTGGCTGATTTGTTGGGGCGATCGCTGTTTGCACCGATCGAACTGCCCTGCGGCGTAGTGACGGCTGCGGTGGGTGCGCCCTATTTTCTCTATTTGCTCTATCGCAACCGCAATCGTTAAAAGTTAACTGCCGTCCGTTTTGACCCGCTGGCAACGCTGCTTTATTGGTTATCCTGATGCTCCATGAGCCAGGTTTGCAAGTCGCTCAAATTTGTAAAATCTAACAAAACCTCACCCAGTTCTTCCAGAAGAGGCAGGGGCAAATCTCGAATCACTGGAGTCACCTCCTGGGGAAGCTCGCCGAATCGCTTGGTGAGCAGCCGAATCACAAAGGAAATTGCCTCTTCCCGTCGTCCCTCTTGGCGACCTTCTTGGCGACCTTCTTGGCGACCTTCTTGGCGACCTTCTTGGCGACCTTCTTGGCGACCTTCTTGGCGACCTTCTTCTTTGATTTCTCGATAGACTCTCGTTTCCTTTAATGTAATATCTAGCATTGCTTCTATCTCCGCTCGACTCAGGTTCTCGAACCGATACGCCATGATGGTGGTCAGCATTTCAATTATCGCACGGCTCTCTGGTTGTGCTGGGTTAGTTCGGGTGCGGGCTAGCAGCTGCCGAGCTTCCTCTAGTGCTTGCGTTTCTTCTACAGTCGTCAATACCATTACGGCGATCCACGGCGGCAACTGACGAATTTCTCCCAACTCATCCAGATACACTCGATGAACTTGGTTTCCGTTGAGCAACGATCGATGGGGATACAGCTCACTTTGCTCAATGTTGCGGGATGGATAAATCACGACGACTTGCCAATCGTTAAAGCGGTTGCGATTGCGGTAAAAATAGAGCGCGGACTCGGCAAAGATACGTTCATATAGGCGACCGTCTTTTTGGAACTGCACCTCGCAGAAATAAACAGTTCCTGTCGCCTCTTCGGGCGGTAGAAACACGCCATCGATTTCAAATCGGGGTTCCTTGACGGCGACTGAGTCAAACCGATAGGCTGCGGCATTTTCAGGTGGTTCAGACAACAGCTCGAACAACAGGGTAGGTGCTTGTTGGAATAGTTTGTAAAAGATGGAATCGCGTCGCATGAAGCCGTTGGTCTGCCATGAATACCCTCTTTCATTGAATCATAATGCATCCTGAGGAGCTAACAAATGAAATTCAATCTCATTAATGGTGTAAGATAAACGAGATTATGAACCTCGATCGTACGGGTGTATCCCACTTTTGCATTTGCATGACGAATCTCTCGCTGGCAGGCAAGATGCCTGCGCTACGGAAATCATCCCCTCAGCCTGAGTTTTCAATTGTCTTCCATCATCACTTCTGTCCCAACGCATGAATACAACAACTGCAATGGAACCCGCCCTCACCACCCGTAATCTGACGCTGGCATACGATCGCGCCACGATTATTCAGGATTTGAATGGGGTGATTCCGGCGCATCAGATCACGGCTCTGGTTGGGCCCAATGGCTGTGGTAAATCAACCCTGCTGAAAGGATTGGCTCGGCTCCTGAAGCCGCAGAGTGGGGTGGTTTATCTGGAGAGTGAGTCTATCTTTAAGCTTTCGACGAAGGAAGTAGCCAGGCGGTTGGGAATGTTGCCCCAAAGTCCCGTTGCTCCTGAAGGATTGACGGTGCGAGAGTTAGTGGCACAGGGACGCTATCCCCATCAAAGTTGGTTTCAGCAATGGTCTGAGCAGGATGAAGTTTTTACGGAACAGGCTCTAGAGATTACAGGAATGATGGAGTTGGGCGATCGACCGTTGGATAGTCTGTCGGGGGGGCAGCGGCAGCGAGCCTGGATTGCGATGGCTTTGGCCCAGAATACAGAAATTCTTTTACTGGATGAACCCACAACGTTTTTAGATCTGGCCCATCAAATTGAGGTGCTGGATTTGTTGTATGACCTGAACCGGAATCAGGGACGGACGATCGTGATGGTATTGCACGACTTAAATCAAGCCTGTCGCTATGCCGATTATCTGATAGCGATGCGAGCGGGCAAGATTGAGGCTCAAGGGCTGCCCTCGGAGGTGATGACGGTGGATATGGTGCGATCGGTGTTTGGCATTGAAAGTCACATTCTAAAAGATCCGGTGACTGCAACGCCGATGTGTGTGCCAGTCAGCCGTCGGGCAAAGGTGGAAATGTAAAGCTTGCTAGCGCAGAGAATAGAGTCGGACAAAGCCCGATAAGATTTGAGAAGTTGCTTCCGTCGTTAGGGCTTGATCTCTATGGTGAGCAAACCCCGTCGCCAATCTGGTACTTCCCGTCGTCCTGCTCCCTGGTCGAAGCAAACGGAACTGGTGAGCATTGTGCTGAAGCTGGTGCCGCCGCAGGATAGTGTCCTGTATCCGCAATATACGATCGGTCTGCACGCCTGGTTTTTGGATCAGGTGCGGCGGGCTGATCCAAAACTGTCGGCCGATTTGCATGATGGGGAGTCGGAAAAACCGTTTGCCCTGTCAGGCTTGGTGGGAAACCTAGTGAGTTCGGGGCGATCGCCGAAGGTGCGGGGAGGGGAGGGGTATGAGTGGACGATTTCTGCCCTGTCGAGGCCAGTGGCGCAGTGGATGGCGGAATGGGTGATGCATTTACCGTCGGAAGTGGGGTTACGTAATGCGCCGCTGTCGATCGCGGAATGGCGGGTGGCTCATCCTGCAACGACATATCGTGACCTGTGGGCGAAGGTAGATCCGGATGGGTCAACGGTGGCGTTACGGTTTCTATCCCCTACGAGCTTCCGGCGGAAGGCTCAGTCATTTTCCGTTGCCGGTGCCGACGAATGTGTTCCATAGCTATTTGCGTCGCTGGAATAATTTTTCAGAACAGCCGATCGACCAGGAAGCCTTTTTGGAGTGGGTGGATCAGTCGATCGTCGTGCTGCGGCATCGGCTGGAGTCGGTCAAAACGGTGGCGGGAAAGCGGGGCATGGTGACAGGATTTGTGGGGGCGGTGGAGTTTGGGTTGTCGCCGAAGGTGCAGGCGGATGCGGATTTTGTTCAACTGTTTTTAGCGTTGGGTCAGTTGGCTCCCTATTGCGGAACGGGGCACAAGACGACGTTTGGGCTGGGGCAGACGCGGTTGGGATGGTCATCGGAACGGGAAGAGACGGGACAAACGACGATCGAGGATTTGCTGGCGGAACGGGTGGAGGAATTGACGGAACTGTTTGTGATGCAGCGAAAACGAACAGGGGGCGATCGGGCGATGGAGATTGCGGAAACCTGGGCGACGATTCTGACCAGGCGAGAACTGGGCGAATCTTTACAGGAAATTGCGATCGATCTGGGGATGCCCTATGAAACGGTGAAAACCTATGCGAAGCTGGCGCGGCGATCGTGGCGGGAAGGGGTGGGGGAGTAGGGAGTGCCCACCATTGATTTAATTGGCAGAAATTGCAAATCCCGGTAGGGGCAAACTGCTGTGTGCCTTTACATCGAATTAAATCTGTAAATTCTACTGTGTCGGTTAATCCGCTACACCACCCGCAAATGAATTGCGGGCTATTGGATAAGTCTGATCAATCAGACTGGGAGCCATCTGTAGCGCAGGCATCTTGCCTGCAAAGGAACCAGCACCCGATCGCTCGTAGCGCAGGTATCTTGCCTGCCAGGGAACCAACATCCGATCGCACATCTTGCCTGCCAGGGAACCAGCATCCGATCGCACATCTTACCTGCAAAGGAACCAGCACCCGATCGCAATGAGCCAATTTAAGCTTTAACTTTTTCCATCAACTCATCAAAAAAGTATCTGGATACGCTTGTGTTGTGGGCGCGTATCCTTTATGCTGTTGCGATACTGGTTTTTCACCCAAAGGAGCCAGTCCACTCAAACCCGCTTAAGGTGAGGTGTAACGCTGATTAGGGAAGCGTCCAACAACCCTAACCAGCTAACCTGGCGCTCTGCCTATCACAGAGGGCAAGGCTGTCTGATTGTAGATCAAATCTGCGATCGACAGCCTCGCTGATGCATGACGGAGCTTGGGGAGTTGTTTCTAGAAAGCTGCTTCCCACACCTTAAGCTTTTCTTCCCAAAAAACATCAGCGAGGAAATCAAATATGTCTTCAGAGTTCAACGAACTGCTGCCCGTCGCTCAGGATGAACGGGTACAGGTTTGGATTATCGGTACGCGGGATCAGGTGGTGTTTACAATGAATGAGTTCTATGTGCGTCGGATTGCCACTGACCGGGTTCAGTTCACGCCAATCATTCCTGCCCCCTTTGCCAATGGAAAATATATGACAGTGCTGGTGCGTTAAGGGCGATCGAACGGGTTGAATTAATTGGCGATCGGTAGTTTGAGCCAGTATTTGAGCCAGCTGGTTCGGTGCTTGTGGGGTGGGTATCCTGGCGATCCAGGATGAGGATGGGCAAGATATCGATCCTGCAAGCTATGAATTGCATCAGAGGGCTTTAACTGGTCTACCGATCGGATGATCATCTACCCAGAAGTAATGGCTGATACAGGCATTCTTTAACAATCCCTTAAGAATAGTTGCAAAGCTCTCGGTTAGAACCTGTGTCATTCAAAAATTAGGCTGATGCGTTGAAGGATGAAGATTCGTGGAACAATCAACCCCACCCCAATCTGACTCAGTCAAAACCAATCGATTTCTAGACTCCATTCTGGGTGGCATCGAACGGGTGGGTAACGCCCTTCCCGATCCCGTCACCTTATTTTTACTGCTGGCAGCCCTGGTGATTCTGATCAGTGCTATTGCTGCCGCTGCCAATCTTTCTGTGGTGCATCCCGCCACCGAAGAAACGATCGCCGCTGTTTCCCTGCTGTCCGCCGATGGACTCCGGCGCATCATTACCGATGCCGTCACGAACTTTGTTGAATTTCCTCCTTTGGGAATGGTGCTGGTGGCCATGCTGGGAGTTGGATTATCGGAGTATACCGGACTGCTTTCAGCGGCCCTGCGGTGGGGCGTATCTGTCTCTCCATCCGCTCTGGTTTGTCCCGCGATGGTGTTTCTGGGAGTCATGTCCAATCTGGCTTCCGATGCAGGTTACGTCGTCCTGACTCCTCTGGCGGCCATGCTGTTTGCTGCCCTCGGTCGTCATCCGATCGCTGGACTGGCCGCAGCCTTTGCTGGCGTATCGGGTGGATTCAGTGCCAACCTGCTCATTGGCACCCTCGATCCTCTCCTGGCAGGAATTAGTCAGGATGCCGCTGGTTTAGTTGATCCCAACTATGTTGTGAACCCCACGGCCAACTACTACTTCATGGCCGCTTCCACCTTCATGATTACCCTGGTGGGCTGGTTCATCACCGAGAAAATTGTCGAGCCGCGCCTGGGAACCTATACCGGAGAGCAACCCACCGAAGAAGAACACGCCTTAACCGCCCGCGAGCGCAAAGGACTCCGATGGGCCCTCTATTCCCTGCTCGCTTTTTCCGCGCTAATCGCCATTCTCACCCTGCCCTCCAATGGCATTCTGCGTGATCCAGAAACGTTGTCGATCGTCCCGTCCCCTTTCCTCAACGGCATCGTCATTTTGATCGCTCTGGGCTTCTTGATTCCGGGCATTGTCTATGGCATTCCCGTGGGCACCGTGCGAAACGACAAAGATGTGGTCAAGGGAATGTCGAACGCCATGAGTTCCATGGGTTACTACATTGTTCTGGCCTTTATTGCAGCTCAGTTTATTGCCTACTTTAACTGGAGCAACCTGGGCATTATTTTGGCCGTCAATGGGGCAAATCTACTGGAAGCCAGCGGGTTTACTGGCATTCCCCTTCTCCTCAGCTTTGTCCTGCTGAGTGCTGTGATTAATCTGTTCGTCGGATCGGCTTCTGCCAAGTGGGCGATCATGGCTCCCATCTTCGTACCGATGCTGATGCTGGTTGGTTACACTCCCGAACTGACCCAACTGATTTATCGCATCGGGGATTCCACCACCAACATCATCACACCGCTGATGGTCTACTTTCCGCTGATCGTCGCCTTTGGGCAAAAGTTTGATCAGGACTTGAAGATTGGCACCCTGATTGCCACGATGTTGCCCTACTCGATCGCCTTTTTAATCAGTTGGTCAATCTTCTTTGCCATCTGGTTTGTCCTGGGATTACCCCTGGGGCCAGGAGCCGCCATTCAGCTAGGATGAACGAGCTGCGTCTGGGCTGGATCTCCTGGGTGGGATTGATTCGTCTGCATGAGTCTTGAGGCAGAACCAGGACGGCGCTTCTCCTCTGCCACTACTCCCACTGCAACCCCCATCATCACACCCAGGATCGCGGCTGAAGCAAAATCATTCCTGAGATTGTGTAAATAGTCGGCTTTGGGTTGACCTTCCGCATTCGTGGCTAGCTCTGGTTCTGCGACCACTTGCCATACCGCATCCTGTTGCATGGTTTGAGCTTCCAGAAGATTCTGGCGATCGAAATACTGTTGCAAAATTTGGGTTTTAGCCTGTAATTTCTGACGCAGATCAGCATAGTGTCGTAGAATCACAGCGAGTTCCTGTTTGCGTTCTGTAATTTCGGTTTCAGCCTGCTGAATCGTCTGCTGACGAATTTCTAGAATGTTCAGATAGTGGATTGTGCCGATCGCTTGCTGGAGTAGTTCCAGGAGGGCAGGATCCTGAAAAACGGGATCTTGTAAATTTGCTTCAGGATGATTAATATGTCGCGCTAACACCTGGCCCGCTTCCTCATGGAGCTTTTCCACCAGCCCCCGATGCTGTTCCTCCAGGGCTGCGAGATCCGTCCCTGCTGCCCGGTAGGTACTGAGGCCCATCGCAATCTGGCGATCGAGTTGCCGAAATTGCTGCAATTGGGACTGATAGCGGCTATCTTGTTCCAGCAACGTCTGGGCGATCGATTCCTCTGGAGACAGGGCCATCCGAGCCTGTAGCTCATTGAGCTTTTGACGAGCCTCAGCCTGTTTCCCGGTAATTTCTGCCTGCTGTTGAGCCACTTCAGCGGCACGGGTGGAAAATATCCGTACCTGAGCCTCTAAATTTTTTAATCCATACTGCTGATGAAAGTCCTGAATTTCATCTCGCAACGCAGCGATTTTTTGCTGAATCTGGGGAATCTGCGTTTCGATAAATTGTAATCCCTTACAGGATTCACTCCGGCACTCCTGCCCATAATCGACATAGGTATGCGCCAGCTGTGCGAGAACCTGTTTAAGTCGTTCTGGATCAGTATCGCGGTAAGTAATCTCTAAGGTCTGTTCAGAGGTTCGCGTAATATTCAGATTGCGTGTAAAGTCACGATAGTTTAGCTGCGGATTCTCCGATCGCAGTTGTTCCACGATCGGCTCAATCAGTTTGTGACTTTGCAAAATCCGTACGTGCGTATCAGTAATGCGTTGATTGGTGTCCTCAATTTGGGGTGTGGGAATCGGTTCTGTGCCCTCTGTATCCGCTTCAGCCTGAACCCCTAACTGAAACGATCCTTCGTACTGAGGAGCCTGATTGACCACCTGGCCGATCGTACCTGCAGTGACAGCGACCACCACACCAGCCGCAATCCCTGCCTGACGAGGAATTCCAGTGGAACGGTGGATTGAGCAGTCTTCTGGCTCTTTGAGAGACTCAAACTCATCCCCCTGCGCATCCAAATGATTATCTCCATGATCATTTGAATACTCATGCAAATACACAGGATGCTCTGATCCTGAACCAGACTCAAATCGTCCACCCAATAGACAGTGATCAGCTTGAGGCTGATTGTCTACCACATTTCGACGCTCAGAGACGCGGAACTTTAATGGATCATGGATTCGCACATCCAGTTGAACAGTTTCCGAAAAATGATCTCTATAGAAAAACTCTAATGATTGTCCTTTCGATGTATGGGTTGCAGCAGATGCCAACTTCGCCTGAACAGACACCATCGCATTCGCTGATTTTGGTGGGGTAGCGACCATCTATTAACATCCTCCCGTAGAACAGCTTCCAGTAGAACAAGCAACCGAGTGGGGCGTTTTCGCCTGGAACATCCGTACTCAACCCATTGAATCCTGATCCAGATTTTCAAACGATCGGGGCTGTATCCGGAAAAATGCTGTTGAGACTTGGCGAGTTTGCGCTAAACGGGGATGAAATTAGGGGTGCTACTGGGGAAGATCAAAAGTCCCCCTTTTGAAGGGGGATTTAGGGGGATCTGAAGATTTGTGGAATCAGCCAGGATCTACATACACGGTAGCCCTGAAAAGGGGGACTTTAAACTCCACTCGAATGACCGCTGATTGAATTCCTGCTCTGAGGCGACCATTTCCCCCACAGGATTATAAACCCGCCTGAATGCCCGGCCAGTTTTGATCAGCTTTGTCAATATTGCCAGGAATATCCCGCTCCCATCGCCGTTGAATACCGGTATTGGCATTGAGATAAAGTCGATCGTCTACAATTTTCCAGGCATTGGGATCGATCGGAGCGGTGTAACCCTGACTCACGGCCCAGGCGCAAAACCCGCCATACTCAGGTGCGTACCGTTCTGGATCGCTGGCAAACAAATCTCGATTTTCAGCACTGGAAAACCACCAGGTGGCATTGCCCCATTCATAGCTAAAGGATTCGCTGCCTGCAACGGGCCGACCTTCGCGGAAGTACGCCACCGGATCAGTCCCTCGAATCGCCACACCGTCACTACTAAAGAAAACGAGATTTGAATCCTCTGTCGCCTGGGGGGCAGCTGCTTCAGGTTCAGCCCCATCTTCCGTTGAATTCGCCTCCGTTGGATTGACTGCCGCTGGATTCGTCTCCGCTGGTGCTTCTGGGTAAGTTTCGATCTCTGATTCAGTAGTGGTTCCAGATGTATCGCCGTAGCGGGGAGCCGTACATGCAACCAGACCGAATCCTAGGATCGAAGCAATAGCAAAGGTAGCAAGATGTTTAGTTTTCATGGCAATCAGCCCTTAATTAACGTAAAGGTTTTGTCTGAAAATCTGAGACTATCTGCGATCGGCTGCGGTGATGGGCAGGGTGTATCTCAATTTTGCATTTGCATGACAAACATCTGACTGGCAGGCAAGATGCCTGCGCTACGGAAGTTGATCAATTTGCATCAATGGGATGCTCCCTGATTGGCACTGATGATCGGTTTGATGGGGAGTAAACAGGTTGTTAGTCCCTACAGTCCGAGCTCTGGGAATTTCGGAAAATCAACAAATGATTGAGATCAGCTAGTTCTACGCCACTTACCAATCCATTCGCCGCCCCGAAACCGCCAGCGCGGAAACAGCAGACGCATGATCACCCAGGCCATCAAATAAGTTGCTACCCACACAGAACCGTAGTGCAGGATAAAGGTGCCGACATTAAAATGATCTCCGTCAATGTGGGGCAATACACCCAGAATCGCCAGAGCCGCCAGCAGTGCCCCTTCCGCAATGCCTGAAATTAGTTGAAAGGAGCCTGGCCAGTCGTGATCCCATAAAAACTTTTGTAAGTAGTTATACAGGACATCCCAGACCAACCCGAACAGAGCAACATAGAGCAAAACCCAGTAGTAGGACAAACCGGGTTCTGTCCCAAACAATCCAGAGGCGAAGCCCCAGGTCACCAGTAATCCAACTGTAGCCAAAAGAAAGATTCGCGTTTGCCAACGTCCAAAAAGAGTGGGAGTCATAGTGGGAAGAAGTAGAGGGAGTAGGGAGTAGGGAGTAGGGAGTAGGGAGTAGGGAGTGAGAAGAGGTTAAAAACTAAATGGATTTATTGCCATCGGCGATCGTTTTCCTGACAGGCAAGAGGTTTGCGCTACGGATTACCTGACTTAATTCTTAACCTTCACTGCATCTGCAATCCTCAGGGAGCTGTGTTAAACGCCCACTTGAACCATTGCCAGAGGGAACCGATCCCTTCCAGGTACTTGATCTTGGGTGCCCTGGCTCCAGCTAAGGCTTCAGCAGAACGGTGCGCGGCATATTGCAGTCCCAGGAACGTATCCACCGGCGCGTAGGGGCCACCCAGGGTAATTACGCCAGCCGCATACATCCGGCCTTTGCCGTTCCGCATTTTCTTGATTTCAAAATCATTTTCTACGTGGAACCGCATTTGGGGATTGAGATCGAGATTGTGATGCTCGATCAGGTCACGCAGTAAGGGGTTTTCACGCGGATCCGAGATCAATCCCGTACAATCCACTACGAAGTCAGCTTCGATCGCCTCTACCCCTGCATAGTTGCGGCTCTTGACGTAGGTGACAGGTTTCCCCTGCTCGTTGGGTTCTACCTTATCCACCTGCCCAAATTTAATTGTGTACCAGCCCTGCTTCAGCCCTTGATTGACCGTATCGCGCCAGGAACCCCGGCTAGCAGTCGTAGTTCCCCCCAGGCATCCAGCAATTCCCGTCTCCGCAGGGGGTCAGCCGATTCCAGCATCGATCGCATATCGCCGCCCCAGGTGCCTTTGGGCCAGTTGTAGGGCTGAAATTCCCAGTGGTTCTCAACGTAACGTTTAGCATTGCCGAACTTATTTCCGAACTTGGGCGATCGGCTCAGGTGAATCACATGGATATTGGGATTGGCTTGACGGGCTTTGTAGATCCGATCCATGATTTGCGAGCCGACAATCCCGAAGCCGCGCACGACGATCGTGCCGCCAAATTTCTCCAGGTGCTCATAGACGTGATCATGGGGTTCGTAACCGTGAACGACCCGCTTGGTGTCTCCCGTGCGCTGACGGTAATCTTGCAGATCGCTCAACAGCTTGATGGCAGGATAGCCTGTGCAGAGGTGAATGTATTTGGCTACAAGAAAGCGATAGTCTGAAGCCACGATCGGTTGAGTTGCGCTTCCAGCGGTAGGCGGCTTGGTGGCCGAGTAGGCGATCACATAGCGACCATCTTCAGTTTTACGAATGCTACGAACGCTGCCGTACTGCACCATTTGATGCCAGCCAATCCGAGCGGCTTCCCGATCCATTGAGTTGAACACATTATCGGCGATCGGCGTGTAGGTATCAGCCCAAACGGGTTCAGAAAAGACCTGCCAGAGGTTTTGCAGGGCAGAAGGAATTCGTCCAGAGAAAGTTTCCCGCCAAGACTCCCGCAGGGCATACCCCGGCCAACCCCAGACATTATCGGGACAAGAATCAGAACCCGATCGAATCCGTTTGTAGCGAGGAATCTGACAGTTGCGTAGCAGGGCTTCATACCGCTCGTAGGGCTTCCCCGGTCGCAAGGTTAATACCCGAATCTGATGGGGCTTGGCCCACAAACCCGAATCATATCGACCCAGGCAAACGAACCCATCCCACCGCCGATCGCCGCATAGTCAATTTCTTCAACTGGATAGCCCGTGGCGTGGAGGGCATTGATAGAAACGTGCTGAGCGGAGAAAACATCGGCGGGCGGAAAGGCTCTGCGGGTTGGGGATGGAGCGGGAGCCGGAGTAAATGGATTAGATTGAAGACTATCGGTTTCTTCGTCAAAAATGATTGTAGAGTCCCGTTGGCGTTCTGGTGTTGGAGGTTCCGCCTCAACTTCATCCGCAGGCAAAATTGCAGTTTGGGGACTGGAGATAACCGTAGACCCCCCACGACTGAGCCGTGTGGCATTGGGATCTTCTTGTTGAACGGTGACTGTAATGGTGTAGGTGCCAATCCGGATCGTATCCCCCGTGGTTAACGGCCGACGGGAACCCACAACCCGTTCCTCGTTAATCAAGGTACCGTTGGTACTGCGATCCTCAAAAATGACTTCACCCGCCACCTCAAAAATCAGGGCATGGTAACGGGAAATTTCATGGTTGGTGTCCAGCAGCACGAGCTGATACACCGTTTGTCCATCCAGTTCGGTTGGGAGTTGAGCCAATTCTCGCCCAAAGGCGATCGGCAACGGAGACACTTTCTCCTGAGGTTCTTCAGTAACAGGATTATCCCATGTGAGTTGAAGTTGCATAAACAGAAACCTCTTGTACGGCTGATAAGGACGTTATGGTGGAAGAAGAAACTGCCACGAACTGCAACACAGTTAAATCTTGGGCAGTCTATTTTGTGAGTGGGAGCTTGTGAGTATGAGCTTTTGAATATAAACAGAGCAGTTAGCGCGATCGGTAATTGAAGCAGATTTGGAACAATAATATGAACTTAAAGGAACAACCCGTCAGGATTGATCGATCAACAAATTTCAGTGCTTGCTTTCAGTTACAACCGTCTTTCCCTGAGAACGATCGAGCTTATACCGAAACCCCTAACTAGAACAATTTCTCAGCGGGTAAAGTGGCTGAACTTGATATTTTCAATGGACTGGCAAGCCTCAATTCAGGTTCAGATTCAGCCCCAAATCACCGCCCTGGAACCGTTCGATCGCCGGACGAACCATCAAGATGGATAGATCAACGTCGCGCCCAGCATGACGTAGCCGCACACTTCGCAGTTGAATTTGTTGTACTCCAATGGGTGGTAGTGGGGCGATCGAGGGTTGGCGCAAACTCGCATATACTGCGGCTCTTTAGAAGTATCTGTTTTAGCATCGATCGCCTTGACGGTTAACGCCATTCGTCCCAGTTGAATCTGGCTGCCAATGTGCAGGGGCACTTCCTCAGTGACAATTTTTTTCCCGTCTACAACTGCCGGATTCGGCTGCTTGGGGGGCTGGCGATCGCGGGTGAGATTGCGCAAATAAAAGCTTTGAGCATCCGGATTGAAGAAAATTTCAATATGTAAGCCAGAAACGGTTTTTTCTATATTGGGATCAGGATGGTTTAAGACAACGTCACACAGCGTTGCATCTCGCCCGATCCGGATTGAACCCGGTACTCGCGTAGACTGTTGCAAGGAGATGGTTTGTGAGAGATTCTGATTAGCCGATGCCCATTCAAGAGTTAGCTGATGCATAACATTTTATTCAGCGATTGACAATGTAAATGTCCCTAGTGATTACTACAGCCCTCAATGCGGCATTCCGTACTCCTGAGGATATCAATAAAAAATACAGGCACGGATATCGCACCTGTATCAAGAGTAAACCTGATTAGAATCGACGGATGAAGCCGTAATTAATACTTCAAAAATGAGCCGATATTCAGTTAACTTTCGTTAACTTTGCTCTAGTCGCGGTTAATTGCAATCAGCAATCGCAGGATGAAAATGAAGAGGTTGATGTAGGTCAAGTACATGGATAGTGCTGCCGGAAGATACTGATCATCCCGGTACGTACGGGGCAGTACATAGAAGTCAACTACAGCAGCGCCCACAAACAGCAGCACACCAATACCGGAAATGGCAATCTCGATCGGCTGTGGCGTAAAAACACCGAACAGCGCAAAAATTAACTGACCGATCAGCACGACAAACAAAGCAATAATGCCAAGGCGAACGGTCTGCGCCAGGGCAATGCCATCTTTGTCAGATAGATTCGAGCCAATTTGCCGGGCTGCCACGAAGGTTGCCCCACACCCCAGAGCGGCAATGCCGATTCCCTGCATCCCCACACCTGCGGTGCCCAGAGCCACATAAACAATTCCACTAAGGGTATATCCCGATAGCAAACCATAGGTGGCTAGCAGGGGAAGGGCAACTGCATTTTTGCCTTGCTCTGCTACCCCACGGGCGACGAAAAACAGGATCAGTTGCAGAACCAGTGCCCCAATGAAGGTGGGCATGAAGAGGGACGGATTGGAGTCAAGGACTCGCACACCACCGTAGGTTCCTAGCGCAGTCAGGGCAAGTCCACCCCCTAAAAAGGGAAGGGCATTGGCAACCACATTGGGGCCAATCAGGGCCTGCCCCTGGGCCTGACGCATCGCTTCTCGAAAATTACTGGTATTGCTCATAGAGATTCTCTTTGTTAATCTTGCTTAACAAACGGCTAAGACAGTTGAATTTCAATGTCTCAAGTCTAGCTTAGGTCGCATTTCAGGCGATTGCTACAAAGAAACTACTCATCTTAATCTCTCCTTCAGAGCCAATCGACCCTAGTGCAACTGGCATTGGTGCAGACAGAAAACCCTGCAAATTCAGCCGTCTGGAATTGCTCCTTCCAGCGAGGTCAGTGTTTCTGCTGATACTGATTCGCCCCCCTTTTTTCATTCCCGTAAAATAACGATGGTTTGCTAGCTTTCCTCCGATGACAATGAGCCTAAATCGGACGCAAGGTGACACTTCAGATGACGGCAAATCAATCTTCTCTTCGGTCTCACAGCATGGAATTACTGATGGCTTATCAGCAAAATCCTTCCGTGGCCCTTCGCAACAAATTGGTACGGTTGAATGCTGGATTAGTCCGTAAAATTGCTCATCGGATCAGCCATCAATGTGCTGAACCCTACGAAGATCTGGAACAAATTGGCTACCTGGGGCTGATTCGGGCGATCGAGCGGTTTGACCCCAGCCAGGGTTGCGCCTTTAGCTCCTTTGCAGTACCTTATATCCGGGGTGAAATGCTCCACTTCCTGCGCGATCGCGGCAGTTCCATTAAAGTCCCTCGCCGTTGGCAGGATATGCAAAAAGAGGGCCAAAAAGTTCGGACAGAACTGACCAAAACCCTGGGTCGGCAACCCTACGATACAGAAGTGGCGGCAGAATTGGGGGTTTCAGTTAACGAGTGGCGTGAAATCAAAATGGCGACCAAGAACCGCCTTCCCCTCAGCCTGGATGCCACCGTATCTCACCAGGTCGATTCCAGCATTACCCTGGGTGAAACCCTGCCCGATGCCCACTACCAACAACTGCAACGCCTGGAAGAAGATCGCCAACAGCTACAGCACGCCCTGAATCAACTGGAAGCTAAAACCAGAGCAGCGATCGAGTTTGTTTTCTTCAATGATCTATCGCGCAAAGAAGTCGCAGAGCGGATTGGAGTCAGCCCGATGACAGTGACTCGCCGGATTCAGCGCGGTTTGGAGCAGATGGTATCTGTGCTGCAACCTCAAACGCTGCAAACCGATCCCTAGTGGTCTGTCAAGGTTGAAATGAAGGGTAAAGTCGTTTGAGTTTAACCCGTGCATCTTCCGTGGTAAATTGCCAATCGATGGTTCGCAGTTGAGCATTCCTGCGCTGCTCCCACGCTAGTGTTTCTTGTTGCAATGACGGTTGATCTGGAATGCGGCGATCTAGACATTGGCGGGCTAAAACACTGAGTTCAGTTTCAGCCATATTGAGCCAACTGCCGTGAACCGGGGTGTAATGAAATTCCAACTTATCGAGGATCCGCTTGGCTTCTTGGGGTTCAAAGGTGGCATACAATGCCGAAGGGTCATGAGTGTTGAGTTGGTCTTGGACAACCGTGACCCACTCCGCATCCGGATAACGCTCGTCGACCAAGTATTTCATTTGCTGGGCATAATCGTGCTTGGTGCGCCGGTCTGTGACTTGGACATGTCTCCAACCCGCTAAGGGCTCAACGAACATGAACAGATTGTTGACCCCGTTTCGTTCATACTCGTAGTCATAGCGCGGCGGTTGACCCGGTTCAATCGGTAAAGGGACTTGGGTTTCCTTGACTAACTGTTTGCTGGTTTCGTCAAAACAAACTACGGGATAGCGTGAGTCGTAAGAGCGGGTGTAGACACTTAAGATATCTTCCATGTAGTAGACAAACGTCGCATTGGACTCGGGAGGAATCACCCAGCATTCTTTCAACCAGGGCTTGAGGTCGTTTTTTTCAGCGTTTGTCGAACGGTTTCATGGCAGATGCTTTCGACCACCTCTAATTCCACCATTCGCTCAGCTAACAAGCGCAGACTCCAACGGGCTTGTCCTTCGGGAGGCTCACTACAGGTCATCGCAATCAGATGTGCTTCTTGGGATCCATCGAGGCGGCGCGGTTTGCGTTGTTGCTGCACTTGCCGACTCAAGGCACTCTCTAGACCTGTTTCAACAAAGCGTTGCCGCACCCGTTCAATCGTCGCTACACTGATGTCGAGTGCTTGGCTAATTGCTTGATCCGTCCATCCTCCATCTTCTTGGTTGGTGTCGGCTTTGAGCAAAATCCGTGCATGGTTCATTTTGTAAGCAGCAACTTTGCCAGTTGTAGTGAGTTGCTCCAACTCTTTTCGTTCTTCAGCAGTTAGAGAAACGATGTATTTTTTTCGCGCCATAATGGTTTGACTGATTGGAGATAGCTCAAATTATCAATCCATTTACCCTTCAAATCAAGGCTGACAATCTACTAGTACTTGGCGACAAAAATTTGCCTACCCTATTGGCTGCTTGGCTCCCGGCTCCTGACTCCCGATTCCTGGCTTCTGACTCCCTTTGAAGGGTTGTCGAACTTACGCCAGCGTCTACTAGGGGAATGGAATCTACTCTATGAAAACTACTCTATGGTTATGGATTATGGATTAGAGGATTTAAACCATAAAGATACTCAGGCAAGCAAATTGAATAACCTGAAATTCTTGTGGGTTGGGCAGCGTTTCGACTGAGCTTTCGACGGCTCGAGTGAGCCTTGCCGAACTCCTGAGCTCAAGCCGAAGGGCTCAAGCCGAAGTCTTGCCCGCCCAGTCAACAAAGCAGAATGATTGACAGGTTATTTAATTCACAATCCGCAGCGAATTGAGGGGAAAATTCTACCCCAGCTAAAGTTTCAGTTTACCTATAGCAATTGAGGAAATCGTTAGGACAAGTTTCGTGGTCTTAAATCCATCCGTTCTGGATTGCACCCACTCCTAATGTCCTACGTCCTAACTCTCTAAATCATCGTCCGATCAGGGGTAGCACAGGAATGTACCTACCCCTTTTTAAGGCAGGTTGAATCAATACCGTTGCCGAAACTTTTAATAAAGGAACGGGAATGACCCGTACTGACAGGTTACTAACCCCTCAGTTTGAACGAGTCAATCCCACGTTGCATGCTAATGCTTTACCTTCGATCGCTAAACAGGACAATCGGCGTTAACCGTATCGACTAGCCGTTGAGGCAATCAGGAAAGCGGCATAGGTGAGGATGTACCCAACCGTGAAGTGCGACAGTCCAACTAACCAACCCTGGACGATCGACAATGCCACAGATTTTTCTTTCCAGCGAACCAGGTTTGCCAGGGGAGTCCGTTCATGGGACCACACCAGCGTTTCAATTAGCTCTTGCCAATAACCTCTCCAGGCAATCAGGAACATGAATCCGTTGGCCCAGACCAGGTGTCCGAAGAGGAACATCCACGCCCAGACGGCCAGATTGTTCATGCCGTAAGGGTTGTATCCGTTGATTAACAGCGAAATTCAGCGTTTTTGAACCAGGATAGGGACGGACGGAATTTAGGTTGCAGATGTAACCAACCTGCAAACAGAAAAACCGCTGCCAGGAGCAAAAGGAAGATCGAACCCGTTCATAAATCCTGGTTGCTTCGCATCCCAATCGTGTACCACCAATGGTAAATCCCCGAAGTCGTGGGCGGTGGCAATTCCGTACCAGATCCGGCGCGTGGTCGGATCCTGGGCTGTATCCTGACTAAATTTCGGAAATTTGGAAATTCTTGTATTGCAAATTACGAAGAGGCATGATCTGATTTTGCCCTCAGGTTAGATGCCGTTATCTGATGTTTACGACATGATCAAAAGAGGAGCGGGTTGATCAAAATAATGAGTTGGAGTGTCGGGGAAGATGCGCTTCAAAGCTTTATTGGTTACCGTACTACTATCCTTCACTGTTGTTGCAGCAATTTATTACGGACTCATTAATCCGTAAAGGTCAAATTCGCACCAATCTATGTTTTCCCCAGGTCGTTCATATTTATTTGTTCATATTTGTTTAGATATATTGCTTCATCACTATTGATTTTTTAGGTATTTCTTACAACTGTATCTCAGTTACAAGAAGCAGCAATCACAGGAAGCAATAATCACAAGAAGCGGGAGCGTGAGAATGAATTTAATTTGTTTAGTGGTGGCATGGACATTTATCGTAGCGACGGTGTGGAGCATTGGCGCAGCCGTTCGAGAAGCAGTCAAATCTACGCAGAAACTGCACCAAATTCCCTGCTCTAAGTGTCAGTTTTTCACAAACAGTCACTATCTCAAATGTCCTGTACATCCGAGTAGAGCTTTAACTGAAGAGGCAATCAATTGCCCGGACTATTTTTCTCAGTTGAATCCGTACGGCCGATCGGAAAATATTTAGTAATTGATTGGGTAATGCCTTCCTGGGGTTAGCTAAAGGAGGCAGGTGTAACCAGCAGTGTAATCCCTTCGATCGCAATCACCTTGACAGACTGACCGGGTTCCATCGTCACCGACGGGTTAGCTTGATAGAGCCTGGCGAACCAATAGCTGCCCTGAAATTTGACTCTCCAAAGTTGACCCTGTTTTACGGCACTATCGACCACACCTTGTATTGGTTCTGAAAACATACTGGGATGGGGGGGCAAGAAAAAGTGTCTCAAGATTTCACCTCGACCTGAATGATCTAGCTTGTTGAGGTTCCCATTGATGTTAGGGTTCAGAGATTAGGATTTATAGCCTCTGCTACCGCCGTGCCGGGATTGTGAGCTACTGTAAAAGAACGCCTCACTTGAGTGAGATTTGAATTGTCATCACACCACGATCGCTTTCATACAGCATTGCCCTACAGCGTTTGATCCGGCTTCAATCAGACCGACGTTCCAGAGAAATCCCAGACTCCACATCTATAGCGTCCGTTCACAACCCACTAGGGGAAGAGCGTTCCCAGGTTTAGCATTGAGTTTAATTGAGTTCAGTCGTTCAATATGCCCAAGTTATCTCACTTTTGTGAGTAAATCAAGAGCTTGGCTGGAAAAAATCTAAATTTCTCACAATTATTTAGTTGGAATCTCACTTTCTGCGGCTCATTTGCTTGGTCAAGGGGGGCTCCCAGTTTTGCATTCGCATGATTCACTGGCAGACAAGACTTCGGCTTGAGTGCTCAGTCAAAACGCTGCTTGCGCGCTACGGTAGTCGATCCATTGGCGTAAATGGGATGCTCCCGATTGATGCCCAGGTTTTTCCAGTGCTCCCTACCAATAGGCTCAGAGATTCTCACAAGAATGAGGTTGATTCATGAAATGAAAAATCACTTAAGTGATTTTGTGCTAAAAATGGTGAATATGCATCGTATTAATCGTCTTCATCGTCCTTGATTTCATTGCCCATTTGATTACCCAGGTGTGAGCGTAACACTGTGATTCCTCAAAAGGTTCTTAAAGCGATCGCGCATCACTATGGCGTGTCTGACACCGAGCTGGAAGTGCTAGCCCTCGCCATTACGGGTCAGTCTATGAAAGAGATTGCCCAGGACTTGGAGATCAATCCAACTGCTGTCCGCAAGCGATTGGGTGAGGTTTATCGAAAATTTGAGATCGAGGGGAGCGGCCCTGGTAAATTAGCCAAACTTCAGCAAATTTTGATTGCTGAATCCCAAAAACCACCCCATCAGCCCTCCTCGGCAGGGGCACCAACCCGATCGCCCCAATCCCCGGAAACCCGCTTTGAGCCAGAACCATCCCAGTCCATGAATGGCTCCAGAACCCTGGCAGTCCTGACTCCCCCGGAATCGAGGCAGTCGATCGACCTGGACTCAACGCCATCCACCGGAACAGACTCGATCGCCATTGATACTTTCTACGGGCGAGAGCGGGAATTGGCAGAACTCGAGCAACTGGTTCGGGGCGATCGCTGCCGGTTGATTGCCCTGCTGGGGATTGGTGGCATGGGCAAATCCAGCCTGTCCCTCAAGCTGTTTCAACGTCTTCAACCTCAGTTTGAGCGGTGCGTCTGGCATCCGCTGGAGAATGCCCCTCCCCTCAAAATTCTGCTGCTTGAACTGATTCAAGCCCTGTCCAATGGACAAGAGATGGATGTACCGGAACACGATCGCCTGAAGTGGTTGCTGGATTATCTCAGCCAACATCGGTGTTTGATTGTCCTGGACGGCATGGAAGCGGTATTGCAGGCGGCGGATCTGGCGGGCAATTACCAGGCGGGGTATCAAGATTATGGAGAATTCATTGAGCGAGTAGCGCAGGTCTGCCATCAAAGCTGCTTGATGCTCACCAGTGCTGAAAAACCGAAGGAGTTGGTCAGCCTGGAAGGGAAAAAGGTGCGTTCCTATCCCCTGGGAGGATTAAGCCCTGAGGATGCGCGGGAGATCTTTCGGGAACGGGGCATTCAGCCTGAAACGGATGGAGAATGTCAGGCGATCGTCGATTTGTATGATGGCAATCCCCTCGCGCTCAAAATTGTTTCCAGTACGATTCAGGATTTGTTTGGTAGCATTGCAGAATTTTTGGAGCAGGGAGCCAGGGTGTTTGGCGGGATTACCACGCTGCTGGATCAGCAGTTTACCCGTCTATCAGCGTTTGAAAAAGACATCATATATTGGCTGTCCATCAGCCGGGAGCCAGTTTCCCTGAAGGATCTACGGGAAAATATGGTTCCCCTGGTTCCTCAACCTCGACTCCAGGAAGCATTGGAATCCCTGGGACGGCGATCGCTGGTGAAGCGGCATAAGGTTTTGTTTTCCCTCCAGCCCGTTGTGATGGAGTACACAACCGATCGATTGGTGGAGCACATGGGGCAGGAAATTCAGCAGGGTGAGATTGTGCTGTTCAATCGCCATCCCCTGATTCAGGCGCAAACGCAGGACTACTTGAGGGAAACCCAACTGCGATCGATTCTGCACCCCTTAAAGGAAAAATTGTTGACGGTTCTGGAAACGGAAGATGCCATTCAGTCGCGTCTGTTCGATCTGATTGCAACCTGGAGACAGCAATCACCGCTCAAGCCAGGGTATTTAACGGGTAATGTCCTGAATCTGCTCTGGCAAATGGGAGCCGATGTCAGCGATCGAGATTTTTCTCGGTTAGTGGTGCGGCAGGCCTATCTGCAAGATATGACCTTGCAGGGCGTGAATTTTCGAGAGGCGGATCTATCCCAGACTGTGTTTGCCGAAACCCTGGGCAGCATTTTGGCGATCGACTTTAGCCCCGATGGCCAACTCTTAGCTACAGGCGATACGGATTACAAAATTCATCTGTGGAATGTGGCGACGGGAGAACAACAATTGAGCTGGCAGGGCCATGAGGATTGGGTGCGATCGATTCGGTTCAGTCCAGATGGTCAACTGCTGGTCACGGGAAGTGAAGATCAGACGATTCGACTGTGGGAGGTGAAGACCGGTCGTTGCCTGAAGACGCTGGAAGGCCATACCAGTTGGCTACGGGCGGTGACATTCAGTGCAGATGGCAAAAAATTGGCTAGTGCCAGTGAAGACCGGACGGTGCGGATTTGGGAGGTAGAGACTGGGAAGTGCCTGGGGGTGCTGAGACAGCATACGCGGACGGTGCGATCGGTGGCCTTTAGTCCCGATGGCAAAATTTTGGTGAGTGGCAGTAGTGATCAAACCGTGCGGATTTGGGATGTGGATACGGGAGACTGTCTTCAAACCCTGAATGTCCATCATCGCGGGGTTCGATCTGTCACCTTTAGCCCGGATGGTCAACTGCTGGCAACGGGCAGTAGCGATCGCACTGTGCGGCTCTGGGATACGCAAACCTGGACTTGTTTGAACACATTAGCTGGACATATTGGCTGGGTCTGGTCGGTGGTCTTTAGTGCCGATGGTCAAATGCTTGCCAGTGGCAGTGAAGATCAAACGGTGCGGCTGTGGGATGTAGCGACGGGACACTGTTTGAAAATTCTCTATGGTCATGCAAGCTGGGTGCGATCGGTGGCCTTCAGTCCGGATGCCCAAACGTTGGCTAGCGGCAGTGATGACCAGACGGTGAGGATCTGGAACACAGCAGGACAGTGCCTCAAAACCCTCCAGGGATACGCCAGGGGGGTGCGATCGGTGGCCTTCAGCCCCAACAGTCGCCTATTAGCCAGCGGTAGTGAGGATCGGACGATTCGGCTCTGGAGCGTGGAAACGGGGCAATGCTTGCAAACCTTGTCGGAACACACGAACCGCATCTGGTCAGTGGCGTTTAGCAGCGATGGGCGGCTGTTGGCCAGTGGGGGGAGGATCATACCGCTCGGTTGTGGGACGTGGCGACCGGCCAGTGCCTCAAGGTGTTGTCGGGTCATAGGGATGGGGTGCATTCGACGACGTTCAGTCCAGATGGGCAAGTTCTGGCAACGGGCAGTAGCGATCGGACAATCAAGCTGTGGGATGTGGCGACGGGGCAGTTGTTGGGAACCCTGGAAGGCCATACGGATTGGGTGTGGTCAGTGGCGTTTAGTCCCGATGGCAACTTATTGGCCAGCGGCAGTGGCGATTTTATGGTGCGGCTGTGGGATGTGGCAGCCCAGCAATGTCTCCATGTGATGAGAGGTCACACCCACTGGATTCGCTCGATCGCCTTCAGTCCCGATGGGCAAACGGTAGCCAGCAGTAGTGTAGGGCGAACGGTGCGGTTCTGGGATGTCAAAACGGGCACAGAGCTACGGACTCTCAATGGCTATAGCAAGGGAATTCGATCGGTGGCGTTCAGTCCCAATAGCCTAACCCTGGCCAGTGGTAGTGACGATCGCGTCGTGCGGTTGTGGGATGTGGAGTCGGGTGAGTGCCTCCAGACTTTTCCAGGCCATACGGGGCGGGTGCAGTCGGTGGCCGTTAGCTCCGATGGCAAGCTTCTAGCCAGTGGCAGTAACGATGAGGCGATTAAGCTCTGGGATATTCAAACCGGACAAGAAATTCAGACTCTGCAAATCGATCGTCCCTACCAAGGCATGGTGATTACGGGAGCTAAGGGGCTGTCTCTCTCCCAGCGAACCACGCTCATGAGCCTGGGGGCGATCGATCATGCTTTGATGAAGGAATAAATCAAGGAATCGCAAAATCCTGATTTTAATCCGTTGAAGGGTCGTTCTCCACACTGAGGTTTCGCAGCATTTCACGATATCCTTAACGTGGCAAACCATGACGGGATATGGAGCGCGCGAATGCAAACCGTAGATGAAAAAATCAACCCCTTAGCGGGCAAGCCTGCACCTGCTGACAGTTTAATTGACGTTGCCAAACTATTGCAGGAGTATTACTCCCTTCGTCCTGACCCTGCTAATCCCCTCCAGCAAATCAGCTTTGGTACATCGGGGCATCGAGGTTCCGCCGCCAATGGCACATTCAATGAAGATCACATTCTTGCCGTGACTCAGGCGGTGATCGAATATCGCCAAAGTAAAGGAATTAACGGGCCGCTCTACATGGGGATGGATTCCCACGCCCTTTCCAGCCCTGCCCAGAAGACTGCCCTGGAAGTACTGGCAGCCCATGAGGTCGAGGTATTCATTGCCCCAACGGAAGGCAATGCTCAATTCACCCCAACGCCGGTGATCTCCCACGCCATTCTGACCTACAACCAGGGCAAAACGACGGGATTAGCCGATGGGATTATTATCACGCCCTCCCACAATCCGCCAACGGACGGTGGGTTTAAGTATAATCCCCCTTCCGGTGGGCCAGCAGAACCGGAAATTACCAAGTGGGTGCAGGAACGAGCTAATCAGCTAATCGCCGACGGTAACAAGGGAGTCAAACGGATTTCCTATGAATCAGCCCTTCGCGCGCCCACAACTCACGTTTACGATTACATTACGCCCTACGTTAGCGATCTGAGCAGTGTGATCGATCTGGAAGCCATTCGAGCGGCTGGAGTCCGGATTGGAGTCGATCCCCTCGGCGGTTCTAATGTGGGCTACTGGGAACCGATCGCCAATCACTATGGCTTAAACCTGACCGTCGTGAACCGAGCAGTGGATCCTACCTTTGGGTTTATGACCCTGGACTGGGATGGCAAAATTCGGATGGATTGTTCATCCCGCTATGCCATGGCCAGCCTGGTCAGCATCAAAGATGATTACGATATCGCCTTTGGCAACGACACCGACTCCGATCGCCACGGGATTGTCACCCCCAGCGTCGGGTTAATGAACCCCAACCACTACCTTGCTGTCTCCATCTGGTATTTGTTTACCCACCGCACGGGCTGGTCGCCGGATACCCGGATTGGCAAAACCCTGGTCAGCAGCAGCATGATCGATCGGGTGGCAAAGGAAATCGGTCGGCAACTGAGTGAAGTGCCTGTGGGCTTCAAGTGGTTTGTATCAGGATTAATGGACGGCTCCTTTGGGTTTGTCGGAGAGGAGAGTGCCGGAGCGACTTTCCTGCGTCAAAATGGTACAGTATGGACGACTGACAAAGACGGCATCATTCCCGGACTGCTGGCGGCTGAAATTACGGCCAAAACAGGCAAAGATCCTGGATTGCACTATCAGGATCTCACGGCTCGGTTGGGCAAACCCTACTACAATCGGGTGGACTCTCCAGCCACGCCAGAACAAAAAGCCCGTCTTAGCAAGCTCGCTCCTGAAGATGTTAAAGCCTCTACGCTGGCAGGGGATGCGATCACTGATAAACTGACCAAGGCTCCTGGCAATGGCGCAGCGATCGGTGGATTAAAAGTAACGTCAGCCAATGGCTGGTTTGCGGCTCGGCCATCAGGGACAGAGAACGTGTACAAAATCTATGCCGAAAGCTTCAAGAGCGAAGAACATCTAGCGCAAATCATTAATGAAGCCAGTCAGATTGTTAATGAAGCTCTGTAATTGGGCTTAATGCAGGAAGATGGGGAGATGAGACGGAAACCCACCAGATGATCTTCCCATCCTGGTTGCCTGACAAATCTTTTCCCGTAGGTTGGGTTGAACAACGTGAAACCCAACACCAGTCTATGTTCTGTTGGGTTACGCTATCGCTTTTCTGGTATGCCGGAACGGCTTTACCCAACCTACGGGAGAATGAGGGTTTCAGGAGTTTTGTCAGTCAATCAGTTTCCCATCTTTCCTGTAACAGGAATGTTGGTGCGGGATGAATCTATAGTTTTGCAGATGGAAGGAGTGTAACCCTTGACGGATTCACAAGCCGTAATACCTGCGGGTTCTCGAAGTGAGTTGCGCCACATTGTGCGGGAACAGCTCAAGCTGCTGCTGGAGCAAAAAAACTACGAGGGTGTAAAGTCGCTATTGGTTCCAGTGCAGCCAGTGGACATTGCTGAGGCGATCGAAGAATTGCCCCAGTCAACGCAAATTCTGGCCTTTCGTCTGCTGAAAAAGCAGGAAGCGATCGAGGTGTATGAATACCTCAGCCCAGAAGTTCAGCAATCTTTACTGCAAGAGTTCCGCGATCAGGAAGCCATTGATATTGTGGAAAGCATGGCTCCAGATGATCGAGCCAACCTGTTTGATGAATTGCCTGCCAAATTGGTGCGACGAGTTCTCTCCCAGTTGCCTCCAGAAGAGCGGGAAGCGACAGCTTTGTTACTGGGCTACAAACCGGGAACCGCCGGACGAATGATGACCCCGGAATATATTTCCATCCGGGATAATCTAACCGCCAGTCAGGCTCAGGAGCGGATCCGTCGGCTGGCAGAAGATCGGGAAGTTGCCTATTACGTCTATGTGACGGGTGACACTAAAAAGCTAGTGGGTACGATTTCCCTGCGGGATTTAATTTTGGCATCGCCGGATCAGCCCATCCGTGAAGTGATGACAACTGATGTGATCTACGCTGATACGGATACCGATCAGGAAGAGGTAGCCCGGTTGATTCAGCGGTACGACCTGTTAGCCCTGCCGATCGTCGATCATGAGCAGTTGTTACTGGGGGTTGTCACCATTGATGATGTGCTGGATGTGGTGCAACAGGAAGCCACGGAAGACATCTACACAATGGGAGGGGTGCAGGCGGATAAGGAGGATAACTATTTTGAGATTAAGTTTCCAGCCGTAGTGCGCCGCCGGATTCCCTGGCTGATGGTTTTGATTCTGACGAATATCGCAACGGTATTCATCCTGTCAAACTATGAAGCGGTGCTGGATGAAGTCGTTGCCCTGGCCTTTTTCACGCCACTGCTAATCGATACGGGTGGTAATGTGGGGGCCCAGTCTTCTACCGTAGTGATTCGGGGATTGGGAACCGATGAACTGCGTTATAAAAAACCGGTTTGGGTGGTGATTCGGGAAACGCTGGCAGGTGCTTCTCTGGGAATTATTTTGGGAGTCATCGTGATTGGGGTCGCCTTAGCCTTTGTCGGTCAGGCTGCGATCGCCTTTACGGTTGCCATCAGTCTCTTAATTATTGCAGTACTGGCAGCCACCGTTGGAGCGATGTTGCCCTTTGTCTTCCACAGGCTGGGCTTTGATCCAGCCTTAATGTCTGCCCCGTTTATTACGACGATCGTTGATATTTTGGGCATTCTGGCCTACCTCAACGTGGCTAAACTGTTTTTGGGAATTTAATCCTCTCTTTCCTGAATGGGCACTCTATAGCGATATGCTGACAAACCTCGGCAACTGGTTTTTTCTATTGGGCTCGCTTCTGTTTACCCTGGATGCCGCTCTCAATGTCTTTATGAACCATTCAGTACAGGATTTAATTCTGTTTGGCGGCAGCCTATTATTCACCCTTGGCTGCATTTTTTTCCTTTTAGATATGCCTGCACGGCGCAGAAAACGACCTGAACGGTGAGATGAACCTTCAACGCTGGTTCGTTTACCCTCCTTGCATCACCATTTTTTCATACTGCCTTCCCGCACTTTCCCAGGTATAGTTTTGTTCCACAAACTGTCTAGCTGCCTGGGAAATTTTAATTCGTAACTCAGGCTCTTGAAACAGTCGATCGACCGCTTCCACATATTCCCCAACCTGATTCGCTCGCCAGGCCCGTAAAGGTTCATTGGTCTGATCAACTGCCAGCCCTTCTAACCCTCGATCGCTCCCTACCACAGGCACTCCAGCCGCCATTGCCTCCAGCGTTTTATTCTTAATCCCAAATCCAGTTCGCATGGGAATCAGGCATACCGTTGCCCGATGCAAATAATCTGCCATAGAAGGCACTTGCCCGGTTACGGTAATTCCTGGAATTTCTCCTAACGCTTTTACGTCTGGAACCGGACGAGAGCCAACCAGTTCCAGGGTCGTGTCTGGATAGCGTTGCTGAATGGCTGGAAAAATCTCCAGGCTGAGAAAGCGGGCTGCGTCAATATTCGCTACATTGTCCATTGCGCCAATAAACACCAGCCGATGTCCACCAGGATCTTGGGTTCGATAGGGAAAGTGGGAGAAATCAACACCATTTGGAATCACGGCAATCTCAGCATCAGGATTGAACCTGCGAATTTGTTGCGCGTCCTCGGCGGTTGTCACGACAATGCCTGAGAACTTTTGGCAGTAGCGATGCTCATAGCGATACAGCAAAGGCAGATTCAGTCGATCGCGCCAGAGATGCTCTGAAGTTCCAGTCGCCAACAGATTTTTGCAAGTGCCATAGACCGAACTGTGAATATTCACGATCGTCCGCACCTGAGACAGCCACTGAGGTCGGACATACACCTCATTGACGCAATGTTCGCAGGTGATGACATCAAACTTGCCATTGCCCACTGCCTGATCCAGCCAATTTTGTGCCGAGGGGAGATGAATCAAATGGACATTGGGAGGGGTTCCAGTTCCAACAAACTCAGCCCAGCGAGCCAGTTTCCCCATTGTGCCTGCCGTTCGATCGGGGGGACGGGAAAACACTACCAGCTCATCCACCGATTGTTGCAGAGCCGCAATTTCTGCATCTGTAACTTCTGGAGTCTGTAGGGTCAACAGGGTGACATGATGGGATTGGCGCAGATACTTTAGCAAATTAAACGTTCTCACCTGTGTCCCGCCCCGTGTGGGTGGGGAAGGGAAGGTTGAGGAGAGCATCAATACTTTCATGAATGTTCAAACCCTTATCAGCTAAATCAAACAGCGTGTTAGTGTACCCGTTTCGTCGGGAAGTCTAATAGTGAACCAGGATTAGCTCAGGATGAGATAGATCAATGCTCATCCCACTTATTACTGGGCATTACTATTGGTGGGCATTGCCTACCACTACCCATCTATTGGTGGGCATTGCCCACCCTACTACCCATTCCCCATTCCCCATTCCCCATTCCCTATCCCTCAACTAGTATTCCCTCACTCTTAAACTGAATCACCATGAACCCCAAAATTAGTGTCTGTATCCCAACCTATAATCGATCGCAATTGCTTCCGATTGCTATCACCAGTGTGTTAGAGCAAACCGAATCTCAGTTTGAAATTATTGTTTGTGATGATGGTTCATCCGACGATACTGCTGCGGTAATGGAACGGTTTCTTGAGGATTCACGAGTGCGCTACATTCGGCATTTACACAATATTGGCAAAAGTAACAATATGCGATCGGGGTTTGAAGCGGCAACGGGGGATTATTTCATTAAGTTTGACGACGACGATCGCCTGACTCCAGCATTTCTGAGCAAAACAGCCAGCATCCTGGACGCTCATCCAGAAGTGGACTTTGTCGGAACAGATCACTGGATTATTGATCCGTTCAATCAACGCGACCTCAGGGCCACTGAGTTAAACTCACAGCGTTGGGGGCGCAGTGCGTTAACGGAAGGAATCATTACAGAGCTATTAGAAGTGGTTTTTATCCAGCAAAGTTTGCAAATTGGCGCAACCCTATTTCGCCGAGAGGCATTAGCAGAAGTGGGATATATGCGACCCAATCTGCAAAATTGTGAAGATAATGATCTGTGCGTTCGCCTTGCCCTGGCTGGAAAAACAGGATATTACTTAAACGATCGCCTGATGGAATATCGGGTTCATGCAGAACAACAAGGAATCCATCGAGCCATTCCCTATCTTAAAGACAAAATTTCTTACCTGGAGAGCTATCAGTTTGAATCTGAAAGATTAGAAAAAATTCGCCTGATGCGTTTAGTAGAAACTCAATTGCTTTTAGGATTACGTCTGATTCAGATTGGTCAAACTCAAGTAGGTCGGCGTTTAATCTGGCAGGGGCGATCGGCTGGATTGTCCAAAGCTATCGTCGGGATGGGGCTATCGGCGTTACCGCTATCCCTACGAAAATCTGCTTTTGCGCTAATTCAGCAGAGAAATTAAGTCTCGCTGGATAGAATTTCCCCTACCGCCTGCGGCTCTTCCCCTTATCCAGGGGAGGTTGGGAGGGGTTGGCATGATGGGCAACCTTAGATTGAATTGGTATAAGTTCAATTCAGCCATAGAAAAGCTTAATTTTGTATACGGTTTAACTGAAACAATATCAGTCAAAAACAAACTAGGTTTTTTGTAAATCAAGCTACATTTTTAATCATTAATTTTGCCAGGATTCAACTGAGTGGATGCGATCGTAAAACTCCTGCTCACCGATATAGATTCCTGATGATATTGATTAACTCTACTCAATTTTCTTCATAAATAATTAATGACATTAGATCAAAGCCATGCGGAATTGTTCCAGCAAGGATTGTTGAGATCAGGTAACTGGAGAACTCGGACAAATTCAAGCCCATCCTCCTTGCAAACGTAAAGTTTTGTTCACTCAGAACATTCTTGTGAGGTTGAGATTGCTAGAAATACCTCAATTTCAATTGAGCATCCGGCAAAATGGCTGGTTTTTCAGTCTTAAGGATGAAACCGATTGAATGAAGGGACGTTAAACCTATACCTAGAAGTTCACAAAAAATACACCTAAGGGGGTGGTCATTTTGTCAAACGATTGTTATCTTTTTTAATACATTCTAGTTTTTGACCGGTTCTGGGCAGACTTACACGTAAGATTCAGATTCAGGTCATTGATCAAGAAGCAGCAACATCGCTAGGTCAGCCTTCCAGGTTCAGTTCAACCTAGGAGTGTTCACCCAGTATCTATCCGAAAGCTCGATGGAGTTTTTGAAGTCAAAAGCCCCGACGGTTTGCGGATAGAGCCTCAAAAGGTTTGCTGTTGCTTCTACCGCCCAATTTCTCCTTTGGAGGTCAGAACAATGGATCAGCCTATCGAACTAACTTTGGAACAACAGTTCAATTTGCGTTCGTTTCAAGATCAGGTCGGACATATGAGCCGTGAGCAAGCTCAACAGTTTCTCATCAAGCTCTACGAGCAGATGATGTTGCGGGAAACCATGTACAAACATTTTCTCAAGCATCAATGGGGGATTGAATCCAATCCCAGTTTTTAGGACTATGAGCGCAGTTGCGACCTCCCTCTCTTGCTTTGTTCCAGGACGGAAAGGAGCTGGGGATGCTGGGGCGACAACTCGTTTCCTCAAGGGTCATCCAAGTAAGGTTCATTTTTTAGAGTTCGTTTTCTGGAAGCGTAGTCCTCTAAATTTAAACTAGTGAATTTAGACTAGCGAATCTAAACTGGTAAGGTTTAGCGAGTGGAGCAAATAGGGTTCAAGTTGTATGATGCTGGGTGTTTGACTGGATGAAGTTCGTTCGCTTCTCACAGAGCTTTCTAGATTAGGCATGGCAGTACTTACCGTTCGATCGCTCCCATACACCGTTTGATACCAACTTTCTTTCTACTACGTTTTTCTACTACATTGAATACCGCTACTCAGTAGCAAGACTTGTCCATCGTCCTGTCTGTAGGATGCGTTAGGGAGCGCGCAACGCACCCAGCCTTCACAGAACAGCACGCTACGGCTTCGCCCAACATCATCCAACAGTGCCTAACAGCACTTGTGTTGAATAGAGCTACTGCCTTCAATAGCAATTCAGTTTAATCGTCTTAATCGTCATTCATTGAATCGACCCCCAATTTCGATCGCCACTGAGCGAATGTCTAACCCGAGGACAGCTTCTAAGCGTCTGCTCTATCTGGAGAGGCTATCGAGAAAGAGCCAGGGGTGTTAGGGTTATGAGAGATTTGTCTTACATTAGCTCTATACACTCTGCTTCATCAAACCATGTTTCAACGCCTCCTAATCTGTACGGACTTTGTAGACGGCTTGCAACGTCTGGTTGACTTTGTCCCCAGTTTGTCCGAAAGCGGCATCAAGCAGGTGGTTTTTCTGCACGTTGTCTCCCTTTCGGGGGATCAGGCAGTTCCCCGTGCTGATGAAAAAGAGATTAATGCTGCCCGCGATCGACTCTCGGCTGCTAAAACCAATGTGCCAGAGGGAGTGGAGGTTCATATTGAAGTACAGGTGGGTCAGCAGATTGAGCGGATTCTCAGTACAGCTTCAACCTATAAAAGCGATATTATTTTGCTGGGCACTCAGAGTCGTAGTTTACTCACCGAAAAGCTATTTGGCAGTACGACGATCGCACTGTGTAATCGGGCTAAGATTCCCCTCATGGTGTTCCGACCCCAACTATTATCGACCTACACCGTTGAGGAGCTGGATCTACGCTGCCGACACCTGTTCCGCTATTTTCTGATCCCCTACGATGGCAGTAAGACCGCAGAATATCTGGTGACGCAAATTAAGCAACGCGCTCAAAACCGTCCACCTGAATCTTTGCAGGAATGCCTGTTATGCTGGGTGATTGGCGAAGGGGGCAGACGGGGCGTTTCTGACCTGATCAATGCCGAGGAAGCGAAAAAGGCTGAAGTTGCGCTGGAGGCAGTGAAAACGGATTTGGCTCAGCTGGGGTTAACTACCCACCACGCTGTCCTGCATGGTGAGCGGGTGCTGGAAATTCTGATGGCTGCTCAGGAGTATGACATTAGTGCGATTACCCTTTCCTCAGACTCGATCGGGAAGCTGGTAGAGCTTTCTGTCCCCAGTTTTGCGGGTGAGCTGCTGCGCCGCAGTTGGCATCCGATCATCTACTTCCCGCAGTAAGTTACCGCTATGAACGAACCACCAAAACAAAGCAGTTTTTGGGATCAATTTAATAACTCTAAGCTGCTGCGATATTTGCTCCTTTTGGCATTGGGCTGGGGGTTTGCTCAGGTTTTAGCTTATTTTGAACCCATTCTGGTTATTTTTATTTTCTCTGGAATTTTTGCTTTCCTGCTCAATTTTCCAGTGCAGTGGGTTTGCCACTTTATGCCCCGTGGTCCTGCGGTGATCACGGTATTCATCCTCAGTCTTTTGCTGATTGCCGGGTTAACTGCCACCCTAGGACTGGCGATCGCCTCTCAAGCCCAGCAACTGATAGAACAAGCCCCTCAACTGACGGACACGGTGACTTCCCTGCTCGATGACTTACAGCAAATCCTGTCCAGGGGCAATCTCAACGTTGATTTCACCACGATCGAAGAACAACTACAAACTCAGGCATTGACCACGCTGGGCTTTGGGTTAACTGCCCTGCAAAGCGTTCTGGCTAATTTATTGAATCTAATTATCATTGCAGTCATTTCTTTCTTCATGCTGCTGGATGGGGCGCGGCTGTGGAACTTTATTCTGCAACGCTTTTCCAATTCATTTCAGGACAAATTAAATCTGGCGATTCGCCAAAATTTTCTCGGCTTCTTTTGGGGACGACTGCTCCTATCCATTTTCTTTGGGCTGTCAGCGTTCCTGGTCTTTATTTTGCTGGATATTCCCTACGCCCTGGTACTGGCCACGCTTGCCGGGGTGTTTGACTTGATCCCAGGCATCGGTGCGACGATCGGGATTTCCTTAGTTGCGCTGATCACTCTGCCTCAGGGCATTTGGCTCAGTTTAAAGGTGCTGGTGGGCTGCATTTTGCTTCAGCAGGTGGAGGAAAATTTGCTGATGCCGCGAATTATGCAAGGGTCGATCAACATGAACCCGGTCGTCTTGTTTTTTGCGCTGCTGTTAGGAGCCAGGGTGGCTGGGCTGGTCGGTGTGTTTCTCTCCATTCCGATCGCCGGAGTCTTGATTAGCCTGTTTGATGTGAAGGAAATGCAGGGACATAACCCCAATCACCCTTCCGATCAGCGATCGTCCCAGGAGCCGAATGAAGGATGATCGACAATGACTGTTCCAAAGCCCAAGGACATCAGCCCAGTAGGGGCGCACTGCCGTGCGCCCTATAATCCATTCATGAGCACCACCATGCGCCCCATAATTAATATGCACCCTATAATCCCAGGATCATCCGAGCCACGTAGAGATAAATGAAAACACCGAGGACATCAACGATCGTCGTGATAAACGGGGCGGACATCAGGGCGGGATCAAACTTCAGAGCTTTGAATAGGAAGGGGAGGGCTGCCCCTGCAACGGACGCTAATAGAGAAATCGCCAACAAACTGACCCCTACCGCCAGGGCAACCCCAAAGTCAACCTGCACATAGGCCCAAACCGTTACCACCACCCCCAGCATGATTCCCAGGCAAGTGCCTGCGATCGCCTCTCGACGAATAATCTTTAAAGCATTGCGCGTCTGCACTTCATCGGTATTCAGCCCGCGAATTACCACCGTCGAGGACTGTGCCCCCACATTTCCCCCGGTGTCAATCAACAATGGAATAAAGGCAGCTAGTTCCACCACCTGCTCAAGCAACTCTTCCTGCTGTTGAATGACGGTAATCGTTCCGGTGTTGGTAATCAACAGCACAAACAGCCACACCACTCGTCGCCGCGCCACAGTAAATAAATTGGTTTGAAAGTAGTCCTTTTCCCCTGCCTCAACCCCACCCAGCGTGTAAATATCTTCGGTTGTCTCTGCCTGCACCACATCCAGGATGTCATCTACGGTGACAATTCCGACTAAACGCTCCTCGGCATCAACCACTGGAACCGTAATGAAGTCATACCGTTGAATAATTTGCGCCACTTCTTCCTGGTCTGTATCGGTATGCACTGAGACAACTTCGCGGGTCATGACATCGGCAATGATCTGATCTGGTTGGGCCGTCACCAGATCTCGCAGGGAGAGAATGCCAATTAAGTGGCGATCGGCTTCTGTGACGTAGAGATGATAGATGGTTTCAGCAACGTGGGCCTGCTGCCGAATTTGATCAAAGGCTTGTTCAACGGTAAAGTCCTGCCGCAGAGCAATATATTCTGGGGTCATCATCCGCCCGGCGGTGCCTGGTTTATAGCCCAACAACAATGCCGTTGCATCTCGCTCTTCAGGACTTAATTGATTTAGCAGGCGCGATACTAATTTGGCAGGGAGTTCATCAAATAAGCGGGCCCGATCGTCGGGCGACATTTGATCGACAATTTCACGGAATTCCTGCCGCTTGAACTCGGCCAGCAGATTTTCCTGAGTGTCCGTATCCAGGTATTCAAAGACTTCGATCGATCGGTTCTTGGATAGCAATCGAAAGGCAATCGCTTGTAACGCTTCTGGCAGCCCAGCAATGGCTTCAGCAATATCTGGAGACTGAACGGGAACCAGTAAGGATTTGGCTCCTTCGTAGTTTCCCTGATGTAACAGCATTGCAAGTTGCGATCGAACCAGTTCTCGCAATTCATCGCGGGAAGAAGCTTGATTGATGGAAGAAGATGAACTGGAAGTCACGGTGAAACCTCTGGACAGTCATGGGTATGGCAACAGATGAAACGTTAAGGATCCTGGATGAAATAACCTGTAGCATTGTTTTGCCGCTTTGACTGGGCGGGCAGGATGCCACATTCCACAAGCTAATTACAGATTATTAAATCGGCATTCCTCAGCGAATCCAAGCAAGCTAAAGCCCGTAAAGAGCTTACAACACTCAGCCTGTCTTAACCGATCAATCTATATGAAACTGGACTCACCGTCCCGCAGCTAGAATGATTGCAGCGATGAGCGTTGAGGCAGCAAGTTGCGGCGAACCGATCGGTTGATCACCCTATTCAACCTGTAATCTGTTGAAGGCAACTACCACATTTAAAGATAAGAAAGTAACCCCATCATACCTGCTGAGTCTTATCCTGATTCCCTCAGTCCAATCTACTTTGGTCGGCCCAGGGTGGTGATGTATAACACCGCTTCATCCGCTGGAATCCCCAACACTTCATTCACTTCATCATCAAAAAAGCCGCCAATTCCACTGACTCCCAATCCCAGGCGAATCGCTGCCAGATTCAACCGTTGCCCCAGGTGTCCGGCATCCATATGGAGATAGCGATAGACTCGATCGCCATACGCTGAAACGGCCTTTCCTCAGATCAGCTGTATGGAACAGTACCGCCGCTGCATCTCGTCCCAGGTTTTGTCCTAAGCACAGGCGATGGAGTTGTCGTCGGAAATTCTTGAACCGCATCTGGCGGAGTTCGTTGGCTCTGGGAGCGTAATAGTAACAACCTTCTTCCAGTCCATCGACTCCGGATACCACGATAAAGGTTTCAATTAAATTTAGATCAAAATAATCGGGGGTGCGGTCTAGCCCCTGCTCAATATAGTTTTGAGGATGATAGGTGAAGTCAAGCAGGGCATTGAGTTCATCCCGCGTCAGATTTTCACCACTGTAGGCACGGGTCGATCGCCGCTTCAAAATGGTTTTCTCCAGTCGCTCTAACTGTTCCCCCCAGGCGATCGGCGGAGATTGGGTGGAAAGCTTGAGGCAGAAAGGAAAGTTGTATTTGTCGGGCTGAGTGGACTGATCCTTGAGTTGAGCGGGATCAGACCATTGCAGGGTTCCAGGATCTTGGGCCGCAGTGATTTGGGTGGCGTGGTGAAAATAGGTTAGCAGTTCTCCGTCGGGCAGGTGGGGAAAATCAGTTTGTGTCGCGGAGGGCAGGGCAGTAGGAGCCAGGGGAAGATTTTGGGACAGATCCAGCAGGTCTGCCAGGGCCAGAACCGCCACTGTTCCTTCCTGTTCCGGGTCAAGATACAGCAGCTGATTCATGGACTCATCAATAAATCCGCCAATCAGGTGCGGCCGAAAATCGTTCATGGCACTGGCTAGCTCAATATTGCCCAGCAAATGCCCGGTATCCAGAAAAATTCGCCGATAGGCTCGGTCTTGATATCGCCAGGCTGATCGCATAAATACGGCAGTGGTGACGATCGCAACCTGGGTTGCATTCAGGCTGGGATGCCAGAAGCAGGCGTGTTGTAGTGCAGTCCAGACATCGCTGTCCCAGAAGTGCAGGAGTGAATGGGTTTGGGGTTGATAGTTGTAGAGTCCTGCGGGTAGGAGTGGCGTTCCCCGTGAAACAAGGTACACTTCGGCTGGATAGAGTGCGCCAGCGGAGGGAGTGGTTCTGAAATAGATCGGCTCACCATTCATGGCGATCATGTGCACTGTTAGCCCGTAGCTATAGAACAACAGCCGAGATAGGCGTTGCCAGCTTTTACTATTGGGCGAAGGGTCTGGCTTTTCCGTCAGGTAGGACTTTAAATCTAGCGCAGTGCCAAATTTATATTCCTTAAAAGGGGCAGGTTGCTTAGTCCAGTCAAAGTCTCGATTGGCGATCGTTTTGGGATGATACTTAGTGCGCTCATGGTAGTGATGAGCGATGGAGGTGGGTGTGGGAGAACAATCAGTCATAGAGAGTTCAGGACGGTTTGGCAGCGTATTTTGATCTTGACACTTTCACTCTTAGAATGACCAAATTTGTGGGAGGTGTATCGGGGGAGTGAGGAGTGAGGAGTGAGGAGTGAGGAGTGAGGAGTGGAAAGTAGGGGCGCACTGCTGTGCGCCCGTGCAGGGAGTAGAAAATAGGGGCACATCGCAATACGCCCGTGCAGGGAGTAGAAAATAGGGGCACATCGCATACGCCCGTACAGGAAGGGGAAAGTAGGGACGATCGCAATGCACCTGTGCAGGAAGGGGATAGGTTTGGGGTGAAGTGGGGGCATAATCGAGGGAAGGGGCGGGGCCGTGAGCGAGGGGGATGGGAGCTTGATGTTGGGTTAGGAGAGGGCGTTAGATGGTTAGACGATTTGAGGCTGGTTTGGTTCGAGAGTGGAGGTCGCTTATTGTAGGCTTGCTGGTTATGGCGGCTTGTGTTGTAGCGATCGTTTCATTTCAGCTGCCTCAGTTGCGCCAATTGGAATCCGGGGCAGATTTATCGGTGGCAGAGGTGAACCAGGCGGTGGAGGCAGAGCGGCTTCAGTTGCAAGTACTTCAGCGAATGCCTGCTTTTGGGTTTGATAATTTGCTGTCGGATTGGGCGTTCCTGCGATTTTTACAGTATTTTGGCGATGAGCCAGCCCGCAGTAAAACGGATTATCGGTTGAGTCCAGAATTCTTTGAGGTGGTGATTGGTCGCAATCCCAACTTTCTGCTGGCCTATACATTTCTCTCGACCAGCACTTCCATCTATGCCGGAAAACCGGAACGAACGATCGCCATTGCCCAACGGGGAATTGAATCCCTTGGGCAGATCAACCCCCAGGCGCTTACTACGCCCTCCGACAGTTGGGGATCGATCAGTTGCTCTTTCTCAATGATGCAGCAGGGGCAAGGCGATCGTTTGAAACCGCCGCAGAATGGGCCGGGCTTCTACATCGGAAGCCAGCGATCGAGTGGCGGACTTATCGCAACAAACAGCAGATTTTCTGGCGAACAATCCCGACAGCAAATTTGCCCAGATTGCTGCCTGGACGATGGTACTGACAACGGCTCCCGATGATGTGACACGCCAAACGGCAGTTCAACGCATTGAGGCGATCGGGGGACAGATTGTGCAGGGAGAGGATGGTTCGTTTAGTATTGTGCCGCCGGAAGAGGACTGATCCCAACTTCCCACTCTCCACTCCCTGTAGGGGCGCACAGCAGTGCGCCCCTACTCCCCACTCCCTGTAGGGGCGCACAGCAGTGCGCCCCTACTCCCCCTTAATTCAACACCGCTAACCAGTACTGCACATCGATCGTCAGCTTTTGCCCCAGTAGGAGGAGTTGCCGCAGTTGGGCTGAAGTCCATTGGGTTTCAATCGTTACGGTCGGTTCCACTTGTGCGGTATGACCATTGCTAGCAGAACCAGGGTTAGATGAACTGGCAGAGCCGATCGCCAGGGAAATACCAGAGCTAGAGGATAATTTACCCTCCTGATAATGTTCCCCAAGCTGCGGCAGGATTTGGGTATGGAGAATCTGGAAGAAGAGTTCCTGGGTGCGATCGAGGCACAGATGCAGGTGCAGCTTATCCGCCAGAGCCAGGAGGCGATTGATCCACTGAATATCGGCTTCGACTGTCGTGGAGTTCAGCCCCGTTAAGAGGGAACGAAACGATCGATACACCATGCGCTCCAGGATTTGCTTAATTTCTGGAAGCTTTAACTGACAGTGGAGATGATCGGCTTCAGCGGCGATCGCCTCCAGTTCAATCAGATGGCTCAAGCAGACCTGGGGATTGCTGAAGGGGAATTCGCTGGCTTCCCGCTCCAAAGCTTGCAGGGAAGTAATCGCCCGATGGCTAATGGCAATCTCGGCAGCCACCTGAAGTTCCTGGGGCACATCTAGCGTATCCCGATGGAAGGCCACCAACACCCCGTAGTTATCCCGATACACCTGGGTGTATAGCTGATCGAGGCGCGTCAAGGTTTCCTGACTCAGGAGGCGCATGATCCGGTGGCGTTCTTCAGCAAACAAACTCTGCAAACTGTAGGACTGATCCCCAAAGCTGCGATTCATGGCCAGAATCGTTTGAGCTGCACTGGCCTGGCGAAGCGCATCAAACAGGCTATCCTTCATCTGGCTGTAGTTCCGTCGTCCGCTGAAGGGGCGAATGCAACAATGGAAGTCCCATCCCCCCAGATGCAGCACGGCAAAGATCAGATTGCCACTTTCCCAGGTAATTTCCGAGGTGAGTTGAATCTGTCCCACTGCCAGGGTCAGATTGCCCAACCGTTGGAGCTGGTAATCCAACTGGTGCACGGTATAGCAGTAGACGCGCTCATCCCTGGGATAACTGGTGAAGAGAGACGTAATGGCATAGTGGGCTGCCACCTGACCAAGGGACACCTGGGACGGGAGCACGAGTTGCCGATACACTTCTGCCCCGTTTTGGAAAAACTCCACATTGCTGGGCGCTGCTGCTAACCGTCGGATGAAGCCTTTTTCTAACTGCACACCGGCCACATCACCGGCTAGCTCGATCGCCCGGGCTGCATAGCGCAAAATCTGAGTGCCCTCTGGCCGAGACAATTCATCAAAGAACCAGCCGCAGCTTGTGTACATCAGCAAGGTATGACGCTGCATTTCCAACAACCGCAATGCATCCACCTTTTCTGCTCCCGTCAGCCTGCGGACTTGATGGCGACTAAAGAACCGATTGATGTTGACTGGACTGCGATCGAGAATCACCTGAATGTATTCATCTCGCGTCGCCCAGGGATCATTAAAAAACTTCCGTCCCGTCTCTTCGTACACCTTGACCAATTGATCCCGCAGCCAATCCAGGCTATCCCGCAGGGGTCTACGCCATTTCTGATTCCAGTGGCCACCGCCCCCACAGCCGCAGTCTTCCTGCCAGCGATCGACCCCGTGGGAACAGCTCCAGGCCGTTACAGGTTTCAGCTCCACTTCCCAGGTCGGTGGACTCAGGCTGAGGTAATGGGCAAAGTTAGTCACCGTCCAACCCCGTCGGGGAAATTCTTCGGTAAAGGCGTAGGCCAGGGCTTTCTCCGTTCCCCCCTTATGATGCCCAAAGGTTTCCCCATCCGTCGCCACCGCAATGAGCTGAGAGGGACGATGATCCCCTCGGACAGCTTGGCCAATTCGCCCTGCCAAGTGCCCCGAACTACTCAAGACATCATCAAAGCCCATATCGCGGGAGATGGGGCCGTCGTAGAAGAAGATGTCGATGTAGGGGAGATGGGGAGTGGGGAGTGGGGAGTGGGGATCAGAGGAATGATCTTGACCTCGTAAATAACAGCGATAGGGCTGAATCGGATCAATTTGACTGCCGCCCACTTCTCGCCATTCGGGGTTGGGGTGATCTGCTGTGGGCATGGGACGACAGCGTTGAGCCTGGGAGGGAGCCAGGATGATGAACTTGATCCCCTCTTGGACTAGGGCTTCCAGGGTGGCATAGTCTACCGCTGTTTCCGCCAGCCACATTCCTTCGGGATCCCGCCCAAACCGCGATCGAAAGTCGGCTTTACCCCAGCGAATCTGAGTGTACTTATCTCGCTCGCTGGCCAGGGGCATGATGATGTGGTTATACACTTGCGCGATCGCGTTACCGTGCCCATTTAATCGTTCACAGCTTTTGCGATCGGCTTCGATAATCCGCCGATATACCTCAACATCATGCCGTTCTAACCAGCTCATTAAGGTTGGGCCGATGTTAAAGCTGAGATACTCAAAGTTATTAACAATCCCAATCACTTCTTCCCGATCGTTTAAAACCCTGGCGAAGGCATTGGGACGATAACACTCGTAGTGGATGCGCTCATTCCAGTCGTGAAAGGAAGCTGCGCTGGGTTGCCGCTCAATGGTGTTCAGGTAGGGATTTTCGCGGGGGGGTTGGTAAAAGTGACCGTGCACTGTAACGTAAATCCCCATTGCTGTAAAGCGGGGATCAGTATGGGGATCGATGTGGGGATCAATTGATCCTGATGATCCTGAATCCGCAGTGGCGATCGAATGATGGGATGAATGATGATGAGCGAACTCAGCTTCGACCGCTTGCCGTACGGCTTCTGAAAGCGGACTGGACTGAGTAGACTCTGAAGAATGATATTCGGATGCAGTCATGAAACCTTTCCTGGTTAGTGGTGAGGAGCACAAAGTCAGGTGGGTAAATGGTTATTAAATGCAATTAAATGCTGACATTCAATTCAGAATTAATAATCGGAATTAGCTAGCGGTATTAAGGAAATGTACTAAAAGCAGAATTAATAGCGAAAACAAAGACGATCGCCGAGATCACACGCAGAGTAAGCACATTTGCTTGATTGAACCTCATGTCTGGAACAAGTTCGAGAGAATGAGAATAACGTGGGATGGCAATCCTGCATATCGCCCATCAGATTCCACCGAAACTACTTCAGAACGGAACTGGAACTGGAACGACGAACACCAAACTGAATCCTAACCTATCTTAAACATTTCTGCAATTCTGCAAAAATAATTTACGATTTGCAATATCTCTTTAGTGGTAAGTTTACAAATTCAGATTTCATAGCTTGGAAAAGCGGGGGATCACCTGGAATTGCTGCCGGAATCGAATAAGGATTTTGTAAATCGTCCTGCGATCCCCAAATAGTCAAGGAATGCAAACTTAATCAGGACGTGGGGATTCAATAAGCTGTGCTCTGTTCTGCTTTGCTGACTGAGCGGGCAAGATGCCCACTCCACAAGAGTTTCAGTGGGCAAGATGCTCACTCACAATTTCAGTGGGCAAGAATGCTCACCCCACAAGAGACGACCATTGCCATCTGTAGGAATTTAGCAGTGCCAAACCCCTACAGATGTGATGTTGCAGCCACCGGGTTCACAAAGGGCAAGTCAGGTCAGCCGATCTCAACCCGCTTTCACCAGATGGAGCACTGCCCCTAAACCCGCGCCCATTTCCTCTGGCGTAATTTTGCCATCTTTATTGACATCGAGGGCATCAAACACCGCATCGGTTCCCAGCCATTCTTCACGGGTAATGAATCCATCCCCATCCAGGTCATAGACGTGGAACATATCCTCTGCGGCATGATTCAGCGTTGCACTGCTGCCCAGTTGAGATAGACGATCGGCGAGGAGCTGCTCCAGATTTTCCAGAGCCTTGGTAAAGCCTTTGATCCCCTCATCCAGTTTTTCTGAAGCCATCCGATCGGCTGCATGCATCTGATCAAATGTGGCTTTATCAATGGAAATTTTTTCAATGTCCATTGCTTTAGACTTTTCAGGATCCAGTTTTCGGGGCAGCTCATCAGGCGTTGCCAGCAGTTCAGCCAGCAGTCCCGGAGAAATGGTTAATAGATCACATCCTGCCAGTTCGGTGATCTCGCCGATGTTACGGAAGCTGGCTCCCATCACCTCTGTGGTGTAGCCAAATTTCTTGTAGTAGTTGTAGATTCCCGTTACAGACACTACGCCAGGATCCTCTTCGGGGGGATAGCTGTCGCGTCCGGTGTCTTTTTTGTACCAGTCTAGAATTCGTCCCACAAACGGCGAGATCAGAGTGATTCCTGCTTCGGCACAGGCGATCGCCTGATGAATCCCGAATAGTAGGGTCAAGTTGCAATGAATTCCTTCTTTCTCTAGCACTTCTGCTGCCTTGATCCCCTCCCAGGTGGAAGCAATTTTGATCAAAATCCGATCCCGTGAAACGCCTGCGGCTTCGTACTGAGCAATCAATTCGCGGGCTGTGGCGATCGTGGCTTCGGTATCGTAGGACAGGCGGGCATCGACTTCGGTGGAAACTCGGCCCGGAATAATTTCCAGAATTTTTAGTCCAAAAGCCACTGCCAACCGCTTAAACGCCAGGGAAACAATATCCTGATCGGAGGTTCCTTCTCCTGCGTCTGCCTTGGCTTGAACCAGAGTAGCATCCACAATGCTCTGATACTCCGGCATTTGCGCCGCTGCCGTAATCAACGAAGGGTTCGTTGTGGCATCACGGGGCTTAAATTTCTCGATCGCCTTGATGTCCCCGGTATCGGCGACAACGACCGTCATCTCTCGTAGCTGTTCCAATAGATTCTTAGCCATCTTTAAGTTTTCCTTCACTCAATAACTGTGCGTGAATTGTGCGTGGGCATCCGGGAAGCAGTCCGATCGCTAAATTAATCAAGTATTTCCGATGCGATCATATCGCTGCCTTTTCCAGGAGCAGGATTTTTTCCGATACATTTCCGGTTTGCCGCATCGTACAGTTGGGGGATGGGGAAATTTAGGGGAATTTGGTAGCCTATGTAACAATTGCGTAATATACGGTATAGGTAGGGCAGCAAACGGTCTACCCCTCTATCCAAGGAGCGATCGATGCGAGGAGTTCGGCAAATTGCCAGAGTCGTCCAGTCTATCCAGTTCATTCAGTCTATCCAGTTCACCCCGCGAGCCAGAGGATTGCAGCTCAGACGGCGATTAGGACTTGTCTTTATCCTGGGGGTGATGACCTTCGGACTCACTGTAGGTTGGGTGCCAGCAGCGATGGGGCAGTTATCCTTACCGATCCAGTCAGACTCAGTGAATTTACCTCAGGGAGTACAGCGGATGGGGGCGATCGAGACCGCACCCGTTCGGCTCGAAAACCGGGAACTGTTTCGGGTCGTGGCTTTAACCGTATCCGATCGGGGCAGCCCTGAAGGTCGAACTCCGGTGGAAGTCCGGGCGGAAACCATTGAAGCAAATCTGCGTCAGGTGATTGCTTTTGCGCCAACTCCAGCTTCCGAAGTGGACTCAGAATACGTCACGGTTTTTGATCCAGACAGTTTCCGCATGGAAACGCAAATTGTCAACAATCAGATTACCCTGGTTGCCGTAGACGATTTTCGCCCTGAGCCTCAGGAAATTTTGACCGTCACAGACCTGGATGCTCGATACCATCGGGTGACACCAGAGGAATTAGCGCGGAATTGGGAAAGTATTCTGAACGATCGCCTATCCAGAATTTTGCTGGCCAGACAGCCAGAGGTCTTTCAACAGCGTCGGGAAGAGGCAGTCGGAATTGCGGTCAGCATTTTAGTCGTGAGTGCGGCCTTGTGGCTATTGCAAAACTGGATTGGCATCAGGCGGAAGGATTTGAAAGCCCAGATGGTTGCCGAAGCGGCGCAAACCCAGACAAAGGCCAACACCTTAAATGCCCCCTCCAGAGCTGCCCATCGCCTTGATTTTATTTCTGCGATTCAGTCTCAGTTCAGCCTGGAAGGTCGATTGTCCTGGAGTGAATCCATCCGGTGGCTGCTGGTATGGGGACAGATGCTCCTTTGGGTCGGAGGAATTATCTGGATTTTGCGGTTGTTTCCCGAAACTGAAATCATTGCCGAGGGATTGTTGCGTTTACCGATCGCCCTACTGTTGATTCTGTTTTTGCTGGGCTTTGTCAATCGCTTAGGGGATATTATCATTAACCGCTTTTCCGATGCATGGCGGCAAAATGAACTCTTTGCTTTTGAAGATAATCAGCGTCGATCGCTGCGAATTTCGACTATCATCCGAGCCACTAAAGGTTTAAAGACTTTCTTTATCTACGCTTTTGGTGTGGGTGGAGTCTTAAGCTATGCTGGAGTCCCTATCAGCTCTGTCCTGACCTTGGGTGCGGTCGTTGCCTTTGCAGTTTCGTTAGCGTCCCAAAGCCTGATCAAAGATCTGGTGAATGGGTTTTTGATTTTGTGTGAAGATCAATATGCGATTGGCGATTGGATTGCGATCGGTGATGTGGATGGTTTGGTGGAGAACATGAATCTCCGCATCACCCAGGTTCGCAATGTCGAGGGTCGGCTAATTACCATTCCCAATAGTCTCATTTCTCAGGTAGAAAACCTGACCCGGAGTTGGTCGCGGACCGATTTTCGGATTGCCGTTGCCTATGATTCAAACATTCCTGAAGCTCTCCGAATCATTGAACAAGTCGCACAGGAAATGTATGCAGACCCGGAGTGGGGTCGAGTGTTAATCAAACCGCCGATGATAATTGGGGTCGATGCCGTTTCTCATGAGGGGGTGGTTCTGCGCGTCTGGATTGACACTCAACCCCTACAGCAATGGCCAGCGGGACGAGAATTTCGCCTCCGGGTTCGTCTCGCCTTTGGAGAACATGGCATTAAAATTGGTATGCCCCAACAGATAGTTTGGCATCGCTATGAGCAGGACAATCAGCAAAATCAGCAAGATGGTTCTACCGCTGAATCGGCGATCGTTTTACCTCACGACTATTTACCTCGTGATTATCTGACCCCCGATCGCGCTCATCCTAATCAGGCTCATCCCGATACGGCTAACTCTAATCCTGCCGATCCTTCAGACGATCAGTTTCCCAGGGACTCTGTTCACTTCAGATCCGCTAACTATCCGGCGCGCGCTTCAGAATCCGACCAGCATCTCCGTAAGCCGAGCAATTAGCCCTATGCGCATTCAGGATTATGGATTAAATAACTAACACAATGCTCTACTTGACGGACTGGGCGGGCAAGACTTCGGACTTCGGCGTGAGCTCAGTCGAACGCTCACTCGAGCCGTCGAAACACTGCCCACCCCACCAGAGTTTCAGATGATTCAATTTGCGTTCCTTAGCAATACTTTGTCACATCTTCCTGACATTCATCCGCCAGATAAGTCAAAGCGCGGAATCGTAGCCCTACGAGCTGATCATATAAAGGGTTCAGCTTACACATGGGTGGAATATGAACCACTTTTTGCCCGAACAACTTCACATCCCGCTCAAACGGACACTGCGGTGGAATCATTTTGCAGAGGAAACGAGCGACTCGTGGATCCTGTACTTCCAGGTGATCCAGCCACTCGCGCAGGGGCTTCAAGGGTTCAGTGGGTTGTTCCGTTTGATTGACGGGCGCACCGGGAGAAGTTGGGCGGTAGTTTAGCGTAACGCGCAATGACTCCAGAATTTTTGGGGGCAGTTCCAACGCAACGCAAAAATCGTGCAAAATCTCATCTTCGGAGCTGGAATAAACGCCATCTGCGATCGCCACCATCACCGCAGTTCGCATGAAGTTTTCCGCCATTGCTGAGTCTTCTCCCAGCGCCAGGGACAGCTCTTGGGGACTAATTTTTTCGATTTCACCCAGTTCGACTTTAGGAGCTAGTTCGTTTTGGGTTAATTCATTAATTAATTCCTGCTCCTCTGGATCAAAATGTCCGTCTGCCCAGGCAATCGTTAACAACCCCCGCAACCAAACGGCAATTTGCTCATCTGTGTAGGAAGATTGGGCAGTGCTAACCATAAGAACTACACCTACCTATTTAATTACTGTTTGCAATCTTTAGTTACAATTCCAGTCTAACCTCATCGGGAAGGTTACCTGTTGTGATTTCGATTCGTGATGCCCGATCCCTAAATGGGTATCCTGGATCAGGCTCTCAGCCTCAATAAGGCTCGTCGTTCTCATCCCTTATTTATCTGCACATTACTGAAGTTCGACTGCGGACAGCAACGCTCTTAAGACATATTTCTCTGTGCGATCGCAATTCTTGGGCGATCGCAATTGTTCTGCTTGAGCCTGGTTCTACCCTGGTGGTTTTACCTTGTTGGTTTTACCTATTTGATCAAGTTCTACGGTTAGCAAGCCACTGTAAACTACAAAGAGTTTAGTTATGCAACGGTACAGAGGAGTGCGCCAGTGACCCCACAAGAGTTTTTTTTGTTGCTGATCGCCATTCTAGCCAGCGTGGGTGGACAGTTTTTCCTCAAATCAGGGGCATTGAAGCTCGCCAAGGATGGAGCAGAATCGGTCGTGAGTCACATTCTCAGCATTATTACCATTCCTGATTTGATCGTGGGATTGATTTGTTATGCCATTGGTGCGATCGCCTATATCCTCGTCCTCCGCAGCGTTAATTTGAGTATTGTCGGGCCGTCGATCGCTGCCAGCTATGTCTTTTCAGTCCTACTGGGTCATTTTGTCTTTCAAGAAGCGATTCCAGTGGAACGGGTTGTGGGCTTAGGCTTCATTGTTTGCGGTGTGGTACTGGTGGTGTGGAACCGCACCTGATGACTGCACCTGTTTAACCACCGGAATTAAGGCTCCGTCAGGCGGGCTGAACTGATTCATTCGTAACACCGAAACGATCGGCAATAATTCTCCAATCAATCTATAGCAAAAGGTTGCTATTTGTTAAGAATTGTAAAGATTGCTGTCAAGCTGTGCCACTCTCGCATAATCCATCTCAGGGCAGAGATATCGATGCTACGATTGCGACAGAAGAAGAAAAGAGGAAGTTAATTTAAGGATTGTGCGCTTCATGGTAGAAGAAATCGAGAAGTCAATATCCGTGGATGGTAGGGATATTCGACTGAAGATAGGTTTACTTGCACCGCAAGCAGGAGGTTCAGTTTTAATCCAATCTGAAGAAACAGCCGTCCTAGTCACTGCAACACGGGCCGCCGGAAGAGAAGGAATTGATTTTCTGCCGCTGATCGTAGATTACGAAGAACGGCTCTATGCTGCCGGACGCATTCCGGGCGGGTTTCTGCGCAGGGAAGGTCGGCCTCCAGAAAGAGCGACGCTGACTAGCCGCTTAATCGATCGCCCCTTACGCCCCCTTTTCCCTGGTTGGCTGCGGGATGATATTCAGGTTGTCGCAACCACGTTGTCGCTAGATGAGCGGGTTCCGCCGGATGTCTTAGCGGTTACGGGGGCTTCCATTTCCGTTTTATTAGCCCAGATTCCGTTCTATGGGCCAATGGCAGCCGTGCGAGTTGGGCTGATTGGAGATGACTTTATCATTAACCCCACCTTCAACGAAATTGAGAAGGGAGACCTGGATCTGGTCGTGGCAGGCTCACCCGATGGCGTGATTATGGTGGAAGCGGGTGCCAATCAACTCCCTGAGCAGGACATTATCGAGGCGATCGACTTTGGCTACGAAGTGGTTCGAGACTTGATTCAGTCCCAACGGGACATCATGAGTGAGTTAGGCATTGAACCCCCTGCCATCGAACCGCCAGAGGTGGATTCAACGCTGGAAAACTTTATCAGCGAGAAGGTTTCTGTTCCGGTTAAGCAGGTTTTAACCCGGTTTGAACTGGCTAAGCCGGAGCGAGATATTGAGCTGGATGCGGTCAAGGAAACGGTGGAATCATCCATTGCCGAATTGCCAGAAGATGACCCGGTGCGGGTTGCCGCAGCAGAGAATCCTAAAGCGGTGGGCACGACCTACAAGAGCATCACTAAGAAACTCATGCGGAAGCAGATCCTTGAGGAAGGGGTGCGGGTAGATGGGCGCAAGCTGGATGAAGTGCGGCAGATTAGCTGTCAGACTGGTCTCCTACCGCCGCGAGTTCACGGTAGCGCGCTATTCAAGCGAGGATTAACTCAGGTGATGTCGATCGTTACCCTGGGAACGCCCGGCGAAGCCCAGGAAATGGACGATTTGCACCCGGATGAACAGAAGCGGTATATGCACCATTACAATATGCCGCCCTATTCGGTGGGGGAAACCAAACCCATGCGATCGCCCGGTCGTCGGGAAATTGGTCATGGGGCTTTGGCGGAACGGGCCCTGGTGCCAGTGCTGCCCCCCAGAAATGATTTTCCCTATGTGATTCGGGTCGTTTCAGAGGTGCTGTCCTCCAATGGTTCCACGTCCATGGGTTCCGTGTGCGGTTCTACCCTCTCTTTGATGGACGCTGGAGTACCGATCGCCAAGCCGGTTAGCGGTGCCGCGATGGGTCTGATCAAAGAAGGCGATGAAGTGCGAATCCTCACTGACATTCAGGGGATTGAAGATTTCCTGGGTGACATGGACTTTAAGGTCGCTGGGACTGACACGGGCATCACCGCTCTGCAAATGGACATGAAGATCACCGGACTGTCGATGCAGACGATCGCAGAAGCCATTAATCAGGCCCGTCCTGCCCGGATGCATATCCTCGGTAAAATGCTGGAGGCGATCGACCAACCCCGCACGGAACTCTCCCCCTATGCACCCAGACTGCTCACCATCAAGATTGATCCGGAAATGATTGGTCTGGTGATTGGGCCGGGTGGTAAAACCATCAAGGGGATCACGGAGCAAACGGGAGCCAAGATTGACATTGAGGACGATGGCACGGTCACGATTTCAGCCGTCGATCAGGAAAAAGCCCGTCAGGCTCGCGGCATTGTGGAAGGCATGACCCGGAAGCTATCCGCTGGCGATGTCTACGTCGGGCGTGTCACTCGTATCATTCCGATTGGTGCCTTTGTGGAGTTTCTCCCAGGCAAGGAAGGGATGATTCACATCTCGCAACTCGCTGACTACCGGGTCGGCAAGGTGGAAGATGAGGTGGCGATCGGCGATGAAGTCATCATCAAAGTCCGCGAGATCGACAATCGCGGTCGGATTAACCTGACACGGTTAGGTATCCACCCTGATGAAGCCGCCGCTGCCCGTGACGCCGCTTCAAGTTAGGTTCTGGGGGATGGGGAATTCAGTGGCTTTCCTCCCCCTGGAACGTCGGTACAACATCCAGATGTGGCAGCAATCGGATGTGGCAGCAATTAGATGAGGCAGGCAAGATGCCTGCCCTACGGTATTAAAGTGCCGAGATCATCAAACTACTCGGCTGTCCCAGATCCCCTGTAATAGCCAGGTGTCGCTGGTTGGCAGCCAGGTGGCGCACGATCAGATAAATGGACTCAATTTGATCGGGAGCAACCTTTATGGCTAGAGCCTGGAGGGACAGCGGTTGGTTGGACTCAAGTACAGCTTTTACCACCTGTTGCTGAAGGTTCAGCACCGTAGCCGCTGCTTTCTTCCCCGCTTCAACTCCAGGTTGATGGTAAGCGTTGATATTCACTAGCGAGGCATAGAAACTAACGGCTCTTTCATAGAGGGCAATCAACGCGCCGACGGTTCGAGGGGTCACGACGGGAACCGTTACGGTAATGGAATCTCGCTGATTTTCGTAGAGGGCCTGTCGTGTGCCCTGCAAAAAGCCTGACAGAAAATCCCCGGATGTGGCTCCTGGTTCCACCTCGATCGACTGACCCTGGCGATCGTTTAAGACTTCAATGAACGTAACAAAGAAATTAGGAACGCCTTCCCGTAATTGCTGGACGTAGGCGTGTTGATCCGTCGATCCCTTATTTCCATAGACAGCAATCCCCTGATACACCGTATTGCCGTCTAAGTCTTGTTCTTTGCCTAAGGACTCCATCACCAACTGCTGTAAGTAGCGGGAAAACAGCAGCAAGCTATCTTTGTAGGGCAACACTACCATGTCCTTTTCCCCTTTGCCCTTGCCGACAAAGTACCAGGACAGGGCCAGCATCGCTGAGGGATTCCCCTGCACCGTAGGTTGACGAGTGGCTGCATCCATCTCCTTGGCCCCTGCCAGCATCTCGTCAATATTAATCCCCTGGAGGGCTGCTGGTAGCAGTCCTACGGCCGACATCTCCGAAGTGCGTCCACCCACCCAGTCCGGCATCGGGAAAATATCAATCCAGCCTTCCGCCTGGGCCAGCTTTTCAAACTTACTGCCAACTCCGGTTACCGCAACGGCATGTTGGGCAAAGTTAAGTCCCTTTTGCTCGTAGGCGTGCTTCACCTCCACCATGCCATTACGAGTCTCAGGCGTTCCCCCCGACTTTGTGGTAATAATCACCAAGGTTGTTGCCAACCGATCGCTGAGCTTCGTCAAGAGGCGATCGATGCCAGCGGGGTCAGTATTATCAATAAAATGAACGGCCATCGGCGCATCGAGTGCCCCCAGGGCTTCAGCGACAAACTGGGGCCCCAACGCCGACCCCCCAATGCCAATGGATAGAATATCGGTAAATTTAGGCGCATCGGGCGGATGAATTTCACCCTGATGTACCTTACGGGCAAATGTATGAATATGTTCCAGCGTTTCGACAATCTCTTGCTGCAACTCCGGTGTGGGTGCCAGATCGGGATCTCGCAGCCAGTAATGCCCCACCATGCGTTCTTCGTCCGGATTGGCGATCGCTCCACCCTCCAATGCCTGCATATCCTGAAATGCTTTTTCAAACCGAGGCTGGATCGACTCGACAAAGGCATCATCAAACCGAACCCGGCTAATATCCACAAAGAGTCCCAGTCCTTCGTGGTGATAAAGCCAATCCTGGTAACGCTGCCAGAGTGCTGCGGCATCCATAAAAATTGCTGACCCAATCGAATGTTCATTCACAGTTTACAGACTCGATCGGGTCTGTGTGATGGAATTAGGGAAAGATTTTTAGATTTGCTGAGAGCGCGAATGATATGCATCCAGGAAATTCGAGACATGATTCCCAGCAATGACAAAAATTTGAGAGAGGAGGGAATAGAGAGTTTGCACGAATTGCTACTCCCTACTCCCCCCTCCTGTTTTCGACTGCCTCAGCTCAGGGATAGCAAAGCCATAATGCGCTGTAGAGGAATCTTGACCCAGTTAGGTCGGTGGTTGAGTTCATAGCCCAACTCATAGACTGCCTTTTCCAGGAGGAACGCATCTAGCAAGATTTGAATTTCCTGCCGCTCACTGGGTATAAACGCCTGACCTTGGGTCGTGGTCAGGTAGCTCTTGAGGAAAGAGACGCTGGCCCAGGAGTAGAAAAGTCTGCCCACTGTTCCATTACGGGTAGATTTTCGGGACGGATAATGCCGCTCTCTTCTTCATTGCGTAGAGCCACTTGGGAGGCATAGTAGAACGATTGCAGCATCCCCGCCACATCCCTCAGGGGCGATCGCTTCATTCGCCGTTCGCTCAGGGGGCGAGTCGGTTCCCCTTCAAAGTCGATAATGACGAAATCCTTGCCAGTATAGAGCACTTCCTCCAGGTGGAAATTACCATGACAGCGAGTTCGGGCAATCTTCAACGGCTGATCCAGGATCAGCTTAAACCGCCCCATGAGCATCTCCCGCTGGCTCAACAGGGCTTTGGCAGCCGGTTGTAACTCTTCTGGGATATGTTTGAGCTGCTTGTTTAAAAGCAACAGCACTTGCCCTGACTGATTCCGCATGTACTGGTAGATCGATCGCTGGTAGAAAGAGGTAAATTCCTCTGGGGCAAAGTGCGGATCAGCATTCTCCGAGGCCAGGGCAATGTGCATCTCGGCGGCCCGTTCGCCCAGCAATTCGGCCGCTCGCAGTTGATTGCCCATCATCTCGAAGGCCAGTTCTGGGATTTCCTCGTCCAGAGCTGTTGCTACCAGATAATTCGGTACTGAAATCTCAGTCACATCAACCTGTTTGGTCAGGACATCGACATAGTGATCGCGCAAATTATCCAGGGCATAGGACCAACCATCGCGGGTTTCAGGGATATATTTTTGCAACACCCCGATCGTCATGGGTTCTGCCCCTTTCCGGTGATATTCCAGGTAGCCCGCCACTGGAGCAATGTTGTCCATATGGGGTAGCCCGTTGTTCAGGGCAGATTCAGTCAAAAACCGCCCCACTTCCAGATCGGAGTTGACGCACTCATCCACATGGTGGAACAGCTTAAACAAGAACCGATCGCCATAGGCCACCAGGGCATTGCTGCGAACCCGGCGGAGCAGATGGGGGTCAAAGGTCATGGCATGGGATGCGGCTAGCGATTGGGAAGGATGGCTGGAATCATCCGTCCAGAGCTGTTGCAACATTTCCGTAGAAGTCGCCACCAACTCGCCCAGCTTGCCGGCATAGCGTTTCTTTTGCACGATCGCCCGCAGGGGAATCGTCAGGAATTCTAAATCGGTTAATGCATCAAATAGAATACCAGTCGTGTTCTTGCCCTGCACCTGCGCCACAGCATGTTCCGCGATGGATTGATCCAGCGGCACACTTTCACCACTGGTTTCCTCAAATCCCAATGGCAGAATATAGGTCTCAGGAATACCCTCCGTGAACGACACCTTCACCAGCACAATATGGTAAGGATGGTTGCCGCTCTGGGGGTTAAGCTTGGTTGGCTCGATCGGGACAGCATCCAGAATCTCGACGGTCTGCATGATCGTTGCCTTGTTCCCCATCCAGCGGCAAGTGCGCAGATACTCAGACAAAATGCTTTCCAGAGTGGTTTTTGATTCAGTGCGCGTATACACATCCTGCCAGCTGCCGTTGGCCAGAACCACAGGGAGATGGGACTGGGGTTTTGCGGCAATGGCAGTGGTTTGAAACTGTAGGGTAAACCAGTAGAAAGCGTGAGGGCCAAGGCTGAGGAAGTAAGAGGAACCGTCAATTTCAGGAAACTCGGTGCGACCAAAAATTTCCACCGGAGTCGCGCCCTTAAAGGCTGAGAGATCCAGTTCCACCGCCTGCACAAACCGCGATAGGTTTGCTACCACCAGAATGTGTTCGCCATCATAGGTGCGGGTGAAGGCAAACACCTTACGATTTTCTGGATAGAGCAACTCAAAGGTTCCCCGTCCGAAGGCTTTAAACCGATTTCGCACGGCGATCAACCGCTTCATCCACCACCAGAGGGAGTTGGAGTTAGCCCGCTGGGCCTCCACATTGACGGTTTCGTAGTGATACTCTGGATCGACAATTACCGGCAAGTAAAGTCGCTGCGGATTGGTGCGGCTAAACCCGGCATTGCGATCGGCACTCCACTGCATCGGTGTGCGAACCCCGTTGCGATCGCCCAGGTAGATATTATCGCCCATGCCAATTTCATCCCCGTAGTATAAAACCGGGGTTCCAGGCAAGGAGAGGAGCAGGCTATTCAGCAACTCAATTCGCCGCCGATTATTGCCCTGGAGGGGAGCCAAACGCCGCCGAATTCCCAGGTTAATCCGGGCTTGCGGATCCTGAGCATACACCCGGTACATATAATCCCGGTCTTCATCGCTGACCATTTCCAGCGTCAGTTCATCATGGTTCCGCAAGAACAAGGCCCACTGACAATTGCTGGGGATTTGGGGAGTCTGGGCCAGGATATCCAGAATTGGGAAGCTATCCTCCATTTGCAGCGACATAAATAGGCGCGGCATCAGGGGGAAGTGGAAATTCATCTGGCACTCATCACCCTGACCGTAATAAGCCGCCGCATCTTCGGGCCACTGATTCGCCTCCGCCAGCAGCATCCGGTTGGCAAAATGCTCATCCATATGAGCCCGAAGCTTTTTCAGGAATGCATGGGTTTGAGGCAGGTTCTCGCAGATGGTGCCTTCCTGTTCATAGAGGTAGGGGACTGCATCCAGGCGCATGCCATCTACCCCCATCGCCAACCAGAAATCCACCACATCAAAAATGGCTTTTTGCAGCTCCGGATGCTCGAAATTCAGGTCAGGCTGGTGGGAATAGAACCGATGCCAGTAGTAAGCCTGCGCTACTGGGTCCCAAGTCCAGTTGGAATTCTCGAAGTCTTTGAAGATGATTCGGACACCCTTGTATTTTTCTGGAGAATCACTCCAGACGTAGAAGTTGCGATCGCTACTGCCTGGAGGAGCCTTGCGGGCTCGTTGAAACCAGGGGTGCTGATCAGAAGTATGGTTGACAATCAGTTCGATAATCACCCGAATGCCGCGCTGGTGGGCTTCATCCAGTAGGATTTTGAAGTCATCGAGATTGCCGTAGATAGGATTGACATTGTTGTAGTCCGAAATGTCATATCCATCATCCCGCAGGGGCGAAGGGAAGAAAGGCAAAACCCAAATCGCATTCACCCCCAGATCCTGGATGTAGTCTAGTTTTTCCGTCAGTCCTCGGAAATCACCAATGCCATCTCCGTCGCTGTCAGCAAATGACTTGACCGGTACTTCGTAAATAATCGCATCCTTAAACCAGAGCGGATCATCGTTCAGCGGTGATTTATCCATGTTATGTTCCACAGTCCAATATCCCAGAGTGCCAGAGTCGTCTTGTTCCAGTTCTTCAGGTTTCCACTAATCCTAGAGTGGGTTAGCATCCTTTACAATTTTGCAAAACCATACCCCTGCAATGGGATGTCATTTACTACCGATGGTAGAATTTCTATCCCACGACGTAGTCCATATCTCACATTTTTGACCCTTTGGAATCAGAAACAGCCTGCTCCCTCAGAGAAGAACAGGATCGATTCAACAAATTGTGGGTGCTTGACCGTCAACAACAGAGATACTTCAAGGTGCCAGTCGTATTGTAGAGCCTTCTCCGACAATATTCTTTAGCACGATAGGGTATAGACCAACAACAGAGGCAGATCAAACCGTTCAGTGGTTTGACCTCTGCGGCTAGCAAAATTCAGATGCTTCCCGACAGGTGTAGTGTTTAGAATAGCTGGAAACCGTGCTGAGAATGGGGCTAATTCTCAACAAAACCTGTATTGAAGCAGGTGAAGGGTCTACGGTTATCGCCTTCAATACTCTAAATTGTAAGGGTAGAATTTGGGGGAATCTCGGATGACGCGCCATCCTTCACTTGATCTTTGTAAATTTACGCCCTACGGTTTGCGTAATCGTCATAAAGCAGGGTTTACAGTCTGTGAGGGGACTTTTTAGCGTAAAGGTGATGAGATCAGGCTTTGCCGATCGCACGCAAAAACTTCGCTCAAGTATCAGCCATCCGATGGACTGAGATAGGTTTCGTTCAGCCGATCGCAGTAGAAAACAGAAGGAATTGAAGGTGGATTTTCACTGCCTGAAGATGACTCATTCTGGCGAAAGCAGCGATCGGTTCTACCATGTAAATCGCTACTGTAACTCAATTAGGAATCGCTGTGACTTTTCAACGCGCTAGTGGAATTTTGCTCCATCCAACTTGCCTGCCCGGTGCTCATGGCATTGGTGATCTCGGACAACATGCCTACGATTTCATTGATTTTTTAGACCGCAGTGGGCAAAAACTGTGGCAGATCTTGCCTCTGGGGCCGACGGGATATGAACATTCCCCCTACATCATGAACTTCAGTACGTTTGCGGGCAATCCCTTGATGATTAGCCTGGAACAACTCACCCATGAAGGATTGATTGACCCAATTAACCTCAATTCCCTTGATGCTGAGGCAGGTGATCCGCTCTATGCGCGGGTGAATTTTGATCAGGTGATTCCTCACAAGTATGGCTTGCTGCGGCAGGCGTTCGATCGCTTCCAGGATTCTCTCACTCAGGAGGGGAATGCAGACTACGATCGGTTTTGCCAGGAACAATCCTGGTGGTTAGATGATTTTGTCCTATTTATGGCTCTGCTGGAGTCCCATGACTATCAGCCCTGGAACCAGTGGGAACCCGCGATCGCCCGACGCGAACCGGAAGCTCTGCGGCAGGCCGCTGAATCCCTCCAGCAACCAATTCAATTTCACCGATTCCTCCAATTCAAGTTCTTTGAACAGTGGGCCCGGCTGCGAGCCTACGCCAATGAGCGCAATATCTCGATCGTGGGGGATGTGTCGATCTACGTTTGCCACAATAGCTCGGATGTGTGGGCTAATCCTGACATTTTCAAGCTGGATCCAGAAACCTTTGACCCCGCCTTTATGGCAGGCGTTCCCCCTGATTATTTCAGTGCCACCGGGCAGCTTTGGGGGAATCCCGTCTACGACTGGGAGAAGCTAGAACAAACCGGGTTTGCCTGGTGGATCGATCGCTTCAAGGCGACGTTACAGTATGTTGATATTGTCCGAGTCGATCATTTCCGGGGCTTTGAGGCCTACTGGCAGGTTCCCGGCGGCGAAACCACTGCCATGAATGGGGAATGGATTAAAGGCCCCGATGCCAAATTCTTTGAGGTACTGCAAGCCGCGATCGGCAGTCTGCCCGTGATGGCAGAAGACCTGGGCGTGATCACCCCAGAAGTGGAGCTATTGCGCGATCGATTTGAGTTTCCGGGCATGCGAATCCTCCAGTTTGCCTTCGGCGGCGACTCAGACAATTCCTATCTGCCCCACAACTATGTCAGCAATAGCGTTGTGTATCCGGGCACCCACGACAACGATACGGCGATCGGCTGGTGGAATGCGGCGGGCGAGGCTGAAAAACATCACGTCGCTCAATACCTGGGCTACAGTTCCCCTGATCAGATTCAGGAACTCAGTTGGGAATTCATTCGCCTTGCTCTCAGTTCCGTTGCCGATCTCGCGGTCATCCCCCTCCAGGATGTCCTGAGTCTAGACGGACGCGCCCGCATGAACGACCCCCGCTACAACGATGGCCAGTGGCGATGGCGATTTACCGATCCAGGAGCATTAAATGATGCCGTCAGTGCTCGGCTGGCAGAGATGACTTGGATGTATCGGAGGTAGGGGAGTGGGGAGTCGGGAGTCGGGAGTCGGGAGTCGGGAGTGGGGGGAGCTAAAACTCTTTCTTGTGGGATCTTGTGGGGTCTTGTGGGGTGGGCATCTTGCCCGCCCAGTCCCTCTTGACTCCTGTACGGGCGATTACTCCTGCGGAGTCGCTGCGCGAACGCGAATCGCCCCTACGCCTCACTTCTGCACGGGCGAGCGATTCGCCCCTACTTCAAACTCAACAACCCCTCCTCCTTTGCCTTTGGATCAAACCGAATGGGCAACTTTGCGCCCCTCTCCTCCAGGGCAGCCAGCACCGATCGCTCCACTCGCCGGGCAACCTGTTTGAGTAGTTTGACCCGTCCCAGATCATCGGCTGATTCGTAGGCAGCCTTTTCTTCGTCGTTCATTTGCTGCTTGGCATCGATCGCCTGGTTCCACACCGCTTCTTCTGTGCTGTTTCCAAGGGGTGCTTGTCCATTCTCATGAATCCAGGCATCGCGGATTTCTTCCAGTAACGTGCGATTGGGGCGATCGATGGTTTGTACTTTCACCCAGTGGCATTTTTGCGGTTGCCGAACGAGATGCTGTTTGAGGCTGAAGGTGACATCGCGGGAGTAGCCGATGTATTGCAACACTTGATCGGCATCAAAAATGGCGTATACGCCGACGGTGCGATCGAATTGTTCAGGCACTTGTCCGTCGGAGTCGAGGTAGGGGATGGAGTCGAGGTTGGATAGGGAATGCATGGCAGGAAATCGTGCGGGAGGTGGTGGAAGGTCTAGATCAAGTACCCCGTGGGGACACTACCCCGTAGGGACACGCAGTAGTGCGCTCTTAGAGGGTGTTTGAAAAGGGGTTTGTTGTGCTTTTGGACACGTTAGATCCCCCCTAACCCCCCTTAAAAAAGGGGGAACCGAACTCAAAGTCCCCCTTTCTAAGGGGGATTTAGGGGGATCCAAACCGTTTTGCTACCAACAGCAGGACTTTTAAAACATCCTCTTACACCAGACCCCTTACAGCTTTTGATAAATGGCACAGAGACGGCTGGGCTGAAAAATCTTGGCATTGAACATAAAATTGGGCGGCACATTGATAATCACATAGTTGGGATTGTGATATTGCTCGTATTCCACGGGCATTCCTTTCTTTGCGCCTGGTGTGTAGGGCATGGGTTGAAACAGGATTTCTGTAAACTGCACTCGATCGCAGTCTGCCTGCTGGCAAACTTGCTGGAGAAAAGCGTTGCTGGTGAGCATCTGAAACAAGGTGGCTTGGGCTTCAGGGTCTAAGGTCAGCTCGCTATCGTATTGCTGAATCACTTTAATTTTCATGGAGCAGCAGAGAATGGAGGTGTAGAACGATTCTCTGGTAGCCTACGAGATTCTGGAACGACTGTCAGCCCTTCAGCCGGTGGAAAGCATTAAGAATTCTTGCGGTTGGATCAGGCGATCGTTCTAGGGATCAGTGAGGTGGTAACTGACTAATTCTCCTGGATTGCCTTCGATCGCCAGGGCTGCTACATAGCCTGGAGGTGGTTGCAATCGCAGTATTTTCCAGTGCAACGAGCGATGGGCAGAATTATGAATTGTAAACGCGGCTGGGGTAGGTTCATCCAGTTCGGCAAGAATCACTTCAATCTGGTTTAACCCCGTTAACCCTTCCCCTGTTGCCTTCAAATAAGCTTCTTTGTAGGTCCAAATTTGGAGGAATGCTGCCTGCTGTTGGGTGGGGGGTAAAGCACAAATGACTTCGTATTCCCTGGGCGAGAAAAAACGCCGGGCTAGTTCATGGATGGAACGCTGGGGCGGGAGATATTCCAGATCAATTCCGACCGGACGATCGAGGGTGAAGGCGTAGAGCGCAAACCCTTCAGAATGAGTGAGGTTGAATGAAAGGTTTAGGGGCAGGGCAGATTGAGGGTGGCTAGCATTCGCCAATGCCGGTTTTCCGAGCGGGCCATAGCTAAACCGCAGTTCAGCCGGATCTGTGTTCAGGTAGCTGGCCAAAAGCAGGCGCAGGATTCCCCGACTGACGATGAAACGGTGCTGATGGTGCTGAAATCGAAACCGATCGGCGCGGGTTTGTTCATCGGCAGAGAGCAGTGGAGAAAATTTTTCTACCCATTCGATCGGTCGATCAAGGGCAGCTTGCCAAACGTGGATTGCAGCGTTTGTTAAGTCTAAAGGGTATGGTAAATGGCTTAGCGAAATATTAAGAACCGCTTGTTTTGACACAGTAAGAACCCATTAATTCAGACTGCGATCGGTCTGATTATTACTTTACAGATTTTACCTAAGGGACTTCCCGCTTTGAGCAGGCGCAACGACCATAATCCAAATTTAAGCAAAGTGCTAGAGCTTTATGTGTAAACTGATTTTTGCCTATCTGACTGTAAAGAGCTTTGTCTGCCTCCGTATAGTTGGAACTCTAACAATCAGGTTAAAACTTTAACAATTTATTACTTCGTTTGGAATATTAAATCATAATCAGGACTTTTCCAAACAGTTGAACTACCCCACCAGTAGCGTAGCAGGTTGAAATTTATCCCCCTATAAACCCTACAGGTAGTATCTACACCATATATGGGAAAGCTTAATTTAGCAGGGTTTTAGCCCGAATTGGTACAGAAATACTATTTTCCTAGAAAATTAATTATGTTAATTATTAATAGTAGAGAGGAAATTCCGCTTTGAACCTCTTCCTTTAATTCGGTGAGGTTCCCCTAAAACTGTCACACCCTAATTTAGTTGCTGCGCCGAAGCTTGCTTGGTGTAGTTGGTTCTCGTAGTGGTGTGTAGAGTGTCAAGACTGCGATCGACGATCAAATGATAATCGAGATTGTGGTTTTTGAGTCAGATCAACTAACCCTAATTTGGAGGGCATTAAATCCTATGGAAACACTCGCATATCTCCATCTAGCTCAGGAAAACGAAAATCCTGAAGTCAAGGAATTAACAGTGGATGCTGGAAAGCTAGCTGGCAAAACTGCGATCGGAGCGATCGGGATTGCAGCAGCAGCAGTTGGGGCGTTCGGTATGGCAGATCAAGCCTCCGCCTCCTACTACGGTGGTTGCGGCAGCTACGATCCTTGCTCTGGTGGCGGTTATGACTACTACAGCTACCATGATCCTTGCTATGATCCTTGCTCCAGTGGTTACAGCCACCAAAGCTATAGTTACGACTACTACAGCTACCATGATCCTTGCTACGATCCTTGCTCTGGTGGCGGTTATGACTATTACAGCTACCATGATCCTTGCTACGATCCTTGCCACAGTAGCGGTCATGACTACTACAGCTATCAGCCCAGCCACTACCCCAGCCATGATCCTTGCTACGATCCTTGCGGTGGATATCAACCCGTTAGCCCGATTGGTGGAGTTCATGAAATCCAGATCGCACTGAACAAGGCAGGTTTCCACGTGTATGTGGACGGTGTTTATGGCCCTCAAACCGCTCATGCGGTTAAAGCCTTCCAGGCTTCTAGAGGATTGCTGGTAGATGGTATCGTTGGGCCTCAAACCATCTCTGCGTTACAGCACTATCTCTACTAATAAAGGCACTTGGTTAACCACGCAAAATTAATGCACTGGTTTATCCAAGTACCTTCAATCGTCTTTTCCGTAAAGCGTTGCTGAAGTTCTAACTGCTCTGTTGAACCCAGAGAATCCAGCTAAGATGGGCAAACATCTGTGCCGGGAAGCGTTAGCCAGCAACGTTTTTTCTATGCCAATTTAAGCACACGGCTCACAGTTTAGCCCTTCCTCAGGCAAAACACATCTTTTTTTTCAGAAAATTTTAATGAGCATCACTTTGCTCAGGAGACACTACCCATAGTGGTGGACAACGGTAATCCTTGATTGAGCTTGCCGCTGCGGAAGCCTTCCAGATCCAGGGTGACATAGACGAAACCATAGGATTGAAAGGCAGCAACCAGTTGAGGTAGATCAGTAGTCAGAACAAAATCCTGAATTTGCTCTGGGGGTAACTCAATCCGGGCTGTATCTCCCTCCGAACGAACTCGCAGGGTGGTTAAGCCCAACCCCCGCAAATATCGTTCAGCCCGTCCAACTCGCTGGAGTTTGGCGATCGTGATTTCTTCACCGTAGGGAAACCGAGAACTGAGGCAGGGCTGGGCTGGCTTATCCCACCAGGCTAATCCCAGGTGTCTGGAGAGTTGCCGGACTTCCAGTTTGGTAATACCAAGTTCCGCCAGGGGAGAGCGTGAGCCGCGTTCTTTGGCAGCCTGAATGCCGGGACGATAATCTCCCAAATCATCCGCATTCACCCCATCAACGACGTAGGGATAGCCCCGTTCCAGCGCAAGCGGCTTCAGCGTATCGTGAAGTTCACTTTTGCAAAAGTAGCAGCGATTCACGGGGTTAGAGGCATAGTTAGGATTATCAATCTCGTGGGTGTGGACAATTTCGTGGGCAATGCCGATCGTCGCTGCCTGAATTCTCGCTTCTTCTAGATCTTCTGGCAGTAAAGACGGAGAATCGGCCGTTACCGCCAAAGCCCGATCGCCCAGCACATCGTAGGCAACTTTTGCCACCAGGGTACTATCCACACCGCCAGAATAGGCTACCAGAGCCTTATCCATGCCGACAAACAAAGCTTGCAGTTGTTCTAATTTTTTCATTAACATTTTTGATCGTAGAATCCGTGAAGACTTTTGAAGCGTACAGATTCTAGCCTAGCGAATGTGGGGAGTAGGGAGTGGGGAGTGGGGAGTGGGGAGTGGGGAGTGGGGAGTGGTGAAGCGGGAGGGGCTGTTTCAGATTTTAGGGGAAGGAGGGGCTGAAGGAGGGGGATGGGTGCATTCTGGTTTTACAGCCTCTCTATACATAAAAGGTTGACTCTAGCCAAAACTGAAACCCGCCCCAATCCCTCTCAGGAGGGGAACTACCTTTAAGTAAGGGCGCACTGCTGTGCGCCCCTACCGAACTCTTCACTCCTACAGGCTGCGCCCACGCTCCGCGAACACTCCTCACTCCTTACTCCTCACTCCTCACTTCCAAATACTTCACCAACCCCTGCAATCCTAGAAGATAGCTTTCTGCCCCAAATCCGCTGATCTGACCGACTGCCACAGGGGCAATGTAGGAATGATGACGGAAGGATTCCCGGCGGTAGACGTTACTCAGGTGAACTTCAACCGTTGGAATGTTAACGGCGGCGATCGCATCTCGGATGGCAACGCTGGTGTGGGTGTAGGCTCCGGGGTTAATCAAAATTCCCTGATGCCGATCGAGGGCGGCGTGGATGGCATCTACCAGTGCTCCTTCATGGTTGGACTGGAGGCAGGAGAGTTGGACTTGCAGGGACTGGGCTTCTGCTTCCAGGGAACGATTGATGTCATCGAGGGTGGTGGTACCGTAGACACCGGGTTCGCGCTGACCCAGGAGATTGAGGTTGGGGCCGTGGAGGACGAGGATACTTAGCAAGGGTGGAGTCGGCTGATTTCAAAGATTGACTGGTAAAGATTGACTGGTAGAAGCAGGCGTGGGTTTAGCAACTGTAGGGCGGGCAGATGTCCGCGCAGCCTAGAAGCGTGGACTACGAAAGGTCAGTAGATCGCCGACCATGGTGAGATCCCCCCTAGCCCCCCTTAAAAAAGGGGGAACCGTTCGCGGAGCGTGTGCGTAGCACAAACCGAAGAAGGTTTGAAGTCCCCCTTTTCAAGGGAGATTTATGGGGATCAAACACAGGCGTTGCCGTGAGTGCAATTCATTTTCGATCTACTGTGAGATAGGTATATTACTGCTTAACGGAGCATCCCATTCAAATCATCCGGTTTCGGAAGTGAAACAGGTGAAGTGGTTTAAACAGGCGATTTGTTTAAAACAGAATCAGCCTGAGAAAGGACTCAGGCTAAAATAGAACGCTCATAGGACGTTTTCACTCAATGCGTTTAGCCGACCTGCTAACGACGGCGGTTTGGATCTCGAACGGGGATTGGAATCGGCTCCGGCTCTGGCTGTACGTCTGGTCCGAGTAGGGCTTCAGCAAGCTTACGTGCCCATTCCTTCACCTTGTCCAGCAGCTGCTCAATGTACTCCATTAATCGGATAGCTCCTTCAATCTCAGCCTAGAGACAGTCAAATGAATCGCCAGGTAGCGATCGTGTATTTGACTTTACCTTTCTTTCATCATAACCAATCGGCTGAAATGATCAAGATCATTGATGGTATATTACAACCTTTGGAAGAGCAGAAAGTAGCCTCAAATCGTTACACACGCTGCAAATCGCCTCGTTTTATGCAAGTTTCAATTGCTGCTTGAAAAAATTCCCATAGTTCAGGGGTGCCTGCGGCAACGGGCTGCATTCGTTGCAGGACTTGATCGCGGGTAATGTGGTGTTGTTTCCAGGTTCCGCCCTGGGTCGTCTGGTTGTGAAGAAAGGGTTGAATCCGATCGAGGGCAGCAGCAAATTTTGCGGTGGGAGTGTTCTGGGACTCAAATTCATTCCAGAGTTGCCGGAATTCCTCAGCCTGATCGGGGGGGAGGAGTCCAAAAATCCGGGTGGCGGCTTGTTCCTCTCGATCGGCTTTGCTGTGATTGCCCTGAGTGTCGTAGCAAAAGGTGTCTCCGGCATCAATTTCCACAACGTCATGAATCAATAACATTTGGATGGCGCGCTTTAGATCGACTTCAGGAGGTGCGTACTCGAATAAAACGATCGCCATGATGGCAATATGCCAGGAATGCTCTGCGCTATTTTCGCGGCGTGACCCATCGGTCAAAAGGGTTTGGCGGAGAATTTGCTTCAGGCGATCGATTTCTAAAATAAATTGAAGCTGCTGGGTCAGGCGATCGGATTTCATGATCATGGGTAATTGTTGGTATAGGCTGGGCGGGCAAGATGCCCACCCCACAAGGGTAGGGGCGATTCGTGAATCGCCCTCCTGTTTGGGAATGGAAATTAGCGCACCAGAACCGTCATGTATTTTCCGGTGGCGAAGGGAGCGGGGATGATCGGGGTGAACTGAACTCGATCGGTTGCCAGCTTTCTGACATAGCATTCGTTCATGGTGAAGATCACCTGATCGCGGGTGCCGATAATCCAAATTTGCACCCGATCGTCTTGCACAACGGGCAGCAGTTCGTTGAACTCTGAAGACATATTCTGTTCCTCGCTGATGATTTTAGGAAGAAAAGCTTAAGGCGTGGGAAGGCGTTCACGAAAAACTATCCCCAAGCTCCGTCATGCATCAGCGAGACTGCCGATCGCAGACCCATCACAAACAGGAATGATCTACAATCAAACAGCCTTGCACTCTGGGATGTTCAGAGAGCTAGGTTAGCTGGTTAGGGTTGTTAGCTGCTTCCCTAATCAGCGTTACACCTCACCTTAAGCCGGATTGGTCACTGGCTCGTTCTGGGAAGAAAAAACCAGCATCGCAACAGCATAAGGGATACGCCTGGGAAGATCAAGCGTATTCAACTACTTTTTGATGAATTTTTGGCAGGGCAGACTGGAGATAAGCGGGTTTAGACTTGCGTGGCTGGAATTTCTCTGGAGTCATCTCGATCGAAGTCTGGACAGAGGAATGGAGGTTGGTTAGGTGCGGGGGTGATCAGGGCGATCGGATTGGGTTGTCCATTGACGCTGACGATCAGTTGGTGAAATTGCCAGCTTCCCTGCTCAAATTGGGTTTCTGCGTAGACACTACCACTGGTTTGGGAACCCGTTACTGAAAAGCGAATACAGGTTCTTCTCGTTTCCCCTTCGCTAAACTCCCGACTTTTGGATAACCAGCCCGTTGACACTGGATCGCCCAAGGTTTGGCTAACTGCATCATCGGTTTTTACCCGTTCTGCGGCAATTTGATAGGTCTGGTAGGTTCCGGTTGATTTGATCAGTCCTTGAAGCACAGAAACAAATCCAGCCGCACCTAAAAAAATTGCAATTCCAACCATTCCTAAACAACCCAAACAGCTTAACCCAATGGGGAGAAGCCACGATCGGGTTTGCGGTTTCTGTTCGCTCTGTCCGTTTACAGTCATGGATTCGGTTGTGAGACTCGCTTTACTGTGTAGAGTTCCCATAGTGAATCCACCAGCGATCGTCTGAAGGTATTTTGCCTGGATGTATTTTCTCTCCTTTCCCCCCCCACTGCCCGCTACTACGCCTTGCAAGATCCAAGAGTGCGAGTTGAAGATGAATGGTTTCGTTTGGTGGAGTCCCAAGACAATTGTTAGGGCGAGGGGCGATCGCTCTACAATAAAGACAAGTTATCCTACTCTGAACTCTACTTTTTTTCTGGGGAATTAGCACGGTTAAGCGTTGCCGAATATAACGTTAAGCTTCTCGTTTTCGATCCCGATGAGGAGGAAATCGTAGCATGGAACGATTAAACCAATATCGTCAATGGGTGCAACAGGTATTGACAGAGCATAATCAGTTCAAACCTGCGTATGGAAGTCTAGAGCAATTTACTATCTTTGATACCCAGAACGATCACTACCAGTTAGCAACGGTTGGTTGGGATGGCGATCGTCGTGTGTTTAGCTGTTTAATTCATATTGATATTAAGGGCGATAAGATTTGGATTCAGCATGACGGTACTGAGTCAGGCGTAGCTAATGAGCTAGTTGAGTTAGGGGTACCGAAGCAATCGATCGTCATTGGTTTTCACGATCCAAATGCTCGCCGATTGACGGAGTTTGCAATCGGTTAGGTACGGTTTTAGGGTTCTTGCACGCTTCAGGACTGAGAACGTGACCTGACGACCTCCCAACCCTGCGTTACAAACAGGCGACTTCCGGGATAACTAGCTAGTAAACCTCCTTACCCCCGATCGCCCCTTAACGTGCTGCTCAAAACGCAAGCTCAATCCAGGCAAGCTCAATCTAGCTCAACTGCTGTTAAAGACCAATCAACTAACAGCAAATCGTCTAATGGCAAACCTGCCAAGGGCAAGGCGGTTAAAGGAAAAGGGTTCAAAGGGAAGGGTACCAAATCCGGCAAATCCGCTGACCCCAACGCCGAACTCAGCCCGAAAGAGCTAAGGGCACAAAAGCGAAAAGCCGATCGCCTTCGCAAAGAACTCATCAGCTTTACCCTGACGACGGTTTTTATCGCAGTCCTGGTCGGGGCATTGCTGGGCGTAGTTGGCGGCATCAAAGTTGCAGCCGCAGGCACATTGGGAATTCTCATCCTGGCATTGTCATTTAAGTATCCGCGTCATGCCCTGTGGGGCTTTCTGATCTATCTCCCCTTTGGCGGCACCATTACCTACGCGATCGGCAATAGCCCGTTGCTGCAATTAGCAAAAGATGGATTTTATCTGCCTGCCCTCGTCGGCGTAGTGCAGTATTGCAAACGAGAAAATCTACCTATTCTGATTCCCAAACAATTGATTACGCCCTTTGCACTTTTGTTGGGGTCTTGTTTCCTGACCTTATTAACGGTCAATGGTTGGCAACAATTTTTTGGTAAAGGGGGCGAACAACCGATCGCAATGGGCATTTTAGGGCTAAAAGTCTTGATCGGCTATGCCCCTCTAATGGTGTGTGCCTACTACCTGATTCGTAACAAGAAAGATTTACTATTTCTAATGCGAATCATGTCAATCCTGTTTATCGTCTGTTGCGGACTGGCAATGGTGCAGTATATTTTTCTGCTGACCGGAACCTGTGTCGGAACCCGGAATGAAGTCGGAAATGCTTTGTTTAAAGCCTCCCTGGAAGCCCGATGTTTTGTCGGTGGAGCTTTGCTCTATAGCCCTCAGCAAGGAGTGATCCGCCTGCCCGGTACATTTGTTGCTCCCTGGCAGTGGGGCTGGTATCTCATTTCTGGTGCTTTTCTCGCCTTTGGGTCAGCCTTTAGCGATCCCAAACCCCTCTGGCGGATTATCGGTCTGGTGGCTCTGGGAGCCGTCTTTATCCTGGCGGTTGTGTCTGGACAGCGAATCGCCCTGGCTTTGGTTCCCGTCATCGCTGGCATTCTGATGATCCTCACTGGCCAAGTCACCAACCTGAAGCGATTCATCCCGATCGCCGTTGGACTGGGGGCACTCCTCACCTTCGCTGCCCTGAAAAATCCAGACACCGTTCAGGAACGGATTGACAGCTTCATTTCTCGTTGGAACGCTTCTCCTCCCTACGGCTTCATCCTGGCGCAATTTGAATGGGCCATGCGCGGCTACAACATTCTGGGACGGGGACTGGGACGCGCCACCAACTCCGCCCGAGCCCTCGGACATACCGAACTGGTTGAAACCTACTATCCCAAACTAATCTACGAAATTGGCCCCGTTGGCACGATCGCCTTCATCATTGTCGTCACCACCCTCACCTGCATCGCCTTCAAAACCTATCGCAAAGTGCGCGATCGCAACCTCCGCAGCTATGGAGCCTCCCTCTGGTTCTTCATCCTGTTCATCAGCTACAACACCTACTACTATCCCCTCGACGTTGATCCGGTCGCGGTTTACTACTGGTTTTTCGCCGGAGTCTTGCTGAAATTGCCTGAGATCGAACGGTTGGCTAAGTTGGAAGAACCGGAACTGGAGATTTCTAAAAAGGGAAAAAAGCGAAGGCGGTAATCGGTAATTCAATATTTCTAGATGAGGCAGGTAGACGCTGGCGCGATGATGGTAAATCAGAAATTTGGTGAGTCATTCTTTTCAAGAAGCAAGCTATTTCTGTTGAATTTTACGCCTCGTGGGTACTCTAAAAAATAAGCATATAGATACACCATTCTAGTATGAATAAATTTCTTTAGCCGTGTGCGGACAAAGTGACACGGCATCTACTTTCGTTGTTGAGTTGAATCAAAACAATAAAGCCGTTAGGCTATTCCACCTAACTGTTTTTTGAATTGACCGTCGTTGGAATTATCGACGGAAAAATTTATCAACCAAAATCCCTTATTCTGAATCACAAGCTCAAAAGTTGAAGATAAAAAGAGGGAGGTAAATTAACTGAAAACATTGGTTTTATTTCTGATTTTCTCTGTGTTTACCCCGATGCCATGTCATTGCACGGCTAGGTAATAGTAGTAAAGCAGGTTGACTAGCCACAGCCAATTGTTTCGCTATATCTAGTTAAACGATTCCTCCTCTCTCATCACCTACAACCCGAAAGTTATGACAACTTTACCCGCTTCATCTGTAGTTCATTTTGATGTTAGTTCTGTCTTTACCGATGACGTAATTATCAATCATTCTGGTGGTGTTACAGACACAACTCAGTCAGCAATCGATCGGGAAGGAAATGCGTTTGTTACGCAAAGTTTTGCTGTTTTTCAAAATCCAACAAACGGAAATGGCATGCCGGATGATGGATTGTTTGCTGCAAATGCTTTTCATCCGACAATTCAGTTGGCTTACCGGAATACCAACGATGGAAATAATGCACGGTTTACCGCAGCCTCTACAGATACGTTTACCTTCAACGTCACTCCAGGTACTTATTCAGAATTGCATCTTGCGGTAACTTCGACTGAAGGCAGCAGTGCTTTAAGAGTTACGTTCAACTATGCAGATGGTACAAGTGCATCAACACCGATTCAGACCGTTCCTGATTGGTACAACAACATTGCACAGACTGCCGATCGCTACTATCTAATCGACGGGATGGATCGGGGTAAAGCGAACGGATCGTCTTTGGAAAATGCAAATAATCCGGCAATCTTTGGAATTCGTTTTACTCCCGATCCAACCAAAACCCTCTCAAGCATTACGGTTGAGAAAACAAATTCATCCGGTTGGTTGTCATTTTTTGGAGCTTCTGGTGTTATTGCTAGCAATGCACCAGCGAATCAGTCACCCACTGATTTAACGTTAAGCACTACGACCGTTAATGAGAACGTGCCTGCGAATACTACCATTGGCACCTTCACCACCACAGACCCTGACACAGGCGATACTTTTACCTACAGCCTGGTGCAGGGGGAAGGAGATACCGATAACGCAGCCTTTACGCTCGTCAACAATGAACTGCGAATTAATACATCCCCTGACTTTGAAACTAAGTCAAGCTACAGCATCCGGGTACGATCGACCGATCAGGGTCAACTGTTCACCGAGAAGACTTTAACCATCAGAATTCAAGATATCAACGAAGCTCCCACTGACATTAACATTAGTAATGCTCGCATCGATGAGAACGTTTTACCTGAAAGCATCGTTGGCACCTTCTCATCGGTTGACCCAGATGCCAATAATACTTTTACCTACAGCCTGGTGGATGGAGAGGGGGCGACAGATAACGCAGCCTTTACGCTCGTCAACAACGAACTGCGAATCAATACATCCCCTGACTTTGAAACCAAGTCAAGCTACAGCATCCGGGTACGATCGACCGACCAAGGCGGCTTGTTTACTGAAAAAGTTTTGACGATCGATGTGAACGATCTGCCAGAATCACCGTACAATCAAGCTCCGACTGACATTAACCTGAACAACAATCGGGTGAATGAAAACGTTGCCATCAACACTACCATTGGCACCTTCACCACCACAGACCCTGACACAGGCGATACTTTTACCTACAGCCTGGTGCAGGGTGAGGGAGCGACAGATAACGCAGCCTTTACGCTCGTCAACAACGAACTGCGAATCAATACATCCCCTGACTTTGAAGCGAAATCTTCCTACAGCATCCGAGTGCGCTCAACCGACCAGGGCGGCTTGTCTACTGATAAGGTGCTAACTATTGATGTAAACGATGTGAATGAAGCACCCATTGGCATCAACATCAGTGGCACTCGAATTGATGAGAATGTTCCCGCTGAAAGTGTAGTTGGTACGTTCTCAACGGTCGACCCAGATGCTAACAACACCTTTACCTATAGCCTGGTACAAGGAGAGGGCGATACCGATAATGCTGCCTTCTCAGTAGCAGGGAACGAGTTGCGGATCAACGCTTCACCAGACTTTGAAACTAAATCATCCTACACTGTGAGGGTGCGATCCACTGACCAGGGCGGCTTGTCTACCGACAAGGTGCTGACAATTAGCATCAATGATCTCGAAGAAGTTCCAGGAAATCAGGCTCCCACCAATATCACCCTCAGCAACAACCGGGTGAATGAAAACGTACCTGCAAACACAGCGATCGGCACTTTGACCACCACTGATCCCAACACGGGCGATACTTTTACCTACAGCCTGGTGCAGGGTGAGGGAGCGACAGATAACGCAGCCTTTACGCTCGTCAACAACGAACTGCGAATCAATACATCTCCTGACTTTGAAACTAAGTCAAGCTACAGCATCCGAGTGCGCTCAACCGACCAGGGCGGCTTGTTTACGGATAAAGTGTTGACCGTTGGTATTAATGATCTCAACGAAGCACCTTTTGTCAGCAGCGCGATCGCAGCTCAAACCGTCACTGCTAACAACCCCATCAACTTCCAGATTCCGGCTACTGCATTTCGTGACCCTGATGCAGGTGATACCCTCTCCTACACCGTTACTCAATCCAACGGCACAGCCTTACCCAGTTGGCTTGCCTTCAACCCCACCACTCGCACCCTAAGTGGAACTCCCGCTACTGGCAACGTTGGTAACTTAGATCTGCGAGTCATTGCCCGCGATCGAGCCGGACTCACCGCCAATCAGAACTTTCGCCTGACGGTCAGTGAACAGAGATACAATGCCCAGGATGCAAAACGAGGTCTTGAAAGCGGCTTAAACCGGATTCAACAAATTTTGGATGGGCAAATGCTGGGCGTACAGCTTCCCATTCTTGGGTCGCTGAACCGGTTTTCGCCTACATTTGTCAATACGATCCGCGACAGCTTAAATCGTAGTATCGGCAACATCGATACTGTAACGATTGACAGCTTTGCAAACACAATTCGCAGCAGCTTGCAGTCAGCTTTCCCCAACCTTCAAGTCACTACTAACCGTGATAACACCGGTGGCACGATCCTGATCAAAACGGGTAAAACCTACGATTTAGGTAGCGTAGCTTTAGCAGGTAACCTAGGAGTTCCTGGACTCGGCATCAATACTACAGGTAAAGCAAAGGGCACTTTTGGCTACAACCTAGATCTAGCAGTTGGCTTTCACAAAGATTTTGGGTTCTTTATTGACACCAACAAAACCAAACTCGCCTCCAATGTCAACTTTGGACTCAGTAATGATTTCCGAGCCACTAGTCGTCTAGGCTTCTTGCAAACTGACCTAACGGATGACCCCAAGAATCGAACTTCGCTGGGTGCAACCTTTCAGGCAAAACTGAAGGATATAGACAACATTCCAGGGGCACCCAATGACGGAGAGCGGTTGACGCTGCGGGAACTCAATAATATCGGTAGCAACTTCCAAATTCGTAACCTATTTGACACGAACTTCCGCATCAATCCCAAAATTGGACTCAAAGGTGTCACTAGCTTCAAGGGGAGTGCTGCTATTCCCGCACTCAACTATGATATGGCGGTTAATTGGCAGGCTTTAGACTACACGAATGGTACAATTACCCGTCCGCAGACCCCCACTGCCGCAATCAACAACCTGCAATTAGATGTGGGTGGGTTCATTACCGACTTCAGCCGTCCAATTTTGACCCGAATTAACAATGTGGTCAGCCCCTTCCGTCCGGTCATTAGCTTCATGAATACGGATGTGAGGTTGTTTTCATCGCTGTCACCGCTGCGAGACATGTTCGATCAAGACCGCAACGGTAGGGTAATTCCGCTAGAAATTGCTGCAACGCTCGCAGGTCGAAGAGTCGATACTCGCTTCCTGAATTCAATTGACGCGATCGATCGTGCCACCACTCTGCTCAATCAAATCAGTAGTACTCCTGGCAACATCAAGATTGATCTGGGTTCCTATGCCCTAACTAACTTCGACCCCAGCAGCAGCACCGCCAATTCCCGTAACGCCAGCCCTACTCGCAGGAGCGCACCGGCATCGAGCAGTTCGCAACTTCAATCGAAGACTAGCGGTTCAGTAGCTAACTTCATCAACGCATTCCGCAGCATTGAAGGGCTGGATATTCCTATCCTCAACAACCCTCTCACAGCAGTTGACCTGATTTTGGGCAGACCCAACGTCAATCTGCTCACCTACGATATGCCCGACCTGGACTTTAGCGTTAGTGCTAGTCGGAGTTTCCCCATCTTTGGACCTCTCAGTGCGGTGCTGCGAGGCGACTTCCGGGCGCGCACTAACCTGGCCTTTGGTTACGACACCTTTGGTCTAGAGCGTTGGCGCAGCAGTGGCTTTACAGCAGCGGGAGCCAGCAACGTGATTGATGGTTTCTATGTGGTTGACCAACCGGGGAACGAATTGCAACTGAATGCTTCTCTCTCTTTGGGAGGAGGAGTTAGCTTGGTAGCAGTGCGCGGATCAATTGAGGGAGGTTTACGAGGACAGGTTGGTATTGACATTGTGGATGTGGGTGAAGCCCAAGGACGCAGTGATGGCAAGGTACGTACCAGTGAAATTACCTCCCGGCTCTCCCGTCCCCAAGAGTTGTTCAATGTCAACGGTTCGATCAATGTCTTCCTGGGAGCAAGGGCAGAAAACTGGAAACCTGGTAAGTTTCCTAAACTTTGGGCTGGAAGCTGGAACACCTTCTGGTCAACCACCTTTGCCACCTATGAACTCGCTCGTTTTAGTGCGGGTGCTCCTAACGGCGGTCGCGTTTCGAATAAGTACATCTCTGGAGCGACTATCTTCCTGGATGCCAACTTTAATGGACTTGCCGATGAAACAGAACCCTTTACCATCAGCAATGATGATGGCTCCTACGAGTTGAACATTCCTATGGCAACCTATGACCTCAATGGCAATGGGGTGATTGATCCAAATGAGGGACGAATCGTTTCCCAGGGAGGCATGGATGTGTTCACCTTCTTGCCTGTCACCACTACCATGATGGCTCCTGCCGGTTATGACATGATTACGCCGGTAACAACGCTAGTGAGTGAGATGGTGGGTCGGGGAATAGATGCCGTTCAAGCTCAAACACAGGTGAAAAATGCTCTGGGGCTGCCAGGTAGCATTGATCTCAGCACCTTTGATGCGCTGACCGCAGTCGCTAGAGGAGATGTCAATGGAGTGAAACTGTTGAGTACGCACATCCTGGTACAGAATGTCATTGCTCAAACCTCTGCGTTGTTGAAGGGAGCAACGAACTTGTCTGAGGAGCAGCTCAGTACCTATGTGATTAAGGCGATCGGCAATCAACTCCAATCAGGTAGCAAGCTGGATCTAACGAAAGACACCACTATTAGGGGAATTCTTCAATCCTCGTTGGGTGAATTGCAAGTCGCTGTTCCAGGCGTGAATACCCAGAAGGTAACGCAAGTGCTGTCCGGTGCCGCAACGGTAATTGCAGACGGAAATGCCCGTGTTCAAAATCTGCAAAAGGAATTGAAAGGAAAGCAGTTTGTAGATGCAGCCAGCCGAGTACAGGGAATTTTGTTGGGCGAAACTGCAAAAGACTTGACTGCTGCTGCTGCTGGACGCAAACCTATCAATAAGGTGGTAGCTGATAATACTGGTGCTGGTTTCGACAAAGAACTCGACAAGTTGGAGGCTCTACAAAATACAAGGTTCTCTACGGGCAACGATCGCAACAACCGGATTCGGGGCACTAAAAACAACGACATTATCCTGGGCGAAGGCGGCAACGATAAGATCGATGGACGCGATGGTAATGACTTTATTTCCGGCGGCACCGGCAATGACCGGCTGGTAGGTGGTCAGGGCAATGACTACCTCAACGGTGAAGCGGGTAACGATAAGCTGCTGGGTGGAGATGGCAACGACACCCTGGTTGGTGGCGGTGGGCGAGATATTCTGACAGGGGGTGCTGGACGCGATCGGTTCGTCCTCAACACACCAAATCAGGGGAACGTACGAATCACCGATTTTGCTAAGAAAGATATCCTGCAAATCAGCGGTGAGGAGTTTGGCAGCGACCTCAGAGCCGGAATTTTGGCAAAAGCTCAGTTCCGTCTGGGAGCGACATCAAAAACTGCCAACGATCGCTTTATCTTCAACGATAAGACAGGGGCATTATTCTTTGATGCAGATGGTCTGGGTGGCGAAGCACAGATGCAAATTGCGAAGTTGTCTCGCGGTGCGGATCTAACCTATCGGAATATCGTAGTCGTGTAACAACTGTCCAGGCAACTGCGGACAATATCGCGTCATTGCGTACAAGTTGTGCTGTAATCGACGACAAACTGTATTTTTCCTCTTGGGCGTGGTTAACCATGCCCTTTTTTATTGCAGTTTTTCAGCATGAAGGTTTTATTGCGAGGCTTGGGCATTCTTGCTGCCATTGTTCCAGCAAACTGGCGGGCAGATGGTTGCAGACATGCGGGAGCATCTCGAGGGCGTTAAGCCTGCCTTGGTCGTTCAGTCCGTTCTACTTCTGCAAGCCGCTGCCACAGTTCCTACAGCGTCTGCTGGAAACTGCCCATCCGTTTGCTTTGCTGGGGACGGGTGTTAAGTAGATGCAACAAACGATTGAAATTCTGGCGATCGGTTCTGCTGCATTCATCTTCTTATCCCAGGGTTTTCCCGCCCCGATCGCAATGGCTGATGGATCTGCCTTCATAATGCACGGTGAATTGGGCGTTGGGGCTAATCTTTTTGAGTTGCACAATAATCCGGTCAGCTTCAGCGCGAGTGGTCGATCGGGCGCATTCTGTACCGTTTTTGCGAATGCTCCAGGTGGATTGTTTTGGGTCGTAATTCATGACAATTCTGCTCCTTGGCAGGGGAAGAAGGGGGCGATCGGTTGTCGCCCCTGTGTTTTTGCTTGAACGCTTGTGATCTGTTGGAGAATTGCGGCTTTACACCGCTAGCTTCTGGTGGGTTGGCGCTGGCTGGTCTAATCAGGCATTCCCTCCGCGCATTCTCCAATCCTGTTCTGGTGGGTATGATACCATTGTTTTCATATGTGTTATACAGGTGAACATACTTTTTTATAACACCCGTGAACATATCTGCCACATCAGTAGAAGATAGGAGGGATGAGTTTGACGACGACTGTGCCAAAACTGGATATCGGTAGTGTGGATCTCACGCCGATGGAGATTGATTTCTTTAAGGCGATTTGCAACAACGCTGGCTATAGTCGCCGGGTCATGGCTGGCATGATGATTAAGGAGTTCTTTAAGCGATCGGGCAAAGAACAACTAAAGGAGATTGCCTACACTGCTTTTAGAGAGGGACTCACCGTTGAGCAAACCTATACACTGCTGGCGATCGGTGAGAAGTCTCCGCCATTTTCTGATGCAGATAAGGAGTGGGTGCGATCTCAGTCTGGTTCACCCCTGAATTTTGATGAGGTACTGCGGTTGATTGAGGAGGAGAGAAGGGATAGCAGGTCTTGAAGACTTGGAAGATTGAATGATTTGGCTCTAAAACATTACTGAAACTTTGAATGGTTTATGGGGCGATCGGTTAGGATGTTGATGGTGATTCTGTATAACTTCCCTGAGGAGGTAAATAAGCAGAAAAATTCTGTCTAATCTCCTGCTGAAGGATGTTATGCAGACAAGATTCTGTCTAACACCTCGTTCTGGGATGTTAGGTAGAAAAATATCCGTCTAATATCCTTATGAGAGGAGATAGGCTGAAAGATTCTGCCTAACAAAGAGTTATGTTTTAATTGCTGACTGGATATATTTCTATTATTCTGTAGTTATAATCAGGAAAATCCTTCGAGACTAATCATATGTCGGAAATAAGTAAGACTGTATTTGAAGATTGTTGTGCTGCCTATGAAGAGGCTTTTCAAAAAGTTGAAAACTACTTAGAAGACTATGGTCAGTTGATGGGAAATCTTATAACAGGTCTTGAAGTTTATCTTAAAGCCCCTGATGGAAGAATTACGTTCATTGATAGGCAAGGGCAAAAATCAAGCCTGAGAGAATCTATGTATCTTATGGAAGGAGCATGGAAGCTGGAAATGGCAGTTTGCATGTGTAAAGATAATGGTGTAAGGCATTTTGCTGCATCTCCTTCTGGACTTTACTATCCGTCTCAAACGGTTTATATGACTTTAGCAGTGTGTGGCACGACTGATTCATTTACTGTGAAACTAGATCAATATAACGATGAGTTCTCTATTAAGGGAACCTCGATTAATTCATTTTGAGGTAAGATTGGGTCTCAAATGAGACAAAGAACAACGTTGTGCTGATAGTCATGCAATCAATTCTTCATTCCATGCAGCCAACAGAACACTCCAATGCACCCCTACGCTTCAATTTTCTGCCTCAGCAAGGACATTGAGTCTGTAAAAACGTGTAGCGTACAAAGTTGTAGGTCAAGTTTTTCAACCCTAGCGTTGCCTTCGCTCTCACTAGACCAATCGAACGGATGAGCTTGCCTCCCATCTGCATCGTCCACCGACCAAACACATGCTCGACTCTGGCACGAGTTTTGGATTTGTCACGATTGGATTGCTTTTGCGCCTCACTGAGGGGACGATTGCGATAAGCCCGTTCATGAATTTGGCTCTCAAAGCCCATTAGTTCTAAAGTCTCCTCAATGGCAGCACTGCGATAAGCACTGTCTGCCCAAATTTCATCACTCTGGTTGTCTTCATCGAGTAATGCTCCTAACACTTGAGAGTCATGCACTGAGGCATCTGTAACCGCATAACGACGAATCAAACCGTACGCTGCATCGATGCCAATGTGGTCTTTATAGCCGAAGTAACTCTTATCCCCCTTTTTCGTCCAGCGCGCATCGGTGTCTTTTTGAGCGCGGCGATGCGGTTGATCTTGCCACTGTTGGGGGGTCTTGCCCTGCTTGATCTGCTCGTTTTCTTTGTCGCTGTTGTGTTGTTTGGGGACGGGAATCAGCGTCGCATCGACGATTTGTCCACCTTTAGCTGCATAGCCTTGCTCAACGAGATAGCCATCAAACTGCTCAAACACTGCTTCAATCAATCCTTGTTCACTCAGTTGTTTGCGAAACAGCCATACCGTTGTGGCATCGGGAACTTCATCGGCTAAGCCAAAGCCCATGAATTGCATGAACGATAGTCGGTCGCTCACCTGATACTCTAATTCTTCGTCGCTAATGTTGTACAACTGTTGCAGCACCAACAACTTAAACATGACGACGACATCCATTGCTTTACGACCCGCGTTGCTCTTGCGAGGTTTATTATGAATTTTCTCTAGAGTCGGGCGGAACTCCTGCCAGGGAATAATTTGATCGAGCCTCATCAGTAAATCTTTTTTCTGGTTCAATTTGCTCTGACGTTTTTCCCACTCCCAAACTCCAGTTTGGCTCATTGTTCCCTGCTCCGTTCTAACCTAATGTTATGATCTCATAGTAGTCTCAATTTAAGACGCTCCTGAAACAATTTTTCGAGGTTCCCTTAAGAAAGAGACTGAAAATCGTGATAAGCAGGATTTCTATGCCTTTGTCGCAGAGAAAATTAAGTCTCATTATAAAAAGATGTTTCGTTACATAATTGAGCATGGAGAAGTGCCAACAGTGTTAGGTCAAATTTAACTGACTTCAGGTATTTCAGCATGGCATAACAAGCCCATCGGAGCGGGCTGGCAAAGTTAATCTAAAAGTTAATCTATAATAAGCGTAACGTGGCTCACAGCCGCTCAATGGTATCGTTAGGCGACGTACACTAGTTGGTTTTGACTACCTAAGAATCTATAAAGGTTATCTGGGCAAAATAGGGGGAGCCTGATTTTAGGCAAATGATATACTGAAGTGTTAAAATTTATCAAATACTGAGACTATAGTATGGAGTATCAATCCTATTCCATTAGGCGACTACTAGACTCCGTAAGTAGCGGTAGTGTAAGAATCCCAGCTTTCCAGAGAGGTTTTGTCTGGGATATGGATAGGGTCGCATACCTAATGGACAGTATTTATAAAAATTATCCTTTCGGATCATTACTCCTCTGGCGAACTAAATATAAGCTCGCAGTAGAACGCAAACTAGGACAATTTGAGCTTCCACAGCCAAAAGAGGACTATCCAATAGATTATGTGCTAGACGGTCAGCAAAGACTCACATCGATATTTTCTGTTTTTCAAACCGAGCTAGAACCAGCTTCAGAAGGTGGATGGCTTGGGATATATTTTGATTTTGAAGCAGATGAGGATGTACAAGAAAGCAAATTTTTAGCTATTCCAGATCATGATGTTGATCCAGAACGCCACTTTCCTCTGAGCGTTTTATTTGATTCTGTTAAATATAGAGAGGCAGCTTCAAGATTTTCAAACGATAAAATTAAGCGATTGGATGAAATGCAGGAAAAGTTTAAGGAAGTGTCAATTCCTGCTCAAATTCTAAAGACGGATGACAGGGCAATTGTTGCCATTGTATTTGAACGTGTTAATAGACTGGGAATGGAGCTTGACACTCTTCAGCTTCTTGCTGCATGGACTTGGAATGATGATTTTGATTTATTAGAGAGCTTCAAAGAATTAAAAGAAGATCTTGAGGAATTTGGGTTCTCTGAGGTTGGTGAAGACTCTGATCTCATTCTAAGATGTGCTGCGGCTATTTTAATGAAAGATCCTACTCCAGATAGTCTTTTGGAGTTAAATGGTCAACAAGTTAGGGCTGCTTTCCCTAAAGTGAGAAATGGAATCTTGGGTGCTATTGATTTTCTAAGGACACAATTGAAGGTCATGGCTCTCAAGAATTTACCATATTCATCATTAATCATTCCCTTGTGTGTATTCTTCGCAGAACCCGAGGGCAAAGAAGTGTCATATGATGCAAACGTATATGCAAAATTAAAAAAATGGTTTTGGAGATCATGTTTTACCAATCGGTTGGTAGTCAAACAAAGAGAACTGCCATAGCTGATATTAATGAAGTAGAGAAGCTTAAAAGTGGTGAAGCCAATACTTTTGGTGATATTCCGCATGATCTTGACGAAGATTTCTTCAAGAGCAACTACTTTCGGTTAACTAGTGCCAATGCTAAAACCTTTATATTAATGTTAGCTAACAATAATCCAAAGACTTTTTTGTCTGGTTCATCCATTGATCTGGATAGAGTTTTACAAAAATATAATAGGGCTGAATTTCATCACATTTATCCGAAAGCTTACCTGAGGGATGAAGGTATTTCTGATGATTTAATCAATTGTCTTGCAAATTTTTGTTTCATAAATGCTTCAGAAAATAAAAAAATAGGACGCAAGAAACCGTCTGAATATATTGCATTAATGCCCGAGAATAATGTCTTAGAAGAAATTTTGACAAATGCATTCTGCTCTAAGGAAACTTTCAACGATGACTTTTTGCTTTTTAGAGATAATCGGTCATCTTTGCTAACCACATATGCTAAAAAATTGATGCAAGATCCTGTATTGAGCTAGAGTTCCGATCAATTACTTGAGCAGCATAACGAACCGTGAGGTGCTGGAGTTGAATAAATCTGATATGTAGGGGGACTCATGCCTGCTGATGATTCTTTGCTATTTATTGATACCAATAAATACCTAGATTTGTATCGGATAGATAAGGGTAAGAAGCTGCTTGCGCCGCTAGGAGAGCAAGTAGACTACATCTTCGTGACCCAACAGATATTCAGTGAAGTTCAACGAAACAAGATTTTAGTAGCAGCGGAATTTTTAAGCCAAAAGTTTAAGGAACTGAAGCTTCAAACTTTTAACTTGCCAGATCACTTATCTAGCACGAATATTGATCATCGCAATGATATCCTCCAACAAATGAGTGAAATTACTCAAAAGATCAAGAATGTGAATGCTGAAGTAGGTGCCTTGGCACTTGGCATTATGGAGCAAATTAGTCGCTCAGAAGACGAAGTATCGAAGGCACTTTTTCCAATCTTTGCCAACGCTGTTCCTCATTCTCCCGAAGAATTACAAAGGGCAAGGGATCGTAGAGAGCTTGGCAATCCACCAGGAAAAATTAAAAACCCAATAGGTGATCAACTGAGCTGGGAGCAGATCCTTACCCATTTCAAGGGAAAGAAACGACTATGGATCATTTCTAGGGATAGTGACTATGGTACGGTCTATAGCGGCAAGGGCTTCCTGAATCGCTTCCTTTACGACGAACTGTGCAGTATCGCATCTCAGCCTGAAGTTTATCTCTTTGAGGATATGGTGAAAGGCATAGATCATTTTGTCGATATAACGGGAGTAAAGGCTGAAAAGCGTTTAACACCAGAAGAAGTAGAAGAGATCGAGAAGGAAGAAAAATCTCTGCCATCTTTGAGCAGAGCAAGTGAGGAACTGCGTCAAATGATGGCTGATCTTGACCAACCTCCTACCTCGCCCGGAGAACTGCTTCGAAAAATGGCGGCTGATCTTGACCAACCTCCTACCTCGCCCGGAGAACTGCTTCGAAAAATAGCGGCTGATCTTGACCAACCTCCTACTTAAATTCATCAATTTTCGAGTAGAGATCAAGACAAGAAAGACCAGCATTCAACTTCGCCACCATCATTCCAGGAAAGTAATCATGAAGAAGAGGACGAGGAAGGAAAGATAGAACAAGATTGCAACTAAGTAAAGCATCAAAAATGGTAGTTGGATACCTAACGTCACGGCAGCGGACGAGCGAAAGCCAATGGTTTTGAGTGCAAGGTTGTCTGCCACCGCTGCATTTTCCCGTTAAATCCTCATCCGATCGCCCTCACCTCTCCCCCTATCTTGCAACTACTGAATTCTGCTGATAGAGAGTCGATACCAAATCCTAATTAATTTAGTTTTTCAGTTCACCATCAGGGCTGTTGAACGTTGCACTCACTAAGCCCTTTAGCTCTATCCACAAACTTCATATCAAACGTATAGATTGCAGAGCAGTGCTGACTTTGGGCTAGATGAAGTGCATCCGCAAAATCCAAACCCTGCTCATGCCATTTCAAAACCTTTACTATCAAACTGCCATTAGCAAGTTGAACATTAGGCAAACCAAACAGTTTCCTAAATGCTTCACAAATTTCATCAGGCTTGAAACGATAGGCAAAACGCAGCACCCATTCCGTTTCGAGTATGACCGTATCTGGAATAAAAATGTCGTTTGCCTGAAACAACTTGAAACTTCTGTGATATTGCTGCTCATCATCTTGTGTTAAGAGCCGAACAACAATGTTCGTATCAACCGCGATCATGCCATTGCTCCATCACGCCCTGGCGAATTGCATCCTCTAACTCTTCCAGGCTTTTGGGTGTTCCCTGATATTTCAAGCACCCCGCAACCTGCGTCAGCGTTGTTTCTGGAAAAGATTTTTTGGGCTTTAGCAAAATTCCATCACCCACATCAATTGCAACGAGTTCCTGCCCTGCTTCCCAGTGATGAGCCGCACGGAGGGATGGTGGAATAACAACTTGTCCTTGGCTTGACAACCGGGTGACTTCCATTCAGTTCAGCATCACAAGCAGCGAGAAAACTATAAGAATTCTAGCATTGCCATTTTGGCAGGGGTTACATCAGTGAAATGCTACGTTGAAGTAGAAGCCCTCCATCCGATCGCCCCCTCCTCCTCTTCAAACCCCAAGCTACTGAACTCTGCTGATGGAGAGTCGATCGCCAAAAGTCGCAAATTCAGGATGTTTCTGCAATCGGTAGTAGATAGCATTGTGCTAACAGGCGATCGGAATCATTCAATCCGTGAGCCTGGAGATCTCGCTATAATGCTTCCAGAACCAATGTGACATACCTTTCTATGACTTCCCAACCGAGTGGCGATCGCTCCCAACCCCTTGAGGCACGAGTCACTATTTTGGAGAAAGAACTGACACAAGTCAAACAAACTCTGTCTCAAGTTCTCCCTCAAAAAGATCCCTGGTGGCTAAAAATAGCAGGTAGCTTTGAAGATGATCCCACCTTCGATGAAGCAGTTCGCTTAGGGCAGGAATGGCGTAGATCTGCTGAGTAGGTCGTCAACACTTCACAATGTACATTCTTGACACCGATCATCTCAGCCTGATCCAGCGCAATGGACAAGAAGGAAAAAGAATTCTGCTCAAGCTCTCAGCAATTGAAGCCATTGAAGTTGCAGTAACAGTTATTACCTACGAAGAGCAAATCAGAGGACGGTTGAGTGTTTTGTCCAAAGCGAAAACACTAGATGAGCAAGTTTTGGCATACCAAGGATTACAGCAACTAGCAGCTGATTACCAATCGATCGTGATTGTTCCCTTTAGCCGTATCGCTGCCTTAGAGCATCAACGCCTGCGGAAAGCCTATCCTCGCCTGGGAAATATGGATCTGAAAATTGCTGCGATCGCCTTAATCAACAATGCGACTTTACTCACTCGTAATCAGTCAGATTTTGGAAAAATTGCAGACTTGCGAACAGAAGATTGGACAATATTGTAACAATCCCAAAACTCAAGCCACTAAATTCTGTTTATGGAGGCTCGATCGCTGAAAGTCTCAAATGCAGAATGTTTCTACAATCGGTAGACATAGATAACATTGTGCTGACAGGCGAGGGAAAACAGGTTTTTCACCAGTTACAATTTTGGTATGAGTTAATCTGCTGCCGCTCCATCCATGCTAAGTACAACAGTTACCGATACCGGACAAATTACCCTACCCGAAGAAATTCGGCAGCATCTCAAGCTAGTAAGCGGTAGCCGAGTCGAGTTTGTCATCGACGAAGAGGGTCAAGTCAAAATCTTCCCTCTCAATGTTGCCGTGGAAACGTTATCCGGCATCCTCCATCGACCCGATATGCAACAAGCTTCCCTTGAGGATATGGAAACAGCCATCTCCGAGGGCGCGAATGATCGGGCTTGATACCAACATCCTTGTTCGATACCTCACCAGAGATGATGAGCAGCAATGGCAGCAGTCCGCCAGAGTGATTCAACAAAATCAACCTTGCTTCATCACTAACATCGTGCTGTGTGAGCTAGTTTGGGTACTTCGGGGAGCGAGCTATCACTTTCATAAGGGCGAAATCATCAGTGCTCTGGAAGCAATGTTGCATAGCGCAGCCTTTGAATTTGAAAACCGATCGACGGTTGACCAAGCTCTACAGCGATATAAGCAGGGTAAAGCTGATTTTTCTGACTATTTGATTGGAGCGGTATCTCGGCAGGCGGGTTGCACCGAAACTGTAAGCTTCGATGGCAAATTGAAGGGTGAAAAGGGATTTCAATGCTTGGAGTAGCGTCACCAGCTAACATTCCAGCAAGCGGGGTTTAGTCACTGTTCCAGGGAAACCAGGTGATGATTTAGCTCCAGGAACATTGGATAGCATCTTGAAGCAAGCAGGTCTAAAATGATGCAGTATCTTATCGTCATTGAGCAGACAGAAACTGGATATTCCGCCTATTCTCCTGATCTACCAGGATGTGTCTCGACTGGGGCAACCCGTGAAGAAATGGCACAAAACATGCGCGAGGCGATCAAGTTCCATCTAGATGGGTTGAAGTTGGAGGGATTGGAGATTCCAACACCCACCACTTCATTCGCCTATACTGAGGTTGCCGCATAGCTAGCATTGGAGCCGATCGCATCAGGCTGATCTGGGTGAATCGGAGATTGTTCGCAGCAGCTTCGTTTGACGACTAAATCTCAATCCGATCGCCCTCACTCCTTCCCCTCTCCCAAACCGCAAGCCACTGAACTCTGTTGATGGAGGCTTGATCGCCCCCCATCGATCGCCAACAATGACTCTAGAAGCCAGTGCTAGCCTTTGTCCTGCTGGAATGCTGAAGTAAAATAAAACTAGTTTTCCCAAGGTGATGGGCATGGTTCAGGCATCCAATGAACCCACTGCAATTATCCGCACAGAACGTGGACTGACGATCGCAGGTACACGCATCACCCTGTACGATGTGATGGACTATGTGACAGAACAGTATCCGCCCAAATTCATCCGTGCCATGCTCAGTCTGACAGATGAACAGATGAATTCCGCGCTGTCTTTTATTGATGCCCATTGTGCTGAGGTTGAAGGGGTTTAGTCACTTGTCCTTAGCTCGACAACTGGTTGCCCTATACTTCGGCTGCCCTATATTAATTGAGATTGAGCAAGCGAGTCGTCCAGCGATCCCCCAGGTCTAAACTAGTAGAAGCGAGCGTGAATTGAGCAACCGTAGAGCGGACAAGATGCCCGCGCAGGCTGGAAGCCTGCACTACGAAAGGTGGGCGTATTGCTGCCGAGGTCTACTAGCCCAAGTAATAAAGCCGATCAATAGCCTGTGAACTAACGATCGAGCTTTTGTTCTGGCGGCAAAATCAGCACGTGATGAGGTAGAAAGTAACAAACCTTAAACTTTCTCTCAGTTAGGTATCCATAATCTTCTATGATCTCCTCGTAAAGCAGTTCGGTGAAGCTACACACTTTTTAATAAATGGGTGTGGGAACCCGAAACGTTTTAACTTAGTAAAAGCCAGTTAACCCTGGGCAGTCGTTCTGGTGGAGTTCTCATGAGGGAACATCAACCCACAACAGTTTGTTGAACCCTTTCTGAGCGGCACCTTGGGCAGGTCTCATTGCAATCATTATTGATAGGGAGCTTTTGAAATCCAATGAGTGTAAAGGCAAGTGGTGGAAGCTCTGTTGCGCGTCCGCAGCTATATCAAACCGTACCTGTTGCAACCATTTCTCAAGCTGAACAACAAGATCGTTTCCTTGGGCGGGGAGAACTCAGTGAGCTATCCAGCTACTTTAGCTCTGGTCTAAAGCGTCTTGAAATTGCACAGGTTCTGACGCAAAACTCAGAACTGATTGTTTCCCGTGCCGCCAACCGGATTTTTGTTGGAGGATCGCCTCTCGCATTCCTGGAGAAGCCCTCTGAAGACGCTCCGGTACAAATGACGGTGGGGGGCACTCCGCTCGATCAGAGGGAGGCCATGAAGCTAGGAACTGCAACCTATGTGGCAGCTTCTGGCGGTAGTAGCAGCGGCGGCGGCTTGCTGGGTGGACTGCGATCGCTCTTTAGTGGCTCTGTCGGCGGGCCGACTCCGCCCGGATTCCGACCGATTAACGTAGCGCGTTATGGGCCACGCAATATGCAAAAGTCCCTGAGGGATTTGAGCTGGTTCCTCCGCTACACCACCTATGCGATCGTGGCGGGTGATCCCAATATCATCGCAGTCAACACGCGGGGCTTACGCGAAATCATTGAAAATGCCTGTTCCGGAGATGCGACGATCGTGGCACTGCTGGGCATGCGGCAAGCGTCGCTGGAGTATTTTGAGCGCGATGACGATGCGAAGGCGATCGTGGCTCAATATTTTGATGTGCTGCTCAACGAATTCAGAGCACCCACACCATCTGATAAGTTGCGTCAGCGTCCCACTGGGGATCTGCAAGGCTTACAGCTACCTCAGATTTATTTCAATGCCGCAGAGCGTCGTCCAAAATACGCCATGAAGCCCGGTCTTTCTGCGTCAGAAAAAACGGAGGTGGTTAAAGCCGCCTATCGCCAAATTTTTGAACGGGATATTACTCGCGCCTACTCCCTGGCGATTTCCGATCTGGAATCCAAGGTGAAAAACGGCGACATCTCCATGAAGGAGTTTGTTCGTCGGCTGGCAAAATCTCCGCTGTATCGTAAAAACTTTTATCAACCCTACATTAATAGCCGGGCATTAGAACTGGCCTTCCGCCACATCCTGGGACGGGGCCCCTCCTCGCGGGAAGAGGTGCAGAAGTACTTCTCCATTGTTTCCAATGGAGGACTCCCTGCCCTGGTGGATGCCCTGGTGGATTCCCAGGAATATGCCGACTACTTTGGGGAAGAAACCGTTCCCTACCTGCGGGGCTTGGGTCAGGAAGCGCAAGAATGCCGCAACTGGGGCCCTCAGCAAGACCTGTTTAAGTACAGTGCGCCGTTCCGCAAGGTGCCTCAGTTCATTACCACCTTTGCCAGCTATACCCAACCCCTGCCGGATCAGCACGTTTACGGTTCGGGTAACGATCCGCTGGAAATCCAGTTTGGAGCCATCTTCCCGAAACAGACCCGCAACCCCAGCGCCAAACCCGCACCCTTCGGTAAGGATACCCGTCGGATTCTGATCAACCGTGGGCCCGGTATCAACAACCAGTTGAGCAATCCTTCCGCCCGTGGTGTGGCTCCGGGTTCCCTGGGGCAAAAGGTGTTCAAGCTGGATCAAATCCCCAGCTACACCGGAACCTTCAGCAAGGCGGGTGGCAATACTCAGGGGATTAGCGTCAAGTTCTCGGAAAGCTCCACGCAGAAAGTAATCCGGGCAGCATACCTGCAAGTGTTTGGGCGGGATGTCTATGAAGGACAACGCCTGAAGGTGTCGGAAATCAAGCTGGAAAACGGCGAGATTACGGTGCGAGAATTTGTGCGGCAGCTCGCCAAGTCGGATCTGTTCCGCAAGCTGTACTGGACTTCGCTCTATGTGACCAAGGCGATCGAATACATGCACCGTCGCTTATTGGGTCGTCCTACCTACGGTCGTCAGGAAATTAATTCCTACTTCGACATTGCTGCCAAGAAGGGCTTCTACGCCCTGGTGGATGCCATGCTCGACAGCATGGAGTATGCTCAAACCTTTGGAGAAGACACCGTTCCCTACGAGCGGTATCTGACCCCTGGTGGGGTTTCCCTGCGGACGAACCGGATTGGCAGCATTGCCGATAAGGGCACGAAGCCGGTCAAGGAAGAAACCCCGATGTTCGTTCAGAAGGGGATTGTAGCAGAGGATCGCAGCATTGCCGATGTCGCGTTCCGTTCCAACCAGGGCGTGAGCAAGCGGCGTGAACAAACCAAGGTCTTTAAGCTGACAACGCTAGAGCCAACGGCAGTTCAAACCGCGATTCGTGCCGCCTATCGGCAAATCTTTGAACGGGATGTGGAACCCTATATCGTTCAGAACGAATTCACGGTGCTGGAAAGCAAGCTGGCCAACGGTGAAATCAACCTGAAGGAATTCGTTGAAGCGTTGGGAACCTCTCGTCTGTACATTAAGGAGTTCTACACGCCCTATCCCAACACCAAGGTGATTGAACTGGGAACGAAGCACTTCCTGGGTCGGGCCCCCCTGGATCAGGCGGAAATTCGCAAGTACAACCAGATCCTGGCCTCTCAAGGTTTGGGCGAATTCATTCGCACCATGCTGACCAGCCAGGAGTATGCAGAAAACTTCGGTGAAGACACCGTTCCTTACCGTCGTTTCCCCACCCTGCCTGCGGCAAACTTCCCGAACACGCAACGGCTCTACAATCAGCTCACCAAGCAAAATAAAGACCTCGTGGTACCTAGCTTTGAGCCAGTGAAGTCCCGCATGGACATCACAAAGATGCCGTTGATGAGCAAGGCAATGTCTGATCTGACGAAGCAAGCCCGTCAGCCAGACCTGAGCAAGCCGAAGTTTGTGGAATTGGGTCGTTCCTTCAGCAATGGGGATGGTCAGTCGGTTGAAGTCGGTGTGGGTACGGCTCGGCGTAAGCCCTCCCGGATTTATCGCCTGAATCCTGAGACCAGCCAGGCTGAGAAGGAGTTGGTGATCAATGCCCTCTACGTCCAGGTGATGGATGTGTTCAGTGGTCAAGTGCCACGGGAGATCCGCCGCTCTGACCTGGAGAGTAAGCTGAAGAACGGTGAAATCTCGGTGCGCGAGTTCGTTAAGACTCTGGCTAGCTCTGAGATCTATGTCCGTCGCTTCTATACGCCCTACCCCAACACCAAGGTGATTGAATTCCTGTTCCGTCACATCCTGGGGCGTGCTCCGGCCACTCAGGCAGAAATCCGGCAATACAACAAACTGCTGGCAGACGGTGGTTTGAAGGTTGCGGTTGAGGCGATGGTGAATAGTGCAGAATACGCGCGCTACTTCGGCGAAGATGTGGTTCCCTATAAGCGGTTCCCGTCCTTGCCCGCAGGGAACTACCTGGGTAGCGTCATGGCAGATGAGGATCTGGTGAAACAATCCTGGTCTGACTATTCACCCTCTTTCTTGACGGGGCGGTTTAGCTAGATGCGATCGCATCAGGGGTGCAAGCAACATCAAATTGTAGAAGCTTCACCTCTGATGTCCCGCTGCCGTTGAAGTCTAAACAGACTGAATCAACAAAGGACTCTAAATGCGGTTTGACTCCCTGGTTTCACTCGAAGCTAGGGAGTTTATTTAATCCTTAGTAGCTGGACTAGACAGACTTTTCATCGTCTGGCGATCGTTCCAGCGAGTGATCATCCGATATGCCATTACCGTTGGGGGACTTCGCTTTTAACTGAGCATTGGTTTTAAGTTGGGCAGTAATGGTGTCCAGAGCCTGCTTTTCCTGACGCAGATTCTCCTCCAGCTCCTGAATTTGCTCTCGACGGGCTTCTATCTCCCACGTCCGTCGCCCCAATTCCTGGCTCTGAAGCGTTAAGGATTGCCGCCATTGCTCTGCCCGTTGTACCTCTTCCTGAAGCAAAGCTGGTGTGATTCCTAGTGATAAATACTGTTCAACGATTTCTAAGATCCATCGCGTTGCATCATCAATCTGCTGAACCTGCTTCAGGGGAGAAACATCCACCAGAACCAGGGCACCGAGCTGATAATCCTCGGTGTCAACCCAGACTGTACTATCCCCATCGTCTAAAACAACCCAGGCATAGTCAGCCTTCTGCTGGGCAAGCAATTGGAGCATTGTCTTGCCCTCAGGATCCTTTTTCTTGACCTGAGCGAGATGCAGCATTGTCGCAGAATCTTAACAAATCCTTGAGAGACAGTATATCTTCTTAAACCGATTCCTGTTGTGTTTTTTCAAAAGCTAATCGGCAAAACTCATGATTTCATAATCGGACAAGGCGTTCCTGTAAAAGTTCTGCCTGTTTTTCAGCTTCTGATAAAGCATCTCTCGCACCCTGAACCACGTCAGCCGGAGCTTTATCCACAAAGTTAGCATTGCTTAACCGTTGAGACAGCGACTGAACCTCTGCCTCCACTTTACTTAAATCCTTCTGAAGTTTGGCCCGCAATGCCTCAACATCGACTACTCCCGCCAGCGGAATCAACACCTGAACGGTACCGACGACTCCAGCAATCATTTTTTCGTCTTCCTGGGGTTGGGCGATCGCAGGGTGGGGAGTCGGAGACGGCAGATCAGCCGCAATTTCCTCTGCCTTACCTTTAATTTGCTGCGTCCAGCGGGAAGCCTGGGTGGAGAAAGTTTGGCGATCGCGGGCAAAGAACAGGTTGCGGTAGATGAACCAGGTGGTGTAGCCAAAGCCAATCAGTTTCAGCATGGGGGAAATCAAGATCAGGCTATCCACAGCCCCCACCAGGGCCAGCAGGATTTTGGCCACAAAGAAAATTGCAAAGAGTAAGCCTGCAGTACGAATCGCTTTCTGGTATTTGTCAGGCGTGGTGGTCGCAGAGGTGCGGGAGGGGAGGAGCGGTGTCGTCAGATCAATCTCGGTGGCTGGGGCAGGCGTTTCGCGGATGGTGCTCTCCTGAGCCGTTTCCTGTCCAGGGTGGGCGATCGTCAGTTGCTCCACCTTCGCCAGATCCTGAATGTAGGACTCGCCTGCCGTGAGGATTTGCTGTTCCCGCTCATCCTCTGTTTTCAGCAACGTCCGAATCCGGACACCCGGTTTGATGTCGGCTTCTGCCCGCAGGTTGCGAATGGTGCGAATGGCGTTGATCAGCAATTCAAACTGTTGTTCCAGATCAGAATTAATCAGGTTCTGATCCGGCTCAGGATAGGACTGAAGGGCCAGGAAGCGATCGTCTGCTGCTTGACAGAGGGTATGCCAGACCTCCTCCGTGATGTGGGGCATAAAGGGATGGAGCAGGCGCAGGGTTCCCTCCAGGACGTGAGCCAGGGTTTGCTGGGCCACCTTGCGGGAGGGGGAACCTTTATCCTGAAGCCGAGACTTCACCAGTTCGATGTACCAGTCGCAGAAGTCGCCCCAGATGAACTCGTACAGTCCCTTTGCCGCTTCCCCTAAGCCATAGTGATCCACATAATCACGGGTTTGTTGGACAACCTGATGGTAGCGAGACAGCATCCAGCGATCGGCGAGTTCCAAATCCTCAACGGCGGGCTTACCCAACTGCTCTGGGGTCAGCCCATCCAGGTTCATCATCACAAACCGGGACGCATTCCAGAGCTTGTTCGTAAAGTTCCGGGAGGCTTCCACCGAGGGTGATTCATCGGTTTTGCGGTTATATTCCAGGCGAATATCTTGCCCGGCTCCCGCCACTTCCCGGATCAGGGTATAGCGGAGGGCATCGGTGCCGTACTTGTCGATCAGCAACAGGGGATCAATGCCGTTGTTCGCCGACTTCGACATTTTTTTATTGTTCTCATCCCGCACCAGCCCGTGGATGTATACCGACTTGAAGGGCATATTCCCCATGAAGTGTCCCGCCATCATGGTCATGCGAGCCACCCAGAAGAAAATAATGTCAAATCCGGTGACAAGGGTAGTGGTGGGGTAGTAGAACTCTAAATCTTGGGTGCGATCGGGCCAACCCATCGTAGAGAAGGGCCAGAGTCCTGAGGAGAACCAGGTATCCAGCACATCCGGATCTTGGCCAGCTGCACCCCTTCGCCAAACTGCGCCTTTGCCCGTTCCCAGGCTTCTGACTCATTGTTGGCCACAATGAACGGCGTATGGTCGGTAATCTCTCCGTTCGTCTCGCTGATGGCATACCAGGCGGGAATTTGGTGTCCCCACCACAACTGACGCGAAATACACCAATCGCGCAGGTTCACCAGCCAATCTCGGTACACCTTCGTCCAGCGTTCTGGTACAAAGACGGGATCATTCTGCTGATCCAGGAATTCTAGTGTGCGATCGGCAAGGGGACGAATTTTAACGAACCACTGGGTAGACAGCATTGGTTCGATCGGCACCTTACCGCGATCGCTGTAGGGCACGGTGTGCTTGTGGTTTTCCACCTTGACCAGGAAGCCCTCTGCCTCCAGCCGCGCCACCACATTTTTCCGCGCCTCAAACCGATCCTGTCCCTGGAAGGTTCCTGCCTGATCGTTCATCGTGCCGTCCTTGTTCATGACGGTAATGAACGGCAGATCGTGGCGTTTGCCCATTTCAAAGTCGTTTGGATCATGGGCCGGAGTCACCTTAACGCAGCCTGTGCCAAAGCTGGAATCCACGTACTCATCGGCAATGATCGGAATTTCCCGATTCAGGAGCGGCAGCCGTACGGTTTTGCCAATCAAATGCTTGTAGCGATCGTCTTCTGGGTTAATGGCGACAGCGGTATCGCCCAGCATCGTTTCTGGACGAGTGGTGGCTACTTCTACATAGCCTGACCCATCGGTGAGCGGGTAGCGCAAATGCCAGAGATTACCATCCACCTCTTTGCTTTCCACTTCCAGATCCGACACTGCCGACTGGCTCGCCGGACACCAGTTGACCAGATAGTTGCCGCGATAGATCAGCCCCTCATTGTAAAGCTGGACAAAGGCATGAACCACCGCCCGCGACAGACCCTCATCCATCGTGAACCGTTCCCGCGTCCAGTCCACCGACACCCCCAGTCGGCGCAGTTGGCCCACGATCGTCCCACCCGATTCTTCCTTCCACTCCCAGGCGCGTTGCAGGAAAGCCTCACGCCCCACATCCTGACGGGACTTACCCTGCGATCGCAGTTCTCGTTCCAAAATGGTTTGAACGGCAATGCTGGCGTGATCCGTTCCCGGCAACCACAGCGTATTCAGCCCCTTCATCCGGTGATACCGGACAAATACATCAATCAGCGAATGCTCGAAGGCATGGCCCATATGCAGGCTCCCCGTCACGTTTGGTGGCGGAATCACAATAGAGTAAGGCTCTCCACCGCGATCGGGGTCTGCTTTGAAGGCTTGCTGGGCCTCCCAAAAATTTTGCCACTTCGCTTCAGTAATGCTTGGGTCGTATTGGCTGGCGAGAGTAGGGATCGTTGCAGTCATGGGGTCAGTAGGGGAAAGTGAACGCTCCTTAAGATTACTAAAATTTTGGCATGGTGGGCAGGTGGAATGCCAGTTTTGGGGGAAGTGAGGAGTGAGGAGTGAGGAGTGAGGAGTAAAGAAATATTCCGTAGCGCAGGCATCTTGCCTGCGGTGGGCGCTGCTCACCCTACAATTTCTACAATTCCTAGTCCAGGCTCAATCTGACCGTAATTCCGTGATGATCGCTGACAGGCTTGCCATCCTCTCGGAAAGCCTGCCACTTATTGACATCAACCACTCGTTTTGCCCAATCGGCACTCAAGCAAACATGATCAATGTTGTAGCCCAGTTCGCTGCCTGCGGTGACACAAGTGAGATGGCTTCGATCTAATGCTGCCTGGAGTAAAGCGCGTCCCTGCCGAGTGCCATAATCAAACGGCCCGCTTAAGGTTTCGTTAAAATCCCCTGCCACACAAAACGAGGCATTCTGGCTCAATGTTGCCCAGTCCTCGCTATGCCAGGCGATCGACTCATAATGGCGTTGCCACTTCTTCGCCTCTTTGCTCCAAACTCCATCATTTGCCCAGGTAATAATCGTGCCGTAAACCACCAGACGACCGATCGAATTTCCCAAGTCAACCTCAGCACAGACTGCGATTTCAGCATCCCTGGTCGCTAGCGTTTGCTGGATGGGATAGCGCGACCAGATGGTTGTCCAGTTTTCACCTTTGGTATGAGATGCTTCAGGTTGAGTGGCTACTGGCTCGTGGTAATTCTCTCCAGGAGAAATCACGCTGTTCGTTTCCGTTAAAATCCAAATATCGGCATCCACTTCTCGGAGTTTCGTCAGAATACCTGGTTTGTTCCAACTGCCCCATCGGGGACGAGCCAGATTCCAGGTGGCAATTTTGAGGTGATTCGGCATGGTAAACCCTGAATTCATCTCACCCTAAAATGCCCGTTTTTTGACCTGCTTTTGCGATCGCCCCATTCAGGGTGAGGCTTCATGAGCGTGACTATGCCGGTGCCCATAGGCTCCTGCCTCTGGCTCAAAGGGGGCGATCGTTTCTGCCACCTGTACATTGAGCTGTTCCAGCATCGCCTTTAATACCGGATCGGGCGAAAGTTGGAGATAGGTTTCCGTTACCTCAAGGGCAACATGGCGATTGCCGAGATGATACGCCGCCCGCAGGAGATCCAGGGGGGTTGGAGCCGTCACCGTCATCACAGGCTCAGGTTTGGCAATCACCTGCACGATCGTCTGCCCATCCTCGGATCGCAGCAGTTCGCCGTGGCGCAGTACCGTTCCCCTGGGTAAACGCAGATAAACCCCATGCTCTTCATCGGTTTCAAAGTAATGGCGCGATCGAGTGCGTTCCTCTGCGGTGAGGGAAAGGGTGAATTGGGCTGGAATAGCGGCATCAGGCGGGAGGCGATCGGTCAAATTGAGGGACATAAAGGCGACTGGAGAAACGGTGAACGAGAAACGGTAAACAAACAGAACTCAAATACAAAAACGGTGATAGCTGATGGGTTAATCAAACTATCACCGGTTTTAATTTAAATTTCAACTCAACGTTGCCCGCAACTCAAGCTAGACCTGATCCGCCGTTTGAGGCAGCAATGGCTCGCGGGTTTGTTCTACCCGAACCTGTACCTGCCCATCATCATTGATGTCTACCAGTGCTGTATCACCATGCTTCACCCGACCGGAGAGAATTTCCTCTGCCAGGGAGTCTTCCAACAACCGCATGATGGCTCGACGTAAGGGTCGCGCACCGTAGCTGGGGTTGTAGCCTTCTTCCACCAACCGATCCATAAATTTCGGCGTGACTTCCAGCGTAATGCCCTGTTCAGCTAAACGACCAAAGACTTCCTTCAGCAAGATGTTGGCAATGTGCTTGATTTCGTCCTTGATCAACTGACGGAAGACGATAATTTCATCCACCCGGTTGAGGAACTCAGGACGGAATGGCCGCTTCAGCTCTTCCAACACCAGCGATCGAATCCGGTTGTATTGAGATTCAGCCGCATCGTCAGTATCGGCAATGTCGAAGCCAAGACCGCCGCCGCCTTTCTCAATCACGTTGGAACCAATGTTGGAGGTCATGATGATCAGGGTGTTCTTGAAGTCCACTGTGCGTCCCTTGGCATCGGTCAGACGACCATCCTCCAGGATTTGCAGCAGCATATTGAACACATCCGGGTGCGCCTTTTCAATTTCGTCAAACAGAACGACCGTGTAAGGCCGACGACGAACGGCTTCCGTCAACTGACCACCTTCGTTGTAGCCTACGTAGCCCGGAGGCGAACCGATCAGCTTGGAAACGGTGTGGCGTTCCATGAACTCAGACATATCCAGCCGGATCATCGCTTCTTCCGAACCAAAGAAGTAAGCCGCCAGAGACTTCGCCAATTCTGTTTTACCTACCCCAGTTGGCCCGGAGAAGATAAAGCTGGCGATCGGACGGTTGGGGTTCTTCAAGCCCACTCTTGCCCGCCGAATGGCGCGAGATACGGCCTTGACCGCTTCCTCCTGACCCACCATCCGCTGCCGCAGGGTATCTTCCATGTGCAGTAGCTTCTCGGATTCCGATTCCGTCAGCTTGTTCACCGGAACACCCGTCCAGGATGCCACGATTTGGGCAATGTCCTCTTCGGTAACGACCGGTTGATCGTCCTGTTCCGAACCTTCCGACTTCCGGTTTTTGATAATCGCCTGGATTTCTGACTTGATTTCCATTTCCCGATCGCGCAGTTCCCCTGCCCGATCAAAGTCCTGGTTCCGAACGGCATCATCCTTATCTTTACGAACCTGGCGCAGTTCTTTGTCCAGTTCCTTCGCTGCGGGGGGCAGTTGGGAATTGATCAACCGAACGCGGGAACCGGCTTCGTCAATCAGGTCGATCGCCTTGTCAGGCAAGTACCGATCGGAGATATAGCGGTCGGAGAGCTTCGCCGCAGCATCCAGAGACTCATCGGAAATCTTGAGCCGATGGTGCTGTTCATAGCGATCGCGTAGGCCGTGCAGGATTTCGATCGTTTCAGCCACAGATGGCTCACCCACCATAACGGGCTGGAATCGCCGTTCCAGGGCAGCATCCCGTTCAATGTGTTTGCGGTACTCATCCAGGGTCGTTGCTCCAATACACTGAAGCTCACCCGGGCCAGAGCTGGCTTGAGGATGTTCGCTGCATCGATCGCCCCTTCTGCCGCCCCTGCACCAATGAGGGTATGCACCTCATCAATCACCAGGATGACGTTTCCGGCTTGACGGATTTCATCCATGATTTTCTTGAGGCGTTCTTCAAACTCTCCTCGGTACTTGGTTCCAGCCACCAGAAGCCCGATGTCTAACGTAACGACGCGCTTTTCTTCCAGGATGTCTGGAATGTCACCGTTGGAAATCCGCTGGGCCAATCCTTCTGCGATCGCCGTTTTACCCACACCGGGTTCACCGATCAAAACAGGGTTGTTCTTTGTCCGCCGACCCAGGATTTGGATGACGCGCTCAATTTCTTTTTGACGACCCACAACGGGATCAAGCTTGCCTTCCGCTGCCATCTGGGTCAGGTTTGAGCCAAACTCGTCCAGCGTTGGCGTTTTGGTGCGTCCCTGGCTTCCCCCCGTCGAGACTTCCGCCGTTTCGCCCAACATCCGAATCACCTGAGTGCGAACCTTAGACAGGTCTACTCCCAGGTTTTCCAGAACTCGTGCTGCGACTCCTTCGCCTTCCCGGATCAGACCCAGAAGAAGGTGTTCAGTTCCAATATAGTTGTGACCAAGCTGGCGAGCTTCTTCAAGAGACAGTTCCAAAACTCGTTTCGCCCGTGGGGTGAACGGAATTTCAACAGCGACAAAGCCTGACCCCCGACCGATGATTTTTTCAACCTCGATCCGAGCGTCTTTTAAATTGACACCCATTGATTTCAGTACTTTGGCGGCGACACCCGTCCCCTCCCCAATCAGACCCAGGAGGATCTGTTCGGTGCCCACAAAGTTATGTCCCAGGCGGCGAGCCTCCTCCTGAGCAAGCATGATCACCTTAATGGCTTTTTCTGTGAAGCGTTCAAACATGGCGTTCCTTTATCACCTGGTGCGTGCCGGTACGCTGATTTTAACATAGGAGAATCCTCAAGCTGTTACGAACGAACAGCAGGTAAAAGGTAGGGATCACCGAAGTTCATTGCAGAAATCCCGAATCAAATGACCCAATTGGATGAAATTGGGGGTGTGGTGTGGAGGAGGAATACTGTAGGGATTTGAAAACGATCGCTACGATCGAAATTTCAGTCCCGAAGGCTGATTCTTATGAAAAACGGGAAAGAAGTCAAGTAGAAATCAAATTAAATTCTTCCTTTTATCCTTTTCTCCCTCCACCCTGCTTGCTCCAGCCGATCGCTAACCTGCTGCTTCCACACTTTCAGGGTTTGGCGAAATTCAGGGTTTTGCAAGCCGTTGAGCCACAGGATGAGTGCATCTTCCTGATTATCGTAGTAGCGTTTACGAGTGCCAACTTCCTGAAAATCAAACTTTTTATATAGATCGATCGCGGCTTGGTTGGAAACGCGGACTTCCAGCGTTGCCCACTTTAGTTCCCGCCTGTATGCCGCTTTCAAGAGGGCATAGAGCATCAACTGTCCCAACCCCTGTTTACGGTAGTCGGGATGAACCCCCAACAGGGTAATGTGAGCTTCATCGGCGATCGACCAGATGCAGCCAAGGGCGAGGAGGGAGGGAGGAGAGAGGAGGGAGGAGGGAGGAGAGAGGAGGGAGGAGGGAGGAGGGAGGAGGGGCTCTTGGCTTTGGGGGTTCTGGCCGTTGTCCCCTGGTTTTTGTTTGCTCAGGGGTTCCGATGAGCTTCCAACTCCTTTTACAATTAAAAGATCGCTATTGGGGCTTTCTAACTCTCGACGATAACCATCAATCGTCCACAACCCTCCCAAACAGAGGCGATCGAGTTCAACAATCGCGGGAAGCAGGTCAGCCGTTAGCGGCTCTAATGCTAGAAAATTCACAAAACTCTGACTAAATTCGATTGAAGGGCTGAATTCCTATAACCCTCAATTGTACACTGGTTAATTGGACAAGGTGCGAATCTGACGCTCAGAACATTTAGGAAACGCTCTCAAGGACGAATATATCAATGGTACTAACCTCTGCTACGGAGGCGGTTAATTCTGGTCTGCAATATTTACCCGCTCCCAACCATCAACTGACTTCACCCAATCAATTTTTGCTGCCATTGACGGCAACGGTGAACGCACAAGACCATTTGGAAGTTGGCGGCTGTGATGTTTCAGACCTGGTGCAACGGTTTGGCTCACCGCTCTACGTTTTGGATGAAGAGACGCTGCGATCGGCTTGTCGGCAGTATCGGCAGTCCTTTGAACGGTATTATCCGGGGGACTCGTTGGTGATTTATGCCTCGAAAGCCTGGAATTGTCTGGCGGTTTGTGCGATCGTGGCCAGTGAAGGACTGGGAATTGATGTGGTGTCGGGGGGCGAACTATACACGGCACTTCAGGCAGGTGTTCCAGCAGAGAAGACTTACTTGCACGGCAACAATAAATCGGTGGAGGAATTGCAGTTTGCAGTAGAGTCTGGCTGCACGATCGTCGTGGATAACTGGTACGAACTAGAAACCCTGACGCAGATCACCGCCAATCTGCCCGCTCCTGTGCGCATCATGCTCCGCCTCACGCCGGGAATCGAGTGCCATACCCATGAATACATTCGCACCGGGCATTTGGACAGTAAGTTTGGTTTTGATCCGGATCAGCTAGAACAAGTCTTTGCCTTTGTTGCCAAGCAGCCAACCCTGGAATGTATCGGCCTTCATGCCCATATCGGCTCCCAAATCTTTGAGCTTCAGCCCCATGAAGATCTGGCAGGGGTGATGGTGGGCTGGTTGAGTCAGGCAGCGGAGTACGGCTTGCCGGTGCAAGAACTGGATATTGGGGGTGGATTGGGCATTCGCTACACTGAGGCGGATGATCCACCCAGTATTGAGGAATGGGTGCGCATTGTCTGTGAGGGAGTGGTGCAAGCCTGTGAACAGCAGCAGGTTCCCCTACCGAGATTAATTGCTGAACCGGGGCGATCGCTGATCGGTTCTGCCTGCATCACGGCCTACACGGTGGGTAGTCAGAAGGTGATTCCCAACCTGCGCACCTATGTCACGGTAGATGGTGGGATGTCAGATAATCCTCGCCCCATCACCTATCAGTCGGTGTATCGGGCGGTGCTGGCCAGCCAAATGTCGGCAGAGATGACGGAAACGGTGACGATCGCTGGGAAGCACTGCGAGTCAGGGGACATTATTATTAAGGATGCCCAACTCCCACCGACAAAGCCAGGTGATACAGTAGTGGTACTAGCAACGGGAGCCTACAACTACAGTATGGCTTCCAACTATAACCGTCTAGCTCGTCCGGCTGCTGTGCTGGTCCAGGCAGGGGAAGCCAACATTATCTTGCAGCGAGAAAGCTACCGAGATCTGGTTCGCCAGGATCGCTTGCCCGAAAGACTGGTAGAGAAAGGATGAAGTGGGGCGGATGAGGTTAAATTCTGTACATTGCGGTAGATGATAGATGTAAAGCTAGTTTCGAGAATTAGGCTCTAAGCTTAGGTTAGATGTCCTAATTCATCGAAATAGCCTAAGTTAAAACTCAAATTTAGTACCCAAAACTTTACGCATCCTTTACCGTTTAACCTTCATTCTTCTGATATCAATGAACCCAGAGTCGAGCAGATGGGATCTCTGTTGGAGCAATTGCTGAGAAATCTTGGTTGGACTTCGTCCCTGCCATTGCTCCGCCTATTCGACGTTGGATTGGTTTTGATCCTGACCTATATGCTGCTGGTGATCATTGGTGAACGCCGGACATTATGGATGGTCAGAGGGTTAATCATTCTGATGTTGGCTTCAGCGTTGAGCGGAGTTTTGGGGCTAACGTTGCTAACGTTTGTATTGGAAAAACTGGTCATTGGCTCGGCGGTAGCCATGGCATTCATTTTGCAAGCCGAATTTCGTCGCCTGCTGGAACAACTGGGGCGTGGAGAAATGCTGCAACTGTTTTACCCCTACAAGCGCACCACCCCAAAACCCGATAGTGTAATTGATGAAATTGTGGATGCGGTGAAAGAGTTGTCCCAAAATCGGACGGGGGCTCTCCTGATCCTGGAAACCGATCGCCCGGTGGATGAGCGCGATTTTTCGGTTCCGGGTGTGCGCATCAATGCTGAAGTTTCCAAAGAATTGCTACAAACTATCTTTCAAACCTCGACTTTGCTTCACGATGGAGCCGTTTTTATCCGTGGCTCTCGCGTTGTGTCTGCTGGGGTGATTTTGCCAATTTCCGATCGCACTGCCTCCCGCCAGTTGGGGACTCGTCATCGAGCAGCAATGGGAATTACTGAACGAGTCGAAAACTGTGTCTGTGTTGTGGTATCAGAAGAAACGGGTTCAATTTCACTGGCTGAGCGAGGTAATCTCAATCGACCATTGACTAGCAGTAAACTGAGGGAACTATTAAGCGAGCGGTTTTCGCCCTCGGTTGATCCGGAAGCCGTTGCTCCCCTGCGAAATCTGGGTCGGCAGATTGGGACTCGCCTTCGTGGCTTGCCATCACGCTTTCTTAAATCACCAACTTCGCGGGAGAAAAAATGACTGCAAACCAAACCATCCTCCGAGAGTTACCTGCTGACCTGAAGCGCGATCGACTACCCAGGCATGTGGCTGTCATTATGGATGGCAATGGTCGCTGGGCGAAGAAGCAGGGCTTGCCCCGCATTATGGGGCATCGTCGAGGGGTCGATACATTGAAGGATATTCTACGTTGCTGTAAGGATTGGGGAATTGGCGCGTTAACCGCCTATGCCTTTTCAACGGAGAACTGGGGACGACCGCTAGAGGAAGTGGATTTTTTGATGACGCTGTTTGAGCGGGTGCTGCGGCAGGAGCTGAAGGAGATGATGGAGGAGAATGTGCAAATCCAGTTTGTGGGTAATCTGGATGCGCTGCCTCGATCGCTGCAAAAGGAAATTCACGCTTCGATGGAAGAAACCCGCAACAATAAGGGCATTCAGTTTCGGGTTGCGACGAACTATGGTGGACGACAGGAAATTGTTCAGGCTTGCAGGGCGATTGCAACCAAGGTGCAGCAGGGATTATTGCAGCCGGATGAGATTGACGACACCATCTTTGCCCATCACCTGTATACCGCAGGCACCTGCGACCCGGATTTACTGATCCGCACCAGCGGCGAAATGCGGATCAGTAATTTTCTGCTGTGGCAGGTGGCCTATGCCGAAATTTATGTGACGGAAACCCTCTGGCCGATTTCGATCGTACCGAGTTTCATCAGGCCCTGATGGCCTATCAACAGCGCGATCGACGGTTTGGCAAGGTGAAGTAGGGGCGCACTGCTGTGCGCCCTTACAGCGGATTCCCAGGGGTAAATCGAGATTCGCTGTCCAAGATCTTGCAAGTCAAAGTCGTGATGAGTATGATATAGGGAATTGGAACTGCAAAGGATAGACCTGCATGAGAGTACAAGAAATCCCTATCCGCGAGATTCGTCGTCCCCTGTATCGCCAAAACGATCAGAACAAGGTCAAAGCATTAATGGAATCCATCCAGGAGATTGGGCTACAAGAGCCGATCGATGTTCTGGAAGTGGATGGGCAGTACTATGGGTTTTCTGGCTGTCACCGCTATGAAGCCTGCACGCGGTTGGGGCATGAAACTATTCGCTGTAATGTGCGTCGTGCGCCCAGGGCAGTGTTAAAGATGCATCTGGCTTAGGCTGGTGGATGGCTTAGGTTATTCAGATCGCTGCGCCAGCTCATTGAGGCGATCGAAAGGGCGGGCAAGAGTTCGGCGAGGACTTCGGCGTGAGCTCAGTCGAACGCTCACTCGAGCCGTCGAAATGCTGCTTACCCCACAAGAATTTAAACAAACAGAAAGTGGAAGCAAAGAACTGTAACAGTTTTCCTAGGAGAAGCTTAAGCTCAACCCGCGTTCAAGAGTCCCGTGATAACGTGAAAACTAACTGTGGGACATTGAATCTGTGATTCTCGCATACCGTGGGCTTACAGATTGCAAAAGTTGTAGAAAGCTTCCAGGAGGCTCTCGTTATGGTTCAAACTCCTCCCCCTCCCTCAATTTCCCCTCGCCAAATGAACATTCTCCGCATTGTCACTACAATGGCATGGGCAGATGGTGAATTGGCCCAGGAAGAGGTGGATGTGATGCTCGATCGGTTTAGCGGGTTATTTGCGGCTGATGCACCTCAGAAGCAGCGTTTGCGTCAGGAACTTCAGGATTACATGATGCAAAATATTCCTCTGGAGGAGCTAACGCCAAAGTTGCAGGGCGAAGAAGAGAAGAAGCTCGTGTTGCACCTGGGGTATGAGGTGATTTGCTCTAGTTCCCGTACGCCTGAGGAAGCAAAAATTAATACTGAGGAAGCAGCAGCCTATCAAAAACTGGTGGATTTGCTCGATCTGCCCCCTGATACCGTAGAGCAAGTGATCTCAGCAGCGAATGCTGAAGTTAGTGAAGATGAAAGCCTGATTGATAGCCTGACCCGGAAGTTGGAACAGTTTATGAATTAGGCCGGACTGAATCCTTCCACATACTTCCGCACACTTCCGTAGCGCAGGCAGCGTTTTGACGGCTCGAGTGAGCCTCACCGAACTCTGAGCTCAAGCCGAAGTCTTGCCTGCCAGCCATTTCATCCGGTTTCATCCAAATCTTGATCGCCGATCGCCATCCAACTCGCCTCCATTCTCCTTTCCTCGTCAACACCGCGTCATCTAATTGACCTACCCTGTCCATCGAATACCTCGATCGAACATCCTAGAATGGAAGGATGGGATGTTACGAAGTGTGTAGTCATGGCTGATCAATTGATTCGAGCAACGGCGGCGGAGGGCGGAATTCGGACGGTGGGTGTAATTACCACCCGGTTAACGGACGAAGCTCGGCAACGACACAACCTATCTTATGTTGCTACTGCTGCTTTGGGACGAACGATGTCTGCGGGGTTGTTGCTGGCATCGAGTATGAAGCGGGCAGAGTCCAGGGTCAACATTCGGATTAACGGTGATGGACCTCTGGGTGGGATTCTGGTGGATGCAGGGTTGGATGGTACGGTGCGGGGCTATGTAGCGAATCCTGCGATCGAACTGCCGCCCAATGATAAGGGCAAGTTGGATGTCGGTGGCGCAGTTGGCAGTAATGGCTATTTATACGTCGTTCGGGATGTTGGCTATGGCTATCCCTACTCCAGCACAGTGGAACTGGTATCAGGGGAAATTGGGGATGATGTAACCCACTATTTGGCTAGCTCGGAACAAACGCCATCGGCTCTAGTGCTGGGTGTGTTTGTCAGCGCGGAAGGAGTCACGGCGGCGGGTGGTTTAATGATTCAGGTCTTACCCAAGGCAGCGCGGGATGAGGCTTTGGTGGAAAAGTTAGAGTCTCGGATGGCTAAATTAACTGGATTTACCCCTCTGTTACGTGCCGGTAAGTCGTTGCCTCAAATCTTTGAAGACTTGATGGGGGATATGGGACTGGAAATTCTCCCCGAAACGCAATTGGTTCGCTTCCATTGCGGTTGCTCCTTCGATCGAGTTTTAGGGGCACTAAAAATCCTGGGACAGGCGGAACTGCAAGACATGATTGAAGAAGGCGAAGATGCAGAAGTGATCTGTCATTTCTGTGGTGAGGTTTATAACGCTAAACCCGCACAATTGGAGCGGTTATTGGTGGAATTGCAGGCAGAACCCTAAGCTGTGCTTGAAAACCCTTTGATTCTCCACAACTCTCTCTTCTAAGGCTACTGCGCCTGCACAAGTTCAATTGTGGGTGTCTGGACAGAACAACTGAGCCAATGCAGACTGCCATCACTGACGGTTTACCCACCCCCTTACCCCTCCAAGCAGGGAAACGTTGGCAAACCTTTCCTGACCAAGCAATCCCTGCCAAAATCTCCTCCTGGGAGAAGGGCAGGGTTGTTTTTAGAGTCAGGAGAGATGGGGGCAAAGGCAGAGCAACGAAAAGGCGCATTGATATGACCTTTGGCTCATTTCCCTGGCTGCCGATTCTTTAATTCTCGAATCTTCCCAAATGTTTCCCAAAACAGAGAAGGGCACACATATGACTGTGCGCCCCAGGTTCACCACCCAAATCTATACAGTTGACAGGAACAATCATCTGCACGATGCAAGTACAGAGCTATGCAAGCGTTTCAGGACAATAACCCAGTCCCTGCACAAACTGTCTGCGAAATTCTTCAATTTCTCGGTGATCCGGACTTCCATGAGAAACGATAGCGACCTGATAGCGGCGCATCACCTCCACTGGAGACTGCCCAGTCTCCAATCCCCACAGTGCCATCCGAACACGAATCTCAGGTTCATAGGGAATCCCTAATTCATTCAGGAAAGCACGGAAATCACCATCTTCTCTTGGATCGAGTGGACGATGTAGTTTAATCTTAATAACCCAACCATCAATCTGGTGGATCACCGTCATAAACCGGACTGGAAGCCAGGGCATCGTATGGAGGAATTCAACTACCCTCAGCGTCAGGCTAGCGTTCGCAAGGTAATAGAGGTATTCCATAACAAGCACTCCTGGCAAATGCTACATTTCTATATTCGCTAGAATCCAGCAAACCTACTAGGGGAGAAGCCCCCGACATGGTATGGGGAGATCTACCCAAACTTTAAAAAACCCTAAAGAATGAAGGAAGAATTACCAGACAAATATTCGGAACAAACCACCCAACTGGCATATGAGGATGAAAGGATGAATCCTGACTTCGAGAATCCTGATTTACAGCTTGCGGCTTACGATTATGACTTGCCCCCGGAACGCATTGCTCAAAATCCAGTGGTTCCCAGAGATAGTTCCCGACTGTTAGTGGTCGGCTCTCAACAGGAGCAGCATTGTCTGTTTCGGGATCTGCCGGATCTGCTGAAGCCAGGAGACTTGCTGATTTTGAATAATACTCGCGTGATTCCGGCGCGTTTGTATGGACAAAAAATGGGAGAGGGACAAACGGCAGGGGGCGCAAAGGTGGAAGTGTTGCTCCTGGAGGAGAAGCAGCCGCAGGACTGGCTGGCACTGGTCAAACCCGGAAAGCGATTGAGGATTGGCGCGACGATCGCATTTGGTGAGATCCTGCTCAACCGTTCATCCGACGAAACCTGGCAACTGACGGCGGAAGTCAGGGCGATCGATCCGGACACTGGAGGGCGCATCCTGCGGTTTAACCTGCCCCAGGGACACTCCCTGATTCCAGCATTGGCTCAACTGGGGGTGGTGCCTCTCCCTCCGTACATCACTGCTTCCCAGGCGGATCCGGAACAATACCAGACTGTTTACGCTAAGTCTCCTGGATCGGCTGCTGCTCCCACCGCCGGATTGCATTTTACGCCGGAACTCCTGGATCGTTTAACCGATCGCGGCATTCAGCAGGCATTCATCACGCTCCATGTTGGGGTAGGAACCTTTCGCCCGGTGGAAGCAGAGGACATCACCCAGCATCAAATGCATGGAGAGTGGGGAGAAGTACCCTCTGCGGTGGTGGAAGCCATTCAGCAAACCAAGGCTAAAGGGGGACGAGTGATTGCGGTCGGCACTACCGCAGTTCGGCCCTGGAAGGAGCCGCCCAGGGAGGAACCCTGCAACCCTACTGCGGCAAAACTGAATTGTTTATCTATCCTGGCTACCAGTGGCGCGTAGTTGACGGCATGATCACCAACTTTCATCTACCCAAGTCCAGCCTGATGATGTTAGTCAGTGCTTTGATCGGACGGGAACGGCTACTGGCTCTGTATCAAGAGGCGATCGATCGGCAGTATCGGTTTTATTCGTTTGGGGATGCGATGTTGGTTTTGCCGAGGGGGGAGTGAGGAGTGAGGAGTGAGGAGTGAGGAGTGAGGAGTCAGAAGTCAGAAGTGAAGAAGTGACAAAAAAGTAGGGTGGGCAGTGCCCACCGCTAGAGATAGAAGACCGACACAGATTTGTATCAGCCCTAATTCAAATCATCACCGATCGCATCCGTTCATTCGATCGCAGTGGGTACTTCTGTTACGGACTCTTCAAGCACTGGAGCAGTAGTTGGTTCAGGTTTAATGGTGGAGGATTCCATTTGCTCGACTCCCTCCAGTTCTACGGTTTTGGGAATGGGGGGAGTGGTGAGTTCGATCGGTAATTCCTCAGACAGTTCTGTAGTGGGTTCTGCAACGGGTTCTGGGGCGATCGAGGGGGATGGCTCGATCGCTGGTGTGGGAGTTTCCAGATCGTCCAGGACTTCCTGAAGGGATTCTGGCTCTGAGGTCAGGGCAGGTTCCCCAACTGGAGGCGCAGGTTCTACGTCGGGAGTGACCAATTCTGGCTCAGTCACTTCTGGCTCGGTGACTTCTGGCTCGGTGACTTCTGGCTCCACTACCACTGGTTCGGGTGCAGGAGGCTGATAAACATAATTGGGATCGACAATGCTGAAGACTTCCGCTGCCGACAGTTCACCTCTGGTCAACTTGGAGAGGGTGTCGGTTCCGCCCGGTTCATAGGTGATGGTGCGAATGGTGTCGTTGAAATCGTTGGCGATCAAGTTCCCCTGTTCATCTAGTAGTTCTAACTGAATCCAGTTGCGCCCAACCTTGAAGCCCTTCAGGTAAATTGGCTCCCAGCGATCGAAGGTAAAGCTTTCACCGTTGATCGTGCAGCGAATTTGCCAATCGCTAATATCGTCTTCAGGATTTTCACTTGCCACCAGATGTAGGGGAGCATTCGTTAGATAGAAATCCAGCATGATTGGCTCGGCTCCGTAGCTGCCCTTGGGACGGCTGTAAGTGAGCAGGGGCTGATCCGGGGCAGGAATGTCTTCGGGCGTTTTGGCAAAGACGTGGAAGGTGGTTTGGGCATAGGCTCCTTCATTTTTGAAGCTCTCATGCCAGGGACGAGAGGCAAACACCCGCAGGGTATGGGTTCCGGGGGTTAAATCCTCCAGGGCGATCGGCTCTCTGGCATCATAAATTGCCTGGTAGGGTTCATTGTCCAGAATGAAGTGTAAGTGAGGCCCTAAGCCAAACTCCTCGTTTTGGAACAGGGGCAGATCATTCACCTGAAGTCGTACCGAAGCGGTCGTGTCTTGCAGCACTTCATCGGCGCGCGGACTGAGGATTTTCACCTGAGGTTGATATGGCTCAAAGCCTTTCCGCAATTCCTGAAGCGTGGCTGGGGGCGCAACCTCTGAAAGCCGACTGGTAGGCTGGAATGGCCCAGATGGAGCAGCACCAGGCGATCGACTACAGCCGATCGCCCCACCCCCCAGGATGACGACTAAGAAAATTGCTAGCAGTGTTCGCCCGACGCGCTGTTGCCAATTCATCCCTAACACTTCCCCTACTCCTGACGATCGCCAATCCCATCGTACAAAGAATCTGTTCAGTAGGAACTATATCGGATTCCGGTCGGGTTTAGGGCATCTGGGCAAAATCAGGAGGTAAAATATTCCCGTTAACATTGCATGAATAGTTTGGGAAGCGAACCTTGATAGAACGATATACTTTGCCTGAAATGGGCGATCTGTGGACGGAAACCTATAAGTATCAAACGTGGTTACAGGTTGAGATTGCCGTTTGTGAAGCCCAGGCAGAACTGGGTTATATTCCCGCAGAAGCCGTTGAAACGATTAAGGCAAAGGCTAGCTTTGACCCGAAGCGCATCCTGGAGATCGAGGCTGAGGTCAAACATGATGTGATCGCTTTCCTGACTAATGTAAACGAGTACGTGGGGGAAGCGGGTCGCTATATTCACCTCGGCATGACCAGTTCGGATATGTTAGACACAGCCCTGGCGGTGCAGTTGGTGTCCAGCATGGATGTGATTCTCAGCCAGGTGGAACACTTGATTCAGGCGATTCGCTATCAGGCACAACAGCATCGCTACACGGTAATGATTGGTCGTTCCCACGGGATTCATGCAGAACCGATTACCTTTGGCTTTAAGTTGGCGGGTTGGCTGGCGGAGATGTTGCGGCACCGCGATCGCCTCTGTGCAGTTCAGAAACACATTGCGGTGGGCAAAATTTCTGGGGCGGTAGGCACCTACGCTAATATTGATCCCCGGATTGAAGACCTGGCCTGCCGTAAGCTGGGACTAGAACCGGATACGGCTTCCACTCAGGTGGTTTCCCGCGATCGCCATGCGGAATATGTTCAGGCACTGGCTGTGCTGACTGCCTCGATCGAACGGTTTGCCGTGGAAATTCGTAACCTGCAACGGACGGATGTGCTGGAGGTGGAAGAGTTTTTCTCCAAGGGTCAAAAAGGCTCCTCGGCTATGCCCCACAAGCGCAACCCGATTCGATCGGAACGGCTAACGGGATTGGCTCGCATCATTCGGAGTCATGCGATCGCTGCGCTGGAGAACGTGGCCCTCTGGCATGAGCGGGATATTTCCCATAGTTCCGTGGAACGAGTCATGTTCCCCGACTGCTGCATCCTGACCCACTTCATGCTGGTAGAAACGACGGATTTGATCAAACATCTGCTGGTCTACCCCGAAAATATGCAGCGCAATATGAATGTCTACGGGGGGGTGGTGTTCAGCCAGCGGGTGTTACTCAAACTGGTGGAAAAAGGCATGAGCCGGGAAGATGCCTATGCGATCGTCCAGTCCTGCGCCCACACGGCCTGGAATCAGCCAGAGGGGAACTTCCAGGCTCTGATCAGCGACCATGAGCAGGTAAAAAGTACTCTGTCCGATGAGGAAGTCGGGGAATGTTTTGATCCCCAGCATCACCTCAAGAATCTGGATGTGATCTTTCAACGGCTCAATATTTAGCGGCTCAATATTTAAAGCAGAATTTAAAGCAGACCTTTTTCCAAGGATTGCGATTAAATAACCTGTTCATCGTTCTACTTCTTTGACTGGGTGGGCATCTTGCCTGCCCAGTCAACCATTGAAGGCAATTCACGGCAAGGGTAGTTGACAAATCGCCCCTACATCGGGAACTCTTGCTCAAAGCTGGTGCGTGTCATGGGTTGATCCACCAGAATCCCTTCTCCGCCCAATACCTCTAGCGGTTGCCCTGCCACCGAAATCCAGACTGGAGCCTCTGGATCGAGAGTCGTTGCTGTATAGACTACCTGGGCCAACCGACCCACCATTGATGCACTGCCGCCACCCGTGACAAATTCCTGCGATAGATCAACATAAACGCCATTTGTTTCAATGTTCAGGGATTCCAGGGTTGTGCCTGAGGGAATTGTTGAAGTCAGGTCTGGATCGGCAGATCCCTCCAGCATTCGTTCAAAGGCAGCGGTCAGAATCTCTTCCGGCTGTTCTCCCTGGACTGTCACCGGACTGGCGATCGGCTCAATTTCGGTGCCCAGCGTACTCAACCAGTAGACCTGTACCGTTTGTTCGGCTGCCACGGGTGGCTCAACTGGATCTGGTTCTGCGGGTTGGGGAGAGATCTGAGGTGGGGTCGTGTCCTGTTCTACGGGCGCAGATGGAGTCTGGGAAGTGACCGATTGCCATGTCCACCAGGCTGCCCCGCCTCCAGTCAGCAGCACCAGAGCAGAAATCCCCACAACAACGCCCAGCGGAATCAGCCGCGAGGAGTCAGGACGCTGGGTGGGTTGGTTTGGCTCGATCGGATGCTGTTCAGACATGGGGTTCTCCGAAGTTTGTTAAAGGGGGTTTGAACAATGGGAATTTTTAAGCAGGGAATCAAGTTAGGAGTTTAGATAATACAAAATTCAGGTGTTTGAGATGGGAAGCTCCCATTTTAGTTGAGTCGGGCCAGACTGGGTGGGAAATGGAAACCAACTGCTGGAAGGCTGGCATTGGGGGCAACTTGAATAAAGCTGGCCAGGGTCAGTTCATCGGCATCGGCATCTATCTCTAATTTTAAAACCCGGGCTGTGATACCAGAGGCCTCCAGGTTGGCCAGATCTAAGCGTTGGTTGAGGCCCAGTACGAGAAAATCGATCAGTTGGGAAGGGAGAGGGGAACCATTGACGCTGGCGGAAGGACTGACCAGACGGAATTGTCGTCCATTCACGATTTCCAGACCTGACTCGACCGTGATTTGATTGCGATCGCCCGTTTGCTGCCCCTGAAGGGTGACTTGTAACTGCACCCGATCGCCTGCCAGAAAAGTTACTTGTGGTTCCAGCAGTTCGTAGGGTTCTGGATTTACGCCACCAAACGCCCCCAGGTTAATCGCTCCCAGTTGACCCAAAATCGTTTCAGACTGGAGGGCCTGATTGATGTCTGCTTCGGTTAAAACCAGACGAATGGCAGCTTGCAGGGGTTCCTCCAGTTGGGGAGTGCCTGCGCGTAGACTGCCGGGATTCAGCACGATCGCATCGGTTTCTACCTCCAATACCGCCAGCCGGATTGCCTCCGTCAGGTATAGCCCCCGACCCGCAATCCGCACCCGATCGGCCCGTCCCTGAACAAATCGATAGCTCGGCGCGTTGTCAATTCGTACAGCCAGGTCTTCCACGTCGGTAAACTGTTCCCGAATGGCATTTTCCGCCACCCGATCGACCACAAACCCAATGGGCGAAACAAGTCCCAACAGCACCGACAGAAAAATGGTTAAAAACTCCATAGGGGTATCCGCAGTATCCGTATCACTCCAGTTCCACTCGTTGAACCACCGTGCTATGGCTGCCATTGGGAAACAAGGTCAACAGGCGAAATCCCGGCTTTTGAGAGCCGATCGCAAACTGAGCTTGTCGTGGCTCAAACTGGACACAGGTTGACGGGGTTCCTAAATAGGTTACGCCATTGCGGGTCTGAATGAACTCCTGGTGAATATGTCCAAATAAAACGAGCTTGACCTGTGGGTTGCGATCGAGGATGGCAAAAAGATCCGTCGCATTTCGGAGTCCGATCTGATCCATCCATTCGGAGTCAATCAGTAACGGCGGATGGTGCAGAGCAATCAGGGTAGGGTGATCGCTAGCTTGAAGCTGTTGTTCCAGCCAATCCAGGGTTTCAGCCGAAAGTCCCCCTTCTACACGACCTGCGATCGATGAAGTCAGCAAGAGTAAATTCCAACCGCCGCACTGGATCGCTTTTTGAGTCGAGATCGGCGCAGTTGCCAGCACTTGATCCATCAACTCCGGGCGATCGTGGTTGCCTGGAATCCAGTAGGCCGGAATGCCCAATGCGGAAATATGGCTTTGCAACTGTTCATAGGATTCGGTTGTTTCATCCTGGGAGAGATCCCCTGTCAGCAGCAGCACATCTGGTTGGGGCTGAACCTGTTGCAGTTGAGCCAGTACTGCCTGGAGCGATCGGGCGGTGACGCATCCCATCATTTCCCGTTCTGGATCGGCAAACAGATGGGTATCCGTAATTTGGGCTACCCGAAGGGAGACAGGAGAATTAGTCATGGTGAGCCAATGAGTATGAATGATTTTTGCGCTACAGATGCCAGATTAACCGTTTGGTTGGACAATGTCCCCCGTAAGTTGGGTTCTGGAGGCTGAGTTTGCAAAAGATTCAAATTTCTCCCTTCTTCCTCCTACAAACAACCAAACAACGATTGCAGCGATCGTGGATTAAATCACCTGTTAATCATTCTGCCTTGTTGACTGGGCGGGCAAGATGCCCACCCCACAAGAACTCTAGATGACTGGGCGGGCAAGATGCCCACTCCACAAGAATTTCAGATGATTAAATTTGTATTCCTAGGCGATCGTCACTTCAGGCGACAGGTAGACATCCTGAATCGTATGGAATAGCTTTACGCCATCCTCAAAGGGTCGCTGGAAAGCCTTCCGTCCTGAAATCAGTCCAGTGCCCCCGGCTCGCTTATTGACCACCGCCGTTCGGACTGCTTCCGCAAAGTCATTTTTCCCGGATGCTCCCCCGGAGTTGATTAATCCAGCCCGTCCGGCGTAGCAGTTGAGTACCTGATAGCGGGTCAGGTCAATGGGATGATCGGTGGTCAGGTCGGAATAGATCCGTGAGTCCGTCTTGCCGTAGCTCTTGCCTGTCGCCTGGGCAATGGCTCCATACCCGTTGTTTAATTCCGGCAGCTTTTGTTTGATAATATCTGCTTCGATCGTCACCCCCAGATGATTCGCCTGCGCTGTTAAATCTGCCGCCAGATGATAGTCTTTATCCTGCTTAAAGGCATTATTCCGGAGATAACACCACAGAATCGTCACCATGCCCAACTCGTGGGCCCGGTGAAAGGCTTGACTGATTTCCTGGATCTGCCGGGTGGATTCGGGGGAGCCAAAGTAAATCGTTGCGCCGATCGCCGCTGCTCCCAGGTTCCAGGCCTGCTCCACCGAAGCGAATAGGATCTGATCGTACTGATTGGGATGGGTCAGTAGCTCATTGTGATTGATTTTGGCAATGAAGGGAATTTTGTGGGCATACTTGCGCGAAACGCTGCCCAGAACGCCTAAGGTGGTAGCGACCGCATTACAGCCCCCTTCGATCGCCAGTTTGATAATGTTCTCACTGTCAAAATACATCGGGTTAGGGGCAAAGGATGCTCCCGCCGAATGTTCAATTCCCTGATCCACTGGCAGGATGGAGAGGTAGCCCGTATTCGCCAACCGTCCGGTGGAATACAGCAGTTGTAAGTTCCGCAACACCTGGGGATTGCGATCGGTCTGGGCAAACACCCGATCGACAAAATCGGCTCCCGGCAAATGCAGCATCTCCTTTGACAGTTTGGCTTTGTGATTCAACAAATCCTCGGCTTCATCTCCCAGCCAGGCGGCGATCGACTGTTGCGGCGTGCTAAGTGTCGCTGTCATAGTTTTGCCCTCAATATCAATACAGTTCAGCAATGAAGCTGGTTCTAATTTCGCTAGTCTCAGTCGATCGAAAATGAATTTGCATTTACGGTAACACCAGTGTTCGATCCCCCTAAATCCCCCTTCAAAAGGGGGACTTCAAAGCTTTTGCGGCTCGGTTCCCTCTTTCTCAAGGGGGGCTAGGGGGGATCTAAACCAGGTTTGCGATCGACTGAGTCTCCTAATTTTCAGGATCGCTAACTCTATTCTAGAAAACACCCATCATTGGATCAGGTTTCGTAGCGCACACCTTCAGGACTCCGAATTTCATCCAAGCTCCCAGGGATGTCTTTCAAGTCCGAACCCCTCCCCATCTCGACCTTTCCAACCATTTCAAAAAAATTACAACAGAATAGAGATGTGAACGAGAATAAACCCTTGCACTGTGTCCCCCAGGAGCGATCGTATGACTGCAATTGTCAACACCCGCCAGCGTGAAATTGTTGAGGTTCTGATTCGATATGGCTGGGATTATATGCGTCAGTTGTTGACGTTGGGGCAGGGGGATGAACCAGAGGTTCCGGCTCCAGAGATTCTGTGTATGATTTTGACGGACTTGGAACCAGTATTTGTCAAATTGGGTCAGTTGATGAGTACTCGTCCCGATCTGTTGCCGCCTGCTTATATTGAAGCCCTGAGTGAACTCCAGTCAAATGTGCCGCCAGTCAGTTGGGAGGAAATAGAAGCGGTTTTACAAAAGCAATTACCGCAGCCGCTAGAGCAGGTGTTTGAACGCATTGAACAGGTGCCCGTTGCTGCCGGATCGATCGCACAAACCCATCGAGCGGTGCTGAAAACGGGAGAACAAGTTGCGATTAAAGTTCAGCGACCTACTGTTGAAGACATTGTGCGGCGCGATATTGGCATCTTTAAACAAATTGCGGGATTGCTATCGGGAACCGACTTTGGTAAGCGGTACAGCGTTGTTGCCCTGGCGGATGAATTTGGTCGATCGTTGCAACATGAGTTGGATTTTACTCAGGAAGCGTCCTATACCGATCAGCTTCGCAAAAACTTGTCGGAGAGCAGTTGGTTTGATGCCGATCGCATTATCGTGCCCAAGGTCTATCATCAGTTTTCTTCAAAAAAAATGCTGGTACTGGAATGGTTAGACGGTGTACCCATTTTGCGGGCCCAACTGAAAGGAATTGGGTTTGAGGGTGATATAGAAGCCGAGCGCAAAGCCATTAGTACACTATGCTTTCGAGCATTCTTTCAGCAATACCTGGTAGATGGGTTTTTCCATGCCGATCCCCATCCAGGAAATTTGTTTTATTTGCGAGATGGACGGGTTGGTTTATTGGATTGCGGCATGATGGGGGTTTTGAATCCTCGGATGCAGTCGATTATCGTTGAGCTGGTTCTGGCAATTATCGATCTGGATGCCGATCGCTGTACGCAACTCACGCTACAACTGGCAGATCCGATGGATATTAATCAGCCCCCTAACCTGGCCCAAATGAAGTCGGATTATGAAAAATTGCTGCGGCGTTACTATAACCTGAGTCTATCTAACGTCAATCTAGGGGAAGTATTTAGCCAAATCCTGAATGCCGCCCGTCAAAATAATTTGCGCGTTCCTAGCAATGTCGGTTTGTTGACCAAATCTATCGCTAATCTGGAGGGAGCTGGACGGGAATTCAACCCAGACGTGAATGCCCTGGATGAGATTAAGCCCCTGATGCGGGATCTGTTTCGGCTACAGATTGCTGGCGAAGATCCGATTCGATCGCTGCTGCGGGTGGCCCTGGAATTTAAACAACTCTCCCTGGCTTCTCCACGGCAGTTTGGCTTTTTGCTCAATCGGCTCAGTTCGGAAACCCTGCGCTGGAATGTGGCCATTGAAGACCTCAATACCGTTCGTCGGACGATCGACAATGCAGAAAATCGGCGTTCCGTTAGCACGGTGGTTGCGGCTCTAATCATCGGTGCTGCGATCGTCTCCACTGCCCAGGTGACCCCCCAATCCCAACTGATTGCCAATATTCTGTTTGGAGCGGCCAGTTTCTTGGGGTTATGGTTGATTTATCGAATTCTGCGATCGCGTTAATCAAACAGTAGAGCGAACCAAGGGGCAAGGAGACAGGGTAGATGGTGCAAGCAATTCCAGCAGCAGAGGTGACACTGCGCGATCTGAAGCAGGTCTTCGGGTTACAACAGTCTCAAGCTCCCACCTTTTTCCCAGAGTGGTCTGAACTCGATCCAACCTTGAGCGAGGCAGAACAACAGTTGCTCGATCGCGTCAAAGCTAATTTTATCGAGTTGATGGAAGACCCACCGATGCTGGAGAACAGCGTCAAAATGGTGGTGCTTGCGCCCCTGCTCGATCTCGCTGGCTTTTATCACAAACCCTTCCGGATTGAGACAGAAACAAGTATAGATGTAGAACTAGAGGATGAAGGGATAGTGATTCGGGGACGCATTGATGTACTGGTGCTAAAAAATCGGTTGTGGCTGTTGGTGATTGAGTCAAAACGGAGTGATTTTGCGGTGTCGCGGGCAATCCCCCAGGCTCTAGCTTATATGATCAGCAATCCAGCGGAGCTACAGCCAGCCTTTGGCATGATTACAAATGGCAATGAGTTTTTGTTTTTGAAGGCAATGCGCCAGCCCACCGCTGAATACGCCAACTCCAAACTCTTTTCCCTGATGAATCCAAATAACGATCTGTATGATGTATTGCAGGTCTTGAAGCGGTTAGGCGCAGCGGCAATTAGCCCATAATCTCACGGGTTTTTACATTTAAAATTCAATGGCGATCGATATTCTCGTTCATTAACTCTTCGAGTCTCCGCATGAAACCCTACCAACAAATTCCGATCTTTGATTGTGGTGAACCGCTCGTGCCGATTCCCCTGAAGCAATTCGCCGTTGAAACGCCTCACCCCTACGTTGCCGTTGGTGCATCCTATGGCAACAAATCTCCCTACTATTTGCGGGAGGGGGTGTTAGCTCGTTTAATTCAAGCCCAACGATCGCTCCAGTCCCAGTATCCAGGCTGGCAGATTCAGATTTTTGATGCCTACCGTCCGATCACCGTTCAGCAATATATGGTGGACTACACTTTTACGCAAACGGTGAGCCAAAAGGGTTGCAAGGTGGAAGATCTAAGCGCGATCGATCGCCAGACTATCCTGGAACAGGTCTATCAATTTTGGGCCGTTCCCAGTCCCAATCTGGCAACTCCCCCACCCCACAGTACCGGAGCAGCGATCGATATTACCCTGGTCGATGCGACAGGAAACCCGGTGAATATGGGTTCGCCAATTGATGAACTCTCAGTGCGCTCCTATCCTGATTATTTTGCCCAGCCGTCTGCACCCGAATTGGCCGAAACCCTGCCTGGGGATCAGGACTTATCAGAGGGCGATCGGCAGATGATTCATCAAAATCGGCAGCAGCTCAAACAGGTGATGCTCGCCGCAGGATTCTGCCAGCACCCTAAAGAATGGTGGCATTTTTCCTTTGGCGATCAATTTTGGGCCTGGCAACTGAACCAGGACAATCCCGGCAAGCGGCAGGTAGCCCGGTATGGACGAGTCACAGAATGGGATGAGGACGATTAATCTGCACAGTATTGATTGATTTCACTCACCAGGGTTGCCTCCTGGCTGGTGGCTGCCTGAAACGCGGTATAGGCCTGCCGTCCAGCTTCCCGATCTCTGGCTTCCGAAGCATCTAACATGGCACTGGTTGAATCATAGATCTCCGCGTACATGGTGGCGTAACGATTTTGGAAATCCTGGAGTTGCGTATCGTTCAATGACAGTTCTTCCATATTGACCCTGGCACTGTTGGCGGCATCTGCCACGCGGTTAATCACCTCCGTACTGGCACCTGTGTTCCCACTGGGAGATGTACTCGCATTCTCGGCAACCGTCTGCACATCGGTCACGACCTGATTGGCTACATTAATGAGCTTGCGACACTGAGATATTCTGCTCTCCGAACAACTCGATAGCAGCAAACCGATCGCCGCAATTGAAGCATAAGCGGTATATTTCCGGGCGGGCTGACCAATGAATGGCATTTCGTTCTCTCCTCGACGGTTGAACAGACTAAAAACAGGAACCCAATCTCTAGTTATAAAGCTCCAAAGCCTCTCCGTACAGATCAGTTAAAAATTTTGACACTTTTTCTCAGACTTGCAAAGCAGAGAAAAATCGTAGGGCAATTGTCTCGACTGCCAGCCCATGCAGGTAAGATGCCTGCGCTACAGTGGTTCAACCTGCTGCATCTTGCCTAAATGGGACGCTCCCGAAACGATCTGCCTTTTGTGCCATGTCATTCGACATAAACCATTTGATAATAACCTTGAGGATTGATGTCATATTTCCGGATTACAAAGAATCAGTAGATCACAAACCTTGTTTAGATCCCACCTAGCCCCCCTTGAAAAGGGGGAACCGTTCGCGGAGCGTGTGCGTAGCACAAACCGAAGAGGGTTTGAAGTCCCCTTTTTTAAGGGGGATTTGGGGGGATCAACCCTAGGGTTCACTGTGAAACGAACCCATTTCAGATCGACTGAGAATTGGTAGAGCGCATCAATTCTGGAACTCTCAGTAGAAATCGAACTGTTGTTCAGCGGCATGACGCGGATCTGTTGGCAGTTGCATACCCAAGCTTGTCCCAAAACTAAATAACTGACTATGGTTAAGTTCCGCCCCTACTTTGAAAGCCGCTATCCGAAACGAGAACGCTGGATTGCTATCCTTGCGCTGGTCAATTTGCTGTTAGTCCTATTTGATCTGAGCTATTTCAATCTGCGCAACGTTTACTTGCAGATGATTCCTGGTCTAACCCGCCTGTATGATCCCGTCAAAGGAGTGACACCCCATCCAGAGACCGCCCGCTACTTAGAACAAGTGAGTGAACTCGAAGCCCAGGTTGCTGCTAACGGTTTACAGTCTCCCGAAGCCGATCGATCGCTGTCTGAACTCCGCGCCTCCAGCCAGGAATTAGTCACCTCTAATTCTTTTGTCGTAGCCAATCAGAGCAATACCTTTGAAGCCATTCAGCAGGAACTTCGATCGCGGACGGGTCAAGCCTCTTCCCTGGCGGCATGGAATCAATTTTGGAGTCAGGATTATCTGGAGGCGGCAGGTTGGGAATCGGAAATTGGGTTCTGGAATGAGCAAGTCAGTCCGTTAATTGCAACCCACTACTATCGCAGGGTCAACCGCTTTGGTTCACCCATCAGCTACTTCTGGTTGATTGATCTGCCCTTCATGCTGATCTTTGCGATCGATATTGGTTCACGTCTCTGGTCGGTGCATCGCCGTTTCCCCCAGTTAAGCTGGTTTGATATTGGATTGCGCCGCTGGTTTGATCTATTTTTACTGTTGCCCTTTTTGCGGTGGCTGCGGGTCGTTCCGGTCACCCTGCGCCTCTATCATTCTGACATTCTCAATTTAGAGTCTGCCCGTGCTGAACTTCAGCGAGATGCCGTGATCAGCATTGCGATCGAATTGACGGAAATGATTGGAATTCAGTTGATTGAACAAATGCAAGCCAGCATTCAACGTAAGGAGTTCATTAGCGAACTATTCAATCCTGAAATTCCTCAACCCTATGGGCAAATTATTCATCAACGCGAAGTCAACTTAATTACCTCTCGTTTATTTGATGTCAGTGTCCATCGAGTTCTTCCCCGCATTCGTCCTGATGTGGAAGATCTAGTACACCATAGTGTTGATAGTGCTGCTAGCCAGCTTCCGGGTTATCGGCAAATTCAGCGGATTCCAGGCGTACGTCGCCTTCCTCTCTTGATCAGCCAAAGGATTGCCAATACCTTATTGCACCTGGCTTACAATACGTTACCAAATGCCGTAGACGATCCAGTGGGAGCTGAAATGACTTCTCGTTTGCAGAGAAACCTGCGGCGTGCGTTTGTAGAAGAATTACAGAAACAGCACTACGGACAGGAAATTCAAATCACTCTGTTCAATGTGTTAGAACGTATTAAACGCAACTATGTGACAACGATCGCTGAAATTGAAGGTCAACAACTGATCGATCGCGCTGAACAACTCCATCAAAAGGCGGAGCAGTATCGGCATACTGAGCGGGTCGTCGATTAAAGAGGGTTTACTAAGGATGAGCAAAGTCCCCAGAAGTCAAAGATAGGAATCGATCGCCGTTTCCTCCAGGCTTCTCCAGGTTTTCTCCAGAGTTTTGGCGATAGGGAACCAATTATCGGTAAGGTCATAGTATCCCGACCCCAATGGATGAGATAAAATGCACTCGATCGCCCTTCGCCTGAATCCTCAGCAAGATTTGAAAGCTGAATTAGACTACATCGTACGTCAACGGACCATTGAAGCAGCCTGCATCCTAACCTGCGTAGGGAGCTTGTCCAAGGCAACCTTACGATTGGCGAATCAATCCCAGCCCAGTATTTACAAAGGCAGGTTTGAAATTGTGTCACTGACGGGGGTGATGTCTCGCCACGGTTCCCATTACCACATTGCCATGGCGGATAAAACGGGGCAGACGATCGGTGGACATTTGTTGGAAGGATGTTTGATTTATACAACAGCGGAAATTGTGATTGGAGTGCTACCGAACTTCAGCTTTAAACGGGAGTTCGATGAGGCAACGGGATATAACGAGCTGGTGGTTTATGGGAGTGGGGAGTGAGGAGTGAGGAGTGGGGAGTGAGGAGTGGGGAGTGGGGAGTGGGGGCAAGCCCGCAACGGTAGCCAGATTAGGGGATGCGACAAAATAACATACAACATACCCAGGGTGCACTGCTATGTGCCCTTACAGCCGATTTTTTCAAAAATTGGAATGCCATTTGATTGCAGATCCCTTAGCGGTATCAAGGGGTAGTTGACACCAAAATGCAATGATACCGAAATGCAACGAATTTTGGCAGCGATGGCGATCGTCTCTTCCCAGTGTGTTGCAAATGATGTCGTGGGTCTATCCAGGGACTGAATTATGCTGCTAGTTCGCTAGGGCTGGGAACTAGCGGTTGCTTTTGTATGGCATATTGGATGCCATAACAGATTGACGGGGTGCAAGTAAATTTCTACCTGAATGGCAAACTAAAATTTTGTAATGCAATTAAAATTATCTGATCTAATTAGCCCCACCACTCCGGCTGGAACCGCTTTGCTGTTGAAGTGGAATGATTACCATGTGTTTTCCATTCCCAAGCGCGAGTTCGATCGCTCTCCTACCTGCGTCCGATTTTTTGGAGTGGGGGGAAAGCGAGCCAGCGCAAGTGAAAGCTTTGTGAGCTGTGCGTTGAGAGAAAGCATCGAAGAGATTGGTGATGTCATTTCCAGCCTTCACAGTGCCGATCGAACGTACTTATATAGAGCAAATGGCATGATTCAGGAAATCTGGCTGACGGATCATGGCATTCGTCCCCGGTTGATTATGGAAAAGCGTAACCATACGGGATGCGGCAGCATGACCGATCCCAGCGTGGCCTATTATCTGGTGGTGTTCGATGCCACCCTGGCAGCCAAACCTCAACCGAGCCAGGAAATTGCTGCGGTCGTTTACTTAACGGATCATCACCTCTCACTGATGGGGGCAGGACAGCCTATGTCGGTAACTGCATTAACTGAAATGGGAGCCAGGATCGAGTGTCAATCCGGCATAGCGTTGGATGATGCGATCGATCTGGTTCCGTTCGGCACCGCTAAGTTTTTGATCCAGCAGTCTCTCTGTCCCACCAGCCGTTCTGATGAGTGCGATACATAATCGATCAGTTGAATTGCGTACACTGAAGCTGGGCTGCTGCTAATTGATGGATGAAATTGGGTTAAAATCAACCATTTAGCGATATAAGCGATAGATATGCCTCAAATGTCGAATCAATCATTGAAAGCCTTTCGTGCTGCCTTTTTAGACTTTGTTGCTGATCCGTTTTACCAGCCTGAGGCGGAGTCTGTTCGCTACATTCCAGACGGGCTGATGGTTCTGGAGAATGGCAAAGTCAAAGAACTGGGAACCTACGATGCGCTCAAAGAACGATATCCAGACATTCCTGTGATGGCGTATCCCGGTCAACTGATTATGCCCGGATTCATCGACACCCACATTCACTTTCCACAAACGGGAATGATTGCTGCCTACGGTGAACAGCTTTTGGAATGGCTGAGTCAATACGTTTTTCCCACAGAAAGGAAGTTTAAAGACAAAGCTTATGCTCAGGAAGTTGCTTCCGTTTTTCTAGACGAATTACTCAAAAACGGTACGACCACTGCCCTGGTGTTTGCTGCGGTTTTTCCTGAGTCAGCTGAAGCTTTTTTTGAAGCAGCCGATCGCCGCAATCTCCGGATGATCGCGGGGAAAGTGATGATGGATCGGAATGCCCCCGACTTTTTGGTGGACACGCCCGAATCTTCCTACCAGGACACCAGAGCGTTGATCGAAAAGTGGCACAAAAAGGGACGTTTGCTCTACGCAGTCACTCCCCGGTTTGCCCCCACCTCATCCCAGGAACAGTTACGCCTGGCTGGAAAGTTGCTCCAGGAATATCCCGATGTTTATCTACACACTCACATCTCAGAGAACCCAAATGAGGTGGCGTGGGTCAAGGAATTGTTTCCAGAGTGCAACGGATATCTGGATACCTACGATCAGGCAGGCCTGGTGAAGGAGCGATCGGTGTTTGCCCACGGGATTCACCTGACGGATGCAGAATTTCAACGGTTATCGGAGGCGCAGGCCGCGATCGCCTTTTGTCCGACTTCCAATCTGTTTTTGGGGAGTGGTTTATTCAAAATTGAGCAGGCCAAGTCGGTGGAGTATCCCGTCAAAGTTGGTTTAGGAACTGATGTGGGAGCTGGAACCAGCTTTTCGCTGTTGCAAACGGCCAATGAAGCCTACAAGGTGGCCCAACTGCGCCGCCAGAAACTATCTCCCTTTCAGGCACTATTCCTGGCGACGCTGGGAGGGGCAAAGGCCCTCTGTTTAGAAGAGACGATCGGCAATTTTGATCCAGGCAAAGAGGCGGATTTTATTGTGCTGGATCGGCGATCGACTCCCCTCATGGCGTTTCGTAACCCTGATCCGATTCCAGAGTCACTGGAGGAACTGGCCGATCAGGCTTTTTCCCTGATCATCATGGGGGACGATCGGGCTGTGAAAGCGACCTACATCATGGGGGAATTGGCATACGATCGGGGTTGAATCAGGTCAAAATCATTCCGCCCATCAATCGCTGGTAGCGATATTCTAATTCCTGCCGCAGCAACTGCCAGTGGGTCAAATCTGGATCGATCGACATCACCTTTTCAGCCGCTTCTCGCGCTAATTCCAATACATCCTGGTCTTCCACTAAGCTCGCTAAGGCAAAATCGGGCAGTCCTGATTGGCGGGTTCCCAAAACCTCCCCTGGCCGCGAAACCGCATGTCCATTTCAGAGATAAAGAACCCATCCTGGGATTGTTCCAGCACCTTCAATCGTTGGCGGGCCGTTTCAGACTTGGAACTGTTCATCAACAAACAGTAGGACTGTTCCCCCCTCGACCAACGCGCCCCCGGAGCTGATGCAACTGGGATAAGCCAAATCGATCGGCGTGTTCAATCAGCATTACCGTGGCATTGGGGACATCCACCCCCACCTCGACCACCGTTGTAGACACCAAAATCTGAGTTTCAGCATCGCGGAAGCGGCTAATTGCTTCATCCTTCTCCGCTGAGGTCATGCGGCCATGCAGCAACCCCACCCGAAATTCTGGAAACACTCCTTCCTGTAAATGCTGATATTCTTCGATCGCCGACTTTAAATCCAGCTTTTCTGACTCATCTACCAGCGGCAGCACCACATACACCTGTCGTCCCTTGGCCACCTCTCGCCGGATCAGATCATAGGCGTGGGAGCGATCGCGTCCAGCCAACACCGTAGTTTGAATGGCCTTGCGTCCGGGCGGCAGTTCATCAATCTGGCTCACATCCAGATCGCCATGCAGGGTCAAGGCCAGGGTGCGCGGAATGGGGGTCGCAGTCATGGTCAAGACGTGGGGATAGTCGCCCTTTTGCTGAAGTCTGGCCCGTTGCTGCACGCCAAAGCGGTGTTGTTCGTCAATGACAACCAGCCCCAATCGCTGAAACTGTACCGGATCTTCAATCAGAGCATGGGTTCCCACTAGCAGGGGCAGTTCTCCCGTCGCCAGTTCAGCATGAATTTGCCTGCGCTTGGCTGTTTTGGTTGATCCCGTTAAAAGTTCCACCGGGAGATGCAGCAGGTTAAACCAGTTGACCAACTTGCGATAGTGCTGCTCTGCCAGGACTTCCGTTGGAGCCATTAAAGCCGCCTGGAATCCCGACTGAATTGCCGCCAGGATCGCTACGACGGCCACCACCGTTTTACCCGATCCCACATCCCCCTGCACCAACCGATTCATCGGTGTAGGCTGCTGCAAGTTGTTGAGAATATCGTTAATCACCCGCTGTTGGGCCCCAGTGAGTTCAAAGGGAAGTACCTGGTAAAACTGATCAATCAAATGACCGGTGGGCGCAAGGGTGGCACTGGTTTGCTCCTGCCGTTGGGCCAGTCGTCGTTTCAGGAGGCCAAGCTGTAAGTAAAAGAATTCATCAAACACCAGCCGCCGTCGGGCCGCTTCCAGAGCCGCTGCATTCGGAGGAAAGTGAATATGAGACAGGGCATCCTGGACACTGACCAACTCATACTTTTCCCGCAATCCTTCTGGCAACGCCTCCTGAACTTGAACCACCGCAGGCAGGGCCGCCACGATCGCCTTTCGCACCACATCTGCCTGCACGCCTTCCGTCAGGGGATAGACGGGCACGACTCGTCCCACCTTCATCGAGTCGATCGAAGCGCGAAAGTGATCGATCACCTCAATTTGCGGATCTTCCAGCGTTGTGCCGTACTTATCCTGCTTCACCAGTCCTGAGGCCGCTACCACCGTCCCAACCGGATAGAGCCGCTTTTGCCGTTCCTGCCAACCCCGGTTGCGATAGCGCGTTCCTGGATAAAACCGACTTAACTTAATCTGCCCACTCTGATCCCGCATGATCAGTTCAAAAATCGTCAGCTTGGCGTTTTTAGGACTACTAAAACAACTGCACCGCTTCACCGTACCAACGATCGTCACGGTTTCCCCTGGTACAAGCTCCCGAATATTCACCTGACGGGCATAGTCAATGTGATCACGGGGATAGTAATAGAGCAAATCCTTGACGGTATACAATCCCAGCTTGGCTAGCTTCTCACTGTTTTTCGCCCCAATTCCTGGCAGATAGGTCACGGCTTGATCCAGCGTCACCTCCGTTTTGCGCCGCGACTCCACCAGCGGAACCGTCCGAGGTTGTTTGGTTACCGTCGCCTGCCCCGAAGTGGGCGTTCCAGTGGCTTCCCTCGTCTGAACCCCCGTTTGTTCAGCCACTTTTCCATCCGTTGCTTGATGCTCGGACTGACGCTGACTTTGGTGAAGAAATCGTCGGGTTTCAGCGACAAGGTGCTGCCGTTGGGCAAAACTGAGATCGCTGTATTTAGCAAATTCCGTCGCCAGATCTTGCAGTTTGCGCTGATCCGCTGGAGGCAGAGTGCGAAGCGGTTGGGACAGGCTGAGGCTGAGGAATTCACTAAAGCGGTATTGATTGCCCATCAGGTCATTAAACCCCCGATCGGCTTCTACAGAAAGTGCCTTTTGCAGCCGCAACCAGTCCATGATCAACAGCAGAGGAATAAAACAGCAGGATCAATGCGATCGAATGTACTACGATTCAGTTACTCTAAAATCCTAACAAGGATTATCCCGTCTGCTCATTTCGTTTTGGATGCAACCCCCTTTCCCACTTCACCCTTGACTTAACTCTTCTCGTCATACCAACTCGATCGCCATGCGGCTTCGGCCTGGGCAACCGATCGCTCTTTCTGCTTGTTCTGATATTCCCGTCCTAACTTATTCAACTGTGCCAGGAGTTCCCGCACCTTCGATCGCCAGATCATCGTAGACGAGTCACTGAATTCAATTTCCGAGAGCCGCAACCGAACCGCCATTAACTGTGTCGTGGTCGATTCCTTCGGTTCCTCCGTTTCCGTTTCAATAATCAAATTCAAGAGATTGGGGGGGCTGGATGAGGCTTCAGTCGCCAGATCCGCCTTAGCCGCAACCTCCAGGACGGGTTCTGGCAACCGAGCTGGCAAAATCTGAGATTGCTGAAGCAGACGATTGACGGTGTGGGAAAGGTTTTGCAACTCCTCAACAATATTTTCCTCCAGTTGCTCCTGCCAGAGAGCCAACTGTTTGGGATGTAAAGGTTTGGGGTCTGGAGGGGAGTCAGTTTGAGATGGATCTGCCTCTACGGGGGGTGAATCACCTTGGGGACGATCGCTCTCTTCAGTCCTATCGGCAGGCATCCCTTCCTGGAGGAGTTCTGCCACGGTGAGAGACTCAGCCTGATCGTCTGGCGATGGCGAGGAACCCTCCTGGGATGCTGATTGAATTGGATCAGTTTCCTGGTCAGTATCGGCGGGATGGGTTTCGTCTGGGGAATTGCTCCCATCGGATTCTTCCAAATCTGCTCCTGCCAAATTTGTCTCGGGCAGATCGGTTAAATCTGCCTTTGAAAGATCGAGCGCAGCCAGCCTCATATCAGTCAAATCATCGGCAGAAAGCTCTGATGTCAGGAGTTCCAACTCTCCGTTTTCGTTCAGACTCGCTTCCCCTAAATCAATTTGGCTTAATTCAAACAGGGCTGCACCGATCGCCGATCGCCGCCGAGGAGGAACATACTCTATCCGTTGGGAGGCATTGAGCATCTCTAAAAACTGCTGCTGGGATTGTTGAGTCAGATGGCGAAGAGATTGTTGCAACTCCTGGCGTTGATGGAGGGACAGACTCAGAAACCGTTCAGGATAGCCCTGAGTACAAAGATGATAGGTGGCCAGAATGAGTTGCTGTTTGACGGCTTGCCCTAAGGCTGCGAGGTACTGGCCGTAGACCTCTCGAAAATCTTGAGCCAGTTTTTCAACGGCTTGATCGAGTATTGCCAACTCTTGTTCAATTCGCTCGACTGTCCTAACCATAGGCATCAACTATCTGTCTATCCAGCATAGCGGTTTATATAGAGAGTGGGTAACGGGCGATCGGTTGTTTGCACAGGTTTCTGCACAGTTCATTCCGATGACCCATTACCCACTAGCCATTTATGTTGAGATCACCCGTAGATGAAATCCGTAGGGTGGACAGTACTCACCGTCCTTGAATGAGTGCGCCACTCAACCATGACGCACTATGGTGACGCACTATTTCTTCTTCTTCTTGCCAGACTTTGCCTTAGCAGGCTTGGCTTCGACCGCAGCGGGTTTTTCCGCAGGGGCAGTCTCTGCAACTGGAGCAGGTTCTTCCACTTCCACCGGGGCCGCCTCTGCAACTGGAGCAGGTTCTTCCACCGGGGCCGCCTCTGCGACTGGAGCCGCTTCCGCCTTAGGTTCTTCCTTCGCCCCAGTTTGAGCCGCTACTTCTGCCGCAAAATCTTCCTCTTTTTTCTCAATGCCTTCACCCATCACATACCGAACAAAACGACGCACCCGGATGTTCTCACCCAGGGAAGCAATGTTTTGCTTAATCAAGTCGGCAACGGTGATACTTTGATCGCGGATGTACTGCTGATCCAGCAATGATAGTTCCTTCAGCCGCTTATCGATCCGTCCTTCCACAATTTTTTCGCGGATATTGACGGGCTTGCTGGCCAGGTCATCCCGCCCCATTTCAATATCTTTTTCCCGTTGGACGATTTCGGGGGGAATGTCTTCTACCGAAACGAACTCCACGTTGGGACAAGCTGCAATCTGCATTGCCACATCCTTGGCCAGAGCTTTGAACGCCTCGTTACGCGCCACAAAATCGGTCTGGCAGTTCACTTCCACCAAAACGCCAATGCGTCCGCCCGTGTGAATGTACTGTTCCACCAAGCCTTCAGCCGTAATTTTGCCTGCTTTCTTCTCGGCAGAGGTAATTCCCTTCTGACGGAGCCATTCGATCGCCTTTTCAATGTCACCATCGGTTGCTTCGAGAGCTTTTTTGCAGTCTGCGAAGCCCGCATTCGTCTTATCCCGCAATTGTTTGACAAGCTTTGCTGGTATGTCCGCCATTGTGCTTTGATCCCTCTTTAAACAATGTCAATATCGAGCAGTGAATGGGTCATCCAGGGCAGAGGAGATCAGGAATCCAGAAGAATGCGGGAAGAGCGCGAGCCACACCCATGCTCCGATCTGTCTTTCCTTCCAATCTCCCCTTCATCAGCCCATGTTATGAATCTTCGTTACCCTCTTCGTCGTCATCTGGAAAATCGGAGTCTTCGTAGTCAAACTCTTCCTCCGCTCCGTCGTAATCGACGTATTCCTCTTCTGCTTCCAGCTCACCATGACGACCTTCATAGATCGCATCGGCCAACCGTCCTACTATTAGCTTAATGGAACGGATCGCATCATCGTTAGCGGGAATCGGAATATCTACGGTATCGGGGTCGCAGTTGGTATCCAGCAGTGAAACGATCGGCACGCCCAACTTCTCACATTCCTGCACCGCGTTGTATTCCCGGCGTTGATCCACAATCACCACCACATCCGGCAGTTTACGCATTCCCCGGATTCCACCCAGGTACTTTTGCAACTTCTCCAGTTCCCGCCGCAGAACCGCCGCTTCTTTCTTAGGCAGTAGATCCAGTGCCCCAGTTTCCTGCCGCCGCTCCAATTCCTTGAGGCGATCGACCCGCGTTTTAATCGTGGCCCAGTTGGTCAGCATTCCACCCAACCAGCGTTGGTTCACATAAAACGAACCGCACCGAGATGCTTCTTGCGCAATGATTCCGGCGGCCTGCCGCTTTGTGCCAATAAATAGAACTCGCTTACCCTGTTCAGAAATCGTCCGCAAATAGCTATACGCTTCTTCCATCAACTGGGCAGTCTGCACCAGGTCAATGATATGAACCCCATTTCGAGCGGTGTAGATATAGGGATCCATTTTGGGGTTCCAGCGACGGGTTTGGTGTCCAAAGTGAACCCCCGACTCTAACAATTGAGCCAAACTAACAACGGGCATAGATTTTCCTTTCTCCTTTCGGGTTAATCCTCCATCCAGGTGTATTTCAAGTCGTTCAGTTGATAAAAGCCAATAGAATCAAGGCTTCTGGCGAATCTTGAAACACCCGAAATCCCGGATGTGTGAAATTAGACAACTCTACTAGGGTATCACAGATGGAAAGGGATTTACTTGCCTGCTGAGATGGATCGGGTGGATGGAATTTGAGAATTGAATTGGGAGATTACACGATCGGCGCGTCTACGGGCAGGCAGGATGCCCGCGCTACGGATTGACCTGATGGGCAGGCAGGATACCTGCGCTACGGATGATTTGATTGGCAGGTTTTCATCCCCTACAGGCGATCGGGAATCAGCGAATCGGAAGCATCCCACTTTCGTAAAATCATTGCGAATCGCCCCTCATCCCCCACCCCCTTCTCCCCAGGTGGGAGAAGGGGAGCCGGATTGAAGTCCCTCTCCCTGCGTGGGAGAGGGATTTAGGGTGAGGGTGCAAAAGTGGGATGCTCTCAACGAATCGAGTACCGGGATCAGGTTAGTGCTCATGGTTTCAATGCTGCATTGATCTATACAACGCGATCGGGCTTGCTGGCCGCGCTGGGCTGCGGCTTCGGGATGCGCCAAAATCCATTGAATTTGCTGGGCTAACTGCTCTGGTGCTTCAGGGTCTACCAGATACCCGGTTTCCCCCAGAATCTTGGGAATATCTCCGACTCGCGTGGCCAGGATGGGTTTGGCCATGGCCATGCCGTCCGTGAGCTTCAGGGGAAATTGGGCCTGGGCAGCGGGAGTATCCCGTTGGGGAACAACAATGACATCGGCGGCGGCGATCACTTCAGGCATTTGACTATGGGGAATTTTGGGCAGTTGAATCATCCACTGTCCCCACTGTGCTCTCAATTGGCGATCGTAGTCATCATAGGGACTGCCCCCCACAATTACTAACCGCACATCCGGTCGATTCAGCCGATCGAGGGCGATCAAAACATCCTCTACGCCCTTGTAGGGACGGGGGCCCCTGGAAACATCAGCACCCGATAGTCGGTTAAGCCATACTTCTGCTTGAGGGCGATCGGATCATAGCCAGCAGGATTAAATAAATTCGTATCTTTGCCGTTGGGCACATAGGTTCCACCAAACCGTTGCTGCAAAAACTGCGTGTGAACCGTTACCGCATCGGCTCGCTGAACTTGCTGTTCGATCCACTTCAGGTAGAAGGGATGATCGGGATTACGTAAGGCTCCATCGGTTTTGAGCACGTCTCGCGCCAGTTGTTTCACAGTGGGTCGATAGTGCCAATCATCGCCGCCATGCCAGCTTAACTCCCAGTCATCAATATCCAGAATCACGGGACGATGCGATCTCCGACCTGCCGGAGTCCATAGCCACCGCTTTAGCAGAGCCACACCAAAGCTGGAGGGTTTGGGCTTATAGGCATAGATGATATCCCCATCCATCTGAGGTAAAAGCTGCTGCACCGATCGCACAAACCCAGGATAGGAACGCCCCTGGATGGCAACCACTGGCAGTTCCGGAGTCGATGCGATCGCCGATTCCCCCACGCAAAACCCAACCAGCTTCACCCGACAGCCCAACTTCTGCAAGGCTTGAGCCAGTAGGAACGGCCGCACCGCTCCTCCCCACCGGCCTGCGCCCTTGGTGGACAGATCACCCACGACGATCGAGATCCGGAGATTCTCAAATCGGGTCAAGTTCTCAAATCTGGATAGATTAACCCGTTGGGACGTTGAATCATCGGGATGGATGGTTTGCATACACAGGACAGTTTGATATGGCTGCGCCTAGAATGCCCGAAATCAAGTGTTCCGTATCTCACATGACCTAATCTCAAACGGACGATCGATAGACTTTGGAGATTCACAGTCAAACAACAGTCAAACAACAGTCAAACAACAGTCAAACAGTGGGAGTAGGATTCATGGCGCGTTTGAAACGATGGAGCGCAAAGTACCTCCGATTTGGACTCGTGGTTTTGGGAACGCTGCTGGCGATCGTGGGTTTAACCTTAACCAGCGGTGCGGGCTTTAGTCTTAAAGGCACTCCTGCCCTGGCGCAGGTAGCCCCGACTCACCCCCTGGATTCCCTGACCGCCGCCGAATTTACCCTGACCAAGGAGTTCCTGACGGCAGCAGGTTATGTGGATGAGTCCAGCCGTTTTCCCTTGATCACCCTGCACGAACCACCCAAGGCAGAAGTCCTGAGTTGGGAACCGGGGCAGCCCTTTTCCCGCGCAGCCTTTGCGATCGTCAAACAAGGCCCAGACACCTATGAAGCAGTGGTGAATTTAGCCGCAGGTAGTGTAACAAGCTGGGAAAAACAGGAGGATGTCCAGCCCAACCTGTTGCTAGAAGAATTGATTGGGGTAACGGATTTAGTCACAGCAGATCCGCGATGGCAGGATGCGATGGCCAAGCGCGGTATCACGGAATATAGCCAGATTAACTGCGCTCCCTTAACGGCAGGATACTACGGTTTACCCGAACATGAGGGGCGACGGATTTTAAATGTGCCCTGTTCAGATCTCAGCAACACCCAAAACAACATTTACGGTAGCCCGATCGAAGGGGTGATGGCTGTAGTGGATCTGAATCAGCAGCAAGTGTTGGAAGTCATTGATAATGGCGTGGTGCCGATTAGCACCAAATCCCATGCCTTCAGTGAAGAAGGAGCGAAGGATGTTTTTGGTGAATTGCGATCGCCGTTAAATCCGATCGCGCTAGTACAGCCAGAAGGAAACAATATTACCTTGAATCACAACGTCATAGACTGGCAAAAATGGTCGTTCCATCTGGGGTTCGATCGTCGTCTGGGTACGGTGATTTCGATGGTGAACTACCAGGACAATGGGCAGATCCGGCCGGTTCTATACGAAGGAGCTTTGTCGGAAATTTTTGTGCCTTATATGGATTCCGGGGATGCCTGGTACTATCGCACCTACATGGATTCGGGCGAGTATGGCTTTGGTTGGTTGGCGACTCCGTTAGTGGCTGGCATTGATTGCCCAACCAATGCCACTTTTATTGATGCTGTGCTTCCCGATGATGAAGGGAATGCGTTCACAACGGAAGATGCGATCTGTGTCTTTGAACAGTACCAGGGCAATCCCATCTGGCGACATAATGAGGTGACAAATGAAACCTACGAAGGTCGTCCTCAAGTGGATTTGGTTGTCCGCATGATGTCTACGATCGGCAACTATGATTATGCTCTGGATTGGATTTTTTCCCAGTCCGGCATGATCAAAGTTATGGTTGGCGCGACGGGGGTTGATGCAGTCAAAGGTGTGACGGCCCAATCTATGTCCGATCCGACGGCATTGGCAGATACGACCTACGGAACGCTGATTGCACCGGGTCTGGTGGGGGTTTCCCACGATCACTTCTTTAGCTTTCGGCTCGATCTGGATGTAGACGGCACGGCGAACCGCCTGGTCAAAGATGGGCTGAGGCTGCAAGAACTCCCGGCGGATCATCCCCGTCGCAGTATTTGGATGCCGGAATCTCAAGTGTTAGCCACCGATACCCAGGCGCGATTAAAGCTCAACTATGACACGCCTTCTCGCTGGCGGATTGAAAGCTCGGAGGCCACCAATTATCTGGGCAATCCCACCAGCTACCAGATCATGCCGATCGACAATAGTGCGAACCTGCTGCTGCCAGAGGACTATCCCACCCAACGGGCTGGATTCGTCAAATATCATCTCTGGGTGACACCTTATGATCCCAATGAGATCTATGCGGCTGGAACCTATCCGAACCAGAGCAAAGGGGATGATACCCTATTCACCTGGACAGGCAACGATCGCCCCATTGTGGACACCGACATCGTCACCTGGTACACCTTAGGGTTCCATCACGTTACCGTCGCTGAGGATTGGCCGATCATGTCCACCAGTTGGCATGGGTTCGCCCTCAAACCTGTGAACTTCTTCGATCGCAATCCCTCGCTTGATTTGCGTCGTCCTGCATAAAGTCGTGAATTGTAGTTCTTGTGGGGCGGGCATCTTGCCCGCTCAGTCAACAAGGATTGGCACAGGGGAATTTAATTCATCATTCCTAGTAACTCCCGCCCCCGCTCCCGCCGCCACCGTAACCACCTCCCCCACTACTCCCACCGCCATAGCCGCCGCCCCCGCCGCCAAACGAACCACCCGAATGGCTATTCCACGAACTACTGCTATGGATCTGTTGCTGCCGTCGGCGTTCCTCTTCTTCCCGTCGCCGAATTTCCGCCACAATGATCGCTACCCGATTTAAGGCTTCCCGTTCAGCACTGCGGGCATCATGGGCCACTTGATTTGCCCTTTGAATGACGGCTTCATAACTTTGATCCTGGAACAGGCTGGCGGCTTGCTCCAGTAGTTGATGGGTGGCATAGAGATTCACGCTGACCCCATGACCATAATGGCGATCGGCAGAACGGAGGGCAGTACGGGCATTGCTGAGGGCCGTTTGGGCTTCGCTGGCAGACTGGCGATCGGATAGGGCTTTTTGTTGAGCGGTGTTTGCCTGCTCGATGCCCTGATTGGCTCTGGCTGTGATGCTGTCCCAGTCGGATTTCGGTTGGGTGATGGCTGACTGTACCGTTTGCAGCAATGTCTCTGCCTCTAGTAACTGCTGCCGGGCTTCAACTCGCACCATTGGATCATTCACGGCCAATCGGGCTGAGGTCAGGGCTTGTTCCAGGTTTGCCACTTGCGCGACGGCCTGTTCGTAGGCTTGTTGCTGCTGGTCAATAGTCTGGTCGATCGCCTGCAAGGCTTCATAGAGTTGGTCACAGTCAGAGGCTGCCGCTTCCCAATCGGTCATTGCCTGGGCCGTGTTGATTTGCTGCCAGTTCAGGAGGGCAACGCGCTGCTGATAGTCCGCTTCCACTGCGGCTGCTGTCGTAAAATCATGGGTTCGCAACTTGGCATCTAATTCAGACTTGCATTGACCACACTCTGCGACTCGATCGCGGCTGTGCTGGCGGAATTGCTGCTGGCGAGTCAGGCAACCGTGAATTTCGGTGAGTTGATGCCGGCTGGTTTGAATCGTTGCAGAGAGGGCTTCCAGATCCCGTCTGGCTTTCAAGTAGCGCTGAATGACGTAGTCCTGGCGAATTTGACTCAACGTTGCTGGGGTTGCACTCGATACCTGTTTTGCCCGCTCTAGCTTTTGAGGTTCTGGCCCATAGCACTGAGGAATAAACTCCCGTTGCAGCGTCGTAAGAGCCTGGGTGGCATCAGGAATTTCGGACATCAAAGCTGACCAGCGATGGCGGACTGGCGGTACATTCTCTTCAATGAAGGTTTTGGCGGCCAGAATTTCATCCACAAGCTGGTAGGCTTGCTGGGCGGTGTGGATCGCCGTTTGACACTGTTCCTCCGCCTGATCTAACTGGCCCTGACGCAACAGGGTGAATCCTGCCTGCTGCTGTTGTTGGGCAAGCTGTACCCCATCATCCGGGTTGCCGTTGATCTCTAGTAGCGTGAAGGGTTGGGATTGAGCATTCGTTCCAGGCTCATCTGGTGTGCGGGGATAGCGATCGTCTACAATCTGCTGCCGGATCGTCTGGGCATAGTGAATGGCTGTGTCGATCGGAGTTTGCACATCCAGAAGTGCCTGATGCAGTTCGATCGCCCGTTGCAAATCTGCCTGTAAGGATTGGGCATCGTTGAGGGCAGTTTGGGAAATGGGATAGGCTGCCAGGGGATCGGACGTTTGCAGGGATGTAAACCGCTGCTGTTCCTGCTGTACCTGTTGCAGACGAGACTCGTAGGGAGAGAAGGGTAAGTTGAGCTGCATCAGGGTGAGCTGGCTCTGCTGAATCGCCTCCAGGCAGGTCAGTAAATTCTGGTGATTTTGCTCTATGCCCTCCACCGATTGAACAATTTCCGCCAGGGCACTATTGGCGCGATCGAACAAGTCTGACATGGCCGCCAGGAGTTCTTCTGGCGCATAGATAGTTTTGGGCACCATCCCACTAAACAGGTTGGCCATTTCCAGGGGCAATTCCTGCTCTGTGACTTCAACGGGTTCATTCGTCAGCCGTTCAACCGCCCGATCAAACCCAGCAATCAGCGGAAATCGATCGTGCTGAATGTCAGACTGTGCAGCTTGGAGGCGATGGTTGGCGGCTTCCAACCGTACGGTCAAATCGGTAAAATCTGTGACGGCTGATTCGTATTGGGTGCGGGTTCTGCCCTGAAATTTTGTCGTCCAGTCGGTTTGGGAGCGCAAAAAGTCGAAGTAGCGATCGTATAGCTTCAGGTACAGTTCATTGGCATTGTTGAGTCGTTCCTGCCAGTTTTCTACGGCCGTTTGGGCTGCCGTTCTTCTCCGACGGTAGCGGAGAGCTAACCAGAGAATCCCGATTGCGGAACCCGTTCCTACAGCTCCAGGTGGGCCATAGGTGGCAACAGTATCCTGGACTTCTGCCCACTGTTGTTCCCGTTCAGCCCGTTGTCTGGCAGCGGCGGCTTCTCGTTCGGCTTGGGCTTGCTGTTGGGCGGCAGAGGCATCCAGTTCTTGATTGACATTCTCCACGATCGCCACGATCGCCCCTTGGGGATCATTGGGCATATATTGTCTCAGGGCCGGAATCACAGGGCCATCATCCTGGGACAACCGTTCTGCGGTTAATCCAGCCGCTCGTAATTCATTGCCGCCATTGGCCGCCACCCATCCCCGGTTAACATCATCCGATCGCCGCACCCACAGGATAATCAGGTAATCATCGACCGGGAAATTAGCATCGCTCCGCCATCGGGCAACCAGTTGATCCAGCGTTCTGACTGCCGGGTTGGTATTATCTGAAACGGGTTCTCCCTGTTCTGTCGCGACAACGTATACTTCCAGATCATGGGCGGCAGCAGCGTCAGTGATTTGCGGCTCCAGGTTGGGGAAGCTGACGGGGGAAATGGGATGGTTGGATAGGCTGGGGGCAATGTAGACGCGCTGTTCAGCGTTAAACTGCGGTATCCAGGTGGCTTGGGCAAAGGCAGGGCCGGCAAAAACAATGATGCTGGCTCCCAGGAGGGAGGGAGCAAGGAATAATCTGCATAGACTGGAGGTGGGATGGCTCCAGCGAAAAAATCTTTGATTCATAGCTCTACCTGGCGAGACGGCAATCAGTGGTTGTGAAAGGGATGTAAGCTATACGGGGGCGGTGTGGCTGTGCCCACTATGACGTTTTCTTTGTTCCTACCGATTCAGTCTTCACCTCTAGTGTGACAGTTTCCTGATGGAGTGAGCAAAAATGTCAAAAAGCGAAATCTTCAGAGCTGATCCTGGTTCCGAAATGGTCTGGTAGCCCTTGGGTATCAGTCGGCTTCCAGGATTGCCTTCCAGGTGCAAATTTACTAGGTGTGCAAATTAAGTGATGAATTTGATTCAGGTTGGATTAATCGGGACAGGATACGCGGCCAAGCTGCGGGCAGAAGCGTTTCATGCAGATGAGCGATCGCGCCTTGTCGCTGTTGCGGGGCATACTCTCGATCGAACGCAGTCATTCGCTGAAACCTATTCTGCAACGGTCGTTGAAACGTGGGAAGAATTGGTGATGCGATCGGATATTGATCTGGTCGTGATTGCAGCCGTTAATCAAGAGCACGGACGGATGACGCGGGCTGCTCTGGAGGCTGGAAAACACGTTGTGGTGGAATATCCCCTGTCGCTGGATGTGAGTGAAGCTGAGGAACTGATTCAGTTGGCCGCATCACAACAGCGATTGCTACATGTTGAGCATATTGAACTATTAAGCGGGATACACACGGCCATTCAATCGGCACTCCCCCACATTGGCACCCCTTTTCATGTCCGATACAGCAGCCTGAATCCCCAGCGTCCAGCTCCCCCAAAGTGGACTTATCAGTCTGAACTCTTTGGGTTTCCCTTCATTGGAGCGGTTTCTCGCATTCATCGCCTGACTGATTTATTTGGCTCAGTTGCCGCTGTGAGTTGTCAAACTCAGTTTTGGCGAAGGGAGCAAAGCAGCCCGTTCTTTCAGTCGTGTATCTGTGCTGCCCAGCTTCGTTTTACCAGTGGCTTAATTGCTGAGGTGAACTATGGCAAAGGGGAAGCGATCTGGCAGGCGGTTCGATCCTTGGAGGTGCAGGGAGAATTGGGGGCGATCGTTATTGATCGGGAACAGGGCAGCTTGATTCAAGCGGAGCAAACGACTCCGTTAGAGATGGGCAGCCGCCGGGGATTGTTCGCCAGGGATACAGTAATGGTATTAGATCATCTGGAAAATCAGGTTCCACTGTATGTTTCACCGGCAGCCAGTGTAGCTGCCCTGCGGGTAGCGGATGCTGCCAGGCGATCGGCGGAAACGGGGCAAACGATCGATCTGGCGAGCTGACGATCTGGTGAGCTGATGGTCTATTTTCTGATGGTCTAACTTCTGATGATCTAATATTAAGTCGGGTTAAATGCACATGATATAAAGCCAAATCAAACAGCTTAAAAGTACCGCTACTCAAAGATTCTGCGTTTGGAGATGCTGCGGTCATTTTTGGCGACTTGATCTAACGATCTGATACCAATTTGATTGGCAGAAATTGCACATCCCGGTAAGGGCGCACTGCTGTGCGCCCCTACAGGCAATCTATCTGCCGTGCAAACGATTTGAATCGGTATGACTCCTCACGCCTGAAAAACTCAGACCGAAAAAGACTGGGCTTTGCAAATGCTCCAACCAACCTTGAACGCCGATGTTCTCAGTTATTCCGGGTCAGGAGAAGAAGTGGCAAAGCCCAGCTATATTACGAATTAGTTCCAGAGATGAAATTGAAATCTCTCAGTTGAAATCTCTCAGATATCTCTACCGTCTGCCGCGATAGGGAACTTTGTTGAGATAGTCGATTTCGTTCGATCGAATGCTTTGGGCATAGTTGCCTTTGGGCGCGATCGCAGCCGCAATGTCCCGGAACTTGCGAGGATCTCCTTCGGGCAGTTGACGTTCCTGGAACTTGCGAGAGTAGAACTTCTCGACCACAAAACGCCAGTCGGTCTTAACCGTACCCACTTTCTCCTGGAAGTCTTCGCCGTAGCGAGGAGTCACCAGGTTGAACGGCCGACCTTCCATCCGCTTACGCTGATAAGGAACCGTAAAGTCACCAAAGGCATTTGTGTATTCTTCACTGTCCAGCAGAGCATCAATGAAGCCATAGTAGCCCAGAGTGGCTACCTTAATTGACCAGGCAATTTTCTCCTCCTGGTTGTAAGGTGCGCGGCCCAGGAGTCGCTTCAGACAGATTTCCACCAAACGGTAGTTATCATTGACTTCGACCACCTGGCTGTAGAACCGCTCAGACTTTGCCAAACCTCGAATGAAGTCGCGCACTGTCAGCACCCGATTCTTTAATTGAGACTCTAACGCTGGCTGGCGGTTAAATTTCAGCGTTTGGTGTTCACTGAAAACCTGGCGATAGGCGGCCCAGATCACTTGCTGCATTTCTGGGTCAGTTGCAGCATCTTCAAGCCGATAGATGTAAGGAGTATCTTCATCTTCATCAGCTTTGCCAAAGCTAGCAACCCGCTGGTTTTGAGTGGACGGTTTGTAGTTAAGCAACGGCAGTGCCATGCTAAATCTCTCCCTATTGTGATGGTTCAACGAATGTCTGTTCTCAAACTCAAGTGAATTGTTGAACAGGCGTAAGCAAATTTGTAGTTTGAAAAAGCAACTAAAAGAACAACCGCTTTGGCTTATTATCCCAAGGATTGGGTCGCTTTGTTGCTCTCTGTAATCTATCCGCCGAATTTGCCGCAAACGAAGCAATCATCAGCATGAAGGTGCAAAGCAACGCCAGCAGGAGCAGCACGCCAGAAACGCGCCCCCAGTTTGTTGATCGCATAAACGTTCGTAGATTAAACGGCTGATCAAAGTTGAGCTCAAAGCGTCCGACGGGTACGTAGGGCTTCGGCGCAGGCAATCGATCGCGGTAATCTGCCCCATAGCGTGGCGTAAAGCTAAAGGGCCGCTCCGTCATCCGCTTGCGCTGGTAAGGAACGACATTGTTGCCAAAGGCGCGATCGTACTCTTCACTATCCAGCAGTGCATCTACAAACCGCTCCCAGCCCAGGGTTGCAATTTGAATTGACCAGGCAATTTCCTCATCGCGGTTATAGGGCATTCGTCCTAGCAGTCGCTTCAGTGCCAGTTCTACCAGGCGGTAATTGTTATTTGGTTCCACCACCAGGCAATAGAACCGCTCCGATTTGGCTAACCCCCGGATAAAATCACGAACTGAAATCGATCGGTTTTTTAACTGCGTTTCCAGAGCAACCTGACGGTTAAATTGGAGCTGTTCCTGTTCATTGAATACCTGACGATAGGCCGCTTGAATCAGGTCATCCATCTCAGATGAAGAAGTTGCATCCTCAGTTCGATAAAGGTAGGGTGCATCCTCATTCAGATCCGCCAGTCCAAAGCCTGGGACTCGCTGATTCTGAGTGGTGGGTTTGTATTCCAATAAAGGTAATGTCATACCAGACCTTCCTTTCGGGATAAAAGTACGGGTCAGCAACGCTCACCCGAAGCGTTAACGGGACGGGAAACTAGCTACAGGGTTGATCGAAACTGGAACTCCAGCACTGGAACTCCGGCTCGTATCCGGAATTTGAATCCTATCCACCTGAACCTTGTTGAATTGAGCCGGCGTAATGGAAATAGAACGGGCCATATCCAGGAAGTTGCTGACCTTGCCCGGTTTATAGCTTTGTTCATCCAGTCGATCGCGCCAGTAATCACCGTAACGAGGTGTCACCAGGTTGAACGGCCGATCCTTGTAACGCCGACGCTGATAGGGAACCGTTGTATCCCCAAAATTCGTCGTGTACTCATCGCTATCCACCACCTGATCGACAAAGCCATCAAATCCTTCCGTGGCAATCTTGATCGACCAGGCAATTTGCTCATCCTGGTTATAGGAAGCACGGCCCAGCAACCGTTTCAAACTGATATCCACCACTCGATAGTTAGAGTTGGTTTCGATCACCAGCTTGCGATAGGTTTCCGTCTTGGCCAGTCCGCGAATAAAATCCCGAACGGTAATAACGCGATTTTTGAGCTGCGATTCAAGATCAACCTGGCGGCTGCTCTTGAGAATGACGTGCTCACTGAAAACCTGCCGGTAGGCAGCCCAAATCAGTTGCTCCAAATCATTATTATCGGTGCAATCCTCCAAGCGGTAGATATAGGGTGTATCTTCACTCGGAACTTCATACCCCGAAACCCGATGGTTTTGGGACGTTGGACTGTAAGTCAGTAATGGAATAGACATGGTTTTTTAATCGTGAAAGATTTAAGTAGGGAGGCGAGGGTCAGGAGTGGGAACAGGGAGACACTGCACAACGAACTTACATCCAGGCAGCAAGAACTGCAATAAAGATAATGGTTGTTATCATCCCTTCGCGGGTTCACTCCTCGCTCCTCACTCCTCACTCCTCACTAACTCTTCGGAGCAGAAGGCAAATAACGATAGGGCAGTGCCACCGACACGGGCTTCACCATTGGCTTCACCATATCTCCGTTGCGAGTCATGTCTGGAATTTTAATGGAGCTTGCCGTTGCTCGGGCCACATCGCGTTGAGGCGTAATCTGGGGAATGACCATGCTTTGGGCCATGTTGAGAAACGCCGCTGGAATTGCCTGGCGAATTACCTTTCTATCCAGATCGCCCGCCTGATAACGCCGTACCTGGTAGTAAGACCGAGTTGCCAGACCCAGTTCAAGCTGACGCATCCGCCAGTAGTCTCCATAGCGGGGATTGACCAGATTGAACGGACGTGCTTCCATCCGGCGGCGTTGGTAGGGCACAATGTCATCGCCAAAGTTAGTCGCATACTCTTCGCCATCGACCACTGCATCAATGAAGCCATGCAGTCCCTTGGTGGCAATCACGATCGACTGAGCAATTTGCTCATCTTTGCCATAGCTGGCCCGCCCTAAAAACCGTTTGAAGACGATGTCTACCAGACGATAGTTAGAATTCAATTCAGCGATTTGCTCCCGGAAAGTATCGGTTTTTCCCAACCCCCGCACAAATTCCCGTACGGTGATTGCCCGATTTCGTAGTTGAGACTCCAGAAACGGCTGCCGGTAGCTTTCCAGAATGAGATGCTCACTAAAAATTTGCCGATAGGCGGCCCAAATGATGGCGTTCACATCCGAGTCAGAAATGGCATCGGCAAGGCGATACATCTGGGGATCGTCTTCGTCCAGCACATCATAACCATCAACGCGCTGGTTTTGAGTTTGCGGCTTGACCTTAAGCAGAGGAATCGACATCAGTGTTTTTCCTATCTAGTGGGTGACTGTAGAAAGCGAGATCGATCGCGGTTCAGAGGCGATCGAGGGATTCATCAGAACAGTAATTGCCCTGCGAACTCTGGCTTGAACGGCCAAATCAGACTCCGTTTCAACCATTTGCTGTAGCCGTGTCAAAATCTGGGTGAGCAAATTTGGATGAGCCGCTTTCCCAAGGGATTCCAATCCTACGGTGGCAGCATACCGAAGCGACCAATCTGAATCTGCCGCGATCGCCAACAGGGTTTGTAGAACTCGTCCCTGGGCAGCGATCGAATCATGATCTGGCAGCAGATGCCATTGCAGCGTTCCCAACCCTTTAGTAGCAGCCCGACGAACACTGGGAGCAAAATCTGCCGCAGCCGCCGTCAGCAGTACATCCAACGCACGCGGGTCAGCGATCGCAACAAGTGCTCGAATCGCCCAGGCTCTCGCTCCATAGTTATAATCATCCAACAGATCGAGCAACGGTTGCACTGCTACCGCTCCCATTTTTATCAATCCCTGCACCGCAACAGCGGCCGCCCCCGGATTGTTGAACCCCAATGCCCGAATCAGCATTGGCATCCCTGTTTCTGACCGTGCCGAGGCCAAAGCCTGAACCGCCATCATTAACCGCTCTGGCGAATCTGCTTGCTCAACATCCTGAATCAGCTTTTGAACGGAAGTAGGATCAGACACGGGAATCAAAAGGATAATATAAGCTACTGACAACGACTTACAACAACTTATCCATCAGTTCCATTACACGAACTGCATCTGGAGAAAGTGAAGAATCTGATGGTTCAACTTGTCGCTCCAACACACCTTTGAGAGAGAAGAGTTTAAAGCTGTTTTCAGCGGCCGCATTGAAAATTGCTTCAGCGGCAGGCAGGTATCCAACCGCTCCTAAATCTGAAAGGGCGACTCGTCGGAGGTTAATATCACTGGCAGAAAGAGCCTGGATCAACCGATCGCCATAGGTGGAGTCACCTGTGAGTTGATACATGGCCCGCGTTGCTGAGTAACACACCCGCTCCGTCGAATGTTGCAAAAATGGTCGAATCAATTCGATCGCCTCAGCAGTCCATTCTGTCCGTGGAGCCAGCATTCCCAACGCTTCCATCACAGCTTCATAGGGTTGAGCCAGATGGGGACGACCGGGAATTGGCCGGGCTGCATCTACACCACCCTGGAGCAGGGGTAACAGGTCTGGAATGCAAACCGGATCACCCAGCATTCCCAAAGATTGAGCCGCCGCTTCCCTAACATAAAAATCTTCGCAGGTAAGGCAGCGCACCAGTCCAGGAACAGCCCGTTGATCCTCTAGCTTGCCCAAGGCCCGTGCAGCATTGCGCCGGAGGGGATAACCTCCCAACTCCGTTCGATCGGACTCATCTTCCAACGCGGCAATCAATCCATCAACGGCAGCAGGATGCTTGACTCGATACTTTCCCAGCCACCAGGCGGCATAGTACCGCAAACTCAGGTCTGAGTGCGTCAAGTTAGCGATCGCTTGCTCCGGCGTTAACGGTTCAGCACCGGGCGAGCACTCTGGGGAAGGGGAATTAGGGGATTGCTCCAACATTCAGCAGGTAATTAGCAGGATACGTGAAGACCGTCAAGAACTAATTGAGAACTAGTTGAGAACCAGTAGAACCAGAAGGCAACCGTGGTTGTGAAAAACTAGGAGCGGTTAGCCGCTAACAATTAACCCAAGCAGGCGAATCACCTAAAATCTGAGCTACTCAGATTTTCCTGTGCTAACCGTTAATGACTAACCGTAACTTAAACCGATCTATTCAGCACTTTTGCCAGCACCATTGCCCGCATCATTACCCAGCGGCTCGATGTTAACAATCTTGCCACCCATGCGTAAGATGCGCTGCATCTCTTCATTCATCCGGTTGTAGGGCACGGTGATAAATACACTGCCGCTCCGACGAATGGAGTAGTTGTTGCGATCGGTTGAATCATTTTGGCGAAGTCCAACGACTTCATACCGGAACATCCGGCTTCCCGAAGGTGTATTGGCAGAACTACCAACCGCAGTTTGACCAAACATGAATCCGTTTCCTCCCAATGTGTGAGTTGAGTTTCAACAACAGAATAAGCTGTAGTCAAAAGCATTCAGCAACAAATTTGCCCCACTGGCGCAGGTTGGCCGAATGCTTAAACCTTCTAAGCAGGTGAAACACTAACGATTCTGCCACCTTGCCGCTGAATTTGCTGCATCTTATTCGACAACTGATTGTAAGGAACCAGATAAGCTACGCTACTGCGACGCACACTGGGATACCCTGCTGCCCGAATGCCGGCCACTTCAATCCGATACACACGTGAGCTGTCCCCAGCCACAGAACCACCCAGGCACTTGTTGGGCGTTGCATCATCGGAAGCCCGATAGAATGACCAACCCGTACTGCCGGAAGGGCTAAGAATCGATGAAGCCCGGTTCTGTGCTAGTTCACGGGCCAGGCGAGAATTGCTACCCTGAGTTTGGGAGCGATCGCTGTTCGCATAGCCGCGATACAGTTGGAACATCCGGCTGAAGCCAACGGTTCTGGCTCCGGCATGGAACTGGAAGCCACGATAGTAGGGCACAATATTCTCACCAAAGGCAGCCTGATACTCCTGGGAATCAATGTAGGAGTCAATATCAGCATCAAACCCTTCGGTTTCATACAGATCCAGGTGGAAGATCACCTCGGATTCGTCGTAGGGAGCGCGACCGAGTAAGTGCTTGTAGTTCAACTCAATCACGCGAGTCTGAAAATTACCGTGAAAAAACTTCTTCTTGTACAATTCAGACTTGGCAACGCTGCGGACAAACTCTCTGACCGAAAGCTTGCCATTTTGCAAAAGGGACTCTGCACTGGTCAGCCGTTCAGAGGCCATCAAGTAGTCATTGCCCAACAATTGGCGATACACCGCACGAATAACGACTTCTGCGTCCGCTTCAGTGAAATTGGGACGTAATTCGATGCGCGCGGCATCGCTAAAGGCGGATGTTCCTAACCGGGATGCTGCTGCTGTGATAGGCACGGGAAATCTCCTCCATCAAGCGAGAAAGCGAATACACTTAGACCCTATCCAACCCGACCTGGGATTAAGGTTCAGAAACTCTGAAAGTCTTCAAGCAGGCACTTAGAAATAAAGAATGAAAGTAGAAGATGAAGAGAGCTACAAAACGGTAGTCCGTTCGCTAACGCAATTCAATGGAGCTACAGCGATCGCAAAACCTGATTGCAGGAAAGACAGAAGCAACTTGTAGGGGTTATACAAATTCAGACTCTCTTGACCCTGCAACGCAGAAGCAAGCAATACTCATCCTCTCACCCTGCGCCTTTCATCCCTTATCCCATTGAACCCAGTCCAGACCCTCAGAGAGATTGGACAGGCACTTAAACAGATTGTCTTAATTGAGCTTTAGATAAAACGTGCCCGGAAAAGTAAACCATTGCTAGAACTACCAGCAACCGCATACCTTTCCGGGCTGCACGATCTAACAACTAGCTGAGAGCGTTGATCGCGTAGTCGATGTAGGTGTTCGCTTCGTTAGCGGCCTGACCAGACAAACCATGATTTGCCTTGATGTGCTTCAGGGCTTCAACGTACCAGCTGGGGGAAAGGTCAAACGTGCGGTTGATTTCATCCAGACCAGCGATCAGGTACTCATCCATGGGTCCAGTTCCACCTGCAACCAAGCAGTAGGTGACCATCCGCAGGTAGTAGCCGATGTCACGAGCACACTTGGACTTACCACGAGAATCAGAAGCAAAGTTAGCACCTTGCATTTGAGTGGTGTAGGGGAACTTCTGATAAACAGCGTTTGCAGCACCGTCGATCAGTTGTTGAGCCTTGTTCGTCAGAGCACGAGCTGCTTCCATGCTGGCAACAGCACGCTCAAACCGTCCATTAGCAGCTTGAAGCTCAGTGTTGCTGAGAAAACGACCTTGAGTATCAGCAGCAGCGATTGCCTCAGTAATGGGGGTCTTCATGTTGAGTTATCTCCCTAAAGTTTGTAGTCCGAAAAGGTTTGCGTTCAATAAAGAGTTGTCTAGTTGCCAGTTTTTAGCGATCGACTTTTAGCTGCATGGCAGGCTTACTGTTGAGTAAACTCAGTCAACCAGCCGCCCTAAAAACCAACCCTAAAAACAAATCCCTTAATTAAGCAACAGCAGCAGCAGCGCGATCGAAGTAGCTGGAAACTTCAGAAACCAGGGCACTGCAATCGCCAGGAGTGATACCAGCCGGATCGTTAGCGATCGAGATAGCAGCATCCTTCATCTTCTGAACACCAGCTGCAACGGAACCACCAGGAACACCCAGAGCTTGGTAGGTTTCGCGCAGACCGTTCAGGCAGCGATCATCAAGAACGCTAGAGTCACCAGCCAGAGTGGCATAGGTTACATAGCGCAAGATGATTTCCATGTCGCGCAAGCAAGCAGCCATGCGACGGTTGGTGTACGCATTACCACCAGGAGAGATTAGCTGAGGTTGCTCCTCAAACAAAGCGCGAGCAGCGTTAGCAACGATCGTGGAAGCGTTGCTGGTGATGCGGTTTACAACATCCAACCGCTTGCTGCCCTCTTTAACCAAACCGGACAATGCATCAAACTGAGCATTGCTCAAAAATTCACCCTTTGCATCGGCTTGAGAAACAACTTTAGCGAATGCGTCTAGCATGGACTCAATCTCCTAATCGTTTTAGTTAAGTTCGGTTTCGATTCAAACCTTGAGATTTCAGCAGTTATTTAGTTCAAGCTGGCTAAACAACTTGAAAGAGTCAACAACAGAACTCAAATCCTGGTCTTGACCACTCTCCCATCCAGACTGCTTCAAAACTTATCAGAGCTTACGATGAAGTATGAACCAGTCATTCAGAGAAATCTGAGAAAATTTCACATTTGTATGAGAGAACAAAAAGTCTTGATTTACCAGTAGTTTGAATTGTTTTTGTCTGTTGTTTATACCCTCCAGGTATTCTTATACAACGCTGTCGGGTCTTTGTTTGTTACGAGTTGTTGAGTTGTATCAAAGACTATAGAAGATTCTCCGAAACCTTCGTAAAACAGTCGCTTCGGCGTTATTCAAACAAATAATTCGTTACACTTCTTTACGCCTCTCAGTGAAGTGGCATACAGCTCATGGATTTTAGATTTTTTTAAGATTTACTCAAACTCTTGCCCTCAGAGGAAAGACAGCGTTTCCATTCCCTCTAAATCCCGTAAAGGGTGTATAGAGATGTAAATTAATTTGCGGTCAAATATTTTAAGTTTCGTAAATAAATCCTAGGCTGCCTCAATTTGATCGCTCCTAAGATGAGAGGGCTAGGGATTTCTACTCATCTTAGCCCTGGCCCTCTAAATGGATTAACTTGGTTGCCTCGAAGCGACTGAACGGTAAGCCGAGGTAAATCAAACGGAAAAAACTGGTAACCCCTGGCATTCGTTCGGCACCCCTTGAAAGGGAGTCAGCGGTCAGGACTCGGAGGCAAACGGGGTAGGCAGATTTCTGCCGCAAAATACTGGGATGGATGCTTGATACTTGAGGAGAACAGGCGTTCTACTCGCATTTGCAGGCTATTAGTTTGAAGCGGCGAGCGATCGCTCGGTATGGAGGGAAGGGTAAGCGATCATCGATTCAGAGGAAGAGATCCGTTGATGCCTCAGTTCATCATCTGCCAGCCTGACACGATTGAGTCTGTCGCTGCTGAGTTTGACTTGCTCGAAGGGGCTATCCATGAGCTTGGTGGATGAACAACTAAGGGAAGTATGGCGTTGATGAATATAAAGCCCAGCTAAACCCGGAGATAGGACAGGGTCGGGGGTTGGTGTTTCGCACAAAGGCATATCCTGCCAGCAGTGCCGACAGAAGTAAGCCACTTGATGGTTGCGAATGTGGCGGAGAAGGGGGTGAGAGCAGCAGGGGCAGGTTGCCATAGGGTTTTATAAGCGTTTTTAAGCTTTTTGACTGAACACCTTGAGCCTAATCAAGAAAAATAAAAAACTTATAAAGCAATGGCTTGAAAAGCGGGAACGCAATAATTCCACACATTTCCCACCTTTACTTATATTTCCCACATTTCTCATATTTCTCCTGCTAACGCTTCCCCTTTCTCCCTTCGTGAATCCAGTGCTATCCAAAAACTCTGGCGAGGTTTTGGCGGCCAAAATCTCCAAGGGGGATGCGGCAAAATAACATACCCGTTAGGGGCGCACTGCTGTGCGACCTTACATCCGCTTTACAACCCTGCATCCTGGGCATTCTTCCCAAGCACTTCGTGGTTGTAGCGGCGGAGGTCTAATGGCAGTACTACATGAAAGTGAGTCCATTGGTTGCGGCTCTCAAGGGTGATGGAGCCATGCAAGCGGTGAACTAGATGCTTCACGATCGTCAGTCCCAGTCCAGTGCCCCCCTGCCTCTGGCGATCGCTGCCGGGAATTCGGTAAAACCGTTCAAAGATGTGCTCGTACTCTGCTTCTGGAATTTCAACTCCAGAGTTGCTGACGGACAGGCATAGCGTTTGGTCAGACTGCTTTACGGTGACAACGATGTTTTCTCCAGGAGGAGTGTATTTGCAGGCATTATGCATCAGTTCTCTAATAATTTGTGCCAGCCTGGCAGCGTCAATCGTAGTGTCGGGCAGAGCAGGCTCTAGATAGGTGTATAAGCTTTGTTGATGGTGTTGGGTTCGCTCCTTGAAGGACAGAATAATGTCCTTTGCCCATTCTTGCCAGACGATCGTTTCCATGCACAAAGGTTGTGAATCTGCTTCTACCTTCTGTAGATCAAGGAGGTCATTCACTAAATTAACTTCTCGTTCACATTCGCTGCGCAATATCTGGAGATATTCTAAGCTTTTTTTATAATTTGAATAATTCGTCTTATCTTCACCATCGGTTACTAAATTGTTTTTAAGCAGAGTTTCTAATAGCTGAATGGACAGCAGCATATTGGAGAGGGGCGATCGCAGTTCATGGGTAACGGTGTTCAGAAAATGATCTTTGAATTGGTTATCTTGTTCTAATTTTTGTATTCTTGATTGCTGTTCAGATTTTTGAACATTAAACTGATGCTTTAAATTAGCGTTTGTATCCTGTAGCTGTCGGTAGGCTTGATGGGATTGAATGAGATGTCGCGTCCGATGGCGCAGTGCAGCCCAATGAATAGGCTGAGGAACATAATCAAAGGCTCCTGCTGTAAACACTCGATCGATTGCATCTGGATCATCTGAAACATTCAGCATCACAATAGGCGTAGCGATACAGGCTGACAAACGGCGCAAGGTTTGACAACAGGTAAACCCTTCGGCATTTTTCAGGTCAGCATCGATGAAGATCAGATCGGGGGCGAGAATTTGATTGACTGCGATCGCTTCCGGGGGGCTAAAAGTGCTGACTAAATGGTAGTGTTCTTGAGTTATCATCTGATGCATCGTTCGATGAAGTAATCGATCGCTGCTAACCAACAGAACAATGCCTGTGCGATCGGGTACCGATAATGCAGTCATATCAGACTCTGGACTGAATAAAGCAGAAAAATCTGTCAGGGGAAATAATGCTTCGGGAGGACTGTTCATAATTAATCGATCGTTTTTGCACCGCTGAGAGGATTGGCAAGAAGGATGGAAAATTTCATGATGCAGTGTGGCTTGTAGTGACCTAACCGTTGCTACGTTCCCAACATCTTTCTAAAAACACAACTAAAACTGGATTTGGAATCGGCTCAAGCAAAGGAGAGTAAATGGACAAATTGAATGCCTCAGATGATTCATCAGCGAACGGTAAACTTTCAGCAGGAGGTAAATCGCTCAAATGTTCAGGGTTTGGTTGATGATTGCAAACATTCAATACGCTACTTTTGGCCCAGCAGGCATATAAGTGATCACGGGCATAACACTGCCAAAACCAGAATGGATCAACGACTCTGTCTTTGGAGTTCAGTAAGAGCTGGGCCAGGTAAGACCAGATTGGAAATTTGAAGCGGAGGGGGATAGGCATGGTTCGATCGATTTTAGAAAATTAGGGGGTGAAGGATAGGGGGATGAAGGAGGCGTTGGAGAAAGTCAGGGGATGAAGCGTGCTGTATCTAGTTTGACAATTCTGATCTAAGTCATCTACTGTGACGATACTGAGGAAAGATGAAAAACTTCTGAATTTCAAAGCGGCGGTTCAAAAAATTTTTGATTTGCACTATCCATTAACCGTACTGATGCCTTGGCTGGCTTGATACACTATCCGTGGAGATGTACCATGTTATGCCTCTGCTATGCCCCTACATCTAGCCGTTCAACATAGCCAGTGCCATACCCTGATTGAGCCATACCCTGCAACGGATGGCACTGAACTCAGGAATGCCATGGGTTTAGAGTAGTTCCCAACCTAGCATTTGAGCGATTTGTTGATGGAGGGTGGTGGCATCAAAGGGTTTGGTAATTCCCCCTGAAACTGCTAATCGACGGAGGCGATCGGGTTCGATGAGGTCTGCTCTGGCAGTGAGTAAGACGACTGGAATCGATTGAGTCTCTGGATTAGTTCGCAATGCCTGCAAAAAATCAAGGCCGCTCATTTCGGGCATCGTCACATCTAAAACGATCGCATCGGGTGGATCAGCATTGACCATGACCAATCCAACCTTTGCTGATTCTGCGCTACTCACCCTCCATCCGGCAAAGGCTTCTAAACAGGTTTGAATAATTTCTCGAACATGAGTTTCATCATCAATGACTAAAACTCTTTTGGGAATTCTAATAGAAGCCATGCGAAGCTTCGCTTTTTGATAAGGCAAACAGTTTTTTGGGCAGAGGAAACTACTCAAATCAATGATTGCGGTGTGCATCATCAAGCTAAACAAAAAAGCTGCAAAACTGGTGAAGAGTCCAAAAATTATGTCATGGAAGCCAGGTGGGATTTAGGGAAGGATTCCAGTCTTGCGTTTGTACAGCAAATTTTCTCTGTTGGTCAGCGGTGGCTGAACTTTAAGTAGTGCATGATCTCAGCCGTGAGCTGTCCTGACAATCCCAGTCGTTGTTGTAATTCTGCTAAATGACGGTACGCACCATGACGCTGCCGATCGTGAACGATCGCTCTGGCTAGATACAGGTCAACTGCCGGAATTTGGGTGAGCTGCTCTATGGATGCGGCATTGGGATCGATCGGTTGAATGGTAGAGGGGCTGTCGGCATCGTAGTAGCAAAACCGCAGGATCGGAGTCAATGGCTGTAGCCGCTGCACAGGCAAACTCAGAGCTGCCGCCAGATCTTCAATACAGTGAAATTGCACCCCAGACTGAGTCAGGGCAACGAGCGATCGAGCCTGATGAATCGAGACTCCCGGCAGGCGCAACCAGTCGTCTACCCCTGCCTGATTCACATCAATATAAACCCCCAGTTCTCCAGCTAGTCGCACTTCATCGATCGACTGAAAGCGATAGTACGGATCATTGAGCAGGGTTGATCGGCGGGAGGGAAATTGGGGACGGAGCCAGGCAGGGAGCATAGGGGTGGGGAGTGGGGAGGAGTGAGAAGTGGGGAGTGGGGAGTGGGGAGTGAGAATTGCGATCGTCTGTGCCGGGGTTAGCCCATTTGATCTAGTAAATATCGCCGTTTTTGCTCGAACTCATACTCGGAAATGAGTCCATCCTGACGCAGTTGATCAAGTTGTCTTAAGGCATCGGCGATGGTTGCAATCTGCCCTAAATCATCGCTGGATTTTACTTTTGTCTGAACTGATGCATTGGACGAGGGCAATGCATTAAACAGAGAGTCAAATTCTTCGGGGTCTTGGAATAAGTACCAGGCTCCCTCCAACACACTGGCAAATCGGGGAATTGGCGTAAATGACAAAGCCCAGTAGACTGCACCCCAGCGAAGCTGCCCCAGGTAAAACTTATGGAGTCCAGAGGGGAAAAACGGTATGGGGATTGCGCTGGCAAATGCTAAGAGGGCGGCAATTCTTCGGTCTTTGTTCTTCGCAGACATACTCACAGACATACTCGCAAACGCAGGGAGGAAGATGGCAAGTCTTGTCCTATCCTATCGAGCTAGACCCTGAATGCAAGATTTATTTTTAGTAAGGTAATATTCGAGGACTGCGATCCAGTGCAGCAAGCCAGGAGCAACATTGTAAATTATCTGACACAAGATTGGGTAAAGATCCGGTAAACTTGCCGCAAACAGGAAATGAACACGGTATAGTCTATACATAATATATAGTCTATGGACAGTAACAAGCAGGACGGGGACAGACGGGACAGGGACAGACGGGACAGGGACAAAATAGTCTCAGAAATGAATAATAAGGTTGGGAAATGAGTTTTGAAGCCTGGTTCGAAGGTTCCTCACAGTCTTTTGCTTCTAGAACCGATCGAACTTTCAGGGAAAGCCGCCAATGAGGACTGATTTGACGTTAAGCTTTCGTCAATGCGGAAAATCATTATTATTCAACTAAAGTCCAGTCTGACCAGGTTCGGTAGGCAAATATTAGGGTGATCAGGGTGCATCTGGATTCGATCGAGCCAATTCTGCTTAACTGTGTTCCAGAAAGCAGGAGGCAACTATCAGGACGCAGGAATCAAGGCGCGGTCAGTCTTCTATGGTGTCCTACACATGAGTAACCAGTAATCGGCCGTACGCCGCGATACGGTGATTTTGAAATTGTTACTGGCCAGCCTGGATGATTAAAGAATCTCATAACAAACCTCATACTACGCTCAAGAGATTTTAATGATGTCGCAGATGTTTCTCCCAGAATGGCTTAATCAGTTTGCATCTAACCCTTATGCTGTCCTGGGATTATCTTTAGCCGCTGATGATCGCCGTGTTTTGAAGCGTTACCATGCCATCGCCAAGCAACTCCATCCGGACAGCTACCGGATCGCAGATGCGGAAATGCGCGAACTGGCCAATCAGGTTCTCACCCGGTTGGTAAACCCAGCTTATCAGCGGCTCAAGCAAGAAAAAACGCGGGTCGAGGAAGTAGCGATTCTGCGCTTGAGGGAACAATCTCTCAGTCGTGAGGCGGCTTTGATCCCCAAGAGTGAGGTAGCTCAACAACTGTTGCAGGTTGCTTCGCCAGAAGTGGAGGTGTTCTATGAGCAGACGATCGCCAACCTGGCGGCCACTCAATTTCAGCCCCTGACTCAGTTTGAGCACATCACTCAGCAAATTGCTGAACTAAATCTGCTGTACCTGCATCTCAAGTCCAACCAGCCCAGCCTGCGCGAGAAGCCCACGGGGATCATGGCGGCGAAACAGGCCAAGCCTGCCCAGTTTACGCCTTCCAAGGTGGAAACGGCCCAAATCGCCGTCAGCTATGCCCAGCGTCACTATGAGCGGGCCAAGCAGTATGCTCGCCAGGAAGTCTGGCAACAGGTTGTGCTGGAACTACGGGATGCCATCCGCTTAGAACCCGATCGCAGCGAATATCATTCTTTGCTGGCTACCGCTTACCTGATGCAAGGGTTAACTGGCATGGCCAAGGTTCATTTCCGGCAGGCCCTCAAGTTCAATCCAAATGATGGGTTAGCCCTGCGCTATGCGGCCAGACTGGGAATTTCTCCAACATCACCCTCTGCGCCAACTCCACCTCCAAACCGCAGTTCGGCTAGAAATGCTCCTCCCAGGGGAAGTGGTTCTGGGCTGTTTAACTTTTTTGGTAAGCGGAAATAACTTGCTGACTTGCACTTCCTCCCTGCAAGCTGATTGGGGCATCGCTGATTGCGGCATTTTGAGCTACCTGGATCTGAACCGGAAGAGTAGAATATGATGCAGTCCAATTTCGTCCTACCTGGAGATGCTCGCCATGTGTGGAATTGTCGGCTATGTTGGAACTCAGCTTGCCAGTGAGATCTTACTCGAAGGGTTACGTTGTTTAGAATATCGCGGCTATGATTCGGCGGGTATTGCTACGGTGTCGGAGGACAAAATTCACTGCATTCGGGCAAAAGGCAAGCTGAATCATCTGAAAGACAAGCTGATGGGGCATGAAATGCCAGGGATGATTGGCATTGGACATACCCGCTGGGCGACCCACGGCAAGCCAGAAGAACACAATGCCCATCCTCACTTAGATATGACGCGACGAGTGGCGGTGGTGCAAAACGGGATTGTGGAAAACTATCGGGAACTGCGGGAAGGGTTAAAGGAACGGGGCTACACGTTCGTGACGGAAACGGATACTGAGGTGATTCCAAATCTGATTGCCGAATGTCTGGAACAGATGGAATCTGCGGGCGAGTTCCAGGAATATCTGTCTCCGCTAACGGAGGCTGTGCGGCGGGTGGTGAATCAGCTAGAAGGAGCCTTTGCGATCGCCGTTCTCGGTGTTGATTTCCCGGATGAAATTGTGGCGGCCCGGCAGCAGGCTCCCTTAGTGATTGGCTTTGGGCTGGGAGAATTTTTCTGCGCTTCAGATACTCCGGCAATTTTGCCCCACACTCGTGCTGTTTTACCCCTGGAAAATGGTGAATTGGCTACCCTGACACCGATGGGGGTGGAAGTTTGTGATTTTACAGGTCGGCGGTTGCGGAAACATCCCCACTTGCTGAGTGGAACCTCGATCGCGGTGGAAAAACAGGGATTCCGCCACTTTATGCTCAAGGAAATCTACGAGCAACCCAGTGTGGTTCGCACCTGTTTAGAGATGTATGTCGATCGCACCTGGACTCCAAAGTCAACCACGAATCCGGTGCAGTTGGGTTTGCCGCCTGAACTCTACACCGACCTTCAGCAAATTCAAATTGTGGCTTGTGGTACGAGCTGGCACGCCAGTCTGGTGGGTAAGTATCTCCTGGAGCAGGTGGCTGGGATTCCTACCCAGGTCTACTATGCATCGGAATATCGCTATGCGCCTCCCCCCCTAACGCCCCATACGCTGATGATTGGGGTGACGCAATCTGGGGAAACGGCAGATACCCTGTCGGCGATCGGCATGGAAAAGGAGCGGCGATCGAACCTGGCTCCCGCCTTCCGTCCTCGATTGTTGGGGATTACCAACCGAATGCAAAGCACTTTAACTCGATTGGTAGACTGTGCGATCGACACCCATGCTGGCATTGAAATTGGGGTGGCCGCTACAAAAACCTTCATGGCACAACTGATGGCGTTCTACTGCCTGGCTCTCGATTTAGCCCATCAACGGCAAACGATTTCCGCCGATCGCTTGCAGGAGATCATTGCCGCCCTGTGGCACATTCCCGCTCAGATCGAAGCGGTCTTAGCGGATCAGGAATCCCTGATTGAAGAGTTAGCCCACGATTTCTCAGAAACCCAGGACTTTATCTTTGTGGGGCGCGGCATCAATTTCCCGATCGCCCTGGAGGGAGCCTTAAAGCTGAAGGAAATTAGCTACATCCACGCGGAGGGCTATCCAGCCGGGGAAATGAAACACGGGCCGATCGCCCTACTGGATGCCAAAGTGCCTGTGGTGGCGATCGCTATGCCAGGTTCGGTCTACGAGAAGGTAATTTCTAATGCCCAGGAGGCCAAAGCCCGCGATGCCCAGTTAATTGGTGTGACCTCTCCCACAGATGCCCATGCAGCCGAGGTATTTGATAGTTTGCTCCCGGTGCCGGAGGTGGAGGAGCTGCTTTCTCCGTTGCTAACGGTAATTCCGATGCAGCTTTTGTCCTATCACATTGCGGCTCGCAGAGGCTTGGATGTGGATCAGCCAAGGAATTTGGCGAAGTCGGTAACGGTGGAATAATGCGATTTTAACCGTTCACAGATTGTGTGGAGTCATAAAACGGTTGGACAATTTGTAAAACGCTCCAGCTTACCTGAATTATAGTCCTTGGCAAGTCTGTAGAACAAGTGTATCTACTCATATTTGCTAAGGATTATTTTCTGTTTTGGACTTTGATAGATAAGTTTTTGATAAACACGCCGGAAGCGAGGGCACTCTATAGGCAGAATGAATTACGCTAAGGATCGTGAATCCAATAACCTGTCAATTGTTCTACTTCGTTGACTGGGCGGGCAAGATGCCCACCCCACAAGAATTTCAGTTTATTTAATTCGCATTCCTAAGTGTTCATTCTCATGGGGTAGTTCTCCAAAAGCTGACTTGAGACGATCGCAGTTGAATGCGGGGGCTTCGGGAAGTAAGGATTTAGGCATGAACGAAACCGATCGCCAACGAGTCCAGAAGTTCATTGAGACGTGGAAAGGGTCGCAGGGAAACGAGCGAGCCAACTATCAGGGATTTTTTCGCGATCTGTGTGATGCGTTAGGGGTCGATCGCCCGCCACCGAAGGGCAATATTTCAGGTGATCCGTACTGTTTTGACAAGGATATTCGGGTCATTCACAAGGACGGCTTCAGTACGAACTACGCTGATTTTTACAAAGAGGGGCACTTCCTGATTGAGGCGAAACAGGGAGGGAGCGCGTCTAATAAGGGAACGGCAAAGCGAGGCACGAAGACCTACGATGCGGCGATGGAGAAAGCCTTTTATCAGGCGCTCAGCTATACGCCGTTTTTGCCAAGCAAACCGCCGTTTGTGATGACCTGCGACATTGGTTCCCACTTTGAACTGTGGATGAGCTTTAGCGGCAATTATGGCGGCTATGGGGCACGGGAAACGATCGCGCTGGAGAAGCTGAGCGATGAGAAGGTGTTCGATCGGTTTGTGGCGATTTTTAGCGATCCGCAAAGTCTGAACCCGGAGAAATATCGGGCGAAGGTGACGCGGGAGGTGGCTGATACGTTGGCAAAGCTGGCGCGATGGTTGGAGGAGCAGGGCAATGAGCCGCAGGAGGTGGCGAGCTTCTTGATGCGCTGCATCTCCACAGTATTTGTGATTCTGTACAGAGTAATACGTGAAAACTACGGTTCGCATTTTTAGCAAGTGAGTTGATTAATTTAAATGGCAATTATTTCTGCTTCATCACACAATAAATCGCATAGCTTAAATCAATCTGAGGCTTTTAAATCACTAGAAGAAATAGCCTTAGAAACTAATTTTCCAGTCGAGAAATTGAGAGAAATTTGTAACCGCATCACAATCAAAATATTTAGCCTAGGTGATAAAGATTATATACTCAAGCATCACTTAAAGAAAATATACCTGATTTTGAAAAACCCTCAAATTCTAGGTAAGATAGGTTCTCTTGATGACTTCTATCTCTATGAGTACTATCCTGAAATAACGGAGTACCTATTTTTTCACGATACTATTGATATTACCTGCTGGTTATTAAAACTACGATACTCTTCTAAAGAAACCATCAAAAAGAAAAAATATAGAATTGATTCTATACTAGATGGATTTCTAAGAGAGAATAAGATTTCAATAAATAAAATTCGGAGTAGCATCGGCAAGAAATTTTCTCAAGATAAATTTATTTTTCACCTTACTAAAGGATGGTACAACGAGCTAGTAAGGCTGGTTCCCGTTCCTTCGGATTTTCTTGAAGTAGGCACAAAGCTAGAAACTTCCAATTATGTAGGAAAATCTCCATCATGGAACATTATTCAAACGTATTATTCTATTTATGAGTATACAAACTCAATAGTTTTTACGAACACTGATAATTTGAGAACTGAGCAACATCGAAAGAGTACTTCGTTTTTCAACAACAATTTATTCTCAAAAATGAATAATACTACTATTTTTTACCCTTTTAATATTAGCACTGCGCATAAGAATTCAATATCGATTTTAAGAGGAGGCGAGAAAGACTTCTGGAAATACAAGTACAGCAAATGTCCTCGATTTCCTGAAAAATCAATTTATGACCTTGAAAATATGTACATTGATTTCATGGCTGAGCATGGAAATGTCCTCGATTTCATGTACAAATTCCGTGTTTGGGCTAATTATCTAGGAATTAGTACAATAATAGAAATAGAAGAAGGGCATCTACTATGCTTTCTATATAAAAACTTGTCCCTTTTATGCTTCTTTTACGCGGTAATGGCTGAACTAACAGCAATAGCGTTTCTTGGCGAGGAAAAAACTGTTCAGCTGCTAAGAGAATTATCTGAGAAGTATATTTTTAAGCAATCTAATCTACGTGATAACTGGTATTTAATACCTCAATTCATTAGATTCAGATTATATTCAAAGCATGGATTTGTTGGCAAATCAATTGATTTTCTTGTTCCACCCAATCCAGATCCTTTGATTCTTTGAATTGGAAAATTAATACAAGAAATGACTATGATTTACTCAACGGCTATTTACTCGTGTCTTTTTCAAGATTCCCTTCCTAAACAGAAACAAAAAATTCGAGAACTGGGAGAACGATTAGACTCACACCGCAGGCGAGTTCAGGCACAGTATCTCGATGTCACTATTACCGGGATGTATAACCTGTTGGAAAAACTGCGGAAAGGCGAGGCGTTTACGGAGGGTGATCGAGCCTACAACGACAAAGCCCTCGTTTCCACCCTCAAACAAATCCACGATGAACTGGATGCTGCTGTCCTTGATGCCTATGGTTGGCAAGACCTGAAAGACGACAACGGCAGAATGAAAGAGGGCATTGACGAAATCATCCTGGAACGACTCGTTGCCCTCAACGCCGAACGTGCTGAAGAAGAACGCAACGGCTTAATTCGCTGGCTCCGTCCTGAATACCAGGCTCCCAACGAAGTCAGAACTCAGCAACAGGTTCTTACTGGAGTTGTTGAACCCGAAGAAACCGTCATTGCCCCTGTTGAACAGAAGCCCTTCCCGAAACAACCCAAAGAACAACTGGCTGCCATCCGCGATCTCCTCCGTACCAGTGGTGGTGAATGGTCGATCGAACAAATCGCGGCTCAGTTTAAGAACGGTGGACGGAATAAAGCAGCGATTGCCGAAAACCTGGAACGGTTGGAATGGTTTGGAATGTTGCTGGTACGTGAAGAGGGACAGATTAAGCGCTGGCAATTCGCTGAAATGCAGCAGGCAAGTTGAATCCACTCAATCAGACTGGCAGTGGAATTTATAGTCCCAATTTACAAAGGTTAGAAAGGGAGCATGTCACTTTTGTCGCCCTCACCCTAAATCCCTCTCCCAAAGGGCGAGGGACTTCAATCCGGTTCCCCTTCTCCCAAGTGGGGAGAAGGGGTTAGGGGATGAGGGTTAGACTTGCAAACGTGACATGCTCTCGTTAGAAAGCCCTAAACAGAGACTTATGCAAGACCTACTCACAGGACGTGTTCAAGCCAGCAATAACTAAGGAATGCAATTAAATAACCTGAACTTCTTGTGGGGTGGGCATCTTGCCCGCCCAGTCAGCAAGGCAGAATGATTGGCAAGTTATTCAATTCACGATCCTAAGGATTTTCCTGAATCGTTTGTTGCAAATTTTCCAGGAGCGTTTGTAACTGCTCCCGTTCTTGTTGCGCCTGCTCCCGTTCCTCTTCAAGCTTCTGCCGTTCAATTTCAAGCTGTTGCAGACGATCTTCAACTTTTGCCAACTGGCTGTCAGCTTTCACAATCAGTTGGCGCAAAATCCCCCCAGCGATCTGACCTCTGGATTGGAACTGATTAGCCCTCGCGCCAGTCGTTCGATCAATTCGCTGCGACTGATGCCCATCGCTGCCCCCTGCTGATCTAGGAGCCTCTGAGCCGTTGGAGTCAGGCTGATGTTCACCCGATCCTTCTTCTCGCCGTACTCCTCCCGGTCTGCTTTCTGCCTGCTCATTCCCTAAGTTTGTCTCGCTCATTACACAATCTCAACTTACTCTATGTGACTTATTGTGTATATACACAACATTATGGTATGACTTTGATTGAACTACACACATAGAGCGCAAAGTTTATGAGCGATCGACCCTACGCCATTATTGCCGCCATGCCCGGACACAAACCCAAAGCGATCGGACGCAGCAACAACCGCATTGATGCCGATAGCATGGTGCGTTTCCTTCAGCGCAAAGTACCCAACGGTTCGTTTTACGTCGTCTTTGATCCAGAAGAAACCTGCTGTGTAGACAGCGAGACAGAGGCGGATCAGCGAAGGGAAAATGAAAACTATGACTCAAACACGGGCGATCGCTCAATCACAAACCACTCGTGATACAGAATCGCCAGAAAGAATCGTTCGCCTGCTACCTTGTCACACACAGCTACATAGCCCGACTCGTACCATTCTGTACCATAGGTCGTGTCTTGCAAGAACAGCGTCAGTGAATTGCCATCGTGGCTGAAGATCGATCGCAAAATAGTGATGTTTGGATGGTGCGATTTGTCTACAGGTAACAGCACCGGATGCCCCTCAACCATCAGAAATTCTGGATCGCCATAGGAAAACTCACCGTCCCAATCCTCCGGCCCTCATGCTTCTCAATGATTCGATCCCATCGAACCGACTTAATCTTTGCCAGCGTTTCTGAAGACAGATCAGCAACTTTCATCGGAAGTGAACTACTTCAACTCACTTTGACCACTCTTTATTTTAGTGTGTCGAGTTTGTGGAGGGCGATCGAAGTTCTCTGATCCCTCTTCTGTCACTCCTGCAAAATACTGACGTAGCATGACTTTCCTGTTTTGATAGATCAAACTTGGCAAAAGGGCGAAACGGGCACACCCTGCAAGCTATGATTGTTTTCAATAGTCTGTTCTATTAAGGGATTCTACGTCTCAATCTTTGATGGCAATTGGCATTCCTCTAAACTCTTAACTAGAGTAAACCAAATGGATATCGCGCTTTTAACGACTTTCCTGGTTCCTTTCTTGCCCTTTTTAATGAAGTTTGGAGAGAAAGCTTCTGAAAAGGCGGGAGAAAAGTTTGGCGAAGGTGCTTGGACTAAAGCGGTGGGGATCTGGTCAAAGTTGCATCCTACGCTAGAGGCTAAGGACGACGCGCGAATTGCGGCAGAGCAGGTTGCTATGAAACCGGAAAGTGAAGCTCGCAAAGCAGTCTTCCAGGAGGAACTAGACACGCTGCTGAAGGAAAATCTAGATTTAGCAAAAGAGATCGCCAGAATTCTACAGGAGGATGCCTTCAGCAACAAACCTAATCATCAGAGTCATCAAGCAATTGAGCAAATGTCAGGTGGAACAGCGGTTGGAAATGTTCAGGGGTCAATATTCAATATAAAGAACAGTTCTATTACAAATATGGCTGGTTATGGGAACATCTATTACCGAGAAGCTTCTGAGCAGCCATCTGAGCCAGATAAAAATGCCAAAGATGTTGATCAGTTTCAATCGGTCAAGACAATTCTAGTTGTAGCCGCAAACCCTAAGGGAACAACCCCACTGCGATTAGGGGAGGAGGTTCGATCGCTGCAAAGGGGGTTGGAACGCTCTCAATATCGCGATCGCTTTGTGTTGACGGAGCGTTGGGCAGTAACGGCGATGGATATGCGACGGGCGTTGCTTGATTGCCAACCGCAGATTGTTCACTTTTCGGGTCATGGCGTTGGAATTGAAGATGTAGGGGATGAACCGTTATCCACCCGAAAGCTGTCTGTTGTTTCAAACTCCTCAACCGAGCCGGAGGGGTTGATGTTTGAGGATGAAACAGGGCAGCCTAAATTGGTATCAGCAGAAGCGATCGCCAGTTTGTTTGGCTTGTTTAGTGACCAGGTTGAATGTGTGGTGCTAAATGCCTGTTACTCGGAAGTACAAGCGAGAGCGATTGCGCAACATATTCCTTATGTGGTGGGGATGAAACGGGCAGTTGGGGATAAAGCGGCGATCGAGTTTGCGATCGGGTTTTATGATGCGCTTTTGGCGGGGCGATCGATTGAGTTTGCCTATAAGTTGGGGTGTAGTGCGATTCAGATGGCGGGAATTCCAGAGCAATTAACTCCAGTGCTGAAGCAGAAGCCTAGCTGAGGAACTATTGTCTCTCAGGGAGGGTGGAGGATCCAGGAGATTTCTGGAACTCAGGAGGTTTAGTTTTCTAAGGTGAGAGTTCAGGAAACCCTGTTGCTCCGCAGATAGTACCGTGGTTCTTGTTGTTTGATTGATCAAATGCTAACTTTTTATCTTCACTAACCTCATCTAATCGCCAGTAGCCAACTAAGGTTGACCAACATTGCTCTGAATCTTGCTCTGAAACTTGTTGACTTAACCGACGAGACATATTCTTTTGAATCTGATCCTGCGTTCGGGCGACGTTCCAAAGACGAACTTCAGCGATCGCCATATTGTAATAATCCGTCTCTTGCTCTGTGCCTCCAACTATAAGAGGTATGGGAGGATTTTCGAGAAATTCAAGAGAACTTTTAAATATACCAATGCTTTTTGTTTGCATTGTAGAAATAACAGTTTTGCAATTCCCTTCTACAACACAATTCTGGAGTCTACCGTCAATATAAATGGAAATCTCGTGTGAATTGTGATCTTGCTTGTCCCTACCCCAAGTGAAGGCAACATGATGCCATAAATGATCGTTTGGGAAATTCTCTTCAGTGTAGACTACTATTCCCTCTTTCTCAGCTTGAAGCTTGACTTGGAGCTTGCCTTCATACCAAACTAACGAATAGCCATATCCCTGATTGTTGCGTTGCTTCACGATAGAGGAGGATCCAAAATTATGCTTAACCCACGCTTCAACAGTGATACCATCAGTGACCTTCAAAGCTAAATTTTGCGCTTTACTATGTTGAAAGCAACACTTAACGCAATGGCTGCTTTCACTAAAAATCAATCCAAATGGTAAAGGAGAAGCCGGATACTGAGAGGCTTTGATCGTTTGCGCTTTAGAAACCACACCATAAGCACCTTGATTCCCTTCAAGAAGAGTATATGCCCTTTCCCATCTCCTTCCAAAAACAATGCCGTATGTACCATAACCATATTGCTTTGTCGGCGAGCGATTGATATCCCTATCACCATACTTCTGATCGAGGAACCAATAACCAATCAGCTCTCTTTTTAGTTCTTCATCATCCTTTAGCTCATCATCATTCAACCGACGAGACATATTTTTTTGAATCTGATCTTGCGTTCGAGCTGCGTCCCAAATGCGAACTTCGGCAATACAACCATTAAAATACCTACCGTGATTTTGAGATCGACCGAGGTTGAGGTTCACCTTAGGAATACCAACACTTGAGAAATCCGAGGCTGATTTACAGTTTTCGCTTAAAACAACAGTTGTTTCCTTAGCTATTTCACCATCAATGTATACACTGATATCGCTGTCTTTTTTCCACGTAAATGCTACATGATGCCATTGTGGAGGTGATTCAGTTAGGATTCCTTTGCTGGCTTCGCTACTTATCTTGGCATCGATAGTTATCTTTTGATGAGTCTGACTATTTTGTAGCTCCACACGAAGGCTTTCTTTGCGTTTCCATATAGAAAATCCATCTTCGCGCCAACCACCACCTTGGTGAACGATCATTCCATCTGAATCGCCACCCATATTCTTTACCCAAGCTTCAACTGTAAGTGCTGCAATATTTTTTTCGTAATTCAATTTACCACAGTCAATATACTCACCTAATCCATGAAGTCGCAATCCAAAATTCGGCGGAAATGAAGGATTAAAATCTGTAGGTCGTAGATTTTCGAATTTAAGGTTGCAAACTTCATTATCTATGATTTCTTCTGGTCGCCAGTAACCTGCTAAGTTTGACCAATCTTGTTCTGAATCATATTTGCTTAACCGACGAAACCTGTTTTCCTTAATCTGATCCTGAGTGCGAGTAACATTCCAAAGACGAACTTCAGTAATAGAACCATTGAAATAGTATTGGCGTGCTAGCTCAAGACGAAGATTGGCACGAGTCTGATGAAAATAACCTTGAAGAAAAGAATTTTCTTTAAGACCATTGATAATCTTTTCAATAAGATTTTCAATGCTTTCAGAACGACCAATGGTTAGCCCCATAGCGGGAGAGCCAATATTATCGAGGTTAAAGCCATCTTTTAAGTCTCTTAAGGGAGTTTCGATAGGCTTTACTTCTCCGTCAATGTATATTGTTACTCCTGCAATTTTTTTCCATATATCCTTATTACCTTTACTTTGTTCCCATCCCTCGATCTGTTTCCATTTCTTTTCGGTGTCCCATGTGAATGCTATATGATGCCAAGATTGATCATCAAGAGCTGTATCTACAGTATCGACAATTATTTTCCCTTTAATATTGTCTTGCAACTCTACCCGAATTCTATTGTTGTACCGCCATATACAGTATCCAGGGTTGTCAAAACTACCGCCGCGATGGACAATGACTCCATCTGAATTGGGATCATTATTCCTAACCCAAGCTTCGACCGTAACTGCCTGACTAATTACCAAACTTTCATCCTTACCGCAGTCTACATAAGTCGTCTCTCCATCAAATTCCAGCGCTGCTGGCAATGCTGGATAAACTAATCGCTCAGAAGTAACAACAAAATCTTCAATAAAGCTCTTAAGCTTCGGAATGAAAGTAGCTTTTTGCTTTAGATCTGCAACAATCGCGCGAACCCTAACTCCTTGCTTGATAAATGTTCCGTCTGCCTGCACAATAGCCGCATGATTTAACGCAACCAATTCCCATCTGGTGTTGAAGACTGGGCAACCTGATGAACCATAATCAGATTCCCCCTGGTAGCGTAGGAAATCTTTATAAAGCCCATTTGGAATAACACGGTTGTTGGTTAGATCAACTTTCTTTTGTCTACCTTTAGGGTGATGGATTAAAATTACGTTATCGCCTTTTTTTTCTTCTTCTGACAGCCTATAGTCTTCCTTCTCTAATTGAGCAATGATATATGAATCATGGCTGATATCAGGGATGACATTTGAATCAGACTCAACCAATTGCAGCCAGCCAAAATTATGCCCAGCTTGCCTGGTCAATTGACTAAATTTTAGCTGAACCAGCGTATAATCTAAACTGGGTTCTCGAATGAATAGTGCATTTGGGTCAAGCTCATAGTCCTCCGTCCTTTGGATTGCTCCCTGTGATCCTTCGTAATTAAACTGAGCCACGCATTGCCTGGCAACTTCTTCATCAGGCAAAACATGATAATTTGTAAGTAAGTGGGTCGCACCGACTAAAAATCCTGAGCCAACCGGGATAGGATTCAGCTTGGCTAGCTGGTCTTCTGTCAAGTCACGAAATGCCTTTAAAAGGATCTTGCTGTATTCTAGAGAGTGATCTACGCCTCTCGCCTTATATGGAGCTAGAAGTTTCTCCTTTAATTTTTCAAATGAATCATAGACCTCAGTCGCTTTGCGATCTTCATCATCTTTTAGAGCTTTGTCAATAAGTTTTTTGTCATCATCCTTGAATTCTTTTGTTGCAAAGATCTCATCTGCGATCTTATCTGGAATTAGAAAGATTTCCTTAAGTTTTGCAATTGAGTCGAAGTTTTTAGCAATTTCTGGTTTTCTAGCAAGGTTTTCTAAAAGAGCCTCAATAAAAATTTGAAAATTTTTACGTGGAAAGTGGCGAGCTATACGGCAAACCGAGAGACTTCGTGAAGAACCTACTTGAAGCGAAGCTGCTGGTTGATCTTCGCGGGGATCGCGCACAGTACTAATCCATAACTTTTGCTTATTCAGCGACCTATTGCGTATAAGTTCAATGATTTTCTCCTGCGCGACTAATTCTTGCTCTCCCCAAAAAGCTGTACCAGTTATAGTTGATGTAAAAGGTGTCCTCGGCCAAGTCGTTACGAAAGACCAGTCACCCCAAGGGTTAAAAAGTAAAAGATATGATTCCGTAAAGCTAAGCATGGTTAGAGTGTCTGTAATTTTCTAACCTTACATTTTAGGGATAATGGGCATATGTAAGTTATAGCTTCTCTCAAATCCGCAAAACTCTTTAATGTACTGTCATGAATATTAAGGGAAATAGATTCGGGCAAAAAAAACTGCAATCAAACTTTACTGGTTTCGTAGCTGGACAATCTCTTTTAACTAAATTCACCTTGGCTCTATTAATCGTCCTACTTTATGGGTGTCTTAGTTTTGTTGGGAGTTACCAAGGAGGAGGCGTTATTTTGCCAATAATCTTAGAAACTCCTTACAAGGCTACATTTTCGCTGGTCTTTTTTATCACGCTGATTTGGTTGTTCTCTACGGTTATATGGGATTGGCAAAAAGGTATTAATATGTCAATCTCTTCGGCATTTATTGGCATAGTGTTATTGCAAATTGTAAGTTACTTAAGATTGCTTCAGCTAGGTTCTGATTTTCTCATTGTCTCAATTGGTAATCTTATTGTTCAATTATCTATTTGCGGAGTTCTTTTTTTTGCTTTTCGTTTCCTTATTGCACTATCAAAAATTCTTTTCTTGCATTCTAGATTCTTTCAATTATTGACGCTTTTACTCTCCTGTTCCATAGCAATCCCCACATCTCTACTTGTATTCTCAATTGGTCTGCAGAGACCAGAGTTTGTTTCTCAGGAAAATCTTGCATCTATATCTAGTATTGATTTATTGCGCTTGAAAATCACGACCGTGTTGGGTGGACTCGGGCTAGTTTTATCTTTGATGATATCTGCATGGTTTACTAATCAACGTAGACAAGTACCATGGAATTATCCTGATTTGCTTAGGGAATTAGCACTTGTTATTGGTACATGGGGTGGGACATCTTTTCATGGGTTAGTTCTTAGTAATGCTAATTTTACGAGATCTGAACTCGCTAACACAGATTTGAGGGCAAAAAAACTTTACCGAACTTGCTTTCAGGATGTAGCTGGTTTGGAACGAGCTAGAGTGGATAACCAATATCTCGACTTGGCATATCCTAAAGTGCAAAAATTACTGACTCATGGATGTAGCCTCGATCCTAACTTTAGCAAATTTAATCTTCAAGGTGCATATCTTCAAAATGCGGATATGCGTGGGTTTGACCTGACGGATACAAATCTGACCGGATCGGATTTGAAAGGCGCAGATTTACGAGGAAGTCGGTTAATTCGCACCCAACTGGCGGGAGCAGATTTAGAAGGGGTTGATCTCCGCACCAATATCTTGATTGATGCCAATTTGACTGAAGCCAATTTGCGAGGAACTGATCTACGGGATTGTATCCTTGTCCGCGCCCAAGTCGCACGAGCGGACTTTACTGGAGCCGATCTGACTGGTGCTTGCATCGAAGATTGGAGTGTCAGCGACAAGACTACCTTCACTGATGTGCGATGTGACTATGTATTTAAAGAATACGAAGATGGACAACCCATTCATCGCTATCCATCCGATCGCAACTTTGAACCCGGTGAGTTTGCTGCTCTGTTCCAACAACCCGAAAACGAATTGGAATTGATCTTTAAAGGCGACTTCAGTTATAGTGCTCTCAGTCTTGCCTTTTATAAGCTTAAAACCGAGAAATCAGACTTAGAACTAGATCTCAAAGGCATAGAACAACGCGGGAACTTGTGGGTAGTTCGGGTTACCAGTAGTAACCCAACGATTGAAGCGCAACTAGAACAGCAGTTCAGCGAAGTCTACCAGACCACGACAAACAACGACAGTATAGAAACCACCATCAAAGACTCAATTTACCGCGATTACGAAGATATCAAGCAGCGCCTAGTTGAAAGTCAACAACTCGTCAGACAATTCGCCGGGATTTCAGAAAGTCAAGCAGAAGCTCTGAAACAACTGAGCAAACAGGCTTTTGGCACCAACTTCTACATCGAAGGTAGCGCGATCACCAACCTGAGTGGACAGGGTATTCAATACACCGAAGCGGCTGGGCAGATTCGTTCATTAGTCACCCGTAGTGGCACAGAAGCTCAGATTTCCCAAGGGTCACAGCAAGTCTTGACCCAGTTGCAAGCTATTGCCACAACTCCAACAATGCAGACAGAACTGATTCAGCAAATCCTTCTAAGGGAAGCCCAGGACGATCCTGCCTTTAGACGCATTCTCTTACAGCAGCAACAACAAATCCTGACGGCCTTACCACCAGGCACGATCGCCTCAGCCATCCGAGGTGCGATCGCACAACTACATGAAGAATGGAGCTAAGGAGATTCGAACTCCTGACCCCCTCAATGCCATTGAGGTGCGTTCGTATTGCGGTTTGCTGCCCCGTTAAAGCGTTCTTGGGATATGCGTTTTAACCTGGTACAAACATTATACAAAATCACGCTACAGCCTGCGAGAGATCTGAGTAGCTGAAGTGCATTGCCAGACTCCATGCTGGTTCTGCCAGTCCTCGCAACCACAGGAGAGGTTGTTGAGGTCAATCAGGTAGATTGTATTGCTATCGGTCTTTGAGCGGCTCACAGCCCGATCTGACCTACGCTCAAGGGCGATTGCGTTTCTCCTCAGGAGAGTTAAAGCACCCTGGCAACGTAGGTTTAATCAGTCATAATCCAGAAACTTTAACTCTTCTCTATTCTTGAGTAAGTGCGAGCGGTTGCATAGTTAAGAGCCAATCCAATCACCGAATGTTGTAAAGGATACTTAAGAAGTGTATTAACTTACTTCATGCTTTTGGTCAGATCCCTAACGTTCATTAGGTGACACAAGGAGTGAATTGAGCTTCAATCAGGTGAATAGCGAAATTCACGCACAAAGCTAGCATCTCTACGATCGCAGAAGGCAGTGAATTGTCCGCAATTTCAGGGTGAAAGGAGTTAGAGCGGTTTGTACGGTAATACCTGTCATTACAGAGGTATCTGCCAGATCTGACGGGAATACCTTCATTTAGGTGTTAGACGGCAGATCTAGCCGGGAATAAATTGTTATGCTGCTGCAAATAAAAGGAGAGAATAAACAATGGAAGAGGTTAAGCTCCAGCAAATTACGTCAGCTCTCACTGAGCTTTCAAAGGAACTAGAAAAGAACTTTGTAGTTTCTAGCGATGGAGAGATCAGGGAAATTTCCGCACTAGGTTGTAGTTCAGGTCAATGTACAGTTTCTTACACTAGTTGCTCTACAAAAACTTCGGCAACCCTCTGTCTTAATGATGGAGAAACAGCTATCTACCAAGATTGGAATGGCTCAAGCTGTCAGTCAAGAGAGTACAAGTGCCAGATAGCCTAACAAACTAACAGGAGTAGGGTGGGGCAAGGCAGTATGTTAGCAAGCATGGATGTCTCCCGCCCTATGTCCCAGCCCTGAGGTTGAGTTTACTACTCAATCTTATTCTTGTCTTCCTATATCTTTTTTAACCAGGGTTCTAACGTGCTTCGGTTCATCTTGCTATGCTCCTGATTTCCGTAAAGTTAGCTTGAGCTATTGAAGTAACACATTAGAATCTGAGCGGAGATACTTAGGTGGATCAAGCAACCATCTCTCTTGCTGTTACTGTGACCTTGGCTCTAGCTGGTTATATCGCAACGTATTTGAACAATTTAAGACTTGAGCAAAGAAGGGCAAAGCTTGAGAGAGTTAACCGACAACTGAAAGAGCTTTACGGGTCACTTCTATCACTAGTGAGTGCCCTAAATGCTGCTTGGAAAGGCTTTAGAAGTATTTACCGACCTACGGGAAAAGACTTTTTTGATGATAATCCTCCACCAACACAAACAGACTTAGATGCTTGGTGCTTGTGGATGAAAGAGGTTTTTATGCCATACAACGAGGCAATGGCTCAATTAGTTGTTGATCATGCTGACTTGTTAGAGGAAAGCGAAGTTCCTCAATGCCTGTTGGATTTATGTGCCCATGTAGCTGCCTATCGCCCAGTTATAAAAGCTTGGGAGAATGGTAATTATTCCAGCTATTATTCGGTGAATGAGTTCCCTGCTGATGACCTTACTTTTTATGCTAGGGAAAGATTTAACCAACTCAAAAGAAGGCAAGCAAAATTGCTAGGACATTTTTGATTATTTAGACCAAATTAACGATCGTTTCTCTGTTGTTGTCTCACCCTGCTCCGGGAGTCTCTGTAAGACATTTAATATGTCTATGCCACTCGTTTACACGTTCACAAAAAACACCCGTTGCTTTCCTCATTAGCTTAGTTAATATCTTTTAACCAGGGTTAAACGCCTGACTCTAAGCGGCTCAGAAATTGCCGTTGAAAGGCGATCGGACTACGAACTTTAGTAAAACCTCGGCGGCTGAGGTAGAACAGGTAAATCTGGTTGCCTGACACAAGTGCCTCAAATGGCGTAAATACGTAACGTAGTTTCAAGGGTTTCAGGAGATGTGTCAGGCAGTCAGCAGGTAAATTGGGAATGGGAATGGAAAAATCGTACAACGTTCGCTCTTTTACTGTTGCCTTTAGGTGATGGTTTATAAGCTATCTGTTAACATCTATTACAAGTCTATCTATATCTATGACATCTTTGCGCCAATGGAAATTAAAGATCTTGCTGGTATAAGTGAGCCTCTAAAGAGACTAATAGAAGTAATTTCTGAGGGAGCAGGAGCAATATCACATCCCTACCTTATTCGGAAAAACGCTGACGCTAAGGCATACGAGATACGGGTCATTTCTCAAGCTATGGCTGAAAGCCATGCTTTGCTTGGTGGTATGGAGTATGAAGATGGAAAGATTAAGATCCTTCCTGAATCCCAAGAATCTTCTGAGCAGCTTTCACTTCCTAATCGTACAGAAAACCGTCGGAAGTATCAGGAATTGCGAAAACAACAAAATATAGAGTCTATATGTGCTAATTCTGCCGAACTACTAATAGGTGAGAGCCAAGTTGCAGAGGACAAACCGGAATCAGATTGGATTAATCGGTTCTTTGAAATAGCAGAAAATATTTCGGCTGAAGAACTTCAATACATATGGGGAAAAATTTTAGCTGGTGAAATTCAGAAACCAGGTTCTTTCTCGTTTCGTACTCTTGAAACGCTGAAAAATATGTCGCGTCAAGAGGCAGAAAATTTCTGCAAACTAGGTCAGTATGTTTTTCAAACTAGCAATATGGCGTTTTACGTAAACCCAGAAGAATACCTTTTCAAACAGGAAAACACTCTTGGCTTTGCTGAAATTTTCGCATTAAAAGATGCCGGTGTTGTTGCTGACAGTGATTTGTTGCAATTTTCCTTTAACCCTTCTAGTGCAGGTACTACCTCTCAAATATTTTACGGCTCTCTGATTCTGTTCTTTGAGAGAGAAAAAGATACACCTAAAATTACCAGTAGGGTAGGGGCTTTAACTAAAGCAGGGGTTGAGCTTCTAAAGTTGGTTCCAATTCAACCAGATATAGAGTATGTAAAATTCATTGCCCAGCATTTACATGCGGACGGTATGAAAGTCGCTTGGGCACCTGTTGTCAAAACAGAAGGCGATCTTATTTATACAGGCGACAAAACATATCTCGAATCTATGTAGTTTGATTATATTCATTTAGTTCTTTACCAGCGACACACCATAGTCCATATAGTGGTCGGTTAAAAACTGCTGAAGCAATGTTTTTTGATCGGTTGCCTGGTTGATTGCTTTACCCCGGTTTCAATGTGCCCACTGCACCTTAGAACCGGGGTAAAACGTGTGCCTTGACATAACCGCTCAAACGGGTCGCTATGCCGCAAGTCCTGGGGGGGGGACGTAACCACAAGACAATTGGTGAGATCCGGTGGGCAAAACCCGATTGGAAACGATCACCCACCTTACATACTTATCAGACTTATTTTCTAAATTGGATGATCCGGGATAGCAATATGTGAGCCAGAATCAAGGATAAGTGGGAATACTGAAAATTAGTCCTTAATTAACCCAGGCTTCATGATTCCAGGAGTCGCTTTATGTCCAGATTGCTAGTGACACAGTACCAGGTGGAGGTCGAAAAAATCATCCGTTATGGCGGTTCCAAAAAGGAAACCAGCATTCGTAATGCCTTTGAGCGGCTACTGAATGATTACTGCAAGCCCCGCAACTATCTGCTGATCCCAGAACTAGACTTTAAGACCAAGTTCAATACAAAGGTAGTTCCCGATGGCACAGTGAAAGATGCCATTCGTTTGGAGCATGGCTGGTGGGAAAGCAAAGACCAGTACGACAAACTCGACGAAGAAATCGAGAAAAAACTGGAGAAGGGCTACCCAGACGAAAACATCCTGTTTGAAGACTCCCAAACTGCCATCCTGATTCAGCACAGTCGGGAGCAATTGCGCGTTTCCATGCGGGATGCGGCGGCATTAGATAGGCTAATCAGTACGTTTGTAGACTACGAACGTTCTGAAGTGCGCGACTTTCGATCGGCGATTGTCAAGTTTAAAGAAGATGTTCCGCATATTTTGGAAGCCTTGCGGAGCATTATTGCTCATCAGGAGGAGAGCAATACCCAATTTAGGGAACGCCGCAACACCTTTCTAGAGGTGTGTCGCCAGTCGATTAACCCCGAAATCGAGATCTTCGATATTCATGAGATGTTGATTCAGCACATTCTCACGGAGGATATTTTTACCAATATTTTCCATGAGTCGCAGTTTCACCGAGAAAACAACATTGCGCGGGAACTGTCAGAAATCATCAACACTTTTTTCACCGGGGCCACCCGCAAAAACACGCTCAAAAGCATCGAGCATTACTATGCGGTGATTCGTCGTCATTCAGAAAATATCGCTAACCACCACGAAAAGCAGAAGTTTCTCAAGGCGGTCTACGAGAATTTCTACAAAGCTTATAACCCCAAGGCGGCGGATCGGTTGGGGATTGTGTACACGCCGAATGAAATTGTCCGCTTCATGATTGAAAGTGCAGATTATCTGATCCACAAGCACTTTGGTAAGTTGTTGAGCGATCCGGGGGTAGAAATTCTTGACCCCTGTACGGGGACGGGAACCTATGTGACGGAACTGATTGAATATTTACCTGCGGATAAGTTAGAGCATAAATATAAGCATGAGATTCACTGCAATGAAGTGGCGATTTTGCCCTATTACATTGCCAATTTGAATATTGAGTTTACCTATCAGCAAAAAATGGGTAATTATGAGGAATTCAAAAATGTTTGTTTGGTGGATACGCTGGATCACTGCACATTTGAAGGGCAGCAGTTTGATCTTTTTGCAATGAGTGTGCAAAACACAGAGCGAATTTCAGAGCAGAACAGCCGAAAAATATCTGTGGTTCTTGGAAATCCACCATACAACTCTTGGCAAAGTGATTTTAATGAGAATAATGCAAACCGAGAGTATATAGAGATCGACAAACGAATTAAAGATACATATGTAAAGCATGGAACTGCACAAAACCAAAATGCAGTTTATGACATGTATACCCGATTTTATCGATGGGCTACCGACAGGCTAGAGAGTGATGGGAACCTCGATTAATTCATTTTGAGGTAAGATTGGGTCTCAAATGAGACAAAGAACAACGTTGTGCTGATAGTCATGCAATCAATTCTTCATTCCATGCAGCCAACAGAACACTCCAATGCACCCCTACGCTTCAATTTTCTGCCTCAGCAAGGACATTGAGTCTGTAAAAACGTGTAGCGTACAAAGTTGTAGGTCAAGTTTTTCAACCCTAGCGTTGCCTTCGCTCTCACTAGACCAATCGAACGGATGAGCTTGCCTCCCATCTGCATCGTCCACCGACCAAACACATGCTCGACTCTGGCACGAGTTTTGGATTTGTCACGATTGGATTGCTTTTGCGCCTCACTGAGGGGACGATTGCGATAAGCCCGTTCATGAATTTGGCTCTCAAAGCCCATTAGTTCTAAAGTCTCCTCAATGGCAGCACTGCGATAAGCACTGTCTGCCCAAATTTCATCACTCTGGTTGTCTTCATCGAGTAATGCTCCTAACACTTGAGAGTCATGCACTGAGGCATCTGTAACCGCATAACGACGAATCAAACCGTACGCTGCATCGATGCCAATGTGGTCTTTATAGCCGAAGTAACTCTTATCCCCCTTTTTCGTCCAGCGCGCATCGGTGTCTTTTTGAGCGCGGCGATGCGGTTGATCTTGCCACTGTTGGGGGGTCTTGCCCTGCTTGATCTGCTCGTTTTCTTTGTCGCTGTTGTGTTGTTTGGGGACGGGAATCAGCGTCGCATCGACGATTTGTCCACCTTTAGCTGCATAGCCTTGCTCAACGAGATAGCCATCAAACTGCTCAAACACTGCTTCAATCAATCCTTGTTCACTCAGTTGTTTGCGAAACAGCCATACCGTTGTGGCATCGGGAACTTCATCGGCTAAGCCAAAGCCCATGAATTGCATGAACGATAGTCGGTCGCTCACCTGATACTCTAATTCTTCGTCGCTAATGTTGTACAACTGTTGCAGCACCAACAACTTAAACATGACGACGACATCCATTGCTTTACGACCCGCGTTGCTCTTGCGAGGTTTATTATGAATTTTCTCTAGAGTCGGGCGGAACTCCTGCCAGGGAATAATTTGATCGAGCCTCATCAGTAAATCTTTTTTCTGGTTCAATTTGCTCTGACGTTTTTCCCACTCCCAAACTCCAGTTTGGCTCATTGTTCCCTGCTCCGTTCTAACCTAATGTTATGATCTCATAGTAGTCTCAATTTAAGACGCTCCTGAAACAATTTTTCGAGGTTCCCTGATGGAATTATAGCTTTTATCACAAAAAGTACATTCGCTCGCTCTAAGACCTTCGATGGGCTTAGGAAGGTTTTTCAATCAGAGTTTAGTCATGTTTACGTCATTGACTTAGGTGGAGATGTAAGAGATAACACAAAACTTTCAGGCACAAAAAATAATGTTTTTGGCATTAAGACTGGTGTTGCAATCGCCTTTTTGGTAAAGATAGGAAAAACTTCACAGGCTTTTCACGACAAGTGCCAAATATCATATCTGCGCCGCCCAGAAATGGATACAGCAGAAGACAAGCTTGGGTTTATTAGATCTGTCAGCTTTAGGGAATTAGATTTTCAGCATATACGTCCTGATATAAAGAATAACTGGATAAATCTGGCTGAAAATGAGTTTGACAATTTTATTCATTTGATTGACAAACAAACAAAAGACGAGAATTCTCGTCAGTCTATTTTCGCATTGTTTTCTAGAGGAATTGAAACTGGTAGAGATGAGTGGGTTTACGACTTCTCGGAAATTAACCTGGAAAACAAATTAAAGTTTTTCATTGATGTTTATAGCCAAAGTATCAGAAACAAGAAAAACGACTTTAAGATAAAGTGGAACTCTTCTCTAAAAACCCATGCAGAAAATCAATTGCAGCTTACTTACAATAAGAATCTAATCGTGCATGCAGCATGGAGACCTTTCACACGAAAACATTTCTATGGTGAAAAAGCGTTAAATCATAGACTCACTCAAAATCACTATGGGATGTATGGATATTCCCCTGCTCTCAAAAGTGAAAATTCTGTAATTTGTTGCACTGATGCAGGTACACAGTCACCTTTTATGGTTACTGCAACCCATAATGTTCCTGATCTACATCTAGTTGGCACGGCTGCTCAGTGTCTTTCCCTCTACCGCTACGACGAAAACGGGAAACGCATCGACAACATCACCGACTGGGGCTTAACCCAATTCCAAACCCACTACAACGACCCCAGCATCACAAAACTCGACATCTTCCACTACACCTACGCTGTTCTCCACCATCCCGCTTACCGCACCAAATACGAACTCAACCTCAAACGCGAATTCCCCCGCCTGCCCTTTTATGCCGACTTCCACCAATGGGCAACCTGGGGCAAAGACCTGATGGATTTGCATCTCAACTACGAAACTATTGAACCCTACGGATTGCAACGGGTTGATGTGGGGCGCAAAAAGCCAGCCAGTGATACCCTCCTACAGGCAACCTTAATTCCCATTGACGCACCTGACTCAGCCAAACCCATCAAGCGCACCACACCCAAAGTCAAACTCAAAACTGACAAAATCGAGGGCAAAATCATCCTCGACACGGAAACCACTCTAGAAGGTATCCCCGCTCTTGCATGGGACTACAAACTCGGCAACCGCTCCGCCCTGGAATGGATACTCGACCAATACAAAGAGAAGAAACCTAGAGATCCGACGATCGCCAAACTGTTCAATACCTACAAATTTGCGGACTACAAAGAAAAAGTGATTGACCTGCTCGATCGGATCTGCACCGTCAGCGTTCGTACTATGGAAATCATTCAGCAAATGCCTGATACCGTTGAACACCAGGGAGATTAGATAAAATGACACAGGCAATTGAACAACGAACTTACACCCATGAAGAATACCTGGAACTTGAAGTGGCTTCGGAGGAACACCATGAATATGCGAACGGAGAAGTTTGACTCATAACCTGAGGCATATCCGACCACAATGAATCAGCAATCAATCTTGCAACTCTACTCAAATCTGCTTTGCAAGGCAAACCCTATCGAATTTTTGGAGCTGATCAACGGTTGTGGATTCCCGATCGCAATTTAACAAACAAAGAGTTACCCCAAAAGTTACAAGATCTTCTACAAGGGTTGTGAACTTCTTATTTTCTGAATTGAATAATTTGAACAAACTATTTACTCCGGTTCAATCCACATTAAACGGATGAAATCCATTGAACGTGGTTAAAAAACCGGGATTAACTATACCGCTTTAACTATATTGACCCCTAAATGTTGTCTCACCCTGCACCGGGAGTCTCTGTAAGGCATTTAACACGGCTATGCTGCCGTTTGCAGGTTCACAAAAAAAGCTCGTTGCTTTCCTCACCAACTTAGTTAATAGCTTATAGGGCGATTTTCAGTGTCAGATCAGAAATACCCTCTCCTGAGAGAAGGCAAATTTCTGAAGCAATATGCAATATGCAACTATATTCTAACCTCTAACCCCGGTTAAACCTCTAATCAAAATTACCCCCTTAGAATCGTTTTCTAGGGGGGTTCAACTTTAGGCTTAAATCACGTTCTGGAGCAGGTTTTTTAGGGCTAGAACCGGGGTAAACAGGTTTCAAGTATGCTAGGTCATTCTATTTTTAACCCCGGTTAAAACGCCTCTCAGCTTCCGATCAGACAAACTTATGAATCAAAGGTAAAACGGTAGGGCAATGATACCGAATTAGATCCCTCATGCACGAAAATTAAAAATGGGGTTAAAACCTAAACAATTTTTCACATTTAGCTTTAGCTCTGACTAAGCAAGGATTTTAAGCCCGAAAAATGAATTTCATACTCTTGTTGTCAAATCAATAAAACTTATGCTAACATAGAAGAGTAGAGAAAAAAGCTAATCTTAAGGAGAAATGCCCCATGAACATCACACTAAAGAAGCCCGAAAAGACCAAATGGGTACAAGCAAATTTTTGGTTGAAACCTGAAGATCGTGCAAAGTTAAAGCAGATTGTAAAAAGTCTAGGAATGAATCAGTCTGAGTTTCTTCGCCAAGTTATTCGAGGCGTTGATCTTGAGTCTTCTGGCGTTAGGATCAAATAGAGGCAATAAAAAAATCGCCCCTGGCAAGGCGATTTTAAGACGATTGTAGATTGTAAAAAACTAACTCTTGAAGGTTAAAAACAACACAAAACGGAGGTGATGTTTCTAAGAGCAAAAAGAAATGAACGGAAGTTCTAAAATTCGTTAAACCGAGGTTGCCCTTACCTCCATTATAAGGGTAAAGCATACGAAATACCAAACCCAGGAGGTTTTATCATTGACTAATTCAACGCTTGAACAGAACATTATTAAAAATTTGCCAGCCGATCGCCAGGAGATCGTAGAAAAAGCCACTCGCGTCTACACCTATGAGGAAATCGATCAGTGGAAAAAGGATACTTTTGACGCAATTATGATGGATGTGGTTAGAGGTGGACTTCTAAGTATTGCCTCTGAATCCAAAAACAAACTAAGGGGCGAATGTTGGGAGCATCAAAGCAATTCCGGATCTTCTTTTTATGTTGATTTTGAAAAAGGCTACTGCAAATGTGATGGTTGTGACGACAAATGGGCTAATAACCCTGCTCAATTTCTGGTTAAACGGTACGATTTATCTTGGGATGATGCCGTTTGGCAAATCAATGAGATGTCTGGACTAGTCCTGTTGAAAGGAGAGTACGTTAGCGAAGAAGCTAAGGGAAAACGCCATTTCCTGAGTCAAAGATCGATCGTACTTGAAACGATCATGACCTTGGCTGCAAATGAGATGGCAGTTAACGAAGAAGTTCAAAACTATGTTAAGGATCGAGGATTTTCTGATGATGCTGTAGTTGATCTTTTGATTGAAGAAAAAATTGGCTATATTCCAAACAACTCAGATAAATTTCTAAAGAACCTGATTGATGCTCTAATTGAGAATAAAGATCTTATTCCGGTTTCTGTGTCTGGGGAAGACAGAAAAAATCAGGCAGTCAATCTATTGAAAGAAAATAAAATTCTAAATTCCACAGGGGATAAATTGTGGAAAAACTTACTTGGAAGACTGGTTTTCCCCTGGGTTGGCTGCAAAAAAGATGAGTTGATCTCACTTTATGCCCGCGAGTACGACAATAAAACCCCTGGGCAAAAGTATGTATCTCTTAGAAATCCCGAATTCAACGGCGAGAGAATTCCCGCGAAACCTACTCCTTTAGGTTGGGAAAATGTGAATTTTGATGAGCCTATCATCACTGTGGAGGGTGTCTTTGACGTTCTTTTAGGGCAATCTAAGGGGCTAAATTGTCTTGCATGGGTGGCGTTCCCGAACAACGCTCAGATCTAGTTTGTCAAGCGTCAATGGGCGAAAGAGCTTTATATGATCCCTGACGGGGATGAAGGGGGCAATAACGGACTGTTTCCGCAGGTGTCGAAGCTCTACCACAACTCAGAAGAAGTTTTTGTGTATTCCCTTCCAGAGGGATCTGATCCCGATGAGATCTTAACGGAAATGGGGGCTGAGGGTTTTTTAACCTCAGTTAAAGAAAATTCCAAACCTGCTTATGTGTGGCAAGTTCAGAGCTTGTTCAACAAGCACCTTAAAGATGAGTCTTCAGACCCCTCTGTTTCGGCTCTAAAGGCATGGGACAGGGCAATTAAGACGCTTATCGGTAAACTGCCCGAATACCTACACACAGCCGTTCTGAGGGAGACTGAGAAACTGGGTTATGCGGTCGTCACCAAATCCGAAGGTGTGATCGAGTCTTTTGACTACGATAAAGCCGAGGATTCCCCTATCAAGCAACGGCTGGCAGATTCCCAGGTGGAGAGAGGAGAAGCACTTTTCTGTAAGGGACTTTTGAACGTCCGTTTTGCTCAGGAAGGTACGCAAGAAAAAACTCTATTCAAAACCGTATTTGATATCTATTGGTACATGATTAACATCCCGGAAAATCTCAGAGAAGATTTTACAGCAAAACTAATCATCGCAGCAGTAGACGCAGGTTTAACCGAGGTTAAAGCATCTCAAACTATCACCAGAGCAATGGAAACCGCTCACCAACAAACGTTAGATAAGAAATATAAGTTTCCCGGTAAAGTCAACCCTACCAACCGCTTGAAGCATTATTTAACAGGTCAAAGCGTTGTTTTAGACGTTCGGGAAGATAAGATTTCCATTGATGGTCAATGTGTCACATCTGAGCAGTTCCACGATGGATTGGAAACTATAACCAACGTTACTTGGGCAGCAAAAACGGTTAAGCGAGTCTTAACTGTGATGGCAGAGAAAAACGAACGTGATCGATTTAAGGAGTGGTTAGAGGACATCGAACCAAACACAAACGAAGCTTTGATCGAGGAACTTTTACAGGATGCAATGGGGGTTACAACCGATTTAACTCTGGCTAAGGGATGGTTGAGAGTGTTGGTTTGCGGAATCATTAAAAGGACGTTCAAACCAGGCAGTAAGCACCGGATGTGCCCGATTTTTAACGGCTCTCAAGACTCAGGTAAATCTGGTTGGCTGGATTCGCTGTTGCCTTGGGAGGGATTAAAAGGTGAAGCGCACATTGGCAAGAAAAGCTACAGTGATCCAACTACTAAAATTGGTTTACATCAGCGATTCGCTATCCTAGAAATCCCTGAAATCGATCAGCACTTCTCTCAAATGGACTCAAGCGAGGTTAAAACCGAAATTTCGACTCATGAGGACTACGGGCGAAAAGCCTATGCCGCAGATGCGAACTTCTACCCAAGACGGTCAACATTTTTCGCAACTACAAATCATATGGGCATTGCCAATGATAGCACTGGCACAACCAGATTTGTAGTAATTGAAACCAGTAAAAACCTTGAAAATCGGATTGACTTTGACTTTTTAGAGCAAAATCGAGATGAGATTTGGGGATGGGCGATGCACTTTTACTTAGCTGATCCGAGACACTGTAATGAGCTAACCACAGCCGAGAAACTGCAAAGCGAACGCCAAAACAAAGAAAAGTACCGCCATGTTTCGACCTTAGAGGACTCCCTAGAAAATTTTATCGCTGAAATTGAACCCGATTGCGCGTTTAAGGGTTCAGATTTGAACAATGCTTTAGGCAGACCGAACAAAACACAGGAAAGGGAGATTGCAGCCATTCTAAGAAATCACGGTTTCGAGAGAGGACAAAAGCGAATTGAAGGAAAGCCAGTAAGAGTCTGGAAACGAGGAAGCGGAGATAAGATTTATTCTCGTCAAGTCATTTCCAGTAAGATAAATAATTACGCTTACTAATAGATGTCACGGGTGTCACCATTAAAGTCTTTGATGGTGACACTTTTGTTATAAGCTGAAATCTAGTCCTGGTGGGAGTTTCAGGGAATGAGTAAATGTTAGTGTCACCATCAAAAAAGGTGATGGTGACACCCTCAAACCCAGTCCAGGTAAGGGTTACAGCTTAACTGTCACTGTCACCATCACTTATCAAACTTTTGAGTTTTAATGTAATTAAAGAAAAGCATCTTTTATAAGAAGGAATAGCATTACATTGAAATTGATCAACATAGGCATTTTGATGGTGACGCTACACCCTATTTTTCGGCTGTACCCCCCACTAGGACTGGGTTTGAGGGGTGTCACCATCACTTTTTGATGGTGACACTACTGGTGACACTTTTTCCAGTTTCAACCTCAGTTTTCCCTCTGTTTAACTGAAGTTAAACATTTCAGACAAAAGTTGACAAAATAGATTGTTTTTGCTAGACTGAAATAGAGTTAAATCATAGATAAAAGAGGCGGCTATGAGCGTTTTGCAAAGATTAAATAGAGAGGAAAAATTCATCCAGGATGCTGCTTTTGCTTTATCTAAGGTGATTATTCGTAGCCTCCAACGCGAAACGCCCCATGCTATCGAGCGTAATCTTTTGACCTGGGATTCGCTTTATCATCCTCATTTTGTTCAAACGATCTTACTCGGTTGTGTAACTTACGATTTCTTGCCTCTACCTACGGGGGAAGATGAGTTTGATTATGATTACTTCCCTGCAAGGCACGATACGCCCAAAGTTGTAGAAGTTCCAAAGAAACTAGTCCCGCTTATTCAATCTCGCGCTTTAATGAACCTGGGTTATGATTTAAGCCAGTCTCAGGATTTGATGTCTAGTTCCAAGCAAATTCCTCTACCCTGGCGATCGGCTAAAATCAATCCGCATTACGAACGGATGTTAAAGCATTTCAGTTTAGAGAATTACAGTCTCAAAGTTCCTATCGCTTAACCCTCCAATTATCCTTAACTAGTTTTCCTCTGGCACTTGTCCCAGAGGATTTTTTTCAAAAAGTTTATCCAACTTTGGAATTGCCGCTAGGGGCGAAGCCCCGTAACTCAAAAACCCTCTCAGCCCCTCCTACGATCGCTTCTAAGGCGATTTAACCTGAGTTACAACTTAGTCATCATTCAAATTCCCAAACTCTCTCAAAATGCATTTTGAGAGGTATTCTAGACGCAGATCCCAAGCTTGATTGATCTGCCCCGCAGGGGATTACAACCAAGGTTTGAACTACCCAAGTCAGTTTGAAGGTATAACCCAGGTTAAAATAGATGTATACAGTATACTGTATACAATTTTTTACAACCTATTCTAGTGGTTTCAAGAGGGAGCAGGTGAACAGTTATCAAAAATTTAACAGATCAGCAATTAAAGGCAGTTAAGTATTTAGTTCAGGGCAAAACTTACGTCGAAACGAGCAGGCTTTTGAAAATCGATCGCACAACGCTTTATAGTTGGCGACAAAAGCCAGAGTTCAAAGAAGCTTATGCACAATTGGATCGGGAACGATCGGAAAGTACCTACAACAAAATTGCGGAAGTTTTAAGTTCTGAAGCATTCAACACACTGGTAGAGCTATTTTCAGACAACGACGAGGCATCGAACGCCAGGATCAGAGCGATCGATACTCTGTTGAACATGAGGAAGGAGTTTCAACCCCAGTTGGGAGATTCTGAAACCCAGGAACAGCCTAAATCAGAGCTAAATTCTGACATGAGTTCAGAGGACATCTTAAAGAAACTCCTGGACAAGTGATTCGGGGATGTTTCAGGCATTATACGAGGCTCTAACCCAGCTTACAGAGGCGATCGAAGAGAGCCGTTCAACCTGGGTTGAAACAGGGGGCATGACCTTCCTACTGGAAGATATTGCACCCCTGTTAGAAGCCAGGAGGAAGCTAATTTTAGAGGGAACGGAGATCTCAGAAGATTTTCGTGATTTTATATGGGCAAAATGCCGTGAGGATTTGAATTTTTTTGTCGAACACACTCAACTTGCATTCGATCCCAGGTTAAAAAGCGAATACGGCTACCATTCTTCGGAAATGCCGATCCTTTTGATGCCTCAGCAAATAAAATACCTTGAATTCCTGCGAGATACGGAGTTTGAAGTTAATTTAATCAAGAAAATGCGTGATATCGGGGCGAGTTCTCTATTTTCGTGTTTTTTGTCATGGCGGAACTGTTTTGTTAAAGATGACCTTCAACTGGTATCGAGTCTCAAACTCCAATCAGTGCATATCCTGGGCAATAAGGGCACTTTAATGGAGAGAATCAACTATTGTTTAGAATCGTTGCCACCCAGGTTAAAACCGAATTTCGATCTCAACTACTGCCGCATTACCAATCATGACAGCGGATCAGTCATAGAGGGACAGAGTTCAGCTTCAGCAGGACGATCGAACAGATATTCTGTGGCGTTGCTTGACGAATGCGCTCATGTACCTCAGCTAGAATCCTCCCTATCCGCTCTAAAATCGGCTTCTCCGCGTGTGTTTTTACTTTCAAGCCCCCTAAGAGCTTTTGACTTATTTCACAACTTGTGGGGCAATCCTGGGGTAGGTAAGTTTGAGTTCCTGCCTGAGCATGATTTGAGGAAGTTAGAGCAGGGATCGATCAAATCTCATCTTGAAAAAACACGGATTTTACTGCCAAAACATATTTTTGCGCGCGAGATCCTGGGGGACTTCTATAGTTCCAGCGATAGGGCATTTATCGAAAGTCAGGTTATCGAGAAGGTCATAGGCGAAGGTCTAGCCATCGGGCCCCGTGTTGCTGGGTTGGATCTGGCTAGTTCCGCCAAGGGATCAGATAATTCAGTTCTAACTATTCGGCAGGGTAGCCAGATTCTAAAAATCAAGATCTGGGAACAAGCTGAAACGATCGACGTTTGCCAGGAAGCGATCGAAATTGCTGAAGCATTGGGCTGTGACTATCTTTTTTACGACTCAACCGGAATCGGGGCCGGGATCAGTAAAGTTTTCAAACAGCACTGTTCGATTAAGTTTAAGGGGGTCAGTGGATCTAACAAAAGCCCAAATCGTCAACTTGGGAAGAATATGCGGGACTATCTTTTTAACCAGCTTCAAATGCGAATCCAAAATGCCTATCTTAAATTAACAAGTGATTTAGAAGTTAGTCACTCGGAATGTTTATTTTTACCCCGGTTAGAAGCTCTGTTAAAGCAATTGAGATCAATAGAGCTTGATTCGGGGTTGAAGCCGCGATACACAGGGCAAGGATCGCCCGATCTAGTGGACAGCTTAAGACTCACTTTTGTGCCCAAGTCCGTATTTGAAGAAGAAAATTGTAAGGAGGATCAATATTTTGAATACCGAGTTTGATTATGAGTTTAATAAAGGTAAAACTGGGGTTAAAACCCAGGAAATTAGGGAAGAATTATTGGCTGAATCTGAGAAAATTCTCAGGTTTCTTTATAGTACGAAAGAAGGTGTCACCTTCCCAGGCTATAACTCAATCAACACCCAAGCAATGTCAAAGGGCTATTGCTGGTTGAGGTCTTATTATGGACAGGTTATTGTTCAACCTGCGAATACGGTCAAGCGAGTTATGGAGAATAGGATGAAGTTAAACAGGGGTAAAACCTTCCGAGGAATAAGGTTAAAACCTGGGTTAAACTTCCCTAAAGACCACGATGAATTGGAACTGTTACTCACTCAAAACCCGTTATTTTCTGTACCTGCAACTCGAATTGATCGGTGGTTGAGAAAAACAGGCTAACTCAGGTTAAAATATAGGTAATCATAGATTTAGAATCTTGGATTAACTAACTAAATTTCCCGCTCTAAAAAAGCGGGTTTTTGTTGTTATGATAGAGGTGTAGTAGAACTCCTTAATTCACTACAGAGTTGTAAGTTGTACAAAACTGAGGAAACCTCCCGGACGCAATGAAAGGGGGTTTTTTTTAGTTTGTTTCTAATCGCTGCGCGGCTAGAGAATCCAGGCTTCTTTCATAATCAAAGTCAGACTTCGGTTAGGATGATTTGCTGGGTTTGCCAGCATCAACAGTGGGACTGTTGAAGTCCTACCCCCCCGGTAGGGATTAAGAACAAACTGTTTCAACCTGTGATCAACCCCAGTTAAACTAGACTTTAACTCAACATCCAACCAGCCTTACCTAGCAGGCTCTAGAACAGACCTTAAACCTTTTTTTGATGTAGTGTTCGATCGAAAATTAAAGCCCCTTCACGGCTCTTAGAACGGTGAAGCATTTTGAACGTGCATAGGTTAATAAGCCCTAAAACTGGGGTTAAACATAAGAAAACCTCTCCAGAAATGGAGAGGCATCTTTTTAGGAGGAAATTAACTATGACTTTTTGATGTAACCCTCAAGTCATCAACTAATCAGCTTTACCAGTGCTTCGGGACGGATTACCGATGTTCCGAACAGACAAGATAGTACCCATGTACCCATTTTGAAACCAGGGTAGTAATCCAAAGTTAGAGTCAACCCACTTTCATCAGTCATCGAAGTCGAAATCCCTTTATCTGGAATCGAGTTGCCAAGGTTGCGAACGGCCATACCGATAGCAGAACGGTGTCCGGCAAGACTAATGACGTGATCAGGATAGACAGTCACGGCGGCGGCTTCCTGTGCATCCACATAGCGATCGATTAGGACACGAATAACTCCGGCTTCTGCTTCAGCATCTTCCAGGGCGTTCACATATCCGGGCACTCCAGCAATCTGAAGGATGTCACCCTTATGGATCGTTTCACCGGAGGTAGCTTCATCGATATTTAAGTAATACTGTTTCACATCACCCTTGAGATTAATCCCCAAGTATTGCGTAGAAACAATAACCGTTTCAACCTGTGCCGACCCGACCACCAAGTTCTCATTGCTAGAAGCCGAACCCGCTTCATGCATGGGATTGTAGACATCGTAGTAGCAATTGAAGCCGAGCCGCTGACCCAGCGCAAAAGGACTTTGCAAAGACAGAGGCCCATTTTGTTTCTCAACCAGTTCCGTCATATCCGTTTCGGTGTCAACATCGACTACCAGAAACCTATCGGTCTGCGGAGCATGAATCTGATTCAACCGCTTCCGGGCTTGCAACAGTGCCTTGGAATCGTTAGTAAACAGGGCTGTTCCCGGTTGACCAACAACGTTTTGAGCCTGCACATAAGCTTGCCATACTCAGTAGATCGCAAATTCTCTAGGAAAGGGGTAGGGTCAGGCTAAACGCATTAAAACAAAGCCATGACGATCTACCCAAGTTCATTATCGCCTGCTCCAGCTTTGACGGATGAAGCGACGTTGGAGGTAGCCCTCGACTGCCTATTGGAACACTTATCCCTGGACATGCAAGGTGGATACACACTCCAAGATCTGTTTGAGATTTTGCTACGGGCCGCCAGTCGCAGCGATAGCATTGAACACACAACACAACGATTGGAGGGCGTACCCAGTGGCAATGGCATTCGCTATCATCTCGATAAGTTAGACGATATCACAACTCTGGAATCTCAACTCAATGCCGCTCTGCAAAGCCGCATCCCCCCAAAAATTCGTAAGGGCAAGCATCGTATTGCCATTGACCTCCATCTGATTCCCTATTACGGCAGTGTGAACGTCGCCACTGAGCCTTACATCTACCGCTCTCAAGCTAAGGCAGGCACGACTTCGTTCTTTGCCTATGCCACCGTCTATGTGATTTGTCGTAACAAACGGGTTACTTTGGGTATTCATGCCGTGCATCGGCATGAAACATTGGTTGCAACCATCACTTATTTATTAGCCATGCTGACTCCCTTACGAGTCCGCGTCAAACGGCTTTATCTTGACCGTGGGTTCTATAGTGTACCAGTCATTCGTTGGCTCAAAGCTCTCAATATTCCGTTTCTCATGCCTGCGGTAATTCGAGGCAAACGTGGAGGTACTCGCCAGTTGTTGATTGGGCGCAAAAGTTATGCCACCCGTTATACCCTCAACAGCCCTCAATATGGTTCAGTTACCTGTCAGATGCGGGTGATTTGCAGCTATTACAAAGGGTTCAAAGGGAAACATGGTATCCAATACACCCTATACGTGGTGCATCGTGTGAGGGTTGCTTTGGAGCAGATGCATCAGCATTACAAAGACCGTTTCGGTATCGAGACCAGCTACAGGATGAAAAATGGGTGCCGTATCCGCACCACGAGCAAGAATCCAGTCACCCGTTTGCTGTTTGTGGCTCTGGCGTTTATTTTGGTCAATCTCTGGGTGTATTTGCTCTGGTTCTTTGTGAGCCGTACTCAACGAGGAGGACGGGTCGTTTACCGAGAACTCTTTAGTCTCAAGACCATGTTGGAGTTTCTCTCTCAGGCTGTCGAGCGACATTTCCCAGTCATCACAGCCATCTATTTACCCTCTCTAGAATGAATTTGCGATCTACTGATACTGCCTCGTTTACCTGTTTTACCAGTGCTTCAGCAGCGCGAGTTACAGCACCAGGAATGACTTTGCCCTGCTCAATTGTCGCGTATTCTGCTTGTGTGAGGTTGAAACTTGCGCCTTTATGTTGGTCAAGCACGATTCTACGGTTTTCTACATCAGGTTTTTCAGATTCGGGAACCAGATTCGGATCTGGTACAATGTCGAAAGCTTCCATCGGTTGCACATCTGGCAGATCTACAGCCTCACCCTTCTCAGCGAGATCAGAGCTGTAGTCAGTAACTACGCCTGCACTCAAGAGGGGAGTTTGTCCACGCCAAATTTCTAAAGCCTCTCCCAAAATAACGGGTGCTACGTTAGCCAAAGATTCTGGAATATTTACGTTAGGATTCAAATTTACCACTTCTCCTTTGAAGTTAATTTTTAACAAATCAAAGGATCTTTTCTCGAATTGCTCTTAAAAATTTCCTCACCGTTAACCCCGGTTTTACATTGCGATCAACCCAGTTAAAGGATTTATTTTTAGAGTTACAGTTTCTATCACATTGCGGTCAAGAAAATTCTATGACTCTATTAATATTTTAACCTTGGTTTGACAAATATTCTAACTGGGGTTAGATCCCCCGTTAGTTCGATCGCTACAACCCAGTTAAAACCAGCCTTAAAATTTCAAATCCTGCAATCCTGGTTGATCGCAGGTTAAAACCATTAAAAAGAGGGGCGTTAACCCCTCTTTATGTTTATTTGGTAGGGTATTTCACCTGTTGGATGATGTAGACATGACCTCTCCCTTGCGGGAACCATTTTGGATGCTTGTAATAGTCATGGGATTGAAAAATCTTAACTAAAACAGAACTTTTCAGGTATTTTTTATGATAGAAGCCAAGTTTGAGCCAGGAAAAATTACCACTACCATAATAGACATCATAGAAAAACTCAAAGCATTCAAGAACTGAAGCTGGTGAGAATCTACGAGTTACCCAAAACACAGCATCGATCCATTCTTCATCTGTAAAAGAATCAGATAGAGATCGCTGGAGCTTTTGTAAGTGCTTACTAGGCTTAACCTTAGATTGCTTAGAACCTCTGTGATAGAAGTCCACGAAACAATCAGCCCATCTGCCAGTCTTGCTGACAAACCGTGAATGATTGGTTAGTGATCTGTCCAAAAAATTAGACATTTAGATTTCCCTTTTCTTAACTACCTCTTGATCATAACACAATTTGTGTTATAGTGTAGGGAGAGTACAAAAGGAGATTAATTTATGACAGCTTTAAGGCAAAAACCAAGGATTGAATTCTCACCAGAGCAGCAACAGCAATTTTGTAACGATCGAATTGAAATGGATTTCCCCCTGGAACTTGAAGGCGAGACAATCTACACACCTAAGCAGTTCAACAGATCGATTCTACGGCTAGGTTTTGCCCCAGGAAGTATCCTGATTTTTCAAAACGGGCAACTACGTCAGGTTGAGGAATTAAACCCCTACAGGTTCCCCCAGGACGTAGTAGAGGAGTGGGAAGATCTCACAGCTTTAGCAATCAATGTTGTTATGTTTTGCTGGATTGAAGATCACCCCTATAACTTTTTAATTCATCAGGTTTACGATTTGCCTGAAACTGATGAAAAAACAAACACAATTTCAGTCAAAGAAGTTTTAACCTTTGTTAAGAGTTTTGTTAGAGGGGTGATTAAAAATGTTGCTTAAGAAAATACAGGCCCAAGCAGGGCAAAAGCTCAATTACGATCGCACATTTTCGATCCGGTTTACCTCAGAACAGCTAGACCAACTTGATAAATTAGCTGACAAGGCAGGTTTAACCCGTAGCGTGTTTATTAGGTCAGTGCTACAGCAACTTTTGGAGGAGGGATTTGAGGATGATTAATGTTTACAACACCGAGATTCTACTTGACCCATACGAAGAGAGTTACAAAAAATCGTATCGGTCTGATCCGCGATCGAAATCTAATCAGTGGGAAGTTAAACCCAGGTTAGAAACACCAACTCTAGAAACTCAAGTTCTGCAACTGATCAGACCTTACCCGATTATTAAGTCACTGGCTTATGAGTTTACTAATAAAAAACTGCTAAAGCTGTTCCTGGATAAGCCCAAAGTAGAGATCATTCTACAGTCACAGGATTTGCAGATCCAATATGAACAAGGAAAACTTGATCGGTTCCCAAAGTTGCTAGAACTGCTGAAGCAATTCGTAGCCCGACATCAGCTATGGGAAACAGGAAGCCCCCAGGATAAACACGATCTGTTGCACTCAAAACTGCTGCTGCTCTATGACGCTGAGGAGAACTTAAAGGCGGGCTTAGGAGGATCAGCCAACTGGACACAAGCCCTCAGAAAACAGTCAAACGAGATCTATGTTTTCAACCACAGTCGTAACCCTCAAATACTTCAACAGCTAGAGCATAAATACCAGTTTTTCAGGAACTTAGATAGTTTAACCCCAGTTAAATTTAAGAACAACTTTGGTTCAGTTCAATTCTCAGATCTCAGTAAAGAATCTCAAGTTAACCCCGGTTTTAAGGGGCATAAAAAACCCTCTGAAATCCTGAGTGTAATTCCCAAAAAACGGACTAAAAAGGAGAAATCAAAACTCAGATCTTATCAGGCTAAAAACCAAAATTTAGAGGATGCCAATCCGTTCAAATTTTGATTAAACCCTGGTTGAAACTAATACAAAAGGGGCGATCGGTCGCCCCTTACCTATCTGATTTGGGGCACTATTTCGGTCAAGCCTATGCCCTGGTAGTTCCCATGTTGAGGTTTGAGAACACCTAAAAAAAATTGATTGTCCAGCCTTTTGTGAAAGTAGCTTATAACTTTTTGGGTTGATTCGTAAGAGAATCACTCTATTGAGATTTCCTTGTCCGAAGGAAGGCGGAATTCATTGAGTGAATCAGTCTATGTTGAAAGGTTGTTTAACCTTGGTTTTAAGTGAGATTAGAACGCCAATTTTATAAAATTGTTTGGTTCTTTTCTCGCTGTTACTATTTTATCATATTCTCATATAACAAATCCGTATGAGTCACAAGTCTAATTTAAGTACAAAGACTCTTGACAGATAACCTATGTTTTTGGTATGTAAACCCGATTTGATTTTAAGCAAAGTATAATTTGTATACACCTCGTATACATCTCGTATACATCTCGTATACACCTTGCACACAAATGATTAGTTATTCTTATCATTTTCCTAGTTTTTTTAGGAATTATTAACCAGTTGTATACGGTTCGTATACGATTGGTAACAGCCTGATGAAATTTGAGCCTTATTTTCCTGCAAAAATCAACACATGATGCAATTCTCACAGGATAAGCAGGTAAATTTCAGTCAAAAATTGTGCCCAAAATGACCCATTTTAGGACGGTTAGCTGTCCCAATTTGATCCGCGTTGTCCCTTGACTATGGAGAGAGTTAAAATTGAATTGTAATATTAGCACTTTAACCAAAGGGCGCAGGGCAAATTAACCCAGCAAGGGATAAGTTGACCCACATTTTTAATGAAGTTTTAACTGATTTTAACCCAGGTTTGACTACTCTCAAGAAAACTAAGGAGGTGAATTTAATGACAATGCAAAACAGATTTATTTCGATCGACCCAGTTAACAAAACCATTCTCGAATCGCTTAACCTGTTGTCCCAGGCACTTGAGCTAGATGACCACCAGGAGAAAATACAAGATGTTGCTACGGCAGTTGATTATCTCAATGTCCTGTTACAGGATGACGAGAAACATGGAATTCCCGGTTTTCAACCATACACTTGGCAACCTACAAAGAAATCTCAAAATTGAACGTGTTTAACCCCGGTTTTAACCGGGTTTTTTTCTCAATCCGGTATAGGTGGCAACTCATCAGGACGTACCGAATGAGCATAAAATTTAGTCACACTTGCTGGGCTATCACCGATCAAATAGGCAACATGAACCACGCTCATCCCTTGCTTTAGGGCCCGCGTTACAAAAGCATGGCGTAAATTATAGAGGTCACGGTTAGGCAGTCCCAGAGCTTTTAGGTATGGTTTATAAATCCGTTTGGAAAAATTGCGATCGTCAATAGCTAAACCCTTGGGACTGGGGAATACAAGATCAGTTGGGGAGGTTTTAACTTGAGTTTTAACCAGGGTTAAAAGTTTTTTTGACATGGGCAGAAACCGGATCTTGCCATTTTTCGTTCCTTTTTTGATCCGGGCTGAACTTGCCGAATTATTCCTCTGTCGTGCTAATGCTCTAGCTATCTGAATCGATTCAGAAGAAAAATCTATGTCAGATTTACGAAGCCCGATCGCTTCTGCTGGGCGGCAACCTGTCAAAGCTAAAAATTCTAACCAGGGTGCATAGTGGGAAGCATTCAAATCGAAAGAATTTTCGTAAAAAGCGGCAATCAGCTTTTTGATCTGTGTATCAGTGAGCGGTTCCCGGTGGATTTTGCGGTTAGTTTTGTAAGGCTCACGTTTAACCTTAGTTTTAACCGAGGTTAAATCTGCATATCTGGCAGGGTCAAGCATGGAGCGATAAACCTCACCAGGCTTGAGATGCCCAGTTTCAGCATCGATTTGAATCTGCCGTTTTAGCAACTCTGCCCTTTGATAACCATGAGGATCGGGGTTTAACCCTGTCGAAATCGTTTGAGTCTTACCCTGTAACTGATATCTGATCCTAAGTTTGCCTTTGTAATCTGCGATGGTTAATTTCATTCTGGGAGGATACAAAAAATATACAACCCAGGTTGAACGGGTATCCCCAGAAACGTACCTATAAGGCTCTGAAACATGGAGCTAAGGAGATTCGAACTCCTGACCCCCTCAATGCCATTGAGGTGCGCTACCAACTGCGCTATAGCCCCTTAGTGCGTTTACCATCATGCCCCGATCGCAGTCACTTCGTCAACTAGTTTCTGAAGAATCCGCAACTTTTTCAGCAATTCGCAGTTTAGCAGAACGCGATCGCACATTTTGTTCCATCTCCGCCTCGGTTGGTGTGATCGGCTTCCGGGTGATCACATGCAGCGTTTCAGACTCCCGAAATCGATGCTTGACAATCCGATCTTCCAGGCTGTGAAAGCTGATGATACAGAGCCGTCCGGCAGGCTTCAGCCAGGTGGGAGCCAGTTCCAGGAAGGTTTCCAACACCTTAAGTTCCTGATTCACCACAATGCGGAGAGCCTGGAAGGTGCGGGTGGCGGGATGGATGCGTCCATAGCGATAGGAGCGCGGCACAGAATGAAAGATAGCTTCTGCCAGCTCAGTAGTGGTTTCAAACGGGCGACGTTCCACAATCCGACGGGCGATCCGACGAGAGAGGCGTTCCTCACCATAGGTATAAATCAGATTTGCCAACTCCACCTCACCCCAGGTGTTCACCACCTCAGCCGCCGTGAGGGACTGTCGCTGATCCATCCGCATATCCAAAGGAGCCGTCAGCCGAAAGCTAAAGCCGCGATCGGGATGATCAAACTGGGGTGAACTAACACCCAAATCGGCTAGAATGCCGTCAAATTGAGTCGTTCCTGGGTTAAACTCAGCAAAGTTGGTTCGTACAAACTGTACTCGATCGCCCCACTCCGCCAGATGTTTCTGCGCTGCCGTTAAAGCATTTTCATCCTGATCCAGAGCCGTAATTTGAACCTCAGGAACCGCTTCCAGAATCAAACGACTATGCCCACCTCCACCCACCGTTGCATCCAGGTAGCGTCCCCCCGATCGCAGCCTCAAACCTTCCACCACCTCCTGCCCTAAAACAGGAACGTGAATAAAGGATTGGGCAGCGTCAAGGGGGAATGAAGGAGGGGACATTGGGAATCGGTAATCGGTGATGGGTAATTGGTGATGGGTAATCGGTGATAGTGAGATTGGCACAAACATCATAGATGGAAACAAACGCGATTGCATGACCTACCATCCATTTCCGACCACCCATTACCCATTACCCATTACCTACTACCCATTACCCATCACATCAACGGATTTCTCACCGGCACTTCCTCCGGCTGAATATCACACACCACCTCATAAAACCCGATCGTCGGAGTTTTAGCGAAAAGGGGAGCCATGCGCTTCATCAATTGATCATGGCGTTCTGTATGGTTGGCTTCTTCCATATCCGCCGCACTTTCCCAGAAAATAATCGAAATGCCGCGATCGGTTCCTGGTTCCTGGAGCAGGTAGGTTCCTTTGAAGCCATCTCCATAGGCTGAAACGGCTTCCTCGTAAAGCTGTTGAGCTTCTTCAAACTTTCCTGCCTTGAACTCCCCGATCGCCACGTAGGCGAATGTCCGTCTTAAGAAATCCTGAAACTCTGACATAAACTCACTCCTACCCAACGGTACATCAATCTGATTGTTTCTACGACCTGCTAAACGACTCAGGGACAAACGACCCTTTGCCCCTACAACTCCCCAATGGACATCAACCCTCCTTCCTTCCCCCTACTGGCTTTTACCTTACCGCTCCCCGATCGCTGCCAGGGAAATCGCAGATTGTTTTAACAACTCTCGCACTTCTTCATCCGTGGTTTGGGAAAAGTCCTGATACCACAGCCCAATCGACTGTAACGGCTCTGGCATACTGAGACAGATGACCTCATCTACCACGTTTCTCAAGGACTCACATACAGAAGGTGGAGCGACTGGAGCGGCAACGACAATGCGCTGGGGGTTCTGTCGCTGGAGGGCAGCAATGGCGGCTCGAAGGGTTGAGCTGGTTGCAATGCCATCATCCACCAGAATCACAGTATGATCCTGCACCTGAGGAAGTGGACGATCGCCTCGATAGGCGCGATCGCGCCGTTCTAACTCTTGCTGTTCTGCCTCTGCCACCCGCTGAATCGCATCCTGAGGAATATCCAGGGCCTGAATGATTTCCTGGTTCAGGATCATCACTCCCCCCAGGGCGATCGCTCCCATCGCCAACTCTTCCTGCCCCGGAACGCCCAGCTTGCGAACCAGCCAAACATCCAGAGGGGCATGGAGCGCGTTAGCAATTTCGTAGGCCACCGGCACCCCCCCTCTCGGTAATCCCAAAACCAGTAGGTTGGGAAAATTGGTGTAGGCTGCGAGTTTGGTAGCCAAACGCTGCCCCGCTTCAGTGCGATTCTGAAATCGTGAGTTCATTAGCCTCACCTCCATCCTGCCTGCTGTAGACCTGTCCATATCAGTAAAGGAACACAATTGTCCCCTGGGCTGTGTTTAAATCCTTGCCAGAAGGTTTTAAACCACTCCCTGATCTGGTGAACAGGTTCCATTGAGAGCAGTTAGATTGACTATCTACTCCCTTGATTTCAGGCTAGCTCTGATTCGAGGCAAGATGGCAAGACGTTATGCATTCTTCAAGTTCCTTGCTAACGGGGTTGGGACACCGGAATTTCGGTTTCTGAACCTAGTAGACCTCGGCAGCAATACGCCCACCTTTCGTAGTGCAGGCTTCCAGCCTGCGCGGGCAAGATGCCCGCTCTACGGTTGCTCAATTCACGCTCGCTTCTACTAGAGTCCTTGTTGGAGTCCTTGCAAAAGACCAACCTCCATGCCCACCAGCAGCACGAAGCCAATCCAAACATTTTGCTGAAAAACCTGGCCATACACTGCCGGATCGGGGGATTGGGGCCGGAGTTGCAGGTAATGCCAGATCCAACCGGCTACTGCGATCGCCCAGGCTAGCCAAAATGCACTGCCCAAAGCCATGACTACGCCCAATCTTGCGAGCAGGATCGCTGCCCCTGCCAGAAAAAGTCCCACTGCCAGAGCGGCAAATCGCCCAAAAAATCGGGCACTGGAATTAACCCCAATGCGGGCATCGTCTTCTCGATCGGCCATAGCATAGACAGTGTCAAAACCCAACGTCCACAGTACCGTTGCCCCCCACAGCAGCCAGGTTGCAGGTTCCAGGGAAGCAGTGATCGCACTCCAGCTAATCAGTACGGCAAACCCCCAAGCGATCGACAGCACCAGTTGGGGCACGGGAAAAAATCGTTTAGCCAGGGGATACAGGATGATGACTGGAACCGCTGCCACACAGAGGATAAAGGTAAATCGATTCAGGTAGAGGGCCAGCCCACAGGCACAGAGGAACGCGACCAGAGCCACCCCCAATCCGGTTTTCACTGACAGGGCCCTGGAAGCCAGAGGACGATCGCGGGTACGATTCACCTGGGGATCAATATCTCGATCCCAGAGGTCATTGACGACACAGCCGGCGGCACTGGTTGCCAGGCTCCCCAAAATAATCAGTCCGACCAGGGGAAGCGGAGGGGTTCCCTGCCCCGCCAGGGTGACTGCCCACAGAGCTGGAATCATTAAAATCAGTCGTCCTGCTGGTTTATTCCACCGCAATAGGCGGACGATCGCAAGCCAAATGGGTTCAGATTGGGGTTGAGGCTGGGTCAGCATGATGGCGCAGACAGGACAAAGGCGATGATTAACTCCTTAAGTTTAAAGGGAGAAAGCCTGCAAAAGGCAATCCAGCCAGCCATTCTGCCCAAAAAGTTATAAGTAGACTTAAACTTAGGCATAAAGTGTGATACTAAATTGAAATACGCCGTCGCAAAGCTGGCAAATCTCATAGGATTGGAGGACTAAGAGCGTTCGTACTGTATTCTTTTAGAATAATTTAACAGTTATCGAACCGGCCCTTGCAGCCTACGATCGATGCCAGAAGATGTTAATACTGATCAAGCACACGAATGCGCAACTATGGCATCTTCTTCAATAGGCTACTGGGGCGACTGATTCGGAGTACGCCCAGAAGCGATATGATGCTGCAACTAGACACTCAACTCCTTCAGCCAAGGATGCCCCAATCGACAACAACTGCCGTCATGATCATTGGCGGCGCGGAAGACAAAATTCATGGCCGCTTGATTCTGCAAACCTTCTTTCAACGGGCTGGCGGAGGAGATGCTCGCATTGCCATCATTCCGTCTGCATCCCGCGAACCTGCGGTGATCGGCAGCCGCTACCACGACATTTTTGAGGAAATGGGCGCGAAGGCGATCGAAGTCCTGGATATCCGGGAGCGATCCCATGGGGAAGACTCAACCTGGCAGTCCTTTGTGGAAGACTGCACGGGGGTCTTTATGACGGGGGGCGATCAACTGCGGCTGTATGAACTCCTGTCCGATACACCAATCATGGAGCGGGTGCGGATGCGGGCCCAGTTGGGTGAAATTACGCTGGCTGGAACCAGTGCCGGGGCAGCGGTGATGGGACAACAAATGATTGCGGGGGGCGGCAGTGGTGAGTCTCCCAATCGATCGCTGGTGGATATGACGACGGGGCTAGGCATTATTCCAGAACTGGTGGTGGATCAGCATTTCCATAACCGCAACCGGATGGCCCGTCTCCTCAGTGCAGTGGCGGCCCATACCGATCGACTGGGCGTGGGCATCGATGAAGATACCTGTGCCATGTTTGAAGGGAATGGTTCGTTTCAGGTGATTGGCAAGGGCACGGTGACGGTGGTGGATCCAGGGGCGGTGTCCTACACCAACTATGCCACTGCTGGTTCAACCGATCCAATTAGCCTCCACAATCTGCGGGTGCATATTCTCAGTCATGGCGATCGGTATGACCTGAACAAACGGGAGATCGTCAGTCCTGGACGTTAGGCTGTGCGTTGGGGATGCGCCAGCGAGCTTCAATGTCCAGCGAAACTGGGGAAAGACGTTCGGTTCAGATTCTCTCCGAATGGGGATGTGAATCAGATCCGTATGTCTTATCACTGTTTTATGGCGATCGGTGATAGCGAGGCGATCGGTGATAGCGAGGCGATCTGGCTTTGCGATCAGGAATCAGACGGTTGATTAACTGCTGATTCACTGCTTTCAGGAGTGAAAAATGAATGGATTGCGGTGGGTCATGGCGGGTCGTTTTGGCCGCTTAGCTGGATTTTCAATGGAAACATTACTAGACACTACGGGATGAGCAGTAGAATTGTTAGACCTATTGTTTTTCCAGGTAAACAAGAATGGCGTGCTGAATTTGAAGATTTAATCCGGGGAGCATCGGGTGGTTTTCTATTTGGTATTCCCTTGCTCTACACGATGGAAGCCTGGTGGATTGGTTCTCAGACCAGTCCTCCCTTAATGTTGGGAGTTTTGTTATTTACGTTTCTGATCGCATTTTTATTGAACCGGACAGATGGCTTTAGACGCACAAAACCCGATCGCCCTGCTCAGGCAATCCGCGATAGTGTGGATGTAATTGCGATCGGTACAATTTGCACAGCTATTGTGCTGATTTTGCTGCAAGAGATCACGTTCAGTACGCCGCTTGAGGAAGCCCTTGGTAAGGTCATCATTCAAAGTATGCCGTTTACCATTGGAGCGGCCCTGGCTGGTTCAACGCTGATTCAACAAAATACCGTGCAGCCGCCAGTGCAGCCCTCAGTGCAGCCCTCAGTGCAGCCGTCTGAATCCCATTCTCCCTCTACCCATCAAGCCAGCACCCAACGGCTTAGTCTTCCCCTGAACCGGATCCGGCAGGAACAATGGCATCAGACCTTTGCCAGTATTGGAGCGACGCTGGTTGGAGCGATTATTATTGCCTTTAATATTGCCCCAACGGATGAAGTCCCGATGCTGGCGGCTGCGGCTTCTCCTCCCTGGTTGCTGGCACTCATTATTGCCTCCCTAGTAATTTCCTACTGCATTGTCTTTGTCGCGGGGTTTACTGCCCGCCGGAATCGCCACCATTATCAGGGCTTCTTTCGCCATCCCCTCAGTGAAACGCTGATATCTTATATTGTTTCGTTTATTGCGGCAGCTCTGATGCTGTGGCTGTTTCATCGCTTGAGCTTTACCGATCCCTGGACGCTGTGGTTGCAGCAAGCGGTCATTTTGGGCCTGCCTGCAACGGTGGGAGGCGCAGCTGGACGCTTAACGATTTGATGCTCCATATCTCACATCCTTTTCACGTCAAGCCCTCTGTCGGTTCTATCCTCTACAGACTGCAAGCTAACCAAGACTTCTGGAAATTAACTCAATGAACCAAAAACGTTTACGCGCCTATACCTTTTCGGCTGAGTGGATTACCTTTGCGATCGCGGCATTTCTGGTGCTGATTCTGGTTGGATTAGTGCTGTTTGTCTGGTTGACGCAGAGCGATGAGCCACCCATTCTTTCTGTGCATCCGCAAACGGTGGTCGAGCGGAGTCAGGGACAGTATTATGTTCCATTCACGACCGCCAATGTGGGCGGGGGAATCGCTGAATCGGTGCAGGTGTTGGGAGAGCTAATCATCAATGGTCAGATGGAAGAAATGGGTGAACAGCAGATTGACTTCCTTTCAGCGGGAGAAGAACAGCAGGGAGCCTTTGTGTTTAGCCATGATCCCCGCCAGGGCGAACTGATCATCCGAGTTGCGAGCTATAAGCTACCGTAGGGAGTAACTGGTGAGTCGTGGAATGTCAGGATTTTGATTTTGGTTATGGGGTTCGACGGATTAATTGAATTAAGCGGGTTGATTGGGTTGGCGCAACTGCGCTCCCCCGGCCCGATTTTGTTTGAGTGGGGGCCGATCGCCATCCGCTGGTATGGGTTACTGATTGCGATCGCCGTCGTTTGTGGCGTGAGCCTTTCTTCTGCGCTGGCGGAACGCCGAGGAATGGATCCAGAGCGCATTAGTCAGTTGGCGATCTGGTTGGTGATTGCAGCCATTCCCAGTGCGCGTCTCTATTATGTGCTGTTTAATTGGGGTTACTATGCCGACAATCCTGGATCAATCCTGGCGATCTGGCAGGGAGGACTGGCGATTCATGGCGCGATTCTGGGGGGAATTGGGGCAGCCCTGGTGTTTGCCCGGTGGTATCGTGTCTCTTTCTGGCAGTTAGCCGATGTAGTGGCTCCTGCCTTAATTTTGGGACAGGCGATCGGGCGGTGGGGTAATTTCTTTAACTCGGAGGCGTTTGGCGCACCCACGGATCTGCCCTGGCGATTGTATATCCCTCCCGCCCAACGTCCTCCAGGTTTTGAAGCATTTGAGTTCTTCCATCCCACGTTTTTGTATGAATCGCTCTGGAATCTGGGGGTGTTTGCCCTGCTGCTGTGGCTGTTTTTCCGGGGAGTTTGGTTTAAGTCTCCCCTGAAGCCAGGGACGCTGTTTCTGGTCTATTGGGTGGCTTACAGCCTGGGACGGTTCTGGATTGAAGGGTTGCGGATGGATAGCCTGATGCTGGGGCCGCTGCGCATTGCTCAGGTAATTAGCCTGATTGGGATTACGGTAGGATTATTGGGGCTGGGCTGGCTGTATGGGTGCGATCGATCGTTGCCCGATGTCGGTTCAGTGTCTAAAGATCACTTGACTACCCCAATGCCCCCGGATGATTCGCCCCATGACTAATCCCCTATGACCAATCCCCCATGCCCTGGTTCGGCCAGTCTATCCGCTTGCGGCTACCTGAGTGCTTTTGGATTCTTCCATAACGAAAAAAACCCCAGAGTGTCCTCCAGGGTTTGAATCAGGGTGCATCTACCATTCACTGTTACCTACTTAGCACTGAATGTCCGTTATTTTTCGGGGGAGTTCATCTATTTTTTACATTACTGCTCTCGTTTTCAAAGATTTCACGGAGAAGTGAAACTTTATACCGATTGATCCTTTGACCAAATTTTATCTGTCCTCTATGAATTCCACTGATCAAGCTGCTCTAGATCAAACCGATCGAACTGAGTCTTCCGCTCTAAGTCTGTCTCCAGCGGTTTACATTGTGGGGGCGGGGCCGGGCGATCCTGATTTGCTAACGGTGAAGGCTCAGAAGTTACTGCGTCAGGCTGATGTGATTCTCTTTGCCGATTCCCTGGTGCCACCCGAAATTCTGAGTCTAGCCCGCACTGAGGCGGAAATTATCCGAACGGCAAATAAAACCCTGGAGGACATTTTGCCGTTGATGATCGATCGGGTACGGCAACAAAAATCGGTGGTGCGGCTCCACTCTGGGGATCCCAGCCTCTACAGTGCAATCCATGAGCAGATTCAGGCATTGGCGGCGGCAGAGATTCCCTTTGAGGTGATTCCGGGGATTAGTGCGTTTCAGGCGGCAGCGGCTCGGCTGAATGTGGAGCTAACTGTACCGGGATTGGTGCAAACGATTATTTTGACGCGGATTAGTGGACGCACTCAGGTTCCAGCTGCCGAGGAGTTGGATGCGCTGGCAGCCCATCAAGCCAGTCTTTGTTTGTACCTCAGTGCTCGTCATGTGGAAAATGCTCAGGCGCAACTGTTGGCACACTATGCAGCGGATACTCCTGTAGCGGTTTGTTTCCGGGTGGGTTGGCCCGATGAGCAAATTTGGGTGGTGCCTTTGAGCCAAATGGCAGAAGTAACGGCACGGGAGAAGCTGATTCGTACAACGCTTTATCTCATCAGTCCAGCCCTGAAGGCGGTGCATACGGGCTTTAAGGAAGACGGTCGTCGATCGCGGCTTTATAATCCTGAGCATACACATTTGTTTCGTCCCCGGTAGGAATTTAAGGGGAACCTCACCCACCACTGTTGCCAAACCTTGTGGAGATTAACCCACCCCCAAACTCCTCATTGTCGTAGAGGGCAATTGCTAGGATCTTGCACCGCACGAGCGATTCCTGCCATAGAAATGCGTTCTAGAGTGCTGAGCATGTATAGCTGTAGTCACAGTAGTTAGGACAAATTTAGAGGTAAAAGCCCCGCAGCGCGGGGCTTTTACCTTCCTAATCTCAGTGCGTAGCACTATAACTCACAGGTGTCAAAGTTGATGAGTTTGTTATGGAATGTTCGACAAACTGCCGACTACAATTGTGGCAAAGAAAGCGTTGTTTATCAGCGATGAATATCACTGGAAAAGTGGGCCAAAGTCAGCAAAATCATGCTCATGGATGGAATGAGCTTTTTGGGTTTGACTCACTTCAAACGTTACATGTTTCCACCAAACTGGAGTACCCATTAATGATTTGCACCAATTTGGAGGCAACAGTTCCAAGGCTGAAAGAATGGCGATCGGAATTACCATTTCTTGTGGAGAAATGCCTCCGTGATAACCATTTCGCTTTGACTTATAGTGCAGTCGCTCACTCCAGGGTGTAATTAGTTTCCTAGATTCTGGGATAAGAACACGATCGCCGCTCATTGGCAATTCTTTATTACCGGGATGACCATCATCAGGTCGCCAGCGTTGTTCCCCTCCATCAAATCCTTGATATTCCGTCTGATGGTCAAGGACATGGCCATGATCGCTAAGCAAGACAACAAGGCGATCGGCTGTTCTGGCTTCATGGAGTAAGGACGGTAACACTTTTATCGTTGAGCACGTCCATGGGATATCGAGCTGCTCCCCTTGATTCAAGTGATCATCGATCGCATTAACAATCACTCCGACCAGTTGATTTTGAGAATTTCTAACGGCATCACGGACTTCGCTGGATAGAACAGCATCAGTTGCATCTTGGAGCGAAGCTTTGTGGAATAGCAGAGGCGGATGTTCCTTGCGGCAGTGTTTAAGCAGTTCGGGATGGGACGCAAATCCTTTTTTTTCGTGATTGGCAGCACCATTTTTAGGCTGCCCGCATAAAAGGCTGGTACGAGCCGTGCTGGTAATGGATGGAATGCAAGATAACCCAGCCTGAATGGATGACGATTGTCCCTGCTGACAGAGCGCAGTCCAGCCTTGCTTTTGAATATCAGTGAGGAGTTCACGACAAGCAGCCGTTCCCATGCCATCCATCACGATTAGGAGAATGGGAGCATGAGCCATCAGCGGAGCGACGATGGTTTCAAGAATACCTTCAACTGGAAGCACGTTAGATGTCGTTGAGCCGATCGCTATCCAGTTTTGCAGAAGAATCGCAAACTGATAAGCCTGTTTTTCCCTAATTTCAGTAACTTGCTCAAACAGCTTCGAGTAAGCAGTCGATAATTCATTGACAGGATCACCTATCCGAAGCGAGAGACGTGCCCAGTCCAGGAAGCTACCTTCATCGATTTGATAGCCAATTGCCTCTTCCAGTGAAGCAGGCTTTTCAGGTGAATAAGCCTGGATATGAACCAACCATCGAGCTAGCCGCAATGCCATTTCAGTGCATTCAAGCCGACGAGCATTTTGGGGCTGATTGGCTTGATAGTGATGCTTGATTGAGTGATGGGCGATCGCCAACTGTTCCAGCGATCGCTGCTCTGGATGATTCAGCACCTCGACTAATGCTTCTCCAAACTGAGACAGTCTTTGACCCAATCCAAGTTCCGTGGTTGTACTCAGAAAAGCAAAAGATGTGGCTCCAATCTCTTGCAAAATTTCATCAGCCCGCCTGAGTACTTGATGGATCTGTTCAGGAGGCATTTCTGGGCGTTGAACGACCTCAATAGCAGCAGCCATCCACTTTTCCATTGTGTTGTTGTCTGGGGAGAGGCTACCCAGAAATCTTGCTTCCAGCTTACCGATCGCTTTGTCGAGTCGCCCCTCAACTGTCGGGTCATAGAGTACCTGAGCTACTAATCCCAGCGGCAGAACATCAGGGTATTGATTATGCAGGATGCAATATAACACGGTTTTTGTAGCAGCTCCAGCCAGGTGAGAGAGCCACTCAACTGCCGTATCCCGAAACTGCTCCGGTGCCTCCTGAAATTGCTCAACATGGTTTGGATCAGTTGACCATTGCAAGATTGTTATGAGGTCAGGATGGGGAGCTGTCAGCCCGAAACCACGTTTCAATAAAATGGGCCAGACGGTTTCTGCATCTAGGAACCCACCACTCACATGAGGGTAATCTTCTTCAGGCATCCAGTCGATCAGGTAATCAGCAATCCAGTGATGCTGACTCAGGCGAGGATCAACGGCTGTGGCATGGAAAAGGGATTTGGCAATCTGCCAGCTATCCATAGGAAACAACCGCCGTTTCGCAAACCGAATCAGAATGTCGTCTTCTAGCTCTGATGCTTCCAGGGGGGTAATAATGACATGGATTGCTCCATTGTTATGAACTTCCCTCAACGCCATCCGCACCGCTAAAGGAGAGTTACATTGTTGGATGACATAGGTTATGTTGCCATCGGAATACTGGCGATCGCCTGTCCACTGACCCTGGGCACGGATACCAAAAACTTTGGCATTGGGTGCCTTTTGCCGAATCGTGGTGACCTGAGCCTTAATTTGGCTAAACGTTGGGGCGATTACAGGCACTAATCTACGTCTCCTTCTATGTCTCCTTCGATGATCCAGCTAATGCTCAAACGAATCTCTTGCCCATCCTGCAATTTCTGCTCCAGTGAATCCAGGAGCGTCTGAGCATCCTTCAGTTTAAGGTCTTCCTGTGTGTTCTGTTCTACCGTTTGCCGCCGTTTTTGAGGGGGTATTGGCGGGGGTGCAGGTATCGGGGGTGTCGAGGGTTCTGGAGATGGAGTTTTGCTGGAGACAGGAGCCGGTTCAACTGGTTTTGCCAGGAGGCGCACGGCTTGAGACTGAGTTTCCTGAAGCACAGGGCCTAATGCGGTAACGTGTTCGTCGCTGGTGATGGCCTGACTGAAATGGGTTTGGATTTGTTTTGCTGTGGGTTGTCTATCATCGGTCAGTTGGGCGATCGCCTCAAACAGTTCCCAATTGGCATTCTCCAGTTTTCCTGCCAGTCCACCAGCATGGTTCAGGCATTCTCCCATTGCAGTTTCAGTAGTTGCAACTTCAGCCGTGCAGAGGATATCAACCATGTCTTCCGGTTTACCCGAACCAACTTGTTCCAGCAGGGCCAGCGTTGCGGATGCCGTGTTCATGCGATCGCACTCAAGGGATAACTCAAATTTGGTCAAAACATTTTGCAATGCTTGAGTATAACGTTGACAGGGGTTGATTGCGTCACTGGCTCTGGCTTTAACCTTTGCTTCTAAATCAGCGAGATTACTGGCTTTGCAAAGTGGGGAAATCGAAAGCTTAAAAATATCTTTTGCTCGCTCAATCGCAATCTGCCAGTGTTCTTCATCAGGAAGTTGCTGTTCTTTCAGTTCGCAATCATTGGGCACATCTCGGAGAGTCGGTTCAACGGGAAGCCCCAGGCGGGAGAAGGTCTTTCCGGTTTGATCGGCGTAGGTCAAGATCACTAGATTCTGCACCTCTTTGGGTAATCCCATTGCCTGAGGTTGGTCAATCCACTGACGCATCTGATCAACTCTGATCGTGCCACCCGCTTCCGCTGCTTTGCGATTAAAGTGGTTCTTCCAGTGTTGACCGATGACAAAATGAGTGGCATCCAGTCCCATTTCGCCTAACTTTAAGGGATTGGCAATTTGTCGAATGAGGAGGCGTAGGGGGCGATCAACAAGAGTCCGACCATCTTGAGCTTGGGCTGCTGCACTGACCACTTGATAAACCTTTTCCAGATGATTAACTCGATTGACATCAGCGTCAAAGGACGGAGCGGCGGGAAATTCATGGGTTAATACTTGATCTAACAGGTTCGTCATCGCCCCTTTCAGGTCTGCGGCAACGGGAGGACGGAGATCAAGACCATTCGCTAAAGATACGAACTGTTCATGGGGTTCCAGGCTAGAGGTTGTATCCAGCGAACCCTCACTGATGATCTGAAGTCCATAGGCGGCATCTAGATGATTTTGTACCCGCTGGCGCAGAACGCTCCGCTGATTGTCCAGGAGGGATTTTGCCGTCTGGCGGTCTTGCGGAGAGAGTTGGGTGGAATATTGGGAGAACCGATCGTCACTGGCCAGGATGTGTTCCAGAATGACGAGTGTACCCAGGTCTTTCAACGCATCTGCGCTAAAGAAAGCCGGAATCCAACAAACCGTTTTCGTTCCCTCCGGATGGGCTGCCTTAAAGCCATCACATTTACTACGGTCATCACTGGGATAAAAGCCTGGGTCATCAAACGGAAAATCAATAATCAGCTTCCATCGATCGTCATGGTTTTCAAAAGCTGTTTCTGATAAGTCTCGAATATTTCTGAACAGCACAATGCAGGAACGTTTGGTGTTGCGCCAGTCAAAGTTGTAATATTGCTCAAACTCGTCTTCACCTTTAATGCCCAGTTGGGTAAAGAGCATGTCGCGGACGAGACGAATGCGGTTGCCTCGATTGTCTTCTACCTGAGCTTGCTGAAGAATGCTATCGGTATCGACTCCGGAAAGCTGAATGGAGAGGGTTGGGTTGTCTTCACTAGTAATCCGCAGTTCGCCCACGCTCGCCGCCCAATCCCGACAGCGCCGTAAAACTTCTTGCCCTTCACGGTTAGGAATTGGCGATTTGATGGTGCCATGATTCAGGGCGGCCAGCTTTTCGGGAGTAATCGCACGCAACGACTCCACTTGAGGCACCAACGCTGAGAGCAACAGGGTTTTGACGAGGCGATCGTCATTGCGAAATGCAGTCCAGTTGGGATCGTTAAAAGGGCGTTTTTCTAGATCCTCACGGCGACCATGCTGTTTTTCCAGCATCGGTAAGAGTTTTTGATGGTAGAGCCGCTTGGCATTTTCGAAGTGAATCGCCATCTCCTGACTAAAGGCTTCATCTCCGTGGGCAATTACATCGAACAGATCTCCAACGGGAACAACAGACCCCACAGCGAGCATTTCCTGCTGGTCAACCAAAAGCTGCATCATCACCTTGAGGGCTGTGCGTTCTCGCTGAAGCACGCTAGACACGGCAATCAGGGTCTGCACCAGGGCGGGACTGAAGGGGTAAACCTTACGGAACATCTCCCGATCGCCTTCACTGGTCAGTAAGGTATTCATCACGGCTTCCCGGACTCTGGCGGTTTGCTCAAAGGCGGCATCCAATTCCTTGCGGGCAGCATTCGTTTTGCACTTGAGGACTCGTCTTTCGGCGATCGCAGGCAGGTTTCGATCTTCTAAGGTAATCCGATGAAATCGTCCTTCCCAATGCTTGAGGGCATCACTAAAGTTCAGCCGTTCGGCTCCGGGAATCGAATCCCCAATCAACTCACTCAGGTCCCGCTGACGGGCCACAAAACTGATGACGGGAATGGGGCGATCGGCGGTTTGGGCTTCGACTAGCTTGGCGAGTTTTTGTCCTTCCTGGTGGACAAACTTCAGATCCGTAGCGCGACTGGCCAGCCAGAGAATCAGTTCGTCCAAAAATAGGATCAACGCATCATAGCCCAGGGTTTGGGCGTGCTTACTGATGACCGCTAATCCCTTATCCAGGGACAGGAACGCTTCGCCTCTGCCCTCAGATTGAGTATCGTAGGATTTGAAAAACTGCTTGACCAGGACACTGATCAGTTGCGATCGCTCCTCATCACCAGGAGGGGCAATCAGGGCATTCTCAAACCGTTCCGCATCCCAGCCTGCTGCCAATTCTCCCCAACCGCTATCAGTGCTGCTGCCCTCACTTAAAGCACCAAAAAATTGCTCATCCCCAATCCGATCGCGCAATGCCTGAGCGTCCTGAAATAACCCTTCTGCCAGATAAACGCCGGGAATCGGGGCATCGGGATGGGTGCGGCGAATGTAATCGACGTAGCCCCCCAAAATACCGGATTCCATATCGGTTGCCCCAATCATGTGGTAGGGAACCAGCAGAAATGTTTTGCCCGTGATCCACTGGTTATGCTTGGCGATCACTGGAGCCAGTTCGGGGATGGCGCGAGCTTCGGAGATTCCTTGCAAAATCAGGTTGAGCACTGCCATGAAGTGGCTCTTGCCGCTGCCAAAGCTGCCGTGAAGATAGCTAGCCTTGCTGCTATTCCCCTGAAGCGCACTGCGGATAAAGGTGAGTGCATTATCGAAACAATCCTTCAGTTCAGGGGTGACAACATAATCTTTGAGGGTGACTTCGGGGCGAGTCACACCTTCCGTAAGCTTGAGAACGAAGTCGCCCTTCTGAACTCGTTCGGGAATGTCGATCAGGTCTTTAATCAGGGTCATGGCGCGTTGTCTGGTGCAGTTTTCGTACTGGTTCTGTTATGGCCGCGATCGATAGGCGATCGCCCTTTGTCCTGGTCTATGGTTCAGGGAAAAATTCGGTACCTAATGCATCTTCCAGAGAATAGGGAGAACTGGCGGGAAAGGTGGTGTAGGGCAGTCCGGTTTCTTGAACGGCAAGGTTTAGTCCTGATTTGTAAGCAATCGTCAAGGCTTCTAGAAGATAAGGCTGAAGACTGGGGTTCTCCGCTAGTAATAGCCCAATTTGCTCTCGCTGTTCCCGAATGGTTGCCAGCCAACCGTTACTGCGATGTTGAGATTGAAACTGCCATTTCAGCAGGTGCCCCAGTAAAATACCCAGGCGGTTTCTCAGTTCTTGTCGTTCGCGTCGCCCCAAATCTTCTAACTCCTCAACCAGGTGTAGGATATCAAGTCTATGCCAATCTTTTGCCTGCAGGCGTTGAGCTTGCTGCTGCGTCCAGGCATAGAAGTCGGTGTCGTAGAGGGAAGTCATGGTTGATTCCTTAATTGAGTTGTTCTCGAATCCAGGCTCGAAAGGCTCTGCTTTGTCGCTTCGCCAATCACTTCCAGGGCACGGGTGACGGCAAAGATGGTTTTAGGATCATCCTGAAACTGCTCAAAGGTCATACCTGCTACGAACTGTTCCGCCATTTCGATGGTAGTCAGAATGTCTTGTAAGGAATTCCGGATGTCGCGATCGGTCATAGGTAAACGACCTCTTGCAAGATTCGCTCACCGATATGGGGTTTGAGTGCGTCTTTCATCACCAGATCTACTTTTTTGCCCAGGACTTCGCTGAGTTGTTTTTCCAGTTCACAGAAGGTAAAGAGTCCAAAGCGAAATGTGGGGTCAAATTCGACCAGGACATCCACGTCGCTGTCTTCGGTCTGCTCACCGCGCACATAGGAGCCAAAGATACCGAGTTGAGTGACGTGATATTGCTGCTGGATGGCAGGTTTCATCCGAGTCAATTGGGTTTTGATTATTTCTAGCGAATCCATAGCAGTGTCTCTATAGACTGTTCAAGCGGTTAGGGGAATTATGACTTGTGGCGTTTGCCTTTGGTTTTGGGTGGTTCCCAGGTGCGAATCTGATCGGGAGTCTGGTTGAGTTGGCGGGCTTCTTCCTGGATGAACCCTTCAATGTAGTCGCCCATTTTCAGCCCGTAGGCAGGGTCGAGGTCGTTGTGCCATTGTTTGAGCCAGGGCAGGAGTTCGATCAGGCAGCCGAGCAGGGGAACCAGTCGGGGGTCGCCGCTGCCGCCAATCTCTTCTTTGATGTGGACGAAGTAGGCACTGATGGCGAGGGCAAGTTGCAGGTGGTCGTAGCCTGCCCAGGCGATCACGGGTTGCTCATCGTCGGTTTCGCTGTAGGGAAATCTGATCCACCGTTCTTTGGGCACGTCAAGTTTGCCGCGCAGTTTCCAGTAGTGGGTTTTCTGGAAGTCGCTGGTGGTGTATTTGGGCGGTACGGGGATATCGCCAATGGCTTTGGCTTTGAGGGTTTTAGCCTGGGCGAGATCGAGGTAGTTGGGATCGTCTTTGGGAAGTTGGGTGCGGGCATCGATCGCATCTTCCTGGCGTTGGAGTGTCCAGGTGTGTTCCCAGTCCTGGCGTTTGCGGAGTCCGGTGGGTTTGTAGCGGAGGACGGGCAATAGGGGAACGGATTCTTGCTCGATGAGGTCGTTGACGAGTTTGAGGACATCGAAGGCGGGACTTTTGCTGTAGAGTTCGCCAACCTGGAGGAATTCGGGGTCTTGGCGGGCAATGTCGGCAAGTTTGGCGGTGGAAATGAGGGCAGGATTGGTGATTTTGGCGGTGGGGTTGCCCTCATCCCCCCTGCCCCCTTCTCCCTGGGGAGAAGGGGGGAAGAGGGGGAAGGGGAGGAAGAAGAGTCTTGTTTTCCGCTCCCTTCTTGCTCCCCTCTCCCTGGGGAGAGGGGCTGGGGGTGAGGGTCTATTGCTTCCGCGATCGCCTCTAAAACTGCCTCGGTCTCTGCCAACACTTGCTCGTTGGTGAATCGAAGGACATTGAAGCCTTGGGTCTGCATCCATTGATCTCGATCGGCATCTCGTTGGGACTGCGTTTTGTGGATGTCGCCATCTAGTTCAATCACGAGTTTGGCATCGTGACAGTAGAAATCTGCAATGTATTGCCCCAGGTTATGTTGCCGTCGAAATTTGGCATTCATAAAGCTGCGATCGCGCAAACAAGCCCACAAAATTTCTTCGGCAGGAGTTTGGGTTTGACGAAGTTCCCTCGCCCTTTGCAGCAAGGGTTTGGGAATTTGGCGGAGTTTGCCTGCTAGTTGGGAGTAGCCCTCATCCCCCCTGCCCCCTTCTCCCCAGGGAGAAGGGGGGAAGAGGAGTCTTGTTTTCCGTTTGCTGCTTGCCCTCTGCTCGCTGCTTGCCTTCTGCTCGCTGCTTGCTCCCCTCTCGCTTCTTGCTCCCCTCTCGCTGCTTGCCCTCCGCTCACTTCTTGCTCCCCTCTCGCTGCTTGCCCTCCGCTCACTTCTTGCTCCCCTCTCCCTAGGGAGAGGGATTGGGGGTGAGGGCGCATTCGCCCATCGAGATCAAAGTAGCTTTCCAAACGATTCAGTAACCAGTTCTGTAAAGCTCGTTCAAGCTGAGATTCCCAGGGTTCGGTATTCCATCGCCGTTTATATTCAGGTTGTTCAATCAGTCCAATATTTTTATCTGTTTCAATTAACTCAATGCGCCGTTCAACCAGTTGCTTGTAATCATCGGGCCAGTGATTGGGTAATTCGGTGATAGGAGTCGATCGATGTCGTTCAAACCAGGTGGTTTCTAACTCACCTGCTGCTATCTTACGAGCCATGATAATTTCAAACGCTCGCTGACCAAGTTGAATTGAAATTGGTTCTTTTTGATAAGTTAGATCTTCATCCACAAGGGCATAGAGTCGATAGCACTCCCAATCTAGTTCTTCCTGATATGAAACAATGCGACTAAAGGCAAAGCTTTGTTTATCCCTACTTCTTATCAAAATTTCATCAAGTTCTGAATTTGAAACCTGTTGAAACTCTTTTAATGCTTCCTCAGGAGTTAGAGCAGTGATTTGACTTGCTAAATAATCCAATTTCCGAGCAAATTCTACTGGATAAATTGAGGGAAATGGGAATTGCTTAGCCTTCGTGCCCTCATACTCAAAGAAGTGCTCCCATCCTTCCGTAGCTAAGCCACCTCCAATACCGCCGCCCCCTTTATCATGAAAGGTCTGCTTCATCCAGAAGCAGGCTGTAGAACTATTAAGCAAACCAAGCAGAGCCAGGTGATCATCTTCGGTAGCACTGGCAGGGAGCTTAATGACGGGTGCTGATTGTTTGAAAACCTTGCCGCCGCGATCGAGAACAAAGTGGTTATGGGTAGCAACAAATGCAAAGGCGATCGATAAAGGTGGGAATATCTTACTAGAAAGTAAAATAACGTATTCCCACCAATTCATACTTCGCTCTTCTTTAGTTTTTCCAAAGTAAAGAGTTGAGTTTAATAAGCATTTAACAGCCCACAAATACTTCTTGGCGGAGGGGACTTCAACAGGTTTTCCGGAATTTGTGTACGGAAATAAACAAGAGTCCTTATGCTCAATTCCCCAATCGCGAACTATCTCCCCAATAACAAACTCACGAACAGCCGACAGAATCACACCATAGCGTGCAAAAACCTCAGTAGGCAATGAAAATGCTTCATCTTCTCCTGTAATTGCAAAGAATCCAATCTCTGTTACTAAATCTTTTAACTGAGAATCGCAAATAGCATCTATTTGTTCCTTTAACTCTGCTGCACCACCGCCTCCAATCGACCAAGGATGCTTATGAAACAACTCTCTCTGTGAATCCGCCACACTTACAAACTCACTTTCCGATCCCTTTACATCCACCTGTTTCAGGATTGCAGACCAGACCAAACCCTGCTTAGGGTCGTCTGGCGTACTCGGTTCTCCCCGAATTCCCATTACTGTACGAATTGTTTTTTCTATTGGCTCTCGATTGCGTCCAAACAAGATTACTGTCGGTGTTCCATGTCCCGGAATATATGCCCCACTAGTATCAATCACGTGGGTTAGATCCACCTGTGGAAAGAATACCTCGATTAGTTTCTTGCCAAACTCCCGCTTCATAAAGCTGTTTGCTGTAATTTGTCCTACAAATCCTTTAGGAGCAGCTAATTGAAAAATACGCTCCATGAAGGGAACAGCTAATGAATACTTGCGATGACAGGTTTCATACCGTTGGCGGTATGCCTGATTGAGTGCTTTATCCTGAGGAAGAATATACGGCGGATTCGCCACCACTGCATGATACCGCCCCGCCTGCAAAATCCGATTCAGTGCCTCAATATCCTCACTCTTAAAATGGTGTGCCATCGGTGCCCAATCCCCCAACACCAACTGGCTCCCCTCCCCATGCAGCAACGAATCTCCACACGCCAGATTCAGCTTAAAATTCGGCGCATTTCTCAACGCCGTTACATCACTTGCCTTCATCGCCGCCAACAACAGCCGAAACCGGGCGATCGCAACCGCAAACGGATTCACATCCACTCCATGCACAGCATCCAACGCCCGCTGCGCCAACACCCGCGCATTCGTTCCCGGTTCCTTCTTCAACCAGCGCCCCAACAACCGATCAAACGATCCCAGCAAAAAGTGCCCACTGCCACAAGCCGGATCAATCATCCGAAACTGCCCCGCCTGCCACTCCGCCTGAAACTCATTCAGAGCAGGCTCCAGCGTCCGGTCTAAAATAAACTCCTCCACAAAAATTGGTGTTTGCAGCAGCGCATACTTCTTCCGCGCCGCCTCCGACAAATCCTGATACAGATCCCCCAGAAACCGCGTATCCCACTCTGGGTCAGTAAAGTCATGCACCAGTGCCCCGGTGTTCGGGTCAATCGTTTGAAAAAACCTGAGAATATCACCCGCCGCATCGCCACTTAACCAATTCGGCAACTCCCACAGCAAATTACCCTGACCAAAAATCTCTGCCCCACCCGGCAGCTTCGCCAACTCCCCAAACACCCACAGCAGATACTCGCGATCGCTCTCCGCCGGATGCTGCCGAAAATACAGCTCATGCTCATCCCGCGATCGTTGGAGGGTGTTTGCCCTCATCCCCCCGCCCCCTTCTCCCTAGGGAGAAGGGGGGGATTAGAAGCTTGCTTCCCACTCCCCTCCCCCTCTTGGCTCCCCTCTCCCCAGGGAGAGGGGCTGGGGGTGAGGGTTCTTCCCGATATCCGAGGCGGACTCACCAACTCGTTATCTTCCAAAAAACGAGCAAAAGTCGCACTCAGCACCCATGCCACTGCCATCTGGGTCTTATAGTCCGAGACCCACTGATTAAACGTCTGCGCCGTCCGCTCTGCTTTCTTTGCCTGGTCATACTCCGATCGCAGCGTCCTCTCCACCTCCGGCACCTCCACCGATGCAGTTCGGCTCTGCAAATCCTCCTCCAGCTTGCGTACCAGCCCTTGCAGATCCGACAGCAGTTGGGTGCGGTCAATCATTTCACATCTCTCCGTAGTAACGAGGAAATTGATTATGGCAGCAAAGCATCCAAAACCAAAACTTCCAAATCTGGGACAGTAGTTAAACGGGAATCATTCGTCAAGAAGAACGATGCACCTCCTTGCATAGCAGTTGCAATCTGGATTGCAACTGCTATGCAAGTTTCGTGTTGCTCTTAACTGGGCTGCACCTTCGGCAATTTCAACAGAAACAGGCAGCGTGCTTAAGTTTTCCTGGTCAAAAACAATATCACGATACTGGTCAGCAAGTTCTACATTGCCTGAGCGTAGTGGATGGACTAAAACTTCTGTCAGCGTCAGCGTAGACGTAACAACTTGAAACTCGCCTTGACTCATCGCCCTAAAAAAGGGACGAACAAGCTCCAAATATGCTTCATTCTGTTCAATGAAGTAAATGAGTGGTGCAGTATCTAAGCCCACAACGTTTCCTTGCAATTGAATTAACCATTCCATGAAGCACGTTCCTGGTTGACATACTCTTGAGCATTAAGCCCATGCCAGATTTCTTTTCCTAGTCCTTCTAGTTCCATAATGCTGCGCTTGGGCTTGTCACCCATACGGCGACGTACTATTGCAGCTAAATCTTCCAGCAAACGAAGTTGCTCATTTGGGGTCAGTTCCTCAACTTGGCGACGAATATCTTGATAGGTAGCCATATTCTTTGCTCAATAGCTCTACCGCCAATCATGCCACATCGATTACGTAGCCAACATGAAACGCATTGCCTCTACCTATGTGTATTTCAATGGATTGGTTCATGGTTACACCCTGCTTCTTCCATTTGCCCGGTGTTTATTCTCTAACCACCCCTCTGGTATCCGTGCCCGCTGCCCCGGACTCAGCAACGGCACTGCTTTTCCAGCAATAAGTGCCTGTTGATCATTTGGCAACAACACCCATAGTCCCGGAATGCCATCAGTCCGTCCCACCTTCTCCCGCAGGCGTTCCAACAGCGTCATCTGGTTATAGCGTGCCAGTAACCCTGGATAGATCAGCAAAATCGTCTGATCTGCACTGGATAGCTCCGCTTCTACCGCAACCATTGCCCGATCGACCAGCAACATCAGCTTATCCCAGTCGCCCTGGTGAGGAGTGGCATCGGTCTGTAGCACCAGATCCCACTTCACCTTAGCCTTTGCCGCCACCTGCTGTAACCGGTCAATCAACAATCCTTCAAAGTCCACTCGCTTCAAAGGGAAACGGTGACACAACTCCTCCATTGCTTTTTGATAACGGGTGGGATGAACCAGCAGGGCTAGAAAAGCCCCCTCCTTAACACTGCGCTGAAGTCGTTCCTCAAACTGGCGGGCATCAGCAATTTCGGGTGTGACTTCCTGCATCTCCAGGGTTCCCGTCGTTGTAGACCAGCGAGACATCGCCGAATTGCTCGTCATCGTCCCCCCTTCCCTGGCTCGACTAACATAGCAACCCTGATGATGATTCGCCGTTTGATCCCAGACCAGTTCGGGCACCACCTCACTCACCCACTGATCCAACCGAGGACGGGATGGCAAGGGAGCTGCCTCCGGATAGCGACTGCTCACCCGTTCTCGAATCTGCTCCACCGTCAGCATTTTGACCCCGTAAAGTGCCCCCTGCGATAGTCGCAATGCCCGATCGGCTGCCATCCCACGGGGATAGATCTCCTGACGGCTTGATACCGCTGCGTGCCGGGATGCCGCCGCTGCCAATCGTAATAACTGGGTTTCCGGGAAGACGATTGCCTCTGCTGACAGATCCTCAGCGGTTACAGATTCCGGCTCCAGCTTGACCGCCTGCAACCGCTGAATCGTGCGATCGGGCGACAGCAACGGGTCTTCATCAGCAATCTCATCCGCCACATTCCCCAACTCAAAGGCATAGTTTGCCAACTCAGTTGTCTGGGCGACTAAGATGCGATCGCCCTGCCGCTCCATCACAAATCGAGGTTTGACCATCGTGCCTTCCACCTCAACCGCTGCCCGCAACGCTGCCCTCGCCCACCGGGTACGGATCTGCTGATCATCCTGGATCGACCCACGGGCAATCAGAATGGCGATCGCCAGTTCCGCTTCCGACATCACCCCGCCTGCCCGCTTCAGGATGTCGAGCAGGTCATGGCGTAAGCGGGTTACAGCAGGTTCCCTCGACCACCGCTGTTGCAGTTTACCCACACATTCAGCGGTACGTTTTCGGACCAGTTGAACATGCCGAGCAATCTCATCGCTGGTCGGCCAGGCATCCTGAAAATGATCATCCAGCCCCAGCAGTGCCTCTAATGTGGGACGCAGGGAATCCTCATCTTTCTTACTCAAACGAGTTACCCGCTGAATGAGCGAATCCACACTGAGCTTGCCTGGGTCGATCGCATCCACCGGCGTATCGGTTTCATCCTCCAACGTACCCACATTGCCCAGATCGCTGAGTAAAGGGGTTCCCAATTGGTTTCGCAGCAGGCGCGTTGCAGTTAAGATCTCCCGTCGAGTTTGATGACCAATGCCCCGTAGTCTCTGAAGCTTCCGCGCAGGAGTCTTGAGTAGATCTGCCACAGTCAAAATATTGAAGCGATCGAGGGCATTTGTCGCCCGTGTCCCCAATCCCAGTTCTAAAATGGGAGTTTCATGGATGGCACCAGAGAGCAGATCCCGTAGTTCAGCTTCATTCTCAGGCGCAAGCAGAAGACCGGGTTCCTCAATGCCTTCAAAGCAGTGCCGCCAGGCTCGTAGCATGTCTTCAGCGTTATCAAACCGCTCGGTTGGCTCCCGCTGAAAAGCCTGACTAAAAAAGTCGGTGAGCGTGTCTCGTAATGAGACATCAAATAACTCTGGATCAATCGTGACTTCACAATCCAGATGGGTAGGATCGGTTTTACCATCGCCCCAGACGGGTAAGATTCCCGTTGCCATTTCGTAGAGCGTCACGGCTGCGGCATAGCGTTCGGCTGGCAAATCCCAGCGAGGCGGATTGCGGAGCGGCAGCATGGGGTCAAGATAACCCGTTGTTCCGGCTCGAATATTATCTAATGGGGTTTTAGATAAGGAAAAATCAAACAAGACCAGGTGCAGCTTATCGCCGCGCCCTACCTGACCAATGACCACGTTGTCTGGCTTGATATCCCGATGGTTTGCGCCCTGCTCATCCAGGTAATTGACTGCACTGAGCAAGTCTTCGCCAAACCGTTGGAGCAAGTCAATGTGCAATCGACCTTCCCGCCGTAATCGCTGGCTCAGGGTTTCTACCTGGCGATCGCCCTTTTTCTTCTGTACCAGAACAGGCTGCATCAGAAATGCAACACGGTTGCCAATTTGAGCCAGTCCACAAAATTCTACAATGTTGGGATGACGGAGCTTCTGGAGTGTCTCAGATTCTGACTGGAGCCGCTCATTATGCTCTGGATCGTTAGCAACTTTGAGGACAAACTCTTGTCCATCTCGCTCAACCAGAAACACAATCGACGTAGCTCCCTGCCCCAACCGCTTGAGAATTGTGAATCCTCCCGGTAAAGAATCTCCCTGTTTGGCATCGTTGGGATTATCCATGAATTCGGGTTCAGGGGCAGTCAACTCTTCCTCAACCTGGTCTAGCTCATTGAGAAAACCAGCGACCAGCTCCGTCCGATAATCGACAACAGGGTGGGTACTCTCCTGGATGAGGGTCTGCAAACTGGCAGGAGTGCCATTGAGTACCGCACTAATTTGCAATCCCTGGGTGTCGCGCAGTTTTTCATTCAGTTCCAGTCCATTGACAGCAGGCGGTTGCCCTGCAAACAGATGGAAAGCGATCGCACCCAATGAGAAAATATCCAGATGTTCCCCAATAAAGTCGGTTTCAGACAGGGCTTCGGGAGCCATATATGCGGTTCTGATATCATCCACCAACCGATCGATATGGGAGGTCGCCGTAACCTCCTGCGATCGACCTGGAGTGGAAGAGCCTGCCCGGTAGCCTAACTGCCAGCTAAACACCTTGATCTGGGGCTTGCCCTTCTGGTGTTCCGTTACTAGAATACTCTGAGGACAAAGACCTCTATGGATCACTCGTTTTTCGTGGGCAAATCGCATCACTTCAGCAATTTGTCGCATCAGATCGAGTCGGATATCGACACTGAGAGTATCTTTGCGCTGGATGAGATAATGATCGAGCCGTAATGCTTGGGGGTCATGCTCTAGAATCAGGGCTGGCCCTAGCTCATAGCTGGTAAACCCATAGGTTCGCAATACTCCCTGGTGCTGAAGGGTTTCCAGGATTTGAAACTCTCGTTCAGCCGCTCGCTCAATCGTCTGGCGATCGTCAGCCGATGCCTCCTGCCGCACCAGATAGATCCGAACCCGGCGTTTCGTGTTCTTGAGTTGGGTATGTGTGGCTTCCCAATCCTGATAACCAGGACCTTCATCAATCACCCGATCCAGCTCGTAATCCCCCACCTTGCGATACTTTTGGGAGGGGCGAATTCCTGCCTGCTCCATTGCCTGCGCGACGAGTCTGGCGGTTGGGCGATCGTGAGGTGTGCGGGGTGAAGGCTCCAAACCAGGGCACTCACGCCGTAAAATCGCTGCCATGATGCCATGACGAGCCGGAGTCTCTCCTTCCTGCTCTCGATCCCGTAGGCATACTCGCTGACGAGCGATACCTATCAAGTCCAACTTCAAATCTTCGGCGGAACAAAAAATTAACGGCTCTACATAAGGAACTTTTCCCTTGCGACTGAACGCCCGCTGACGCTCCAGGAGCGATCGCAGTTTTTTAGCCTTCCGATTCGCTCCATAGAGTGGATTGTCATAAGTAAACGGCTTGCTGTTGGTTTCCCAGGTCCAGGTTCCCGGATCGCCCGTCAATCTTCCAGGACGACTTTTAATCTCAATTAAGAAAAATCCTTGGGGCGTAAACACCAGCAAATCTACTTCATTAATGCTGCCATCAGTAGCAATAAACTCAAAATTAGACCACGCTAGAAACGGCGCATGGTCAGGAAATCTGCTCTTGATAAACTCCAGAGCATCTCGTTCCCAGGCAAAATTTGATTCAGTTACGATCGTCCAATTCGTCTGATGGCTCATTCCCTTGATCAAGCTCGGTCATGTTGACCAGTTTAATCAGTAATGCTGGAGATTATGTACTTGCAAAGCCTTCACCGCTGAGGGGTGTCAACCCGGTAACCTTGTGCTGACAATTTTTCTGCTTAATGGCAAAATTCAAAGTTACAGCTATCAGGCAGTGGTATGCGATCGTTCATCCCGTTTTCAGTTTCCCTGGCATCTACGGTTTTAGTCGCAGCATTAGTAGCAGCATCAGTCCAAATTCCAGGATTTACTCAAGCCCTTGGGGTGGAGCCAAATCAGGTGGATCCACCAGGACGTGGTTGGGGAGAGTGGCAGCCGATCGGCTCAGTCAGACAGGCAAATTTTAATTCGGGTTTTTCTGAAACAGAAGTCAATGGGGTGAGGGAACTACAAGCCCTTTGCGCTAGCGTTTCCGGGCAGCCGATCGACGCTTTCCCCAACTGGTTCAGGCTCAGTACTTTATTGGATCAAGTTGGGACAGGTCAGGTGGAATATGGCTGCTGGATCGATGGCCGATTTGCCTACACGATCATCAATACGGCCGTGCGATCGGATTGGGGCAACATAGAGCAGTTGCTCGTAGACGTAGGGAGCGGGAACAATCTAGTTGTTTATACGGAACCGACGGTCGATGCTTCGGCGATCGGGTTGGTTGAAAATGGTGAAATTGTGACTCCCAGCAGTTTTCCCGCCCTGATCGTACAAAACGAAAATCGCAACTGGATGTACCTGACGGCTCCCTTCGAGGGTTGGATTTTACAGGGGCCGATCGGCGGACAAAGTAATTTGCGTTTATCCGATCGCCCCTGAGGTGGCTTCTGGAATGACGGGTGCTGCAAATTCGATCGATTCCCCTTGCCCGGTGGCCAGGGCTGTTTCCAGATGCTTGATTAACGTTGCCGCAGGAAGGGCTGTCTGGATATGACTCCAGGGTAAGGTTTGCTCCGTTGACCAGTTCTCATGGACATAAAAGTCCAGATCAGGCAACTGTCCCCGCAGTTCCTTAAAGGCGCGACGGTAGCTGCCCAGGGAATCGCCATAGTGCCGCACCCGTTCTAGCAGGTAAGATAAACGGCGATCGCCCCTGGAGATCAAAGCCTGAATCACCGACCAGTTGTAGCTTTCAGGACGAAAATCAATTCCCTGGGGACGCAGTTGTTTTTGCAGAAATTTCAGCCGTTTTTCGGCTTCACGATTCACGCCAAACCATTGGAAAGGGGTATGGGCCTTGGGCACAAAGGTACTGCAACCAAAGGTCAGCCGCAATCCAGGAGCCGCCTTTTTAATGGCTTTGAGCATCGCCACGGTTTGTTCCAGATCCTCTGGTTCTTCCCCCGGAACACCTGCCATGCCGTAGAGCTTCAGGTTACTCAGTCCCCCTGCCTTAGCGTTGATCGCCGCCTGAATAATCTCCTCGTTCGTCAATTTTTTGTTGATAATCTGCCGCAGTCGATCGCTGCCACTTTCCACCGCAATCGTGATCGATCGCGTATCGTGTTTCACCAGAATCCGTGCCAGTTTTTCCGTCACGGTATTGGTTCGGACTGAGGCCAGGCTAATCCGCACGTCATCATACTGGGGTTGGTCTAGATAGTCCAGCAATGCCTCAAACTCTGGATGCTGGGTGACGGAAGCCCCCAACAAACCCAGCCGGTGAGTCACCTGTAAACCGCGTTCGATCGCAGGCATCAAAGACCCTTCCAGGCTGGCAGTCCGAAACGGCAGGGTCAGGTAGCTGGCCAGGCAAAAGCGGCACATCTCTGGACAACTGCGCACCACCTCCACCATGTAGATATTTTCCCAGGCGGCTTTCTCAGTGACGACCGTGGAAGCGGAGAGGGTATTGCCGCGATAGGTTTGCTTCTGCACCTGAGTTGGAATCTGGGAGTCGATCGGCTGAATCGATGCGATCGGCCCCTCTGGACTGGTATAGGTCACGGTGTAGAGACTGGGCACATAGACCCCAGGCACCTGAGCCAGATGATGGAGCTGAGTGGGGCGATCGGCGTGACGCACCTGCTGATAGGCATCAATGAAGGCATCGATCAAAAATTCCCCATCTCCCAGCAGAATCACATCAAAGAAATCCGCAAAGGGTTCTGGATTCGCCGTCAAGACCGGCCACCCCCAAAAACGAGGGGATAATGGGCACTCAGGCGATCGGCTGCTCGCAGGGGAATACCCAACGCCTCCAGCAGGCTGAACACATTGCCATAGTCCAATTCCCAGGACAGCGAGAAGCCCAGGAGGTTGGGTTGAGCCGGGAGCGGTTCCTGAATATCCGTAAATAAACGACTGACCGCTAGATCCGATCGCACCGCCAGGGTGGCCCAGACGATCTGATAGCCCAGGCTGGTGATGCCCACACTGTACTCATTGGGAAAGGCAAAAATAACTGGAGTGGCATCAAAATCAGGTGTGGCAGGCGTAAACAGCAGGCGTTCGGCATCAAAAGCAGAATCAAAAACAGGCATTGCAGCTTCCGGGCTTCCTCGGAGGGGTTCAAAAAGATTTCGTAAACCAGAATTTGAAATTTGCGAGAATTCAGGACATATACTGTGGGCGTTATCCCCCATTCCATCATAAACCTGATATATAAGTAAAAGCGGACGATGAATCAGACCTCTGACTCGTCTGTCCAAGGGTGTAGCTGAACTAACTCAATTCAATTGGAGCTTTAAGAGTGTTGACAAAACACCGCTTGGTTTCCAATAATCGTTCAATCTCGACTATTTGATTTCATCTCGATTTCAATACATAAGAATCAGTGGATTTAGGGACGACATCCATGCATCTGCCGCTTGAAGAGTTGTGATTTCAATGCTGTGATTTCAATTTTGAAAGGCTCTCAAGCTGCTTAACCGAAAGGCATAAAAGTCCTGGTTTTATTAATTTGGAATTTGATTGATTGCCCTATACGCTGAGATTCACCATTCAGGGCTGAATGGGTATAGCTATGTCGAAAGCATTTGATGATAAACACGGAACCTTTGTCCCCCCTTCAGAACGCTTTCAGGAAGGCGAATCAGGATTCGTCAACCCTCGCAAAGCCGAAGCCGATTGTTTGCTGGAAAAAGGGATTGAGCAGTATCAAATCCGCGATACTCAGGCAGCCCTCAAAACGCTACAGCAAGCTTTGCAGCTTTACCGCACCGTCCAGGATCTCCCTGGAGAAGGTCGAGCATTGAGTGGCTTGGGCTTAAGCTACTATGCGCTGGGAAATTACCCGGAAGCGATCGCCTGTTCGCGGCAAAGTCTCACGATCGCCAGCCAGCTTGGGGATCGGCAGACGGAACGACAGGCACTGGCCAACCTGGGAAATGCGTTTCGCCACATGGAAGACTATCCCAGGGCGATCGAGTATAAGCAGCGTAGTCTTCAGGTGGCTCAGGAGCTTCAAGATCGTCGTGGTGAGATGGCGGCTCTGAATAACCTGGGCATGGCCTATAAGGCGATGGGAGATTCACCCCAGGCAATTTATTACTATGAACAAAGTCTTGCTATTGCCGCTGAGCTGAGGGATTTGCAGGTGGAAGGGCAGGTGTTGCGGAACCTGGGGAATGCTTACCACGCGATGTCAAACTATGCGCAGACCGTGGAATGCTATGAGCAGTTGCTCACGATCGCCCGTCAGCTTCCTGATCGACAAGGTGAAATGCAAATTCTGAAGAATCTGGCGAGTGCTTGCTTCACACTGGGAGAATCCCTCAAGGCAATTGATTATCATCAACAACGCCTGGCCCTGACCGAAAAATGAAGGATCATCGCCATCAGGAGCAAGCACTGGAAAGTTTGGGCATCATTTTTGAGAATTTAGGAAACTACCAACGAGCGATCGATTGCTACGAACAGCGTCTAGCCGTTGCTCAGACAATTCAGGACACCCGCTTAGAGCAACAGGTGATTGCTTGCATCAGGACTGCCTGCTATGCGATCGGAGATTACTCCAGGGCCAATCGCTATCAGCGTAGTCGGGCTTGATGCTCAGGGATGCGAACTGAGTAATCTGTAACTCTGGTGGGGGGGCATCTTGCCCGCCCAGTCAGCAACGTAAAACGCTTTACAGGTTACTTAATTATTTAATCCATGATCCTAAAATGGCTCGTCTATAGCACAGGCATCTTGTCTGCCAGGCGATGTAGGTCATGCACCCCCGAATGGAGGCTAAACAGAGATCCGGCGGGTGGATGCTCAGGTAACTGGCTTCGCTGACAATCTATCCATTGCCGTATTTTCTCCCTCCCCGATCGCCTCCAGCAAACGGTATATTTGTATCGATCACTACTCTTTCCTCGCTCCTCGCTATGACCGCACTGGCAACCGGATGGCAACATCAATTCATTGAAACCAACCACATTCGTTTACATTGCGTGACCCAAGGAGACGGGGATTTAGTCATCCTTTTGCATGGCTTTCCAGAGTTCTGGTATTCCTGGCGGCACCAAATTCCGGTACTGGCGCGTCACTTCAAAGTCGTGGTGCCTGATTTGCGCGGCTACAACGATTCCGATAAGCCTGCTCATGGGTATGACCTGGATACCCTGACAGCAGACATTCACGGCTTGATTGAGAACCTGGGATACATGAAAGCCCATGTTGTGGGTCACGACTGGGGAGGAACCATCGCCTGGAATTTTGCCCAGCGGTTTCCCGGATTGATCGATCGCCTGGCCGTGCTGAACGCGCCCCATCCCCATCGCTTTACCCAAGAGTTACTGAGTAATGTCGATCAGTTGCGCCGCAGTTGGTACTTGCTGGCCCTTCAGGTGCCTGGCTTGCCCGAATGGGTGATTCAGCAAAATCTGCCCAGCATTGTGCAAAACCTGTTTCAAGGACAGGCGGTTCGCAAAGGAGCCTTTACCACGCGGGATACGGAGATTTATCAGGCTGCATTGGAAAAACCAGGGGTACTCTCTGCCGCTTTAAATCACTATCGGCAGTTTTTAGCACCCCAAACCTGGATGACCAACTGGTGGAAATCCCCCCATCCCATTACGGTGCCCACCCTGGTGTTATGGGGAGAAGAAGACTTTTTGTTCAGCCAAAAATTACTGGATGGCATGGAGAAGCTGGTCAAAGCTCCCATGAAGTTAAAGCGGCTGCGGGACTGTGGGCACTGGATTCAGCAAGAAGTTCCCCAGACAGTTAATCGGGAACTACTGGAATTTTTGCGACAAACCCGGTAATTTCCGCAAAACTGCATGGCATGGGTTCAGTACAGCCCAGCTTTTAATAACCTATGTTTAGCATTGTGAATACTTCTTTAGGTTAATTCAAGAATTTCCGCAATCATGCGGTTTTCTTTACAAGTCTGGGAACAATAAGCTGGCTTTGGGAATCTATACGTGATTTTATCTGTAAATTTCCTCAGGGGTTGGCTGCTAAACCTCTGTTGGGACTGAATCAACAAACACTAGCAGGAGAAAAGTTCCTCTGGCAGGTTGAACGGTTATGCCACTCATTGATGACTTAGCTTCCTACACCTTAGACTTCATGGATACCTGCGACGGTGGTGAATTACAGCATCGCCTCAGGATGTATCAGGTATTTCTAAAGCTCTATGAGCACCATCGGGGATTACTGGACGAAATTTTAAGTTTAGAGCATTCAGGTAGCAAAACCCTGTCCCAGGTGCCACTTCCCTATCTTCAGGGGGTCATTGTAGAGCAGGAAGTTTCTCTCACCACCAACTTGTTGCAAGGGAAAACTCAGACGCTCGTACAACCGCAAAATACCTGGGTGATTGGGCGAGATCCGCGCCGGGTTTCGCTTCCCATTCAAGATGCCCGCCTCTCTCGCTGTCATGCGGCTCTGAAGTATGTTGAACATGCTGGGTTTTATCTGATTGACCTGGGGAGCCGGAATGGTTCCTACGTCAACGGTGAACCGATTCGCCGACCACGGCTTTTGTGCGATGGCGATCGCATTCGTTTGGGTAGCCTGACGCTGGTTTTCTTTCTGAATCAAACCGTGCAATCGCTTCCAGATCTCTCGCCAGAACTAGAAAAATTGCTGGGAGACTGGCATCTGTCTACCCTCAAAACACCTGGTTTAAACGCGACCTCTGGCTTAGATGAAGTGCCTACTGAGGCAATTCTGGGCAGCGTGAACCCCCTGGAAGATACCTCGATGTTTATGCGCGTAAATCCTTCAGACTAGAGAAATTTTTGATTTCGCTTTGAAGAGGACGATCGCGCTACCCCCGACACCTGCTAGAATATCTCAGTTGTTTGTCAGTTACGGGCTTTGAGTCAGTCCATCGATATACCTAGAGTTGATGAATTTCTGCAGGAGCTAGCCGCGATCCAGCAAACCGGGTCAAAGCGCCTTGCTCTGCTGGGGTCGCGTCATGTGCCAATTACCCATCAACATTTGATTGAGCTAATGAGCTATGCCCTGGTGCTAGCGGGAAACCATATCTTGACCTCTGGGGCAACGGGAACAAATTCCGCTGTGATCCGGGGTGCGATGCGGGCAGACCCAAACCTGCTGACGGTGATTTTGCCTCAAAGTCTGGAGCGGCAGCCACGCGAATCCCGGGATCAGCTCGAACAGGTGATCCATCTGGTTGAGAATCCAACCAACGATCAACTGTCGCTGGCTGAGGCCAGTGCCATCTGCAACCAGGAAATTATTTCACGCTGTCAACAGCTAATTTGCTTCGCCTTTCACGATAGCCACACACTGCTGAAGACCTGTAGTGATGCGGAAGATCAGCGGAAATTAGTCACCTTGTTTTACTTTGATTAGGGGCAGGAATGCCGTTTTTACAGCAACTTTCAACGCCGACGGTATTGCTCTGGAGTCTGGCACTGGCGATGGTATTGGTCTACGCGCCATTTTTGGTGGTCGCCTACAGTCGGTTCAAGGTTGGCTACGATATGGCCGCTCCTCGGACGATGTTGGACAAGCTGCCCGCCTTTGCGCAGCGAGCCACCTGGGCCCATCAAAATTCCTTTGAAGCTTTTTCCCTGTTTGCGGTTGCAGCTTTGATGGCCTACGTCACTCAGGTGCAGTCTCCCCTGGCAGCGGTGGCTGCGATCGTCCATATTTTCGCTCGTAGCCTATATTCCGTTTTTTATATCCTGAATCTGCCCCTCCTGCGATCGCTGATGTTTGGTCTGGGCGGACTCGGTACAGCAACATTGGTGGGGTTGAGTTTGTTGCAAATAAATTTTTAACATCAATTCAAACGGGTTCATCCCCCGGTAGACTCTAGACTAGAGATCTAAGTCGATAACCATTTAGATTTGCCTATGGCTTCTTCATCTTCCTTCGATGTAGTCAGCGATTTCGATCGGCAAGAGTTAGTCAACGCTGTTGATCAGACCAGTCGTGAAATCGGGACACGTTACGACCTGAAAGACACGAAAACAAAGGTGGAGTTGGGTGATAACGTGATTACCATCAACACGGATAGCGAGTTTACGCTGCAAGCAGTTCACACTATCCTGCAAACCAAAGCGGCTGGACGCAAATTATCGCTGAAAATTTTTGATTACGGCAAAATTGAGTCGGCAAGTGGAGGACGGGTTCAGCAGGAGATCAAACTGCAAAAAGGCATTAGCACAGAACTGGGTAAGCAAATTTCTAAGCTGATTCGGGATGAGTTTAAGAAAGTGCAAGCTTCGATTCAGGGTGATGCAGTGCGCGTTTCAGCCAAGTCTAAGGATGATCTGCAACAGGTGATCCAACGTCTAAAGCAAGAGGATTACCCGGTGGCCCTTCAGTTCACGAATTATCGCTAGGGGCTAGATCATCGGCATCAGCCGCTAACCCTCTACTCCCGATTCCCAACTCCCGACGGTTCGACTCCCTATCCAAATTTTCCTTGGCTCTACGAAAACCATTGGATTGAAGCTTGGGAAAGCGTCCATTCAGTGGCATGATAATGAATTGAGAACTTGCTCAATTCTGATTAGTCAGCGCACAGCTTGGGATGCTGGCCCATATCATATCTTTTTGATTTTTCAGCCATGATTGATGCATTTGGTCAGCCCCACTTTTTGCCGCAGGAGGAGCCTCATTCTCCTGGAACCTGGAACAGCGTTCTGGGGTGGTCAGACTGAGAGAGATTGAGCCTCGCTGTGTTGACTCATGTTGAACTTCCGATAACTGAGGACGTTTTCAAGGAGAACCATGTTTAAGAAATACATCTGGCTTGTTGCGATCGCGATCTTTTTTGCTTTTCAAACCTTTGTGGGTGGGGCGATCGCTGCTGAAGTGGATGCCGCAACCCGAACCGTAACATTGAATGACCAGGGAGATACGACTGTCCTCAGCCTACAACAGGTTTCTGAGGGAAAGCGTTTGTTTAACTACGCTTGTGGACAGTGCCACGTTGGAGGAATCACTAAAACTGATCCAAACGTCGGGCTTGATCCAACGACGTTAGCCAAAGCAACGCCACCTCGTAATAACCTTGAGGCGTTAGTGGATTATATGCACAACCCCACTACCTATGACGGAATGGAGCCGATCGCCGAACTCCATCCCAGCACTCAAAGTACCGACATCTTCCCCAAGATGCGGAACCTGACGGAGGATGATCTGGTAGCGATCGCCGGACATATCCTGATTCAACCCAAGGTGGTTGGACAAAAGTGGGGAGGCGGCAAGATCTACTACTAGGGCTGGTAAATTAATTAACCTGAAAAATCACATTTGTAGGGGTTTGGCACTGCCAGGCCCCTTTGGTTTGTCCTGCCCTCTTACTGATACCGATTCCAATTGTTTGTGGAGCAGATGGGATTTTGTAAGGGCGCACAGCAGTGCGCCCCTGCCAGGATTTGCAACTTCTGCCAATTAAATTGGTATGATTAATCTCCTACTGAACCCGTTGAACGAATCCCGCTCTCAGTCCCCGTTCTGGATCGCGGAACGTGATATCCTGCCGCACGCCATAGGCACAGGGAATATCTGTCGCCCAGCACAACGCTTCATCCAGGGGCAGGCGGTAGGGAATGTCGTTGATTTGCGTCTGCGCCACGGGAACTTGCTGCATCGGGGGGGGAATCAGGAGCTTGACAAGATTGCTGCGGACACTGCCTGCTGTGAGGAGGGCTGCCAGGAAGAGGGGAGTCAGGGTATGTAGTAGGGGGTGTTTGAAGGCTTTGAGCGGCAAGGGAATTGACCCATGCGGCTGATGGTGCGATCGGTGCGTCAGGTAAAGGACGATCGCCAGGCTGGGAGTCATGAACAAATAGGGCAAAAGGAAGCGGTTGAACGGCGAAGTCAGCATAAAAAACGGAATGCCGATCGCGCTGATCACCACTGGCCAAAGCAACTCATAGCGGCGTTCTGACCAGGCGATTTTTCCAACATACCCACTCAGCAGGGCAGATAACCCAATCAAAAACGCCATCGCCCGAAACGTATGCCCCTCATTCACCCACTGCCAGGCCGCCCACAACCAGGGATGAATTCCATCCGGGGGCGTACCGTACCAGGTGAGCCAGCGATGGGTGTCGTTTGCGACGGACTGAAGCGTTTCGGCATCATGGGACCAGGGCACATCAAAGCAGACCGCTGTAGAGGGATACAGTAAGCATCCAGAAGTCAGAACGTTGACAACTAGAAACGGCAAGAGCAACGCCATCACAACTCCTACTGCCGTGAACAACTGCCGCAAATTCAAGCCGCGATTCACGACAAGGTGATTGACCCCAAAGTAAAGCCCTGCTCCCAGGAAGATGGGTAGACCAGTCAACTTGAAGGACAACGAGCCAGTTGCCAGAAACAGAGGCACGATCAACCCATTAGAGTGAGAACGAACGGGCGGCGAATCAACCGCTGATGCTTTGGAAGCTGGAGCGAAGGCGTTCAAGTTCAGAAGCATGGCCCAGGCCGTTGCGCCGACGAACAACAGCACGGGCAGGTCTGGAGAGGGGGAGATCAGGATGGTGCGGGATGACTGCAAGAAAAGATGAATCAACAAAATTAAGCAGTAATAAACGGAGATGAATTGATCGCCTATGCGTCCCCGTCCTGCGATCAGATAGTTCATACACACACAGAAATGTAGGGCAGCCAGCAGGTAGGCAAACCCATTCGTGACCGCACTGACTCGGGCTTCCAGGATTGCCGGGTTAAAGGGGGCAGCCAGGGCAAACCAGGCGGAGGTAAAGCCCAAATTCTCGAATAACAGCGATAGACCTCGAACCGTGCCAAACCGATTTAGCCATTGCACCGAGCTATAGTGATACAGTCCCGTATCCATCCAGGTGACTTCCTGGGCCGTAATGGCTGCGATCGCCACTACCAACGCCAAACCGCCCATGAGCTTTTGCCTGGAGAGGTGATTAAGGCATTGAGTGATATCATGCCGAGTTTGAACCTGAGTGAATGCCAGCGTACAAAGAATCAGCGCACTGACCGCACCGACGATCGCATTGACGGGAAGCACGATCGATATGCCCAGTAACACGACTGAAATGACGATCATGCCGATCCATTCTGATAGAATCCAACGATCGCCCCATCGGTCAAAACTGTCTACTTTTAAGATGCTCAAAGTGCCGCTGCCGATGATGCCGCAGATCACCAGCAGGAGAATCCAAACAGCAATGAAGTAGAGCATTGGCGTGATTCCTTTGAGTGAGTGTGAGCGTGAGTGTGGGAGTCGGAAGTCGGAAGTCGGGAATTGTCAGGCCCAGTGGAGTTGTTTGTTGGGCTGGTGCGATCGTTCTTTGAAGAAGCCAAGGACGTTGGCAAGCTGGGAGAGGAAGAGGAGGAGTGCCAGCAGGAGGGCGGGTTGCCCAGACGATCGCCCAAAGGGGTAGGTTAAAAGGCTGGAGTAAAAAGCGAAGGGTTCAACTTTGAGCTGATCCTGGTTGCGCTGGGAGCGGATTTGATGGAAGCAAAAGGCTCCTCGTCCATAGTTGAAGTGCTGTCGCCAAAAGCTTTTTAAGGTGAGATGGTGGGCATGCTGAATCTGGACTTCTGGGGCGTAGAGCATGGTGTAATTGTGGTGTAGCCACCGATCGCAGAATTCCCGATCTTCTCCGGCGGCCAGGGGAAAACTGGTGTCAAATCCTCCTAATTCGTGGAATCGGTGGGTTGGCATGGCGAAATTGTTGGAGGCAAAGAAGCTCGATCGTCCTGCATCCAGATTGAAATAGTCGTACAGGTAATCAATCAAAATTTGGCTGGCGGTGGAGTAGAGGTTGTGGGGCAGGGCATTGAGCGTTTGTCCCCCAATCAAGCAGTCCGGCGTAATAGCAAATTTAGCTTCTAGTTGCGTCAGCCAGTTGGGCAAGGGAGTGCAGTCATCATCGGTGAAGGCAAGATACTGTCCCTGGGCTTTGGCGGCTCCAGCATTTCGCGCTTTGGCAGGGCCAGAGTTAGCCTGACGGATGACGGTTAAGTTTAAGGATGACTGAAATGGAGCCGCGATCGGTTCCATTGGGCTGGGACTGCCATCATCCACCACAATCACTTCAAAGCGATCGGACGGATAGTCTAGCTTGGAAATGGCTTCTAAACACTTCTGCAACCGTTCAGGACGATTGTAGGTGGGAATAACGATGGAAAACTGGAGAGATTCTGGATTCATGATCGAAAAACCTTCCTCGGATCTATACTCGCTTTGTCTTTCGCAATGCTGCTGGATCAATCTGAATGCCTAATCCAGGTTCTGTCGGGACGGACAGTGAACCATCTTTCACCATGAGATCAGGGGTAAACCAGGATTCTGGTTTTTGGGGTCTGGCATTGTACTCCTGATAGTCAGTGGGTAAACAAGAGGCAAAATGAAGCATATAGATCGGATCTACCCCTAGGCGAGCATTATGCATAGCAATCGGAATCTTGGCTGCTTTGGCTGCCCGAACCACACGCATTGTGCGAAGAAATCCACCGTTGTAAGTTAAGTCAGGTTGAAGAAGATCCACCGTTCGATGTTTCATCATCCACTGAAAGCGGGGCAAACTGGTTTCTTGTTCTCCACCTGCAACGGCCATTGACAGTGCATCTGCCACCTGCTGAGTGTCTTCCCATTCATCAAATGGGCAAGGTTCTTCAAAAAAGGAGACTCCCTCAGACTCCAGAAATTTGCCCACTTCGATCGCCGTCGCCGCATCGTAGGAACCGTTGGCATCAGCGTAAATTTCCATTTGATCCCCGTAGGTTTTGCGGGCAAGCTGAATCAGTCGCTCTGTGCGTTCGGGCATGGCATCAGCATTGTTACTCATCCGCCCACCAATTTTAAACTTGACGGCTTTGCACTGAGTTTCTGCTAACCGTTGCCCGACCCAATCCACTTCTTCTTCTGGTGTCGTATCGCGTCGCAAACTGGATAAGTAGACCGGAATCTTAGAGCGAATCATCCCACCCAGCAGTTCACCGATCGGCTGATTTGCCACTTTCCCTAGCAAATCCAGCAGGCTATACTCCACCCATGCTACACAGCACCACAAAGCTAGCCCTGACAGCTTATAGTTCGATCGAAAGGTGTAAACCCCATCAATCAGCGATTCTAAATCCCTGGCATCTTTGCCCACGAAATACGGAATCACTAACTCCTTTAGGATGGGATAAAAATATTTGATGCGTTCATGGGCAACGGCAAGTCCAACTCTGCCATCTGTAGAGCGGGTGCGGATGAAGTACAGTCCATCTTCCCCCCGCCTGTGAAACACCGGAATTCCTAATACGGTTCGTTCAAGGTGCAGCAGTTCGATCGAAGCGATGCGAACGGGTGAGGATGAGATCTTAGGATTTAGAAGAGGCGAGGAAGCCTTGAGAGAAGCGGGTTGCATGGTTGGCAAGGGATTTGTTAACGAATAATCAAAATCTAACTTCAACGCTCAATTCAGGCATTCTGGCGTTGTGATCGAGACAGGGCTAACTGCACGAATTCCAACAGTTGTTGAAAGAGTTTTGGGGAAAGCAAACGAATTGTAATTCCATAGACCAACGTTCCAACCACAATTCCAGTTCCTAACGTGACAATAGGCAAAACTCTATCGCCTATCCACTGCTTTGTAATCAGAATGACAACTGCCATGACCAAAGAACTGACCAGAGGTGCAACAAACTGCCGCAAATAGGAAATCAGAGGAACATGAATCAGACGGCTGACAGCCCATTGCCCGACTGGAAACACTAAATACCCTCGAATCACATAGGCAAATGCTACTGCCACGATGCCCCATTGCACTGCAATCAAGAAGCTGATCGGGCTGATGACTGCGTTTAATAAACCCAACCACAAGCGCCAGGCGGGTTTCCCCATCGCCAAGAACACAGATGATTTGAAGTGAGTTACCGCACGAACAATGCCCATGAACGCCAATATTTGCATAACTACGATCGACGGTTCCCACTGATCGCCAAACATCAACAGAATCAGTTCGGGGGCTAAGACTGCTACGCCTAAAAAGGTGGGAAAGGCAATCAAGCTAGTGAGTTGAGTAACAGTGTAGAAGGCATTGCGGAAGCGATCGAGATCGGTTTGCAAACGAGCAAAGGAAGGAAGTGCAACCTGGTTGCTGGTATTGACCAACAGTTGGGTTAAGACTCCCAAAATTCGGTAGGCGATGCTGTAATAGCCCAGGGCCACCGTCCCCAGGAAGTACCCAATCAAAAAATCATCAGCGCGAGTATTGAAAAAGCTGAGGAAGTTGAACGCCAGAATATTGACTCCAAACCCCCAAAGCTGCCGCAGGTGGGGAATCGAAAACCGAAATCCGGGTCGCCAATCGCTGGCAAACCAGAGGGTAGAAACGCCGACGAGTTCCTGTACCACCTGCTGGCCCACCAGACTCCAAACCCCCAAACCGTATAGAGCCATTCCCACACCTACGACTCCTCCCACAATCGTCCCCAATAACCAGCGAAAGGCGATCGCTTTGAAGGCAAACTTGCGCTCCAACGTGGCCTGCTGCACACCGCTCAGGGAGTTGATGAGAAAAACAATCGATAAACCGCGTAGCAGGGGAGCTAATTGGGGTTCATTAAAGCCGATCGCCACCTGATTTGCTGTGCCCAGGGTCAGGGCCGTGAGGATGATACCAATCCCAAAATTGATCCAGAAGGCGGTATCCAGGTGTTCTGGTTCCAGGTCTTCTCGCTGGATTAGGGCTTGGGCAAATCCCTGGTTTAAGAAGATTTGCATGAACGCCAAAAACACATTCGCCAGGGCGACCAAACCAAAGGCTTCGGGTTCCAGTAGCCGAGCCAGGACAAAGAAAATGATCAATGCCCCAGCCTGGCTACCCCAGTTTTGGATGGCTGACCAAAGTACACCTTTAACTGCCTTTTGTTTGATGCTCATGCTTTGCGGTTCGCTGAAGGTTAACTTTGGGAAGATACGGTTGAGGAAACGGGACTGGAAATCTCGACTGTAGAACGGGGAGTGGATTGAAGCTGAACAGCATTCCGGCGTTGAATCCGGGCATGGCGATCGGTTAAATATCGATTCAGCTTATGTTCAAACCAGGCCAAGGCTCGGGTGAGAAAGCGATTGCCCACCCCAAAGGTCAAACTCCGAACAAAGGGTTCGATAATCGTGCCGTAGCGTCTCCAGCCCAGTTTCTTGTACTTGGTTTGGAAATAACCATCCTCCGCTAGGTTCCACTTATCCCGCAGGCGGTGCAAGCTTCCCAGCGTCCAGGCATCACTCCAGCGCAGCATATAGTAATGTAAATCGCTCCACTCCAGGGGTGGGCCTGGAACATAGGTAACGATGCTGGCGGGTTCAAAGTAAACTGTACCACCAGCTTCCCGAACGCTCATGCAGAAATCCAGATGCTCCTTGGTGTTGAGCATTTGTTCATCGAGCTGTTTGAGCTGGTCGAAAATCGCAGTTCGTACCAGGACACAGTGGAATTCAGCTAACTCCGTTTCAGTGCGTTCGAGCTGGGAACGGAGTTGCTTCACCTGATGCCCCTGCTGATACATTTTTTCTCGCAAGCGTCGTCTGCCCGTGCGATCGACCCAAACATGGGACTCGCCTCCAGCAAAGTGAACTTCTTCGTGGATGGGTTCATGCTGACACATCAATGGCCCCACTACGATCGCATTAGTTTCTTCAGCACATTGCACCAGTGCTTCTACCCAGCCAGGTGTCACCACTACATCGTTGTCAATAAATACCACATAGGGGGTTTTGACCTGGGCTAATCCCAGATTGCGCGCCTGATTGGGATAAAGATAGTAAGGGGTACGAATTAACTGGAACTGCTTTGCCTTCGCCTGTTCTTCTAAGTATCGTCGCACCTTGGCTGGGGAATTGCCATCAACATAGACCAGCTCAAAGGGCATGGTGGTATGCGCGTAGATACTTTCTAAGGATGCTTCAGTGCAGCTAAATCGTTCGCGGGGAACGACTACGATCGTAACTTGAGGACTAACTTGGGGCGTAACTTGGGGTGTTTGGGAATCACTCATTTTGAACTTTATCCTCCTTCAGGTGTTTCACACTTCCGGTAAGGGCGTTTCACGAAATGCCCCCGATACAGACGATTGGGATAGATCCGATCGCATGATCTGCTGGTAGAGGGCAACCAGACGATCGTTCAACCGTTGAATATCATAGTGTTCTTCCACAAAGGCTCGACCGGCTTCACCCATTGCCACCCACCGTTCTGGATGCTGAATTAAATTACCGATTTTTTCGACCAGGGCAGCCTCATCGCGTTCTGGAACCAGAAAGCCAGAGATCCCGTCCTGCACCAGTTCTGGAATTCCGCCATGAAAGGTGCTGACGACCGGAAGCCCCATCGCCATTGCCTCCTTTAGCACATTCACTGGAGCATCCTGATTGCCATCCTGAGCCGTGACGCTGGGGGCGACAAAAATGTGGGTGCGATCGAGTATTGCAATTAAGTCTTGCTGGCGTTTTTGACCGACGAGCTGAATCCGATCGCCCACTCCCAATTCAGCAATTAACCGCTCAAAGTGGGTTCTGAGTTCCCCCTCACCGACAATGGTGTACTCCAGGTTGGGATGGGTTTCCAGCAGCTTTGCCACAGCCCGAATGCTGTATTCAATCCCCTTTTTCTCCACCAGTCGTCCCGTTGTGGCAATCCGGATCACCCCATCTTCAGATGGGTAGCGGGGACGGTAGGCAAACCGACGGCAATCTAAACCGGAACCGTGGACGCTAATCCGGTGGGGATCACATCCCAGTTCGATCGCCCGCCGTTTAAAGAACTCGCAGTTTGCCAGGAAGAAATCCCCTTGCTGAAACAATCGAGCATAGATCCGATCGCCCCGTTCTCGGACATAGGTGCTGATGTCATAACCGCGAAAGGTGGTGATCAGTTTTCCTTGAATCGCACCAACCTGACGCAGGGGCAAACCAGTCAGCCCATCAGTACCAAACTGAGCGTGGATAATGTCATAGCGGGTTTGCTCCAGGGGGCGATTCACAAAGGGCGTAATGGCATAGATCAGCCACAGCGATGCCGCACGGCTGCCATACTGAAAAACATTTAGCGATCGTCCAACCAGTCCAGGTTGCTTCAGAGCATTGTTGTAGAGTAGATGCAGCCCTTTTAGCAGACGAGCGATCGGATTTTGGGGAATCGAGGGAATGTAGTAGGTATGCTCCAGCAAACGATAGGTTTCCACATCGGGATGAACGTTTTCCGTATCGCCAGTGACATGGGCGTAAATATCAACCTGATGACCTCGATCGATTAATCCAGTAATGAGGTTGAGAATGAAGGTTTCCGATAAGACCGGAAATTCCCAGACAATAAATGCAACTCTCATAACGGTTTAATGTTCCTCCAAACGATCGCAGTCCGTCATTGATTTCTACCCTTAATCCTTACCCTCTAAAGGATTGTCCCCCCAACTTTAACCGCAGCATTTCCCAGGCACTGACATATCGCACCAGAATCATCACCCAGGCAACTTTCAGCTTTTGATCCAGGCGAGGTAGACGCGGATCGAAGAGCGTATTCCAGATAAAGGACACAGGGGGCACAAGGTTCTGAATTAACGTCCGGCTGAACTGGAAATGTCGCTTCAGGCTGGAATGGGACTGGAGTTGCTGGAGGTCATAAATGCCGCCTGCCAGACGAACGGTGCGTTTGTATAAATCAGAGTAGGACGATCGGGCGGGATGCGCCACCTGCACATCGCTGGCAAACTGCTGGGAATACCCGGATTGGTAAACTCGTTTACCCCACTCCAGATCACCACGCGCCTTTAGATATGGATTAAACGCTCCCACCTGCTCAATCACCCGTTTGAAGGTAAACACATTGGCAGTGGCTCCACCTTGATGCTCCTTCAGCAGTTGCTCCTGGGGGAAGGCCGTGACACTTTCGTAGAGCGCGACGGGCGTTTCCCGGTTTTCCTCAAAGAACATCTCGATTCGCCCTACCACCAGTCCACAGTTCGGCGTTTGGGTTAAATACCTGACCCCCTGCTCAATCCAGTTTAGGGCTGGAATGCAGTCTGCATCAGTAAAGGCAATCACCTCCCCCTGAGCCATTGAGATGCCTTTGTTTCGAGCTGCATAGGAACCTGGTGTCAGCTCTTGGGAAACGATCGCCTGAGGGCAGGCAGCCACCACTTGAGCAATTTGAGCCTCGGAATCAGAGCCATTATCAACCACGATCACTTCATAGCGATCGGATGGATAGGTTTGCTGCTCCAGAGCCTCCAGGCATCGTTGGAGCCGAACGGCATCGTTGAAGACAGGAATCACAACCGAAACAAAGGGCGTTGCGTCATTCACTGCTGGGGATTCCGCGATCGGCTGAATTTCGCTGCGAATCATAGGCATCTCTCGTCTATGGGGGAGGGCAGGGTCAGAGGGGAGTCAGGCTTTAGAGGCGGCGGCTAACAGCGTTGCCTGATCCTTTTCTTCTGGACTCTTCCATTCCTCTTTGGTGAACTCTTCGTGGTAAGACCGTTCGGTATTTACACCCCACAGATCATGGGTTTCGCCGATAATGTTCTTGGCTGCCAGCAGTCCTGTCAGCATGGAATGATCCTGGTTATTATAGCGGTGCATTCCATTCCGTCCGACGGTTTGCAGGTTTTCAAAGGTTTCCAGATAGTCTTGAATCACTTGCAGGTGTTGGCGGTACTCACCGTCGTAGACCGGGTATGCCTTGCGCTGACGAATCACCACCCCATCTTCGAGATCTCCCGGATGTACACCAATCTTGAGGGCGATCGCCTCTTTCCCTGCCAGGCTAATTAGATCAGCGTCAGACATTTCCCAAATCGGGTCGCCTTCACTACAGAAATATTCCATACCCAGGCAGGTTTTTCCCTCTTCTGGAACCATTGCCGGACTCCAGTTTTTGAAGTTCTGGATACGACCCACCTTAAACTCTGGGCTGTGAATGTAAATCCAGTTGTCGGGGAATAGATTGTCCCGATTCACAATCAGCGACACAATTAAGAAATCGCGGTACTTCAAGCCTCGTGCCGCTTGCATCACATGCTCCGGCGGCTGGGGATCAAGACGATGCAGCAAAGCAGTAACGGGCATACTGGAAACAAAGTGATCGCCCGTCAGCTGAATCAGTCGATCGCCTTGCTTGGCCGTAATACTCTTGATCCGTTTGCCTTCTCGTTCAACTCGCGTCACTGTGGTGTGCAAGTGAACATTCGAGCCACGTTCCTCCAGGATTTCCTGACAGCGTTCCCACATCATGCCCGGCCCCAGCAGAGGATAGTCAAACTCCTTGATCAAACTCTTGGCGTTCTGGCTGCCGAATACTGCATTGATCACGGCCCGTTTGAGTGACATTCCCTGAATTCGTTGGGCGGCCCAATCTGCCCGAATTTTGTTACAGGGAATGCCCCACACTTTTTCCGTGTAGGTTTTGAAGAAGGTTTTGTAGAGGCGTTCGCCAAAACAATCCGTCACCCATTCCTCAAAGGTTTCCGGTTCAGAGGGATTGATCCGCGCCTTCACTTTGGCCTTGAGATAACTCATCAGTACCAGAAAGCTCGGAATAATTCCCAGATTGGAAACGGTATTGAGTAGCGACAGGGGATAGCTGTAGAACTTGCCCTGATAGTAAATCCGGGACAGGCGGGGAACCTTGATGAACTCATCCCCTAAAATTTCTTTCCAGATTTGCTGTACTTCACTAACCTTGGTGAAAAACCGGTGCCCGCCAATATCAAAGCGATACCCCTTATAGGTTTCAGTCCGAGAAATGCCGCCGACCCGATCGGCCTGTTCCAGTACAACTGAAGGAATCCCATGTTTGCTGAGTTCATAACCAGCGGTCAGTCCTGCCGGTCCTCCACCAATAATTACTACAGGTTGACTTTGCATGAATACCTCCAAAAAATTCTCGACTAAACGCTAAAGCATGTGAAGCCTTAGAAAAAGCGACCAGGATAAGCGTGATTTAGTTTGAAGCCTTAATCTGAAGCCTTAAATCACCTGATTCACTGAATAAGTTAAAGTCTGGCGATCGTGGGTAGATGTGCCGTATTACCCATGCGGCTAAACCAGTGATACCGTACTGTACCCATAGCGAACGCTAATCCACCGTAAATAAAGTACAACCAGTGCCAGGGAATGACGCAGAGCGCGAATAGAAAACCACGCTGCTGATAGAAGAACTGGTAAACCGACCCGTTAATGCATAAGAATGCCAACGTGAAAGCAAGGGTGACTGAAAACACGCTTGGCCACAGGAGTCCGAAAGCGAAAGTCACCAGAATGCTGTATGCCAATATTAAACTAATCCGACTGGACGTTTTTAGATTCAGATCATTGACAAATTGGCGATCGCGCCAGATGAGTTCTGACCAGGGCAGGGCCCGATAAAAAAATTCAGCCTTCAACAGTGAAAGCGGCTCCCAGCGTTTCAGATGCTTGACCTGTACCGTTTTACAAAGCTGAATTTGATGTCCGGCACGTTTAAGTCGATAGCCCAACTCAATGTCTTCTACCGATGGATAGCGGAACCGTTCATCAAAACCGCCGATTTCCAAGAAAATAGAGCGACGAATGGCTCCACAGGCTCCCCAAAACGTGGAGGCTTCCTCATGGGCGAGTTGATGCGTATAGTGATGAAACAAATTCTTGTACTGAGACAAGAAATTGGATTCCCCCGGTGCATCATCATAGGAGCCAATCAGGGCAGCTAAATTAGGCTGCTTCCCAAATATATCGACAATTTGCTGCAACGTGTCTGTGTGCAAAGTTACATCTGCATCCATGAAGAACAAAATATCTCCCGATGCCATCTGCGCTCCAGCATTGCGAGCCCGCGCCGGCCCTCCCGCAGACGGAAATCGCAGCACCTTGGCTCCCGATGCTTTGGCCCACTGCCAGGACTGATCGGTGCCACCATCCACTACAATGATGATTTCCTGAGCTAAAGCAGCCCATTGCTCAAGGCTAGCCAGACACTGGCGAAAACGCTCCCCTCCATTATGAACTGGTATAACGATCGAGACTGTTGCTTGAACAGGCTGGATTGAGTCGTTTACATCCATCAGCTTTAGTACCAGAAACAACGAACAACACGTACACAAATTGAAGCTTGAATCAATTGGAACTAAAAATCACTGAAGTCTAATCAGTTTGCATTCCAGTTTGCATTAAAGAACGAGCGAACATAAAGCCCGCCTACAAGCAGCAATTCGGCATCTGCTAAATTCTGAGAGAAATACCCAACCTAAGCAACACAGGGAAACTTATCAGGCTACTACGCCAGAGGATGTTGAAACAGTCTGAGTTGTCTGGGTATAGGGGAATACATCCGCTGTAGCCTGACAAGTCAGTTGACTGGAACGAAACATTGCCATGAGTCAAATCAACCCTTGTCAATGAACATTGAACCCGCCCAGTCAATTACTCAACTTCATTAACCTTCACCAATGATAAAGTGCATAATTCTACTGAACATGAGAAGCCTTTCATGTTCATAGTTTCTTTACGCCGATCGCTAATCTAGACAGATTATTGTAAAGTTTCCGTAAAACTGTAATCCATATTAGATTGAAGCGAATCTATCTTTGGAGAGATGGAACAAAGACTTTAGAGTGTTACTGAGCATACCAGCGAATTAAATCGCGAGTCCAACAGGAACGATCCCGCGAATTTGATAGTCATGTAAAAATCGTACATTTCCGCGAATTCGATAGTCATGTAAGAATCGTACGTTGCTTCTATCGATCGCCAGGAATTGGAATAATCAAACCTCTATCGATCGCCGGGGATCGGAACAATCAAACTCGGACTGGAGGATGACCGTTCCTCAATCGGCGGCACAGGATTGCGATCGTTTCTGTTTAGTGGCAGATCAAATTCAGGGGTCTGCTCCTTAGGAGCTTTATCCGGTTCAACGGTGGGCAGACAATCGATAAAGTTAGCATCTGCCACAAAGGTTCCCCCACTGGCTTCACACAACTCTGCATAGGTTTGACAGGCCGTTCCACCGTTGTTTCCGCCACTGGCCCGGCACTGATCGTAGGCGGCAGCCAGGGTTAATTCCTCTTGATTTTGGGCCGCTTCCTGGGCAGCTTGTTCGCGTCTGCGTTGTTCCTCTGCTTCGATCGCCGCAATCTGGCTGTTGGCTGTTCCACTCATCTCTGAGGCACGATTTTGCCAATAGGGAGTCGTGAGCGCATTCAGTTTTTCCCTGGCTCCATACCAATCCGCCTGCTCCAGAGCTTGTTCCACCTCCGTAAAAGCTGTCTCGTTGGCAGCCCATTCGGTTTGCCATTGCTGCACCGTTTCCTCACGATTCTGGCTGCGGGCAATGGAGTCAGGAATGACCTGTAGAAGCTCGATCGCTTCCCCTAATTCACCCCGCTCTTGATAGAGGGCAGTGGCCTGCTGGAGTAAGGCATCCGACCATTCGACTATTAAAGCCTGGGCTTCCTGGCTGGCGGTACTCTCAGCAGGAACCTGAATCGCAGCTTGAATGGCTTGAGCAAAATCAGAATTTGCCGCCTGAGTTTTTGCCCGATCGAGCAAGCCCGCCGCACACTGATTGACTACAGTTTGAACCGCTTCTAACCTCCCTGGAATGTCCTGAGCCTCGCTGATGCAATCTTCGTATCGCCCTTCTGCTTGCAGTTCTTGGGCAGTGGCTAACCGGGTTGTAGCTTGCTGTTGAAACCACCACCGGGCGATCGCTGACCCCGTGAGGGCACTCATGATCAGAGCCGCAACCGTAATGCCGAGCCAGCGCAGCCAGGGCTTATTCACAGGCTCAGCCGGTGCAGGTGATGCGGGAGGGGGCATCACAGGTAGCGTTGCCATCGCCGATCGCCGTCCTGGGGCAAGCTGCTGGGTCGGGTAAAGATTTCCGGTCGGATTCAAATGTCCGGTCGAGGCAGCGGCAAAAGATGGGGGAACCGGGTCGAATTCTGTAGGGGGCAGGGTGGTCATGTCTGGCAGCAAGGCGAGCCATTCCTGAATTGACTGGGGGCGATCGGCGGATTCCACTGCCATTCCTGTCAAAATGGCTCGATTCGTCACTTCGCTAATGGCAGAATTCAGCCGTCGAGGAGAATCATTTGGATCAGAACCATGCCGTGCCAGGGAATAGGCCCTGATTTGGGCATCTTTGGGCACTTCTCCCGTCAGTAAAAAGTAGAGGGTTGCCGCCAGTCCATAGACATCCGAATAGGCTCCTCGCCGGGCTTGATACTCGTACTGCTCGATCGGTGCGTACCCGTTGGACAGGATGGCCGTATGAACCTGAGTCGAATTTGGCGTAAACTCGCGGGCAATTCCCAGATCCAGCAAGACTACTTCTGACCGCCCTACCCGCAGCATAATATTTTCCGGCTTCACATCTCGATGGAGCAAGCCGTTTTGGTGCATTAGCGTCAGCGCATCCCCCACCTGGTGAACGTAGCGCAGTGCTTCAACCTCCGACAGCACACCCTGGCGTTGCACCCGGTTACACAAATTTTCCCCAGCGATGTACTCCATCACCATGCACCATAGCCCCCCTTCCTGAAAGACTCGGTGAATTTTGACGATGTGGGGATGGGCGCATTTCGCTAACCACAGCGCCTCATTGACGAAATCCTGCTGAAGTTGCTCAAAGCGTGGATCCCGCTTTGCCGTTTCATTGAGGGTTTTGATCACCACCGGCTGTCCGATCGCATCCTTAGCCAGGTAGGTAATCCCAAAGCCGCCAACGCCCAGGATCCCCTCAATGGTATACTTGTCTGCCTGTAATCTTTGTCCAGTTCCCCAAGACATGGTCTGAGCCAATAAAGCTAAGGTACTTAAAGGTGGGTTGACCGTTGTTCGTTCATCCCGCGATTCGATCTCTTCGGAAGTTTAGCAATTCTTCAGCCAAATTGATTTTTCTTTGACTCAAATCTTTTTAAAGATGCACCCTCATCCACCTTTAACTTTGGCCCGATCGATCTCACCCGGCAAAACTGAAGACTCCATTCACTCTCATAACGAGTCAGAAAATTGCTGATTTAAAAGCTCCAGGGTTTGCGGTTGCGAGAGATTGATTAAAGGGATGGGGGCAGGAGCGGTGAGCTGTAAGAAAATTTCTTGAATGCCAAATTCCTGTTGTAGCGAGGTCTTGATCTGTTGCAGCAGCCGATCGCGGACTGCCCCGGAGGGAATCTGCACGGTGAGATGGGCCATCAGGGCATCCTGACCCAGGGCGATCGACCAGATCCGCAGTTGCTGAATCGACTCTACCCCTTCAAATCCAGCTAAATGCGTTTGAATTTGCGTTAAATCCAGGTGAATGGGCGACTTCTCTAGCAGAATATGCAAACTTTGCCGAATCAGGGGAATCGCACCCAAAACAATCAATATTGCGACCCCTAAACTGGTCACGCTATCGGCCCAGTTCCAGTTAAATTGCCAAACGACGATCGCAGCCAGGATCACCCCGATCGCACTGATGGCATCGGCAACCATGTGCAGAAATGCGCCGCGCAGGTTGAGATCCTGTTGACTGCCACTGTGCAACAAAAAAGCGTTGATGCTATTGATCACAAATCCCACCACTGCCGTCACCAGCATGGGGATGCTTAAAATCTCTTCCGCTGGTGATCCCAGGCGGCCCAGGGCTTCCCAGCCAATCCAACCCGACACAACCAGGAGTCCTATGCCGTTGGCCAATGCAGCCAGGATTTCAATCCGGCGATATCCGAAGGTTGCTTGCACTGATGCTGGAAATCTGGCAATCCAGGAAGCCAGCAAGGCGACTCCCAATGCCAGAGCATCCGACACCATATGCCCCGATTCAGCGATCAGAGCCAGACTGTGGCTCATCCAACCTACGCCACCCTCAATCCCAGCCAGGCTAATGATCAAAAGTAGAGCGATCCAGAGCGATCGCATCTTGTGGCTCGCTGTGGAAGATGTGTGGGAATGGAAGCAACCCGCGTGACAGTGATGATACATACCGTGTCGAAATCAGTTGACCTGAATCAGTTGACCTGAATCAGTGGAAGCAATTCTGTAGACTAAAGTTCCCTACTTCAGTTTTCGTCCTATCGATCTTAGGGGAAATGGGGCGCAGGGTAAAACTGAATGCAATTCTTCTCAATTTACGTCAATAGGATGCTCCCGGCTAAAGCGGACATAAAAGGCTAAAACAGCAAAAAGCTGTCAGTGATTAGCGATCGAATCCCCAGCTTCTTAAGGTCTGGATCGGTAGTGCTAATCACTGACAGCTTGCGGACTAGAAAACGGGCTAACCCGCTATGGTTGGATTAACCCGTCAATTTGGGAACGCTGAGAGGGACTACTTTTGCAGCACCAGCTTCACGTTAGCGTTCTGCAAGCCAGGACGCTTGACTTCAGCCAGAGTCTTGTTCACAGCATACTTTTGGTTAATGGAGTTGATCAGTTCAGTCTGATTGTGCTTTTTAGCAACGCCCCACAGATCAGCGATCAGGTCGAAGGAGCCATCTGCATTGCGAGACCAGCCCAGATCATATTCGCCTTCGAGAACAGCAACGATGTCTGAACGAACGCGCTGACCATTGTAGCCACGAACATCAGCTTCAGTCTTGACAGTGATGCCCAGGTCACGCAGAGAGGACTTCAGGATTTCTGCATCAGTGATCTTGGTGCGAAGAGTGCTAAAGTGAGACATTTTAGGATTTCCTCCTGTAGAGAAGTTGAGAGAAACGACAACAGTTTAGGTGTGAGAGTGCCGTACAGTTTGGCGGTTGGAATGCCAACAGTAGCGGCTGTTTTGTTGAACTGCTAGCCAGGGATGACTAGCCTTTCCCCTCCTGTTGGGAGCAGGAGAGAAAGCCTGTTAAAACTCCAGTCGCTGATATTCAGCCACCGTGTCCGAAGCAGGACGGGCACGCTGTTGGGCCCATTTCCGTAGAGCTTCTACCTGCTCGGTCATGGTTCTGGAGAGTGGGAACGTTGCCCGGATGGCAGCAATGATGTCTAGCTGCGTGAACTCGCGGTTGTGGGCAAACGCATCGTACATAGCGGCAATAATGGCTTGTTCAATCTCGGCTCCAGAGTAGCCATCAGAGATTTTCGCCAACTGATCCACGTCAAATCGGGTGATATCGGAGCGACGCTTGCCGAGGTGAATTGAGAAGATTTGTCGTCTTTCGTCTTCACTCGGTAGATCAACGAAGAAGATTTCGTCAAATCGTCCTTTCCGTAAGAACTCACCCGGTAAACGCTCAACGCGGTTGGCAGTTGCCATCACAAAAACGGGGGATTTCTTTTCCTGCATCCAGGTAAGGAAGGAACCCAGGATGCGACTGGAGGTTCCACCATCGGAATCAGCCGATCCAGCTCCTCCGGCAAATGCTTTATCCAGCTCATCAATAAACAGGATTGCTGGGGAAACAGACTCAGCGGTCTTCAAGGCATTCCGCAGGTTAGCTTCCGATCGCCCCACCGTGGAGCCATCATACACCCGACCCAGATCGAGTCGCAGCAGAGGAAGCTGCCAGACATTAGAGGTTGCCTTAGCAATGAGCGATTTACCACAACCTGGAACTCCAAGCAACAAGACACCTTTGGGCTGGGGTAAGCCGTACTCTCTTGCTCGCTCTGTAAAGGCGATCGATCGCTGCTTTAACCAGAGTTTGAGATCGTCGGAACCACCAATGTCCTCTAACGTTCCTTCTTCTTCTAGATACTCTAGAATGCCATTGCGCCGAATCAGTTGCCGCTTCTCCGACAGAACAATTTCCACCTCAGACTCAGTCAAGCGTCCAGCAGTGACGTAGGCTTTACGGTAAACCTTTTCTGCCTCATCACGAGTCAAACCCAGGGCGGCTGAAAGCAGCTTCTCGCGGGTCTCCGTTGTGATCCTGGCCGCATCGGAACGGCGAGTCATTTGTTCTCGACGGGAGTGATCCAACTGGGCCGAAAGCACATGGTTTAACTCTTCCATGTTGGGCAGAGGATAGTCCACCACTGCCACCTCTTTCTCCAACTCAATGGGAACCTGCTGAATGGGAGACATTAAAACGATCGACTTGTGGGAATCCTTAAAGCTGGCGATCGCATCTCTGAGCCAACGGGTAACGGCTGGAGAGTCGATAAACGGATGCAAGTCTTTGAAGACAAAAATTCCTGGTTCTCGCTGGCGAACAACCCACTCGATCGCAGCTTCTGGGGAAACGGTGTTGTGCTGAGTGACATTGCGAGGTTGACCGTACTCGACAATCCCGTGAGTCACCGTCCAAACAAAGACGCGACGTTGAGGTTTGATCTGAGCGACTGACGCAATTGCCTGCTCTGCCCGCTCTTCTTCAGAAGTGACGAGGTAGATCAGAGGATATTGAGCCTGAACTAAAATACTAAGCTCTTCTTTCATGATCATCGACCTAAGTATGGAGACGGTGCAGATGTGCTGTAACTACAATGCTTCGAGGACGGAAACAAATCATCAATCTATTGAATGATCTGTGGAGAGAGTGATAGAGAGTTCACCCCAGTAAAGGGACTAATTCGCCTTGTTCACTTTCCTGGTCAGAATCAGAATGGTCTTCCGATACATTCGCGGATGATGTTCCATCTTCGAGGAGAACAGTAGGTTGTTGAACTACTGAAGTCATTTCTCCCTGCCTCATCACCAGCGAACTAGCACACTCTGGACAAGCATAAACTTTGTGAGTATGACCGTGGGCGGCTTCGACCTCTTCCACAACATCAGAGTGTTCTAGATAGAAAACGATGGCCCGTTCTGCGATCGTAGACATTGGTTCCAATTCAACCGCCGACCGAATCTTAAGTTGACGGTGCAATTCTGGAGGGAGATAGAGTGTGACTTTGTGTTTATCTTGCATATAACGACTACATGGTTAATACCCGGGTATGGAAGCCAGAATAATCCGCATAAACCCGGACTGTCAAGACGCTAGAACGGTATGACAGCAATATTGTTACATTCGTTTACATTGACAGGTGCTTTTGCAGGCCCTAAAAAAGCGGCAGTGATACCGCACGGCCGCAACTAAACTAAGGCTGAATAATGACTGTAGTACTTGCTAGACAGGGCTTTTAGAGTAAATGTGCTGTTGCTGAAGCACTTGTTGATAAAGCTCTTCTACCCGCGTAATGTTTTCACTGAGGGTATAGCGATCGAGGACTCGCTGGCGCGCTTTCCGTCCTAACAGCGTGGTGACCTCCGGGTGATCACGGAAGAGGGGAAGCAGGGTGCGTAGCTGAGTAGAAACCTGTTGAGTGCTGAGTACCACCCCGGCTCCTGCCTCCAGCACTTCCCCGTCGGCTCCGGCATCCGTGGCGACGCAAGCTACTCCACAGGCCATAGCCTCTAGCAGCGAGAGAGACAGTCCTTCCACCAGAGAAGGCAAAATAAACACATCTGACCCTCGCAGGATTTGAATTCGCTGCTGCTCATTGGCAATGAACCCCATCCAGACCACCCCCAGATCAGCTCCGTAATTGCTCATGAGCATGGGAGCCAGAGGCCCGTTACCCACTACAACCAACTTGCTGCCCGGTGCCATTTCCGCATGCTTCCAGGCTTTCAGCAACGATTCCACGTTTTTTTCAACGGCGATCCGTCCCTGATACACAAAAATGCGTTGGGCATTGAGTTCAGACTTTAGCCGAGAGAGTCCAGGAGAGTACTTATTGATGTCTACTCCATTGGGTATCACGGCCACTTTGTGAGGGGGAACCCCCAACCGTACCAGCAGGTCGCGCTGAATTTGCGAAAAGACAATGACCCGATGGTAGTGAGCCAGGAATGGCGCATAGAGCTGGTACATCAAATGCTGGGTACCAGAGGTGAGATTACGGCGTTTGTGATCGAAGGGCGGATGGAACGTGGCGACCAGGGGCAGCCCTAACTCTTCGCAGATTTCGGGGAGGACAAAATCGAGCGGCGAGAGGGTGAGGGAGGCATGAACCACATCCGGTTGCAGCTTTTTCAAGGCGCGAGCTAGCACCTTGGACGATCGCAGCGACGGAATCGTATAAATTTGCGATTTATAAAGAAATGGAATCGGAACTTCTGGGCACTCCGACGGGGATAAAGTCGCGTCGTCTTCTTGAGCAAAGTGGAGAAAACTGACCCGATGCCCCCGGTCTAACAAAGCGTTAGTGACTTCTCTGCCGTAGGTGACGTTGCCACAGAACGGAGATTTCTTTCCAAGCCAGGCAATATGCATTCACGTTAATTGCGGTAGTTGCGGAACATTTAACTTAGTATTAAGGATTCTAGAGGGTTATGACGCATTTTGATTGAGTTGCGTCCGAGAAATCGACCAAGCCAGAATACCACCTAATAGAGCCAAAACTGCCAATCCAATGAATACAGTTTGTAACCCAAAAAATGTTTCCGCTACACCCGCCAGGGCAAGGGGCAAGCTGAGGGCAATATTGATTGCATTATTCTGTAAGCCAAACACCTTACCCCGCATTTCCTCTGGCGTTTCTTCCTGAATTGCGGTTTGCATGGGCACCCCTACGATCGCGGCACAGGCTCCCAGGGCAACCAGGAGGGGCAGGGTTGGAAAAGGTGTTGGGTAAAAAAGGAAACTGCCGCTAGCGAGGCTGCCATTCCCATCGACCCGTAGAGGCTTAATTGCGCCCGTGAGAGCCGTTGACCAAACTGACCGACTCCCACTGCCCCGATCGCCATTCCCACGCCACCTGCTGCCAGCAAGAAGCCAAACTGAGAGGATTTGATTTCAGGCATGACCTCTGCCAGACGTACAGCCAGGACGGCCAGAGCTGCAAAAATCGAGAATAGAATGACCAGTTGAATCATGGCCAAACGGACATGGGATTGCTGCTTCAGGTAACGCAGTCCATCTCGAATATTGGCCCAGACATCTGGGAGGGACTCATCGGTATCCGAGGCAACCGTTTCCTTATTGTTCAGCAGCATTAAAATTAATCCAGCGATCGCATAACTGCCGCCCACCAGTAATTCTTTGCCAAAATCTGGATCGGTGAGCACCGGAGAGGCGATCGGAGCCAGGAAGCGACCCGCCAATTCCAGCAGCGGTTCTCCCAGAGCAAAGCCGACGATTACCGAAGCCATCATGGTCATCGTGTACAGGGAGTTAGCGGAGAGGAGGTGCTTCCGTTCCACCAACAGGGGAATCGCCGCCTGTTCCGCTGGGGCAAAAAACTGGGTCAGGGTAGATACCAGAAAAGTAACTACGAGCAACACCAGAAACCCCGCAGGCAGACCCGCAAGGGATCCAATTCCATGCACAGACCAGAGCAAGAGCGGCAAGCTCAGAACCAACACGCCCCGCAGCAAGTTTGTTGCTACCAGCACTGCCCGTTTGCGCCAGTGATCTACAAATACGCCCGCCACCGAACCGAACAGGACTGCCGGAATCGTAAAGGCAATCATCAACGAAGTCACCCAACCGCTGATGGTTTGCCCCTCGGATTGAAAGCGATTAGCGATCAGGGCAATCATCAACACCAGATACACCTTGTCAGCCAACTGAGAGAAAACCTGACCGCTCCATAGCTTCAAAAAGTTCAGGTTTTGCAAAACGGGCAGGAGTCCCGGCTCTGATTCTTCATCTGCTGGTGTCGGAGGCTCATTCAGAGGCTCATTCGATCGATCTGGGCTAAATCCATGCTGCCCAGGATTCCCGTTCCGTCCACCGCCATTGCCCGACTCCTGATCCGCGCGATCGCCCGTCAACGAGTTGCTGGAAGGGTGATGCAGCCGGCCTGGATTGGGGCCAGTTTTAGCAACCGCTGAAGCTGGATTGGTTCCCTCCGACTCATCCGAGTCCGATCGCTCCCCTGTCACCGAAAATGCCTTGCCTGGGGCAGGATATCTGCCTGAGGTAGGATGTTTCCGCTGGCTTCCCTGTTCCGTGGGGGAATTCAGCTCTGTGTGAAATACGTGATCGATCGCAGGTTGGAACCGGGGAGAGTGATTCGCCGCTCGACATGATCGCCCAGACTGAACCCTGCCAGACGACTCTAGGGAACCTGGCACTGTCCGAGGGGTGGGGGACTGGAGATCTGGGTTATATCGCATCATGGAGTGGGTTGAGAGAGAGAACGAACAGAAACAAAACAAAGATCAATCAGGGCTGCCGAACGAATGGGTCGATCAAAATGATACTGGGCGTAGTGCCGTAAGACTCGCTCTACCGCCAGCCAACTTTCCACACCTGGCGGAGTCGTCTGAGCGGTGGGATCGGCGTAGGCGGCAGCTCGATCGGCGGCTCGATGAGGAATTGGATCAGTTGCCGGATTAGAGACTCGATCGGGCATTGGCGGAACCTTGATGTCTGACAATTCAGCGATTGATTCAGCCGAATGCGGTGCAGGTAATTGCTGGAGTAACTGTAACTCAGTTGCCGTAAGCCGGGCCGACAAATCCAGGGGAGGAGGCGCAGACAAGCTAACAATTCCACCCGTGGTGATACTAAAGCCAACCCGCCAATCGGGATCGGTAAAGTTGGGAGAAATAGGCCGTTGCGTTACACAGCAGCTTTGCACCTGAGGAGCCAACCCTGCGATCGCCAACAGGTGAAACATGGATTGAGCTAAACAGGGCAGAATTCCAGAAGAGGGAGACTGTTCAAGCTGGCTCAACTGTTGCCGTAGCAAATGGAAGAGATCTGCTTGCGATTGGTCGCTGAGGGCTTGACACAGAACCAGCTCCGCGAGATACTGGCTTGCCGTGAGCTTAGACAAATCTTGACTTAATCCTGGATAGGACTCTAAACTCTCTGCCTGGATTACCTTGTCAAGATTTCGCCCCTTGGCAATCAGCAGTTGATTGACCACAAATAAGCTACTCCGTCCGCCCAAACTGGACTTGTACTTACGGGAACCTGGCGCAACCGCCCGCAGTAAGCCGTATTCCTCGGTCAGAATGGTCAGCAAGCGATCGGATTCCCCCAGAGGTGCGCTCTTGAGGTTAATACCAGTTGCCTTGTAGGTTCCGCTTGCCATATAAAGAGGATCAGAATAGAGAGGTCAGTGTAAATAGGGAGAGCGTCTGAGGCAGGGTTAGGATTTTGGGCTTAGATTTCTATACATTTATTCTCATACTTTTTAGCGATCTTCTTCCAGCCTATCGCGTTGGCGGATCAAATCAGGCCCACGAGAGGTTCCTAATCGGGTTGCACCCGCCAAAATTAGCTCGATCGCCTGTTCTGGAGTCCGAATTCCACCTGATGCTTTGATCCCTACACGGTCTTTGGATAGACGTTTCAGCAGTTTGACATCCTCAACGGTGGCTCCACCAAACCAGCCCGTACTGGTTTTGAGGAAGGAAACACCTGCATCCAGGCAGACTTCTACCGCCAGCTTTTTCTCATCAGCAGTCAGCAGTCCTGTCTCCAGAATTGCTTTGACCAGCGGAGCAATTTCGCAAATCTCGGCTAATTCCCGATGGAGATACTCGGTTTTTCCGGCTTTCAACCAACCCAGGTTAATCACTACATCGAGTTCAGTCGCTCCGTTCTCCAGGGCTTCCTGGGCTTCAAATAGTTTCGTCGCTGAAGTGGTTGCCCCCGATGGAAAGCCGATGACTGTACAAACCTGGGGGCGTTTGTTGTGTAGCAGTTCCACTGCCTGGGAAACGTGAACAGGGTAAACGCAGACTGCCGCAAAACCAAAGCGATCGGCTTCTGCACAGCACTGAACCACTTGCTGGGGGGTCGCGGTTGGAGCGAGAAGTGCGTGATCAATGAATTCTGCCAGGTTAATTTCAGAAGCTGTGTCTGCCATCCCTACTACCCACTGCATCTGCCATCACTTGTATCAGAAAAGGTAGGGGAAAATATACCCCCAAGTGGCTGAGATCGTGTACATCGACACAACCTCCAGGGATGGCTGGGCTATTCTTTTAATAGGAGAGAAAGGTAAATTTTTAGTTGTGTTCTCTCTATTGTGTTGAGACGTTTACTGAGGTTGATATGGCTGCTGTTTCTGCAACTCAAAGCCAGTTTTCTGAAAACGTAACCTGGGACAGCCTCAAGCGGGCGATCGCTGCGAGTTCTGGCTTCCAACGATGGCGGGCGGAGCAAGGTGAGTCGGAGGTTGCGTTTGAGGCTAGTTTGGATCAGTTGGTAAGTCGGTATTTGCGGGAGACGTTAGAAACGTTAGCTTACTAAGGATCGGGGATTCAATCCCCCTGGGCTGCTGTTCTGCTTCTCTGAGTGGGCAGGCAAGATGCCCACCCCATAAGAATTTCTGGTCAGTTGGTTTTTCTCAGGATTAAGGATTCAATTGCCTGGGCGATCGCCTGGGCTGTTGTTCTGCTTTTCTGGCTAGGCGGGCAAGATACCTACCCCACAAGAATTTTGTTCTGCTCTTCTGGCTGGGCGGGCAAGATGTCCACCCCATCAAGCGCATCCTTCCCTTCTTCCCTCTACCCCAATCCTTGGAAGGGCGAACGCAATTCGCCCCTACCCGTTGGGATGATTTAATTTCCTTATCTTTATCTTTGCCTAAATTAGCTTTGCGGAGCGCAATCCAAAATACAAACCCAGTGCGGTCGCAAAGGCTGCACCAACCAACACAACGTAGGAAATAACGCCAAACATTGATCTTCTCCAGACATGGACTATACAAAACCATTCAACCATTTTTCTGGACGCAATCTAACCTGCCTCTATCGTTCCTGCTCCATCGTTCCTGTTTTGGTGGGTCAATTTCTGAACCTGCTACATGGCGATCGTTTCTGTCCCAAATCCCGGTAAGCTATAGGATTGCAGTTTGTACTATTTTTGTAACCAACACTGCCTAGTTTGAAATTCTGAGTGTGGGACAACGATCGGGCATGACCCGCGAGGAGGTAGATCAATGAAACGCCGTCAATTTGTCCAATCTGCTGGAGCAGGGTTGCTGGCAGCCGCAGGGTTAGGCAGGGCAAAACAGGTGTTAGCCCAAACGGGGTCTGTCACGATCCAGTCTCTAGGGCATATGTGCTTTTTGTTTACAGGAGATGGGCGGCGAATTTTGGTGAACCCATTTCGAGCGATCGGCTGTACGGCAGGCTACCGGGAACCCCAGGTCAATGCAGATCTGGTGATGATTAGCAGTCGATTATTGGATGAGGGGGCGATCGAAGGTTTGCCAGGAAATCCGCGGGTGTTAGCAGATCCAGGGATTTTTGAGTTCCCCGGAATGCAGGTACAGGGCATCAGCACCGATCACGATCAGGTGGGGGGCAGACGATTTGGGCGGAATGTTGTCTGGCGATGGAACCAGGGCGGAATTGGTAATATCCTCCATCTGGGTGGTGCAGCGGCTCCCATTACGGTAGAGCAACAGATCCTTATGGGTCGTCCAGATGTCGTGTTCATTCCGGTTGGTGGTGGGCCCAAAGCCTATGGCCCGGAGGAAGCCAGAGCCGCAATTCAAGCCCTCAACCCCAGAATCATTATTCCAACCCAATACCTGACTCAGGCAGCAGACACCGCAGCCTGTGAGATTGTTGCCCTCGATAACTTCCTGGCGTTGATGGGCGATACCCCGATCGATCGGCGGAGTGATTCCATTAGCCTCAGCCCGGCGGATTTACCGGAATCAGGATCCAGGGTGGTGGTGTTGGATTATGTGTTTTGAGAGTGAGGAGTGAGGAGTGAGGAGTGAGGAGTGAGGAGTGAGGGGTGAGGGGTGAGGGGTGAGGGGTGAGGACTGATGCAGGTTGGGGCTGCTGATCGGGTCTGAGCGATCGAATCGGTGCTTGCGAGATAAGATTAGAAGTCGAAATCAGCCATATCATCCGCGATCGCACTGAACTGGAGCCTCCTCCCTCCCATGACCCTGTTTGAGCAGCACCGGCAAACTTTGACTGAAACTGAAGCTCCGCTAGCGGCCCGGATGCGACCTCGGACGCTGGATGAGTTTATTGGGCAGGATGCGATCGTGGGTCAGGGGCGATTGTTGCGGCGGGCGATTCAGGCAGATCAGCTCTCATCGTTGATTCTCTATGGGCCACCGGGAACGGGAAAGACAACCCTGGCTCGAATTATTGCTAATGCAACTCGCGCTCATTTTATTTCAATCAATGCAGTCCTGGCGGGCGTGAAGGACATTCGAGAGGCGATCGGCACGGCCCAGGACAAACGGGGGATGTATAGCCAGAAAACGATCCTGTTCGTGGATGAGGTGCATCGCTTTAATAAGGCACAACAGGATGCCCTGCTGCCCTGGGTGGAAAATGGCACGGTAATTTTGATTGGAGCGACAACGGAAAATCCCTACTTTGAAGTGAATAAGGCTCTGGTCAGCCGATCGCGGATTTTTCAGCTGAAACCGCTGGAAGCGAATGATTTGTACCGTGTGGCAGAACAGGCTTTATCCGATCGGGAACGAGGATATGGACAGTTAAAGGTAGAGATTGCGCCAGAGGCATTGTCCCATTTAGTGAATGTGGCAAACGGTGATGCGAGAGCGTTATTGAATGCTCTGGAACTTGCGGTGGAGACAACCCCTGCGAACGAAGAGGGCACGATCGTGATCCCGTTATCCGTCGCAGAAGAATCCATTCAACAACGCGCAGTTCTATACGATAAGGAAGGCGATGCTCACTTTGATACGATTAGTGCCTTCATTAAAAGTGTACGCGGTTCTGATCCCGATGCCACCCTGTACTGGTTAGCGCGAATGGTTTACGCCGGAGAAGATCCGCGTTTCATTTTTCGGCGACTGTTGATCCTGGCGAGTGAAGATGTGGGACTGGCAGATCCGAACGCAGTGGGAATTGTAAATGCCTGTGCCGAGTCGTTCGATCGCGTGGGAATGCCGGAGGGTCGCTATCCCCTGCCCATGCTGCCCTGTATCTGGCAACGGCTCCTAAATCGAATAGTGTAATGGGATTCTTTGATGCCCTGGCGACGGTAGAGCAGGAGCGGGAAGGGGAGGTGCCCAACCACTTACGGGATGCCAAGCGAGATAAGCATGGATTTGGTCATGGGGCTGGCTATCTGTATCCCCATTCCTATCGAGAGCATTGGGTGGCCCAGCAATATTTACCAGGAAGTCTGCAAGGTCAGGTGTTTTATCGACCCTCCGATCGCGGTTATGAGTCCCAGGTACAGCAGCAGGTAGCTCGGCATCGAGAGGCGCAGTTAACGGCAATGGTGGAGGGAACGGGAGTCGCCTTACCGGAAATTCTCACCTTCAGTCCGGCGGATTCAGTTACCGATCGCTGGCTCCAACGCACGATCAGCCAAACGGGAGAACGGCTGGCGATGATCCGCGATCGGGTGTTTTCTTTAGCCAATCCGCAACGGCATCATTTGATTCTGGATGTGAATGCTGGCAGTGGATTACTTACCTGGGAGGCTGTCCGGCAGGTTCCAGAGGGGGGAGTCTTTGCCTGGGTGGAGCAGTCCAGCGATGCAGAGGCGTTACGAGAGCAGGCGATTTTACTACCCGAATTACGTCGTCCAGTGGTGCTCCAGGTAGATTTCTCCCATTTAAATTCTGCTGATACTTTTGATGACAGGATTGCCCAAAAAATTGGCAACCAGATGCAGTTCGATCGCATCATCGGGCGAAATCTTCTGTTAAACCAACCCGATAAAGTGGCAGTGGTGCGATCGTTGATGAATCGACTACAACCGGAAGGAATGATCGTATTGGCGGAAACGATCGCTCGGCAAACCCAACGGCTTTATCAATTGGTAGAACCCGATCGAGTGAGTACAAAGCTATACCAGAAATGGATTCAGGCAGAGGAAGCAATCTACCATGACTTACAGAATCCAATGGTGAATTGGGAGGTGATGGAGTTAGCGTCACAGTTAGAAACCCAGGGTTGGCAGGTTAACCTACAAACAGAATCCATCCAAAATCAATTCAGTATTACTGCGGCACTACTCGATCGCTGGTTCACAACTAACCCCGATCGGCCCAGCTACGCAGATCAGCTTGCCCATCATTTATCTGAATCAGAAGTGACTAAAATTAAGAATGTTCTAACTCAATCATTACGGAATCAAGTTGTGAATTGGCATGGAGCGATCGGATTTTATCGGATCAAGCCGGTGGGGTAGGGGCAAATAGCGATCGTCCGTTCAAGGAGTAGGGAGTGGAGAGTAGGAAATAGGAATGTAGGGGCGAATTGCGTTCGCCCATTGATGAAATGAGGTAGGGATGAATTGCGATCGTCCATTGATGAATGAGGTAGGGAGAAAGGAATTAGAGTTCCGATCGCTTCAGAAAATCCCCAGCCGCCAGCACTGCACCGCCAATAATTAGCAGACAAGCAAGTCCCAGCACCCAGGATAGTTCAGCCAATCCACAGGCGATCAACAGCAGGGTTGAGAGGAGAGGAGCAGTGTAGGAAAGTGCTCCTAGCAGCTTGATGTTGCCGTGCTTTACACCATAATCCCAGGTAAAAAAAGCCAATCCAACTGGGCCCAATCCCATGCCTAGAATAGCTGCCCACTCCCAGCCCATTGGCCATACAGTTGTCTCAAACGCTCCATGACAGAGCCACGCCAGAACAGCCGTTACACCACAAAATCCACCCACCGCATCCGTTGGAATTGCCCCATAGCGACGGGAAAGAACAGAATAGCTTGACCAGGTGACAGCACAGATCAGAGCGGCGAGATAACCGATCGCATACTGGGGGTCAAAGTCCAGATGAGTTCCCCCTGTCACCAGTAACCCTGCCCCCAGAAAGCCCATGCCTGCACCAACTCCATGAAACCAGCGCAACTGCTCGCCAGGAAGCAGGGCGGAAAACAGGACAATCAACAATGGCCACAGGTAAGCAATCAAACTGGCTTCAACCGCAGGCGCGTTTTGGAGAGCGATAAAGTAAAACAAATGATAGCCAAACAATCCGCCAATACCGAGTATCCATGCACCTTTGGGCAGCTTGAGATGATGCAAAATGTTACCGCCTTTGTGGAACCAAAATATCAGCCCAATCAGAAAGGCGATCGAAAAGGCCATTGCAGTGAGTTGAAACGGCGGAATCGTGCCGCTCTGAGTAGTGAGCAATGCCAGGGTAGACCACATCAGAATAGCGGTAAAGCCAATCAGGGTGGGACGGAGGGTGCGGGGAGTGGAAGTCATGGTCATCTATGGGCGAAACCTCTTCTGTAATGGATTGTAGGTAATTCGCACATCTAAGAATTAACCATTATTCAGTTATGACCGAGCCATTTTTCGGATGTGGTGACGATAGGCGATCGGTGTGATCTGCTCGCACTGGCGGAACAGTCGCGTGAGCGAAGCAGGATGATCGTAACCAACTTGCTGGGCAATGTGCGAAATCGACCAATCGGTGTCAGCCAGCAGCGTTTTTGCCCTTTGTAGCCGCAGGGATTGTAGATAGGCATTGGGAGTCATGCCCGTCTGCTTTTTGAACCAGTCGCAGAAGTAAGTGAGCGTGTAGCCTTCCAGTTGGGCGAGTTGGTTGAGGTAAATCGGTTGATGCAAATGGTTATGGATAAATTCGATCGATCGCGGACTGGCAGGTTGCGTTTGTCTATAATCCCGTTGCAGTAGCCCATAGGCATATTGAAAAAGCTGGGTCAAATCAGTTTCAGCCAATTCAGCCTGCTGCACTTCTGAAACAAACAGCGATCGCACTGCATTCCACCGCTCATCCACGACGACACTGAAGCCATTCCCCATGGTTTGATCCAAATTGCTCAACAGGAAGCGTTCTGGAATATCCAGTACCAGAAATTGATTGGTGTTTTTGGAGCAAAAGGTGTGCTGACAGTGGGGCGGTAGAAAAAACAGATGCGCAGTATCCAGTTCCAGGTGATGCTGTGATGTTTCAATCAGCAATTGTCCCTGAAGCGGCAAAATGAACTGGGCAAAGGGATGATCGTGGGTGGCAGTGCGATCGGAATAGGTGCGGTATTCTCCAACGACGGTTTGCGGGTTCATGGTGGTGGGCAGGGGCGATCGGTTGATTGAACTGTAACATTTTTAAGTTGATTTGCTCGATCGAGTTATGCTACGCTCTTTGTCCATAGCGATCTTTGGGATTGTATAGACCAGAGGGATAGCCCACTTTTGCGTTTTGGCATCACCCTACCCACCAACTGTCGTCAGCCAAAATGATTTTTCTCAGAATCAAAGAAGCATTAATCTGGTGGCTCCTATCCCTGAGCCTCAGAGTCATGCTGAGGTGGTTGCAGGTCAGAGGATGTCGCTTTTATCCGAGTCTGGTTGATGCATCAGTAAAAAATCTCTTGGAATACTGCGAATTGAATCCAAAGGTGAAATTGCGGATCAAAGATAAGCTGATTCAAAATTTTTTCCTTGAGAAAACAATAATTGACTCGGCAAGCAGCCTGATCAAGCCCGCTTCGTTTTTTCCCTATTCATTTGTAAGGATGAAAGAGAGCCTGCGAAAACATCATGATTTTCCATCTCTGATTGTTTTGGTTTATCACGTTTCTGGGTTCACACTATTAATTGATCTTATTAGTATTGCCATTTTAGAGGATACAACGAAGGATATTGTTATTTTATATGGACTTGTCAACCTGAGCCGAGTTTCTAAGCTGAAGGAAACCTGGGTTCAATCGAAGCGACTTCACTTTATTCCTAACGATCGAAATGGACTGCTTTCCTTAAGGCATCACCTCAGAAAAGGTGCGATCATTTTGGCGTTGATCGATAGTCCACAGGAGAAAACGACTTCTAATATCCTGCCAGCCAAACTGATGAACCATTCTGTTTTTCTTAAAACTGGAATTTTGCGATTAGCAGCTACCTTTGATATTCCAATTCTTTCTGTCTCTCATTATCTTTGTCGTTGCCAATTGGTATATAAGCTTTATCCAATTCTACGCCTTGGTAAAGAAGAATTGCATGAACCAGAAGTGTTGAAAGATACACTGGAAGATCTGCTTCAGCCTTTATCTGCAATCATTCAAGAATACCCAGAGCAGTGGTTGCTCTGGCATAAACTGATAACTGAGTGAGGCTCCTCTATTCGCTATGGAAGCAACTGTTTGCAGGATTCAGCAGAAGGTTCGATCCAATGACTACGCATTAGTCAGTCCGAATGATTTCCAATACTCGGAAATAGGAATTGTTGATGCTACAGTTATTTTGAACAATCCGGCCATTAGCCTTTACTCCGTTGATCCTACTCAACGAAAAGCTATCTTTGTTGAGACCGATCCAGAGATTGATATTTCCCTTCCTCCTTTTTACTATCAGAGTCAATATTGCTATGCCCGTCGCCTATTTTTAACCAGCTTTGAAACGTTGTATGAGCTGGCAGATGTTGCTGAGAAAAACATTGACCAACTGGTGGTCATTTATTCTGTGGGGCGGTGTGGATCAACCTGGCTCAGTAAGATTTTTGCGCAGGCTTCAGGTGCCTCAAGTTTGTCTGAACCCGACGTTTTCTCCCAAATTGTGTTACTGCGAGAGCCTGGTGGTAGCAATGAGTGCGAGCTTCTTAAATTGCTCCAGAGTTGCCTGCGGCTGGTTTGCAAGCCCTCTCCTCAAAAAAATGTATCTACTTATGTATTGAAACTTCGCAGCTTTTGTATCGAAGTTTGTGACTTGATAAATCGAGCTTTTCCACAAACGCAAAATATCTTTCTTTATCGTGATCTTGAAGCGGTTGTGAATTCTTCAATCCAGGTGTTTGATTTTGTGAAGGATCTTCTACCTATCATCAAAACCCGGATCGATACTTTTAGTCGAATGATGCCTTTGCTTAAACACTATGGGCAGGAGATAGACTACGCCGATCCTTATGCTATCGATCTCTTCATTGTGGCCTGGCTTTCAGTGATGTATCGGTATGAGCAGCTTCGCAATGACTCTATTCCCTTCCATACGCTGCGATATGAAGACCTGAACATTTCCCCACAGCACCATATCAGCGATTTGTTTAATCACTATGGCTTAGTCGCTTCTGAGTTGGGAGCCAATTGGGAAGTCCTGACTCAAGATGCTCAAGCGGGTACCAGCCTTTCTCGACGGAAGGAAAACCCATGCGTTGCTTTGCCCGATCCGTCTGTTGTTAGGGAGAGAATGACCTATTTTCTAAACCGCCTCCTGATGGATTGTCGTTGGTATCCTAGTCCAGTCGTCCCTGGGGTCAGGCAACTAGCTGCACCTATTCCTTTAGGATGAAGGTTTGCTCCGCAGGTATTGACTATCCTGATACCAGGCGGTGTATCCAGTATTAATTCGATAGAGAGCAATATCACTTTCGCAGTGCCAAATCTGGCAGCGTTGTATTTCGTGATTGGACGAAGTACTGGTTCGTTCGGATACCAAATTTGGGTGAACAGCATCTCGATGCAATAGTTGTGATTCATTGCTACTCAGGCAGGAAAATTTTATGCCATCTCAATCTCCTTTGCTAGATTTTTTCGACAAAGCCTACATCATTAATCTTCCCGAAAGATTCGATCGCCGTGAAGCAATGAAGCAGGAATTGAAACGGCTGGGTTCAGTTGAATCACCAGAGAAAGTTATTTTCTTTCCTGCCATTAAACCCGCCGATCGCGGTAAGTTCCCCAGTGTGGGTTCCAGAGGCTGCTTCCTGAGTCATCTGGAGGTACTGAGGGAAGCCAAAAAGCAAAAACTAAACAATTTGCTCATCATGGAAGATGATTTGTCCTTCACTCGCTTTCTGATTGAACAGCAAAATGCGATCGTGAATGAATTGCAGCAACTGGATTGGGATTTCGCTTACCTGGGTCATGGGATAAACTTTACCCAACGCGGAGAGAGCATTTTTCAATCCTATTCTGAAGCGTTGACGCTGGCGCACTTTCTGGCGGTTAACCAAACAACGATCGCGCAATTGGTTGACTTTCTGGAAACCGTTTTAATGCGTCCCCCTGGACATCCGGCAGGAGGCCCAATGCACGTGGATGGAGCCTATTCAACCTTGCGCCGTCAGAATCCAGAGATCAACACAGTCCTTGCAAATCCAAGCTTAGGCTTTCAAAGATCATCTCCCAGTAATATTGCAGGATACAAATGGTTTGAAACTGTGCCAGTTTTTGCCCAACCCGTCGGTGTTGCTCGTAAAGTAAAGAATTGGTGTCGCCAAAACTTTACAGCCTGAGTTATTCCTGCCATGAACACCTGGCGTTATATTCCTCCCATCCACGCTCCGGGCGCAATTCAGATGGCGATCGACTCCTGGTTGCTGGAACAGCATCGCCAAGGAAACCATCCGCCTACATTACGGTTCTACACCTGGTCGCCCCCGGCCATCTCTCTGGGGTACCATCAGCGACGGTATCCCGAATTTTGGGAAAATCTGGTGTGGCAGGGGCAGTCGATCGATCTGGTGCGCCGACCCAGTGGGGGTAGGGCAGTTCTGCATCAAGGGGATTTGACCTATGCCGTGATTACTTCTGGGCTTGCTGGAAATCGGATGCAGTCCTATCAAAAGATCTGTGAATTTCTGATTCAAGGATGGCAGGCGATCGGAATTTCCCTTCAGTATGGGGCAGCAGGACGAGGCTACATTCATAACCCCAATTGTTTTGGCACGGCGACAGGGGCCGATCTGGTCATGACGGACGGAAGCAAGCTCATCGGCAGTGCCCAACTGCGACGCGGCAATGCCATTCTGCAACACGGCTCAATGGTACTCAATCCAGATCCAGCGTTATTTCATCAAGCTTTTGGTGTAGAACAAAAATCGCCGGTTTTGCCCCTGACATCTAGTCAAGCTGGGATGGAGGTGTTGATGAGTACTCTGAAGGACGCTGCCCGTAGTTGTTTTGACATTGACTGGCTCATTCAACCGCTGTCTGCCTCCGAATTGAGGCTTGGCATAGCTGAGATGGCTCTAGATTTCTATGGATTTGACAAAGTTCAGGGCATTCTCCTAGACAATCAGTAGAATGGTGCATAGCCGATTGTAGTTTTTCAACTCGGTCGGCTAGCGTGCAATCCGGAAACTAACAAACTGGACTTGTAGCTGTTGTTTTGGTTAACTCCTGTGTTGAGCGTGCATGACATCACCGCAGACTCCTAACCCATCCCCTGATCCTCGCAATCAGCCGTCCCATCAGGCGAACCGATCGTCTCATCGATCGAATGAGCCTGATCCGACCTATCCCAATCCGCCATCACCCGATCCCTCGCCTAATCCATCCCCTGTGCCTGCTCCCAACCCCCCTTCATCGAATTCCAATACGATCCTGGGGGCACTTACACGAGCCGTCCAGACGGTGAGAGCGCGGGTCAACTTTACTCAACTGGTACTGAAGCCCAATGCCAGGGTTCCCGAACTCTGGATTCAGGATGGCGAAGATCCGCAATCGAAAGTTTATCCCCTGGTCGGAGAATATTACAAACTGGGGCGTAGCTCTCGATCGTGCGACATTGTGGTGCGCAACCCGGTGGTCAGCCAGGTGCACTTATCCCTGACGCGCGATAAACGTCAGCGTAGTGCCCCCTTCGTTTTGCAGGATGAGAAGTCAACCAATGGGATCTATCGGGGTAAGCGGCGGATCACAAAGCTTCCCCTGCGGCACGGAGATGTGTTGACCCTGGGGCCGCCAGAGTTAGCCGCGGCGGTGCAGGTTCAGTACAACTACCCACCGCCCTGGTACGTGAAGGCCGCTCGGTATGGGCTGTACGGTTTTACGGGAGCAACGGCTCTGGTTGCCGCATGGGTTGGGCTGGAGTGGCAAAAATTTAGCGTGTATCCCCTGCCAGCTTCGGTACAGGGCCCCGTCGTGGTCTATGCCCGCGATCGAGAAACGCCCCTTCGCCCTGTGGAAACCCGGGCCCACGTGGAACTCAGCAGCCTGCGCGACTTTTCGCCCTATCTGGCTGATGCAGTGATTGCCTCGGAAGATTCTCGCTACAACTGGCATTTGGGCGTTGACCCGCTCGGTATTTTGCGGGCACTCGTCGCCAACATTCAGGGGGGCGGCATCCGCGAGGGAGGTAGTACCGTCACTCAGCAGTTAGCTCGGAGCGTATTTCGAGATTATGTAGGAACAGAGGATTCGGCTGGCCGGAAGCTTCGAGAAGCGGTAGTTGCCCTGAAGCTGGAAACTTTCTACAGCAAAGATGACCTGATGCTGACCTACCTGAATCGGGTCTATCTGGGTAGCGGCAACTACGGCTTTGAGGATGCCTCACAGTTCTATTTTGGTAAGTCCGCCAGTGATCTCACCCTCTCGGAAGCGGCAACCCTGGTGGGCATTTTGCCAGCTCCCAATAACTTTAACCCCGTGCGGGACTATGAAACGGCGGTGGAACTGCGCGATCGGGTGATTAACCGTATGGTGACCCAGGGTTCAGTCAGTGTGGAAGATGCTCAGCGGGCCAGACGTTCCCGGATTGAAATTAATCCCAGGGCGATCGAAGAACTGGAGAGCATTCGTGCCCCCTATTTTTACGGTCATGTCCTGGCGGAGTTGGAAGATTTGCTTGGCGACCAACTGGCGCGGGAAGGGAATTTCATTGTTGAAAGCACAGTCAATCTAGGCATGCAGGCGGCAGCGGAAGCAGCTCTGGAGGCAGAAGTTGCGGGAACAGGCTCTGTGCTGGGTTATTCGGAGGGGGCCATTGCCACCCTGGATGCTTCAACTGGAGAAGTGTTAGCCCTGGTGGGTGGAGTTAACTATCAGCAAAGCCAGTTTAATCGGGCAACGCAGGCTCTCCGCCAACCCGGTTCCACCTTTAAGGTGTTTGCCTATGCTGCGGCACTGAATCAGGGCATTCCCTCAGGGTCTTCCTATTCCTGTGATTCTATGAGCTGGATGGGGCAGACCTTTGAAGGCTGTCGATCGGGACGGAGTGGCAGTCTGGATATGTATACCAGCCTTGCCCTGTCTGAGAACGTCGTGGCCCTGCGGATTGCCCAGCAGGCAGGCTTAGATAATATGGTGCGCATGGCACAACGGTTAGGCATTCGATCGGAGCTGGCTCCCGTGCCAGGGTTGGTGCTGGGTCAGAGTGAAGTTAACCTGCTGGAACTAACCGGAGCTTACGGTGTAATGGCTAACCGGGGAGTGCGAAACCGTCCCCATACGATCAGCCGGATTTTAGACAGTAGCGATTGTACAGATGTCAACGAGCCGGATACCTGCCGCACGATTTACGAGTTTGGGCAGAGTAGCGAAGCCAATCTTCCGGTTCTCGATCCGGGCGTGGCGGATACAATGACTTCCTTGCTGCAAGGGGTGATTCGCAGTGGTACGGGGGGAGGTGCTGCCCTGGGATATGGCGAAGCTGGAAAAACGGGAACGAATGTTGACAATGCTGACCTGTGGTTTGTGGGGTACATTCCAAGCCAGACTCTGGTGACGGGCGTTTGGTTGGGAAATGATGACAATACACCGACATCGGGAAGCAGTGGCAATGCGGCTCTGCTCTGGCGGAACTACATGGGGCAGATTTTGCCATAGGATTGAGAGAGTGTTTAATCAACGGAATGCTAGTCCAGGGGAGAGGGTATGACAACGATCGCAGTGGTGGATTATGACATGGGCAATCTTCACTCCGCCTGTAAAGGGCTGGAGAATGCCGGAGCGGTCACGCATGTCACCGATTCAGCCCGAGAACTCGAACAAGCCGATGCGATCGTCCTGCCGGGGGTAGGAGCCTTTGATCCTGCGATTCAGCATTTGCGTTCCCGCGATCTGATTCAGCCCTTGAAAGATATCATTGCCAGTGGCAAACCATTTTTGGGAATTTGTCTGGGGCTACAAATTCTGTTTGATGGCAGTGAAGAAGGAAATGAGCCAGGGCTGGGGGTTGTGCCGGGCATGGTTCGACGGTTTCGCCATGAACCCGGTATCACCATTCCCCACATGGGCTGGAATCAACTGGACTTGACCCAACCCAATCTGACCCTGTGGCAAAATCTTCCACCACAGTCCTGGATGTATTTCGTCCATTCCTACTATGCCGATCCCGCCGATCCGCACACCACTGCGGCAACCATCACCCACGGCAGCCAGACGATTACCGCTGCGATCGCCCGTGACCATCTGATGGCAGTCCAGTTTCACCCAGAAAAGTCTTCAACGGCCGGGCTACAAATCCTCTCCAACTTTGTAGCATTGGTGAACAGTCAGCAACTCGTCGGAGCCAGCTAATTCCTCACGCTCATGGCCCTCCGCATTTATGGCAATCGCCAACTGAAGACCCTGCCTGGCCAGGCAACCCGCCCCACTCCAGCGAGAGTTCGGGAAGCCTTATTTAATATCTGGCAGGGGAACATTTCCGGCTGTCGCTGGTTGGATTTGTGTACTGGCACGGGGGCAATGGGAGCCGAAGCGTTATGTCGGGGAGCCAGGGCTGTGGTTGGGATTGAGCAGTCGGGGCGAGCCTGTGGGGTAATTCAACAAAACTGGGCCCAGGTTGCTGATCCGGAGCAAGACTTTCGGGTGATTCGGGGTAATGTGGTGCAGCGATTACCTGACCTGGCTGGACAGACCTTCGATCGCATCTACTTTGATCCGCCCTATGCGAGTGATCTGTACGAGCCAGTTCTGAACCTGCTGGCCGAACACGAACTGCTTGCGCCGGAAGGAGAATTGGCGGTAGAGCATCATCCTGATCGAGTTTTACCCGATGCGATGGGCCAGTTGACCCAATCGCGTCTGAAAAGCTACGGCACTACAGCCATCACCTTCTATCGATCGGCAGCCCCTTCATAGACCATAGCTGCAAAAAAATCAGGCAGGATCAGGAGATGAACCTCCCCTGTCCCCTGCCCAGAGTCAGGAAATGGGTACTGACAATCCTACAGATTGAACTGATTGCCTCGCTTGTACTGTAAGTACGCCGCCACAAACAATCCTGCCAAAGTGACAGGGATCAGACCTAAAACAATTCCTGAAAGTAAGGGTTCTACCACAACTCAACCTCCGTATCGCTAACCTGGATTGTACCAAATTCATAGACTGAGAAAACTCCGTAACATTTTGTAGCCGTCTATCATAATCAATAGGACGGTACAGGCGATCGCAGAGGTCTTCCCTGAACCATCAAGGGACTACCACGATAGCCTGACCAAAAGGCTTCGCAGGGATTGAAGTCAGATGGAAAGGCGTACAATAGGATCAGGGAATGCAGCAAATGCTTTGAAAACCTTAAATTTTGCCACCGTCTAACATGAAGTAAGTTAAATTCTTTAGGTATATTGTTAACCAAACCATCCGAGCCATTTCAGAGTGTTGACCCAAAAGCTTTTGGATAATCAGATCACCGACATGGATACTCCAATCAGGGAGGAGCGTCCCGCTAGAAAAATCATTTTGGCAGGGCTGGCAGTTTTGCTGGTGGTGCTTTTGGTCGTCTTTGGAGTGTATCAGATGCGTCATTCTGATCCATACATTCAGAGTGTGTTATCTTCCCAGGGCGATTCTGATAGAGGGCAGGTCATTTTTCAGCAAAACTGTTCTGTATGTCATGGCTTAAATGCGGATGGTCGGGTTGGGCCCAGCTTGCATCATGTGGGGTCTCGTAAAACTCGGATTGGGCTGATTCATCAGGTGACCAGTGGGCAAACGCCTCCCATGCCCCAGTTTCAACCCAGTCCGCAGGAGATGGCGGATCTGTTGAAGTATCTGGAAACGCTGTAGCGATTGTCCCTACAGATTCCAGACCAATTCCGATGACGGTCTCCGAAGTTGAAATATTTTTTTTAGAAATATTTTAGAAATATTTGTCTAAAGGCTAGACAAGCGCGGTATTTGGTGGTACAAATGTTCTGAGGAGTGATCTGTACTATAGTAATCTCACCGTAATCTGTACCGTGATCTGCGTCGTGCTCTGCACGGAATCGTTCACGCTAAATGGCTTACGCTGTATGGTTCACGCTGTATGGTTCACCCTTACGTTAACCCCTATCTTGTTTGCTCTACCTTATGTTCTATGGATGCCCTAACTGAAGTCCAGCAACAACTATACGATTGGTTGGTGGAGTACATTCGTGAGAATCAGCATTCTCCCTCCATCCGCCAGATGATGCGTGCAATGGGTCTGAAATCGCCAGCCCCCATTCAAAGTCGCCTCGAGCATTTGAGAAATAAGGGCTACATTGATTGGACGGAAGGCAAAGCCCGAACGATCCGGGTTCTCAAACCAATGGGAATTCCTATTTTAGGAGCGATCGCTGCGGGTTCAGTCGTTGAGTCCTTTACTGATACCGTTGAACAGCTTGATCTATCCAGTACCCTGCTGCGTCCGGGAGACTATGCCCTGCGCGTTCGGGGGGATAGTATGATCGATGCCCTGATCGATGATGGTGATGTGGTGATCATGCGGCCCATCCAGGATCCGCAAACCCTGAAGAATGGCACGATCGTGGCTGCCCGGGTGGGGGGTGACGGTACGACACTGAAGTACTATCACCGCAAAGGAAATGAGGTGATGCTGAAGCCAGCAAACCGCAACTATACGCCCATTGAGGCAACCGCAACGGATGTCGTGGTTCAGGGGGTGCTGGTTGGGGTGTGGCGCGGATATCATCACGTTGCCTCCTGAATGGCTTTTGGCTGATGACGTTTGAATGAAATGTCTAGGAATTGATTTCGGTTGGCAATCGCAGCCAAGCGGTCTTTGCTGTCTGGAATGGCATCAAGGCTCGATGAGACTGCGAGATTTGGTTCGTCTGAGTGAAGTTCCCGACATTCTGGATTGGGTCGATCGCTGGGCCGGTTTCGATCAGCCTGCGATCGTTGCAGTTGATGCTCCTACCTTGATTCCCAATCCTACAGGGATGCGGTTGCCCGATCGACTCACCCATAAATACTTTGGGCGGTATCATGCTGGATGTTATCCGGCAAATTTGGGGCGGCCCTTTGCTGCGCGCACGGTAGGTCTGGGGTTAAGCCTGGAAGCGCGTGGTTTTGTTCATGCTCCCATACTGATTCCGCAACAGTTGGGGCGTTATCAGATTGAGGTGTTCCCCCATCCGGCGATCGTTCATCTATTCAGGCTAGAGCGAATTCTCAAGTACAAGAAGGGAAAAGTTGCAGAACGACGTAGAGAGCTAATCAAGCTGCGAGACTATATTCTAATGATCCTGCCAACGCTCGATCCTCCCCTACAACTGGCTGGAATGGAGCCAGATCACTCGCTGATGATGGATGTTCCCTACACCAGCGCAGGTTTAAAAGCCCTGGAAGATCAGTTGGATAGTTTAATTTGTGCCTACGTTGCGGGGCACTGGTGGTATTGGGGAGTCGATCGCAACTGGGTGCTGGGAGCTGCCACTCCAGAAGAGTCTCTGAGCACGGGTTACATTATTGTCCCTGCTCACCGTTACAGCACAGATCAAAGTACGCATAAAAGTACCCCTGGGGGGACTGGTGACTGACCTCTGGAGTCGTCACAATAGGATTACGAACTCACTAGTTACGGCAGTCAAATCGGTTGTGTGTCACAGGGTTAGGATTCAATTGGCTAAGTTGCTCCAGCCAAGTAAAGTCCTTCCCTGTGTTTCTCTTTAAAGGGGGAAAAAAGAGGAAAAAAAGGAAAAAAGCAAAGGCACGACAAGAACCTGTGTAGAGAAATCCGATCTTCAGACGTACTGCAAACTCAATTAGAATGAGGACAACTGAACAGGAGTATTGCTGCTTCTTTTCGGCTAGTGGCGGTTATTCTCTAGCCTCAGTTGATTAAATCAGAATTTAGCACTGAACTAAGGTAACAATGGGATTCTTCGACTCTGAAATTGTCCAGCAAGAAGCGAAGCAACTGTTTGAAGATTATCAGGCTCTCGTCCAGATTGGCTCGGACTACGGCAAGTTTGATCGTGAAGGCAAAAAAATCTTCATTGAACGGATGGAAGAAATTATGGAGCGCTGGCGGGTATTTATGAAGCGCTTCGAACTGTCCGAAGATTTCATGGCAAAGATGACCATGGAGCAGTTCAAAACTCAGTTTGGTCAGTTTGGCGTGACTCCCCAGCAAATGTTTGATCAGATGCACCTCACCCTGGAGCGTATGAAGGCGGAAGTGGAGCAGCAAGGTTAGTAGCTCCTGGTATCAGTTCAGCAACCCTTCAAGGAGCGTGGATTTAACCTGTCCACCGTTCTGCTTCTTTGGCTGGGCGGGCAAGACTTTGAACCTCGACGTGAGTTCGGTCAAACGCTTGAGTCCTTCGGCTTGGGCTCAGGAGTTCGGCGAGGACTTCGGCATGAGCTCAGTCGAGCCGTCACAAGCTTAATCGAAACGCTGCTCACCCCACAAGAATTGTTTTAGTTTCAGGTTATTCATTTGCAGGTTCCAAACAGCTTTCTGATCGATTGGAGATAGGGCAACACCAGTGCTTTCTCTGGCAGGGTGAGATGGGTCAGAATTTCTTCAAACAAAAGGGCCAGCACATGTTCAACCAGCGTCCAGCTTACGCTAATGCTGGGGAAAACCATCACGCAGAGGGGCAGTAGTTCGTGCTTGATCCGGGTGAGGTTTCCTTCTAGAAAACTGAGCCACAGATAACCTTGAATCATGACCAGATCGCGCAGGGTGGAGCGAGCCACCGCAGCCTGACTGAGCTTTCCCTGGCGGCTACGATGCTCTGGGTAGTTTTGTTGGGCACGATGGTAGGTTGCTTCTGCGATCGGCTGGCAAAGGGGAAGCAGTCGTTCCACCATGATAAAGATAGGGGCGTTGGTAGACTGGCATGAAGCCGCTGCACAGACTCGTTGCCAGGGAATACAGGACTGTTCTTCTATAAATTTAAGGTACGGAGTAAGGAGCACTTGTTCGTAAGGGTTAAGCTGCTTGGTAATTTCCCTGGACATAAAATGAAACTGAGTCGTCAGAAAGCCGATCGCTCTGGGATCACCTGCCTGGATGTGCTCTTTTTGAACTGCGAGGAGGGTTGGCTCAATTTCTTTGGCAAGATGGGAGATGGCCGGTAGTACCAGGAAGGGCAGCGTCAGACGGCTAAACAGTTCTGGGGAAGAATCAATAAACTTGAGGAAATGGTTGGGTGGCTGGTGCTGACCATACAGGTGAAGTACCTGCTCATAAACTCGGTTCGCTGACTGGGCAATACGTCGGGTTTCAGACAGTTGAAGGATATTGGGAACATAGGAATAAACACTGGTTGCCTCTAAACTGGCAAGCTGACAGTTCAGCTCAAGAATCCGCCTGACGGTTTGGATGGTTTTGGCACGGCCATCTGGGCAGGCAGCCTCCACAAGTTCCGCCGCAGGAAATCGCTTGTTGGGGTGGCTTAGAGAAACCAAATCTGGCAAATAGCGGGTTGCCCAGGCTTTGATGAGGCGATTGGTAGAGTCGTTATCTTCGATGCTAATGGTTTGCAGCATGATGGGAGGGAGAAGTGCTGGTTGAAGAGTGGAAGAAAGTTCTCCGCTTTAGAATTGATGCGAGGCGCAGTTAGGGATTCGCTTCTTCAGTGCCAAACAAAGGAACAACCACTAAACTTATCATATCCAATTCATCAAGAATCGAATGCAAATGAAGTGTTTTTGAATGTCTATTTACTGTGAATATTACAGCATAGCCGATCGCAGAGTAGATACTTTACGGAACAGGCATCCATTACAAAATTATGATGACTTGATACGAGTCACTGCTTGCTTTACTTAAACTTCATGAAGCTTTGCTAGAATTCTGGAGTGCTGGTTCATGAGTGCCAGAGGGGTTAGTATTTGTCTAAAGTGTTTGTCTAATCAGCATAGAGCAGTGCCCGAACCAAAAAATTAAACCCGAAATTAGAATCAGGAATTTACTGATTTAGTCTGTTACTGAATGAAAGTTTGAGTGGAAGGCTAAAAAGTTGCATTCACCGAAAGCGTCATTTCTCCCTGCTGCACTAGGACTTGGCAACTGAAATCTACTGACCCCGCTTGCCTCCTGCATTCTGGCTTCTAGCTCCCTCTAAAGGAGGTTTGAACTGATGCCAGGGGCTACTAGCAGCTTACCAACCCTGTTGATCCGGTTTAGCTAACTTTGTTTGATGTCATCGATCTTCCCCTGGGGCGATCGATGGAGGAATTTGACTACCTAACGGATAGTTTGGTTACTGAGAGGGTGATTGAGCAGTGAGCAGATTTGATTGAAATCAATCTAGTTTTAATCTGATGCTGTCAATCTTTTTCAAAAATTCCTCTCAACTCATCAGTCTTTTGTTGTGCAGATAGTATCTCTAACTGAAGGGTAAAACAATGGCAATTAACACTGAAAAATTGGGATATATTTTACAGGAGTTTGTAAGTGCAACGTCTGACGTGCAAGGGGCTGCTTTAGTTACCCCTGATGGTCTGCCTTTGTCCACCAACTTACCGGGGACGATGGATGAGGAACGAGTCTCTGCCATGTCAGCTGCCATGTTATCGCTGGGTGAGCGGATTGGAGTAGAGCTAGGTCGAGGCGCGATCGATCGAATCTATGTAGAAGGAGAAGAAGGATTTAGTATTTTGACAAGCTGTACCCAGGATGCAGTGCTGCTTGTATTGGCCCATCGATCTGCAAAGCAAGGGGTTTTGCTCCTTGAAATTAAGCGAACAGTCGCAGAAATTAAGAGTGTGCTTTAGGTCAGCGATGGCGGTTTAGGAAACAATGGAGAGAACATTTTTCTCTCTAATTCTTGTCGGGAGATCAGGCTTGCTGTAGGAACAAGCGGAGTAAACTATGACTGGTAATCGATCAGGGTATCCGCTCTATTTTCATGGCATTGATCAGGCTGTTCAGGGTGATCTTGATCGGATAGCGCAACAGATTCAAAATCACCTTGTTTCAGCCGCTTCCCTCTATCAACTCCCTCCCGATTTAGAAGATTTCACTGGACGTTCAACCGAATTGCAGCAAATCTTTGATTTAATCAATCAAAGTATCTATGAGCGTAAAACTTCAGCCACCGTGATTGCGATAACGGGTAAAGCTGGAGTCGGTAAGTCAACCTTTGCTATTCATTTGGCCCATCGCCTCAAAAGTTCTTTTCTGGATGCCCAACTTTATGTCAATCTACACGGCACAGAACAGCATCCTAAACAGCCCAAAGCGGTGTTAGGTGAACTGCTGAGGCGATGGGGCGTTGATGCAGATCAAATTCCTTCCCAGGCAGGAGAACGGCTGGATTTGCTGCAATCGCAGTTGATGGATAAACAAACTTTATTAGTATTAGATAATGCCGTCAATGAAGAGCAGGTACGATCGCTCATTCCGCGGCACTGTTGTAGTGTTGTATTAATTACCAGTCGTCATTCATTGGCAGATTTAGATAGAGTGGCGGTTTTGCATCTGCCAGAGCTACCGGATGCTGAAGCGATCGCGTTGCTTTATCGATTAATCAACAAAGAAACGATTCAATTACCGCCTGAAACTGCTCAATCGTTGGTTCAGCGTTGTCATTGCTTGCCGTTATCCATTCGGCTGGTGGCTAGTGCCATTCAACGTCAGCTATCTAAACCAATTTCAGAGCAGTTTGAGCAATTCGATCGCCTCTATCAACAGGTGCATTCCCTGCGCTTAAGTCATGCAGAAGTCCGCCCAAGCTTCCTGTTTGACTATCAGCAACTTTCTCCTGAGGCGGCACGGCTCCTGCGCCTATTAGGATTATTAGCTGAATCTCACTTCACATCTACCATTGCGGCCGTACTTTTGGAAGCAAAACCAGACGATGCAGAACAGTTTGTTGGAGAACTGGTCGATTTGAAGCTGATCCGGCGGATTGGGGGCGGTCATTATCAGATTGTCCATGACATTGTGCGGCTACTGGCGCGGGGGCAGCTTGCCCTGGAAGAATCATCGGCAATGCGTCAGTTGGCACGGATGCGGGTGAGTCAGTGGTATCTGGAGACGGGTCAGATGATGCTGTGGGGGTTAAATCCTCAAACGCGCAATGTGATAGCGAGGATAGCCGATCGCATGACTCAGCAGCCGATCGCTAAACTAGAACAACAGTTAGTTGAAGGCAGCTTGAATTGGTTTGAAGCAGAACGATCGAACTTGCTCACGGTGGTAGAGTGGGCTGTTCAAGCCGATGATCCCGATCGGTTGATTGCTCTGGTGGGAAAGCTGGCTCTGTTTTTTGATTACAGTGATGATTGGGAAAGCTGGGAGCAGACCCACAAGTTAGCTCTGAATGCCGCCAGACAGTTAGGAGATGCCCAACCGATTGCCCATTTGATGAATAACTTAGCGAATGCCTATTTACGTCAGGGTCGGCTGGATCAGGCAAAGGAATTATACAAACAAAGTATCAGTCTTTATGAATCGCTGGGTGAGGTTATTTTACAGGCAAAAACTCTCTTCAACCTGGGAAATTTATATATTAATACGGAGCAACTGCAATCTGCGGCGCGTTGCTGGAAAAGTGCGATCGATTGCCTGCCAGAGGATTCCAATGAACGGCACCATTTGCAGCAGCAGATGCAGCAGGTACAACCCTACCTGTGGCAACAAATTGGTGAGACGGAAGCCGATCGCTCCCAGGTCAGGGGATTGTTTCAGTCCGTTGGAGCCGCCATTTGGCGATTCATCTCGGAATGAGGAAATTCAATTGATCCAGCCGATTGATTCTCCTGATCAGTGACCTATTCGATCCATTTAAGGGGATGCGACAAAATAACATACCCGTCAGGGGTACACTGCTTGCTGTGCGCCCTTACAGTCGATTTTTTCAAAAATTGGGATGCCATTTAATTGCAGATCCCTAACCTATGGCAGAATTGCAAAGTCTAATCGAGCGTTGGTTAAATTCGTGCCGTCTAAGTTAGCGTTGGATAGATCGGCATAGCGCAGATCGGCTTCACTCAGATCAGCTCCAGACAAATCCGCATTTCTGAGGATAGCTCCATAGAGGCTGGCACGATTCATCGTCGTATCTTTTAACGTCGCAAAACTGAGGTCGGCATCTCGTAATTCAGCGTTGACTAAATTGGCTTCAGTCAGGTTGGCATGGGATAAGCTCGCGTGGAGTAGCTGAGCTTCTTGCAAATCTGCGCGCTGGAGATCTGCTGTTTTCAGGTCGGCTCCATACAGATGGGCTTCCGTGAGGTTGGCATCGCTCAGGTTCGTTTCGATTAAGACTGCATTGATTAATTTTGTCCCTTGCAAATTGGCTCTGGTCAGGTTGGACTGCTGTAAGTTAACTCGGCTTAAGTCCCTTTTTTGCCAATCCACTTCGGTCAAATCACACTGCACACAGCGACGATTGTGCCCGATCGCTCCAATATCATGGGTGGGGAGATGGGTTGAATCTGCTGCGTCCGGATCCACCAGGCTAGATTCATCTATCGGTTCTGATGGAGTAGACCCGGAAACATGGAGTACCACGGGAATGATCGCTACCCCAATGGCTGCGATCGTAATTAAAGTTGGTGTATTAATGGGGCGAAAAAGATTCATGGGATAGACCAGCGGTGTACTTAAAAGATATTAACGATCTTTTTGTTTTATTCTCGGTTTAGGCTCGATATAAATGAGAGCAAACATGAGTCCTAAAACGAACACAGCAAAGAAACAAACAAGATACGCGAGTGAGAGACTATCGATACCAGAAGGTGGTATGATTTTGTTCGGATTGGGCACAAAAATAACAGCAGCCATTCCTGTGTAGTGCATGCTGGTGATGGCCAATCCCATTGCAATTGCACTCAACAGTTTAAGCCGCTTGGAGCTATTCTGACTTTCTCGAAATAGCAGGAATAGTTTCAGGGCAATATAGGATACAGCGATCGCAATGAAGACAGATAGTGCAAACAAAATCGGATTGTAACTAAGGTCGGCGGACATTTGCATTGCGGCCATTCCAACGTAATGCATGATAGCGATCCCTAATCCTGCAACAACACCTCCTATGATTAAGGTGGAAATTTTAACAACTGGACGACAGGTAATTGATAAAGCCTGGAAGGCAGCGATAACCGGAAGCAAAAGCGAAGCTGTCAGAATCGGTACATTGTAGGTTACACCAATAGGTAGGGAGACAGCGAGCATCCCAATGAAATGCATTGTCCAAATGCCTGATCCCAGAGCGATCGAACCTGACGTTAACCAGAAAGTGCGAAATGTGTCTTTGGCAATCAGTAAGCGATTCGTCATTTCAAGTGCAATAAAAGCAGCAAGGATGGCAGCAAAGGCGGAGACAATAACAAGGATGGGATCGTAGCTAATGGGCATTTTTTTCTGAGAAACTTGACATTAAAATGAGTAAGTACTTCATCAACCCTCCATTTCTGGTAGTAGAGAAAGACTCTGAATTATCTGATTGGGATTCAACAAAAAGATGGGAGGTTCATCTTTCGAGGGAACAACTAAAGCACTGATACAGCGAATATTCCCCTGTTTCAGATAAGCGGCTGGAACAGGAGCAAACGCAGAATCGGGAACACGACGAAGCATGGGTGGAGTATCCAGCGGAATCCCCATTAGCTCATTATGTGGAGTTTGCATGAGCAGTAAGTGGGTTGGGTTTGGGGATATCAGTGGTGACTGAAATGATTCCAGATGCGATACAGAATTCAGTTCACCCGGTAATAAGGGCTGAATTGGAGCACTGGCAAAAATTCGACGCTGGATATCAATGACCAGAACATCGCAGTTTTGATAGCGCGTCAGGCTCACTCCCGTTTGCTGGCACACCCCATAGGTTTGGCTCATGGGAATGACTTTGTAGGCATAGCGAATCGGCAGAGCAAACCGTTCCTGGCGCAGGGGAAAGACGATTAACTGCTGAGTTGCATGGTTGCGACGGATAATACTGCGATAGGAGGGAGACATAGGTTCACTCCTTAGCTCGCTGGAGCCAACTCAATCAGCTTTTCGAGCGTTTGTAGGAGTGCCTGCTCGTTGTAGGGTTTGGAGAAGTAAGCGGTCGCGCCTAAGTTCATGGCCAGCCGTCGATGCTTTTCACCGCTACGGGAGGTCAGCATAGCAACGGGTAATTGCTCAAAATCTGGAGTGGCCTTCACTTTCGCCAGGAATCCGTAACCGTCCAGACGCGGCATTTCAATATCGCAAATGACCGCCTGCACCTGCAATCCTGCGGATAGCTTGTCGATCGCATCTTGCCCATCTTTGGCTTGAGCTACCTGATAGCCTGCTTTTTCCAGAGTCAGGGCTAGCAATCGCCGCACGTTAATGGAATCATCTACAACCAGGATAGTTGGCTTTCGGATGGGCATCAGGGCAGGAACGATGGAAGCTGCGCCTAAGTCCGGATTGCTGGTCACCTGAAGATGTTCAGGCATCGTAAAGTTCGATGCTCGATCGCAGCTAGCAATCCAGTGCAACATCTCTGAGATATTCACCAGAGGGACAACCCGCCCATCGCCCAAAATGGTGCAACTGTTAAATCCAGGTGGCAGTGGTAAGTTTCCTTCCACTCGCCGCAGGGCTACCTCCTGTTCCCCCCAACAGCGATCGATTTGTAATCCAACTTTCTGGTTCCCTTGATTGAGGATAATCACCGCTGGATCGTTAATGGTGGGTGGTGTTTCTAACCCTTCCATCTGGCGAGAGCAGTTGAACTTCAGCCATTGGGCGAGGCGAACCAACTGTACCATCGTATCTTGCCAGCGCAGCACCTCACTGCCAGCCGTAACAACCACCTGTTCTGGCTGTAGCACCACCATTTCATGAATCACATCCGTGGGGAACGCCAGCAGCATTCCACCCGCCTCTGCAAGTAATACCCGCGCCACAGATAAGGTAAATGGCACGGACAGGGTAAACGTTGTCCCTATTCCCGCCTGAGTGTTGACCTTAATTTCGCCCCGGACTTGCTTGAGGTTGTTGCGGACTATATCCATACCCACACCCCGTCCAGACAAATCAGTAACGCGATCGGTGGTGCTAAATCCAGGTTCAAAAATCAGGGATAGCAGTTCTTCATCGCTCGCCGCCGCCAGCAGCATTTCATCCAGTCCCATTTGTCGGGCCCGGTTCCGCACTTTCTCCAGGGGAATGCCACTACCATCATCGGTTACAGTAATCACCGTTCGGTTATGCCGATGGTAAGCTCGAATTTCAATTAGCCCTTGCTCTGGTTTACCGTTTCGCTTGCGTGTTTCTGAATCTTCAATGCCGTGGTCAAAGGCGTTCCGAATCAGGTGCAATAAAGGATCATTCAAAGCTTCCAAAATATTGCGATCGACCAGGGTTTGTCCCCCGTTGACTTTGAGTTGAACTGGCTTACTGTACTGCAACGACAGCTCCCTCAGGGCTTTAGGAAAGCGATCGGTAATGTCAGAAAGGGGACGCATTCGGACATGGCTCAGACTCATCTGCAATTGCTTGGTGGTTTTGTGCAAATCGCGGTTGATCTGATCTGCATCATCTAAACCCAGTTCAACGTCGCTGGTGACTTCCTGAATTTGGACGATGGTTTCCATGACCTCTTGGGACAGCAGGTGCAACTCACTGTAGCGATCCATTTCCAGCACATCAAACCGATCGTTGGACTCAATAAAATCACTATAGTGAGGATCCAGGGAGAGCGATTGAGAAGTGACGGGTGAAGCCGGCAGTAGGGGGAGTGAAGAGTCGGGAATTTGGGTGGCAACGCGATCGTAACTGGCGCGAAGCTGAGTGTTTGATCGATCCAGGACTTGAACCCGCAGCGACATGGTGCGGATCAGACTGCGGAGTCGTTTCAGGTGAAGATCCAAACGATTGCGCTCGATCGTCAGTTCACCCATCAAATCATTCAGTTGGTTTAAATGGCGGACAGGAACCCGAACGGTATTTTCTTGAGTTTCTTCTGAAATGGGTGAATCAATCGTGTCATTGCTAATTCTAAATTCTGCTGTATAGCTGCTGGGAGGGGCGGAACTTTGAGGCTGGGAGGTGGATTGAAATGAAATCAGTTCAGCATCAACCGATGCAGCTTCGGACTGGGATTCAGCTTCAGGGTTGAAATCGGAATCAGAAAAGGGCTCAAACTGAGATTCAATCTCTGGATTGAACGTATCTGAATGAAAGTTTTGGGTTTGACCAATTAAAAACTCGGTGACGGATTCATCTTCATCATCGGGATAAAAATCAAAGGTTTCATCCTCGATCGCCTCAAATTGGTTTATCTTAGACGATTGATGATTCAGTTCCGCAGTGATAAATCCAGAGTCCGTGTCCGCTGTAAACTCTGTTGTCAATGCTGCGTGGTCTTCGGTTAAAGCATCGATTGAGTAATCTGTTGCAAAATCTGTTGCAAAATCTGGTGTGACGGTTGCGGAATTGCCTACCGCATCCGGGACAACTTCGGTGATGGCATCTGTCGCAGCGGCAGCAACCTCTACCCCCTCCACCTGAATTGCGGCGGGAAGCATGTTGAGATTGCCAGTTAAAACCAGTGCTTGCGTTTGTCGCCAGGCTTGCAGGGCGGATTGAGTAATAGCCTCGACGCGATCGGGGGCGGCTGCTAGGTGATGGAGAACGGATTCACAAAGCTGACAAAATGCCGACAGTTGCAGCATTTCACCCAGTCCACCTAACTCCTGGGCCAAAATTTCCACTTCTTCTCGCAAACAGGGATCTCCCGTCTGCAAAACTGTTTCTAGCCGACTTAAACAGCCTTCTACTTCCGTTTCAAACAGCAACGATACAATGTCCTGTCCTTCTTCAGGGGACAGCATGGAGTTGGCATCTTCGGCTTGCGGATCTCCTAAACGATCGTGCAGTCGTTCAAACACCTGAGTGGCATGGTGATCTAACCAGTCAGGGGCAATCTCACGGCGATGCTGACATTCCTGAACCACATGGCGCAGACAGTCGGCTCCAGCCAGTAGCAGTTGTTCTAGATCGCCATCCAGCCCAACGGCATTTTTTTGCACCTTCAGCACCTTAAAGGAATCTTCCAATCGGTGTGCAAGCTGGCTGAGAACCTGGAATCCCATCATGGCAGCTCCCCCTTTGACAGAGTGAGCCGCTCTCAGGGCTGCGTTAATTTTTTGACCGTCAATACCATTGCTAGCAATTCCCAGCAGCGAGGCTTCGATCGTATCCAGGTACTCCTGCGCCTCATCGAGAAACTGAAGCTGAATTTCGAGTTCCTTATCCTGTGACATGGTGATATTGAGGGGGTAGGGAGTGCGTGGGGGTAGGGTGGGCGGGGAGAAGGGTTATTGGAGAGAGTGAATTTCACTGCCGACCTCAAAGGTACCGACCGATTCCTGGAGCACACGGGCGACTTCAACGGTGCGCCGGAGAGCGGAGGAAACCTGCCGTGAGGATGCAGAAGTTCGTTCGGAAACCTCGGCCACTTCCTTCATCAGTTTGGAAACAGTTTCAGAGGTGCTGACCTGGGAGACGGTGGTTTCGGAAATGGATTGCACCAGTTGATCGATTTGGCGCGATACATCCAGAATTTGATTCAGGCTGAGTTTCGCACTTTCTACCAGATGGGTGCCTTCCACCACCTGGGCGGTGCTTTGCTCCATGGCTTCTACTACCTGGCTGGTTTCCCGCTGAATGTTGTCTACAATGCGCTCAATCTCCTGGGTTGCGGCGGACGATCGCGCGGCCAGTTCTCCCACCTCTTCGGCCACAACTGCAAAGCCCTGACCTTCTTCTCCGGCTCGTGCTGCTTCAATTCCGGCGTTGATGGCGAGCAGGTTGGTCTGCATAGCGATCTGGTTAATCAGCGATACCACTTTAGAGATTTGTTGAGAAGATTCACCAAGCCGCTTAACTTTCTTCGCCGTTTCACCCACCGTTTCGCGCAGGTTCAGGATATTCTGCACCGTCAAGTCCATTGCATTTCCGCCTGCTTCTGCCGTTGCTGAGGCTTTGTGGGCCACTTCTGCGGCCTGTTGCGCCTGGGTTGCCACCACCTGAATCGATCGCGTCATACTTTCCATTGAGCCTAGCGTTCGCATGGTTTCTTCGGACTGCCGCAGGGCTTCATCGGCAAGCTGGCGGATGGCTGATTCGTTTTCGCCTAAGGAATTGCTGACCTGAACAACGGACTGTTTGACCTGGGTAACGATTTGCCGCAAGCTTTCCACGATCGAGTTAAAGAAGTCAGCAACGGTGCCAATTTCTCCGGCCGTCACGTCTGCTCGTACGGTTAAATCCCCTCTGGCAGCTCCTTCCACCTGGCTCAACAGTTCAATCAACTGCATTTGCAGAGCTTCTTTCTGGGAGCGTTGATCATCGGACAGGGCTTCTGCTTTAATGCGAGCCTGCTTTAATTCAGCAAACAAGTCCGCCTGTTCGATCGCAAATCCCAGTTGCAGAGCGACCTGCCGCATAAAGTTGATTTCAGCATCTTCCCAGGCGCGAGGAGCCGCACAGTGGTGGGCGATGAATAGACCAATTAGCCGATCGCCAATCAAGATCGGGGCAACCAGGTTAGCCTTCACCTGGAAGGGGTCAAGCTGTTTCAGGTGGCACTCTGTGAGTCCAGCATTGTGAATATCATTGGTGGCATGTACGCGCCCCTGGCGATATTGTTCCACGTATTTATCGGCAAAGCAGGGGTCAGCAATCCGCGCCCCCATTGCCACTGGATAACCGGACTGTACCGATTCAGCAACAATTTCTCCCTGCCATTGGTCATCAAACAGGAACACAATCACCCGTTGGGTTTGAATAACTTCCCGCACATCCTGTACCACGGAACGGAATATTCTTTCACGCTCCAGAGATTCCCGCATGCGCACAATAATATTATTCAACTGCCGTTCCCGATGAGCCGTAAACTCTTGCTGATTCAGGAGCCTGGACTGGGCCAGGGCATAGCCGACCTGGACAGAGATTTGCCGGATCAGTTCAATTTCCTCCACTTCCCAGGTGCGGGGACGAGAGCATTGATGGGCGCAAATTAAGCCAATTAACTCATCGCCCACGACGATCGGAGCCACCATGTTTGCCTGCACTTCCATCCGCCGCAAAATTTCGCAGTGGCAGTCCGTGAGTTGGGCTTCGTTCAGATTCTCGACGGTGGAAATGCGTCCACTCTTAAAGCGTTCGATCGCCCCTGGCACGAGGGGATCGTGAATGGTTTGCCCCTTAGCCTTTAACCAACCGTGGCCCACGGATTCGGCTGTAATATACCCGCTCTTGTAGTCTGGATTGAAGCGATAAATCACAACGCGATCGACCTTCAGCACTTCCCGGACTCCAGTCACCGACGTTCTCAGGATGTCGTCAAAATCCAGCGATTGGCGAATGCGGCTGGTCAGGTCTGCGAGGAGTTGGGCCCGTTTAGTGGCAACTTCCTGACGATGGTACTGTGCCTCCAGTTCCTGTTCTGATGCAGTCACCACGTCGGCTAATTGATTAAACGCCTCAGTCAGTTGTCCGACTTCATCTTTAGCAAACACTTCAGCCCGAGCACTGCGATTGCCTGAAGCAAACCATAGATTGGCTTGCCGCAGTCGTTCAATGGGGTTGGCAATGGCGCGTCCTAACAATATGGCCAGTCCTACATCCGCCGCCAGGGCAATCACGGCGATCGCTAACTGTAACAGCAGGCTATTGCGCAGCAGTTGATTCAGGGCAGCTTCCGAGGTTCCCCGCACCATTACGCCCACGGGTTCATTGTTGAAGTTAGTAATGGTTTGAGCGGCAACTGTGTAGGTGCGATCGCCAATCTCCATCCTGCGCGTCACCGGAGAATTTTCTTGTTCTGTTGCCCATTCCAGAATCGCGTTATCTGGCAAGGGAACATTGGTTTGCGCCAGGCTCAGATTATCCTGATCCTGCAAGTCCATGGAGGTGACTAACTCAAACGCTCCATCGGGTTTCCGCAGATAAATGGCGCTGTAGCCGTTGTCAAAGGCTCCCACTGTTCCTTCTACGATCGGCAGCTTGTTGTTAACAATATCTCCTGAAATTAAAACGCCGACCACTTCCTGCGTGTTAGGATCTCGCACCGGCGTGAAGGTGTACCGAATCAGGGCATCCTGGTTGGAGAATCCTTCGGGCAGGGGCGGATTTTCCCGTTGCAGCTCATCCCAGGGGACGATCGCACTGGTTTTAATCTGGCGGGGATTTGCTAAAACCGTTCCGACCAATCCCCCTGGATCAAACCGCTCTCCCTGGCGATCGGCATTAGCACTGGCAATGATGCGCAAATCTCGCCCCACCAGCGTGGCATACTCAATTTGCCGGGCTGAAACCTCATTCCGCAAAATTTGTTCGACTTGCTGGAGGGTTTCGGGAATCGCAGTTTGACCACTGGAATACGCCCTTGCAGCTGCAATAATGGCAGCATTGTCCGATTGACCCCGGAAACCAAACCCCATCTGATCAACTTTAATGTTGTACTGAATATCAGTAACAGCTAATTCAGATTGGGCTTGATTGACTAATTGCGCGCGTCCTCCCGCCACGATGATCCATGAGCTGACCCCAACCAGTCCCACCACTGAAATCGCTTCTGAGCTAAACAGTCCCAGCAATTGCTTACTGCGTACCGGCAGGTTATAAAACCATTGCAGTTGTGAACCTGTTGTAATGGGCACACTACGGTTAGCACCACGATACTGCAAGGGGTTGGCGGGTTGAATCACCGTTTCGTCAGCGGTATCATTTTCCAGGTCACTTTGCAGATGCAGTGCTTCATCGGTCAGGGGTTGTGACTCGTCAGAGGACAAGCGGCGAGGCTGGGTGGTCATATCGCAGATTTCCTTATCAGGTGGATAGCTTGGCAAAAAGAATCGATAAAACGAAAAGTTAAAGCAGGAAAAAATTAGCGTCCTAAGGATTGCGGAGAATGGAGGATTGAACCACGGCTTCAGCATCTAAGACCATCAGCAGGGTTTTGGTTTGGTCTTGCGATTGAATGGCACAACCTCGCAGGTAAGGCACCAGCGATGGAATAATTTGCCCGATCGGTGATTGAATTTGATTAGGCTCGATCCAGGTAATTCCTTCAACGCACTGCACTGCCAAACCTAATGTCACTGCTCCCACTTGAGTAATCACCAGGTTGTACTGTTGAACATTGGTATCGAGAGCAGCTAACCCTAGCATGCGCGCCAAATCAACCACCCAGATAACGCGGCTGCGACGGTTCATTAACCCCAGCATGCAGGCAGGCATGTTTGGCATTGGGGTCAGGCGGCGTGCGGGTAATACCATCGCCTCCTGAACATGCCGCATGGGAAATACAGCAGAGGTTTGGGGGTAAAGCTCAAATCGCAGGAAGGCATCTCCTGCAGCTTTGCGGGAGTGAGCGGATTGTACCAGCGCAGATGTATTCATAAATTCTTTAGTGCCTCTGAAGTGCCTCTGATTCCTCTGGATTGAACAATCCCTGCTCAATCGATATGGGTTTAAACCACCACAGATTTAATGGCCCGAACCAGTTGTTCGCGGGTAAAGGGTTTTGTAATGTAGGCATCTGCCCCTTGTTTCATCCCCCAAAGTCGATCGATTTCCTGATTTTTGGACGTGCAAATCACCACTGGAACTTTTTCCGTTGCGGGATGCTTTTTCAGGTTGCGACAGAGTTCAAATCCGCTCATACCGGGCATGACAATATCTGTCACAATCACATTCGGTTTGTGTTCGATCGCAATATTTAAGGCTTCTCTGGCGCTGACTGCGCTAATGACGCTGTATCCACTCTCCTTTAGATAATGGGACATGAGTTCCATTTCGGACGGCGTATCTTCAACAATCAAAATTGTGCCCATCAGGGTTGTGTTCATGCTATGTTTCCTTGCCACCTAATACTATTTCTGACGTTGTGAGCAATATCCGAACTCTTTTGAGGGTTTGTTAAGAGAATCCTCATTTGTGCAATGGGAGGGAGAGCTGGGAGGGGGGTAGCTCAGATTAATCCAGCCCAGATTGATTCAGCCCAGATTGATCCAACCCGAATTGATCCAACCCGAATTGGCATAGCCCAGATCTGCACAAAAAAGTTCTTGGAAAGGGTGATGGATGACAGATTGAACGGTTAATTTCAGGACAATAATTAGGTCAAGTGTTTAAACACCATCTTGACTAAATCAGACTGGGTGAAAGGCTTGGTCAGATATCCGGAAGCTCCGACAAATTTCGCTCTTGCCCGGTCAAGTAAGCCAGTATTCCCGGTCACCATAATGACAGGAGTATGCCGGAAACTGGGATGCTTTCGGAGGAGGGAGCATAGTTCGTAGCCATCCAGATTGGGCATCGTCACATCTAACAAAATGAGATCTGGCTTGCTCCGCACAATCTGCATTAATGCTTTCACCGGATTGTCAATCATTAATACCGTGAAGCTCTTATCATCCAGAAAAGAACGAATGGCTTGTAGCACTGTGGGGCTATCATCAATGCAGGCGATCGTATATTGATTTTTCTTGGTTGGAGCGGTTGAGGTTAAGGTATTAAACTGATAGCTGGGATACTCTGGTGTTGCGGTTGGGCTGGGGGGTTCCACCGGATTATCAGACATCACTGAAGCTTCTAGTTTAGCTCCTGAGCCGTTCTGGTCAGCAATGACGGGGGATTCGGTCGCAGAATGGGATGGCATAGGGCGTGGAGATTGCCGTTGCCGTTGCCGGGTCTGGCACTGTTCAACCAAAAAGCGCAAGTCAAGCTGACAGAACTGCGGTACTGATTGGTTCGCAAACTGATCAGGCGGAATCAACTCATGAGAGCCGTCCTGAACTGCCAGGAAGGATTCAATCACTTCGATCGCCAATTCTTCCACCAGCAGGCTGGCCTGGCTAGCACTCAGATGTTGCTGATCCACCAACCAGCAGACCGCTCGGTAGTCGTTCGGCAAAGTCGTTGGTTCTGCCCCTTCAAACAGCAAGCGCACCTGCACCCGGACAGCACTGACCAGGCTGGGCACCTGAGCACTGAGACGACGCAGGTGGCGATCGAGCCGCTCAAACGGGTTGTTTGAGTTTGTGGCATAAACGAGTTTGCCCTGTTCCAGGAATAAAGACCAATTAACTGATCCGTTGGAAACCTGTAAGCAGCCATTTGCTTGACGGCTGGAAAGCTGCGCCAGCAAGGTTAATGGATGCAACTTTTGAAAAGGTCTATAACTGCCCATAGTGATGGTATTCATGTGTATCGCTCCAATTCAATTCGGGGGCTTGTAACTTGAAGAATTGAGCCGAGTTACAAGGCAGGCAGATACCCCAGGTTAGGCTGCACAGGTTGCGGACAGACCCTGATGGCGGCGGGTAATCGCACCTGGAGTTCGTGGGTAGGGAACACGTTGAGCTGGTAAGTGGGACTATGCAAAAGCCTAAAAACTTGCGCTGAAAGGGAAAACCATTGATGCAGGTTGATGCAATCTGAAAAGAATGAGAATTCGCTGTCCTGAACCGCAATGAGGATGCAAATAGAATAAGCTGAGTGAAATCAATCTTTTATTGATTTATTTGACCAACTCTCAAAGCTGGCATCTGCTCAATTGTTTCCTCATCACTTCATCAACGGGGTGATACATCCTGATTGCTAAGTCAGCTACGAATTGAACAATCGATTGAACGACCACTGAATGAGTGATTCCGTATGATTAAACAATCGATTGAGGGATTGAATTCAGCAAAATTAGCTTTTTAGCTGATTGACTGACAAAACTCTTGAAACCTTGATTCTGCCGTAGGTTGGGTTAGCGATAGCGTAACCCAACAGAACATAGGCTGGTGTTGGGTTTCACGTTGTTCAACCCAACCTACGGGAAAAGATTTGTCAGTCAACTAGGTTTTTTAGTCAAGCACTTTTTAGCCAGGGAAAGTTGAGGTAGATACTCTTCCTAAGTTTATAGTATCAGGTAGCCTCATGGGTTGCTGGAAGGAACTGTAAAGATCGACGAGGTAGATTTAAAGTTGTGATGAGGCTTAATTTCAAAGGGTTTTAAGCTCCTTGTGAACTAGCTCAACGATCGCAGAATGCGCTGAATTTTGTCTTTCTGTTGGCGATCGAGAAATTCAGGAAATCGCAATTCGATCGCCACTCGATGGGATAAATCGTAAATAGAATTGGCTGGAATCATGGCAAATTCTTCAACCATTTGAACCTGAGCCAGCAAACTGTAGGTGTATGGATCCGCGTGATTTTGACCAACCGATAAGGCAATCAACGGTTGGGTAATGCGGATAGTATCCAAGTTTTCTACTGCATCACCGACAATTTCCAGACGCAGATCTCGCATTCCCATTTCGGTGACTCTGGCCGTGTAGGATTGTCCTTCCCAACCCTCCCAGTACAGATGGGCGATCGCATCCACCTGTTTACGCACTTTCACCCCCATTTCTGGGCGAAACTCTTGAAAGGCTCGTCTTAAACTGGATGAAATAAATCGCAGGGAATGCAGCGGTTTATCCACTTCAACTCGGTTTTGGGAATACCATTCCTTCACATCCGAATAGATCACCACCACTAAGTCATCCATTTGAGTCCGGCTGACATTAATGAAGTCGATCGCCAGTAATGTCTGGAGTTTATCCGTTGCAATCCCGCGCACAATTTCTGCATCCACCAGTGCCCTCGCGCCAAAGTCCCCCACAAGTTCGACCCGCACCTGATCGGGAATGTTGGGCCAGGTGTCGAGCAGTACGAGCGTACCGGATTCACTGACATTCAGCGTTTTCCCAACCCAACTGCGATCGTCACTGTGAATGATGGCTTTAATCTGACGGGGTAGACGGTGCGATCGGCGGAGCTGAGGCTGCTCAAAGGCGGCCAGGCAGGCAGCCACCACCAGCAGTAAGTTAAAGGTACACCACAACGTATTAATTAAGACCGCTTCAGTATCTTGAGGGCTTAACAATAACCAGAATGGAATGGCCAGCAGTGAAGCTCCCGTCACACATCCCAAAATCACCAGATAGCGAATTGACTCCAGATCAAATTTGCGCTCGGTAACGCTCAATCCCTTATCGGTGACATTGAATGATCCCAGTTTAGGATTAATCATCGCTAACATCGTAACGATACCCGCCTGGAAAGACATGGCAAACTCATAGATTTCATTCCAGAAGGAGAATCGCACGTGCTTATAGCGAACGTGATTAGCCTGCATTGACAGAACAATGTGGGGCAATGCATAGAACAGGGTTTCTAACCCCAAGCCCCGCACCGAGTTAATTCCAAAGAGAAGAAACAGCGATGGTGCAACGGCATACATCAAACGGGGAAATCCAAAAAAGAAGTGAGAGGTTGCACTCAGATAACACAGTCGTTGCCCGATCGACAGTTTGAGTTTAGGGTTGAATAGCGGATTTTCCAACCGCAGGATCTGTGCCATTCCCCTGCCCAACGTACCTGCTGCCCCACATAGGCAGAAAATTTTTCAGGAGCCAGCCCTGCTACCATGATTTTGTCATAGTAAACCGTTTCGTATCCTTGGGAGTGGAGCCGGAGTGCTGTATGGCAGTCTTCTGTCACGGTTTCTGTGGCAATTCCCCCCACTTCCAGAACGTGCTGACGACGAATCACCGCCGCCGACCCGCAGAAGAAGGCTGCATTCCAGAAATCATTTCCTTTTTGCAGCACCTTGTAAAACAATTCGTTACTAACTGGAACATGACCACCCGTTCGCAAATTTCGCTCAAACGGATCGGGGTTATAGAACCAGTGGGGCGTTTGCACCAGGGACACTTTCTCCCGGAAGAAGAAGCCAACGGTTTCTTTCAGAAATGTGTGGGATGGAATGTGATCGCAGTCGAGAATTAAGATCAAATCTCCACTGGTTTTTTCAAAGGCCGTATTAATATTTCCTGCCTTCGCATGATCGTTGTTCTCTCTGGTCAGCAGCGTACATTCCAACTCTTCGCACATCTGGCGAATGGCTTCTCTTCGCTCTGGAAATTTTCGCCCATCATCCAGAACATAAACCTGCTTTTTGTCTGCCGGATAGTCGATCGCCAGTGCCCCTAATACCGTCTTACGAACAATCTCTAGGTCTTCGTTGTAGGTAGGAATAAATACATCAACGGTAAACCAATCTTCCTGCGGGAATTGTTCCAGATCAACGGGCTTTCGTGTCTGAAGCTGGGCAGTCTGGAAGTAGGCCAGCATGAGTGTGGCAATGCCGTATAGCTCCGCAAAGTAGAGCAATAATGAGAAAAATGTATTCAGCCAGCCATCTAGATTCAGCGTATAGGCGGTTCGATAATAAAAATAGCGGAGGGTAACAAGTACGCTCAGACAAACGAGTAATAAATGCAAATACTCACTGACTCGTCCCTGGGGCTGATGTTCCTCCAGAGTCAACAGAAATCGTCCAACGCCAATCATCAGCAAGGCTACCATCCCCTGCTGCCAAAAGCTGGGACGAATCGTGATCAGCGGAATGCACATCCACACCAGGCAGAGCATCATCAGCACAAGCTGGCGGCGGCCCAACCATTGCAATAACCAATCAAAGCTACGTGGGATGCGATCGACCAGTACAGTGGTCGCTCCGGTATTCAGGCGTTCTATCCATTCTGGGGTTCGGCGAGGTCTACTGGAAGGACGGATCATCAACGGCTCCTGCGATAACGCTCCTGGAAAGTAAATTAGCGATCGAACGGCAGATGCACCAGGGGCGGTTGCAGCTTGCAACTTTTAGCACAGCTTTTGGCAACTTTACGATCGGCTGGCGGGGCTAACCCGCTGGAGGTAAAGTTGAGCGACTCCATACAGCAAAAGGGCGGCGATTACCAGAGCGGGAACCAGAATCAGCCAATTGCTGCGAAACAGTAACCACCAACTGCGCTGATCGCCAACCACCTGCTGAGGCGGAGACAGGCGCAAAAATTGCAGCGTGTAATCATTGGCATCAAAGGGAGAAGGATCTGCGGTGTTGGCACTAATTAACACCGTGTCCCCTTGCAGTTGGTAAAACAGCGGATCCTGGGCAATTAAATCACGGACATGCCCCAATCCTTCCGGCGATTGACTACTCAGCGCCAGTAAAACCCGCTCCCCATTCCAGGGAGAAACGACTTGCTTCACCACCCCTTCCGCATCGGGAGAAGACTGGATCTGACTTTGCTGCCATTGCCGCAAAGAAACGGTGTTCAGGTTAAACCCTTCATCCTGAAACGCTTCTGGGAAGGGAAAGCGTTCTTGCTCCCCAATCCCAATTAAATGGGCTGTACTCCGCACCTCAGATGGTAACTGACTGGTGCGATAGACATTCAGCTTGACGGATTCTGCCTTACTCAACCGGCCCAATCGTTCGCTGGTTTCCAGCAGCAGGAGTAGATCAGCTTCTGTGGGATTATCGGGCAGGACGATCGCCGTACTGGACAAGTCCTGGGGTGCCGCAAAGGGATAGCCAAACCGGAATAGATCTAGATCGGGGATATTCACAACATTTTGCCGATTCAGATCAAAGCTAGTATCGGCGTGGATGGTGCCCCACAACTGCTGATCCGTCACCCGGCTACAAGCCCGTCGCTCACGGGGATCGAGGCGGAAATTGACCTGCATTTTAGAATCGGGACGAATCCGCTCCGGCAGATCCAGGCGAAATTCCTGTCGCGTTGCCCCGTTGACTGAACTCAGCCGCCGACCGTTCACCGGAATCCCATCCAGTTCTACTTCCACTAACGAAGTAACGGGATTGACCTGGGGACTGTAGCTGTACCGCAGCACCATCGTATTGCCAGGGGAAAATTGATCGTCTGGCAGGGCCCGAAAGTCAAATTCCAGGGCGGGGGCATGGGAACCTCGCACCATAACATCGCCGTAGGGTTGATTGCCGTAAGTCCGCAGATCGCTTAATCGGAAAGAATCGGTTGTGGGTAAATAACCTGCCCATTCCCGCGAGGATGGAGTCGGAATCTCTGTCACCTGATTTACAAAAATGACGCTACCCGTGCCAATTTTTTGATCCTGGGATTGGGCCAAAAACTGAACCGCTTTAGCCACACCCTCCGAGCTATTGCCCGTTGCCACCAGTACCGGAACCTGATTTTCAGCGGTCGTCGTTAGCATCAGCACGCCCACATCAGGTGGCAAAGTTCGCTGCTGACCATCCAAAACGTTACCCCCTTGAATCGCCAGGGGCAAGGTTAGAGCAGCCAAAGCAGGCTGTTCCTCTGGTGTACCAATCACAATCAGGCGTTCCTGTTCTTCTACTTCATTGAGCGAAGCGATCAGGCGAGTGTCCAGCGATCGATACTCTGCAATTCGTCCCAGGGAAGTCTGGTAGCGGGTTGTGGTAGTCAGCCAGGTATCATCGATCGTCTGGGGCAGCAAGTAAGCGACTCGATTTCCCTGAAGGCTGAGGGTGTCGTATACCGGGAAGGGATACCGACTGAAATCCAGGGCGATCGCCTGGGGTTCGTAGTCGAATACGACTTTAGAATCGGGAAGAATCTCAGTCCACAGGGACGGATCATAGGGATCCTGGGTGCAGGTGGGGGAATTGTTTTGCAGCGCAGCAATTACCACCTCGTTATAATCCTGAAGCAAATTCGTCGGCACATCAAAGGCAACGCTGCCGATTTCCCCCTGGGGTTTATTTAGCGGCACACTGCCCACACTGGTGCCATTCACCAACACCGTCAGGTTGGAACGGCTGGCGTAGAGCGCGGCGGAATGACGAAAGCGCAGCAATACTTTGACGGATTCTGCTTGCCAATCACGGGGACGAGTAAATTGCAGCCGGGCTTCATCATAAATGCTCTGGAGCCGCAGACGATTGCCTACCACCGGACTGCGGTTAAACTCCAGGACGTACTGACCGGGTTCCGCTGGGGCAACTGTAGGAATGGTGGCTGAACGAGGCAGGGCAAAGGTTTGACTGGGAGTTGGGCGGGGGGACTCTGCTGCTGGAGATTCAATTGCTGGAGGAGATTCAGCACCCGTTTGAGCCTGTACCAGAGACACCGATCCCGCCAACATGATGCTACCCGTCAGTAAAAAGCACCCTAGTAGACGCGCCATGCGACCGATCGAGTGCGATCGCCGTTTGCGGGTAGAGGATGCAGCCAGGTTAAATTTACGAATGCGATGTTTCATGATCCCGTCACGAATTAAAGATAAAGGTTAAGATGCAGTCGCGGAACGAATCACCGAACTTAAAAAGTGAAAAGAAAACCAGCAGGGGGTACGCGCTTCAGTTTGCAAAAATTCACGGGGAGCCGCAGTTGGCAGTAAGCCAAACCAGACCAGGTTCTGAGTGTAATAAGCTGTGTCGTTGTCCCAAATGCCGTTGTTGTATGCGGGGAGAAGCTTTTGTTGATAGATTTCCTCTGCCACATCAGGATTGAGCCGACTAAAGGCGTAGTAGAGCATGGCGTATTGAGAGGTGGCTTCATAGTCCACGATCGCTGCGCCAGATAAATCAATTCGGGCTGGAATTTGCTGCTCGGTTTGCCACAGGTCTTCTAAGTGAGACAGGTTCCGCCGCAGGAAGCGATCGGCTTTGCGTTCTTGAAACCAGGCAGCATCCCAGGTAATCCGCCACCAAACCCGGTAGGCATCAAATCCATACCGCGTGATGAGGGGATGGGAAGCGGGTAAGGGTTGAAAGCGGCCAGTTCGGGGATTGATCGCCACCCAATCGCTGGGCAGTCCTACCCTTGAGAGGTTGGCATCTCGCTCTAAGGCCTCGTAGCTACTGTTGACCAGCCGCATCCAGCGGTGATCGGGGTCAACCTGGGCAAAGAGCCGAAACGCATAGGGGGCAAAATAGGAGGAGTTTAGAATATAGCCATCGGCATCATTCCAGAAGGCTTCTTTGGGGCCAGGAATGAAGTATTGCCTGCGGCGAAGCGTTCCCGTAGACAGTTCCCACAGGTCATTTAACTTTTCGCGGGCAATGTCCAGATAGGCAGAACAGTTCCAGCGTCGAGCAGCCAGAATCAGAGCATAGGCAGCATCCAGATCGGCATCACTGGCAAAGTTGGCATCCAGAATGCGCCACTCGCCACTGTCATGCTCACCCCATTTCCAGGCCCAGAGGGAGTCCGTCGGTTCCCCGGCTTCATCCTTGCGGCGCAGGTTATTTTCTGCCCAGATAAATGTTCGATCGAAGGTGTCTGGATCGTTAATCATCACAGCCCGCAGCATGGCGTAGGCCTGTCCTTCCGATACCGTGCGATCGTTGTCCTCCCGATCGATGACTCGACCATCCGCCTGAATGAACCGATCGCGGTAAGTCAGCCAGCTTTCTCGAAGTATCGCTAGCCGTTCAGGGGAGACTTCAGCAGATGCAATGGGCGGTAAGGAGAGAACAGTTTGTCTAGATGAATTGGGACAGACCGGCTGAGATGAATCAGTTCGATCGGTGGGAGCGGGATTCGTATCGACGGGTTGGGTCAGGAGCAGCGAGGGAGAATCGGCAACGGTGGGAGGGTTTGAATCCGCGGGGTTGACTGGGTTCGGATTAGCCAAAACAGGATTGATTAAAATCGTCATCAATGCTGCGAAACTGGTCAGAAAACCTAACCATAGCCGTTGTTTGGCACGATTTAGGGAGAGGGATAGGTGTAGACGAAGCAACAGTTTAGTCATATTCGCTGGCTATACAAAGACTCTGCACCGTTAGAAATGAAATCCACTAAAATCGTTCCCATTCAGGTTGAAAGCCGCGTCGTCTCAACAGGTCGCCTTGCAGTTGGCGAATCCGAGCTTCCACCCTCGGATCCGTAATTCCTGCCTCCGCTTGCAGGGTTTGAATCTCCCGCAGTTGCTCCAATGCCTCGATCGGCTGATCCTGGGCTGCTCTCAATTCGGCCAATACACGACGAGTTTCTAAATCACCTGGCTTCAAAGACAACACTTCAGTAAACAGATTGGTCGCTTCCCCATAGCGTCGCTGCTGAAACCGGACACCCCCCAACGCCGAAAGCGCATCTGGATTGTTCGGCTGCTGCGCCAGAATTATTTCATAGGACTGCCCCGCCAGTTCCAAATCGCCGATCGCCTGGGCAAATTCTCCCTGCACATAGTACACATTCAGGTTATTGGGATCACGAATCACTAACTCGTTCACCCGCTGGCGGGCTTCATCCGGATCACGAGCCACTAATACCTGCACCAGGCGACGATTAATGGCCAGATTATCAGGTTCCTGAGCCAGCAAAGCCAGGTAAAGCGGTTGGCGATCGATTGCCGGGGGTAGTACACCTGCCAGGTTAAACACCTCTGGGGGTGGCTCTGTCACGGGTTCCGATCGTTGCCAGCGATCGAGGACGGATTCTGCCTCTGCCCGGGAGATTTGTTGGGTCTGGTAGGCGATACTGGCTTTACCAATCTGGCTGACCAGATCGTCTGGGTTATTGTCCAGTAACTGATTATAAAGAATCAGCGCATCGTTTAACTGTCCCTGCGCCAGCCGAATCCCGGCCAGTCCTCGCAGGGCATCGGAAACAATCTTCGGGCGAGGATTGGCTGCAATGATGGACTCATAGCGTTGCACACTGGCATTGAAGTTGCCTTCCCGACGATCGATTTCTGCCAGCAGTAACTCTGGGGCCCAATCCTGGGAACCGATCGGCGTGGCACTATACTGACTCAGGGCCTGGCGAGCGTTGGCAAAATTACCCTGTTGCAGATAGATTTGGGCCAGGCGGAAGTGGAGAAAGGGAACCTCGGTGTTGGCTTGCAGTAAGGATTGATAAATGGGCAGCAGGGCCGGAGCCGGGGGATCAACCCGCACCAAAGCCTGAGCCAGCAGGCGGGTTTCCGTGGGGGAAGTGGGTAAAGTTTGTAAAATAGCTGCCAGTTGTTCGTACAGTTCAATTCTTGGCAGTTGCCCAATTTGATTCGCAACCACGAGCTGCTTGATTTGTAAGCTCTGATTCTCAGGCTGTTCTGATAAAAGTGCTTGATACAGCATCAAAGCCTGGGGCTGCGTCATCGGAAATTCGCTCAGTACATCAGCAATTTCAGTTTGCAATCCAGGGGAGGGATTGGTGGTTTGCTCTAAAATTTGCCTGTATAGCGACACCGCAACCTCGTAGATCTCCCAATCATCTTCCAATCGTCCGATCGTACTCAGGGCCCGCGCCAGGGGTAATCTCGCATTCGCATTGCCCTCTAACGGTTCCAGGGTGCTGAGAGCCGCTTCTAGCTGACCCGTTCGCTGATAGGCAATGGCTAACGTAGTGCGAATTTGAATGGCCGTTTCATCCAGGGTGGGTAGAGACGCTAACCGACTACTCAGAACCTGCACTGCGCGATCGGCACGACCGGTTTCTTGCAGGGCTAAGGCATAGGCAGAGATTTGATTATTGGGAATCGTTGCATTGGTTCTGAGGTAGGCTTCAAACCACTCTAACCCCTGGGAATAGTTGCCACTGTAGGTGTAAATTTCTGCTGCACCCAGGAGGCGATCAGGGGTTGGTTCCGCCGCCAGGACAATCTCATAGTCGGCGATCGCTTCTGTGAACTGTCCCTGGTAGCCATAGAGCAATGCCCGCTGGGATCTGGCCGTCAGGTTAGATGGATCTAACTCTAATAAAGTGGTGAGGGCTGCAATCCCCGATCGCTGCCATTCAGTCCGGTAGCCACCCAGTTCGCCAATCGCCGCCAGAGCAGGACGATTCTGAGGATCAAGGCTCAACACTTGCTGATAGCGGTTCCAGGCATCGGCATCCTGGCCATTCCGCTGATAGGCAATGGCCAGACCCAACTGCGCTTCAACCGATTGGGGATACTGCTGCACGGCCTGCCGAAACACGCCGATCGCATCATTCACCCAGCCTCGATCTAACAGGGTGTAGCCCTCCGAAACAATTGCAGGTCGCACCTGGGCCTGAACCTGACTCAAGGTAACACCGATCGTACCTGCCGTAATTCCAGCCGCAATTCCGACTCCACTGACGATCGAAATCCAGCGGGGATATTTTTTAACCATGTGCCCCTTAAATTGTCTTGTAAACAATTGCCCCATTGCTCTACCTCCACAATCTAGCCAAATCAAGATCGGCCCGAACTCGTAAGCCTAGAACTGTTTCCGACCAGGCATCTCGCCCCTGTAATGACACTCCAGCCCGCAAATTGCGCGTCAGCCGGACATCATAAAAGGCTTCAAACACATCCGGAATTTCATCCCCGCGATCGCGCCGCAGACAGTTATTCGACAACTCCCGACCGTAGGCCAGCCCCAGGCGATCGTCTGCAAAAAACAGATCCAGCACGTTCACACCAAAGCTATAGGTATTGCCGCTCTGCCCAAGGGTCTGATTGTTATACCAGCCATAGCGGGCAAACAGTCCCAGATTGACTTCAGGGATAAAATACTCAGCGTTCACCCCGTAGGCCACCTCTCGATCGCCGGAAAGTACCCCAAAGGCATCATTGCCGCGATCGAACTGAAAGATTTCTCGGAAACCGCTCTGCCGTCCGGCATCCCGACTGTTGACATAAGTGCCCCGGATAATCCCATTGCCGATCCGCACGCCCACTTCAGCAGCAGCACTATCAAAGGTGAAGTCTCCCAAATCTCGATCGGAGGAGAAGGCCGCTCCCCGCAGGATGAGCTGATCCGTGACATCCCAGTTCACCATCAGACCCGGACGGGAGCCTAACCCTGCTGAGGCCAGCGCTGGATTCGTTTGAAAGACGGGATTGAAAAACTGGGTTGCTGCATCCTTGGCAAAGCTGTTGCGATCGAAATAGCCAGTTAAATCAATCATGCCGACCGTGAAGCGGAGGGTGGGTACCGTCGAGGGCGTAATTGTGACAAACAGCTCACTCAGATCCACTCCATCCTCTGCCGTCTCACCAAAGGCATCTCCCGTCGTCCAATCCAGGGTGGCACCGAACAAAACGTTAGGGGCGAGGAGATAATTTCCCGATAGGCGGGCCCGGGCTGAAGAATCATTGCCTTCCAGCAAATAGACCCCCTGTAGGTTCAAAACGAGCCGATCGACTGAGTCCAACAACGGTTGCTCTGTTTCAGTCCCGTTAGGGGTTTCAGCCAGTTCGATCGGTGGTGAAGTGGAGGATTCTGGTAAAAGATCCGCTGCACGGGTGACGTACTGTCCTAGATCATTTTCTTGATCAGCTGTAGATTCCTCTGTAGATTCTTTGCCATCGTCCGTAGCCACAACCGTTGATTCTTGACTCTGTTCTACCCATAATTCGCGTTCAGTGGCGGCATACACCTGATCGAACTGCTCCACCCAATCCAATTCGGTGTTATCCGCTTGCAGGGAAGATGGGGGAAGGGTATCCGTGTGATCTAGATCATTAGAGTGAAAATCGAGTGAGTCTATAGATTCTGAAGCTGAATTTGCCAACTCTGAAATAATGCTCGATCGCCCCCAAAAAAGTTCTGTTTCGCTATCGGATTCCAGTTCAATCTGAGCGTTGCGATCGGTCATTGCGTCAAACCGCAAATCGAACTCATAAACATCATGAGTTGCTTCATCATTGGCGATCGTGACAATGCGTTCTGGGGTTGCCGTTTCTGTCTCAGTTGTTATACTATCGATCGCACTCGTTAAGTCAGACTCAGGCAATACCGGATACGCTTGAACTGAAGCTTCTCCCAGCCCCAGTAAGCCGCCGATTGAAGAGGTACTAATGGAGAGCAATACCCGCAGGTAGGGTAACGATGGTGATGCGTGATGCGATCGAGATGCGATCGAGTTGGCGTGTAGATCCATATCAAAATGCTAAAGGATAGAGTCTGAGCCGTGCCAAACACACGACAGTATCGTTCCCAAATCAATCATTGGGAATCTTTGCAGATCCGAAGTTGCGCTGACGTTATCGTTTCCCAGGGAATCGATCGAGTTAAGGGTTAAGACCAGGTGGTAGATATCCGCTTCACAAGCAACAGTGAGGCGTACTGACAACAATGCTGACCGCAAATTGCCTTAAGTTTTGCCTGGATACAGAGGGTAGATACAACTGCGCGATGAAAGTGACCCTGGAATGATAATATTGGCAAATTGCGAAGATCTCAGGCAGCGATCGTTTCAGGTAGCAGAAATAGGACAGTTTTTCAGATTATCCTCCAACCCTTGCATTCCATCAGGAAAGAATTGTATTTCGCCTGAATTATGATGGGTTAAAGATCAAATCCAATGGAGGATTCCCTCAGTTTGGCAGATGACCATCCCTGCATTTACCGGACAAATCTCTCGCTGACAGGCAAGATGCCTGCGCTACGGAAATCGATTTATTTGAACTAATGGGATGCTCCCCTTTAATCTCTATTTAATAATCTCACTCAACTTATAACATTTGTCTATAAAGCCTCAGTAAAGAAGCCAATTGTTCTCAGTAAAGTTACAAGCAATTCTCCGAATTATAGGCGATCGGCTATCCATCTCTCCAGGGCGGAACGCCAGAGTTGCGGGCTTTTTTAAGCATTTGCCTCAAGGCGGGGATGAAGCTTTGGCAAAGGGTGAAGTGTCCAGACAAAAACAATATAAAGCATGACCCATTCCCTCCGGATTAACCCATAAAAGTCAGAAGGATGACCTAGAAAATGTTATTTAGAACCTTACGATAGCGGTTTATGCAACTCAAGCAGTCTGTGGCCCCCTTCATTCACTCCATCCAATCGTTTGGCATCGCTAAACTGATGGTTTTACTACTGCTGCTATCTGGATGTGCTTCGGTGCAGTTGCCATCCTTTTTTCGCTGGTCGGAGGTAGATTTAGCCATTCAGGTGGAACCCACAAACACCCCTGGATCATTCTCGGTTAGCGGTCGAGCAAATCTGCCAGATGATACGCCCATCACGATCGCGGCTGTGCGGTATTTGCAGTTAGACGATCGCCCCACTAATCGTCCGCAAAGGGCTACTGCTTCGAGCGATTCATCAACTGACGATCTGTTGGATCAGGATATAGCATCTGAGGCATTCACTGAAGCCCTAACTGAAGCGATCGCGGCTGAAAATCCCTCTAGCCATCCTTCCCGTCTTACCTACTCTATCCTGGCGTACCAACCTGCGATCGTGCAGCGTGGCGAATGGCAAGCCGATGTGAATCTCTGGAAAGTGGCTGCCGATGGACGATTTCAGGAAGCCTGGCAGTTGGAACAATCCCAGGTTGGTTTATCATTTCGTCCTGAAGATAACGTAATTTTTATGGCAATCCTGTCCTCGGCAGATGAGCTATCCAGACTAGAACAGGATCTTTCCCGTCGCGGTGTGCGCTTTCCAGGCGGAACGATTCTCAGCACTTCCGAAGGGTTCCGCTACGCTCAAATTCAACAAACCCTGGCAGTTGCCCTGCCCTCTGGTCGCACCACGCCTCCCCCCCAACGACCAGAAGACCGCAATGGTGGCTGGGGCGATCGATACATCATCCCTAATGAACCGCCGAATCCTACTGATCTGGAATTCCCTGGAACCCGGATTACCGATGCCCCTCCTTCTCCTGAAGAGTTTCTGCGATAGATCTGATAAGTCGGTTGGGAGCATTCCATTGATGCAAACGAATTGATGCAAATCGATCGATTTCGTAGCGCAGGCATCTTGCCTGCCAGTGAACAATCCGTCATACAAATGCACATCAGGGCGATTAGATACTGAAAGGTCTGGTGGCATCAGACAGTGAACTCACCCCTAACCCCTCCCAGGAGGGGAACCTCTGAAAAATCCCTGCTCAACCAGAAGAATGTCCACAAGATCCCCTCCTGGGAGGGGCAGGGGTGGGTTTATCTTCACCCTTTTACAAAAGTGGGATGCTCCCAATGTAAATTCGTTTTCGAGCTACTGCTTCTGGATTCCGCTTGAGCAGGGAGGCTTTCAGATACCTACCTCAGCAAAAAGGGCAGGCAAGATGCCCACCCCACAAGAAGTTGCTTTCCGGATCCGATTCTCCCTATGCTGACTGGGCAGGCAAGATGCCCACCCCACAAGAAGCTTGCTTCCTAATCCCCGTAGGGCGAATCACGATTCGCCCCTACTCCCCACTCCCTATCCCCCTCGCCTCACTCAAATCTGCTGCCTGCAAATTGGCAGAGGTCAGGCAGGTGTCTTGCAGGTTTGCCCCCACCAGGCTGGCCCCCACAAATTCGCAGCAGTTAAATTAGCGTTGGATAGGTCGGCTCCGTCCAGGATAGCTCCCCACAAATCCGCTCGCGTCAGATTTGCTTTTGAGAGGTCAGCATGACGTAAATCAGCTCCAGCTAAACTGACTCCGCTTAAGTTTGCCCCTCGGAGGATTGCCCCCGGCACTGCAACGTGGATTCCATTAGCGATCGGATCATAGTCTGGGGGAAACTGGGTTGCTTCATTGCAAACTGCCCCCTGGAGCGAGGCACATTGCAAGGAAGCCGATCGCAGATTTGCGCCAAACAGATTGGCATAACGCAGGTCAGTCTCATTTAAGTTAGACTGCTGTAAATTCGCCCCCGTGAGAATTGCCCTGACTAGCCTTGCCTGAGTCAAATTTGCCTGATGAAAATTCACCCGACTAATGTTGGCATTGCTTAGATCAGATCCCAGGAGATTGGCTCCGGTCAAATTGGCATCCTTTAAGTCAGCATTGTGCAGATCTGCCCCACTCAAGTCAAAATGACTCAAGTTTGCCCGAACTAAGTTTGAGTGCGGGGCAATGATATAGGCTCCCACATTCGACCATTCAGCATCAGTGGGAAATTCTGTGGTTTCATCACAGAGCGACTCATCCAGACGGGTCGATCGCAGATTGGCCTGTTTGAGTTTGGCTCCCCTGAGATCTGCCCGTCGGAGGTCTGCCCCAGCCAGGACGGCACCATTGAGCAGGGCTTCCCGCAAATTGGCATTCTGCAATGTTGCTTCCCCCAGATTAGCCTCTTGCAGATCTGCTTCCCAGAAATCGATTCCAGGCAATACGGCACGGCAGAGGTCAACCTGGCGTAAAATCACTCCACTGAAATCTCTGGTTCCAGCTGCGTACTTTTTCAATAATTCATCGGCATTCATGGTAGCCGTCTTCCCTGAGAATAATGGTTCTACAGCGAGAACAACCAAGCTTTTATGAAATCAATTCAACAGATGCGCTACTCTCTTTGACCCAAACGACGAAGCCCTGATCCTGCTCCGTGATCACCACTTGCTCCCCTCGATTGGCAAGCCGTTGCGCGATCGTCAATGCTTTTTCGCGGATCGGTTGCACCCGGAAAAACCGATAGTATTCTTGATTCCAGTGCAGGGCAAACTGACTGTGATCAGAGGTTGCGGTTTTAATATGACAAGTCTGGCCATGCTTGAGGACTGAAATCAAACTGCACATGGACGGTGAGACTTCAGCCGCTGCATTTGTATTCAATAATTTAGAGGCTTCTTCAATTGTTAACTCTTCAATCGAAAGGTCTTCGAGAGAGGGTTCCTCAACCGCAGCAACTGGATTGAGATTAAACTCTTCTGCTGCTGCAATGAATAAAGGATTTTCTGTAATTGATGGTGGGAACGATCGCCCGTCATCGGCAAGCATACGACCATGACCTTCAAATGGATTGCTTGCTGATGCACCCACTTGAACCAGACTGCGTTTATGACCTGGATCACTGGCAACATAATGATTTGTTGGGTAAACCTGATCTGGAGGACAGAAATTTTCCTCTTGCGTTGACAGGGGTGTATCGGACTCAGCAGATTGCAACCGTCTCAAAATCTCAACTGTGGCGAGGCCAGCCCCAACACTGGAGACAATCGCTAAACCAATGTGACGAATTGCGCCTCCCTTATTTTCACGGTTAAAAACAGGTTGAATTTCACCTTCAAACAGGGGTGGCATATTGATTGAAATCGGTTTAGAATCGGACAGAATGAACGGCAGGGTGAAGCTTGAAAAAGTGGCACAGGAAACTAACACAGCCGGTAAAACGATGTTTTTCAGATGCAATCTACCCATATTGCTTGCTCCAAATTTTAAAGCGACTATAAACTCAAAAGCCGAGTAAGTGGTAGAAATACACCGTGAGTCAAGATTAGATTCAGAACGGATAGTGACATGGCAAATGGCAATTTGCTATGCAGTCCGATCGCAGGAATAAAGACAGGGTACAAATCGATTGGAGATGCACATCAATCGAAGTGGTAAATCGATTGAAGTCCTTGTTAGAAGTTTACGGGGCAGCTAAAGTGAATTCCGGTCAACTCGCTGAGATTGTAAGAAAACTCTCACAATATGCAATAATTTTTCACCTAGAAGCCATTTCTAAATCCAAGGCGATGCTTGAAGCCTCGGTGGAATTAATCTCAAGTTTAGAACAACAACAAGACTCGTGTACTTAATTTGTCCATTCGCAATCAAAACTGCACAATTTCCATCTGCTTTGTGAAGGAACGTTTAAGAGACGATCGCATAACTGGAATCTAAGGTGCACATTCCTTGCACCTTATTGGGATTGTTCAATGATGACTGGGATTGTTCAATAATGACCATTCATCAACCGTGATGGGTGCCCCACCTGAGCAGAACCCAGTGTGATGGATAGACAAAGCTATGGACGCACAAAATTTGAGGCAGGTGGGAATGTCTCAACTGGAACTCCACTTAATGCTTGCTGCATGAAGTTGCGCCAAATCGGAGCGACATAGCCCCCTCCCGTTGCTCCACCGCCAAGGGGGCCATAATCATCGCGGCCAATCCAGACGGAAACAGACAGTTGTGGTACGTAACCAACAAACCAGATATCCCGCTCTGCTGACGTGGTTCCAGTTTTACCCGCTGCTGGACGATCGAGCCGGGCTGCCGTTCCGGTTCCATTGTTAATGACGGCCTGCATCACATCATTCAGAGCAGCTACCGCCCACGGGTCAAGCACCAGTTGGGGGTTCGGCGTATTGTCCAGTAAAATATTACCCTGGCTATCCATCACCTGGACGATCGTGGTGGTTTCCGACTGCCATCCGCCATTGGCAAAGGTGGCAAAGGAGGCAGCCATTTCCAGGGGAGTGAGGTCAACGGCTCCCAGTGGCAGAGAAGTCACAGGCTCCATCGGACTCTTGATCCCCAAAATCCGGCAGATCTCAATCACCCGGTTAATACTCACTTCCTGCCCCAGCCGAATCGCCGGAACATTCCGTGACATGGCCATCGCTTGCCGCATCGACATGGCTCCACCGAAGCTGCGATCGTAGTTTTGCGGCGTATAGTAACCATCTCCGTCAGGATAGCTCACGGGCGTATCCATGATCGTTGAGTCCGGAGCATACCGACCCGTGGCAAAGGCTGCATAGTAAACAAAGGGTTTAAAGGCGGAGCCGGGCTGTCGCAGTGCTTGAACGGCGCGGTTATACTGGCTCTGATCGTAATCTACCCCACCCACCATTGCCTTGACGAAGTGCGTCCGGGGATCAACGGCCACGATCGAAATTTGATCGGCATAAACTCCCTGGTACTGCACCGATGCCAGCCCACTACGCGCCACCTCTTCCGCCAATCGCTGGAGTTCCAGGTCGATCGTTGTCTGTACCCGCATGCCGCCCTTCAGCACAGCATCCTGCCCAAAGCGATCGGTTAATTCCTGCACAACCGCATCGGTAACATAGGGAACCTGGCTACCCTGGAAGGAAGTAATCTGCCCCAGAACAATGGGTTGGGCCCTGGCTTCCTCCGCTTCCTCTGGCGTGATCCATCCTAAAATCTGCATCCGTTCCAGAACGACCGCTTGGCGCTGTTTGGCGAGTTGATAGTTGACAAACGGACTGTACCCTTCAGGAGCCTGAATCAACCCAGCCATCATTGCTGCTTCTGCTAGCGTAAGTTCTGAAGCGCGCTTACTGAAGTAACTTTTAGCAGCGGTTTCTGCCCCATAGGTATTGTGACCCCAGTACACCTGGTTCAAGTACATCTCCAGAATTTGATCCTTGGAGAAAACTTGCTCCAGGCGCAGGGCTAACACCGCTTCCGCCAGCTTCCGGCTGACGGTGCGATCGGGGGACAAAAACAGGTTTTTCACCAACTGCATCGTCACAGTCGAGCCACCCTCAACGGTTTCTCCTTCCTGGAGGTTCGCCAGAAAGGCCCGGTCACGCTGGGAGGATTAATACCGTGGTGAGAGAAAAAGTAGCTATCTTCGATCGCCAGCACAGCCCGCTTCAGGTGGGGCGAGACATTGTTGAGATCGACGACATCCCGGTTGGCCTCATCATGGATGCTGGAGAGCAACGTCCCATTCAAATCGTAGATGTAGCTGGTTTCCGACGGGATATAGTTACGCAGCAGCCGCACATCTGGCAAATTTCGGAAGCTGAGAGCCAAACCAACGAGTCCACCAGCCACTATGGAGCTAGACAACATGGTGATGGTCAGGAGCGTACCCGCAGTCACTTGAGTAACGCCCAGCAAATATCCCACAACCGGATTGGTCGTCCCCGCAGCTTTACTTTTCCGGGACGATTTGGGAGAGATTGGCTTTGATCTGGCAGGGTTGGATGACACAGCTAGTGTTAATTCCTCACAAGTTTTGCAATTATAGTAGGTTGTTTGTTAAACGACCCATTACACTCAAATGAATATTGCAGATTGCAGACAAACATTGCAGAGAGTGTAGCGGATCTTGCGAGTAAATTGCCAAGTAAATATGTATGGCTTCTGATCAACCCACTAAGACTGTAGCGCAATCTTTTTCCTGGCTCCACCGAGGGACAAATGAGATTTTCCCTCACCAGCCAGATTCTACCGATGCCAACGAAAACCTGGAGGTGCGTCTAGCCCAGGCCGATCGCCCCTTACGGATTAAGCTGGGCATTGACCCCACTGGGACAGAAATCCACCTGGGGCATAGCATTGTGATTCGTAAACTCCGGGCCTTCCAGGACGCTGGACACAAAGCCGTGCTGATTATTGGCGACTTTACCGCCCGAATTGGGGATCCCACTGGCAAATCAGAAGTGCGAAAGCAACTAACGGTAGAGCAGGTGAAGCAAAATGCTGAAACCTATCTAGAGCAGGTTCGCCCTATTCTAGACTTTTCTCCAGAGAAATTGGAAATTCGTTACAACTCGGAATGGTTGGCGGGTTTGGATCTGTCCCAAACGCTGGAATTGTTGGGGACGATGACCGTCGGGCAAATGCTGGCCAAGGAAGGATTTGCGGAACGGTACAAAAAAGAAACCCCCATTTATTTACATGAGTTCCTGTATCCCCTGATGCAGGGCTATGACTCGGTAGCCGTACAGGCTGATGTGGAGTTAGGCGGCACGGATCAAAAATTCAACTTGGCTGTCGGACGAGACTTACAGCGTCACTTTGGGCAATCTCCCCAGTTCGGGTTACTGCTGCCGATTTTGGTTGGCACAGACGGGGTACAAAAAATGTCAAAGTCCCTGGGCAACTATGTGGGGCTAATGGATACGGCTCAGGATATGTATAACAAGCTGCAAAAAACACCCGATGCGCTGGTGGAAGAGTACTTCGAGCTACTCACAAATTTGCCGCTTGAACAACTCCCCGAAACTGCCCGCGATCGCCAGGAACTCCTTGCCCTGGAAGTGACCACCCAGTACCACGGAAAAGATGCCGCAGTGGCAGCCCAGCAAGCCGCCAGAGCCGTCGCCGGAGGTAAATTAGATCATGTCGGAGAAGCTGTCGAATTTTCCCTATCTAACGTCAGTTTTCCCGCCAAGCTGTTCTACATCCTCAGTGCGGCCGGACTATGTAGCAGCAGTTCTGATGCCCGTCGTCAAATTCAGGGAGGAGCCGTCCGCCTGGAGGGTGAACCGATCAAACAGGTCGATCGCACCTTCGAGTCGGCAGAGGAGTTGGAAGGCAAGTTGCTGCAAGTCGGTAAGCGGAAGTTTGTCAGGCTGGTGAGGAGTGAGGAGTGAGGAGTGAGGAGTGAGGAGTCAGAAGTAGGGTAGGCAGTGCTCATCACCAAGCTCCTGATCAGGTTTCAAAGCTCCCGATCGGTTTTCAAAGCCTTTGGTGGGCAGTGCCCACCTACATTTCTCCTCTCCCTCCTTCTCCTTTTCTCCTCTCCCTCCTTCTCCTTTTCTCCTCTCGACTCCCGACTCCCGACTCCTTCTCCCTCCCCACTCCCCATTCCCCACTCCCCACTCCCCATTCCCTACCATGCTCGATCGCATTATTGTTCCCCTCGACGTTCCCTCTGAAGCGGATGCGCTGGCCCTGCTCGATCGCCTGCCCGATGTCACCTTTTGGAAAGTGGGGTTGGAGTTATTTACCAGCACTGGAGCCGGTATTCTCAACATCCTGAAGGAACGCCAGAAGCGGATTTTTTTGGATCTCAAGTTTCATGACATTCCTAATACAATGGCAGGAGCCTGTCGGGCAGCAGGGCGGTATGGGGTGGATTTGCTGACGGTTCATGCGGCGGCGGGGCAGGAGGCTCTCAGGGCAGCTCAAGCGGCGGCAGAGGCAGGCGCGGCAGAGGCAGGGTGTTCTCCACCGAAAGTGATTGCGATTACGGTGCTAACGAGTCTCACCCCGCGATCGCTGGCCTTTGAACTTAAAATTCCCCTGGAGTTAAATGACTATGCCCTGCAAATGGCTTTGCTGGCCCAGGAGAGTGGACTGGCAGGGGTGGTTTGCTCTCCCCAAGAAGCAGCGCAACTGCGGGACGTTTGTGGTCAAGATTTTTTGCTGGTTTGTCCGGGGGTGCGTCCCCGCTGGGCAGAGGCGAAGGATCAGAAACGAACCCTAACCCCTGAGGCAGCCTTCAAGGCAGGGGCAGATTATTTAGTGGTTGGTCGTCCCATTACAATGGCAGAAGATCCGGCAGCCGCATTTCAGCGAATCGGTCAGGATTTGACGGGAGAGGAGGGAGGCAAGTTATAGCCTGGAAAAATATAGCCTCAGTAGATCGCAAACCCTGTTTAGATCCCCCCTAGCCCCCCTTAAAAAAGGGGGAACCGATCCAAAAGAGGTTTGAAGTCCCCCTTTTTAAGGGGGATTTAGGGGGATCAACAGCAGGCAGTGCCGTGAATGCAATTCATTTTCGATCTACTGAGCCTGGGGAAGATATAGCCTGGACAAAAAATTGTGTAACCCGGTTCGGCTGAGGGAGGAAGAAGCGATGGAGGATGGGCTTCAGCAATGGCAAGCGGCGATCGTTCGTTGGGGTAGCAGGTTACTCCTGGGTGGACTAGCGTTGGGAATCATGCCGTCTTTGCCAGTGACATCCTTCGCTGGGGAATCGCTACCACAGAGGGATCGAGGGACGATCGCCAGCTCGGAAACCCAGCGCACTATGGAAACTCAGTACATTCGCCCACTCATGCAGTGCCCCAATGAGTTAGAGGAACTACTGCCGCTGTTGTTGCGGGACTTACCCAGCTATGCCAATCGCGTCAATCAACGGGCTTATCCCTTGGACTGGCGAACGCAGAATAATATACCGGGGTACGTCCTGCTGGTAGACCGTCCAGAATTGGAACCGCTACCCCTTGTCTCCAGGGAGTACACCCCCCTCCGAGAAGACGACACTACGCAAATTTTCTTTACCACGCTGGAACGCCAGTATGTCCCCAATACTTCGGTACGGTTACAGCATCACCATTGGGCCTTTTTGACCCAAACGACCCGTGGCTGGCGACTGGTCTTTCTGTTTTCAGCGATCGGCAATGTTCCAGCTAATGAACCGTCTACTCCCCCTCAGGATAGTAGCCAGGGTGTGATTGCTCAGGCCATGCGATTGTGGCTCAGAGATTGTCAGGCTGGGAGTATCCAACCGCTTTAGGTTAACCAATATTGCGAATGGCTATGATCGCAACAGCAAACCATGCGATCATGCCTGTAAAATGGCTTCGGTTCTGTCTAGCGGAGGTTCATGATGACATTATCAGTAGCTAATCCGGAGCAATGGAATACAGAGTACGATGCTGCCTCCGTCAAACAGCAGTACGATATGCTCCTGGATGCACTGTCCCAACCGCTCACTCCAGACCTGATAGAAGACCTGGATCTGGGGCTGCTGCTGGCAATGATGCGCGATGAGTTGGTTCATAAAAATCAGCTTGAGAAAGCCGTTGCGTTGCTTCATGTATTACACCAACAGCAGCCTGAGTTCCATCAAGCAGAATTCCCCTTTCTGGATAGTTTGCTGATTGAGTATTTTCTTTACAAAAACGATCTGGAGCAGGTGCGGGAAGGGCTAGGACAATTCCTGCTCAATCCGGTTGAGGACATCGATCAAACGTTGATGACGTTGGATTACCTGAAGCTATACGATGCCAGAGATTTGGCGATCGAACTGTGTCAGGCGGCCTACGAACCCGTGAAGGATTCTCCCATGGTGATTCGGGGGACTGAAATGGAGTTCAGCAATGTGTTGCTGTACGATCGAATGCAACGTGCCTATGAACAGCTTCAGCAGGATGAATCGGTTGACTGGGATGCATTTCTAGAGGAAACCGTGCGGTATGGGTTTCCCAAAAAGCCGAAGTGGATTGCCGAAATTCAGCAAAGTCTAACGACGGAAGTCGAAAAAAATCCAGCTTTCCTGGCCCAGTTTAAGCGCGATCGGGCCGCAGCCCTTCGTACCCTCTCCATTGGCTTTTATCAATACATGGCCAAACAAAAGCAAATGAGCTTTGTTTGCAGTTATGCCATTTGGAAATCAGTAGTGAACTTCCTGGACAATCGACAAATTCCCAACAAAAAGCTTTCCCAACCCGAACTTTACTTTGCCTTTGAGCAGGATGACCTCGATTACACCGTTCACCAGATGATTGGTGGGTTGCTGTCTATGACTCAGGCGATCGGCTTCGGATTGCTATGGGGAATGTCCTATGTGTATGACTTTTTGCTTGCCAAACAAATGATTTCCGATCAAGTCCATCAGCAGGCAATGACTGGCATTCACGATCTCAAAAGCGCGATCGTGGAAGACTACCCCAAGCTGTGGCGGTTTGATTTTGTCCATCGGTGGCAACCCCCCGATAGCGTCTCGGCCGAAGAATTTGCAGCGGAAGCCAGTCGGTTTGCAGCCAGCCTTGAACCCGTTGAACCCCTGAGTGATGAGCCGGGAGGAGGACTAACCGAGCAGTCGTTCATTGATAGCTTGAAGCGGCATATGCCACCTGATGTCCAGGAAGCCCTTGCTCAATTGATGGCAAAAGAGGACAATTTTGCCGAGGCAGACGAAGAAGAGTACGTTCCGCCGATCGTTCGGTTTCAAGAACCGGATTATGATTACGAACCGCCTAAAAAGCCTAAGTCTGCGTTGAAGTTAGCATCTGAGCTGCCCGACAAGACACCCAAGTCATCGAAGCGCAAGAAGCGTTGAGGGCTGGATATCGCTGGGGTTGAATATCCCTTGAGTGGTTGTATTCAGGCGATTGTACTCAGGCAATTGTACTCAGGCGATCGCATTAACTCAGCTTCACTTCCCTCTGGTAGCGAGGTTGACAGGGATTTCCCCAGCACACCTGCTGCTCCGGCATCGACTTGAACACACTGCTCCGGGCCCCAATCACGGCATTGGCTCCAATCGTCACCCCCGGAGCCACAAAGCAATCTGCTGCCACCCAAACCCCATGACCCACCTGAATCGGAGCTGTTTGTAAACCGAACGCCGGATCCTGAATATCGTGGCTTCCAGTACAGAGATAGCTTTTCTGAGAAATCACGCAATGTGCCCCAATCCAAATCTGATCCAGGCTATACAGCACCACATCATCACCAATCCAGCTATACTCACCGATCGTCACTTTCCAGGGATAGGTAAATCGAGCTGTTGGCCGAATAATCACCCCGCGTCCAATTTTGCCCCAAATAGCCGCAACACTGCAATTCGAGGTGCATGGAAACTGTGAGGAGTCAGCGGAAACACGATCGCCTGCACCAACCACCACAGCAAGATCACCCATCCTGAACGACCGCGATCGAAGTGGGATTGGTTGTAGTGGTGGAGGTTAGTGAGTGTTGAGGACTGAGGACTGAGGACTGAGGACTGAGGACTGAGGACTGAGGACTGAGGAGGGAGGGGGAAGGAGGGAGAGGAGAGGTTTTGGGGAGAGGTTGGAGGTTGCATAGTTTGGAGGGGGTTTGGAGGGGATTTGGAGGAAATTTAGATTAGCTCTGTTGGTTCTTTTGGCGATCGACGGAAGCACGGAGTCCGCCGATGATGCGCGAGACTTCTTCAGTCCTCAACACTCAGCCCTCAGCCCTCAGTCCTAACTCACCGATCGCACCGTCGCCGGAGCGGGAGACTTGTTTAACTGACCATTAAATTGCTGGATTTCGTGGAGTTTGACCCCGATTTGATACTCGTACTGACTGAGTAAACGAGCGTAGATGTAGCCAGCTTTGCCATCCAGGAAACCCAGGCGGATGAAATAGGACAAGATAAACCGAAGCAAGGGTTTGAAGGGAAGACGCACCCAGATTTTCTTGAGGAACCGCTTACGCTGCACCGAGTCTCCAAGTAGATTTGCGCCGATCGTCCCGCCTTCGCCCATGCCGGTCAGCAAGTTGTAATAGACCCTGGCTTCCCAGTTGGAATAGCGGTTATGACGCTCCAACCATTGAAAAATATCGCGGAAGTCAATGTGCAGCATATCTTCTTTGAGATAGCCCACTTTCCCTTCCAGAACAACGTGTTCATGAACTTCGTTATCTCCGGTATTGCGGATTTCCTCAGTATTCAAGTTTTCGTATCGTCCTTTTTGATGTCGAAACAGACGCAAATTCCAGTCAGGATATTTGCCACCATGCCGAATCCATTGCCCCAGGAAGAAGACCCGTCGATTCAGGTAGTAACCGGCATATTCCGGATTTTGAATCGCTTCTGCAATTTCATCCCATAATTCGGGAGTAATGCGCTCATCACAATCGACAATTAGCACCCACTCATTGCGAAAGGGCAAATTCTCCAGCGACCAGTTTTTCTTCTTAGGCCACCGGCCATTGAACTGAAACTGGACGACGGTTGCACCACGCTGTTCGGCAATCTCAATCGATCGATCGGTACTCTGAGAATCCACCACAAATATTTCATCGGCTCTGACCACGCTTTCCAGGCAGGCAGGCAGATTGGCTTCTTCGTTTTTAGCAGGAATTAGGACGGAGATGGGGAGTTTGGTAGTCATAGGGAGTGGGGAGTGGGGAATAGGGAGTAGGGAGTAGGGAGTGGGGAGTAGGGAGTAGGGAGTGGGGAGTGGGGAATAGGGAGTGGGGAGGGAGGAGAAAAGTAGGGTGGGCACTGCCCACCAAAGGCTTTGAAAACCGATCAGGAGCTTGGTGGTGAGCACTTCTGACTTCTGACTCCTGGCTCCTCACCCCTCACTCCTCACTCCTCACTTCTCTTCTTAACCATTCCCTCGATCGCCGCTTTGAGATAACCAATTTGCCCGTAGGCATAGGCGAAGCTGTCAAAACGTTGGGCGGGGTGGTTAAAGTATTTGAGGGATTGATAGAGTCCACGGAGGAATCGTTCTGTGCCGCGCCGGAGTTGCCCCCAACCGGCTCGTCCGGCTAGCTGTTCCCGGTAACACTCGCTGATACCCTGCCACCAGCCCCGGCTAAGGAACCAGGAGCGGTTCAGGCGTTCGGGTGCAACGTGATGGGCGACGATCGCATTAGGGAGGTAAGCAACCTGCCAGCCTTGAGCTAGAGCGAGTTCCGTCATCCGCAGTTCTTCATTAGATAAGAGGGATTTACCGACTCGTCCCAGGTTGAGATCAAAGCCGCCTACTTGCTCCAAAAAGTCTCGACGGATAGAGTAGTTTAGCCCTCTGGGTGTCAGGCTGGGACGATCGATGTACACGACTTCATCCCCCAAGTCATAGGCTCCCAAATTTCCAGCTAGCCCTGGAGAGAGCCATCGGGGGGGAGTAGTGCCTGCTGCCCAGAGGAGGGTGACTTTACCGCCAGCGATCGCCAGTTGTTCATTCTGTTGATAGGCCTGATATAGGTCGCTTAACCAGGATGGGGTAGCCACTGCATCATCATCGAGATAGGCCAGAATTGGGCTTTGCGCGACCTTCGCTCCGGTATTTCGCGCCACTGAAAGTCCAGTAACAGGTTCATAGACATACTGCAAACGTGGATGGGGTAAGCGAGATTCGACGACCTCACGGGTTCGATCGCTTGAGGCATTGTCTACCACAATCACCTCAAACTCGCCAGCAAAGGTTTGTGCTAGCAGGCTATCGATCGCTGCTCCTAAGTAGGCATCTCGATTGTGGGTACAAATGATGGCAGAAATCTGCGGTTCGGGCATAGACATTGCCTCGCAGGCGCAACTGACGTGAACTAGCACCTAGAATGCCCAAACAGTGGGACGGAGTATCAGAAGCAGTGATCAAGGTTGGATGGACTTCTAAGGGCTAACGATGGCTAAAATAGCTCTATAGGTCGTTTTCCAAGTTGCGAAAGAGGTTGTCATGTCTTTTGCCAGATCCATCGAGCAAACCGATCCTCCCCGTCCTCCCAGGGAAACGCTGCCCACCATGTATGACTTACCCAGCGAAGATCCGGAGGAACCTGGCTTGCCGGATGAATTTCATGACTTTCAACCTGAGCTATTGCGGATCACCTTTCAGCCTCCCTCCCATCAACCAGAGCAGGTGTTTAGCGCCAGTGACATGAACCTCTACTACGATGTCCGCTATCCCAACTGGTATAAGCGACCCGATTGGTTTGGCGTGGTGGGTGTGCCCAGGCTTTATGAAGGACGAGATTTACGCCGCAGCTATGTGATTTGGCAAGAGGGAATCAGTCCGGTGGTGGTGGTGGAATTGCTGTCGCCGGGTACAGAGGATGAAGACCTGGGACGGGTTGAACGGGAAAATGATCAACCGCCCACCAAATGGCAGGTTTATGAGAAGATTTTGCGAATCCCCTACTACATTGTCTTTAGTCGCTACACTGAATGCCTACAGGTTTTTACCCTTCAAGCCGGACAGTATCAAGAGCTTGATCTCCGGGAACCGAAGATCTGGATGCCAGATATTGGGTTGGGGTTGGGTTTATGGCAGGGAGAATATGCCGGGATTCATCGGCTCTGGTTGCGCTGGTATGATGCGAAAGGGCACTGGATTTCGACGGAAGCGGAGCAAGAACGCCAACGGGCCGAGCAGGAACGCCAACGGGCCGAGCAGGAACGCCAACGGGCCGAGCAGGAACGCCAACGGGCGGAACGACTGGCGGAACGGTTAAGGTTCCTGGGAGTTGATCCAGATGAGGATACTCCATAGGATAAGCGTTTGAATTCGGATTTACCGTTCTCCGAAATCCAAGGCTCAGGATCATGGATTAAATAACCTGTAAATCGTTTTTGCTGACTGGACGAGCAAGATGCCCACCCTACAAGAATTTCAGATTATTCAGTTCGCATTCCTCAAGAAATGGAAATCCTTAGTTTATTACTGGCGATCGCCCTGGCTCTGATCCACATTTCAGCATCGAGCTGGAAATTTCTGGAACTCATCCCGCAGCGTCGCTGGAAGTCTTTAGCAGGAGGGGTTTCCATCGCTTACTTATTTCTTGATATATTGCCGGAACTCAGTCATTCTCAGGCGCAGCTCGAAGATATCGATATTCCTTTCCTGGCGTTTTTAGAGGATCACGTTTACCTGCTGTCTTTTGTGGGACTCACGGTATTTTATGGCTTAGAAAGTTTAGCTTTGCGATCGCGCACGTTTAATCAACATACTCAAGGACGGGATTGGACGAGTCTGGAGATTTTTGGGCTACATATCTTTTCCTTTGCTGTTTACAATGCCATTCTGGGATATCTTCTGCAAGAGTTTGCCCAGCAGGGAGTAACCGCATCTATCTTATTTTTCATTGCCTTTGGGCTGCATTTTATGGTGAACGATCGCAGCCTCAGAGAACACCACAAGCATTTATACGATAAGTACGGACGCTGGATCCTGGCAGGAGCTATTGTCGCGGGGGCCGTGTTGGGAGAAACCCTTGCAGTCCATGAAGGAACGATCGCAGTTATTCATGCTTTGATTGCCGGAGCGATTATCCTCAATATTCTCAAAGAAGAACTACCAGAGGAACGGGAAAGTTGCTTCTGGTCATTTTTGACAGGCGCGATCGCCTATGGAGTACTCATTTTTCTAGTTTGAAGTATTTGGAGGTTGACCTTGCCTCTACCTTCGGATGGAGGACGAAAGGAAGCTTCTGTTGACTTCAGATAGACGCTACTAGAGCCAATTTCTACGAAACTAGGAGATGTTTTTGTTACGTTGTGATGGTATCTAACTGTACTCACGTGCTGTTCACTAAACCAGGGTGACTGATTGTAAGATTCTGGCATTTTCTTGAGTTCAGATGTTCGATCGCCCTCTAATCCTTGATTGAGTCAGATCGAGCAGTTATTCATTTTTCCATAACATTTCCCATAACACTATTTTCTTCAATCACAGGTATGTCACAGCACCATTCACCTCAAAAAGCATTAAAGCGTCCGATTAAGCGAGCCGCTTCCCATCCCTGGGTGGAATCCCTGGCTCGATTTGGCTATACTGCGAAAGGATTAGTGTATCTTACGATCGGCTGGCTGGCGGCCCAGGCGGCTACAGGATCAGGCGGCAGAACCACCGATACAGAGGGTGCGCTACACACGTTGATGATTCCACCGTTTGGTTCAATGATTTTGGGTGTCGTGGCGATCGGATTGCTTGGCTATGCCCTCTGGCGAATTGTCCAGGCTTTGCTCGATCCGCTCCATTCCCATGAGAAAGTCAGCCTGAAGCGAGTTTTGCAACGACTGGGATATGCCTTCAGTAGCCTGGCCTACTGTGGATTGGCAATCACTGCCGTTAAGTTGATCCTGGGAGCAGCCAGTGTATCGGGGGGTAACGGTGATAGCAGCAATACACCTCAGGATTGGACGGCCCGCTTGCTGGCTCAGCCCTTTGGGCAATGGATAGTTGGGCTTGGCGGCTTGTTGACGATCGGCTTGGGGGTGTCCTACCTTTATCAGTCCTATAAGCTGAAGTTCCGAGATGAGTTTAAGCTGAATGAGATGAACACCACAGAGCGATTCTGGACAATTCGTCTGGGTCGCTTTGGAATTGCAGCACGGGGAATCGTATTTGGCGTAATTGGGATTTTCCTGATCATCGCTGCGTGGAAATTTGATCCCAGTGAAGCGATCGGACTGGGGGGTGCCCTGCAAGCTCTGGCAGAACAACCCTTTGGTTCATGGCTGTTGGGGAGCGTCGCCTTCGGGTTTATTGCCTACGGCATTTACTCGGTGTTAGAGGCGCGTTATCGGCGGATTGTTGGTTGATGGTTCGTTGACTTTTTTCAACACTACAAGCGTAATGTCATCCAGTACCGCCCGATCGCCAATATGTTGCTGAACATCGGCAATGATTGCGCGACGAATCTCGATCGCAGACTGTTGCCAGTAGTGTTGAATTTGCTCCATTAAGCGTTCCAGTCCATAAAGTTGCTGTTGGTCATTCTCCGCTTCGATCACACCGTCCGTGTATAGAACAATGCCATCTCCTGGAGCCAAATGAATGGGAACCTGGGCGACAAACTCTGTGATGTCATCGACCATACCCAGGGGAAATCCCAGGTCGATCGTATCAACCCGCTCAATGTTGCCGTCTGCCCGGACGACCAGTACTTCCTCATGCTGTCCGGTCAGCCAGAGCTGTTCATCTCGATAGTCCAGCAGAGACAGCGTCAAGTTTTTCCCTGGACTCATGCGCTGGACGTTTTGATAAATGACCTGATTGACGGCATTCAAAAAAGTAGCAGGAGCCGCATCGTTAGCCGCAGCAAGGGCCCGAATTGCAGTTTGTGCCATGATCATGAGTACGCCACTTTCCAATCCATGCCCCGTCACATCCCCAATGCCCACCAGCACTCCAGCTTGACGCTGAATCACATCATAGTAATCTCCACCCACCTCCGTTGCCACTTCCATGAACCCAGCAATATCCAGATCTGGAATTTGGTTAAGTTCCTGCTCTTTAGGCAAAATCATTTGCTGTAATTGCCGTGCGACATTCAGTTCTGCTCCCATCCGCAGGTTATCTTCTTGTAATTTCTCATTCAATAAATTGATTTCATCATTGGCTGCTTTGAGTTCAGCCGTACGGTCTTCCACACGGGCTTCCAGCGTTTGATTAATGTGTTCCAATTCGGTAAAGGACTGACGCAACTGCCCTGCCATCTGGTTGAAGGACTGCCCCAGGGTGTCGATTTCCTCAATGTTATGAATATCAACCTGCTGGTCTAAATTTCCCTGGGCAATTAATTGGCTAGCGCGACCCAACTGTGAAATCGGGCGAGCCACCCAGCGCGCAATTAGAATTCCCGATAGGGTCGTTGCCCCCAAGGTCAGCAGGCACAGCCAGAAGGTGGTGCGGGCACTGGCATGAATTTGAGCCATAAAATCTGATTCGGGCACAACCAGAACAATCAGCCAATCTAAACCTCGATCGTTTTGTAAGGGCAACACCTGAACAAACTGCCGTTCCTGGTTGAGGCTAAAATCTAACTGCTGGGCTTCTGTCAGGTCAGAAAAATCCCCAAACTGAGCCTTTAAGAAGTGGGCCGTTTCCCGGATCAGGGATTCAGTGCTTTCAGTGGCCTGAATCAGAGTAATGCGATCGCCTTGCTGTACCGTGATGGGTTCATCGGTTGAACTGGAGACTAATGTACCCGATCGCTCCATCACAAAGGCTTTGCCCGTTTGCCCGATGGATAAATTTGCCAGAAATTGCCGAAACTCCTGGGGCAGCTTCACATCGATCGCACAGACTCCAATCAGGCGATCGTTCGCATCATAAACGGGTTCGCTGGCTGTGAGGGTTGGCAGCCCCGTCAAAAAGTCAGAATAGACCTCCCCCCAGGTGGCAGATCCGGTTTCAACGGCTGACTTGTACCAGGGACGTTGCCGGGGATCGTAAGGATTGCCAACTTCCACCAGAGCTTGCCGATTGCCATTGACATCAATGTCGTAGGAAAACAGGTCGTATTCTGAAGCGGCATTGCTCACCCACATTCCTGGTGGTGCAAAGCGATCATCCGCAGGACGATAGACCCCCAGATATTCTCCAGACTCATCCCCGCAGTAAGAAGCATAGATAAAAGGAGAAAGTTGTACCTGGCGCAAAAACTGGGCTGCATTCTGGCTATTCTGTAAATCGACTTGTCCCTGGGCCAGGCTGGCTGCGTTGATGTGGTTGAATTGGTAGGGGCTTTCCAGATAGAGGTTCAATTCCGCTTCAATCCGAGAACTCATTTCCTGGCGGAGCTGTGAAGCCAGCCGACCCACGCTTTCCCGACCGCTTAAAAAAGTTAAATAACCCGTTACCCCCACGGCTGCTGAAAGTTGCAATACAAAGGGAATAATCAGTAGATGACGAAGCGAAATTTTACGGGAGGTAAGCTTTAATAAAGATTTCATTTTCTAGTCAGGGTTGCGGTGGTTTACCGATCATTCCTTATTAATACCCATGTTTGTCCCTGTAATATCACGTAATCCCTCCTAAAACCTCAGCTATAACTGCGATTTTTACGGATAAAACAGATTAATGAGTAGATGAAGCGATCGAGTTGGTAAAGTCATGGTATAGACATTACAGTGCACTATGGAATCCCAGACGCAAGATGAAATTCAGGAGCAATCACTTTTGGCAGAAATTGAGCGACTGCGCCAGGAAAATGAGCAGTTACGGCAAATGAATCAAGATTTAAGCATTTCTCTCTTTACCACGGCTGAACATGGCGATCTGATTGAAGCGGAACTTCATGAGACTAATTTGCGGCTGAAGGAAGAAGTGAAGGAACGAATGCGGGCTGAATCCACCCTTCACGCCCTTGTAGAAATGATTCTTCGAGAGAAGGATGATCTAGAAACGATCGTTCAAACCATCATGGAGCATGGTGATGTTGTAGATAGGCAGTGGGAAAATAAGCTAACTGAAGTGACGGAACTGGCCAACTGCGACAGCTTAACCCACATCGCCAATCGTCGCCGGTTTGATGAGTATTTAGACCAGCAATGGCAACAGATGAGTCGATCGCACCTGCCGCTCTCAGCCATTTTGTGTGATGTTGACCATTTCAAAGACTATAACGATACTTACGGGCATTTGCAGGGCGATCATTGTTTGCAGCAAATCGCGCAGATCCTCAGTCAACAAATCAACCGTCCCGCTGATCTCCTGGCTCGTTATGGAGGGGAAGAGTTCGCGGTGGTGTTGCCTCAAACGTCTCTGCGGGGCGCACTACAGGTTGCTGAAAAGCTTCGCGTTGCGGTACGGGAGTGCCAGATTCCCCATTGCCAATCTGAAATCGATTCTGTCATCACCATCAGTGTAGGGGCCGCTTGTGTGGTTCCAACCTTGTGCGGCACTCCGGCACTCCTGATGGATCAAGCAGATCGAGCACTCTACCTCGCAAAACAGCATGGCAAAAATCAGGTCATGTCGCTGTCAGTCACACCCTAACCCCTGAGGTTGTCGATCGCCATAGAACCACAATTGCCATAGAACCACAATTGCCATAGAACCACAATTGCCATAGAACCACAATTGCCTAAAACATACTATTTTACCTGCTTTCATGACTGATACCCATTTAACCCAAACCTATGGAGACTTCTCTGATGATTTTTCTGGTGGAGAAGAGTATTTAACGCTGAGTTTTTCCCCCAATTTAGCTGCCCGTAAACGACGATGGGGTAACTATGGGCTTTCAGCGGACTTTCTGGGAGATTACTTTGCTGCGTTTTTTCCCGGAGAAGCCGATTGCGATAGTCCAATCAACCAGCGAGACACCGTGAAAGCGGCCGTCAGCTACATTGCCAATGAACTCATTGAAAATGCCGTAAAGTACAGTGAAATGTCCAGTAAATTACCCGTTAGTATTTCCCTGTACTTACATGAACAGCAAATTGTGTTTCAAGCAGTTAACTATGCCAGTCAACCAGAGGTCGATCGCTATCAAAGCTTTATTCAGATGTTGCTAAATTCCAACCTGGATGAATTGTACATCCAGCAGCTTGAACAAACGGCAATGGGCAATGGTGGATCGAACATGGGAATCCTGACGATGATCAATGACTATGCAGCTTGTTTCAGTTGGAAGTTTCAGCCCATGACGGATCATTCTGTGGTTCAGGAGGAGGCAGATTGGATCACTCAGGTAAACGTTGTCGTTCGGCTTCACGTATAAAAAGCGATGGGTAGAACTGTATTGCGCGTTTCCGTAATCTGGTCATTTTTGAGTGTTTTAGTTTATTTATTAAAGTGAAGAGGATAGGCTGATGGAGATTCAAGCCGATAACTATACCGTCTGGCATGATTCAGCGAGTGCCACTGTGTATTTTCAGGGATTCTTACGGCTTAATGGGATTGAAGAATATCAACCGATTATGGATCTGCTGGTTGCGGCGATCGAGGCTTCACCGAATTTAACCGTCAACTTACAGAAGCTGGAGTTTCTCAATAGTTCGGGTATCAGTATGCTGTCGATGTTTGTGGTTCGAGCCAGACAACGAGGCGATGTTCAACTGACACTGCATGGAACCGATACAATTCTGTGGCAAACCAAGTCACTGAAAAACCTCCAACGGTTGATGCCCACCCTCACCCTAGCTTTTACTTAGATCTTTCACCCGGTAGGGAGTGATAGCAGATAGCTTTTCACTGGTACAAGAACCTTTGAGGTGAACGGTGCAACGATCGTCGGCTACTACGTCGGCATGGTAAGTTTGACACTCGCCTGTTGGAGATTTGTCAGTCAGTTCAACCCGGTTGAAGGTTTCATCAGCATCGCAGTCCAACACCTGAGCTGTCACGCTATGGCTGAACCAATCCCATCCACAGGTCAGCAACAATTGTTTTTCAAGCACCTGCGCTGCCCAGGGTAACACTCCCCAACCACGATAGATTTTATCCAGACATTGAATGTCACCAGTACGGGTCAGTACTGCCGTCAGCGAAACGGGGTCTAGATAACCATAGTAGCGAGCCTCAGGAAAATCGATCGCCGTTGGAGCCATCCGATGTCCGCCAATATGACTGGCTTGCCACATGCGAACCTGCTCCAGGGAGTATTCCTCTACAATCTTCAATGCTTGATGATAGATGGGATTACCAAACCGGGCACAACAGCGATCGCGGCTGCCGTGGGTACAAATCAAGATATCTCTGGTGGGATGGTCGATCGGATGTAAATCGATTGGCTCACCCCTGACATACTGCTGCACCAAAGGCGCGACATCCTGAATATTCGTCAGGTGAAATTCTTGTTTCTCATAGGCGTTGGCGAATCCGGATGGCTTACGGAAAAACAAAACGCGAGTACAGTTTTCTTGCTTCAGGTGTTCGTTGTAGATCAGCAAAAACCGAGTTTGGAAGCGATCGTAGTCGTCGTAAATGGCTTCACTCAGTTGGCGCAGGTTATCGGGAATGCCCTTAGACTCCATATCATCGGTTGTCCAGGGGGGAGGACACTCGATCGCCACATAAATCTGATGTTCGGCGGCAGAACCGATGATATCCACTCCAGACTGGCGTGACTGTTCGGCACAGAAAAAGTTATCCATGTGACCTTGCTTCTTTTTGTAAAACCTATCTTCTTTTCGTTAGACCCGGCGCGATCGCAGTTTGAGGATCTTTGATTGAGGTTTGATGCAAATCATTATCATTTATCTCGATATCTTTGGCAAGCAGTGATTGTCTCTATGGATGAGTTAACCAAAGTTAAGAGAAAACTGATAACATTCACTCCCAAGCTTTATCAAGCAGTAAGTGAAGTCTTTTGTGCTGCTCCTGAATTTTTATTCGGGAGCATCCCGTTGATGCAACCATTGATGCAAATGGATCGATTTCCGTAGCGCAGGCATCTTGCCTGCCAGTGAACTATCAGTCATACAACTGCAAAAGTGGGATACACCCTTTCTGCCCAAGCTCAACAATTGACTATTTGAGGTCGCAATTTTTAGAGGTCGCAATTTACAAGTTCACTTTGTTAAAAATAGTTGAATTATTGCTGCCATTTTTACCCGTAATGATTCCTGATACGGGGCATTACTGTTAAATTCTCGAGAAAAACTTCCGAAATGACGAGTGTAGTTTAATATGACGCAAGACTGATGTAACGCTGATTGACTGACAAAACTCCTGAAACCCTTATTCTCCCGTAGGTTGGGTTAGCGATAGCGTAACCCAACAGAACATAGGCTAGTGTTGGGTTTCACGTTATTCAACCCAACCTACGGGAAAAGATTTGTCAGTCATCCAGGATGTAACGACATCATCGAATATGGAGATCTTTGTTAAATGTTTAGGAGAGTTAAAAATTATTTGATGTTTGGCTCACGTCGCTACCTCTGGCTATTGTTTTCATTGACCATTACGCTGGGTCTGATAGCAGCACCCAAGCTATCTGCTCAACCGGGCAAGGTTCCAGAACCCCCCATAGCAGGCTACGAAGTGTGGATCAGTGACCAGGCAAATACTCAAGGCATCACGGCTGACACTCCCACTGGAACCCATGGGGGAAAGGTGCGTATCTACGACAGCGCAGATCTTGAGCAGACTCCACTCGTCGATAATCCTTTAGTGTTAGATGTCACGATAGACCTGTTTCCAACTGCGGATGTGACAACGGGGGCCCATGTCGCTCGGATGCATGGTATTCTGCCTAGCCCAGATAGCCGCTACATGGCACTAAACTTTGTGGCTTCAGGACATCTGGGCATTGTTGACGGTGAGACCAAGTCACCGGTCTGCCTTTTCCGGACTACAGGCACCTCTACGGGTCGGCAGAACCACATGAGCTTCTGGCCACCGGATGGTAACACGGTGATTGTGGGTAATCAAAATGGAGAGATCTTAGAGCGTGTTGAGCTTGTGCGTGACGATAAAGGTATGGTGACGGGCTTTGATTTCAATGCTGCTGCCAGTCTTGATCTGATTGGCGGGGTAGGACGAATCCTGGCACAACCCGTTGCAGTAGACAGCAATCCAAATGATGAGATTTCATGTACTGTGAGCGGCATCGTGCCAGATGGTCAGCCGACGACGACTCCAACGGGTGCGCTGAAGCAGGCTCCTGGAATTCGCCCTTTGAACACGGTCATCTGCCCGATCCCTTCCAGCACAGGTCAACATGTCTTTTCGACCTTGGGAGGGGGCGGCATGTTCGTGGTTGATGTCCGTGCTACACCAATGGCAATTGTCGGTGAGTATGACGTGAACGTGGTAAGCGCGGCGGGTTGTGGTGGCGTTGATGCGGCTGGTTTTATGCATCTCAATACTGGAACACCGGGGCCAAATATTTCCGAGTTCTCGCTCTATCGTTTTCCGCTCAACTATCCAGCCGCACCAGGGTTCAATGCAGCCAATACTCCTGCACCTACAGCGGTATGGGCTGACGCAGATAATGGCAAGGTAGCAGGTGTCGATCTTCCCGCAGGGACTAACCGTGATGCCCACGGCATTGTGTTGGTGCGTAACGTAGTATCAGATACGCCACGCTACATTCATCAACTGGATCGGATCCGTGACAATGTTGAGGTCTTTAGAGTTGCTCCGCCCTGGGACAATTTGAACGCTCGTTATGAAGGAACCTATAGTCTGACTACCACAGGGGTATGCGGAACGACGCAGGGTGCCAGGCTGAGTAATAAGCCTACGCCAGACCTTGGGGATTTATCGCCAGGAGGTGTGCCAGATGGAAGACGAATTTACGTCGCATTACGCGGCCCTTTCCCACTGACAGTCAGTCATGCAGCAGAGGGGAGTTGCCCAGGGTTGGGGGTTATCACCCTGACTCCTGATCGCAAAAGTGGTCAATTGACCCATGTTCTACCCACCACTGTACTGAATTTTGATCAATCCCAAAATCTCAGTGATCCCCATGCTGCAATTGTGCGGATAAAAGCAGGATAACCAGATAACAGTGGCGCAAATCAGAGAAAACACAGAAACCTTTTGCGCCACTACTCCAGAATTGCGTAAGCTGTGAGAACCTCTACTCTTCTTCCAGTAAAAATCTGAATAAATCATCCAGAACCCGATTCGCTGCGACAATATCACCGCCATACCAATGTTCTGCATTCACTGGATAGATTTTGTTTTGCTGAACTGCATTCAACTGTGACCACAATGGCTGTTGCTTTAATTGGTCAACCACGTTCAGGCTTTCGTCATCCCCAAAGGAAATCACAAACATCACATCTCCATCCATCTGAGGAATCCATTCAGCCGAAACGGGCTGGGAGTTAAATTCCTCTTTATCCTGTTCGGGAGGGCGGGCTAATCCAGCATCTTGGATGACGCTACCGCCAAAGAATCCCCTATACATGATGCGGGTTCCCTCTTTCAGTGGATGAATCACTGAAATTTGGGTGGAAAGCCGATGCCCCATTTGTTGCTGAAAGCTTTGAATCCGCTGTTCGTATTCATTTAATAGAATTTCGGCTTCCTGAGTTTTCCCCAAGGCAATGCTAGACGATCGCAAAAAGTCTTTCCACTCATCGGCACTGGGGTATTCATAAAGTACGGTAGGGGCAATTTGTGAGAGCTGATCATAAATCGCTTTGTGGGGAGTCACCGCTATGATCAAATCTGGCTTCAGACTCAACAGCGTTTCCAGGTTGACCTGATCGGCAGTGAACCCGTAGCCCAGAATGGTCAGCTCTTCCAGCCGATCGCCCAGGTACGGCTCCACCGGACTCAAGCCACTCTGATGGTCTGTCCGATACCATGCCGTTGAACCTATCGGCTGGATGCCCAATGCCACTGCATTTGCCAGATGTCCAGTGTCCAGCGTCACCACCCGCTGCGGGTTCACAGGAACACGAGTTTCACCCATATCATGTTGCACAAGGCGAGTCGCAGATCGGGCACTATCATTCGTTGGTTCTGCCTGGAGCGTGGGGGCAGAAGAATGTCCATTACAGGCAATGATTAAACTGGCGGTAAACAGGGCGAATAAACACCATTTAACCCAATGAGCGACAGATTTGAGAATCATCAACTTGAGGAATTAGAAACGAACAGATACAGTTCCCAGCACCGTGAACGGAGCACCAGGGCTAACACTATTGCGACCGATCGCATTTTCAAAATAGCCTACATCAAACAGGTTTTTGAAATTTAGTTGAGCCTGCCAGTTATCGCGGCGGTAAAAGAGGGCGGCATCCGTGCGGGCATAGCTGGGTAAGTCAAAGGTATTCGCCAGATCACCGGGACGATCGCCCTGATCCCTAGCGGGAGTTTTTCTGATCCCTATCTGGAGTTTTTCTGGCGAAAGCAGCGATCGATTAGTCGTGGAAAAAGTGCTTATTCGAGATTGGGGGATGTCAGCCTCTGAACAAAGGCTTGATGCACGGGGTCAGCAATTCCGGCTTGCAGCACACTCAGCACCTCCATCATCCTGCCTTCTAGCAACGCGGGAACTGCCAACCATAACCCCGGAAACACGCTGCTACGAATGATGCCATCCGCATCCGGTTCAATTAAGACAAATTCTTCTGCTTGTAACCGGAACCAGCTCAAGCGATTCTCAAAGGTTTGCCACACCAGATATTCCTGAACCCCATTGCGACGATAGGCATTTTGCTTGGCTCCCAAGTCAATGGCGGCACTGCTGGTAGCAATTTCTGCAATCAGTTCGGGTGCCCCTTCAATATAGCCGTCCTCGCTGATAGTCGATGTTCCCCCCATTTCAATCCGTAGTAAGGCATCCGGTTGGGGTTCATTGTCCATATCTAGCCGTGTGGTCGTGTTGTCCGCTGCGCTAACTCCGGGAGTTGCAGTCCAATAGACTCCTAACCAGGTAATCAAGGCGGCATGGGGGGTGCCATGAAAAACTCTAACTGGAGATGCCACGTAAACGACTCCTTCAATCAGTTCTGCTTTGAATTTTTCTGGGGTCGCCTCATAGCGACGTTCAAACTCGGCACGAGTCAGGCGATCGCCACTCTCTAGAGGGGGAATTGGCAGAGAATGAGGTTGTTGCAACACCATAGTCAACCTTCAGCACAAAGGAGTTAGAGTTATTTTAGCGAATCCATGATCAACGATCGCTACTTCAAAAATCGCTCATCTTGCCGATTTTGAGCCACATACACACTCGGATTCACCCCAAATCGTCGTTTAAATGCAGCGGCAAAGTGTCCTCGACTAACAAATCCGACGGCTTGTGCAGCTTCAGTTACAGTCATTTCACCGGCTTCTAATAACTGGCGCGATCGCTCCATCCGACAATCATGCAAATAGCCAAATACCGTGGTGCCAAACACCTGCCGAAACCCACTCTTGAGTTTGCAATCGTTAATGCCCGCTAACCGCGCTAATTCCATCAGGGACGGTGGATGATTTAGCCGCGCTACCAATAGCTCTTTGGCATAGTGGATTCGCTCCACATCGTCTGGTTTCAAACCAGGTGAGCGATCGCCAGTCTGCTCAGAATTCAGGATTTGAACCAGTTGCAAAGCCATCAACTCCCAAAACTCATTTTGCAAAACCGTGGTTGAAGTTTGCCGAGACGCGATCGCCATGATCAGCCTACCCTCTTATTGAAAAAGATTACTATTACTCATACCGCAACGATCGAGCTAATCGCAATCCTGTGCTGGACATCAGGACAAATCCCACCAGTGGGCGATTGCTTGCTCACCCTTGCAGGTGAGCAAGTTTAGACAGAGAGCCGTCAGAAGACTTTTGCCTCTGGCGTTTCTTGCTCTACCTGTCGCAGTTGAGGGATTGCGAAACCACCCATCCCTACTAAAAACAAACCGATCGAGGTGATCACATACAGCAATGCCATACCTGCTCCTGCCCCCATCCCCACGATCGGACTAAAAAGAGCGGCAAACTGGCCCCCTGCCTGCATGGCTGGTTCAAATATCCGATCGGCTAAGGGGCCAGCCATCAACGTGGCGATCGCACTCACAATCTGCAATACCAGAGCATTAGCGGCAAACACTCGCCCCTGAAGGTTAGGGACAATCTGGGTCATCCAGATCGCGGTTTCAGAACTGCCCAGCAGCGGAAAGTTGAGTGATGAGCAAAATTGGGCGGGTATCCAGATGGCAGGGGAACGCCCCAGTCCAAACAGAGTTTTACTCAAGCCTGCGCCGATGAATCCTGCGAGCATTCCCTTGACCCGTCGCTTTGCCCACCCCAGACCGTCAGGAGAATGGCTCCGGTGACTCCCCCAATGCCCGCTGCGGAGGCAGTGCTGGCCAGGACTTGGGCACTACCGTTAGAGCGAGCCAAAATCATGGGATCGTAGATGGCTCCCCCCAAATCATGGAAGAACCAAAACAGGGTACTGATGAGCAATAAGGTTCGCAGACCCGGCTGTCGCCAAACCGCTCGAAAGCCGAAGGTGAGTTTAGAAATCAGGGGTTCGATTTCAGTGGCCGTTTGAGGGGTGGGTTGGGGGATGTGGACGAAGTAGAGAGTGGCGATCGCTACCCCAAAGCCGACCAGGTCAATCCCAATAATTCCCAGCAAGCCAATGAGAGGATAGGATACTCCGGCAAGCGCGGGGGCAAAAATGGCTGAACCATAATGAACGGCTGAATTCATGCTGTTCGCTCGCGTGAGCTGATGCGGCAACACCATCGAAGAAATAGAGGTTTGGTAAGCTAAACTTTGGATTTGCCCGAAGCCTCCATTGAGACTGGCAGCCAGGTAAAGATGCCAAATCTCTAAACGGTCAACCAGATAAAGCAGCCCAATGCCGATGGTAGAAAGGGCAGCAACACTATCGCCCAACACCATCAAATGCTTGCGGTTGAAGTGTTCGCCTAGCGTCTCCGAAGGAGAATCCACAATCAGCCCTGATACTAGCGTGATGGGAATGCGCGGCAATTGCGAAAAAAAGCCCATCAGTGCCAGTGCTGTCGCGGAACCCGTCGTCACGTCCCAAGCCCAGAGAATAAGCGCAAACTCGGTCATGTAGGTGCCGATGGTGGAGACGAGTTGACCGAACCAGATGAGGGTGAAGGTGCGCATGGGGGAGTGGGTGGGTAGGTGGGTAGGTGAGTGGTCGGGTGGGTAGGTGGGTAGGTGGGTAGGTGAGTGGTCGGGTGGGTAGACGGGATTTAGAATGGGAGCAGGGTTGAGGGTAGATTGATGGTTGCAATTCCAGAGTCTAGGTTTGTGATTCCACCACTAGAAAATGGCGATCGCCTGTCGCGTTCTGAGTTTGAGCGGCGCTATGAAGCCATGCCGCATTTGAAAAAGGCTGAACTGATCGAGGGAATGGTTTACATGGCATCGCCGCTGAGAATCAAAAGTCACGGGGAACCGCATGGTTTTTTAGCCACATGGTTGGGAACTTACCAGGCGTTCACTCCAGGAGTGGTAGCGGGCATTGAACCCACGGTGCGGCTAGATCTGGAGAATGAACCCCAACCTGATGCGGTATTGCTGGTGCCAGGGAGACAGGCAACAATTGGTGCGGAGGATTACATCGAAGGGACACCGGAGCTGGTGGTGGAAGTGGCGGCGAGTAGTGCGGCGATCGATTTACACGATAAAAAACGCGCCTATCGTCGGAATCAAGTGCAGGAATATATGGTCTGGTGCACGCTGGAAGGACGGTTGGATTGGTTTGTCTTGGAGGCAGATGACTATCAGGTGCAATGTCCCGATGACCAGGGCATTGTGCGTAGTCGCATCTTTCCGGGATTGTGGCTATCGGTGTCGGCATTGCTCGCAGGTGACATGGCAACGGTGTTGGCGGTGTTGCAACAGGGAATCAATTCACCAACTCATCAGGCATTTGTGCGATTACTAAATACTTAAATAAGTCATCGATCACAGCATCAGCCGCCAGGGGATTGCCCCCGCGCCATGTAGGATAATTGACGGGGTAAACGCGATCGTTCTGCACCGCTCTTAGCCTCTGCCACAATGGATTGCGCTGGAGGTTAGCTATCTTTTGCGTGGCTTCGTCTCCATCGGTTGCAACAAATAGAACGTCGCCATCAACATCCATAAGCCGCTCCTGCGAGATTGACACGATCCCTCCTGCAATGGGAACAGACTGGGCAGGCGGACGGCGTAATTCTGCATCGGCGAGGATACTGCCGTTGAAGGAATTCTTCAAATCCAAATCAATTGTGCCGCAGCAGCTATGCACAAACGACACTTCTAAGTCTTGAGTGCGATCGCCCAGGGCAGTTTTGAGGGATTCAATGCGTTGGTAGTAATGACTCCAAACCTGTTCGGCGGACTCCGACTTTCCTAATACATCGGCAATAAAGTCAAAATGCTCTCGCCAGGATGGATAGCCTTCCCACTCGTCTACAACGGTTGGAGCAATTTGAGTCAATTGATTGTAAATGGCTTCGGTTGAATCTCTGATGCCAATGATCAGATCTGGCTTTAAGGCCAATATCTTTTCCAGATTCGGCTGTTCTTCTTGACCTAACACTTGAATAGAGCCTAAGTGTTCCGCCAGATAAGGAGGGGGATCATCAAAGTAGACAATGGTGGCGATCGGCTCAATGCCAAGGGCGATCGCATCTCCCAGACTCGGCACGCTGAGGGTAATGACCCGTTGCGGCTGGAGTGGAACACAGGTTTCCCCCATTGCATGGCGCACCATCCGACAATTTGATGATTCGGTGGGTGACGTTAGGCTCCCGGCCACCTGGTTTTTTGAACTGCCACAACTCTGGAGCAGAGCTACCATCAAAACTCCAACCCAGAACAATAAGAATCGTTGCCACCAAACTTTATCGATCATGCCTCTGTTCCTCGTCCCCCCTAGACAAACGCTTAAGAGTGCGAATTCAATAATCTGGAACTCTTGTGGGGTGGGCATCTTGCCCGCCCAGTCAGCAAAGTAAAACGTTGTGCAGGTGATTCAGTCCATAATCCTTAAAACGTCCAGGAGACGGTGCCTCTAACCGTAAAAGGAGCACCGTAAAAAACGCGCAACGGGCCTTCTGCGGCTTCAAAGTAGTTGACATCGAACAAGTTCTCAACGTTTAAGCCGACGCGAAAATTGTCGCCGCGATAATACACAGCAGCATCAGTCCGGGTATAGCCCGGTACCTGGAAAGAATTATCGAGGTCGCCCTGGCGATCGCCCACATAAAACACCCCTAGCCCAAAGCCCAGTCCCTGAAGCAAACCCGATTGCAGCTCATAGGTTGTCCATAAACTTGCAGCGTGCTCTGGGACATTATTGATGCGGTTGCCAACGGTTAGCGTATTGTCAGCGGTGATCTGGGCATCGGTATAGGCATAACCCACTACCAGATTCCATCCGGGTAAAATCTCCCCTGTGGCCGTCAGTTCTACCCCACGACTGCGCTGTTCCCCCGTCTGCACCGAAAAATTGGGGTTCATCGGATCATCCGTCAACACGTTGGAGCGGGTAATTTGGTACAGTGCCAGTGTCGTTGATAGCCGTCCGTCCAGCCAATCCGATTTCAAACCAACCTCGTACTGGGTGCCGCGTTCGGGGTCGAAGGTAGTGTTGTCAAAGGCAGTGCCCACATTTTGCAGAAACGATCGGCTATAACTGGCATAAAGAGCATGTTCTGGGCTGGGCTGGTAGACTAATCCCACCCGAGGGCTAAAGGCAAAATCCTGCTGGGAAGACTCAGACCCATCCCCAAAATCGGCGCGTTGGGCGGCCCAATCGACTCGCCCCCCTAGCAGCAGTTTGAGCTGAGGCAGCAAATCAATTTGGTCTTGTAGATAAAGGCCAAAGGTATCCGTGGTATAGACATCCCTGGGGTAATCGGCCACAAACTGTCGCTGAGCCTGCCCATACACAGGGTTAAAAATATCGATGGGGTCAAGGGTAAATTCCTGGCTGCTCGCCGAGTAAACATCACGATTAAAATCAAAGCCAAATAACACCTGGTGGCTAATACTGCCCGTGTTGAAGCGACCTACAAGGTTAGTATCGATGGCCCAGTTGTCTTGCGCCTGATCGCTGGTGCTAAAAAGGCCGCGTTCCAGGGTGCGTTGATCGTCCAATAAATTACTGGGGAAAAGAGAGTTTTGGGGCACCCGCTGAAAGGTGACGCGAAAGGCATTTTGCAGTTGCCAGTCAGGATCGATTTGATGATTCAGGGTGTAGCCCAGCCGCAGCGCGTAGCGATTGTTTTGATCTAATTCGTCGTCGGGTTCGCCGATGAAGCGATTGCGGGGAAGTTGACCGTTGATGTTAGGCAAGACGGTGCCGATCGCAGGCAGTCCGCGATCGTTGGGCTGTTCAGAAGCTGTATATTCTCCCTCCAGGTTAAGCCGAGTGTTGGTTCCGATTTGCCAGGTCAGTGAAGGGGCCACCACATAGCTACGACGCTCAAAAAAGTCGATGAATGTATTGGTGCTAGATGCACCTGCAACCAACCGATAGAGCAACGTTGCTGAGTCATTTAAGGGGCCGGTAAAATCCAGTGAGCCACTGTAGGTGTCGAAGTTGCCGAAGATGCCATTGACCTGATATTGAGGAGTCTCCAGCGGCCTTTTGGTGACAATGTTTACCGTGCCGCCCGGTGCGCCCTGGCTAAACAATGCTCCGGCAGGGCCTCGTAGCACCTCAATGCGCTCGATATTGGGAACAGCGATGCGGTTGGTAATATTGGTGTCGTCGCGCAGACCATTGCGGATGATGTTTCGACCCGAAAATCCGCGAATGGTCAATCCTTCAAAGGCTGATTGAGAAGAGTTATCGGGGGTGACGCTGACCACAGTACGCAGGGCTTCGTTAACGCTCTGTACCTGCCGATCTTCTAATAACTCCTGGGGCACCACCTGCACGGAAAACGGAATATCACGCAGAGGAGTCTCGGTTCGGGTTGCCGTCGTCGCCTCAGAAGGATTGTAGCCCTCGTCTTGTTCCCCAGTTACCACGATTTGAATGGCATCATCGGCATCCCCCACCTGAGCTATCCCTGGCACCACGCTCAACACCAGGCTCCCCGTTGTCATACCGACCTGTGCCTCTGGCGGCGCATCCGTTCCCGTAATCGACACTCGCACTCTGTCGCCTGGTAAACCCGTCACACTCACCAGCGCAATCCCCTCAGCCGGATTAAACTGCTCAAACGAGTCTCCTTCCGGTAAGGCCAGCACTGCATTGGGAATTTCGGCAATCAGGGCATTCCCTACCGCCTCTGTAGTGGGAGCAGATAGTTCTCCCGCAGCCGTTTCCAACACCACCTGCAAGCCAGTCTCAGTCGTCTCAATCCGCACCCCCGTAATTTGCACCCGTGATGCTTCCAGTTGAGCCAGCCATTCAGCCACAGTGGTCGCGGGTTGGGGGGTGGATGGGTGGATGGGTAAGTGGGTAGATGGGTGGGAAAATGACGACTGAGTCACGCCCACCTGACTTGACTCATTCACCTCGGCCCAGACTGGCTGTGCGGCGAAGGTTACTAAAAATCCCAGAATAAGACTGAACGAACACCAATTTTGCATCTGTCTCACACCTTTCATCTCATCCGATAGCGCATGGCGATCGCCCTTCATCCCGTTGATGAGCAGATCAAACGACCATGACAGCAGTACTCATCCTCAACAGCGAGTTAGTTGGGAATCACTCGCAATTATCATGAATGAGATAATATCTGGATTTCGAGAAGGAGACTTTGTTGAAACGGAACTTTTGTTTGTTGAAACGGAATTTTTTGCCGAGGCATTATCCTCTCATTTCTCCTAGAGTGTACACACAAGTCAATCAGCCCACCGACTTGATCCAGATTATGATGAAAGTGAAAGTACGCATAAAATATAGAGGCTGGGTTTGTTCAGGGGTACCAAACTGAATTACTGAATCAAAGGTGATAAAGATGACTCAAGAATTGCTCGATCTGCGACTCAGTATCGTTGAAGGGCGCTATGAAGATGCCTTGGCCATTGTGGATGAACTGGAGGAGATGAGTAAACAGTCCATCTTACGCAGTATTGAGTCATTCTTGATTCGGTTAATGGTGCATTTGATTAAAAATCAGATCGAAAAACGACTGACTAACTCCTGGGCGGCTTCGATTTCAGATTCGATTTTGAGAATCCAGAAGTTGAACTTAAAAGCAAACAAAGCCTCTTACTATGTCAACGAAAATAAATGGTTGCTATTGTTAGAAGAGTCAACCGAGGCAGCAATTGCCCCTGCCAGTGTCGAGGTGTTGAATGGTCAATTAAATCCAGATCAGCTGAGTAAACGGGTTGATAGAGAGAGCGTGATCAGTACAGCTCAAAGACTGCTCAGTTTGACCTATGACTGTTCCCCTAAAGCACTACCCGCTGTCATCACCGCTCATCTCGCCCAATTGCCAGGAGGGCAAGATTGGTACGAGGGCAAACCATAGCTCGTCCAGCCTGAGTACTGCGGGCAGGCAACACCAACACTTCCTCACCCTCTCATCTCCCTGGGACTCACCCCAAACTTCTTGCGAAAGGCCGTGCTGAAGGCACAAAGATTGGTATAGCCGACCCGATGGGCGATCGCCGTAATGGTTAACTGATGGTCGAGCAAGAGCGATCGGGCCTGCTCCAGGCGATGCTGTTGCAGATAGCCAAACACCGTATAGCCAAACACCTGCCGGAATCCGCGTTTGAGCGTGCAGTCGTTGAGTCCGACCTGGTGGGCCAGATCGGTCAGGGACGGAGGATGATCCATCTGTTGGATCAAAATGTCGCGGGCATGGTGGATGCGATCGATCTCGTCCGACTGTAACCGGGCGCAGGTGGGCTTTGGGGCAGGGGTGCAAAGAGCTTGCTCTAGCCAGAGGGCTAACACTTCCAGGGATTTGCTTTCCAGATACAGTTGCTTCACCACTCCGTGATAGGGACAATTTAAGATCTGCTGCAAGTCCACCTGCATCGCTGGAGAGATGGGCTGAGGCGATGAAACGGTGATGGTTGGATCGCCCGCAATCATGCGCTGAAGGTCTGAGGGTAGGCGCTCTATGATCCCCGATGGGTCGGTGTTGCCTGCCAGTAGGGTCTGGAATGCTTCAGGTTCAATATGGATGTCAACCCCTACCGTCGGCTCCTGGGCAAAGTAAACAAGGGTCTCTTGTTCTGGGCTGAACCGTCCCAGCAAGCAATACTGACCAGCCGTTAGCGCAACTCCGTTTTCCAGGCTAGACCTGGATGATAGGTTAAACACAAACTCCAGAAACCCTGTGTCCTCAGACTGCTCATGGGTGACGGCAACGTCGTCATGGAACTTAAACCGATGCAAGGTCAGGTCAATGCCATTCCTGAGGGCAATGTCTCGTTTATACCCCGTTGCCAACGGAGTGGGACAGATCACCAGGCGATCGCCCCCATCGTCTGGGTCAGCAAGGGTAGACTGGGAGCGGCTTTGATTCCACAGTTCATACCAGGTTGTCTCCGAAAGCGCGATCGCCATAACTAGCCCACTCTCTTATTGAAAAAGATTACTATTACTCATACCGCAACGATCGAGCGAATGGCAATCATGCACTACCCATTTGAACCATTTGGAGCAAACATCCCAAATTTGCTACGCTGAGCGGTATCTGGCAGTGTTGAAAGTGGCAGTAGCGACGATATCACTGAATCAAGGCAACTTTTCTCTTGCAGTTATACTGATGTCAGTATCGTCGGAGCGTCTGGCTATGGTTCGTCTGGATGAGAATCTCCCCGTGGTCGGTGAGGACATCGCTGACGAAATTGTACTGCCTCCGAGCAACCTGTATAGTGATGAGCCATCCTTGGAAAGTGACCTCCACCGCCATCAGATTGACCTGCTGATTCGACTACTGAAAGCCTGGTGGCACGATCGCCAAGTCTTTTACATCTCCGGTAACCTGACCGTCTACTACAACATGCAGCATTACCTGCGATCGCAAGGAATTGATCCGGATCAGCTTCCTGAAGTTTGATGGTGAGCGATCGCATTGGTTTTGTAGAAATCATCACATAGTCCAGGTGCATGTCGTTCGATAATGTTTGTAAGCTGCTGTCTGAAGAATATTCAGAGCACTTTAGCCCCATTGACCGCAACGACCCAGGCAGAAGCATTATTACAACGAGTGGCAGCACAAGTGAGCCAACTGGAGGAGATTCAACGACAAGAGGTGTCTGGATATACCCAGATTCTAGCTGGGCTAAAATTTGAGAAGGATGTGATTCGGCAAGTCTTTCGGGAGGGCATGATGCGGGAGTCAGTCATTTATCAGGACATTTTGGAAAAAGGGCGACAGGAAGGGCGACAGGAAGGGCGACAGGAAGGGCGACAGGAAGGGCGACAGGAAGGGCGACAGGAAGGGCGACAGGAAGGACGGCAGGAAGGAGAACGATCGCTCATCTTGCGTTTGCTGAATCGACGCATTGGAGAAGTGCCAGAGGAACTGCGATCGCGCCTGACTACGCTTTCCCTGGAACAACTTGAAGCACTTGGTGAAGCGTTGCTGGATTTTGAAACCCTCACAGACTTGGAAGCCTGGTTTGAGAATTTAGAGTAGGGCACTGTGGGGCGATCGCCCCTAGCGAGGGTAGATTTTCTAACCGCTGAGGGACGAGTTCTCTGGCTTGATGAATGCGCTCAATATCCGATCGCTTTAGGAAATAATGTGGGCTGGCTGGAGCTGACTGCAAGAATTGAGCTGACTGGAGGGCAATCAGTTCTAGGGCTTTCCCTTCCAGATAAACCTGCTGGATTGACCCGATGTAGGGACAGTTAAGAATTTGCTGAAGCACCAGTTGAGTGTTGGGAGCGATCGCCCCCAGCGGTGCATACCAACGACAGCTTAATGGGATAGCTTCTCATTATCCCCGATCGCCAGTTGTTTCACTGCTTTAATTTAATGATCCATGAGAAGATCTTGAAATTGATTAATAAAAATCTCAGCGGCGATCGGGCCGCGAATGCGGGCGAATTGATAGTCCATCAAATAGATGTTGCCAGCTTTTACAGCAGGAATAGAACTCAAAATCGGATCACTTTGCCACTGCTGCTTTGCGTTATCAATGGTGTTATCTCCAGAGGGCATCACCAAAATATGATCGGCTTCTATTTGGGCGATGGCTTCAATGGAGATGCTGGGACGATCGGATGCTCCCACAATTACCTCAAATCCCAGAGCTTCTAGCAGTTCAGTGATGAAATCAGAGGCAAAAACAAAGGATTGATTGGAGATACGCTGCCAGCCTAAAACAATGATCGTTTGCTCTGATGTGAGGGGTGCGAGTTGCTGCTTTGCGGTTTGCAAACGCTGCTCATACATAGCAATAACCTGTTGTGCCTGCTGTTCGCGTTCCAATCCTGGGGCGATCGCCTGTAATGCAGTTTTCCATCCCGTCTCTCCACTGATTTCAAAAGCCGCAGTGGGTGCAATGTTTGATAACAGCTTGTGATTTGCTTCTAAGTAAGAAGCTTCACCTAGAATTAAGTCAGGCTTAAGTTGCAAAAGGGTTTCGATGGAAGGATTGTGGCGATCGCCCAAATTCACAGGTTGACTGGTGACGCGATCGCCCAGGAAGGGAATTTGTTCAGCAGGATTGTCAAATACTTTCTGACTTAGCAAGTCTACTTCTGCATAACCAGCAGGCTGCACCCCTAATGACAGCAGAATGTCCAGCAAAGGCGGACTGAGAGCCACAATCTTTTGGGGTTGCCCACAGATTTCAGTTTCTCCTCCGTCATGCTGAATGACACGACAATCTGAAGGAATGTTGTCTACAGTTTGATTGCTGTTAGATTGAGAGTTTCCTGATTGAGATGAATTACCATTGCAAGCAATGATAACAACACATAAAAGGGTTGCCAATAACCACACATTCAATCGCCTAGACCAATACTTCATTTTCCAACGACTCAGAACTGCCAGGAAACCGTACCTCTCACCTCAAAAGGCGCACCGGGTACAACTGCAAACCGATTTTGTGAACCTGCAAAATACTCAGTGTCGAATAAATTTTTGAAATTCAACGCAGCCCGGAACCTATCACGGTTATAGTAAAGGGCTGCATCAAACCGAGTATAGCTTGGAATCGTGAAACTATTAGCCAGATCTCCCGTACGTTGATCCACAAAAAAGACTCCTGCACCGAAACCAAGCCCTCTTAAATTACCTGATTGAATGGTGTATGTTGTCCATAAACTTGCTGAATTGCGAGGCGCATTATTGAGTTGATTACCGACCTCGAAATTATTATCTCTAGTAATTGATGCATCCAGGTAAGAATAGCCAGCAATAATATTCCAACCGGGCAGGATTTCGCCAGCAATATCAAAATCAATTCCTCGACCTCTTTGCTCACCCACTTGAATCGAAAAATTAGGATTGTCAGGGTCAGGGGTGGTGATATTACTTCGGGTGATGTCATAGGCAGCCAGGGTTGAGGAAAGGCGACCGTCTAGAAAATCGGCTTTAACTCCAATTTCGTACTGAGTGCCTCTGGTTGGCTCAAATGGCGTATTTGTGGCATTTCGCCCTCCGACTGGAACAAACGATCGAGCGTAACTGGCATAGAGCGATAAAATCTCATTCGGTTGATAAACAATTCCAAACCGTGGAGAAAAAGCAGTATCGTCAATATCTTGTCTGAAATCTCCAAACCGTTCCTCAGAGTTAACGAGATCAAATCTACCACCCAATAACAAGATGAGGTTATCCAATACATTAATTTGGTCTTGTACATAGATACCCAATGTTCTTTGATCTTGACGCTCACCTCCAAAATAGAAATCGTAGCCTCCCGTATAGGTAATCGCATCATAGTCTGGATCAAAGATGTCGAGTACCCCTCCAGTCAGGGCTTGCCGTCCTTCAGGAGCAGAAGATCCAAATCGGGAACTATTACTTGCCAGCTCTACGCCAACTAACAATGTGTGATCGATCGGCCCTGTGCTAAATCCCCACGTCAAATCATTTTGAAAGGTGTAAGTTTCAAAAAATTGCTCACCAAAATAGGCTTCAATTTCAACCGTACGATTATCATCCCGCAACCGACTGATTTGTGATGTTCCTTCCCGATCGGACTCAAAGCTAGTGGTGTACCGAAAGGCACTACGAATGGCAAGGTTATCAGAAAACTCGTGATCAAGGTAAAGGTAGGCTCGCGTTTCGTCAAAGTTATTTCTAGAGAATCTGGGATCATACAAGGCTCGACTCAAGGGTAAATCGGCTGGGCGATCGTCGCCATTTAACACAATCAAACCGCGATCGAATGTGCGTCGATCTTGCAGATAAGAAGCCTCTAAGGTCAGCGTTGTATCTGCACCAATTCGCCACGCTAAGGTCGGAGCAATAAAGTAACGCCTTGAATCAGCAAAATCTCGAAAGCTATCGGTATCTTCGTAGACCAAATTCAGACGGTATGCCAGCGCACCATCATCCGTTAATGGGCCGGAAAAATCTAGTGTAGGACGGTAAAAGTTAAAGTTTCCAGCCGTAAAGTCAATATTGTAGAAAGGCACGGTGAGAGGGCTTTTTGAAACAAGATTAATCACTCCCCCCGGTTCACCCTGCCCAAACAAAACCGAAGCAGGGCCTCGAAGCACTTCAACCCGCTCGATGTTTGCCGTTTCTTGTACGGTACGATTGACAAAAGAACCGCCACCGCCCGCATCTTCCCTTAATCCATTTCTAAACTGCGTTGCGCTAAATCCCCGAATTCGGAAATCCTGCCCCCGATTCCCGAAAGAACTGGAGAAAGTCACCCCACTTGCGTTACGCAATATTTCGTCGAGGCGAACGGCTCCCTGATCTTCAATCACTTGACGAGGAATCACAGTAATAGAAGCCGGGATATCGCGCAAGGGCGTATCCGTTCGCGTCGCAGTGCTGGCTCTGGAAGGGTTGTAGCCTTCATCCTGTTCACCCGTCACCACTACCTGAATGGCGGCATCTTGACCTGCACCCATCCCTTCCGTTCCTGGAACCACGCTGAGGACAAATTCCTGACCTTCCCCGCGCACGTCTGCCATCGGAGGAGCCTCTACCCCGGTAATGGCAACCCTGACCCGGTTATCCGGTAAACTCGTCGCGTTCACCAGCGCAATCCCCTCGATCGGATTTGCTTGAGAAAATTCATCTCCATCTGGTAAGGTCAACATCACATTCGGAAATTCAGCAATCAAGGCATTACCCACCGATCGCGTTGTGGGAGTTGGCAATTCGCCCTCAGCAGTTTCCAGCACCACCTGCAAACCGGATTCCGTCACCTCCACCCGCACTCCTGTCACTTGCACAAGAGCCTGCGATATCTGAGCCACCCAATCTTCGATCGTGGTAGCGGGTTGCTCCAGTTCATTCAGTTGAGGAATGGTCATCGCCGTAGAATCAGAGGTCAGAGCAAATGTAGAAATCGGTGCATCTTCGCTTCCAGTTTCCACATCTACGGTTTCTGTAAGCTGTGCATCATCCGATGTTGTTGTCATTCCTTCATTCGCCCACACTGGCTGCATCTTCGTCAACAGCAGCCCCAAAACCCACAACCCCAGCAAGGCAGACGATCGCGCTGCATCTCTAGAAATGAACCGCGACAACATTCTGTTCCACAACAAACTCATTCCTACTCTCTCCCCACACTTTATTGAAATTTGTTAGCAATGCTGAATTGCTAAGAACTATTCTCAAAAAGATACCGAGAAATTAGGCACTGTGGGGCAGGACGATCGATCCCATCCGGATCTTTTTTCGCCCTAAACGGATTTTTTATTCAAGAGATAGGCTTTCGGATTCATGCCAAACTGTTTGCGAAACGCAGCGGCAAACCGACTTTGATTGGCATAGCCTACAGCTTGAGCAACTTCCCTGACATTCATACGGCGATCGCTCAACAGTTGACGGGCGGTTTCCATCCGATGGCGATGCACATAGCCAAACACCGTTGTTCCAAAAATTTGGCGGAATCCCAGCTTCAGCTTGAAGTCATTCAGTCCTACCTGCCGTGCTAACTGCATTAAAGAGGGGGGATGGTCTGCATTCTCGGTGATAATATCCCGTGCCAGATAAATCCGATCGACATCATCTGGCTTGAGGGAGCATAAGGGTTTGCGATCGTATCTATCCCTCTGTTTAAACTGCTCCAGTCTCAGGGCAATTAATTCTAAGCACTTGCTTTCTAAATAAATTCGTCTTGTGTTTCCGGTAAAGGGACAATTCAAAATCTGATCGAGTGCCGATCGCATTGCGGGTGTGATCAAATTAATATCACTAAAAAATGATTGATGGTTTTCTTCAACGAGTTTTCTAATTTCTGGAGATACTTCCTCTAACTCTTCACCAATCAGTTGATAAAGATAACCTGGGGCGTGTAAATCAATATCCATTTTCAAGATGGCATCATTTGCATAGGTTTCATATATTCCTTCATTCTCATAATTTCCCCAGCCAATAAAGCTTTCCCCGGTTCGCTTTCCGCCACGATTTCCAGAAATATTGAAGCCAAATTCCCATTCAGTTCCAGCAGATTCCTCTTTAATGAACAGGTCATCATGGAGTTGGTATCTCAAGATAGAGAGGTTCATCCCCCGCAGTGGAATTAAGCAAATGTATCCCTGTCCAATTTGTGGTGGGACAGACTTAACAATCTCAGGGGTTTCTGAGGCATTTGCGAATGGGGTCGTAGGATTACACTGTTTCCACAACTCATCGTAGTCTGCTCTGGAAAGGGTAATTGCCATGAGTGCTTGAGGGACGATCGCAGTAAGTTTTTAGATTTAATGCCAAATATTCTCAAATATACTGCGCCATTCGTCAAGCCAGCCAGTTAAGCCACCCGTGGAAACTCTGCCACCAGCAACCAAGCGATCGCCCATCGAAAAAAGATAGATAACTTCACGCGATCGGTAACATTTTTGACTTGATTTATCGAAACGTTTGATGCTACGCTCATCAGCTATAGCGATCTTTTGGGTTGACCTGATCCGAAGGAGAGCTGGATCACCTAGAGGCGAATTCTCTAGCGGAGGTCAAGCGTGCCGTGACAAGCAAAACGCTTAACCCCCTAACCTCAGACTACGAACACTAGTCCTCGGCTAGGATGCATGATAGCATCCGATGCTCTTAGCTTGTGCTGTCTGAAACTAGGAGCTAGTCTCTAGGGTTTCTTCAAACCCTGGAACACAAGGAGATTCATTCCCTATGGCAAATAAATTCATCGGTCAGCCACCCTCCGGCGATCGACCGGTTTCTGCTGCTCGTCGTTTCGTCAAAATCCTGATCATCGGTCAGCCGGAAGATGTCGAGAACACGATCGCGCGTCTGTACCACTGTAGTTTTTGCCGCGTCGAAGATTGGTCACGCCCCTTACCCTACGTGCAGATTCAGGAAGCCACCGCCAGAGAACCCGGCGAAATCATGCGAATCTATAAGCGATCGATGACCCGCTAGCCTTAAATCCCGCTGTAGGGACATTGAATTCCGCTGTAAGGGCGTTTTGCCAATGTCCCTACGTTTGGCAATGGGGGATAAACTTCCTGATGATCCTCACAAAATCCTCATATCTTTTGCCTAGAATTCAGGATGGGAGGTGAGTCCAATGACTGATGTTGTAGCGGATAGTTGCATGATGCAGCAACCCGATATTCCGCCTAAGAAAAACAAACGATCGAAATGGTCCCCCAGCCCGAAGCCACCGCATCGATTGAGATCAGCCTCAACTCAAGTTGTCATTCGGCGGGAAGTGCTTCAGCTATGGGAGGACGCACCCTAGACCATTCATTCAAGGTAAAGGCTGAAGGTAAGAACGGAATGTTAACTCTAACGTTACCAAAGGTGGAAGCCGAACAACACAAAGCGGTGAAGGTCGCAATCAACTAGGGGGGATGAAATTTCTCCCCTGATCCTACAGCACCCATGACCTCGGGCGAGATTTGTGGTGCGACAACAGGCTGAACAGGTTCTGGACGATCGATTCGGTGGGTGTAGGATTCATTTGCCCTCAACTCTACCCCATGCGACAGGAGGTTTAAGATGCTCAACGTGGTACGACGCAGTCAAATTCAGGGTTTACTGGCGATAGATAGTCCAACGATCGCGCATCTGGGGCAACTGGAGGAGGTTTGGCTGGATGAGTCAGGAAAGGTTGCCTACTTGTCTGGCATATTTGGTTATCTCCCCCTGGAGCAGGTTTCTGGGATCAGCTATCAAGCCCTCTCCAGCTACGGACGGCTGATGGTAGATGAACCTGAGAATATCTATCATCTTGATCAACTCACAGTGCGATCGGTGATGGGAGAACCCCTGGGATGGGTCAAGGATTTTCTGTTTGATTGGCACACGGGTGAAATTGTGGCTTACATTCTGGCAGGAGAAATCGCCGAGTCCGTGGGTGAATCGGCAGTATTGTCTTCTAAAGATGTTGCCGGAATGACGGCTGAATCCCTCATCATCCAGGACGGGGCACAAGAACGACTCAAACCTGAATCTGAAGGATTACGAGACTTCTTGAGCGAAAAATCTCAACAGGTGCAACATCTGGTGCAGATGATGCGCGATCGGATTGATCATCTCCTTGCCCCAAACGATCACCCCGAAGTGGTACGGGTCAAGATTAAGGAAGTCAGTGATGAGATGGCAACAGCGGGTCACTACGATCGCCATGCCCTACAGGAAGCAACACATTATTTACATGGGCAATGGGAGAATTTGCAGCAAAATATTAGCCGCTCCAGCCAGCGGGCCAGGTTAGCACTGGATTCTGCCTGGAAACATCTGACGGGGCAGGCATAGGCGGAGGTAATGCCATAACGCCTCTCACCAGAGAAAGGGAAAAATTGGAGGTGATTCCAATGCGCACTCACTACGCTCGATTTCAAAACCGCACCGAAGCAGGAAAACAGTTGGCCGCCCGATTCAAGCCCTATGCCGATCGCCCGGATGTTCTGGTGTTGGGGCTTCCGCGCGGTGGGGTTCCGGTTGCCTACGAAGTAGCTAAAGCACTGAATCTTCCTTTGGATATTTGTCTGGTACGAAAGCTGGGCGTTCCAGGACACAAGGAATTGGCGATGGGGGCGATCGCATCTGGCGGGGTCAGGGTATTGAACTATGACGTAGTGGGCTGGCTTGGCATTGCAGGCAAGGTGATTGATGAAGTGGCGAATCGAGAGCTACGAGAATTGCAACGGCGCGATCGAGCCTATCGGGGCGATCGGCCGCCACCAGATATCCGCGATCGAATTGTCATTTTGGTGGATGATGGCATTGCTACAGGGGCAACCATGCGGGCCGCGATCTCTGTTCTTGATGCGCAAAAACCGGCCTATCTCATTGTTGGCGTTCCGGTGGCCCCAAGCGAAACGTGCGATGCCTTGAAGTCTGAAGCGGATGAAGTGGTGTGCCTACTCACTCCCGAACCGTTCTATGCGATCGGTTTGTGGTACGAAGACTTCTCGCAAACCACAGATGAAACAGTACGCAAACTACTGGCTGACTCAACCTCAAGCAGTTACAGCCCTGCTGCTCTGGCCTAGAAAGGACACATAGAAAGGATATGAAATTATCTACTGATCCCATCCCAGAAAGTGCCGTTTTAGTTTCCGCAGATTCGGTGAAACTAGAGGGCAACCTAGCAATTCCCATGAATGCCCAGGGGGTTGTTTTGTTTGCCCACGGCAGTGGCAGCAGCCGACACAGCCTACGCAATCGCTATGTTGCCAGTGTGCTTCAGCAGGCAGGATTTGCTACATTGCTGTTGGATTTGTTAACTGTTCAGGAAGAAGCATTTGATCAGCGCACGCGGCTATTGCGGTTTGACATTAGTTTATTAGCAAAACGACTGGTGGGCGCAACGGATTGGCTATGCCAGCATCGCTTCACCCAATCCCTCAGCGTTGGTTACTTTGGGGCAAGTACTGGCAGTGCCGCAGCTCTGATTGCTGCAACCAAACGTCCGGAGCAGGTGAAGGCGATCGTCTCTCGGGGAGGGCGACCTGATCTGGTGGGTTCAGCCCTAGCCCGTGTCCAGGCGGCTACTTTGCTGATTGTGGGCGGCAATGATTTTCCGGTCATCGCCATGAATGAAGAAGCACTAGACTTGCTGGATCAGGCGGTTGAACGACGGTTAGAAATTGTTCCTGGTGCAACCCATTTATTTGAAGAAGCGGGGGCATTAGAACAGGTGGCAGAGCTTGCCAGCCAGTGGTTTAAGAGCTATTTACATCCAAGTCCCCATGACTTAGGAGTGCGCATTCAATGAATCAGAACTTTTGGGGGGGTGGGCATCTTGCTTGCCGAGTCAGTTCAGACAAATTAAGGGAGGTGGCCGATATGGATACCCATGAATTGCTCAGACGCTATGCCTTAGGGGAAAGAGACTTTAGTGGCATCTGTTTAACTGGAATGGATCTGAGGGGAACCTATTTAAGCGGAGTAGATTTTTCCCGATCGCACCTTCCAGGGGCAAACTTTACCAATGCAGTTCTGAATACTACGAATTTCAGTGAAGCAGATTTATCTGGAGCCAATTTTTCTCAAGCTAATTTGTTTGCGGCGTTCTTGAGTGGGGCCAATCTCGATCGAGCCATACTACAATTTGCCAACTTGACTGAAGCAGATTTGAGTGGCGCATCTCTGGTAAATGCTGACCTGAGCGATACCCTGCTGCATCTGACCTGCTGTGCTGAAACCAATTTGAGGGGGGCAAATCTGTCAGGGGCCAAAATGTGTGGTGCGAAGCTGTGGAGAGTCAATCTCCAGGATGCCAATTTAAGGGGGGCGGATTTGTGTGATGCCAATCTGTGTGAGGCCAATTTAAAGGGAGCCAATATGGAAGCAACGGATATCAGCGAGGTCGCACTGACAGGAGCTATTTTACCCCAGGGTGAAGTGCATGCTTAATGCCTATCCGAAAACTCACTGGAGGTTTTGGAATCCCAATACTCGGACGGGTTTTCGGGCAGATTCTTAGTTATTTGTAAGCAATAGGAGAATGATCATGGAAACCGGTACATTAGTCAGTTCGACTCAGTCCTTGCCCGCAACCATTCAACAGCGAATTCAGGAGGCTTTCCCAAACAAAGCATTTAGCGACTTGGTGATCCGTTACTACAACACGATCGAAGAAGTGGGCTACCAATACTTTGTCGAGAAAGTTTTGCCAAGCTGCATTTATTCACCCACTGTGGAATATCTTGAGCCATTTATCGCCTTCACGCTTTTGGGAGAATCCCTTGTCCTGGCTGATTCCGAAAGCATGGTGTTTTATGACACAAACAATGACGACAGTTGTACAGAAACGGGGCCGTTTTGGCTGGTGTCTCCTAAACCGCAACTTGTGCGATAACTTGTGCGATCGATCTAGAGCTTGTAGCCAATTTGCCGCAGGAATTGGTGACGAGCCTTAACATCCTCTTCCGTTTCAACCCCCTTGGGTGAAAAGCCGTCAACTACCCCTAAAATGCCTCGTCCTTGTTCCGTTTCAGCAATGAGAACCTCCACCGGATTTGCTGTGGCGCAATAGATATGGCACACTTCTGGGCATTGCTTGACGGCATTCAGCACATTAATCGGATAAGCCTCCTGCATCACGATGATAAAACTGTGTCCTGCTGCGATCGTTTTTGCATTGTGAGTTGCAACGGTTTGTAGATTTTGATCATTTCCTGTTACCCGAATTAAACAGGGCCCTGAAGCTTCACAAAACGCAATCCCAAATTTGGCTGGGGTGAAATGCCTTTCATAATTTCGTAAAGATCTTCTACGGTTTTAATGAAGTGGGACTGTCCCAAAATCACATTACTCCCTTCGGGCATTTGAATAGGAATGGATTGAAATTTCATTCCGACCTCCGGCAAAACAGTGCCGTTAAACTGCAATGTTCAAAACCAACGATGAAGCGATGAGTGCAGATGACTTTGTCCGATGACTTTGTCTATGATTATATGCTTTTAGCAAGATTATATGCCTTTAGCGATGGATCTGCCTGGCTCACAATTTCCTCAACTTTGTTCAGTACATTGAAGCTAGAGCCGATACAACCTGATCAAAATTAGCTGATCAAAATCAGACCTCTCTGGAAGAATTTTTAGTTTCCAGGAGCGTTGGAAGTTTCTATTTAAAAAATCAGTCAGCCGATCTGCGATTACGGCAGAGGTGAAACGATATGCACCCGATCGTCAATCATCGCCCGAACCATCTCCGAAACGCGCCTCCGTATTCCAGGGGTGACCAGCGTTTTCGGCTGCTGGAAGCTACCCTGAAACGCCATCAGTATCAACAGGATGCGCTGATTGAAATTTTGCATACTGCCCAGGCTCTATTTGGCTACCTGAAGGATGACGTATTACTTTACATTGCCCATCAATTAAAACTTCCCCTGAGTCATGTTTATGGAGTTGCAACGTTCTATCATTTCTTCACGCTGCATCCTCAAGGTGTACATACTTGTGTTGTTTGCATGGGCACAGCCTGTTACGTCAAAGGAGCAGCAGCATTATTAGAAACGGTGGAACAACAGGTAAACATTCATCCAGAGCAAACAACGGCTGACGGACAACTGACTTTGCAAACGGCTCGCTGTCTGGGAGCTTGTGGTATTGCCCCAGCGATCGTTTTGGATGATGTGGTGGAGGGGTATCAAACGGTAGAGGGTGTGAGGAGAAAGGTGGAAGAGTGGTTGGGGGAAGTAGGGCGTAGGGAGTGAGGAGTGAGGAGTGAGGAGTGGGGAGTGGGGAGTAGGGAGGAGTGAGTGAGTGGGGAGTGAGGAGTGGGGAGTGGGGAGTAGGGAGGAGTGAGTGAGTAGGGAGTGAGGAGTGGGGAGTGGGGAGTAGGGAGGAGTGAGGAGTGGGGAGTAGGAGTGAGTGGGGAAGGGGAGGAGGGAGTGGGTTATGGACTGGGTGGAATTGGTGGAAATTGGCGATCGGTATCGGCGGGAGCAAAAGCCGATTCAGATTGGTTGTTGTCAGGCGGCTGGGTGTCTGGCGGTGAATTCGCTGGCGGTGCATCAAGGGCTGGAGGCAGCCGTGGATCAGGCAAAGGTGGGCGATCGGGTTCAGGTGCAGCGGGTGGGCTGTTTGGGTTGCTGTGGACAAGGGCCGATGGTTCGGGTTTGGCCGGACGGTGGGTTGTATCAGGGGGTGGCTCCGGGTGATGCGCCAGCGATCATTGCTGAAGTGGTTCAACAAAGCCCGTTGTCGGAGCATCAGGGGGTATCGGCTCGTCCTGCCAACCTGAATCATCCCTTCTTTACTCGGCAGCTCTGCATTGTCCGGGAAAATAGCGGCCGGATTGATCCGGAACGGATCGAGGCTTACATTGCGGTGGGCGGGTATCAGGCTCTTTACACTGCACTGCATGAAATGACTCCCGCTGATATTGTGGATGCCATCACTCGTAGCGGCTTGCGGGGTAGGGGCGGGGCGGGCTATCCCACCGGGTTAAAGTGGGCTACGGTGGCGAAGGCGGCTTTTCCCAGTCCAGGCAGTGGGCGATCGCAGAAGTTTGTGATCTGCAATGCCGATGAGGGCGACCTGGGTGCATTCATGGATCGGAGTGTGATGGAGAGTGATCCCCATCGTGTGTTGGAGGGAATGGCGATCGCAGCCTATGCGGTGGGAGCGAATCAGGGATACATCTACGTGCGGGCAGAATATCCCCTGGCTATTGCTCGCTTGCAAACGGCGATCGAACAAGCCCGACGGTTGGGGTTGCTGGGAGGGCAAATTTTTGGTTCTCCGTTTGACTTTCGAGTGGATCTGCGGGTGGGGGCAGGAGCTTATGTCTGTGGTGAAGAAACAGCTCTGATGGCCTCAATTCAGGGGCAGCGTGGGTTGCCCCGTCCTCGCCCGCCCTATCCCGCAGAGGCAGGACTATGGGGTGCGCCAACGCTCATTAACAACGTTGAAACCTTGGCCAACGTGCCTGCGATTCTGCGGAATGGGGCTGACTGGTTTGCCAGCATCGGTACGGAAAACAGTAAGGGCACCAAAGTCTTTTCGCTAACCGGACACATTCGCTATACCGGACTGCTGGAAGTGCCCATGGGGACGACCCTGCGGCAGATTGTCGAAGAAATGGGCGGTGGATCACCCACGGGATCAGTCAAAGCGGTGCAGACGGGGGGCCATTGGGGGGGTGCATTCCTGCGGATCATCTAGATACGCCCGTCGATTATGATTCGCTGGTGGAGCTAGGTTCCATGATGGGATCCGGCGGCATGATTGTCATGGATCGGAGTACCAACATGGTGGATGTGGCTCGGTTCTTTATGGAATTTTGCATGGAGGAATCCTGCGGCAAATGCATTCCCTGTCGGGTAGGAACGGTGCAGATGTATCAATTGCTCACCCGAATTTGTCAGGGGCAGGCCAAATCAGCAGATCTGGAATTACTGGAAGAATTGTGTGACATGGTGAAGCACACCAGCCTGTGTGGGTTGGGACAGTCTGCACCGAATCCCGTCATTAGCACGTTGCGATACTTTCGAGAGGAATACCTGAATCTGATTCAGCTTGGAGAAACACCTGATGGCAGTCAAAACGCTCACCATTAATCATCAGCTTGTCAGTGCCCGCGAGGAAGACACCATTTTGGATGCAGCCCGCGAGGCAGGGATTGCTATTCCAACTCTCTGCTATTTGGAGGGGATATCTGAGGTGGGGGCATGTCGGCTGTGTCTGGTCGAAATTGCTGGCAGTCATAAACTCCAACCTGCTTGCGTCACAAAAGTGATGGAAGGCATGGAGGTGGCGACCCACACCGATCGGCTGCATCGGTATCGCCGGATGATTGTGGAAATGTTATTTGCAGAAGGCAATCATATTTGTTCCGTTTGCGTTGCCAATGGTCGCTGTGAGTTGCAAAACTTAGCGATCGCCCTGGGGATGGATCATGTCCGGTTACAGTATCAGTTTCCCGATCGCCCGGTGGATATTTCCCACGATCGATTTGGAGTGGATCACAATCGCTGTGTTCTGTGTACGCGCTGCGTTCGGGTGTGCGATGAACTGGAAGGGGCCCATACCTGGGATATGGCGGGTCGTGGGGCAAAGTCGCATGTGATTACTGATTTAAACCAGCCCTGGGGCAACTCCACCACCTGCACATCCTGCGGCAAGTGTGTCGAAGCCTGTCCGACTGGCGCAATCTTCCATAAAGGTTCCAGCGTGGCTGAGATGGTACACGATCGGGCCCGGATTGAGTTCATTGCCACTGCACGACAAAAGAAGCAATGGCAGTTCTAAGTTTCTCTCATGGTTTTCTCTTAGTTTTCTCTTAGTTTTCTCCCCGCTTTCGCACAATATTCCTATGGAGGTGATTGCTATGTTACGTCATTGGATGCCTGAAGCCTATTTTTGGATTCTGCTATGGCTCATTATGGCGATCGTTTTACTGGTAACGGCCAACGCCTTAGCCCCTCCAACGATGGTGGCTATGCTTTAAACCATTCGTCTGGATGCGGCGAGAGTCTCTCCTCGATCCAAAATCGTAAATCCAACATCTCAAATTAAAATGATGGCTCGTGTGAAATTAGCGACAGTTTGGTTGGGCGGCTGCTCTGGGTGCCATATGTCCTTCCTGGATCTGGATGAATGGCTGTTCGATTTAGCCGCCCAGGTGGAGTTGGTGTACAGCCCTTTGATGGATGCCAAGGCATACCCGGAGGGGGTGGATGTAGTGCTTGTAGAGGGAGCCATTGCCAATGCCGATCACCTCAGCTTGATTCAAACCATTCGCGCCCGATCGCGCCTGCTGATTTCCTTTGGTGATTGTGCGGTAACGGGTAATGTCACCGCTTTACGGAATCCCCTGGGAACGGCCAAATCCGTCCTGGATCGCGCCTACCTGGAAGCCGCTGATCTACAAGCGCAACTGCCCACAGAACCGGGAATCGTACCGCCCTTGCTCGATCGCGTCCTGCCTGTCCATCAAGTGGTGCCAGTGGATATCTATCTGCCGGGTTGCCCTCCTGCTGCCGATCGAATCCGGGCCGTTTTAAAATCCCTCCTGGCAGGTCAAACCCCCGTCCTCAAAGGCCGACAAATTAAATTTGGTTAAGGAGAAAACCATGCCCAAACATCCCATTTCCAGATCACTTTTGTCGTGCATAAAGCTGTGAATGATATGTCTAAACGAATTGTGATCGATCCAGTCACGCGCATTGAAGGCCATGCCAAAATTACCATTCATCTGGATGATGCGGGTGAAGTGGCTGATGCCCGGTTTCATGTTACAGAATTTCGGGGGTTTGAAAAATTTTGTGAAGGGCGACCCCTCTGGGAAATGCCGGGAATTACAGCCCGGATTTGTGGCATTTGTCCCATCAGTCATTTGTTAGCCTCGGCAAAGGCGGGCGATCGAATTCTGGCGGTCACGATTCCAACCGCTGCGGTTAAATTACGTCGGTTAATGAACCTGGCCCAAATCGTCCAATCCCACGCGCTCAGCTTCTTTCATCTCAGTGCCCCAGATTTGCTACTGGGTCTGGAAAGTGATCCGCAACAGCGCAATGTATTTGGCTTAATGGCCGCAGAACCGGATCTGGCCGAGGAGGGATTCGGCTGCGGCAGTTTGGGCAGGAGGTAATTGAGTTGCTGGGAGGGCGCAAAATCCATCCCGCCTGGGCGGTTCCGGGTGGCGTGCGATCGGCGTTATCGATCACGGAACGGGATCAAATCCTTGATCGCCTGCCTGAAGCAAAAACAACAATTCGTCAAGCGTTGGAACGGTTTAAACCATTGCTGAAGGAATATGAACGGGAGGCTCAAACCTTTGGCAATTTTCCTTCTCTGTTCATGGGGTTAGTCACAGCAGAGGGGGAATGGGAACATTATGATGGATGCCTGCGATTCGTGGATAGTGCAGGGAATATTATTGCCGATCGCCTTGATCCGACTCGCTATCGGGAATATATTGGTGAAGCCGTTGAACCCTGGTCTTACCTGAAGTTTCCCTATTATCGTCCCCTGGGCTATCCCCATCAGCCGAATCAATGTCAATTGGATAACGGCATTTATCGGGTGGGTCCGCTGGCCCGGTTGAATATCTGTACCCGCATTGGCACACCGCTTGCCGATCAAGAACTTCAGGAATTCCGCGATCGAGGCAATGGTACTGTCACCTCATCCTTTTTCTACCACTATGCCCGGTTAATTGAAATTCTGGCGGCGATCGAAAAAATTGAGCAGCTCATGGAGGATGCAGATTTACAATCCACCCATCTCCGGGCCGCGGCTGGTATCAATCAGCGAGAGGGGGTGGGGGTGAGTGAGGCTCCCCGGGGAACGCTGTTTCACCATTATCAGGTGGATGAAAACGGGTTGCTGCAACAGGTGAATTTAATCATTGCGACCGGACAAAATAATCTGGCCATGAATCGAACTGTTACTCAAATTGCCCGCCACTTTATCCACGGAACAGATATTCCTGAAGGGATGCTCAACCGAGTGGAGGCAGGTATCCGCGCCTTTGACCCCTGCTTGAGTTGTTCCACCCATGCGATCGGACAAATGCCATTACAAATTCAATTAATGAATACGGATGGAGCCGTGGTCAACGAAACCTGGCGGCATTAACTTTGTGCTTCACATTTGTGCTTCACATTTGTGCTTCACATTTGTGCTTCACAAATTTCTCACATTTTTGTTCTAGCTTTAAATCAGAGGCTACCGTTAAGTCTGAATTCAGTGGCTGACGGAGGTGCTTATGAAAACTATCAAATTGCAGACCAAAGAGGGGGCATGGGTAGAAATTAATCCCAAGGCAATTTGTGTCATAGAACAAAAAGAGGGTCGGTTTCAGAAAGATTGCGAAATTAAGACGATCGATGGAGGCATCTATCGAGTTCGACCAAGTGAAGCAGATCAATTGAAGCCAGCACATACTGACGATACCCAGCTAACTGATCAACGCTTTGAGCGGGGAAGTTTAAGGGATTATCCTTACTTCAGGAACTTACCAGGTTGGAAAGATCCAACTTGACGCTCACCTTGAAGCGATCGAATATCAAACTATTTGGGTGCAGGAGGGCAATTATGACTATTGCTCATCATCATCGACATCATAAAAATCAACGTCATAAAATTCCTGATGAAAGAACCATCTTACTGGTACTGATGGGACTAGGTGTAGCTGCCAGCGGGGCCGTCGGTTGGATCAGGGTGCAACAGGTGCAAGCTGAGAACATTCAGCAAGCCCAGGCGCAACTTACTACAGTGTGTGAGTGGGACATTAATTCCCCTGCCAGCGCGATCGCTGCCTCTAACCAGGTCGATGAATCAATTGCCCAATTGCAACGTGTTCCTCGCGTTCCTGGCTTAGGCTACCAGACGGCTCAGGCACAACTCGAAAGGTTCGCGCCCTGTGCTCAGAACGTCCAAGCTACAGCAGACTTTTTTACAGCGAGGCAATTGAGCGAGGGAGCAATGGCAGTCACGGGCAGCACGGTGCATTCGGCGACAGAATGGCGCAGACTGCAAGCGAATTTGGATCAAGCGATCGCCCTGTTAAGAGGCATTCCAGAAGATGCAGATTTCCATACCGCAGCCCAACAGGAGTTACAGCTTTATCAAACGCAGCGAGGAGAAATTCATCAGCGGTTCACCTATGCCGCAGAAGCAGAAACAGCCCTGGCGATGGCTGAACAACTGCATCAATCGGCGAATCAGGTTCTGGCAGGTGCTGCGGATGATGCCGCTTTCCAGGAAGCCGAAAACCAGCTCAGGAGTGCGATTCAATGGCTAGAAACTATCCCTCCTGGCCATGCGGTTTCTGGAACCGCTCAAGCACGCCTGATCGCCTACCAGCAGCAATTAGGAGAATTGCACTATCAGCAGGCTGTCATAGAACTTCAAACCCTGGTGAATGATTTTTACTATTTCACCACGTCCCTGAATGTCATGCTGTCCTACCCCACCTATGCCGATCAGTTGAATCAATACAACGATCGCTTTTACGCCCTGATCCAAATGGCCCCAAATATTGTAGACCATCCCGCGGCCCAGTCCCTACAAACAGCCCTGAACCAGAGCAATGAAGCAATGGTCGTCTGGCGTTATTGCTACGAAGGCAATTGTTACACTTCCTGGGAAGCCAATATTTTAGATTTACGAGGCAATCTCCTGTGGATTCCGGCAACCTTTCAGTTAGGCGATCGTTACCTGGCGCAAGCCTATTCTGTGCCGTTCACAAACAATATTTGGTTACAGTCCTATGTTGAACAGGATTTAGCCCTGACCACAATTTGGGAATCTGCCAGACAAAATGCTGTGACTGCCAGGGATGCCTTTGGAGAAAACATCTGAGTCAACCAGTAGAGAATGATGTGAATCAGATTTCTCGCAGGTTGGACAGTGCCCACCCGCCGTAGTCGTGAGTCAGACAACTGTGAATGGTTCTACTGTTCAGCGATAAACCGTGTACTTCATCTCCCATTCTGGTGATTGGCTATGGCAATCCGCTGCGCAGCGATGACGGCATCGGACCGCAGATTGCTGAAACATTAGAAAGCTGGCATCTTCCCCAGGTACAGACGATCGCCGTTCACCAACTGACACCTGAACTGGCCGCCCTGTTAGTCCAGTTTGATGGGGTAATTTTTGTGGATGCCAGTCTGCACCGGAATTCGCAAACGATTCCCCAGATTTCCATTGAACCCATTCAGTTCGCATCGTTCCCGGACTCCCCTCCTAGTTCCCTGATCGGACACTTATCTGACCCTCGATCGCTCTTAACCTTAACCCAAGCCCTGTATCATCAGGTTCCCCAAGCCTGGTGGATGATGGTTCCAGGCGTGAACTTTGAAGTAGGCGATCAACTTTCAGGAATAGGCAAACAAAATGTAGACATTGCACTTCACCAACTGACTCATTTTATTCAAACCGTGAGGACAGAAGAGGCATGAATTTGGCATAATGCAGGAGGTTTTAGAAATTGTGGTGGTGCGGGCAAAACAGGAAGGCGCGCAGCACGTCAATGTTTGGTGATGAAATTTGGTGATGAAATTGGGTCAGGTCAAAATGGATGTCCATCACTTGCGAGAAGAATATACTCAATCCGAACTCAGCCGCAAACACTTACAGCAGGATCCGTTCAAGCAATTTGAGCTGTGGTTGCAGCAGGCTTGTCATGCGGAACTGCCAGAACCCAATGCGATGACCCTGGCAACGGTTTCTGCCCAAGGAGAACCATTCGTGCGGACGGTGCTGTTGAAATATTTCGATCAAGATGGATTGGTATTCTTCACCAATTATGAAAGCCGGAAAGCTCGCCAGATTGACGAAAATCCCCACGTTGCTCTCCTGTTCCCCTGGCTCACGCTCCAGCGACAGGTACAAATCACGGGTACGGCAGCTAAGATCTCGACGGCTGAATCCCTCCAGTATTTTGCCACTCGTCCCCGAGGTAGCCAACTGGGAGCCTGGTGTTCTCCCCAAAGCTCTGTCATTTCCTCCCGCCAAATGCTGCTTGTCGAATTTGAACGGATGAAGCAGCAGTTTCTTAACCGCGAGATTCCCCTACCGTCCTTTTGGGGCGGCTACCGGGTCATACCCAATCGATTTGAATTCTGGCAGGGGCGTTCTAACCGACTCCACGATCGCTTTTTGTATGCTCGTCAGGGTAACGGAGGGTGGGATATTCAAAGGCTTGCCCCTTGAGCCAGTTACTTTGGTCAAGATTTGCGATCCTGCGCCCTGAGTATCTCTTCATTGTTCCGCAAAAGGCCAAGGTTAGAAGATGATCGAGGTTCTGGTTCATCCCCCTAACTCATCGCAGCAGAACTCCGATCGTAGCTCATCCACTCATCGTGGGGCGTATACCCTTGAACATGGTTCTGGAAGTGCGTGGCAGCTTCAACGGAAAGCTCAATCTTCACATCCGATCGCGCCAACATTGATTGTTCACGTTTCCTGATTTGGCGATGGTGGTTCATCTTTTAAATACACTGAGAGGAAGTTTAGCATTACACCAACTTCCTCTCAGTGACTACTTGGTATTTGTGCCAAAGTTGCCTCCTCAAACAACTACCAGGGTTTGGTTTCGTTGCTTTGTCGCCCCATCAACATAGTCGCTTCTTCTTCAGATCCTGGTTCAGCCTAACTCTTTACTATTCGCGCTATAGGGTCAGAGTGTTGCTGCTTGTTCTATATTTTGGGAAGCTCCGATCCCACCTATATATTAACACAATTTCAGGCATTAGATGGGACGGCGATCGATCCATTTACATCAATGAAATGTTTCCTATTCGGTACTTTTTATATAGCAAGCTGTTTGCATTACGAGTTGTTTGCTCTATCGGTTTTTACAAGATTTAATCTGTACTATGAAAGTAGAGATTCAATCTCATGAAATTGATTTAGAAGCACTCTGGTTTGGGGGGGACGCAGCATGCCCCGATCGATGAACAAAAATATGGTTCGTTTAGATTCGCAGCAGCCCATCTGGGATCACTTTTTTTTGGTGGCTCCCCTGGTTGTCATCGGCACGCGGGAGTTAGAAGGCGGATATGATTTGGCTCCCAAGCATATGGCCATGCCGATCGGTTGGGACAATTACTTTGGGTTTGTTTGTACGCCACGGCATCACACCTATCAAAATATCTGCCGAGAGAAAGTATTTACAGTCAGCTTTCCCCACCCTGATCAGGTTGTGTTAGCCAGCCTGTCTGCAACTCCTCGGTGTGACGACGGGGAGACTAAGCCGGCATTATCTGCCCTACCCACAGTTCCTGCTACAACGATCGACGGTGTATTTCTTCGAGATGCGTACCTGGATCTTGAATGCGAGCTAGAACAAATTGTGGATGGCTTTGGGCAGAATAGCTTGATTGTGGGGAAGATTATTGCCGCACAGGTGCAGGAACAGGCTCAGCGCGTGTCCGATCGAGACGATCAGGATGTTTTGGGACAGGCTCCGCTGCTGGCATATCTCTCTCCGGGGTACTACACTCAAATTGACCAGGGGGCGGCTTTCCCGTTCCATGTGGGATTCAAACGCTGAGGGAGGGAAAGATGGTGCAAACGAAGCATCGACTGTTGGATTACTTGCATCGTCGCCAGGATGCCATGACGGAGCTTCTGGAGCAGCTCGTGCGGGCAGAGTCTCCCTCCACGGTTCCAGCAGCGCAACAGCCCGTATTTACCCTTCTGCAATCGGCATTAAAAGATCAACCCTATCAGGTGCGCCAAATTCCTGGACGGAAAACCGGAGGGCATTTAGTCGCAGTGCCTCGGCGGGGCGATCGGCTCGCATCCATCAACAGCCAGCCTCGTCCCCTGCAACTGCTGCTGGGGCATTGTGATACCGTTTGGCCCCTGGGTACGCTGGATACGATGCCTCTAGTGGTGAAACAGGGAAAACTTTATGGGCCCGGTACCTACGACATGAAAGCAGGTCTGGTGATTACCCTGTTTGCCCTGGAAGCTTTGCAAGCTCTGGAACTGCCGGTGGAGTTGCTCCCGGTGTGGTTGGTCAATTCGGATGAGGAAATTGGTAGCCATGAGTCTACACCGCACATTGAACGCCTGGCCCAGAGAGCCGATCGTGTGTTTGTCATGGAGCCATCGCTGGGAGCAATGGGACGGCTGAAAACGGAGCGGAAAGGAGTGGGACAATTCACTGTGCGCGTGGTGGGACGAGCTGCCCATGCGGGATTAGAGCCGGAAAAGGGAGCCAGTGCCATTCTAGAGCTATCCTTCGTGATTCAGAAGCTGTTTGCCCTCAACGATCCACAGCGGGGCATCAGTGTGAATGTTGGTACGATCGATGGTGGAATCGGGTCAAATGTGATTGCTCCGGAAAGTACGGCAATTGTGGATGTGCGAGTGTTGCATAAAGCAGACATTCCCCAATTGCAAGCAGCAATTCTGAACTTGCAAGCCACTACGCCCAACACCCAACTGATCATTCAAGGGCGCATTGGTCGTCCACCGATGGAAAAAACGCCGGGTAATATCCAACTCTGGCAACGGGCCCAGCAAGCTGCCTCGGAACTGGGGATGGCGATCGAAGAAGGTACGGCAGGTGGCAGTTCTGATGGCAACACCACCAGCTTGTTTGCCCCAACGCTCGATGGATTAGGCGCAGTTGGAGAGAATGCCCACGCGGTGGGTGAATGTGTCTATCTCGATCAGCTGGTGGAGCGATCGGCACTCTTAGCGCGATTGTTAATTGAACCACCTCTGGGAACGATATAAGTCGTTAGAAAGCAATGGAAATCGTCACCAAAGTTTCAACACAAATTGAATGAGAAGCATTTAAGGGAGAACACTATGGCGAACCAATATTTTTTCGGTTCACTAACTCGGATTAGCGATCTGGAAACTCGTCCCTTTATTGTGCAGCCTATTCCACGGGAACAATGGGCCACTGGGGATTATGTCGTTGGTCAAGTGGTTCCTCCGGTGAGTGCGAATTGTTATTTGGAATTGAATACGGGACGGATTGCTAAACTGCTGGAGGGCGATCGAGTGGTGGGTGCATTTGGTGTGCGGCGAGCCACGCTGGAGGTGGTGGGCGATTGGCAATCGATCGAGGCAGATGGATGCATGGAGGACTTGACGAATGCCGGATTTTTTGGGCGCAGTACCTCCCGATCGTTCTTTGTGGGCACCTCTCCATCCCTGATTTACAAGGGGCATGTGCTGCGGCAGGGTAGAAAGGTAGGTATGCAAGACTTTGTGCCCAGTTTACCGGCTAGAGCTTATACTTGCCCCACAATTTTGATCATTGGCACATCCATGTCTGCTGGAAAGAGTACAACTGCGCGGGTAATCATTCGCATGCTGAAACAGATGGGGTTAAAGGTGGTGGGAGCCAAGCTAACGGGAGCGGGTCGCTATCGGGATATTTTAATGATGGGGGATGCAGGAGCCGATCGCATTTTTGATTTTGTTGATGTGGGATTACCCTCTTCGGTGGTTCCTGCCGATGAATTTCGCCAGTCGTTACATCAGCTCTTAACTCAGATCGCCTATGAGGAACCCGATGTGGTGGTAGCGGAGGCAGGGGCCTCTCCCTTTGAGCCATACAACGGTTCGATCGTGATGGAGGAACTGCGATCGCAAATTTGCTGTACAGTATTGTGCGCTTCTGATCCCTATGCGGTGATTGGAGTGATGCAGGCGTTTGGGGTACAGCCTGATTTGATTAGCGGTGCTGCAACGAGTACAACGGCTGGTGTGCAACTGGTGGAAACCCTGACGAAGGTGCCTGCACTCACCCTGCCCGCCTCGGAGTCCCTGGCCAAGTTAAGCAAGATTTTGCAGATGAAACTTTCGCTGCCATCGGGTGAAATCGCTGACCTCTAATATAGTGCTACGCACTGAGATTAGGAAGGTAAAAGCCCCGCAGCGCGGGGCTTTTACCTCTAAATTTGTCCTAACTACTGTGACTACAGCTATAAAACCTGGTAAGGGCGAGAAGACCTCGCCCCATGCAGAATCTTCGTCAGGCAGGCAGGCATAACGTTTCCATAAATACCTGCAATTCGATCAGGCTTCTACCAGTTGCTTCGAGCTTTCCTGCTGCTGCCGGATCCCCTGCCCTGTGAGGAGTTCCACTACATCCATGCCGTTACCAATTACGCCGGGAACGCTAGGATAGCCTGCGCTCGCACCCACAAAGAAGAGATTCGGGAGTTCAGTGGTATAGCCCAGCCGATTCAATCCCACCTGTTTGGGAATCAGTTTTGCCCCATAAATATTGCCTTGTGGCTGTCCCAGGAAATGTTCACTTGTGGTCGGTGTGCCGTACAGTTTCATGCGAGTATAAGCATCTACATCAGGGATCAAATCGCGCACGCTGGTCATCACCTCTTGATACACGGCTCGCTTCTTGGCCTTGTACGCTTTTAGATCCGTTTTGTGAAGCTGTTCAAACGGTTCGTAGGGACAAACCGTTGCAATTTCCAAAACATGATGACCGGGAGGAGCCATTCCTGGTTCCTGGGTTTTCATCGTCGGGCAGGACAGGAAAATCCAGGGATGACTGAGATCCCCTTGCAACTGTTTTTGATATTCCCAGTTGAGGTTGCCTGTGGGATAGTACCAGATATTCCACGCTCCAATTCCGTAGCGTTCTGGCTCAAACCGGCGATCTAAACCAAGGTATAGGTTAAAGGCACTGGCAGAATATTCGTAATCCGTTAACCGCTGAGATTCACGAGCACGTAAGGCAGAGGCATTATGCATCAACTGCACCGTGAGTTTGGGGTCAAGGTCGCTGATGTAAGCTTTTTTCGCCTGATAAATCTCTCCCTCAGCCGTCACAATGGATTGCACCTGGCGATCGACCACTTCAATGTGGGAAACAGGCGTTGAAAACTTGACTACGCCTCCTCGATCGGTAATTGCCGTTACGATGGTGTCAACCAAATGCTTGAAATGATGTTTGGGATAGTAGGCCCCTTCGGAGTAGTCCCACACCAGGGCAGTATGGGTCAGGAGGGCAATTTCGTTAGGGGGTAGGGCATAATCACCACTCTGTCCGGCCAGCAGGTTTTGTAATTTAGGGGAGAGTCCGACCCGATCGTATAGGTCTTGCAATGTCCAATTGCGTCTGGAAAATAGGTGCCAATATTTGGGGAGCTTTAACCAGTCTGACCATTTTTGATCATACCAGCGCACCTCTCGGACGAGATCATGCACCTCTTCATGGATATGCCGAATCTCATCACAGTAGCGATCGATGGCAAGACGCTCCTCAGGGAAGGTTGCAATCAAGCGGTTTCGCAGAGTTTCCCAGCCTAAGGGAATTTTGAAGTCAACCTCTGGCGTAATCACGCGATCGATGCAGTCTGGATCGAGGGAATTAAACGGAACTTTGCGTTCAATATAGTTGAGAAACTGATCAATGGTTTGCCCTGTCCCACATTGGGAAATGTAATGCACATCTGCACAAAAGCGATATTCACCAAAGTCAAAAGTATGGCAACAGCCACCGGGCAAATAGTGTTTTTCTAAAACGGCAACCTCATATCCCTGGCGGGAAAGACAAGCCGCCGCAGAAAGTCCACCCAGTCCAGCTCCCAAAATGACGTAGTCGAAGCTTCTCATGTCCGCCTCCATCATGCTTGTGTTTGTCTAGCCTAAATAGACAAGTTGAGGAAGTTGTGAAGAGATGGCTTTTGTTAAGCGTTTATGCACGTTTCGCAACAATTCCTGACCTGGCCGAAAGTCTATCGTCAACTTCACAGTTTCCCCATGATTAAACCCTAAAGTAAAAGAGTAGCTCGTTGATATTGACCCACGAAACCCGAAACGAGACCGTTACCGCAATAGGCTGAATGACCTGCACTAAAAACTCCGAATATCCCGTCAGGGGTTTTGAATGCCCAAAACTCCAGTGAGTTTTGGGATAGAACCTAAACCAAGCTAAATCATGATCATCACTTTTCTAAGCTGCATTGATGAGTGATGTAAAGGATAAAACTATGATTAACGATCGATCCAGTCAAACGACACCGCCTCGAACACGCATTGTGATTATGGGAGCCGCTGGGCGGGACTTTCACAACTTTAATGTGGTGTATCGGCATGATCCTCAAGTTGAAGTCGTCGCTTTTACGGCCACGCAGATTTCAGGCATTGCCAATCGCCACTATCCCCCTGTTCTGGCTGGACCTCTCTATCCCCACGGTATCCCGATCGTGGATGAGACAGAGTTAGAGCACCTTTGCCAGGAACAGGATGTGGATCAGGTGGTGTTCGCCTATAGCGATGTTCCCCATGCCCATGTGATGCACCTGGCTTCCCTGGTGATGGCAACCGGAGCGGACTTTAGTTTGCTGGGGCCAAATCGCACCATGCTGCAAGCCAGGGTTCCAGTAATTGCTGTTTCGGCAGTCCGAACGGGCTGTGGTAAATCTCAGACCACTCGCTGGCTGTCTAAACTATTGCGGCAGTGGGGATTCCGGGTGGGGGTAATTCGTCATCCCATGCCCTACGGCGACCTGGAGCGGCAGAAAGCCCAACGCTTTGCCAGTCGCGCAGATTTGCACCTGGCTCACTGCACCATTGAAGAACGGGAGGAATACGAACCCCATCTGGAAGAAGGCAATATTGTCTACGCCGGAGTCGATTATGCCGAAGTGGTTAGCATGGCGGAGCAGGAATCAGACTTGATTTTGTGGGATGGGGGCAACAATGATTTTCCCTTTATTCGTCCCGATTTCCATATTGTCCTGGTGGATCCACTCCGTCCGGGGCATGAAACCACCCATCATCCAGGAGAAGCGGTGCTGCGGATGGCCGATTTGATTGTAGTGGCCAAGGTGGATGCGGCGGCAACGGCGGATATTCAACGGGTGACGGAAACCGCCCGATTATTGAATCCCCCAGCGGCGATCGTGCGGGGGGCTTCTCCGATTCGGCTCACCCGTCCCGAAGCAGTGCGGGGTCGATCGGTGCTGGTGATTGAAGATGGGCCGACCACGACTCACGGTGGGATGGCCTACGGAGCAGGCTATGTGGCTGCCACCCGCGCCCAGGCTCTGGAGATTGTCGATCCTCGCCCCTTTGCCGTACCCGCGATCGCCGAAGTTTATGACCTGTATCCCCATCTGCATTCGGTTTTGCCCGCTATGGGCTATTCGGCGGAACAGTTGCAGGCACTTCAGGACACGATTAACAACACTCCGGCGGATGTGGTAGTGTCCGCCACCCCAATCGACCTAGAGGCGTTGATTGATGTGAATAAGCCGATCGTGCGGGCGTACTATGAATTTGCGGAAGCGAGTGAACCGGGATTGGCGGCTCAAGTCCAACAGTTTTTAACCCATGCTGGAATTCGTTTTTAATCAATCGGAACCCATTCAGGAGAACGACCATGCGAATTGTGGTAGCCCTGGGAGGAAATGCTCTGCTCCGTCGAGGCGAACCCATGACCTCGGCAAATCAGCAGGCTAATGGGCGGCGGGCCGCTAAGGCGATCGCATCCCTGGCGCAAAGCCACGATTTGGTGATCACCCACGGGAATGGGCCCCAGGTGGGGCTGCTGGCCCTTCAGGCGGAATCCTATCAGGGGGTGCAACCCTATCCCCTGGATGTGCTGAATGCAGAATCGGAGGGGATGATTGGCTATCTGCTGGAACAGGAACTCCGCAATCAACTGACCGATCGCCCCAGATGTACGGATTCTCCCGATCGTCCGGATTGCCAGGTCGTTACCCTGCTGACTCAGGTGGAAGTGGATGCCCACGATCCAGCCTTTTCCCATCCCACGAAGCCGATCGGTGCGTTGTATCACCAGGCGGAAGCCGAACAGCTCGCGGCCAGCCGGGGATGGGCGATCGCACCGGATGGGGATGCTTACCGTCGAGTGGTGCCTTCCCCTGAACCCAAACGAATTTTGGAACTGGGAGCAATTCAACTGCTGGTACAGGCGGGTGCGCTGGTGATTTGCGTCGGAGGGGGTGGCATTCCGGTGGTGGTTTCTTCGGGGGGAGAAATTCGGGGTGTGGAGGCGGTGATTGATAAGGACTTGGCGGCGGCTCTGCTGGCAACTGCGCTGGGGATGGATGCACTACTGCTGCTGACGGATGTGGATGCTGTTTACACGAATTGGGGCACACCTGCGGCCCAACCCCTGCACCAAGTCACGCCAGCGGTGTTGCGAGGCTATTCCTTCGCCCCTGGGTCAATGGCTCCCAAGGTGGAAGCAGCCTGTCGTTTTGTGGAGCAGACTGGAGGGATCGCGGGAATTGGCCGATTGGAGGATGCAGCAGCAATTCTGGCAGGACAAGCTGGAACACGGGTGCAGCGGGAGGCGATCACAGCTAACGCTACTCGCCCAGCAATCCGGACTGCTCAAACAATTGCCGTGCCGTCAGGGTGAAATCGGTCAGGTGTTCATCCGTCAGGTTGCGATCATCCCGATAGGTCACAGGTAGAGTATCCGGTTTGAATACAGTAATTGTTTTTGTTGTGGGGTCTACAATCCAAACCCTTGCGACACCAGCGATGTCCAGGGCGATCGCCCTGACTCAACTAAGTCCTTCGGAACTGTCCTTAGCCCCTATTCGCGCCGATAGTTTAATTCTGCTGGCAGCCCAGTCGGTCATTTTGCATCTGGAATTCCAAACCCAGCCCGACCCAGACATTCCCTTCCGGATGGCCGATTACCGCCTTAGGGTCTTTCGCCGCTATCCTCAGGTTCACATGCGGCAGGTGGTGATCTACCTCAAGCCGACTCGTTCAGAACTCGCCCAACAAACCACCTTTACCATTTCTGGACTGCGCCACAAGTTTGAAGTGATTCGCCTTTGGGAAGTGCCAGTGACACAATTGCAAACCGCGCCGGGGTTACTGCCGCTGTCAATTTTGGGACAGACAGAGGACAAACCCAAAACCTTGCAAGAAGTCGCTGATCAGATTGAACAACTGCCTGATCGAACAGAGCGCAATAATGTTGCTGCGACCACATTTATCCTGGCGGGATTAGTATTAGAAAAAGCCGTGATTCAGCAAATCTTGCGGGAGGACATTGTGAAGGAATCGGTAACCTACCAGGACATTTTGCAACAAGGGCTGCAACAAGGGCTGCAACAAGGGCTGCAACGAGAGGCTGACCTGATAATCCGCCAGTTACAACGTCGCTTTGGCAGTCTAAACCCAGAAACCGAAGCACAGGTGCGATCGCTCTCCATCGACCAACTGGAAACCTTAGGTGTTGCGTTGTTGGACTTTACACAGGTAATTGACGTAGAGAATTGGTTAGACCAGAACCCGTAAAGGTGTGGGCAGAATTGCTCAGAGTGCCGACATTTTGAGCAGGGGAGCATGCGCCGAATTCAAGGGCACCGATATCCACTTTGGGTAGATCAAACTTGGCAAAAGGGCAAAATCCAAATGCAGTAAGGCATTGGAATTTTATTATCGCCTTCAGACCTCAGACTTCAGGATTGACGGATGGTTGCAGGAGTTTAGGGCTGTCAGTGCGCTTCGTCGCCTCATTCACGAGCAACGGCAGCAGGGCACTGGCACTAATGATTGCACTATCCAAAACGCTAATGGACGTGATGTGGAGTAAGGTGCGTAATCCCGGCACGATCGCCGACAGGAGTTGCAACCCCAGGGATCCCGTCAACGCAATGGACAAGTAGCGGTTAGGTGGGAGGGCATGGCCGCCCCAGCGTCGGGTGGTTGAACGGCAGCTCAAGGAATGGAACAATTGGGCACAGGTCAGGCTCATGAAGGCGATCGTACTGGCACGCGGACTGAGGCCATACCGGCCGATCGCATAACCATAGGCTGCCAGGGCACTGGCGGATAGGGCCGTAGACTCCCAGAGAATGCGCCGGAAATCAGCCGGTTGGATGATGGATTCATGCGGATCGCGTGGGGGTTGGTTTAGCACCTCTGGATCGGGTGGATCGAGGGCAAGGGCCAGCCCTGGAAAGATGTCCGTCACCAGGTTGAGCCAGAGGAGTTGCATGGCATTCAGGGGTTGACCCAATCCCAGGCTGGTGGCCGTCAGCATCACCAGAATTTCGCTCAGGTTGGTGGACAGCAGAAAGTGAACGGACTTGCGGATATTGTGATAAATCGTGCGTCCCTGGCTGATGGCGATCGTCATGGTTTGCAGGTCATCATCTTCCAGTACCACATCCGCCACTTCCCGCGCCACATCCGTCCCCACATGCCCCATCGCCACCCCCACATCTGCCGCTTTCAGGGCCGGTGCATCATTAATGCCGTCCCCCGTCATGGCGACTACTTTGCCCGTCTGTTGTAAGGACTGAACAATCTGCAACTTGTGGGCGGGGCTGATCCGCGCAAAAACATGCACTTGCTGGCACAACGCCTGCATGGCTTCTGGCTCCAGATGGGTTAGAGCCGTTGAGTCGAGAATTTGTAATGGCTCACCCTGGTTCAGATTCAACGCTTTACCAATGGCATAGGCCGTTGGGCTTTGATCACCTGTAATCATGATGGTTTCAATCCCGGCCCGGTGAAAGACCTGCATCAGTTCTGTCGTGCCGGGGCGAATCGGATCAGCCATTCCCACCAGACCCAGCCAGATCAAGTTGTCCTGGGTATGATTTTGGATCTGATTCTGGATCTGATTCTGGATATGATTTTGGGCATCCAGATTATTGGCATAGCGATACGCCACCCCCAACACCCGCAGAGCCTGCCCGGCCATGCGATCGTTTTCGATTTCAATGGCTTTGCGATCGGACTGGGTGAGGGCGGTAACCTCGCCTGCTTGAATGATCCAGTTGCATAGTGCCAATACCTCTGCTGGGCTGCCCTTGACTGCGACAAACTGTCTGGATGGGGTGGCACTGCGGCTTTCAATCGGTTGGCTACCAGAGGCTGCCTGACATTTTTTAGAGTGGAATTTCTGTTTAGAACAGGAAGTTCTGATTTTCTTGGTTTTAGTGTTCTTGGTTTTGATTTTCTTGGTTTTAGTGTTCTTGGTTTTAGTGTTCTTGGCAGCAGGAACATCTGCCGCGATCTCCTCCGGCGCAGTATGGATCGTCACCATGACGTTATGGTGTTCAGAACGGTGATGAATCGCCAGTTGGGGATAGGTTTGTCGAATCTGGGTTACATCCATTCCGGCAGCGATCGCCAATTCAAGTAGAGCATTTTCAGTAGACGTTCCGTTTAGCGTGACATCACCGCTACTATCTGAATCTGTTTCACTTTCATTACACAGGACTAAAACTTGCAGCACTTGCAAGAGCGTTTTCGATGTCTGCGGATCAATGGATTCTTCCCCATTTTGCCATTCTCCTGCCGTCACATGAATCCGATCGCCGTTCGCATACAGTTCAACCACAGACATCTTGTTAATCGTTAAGGTGCCTGTTTTATCCAGACAGATGGACTGAACCGAGCCAAGGGTTTCCACCGCATCCAGTCGGCGGATTAAAACCTTGTGCTGACGCATCTTTTGAATGCCCAGGGCCAGGGTCGTGGTGGCCACGGCGGGTAAACCTTCGGGCACAGCAGCCACAGCTAAGGCGATGGAAGATTTGAGCATGGGCAAGAAGCCATAGCCCCGCAGCATTCCCAGGGCAAATACCACTCCACACACTGCGCTGGAGAGAAAGACCAACTGGCCGCCCGCCTGATCGAGTTGCCGCTCCATGGGGGTGGTGGGCAGGGTGGCCGTACCCACCAGCGTTTGAATCTGTCCCATTTCCGTCCATGCCCCTACGGCTACCACGACGGCTAACCCTTGCCCCCCGGTGATCAGGGTTCCCATGTACACCATATTGGTGCGATCGCCTACGGGTAAATCTTCACCTACCAAAAGATTCACCGTTTTAGTCACTGGCAAGCTCTCGCCCGTCAAAGCGGACTCATCCACACTCAAATCATTCGCTTCAATCAGTCGTGCATCGGCTGCCACATAACTGCCGGGTTTCAGCACCAGAATATCTCCCAGCGCCACCGCTTGAGCATCCACCTGCGTCAGAATGCCTTCCCGAATCACCAGGGCAACGGGTTGAACCAGATGTTTCAGAGAGTGGATAATTCGTTCGGACTGAGTTTCGGTGGTGTAGCCGATCGCTGCATTAATGAAGACGACTCCCATAATGACGGCCGCATCTGCGACTCCTCCCGTGGCGATCGAGAGTCCCGCGGCAACACTGAGTAGGGCCACTGGCAGGGATTTAAATTGTTCGACCAATAGACTGAGCCTGGAACGGGAAGCGGATTCTGGTAGTGAATTCGCACCGTACTTTCTCAGGTTTTCTTGCGCTAACGAATGGGTCAATCCGGAAGTGGCAGAGGTTTGCAACCTGTGAAGCACATCCTTTGCCTCAATCAGATGCCAGGATTGAACCGGTTGGACTTGCAGATCCTGATCCATACAGATGAAAGGAGGAACGGAAGAAGAGGGGAAAGTGGATAGGGTCGATCGCCTCTGAGGGCGAGGATGATCATGAGTAAGCGTGCGCGACTGGGGAGACTCTGCGATCGAAGCAGGAGAGCCTTGGCGATATTGCAAAACAAGCTGTTCTAGCTGATGGGCGATCGTGTCACTACTGATGGCAGGATTAAAATGCACCAGAATATTTCCGGTCCAGAGGTTGGCAGAAACATCCCGAATCCCAGCCTCTGCCGACAGGTGCTGTTCAAGATAATGCTTCAGGGTTTTGGAGCGATGCAACCCCACTACATGATACCGGCTTCTTCCGGCGACTGCTGTATGGATTGCCCGAACGAAAGATGTGCTGCTGTGGGCAGTGCCATAGTAGGTATCCATACTTTGATCCTAAAATGAATCGACGAGTTGAGTGCATTCTTGTGATGATTTATTGCATTTGCCCTCAAGTTGCAGGGACTTGAGATGCGTAAATTAAAGTAAAGCGAATGGGGATGCTCACGATTTCCTCATATTGTTGATCCTAAACTTTTAGTGGGGAAGTAGTAGGGCACTGCTCACCACCCAGCTACTGATCAGATTTCAAAGTCCCTTGGTAGGTATTGCCGACCCACCCTACAGTTTTTTGGTGAGAAAGATACAGGAGGTGAGAAGCGATCATGAATTGAAAACTGGATTGGGCTGGTGTACTTACGGGGGAATTATGGTAGAAAGTTTTCCAACGGTCACAGCCGATTCTGCCAACCAGTCTGAAGTCATTATGCACGCTCAAGTCGAAACCCTACACTATGATAAGTTTCTGGCTTTGCGTAATGTTGATCTTCCCTTCTACAAAAATACCATTACCGCTTTAATTGGTCCTTCTGGGTGCGGTAAGAGTACTTTGTTGCGGTGTCTGAATCGGCTCAATGAACTCATTCCCAGAACACGCTTCAAAGGTCAGGTTCTCTTTCATGGGATGGACATCTATCATCTCAGGATTGATCCAGTTGCTTTAAGGGCACGGATTGGCATGGTCTTTCAGCATCCTAATCCCTTCCCAAAATCAATTTACGAAAATATTGCCTTTGCGCCGCGACTTCAGGTATTTCAAGAGGCGTTGGATGCGCAAGTCGAGCAGGCCCTTCGTCGGGCTTACCTGTGGGATGAAGTCAAGGATCGCCTTTGTGAAAGTGCGAACAAGCTTTCTGGAGGACAGCAGCAGCGCTTATGTATTGCCAGGGCGTTAGCTGCCGATCCAGAGGTGATTCTAATGGATGAGCCTTGCTCTGCCCTGGATCCGGCTGCAACCTGGCAGATTGAAGAGTTAATGCGAGAGCTGAAGCAGCGACACACCATTGTGATTGTGACGCACAATATGCAACAGGCAGCTCGAATATCCGATCGAGCAGCATTTTTCAACCTTGAAATGCAGGAGGGTAGCCGTACTGGTGAATTAGTTGAGTATGATGATACATCTGTAATTTTTAGTGATCCTCAACAGGAATTAACGCGACAATACGTCGCCGGTCAGTTTGGTTGAGGGGAGTGAAACCCACGAATGAACAGTTAAAAAGATTGATTCCGGTAAATTAATGGATTATTTCACGAATTGGTTAAGCGGAGGTTAAGAAAATAATGCGGTAATCTGTAGTGCCGGCATCCTGCCTGCAAGGAGATAAACACACGATCGCAATTTCCGAATTGAATTTTTAACTTCTGTTTAATCAAACCAGTCCGTAGCTCGTTTGTAAACGCTGATTCATCAAGAGAGGTAATATTATGTCGATTAAATTAGTTCCAGAGTTTGAAGAAATTGCTGAAGGACTGGGTGTTTCCGGCATTGCCGCGATCGTTCTGTTGCCGGTGCTGGTTCCGGTTGCGGGTAAGGTGATGAAACCCTTGACCAAAACTGCCATTAAAGGTGGGATTGTCCTGTATGAAAAGGGCAGAGGAGTCATTGCTGAAGTCGGTGAAAGCCTGGAGGATATTCTGGCTGAAGCTAAGGCTGAACTGGCTGAAGCAGAGGGTAAAAAACTGGAAGCAGTCGAAGAAGGTGAAGTGGCTGAAGCTTAATTGTGCGGTTTAATGCAGCTTCGGTCTAAGGCAGGTGGATTGGGTGAAGGCTGGCTTGGTCAATAGGCACCTTCTGCCGGTGGAGGAAGGTGCTTATCTCTATTGAGTTAGATGAGTAGCTTAAATCATGGTACAAGCAGTAGATCAGTTTTCGTTTTTTGAGGATCGAATGGAGTCCTCATTCTCTCCCGATCGAATAGATTCGTCATTGCCGATCGCAGGTGATTTTGCGTATACGGTGATCGCACAGCATTATCTGCGTATGGTGGAACAGGAAGAGGGAGTTTTGGCAGACAAAGACCCGGAATATTTACACCAAATGCGTGTTGCTTCCCGGCGACTACGCACGGCTCTACAGGTTTTTCGTCATGTAATTAAACTTCCGAAAGCGGCTGGAGAAAAGCGGATTGCTCAGTTAACGAGAACATTGGGGACATTGCGGGATCTAGATGTGCAAATCGAAGCCTTGCGATCGGATTATATTCAGCAGTTGCCGCACAAGAACGAGCGCAAAGCCCTTAAAAAAGTGCTATTGGTGCTTGAACAACAGCGGATTCCGGCGTTAGCCCATGCCAGGGATACACTCACCGATCCCAAATATCAGAAAATGAAATCTGCCTATGAAACCTGGCTGCATGCTCCCCAGTACACGGCGTTAGGACAATTATCCCTGCTGCTGCTCATTCCAGATTTACTGAATCCCCTGCTTTCTGCCTTGCTGTTGCATGAGGGGTGGCTGGTTTCAGTCAATGATTCATCATCCGCCCGTTGGTTGGTGTTGCATGACCTCCGGAAGATGTGTAAATTCGTGCGGTATCAAGCAGAATTTTTCAGCTCGTTTTACAGTCCCTCGTTTCGCACGTGGGTGGATGAGCTTAAGGCCTTACAGGATAATCTGGGAAAGGTTCAGGATACTCACGTGTTGGCAGAACTATTACAAAAAGAGTTGCCCGAAAACACGAAAATTCCGCACCTGGAACGGGCAATGCAAACGAATCGATCGAACGCTCTGATCAATTGGGAAGCGATCCGCCATCGCTACCTCACTGCCAGTTTTCGCGAATATCTGCATCTGCTGTTGCTTCATCCAACCCTCCCCGAAGCCATGCCCGTGGAGCCAGCCAAAATTTGAGCGGATTGCTCCAGCGTTCCTGCCCAATTTCACTATTTACCCGACTTTACGACTGATAGGAGGTATATATGATGCTACTTCAACCCGCAGAAACCGTAAAAATTTTTCAAAAACATCCCAGTCGATTGGTTTCCGCTGGACAAATCATCTTTGAGCAAGGACAACCCGGAGACTATATGTATGGCATCCTGGAGGGTGAGATAGAACTGTCTATCGATGGCAAGGTTGTTGAAACGTTGAAGGCGGGAGATGTGTTTGGAGAGGGTGCCCTGTCTCACCCCAATGGCTATCGGTTCACGACAGCAATCGCCAAAACGGACTGCAAACTGGCCCAGCTCGATCAACAGCATTTTCTGTTTGTGATCCAGGAAACTCCCATGTTTGCCCTGCAAGTGATTCGCAGCTATTCCGATCGCCTACGGGAACTAAAAGCTCATTGGGTTGAATAGCCAGGGAGAGCATCAATAAAACGCTTGTGGGGTGGGCATTGCCGATCCCACAGTGTATCCTGAGGGGAAGTCCCAGCCAGAAGCCTGAGAAACGATAGAGTGATGATTGCGATCGATCGGATCAAACCTGAGAACAACAGAGAGAAAATCGTACTGGTATGAAGTTAGATATTGGCCTCGGTTTATTACTGCAAGGATTACCTGCGATCGTCGAACTCTTGACCGCCATTCAAAATGAACGTCTGCTTCACCTAAAGCAGCAAAAAGCCCCAAAAGAAGACCAGAACAAAGACCAGAACAAAGACCAGAACAAAATCATTAAACCTGGGCAAAAAGCCGAGGTAAATCGGGCGATCGCTGCCGTTAGCCCTCCGTTGCCGCTGGCGGTTCATCAGCGTGAACCCGCCTTACAATGGCTAGAAGATCAGAAGATTCTGGAACAGTGGTCTTTGGGGCTATTTCCCTCCCAGCTCCGAGACACTTCAATTCATTCCAGCTCCCTGCCCCTGCAAATTTTTCTGGCTCCGATCAACCTTCCGCTTGCTGCCACCGATCAAAACCTGTCAGGACTGCATACGCTGGAAACGGATCTGGCTGAAGGACTGGCAAATTTTCTAAATCAGCATTATCCGTTGCATCATCCCGAACGCCCCACGGAGCTGTTATCTGGTGCCTGGCGGAATCATTCCCTGCAACGGGAAGCCCGGATTAAAGCCCTGTTTCATCAACTGCGCGATCGCCCAACGCTGGTTCTAGAAACCGACATCGTGGGGGAATTCCTGAACATTCGCATGGCTTATTGGGGCTTGTCTCATAGCCAGTATTGTTATCAAACGATCGTTGCGGATTTCCCCTGGCGGGTGATCGTGGATGCTGCCATGAAACAACGGGCATTGCAATGGCAAGCCACCGTGCAACAACTCCTGGCGATCGGTGAATCTCTGGAGTCCATTCTTCCCCTCGGTGGCGATAATGTTCATAACCTGGAATGGCTGGAGAAAGCAACCCGGTGGCAAGCCCACGGTATTGATCTCAATGTCCTTCGTTTACCTTACACTTTCAGTCCGGAGGACTTCACCGAACTACGGCAGACGCTCATCTGCATTTACTGCGTCCTGGCAGGGTGGTTGGCCGATGCCCATCATTTGCTGCATGCCGGTATTGCTCCAGCATTGCCTGCCTTAATGGCTGAACTGACTCAGCCGATCGCCTCTCTGGAATTAAGCCAGTCCCTCTTACGCACCATGCACTCTGGCTACCAGGAGCTGTTCCAAGCCTTAGCCAGGGAGATGCCGGATCAGGCAGCCCAATGCAGCTTAAAACTGGCGCACAGCTTCAGTGAATTGCCCGATCGCACCTGGGCAAGGGAACAAATCACCCATTCCCTTAGCCTCTGGTTACATCAACGGCAACTCCCCCCCGTTCAAGCAGCATCCTGGCAAACCCTGCTGTCTGTCCTGAAGCCAGATCATCTCAAGCCGGAGGATGAAACCTATTTGCAGTTACTCAAAACCTGCTGGGCTGCCCTGGGAGAAGCGGAACTGGCCCATTCCCTCGATTGCTGGTTGCAGTCCTGGAAGGCAAACGCTCTGAGCAGTCACCAATTATCCCAACCCCGGCTGATACTGTCTGCGCCACTGCTTCATCCCCCCAATTTAAGATCCCAGGAGCCATGGCGATCGATCGTCCTGACGCACACCCTCAATGGGTATTCCGGTAAAGCGGCTTCCCTGGTCTTTTGCAACGATGGTCAAACTCTAGCCAGTGTCCGGTCGGATCACACCATTGCCCTGCACCATTTGGAGAGCGGTCAAACCTTACAGACGTTCATTGCCAGGGCGGGACGAGTTCTGGCCCTGGCCCTCAGCCCCGATGGGCAACTGCTTGCCAGTAGTCACCGAACGAGCGAACGGAGCGTCATCAAAGTTTGGCATTTGCAGACGGGCACCGTGTTGCATACCTTCACTGGACATCACAAACGGGTTTATGCCCTTGCCCTGAGTGCCGACAATCGATTTCTGGTCAGTGGCGGCTACAAGATCAAAATCTGGGATTTGCAGACGGGGCAACTGCGACAAACCCTGAATGGCCATCAAGAGTGGGTCTATGGCCTGACGCTTAGCCCAGACGGACAAACCCTGGTGAGTGCCGGAGCCGACAAAACGATTAAACTCTGGCATCTGCCAACGGGAAAATTGCGCCAGGTGTTGACCGGCCATCTAGATTGGGTGCGATCGATCGCCCTGAGTGCGGATGGTCAGTACCTCGTCAGTGGCAGTGAGGATCAGACGGTGCGGTTATGGCATTTAGGCAGTGCTAAATTACTCAACACACTCACCGGACATCGAGGTGGGGTATCTGCGGTGCTGTTCAGTGCAGATCAGCAAACGCTCATCAGTGGCAGCAAAGATAATACGGTGCGGATGTGGCAAGTCAATGGTGGAAAACTTCTCACCACGTTGACTGATCATCGGAAGCAGGTTTATTCCCTGGCGATGAGTCCAGATGGAAGAACCTTTGCCAGTGGTAGCGAAGATCAGCAAATTCTGGTTTGGCAGCGTATTGAGCCCGCTTGAGTAGCTCGCAAACCCAGTTTAGATCCTCCCTGGTATAGCTGTAGTCACAGTAGTTAGGACAAATTTAGAGGTAAAAGCCCCGCAGCGCGGGGCTTTTACCTTCCTAATCTCAGTGCGTAGCACTATAGAAACGAGCGTGAATTGAGCAACCGTAGAGCGGGCATCTTGCCCGCGCAGGCTGGAAGCCTGCACTACGAAAGGTGGGCGTATTGCTGCCGAGGTCTACTAGCCCCTTAAAAAAGGGGAACCGATTCGATCGACTGATATTCACCATTTGCGCTCACGATTCCATCAAATCATGAATGGCAGCTAACAGATCCGTTGGGCTGTAGGGTTTAGTCAAAAATAGATTCGCTCCTGCCGCCAGGATCGGTTGTTGATTGGAGGGCAGACCACTGATGGCAACGATCTTGACCTGGGGATTAATGCGGCGCAGATGCCGAATCAGGCTGACACCGTCCATATTAGGCATCATCACATCCATCAACACCAGACTCACTTCTAGAGAATGTTCTCGATATCGCTCGATCGCCTCTAATCCATCGCGGGCGGTTAACGTTCTAAAATTAAAACTTTCCAGCAAGGTTTGATTCGTTTGCTGGACGGCGGCTTCATCATCCACAACGAGGATCAACTGCCCATCTCCATGCAGGGTCGGCTGAGTGCCTGTGGTGGTTTGAACCGCTTCTGAAATGGCCGGTAAGTACACCTGAAACTGCGACCCCTCACCAAGCTGACTCGACACCTGCAAGAAGCCACCATAGTTTCTCACAATTCCCAGCACAGTAGAAAGCCCCAGCCCTGTTCCTTCACCGGGTTCTTTTGTGGTAAAAAAGGGATCAAAAATGCGATCGAGATATTCCAGTGAAATACCGATGCCTGTGTCCGCAACGGTAATGACCACATAATTGCCCACCCTGGCATCTAGATTCACACGGGTCATGGTTTCATCAACGAATTGATTTTGGGCTGAGAGGGTCAGCACACCCCCATTAGGCATGGCATCACGAGCATTGACGCATAAATTCATTAACACTTGATGTAAGTGGGTTGGATCAACTGAAACTCGTCGTAAAGATTGAACAGAGTCTTCTCGCCGAATCGTAATGGACTTCGGAAAGGTTTGTCGAGTGATATCCAGAATTTCCTGAAGCAAATTCCCGACTTGCAGCGGAACGGGTTCTCCTTCGGTTCCCCGCGCAAAGGTGAGGATTTGTTTGACCAGGTTTGCCCCCCGTCGGGTACTGCTGGTCAAAATTTCTAGCATTTCTTGCAATCGGGGATCGACATCCTGAAGTTTCAACGACAAGAGCTGTGAGAGGGTCAGAATCGGGGTGAACACATTATTCAGGTCATGGGCAATGCCACTGGCCAGCGTCCCCACGCTTTCCAATCGCTGGGCCCGATAAAATTGGGCTTCCAACTGTTTTTTCTCAGTAATGTCTGTATTGACCACCAGAATGGCATTGGGTTGGCCCTCCTGATCTCGCATGAGCGTCCAGCGACTCGCTACAATCACCGTTTCGCCCGTTTTTGTCTTCTGCTCCAGTTCTCCCTGCCATGTCTCTTGCTGCAAGATTTCTTTTTGGGCGGCTTTCAGTTGTACAGAAGACCGATGGCAAAACAGCGCATTGGTTTTTTTCCCAAACGTTTCTGCGGTTGTCCAACCATATAATCGTTCTGCCCCCTGATTCCAAAACAGAATCCGTTGTTTCAAATCCTGGACAAAAATCGCATCGGTTGCAATGTCAATTAATGCAGCCTGCTCTCGAATTTTTTGTTCTGCCAGCTTGCGCTCGGTGATATCTTCGTCCAGGCTGACATAGCCAATCACTTCTCCCGTGGCCGATCGCATCGGTGTCACCTTGGCCGCCACCCAGCGAATTTTTCCCTGGGGCGTTAGCAGGCGAAATTCGGGCAGTTGCTCGCATTCTTCCTGGAGGTAGGCTTCCCATGCCTCACACAGCATCTGGCGATCGTCTGGATGGATGGCTTGCAACCAGCCGTTTCCCAACGAGTCCTCAAAGCTAAGCCCTGACATTTGATGCCAGTATGTATTGGTATAGAGGCAAATCCCCTCTGCATTAGTTTGGCAAATGCCGATCGGTGCCGTCGTACTGAGGGTACGGAATCGTTCTTCGTTTTCCTCCAGCACTGTTTGCATCTGTTCCCGCGCTTGCAGATCCCGCCGGGTTTGCTCATACAGTTCAGACTGCTGAATGGCGATTCCCACCTTGTCGGCCAACCGGCGCAGCAGGTCTACTTCAGTTGGTTGCCATTGTCGGGGTGCAGAACAATGATGGCTGATTAGCAAGCCCCACAGGTTTTCTCCCTGCAAAATGGGTACGACCAGGTTGGCTTTGACCTGAAACGATGTGAGTAACTCAAGGTAGCAAGGTGTCAGTTCTTCCTGGTCAATATCGGATATCACGGCAATTCTCCCCTGCCGATAGGGTTCAATGTATTGATTGCTGAAGCAGGGATCAGAAATAACGGTAGAAAGCAAGGATGACCAATCTGCCCCAACCGATTCCATCATCACTTCTCCTACCCAATCGGGTTGGAAGCGAAAAATAATCACTCGATCGGTCTTTAACAAATCCCGAACTCGTTCCACGGTTCGCTGCAACACTTCATTGAGATCTAAGGAGCGGCGGATATCTTGAGTGATATCTGCAACCAACTGTTCTCGTTGGATTTGCTGGTGCAGTGCCAATTCTGCTTGCTTGCGATCGGTAATATCATGATTCACGCAGGTAATTTGCCAGCAAGTTTCTGAAATTCGCTGAGACGAATAGGTGCTGGAGATCCAGCGCAAAGCACCATTCTTGTGGTAAAAACGGTACTCGGCAGTTGTATCCTGTTCAGCAAAAAAGCTGTGGAACAGGGGCAGCAGGATCGTTTCCCAATCTTCAGGCACAACTCGTGAAAGCCATAATCTTTGATCTGCCATCAGCTCTTGTGGCGTATAACCCAGCAGTAATTCACAGCCTGCCGACCAGTGGTCATACTCCCAATCTCGATTATCAAAGACTCGAAAGCTCACGATCGATGCCAGGGCACTGTCTAAAATGCGGTTGAGTTTTGCTTCAGAAGCTTGCAAAGACACTTCCAACTGCTTACGGGCAGTAATTTCTTGAACTGCAACACTGACTCCAGTAATCTGACCATCGGTTTGCCGCAGCGGGAACCAGCTCTCTAACCAGGTACGGCGTACACCGGGTTGAGCAAACGTTTCCCCCTCCACCTCCAGGTTGAGCAACGGCTCCCCCGTTTCCAGGATTCGCTGCAAGATGGGTTCAATGGTATCTGCCAGACGGGGCAACACTTCGCGTATGGTTCGACCCAGATGCGCTTCAATGGGAAGTCCATTCATTTCTGCCAGGTACTGATTCAGTCGCACAAAGCGCAGATTGCAATCCAGAATAGACAGCCCAACGGGGGCAGATTGATAAATGGCCTCAATTTCGGCCAACTGTTGACGAATGGTTGCCTGGTTTTGGTACAGTTCCAGTTCCGATCGTTTGCGATCGCTAATATCATGAAACAGAATGGCAACGTGGTGGTTTTCTGGTTCACTAATCCGAAAGGCATAGACATCATACCAGCGATTCCATCCAGCGGCCTGTTGCTCGAACCGGGCGGGTTCACCCGTCAGTGCCACCTGTCCATACCTTTGATACCAGTGCTCTTCCAGTTCTGGCGCAATCTCCCGAATCGTTCGGCCACTCAGCACTAATTCACGGGACAGTCCCGTTAACCGTTCAAACTGACGATTGGCTTCGAGGATACGGTAATTGACGGGATCACCGCTTGAGTTGAAGATGATTTCAGCGATGCAGTAGCCTGCCTCCATCTCCTCAAATAAGGCGCGATATTTCTCTTCCGAGGCGCGCTGATCCGCTTCCGCCCGTTTGCGTTCGGTTACATCCCGCAAGATGGAGAGATGTCGCCCCGGCAGGTAATGGGCGATCGCCGCAAACTCAGTATCCCGCACAGAACCATCGGGGCGATGCAGAGGAAAGTCCCCGCGCATTTGCCCCTGCCGCAGGAATTGCTGCCAGACTTGCAGAATATCGGATGCTGGATCTGCGAAATTGGCTACACCCATCTGCAACAGTTCATTCCGGGTTAGCCCAAACAGCTCGCAGGCGGCCGGATTTACATCGACATAACGTCCCTGATCATCGGCAATCGTAATCGCATCTAAGGCATTGGCAAACAAGGCGTGCCACTGCTGTTCTTGCTGCTGAAGTTGAAGATTTGCCTCCATCAGTTCAGTAGTGCGTTCTGCCACCCGCAGTTCCAGGGCATCCCGAGCCGCGCGTAATTCCCGCTCCATTTGTTTCCGGTGACGAATATCACGCAGCAACCAGCGTAGCCCCATCTCCTGATTTTGCCCATCCACCATCCTGGAGACCGTAATGAGCACTGGAAACGCTTCTCCCGATCGATTCTGCAGGGTGACTTCCCAATCTGCCCCTTCCAGGTTAGCCAACCGGGCTCGAAAGGCTTTGCGATCGGCAACTGCAATAAACGTTGCCAGGGGTTTACCAACCAGATGCCTGGATGCGACTGCCAATAACATTTCCGCAGCTCGGTTCGCCTGCCGAATTTTGCCCTGCCGATCCGTCACCAGATAGCCATCGGGCGCAAACTCAAATAGGTCTTGATATTTTTGCCGCTCTTGCTCGATCGCACGACGGGCCGTAACCAGTTCTTCGTTTTGCGATCGCAGTTCTTCTTCGGCCACTTGCAGTTCTTCCAGGGCAGTTCGCAATTCTTCATTTACCGAAGTTAGTTCTGCCACCCCCAAAGCAGTGGGCTGCTGTCTGACCTGATCCGCCAGCACTGAGGAATATACCGGATTCAGCCGATAGCCCGTTTGATAAACCGTCTTAATCCAGTCCTGGGGTGCGCCTGCGGCTTTGAGTTTGTGCCGAATTTCCTTAATGTGAACCCGAACCGCTTCTTCGCTGGGGGCTTCAACCGAATTCCAAACGTGATCCAAAATGGCCCTGGCACTGAACACAGTTTGAGGATGCCGCAAAAACAATTCCAGGATGGCATACTCTTTGGGAGTCATCGACAAAAGACGGGTGCCATAGGTGACCTGACGACTACTGGGATCAATGGATAAATCCCCCCACGTCAGGATGGGCTGAGCGATCGTGCCTCCCCGACGCAACAGGGCCTGCACCCGAGCAACTAATTCTTCTGTATCAAAGGGTTTGACAACGTAATCATCCGCTCCAGCATTCAGAGCGATCGCCTTTTGCCGCCCTTCTCCCTGTCCTGTTAAGAGTAAGATGGGATTCCGAAATCCCTCCGAACGCAACTGCTGGCATAAATGAATGCCATCCAGTTTCGGCAAAATGACATCCAGCACCATCAGGTCATACTCGTAGGCACTGGCCATTTGTAAGCCTGCTTCCCCATCCGCCGCAACATCCACTGCGTAGTTATAGCTAGAGAGTAAAATCTGTAAGGTCTGCGCGACGACGGGATCGTCTTCTACAACCAGAATTTTCATATACCAGAATTATATATCTAACGCTCGATACCTATTGAGTAATTAACAAAACAATGTCAGCAAGATGTGACAGAACTTTTTGATGTTTCAATTCATTAAATTTTGATTAAGTTTCCACAGAAGATATGTTGTTTCAATGGCAAACTTCATTTATTTTCGCATTCCTCACACATTCCTCACAACTGATCTTCAAACTAGACACTGGGTGTTGAATTGTGGCTCTGGCTTCAACGCCCCAGGGATTGCTCAATGGGTAGGGTAAGTGCAGAATTCCCCCGTTTTGTAGTTTTTTGAGTAGATTCTCAGGGAGAAAAATAGTGATTCAAGATAGCTTCTGCTCCGTCAATCGTTCTGTTTCCTATCCTCATCAGATGATTCAAGCTCTGGGTCGGTTACAGGCTCAATCCTTTCACCGTCCCTCTAATAGTGTTTATGTGTATGACCTGGTTGAGCAACGCACCCTCTGCAATAGCTACCCAATTGCTGCCATGCTGGGCTATACTGCCGATGCAATCCGGACAATGGGCCCAATTGGCCTGGCCAGCCTGATTCATCCAGACGATCTAGATCGCGTTTCAGAGCATTACCAGCACTTTACGACGCTCCGTGATGGAGAAGTGATTGCGATCGAATATCGGATGCAGCGAGCTGATGGCACATGGTGTTGGCTCCGGTCTCAGGAAACGCCAATTGTTCAGGCGATCGATGGCTTGCCATTACAAATCTTAGGGTTGATCCAGGATATTACTCCAGTAGACACTTTCCGGTCGCGCCAGATCAGCCTGTTGCGCCGCACTCGTCGATGCCATCACGCCACTCGAACGGTGAAGATCATCGGCATGATCCAACCGCGATCGTTAGCCAACGATCGCAAACCTGCTTCCTAGAGCACCATTGACAAATGCTGACAAATTATTGACAAATTATTGACAAATTATTAATCGTCAACGCATTCATTCACCTTGGTTTTGCTCTCAAAGCTGCGTTTTAAAAATTATTTCGTTCAGGACATTCATTGTTATGGATACTTGCCCCTGCTGTTCTAATCCGATGGTTCGCCACATCCGAACTCACCAAGTCCATTGGTTTTGTCGAACTTGTTGGCAAGATATGCCAAACTTGAATTGCCTTGGTCAAAAAAGTTCGCTCCTACAATACGTAAAAGGACGCGATCAAAAACAGCAGCTTTGCTCCAGTTTGGCATCCTACCCTGCTCGCCTGCCAATCTATCAACCGTTTCACCTTTAAGGATCGGGAATTCAAGCACCTGTTCACCGTTCTGCTGCTTTGCCTGGGCGGGCAAGATGCCCACCCCATAAGAGTTTTAGATTATTAAATTTGCATTCCTGAGTCCCTGAAGATCATTCTGCGCGTTGACTGCTTATCGGGGACAAATTGTTTCCCTTTGAGACAGCTTTAGAATATGTCAATTCTCATAATTTCTGGATTCGTAAATTATTGTGTTCACCTGGCTCCAGGGTATTCCTGAAGTGGTAGGGTAAAGGTGAATAGAGCGATCACAAGGAGGCAACTTAGTATGCCGAAACTTGTTCCTGAATTTGACATTTGGTTGAAGATCTGGGCGTTCCAGGAATTGCTGCGATCGTTCTGTTGCCCGTTCTGGTTCCCGTCGTCGCAGGATGCTGACCAAAGGAGATTCAGACGATGCGTAAGCCATCTCCGCCCGGTGTAGCGTCGTCAGAACCACTATCCTGGTTGTAATTTCGATCGTGCTGAGTATCGGATTGGGTACTCAGCATTTGCGTTTATGTACTTGACTTCCTGTAACTTCCTATGATGTTCCCTCTACAACAAACCCAGTTGCCCATCCGATTGCATGTTGTCAGCCGAACCCCAGGGCGAATTCGTCTGAGAATTGCGCCTGAACAACGCCAGGATGAGGTAATGAACGACATCAAGCAACTGCTCCAAACTTACTTGAGTGGGATTGAGCGGGTTCGGACGAATACTCAAACGGGGAGTGTTACCCTTTACTTTTCGGGCGGGATGGCTCCCTTTGAAGCTGCTTTTTCGACGTTATGTCAATCTGGTGTGATTCTGAGTGATATTCCTACGGGACAATCTACCATTGCAACCCGGTTAACCACTGCACTTGCTGGAATTAACCAACGGGTGAACCTGGCAACTGAAGGCTCAATGGACTTACGATTGTTATTTCCCCTACTGTTAACCTTTCTAGCATTGCGCCAGGTCTTTTCTAACAGTCCACGGTTGAATACGGCTCCCTGGTATATTCTCGCCTGGTATGCCTTTGACAGCTTTATGAAGTTAAATCGTTCCCAGGGCGACCCACCTCTGGAAATCCAAACCCTAGAGACAGAGGCTGTTCCAGTTGCTCAGCCCACCAGGGATAGGGATGGGGGTTCTGTGAAGCGGCAGAAAGCAAGCCTTTGAGAATATGGAGCGAGGAAACGTCAATGGCATCGCTTCATCCTTCCCATCCTGAAACTGCAGCCTATCACGTTACTCAACAGGTTCTTCATTGAGCCAGTCATGGGTTCAAGTAAATCGTACTGTTGTATTAATCAGAGCATTGGCAAACGGTTCATCAAACACTCCCACCCTCATATTTGGCAAACCCAGGGCATTGCAAAATCGGGTTAATCCCTGCTCCGTTCTCCAGTTATACGCCCCATTAATTTCGTTCGCTGGATAAAGCCCTAATTCCGACAACCGCACCTGGATATCTCGCATCAACCGACCGCTGCCGCGCCAGGTGGCAAACGGCACAGTGAGCGCACCTCGAATGTCATACAGCCCCCAGTACCAGGTGGCATATTGCAGGGGCACTGGATCGGCAAGCTTCAATGTCCGACAAACCAGGGCAGAGACCTCTCCGCGTGTCACCTTCTGGGTGGGGCGCAGTTGCCGTACCTGCGGATAATTCACAATCAGCTCTGCCACAATGGCATCGGAGGTCGCTTTCCTGGCCCACGCAGGAATTTGTCCCACATCTTCAAAATAGAACCGTAATAACTCATTGGGCGACCAGGGATTTGACACCGATCGCGTCGTCATCAGGCTCAAGATTGCTTCCAGGCGCGAGGCGGTTTGATTGGGGCGAAACGTGCCATCGGGATATCCAGAAAGTAATCCTCGTTCGTACGCCCACCGAACAACGGTATAAAACCAATCATTGACGGAGACATCGGTAAAGTTGATAGGAGGACGAACCGTTGGCGCATTGGGAAATGCAGCCGCCATCAGTGCAGCAAATTCGGCGCGGGTCATTCCGGCATCCGGTCGGAAGGTGCGATCGGGATACCCCCGCAGGATACCCCGTTCAGCTACGGCGATAATGCAGGCTTTTGCCCAGTGGGTGTCGATATCTGAAAAGGGAGAATCCTGAAAGGGAGGAAATAACCTTTGCAGGTCAACGGGATTGCGTTGTACTTTTTCAGGAGAGAGCGGATCACACAGCAAGGTTTCATAAAAAAAGCAGGACACCCCCGCCAGTTGCCGATCGCGCGTCTTCTGCACCTGCTCGTTGATCTGAGTAAAGCTAACCGATCGGATTCTTAACCCACACAAAACGCCGATCGCCGTTGGGATATGGGCACTGGCAGCGACAATTTCAGCTTTATTAACCTCAGCCGTAAAGCTCGTCAAATCATCTCGATAGACTTGCACGACTAATTCTTCCACGAGTCCCTCCTGCTCCCACAATCTCCAATCCACATGAAAATTTTGGCGAGCGAAGCCTAAGGGATTGGGAGAGAGGGAAATTAATGCATCTCGCTGGGTTTTAACACTGCTGAAAATCCGCTGGAGTAGAGCCGTTACTTTGGCAATAAACCACTGCTGTCGTTGTAGATCCTTGGGGTTCTGGGGCATGGGTTTTCCCTGGTTCTCCTGCTGGTACAACGCCTGACTAAATGCGTCGTATCCCAGAACTGCCGGAAACCCAAAATGGTCGTCTAACTGAATCCCATCGATCTCATACCGTTCGGCTACATCTGCAATCAGCTCAGCCATAAATGCTTGCACCTCCGGCTGACAAGGATTTAACCAGGCCACATCCGCAAAAATTGGGTTGCCCTGCTGATCCGATGAAATTAAGTCGGGGCGCTGGGTGGCTAAGGGAGAGTTGGGTGGAGTAGACAGCCCATACTCAAACCAGGGAATGACGCGGAAATTGAAGGGTTTCGCTTCTTCCACGACCTCTGCCAGGAGATCGCGAGTTGCAAAGCGAGGGTCTGGGGTAATAGCAGCCCCGAAAAAAGCCTGGGCGATCGGACTGGGATATAACGTATAGCCCCGCTGCCAGACCACTGGGTAGATGGTATTAAAGCCCAGATCTTTGAGTGTTTGAAAGCCTTGCCTCAGATTCTGACGAGAATGCAAAATGTCGCTGTCAGTATTGGTTAACCAGACCCCGCGAAGTTCTTGAAGGGGGACTTTGACATGGGGGAGATAAAAGTAACCGATTTTCCCGATGCTCCCCAAGGGTTGGGGAAGTTCAACGAAACAATGGTTTCCTACTTTAAAGGCATATCGAACCGTAAAAAACTGCCCCACCGCAACGGCAAATTTTTCTTGGGGCGGCAGCTTTGCAGCAGGAGCGGCAATTTTTTTAAAGCTTGTGTTTTGAATAATAGTTAGAGTGGGCATAGAAGCATATTTCAGGAAATAATAAATCAAATAAATAGTCTTTAAAACTAAAACTCTAAGCCATCTCAAGAGATTAAGACTGTGAATTCAATCACTTGTTGCGATCGGGCTGCTTTTCTGACTGGTTGACTGACTGGTTGACTGACTGGGCGGGCAAGATGCCCACCCCACAAGCTCTCAGTTTCAGTCGATCGCAAATCCTGATCGGGAAGCCAAAGCAGACTTGCCACTCTTCCCTCTTCCCTCTTCATTCTTCATTCTTCATTCTTCCCTCTTCCCTCTTCCCTCTTGTGATTTTCCTGAATTGCTTCCTTTGTCACCTGCCAGCCCGTTTGCGTTCCCACTTTGCCTGCTTTCACAAATACCCAGCATCCACGCTGAAACGAATCACTCCCCTTTGGGCAGCCTGGTTGTACCCCAATCAACTGTTGCAGTTCTGCACTGGACAGAACCCAGTTTTCCGCCTGCGCCCGCTCCAACACCTCCATATACCAGAGTGGATTGGCCGGGGGTGGTTCTGGACGAGAGAGGGTTTCACTGAGTTGGGTCAAGGCTGCGGCGATCGTTTCTAGATGATGGGTTAAGGAGCCATTGCTAATGATGTTGGGCTGTGGGAGAACCTGATCCTGATCAGGTGATGAGGGCAGGTCGGAAGGTGTTGCAACTGGCGATCGGGGAGGGCGTTTCGCCAGAATAGGAGCGTCCGACGGTTCTGCCCAAAAATCCTCTTCGTCAACCTGAGAGGGCGGACTGTCTGGTGGGGGAGTTGCTTCCGGTTGGATAGGTTGGATAGGTTGTGTTGGTTGTATTGGGGGAGAACTCGCAGGGGTTGTCGGGGCATCAGCAAACGGTTTCAGCACTGTGTCGGGTTTTGAAACGGGCTGAAAATCATGTTTCTCCAACCAGAACTGATTGAGTTCGGTCGCCCAATGCTGCAAATAGTGGGCCGCTTCTTCATTGCCATTTGCAACCATTTGCGCGGCAACCTGCTGCATCGTTTGGACTAAGCCAGGGCCAATTAACTCCTGGTTCGCTGCCAATAACTCATCCTCGGAGCCTTTAGGACACTCCAGGAGGGCTTGAATCAGTTTCAGGTATATCTGAGTTTGATCGTTAGTCTCCGATCGCGGTATTGTTTGCGCCACAAACAAATGATGAATTTGCCCCGCCAAATTGTGCAGAAATTTAGCTTCCTTAACGTTGCCCTGATTCGCCAATTGGATTGCGACCTGTTCCATTACCTGAACCAGTTCAGGTGTCACCAGCGATTCATTTTGGCGTAGCAAAATCCATTCTTCTCCAGAAGGGCAAGCCAGCAATTTTTGGATTAGCTGAAGATAGGATTGAAGGCGTTGTGAATTCATAGGAACGAATGCTCCTGGCAGTTTAACGCTACCTCTATCCTCTCTCGAAAATCAGGAAAATGGGACAAACAGTAATGAAGTGTAGCGAACGATCGGCAGAAGAACTGCACAAAAATGAAACGCTCTCAGTTACCCATCGCAATCCATCGAAAACTGGATGGGATAGAATGACCTTGCTCGTCAACATTGTATTCTAAAACCCAACCGTCGTCATAGTATCTCCTAATCGTGAACCGATCGACGTATTCTTCACGAAATTGATAATTCTCATCATGGCCATACCAGTTAAAACCTGGTTGTGCATAAGCCGCAGAGGTGGCAAAGAAACCAGAAACCCTGGGAAGATCGATTACCTTGCCTTTTTGGGCGACAATGTTACCCATAGATACTATATTTCGGTGTTCATCCATTCGTCTGATTTGCAAGTAAAATTGATCTTCTTCGGTGATATAGTCTCCCGGCACCAAGTAAATCTTCTTCAGGTCTACCTCTGTGCTGCCTCCTGTCGATTCCGTACTACTTTGACTGAAGTTAAGATACATATCGAATGGTCTGCTGAGTGCTATTGCGGTTCTCCCATTCTGTAACTCACACCCTAACCGAAAGAGGGCAAAAGAGTATACTAAAAAAATGCCTGTGAGCGAGAGTAAGGCTCTAATTCTCATTCTCGATAAGTTGTTAAAAAATTGGCGTAAGGTAATATCTCTGGGATCATTAATGGGTTGAACTTCACTGGTTTTCATGATGCTACCTCCCACTCGTCTGGCTGCTCATCAAATAATAATTAGTCAAGTAGAATTGCTCAAAAACTGATTTGAAAAAAGCTAACTCAATTTGACGATCTTTCACCTCACACCAGTTTTCAAAAGCTTCTTAGCTTTTTAAACTACTCTACTCTTACCTTTATTTTCCTCAAAATAACCTTGAAGCACAATACGATGATTCGCGTATAGGAATATAACAGTATTGAAACAATTCTCCTGGGATATCTCTAATGTTGCAGAAATTAGCTGGAGGTGTTGCTGAGGATAAATCGTTGGCGTACTCTAGGAAAACATGGACGGAAAACCTGAGCTATCCTTTTGGCTCAAAACTACTGCGTAAAAGGTGAAAGCAGTTTGAGTAAAGAGAGGTGAAAATAGCTGTATTTTTGTATTTTCCAGATCTCAGTTTTCAGAAGAGGAGTGATAATATAAACAGGAGTTGATTTAAGAAAAATAGCGCATGATTTACAGCTCTTGTCTGGTTTAATATCTATCCCCATCTTTGATCCCATCACTTCAGGCATTTGGGGAAAGCAGCATTATTTGAAGCAGCCAGCGATCGAAGCCAACAGACGAAGCTTAGGAATCAGCTCATCCTATTATTTTTACTAGAAATCAAACCGATACCAGCATTTTCGATTTCAGATTATACGATTCTTGAAGAATTTCTGAAAAAGCAGTTCTCAACTCCTTTAAAGATCGAACTTGTTTTGGGAATGCAGAGCGTTGCGCCCTCCTGAAACAACCTAGCTCTTGAGAGTATTTATCCATTCTCAATAGTTGAAATCACCAGGGTTTTTACAAAACCCGGTCAGTTCTCTGTTATGTCTTTTCAGCCGATGAAAAGCAATCAAATCAATGAATATTTTAACAAAGAGAGGTTGAAAAAATGGCTGTTATTCGTGGAACAACTTTACCGAATACCCTTTACGGAACGGCAAGTGGTGACTGGATATTTGGCTATCCGCTCACTGGTGATATGAACCCATTCGATCATGACAGGCTCTACGGTTATGGTGGTAACGATCGCCTGTACGGAGGTAGAGGCAATGACATCTTGGATGGTGGTGCAGGAATCGATACGATGTACGGTGGGTTGGGTAACGACACCTACTATGTCAATACAACCGCCGATCGAGTGGTAGAAAATGCAGGTGCAGGAATTGACTTAGTTTATAGCTCCGTCAGTACCAACTACAAATGGTTACCTGCCAACGTGGAGAATTTGACTCTTACGGGATCTGCTATCTACGGAAATGGTAACGACCTCAACAACGTCATCACTGGTAACGCTGCAAACAACTTCCTCTATGGCTATGGTGGTAATGACACGATGGATGGCGGTGCAGGCAATGATGTCCTGTACCTGGGGGATGGCAACGACTACGTCAACATCATTTCTCTTGGCAATGACACCTTCTATGGTGGCAACGGCAATGACTACATCTACGGGTACACCGGCAATGAAACCTACTACGGTGAAGCGGGTAATGATACTCTGCTGGGGCACGATGGGGATGACCTTCTAAACGGTGGCCCAGGGTTTGATTCGATTGATGGTGGGAATGGAATCGACACCGTTACCTATAGTGGAGAAACTCGCACCAGTGGTTTTGGTACTTTCCGCGGCTTTACAATTAACCTGGCTAGTGGACAGACTGCGGCTGTTTTCAGTGGCATTCCACCTGCTCTTGAAGACACGCTGGCTAATATTGAAAATGCTGTAGGTTCCTCTTTTGCCGATGTCATTACTGGCAATAACACTGCTAACCAACTCAACGGTGAGGGAGGCAATGACATTCTTAGGGGATTAGGTGGCAATGACACAATGGATGGCGGTGCAGGCAATGATGTCCTATACCTGGGGGATGGCAACGATTACGTCAACATCATTTCTCTTGGCAATGACACCTTCTATGGTGGCAACGGCAATGACTACATCTACGGGTACACCGGCAACGAAACCTACTACGGTGAAGCGGGCAATGATACCCTGATGGGGCACAGTGGTAACGATACTCTGAATGGTGGTGCAGGCAATGACCTGATTGTCGGCGGCGGCGGTAACGATCGCCTGACGAGTGGTAGCCTGGATGATAGAGATATCTTCCGCTTCGATGACTTTAGCGATAGACAAGATGTGATCACCGACTTTGATGTCATGGGGGTCTTGCAGGACACGATCCAAATCAGGAATAGCGGCTTCAATCCCAGCATTGCCGGAGTCTTCGATTTACCCAATGGGGTACTGCCAGTCAACCGCCTTGTTGGTGAGTTTACTAATCTTGGAGCGTTGGCAGGCTTCAGGTACTTTGCCGGCAGTGGCAACCTCTACTTTGATCCTAATGGTGGACTCTTTGATCCTGCTGCCCAGGTCTTGGTTAACCTGGCGAACAGGCCTTCCTTGGCTGCGCTCCAGGGCAATATTGTTGTCGTCTAGCCAGAAGGAGTGTAGGCGATCGCTAGCTGATTCGGATTGATTCGATACCGTGCATTCTGGCAGAAAATCCCTTCTCCTCCTGTAGGGGAAGGGATTTAGGGATAAGGGGAAAGTTCTGTCAGGCAATCAGACTTTTAGTTCAAGCAGCAGTTGTTGGCAGGTAGTACTCCAACACAGCAATAAATTCCTTCATGGCGATCGTCCATTTCTCGTGGGTTTCAGATACATTGTTCCTTTCAGAGATTTGGAAATCCAACAAAGTACCATGTAAACTGAAAATTACTCTTTCAGATCCTTCACCAGGTTCAAAACCGAGGCATTTTCTTAAAATGATTTTTGCATCCAGTAATAGATCCTCAATGATTCTCCGATAGCAAAATTCACTGTCCATCATAATTCTCTGCAAATCAACGATTTCTTGTTCAAATTCCAGGGAGGACAATATTTTGTAAAAAATGTAGTGAAGTTTATCGTAGATTGAAAGACTAGACGCAAGGGAAGGGCATAGTTGTAGGGCTTTCCACCAGTTATCTAAAGCTTTTTTCTCACATCCCCGGTACAAGTAAAAAATAGCTAAATTGCTATAGTCAATGTATGTTTTCTTGTCTTGGGGAATGCGGTTTATTTTGTTAAATGCTTTCTCTAAGCTGATCTCAGACTTTTCGTATTGTCCCTCTTCCAATTCCTTCAAGTGGCACAAAAAATCAAGCCAGGCCAATGCACTTTGAGCCGCAACATTGTCTAATTCAAGGTTAAGCGTACACCAAAGGTTGGAGCGAGCCTTACCGTAGTTCCTGTAGGGTGGAGGAGCTACAAGGTAGGTGCAGCCAATGCGAAGATAGATTTCTGGACGGCTTGGATTAAGCTCTTTTGCGTAATTGTAATGATAAAACGCCTCGTCGTACTGTCCTAAAAGATAATACATATTTCCGTACGTCGCTTGAATATAGGGGCTAGCTGGATGAATTGCCATTGCCTCATCAATTGCTTGCTTGGCACGGTCATTGAGATCTCGATTTAAATAGGAAAAGCTAATTAATGCTAATAAGTCACCAACCTTTCGATAGTTTTTATCTTTTGCTTTTGCTCTTTTACAATAATCAAAAGCAGTATTCAACTCCTCTAAAGATTGGGTTCTTTCATAGCGATAGTAGTGAGACATGCCTTCAGTCAGCCACTTAAATGCCTCCCAATTACTTGTCAAAATCGGGCTTGATGATAAATCTAATGCGATACGGTAGGCAAGGTTTTTCACCATTTCGGACACTTCGACGTTAGCAGAATCCTGGCCGACTTCATAGGCATGGATGTCTGTATGATGGTTGGATTGCTCATAACGTGCTGCTATTTGCAGTCGTAAATCATTTCCCGACTGATATTTGTGTATACTGCCCGTGATAACCTGGGAAGAACCAGACGGCCACAATTGCTGAATGGCAATCAATATTGAACCAACCTGTAGAGCAGCTTTATCCGTAATAGGAATTGTGCCGACTTGCATTAATGATTTGGCTAAATGCTCTCCCCTAAATAAACGAAGATTCAAATCTTCTCTACAAACCCTTAACAGTGAAGAACTGGTCTGCACTAGATTCAATTTTCCGTCTTCAATAAAGTTATGGATGTGATAAATTCGATGCAGCTCAACTGCAAGAAGATCGGCGATCGTCCTACCGTTCAGCTTGGCTTCTTCATTTGTACCTAAACTTGAATCATCAAAAGGTACAATTCCAATTCCACCGGAACTGGATAACCAGCGGAAGAAGAGATATAAAAGTGTCCCAAGTAAAATGATGGCAATGAGTTGAAGAATATTGACAAAGTTGATTGTGGTGGAAATGCGTACTGGAAAATTGAAAAAAGCACTCAATATATCATGTGTATTTCGTGTTAATTCATTAACATTTTGGATAACTTGAGCAACATTTTGAATAACTTGAGCCCAAAACTTCAAAACTAAGAAGCCAAGCACAGCAAAAAAGAATAGCCTGATTTCTTTAAGGTGTATTAGATGTTTGATGGTTAGAAAAACAAAAACGGCGATTATACAATAGAGAAGAACATTCCAAAAAGTGCCATTTGTCAATAAATGGAAAATCGTGCTGATTTGTCCTTGGACTAGTTGGTTAATCTGGAAATTTCCAATGGCATAGCGAACGATGAGTGCTGCCAATATAAAGAGCAATACATTACGGCGGATATTCACTTTCCATATCAGATTTACAAACTGCGTTGATAACCAGTTTATAGATTGACCAACGATATCTGAAAAACCACCTCGCAGCAAAAAACTGTTGATTCCGTTGATGGTTTCTTTTAGCTCAGATAGGAAAACCTTGATCTTTGTAACCATTGGATTCTCTATAGGTAATGCACTTGAAAAATCGTAGGTTGGTTTGAGGAATGAAACCCAAAGCAGGTTTCTTCTAACCATTGGGTTTTTCTATGTTCAACCCAACCTACGCGAAAGCTCATTAGTTAAATAGCCTGAATTATGCCTGGCGGACACTGCCCACCCTACGAGAAAACGAGGCTCTCAGCAGATTGACTGAAGCTCAGGGTTCGTAGATATCTGCCAGACTAAAGGTTTGATCAGGGTACAGAGTAACTACGATCGCCCTCATGACTCTTGAGCCATCATTCATTTTGAACTGTACGAACAGTTCCTTGCGGGGTGGTGCAGTTTTGATCAGATAATCAGGGGAATCGACAGCGGCAACGTAGGGTTGCGATCGAAACCAGGCTTCCAGTTTCTCGACAGAATCCATACGGCGTAAAACCTCTGGTAAGGTTTTAGAGAGCTTTGCCAGTTCCTGAGCCGAGAGCGTTGCGTTACCCATAGAATTCCACCTCTGCACTCCTGATAGAACACTCACTTGCGGAAGTAAGTCATAGACGGATCGGGTCGTCCTACAAAGCAAATATAGCGGAACCCATACCGCAGAATATAACTCAGAGCTTGTCTCGCTTCATCTTCCAACTGGTCAAAGTCCATGAGCCAGTGGCTACCCTCAACAATTTTCCACCGTCCCTGTATCCGTTGAACCTGGAGGTTTTGGGGGTTAAAGGGAATTGCATCTTCACCGGGGAATGTCCCCTGGGGAGCCATCCCCTTGACCAGGTAGAACTCCATTGAAGGATGAGGACGACCGACAAAACACTGACTATTCATACCATAGTGCTGAATAATTTTTAGCGCGCGTTCTGCCTCATTTTTCAAAGTGCCAAAATCCAGTAACCACATTCCGTCTACCTCAATCTTCCAGCGTCGGCGCACTTGAATCATGCGGGCACGCTCAGGATTGAACGGAATGCAGTCTTGCCGATTGCGTGGCACCAATTCATCAAACTCTGTAGTTCGCGTACAATCTTCACCCTGGCAGCCGTTGGCAGGACAAACATTGGACACATAGCAGGATCCACTTCGGACAAAGTCAGTTTCACCGCGTACCAGAATTCCTTCAACCTCATGGGTCACACTATTGAATACGGGAGAACCAGAGTTACCTCCGTAGGTATCCAAATTAGCAACAAAGTAGCGAGATTGGGAATTGCTACGAACAACGGCATCGCCAGCACACTTCTTGGGAATGCCACAGGGGTGTCCGATGACGTGCACTCTGCTATTATCTGCAATTTTTCCGGTTCGACGAACGCGAACATAGCGATGGTTCAGGACTGGGCGATCGAGCTGTACTAAAGCCCAATCAGTTCCCTCAATGCCAATCTGCCGTCCCAGGATACGAATGCCTCGATAGATTTCGCTGTTTGGAATTTTTGTTTCAGCTGTTGTCGCATTTTCCATTTCAAACCCAAACACAAACCGCACCGATGACAGATTGCTGTCCTGAACACAGTGGGCAGCAGTCGCAATAATGCTAGGATCAACCAAAAATCCCGTGCAAAAAGCAACAACAGGCTGATTACCAAAGGGTTCACTAGAACAGAGCTGGTACTTTGTGGAAAATTGAGAACCGTTCAGGGTAGACGTACCATTACCATTGTCAGTAATGCTTGTATTCATCACCAGAGCAACCACGCTGTCGGCATCTGTCAGAAGGGCTGGGTCAGACAGTTGATAGATTTCCTGGCGGTTATCCACCCCATAAATCACTTTCTGTTGGAACCGCAAAGCCTCAACAATATCCTTCGTATCAAAAGATGCCAGTTCTGGAACGGTTTCGATTCGTCCATCCAGTCCCATCTTGGCAGATGCAACTCGTCCCTCGCTGAAGATCGTTTCTGCGTCCTTTTCGTCTACCTCTTGGCTTTCCCGGGCCGAAGTTCTTGCAGTAAAAGATCGGGATCAAAAGACTTTAAATCGTGTGTCATCGTTGTTTTCTCCTGGTAAGTATTTATATTGATTCAAATCGTTTGCATGTTAGATAGATTGCCTGTGGGGGCGCACTGCTGTGCCCCTTACCGAGATGTGCTTAGAATCTGTTCTCCTCACACCCAACTGCGGAAGTAATACGATATCCGTACATCGGATCATGACGACGCTGTTTATTCTCGCAAAACTTCTTCTTGAGTAGGAAGTTGAGTGGTATCCCCCATTCTCAAACTACGCTCGATCGCTGCCTCTGCTGGTACCCGAACTCCCGTATTGATAAACTCATCTGCACCAGGTCTACGGAAACGCACCTCTTCGCCTTGTAAAGCTGCTAGCAGTTGTGGATCATTTACCTTGAAGTAAATGCCGTTGGCGAATTGCGAATATTGGCGAATCTGCTGTTCTCCAACAAACAGTTCAACTCCCAGGCTATTTTGAACGGGAGGCGTTTCGATATACAGTTTCACAATATATGAAACCTCCTCCACATCAGTCCCTCTTGCGGCTGCATAATGTTCGATTCGTCGTAGATCCGCCGCCTCAGGACGGGCAGGCTGCAACTGAACATTGGACAACACAATTTCAAGAGTCATGGATATCCTCCTGAATCAATGGCTAAGTTGAATTTCATCGAAATATAGCGAACCGCGATAGGTGGTTGTTCCCACGATCGGCTCGTCAAAGAGAAAGATAATCTGACGGATATTCCGCACGTCTATTCCCTGTTCGGCAAAAAGACGAAGAGGTATTCGCAAAGTTTGCATCACCGATCGTCGAATTCCGCTAGGAAAATTGATGTCCGCTGGATACAACAAAGGTGCAATGCTGTCCGCTTTTACAGAATGGGAACGGATGCCATCACTCACCATCAGGGTGAAGTTTTGCAATTGATCAACCAGATTTTTGGCATCATTGGACTGTCCTGTACGCAGTGCTAGCACGTGAAACTTGCCGATCGCCAAACCTCCCGGATTGATGTTGATCATATATCGCCTTCCAGATGCATCCCAATCTACTTTTAAGCCCCTGGTTTGCTGGTAGAGATTTTTATTGGCACCCTGGTTAAAGCTCAATTCCTGAACCGTGATGTTGGACAGATCAATGCTACCCACAACCGGGGGTGAAGGAGTGGTCAAAACGCTGTCTTCTTCGTAATGGGCAATGAAGAGGCGCTGATAATCCTGATATTGATTCACCAGGCGGATAGGATTAGGAATCCATCCCCGTTGCTGGCTCAGTTGAAAATCCTTGAGCAGGTTCAGGTATTGCGATCGTCTTAACAATATTCCTTGGGCAATCGCCGAGAAGTAAACTTTGGCGATATTTTCTTGTTCAACTCGGGAGACAAAAGGATTATCGTCTTGCCCCCAAATGGAGTTAAAGAAGTTGTGATTCGCGCCATAGATCCAGAGTAGAGACTTGAAGCCTTTTGCCTCCTGGGTGGGATTGCCCAGATCAATGGGATGGGCCCGGTCATAGGTTTGGTAGCCCTGGAAATCGGACACATCCCCGTCCCGGCTTCCATGCAAGATGATGTAGTTATCTTTGACGACCACTCGACCACCGACGGGTTGGTATTGATTTTCGGTGGGTGCGATCGCCACAACAGCCTTAAGATTAAAGTGATACGGACCCAATCCCCGCGAACCGTCCAGCGGCACGGCCGGATCGCCCAGGTTAGGCACGACTGAATTTAATGTATTGAAATAGCTGGCATGACCTACCCCCTCTCCCCCCGTGAATGACCCGCAATCATCACGTTGGACAGATCCACCTTACCGAATAAGGGATGACCTGTTTGCTGATTCCAGATGCGAAACTGTTTGATATGTTCCAAATGGACGATCGCTCGGCCATCATTCTCACCAAAGTTAAACCCGTTCAGAAAATTGCAATCGATACTGCCTGCAATGATGCCGTGGGAGGCTAATAGATCTAACAAATAAATGTACCCTGGTGTCGAGTTCTCCAGGGGCACATGGTTGCCATGAACAATCAGACAGAGGGGAAAGGGGCCCGTCCCCTGGGGAATGCGTAGTAACCCGTTGATGGGAACATTAGTGACATTAAAGGGCCAGGCAGGAACCGTGGGTAAGTTCGCAAAGTCGGAGAGATTGATGGTGCGAGTTTGATATCCTGGTGTCGGAGATTGGAAAACCTTGTACTGTGTCAGAATTGGATTGCCGGAATAGCTCAAACCCGGTGCCGCATAAACAACTTGAGAAACGGTAAACGGCCCTGGGATAGCCGGATTCGTTAAAGTATTCGTAACCTTGCCCTTGATGTACAAATCACCGTCCGGATGCAGTTCTGCCTGTACGCCCAGTGATGGATGCTTAAACTGAAGTCCTTGCAGGGGGAATAAAGCCTTTTCAAACAGCCGTTTCTCCAACTGCGTCGATCGCTGCCCGCCAGCAGAAACGGTAACGAGCTTTGAGCCCCCCTTGGTCAACCGCAGTTCTCCAGGTTGTGAAGGGCGCAGCGCACCTTCCTGGTAATATCCCGCAAAGGACACATCCCCCGCATCACTGATGGTGATGACATCCTGGTTGCCTTTCTTGATTCTAAACATGGCATCCTCCCCACTATGGATCCGTGGACTGTTCCAGTTTGGCAAGGCGTTTGTCTTGCGCCTGGATGATGTCATGTTGTTGCAGCACGTACAGGGAAAGTTCTTCAATCTTCTTCAGCAGCGACATACAGAACTCGCCCAGGTTCACCCCTTCTTCGTGAATTGCTTGGGCAGAGGGCACTTCCGGCAGATGTTTGTAGCGATCGATGTAGTTCCGTAGATTATTGAGATTGCGGAGTTCATAATCAGATTCAAACACATAATCTGGAACAGACAGTGTCCAATCTTTTACTTTGATATCGCCATTGACATCTAGCTTTGCTTGCGGTGTGGCAGTACCAATTCCGACATTTCCCACATTATTAATCACAAACCGAGGCACAAGATTCGACGACCCAAAGTTGTCTTCGTCATAAACTCGTAAGGTATCATTGTCGCCCGGACTCCATAAAACGATCGTATTGCCATTACAAAAAATACCGCCCGATTCGGAACCATCCGTACTGGCTTCCAGCCACAAGCCATTATTATTGTTGTCTGGATTGAAGTTGGGAGTTTGTCCTAACTTCCCCCGATTTCCGTAGTGCAATGAAACAAAATTCTCGGCTTTTAAGTAAGTATCTCCGATGATCTGGAGATTGTCGTTAATCACTTGAGTCATTGGTTTCTCCGGGTAGTAGGTTGATTTAGATTCTTTTAAGTACCTATCCGAAAACTGACTAGAGTTTTTGGAACTTACAGCCATTTCCAGATGAGTAAGCCACCGTAAGGGCAGTTCACGAACTGCCCTTACAGATTTTGTGTGGCTTATGCAAGTGCAGACCGCTATAAATCCCCTGGTGGAGTTTTCAGATCGGTTCTAAGACAGCACCGCAGGCTGAGCAGACAGTTCTAATCCCTGAGGTACAGGTTGCCCCTGCAGGGGGAGAATTGCCTGACGCAGGGCTTCTATCTGCTGTTGCATTTCTGGACTGCCCTGAGTGGCGATCGTTTGCAGTAATTGATTCAAGTCGTGAATCAGTTCAGGTTCAAACACGCGCAGTGTGGGTTCTTGATCCATACGAGTCACCTGGTTGAGCCGGAGTAGCATTTGCGCCATTTGAACGCGAAGCGCATCATTCTGCACCATCAGAGTATTTAACTCTCCAGCATAGTTGTTGAACAGTCCAAGCCATTGTTGACCCAGGGGAGATTGAGCCAACTGCTGATCTCGAAAAGCTCGCATCTGAGCCAGTTCTGCCCCGCGAGCAATCCCACTGGTGATGGTTTCTGTCGCACACAGACTGGCAATACAGTACTCCATCAGCGCAGCCGAAACTTCTTCCATGACTTTCAAAGCTTCAGCGTAGGGCGGCTGGAACCCATAACCCCACTCTGAAAGAGAACTGGTCATCCGTTCGGTTTCCAGGGTCACCCCCCGCACCTTGCGTTTAGTAGCATCTACAAAATGGCGCGAGTAGGCATAATCATCTGTGGTTGCCGTCGTAGGATATAATCCTACACTTTGTTGCACGGTGTAAGTTCGTCCCCGTACCGTTGCGATCGCATCGCGCATCCGATTTCCCGTAGCAATGAACCAATCCAGATCTGCCTTCGGAATATATTCTCGATATTGCTTATTGGGCGGATCAACGCCTGGATTTCCCCGCTTGCCGTTGTATGCTGGATTGCGGAAGTTCATGTTGGGATCGGTGGTCTGGTTATCATCATCGCCCCAGGGATACAGAATCAGTTCAGAAGCTGAGTGAATATCCACAAAATATCCAATGTTGGGATAGGTGTCTAATAACCTGCGAACATTTTGGGTTTCCGGTTCTGAGAAGGGGGCACTGCCTTTATAGATATCTGAACAGGGATTACTGGATGTACCGATGCCACTCGACCAGAGGAAATCAAAATTTCGGTTGATATCGACCCCTTTACAGGAAGAACCCGGATTGACGCGACGGTTTTTGCGCCACATGAAATCTCCCGCTGGATCTTGCACCCAGGCACGCCCATCGGGGTTGACCAGAGGCAGGATAAACAAATCCAGATTTTCCACCAGTGCCTTGACTAAACTGGCTGAGTAGGTTTTGCCAGAACCCTCAGGCAATTTAAAGATGAGATCCTTGTTATGGGTGTAGGCATAGCAAAGCCGGAGGGCAAAACGAATCAGCAGATCAGGGTTGATCAGTTCGCGGGCATGAACGCCTGCAATCAGCAATATTCCCCGTCGATCGCTCCTTTGCCCGCCCGCAATCCGAATCGCATTAATTGCACGACCTTCGATCGAGGCATTCAGAGCGGCTGTTGAATAGCAGATGGCAGGATAGGTGGATCTCAGGTATTGCAATGCATCACTAATGCCCTTTACGGACAAATAACCAATGGGTGCAGGTGCCATACTAATCCTCCTCAATTCCCTTCAGCCAGTCTTGAAATTCCATCCCTTCGATCGAAGTGGGTGGTTGTTGAGCCATCGGTTCTTGAATGAGGACGCTGTAACCCTCCTCAACCAGTTGGACGATCGCATCCAGGGTCAGAAATCCATCGATGGTCAATTCTCGTGTTTCCTGCCGTTGATCCGTTGGTGCATAAGCTTCCAGAGCAGTTGCGCTTGCCGGTGCGCCAACCGCACGGTTCAGAACAATCTCAGTTTTTTCGATCGCCCTTGTGCTATGCCGGAATAAATCTAATCCGTAACCAGCCAGTCGTCTCATTGACGTTGGATCAGGTGCGATCACGGTTACAACAAAACGTTTTGAGTTCATCCAATTCTCCTCCTTCGTAATGATCTGGGTCTGACAAGACTTGATCAGGATTAATGTACAATTTGAGTGTGAATTTTTCCTTTAAACATACTTGTCAATGCTTCACATTAATTTCAATCAATCTAAAATTTTTTGGTTTTCTCTTGTTTCGATTTTGGTTGTAATTGGTTCTCTAGGCAATGGCGTAATTCCAGCAATGGCTCAATCTTTACCAAACGAAAAAATTGAATTTGATTGGTCAAATATTTCGCCCGCCGGATTGATCGGCTCGCCTGACAGTCTGCGCTCTGTTCGTTACGAGTTTTGTATTCCGCTCACTCAAGCTGCTCTGGCAGAGGTGCAGGCGATCGACCCCAACCTTCAGTGTTATCAAACCTCCCCTGGACGGATTGGTTGCTCCTGCGAGCAGTATCTCTGTATCGGTGATACTCACCATCCTCGCTGGCGGGATATTCTGTACGCCATTGCTGAACTGGACTATGTTCAGCGTATTGTTGAATCCTTTGGAGAATAGGCAGCGAGTTGAGGTGATTGAGTGCTGACTTGGTTCACCTAATCTCCTGGAGGGAAGTCGGAGAGTTGTTGTGCTTCTGTCAGCACCAGTTGGGGCTTGCCATCCGGTTTATTGGGATAAAGGCTGGTGATTCCAGACACATACACGTATCCCCGTCCGGATTTAGCATAGCGAGTTTCAATCAAACGCAGGATGCTTTGGGCGGCAGCCGAACCCTTGTCTGGAATCCACAGGTTAAACTTTTGAAAGATTGACCCTGCATAAATCAGGGCACCATTTCCAGTCCACTGATTGATGCCCGTTTGCAGATCGCAGAACACGGTAACGGCATTGCCCGTTTTAGCTGCCTCCACCAGATGACTGTAATCCAGCCGCACTGACAGCACCCCCGCTTGAATCCCCAAGTAGCGATAGTCCTGCACAACACTGTCCCGCAAATGCCACCAGGGAATCAGGGTCGTATAATCCCGCCGATTGCCGCCTGCATTGGTTTTAGGATTCCAGATGCCCCATCCTTTGGCTTGAGCTTCTGCCTCTGCGGTAGCAAACTGCCGATGATACAGGCGCGATCGACCGTATTTCACAAAGTAGGGACTCCAACCTTCCTGCACAATTCGCAGATTGGAATTTTCTGCCTCGCCTGCTTTATAGACATAGCAGAGCAATCGTCCATAATTATCTCGGTGTTTGTTCAGGCAAACCTGAACAGGGTCATTGGTATCAAATTCCAGATCAACGCGCACATCCCCGTTGGGAATCCCCTGATCGTCGGCACCGAAATACTGCTTGGCCCATTTCGATGCCAGAATGCCTGCGTTAGTGATCGGTTTATCGCCTCCCTGCTGGCTTTCTTCGGTGTCTAAACAGGTAAATCGAATCGATTCTTGCTCGTTGTTTAGCAGTATTTTGATCGTGTCTCCATCGATGACTTTGATTAGTTTGAGATCTTTAATCGCTGTGCCTTTCATTTGAATTCCTGCTTTTCGAGAAGATTTTCTGAATGAGGATTGACCCAACCACTAACAACTTCATAAATCAGGATGATTGACCAGAATCAAACATTCAGAAGCAGGAATTGATTGAATTTCAACGTATGCTGCTCCATCTTTCCGCTGGACTGTCACCATTGATTTCACTTTGTGAGGTCCGGTATAGCCTGGATTACCTGCCTCAGCGGTATTCAAAATCACGGTCATCGAACTACCGATCGGGTTGAGATTCGGATCGACCAATACTCTTGCTCCTCGGCTATTCGTTCCATGACTATTGAGTACGCAAACCGCCTCTTCATCGTCTAAAATTCTTGACCAGCCAACAATTTCACCGCTCCGCCGATGGTGTCCAAAGGGTAGATTCAGGAAAGGAATGGCGATCGGTCGTAAGTACTGCCGTCCCAGGCGGAGTACCGGAAACTGCTGACGGATAGCGGTCATGGCTGCAATGCGGACAAAGGCAGGATGACTGGGATTAAAGCAATGGGCTCCTGCTGTTCCAAAGGGGCCAAACCCAGGTAGGTTTTGATCCAGAGCTTGTACTCCCGCTACGCCAGATTGTCGGGGATGCTCTGGGCAAACATTGCTTCTCGTAAATAGCGATCGGACTGCTTCCATTCAGGCAACCACTTGCGCTCAGAGCCTTCGGCAGGCCAATGCTTGCTCCGTTCCTGCGTAAATGCAGGGAATTCCCAGAGTAAATAGTTGTAATGCCACTCCAGCAATAACCTGATGCTCTGAAGCTGCTTCACTGGAAAAGCGAATTTTCTCACCAAAGACATGATCGTGATCATCTAAAATCGAAACGTGCCGTCGTCCAATATTGCGGTGCGATCCCATAACCGCGCTGCCCGGAACAAATCCATCAAAATAGGATTTCGGCTCCATCAGTCCCTTCGCAACCTGGTTCAAAGTAATCCGCATTTCGCCAATATCCAAAGCTGCATTCAGGTTTTGCCCCACGACATCCAGGTATCGATCCTGGTTGTAGTCTCCACCTGCGATTTCTCCTACTAAAAAGAAATCACTCTTGCCGAGGTTCGCTGCAAACTCCTTAATCGTTCCACAAAAGTTGCGAGTTTGTTCATAGGTGACGTGCTTGAGGGTATCAATGCGAAAGCCGTCACAGTCTGTCAACGCAATCCAGTATTTGTAGCAGCGAGCTAAATGGTTCAGGAGGTGAGGATAGTCTAACTGAAAATCCCGTAAAGTAATAAAATCCGATCGCCGGAATTCAGCATTCGGATCGTTTAAATCACCTTTTCCAAGATCACCTTTACCTGCCCGAGTATAGCAATCTGCTTCTTGCAGCTCCCTGGGCCAAACCCCTTCTACATTCCTGTGAGGAGCACCAACGATGGGTTGCCCTTGCGCATTTAGCCATGCCCCAAACTGATACCAGCCCAATGTATAGGGAGGCTCCCATTGACCGCCAGGGGTATCAGAAGCGTAGATCCAGTTGCAGCCTGAATGGTTAAAAATGATATCAAGAATGACACGTAGCCCTCTTTCATGGGCTTGATTCACGAGACTCACTAAATCCTGGCGAGTTCCAAAACGCGGATCGACTTCCAGAAAATCTTGAATCCCATACCCGTGATAGCTATTCAGGTGCCCCCGTTGCTGAAAGATTGGCCCTACCCAGATCGTGGTTATTCCTAGTTGATTTAAATAATCCAGCTTGGACGCTAATCCTTTCAGCGTTCCGCCTTGCCAGCGATCGCCTCCTGATTTAGCCCATTTGTCAAATCGCCAGGCTTCTCCATTCGGCAGATTGGGTCGAAATTGATTCAGTTGCTGTCGATTTAAGAGGGGACGCTGGTTTTCCTGTCCATCACTAAAGCGATCGGGTAACAGGAAATATAGAACTTCATTTCTCCAATCTGTAGATGAAGGAAAGTATCGTTCGCGTCGAGGTAAATCAAAATCCTTTAAGCTATCGGGTCGTGGTTTCGATAAGATTAAATCTTTAAATTGCATAGGAATAATGTCAGGTTCAATAAATTGATTTAGAGATTACAGAATTACAGAATGAATAAATGAGGATATACAACGTCAAAACACGACAGTCTCAATTCTGGTGAATTGATTATTCGAGGAGTTTTAGTTTCCAATGACGCGCACTGTGATTTGAAACTGGTCGATCGCTTCTGCCCCATTATCCCAGGGTTGAATTAATCGAAACACAATACTGCTTTCTCCGGGTGCTATAGCCTCAAGTTGGAATCGGCGTGTTCCATTCCCACCCGGAATTGTACTATCACCATGAAAGGAGGAATCCAGAACTAAAAACCTATTGTGGTCTGTCTCAAATTGCCAGCTATAACCTGTTGATGGTCTTTCCTCGAGCCATACTTCAATCCGGTCTCCAACCTGTACAGTAAACGTCTGTCCGGCATCGGACTGGTGGATCACAATCATGGATGATATCTCAGAAGTTTCTGGTAAAGAAGGGTTTGTGCAACCTATAGCAGTTGCCTCTACGGCAATCATACATAAAGCGATTCCCCAGAGTGCCGTAAGTTGCCGGATCAATCGTCTCCAATTAACTGTTTTAAGGTTCATAGCGCGATCTTGATTTTTCCCATCTCAAGACAGCACTTCTCTACGGAACGAATTCTGTAGAGAAGCCCAACTATTTCTATAAGCCAAACTGTTGAGTGTTGACCCAATTCATGGACAACATCGACCAAAAATCACTTGCCAAACCCTGGAGCACGTATTCGTAAGGTAACCAGCCATAGCCCTGGCTTCCCCAACCCGCTCCCCATGAGTTGCGAATCAAGAGTGCGCCACGAGTGACCTTATTGCATTGAGTGTTTGTAATTTCAAATGCATCATCATACCCCACTGCTAAAATAGCATGTCCCCATTGAGCGGCTTCACCAGGGCAGGGATAGGGAATGCCTCCAGGGACATTCGTTCTGTTGAAGGAGTTAAATCCATAGAACCCAAACATTGCAGGCACACCAGCAGCCAGCCAAGCCTTAACGCGATTCAGTGTGGTATTCCGATCGGTTCCAACAGGGTCATGACGGAAGTAGCGCAGGGCTTCATAATTGTCAGCCAGGGAATAAACGAAACTGCCTGGTTCATCGTCAAAGGTTCGATCGCCAGCCTGACCTGGATTTTGCACAGTGGTGTAGGGCCAGAACCGTTCAGGCGGGACACCGCACATCGCCAGAGCTGCCATAGTGGTACGGCAATAGGCTCCAGTATCTCCACGCCAGCCCAACAGATTTCGAGTTGTTTTATAGACAAACAAGCGAGAACCATCAATAAATTCGTTGAAAGCCCGCCGTTGATAATATTCGACCATACCAACTGCGGCATGGGCAGTACAGGAACCCAGATTGCTTTGATTTTCAATTGGAGAACACCATGCCCTTAAGTCAACCTGGCTCGGTGCCTGGGTCTGAGCGGCTGAGAGATGCAGTTCGTTTGCCATCAAAGGAATATCTTTGCTTTGCTCAGTATAGTCTCTCAGATCTGGAAACTCCGGCAGCCAACCTGTTCCAACAGTAATAATATTGTCTTTTGAATCGAGGGTTTCTGCTTCAAAGTTTCTGGGAGGAATGTCTGCTGCTACGGGTTGAATTGGATGCAGTATACCTGTCACGTTCAATCTCCTTATAAATAGAAAAAATGGGCAGTATCTTACATAATTCAAGAGAAAGGATCAGGGCTTGTCCCAATTTTGGATTTTGCATAAATGGGATAAACTCTGTTGTAACCCTTGGTTTAAGTATTCCTTGGAATAAACCGTAGCGACAATACGATCATCCGCGTATGAAACTATGACGACTTTGCAACAATTTATCCTTTAATTAACCCCAGCTTTTCTAGAGCAATCATGACTGCACCGATCCGAGTTTGTACCCTCAGTTTCTTGTAAAGATTTTCCAGATGTTTTCGGACTGTGCCTTCACAGCACCCTAATATTTTGGCAATTCCAGCATTACTTTTATCTTTCGCAATCCAAAACAGCACTTCGGCTTCCCGTTTCGTCAGTCCAAGTAATTCCAGGGACGCGATCGAAAAAGTGGGCGGTTCTTGTTCTTCCAGAAGGAGTAGATAGTGGGTTTCGATCGGACTGGGAATGAGGCGAATCGTGAGCTGGTGTTCAGTTTGTTCCAGGTGTAAGGGGAAGCCAGAAATAGGGATGGGTTTGGGGCATTGGGGTTGGGTGATTTGATCCTTGAACCAGCGAATTAAAGCAGGGGGTAAGGTTTGGGAAGTTTGGATCAGAAAGTATTGGTGGATGAGCTGTTCGGCGCGGGGAGTCATGTATTTTACCTGACCATCGATCGTCAAAACTACCCAGCCAACTTGCTCGAAGAGGGGTTGACAGTGCGGCTGGATTGGTTCAGGAACCGATGGAAGACTGGATTGCTCTAACTGAGTTGAGTGCTGATGCAGGAAATTGAAGAGGCAACGATCGCACTTTGTAAATTTGAGATAAGTGGGGTGCAACGAAGTTGCTTGTCGTTCAGTGGAATCCTCAGGTGGAATTTCACTTGCTTTGGATTTGGGAGGTTTAGAAATTACCATTAGAATTACGATTTAAAATGCAGCGAGAGTACCTTATCAGGAAAAATTCAGGTTGAATTCGCTTCAATATATTGAATAATGTTTGCCAGGGTGTTGAGTTTGCCGTAATCGCTTTCAGGAATCTCTATGCTAAAAGATTCACTGACTTCAATCATAAAATTCAGGAAATCATAGGAATCAATCCCTAGAGTTTGACGAATTTCTTCGTTTTCTTCTAATGTATCCAGATCTGCTTCAGGAGCAATCTTGCTCAGAAGTTGGAGAACCGTTGCTTTGGTTTGGCTTTCGTAGGTGTTCATGGTGCGATCGCCTGCTTGTGAAATGGATTGATAGAATTTATAGCGTTTCTACCGCCTGTAATTGAGCATTTAATATCTGGAGAAATTTGGCTCCAATAATGCCATCGGTGGCACGATGATCCCCTGCTAACGTTGCTGTGATCACAGGGCGCACATCCAGCATTCCCCGTTCCGCCCAGGGTTGTTCGGTAATTTTGCCAAAACCGACCAGTGCCACCTGTGGCGGGTAGATCACCCCAAACACTTTTTGCACCCCGATATCCCCCAGGCTGGTGAGGGTAATGGTGGCATCCGTCAGTTCTGAACTGCGTAAGCGTCCACTGCGGGTGCGTTCAATTAAATCCCGCATTGCTGCCATGAGTTCATCCAGGCTCTTGAGATCCGCATGGTGAATGGCGGGTGTCACCAAACCTCCCTGCCGTAGCGAAATGGCGAAACCGATATGGATAGATTCCTGGACTTGCAGCCGCTCCTCCAGCCAGTAGCCATTCAGTTCCGGAACTTGCGTCAGGGCCTTCGCAGTCGCCTTAATTAACAGCACGACGGGCAAGATTCGATCGCGGATCGATCGCTTCTGGTTTTCTGCCTCCAGCCATTGCAGCGGATGGCTCATGTCAATGGGAGTTTCCAGGTAATAGTGGGGAATATCCTGATTGGCGCGAGACATGGCGGCTGCAATGGCCCGACGCATCCCCGCCTGAAACTCGGCTGAAGTGGGAGGTTTGACCATCGGTTTTTCTGCAACGGCAGGTTCGATCGGTGGTGGGGCTACCTGGGCTGCAATGGTTACTTCTGGTTTACTCACCTGTGCCGCCGCTGCTCGCACATCCTGTTCCTGAATGGCTCCTCCTGCGCCAGTTCCTTTGACTTGATTCAGATCGACTCCCAGTTCTGCGGCTAATCTACGGGCGATCGGAGAAACCCGCAATCGTTTGCCGTTGGTAGAGGGTGGCTCCGACGCAGCGATCGGTTTGGCAGGTGGAGTCTCTGCAACGGAGGATGGCTCTGGGCTAGGTGCCTGAGTCACCACTGGCTCTTTGTCTGTCGCCCCATGAATCCTGGCCATTGCAGTGCCAACGGGGACTTTCGTGCCGGGTTCCAACAATAGCTCGTCCACCACAAGGTCTTCAAACACCTCAATTTCCATGATGCCCTTGTCGGTTTCCACGTCGGCAATAATGTCTCCCCGTTGAAGCCGATCGCCGGGTTGAACGTGCCATTCCACCAGCGTTCCCGTTTTCATGTCCGCTCCCAGGCTGGGCATACAGAAATCAGCCATGTCTCGCCACCATCCTTTTCACCGTCTGGACGATCGTTTCCGGTTGGGGTAATGCCGCCTGCTCCAGATGATGGGCGTAGGGCATGGGCACTTCCGCCGCACAGATGCGCTCCACGGGGGCATCCAGGTCGTAGAACGCCTTTTCCATAATTCGGGCACTAATTTCAGCCGAGATGCTGCCACTGCGCCAGCCTTCGTCAATGATGACTGCCCGATGGGTTTTGCGAACGGAATTGAGAAAAGTATCTTCATCGAGAGGGCGCAGTGTTCGAAGATCAATCACTTCTGCTTCAATGCCATCCTGCGCCAAGGTTTCTGCGGCTGCTAATGCTTTAAATAAACTGGCACTGTAGCTGATCAGCGTTACATCACTGCCCCCTCGCCGCACTTTGGCGCGATCGATATCAACGGGCTTTGGATGAGCCGATAGATTCCCCTCCATCGTGTACAGCAACGTATTTTCAAAAATCAGCACCGGATCAGGATCTTCTAACGCTGTCCAGAGCATGCCGCGGGCATCTTCTAAGACGGCAGGAGTCAGTACCCGAATGCCGGGAATGTGGGCGTACCAACCTTCTAAACTGTGGGAATGCTGCGCGGCCAGTTGTTTGCCTCCGCCCGTCCCCATGCGAATGACGATCGGCACATTGAACAATCCACCGGACATGTGCAGATAGGTGGCTGCTGTGTTGAGAATTTGATCTGCTGCCAGCAGGCTGAAGTTGACCGTCATCACCTCAATGATGGGTCGCATCCCTCCCAAAGCTGCACCCATTCCAGCTCCCGTAAAACCCGACTCACACAGGGGCGTATCCATAATCCGATCGCTGCCAAACTCTTGCAGCAGTCCTTTACTCACGCCAAATGCACCGCCATAGTGGCCGACATCTTCCCCTATGAGAAAAACGCGATCGTCCTTTTGCAGGGCTTCCCGGATTGCTTCCCGTACAGCTTCCCGGTAGGTTAAATGCACCGTTTGCGAGCCATTCACGCTGGTGTTCATGGGCTTGCCTCCTGAGGGGAATAAACGAAGCGAGTTAAGTCTTCCAGGGCTTCCCAATCACAAGTCTCAGCATAGGTGATCGCATCGGCAATTTCTGCGTCAATTTCTTGATTCAGATCCTCCCATTCTGCATCACTTAAGTATCCTTTTTCCCTCATTTGTTGGGAGAGAGCGGCGATCGGACAGCGTTGCTTCCATTGTTCTACTTCTGCTTTGTCCCGATAGAACTCTGGATCAAACATCGAATGGGCCCGGAAGCGGTAAGTAATGCATTCTAAAAAGAAGGGCTGGCTCTCGTTGCGAATTTGCTGAACCGCTTTGCGCGCTGCATCTTCCACTGCCAGAACATCCATACCATCCACGACGAGGTTGGCCATTCCGTAGTTATTTGCTTTTTCAGCCAGCTTGATATTTGAGTGGGAATACTTCAGGGCAGTTCCCATCGCATACTGATTATTTTCACAAACAAATAGGACTGGAACCTGCCACAGGGCTGCCAAATTCATCGCCTCATGGAATTCTCCCTCCGCAGCGGCTCCATCGCCGAAAAAGCAGCAAGTCACCCGCGATCGCCCCAGTTTTTTGTCCGCTAAGGCCAGTCCCACCGCTAACGGGAGTCCACCCCCCACGATCGCATTGCCGCCATAAAACCGCTTCTCTTTGTCAAACAGGTGCATTGATCCCCCCCGTCCCCGACAGCAGCCCCCCAGCTTGCCATACATTTCTGCCATAACCGTGCTCATGGGAATGCCCCACGCCAACGCCTGTCCGTGTTCCCGGTAGGTTGCCACGATCGCATCGCCGGGTTGCAAGGCCTGCATCACCCCGACTGCCACCGCCTCCTCACCGTTATAGAGATGCAAAAAGCCGCGAATTTTACTGGTACTGTACAGTTCCGCACACTTGTCTTCAAATTGTCGAATCCGCAGCATTTGCTGGAGCAGTTCATAAAGATGCCGGGAGGCATCATCGGGGGACGCATCTGGTTTGACAGCCCCTTTCTTCCTCATCTAACCCACCTCCAGAGTTGATAAATCCCCTTCCGGTAAACCCAACTCCCGCGCCTTCAGCAATCGCCGCATGATCTTACCGCTACGAGTTTTAGGCAGGCTGTCCTGGAATTCCAGTTCCTTGGGGGCGATCGCCGCTCCCAGTTTGCGACGGGCAAAGCCAATCAGTTCCAGCTTCAGGGCATCACTGGGTTCATGGCCAGGTTTAAGGGCGACAAAGGCCTTCACCACTTCGCCAATCATGGGATTGGGTTTGCCAATGACCCCGGCTTCCGCCACGGCGGGATGCTCCATCAGCGCACTTTCCACCTCAAACGGCCCGACCATATGCCCGGAGGTTTTGATGATGTCATCTTCCCGTCCCACAAACCAGAAATAGCCATCGGCATCGCGGGTAGCCAGATCGCCGGTAATGTACCAGTCCCCGACAAAGCATTTTTGGTAGCGCGCTTCATCGTGCAAGTAGCCGCGAAACATGGAATGCCAGCCCGGTTTAAGGGCCAGATCTCCATCAATGCCCGGTTGATCAATCACCTCCACCGTACCATCGGCCTGCCGTCGTACGATCGCCGCTGTGATGCCAGGGACGGGACGACCCATTGAACCGGGGCGAATCTCCATTGTGGGATAATTGGCGATCATAATACCGCCTGTTTCCGTTTGCCACCAGTTGTCATGAATTGGTAATCCCAGCTTCTCCTCACCCCACACCACCGCCTCTGGGTTTAGGGGTTCTCCCACACTCTGAATCAATCGTAAATGGCTCAAGTCATATTGTTTTTGAGGTTCAATTTCCATTCGCATTAAACGACGAATAGCGGTTGGAGCTGTATACCAGACCGTAACTTTTTGGGTTTCTAAAATGCGATACCAGCGATCGGCATCAAATTCAGCCTCATCGACAATGCTGGTGACTCCGTGTGTTAAGGGGGCAATAATGCCGTAGGATGTGCCCGTGACCCATCCCGGATCGGCAGTACACCAAAAGATATCCTCTGGGTGTAAATCCAGCACGTATTTAGCCGTCATATAGTGCTGGTAAACGGCTTGGTGAACGTGAATTGCTCCTTTCGGCATTCCGGTTGTGCCACTGGTGAAGTGGAGCAGGGCCATATCTTCCGGCTCAGTCGGGACGATCGCAAACTCCGGGGATGCGTCGGCCATCAATTTGGGCAGCGACCAGACGGTATCGCTGAAATGATCCTCTGCATCTGCCAGGAGAATGTGTTGGAGGTGGGGCAGCCGATCGCGCAGTTGGGCGATCTTTTGTTTGTAGAGTAGGGGCGTTGTGACCAGCACTCTGGCATCTCCCCGTTCCATACGCTGGAAGATGGGTTCGGGGCAAAGGCTGAAAACAGGGGACAGAACACACTGCCATGCTTCAATGTTCCCAATGCGGCAATATAGAGCGAGGGAATCCGCCCGGACAGGACAAACACGCGATCGCCCTTGCCAACTCCCAGTTGATCCAGAATATTAGCGAAGCGATTCGTTTCTTTCTGCAAGTCCTGGTAACTAAAATCTCGAATGTGCCAATTCTGATCAATAAATCTCAACGCAGTTTGGTGGGCCCGCTTTCCCGCAGCGTGGCGATCGATCGCCAGATCGGCAATGTTGAGTCCCTGGCGGCGCGATCCGTGCAGTTCCTGCTCCAGCGTTGCCCAGGAGAAGGTGCACTGGGCCACTTCGTAGTCCAACAGATTGGGCGGGAGTTGGTACGCACTCGATTTTGCAATGGGTTTGTAGTCCATTGTTCACCTTGTTTTGAATAAATTTTTTATGCACCCGCAATTTTTTATTCACTCTCAATGGATACAGTTCATTTTTGAGAAGGCTCAAATCAACTGCATCCTGGTAATTATGGTGAAAAACTAAGTAAAGATCAGGGAATTAAAAGGTTGACTCAGAAGCTCAAATCATCGTTACAGGGAACGATCGCACCGTACAACAGGACAATAAAGGAGTCGTTTATATAAGTCTAGACTAACTCCTAAAAGTAAGGAACTTGTGAGGAAAACCTGTAGATATGTGAATACAACCCTATTTCACTAATCCATAGATAGGTCTGTTCAATTCCGGTTTTTCCATGTTCATGCTTTGATTCCCTGCTGCGCTCATTTTTTCCTCACTTTTTCCTCACTTTTTCCTCACATTTGCTGATTACAATAATTTTGGAGCGAGATAAATCAGCTCATCCAGACAATTAATCCAGGTCATTCATCTAGATAATTAATCCAGACAATGGACAAAGGAGAACTGCCATGACCACCCCGCACAATAGCCGTTCCTGTACCGAGCAAATGAAGCACATTCGCAGCTACACCAGCAAACTATCCCATGCCCTGCCGGATGTGATGAAAAGCTTCTACGCCCTTAACAAAGCCTCCTCAACGGAGGGGGTACTGGATGCGAAGACGAAGGAACTCATTGCGCTGGCGATCGCTGTGGCCACCCACTGTGACGATTGCATCGCCTTTCATACCAGTTCTGCCCTCAAAGCAGGGGCAACCCAGGAAGAAATTGTGGAAATGTTGGGCGTAGCCATCTTCATGGGGGGTGGCCCGGCGTTAATGTATGCTACCCACGTGATGGAAGCCGTTGAAGAACTACTTTAGGTGGCAATTAAACCTTTGGCTTCTAAATAATCTTGCAGCTCATGGGCTTTTAGCTGACACAAATCTTTAGCCAGTTCGTTAATCTTCAGGTTTTTCGGTAAATTCGCACTTAATGCACCACGCATAATTCCCAAAATGTGCGGTTCTGCAACCAGAATCAATTGGTGGGGCTGGGTAGACTGCCGAATCTGAACCAGCCTGTTCACAATTTCCTGGGCAAATCGACGTTCAAACTCCACGCGATGCTTGTCTCGATGATCATCGTAGCCGTGGGCTTGACCAGCGACTCCGCGATTGCGTCCGGGCTTCGTGCTAGACCACAAATCCTCACCATGCAGGGTTTGGTTAGCGTTGTGAAGTTCGTCGATCGCAACCAGTTTAGGACTGGGTTCATCTACAGGGAACTCAATGGGTTCCAAAACGAAAAGCTTTGCCTTAGCGCTGTTGACAACAGCCACAATGTATCTTTGCATAATCTCTCTCCAGACACTCTGGATACCTGCATCCTACACCGTTGAGTGCTTTAAAACACAATCTCGAATAAAGCTTAAAATTCCTGGTGGTTTTCGTAAATCTCTATGACAGGAATTGCGTAAAAATTAAACATAATGAGTTCAATACAAGAACTATTGCCGCTTTTGCGACAAAATCCTTCGTAAACCTCTATGTTTCTTTAGCAGGAAGCGGAAAAGCCTAACGCCAGGCTACTTTTGCAGCATACTGCGTTGAGGCATTGGATGATGAATTTACTAACCTGGTCAACGATCGCTCTGATCATTTCGATTATTGCTGGAGCACTGGGATTTTCTGGACTGGCTCGTGGAGCAAGAACGGTCTCTTTCGTATTGTCTGGAATTTTTCTGGCAATCGCCCTAGTTATGTTTGTGATGATCGCCCTGGGGATTGGTATCGCCTTGTAAGAGGAAAACCAGATAGCAACTTATCTTCACCTAAACACCCTACTGTGACTCATCGATTTGCTGCTGCACTATATCAGCTTGAGTCTGCTCACGATTTGCCCAGTCTTGAACTTTATCTGCTTCAGTTTGAGCAGAAAACGCAATTTCGGAAGCCCCCTCCTGGTGTAAGATGCGATCTGCTGCTTCCTGCTTTTCATCCGCCAGGGACTGTATTTTATCAGCTCTCAACTGTGCTGCATTCGCTCTTAACTGAGCAGCGTTAGCGCGTAGTTCCTTTAAGACTGCTCTGAGCTTTTCAGCATCTTGTTTGAGCGCATCAAAATTTAGGTCAGCATTAGCAGCCCGCTCCTTCAACGAGTCAACCTCCTCCCGGAGTACGCTGATCTCTTGGCGAAACTTGTCATTTTCTACGGTGATGGCACCAATTTCAGCCACGATCGTGTCAATCAGATCTATGTCAACCATAGACTTTGGGAGGGTTTATAGAAGTTTCAACGATATTTACAGACTATTGCATTTTTAGTCATAAAAATCAATGAATGCAGAACCTGTAATGTCTGGGGGAAAGTAGAGGCAACGATGAAGTGTCCTCAAAGTTCAGTGGGAATGGTGATTGCCTGCAAACCTAGCACAGGTCTGGTTGCCAGCCAAGGTTGGTTGGGGATGGTGCAATCACAATCTGGTGACTCAGCGTTCCAGTCGTGCCTCTTTGAAACAGGTCTGAACTTTGGGTAATTGATGAGAACCCAAGCCTGAAATCATCTGTCTCCAGACTGTTGTTTTTAGGCTCCAATCCAGTCAGAGGGATATTGCTGGCGAAAGGATTGTGGAATGTAAAATCATCCACTGCTAGGGGGATGGAATGTTCGATCGGAGAGGACAGGTTTGAATCATTGGACACAAGGGACTCAACCTGACTCATACCCGTTAATGGATCTGGGTTGGATGGATTGAGGACAGGCAATTCCCGTTTCACCGATCGCGCCCCTGCGGATAAAGCCGTTTGAGTGGCCGCGAGAGGAAGGGATTGCTGTTTTGCCGGATTTGGATGCAATCCGCTTGCCGAACTGCGCCGATTACCACCTGGAGAACCTAAAACAAATCGTCCCCGATAGATCCGTTGATTAATCGGTAGGCGATCGCCATCATTACGTGAGCTAGAGGCCACGGTTCTCCAATGCAAACGCACCCGATCAAAAAACAGCCTTGTTTTTGAGTCAGGGATGGAACCATTCCAAGCTCCTAACCCCAGGAAGAGTTTGTCCACTTGAAACGGTTTAGGCAGCCCCAGCACCTGGGAGGCATCCTGGTATAGCTTGCGAATATCAACTTTGAGATCATGCCACTTTTTATCCTGCTGGTTCAATTTCCAAAACATGACTTGCTTTTGAGTCACTAACCGATTCAATCCACCCACTTCTCCGGTGGCGGTTAGGTGGAAGATCCTACCGATGTGGAGTGCGGGAATATTTTTGCCATCGTGTCCCACATAAAAAATCATCGTGAATTGGTGGGCTGTACCCTGGTAAGCATGGAGCCGGATGTACCCTCCGCCCATTTCGCTGAGTTGATCCACCTGATAATTGAGCTGAAGCACTGGAAAAGTGTTGGCAGGAACTCCCACCATTTGATACACCTCGGTCAGCTCATCTTGAGACCAGTTTTGTCCTTTTTCCCGCACCGCCAACTCAAGGGAACGCTTCCCGGCTGTGCTGCGGCTTGGGTTGCTGCGGGTAATGAATCCAGGTTGCCGATCGGCTTGATAGCGCCAAACCTTGTACCAACCTTGTAGACCCGTTTCAAAGCTGCCATTGCTAAACAAGCGAGGGCTAAAGGTGGGAACTGGTTCTAGCCATCGTGGTTCAAGCTGAGGCTGAAAGGTGGGGAAGCGATCGGGGTAAAAGAAGATATTGGGTTGTTCAGCTCGCCGACCGGTTAGGGTGGCTGTTTCATCGTTTACCTCTACCATCATGAAGTAGCCGCCTTTTTTCAGACCTTGCTTGAAAAGGGGATACTCTTCACCAAAATTTCTGGCAAGGGTGGTGGTAGGAACGGTAATGAACTTGCATCCCCGGTATTCCCATGCCGTTTTAACCGATGTTTGAATACCGTTGTGAACATGTCCTGTATACCAATACTTGACATTACCGTATTGCAGAACTTGATCTAAAATTCTGTTCCGCAACTTGAGCGGATTTTGAGCGTAATACTCAAGTTGAGTTAATCCCTGCGGGAGGTAATGATAGTGGGAAAATACTACGGTTGGTCTGGTTTGGTTGGCTTGCAAATCGTTTGCTAACCAATTCAGCATGGGTTCCGGATCGTATTCGTGGGGAATGGCCGGTAAGACGATGTAGTGCCATTTTCCTGCATTAAAGGATTGGTAGAAGGCCTGGGAACCACTGATTTCTTGCTGGGCATTAAAGAATTGGGTAAAAGGGGGAGCACCGTCGTGATTACCGTAGTTGAGGACAACGGGGACTTGAATCAACTTCGTCATACGAACAAAGTTGCGATATTGGGATGGGATCGAGTACTGGTTAACAAAATCACCGTTGATCACTACGAAAGCGGGTCGCAGGGCATTAATTTTTTGAATGGTCTGGTAATACATCCGGTAATTCACGCTCGGATGTTTTCCCCAGTTACCGTAGTAATCCTTTTGGTTTGTCAATTGTGGATCGGCAATGATGGCAAAGGAATAGTCATTGCCAAGGGACTGAAGGTTCAGTAAGGTATTCATTGCTTCAAATAAAAATTCTAATAGCAGTCTTCAGGTAGTAAAATTTTTGACAGCTAAAACTGATGCTGTCAGGCATGAAGTGATGCGTTTAAAACCCTGAAAAATTGCAGGTTGGAAAGAACCCTAATCTAATGGGAACGCCCTAATCCAATGGGAACAACCCTTGTAGCGTTGGCTTTCCCTGGAGATGCTTGCAAACCCTGTATTCATTGAATCAATCGAGAGGCAATGAGTGAAATCTATAACGCTTTGGTTCCTGCCATTCTGTACTGACCCAAGAAGGACTATCAACTTTATGATACTTTCTTGATAAGTAACTTCACGGGTTGCCTCTCTACGTCAAGTATAACGAGTGCAACACGGGATAGTGATATAGTTTGCAATCTGAAAAAAGATTTTACTTACTGCTTAACATTGCTGCGGTAGAGGATCTTTGTCCAGAGTTAAAGAGAGGTGAAGGGGGCGATATCCTGACACAGACACCCTGCCCATCCCGACTGGAAGGGGTCAGCTTCATCAATGACGATTTCATTAAGGGCGATCGCCCCTCATTCGGGTTTGAATCTCAGGCGGGTTTGAATCTCAGGCAATTCTGCGGCACTGATACCATCCACCATCGTTCGTTGCAACATAGGATGGTTTGTGTGGGTATAGCCTGTATCACTGTCTGGATGGAAAACTACCACGGTGAATGGGCTGTCACTGGTACAAAATTTATGGGGATAGTGAGCTGGAATCAGAAAAATTGTTCCCGATTCAACAGGGATTGCAGACTGCGGTGTTTTCATTATGCTCGCTCCCGCCACAACGATACCTATTCGATCGCTGGGATGGGTATGCAGGGTTTGGTCAACGTGCGGAGGGAAATACATCACATTTAAGCAGGGATCCCCCAACAAGACGGGGGGAATGAGTAAGCTGCTGGTGCCTCCATCAATGTAAGCCAGACGACCCTGCGCTTCGATCGGCCCGCCCAAACTAAACATGCCGCGATAATTGAGACGGGTGAACACAATGCCAGAGGAAGCAGCACTCCCGATCGCCCCTTTACCCGGTAACGAAAAATACATACCTGCGCGCAAACGATAGCTTTCTGTGCCGTGCATTCCACGAAAAGACAAATGGGCAAAGCCCTGATAAACAAAACCAAAGTGAGTGCCAACATCCGATAGCCCAATGGGGTGATCCTGCCAGGTCTGAAGCAATAAGGGAAAGGAGCCTTGGCTAAAATCTTCAAAAATTTTGGGTTGCAGTGGATAGGTCTTGAGGGTGATCATAGGTTTTGTGATCATGGGTTGATGGAATCACTTTGCAGGTTTTAGGTGGGACTTTGTAGGGGTTTGAACAAAGTCGCTTCAAGGCGTTGTCGTGCCTCTGGAGGCATCATACAACCATCGGTATGGAGGCATTCTACTAAAAGTTGCGTTGCATTGTAGTATTGTTTCATCCATCCGCGCTCTTGAGGGCTGAACTGCCATCCCTGACCAATGTGATAACGGGTCTTGGCGACAGTTCTTGCTGTATCGGCAACCTGTTTCAGGGTTTCATCATTAGCATCATGTTTCAGCCGCAGCAAAAGGGATTTTAGCGTTTTTCGGGCATCTGCTTCCAGGCATCTGGACTCCAGGGCAATTTTAATGGCGATCATCATGACTGAATTAGCAGAACTCGCAGCAGAAATCCGTTTGGTGACATCAGGCTGTTTGGCATCATAATTCTGGGCAATTGCAATCGCATCATTCAGCGTAATACCATCTAGCATTCGAGTGAGGAAACTGGCACAGACCAGTAAATTAGCCGATCGATCCAGGTGGAGGGCAACCGTTCGATTTTCATCGATCTCAAAATCAATATCAAAGAGAAAGGCACGAACTGCCGCAGGTTTACAGAAGGCAAACTCTGGAGCCTCAGCCCGATCGCAAATTTCAGCCAGAAAGTTTTGCAATGGTTCCGATGTCGCTAGAATCCGATCGATTTCCTGCTTGATTGCAACCAGGAGAGATGAGGCATCTCGTAACATCTCAGTCAGGAGCAAAAATACTTCCCGCCACCGTTTGTGGGTTACATTATGGGATAGCTCTTGAATCGCTACGTCAAGGGAAGGAGTGTTGTAGGCGATTTCCCTGGCAACAAAGTATTCATGAAAGGACAGATGGGAAAATGAGTATATCCCTTTTGCTCGTTCTACCAGTAAACCATGCTGCGCTTCAATCGATCGCAGAATCGCTTCACTGTCCAGTTGAAGTTCTTCAGCATTGAGGCTATACCTGGGTAAGTTACGAATATAGTCAGTAATATACCGTTCAATACTCGTTTGCTTAAAGAAGTAATCCTTTTGCCTGAATGTAATCGCAGCAATATAGCTTAGTAAATCTTCTTTGCGTTGTGCAGAAAGATTTCTGTAGATTCCATCTCTTTGAATTCCCCGTTTTGCATCCCATTTCTTTAGTAGTGCATCAATTCCTTCCTTATAAAGTTCCGATCGACTACTGGGGCAATCTCCCGATTCTTCAAAGGCTAAACAAACGAGGGTCAATAGGAGGGGACTCATCGAAAGTTGCTTGATTCTGGGATTTTGGTGCAGATATTTCAGGAATTGTTGTAAGCTCGTGCTTTTTCCCTTAAACCATTTGGCTAAAAAGGCGGCAATTTGATTCTCGTCAAAATCAGCCACTTCCACTTCTGTGAACTTCTCGAAGGTATATTCCCATGCAGCAATTCGGCAGGTCATGACAAATGGATTATTCCAAAACTGTTCAGAAAAATCACGGATTTCTTTGATCACGCGGTGATGATCTTCTGCCCGCACCTCATCCAGTCCATCCAGGAGGATTAAGGCTCTGCCTGCCTGGAAAATAGTATAAAAATCTGCAAGCAATTCGGTTGAAACATTTTCTGCAATCGGTAGGGTACTGTAATGCAGTGCTTTCTCGCTGATATATTCCAGCAAGCCCGGTTGATGTTCTGCTTCCGCAAAGTCCTTTAAAGTAACAAAGATTGGGAGGCGATCGGGTTCAAAGTACCCCTCATTGCACTGAATGGCGAGATGTTTGAGAAAAGTAGTCTTACCAGCTCCCGGTTTACCTAGAATGATTAATTTCCTGTACTGACGGACGGCTGCCATTCCCGGCACCCTTTCTTCTTCAACCTGCCCTAACCCAAAGCGATCGAATTCCTCCAGGTCACATTTTTGGAGTAGTTCATCCAGCCGTTTATGCCGTCGTCCAGTGATTTGTTGCAGAACGTTGACAGTGATGTAGAGATCATCCACTTCAACTGGATGGGACATATCCAGGACTCGAATCGTACCGCACCTTTCTCGTACATTGGTATAGATTGTCTGCCGCAGGGCTTGCACCCGCTCATCTAGTTTTCCCTGACTCAGGGGATGGGTCTCCTGAGGTTGGAGTTGCTTGGTTTTCACCAGATCATGGACAGAATATATCGGCGCATCATAGGTTGGCAGCTCACTAATCTCCTGCCAGTTCAAGCCAAGCCGATCGCAAATCTGGATAAAGAGTGACTGAGTGATCGGTTTTCCTTGAAAAAAATGAGTGATCGGCTGTTTGCTGCAACCCACCTGCTTTCTGAGTTCCTCTTTAGTCCAACCAGTGCGAGTCAAGGCCTGGTTTGCTATTTGAATGCCTAACTGGGATGGAATCAGTGACGGTTTTGCCATGATGCAATCAGGGTACAGGTGTTTGCCAGAGCGAACAGTCGGGATAAAGCAGATTTGATCTATACCTTACTCTAACTTCACTCAACCATATCAAGGAAATTGCGGTGACTTATTCCTATGTAAACCACACTTTTTCCTCCCTACTTGACATTTAATCGCGCCTAAAATAGGATTTACTCATCATATAAATGAGCTTTCGCTGAATTGAGCCTGAATTGAAGCTGGATTGAAGCGGTGGACAACGCCGACCTGGGATATATCCAAACTTTTGGTGAGCATCCTAACTCCTGTCAAATGCGTTGCCGCCACTTCGAGTGCTATCATTTCGCCCTTTGCATCCATTATTTGCATCCATTAAAGGAACAATATGTCCTCTAAAAATTCTCAAGAGAGCTTCAGCCAGCTACTGCTTGCGCTACTGGTGACAATGGGAGTTCTCAGCATTTTATGGTCCTGGATTTCCCCACGTTTGCCGCTGCAACCCGATGAAAGCTGGGCAACAGAACCGATTTCTGTGGGTGAAGACCTGTCCAATCGTTTGAGTACCGGAGAGCGTCAGCTAATTGGAGCGGTGACAACCCTGGCCAAACAGGAAGGGATTGCTGCATTTGCAGCCGCAAACTATCCGAGGGCGGTGCAATGGTTTGAGGAGTCACTGAAAGTTCATCCCAACGATCCTGAGACATTGATTTATCTCAACAATGCTCGGCTACGGGCAGAACGTCGCCAAACCTATACGATCGCTACCAGCGTCCCGATTGGCAAAGCTCTCGACATTGCCCAGGAAATTTTAAGGGGAGTTGCTCATGCTCAAAATGAAATGAATCAGTACGATGGCGTGAATGGAATTGGCATAGAAATTAAAATCATTGATGATAATAACGATCCTGGTTTGACGCGACAAATTGCTGAAAACCTGGTTAATCGTCAGAACGTTCTAGCGGTGATTGGTAGTAATACGAGTGATGCTTCGCTGGGAGCTGCGCCAATCTATCAAGAGCATGGTTTAGTGATGATTTCTCCCACAACGTTTGATTCAGATGTATCCAGAGTGGGCGACTACATTTTTCGTGCAGTACCAACCGCGCGATCGATGGCTTCTACCCTAGTGGATTACCTGGTTACTGACCTGGTAGCAGAACGTTCTCAGTCTCCCAAAACATTGATTTGCTATGATGCGACTGCTCCAGATAATGCAGTCTTTCGCAATGGGTTTATTGATGCATTAACCTCCCGTGGAGGAGAGATCGTCAATGTACTGGATTCCCAGGGAAATGATTTGTGTAATTTTGCCTCTCCTGCCTTCGATGCCGAGATGGCCATCAGCAGAGCGATCGCTCAAGGTGCAAATAGTTTGTATCTGGGCCCTAGCATTAACTTTCTTGATCCAGCAATTGAGGTGGCACAAGCCAACGATGGACGGTTAGCCCTGTTCAGCAGTCCGTCTCTCTATACACAAAAAACGACACAAGAGGGACAAGAGGCTGTGGAAGGACTGGTGCTGGTGGCTCCCTGGAGTCCGGATGCTTATCCAAGCTTTGCGCAACAGGCCCAACGGCTCTGGCGAGCAACGGTTAACTGGCGCACGGCAACGGCCTATGATGCAACGCGGGCAGTCATTGCGGGCTTACAGCAGAGTGGTACGCGCAGGGGTTTACAACAGGCCTTACAATCTCCCCATTTTCTAGCAGCAGGTTCAGGAGATTCAGTGCGGTTTCTGGATACCCGCGATCGCCGTCTTACGCCTGTTTTGATCCAGATTGAATCCGATCGTCCAGGAGAATATCGCTTTCGATCGATTTCTGTGCCACAACCTGTTTCTCAATGAACGACTCCGATCGATCGCCACTTTTGGCTCGAAGGATCGGGAATTAAATGACCTGACAATCATTCTACCTATTGGATTGGGCGGGTAAGATGCCCACCCCACGAGAATTTCAGGTGATTAAATTTGCATTCCTGAGTAATGCTGAAAACCGGGATTGTTCATCATTTTGCAGAGCCAAACGATCGCCCCACTCGACAACGTGCCCCTGATCTAGAATCAAGATTTGATCGGCTCGTTGTACGGAAGATAAGCGATGGGCAATGATAATGCCAGTGCGGTGTTGCAGCAGTCGATCGATGGTTCGTTCAATTTGGATTTCGGTGGTGGGATCGAGCCGCGAAGATGCTTCATCAAGGATGACTAAACCTGGATTTTTCAGAAATACACGGGCAAAGGCCAGTAGTTGAGCTTGTCCGGCAGAAAGTCCACTGCTGCCTGCACCGAGTTGGGTATCCAGTCCATTGGCTAGGGAACGGAGCCACTCAGTTAATCCTAACGTCGCGATCGTTTCCAGAACATCAGCATCACGGATGCGTGCATCAAAAAAGGTTAAATTATCCCGAACGGTTGCTTGAAACAGTTGGACATCCTGAGTGACTAATCCGACCCGCTGCCGTAACTCAGAAAGCGGAACCTGAGCGATCGGGATATTATCTAAGCGAATCTCACCGGATTGAATGTCATAAAGCCGCAAAAGTAACCGTGCGATCGTGCTTTTGCCACTGCCGGTATGGCCGAGGATGCCCAGGGTTTGTCCGGCGGGTAGGTGAAAGGAGAGGTTTTGGAGTTGGGGCGTGGGAAGGGGGGAATGGGTGGAGGAGTCATGATTGTCTCTGTTCTTGATTGCCGCTTCTCTATTTCCCGGCTCTGCATAACTAAACCAAACCTGTTTGAATGAAACAGATAGGGCACCACCGGACAGAGAGGAATTGCCTTCATCGTGGAGTAAAGACTGGGTCTGAAGTAATTCTTGAATCCGATGGATGCTGGCTTCGACTTGTTGCAATTCTTCTAGTTCTTCACGGATCCGTTCGATCGGTTGATTGAGTAAATTGGTATAGTGAAAAATTAAATAGGCAGTGCCAATGGTGATTGCATTCTGGTTCCAGAGGTAGGCTGCTACAGCAAGGGCGATCGCATTTCCGGTGGTAAACAGACCGACTGAGGTGGCCCACAGGACTGTACTGGCAAACCGGGCTTTCTGGTAAATGGGTAGCCAGCGTTGCAAAATCTGGTAAAAGCGATACATGACATAATTCACCGCACCATTTGCCCGGATGTCCTCTCGTCCTGCTAAATGTTCACCTAAAAAACCAAAAAATTCTGCACCAATTTGGCGATACTCTCTCCAGGGGCTAACCGCAAAGGAGTGAAGGCTCAGTAATAGGACTAATGCTGCAATACTAAAGAGACTCAGGCTGCATCCAGCGCGCCAATCCTCAAGAAACAGTACAACTAAGATGCCGAACAACAAAACACCATTACCAAGTACATGAATCACGAGTTGGGAAAAGAAGCGGGAGAGAGTTGTGACATCTCCATCAATGCGTTCCAACAATTCGCCCGGAGTTCGAGATTTGTGAAAGGATAGGTCTAACCGAAGGCAGTGTTCGACCAGATCGGCGCGGAGGGCATTGGTTGCAGTCCAGGCGACGTTTTCCCCAAAGTAGGTTGCGGCAACAGTTAGAACCTGGATCAGTAGTGCGGTTCCAATAAATAGCAGGGCAGTGATCACCAGAGCAGGGGTTGAACCGCCGTTAACGGCTGTGTCGATGAAATAACCGACCAATTGGGGATTCAGAATTTGTAAGCCGATACTGCTGAGTAGGGTGATGGTTAACCAGAAAACCCGATCGCGTTGTGGCTTTAAATAATCGAATAGGAGCGATCGATATTGCTGAAGGGAAATTTGCATAGGATAACGGTTCAGGTCAACCTTAATCATCAACAAGAATCACCAAGAATCAGCCCATTGGATGTCTTCCCTATCAATAAGCAGGACGGACGGTTTATCCAGTAGATTATCGCAAATTTTCCTGATTCGGAATACAATTTTGGCTCCTAGCGGGAGTTTTTTGCCGCTTAAACGGAATAATTGAGAAACTTTTGTAAGGGCGCACCGCTGTGTGCCTCTAATGGGTATGTTATTTTGCCGCATCCCCCAACCGTACAGGCAGGGAAAATGATTGGTACAGCCGGACTAATCCTACGCTAAAGTGAATTTGGCTGGCGAGGGGTGAGGGATGATGGAATGCAAAGTCAAAATAAACGTCTGAGATTTATATTTGCATCTGCCTTAGTTTTGCTACTGGTGGGACTCATTACCTTACTGCTGTGGAGTGAGGGAACCTTTGCCTCCAGAGCGGCTGCCTGGGAGAGTTTGGAGAACGCCCTCATTACCTTAATGGGGGAGTATCCGGATAAACCCAAAACGATCGTCGGTCGGGTGGTGCAATTGCTCCTGTTGATCTTCAGCACCTTTGCCTTTGGAGCCATTGTTGGTAAAATTTCATCCTTTTTTGTCGCACAGGCCCTGCAACAGGAGAATGCCGTGAAGCAATTTAACGATCACATTATTATCTGCAACTGGAATGACAAGGCCCCTGCCATTGTGAATCAACTGCTGGAAACCAATCAGGAATATCCCAAAGACATTGTGGTCATTTCTGCTTCGGTGGTCGAAGATCAGGAGGACTTTAAAGATCAAGACCATGTGTACTTTATCCAGGCTGATCCCACCCACCATGACACGCTGGAAAAGTTTCAGGCTCCCCAGTCCAAATCTGTGATTTTACTGGCCGATGAAGCGAGTGAAGGGCCAGATGAGAAGAATGCCCTGATTGCGCTGGCGGTCAAACACCTGGAGCAAACCCCCGATCGCCAGAAAGAGATTCATGTGATTGGGGAATTGGTGAACCTCGATCGCCATCGGCACTTGATGGAGGCAGGGGTAGATGAGGTGATCTCGGCGCGGGATTATTCGGCGGGCATTATTGCCCAGAGTGCGGTGTTCAAAAATATGTCTGCGGTTTATCAGCAGTTACTCACCTATTCCGATGGCTCCAATGAATTTTATTTTATTGAACCCGGATGCTATCCAACTCACCTGTTGGGCAAGTCTTTTCCGGAACTGGGAGAATGGATCAGTGAGTACAGCGAATCCCATGCGGATAATCCAGTGCTTTTGCTGGGAATTAAGCGAGGAAATGAGGAGATACTGCTGAACCCCAGTCAAAGGCAGTTTCAGAGATTGTCTGAAGAGGATTCGTTGATTGTGATGGCGTTTCGGCAGATCCATTCGATCGACTGAATTGGTTGACTGGGCGGGCAAGATGCCCACCCCACAAGGTAGGGGCGATTCGTGAATCGCCCTTATTTTTCGTGAATCACCCTTGTTTTTCGTGAATCGCCCTTGCTGTTTGAGAATTTTCCAGGAATGAAAATTACCGCACCAGAACGGTCATGTATTTCCCACTGGCAAAGGGAGCCGGAATAATTGGGGTGAACTGAACTCGATCGGTGGCAATCCGGCGCACGTAGAATTCATTCATGGTGAAAATCACCTGATCCCGCGTACCGATAATCCAAACCTGTACCCGTTCATCTTGGGCAACGGGCAGCAGTTCATTGAACTCTGAAGACATATTCTGTTCCTCGCTGATGTTTGTTGGGAAGAAAAGCTTAAGGTGTGGGAAGCAGGTTTCAGAGAAACAACTCCCCAAGCTCCGTCATGCATCAGCGAGGCTGTCGATCGTAGACCCATCACAAACAGGAATGATCTACAATCAGACAGCCTTGCCCTCTGTCTGTTTCAGAGTGCCAGGTTAGCTGGTTAGGGTTGCTGGACACTTCCCTAATCAGCGTTACACCTCACCTTAAGCGGGTTTGAGTGGACTGGCTCGTTCGGGTGAAAAAACCAGTATCGCAACAGCATAAAGGATACGCGCCTACAACACAAGCGTATTCAGATACTTTTTTGCCTAATAGTTTCAATTTTGTGGAAGCATCCCATTGATGCCAATGGATCGATTTCCGTAGCGCAGGCAGCGTCCGACTGAGCGTTCGACGGTTCGAGTGAGCGTTCGAGTGAGATCACGCCGAGATCCGAAGGCTTGCCTGCCAGGGAACGATCCGCCGTGCAAATGCAACAGTGGGATACACCCAATTGGGTATTTGATTCTCCTCGCTGTATTTATTTTGCAAAAACTAATTTGTAGCTTAGATTACATTCAGGGGATTTTAAGGTTGAAGCACTAAATTAAAAATTGAAGTCAAGGACAAGATGCGAGATTGATCAGTCGTTAAGGAAAGCAGATCACAAAAGTATAGTTTTTTCAACGATTTCCCAACCGCTGAATCATCGATCTAGTGATAAAGATGAAAATTCTTGAATTAAGAAAAAACTGTCTTTTTGCTGCCCGATTATGCTTCACCTGATGGATATTTAAGTGAAGAATCAGTAACGCAGTAACTCAGAGCTAGAGTTCGCAAAAGTACTCTTGTCGCAGAATTTAAGAAGGACATTCTTATGAAACGCCTTTTTAAAGTTGGTTTACCGATCGTTGGTTTATCCGCTGTACTTGGCATTACTGCATGATCGGTTGGAGAACTGCAATCCAATGAATCTACCCATGATCCTGTAAGGGTCAGCCTCAGCGATAGATTCGAAGACAGGGGAGTATGTCATGTTTGCAAGTCTAACCCTTATCCCCTAACCCCTTCTCCCCGCTTGGGAGAAGGGGAACCGGATCGAAGTCCCTCGCCCTTTGGGAGAGGGATTTAGGGTGAGGGCGACAAAAGTGACATGCTCCCGAAGACAGTTTTATGAATGGGCCTGGAGGTTTAAATTCATAATCAGGTCTTCTTGCCTTTGTGCAGTAGTAGGGCACTGCCCACCCCCAGGCTAATAATCAGCTTTCAAAGCTCCTTGGTGGGTGCTGCCCACCCTACCGGCATTCTTAAATGTTGCCGAAGTAATAGGTCTTTTTGCCTTTGGGCAACTAGCTCAGTATTCGTCTAAGCTCCTTTCTTTTTAAGCTCCTTTCTTAAGGCTGAGAAGGGGGCATTTCTATAAGAGAAAAATGGCAGGTTTTGCTAAATCTCTAAAGATGCTCTAGCATAACGTTGAAACAAACAATAAAAAAATTGATTAAATGGAGTAATTTGTATGTCTTTCAAAACGATCGTTTTTTACGGTTCCTACCGACGAGATCGACAGGGTATCAAAGCAGCTAAATTTATGATCAATCAGCTTCAGGAGCGAAAGCATAATGTTGTGTTTGCTGATGCGATCGAGTATGACTTTGGTATTCTAGACCGAATGTACAAAGAGTATGAAAAGGGGCAGGCTCCCGAAAAAATGGCAGAATTGGCAGAACACATCAAAACTGCTGATGGGTTTGTTGTTATTTCGGGTGAGTATAACCACTCAATTCAACCGGGACTCAGCAATTTGATGGATCATTACCTGGAGGAATACTTTTTTCGTCCGGCGGCGATCGTGTCTTACTCGGTTGGGGGCTTTGGTGGGGCCAGGGCAGCGATTCAACTTCGCGCTTTTCTTGCAGAAATGGGAATGCCAACCATTTCCAGCATTTTCTCAATTTCTAAAATTTCTGATGTGCTCAATGATGATGGTTCTTTAAAGGATGAGTCCTTAGGAAAAAGGGTTGGACGCTTTTTGGATGAGTTGGAATGGTATGAAGAAGCTTTAAAACGACAAAGAACAGAACGGGGAACTCCCTATTAATTTTCTAGCTTTTACTTGTATTGAAAGGTGTGGGGTATAGGAGAAAGGAGTGGCAAACCACTATGAGCTAGATCGCGTTTTAGTTCTGATTCCGGTTCGAGATGAAGAAGCGACGATCGCAAAGGTCATTCAGACCCTGCAAACTTTGGGGTTGTCCAAAATTCGGGTTGTTGATAATGGCAGCACCGATCGCAGCGCAGAGAAAGCCCGCACAACTGGGGCAGAAGTGATTTCTGAACCTAAATTGGGCTATGGCCAGGCCTGTTGGAAAGGGTTGCAGCAACTTCCTTCATCCATTGACTGGATTCTATTTTGTGATGGAGATGGGAGCGATGATTTAACCCAACTCCCTGAGCTGTTGGAGAAACGACCGTACTATGATTTGATTTTGGGCGATCGCCGGGCGACCGTTGCGGGGCGGGCTGCCTTAACGCCAGTACAAATTTTTGGCAATCGTCTGGCCACGGACTTGATTCAGTGCGGCTGGCATTATCGCTATCACGATTTAGGGCCCTTACGTCTAATCCGTCGTTGTGCCCTAGATCAGATGCAAATGCGCGATCGGGGAATGGGATGGACAGTAGAAATGCAAGTGCGGGCAGTTGAGTTCGGATTACGCATCTGCGAGCTTCCCGTGCACTACCGCCCCAGGCAGGGTGGACAGTCCAAAATCTCTGGAACAATTTCTGGCAGCCTCAAAGCAGGTATCGTGATCCTCAGTACTTTGGGGTACTGGTATGGGCGACGTTTGTTTAAACAGCTCCATAAACAATTGCTCAAAACAGCCCCCTTCTTGCGATGAACCACCTATTGTCTGGACTTTTCCGTGCTGTCCCCCTTGCTGCTTCCTCTCCTCGGCTCTGGCTCAGTTCGGGTATGCTCCTGCTGGGTTGTCTCTGGCTCATGCCCAACGGAGATTTCCGGCAACCCGAAGCATTTGTGCCCTTTAGCGTGGGTATGAGTATGATGAGCGCAGGCTATGTTCTGTCCTGGGGGCTACGCTGGGTTCCGACCTACTGGTTTTGGGGCATTGCACTTCTCACCAGGCTGCTGCTCCTGCCCATGTATCCTGGAGACGATGTGTGGCGTTACTTATGGGAAGGATATATTCAAACCCTCGGTTTTAGTCCTTATCACTTCGCACCCGATGCGATCGAGCTAGTCTCTTACCGTACTGAATGGTGGTCACAAATTAATCACCTTGATGTATCTGCCATTTATCCGCCCATCGCTCAACTTAGCTTTAGAGTATTAGCAGCCATCAAACCAACAGTATTCATATTCAAGCTTGCATTCGTTTTCGCAGATCTATCTATCTGCTGGTTACTCAGCCGCCGATTAGGTGATCGTTCTGCGCTGCTCTATGCCTGGAACCCTCTAATTTTATATTCATTCGCGGGTGCTGCCCATTACGATAGTTGGTTTATCTTCCCGCTGGTTGCTGCCTGGTTTAGTTTTGACGGGCTGAATGCAAGCAGTCGATCGCCCCATCAAAACGTGATAGATGAAAATTCGTCAAATCAAGATTCGCCAAATCAAGACCCTGCTCCATCTAATCAGCCGCTTTTGTGGAGCCAAACGGCACTTTTAGTTGGAATCAGTGTTGCAATTAAATGGATGTCGCTACCCATTTTGGTTTTCCTATCCTGGCAAGCATGGAAGCAAACTCGCTTGAAACAGGTTGGATGGGTCATGCTCTGGGGTGGAATGCCTCTGATACTCAGCGTTCTTCCCTTTTGTCAGGACACTACCTGCCCCCTCATTCCAACGGAATCAGTATTTGTTTCCCATGGTCGTAGTGCTGAACTCATTCCCTATTTGACAGGGCTGCTGTGGCAATCCTCTAAACAGACAAATTGGATCTACGCAATTCCCCTGGGAGCAACTGTTCTTTGGTTATTGTGGCGATCGAAATCTTTTCTAAATTTCACAACCAACTACTTGTTGGCATTGTTAATGCTGTCGCCGATTATTCATGCCTGGTACTTTACCTGGATAATTCCTTTTGCGGCTGCAACCAATAATCTGGGAGTAAGGCTGGTTAGCATCTCTGCTTTGATTTATTTCTTGCTGCCTCATCGTGCTGCTATGGGCGATCCAGATTGGTTCTTATCTCCTACAGAACGCCTGGTTCTGTGGTTGCCGCTCATACTCGGTTGGGTATGGTCATCCGTACAACGATGAAAATTTTCAGCGATCTTCCAGGCTATCCTCATTTAGTCTTCAGATTGATCAGGCATAATACATCTGACTGATTTTTCTATCCAGGTTTAGTAGCGATGAGGACAGTGATGATGGCAAAATTCAAACCCGTAACGCTTCTTTTACCGGCTCTGGTCATCCTCACGGGTTGTTCAGGCATATTTTCAGATTCGCAAGCCCAACAACAAAGCGTTCAGGGCAGCCAGGCCGTTGCCGTCCTATCGGAACCCATGCGTTATGAAACCTATGCTGAAGTATTAGAGCGTTATGTGGATCAGAACGGGTTTGTAGATTATCAAGGATTACAAGCAAACTCAGAAAAACTGAGAGCGTTTAATCAAGCATTAGGAGAAGTCTCTCCTGCTCAATTTGCAGCTTGGGGCGAGGCTGACCAAATTGCATTTTTAATTAATGCTTATAATTCGTTTACCCTACAATCTATTATTGACCAAGATCCAATCAAACCCAGTATCAGAGACATTCCTGGTGTTTGGAGAATTCGTCGATTTAGAATCGCAGGGCAATCTAAAACTCTGGATGGAATTGAGCACGACACCCTGCGTAAAGATTACCAGGAACCCCGCATCCATGCTGCGCTCAACTGTACTGCCATCAGTTGTCCACCTCTACGGTTTGAACCTTATACCGGAGAGAAACTAGATACGCAACTTGAAGAGCAAACTCGCCAATGGATCAACAGTCCTCATGGATTACAAATCGATCGCAACACTAATACTGTCTCTATCTCTGCGATTTTTGATTGGTTTGGGGAAGACTGGATTCCTGCTTATCAAACAGCAGAATTTGCCGGTAATGAAAAGCAGCGATCGGCTCTAAACTTTGTTAGCAACTATGTGAATTCAGGCGATCGAGATTACTTGCGGCAAGGGAGTTATGATGTGAAGTATTTAGACTATGACTGGGCATTGAACAGTCAGGAATAGGGAATGGCGAAGCCCCAGGGGAGTAGGGGCTCAGCATTTCAAAGTTAGTTTACCTTAACCATACTCAGTAGATCGAAAATGGATTGCATTCACGGCAACGCCTGCGTTCGTTCGCGCAGCGTGGGCATCGCACAATCCCCCTAAATCCCCCTTTTTAAGCGTATCCGTACACAGGGTTAGCAAGGTAGTCAGGAGGATCGCTGTAGGTCGGGAAGCGGAAGTAAAGAAGGGGCAGGCAAGCCCCGACGCTTGGCATAGCAAGCATCGGTGAGATAATCGAGGACATGGCGATTTTGCCGCCGCAGCGTTGCTACAACCGTCATCATTCGTCCGACAAACAAACTGCCTGCCTCACTTTGGGAGCCATAGCTACACCGTCGCCACAACACTGCTGGACGAATCGCCTGTTCTGCTGCATTATTGGTTGGCTCTACTCCAACGGTTGTGACGAATAACCATAAAGCAGGTTCTACTTTGAGTAACTGCTGACAGGTTCGCACCGTCTTTGCCAAAGGTGTCTTTTCTCTGGTCCCAATTGGGTAAGCCGCTCCTTCTTCCAACAGTGCTTTCACCCGTTGTCGAATGGGTGCTACGGCTTCTATCCATTGGGGGCGTGCTAAGGTTCCATCTCGCACCCGATGCCATAACTCAAATAATTTCTCTTGCTGTTGGAGAAGTTGCTCTCCCAAGGTCTGGCTCACCCCACCCCGTTCGGCAATTTTGGTGAAATCGCGTTTCAGATGCGCCCAACACAATTGTCGCCATTGCAAGTTTAACCAGTTGTAAGCACTGTAGCGGTCGCTGTTGACAATCCCAGCAAAATCAGTTCCTAAGATGCTTTGAGCGGTGGCTTGAGAGCGGCTTAACGCCACCTGGAAATAGCACACCAACGGGGTTACCATCACCCACAACCAGCCTCGCTTCCCCTTGCCATTGTTCCCATCGGCGTTACCCTGAGGCAAACTCGTTTCATCTATCCCAACAACGGGTTGCTGCTGCACATAGCGATGAACCGCTTCGACGGGTTGCTCAATCGCTTCACTCATCTGTTGCCGCAAGCGTCCGACACTGCCCACGGAGATGGGAATCTCAAACAATTCACTCAACAGCCGCACCACCATCCGGTGACTTTGACGATACTCTCCACTCAACAGTGCGACTAATGCACACAGCCTTTCCCCATAGCGACAACCATCCACAATCTCGCCATCATAGGCACGGCTGCTTACCCCACACTGGGGGCACTCCAACGCATGAAAGCGATGTTCCAAAACAATCGGTTGTAACGGTGGCAAATCTACGATCTGACACCGTTGCGGATTGGCATCTTTCCCTCTCAAGCGATGTCCACATTCGCAACACACCTCAGGGTAGTGATCCTCAATGCGCGTACATTGTTCCGGCGGGTAAAGTTCCTGCGAATGTCCCGGATGTCCCGGTTGTCCGCCTCGCGCTTTCCCACTTTTCTTTTCGGGGTAGCCTTGAATCCCTTCGGAGGGTCTTGCGAAGGCGGTTGCGAGGAGTTTTTGGAATTGCGCTGAATTTGCTCTTGTAACGCTTGCTGGCCTGCCTCTAATGCCTCAATACGCTCCAATAGACGCTGCACCAACTGCTTGACACTCTCCGGTGTGTTGGCCCAGTCCTCTGCTGAAATTTCGCTTAAAAAGGCATTCGGGGATTCCATGCGTTTTAGCCTAGCAGACTTACCCTCACATCGCTCACTCTTTCTGCTTTACCCTGTGTACGGATACTTTTAAGCTACGGTGTACACACAAGTCATCTGCTCTAGCCATGACTGGGTTTGATCCTCCCTAACCCTCCTTAAAAAGGAGGGAACCAGATAGAAGGGTTCTCCCGTTAGTAAGGTGATAACTTTTTTTAATCAGAAAAGCAAGCTAATAGCCTTTCTCGGAAATTGTTGAAGTTTACGAAGCCATAGGCTTGCCGTTTAATCAGCTTAATTCGATTATTGATTCCCTCCATTGCACCGCTAGTCGTCCGATTCCGAAAATAATTACTAATTCCATCCAAGTGATTACGGATCGTTTTAATTGCTTCACTATAAACGGCTCGGGCTTTATTCAACCACTCCTGGATCTGACGTTTCCCTTCCTCAACAGTTAATGACTGCTCATAAATAGCACGAAACTCTTCCTTCCATTGATAGGCTTTTGCTAATCGCTTTGACCTTTTCAACAACGATGCTAACCTTTTCGTTTCTTCTGGAGTTAGATCCTTTCCGTTCTTCAATTGCTGCCTCGGTCTAATATACGTGCCTGTCGGCGGATCCGATTTAATTCTGTATTCACTGCTTTGATGACATGGAAGCGGTCAATTACAACTACTGCGTTGGGAAACACTTTCTTAACTACTTTCGGGAATCCTCCCCACATGTCAACGCTCACTTCCTCAACCTGCTCTCGTACCTCCAAAGGCTGCTGCTCCAGCACTTCGATAATGTCTTCTTGTTGGTGACTGTCTATCACTTCGATTAACTTCCCGGCTTCAATGTCCCCGATAACTGTGGCAAAGTTCTGGTGCCCTTTACGCTTGCTGATTTCATCAATTCCGACCTGTTTAACTCCCTCCCATCCAGAGTTTTTTTCTGAGCGTACTGATGCTTAAAGATTCCTTGAATCCGGTCAAAACTTAATCCTTCTACTCGGCTAACTTGTTCAATACTGGACAGTTGCACTTGCTGATAAATATGCTCCTCATATCGTCGGGTATACTGACGTCCTTCATCCATAAATGTCAATGCTTCGGTGAAATAACGTTGACAATCACGGCAATAAAACTGACGACGAGGAACTTTCAGGTAAGTGACTTGACCAAAAATTGATAAATCCCGGATTAAAATCGCTCGATTTTGATGAACCCCTGAACTCAATGTCTGACAGTGGGGACAGTTAGCTTCCTCATTGAGCAAGCGCAGCTTTAAGTACACTTCATTGCTTTGTTGAGTGCAACTTTCAACCGTAACATGAGGAAAATTCAGCAATGCATCAAGATGAAAGTCCATTGGCGAAACTCCCACTAAAAGTATTCTATTATACGGTTTTCACCCCGGATCCGGAAGAGCCAATTTTTCATCGTTTCTGACCCGCACCATAAGCCCAGGACGAGCGATCTATGCCAGCATGAAGGGCGCGATCGAGGTTCTGACTCGCTCCTTAGCGAAGGAACTAGGACAGCGGCAAGTCACAGTGAATGTAGTCGCTCCAGGAGCGATCGCCACCGAGGGCAGTGTCGTGCGGGACAATCCAGAGATCAATAAGTACATCACATCCCAAACTGCTTTAGGTCGGGTGGGTGAACCCGATGATATTGGAGGGGCGATCGCGCTGTTGCTGTCGGAAGAGAATCGATGGATGACTGGACAGAGAATCGAAGTCTCCGGGGGGCAGTTTCTCTAGCTCAAATCAACTTTAATCAATAGACAAATCATGTTAGCCAATTAACTGATTCAGAGCATCAGTTCCAGATTGAGCTACTTATAGAGCCTCAAATCGCGAAGTTTACACAGGTCTACTTGGCTCTACTGCGGCAAAACACATAGATACGAAGATCAGGCAAGGGTTTGAGGAGATGTATCAGCCCTGCCATCAGTACCTGATTCAGCAGCGCGTAGAACAGGCAAAAGTGATGCTGTTGAAAACGGATTTGGCGATACGTGCTGCGCACAGGCTGCGCCAACGCAGACATCGCTCTACAAGTCGGTTTCTCCACTCAAAGCCATCTGACGCACCTGTTTAAGCGTCTCACTGGACTGACTCCTAAACAGGTGCGCTAGCGACCTAAGAATCTGGTAAATCACCGTAAGAATTTGAAAGAAGTTGAGTGTTGGAACTCACTACACTCAAGCTGGCTAAGACAAAGGCAACCTGTACGGAAAGTATATAAACAGCGCCTAACAATCACGCTGGCAGTGGCTGTTGCGGGGGTGACCTCACCCCTGCCGATTGTGGCGGAGTCTCTCAGATGTCATTCCCTGACAGCATTTCCAGAGGTTGAATAGCTATTGGCTCAAATTGAATGTGCTGATTAGTGAAGCAACCTCTTGTCGATAGCGTCACCAAGCGCTATATTGTCACTTAATGACAGATTCCTGAAAGGAAGACTGCTGTGGGGAGTGATGGTACCAATGACACAACGAAGAACGAGCGCAAGCCAGGGAGGATGAGTGAGCAGCGGCAGCAGCGGATACGTCTGGAGATTTCGCGGGAGGCGGCGCGGTTGTTCTGGGAGCAAGGCGTCGCGGCCACGACCGGCGAGCAAATCGCTGCTGCCGTGGGTCTCTCGGTGCGCACCCTCTGGCGGTACTTCCGCAACAAGGAGAGCTGTGTCGAGCCGGTCTTGGCGCAGGATGGCGAGGAGTTTGTGGCGCTATTGCGCCGCTGGCCTCGGGATGTCTCCCTGGAAGATCACCTTATGGAGTGGGCGATGAATCGGACTAAAGATCCCGATCAGCAGTCCTTTGATCAGGCTGTGATCAAGATGACCGTGCTGGCCGAAAAAGAGCCGGATCTGCGGACGGCTTGGCTGATGACCAACGACCGAATAGAGCGCGCTCTGGTCGAGATTTTCGCAGATCGCCTGAGGCGATCGCCTGACGATATCGAGGTGCGACTGCACGCCGCCGCAGCCACCGCAGTCGTGCGCGTCATCAGTGAAGACGTCAGTACGGCCCTGATGGCAGGAGCCGATCCCACCTCGCTTGGCAACACGCTTGGGCAGATGGCCCGCGCCGTGCATACAGCTACAGGTGGGGCGGTCGGCGATCCTGTCGATCCTTAAACCAATTGACAACTGAAATCAGCAACAAGAGTAAAGGAGTTGATCCTCATGTCTCAAATTCCTTCCAGCCATCCGCAAAGACTGTTCAGAGTATTTTGCTCAGACAATTGTGGAAAACATTTGAGGACATAAAGATGAATAAGGCGACCTTCTTACATCGGGCTGCTGCATGGTTGATTGATCAAGCTATTCTCTCAATCATCTATTCACTAGCAGCGGTTGCTATTGGAGCGATCATCGGAGCTTACGCTGATAGCGGAATACCTGTGCCAAATTTAATTGTGGCTCCGAGTGTGATTGTATTTTCCCTCGCTCCTACATTTGGGCATTTTTTATATTTTGGTTACCTTTGGAGTCAGCGAGATCGATCAATTGGCATGGGAATGATGAACATCAGGGTCGTTAAGCCCGATGGACATTCGCTGTCTTTTTTGATGGCTGGTCTGCGCGGCTCGTTGGGGTATTTCCTAAGTGGGCTGATCTTTGGGTTAGGCTATCTCTGGTTTTTTGTGGATAAAGAACAGAAGACATGGCACGACAAGATTTTTAATACTGTAGTGCTGAAGCAATAGTTCGGACAATTTCAAAGAGCAAATCGACAAAAGAGCTAGCGATCCATACATCCTTTGTAAAGCTCAAATCATCTTTGATAGAGAGATTTCCAACTTGCCCAAAGGAACGACTGCTTACTTAAGAATGAAGCCCTTTCATAGGTAGAGCTTTAGAGGTCTTCATTAAACTTTTGTCAGTCAACCAGCGAGATTGGGATGGTCGTGAACCTCCCCCTTAGTCCTAGCGATCGCTGACAGCATGTTCAAGCGTGAGGACTCAATCCGTTCTGGAATGACGTTGAGGATAAAGCCATGGTTAAACATAGAAACGCTAGGCTGCGACTGTTTGGGCTGCTGTGGTTGGCAGGCATGGCTGGGGTGATATCCCTGGTGTTGGTGCCGTTGCCCTTGCTTCCAGAGGGTGCCCCACCTGCCGCCGTGGTCAGGCTGTTAGTGCTGGTGCAGCCCACGGTTTTGCTGTCGGTGGCGGTGCTGATAGGCGTGCTCTTGGCTCATCGGCTAGAGCTAATGGCACCGGGGGCAGAGGCGCTGGCCGCTGGGCGATCGTGGCAGAAAGCCATGGTTCCTCAACTGTTGCCCGGCGTGGTGGGTGGGTTGATCAGCGGCGCAATGCTGACGGCGATCGCCCTGCTGTCTCGCCCGCTGCTGCCACCCGCCTATGGAGCGGCTGAGCCCACGCCGCTGCTGGTGCGATTTCTCTACGGCGGTATCACCGAAGAAATTTTGATCCGCTGGGGACTGATGACGCTGCTGGTATGGCTGGGCTGGCAATTTGGGCAGCAGCGCCAGGGTAAACCCCAGATTCGATGGGTGGTCGTCGCCATTGCCGTCTCATCCCTGTTGTTTGCCGTGGGCCACTTGCCCGCTGCGATCGCCCTAGAACTGCCGTTAACCCCAGCCCTGCTAGGGTTCTTGCTGATCCAAAATTCTTTGTTTGCAGTAGTTGCGGGGTATTTATTCTGGCGCTACGGGCTAGAGTCCGCCATGATCGCCCACCTGACGGTTCATGCCGTGCTGGCCCTCATCGGCTGAGGCATCTCCTCAAGCCCGCCGGGCACGAACAGGGGTTGGGTGATCTGGAATCTTCGCCACAGTTAAAGCGTTAAACACCATGTCTCAAATTTCTTCTAACAGCTCACGAAATCGTGACCGACTCACGTACGACTCAAGACCAACAGCTTCCATTAGGAGGAGAATTATGCGCGTTCCCAAGACCTACGTCAGGCGCTTATTGACAGGCACAGCAGCGATGTTGATTGTCCTCGCTGGGGCACCTGCCGCATTGACACAGTCAGCCCAGGAGCCAGGGGCGGAACTGGAGCGATTTTACAACCAGGAGCTGACGTTCGGCTCCTGCGAAAGCTTTGCGACCACTGCGACCGAGGCACAAGTGTACGTTGATCCATTTGAATGTGGTCGCCTGGAGGTACCGCTAGATTACGACGAACCTGAGGGTGAGACCATGCAAATCGCAGTACTGCGGCTACCGGCCCAGGGTGAGCCAGACCAACGGATCGGCTCTCTGGTGCTCAACCCTGGCGGGCCTGGGGGCTCGGGCACGCTTCAAACCCCCTTCACCGCAGTGGCTCTGAAAGAGACTCCCATGGTTCAACGGTTCGACTTGGTTGGGTTCGACCCTCGCGGGGTCGGAGCCTCGACCCCGGCCATCAACTGCTTCACCGACGAAGAGAACGACCGGGGCGAGAACCAGACAACGCTGTTGGGTACGTCGGGAGAATGGAGTGCCGACGACACCCGCGAGTTGATGGAGAAGTGCGCCAATGGGTCGGGTGGTGAGCAGGTGCTTGCTGCTGTCGGCACCCGCAATGTAGCCAGGGATATGGACGTGCTCCGCGCCGCCCTCGGCGACGAAAAGCTGACCTTCCTGGGGCGAAGCTACGGCACCCGATTGGGCGCGGTCTACGCTGAGATGTTCCCGCAGAACGTCCGGGCGATGGTCATCGACGGTGCGCTCGACCCTCGGCAGGGCAGCGCGGAACGCCGCTTAGCGCTCCATGCTGCGTTCCAGCGCTCGTTTGATCTGATGGCCGAGTTTTGCGCCCAGAGATCAGACTGTCCGCTGGGCACCGACCCCGAGCAGGCCACCGCTGTGTTCCAAGATCTGTTCCAGCCGCTGATCGATAACCCCGTGCCAGCGGGCGAGGGGCGCACCCTGGATTTTTTGTATGGCACTGGCAGCGTCCTCGGGGCGCTCTACAATGCCAAGGCGTGGCCGCGAATTATTGACGGCATCGCCCAGCTCAAAAACGAGGGACGAGGCGACAAACTCCTCGCTCTCAGTGACGACTTTATCGTTGAAGGGTTGGAGAGCAACTTGGTCGATGCCCAGCTCGCCATCAACTGTAACGACGAGGAGCGCCGCACCCCTGAGCAGGAGGCAGAACTGCGCCGCCAGATCTTCGACGTGAGCCCCTTTCTTGATACCGGACGACCCGTCGAGGGCGTCACCCGCGACGCCTGCGAGTTCTGGCCCAGTGAGCCGACCCTCGGCTTCCCCCATGCTCAGAACGTTGAGGGTTTACCCGACACGCTGATCATCTCCATTACTGGCGACCCTGCCACCCCCTACGCTGCTGGAGCCAGTCTAGCCGAAGCCGTGGGCGGCACCGTGCTCACCGTTGAGGGAGAGCAGCACACCATCGCCATGGATGGCACCAGCCCCTGTGTCAATGCGATCGTCGCCAACTACCTGATCGACCTTGAACTTCCCGCAGAGGGCGATCGCTGCGTCCTCTAGCTACCCCAGCGCCAAAACTAAGGATTTAGAAACCCCTACTGCCCCTATCAACAACGGTACTGAACAGAGAAACACCATGAATAAGCCCGAGTTTTTTATCACCCCCGGCTATGGGGAATACATGCTGAATAACTTGCATTACTCGCAAGCGGTAAAAATTGGCGATCGCGTGGAGACATCCGGTCAAGGTGGCTGGGATGACAATCTGCAAATTCCCGAATCGCTCGCGGACGAGATTTGCCAACGATGCGGATTGAAATTCGCGTGACTGCAATTGTTCCGTGAATGTCGCACACACTCACCAGTAAAGGAATCAAGACACTCAATCACAGAAACATGATCAGCATTTCTTCTTGTAAAGAGACTTTGTCAGCGCAGCAGTCCGTGGCAGTCGCCAAATGTGCAGAGCTGGCGGCATTAGCCGATCAGCATACTGATGGCAGGGGAGAGGGTTATCATTCAACCGCGATCGATCCTTTGTTCTTTGTCCGACAAAGCAACTCTTCCATCACCATCCAGGAAGTTAGCGAACCCCTATTCTCCATTGTGGTGCAGGGTCAAAAAAAAGTATCACTCAATGAGGAAACGTTTCAGTATGGGATTGCTCAGTATCTGATTCTTTCGGTGGACATGCCGCTGAGTGCTTGTATGGTAGAAGCAACCCCTGATCAGCCCTATCTCGGCTTAAAGCTGAAGCTAGACCCAGGACAACTCTGTGAGATTATTGCTCAAACAAAGCTGGGTATCAGTCAGAACCAAAGCCCTGTCAGAGGCTGGTGTGTCAGCGATGCCGCGCCATCTTTAATCGATTGTGTTATCCGGTTAACAAAGCTGTTAGATACACCACAGGACATCTCATTTCTAGCACCGTTGATGATTCGCGAAATCTATTACCGTTTGCTCACCGACCAACAAGGTGCAGTGGTGCGTCAGATTGCGACCGCTGGCAGTAATATGCAGCGCATTGCTGACGTGATTAAACAGATTAAAGCTGATTTTACAAAGCCGCTGCGGGTTGAGGAGCTAGCAGAGCAGACGAATATGTCGGCTGCATCGTTCCATCGTCACTTCAAAGCTGTCACATCCATGAGTCCGCTGCAATATCAAAAGCAATTACGACTGTTAACTGCCCGACAGATGATGCTTGCCGAGGCGATCGATGCCACTCAAGCGGCTTATCGAGTTGGGTATGAGAGTACGTCGCAATTCAGCCGCGAATATTCCCGCATGTTTGGTGCACCGCCCATTCGAGATATAGAACGGCTACGGGTATCTTGAATGCTGTGCATCTTTTGAGAGGATTAGGCAAACATCGGTAAGGTTTGGGTATTCAAACTCCTAATTCGTACTTATAGGATGAAACTATTCGACGACAACCTTCTCTAGCTGCGGTTCGGCGATTAGATCTTGCTCCTGCAATTAGATGTTGTCGATCGAGCCGCAGACTTTGCAGTTGTCAAGGCTGCACACGATCAGTTTCGACAGTTGGAAATGACACATCTGCACTACGGTTTTGTAGCTCAGAACGCAAACCAGTCGTGACAGCGTTCTTTATCACGGCGGCTATGTTTTTTACCGAGAAAGATAACCCCATCAACAGAGAACAACAATTGAACATTAATCATTGGACTTATCAAAAGTAGAACCTGCCGTTGAACTGTGACGTTAGGTGTCTTCGGTTAGCAAAATTGGTTTCGACATTTCAGGAGGAAATTTATGTTTGTAGTATTTGGCGCGACCGGACAAACGGGTTCTGTGGTTGCCGATACGTTGCTTGAAAAGAACCTGTCGGTGCGCGTCGTGTTGCGATTAGCGCAAAGCGCAACTGTGAAGCACCCGGACAAAAGCGCGGACGCTTGGCGGGCAAAAGGCGCGGACGTTGCTTTCGCTGATGTCATTGACACAAGTGCGATAGCCAAGGCGTTAGACGGCGCGATCGCCGTTTATGCGATGAATCCGCCTGCTTATCAGGCTGCCGATATGTTCACCGTAGCCAAAAACATTGGTGCAGCATATGTTAAAGCGATCGCGCAATCCAATGTGCAAAAAATTGTCTTGCTGTCTTCGATCGGCTCGCAGCACGCTACTGGCACAGGCAACATCATGACAACTTACATTTTGGAACACATCTTCGGCGATCTGGCGATTCCCGTTACGTTTCTGCGGGCGGCGGGATTTATGGACAACTGGAACGGCGTGGCTGCGGTTGCCGCTGAAAAAGGCATTTTGCCGAGTTTTTACAGTCCGCTAGACCGTAAACTCCCAATGGTTTCTACCGCCGACATCGGACGCGCTGCCGCCGAAGCGTTGACCGAAGATTGGACAGGTAAACGCATCATTGAACTGCATAGCGCGGCGGATTATTCGCCCAACGATGTTGCTGCTGCTTTTGCTGCCGCACTCAAGCGCGACGTGCAAGCCGTTGCCCTTCCCGAAAGTGAGTGGCAGGCGACAATTGCCAGTTTCGGTTTTTCGCCTGAAGCCGCTAACGCTTGGTGCGAGATGCTGCGCGGCTTTAATTCCGGTCATATCGTTTTTGAAAACAACGGCACTGAAACTCGCAAAGGACAAACGACAATCGAAGCTTTCGCCGCCGAAGCTGTAAAAGAGCAAAGCCTGATTTAGAATTTCGCGCACAAAGACTTAACGAAAAATGTCTTACCAAAGGGACACCGAACAATTCAACGGACATGAGAGCGAAACAGCTACTTTGTTATGGAAACTTCAGGAGGTTAAAGAAGATGCATCGTTTGGGTCAGGTTTTGATAGGTATGGGGTTGATTGGGCTGCTAGCGGCTCCGGCGATGACGCAAGCTCGCATGGATGAGGCAGGTTTTCAGTCGAATGTGGCTGCGTTTGAGTCAAGTCATGACTCGACCGCATTGAATAAATCGCCTGCCCTCGATCAGTTTCCAGCATTTGTAAATTTGGCTCAGGCAACTCAGCCACATCAAGCAGACGTAGAGACTCAGGTGATCGAACAGCGCAATAAGGAAATTGTCCAGCAGTATTTTGATGGCTGGCGAGACGGAACTGGCAGCGTCTTTGATTTGCTCGCTCCAAATGCCACCTGGACAATTACGGGGACGGGTGAAACGGCGGGCACTTACAGCCGCCAAGCGTTACTCGATCAAGTCGTCAGTCCCACCAGTGCTCGATTATCAACCCCAATCGTGCCAACCGTACGCGGCATCTGGGCAGATGGCGATATGGTGATCGTGCTGTGGGATGGGGAGGCAACTGCTAGAGATGGTAGACCTTACCAAAACACCTACACCTGGTATTTCAGAATGCAGGACGGCAAAGCAGTCGAAGCGATCGCCTTTCTGGATATGCAAGTGTTCAACGACTTATGGACAAGAGTTTCACCGAGAAACTAGTGCTGGTTGCCCTGGTCAATGCAGCCTAACTACCAATCAGCTTTAATCACCTACAAGGAATAACCATCATGTCAACTGTTAAGAACAAAGTTATTGCGATTACGGGAGCCAGTAGCGGTATTGGTGAAGCAACAGCTAGATTGCTGGCTCATCAGGGTTTACGGGTTATATTAGGAGCGCGGCGCACCGATCGACTGGAAGCGATCGCTGCCGAAATTCGCTCTCAGGGTGGCGAAGCAGAATACCGTACCCTTGATGTCACCAACCTCGAAGACATGCAAGCCTTTGTCGAGTTTGCCCAGGATAAATTTGGTCGCCTGGATGTTGTGGTGAACAATGCAGGCTTGATGCCGCTCTCCAGGCTAGAGGTACTAAAGATCGATGAATGGAACCGCATGATTGATGTGAACATTCGCGGTGTGCTTCACGGGATTGCTGCTGCGCTACCTCTCTTTAAGCAGCAACGATCAGGGCAGTTTGTTAATCTCTCCTCAATCGGCGGGCACAACGTCTATCCAACCGCAGCCGTATACTGCGCCACTAAGTTTGCAGTGTGGGCGATTTCCGAGGGACTGCGGCAAGAATCGACCGACATCCGGGTTACGGTGATTTCGCCTGGAGTGACGGAAACTGAACTTGCCAGCACAATCACGGATGCTGAAGCAGCGGAGTGGGTGGAGGAATTTCGTGGGGCAGTGATTCCAGCAGATGCGATCGCACGGGCGATTGCCTTTGCGATCGAGCAACCCGCAGAGGTAGATGTGAATGAAATCATTGTTCGACCGATTGGACAAATGAGCTAATAGGACGGGTCATCTGGAGAGTAAACCAATGGCAATTCTGAAACAATTCGGGATTTTATTTGTATTGGGCAGTGTGGGAATTGTCATGTTCACGATCACGTCTATTCCTTTAATCGAGCAACAGTTAGCGAAACTGTCTCCAGAAGCACTGGAAAAAGTGCCTCCATTGTGGATTTTAATGCTTCTGCAAGGACTACAGTATGCAGTTTTACTGGCAATCAGCATTCTGATCGGAATTGGTTGTGCCTACCGCGTTGGATTACACTCCCATTTGATTGATCATTGGGTGTTTCATACCACTAAGTCTCCATCTTTTGCCGTTGAGATGAAATGGAGTTTGGGTGTGGGTGCAGCAGTGGCGATCGCTCTCCTGTTGCTCGATCGGTTAATGCGACCTGCCCTACCTGAAGCGCTACAGGCAGCCAATAATACAGAACGAAGTGGGTTGAATTTGCTCACAGCAATGTCCTATGGCGGCATCACTGAGGAAATTTTGATGCGCTGGGGTTTAATGTCGCTGCTTGTTTGGATTGCGTGGAAAGGTCTAAAACAAGGCGTTACAATGCCGAGCCAAGGAATTTATCAAGGTGCGATCGTTCTAGCCGCGTTGGTATTTGGACTATTACACCTGCCAGCGACTGCCGCGATCGTTCCCCTCACTCCGCTTGTGATTATCCGAGCGATATTACTCAATGGGATTGCTGGTATTGCGTTTGGTTGGCTCTTTTGGCAATACTCGCTTGAGGCTGCAATGTTAGCCCATATCAGCTTTCATGCCTTTTCCTTTGCTTTTAGTTTTTTGCTGGCAAGATTTGTCTAAGCTTTTTTTCAAGGCAATTTCACGATGATTTCAAGAGAGAACAACCGGACTTGATTTTAGGAGAAATAGAATGATACTTCAGGATAAAGTGGCGTTGGTCACTGGTGGCGCATCGGGAATTGGTCGAGCAACCGCGATCGCATTCGGTGCTGCGGGAGCCAAAGTGGTCTTCTCGGACATACGCAGTGTAGAAGGTGAAGAAACAGCTAATTTGATTCGCGAGACTGGGGCGGAATGCTTGTTCGTGAAATCCGATGTATCGAGTGAGGCGGATGTCCGGGAGTTGGTGCAAAAAGCGATCGCCACCTACGGCAAACTCGATTGTGCTTTTAACAATGCTGGAATTGATCTGGCTGTTAAACCATTGCATGAACAATCGATCGAGGATTTTGACAAGATTATGTCGGTCAATGCGCGAGGGCTGTTTCTCTGTATGAAATATGAAATTCAGCACATGCTGACCCAAGGTTCAGGCGCAATCGTGAACAATTCATCTACGAATGGTCTCGTTGCGCTTCCAGGAATCTCTCCCTACGTTGCCAGCAAACATGCGGTGATGGGACTGACGCGATGTGCTGCCCTCGATTATGCCAAACAGGGCATTCGGATCAATGCTGTCAATCCGGGTCCGATTGCGACTGACCTCATGGCTCGTAGCGCTGAGCAAATGGGTATCACATTCGATGATCTTGGGTCTATGGTTCCAATGGGTCGGATTGGTCAGGCAACGGAAATTGCTCAAGCGGTTGTGTTTCTCTGCTCTGATGCTGCTAGATACATTACAGGACAACCTTTGGCGATCGATGGCGGATATACAGTGAGTTGATTTTTGATTGTTGATCGTGGAATCACAGTGAATTGATCCATCAACAAATCAAACTGCGATCGCTTCTTCAAGAGATGGTCAGCACTGCAATTTTAGATGGTGAATAAGATGATTCAGTTCAAAGATTTTGCGCCTCGAATTACTGAACGGGGACCTTTCGGCGGACGCTTCCGAGTATGAATCCTTCTCGGAGGTTGTGAGTGCTGTCAATCAGTGGATTGCAAGTACAACGATACAGGTGATCAATGTTGAAACTGTTGTTTTACCCGATCGCATCGAAGGCACCAGTGATGATGTCTACGGCGTGACGACCAGTAATGCTTTCCACCCAGTGATGATCAGTCAGGGTCTTGCAATCAACTGCTTTCAATGTGTGCGTGTCTGGTACAGAGAATAAGCCTCACTGGAGAAGAAATAATGAAACGATTTACCCTGTTTACTTTCCTGTACCTCGCGCTGGGAGTTTGTTTAACGGCGATCGCACTGGGATACTCAAACCTGCCTTCGGGTCTTCAAACCAGCCTGTTCGTCAGTGCAGGAGCATCCTACCTTGTTTGTATTTTCAGTACCTTCCCATTTTGGCGGGAGGCGACGCTCCGCTCCTATCGCAGACGGAATTCGTTGGTCATTCTACCCTGGTTGGTGGTTGGAGTGAACATTATTGTGACAATCTGGGAGCTTCAGAGTCAGAACTGGACAATGGAAGCCATTTTACAAGCGTTTTCGCGGCTATTAGTCGTCTTAATATTTGTGGAAATGATTGTGATTACATGGCGAGTGAATCCTGAAAATTAGGGATGACAATCTGCAAATCCCCGAATCGCTCGATTTATAGTTCTGTTGATAAAAACCGCTCTCATACGAGTTGAGCCGAATAGTACAGATATAGAGTTGCACTTCAACTCTGGAGTGAGCATTATGGAGCAGCATGAATGGCAAGATGAAGCCCGACAATTGGCGATCGCTCCTCGCCTGTGGCTCTGGTGGACATTGACTACTACAATTGCGGGGGCGATCGTTGGAGCACTGGAAGAGTCAGGATTTCAGTTTATAGCAACCATATTTTCAGGTTTGTTGATTGGCCCAGCCCAATGGCTCGTTTTGCGCCAGTACATGCCTAAAGCCTTTTGGTGGATAGTGGTTAGCGCACTGGGATGGACTTTTGGGCTAACGCTGGTGAGTTCTTACATCACACCCCTTTTTGATCCGCTTATTCCATTCCTAGTCACGCTGGGCATATGGCGTATTTTTAGGATTAGTTTGGTCTATGAGCCGATTGTACTGGCTATTTTTGGCACGGCTCAGTTTCCGATTTTGAGACGATTTGTCCGTAAAGCAGAATGGTGGATTTTGGTCAGCGCTTTAGGAGGTGCATTGAAAGGAGCAAGTAGCTTAACTGTCGCGTACATTTTGCCAGGGCTACTACCACCACCATTTACGACAGCATTGAGCTATGGGGCAGGCTGGCTAAGCTACGGCATCGTTACCGGAATTTGTCTGCAATGGCTGCTGCGTTATCACCTCCGGTAGGGCAATACAGCACAAAGATTAATGTAGAACAGGCAGCAATCGGTAAAGTTCTCATAAGCAAGGAATGAGCAAGTTCAACTTCAACCCTCATCCCTCATCCTTACTTGTACACAGTAGGGGCAAAACCTTTGCGATAAGGATAAGTGGCTATCACCACCCATCTATTACCAACGATCGCTAAGTAGACAGACCTAATTAACCGTAGGATGCGTTAGCGTCAGCGCAACGCATCAAACCCTTACGGAAAGGTGCGTTACGGCTTCGCCTAACGGCACCCTACAACTACTATTACCAACGATCGCTACAGGATTGCTCGGAGGTTCATTCGCACAGGCACATGGACAAAAGCCGCTTAAGGTCCTTACCTTTCGGCATCAAACTTGCAATTAGCGTCGAGACGAAACTCCGAAGGAACCGCAACATACCTCAATCAGGAATTCATCATGCAATATCTTTCACAGGACTTAATCCTTCTTGCACTCAATCCCCAAACTGGGAAAACTCGCTTCTCTTGGTATGCGGTGCTCGAATATGGCACTCACTGGACGGGGATGAAGGTGAAGTAAGCGAAACGATCGCAGACGATTTATGACCACGGATGCGGTGGTTTTCACTCTTGAGCATCACTGCATCCATCACCAAATATCGGAGCTAAAGCATGTCACGCAAAACGATCGCTACCAAAGACCAGTCTCCACAACAACCACTTACTCCCAGTGCCAAACACCCGCTTCGGCGATCTCTTCGCAAACCCTTTCAGATTATTCGCAGTAATTTTCGCGCCTACTTCACTATCAACGCCATTGTGTATGGCTTAGTCATCATCGGGTTGGTAGCGGCGATGGTCTTCCCCAACCTGAACGCAACTCAGGTAGCCATCCAAGAAGACAACGGAACGGCGGATCTTGTCCGATCGCTATTCAATAACCCCTGGCTGTTCTCGCTGACTATCCTGGGAGTCAACCTCACGACCGGCGCGCTGTGGATCGTGCTCCCTTCGCTGATCGTTCCCTTTGCTGGCATCGCCATGTTTGCGTATAAGACGTTCACTCTCGGTTTAGTTATGGTTCCGACTACCAAGATTATGGCGGTGGCACTGATCCCGCACTCGCTGACGATACTCATCGAATTCCAAGCTTACGCCCTCCTGATGTTTGGCGCATACATCCTTGGTCGGTCTTGGGTTCGCCCCGCAACCATCGGCACTCGGAACCATCGTCAGGGTTACGTTCGTGGGCTGAAACAGATCGGTTGGCTGAGTCTGTCCACGCTCCCACTGTTCATCGTCGGCGCAATCTGGGAGGCGTTCTCGCTCCGCTACCTGGTTCATCCGCTAACCCAATGGTTGTTGTAGCCAATAAGGTGGGCACTGCCTACAAAACCTAATTTTGAAGGGTTTTACAAAATGGTGAGCGGGCGTTGCTGAATCAAGAGATGAACCTCGGAGGAACTGGAACATCGTCAAACCTGAGGTAGTGAAGTAACAACCGAACAGAGTGAGCCAGCATTTCTACGGCTTTGGAGTAGCACAGCGTTTTGCGATGCAGTCGAGCCAGATAGTGCCGCAAGCGAGTGTTCTCACTTTCAACTCGAGTCATATACGTTTTGCTGACAATCTGATCGCCATCGGGAATGAAGCCGGGATACACCGACCACCCATCAGTGACGTAGAAATAGCAGTTCCAGTCCGCCACAGTCTGCCAGAGCGGGACAAAGGTTTCAGCACTATGGTCACCCAGAACCCAGCCTAAAATTCCCTTTTTGAAGTGGTCAACGGCTGTCCATAGCCAAATCTTGTTTTTTTTGAGCCGACAAAGGTTTCCAATTCGTCGAGTTCTCCAACTTCGGGGGGCGTTTCCGGTGCATAGTGTGACTTCACCGAAGCTATTGTGCAATTGGTGAGAGCAGAAGTTACGCTAGGATTAACAACTTTTAATTTGCTGATTGTCCTGATGCTTCCCCCCCTATACGTGCGTCCCTTGAGTGAGACTGAGCAAACAGCCCTCGAACAGGGATTGCGATCTAAAAATGCCTTTACCCTACGCCGTTGCCAAATTCTGCTTGCCAGTGCCCGAGGAACTCAAGCCAGAGAAATTGCTGCTGCGGTCGGTTGCAGTGTTCAGACTGTTCGCAATACCATACGTGCCTTCCATCAGCAGGGATTAGCTTGTTTGCAAGCCCAATCGAGTCGCCCTAAAACGGTCAAACCCATCTTTGATCAGGACAAGCGTGCTCAGTTACATCAGTTGCTGCATGCCAATCCTCGGCACTATGGCAAATCTCGTTCCACCTGGACGTTGGACTTGCTAGCAGAGGTGGCTCATGAGCAAGGTCTCACCGAGCATCAGGTGAGCCGTACCACGATTGAGGAAGCACTCAAAGCAATGGGGATTAGCTGGCGTCGAGCTAAAGCCTGGATTGTTTCTCCCGATGAGCAGTATGAGCTAAAAAAGCGGCAACGCGACCGCTTGATCCAGATGAGTGAGCAAAACCCAGATTGGGTGGTAGGATTTCTCGACGAGGTGTGGTGGAGTCGGCTGCGTGATCCAATGATGCACAGTTGGAGTGAGGAGGGTCAGCCATTGCAGTTGGTGGAGAAGACAGCTGACAAAGCTGAAACTGAGCCGAAGGCAATTGCTTGTTATGGCATTTACTTGAGAGCAGAGGCGCAAATGTTATTGCGTTTTGTCGAGCAGCGCCCGGTCAGTGAGATCACCTGTCAATTTTTAGAGTGGGTCACGGCTCAAGTGAGCGAGATGGGAAAACGAGTCATGCCGTTGGTCTGGGACAATGCGAGCTGGCATGTCTCTAAACAAGTCCAGCAATGGATTAAACAACATAATGCACAAGTCAAACAAACTGGAAAGGGAGTGCGATTGATCGTGTGTCAGTTACCAGTAAAGAGTCCCTGGTTGAATGCGATTGAACCGAAGTGGATACATGCAAAACGAGCAATTGTAGAACCGCAACAGAAATTGAGTGTACAGGAATTAAAGACCAGAGTGTGTGACTGGTTTGAATGTCCCTTGCTAGAACCCCTTGCAAAAAAGGTCTCCTGAAGTTGCAATAGGCGTCCGGCAGGCGCGTTGCGACCTGCTGCACCCAGGTAATGACCGTGGTATGGTGTACTCCTTTGACCCGTTCGATCGCTCGAAACCCAGAGCCGTTGAGATACATCTTGATGCATTCGCGTCTGAACTCGTCTGAGTACCCTCGATGCGGGTCGTAGGTATCAATGAACTGACGACCACAAGCGACACAAATGTGATTTTGCTTACCTTTCCTCTTACCGTTTTTACGGATATGAGTAGCCCCACACTCTGGACATTGCATTGCAGATTACTCTAAATCATCTTTTAATTATGCAACGCCAAATTTTCATTTCTCACTCCTTCAATGTGAAGCACTCACTGATCTAGACGAAGGAGGTTTGCTCATTGTGACAGGTGAGAAATTTAGCTCTGGAATCAGGGAAGCAAAAAGCTCTTGAATTGCTCGATCGACCAGGCACCAAAAAGAATTCCCAGTGCTCCAACAAATCCAATCAGCGGTGGTGCGGGTAATGGTAGTTTTAACCAACCAAACAAAACACCAACCATCCAACCGGCAACCAGTGAAAGGACAGCTTCTTTCATTATTCAATCCTTGCTATTTCTTCTGATTTCTTCTGACTTCTTCTGACTTTTTCTAAATGAGTTCGTGGCGCAGCGCCATGACCGCTGCCTGGACACGATGATTGATTCCCATTTTGTTGAAAATGCTTCTGACATGAGCCTTAACGGTGTTGATACTCAGGTAAAGTTGGGAGGCAATCTGTTGATTAGTTTGCCCTTCAACAATAAGCTTTAAAACTTCACATTCGCGGTCAGAAAGGTTAATCGAGTGACTGTGGTGCATGGTCACTAAATGTGGTGCTGTCTTTTGCATTTTGGCAGTCTCCAGCTTGTATATAGACATCATGTTTTTCTTCACTGCTCTATTCCTGAGAACAAGCCATGTTGTAATCAAGTCATGTTGTCATTAACCTGGTCGGATAGATTTCATTTGCGGTTACGACAATCAGGATAGTGGAGATAGGGGTATCTCCAGGGGCATTGGTTCCGTGAGTATTGATTTAGCCGATCGCCATCCTGCTTCGACCAGACATTAATCTGACTTGGCGTAGTCGAAATGACTTTGCCTTATCATATTTCTAAAGCTATTTCTTTAGAAAGTCAAGCTATCCATCTGTTACGGATTGTTAATAGTCCATCTACACAGAAACGACTGAGCTATCACGTTGCCGAAGTAATCATCACTGACTGCCTGGTGAGATTGTTCTACTGTAGGAGCAAGTAGGGACAAGTAGGGGCAAGTTTCGCCAGGGAATTGGCGATTCCGCCCCTGACAAAAAGGGTGAGTAAAGCCTCCTGAGAATGATGACCTGGAATCTTCAAGCAGCCTCTTTTGAACTAGATGAATTAGAAAACGGCTAGAGCTGTTAAACCAACCAAGCAGGCTAGCTGAATGACTAAACTCATCAGTCGGAACACGGGATTGAGATCCGCCATATGAATGGCTGAGTGTATCAGTCGTGCAACCATGTAAACAACAATTAGGGCATCAATGATTAAACCAGAAACACCCCGAACGGTTAGCAGAAACACAACGCCAATATAGAGCGGCAGGTTTTCGACCAGATTTGCCTGCACTCGAAATAGCCGCCATAACAGACTTTCATCATTGGCTGTACCAAAATCCTTGGGAGAACCACCTGCTGCCAAATGACGAATTCGCACGGTCAGTAATAGAACGACAACTGCGATCGTCCATAGAATGAAAATGACTAATCCCCAGAGCGGGACAGACATAGCAATAGGAAGATAGATCACACATATGTCTTCCTGGACAATCACCATTCCAGTCTATGCAACTCGTCCGTGCGCAACTATCTAATTCTTGAGGAGACTACCAAAATCTTGCGATCGATTCTTCAGCGTTTGACCAGGAGTGTTCTAAAAGTGAATACAATTATAGCTAGATGAATTGGGTTTGCACCATGAAGCCTCCTGCCATCCGTTCGGCCGAATTAACCTATTTGCCGATCTTGTCCAGCCAACATCAGGGCTGGGAAAATATTCGGGTTGAGCAATTTCAGCATCCGGCAGGGAAGGGAAGCTGTCATCACAGCGATGAACACTCCATTTGTTTGTCATTGTCACCTCGTCCCGTTCGCTTACTCCACATCAGGGGCGGAAAAACCTACAGTGGCTTGTATCGAAAAGGCGATATCTCCATCACGACTGCAAGAACGCCGGTCTTTGCCCGTTGGGATAGTGATGATCATTACTTAGAAATTCGGATTGCCTCTCGTTTTATTCAATCTGTTGCCAGAGAAGCCCTTGAACTTGACAGCGATCGGGTTGAATTGCTCTCTGAATTCCGGCTACGCGATCCCCACCTGGAAGCGATCGGCATGATGCTATTTTCTGAACTTAAACAAGAAAGCTCAGGGGGAAAGCTGTATATTGACTCGCTGGCAAATGTGCTGGCCGTGCATCTACTCCGGCAGTATTCAACGACTCAACCTCGTTGTTCTGTTCGTCAGGGCGGCTTACCCCAGCATCAACTCCTCCAGGTCATAGACTACATCCACGCACATCTGGACAAGGACATCAAACTGGCGGATTTAGCAGCTTTGGTGGGTATCAGCCAATTTCATTTTAGTCATCTGTTTAAGCAGTCAATGGGGATGGCTCCCTACCAATACTTACTTCAGCAGCGCGTTGAGCGGGCCAAGCAGTTGTTGAAACAAACGGATCACTCAATCATGGAAATTGCTTTGCTGTGCGGGTTCAATAGTCATAGCCATTTAAGTAAACAGTTTCGACAACTGGTAGGATTAACGCCCAGTGCCTATAGAGTCGGCTAAATCATGTTTCTCAGCCCGATCAATTTGCTGCGGTTGGAACGTTGGTACAAGGCTCTAAGGATCAGGGGTTAAACAACCTGTACAACGTTTGACTTCGCTAATTGGGCGGGCAAGTGCCCACCCCACAGGAATTTCAGGTTGTTAAATCTGCGTTTCTAAGCAATGATCTGAACGGTTCCTGTATCCAGATCGTATCGACCCCCAACAATTTTTAATTGCCCCGATTCCGCTCGTTCAGTGATCAGGGACGATCGCTGTAGCAATTCCATCTGATACTGCACATTGGCTGTGACTGCATTATCGACAGCATCTCCAGGCTGATTCTTGATCCGTTCTACCGCAGGCAGGATGGCTTCAACGAAGGTGCCAATTTTGCCGGGCAGGGGAGTATTTTGTACGGCCGCAGTCACCGCTCCACAGCGTTCATGACCCAGGATCATCAAGACGGGCGTTCCCAACAGCGCAACGGCGTATTCAATACTACCGATCGACTCTGGTGTGACAATATTCCCCGCAATGCGCACATCAAAAATATCGCCAATCCCCTGATCAAACACAATTTCTGCTGGCACCCGCGAATCGGCACAGCTTAAAACCGTGGCAAAGGGATGCTGAGCCTGGGACACTTCATGCACCCGTGCTTCGGTTTGATCGGGGTGTTGAAGTTGATGGCGAACAAAGCGCTGATTACCGTCCATTAGCTTCTGGAGGGCTTCATCAGGATTGAGGGAACTAAGGGGCAGTTCAGCCGCCTGAGCTGATTGAATCCGCCCAAATAACGGACTGGCCGTTGCCGCCAGACCCAATGTTCCGATCGATCCCATCAGAAAATTGCGGCGATCGATGCGAGGATTGTCATCATTCATGATTAGATTCTCCAAACTAATGATTAAATGCTCCAAAGTTAAATGCTTCAGATTTAAAGTTAGGATCGTCGATTAAATCACCTGTGCAATGATGCGGCTTCGTTGACTGGGCGGGCAAGATGCCCACCCCACAAGAGTTCCAGATTATTAAAGGGAAATGCAAAATGGATAGAGTTTCGTAGGATGGGGATTGCCCACATCGACGGGATGCGCCCGAATTGAATCTTCGCTTTACAGTGAAGCCACACACTTGACCGAACGAATTTCCATGACATCGGAGATGTAACAGGTTCCACCAAACTTATTCAGCACCGGACGCACATTTTCTACCACCGCTTTAATTTGTTCAGGCATACAGAAGGCGATGATATAAACGTTGTCCAGCATGGTCATATCCAGGTCTTCATTCCCCTCGCGCAGACCTTTGCCCGCCACATTGCGAATCACCGCATGACCATGAACCCCAGACTTATCTAATCCTTCCAGAATCTTGCTTAACTCAAAGGAATTAGCGATGATTTCAATCTTTTTAGCCAGATGCATGGGATTACCTCCACAACAGGTTGATTCCGTACAGATAAAGCGGAATTCCCACAATGATGTTGAATGGGAACGTCACCGCTAGAGCAGTTGAAACGTACAGGCTGGGATTTGCTTCTGGCACAGTCAGCCGCATCGCTGCGGGAACAGCAATATAGGACGCACTAGCGCAGAGAACGGAGAACAAGAGGGCATCCCCCTGAGGCATGTTGATGAATCGAGCAATTAGCAACCCAACGCCTGCATTGAGTATAGGAATCAGTATGGCAAACGAAATCAGAAAAACGCCGGTTTTTTGCAAGTCTTTAATTCTTTGGGCGGCAACCAGTCCCATATCCAGCAGAAAGAAGGTCAAAATGCCATAGAACAGTCCCTGGGTAAAGGGTTCCAAGACCTCCCAGCCGTGCTCTCCTGTTAACATGCCGATGAGCAGACTACCGACCAGCAAAAAGACTGAACTATTGAGAAAGGCCTCTTGCAGGACTTCAGACCAGACAAATTCTCGCTTTTCATCTGCGGTGAACAGGTTCACCAAAATTAACCCCACAATGATCGCCGGAGACTCCATCAAAGCCAGGGCGGCAACCATATAGCCATCAAAGTCAATGTTGAGTTCACTCAGAAATGCACTGGCAGTAATGAAGGTGACGGCACTGATCGATCCGTAGGTGGCTGCGATCGCCGCTGCATCGTAGGTATCCAGCCTGAGCCTCAAGATGAAGAAGGTGTAGAGCGGCACGATACAAGCCATGAGCACGGCTGCGAGCAGGGTGAACACAACTTCCTGAGTCACGCCGCTCTTGATCAACTCAACGCCACCCTTGAAGCCGATCGCAAACAATAGATAGAGCGATAGGAGCTTAGGGATGGGGGCGGGAATTTCCAGGTCAGACTTGGCGAAAACAGCCGCCATCCCCAAAAAGAAAAACAGCACTGGGGGATTGAGGATATTGGACACGATTAAGCTTGCATCCATGTCATCCCTCCTGAGGCTGAGATCGCTGAAAGTTCAGAAAACTTTGCATTGTGAAAAACGAATATAACGGTAGAACCATGATGTATCGTGTCCTGTCACCCCCTGTCAATGAAATGATGCAGTTCTCAGGAATTGATGATTCAGAACCCGTTATTTCGTTCTCACAGTTTGAGCACTCTGCGTTTAGCGGGGTGCCACCAGAACGCGCTCGGCATTAAACCAGGAGCGATCGACTTCACAGCCCAAATGCTGTTGAATTCTTAACACATCCTTTTCCGCATTGCCCAGGCAGGTAGTTGCGCCAGGGGAGGGAGTGATGTTGAAACAAATCCCGTTGCCAGGGTCGATTTCTGCCTGTCCCAGGATGAGTTGACGCTGTTCCCGATCGATCAGTTGAGGGCGCACACCACCCACTCCCTGAGCAAATTCCAGGTCTTCCAGTTGCAGGGAGGGGACGATCTTACGGGCATCTTTGAGGAACAGGCGGCGATCGAGCAGGGGCACTTCAAAGGCCATGTTCTTAAAGATGTAGTTGCGAATGTCGGATACTTTGAATAAATCCCACAGTACGCCCGCAACGGTGCGATCGAGTTTCAGCACTTCCAGATAATCGATCACCGTTTTCAGGTTGTTGCGCTCCAGCAGGGGGAGGGGTAAGGCGGTAGGGCCAAAGCGAGTTTTGCCAGGGACGGTAATGTCGGGATCACCATGAATCGCAGCAAAGGGTAATTTATCGTTCTGTACCGTGTAGACTTTGCCGTTCAGAACTTGAGGCGTAAAGTAGAAGTTGCCAGCGACGGGTAAGCAGGAATAATTCAGGCCAATACCCATCCGATGAGCAAACAACAAGCTGTGTCCCCCGGCGGAAACAACGACAAATCGTGCGGTCAAAGTCTCGTTCTCAGTTGTCACCCGGTAATTGGCTCCCACAGGTTCGATCGCCTGGACTGCATATCCCAATTTCAAATCGACGGATTTACCGCTGGTTGCCTGGGCCTGTTCTACAAAGGATTGAGACAACACACCATAGTTAATGGCAGTGTAATCTCCTAAAACTGCCAGCCCAACGAGTTCTTCTGGGCGATCGTGCCCATTTACCTTAACGACGCTGGGTTCCACTGCGGCAATTTCATCCTTCTCCAGCAGTTGCATCTGGGTAAAATGCGGCTTGAAGGTTTCGTATCGTTGACGCAAAACGGCGCATTCTTCTGCACCTACGCCAATCACCATTTTTGGGAAGCGGTGAATAATCTGATCCCGTTCGGTGGGTGGTAACTGTTCGGCATAGCGCACCAACATTTGAGCCGATCGCCGCACCTTCAGGGCTTTTTCCAGGGAATAGTTGGTTTCAATGTCGCCGCAGTGAATCGTCTGGCTGTTATTGGTGGCTCTGGAATTCACCGATGCAACCTGGGGATACTTTTCAACCAGGGCGATCCGCTTGAGATCGGTAAATGCAGCTAATGCATACAGCAGGGCGGAACCAGCCACGCCACCCCCAACGATTACAACGTCATACATTTGATTAGTCATTCCAGAGCCTTGAGGTATTTACTATCGTTTTTAACGTATCCCATTGTGCCTTAGCATAGGTCTGTAAAACGACGGAATTCTTCCTCCAGTTGGGCTAACTTGTTTGTAGTTTCATGATTGAGCTGGGTACGCTATGCTGCTTTTGCTCTCTTTTTGATTTATTTAACTCATGGCTCACCCGACTCCTCGCCTGATTTTGGAAACCCTGTTGCCCGCCCTCCGGGTTGCGGCGGCCTACGCCCATCAAGTTCAGCCCTATATTGCGGCCCGGCCTGACAAAGCGGCTGATAATTTCTTTGGCGCGGCTCTCAGTGATGCGGATCTTTCGGTGCAAACCTTTATTGAGGTGGCGCTGCTGGGATCGTTTCCCAGTATTCGCTTTTATGGGGAAGAGTATGAGCGATCGTATAACACGAAGTACTTTCGGGCGATCGATCTGGGGGAGCAGGATGATTACCTGGTGACGTTGGATCCGATCGATGGAACGCAGTTTTACCTGGATGGTCATTCTAACTATCAGATTATCCTTGGGGTGCTGAATCGGGATGATTTTGAAGCGGTGATTGCGGTTACGCCGGCGCAAAAGACCTACTGCTATGCGCTGCGGGGCCAGGGCTGCTGGCAGGGCAAGTTGGAGGATTCTCTGGACGATTGCCAACCGTTGCGGATTCAGCCGTCTGATGCCCCAATTTTTCTGGGTTGGCAGATGGCGGGTCTGGCTCCGCTGTTGATCGATCGCTATTCTGTGATTAGTGTGGCGACGGATTATTCCAAAACGACGCAGATTCCCAATGTCAACGGGATTCTCACTGGAGAGCTGACAGGGGTGGTGATTCGCAAAGGTCAGTTTATTGATGGGGCGGCACTGGCGTTTTTCGCCCGAGAAGCGGGGGGGATTGCAACCCTGCATGATGGTAGTCCGCTACCGCCGTTGGATCAGTGCCAGAAGTATCAGGCTCCAGGTCTGATTATTGCTAGTTCAACAACGGTTCATCAGGATTTGGTGACGGCGATCGAGAAGCATTCTGCTGACACCAACTAATCGATTTCCGTAGCGCAGGCATCCTGCCTGCCGATGAGCGATCGGTGATGCAAATCCAATGGGATGCCCTCGTCAGATCTTTTCAACGCTCAAAAAAAGTGACTGAATACGCTTGATCTTCCTTAGCGTATCCCTTATGCTGTTGCGATACTGGTTGTTTTTCCGAAAGAGCCAGTCAACCCAAAACCGGCTTAAGGTGAGGTGTAACGCTGATTAGGGAAGCAGCCAACGACCCTAACCAGCTAACCTGACTCTCTGTACAAACCAGAGAGCTAGGCTGTGCTGATTGTAGATCATCGTATCGAAAATCGATCGCCTCGCTGTTTCAGTAAGGAGTCTGGGGGTTGTTCCTGGAACGATTCCCCACACCTTAAGCTTTTCTTCCCTTACATCATCTCAGCGAGGAACTAAATATGTCTTCAGAGTTCAACGAACTGTTGCCCATCGCTCACGACGAACGGGTACAAATTTGGATTATCGGTACAAGAGATCAGGTCATCTTCACCATGAACGAGTGCTATGTCAGAAAACTGGCAACCGATCGGGTTCAGTTCACCCCGATCATCCCTGCCCCCTTTGCCACTGGGAAATACATGACCGTCCTGGTGCGTTGAAGGCGTGAAGCTGGTTGACTGACAAATCTTTTTTGTAGGTTGGGTTGAGCATAGCAAAACCCAACAGGGACAGTGATTTGCGTTGGGTTGCGTCCCTCAACTCAACCTACGAATTTTCTGGAATGGCTTTGATGTTCAGTTTCAATCCCTGATAAGAATTTTGGTTGATTCAAACTGTCGTATTTCTGCTATTGCTGCCATCTCTCAAGGTTTCAATCCCTGATAAGGATTTTGGTTGATTCAAACTTTGCTTCATGCGGAGCATTCCGAGTAGCCACACATGTTTCAATCCCTGATAAGGATTTTGGTTGATTCAAACTGCAAGTAAAGCTTGTCCCCAATCTGTTGTAGGCTGTTTCAATCCCTGATAAGGATTTTGGTTGATTCAAACATGGCAGCGTTGCAGGCTTTCAGCGTGTTGTACGCATGGTTTCAATCCCTGATAAGGATTTTGGTTGATTCAAACCACAATGACTCACTCTGTTTCGATTCCAGGTCTTGTTTCAATCCCTGATATGGATTTTGGTTGATTCAAACCTGCTCAAGCCAATGAAAACGTTACCGCTCTTCAGGTTTCAATCCCTGATAAGGATTTTGGTTGATTCAAACGGCTGAAGAGGATTAGAGTAAGCAGGGGGAGCGAAGTTTCAATCCCTGATAAGGATTTTGGTTGATTCAAACAGTCGCTATAGGCACTGGAGAAATCGGACGGAGAGGTTTCAATCCCTGATAAGGATTTTGGTTGATTCAAACTAATCAATTGAGAAGAATCAGCAGAGACACAGGAGTTTCAATCCCTGATAAGGATTTTGGTTGATTCAAACCTTCTCCTGCTTACTCTAATCCTCTTCAGCCAATTTTTAGTTTCAATCCCTGATAAGGATTTTGGTTGATTCAAACTGGAAGTGTGATAGACTTCTTTCGATGCATCATTCCCGTTTCAATCCCTGATAAGGATTTTGGTTGATTCAAACGGAATGGCATTACTAATCCCACGCAACAATGCTTCGTTTCAATCCCTGATAAGGATTTTGGTTGATTCAAACAAGATAGGAGCTGGGCGAAGCTTTGAGGCGACAGGTTTCAATCCCTGATAAGGATTTTGGTTGATTCAAACATTTCTTTTGCGGTTTTTCTTCCTTTGGCTTGTAATGTTTCAATCCCTGATAAGGATTTTGGTTGATTCAAACCTCGTTATCTGCTCGATCGTGATCACCAGATTAATGTTTCAATCCCTGATAAGGATTTTGGTTGATTCAAACTAGCGTCACGATAGTGAGTATTGCTCGATCGGCTTCTGTTTCAATCCCTGATAAGGATTTTGGTTGATTCAAACGAGGCTGAATCAGTTGCGTTCCCCACATACAACTCGTTTCAATCCCTGATAAGGATTTTGGTTGATTCAAACGAGTGTCAGGAATCGGCGAAGGTGTGGAACCCGTAGGTTTCAATCCCTGATAAGGATTTTGGTTGATTCAAACCTTGCCCCCTGGCATCTTCACCGCTTCAATCTCGTTTCAATCCCTGATAAGGATTTTGGTTGATTCAAACCAGCCGTTGCCATTCGTTCAATGCCCATTGAGATGTTTCAATCCCTGATAAGGATTTTGGTTGATTCAAACCTATCCCAGAGATGATATGCACCGGAAAATGTTAAGTTTCAATCCCTGATAAGGATTTTGGTTGATTCAAACCCGAAGCTGTGCAGTTTCATGGAATACAAACGGCATGTTTCAATCCCTGATAAGGATTTTGGTTGATTCAAACGATAGATTTCCCACCCTTGGTAAGAGTACCCAGACGTTTCAATCCCTGATAAGGATTTTGGTTGATTCAAACATGCAGGTCGTCCGCACTGGAAATTGGATGATAGATGTTTCAATCCCTGATAAGGATTTTGGTTGATTCAAACATGCGGTTTACCAACGTCTGCGATCGATGCTCTCGTTTCAATCCCTGATAAGGATTTTGGTTGATTCAAACTGAAGACTTGGATGTTTTGATTGATTCCTGGATTGGTTTCAATCCCTGATAAGGATTTTGGTTGATTCAAACCAAATCAGTATTAGTAGGCTCACGCGGAGCGGGCTGTTTCAATCCCTGATAAGGATTTTGGTTGATTCAAACCAAGTTTCCAGGTCACACACGACCCGCACGATCTCGTTTCAATCCCTGATAAGGATTTTGGTTGATTCAAACTACCATCAGGGTTTGAGAGTTCAACGTATTCGGGGTGGTTTCAATCCCTGATAAGGATTTTGGTTGATTCAAACTGAGCGATCGGGTTTTAGGTTGGTTCGATAACGAAGTTTCAATCCCTGATAAGGATTTTGGTTGATTCAAACCAGTATCGGCAGTGGCGATCGAGCCTAATCCCAAATAAGGTTTCAATCCCTGATAAGGATTTTGGTTGATTCAAACGGATCTAGAAGACCAAAAGCAAGAATTGCTAAAACGTTTCAATCCCTGATAAGGATTTTGGTTGATTCAAACAGCGTAGAGCCTGGCTGAGGAATGGCCACGTTGTTGCGATGTTTCAATCCCTGATAAGGATTTTGGTTGATTCAAACGAGCGGTGCCAGATTGAGTATCGTAGACCGTATCTGTTTCAATCCCTGATAAGGATTTTGGTTGATTCAAACTCGAGGTGGAACGACCACCATAGGAGCCGTACTGTAGTTTCAATCCCTGATAAGGATTTTGGTTGATTCAAACCGATCGCTCCTAATGTTTGAGCATCCTTAAAGCTGTTTCAATCCCTGATAAGGATTTTGGTTGATTCAAACCATCCGATCGCCACTTTTTAGCGGTAGCGACAAAAGTTTCAATCCCTGATAAGGATTTTGGTTGATTCAAACTCAAGAAATCACCACGAACCCATGCCTGGCCACGAGTTTCAATCCCTGATAAGGATTTTGGTTGATTCAAACGTCAGTCCACAACAGAATTGGGAGATACTACCCGCCGTTTCAATCCCTGATAAGGATTTTGGTTGATTCAAACCTTAAGCTCGATCGCATCTTGCCCTGGAGTGACTGTTTCAATCCCTGATAAGGATTTTGGTTGATTCAAACGAAGCGAGAGGCGATGGGGCGAGAGACACGGTACAGTTTCAATCCCTGATAAGGATTTTGGTTGATTCAAACCGGTTTGAGTGGGTAACACCAGGAAACGATCTTTCGTTTCAATCCCTGATAAGGATTTTGGTTGATTCAAACGATCCAAAAACCGATCGCTACAAGTTAGGAAATCGAGTTTCAATCCCTGATAAGGATTTTGGTTGATTCAAACTCTCGCCCAGTCGATTCAGCATTTTGGCTGTTAAGTTTCAATCCCTGATAAGGATTTTGGTTGATTCAAACGGTAGAGATTGAACCTGAAATCAAACCTGCTCGAGTTTCAATCCCTGATAAGGATTTTGGTTGATTCAAACTTTGAGAGGTAACTATGCTTGTGTTTGGGTCTGTAGTTTCAATCCCTGATAAGGATTTTGGTTGATTCAAACTCTCCAACTTCCGCCTAAGTATGGTTGGCTGAATAACAAGCTGGTTTCAATCCCTGATAAGGATTTTGGTTGATTCAAACGAATAGGGATTTTAATACATTGCTCTTGAATCAGAGGTTTCAATCCCTGATAAGGATTTTGGTTGATTCAAACTGCGGGTAGCCCGATCGCCCACTGTATTTAGTTTTCGAGGTTCAGTTGCGCGAACTGCCCAAATACTAGCACCCCTCACCGCGATCGTCATCATTATTTTCCCCATCTGCGCCAGTCAATCGCACGAATCATAACCCATCTACACGATCGCGCGGATCGCAATGTTCTAACCAACCTGCCATTCCCTTTCCCCATCAGCCATTCAGCCCCCAAAGGCAGATTTTCCCTTCCCCATCTACCCACTCGTGCCCAAAACGCGATCGATTTCTGATGATCCTGCCGAACCAGAAACTGGATCCTGCCCCCCTTAGCCCTACGGTGTACACACAAGTCATCTGCTCTAGCCACGACTGGGTTTGATCCTCCCTAACCCTCCTTAAAAAGGAGGGAACCGGATTAGAAGTCCCCCTTTTTAAGGGGGATTTAGGGGGATCTATCAGGGTTTGAGCCTCTCAGCCAAGATCTGTGTACACGGTAACCCCTTAGCCAGCGATGCCAATCAGCGATCGCCAATCGACAGTCCCTTCTCAGAATCTATTTGATGAACTACTGCTAAACCAGTCTCGCTCAGCAAACCCACGCCATTCCCTGTCTTTCAATCCATAAAGGGGACTAGTACGCCCCAGAATTTTACAAATTTTAATAAAAAATTGGGTTCTCCACAACCTTTCCACAATTTTTCCACAGCCCCCCATCAGTTTTCCACAGGTATCCCTAAGGTTTTCCACAGGCTCAAACGCAAGGACGGGGCTTTATTCTATTTTTGGGGAATACTCCAAACCCGCCAACTTGCTGAGTTAGTGTTAAGGAATGTAACAAAAATAAACCTCAACAATTGATTTTTTCGTGAAGCGGTTCAAAATCCCAATGACGTGCCATAATTTCTCGGCATTGACAACCCCGCCTACCTATAGCCAAAATGATGCGACCCACTCATGAAGTGCGCCTTCATCAGAGCCATAAAAACCCCTTTCAAGCCATATCTGAGGCGATCGGGGCAGCATGGACTCGGTTGGCGTAGATTTGGGCTGAAATCGTAATCTTGCATTCTTCAGCTAGTCTTTTCTGGACTAAGCTAGGGCATCAAGATTGCACTACAGTCGCTCTGTAGAGGGGCTTCCAACAATCACCTGTGAAATACCGCATAGAGTAGAGGATTCCTATGAACGCAATGGTCAGCATCCTGGCAGAGATTCCCGAAGAACTGCACGAATCTTTGGTTGGATTCCTAGAAACCCATCCCGATTGGGATCACGATCGCCTCTTTAGTGCTGCCCTGTCATTGTTTCTCTTGCAGAACGGCAGCAGTAACACCCCAGATGCCTCTCGCAGCTATCGCCGGGCCGCCCGCGTTTATTTGGACACTTTGTTCAAACACGCCGTTTGATGATTTGGGAAACCGGAGGATCTCTGGATTGCCTGGTCTATAACCAGCGTGCTGCCCTCCGTATCACCATTCGTCATCCGACTCTGTTGAAGGCTTATGTTGGGCGCAGTTCAACCGTGATCTATTGATCTATTGTTATCTATCGTGATCGATTAAGAGTGGTTCGTTGTGAATCATCTCAGCCGTGATCAACTGAATGACCAACATGAGTGAATGATTAACAACGATCGCAGAGGTACGATCCACGAATGCGCCATGCCACTGCTTGCCAGTTCTCCATCCATTGCCCTTGACAAACCTTACCGATTATTAAGTTTTAACCTTCATTACTCTTAGCTACGTAATGGTTTATGACGAACAACGATTCGGTAAAATGAGGGCTGGACTGTAGAGGACGTAACCCATGACCTATCTCTGGTTCAAAGCATTTCACATTGTCGGTGTAGTGGTTTGGTTCGCTGGCTTGTTCTATCTAGTGCGCCTATTCGTTTACCACGTTGAGGCCAACGAACAACCCGAACCAGCCCGCACCATTCTTCAACAGCAGTATCAGATCATGGAGACACGGCTCTATAAGCTCATTACAACGCCTGGAATGGTGTTGACGGTGGCAATGGCAGTGGCAATGCTGATCATGGTTCCTGACACCCTTAAAAACCCCTGGCTACACGCCAAGCTTGGTTTTGTTGTCCTGCTGATCGGCTATCACCATTACTGCGCTCGTTTGATGAAGCAAATGGCAAAGGGCGAATTTAAGTGGAGCGGACAACAACTTCGCTGGTTAAATGAAGCACCCACCGTATTTCTGGTGGTGATCGTTTTATTAGCGGTCTTTAAGAACAATTTCCCCACTGCTCCGGCTGCCTGGGGAATTTTCGCCATGATTGTAGCGATGGGAGCCATCATCCAGCTTTATGCCCGCAAACGCAGACTGGACAAGGAAAAGCAAGCTGCCCTGAATACAGATACTGGCGAAATGAAAGCCGGATCCGCTTAATTGCAGCCCAGTTTAAGAATTTAGGGGTATGCGAATAACGTACCCGGAACGTACCTGGTAGGGGCCCACCGCTGTGGGCCCCTACAACAGATTTCTGGCAAACTTGGGATGCCATTTTATTGCAGATCTCTTACCTATTCCCATGTCGCAGGCATCTTACCCAAACCTCCGTCGTGCAGGCATCTTACCCAAACCTCCGTCGTGCAGGCATCTTGCCTGCCTTTTTTCTTAAACTCAGCACTTACCTGCCTACCAGGAAAATTCTCATTCTGCCTTACACTAAATTTGTAGTTCATTCATCCCACTTCTCGCATGGCTCCCCTGCCCGATCACACCCCCAAACAGTTATCCCTCGGCCCCCTGGAAACTGAGATCCTGGGCATTATTTGGGAACTTGGCTCTGCTACCGTCAAAGAAATCCACGATCGCATCCTGGCAGATCCCGATCGAGAATTAGCCTATGCTTCGGTGACAACAGTGCTGCGGCGATTAGAACAGAAAGGCTGGCTCACTTGCAGTAAAGACGATCGAGCGTTTCAATGGCGGCCTCTGGTTTCCTGCAAAGATGCCAAAATGCTCCACGCCCACGATCAACTCCGTCGTTTTCTGGCAGTAGGAAATCCTGACATTATTGCTGCCTTCGCCGATGACCTCGATCGCGCCAGTGTAGACAAACTCGATGCGATCGCCCAACGCCTCAAAGCAGCTCGTCAAGCCAGGGAGGAACAATAAATGCACATCACACTCATGCTGCTGGCGATCGGTATCGCCTGTACCCTCCGTATTATCCAAGCGACTCCCCCCTCCGTACGGCAGAAGCTCACGGCAGAAGCCCGACTTCCAGCTCTAGACTCCCTCCTGACTCCCTGGCAACGTCCCCTCACCGCCTTCCTGCTGCCACCACTCCTGCTGGTAACGACTGCAACTGCCGTTCTTTGCATGGGAACCCAGGGGCATATGCTGGGGCTACCCGTAGGATGGGTGGGGTATTCTCTGGCGATCGGATTTTTGGGTTTAGCTGGAGGACTGTTGCTGAAATCCTTGCTCCAGGGATGGCGATCGGTGCGGCAACTCCGGTCTTATCCTCAAATTGAGCTGAATGGATTAAAGGCTCGGCTATTGGACAGTCCCAGTTTGTTCGCAGCACAAGTAGGCTTCTGGCATCCAGAACTAGTCGTCAGCCAGGGACTATTAAATACTCTGTCCTCCGAGCAACTGATTGCCGTCCTTACCCACGAGCAAGCCCATCGTCACCACCGGGATACTTTCTGGTTTTTCTGGTTGGGTTGGTTGCGCCAAATTACTGCCTGGCTTCCCCGCACGGGCACCCTCTGGCAAGAACTTCTGCTATTGCGAGAACTCCGCGCCGATCGCTGGGCTGCTCAGGCGGTTGATCCCTTATTACTGGCAGAGTCTTTACTCCTGGTGGTGCAGCATCCCCTGGAAAATGCTGACTATTGCGCTGCTTTTGGTCATGCCACCTCGATCGATCGGCTGGAGGAAAGAGTGGATGCCCTGCTGGATGACGCTCCTTCACCCCAAATCAGCCAACCGTTGGTGTGGTTCGTGTTGCTATTGGGATTAACCCCCCTACTGACGATGCTGTTTCACACATAGGTTGGACTGAAATAAACACCCAATCTTCTCCTTGAGTGGCTGGCAGATCAAGCATTCTGTGGCAAAAGAGGTAGCAGGGAGTTTGGACAAAAGCAGCGTTATATCTGTCGCAGCCCCCTTATTGTTGTACAGTTGCTACCGAACCGCCATCCACCCGATAATTTGATCCAGTCACAAAACTCGCCTGTTCCGAACAAAGGAAAGCAATCACCGCAGCCACTTCCTGCGCCTTACCCCGTCGATTTAAGACCAGATGCGGCCGCTTCTCTTCCAGGAAGCTCTCGATCGCCTCGTCAAACTTAACGCCCAATTTCTGCGATCGTTGTTCCATCATCTTGTCCGTCATGGGAGTGGCGATGAACGCTGGCGAAACCGAATTGACCAAAATACCATCCTGGGCATAGGCTTTGGACAAGTTTTTTGCCAAATTAAGAATAGCCGCCTTAGCTGCGCAATAGGGCATCTCTTCCACATAGGGCTGTACTGCATCTTCCGACGCAATCAAAACCACCCGTCCCCAACCCGCCTGACGGATCATAGGAATAAACGCCCGACAGGTTCGCACTGCTGCCATGAAATCCACTTCCAGGGTTTCATACCAGTCCTCATCGGTCAGTTCCAAAAACTCTTTCTGCGCTCCCGTGATCCCCGCTGCATTCACCAGGATATGAACAGCACCGAACCGCTTCAGGATTTGCTGTTGGGCTTCTTCCACATCTGCTAAATTCGCCAGATCCGCCTGAACTGCGATCGCCTCACCGATCTTCTTAATCTCATCCACCGCCTGTTGCAGCTTCTCTGAGGTCTTGTCAATCAGAACAATCTTGACTCCCTCCGCAGCCAATAATTTGGCAGTGGCAAGACCAATCCCTGAATCCCCCCCAGTAATTACCGCAACCCGTCCTTGAATTCCAAAGTCCATAGCACCGTATACCTGAGTCAACTTTACAATTGTTAATGTTACTGACTATAGTATTGAGTCCTTGGGGGCTATCACTCTGCCGAAAGGATAGTTTACGGCTTCTCAAATTTTGTTTCTTAAAGCCAGGCGGTAACTTGTGGTTCTTTCTGGATGAAGTCGAACTTTCCGTCGAAATGAATGCTCAGGGACAGGTCAGTATCCTGGGTAATGGCGGTTCCCTCAGCAATCGCGGAGCCATCAAGCTGAAGTTCAAACGATCGCATCCATAAGCATTACTCTATCTATTCACTGGCGTGTTCATTCAACCATGTTTCTACATCCGCCAGAGTCGTAAAATCCAGTAACGCTTCACCGAATTCTTCCAACTGAGCAAACGACAACGCCTGAATCTGAGGCACGATCGCATCCGGTACAGGTTGATTCACCCGACGAGCCAGTAACCGCAGCACCAGATTGACCTCAGACTGTTTTGCCTCTTGTAGAGCTTCCTCTGCTTCTTGTCGCGCCTCTTGTAGAGCTTCCTCTGCTTCTTGTCGCGCCTCTTGTAGAGCTTCCTCTGCTTCTTGTCGCGCCTCTTGTAGAGCTTCCTCTGCTTCTTGTCGCGCTTTCTCTCTTAATGCCTGTAATTCCTGCCTGACTTCGTGCCGCGCCTCCTGGCGTGCTTCTTCTCTCAATTCTTGATAAACAACAGATTCCTGCATCAGTTCCCTCCGTAGCACTCGTCGAATGGTGTCTTGATTCAATATTAATCCAGCCATAATCCCTGTCGCCGCAGAAACATTACTTCGCTGGTTCCGATCGCCCATCGCTTCGATCGCTTCTGCCACTTGCTGGAGTACCTCCACGCGATCGTCTGTCTGGCTGAGAACGGCGTAGGGGAGGAGTCCGGGTCGCTGAAAGAAGACCTCAGTGGGTTGCTCCCAGAGTCGTACCACCTGAAATTCATGGCGCAGGTTGTTGGCCGTAAAGTTGGTCTGGGACACTAACTCAGACTCCGTTGCTCGCAGGTAAATCACCACTTGCACCATCTGCTTTTGGGGGAACCGGCGATAGACTCGCAGGGCATAGTCTGCCATCCGAAACGGCATGGTGGGATCAGGATTGGTTTGGAACTCGCAGTGGAGGACGATGTTATCCGATTGCAGCAGAATCAGAGCATCGGCACGAATCGGTTCGAGGGACAGTTCCGAGGGACTGAGTTCGCTCAGGGCGATCGGTTCTCCAATCAGCCAGGAGGCGAAGTCTTCGGGGAATTGCTCAATCAGGAATTTAGAGATGTTATCGAACATGAAGCTGAACGAAAATCGATCGCAATAGTAACAATTGTGACTTGATTTGCTCGATCGATTGATGCTAATCTCTTCAGCTATGGCTGTCTTTTGGGTTGCATAGACCTGGAGGGCAGTTGGACGACCTGGAGACGAATTCTCTAACGGAGGTCGAGCGTCCGCGGGCAAGCAAAACGCTCGATCTCCTGACCCAGACTACTCAAGCTAGTCCAGGCTAGGGTGAATGATAACACCTGATGCCTTCCGCTTGCCCTGTCTGAACGAGGGCTAGTCTCTAGGGTTTCTTCAAACCCTGGAACATAAGGAGATTCACAAACGATGTCCGCCAAATTTTTCGGTCAGCCTCCTGTGGGCGATCGGCTGATTTCCCCTGCCCGGCGATCGGTAAAACTTCTGATGATTGGTCAACCTAATGATGTAGAAATCACGATCGCCCGTCTGTATCAGTGTGATTTCTGTCGAGTGGAAGACTGGTCAAGACCTCTACCCTTCTCGCAAATCCAGCAGGCTACCAGCAAAGAACCCGGCGAAATCATGCGGATCTACGTGCGATCGATGACGCTTTAAGTCCGGATGGACAGCGGTTGGGGGCGCACAGCAGTTGGGGATGCACGGCGGTTGGGGGCGCACAGCAGTGCAGCCCCTACTTGTGGGGTGGGCATCTTGCCCGCCCAATCTACTACTTATCGCTCTCACTCCTCACCCACTCTCCTATCCCTTAAAATAAACGTTGTTGTATCACCCATCCAACCTATGTCTGCGCCCTTTTCGCCGGAAGAAATTGCCAGTGAAGGCTTGAAGCCTGAGGAGTATGAGGAAATCGTGCATCGTTTAGGACGGCATCCCAACCAGGCAGAACTGGGGATGTTTGGGGTGATGTGGTCGGAGCATTGCTGCTACAAGAACTCGCGCCCTTTGCTGAAGCAGTTTCCCACCACGGGCGATCGCATTCTGGTGGGGCCGGGTGAAAATGCAGGTGTGGTAGATATGGGCAATGGGCTGCGGTTGGCGTTCAAGATTGAGTCCCACAATCACCCCTCGGCAGTGGAACCGTTCCAGGGGGCAGCCACCGGAGTCGGCGGTATTCTGCGCGACATTTTTACGATGGGGGCAAGACCGATCGCCATTCTTAATTCGCTGCGGTTTGGCTCTCTGGAAGATGCCCGGACGCGGCGGTTGTTTGGGGGTGTGGTGGAGGGGATCTCTCACTATGGTAATTGCGTTGGAGTGCCGACCGTTGGGGGGGAAGTGTACTTTGATCCAGCCTATGGCGGAAATCCGTTGGTTAATGCAATGGCTTTGGGACTGATGGAAACCCCGGATATTGTGAAATCGGGGGCGGCAGGGATTGGTAATCCGGTGCTGTATGTGGGGTCTACCACCGGACGGGATGGCATGGGGGGAGCCAGCTTTGCCAGTGCCGAACTGACGGACGAATCGATGGACGATCGCCCTGCGGTGCAAGTCGGTGATCCATTCCTGGAAAAGTCTTTGATTGAAGCCTGTCTGGAAGCCTTTAAGACGGGAGCCGTTGTCGCGGCCCAGGACATGGGAGCCGCTGGAATCACCTGCTCGACTTCGGAAATGGCCGCGAAAGGGGGCGTTGGGATTGAACTGGATCTAGATAAAATTCCGGTACGAGAAACGGGCATGATTCCCTACGAGTATTTGCTGTCTGAATCCCAGGAGCGGATGCTGTTTGTGGCCCATAAAGGACGAGAGCAAGAACTGATCGACATTTTTGAACGGTGGGGACTTCATGCCGTTGTTGCCGGAACCGTGATCACAGAACCGATCGTCCGTATTCTATTTCAAGGGGAAATTGCTGCTGAAATTCCGGCGACTGCCCTGGCAGACAACACGCCAATTTACCACCGAGAACTGCCCAGCGAACCGCCTGCTTACGCGCAGAAAGCATGGCAATGGACAGAAGCAGAATTACCAAACTGCACTGAAACGGGAATTGAAATCGACGGTAAATCATACACCTGGAACGATATTTTACTCACGCTATTGGACACACCCACGATCGCCTCAAAACGTTGGGTTTATCGCCAGTATGATCATCAAGTGATGAACAATACCGTCCTGTTTCCGGGAGGGTCCGATGCAGCGATCGTGCGGTTACGTCCTCAAGTAGGAGAGAGAGGAGAGAGGAGAGAGGAGAGAGGAGCAGTAGAGCAATTAGATTGCCGGACAGGAGTGGCGGCGACGGTGGATTGCAATGCCCGATATGTGTATTTGCATCCCTATGAAGGGGCAAAAATGGCAGTGGCAGAGGCGGCGCGGAATTTGAGTTGTGTCGGAGCAGAACCACTCGCAGTCACAGACAATCTGAATTTTGGCAGTCCTGAAAAACCGATCGGCTATTGGCAACTGGCAGAAGCCTGCCGGGGATTAGCGGAAGCCTGCCAGGAATTTTCCACTCCGGTGACAGGAGGCAACGTGTCCCTCTACAACGAAACCCTGGATGCAGCGGGCAACCCCCAGGCAATTTATCCGACTCCAGTGGTCGGCATGGTCGGACTGGTTCCCGATATTCACCAAACCTGCGGACAAGGCTGGCAAACCGAAGGCGACCCGATTTACCTCCTCGGAACTCCTCTCACTCAGTCCTCAGTCCTCAGTAGGGGCGATTCGCGAATCGCCCCTACCCTCGGCGGTTCCGAATACCTGGCAACCCTCCACCATACCGTTGCCGGAATGCCCCCGATCGTCGATTTTGATCTGGAAAGAAAGGTGCAGTCTGCCTGTCGTGAAGGAATTCGGCAGGGTTGGGTTAAGTCTGCCCATGATTGTGCAGAGGGCGGATTGGCGGTTGCACTGGCGGAGTGTTGTATTAGTGGCGATCGAGGGGCGGAGGTTCGGGTGGAGATAGGAAGCCGGGAGTCGATTTCATTCCGCTGGGATTCGCTGCTGTTTGCGGAAGGTGGGGCGCGGATTTTGGTGTCGGTGGCACCCGATCGCACAGAAGCCTGGGAAGCTTACCTGACTGAACAGTTGGGAGAACACTGGCAAAAGTTAGGAGTGGTGACGGAAACGGGAGGAAGCTTGCGGGTTTCTACGACTAGTAACCTGGAGTTAATCAACGTTACGATCGAGACAATGACCGATCGCTGGTCGAATGCCATTGAACGTCGGTTAAATCTTTAGATTTTGGATTTTGGATTTGAGATTTTGGATTTTGTGACAGTTTTCTAGTCGATCGCCTACAGTTCACGCTACTGTTAGGGAGTGGAATCTTAAAGAAACGTTAATCTATCTCAGTTATCGCTCTGTTTCGATTTCCTTATCCCTGAAACCGCCCCCATTACTCCATTAGCAATTACTGATTACCCATTAGCCTCTCACACACTCACGCCGATCCTTTACCCGACGAAAATAACGCTCTCATGATGCCGAATTCTGACTCTCATCTGCCTGTCGATCGCACCCTACTTCTAGATTCAGAGCAACCTGATCTATCTCGACCGGACAAACCGGAAGAAGCTTGCGGCGTGTTTGGGGTTTATGCCCCAGGCGAAGATGTGGCAAAGTTGACCTACTTTGGTTTGTTCGCACTCCAGCACCGAGGGCAAGAATCGGCTGGGATTGCTTCGTTTGATGTGGATCAGGTGCATTTGCACAAAGACATGGGCTTAGTGTCTCAGGTTTTTAATGAGCACATTTTGCAGGATATGCCCGGATACCTGGCCGTCGGTCACACTCGTTATTCCACCACTGGATCAAGCCGGGTCGTGAATGCTCAACCGGCCGTACTGGAGACTCGCCTGGGTACACTGGCTCTGAACCACAATGGGAATCTGGTCAACACACCAGAATTGCGGGAAGAGTTGCTTCGATCGGATGTTCAGCTCGTTACGACCACTGACTCAGAAATGATTGCCCATGCGATCGCTGAAGAAGTCAACAGTGGTAAGGGCTGGCTGGAAGGAGCAATTAGCGCGCTGCATCGCTGTCAGGGAGCCTTTAGCCTGGTGATTGGCACTCCGATCGGCATAATGGGCATTCGTGATCCCAATGGCATTCGTCCGTTGGTGATTGGGATGCTTCCCGGTCATACCCCCACTGCCCCCCCCCGCTATGTGCTGTCTTCCGAAACCTGCGGTCTGGATATCATCGGGGCAGAATATTTGCGGGATGTGGAGCATGGGGAACTAGTATGGATCACTGAAGAGGGGCTATCCTCCTTCCACTGGGCACCCCAAACCAAGCGGAAGCTCTGCATTTTTGAAATGATTTACTTTGCCCGTCCCGACAGCGTCATGAATGAGGAAAGCCTCTATAGCTATCGGCTGCGCCTGGGTCGGCAATTGGCGATCGAATCTCCGGCAGATGTGGATCTGGTGATGGGTGTCCCAGATTCGGGCATTCCAGCGGCGATCGGCTTTTCCCAGGAGTCGGAATTGTCCTATGCGGAAGGACTGATTAAAAACCGCTATGTGGGGCGTACCTTTATTCAACCGACTCAAAGCATGCGGGAATCGGGGATTCGGATGAAGCTGAACCCCTTAAAGGATGTGCTGGCCGGCAAGCGGATTCTGATTGTGGATGACTCGATCGTCCGGGGCACCACCAGCCGCAAGATTGTCAAGGCACTCCGCGATGCGGGGGCAGTGGAAGTGCATATGCGAATTTCATCCCCACCCGTCACCCATCCCTGTTTCTACGGCATTGATACCGATTCCCAGGATCAGTTGATCGGAGCGACTAAATCGGTAGAAGAAATTGCGGAGCAGATTGGCGTAGACTCTCTGGCTTATTTGAGCTGGGAAGGAATGCTCAAAGCCACCGAAACGGACACTGAAAGCTTTTGCTCTGCCTGCTTCACGGGGGATTATCCCATCGCTGTTCCTGATCGGGTGAAGCGATCGAAGCTGATGCTGGAAAAACCCCCTGCCAAAGCTCCCGCCCCAGCCGTCCTCAAGAGTTAGGTGGATTAGAGTTTGGTCACTCTGGACGTTCAGTTGGTAGATTATCGGGATCAACCCCAATCGATCGCAGATAATTTGCCAACTGTTCGGCTTTTTGTCGCTCTTGCTCAGCTCGCTGGCGTTCCTGCGTCATCTGCCGCTCCCGTTCAATGGTCGTCAAAAACCGTTGACCATCCGGACGATACAGCACCAACTCTCTCTGGCTGGTTGTGTCAAACCGGATTCCTAAACGCGGACTGACCCAATCGTTCATTTGCCAGAGTTTGTTGAGGTGTTCTCCCTGCCGCAGCCAGCCTTCTAGCCGGAAGGTTTCCGGATCGTACAGGTAATACTCTTCAACCCCGTAGGTTTCATAGAATTCCAGCTTGAGATCCATCTTTGCTTTGGTATTGCTGGGCGAAAGAATTTCAAACACGACCTGTGGGGCAATGTCGTCTTCCTGCCACTGCTTGTAGGAACCCCGCCTGCCCTTCGGTCTTCCAAACGACACCATAACATCTGGAGCAGTGGGAGACACGAGCTGCGAGGGAACCGGATACCACAGCAGATCCCCTGCCACAAATACATTCGGATCATCGGCAAACAGCACTTCCAGATTTTCTTTGATTAAAACAATCCACTGAAACTGCTCCGTATTATCTGCCATCGGTTGACCATCACTGTCGGGAAAGCGACGATCGACCTCCAAGCCTGAATCGATCGGTGGATAGCTCGTCATTGCTTACAAGCCTCTTGACTGTACCCTTCATTCTATCCGTTGCTCCCATCCCAACCGTTGCCCGATTCGCCACCGTTCCTCATAATTGTTGAACTATCCTATCTATTGCTATGACCCGTAAACGCTTTGTCATTGAAATGGGCATGGGAATTGACCAGCATGGACAAGACCCCACCGTTGCGGCTGCCCGCGCCGTCCGAAATGCGATCGCCCATAATGCCCTACCTGGAATTTGGGAAGTCGCTGGACTGAACCATCCCGACGAAATGATTGTCGAAGTTCAGGTTGCCGTACCCTATGCCGATCAAGTCCGACAGGATGAAGTGCTAGCCGTCCTCCCCTTCGGGCAAAAATTCCTCACCCTGGAAGCAGGCGGCATGGTGGTGCAGGGACGGGCGATCGAATCTCTGGATGATAAGAATGATGAGATGTTGATTGCGGTGGCGGCGGTGACGGTTTGGGTGGAGTAGGGGCGGTTTGCAAACCGCCCGTACAGAGAGTTAAATCGCTCATACGAGTGAGGAGTGAGGAGCGAGGAGTGAGGAGTCGGGAAGCGGAGTCGGGAAGCAGAAATACTTTAACGTACAACTCTTGTGGGGTGGGCAGCGTTTCGACTGAGCTCAAGCCGAAGTCTTGCCCGCCCAGTCAACCCAGGAGTTTCGATCGACTCAATGCTTTAAAGAGTGAGGAGTGAAACGTGAGCCGATTAATTAGTAAAGTGCTTTCGCCAGCCGTGAAGCTGTGGCTCCGATCGCAGGTCAATTCCGTTGAAACCCTACAGTTTCAGATTGAAGGGGGCGATCGCCAACTCATGTCAGGCAATATTCCCAAAGTGACGATCGCAGCGCAGCAAGTGATCTATCAGGGAATTGCCCTCAGCTATATTCATCTGGTGGGTGAAACCATTCGGGTGAACTTGAAAGAGGTGGTGCGGGGAAAACCGTTGCGCTTGCTGGAACCGATTCCCGTACAGATAGAGACGATCGTTCATCAAGCCGATCTGAATGCTTCCATGAATTCCCCTTTGCTGGCAGAGGCTTTGAGTGAATTAGTCATGCTGTTGCTGCAATCGGGGCTGACGGCTGATTTGCCGGTTGAACTACAATCTGGACTGCAACCACCGATCGCCGTTCAATCGCCCGCTGTGAAAATTGGTGAAAACTATTTGACTTTAAGCGCAAATTTGCGATCGACATCAACTCAACAAATTACCCTCTTCATCCTCCGCACTCAGCTCCAGATTGCCGAAGGACAGAAGATCCGCTTTTTGCAGCCGGAATGGTTGACGCACCCTGACGCAGAAACAGGGCAACCCCTACCGCACCTGGAAACCTTTGAGATTGATCTTGGTGCAGAAGTTTTCCTTCAGCAACTCACCCTCAACCACGAGGAACTGATCTGTCAGGGACAAATTCAGGTAATGCCGTGATGGGAATCGGGAGCTGATAGGCAGCCAACCCCCGTAGCGCAGGCATCTTGCCTGCATCAGGAAGGGACAGAGACTCAACTTTCTGGTTTCAGCAAAGTTTCAAACTCAATTTTGAGTGAGTCGAGGTCAGCAACTCTAGCGACGAGCAAGTTGTCTGATCTAGCGTCTTCTAAACGTTTTTTCCAGTGAGAAACCTTCTCATTATTGTTAAGCCAAAAGTTGATGACCGTATCCACAACCCGATCGAGATTCCAGTGATTTCGCAAGGGCATCTCTTCAACCGACTCAATTAATGCATCGAGGGTACAACGGTAGGTTCCTAAATATTCTGCACCCGTATGTTGTCGCCGTTGCACAGCCTGTTGATGCTTAAAAAACGATAAAACAGGAGATACGCCAACGAGTTCAAACGAGTATTCCATAAGTGATCTCTATTCTGTTTTTTAAGCTACAAAACGCCAATTAATTGGCAATTTAATGAAACGATCGATTGAAAATGTTTGAAAAATACTAACAAAAGTCAGGTCGTATGACGATGTATTTAAACATATTTTCCCATCTTGCTAGGGTTGCCGAATCTGACTCAGGGTATAAAGCCAGGGGCGAAGAAAAGTGACGGCAGAGGTCAGACAATCAAAAGAGGCCAGTCAGGGGAAAGATTGTGTTTGAACGATCGCTCTTGGTAAACTCTCATTGAGTCTGAGGCAAAGATCCCCAGGTGGGATCGTGGCTGGCTCACCCATTCAGTCCAGTTACCCCAGTCTGGTTAATCCATCTGGTTAACGCCAATGTTCAATGCACTCACGGGATACTCGATGCGAGCAACCAGTGGGATATTCTGAGTACACCTTCAATCTGGTGCAGTGAAGCATCGGTTATGCTCCAATCCGATTTGCTAAATCTAGCTCGACAAGGCGATCCAGAGGCGATCGCCCTTTTGTTGAATCGCAAGCTCCAACCGCGAAGGGTGACGGTTCGGGTTGTACGCGAGGATCGGTGTCTCAAAATTTTACTCACGTCCGATCGTCCTTTAGAAAAACAAGCGTTTGTTCGCTTCCTGCAGCAGCAAATTAGTGGACTGGAGATTCGTTCCCTGGATTGTGTCAAAGTTTACGGACAGCAGCAGACCGAAACCAGACCTGCCTGGGTTCAGGAATTATCCCTCCCTGCCCCTCCCCCTTCCTTCCTGCCCTATCGACCCCCCTACCCCAGCCGACAGCCCTCCAAAGCGATCGTCAAATCCTCTGGGGCGATCGTGAAGTACAGTCAACCCAATCCCCAAAACTTCTGGCAGTCCCTCTGCAGCTTTCGCTTCAGTACTATCCTTCCCTACCAGGATGTCTTCAGCACTGAGCTTTACCGCAGTACCACCGTTCGCCTGCTGCTGTTTTTAGGGGTCTTTCCCCTCCTGGTTAACCTCTTTGCAGAACAGGCAACCCTGGCTCAGACGGCCTGGCTGCTGGGGATTTACTATGCATCGATTTGGGGTGTGGTGCTCTATCATCTGATTCGCCCACCGGAATTTTCCTGGGGAAACACCCTGAAATGTATGCTATTTACGACATTCATTGGGATTCCTACCCTGCTGTTGTTGCAGCGATTTCCGCCCTTTAGCAATTTGTATCAAGCCGTCGGTGGAGGCTTACTGGCTCGGATGGTTGGCTTCACGCTGGGGGTGGGCGTACTGGAGGAAATCTGCAAGGCGTTACCAGTCTACCTGCTGCTTTTGCGTCCTCGAAAACTTACTGATCCCCAGACTTCTGCTTTCTATGGAGCCATGTCGGGTCTAGGGTTTGCGATCGCCGAAGGAGCCGCCTATTCGTTGCGCTATGCCTTTGGATTATCACGAGGAGAAATTGGCTTGGGATCCTATGTGGCTGCCAATACGATGCGGTTCGTTTCCCTGCCCCTGTTTCACGCCATCTTAGCCGGCATTGTCGGTTACTTCATTGGTTTGGCTGCAATCAACCCGTCCCGTCAGGGCGCAATCCTGTTTATTGGTGTCACGATCGCAGCGATTCTCCACGGGTTGTACAATACCTTTTCAGCCAGCGTGCTGGGGCCATTCATTATTGGCTTTTCGATCGTGCTGTTTGTCAGTTACCTGCGCCGCAGCCAGCAGATGCAGGAGGCAATGGAACAGGCAGAATGGCGTGGGAAATAGCTTCTGAAATTCTTGTGGGGTGGGCATCTTGCCCGCCCAGTCAACAAGGCAGAATGATTACAGGTTATTTGATCCACGATCCTAAGCTTCAGTTCCCCTTTGCCGCAGGATAAATTCTGCGATCGTCAAATCAATTGGCGTTGTCACCTTCAAGTTGGTTTCTTCCCCAGGGACAATTTTGACTGGAAGCCCACACTGTTCAAACAAAGCTGCATCGTCCGTAACTTCCCAACCCTGGCGCAGTCCTTCATCATGGCATTGCCGCAGTTTCTCCACCGAAAATCCTTGGGGTGTTTGGGCCGCCCATAGCTTACTGCGATCGGGGGTGCTGGCGACCACCTGACTGTCAGAATGGACGACCTTGATCGTGTCTTTAACGGGAACAGCCGCAATCAACCCATCGCAGGTTTCCAGTTCCGTAGTACAGCGATCGAACAAATCCGGCGTAATCAAACACCTGGCTCCATCATGAATCAGCACCTGTTCAGCAATAGCAGGCAATCCCTTTAGCCCTTGATAGACCGATTCCTGGCGCGTTGCTCCTCCTGGAATAAAATGCACCAGCTTGGTCAGCCCCAGATCAGCCACAATTTCCTTAAAGTCTGGCCAGTCTGCTGGTTGACCAATAATGCCAATCCAGTGGATCGACTCAGACTGTTTCGCCGCCATCAACGTCCAGGCAAGGAGCGGTTGCTCCAGCAACGGTAGCAGTAATTTATTTCGACTGGCCCCCATACGCCGCCCTGATCCAGCGGCCGGAATTAACAGATACACGCCCCTTCCTCACCTCCAACAGTCCATTACCCCGCAGAAACCCGCCCAAAGTCCTACAGACCTCGCCCACACTCAGCCCTACAGGAATCGCCTAGACCCCAAATAGTGTCCAGACCTCAACCCGTAGCCCTCAAAACCCTCATGGACTGGTGGGCACTGCCCACCCTACTTCTACTCAGTCCTCAGTCCTCAGTCCTCAGTCCTAAGTCAAAACCGTCTGCGCCTGACTCTGGAGCATCAAACCATACTCCAACCCTTCCACGACCGCCTGATAGGAAGCCTCAATAATGTTCTCAGACACTCCTACCGTTGTCCAGCGTTGATGACCGTTACTGGATTCCACCAGCACCCGTGTCTTTGCAGAGGTTCCGGCCCGCCCGTCCAAAATCCGTACTTTATAGTCCGTCAAATGCAGTGCAGCAATTTCGGGATAGAAGTTCATCAAGCCTTTGCGCAAGGCTGCATCCAGGGCTGAAACAGGGCCATTGCCCTCCGCCGCCTCCAGAATATCCCGGCCATTGACGGTAACTTTAATCGTAGCCAGGGATTGACTATTCCAGATATCTACATCACTGCGGATTAAGTCGCAATGGATATGAAAATCTTTGATGGTGAAGAATTCAGGTCGCTGTCCCAATGCCTTTCGCATCAACAGTTCAAAACTAGCCTCCGCCGCTTCAAACTGATAGCCCTGATTTTCCAGCGTTTTCAGGTGTTGCAGAATTTGCCGACAGGTTGGGTCTTGTTTATCTAGATCAATGCCAAAACTGCGGGCCTTTGCCAGGACATTACTTAATCCAGACTGATCGGAAATCACAATCCGTCGTCGATTACCCACCTGAGTTGGCTGAACATGCTCATAGGTCAGCGGATTGCGCTCCACTGCGCTGACGTGGATCCCCCCCTTATGGGCAAAGGCAGAAAGTCCGACGTAGGGGGCATGATCATCGGGAGCCAGATTCACCACTTCGCTGATCAGACGGCTGATTTCGCTGAGTTGAGCCAGTTGACGGGGCTGAACGCACTCGTAGCCCAATTTAAGCTGCAAGTTGGGCATTAAGGTACAGAGATTCGCATTACCACAGCGTTCCCCATAGCCGTTGATAGTTCCCTGCACCATTCTGGCTCCTTCGATCACCGCAGCCAGGGCGTTGGCCACGGCTGTCCCAGAATCATTGTGGGTGTGAATGCCAATTTTGGGAGCCGCAGGGGTGAGGTTATTGACGAATTGATTCACTTCCCGGACGATCGCCCCAACTTCATGGGGTAGGGTTCCACCGTTGGTATCACACAGGACTAACCATTCTGCTCCACCGACGATCGCTGCTTCCAGGGTCTTTAGGGCATACTCTGGGTTCTGCTTATACCCGTCGAACCAGTGTTCCGCATCGTAGATCACCTGACGACCCTGACTGCGGAAAAATTCGATCGTGTCCTGGATCATCGCCAGGTTTTCCTCCAGGGTGGTCTGCAAGCCCTCCGTCACCTGCAAATCCCAGGACTTGCCGAACAGGGTGATCCACTGGGTTCCAGCTGCCAACACCGCTTGCAGCATTGAATCATCCGCCGCTGATTTTCCAGGACGGCGAGTTGAGCAAAAGGCCACCACTTCCGCCTGGGTCAAAGGTTCTTCTTTAATCTGCCAGAAAAACTGGACATCCTTGGGGTTTGCCCCTGGCCATCCACCCTCAATGAAGGGAATTCCCAGACGATCTAGCTCACGCGCAATTCGCAATTTATCCTCCAGGGAAAGGGATAAACCTTCCCGTTGCGCCCCATCTCGTAGCGTTGTGTCGTAGATCCAAATCGTCTGTTGAGTAGCCATCAATCTATTTAGAGGGTTATGGAAAACGAATGAAAAACTGAAATTACACAGGAGAACCGCAAAAATTCAGTTCAACTCTGAACTCAACCAAGATATCGCCAATGGCAGCCAATCAACAATACGGCAATCTCCGAGCTGGACAATCTCCGAGCTGGACAATCCCGAAGCTGCACATATTCAGTAGATCACTTTCTATAGATCACTAGATCACTGCGGCTTGAATATGCCTACCATCTGTAGGGCAGGCTTCTAGCCTGCGCGGGCAGGATACCCGCTCTACGGTAGCTAACCTCACGCCAAGGTCTACTAGATCACTAAAGATCTTCAGTAGATCACCAAAGATTAAATATTGACCAATATGGACTGACAAATTAACTAAATAGTCTTCCCATTCTCTCATGCCCGATCGCGGTTTTGCTGTTCGTCACCGAGAGTATCGTTGCGTTGGAGAAATTCTGGGGATGGCTTGGCATTATAATCATGGGCAATTTGCTGGGAAGGGCTAGTGATGCTCCGATGCATGGATTAGAATAACAAGCACTTTCAGGACTCATCCTCAGGAACTCGATCGAACTCCCGTAACCTTAACGACCTATGTTGACTCAAGATCATTTTTCATCGCTAACACCTGTGTCCCGCAATCTGCCAGCGATCGCTGGGGCGGTTACCTCTCGCCTGATTCAACCTCCTTCTCTCAATCTCCCTTCCCTCACCCGCTCTGCCCAACCCCTGCGAGCGATCGGGCGAACCTTAGGAACGGCTCGGCTCCTGGGACTATTTCCTGGCAGACGCACTGTCCGGGCCAACGTCGGACGGCAGAACGCCAACTTTTTTCGGTTTACGCTGAATGAACTCAGCAATCTCCGCTTAACCTTTAGAAACCGCTCTCAAGCCAGCATCGTTGGCTCCCTTTTGAACGAACAAGGACAATTGGTGTCTCTGGGCAGAAATCGCCTGTCGGAACGGGTGCGATCGGGGGAAACGCTGAAACGGGCCTATCAAGGCTTACCCTCTGGAACTTACTATTTACGGCTCAACAGTCGGGCGCAGGGCAGAAACGCCTACCAGTTAACCCTGGCAGTTGCCAATACAAGACCAAATTTGCCCTGTGGTTGCGGCGGATAATCCTGATTCTCCGATTCATCCCTGATAAGAGGGTTATGCAAGGAAAAGGAGATATTCAGGGATTCACTCAAAGATTTAGATTTCAGAATCATGCTCAAACTGACCCACGGCGCGAGCAATTGTAAGCTGTTCTTCAGCGGTAGATTAAAGATCTAATAAGATTTGCTGCGGCTTCAACTATATCCAGGTGATCTGGAGCTTCAAATTTTGTAACGCGAATGTCGCAATTTGGGGGAAATCGAGCAGTGTAGAATAAGCTGCCTTATTGTGATACACTCCTGTTTCCTTTGCTGTTTCTAGTTTGCTGTTCTTAGGGCTTTTGCCACCCCCCCTTGCCGGAGCTATGGCAGAAATTTCGTCTACTTCTCAATCCGAACTCGCTAGTCGGCGGCAACAACTCCGGCGACAGCGGCGCGTGCGGACACTGCAATCAACCTGGCAAATGGTTGCGATGGCTGGGATCACGGGCGGACTGATTTGGGGCTTATCTCAGTTGGACTGGATGCTGCGCGGCCCTCAGCAGGTGGCGATCGAGGGAAATCAGGTTCTCTCCTCAGAAAACATTCGCTCCATTCTGCCGATCGACTACCCCCAATCCATTCTGCTGGTTCAGCCTCAGAAAATTGCCCATCACCTGGAAACAGAAGCACCTATCGCCACTGCGACTGTCGTTCGCCACCTCTTTCCGCCTGGGCTAACGGTACGAATTCAAGAACGCTATCCGGTTGCAGTGGCCTACTTTGCCAGTCCGATCGCCACAATGCCCGCTCCATCGAATCAAACTTCCCCAGCCCAGCAGGGTCAACCGTCCCAACAGCAAGCGGTTCTGCTAGACGAAGAGGGAGCCGTGATCCCCTTCGAGGTTTATGTCTCGCTCAATTCCTCTCAGGGATTACCCGATTTGAAAATTATTGGAATGCGGGAAGAATATCGATCGCAATGGGCAAATCTCTATCAACAGGTGAGCCGCAGTCCCGTTAAAATCACGGAAATTGATTGGCGTAATCCAAGCAATCTGGTTTTACACACGGAACTGGGTATGGTCGATTTTGGAGCGTATAGTTCTCGGCTGGCTGAACAGTTGCAAGTTCTTGATCAGATGAGGCAGTTACCCGAACAGGTTGACCTCGATCAAGTGGCTTACATTGATTTAAGAAATCCTAAACATCCATTAATTGAAATGACTGATATAGAGGGAATACGTCCTGCGGTTGATGAATAACCCAAAGTCACTGCTCTAACTTTGTAGACTACCCAATTTGCGAAATGATTACTCTAACTCTAACTCTAACGATAAGTAAGGCTTGGAATGCAATGTCCCAATTCCTAACCTTTATTTTTTATAAAAGTTTGCTGCGATCGAATTATTTTCGTTGAAATTGAACCATTAAGCAGCGTGCAACATCTGTTTGGTTTTTCAGGCAACTTAGCCTATAGTTGACTAGAGTTACCCAAGGTTAAAAAGAGTCTTTGTATCAGTGGTTTCTAAATTCCAATGACGCTTAATAGTAGATTAGTATCTACCTACACAAACTCTCCAGATGGAGAATCAGTTGATCTCTCGCCACCGATGAACACTACGAATCCTTTTACGAATTCTGGCATACACTTGGGTCAGCCTCGTGATGCGAAAGGGGCACTGGCAGAGGAAACCAGGAGTGACGATATTGTGCCAAGTAATGTAGCCAAGATTAAAGTTATTGGAGTCGGTGGTGGCGGCTGCAATGCCGTTAATCGAATGATTGCCAGCGATTTGTCAGGGGTTGAGTTCTGGTCGATTAATACCGACTCTCAGGCCCTGGAACACGCTTCCACCCATAATCGCTTGCAGATTGGACAAAAGTTAACGCGCGGTCTAGGGGCTGGCGGCAATCCGGCGATCGGGCAAAAGGCCGCGGAAGAGTCTCGGGATGAAGTGGCTGCTTCCCTGGAGCAAACCGATCTGGTCTTTATCACAGCGGGCATGGGCGGCGGCACGGGTACTGGGGCTGCTCCGATCGTCGCTGAAGTCGCAAAAGAAGCTGGGGCCCTGACGGTAGGGGTGGTGACTCGTCCCTTTACCTTTGAAGGAAAACGGCGGATGAATCAGGCGGATGAGGGTATCGCCGCCCTTCAGAGTCGGGTAGACACGCTGATTATTATCCCCAACGACAAATTGCTTTCCGTCATTTCAGAGCAAACGCCGGTGCAGGAAGCCTTCCGAGTTGCCGATGATATTCTGCGGCAGGGGGTTCAGGGCATCTCCGATATCATTACCATTCCGGGTCTGGTCAACGTGGACTTTGCCGATGTTCGGGCGGTGATGGCAGATGCGGGATCGGCTTTGATGGGGATTGGCATTGGTTCAGGCAAGTCGAGGGCCAGGGAAGCGGCAACGGCGGCCATCTCTTCTCCCCTGCTGGAGTCGTCGATCGATGGAGCTAGAGGAGTTGTGTTCAACATTACCGGCGGGTACGACCTGACCCTGCATGAGGTGAACGCAGCGGCAGAGATTATCTATGAAGCGGTTGATCCCAACGCCAACATTATCTTTGGTGCGGTTTTAGATGAACGCTTGCAGGGAGAAATTCGGATCACGGTCATTGCCACTGGATTCACCGCTCAGGCGGAACCTCCCGCTGCCCAAACTACCCGAGTTTCTCCTCTGAAGCGGACTCCCTCCTCAGTACCACCGCCGCCAACTCAACCCGCTTCTCCTCCCCCTACACCCGCTCCAGAGCCGCGTAGCAAACCTGCCCTGGATATTCCAGACTTCTTACAGCGTCGGAGACCCCCCCCACGCTAGGATGAATGGGTGCAATTGACTGAGATGGAGGTTGGCTGCGTTGATTGGAGCCAAACTACTGACTTTACAGGAATGGCAGTCCGGCGGATTGCTGTTGCCTGTAAATTTTGCTTTGACTGCAATGGCCTGATTCCCTATCCGCTTTGAACTGGATGGGAGAGGCAGATTAGAGCGTACGATCGAAAATGGATGAATTCAGAGCGATGGATGGGAGATAGCTTGAACGCATTACTGATTGCAGGAACTGATGCAGGGGTGGGCAAAACCCTGCTAACGGTCAGCCTGGCGTCCTACTGGCAACGATATTCTTCAAAGTCCCTTGGTCTTTTCAGCCCGGTTCAGTGCGGTGAGCAACGGGAACTTTATACGGACTGGTTTACGTTGGATCAGTCTCCAGAAGCCATTAATCCCCTACACTTTCAGTCTCCTCTAGCACCGCCGATCGCCGCCCAGCAACAGGGGGAGCGCGTCAGCCTGAAGCGATTGTGGCAAATCCTGGAACGCTTAACTCAAGAGCGGGAGTTCGTGTTGATTGACTCCTGGGGTGGATTGGGTTCACCCCTTACCAATGAGGCGACCTGGGCTGATCTGGCCTGGGATTGGCGACTCCCAACTGTACTGGTTGTGCCGGTTGGGCCAGGAGCGATCGCCCAGGCGGTTGCCCATGTGGCCCTGGCCAAGCATTCGCGCGTGAATTTGAAGGGAATCATCCTCAACTGCGTTCAACCCTGCCATCGCCATGAAATTGAGGATTGGGCCAATGTTGACTTAATTCAAGGACTAACGAATAAACCCATTCTGGGCTGCTTGCCCCATGTCGATCGGACAACAGACCTGAGTAAGCTGACGCAGATCGCATCCGGACTGGAGGTAGAGCGATTAATGCCCTTGTATTAATCTCAGCTCTATGTCATTCAATTTTCTATGCTTACTTGCATAGAGGTTTCTCATAGATGGCAACAACTCAAACGATTGCCTCACCCGATATCAAAATTTTTCACCACAAAACGCAGAATCTACGGTTCTTCAACGATTATTTCTGATCGCAGGCAAGATGCCTGCGCTATGGAACTATCTTCGCCTCCTCACTCCCTACTCCTACGGGCTGCGCCCACGCTCCGCGAACACTCCTCACTCCCCTAACTCCCCCGCAGTTCCTCCGCCAGCATCTCCTGATAAATTTCTGGCAGAAAAGAAGACATTGAATTCGTTTCAATGCCGTAACCCAAACTGGTCCAGGTCGGAGATAGGATTCTCAGAACTTCGTGGATTTGCCCATCGCGCAAGAGTTCAGCCAGGTCTACCCCCCAGGCAGAGGGATCATTGAGCCAGTGGTAAACCACCTCATCCTGGTACTCGGCTTCAAAGCTGTAGTCCTGACTAAAGAATAAAAACGGACTGCGGGGATGATAGGCCTTCGCCTTGCTATACCAGGTGGTAGTCAGCATTTGATACCGTCCAGCAGCAGTGGTACAGTCTCCCGCATTCGGGCCAGAAACGATCGTGATGCACAAATCTGGATGGCGGCTCAGGTCTTGCAGGTGCTGACCACCATAGAGAATGGAATAGGGGCGAGGACTGTTGGATTCGCTGGCGGAGATCGTTCGCATCAGCGCGCGAATATGGGGATCACCGCCTCGCATCACCAGGGGAGTCGGTGTGTAGTCCCATTCGGGTGGAGCGATCGGCGATCGCAAATTGCGGAACCAGCTTAAATCCGGGGAAAGAGTGAGCAAAAACCAGGCGATCACCGCGAGGGTAATGCTCCACCAGAAAGAGTCCGTATTTTGGCGTTCCGTGCGATCGGACGTAGAGGATTCGTTTGCTTTAGGAGACACAACGTACCTAGCTTAATGAATGTCAGATCTCTAAGATTTGCGGGTTGAACCTTTTTCTATGATAGGTGTAGCGTCTAATTATAGAAAGATTACGCTAAATCTGGAAATACCTCGCGGACTGCTGGATGAACGATCGCATGGTTTTGGACATTGAGGCCCTTCGCTAACGACTCATCTTTCTCCAGGGCAGCAATTCCGTGCTCCGCCAGCTTCAGAACATAGGGAAAGGTGCTGTTATTCAACGCCTGGGTTGCAGTCCAGGGAACCGCGCCTGGCATATTAGGCACTCCATAATGGACGACCCCTGCCTCGACGTAGGTGGGTTTCGTATGCGAGGTGGGATGCAGTGTTTCAATACAGCCACCCTGATCCACCGCCACATCCACAATGACCGAACCGGAGCGCATTTTTGCCACCAGATCACGCGATACCAGGGTTGGAGCCTTTCGTCCTGGAACCAACACCGCGCCAATTAGTAAATCGGCATTAGGAACTGTGCCTTCCACCTGGGGGGTATTGCTGTAGAGCAGTTCGACCCTGGAGCCAAACAGCGTTTCTAGATAGGCCAACCGTTCCAGGTTAATATCCAAAATTTGCACCTGCGCGCCCAATCCCACCGCCATCTTGGCCGCTTCTGTTCCTACCACTCCTCCGCCTAAAATCACGACTCTTCCCGGTTGCACTCCCGGTACACCCCCCAGCAATACGCCTCGCCCTCCCTGCTGCCGTTCCAGAAACCGCGCCCCAAACTGCACCGAGAGCCGACCCGCAATAATGCTCATGGGGGTGAGCAGGGGGAGGCTATGGTTGGGTAGTTCAACGGTTTCATAGGCGATCGCCGTCACGCCAGACTCGATCAACCGTTCTGTGAGGGAACGGGCCGCTGCCAGATGCAGGTAGGTAAACAAAATTTGTTCTTTCTGGATCAACGGATATTCCGGCGGGAGAGGTTCTTTCACCTTGACCACCATTTCTCGATTCCAGGCAGCTTTGGGGTCTGGTACAATCTTGGCTCCGGCTTGCAGGTAATCTTCATTGGTAAAGCCTGCGCCGATGCCAGCATCGGTTTCCACAAATACGGTATGCCCTCGATCGCACAAACCTCTGACGCTATTTGGACTTAGCCCAACCCGAAATTCCTGATCCTTTGTCTCTTTTGGCACACCAATTTCCATGCACTACCTCGATCGCCCACTAATGCAATTCTCTAAATTCTCTACCAGCCTAATCACCGGTTCGTAAATTGACTACAGATTGCCTATCAATAAATATCAATAAAATTGCCAGCCAACCCAATGGTATCAACCCAATGGTATGCAATCTTCCGCACTTTGTATGCAAATTTGTTAACAGAAGGTGACAGGATGAGAATTCGATCGCTGTTCTTCACCATTTTCTCCCTCCTAAACTTGCTACTGTTATGGCAATCAGGTATAGCAATTGGGTATGGCAACTGGTATAGCAATTGGGTATGGCAACTGAGTAGGGTAACTGGGGCGTATCGGAAACCATCTCACGCTGTCCTCTTGATGCTTTCTTAACCCGAATCCAGTATCCTATTTGCTCTCCAGGTGTATCCCACTGATACTTATAAATCATGGAACTGCTAGAGTACCAAGCAAAAGAATTATTTCGACAGATGGGGATCCCAGTGCTGCCATCGCAGCGGATTGATCAGCCCAGGGATTTGAAGCAACTCGACATTCCCTATCCCGTTGTGCTGAAGTCGCAGGTTTATACCGGAGGGCGAGGCAAAGCGGGCGGAATTCGGTTTGTCACCAATACGATCGATGCAATGGCAGCGGCCCAATCCATCTTTCATCTGCCGATTATGGGAAATTATCCATCTGTCCTGCTGGCAGAGGCCAAATATGAGGCAGACCGCGAGTTTTATTTATCGGTTGTGTTAGACACCTCCACCCGGCGACCGTTGCTATTGGGGTCACAACTGGGGGGTGAGGCGGTGGAAGCCAACCTGTCGGAGGTGCAGCAGGTGGTGGTGGAACAGGACTTTTCACCGTTTTATGCTCGTCGTCTGGCGGTGCAGATGGGCTTAAAGGGAGAGCTGATTCAGTCGGTCAGCCAGATTGTCGAAAAAATGTATACCCTTTTTAGCCAGAAGGATCTGGATTTAGTAGAAATCAATCCCCTGGCCGTCAGCCCCACCGGAAAACTGATGGCCCTGGATGGCAAGGTGGCTGTCAACGATGCAGCTCTGGGACGACATCCTGATCTCGTTCAGCTCTCTCCCCGGTTTGCCACCTTTGATCCATCTGCCCGTCCATCGACTGCTCCTCTCCATCTTTATGCCCCTGATTCCCATCCTGGCGGAGAGAAGGATCACGCACTTCCTAACGGTGCGTCTCAACCTGAGGCAATCGCAATACCGCTCAAACTGGTGGAATTAGGCGGAAACATCGGCGTGATTTGTAATGGTGCCGGATTAGCCATGACTACGCTTGACCTGATCTGTGCCGCCAAAGGTAAGCCCCTGGGCTTCGTGGATCTGGGGGGAGAGCAACACTACGGTCGATCGCTGGAGGCACTACACGATCGGATTGAGCAGGGTCTATATCTCATGCGTCAACGTCCGGAGCTAAAGGTGATTTTAATCAACATCCTGAGCGGCGTGATTTCGGCGGTATCTGTGGCTGAAGCCATTGCCGACTGCCTGAAACAACCCTTTAGGGCACCTGCACCTGCTATTGTGGTACGCCTGATGGGGGAAGAATTTGCTGCGGCTCAGGCCATCCTGGCTGAATTAGAGATTTCGGCGATCGAGTCGCTAGATGAAGCCATTACGCAAACGATCGCCCTGGCGAAACCCACCCGCAAATAGCCTTTACCGTTTCAACCTCCTCATTGCATCTTATGAACCTGACTTTTGATAGTAGAGTCCTAATTCAGGGCATCGTTGAACCGCTGGGTGCTGCCTATACTGCACTCATGCGGGAATACGGCACTCAAATTGTGGCGGGGGTCAGCGCAGGGCATGGTGGAACTTCAGTGGATGGAGTTCCAGTTTTCGACATGGTGGAACAAGCCCTGAACCGGGCCGGCCCGATCGATGTCAGTTTGATTTTTGCCTCTCCTTACACTGTGTTGGATGCTGCGCTAGAAGCGATTACCGCAGAAATTCGCCAAATCATTATCATCACCGAGGGTGTACCACCCCTGGATACGATTCAGCTCATCCGCAAGGCAGAAGCCACCGAAACCCTGATTGTGGGGCCAAATAGTCCAGGGATCATTGTGCCGGGCAAAATTTCCCTGGGCACCCATCCGCCCCAGTTTTATACTCCTGGTGCAGTTGGTCTGGTGAGCCGCAGTGGAACCCTGACCTATGAAATTGCACAGGCGTTGAGTCAGGCAGGATTAGGGCAGTCGATCGCTGTGGGGATCGGGGGCGATCGGATTTTGGGATCGTCGTTTCAGCAGTGGCTTCAGATTCTCGAAGAAGATGAGCAAACGGAAGTGATTGTCCTGGTAGGGGAAATTGGGGGTGACAGCGAGGAAGCAGCAGCCCATTACGTCGCAGAAGTGATCGATAAGCCTGTAATTGCTTACATTGCCGGACGTACAGCTCCTAGAGGGCAACTGATGGGCCACGCTGGAGCCATTATTGCTTCCCTGGCGGGTATGGGGGCAGACATTGGCACGGCCGAAAGTAAACTAGCCGCCTTCAAACGGGCCAAAATTCCCGTCGCCGATCGCCCCTCGCAAATTCCCAATCTTGTGAAAAAAGCCATTGGGAAAAAGCGGTAGGGAGAATGCGGAAAAATAACGTACCCAGTAGGGAGCACACTGCTGTGCGCCCTTACTTACCCTTCTTGAAAAAAGCCCGTCGCCAGGGCAATCAACAGTACTGCCCCTAAGCCCAGCCGATACCAGACGAAGACCCAGTTGCTTTGACGCTGTAGATAGCGCAGCAGCCAGGCGATCGACAGGTAGGAAAAGATAAAGGTGGAAACCAACCCCATCAGCAGCACCAGGAGATTATCCACACTTTCAAACGACTTTAGCGATTGATACAGCGTGGCGATCGTCAGCGCGGGAATCCCCAGCAGAAACGAGAACCGAGCTGCCGTTTGCCGTTCCAGCCCCAGAAACAGGGCCGTTGTTAAGGTTGAGCCAGAGCGCGATGTGCCCGGAATCAGAGCCAGCGCTTGCCCCAAACCCACCAACACCCCATCGGAAATTTTGAGGGAATCAAACTTACGCTTGTGGCTGCCGATCTTCTCAGCCAACCCCAACAGTAACGCCATGACGATCGACATCACCGCAATCACCAGGGGACTCTCAGGCACAATGTCCTTGATTAAGTACCCAACAATCAGCACTGGAAGCGTCCCAATCGCAATCCCCACCAGGATTTTCCACTCATCGCGCTGCCAATCTCGCTGCTGAAACGCTTCCCAGCCACCTGAGAGAATTTGGCGAATATCGGCCCAGAAATACATAATCACAGCAATAACGCTGCCAAACTGAATCGCATCCACGTAGAACTTTTGCCCACCAGCCCCGTCCAACCAAAGCCTTTGGTCACAATGATCAGGTGAGCAGTGCTGCTAATCGGTAAAAACTCCGTAATTCCCTGGACAATCCCCAGAACGAACGCTTGAAACAATTCTTGAATAAGTTCCACGTCAGCCTCGATTGATAAATGTCAACAGTCCGCAAAGGGTTGGTGCGGGTTTGGAAGCTTGAAATTCTTTTACAGCTTAGGAGTTTGCCCATAAATTCGCCCATTGTCCAGCCCATACTTTAGAAAACCTTTATGGTAAACCCCAAAATCGTTAGGATAGTTTTTAGAAAATACCCCCCTGGGGGATAAGGGTGTGGTATGTTAAAAAAGGTAAAGTAATTATCAGATATCTTTGTTTGTCGATTTGTTTTTTTTAACAAACACGCCCTTTTCAAAACAGTTGTCTTCAAAGCCATTGTTCCAACAACCCCTATCCCCAACCTCATCTCAGCTTAAAGCTCTACCCCTCTCAGAATCCCTAATGCCATCTACCCGCCGCTCATTTTCTGAGGACTCCCTTCCGGATCAGCAGCTTTACGATCAGCCGCTTTATGCGGAAGAGTCCTATGCAGGGCTGGCAGCGTCTATGGAGGAGATTAATCGGTCTCCCTGGGGCTGGTTCTCATTGCGGCAGACTTGGGCAATTTTTCTGGCTGCGGCCCTTTTGGTTTCCGTACCTGTCTTTTTCCAGGCTCCCTTGGTGCGCGTATTTCCCTGGCTCAGTTTGGTTTTGACGGGAGGATGGCTTTGGCTCAGTTTAACCCTTCGATCGCGCCCTACCACCTACATCTGGGGTGATCTGCTGCTGGGATTTACCTGGACCTGGTTGGCCGGCTCCGTCTACTGGGGTTGGCTGCGGTGGGAACCGTTGTGGCATCTACCGATCGAGGCGATCGGGCTGCCGTTTGCAATTTTTGGGCTGTTGAGAGGGCAGGGGCGAATTGGCAACTGGTTTTACCTGGGATCATTGTTAGGAACCACGATCACTGATGTGTATTTCTACTTAGTAAACCTGATTCCCCACTGGCGACAGTTGATGCTGGCTGAACCTGACCTGGTACGACCGATCTTTCAGAGTGCCGTGGCTCAGATCCAGACTCCCTGGGGAACGGGCTGGGCGATCGGACTGGGCTTGTTTCTCTTGATTGTGGGAAGCTTACCCTTGCGATCGGTGCATCTACACCGATGGACGTTTGCAGGAGCGGTTCTCAGTACGATTCTGGTAGATGGGTTGTTTTGGTTGGTGGCATTAACCGCTTGAGCCACGTTGCTCTCATTTTTCGCTTCACTTTGGGCGACGTTGCATCCATCTGTATCTTTTTAGACCAGTTTTTTAGCAGAAGACTGGTCGTTTTTGATGGCTGATCCGAGGCGGACAAGGATATGATTGGAGGTGAATTTAAACCGACAAGGGTGGACATCCATCCGGGTCAGTTTAAAATCATCGGCTAATTTAGAGAAAATTAAAGGTTCGTGTGGAGTGCAGGTTGAGCAGAAGCTTTCTATAATTCGTGGTTGTATGCCTGCATTCATTTGAACTGTTCTCTTCTAGACGAGATACGTCGGGATGCACTTTCAGGAAACATATGGTTTCTTAGCCTGTGGTGACAGTACAATCCACTCCTCATTTGATCCTACGCACAGATTCGGGCAATCGTTTTCTTTCTCTGATCGGCAGCAACTGCTGGACGGTTGGACGGGGGGACGATAATAATTTCGTTCTGCCGGATCGCTGGATCTCCCGCAACCATGCCATGCTGCAACGCATGGAAACTGGGGAATTCTACTTAATTGATTTGGGTAGCCGTAATGGTTCCTTCGTGAACGGACGACGAGTTAGCGTTCCGGTCACGCTTCATAACGGCGATCGGCTCACTTTTGGGCAAACTGAACTGGAATTTTATACGCCTAATGTTGAGCAGAACACTGATCCGTCTTCGATCGGGGGCGATTCTCAGGAATTTACGGCAACGGCAACGCTGCACGTACGTCGCTTAATTTCAGTTCTGGTGGTGGACATCCGTAATTTTACGGGGATGACCCGTCAGATCGATGAAAAGGTACTGTCCGAGGTGATCGGCACCTGGTTCCGCTGTGCCGGAGATATTATCCGCGAGTACGGCAGTTGGGTGGATAAGTACATCGGGGATGCGGTGATGGCTGTATGGATTCACGGAGCCCAGGGAGTCAGCCAGGAAGAAATGGTGCGGATTGCCCATGCCCTCAGTGCGCTGAATAAAATGACCAGTAAACTCCACGAACGCTATCCCTTACCGTTTCCTCTCCGCATTGGAGCTGGGCTAAATACGGGCTACGCCATGGTGGGCAATACGGGAACGGGCGATCGCCCAGACTACACCGCCCTGGGCGATACTGTGAATGCGGCTTTTCGCCTGGAGTCTTCCACCAAGCAGATTGGAATTGATGTGGCCCTGGGTGAAACCACCTACCAGTATCTGACCGCATCGGGGGTGGAAACCCATCTGTTCAAGCAGGAGAGCGTGAATCTTAAGGGCTATGATACTCCCACCATTACCTATGCGGGCACCTTTAGCGAGTTAGAGACATTCCTGCAATTGGTTTCGGGCAAAGAGGAGGGCAGTGGTGAATGGGATATCGAAAATGGTGAGTAGGAGGAATCCTTCTCACCGTCTGCGTTCTTGCAGCTTACGATACACCGATCGAATATCGACATTGTGATGGGCCAGTGCGACGAGGGTGTGATAGAACAAATCGGCCACCTCTCCGGCGATCGCCTCTGGATCATCATCCTTGCAAGCCATCACCACTTCGGCGGCTTCTTCGCCAATCTTCTTGAGAATTTTGTTATCTCCCCCGTTGAATAGCTTACAGGTGTAGGAGTCGGGGTTGGGCTGATCCCGGCGATCGCAGATCACCTCAAACACCTGAGATAGGGTATCCGCAGGAGGAGCCTGAATCGAGCCTTCTACCTGGTGAAAGCAGCTTCGCTCCCCCGTGTGACAGGCCACATCCCCCATTTGCTCCACCGTAATCAGCAGGGCATCACTATCACAGTCATACCGCACCGCCCGGACGTACTGCAAATGACCAGAGGTTGCTCCCTTGTGCCAGAGTTCTGACCGCGATCGACTCCAGAACCAGGTTTCTCCGGTTTCCAGGGTTTTTTGCAGCGATTCCCGGTTCATCCAGGCCATCATCAGTACTGCACCGTCTAGATGATCCTGGACGATCGCAGGCACTAGCCCCTGGGCATTGTATTGAATCCGATCGAGGGGAATGGCGGTATCGAAAGGGGTAGAGGTGGAAGTTGACATGAGTTTGACCTGACAAATGGAATGGTGAGGAAGACGATCGGTTTAGCGGCAGGTTTAGACCGTTGAGGATAGGTGAGCATCCACAAATTCTTGCAGCTTTTGCCGACTCATTGCCCCTTCAGACGCTTCAACCACACTACCCGTTTTGAAGATGCGAAAGGCTGGAACTCCCTCCACGCTATAGCTCGCCACCGATTCAGGATTGGGATCAACCTCCATTTTGACCACTTTCAACCGATCGTCATACTGAGAGGCAATGGACTCCACGATCGGTGACATCAACCGACAAGGGCCACACCAGGATGCCCAAAAGTAAACCAGCACAGGCTGTGCAGCATCCAGCACTTCTGTAGAAAACTCAGAGTCGTTAATCGTTAAAACAGTGTTGCTCATGGTCAGAGAGGTAAGTCAGAAATCGTAAAACTAAGAGCTTTTCACTCTCTAGCTTACAGTTTCTAGCTGACGAATCAGTCCAGATTTTCGATGATTCATCTGGAGCCAGCTAGATGCACCCTCATAAAACCCCTCCCGTCACCCGGTTTGACCTCTATGCGATCGTCTATGCGATCGTCTGTGTGATCGCTTCCTGCTTAGAGGTTTGTGCATCGCGGGTGCCAACCACCCTGGCGGGAACACCAACGGCGATCGAGTAGGGCGGAATGTTTTTGTTCACCACGGCTCCTGCCCCAATGATGCTGCCTTTGCCGATCGTCACTCCATCAATCACCCTGACACCGGAACCCAGCCAGCAATCATCCTCGATCGTAATGCCCTTAGACGATAATCCTTGTAGATTGATGGGAGTTTTGGGATCAACAAAAATATGATTGTTGGCATAGATTCCCGTATGGGAGGCAATCAAGCAATCTTTACCGATCGAGATATTGCCCGGCCCAGCTATGCAGACGTAGGGGCCCATGTAAGTTCGCGCCCCAATACTGATGGTTGCCCCAAGGGTTTGAATGTGAATCCCCTGGTCAAGTCGAACCAAGTCATCCAAACTCAATTCACCACCATCCCAGCAGTTTAGTAGGGTGTAACTGCAAATTGAGACAGAAGCACCCAGGTCAATGGATTGAGCACGAACAAACTGAACATTTGGTTCAATTTCTACACCATGACCAAACTTTCTAAAGAGAGAGGGATAAATAATTCGGCGCAATCGCTTGCCAAAGGTCATTGGAATGGAACCAAACAAAGCAGTCAGGTAGACCATTTTGCGCTGGGCCCGAAGTTGAGCGCGTGAAATAGTTACATTACTCATAGTTATGACCTACATCTTGATACAGATTGACAATTCAGAAACTGAGTCTCTCTACCCAGCGAGTTTTGGCTGATGCAATCCTCTGCTTGGCGATATAAATAGATGGGTATCAATGAACTATCTCAGGTGTGAAAGTTTTAGCAAGATTGAGATTTAACGCCAAAATTAGGCGCAATTCACCGCAGTTAGAAGCAGCGTTCATTAAATAAAACAGGCGACTCCATGGGTCAGCCAAAGCTTGCAGAATACTTGCAATACTGATTTATGCTAATGACGAATGATTGATGCAGTGAAATACATCGATCGACCTAAACTAACAGAATGCTACGTGGATGCCGAATGCCTTGATGACAAAAATCACCATCTTGATGAACAGACATTCGTAGACTGCCTTAATGGATATGGCAGCAATTCATTGAAACCTATTTCGCTTTAAACCTGATGAGTGCTAGAAAAACAGTGCATGAACAACGGGTAGAGATAGAGCGTTAAACTCAATCCAAATCCTACTCTCACTTCAAGAAGGGAGAAATGAGCACCTGTTTGTACAAAGCAGAAAAATCAAGCTACTTTGCTGCTACGGGGGAGTAGTCCCAACTCCAACCATGCCAACTCCAACGACAGTACCAGAACCGGATCGAGCAGGCGTTATGTATCTGCTACCGCGAGCACTATGGCGGCTTCTAAATAGCCAAGTTCTTCCGTTAGCTTCCGTACGCACGCCCATAGTGCCAAAATCACTGATTCTAAAATTCCGTTTGTGGGCAACCTTCTTTAGCTAGCCACACCACTAAATCTTAAAGCAGTCAAGTTTATCTGTCAATTTTGCAAATGGCTCAAAGTCAGTAGTTTCAATGCTTCCAAATAAAGCTTAGATAAAGTCTGCCTAAAGGGTTTGTAAACAGAACGGTTGCAATGACACCCACCTATGTGAGTTTAAACACTTGCTCAAAATTAAATACTTGCTCAAATAAAGATATCCGACTAGCTTGAATCAGCTAATAGAGCGGGCGCGAATTTGGGAGCATCCCGTTGAAATTGATCGATTTCCGTAGCGCAGGCAGCATTCGACTGGGCTCACGCCGAAGCCTTGCCTGCCAGTGAACGATCGTCATGCAAATGCAAAAGTGGGATACACCCGTGAATTAGCAACCGTAGAGCGGGACTCTTGCCCGCGCAGGCTGGAAGCCTGTACTACAAAAGGTGGGTGTATTGACTGCCGAGATCTATCTACCAGGGTGCATCAGCCCGGGCCTTGCCCACTGAGTCAATAGCAGCAACCTCAATGGCAGTAAAACGATTCCTAATGCACCCATCGATTGGCTTCCAGTTGCACCGATTTGACTGACGTTAAATCATTCTGAGTGCTTTCCTGGCAGTCTTTCTCCAGACTGACATCAAACTGACATCAGAATCTACATTAGATTTACAACTGATCAAGCTGTGCCTTTAATGCTTCCAGTTCGTCATCCACTGAAGCATCCTGGGGAGCAGTGGTTTCGCTGGATTGAGACAGTTGGGGTTGCTGGGCAGAACCACCCACCAGAGCAGCCTTCATTGCTTCCAGTTCCGCATCGACATCGCCCCCCGACTCTAGGGCAGCAAACTGACTTTCTAAGTCTGAACCCGCCAATTCTGCCGATGCCTGGGAACGGGCTTCCATTTGCATCACCTTTTCTTCCATGCGCTCAAAGGCCGACATGGCACTGCTGGTTCCCAAATTGCCAACCGTTTTTTGCAGTTGCTCATTAGCTTTGGCGGCTTGGGCCCGTGCCTTGAGCATATTTTTCTTCGTTTTGGCTTCGGAAATCTTGCCTTCCAGGGCGATCAGATTCCGCTTGAGGGTATCTACAGTGGCAGACTGTTGGTCATGCTGTGCTTTCAGGGCAGCCGCCGTTTCCGATTGGGTCTTCTTGCGGCTCAGGGCTTCCCGCGCCAGATTCTCATCCCCCTTTTGGAGGGCAAGTTGGGCCCGTCGCTGCCAGTTTTCGGCTTCAGTTTGTGCCTGAGTGTATTGCTGCTGCACGCGCTTTTGGCTAGCGATCGCCGTAGCGACAGCCTGACGCAACTGCACCAGGTCTTCCTGCATATCAATAATGGCTTGCTCAAGCACTTTTTCTGGGTCTTCGGCAGCACTGACGGCTGCATTTAAGTTTGAGCGAACAACCCGGCTTACACGGTCAAATAATCCCATGACTCTGTTTTTCCTTCTTGGGGTTTACGAAGAAGCGGCTAACGTATTCTGGGAAGCTGAACATTGATCCCTGCTACTGCCCCAGCACATCTAGTCTTAGCATATCTACTGTTCAGCCTCCTAGAATCTATCGGTTAAGGTTTTCAAACGGGAATAACCCTATTTTTATTCTACGGATTGCAGCAAGGGACTGTTAAGGCAGAAAAAGTTAAAAACGGTTCAGCGCGATCGCCTGTCTCGCAGGGAAACCCGTCGTGCGCCAGATTGCAGTGAGAGACGGTAGTGATAGGCTGAAGGTATCAGACGCAGTGCAGCAACGTTTCATGACTCCTGAAGAGATTACAAGTACGCTAACTGAGCTATTCCCAGATGCGGTGCAGGTGAAAGCTCCCGATGCCTGGCAGGTGGAAATTGATAGTTTTCGATTGCTGGTACTGCTTTCAGATGATAAATCCTGGCTGCGATCGCTGGTGACCATTGCCCCAATGCAAGAAGCACTCCCATTTATGCAGCAATTCCTGGAGGCAAATTTTGATGAAACCCAGGAAACCCGCTATGCCCTGTTTCAAGGACTGCTTTGGGGAGTGTATCAGCATAACCGCGAAACTTTGACGAAAGAGGATCTTCGGAGTGCGATCGTGCGGCTGGTAACGCTTCAGCAGCAAGGGTTGTCGGGTGTGTTTAGTCTGCTGGCGGAAACCCAGATCCGACAAATTATCGATGCAGCGAAACAGCAGGGACAAACCCTGGAAGCCACGCTCCAAACCCTCGATCGGCTGTATGAGGAGGGGGTGATGGGGGATATGAGTTTGGGGGCAGAACAGCGAGAGAAGGTGTTGGGGGCATGGCGATATCAGTTGGAGCGGTTGTGGAATGACTAAACCATGACTGTTGTAAGGGTGCACTGCTGTGCGCCCTACCAGGTACGTTCCGGGTACGTTATTTTTCCGCATGCCCTAATGGCTAAACAATTAATTGCCAGAGGGCGATCGTAAATCCCAGGGTGGCTAAGTGCTGGGGCAAGAGGGTAAGAAAAGATTGACGGGCAATCTTTTGGGTCAGAATGACGCTGAGGAAGGTCGAGATGACCAGGGTTGTCCCCTGAAGGAAGGCAATGACGGCTGGGTCAGCCACCACCACTGGCGCACTGACTCCACTCATGCCAAAGGTGGCCAGGGTGACGGGCACAATACGCCCCGCTTCCGTGAGTCCTAATCGGAGATAGTGGGCTAGGGTACCGCCTAGGACTAAGGGTAAGTAGCCGTAGGATAACTCAATGAAGCGATTGGGTTTGAGCGATCGACTCCCTAAACGAATCAACCCATGCACGAGCCAGGCCAGGATTCCCGGAACGAGTAAGACCAGGATTGAAACCCCAGCATGCATCCCAAAATGCTCCAGATCGAATGCCCATCCAGTCATCTGGTTAATCTCTGGCAGGCGATGCAGAAAGATGCCGCCGAATAGCAGAAATAGCAGGGCAACTTCGTAATGGGTAGGGGTATGGGATGTCCATAGTTCAATTCCAGGAGGGCGCAGATTTAGCTCCACCGATCGATGGGGGCAGGCTTTGAGGCAAGTCATACAGAGCACACAGTCCCGGTTGTCCTGCAATTGGGCGGGATGGGAGTAGATGGGACATCCTCCGGTTTCCTGGCCTTCCCCCTTTTCTGGCCCGCCTTTATAGCACTGGTAGGTGGTACAGGTTGCTGCACAAATTCCCTGCTGGGCCCGCAGTTCAATCATGGCGAGCTTGGCGTACAGTCCATTCATGCCGCCGATCGGACAGAGATAACGACACCAGAATCGGCGTTCAAAAATCAGGGAACAAACAATAGCTCCTGCCGTAATCAGCAACAATAACCAGCTTGATAAATAGGCGGTATTGGGCAAATCCCACAGTTCTTCCCACAGGAAAATCAGGGCAAACAGTCCAAACAAAAACCAACCGCCCCATTGTTCAGCCTGCTGTCGGGGCCACGATCGCAGCTTGCGGGGAACCAGCTTCAGGGAAATAGTTTGCACTAATTCGCCATAGATCATGAATGGACAGACCGCACACCAGATCCGTCCCAGAAAGGGAAACAGAATCAGCACCACGGGCCACCACCAGGCCCAGAACAGATTTAAGCCCACATTGGCATCGCGGGTTTGGGGCCCAACGAACAGGATCGTGACGATCGCCGCAAAGGCTATCAGGGTGAACCCATAGTTGATCCGATCGGGCCACCAGGGACTCCGGAGAAACTGCCGCAGTTTGGGGTACAGATTCAGCAGATTGACCCGAAATCGCCTGGCTTTGGTGCTGGCTGACCAGAAGACTTCTTCTGTGAGAACTGGAGCCTGGTTGGACTGGACGATCGCCCGCTCCACCAGGCTTTCTAGCTCCGATAGATTACCGGGAAAGTCGTAGCTCTGTAATCGCCGAATTGCCTCTGGGGCAACGCTGGGGCGAGAAACCCCCCTGGAGCGGCAGTATAAACTGATGTAGTAATTCACCTGGGCCGCAATGTCAGCTTTGGCAACGCGAACCGGCGGAACTTTAATCAGGTGCGTCACCCGCTTCTGGCATTCTGGCAGATTGCGCTCTGCGGTCAGAATGATCCGAGCCTCAGTGTGGCGTAGTTGGGGTGGAGGCGATCCCTCTCGGCTGACGGGAACATAATCTCCGGTTTCTAACAGTTGCAGTAGTTTCTCCTGCAATTCCTTAGGCAAGTCTTGGGCGTTGTTGAGCATTAACGTCCCCTGACCCATCCAGTCCAAAATACCCGGTTTGCCGCCCGATCGCCCAAATAATTCGGCTCCACTGGTTTGCAACGTATCGCAGTTAATTTTGACCAGGGGTTGTTTGCGATCGTTAGAACCAAAGTGAATCAAAGCGGCAATATTATCTTTACCTAATCCGGGTTCGCCAAAGATTAAAACGGGTTGGCGATCGGTGGCTGCTTTTTTGATGGACTGCCGTAATCGCACGGCATAGCGACTGGAACCCACAATACCCTGTTTGACCTTGGGAACCAGATAGGGACGGAGAGCCGTTTGTCGTTCCTGTTCGTAGGCTAACTGTGAGGTGACTTGTTCCAATTCAGCGGCGAGCTGGCGGGAGAAAGTGCGGCTGATTTCCGGGTATTGCTCCACTAGAGCCGTGAAGGCTTCCCGTGAAACAGTCCAAAACTCACAGTCATTCAGGGTAATCACCGTCTGCTCCGTGGGCTGATCCAGCAATAATTCCCGCAAATGCAGGACTGATCCAGGGAGTAAACTGCTGGCACCCCTGGCAATGCTATCGGGACTGGTGCGGTACACTTCCAGGCGACCGGAACGGAGGATGTACAGGGCAGCAGGTTGGGTGTCTTCCAGAACCAAACGACGATTTTCGCCGATCCTCTCCTCCTGAATTTGGGTGGCGATCGCCTCTAGCACAGGTTCTGAAAGTGACCCCAGCGGGGTGTTTTGCTTCAACCATTGCACACGCTCTAAGCTGTCCATTGTTTCCCCTTCCGACTTCCGACTGGCAGAATGATTCTGTCTCGCCTGGAGTCGATCGCATCCTCTCCAGCCTATGTCGAGTCTTCCGTAAAACAGGATTAAGTTTGGTAACGAAAACGCTTGGGGTTAGATGTATGGCGGAGTTACGCCCCTGCCTGCTGAGAGTGGGCAGGCAGCAAAGTTGGCATTTCTCCCAACTAACGCGATCGCGGGTTTCAAATCGCTCTATTCAAGACCAATCTTGCCATTTGTACCACCGTCCCATGCTATAAATGTAAAAGTTTGTAAAGCCATCTCGTCAGGAAAGGCATTCAAGGGAAGCATACGTCCTGCGTAGAATGGTTTCCTTTCATCATCTGTGCATTGCTACATTGCAGCGTCCCTGCTCGTGGCGATATCGATCGTCAAGACAGCGGGGCTTTTTGTGTGCTTGTACTTCTCATTTTCGGAGAACTGATTCGATTCATGACTGCTACCTCAGAACCCCCTTTGTCAGTATCTACACTACCCATCACAGATCTTCACCTCAAAGATATTCTTAAGACCTTACCCAAGTCCTGTTTTGAAAAAAATCGCCGCAAAGCCTGGACATCGGTTGCCCTGAGTATTGCCGCTGTAGCGATCGGTTACGGGGCAATTTTTTTGTTACCGTGGTTTTTCCTGCCCTTTGCCTGGCTCTGGACGGGAACTGCTTTGACTGGCTGGTTTGTGATTGCCCACGATTGTGGTCATCGTTCCTTTGCCAAACGACGCTGGGTCAATGATTTAGTTGGACATCTGATGATGTTGCCGCTGATCTATCCGTTTCACTGCTGGCGCATTCTCCATGATCATCACCATCGCCATACCAACAAACTGGAGATTGACAACGCCTGGGATCCCTGGACGATCGACGGTTATGTTGTCAGCCATCCGTTCGTGCGGCAATTTTATCGAGCAATTCGGGGGCGGTTCTGGTGGATGGGTTCCATTGCGCACTGGGGGCTTTCCCATTTCGACCTGTCTCGGTTTCATGCGCGCGATCGCCACAAGGCTCGCTATTCGATTACGGTGGTCGCCCTCTTTGCTGCTGTTTTCTTTCCCACGCTGATTGCCACAACGGGGCTGTGGGGCCTGGTGAAGTTCTGGTTGATGCCCTGGTTGGTGTATCACTTCTGGATGAGTACCTTCACGCTGGTTCATCACACCAGTTCTGACATTCAGTTTCGTCCTGCCTCCGAGTGGCATGAGGTGGAGGCGCAGCTTGCCGGAACGGTTCATTGCACTTATCCCCAGTGGGTGGAAATCCTGTGCCATGACATCAATGTGCATATTCCGCACCATATCTCAGTGGCGATCCCGTCCTATAACCTCAGGTTGGCCCACCAGAGCTTGTCCGAGAACTGGGGACAGTACTTGAAAATTCGTCAGTTTAACTGGGAGCTAATGAAAAACATTGGCGATCGCTGTCACCTCTACCATCCTGAAACGGCTTACCAAACGCTCCGAGAAGCGGGATTGGTTCCAACGGGCAGAGGCAAAACGATCGCCCCATAGAGTAGTCAATACCTGAGTTGTTTAATCTGGGACTAGCCCAACAGTTCGTTGGAAGCCTCCAGGTTAAACAACGTCTGTAGGGTTTGCATCGCCCGTCGTCGGGCTTCAATATCCTGCTGAGTCCGCAGCTGCACCATCGGGTCATGCAGGATTTTGTTGACAATGCCACGGGTCAGCGCCTCGATCACCTCCTGATGCTTTTCGGCGAACTCAGAGCCGAGCCGAGACAGAGCCTTTTCCAACTCCTGGGTGCGGATACTTTCCACCTTATCCCGGAGGCTGCTGATCGTTGAAACCGTTTCCAGCGATCGCCACCACAGTTCAAAGGCTTCCACTTCCTGATCCAAAATTCCTTCTGCCTCCAGGGCCATTTGTCTACGGCTTTCCTGGTTTTGGGCCACCACTGCCTTCAGGTCATCCACGTTGAACAAATGGATGTCGGGTAGATCATTCACATCCGCATGAACATTACGGGGTACGGAAATATCAAACAGCTTCAGGCTTTGTCCAGGGGCCAGGGTTGCCTCCAACTTAGCGCGATCGAGCAGAGGTTCAGTGGCGGCTGTTGCCGTAAATACCAGATCACAGTCTGCCAGTACTTGCATCATGTCTGACATGGTATGAAGCTGGAGATTAGCGTCTTTGAACTGTCCAGCCAGATCTTTTGCCCCTTCCAGCGATCGGTTAATGACGCAAATTTTGAGTGCGCCTTTAGATAGCAAGTGTTGTACCACCAGGCGGGACATTTTCCCAGCTCCGACGATCGCAATCTGACAGGTTGCTAAATTGTCTACCTTCAGTTGGGCTAACTCGACTGCGGCTGAACTGATGGACACTGCCCCCGTACCAATGCTGGTTTCGGTTCGTACCCGTTTTCCAGCGGTAATCGCCTGGTTAAATAACCGATTCAGAATTCGGCCAATGCCGTTGTACTGCTGCCCGACCTTATGGGTGTGCTTCACCTGGGCCAGGATTTGTCCCTCTCCCAGCACCAGACTATCCAGCCCTGCGGACACCCGCATCAGGTGCATCACCGCATCCTGGTGGAGCAAGATGAACAGGTAGGGGCGGAGTTGATGGATGGGTAATTTGCCATGTTCCGCTAAAAACTGCGTGACTTCTCGTACCCCAGGCTCGGTTTCACTCACCACCACATAGACCTCTAAGCGGTTACAGGTGCTGAGGATAGTGGCTTCTTCGATGTGGGGATAGCTGCGAAGGTGGGCGATCGCCGCTTCCATCTGTGGCGTTGGAATGCTGAGTTTTTCTCGAATTTCAACCGGAGCGGTTTTATGGCTCAGACCCACAACAATTACGTTCATTCTTCCTCCCAAAGCGCGTTTTACGAATCAGTTAAGGTTTCCTGCGAATCAGAATTTCCATTAACTGCTAATCATTGAGCGAATAAAAAATCAATTGAAATGTCACAATTGTTTGCACAATCCGAATCAATCCGTTAACAAAGCCCTGACTTAAGAGTCAGCCAATGGTCAATCAATGAAAAGTCTATCAAGGGATTGCAACCTGAAAAACCGTTAAGCTGCCTCTCCTCTAGTGTTGCACAGTAAATTTTTGTTAATGAAGGAGCGTAAACTATGGATGACTATCACTCCCAAAACGAGATGAGCATCCGAGGTTGCGGGGTAAGGGGGAATTCTCATGGCATTCGTTTATCAGCGCACAATCTACTTCCACGATACCGATGCCGCAGGGGTGGTGTACTTTGCTAATGGGCTGTCCATGTGCCATGAAGCCTATGAAGCGGCTCTGGCGGATAGCGGAATTAACCTGAAGCAATTTTTTGGTCAACGATCGATCGCCCTGCCGATTGTCCATGCAGCGATCGACTTCACGAAGCCGATGTTTTGCGGGGAACTGTACACCATTCAGGTTGTGCCCACTCAACTCACGGACAGTAAATTTCAAATTGCTTATACGATCGCGGCTCTGGAAAACCCTGATTACCAGACCTGCACCGCCACCACTCTGCACGTCTGCATCGACACCACGACCCGCACCCGCGTCCCCTTCCCACCAGAAATCTTGCGCTGGCTCCAGCGATCGACATAATGGACGGACTGATCCCTCCAACCCCAGGAACCCAAAACTTTGCCCGTTCTTGATGATTAAACCCTGACATTTCTCCAAAACTTGTCTGCGTGAAATTGAGATTTTTCTATGATGGGGATATCTTGATGAGAGAATGGCTTCTCCAGGCGATCGCGGGTCTGACGATCCACCTTCCTGTAAACCCATGGGAACCATGATTTAGAATCAGTTATCCTGGGGGTTCCAGTTGGGGTTCCAGTCAGGACATCAAAAAAGGACATTGAAATTAGAAATTAGAGGCATTAGAGATATCAGAGATTAGAAAATAGGATTGTCTACCCTGTTTTGTTCACCCGTTTTAACCACTTTTGACATTGCCACGCGCTCTAAAACCCTGACTTCGGGGCACTGGTTTAGGGGCGTTGCCAGAGTAGTACCTTTCATTTCCTGTTTGGAGGAGTAGCTAGTGAGTCCAGAAACCCTTGTCCAACTGCCGACTACATCACCGTCGGAATTTAGCCCGACAGACTTTGACACTTACGTGATGTCCACCTATGGACGCTATGCCATTACGCTCGATCGGGGTGAAGGCTGTCGAGTTTGGGATAGCAATGGGCGAGAGTATCTAGACTTTGTGGCTGGGATTGCTACCTGCACCCTGGGTCACGCTCACCCGGCAATGGTAGAAGCCGTCACCCAGCAGATTCAAAAGCTGCACCATGTGTCTAATCTCTACTACACCCAGGAACAGGGCGAGTTGGCGAAGTGGCTGGTGGAACATTCCTGCGCCGATCGGGCCTTTTTCTGTAACTCTGGGGCAGAGGCCAACGAAGGGGCCATTAAGCTGGCCCGGAAGTATGCCCACACGGTACTGGGGATTCAGAGTCCCGTCATCATTACGGCCCATGCCAGCTTCCATGGGCGAACTCTGGCCACCATTACCGCCACTGGACAGCCAAAGTACCAGAAGAACTTCAATCCCCTGATGCCGGGGTTCTACTACGTCCCCTACAACGACATTGGGGCATTAGAAGAGGCGATCGGTATTCTGGATCAAAATGAGCGGCAGGTAGCTGCCATCCTGCTGGAAGCCCTTCAGGGTGAGGGGGGAGTCCGTCCGGGAGACGTAGCCTACTTCCAGCGCATCCGCGAAATTTGCAATGAGAAGGGAATTTTGCTGATTGCCGATGAGGTGCAGGTGGGCATGGGCCGCACCGGGAAGTATTGGGGTTACGAAAATCTGGGCATTGAACCCGATATTTTTACCTCAGCAAAAGGGTTAGGTGGCGGTATTCCGATCGGGGCGATGCTCTGTAAGTCCTTCTGCGATGTCTTCCAGCCTGGTGATCATGCCAGCACCTTCGGCGGCAATCCTTTTGCGACGGGAGTTGCCCTGGCGGTTTGTCGCACCCTGGAGCAGGAGAACTTGCTGGACAATGTGCAGGCAAGGGGCGAACAGTTGCGATCGGGCTTACGGGCTTTGGCAGAGCAATATCCCAAGCTAATTGCAGAAGTGCGGGGCTGGGGACTGATCAACGGCTTAGTGCTGAGTCCAGAGGCTGAGTTGACTTCTGCGGATGTGGTGAAGGCGGCGATCGAAGCAGGGGTGCTACTGGTTCCAGCCGGCCCGAAGGTCGTTCGCTTCGTGCCACCTCTAACGGTTAGTGAGGCAGAAATCGATCAGGCCTTAGCTGCGGTAAGCCAGGGATTGGCTACTCTGACATAGAACTGGTCAGATGAGACGACGGGTGGGGCGGGCATTTTGCCTGCCCTGTCTGCAAAGTAGAACTACCGCACAGCTCACGTATTCACCATCCTGATCATTCAAAACCCTGAAAGCCGAATTTCTGGGTTGAGATCCGGTTCATTTGGCCCATCCCGCTGATCCCACTCGTCCAGTTCATCGGATTCAGGGGAGGGGCAATCAAACACAATCCGAAATTCACCCTCTGGGATATGTTGCCGCAGAAATCGCAGATGTCCCTCGGCATCCACTCGTCTACGAAACCGTCCCACCACCACGCGCTGCATTTTGGGCAACAAACGCACGATCATCCAGGGCGTAATTCGCTCTCGATACGTCATAATAGTCCTATTCTCCAGTGCAAATTGGGGATTGAGCCAGTGCAGAGGAGTTGGTCGCTGCTACGCACTGGCTTTTGCTTGTTTATTGATTACGTTGTTACTGATAACTCTATTTTCATATCAAAAATGCCAATTGGCAATACCGATCGGCAAATTCATCGTAGCCCCTCAAACGATTTAGGGCATGAGTAAAGCAGGTAGGGCATTGAAACAGGTTCTAGAAGCCTATGGTATTAACCAAACTCGATTGGCGATCGAGATGAAAGTTCCTTCGTCAAACGTCAATCGCTGGGTCAATGAAACTCGTGATCCTTCAGGAGATGCCATTTTCAACATCAAGACAGCCCTGGAAAAGTTTGATTCTGAGGCGGCTGAAACTTTTGTGAAACTCTACCTTTACACGTCTGAGGTTGTAGGAGAAGACGATCGGGGGTGAGTGGCGATCGGAAGATTGGCAATGAGTAAAGCAGGTAGGGCACTTAAGCGAGTTCTAGAAACCTATGGCAATAGCCAAAACCAGTTGGCTATTGCAATGGGGACAACCTCATCCAACATTAATCGGTGGGTTAATGAAACACGCGATCCTTCAGGAGATGCAGTGGTTGCAATAAAAACTGCCCTCGAAAAACTCGACCCCGAAGCGGCAGAAACCTTTGTAATGTTATTTTTCTACACGCCTGATGTTTAGGGAAAGGCGAGCTTATAGGGTGGTATGGGAAAGGCAGGCAGGGCGCTTCGTCAAGTTCTAGAGCATTACAACATCACTCAAAATCGATTGGCAGTCATGATGGGAATCGATCGCTCTAACATCAGTCGATGGGTCAGCGGAGAACGTGATCCTCTAGCAGAAGCTGTACCAGACATTCGTGCGGGTTTAGCAAAGCTGAATCCAGATGCTGCTGATGAATTTGTCAAAATGTATCTTTACGGGGCAGGAAAGGATGATGATCGGGGATGAGTGGCGATCGCAACACCAGTGCTGCCACTTGTGATTTAAGACAGCGTTTGTAGAATATTGCAGGCAATACGCTAGGCTGAGATTATTCAGGACTGGGCAAACCTCTATCACTACAAAAGGGCACATTATGCTCGATCGCACCGCAACACCGGACAACGCCTGGCCCACCTTGCCACCGCTGTCCGATTGGATGGATACCTGTACCACCGTTCACCTGTGGACTCAGATCGTCGGCAAAATTCGGTTAGAACTTAGCCCCTGGATCAATCACTCCTGGGGGTCAGCCCTTTACGTGACAACCAGCGGATTGACCACCTCACCCATTCCCTACGGCAGCGATACCTTTGCGATCGATTTTGATTTCATTAACCACACCCTCCACATCACCACCACTCAAGCCACCGAGCAGTCCTTCCCGTTGGAACCCATGTCCGTTGCCGACTTCTACCGCAAGATCATGGCTGCCCTTGATGCATTAGGGATTCAGGTTGAGATCTTTGCCCGACCCGTCGAGGTCGAAGTTGCCATTCCCTTTGCCCAGGACACTCAACATGCCAGCTATGATGCCGATGCCATGAATCGATTCTGGCAGGCTCTGGTGCAGGCGAACCGCGTCTTTACAGAATTTCGGGCAAGCTATCTGGGCAAGGTCAGCCCGGTTCACTTCTTCTGGGGCGCGTTTGATCTAGCCGTAACCCGCTTCTCAGGACGATCGGCTCCCAAGCATCCGGGCGGGATTCCCAACTGCCCCGATCGAGTGATGGAGGATGCCTATTCCCATGAGGTATCGAGTGCAGGCTTTTGGGCTGGAACCGGATTGGGTGAGGCTGCGTTCTATGCCTATGCCTATCCAGCCCCGGAAGGGTTCTCGACAGCGGCGATCGAGCCAGCAGCAGCGTACTACCATGAGGGGCTGGGGGAATTCGTCCTACCCTATGAAGCCGTCAGAACCGCAAATGATCCCAATGCTGCATTACTTTCATTCCTGCAAACCAGTTATGAGGCAGCGGCGAACCTGGCAAATTGGGATCGGGCTGCGTTGGAGTACAAAAGGTAGGACTCAGGCATGGTCTGATAAATAACCATTATTGGGATCAGTTGAGATTGGCTCGCTCTGAAATTTGAATGGTTCTTCTCACTTCTCGCTCCAATTGCTCGGCTTCATCCTGGCAGTCTTCTGCCAACTCTTCCAGATTATTGGCGATCGACAGCACCTCCTGGGCAAGCTGTCTTGTCTCTGCCGATTTCCGATCGTATTTCTGCGAAGCTTCGGTAATTTCTGCAAATAGGGTTTTGTATTCTTCGGGCGGGTTCTCTAGCCACTGGGCAAATTCACTTTGCTGTTCCTGCTGCTCTTGAACAATGACAAGTGCTTGCTCCCAGGCGGCTTTTCGGCGCATATCAAGGGTCTGAATCGCCTCGTATTTTGCCTTGAGTTGCAGAGTGGTACTGACTTCAGCAAGCTCGTAGACTTTAGCTTTTAGCTCCTGGAGTTTCATCATCTGGTTAAATGCCCTGTATCAGGACATTGGTGATTTCTGCGATCGCATGAGTTCCTGATAAAGACGTTCAACCTCAGCCTGGAGGGATTGATTTTCTTGAGTCAAAGTAGCAATTTGAGTCTGCTGCTGCTCGACCAACGCTCTGGCTTCATCCCGCTGTTGCTTATACCGTTTCGTGTGGGCAACTCTGCCCCCCAGACTCTGGTTGTTTTTGGCTAATTCTTGCCTGCGCTTCTGAACTGCCTCGTACTGCTTCTTGAGCTGTTCCAGTTCTACCCGCAATTCAGCTTCCGCTTTACCATTTTCTGCTTCAGCGCGCAGGGCTTCATTTTCCACTTCCAGGGAGGCAATGCGGGTTTCCAGTCGCTGAATTTCTTTATCCTTGCCAAACAGTTTTTCCTGGAGTGCCTGAATAATGCTGATTAATTTGGATTTTTGCTGCTCCCGTTCATAGCAGGACGCTTCCAGCTCATGGGCCCGATCGCGGAGCAGACCTGCGCGATGCTGCAAAACCCTGGCAGTACATTCGTATTTGATGATGGCGATGATTTTGCTGCGCTCCGGTTCCTCCAACCGCTGAACGGCAGAACTCCGCCAAAGCGCGTCGTAATTAGTGCATTCGTGTCGGAGTTCTTGGGTTTGAATATGTCCAGGCGCGGCAATTAAGTCATAGTTTTTGAGCCGAACCTGATCGTGCCAGTAGTCAAATATTGCTTTGTTATCCATTGGGCGATCGGCTGTGAGAGCTACTTATCCTGGAATTTTGGATGCAATAATCTGGACAATGGTTCTGCGATCAGGGTTCTGTTGCGCGGACTGGGCGAGCCAGATGCCTTCCCCATAAAAATCCAGTTTATTGAATTTCCCTAGCTATAGACTACCTGGGATCATGGGCTGAATCCGGATTAGCTCAGGTTCCTTTGAGAAAACTTCACCCTATGCTGTTTTCTGTTTTGCCTTGATGAACTTGAAGACACCGGATACAGGCACTTTACCCCTACAGGGTTTGTAGCTCGTAGCCTAGCCTGATAACACGCCTAACTTGGAACGAGACTACCTAAGGGACGCAAATTAAATAACTCCGATTTTTTCTGTACCGGCGCACAGCAGTGCGCCCCTTCTGGAGATTAAATTTGCGATTTTATTTAATCCGCGTTCCTAAGAGCGGTGGGCGCTGCTCACCCTACGGCTCCTCTCCCCTCACTCCTCACTCCTCACTCCTCACTCCTCACTCCTACAACACCTCTGCCTTCAACTTGGACAGCGGCAAATAAAGGAACTTCTGCCAGCCAGGTACATAGGCTCGTTGGCTGAACACATCGTATTTGTTGCGCTCAATCACATTGAGAATGCCGCGATAGAGCATCAGGGCAGACCAGACCGGGAAGCGGGCATCAGGGCTGAGGAGCTTAATTCCCCGTTCAGCATCGGCAAAGAAGGCATGGGCCCGCTGAATCTGAAACTGCATCAAGGCCCGCCAGCGATCGTCGATGACCCCATTGAACAGATCCTTTTCGCTGTACTTAAACCGCTCCAGATCTTCCAGGGGTAAGTAAATCCGACCCCGACGGGCATCTTCTCCTACATCTCGCAGAATGTTGGTGAGTTGGTTGGCAATGCCGAGGGCGATCGCCTCTGGTTCAGGATTGAGGCTGGGCTGGTTGCGGTTCCAGGGAGCCGATCGATTGCTGTCATCAACTCCCATCACGGCAGTAGACATTAACCCGACCGTTCCTGCTACTCGATAGCAATAAAGCTCTAGCTCCTCAAAGGTTTCATAGCGATTGCGGTACAAGTCCATCCGCTGCCCCGCGATCATATCCCGAAAGGGTTGGATGTCGATGGGGAAACGTTCCAGAGTATCGATCAGAGCCACATCCACCGCATCGATCGGGTGCCCGGCAAAGATCGACTCCAGATTTTGCTCCCAATGATCCAGCGTTTCATCGGTGGTAGTCTTGGCTTTGGGGCCATCCACTAACTCATCCGTGCGCCGACACCAAACATAAATTGCCCAGATAGCGCGACGCTTTTCTTCGGGCATCAACAGGGTTCCTAGGTAGAACGTCTTGGCATACTCCGCCGTAATCTGGCGGCAGCGTTCGTAGGAATCGTCTAAGGGAATCAAAGTAGAAATACGGGGAGATTCAGGCAATTGCAGCATTACATTGCAAGCTGAGGGTGAACGGGAGCAATTAGCTATCAGCAGTGATCAATCGGGATCAATTGGCGATGCCACGCAAGCGAACGGTGATGCCATACCAGCGAACAGCCATTTGCCTGTTAGTTATTCTCCTATGGAGAGGGATAGATCACGAAAAAACTCCTAAATCATTTGCAAATAACTATCAAATCACAACTAATCCATCAGGGATTAATGAGCCAAGGCCTCAGGTGCTTCAGCTAGAGTTGGAGCATTCGATCGAACGGCGGGTTGCCAACGAGCGATCGCCTGCGCTGTCAGCTTACCAGACAATACGGCTCCTTCCATGCTGGCCAGGTATCGCTGCATGGTGTAATCTCCCGTCAAGAAGAAATTATCAATCGGAGTCACCTGGGAAGGACGAAAATCTTGCCGTCCTGGAGTGGCCTTGTAAACCGATCGCGGCGTTTTCACTACTTTATACTTCAGCAGGTTCGCAGGCTGATCGGTATCAAAATGAGTTGGGAACAGCTTTTTCAACTCTTCCATGGTGGCCGCGACGATTTCCTCATCGGATTTATTGATCCAATCTGCTGCCGGAGCCAGAACCAATTCCAGCATCGAGCGATCGGGGTTTTCGTATTCCCGGCAGGTGTTACTCATGTCAGCATAGACGCTGAGTAAGGGAGAGCGGGAGAACAGCAGATGATCAATGTCCGTCAGCTTGCGATCGAACCACAGGTGCAGGTTGATTACCGGAACCCCTTCCAGTCCGTCCAGCTTTTTGAAGTACTCCATTTCTCGCCAGGGCGCAGGCAGCATCACCTTGAACGGATCGACGGGCATGGCAGAGACGTAAGCATCGGCAGTAAAGACTTCATCCTCAGCCCCATTCAGCCCCCGCAGCAGAAATCCCCGTACGGTACCATCTTCGTTGAGGAGAATTTCCTTCAGGGGCGCATTCAGCCGCACTTCACCGCCCCGCTCCGTGATGTGATCGACGATCGGCTGGCACAGTCTCTCGGTGGGCGACCCGTCCAGAAACGCCATTTTGGAACCATATCGCTCCTGCAAGAAGCGGTTCATGGCCGTCAGGATCACCGTTGAGGAAATTTCATCGGGCCCAATGAAGTTGAGCGACTTGGCCATGGCAATGAAAATTTCATCATTCACCCGCTCTGGAATGCTGTGCTTTTGCAGCCATTCTGTCCAGGAGTATTGATCCATTTCCTCGACATAGCTCTGGCCCCGCACCATCGCTGGAATCAGACCCATGCCAAATTTAATTTTTTCTTCCCAGGTCAGCATATTGTTGTTGCGCAGGATCGCCACAATGCCGTTCCAGGGAGCCGGAATGTCAGGAAAATCAAACCGAGAGTAGACCCCCGGATTGTTCGGCTGGTTCATGATCATGGTGTGATCTTTCCACTGCAACCGATCTTCAATTCCCAACTCTTTGAAAAGTTGCAGCATATTCGGATATGCCCCAAAAAAGATGTGTAGTCCGGTTTCGTACCAGTCTCCATCCTCATCTTTCCAGGCTGCCACTTTACCGCCCAGCACATCCCGCCGTTCAAAGACGATCGGCGTATGTCCGGCATCCACTAAGTATTTGGCGCAGGAAAGTCCTGCCAGTCCTGCTCCAGCGATCGCAACTCGCATGTAATGCTTTACCCTTTGCAGTTTTTACTGTTTATGTGTTCTTCATATTATATGTTGCATTCTGTTACATTTCGAGGAATAAATTTTTGAATGCAGCGCGGAGAACATTAATCTAACCAAAATCCCATGCCCTTAGTTCCCCTCTCTTCTCCCCCCTGGCAAAATCGCCTCTGGGTCATCTGCATCTGCGCTGGAATGCTGCTGTTTTTTACCCAGGTGACCGTGTTATTTCCCGTTTTACCCCTGTATTTAATCCAGCGGTGGGGAGAAACGGCTCCCGTTGGATGGGTGGTGGGGGCATTGGCGGCAGGACTCCTGTTTTTTCGTCCCTGGATTGGGATGTTGCTCGATCGCTGGGGTCGCAAACCTGTGCTGTGGTTGGGGCTACTGATCATGCTGGGGATCTTGCCCCTGTATCTCTGGTCGCCTAACCCTCTATGGCTGATGGGCGTGCGAGTCCTGCATGGCATCAGTCAGGCAGCTCTGGCCACGGCTTCCCAAACGATGCTTGTAGATCTGGTTCCGCCCCATCGTCGGACTGCCATGCTGGGGTATCTGGCGATGTCGAATACGATCGGCTTTTCGTTGGGGCCTTTAATGGGTTCTTCAGCGTTTGCGACGGGTGGGTTTGAGGCGGTGGTTCAGATGCAGTTGATTTTGACGGTGGTGGGGTTTGTGATCAGCTTGCCGTTGCCCTGGTTGATGGTGCGATCGGCTCAATCGGCTCAATCTGAAGTCCAGTCCGCTAGGGGTGAATTATCTGCAACTCAAACCTCCCCAATTCAACCCTCTGAAATTCAAGCGTCTGAGGCAAGGCTCACCCGCCCTTCCACTGATTTTCCCTGGAAGCATATTCTCAGTTTTCCAGTCCGGGAAGCGACCTTCGTTTTCTTTATTGGATCTTTCCTGCATGGTGGAGTGGTGACTTTTTTGCCCCTGTTTATTCCCAATGCTGCCCAGTTTTACAGCCTGAATGCGTTTGTGGCGATTTTGGTGCGGTTTGGTTTGGGTCGCTGGGGCAATGTGATTTCCCAACGCTGGATTGTTAGCCTGGGTGTTCTTTGCTCTGGCAGTGCCCTGATTGGACTGTCGCAGTTGCCGGAGTATTTAATTTTCTGGTCAATCATCTACGGCTTGGGATTTGGCACGCTGTTTCCCGTCCTGTCGGCGATCGTCTCTCTGGCGGCTCCAGCGGCTTTGCGGGGAAGAATCTACAGCTTTTTCCTGGCGGGGTTTGATGGGGGTATGACGTTGGGTGGGGCAGGCGTGCAGCCGTTGATTCAGGTGTTACCGCTCAGCACAATCTTTGCGCTGCTGGGGGGAGTGGGTTGTGGGGTGAGTGGGTTTGCGTTTCGGCGGTTTGCGGGGATTAGGAGGATGGGCGATCGGTAGTGTGCTTTCTATCTTCAGACTCCACTCCACTGGTTCCAATCACGCCGACGAGATCTGCTCTAAGCTACGATAAAACCAACGTTGGAGCGTGTCCTGCTCAGAGGGATTCCTATGCCTACTCAGCATCAAATCTATCGTGCCATTCTTCAGGGTTGTCAGATCACCTGGCTTGATCCTCCCCCCGAACTTCCCTCTGAAACTGAGGTTTATATAACCATTGCCTCATCACCTTCGAGCAAAGCCTTACGGGGACAAGCCATGGCAGCGGCTCTAGAAAAGCTGTCTCAGATCGACCCTTTCATCGATATTGCTCTAAATGACATTGATCCGATCGGGTGGCAAAGAGAAACCCGTCAAGATCGGCCACTGCCCGGACGGGAATAATGCTACTTGACAGCAACATCATCATCTATGCTGCCTATCCCAACCAGGGTGCAATTCGTCAGTTTATCCGGGACAATGCACCTTTTGTATCAATTATTAGCTATGTGGAAGTGTTGGGTTATCACCGTCTGACTGATGAGGCACGACAGTTTTTTGTTGAGTTCTTTGAAACATCTGAAATGCTTCCGCTTACTGATGAGATTGCAATACAAGCCGTCGAACTGCGGCAACAACGTCGAATGACATTAGGCGATTCTCTCATTGCTGGTACAGTTATCGTTAATAACCTGACATTGGTGACTCACAACCGCCAGGATCTTGAGTGGATTTCTGGCTTGTCATTGCATGATCCACTCGATCTGCAAAACGAAGAAGCCTGAACCGGAAGCGATCGTCTCTCTGGCGGCTCCAGCGGCGTTGTGGAGGTTAGGAGGATAAATAGAAATTACAGGAGATGACCAACGAGTATTAAGATTCATAGACAGCAAGAGGGGATTGAAGAGGCGCTGAATTTCTTCACTGACTGTTTTGGCTGTTCCTTTTCTAAGGTTCTTGAGCAAGGACTAAGACACGCTGATATAGCTGAGGGCTGACGCGAAAACCAGCTTGGTTGATCATACGCATCCATAACAGGTTGAACTTGAAGGATAAGGCTTTTTTGTTTGGCAACGAGCAGAATACCCAGACTACCAATGATAGATAGCCCAAGTCGAACAGCCTCTTGCCGTCCCAAACGTTCATCAATGAGCAAATCATCAGCTTGTAGCTCAAGTGCCAAGGCTATAGCATTTGCTTCTCCAGCATCTAAGCCCCGTTCTTGTTGCAGTTGGTCAGCAAGTTGAGAACTACTAAGGGATCGGGTTTGAATCCAGTCCAGTTTGAGAATGGCTGAAATAGTGGGATTGCTGGCGACTGCTAATTCACTGGCAACAGCATCAGGAATTATTACAGTTTGGTAAATGGCTTCTAGCACCCAGAGATGATCGATAAGGGCAAGATTGGAAAGGGCGGAGGTATCGCTGACAACGATCACAGCCAGCCCCGATCGCGCAGGTGCTGAACATCCTGCTCAAAGTCTTCCACATCGTAGTGAACACAGATACCGCGATCGGACAGCAACTTCTGAAAGTCCATGATTTCTATTCCAGCAATTTTGCTGGCGCGGCTAAGAGAAACCCGTTCTTGCTGAAACAAGGCAATGGCAATTTCCCGGAGCCAGTCGCTTTGGTTAAAGCTTTCGGACTGGCTGAGGCTATCAGGTAGGTTTAGGGTAATTTGCATTGGCTGTCCTCACGCACTTACCTTTAATTTTAAGGTTTTGGCGGCTGAGGTTGTCTACCTACTGATTACCCTCAAGCATATTTTTCCCCAGCCGACAGTTTTCAAGGAGAAGTGCAAGACTTTGAGCGGAGCCAGCTAACGGTCGCGCTCACCGGACGCAGACACCCTTTGCAACTCAACCGACATGTTGACAAGTTCCGGTGCAGCGCGGTTGTTAGCCTGTATAGTAAATGTGATTACAGAGCTTTTAATAATGGGTTGCAAGCAAACATAAATTCTTTAACGGGTTTGCCTTCCAATAAATGCTCCTGAATAATGCGTTCACAAACCTCCGGTGTAACGTGACAATACCAAGTTCCTTCAGGGTAGACGACTGCAAGGGGACCACCTCGACAAAACATTAAACATTCCACTTCTGTGCGATAAATGTTGTGTCCAGCTTGAGCAAGTTCTTTCAGTCGTTTACCCAAATATTTCCAGGTCGTAGTACCTTCTTCATTAGGACAACAAGTACCTCCACTTTGGCGCAATCCAGTACACAATAAAATATGCCGTTCATAACCACCTTGCCCACTAACAGCAATGCCCCGTGATTTAGCCTTCTTTTGCAAGGGTTTTATATCCATAATGAGAGTACTCTAGGTATGGTTGGAAATTGCGGTATACAGGTGTGTGCGATAAATCAATCTTACCGAACCTTGGCGATCGTAGAAGCGTTGCTGGAACACGGCTAAGTCTGATATGAGTTTTTCTAAACCTTTTCCTTCAGACGGTGTAAATCCTTGACTTCGAGCTAAACCTACTAGTCCTGGTAAATCTAGACATTGACTAGACACAAACTCATGTCGCTGTAAGTTTGTAAAGTAAGGCAGCCATAACCCTTGCCAAAATAGTTGATAACGTATGCTCTTGAACCATGTTTTCAGCTGCATTCCAGATTGGGATTTATGCTCTCGATCTTTGGATGCTTCAAAAACTAGGCGAGTGTATTCTTTGGAAACAAGGTCGCTTTGATCCCAAAAGCTCCATATTAATGCTAAATGTCCACTAGCTCTGAGGATACGACGAAACTCTTGGAGACTTTTATCAAAATCAAACCAATGGAATGCTTGAAACGAAGTAACTAAATCGACTGATGCATTCTTGAGAGGGGTCTGTTCGGCAGTTCCAGTTAGAAACTCTACTCCCTCATGTGGGGTCGCTGCCCTCCTCATGTCTTCGTTGGGTTCAATCGCTACAACCCGAACACCTCGATCTGCCAACAATCTTGCGCCAATCCCCGTTCCTGCGCCAATATCAACAGCAGTAATCTGAGTCGGAGATCCCAAATCTGACAAAATTGTATCGATCGCAGAAGCAGGATAAATCAGGCGATATTTTTGATAATCTTCGCCTCGATCAGAAAAATAGCTCAGCGGATTCGCGATCGAATCTGAGGCAGTAGAGAAATCAAAACTCAATTTCCGACCTCGCTACAAGTTTCATTCTTAGGCTAACTCAGAAACCAAGATTGCAGGCTCCTGAGAAATTAGATTTTCAATAAGTACAAATACTCATCTAGTATCTAATTTCTTTCACCCTGAAGGTACGTCAGTATGTGGAATGCTAACTATATATTCACCGTCAAAAGTGCGGGATAACACCCCGATGTTCCAGGATTATCCATCAGATCTGCGGGATAACACCCAGCTTTTCAGGATTTAATCAGGATTTAAACAGAAAAATTGATAGTTAAGTCCGGGGATTTGGGGTGTTATCCGTCACATTTGACAGTTAAGTATGGAGATTCGGGTGCTTATCCGTCACATTTGCTGGATAACACCCCTGATAAGGGTATTATCCAGCACCTATCCTGTCGCAACCTCAACCGCCCCGCCTGCTCGACCCAGTCAGGCGATCGATCCATCAAAACCTCCGATCTCGACAAAGCCCTCGCTATCATGAGCAAGCAGACTAAAGCAACCGATCGCTGACTGGGCAGGCAAGATGCTCGCCCCACAAGAAACCAGGGCAGACCCGATGTGAAACCCCTGGTTTCAGCAAGGGCGAACCGTTTCCTGCCCGTTTGAGCAAACCTGGAGTAGAAATCTGGCTGATGAAATTGTGCGGCAACTGCGATCGGAACTTTGAAAAGAGGGTACAGATTTTTAAGATAATCAGGGCACAACTGAGCGAAAGTGCCAAACTAAAGTTAATGACTCAAGACCATCTCAGGAGGTGGGGCGATGAGTCCATTGTTAGAGCAGGTTTTACAACAGATTGAGCAACTGACACCTGAAGAGCGGTTGGAATTAATTCGACAGGTTGCGGAAGGATTGAAAAAGTCAACCTCGATCGACGAACAACCCAAAACTCGATGGAGCGATTTGAAGGGGTTAGCTCCTTATCCAATGACGGGAGAGGACGCTCAAGCGTGGGTTTCACGAACTCGACGGGAAGCCGATGAGCATCGAGAACGAGTCCAGTGAACTGGAAGTGTGAATTGATTTTCCAGTACTGAGCTTTGCATTGTTTGCATCCTGCGGGCATCAAGGTTAGAAAAGAGGGAAATTAACTTTTTATTCCTGATTTGTAAAAGTCATTGAAATCATTATGGAATCCGGAATTACGATCGCCGTTGCCACGATCGCCAATCTTGCCTTTAATGAGTTTGTTAAATCTGGGGCGGGAGAACTGGCGAAGCAGTCTTTGAAGGGAGCAGGAAGTCTGGTCAAAAGTTTGCGAGAGCAGATTCAGGCAAAGTTTCAGGGAAATTCACGGGTGGAAGCTGCTCTGGCAGAGGTGGTGGAGCAGGGAAATCCAGCGGCTTTGGAGAAGGTGACGAAGTATCTGGATCTGGAAATGACGGAGGATGAAGCGTTTGCCACTGAGGTTCGCCAGATTGCCCAGCAGATTATCAATATCCAAAACCAGACCATTTCCGATCGCCAGTACAACAATTACGGACGTGACCAGATTAATATTGAAACCATTCAAGGTAATCCTAGAATCGGCGGTTCGTAGCAATGAGCCGACAGTACAAAAATCGGGGACGCGATCAGATCAATATTGAACGGGCAGGGGATGTTCATATTCATGGGCAGCCCGATCGCCCTCGAAATGAACAAGTGCTGCTGCAAGCGGTGGAACAGGAGGTTGAGTCGCGCCTGGAGCAGTCGTTGCACAATGCAATTTTGATTAATCTGGATAAAGAGGCTCAACCGGAACAGGTGAATCGTCCCTGGGAGCGGGAAATTCGGATTGGACTGAAGCCCGCCTTGCCTCTGCCGGAAGATAAGACGATCGCCCAGGTATTTGATGATGCGGCGATTGGGGGTAAGCTGCTGATTTTGGGACAACCCGGAGCAGGGAAAACCACGACGCTGCTGGATTTGGCGAAGGTGTTGGTCGATTGGGCATGGCAAGAAATTAATCATCCCATTCCGGTTTTGTTTAACCTGTCGAGTTGGCGGGATGAAAAACAGCCGATTCGGGAGTGGATGGTGGCGGAGCTGCGATCGAAGTATGGAGCAAGCCGGAAACTGGCGCAACTGTGGGTGAATGAACGTCAACTGTTGCCATTGCTGGATGGGTTGGATGAGGTTGCCCCGGAACGGCAGGAACAGTGCATTATTCGGATTAATGAGTTTTTGCAGGGGGAGGCGGCTCCGCTTCAGGCGGTAGTGTGCAGTCGGTTGGCGGAATACGAGAACCTGAACCGTCAGTTGCAGCTAAACGGGGCAATTTGTTTGAAGGCGTTGGGGGATGGGCAAATTCAAACCTATCTGGAAAAGGTCGATCGCACTGATCTGTGGCAATTTCTGAGCCAGCATTCTGTATTGCTGGAGTTTGTTCGTGCGCCGTTGCTTTTGAGTGTGACGGTTTTGGCATATCCCCAACATAGTGAGGCTCAGTGGCAGCAATTACAGACGGCAAGTGACCCATTACCGTTTTTGCTGGATGCCTATGTGGAACGGATGTTGCATCGCCAGTTTGAAAGCCGTGCCTATGGCAAACGAAAGGCTCCGACTGCCAGGGAAACAAGGCAATGGTTGGTTTGGATGGCTCGACAAATGGAGGGAACTGAGTTCTTGATTGAGGAGCTACAGCCCTCAATGCTGCCTAAGGGGCAAATGTGGATGTATCGATCGGGTAGCAGACTGATTGGCGGACTGATTGGTGGGCTGATCGGTGTATCGGCAGGTGGACTCATTTTCGGTGTAATTGGTGGACTAACTGGTCAGTTAGGTGGTGGATTAAGTGGTGGACAGGTGGGTGGAACAGGTGGTGCGTTGATGGGTGGGCTGGTTGGCGGGCTAGGTTTGGAACTATTTGACTCGAAAGCTTATGAAATACTCAAAAGGCTGCTCAATAAGATCAATGAACAAAGTGGTGGAAAACTGATTTTCGAGAGATTGGTTTTTATATGGTCAATTGGGCTAAGTGATGGTATCGAACCTACAGAAATTTTGAAATGGTCTTGGCAAAACTTTCTACGTGTCGGGTTATTTTTTGGTCTGTTTGGTGGTTTGTTCTATGGGCTAATTTTTAGTTTGTTTTTAGGGTTGAGTGCTGGTCTAAGCGTTGGACTATTTTTAGGGCTGTTTGCGGGGCTGTTTTGTGGCTTGTTTGTTGGGTTAGTTAGTGAAACGACCACTTCAAAAGTTCCCAATCAGGCTATCAAACAATTAGCTAGAACTTCTGCTTCCATGGGACTGAGTGTTGGGTTAAGCGTTGGACTGGTTTTTGGTTTAATTTTCGGTTTGAGTAGTGGTTTGATTGATGGTTTATTTGGTGGGCTGATTGAAGGGCTAAGTTTTGGTCTAATGTTAGGTCTGTTTTTGGGTTTGATAAGTGGTTTGAGCAGTGGTGGACAAGTCTGCATCCAACACTTCGTTCTACGAGTACTTCTCTATAAAAATCACCTTATTCCCTGGAACTATGCCCGTTTCCTCAACTACAGCACCGAGCGGCTCTTCCTACAACGGGTCGGTGGTCGGTATCGGTTTATTCATAAGTTGTTGCAGGAGCATTTTGCGGGGATGAGGAGTGAGTGTTGAGTGTTGAGTGTTGAGGACTGAGGACTGAGGACTGAGGACTGAGGACTGAGGACTGAGGACTGAGGGAAGAGGGAAGAGAGAGGAGGCGAGGGTAAGTGGGATTTGAGGAGGATTTTCAGGGCTTTTGTGTGATGGTGGTGTTAACTGCGGTTCTGCTCCACCCGCAGATGAATCGCGGGCTATTGCATCAAGTCCATTGAAATGGACTCAAACCCTTCCCCAGTCTGATTGATCGGACTTTTTCAGGTAGCCCGCAATTGATTCGCGGGCGATTTCATGAGTGAGACGACACCGTGAAATCTACAATTCCTCGTTGAATCAACCCGTCTTCCCAGAAGCCTTCTCCCTCGCTTCCAGAGCTTCTATCAACAACTCCTCAGCCGTGAAACTAAACGATCGCCTGTCCTGTTCTGCGATCGCCTTAATTCGATCTCTCACCTCATCCGACAGGTAAAGCGTCACCTGATTCTTCTTCGTTACCACTGTCAATGACCTCTACCTTCACCTTACCTCTATGCAAGTCTATGACCTTATGTTTTAATTTAGGTAAGGTGCATATAAGTAAAGTACCTTACCTATAATTCTAATGAGGTCTTTCACCATGCCGACCCTCTCCGATGATGAGTTCAACCTGATCCGCAAACTCCTCATGGACTTACGCTCCATCAAAACCTCCGATCTCGACAAAGCCCTCGCCATCCTGCATAAACGCAACAAACCGATCGATTCCTGAATTGACACCATCTCCTGTACGGGCGAAGCATTTGCGGCAAAATGTATTGCCCAAAATAGAAATTGTCTACGCAAATGCTTCGCCCCTACCCCTCGAATCCCACAACCGATCGTCTTAAACCCGATCGCCCCATTCACCTGGAGATTTACCATGCTGATTTTGAACGATGCCCAAGCCCTGATTGTCGAATCCTTGCTGACCAAAATGCTGATCAACGATGCCTATTCTGTAGTCCAACTGGAAGAAGCCATTACCTGGTTTCAGCAAGGGCAAACCATTTCCTGCCCCTTTGAGCAAACCTGGAGCAAAAATCTGGCTGATGAAATTGTGCGGCAACTGCGATCGGCGATTTAACGTTGCTGACCGTTTTCCTTGCAGCCGTTACCCGCCTGGGGTATTTTCAGAAACTGATTGAAAAACTATACTGAAACCTTAAACTAGGGGAACTCCTCCATTCTCCCTTCCCTCTCCCCATGCCGCTGGACATTCGCCAACTTAACCTGGGTTCCGATTCAGCCGAGCGCGATATCGCCATTGGACTATCCGAGTATTTCTATCAGAACTCCACCTATCACAAGTTTTTCAACAGCGGCAAAACCATCCTGGTCGGCAATCGGGGCAGCGGCAAAAGTGCCATCTTCAAATATATGGCAGCAGTGGAAGCCCGTAAAGGCAACCTCATCCTCGAATTGTCACCCGAGGAATACTCCTACGAACTATTATCGGAACATTTACGCAGTGAGAAGGAAGGCTCCTGGGGCAAGCAAAGCTCATATTCGGTCGCCTGGCAATATCTGCTCTACTGCCTCATTTTCAAGAAGATTGTCGAGGAAAAGCGGGGCTTATTACTGGGGAGCCAAAAGGACATTTTTACCTACGTCCAAAGCCACCTAAAGAACCAAAACCTCCATTCCATCAGCATTCTTTTCAACTACTTAAAGCGACTGGAGGAAATTAAGCTGGGTAGCCATCAAAGCTTACAGCGATCGCGCGAGCTTCAGAGTCTCTATAGTTTAGAAGAAATCAAGCAACTGCTGCCGAGCCTCAAAAAAATACTGGGAAAGCTCAGAGTCAAAGTTTTTATTGATGAACTGGACAAAGGGTGGGATAACTCAGAAGATGCCAAATATTTTCTAGCTGGACTGTTTCAAGCTGCCCAAAAGCTCAATTTGATCAGCTCCAATTTAAAAATCTATATCTCGATTCGCCAGGAGCTATTTGATAACATTCCCCAAATCTACGAAGATGCTCAGAAGATTCGTGAAGACGTAGAGGTGATTCGCTGGGGCAAAGCTGAACTCCTGGAGCTAATTGGACTACGGATTTCCCACTGCTTCCCGGAACTGCAACAGTCTGATGGACTGCGCTGCTGGAATTCCATCTTTGTCTCCCAACTGCCCCTCCGCAATGAGGAATCGATCGGCTCTACATCAGCAGATTACATCATCGATCGCACCCAACTGCGTCCCCGTGAACTCCTACAGTTTTGCAAACTCTGCATCGAGTATTACAACAGCGGCAAGCGGATTGAGGAAAATACTATCTATGCGGCTGAAGAAGTTTATTCAGAGCAAAAAATCAAGGATTTAGCTTCAGAATATCGCTTTAAGTACCCTCATTTATTAGATCTATTTGAGGTGTTTCGGGGACATAGAAGCCATTACGAAAAAAATGATCTGGAGTATCTGTTATTGTCTATTGTTTGTGGTGAAGTTGATGTGGATCAGGCAGCATCCTGGGTGCAGGAACTCGACTACCTGGAACTAAAAAAACTGCTCTGGAATATCGGTTTTCTTAAAGCAAAGGTGCCTCGCCAAATGGGTCAAAACATTGGAGGCAAAGGCACCTTCTTTGGACATTATGAATTGCCAAGTATCAACCTGGAAAACGTTGAACACTTTTGCATCCACCCGGCCTTCTGCTACTTCCTGAGTCTCAAATCTTAGAGCTGATTTATAAAGTAAAACTTAAGTGCTGAAACTGTTGATGTAGCTTGATCCCCCCTAGCCCCCCTTGAAAAGGAGGAACGCAACTCCCAGGTTTAAGTCCCCCTTTGCAAGGGGATTTAGGGGGATCGATAGATGCTTAGAATCACTATAGACCACTTTTAAAACACCCTCCAAAATTCCATCTAACAGCTATAGAGAGAATAAGTATGCAATGGAACCCCCGCAAACTAACGTGTGCTTTAGAGTTGCTGGCCCAAAAGATCCCCACCTGGGTTGCAGTATTAATATCAGTGGTGGGCCTTGCCACGATCGCCCTCTGGGTTCAGGAAGATATCGTTATCCGTTCACCGCTCGATCTATTCCAACGCAATACCCTCAAAATTTTATTTGAGAATGCTGAGTCGTTTGCGATCGTGGCAGCTGTAATTCTCTACTTCAAAGACGCACCCGATCGCAAAGCCAAGAAACACTACGAAGCGTGGAGCATTATTGACAATGCGGCTGCCGCCAAAGTTGCGACCAGCTATGCTCGCTTTCAGGCCCTTCAAGACCTTCATAACGATGGGGTTGCGCTCCGTGCTCTGGATGCTCCCCGCGCTAACCTGGCAAAAATTCAGCTCTCCGGTGCCCAGCTGAATGAAGCAAATTTGCCGGGGGCTGATCTGCGAGAAGCCTATCTACACCGCTGCGACCTGTCCCAGGCGAATCTCCAGGGGGCGAATCTGCAAAAGGCGAACCTCAAGGGGGCGAACCTGCGCGGAGCGAATCTGCAAAAAGCGAATCTGCGTGATGCCAATCTGAGTGGGGCTGACCTGCGGGAAGCCAATTTACGGGGAGCCAACTTACGTAGTGCTGAACTCTGGAAATCTCAGTTTTTGGGTGCTAATTTGGAGGATGCAGAGCTGAAGTGGGCAGAACTTCAAGGTGCTGAACTATATGGAGCAAGGCTGCACCGTACGGTTATGCCCGATGGTAGTTTAGAACAGCAGGAAATTGAGTTTTGGAACCACTTCTCGTAAGCAAGATGAAATTGTGCGGCAACTGCGATCGCAGAGGTGAATGATGTTTCTGTACGATCGAATGCAATTGTAAATCCGCAGTTCCCTTTAAATTAAATCTTCTTCCTGGAAACCTTTTCCCTCGCTAAACCGTTCTGAACATTCGTTTAACTGACTTCACTAATCCTCAAAATTTGACACAAACGCACCTGATCTTTCAACGTGGGTTGGAATCGTCCCCGTTCCACATCTCGCACCCAACTCTGGCTTTTACCAATTTGCTGGGCTAATGTACGCTGGCTCAGTTGTAGCTTTCGTCTGGCCTCAATAATTTGCTGACTGGAAAGTGCAGGCTGTATCTGAAATGAGGCTTGGCGATGCTTTTTGGGGTATCGTTTTTGTTTCGTTTTCTTTGCAGGGGGTTTTTGCCAATCATCGGGTAGCTCAAAGTAAAGCAAACGAGCATTCATCAGACGATTCCACTTGCCTCTTGGGGCAGCATCAGTCAGCCGAGAATTTTGAGTGCCATCATTGATCCAAAATTCTAATGCTGCTTCTGCATCATCGGGTAAATCAGCAAGTTTAGCCCAGAGGGGTTGAATTTCAGTTGGGTAGGTGACAGGGTCGAAAACGGGCTTCATGCCATAGTGATTTAAGACTTCCAGGTCGCTTTCAAACGTTCGGAGTAGTCGCTTTCGTTCATCTGAATGAGCCGCAACGCGCGATAATTTCGTTTCGCCGTACGCAATTCGCATTAAGGTGAGTATCGTGATTCGTTGTTCTTGCCCCATCTTGGATTTAAATAATAGCCACAACATGATTCGAGCAGCTCCTTCATGCTGTTGCCAGATACTCATGACAGTGGTCAGCAAAGATTGAGGCAAAGTTCCGTACTGGTAAAAGGCAGCGCGATTTTTATATCCACTACGATTCAAAAAATGGTTTGTCCAGGTTCCGGCTTGAATTCTAAAGGTTAATCCTGTCAGATGTTTGCAGCCTTGTTCATCCTCCTGAAAGTGATGCTGAATTTCTTGCAAATGCCATAGGGGAGCAGGTTGCAAAGAGAAGTCCTTAATTTTGCCAGGTTGGCTCCAATCTAAGCTGACAGCAATCTTGCAAGGCTGTTGAACCAGTTCTTTGATGAGGGCAAGCTTTGCAGGTTTACTCAGATCTTTTCGCTTATCCAACCCCAAATAGCTTTCAATTTGCCGATCGCTCATCACAAATGCTTCCTGCCACGGTTGGTCTAAAGCAGCGGCATGGGCAGCATAAATTAAGTGTAAACAGGCCGCCCGAATATCAAAAGTGTCGAGTGTTGCTAAGGCATTGACCGCCTGGAGCGGAGCAGGTTGCGAATCTAGCGTATCTATCACATGAAAGGTCATTAAACTTTGTCCCTGATTGACCTGCCGTTGATAGTAGAGTTGCCCGATCGGATCGACCTGCCAGGGCAAAGAGCGACGTTGCGCCAAAATATTGCAGAGTTCCCAAACGACGATCGCGGAGGCAAAAGAATTCGTCTTCCCATTCGGAAACAAATCGGGGCTGGTGATCGCTCTTTCACTGGCCTTACATCTGCCTTTTTTAGCTTGAAACGGAACCGGAGAATCAACGGGACAGGTCAGGACACACTGCGGCTCTGCATAATAGCCCTCGCAGTTATTACACAGAGCGGGATCAATCCAAAAATCTTTGCCGTCCACGAGCGTGATTGCACCCGTAGGACAAAGCGGCAGGCAATTATCACATTGAATGCAACGATTGGTAATTGCGTAGGGCATAGTGCGGATCGCCTAATATTAAGAAATTGCAGGAAATTTTCGTTAATCGAGTTTACCTTATGAACTTGACCTTGCAATTTTGGTCAGCTAAATTTGAATGATCTCAGTCATATCTAACAACAAATTCCTTTTCTGTTCGGGTCGAGCAAATCAACATTTTCTTAATTTTTTGAACCCGAATTGTGTTCGCTGCGAACAATCTTTGAAAAAAATAATTCAGCCCCCAGGGAAACTAGAGGCTGGCTGGCTGCTGGATTTTGATGTTGGCTGGCTGCTGGCTAGATGCTGACTCATCCTATGTCGGCAGATGGGCCGGTAAGACGGAGAGGGTAACCATAAGGAGAAAGACGAAGGCTGAGCTGGTTTCCAGTAGGGCAACCCATTGAATTGTGGTGGTACAGTACCAATTGCGCTGCCAGAGGATGAGGCCAAATTTGAGCAGGACAATGCCGAACGCACAGGCAGTCAGCAGCGACAACCCGCCTGCGAACCATAGCCCAACGACGATCGAGGTGGCGATCGCATGATAAACCAAGCTGGGGGTTGCGGGATGGGTTTTGTCCTTACGAAACTTCACCGTGAAAATGGCACTGGAGAAAAACAAACTATTCAACAGCCATAGCCCTACAACGGCGGGAGAGGCTGTGCCAGTCGTTACGACATAGGCGAAGGGCGCAGATAAACACACTGCAAAAAAAGTAATCAGTTCGTTCAGCACCGATTTCTGTTCGCGGTGAAACACGGAAATGGCATCAAATAAAAAGGCCGCGATCGCGCCCAAATAGACCCAGAGGAGAGGGGATAGTAACGTGCCTTGCTGCCAGTAGAGGTAAAGGGCAAGGGCGATCGCCACCCCAGAATATAGCCCTCCCCAGGTGAGAAATCGCGGTTTGAGGCTGCGCCGTTGTTTGATTTGTAAAACCAGGGGATGTTCTGCCTGAAAGCCACAGAAGGCAGCGATCAGGGCTAAGGTGGTCGGCCAGTTCCATTGCAGCGCGGCGGCGGCTCCGGTCAGAAAAGAAACCACCAGGATCACATAAACTCCATGCTCTGGAGATAGGGTAGGACGATACCAGGCTTGAGCCGTCGATCGTCGGGGAGTGGGTTGGGGGGATGGGTCAGAAGCGGGATTGAGGGGAGATGAGGACATGAGGGAGTCTCCCATAGCTAGACTGAGTTTGAACGCATTGATTTTGAATGATGATTGGGATAGAGAGTATTTGAGGTAGAGAGTATTTGAGATAGAGCCTGATTGAGATGGCCTCAAGCGGGGCTTATCCTAACACTGTAGAACTGTTCTCTTGATCCTGCATGAATGCAACTGTTGAACAATTGGCCGCGATCGCGCTGTTTGCCCAACTGCAACCGGAACAATTGACTCGCCTACAGCCCCATAGCGTCATTCGATCGTACCAATCGGGGGAGAGGGTCATGGATGAGGGCGATCGCCTTCCATCGCGGCTTTATGCTTTGGTGAAGGGGTTACTGCGCGTATCCAAAACGGCAACCACCGGGAAAGAAACGATTCTACGCACCTTAACGGTGGGTGATATTTTTGCGGCTCCGGCCCTCTTTGGCAATGGCATCGCTCCGGCAACGGTCATTGCTGAACGGGATGCGGAAGTGCTGATGGTCGATCGGGAGGCGTTACTGTCTGCGATTCAAGCCAATCCTGAAATTGCGTTGAAGATGATGGCGGTTTTTAACCAGCGGCTCCAACAATTGCATGAAATGGTGCATGGGCTGGTGTCAGAACGGGCGATCGTGCGGTTGGCGCGCTTCATCCAGGCGGCGGCCGGAGAACCAGGAATCCAGATTCGCGGAGAGGGAGCCTGTTTGCGTTTGCCGCTTTCCTACTATGAAATGGCTCGCAGTATTGGCATTACCTACGAAGAATGTGTGCGTTTGTTTAAGCAACTTCATCCGGTGGTGTCCTATCATCGCGGCGGAAAAATTACTTTGCTGGACTGGGATGGGTTAGAGGCGATCGCCCAGGGAATGACAGCACCCAGTGCGCTGGTGCTGACCAACAATGACAGAGAGTGAAATCAGCCTAAGCCGGATCGGAGAGGGTCAGGAGAAAGGTCAGGTTTTGTTTGGCGTTCAGGGCGTGGGGGGCATTCGCAGGCATCAAGACAAATACACCAGGTTCCAGGTGAATCTCCTGTCCGTTGAGGGTTAACGTGCCCTCGCCTTCAATCACATGAACGGAGGCATTGCGCGTGGAGGTATGTTCGGCAATATCTGTTCCAGAGGCTAAACAAAAGAGCGTGTATTGGCAAGAGGGCAGTTTGAGCAAAACCTTACTAAGAATTCCCGTTTCAGCATACTCAATTTTGTCTTTTAGCTGAGTGATAAGAGGTTGAATGGTTTGCGATAGTGTGGTCATGGTTGATCTCCCAGGAATGCGAATTTAATCATCTGGAATTCTTTTGGGGTGGGCATCTTGCCCGCCCAGTCAGCGAAGTAAAACGTTGTACAGGTTATTCAGTCCATGCTCCTAGTGGTGGCACTCGGCACAGAAAACGATGTAGCCGAGTTCCTGTTCATACTGGTTAAAAACACGTCGCATCGTCAGGATTCGATCGCGGATGGGACGATGCCGGAGTGCATTCCAGAAGAATTGGATAGTACCGATCAATCCTTCATCCTGGATCATCCGAGCTGGATTCAGCAATCCCATTGCCCCAGTTTGGTGTTGCAAAACCTCTAAGCCTGCGGTTTCATAGGCTGCAATCCAATTCGTTTCAGATAGAGGAGCAGCATTGACTCGAATCGCGGCGGCAAGGGCACGGTGAATTTCGGCTTCCCGATCGTTCACCAGCAACTCATGGGACAGAAACTTGCCGCCAGGCTTGAGGCGATCGTGGATACCCTGCAAAATCTTTGCTTTGCCGGGAGCTGACTGCATGGTGAGAATTGCCTCTGCCAATACATAATCAAACTGTCCAGGGATTTGTTCCAGGTGAAAAATATCGCCCTCAAGCACCTGCACCTGGGCTTCCAGTCCTGCCGCCTGAATGTTGGCACGGGCACGAGCTACGCTGGCTGGGTTTTTCTCTACACCCACTACGCGCACCCCATACCGCCTGACCAGAGCGATCGCACTATACCCAAAGCTGGCTGCCAGTTCTAAAACCGTTTCTCCGGGTTTGAAGCCTGCCCATTCAAACATCTGTTCCGTTGCGGCTTTACCCCCCGGTCGCAAAATTTTCTTGCCAGCGGCGGCCATCACTTCATGCCCAGTTGCTGTTTCAAAGTTGATGGTTCGGGTCATTGCTTTGCCCTCTTGTGTCGACGCTTCTACTCTGACAAATTCTTGGCAAAAACAATATGAGCTACCTCATAGAGAGAAAAAGCGCTCACGCCTTAAGAATACCCGCCCCCTGCCCCATAAGAATTCTGAGAGGCGGGCTGCAACAGGACTACAGCCGATAAGTACATCCTTAATTGATCCAGGGATTCCATTGGAAAGACGTGATACCAATATAGTTGGTAAACAGGAAAACTCACTCGGACTGCTATTTGTCCTTCCTGGAATTTATGAATCGATCGCCCCACCGCACACACAAGCCCATGAGCAACACCCCCTCATGGCTAAGGTACTCTGAGCCAGTTGAATCCAATGTGGAACGCGCGCTGACTTGGTTCGAGGTGCTGGGCTATACAGCTCTGCTCCAGTCGGATATTATTTCGGGATATCATCAAGCAGTTTTGCAAAATTACCGCGATGGGATATTGGGCGATCGCTTTTGTCAGGCAATGCAGCGAATTAATCCCACCGCTTCACCCCAGCAGATTGAGGCAATTCTCCATCAGTTAACCACAAGCCATTCCGCGCCAACAATGCAACAAAATTATCAATGGCACCGGCAATTGCTGCATGGCATTTCTATTGAGTGTTCAGGCACCCATCCAAACAGGCTGCCAACCTTACGGCTCATAGATTTTTTCAATCCGCTCAACAACGACTGGTTAGTGATCCACTCCTTCCCCGTCATTGAGGCCGATGAACAACATTGCCTGGATCTGGTTGTATTTATCAATGGACTACCACTGGCAGTCTTTCAGGGACTCCATAGGGGGAACGAGGCATGGTCTTTCCGAGCTGCTTATTTTCAGCTTCAAAAATATAAAGCTCACCTACCTAAGTTTTTCTCCTTTAATGAATTGTTGGTGCTTTCAAATGGCGATCAATCGCGGATTGGGACACTCACCACTCGATGGAAACAGTTCATTCCAATTCGCTCTACTAATGGAGAGAATGCTCCTTTTGCCGGAGAAACCGAAGTAGAAACGCTGATTCAAGCTATTTTCGATCGCCGCCGCTTTTTTGAAATCATTCAGCACTTTATTGTCTTTCACCAAAATCCAACCATGCTCACCAAACGAATTTGTCCCCATTCATTTTGTACCATTCCTGATCCGGTATCCCGGAGCTGAACGCACAGGGCGCGCCCTACCGGGTCTGTTTTTTTCACAATCATCAGGAAAACCAATGGCAACTGTTCTCTTTTACGAAAAACCAGGATGTATCAACAACACCAAACAAAAAGCGTTGCTAAAAGCAGCAGGGCATACCGTTGAACCGCGTAACTTATTGACTGAAGCCTGGACAGTTGAAACGCTGCATCTTTTTTTTGCAGATTTGCCAGTCGCAGAATGGCTTAATCCCACTGCACCACGGGTTAAATCAGGAGAAATTATTCCCGATCAACTAGATGCAGAAATGGCTTTGTTGCTAATGGTCGATGACCCGCTGCTGATTCGTCGTCCCCTGATGCAAGTGGGCGATCGGCGCGTAGTGGGTTTTAATCAGGATGAAATTGCTGCATGGATTGGCTTAGAGGCAGCCGATACGGTTCAGCAGACGGTTCGAGATCAGTTAATTCAGCAAGATTTACAAACCTGTCCAAGCAGTAAACAGTCCCATCCTATTCCCTGTAAAAGTTCTGAGGTTTAAGGAGTCCTTGATAAAGTTGATAGATTACATTGTAATATTCATGGAGTGGTAATCAACAATTACCATCAATTGGTATGCAGGTATGCCGTTTTATTCCTGCCTTTAATGATTGAATAGTCATGTTTTTATCTTTCAGAAGCCTTTAGTTGAGGAGAAAATTATGAAAGTGAGTGCCCGGAATGCCCTGAAAGGAACCGTAAAGTCTGTGGTGACAGGTGCAGTAAATGATGAAGTCACAATTGAAGTGGCTCCCGGTGTGGAAGTCACTGCTGTGATTACCAAAGCTTCGGCTGAAAACCTGGGTCTGGAAGTGGGTAAGGAAGCCTACGCTGTGGTTAAGGCATCGGATGTGATGGTGGCGATCGATTAAGTAGGAGCGAAGCATCTGCGTAGAAAACTTTTGTTTCAAGCAATCATCTTGCCGCAAATGCTTCGCTCCTCAAATCAACACAATCAATCGCAACGGATCGAATTGCCCATACCAGGGAAAGGGGTGATCTTTGATGCTCTGCCATTTCTCCTTGAAGACCTCTGCCTGGACATGGTAATCGTGGGAGCCTTGCGGTTCAGCATTCAGCTTTAGAAACAGGGTCATTCGGTGGGGAGTTTCGCTGGTGGAGGCTAACCAGCAGGGAAATAGATTCTCTAAACTGGCATCGGGTTGGGGCATGAGGTTAATTTGATGGGCCCGAATCCCCACATCAGATAACTCACGAGGAATGGCTTCCACCACCCGTAAGGACACACCCCAATCGATCGCCTCAATGGTATTGGATTCCGCCGCAACAGCACGAGAAAAGTTTTTACATCCAGTGAGCTGGGCAACACGAACAGTACGGGGATGTTCAAAGACACGATGTTTAGAATCAAAGGCGATCGGCTTACCGCCTGACATCACCATCAACTTTTCACATACCCGATAGGCTTCTTCTAGATTGTGGGTGACAAACAAAGTGACCCCCGAATAAGTCGATAACGTTTCGACTAACTGTCGCTCGACCTTTGCCCGCAGATAGGTATCCAACGCCGAAAAGGGTTCATCCAGCAACAGGGCTTCGGGTTCGGTTGCCAGTGCCCTGGCTAAGGCCACTCGCTGCTGCTGTCCGCCAGAAAGCTGATGGGGATAGCGATCGCCCAAGCCTTCCAATTGCAGCAGGGCAAGCTGTTGGTTCACCTGTTGCGATCGCATGGGTTTGGGTAAGGACTGCAAGCCAAAGGCAATATTTTGAGCCACGGTCATATGGGGAAACAGGGCATAGTTTTGAAAGACTAAACTGATCTTGCGCTGATGACTGGGGACATTGATCCGTTGTTCAGCATCAAACAGGGTTTGCCCGTTTAGCACAATTCGCCCCGCTGTCGGCGTTTCAACCCCCGCAATACAGCGCAGCGTCATGCTTTTGCCCGAACCCGATCCACCCAGCAATCCCAGGGTTTCCTGGTGCGCTGTAAACGCAGTATCCAGGGTAAAGTTGGCCAGCTGTTTCTGAATGTCTACCAGCAAGCCTTGCTCTAGCTGCGAGGGGGAAACATCGGCGATCGGTACGATTTGCGGTGCTTCAGCCCTTTTGCCCCTGCCACCGACCGGCTCATGGGCCTCCACCATGCCCAGTCCAGTGTTCTGAATCCTGCGCTGATATTGCTTTTGCCACAGGTTGACCGCAATGATCCCTGATAGGGAGATTGTCATGATCACAAGCACCCAGAGCCAGGCTTCGCTCATTGCCCCTGCTTCCACCGCAAAGTAAATGGCCATGGGAATTGTCTGGGTTTGACCGGGAATATTTCCCGCCAGCATCAACGTTGCCCCGAATTCCCCCAAAGCCCGCGCAAAGGACAGGATTGTGCCCGCTAAGATTCCGGGAACCGACAACGGCAGAAGCACCCGCCAAAAAATTATGCCCCTGGATGCCCCTAACGTTTGAGCGACTTGCAACAGACTGCTATCCACCTGCTCGAAGGCTCCCAGGGCCGTTTTATACATCAACGGAAAAGCGACGATCGTGGCTGTGATCACCGCTGCATACCAGGTAAAGACAACGGTGAAATCAAATTGCGCCATCAACTGTCCCATGGGGCCATTCCTGCCAAACAGCAGCAGCAGCAAAAAGCCCACAACGGTGGGTGGCAAAATTAACGGTGAAACAAAAACCCCCTCGATCACTGACTTCCATCGCCCCCGATAGCCCAACATCCAGTAAGCAGCCGCAATTCCGGTAAAGAAGGTGGCTATGGTGGCCAACCCTGCGGTTTTTAGCGAAATCCATAAGGGTGAAAGAGCAATGCCCATCATGATCCTGGAGTTCCAAAACCAAATTGCTGAAAGGTATCTCGTGCTTCATCCTCGAATAGAAACTGAGTGTAGGTATTCGCCGCTTCAACATTGGGACTACTGCTGACAACTGCAATGGGATAAACGATCGGTTGGTGTAAAGCTTCATCAGCAATCGTGACTAATTCAACATTGTCAGAGGCTTGGGCATCGGTTACAAAGACAATTCCTGCATCTGCATTTCCGCTTTCTACCGCAGACAATATGCCACGTATGTTACTGGCAAAGACAAATTTTGGCTGTAACGATTCCAAAATGTTCAAGTTGTCAAATACTTCTTCTGCGTACTGCCCCAGTGGAACACTACGCGGTTCTCCAATAGAAATTCGATTAACACGAGTATCCGCAAGCTGACGAAAATCAGATAGATTTAGAGTGGAGTTCTTGGGTACAACCAATGCCAACCGATTGGATAGCATATTGCGTCGAGTTTCTGTCAGAATTAAATTCTTTTCTTGCAATGTATTCATTTGCTTGGTTGCCGCAGAAATAAATACATCGGTCGGCGCGCCTTGTTCAATCTGTTGCTGCAAAGATCCAGAAGAAGCAAAATTGTAGCTCACTTCTATGTCAGAATGCGCTTGTTCAAACAGCGGATCGATCGCTTCTAGCACGTTCTGTAAAGTAGCTGCTGCCGATACCGTCAGGGTAGTAGATGGCGCGGTTGGAGGATTAGACAAGGAAATTAAACTGGTTCCACCACAGCCGACTGCAAAAGAGAGGGCGATTACGAACAAACCAAGCCAAGTTAATAGTCGTTGAACTTTCATAGGACGTTGAGGAGATGAAGGTTTCAAGCGGAGTAACTAGCAAAACTGCTGGCGTAGGTGCAACTTTGAGGATTCGGGACTGCAGGACTGCAAGATTCAAAGAGAATACGATCGCTGGAATGCGTGTCCGCTAAAATAAAAATCACGAAAATTATCATATCAACTTCATACCAACTAATTTGGTATTCTACGATGCCAAGAAAACAACAAGGCTGGATTACGTTTCAATCCTCGGATGAAGAGCGGCGAATCTTGGAGGAGATTTGTCAGCAAACCCAACGCACCAAAACGGAAGTCTTAAGAGAATTGATCCGCGAGATGGGGCGATCGGCTCCCCCTGAATCTCTGGATGTCATCCCAATGGAAGTGTCTGAGGATCTGGAGGAGGATGAGGACGAAGAAGATGGGCTGCCCTTCAGCGTTGGGGATGGAACAGTGAGTACCGCCCAACGACAGGCAATGCAGATCAGCGCCCGTAATATTTTGAAGGCGAAAGTGAAACGAATTGTCAAAGGCAGTGTGAGTGCAGAGGTGACGCTGGCGATCGCACCAGGGGTAGAACTCGTATCGATCGTGACGCGAGCCTCAGCGGACAAACTGGGATTAAAAAAAGGGAAAGAAGTCTTTGCCGTGATTAAATCCAACAGTATTATGATCGCGGCAGAGTAGAGGCGAAGCATGTGCGGTGAGATGTATTGCTCCAGGTAACAATCCTACGCAAATGTTTAGCCCCTAATTATTCTGTAGCAGTGGAGATAAAAAAGCTCATTCAGACTAATCAAAAATTAGGAACAAATTTCAACAGTTAAACCACCTGCCGACGAACCAATTGAGCAAATAACCCAGGTTGTTTTACCAACTGCTCAAAGTTACCCTGCTGAACCACGCGCCCGGCTTGAAGCACATAAATCCGATCGGCATGATGAATGGTGCTGAGGCGATGGGCGATAACGACTCGCGTGACTTTAAGCTGATCTAAACTGTGGCTAACGATCGCCTGAGTTTTATTATCCAGGGCACTTGTTGCTTCATCAAAGAGAAGAATTTGAGGTTTCAGTGCCAGAGCGCGGGCAATGATGAGCCGTTGCCGTTGTCCGCCAGAGAGATTTGTGCCACCTTCGCTGACCAGCGTATGCATCTGCATTGGCATGGCTCTTATATCGTCTGCAAAACCACTCATTTCTGCCGCAGTCCAGGCTTCATCCAATGTGATTAATGCCCCGCCCGCAATATTTTCAAAGATTGAGCCTGCATTAATGCGGCTATTTTGTAACACAACGCCCAGTTGCCGCCGCACTGCCGTAACATCCAATCCCATCAAATCCTGCCCATCGTAGTAAACCGTACCAGACATAGGCGCTTCAAATCCCAGCAACAATCGCAGGATGGTGGACTTGCCACTTCCCGATGGCCCGACCAGAGCAATAAATTCTCCTGGTTGAGCCTCGATCGAAACTTCATCCAGATTCAGTACCCCCTCTTCCCGGTAGCGAAACGACACGCGATCGATGTGAATTTTTCCAGATAGCCGTCCTGGATTAGCCTGATGCTCAACAACTTCGGGTTGAGCCGCCAGGATGGGTTGCGATCGTTGCCACAGGGGAATGACATCTAGCACTTCAATCAATGTGTTGCTGAGATTGGTGACTCCGCTGATAAAAATACCGAACGCTACACTGAATGCCAGAAATGTTCCTGCCGATAAGGTTGTTCCATTTCCGTCCATTAAGCTGCTCGCTACCCAAAACAGAGCTACCATCGTAATCGTTGGCATGACCGTGTTGAACAAATTAACTGCATCCTCAAGCTGCTGGGTACTGCGTAAAAGCTGAAGCTGCTGTGTGTATTTTTGTCCCCAGTAGGCAAAAGCTCGCTCCTCAACGCCCGCCACGCGCAACTTCGGCACGGCATTGATGAGCTGTACCATTAAGCCAAAAATTTCGCCTTCAATCTCCATCAAAGGACGATTTTTGCGAATTAGCAGAGAACCGGAAATTGTTGTAAAAACCAGAACAGCCAGTGCCAGAACGATCGCCAAATTTGCTAACTCTGAACTGTAGTAAAACAAAAGTCCCAGGTTCAGCAAGGCAAAAAAGCTGGTGAAAATCGTTTGCAGTGCTGTACCGCTGAGCTTTCGCCGAATCGCTCCGATACCTGATACTCTCGAATTCAAATCGCCGATCGCATACTGTCGAAAAAAAGTGGTTTTTAGTTTCAATAAACGATCCCAAACAGCCGCTTGCAGGGTTGCATCAGAACTGGATTCAATGCGTAAAGTGGCGATCGCCTGAGCCAGTTGAAAACTTGCTCCTCCAAATGCCGCCGCCAATAAACCCAGCCCAACTTGTAGCAGCAAACCAGAATTACCATAGGGAATTGCCCGATCCACTAGTAAAGCAGTTCCTTGAGGAACCAGCATGGCTACCAGCGTTGCCGCAACTCCCGTCAAAAGCAGGGTAATGATGTCTCGTTTGCGTCCTTGCAGCGTGAACCTGAGCAGACTCATCGCATTCGTCCATCCATCTGGTAAGGGACGATAAAAGACGAAGGCAACCGGATCAAGGGTGTGAGCAACAGCTGCATTGACCGGAATCCTGGACGGATGGGTTGAATGTCCTGGAGGTGGAACACCATCGCTTTTAATGAAATCAGTCTGGGCCGGAACGCACAACTGATAACCTGTATGCCCACCAGGCAGTAATGCCACCGGATGCCGATCGCCAGAGGTATAAGCCAGAATGGGCCCACCATCCTTTTGCCACCAACCATCACGCAACAACACCCGCCGCAACCGCAACCGAGAGGCACGAGCGATCGCCTCCAGAGGTTCCTTCAACCGATTCAGATCTTCCGATTTACCAGGCGGACAAATGGGGACTCCCAGTGCTTTCCCAACCGCTCCTGCCGCGATCAACAAGGGCGATTCGCTTTCAAACCATTGATTAGTTTGCGGTTGAAGGATTGAAACCAAATTGCGAAGGGTTTGCTGCGTCACCTGATGATTGAACTGCTGCTGAGAGTGGAACTGAAGTAATGCCGCTTGCATCTCCTGTTCCCGGATACTTTGAAGATAGCTCAGGAAATAGTTGTGGAATTGGGCTAAACCGTTCACAAGAATCGTCCAGTTTGCTACCTCTGCCGTCCCTCGGACATATAGCTCAAGACAATCGTCGGCTGCCTCCAAACACATCCCATTGCCTAGTGGAACGCAGGGTGTATCTTGATCTAGCAGCAGATTGGGATGCCCCAACCATTTGGCTTGCCCCTGCTGAATTCTGATCCACCATACCTGATAGGTCGGTGGCTGTAAAACCTGTCCCTTGAGCAAAGACAGGTATTGAATCGATGGCGAAAGGTCGATCGGTTGAGGTTGGGGCAACCCGTTGACTTGACCAAATTTATGAATCCACTGTTCGAGGAGGTACGGCGACTCGATGGTGATGCCTTGCTCGATTGGTATGGGGAGTAACTGAGTCGGTTCTAAGGGTACGGCAATGATACCCGCCTGCTCCCGCGCTGGATCTAAGGCAATACCAAATAAGGCTTCACCTGAATAGATGCTAAAGAGATAACGACGATCGCCTTTGATAACACCCTGATTAACTTGAACAGTGAATAAAGCTAGAGAACCGGATTGAACAAGCCATATTTGCTGTGGATCGTTGAGCAGAAGCGGTTCATTACCGTAGATTGGATGCAATTTTGTTTCAGCAGTTTGCATATGCTTCATTATCTATACCCATTCATTAGAGAGTGCTTCTCCTGCTTCCTGAATCAGTTGGGCATACTGTCCTGACTGTTGCCACAATGATTCATGGGTTCCACGCTGCACGACCTTACCCTGTTCCAGCACAATGATTTCATCTGCATCCCGAATTGTGCTTAACCGATGGGCCACAATAATGCAGGTACAGCCCCGTTGCCGCAATCTCTGGTCAATAAACTTTTCCGTTTCGGTATCCAGGGCACTGGTTGCTTCATCCATAATTAAAATCGCTGGATTGTTCACTAATGCTCTCGCAATTTCTAACCGCTGCCGTTGCCCACCGCTAAGATTAGTGGCTCCTTCCAGCAATTGAGCATCATAACCACCTGGAATAGAAAGAATCAGATCATGAATGGCGGCATCCTGGCAGGCTTGATGCAAAACGCGATCGGAAATGGTTGAATTCCACAACGTCAGATTTTGGCGGATCGTTCCTGCAAATAGTAGAATGTCTTGTTCAACAAGCGCGATCGAATGAGTCAGAACAGCACGAGGTAAATTCTTTCTGGCGGTCTGATCAAAGTAAATTTCGCCTGACCAGGGTTCATACAATCCAGCGATCACCTTTGCGATGGTTGATTTTCCGGAGCCGCTACCGCCGACCAAAGCAATTCGCTGTCCGGGTTGAATGGAGAGGTTAAAGTTTTCGATTAAAGGAGCTTCCAGAGGACTATACCCATAGGTAATGTTTTCGAGATCGACATAACCCTGTAACCGAGGATTTGTAGTTGTCCACTGCGGCACGTCCTTCGTCTTAAGAGAAGCTTCTAACTGAGGATCAACTTCGTTGGTCAGAACATCATCTAACCGCTGTAAATTTCCCTGAAGCGTTTGAAGTGTGCTGCCAAATTGAACGAGCCGGTTTACAGGTTGCTGAAAGCTGTGGGTTAAAAGCTGAAACGCCACTAGCATCCCTATAGACAAATCGCCACGAATAACTTGCCATCCACCAATCACCAGTAGGGAGGCTGCGGTCAAGGCAGACAGCAGGGACGGGAGCAAGCCCAGCATTCGGTTGACTAAGCCTAACTCCTGTTGCACATTGATGGCTTTCGTGTAGTACCCCACCCATCGGGCAAAGAAATCGGATTCCAAGCCCGACGCTTTCAACGTTTCCATACTTTGCAGTCCTGCAATTGCCACTCCAGAGGCTTTGCCGTATTCCTGGTTCAGCCTCAAGTTTGCATCGACTCGCTGACGCGCTACCCACTGTAAGGCGATGACGTTGACGATTGCAAAGAAGATCACAATCAGCGTCAGTATTAAATCATACTGAACCATGACGATCGCAAAAAAGATCACCATGAATGCACTAATCACTGTCACCGTCAGACGACCCGATAGGACATCCGCCACTTCATCATTCAGCCGAATCCGGCTACTAATTTCCCCAGCAAACCGTTGAGCATAAAAACTAACCGATAGGCGCAATACGTGCCATACAAAACGACTGGACATCCCCACTGCTAATTTAACCTTTAAGGCTCGCAAATAGCGCAGTTGCAACAGAGTCAACGCACCTTGCAACCCAACGGTGAGCATCATACCAAGCAGCAGGTAGGGCAACCAGTCTAGTTGCCCATTCATTAATACATCGTCTATAAAAACCTGGCTAAAGGCGGGAAGAACTAAACTGGGAACCACCAACAAAAAACTAGCCAAAATGCAGTAAAGTAGTGCCCCCGTAGAGTGCTGCAATCGCTGGGCCAGGGCTAAAACAATACTTGGTTTTTGACCACCTGGCTCAAAGGTTTCTCCTGGTTCCAATACCAAAACCACTCCGGTATAACCCTCATCAAATTCCTGAGCCGAAACCGTTCTGGAACCAAGGGCAGGATCATTTAAGTGAACTCGATCGCGCCCAAATCCCTCTACCACTAGAAAATGATTAAAATGCCAAAAGACAATGAACGGTGGACGCAGTTGAGCGACACTGTCCAGGCTTTTTTTGAATCCCTTGGCCACCATGCCATACCGTCTGGCCGCCTTCAGAATGTTGGCAGCCGTCACCCCATCCCGCGATACCCCACAAGCCTGACGTAGTTCTGCCAGGGGCACAACCCGATGATAGTAGCCCAACACAATTCCCAAGGCGGCGGCACCACATTCAACGGCTTCCATCTGTAGCACGGTCGGCGTTTTCACCCGACGGTATGGCTTCCTGGAGGGCGGGTGTATAGAGCGTAAGGGATTAATGAACATTATTGAGAACCCTCAAGGAATGGAAATACAAAGGCGATTGGTGCTTTTTCCATTAGGGTGATTCGTGCAGTTGCCCTCATACCAGGCGCGATACCTGAGTGGTTTGCACCGGATGAATTTGGATCCAGTTCTGCCACCACTTCAATGAAATTGTCCTGATCCAATGGCTTTGTTTGACGGGCGGTTGCCAGGGTTGTGACTTCAGGTTCTGAAACCGTTTTTACCTGACCAATTACCCCCACCGACCCTGTACGGTCAGCCCGATCGGGTAGAAGCATTATTTCCATTCCTGGCTGGATTTGTCCTACTTCATCGAGGTTGAAATAGGTTAAGCCGACCAATTCATTGGATGAGTCAGCCGATCGCACGAAAACCCCTCTTCCACTGACCGTAATTGGAATTTTCCCAACTACGCTCCAGAGGAAGCCAAGTCCAATCAACATTCCCAGAGATGCTAATGGAAGCCAGCTTCTGGGGCTAACAATCTGTATCAGTTGGTCTAGCTGTTCTGGGGAAGAGAGCCTTTCCAGAGACTCTTTCCGAAAAATACTGGAAGATGAATTCTTATTCATACCTGAAAGCACTCATAGGAACGGCGGGAGCTACATTACGCCTAACCGTTTCAACATCCAATTGAAGCGGGCTGCACCTTGAGAAACCTGATGCAATGAATCAAGATTTAACTCGTCATCATATTCCATTTCTTTGTTCATAGGTTGATGCGCTGAATGCATACTTTGACTACCAGTTAGCTGATTTAAGACTGTTTGTAAGCTGTCCGAAAGCTGGATCGACAACACACGATAAAACCGGGAGGCAAAACTGAAATCTTGCTGAAGTCGTGCAGATAATATGGGCCGGGGAATCGACAGTACTAAGGTATTTTCAATCGCTCTGGCGGTTACTGGATGAGGTCGAAAATCCAGGAAAGAAATCGCTCCGCTAATTTCCCCTCTCGATACAGTTGCGATTGGTTGCTCAAGGTTCGCTCTTGTATTTGCACATTCAAAACAAAGGGTAAAGGGATTGTAATGATCTTTCGGCGCGGAAACTTGCAGCAACCCATTCAAAACAATATGTAGGGCATCAACGGGTTTTCCCGCTTGCAGCAGCACATCACCAGCCATAAGCGACTGAATTTTACCCGCTGCCACTAGCCAGTCCACATCGCTATCTCGCAATTCAGCAAAGATAAACAGAACTTCCTTCATGGATGGTTCAGACATTACCCGAACCTGGCTGCTTGTTTCCAGTAAAAAGCGCAATCGCTCAGATAGCATCAAGGCGATCGCTCGGTAAAAATGGTTGCTAAAAGTCAGGTCTTTCTCTAATTTTTTAACTAGCTTTTGTCGATCAATTGACAATACCAATGAATCAGTAAGGGTTTTAATAACTGCCGGCATCAAGCAGGAATCAAATAGGGTGCTTTCTCCGACAATTTCACCATTTGAGAGCTGCATAACTTCTCGATCGCTTCTAGCATTGGCTTTGGAAATGGATGATTGCTCCTGATCTAGATCAGTCTCAGCCTGGGGGACAATCATTGCCAAAGATCCTTCTAACAGAAGATAGAGCATACCTGGATTTTTACAGCGTTGGACAAGAATTCGATCAGCTTCAACTACTTCCCGAGTCCCTGTGTGAATTAGCCAATCAACGTCAGCATTGCTCAGTTCTTTGAGGAGGACTTCCGCCATTATGTTACCAACAAAATCTGTAATAAAGACATTATTGCGGATCAATTGAATTGTGGATAGAGGTTTCAGCATTCATCCAACATCTTTCCAACATTCATCCAACATCTTTCCAGCATTCATCCAACATATCAATTGGAAGGATATCTGAATTTCAAGCTACTCTATGTTTAGTGACTAGCGACATTTAAAACGTTTGTCATTAAACCACCCAATTTGAGGATATAAATCAATGAGTCAGCAAAATCCCCAGCCCGAAGAGCAGCTTTCGGATGAGCAACTTGATACGTTATCTGGTGGCTTAAATGATCGATTCAGAGAATCTCGCGATCGGATTCTCAACGACACGAATGCCGTTGAGGGAGAACTCTCACAAAAGGATTTGGAAGGAGTTTCTGGTGGACTCAACGAGCGTTTTCAAGAGTCCCGTCAAGATGTTCTGGATAGGTAATCTTAGGTTCTAGTTGAATTTAGAGGGGGTGCGGAAATTTCTGCACCCTTTTATTTTTCTGCACCTTCTAGTTTCAAGCGAACTAGATGTTTGCTTAGGGGGATGCGGCAAAATAACATACCCGTTAGGGGCATACTGCTGTGCGCCCTTACAGCCGATTTTTTCAAAAATTAGGATGCCGTTTGATTGCAGATCCCTTAGTAGTCCTATTGTAATTGCATGCTATAAAATCTGCCTGAAGAAGGTTTGATATAACTGACAGCTCAGTCTAGCTTTGCCATTCGATCGCTTGATTAAACCTAGAGTTTGCAACTTTCTAATTGCTTTAAGATCTAACCGCTCAGCATTATTGTTTTCCAAGATTTGTTTTAAGGTTGCTGTCAGTTCTGGTTGCGATTGAAGATTCGATAAAAGGCTTTGCAGATGATCCTGATAGATTTCAGGGATTGAATTAGGGTGTAGAACTTGATCCAATGTTATCTCCTGCATCCAAAGAGAGTATAGGGCTAGCTGCACAAGGTAAGGGTGTCCTCCTGTTAATTCCGTTAATGCGTGAATTTTAGGCAGTGGAATTCTTTGAAATTCATACCGCTGAGCTAAGACTTGCACTTGCGCCTCATTAAAACTAGGTAAACGAATCGATCGCCCCATATCACTTAAGTCAAATTGTTTAGGCAAGTCGGAATGATCAATATCGCCAGAATAAACTAGAATCAATCGAATTTTTTGCAATGCAACCCTTTGAGTGGCTTCCTCATGCCATGCCTGAATCATAAATAAAAAATCTTGAGCCAACTGTGGATAGTTGAAAACTTCATCAAAATTGTTAAAGGCGAGAACGAGCGGACGATTAATCTGCGGCAGTAAGTATCGTGTAAAATAAAGCGCACAACGTTCTGTATAGCTAATATCCTGATTCCAGTAACGTTCTAACCTGGGTTCTAGTTCTAGCTGATAGCTAACAGATGTACAAAACCATCTTAAAAACTGATCAAGGCTAGAAAAAAACTGCGTTTCGATTTGTTTGAAATTTAGGATTACAGCATGGTAGCCAAGACTAACGGCGTAATTCATCACCCGAATCAAAAATGAACTTTTTCCCATTTTGGGCGGAGCTTTAATCTGAAATAAACAGATCGGCTTGCTGATTTCAGCATATGCTGTTTGTTCTAGGTGGGGATGGGAAATATAGAATTTTGAGTGCAGTGGTACAGCTCTACCCGGGTACTCTGGTTCTTCAGGGAAACGAGATCGAACAGGGGGAATTGATTGATTGTCTTGAGGGAAACCCTGTAAAAATCGTTGTTGTAGTAAAGCCCGAAAGTTTTTCTTGTTGATTGGCTCTTTTAACACTTCTGAAAGCGCACGCCATAGTTGGGAACCAATGTCTCGAATGTAGCTATTGTCATATCCCAATTCCCTAGCAATTTCTGTATATCCTTTGCCATTCCAAGACTGTTGAAATACCAGCCTTTTAATTGGCGTTAGTGTTCCTGGTGGTAAAATTTGTTCTACAATTTCTAGTGCTTCTTCAGAGGACATAGATTCTAACACAACGAATGTCTAGTAGTTCCGGAATTAACGTAAAATCAAAGAAGAAAATGCTTCTAATTCTATCTCTCTGTCTTCATTGTGTTTCCTCTTTCGAGTCAAGCTGAGTACCAAAAATGAGGCAAATTCTGCTTCTACAAGCTCGAATTTCCTCTTTATAGCTTTATTTATATCTTCTGAGTTTGAGATTCTACGGTACTTAGGCTGAGATTTTGCTGAGAACGAAGCGATGCAGCAGTGATTTAAGTGACCAAGAGTGGGAGTTGACCGTCCATTCCTATTGCCTCCCTCATCTGGACGAGGATGTAAGGGTGAGGCAGATTCATGATCAACTGCGCCGAGAGGTGCGCGTCTCAACGAACAAACAGGCTAATGCCACAACTGGAAGTATCAATAGCCAGTCAGCAAAAATTTATCGGGAAATGCACTTTGAAATGCAACGACCTGATGGTCAACCAAAAGTAGTGCTGAGTCATCAGCCGTCAATGCGTATATCCTTCTAGGATGCTGGTGCTGGAACCAGGGGAGGCAAGTCGGATGCAGAGGGGGAAGCTTCTGGATCGTTAAATAACACCGTACTCAGGTAACGTTCACCAAAGCTGGGCTGAATCATGACGATTAATTTTCCGGCATTCTCTGGCCGTTGCCCAAGCCGAATGGCTGCACATAATGCGGCACCTGCCGAAATGCCCGATAGTAAACCTTCTTCCCTGGCTAAACGCCGACTATAGCCGATCGCATCCGCATCGCTGACCGTCATCACTTCATCAATCAGCTTTACCTGTAAAACATCTGGCACAAATCCGGCTCCAATGCCCTGAATTTTGTGGGGCCGGATTGTCCGCCCGAAAGCACCGGACTATTTTCGGGTTCAACAGCGATCGCTTTGAAGTCTGGCTTACGGGCTTTAATCACATCGGCAATCCCAGTAATCGTTCCACCTGTACCCACACCCGCCACCAGAAAATCGACCTGACCTTCGGTATCTGCCCAGATTTCCTCCGCCGTTGTGTCTCGATGCACCTGGGGATTGGCTGGATTTTGGAACTGTTGAGGCATAAAGGCATGGGGAATGCTCTCGGCTAATTCTGCGGCGCGGGCGATCGCTCCTTTCATACCTAAATTTCCTGGCGTTAAAACCAGTTCAGCCCCATAGGCTTTCAGCATGGCTCGTCGCTCTAAACTCATGGTTTCTGGCATCGTCAGAACCAGACGATATCCCTTCGCGGCAGCGACCATCGCCAGGGCAATGCCGGTGTTGCCTGAGGTCGGCTCTACAATCACGGTTTCTCCCGGTTGAATCAAACCTGCCGCTTCTGCCGCCTGAATCATGCTGGAGCCAATGCGGTCTTTCACCGAAGCGGCTGGATTCATCCCTTCCAGCTTCACGACAATTCGGGCACCGCAGCCCTCTGCCTGAGGAATTCGATTCAACTGCACTAAGGGAGTATGACCAATGACTTCTGTAATATCGTGGGCAATACGCATCGTGAATCTCCTGGACAAAGGAAGACAGGGTGATCGATCGGTTCGGAGTGTTAGGAACGACTTTAGGCTGTTTTGTTTATGCTATTTTGCGGGCAACAATGTGAAAAAGATGCCAGTATTTTTCAACCCCAATAGCAGTTTTACCTGGGTGTTCTTCCTCCTCCAGGTGTTCAATATCAAAGGGGGCAAGCAATTCTAAAACCTGTTCGCGGGTGTGGTGATTCATGTGGTCATAGGTTGCCCAGGAATCTCGATCGCCAATTAGATGACCGCAAAACCGGCCTTCTTCCCGGATGGCGGCCACAATCTTTTGCCAAAACGCGGGAAAATCCGCTGGGGGACAAAACTGTAGACAAAAGCTAGCGTTGATCAAATCAACATTCTCTGGCAGAACAAGTTCTTCAAACCGTTCCACACGGGTTTCTAACAGTTGAGGGTTAATATCCGATCGGCTGAGGAGACGATCAATGGCCTGGGCTTCGCCATCGATCGCTAAAACTTGCCAACCTCGTCGCAGTAGCTCTACGGTATCCCGACCGTCCCCACAGCCCAGATCGACTGCAAAGCGGAGCGTACCAAAGGTCGTTTCAGCATCAAACTTCGTCAGGGCAGTGAGGAGCGTTTCACGCGGGGGTCGTCCCTCAACGGCTTGATAGTAGTCTGTCCATTGGTGTCCATCAACGGGGTGCGTCATCGGGTGGTTAGATTGCGTTTTCATCACATTAGGTAGGCTATGCCCACATCGCTGTGAATTATCCCTGTAGGGTGGGCAATGCCCACCCTAGCCTCATGTTAGAGAATCACTCGCTCAGGTTGCAGCGATCGCTAAATCGGATGCGACCTTATATTCCTCAAACGCGGTCTGGGCAGGAGGCTGGCCTTTACAGAAAGCCAACTCTGCCTCCACTTCATTAACGGCCTCCCAAGCCGCAGCACAGGCTTCCGAATCGCCTCCATTAGCAGCACAGACTGCACGAGCGTTGGAAATTTCCTGCTGCAAGGCTTTCTCCAACAGAGGAACCCGTGGGTTGTTCAGGAAATCACTCTTGGTGAGAATGTCGTGCATCGAGACAATACCCAGCAGTTCTCCTTTGATGACCGGGGCGCGATCGATTCCAGTTTGAGCGAATAAACGGGCGACATACTCCACTGCCAGATCGGGATTGACGACGATGCACGGTTTCGTCATCACTTCATAGACGCGCACCTGGTTGGGATCCTTGCCGAAGGCGACGACTTTCTTGGTAATGTCAGTATCGGTGACAATGCCATAGGCATCTTCTTCCGTACGGCGATCGACGATGAGAGAGTGTAGACCCTTCAGCTTCATCAATTTAACGGCCTGGGCGACGGTGGCTGATCCGCGAATGGTCGCTACGTCTTCGGTCATAATTTCACTTGCTTTCGTCATTTCAAAAACTCTCCTTCATTTGTTCAACAAACAAATTGATACGACTGTTTTTAGATACCTCGGAGTGCGTCTCTATTGCTGGTGTCGTGTGTCTCTAATTCAGTTCAAGGGAGCTGTGGGTATAGCATTTCTTCGGACAGATCCGAGAACACGCCTGACAACCAATGCAATTTTCTGGATGAACGATCGTCATCACCTTGCGTTCCACTTCATCTTCATCTTCATCTTCTACAAATTCTCCTTCATCGTTCATTGCCTGGAGATGTAGAACGTTCCGTCCACAAACTTTAAAGCATCTGCCGCAACCCAGGCAGATAGAATGGTCGATCGCCTGAACAAACTGAGGTGTCCAGCTTTTCTGTCCAAAGGTTAAGCCTGTTACAACCGCCATATCGTGTTCTCCTTCTATAAATTTGGTTGGGATTTGCTGTAGTGATCCCACGGGTGCTGGACTCATCTGCCTCATTCGCCAGGACTTGAGCTAACCGTCTAGACCCTGACATAGATGGACTGGATCAGGTCATGGCTTAAGGCAAACCGCTCGCGCCCGACTTTGACAACAAAACGAGGAAAACGTTGTTCTAAAACAATAGAGGTTCCAGGGGTGATGCCCATTGACTTTAACTGCCGCACGGTGCGATCGTTAACATGGCTCAATCCAGAAACAACTCCCCGTTCTCCGAGCCTGAGTAACTTTAATGAGGAGCCAGAGACAACAAATCCTTGGTTAAACATTTTGCGTTACTCCAGAGTGAATGTTTACACTAGATAAGCTTCCTGATGGGTGCGAACCGTGCAGTCCGATCGCGGATAGGTCACGCACAAGAGAATAAATCCCTTAGCCATCTGCTCATCATCCAGGAACACTTGCTCCGACTGATCAATTTCGCCTTCCACCAGTTTGCCAACACAGCTAGAGCAGGAACCCGACTGACAGGAAAAGGGTAAATCTAAACCGCTGTTTTCCGCAGCATCCAAAATGGTGACATCATCATCGACGGGAATTGTGATATCGATGTTGCGTTTTTTGTTGATCAGATGAACTTGATAGGTGGTCATTATAGTGTCCTCGTAGTGTTCTCATTTTTGGGTTGATTAGAATCCAAAATTTAGGATCGTGAATTGAATAATCTGTCAATTATTCTGGCTGTTTGACTGGGCGGGCAAGATGCCCACCCCACAAGAACTATTGCTTCTGACGATTGCCTTGCAATTAGCTACACGCTACGCCTGCGGGAGAGCAATCTCCAGCACGAAACGATTGTCCACAGCCACAGGTGTCCGTTGCATTGGGATTGGTGAATTTGAAGCCGCTTTGGGTCAGTCCTTCCACATAATCCACCACCACCCCCTCCAGCAGAGCGGCATGATTAGAGGCAACATAAACGTTGACGTTGCCCTGCTGCACCAGCAAATCGCCAGATTGCGGTTCGCGGATCAGTTTGAGGGCGTACTGGTAGCCGCTACATCCCCCGTCTTCTACCGAGATCCGAACTCCCTGAACGGGATTTTCGCTCTGGCGGGCAGCTTGAAGGAAGGTACGTAAACGCAGTTCTGCAATTTCAGTTAAGACCAGGGACATAGGTGCTCCTTAGAAACAAATAGGGTGGCTGGTTGAACGACAAAAAGATAGAAACGTGAAACGTTATTGGGATCGGCACTGGGAACTCATGAAGCAAAAGCGGGAACAGGCGCATTGTGGTTGGTGTGACGGATGATTGCAGGTTGGAACCACTAAAAGACCGATCGCAACCAGTAATAAAATCATCCAGGGGGCGTTGAGCAGGCTAACCAGTAAGCAAACAATGCTGATAAATTGCAGAATGGTCTTTTCAATCTCATCCGTCACCCTTCGCATGAGATAAAGCGTCAACGATGCCAACAGAGCCATGATCAGGGAAAGTTCCGGCATGGTGCGATCATCCTGGTACGAGCTGCAAAACGGGTGAGAGCGATGAAACAACGGATGCTTGAGGGGCTGCTTTTTGACCGCAAACGGGACAGTTGGGATCGTGATAGGGGCGATGCTTGGTAAACTCCAGTCGGCTCAAATCCATCGTCAATAATTGCGATCGCAGGGGTTGTCCAATTCCCGCAATCAACTTAATGGCTTCCAGCGCTGTTAAACAGGCCAGGGTGCCTGAGACTGCACCCAATACGCCAAATCCCCGGCGATCCCATACAGGTTTTTCAGGAAAGATGCAAGATAAGCAGGGCGTTTCACCGGGAACGATCGTCGTCAAATAGGCCTCCATGTCATTCATGGCTGCCTCCACCATCGGTTTACCCCAACGAACACAGGCTGCATTCAGCAGGTTTCGTTCATCAAAGTTGTGGGCACAGTCCAGAGCCACATCCGCCGATTTGACCAGGCGATCGACATTTTCAGGCGTAATATATTCACAAAGGGCTTCGATTTCGACATCTGGATTAATCGCTCTCAGGGTGTCCATTGCCTGAAATACTCTGGGTTTGCCGACCCAATCATGGGTCATCAACACCTGCCGATTCATGTCATCCAGGCGCAGTTCGCCACCCCGCACCAGAATCAGTTTGCCTACGCCCGCCACCGCCAGATAAAGCGCAGCCGTACCACCTAAGCCACCTACTCCTGTCACCAATACGGTAGAGGCTTTCAGGCGTTGCTGTGCCGCTTCTCCAAATCCAGGTAGCATGATTTGGCGGCGATAGCGTTCTAACTCGGTTGGGGTCAGGTTCATCATATCCATCTCTTCTTTAAAGGACTGAGGACTGAGGACTGAGGACTGAGGACTGAGGACTGAGGACTGAGGACTGAGGACTGAGGACTGAGGACTGAGGACTGTAGCTTGCTTCTGCGAAGCAGTGGACTGAGTTGTAGGTTGGGTTGAGTTTACGAAACCCAACAAATTAGGGTGGACAGCTAATCAGAATCAATCTCAGACAGCAGCACTAAATTCTGTTGCTTCTGATTGAAGACCTTGAATAGCTTTTGCTCCAGGGAATTGGACGATAGGAACACCGTATACGCCTGCTGGAAAGCCGATCGATATTGGTTCAGCGTCTCAGCTTCGCTTAATTCCTCAACATCCAATTCTTTGACCAGAGCAGAGAATTTTTGCAGAATGTGCAGGCGATTAATGTTGACGATCGCCGGATCATAGGGCAGGTCGAAGAATGCAAAAAACTGTTCTGCATCCGTTAATTGATTGAATTCAGCTAAGGTTCCGCTCATGATTCTTGCTCCAGTTGCTTGAGTTGCTGCTTCAAGGTGTTCAATTTGGCATAGATGTTGTACGTTTCAGATGCCAGCGCCATGAGGTTTTCAAAGTCGGTTGGCAGTCCCTCAGCCAGATCGTGTAAATCCATCTTGAGTTGACCCGCCTTGCTGTTCAGACGCTTGATCTGGGTTTTCAGCTCCTCTTTGCTGGGGGGAGTTTCGGTTGGGTGAGGCATACAAAATTGCATGGAGTTAAGGTGATGGAGGGTAATGGGTAATCGGTGATGGGTAAAACGCTTCACGCTTAAAGCTTACAAACTTCAGGATAGCGGCTTGCCAGATCTACACCTGTATTAACCAGCTTTTCACCCTCAGCCACCAGCTTCTCTAGGGAGTCAAAGCCAAACCGTTGAGCATCGCGCAAGGTGCGGGAAGTCAGGAGGAGCCGACCGGAGAACACCAATGCCCAACCAAATCCTTCATGGCTGAGGTCAAGTACGACCTGCGCCAATTGCCCCGTCTGTTGTTCAATCCGAAAGGCGATCGCTCGATAAAAGGACAGAATCCGTCCTTTGGTAATGGGATCGACTTCTCCTTCTACGGAAATTTCCCGTTTTTGAACCCGACTGACAACAAAAGGTTTGAGCAGTAGTTCATCCGACCAGTTGCGGAAGGTGCCGTAGGGATCATTGGCGCGGATTTGCTGCACTAATGCCTGGGCAAAGGGGGATTGAATTAAATCGGGTGAAGTGGTTTGGGTGGTTTCAGCAATGCTCATACAGTCGCTCCTTCTAATTCTGATTCAGTTTCCGGTTCAGCATCCAGCTCAGTATCCAGTTCGTCAATCACGTTGGGTTTCTGCTTCAACGCCTTCCGCAACCAGGGCGGCGGATTCCCATTCAACAATTCCACAAACTTCGTCAACACATCATCGATTTCATCCTCTTCCGATCGCGACTTAATCGGAGTGACATTCTTCTGAATTAATCGAGCCGCTGCACTACCGCCGATCGCCGCCACATAGACGATCGTGCAATCTGCCAGAGCCGCCAGTTTGGGAACCAGCTTGTCTTCGTTGCCGTCTTCCTGAAGGTTTCCAGAAAACTCCAGCGTTTCCAAAAACTGATACCTCTCTGGCGTGACATCGTAAACCACAATTTTCTTAGCCCAACCAAAGTGAGCATCAATGTGAACCAGATCGTTGGTGGCGAAGGCTATTTTCATGATGGGTCTCCTTGTGGAAGTAGGGAGTGGGGAGTGAGGAGTGAAGGGAAGAGTAGGGTGGGCAGTGCCCACCGTCTCAAGCATCTTCCCCCTAAACATTCAGTTCCACTGGCAAATGAACACTTTTCTCCTGTTCTTCGATAAACAGATTGCCGATATCAAACAAAAGCTGCATCGTGCCGCGATAACCGATCGAACAGCGTTGACCGTTGCCCAGGCGATCGAAGATGGGGAATCCCAGGCGGTAGAGGGGAAGGTTGAGCCGTTGGGCGATCGCTGCGCCGTTGGAGTTGGTGATCAGCAGATCGGAACTGACCGCCAGTTCCTCAAAGTCTCCCAGGTCGCCAATGACAACCGTTTCAACGGGGAGGTGTTCCAGGAGGGGAGATTTGGTCGTGGTGACAGCGGTATGAATTTCGGCTCCCATTTGATGCAGCCAACTGGCGACAGCATAAAGTAAATCCGGCTCCAGAGCGAGGGAAATCCGCTTGCGACCCAGGTAAAAGTGGGTGTCCAGCATGGCATCCTGAAGTTGCTGGCGCTGGCGACGATAGGTTTCTGGAACTTCGACCCCGCTCAGGTCGGATAAGGCTTGCAGGAATTGGTCAACGGCACCCAGCCCTGTCAGTTTGGGAAACACTTCGTAGGGAATCCCCAATCGGCGCTCCAGAATGTCTGCGGCTTCCCGCATACTCTCACCGATCGCAAAGGTATAGGCCGATTGCCCAATCTTCCGTAAGTCAGCCAGGGAAGTCCCGCCGCCCGTCACCGCACTGTAGGACTCATCCAGATGCCCATCCAGGGAAGCTGATAAATCGGGAACCACGATCGGCGTTAAGCCAAAGGCAGTAATCATGGCTTTGAGTTCCTGCACATCCCCAGGAGCCATCGCTGCTCCGGCCAGGAGGTTAACCTGATTGGGTTTGGCATCATCGATCTGGGGTAGTTCTCGGACGATGCTCTCGACGGCAGCAGTAAAGCCATCCTGTAAAGCACCCTTGAAGTCGGCAGTGGAAACCAATACGATCGGCAACCCATCTAACTGGGGATGTTTCTTGCGGAAGTCCCGCAGAATACCTTCCATGTCATCTCCTCGCGTTTCGGTCAGTCCCGTGGTGCAGAGGCCAATGATTTCCGGGTTAAACTTCTCCAAAATAGTGAGAATTGCCTGTCCAATATTGTCTTCCCCACCCAGGATGGTACTCACTTCGGTCATAGCCGTCGTAGATAGGGGAATTGCTTCGCGGAAGTGGCGAACCAGCATCACCTTGGCGAAGGCAGTACAACCCTGAGAACCGTGAAACAAGGGCATCATGCCCTTAACTCCCAGGAAGGCTAGTGCAGCACCCAGCGGCTGGCTTTGTTTGAGAGGGTTAACGGCGATCGCCTTTTTGGAAATTTGGACTTTGGCTTTTGGCTGTGGGTCAGCGACGAAATGCTCACGCGCCGGACTTGAGGATTGGGTCATGGGTTCCTGTTCCCAGGGAGCCGCTTGCCGTACCTGCTGCCAGATGGGGCTGTAGAGGGCCTCTTCCAATTCCCGCGCCATTTCCACCATCCCCACATACCCCGAGTAGGGATGATGGCGTTCCTGGTTGATATCGAGGAAGGGAATTCGCGCTTTCAGAGCAGTGTATTGATTTCGTCCACCTGCAATCAGCATATCGGCTTGGGTTTTAGCAATCACGCGCAGGAGTTCTTGAGCGTTCCCCTTTTCTAACATGATGCCGTCTTGACCCAGTAATTCCTTAATCCGAGCTTTATCTTCTTCCGTGCTTTTCTTGGTGCTAGTAGCAACCACCTGCATTCCCAGATCCTTCGCCGCCGAAACGATCGACCAGCTTTTTACCCCTCCGGTGTACAATACAACGCGCTTTCCTCTGAGGCGATCGCGATAGGGGGCTAAGGTGCGATCGAGTTGGGTTGTTTCTTCAGCAATTAACCGTTCCACTCGCTCCTGCAAATCCGGATCGCCCAGTTGCAAGGCAATATTCCGCAGGCAATGATTCATATCCTCTACACCGTAGAAGGATTCTTCAATGTAGGGAATGCCATAGCGTTCTTCCATCTTGCGCGCCATGTTGATCAACGCTTTAGAGCAAATCATCACGTTGAGTTTGGCTCGATGGGCGCAGGCAATGTCGTGATAGCGAGCGTCCCCCGTGATTTTCGCCAGGACGCGAATGCCCAATTTCTCGAATAGGGGCAACACCCCCCACATTTCGCCTGCGATGTTATATTCCCCAATCAGGTTGATGTCGTAGGGGGTGGTATATTCTGGCTCGCGCGTGCCCACCACATAGTCCAGCAGGGCTTCTCCCCCGACCCGATTCCCCAAATTCTTGCTGCCGATAAAGCCAGGTGAGTTAACCGGAATCACCGGAATTTCGATTTTTTCCGATGCCTTCTGACAAACCGCATCCAGATCATCGCCAATCAAGGCTGTAACACAGGTGGAATAGACAAAAACCGCCGCTGGACTGTACCGCTGATGTACTTCCAGAATGGACTTATACAGTCGTTTTTCCCCACCAAAAATGACATCGTTTTCACTCAGGTCGGTGGTAAACCCCATTTTGTACAGCATCGGCCCAGAGGAAAGGCTGCCGCGACTGCCCCAGGAATTCCCGGCACAGGCGATCGGGCCATGGACGAGATGGGCTGCATCCGTAATGGGAACCAGGGCGATCATGGCACCATCGAAGGCACATCCTCCCTGGGCAGCACCGGGCTGGGCCTGTTGAGTGCAACCTTTATTTTTTTTGTCTCCGTGCTTGTGATGATTGTGTTCGCAACCGGGTTCGGTCAGTAATTCTTTGATTTTGCCTTGGGTCATTTTCATGGCTCAAGTCCTGGGTAGGGTGGGTAATGGGTGAGGAGTGGGGAGTGAGGAGTGAGGAGTGGGGAGTCAGTGGGGGAGTGGAGGAAGTCGGGAGTGGAGGAAGTCGGGAGTGGAGGAAGAGGGAAGGGCAAGGGAGAACCGACAGGGCTTTGCAGGGAACTGTAAATTTCACTGTGTTGGCTTAACCGCTCAACCGCCCGCGAATGAATTGCGGTCTATTTGATGAAGTCCATTCCAATGGACTCAATCCCTCCGCCAGTCTGATTGATCAGACTTTTTCAGGTAGCCCGCGATTGATCTGCGGGCGATCGAATGAAGCCAGCCACAGCTCAAACGATCCAACTGACAATCCCTGAAACTTCTGACTTCTGACTCCCGACTCCTGACTTCTGTCTCCCGCCTCCTCACTCCTCACTCCTCACTTAACAGATATACCGTTCAACATCCTCACCACAGACATCTGCCAGATAGCTGAGGGCGCGAAACCGTAAACTGATCAGTTCATCGTAGAGAGGATTCAGCTTGCAGAGCGCAGGAATATGGAAGGTTCTGCCGAATAGGGTGATATCTCTTTCAAAGGCACACTGGCAGGGAATGAGTTGACAAAGAAAATGAGCCAGTCTGGAATCATTAACTTCAATTCGATCGAGCCAGTTGCGGAATGGAGCAAGGATATCAAACCTCGATCGCCGGCTTTTCCTTAAGGAGTGGGAATGATCATGTGTGAGAGTAGCCATGGGAAATATCCTGGAAGAAGACAGAGGTAGAGATGCTGCCTGCTCAACATCTCTACAGGGAGAGGTTAGCGAATCAGATCGTAGGAGATGTCCGTTTTTGCAGGAATGATTGTCTTGCGATCGAGGTCTTCCAACACGGTGTTGACAATCCAGTTGAGTAGGTTCAGTGCTCCAGCATATCCCAGGGTGGGATAGCGATGCAGGTGATGGCGATCGAAGATGGGATAGCCAATCCGGGCGAGGGGCGTTTTGGTGTCGCGCCAGAGGTACTTGCCGTAGGAGTTGCCGATTAACAGATCAACTGGCTCAGTGAACATGAGCGATCGCAGGTGCCACAGGTCTTTACCGGGCCAGAGCTTGGCATTGGCTCCGTACTGGCTGGAATCGAGCAGGGCTTGCAGTTCGGCTGCAAAGACATCGTTGCTGTTGGTGACGACGATGTGGGTGGGTTCTGCGCCCAGTTCCAGCAAGAAGCTGACTAAACCGTAAACCAGATCGGGATCGCCGTAGAGGGCAACGCTCTTGCCGTGAATCCACGCCTGGGAATCAGTCATGGCATCAATGGCCCGTCCCCGCGCAATTTCCAACTCTCTGGGGATCGGCTTGCCGCTGATTTCCGATAGCTTTTGCAGGAAGGCATCTGTACCCTGAATGCCGAAGGGACGCAATACCGTTGTGGGTTGCTGCCAGTCCTTCTCGATGTACTCCCGCGTTTTGGTGGTGGAGTAAGCCTGGAGGGCGATCGTGCCTTCAGCGTTGATGGAATCACCCGCTTCTTCCAGGGTTGTCTTACCCTGATACATTACGAATTCCCCTTCATTGGGAGAATCAAAGGTATCGGAGTTGTCTGCCAGAATCGTGGCATCAATGTCAAACAAATTCAAAATTTGTCTCAGTTCGCGGTTATTGGCAGTGTAGGTATCGAATCCGGGAATGAAGTTCCACTTGCCGTTCGTTGATTCAGCTTTCTTCCCTTCCGTCAGGTTGGTCAGAATTCCCTTCAGCATGTTGTCGTAACCCGTGATGTGGGAACCAACAAAGCTGGGGGTGTGGGCGTAGGGAACCGGGAACTCTTCTGGAATGGAACCCTTTTCCTTGGAGGTCTTGATGAAGGCTTGCAGGTCATCTCCAATTACCTCAGCCATGCAAGTCGTACACATGGCGATCATTTTCGGCTTATACAGCGTGTAGGAGTTGGCCAGACCGTCAATCATGTTTTGCAGTCCACCAAACACGGCTGCATCTTCCGTCATTGAGGAGGATACGGCAGAGAAGGGTTCTTTGAAATGGCGGGTCAGGTGAGTCCGGAAGTAGGCGACACAGCCTTGAGAACCATGCACAAAAGGCAGCGTTTCTTCAAATCCCGAAGCGGCGAAGATAGCACCGAGGGGCTGGCAGGCTTTGGCAGGGTTGATGGTGAGGGCTTCACGGGCAAAATTCTTCTCACGGTAATCCCAGCTTTTTGTCCATTCTGCTACTCGCGCCACTTCATCAGCACTATGGCAGTCTTCAAATTGCTTTTTGCCCTGGAACAGTTCTTGATATTCCGGCTGGTGAAAGAGTTCAACGTGGTCTTTAATTTGGTCAACGTTCTGAGCCATGACTTTTTCTCCTGTAGGGTGGATCGGGGGGAATAGGGAATCGGTGATGGGTGATGGGTGATGGGTAATGGATGATGGGTAGGGGCGAAGCATTCGACTACAATTTGTTGTCGTTATCGAAACGGGTCTACCAAATGCTTCGCCCGTACAGGTGTCTCTCCAAACCATCCCCGTCCCTGGTACACCTAGTTATCCGCTTCAGCTTGCTTCCAGGGTGCTTTCACTAATCCCCAGGTGGGACTGTTGAGAGCTAGATCCATATCGCGGGCAAAGATGGCGAATCCGTCGTAGCCGTGATACGGGCCGGAATAATCCCAGGAGTGCATTTGCCGGAAGGGCAGAGCCATTTTCTGGAAGACGTACTTCTCTTTGATGCCTGCGGCAATTAAGTCTGGCTTCAGCTTCTCGGCAAACTGTTCAAACTCATAGCCCGTTACGTCGTCGTAGATCAGGGTGGCATCGTCAATGTATTCGGTGGTGCGCTTGTAGTCGTCGTTGTGACCGAATTCATAGCCTGTGCCGATGACTTTCATTCCCAAGTCCTGGAACGCTGGAATGACGTGGCGAGGACGCAGACCGCCCACCATCAGCATGACGGTTTTGCCCTCTAACCGCGGCCGATACTTGGCGATCACCGCATCACTCTGAGCCTGGTATTTCGCAATCACCCGCTCTGCCCCTTCCTTGATCTTGTCGTCAAACTTCTCAGCGATCGCCCGCAGGGATTCAGCAATGTGGGTTGGGCCGAAGAAGTTGAACTCTATCCAGGGAATGCCGTAGGTTTCTTCCATGTGACGGCAAATGTAGTTCATGGAGCGGTAGCAGTGGATCAGGTTGAGTTTCACCTGAGTGGTCAACAACACTTCATTCCAGGTGCCATCTCCAGAGAATTGTGTGACGACGCGCAGCCCCATTTCTTCTAGCAAGATCCGGGAAGACCAGGCATCTCCACCAATGTTATAGTCCCCGATGACCGCGACATCGTAGGGAGAGGGTTCAAAGTTAAAGGAGCCTTCTTTCGCTTTCTTGTCGGCGATCGGCAGAGCCCAGTCGCGGACGGTGTCATTGGCGATGTGGTGTCCGAGGGATTGGGAAACGCCCCGGAAACCTTCGCAGCGGACGGGAATCACTGGTTTGCCCGTTTCTTTGGCTGACTTCTTGGCGACGGCTTCAATGTCATCCCCAATCAATCCCACCGGACATTCCGATTCGATCGTCACCCCTTTAGCCAGTGGAAACAGTTCATCCATTTCCGTCAGCAGTTTCGCCAGCTTTTTGTCTCCACCAAAAACGATGTCCCGTTCCTGATAATCGGAGGTGAACTGCATCGTGCCAAAGGTATCAACCCCAGTGGTGCCAATGTAGTAGTTGCGCCGTCCCGACCAGGAATAGTAGCCGCAGCCGACCGGTCCATGGCTGAGGTGAATCATGTCCTTCACCGGCCCCCAAACCACCCCTTTTGCACCCGCATAGGCACAGCCGCGAGTCGTCATCACGCCAGGCACGGACTTAATGTTGGACTTGACACCGCAGTCGGATTTGCCTTCCTCATGCACATTCAGGTGCTTCGCCCGCTTTTTTGCGGCCTTTTCGGGATAGGCTTCCAGAACTTCCTCGATAATCTGTCTCTTGTCAACTTCAGGTGCTTTTTCTTCTGTATAGGTCATGGTTTTCCTCTCAGGCTGTAGGGTAAAAATGAGGGAGCAGGAGTGGGAGGCAAGCGATTCAGAGGAAAGGGAGTCAGAAATCATTGAGTGTGATTACCGCTGTGATTTAGACCCCCTCTCAGTGAGCCGCGTTACACTGTCACTGGTGCCTTTTCATCTTGGGCGATCGCATTGAGGTACTCTTCTTCGCCACCCAGGATGCCGAAGTCAACCAGCAGTTCTTCCAATTCATCCATTGAGATCGGCGTTGGAATCGTCAGCTTGTCATTGTTGAGGATCTTGTTTGCCAGCGTCCGGTATTCGTCTGCCTGCGGGTGATCCGGTCTGTACTCAATCACCGTCATCCGGCGCAATTCTGCGTGTTGCACCACGTTGTCGCGGGGAACAAAGTGAATCATCTGGGTGTTCAGTTTCTCTGCCAGAGCCTCAATCAGTTCAATTTCCCGATCGGTCTTACGGCTGTTGCAGATCAAACCACCCAAACGAACACCGCCGGAGTGTGCGTACTTGAGAATGCCTCGCGCAATGTTGTTTGCCGCGTACATTGCCATCATTTCACCGGAAACCACAATGTAGATTTCCTGCGCTTTGCCTTCCCGAATCGGCATAGCAAATCCACCGCAAACCACGTCACCTAGAACGTCGTAGGATACGAAATCGAGATCTTCATAGGCACCGTTTTCTTCCAGGAAGTTAATAGCGGTGATGATGCCCCGTCCGGCACAGCCCACACCGGGTTCAGGCCCACCCGATTCAACACACTTGATGTCTTTGTAGCCCGTCAGCAGCACTTCTTCAATTTCCAGATCTTCCACTGCGCCACGTTCAGCTGCCAGGTGAAGAATCGTCGTTTGGGCCTTGCTGTGCAGCATCAAACGAGTCGAGTCGGCTTTGGGGTCACAACCCACAATCATAATGCGCTGACCCAGTTCTGCCAGACCCGCAAGGGTGTTTTGGGATGTGGTGGATTTACCAATACCGCCCTTGCCGTAGAACGCAATTTGTCTAATGTTGTCAGTCATTGGGTGATCTCCTAAAAAGGGATAAAGAACTTGTTCAGCCGTCTTTTACGAACCATCAGTTAACAAACCATCGACCAGCAACCCAGATGGGTCAATTTGTGAGGGGGTTGCCAGGGGGATGAACGATCCACAGGCTGGGAGGCGATCGCTCAACGATCAGAATAGAAAATGCCATGGTGAACACTGTTTATACTGCTTCAACTATTAAGGTGGGTAAAACCCGTTCTTGTAACCGAGCTTCGATCGCAATCTTGAGGGTGGCGGTGCTGGAGGAACAGGAACTACAGGCACCTACCAGACGAACTTTAACCACATCACCGTCCACGTCGTACAGCTCCACATCTCCCCCATCTGCCAGTAACACCGGACGAACTTCCTCCGCCAACACTTTCTGAATCAGAGTGATTTTCTGGACAGTCGTAAGGGTGGGTTGAGCCGTTTCCTGAGTTTCTTGAGCAACTGCAATTTCCGTTGCCAGTCGTCTGGAGGTGGCGGCTGTCTCCTGCTGTACCGCTGTCAGGATATCCTCGATCGCTGCTAGACAGGAGCTACAACCTCCGCCCGCTTTAACGTAGCTGGTAACTTGCTCAACGGTGGACAAATTGTTTTCGATCGCCACTCGCCGAATCTTGTTTTCGCTGACCCCATAGCAAGCGCAGATCAACGCTCCTTCATCGTCTTCATGGTGTTCGACTTCAATACCGCGATACTTGTAAATTGCTGCTTCCAGAGCTTCCTGTCCCATGACAGAGCAGTGCATTTTAGCTTCCGGTAATCCGCCTAAATAATCCGCAATTTCATGGTTTGTGATCTTCAGAGCCTCATCTAAAGTGAGTCCCTTAATCAATTCCGTCAGGGCAGAGGAAGAAGCGATCGCACTGGTACAACCAAAGGTCTGAAACCGAGCATCCAGAATCTGATCCGTTTCCACTTCAATCTTCAGGTGGAGTCTCAGAGCATCTCCACAGGCAATACTGCCCACCTCGCCAAACACAACGGCAACTCCGGATTCATCGGCATCTGCGATCGCCCCTTGATTTTTGGGGTTATAGAACAGGTCTAGTACTTTCTCGGTGTAGTCCCACATGGTAGTAAGGGGGTGATGGGTGGATGGGTAATAGGGAGTGAGGAGTGGGGAGTGAGGAGTGAGGAGTGAGGAGTAGGGAGTGGGGAGTGGGGAATAGTCAACAACTGGTTTCTGAGTTCTGGCTCCTGAGTTCTGGCTCCTGGCTCCTGCTCCTGGCTCCTGACTATCGACTTCCCGCAACGATCGCCTCTTCCCGGTCTTGTAACCAGTCGGCTTGATCGCTGTTAAAGGGTGAGAGGGCACGGAGCCGTTCGACAATGCCAGGCATCAGTTCCAGAACGCGATCGATTTCGGCATCGGTGGTATAGCGGGAGAGGCTAAACCGGATGGAGCCGTGGAGGATGGTATAGGGGAGTCCCATGGCCCGCAGGACGTGGGAAGGTTCCAGGGAGCCAGAGGTACAGGCGGAGCCAGAAGAGGCGCAGATGCCGTGCTGATTCAGGGAGAACAGGATGGCTTCTCCTTCGATGTACTTGAAGCCAATATTGGTCGTATTGGGTAACCGTTTGGTGGGATGACCATTGACCTGACAATCGGGAATTGTGGAAAGCAATCCCTGTTCGAGGCGATCGCGCAGTTGTTGTTCGCGGGATACCTCACTCAGGTGCTGCTGGGCTAATTCAGCGGCTTTACCCAGGGCAATAATGCCCGCTACGTTTTCTGTCCCTGCCCTGCGGCCCCGCTCCTGATGTCCACCGATTAGGAACGGACGGAAGCGGAAACCCCGTCGGACAAACAAGGCACCAACCCCCTTCGGAGCATGGAGTTTATGACCTGATAGGGTTAACAAATCGATCGGGCTGGCTTTCAGGTTCAGGGGCAGTTTGCCGACGACCTGAACTGCATCTACATGGCTGGTGGCACCGTAGGCTTTCGCCAGGGCAGCGATTTCAGCGACGGGTAGAATCACTCCCGTTTCGTTGTTGGCGTACATGGTGGAAACCAGGGCGGTATTTCCGGTAAGTGCGGCTTCTAGTTCAGCCAGATCAATTTGTCCCTGGTGATCAACCGATAAGTACGTGACTGTATATCCTTGCTTTTCGAGTTGCTTGCACACATTCAATACACAAGCATGTTCGACTTGAGTTGTAATAATGTGCTTGCGATCGGGTTGGGCAGCCAGAGCAGCACGAATCGCAGTATTGTTTCCTTCCGTTCCACAACTGGTAAAGATAATTTCCGATTCTTCAGCTCCCAGTAAAGCTGCCACTTGCGATCGGGCCGTTTTAATCGCTTTACCGACCTGTCCACCAAAGCTGTGCATTGAGGATGGATTACCATAATACTCGGTCAGGTAAGGCAACATTGCTTCCACCACTTCTGGATCAATTCGGGTTGTCGCGTTGTTGTCGAGATAAATCACTGCACTCATGCGTTGACTCCCACCGATGTCGGGATTTGTAATTGTTTGGCTAAGGATTGCGAATAGGTATTAAACCAGCGTTGCCAATCGTCAGAAGGATGGTTGGTTTTTAACCGTGTTACCGCTCGATCGTCAGAATTGAACCAGTTGTCTCAGTAGTTGTTGGAAGGTTCTGGAGAAACTGGATGGGGGAGAACTGCCAGGTCGGGAACACAGCCTCGATGGGGGGGACAAATTGTCCAGCGCTGCGGTACAGCATAATCACCCACACAATCATTACAGCGTTCAGAATCAATTTGGTACTGTTGCTCATCACGACTCCCCCCTCCCTACTCCCTATCTCAAAACGTGTTCGTCGTAAAACTCCCTCGCCACCTTCTCAATTACGTCGTAGGCTTCCACTACTTTGAGTCCAGCTTCTCGCAGTTCCGCTTTGGGGCATTCCCCAACCTTAGAAACAAGAATCGCTTTACAGTCTGCGATCGCCTTGATCACATGCTCCAGCGTGGCATCTTCGCCATAGCCCGATTGACAATACTGATCAATCTTGCGGTGTCCGACGAATTTGGCTTCGTTGGCATCCACTTCAAAAATTTGGAATTCCTTAGCGTGACCAAAATGCTGGTTCACCAATCCGCCCCCCTTGGTTGCCACCGCCACCAGAACCTTAGGACTGTTCTTCACCCGCTCGCTGGGCTTCACTTTAGCTTTGGCTAGCTTGATTTCCGCTTTGAACTTCTCAATCCCTGCATGGACTTCCTGCCGCAGTTCTTGATCGTATTGCGGAGCCATTTCCATGAACTTGTCTTTGGTGAATTCCTGGCTGCGATCCTCACCTAAAAGCCCGACGGCATCGGCGCGACATTGACGGCAGTGGCGCATCATCTTCATGTTGCCGGAGCAATTGTCCTGAATGGATTTCAGCTCTTTCGGAGTTGGCCCCGCTGTCCGGTGAGTCCGAAGTGCGTACCGTGTTCTGGTGCAGAAATCAGGGGCATGATGTTGTGCAAGAAGGCACCCCGTTCCCGAATCGCCCGGTTCACTTCCACCAGATGCTCATCGTTAATGCCAGGAATCATCACTGAGTTGACCTTACAGAGGATATCAGCTTCCTTGAGTGCCTGTAAGCCTTCCATCTGCCGTTCGTGCAGGATTCTGGCAGCTTCTACCCCCTTGTAGCGTCTCCGTCCATAATGCACCCAGGGATAAATCTTGGCACCAATCTCCGGGTCGATCATATTAATGGTGATGGTGACGTGATCGATGTTGAGCTGTTTGATGCGATCGACGTAATCCGGCAACATTAGCCCGTTGGTAGAAAGACACAGCTTAATGTCAGGAGCTTTCTCAGCAATCCGTTCAAAGGTTTCAAAGGTTTTGTCTGGATTCGCCAACGGATCACCAGGGCCAGCAATGCCCAGAACCGTCATTTGGGGAATTTTGCCTGCAATCACCAGCACTTTGTGAGCGGCTTCTGCGGGAGTCAGTAATTCACTCACCACCCCTGGACGGCTTTCATTGGCGCAGTCAAATTTACGGTTGCAGTAGTTGCACTGGATGTTACAAGCCGGGGCAACTGCAACGTGCATCCGGGCGTAATGATGGTGGGCTTCTTCGCTGTAGCAAGGATGCTTTTCAATCCGGGCCCGCATCTTTTCATCAAGTTCATTGGCTGGTTGAGTGGAACTGCTGCAACCACAGCTACCGGACTTGGCTTTAGCCTGTGAGTCTGCGATGGCAGGGGAGAGGAGAGTGTTGGGTGGTGGTGTCATCGACTTTCAAAGGATGGGTGGATAAACCGCCACTGTGGGGATGCTGGTGCATCACTCCACTCACCTAAACTCCGGTATGAGAGCCAATTAAACCTGTTCTCAGTTGGAAGACTTAGTGACTGGCGTTAATAGGGTTATACCAGTCGTCCTCAGCCCAAATGCTGCGTTGCGTGAGGTCAAAATTATTGAAATATTAGGAATGTACTCAACCCTTGTATCCCGGTTGTCATCAGCATTTAAATATTTTCTGAGGATAGGGGTTTGAGTATTTTTGGAAGTAGGTATTAGTATTTAAGAGACTGAGGGTCTGGATTTCTTGCACTCAAGTAAAACCCAGACACGACAAGCTTTTGAGCGAAAAAATTATTTTTCCTTAAGGGTTTCTCCAGGTACTCAAACCGCAGTGAATCTCAGTTTGAATCACTCGTTAATCTTTCCAAATTTGTTTTCTGTATCTAAATTAGCATTCTCACATTTTATTTTGCAACTTGGTATACTTTTGGAAAAATTTAATATTTGAGTCGATCGATTATTGGTAGCCTATATAACAGAATAAAATGCGATCGTTTTCATTAAGTCACCCATCAAGGCAGGAAAACGGTGCATTGCAAAATAACGAACGGGGTTAGAGCAAACGCTCAAAGGATGCGTCTCGGTTCACTCGATCAGGCTGGAAGGAACCTGACGTTGAGTACAGTTTTAGACCCAGCAAACAGTCCTTTGAGATCTCCACAGCTCTAACCTATATTGGGTTTGGGCTTGAGTGTAGAATTACAAGCCCCCTTTGTGATAAATACTGATACCCCGACATTAAAATACCAGCACCCCTTCCCTCAAGCGATTTTCAAAAGCTTGCTAACAGGGCATTTTCGTCACTGAGTACATCACTAATATCTTAATAAATTCAACTTAAAAAAATAAAAAATTGGGGAGAAGGCATCTGATATACAGAAAACACGACTTGCCCTCAACCCTCAACAGCAATGTTTCAGCTTTACGATCGGTTCCTCACCCAGCAAGCCACAAGCATTCAACGCACGCTCACGGCAACGATTAGCAACGTCACGTCCCAAGCAGGACTGCTATGGTCTTTGATCGATGGAATTCAGCTTTCTGCCGAGCAATGCCAGCTCAAATGGATGCAAGACATTCCCCTGGTAGAAGATCTCCGCATGATCTTTGAGCGTGATCCAGCCGCTCGTCATTGGCTAGAAGTCATTTGCTGTTATCCTGGCTTCCATGCCATTGCCTGTCACCGCTTTGCCCATTGGCTCTATCGCCGCAACGTTCCCTTCTTTCCCCGCTTCATTTCTCATCTGAGTCGGTTTCTGACCGGAATTGAAATTCATCCAGGGGCCGTTCTGGGTCAAGGGGTTGTGATTGATCACGGGATGGGTGTTGTGATTGGTGAAACGGCGATCGTCGGAGATTACACGCTGATTTACCAGGGGGCAACCCTGGGTGGTACTGGCAAAGAGACGGGTAAACGCCATCCAACCGTGGGCTGCCATGTTGTGATTGGCGCGGGAGCTAAGGTACTCGGCAACATTTTCATTGGCGATCACGCCCGAATTGGCGCAGGTTCAGTGGTACTACGAGATGTTCCTGCCCATTGCACGGCAGTCGGTGTACCTGGTCGCAATATCTGTCGGACAAATACACAAAATTGCCCTTTAAATCATGAGCAAACGCCCGATCCAGATGCGATCGTCCTTCGTGCCCTGATCGATCGAATCGATACGCTCGAACAGCAATTACAAACCCTAAAACTGCAAACCTTAGCATTCTCTGGAAGTCAAACCCATGCAAACGCCCTCCAGTCCAAATGCCCTGACGGACGGTAATGTCCCAATGGAAACGAATCTCCCGATGGAACAAGTGGTTGAAATTTCACGATGCGATCGCTGGCAAGTTCACAATCGCTTGCGATCGTTAAGGATTTCCTGCTCTTGTCCTACCGATGGTTCCCTACGAGTTGAAATGCATCATGGCATTGAGTTGGTCTTGATTCGCAGCGTGATTCAACAGTTTGTCGCGCCTCGTCAGGAGTTAGTCAATTGGTTAGAAAGATGCTGGTCTACCGCAGAAGTGTGTAGAGAAAAGCCTTGATCAGCCAATGTTTGTTGAACGTTCGCAAAACAACAGTTAAGGAGAATTGGAATGACGCAGCTACAGACAGTAGTACGAGAATTTGGTCAGGTGGGGGATAATCCCGTTGGTTTTGCTGAAGAAATTACAGTTCCCATTTGTGAAGGCTTAAATTTGGTCTTTGCCAGTTTTCAAGGGCTGTATCTGCAATACCAAAAACATCATTTTGTGGTGGAAGGGGCAGAATTTTATTCGCTTCATGAATTCTTCCAGGAAGGTTACGAAGCGGTCAAAGATCATGCCCATGACCTGGCAGAGCGTCTGAATGGTCTGGGGGGAGTGCCAGCGGCAAGCTTTGGTAAATTGGCAGAACTCTGCTGCTTTACGCCAGAACCCGATGGCATCTACGCATCTCGTTCAATGGTGGAGCATGATTTGCAAGCAGAGCAGTCCATCATTGACTTGATTCGACGGCAGGCATCTCAGGCAGAGAGTATTGGCGATCGGGCAACTCGCTATCTCTATGAGCAAATCTTGCTGAAAACAGAAGATCGGGCGTTTCACCTGTCCCATTTTCTGGCGGATGATAGTTTGGTTTATCTGTCCCGGAATGGCGGATAGATCAGCTTGTCTAGTTTGATTCCGTTCGTTTGTGTTCAATGGGTAGATTTCTACCCCACGAGAGTTCAAGTTGTCTGGTTTGATTCGTTCGTTTATTCCCGTAGTACCCTGTTGTTCGATCGCTGATTTATCGCGTGAATTCACTTTTCTGTAGTTAGGAGTTCGTTATGTTCACCACCTTTAGTTTTCTTTGTTTGTTTTTGTTATGTTCATTCGTTCATGCCTACCTTCTTGATCAGATTCTGAAGGATGCCCATCGGCGACCCAGACCTTCTGCACCGATACAGTCCCCTGATCTGTAACGAGTCCACCTTGATGTCGAAGTTGAGAGAACCCTATGAGTGAACCCGTGAAAACCCAAACCGTTCAAATGAATGATACGACTCTACGCGATGGTGAACAGGCCGCTGGTGTGGCATTCACCGTAGAGGAGAAGGTTTCGATCGCCCGTTTTCTGGATGCGATCGGCGTTCAGGAGTTGGAAGTGGGCATTCCTGCCATGGGGCAGGAAGAAACCAGAGCGATTCGAACGATCGTTGATTTGGGCTTAAACGCCAGGCTGTTGGGCTGGAACCGTGCCGTCATTTCGGACATTCAAGCTTCAATCGCCTGCGGGTTGACGCGGGTTCACGTTTCTATTCCCGTGTCTGAAATTCAAATTGAGGCCAAGTTTCATGGACAGTGGCGCGTCATGCTGAATCGCCTCCGGGAAGTGATCAGTTTTGCGCTGGATCAGGGTCTATCCGTCGCGGTCGGTGGAGAAGATTCTTCCAGGGCAGATGAGTCCTTCTTGCTGGATGTAGCGGCCTATGCCCAGGCTTGCGGTGCATTTCGGTTCCGATTTTGCGATACGGTAGGAATTCTAGATCCCTTTACTACATTTAACAAAGTGCGTCCCCTGGTGCAATCCTTGCAGATTCCGATCGAAATGCACACGCACAATGATTTGGGATTGGCCACGGCAAATGCACTGGCTGGAGTCCGGGCAGGGGCAACCTCAGTCAATACCACGGTCAATGGACTGGGAGAACGGGCGGGAAATGCTGCTCTGGAAGAAGTGGTGATGGCGTTAAAATGCATTCATCAGGTTGATTCTGGGATTGATACCCGTCATTTACTGGAACTCTCCCGGTTAGTCTCCCAGGCTTCCAACTGTCCGGTTCCTCCCTGGAAGGCGATCGTGGGTGAAAATGCCTTCGCCCATGAAGCTGGAATTCATGCCCACGCAGTGCTGCAAAATCCTGTCACCTATCAACCGTTTGATCCAGCAGAAGTTGGCTGGGAGCATCAGTTTGTGGTCGGCAAACATTCTGGTCGCCACCTGGTACAGGCTGTTTTGCAACAACACGGAATCCTGTTGAATGCGGAGGAAGCTCAAATCGTATTACAAGCTGTTCGCGATCGAGCGGTTCAAGTGAAGCGCAGTTTAACGCCGGACGAACTGCTCAGTTTAGCCTCACCTAAGGGAGAACTGTCCTATGCAACCTGATGAATTAGAGCTAAATTTGCCCCCCTATTTTGAAATTGGTGAGAAAGTCCGTACCCGCAAGCTGATCCGCAATGATGGCACTTTCCCAGGACAGGAGATTGGAGCCACTTTAGCAAAAAAAGGAGAGGTGGGTTATGTGATCAGCGTTGGGACATTTTTGCAGTCTTCCTACATCTACGCAGTGCATTTTCTCCACACTGGATTTGTGGTCGGATGCCGACGCAAAGAATTAGAACAAGTTGAACCAATTTATTCACAAGAAAGCTGAGAATTAACATGAAAGTGATGCTGCGTCGTAATCCATCTGGAACACTCCTGGTCTATGTTGCGAAAAAAGATTTAGAAGAAGAGGTGATCGCTGAAGCCGAAACGGAAGCAGGCAGGGTATTTACCCTGGCGAATGGTTGGGAACTGGTTGCGCCTGGTCTGGTAGAACCCCTCCAACTCCCCCAGACGATCGAGATGAAGCGGTTGGCTTAAGCTGTGTTTTGAACCCTGCGATCCTGCCTAAACTTCCTTAGAAATACAAACTCAATTACCTGAAATTCTTGTGGGGTGGGCATCTTGCCCGCCCAGTCAAAGAAGCAGAACCATAGGCAGGTGATTTAGTCCACGCTCCTTAGAAAAAACACGCCAGAGGTTTTCTGGCGTGTTGCGCGTGAATCAGAAGATGACTTAAGGTAGGACAGCAAAAAAGCGTTCTGCTCAATTAATTTGTTGCGGATTGGGGAGGCATCACGACCTTTCGAGCCAGACCAACCGTTTTTAACAGTGCGATCGCCCACCAGGTAATGTCCAGTTCCCACCAACGCCAGCCCGCCTTCGCCACATTGGGATGAGCATGATGGTTGTTATGCCAGCCTTCTCCATAGGTAAAGATGGCAGCCCACCAGAGATTGCGAGAATTGTCTTCAACCTGGAAGGTACGATAGCCCCACATATGGGTGACAGAGTTAATCATCCAGGTGGTATGCCACAGCAACACAGCCCGCAGGAACACACCATAGACCACAAATGACCAACCTCCCAGAACGTACAGCAACAAAGCGATCGGAAGCTGTAAGAGAATAAAGTAGCGATTCAGCCAGCGATAGAAGGGATCGCGCACCAAATCAGGAGCAAACCGTTTGTAACGCTCATACTCAAAGAAATCGGGACGGGGATAGAAAATCCACATCATATGGCTCCACCAGAAGCCTTTACGGGCAGAGTAGGGGTCTTTCACTTCGTCTTCGGTGTAGGCATGATGCAACCGGTGCCCTGCGACCCAGAAGATCGGCCCCCCTTGCAAAGCGGCTGCCCCAATGATGGCGATCGTATATTCCAACCATTTCGGCACTTCAAAACTACGATGGCTTAAGAGTCGATGATATCCCAAACAAATGCCGATGCTGCCAAATAGCCAGTGGAGCAGCAGTAATACTCCCAATGCTGACCAGGAAAAGCACCAGAGGGATAGTAAGGCCAGGGCATGAACGCTGGTGAAAAATACGACAGCGACCCAGTCCAGTTTCAAGGGTTCTTGGGGAACTGTTGTTTCGTAATTCAATGTCATTAATGTTTCCTCAACCACACGAGAAATAAAGAGGGGGAGTGGGGAGTAGGGAGTGGGGCGACCGGGTTACACGACTTGCCTGGGATGGTGAGATTTTACCCTGGTTGACTGACAAAACTTCTCAGTCAAGACCCTGAAAGCCCTCACCCTAGCCCTCTCCCCAGGGGAGAGGGAACTAAAAAAGTGAATCGCTCCCCTCGCCCTTTGGGAGAGGGGTTGGGGGTGAGGGCACACAACTTTTGACAGTCAATCAGGGTTTTACCCACCCCTAACCCCTCCCAGGAGGGGAGGTAAGAGGGATTCTAACGTTCCCCTCTTGGGAAGGGCAGGGGTGGATGAAACCTCAAACGGGGACAGGTGGATCAACGATCGCTGGATCACGGTAGCTTCCGGTGCGATAGGTTGTTCGTACGGCATCCGCCAGTTGTTGAAGGGGAGCATCCTTCAGGCATACCGCATCTGCTCCGGCGGCGATCGCCTCCGATAGTCGGGATTGTTGTTCTGGCGTGGCTAACACCAGAATACGAGAAGCGGTGACGTAGGAGTTTGCCTGTACTTTGCGCGCCATGCGAATGAATTTGGCAATATTCATATCCGGCAGGGTTGCATCAATCACTGCGACATCCACATCGATCGATTCTAACAGTACCAGACCCGTTTCTGCATTCGTCGCTTCACTGGCGACTTCAATGCCGTCCTGCGATCGTAAATCCATTCGCAAGTTGATGCGAGTTTGTTGATCGGACTCCACGATCGCCACCTGAATAATTTCATGGAGCGGTTGGGGCAGACTGGGATGGGACTCACATTCAGCGGCATCACTGGGCGCACCACAGGCGGAAATCGTACCGACGAAATCAATATCTGCCGGGCGATCGTGCTTGAGCTGAGCCATTTGTTCGGCGGTGAGAATTCTGGATTCATCAAAGCCAAACTCAATTTCAGTCTGTAGCCCTTTCTGCTTCACCCGTTTCAGGTTATAGAACCGTTTGTTCAAAGTCGTCTTGACAAAGGCCCAGAGGCATCCGAGCAAATAACGCCGCTTAAACGGATCTTTTTCAAACCAGTATTCCCAAAACTTCCAGCCATAAAAGCGGGCATAGTTGTGGAGTACGGCCTTCAGCAGGTCTTCCCGCGTCATGTTGTCCGGCTTAATAATGGGCGTAACGAAGTTGTAGTGGGAATAATCGCGGATTTCCACCTTGTCCGCCACATCCTGAAACAACTCCGAGAAAGGCCAGGGGGTATACATATTCCAGTTGGCCATGTCCGCCTGCCAATCCCGCGCCATGCGGTAGGTCTCCTCGATCGTCTCCGGGCATTCATTCGGCAAGCCCATGATGAACTGCACTTCTGCCAGAATTCCATTTTGCCGCAGGAGTTGAACGGCGCGCTTATTATCGGCGATCGTGGTTTCCTTGCGGAACACATTCAGGTTCAGTTGGGCAGCCGCCTCCGTCCCCAGGGAAACATGCACCAATCCGGCTTTGCGATAGAGCGGTAGTTCTTTCTCATCGCGCAGCACGTCCGTCACCCGCGTATTAATGCCCCAGTGCACCTTCAGATTGCGATCGATCAATTCATTGCACAGAGCCACAAACCGGGATTTGTTAATCGTTGGCTCCTCATCAGCCAGGATGAAAAAGCCCACGTTGTAGTCTTTCACGAGCCGTTCAATTTCATCTACAAACTGCTTGGGAGAACGGGAACGATACTTGCGCCAGAACTTCCACTGGGAACAAAACCGACAGCGAAATGGACAACCCCGAGCATAGTTGGGTACAGCCACGCGCGTATTCAGCGGCGTGTAAATGTACTTGTCCCAATCCAGCAAACTCCAATCTGGAGTCAACGTATTCAAGTCTTTGATCGGTGGATGGGCCGGCGTAGCGACCACCCTACCCGCCTCCAGGAAGGCAATGCCCAAGATCTCGCGTTTGTCTTGTTCATCCGTACCATTGGCGATCGATCGCAGCAAATTGACTGTAATCTCCTCGCCTTCCCCGCGAATGATGTAATCAATCCACGGTGCCTCATGCAGCACCTCCCGATACATATAGGTCGGATGCACACCACCCATGATCGCTTTGGCATTCGGGCAAACCTCTTTAACCAGCCTCAATGTGCTCTGAGACTTGTAAATCATGGGGGTGATCGCCGTTGCCAGCACCACATCTGGCTGATAAGCCCTGATCTGTTCTGCCAGTTCACCATCCTCAATATGGTTACTCATGGCATCAATAAAGTGAACCTCGGTGAAGCCAGCCGTCTTTAAGGCTCCACCCACATAGGGAACCCAACTGGGGGGCCAATTGCCCGCAATTTCTGCCCCCCCCGAATGATAATTGGGTTGAATCATCAGGATACGCATACCCATCCTCCTGCCTTGAGTGAATTGTTGCTCGAATCAGCCTGATGCTCAGATGGCTCTGGAAAAATTGGCAATAATCCGATCGCGCAAGTAAGAGTCAAACACAGCGGCGATATTGCGAATCAGCAAGCGTCCTGGCGGAGTCACTTCAATGCGATTAGCAATGATTCTGACCAAACCATCGTCTGCTAAGGCCCTCAGATCTGCCAGTTCGACTGCGAAATAGTCATCAAAGTCCAGGTGATATTTCGTTTCGATCGTGTGCTTCGACAAACTAAAATGACACATCAACTGCATGATAATTTCCCGTCGAATCACATCATCTCGATGCAAATTGATGCCCTTTTCAACGGGGGGTTGCCTGTAGTCGATCGCTTGATAGTAATCCTTCAGCCGCTTGTGATTTTGAAAATAAGCATCATGCAGCATGCTGATGGACGTTAGCCCAAAGCCCAGAAGTTCTGCCTCCGGTTGCGTCGTATAGCCCTGGAAGTTGCGCTTGAGCTGACCGTTGTGCTGAGCAACCGACAGTTCATCATCAGGTTTGGCGAAGTGATCCATGCCGATGTAGTAATAGCCGCTACGGGTCAACTCTGCGATCGCCATTTGTAAAATGTCCAGCTTTTCCTGGGGAGAGGGCAAAGCCTGTTCCGAAATGTTCTTTTGGACGGGTTTAAGCCAGGGAATATAGGCAAAGTTGAAGATAGCGATGCGATCGGGATTCAACTGAACGGTTTTTTGAATTGTTTCTTCAAAAGTCCGCAACGTTTGATGGGGCAATCCGTAGATCAAATCAACATTGACGCTATCGAATTGCGCCTGCCGAATCCAGTCCATTGCCCCGAACAGCAATTCCTCCGGCTGTACCCGATTGACCGCTGCCTGCACCTGAGGATTGAAATCTTGAATACCAAAACTTACCCGGTTAAAGCCGATTTCCCGCAACGCTTGAATGTAGGGTTGATCCACGTAGCGAGGATTGATCTCGATGGAAATTTCCGCATCCGGTGCGAAATTAAAATTATCGTGGATGGCCCGCCACAATAATTCCACCTGCTCCAGGGTCAAATAATTGGGGGTTCCTCCACCCCAGTGCATTTGCACCACGGGCTTACGGGAGTCTAGCTGGGCTGCGGTTTGATGAATTTCTTTAATTAAATAGTTCAGGTAGGAAGATGCCACATTTCGATTGTTAGAAACGATGACATTACAACCACAGAAATAACACGCACTCTGACAAAAGGGAATGTGAACGTAAAGGGATAAGGGAGATGAACGCTGATTCAAAGCGGCGATCGCCTGTTGATGATCAAAGAGATTAAAGTCGGTTCTGAGTTCTGTTGCGGGAGGATAGCTGGTGTAACGTGGCAAAGGTTGATCATATTTCTTGAGTAACTCCGTATCAAATTGCACCGTTGGTGATAAATACTTCATGCAGATAGGTTCTCCTCGAATCGTTATTTAATCTTCAATCTCTGGTTGCAAAATCTCTATTTGTATTCCCACAGCATTCCATAGGGTGGGCATTGCCCACCCTACAAGCGATCTTTAACCTGGATCGGAGCTAGATGCTATACTCAACTGCTGGTTCTTTCAGGGTACTGGAAACGGGTCGTTCGGTTGCTCCAGGAATAGTTTGTCGTGTTAGCAGATCAAACACATGCTCACCAATGGCGGCAATAACATCCTCTTCCAGTTCATGGACGACATCACGGTTCAGCTCAAACGCATAATTGGCTTCATCGACAATCCGTTGAATCGTGGCATCATCTACAGATAATGCATTGAGCGTATCCCGGTACGTTTCTTTGAACGCCCGCTTTGCTTCCACCGTTGGCAGTTGCTCAAACTCATGTAGTGCAGTTCCCTGTTCCTCCGGCAAGTTCAAGGCTGAACGCACAATTTTTCTCAATGCCTGCCCACCCGAGAGATCGCCCATATAGCGAGTGTAGGCATGGGCAATCAGCAACACAGGATCGGTACTGGCGACTTGATGAATCCGATCGACATAAATCTGTCCTGCGGGCAGGGGAACAATCTGTTCTCGCCAGTTGTCACCATAGTAAAATGCCAGGTCGCGTTCCAGGCTTGCCGTCCGGTTTAGCTCTGGGAAATACATCTGTCCGACGATCGGATCATCTTGATGGCGACGAAATTCTGTTTCTAATGCGTCATAGACTAGATACAGATTTGCCAACAGCTTGCGGAAGGGTTCCCGTTCCACAATCCCTTTGAGGAAGCACTTCATGAATGCGGTATTCTCTGCGGCGGTGTGGGATTGCTGGGTTCCTTCGCGCAGGCGTTGGGCTAAATCATGAGTCATCTTAAACACCTCATTACCTAAAAATGGTGATGTTGACCAATACCCATTGCCATTCTGATGTGGAGCAAAGGGTAAAAACAGCAGAGCGATCGGAGAACCCTCCAGAGGAGAACCCTCTCACTTCTTTTTGAACTTTATAACTATTGAGTTATCAAAGTCAAACGTTTTAATTAATTCATTTTTAGCCATTTTATTTAAACCGCCATGAACAAGCACTCCCAAACCCTGAGCCTAACAGGTGTTGAAGTTACATTATGAGTTTGCGCAGTGATCCTGTAAACATTTGTGTGGCACAGCTTCATCTATTGTTACCAGGATATCACTGGTCGAAGGGAACAAACGGATGTAATATAACTCGATAGCTATCAAATCATCAGAAACTATAGAACGTTATGGTCAACTCGCTGCCACAGCCTACTCTGGAGACAACGGAAGCCAGGACAAAAGTGATTAAGGAAAACATCCTTACGCCTCGGTTTTATACGACAGATTTTGAAACGGCCGCAGAACTCGATCTATCCAGCCAGGATACTGAACTGCAAGCAATGTTGACAGAAATGCGGGCAGACTACAACCGCCATCACTTTGTCCGGGATGAGTCCTTCAATCAGTCATGGGATCATATTACTGGAGAAGCCCGTCAGGCATTTGTGGATTACCTGGAGCGATCGTGTGTTTCGGAGTTTTCCGGCTTTTTGCTGTTTAAGGAACTCTCCCGCAAGCTGAAGGGTCGTAGCCCTTTGCTGTCTGAAATGTTTAGTCTGATGGCGCGGGATGAAGCTCGTCATGCGGGTTTCCTGAATAAGGCGATGGCGGATTTCGGCTGCACGATGGATTTGGGCTATCTCACCAAGAATCGGGTTTATACCTTCTTTCCGATCGAATGGGTGATTTATACGGTTTATCTTTCGGAGAAGATTGGCTACTGGCGATACATCATTATTTACCGTCATCTGGAAAAGCATCCTGAAAACCAGTTTTATCCCCTGTTTCGCTACTTTGAAAGCTGGTGTCAGGATGAAAACCGGCATGGCGATATTTTTAAGGCCCTATTGCGATCGCAGTCTAAACTCTGGCAAACTCGGAGATCTCGCTGGTGGAGTCGCTTTTTCCTGCTGACGGTCTTTGCCACCCACACCTTAACAGTGCATGAACGATCTGAGTTCTACCACACGCTAGGACTTGACCCCACGGAATTTGATCGGGAAGTCATTCGCCAAACGAACGAAACCGCAGCCCGCGCTTTTCCATCGGTTCTTAATACCGATCATCCCCAGTTTTTCCAGCGGCTCCACCACTGCTCTGATCTCAACTTAAAAATGGCTGAAATCGATCGCACTTCTCAACCGAAATGGCTGAAAGTATTACGCAAAGTGCCATTCCAACTGGCGATCGTCGGTCATTTGTTGCGGATTTATTTACTGAAACCAATCGATGCGGAAGCTCTGAGAGAAACAATTCGGTAGCTATCGCAAACCCTGTTTAGATCTCCCCTAGCCCCTTAAAAACTGGAGTTTAGACTAATTGGGAAAGAAAAGCAGCCAAACCCGACGGTTTGGCTGCTTAATGGTCATGTTGCATCAATAATGATTGACCATGACTAATTTTGACCGCTTGAGGGCGTTTCGACATAAATCCTACATGCTGATTGGCAACGGCAAGGATGCTCTCTTCGACCTGATGGATGCCGTGCTAGTGAGCCGCAGTGTGTACTCCTTTGCCGAACTGTCGGTTGCCCCTGTCTTTCGACGCCAATGGCCGAGTTTGTATGAAGCCCTACAGGATAGCAACCCGCCTCGACTGGAGTGGATGGGGTTGTACCTGGAGCAAATGCCCCAGGACGAACGGGTTGTCTTAGCGGGAGACCACACGGCATGGTCAAGGTTACAGGCACAAACCCTGCGAGAACGGACGTATGAACATCAAGCAACTCCGATGAGTGGAGCCAAACCGGTGACGTTGGGACAAGGATATAGTACGATTGCGTGGATTCCAGAGGAGCAGGGCAGTTGGGCATTACCGTTGCTGCATGAACGCATCACTAGCGCAGAGAGCCCCATTAGCAAGGCAATAGTGCAATTGCGTCAGGTGTGTGAGCAGTTCCAGGTTCGTCCCTTATCTTTGTGGGATGCCGAATATGGCTGTGCCCCATTCCTCAATGGTACGGCGGATATTGCTTGTGACAAGTTGATTCGGTTGCGTTCCAATCGAGTACTGTATGGACCACCGCCTGTTTATAGCGGAACGGGTCGTCCTCGGCAGTATGGGGAGAAGTTCAAACTTAACGATGCCACCACCTGGTGGTCATCTGATGCCGAACTCCAGGTAGAAGAGTCCCGGTGGGGACGATTACACGTGCGGATGTGGTCATCAATGCGACTGCGACGCGTTGCCAACCAGACGATCTGGTTAATTCAACTGCAACGCCTCCATGACTCTGCCCTCCACCCCGCCAAACCTTTGTGGCTAATTTGGGTGGGACAAGCACCACCCGACTTAGAGACGGTGTGGCAACAGTATTTCCGTCGCTTTGCCATTGACCACTGGTATCGCTTCGCTAAGCAACGATTGCACTGGACGTTACCCCAGTTGGCAACGCCCGAACAATCCGAACGCTGGAGCGATCTGATGCCCTTGCTCACCTGGCAGTTGTGGTTGGCTCGTTGCCACGTCCAGGACTCCCCCCTGCCCTGGCAAAAGTCATCTGCTAAGCTATCTCCGGGACGAACCGCAAATGCCTTTGCCTCTGTTTTAGCGTTGATTGGCACACCTGCCCCCCCGCCCAAACCACGCGGAAAGTCACCGGGGTGGACTCCAGGGCAACCCCGTTCCCGCCGTATTCGCTATCCAACGGTCAAAAAGCGCTTCACCAGACCCAAGAAGGTGGCGAACAAGACCGCTTAACCACTAAATTTTTCCCAATCTTCAGTCTCGCTCAATCCAGATAAGGGGGTTGGGCTATTTCTGCTGTGATTAGTCTAAACTCCAGTTAAAAAAGGGGAAACCAAGCCGACAAAGGTTTGAAGTCCCCCTTAAAAGGCTACCGTGTACACAGATCTTGACTGAGAGGCTCAAACCCTGATAGATCCCCCTCAATCCCCCTTAAAAAGGGGGACTTCTAATGGCTCTTCCGGATCCGGGGTGAAAACCGTATAATAGAATACTTTTAGTGGGAGTTTCGCCAATGGACTTTCATCTTGATGCATTGCTGAATTTTCCTCATGTTACGGTTGAAAGTTGCACTCAACAAAGCAATGAAGTGTACTTAAAGCTGCGCTTGCTCAATGAGGAAGCTAACTGTCCCCACTGTCAGACATTGAGTTCAGGGGTTCATCAAAATCGAGCGATTTTAATCCGGGATTTATCAATTTTTGGTCAAGTCACTTACCTGAAAGTTCCTCGTCGTCAGTTTTATTGCCGTGATTGTCAACGTTATTTCACCAAAGCATTGACATTTATGGATGAAGGACATCAGTATACCCGACGATATGAGGAGCATATTTATCAGCAAGTGCAACTGTCCAGTATTGAACAAGTTAGCCGAGTAGAAGGATTAAGTTTTGACCGGATTCAAGGAATCTTTAAGCATCAGTACGCTCAGAAAAAAACTCTGGATGGGAGGGAGTTAAACGGGTCGGAATTGGTAAGGATTCAGGTGGGGTTGACAGGAAGCACAGAAACGGTAACGTGGAAGCATGAAGCCAATCGAGATCCCGCGGCTACCTGAACGCGAGATGCTGCTGCAAAGCCCGCCCGAAGTGCTGGTGGAGATCATTCTAGCGCAGCAAAAAATGCTCGAACAACTGGCAGAGGAAATCGAGCGGTTGAAGCAACGGGTCAGTAGTGATAGTCAGAGTTCGTCGAAGCCGCCGTCGAGCGATGTGCATAAACGCTCAGAGAAGCCACGTGAGGAGCGAGAACCCGACGAGACGACAACGAACGGTGAGGATCTAAAGCGTAAAGCTGGGGGACAACCTGGGCATAGGGGCAAAACACGGAAAGGATTTGGACGAGTAGATCGCATTGAGGTATTGCGCCCGGAGTGCTGTGGGGGTTGTGGAGGAGCGAGATTTGAGTCAGAGCCTGTGCGAGTGCAGTCTCAAAGCGTAGCGCAACTGGTGGAACGCCCGATAGAAGTGGTGGAGTATCAGCAGCAGAGCTATGCGTGTGCCTGCTGCGGAGCAGTGGTGACCGCAGCGATGCCAGCGGACGTGGTAGCAGGGCAAAGCTTGGGGGCGAGTTTACAAGCACTGTTGGTGTGGTTAAGCAACTATGGGCATTTATCCTATGAAAAGCAACAGGAACTCTTGCTAGAACTCGGCGGGATTGAGGTGGGCACAGGGACGCTGCAAGCAACGAATGCGCGAATGGCACAGCAGGTGAACTGCCTCGTTGCAGACCTTGGGGAATGGGTGAAAGACCAACCGCATGTGCCTGTGGACGAGTTGCCCTGGCTCGTCAAAGGGGTGAAAGAATGGATGTGGGTGATTGCGGGCGTTGGATTTGTGTTGTTTCACGCCGCTGATACTCGCAGCAGAGGCGAACTGGAACACCTGCTCGGCAAGAGTTTCTCCGGATGCCTCAGTTCCGATGACTTTAGCGTCTACAACGGCTATGCGGTATCGGCGCAACAGAAGTGTCTGGCGCATTTGCGACGGCATTTCAAGAAAGTGCGTTGCATAATTGAAAAATGATTTAGGGTAATCTGCAATGCAATGTCCAGAGTGTGGGGCTACTCATATCCGTAAAAACGGTAAGAGGAAAGGTAAGCAAAATCACATTTGTGTCGCTTGTGGTCGTCAGTTCATTGATACCTACGACCCGCATCGAGGGTACTCAGACGAGTTCAGACGCGAATGCATCAAGATGTATCTCAACGGCTCTGGGTTTCGAGCGATCGAACGGGTCAAAGGAGTACACCATACCACGGTCATTACCTGGGTGCAGCAGGTCGCAACGCGCCTGCCGGACGCCTATGCACCGGAAACGCCCCCCGAAGTTGGAGAACTCGACGAATTGGAAACCTTTGTCGGCTCAAAAAAAACAAGATTTGGCTATGGACAGCCGTTGACCACTTCAAAAAGGGAATTTTAGGCTGGGTTCTGGGTGACCATAGTGCTGAAACCTTTGTCCCACTCTGGCAGACTGTGGCGGACTGGAACTGCTATTTCTACGTCACTGATGGGTGGTCGGTGTATCCCGGCTTCATTCCCGATGGCGATCAGATTGTCAGCAAAACGTATATGACTCGAGTTGAAAGTGAGAACACTCGCTTGCGGCACTATCTGGCTCGACTGCATCGCAAAACGCTGTGCTACTCCAAAGCCGTAGAAATGCTGGCTCACTCTGTTCGGTTGTTACTTCACTACCTCTGGTTTGACGATGTTCCAGTTCCTCCGAGGTTCATCTCTTGATTCAGCAACGCCCAGTTTGCCAGACATCCTTGGTGGAACAATTAAGGCGGTTGGCAGAATTTATTGAATAACCTGCGATTGATCATTCAACCGTTGATTTGTTTCAACTGGCTCAAACGATGGTTGGAGGTTTTCCCGATCGCATCATTAGAAGCTGGATTTGAGCAATTGATGCACCAGATGAATCAGTTTGTCTGTCCACTGGTGCGTTGTTTGAACTGGCAACTGATCTTTTCATCCGCTTAGAGTGATTAAAGAGGGTTAGAATGCAAAACCCGAAAAGGAAGGTCAAAGGTAAGCACTTTGCCTTTTTCTCTTCCCTCTTCTATTTTCCCTCTTCTGTCTTTCTCTACGCTGCCAACCCATTATGCCGCAGCAGGGCGGTCGTATCGGGTTCCCGTCCCCGGAAGGTTTTGAACACCTCCATTGGATGCTGACTGCCGCCCAAGGCTAACACCGTATCGCGGAATCGGTGTCCTACTTGCGCAATGGACTGTTCATCTTCCAAGCCTGCCTCTTCAAAGGCCGCAAAGGCATCTGCACTGAGGACTTCCGCCCACTTATAGCTGTAGTAACCTGCGGCATAGCCTCCGGCAAAGATATGGCCGAACGCGCAAAGGAAGGAATCTTCGGGGAGGGGTGGCATCACGGTGGTCTTTTCAGCAATCCGACGACGCACATCTTCAGGGGATTCAGAACCGCCTGGCTGATAGCGGTGATGCAGTTCCAGATCCACCCAGCTAAAGTGAAGCTGTCGCAGCATGGCACTGCCACTCATAAAGGTACGAGCCGCCAGGAGTTTCTGGTAATAGTGATCTGGTAAAGGCTCACCCGTTTCATAGTGCTTGCCCAGACTGAGGAGGGTAGAGCGGTGATAGCACCAGTTCTCCATAAATTGGCTGGGTAGCTCCACCGCATCCCATTCCACATTGCGAATCCCCGATGCTCGCCCGTAATCTACCTTGGTCAGCATGTGCTGGAGCCCGTGCCCAAACTCATGGAACAGGGTTTCCACTTCCGTAAAGGTCATGAGGCTGGGTTTGTCGTCCACTGGAGGAGATTGATTGCACACCAGGTAAGCCACAGGTAAGCGAACCCTTTCCCCCGTCTTGCTCGCCACCCTGGCCCGACCAATACATTCATCCATCCAGGCTCCTCCGCGCTTTTCCGCCGGACGGCTGTAGGGATCGAGGTAGAAATGGGCGATTATAGCACCATCGGTATCCGTCACCTGGAAGTAGCGCACATCAGGATGCCAGACGGGAGCCTGGCCATCCACCGCCGTGATTTTGACTCCAAAAATTCGTTCTGATAGGTTGAACAATCCTTGCAGGACTTGCTCCAGGGGGAAGTAGGGCCGCAATTCTTCCTGGTTGAAGCTGAACTTCTCTTCCCGCAGCCGCTCTGCCCAGAAGGAAATATCCCAGTGGCGCAAATCCTCTGCTTCCGGAGCCTTTTTAGAAGCGGCAAACGATCGCAGTTCTGCCAAATCCTTCAAAGCAGCATCATAGCTGACCTGGCGCAGTTCCTCCATCAGGTCTTCCACCGCTTCCACACTGGGAGCCATTTTTGCCGCCAGACTGACCTCAGCATAGCTGTTATAGCCCAGCAGATTCGCCTGCTCCTGCCGCAGTTCCAGAATCCGCTTGATGTGGGGGGAATTGTCGTACTCGCCCTCCGAGGCGCGACGGATAAATGCCCGATATAATTTCTCCCGCAAATCCCGACGGCGGCTGTGTTGCATGAAGGGTAGATAGCTGGGCATATCCAACGTCACCCGCCAGGGGCCGGATTCTGCCGTTGCTGCTTCCTCGCCCTCCGATCGCGCGGCCTGGGCAGCCAGAGCCAACCAGCTGGGCGGTAATCCTTCCACCTCCTCTGGCTGAGTCAGCGTCAAACTAAAGGCTTTCGTGGCATCCAGAACGTTATTGGAAAACTTGGTTGAAAGTTCGGCTCGCTCTAGCTGAATGGCGTTGAACCGTTCCTTCACCTCGCCCGTCAGACCTACACCAGAAAGTTCCGCATCCCGCAACGCCGACTCGACAATGCGTTGTTGGGTTTGATCCAGCCCATTCCAGGCATCGCTGTCCCGCAACGCCTTAAATCCTTCGTAGAGGGGCTGACTCTGGCTGAGGCGATTCCAGAAGGTTACGACCTGGGGCTGCATCGTTTCGTAAGCCTGCCGCAACTCCGGGCTATTTTGCACGCCCATCAAATGTCCGATAATGCCCCAACTCCAGGACAGTTGCTCTTCGATCTGCTCCAGGGGTTGCACTAACTCATCCCAGGTGGGAACGACGTTCGCTTCTAAATGGGTGAGTTCCACTTCCAGTTCTGATAGAAGTTGTGTGATAGCGGGAACCACCTGCTCCGGCTGAATCTGCCCAAAGGGGGGCAACCCTTCACCAATCAGCAGGGGATTATCCACTTGGGGGGTATCAACGGTTGATGCGATCGCAGTCATAGGAGTCCTTTATATGAATTCACGAAATCGGCGGATGGTTGCCTTAATATTCTCAATGTAGCACTGGGAAAAGTGACATCTTCCTGATCACCCTACGGGTATAGCGTGAGACTGATAGCACCTCGAATCCTGCATGGGTCAGGAATCTGTAATAAATGGCATCCCAAACTTTGAAAAAATCGGCTGTAAGGCTGCGCGGCAGTGCGCTCCTAACGGGTATGTTATTTTAGCCGCATCCCCTTAAAGCAATCGTAATTGCGCCTCTTCCGCTTCCGCCGATCGCTCCAAGTGCTCCAAACTTTCCTGCCATGCTTCCCACTCCGGTTCCCCAAACCAGCCATCCTCTCGATCGCTCGTCAGTAAGGCATGGGCTGCTTCCATCATTTCCAGTCCAATGTCTGAGAGGTGAGGTTGGTTCGTGATGTAGGCTTTCAATGCTTCCATCGGGTCAACGGTGCTACCCGTTCCCAGTTCCGGTAGACGAGGACGCGCAAGCTGACTGACTAACTCAGCGTGGATTGTGTAGGTGTGGGCAGAGTCTAACGCCTGATGGATGATACTGTTATCAATCTGCTCAATCTGTTCCGATCGCAGTTGATAAATTAATCGCACTACAGCATCTTGAATTGGGGCTTTAGCAATGGCTTTGAGCAATTCATCTTGGGGCTGTTCAGCTTCCGACACATTCACCTTGATCGTACGGAATGGACGCACGGACAGAGGGCAAAACTCCATCTCAGCATGACCCTGCGCCACGTTCACCAAAACAAAGCCCTTGTCTTCCTTCTCTTCACTAAAATCGACCCGCTCAATGCTGCCGGGATACACCACTAGCGGCTGTTCGGAAAGCACCTGATGGCGATGCACATGCCCCAGAGCCACATAGTCAAAACAGGGACGCGCCAGGAGAGCCATCGGGACTGTAAAGCCCTTACCGACTGCCAGGAATCGCTCTGCCCCAAACCGAGCGGTGTCCGTCATCAGGTGCGCCAGTAAAACCGTTGGGAGTTCAGGATCAAGCCCACGAATTTCTCCTTCCAGGGCCACCCGCAACCGATCGAGCAATAGATGGCTGACCTCAGCAATCGATAAACCTTCTGTTTCCGGGCGAGTCAGTAAAGTCGATCGCGTCAACCAGGGCAACGTAATCACCTGAATGTCACCATTGCGGGTTTGAATCCGGTGAGTGGTCAGCCGATCGCCCACCAAAAATCCGGGAACGCCCAGAGTCCGGTAGATGCACAGGCTGGCTCCCCCTAACCCCTGGGAGTGCTGATCATGATTACCGACCAGCAGTACGGTGGGAATCTGAGCATCCACCAGACGACGAAACTGAACGGCAAAGGCTTCCTGAACGATCGGAGGTGGTGTGGCATCGGGGAAGGCATCCCCCCCAAACAGCACCAGATCGACGGGTTCTGCAATAGCACGATCGATACATTGGCTCAATGTCTGAACGAAATCCTCCAGGCGAGTGTTCAGTCCCGTTTCAGGATTAATGCATCCGTGGGAAAACCCACTCCCCATGTGGATATCTGAAAGGTGGAGGATTTTGATCATAGTAGTAACACGACAGGAACCGATCGCACTAGTACGTTTGTCAGGATTAGAACTAGTGTATCCCTTTTTATGCCAGATAACGGATGAATCATTGCCTGGAGAAACGGATTATTTAGCTTCGAGAAAATATTTGTTTTGAAAAAAATCTTTGTAAAACGATCGCAGATTTGAACAGAAGTGGTATAACGTTGGCTGTTGTCAATGCCTGTCCGGATCGAAAGCGATGCGAAACTCCTCAGTACAAAATCTCTGGCTCAGGGCAAGGCTGACCCAATTTTCAGTCATGGGACTTCCCTGGATGGCAATTGGAACGGGTAGCTTAACGGGAGCCACCGTCCTGGCGGCGATCGTCCTGGCTACTCCAGCGCAGGCCGCCATTCTCAGTCAGTGGGAATATAATCCCAGCAGCTACGAGCTAGAAATTCTTGTCCCTGGCGGCACCCTCCCTCGCTATTCTCTGGCGGCTGAACCCGCTCGCATTATTATTGACTTACCCAATACCCGCATTGGCACCGTTTCCCATCAGCAAACCTACGGTGGAGCCATCCGCGAAATTCGGGTCGCTCAGCACGAACCAGGGCTAACTCGGATTGTGCTGGAACTTTCGCCTGGAACGATCCTGGCTCCGGGGCATGTGGAACTACGGCGGGTTGGAGCGGCAACGGCTGGAGCAGATGAACCGGGCGATCGCTGGGTTTTGCGGCCGCTGTTAGTAACGGATTCTACTCAAACGGCTGCTGCTCCTGAAGTTACCCCATCTGAAGTTTCCCCATCTGAAGTTTCCCTCCCTCAACCTGCCCCTTCTTTCGATACCCTGCCCCCCCTGGAACCGGGCGCAACGGAAATTCCGATCGAACTGCCTCCGGCGGAACCCCTGGTTCAAGCACCTTCCCCTGATGCAGACAATCCCCCTTCAGAAGCCGATCGCACGGTTGGAGCAAGCCCCTCACCTGAGGCGGAATCTGAGTCTGAAATGGTAAGGGTTCCAGAGCTTGAAGGGACAGAGGATGCAGATGAAGCCGGAGATGAAGCAGTAGATGAAGCAGTGGTAGGAACAGACATTGCCGAATCAGAAGCGACATTGGGAATTGAGGATTCAGGAACTATAGAATCAGACATTGTGGATAGAGAGACTGGTAGTGAGATTGGTGGAGAAACTATAGAATCGGAGATTGCAGAATCAGAAACGATCGATCTAGAGTTGGCGAATGCCTCTGATGCAGAATATGAAATCGAACCGGAACTAGTACCAGAGTTAGAACCAGAATCCCCCGAAGTGCCGATCGCAGTTTCACCAGAGCCATCCCCAGAAACACCTGCTCCGGATAACGGTTCTTTACCAAACTTGGGAATTACAGCTATCATTCCCCAGGAAGCAATTCAGGAAACGATCGATGCAATTGATGCGGGGGGAGTCGATGAACCTCAACCGTTCGTACCGCAGGAAATAGCAGAACCACCTCCAGAACCAGACGCATCCCCTGCGGCTGAATCGATAGTTCAACCCCAACCGGAAGCACCGGAGGCTCTGGCGTTAGAAGAAACATTGGAAGAAACATCGGAAGAAACAGTCGAACCCGAAACCTCTCTTCCCAACTTGCCCCCCGCCCTTTCCACAGAACCCGATGCGGCGATCGTTCAAGTGCCTTCTCTAGCAGAAACGGAAGCGGCAACGGAAGCGGTAACTGAGGACGCTGTAACTGATCAAAGTGTCGAGGAAGCGATCACCGAACCAGAAGCTATTACCGAACCAGAAGCTATCACCGAACCCAGTGTCGAGGAAACTGTAACTGAGCCAAACCTTGAGGAAACTGTAACTGAGCCAAATCCAGAAACCGATCGCGCTATTCAGGCTATCCCTACCACTGCCAATGCGACTCCGTCCTCCCCCAGCGATCGGTTCATTCAGTTTGGTCAACCCCTGACGGCAGTTGCCCCTGCATCGTCGGTTCCTGAGCCAGCCTCATCGCCGATGCCCCCTACTCAACCCGATGCCTCAACGCCGCCAAATTCTGTGCTGTTACCTGTTGGAACGGTGCTGCGTCTGCGGTATGCGGGAACCGCTCCCCTGGAATTGACGGAAGGTCAGTCTCGGCAGGAAGTTCTGGTTCTGGCAACCTCCGTTCAGGATGCGGCCGGGAATGTGATTTTACCTGAAGGCAGCTATGTGATTGGACGGTTTGAGGCCCAGCCGGGAAGAAGTTCGTTTGTGACGCAGGCGATTTCCATTCAAGGACGCAACGTTTTACTGAATGCAGAGTCAGGCAATTTGTTGGTTGAGCCTGCCGCCGATCGGACTTCACAGAATCCAATTCAGCCTGATCAAGTGTTGGAAGTGCAGTTAACAGAACATTTGTCCCAGATCTAGTATCCCAACTCTAGTTTTGGAATGATCATAAAAGAAACAGTTGGCGCGATTTAAAATAAGGAACGTTCCGATCGCGTTGTCATACTATGATTCAGAGCAAACCCGCTTGGGCAGGGGATGATTTTCTCTCTCACTGTGTCAATCTGCTGATTCAAACCAAACCGCTCTACGCCTTAATGAAACGGCAGGCACGGCAGGTGTTGATTCAGACGGCTGAAAAGAACGGCATTTTCTGGCGAAAGCACTACGAGGAGCTGCAAGCATCGGGCATTCAGCAGCGAATCGCTCAGGTGACGAATCCCTCTGTGCCCTATCCCGACTACTATCAAGTCCCATTCCATGCCTACGAGCAGGGAAATTTGTGTTGGGACGCGGCATTCGAGGCAGAACCTGCAACCCATGCCATGGCCCTGCGGGTCTGGAAGAATGAACCCCTAACCTGGCAGGAAGCCCAGGATCGCCTGCGCGGCAGTTTCCATCAAGTCCTGGCTCAAGCCATCTCGCACCCAGTTCAGGATATTCTTGATATGGGTTGTTCCATCGGGATCTCTACCCTGGCTCTGCATCGCTTTTACCAGAATCGCCAGGAGATACCTGTGCGCACTATGGGGTTAGACCTTTCTCCCTATATGCTGACCGTGGCCCGCCATCGGGATGCAGACCAGGAAATTGCTCAATGGATTCATGCCAATGCGGAAGCAACGGATCTGCCCGATCGCACCTTTGATTTGATCACGCTTCAGTTTGTCACCCATGAATTGCCGGGCTATGCCACCACGAGCATTTTTCGGGAAGCCTTTCGCCTCCTACACTCTGGGGGACATCTGGCGATCGTGGATAACAATCCGCAATCTCCCGTCATTCAAAATTTGCCCCCTGTCCTGTTTACCCTGATGAAGAGTACTGAACCCTGGTCTGATGATTACTACACCTTCAATCTTGAAGCGGCCATGGAGGCGATCGGGTTTGAGCAGGTGACGACCGTTGCCAGCGATCCTCGCCACCGGACGATTGTGGGGTGTAAACCATGACCTTTCTGCATCAAACGATCGTGCTGACCGGGGCATCCGCTGGCATTGGACGCTCCCTGGCGATTGCGCTGGCCGCTCAAGGGGCAAATTTAGTTCTGGCCGCACGGCAGCCAGCTGCCCTGGAGGAAGTCGTGCAGGCTTGTACTGAAGCAGGGGGAAAGGCGATCGCCGTGCCAACGGATGTCACTCGCCCAGAGGATTGTCAGCGATTGATTGAGCAGGCGATCGCAGCCTTTGGGCAGATTGATGTTCTGGTCAACAATGCTGGAATTTCAATGGTAACGATGTTTGATCAGGTCACAGATCTGTCCATCTTCGAGCAGGTGATGCGGGTGAATTATCTGGGGGCGGTGTACTGTACGCATTTTGCCTTACCCCACCTGAAAGCAAGCCGAGGGTTATTGGTGGCCATCTCCTCCCTTTCCGGCAAAACGGCTGTGCCGACGCGCTCCGGTTACGTGGCTAGCAAGCACGCGATGCAGGGGTTCTTCGATACGCTTCGCATTGAATTGCGGGGAACCGGAGTCGATGTATTGGTGGTTTCCCCTGGCTTTGTAGCGACGGACATCCGCCAGCGAGCATTAGGGGCGGATGGCAAAGCGTTGGGGCAAAGTCCCCGGGATGAGAGCCAGGGCAATATGTCGGTGGATGAGTGTGTGCGTCAGATGGTCAGGGCGATGGAACGCCGCCAGCGGGAGCAGGTGATGACCCTGAAAGGTAAAGCGATTCCCTGGGTCAAGTTGTTGCTGCCAGGGCTGGTCGATCGGTTGGCGGCGCTGGCTGCCCGTACGAAAGCTTCGACTGATCGTTAAATGGCACTGATATCAGCTCCAACTAACTGAAGCTCCAACTAACTGCCGGGGATGCTGGGCGGCAACTTCTACCTGGCTAGTTCCAGACATTCATCGTCCCAGAAATTCATCAATGTTTTCAATTAGAACCGAGCCGAAAACCCTGTCAGGGGATTTGAATTCCAAAAACCCTGGTGAGCTTCCGGATGGGCATTTAATGCGGATGAAAGGACTTGAACCTTCACTTCCGAAGAAACTAGAACCTAAATCTAGCGCGTCTACCAATTCCGCCACATCCGCAGTCTTGCAGTTAAGCATCATAGCAAAAATTACCCCCGATCGCACAGTTGAAACAAATTAAATTCTCAGAAATCCGATTCTTCTTGGCAGATCAGGACATCAGAGGTCGTAGATTAGTTAAATCTAACTGTTTATCTTTCATCTCCTATGGATCGTAATCGTGGTGTGATTGCTGCCGGACATCCCAAAACCGTTGAAGCGGGTATTGAAATGTTTCGCCTGGGCGGGAATGCCTTTGATGCAACCGTTGCCGCAGTGTTGGCTTCCTTTGTGGCAGAACCCATGCTGACTTCAGTGGCAGGAGGCGGATTTTTGCTGGCCCATACCCAGGACGATCGCAACATCCTGTTTGATTTCTTTACCCAAACTCCGCGCCACAAGCGGAATATCGCTGAAGTTGATTTTTACCCGATCGATGTCAATTTTGGCTCAGTAATTCAGCAGTTTCACATTGGGTTAGGGTCAATGGCAGTTCCCGGAACCATTGGCGGGTTGTTGTACGTGCATCATCAATTGGGAAAATTGCCGCGATCGGTAGTATTTGAGCCAGCCATTCACTATGCCCGTTCGGGGGTAGAAGTAAATGACTTTCAGGCTTATTCCCTGAAAATTTTAAGTCCGATCGTGATGGCTTCAGCAGGTGCTCAACGGATTTACGCCCCAACGGGAACGGTTCCAACCACCGGCGATCCACTGCGACTGCCGGATCTGGCAGATACTTTAGCCTACTTAGCTCAGGAAGGTGCGAGGGGATTTTATCAAGGCGATATAGCCCAACGGTTGGTGCAGGATTGTCGGACGCAGGGTGGATATCTGACGCTGGAAGACCTGGAAAGCTATCAAGTCCTCGAACGTCACCCCCTGATGACCACCTACCGGGGCAATGCGTTTCTCACCAACCCACCTCCCAGTTCAGGCGGCACATTAATTGCCTTTGCCTTGGCTCTGCTGGCCCAAATCGATCTCAGTTCGATCGCCTTTGGTTCCCCAGACCATATCCGAATGCTGGCAGCGGTGATGCGCCTGACGAACCTGGCCCGCATCGATGGCTATGATGCACGACTATATGAACCCGATGTGGCCGATCGCTTCCTCAATCCCGCCCACCTGGCTCAATATAGCCAACAACTGCTATCCAGCACGAATAAATGGGGGAGTACCACCCACGTCAGCGCGATCGACGGTGAAGGAAATGCGGCCAGCGTCACCACTTCCAATGGTGAAGGATCATCCTACGTGATTCCAGGTACGGGCATCATGGTGAACAATATGCTGGGAGAAGCCGATCTGCATCCGGGAGGCTTCCATGAGTGGCAGGAAAATCGGCGGATTTCTTCCATGATGGCTCCGACGATGATTCTGGATGCCCACCACGTTCCCGAAATTGTTTTGGGTTCAGGTGGTTCCAATCGCATTCGGACGGCTATTCTCCAGGTGATTTCCAACTTACTTGACTTCAATCTGTCTGTCGCCGCTGCGGTCAGCAGTCCCCGTGTGCATTGGGAAAATGGCACGTTTAATCTGGAACCCGGATTCGAGAATTTGGAACCTCATGCAATCGATCGCACCGCTTTTCCCTTTAATGAAACGCTAGAACTCTGGGCAGAGCAAAATATGTTCTTCGGGGGGGTGCATGCCGTCACTCGCAGTGGAACTGGGGAACTTTCCGGGGCAGGCGATCGGCGACGGGGTGGAGTCGTTGCTGTGTGTCCATGATTCTGGTATGCAGCTGTTGATGAACCTGAGGGCGATCGGGTTTGAGAGTTAACGAAGAATGAATCGAGGATGCTTGATGGAATCATATTTGCGAATGATTTTGTCTTGGTTGAATGGGCGGGCAAGATGCCCACCCCACAAGATCGCAACAAGGGTGGTACTGTAGGGGCGCATTGCTGTGCGTCCTCATATTGTTGCCCCCCTACCTCTGTTGCAGATCCCTTAAAGCGTCATCGATCGCACATAAATCCGCATAATCTCACCCGGTTCCTTAGTCGTGGCCTGCTGAATCTGCGAGAAGGGTAGGGGTCTTGACCAATCTTCGACTCGGCAAAAACCACATTGATACAGACGAGCAATGGTTAATTCCACATCATCGGGTTGACCGATCATCAGAATTTTCACGGAACGCCGGGCAGGGGAAATCAGCCGATCGCCAATGGGAGGCTGACCGAAAAGTTTGTCGGACATATTAAATAAATCTCCTTGTGTTCCAGGGTTTGAAGAAACCCCAGAGACTAGCCCTCAATGTCAGACAGGGCAGGCCGCAAGCATCGGGTGTTATCATACACCCTAGCCTGGACTAGCTTGGATAGTCTGGGTCAGGAGGTTGAGCGTAATGCTTGGTCGGCGCACGCTCGACCTCCGTTAGAGAATTCGTCTCCAGGTCGTCCAGTTATCCCCCAGGTCTGTGTAACCCAAAAGACAACCATAGCTGAAGAGATTAGCATTAATGCATCGGTCAAATCAAGTTAAAAATGTTACGGTTTAGTTGTTCCTGGTAGAGATAGATTAATAAAAATTAGATAAAGCTTCGGGTGCTGCCTGAAGTATGGGAACAATAGAATAAAGTCTTTCCTATATTAAATGCGTTTATGCCACCACGACCGTACAGCAAGTTATCTCTTCAAATGATCTTGGTGGTTCCCTTTGCACTGCAAATCTTTGGGACAGTGGGGGTAGTTGCGTTCCTATCGTTTAGAAATGGGCAACAAACGGTTCATGATTTAAGTGAGCAATTGATTCTTAAAACGCAGCAACAGGTGGATGCTCACCTCAGCGACTTACTGAATCTGCCGCTCCAGATTGCTCAAATGAATCAGCAGGCGATCGAACGAGGGGATCTCGATATCCAGGATCAACGAGCCAGTGAACGCTACTTCTGGCGGCAAGCACAAGCGTTTGAACAGTTGACCTATGTGGGCTATGCCCTGACCGATGGCCGGGAAGTGGGAGCCGGACGCTGGTTAGCCGGATTAGGAGTCACCCTGTATGAAAACTTGCCGGGCGATAATAGCGCATCCGACTATCTCGCTGATTCAGAGGGGAATCGCACCCAAAAAATTCAGACCTATGATTATGATGTGCTGGGAGAGGACTGGTATCAAGATGCAGTAGCAGCCGGAAGCCTGAAGTGGACTCGGATCTATGCGGCTGAAAACCTCAGCATTGAACAGACTGTCCTGGGACAATCGCTGGCAGCAAAGCAAACGGTTGATCTCGAAACTGGCGTGACTGATTACGTTGCCATTGCGGCCGCTGCCCCTTTTTACGATCGCAACAACCAGCTTTTAGGTGCCATTTGTGTGGATCTGCTGCTGGCAGATATTAGCACCTTTCTCCGCAGCCTACAGGTCAGCCAGTCGGGAGAAGTGTTTATTTTTGATCGGGAAGGATTGCTGGTCGGCAGTTCTAGCCCTGAACCGATTCTGCATCGAACCAACGGTGAGGTACAACGGTTTGGTTGGTTTGACTCACCCGATCCGCTGATTCAGAGCGTTGGGCAGCAATTAATCGCAGAATTTCATACTCTGCAAGCCATTGAAATCCCGCAGCAGTTTAGCTTCCGGTGGAACGGCGAGCGGCAACTGGTGAAGGTTTCCCCCTGGCAAGATGATTATGGGTTAGATTGGCTCGTTGTGATTGTGGTGCCTCAATCCGACTTTATGGCCCAAATCAATGCCAACACGCGCACGACGATCCTGCTATCTTTGCTGGCCTTAAGCGTTGCCGTTGGGATGGGATTGCTCACCGCCCGGTGGTTCACCTACCCCATTCTGTCGATGGTTGGAGCTGCCGATGCGCTTTCTCTGGGGCATTGGAATCAACAAGTTCCGGACTCCCATGTCAACGAACTCGATCGCCTGTCCGATGCCTTTAATCGTATGGCGGTACAACTGCACGACTCCTTCACCAAGCTTGAATACATTGCCAATCACGATTCCCTTACAGGGCTGCTCAATCGTCGCACCTTTTGTTTGAAGTTGCAGACTGCGATCGCTGAACAGACCCCAACCTCCAGCAGCTTTGCCGTTTTCTTTCTGGATTTAGACTACTTCAAGCTGATTAACGATAGCTATGGTCACGTGGTCGGCGATCAATTGCTCCTGGCGGTTGCCGAACGCCTACAAGCCTGTTTGCATCCAACCGATGTCCTGGCCCGATTTGGGGGTGATGAATTTGTCGTTTTAGTCCAAAATATGTCCCATCGAGGTGATGCCGTTCGCATTGCCCAGCGGATGTTAGACCAGATTCAGCACCCGTTTGACCTGGGGGGACGGGAGGCGTTTGTCAGTGTCAGTATTGGCATTGTCCTGAATCAGGATGGTAAAGCCCAGGCAGAAGATTTTTTGCGGGATGCCGATATTGCTCTTTATCAAGCCAAAGCCAGTGGTAAGGCCCGCTATGCCGTGTTTGATGCCACCATGTTTACCAATACCGTTGAACGGTTGCAGCTTGAAACAGACCTGCGACGGGCATTGGAGCGGGAAGAATTACAGGTTTACTATCAGCCGATCGTCAGCACTGCAACTCAGCAACTCATCGGATTTGAGGCTCTGGCCCGATGGCATCATCCCAGCCAGGGCATGATTTCTCCAGCCAGGTTTATTCCCATTGCCGAAGAAACAGGACTGATTCATTTGTTGGGCTGGTGGGTGATGCGGCAAGCCTGCCAACAGATCTACCAATGGCAACAACAATTTCCCGAATATGCCTCCCTGAGCCTCAGCGTTAATTTGTCCACCCAACAGTTGCTCCAGTCCGATTTTTTGCATCAAGTTGAGCAAGTCTTACAGGCAACCTCGCTGAACCCAGCCCACCTCAATCTGGAAATTACCGAAAGCGGCTTTATTGCCCACGAAGACATCACCCGTGAAAAGTTGCACCAGCTTGAACACATCGGCATTCGGATGAGTATTGATGATTTTGGGACGGGCTATTCATCGTTGAGCTATCTCTATCGCCTCCCCGTTCACACCCTCAAAATTGATCGATCGTTTATTAAACGACTGGATTTACCGGGCAAAAATTTTGAAATCGTGGAAGCGATCGTGGTATTGGCCCATAAGCTCGGCATCAAGATCGTTGCTGAAGGCGTGGAAACCGTGACTCAACTGAACCAATTGCAGGCGATCGGCTGTGAATATGCTCAAGGATATCTCTTCTCAAAACCCTTACCCGCGCATCAAATCCGCCAATTGCTGCACTGTGGGCTAGCCGCTTCATCCGTTGCCCGATTTCCAAACGCTGGAGCCTGACCGTAATTTTATGCAATCCAACTGTCAGGAGGGGGCGATCGATGGCGAAATGGAGTCGTGATCATCTTCCCAGGAATCAGGAATGGATAAATCATCCAGGTGAATATCGACTGGAACACTGTCGCTGGGGGGCAGTTGGGGGGGAGGAGTTGGATCATGCTTCAGTTGTTCAACGTGTAAATTAAACAATTCCCAATCGCAGGCACGGGAGCAATCTTCTATTTGTCGAAGCAATCGCTGCCAGGCGTTCAGAGGTAAGATCACAAGTGCTTGTTCCCGGTGGGTAATGTGGTGGACAACTTGCAAAGGTTGTACGGTCATAAATCCTTTACCCATTGCAACTTGTAACCGTTCCATTGCTTCAAAAAGCTTAATTAACAAGTCCCAATCGACGCGGCTCAAAACCACTACCTGACGTTTATCAAAATCACAAGTAAAAAATTTAATATGTCCATTATCAACTGGGCTTGCTAAAAAGCCGACCGTTGGATTCAGCGTTGTGACCTGAGGACGGTTTTGATTTGAGTCAGCCTCAGAATCTGCGTTGCTGTTATTTTTGGAAGAGGTAGTCGTCATAACCTGACCTCACAAGACCCTGCTTCTTTTTTAGTGTAAAAGCAATTTCAAACTATTACTACAAAGTAAAAATCACCCGTTCCGTTAACGGTATTGGTTCGTAATATAAACCTGTCAATGTCTTTAAGTAACTTTAAGCAATTTCAATACTTAATTAAGTCCTGCCCAAAGTATTTTTTATTTTCCCCAACGTAACGGTTGATTCAATGTCTTTTCTGCCAAACCGTTCACTACTCTCCACAACTTTAGGACTCTACTGCCATGCCCTGTTCGTTGATGCTGTTCATTGACTCTACCGTTAAGAATTATCAAAGTCTGCTGGCGGCGATCGAGCCAAATATGCGCGTTCCTGTTCTGCACCCCACCAGGATGAAGTTCAGCAAATCACTCGTATCCGGTTCGTAGATTAGATCGGGAAAGAGGCGATCGGTTTACCATTGAGGAAAGAGCAACTGCCTTGACTCCATGCTGATTCCCAAACATTTACGCCATTCCCTGGTTAACCTCCGATCGTCCCCTTTGCTGTGGATTGCCCTGCTGGTTGGGGTGTACCTGCTGTTTGATTTATCAACCTACTTGCTGGCAGAAGGATTCTGGTTTCAAGAGGTAGATTATCTGGGGGTGTTTCTGACGCGGTTGACTGCCCAGGTGATTTTGGGCGCGATTCCCCTGGCGGTCAGTGCGGGGTTTTTGCTGTGGAATTTACAGATTGCTCGCCGACGGGCCTGGGCAAAACCGATCGACTCCCCTGATCCCACAGAACCCGTGGATTCGGTTGGGTTGTCGGGCAGAATGGGGTTAGCCTGGCTGTTGCCCATCACGCTGTTCATGAGCTTTGTGATTGGGATGATTTTGCTGCATCATGGGCGGATTGCCATTAGCCACTGGCAGCCGAATGTGGGAGTTTACAATGCTGCCATGCCACAGATTCCCCTTAAGTTCCGCCTGCCGCTGATCTGGCAAATTGCTCAGACCTGGGGTGCAGAGCTGTGGCAACCGATTCTGGTGTTCACGATCGCGGTAGTGGTATTGGTCTTCCCCACCGTTTCGCTGTTTGCGATCGCCCTGCTGATGAGTTTAGGATTCGGCGTGGTGTTGTCGGAACATTGGGCCGAGGCCCTGCTGGCCCTGCATCCGACCCTATTTGGCCAAGTCGATCCCGTTTTCAGTCGAGATATCGGGTTTTACCTGTTTTCGTTGCCCTCCCTGGAATTGCTGGAATTTTGGTTAATCGGGCTGTCCTGGCTGACGATTCTATCCGTCGGGCTGACTTACCTGCTCTCTGGAAAGAGCCTCAGTCAGGGATATTTTCCTGGATTGACTCCGGCTCAACAGCGTCACCTGTATGGCGTGGGGGCAGTCCTGATGCTGGCCATTGCCTTTAGCTACTGGCTCGATCGCTATGCCCTGTTGTTTACCCCCTCATCAGCAAACGTCACCTATGGAGCCAGCTACACCGATGTCGTAGCGATTCTACCCATGTATACCCTGCTGGCCGGATTAGGGGTGTTGATCGCGCTGTTTATGGCCTGGCGATCGATTTCCTGGCGCGGCAAGCGCAACAAGGAAGGTAGAAGGCAGAAGGTGGAAGACCGTCGCGGGACAGGGATTGCGGGCCAGGGAAACGGGCAGTCGGCAGGTTTGACAATTCAAGAACTGCGGCGACGAGAGGCGCAAAATCGGGAATTGCGGGCCAGGCGAGTCAATGCAGAGCGACGATTGGCGAAAGGGGAATCCCTGAGTCCGGTATTGCGTCAACCTTCTCTGTTTGCCCTGCCGGATGGTGCGGTTGTTGCCTCACCGCCATCGCCCCTTGCTCCGTTTCTGCGACCCTTGCAGTTTCGTCCGATTCCCTATGCGATCGCGCTGTACATTTTGATTGCTGGGCTGGGGGGAATTGTGATTCCGGCGGTGGTACAGCGAGTCATTGTCCAACCCAATGAACTGCAACTGGAGCAGCCCTTTATTCGACGGACGATCGCCCTGACGCGAGAAGCCTTTGACCTGGCGAAAATTCAGGTGGAAACGTTTGATCCCCAGTTAGATCTAACGCTGGAAGACATCGAAGCCAATGATGCTACCGTCGGAAATATTCGCCTCTGGGATACGAATCCCCTGCTGGAAACCAATCGCCAACTGCAACGGATTCGCCTCTACTATGAATTTCCCGATGCCGATGTCGATCGCTATGTGATTCCGGATAACGCTGGAGAACTGGCTCAACAGCAAGTTTTAATCTCAGCCCGAGAACTGGACTATACTGCTGTACCCGCTGGGGCCCAAACCTGGATCAATCAACACTTAATCTATACCCACGGCTATGGGTTCACCATGAGTCCGGTGAACGTGGCAGCGGAAGGAGGATTGCCCGATTACTTTATTCAGGGATTGGAACCGATCATTGTGGATGAGCGGGTGCAGAATAGCGTCCCTGTGGGTCGGCCGCGTATCTACTTCGGGGAACTAACCAACACCCATGTGATGACGGGAACGAGCGTTCGAGAGCTGGATTATCCCAGTGGTAGCGATAACGTGTACAACATCTACGACGGTCGGGGAGGCATTGGGATTGGCCCATTCTGGCGACGGTTACTCTACGCCAAGCATATGCGCGACTGGCGGATGTTGTTTACAGATGATTTTCTCCCCCAAACCCGCCTGCTGTTTCGCCGCAACATGATCAGCCGGGTGCGTGCGATCGCGCCCTTCCTCCGGTTTGACAGTGATCCCTACATCGTGACTGCTGATACAGGCGGTAAAGCCTGGGAACGGGGATACGACCCGGAAAGGCAGCCGATTGTCGATGAGAGCTATCTGTACTGGGTGATTGATGCCTATACCACGAGCGATCGTCATCCCTATTCTGATCCAATTGCCAATAACTTCAACTACATTCGCAACTCCGTCAAAATCATTGTGGATGCCTACCACGGCTCGGTGAATTTCTACGTTGCGGATGAACGCGATCCAATTATTAAAACCTGGGAACGGGTGTTTCCTGGAATGTTCCAATCCCTTAGCGAAATGCCGCCGATTCTGCAACGGCATATTCGTTACCCCCCCGACTTCTACCGGGTTCAGTCGGATCAGCTCCTGACCTATCACATGACCGATCCAGTGGTGTTCTACAACCGGGAAGATCAGTGGCGGATTCCCAACGAACTCTATCGAAATGAGCAACAAATCGTTGATCCGTACTACCTGATTATGCGGTTGCCGATCGCGGCCGAAGAGGAATTTATTCTGCTGCGTCCCTTTACGCCAACCCAGCGGAATAACCTGATTGCCTGGCTTTCCGCCCGATCGGATGGGGAAGAGTACGGCAGAATGTTGCTTTATGTGTTCCCGAAGGAGCGGCTGGTTTTTGCCCAGAACAGGTGGAAGCACGAATTAACCAGGATCCCCTGATCTCAGAACAAATTTCCCTGTGGAATCGGCAGGGGTCGCGGACGGCTCAGGGCAATTTGCTGGTGATTCCGATCGAAAGTTCGCTGCTGTATGTGGAGCCGTTATACCTGGAAGCGGAACAGAATCGCCTGCCGACCCTGGTGCGGGTGATTGTGGCCTTTGGTAACCGCATTGTGATGGCGGAAACCCTGGAGGATGCCCTCACGGCGGTCTTTGAACCTGAGGAAGCTGCGGCACCGATTATTCGATCGGTGGATGAGCAGTTGCTGGATCCGGGACTGGAGAATGGACAGGGAGAAGAGGGAGTGGGGAATGGGGAATAGGGAGTGGGGAATGGGGATGCAGATGACTGGTTCTGTACGCCAGACTACAGACAGAGCCACTCTATAAGTTTGATTCTCCTGTTGGATAGATTCGTACACTTCTCTCCGGCAGTTAGAATGACCTATGGCTCAAACTCAAGTCCCCCAAGCTCAAACTCTTCAGTATACCCAGGGAACTTCCCTGTCTGATTTATTCGCCCAGGATCTTACTGATGGGCAGTACTGCTTTATTCTGAACTATCCTGCAACGGCAAGTTGGGCTGTCTATCCCAACACGTCTAAATACTTGCTGCAAGATGGTAGCGATGAAGCGACCAAAACGTCCTACGATAAGATTTCGCAGAAGGAACCCTGGAAAAATCTGGCGGTTTTGGGAGATCTGATTCCAGGAATTGTGATTCGTCCCCCTCGAAATTTGCTCATCGACTACTGGCGGGATCATTTTGGCTTCCAGTACAACAATATGGAAGTGCTCCAGCGATCGCTTTACCTGGATTACCTCAATCAGAGCAATCGATTTGATCACGTCCTTACCCTGTTTCCTTTCGATCGCCTCCATCCCAGCAAGCACGCGATCGATCCAGATGTGCATTACCGCCTGCTCAGTAAAGTGTCCCTGGCCGATTTGGGCGTGCCTTGTCCCCATTACACCAGCTATGATTTGCGGCAAATCTTTTTGAATCAAGTTCCTCTTCCCGATCAGTTTCCCTACTTGATCAAAACCTCCCACGGACTCTCTGGAGAGGGTACTTACATCATCAAATCCGTCAGCGATTTGAATTATTGCCTGAGTGAGTTAGAAAAATATCTTGAGTCGCAGATGCTGACCACAATTATTGTGTCTGACTTTGTCAAAGATGCAATTGAGAATCATTGTATGCAGTTTTATGTCAGCAAAACGGGTGAGGTGACGTTGATTGGCGTGACGAGCCAGTTAGTGACATCAGAGGGAAACTTCCTGGGCGGATTAATTCACTACAATAATCCTGAGATTGACAAGTTTGCTGAGATGATTATGGCGATCGCTCAGTATGCCCATCAGCAAGGCTATTTTGGCATTATTGGCTGCGATGTTTTAGAAACTAAAGATGGCGAACTGTATGCGATCGATGCCAATTTCCGCATCAATGGTTCAACCCCGCTTTGCCTCCAACGTCATTCCCTCCTACAGGTCGGCAAGGAAGTTGCGAAGTATTCCAGTGATTACCACATGAACGGTACGCTAGATGATATTTTAACGACCTTAAAACCCGAACTCGATCGCAAGGATTTTCTGATTTTATCAGCCCTCGAAAAGATGAAGTATGGCAAAATTTATACCGATATCTATGGCATTGTGGCTGGGGAAACAATGGAGGAAATGCAGGCGATCGAGCAGAATTTATTTCATAAAGGGTTGCAGTTGGTCAGTTAAAAGTCACCTAAATCGGTTTCTGTAGCACTGGAACCCACCCCTGCCCCTCCCAGGAGGGGATCTTTGGGCGAACCTCTTGGACAGGGCTTCTCCGGAACTTCCCCTCTCGGGAGGGGCTAGGGGTGGGTTAATCTTCACCGCCAATCTCCAAAACCCTTCTTTCCCTCTGTAAGGGATTGCGGAAAAACGAACCCGTTTGCGGGGGGAGCATTGGATCGGAAATGACCTCTGCCAAACTTTTTGCTGCCCCTGTCAGCGGAATGGCCAGAATTACGCCCAATAGTCCACCGACTTTAGCCCCAATTAATAACGCGACAAAAATCAAGACCGGCGATAGGCCCGTTAAGTTGCCCAGGAGTTTGGGCGCGATCAGGTTATCTTTAACTTGCTGAATGACCAGCGACACAATTAAGACATCAAAAGCCAACCAAACATTGATAAACAGTACAACGATTGTAACCGTGCCAATACCCAGGGTTGCACCAATAAATGGAATTAGTTCCATTAGCCCAATGAACACTGCAAAGAGCAAGAAAAACGGTACATTCAGCAGCCAGAAGGCACAGGTTAGCGTAACTGCCATGAACAAACCCAGCAGCAATTGACCCGTGACAAACTGTTGCAGGTTGCGGCGGAGGGCAGCAGTTAATTCGGTTTGAATGATGGGATTGAGAATTCCGGTAAGTAAATTCCACAACCGATCGCCATCAATCAGCATATAGAACGAAATCACCAAAATCAGGATGAAGCCCACCACCCAGTCAAAGGTTCCCAACACAACATTCACCCCCGTTTTGGCGGATGAACCGGCGATCGCCTGAACCCGTTTGAGCAACTGGGAAGTCAGAAATTCCACATCGAGCGGCAAATTATGTTCATTGCTCCAGACCTGAAAGCGGGCTAAGGTTTCCTGAGCGTGTTCCAGTAATCCTGGGAAGTTAATAATCAGTTGGCGCGCCTGATTGATCACAGGGGGCAGCAGGGTGACCAATAGCAGAGCCACGATGACCGCACTGAAAATGTAGACCAGAGCCGCAGCGATCGATCGAGGCAGGAGGGCTTTAAGGGCAGTCACCGGATAGTTCAGCAAAAACGCAATCAGGGCAGCGGTCAGCAAAAGGCTGATCAATCCACCGACGTAGCTCAAGGCTTTGAGCGTCAGCCAGCTTGCAACCAGGGTCAGTGACCAGGTAATCAGAAATTTTTGAATGGGTGACACAATTTTGCAACAGTTCGCAACAGTAGGATTTGCAGCCGTAACACAATAAAATTTTACTCGACAGATTTTCTAAATCTAGCCCCGCATTGGTTTATGGATGGCGATCGGTTAAACTGCTGAAGATTGTAAACCTAATCTAGTTGGGCACTGAGTTGACCGCATCATGATGAATGCGAGACGGTTTGAGGGGTGGAAAAAGCTGCCAGTCTGGTTCCGCTACGGGGTGATCCTGGTCATTATCCTGGGAATTTTTTTCCGGTTTTACAATATTGATTACAAAGTTTATTGGATTGATGAGGCGAACACATCCCTTCGATCGCTCGGCTATACCCGTAGTGAATTCATTGATGCCGTATTTACAGGGGAAGTCGTCCGGGCGGAAGTTTTACAACAGTATCAACAGCCCGATCCCGATCGGGGTTGGGATGACACCATGAATGCCCTGATGGGAACCGCAGAGCATACCCCCCTCTACTTCATGCTGTCCCGCCTTTGGGTGGATGGGGTTGGTCATTCGGTCACCACCATGCGCTTGTTGGCTGCCCTGTTCAGCCTGTTGATGCTGCCCTGCCTGTTCTGGCTCTGCCGATTGTTGTTTGAATCACCTGCGGTTGCCTGGATTGCCGTTGCGCTGGTGTCCATTTCGCCATTGCATATTCTGTACGCTCAGGAAGCCCGGCCCTACAGCCTGTTTAGCCTGTTATTTCTGCTATCGAGTGCTCTGTTGTTGCGAATATTGCAAGCTGGACAGGCTGGACACACTGGACAAACTGCACAAACGGGAGGGCATGGGAGAAAACGGTTGGGCTGGCTGCTGTACGGAGTCACCATCACGGCCGGACTCTACACCCACCTGTTGTTTAGCCTGGTGGTACTGGCTCAGGGACTGTATGTGGGGCTGACTGAGCCGCTTCGGGTTAAGGGACGCATCAATCGATCGGTTTTGTCCTATGGCATGACTGCTGGCATTGCCTTTCTGCTACTTTCTCCCTGGATTGTTCTGCTGTTCAATAACCTGGAAACCGTTAGAGTCTCCACCGTATCTCTGGGTCAAGCCATTTCCATGTCCAGGGTAATTGACAGTTGGTTCCTCAACGCCAGCCGGATTTTCGTCGATCGAGACCTGGGATCTGCCAATGGGATTTTTGTGCTGCTGTCTGGAGTTTCTGTCGGATTTCTCTGGCGTAAGGCTCCCAAACGCGCCTGGCTGTTCATTATTCTGATCATTGCCACCCTGTTTCTGACCCTGGCAGTTCCAGATCTGCTATGGGGAGGACGGCGATCGACCCGAATTCGCTACCTGCTGCCGGCCGTGCTTGGGATTCAGATGTCCCTGGCGTTTGTCTTTGCAACGCAGGCCGTGTGGGCAAGAACCTGGGGGCAGCAAGTATGGCGGCTAATCATGGTGGCAGTGGTTTCAGCAAATGTGTTTGCCAATATGTCCATCAGTCAATCCGCTGTGCCCTGGAGCAAAAGCCCCTACCGCAGTGCTTACTTTATCCCCGTTTCTGAAGTTATCAATCAAGCTGCCAATCCCCTCCTGATTAGCGATGGGCCGATCGTCGATACCCTGGCCTTTGCCACCTGGCTCCGACCAGACATTGCCTTTCAGCTTGCCAGAGATCCCGATCAGATCACCATTGCAGACGGATTTGATCCCATCTACTTGCTGACTCCCAGCGATGAATTACGCGATCGGGTTGCAGCTCAAGGCTATACGGTTACTGAATTTCGAGAACGTTCCGGACTGCGCGGTGATCCCTATCCCTTCTGGCAAGCTCAAAGCAACGGTGAGTAAAGCCTGGTTCAGGTACAGGCGATCGCTGACCCACAATTGTTACGCATATAAATCTGCCACATAATCCCCATACCCGTTGTACAGAAGGGTGGGAACCTGTTCCCATTCAAACTGAGAGCCTGGCCCAATCAGGCGTTCCTGTCTTTGCGACCAGCGCGGATGGGGTACATCGGGTTCTACGTTGGCTTCAAACTTGTACTCACCGGGGCTAATCGTGTTCCAAAAGGTCGCGGGCTGTTCGGCCACAAACTCAATTTTGACGATCGACTTTGCCCCCTTAAAGCCATACTTCCAGGGCAGTACCGCCCGGATCGGTGCGCCGTGCTGCTTGGGTAATGTGTGTCCATAAATCCCAACGGCAAAAAACGCCAGATCATTGGCCATTTCCTCAATTCGCAGTCCTTCAGTGTAGGGGAATGGCAAAAACTGCGACGGTGGAAAGGTTGGCCCCTTTGTAACCTGCGGATCGTAGTAGGACGTAAACTGGACGAACTTAGCGTCTGAAGTGGGATCTGCGGCTTCGAGGATGGCATTCATGGGAAACCCTAACCAGGGAACCACCATCGCCCAGGCTTCCACGCAGCGAAACCGATAAACGCGCTCCTCTAGGGGAAAGGTAGACAACAAATCATCCAGATCGTAGGTGCGAGGCTGATTGACTAAGCCCGTTACCTCTAACTGCCACGGTTCTGTGGGCAAGGCCTGAGCATTTTGCCAGATATGCTTTGAGCCACCAAACTCATAAAAGTTGTTGTAAGTTGCTGCCAGGATCTGATTCGTTACAGTGCGATCGGCATCAGCAAAGGTGGGATTCAATCTGGCATTGAGCGACTTGATTCCCTGTAGTGCTTCCTCTCCATCTGCAACTTGCGTTTGGCATCCTGCCAGAGCCAATGCTGACCCAGCAATGCTAAAGCCAGCGAACCCTTTAATAAATTTTCGACGATTTAAGAAAACGGCTTCAGGTGTTGCCATTTTTTCTGGTAACTGCCAGGATTTGGGAATATGGATAAATGCCATAGAATCAGTGCGGTACTAGTTATGCGATCGAACGGCGTTACTTTCACTATAAGGGATTTGAACGATCGCTTATTCGAGGCTGGAGTTTCGGTTGTAAAGGCAGCCAAAGCCCATGAAGATAGGTTCAGTAGATCTAAAATGGGTTCATTTCACAGTGAACCCTGGGGTTGATCCCCCTAAATCCCCCTTAAAAAGGGGGACTTCAACCCCTCTTCGGCTCGGTTCCCCCCTTTTCAAGGGGGGCTAGGGGGGATCTAAACAAGGTTTGTGATCTACTGAGGTTCAATACATCCCTGGAGGCGATCGCAGACGCAATGGAACTGAATTTGGAAGGAGTACCCGCCCTGAATCAGGTGGTAGATGGTTCTGAGGCAAATTTGCTGTATGAAGTCCTTGTGTTGCAACGTCAGGAGGCAGAGACAAAGGGAGACTTTGAAGCCTACGTCAGCGCAGAAGAGAAGCTACAACGGTTGGAAGAATTTGAGGCGCAGCGTTTGGATCGTCAGGCACGAATGTTGGAATCTCAGGTGAGAATTCAATCTGCCCAAAAGCAACTGCATTCAGGAGAATCACAGAACAATTCTGTGCTATAGCAGGAGGGACTTATGGAAATTGTGACCAGTTGGATGGAGCAGGGACTTCAGCAGGGACTTCAGCAGGGACTTCAGCAGGGGCAGGCAGAAGGATCCCAACGAGAGGCACTGAATTACACGCTGCGGTTGCTCAGACGCAAGTTTGGGGAGTTTGATTCTGAAGTTGAGATGCAGGTGAGAGAGCTATCAGTCACTCAATTGGAGGATTTGGGGGAAGCAATTTTAGATTTCTCGACGATCGCAGATCTCACTCAATACCTGGCTCTAGTTTCCTAAAGCCTTCAGGAGGCTCAACACCTGCGCCATCTCGCCTCGCAAAGTTTGAATCTCCCGTTCGATCGCCTCTAGCCGTTGCAGGACAGCATCCTGGGAGGATGGAGAGCGGGAGGGGGAAGGGGCGGAAGGTGGGGAAGGATGACGAGTATCTGTCCTTTGCTGCCGCCAGGGTTGATTCAATTTATCCACCAGTGCCGCCCAACTTGCTGCTTTGATACCAAAATGAGCTTTCGCATCACTGAATTTGCCGAACTGCTGTTGGAGTTGTTCGACGGTATAGGGTTGCGGCGGAGTTGGGGCTTGCGGGGTTGGGGCTTGCTGATCCAGGTCTTCCTCCACCATCTCAACCACCTCATCAATCAGCCGATCGTGATTTTCGGCCAATTGGGCTGCGGCTCCCAGGATACGAGAAGTTGCTTTGATTTGGATCTGATCTTCCTGGCGGAGTTGTTGAGCTAAGTGGCGAATGCGATCGCCCAATGTGGTTTTTCGAGCGGTTGGAGAACTGGAATCAGGAACAACCGAAGTTGGAACCAGGGGAGCTGACTGATCACTCATGCGAATGCTTCTCTGTTGTGCGAGTCTCTATTCTGCCAGGATGTCCTGGATGGCTTGCCAGATGCGCTTAAATTTTTGTACCAGGTTTACAGGAGTATCCCCAGAACTGCCTTCCACCGAGTCAACCAGATTTTGAATCCGATCCATTCGATTGGCTAACTCTTCTAAGTTACCAATTGCTGAATCTCTTCGGGCAATGGAATCTCTCAGCAGAACGGACATCTCACCAATTTCTTGCTTCAGCCGCTCATTTTCCCGCTTACGACGAGTTTCCCAGCCCTTGATCCCAGCCTTCGATCGGCGTTCAAATTTGAGTTCAGCTTTCGTTTCTTCGTACAGCGTCAGGTATCGATCGCGTTCCGTCTGAGCCGTTTCATATTTAACCAATAGCTCACTGCTGCGGGCTTTTTCCTGATCGTACAGTGCCAGGTAAGACTGCACCTGAGTTTGCGCTTCTTCGTACAGCGTCAGGGTTGATTCATATTTCTTCTGCTCTTCCTGATACAGGGTGAGCGTTGATTGATATTTCCCTTGCTCTGCTAAATACAAATGTTGGGTTTGTTCTGCTCGTTGCTCGGTTTCTTGAACCTTCTGCTGCAATTCATCTTTTTGAGATCGCACCGTTAACAACAATTGCCTCAATTCATGGGAGGAGAGCGGTTCTACTTTCTTCGACTGTGGATTTTTCACAGTATTGTCATAGGAACTGGTACGTCGATCGGCTCTTCTCGTTGCCATAACTTTTCACCCTTGAGCAAGCTTCATCTTCCGAGTATAGAGTGCCCATCTTGAGGCAATCCTCACATCCACCGACTTTTAGCCAACCTTTAGCCAAGCTTCAAGGGAACTTCAACGGAGATTCAAAAACCTGGTTCAAACCCCAAACGTACGAACATATCGCAAAATGCCCTGGGCGATCGTTTCTGCCAGATGGAGGCAATAATCTGAGCGGGTGAAATTAGCCGCGTCAACTTTTCCCGTGAGATAGCCCAACTCGACATGGGCAGCGGTCAGGTCGGCGGCTCGCAGCAGGTAGAAAGAGGCGGAATGAACTTTTCGATCGGGAATATCCACTGCATCCAGGATGGTGCGATGCAGCGCACAGGCCAGTCGGACACTTTCTGCCGCATTAGGGTTACGAGAATCAGCATAATAGTAAGTTTCCAAACCGTTGATATCGGGTTGATTGGGCGCACCGTTGATGTGGAGACTGACCAGTAAATCAGCGTTGGATTGGTGGATTTGTTGGGTTCTGGTTGCCAGATCGAGAGTGCGATCGTCTGTACGAGTCAAGATGACTCGAATCCCTTCCGCTCCAAGATGTTCGGCCGTTTTTCGAGCGATCGATAACACAATCTCTTTTTCTCGCAGAACAGGCGGTGGCATCCTGCTAAACCCAGTCGGTTGGGATGGCATCATTCCAGGCGGCATTGTTCCAGGTGGCATCATTCCGGGCGGCATTGTTCCGGGCGGCATTGTTCCAGGCGGCATTGTTCCAGGCGGCATCATTTCAGACGGTTGTTGGGATCTGGAAGGCGGCATGGCAGGCTGGAGCGGAAAATCTGGGGAAAATCCGGGCGGGAATTGAGGTGATAATTCTGATAGTTCTGATAGTTCTGATAGCTCTGACAATTCTGGTGACGCTGCTGATGCGGGGGAGGGTGGCACCTCATTCTGAACCTGAAGTGGGTTAGCATTGACCACGCCAAAATCCTGTCCACCGTGCCCTGGATCCAGTACCACTACGATCGGGGTTCTGAACTGTTGATGCTGCTCAGGATTCCCCGGATCAATCAGGTAGGGAGAAGCCAGGGGAGCCGATCGCCCTAATCGTACCAATGCCTGATACGCCATTGCAGCCACTTCAGCACGGGTTGCGGCTCGATTGGGTTGAAGCTGGGTTAACCGGGGATAGTTCACCACCAGCCAGTTTGCTGTTGCAGCAGCCACCGCTGGACGGGTTGCCCTGGGAATGGTTGCTTGGTCGGCATATCGCTTTAAAAGCTGCAAATCTGCCGCAGGACACTTCAACCCCTTCACCAGGGAGAGTAAGACCTGCACCCGCGTAATCGGTTGATCGGGACGAAACGTTCCATCGGCAAATCCCCCCATCAATTGCCCCTGATACACTCGATCGATCGCCTGCTGGTGAGACTCCCTGACATCACTAAAGCCAGCGGCAGGACGTTCCACCTCCGGTTCAAATAAACGAACCAGGACTTCAGCATACTCGGCGCGAGTCATTGGGCGATCGGGGGCAAACTGGCCGTGGGGTAAGCCTGCCAGGATTCCCTGACAAACGGTTTCCTGAATCAATTCCCTGGCCCAGTGATCGTAACTATCGGCAAATGCCACGGCTGGCTGGGGCTGAACGATGTGGGAAGAAGCGATCGGCTTCAGTTGCCTCTGCCAAACCAGTCCCTGATACAGCATCGCGGCGGCTTCAGCGCGAGTCAGCGGGGCAAAGGGATGCAGGCGCAGGGCAGAGGAGGAAACGGCAGAGGTGCTTTGAGGTAGAACGATGAGCTGATGGTGGGTTGCAGCGGCTACGGCCCTTACCGTTCCGCTGGGAATTTGGGATCGATCGCTATAGATCAATAGTTCATCCGGATTGGCTCCCTCTAGTTCCAGTGCTTGCACCAGCATCAGAATTGCCTGAAGTCGATTCAGGGGTTCTGAGGGAGCAATGGACTGTTCAGAGATTGACCCCGAAAAATGTTGGGTGAGCCATGCGGCAAACTGGGAGTAAATAATGGGATCATCGGGATGAAATGGTTCCAGGGGAGACTCGATCGCCTGATGCGCCAGCAGAGCATGAATAAAGCTTTCTGCCCAGTGCCCTGTTATGTCGGAGGGAATTGTTGCAGGCGTGGGGAGCAGCGGCGGAGAAGGGGCAGGCGGCGTGATGGGACAGAGTTTAGCACTGAGAGGAGCGCGCTTGCGGGGGGGAGATACGATGGGCGTGGGGTGACCAGCAGCATGGCTGGGAAGGAGTTGGACGGAACCCTGAATGCCTGAAAGCGTGAGATGATTCCCGACGGAGGTGAGCGATCGCAGCGTGGCATTGCGCAGATCGGCTGCTCCGTTTTGGCTGAAGTGATTGCCGGCTGGATCAAATCTGTGCCCCAGATCGGGTTGAGCCTGATGGAAAACCGCCAGCCCCTCTTGATGGTTTTGGGCAATCTGATTCTGTCGCAGCACCGGGCGGGAGGCTCCCGACACCACGATTCCCGATCGATTCTGCACCCACTGGTTATCGACGACAAAAGGAGCTGCTGCATCACTGATCACCAGACCAAACCGATTGCCTTGCCCCCCACAACGTCGGATTTCGCCCCTGGCATTGCCCATGAAGGTTAAACCACTGGCCGTATTCTCTGCAAAGCGACAGTCGGTAATCACCGGGTTGGCTAATCCCGTCACCAACATGCCCTCTCGTCCACACTGAAGCATCTGGCAGGATGCCACTCCAGCGGGCTGATCTTCCAGCCAGATCCCGGTGCCTTTGTCATTGGAATTGATAATGATTAAGTCTCGCAGCAGCGCGTTTTCTTGCAGGACGATCGCCACATTTTGCGCACCATAGCCCGGACTGTCATACCTTCCACCGCCCCGAATCAGGATACAATGCTCAAAACGTGGATCCAAAGGAGAATCTGAAGATGATTCTGAAGGAGAATCTGATTCAGAACGAGATGCGGAACGAGTCAGGTTTTGCCGCGATCGGGGATTGCCCAGCAGTGATGTTTGAGGTGGAATGATCAGGGGAAAAACTTCTCCCGTTGCGGTGCTATAGATGCCTGGATCTAAGCGAAGAATGGCAATCCCCCCAGAAATTTGCCGCAGAGCATGGGTAATGGTACGAAAGGGGTGCGCAAATGTACCGTCAGCCGCATCGTCTTCGGTTACGGGATTCACATGAAATTCTTGAAACTGTTTAGAGAAAGCAGATTGTTGTAGTGCTGGATCGGAAACCATTTTTGCAAGCCCATTACGCCCTAAGATTGCCAAATTTTTACGTTGTTGACTGGGCAGGCAGGATGCCCACCCCACAAGAATTCCGGATTATTCAGTTCGCATTCCTTAATGTCAAAAATTGCCGAGATTACCACTGAACTTCCCCTGAACCGACGATCGCCCTGAGTCCCTGAACCAAACGCCCGATCCCTTCTGCTACCGTATCCTGCTGTAAAGCCCCGTAGGCGACCCGCAGATAACATCCCTCCTCCAACCCAAAGGTCATGCCTGGAATCACTGCCACCTGGTAATCCTGGATCAGTTGCTTCACCAGTTGAAACGGATGCATGGACGTGTGAACCTTGAGTAGGAAGTAAAAGGCTCCGGTAGCAGGGGGAATGGTGCAAAGGTCTTGAAGAGTTGCAAATTCTTCAAGGCAGAGTTGCCTGACCTGAGCCAGCATTTGCAGATGGTGTTGGCAATACTGGATTCCCGCCTCCAATGCTCCCAGAGCCGCATATTGGGAAATTACGGCTGGACAGATGGCGATCGTATCTTGAATTTTCATGACTGCCGCCATCAGGTGGGCTGGAAGCACCATATAACCAATCCGCCAACTGGCAAAGCCATAGGCCTTGGATAGGCTGAAGAGAGAAATTGTGTAACCACCGCTGCCAGGAATGGAGCCAGGGGAGAAGGGCATCACCCCATCGTAGGTGAAGTATTCGTAGGCTTCATCGTGAATGTGATAAATCCCATAGTCCCGACAGAGTTGGTTGACGGCTCGCAGATCTGCTGCTGGATAGACGGCTCCCGTAGGGTTATTGGGGGAAATGGTGACGATCGCCCTGGTGCGGGGGGTAATGGCGGCCCGAATGGCTGCTAGCTGAAGTTGATACTGGTCATCGGTCGGCACCAGCACTGGCACTGCGTTGGCCATCCGAATCGCCATTTCGTGATTGAAATAGTAGGGCGTTTGCAGAATCACTTCATCCCCCGGATCGGTAATCGCCAACACGGCATTGACAAACCCCATGTTGCTCCCGGATGTCACCACAATTTCGCTGGGTGTTTCACCGTCATTCTCCACAACGATGCCATTCTCAGCGTTCAACTTCGCGCCGATCGCCGCCACTAATTCAGGGATACCCTGCACGGCTTGATAGCGATGGTGGTCTGGATTTTGCCAGAACTGCTGAATGCGATCGATCGCCTGGGATGGCGGCGGATAGTAAACCACACCCTGCCCCAGGGAAATGGTACCTGGCGTATTCTGAATCAGTTCTCCAACGACCGGGATAATAGGCGACTGAACCACCTGGATTCGCCGCGATTCAAGCTGTGGCACAATTCCTCCAGAATGCGATCGGGGATAGAATGCTTGCTATCGTACAGCAAATTTCTCAATTCGCCCGGTTGTTGAGTCTGGAGTGAATTGTTCGACTGGATAAGTCTGGAGTTTGATACGACTTTTATTGAACACGGCCCCAGTCGCTTTCCTCTGGCAACAGAAATAAATCGGCACTGGCCTCTCGTTTAATCAGCCCCTCGTAAACGGCTTGCCGCAAATGCTGTAGTGCAACCAGATCAGCAGACTGGTAGCCTCGGATAGATAAAACCTGACGGATTAAGCCCTCTGATTCAACGCTGAGATAGCCTGTTTCAAAGGCAGATTGAATAAGGCGACGGAGCATGGCGCAACTGTCCTTGGATAAGGCGTGAGGTAGATCATTAGATCCAGTGTCAGCGATCGGGCGGGGAAACCAGTTGATGGCGATCGGTCATAAAATGTGATCGCGGATTAGAATTCGTGTGATATAAGTCACAGTGGATGCCTTGAGATGACATCGCTTGGGGAACTGCCTGGGAGCAATAGATTTGAGAATTGAGCTGCATGCATAAGCTGAGAGCAATCTACTGGAAATTTACCTGAAAAAAGGTGGTTCAATTATTCTTTGGCGAGCTAAAATTTCTAACAACGTTAAAGAAAAGGGCAGATTCCCTTACAGAGTATGGCATTAATGCTAGTAAGAGGAATGCGTCCAGTCGTTGAACGGGTGATGGATTAATTTTTTGACAGATCATTTGACAGATCAGATGAATGGTTGATTTCTGAGGACGACGAATCAGAATATAGAGCGGGATTAAGGAAGAAGCTGATGGCAAGTATGGATCAATCGTGGGAATCTTCTGTGGTTCAGTTGGCGCAAGCCGGAAATTTGCGGGCAATTGCCTTTTGGGTCAACCGATATCTCGTTCCTCAGGGAATTTGTGCTCAAGTGTCCTTTGAGCAACCTGGGCACTTACTGGTTCGCGTTGTCAGCCACACCAAACCAGACTGCGATCGACTGGTGCAATTTATTCTGGCTCGTTTAAACAGCCTGAAAGCACCGTCCCTTCAGTCCGCTCGAATTCGGGCGCAGTTGGTCGGAGCCTCTGAGTTACTCTGGGAAAAAAAGGTACAACTTGCTTCTGTTCATCCAGCGGGTGAGGCAGTTAGTCGCCCTGTCAGTCATCCTGTCAGTCGTCCTGTCAGTCATCCTGGGACTGGATCGACTGATCAAGCGGTTGCGCCAAATCCTTCCCGGACTCCAACCTCAGCCCATCCCTTCAGCCACTCTACCCAGGTGGGTTCTTCTGTCTCCGTCGCCGCGAATTCTATTCCCTCCTTCGTTCAGTCCGTTCGGGATTTTCAATTTCCGACGCAAACTTCATCTTCCCAACCCTCTGTGGCGCAATCTGCTACAGCCTCTCGTCCGATCGCCCCTCCAGCAGCCCAACCGAAAAAGCGAGTTAAACGGCGGAAACTGCCTCAAAAGCAGTCATCTTTGTTCCAGCCATCTTTGCTCCAGCCATCTTTGCTCCATTCATCTGATCGGTTAAAACGCTGGTCGCGTTCCGTGGTGTGGCAAATCACGCAGATGCCCGGTGCAGCTCAACGCTGGTCAGCTCAATCTACCCAATGGTTTAATCGGCAAACTGTACCCGTGCGGGCCCTGACCCTCAGCGGTTCAGCCGTGGCGGTATTTTTCCTGGGTTGTGGGGTGGAACTCCTGCGGCATTATATTACAAACCCATCGGTGGGATACTCTGCATCCAGAGTTGGAGGGACGCGATCGAACCGAAGCAACTCTACGAAAATTACAACGGCTCTGGAAAACGTGCCGGTCATTTATCCCACCGTAAAAAATCCTGACGATCCTGCTGTGACGCTGGTGTTCAGCAATAGTGCAGCCCTGGGACAAACCACCAGAAGACAAAGGAATGAAGCCCAGTTAAGCAGTCGGCGCGTGGCTCAGGGGATCACTGCCTATCAACAGGCCGATATCGTCATGACCAGCCTGGATCATCCACTGACGTTGCCACAAATTCACTCTGGTTCAGGTGAAGCCAGTTCTACCCGTACGGTGCCAGAAACCACGAGAGAGTTCCAGTCCAGTTTGCCAATGCCTGAACAGACGCTCGACCTCGGCGATCGAACATCTGGCGATTGGGGGGAGGAAGCAGCGTTTTCATCCCAACGACCGCAAGTAACGGTGCAGGAATTGTTGGATAACGGGGTCAATGTGGTCAACCTGGCGGATAATCTCCCGGTGCAGTCCAATACTTCTGGGCAGGTGCAAACGCTGGATGTATTGAAGCAAAGTCAGATTCATGCTGTGGGCGCAGGCAGTACTCCCCAGGAAGCCCGTCGTCCGCAGGTACTTGAGGTCAAAGGACACCGCATTGCCTATCTAGCTTATTCGGAGCAATCTCTAGCGACTCAGTTAGCTGTTGCAGCCAATGTGGTTCCGCCTTTGCCGACTCAGATTGCCGAAGACATTCAAGCGATCCGAGAGCAGGTGGACTGGGTGATGGTTAGCTTTCGCTGGCAGCGCAACCTGAGGGCGTATCCTGCATCCTGGCAAACGCACCTCTCTCGGTTGGCGATCGATCATGGAGCGGATCTGGTGGTGGGTTATCATGCCCAGATGACGCAGGGAGCAGAGATTTACAACGGGCGCGTCATTGCCTATTCATTGGGCAGTTCTATTGAAGAGTACCTGGATTACTACGGTGATGAGCCGATTCCCAATCGAGATACGGTGACATTGAAAGTGACGCTGGACGATCACGATATGGGTATTGAGTTTTTGCCAGTCCAACTGCGGCAGGGGCAAGCTTCGATCGCTGAAGGGGAAGAGGGAGCAGCCATTCTGGAATATTTTCATCAAGCCTCCAGCCTGTTCGATCAACCTTTGCGATCGCCCGTGGTGTTGGATTCTCGGGTGCGCTTTTCCCTGCCAACGGCTCCTGATGCAGAATTACCCACCGATCCGTTTCTCTCCTATCCCCAGGAGAATTGATTGGGAGGGGGCAATGCACAACGAACTTAAATTTTCCTGAAAAAGTAGATCCATCCAGCGCGATCGGTTAAGGTCTAAAGGAACTTGAAGGTAGGGCAATGAGCGATGGGTCAGGGTGATTCGCTTCTATGATGCTTGCGCTATGATGCCTACGCGATTAGATCTGCGGACTGTTCCCCCGATCGTTTTGTGTCTTCAGCTTTACCGCACCAGGAGGTTTGTCTGTGTTTGCCATCAATCAAGAACAACGGCAGTTTCACACCTATATTCTGACGGATGATGTGGCTCAAGCTCGTCTGGAGGTCGTTCCGGAGCGGGGGGGAATCATTACTCAGTGGCAGGTAAAGGGACAAGACTTGCTGTACATGGATGCAGAACGCTTTGCCAATCCAGAGTTATCCATTCGGGGTGGGATTCCGATTTTGTTTCCCATCTGCGGTAATCTACCGGATGACACCTACACCTACGATGGGCAATCCTATACCCTGAAGCAACATGGTTTTGCGAGAAATCTGCCCTGGCGAGTGGTAGAGCAAAACACGCAGGATGAGGTTAGCATTAGCCTGGATCTGGAGAGTAACGACCAAACCCATGGGGTTTATCCCTTTGATTTCCATATTCGTTTTACCTATCAACTGAAAGGAACTGCGCTGGAGATCCATCAGACCTACACCAACCTCTCAGCCCAACCGATGCCCTTTTGCACGGGACTCCATCCCTACTTTCAAGTATCAGATAAAACCCAACTCCAATTCGATATTCCTGCCACAGAATACCTCGATCAATTGACGCAGAAGACACACACCTTTTCTGGCAATTTTGACTTTGGGCAGGATGAAATCGATGTCGCTTTTCGGAATGTATCCCGCCAGTCTGCCAGCGTGAATGATACTAGTCGGAAGTACCGCATTGCGATCGACTATGATTTGATTTACTCCACGGTCGTTTTCTGGACAGTCAAAGGTAAAGATTATTACTGCCTGGAACCGTGGACAGCTCCCCGCAACGCGCTGAACACGGGTGAGAATCTAATCCACCTGGAACCGGGTACGAGTTTGCGAACGCTGGTTTGCCTGCGGCTGGTAGAGGAGTAGATCATGCCAAAAGTAGCTCTACTTGATCAATTTCAATAGATCGGGTTGCTTCTAAAGTTAGCTCGTAATCAAACGACCCAGATGTATCAGAGTTTTCAGAACTTCACTGAGCGTGTTTCGATATTGCGATTCTCTTCGAGACAGCAAAGCTGAACGCGTTGAGAATAGATCGGAGACTCCGTATTGCTGACCCAGTGTTTTCACAAACAAGTAGGTGCTGCCGTTCGTGACCATGCCATAGAGAGCTTGTTCGGGCTGCGGATTGGCTGCCATATATGCTAGGGCTTGAGGAAGGGCTAATTCTAAATCAAATGTTGTTCTTTTTGATTCAATGAGAACAATCCACAGGCGATCTTGCAGGACAAGCGCATCAATACGACCACGTAGAATTTCATCTTGATCGCCAAGTGCTTCAATCGTAACAGAAACTTCTGCCCGAAATTTATAGGGAGATTGATAGAAACCCGCTAGTTCCAGGAGTGGCGAAAGAACGACCATTCTGATCGTTTCTTCTAACAAGATGCCGTCTGAAATTTGGTAGAGATAGTTGGCACGAATTTGATCGAGACGAGTTTGTTCTGTTTCAGTCAATTCTTCGGAGGATTGCTCTATCCATTCTGTGAAGAACGCTCGATCGGTGCTTAGGGTTAGTCCCAGTTTTTCTTCAACTTGTCGAAACGTTGTAATTCCTTCTGCGATTGCCAGGATGTTTGCCATGTCAGCCTCTGGTTTGCTCTAATTCCTTTTATTGCGTTTGAAATGGGTGATGGGCCATTAATCGCTGATTGTTTGGTAATGGTTCAGACAGCTTTTTAAGAGAAAAAAGTTGCTAGCCAAAAAGCTACCTCCCTTTATAAGGTGCAGATAAACAAATCGAACACCCACGAGGTAGCAATGAAATCTATTCTACAAGCCCTATCTGCCGAGCGGTAATGGTACTTATGCCTTCACACGCCGCTCGAATTCTTCACGAGTCGATTCAGCCACCGCAACCGCTTCATCGTAGATATCACTATGTTCCTGTTTTAGCCAACTGAGTAGATGGGTTAATTGCGCATTTCTTAGCTCTAGATCTGCCTGAAAAATAGCGGCTGTTGCCATGTGTTGGGCGTATTCTGGAGGATGACCCTGGGCGACGAAGCTGGCGATCAGAACGGTGAGTGCTTGTTGACGGGCGTTGTCTGGGGTTGGGGTAAGCATGGTGGGGAGTGTGAGGAGTGAGGAGTGAGGAGTGAGGAGTGAGGAGTGAGGAGTGAGGAGTGAGGAGTGTGAGGAGTGAGGAGTGAGGAGTGTGAGGAGTGAGGAGTGTGAGGAGTGGGGAGTGGGGAGTGGGGAGTGGGGAGTCAGGAGTGAGGAGTCAGGGGGTCTGTAGCGCAGGCATCTTGCCTGCTGGGGAAATAATTGTTAAAGGGCAAAATTGGGATACACCTGCTGGGGAAATAATTGTCAAAGGGCAAAATTGGGATACACCTGCTGGGTGGCTTTTTATTGGGTGGCTTTTTGGGTGGTGATGAGGTGGTGGGCGTGGGTGAAGTCGTCGGTGGTGATGCGGAGGGTGGTGGGGTCGGTTTCTCCCTGGGTGCGGAAGCGGCGGATGGCTTCGAGGGCTGCCTGATTGCTAAGGAGGGCAAGGTCGGCTCCGTTCCAGCCTTCAGTGTGGGTGGCCCAGTGGGTGAGATCGACGTTTTCCAGAGGACGATCGCCATTATGAACTTGCAGGATTTCCAGACGGCTGGTGGTATCAGGCAAATCCACTTTGAGTTGCAAATCTAATCGTCCAGCTCGGAGCAGGGCTGGGTCGATCGCATCGGGGCGGTTGGTGGCTCCAATCAATAGGACATTTAGGCAATCCTGGAGTCCGTCTAGCTCAGTCAAGAGTTGTCCAACTACGCGATCGCTCACGCCAGAATCCCCCTGAAAGCTGCCCCGAACGGGAACCAGGGTGTCAATTTCATCGACAAATACCACACAGGGAGCTGCTTGCCTTGCTTTGGTGAAGAGTTCTCGGACGGCCTGTTCGGCTGCTCCGACCCATTTACTCAGGAGTTCTGGCCCGTTGACGGCAATAAAATTGGCTCGCGCCTGGGATGCGACGGCTTTGGCAAGGAGAGTTTTACCTGTGCCGGGTGGACCCCAGAGGAGAATGCCGCGTGGGGCTTTGGCTCCGGTTTGTTGGTACAGTTCTGGATATAAGAGTGCCCCTTCTACCGATTCTTGCAGGGTTTGCTTGATGGACTCCAAACCCCCGATCGCCTCCCAGGTGACATCAGGTGTTTCCACTTCCACCGATCGCAGGACGGAGGGTTTGATCTCCTTGAGGGCAACCTGAAAATCGGGCTGGGTGACGGTCAGGGTGTCGGGAATACTGGACTGAAGGTTGGGCACCTGACGACGCAGGGCCGTGTAAGCCGCCTTTTGACAGAGTGCTTTCAGATCGGCTCCCACCATTCCAACACATAGGTCAGCGATCGTTTCCAGGTTCACCGACTCATCCAGCGGCATGGCGCGAGTTTGAATCATTAAAATCTCCAGGCGACCCTGGCGATCGGGAACGCGAAACTGCACTTCTCGATCGAACCGTCCCGGACGACGCAGGGCTGGATCCAGATGGTCGGGGCGATTCGTCGCGGCTAAAACAATCACTCCCTTCGTTTGAGCAAAGCCATCCATCAAGCTGAGTAATTGGGCCACCAACCGTTTTTCAACTTCCCCCTCCACCCTAGCCCGATCGGGAGCCAGACTGTCAATTTCATCAATAAACACGATGCAGGGAGCCGCTTTGGTCGCTTTCTCAAAAATGCTCCGCAGCCGAGCTTCCGCTTCCCCGTAATACTTGCCCATCACCTCCGGGCCGACAATGGCAATGTAGTTCACCCCCAAATCTTCCGCCAGGGCCCGAGCCGTCAGAGTTTTTCCCGTTCCCGGTGGTCCAACGAGCAGCACCCCACGGGTCGGTTCCAGTCCCAACTTATTTAATAAATCAGGTCGCTTCAAGGGAATTTCCACCAGTTCCCGCAGTTCCGTCAACACCTCCCCCAGTCCACCCACGTCAGTTAGCGATGCATTGGGAGTTGGATCGGCAGGCGGGGGAGTAATAATCGGTTCATCCTGGGAAGTAGGGGACGAACTGGCGGGAGGGGAATTGGGATAGATGCGGCTCGTACCGATTCCGCCCGGATTACTACGCGGCATACTACCCTGACGGGGAATGCTGCTGAGGGTACGGGAGTGAAATTGGACATCTGTTTTAAGTTCTCCCTTTTCAGCTTTCTCTTCCAGGGCTTTGGCAAACTCAAGCAGTTGTTCCAGCCCTTTAAATAATTCACTCATAGCGGTTTCGATCGGAGCTACCAGTTTATTCATCCCCATTTCCGATCGCGTTGTAACGATCGCCGTTGTTCTCGTAACACCTCTTTACGAATTGAGCAGTAATTGTCCGACGGCTGGGGGAATCCTAGATGGAAGCGATCGGAGGGAATCAACCATGCACCACTTCACCCCAACACGCCTCACCCTCATTAGCGGGAAAGGAGGCGTTGGTAAAACCACCTTTGCCTGCGGATTGGCACAGTACTGGGCGCGGCAGTTTCCCGCCGAAGACATTCTGTTGCTTTCAACCGATCCAGCCCATTCGCTGGGGGATGTGCTGCACCTGGAAGTGAGCGATACGCCGTGTCCTGTGGAGAATTTGCCCAACCTGTCGGTGCGATCGCTGGATGCGGAAGCGTTACTGCAAGCTTTCAGAGCAAAGTACGGCGAGGTATTACAGCTTTTGGTGGAGCGCGGCAGCTTTGTCCAGGGGGAAGATTTATCTCCAGTGTGGGATTTGGCGTGGCCGGGGGTGGATGAACTGATGGGAATTCTAGAGATTCAGACCCTGCTGCGGGAGCAAAAGGCCGATCGCATTGTGGTAGATATGGCTCCCTCTGGGCATACGCTCAACCTGTTTGGGTTAATGGATTTCCTTGAGCAATTGCTGGATGCGCTGGGACTCTTCCAGGAAAAACACCGCACGATTCATCAATCTCTTACCGGACGCTATACCCCGGATCAAGCCGATCGCTTTTTAGATGAAATGAAAATTGATCTGACACGGGGACGGGCTTTGCTGCAAGATCCCCAACAGACCGCCTGTATGGTGGTGGCGATCGCAGAACCCATGAGCTATTTAGAAACGGGGCGCTTTCTTAGAGCATTGAACCAACTGCAAATTCCGCTGGGTGGACTGGTTGTGAACCGAATAGGGTCTTCTTGCTTCAACTCATCGCCCTCTGTGGAACAGCAGGAACTTTTGCACAAATTTCTGAATCTGGCTGATCCCCATTCCGTGGTGACTCTCCCCCTTCAAAAGGCGGAACCCATTGGATTGCTTGCACTCGATCACCTCTTCACCCAGCTCCAAACGCTGGATGTAAAGAGCCTCCCACCGATCGATTCTCCCGATCCTCTGCCGCTGATTTTGCCACCCGCCTATCCGCCGGGATTCAGTGATTTTGTGCTTGACCAGCGACGCTTGCTCCTGGTTGGCGGTAAAGGGGGAGTCGGGAAAACGACCGTGGCCGCTGCGATCGGTTGGGAAATGGCAGAACGACATCCCGATCGCAAGATCAGCATCATTTCGATTGATCCGGCCCATTCCTTAGGAGATGCGTTGGGCGTTGCTCTGGGACATGAACCGATTCACATCACCGCAAATTTAAGTGGGCAGGAAGTGGATGCTAAACGGGTACTCGACCAATTTCGGGAGGATTATCTCTGGGAGCTGGCGGAGATGATGAGCGGAGATACGGAGGATGAGATGCTCCAAATCGCCTATGCTCCAGCAGCATGGCGACAGATTGTCTCTCAGGCTTTACCCGGAATTGATGAAATGCTGTCATTGTTGACGGTGATGGAGCTGTTGGAACAGGACGAGCAGGATTTAATTATTTTGGATACTGCACCCACGGGTCACTTGCTTCGCTTTTTGGAAATGCCGACTGCCCTGGCAGATTGGTTAGCCTGGATTTTTAAGCTGTGGATTAAATATCAAAATGTGGTGGGGCGCGTTGAATTAATGGGACGATTGCGATCGCTCCGACAGCGGGTCGTGCAGGCTCAGAAAAGCTAAGAGATCCAAATCATACGGAGTTTATTGCTGTGTTGCAGTCCCAGTCTGCGATCGTGGCGGAAACTGCACGGCTCACTCAATCTTTGGCAGAAATGAACGTTTCTGAACGATATATTGTCCAGAATCGGTATCAGCCCCAGGATGGTTTGGCAGCGCATCTTTTTTCAGCCCAGGTTCTTGTGCGGTTAGCAGAATTGCCCAGGGCGATCGATCCCCAAAAGCAGATTCAGGTGGCCGCTCAACTGTTGTTTGATCCCCAGGCAAGCTGAATTCGTCAAACTCCCGATCGCGCTCATGGCTCAACAGGGCGATCGGGAGCTATGTCAATCATCGTTTCTGCTGCCTTGCTGGGGCAGACCCAACATCGGCTGGAGCACTCAGTTGAACCGCTACCCACTCCACGGAAACAGGGGATTCAATTCGCATTCCTCAGGAAATTTCCATTTCACTACACCTCCTGTGGAATAGGAGCGTTTCGGCACAGACCATCACTCTGTCACTGCCAAAGCTGGAACCTCCTCCGGCGTTTCCTTCTCCAAAAGATTCTTTAGATCTGCCATCAAATCCTCACCACTGCGATGGGCTTCCCAGGAACCAGAATGGAGTGGATTAATTTTCCACTTTCCCTGCATGGAATCGGCATCCTCTGAGAGCGTTCCAGAATAGAGCACAGCACCCTGCCCTGCGGCGGTCAAGTATCGCTTGGTGAATCGAATACTTCGTCCAACCACCTCACCATCAATCTGGGCCTCTCCCAGACTGCTATCGTCCAAAATGCGACCGCTCAGGCTATTGCCCGCTTGAATGAACGTTGCCTCAAAGCGCGTGGGGTTACCGTTTTGCCAATACGTACCCAGCCACATACCATTTACATCTGCCATTGCATTCCTCCTAGTCTTCGCAGAACGGAGTTCGCCCCCAAACATTAACACCCATTTCGTTAAACCCATTTCAACAGACCCAGAGAAAATCATCCAGTGTTTTCTGGTAGAAAGGGGTGTTTGTAAACTTTATAAACGTTTTTCGCCAGGGCGTACCGGAAGTATTAAGGTATGTAAAGCAGTTTGCGTCCGAAGTTTAAATTAAACCAAACTCAAAACAGTCAGGACGACCTTACCACCGTAAAATCCTGGATTTGTTGGCTGTAAAATTGACTGGTACAGCCGTAGGATTACTGGATTATCATCACATTTGCCAAAAATTAGAATTTTTTATTGATGTTTCTTTTAACACCCTTCTTCCCTGAGAAACCCTGAGCAACTCTGAGCAACCCTGCAATGAAACTTAGCCACGTCGCTGTCCATCCTCTAGCATTCCGAACCCTGAATCGAGCATCTGGATAGCTCCGTTTCTATGTTCTTGATAAATTTCTCTCGTTTTATAGCTCCCAGTCGCTCCCCATCGTTTCCCCGCTTCGGTTAGAGTTGCTCTTTAGTCCCAATCACCCATTGGCTTTAAGCTGCCCCCTATGCATTATTGCTAGGCCCTGTTAGTCCAATCAACCTGGTGCAGTCGTCGCCGGGTAAACCGATCGATGCCCAGACTTTGCTGGAAAGGTAGTGATGACGGAAAACTCACAGGCAGATTTCTCTGTGGAGAATGCAGATTTAGTCGGCGATGGATCCAAAACCCAAGAGCAACTCATGAGTGAAATTGCGGCACTCCGTCAACAGGTGTTTGCCCTGCAAGCCGAGGTCTCTACCCTCCGTCAAACGGACGATGAGCAACGGATCCTACAGCGAGAGCGGTTTATTGCCCGGATGGCTCAAACGATTCGGCAGTCGCTGAACTTGCATCAGGTGCTGGATACCACCGTTGAGGAAGTGCGGCGATTTCTCCGGGTCGATCGCGTTGTGGTGTACCGCTTTCAGCCTGATTGGAGTGGACGAATTGCCGCAGAGTCCGTCAGCGAATCCTCCCTTTCTGTCATCAATCAAGAAATTTATGATCCCTGCTTTGTTGAGTCGATGCTCTACCCCTATCGCCAGGGACGGATTCACCGAATTAACGATGTCCTGACGGCTGAGATTGAGCCGTGTTACGCTGAACTGCTCAAAACCCTGCATGTGCGGGCGGTACTTGTTATTCCTATCCTGGTCAAAAATGAACTCTGGGGACTGCTGGGGGCCCATCAGTGCACCAGTTCTCGGCACTGGGAAGAACTCAATTGGTTAATGCTCCAGCAGTTAAGTAACCACCTGGCGATCGGCATTCATCAGGCGGAACTGTACCAGCAAATTCAGCAGCAGGCCCACCGAGAACAGGCTCTGAATCAAGTGATCCAGGATATTCGCAATTCTCTGGATTTGAATACGGTCTTCGCCACTGCAACATCGGAAATTGGGCGGTTTCTCCAGGTCGATCGGGCTGAAATTGTGCAATATTTGCCTGACGATCGCTGCTGGTTAAATGTGTCCAGTTATCGTCGCCACTTTGAAATGCCGAATGCTCTAGGCATCCGAATTCCTGATGAAAGCAATGCCCTTGCGGATCGTCTCAAGCGACGCGAGGTGGTTTATGTGGGTGACTATCGCAGAGAAGCAGATGCTACCAATCAATCCTTTGCTGAGGCTTATCCTGGTACATGGTTGCTGGTTCCCCTGGAAGTAGGGGATGAAGTCTGGGGAAGCCTGAGCCTGAATCATCAGAGTCGCTGGCACTGGGAAGAATGGGAGGTAAATTTGGCTAAGGCGATCGCCAATCAGCTAGGAATTGCCATTCAGCAGTCCCAACTTTATATTGAAATTCAAGATTTGAACAATGATCTTGAGGATCTGGTTCGATTCCGCACCGCACAGTTGCATCAGGCTCTGGGATTTGAAGCCCTGCTCAAGCGAATTACTGACAAGGTGCGCGATAGTTTGGATGAGTCCCAAATTTTACAAACGGCGGTCGAGGAACTGTCGGACGGGCTGGAATTACTGGGTTGTGATACCGCTCTTTACGATTGTGAACAACAAATCGCTACGATTTGCTTTGAATATATTCGGTCTGAGTTGCCCCATGCGGAAGGAACGCGGATTCAAATGGCAGGAATTCCTGATCTATATCAGCAGCTTCTGCATGGGCAAACCGCCCAATTCTGCCATGCTTGTCAATTGAGCGATCTGACTCCTGTGCCCCGTCAAGGCTTTGCAATTTTAGCCTGTCCCATGATTGATGAAGGACAGGTGGTTGGAGATATGTGGCTGTTCAAACCCTGTCACTCAGGGTTCGATGGTCTGGAGATTCGGCTCGCTCAGCAAGTGGCCAACCAATGTGCGATCGCACTCCGCCAATCGCGGCTTTATCAAGCGGCACAAGCTCAGGTGCAAGAGTTGGAACGGCTCAATCGCCTCAAGGATGATTTTTTGAGTACAGTTTCCCATGAGCTGCGAACCCCGATGTCCAGTATTAAAATGGCCGTGCAAATGTTGGAGTTAACGTTGTTTGGCCGTAATGATCCCTCAAGAATCCATCGTCCTGAACCTGGCAGCACACCCGCATCCGGAAAACCTTTTCCAACTCTCCCCTCCGAGCTAGCTCAACCCATCGAGATCGATCGCCTGCATCGATACTTCCAAATCCTGGAGGATGAGTGCGATCGAGAGATTCGATTAATCAACGATTTACTAGATTTGTCCCGCATTGATGCTGAAACCGATCCCCTCCTGCTGACACCGCTTGATCTCAGCATCTGGATTCCCCATGTTGCTGAATCATTTGTGGAATTAGCCCATTCCCAGCAACAGCAGTTTGAGTTTTCCTTTGCTGCTGACTTACCTTTGATCATGACTGATATGGCGAATCTGGAACGCATTATCACAGAACTTCTAAATAACGCTTGCAAATACAGTCCACCCAATGAAGTGATTACCGTTTCAGTTCAAATGACTGATCCTGAAAATAACTCACATCTAGCTCAGTTTTTGATCCAGATCAGCAATACAGGGGTCGAAATTTCTGAACAGGAATACGATCGAATTTTTCAAACGTTTTATCGCATTCCCAACAACGATCCCTGGAAGTATGGTGGAACGGGTTTGGGATTAGCATTAATCAAGAAACTGGTTCAGCGGCTGCAAGGTTCAATTCAGGTGAACAGTGGCGATCGGTGTACGACCTTTACGCTGGTTCTACCGGATCTGGGATAGTTTTTGTCAGGACTGATCGGTCATATGTTTGCCCGATGAAGTGTGAATGAAAGTACCTGTTCTATTGTCTTGTTGAGTTGACTGGGCGGGCAAGATGCCCACCCCACAAGAACTCTAGTTTATTACTGTCTTTTGAGTTGACTGGGTAGGCAAGATGCCCACCCCACAAGAATTTCAGATGATTAAGTTTGCATTCCTATGGTGACTTGGGTTTCTCGACGACTGGAATGTGTACGGGCGGTTCCTCTAGCTGTAGGGGAACACGAAACTGACTGGAAACCACAGCATCCGATCGCCAGGGTGCGTACCAATACAGGTCTTGAGTCACGGTGAAGCGATCGGCGGCTTCTACCCATTCAAACTGCACTAACCCAATATTATTTAAGCCAACCACCTCTTTCCCGTCTTGCAACCACCGATTCGTCCAGAGCATCTGGAACCCATCCAATATCCGTTTCAATCCCCCTTGGGGAGGAGCTGTCGGTTTGAGCCGTTCATACACCATCTGAGCCGGTTGACGGCTGATCCAGTCAACATGATACCGCCAGTGGGGTAGATGCCGGGGATGGGACACTGCTATATTCCAGGCAAATCGTGCCTGTCCTGGAATCTGATGCAGTCGTCGGATCATTGGTGCATGGGTGGATTGAGGGATTGGACTGACCCGCCTGAATCCCAGAATTGAACGCACTCCTAACAACTCTGGTGGTGTATCCCAACCAGCCCAATCCTGTGACCACTCTGGGACAAGGGATTTGATTTTGGTATGCACAATGCGGGTTTTGAATTCAGTATTTTTGATGGCACTGGAGGTCAGTTGGGCCAGAACTCGCGCCGCTTCAGGGGAGTCAGGGTCAGACGACTGCCGCAACCAGTAGTGTAAACAGACCGCAGAACCGTAGTGAATATCACCCGACAAAACCACCACTCGATCGCGCTGTTCAAATAACGTTCTCAGCAGTTTCGAGAAGGCGTATTTATTAATATTCCAGGCATCCCCGACATCATTGTGAAACACCTTGCCCTGTCTTAGATTCCAGTGCTGCACCCAGTCGATCGCCTTCAGGCTAACCAAATTCGTTGGAGCAATCACCAGGGTGGCTTTAATCGTCGTTTGGATCTCTGGATTTCGTCGATCGGTTGGCTGGAGCGGTTGTCGCAGTTGGCGATCGAAAGCGGTTTGACTGAGCAACATGGGCGGAGCCTCCGCCGCTTCATTCACCGGATAACCCCGCCAGGTGCGAGTGTCTAACACTACGACTTCATGCTGACTGCCCCGCACCACATAGTCCCACTGCAACGCGACAGGGTGGCGATCGAGAATCAGGGTCTTTCCATCCTGACAAAATTTTGGCAGTCCGGTGGCTGGATCGGTGTCCGGCAGTCCTAAATAACGGGCGATCGTCGCTTCGATCGTGGAATCAGTTCCCCTGGAGACAGACCAGGCTGCTGCCGCTTCTAACAACACCGCTCCAGATTGACCCGGCTCAAACTGCTCCGGAGTGTTTCCCCAACCCTGAAACAGCGCGTAGGCCAGTAAGCCATTCAACACCGTCCGTCGCCCTAATTTTCGTCCCAGCACCCGCTCACACCAATGCCGATTCAGATACCAGTCATCACTAATGTCATGATCATCAAAAATCATATAGGTGGGCACATTGGCCAGCAGTCGTCGGACTCGCCAGAGGGTATGGGCTAAATTCTGTAGGGCATTGACTTCCTGATTCCAGGCTTTTGCCGCTTTTCGTTGCGGATAAACCACCTGCCCTGCCGGAAATTCCGTCCACAACACCTGCGACCAAACCAACAGATAGGCGGCACAGTATTCTCCCAACCCAAATAAATGACTCTTGGCCAGTTTTTCTTTGCCCTGAAGTCCAGCCGTAAACCCGCCCGATTCCTCGGCAATTTGACTGCGCTGCCCAGGATAAAGCTGTTTGAGCCTGACTGGATTTGAGGCATCGATCGGCAGTTCCTCCTGCCATCCCAAAAGCGTTTCCCCCGCATCGGTCAAAGCCATCAGCAACGGATCGGCGACATCGTCTCCATAGATCTGATCGCCCGTGAAGAATAATTGGTGGGGACGGGTATTCGCCTGGGTGCAGTGCTGTTCAATCAATGTATCGATAAAGGGCAAAATATCCGCCTCACCGCCATGAGCTTTGCGACAAGAACCATGCAGAATTCGCAACTGATTTAAGTCCGCTGGCGGTAGGGAGAAACTGGGAAGCTGATGATCAAAATAGCTGACGGATACGGGCGGAAACGATGCGGCATTGAGAGCCTGTGCCAAGGTCTGCATTCCCGTTCACCGTTCCCGAAATGCAGATCATAAACGTAGACCTGTCCTGGAACTAAGGTCTGTTCTGTCAGCGATCGCGCCGTGACTGCGACAATGTGGAGATTTTGACCCAGGGCAACGGTAGAGCGAGTTCCAGCCAGGAGAGGCGATCGGGCTTCACCAGCATCTTCTTTGATTCGGATGCCATCCCCTGCTGCTGTTGCATAGACGGACAGTGTGACCTCACAGGGTTTCTGCAAGGCCAGCCAAACCGTAACCGAGTCCGACTCTGTGCGTCGCAGGATTGGCCCAGCCAGAACCAGAGGTAAATGAGGGAGGCGATCGGCCAACGGTGTCCAGGACATAGGGAGGGTGTAGCGGTAAGCGGTAAGCGGTGAGGGGTGATCAGTAGAATTATCAATCTATGCTAGCAGTCTGGAAACCATCCAGAGAGAGTTCCCAATTGAAGCGACGCAAGCTAATATAATGCGGCATAAAATCAGGATACACTCGCTCGCCCCCTTTACCGCTCATCCTCGACTGCCACCCTATGAAGCATCCCCTCCGCCGCGCCCTCCGCACTGCCAACACTTTAATCACCGTCTACTATGCCTACATGCTGGAGTACCGGGCAGAATTATTCTTCTGGGTACTCTCTGGCAGCTTGCCCCTGATCTTGATGGGGGTATGGGTACAGGCTTCCCAGGAAGGACAGTTTGAGCTTTCGCCCTTAGAGTTTATTCGCTATTTCCTGGCCGTGTTTCTGGTGCGGCAATTCTCCGTCGTCTGGGTGATCTGGGAGTTTGAGCGGGAGGTGGTTGAAGGTAAACTGTCCTTCCGACTCCTCCAACCCCTCGATCCCGGCTGGCATCACTTCGCCTCCCACTTCGCTGAACGGTTTGCTCGTCTTCCCTTTGCGATCGTCCTGATTGCCCTCTTTTTTCTGCTCTATCCCCAGGCTTTCTGGGTTCCCAGCCTGAGCAACATCCTCCTCTGCATTGGAGTGACGTTCCTCGCCTTTGTTCTGCGCTTTGTCACCCAATACACCTTCGCCATGTTCTCCTTCTGGATTGAACGGGCTAATGCGATCGAGTCTTTCTGGTTTTTGTTCTACCTGTTTCTCTCTGGCGTAGTGGCTCCGTTAGAGATCTTTCCTCCTATGGTGCGGGCGATCGTGGAATGGACTCCCTTCCCGTATATGATTTATTTTCCAGCCAGTCTGTTGGTTGGGTTGCCCGTGGATCTGGGACGGAGCCTGGCGGTGATGATCGGTTGGACAGTGCTATTTATGGGTTTGAATCGATGGCTGTGGCGGCTGGGGTTGAAACGGTATTCGGGAATGGGAGCCTGATTCAGCTGTATTCGTTGCCTTGCCAGATTAGCTAGTAGTCTACGGCGTAAATTTACCTCTGCTTTTTTAGGTGCTAGCGCCTTGCCTTTATACGTCCACTTAAATGACTTCGCCATTGTCTGGTTGAAGTAATCGATGAACGGCAAGGATACGCTCTTTTAAGTCTGCTTGGCTCAGAAAATTGCCGCGTCTGAGTAACTTCCGCATCAAGATGCTAAACCAAATCTCAATCTGGTTGAGCCAGGAGCAATGCTTGGGCGTAAAATGAAACACAATCTGATGGGTGGGATCCGTTAAAAACGCGGCTCGCGTTGCCATCGACTGGAGAATGCCTCTCTTGCCCTTGATGCCCAGGTCAATGTTTATTCCCTCGACTGCTGCCACATAGCGCACTAACGATTCTGACTGATGAATGTTCAACTTATGCCGCAGTGTACTAGTTCACTTTTACAGGCTAGTGAATGCTAGAGGTAGACCGAACTTTGGTTAAATTCCACCCAGCTATGACAATCTCTTCTCCTACAGCATCATAACTATCTAATTCTGACCGGAATATTGATTCTAATCGTTGCAATAACTGAATTTCGCGTTGAGGATTTATTTCAGAAATTGATCTAGTTATAGCTATCCTCCGTAGGATTTGAACGGGGTGCAGGGGTAAAACCCTGGCGTGGGGGCGTTGCCCCTACCCCCTTGTTCACAAACAATTTGTGAACGCTATATTCTCTCCCTAACAAAACTGAGTCATCAACTTTCTAACAGGCGGCGCAGCACCAAAACTTCAATCTCCAATCCTGTGATGATCCACTCAATGCCTAGAGCAAGTTGCAATACACCTAAGGCAAATCCCACAATCCTTAAGGTGACAGGTTTGAGAAACGCCAGAATGGGTCTGGCTGCTAACATGCCGATTAGATTGAGCAGCATCACCAACACGAGCAATCCTAGAACAATCAGTGGGCTGACTCCAATCTCTGGAGCCATCACCATAATCGTGAGGGCGATCGCAATACCAAAAGGAGGGGCAATGGTGGGAAACGCGAGAGGCGACACTGCCATATTCAAGGTGGGGGGATCAGGTGGGTCAGCCTTCTGGGGAGGGGCATACTCACTCAGGACAATTCGCAGGGCAACGAGAAAGAGGAGAATTCCGCCGCCAATTAATAGGGCAGGTAAGCGAACTTGCCAAACCCGCAGCATATTTTGACCAATGATCGACACTAACAAAAGCACGATCGTGGCAATGGCGGTACTGCGAAATGCTAACTGTTGGCGTAATTTTTCATCTGCCTGTTGTGTTAGTTGAGCAAAGGTTGGAATGGTCTTTAAGGGACCCAGTGTGACGAAGAAGATAATGAATAAATTAAAAACGCCAATAGGAGACTCTAATGGTGTTTTGGCAATGCGATCGGCAATGCGTTCTTTGGCAGTTTTGTTCCCCTCTAAAGGTGGTAATTCATTTGTAGGAGCTTGAGCCAGCAACATATCCTTGTAATGGTTACTATTCTGATTGACAGCCTGACAAGTGAATTGCCTCATGCTACTACTGCATAGGTTAACTTCCTGAGAAAAGACAAAATCAGGGAGCACCAGGTTCAGAAAAAGAATCAAACTGATGATACTAACGACACTAAACGATCGCCATTTCCTAGCCCATAATTGAAACTGTTTTTCTACAAAAATTGTGCCCATTGGATGAATACCAGGGTTTTGAATTGAGAATGAATTTTCCGTTGTATTAGTGCTTAGTTCTAACAATGAGGCGGAATCCAACGTGACAGGTGCTGGTGTCGATCGGTTGAGCAATTCGTGCCGCAGGACGATATCGCATACAGTAACTTGGCGCACACAGATAGGAACCCCCTTTCAGCACCTTACGCGGAATCTTGATTGCTGGCAGATTGGGGTCATAGCTTTGCTCCATTGCTCCACCCTTGGGGTTCATGCTGCCACAGCAGGTTTTGGGCAGATGGCGAGCATGATACCAATCGGCTGTCCATTCCCAAACATTGCCTGCCATGTTGTACAAGCCATAGTCATTGGCCGCATAGGCATCGACCGGAGCGGTGCGCTCATAGCCATCGGTCAGCAAATTTTGCAGCGGAAATTCTCCCTGCCAGGTGTTCGCCATCATTTTACCTTTGGGGTACAACTCATCTCCCCAAACGTAATCTGCCCCTTCTAAACCACCCCTTGCCGCAAACTCCCACTCTGCTTCGGTAGGTAGCTGCTTGCCAATCCATTTAGCATACGCCTCCACATCTTCATAGGCTACATGCACCACTGGATGCTTTTCTCGTCCTTTAATCGAACTGCCCTTTCCTTCAGGATGTCGCCAATCTGCACCTGGCAGGTATTGCCACCAGTTACAGATATCGCGCATATCTACTCGTTGGGTAGGCTTCTGGAATACCAGGGAAGCGGGAACCAGCAGTTCGGGGTCGGCTCCAGGATAGTCTGCTGGATTGGGGGCACGTTCAGCAACGGTGATGTACCCCGTCACTTTAACAAACTTTTGGAACTGTTCATTCGTCACGGTGTATTTGTCCATCCAGAAGCCGCTCACTGTTACCTGATGGGCTGGAGCTTCTTCCGGGTAGTGATGATCCGATCCCATCTGAAATGTACCGCCTGGTATCCATACCATGTCTTTAGCAGGGGTACGACCGGGAGATGTGTCTTTCTCTTTAGTGGATTGGGCAGATGGTGCAGCACTACTCATCGTTAGCTCCTTTTGCCGAATAGGTTGCCAGGATTTGTGCATCTCACTTTTGTCATCTAGCGAAGATTAGAGCGTGGACAAATTCGATTCCTCCCCCCGTCACAATAAAGGTTTTGAAGCCGTTCGATCGCAAGTAATTTAACAGTTCCACCATTGGCTGAAAAACGCATTGTTTAAACAACCGTTTAAATCGAGGATGGGTTGCTGACTCAAACCAGGTTTGAGCAAGTTGAGCAAATTCCTCTGGGGGCATCGCCGTGTGGGAACTGAAAAATAAAATCAGCAACTCTTTTTTACCGAAGGTTTTCAGGGTTTCTAAGTCCTGTTCTACAATCGCCTTAAACGGTTGTTGTGTGGCTAATGCGGGATTCTCTGCTGCCATGCTTTTGATGCGATCGATCAGGAAAAACACTTGAATCTGGATCGGGCGTTCGCACCATAGCGTCCCATCGTTGTCAAAGGTGGCAATGCGTTCAGCAGGGGGGACAAAGTCAGAATGTTCTTCTGTGGTGACTGCGGTGACAAAATCGAGAATAATTTGCCTGGTGGGCGTATCATGCCAACTGGGTAATGGATTTAACATACGCGATCGGAGGATAGATTCGCTGGATTGTCCCTAACCATAGGTCGAGGAAATAAGAGAGAGATATGAACTTCTAAGCATGAGATATGAAAATGCCATACTTGCTATCGTGGGTGAACATGGCGCAGGAGAAACGGAACATGGCGCTGACCAAGGTTCGAGCCTGGACTGTGGAGGAGTATCACCGCATGTTAGAAGCAGGCATCTTGACGGCAGATGACCGGGTAGAACTAAGGGAAAATCACAGCATTTTGCGTTCTCCAAACCCTTGTGGTTTCGATCGCCCTGATTTCCCTGCTGTGACTGGTGGCGGTTGCTGCGCCTTGGCGGCTTTGTCCTGCATCGCGTACCAGGTCATGATGTCGGAGGCGGGTCTGCCCTGACGCATCAAGGTGGCAAGCACCTGAAGCGGTTGGTTCACATGCTGAAAGAATTTTTTGTATCCAGCACAGAGATAGTTGAGTCCCGGTTCTCCGTCGGGTGTGGGCAGGAACCGATTTTTGGGACATTCTCCATGACAGGCAAATCGAACGTCGCATTCGCGGCAATATTTGGGTAACGACCTTAACTTGTCTCGCCCAAAGTTGTACTGCCGATCGCTCCCCACCAATTCCGCCATGGGCGTCTCCTGAATGTTGCCCAGCAGATAATCTGGCTCGACAAAGTGATCGCAGGAATAGAGGTCGCCATTGTGTTCCAGTGCTACGCCATGACCACAGGTAGGAGCAAACACACACATTCCTGAAGGCAACCCCATCCAACTCCGAGCCGTAGCTTCAAAGGTTTGGACAAAGACCTTACCGACATCATGCCGAATCCATTCATCAAAAATGGTGATTAAGAAATTGCCGAACTGTTCCGAAAGAACCGAGCGATCGGATACCATCGTTCCAGCCTGGTAGAGGGTATCGCCGCTTTCATTCAGGCGTTCTACAACGGGAATAAACTGAATCCAATCTGTTTTCACCTGATCGCGCAAAAAGCGATAAACCTCCAGAGGATGATCGGCATTGACACGATTAACGGTTGTGAGAATGTTGTAGTCCACGCCATGTTTTTGCAGCAGTCGCAGTCCGCGCATGACGCGATCGAACGTGCCACCGCCTCCCTTATCGACTCGATTGGCATCATGTAATTTCTGGGGCCATCCAGACTCAACCCAATCAGATAATTGTTCTGTTTAAAGAATTCGCACCATTCATCATTCAGTAACGTGCCGTTGGTTTGCAGCGTATTCTCAAAGGTCATCCCCGGCTGGCGATACTTTTCTTGAAAGGCGATCGCTTTGCGGAAAAAGTCGATGCCCATTAAGGTTGGTTCTCCGCCCTGCCACGCTACGGTCACCTCTGGAGTTTGATGGGTTTCAATCAGTTGGTGAATATAGGTTTCCAAGACATCATCGGTCATGCGGAACCGACTGCCGGGATAAAGCTGTTCTTTGTCCAGGAAGAAACAGTAGGAGCAGTTGAGGTTACAAATGGCTCCAGTTGGTTTAGTTAATACATGAATGCGAGGCGGAAGTTTGTTCAACATACCTGGGAAATCTCCAGAATAGTTTTCTGATCACGAGCAAGTTCCTGAGAACCATCAATGGTTCGTTTCTTCATAGGGTGGCTCTAAGAGTTGCCCCTCAACAGGATGAGGCACTTTTCGCACGTAGAGAATCAGTCCGATCGCGGCAATCACTCCCGCAACGCCAAATCCAAGCCGCAGAATGTCTGCTTCACCATTCCACTCCACCACCGCACCCGCAAAATTAATCGTCAGGATGACAATCACGACGCTCACCAGGATAACCTTCAGTTCCTCAAAATCCTCGATTTTGAGCCAATGAGGCAGGCGCATTGTGCTATCAATGAACAGGTGATAGAGTCCTAACGCAAAAATATAAAACACAATGCCCAGGAATAGCAGGTCGATCACTTCAATAAATCCGATCGACACTTCCTTAGATGCCTCGACCGTAAATTCTTGCCTGAGAAACATCTGCCCGATCACATTAATAGCAGTTAAAACTCCATCAATAATAATGGCAAGCGAGCCAAACAGTGCCGTGATCACAGCAATATTAATCAGGTAGCGGCTGCTTAATAAAAGACGTTGCATCATGTCTGTCAAACATCGTAAATAACATTATGGATGCTTTGAGTTCCCTATCAGGAAAAATAAAGCCAAGAAATAAGCAACTTATACAAACAAATAAGAAACTAATATGAAGTGAGTACCAAAATCAGGAGAGGCGATCGATCTGTGATTTGATAGAACGTCTTCTACACAAGAATCTAAATATTTTCTAAAGTTTTTTAGAAGACAAGTTTAGACGATAAGACACCTGTAAGGACAGGCTTTGTCACATCTCTTCGGCAACGTTACATTTTGCTAAACCTGCCCTTTCCTTTAGACTGTCGGATGGTTATTCATAAGGTTACACCGTCTTACTTTTTTAGTTTCAAAAAGTATTACCGCCAAACTACTGTGATACGATTACCTATCATTAAAGTAAAGAATTCTATGTTGTAATGTCTTATTCAAACAATCCTCAGCTGCAACATTCGGACACCTGTCCCTGTTGTAATCCCGCTTTAACGCTTTTAGCAGAAGCATTCACAATGCCCCGCCGCATGTTTCTGCTGGGAGCAGGTTCCTTTGTAACGACTGTTGCGCTCGGAAATAAGGCTGAAGCGATGCCGACGCCATTGTATCTACAATCCCAACTTGCGCAACTTCAACTTGCACCAAACAACGTCTTTGCCGATGCCATTTACATCAATGCGACTGTGGTTACAGTTAACGATAATCAACCTGCCGTAGAAGCCGTTGCGGTCAAGGACGGCAGAATTCTGGCGGTCGGCGATCGTCGCACCATTGAGGGGCTGAAGGGAAGCACCACCCAGATGTTTGATCTCCAGGGCAAGACGATGGTTCCCGGATTCATTGATCCGCATGGGCATGTATTTCAGCAAGGTTTGGCGGCATCGGTTGCTGATCTATTGCCTCCCCCCGATGGCACTGTTGATAGCATTGCCAAACTGCAAGAAAAGCTGCGAGAGTGGAGCCAAAGCGCTGTAGCTGCCGATGTGGGATGGATTATTGGTAACGGCTATGATGACTCGCAACTGCAAGAGAACCGCCACCCGACTCGCTTTGATCTGGATGAAGTTTCTACTGAGCTACCGATCTGTGTAATCCATCAGTCTGGACATTTGGGCGCTGTCAACAGCAAAGCCCTGGAGATCATCAACATCACTGCTGACACCCCCAACCCGCCTGGAGGGGTGATTCGTCGTCAGGCTGGCAGCAACGAACCCGATGGGGTTTTGGAAGAAAACGCGATGTACCTGGCGCTTTCTACCGTGGCAAAGACCGCCAAGGTTAGCCCAGACGCGCCGCTCAATTTTGCCAGAAAGGGAACCGAAATTTATGCTCGCTATGGGTTTACTACGGCTCAGGAGGGGCGTGCCACCCAGAGCGTGTATGAAGTGTTGAAGGCGGCAGCAACCGCAGGGACGCTTGCCATTGATGTGGCGGTTTATGTCGATTACCTGGTTCATCCCGATGTTCACACCTGGGAAGTCAGCCGTATCTATACCGATCGACTGCGATTAGCTGGAGCCAAGCTGACCTTTGATGGCTCACCCCAGGGACGCACTGCCTGGTTATCCCAGCCTTACTACCAACCCCCCGAAGGGCAACCTGCTGACTATAAAGGCTATGGGGTTTATACCGAGGAACAGGCCATGAATCTGGTGGACAGTGCCTACCAGCACAATATGCAGATCATTGGACATGCCAATGGAGATGCCAGTATCGATCAGTTCATCATGGTGACGCAAAAGGCAACGGAGAAGTATGGCAAGGACGATCGCCGCACGACATTGATTCACGGTCAGACGGTGAGAGAAGATCAGTTGGATGCGATGCAAGAATTGGGCATGTTCCCGGCTCTATTCCCAGCGCATGTCTTTTATTGGGGCGACTGGCATCGAGAAGTCACCCTGGGAGCAGAACGAGCAGCCCGCATTTCGCCCACGCGATCGGCATTGAACCGAGACATGAAAGTGACGATTCACACCGACTCCCCTGTGGTTTTGCCCCACGCCACCCGCACGATCTGGTCAGCCGTTAATCGCCGCACCCGCACGGACTTTGTGCTGGGAGAAGATCAATGTCTGACCCCTCTGGAAGCCCTGAAAGCCCTGACGATTTGGGCTGCCTATCAGCATTTTGAAGAAGACCAGAAAGGCTCGATCGAAGTCGGCAAACTAGCCGATTTTGCGATTCTATCGGACAATCCGCTGACGGTCGATCCAATGAGCATTCGCGACATTGAAGTGCTGGAAACCATTAAAGAGGGCACAACAGTTTACAAACGGTAGAGGTTACAAACGGTAGAGGACAGGCTGGCAATTCTATTATTCCAGCGGCATTGATTGTTGAGGAGCAGTAATGGAGGCGATCGAAATACTGCTTGCAGCTTCACTCGATCGAGAGACTGATGTAGCAAGCATCTCCTGCCTATTCCTTATAAAGTTCGCTCAAAACTAGAGGATTTATCATGAACTATCCAAAATTTCCTATTTCCCTTTTTGTCACCGCATTGATTCTCTTTTCATCACCCGTAGTGTTTGCCCAAAGCGATATTCGTTCTGAGCAGGTTCAGTTTGAGCAGAATGCCAGTAGTGCCGTCATCGAGGACACCATTACGGGCTACGAAACTGTAGACTATGTGCTTAACGCCCAGGCAGGGCAGTCCATGAATGTCAGCATGGCAACCGACAATGCTGCCAATTACTTCAATATTCTGGAACCCGGTGAAACCGAGGTCGCTATTTTTAATGGATCGATCAACGAGAACCAGTATGAGGGAGTTCTACGCGAAAGCGGCAACTACACAATTCGGGTTTACATGATGCGAAGTGCTGCCCGTCGGAACGAGGTGGCAAACTATCGCCTGGAGATGACCATTGGTGACAATTCTTCTAGTGTTAGCACCAACCAGAATGATGCATTAGTTTCAGGGACTAATTACAATGCAACGGGTGATATTCCTTGCTCGATCGATGTAGGACAACCAACCGGATCTTGTCCCTTTGGTGTAACCCGTGAAGGAAATGGAAATGGAACCGTGACGGTGACAATGCCAGATGGACGAACTCGCGTGATTTTCTTTGAGAATGGTAACGCGATCGGATATGACAGGAGTGAGGCAGACCCCGGTGAATTCAGTGCCGAAAAGCAAGGCGATCTCAATATTATTCGGATTGGACAGGAGCGCTATGAAATTCCAGATGCTGTCATTTTCGGCGGTTAATGGAATTGCTTGAAGACGATAGTCTACTTGGACATTGTTGAGTTTAGCCACAGAAGGATATCTATTCACTCTATTGTCAATTTGATTACTCAGAATTCTATCTATGCTGCAATCTACTTTGAATTTCCGTTCATACTTCCGTACCCTGTTCAGTTCTCTGACCGCGTTGACAACTTTGTTTGCGGGGCTGATGCCCAGTGCTCTGGCCTGTAGTCGTCCTGTCTATCTGGGCAGAAAATCTGGTGATCACCGGGCGCACGATGGACTGGTTTAGCGATATGAGCAGCAATCTTTGGGCGTTTCCACGTGGTATCGAACGCGATGGTGCAGCCGGATCAAATTCGATTCGCTGGACTTCAAAATATGGCAGTGTAGGAACTGCAATTTGGGATATTGCGATTGCAGATGGCATGAACGAGAAAGGACTTGTTGCCAATCTGCTGTATTTGGCAGAAACGGAGTACCCAACCCCAACCGCCAACGATGTCGCCAGCCGCTATCTCTGTCTCTGTGGACACAGTATATGCTGGATAACTTTGCAACCGTAGCTGAGGCGGTCACAGCAATGGAGCAAGCACCCTTTTACGTAATGCCCATCACATCGCCGGATGGTCAAGCGGGAACCGCCCACCTGTCGATTTCGGATGCAACAGGGGATTCAGCCATCTTTGAGTATATTGAGGGTGAACTGGTGATTCATCACAGTCGAGAGTATCAGGTCATGACCAATTCACCTGTTTTTGATCAACAACTTGCGCTGAACAATTACTTGCAGCAAATCGGTGGGGATACCATGCTACCAGGTACCAACCGAGCAGCCGATCGATTTGTCCGGGCTTCTTACTACATCAATGAGATCACGAGAACTGCGGATGCAACTGAAGGCGTTGGTGCTGTATTTTCAGTGATGCGGAATGTGGCGTTGCATAATTGAAAGATGATTTAGGGTAATCTGCAATGCAATGTCCAGAGTGTGGGGCTACTCATATCCGTAAAAACGGTAAGAGGAAAGGTAAGCAAAATCACATTTGTGTCGCTTGTGGTCGTCAGTTCATTGATACCTACGACCCGCATCGAGGGTACTCAGACGAGTTCAGACGCGAATGCATCAAGATGTATCTCAACGGCTCTGGGTTTCGAGCGATCGAACGGGTCAAAGGAGTACACCATACCACGGTCATTACCTGGGTGCAGCAGGTCGCAACGCGCCTGCCGGACGCCTATGCACCGGAAACGCCCCCCGAAGTTGGAGAACTCGACGAATTGGAAACCTTTGTCGGCTCAAAAAAAACAAGATTTGGCTATGGACAGCCGTTGACCACTTCAAAAAGGGAATTTTAGGCTGGGTTCTGGGTGACCATAGTGCTGAAACCTTTGTCCCGCTCTGGCAGACTGTGGCGGACTGGAACTGCTATTTCTACGTCACTGATGGGTGGTCGGTGTATCCCGGCTTCATTCCCGATGGCGATCAGATTGTCAGCAAAACGTATATGACTCGAGTTGAAAGTGAGAACACTCGCTTGCGGCACTATCTGGCTCGACTGCATCGCAAAACGCTGTGCTACTCCAAAGCCGTAGAAATGCTGGCTCACTCTATTCGGTTGTTACTTCACTACCTCAGGTTTGACGATGTTCCAGTTCCTCCGAGGTTCATCTCTTGATTCAGCAACGCCCGGAATGTATCTGTTCCATTTGGGATTAGGATTCCTGGGCAACCCAATATTGCTGATACCCTTTGGCGAGCGGTTTCGGATCAAACCAACAAGCGTTATTTCTTTGAATCAACCCATAGCCCTAACGTTTTTTGGGTCGATCTTGCCAAGATGGATTTCAGCGAAGGTAGCCCGGTCAAAAAACTGACGCTCACCGATGGCGCAATCTATGCAGGCGAAACGTCAGCGCAGTTTCAACCCACTGAACCGATGGTTTTCAAGAATCCCACCGAAGAGTAAACGCTGCGAAGGCAGCAGCGACAGCAGGGGAACGATTTCGCCGCTAAGGGGTACAGGAAGTCTGGTTCTGGCAAACCGATCGCTTTACCCATTACCATCTGCGCGAAAACACTCCTAATCAGTTTGTTCCAACTGCTGGATACGAAGCGATCGATCAGAGTGAATTACTGCCTGAATTAGATTTGAAACGATTGAGTGAATGTGTCCAGAACCCGAATCCGTTAGCAGCCGCAAAGGCATTTCGACAAGGGATTCGGAATAAACAGAATTAATTGCGTTTACGGGATTTTGAGCGATCGCTCCCCTTTCAAGAGCGCGATCGCTTTCATCTTCAATGACCGTCTAAAGGCTTACTCCTTGAAGCTGGCATAGGCGGCTGCCGTATCTCTAAGAATCTTCAAATCCTCCTCGCTCAGATCACTGGGGTGTAGGTCAATATCGACTTGCTTAATTTGCCAAGGTTCAAGCCTGTTTGCGTGATTCAGCGATCAGGTAGCCAACAATACCAGGCATGATCAACGCAGTAATCAAAATTGTGGTGGTGGCACTGAGGCGACTGGAGAGGGTGCGGGCTTCCTCCAAGCCTTCCCAGATAAAGTCAATTGTGACGACGATCGCATAGAGTCCGGCAGTCACAGCACTCAGGCGAGACAGAAAAGTTCTTAGGGGGGGAATATTAGCTTTTGGGGTTTTGCGTCCCCAGAAGAAGCCAGCGACAAACCCTGCCAGCATTTGCAAGCCGATGATGATACAACGCACTGGAAAATCGAGCGGTTGACCATTGTCCGCCAATGTTTCCGACAACACCGATCCCAAGCCAATAATCATGCCTGCAATTGCGCCATTACAGAGCCACCACCATCTTGGAGCAGAAAGTTCGCTTGCCGCAAAGGATAGGATAGCCATTAAAATAGCGCTGACTAATGCTGCCTGCTCTGGTGATAAGTGTTCAATAGCGAACAGTGTGATCGTGCCTCCGGCGATTGTGCCCAAGAACATCAACAGCTTATCGGCAGAGTCGAAATGGTTTTGCAGATTTCGCATTGTCGTCGCAGAAGATAGGCATCAGGTGGGCACTGCCCACCCTACAGGTCGTTCAGGACTAGGAGAGAATTAGTGGCTGGATATGGTGTCCTCCAGCTTCTCCATCACCTGCTCCAGGCTGAAGCTAGCGGCTTTTTGACGGGGAGGATAGTCTTTAAAGCTGGCTAAGAACTCACCCACATAGGATTGAGCCGGAACCAACAGAAAAATGTGGTCAAGAATCCAATCCCAATAGGTGTTGGAGGTGATGTCGGCTCGCTCGTAGGGGTCTGTCAGCAGGTTAAAGATCTTGGGTACGCGCAGTGGCGTAAAGGGTTCTGCCCAGATTTGGCAGGTTCCAGTAGCGCGCTGCTCCATGAAGACGAACTTCCAGTTGTCGTAGCGCAATCCTGTGACGTCGCCATCATCCGAGAAGTAAAAGAATTCCTTGCGAGGACTCTTGTCGGTTTTTCCCGTCCAGTAGTCCAGCATGTTGTAGCCATCTAAATGGATCTTGAAATTCTTATTCCCGACCTGATGACCATTCAGCAACTTGTTCTTGATATCGGGTTCACCTGCGGCTGCAAGTAGAGTCGGCAACCAATCTAAGTGGCTGACAATGCCGTTGCAAACCTGTCCGGGGGCGATCTTACCGGTCCAGCGCACCATTGCCGGAACGCGATAGGCTCCTTCCCAGTTGGAGTTCTTTTCATTGCGGAAGGGGGTCATGCCTGCATCGGGCCAGCTATTCATGTGGGGGCCATTGTCGGTACCATACATGACGATCGTGTCTTCAGCAATACCCAGTTCATCGACCAGATTTAGCATCTCACCAATACATTCATCGTGGTAGATCATGACATCGTGGTATTCCGATTGCCATCGACCAGCTCTCCCAACATCCTGCGGTCTGGCATGGGTACGGAAGTGCATGTGGGTGGTGTTGAACCAGACAAAGAACGGTTCGTTGGCATTCTTAGCATCGCGAATAAACCGCTTCGCTTCGGTCATGAATTCTTCGTCACAGGTTTCCATCCGCTTCTTGGTTAATGGGCCTGTGTTCTCAATTTTCTGCCCCCCTTTACCATCCGCCCAGCAGTGCAGCACGCCTCTAGGACCAAACCTTTGACGGAAGTTAGGAAATTCGTCGGGGTCTGGATAATCGCGCAGTTCTGGTTCTTCTTCGGCGTTCAGGTGATAGAGATTGCCAAAGAATTCATCGAATCCATGCATCGTGGGCAGGTGTTCATCGCGATCGCCAAAGTGGTTTTTGCCAAACTGTCCCGTGCGGTAGCCCAGCGGTTTCAGCAGTTCAGGCGTAGTCGGATCTTCTGCCCGAAATCCCAGTTCTGCTCCGGGTAGACCGACTTTACTTAAGCCTGTCCGGAATACACTTTGTCCGGTGATAAACGCTGCCCGACCTGCGGTACAGCTTTGCTCTGCATAGTAGTGATTAAACCGAATCCCTTCATTGGCAATGCGATCGATGTTGGGAGTTTTGTAACCCATCAGCCCACCCGTGTAGCAACTGAGGTTACTTTGACCAATATCATCCCCCCACAAAATCAGGATGTTGGGTTTACCATTTGGCATAATTTGAATCTCCTAAAATTCCATTTAGATGGCAAATTGCACTTGTGGTTAGACACAATGAACTCAATTGGCTCGTTGTTAGGAGATTTTTAGAAAACAAAATACCTGTAAGAGTAGGTTTTGGAGATAATTTTCAGACAGAAGCATCAAATTTTGGCTAAACCTGCCCCTACCTCTGGATACTCTTTTTCCTGTAAATCTCCTAATCCACTCAATCTCTTTCAGAATGGGATTGTCTTACCGTTCCAGTACCCGCTAGCGTTGCATGGTGAATGATGATACTGGTGATACTGGATAAAACAATAGAATTGAAAAATAAGAGAGTTATAAAAACAAATAAGAAACCGATAAAGGTAATTCTAAATTAAATTTAATAATTATTTCTAAAAGGCAAACACAGTTTTCCAATCGTTCTTGATGCTGATTATGTGCCAGTTATTTACCGTTGCTGCATTGAGAACCTGTTTGGACAGTTGATGTCAGGTATTGAAACGGGCTTGATCCCCCTTTTTTAAGGGGGGCTAGGGGGGATCAAATGCTTTTCAAACAAGTTCTGAGAGACGCATTATCTGCTTCGCTATAAGCAAATCTCCGATCGCGCATTTCCTATGGCAATTACGGGACGCTTACCAATACCGCCACTGGCGCAAATCCAGGTTTGAAAGCGCGATCGAGTGAGTTTCATGTCTTGATTGAGAAACAACAAGAACGAAGTAATAAACTCATTTCAAACAAATAGTGTTCCCCAGGGAAGACGCGACAGTTGAAGAAAGGCAAATAACGCAATGTAAGCCACTCTGATGGTCGTGTGCTTAGGATGACACTGGGTAAAACCCATAATGATTAAAATATAGGCGAATCCTAAAACTGGAAGAAGGAAATAGGTTGTTGCAATGAATACAATCAAGAACCAATCTCGGAAACGGGAGAACACTTGTAAGGGATTAACTAGAAATGCGATCGCTACACTTCCCTCAATGAAGAGTGTCCAGTAAGAAGCCGCTAGCGTGAATGCCTGCAATCGAGGACTAGTGCTTAATGTCACACGGCCGATCGCCTGCGGAAACTGCTTCAGCAACGATTCTAATAACCGATTCTGTGGCAATGTATTGGGCGATAATCCACCAATAGCAGTGGCGACCGCTTCTACGCGATCGTCTGACAAAAAAGTGTAGTGAAGAAATGCCCCATCCCAGTATTCTCCTGCCCACATCTTCCAGAAAGTAGCAAACAGAAACGTCAGCCCAATTAACACTCGTCCATTCCATGCCAGCACTCCATCCGTATCTTTGGCGGAGACTGCCAGCGCACAGACCAGACACCAGTAGGAAATCAAAATTTTGTGGTTATCAATCCATAGCCAATCCGCCGCATTCACCCACCAGACGATGCCGCAAATCAGCACCCACATGAGCTGACTGGTTAACAGCGTGGGAGAGAGTAGCATTAAGCCACACAGAACGCGCAAGGGAATATCGAGAAAGACGGTACTGGAGCCGTATAGTAGCAAAAATAGTGCTGTGAAGCGCAGGACTAACAGGTGCCGGGGTTGTGCCAGCAGGTCGTTGAGGAAGGATAGGCGAAGGGGTGGAGTTGTTTGCTCAGAGGGAGAGGGGGAAGAGGGGGAAGATACGGTCATTGCCAAACTCCTGCTTCTACCACGGAACTCAACGGTTCAGACCATAGACGATGGTGCGCTTGATCGAAGCGAATCCGCCACCACTGAATCCGGACTGCTTTCAATGTTTTAACGGACTCTGGCACTTCCGGGTCGTAAATCGTTTTCAGGCGATACAACGGTTGGGCAAGCGGATGTTCAGTCCGATCGGGAAGAGGATTCTCAACGTTGTTTGGCAGCCAATTTGGAACGATCGGAAAGTCAGGATTTTCACTCTGGAGCTTCTGATAAATGGCTTGCCGCTCAATGGTTGTAGGGACAATGGATTGAGATACAAGCTGAGGAGCCATCTGCTCCAGATCGCTCTGGCGGGGCAGGGTGCGAGTGCGCCAAATGGTGCGATCGTCCAGCGCACTATACACATCAAGCTGAATCAGGTTGCCCTCCTGGTCTAGTCCTTCTGCCTGGATAACTCGCATATCGGGTGAATCGATCGCCCCAAACATCCCAAATCCGCCCCCCTTCCAGGGAGAGAGATTAGCTGTCTGAGTCAGATACAGTTGCAGCAACGCCACAATCACTAAAATGGTCGCAGGTAATCCTCGCTCTATAAAATACTGCATTCGATCGGACTGATATCCCTTTTTTCGATTAGCGAAACGAAAGCGAGCCATGCTCAGGTTCCTTCAGTTACAGTTCATCATTCCTAATTTTCTTCTGCCCAGCGTCTTGCATCATCGCGTCGTTCTTCCACCCTACCGCTTTCGACATTCTCTCGCCGCCGATCGGCAACATCTTCAGCTTCAACATTTTCCAGCTCGGCATCAAAGATGGTTCTGGCGACAAGCGGAGAGGTTTGATCCGGATCAACCTTCACCGATCGCGTAGCACCCACTCGTGGCGCAATCACAAAAATAGCGATCGTCACAATTCCAAGTAATAAAATGCGTGTCATAGAATTCTCCTTAAATCGATGAAAAAATTGGTGATTGCTAATCGGTAATTGCTAATCGGTGATTGGTGATTGGTGATTGCTAATTGGTGATTGGTGATTGCTAATTGGTGATTGCTAATTGGTAATTGGCGACGAACTATTTATTCCCCATTCCCCATTCCCCATTCCCCATTCCCCATTCCCCATTCCCCATTACCGAACTGCAAACGAATCCAAAAAACGACTGATATTGACAACATTGTCTGACAGAGCACCCACCCCATACATCCGTTGTCCAACTAAATAAAACCGCACGGCGATAATCTGCCCTTCCGGTGTAGTGCCCACAAACGATCGCCCTGGATTCCCATTCAGTGAGATTTCTCTGCCGCTTTCCACCACATTTTGCGGTTGCCACCGTTCGAGCAAATTCGTTCCAACCCGATTCAGCAACTCCTCTTCCCCTGCCTGTAAATCTTCCGACGAGACATCCGTATAACCCACCGAATACGAATCATCGGGAGCAGTAAAATTGCGTCCTGCAATTACCTGCCATGCCCATTCCGTTCCACCTAATTCGATCGATTCGGTTTCATCCGTCGGCAGCAGAGGAAAATTGACACTAAAACCGCCGGACTCAGACACATAAGGTTGCCACGGTTGTACCGCAAACGAGTCGATAAATTGACCCATTTCCGTCAAATTTTCCGAACTACTCATCACCGCATAGAGGCGTTGATCCGCCAATACAAGCCGAATGACCGAGAGTTGGTTGTTTTGTGTGCCAATGATTTCCCGTGCTGGATAGCCATCGACCTCAGTGGACTTGCCGCGACCATTAAGGGCTGACCAGTTGAATTCATCGGTGAGGGTGTTCTCGATGCTGTCAATGACGGCGGTTGCCCCTAATTCGATCGTCGCGGCAGTGAGATCGGTATAGGCAACGCCATAAAATCCAGCTTCATTTTGGAGCCGGAAGATTGTCCAGTCGTAGGATTGCCCCGCAATGGGAACGGTGCGCATCCGGGCTTCCGGTTGACCGGGAAACTGAATGGCAAATTGTCCATCGCTAGATTCATAGGAGGCTCTGGTGGACTGGCTGACCCAAACCGATCGATCGGTGGCAGGCTCACTCACAGGCTCGATCGCTTTGAGCGGAAGCATCATGCCGATCAAGTAATAGAAACTGGTGATCAGAATCAGTGTAAATTTCATAGAAGAACACTACTCCTAAAACGTAAATGTAGTGCGGAGTGTGGCGATAAAATCACTGCCGTTGTCTCGATCTTGATTGGGAGCAGTGAGCCAGATAATGCCAGGAGTTAGGAAAATACGATCGCCAATCCGATGTCGATAAAAAGCTTCAATATGTAGCGGTACATCCACATCAAAGTCTTGCGGATTGCCACCCATTTCAGTTAGATAGGGTTCTGCCCCCACCACCAATCCCAACAAATTGCCCTCTTGACCGAGATCAGGAAAAGCAAAGGTCAGCGCATAGGTAAGAATATTGCCATCGCCTTCGCCAATCAAGCGGGGATAAAACGTACTGAACCAACCGCTAATCGAAAATCTGGAACTGGGTTGCCAATTGACATTTACCCCATAACCATTGGTAATCACGGGGGAGGCTTCTAATCCCAATTGGGTTGCCCCCAACACATCCTGACCCGCCAGCGAGTTAGCCACGGCTGTTCCAGTGACACCCAAACCATTGTAATTAAAGCCAAACCGTCCTGATGGGGCATACTCATTGGTGTACACGGCAGCGATCGAGAAATCATCCGTAACATTCCAGGTCAGTTGTCCCAGCGCGGCATACCCCCCGTTAAAGAGTCCTCTTCCCTCAGTGCCATCTCCTACGAATAATCCATCTGCCAGGTAGCCCCCCGTTAATTTGAGGCTGTCAAAAATTTGGTAGTTGAGCACCACCCCCGTGCCACCCCCTGACAGGGTATAGATCGGGTTATATTCCCCAAACACACTAATAGCCCCCGTGCCCCCATCCATATCATCCAGATAAGGATTGAGGGTAGGAGCGTATATCTGGAAGGGAGCTAGAGAGGTCAGAACCGCTACATTGAGCCGATCGCCCACGGGGAAACTGTATCCGGCGGTAAACAGCTTCAGTTCATTATTAGTGTTAGCACCAAACTCGGAAGACAGCGTTCCTTCGGAGGTGGATTGTCCTACGGTAACGGGAATACCGTTGAACGTGCCGTCTACCTCAACGCCTGGAAGATCAAAACTAGCCGATCGCACGGTCAGGTTTTCTTGATCCGCTTCGCCCAGAGGCGCGTTGCCTGCAAACATAGAGAGCAGCAGAAAATCACGCCCAGTAAAGCTAGTAATGGTAGACAGATTGAGGCGATAGCGACCGACAATCTGGTTGTTATCAGCCGATTCACCCAACACGCCCGATGCCGCAAAGATGGCATTTCCGTGCAGAATGGTGGTGGTAGAGAATTGGCTCTCCTCTAATTCAGCGGCTCGTGCTTCCAGGCTATCTACCCGACCCCGTAGGGTTGCCAATTCAGCCGCAAATTCCTCTTGCAGGCGTTGTAAAGTAGCCAAATCTTCCTGGGTGGCTAAATCAGCCGTAGTGGCAGCGATCAATTCACTGATGCGATCGAGGCAAGCATTCAATCCGGCAGCAAATTCGTAGCGAGTCAGGGCACTTTGTCCCTGAAAGGTGCCATCAGGATATCCGGCAATACAGCCATATCGCTCCACCAGTCCCTGCAACGCCTGATAGGCCCAATCACTCGGCTGCACATCGGAGAGCTGGGAGACAGAGGTTACTTGCCCGATGACATCATCATGATTGGCAACATCAGGAACAGTAGATGCTTCCTCAGGAAGTGTTGTGGTTGTCGCCTCTGGAGTACTTAATTCGGCAACAGATAGGGAGGAAGAAACGAATTCTTCAGGTTCTAGATCAGTTAGTGTATTTGATCTATCGATCGGATCATCAAACGTTATATTAAAGTTTTGATGTTGGAACTCAGACAGTTCAAATAGTTCAGAAATATGTTCTTCTGTTGCATGGACTGGAGCTTCCATCAATACGCTAAAGACGATCGGCAGTAGCAGCAACCATTTACTCCACTTGTTACTCCATACAATACAATGAAATTCAAATTTGTTTAACACTTTCCTCACCCATCTTCATACTTATCGTATTGCTTCCTAAGCAGGATAACGGGAAGGATAGAGTGATCAGATATGAAACTTATACAAGCTTATAAGAGATTGTAAGAGATTGTAAGACAACCTGAAAACGCTAGAAGAGCACTGTTTTAACTCTACTTGATCGTCCAGTGGAGCAGTTGGGCAAGTTGTTGGGGCAACGTGAGAGGATTGAAGGGTTTGGCAATCGCTCCCATTGCTCCCATCGCACGAATCTGGTGGGAATTAAACCATCTGGCACTGGCGGTGATTAATATAATTGGAATCGATCGCCCCAAAGGGTGGGCACGTAGAGTTTGAATTAACTGTAAGCCGTCTGTTTCTTCGGGAATCGAAAGATCTAAAAGGATGGCATCTAAATGTTCCGTTGCTAATTTCTGTAATCCCTCTTGTGTGGACATCGCTGGTATGACATTCCAACCGCCAAAATCATGTAAACAGAGGCGTAGAACCTCCCGCACTTCCGCATCGGGATCAATCAACAAAATGGTTGGAGTAGCCTTTTTCGATCGCTCTGGAACTGCCATCATGTATGCAAGCAGGACATGAATCTTCCTACTTAATTTCTAAAGCAAAAACCTAAGAAATTGATACAAGGATCTATGAAATCTATCCTTAGGAATACAAAGATCTATCAAAGATCTATCAAAGATCTATCAAAGTTCTATCAAAGTTCTATGAACTCCATTGCAAAATTTCAGCCACCTGCTGCCAGACGGTTATTGGATCAAAGGGCTTGGCGATGACTCCAGCAATGTTCATTTGGGCAAACCGCTGTCGATCACTCGGTGTTACCTTAGCCGTGAGCAGTACTACAGGAATGTTTGCAGTTGCTGGCTCGGATTGGAGCTGCTCAACAAATTGAAACCCATCCATTTCCGGCATGGACACATCCAGCACGATCGCGTCCAACGATTCTATTTTGGTTTTTACTAACCCTTCTGCACTGGAACGTGCTGTCACCGTTTGCCATCCCGCAAAGTCTTCAAATATTCTTTGCAGTAAAAAAAGAATTTCAAACTCATCATCCACAATCAATATTCGCTTAGCCATTGTGTTGGATTTGTTAAAGGTAACGTGAAGTAAAAGATGCTTCCCTGTCCGAGGACACTTTCAACCCAGATCTGCCCCTCATGTTTCTCAACAATGCTTTTACAAATCGCCAGCCCCAAGCCGGTGCCGCCTTTTTCTCGTGAATCGGACACGTTAACCTGTTGAAACCGATCGAAAATAGCTGTTAGTTTATCCGCTGGAATGCCTTGCCCCTGATCTTGAACGGAGAAGAGAATGGTGGGTAGTGGGTAGTGGGGTGGTGGAGTGGATGGGGAAGGCAAATCTACCTGTCTCTCTTGCGCCCCTATCTCCCTCATCTCCCTCATCTCCCTCATCTCTCGATCTCCTACTGCCGCACTGAGCCACACTGTACTTCCTTTTGGAGAAAACTTAATGGCATTACTCAGCAGATTCGTCAGGGTTTGCACGATCGCGTCAGGAGCGGCTTGTACTTGAATAGCGAGAGGATACATGACAATCTGAATATTGGACTGGTCAGCTAGCATCTGGACAGATTCGATCGCCTGTTGCATCAAGGAGGTGACATCACAGGTTTCTTTGACCAGCTTGACTTTGCCGGATTCCAGCCGTTCCAAATCAAGAATATCGTTAATCAGCCGCACGAGGCGTTCACTGTTGTTGAGGGCAATTTGCAGCAGATCTTTAGCGGTGTCGAGTTTGTCATTGTAAAAGCCAGAATTGAGTAATCCTAATGATCCACGGATGGCAGTGAGAGGAGTACGCAGTTCATGACTGACCACAGAAATAAACTCATTCTTCATCCGATCAATTGCATAGCGATTGCTCATATCTTGAATTTGAGTAATAAAGTAGAGTGGTTGCTGATTCACATCTTTCACTAGAGAAACATGCAGCAGACATTGAATGGGATATCCCTGTTGATGCTGATATCGTTTTTCTAGCTGATAACTACGAGTGTCATTAGCAAGTACATTTTGCATCGCTTCCAAACTCATATCCAAATCATCCGGGTATGTAACGTCCTGGAAAGTATGAGACAGTAACTCTGCTTCTGGGTATCCTACAATCTCGCAGAGCGCGCGGTTCACTTTCAAAAATTGACCGTTAAGGCCAACCAATGCCATACCAACGGGGGCATCATCAAAGGCACTGCGAAATCGCTCTTCACTATCGCGCCATGCTTGCGTTTGTTCTACAACCTGTCGTTCTAATTCATGCTGGTAATTTTTTCGGAGTTGTTCAGTCTCTAAGCGTTCTGTAATGTCCTGAAACATATTGATGGCATAGATCACCGTTCCAGTCTCGTCAAAAATAGGAATCGTCTGCACGGCTAACGGAATCCGGTGATGATTGCTGGCAATTTCTATGTCTTCAACAAAGACAGATTCGCCACGCAACGCTCGCATGGCGGGTAATTGGTCTACCGGATAAAGCTGATCCGTCCCAGCTACATACACCCGATACACTTCAGAAATTCGATCGAGCGTTATACCCGGTACAAATTCCTGTCCTAAAATCGTTTCACCGACCTGATTAATTAAAATTTGGCTGCCTGTTGCATCAAACACACTGATGCCGATCGGCACATGGTTGAGTAAGGTTAAAAACTTTTGCTCACTGGCTTGTAGCGATCGAAAAGACGTATTGAGCTGCTGTGCCATCTGCTGAAAAGAGGTGGTCAGTTGCGCCACTTCCCCAATCCCCCCAGACTGTACAGGAAAATTCAAATCTCCTTGGGTGACGGCCTGGGCAGCTTGCTGCAAGCGTCGTAGGGGAGCCGCAATCCATCGAGCAGTCACGATTCCGGTTGCGGTGGCTAGCAGGAGGGTTAAGCCGCACAAGAGCCAGGTTTGCCGCTGGTTGCGCTGAATCTCTGCCATGAAGTCCGATTCTGGAATGGCAGTCACGATCAGCCAGTCCAACCCATAGCCATTGTGGTAAGGAACCACCTGGATAAACTGTCGCTGTTGATTGAGGGGAAAGGAGAGTTGTTCTGCCTGAAGCTGATCCAAACTCTGCCGCTCCATCAGGGTTTGCATGGTGGCGCGAGTCACCGGATCTGTGCTGTCTACTGCCCGTAAGCGAATCAGTTGCTCTCCCTGCACATTTTGCACAAAGGGCTGTTCCTGAGTTGAAGTGGCAACCAGATCCCCCGATCGCTCAATAATAAATGCCTGTCCAGCGCGGGAGAAGTTGAGGGAATGGAGAAATAAATTAATATCGGAAAGCAATACCTCCGAAGTTAATACGCCTTTTAACTCGTTGTTCTGGTAGATCGGAGTCACCGCAGAAACCGATGCGATCGGTAGATTTAGGATGGGAAACACAGGCGACCAGGTTTGCTTCCCAGCGTTCATGGCTGCCTTGTACCAGCCTCGCTGACGTACATCAAAATTGGGTGTGATATTGACAGCCTTCAGCCGCTTTCCTTGCGAATCCACCGCATACATGTAACGAGTATTGGGGACAGTGCCGCGTGCTTCCCAACTGACGAGTGAACCTGGAGCCGTCACCACCCCCGATCGATCCCGCCCTGCCCCGATGGTTTCCCCCTGAACATTGCCAAAGGCAAGGGTGGTCAGAGATTGAAACACTTGAACTTGCTGGAAAAAATGCGTTTCCAACTCATCAAAGTTCTCCAGATTCAACTCCCCGGTTTCTAACGCCAACCGATTTGATTCGACCACCTGTTGCGGCGTTTGCAGGTATGCATCCAGGCGATCGTTAATCCGCACAGCCACCTGATTCATTAACTGATCCGCCAGTTGGCTCACTGCTCGCTGCCCATTCTGGAAAGACAAATACCCGACCAACCCTACGGCTACCAGCAGTTGCAAAATAAACGGAACCGTCAACAACATTCGCAACGGCACCCTGCCAAGGAATTGCTGCCAGTAGGGGAATCGTTGAGGAAATGGTGGCGGCTCCTTCATAAGCTAGATCGGAAGTTCTCCAGAATTGGGGGATTTAGGGGGCGGAGAAGACTGGTACATACACCATAGTTCATAGAGGATAGAGGCAATAGGTATTCCTGCCTCGCCATTTTGCCGCAGCGAGTGCCTGATCTGCCGTATTTAACAGTGCCTCGATCTCTCTTGTTGCAGCCGGGATGGTGCCTGTAATCCCCAAGCTCAAGGTGACTTGGGCACTAATGGGAGAGCGATCGTGCAGCAGGTTCAAATTTGCGACTTCCCGTTGAATGGCTTGCACCACTCGCACCCCTTCATCTAAATTTTGCTGAGGCAGCAGCATGGCGAATGTTCCGCCTGCATATCTCGCAACCAGACTGTTAGATGTCAAACGGTCAGACGTATGAATGCATTGCTGAAGCACCGCCGCAATTTGCTGTAAGCACCGATTACCAACGGTATAGCCATAGCGATCGTTGTATAAATTGAAGTAATCAATATCTCCCAAAATGACCACAAAGGGAGACTGCTCCCGCAGCGAGATTTGCCAAATTTGCCGTAGATAGCGATCAAAATACCAGCGATTAGCAAGGTAAGTAATGGGATCTGTTTGGGTCAGATCATTTGCTTCCAGGGTGTTTTTTTGCCAGTGCGGTCGTTGCGTGCGCGATCGTTCAATTCGATTCACCACACGGCTGACTAGTTCTGAACCAATCACAGGTTTACTAATAAAGTCATCGGCTCCCGCAGCAAACATCTGCTGAATCAAGGTCGGATCAGTCTGAGCCGTGATCACCACGATCGGCAAATCTCCATAGTTGGCATTCTGACGCACAGTTCGGCAAAACTCAAGGCTGTTCAAGTCAGGGCTGTTCAAGTCAGGGCTGTTCAAGTCAGGGCTGTTCAAGTCAAAAGTATTGAGAGTTGATATCTCTGTATCTAAAAGCAGTAAATCTGGCGTAATCGTGGTGAGCACCTGCCAAAATCGATCGGGTTGGGTCAGATGCACGACTTGAATGCCCCAGGGTTGTAACGTCTCTGTTAATGAATTGGAAATCACAGTATCGTCTCCAATCAAAACAACAGTCGCGTCCGCAGTATGGCTTCGGATATCGGAACTCGCCATTATGGATGGAGCGGGTACTGAAGTTATAGTCAGAGCGGGGATAAACTCATTCGGTGAAGCTACAGTTTTAGGATTTTCTGTCAGTGCTGCTTCAGGTATGGGGGAAGGAGGCTGACGTAATACTTGCTTGAGTGCTGCAAGTTGTTGTGAGAAGTCCTCCTGAATTGCAACAGCATCTAACCCTACCTCAGCCGTCAATAATTCTTCCAGGCGTTGAGCAAATGGCACACCCCTGGGGTAGCCAAATATCCCTGCCCCTCCGATCAATTTATGTGCCTCTTCTTTTGCCTGCTCTCGCTGCTGTGGCGTTAATGTTCCCTGTTGGAGTGCCTGCTCGGCTGCTTCCAGCACCTTGATCCGTTGCTCTAAAGATGCCTGAAACCACTCAATCGCTTGAGCAATCGCTGCCATGCCCCGCGCCTGATGAAATGTATTGATGGGTACGATCGGGTGTGACTCCTCTGCAAGGGTAGGTTCTGAGATGTCGGGAGCGATCGATCCTTTCTCTGGTGCTGCCCTGAGTCGATATCCCAATCCATAGACAGTTTCAATCAACTCCGCTTCCACCCCTGCCTTCTTTAACCGCTGCCGGAGGTCTTTGATCAGATTTGTCACCGCCCCCTCACTGGGGAAATCATCGCTCGTCCAAATTTGGTCAATAATGGCATTGCGGCTGAAAACACGCAGGGGGTGACGTAGAAACAGTTCCAGCAATTTATACTCTCTAGGTCGCAAATCCAGCGATTGCTGCCGATAGGTCACCTGTGCCGAAACCATATTGAGAGTTAATTCACCCCATGTCAAAACCATAGTGGAGGAATTGCCTCCCCCTCGTCGTAGCAGTGCCCGAATCCGGGCCAACAATTGAGACAGATCAAACGGCTTCGTAAGATAATCATCGGCTCCTGCATCTAAGCCTGTCACAATGTCTTCGTTTGCCCCTTTTGCTGTCAACAGTAGAATTGGAGTCTGATTCGATTGAGAACGCAATTGTCGGCAGACGCTAATTCCATCCAGCCGAGGGATCATCACGTCCAGCACCATCAAATCATATTCCCACTGTTGAGCTAGCTCTAATCCCGTTTGACCATCCGTTGCCACATCTACAGCATATTGATCGGCAGTGAGCGCTGCTGAGAGAAATTGAGCGGTGGGTGCATCATCCTCGACTAATAGAATTTTCATGAAGGTTACCCTTCACCAAGACATTGAGCAGTTTCACGGGCACTTGAACGGTAAGGCTAACCTACAATACTCAGCTCCCATGCAGTTGTGATGGGTTATTTCAGAGAATACACCCAAAAAATAACCGGAAAATAAGAACAAATAAGAAACTTATAGGGTGATTGGGATTGATCAATGGCTGGTGTCTTGCAGAATGCCATAGAACGGAGGTAAAACTGCCAGAAGAGCAAGATTCTATCTTAAAGTTTTACGAAAGCTGTCTAGACAATGGGGTACACTTCAGTATTCGGGAATGGGAGCCTGATTCAGCCGTATTCGTTGCCCTTGCCAAATTAGCTAAGGAACAGCATGAAAGTATGTTCCATATTGTAGACCCGGAAAGAAATGATTCAGTTCAATTAATAAAACAGAAAGGGCAACTAGGGAAAAGGTTGCCATAACAGGGGCACTGGTTAAAAACTTAATGGTTATTGCAAATCCACGTTCTGCTTAAAACCGCCCTTGTTCATAAAGTTCATATTTTGAAGCCTGCATTGTCTACCGCCTATCACGGAGCAGGGATCATCAATCGGAACGTCAATTAGATTGTTAATCGGATCATCAATTAGATTCAGATCAGATAGATCAGATCAGATAAATCAGGTCGGTTGCCTGGAGTGCAAAGGCAAAATTCTTGCCAGTCGGTTTATTGCCTCTCATCCCTCCAGCAGTTCAAACAACCCATCTTCCAGGTCGTAGCCCAGCATCTTCAGCATAAACTTAATCTTGGTGCGTCCAGCGATTCCCTGCTCCTGCATCCAATCCGTTAACACGAACACCTTTCCCATTACAAAAATCTCCAGAGCCTCCGGGTTGTACTGAATCCCTTCTGGGCTGAACTGATGGGGAACCAGCATAGCGGTATAACGGGCGAGTTCCCCCGATTCCCAGTTCAACAAAATCGGCATCCAGGGATAGCGGGCATCCAGGCGAACAAACCACAGCCGGATTTCGGGAATTTCAGATAGCTCCCTCGGATCGAGCGGATCTCGATCGAAGTGAATCTCAAACTGAAGTTCCTGCTCGTGGGATGCGATCGAACCTTCCTCCTGCCATTTCTGCAAAACGGATTCGATCGGTGAAAGATCGAGGCTATAGAGGGTATCTGAATCGAGGGTGATTGTGGTTGCCATGCCAGCCTTGTGCTGCTCGTCAACTCCCGATTATATAGCAGCCCTCCCGTTCTTAAATCATTAACTCTCGCATCTTGGCGGATATCCACTCGCTAATGAATACAGTGATAAAAATCACAATCAAGATCAGGCTTACCTGTCCCCAGCGCAGGGTGTTGATCGAAGCATCCAACTGAATACCAATTCCCCCCGCGCCTACCAAGCCGACGATCGTGGATTCTCGCAGGTTAATATCCCAGCGGTAAATGGTGACTCCTGCAATAGTCGGCACCACCTGGGGCATGATGCCATAGCTCAACACCTGGGAACCACTGGCTCCGGTGGCAGTGACCGCTTCCACGGGTTCTGGATCAATTTCTTCAATCCCTTCATAAAAGAGCTTGGCTGTGAACCCAATCGATCGCAGGGCAATGGACAGAATTCCCGCCAGCACGCCTGGCCCCAGGATCACGACCAGCAGTAAGGCCCAAATCAGGGAGTTAACTGAACGGGAGGCGACAATGACCAGCAGGGCAATTTGCCGGACGATGGGGTGAGGAGTCGTATTACGGGCAGCGAGAAAGGCAACAGGAACGGCAATGAAAAAAGCAATCAGGGAACCCAGGGTGGCAATGGTCAGGGTATCCCAAAGTGGCCCCCACAACTGCTCCATGTATTCCCATCGAGGTGGAATACCACGAGCAATCATGTTGGCTGCCTGACGGGGAGCATCCTGGACAAAGGCCCAGTTGGTGCGATCGGCGATCCTTTGCCAGCAGTACAGTACGACCAGGGTTCCAGCCATCCAACCCAACCAGTTCAGCCATTCTGATTTGCGATCGCGCCACTGCCAGGTTTTCGTTCCATTCTTGAGCACGACGGGCATTACTGTAACCTCCGACGAATCCAGCTTGAAGTTAGTTCGGTGACCATAACCAAAGCAATGATGACCAGGATAATGGCAGAGGAGAGTTCGTAGTCGTAGCGTTGTAGGGAGGTGTTTAACGTGGAACCAATTCCACCCGCTCCCACAATGCCAATGACAGAGGCTTCGCGTAAATTAATATCAAACCGATAGAGTGACAGTCCCACTATCCGAGGCAGCACCTGGGGAAAGACACCAAAAGCGATCGTTTGTAGCCAGGAAGCTCCGGTAGAACGAATGGCATCGACCTGACTGGCATCAACTTCTTCAATATCTTCTGCTAATAGCTTTGAAAAAAATCCCAGACTGCCAAATGCCAGGGTTAACACACCTGCCAGGGGCCCAAAACCAACCATCACCACGAACAAAATAGCGATAATCACTTCCTGAAAGGTGCGGGACAGGGCGACCAATAAACGGCAGAACAAATAGACAGGAACCGAAACCATATTCCGAGCAGCCCCTAATCCAACAGGAATTGACACCAACACACCGATCGCCGTTGCCACCACCGTCATCCACAAACTTTCCATGACCCCTGTGACAATATCATTGCCTCGCGTGAAAAAGTCAGGGCGGAGAAACGCTTGAAACAGCAAGCTACCTCGTTCCAGTCCCCGTGCAATTCGAGCTGGGTCGATATTGACTGAGGAAATTGCCAGGATGAGATAGATGATGCTACCCAGTAACAATCCGCGGCGAATCCAGGGGTTTTTAATTAAGGGCGGTGGCGACCAGGATCGTCCAGCCGATCGCCCAACTGTTGCGGCTTTGGTCATCGTTGTACCTCCTGCACCATAGCTTCGTAAGCAGGGGACTTCGTTGGTTCTGGCTCCTGATCGTCTTCTGATGTGACTGCCCAATCTTCTTCGCCATAGATGTTCGTCAAGACATCTGAAGTGAGTGAATCAGGAGAACCATCATAAACAATTTCACCCGATTGCAATCCAACAATTCGTTGAGCAAACATCTGCGCCAGGAGTACATCGTGAATATTCACAATTACGGAAAGTTGACGTTCCTGAGCGAGTTCGCAGATTAATCGCATAATCTGGCGTGAGGTTTTCGGGTCGAGGCTGGCAGTCGGTTCGTCTACCAGCAAGAGATCAGGGTTTTGTAATAGAGCGCGAGCAATGCCAACCCGCTGTCGTTGTCCACCGGATAAAGCATCGGCTCGTTTATCTGGAAAACTTCCTAACCCCACTCGCTCTAGCAATCGAAACGCCTCATCGATCGTATGTTGGGGAAACCGTCGAAACCAGCTCTGCCAGAAGTTAACATAGCCCAGTTGTCCTGACAAAACGTTTTCCATCACGGTCAACCGTTCCACCAGGGCATACTCCTGAAAAATCATGCCAATCTTCCGTCTGGCCCGCCGCAACTGAGCGGCTTTGAGTTGCGCTAGATCCTGTTTGTTCAACCAAATGTGACCACTGGTCGGCTCTACCAATCGGTTAATGCACCGAATCAACGTACTCTTTCCGGCTCCAGACGGCCCAATCAATGCCATCACCTGGCCATCGGGAACTTCCAAATTCACACCTTGTAAGGCGATGTCTCCAGTGGGGTACTTCTTCACCAATGATTCAATTCGCAGCATGGTGTTGATCTGTAATAAAGGTGTGCGATCGATCTTCTGTGAATGCTTGTAAAGAAAAAGGACTGAGGGAAGATTGCAAAATTGCCACCCGCACCCCAGTCCTGCACTTTATTACGCTTCTTTACAATGCCAACATCTCAGGGGTTTCAGGGATTAATTCAAGGTGTATTCCGTACCCTAAATTTCCTGAATGTTGCGGATGATTTCCCATCGCTCCTGGTAGGTAATCTCAATGAACTGAGATTCACCCTGCTGCCCAAACTCTTCTTCTAAACCAGTCCCTGTCCAATCAAAGGTGAAGAATGCTTCACGTACGCGCTCTGCCAGCTCAGGATCAAGATTGTGAACATGACCGTAGGCAGTTGTCGGAAAAGTCTCAGATTGATAAACTGTGCGGATCTGATCACAGTCTGCCGCGCCCCGTTCACACATCCGAGTGAGAACAGAGTTGGCGATCGATGCAGCTTCATAATCTTGGTTTTGCACGCCCAAAATGGAATTGTCGTGCGCCCCAGAGAAGGCGGCCTGAAAGTCCTCATCTGCCTTCAATCCAAATTCCCCTTCCAGGAGGGCAGAAGGAGCCAGGAAGCCGGAATTTGAAGTAGGAGAGGTGAATGCCAGTTGCCGTCCTTCCAGATCAGAAATCTCCTGAATATCGCTGTCTGTATGGGTAATGATTTCCATCTCGTAGCCAAAGCTGCCATCTTCACCTGCCATCATGGCAAAGGGAACAAAGCCAGCTAAGTTCACTGCGAAGGGAACTCCGCCTGTGTTTACCCCAGCAACATGAAGCCGTCCTGCTCGGAGTGCTTCGTACTGAGCCGCGTTAGAATCAACCGCAAAGAATTCGATATTCCTTCCCGTCACTTCAGACAAGTGCTCAACAAATTCTGCCCAAACCCCTTCATAAACAGCTGGATCTTCAACGGGTGTATAGGCAAACACCAGAGTATCGGGATTAACAAATTCAGAAGGATCTTCTGGCGGATCAGCGACTAGATCGCCATCTCGATCGCAAAACATTTGATCCATCGTGGCAGGACGAGGGCAGTCGGCTGTTCCGTTCGATGCCGTTTGTTGTCCGCCCCCCGCACAAGCTGCAACAACAGCAGCTATGCCAGCTAACGCCAAGTTTTGTAGGATATTCCGTCGTTTGAAAACCATAGCAGTGCCCTTAATATATTAAAGTCCTCGCCAAAAATCGCGGCCGTTTGACCTGAATGGCGTTTCAACGTACGTTCCGTTATTAAGGATTGCAAATCAATGTGACAAAACTATGACAAAAGGTGATGTAATCCGTCTCTAAACCCATGTACTAGCTGATGTAGCGATCGTGCTAGTTCCTATGAAGTCTTATGAAGCGCAGTAAGACATTGTGAATGAGGAAATACAGCCAAAATAGGTTGATTTCATAGTATTTAGTATCATAGCAGAAGAATCCTCACTACAGTTCAGTGGTAGTGTAGTGAATAATCGTAAGAAATCGAATCGGTAGATCAATTAATTTCTCCGGCCCGTGGGGAATATCGCCGCGAAAGGTAAGGGAATCTCCGGGTTCCAGCAGGTAGGTGTACTGTCCATGCCGGTATTCCAGCTTTCCTTCTAACATATAAATGAACTCAATCCCCGGATGTTCAAAGGTAGGAAAGATCTCTGAAGCGTCATCCATTGTAATTAAGAACGGCTCAAACAGTTTCGTGGGTCCCTGGTCGTATGCCAGCAAATGGTAGGTATGTCCTCGTTTTGTGCCGCGCCTCACCACTTCCATGCCTTCCCCACTTTTAACCAGTTGCGCCCCTCCCGCAGGCATATTGTAGTTGCGGAACAGGGTAGAGAGGGACACTCCCAAAGCATTCGCCAATTTCGCCAGGGTATCCAGACTGGTGGAAGTCTGCGCATTTTCAATTTTTGACAGCATCCCACGAGAAATCCCTGCCTGATCGGCAACTTCCGCGATCGTCAGTCCATGCTTTTGCCGCAGTTCTCGCACTGTGTTGCCGAGGTAGCGATCGAGGCTGTTGTCGGTGTCTGCTGCGGTAAGGGGTGGGGTGAATTCTGCCATGCAGTCTTTTCCTGGGAATGGGGATGGATGGACGGGCAGGATGCCCATCCCACAAGAGCGGGGAACTGGACGGGCAGGATGCCCATCCCACAAGAGCAGGGAACTGGACGGGCAAGATGCCCATCCCACAAGAGTTTAAGGGAAGATCAGTGTTCAGGGAAGGTCAGTTGCGATGGGGAGAGGTTTACTTCATAGAAGGGGCGTTGGCGATCGAGGTTTCATTATCATGACACACCTTTGTGTAGTAGTAAGAAATTTTGTTGACAAATATGAAACTTTGGGGCATTATGATTAGCGATCGAGACTTCTACAACAGAGATAAGTCCCAGCCCAAAGCTAACTGTCCTAACAACGTGCGTTGCGCGTCCTCTCGCAGAGGATGATAGCGAACACCCTGCACATCACGGAACAATTTTTCCAGACCCAATTTGCGGTAGAACGCAGTGCCCCCAGCAATATCCATTGCCAGATCTGCTACATTCAGTACCGCCTTAGCAACAAGAGTTCGACCTGACATGATTTGAGCCGTTACCTCAAAACTGGGTTGGCTAACTGTGGCAGTTGAAATCATGTGCTGAAGGGCAATCTTTGCGGCCATTAATTCGTTGTCTAAACCTCCTATCTTGTAGCAGAGCAGTTCATCTGCCTCACGTTTGAGTGCCAGCTGAACCACTCGATCGCGGGCAGCTTCTGCAACTCCCACATACACGGAATAAATCAACGGAATTGCCACCATCGAGATCAGGTGAAAGATAAAATGCCATTTTCCCTGTTCTCGTCGTAACGCAACTGCTGCATCTGGAACAAACACATCCGACAACATCACGTCATGGGAGCCAGTTCCCCGCATTCCCATTGCTTGCCAGGTTGACTCGATCGCCACCCCTTGAGCCGACATGGGAACTGCAAAATGTAAGACAGTAGTTCCCTTGTCCGGATCATCATAAACTGCACTGGTCATCAACAAGTCTGCGATCGGGGCACCACTGGCAAATACTTTGCGAGCATTAATCAGAAATCCCCCGTCTACTTTGGTCGCTGTACCAGCACTCTGCAACCAATCTGAACCGCCACTGCTGAGTAGGATCAGTTGTTCTGCGGCTATTCGTCTGAGTAATCCATCCACCGGAGCTTTCTGATGGTACCAACGCCAGGCGGGGATCATCACCTGATGAGTATGCATTGAAAATGCCAGTGCTGTTGAGCTGGAATGGTATCCCAGGAGGCGTAGTATGGCGCAGAGATCGGCATAGCTAACTCCACTACCCCCCAGTTCTGCTGGAACACCGGCTGTCACGAACCCAGCTGCTTTTAACCGAGCAATGTTATCCGCAACAAATAAATCACTCTCATCCGCTTCAACTTCTCTTTCAGCAAATTGTTTTCCCAAAGATTCTGCCAGAGATAAATAATCAATTCCTGTTTCATGGATAGTTTCAGTCTGTAGCGTTGTCATTGAATTGTCTCCTTTCAATCTTTAATGACTTCATAATGATTTCCGAATCAGGTATTATCAGTTTAATCCCTGAATTTTTTGTGGGGTGGGCATCTTGCCTGCCCGGACAAAGAAGCAGAATGAAGAAATCTGCTGTAAGGGCGCACAGCAGTGCGCCCCAACCTGCGCCCCAACCTGCGCCCCGACCGGGTATTGCGCTCCAACAGGGTACGCTATTTCCCCCTCCTAAGAACAATTCACCTGATGAACTTAGATAAACTCAATACGTCCTCATACCAGAACCACATCGCTATGAACCGAGAACCCGGCAGGCTTATTCTCGATCGTCGCTAACTGAGTTGTACCAAATAACAGGGCACCCGTCGTGCTGTTGTAGCTGAATTGGTTTAGAGAAGTTGCACCAAAACTTGATTTGACAATTTCAATCTTGTCACCTTCAGTGCGGTTAAAGTCTTTGATGATGTCAATGCCTTCCGTTTTGAGGTTGAACCTGAATTTGTCCGCGCTTAAACCACCATAAAGGGTGTCTCTGCCATTCCCGCCAATCAAAAGATCTTGGCCATTCCCACCAATCAAAAGATCATCACCATTGCCCCCGGTCAGCGTGTCATTGTAGTTGCCTCCCGTCAGCGTATCGTTGCCATCACCGCCATAGAGTAACGACCAGACATTGGCATCGGCAGCGAGATTGTTATTGTTCGCATCTCCGGTGTAAACGTTGTAGAATCCTCCATCACCGAAGTAGATCCGTTCAATTCCATACAGGAGATCAGTGCCTTCCTTACCCGTGATTTGGACTGCTCCATTACTGGTAAAACTGGCATTATATTCGGTGTAGAACCCAGAGTAAGTGGCAATGTCATAGCCCAAGTGACCGTCAAGATAGTCGTTGCCAGCACCGCCAACTAGAGTATCATTGCCATCAGAAGCAAACAGGTAGTCATCCTCTCCGTTGCCATAGAGCCTATCATTGCCAGAGCCGCCGTAGATCGTGTCATTTCCAGCGTCGCCATAGGCAATGTCGTTTCCAGGGCCAGCTTCAAGCCGATCGTTGCCTTCACCGCCACTTAAGTAGTCATAAGCTTCATCACCACCTGCAATCAGGGTATCGTTCCCTAAGCTGCCATAGAGGGTATCAGAACCCCCTTGACCATGAAGCAGGTCATGACCATCACCGCCATCCAGGTAATCATTGCCCAACCAAGCATACAGCTTATCGTTGCCATTCTCGCCATACATCCGATCGTCGCCAACGTCGCCATCTAGAAAATCATTGCCGCCACCGCCATAGAGAGTGTCGTTGCCATCGTTACCGTAGAGGTAGTCGTCGGAGTCGTCGAACCCACCTGCAAGTCTGTCATGCCCTCCTCCTCCATAGAGATAATCTGTACCAAAGCCACCATCTAAAGCATCGTTATCTGCTTCGCCGCTGAGGGTATCATTACCGTCACCGCCCAGAAGCGTATCATTACCGAAGTATCCTGCTATGTAATCATTTCCTGCCTCACCAGCGAGGAAATCGTGACCCGCCTCACCGTAGAGATTGTCGTTACCATTCCCGCCATATAGGACATCATTCCCCTCCCTGCCAAACATATGATCAGCATCAGGGCTTCCTGTGAGTGTATCATTTCCCTTGGAACCGTAATAGTTCGCCATTTTCGTTCATCCTTATGTCTTGAAGTTTGTTTTGTTTTTTGCAGAGTGATGCTTAGATGTAAGGTGCTGCGATCGATTAAGGGGTATGCGGAAAAGTACCATCCCGGGTAGGGGCACACTGCTGTGTGCCCTTACGCAACGATTGGGATGACATTTTATTGCGATCCCTAATCCGATCGCACCTGATTAACGTCGATAAAACTGAATGCAGTAAGGATACAAATAAGGATAAAAATAGCGACAAAAAATACCACGATATCTAAGCAGTCAAGAATAAAGCTCCTAATTTTATCCCGCAACTGAATGTGATTTGAACCTGTCACTGCATCTAATACACTCACTTTGACTTGACAAAGCGAAAACGTCCAGGACATTTAGTCACTTAAGCAGGTCACTTAAGTTTTGCCTTTAAAAAAGATTGAGTTTTAAGATCAAAAGCTTGATGCCACAATGCTTTCAACCTTTTTAGGAAAGAACGAATCCGGCGATCGGTCACTTATGCTGCAATCTGGAAAAGGTGTATTGGCAGTTGTAGTCTTTACCTAATTTGTGTCTTTCGAGATGAAATAGAAGCCGATAAGTTTGGCTTATCTCACGCCTCTATTGCCCACAACATTGATAAATTGAGATTAACTGGCTCGATCGCTACGGATGTTCCGGTTGCATGGGTGATGTGTAATGGAGTCAGGCATCCGCAGCATAAATTCACTTCACGATCGTTAACAATGACTAAACCTGTTCCAAAACGCAAGCGTCGGGGCGTGGTGCTGTCGCCTCTAGGTTTGCAGCGGCTTCAGGAAGCTCAGGAGCAGGCTGCTATTACTGCCAATCGGGGGTATGCCTACACCTTAGAACAATTGAGTGAGTTAACCGGGTTAAGCGTTCGTTCCATTACGCGGCTGCAAAGTTGCAAAATTGCCGTCGATCGCCAAACCCTGGAGGAATTCTTTTGCGCTTTTAACCTGACCTTGACTGAGCAAGATTATCTTCAGCCAGAGGGAATCCCATTCGAGCAACCATTGCCGGTGAATTCGATCGTCCAGGATTGGGGAGAGGCACCCGATGTTTCAACGTTTTATGGACGCAGTGCAGAACTTGCTACCCTTGCCGACTGGATTCTGCAAGACAATTGCCGCCTGATTGGGATAATCGGAATCGGTGGTGTTGGCAAAACGGCTCTCTCCGTCAAGCTGGCAGAGCAGATTCAAGACCAATTTACCTATGTGATTTGGCGATCGCTCCGCAATGCCCCACCTCTGGAAACGCTGCTGGCAGAACTGGTTCCCTTCCTTTCAGGACAGCAGCAAACCCAGGCAGACCTCAGCACATTCCTTCAGTGTTTACGAAATCATCGCTGTCTGGTGGTTCTCGACAATGCAGAAACGCTGTTGGAAACCGGGGAGCGGTCTGGACAGTATCGCCCCGGTTATGAAGCCTATGCAGAATTGCTGCGTGTGGTGGCAGAAACCCGCCATCAAGGCTGTTTAATCGTCACGACACGAGAACAATGTGCTCAGGCGGCTCAACTAGAAGGGAATCCCGCCGTACGGGATTTGTTTCTGAAGGGTTCTCCAGAAGCATCTTGCACACTGCTGAAAGCAGTTGGATTAACCGGGTCAGAAGCGCAAAAACAGACGTTGTGCGAACGGTATCACTACAATCCTCTAGCATTAAAAATTGTTGCAACGACGATTCGTGACTTATTTGGTGGCGACATTGCCCTATTTTTAGAACAAAATGTGACGCTGTTTGGTGACGTTTTCGACCTAATTGAACAACACTACAATCGTCTGTCGCTCCTGGAAAAACAGATTATGCTCTGGCTGGCGATCGACCGAGAATGGGTTTCCTTTGCCCAACTCCAGGCAGATTTGTATGGCAGCGTCTCTCCGATCCAATTGATGAACGCACTCCAACGGTTGCAGGGGCGATCGTTGATGGAAGCCAATGCAGGTCAATTTACCTTGCAACCCGTCGTGATGGAATATGTCACCGAAACGCTAATCGATCGCATTTGTGACGAAATTGCCGATCGTTCATCCCCCGTTCCCTTACCCCCTGAGTTCCTCCTGCAAACCCATGCTCTGATTAAAGCGCAGGACAAAGACTACGTTCGAGACAGCCAGATCCGCGTGATTTTGATGCCGTTGATCAACCGCTTGCAGCATCGCTTAGGCTCTCAAAAAGAGATTGAATATCAACTGAAGCAAATTGTCTATCGGTTGCAGACTGAGTTCCCCCATCAGGCGGGTTATGCAGGCGGTAACATCATCAATCTACTGCGCCACCTCCAGGTTGACCTGCGCGGCTCCGACTTCTCATACCTCAGCCTCTGGCAAGCCGATCTCCAGGATATTAACCTCCGTCAGGTTAATTTTGCCCATGCTGACCTCTCCAAAGCCCGCTTCACCCAAACGTTTGGCTTTATTCACTCGATCGCCTTCAGCCCAGATGGTCAGCTTTTAGCCACCGGAGGAGACGACAATCTTGTGCATCTGTGGCAAATTGCCGATGGTCAGCCGAAACTGTCCTTGCGGGGACACACCAGCCGAGTTTGGGCGGTTGCCTGGAGTCCCGATGGTCACATGCTGGCGAGCGGCAGTGAAGACCAATGGGGGGTGAGGCTTTGGGATGCGAAGACGGGTAATTGTCTGGCAGTCTTGCAGGGCGATCGCAGTAATCCATCCAAGTCGGTGGCTTGGCATCCCGATGGGCATATTCTCGCCAGTTGTGGAGATAGCAACCAGATCTGGCTGTGGGATGTGCGCAGCAAAGAGTGCCTGAAAACCTTGCAGGGGCATAGCAATTGGGCGGTTGCGGTTGCCTGGAGTCCGGATGGAAACCTCCTTGCCAGCGGATCTCAAGATCACACCATTCGGCTCTGGGATCTCCACACCGGAAAATGCCTGAAAACCCTATCAGGACATCGCAATATCGTTTGGTCGGTTGCCTGGAGTCCCGACGGAAAAAAGCTAGCAAGCGGCAGTGAAGACCAAACCATCAAAATCTGGGATGTGGCGATCGGTCAATGTCTCAAAACGCTACAAGAGCATCGTTCAGTGCTGGTGGTGGATTGGCATCTGAATGGCACACTGCTCGCCAGCGGGAATGCAGACCAAACCATCAGAATTTGGGACACCTATACAGGACAGTGCCTCAAAATTTTGCAGGGACACACAAACGCAATTTGGGCAATGGCGTGGAGTCCAGACGGACAGACCCTTGCCAGTGGTTGTGATCAAACGGTGCGGTTGTGGGATGTCCAGCAGGGGCAGGGGGTGAAAACCTTGCAGGGGTATAGCAATTCTGTCTTTACAATTGGCTGGAAGCCGGATGGACGAATCCTTGCCAGTAGTAGTGGCGATCGACGGGTGCGGTTGTGGGATGTTCAGCAGGGGCAGTGTGTGAAAAGCCTGACAGGATGCCATCGCTTTTGGGGGTTAGCCTGGAGTCCTAATGGCAAAACTCTTGCTATTGCTTCTTTTGATGCAATGGTGCGGCTCTGCGATCCGGACACAGAGCAATGCCTGAAAACGCTGGCAGGGCATCATGCCTGGGTTTGGGCGGTTGCCTGGAGTCCCGACGGACAAATCCTTGCCAGTGCATCAAATGACAAAACGGTGCGGCTGTGGGATGCCAGCACGGGAGACTGTCTAAAAATTTTGCAGGGACACAGCAGCCATATCTGGGCTGTGGCTTGGCATCCAGATGGTAAAACCGTTGCCAGTGGGTCTGATGATCAAACCATTCGCCTGTGGGATGCCAGAACAGGGGATTGTTTGCACGTCTTGACGGGACATACTGCCTGGGTGAAGTCTGTCGCCTGGAGTCCGGATGGCAAAACCCTTGCTAGCGGTTGCGATGACCAAACCGTTCGGCTATGGAATGCCAGTACAGGAGAATGTCTGAACATCTTGCAGGGACACGGCGATATGGTGAGAACGGTGGCGTGGTGTCCGGATGGGCAAATCCTCGCTAGCGGGTCTGAAGACCGAACCATTCGGCTGTGGCAGGCAGATACAGGAGAATGTTTGAACATTCTGAAAGGTCATATAAGCCAGGTGGGTTCAGTGGCGTGGTGTCCAGTGGGAGAGGCAGATCACTCCGATCGCATTCTGGCAAGCAGCAGTGCGGATGCAACTATTAAGCTTTGGGATGCCAGCACTGGAGAATGCTTGAAAACCCTGAGAGCCGATCGTCCCTACGAGGGGATGAACATTGCGGGAGTCACAGGTTTAACTGACGCGCAAAAGGCAACATTGCAGGCATTGGGGGCAATAGAACCTGATTAGAATTCCTTTGTTGTGAGGGCGATCGAAGTTTCCTAATCATGACATACCTTTGTGTAGTGAGAGGAAATTTTGTTGACAACCATGAAACTTTGGGGCACTATAATTAGCAATTCGCACATTTCAAATGATCTCCTGTCGGGGAATGTATGCCGCTTCGATTACTCAAGTTTGCCCGATCGAATTACCCTGAACCCCGGATGTTTCGGCAACCCGATCGCCTCCAGTCCTCCTACGATGCGGTGATCATTGGAGGGGGTGGGCACGGGTTGGCGGCAGCGTATTATCTGGCGCGAGATTATGGCATGACGAAGGTGGCGGTGCTGGAGAAGGGTTATATCGGCGGAGGAAATACGGGACGAAATACGACGATTATTCGCTCTAACTATCTCACGCCAGAAGGGGTGAAGTTTTATGATGAATCGGTGCGGCTGTGGCAGGATTTGTCCCAGGATTTTGATCTGAATCTGTTTTATTCCACCAGAGGACATTTTACGTTAGCCCATACCGATGCGGCAGTACGAACCATGCGCTGGCGATCGGAGGTGAATAAGCATTTTGGGATTAAGAGTGAGTTGGTGAGTCCAGAGAAAATTCAGCAAGCCTGTCCCCATTTAGATCTGGACTGTGGGGGGCATGCTCCAGTCCTGGGTGCGCTCTACCATGCGCCTGGAAGTATTGCCCGCCATGATGCGGTGGCATGGGGTTATGGACGAGGGGCAGATCAGCGAGGGGTAGAGATTCACCAGCAAACAGAAGTATTAAATATCACGGTAAAGGACGATCGCATTACTGGAGTGTGGACGAATCGAGGCGAAATTTCCACCTCAAAAGTACTCTGTGCCGTGGCTGGATTTACACCCCGTTTGTTACAAATGGTGGGATTGCGATCGCCCCTCTACATTCATCCCCTTCAGGCCCTCGTCAGCGAACCGATGAAGCCCTGGCTTGATCCAATTATCGTTTCTGGGAGTTTACATGTTTATGTCAGCCAGACGGCACGGGGAGAACTGGTGATGGGAGCATCCCTTGATCCCTACGAATTACATTCGACGCGATCGACTTTTGATTTTGCAGAAGGATTGGCAGCGCGAATGCTGGATCTCTTCCCCTTTTTATCCCATGTCAACATTGTGCGGCAGTGGGCAGGAATGGCAGATATGACTCCCGACTTTGCGCCGATCATGGGTAAAACACCGATCGCCGGATTTTATTTAGATGCGGGGTGGGGCACCTGGGGATTCAAAGCAACCCCGGTTTGTGGAAAGACGATGGCGTATACAGTAGCGAATGACCAGAATCATGAACTGATTCAAGATTTTTCTCTCGATCGATTTACTAATTATGAATTAGTAGGTGAAAAAGGAGCGGCTTCGGTTGGGCATTAATTTGAGTATGCAGAAGGATAACAGAAGATGATTCTTGAAGCCGCAATATTGCACATAAAGCAGGGACAAGAGCAGGCGTTTGAACAGGCCTTTCGGCAAGCCTCACCGCTGATTGCCTCCATAGACGGTTACATTTCCCATGCGTTGCATTCCTGCATTGAGGAACCCGGAAAATATTTGCTTTTGGTTCAGTGGCGATCGCTGGAGGATCACACCGTTGGCTTCCGACAATCCTCTGTTTACCAGGAGTGGAAGCAGCTTCTCCATCACTTCTATGAACCGTTTCCAACGGTAGAACACTTTAATACTGCCCTGCAATATTCCAAGAATGAGCCATGAAATTGATGACCTGTCCGATTAACGGAGCCAGACCAGTATCAGAGTTTCTCTACGGGGGTGAAGTGCGTCCCATGCCTGATCCCACTACGACAGACGATCGCACCTGGGCAGAATACGTTTTTTACCGCAGCGGCATTCCCGACATCAAAACCGAATGGTGGTGTCATACGCCCAGCAACACCTGGTTTCTGGCGGAACGGAATACATTGACCGATGAAATTATCCGAACTTATCTGTACGGGGAGGAGGTCGCATGACCGATCGCTTACCTCCCATTTCTGGCGAATGGATCGATCGCAGCCAGATGATTTCCTTTACCTTTGAGGGCACGCGCTACCGGGGCTATGCCGGAGACACGATCGCCTCAGCACTGTGGGCATCTGGACAGCGGGTATTGGGACGCAGTTTTAAGTACCACCGTCCACGGGGAATTTTCTCTCTGGCAAATCATGATGTCCATGCCTTGATGCAGTCAGGGCAGCGACTCAACGTGCGGGCAGATGTCACCCCGATCGAGCCGGAACTGTCCCTCTCGGCGGTCAATACCTTCGGGGGAGTGATAGGCGATCGGGCGAAGGTGCTGGATGTCTTTTCGCCCTTTCTGCCAGTTGGTTTCTACTACAAAGCGTTTCATCATAAACGGCTCTTTCCCTTCTGGGAACGCCTGATTCGGCAGATGACCGGACTCGGAGCGGTCGATGTCACCACGCCTCATCTCCGTACCGCCAAACGCTACGATTTTTGTGATGTGCTGGTGGTTGGGGCGGGGGTGTCGGGACTGGCGGCAGCCCTGGCAGCGGCGGAAGCTGGGGCAGATGTGGTAATTGTCGATGAAAATGCCCAGGCAGGCGGTTCAGAGAGCTATCAACGGGGAGGCGATCGAGGTGACGTTGAGCCAACAACTCGCTTAATTGCAGCAGTCACAAATCATCCCTCCATTCGCCTGTACACGGGAACCCAGGCAGCCGGATACTATGCTGATCAGTGGGTGCCATTGGTGCATCGAGATTACATCTCCAAAATGCGATCGAAAGCGGTGATTGTTGCCAGTGGGGTCTATGAACAGCCTGCGGTATTTCGCAATAATGATTTACCGGGGGTGATGCTGGCTTCTGCGGCGCAGCGATTAATTTACCGTTATGCGGTGAAGCCGATGCGAGAGGCGGTTGTATTCACAGCAAATTTAGATGGATACCGGGCAGCACTGGATTTAACGGCGAATGGGATTACGGTAAAGGCGATCGTCGATTTGCGTTCTGATTTGCCTGACGGTAAAATCATAGACTCGATACGATCGCATGGTATTCCAGTTTACTTAGGACATTGTATTTATGAAGCCAAATCCCATGCTGCAACTGATGGTGTTTCCAGTGCCGTAATTTGTCCGATCGATTCTCATGGAGTTCCTCAACTGGAAGCGAAACAGGCGATCGGTTGTGATGGAATTGTCATGAGTGTAGGTTGGGCACCGGCTGCAAATTTGCTGTATCAGGCTGGAGCGAAAATGCGGTTTGATGATGCCCTGCAGCAATTCGTTCCGGAGCAGTTGCCGGATGGGATATTTGCCTGTGGGCGGGTAAATGGGGTGTTTGATTTCGAGCAAAAAATCCAGGATGGTCAACGGGCCGGACGTGAATCGGCGTTGTTTGTGGGTTACGTAGGGGCGAAGCATTCGGCAGATTATGTTTCTGGCTTAAATCAACCTTTTGATCCGAATGCTTCGCCCCTACCGGGGTGGAACGATCGCCCCTCACCATCCCCTCCCTGGGCGATCGTGCCCCATCCCAAGGGTAAAAATTTCGTTGATTTTGATGAGGATCTTCAGCTCAAGGATTTTTACAATGCTGCTCAGGAAGGGTTTGATAATATTGAACTGCTGAAACGCTATACGACCGTGGGAATGAGTCCCAGCCAGGGCAAGCATTCCAACATGAACGCCCTACGGATTCTGGCGCGAATTACCAATCAAACCCCTGGTGAAGTGGGAACCACCACAGCCCGTCCCTTCTTTCATCCCGTCCCGATGTCTCACCTGGCAGGACGTGGATTTATTCCCGAACGGTATACACCTTTACACGATCGCCATACTTCATTGAATGCAAAGTTCATGCTGGCGGGAGCCTGGCGACGACCGGAGTATTATCGACAAATCGGAAAGAATCGGGAAGAATGTATTGCCTCAGAGGTGAATGCGGTTCGTCAGCGAGTTGGATTAATTGATGTCGGCACATTGGGTAAGTTAGAACTGCGGGGGGCAGGAGCCGTTGAATTCCTGGAACGGGTCTACACCGGACGGTACAGGAAGCTAAAGGTGGGCATGACGCGCTATGCTCTGATGCTGGATGAAGCGGGTGTGGTGATAGATGATGGGGTGATCGCCCGGTTAGGAGAAAATCATTTTTACTTTACAACCACCACCTCCGGCGCGGCTGCCATTTACCGGGAACTGACTCGCCTCAACGTGATGTGGCAACTCGACTGCGGTTTAGTCAATCTCACTGGAGCGCGATCGGCTGTTAATCTGGCAGGTTCCCGTGCCCGTGAAGTGCTGTCCCAACTCACCGATCTGGATTTGTCCGGTGCCGCCTTTCCTTACCTGGCAGTGCGAGAGGCGATCGTCGCGGGCATTCCGGCTCTGTTAATGCGGGTGGGCTTTGTGGGAGAGTGGGGCTATGAAATTCATGTGGCGGCAGAATCGGCTCCGGCTCTGTGGGATGCGCTGATGGCAGCGGGACAGCCCTACGGGATTCAGCCCTTTGGCGTGGAGGCACAGCGGCTGTTGCGGTTGGAGAAAGGACATTTGATCGTGGGACAGGATACGGATGGATTGACCACGCCGATCGCCGCAGGTTTGAACTGGGCAGTGAAAATGGACAAACCGTTTTTCATCGGGCAACGCAGCTTACAGGTTTTTCAGCAAAAACTGATTAAACAGAAGCTGGTCGGCTTCATGTTAGAGCCAAATTTCCAGGGAACAGCTCCCCAGGAGTGTCATCTGGTGATCCAGGACAACGAAATCGCCGGACGAGTCACCAGTATCGCCTTCAGCCCCACCCTCGATCGCTACATTGGGTTAGCGTACCTTGACCCCAACCTGGCGACGATCGGCACTCCCTTCTCAATTCGTCTCTCCGACGGTACGCGAATTACGGCAACGGTTTGTCCCACGCCTTTCTACGATCCAGACAACCTGCGGCAACAGGAAACTGTGGTGCGATCGGAGGTGACAGTATGAAGACGGCTCTCCGGCTCAGTCCCATTCATACAGAGTTACAGGTGCTTGCGGGCAGTTGGCGTGCCATCAACAGCATGCCTGCCCTGGTGACAACACCGCAGGATCAGGACAATGCGGCTCGTTTAGGCATCACCGATCTCTCGTTTCTGACCCGCTTTGGGGTAAAGGGAGCAGGAGCCGCCGATTGGTTAGCCAGCCAGGGGATTTCAGTCAGCGATCGTCCTAACAGTTGGCGACCTCTTCCCGATGGTGGTATTGGGGCGCGGTTAGGAATCAGTGAATTTCTCGTTGAAGATTCGCTCCACAGTCAATTTGCGACCCATCTCTCAGAAGCTTGTCAAACGCCCCCCGTAAGGGTGTATCCTGTGTTGCGTCAGGACTTGGCGATCGGGCTGTGTGGTGATGCTGTAGACGATCTGTTACGGCAGACGTGCAGCGTTAACTTTCGGGCACTTTCCCTGGGCGATCGTCCCGTAGTTTTGACTTCAATGGTGGGTGTGACTGTCACCATCATTCCGGGAGAATGTAGCGGATTGCCCTGTTATCGGCTCTGGTGTGATGGTACGTTTGGCAGGTATCTCTGGCGCACCCTGCTGGCGATCGCAGTGGAATTAGGAGGTGGGGCGATCGGAGCGGAACGGTTTCTGGAGTTGGTTCAATCTGGTAGTGAATAGTGGAGAACAGGCAATGACACCCGCAGAGGCAAAACAGTTTCTCGAAGCCCATCAGGTCAGGTTCGTTCTGGCCCAGTTTGTGGATATGCACGGAGTCGCCAAAACCAAAGCGGTTCCAGCTTCCCACTTTGATGACATCCTTGATCCGGGTGCAGGCTTTGCTGGTTTTGCCCTGTGGGGCATGGGACAGCAGCCCAACAGCCATGATTTTATGGCGATCGGTGATCCGAATACCCTCACCTTAGTGCCCTGGATGCCGGGCTTTGCGCGGATGGTGTGTGTGGGTCATGTGGACGGTGAACCTCATCCCTACGACTCGCGCTACATTCTGATGCAGCAAATCGATCGGCTGACGCAGAAGGGTTGGGTGCTGAATATGGGCATTGAACCGGAATTGTCTTTGCTAAAAAAAGATGCCACTGGACGGATTGTTCCCGCCGATGATTCGGATGTGTTGGATAAACCCTGTTACGATTACAAAGGCTTATCTCGTAGTCGCGTTTTTATCGAGAAGTTGGTCGAGAGTTTGCTCATAGCTGGATTTGATGTGTATCAAATCGATCACGAAGATGCGAATGGGCAATTTGAGATTAATTACACCTATGCGGATTGCTTGAAGACTGCCGATCGCCACATCTTTTTCAAAATGGCTGCCGCAGAAATTGCTAAAAGTATGGGATTGATTTGCTCCTTCATGCCAAAACCATTCAGCAATCGTACAGGAACGGGAATGCATATGCATTTATCCCTGTGGGAGGGCACAAAAAATCTATTTTACGACAATACTGATCCGCGACAATTGGGATTATCGAAACTCGCCTATCACTTCCTGGCTGGGCTTTTGACCCATGCTTCTGCGCTGGCCGCCATCTGCGCCCCCACGGTCAACTCCTACAAACGTCTGGTGGTGGGACGATCGCTGAGTGGAGCCACCTGGGCACCCGCCTACATTACCTACGGGGATAATAATCGATCGAGTCTGGTTCGCGCGCCCGGCGAGCGGTTGGAACTCCGGCTTCCCGACGGTTCCTGCAATCCCTATTTAGCCACTGCCGCTGTGATTGCTGCCGGATTAGACGGGATTGAAAATGAACTGGAACCGGGTGATCCCTATAATATTAACCTCTACGATCTCTCTGAGGCAGATTTAAAAGATAAAGGCATTCGCACCTTGCCGCAAAACTTAAAGGAAGCACTGGATGCTCTGGCAGAGGATCAGGTGATTAAAAACGCCCTGGGGGTAATGGCGGAGGAATTCATTACCCTGAAGCAGATGGAATGGGTGGAATATATGCGCCACGTTTCCGACTGGGAAGTGCAACGCTATCTGGAGTTTTTCTAACGGGATTTTCTAACGGGAGTGGATGAACCATGTGTGGCATTGTGGGTTTACTGATTAAAAATCCAGAGTTGCGGGATTCCCTGGGGGAATTAGTGGTGCCAATGCTGGTGGGAATGGGGGAACGCGGCCCCGACTCGGCGGGACTGGCAGTCTTCACCGAAACCCTTCCAGGCGGCTACCGCAAATACAGCCTTTATTCCGGCAGCAAAGCGGTGGACTGGGACACGATCGCCGCTGCTTTTCACACCGAGTTTGGTAGCCAGCCAGATGTGCGATCCCAGGGCAATCACGCGGTCTTTTCTGCCGATCAGTCTCCAGACCAGGTCAAACCCTGGTTTCGGTCACACTACCCCCACCTGCACCTGCTTTCCACCGGACAAACGATCGACCTGTACAAAGACACAGGCAGTCCGGCTCAGGTAGCAGAACGGTATCACCTGCGATCGCTCAAAGGTTCCCATGCCGTTGGACATACCCGCATGGCGACTGAATCTGCTGTCACGCCTGCCCACGCCCATCCCTTTACAGCGGGAGAGGATTTTTGTTTGGTGCATAATGGTTCATTGTCCAATCCCTACATGATTCGTCGGCAACTGGAACCCTTAGGAATTCAATTTGAAACGGATAATGACACGGAAGCTGCCTGCCGTTTTCTGGAGTGGCGAATGCGGGAAGGAGACGATTTGGAACAGGCAATCCAAACCGGATTTGCAGAATTGGACGGCTTCTACACCTTCTTGATGGGCACCGCAGACAAACTGGCTCTGGTACGGGATGCCTTTGCCTGTAAACCGGCGATCGTCGCTGAAACAGAAGATTACGTCGCAATTTCATCAGAATTTCGTTCCCTCGCCCACCTACCCAACGTGAAACAGGCTCACCTCTACGAGCCAGCACCGGAGGAAATGTACGTATGGACGGTTTAACCTTTGATTTAGCCCAAACGCCTTTACGAGACGTGAATCAATTTCTGCACCAAGACCCTTTGCATAACGGCGGGCAAACCATTCAGATTCTGAATCCCGATGGGGCACACAATATCGCAGTTGGCATCGATGCCCCGATTCAGGTGGAAATTCAGGGGCACGTCGGCTACTATGCGGCTGGAATGAACAAGTTAGCCACTGTCACCATCCATGGTAATGCAGGCCCCAGCGTGGCGGAAAATATGATGTCCGGGCGGGTTCACGTCAAGGGCTTTGCCTCCGTTTCGGCGGGTGCTTCGGCGCACGGGGGGCTGCTGGTCATTGATGGGGATGCGGGGTTGCGCTGCGGCATTTCCCTGAAGGGAGGCGATATTGTGGTGGGCGGGAGTGTGGGCAGTTTTTCTGCCTTTATGGCGCAGGCAGGACGGATCGTGGTTTGTGGAAATGCCGGAGATGCCTTGGGTGATTCATTATATGAAGCAGTGATCTACATTCGCGGAAAGATTAAATCGCTGGGAGCAGATGCCCAAATCGAACCGATGACGGCAGCAGATTATGCATCTGTAGAAGAACTATTGGCGAAAGCAGGATTTACCTACGATCCGAAAGAGTTTCAACGGGTTGCTTCAGCCAAACAGCTTTACCACTGGAATGCCGATGCGAATCAAGAATATTAATCCAGTAGGGGCGAAGCATTTGCGTAGAAAACTCTTGTTTCAAGCAATACGTCTTGCCACAAATGCTTCGCCCCTACGAGCGGTTGCCCCACAATCACCGAATTTAATGTTTGAAATGCCGATCGAATCAAAGATATAGAGGCAAATATGAACGACAAACCGATCTACCGTGAAGAATCCTGGGGATACGATCGCCGCACCCTGCACTATATCCAAAACGCGGCAGCGCATGGGTTATATGAGATTCGGGGGTTGGGGGCAAAACGCCGATTACCCCATTTTGATGATTTAGTTTTTTTGGGAGCTTCCCTGACTCGTTATCCCTTAGAGGGCTACCGAGAAAAATGCCTGACCAAAACCGTGTTGGGCACGCGCTACGCTGAAAAACCGATCGAATTAGAAATTCCGATCACGATCGCCGGAATGAGTTTTGGTTCCCTCTCCGCCCATGTGAAAGAGTCCCTGGGACGAGCCGCAACAGAAGCGGGGACATCAACGACGACGGGGGACGGCGGCATGACTTCCGAAGAACGCCTTTCCTCCAAAACTTTGGTTTACCAGTGTTTACCCTCTCGCTATGGGTTTAATCCCGATGATTTGCGTCAAGCCGATGCGATCGAAATTGTGATTGGTCAGGGGGCAAAACCAGGGGGTGGCGGCATGCTGCTGGGGCAAAAGATCAATGCTAGAGTGGCAGAAATGCGAACCCTACCGGAAGGCGTGGATCAGCGATCGGCCTGTCGCCATCCTGATTGGACAGGTTCCGATGACCTGACGATTAAGATTCAGGAATTGCGCGAACTCACCGACTGGCAAAAGCCAATTTACGTCAAAGTTGGAGCCTCTCGCACCTTTAATGATGTCAAACTCGCTGTTCATGCCGGAGCGGATGTAGTGGTGGTGGATGGGATGCAGGGGGGAACCGCAGCCACCCAGGCAGTCTTCATTGAGCACGTAGGCATTCCTACCCTGGCAGCAGTCCGGCAAGCTGTAGATGCCCTGGAAGACATGAACATGAAGGGTAAAGTGCAATTGATCATCTCTGGCGGAATTCGCACGGGGGCAGATGTGGCGAAGGCTTTAGCCATGGGAGCTGATGCGGTGTCGATCGGGCAGGCGGTGCTGATGGCGTTGGGCTGTAATAGTGAAACCTATGTCCAGAACGGCACACACTATTCGGCGATCGAGGATTATGCTGCTCTGGGAACGGCTCCGGGATACTGCCATCACTGTCATACCGGGAAATGCCCCGTCGGTGTTACCACCCAGGATGAGGAACTGGAACAACGGCTGGAACCGGAAGTAGGAGCGCGGCGGGTGAAGAATTATTTACAAACTTTGAATATGGAACTGACCACGATCGCCCGGGCCTGCGGCAAACAAAATGTTCATCATCTGGAACGGGAAGATCTGGTGGCACTCACCGTTGAAGCCGCCGCAATGGCTCAGATTCCCTTAGCAGGAACCGATTGGGTTCCAGGAGTAGCTAGAGGCTGGTCTAGTAATGGATAGATCGGTTAATAAAAGTGAAGATGTATTTTGTAGCACATTGCATAAGCCATCCTGGAATTAGGAGTGCTAAGGGGTATGCAGAAAAATAGCGTACCCAGTAGGAGGGCACAGCAGTTTGCCCTTACAGCAGATTTCTCCCAAGATTGGGATACCATTTTATTGCAGATCCCTAATGAGAACGGATGACCCGATTTATTGATTTTTCCGGTTAGGAGGTGCGCCCATTGATGTTACATACTGAAGGTACGTTTGCTGGCAAAGATGGTACATCCCTCTACTACCAGAGCTGGCATCCTGTAGCCCCCCCCAAAGCAATCCTTGGTATCCTGCATGGGTTGGGAGGACACAGTAATTTGTACCGAAATATCGTACAGGCGATCGTCCCTCAGGGCTATGCGATCTATGGTATGGATCTGCGAGGGCATGGGCGCTCGTCTGGACAGCGCGGCTACATCAACCAATGGACAGAATTTAGAGAAGATTTTGATTGTTTTCGGCAGTTGATAGCGACTCAGCATCCTGTATTGCCCTGTTTTGTCATGGGTCATAGCTTAGGCTCGATCGTTGTTCTTGATTATGCGCTGCACGATCTGGATGGTCTTTCCGGCATGATCTTAATGGCTCCTCCCCTAAAACCCGTCGGAGTTCCACCCCTGCGGTTGGCGATCGGCCGAATGGTTTCCCAGGTCTATCCTCGTTTTACGCTGAATACCGGCATTTCTCACAAAGCCATTTCCCGCAATCCTGAGGTGGTAGCCGCTTATATGAACGACCCGCTGCGCCACACAAAAGGGACGGCACGGTTAGTCACTGAGTATTTCAAAACCATCCAGTGGATTGAAGCAAACCTGCACTATTTGCAGACTCCAATTTTGTTGCTGCATGGTAGCGCAGATGCGATCGCTTTACCTGAAAGCAGCAATTTTCTGTTTGAGCAAATTCAAGTTGCAGACAAAGAATTTCGATTTTATCCAGAAGCGTTCCACGACCTGCATAACGATACAGATTATCAGCAAGTTGTAAATGATTTACTATTCTGGCTGGAGCGACACATTGAGGGAGACTTGAATTGGTGTCAATGGAGTGATAGCCGGGGGATTTCTGCCTGAACTGAACAAAGTTGGCAGAATTAGAATCACTGGACGATTCCAGGTGTCATTGATTGGGTGTATCCCACTTTTGCATTTGCATGATGGATAGTTTACTGGTAGGCAAGATGCCTGCGCTACGGAAATCGATCAATTTCAGTAGATCGAAAACGAATTGCATTCACGGCAACGCCTGCGTTAGATCCCCCTAAATCCCCCTTAAAAAGGGGGACTTCAACCCCTCTTCGGTTTGTGCTACGCACACGCTCCGCGAACGGTTCTCCCCTTTTCAAGGGGGGCTAGGGGAGATCCAAACAGGGTTTGTGATCTACTGAATTTGCATCAATGGGATGCTCCCTCATTGGTTGCCGTACAAAGTGCCTGATAAAAATAAGTCGATCATTGATAAATTTGAAAAAACTTATATTTTTGTTTATCTCTCTATAGAGTTCAATAATTTTGGGGCTGAGAGCTGATCTTATAATTTTCGATCTGGCTTGACGCTTTCTTGAAAATTAGCGCATCTGGGAGTAGTTGAGCAAATTCCTGGATGGTTTGAAAGCAGACTGTTTAAATTTTTTTCGAGAAATGTTTACAACAAGTATCATTTCCCACAGATTCAAAAAGCAGCAAGCTATACTAAATGACATCAAGCAATATCAATTCCTTAGATTAAAACGACCAAAGATTAAAACGACCCATTGTTGATAGAGGTACGGCAAGTTTAGTTTCCCTGGGAGTGATGCTCCTGAACCTTCAGGTGTGCTTAGAGTTCTAATTGGTATGGGTTAAAACACGATTGGTTTGCCGGAAAATGGCTGAAAAGTAACCATTTTTATCAAATTAAAACCAAAAGCTGTTGCGGTGAAATAAAAGCTCTGAAGCCGATCGATTTTGACGTTATTTCCTCTACTCTTCAACAGAAACAGTTAAACGCGACTACCCAACTGACGCAAGCAAGATCGTTCCAAACAACATTTCTTCCCCAGGCAACATTTTTTTATTGCTTAATTTTCGCTCACTTCTTGCATTAGATGGGTTGCTTGATCCGTCCACTGCTCCTTCAACCTAGTATGAAGTGTCACTTGCGCTTCCTAAAACGATGATTGCTATTTCTAACATTTATCGCGCTCCTCCTGACTCTGGTAGCTTAGTCTTGGGGCGATCGCTGCTTTCCTTACTGGATGAAGCCTGTGAGTGCCACCCTAACGAACAAGCCCTGAATCAGTGGCAAAACCGCAACTGGCAGTCGCTTTCTAACCACGCCTTTCGGACTGCGGTTGAGGAATGTGCTTTAGGGTTGCTGTCTTTGGGGTTAGAGCGCGGCGATCGGGTGGCGTTTGTGATGCATAGTGACCTCCCTTTTTGCATTGCAGACATGGGATGTTTGCTGGCAGGTCTGGTGAATGTGCCTATCGATCTGACTCAGACAATCGAAAATATCCTATTTATTCTGCAACATACTGCAGCGAAGGCATTAATTATTTCCAATTTAGAGTTGTTGAATCAATTGCTACCTCACTTGGGGGAGGCAGTGATGCTGCAATGGGTACTGGTGGTAGACGGAATTGAGGAGCGAACGGGAGCATTACAGGACTGTGAAGTGACTGAAAAAATCGAGGAGGAGCAACCAGAAAATAGCCAGGTTTGTTTACAGCTTGATGAAACCCATGTGATGCATTCTGCCAAACAGGGTGCTTTTTTACAGGAGGCAGTTTTACATGGAGTTCGGATGTTGTCGTTGCAGGAGGTGCGGCAGCAGGGAAAAGCGCGATGGTCAGCAGAACGCTTACAACAGTTACGATCGGCGATCGATCCTAAAGCTCTCGCCACGATGATCTACATTGCCAGTGAAACGAAGCAGCCCAAGGGAGTGATGCTGTCCCATGAAAACATTTCTGCTGATATTCTGAGTGCGTTTAGCAGCTATCCCAATTTAGCGACTGGGGCAGAGGAAGTTGTGCTGCTATTCCTACCCCTGACCCATATTTTTGCTCGCGCCTTTTTCTATGGACATTTAGCCTATGGACACAGCATTTATTTTTCTGATCCAGGTCACGTCATACGACACCTGAAATCTGTGAATCCAACTTTCATGATTACAGTGCCGCGGGTGCTGGAGAAAATCTATGAGCGGATTTTGGAACAGGGACGACGGTTGAGTAAGTTCGATCGCGCCATGTTCTTCTGGGCGTTGAAGCTCGCACAACGCTATGAGGTGGGGCAACCCTTGTCCCGGCTGTATGCCCTGCGGCTCAAGCTCGCCGATCGGTTGGTGTTTGCGCGGTGGCGATCGGTGTTTGGCGATCGGTTGAAGGCGTTTATTAGTGGTGGAGCAGCGTTGCGAGCAGAGCTAACCAATGTGTTTTCGGCAGCAGGACTGCCCGTTTTACAGGGCTATGGCTTGACGGAAACCAGCGCAGTTCTCTGCTACAACCGGGGCGAATACAACCGGGCGGGAACGGTCGGCGTACCGATTCCAGGAGTGGAACTTACCATTGCCGAAGATAGCGAAATTTTGGTGAAGGCTCCGTTTGTGATGCAGGGTTATTACCGTGATCCGTTAGCCACTCAGCGAGCGTTCAACCCCGAAGGCTGGCTGCATACAGGCGATTTGGGGGAACTGTCACCTGATGGATTTCTCAAAATTACTGGTGTGAAGAAACCCCTGTTTAAGCTGACGACGGGTAAGTACGTCTCACCGTTGCCCCTGGAACAGGAATTGATGCGATCGCCATATGTGTCCCACTCGATTACCGTGGGAGCCAATCAAAAATTCTGCGGCATGTTGATCTTTCCTAATTTATCAGCCCTGCGGCCAGAACTTTCGCAGCTTGACCCTGGCTCACTCAACCCGATTCCCCTGGATCCGGAATCGATCGAATCCTGGCTTCAGCATCCCTGCGTTTTATCCCTCTATCAATCCCTGATTGATGCTGCGAATTGCCACTTGCCCTACTGGTCAACGGTGAGAAAATTCAGGCTGATGAATGCGGAACTGACGATCGAAAATGGGCTGCTGAAACCAGACGGAACGCTTAACCGGGTACAGGTTATAGACACCTTTGCGATCGAGATTGCAATGCTATATGGAGAGGTAGAGCAAGAAAAATCGGAAGAATTGGCGAAAGATGCCGCACCGTCCTGTGTGTATATCCCTCCGGCGGAATGTCCGGTTTATGCCAAGTCGTTAACCCATTACTAGAGGAAGACCGATGTTGTTTCAACCGTTTCAAACTGTTGCTGTGCTGGGTGCAGGGGTGATGGGAACTCAGATTGCTGCCCACCTTGCCAATGCCGGATTAACGGTACATCTGCTGGATTTGCCCGCTCAAACGGGTAATAAAAATGGCATTGTGGAAGGGGCATTGAAAAAAGCTTTGAAGCAGTCCCCTCCGATTTTCTTCACCGAAAAGACGGCAAAGCGCGTCATCCTGGGAAACTATGAAGAACACTTCGATCGCCTCGCTGCGGCGGATTGGGTGATTGAAGCGGTGGTAGAAAATCTTAATGTAAAACAGGAGTTAATGCATCGAATTGAGCAGACCGTTCGGAAGGATGCCGTCATTTCAACGAACACAAGCGGTTTATCAATTGAGGCGATCGTCCAGAATTGCTCAAAATCGTTTCGTAAACGGTTTCTGGGAACGCACTTTTTTAATCCACCCCGCTACTTAAAATTACTGGAATTGATTCCAACGGACGAAACTAATCCCCAAGTTTTAGAACGAATGCAGTGGTTCGGTCGGATGCGTTTAGGTAAGGGCATTGTCGTTGCTAAAGACACGCCAAACTTCATCGCCAACCGGATTGGTGTTTTCGTCAGTCTGCTGGGACTGAAAGCCTGGCTGGAGCAGGGATATACGATCGAAGAAATTGATACCCTCACCGGAACGCTGGTGGGTCGCCCCAAGTCGGCTACGTTTCGGACTGCGGATTTGGTTGGGTTAGACACGCTGCTGTATGTAGCGGAAAATCTCTATCCTGCCATTCCTCAGGATGAATGCCGGGAGATGTTTCGGGTGCCGGAGGTGATGCGGAAGCTGGTGGAAACCGGATCGTTAGGCGCGAAAACGGGACAGGGCTTTTACAAAAAAGTGGAGGGCGAGATTCGATCGCTCAATCCCAAAACCTTCAATTACGAATCTGCGAAACCGTTGAACCTGGGCAACATTAGCGGGATCGAGCATCATCCGAGTTTAACAGAACGGCTGCAAAAGCTGTATCACCACCGGGGACGGGCAGGGGACTTTGTCCGGCAGTCCATTCTGGCAACGCTGGCTTATAGTGCGAATCGGATTCCTGAAATCGCCGATCGCCCCCTGGAAATTGATCAGGCAATGTGCTGGGGATTTGGCTGGACGCTGGGCCCATTTGAAATTTGGGATGTGCTGGGGTTTGAAACCGTGCTTCAGGATATGCAGCAAGCCGGATTCACGGTGCCTGCCTGGATTGAGGAAATGCAACGGCATCACATCACCCAGTTCTACCGCGAGCGACAACTGTATTTGCCGCAACAGGGCTACATCTCGCTGCCTGCCGCAACCGACGAAATTCACCTGGCAGAAATTAAGTCTAATCCGAAGGCGACCCTTTGGCACAACAGCGAAGCGGCTTTGCTGGATCTGGGCGATGGCGTGGTGCTGTACGAATTTCGCTCCAAGGCAAACACCCTCAGCGTTAAGGTAATTGACGGACTGGTGGCGGCTCTGGATTGGCTGGAAGCCCATGATGAAATTCGGGGCATGGTGATTGGCAATGAGGGCGAGAATTTCTGTGTGGGGATTAATCTGGCGGAGGTCGGCAAAATTGCCCAATGGGAAAACCTGAATCCGTTTAACCATTCCCACTCTCGCATTGCCGATTTGCTCACCCAGTTTCAAACCCTGGTACAGCGAATTCACTATTTCCCCAAGCCGATCGTCGCGGCGATTCAGGGGCGGGTGTTGGGCGGTGGCTGTGAGCTGGCAATGGCTTGTCCCCAGGTGGTTGCCGATGCCGAAACCTATATTGGCTTAGTGGAACTGGGCGTGGGACTGATTCCGGCGGGCGGCGGTTTGATGCGGCTGGCGCGGTGGACGGGTCATCAGGCGATCTCCGATGCGCCGGGGGATATTCTACCCTGGCTGAAGCGGGTGTTTGAAACGATCGGCATGGCCAAGGTGGCAAACAGTGCCCTAGAAGGGAAAGAACTCGGCTTCTTAGCTCCGACCACCAAAATGGTGATCAATGGCGACCGGCGGCTGTATGTTGCCAAGCAAGAGGTAATTTGCCTCGATCAGTCCGGCTATGCCCCTCCTCCCCATGAGCCGATTCCGGTACTCGGACAATCCGCCAGAGCCACCCTGGAACATATGGCTTACGTCATGCAGCAGGGCGGTTACATCAGTGAATACGATCGCACCCTGGCCCATCGTCTTGCCTATGTCCTGACGGGTGGTGATCTGACCATTCCCTCAGAAGTCAATGATGATTACTTGCTGGGGTTAGAACGCGACAACTTCTTACCGCTAATCGACGAACCAAAGACCAAAGACCGGATTTTACACATGCTGAAAACGAAGAAGCCATTAAGGAATTGAGCGGGAACTGAGCAAGGAATGAGCAAGGAATAGAGCCATGAGAAACGTATACATTGTCAGCAGTGTTCGCACGGCAGTGGGCAAGGCTCCCCGGGGAACCCTCCGCCATACACGCCCAGAGGATTTGGGAGCAGCGGCTGTACGCGGGGCACTCACCAAAATTGACGGATTAGTCTCTAATCAAGTCGATGACGTGATCCTGGGTTGCGCCATGCCAGAAGCCGAGCAGGGCTATAACCTGGGGCGAGTGGTGGGATTGCGCGCGGGTCTACCGGATTCGGTATCTGGCTGCACGGTGAATCGGTTGTGCTCGTCCGGGCTACAGTCGATCGCCATGGCCCATCAGGCGATCGCCCTGAACCAGGCGGAGGTGGTGGTGGCGGGGGGAGTGGAGTCGATGAGCCTGATTCCGATGGGGGGACACCAGTTTTCCCCCAATGCGGAATTGCTGGCGGATGCTCCTGAGACTTACATCACGATGGGCTTAACGGCGGAGAATGTCGCTACCCAGTTTCAGATTTCCCGTGCTGATCAAGATGCCTTTGCCCTGCGATCGCACCAAAAAGCCGTAGCCGCCATCCAGGCAGGACACTTTAAACCAGAGATTGTCCCCATTACCGTGCGGGAAACCCACTATGTCAACGGTAGACCGGAGGCAAAAGAGATTATTTTTGACACGGATGAAGGCCCTCGCACTGACACAAGTTTAGCAGCTCTCTCTCGCCTCAAACCTGTCTTCCATGTGAAAGGCACCGTCACCGCAGGCAACTCTTCCCAAACCTCAGATGGGGCAGCCGCCACGGTACTGATGAGCGATCGAATGGTGAATGAGTTAGGCATTCAACCCATGGCGCGGTTAATGGGCTTTGCCGTCATGGGTGTTCCCCCCGAAATTATGGGCATTGGCCCCGTTGCTGCCATTCCCAAGGTGTTGAAACAGGTGAACTTAACCCTGGAGGAGATTGGCTTAATTGAACTGAACGAAGCCTTCGCTGCCCAGTCGTTAGCCGTAATTCGGGAATTAGGTCTGAATGAAGACATTGTGAATGTGAATGGGGGAGCGATCGCGCTGGGGCATCCGCTGGGCTGTACGGGGTCGAAATTGACGGCAACCCTGCTACACGAAATGCAGCGACGGGGAATTCGTTATGGCATGGTGACGATGTGTGTGGGGGGTGGTATGGGAGCGGCGGGGGTGTATGAGAATTTGATGGTTTGAATGGGAGGTGACACTGGGCGGGCAAGATGCCCACCCCACAAGAGGTTCTCTATTCCCCATTTTTTGTACGGGCGCATTGCAATTTTTTGTACGGGCGCATTGCAATGCGCCCCTACTGTCTTCCCAAAGGAGAGAATCATGTATTTGGCTATCTTGATCTCAATCGCAATTATTTTTCTTGTCTGTCTCTTCTTGATTCCACCTATCAGACGAAACCTGATCACTCGCTGGATCGTGCAGGCAATTCAGGCGATGAAATTATTGCCTCGGATTTCGGAGACGGAACGAGCGGCGATCGAGGCGGGAAATGTTTGGGTTGAGGGGGAGTTTTTTACGGGTAAACCAGACTTCGATCGCATTCTGGAGGAACCCTATCCAGAGGTATCGCCAGAACTTCAGGCGTTTTTGGATGGGCCGGTGGAGCAGGTGTGTCAGATGGCGACGGACTGGGAGATTTATCAGCGGAAAGACTTGCCGCCTGAAGTGTGGGACTACCTGAAGCAGGAGCGATTCTTTGGCATGATGATTCCCCAGGAGTATGGTGGACTGGGATTTTCCAACCTGGCGTATAGTGCGGTGATGGTGAAATTGGCTTCCCGATCGTTTACCCATGTGGCAACGGTGGGGGTAGCGAATTCTTTGGGGCCGCGAAACTGCTGCTGCGCTACGGGACGGATGAACAGAAACAGCACTATCTGCCTCGACTGGCGCGAGGGGAAGACATTCCCTGCTTTGCCCTGACGGAACCCACGGCTGGCTCGGATGCCGCCAGTTTAATCTCCCACGGGGAAGTGTTTCGGGGAACGGATGATCAGCTTTATCTACGGCTGAACTGGCGCAAGCGGTACATTACCCTGGGAGCGATCGCCACCTTACTGGGACTAGCCTTTCGCCTGCGTGATCCGGCGAACCTGCTGGGTAAAGGTGAGGATGTGGGGATTACCTGCGTGTTAGTGCCGACGAGTACGCCCGGAGTGGTGATTAACAAACGGCATGACCCCATGGGCGTTCCTTTCTACAATTCGCCCACAGAAGGGCATGATGTGATTCTGCCGATCGACCAGATTATTGGGGGGGTGGAGCAGGCGGGACAGGGTTGGAAGATGCTGATGCAAACCCTGGCAGCGGGTCGGGGAGTCAGCTTCCCTGCTACCTGTACGGGGGTGGCAAAACTGGTGGCGCGGGTGGTGGGTGCCCATAGTGTGGTGCGGCAACAGTTTGGATTGTCGATCGGACGGTTTGAAGGAGTGGAGGAACCGTTGGCGCGAATTGGTGGGTTTGCTTACCTGATGGATGCAGCCCGACTGTACACCTGTGGAGCCGTCGATCGCGGTGAGCAACCGGCTGTCGTCTCTGCCATTGCCAAGTACAACACCACCGAGCTTTCCCGCCAGATGATCAACGACGGGATGGATATTCTGGGCGGTTCTGGCATTTGTCGCGGGCCGCGTAATTTACTCGCTAACATTTACACCGCAACGCCCATTTCCATTACCGTTGAAGGGGCAAACATTCTCACCCGCACCTTAATGATTTTTGGACAGGGTGCGATTCGCTGCCATCCCTATGTGTATCAGGAGATTCAGTCCCTGAGCCAGAAGGATGTGGCGGCCTTCGATCGCGCTTTCTGGGGACATATGGGATCGCTGGTCAGCAATAGCGTTCGGACAGTGCTGTTGAGCCTGACGCGAGGACGGTTGGCGCGATCGCCTGTGCGGGGAGAAACGGCTCGCTATTACCGCAAGCTAGCCTGGGCTTCCGCCACCTTTGCCCTCCTGACGGATATTGCCCTCCTTTCCTTCGGCGGTTCCCTCAAGCGCAAAGAAAAGCTGACTGGACGGTTTGCCGATGTCCTCTCCTGGCTCTACCTGGGAACAGCGACCCTACGCCGTTTTGAAGCCGAAGGTCGCCAAACGGAAGATCTCCCCCTGGTACACTGGTCAATGCAATACGCCTTTGCCCAGATTCAGCAAGCTTTTGAAGGGATTTTCAGCAATCTGGATGTGCCCCTGCTCGGCATCCTGTTCCGGTATCCGATCCTGTCCTGGTGGCGGCTCAATTCCATTGGCACTCCCCCGTCCGATCGCCTCGGTCATCAGGTTGCCCAAATCCTGCAAACCCCAGGACAACAGCGCGATCGTCTCACCGCAGGCATCTTCATTCCCACCGATCCGGAACAGGCTCTAGGACGGATCGAACACGCCCTGGAATTGGTGCATCAAGCTGAACCGATCGCCCGCAAAATCAAAACCGCCAAACAAGCGGGACAACTCCCCTCTGGTTCACCCGATCAACTCATCGAATTTGCCTACCAGACAGGCATCATCACCGCAGCTGAAAAACTCCTGGTTCAGCAAGCCGAACGCGATCGGATTGATGCGATTCAGGTTGATGCCTTCACCTTTGAGGACTATCAGCAGGAACGAATGCAGCCGATCGATGATCCGAAACTGGTAGGTTCGGTATAGTCTTCTAAAATCTCCTACATCCTCAACACTGATTGAGCAGGCGAGCATTCCCAGTTAACAATTGGCGATCGTTTTTGACACCCACCAGAAGCAATTCAAGTACCACCTCATAGATCAGAAGAAGCATCTCAATGGTTCAATTCTTTTCACCTCCCACGCTCCCGCATCCCGAAACTCAGGAAAGCGCAGTTGAGGCACGAGTTTACGTTGTGCCGTTGGCTTCATCCCCTTAGTGTCTTGCTTATTGCTCATAGACCTGATGCGTCTTTTCCGTCTTGCCGCATAGGATTGTGAATCGTCAAGCCATCGACCCACTCAAAATCCTTCTCATTGGCGGTTGCCAAAGGCAGTTGATGTTCCAGACAGGTTGCAGCAATCAAAGCATAGGGCGGCTGTGTGGCATAAATAATCAAATTGCTATCAATCAGCATAGTTTCTTCCCGGCAAAGGTCGATCCTGGCGTTGTTCACGCTGCCAAGCAACGGGATCGGCAACGTCGCCATAGGGATTTAGGGCAGCCGCCTGTGCCAATGCCGCCGCAAGGCGTTCCCGTTTCTGGTTGCTGTCCATAGCCGGGACGGGGTTAGCCTGCGCTTTTTGCTCCAGGTAGATGGCATAGTTCAGCAATTCCGCCTGCAAGGCGGGCGGCAAGGCAGCGGCATGGTGTTGAAGTTGTTGCAAGATGCTGTTCATGGTTTGGTTTCCTGCTTATTGCTCATAGACCTCTAACCCCGAAATCTCCCGCCCCTGCGCCAGCTTCTTCAACAGCGGAATCAAATCTCCTCCATCAGCGCCAGTTCCGCCCTGGTACGAGCCTTCCAGCCCAACTCCAGCGGCGCAAACAGATTGCTAAGGGCATCGCCATCGAACACCATGCGGCGCAGAATCGCATCCACGAAGGCTTGCAGGGCAGTGGTTTCCAACCCGTGCCTGGTGGCAATGGCGACCAGTTCGCGGTCCTGTTTTTCCGCCTTAAAGCGTTCATAGCCCGCACGGATCGCCTGCTCGTCCAGCCCTTTGCCCACTTCCAGCGTGTTGATATATAGGGTTTCAGTGTTGGTGTTTTCCTCAACACAACCTTTCTGGAATTTATTGAATTCCTCCCGCGTCTGGCGATCGAGATCCTTGCGATCCATCACAAACAGGCATTTGTCGATGTCGGGGTTGTCCTTTAGCAGGGTAGACGCTTTGAAGGAGGTCAAAGTCTTACCGCTACCAGTTGTATGCCAGATGTAGCCATTGCCGCTGCTACGGTGAATGCAATCGACGATCGCCTTAACTGCATAGATCTGGTAGGGACGCATCATCATCAGCCTTTGCTCGCTAGCCACCAGCACCATGTAGCGGCTAATCATCTCGCCTAGGGCGCACTTGGCAAGGAACTTCTCAGCGAAGTTATCCAGGTGAGTGATCTTCTGGTTATCAACATCCGCGAACTGGTAGAGGGGCAGAAAACGCTCATCAGCATTAAAACTGAAGTGGCGGATGTTGTTGTTAGCAAAATACCAGGTGTCGCTGCGATTACTGACGATAAAAAGCTGGATGAAACACAGCAGAGTCTTGCCATACCCATTACCGGGGTCATTTTTATAATCGACGATCTGCTGCATGGCACGACGCGGACTGATGGCCAGCGTTTTTAGCTCGATCTGCACCACGGGCACACCGTTGATCAGCAGAATCACATCGTAGCGGTGGTGGCTGCTATCGGTATTCATGCGTAGCTGGTTGACCACCTCGAAGCTGTTCTTGCACCAGTGCTTGATGTTGACCAGGGTGTAGTAGAGGGGCGTACCGTCGTCGCGCTCAAAGCTATTGCGCTCCCGCAAATGGCGGGCATTAGCGAAAATATCTGGGGTGACGATCGATTCCAGCAGTCGAGGAAACTCGCTGTCAGTCAAGTGGACGCGGTTGAGTGCCTCGAACTTTTCGCGGAAGTTTTGCTCCAGCGCGGCGCGATCTCGAATATCCGGGCGATAGCTGTACTTGAGGTCATCCAGCTTTTCGATCAAGGCTTGTTCGATTACTTGTTCGGTCATCGTCACGCTCAACGGTTACAGACAGTTAGCCTTCTGACTGTAGGGTCTTGGTTAAATACCTCTATATTACTAACTTCTGCTGTTTTTACTCGTGAATACTCACTTAGGAACAGTGACTGCTGGAATGAGATCGTCGCATGACAATTTATTGTACGAGCCACTTCGTCTAACCACCCTGTATAAGCAGTGATACAAATTACCTACTGTATAACCACCTGATTCGGGTGAATGAACAATAGCTTCTTTGCATAATAGTCCTGCTGAAGAGAGTGATGCAGCAAAATTCTGTATGTCTTCCGTTTTGCCCCAGTATTACACTGTACTACGGCGTTGTTTTTATCACATCCTTGCCAGGGGCTACAGATCATAGACCCTGAAATCTAAATGGCTCTGAGCTGACAAACTCGTCAGACACCTCACCTGCATAGACTTCGCCATTGCTGAGCCTGAGCACTCTGGCCCCACTGTTTTCGCTAAAGTCAACCCGGTTCAGGTCAACCCAAAAGGTGTTGGGGGTCAGTGCAGTCTCAAAATAGTAAATCAGGTTTTTTTGATCCGCAACAACTCTCCACTGTGTCGTAGACAGGTTTGGAAAACCTTCCGTAGATATACCGTAGGGCACAGAGGTATTTCTAATGACGCTAAACACACTGGCAGCCGCAATTTGTGGATCATCGGTTTGCGGAATCGCATTGATGTAATAGCTCGCTCGCACAAAACGGTCTGCAGCGCGATTGGTGCCCGGCAGAAACACATTCCCCGGAATATTTCGCCAGTAATCATTGATGGCGAGTTGTTCCTCAAACAGGGGGTCGTTAGTCATCACGGTATACGAAGGGTCATGATGGATAACCAACTGTCCACCAACGTACTCAAATATGGCATTATCGCCCGTGGCATCCGAGAGCGAAAGGTGTACCGTCGCTAATTTGTCAGTTCCAGGAATGAAATCGGTTACAACCACAAATTCTTCTCGCGCCAGGGCTTCAACTGCTTCGGCAACAGTTGCAAAATTGTCGAGTACGTACTGCGCCCAAGCAGAAATTGTTAGCCCTGGACGATCGCCATCGCTGTCAAAAGCCGGATATTCTGACTGCACGAGCCAAAGCATGTTTGCGACCAGACCCTTTTCATTCATCCCGTCCGGTGTGGCAATATCCCAGGAACTTGCAATGACACTGCCATACCTGGAAGTCCACTCAATGGAGTTTGGCCCCACTTCGCCATTGCGTTGCATGCCTCTAGGAAAAATCCAGAGATTGGCAGGGATATCCAGCGAAAAATCCATCGTTCGCCCAGTTAAAACAGTATCATTGGGCCCTTTGTAGACCACTCTGGTGCAAGCTTCCGCGATCTGTGTGAAAGCAGAAAGCTTCAAGGAAACGAGAACAGAAATCGCTAAAATTCTCTTTAGTATGGTACGCATAGAATAATTCCCTGGAATGCCTGAGCCGGAAGGCTTGAGGTAAGTCTGTTCTTACCCCGTCACCTGATTTTCTGCATATGTTTTGCCTCACAGTATATATAACAGGAGCAGTGAGGGCAAGCAAAAACGCAGATCCGCGGATGCATTCATGCCTCGGCTGGTGTTATTCCTTAAATGCAGCCCTCACTTAAAAATGAGATCCGATCGGTTGCTCAACGGGCTTTCCCAGCACGACCCGCAGGGTTTGCAGTAATTCTTGAATGGTGTAGGGTTTAGCGAGAAAGTGTTCCATGCCGCTTGCCTCCCGCAACTTGTCGTTGGAGACAAATCCACTGATGGCGATCGTCTTGATCTGCGGCTTGATTTTTTGCAGGGCTTGAATCGTCGTTGGCCCATCCATTGACGGCATCATCATATCGACGATCGCTACAGCAATCTTGTGCTGGTATTGAGTACAGAGGGCGATCGCTTCCATGCCACTGTTAGCAGTCAGCACCTGATAGTTATAAGCTTCCAGAGAAGCTTTAGTAATTGTCAAAATTTGGGTTTCATCGTCTACCAGCAGAATCCATTCTGTATTCCCATTAGGGAGATGAGGGGATTCTATTCGCGGGAACATGGGTGCTTCTACAGCCGGTAAAAACACTTTAAACTCAGACCCTTCACCCACCTGACTTACCACATCGATAAATCCGCCATGACTTTTAACTATGCCCCGGACAGTAGAAAGTCCTAATCCGGTTCCCTTGCCCAGCTCTTTTGTGGTAAAAAAGGGTTCAAAGATCCGATCCATCACTTCGGCTGACATGCCTGTTCCGGTATCTTTCACACTCATTTCAATGTAGGAACCGATGGCAGCATCCAGATGGGTGCGGGCGTAGTATTCATCCACCAATCGATTTTTGGCAGAAATCGTCAGCGTCCCCCCCTCGGGCATTGCATCACGCGCGTTCACGACCAGATTCATCAATAATTGGTGCAGATGTGTGGCATCAGCAGACACCAGACAAAGCTCCGGTTCCACATCGGTGAGCAGCGTAATCGATTTAGGAAAGGTCTTTGCAGCAATCTGCTTCACTTCGTGGATCAGATCTTTCACCTGGACGATCGCCTGTTTGCCCTCCACACCACGGGTAAATTGCAGGACTTGCTTGACCAGTTCAGCCCCACGCTTGGTATTCGCTTCAACAATTTTCAGCAAGTTTCGGCTTTGTTCATCAGCATTAGGAAACTTTAACTGGAGGAGTTGAGCGGTACCCAGAACGGGGGTGAGGATATTGTTGAGATCATGAGCAATTCCTCCGGCCAGCGTTCCCAAACTTTCCAGCCGCTGCGATCGCAAAAACTGGCTTTCGAGCTGTTTCTTTTCGGTAATGTCTGTATTCACCGTCAGGATAGATTTTGGTTGTCCTTGAGCATCCCGCATCAATGTCCAACGGCTGGCTACAATAATTTCCTTACCCTGTTTATTGACCTGCTGCAATTCCCCCTGCCATGCTCCTTTCTCCATCAGACTGACTTCGATCGCTTCCAGTTGTTTAATTGAGTCCAGACGATACAACAGCCGATTCGCATCCTGATTGATTACCTCTTCAGCCTGCCATCCGTAAACCTGCTCTGCCCCCTTACTCCAATACTGAATTTTATGATCTAAATCTCGCACCAAAATCGCATCGGTTGTGATGTTGAGTAGTGCCGCCTGTTCCCGAATTTTATCTTCTGCTTGCTTATGCTGAGTCAGGTCAAGGACAAAACCCACGATCGTCTGTTGCGCATCATCCAGTACTGCTCCGCCAACCATGACTGGAATCCGGTGTCCATCCTGATGGAAATATTCTTTCTCAAAGGTGGTAAACACGCCAGTCTCGTGCAGTTCGGTCAGGGCGACTTGTTGAAGATGAGCGTATTCTGGGGGTGTCATGGACTGCCAATTTAAGTTCCCCGACTCCAAATCAGCGCGATCGTATCCCATCATTTGCAGGAAGGCATCATTGGCATCGGTGATCTGGCCATCCATCAAGCTAAAAATAACGCCGATCACATTCGACTCAATCAACCGTCTAAATCGCGCTTCACTGCGCTGTAATGCTCTAAAAGCTTGCTCGCGTTCAGCCTCTACCCGCTGGCGGTGTTGAATTTCCTGTTCCAGTCGCTCATTCTGTTCCGTCAAGCTCTTTGTCAAATTTTGTAGCCGCACGTGCGTATTGACCCGTGCTAAAACCTCTTCGTGATTCAGAGGTTTGGTAATGTAATCAACGGCTCCGAGATGTAATCCTTTTACCTTGTCAACATTATCACTCACGGCCGTCAGAAAGATAATCGGAATCTCCTGGGTATCTGGGTGTGCTTTCAGGCGACGACAGGTTTCAAATCCATCGATTCCAGGCATAAGGACATCGAGCAAAATCAAATCCGGTGGGGCATATTCCGCCAGGGCGATCGCTCTTTCCCCATCTTCAGCAACCACCACTTTGAAACCCGCAGACTCCAGCAAATCGAGCAACACCTCTAAATTCGTCGGCGTGTCGTCCACGATTAAAATCACACCTTGTTCAGCTACATCTGTACTCATGCCCACCTCCTAAAATTGCTCCAAAAATTCCAATATCTGCCGTCCTTTAAATTCCCTGGCAAGTTGCCGCAGGTGGGTGGCAAAAGGACTCCACTGCGGATCCGCCTCCTCCAGTTGGGTTGCTCGTTTGGCGATGCCCCGGACATCTCCTCGCATGGCTAAATCCAGAAAAATGGCGATCTCTGCTGTGGGGGGAATGGGAAAATCCAGGTTCCTGGCTGACTTGTCCTCCTCTGCCGCGAGCCCCCCCCGTCGCGCTTGTTTTCGTAAATCCATTCCAGGTTTAGGTGAGCCTGCAACTTTTGGAGAAGATGCTCTTCTCGAATCGGTTTAGGCAGAAAATCATTGCAGCCCACCTCAATACTCTGTTGCTGATCAAACTCGAAGACGCTGGCTGAGATGGCAATAATGATGATGTCCTGTAAATCTGGCATGGAGCGGAGCCGACGGGTGGCCTCAAAACCATCCAGATTAGGCATTACCAGATCCAGCAGAATCACATCGGGCTGAAACTCACGCGCCTTGTGCAGTCCGTCCTGCCCATCCACCGCCTCCAAGACCTCAAATCCGATCGGCTCCAGGAAGTTGACCAGAACCGAGCGATTGGTGGGCTTGTCGTCCACGACTAAAATTTTCCGTCGATGCCCTTGAACGCCCGTTACGGAGCGCGTTAAGGTATCGGCTGTATCCGCCGTTGTCTCCGGGATCAGCAGATCTAAATCAAACCAGAAGGTGCTGCCTGCCTCCAGAGTACTCCTGACCTGAAGCGTTCCCCCCATCATTTCAACCAGTTGCCGACTAATGGCCAATCCTAACCCCGTCCCTTCCGTCTTGCGGTGATTTTCGCCCACCTGATGAAACGGCTTAAAGATCTCATCCAGATGTTCTGAGGCAATGCCGATACCGGGGTCTGCCACTTGAAAGCGAATTTTCTGCTCCTGCTCCCCCACCTGAAACACGATCGTGCCTGTTTCGGTAAACTTGATGGCATTCCCCAGCAGGTTCAGCAAGACCTGCCGCAAGCGTTTGTCATCCGCCTGAATCACCTGAGGTAGAGAAGACAGCGGTTGATACACTAGCTCAATCCCTTTCTGCTCTGCTTTAATTCTACAAATTTCGACAATGCTCCGGAGGAATTCCCCAAAATGAAACGCCCTCGGATACAGCTCCATCTTGCGGGCTTCAACTTTAGAGAGATCTAAAACATCGTTAATCAGCGTCAGCAGATGTTCACCGCATTGATGAATGATCGTAATCCGGTTCTTTTGCTGCTCAGACAAATTCCGGTCTTTTTGACAGATCTGGGTATAGCCCAAAATACCGTTCAGGGGTGTCCGCAGTTCATGGCTCATGTTGGCCAAAAACTCACTCTTAGCCCGGTTCGCAGCCTGGGCCGCTTCCTCTGCCCGTTGGCGATCGCGCACCTCCTGCCGCAGTTGGGCTGTCCGCTCGGCCACTTTGGCTTCCAGCGTTTTACTGTAATCCGCTAACTGTTCATGGGATTGTTGCAAGTCCGCGTTTGCAACGGCTAGCTCCTGGTAAAGCCGAGCATTTTCAATCGAAATGGCTGCCTGGGAAGACAAAAGCTGTAATACTTCCACGCGCTCAGCGGTAAAGGCACCCGTTATTAAGTTGTTTTCCAGGTAAAGAATACCGATGAGCTGACCCTGGTGAACGATCGGCGTACAGAGAATAGATTTCGGTTGCTGCTCCAGAATGTAATCATCTGTCGTGAACATTCCGTTGTGAGCTGCATCGTTGAGGACAACATCCTCCTGGGTTTGGCGAACATAATTAATCATAGAGAGCGGCAAGGATTGTCCCATCTCTACGGGAATCCCTTGCTGAACCGCAACTTCATTCTGATGAGCATACCCTGTCGCTTCAATGAAGAGTTTTGCGTCTTTTTCTAGAATTAATACTCCCGTTTCTGCCCCGGCATTTTCCAGTAGGATCTGCATCAACTTCGTCAACAATTTGCTGAAAACAATTTCACCGGAAAGAGCCTGGGCCGCTTTCATGATCGTAGCGAAATCCAGGCTGTAATCGGCTTCAGGATGGCGGGTTGTTTGGTGAGAGTTTGCCGTTTTGGGGCTGCTCTTTGCAGAAGTTCTGGTCAGAAATTGCGGATATTTTGCCTCTAACTGCTCAACTTTCGCCCCAGCTCCCCATACCTGATAGACATAGTGCGCTTTCTGAAAGTAAAGTTGGGCGATCGCCTCTCTGCCCCAGTCCAGATAAAATTTGGCCGCCAGTTCACAGGCCAATGCTTCTTCATTCAGGTATTCATTTTCTTTGGCCAGGGCAATGGCGTGATCGTACCGTTCCATTGCTTTGACCATCTCACCTAAAACGCGATGGCGTTCTGCTTCGACTAAGTAGAATTTGTGCAGATGATTCATCGGGGCATGGTGGGCCCATTGCTGCATTTTTTCCTGATTTGCCTGCACCCGATCGAGAATAGCCTGGCGATCGGACGGGGAAGCCTGGGGGTACAGAGCCAATCGCACTAAGGAATCATAGAAATAAAAGATCACAACCGTTAGCTGGCCCGTTGATGCACCAAAAGAATGTTCAATTTCAGGAATACTGGACAACGCTTCTGGGTAGTTTTCAAACCCATAACAAAGAACCAGTTTATGCAGGTACAGGTAATGCGTTGCCAGTTGGTTATTCGTTTGGCGGTAGAGCGGCAGCATAGGGTCTTCGTTGTAGGCTTCCCCCTTTAGCTGGCATGGATCTGAATCGCTTCCCATCCAGTTGAGGACGGCTTGCCAGCAGATTTTTGTATTGTTGAGGGCGGTTTCCTGGCTGATTCGCTCAATGGCATCTGCGTAAGTGGCGATCGAGCGATCGAGCTGGCTGAGGGGCTGACCTGCAAAAAACGAGTAATGGCTCCACACCATCACAGCATAGCCAGCATATTCTAAATCCCCCGTTTCGATGCCGCTGGAGAAAATGGACAGGAAAGGATCTAAGGTATTTCTGACAGGTTCCTTCCAATGTAGAACCGCCGCGTAGACCAGGTGGCACGTCTTCGCTTCGATCTCCCTGGCATTTAACTGGGTCACCAGCCGCAACGCCAATTGACCCAACTCATAACCCCGCTCAATCTCTCCAACCGCCCCGCACAGCAGCAGACTGTAAACCGCATAGGCAAAGGGAGACACAGAAGCATTACCATACTGCACCGATAAATTCACCTGTTGGCAGACCGTCAAAGGCACCAGAGAGGGCATTCCTGAGTAGCAAGCCGAGAAGATGCTGGACAGAATTCGAATCGCTGCCAGTTGATGGGGATCGGTCATTTCCGGCAGCGTAATTAAGTCCTCCGTCCGGATGCCGCTTAAAATTGCTGCGGTTTCCCCCAGAGCTTGCCCAATATCAGAGGGGACAGGCGATGCGGGAAAGGCAATTCCTAGCTGCCTCAAAACTTGCAGTCCCGTATTTAATGCATCCCGCAGCTTATTCTGCCCCATGTCAGCCTGAATCTGGACTTCGTACACTTTGATGCTGTCCAGTAGAGTTTTGGCACCGTTCTGAACCATTTCAGCCAATCTCTGCATTTCCGCAAAGTCACCATTCAAGAATGCTGCTTCTGCCGCTTCGGTATGCAGTGCCAGGGTCAATTCGTACTCAGTTTCCCAACTGCGATCGCATAACAGTTCCAGTCCCGCTTGTAAATACTGAATTGCTGCCGCCGCCGCTGTGGCGATTTTTGCCTTCTGTCCAGCGATCAAATTCAGTTTGGCAATTTCAATGCGTTCTGCTGTATCGGTCACTTGACCAATTCCAGCGTTGAAGTGATCAACAATTTCAAAAATTCGATCGGGTAACGTGCCTGGAGATGTGTTTTGCCAGAGTAACCGACCGATTTGGAGGTGAGTCGCTTGTTTGGAGCGATCGTCCATCAGCGCGTAGGCTGCCTGCTGTACCCGGTCGTGGAGAAACTTAAATTCCAGATTCAGCCGATGGGGAATTGTCAGGTCTTGTACTGGATCTTGTACTGGATCTTGTACTGGATCTTGTACTGGATCTTGTACTGGATCTTGTACTGGATCTTGTACTGGATCTTGTAATAGATTGCGTAATAAGTCCTGTACAAAAGCGAAGTCAGCGATCGATAAGACTAAACCAGCTTCAATGGCTGGCAACAGATTTTGATACGTATCGACTGGCGATCGTCGAGCAATGGTGGATAGGGTTTTCAGGTCAAAGGCGTTACCCACACAAGCTGCTAACGGTAGCACCTGCTGAGTCAGGTCGGGCAGTTTTCGCAACTTCTGAATCAGCAAGTCCACCACATTATCGGTAATATCCAGTGCTTCAATCTGGGCGAGGTGCCACTGCCAGGACGGCTTACCTCCCGCCGTTGGCGCTGTAAAGGTTAACAGATGCTCTTGATGCAGGGTTTTGAGAAATTGATTGACGAAAAAGGGATTGCCTGAAGTTTTGCGGACGACCAGTTCCGCCAGGGAGTGGACGGCGGCTGCGTCGCTATGGAGGGTATCAGCAATGAGCTGACGAACGTCTGCCAGTGCCAGGGGAGCCAGGGTAATTTCATGAAGTGTCACCGCTTTAGATCGCAGGGCATCCAGCGTCACGATCAGGGGATGGCTGGGGCTGACTTCGTTATCTCGATAGGCTCCAATCAGAAATAAATAGCCCGCTTCTGCATCGGTCAGGATCACCTCCAGCAGCTTGAGCGACGCAGAATCCGCCCATTGCAAATCATCCAGAAACAACACCAGCGGGTGCGTGGGTGAACAAAAAACGCGAATAAACCGTTGAAAAACTAGATTAAATCGGTTCTGTGCTTCCGCAGGAGCCAATTCCAGCGCAGCGGGTTGTTTGCCCACAATCCGCTCCACATCGGGAACCACATCAATAATCACCTGAGCATTCTTACCCAGAGCCGCTAACAATTGGGTACGCCAGTGGGCCAGTTGGGTTTCGCTTTCCGTTAAAAACTGTTTCACCAGGGATTGAAAGGCAATGATCATCGCAGAGTACGGCACATTGCGCTGAAGCTGATCAAATTTACCGGCAATGAAGTAGCCCTTCGCACCCACGATCGGCCTACGAATTTCGTTGACCAAAGACGATTTGCCAATGCCAGAGTACCCCTTCACCAGCATGGCTTCCGTCTGACCCGCCCTGACCTGGGCAAAGGTATTCAGCAACAAATCCACTTCCCGATCGCGCCCATACAGCTTTTCAGGAATCGAAAATTGACCCGATAAATCCAATGCTCCGAGCGGGAACGGGGCGATCGTCCCCGTGGTTTGCAGCATCGTCTGGCACTGTTCCAGGTCAGCCTTCAGTCCCAGCGCACTCTGATACCGCTCTTCTGCCGTCTTCGCCAGCAATTTCATCACTACATCAGACACGACTTCTGGAATCTCTGCATAAACCTGATGCGGCGAGTCAGGGGGTTTGGCAATGTGGCAGTGAATCAGCTCCAGGGTATCCGTCGCCTGAAACGGCAACTGTCCCGTCAACATTTCATAAAACGTGACACCCAGGGAATAGAAGTCAGTGCGATAGTCGATCGAACGGTTCATTCTGCCGGTTTGTTCCGGCGAAATATAGGCAAGCGTTCCTTCAAGCCTAGTCGCCGGACTGACCGCTGCATTTTCCCTCGATAAATAGGTAGAAATTCCGAAATCAATTAACCGAACTTCACCCGTTTTTTGATTAACCAGAATGTTATGGGGTTTAATATCTTTGTGAATAATATTCTGCTGATGCAACTGCGCCAGAATGGCTGCCAAATGAATCGCAATTTGTAAAAAATTATTTACTTGAAATCGCCCCGTGGCGATCGCTTTTGCCAGCGATTCTCCCTCAAAATCTGACAGAATCAGGGCAAGGCCATTCCCATGACTTTCTAAGGCGATCGGCTTAACAATTTCTTCAATATTTAGATTTTGGAGTATTTGATATTCGTGTTTGAGTCGGGCGAGTTGCTCAACGGATGGATATTCCGCCTTCAGTGTTTTGATAATCACTGATGTTGCTTCGAGCTGATTTTCTGATGCTGATTTTGCCCGGTAAATACAGGTGGTGGCTCCTTCATCCAGAACTTCGAGTAAGTTGTAGCCCGCGATCGTCATACTCATTTTTGTTTACTGAAATGTTGTCCGAGTCGATGCTCAGCACTAACTTTGATTACTGGAGAAATATTGGAGAAGGAGACACTTGAGCATTGTTTGCATAGGCTGAAGTAAACAGTATAACGTTCATCTCTATCCCTGAACTGAACCAACAACCCTGCACAGCAATTCTCACTTTAAAAAGTTGAGTCTTTGAACCCCTTATGCAAAGATGACTTGATAATTATTTACAAACTATCGAATTGCCTGAAACAGGACACGCCATTCCCAAAACTCGTCCGGAGATCGTCATTCAAGCTATCTGGAGCATTGAAGCGCGGTTGTAAGACCCGTCTGCAAACTCCGTTAAGGGTTTTGGATAGGCCGTAAGCGCGAAATTCTCAGAGCAAATTCTTAGAGCAAATTCTCAGAGCAAATTCTCAGAGCAAATTCTCAAAGCAAGATTGTAAGATTGGCTCAATCCCGTCTGACGACAGACGGTGCCTCGGACATTGCAGCCTTGATGACTCTCATGGATCAAGAAACTCGCTCAACCCTCAAAACCCAATTATTCCGCCAAATTGCAGCCCTTGGACGGCAAAATGCCCTCTTGCCTTCAGCGGCAGGAGCGATCGATCAACTCATCATGCAATTAGAGCAGGGTAATCCCACCCCTCATCCCCTCCATTCCGCTGCAATGCCACAACTGCTAGGAGCCTGGGAACTGATCTACGCTTCACGGGGCACCGTTGTAACCCGCAGACTGGCACCCTTCTCTCCTGGATTCGGTGCTACAGGCGTTACCATTCATTCAGTTTGGCAAACGTTAACCTTCCATGCGCCAAAGACGCTGAATGCGGAAAATGGAGCAGAGTTGGAGATTCCCTTCCTGGGAAGATGGCGGCTCCGTGCAGACGGTCAATGGGGTTGGGAGGAGGAACGGGAACAGGAAGCTACCGTCAAGTTCAATGCGTTTGCGATACAGGCGAGACAAGCTTTTGGACAACCACAATGGCAACTACCGGAATTGAAAATTCCTGTCCTGGAGTTTCTGCAAAATGAAGCCTGGTGGAGAACGTCTTACCTGGATGAGGATTTAAGAGTCGGACGGGGAAAAACTGGAAATCTGTTTGTCTTCCGTAAATCCATAATGTAGGACTGTAGTTTGCTTTGGCAGCGCAGTAGAGCAAGTTTTTCGCCTACGGTGGGCAATGCCCCCTTTACAATTACTTTCCGATCTTCGTATCTACACCAGGCTGCTATCCTTTCTGCCACCCCTTCAACTCATACGAACAACATCGGGAATACGGCTTTCTTCCCATTGTCTTAATTCGGCGATACGAAGATTGAGGATGGGAGGGAAACGATAATTTCCCAAGTGTTCTAGTAGACCCTAGCAGATTTACAAGATTTATAAGAGGTTTTTATGGTAATCAGCGCATCTCCAATTAAATTAACCATTCAATTCATTGATAACGCTCTAGATCCAGAAGAGCGAGATGAACAGGCTCAAACTTTGATCAATGAACTGAGAACAATCGATGAAGTTGAAACTGTAAGCCGTGTGCTTGACCCCAATCCACCTCAGGGGAATAAGGCGATCGGCGGCGTTTTGATAGGTTTGCTGACGGCTGAAATTAGTCATGAAAACATTAAGGGCATGTTTCACTTTTTGAGCGATCGTTTGAGAGGCAAGCCCATTGAACTGGAGGTGGAGGCAAACGGCAAAAAGCTAAAAGTAACTGCGAGTAGCCGTGAAGAACTAGAAATCGCTATCCAAGCTGCACAACGTTTTGTAGCAACATAGGAGGGGAGTATGTCTAAGCTCGCCTTACTCATTGGGGTAAGTGAGTATGAACCTGGTCTCAATACTCTTCCCAGTGCAGTTAAAGATGTAGAAGCAATTTACCGAATTCTAAAACACTCAGATATCGGGGGGTTTAGTGAAGAAAATATTGTTCGCTTGTGTAATCCCAATCGCCAGCGAATGGAGGAAGCAATTGAACAACTGTTCTTTAATCGCCAAAAGAATGATTTAGTGTTGCTATTCTTTTCAGGACATGGCATTAAGGATGATACTGGCAAACTGTATTTAGCAAACTGCAAAACCCGCAAAACTCGGCAGGGTGAATTAATTCGCTCTACGGCAGTTGCCGCTAGCTTTATCCACGACAGCATGAACCGCAGTCGATCGCGCCATCAGGTGATTATTCTTGACTGCTGTTTCAGTGGAGCCTTTGCAGAAGGGTTATCGGCAAAGGATGATGGCTCTATTGATTTGAAAGCACAACTAGGCGGAGAAGGAAGAGTCATCCTAACCTCTTCGACTTCTACCCAATATTCCTTTGAACAGGCCAACACCGACCTTTCAATCTATACACGCTATTTGGTTGAAGGACTGGAAAGTGGAGCCGCTGATCAGGATAAAGATGGGCAGATCTCAGTTGATGAACTGCACGAGTATGCTAAACAGAAGGTGCAGGAAATCGCTCCTGCAATGAAGCCGGAAATTTATGCAGTGAAGGAAGGTTTCAAAATTCGCATTGCCCACACCCTGATACTGGATCCTCAACAGCAATATGGTAAAGCCGTAGTGCAAGTAGCCAGTCGGGGTGAAATCTCCGATATTGCCCGGGTGGCGCTGACTGCAAAACAGACGCAACTGGGACTGTCTCCAGAGGAGGCACTGGCGATCGAGTCAGAAGTCCTGCAACCTTCGCGACAATATCAGCAAAATCTGCGTCAGTACGAACAGAAATTTATTGAGGCAATTCTTCAAAACTCTCCGCTCAAGCAATCGGCACGGAATGACTTGCGCTACCTGCAACAGGTTTTGGAGTTAAAAGATGAGGATATTAATGATCTTGAGGCAAGGATTGGTGCACAAGCCAAAACTGAACTAGCGGTGAAGGGCAAGCCATCGCCAGAAGCATCCATTTCTCAACCAACCGCACCACAATCCTCCACGTCTCAGTCGTCCGAATTTTCCCCTGCCCCATCCATCTCGTCCCAAGTCACTGATACCCAATCCACTACTACTACTCAACCGCTTGCGGCTAAACCCAAACCACCCAGGTTTCACCTATCCAGACGATTGGTTATTCAAGTTGCAGCGATCGCCGCTGTTGTGGCCGCAGGGTATCCGGCATTGCAGTGGTATTTCAACCGAGATGCTCTGACCACACTTCAATTGGCTACTCTGTTGCAAAGCCAGGGCAATTACGAAGAGTGCGTTCGTCAGTCTGCCTCTGTTACGAAGGAATCCGCTGTCTACACCAGAGCCCAAGCCCTACTGGGGTTTTGCCAGGTTAAACAGGCACAACAGTTGGTGCAAAACCAGCAGCTTCCCGAGGCAATTACATTGCTCAGCCAGGTTCCTGTTGACAGTGCAATCTACTCGGATGCACAAACGCTTCTCACCCAATTGTCCGCTCTTTTGCTGGATCAAGCGGATGAGAAATATGATCTGGGTGAGCAAGATAGTGCCTTTACGTTGGTGGATGCAATTCCTTCCAACAGCACTGTTTACCCAGAAGCAGAACGCAAACGACGGCAATGGAGCGATGACTGGGTAAAAAATAGCGATCATTTACAGCGCATCCGTCGAGTTTTGGAGGTTAATGATCTACAGGGGGCAATGACAGAACTGCAACAGATTAGCACGCTGTATTGGGTGCGGGAAGCTCACGACATTATTCTGGCAAAAATGACTCAGATTATTGCCTATGAACAGTCGATTGGGACAAATTCCCAAAGGCTTGCCTCAGCTCGACAACTTCAAACAACGGCCGACAATCTGCTGCAAGAAGCGGAAGCGAGAGTGCAACAGCGATCGCAGCAAATCTCATCCCAAAAACCATTGGACTTTCCCACTGAGCCTCCTACTGGTGTCCGTACCTTCATTCCTCCCATTTTCCGACCTGGTAGACGGGTTCCTGTCTTCCCAGATTCTCCTGGTGATAATTTGGAAAGCCCGCCCAGTAGCAACCCACCATTCTCCCCGGAACCACCAGAAGAGCCTGAGCCTGTAGAATCCGAAGCTTTATCACCTACCCCTGATAGTTCTACAGTCCCTGACTCACCAAACAATTCATCACCTCCTCCAGTGGATCCAGGTATCAATCAACTACCTACTACACCTGACCTTCCTCCTAGCCCCCCTCCCACTACTGAGCCAACCCCTGATGCTCTTTCAAATCCCGATACGACAACTGACCCCCAACCTCCTCCAGAGCCACCTGACCCCCAACCTCCTCCAGAGCCACCAGAGCCATATGTACCGTCTGACCCCCAACCTCCTCTAGAGCCATATGTACCGTCTGAACCTCATTTTCCTCCAGAAGTCCCTTTTCCTCAGGACTCTTTTTCCAGTGATGAATCCACGTTTTTCTGAAAACCTGGGCTGGTGCTGAGATAATCATGGACTACAGTAAAATGGCATTGACAATTGCCACAGGTGTTTCACTTTAACGACGTAATTGCAGGGTAAGCTGGCGGCATTGTCGCTCCTGCGGCTGCAAAACCGCGATCGTTTGTTGACGACAGGCCTCCTCCAGATCAGCAGGCATCGTTGTACAGGGTTCAACCACAACCACATAATGATCCCGCCAGCCACCATAGCTTTGAAACATCCAGACGTAGGGAAACGTATCGGTATCAAACGTCAACAGCAGAGCAGATTGGGTGCCCTGGTGCCGAATGCCACAGTAGCCACTGGCCAGATCAGAACTGTAGTAAAACTCTTGAAGCTGGGATGAGGGCGGGGGCATGGTGCGCAGATCGACGGTTTCACCCTTAGCACCGATCGCCTCAGGAAAGCGAGTTTTCCCCGGTTGACCGATCAGTTGACTGAATTCCATAAACGCAGGTTCCACCCAACAATCGGGCAGGAGAATCTCATCTCCCGGTTCGATGGCGATCGCAGCATGGTGCTTAAACAGGAACGGAATCGGCTCCTCCGACTGATTCTCAAACCAGTACACCAGTTTGACCTCCGGGCGACCTGGATCAAGCTGAATCAGCTTTTCCACCCGGACTGGAACCGTCTGGCACTGGTAGCCTAACGTGATGCGAAAGGGCAAGCATTGCAGAACCTCCCACCGTTGCGACCACAACTCGCCGTGATCGACCAAATCCCGTCCCTGGAACCGTCCGGCGGCATCATTGGGAAACACCTCATCCCATCCTCCCGTCCATGCCTCATCAAAGGACGCACCAATGGACAGCGATCGCGTCGCATCAGGATCATAGTGGGAGGGATGCCAGAGCCAGGAATGCCCGGTTTGACAGTCCTGCAATTGGTCAATCCGTCCCCCTAAATCAGGACGAACCGTCAGTTTAATTTGAGAATTCTCTAGCGTTAAAACCTGAGCCTGGGTCGCTTCCAGTGCCATTCCTACACTGCCCCTCATTTTCTTTTCTGCCCCAAAGAATACAGTGCGGCCTCACGCCCTTCACTACTCCTAAAGGGATATTTTTTGGGTAAATTCTTTTCAATTTGCTACATCTCAATCTGCTACATCTGCTCCGGTGGAGTCGTAATCCCCCAGCGATCGAGGTTTTCCTCCAATGTTCTGATAAAGGCCACATCTGCTACGGGGAGCGGTTTGCTGGTACTGCCGAAGGTTTCCTGATTCAGAAATGATAACTCGAACACGGAAAAGGCCTTGCGAAACGCCTGGGGAGTAGTGGCGATCGGTGCATCAAAATGGCAGGGAATGATCCGCTCAAAGTTCCAATGGGCGACGCGATTGGCCCAGTCCAGTACCGCTCGTGGGTTGTGATCCAGGATCAGGGTCTGGAGAATCGGAGCCACAAACGGACGACCCTCCCCACGCAGGGCATGAAACGATCGCTCCCAGCCCGGCTGCCATTGGAACGGAAACCACCCAAAGTAGGCTTTTTTGGAATGATTGGGTGCGTTCAGCCCATCTCGCAGGGACTGAATCAAGCTGCTGGTCTTGAGAACACTGGGTCGAAAATAAATGGCAAACAGGGCAATGCGCTGCCATCCCTTGCGACGGTTCGCCTCACTGTCCTCGATCGCCTGCTTCGCACTATCCCGCGCATGGAAGAGTAAGGGGTAGGGATCGAACTGAAGAATTTCTGGTGGCTCCTGGGGAACCGAGAGTACGGTATCTGTGACTAATAAGCTGTGCGATCGGCGATGGAATAATGCCACTTCCCCAAAGGAACCCCTGCCCAGATCAATATCAAGAATTGCGTAATCAAAGTCATCGGCGAAGGGAGCCTCAGCACTGTTGGCGGGAAGAATGTGGGTGCGCTGTGATGGAAATCCTAGCCAGGGAAGCGGCAGATTCAGGGGAAAACTCCATTGATGGGGAGCTACATAAATTTGCGCATCGGGAAAACAGCGGGCAAAGGCAGGGACAAAAACTTTATGCTCCAGCCCAGAGGCCGTTGGCAGCAGAATGTAGCGCACGGTTCCATGCACCGCTTCCAGTTCTTGAACCAGTCGGATACATTCCCGCGTGGGGGCAATGGGGGCATAAACCAGTAAACCCCCGGAGTCTAATTTCACAACCGTCATCCGAATCGGCACGATCGTATAGAGAATGCCCTGCAACTGCTCAAACGTCCAGACCGTATTGGGAACAACTTCTCGCCGTAGCGTCCGACGACGACGGTAGGGATGGAGCGGCACCAGAAACCAGAATCCCCAGGACTGCTCTCTGCGATTGGTTCTGTCCAGCGATCGCTCCGGCATGAATGATGGATTGACTGAGGTTTTCACGTGCCACCTCCCTACCAGCAGCCCAAACGTTTCTACTCAATACTTCATTTTATAGCTGTAGTCACAGTAGTTAGGACAAATTTAGAGGTAAAAGCCCCGCGCTGCGGGGCTTTTACCTTCCTAATCTCAGTGCGTAGCACTATACTCCCGTTGATCCCGTTGATCCCGTCGGAGCCCTTGAGCGTTGATCCTGGGGAGATGCTCCCTTAGGATCGTGGATTGAATAACTTGCACAATCATTCTGCTTTGTTGACTGGGCGGGCAAGATGCCCACCCCACAAGAATTTCAAGTTATTCAATTTCGATTCCTAACCCAAATGCGCCAAAATCTCCGAGCCATCCACCACTCGAATTGCCCCCCTGGATAAGAGGCGATTGGGCCATTCCATCCCCCGCTCAAAGCAGGAGTTGAGGATAAACAGTTTGCGGCCTTGCTGGAGGGCTGCCTCAGCCTGACTCAGGGTGCCACTGGTTTCCGAGGCTTCCACAATCACCGTCGCTTCACTCAATGCCGCCAGGGTTTTGTTGCGCTCCAGGAAGAAAAAGCGATTCTTGCGGTAGTCCTGCTGGGAGTAAAGGTAAAAGGGCACCTGACTGATCAGGAGCTGAGTTTGGGCAATCTCTCGCTGAAGCGGCAGGTTCTCTCGCGGATAGGGCAGATGCAAGGGGGTGCCAATCACGGCGATCGTCTGTCCTCCGGCTTCCAGGGTGGCGGTATGGGCTGCGGTATCGATGCCCTGGGCCAGCCCTGACATTACCGTGAAGCGATGGGCAACCAGAAAGCGAGCTAACTTTTGGGCCCGCCGGATTCCCAGAGCCGTGGGTTTACGGGTTCCTACCACAGCAACGGAGCGAGTTGAGAGCCAGTCCAGGTTGCCCTGGTAGTAGAAAGCGGGAATGGGATGCCTGGCATCTTGCAGCCGTTGTGGGTAGGACGCATCTGAGTAAAACACGGACTGAAACCGATCGAAGGGTAACAGAGCTGCGATCGTAAGCTGAACGCTGGTGATGTCCTGTTCTGGAATTCCCAGCTTCCAGGCCACCTGGGCAGGGCGATCGTAGTTAAATTGTCGGAACAAATTCGCCACTCTGGTACAGGTGGAAACCTTCATCCAGATGGCTTCGTAGGCAGCAATTTCTGGCGGTGAAGCAATGGCAGGGGCAGGATTTTGGGGCAGATTGAGCAACATCAGCCTTTACCAATCAGCGATCGACGTTAGTACAATTATACTACCTGAAAGCCCTGAGAGTGGGTGGTTAAGCCCTGCTTATCAGAGTTAGAACGAAGCCGTATACCACAAACACCTGGATTTGTTGACTTATTGTAAATATACTGTTACATTTATTTACATAAAGAAACAAAACGCAACTAAAGAAGAGGTCACTATGTATACTCGCAACGAAGAAGGTTTGCTCAACAACTACGCCACGGAACCCGCAGTTTATTTTGCCGAATATCCTTCCCCTGAACAGCAACAACGCTATGCGCTTCAAGGTGCGATCGCTGTTCTTCTCGTCGCTCTTACGGTTTTAACTGCTTTTGCTGTCAGCTAATCTTGATTAAGTCCGATTTGTATTTCAGGTTTAGTTCATCCTAATCGTTAGCCTCAGTTCATGACTGAGGCTTTTATTTTTGCTTTTAAACGGTCTATAAATCCTGGTATGTCAGTTCTGGATTTGCCCAATTTGTTGCTTCCAGGAATTCCTCAAAGGTGCTCAGAAGACCCGGAAATTCTTGACGCAACGCGGGAACATTTGCCTGATAGCCCTGCTGGCGATACCACTGAATTAGATCAAACAGGGGTTTGCGAAATAAAAGTAAGAAAATCCAGGGTGGAATGGATTTGTACACAACAGGGCTGTCCTGAACCCTGGAAAATGCCTCTGCCATTTGTTGGGGAGTCAACACATCGCCCGCCAGTTCAATGGCTTGCCCGACATACTGGGAACGATGCTTCATGACATGGGCGGCCACTCGTCCCATATCTTTGGTTGTAATCAGATGTAGCGGTCGATCGGGTTGTACGGCAAAGGAAAAAGTTCCTTTGAGGACTGACGGTCGCGTGTACTGCTTCCAAAACTCCTCCATGAACAGGCAGGCTCGTAGCATGGTGGTGGGTAAATTGGCCTGCTTGAACACCTGCTCTACCTGATGTTTTTGCTCAATGTGGGGAATGCCCGAATTGCGATCGACTCCGCCTGCCGAATTGTAAACAAAATGGTTCACGTTGGCTTGTTTTGCCGCCTGAGCAACTCGTTCGGCTCTGGCAATTTCCCTTGGATCAGGCTTGGCCGCATCAGGTGCAGTGGCATGGCAGTAGACGGCTGCAACTCCGGCAAAGGCGGCTGGCAGGGAGTCCTGATCATCGAGATCGGCTTCAACGAGTTCTACTCCGCTATGGTGGAGTCGGGAGAGGGAAGTCCGCTCCAGGTCAACCTTACGGGTTATCGCCCGCAAATCATTCACATTTTGTTCGAGCAATCCTTTCACCGCATGACTGCCCGTTCCGCCGGTCACGCCGATGAGCAAAACCTTACCGACTGCGGTTTCTGGATTTGGAGAATCATAAGAGTTCACGATCGTGTCACCTCCGACGCTCTATTTCTCAGTTTAGTCTTCAGATGAGAGGAGTCGGGAGTGGGGAGTGGGGAGTCAGGAGTTGGGGGGCGAATAGGGTAAGTAGATTTCTGCTGCAAAGTAGTCGAGAGAGATGGTTGCTCAATCCGTGGGTCTGTAACTTGTGGGTCTGCAATGGATTGAGCTGCGATCGCGTCAAGATTTTCATGATTTGGCCAAAAAGTATCTGGATACGCTTGTATTGTGGGCGCGTATCCTTTATGCTGTTGCGATACTGGTTTTTTCACCCGAACGAGCCAGTCCACTCAAACCTGCTTAAGGTGAGGTGTAACGCTGATTAGGGAAGCGACCAACGACCCTAACCAGCTAACCTGGCACTCTGAATCCGCAGAGGGCAAGGCTGTTTGATTGTAGATCATTGTGTCTGCGATCGGCAGCCTCGCTGATGCATGACGACGCTTGGGGGGCGTTTCCCTGAAACCCTCTTCCCCCACACCTTAAGCCTTTCTTCCCAAAAAACATCAGCGAGGAAACTCAATATGTCTTCAGAGTTCAATGAACTGCTGCCCGTCGCCCAAGACGATCGGGTACAGGTTTGGATTATCGGTACGCGGGATCAGGTAATTTTCACCATGAATGAGTTTTACGTCCGCCGCATTGCCACCGATCGCGTTCAGTTCACCCCAATCATTCCCGCTCCCTTTGCCACCGGGAAATACATGACGGTACTGGTCAGGTAGGAGGAAGAAAAAATCAATTCCTCTCCAACAACCCGTAGGGGCGCACTGCTGTGCGCCCTCACTCTAAAACCCCGATCGCGCCAACGGTAACGGGCAAATCTGAATCCATCTCAATCATGGTAATTTTATCGTTCTCAACTCCCGTATTTCCCACGATCGTATTGTGCATCACCTCAAACTTTAATTCATCCTCAGCAATGCGTTCGTAATGCAAAATCACATGGTAGCACTTGTCGATCGCCTCTTCAAAATCAGTTCGCTCTACTGCATCCCAATCTAAATTTTGCCGTTCCTCAGTAATCTGGCGTACTCATCCGCCCACTGTTCCAGGGCGATCGCAATGGCGTGTTCCTGAATTTGACCATCCCATCATCACCGATCGTTCCCATCCTCCTCTAACTGTTGTTTCAACTCCTCACACTCCTTAACCAACGGAATCCCCAACTCCATCGCCATCTGCAATGCCCGATCGCAATACTCCAGAGCGCGATCGAGTTTTCCAGTTTTTTGATGGAGTTCTGCTAATCGCAAAAGAGCTTCGGATTCATTTGTTCGATCGCCAATCTCTCTAAAAATTTCCAGGGAGGATTGCAACTGCTCCAGGGAATCAGAATACTGTTCCAGCTTGATTAATGTATATCCCCAGTTGACTAGTGCAGTCCCCTCTCCCAGTCGATCGGCAATCTCCTGGGCAATAGTCAAGTGTTGCTGATAGTAATCGATCGCCTGCGGATAATTGCCCAGTCTGTAGTAAGCAATTCCCAGGTTGCCCAGTGCTCTACCCTCTCCCTGTCGATCGCCAATCTCACGGGCAATGGTTAAGTTTTGCTGATGGAAGTCGATCGCCTGCGGATAATTGCCCAGACTGTCGTAAGCATTTCCTAGACCGCCCAGCGCCTTGCCCTCTCCCTGTCGATCGCCAATCTCACGGGCAATGGTCAACCACTGCTGATAATAGTCGATCGCCTGCGGATAGTTGCCCAGACTGTCGTAAGCATTTCCTAGACCGCCCAGTGCATTGCCCTCTCCCCCTCGATCACCAATCTCACGGGTAATGGTCAAGTGTTGCTGATGGAAGTCTATCGCCTGCCGATAGTTGCCCAGGCTGCGGTAAGCATTTCCCAGATTTCCCAGTGCATTGCCCTCTCCCTGTCGATCGCCAGTTTGTCGAGTAAAGTTTAACGCCTGCTGATAATATTCGATAGATTGTTTGACATTTCCCAGACTGTAGTAGGCATTCCCGATTTGGTTCAAGCAAAGTCTCTTGGTTTGAGAAGTGATTTTGTCTGCCAGCTTGCTGCTGACTGCCACCAATTCTTTGTAATATCCCCAGATTAGTAGTTGCCAGTGTAGTGCCTGATTCGTTGACGGAATTTGGTAGGTGTAAATTTGGCTGGCTTTATCCCAATCTTCCAACTCACAGTAATGATGCAAGGCTTCTAAATAACCCCGCAGTTTTTCTAGACCAGGCGCATCCGGATCAGGCTCATAGGCAGTCAACCACCTCTCCGCTGCCTGTCGTTCTGCCATTTGCCAGGTCACTGGGTCTGCCTTCAGCCTCTCGTAGGTCACACTGCGAATCAGGTTGTGTTGCCGCAGGGGAATATCCGCATCGGCACCATACCAGGACTCCGCTTCCCAATCTTCTTCCGCAAAACTGCGGGCTTGCAGCAGGTTGAGAGTCGCTTGCTGTTGGGCTTCGTTCCGTTCCGGTCGCAGGGCAAACCAGAAGGAAGCAGGCACCGGACGACGATAGACCGAAGCACAGCAGAGCAACTGAAGCGCATCCTCCGGTAATCGCGCCAAAGCCTCACTCACCCGCTGTTTCACCTCCAGTTGCAACCGTCGCCGCGAGAATTTAGCCGGACGGTGGGCCTCCTGTTCCGCAAACCCACCCTGCCGCCAGTAGCGTTCAATATTGCCACCCGTCCGTTTGATGTCTTCCGCAATCACCCGCAACACCAGAGGATGTCCAGCATAAAGTTTGCCAATCCGTCGAAGATAATCACCATCCCGACCGGCAAAAATCGATCGCCCACCCGTAGGGGCGTACTGCTGTACGCCCAATGCAGAATGCCCACCCGTAGAAACGTACTGCTGTACGCCCAATGCAGAATTCTGACCATCCAATCCGGGATTGGGGTCATCCAGGGACGGGGTTGCACTGGGCGCATCGCAATGCGCCCCTACCACATTGGGGAATGGGGTTGCATTGGACGCATCACCATCGATCGCCACCGAATCGGGGAACGGGGTTACATTGGGCACATCGCCATCGATCGCCACTGCATCGAGGGACGGGATTACATCGGACGCATCACAATCGATCGCCACCAATCCGGTTTTGCGGAATAATTCCATCTGTTCCGGTTCAGTCAATCCCCGAATTGGTTCACAATGCCATAACCTGGGATAACGAGAGCCGATCGCCTCCAACTGTCCGGGGACATCCTGGGTCGTCACAATTACCTGACTCTGACACTCCCCCCCTGCCAAAAGCTGTTGCCATAAATCCAGCCACAGTGGGTCACAAAACTCACTCCAGCCCTCCTGATCATTCCCTTCCAGCAACCGTTCCAGCGAATCAATCTGGACTTGATAGGGTTGAGTTCGCAATTTCTGAAGAATATGGTGCAGCAAATTCTTCGGGTCTTTCTGATCCTCCAGAGTCGGTTCCTCCCCCAACGATCGCAACAACGCCGCCCCACTGAAGGAGAAATCAGCCGCAATGCTGCCATCCTCCAGATTCAACCGACAAAACCGTTTCTGGGGCGATCGGACTGCGGACGGTTCCTCCGTTTCCTGCATTTCAACCAGCAACCGTTCTGCCAGAGCCGTTTTGCCAATGCCCGTCATCCCATTCAACACCAGCAACCGACAGGGCGATCGCAACTTGTCCAATAGCGTAGCCGTTACCTCAGACCGCTCTACCCAGGTCGATTGGGCATAGGTGGAGGGCAAAAATCCAGCCTCTATCTGCGTATCGGACTCAGCAGTGGTGGAGGAAAAATCAGCGATCGACTGCCAATCCTCAATCCCCACAGCTTCACAAATCGCCGCAAAAGTGTCTTGCTGGATGGCCATACCCCGCCAGAAGCGTTTCAGAGTTGATTTCGTAGTCGTAGCAAGCCCGTACCAGGCGGGTTCTGCTTTTGCCCAGTCTTTTTTGCGTCTGGCTTGATCGATGGTGACTAGCCCTGTCTGCGATGCTTTAACGGTTGCTGCCATGTTCGCCTCACCTGAGACAGTTGAATGCCGATACAGTCGTCTTTCTCAGGTTCAATTGTGGCTCAGTTTTGGGTCAGTCACCAGGTTGACCCACCGAATGCTCCCTTTCTGACACCGTTTCCCAGATGGGCGATCGGATGATGAAAATGTCGAGTTCAAGTTAACCAGATGCAACCCAACCTGCAAACTCAAACCAACCAAACGATTCAGACCGCTACCTCGATTCCCTCCATCACCCCGATCGACCCCCAACCGATCATCGAACACGGTGAATCCCCCACAGCCATCATTCTGGCGATCGCAATTCTGATTGTGTTGGTCATGGGGTCAATCACCGGATTGGTGCGAGTACTGGCGATCGTGATGTTGCACCAATCTAAGTCGGAGCGATGATTTCTCCCTGCCCTCATCAGCCACGATCGTTCAAGTTCAGGAATACAGATCTAACAACCTGAAACTCTTGTGGGGTGGGCATCTTGCCCGCCCAGTCAGCAAAGTAAACCATTGCACAGCTTACTCAATCCCCGATCCTCAATACACCATTGGCGGATTCATCGGATCTGGCGCATAGGCCAACCACAGGGGAAACTGAAGCAGGGCAATATCGATCACCACTTCCGCCTCATCCACAATAATCAGGGGTAACTGCTTTTGCTTCAAAAGACGATCGGCGCGTTGAGACAGGGGTTCCGGGTCTTCAAATAGGACAATCCCCTCTTCAGAACCAAAGTCTGCCCGCGAAATGCCCAGACAATCCTGCAAGCCGCGTCGCCATTCCCCCAATCGTTCTGGTGAGTTGCCCAGTACCAGGGTACGGAGGCGATCGCCGTGGAGATCCCGCAGGATCGAGATCACCGCCGAGGCAATCAGGATATTTTGCAGGCGAGAACCCATAGTACGCAAAGCTCCGCGACCGCTTTGGGTAAAAAACCAGTTGGAAACTCGTTCAGCGTGAATTGGTTCAAAGGTGCGGCGCAATCGCCAGGGGGGCCATAGTAATCGGGACTGGTGCGGTACTGATCCAGCAGTTTGCGAATCCGTTTGGTCTGATCCTGGAAGCGTTGCTCAGTAAACGAAGGGGCGATCGACTCTGGCTCCTCCTCCTTAACCAAATCGGCAACCGCAGGCTGAGGCTGCCTCGATCGCTGGGGTTCAGGAGTTGCAGGCACCAGTTGCAGTTGTTCAGCCGCAGAGGCCAGATCCTGAAGGCTACCCACCAGATAATCCTTAAATCCCTGGACTCGAATCGCTAAATCTTGAGACGATCCGGCAAAAGTAGTCCGCATTTCATTCCGAATCCGCTCTTGCCGTCGTTCCAATTGCTCCACCGTCAGTTGCAGCGTTTGCCGCCGTTGTTCTAGCTCACTCAAGCTTTCCTTCATCAACTGCCCGATCGCCGTCTGAGCCTCCGCAATCTGACGTTGCAGCATCGTGTTGTAAGACGCTTGCAAAGCGGTAATCTCCTGGCGCAGGGCTTTCTCTTCCTGGCGCAGTTCCGCTACTCGCTGTTCCAAATCATTCATGTCGTTGCGGGTATTCCTACTAGAGTTATCGAAAAGGGTAGAGGAGTTGGCTCCGATCGCCTGATCACCAGAAATCGATGTTGTATCGGCTTGCGTCCGGTCATTCGGCCGGGCAGAAGGATTCGATTCTGGAGTGGGGGAGTCATCTGAGTGCATGGAAAACCTTGGGCTAATGGCTGATCGGGAGTGGGGAGTGGGCTTCCGCCGTGAGCGTCAGCCGAACGGGAGTGGCTAATGGGGCATTGTTTTACGCCCTGGGGCAACGCTGTTCCAGGCACGATCGCAGCATTTTAGGATCGAACAAAATGGGCAGAAAATGAATACTTTTAACTTCCTTGAAGTAGAACAGGATGGGAACCTTTGACCAGAAAATTTGCCAGTTTTGCCAATCTTGATAGGGGAACCGTCGAATCAAGGTTTCTCCCCGAAAAACGTCCAGTGCGGTTTCCGTGAACAACAGACGCAGGGTAACGGTCTGAAACAGCAGAAACAAACCAAACACCGCCACGATCCCAGCGACCCACGGCTGCACCCACACCAGAGGAATTGCAATCCCGACTAAGGCGATCGGCAGGGCATAGCTGGGAGCTAGTTGGATGGTTCCAGTTGATGGTACATTGCCGGAGGTTGTAGGACTCTGGGTCATTTAGGCTACCCTCTTACAAAACTTCACAGAAGTCAATCTTTAGAATACCTCTATTTTAAGGGCTTTCCTTTCTCCCCCTAATCCTCTTTATCCCAGCACCCGAAACATGAGCCAGGACATAAAGAAATTGGAGATAAAAATCGCCAGGAGAGCGGTTACAACGGCAGTGGTCGTGGATTGTCCGACTCCTTTTGCGCCGCCCGTGGTGGTCAACCCCCAACTGGAGCCAATAATGGCAATCAACGCCCCAAAGACAATGCATTTAATTAAACCACTGGTAATATCCCAGGGAACCAGAAAGTTGCGGGCAGAATCCAGAAAAATCCGGCGGGAAATGCCAAACAAGGCTCCTGCGACCAATACTCCCCCCGTCATCCCCGTCAGGAAGGACAGGATACTTAAGATCGGCAGCATGACAGAACAGGCAATGACTCTGGGAATCACCAGATAGTCGATCGGGTCTGTTTTCAGCATATACAGGGCATCAATTTGTTCTGTCACCTGCATCGTGCCAATTTCAGCCGCGAACCCAGAGCCAACCCGACCCGCCAGAATAATGGCAGAAATCAGCGGAGCCAACTCTCTGGAAAGGGCGATCGCCAATACTCCGCCAATGGCCGAGCCTGCTCCCAAACGGATAAACTCGCGGGAAACCTGAATGGTAAACACCATCCCGATGAAGGCCGCTGTGATCAGAACAATCATCAGCGATCCTGGGCCAACCACCTGCATTTGCTCCTGCGTATTGCGGCGATGGATTCTCCCCATCAATAAGTGAACCAAAACTTGGCCGCCCAGCAGGATAGCAGCCAGTAATCGCCGACTCCACCGACCTAAACTAGAAGGATTTGCACTCTGCTTCAAGCTACTGTTCCCATTGATGTAGAGGAGCCAAGACTTCCAGCGTAATACACCACACGCTTCATCAGACTTCAATAAGCTTTTTAATAAACATTTAAGATTTCTGAAAATCCACAGGACAAAAGGCGATCGCCCTTTATCTTAGGAGATGGCAGGAGCAACAGAGTACCATCAGGCAAATTCCTATACTTTGCCAGGGGTACTGGATACCAGCCTTGCAGCAGCATAATCAGGAGAGCCAGGCAATCGGTCAACTTTGCCAATCCACCGTACAACGTTGCATCCTTTGACCACCCGTTGGAATGTTGGAGTATTCGTCTTTCATGAGTATTCTGCCTAGCCTACTGCGATCGTTAATCATAACGGGAATTTTTAGCTTCTTAACCCCGATCGTTTTTATGGGGCTAATTCTAGTCACCTTACTGGGGTTAGGTCATATTCCGCACCTGGAAGTGATTGGACTAGAAGGAATTGAGCAATTCACCCGCTTCCTTGCCGTATTTGGCAGTGGCAGCCCTGTGGGTGGAGTCATGGTCATCAGTGCCGCCAGCACCCTCGTCGGTATTTTGTTTGATGCCTATGCACTGTATCGGTATCAAAATTTTCGGAGATAGGCGGAGGCAATGGGGCACTCTTATCTCCGATTGAACCGCCCATCCTGCCAAACATTGCCAATTCCTTTGATAATGCCTCGTCCAACGAGGCCGATCCCGCGACCAATCACTTCCGTCAAAACATAAATCACTCCATTCCCCATGAAAGACACCACCGATCGCAGGCGCGGTGAAACAGCATCTCGGGTTTCCAGAGCCAAGGTGACGACATAAGGAATGCCGGAAAGCTGCTCTAGTTCCTCGGTTCGAGAGGCGTATACGGTTGTTTTGCGAATGCTGCGTCCCGTCAGGATAAACAGAGTATGCTTGCTTTCAAAAATATCCGTGGGTTCTCGGACGTACCGCTCCAGACGATATCGCCAGGATAGATCATTGCGAAACCGTTCAATTTCTCGGCTGGATAGTAAGCGGCGATCGTAGAAATTTTGCTTGATGGTTTCTATGTTGGCAAAGCGGTTCAGCAACGGTTGCAGGGTAGCATTGGCAACTTGAATCAGCAGATGTTCGAGCAGGATTTCAGCTCGGTTCAGGGCTTCTGGATTCCCGGCTGGGTACGGCACACTATCCACAATCAGCGGCGTTTGAAACAGCAAATGCTTGAATAACTCAATGACTCCTGGAATTTTGTCCAGGATGGCGGTTTGGATGATCGGCGCATCCTGCAAGAGGGAATCGACCACATCCACGGTGTACCCATCTAATTGCACCACAAAGTATCTGCCAAAGAAATCAATCACGGTGGCTTGCCAGAGATCCTGGAGGATCAGTAACCGTCTTGGCTCTAGTTGTTCAAAGTCAAGTTGAGAGTAGAGCAATTCCTCCAGAGAATCTTCCACCTTCCGCAGAATCAGATAAAGTAAATCCCGTTTTTTATCCAGCCGCAAAATGTCGATTTCCAGAGCTACATCCATGCCGTTCTCCAGCCCCCCCTGCAGTTTGGCGGATACCGTATCAAACAGCATCGATCGCACATCTCGAGCACTCATCGTATCCAGCATTTGGGGAGTAGCAGGCGCGAGGGCAGAGCTTTCGTCAGGACGGGTTGATGGCGTGGGGGAGGGGGGTGGCGGAAAACCTGATTGCTCCGTTCCCCGTTCCCTCCCAGAACTTTGGATTGCAAACAGTCTGTCTTCCAGGGACTGATCTGCCACACCAGCCTGTCTCCGTTCCAGTGATTGCCGCAATTGGGCTGCCTGCTCATCCAGAGTTGGTGTTGCTAAAATTCGTCTTACCACCCACCGAGCCGTTCGCAGTTCCCGCTGTCGTCCGGACAAAAGGGCCCGGTTCAAATCGGACAGATCGGGATCGCGTAACTGGCTTTCCACCTCCTGCAAGGCCGCATCAATTTGCTGTAAACCCGATCGCCGCAGATTTCGCCGCAGTACAGACAGGCGACTGGGAGAAGGGGCGGAGCGATCGCGGCGGGTTGGCGTACCCGTAGGAGTGAAGCGCGAGGCATCAGGCTCCCGTCCCGAACCCGGTAAACCCTCCCTGCTTGCCACCCCCAAATCCCCAATACCACTCATCCAGCACGGCCGCCCGGATATCACCTGCCGAATCACCTGAATTAATGCATCGACCTCCGCATCCTTGGGGCAATATCCATCCGCTCCGGCTTGCTGGGCAGCGGACAACAGGACGGGTTCGCGGGCAGAACTGAGAAAAAGAACGGGCAAGGCGGGATAAAGGGATTTGATTTGCTGACAAAGTTCCAGTCCCTGAAGGCGGTTGCTGTCATCACGGCCCAACCCAATATCCAGAATCACCAGATCTAGCTCTACGGTGAGAGGGGTCGGAGATTCTGCATCTGAGGCGGGTTGAGGGCTTGTATCTGTTTCGACGACGGCATAAGTAGTCAGCGTTTGTAAAGCAGCACTGCCATCCCCCACTTCCGCCACAATCCTGATATCCGGGAACTGCCCTAACCAGATTCGCAACCCCGAACGAAACACAGGGTCTTCATCAATCAGCATCAGGCGAAAAATCCGGCGATCGGGGGGTGGGGCAGTCTGGGCGGTCATGACGGAGGATGGTGCAAGAACAGAGAACCAGGGAGGATGCCATGCATGAGGGTCGTCAGCAGGAACCGTCCATTGATCTGGTTTGCCAACGACTAGTTTTAACAATACATTCAGACTACCGAAAACGGTACATTAAATGACCCCTTCAGATGCCTAATTGGACTCGAAAAACCGCTCATCATAGTAGCCCTCATAGGGAGAGCCAGAAGGAACCGATGGGGATGGCGCGGATTCTGGAGCAGCGGCAGGAAAACGTTCTTCGATGGGAAGAGGAGATTGAAATTCCAGGGAAGGGGCTGGTGATTCTCCAGAGGGGGAATAGGGGGGCACGGTTTCAATGCGATCGGGCAGGACAGGTTCGATCGGCAGGGAAGATGGAGCAGCATAGGGGGAGGATGGAGTGCCAGGTGAGGGAGAAGTCGTACCGTTGGGAATCGGGAAGCGTGGATCGAGGGTACCGGGTGAGGGCGGGGAGTTGTTCAGTTCATTGGGAAGACTGGGTTCATCGGGCAGATCTGTTTCGGAGGAGCGATCGCGGCGAGGGGGAGTCAGTTGAGCCTGCCACTCCGCAATGGCTGCCTGGGCTTCCCGGTACAGGGCCCGACCGGGCGAAATCTGTGAGGCGATCCGAATGGCTTCCCCTAAATTTCCGCCATCTGCCAGGGATCTGGCTCGACTCAGAATCGGGCGATCTTCTGCCAGTTGGGCAGTCCGAACGAGCTGAGCTTGCCACTCGGCAATGGCGGTCTGGGCCTCGTTGTACAAAGCCCGTCCCGACGCAATCTCCTGGGCTGTACGAATGGCCTCTGACAGTTGGCCTTCATCCGCCAGTAGGAAAGCGCGATCGAGCAAGGGTTTGTCTTCAATGCTTTCAATTTGCCGTCGCCAGGTGGCGATATGTCCCTGGGCGGTTAACCGGAGGGCTCTACCCTGCTGAATCAGGCTGGCTTCAGCGATCGCCCGTTGTAGATCTTCTTTGCGTCCTGAACGAGCCATCCAGAGGGCCCCATCCAGGTAGGGCTGATCTTCGATTTGTTCAATTTGATCGCGCCAGTAAGCAATCAGAGTTTGGGCTTGGAGCCGTCGGGGGCGATCGGGGGTAATTTGCTGGGCCTGATCGATCGCTAGATGATAGGAGGCATGCTGGCCTAAATTTGCGGTTAAGCTGGCGTAATAAAGCTGAATCAAATCATCCCACTGGGCCTGTAAATCAGCTTGCATTGCCTGGGCAGATTCATAGAACGGACTATCTGCTGGGACTTGCCCCATCCCAACCACCGCCTCTCGCAGTTGCCTGAGCTGACGGAGTTCAGGAAACCAATCCGCTGCTGGAGTAGCACCAGGGAAGCTCTGGTTAGCCAGACGATAGGCATCACCAAACCGCACCAGGTCTTGCAGTTCTGGAGCTGAGGTCTTGACATTGGCCAGTCCCAACGTATTCATGGCACCCGCCGGATTCCCTGCCTGCCATTTTTGAATGCTATCTTCCAACAGCGATCGGCTCCACTGGGCAAAGAGGGGGCGAGCTTCTTCCCAGGCATAGGTTCCCTCAGCAATTTCCTGCGCCTGGGTAATGGCCCGTCCCAGGGCGGATAAACCTCCCTCCCCAGCCGTTCTTTGCGCCTGAATTAAAATTTGCCGCGCCCGTCGCTCGACTCCAAGCTGCTGGGCAAGTTCATTGGCCCGGCGATTGTGCCAGTACGGATTCGCCAACTCGGCCATAATGGCAATTTGCTGGGATGCGAGCGTCCAGTTTTGCTCTTTGAAGGCTTCCTGTGCTCTGGCATAAATGGCTTCCCCGTCAGCCCACTGTTCCTGCCAATAGGCGACCAGCCGCTGGGCATCTTCATAGGTGGGTGTGGTGTCAGGAATGTGCTGAATGGCATCAAGGGCCCCTTGAAGATCGCTGTTGTTGGCTTTAGACCGGGCAATGGTTAACACTTGCTTTGACCATTCTTCCGACAGCTTCTGAATTTCCGCCTGAAGGCTATCTTCCGTGTCCTGCTGTTTCAACAGTTCCAATCCAGCAATGAGTTCAGGGAGTCCTCCCGCATCGATCGCCTTTTGGGCACAGTACAGACGCTCCATGTCTAGCGTCAGGCGAGATGGATCTTCGCAATCAGGCGGAGGGGGCAGGCTCACTAACCAGAGGAGGGCGGCTGAACCCATGCCACTAATCAGTCCCAGAGCTGCAAAGCAAACGATCGTCCATTGCCAACCGCTGCGGCGACGCTTGGGGGGTGGGGGAGATGGAGGGGGAGAAGACGGTTCTGGGGGCGAGGCAACTTCGGACGATGAACTTTGCTCCCGCCGATCGAGTTGTTCCTGGCGATCGGTTTTCCCCGACACGGCCAAGGGGTGGGGCGTTTGGGGATTGGTAGCTTGAGGAGGTAGGGGTTGCCCGATCCACCGCCGTAACTGGTGGATGGGGGTCGTCATGCTGAAACGACGGGATGCGAGAAGCTCCCCCGATTGCCCATTTCGTTTGAATCGCTCTCTCACCATCACACCAAAAAGGGTACGAAAGTCCTTATTTTAATCGCTTTCTCCATCGGTGCGATCGCCGTACTGTGCATCCGTCTCTGCATCCGATGCGGGAATTGGCTCATCTGCCCAAACTTTCCAGAGAAAATCCCGTTCCTCGCTCCAGGCGGAAATGGCAGCCTGAGCTTCAGAATACAAGGCTCGACCTGGGGCAATTTGAGAGGCAGCATCGATCGCCATGGTCAACCGTTGCTGTCCGGCCAGACCGTAAGCTCGATCGAGAATCGGCTGATCTTCCGCAATTTCTGCTGCTCGGATTTCTCCTTTCCAGGTGGAAATGGCAGCCTGAGCGGATTCATATAGAGCCCGATTGGGCTGAATTTTAGCCGCTGCCTCAATCGCTTCGGGTAACTTGCCCTGCTTGGCCAATTTTTGTGCTTTGTCCCAGAATGGCTGATCTTCAATGGTCTGAATTTGAGCCGTCCATGCCACTATTAACTGCTGGGCTTTTTTCCAGGCGGGACGATCGCTGGGAATCACCTTCAACTGAGCAATTGCAGCTTGCAGGTCAGGAATTTTTCCCGATCGCGTCCATTGTTCTGCCCGGGCTAAAAACGGCTGATCTTCCAGCCCCTGAATGGCCAGTTGCCAATCAGCAATCAATGCTTGAGCTTGTAGCCATCGAGGACTATCGGCGGTTACCGCCTCGGCTCTGGTAATGGCCAACTCCAGGGCACTGCGATCGCCCCAATCCGCGATCGTATTGGCGATCAACAGGTGGTTCAGGTCTTGCAAATCAGTCTGCCAGGTTTGCATGGCCGCCTGCGCATCCTGGTAAAAGGGACTGCTGGCAGTAATGTTTTGAGTGGCGGCAACAGCTTCCATCAGTTGCCAAACCTGAGCGATCGAGGGTACAGGTTCAGTTCGGCTCAGGCTCGTTTCCGCCAATTGAGCAGCCTGGCTGATTTGAATCAAGTCCTTCCCTTCGGTGGGCAAGTCTGGATTAAGTGGGATGGCTTGAGCCGTGGCAAAGGCCCCGTCCCGATCCCCCTCCTGCCATTGTTCCAGTCCTACCCCAATCAGGGTTTGGCTCCATTGTTTCAGGGACGCTTCCGCTTCAGCCGTCGCATAGGTACCCGGTGCAACGTTGCGCAATAGGGCGATCGCTTCAGCCAGTTTGTCGGGACTATTTTCCTTAGCAAGCTTTTGAGCATGGGTTAAAGACTCCCGCGCCGTTTTTTCTCGTACCACTTGCTTAAACAAAACATCGGCCTGCTGGAGCCGCCAATATTCGTGGCTGAGATAGCCCAACTCCACCACTTGATGGGAAGCCTGCCGCCAATTTTGAGCTTGAATCGCTTCTTGGGCTACTGCAACGATCGCCTCTCCGGTTTGCCATTCCTGCTGCCAGGCTGCAATCGCTTCCTGTCCCTGGGAATAAGCTGGGCTGGATTCTGGGATTTGATTGATCGCCTCGATCGCCCCTGCCAGATCACTTTGAGCCATCCGTCCCCGGGCAATCACTAAAATTAAGGCAGACCAATCAGCGATCGACTGTTGGGCATCCCGGTAAAAGGGCTGATCGGGCGACCAATTTTCCATCAGTTCAATTCCGGCTACCAGATCGGATAACTCTCCCGATCGCACGAGACTCTGGGCACAATACAGCCGTTGCACCCCTGGAGAATCTAATGACACTTTCCGACAATTGGCCGAAGGGGGTGGACTGGCCAGCCAAACAAACGCCAATGCGGTAATGCCGCTGAAGGTTCCCAATACCGAAAACCAGATGAGCATCCATTGCTGGGTTTGGGAATTGGGTTTAAACCGTCGGGAAGACTCCCTCACTTTCGGCGCAACAGTACGGTACATATCCACCGAGGCGATCGAAACTCCTGTCACCAGGGCCATTCCCCTGGAGCGGGTCGCCTGAGTAAACCGTTGCAGCGGTAGTAGGGGATTGGGCCGTGGTTTTACTGGAGCGGGTTTTGATTTCGCTGGGGCAGTGGGTTGTTTGCCCGGATGGACTGGAGGTTGTCCCGACGGAACAGGGGGCAGCCAGGGATCGACGAACCGATCGCTGTCCTGGGTGGAAGCAGTACCCTGAACCAATGGGCTTTGGGGTGGAACGACATCCTGCTCCGGAGTAGCTTGATTCACCGTAGAAGGATGACTCGTCGGCACTTCTCCAACACGAGATTGATCCGAGGGACGGGATTGATCCGACGGGCGGAATTGATCCGATCGCGGCTGAACAGGAATGGGGTTGGGAATTGCCGGTAATTTAAGAGGTTGAATTGGCTGAGAATTCGAGCGCGCTCGCTTTCGGGCAACTGGAAAGCTAGGGGGGTAGTTTGTCATTCTTGGCGGATCAATCGGATTTTGTACCATAGCCCACTGAACGTGCTTGTTGAGGGTAAGACGCTAGTTATAAACCTTGCTCACATCCTAAACCCTATATTTGGAGTTTGAGGGGCAAGCTGCATTGTTGCACGTCAAGCTTACTGATAAATTTCATTTGTGAACCAAAAATCTGAGTTAAGGCTCGTTAAGCAATCTCTATCCCTGGTATAGAGGCAAACTTGAAACGCCTCGACCTGGCATGGGCCGAACGCGCCATAAAAATAGCTCACCTGTGAACGACAGGTGAGCCATGCAAGCCAATCAATTGTCAGGGGCAGGACAGAAACCTAAGGAATGCAAATTTAATAATCTGGAATTCTTGTGAGGTGGGTAGCGTTTCGACTGAGCTCAAGCCGAAGTCTTGCCCGCCCAGTCACGAAGTAAATCGTTGCACAGGTTATTTAATTTATGACCCTAAATGGCTCCGGCAGCTTCAGCAGCCCCAGTTTGACGATAACCAAAGAAATCGATCGAATAGCTGGTGATGGTGATCCCGGTCTGTTCTTCAACCATACGAATGATTTCTTCGGGTAACTCGACATGAACATCAACAATTTTGTTGGTATCCAAACAGTTCACATGGCTGTGAGGATCACTGATATTGCCATATAGCCGACCGTCCGATCGCTCTACACACTCAATCACCCCCTGAGCGGACAGGGCTTCCAGGTTTTGATACACCGATGTGTGACCGATCGCCTTACCTTGCTGATTGAGGCGATCGTAAATTTCTCGAGCTGACAAATGTTCTTGGGCCTGCCAGAGTAGCTCCAGAATGAACCGACGCTGCTTACTCAGCCGCATTCCCAACGTCTGACAATACTCTAAAGCATCTTCTAATGATTGAATGGGCTTCCGTCCTAGAGTTCGTGCTTGTGTTTCTACCATGTCCCACCTGACTAAAATCCAACGGGTTTCTAACGGGTTTCTAAATGTTTGTATCTTTTATTTCTTTATCTCTCGTCCATTTTACTTGGGTCGCGGCTGAAACCGCGATCGCCGAGTATCTCCCTGGTGAGCTAAACGGCTGCTTGAGTAAATCCATCTATCCTACAAGCTGCTGTATGAATCAGGAGATCGTGAGAAATCGGCTGCAAAGATTGGGAAATTCAATTAATTAAGTCTTCTTTGTACTATTTCTATTATCCAAGAGCTAAAGCAAACTCACTACAACTTTAACTTAGATTTAATGAGTCTGTCTACTTTGGGGATTTTGTCTGCTCTCACTGAGCCTCAAAGTCCGTCAGATTAGCCCACTCCTTCCTACCCAATTCGCTGTATCAAAATCTGTAACCCTACCTATAGGGGCAAAATTTCCCTCTACTCTAGTAGATGACAGCTCCTCATGCACCTCATGTATGAGAAGAAGCAGCCCCGCAAAGGCTGCTTTTTTATTGCTCAAATTCTGGATTGAGAAAGGATGGGGACTGGTTGACTGATAAATCTTTTTCTGTGGGTTGGGTTGTAGCTTGCTTCTGCGGAGCAGTACAACGGGTTCGCGGAGCGTTTCCAATGGAGAAAACCCAACACCCCCCAGGAAAGCGATCGCATGATAGGTAGTTAACTGGCAGGCAAGATGCCTGCGCTACGGAAAGCGATCAATTGACATAACTGGGAAGCTCCGACTCCCGACTCCCGACTCCCGACTCCCGACTCCCGACTCCCGACTCCCGACTCCCGACTCCCGACTCCCGACTCCCCACTCCTCCCTTCTGACTCCTCACTCCCGACTCCCGACTCCCCACTCCTCACTCCTCACTCCTCACTCCTCACTCCTCACTCCTCACTTCCCCCTCCCCACTCCTCACTCCCCACTCCTCCTTCCTCTGCCAGCACCTTCTCCTTTGAGTCTCCCCAAAATGCACTATAGGTCCAAACTTCATTATTTCCCTTGGCTTCTACGGCCCAGCGGTAGATAGCTGACTTGGGGTTTACACCAATTTCTATCAGCTTTGCACCCATGTAATATTCCATTTGCGATCGAGTTCTTTCTTTCAATGCGGGAGGAATGTTTTTTTCGATCGTTCGGGACATATGGGCTTGGGTATGTTTTGCCATGCGAATCTCCTAAAGGTTGATCAATGACTTGAATTTAAAGTCAGCAAAAACGTTCATCGATTGTAAAACGCCCTGTGGAATTTCCCCAGAGCAATAGGGGGTATGCAGAAAAATAACGCACCGGAACGTACCCCTGCTAGGGGCGCACAAAATAACGCACCGGAACGTACTCCTGCTAGGGGCGCACTGCTGTGCGCCCTTACAACAGATTTCTGGCAAAATTGGGATGCCATTTTATTGCCGATCCCTGGGCACTCAATCGAATTGATTTTTACATCAGTTATTTTTAGGGAGTCGAGGGGGTAGGCGCAGCAGAGGCCGTATACGTCCTTTCCTCAGGAATGCCCGGTTGCCCCATGGCAGTGGCTTGCTGTTGATTGTGAGTCACCATCACGGCTCCGGGATTCCCCGAATAAATTGTGATTGCCTGCTGGGCCGTCCAGCTTCGTTGCTCTCCCCGGTTCAATGTTCCCTCAAACTCGATATTTCCATCGACGCTGACCTCCAACCATGAAGCATCCGTCAGGTTGATGGATACAGTGACAGGGGCAGTAGGACTGGGAGTAGGTGAAGCGGCTGGGGTGGTGGGAGATGGACTGGGTGCAGGACTTTCGGCGATCGGTGCAGGATTGGGCTGGGTTTCAGGAGCGGGAGATGGAGGTTGTTCAGCAGTGGTTTGCGATTGAGGGGAAGAGTTCCGCTGACTTAACCCGTACAGCAATCCCCCTAATGCTACGACTGCCAGGGCTCCGGCGGCAAGATAGGGAAGGAAGGAAGGAGACGAAGAGCGACGTAGCGAAAACCCCTCTGATAGGGGCACATCGGACTGAACAGGAGGGGGTAAAACCGCGTCTTCTAAACTTCCGTTGGTCGAAATCTCTGGGTCGATCATGCTTTGAACCGGGAACTCCTGAGATATTCCGGTGCCATCCAACCCCAGCACATCCGCATATCGACGAATAAAGCCTTGAACAAAGACAGGTTCAGGCAAAATATTCTCCTGACCTGCCTCCAGAGCTTTAAGTATCCGCAGAGGGATATAAGTTTTTGCCGCAATTTCTTCCAGCGTCCGGGCTTGCTCTTGACGCACTTCGTACAGGTACGCGCCAATGGCCTTCAATCGCTCTAACTGATTTGAGTCTAAGTTGACCACCCTACTGCCCCAAACTGTCTACAAAACTTAATACGAATACGCCTATTTAAATTAATCCTTCGTGTGGTTATTTTCAAGCGGAGGAGGAACTGGATCGTATCCTCCAGGATGCAAGGGATGACACCGCAACACTCGCCGAATCGCTAACCCACTACCCCGCCAGGCACCAAACCGATCGATCGCTTCAACAGCATACTGGGAACAGGTCGGCTGAAACCGACAGACGGGAGGAAATAGGGGTGAAATCAGGAGACGATAAAACCGAATTAGCCCAATCAGCAGCGTTTTCATAGCTCCTATTCTACCGAGAAGTGGCAGGGTGAACTCAGGGGACTTCCCAGGAGAATTTTACCTTCAAAGCGGAAACTCGATGGTGAATGTAACCTGATTATTGCTGCTATCTACTCGAATCGTTGCCCCCAGATGTCCCACCAGGCGTTTAACCAGGGCTAATCCTAATCCTGTCCCTCCATGCTTCCAGGGATCGTTACTGGGAATTCGGTAAAACTTATCAAAAATTCGGGGTAGCTCGCTGGGCAACAGTTCGGTGCCAGAGTTACTGACTTGAAGGATCAGCAGGGAGGGACGATCGCAGTGGGTTGGGTCGGCGGAGGCAGGGGAGATACAGTGAGCTGAAACCGTAATGGTGGCGTTGGGGGGAGTATATTTGCAGGCGTTGTGCAACAGTTCAGAAAGCACTCGTTCCAGGCTAGAGAGATCGGTGGTGATGGGCGGAAGATCAGGGGCAACTTCAACATTCAGGTGTTGAACCTGGGTGCGGGCCCGCTCCAGGAAAGGTTCGACAACGTGAGGAATCCAGGTGCTCAGGTCGATCGTGGTCAGCATCAACGGCTCTGTCCCCGCTTCCAGACGAGATAGATCTAATAAATCATTAATTAAATTAATTTCCTTGCTGCATTCATCTTGCAACATCCGAAAATAGCGCACGACCTGCTGCACCGAATCTGAACGGAGCGAGAGGGAAAAGGAATCGCAGTCAGAACAATTGCGCTGGCGGGATCGCGGTATGTTCACATGGGAACGAGCGGGGAATGGGGCACTATCATCCGGCAAACTTGGCTTGAATTCATCAATGGATTCAGTGATAGGGCCGTTAAACAACAGCAGTTGCAACATTTGAATAGACATCTCAATGTTGGCCATGGGCGATCGCAGTTCATGGGATACCGTATTGAGGAAGTCATCTTTCAGGTAGTTTAGATGTTCCAATTCACGAACCTGAGCCTGGGCCGCTTCATATAACCGCGCCTGACGAATGGCGATCGCACATTGGTTCGCCACCTGTTCCACCAGACGCACCGATTCTGCATCAAACCCATGATCGGCAATCTTATATAGCCAAATATCGCCAATCACCCCCTGATCATCAATGAGTGGACAGCAGAGAATCGCAACGCGCTCCTGGATATTGCGAGATGTGGTTTCAGGAGGACTATCCCAGCTAGAGGGTGAAGAAGCCCAGCAAAATTGCACATTCTGTCCATTCAGCAGGTGGGAATACACCTCTATATAGTCAGAAAACTGTAAGACGGTTCCCTTGGCAGAAGAAATTTCAGTCGTGCAAATGTATTCATAAACGATCGTGGAGGTTCCCTGCTCCAGGTTATAGAGTCCGGTATCACAACTGTGGGTTTCCAGCACGATCGCCAACTCCTGTACCGCCGTTTGCAGAATTTGATTTTCATCCAAACTGTCCCGCACCCGATCGGTAATTCGGCGCAGTAATGCTTCAAAGTTTAAAGTTTGGCGGGATTGGAGGGTATGCTGCTGGGTTGCTGTTTCTAGCTGATGGTGAAGCTGCTGAATTTGCTGGGTGAGCGCGTTTGTGGCGGCATGAGCCTGGAGTGCGTCTAGCTTGAGGGACAGGGCCGCTGCGGTTCCCTGAAACAGGGCTAATTCAGGAGCGGGGATTGCCTCCTTGCCTTCGGATTGCTTAATTCCCAGGACTCCATAGACTTGATGGTTGACCCAGAGTGGAAACAGAAGAATACCCGATGACATTGAGCGCAGCGATGCTTCAACCATCTGAAATGCCAGGTCATCTTCACTTTCAGGCTGAGTGAAATGATGCCAGCTTGTAGTCATTTCATCCCGCCATGTTGCTAGCTCAACTGAGGTGCTCATCCCCTGAAAATTCGTCGTATCTTGAGATGGCTCTCCATACCATTCAGCAAGCCAACAGATGTCACCTGGGGTTGAATCATTGGAGTCATCCTTGGAAGCTGGAACATTTTCCACTTGGTCGGACTGCACCAGGGGACTGGGCACCGCAAAAACGCAGCTATAAATGATTTGGGTTGCCTGTCCCAACCGCTCCAATACGGCATTGCAGCAGTCTGACACTTTTGTACAGCCGAACAAGCGATGCTCAATATCTCTGAGAATCATCAAGTAGCGATCGGGTTGATTGGCAGATTGAGCGTTCATAGCGGGAATAGAGGTTTCAAGATTTTGGACAACGCCATTGCCTACCGATGGAGATAATTTACACGAGTCCTTGTTGTGCATCAAAAGTATATGGGAGTAATTTAAGTAATTCGTGAGGGTGAGGTTGAAGAGATCAACGAATCCTGGATCAACTGCCAGCATTGCCATGCTTTGATCCAATTTGCAAATGCGATCGAATTTAAGTTGTGAAAGTGTTTCGAGCTTTCAGCTTAATTTTGTCAATTCTGAAAAATAATTATTTGCCCTATTTCTATTAGATTGCCCAAATTCCTGACTGACTTCATCGTGTAATGCGAGAAGCTCAAAAAAAGTGGTAGAAATACTGCGCCCTTGCAATAAAAACGACACGACCTGACCTTGAAAGTTGCTTTGAGAATCCAGACGAATGCTCTGGGAGAGGGGGAACAGGAGCGTGCATCCCTTCATACCAGAGCATTATATAGAGGTTTGTTAATCTGCGTTGTGAAAAGCTTGTAATAAGTGATGAAGAATACTAACGATCGGGTTTTATCCCTTAACACCACTGCCCGTTTCGGTCGGAACAACATAGCGTTGCATTAACACGAAAAAGAGCAAAACTGGGGCAATTGAAATCACTGATCCGGCTGCAATTAATCGCCAATCCTGTCCAAAAGTTGTTCCTAAAAGTCGAGCTACTCCCAGGGGCAGCGTATAGTATTCTGGCTGATCCAAAACGATTAACGGCCAGAGAAAATCACTCCAGGAGCCAATAAAGACAAAAATGGCCAGGGTCGTCAATGCTGGACGAATGGCAGGCAGCATCACAAACCACCAGATACCCAACTCAGAGCAACCATCCATCCGGGCCGCTTCTTCTAATTCCTTTGGGACTCCCTGAAATGCCTGCCGCAAAAGGAAAATGCCAAACGCTGAGGCGATCGCTGGAAAAATTAATCCCAGGTAGGTATTCCGTAGTCCCAACTGCACCGTCAGGATGTAGAGCGGAATCATCACAATCTGAAACGGAATCAGAATCGTCGAAACAATCAGGCTAAAAATTACTTCTCGTCCCCGAAACTTTAGTCGCGCCAGAGGATAAGCTGCCAAAGCACAAAACAGTAAATTCAACCCGACGGTTAGCCCCGCCACCAATAAACTGTTGAACAAATATTGCCCGAAGGGTTCCGTCTGCCAGACCCGCACAAAGTTCTCAATCGTGGGCGACTCTGGTAAAAATTGGGGCGGAAACTGAAAAATATTCTCGGTAGGAGCTTTAAATGCCGTACTGGTGAGCCACACCAGGGGGAGCAGCATCACAAAGGCGATCGCAATCAGCAGCCCATAGGTTAATAGGGTTTTACGGAGGGGGAAAGTGGTAGGCGCAGACCGTGCAGGAGCGGCGGGCGGAGGTGAAGATGAGGGCGAGATTGATTTTGCCATTGGCTCTTGTCCTAAACCGCTATGTCCTGAGAAATGCAAATTGAATCATCTGAAATCTTTGGGGGGTGGGCATCTTGACTGCCCAGTCAGCCCAGTCAAACGTTATGCAGATTCTAGTCGATCGCCCCTGTTTTGATCCCCCCAGCCCGCCTTAAAAAGGCTACGGTGTACACACAAGTCATCTGCTCTAGCTAGGGCTGGGTTTGATCCTCCCTAACCCTCCTTAAAAAGGAGGGAACCGGATTAGAAGTCCCCCTTTTCAAGGGGGATTTAGGGGGATCTATCAGGGTTTGAGCCTCTCAGCCAAGATCTGTGCACACGGTAGCTCAAAAAGGAGCCGGATCGGAAGTCCCCCTTTCTAAGGGGAATTTAGGGGGGTTGGGCGATGCACATGCTGCGCGAACAAACGCCCGTGTTGCCGCCAATGCAAATTCACTGATCCCTAAACGGACTGCACTTCAGCGTGCTGAGGATGAATGGCTTTTCCTCGCTGAATGGCGGCAAACAAGCGATTCAAGGCATTCACGTAAGCCTGGGCAGAAGCCACAATGATATCGGTATTCGCCCCATGACCGGAGAAAATCCGATCTTCATACTTCAATCGAATCGTCACTTCCCCGATCGCATCAATCCCTGCCGTCACGGACTGCACCGAAAATTCAATCAGTTGGTTCGGAATATCAACCACGCGGTTAATCGCTTTATAAACCGCATCCACGGGCCCAGTGCCGATCGCAGCATCCGTCAGTTCTTCCCCACCCGGAGTCCGCAGGGTAACGGTGGCTGTGGGTCGGGAATGATCGCCGCAGGAAACCTGGACGTGCTCCAGCTTAAACAGTTCGGGAACCTGTTGCGCTTCATCGTTGACGATCGCCTCCAGATCCCAGTCCGTCACTTCTTTCTTCTTGTCGGCCAGTTCCTTAAAGCGGAGGAAGGCCCGGTTCAATTCCTGATCGCCCAACTCATAACCCAATTCCCGCAGGCGCGATCGAAAGGCATTGCGTCCAGAGTGCTTACCCAACACAATCTGATTATCCGTCAAGCCGATCGACTGAGCATCCATAATCTCGTAGGTCAGCTTGTGCTTCAGGACTCCATCCTGGTGAATTCCAGACTCATGGGCGAAAGCATTGGCTCCCACGATCGCCTTGTTGGGCTGCACCAGCATTCCCGTCAAGTTTGAGACTAACCGGGAAGTCTTGTAAATCTGGTGGGTATCAATATTGGTCAGGGGAGCTTCCGATTCCGGCGGACGACCCAGGAAGGGATTATAGAACTGACGACGGACGTGCAGGGCCATCACCAATTCTTCTAGAGCCGCATTGCCGGCCCGTTCGCCGATGCCGTTGATCGTACATTCCAACTGCCGCGCCCCATTTTTGACCGCCTCCAGGAAGTTGGCCACTGCCAGTCCCAGATCGTTATGCCCATGAACGGAGATGACTGCCTGATCAATATTCGGCACATTCTCCTTAATGCCCTTGATCAAGGCACCAAACTCGCTGGGAGTCAGATAGCCGACGGTATCGGGGATATTAATCGTTGTGGCTCCCGCTGCGATCGCCCGCTCCAGCACCTGGTAGAGAAATTCTGGCTCAGATCGTCCGGCATCCTCCGGGGAAAATTCCACATCGTCTACAAATGATTTGGCATAGGCCACCATCTCTTCAGCGATCGCCAGCACCTCTGGACGGGTTTTCTTCAGCTTGTAGGCTAAGTGGATATCAGAAGTGGCAATGAAGGTATGAATCCGGGGTTTCGCAGCGGGCTTCAGGGCTTTTGCAGCGGCTTCAATGTCCTGACGAGTGGCTCTGGCTAACCCACAAATCGTTGGCCCATCTGGCGTACCCACCTGCTGGGCAATTTTTTGAACGGCTTCAAAATCTCCAGGGCTGGCGAAGGGAAATCCAGCTTCAATCACATCCACCCCCAGTCGGGCCAGTTGTCGAGCGATCGTCAGCTTTTCTTCAACATTCAGCGTTGCACCAGGGGACTGTTCCCCATCTCGAAGGGTAGTGTCAAAGATGATAATTCGATCGACGCTGGGCGTTGGGTTGTTCATAGTGGATGCAGCTTATTGCAATTTACAAAAACGATTGGTAGTTCGTTGCAGCTCCATCTAAGCGGCATTCAAAGCCCTCCAGCCTTTCTGCCTTCAGACTCGTGCCATTGATTTCTGAAACTGTAACAATATTAGCTATTCTAAAACCTTCCTCTCCGTTCCTTGGGAGGTTTATCAACTTTCTGTGACACCAGAGTGCCCTCGATCGCTCAAACCCCTGTGGCTCCTACTCTAAGCCTAATTCCCGTTTCAGCAAGGCGATCGACTTTTCACCAATGTAGTTTTCACAGCAAATCAACTGGGGGGGACGAATCAAATCATCCCTGGCTTCCAGGACGGCTGCCTTGACATCGGCACAACTCGCCCGATCGAAGCTGAAGATCGTTTGGGCACTGCGAACCATTGCATTCAGCTTGAATGTATCTTGAGGTTGGGTGGTCATAATCAGCAGATCTTCCCCCCGCAGGCTATGGACAATCACCTCAGCCGCCCGCAAAATTCCGGCACTGAGGCTCACTAACCCCAAGCGACTATCTTTCTGAAGTTTGAGCAGTTTCTGAATTTCCTGGGCGTAGTCATAGATATCCACCGGAATTACCCGCACGGATTTAGGCGAGGCGATCGCTTCCGCATCTCCAATAAAGTAGCGGCTGGTGACAACGGTTCCAGAGCGAGTTTGCTCCAGGACTTGGGCTAATTCTTCCAGTGGCACAAGCTGCACCGGGATCTTGAGGGCTTTTTCCAGTTCCTGGGCCATCAGTTCCCCTGCGCCAATGTCCTGCCGGGGAGCCGTCACCAATACCCGCGCACTGCACCGCAACCGCCAATCAATTTCAGCTAGAAATAGTTCTCTGGCCTGGGTCAACGAACAGCCCTGACTGAGCAAATCATCCAGTCCTTTTTGGACTAACCGATGGGCCTGGGGATACTTTTCGATCAGGGGCGATCGAACCTTGGAATTTCCCCCTTCATCCCCCTGGGCCCGCACGTAGATCCCAGACCCCGCATGGGCATCCACAATCCCGTCCTCTTCCAGCTTGCGATAAACCTTGCTGATGGTGTTGCGATGGAGTCCGGTTTCCATGGCCAGTTGGCGGGTACTGGGAAGCCGATGACCGGGCGGATATTGGCGAGATGCAATGGCAAAGCGAATCTGATTATAAAGCTGCTCAGAGGCAGGAATATCGCTGTCGGGCTGAATGTGAAACCGAACCATAGGAAATCTCCAAATTGCCCTGGTCGAGCGTTTAACTGAATCTTTGAATTGAATCGATCTCGATCTATCTCGATCTAGATCGATCTAGCCACGAACCAGAGCCTTACTGACACTCCCCATCAATGGCTACTAGCTCTACACCCTGCGAGACAGGTTTTCCAGAATCGGAGAGCGCAGAATCATAGCGGCCAGAATTATAGGGGATTGTGATCATCAGGGCGATACCTTTATTCTGCCGTAAAGGTTAATGCCTCCGCCAAGAGATTCGGTGAATGCATCCTCGATCGCCAAATTGCAGTAGACTACTGGCGTAGGTTGACACATCGGTGACTGATGCCATGACAGAGATCCGCACTGCCCATGTCAAAGTTCCCAGTAGCGATCTAGAAATCGATGCTTATCTCGCTGAACCTGCGGCTGAGGGAACCTATTCTGCCATTATCGTGGTTCAAGAAATTTTTGGGGTGAATGCCCACATCCGCGATGTGACGGAACGCCTGGCTAAAGAGGGTTATGTAGTGATCGCTCCAGCCATTTACCAGCGCATCGCTCCTGGGTTTGAAGCCGGATATACTCCAAAGGACGTTAAGTTGGGGCGAGAATACAAAGAGCAAACCAAGGTGGATGAGTTGCGATCGGATATTCGTGCCACCCTGACGTTTCTCAAGACCCGATCGAATGTCAAGTCCAATGGCGTGGGGGCGATCGGCTTTTGCTTTGGGGGGCATGTGGTTTATTTAGCGGCGACTCTGCCTGATATTAAAGCCACTGCCTCTTTCTATGGCGCAGGCATTCCCACCTGGAGTCCGGGCGGCAACGCACCCACCCTAACCTACACCTCGGAAATCCAGGGCACGCTTTACGCCTTCTTCGGCATGGAGGATGCCAGCATTCCCCCCGATCACATTGAGCAGATCGAAGCAGCACTCACCCAGCATCATGTCCCTCACCAGATTTTCCGCTATGAGGGGGCCGAGCATGGTTTTTTCTGCGATCAGCGGAGTAGCTATAATGCTGAAGCTGCTGCCGATGCCTGGGAAAAGGTGAAGCAGTTATTCCAGGAAGTTTTAGGTTAAGGGGTGGAACCCGGTTCAGGACTTGCCGATCGGCTGTTTCCGAGTCACAGACTTTGCCAGATCCCGCAATAGGGTCTTCGTCGTTTCAAAATCTACACAGCCATCGGTAATGCTTTGTCCGTAGGTAAGCTGGCTCAAATCCTTGGGAATTGGCTGTTTGCCGCCCACCAGATGGCTTTCGAGCATCACCCCCAGAATGTGTTTTGATCCGGCGGCCAACTGTTCTGCCACATTTTCCAGGACGATCGCCTGACGAGTATAGTCTTTGTTGGAATTATCGTGGCTGCAATCCACCATAACGCGAGGATTTAACCCTAGCGTTGTGAGTTCACGGGCTGCTTGTTCTACGTGATCCGCATCATAGTTCGGGCCACGCTTGCCGCCCCGTAGAACGATATGCCCATCGGGATTGCCCGTGGTGGTGACAATACTGGCCAGTCCTTCGTGGTTGATGCCCAGGAAGCGGTGAGGTTGGCTAGCGGATAGCATGGCATTAGCGGCCGCCTGAAGGCTACCGTCGGTATTGTTCTTAAAGCCGATCGGCATGGATAGCCCAGAAGCCATTTCCCGGTGAGTTTGACTTTCCGTAGTGCGGGCCCCGATCGCTGTCCAGGCAATGATATCCGCCGTGTACTGGGGAATGATTGGGTCGAGCAATTCGGTAGCTGCGGGCAATCCTAAATGTGCTAAATCCAGCAGGAGTTTCCGCGCTAATCGCAATCCATAATTAATGTCATAACTGCCGTCCAGGTGAGGATCGTTGATCAGTCCCTTCCAGCCGATCGTCGTCCGGGGCTTTTCAAAGTACACCCGCATCACGATTTCCAGATCTTCTTCCAACTCCTGCCGCAGGGGAACCAGCTTTTCGCCGTACTCCAGGGCTGCATCGACATCGTGAACGGAGCAGGGCCCGACAATCACTAATCGTCGTCGGTCTTCATTTTGCAGAATATTGCGAATCCGATCGCGGGTATCAGAAACCAGGGTGGCTGCTGTTTCGGTAATGGGCAGTTCGTGGTGAATCGTTGCTGGACTGCTGAGGGGACGAGTCTCTACAACGTGGAGATCGTAGGTTTTTTGCATGGTGTCTGGAGAAGAAAGATAATCTTGCAACAAGTTGGATTCAATCATTCAGTCAGTGGTGAACTTGAGCGAGCCTGGACGAACAGAGCGCGATCGAGCAATAAGCAAAACTGTTAAGCCAGTCACACTTTTATCGCTGGACTCAAACATTTTAACCAACTCCGAACCCATCTCCTTGCCCCACTGAGACTTCCTTAGATTTCCTCCATCTTTCTCCGACTTATGTAAAGATTTTATCGATTGTTTCCCTATTTTCCCCATTCCAAGTTTCTTCTATCTATGCTTACTGCATTGCTGACTGCGTTCAACCATTACAGCCAATCCCGCTCCTACCGCTTCAGCGATCGTGCTGATGAGTCGATAAATCGCAACACTGCCAAAGACGATCGCCGGGGGAAATTGAGAATCGAGCAGCGCAATGGCGGTAGCCTCAAACACACCAATCCCACCTGGCGCACCCGGAACCACTAATCCCAGCAACCAGGCAAAGCTAAATGCGCTGATCAACAGAGGAATTTGCTCCAAACTAACCGAGGTCAGAACGGAAACTGAGAACAAAAATCCCACGCCTCGCAGTAAGACGAAGATCATTTCACCCAGCAGGGGACGAACCGGATAGCGCTTCAGGCAGGTGGCAGGCGGCAGGGGGCGATCGATCGGATCGACTGGCTCAGGGGAAGCGGGAGCAGCCTCAGGGGATGCGGAATTTGCAGGATTTGCAGAATTTTTAGGATTTTTAGGATTTTTAGGATTTTTAGAAAAAATAGACTTCGCCTTGAGCCGACCCAGCTTTTGCAGGAGTGGATTGAGCAATCTGGGATGAATTGCAGCCAGGATCAGTCCCAGTCCCAGAAGTTGCACCAGCCGATAGTCCGATTCCAGGCTGACGATCGTTATGAACAGGGCAGCCGTTGCCATCAACAGCGGTTCCAGAACAACGCTCAGGGCAGCCGCTTCTACCGGAATGCCAGCCTGAGTTGAGGCGGTAATGCGGCCGTACAAGTGCCAGACATTGCCGGGCAGGTATTTGGCAATATTGGTTTTCAAATAGACTAAAATCCCCCAGACGGATGCAGCGGGTTGATTCAGTTCTTGCAAAATCCAACTCCAGACCCAGCCTGACCAGATGTGCGCGATTAAGGTAATCCCCGTTGCTGCCGCTAAAATGCTCCAGCCTGTTCCATCAATGCGAAGCTGAGTCACCTCTGACCAGTGTTGCCGCAGGGTACTGACCAGGAAAAAAATGGTTCCACCGAAAATCACCCACCGGAGGTAAGGCTTGAAGTTTGAAACAATGCGCTGGCTTTGAGCAATGAAGCCCTGGAGAGGAGATGGCATTACAGGAACCGATCGCAATTCGCAAAACGGGCAATAAATCTCTTCAAGAATAGGCGGTTTGCCGAGCAGAAACCAGACTTTTTTGGCGATCGGGCCCCATTCAGGGGAAGGGAACCAGACAATTGAGCGAAGCGCACCGTGCTGTTAGGCTATCAGAGGAAAAACGCCCAAACTCAATCCACTCAATTCATGAGCGCAACATCTGATCAACTGCAACGCTTTCTGGAGATCGCATCTGAGGCTGCCCTGGCTGGGGGCGCGGTTTTGCAAGCCTACTGGGGAAAACTGACGGAAATTGGCGAAAAGGGTCGCCCAGGTGATTTGGTCACTGCCGCTGATCAAGCCTCGGAAGCAGAAGTCTTGGCAGTGATTCGTCGCCATTTTCCTGATCATGCGATTTTAGCCGAAGAATCAGGACAATTTGGTGAACAGTCTGCTGAATTTTTGTGGGCGATCGATCCCCTGGATGGCACCACAAACTATGCCCATCAATATCCGTTTTTCGCCGTTTCCGTCGGACTTCTGATCAATGGTATTCCCGCAGTGGGAGTGGTCTTTGACCCATTTCATCAGGACTTGTTCAGAGCCGCAAAAGGGCTAGGAGCCACCCGTAATCGCCAGCCGATTCAAGTCTCCCAGACCGCTAATCTATCCCAAAGCCTCTTGGTGACAGGATTTGCCTACGATCGCCACGAAACCATTGACAATAACTATGCAGAGTTCTGCCATTTAACCCACAAAACGCAAGGTGTGCGGCGAGGCGGTGCGGCGGCGATCGATCTGGCCTACGTTGCCTGTGGTCGGCTGGATGGATTTTGGGAGCGAGGCCTGTCACCGTGGGATCTGGCCGCAGGAGTTGTCTTGATTGAAGAAGCGGGTGGCCGTGTTACCGCCTATGACACCAGCCCGTTTCAGATCCACTCTGGACGCATCCTGGCCACCAATGGCCACCTGCACGAAGCTTTAAGCCAAGAGCTGTTGAGTGTTCAACCCTTGCCGCAGTTTGGAGTGAGGAGTGAGGAGTGAGGAGTACCCCTTTCATCCTCCTCTTACACAAAATCACTCATGCTTGACAAACGATCGCCAGAGGATTGTTTAGACTTAGGGTAATCACTGTAAACCCAGCCTGAAACCTGTCCTGGAAAACGTTGATCTTGGGTTAGGTGAAATCAGTTCAGGGGCACTCTTATGTATAGTTGAGTCGTGGAATAAGCAGAATGTTAAAGATTGAGCAGGGATTATTTAGCCTGGATTTCACGGACTATCATGCCATTTTGGGAATTCCAGTGGATGCAGAGCCAAAGGAAATTCGTAAGCGGTATTTGACGATCGCTCGACGGTTGCATCCAGACAGTTGTGTCACTGAAGACGCAGCCGATCGGCGGCGGGCCTCTGAATATCTCTCCAAGCTAGTTAACCCTGCCTACGAAAAGCTTTCCCAGGAAAAAAATTATACTGAATATTGCGTCGTACTACGTTTGAAAGGACAGCAAGCCCTGAAACAGCAAGATACAGTGGTATTGAATGGCGATTTATCTCGACGACTGGCAGCGGCTAGCGATCTGGATACTTCCTATCGGGCTGCGGTACGATCGCTGGCTGAAAATCAGTATCAACATCTCAACGAAACACTGGATTTTATTGGACAAATCAGCGAGCTTAATCTGGTGTATTTGATGCGGAAGGAAAGTCGAGGTGAATCGATCGGAGCATCGAACTCTGCTGCCAATTCTGCGCCTTCTACCTCAACAGCGGCTCCTGCCCCCCCTCCTAAAACTCCGCCTGCCCCCCCCACTCGTGATGCCCTGATCGCCGCCTATCTTCGTCGATCGCAAGAATTTGAAACGAAAAAGAATTTTCCCAGAGCCATTCAAGAATTGCGGGATGCCCTGAGAATGGAGCCTACCAATAGTGAATGCCACAGTCGGCTGGGTATGATCTACCTGAAAACCAACCAGGCAACAATGGCAAAAATTCACTTTAACAAGGCATTAGAGTTAAACCCTCAAGATGCGGTAGCCTTGGAAGGTAAACAACGATTAGAAGCACCCAACAGACGCAACGCAGCCAGCCAACCAGCCGGAAAGGGCGCAAAACCTGATCCGAGAAAAGCTGATCCCAAGGCAAAAGCTGACCCGAAGCGGCAAACCAACTCGAAGGGCGGCAAGCCTGATACCAACGGAGGGGGTGGACTGTTTGGGCTGTTTGGTGGGAAGAAAAAGTAAAAACTGTAATGATATACCAACCGCCTGTTGGCGCACGTGACCTGTTTCCGCTGGATGTGGTTCAGAAACGCTGGATTGAAGATCGGATCCAGCAAGTTTTTCATAGCTGGGGGTATCACCGCATTATTACCTCAACTTTGGAGCGGTTGGATACGCTGATGGCGGGTGGCGCGATCGAACAAGCAACCGTCATTCAAATCCAGGACTCAGAAGGGGATACCTTAGGGTTGCGTCCAGAACTCACAGCCTCGATCGCCAGAGCTTCAGTCACCCGCATGGCTGGAGCCAGCTATCCCCAACGGTTTTACTACAATGCCAATGTGTTTCGTCGGGCTGCTAAGGGGACTCATAATCGTCAGCAGGAGTTCTATCAGGCAGGGATAGAGTTATTGGGAGCCGATGGGGTGGCTGCCGATGCGGAAATTCTTTTGATTGTTTCTGCCTGTCTCCGCAACCTGGGGCTGGATCAATGTTCCCTAATCCTGGGGGAAGCTGGGTTAACTCGATCGCTCCTGCAACCTTTTCCAGATCATCTTCGTAAGCAGGTTCGAGAAGCCATTGCCCACCTCGATCGTCTGAAGCTAGAAACCCTCTCCCTCTCTCCCGACCTGCGCGATCGGGCTTTGTTCTTGCTTGACCTGCGGGGACAACCTGCCGATGCGTTACAACGAGTTTCCAGCCTGGACTTAGACTCAGAGCAACGGGCGATCGTAAATCGGCTCAAGGGGCTAATGGAGCTTTTGCAAGATAGTTTTCAGCAGGACGCTACGACTCCCTATGGACTACCGACCATTACCCTGGATCTCAGCCTGATTCAGACGATCGATTATTACACTGGCATTGTGTTTGATGTGATTGGGCCGTCAGGACAGCGAATTTTGGGGCAGGGAGGACGATACAACCAACTGTTGAGCCTCTATCATCCTCAGGGGCAGGACTGTCCGGGCGTGGGCTTTACCTTCAACATTGAAGAACTGCATCAGGTTTTGCTAACCACCGGACAACTTCCCCTGGAAACGCCGGAAACGGATTGGTTAGTGGTTCCCACCCAGCCGGAAGCCTATGCTGCTGCCTTTGCCCATGCCCAGAAAATTCGGGATTCGGCCCATTTGGTTCGGGTTGAGGTGGAGCTAAGTCATCTCAATGATCCAGAAGCCGTTCGTCAGTCTGCCCAGTCTCGCCGCATCAAGCAAATTGCCTGGGTAGATGAGTCGGGTTTATCTAATGTAGAGACGATCGGCCTCTAGGGGTGGACTGATTGTTGTAGCGCAGGTATCTTACCTGCCAGTGAGCGATCGGTCATGTGACTGTAAGTTTGATACCCCCAACTCAAGCTGGCTGAATGGGCAGGCAAAATGCCCACCCCACAAGAGTTTTGCCTGGATTCAGTTACATGGGCAGGCAAGATACCTACCCCACAAGAGTTTTGTCTGGATTTGAGGGATTGGAACCTTAGGGAACCTGCCAGATCCGCTGGTGGTACTTTTCTGGTTCAGCATAGGGATCGATCGCGCTGTGATTGTGATCAGGGCTGTGATCATGAGCGTGCGCGTGATTATGAGAATGATCGTGATTGTGATCATGATTGTGATCATGGCTGTGGGAATGACCATGATGGGAATCGCCAGTCCCGATCGCTGCCAGACGGAACTTACACATTTCACAGTTCATCTGCACCTGCCCCAGATGGGTTTCAATCTCTCGATCGCGCATAATCTGGAAAAGGTGGGGATGCAGTCCCATTTCAGGCAAGCAAATCATTGAAATATCAGGGTGTTGCTCTTGCTGCTGGGCTGTGATGTTGAAGATTTTTTTCACCAATGCCCCGGTAAATAGAAAATAGGGCAAGACAATGATTCGCTTGGGCTGGTACAGACGGGCCCGGCGGAAGCCTTCTTCCAGTCGAGGATGGGTAATGCCGATAAAGCAAGTCTCCACCGTTTGATAGCCGCTGCCTTCCCAAACCATCCGCGCCAGCTTAAATACATCACCATTGGCATCGGGATCGCTGGAGCCACGACCGACGAATAGCAAAACCGTCTCTTCGCGGGAAATGCCGTGGGGATTCCACTGGGGCTGATCCAGCTCTGCTAAACGAGTGTGCCACAGGTCTAAAATTCCAGGGGTAATGCCAAAATGCCGTCCGTAGTGAAACGTAATGTGTGGATGACGTTTTTTGGCGCGATCGAGTTCATTCGTTACATCAAATTTATTGTGACGAGCAGCAAACAGCAGAATCGGCAGAGCTGACAAATCGGTATAGCCCTGCTCCACGCATTGATCCACGCCTTGCTGAATTGTGGGTTCTGTGAGTTCCAAAAAGCAGGGAATCACAGGACGGGAAGTATCCAACGCCTGGTAAGCTGCCGCAAAATCGAGTAATCCTTGCCGTCCATCAGCATCCCGACTGCCATGACCAATCAGCAATAGGGGACGCTGGAGGGGAAGCGGAGGCAGGGAAGTCGGTGCAGTGGCGCGATCGAGCTGGGTAGTGGAAACTTCAATCAGGGAATGAGCATCCAGGGAATGGGCAACCTGATTTTGGGAAGGGCGGTCTTGAGAAATCGTCATGCAGTTCACGAACTCCTTTCCCGTGCGTCGCAGGAAATAGAGTGAAGAAGCAGCAAGCTGGCGTTCTGGCTCAAGAAAAGGTAAACTCCCCTTCTTTTTCACAGTTGCGGCACAGCGTCGGACTTTCACCGAGCTTTCCCAGCCTGACTACTGTTCACATTTGCCCTGTCATCTTAGCCGATCGCCTGTTCTTGATGGAATACGGAGTAGGGGGATTCCAGATGAATTACTCAGGATCGCAGCGAATTTCTACCAAAAATCCGTCTGGGTCATAGAAATATACACCCCTGCCCGTGGGCCGACGCACTGGCCCGTGGGCGATCGAAATCTGGTTTTGTTGCAGAATCTCCACTGCCTGATCGAATAAATCTGGCGCAATGTCAAACGCTAAATGCCCAGCCCGAGTAAATTCTCGATCGGGATCGGCATCCGGGGGCAGTAGGTTCGGCTTCCAGAACAGATCAATAATGGTGCCATCGGGCGTGACAAAATTCGCTACTTCACCTACCTCAAACTGCTGGCGTAAGGTTTCAGGCACTTCCTCACCACGTAATTCCCGCAGCCCCAAAAGCTGCCCATAGAACTGGCGGGATGCATCCATATTCTGAACGTGCAGTGCAATATGGTGCACTCGCCGCAACATACCCGTTGTAAGCCATTGCGAGGATTTGAGAGAAGAAGTCATGATAGGTCGATCGCTGAAGGCTGATAGGAGCAGCCGAAACAAACTGCATACCTTGAGGATAGCATTGGCCGCAATGGGCAAATCGGCAGGACGGGTATCGGAAATCTAACGTAGGCTTTAACCAAACTTTAACGTTATTCAAATTTTTCGTGAGCCATAGGGCAGATCGCCTGAATTTCTCCAGTCCTGGCAAGACAAAAGGCTACCCTGGGAAGAATACTGAATCAAAATTAGATTAATCAGGTGCGTATGGAAGGCATTTATTGGAGCATTCGTGCAGCGTTTACAAATGTCTATAGCGGCTGGATTCTCTGGAATTTATTTCTCGCTTTTATTCCCTTAGCACTCAGCTTTTGGCTATATCGCCGCGAAACCAAATCTCGATCGCTCCTCTGGTGGGCTGGATTTGCAGTCTTTTTTGCCTTTCTGCCTAATGCCCCCTACCTTTTAACCGATATTATTCATTTAATCCGGGGGACTCGCTTCGTTGCCACCTGGGTGATTGCGCTATTTTTCTTTCCCTTGCATATGTTCGCCATTTTGCTGGGGTTTGAAGCCTATGTCGTCAGCTTAATCAATCAAGCCTTTTACCTGAAGCGGATTGGCTACAAACACCTAACCCTCTGGACAGAATTGCTAACCCACGGACTCTGCGCGATCGGCATTTATTTAGGACGGTTTCATCGCTTCAATAGCTGGGATCTGGTGACTGAGCCTGACATGATTGTTATTCGTACACTCAATGATCTGACCAGCACCCGTCCGATTGCCGTGATTATGGTCACGTTTATTGGACTTACCGTCCTGTACTGGCTGTTCAAACAGCTCACCTTAGGGATCAGCCTGCGGGTCAAATACGCGCGGATGGGTAAGGATGTATTGGATGAGATTGCTTGAGGATTGCTTGATGTTGATACTTATGACTCAGAATCCTGGATAAATAACCTGTTCACCGTTCTCTGGATAAATAACCTGTTCACCGTTCTGCTGCTTTGACTGGGCGGGCAAGATGCCCACCCCACAAGAATTCCAGGTTGTTATTGCATTCCCTAAGAGTGCCTACGACTCAGGATCCTGGGATGAAGCTGCCCTGGCCGCAGAGATCCGCCGAAAGGTCATTCGCCATCCCACGCCAATCACGATCAATGCCCCTAACGCCAGAACCGGATGAAGCAACAGCAAGCCGTTAAATAACCCGTGGGATACCATTGCCAGGGTCAGTCCGTCACGAATCATGCGGTTGCCGCGAAATGGAGGAAAGGTAAACTTTGCCCGTCCCAGGGCATAGCCCCAAAAGCTGGCCCAGATGGCATGGCCCGGCACTGAAAGCAGCGATCGCATAATAAAAAGAAACAACACGGCATCCCCGGCTGAAGCCCCTTCCCCCAATGCTTCCTCTGGCGCAAAGTAACTGCCCAACAAATAGCCAATATTCTCGATCGTGGCAAATCCCAGGGCTGAAGCGGCTCCATAGACAATGCCATCCATCGGCTCATTAAATTCAGCGTTGTTGTAAATGCCGTAGCGTACAACGGCAAACTTACCGTACTCTTCGGTAATGGGAGCAATAATGGCATAGAGGATAAAAGCGGGCAGAAACAGGAAAAAGCTTTGAGCAATTACGATCGGCAAGGCAACGAGAATCCCCAGAAAAAAAGTTCTGGCGATGAGATGGGCTGGTTCCGGTTCTAGTTTGTCCCGTCGATAGAAAAACCATAGCCAAAACACCCCTGGGGCGATCGCCAAACTCAAGACCGCTAAGACATCCATCGCCCTGGCCCTCAGGCAAACTACTCCTGAGTATATCTAGATCAGTCTCCAAGCTGCATTTTGCTGAGATTTCGCCGGGCCGCCTGAAACAGCACAAATCCAAGCAACATCAGAATTAGCACGTGGCTCCAAACCCCAACCCATCCCGTTCCTCGCACAAAGGCATCCCGAATAATGGGAATGTAATAACGAGCCGGAACCACGTTAGAGACGATCGATAGGGGAAAGGGAATGTTGCTCAAGGGGTAGATAAATCCAGACAGCAAAAAAGCCGTCAGAAATCCGATCGTGGCTACGGCCTGAACTGCTGCATTCTGGCTCGTCGCTCGTGTGCCAATGGTTAGCCCAAACAAGGTGGCCACTGTAATAAACAGAGGTGTTGCCAACAGAAACGGGGTCGGATCTCCAGCGAACCACAGTCCAAACAAAATCATGCTGGCTCCAATCACGGCGATCGCCTCGCACAGTCCCACCAGGAGATAGGCTAAAACTTTCCCAAACAGCAACTCTGAAGCACTCAGGCTAGAGGCATAAACCTGCACGATCGTCCCCTGCTCCTTCTCTCGCACCATTGCCAGAGCCGCCAGCAGCGAAGGATAAATCCACAAAATCACAGCACAGGTTCCCGGCACAATGTAGAGCGATTCCTGCCGTCCTGGGTTGAACCAGATTCGCGTCACAGGTCTAATGCTGGGTGGAGTGGTCTGAAGCCCGGAGTCCTGCACAAAAAAGCGAGTGGTTGCCTGAATGCTATTCCGAATCACCCGCGCATTGTTGACATCCGTTCCATCAATCAACACCTGAACCGTACTGCCTCGACCCGACTGCACCTGCTGCGAAAAATTGGGGGGAATAATCACGCCAGCCGTTGCAACACCCCGATCGATCGCCTCTGCCACATCATTAACTCGGGGAGTCGCTGCAAACTGGTTTGTCGCATAAAGCCGCTCAATGTAGCTCCGACTTAAGGGCGTATTGTCAAAATCCTGAATGGTAATCGGAATATTTTGAGCTTCTAAACGAATCGCATAACCAAAAATCAGCAACGTCAAAAACGGCAGGATAAAAGCCAGAGCCACCGTCAGTCGATCGCGCCGAAACTGAGCTAATTCTTTGTAGCACTGGGACAGCACTCGTCTCATTGCGGGAGTGAGGAGTGAGAAGTGAGGAGGGTAGGGGCGAACTGCAATTCGCCCATCCAAGGCATAGGGAAGAGAAAGTAGGGTGGGCACTGCCCACCTTACCAATTGAAGACGTTAACCAACTTCAACCTGACTGGAATCAACTTCCGTCGCGCCCTCCACACCTCGCGCAATGCTGACTGCGCGATCGAGAGAGGCTTTCGTCGGAACCTTTCCTTTCAGAACGACCTTGCTGCTCAACTGAGCCACCCACAAGGTATTGATATCGTCCAGTTGCGAATCCTCATCAAACGCCAGCGCAACCCGCTTTGCCAGACCGCTATCGTCATATTCACCATTCAAGCCCACTCTAAACGGGGGAATGGTTTCTCCTTTTGGAGTCTTTGCCTGAGCTACAGCAGGTTTCTTGTCAGGCTTTTTGCTTCCGGGGAAAAGTCTACTTAACCAACCCATTGTTAATATTTCTCCACACTAAACAAAAGAAATTTACATTCACCTGAAGGAGTGTGCTGATGTCATGGCAACCCTTGATGGATTGCCTTATCTAAGCAAAGATCAAGCAGAATCAAGATTAACCCATATTTTCGCAAAAGATGAGTTCCCTTCGATACTTTTGCTTTCACCCAAAATCTGCTGGGTTGCCCCTTGGGGATATTACATTCTTTGAAGTTTTTCAAGGCTGGGTTAAACCACTGCTGTACACTGGATTTCGACTGGAGTAACGTCAAAACTCGGTCGGCTGTAGGGGTTGTGATTTAACAATTCCTGAAGGTTTGATCGTTAACATCATATCGTTTGGAGCCGTTATATCAATGTCTCATGCAGTCAAAATCTACGACACCTGCATCGGATGCACCCAGTGTGTTCGAGCTTGTCCTCTAGATGTTCTGGAGATGGTTCCCTGGGATGGCTGTAAAGCAGGTCAGATCGCCTCTTCTCCCCGCACGGAAGACTGTGTTGGGTGTAAGCGGTGCGAGACGGCTTGCCCAACAGACTTCCTTAGCATTCGGGTGTACCTCGGTGCGGAAACGACCCGCAGCATGGGTCTGGCCTACTAAATACTCAAAACGCTCTATATATTTCGCGTTTTTGAATAGACTTGGATCGATTCATGAGGGGTGCCTTGGCTCCCTCTTTTTTTGGCACTGAGAATTGAGCACCACAGACCTCGCCCATGAGCCGGAAACAGCCCTCAGCCCTACGGAATTCTCTCACGCCCGCAAACAGCATTCAGCCCTCAGGAGCGGGGATTCAATAATCGGTGCACCGTTCTGCTTCTTTAGCTGGGCAGGCAAGATCTCAGCTTGAGCACTCAGTCGAAACGCTGCCCACCTCACCAGAATTTCAAGTTATTCAATTTGCATTCCTTCGTTTTTGCCACTCGAACCTTTTCCTACGAAGCCGCCAACTCATGCACCTGAGACGGAACCAGTTGCTGTACGGTATCGCGCAGTTCGTTGACTGCCTGCATTTGGTAGTCGCTGGCTTCCTGGAACTGAGTCATGACACTGGCGATCGTCTCTGCTTTTTCCTTCAGGGTGTTCAGACCATCCTGCACCGGTTGAAGCAAATCTTGATAGGTATTAACCCGGCCCCAGAGTTCAGCGGCCGCAGCGGATTGCGATCGCACTTGCTGATCTAGCTGACGGAGTTCATCGCGCTGGGCATCTAATCGCAGGGTTTCCTGCTCGACTTTAACCTGAAGGGGTTGAATCGATTCCTCTAAATCCTGAATCTGCTGCTCTAGTGCCTGCAATTCCTGAGCCTGCTGCTGACGAAGTTGCTCCATTTGCGTCAACACCGGGGATAAATCAACGCTGCTCTCGTTGTCACAAGTAGGATAGCCCTGTCTCCGTGCCAGAACCCGCTGGTGTTGTTGGAGACCAGTTTGCCGCTCTAGCAAGTTCCGCCGTTGCCCGACTAAGGTTTCGTTCAACATCTGGTAACGGTCTTGTTCATCGGCTAATTCAGTTTCCAGGCGCAGGCGATCGTACTCACTGGCTTGCTGAATTTGCTGACGTAGCTCCTCGATCGCCTCTTGCTGAAGGGTTAACTCCTCCTCTTGAATGCTGACGAAACGGGAGAGCTTTTCCAGCTCTCTTTCCAGTTCACTGACGGTGGTTTGCAGTGCTTCAAGGGGCAAGTTTTCTAAAGCACTGAGATCCACTTTGTCAGACAGACCGGAAAGCTCTGCCATTTGTTGATACAGTGCATCCTGGTTGTGGAGCTGTAGCAGTAATGTTTTGGCGTGACTATGTTTGAAGGTGAGGATATCTTGCTTGGACTGTAAATCGGCCCGGAGTTGGCTGAGTTCATCTGTAGATTGATGCCAGGACTGCCAGCGATCGTGCAGATCTTGAAGCTGAGCATCGACCTCAGATTGCAGTTGGGTCGCAGCCCCCCGATGCTGTTCCAGGGTTTGCCAGTGATGGTTTAATGTCCCCTGCTGTTGGGCGATCAGATCAAACGAAAGGTGAAGTTGCTCTTGGATTGAGCCGGTGGGTGTCACGGCTCCAGAAATGCGGCTCAGGAGTTCTTGAAGCTGCTGGGCTTGTCCTTCATTCAGGCTAGAAGAACCCTGAAGTTCAGACTGGCGTTCCTCCAACTGATTTTCGGCACCTCGTAACTGGGCCCATGCGCCTTCTAGCTCCTGACTTTTGCGCTCGTATTCTTCCCGGAGTTGCTTGATCTCGCCATGCGCCGCTTCAATTTCCTGGCGTTCTTTTTCTAACCGCTCAAACTCGGACTCCATCTCCTGAAGTTCTTCCTGACGGGCTTCAATTTCCATCTCCCGTCGGTTCAACTCCTGGCTCTGATAGGTCAGAGATTGCTTCCACTGCTCAATTTCTTCTTCCTGAGTTTTGGCTTTTTCCTGCGATCGAGTAAATTTCTGGAGAATGCTCACCAGTTGACGACCCGCCTCAGCATGACGCTGTACCTGTTTAGCCGCAGAAAGCTCTACGAGGACAATGACTCCAGCCCCATACCCTACATCATCAGGAGCGGGAACGATTTCTTCACTTGGCACTGCTGTCCAATTCAGTTCCGATCGCTCACAGGCCAGCAATCGAAACTCTGCCTTCCCACCACCAATAACCCTGGCTTTCCGTATGACTTCCGCTAGATACAGCACGCTGACAATCCTCTTTTGTGTCTATATGACCCACGACAGGCTTTTCTAGCCTTATTTCTCCAACTATTCTATTGAGCTACCCGATTTACCTGAGCTGTCCTGTACTCAATTACACCAAGTTTCAGAACCATTGATGAAGCAGTTCATGACACAGGTTGCCTGCAAAGGTCTGGCATACAAGCGGTGGAACTCCTAGCAAGCCTAGTCGATCGCGCTAGAAAAGTCACTAGACTTTGCTGGCTTTCACTATTGATTCAGAACACCCTATCCCATAGCCTACCGTTTTCACGTTTCTCTGAGGGGGTCTACTTAAATTTAGATTTCCCCAGATCTGGCTTAACTCAACAGGCAACCGCTCGAAAACTACTGCCCCGCTCCCCTCAGTTCTTAAGGAAAATAATCCCTTAATGAAAAGTAAACTTTAATCGGTTCAGGGCGCTAGGTTTTGTAATGGAAGTTAAGCTGTGCAGATAGGGTTGACTGGACAGGTTGCTGACTGGACAGGTTGCTGAACTGAGCGATCGTTCTTTCTGAGTTTAAGGGAAAGATAAGGTTGGGAGTTCAGAACGCATCGGGATAGGCTGGCGAACAGTGAATCCCGTTGGCTTCAGGCTGAGGCTGGTTTAGGGGCAGGATTGGTAAGGTTGAAAGTTCGCTCGGCTGCTTGCAGGGAGTCGTTTTCAAACAAGTTTGCTGTTCTTTGTAACTTTTTTCCTTTCCTTCGTCCCAGCGTTTATAGTTAATGAAATAACGCTCGGTTCCTTGCTGTTTATCGTCCTTACCGTCACCGCTCGATCGCCATCCCTCTGACCCTATCCGTTTGAGGGCGCAGATCAATCAGTTTGCTCAGTTTGATTAGGAAGTCAACTGGATCAGTAAAGTTGGATTAGCCTGGATCAGTAAAGTCTACCACTCGATGCTTTGAGATTGATTCAATCGCTCGCCCATTGACATAGGTCAGAGGTAGGGGAACTCATGGCATCGATCGAACAATCTTTGGGATTATTCAAAATCATCTGAAATCATTAAGAGAGTCATCGCTGAGGTCTTGGGCAGTTTTGGGGAGAGTATCTGGGTTGAATGCAAGGCAAGTTAAGCGAAATTGATATTCGCAGCATCCTACAGCTAATCGAATTGGGACAACGAACGGGGGAGTTGTTTGTAGAAACCTATGGCTCTTCGACAGGGGGAACTGACCCAACGAACAATCTTGCTTTTCCGCTGCGGCGTTCTCCACGCACCGGGTCAGGCAAGTCCTGGCTCGTCTTCTTTCTAAATGGGCAAATTATTTACGCCGGGGATAGCGGTGGGCAGCTTACCCGCCTCCGGGATTATCTGCAACGGTATCGAGTTGAGCCGGAGTTTGACTCCCTGGGAACCTCTCTGATTGCAACGGTTAACGCCCCTGAATATGGTCATCTGTGGATGCTGCTGGAAAACCATGTGCTAACGCCAGAGCAAGGTCGAAGCATCATTCGGAGTATGGTGCATGAAACCCTGTTTGATCTTTTGAGCTTGCACCAGGGGTCGTTTGTGTTTGAACTGGGAACCGCTTTATCACCTCAGCTCATGACCCTGGAGATTGCCCCCCTGGTGACTCAAATTATGAAGCAAGTGCAGGAATGGAAGCAGCTTCATCCCCAAATTCAATCCCCCAATCAATTCCCGTCGATCGCCGATGCCCCGAAGCTGCAACAATCTCTGACAGAGCCAACCTTCAAAGCCTTTGAACGCTGGGTGGATGGGAAAACGTCCTTCCGGCAAATTGCTCGTTACTTGAATCGAGATGTTCTGACGGTGGCGAAAGCGATGTATCCCTATATTCAGCAGGGGGTAGTGCAGGTTTCCTCTCCTATTTTTGATGAGTCTGCCCCCCAGCGACAGTCCTTTACTTTGAAAGATGAGCGAGTCCCCCGCATTGTCTGTATTGATGATGGCGCGACGATTCGGAAGGCGGTTGAGTATATTCTGAACCAGCACGGCTATGAAGCAACGGCCATCAGCAATCCCCTGATGGCTTTAAGTTTGGTGTTTCAATTGAAGCCAGACTTGATTTTGTGCGATATCGCCATGCCCGAACTGGATGGGTACGAGATTTGTGGCATGCTGCGGCGATCGACTGCGTTCCGAGAGACTCCCATCATTATGTTGACGGGAAAAGATGGGTTTATTGATCGGGTGAATGCTCGAATGGTGGGAGCTACAGACTACCTGACCAAACCGTTTGGCGAAGCGGAACTGTTGATGCTGGTGGAAAAGTATGTTGGGCAAGGACGACCGGATCGCCCCAAACCCGATCGGCTGCTGGCTGAGGCGTTGCAAGATGAGTTAGACCTGGATTTTGATCTGCCCCCCCCGCGATCGGATGCAACTTCATCCCCCTCGACCCTGTGATTGCCCGGATCTGAAGGAGCTGCATTGACCGGATTCCCTCAGTCCTGCGATCGCCCTCTGCTATCCCTGTTGATGCTCCCTACTTGAACATTCCCTTGAAACATCAATACAGTATGACAAGTCATGAATTCAGAAAAGTTATTTAGGTGGCAAACCCTACAATAAAGAGTGTTTTGCCAAAACACCGATGCCAAGGCACAACCAACGCCCCATCAAGGGACGAGAATCTCTGGTTGATTTAAAAGCAAGGCAAACCTAAAAGAAAAGATATGATGGGCGATCGAGGAAAACCGTTTCTAAAATGCCAAAGGAATGTGGCCAGGAAGTAGGGAGATATGAGTACAGTTTTGGTGGTGGAAGACAGCGTAACCCAACGGGAAATGATCACCGATTTGCTCAAAGGCAGTGGTTTAACCGTAACGGTTGCAGGAGATGGCGTAGAAGCGTTGGAAAAAATCCAGGGGCAGCGGCCGGATCTGGTGGTACTGGATATTGTGATGCCTCGGATGAACGGTTACGAAGTGTGCCGACGGCTCAAAGCAGATCCCAAAACCCAGCACGTTCCGGTGGTGATGTGTTCCTCTAAGGGGGAAGAATTCGATCGCTACTGGGGCATGAAGCAGGGAGCCGATGCCTATATTGCTAAACCCTTTCAGCCCACAGAACTGGTTGGAACCGTCAAGCAGCTTTTGCGCGGCTAAGGAGGCTAAATCAGCATGAACCGTTATCATTAAGCCATTTGACTGAGCGAAGGTTGAGCTACATCGGCAGGAATTCAGTCTGGAAGTGAATGAAGAAATGAATTAACTTTAACTGCAAAATTAATTGCCCTAACCAATAAAATTTGAGTCAAGCTGATATGAATTTTCAGGCAGAGGGTAGGTTAAAGATGGGCAAACAGCACGAGGGTAATGGCAGACAGGTGAAGACACATGATAGGAAATCCAGACTTTTTTAGCGGTAAAGGGGCCGATCCAGCAGCTGATTTTGAGGAACTGGAAAGCCCTGAAGGTGAGCTTCATTTGCGGTTTTTCGTAACCTCCGGCGAAGAATTTGCTTTGCCTGCGATCGGCATTAAAGAAGTTATTTCTTCTCCCCCCGATCGAATCACACCCATTCCTAACGTTTCTCCGTTACTTTTAGGTACACTCAATGTGCGAGGTCGCGTCATTTGGGTGGCTGATCTGGGGCAATTTCTGGGAGATGCGACACCCATGAGTACCGATCGCCCAGAGATCGCTGTGATTGCAGTGGAAGATCAAGATGCCATGCTGGGACTGGCGGTGGATCAAATCGTCGGGATGGACTGGCTGGACATTGAGGATGTGCAAATGCCGACCAACGTTCCCGATGGCATGGCTCCTTTCCTGCGGGGCGAATGGTTGATGAATCAGGAACAGCCGATGTTGCTTCGTTTACTGGATCAGGTGGCAATTCTGCGATCGGCCCGCTGGGCAGCCTGAATGCAGCGATATTTGTCTCCCCCGATCAATCGGGTGGCTCCCTGGCAAAAACTGATTGACAAAAGTTTTGATTGACAAAAGTTTGACATTTATCATCTGGCATCTGGTAACGCAATTATAATCTGGCAACATTAGGCACAATTGGAGTAGCACGGGCAGGAGAAGGTTAAATGGGATCAAGCACTGGATACATTCAGGAATATCAAAATGCCCAACGCGCCTACATCCAGGGCAACTACGATGAAGCCGCTGAGGTGATCGATCGTCTGGTCGAGAACTACCCCACTGACCCCAGTGTTTGTTTACTGCGAGGGCATATCTACTGCGGGTTACAGCAATACGACATCGCCAGCGAACAGTATCAGACGGTTTTGGAACTGACCGACGATGCCGAGTATGTCAACTATGCCAATGATGGCATCGCCTACGTCAGTCAGTTTGTAGATGGTTCCGCCTCAGGAGATCACTATTCCCCAGGAGACAATTCCGCTGGGAATTCTGGGAATTCTGCTGAGGAGTCCTACGCTGCTGATGCCTTCACCGAAGACTCCTTTACCGAAGACTCCTTTACCGATGATGCCTTCTCCGAACAATCCTTTGCTGATGGTTCCTACTCCGAGGATGCCTTTTCAGATATCGATTCAGACTTTATCAGCACGATCGATTCTCCCATTCCACCCTTCCCCGATCACGCTGCCGCATCCGCCGCAGGAGATGACGAGTATGACTTCGCTGACTTCAACCTGGATGATAATTTAGACGACAATCCCGCGAGTTCAGCCGAGCCGTTTGCCGATCCCTTCACCGCCCAGACCCCGGCTCAAGATGAAGTTGCACCTACCAGCGACAACCCCTTTGCGCTGACGGATGATCCCTTTACATCCGATTCCGCCGCCGATTCCGCTACTGATAGTACTGATCCCTTTGCAGACTTAATTGATTTAGGGGAATCAGACTTCAATCCTGATCCTCCCTTCGGGGCTGATAGCAGCAGCACCCTGGATGATCTGGATATTCCACCCCTGGATGACTTCGACTTTGATGCCCCTGCTACTCCTCCAGCTTCCCCCTTTGGTTTTCAGCCCTCCGAAGATGAGACGCTGTTTATGGGAGATGATTTTTTAGGGGCTGAAGCCAGACATGAAAGGGGCGAGGAACAGACCTACACGCCGGATTATGGTGCAGCAGATTACGGTGCCGATTATTCTGAAGCTGAAGCCAATTCCTCCTACGGGGCAAACCCTTTGCCAGAGGAACAGACTTTTGTTTCAGGGAATGACTTTGACTTGGGCGAGTTTGATGAGTCGGGGTTTCCCAGTGCAGGCAGTGCTGCATTTGACGAGGAAACGCCCTCTGCCCAGCAGAGCAATGTGGACTTTTTAGATGAATTTGATGAGTTTGATGATCTGGGCAGCTTACCAGACTTCGATCTGTCAGATAATTCCGTGGATTTTACGACTCCCTCGGTGGGCAGTTCAGACATGGTATCGACTCCGATTCCCACCAGTTCCACCTTTGACTTCAGTGACAGCAGCGATCAGTCCATCATCCGCGAGGATGAGGTGTTTGCTATTGGTTCCACGGAAGCAATGCCAGGCTTCACCTCCATCGACGGACGGGCGATCGAACCGGAAGTCAGTATTGAGCAGGGTTGGACAGCTCCCCTGGAAAATGCTCCCCTTGCCTCTAAGAAGTGGATGATTGCTGGAATTACGGGTGTGGTGTCGGCCATTACGGTGGCGGCCGTCAGCTTTGGCTTTGCCAGTACCGTGCCCCAGGAAAACCGAGAAACTGTACTGCCCCACATGACCATTGCCGGACTGGCCATGAGTGCGACGGCTGGATTGGCCAGCTTTGGAGTGACGGCAGCTCTGGGGGGATTGTTGACCAAGCAGGTGCGACGAACGGCAGCGGATCTGCACACTCAATTCGACTCGATTTCCCAGGGCAATTTCAACGCCAAGGCGACGGTTTACTCTGAGGATGAATTTGGGCAACTGGCAACGGGATTCAACCAGATGGCGCGGGTGATTCTGACCACCACCAGCGAAGCCCAGCGGAAAGCCGAGGAGCAGGAACAGGCCAAGGAAGACTTACAGCGGCAGGTAATTCGCCTTCTGGATGATGTGGAAGGGGCAGCGCGGGGAGATCTGACGGTGCAGGCAGAGGTGACGGCAGACGTGCTGGGCGCAGTGGCCGATTCCTTCAACCTGACGATTCAAAACCTGCGGGAAATTGTCCAGCAGGTGAAGACGGCCGCTCGACAGGTGACCAAGAGTTCCACCGAAAACGAAATTTTTGCCCGATCGCTGTCCTCCGATGCCCTGCGTCAGGCGGAAGAATTGGCCGTTACCCTCAACTCCGTCCAGGTGATGACTGACTCGATTCAACGGGTGGCTGAGAGTGCGCGGGAAGCGGAAGATGTGGCCCGCTCGGCTTCGGCAACGGCACTGAAGGGCGGAGAAGCGGTAGAGCGTACCGTATCTGGGATTTTAGAGATTCGGGAAACGGTGGCAGAAACCACCCGCAAGGTGAAGCGACTGGCGGAATCCTCCCAGGAAATTTCCAAGATTGTGGCGTTAATTTCCCAGATTGCCTCTCGAACCAATCTGCTCGCCCTGAACGCCAGTATTGAAGCTGCCAGAGCTGGGGAAGCGGGACGGGGATTTGCGATCGTGGCGGATGAAGTCCGACAGTTGGCCGACCGGGCTGCGAAGGCATCCAAGGAAATTGAGCAAATCGTGTTGCAAATTCAGGGTGAAACCAGTTCGGTAATGACGGCGATGGAGGAAGGCACCCAGCAGGTAATTGAAGGGACACGGCTGGCGGAACAGGCGAAGCGATCGCTGGAGGACATTATTCAGGTATCGAACCGCATTGATGCGTTGGTGCGTTCCATTACGGCAGATACCGTAGAACAAACGGAAACCTCCCGCGCCGTGGCTCAGGTGATGCAGTCAGTCGAGCTAACCGCCCAGGAGACTTCCCAGGAGTCCCAGCGGGTGTCCGCTTCCCTGCAAAACCTGGTAGGGGTTGCCCGCGATCTACTGGCTTCTGTGGAACGGTTCCGTGTTGAAAAGGTGTAGAGGTGTAGAGGTGTTCCCCCTGATACCGAGATTCAGCAAATCGGGTACTTTAAACCCATCCTATGGATTTCAGATCCAGGATTGCCAAAATCCCAAATCTTAAATCCAAACTCCAAAACTGTGTCAATGTAAGGCGATCGTCCTTCGTATTCAGAGGAAATGGCTATGCTGTCGGAACAACAACAGCGGATCATGGGCTACTTCATTGAGGAGGCCAAAGACCACCTCAATACGATCGAGCAGGGCTTGGTCAACCTCCAGGGGACGATCAATGACTCGGAGATGGTGCATGAAGTGTTCCGGGCAGCTCACTCGGTGAAAGGGGGAGCGGCAATGCTGGGGTTGTCCAGTATTCAGCGCACAGCCCACCGTCTGGAGGATTGTTTCAAGGTTCTCAAAGAATGCCCTCAGGTTCCGGTGGATCAAAAGCTGGAGACGCTGTTCCTGCGGGTCTACGACACTCTCCACGAACTGGTGGAGCATCTCCAGGGGCCGTTTGGACTGACGGAGGATAAGGCCCAGGCAGCGATGACCAACGTGGAGCCAGTCTTTGCCGAACTCGGTCAACACTTAGATACGCTGGTCAGTCAGGTGGGGGGTTCCCTGCCTGAAGATGTCGATCTGAACGCCATTCCCCTTTCTGCCCCCCCGGTTGCTGCTCCACCCCCCGTGGTTCAACCCGCCATCACGGAAGAAAGTGCGTTCCAATTTATTTTCCAAAACGATGTGCCAGCCCGGCTCCGGGAAATGCTGCAACTCTTCAAGCAGTCTGAACATCCCGATAGCCGCAGGCAGCTTCAGGAAATTTGTCGATCGCTGTCTCAACCCGGTGAGCAATTTAATTTGCCGAACTGGTGTGAATTACTGACAACGGCCCAGGGAGCGATCGGTAACGAAGCCAATACCTACCGCAGCCTGGCTCCCGTCATTATTAAAGACATTAAGCGCGCGCAGGAATTTGTCCTATCGGGTCGCGCCGCAAATGTTTCCGCCTCAGAAGATTTGTTGAATCTACTGCCGCCAGAACTGCCGCCTGTGGTTGAAGTCATGGCAGAGGATGACGTGGCTGATTTTGCCGATCTACTCTCCATTCAAGCCGATGCCAATGCGCCGGAGTTCCAGCTAACCGACTCTAATGTGGATCTCGCAGCAGCCGATCCCTTTGCGGCTCTATTTAATGAATCCCCCGGGGCTTCAGAGGATGCAGATCTGGACTCCGACAACTGGTTGGATGATCTGGCCAACCAATCGCACCAGGTTGCCTCCCCTCTGGCAGATACCTCCGATCTGGACTTCGACTTAAACTTTGACGAAGCCCTGGCTGTCGCAAATGACACCACCCCTGAAACTCCAGACTTTAGCTTGCTGGATGCCATCAGCGATGATGAACCGCCCCCGAAGCAGGAGAGCGATCGGCATGGGCCAGAGGTGGGAGTTGCCGAACTGAATTCCCTGGCGGATCTGTTTGAAGGCGAATTATCAACGCTGGGCTTGACCTGGCAAGAAGAAATTCTTGACTCCGATGCTGCTGCTCAGGATGTACCTGAACTGTCTCAGACAGAGTCCTCAGAAGAATTTTCCGATCTGCTCTTGGAGGAGAACCGTTTTGACAACCTGGAGGATGAGGGAGACGATCTCTCTGGGTTACTTAATGCCGTTTCCGCGCAAGAGGCGATCGAACCAGATGCCGCACCCGCTTCAGAATCTGTTGCAGAACCCGTTGCAGAACCCGTTGCAGAACCGACCACCGCAGCCGAAACCGTAGAAGACGACTCCGCCATCCTGTTTGACGAACAGTTTAATGCAGCGATCGGCGGGCCTGTCTCTTCAGCGGATTCGGGTTTTGATAATCTGGATGAACTATTTTTGGGGATAGAAGGGGAAGAACTGGCGACAGAAGGGGGGAAAGAGGCTGAATTTTCAACTGGATTTGAGACAGAAGCTGCAGAATTTCAGTCCATTTTTGCGCCCCTGGACGAGGAGGTGAATCCCTCAACGGACGACCTATCTACCTCGGAGGATGAATTCGACTTGCTCTTTGATCTGGCAGAAGATAGCGGGGCAGAAGACGGTGAGACAGGGGAGATGGATCTGTTGTTAACTCCTGAGGCAGACTCTAACGCGCTCCTGGTGGAGGAATCCGCTGCTCCGGGTGAAGCCGACCGTGAACTGGCGAATTCGTTCATGGATGAGTTACTTGCCAGTGCAGAAGAGCCAAGTCCAGCTGAAATTGCGGCGGAAGTTGCCACAGAAATTAGTCTTATGCCGGATGAAGCGACGGAAGATGAAGTTGCTGAACCGGATGCGGCAACGGTATTAGATCTGGGGATGATGGATGAAACCTCGGTTTTAGAGGCAGGAGTACACCCGGATCCGGATTTAGAATCCCTATCAGATCTAGAGGACATTTCCTCGGAGGATCTCTCTGCCGAAGCCCGATTTCCCTCTGAGGTCACCGCAGACTTTAGCGATCTCTGGCAGGCTGAATCTTCCTCAGAATCTCTCTTTGACCCTCAAGACGCGGCTTTAGACGATCGCTTCTCAGAGGATGAGCCGACTCGAATTGAAGCATTTGACTTCACGCCCCTGGTCAAGGAAGAACAAGTTGCTGCTGACTTCTGGTTAGATAGCACCGAGCAGACGGAAATTGCGGATGATCCATCACTAACAGATCCCCCCCTTGACCTGGAGGAATTTACCCTGGAAGCCATTGCCGATGCAGGCGAGCCGTTAGAAGGGGAGAGGGAGATTAAACTGCCTGGGGTAGAGCCCCCGGACGCTGCACTCCTTGACCTCGATCTAGATGCCCTGATGGGGAATGGTGATCTGGGTGAGGGTGAGTTTGATCGTGGTGTTGCAGACGACGATCGAGCAACTTCAGAAGAAGTCACGTTTGACCTTGATTTGTCCTTGGATGACCCATCTCTGGATGACCCATCAGAAGAAGTCACGTTTGATCTTCTGTCTTTGGATGACTCATCTTTGAATGAACTATCTGTGGATGAACTGTCTTTGGATGAACCATCTGCTGAGCATCCGCCGTTTGCCTTTGAATCTGGCTCCTTTGCACCGGATCTGACTGATGCAGCGAGCAGTGCGATCGATGAATTTTCTGCAACTGCGGTCAATCCATTTGATATTGAAAATCCTTTTGTCCTGGAGGAACCTGCATTTACCGATGCGGATGATTTTGTTGAGGGGGAGGAGTTTGATTTAAGTGCAGTAGAAGCTCTGCTCCTGGAGGAGGAACTGCAATCGGAGTTGCAATCTAACCTGGCTGAATCGGCATTAGAACCAGAATCAGAACCAGAACCAGAACGCCTGACTGAAGGGGAGGCAGAACTCGCACCTGATCCTGATGCTGTATCTTTAGATTTAACTGAATCAGCTTTTTCTGAACCGGACTTCTCTGAATCGGCTCTCGCTGACTCTCACCTGTCTGAGTTGGAGCTGCCGGAACCCCACCTTTCTTCCGATTCTGATCTGGATGATTTTGCTGACCTGGAAGCGATGCTGGGAGATGAACCTCCCGCGATCGTTGATGTGCCGATCGCGCCAATACCTTCAGAACATGCAGATGATTTTGCAGATCTGGAAGCTCTCCTGGGGGATGAGTCCGTGGCTCCTGCCATTCCTGATATGACATTGCCCAATACTGCGGCGGTCAGTCAGGATGATGAATTTGGCGATCTGGAAGCCCTGCTCCAGGATACGGATCAAAAACTGGGGGTAGGTTCATCTCCGGTGCGAGGTGCTGCCAGCGCGGCGGCCCGTCGTCCATCTCGGCGGAACGTAATTGCCGATCAGACGATGCGGGTATCAGTCAAGCACCTGGATAACCTGAACAACCTGGTGGGAGAAATGGTGGTCAATCGGAACAGCCTGGAGCAGACCCAGGAACGATTGCGGCAGTTTCTCGACAATTTACTCTATCAGGTGCAGCAACTCAGCGATGTGGGGCAACGAATGCGCGATTTGTATGAGCGATCGCTGCTGGAAAGCTCACTGTTATCTAGCCGTCGCAGCTATCAGCTTTCGAGTGGGAGCGGGTTAGGCGCATCCCAGAGCAACCATGCCACTGGGGCCAGTTTCGATGCGCTGGAGATGGACAAGTTCACTGGGTTCCACACGCTTTCCCAGGAAATGATCGAGCTAATCGTGCGAGTGCGGGAGTCGGCCTCGGATATTGACTTTGTGGTGGAAGAAAGCGACCAAATCACGCGCAACTTCCGGCAAATTACCACCCAACTTCAGGAAGGCTTAACTCGATCGCGGATGGTTCCCTTTGCCCAAACCGCAGACCGCTTGCCCAGAGGGGTACGGGATAACGCGATTAAGTACGGCAAACAGGCAGAACTGACGATTGAGGGACGGGATACGCTAATCGACAAAATGATTGTCGAGCAGTTATATGATCCAATGACCCATCTGGTCAATAATGCGATCGCCCACGGGATTGAAACGCCGGATGTGCGCACTGCCGCCGGAAAATCACCTGTAGGCCGAATTACGATTCGAGCCTTCCATCAGGGCAACCAGACGGTGATCTCGGTCAGTGATGATGGAGCGGGAATTAATCCAGACACGGTGAAGGCAAAAGCTCTGTCCCGAGGGCTGATTTCCCCGGCTCAGGTGGATCAACTTTCCCGCCTAGATATCTACGACCTGCTATTCCATCATGGATTCAGCACTGCCGATCAGGTCGATGATTTGCGGGGACGCGGCGTAGGGCTGGATGTGGTGCGCAGCAACCTGAACGAAATTCGCGGTGTGATTACCATCGATTCCAGTGTCGGCAAAGGAACCACATTCACCATTCGTCTCCCCCTCACCCTCAGCATTTCCAAAGCCCTGTGCTGTATCAGCAACCGGGCCCGGATTGCCTTCCCGATGGATGGGGTGGAGGATATGCTGGATGTGCCCAAAGATCGGATTCAAACGGATGATCAGGGACGTTCCTGCATTCAATGGCGGGATGCGCTGCTGCCGTTCCAACCGCTAGCAGAATTGCTGAAGTATAACCGGGTTCTGGGGCGAGGCAGTGTCTATGGCGGCAACCAGGAAGAGGATGTGCTGTCGGTGGTGGTGCTGCGCAGTGCCGGAAATTATCTGGCTCTCCAGGTGGATCAGGTCTTGGGTGAGCAGGAAATTGTAATCAAACAGCTAGAAGGCCCCGTGCCCAAACCCATTGGCGTGGCGGGTGCAACGGTTTTAGGAGATGGGCGGATTATGCCGATCGCCGATGTGCTGGAGTTGATTGATCTATCCCAGGGACGCATTCGCCGGGAAGCCAACAATGCCCTATGGGAAATGGGTGGAGAGTCAGCGGTACAAGATCCCGCCTCAACAAAGACAGAACCCACGGTGCTGATTGTGGATGACTCGATTACAGTCCGTGAGTTGCTCTCCATGACCTTTAACAAGGTGGGCTATCGAGTGGAGCAAGCCCGCGATGGTCAGGAAGCCTGGGAAAAACTGCGATCGGGCTTACCCTGTGATCTCGTTTTCTGCGACATTGAAATGCCCCGCATGGATGGATTGGAACTGCTCTCACGCCTACAAAAAGATCCGCAACTCAGCGAAATTCCCATCGCCATGCTGACTTCCAGGGGAGCCGATCGTCACCGTCAGATGGCGGTTCAATTGGGGGCGAAGGGCTACTTCACGAAACCCTATCTGGAAGAGGTGCTGTTGGATGCAGCGAACCGGATGCTGAAGGGCGAGGTGTTGGTGACTACCAGTGCGTAGGGTCAGGGCGTAGTAGAAGCGAGCGTGAATTGAGCAACCGTAGAGCGGGCATCTTGCCCGCGCAGGCTGGAAGCCTGCACTACGAAAGGTGGGCGTATTGCTGCCGAGGTCTAGTAGGGTCAGGGTGTAGGGGCAGGGCATAGGGATTGATACTTCTTGGATCGGGGATGCAATAGCCTGTCACCGTTCTGCTGCTTTGACTGGGCGGGCAGGATACCCACCCCACAAGAAGTTCAAGGATGTCCACCCCACAAGAGTTTCAGGTGATTGAATTGGCATTCCTTGAGATCCCCCCTATTCCACTATGGGCAGTAGGATCCGCGAAAGTCGATCGCCTTCACTTTCAATCGTTACTGTAATCACCCTGGCATCAACTAAACGACAGCCGCCTGGCAAATCGCTGGTTCCTGAATTGATGGCATAGGCAGGGAAGCAGGCTGCGCTGATGCTGAGGCGAAGGGCACTCCCCTGGGGAATGCAGACACAGGTGGGTTGGAGGGAAAGGGCGATCGGGGTGGGGGAATGGGGAGTGGGGAGTGGGGCGGTAGGAGGAATCGGCAGTTGAGGGTTAGGGGGAACAGCCAGAGGAATTTTTGCAGAAGAGGCATCTGGTTCGTCTAGCTGCCCTTCAATGAGTTCCGCCAACTGTTGACTCGATTGTCGTCGATGTCCAATCCACTGATATCCCTGCGTGATGTTGTAAACCCGGCCATCTGGTTTCACCTCGGACAGGATTGCACAGAGATCAAAGCTGGGGGTATCGGCAGTGCAGTGTAGTTCTACATCGATCGCGCCTGCCAGATGCAGATCTTGCGCCAGCGGCTCGGAGGTGTAGGTGACCACATCGGTGCGGCAGTCCAGGTGAGTCCGATCGAAGGATCCGGCAGGAAGGGTGGCGTGACCACCGAGGGCGGGAACGGGTCGCCAGGGATCGTGGACGAAGGAGTCGGGGAGTGTGGAGTGTGGAGTCGGGAGTCGGGAGTCGGGAGTCAGGAGTCGGGAGTCGGGAGTCGGGAGTCGGGGAGCAGGGGTGAGTTTGCCTTCGGTGTCGGAGATACTGGAGAGTCCAGTGGTGAGCAGGTAATAGGATTTGGGGTTGCCCTGGGGGAACTGAGAGAATTTGCGCCAGTGATTGCTGCCCATTTCAAACAAACAGACGGGCGGTTCGTCCAGCAATCCAGTGTCCATTTCTTTAAGGAAGTGATCAAACCAGCGAAGTTGCAGGCGATCGATCGGGCTATTTGCCTCCATGCCATAATCCACTGCTCCCAGCTTGCGTCCCCAGGGGAGATGGGCCCACGGCCCGATAATCAGATGTTGTGGGAATTGACTGCGATCGGTCATGGCTTCGTATAGCTTGAGCGTGCCGCGCAGGTAGGGATCATACCAGCCGCCGATGTGCAGCATGGGCAGGTCTACGGTTTGAAGGTAGGTGCTGGGTGAAAGCTTACGCCAGTAATCATCTGGTTCAGGATGATCGAGCCAGTTGTGGTAATGGGAGTCAGGAGCATATTCGCGGAGAAGGGACGATCGGGCCAAAACCGGATTTTGCAGGGGCAGATTTCGTGAAGCAGCATAGAGGGTTTCAAAGGCAGATTCAGAGCCACCACGACGCAGGGTTTCAGCCGCCAGTTGGATCGCCCAACCTAAATTAAGCTGATAGCAAAAGGCTCCCCCCTCGTAGGCCCAGTCGTGGTACAGGTCATAGGCCACCATGCTGGGGCAAATTGTTTTTAAAGCGGACGCATGACCGATCGCCGCATAAAGCTGAGTCATGCCCTGGTAAGAAAACCCATACATTCCCACCCTGCCATTACTCTGCGGCAAATCCGCGACCCAGTTGACGGTATCGACCCCATCCTCAATTTCATGGGCAAACAGATCAAACTTCCCCCTGGAAGTGCCGCGACCCCGCACATCTTGAATCACCACAATATAGCCCTGAGCTGCATACCAGGTGGGATGGGCATACACCACCGTTGAGGCGATCGATCGGCCGTAGGGTTGGCGCATCAACAGCACCGGAAACTCACCCGCTCGATCGGGGTAGTACACATCGGCATCCAGGCGTACACCGTCCCGGGTGGTCATGGAGAGGGTTTGTTTGGGGTGGGGAGGGAGCATGGAGGGGGGAGGGGGGAGTCAGAAGGCAGGAGTCAGAAGGCAGGAGTCGGGAGGGGGAGGGGGGAGGGGGGGAATCTAGAATCTGAGATCGATCGCATCCGATCGCCGGAGGACTGCCATATCTTCTGCATCTAGCTCTACAGGGGTGCCACTGCGGATCAGTTCAGCAAAATCTTCGTTGGGAACCATAATGCACAGCGCATAGAGGCGACCTGCCCCAGTGTTTTCAATCACATGGGTTCCAGTAGGCGGGACGAGAATACTATCCCCTGCCTGGATCGGCACCGTTTTCCCATCGCAGGTGGCCAATCCTTCCCCTTTGAGGACGAAAAACATTTCCACTGCCAGATTATGGCGATTTGGTGGCGTTTTCCCGCCTGCATCAAAAATTTCTACACAATAGGTCAGCGACATGTTTGCAATGACGGGATCAAAGACGATCGCCAATCGGTTCGTATCCTGGGGACTGATCCGGTAAGCCTGATAGTCGATCGGGGTTTTGATGACGGGGATGACGCAGGTAGTTTCCATAGGGGTGGGGAGTGGGGAGTGGAAAGAAGAAGTGAGGAGTGAGGGGTGAGGAGTGAGGAGAGGGAAGGGAAAGAGTAGGAAGGAGGGGGAAGGGAAAGAGTAGGAAGGAGAGGGAAGGGAAAGAGTAGGAAGGAGGGGGAAGGGAAAGAGTAGGAAGGAGAGGGAAGGGAAAGAGTAGGAAGGAGGGGGAAGGGAAGCAGAGATGGTAGAGAAATAATTTTGGATTGGTGGGGGAGAAGTTCTGGGATTGGGGATTAAATAACCTGTTCACCGTGCTGCTGCTTTGACTAGGCGGGCAAGACTTCGGCTTGAGCCCAGTCGAAACGCTGCCCACTCCCCACTTCCCACTCCCTACTCCTCACTCCTCACTCCTCACTCCTCACTCCCTTCACAATCGCCAGCGAATCAGTCACAAACCCAAAACACTGATTCACGTTATAAATCGTGGACTGGAAACAGTAGTCGGGAGAGGTGGTAGCGGTGCAGTCGCGGAGGAGGATGCAGTCGTAGCCGAGGAAGTTGGCATCCTGGAGGGTGGCCATGACGCATTGATCGGCGTTGACTCCGGCGAAGAACAGGGTGGTTTTGCCGAGGTTGCGGAGGATGCTGTCGAGGGGGGTGTCCCAAAAGCCACTCATGCGATATTTGTCTACCTGAATGTCCGTTGGCTCGATCGCCAGTTCATCTACAACTGCTGCTGCCCAACTGTCTTTGATTAGCACTGGAGCCTTGTTTTTGGGTAAGGGATCGCCCAGACCAATTCCCTCTCCAGTTGGGTTGTAAACATGGCGCAGGGCAGGGCTAATGTTCAGCAGATCAGGACGATTGCCCCAATTCAACCAGACGATCGGCACATTGACCTGACGCAGTTCGGGCAACAGATGTTTGAGGGGCAGAATCGGTTCACGGGCAGGGGTGACATCTACGCCAATGTGGGCTAACCAGCCATCTGGATGACAAAAATCGTTTTGCATATCCACCACCACCATAGCCGCTTTAGTTAGATCCAGACGTAACGTTTTGGTATCGGTAGGAAGCATAATCGGTCGAGGGGGAACGGCGGGCCGAGTCAGATCTGCCATCTCAGCATCCACCCACCAGGCATTTGGAGAAACTCCCAGCGATCGAAGCGATCGATTCATTGGTATTTGTTCCATTGGTTGAAACACTGCTGCTAATGTACTGCTGTCTAATGCAAAAGGTTAGTTAAAGAATGCGAATTTAATAATCTGGAATTCTTGTGGGGTGGGCATCTTGCCTGCCCAGTCAACGAAGTAGAATCATTGCACAGGTTATTTAATCCACGATCCTAAGTTCCGTATTGCAGGGCACAGAGTAGAAGGCAGGGATTCGGGATCCTGGTTGACTGACAAAACTTTTCCCGTAGGTTGGGTTGTAGCTTGCTTCTGCGGAGCAGTACAGCGTGAAACCCAACACCAGTCTATGTTCTGTTGGGTTACGCTATCGCTAACCCAACCTACAGGAGAGTCAAGGTTTCAGGAGTTTTGTCAGGCAATCAGTGCGGGATCTCCCAGTTCTCTGGCAGGCAAGATGCCTGCGCTACGGTTTTGTTCTTACTTCCTATGTTCCGCAGTATGCAATTAAATCAATTTCAATCTCTCCCAATCCGGCCAATCCCGTGACCCCGATCGCCGTTCGCCCTGGAAACTGTCCGCTGGGAAAATAGGAGGCGTAGATTTCATTCACCACTGGGAGAAAGCGCATATCGGTAACGAAGACCCGCGCCATCACCACGCGATCGAATCCAGAACCTGCCTGATCCAATACTCGCTTGAGGTTATCTAGCACCTGTCGGGTTTGATCCTCGATTGGGCCGCGTACAACCTTCCCAGTTTCAGGATCTTGAGCAAGCTGCCCGGTGACAAACAAAAAATCCCCTGCTCGCACGGCATGGCAATACGGCGATACGGGTGGCAAGACATCATTTGGCAGGTTGATTCGTTCAAATACCATTCCTGATCTCCCAATTCGGCAATATGTTTGTGGTTTCTTGGCAAATTACGCAGCATTGCATACAAGAGGAATACTACATTCTGGCTACAATCCTTTATCTTGAAAGGAGTTTTTAATGGTTGGATATGACACAGGGTCAGGCAGCGTTTACGATTCAGAATGCGCTGGTTCCCACGGAGCAGGGCTACCAGACCGTAGATGTGCAAATTACTGATGGATGGATCAGGGCGATCGCATCTGAGCTACCCCCCGTGGGACAGGTGATCAATGCCTCTGGGCAGCTATTACTTCCTGGCTTTGTTAATGCCCACACCCATTCTTCTGAACTATGGCAACGCGGCATGATTTCACCCTTGCCCCTGGAGTTATGGTTGACGGAACTCTATGAGCTTGCCCCCCTGGAACCCGAACAAATTTACCTCAGTGCATTGGGAACGGCGGTGGAAACCCTGCTCTCTGGGGGAACAACGATCGTGGATCATCTGGTACTGATTCCCGGCAAGGAGGAAGAGACGATCGCGGCGGCGGTTCGGGCCTATCGAGAAATTGGGATTCGGGCCTTTGTGGCTCCCCTGATTCAAGATTTATCCCTGGAGGCAGGACTACCGATGCGGGGAGAGTCGATCGCCCATCCTCCCTACGGCCGCAGTACGGCAGAAACGCTGGCCCTGGTGGAACGCGCAGTGAACCAGTTCCATTGTCCAGAGGCAGGAATTTACATCATGGTAGCTCCCACGGGAATTCAGCTTTGCTCGGATGCTCTATTTGAAGGCAGTATGGCATTAAGCGATCGATATCAGCTCTGTCGCCATGCTCATCTGCTGGAAACTAAAGCCCAGTACGATTTAGCCAGGGAAAAGTATAGCTGCTCTGCCGTAGAACATCTGGATCGGTTGGGATTTCTGAACGCACAAACGTCTCTGGCCCACTGCGTCTGGCTGGATGATGCAGATATTACGCTTCTGGCAAAAACGCGAGCAACGGTGGTTCATAATCCGCTGAGCAATCTCCGGTTAGGCAGCGGGATTGCCCCCCTATTGAAATATCGACGGGCTGGCATCAATATCACCTTTGGCTGCGACGGTTCTGCCAGTAATGATTCGCAGGACTTGCTGGAGGTAATCAAAATTGGCACAATGCTGCACAATACAACCGATTTCGACTATCGCCACTGGATTACCCCCAGGGAGGCAGTGCAAATGGCTAGTTTAGGAGGAGCGATCGGGTTAAATTTGGCTGGACAAATCGGCACGTTGGAGGTCGGTAAAATCGCTGATCTGGTACTGTATGACCCGACGCAACATGGAGTATCTCCTCAGAGTGATCCGATCGGACTATTAATTTGGGGTCGTCCCATCCAGCCCGTTCGCTATCTCTGGGTCGAGGGTCGCCCGATTGTCACAGAGGGTCAGGTGACGACGATCGATCTGCCCTGGCTCAAAGAAGAAATACGACAGCATAATCTATGGAACAGTGAGCGATCGCCTATTCCCTTGAATCGGACTGAATCCCGCTACCGTCGAGTCATGGGCTTAGGTGAACTGGCATAACCATAGGCATATCCAATCCTAATGCTCACTACAATCAGCTACATTAATTTCAGTCTGGAGTCTGTTACGTGGCTCACAAAAATTTTGCAAAATGAGAAGGAGTTTCATGCCTCAGGAATGGGAACCTTTTGAAAGAGATGAGTTTAATCGGGTCGGGAAAACTGCCCGGAATTCGTTAGAACTCCTCTGTAATTTCACTTAAGTATAGATTCTGCAAATTTTTTCGCAAAACCGTGACTTTTGTTTAGCGATCTATGAAGCTTATGAAAGACTGGATAAGGTCGTTTGCTTGATTGTCTTTCGATTGTGTTTGCAACTCAGGTATTAGAGGGATAGAAGTTTATGAAAGCCATGATTCTGGCAGCCGGTAAGGGAACTCGTGTTCGCCCCATTACTTACACCATTCCCAAGCCGATGATCCCAATTTTGCAGAAACCTGTGATGGAGTTTTTGCTGGAACTCCTACGACAGCATGGTTTTGACGAAATCATGGTCAACGTCAGCCATCTGGCCCACGAAATCGAAAACTACTTTCGGGATGGGCAGCGGTTTGGCGTTCAGATTGCCTATTCGTTTGAGGGCAGCATTGTTGAAGGGAATCTGGTGGGTAAGGCGATCGGTTCGGCGGGTGGAATGCGGCGAATTCAGGATTTCTACCCCTTTTTCGATGATACGTTCATCGTGCTGTGTGGTGATGCGCTGATTGACCTGGATCTGACGGAAGCGGTGCGCTGGCATCGGGAGAAAGGGGCGATCGCCACCATCATTATGAAGAAAGTGCCCCGCGATCAGGTATCCAGCTATGGGGTTGTGGTGACGGACGAGGACGGACGCATCCAAACCTTCCAGGAAAAACCCGCTGTTGAAGAAGCCCTCAGTACTGATATCAATACGGGGATCTACATTTTCGAGCCAGAAATCTTTAACTACATTCCCTCTGGCGTGGAGTTTGACATTGGTGGCGACCTGTTCCCGAAACTGGTAGAGATGGGTGCGCCTTTCTACGGGGTTTCGATGGACTTTGAGTGGGTGGACATCGGTAAAGTGCCGGACTACTGGCAGGCGATCCGGGATGTGTTGATGGGCAAGGTCAAAAATGTACCGATTCCCGGTAAGGAAGTTGCCCCTGGGGTTTACACCGGACTGAATGTGGTGGTGAACTGGGACAAGGTAGACATCAAGGGCCCTGTGTACATTGGTGCCATGACGCAGATTGACGATGGAGCCACCATTATTGGCCCGTCCATGATTGGGCCAAGCTGCCACATTTGCAGTAATGCCACAGTAGACAACAGCGTAATTTTTGAGTACTCGCGCCTGGGGGCAGGGGTACGGCTGGTGGATAAGCTCGTCTTCGGTCGTTACTGCGTTGATAAAGCGGGAGCCGCGATCGACGTACAGGCGGCGGCTCTGGACTGGTTGATTACCGATGCCCGCAAGATTGATCCGATGCTACCCCCTGATGAACATCGCGTGATTGCTGAACTCCTGAGCAACGGTCGATAATGAGTCCTATTTCATCCGAGAGTCCATCATTGCCAGATGGGGAACCCTCTCCGGGTGAATCAGGGCGAGTGCCGATCGCAGGGCCTCAAATCGATCGCTGACCTGGTAAATTTGAGATGCAGAAGCTCCAACAGGGGCTTTTTGTCCGGGCTTTTGGGTAGATTTGTGGGCAGCCGCCAATCGGTGGAGTTCCAACGTTTCAATCCGATGTTGCACCTGTCCGGGCTGAACAACAATCCAGACGTAGCGTTGACTGCGGATAGAATCCTGCACCATCGCCTCGATCGCCAGGGCTGCTGTCACACCGATCGTGGGAACTTCAGTCAGATCCAGAACCAGAGCTTGATAATTTTTTACGATCGCTAGCCGTCGGGAGATACTCTTGGCGGCTCCAAAGCTCATGGGGCCGCCTAACTGGAACAGTAGAATATCTCCTCCAGATTGGGTCAGAATTTCCTGTTCAGCCAAACTCAAGTTTTTACATTCCGTGGGATCGGTGATGGCCTGAATCCGATCGCTCTGGACATCGGTGAGCCGCTTGATGGTCAGCAAGTTGGCAATAAACGTACCCACCAGCACTGCCGTAATCAGATCCACAAACACCGTCAAGAGCATGACCAGATACATTAATCCCGTCCCCTTTAAGGACAGTCTGGGGGCCCGTTTGATGAAGCCCCAGTCCAAAATATCTATCCCAACTTTCAACAGCAAACCCGCTAACACGGCCAGAGGAATCTGAGCGGTTAAGGGCCCGGCTCCAAACAGGACAACCAGCAACACCATTGCGTGAATCATTCCCGATAAAGGCGTTTTGCCCCCCGCCTGGACATTCACAACGGTTCGCATCGTGGCTCCGGCTCCTGGTAATCCACCCAACAACCCCGACAACAGGTTGCCGATGCCCTGACCAATTAGCTCCTTATCGGAATCATGCTGAGTGCGGGAAATGCTATCCGCCACCAGTGAGGTGAGCAGCGAATCGATCGCCCCTAAAACCCCCAGCATTAAGCCAGAACGCAACATTTCCAGGAGTGCATTCAAGCTGAAGGTGGGCATCCGCAGGGCAGGCAATCCTGATGGAATTGCACCAATTCGGGGAACATCAGCATTGCCAAACAGAACGACGGATACAAGGGTGACAAAGACCAACGCCAGGAGGGGAGACGGCAAAAACCGATTCAGCCGGGTGGGGGTAAAAAAGACGATCGCCAGGGTCAATAATCCCAACCCCACTGCAATCAGATTCGGTTCCTGGAAATAGGCAGGGAGTTGGCGCAATGTTTCCAGCACTGCCCCTGATCCAGTGTGACCCAGCAGGGGTGGCAGTTGGAGCAAAATGATAATTACCCCAATCCCAGACATGAAGCCAGAAATGACGGTGTAGGGCATCAGGGTAATGTATTGTCCTAACCGCATCATCCCAAACAGGATTTGCAACAGTCCCCCAATCATCACCACGGTAAAGGCCATCGCCAGCCCCGTATCGGGATAACGCGCCAGCAGAGAGGCAATTACGGTGGTCATCACCACGGTCATGGGCCCCGTCGGCCAGAAATCTGCGTTGGAGTACCACCAAATAGGGCAGCAAAGAACCCAATAATGATTGCTCCGTACAGCCCCGCGATCGCCCCTGCTCCAGAAGCAACTCCAAATGCCAGAGCCAATGGCAAAGCCACGATCGCCGCTGTCAGTCCGCCAAACAAATCACCCCGCAGATGCCGAAAGTGAATTGGATTGATCAGGTTTGTCACCACAATATTGTGATCCTGGTTAATGTTCTGTTCTTCAATGTAATGGGCAATGGGGCTTCTGGATCATGAACTTCTGTCAGATCAAATGTCAGATAAAAACAGTAATGTCAGATAAAAACAGTAGAGACACGGCGTGCCATATCCCTACCAGGATGAGTATTCAGTACGGATGAGATTTAAATCGTTGCATCCTGGGAAGGAATCAGTTTGTTCACGCCGTTTCCGTTGTAGCGACAGATATGGTTTTTACAGGCGATCGCCAATCCTTCTTGCAGTGTGTCCAACAGGATTGTCTGCCTATTTGACTGGGCGGGCAAGACTTCGGCTTGAGCCCTTCGACTTGAGCTCAGGAGTTCGGCGAGGCTCACTCGAGCCGTCGAAAGCTCAGTCGAAACGCTGCCCACCCCACAAGAGTCAGGTTATTTAATTTGCATTCGTAAGACAGAATCAGTCCCCTTAGCCCCTGCCCAATGGCAGCAAACAGTAACAATTTTGACTTGATTTGCTCGATCGATTGATGCTAATCTCTTCAGCTATAGCTGTCTTTTGGGTTGCACAGACCTGGGGGATAGCTGGACGACCTGGAGACGAATTCTCTAACGGAGGTCAAGCGTCGCGCCTGCAAGCCAAACGCTCAACCTCCTGACCCAGACTAAACCGGCTAGTCCAGGCTAGGGTGTATGATAACACCCGATGCCTTCCGCTTGCCCTGTCTGAACGAGGGCTAGTCTCTGGGGTTTCTTCCAACCCTGGAATGTAAGGAGATTTATTTAATATGTCCGACAAACGATTCGGTCAGCCTCCTATGGGCGATCGACTGATTTCCCCTGCCCGTCGCTCCGTGAAAATTCTGATGATTGGTCAACCCAATGATGTGGAATTGACCATTGCCCGTCTGTACCAGTGCGATTTCTGCCGAGTCGAAGACTGGTCACGTCCCCTACCCTTCTCCCAGATTCAACAGGCCACCACCAAAGAACCCGGAGAAATTATGCGGATCTACGTGCGATCGATGACGCTTTAAGTCAGGGCGCACAGCGGTGCGCCTCTACCCGATCTCCCCTTTGTTGCTCTCTTGTGGGGTGGGCATCTTGCCCGCCCAATCAGAAATGTAAAACGATCGCCGATCTCCCCTTTGTTGCTCTCTTGTGGGGTGGGCATCTTGCCCGCCCAATCAGAAATGTAAAACGATCGCAGATCATTCAATCTGCAATCCTGAAGTGATCCTGTTTCCATTCTCAAACTCATCGAGACTGGATCGGGTTTCGATCAGATCTGGAACTTCTGGGAGCAATAGTTGACCCAGTTAGTAACCAGATATTTATTGGCAAATGGCCTGCCCCCAGCGACCGTCATAGCCTACAGAAATTCGATCGCCCGGTTGAGCCGCTGCGGTAGAGAGATGCACCAGGGTGACATCCGCCATTGCACTGACAGAACCCCGCCAGAGACTTTGTCCAGCACTGTTTTTACCCGTGTAGGAAAGCGTGGAAACGAGAGGTTCGTCTGCCTCAGAAGTGCGGGGCAAGAACTCAACCCGACTGAAACCTGCATCACTATTAAAGTAGGCTGTGAAGTCTACTTCATCTTGAATGACCCCAGAGCAGTTTAACGAGAGTCCATTGGGATTTGGAGCAGTGGCAACGAGTTCATCATTCCCCGCATCTGGTGCAACAACCGGGCTAGCTTCCGGACTGGGCACAGCCGCGATCGGCTCACTGTCATTTTCAGTCGGAGTAATGGTATCCACATCCTGACTGGTATCCTCCCCGGACTCTAGCACACTCGTCTGTCCAAACGCCTCAACGGTCACATTGTCTTCCCCGTCCAACACCTGAATAAAACAGGTTCCATCCAGGTAAAACCGCGTGAAAACAGCGCGATCGTCTCGATAGCCATAGGTTCTGCTGCCATCATTGTTACTTAAGACAGCGACTGGGCTGACCTGGCTAGATACCGTTTCATTAGTGCTGGCGAAGGTTAACTGAGGTTCCCCATCACTCCACATGACTTCAGCGACATGCGTAGGAGTGTTGCAGACAAGATTCTGCCCGGTCATGGATGAACCATCGGTTTGAGCGGAATTGGCATCTGAGGCAGGATCACCATTTCCTCTACAACTGAGCAACACTCCAGTGAGTAAACCAACACTGATATAAATACCTAAACGACGAATTTTCAAATGTCTAGTGCGTTTCATTTCCCACCCACTCCCTTTATGAATTTTGCTTGTGCCTAAATCTAAAAATTTTTTGTGTAATTAATAATATCTAGAAAGCGGCGGATCGTTACACCCTAGCTCCGTTGCTCCTGAAGGCCGATCGGATCAAAAGGACTGAAGCCGATCGAAACCAGCCTGCCCTATTCCTTTGCCGTTGGTGGTGGAAGTGAGGGATTCGGGGTATGGGAAAAATAACTCAGTAGGGGACACATAACAGTACGCCCTTACAGTAGATCCCTCAGAAATAGGGCGCATTCCGTAGTGCCGCTATCTTGCCTGCTGCTCAAATCTCTGCATTCCTTAACAATTGGCTGTTGTTATTCCATTCACCGTTGACAATAGTAAATATAGGCTGTTGCAGGATACCAGCAATCATTGATTTGGGTTCTTTGAATGTGCTGATCCATTGCGAGCCGATTCGAGGTTTCAGCGTCCCTCTTGACTGGGCTGAACCTTGTTTTACAAATAGAGGGGGAGTATTACCTGTGGTTGTACAAGTTTCTGAAAGCACCTACGAATCGCAAACCCAAACGATCGCCCGCCATCTGCTGGAGGTAACGCGGGAAAATCGATCGATTTTTGCCCAAATGCGGGATCAGATGCGCTGGGATGACAAAATGCTGGCCTGGGCGATGAGCAATCCGGGGTTGCGGGTGCAGTTGTTTCGCTTCATTGACTGCCTGCCGTCTTTGCGCAGTAAGGCGGAGATTGCCCGTCATCTTCAGGAATATTTAAGCGATGAGTCAGTGGAATTGCCAGGAGCGTTGAAGGGAATGCTGGGGTTTGCCAGCCCCGATTCTTTGCCCGGACAGGCGGCCGCAACCACTGTTTCAACGGCGGTGGAAACCCTGGCGCGGAAGTACATTGCTGGGGAGAACGTGAAGCAAGTCCTGAAGGCGATCGAACATCTGCGGAAGGACAAGATGGGGTTTACGGTGGATCTGCTGGGGGAAGCGGTGATTACCGAAGTAGAGGCCCAATCCTACCTCGATCGCTACCTCAACTTAATGGAGGAACTCACCGAAGCCGCCAAACGCTGGTCTACGGTTCCTATCATCGATCAGGCAGATGGTGAGCCATTGTCGAAGGTACAGGTGTCGGTGAAGCTGACGGCTTTCTATTCCCAATTTGATCCACTCGATCCAAAGGGCAGCCAGGCGCGGGTGATCGATCGGATTCGGACGCTGCTCAGACGGGCTAAAGAATTAGGGGCGGCGGTTCACTTTGACATGGAACAGTATGCCTACAAAGACCTGACCATTGCCATCCTGCAAGATCTGCTGATGGAGGAAGAGTTCCGCGATCGGACGGACATTGGAGTCACCTTGCAGGCCTATCTGCGGGATACGGAGCAGGATCTGGAACGCTGGATTGAGTGGGCCAAGCGACGGGGCAAGCCTGTCACCGTCCGGCTGGTGAAGGGAGCCTACTGGGATCAGGAGACGATCAAGGCGATCCAGCATGACTGGCAGAATCCAGTATTTGCCCACAAGTCTTCGACGGATGCCAGCTTTGAGTCCCTGACCCGCCGACTGCTGGAGAATCATGAGTATCTCTATGCCGCGATCGGCAGCCATAATGTCCGTTCCCAGGCCCATGCGATCGCCATTACCAGGGAGCTAAAGATTCCGGCGCGACGGATTGAACTACAGGTGCTGTACGGCATGGCGGATAAGCTGGCGAAAACCCTGGTGAATGAAGGGTTCCGGGTGCGGGTGTATTGTCCCTATGGTGAGTTAATTCCGGGGATGGCCTACCTGATTCGTCGCTTGCTGGAAAATACAGCGAATACTTCCTTCCTGCGGCAAAACCTGGAGGAACGCCCGGTGGAAGAACTGCTGGCTCCCCCTGAAATGGAATCCCCCTGGGCCTTCTCGGAAACCATTCCCCACAACGGCTTTAAGCATTCGGCGGATACGGATTTTTCGATTTCTGAGGAACGCGATCGAGCCTTTGCGGCAATTCGATCGGTGCGGGAACAGTTGGGCAAAACTTACCTGCCGCTGGTGAATGGGGAGCGGGTCAACACCCTCAATTACGTCAACTCGGTCAATCCCTCCAATCCAGAGGAAGTGGTGGGACAGGTTGGACTCCTGAGCATCGAGCAGGCAGAGCAGGCGATTCAGGCGGCGAAGGCCGCTTTCCGAGGCTGGAAGAAAACTCCTGCCCGCGATCGAGCGGATATTCTGCGGCGGGCGGCCAACCTGATGGAGCAACGGCGGGAGGAACTCTGTGCCTGGATGGTGTTGGAAACCGGGAAACCTTTACACCAGGCAGACCCAGAGGTGTCAGAAGCGATCGATTTCTGCAATTACTATGCCGAGGAAATGGAACGGCTCGATCGGGGGCACAGTTACGATGTGGCTGGGGAAACCGATCGCTACCATTACCAGCCCAGAGGCATCAGTGTGGTGATTTCGCCCTGGAACTTTCCCCTGGCGATTCCGGTGGGCATGACGGTGGCTTCTTTGGTGACGGGAAACTGTACCTTACTGAAACCGGCGGAAACTTCCTCAGTGATTGCCGCGAAAATTACGGAAATCCTGGTGGATGCGGGCATTCCTGAGGGCGTGTTCCAATACGTGCCCAGTAAGGGTTCCACGGTGGGCGCGTACCTGGTGAAGCACCCTGATGTCCATATGATTACCTTCACGGGTTCCCAGGAAGTCGGCTGTCAAATTTACCGGGATGCGGCAGACCTGCAACCGGGACAGAAACACCTGAAGCGGGTGATTGCCGAAATGGGTGGCAAGAATGCCCTGATCGTCGATGAGAGTGCGGATCTGGATCAGGCGGTTCAGGGGGTTGTCTATTCAGCGTTCGGCTATAGCGGTCAAAAGTGTTCTGCCTGTTCCCGAGTCATCGTTCTCGAACCAATCTACGACATCTTCGTGAAGCGGTTAATTGAGGCGACGCGATCGCTCAACATTGGTATTGCCGAAGACCCCAGTACCCAGGTCGGGCCAGTGATTGATGGAGCGGCTCAAAAGCGGATTCAGGAGTACATTGAAAAAGGCAAACAGGAAGCAACGGTCGCGCTAGAACTCCCTGCACCTGACCCTGGTTTCTTCGTTGGCCCGGTGATCTTCACCGATGTTTCCCCCACGGGAACGATCGCCCAGGAGGAAATCTTCGGCCCCGTCCTGGCTGTGCTCCGAGCCAGTACATTCGACGAGGCGATCGACATTGCCAACCACACCAACTATGGTCTGACCGGAGGACTCTACTCCCGCACCCCCTCCCACATTCAGCGGGCCCAGGAGGACTTTGAGGTAGGCAACCTGTACATCAACCGTCACATCACCGGGGCGATCGTCGCTCGTCAACCCTTTGGCGGCTTCAAGCTCTCTGGAGTCGGCTCTAAGGCGGGCGGCCCGGACTACCTGCTGCAATTCCTGGAACCGCGTCACATCAGCGAGAACGTACAACGGCAGGGGTTTGCGCCGATCGAGGGGGCGGAACAGTAGGGGAGTGAGGAGTGAGGAGTGAGGAGTCGGGAGTGGGGAGTCAGGAATGAAGACCTGATTTGTCTTCTGTCCTATACCTTTTGACTTCTGCCTTTCTCTTGTGGGGTGGGCATCTTGCTCGCCCCTTCAACCAGGCGATCGAATTCAGTAATTTTGATTGCGAGGAAATGTCAAATCGAGAAAGAGAAACCGATCGCACTCGCGATTGAAGCCGTGCTGGATATCACACTACAAGAAACGCGAGTTTATCGAGAAATCAAGGAGGAAGGACGAGAGGAAGGGCGGCAACAGGAGGCTGTCAACTTTGTGATGCGGCTGTTGACGAAGCGGTTTGGGGAGTTGCCTCAAGTAGTTAGGGTGCGGATTGAAGGTCTGGCTCTCGAAGAGTTGGAGGCATTGGGTGAGGCGTTGCTGGATTTTGAGGGCGTGGATGAGTTGCAGAAATGGCTGGCGGAGCGGGGTTGAGCCGCGCCGATATTAGCAACAATTTATACCAGAGCTTTACTCAATTAAATACCTGAAGAGGTCATCAAGAATGAGGTTCGCAGCCAGAGGTCCGATTACCGTGCCATCTGTTGATATCTACTTGGTACACTTGATTGTTTTGAACCGCCTGGAGTGTAGCCCAGATGGGAGAGTTTAAGTAATTTGAGGTTCCCGTTTTGCGATCGGTAATGAGCAATATGACATCCGCATCATGTTCTGAGATCACTTCCGGGATCAGGGGTGGACTATGGTATCGTCCAAAGGTTGAGGAATCCCAGCGATAATCCAATGCTCATAAGTCCCAGCAGAACCGATCGGGTCTTGCCCATTGGCTTTGGCAACTTGCGAACAGAAGCGGCAGTCGAGTTCTAGGGTATTAGCGGTCATAAATACCTCTTGTTTTGGATAGTCAGACGTTGATCATGATCAACCGTTACGGTCGATGAAATGGAAGAGAGTTGCCTGTAAATCTGACGATACAAATGATAGGTAGTGAGAATTAAATCCGGCTTAAGTTCTACTATTTTCTCTAGATTTGACTGCTCCATACTCCTAAGGATTTCAAGTTCCTCAGATTGTTCAGAAGAGGGGTCTCCCGTTAGTAAGGTGATAACTTTTTTTAATCAGAAAAGCAAGCTAATAGCCTTTCTCGGAAATTGTTGAAGTTTACGAAGCCATAGGCTTGCCGTTTAATCAGCTTAATTCGATTATTGATTCCCTCCATTGCACCGCTAGTCGTCCGATTCCGAAAATAATTACTAATTCCATCCAAGTGATTACGGATCGTTTTAATTGCTTCACTATAAACGGCTCGGGCTTTATTCAACCACTCCTGGATCTGACGTTTCCCTTCCTCAACAGTTAATGACTGCTCATAAATAGCACGAAACTCTTCCTTCCATTGATAGGCTTTTGCTAATCGCTTTGACCTTTTCAACAACGATGCTAACCTTTTCGTTTCTTCTGGAGTTAGATCCTTTCCGTTCTTCAATCTAGTAGGGGTAGATTCCCCGCCGCTCTGCGGCGAAGAGGACAAACTGCAATCCGAAGCTCTAGGTTCGGCAGCAGATCCTATTCCATACCCCGTCCGCTTGCGGCGGGGTTCGTTGATTCTGTATTCACTACTTTAATGACATGGAAGCTGTCAATTACAACTACTGCGTTGGGAAACACTTTCTTAACTACTTTCGGGAATCCTCCCCACATGTCAACACTCACTTCCTCAACCTGCTCTCGTACCTCCAAAGGCTGCTGCTCCAGCACTTCGATAATGTCTTCTTGTTGGTGACTGTCTATCACTTCGATTAACTTCCCGGCTTCAATGTCCCCGATAACTGTGGCAAAGTTCTGGTGCCCTTTACGCTTGCTGATTTCATCAATTCCGACCCGTTTAACTCCCTCCCATCCAGAGTTTTTTTCTGAGCGTACTGATGCTTAAAGATTCCTTGAATCCGGTCAAAACTTAATCCTTCTACTCGGCTAACTTGTTCAATACTGGACAGTTGCACTTGCTGATAAATATGCTCCTCATATCGTCGGGTATACTGATGTCCTTCATCCATAAATGTCAATGCTTCGGTGAAATAACGTTAACAATCACGGCAATAAAACTGACGACGAGGAACTTTCAGGTAAGTGACTTGACCAAAAATTGATAAATCCCGGATTAAAATCGCTCGATTTTGATGAACCCCTGAACTCAATGTCTGACAGTGGGGACAGTTAGCTTCCTCATTGAGCAAGCGCAGCTTTAAGTACACTTCATTGCTTTGTTGAGTGCAACTTTCAACCGTAACATGAGGAAAATTCAGCAATGCATCAAGATGAAAGTCCATTGGCGAAACTCCCACTAAAAGCATTCTATTATACGGTTTTCACCCCGATCCGGAAGAGCCATTTTGGTCAGCAAGGATTCGACAATCAAGGCTTGGGCATCGTTCAACATCAGCATGGCAAATCTCCAGGGGAAAGGGGCGATCGGGTTTAGAACGATCGGTTGTGGGGTTGTGTGGGTAGGGGCGAAGCATTTGCGTAGACAATTTCTATTTTGGGCAATACATTTTGCCGCAAATGCTTCGCCCGTACAGGGGATGGTGTCAATTCAGGAATCGATCGGTTTGTTGCGTTTATGCAGGATGGCGAGGGCTTTGTCGAGATCGGAGGTTTTGATGGAGCGTAAGTCCATGAGGAGTTTGCGGATCAGGTTGAACTCATCATCGGAGAGGGTGGGCATAGGTTGACCTCATCTAAGGTAGATTACCTTCATCTACGCTAATCTCGTTTACCCTCAATTGCAAGAGGGCAAGTAAAATTACCCTAGACCAATGGTTCTAGGGCATGACTACCAGAAAAACTCAGAAAAGCTGTTATTTCGACGAAGAAACGATCGCCAGGGTGCAAGACATCGCCGATAGCGACAATCGATCGTTTGCCTATGTTGTTGAGGTTTTGGTTAAAGAAGCTCTGGAAGCGAGGGAAAAGGCTTCTGGGAAGACGGGTTGAGTGGTCAAAAAGCGAGATAAGAGATAGCTTGAATGAAGGTTGTCCGTTCAGTAAATGGTGTGTTGATTCGCTTGCCAGATGAACGGTGGCAACATATCATCAGTCGTCATCCAGAACTGGTTGTCCAAGAGGAGAAACTGTTAGAGACGATCGCCCAACCGGATCAAATTCAATCAGGAGACACTGGAGAGTTACTGGCAATTCGCTTTTACCCACAAACGCCATTGACGAGTAAATTTATGGTGGTGGCTTATCGAGAAATTTCGCTGGATGACGGTTTTGTTCTGACTGCCTATTTCACCAATCGCCCTTCTCCCCGCAGGATCACATTATGGACGCAGTAAGAATTCTCCAAAATCCCCCTGAGGTGTCGTGGGACTACGATGAAGAGGCGGATGTGCTGTATGTCTCGGTGGGTAAACCACAGCCTGCTTTGGGTGTGGATATTGGCGATGGGGTGATTCTGCGCTACAGCGAAACTCGAAATGCGGTGGTGGGTTTAACTCTTATTGGGCTGCGCGCCAGGTTGCAAGATGAGCAACAGCATCCGTCTGGGATTGACCCTTCCCAAAGGTTAATTCAAGCGGCTGAAGAGACGAAGGCATTACTGAATCAACTGTCGCAAGTGTATTCCAGTGTTGCGATCGTGGGAGCAAAGGCGATCGAGGAAATTGAGTGTAATTCAGTCCTCAAAGCTCAAATCGTTAATGCTCTGAAGGTCGGTGGAATGACAACCTTTGAAACCCTGGTTGACCATCCGGCGGTTGGCATCATTACGGCAGCCGTGAAAGGGGAACTGTAGACAACGTTAAATCTCCGATCGCAGTTGCCGCACAATTTCATCAGCCAGATTTTTGCTCCAGGTTTGCTCAAAGGGGCAGGAAACGGTTCGCCCTTGCTGAAACCAACCGATCGCTTCTTCCAGTTGAGCTACAGAATAGGCATCGTTAATCAGCATTTTGGTCAGTAAGGATTCGACAATCAGGGCTTGGGCATCGTTCAACATCAGCATGGTAAATCTCCAGGGGAAAGGGGCGATCGGGTTTAGGACGATCGGTTGTGGGGTTGCGTGGGTAGGGGCGAAGCATTTGCGTAGACAATTTCTATTTTGGGCAATACATTTTGCCGCAAATGCTTCGCCCGTACAGGGGATGGTGTCAATTCAGGAATCGATCGGTTTGTTGCGTTTATGCAGGATGGCGAGGGCTTTGTCGAGATCGGAGGTTTTGATGGAGCGTAAGTCCATGAGGAGTTTGCGGATCAGGTTGAACTCATCATCGGAGAGGGCAGGCATGGTGAAAGACCTCAATAAGAATCAATAAATCCATAATACGTAAAGTGCCACATTACGGCAAGTGTAACATCACCTATTCGTGATCAGAGAAAATGTACTTGTACGGGCATAGGGTAAACAGTGGCTAGGAAACGCAAGCCAGAGATCAGAGTATTTGTGGATGAGGATCTGGATAGACTCCTCAAAGCATTGGCAGGACTGAAAGACACCTCATTGAGCGGACTGGTAAATGAGGCGATCGAATTTTTTATTCAGGAAAATGAAGAGGCTAGAGAGCTGATCGATCGGCATAACCTGGATCAGATAAAGGGTGATGATGAATGAGAATTTTATTTTCTAAAAGATTTTATGTGTAAAAAGAATTCAAATACTTCGACAAGAAAACGACCGCCAAGGTTCAAGGCATCGCCGATAGCGGCAATCGATCGTTTGTCTATGTTGTTAAGGTTTTAGTTAAAGAAGCTCTGGAAGCAAGCGAGAAAGCAATTAACAAGAACATTTAATACGTCTTTAACTTTTCATTAAGTGCTAAAAGTCGTTGGCAATGTGATCTCCCGTGTAGTTCAGACCAGTTGTCACATAGAACATATGCAGTGTCGAAACTAAAACTTTTTCCTGAATGTTTTAATGATTTACGTTCTATTTCCCAATCAAAATCTGAATCAAGTCCTTCCAAATCTAAACCTTCAAAGAACCTAGAAGACATCCAAAGTTGATTTTCAGAAGATAAGCTAGATAACTTCGCTGCCATATTGACAGGTTGTCCTGCCCAAACTTCATTTTGTCTATCTGGTCTATTTGCTGCTCTTTTAAATCCAAATTTTCTTACTAAGATATCCCCTTGATCGATTCCAAAGTGACCACCTACTGCTTTTCTGGTAGCCTGCATAGTTTTTGGTGTGAAATAATAATAAACAAATGTCTTAAACGAAATTGTAGCCGCCAAAGCGGTATATGCCTGATCTGAATTAAATAGGGCAAATACTCCATCTCCTTTTACATCAATATACGGAGAATCAAATTCATTAAATATCCTAATAGCTGTCTCTGTGAAAAGTCTGTATATCTTAGCAAGTTTTTCATCATTTTCGACAGAAGCACTCAATGCTGTCGATCCGGCCATATCAACAAAGCAGCATATGATTCCCGGAATTTTGTCCCATCTGTTAGGATTCACAATAGGAATATTAGGCGAAACAAAAATCTTTGATTTTTCATTAATAGATATATGCTCTCGAAAAATTTGAAGTTCCTTAGAAATAACTGTAGGGATATCTTTGCAAAACTGATTTTTTAGAGCTTCAATATTTTTGCTCTTCTTGAACAGTGAAAACTCACATACCGCAAAAATTATTAAAAGAACAATTACGACCAACAAGAGTTCAAAAGACATAGGATTGATAAAACTAAGAAGCTAAGAAACCTATTAACATGGAAAATGGCGTACAAAGTAGAGCAGCAATTAGAAAATAAGAAGCCCAGGTAAAAAATTTGAATTTCATGTATGCAATCTCAGAATTGATAATAATTTGATCTGCTAAATCTCCATACTCTTTTTTATCCAAATTTTTGGTTAACCCTTCCAAATACAATCTATTCAGAGCATCCAAAAGTTCATCTTTGTTGAACTTATAAAGATGTCCATAGAAATACAAATTATCCTTATCAGTAGGAAGTCCTTTAGATTTTCTTCCTGGCTTTTGCTTTCTCCAAATAAGAATTTCAAGATTCGTCTTAGGCAGAAAAGATAAGGAACAGATAAGTGAGCAAATACACAATAGCAAAGTGGTTATCAGGATGCCAACCTCTAAGATCTGTCCTATATCTGATGCAGCACTTAAATAAGTTATAGTTGCTGTAAATCCTGCGCCAGAGAATCCAAGTAATACAGCATTTTTCGCTTCAGCGTACTTTAACCACTCATTAACCATTGAAAGAATGGTTTGTAACTTATCAATCATCTCTCTTATGAATTTATAGAACTGCTTAAAGCATTGAACAGGTGCATCCCGATTTTGCATTTGCATTACAAATGTCTCACTGCCAGATACAGCGGATTCGGGGTTTATGAGGTACAGTAGCAGCAATGTGTAAACCAATTTTTGAGGTGTTCAGGATTCATTAACTCAAGTGCTATTCCGATTAAACCATCCACACCAGATGCAGTAGTTGGAGAAAATAGTCTCAGGAATGCTTTCAATTGTGACCACCAATGCTCAATGGGATTAAATTCAGGAGAATAGGGCGACAAATACAAAACACTGGCACCTACTGATTCAATTAAAGGCTCGATTGCTTCAACTTTATGAGCAGGCAAATTATCCATCACCACTACTGCACCCTCCCATAACTGCGGCAGCAGGAAATGCTCGATAAAAACTTTGAAGGCATCGCCATTGACTGAACCATCTAGTGTCATGAGAGCCAACACCTGCTTGCAACTGATGCCCCCAATCACACTCACCTTTTCACCTCGATAGTAGGGCTTAAAGTCATACGCTCTATCGCCTCGATTGCTTCTAGCATGGGTACGGGTCAACCCGAGTAGAACTCCCATCTCGTCTAGAAACACCAGGTTCTCTACCTCGATGGGTTTGACCTTCTCCCAATACTCTACTCTCAGCTTTTGCACCCGCTCTGTGTTCGCTTGAGTGCTGCGTAAGGTCTTTTTTTTCGCGTGAGTTGTTGTTTTTGCAAGGCACAGCACATGACACTGCGACAGACCCAAACGTTGTATTGCTCTCCAAAATACTCGCAATATTCTGCTAAAGTTGCGTCAGGATGGCTTTGTACCATTGCAGTTAATTCGCTACCGTACTCATCTAACTGTCCCTTCATTGTTCCACCTTGCTTCTTGGGTGCCAAGTGTCCCTGAGTTTTCTTAAGGAGGAGCAGCTTTTGGACATAGCTTTTCGCAACGCCAAACTGAGTGGCTACTTTTCTAATTGAAGTATCGCCTCTCTCATAAGCATTAACTATTTTTTCTCTCAAATCAACGGAGTAGGCTTTCATCGGGATTCTTGATACCTCTAATCTCCTTTTAAGTGTACCTCATATACCTCGAAAGTGCTGTAAGATGCCTGCGCTACGAAAACCGCTAAATCTACTGAATGAGATGCTCCCGTATTAAACTCCGTAACCTAATCAACCTAACTGACAAGCCACAGTCAAGATTAAAAAACATCATCAAGGCAGAACAGCTCAAAGAACTCTACTCTTTCACTCCTGAAATATCCGAATTTTGTATACCAGAGATTCGATCGTTTCTCCCTCAAACAACTCTGCCTCGCATTTTAAGGTAATCCTTTCCTCCACAAATCATATTACAAGTTAAAAAATAATCATTAATTCAGGCATAATGATTACCGCTTCCATCGCCAACCATCATAATGCCCCCAAACCGATCGCGTCCCTCCCAAAATCCTGAACCACTACCCAGATGGCGTTCCGTCCTCCCGTCCCTTGCCAAAACCGCGATCGCCTTCCTGTTGTTGCTGCTGCTGTTGGTATCCTGTCCCCTCCCCAGTTGGGCCGCCACCGCCCAGCCCGACCCCGTTCCCCTCACCCTGGAACTGCTCAGAACCCGCCTGAAAACCCCCACCCAAACCGAAGGCAGCCGGACGATCGACCTGCGCCACCTGATCATCGACCTCCGGCCCGACAACGCCGAATTTCGAGAGCAGTTTTATCAACTGGTTCGAGAACAAATCCAGCGATCGACCATCCCCCTGGGGCTAGACCTCAGCTACTCCCGCATTCGAGGCGAACTCAAAATCAGCGACCTGGCCCTGCGGATTCCCCTCTATGGCAAAACCCTCCCGCCCTTCTTCAACCCAGCCGAACAAGCCCAGTTTGAACGCGATCGACGACGGCTTTCCCAGCTTAACCAACTCTCTCGATCGCTGCTGCTCCAAACCCGGATGGAACCCGTCCAAATTACCGTACTGCGCGGCACTCTGCGACTTGCTCAAACTCAGTTTGAAGGATTTGTTAACTTCACCTATACTTTCTTTCTGGGGCGAGTGGATGCCCCTGGAGCCATTTTCACTCAGGACGTAGACTGGTCTGGGAGTCGATTTAGCCGCAAAGTCACCCTGTCTGGTGCGGTATTTCAACAAGCTGTCCGCTGGCGCAATGCCATTTTTTTCGATCGAGTGCGGCTGAATCAGGTGGAATTCCAGAGTCCCGTCAACTTACAAAGCAGCGAATTTCAGGCAACAGCCAATTTCAATCAGTCCATTTTTCACCAATCCGCTAACCTCAGCCGCATCGTCTGGCAGGATAACGTCGATTTTTCCCAAACCCACTGGCAGGACAAAGTCTGGTTTGAGCGGGATAAATTTGGGCGATCGCTGTTTTTGACAGAAGCAACCTTTGAAAAAGCAGTCAGCTTTCGGCAGGCGCAGTTCAACCGATCGGTAAACCTGCGGGGAGCCAGCCTTCTCGACCAAACGGACTTTGCCGATGCCAGCTTTGCCAAAGGCAGCTACCTCAATGTGGCTAATCTCCAGTTTGATCCAAAGCAAGCCGTGATTCTGGGCGATCCGGGGCAGATTGGCAAAGTTCTCTCGGTGCCGAATCTGGAAGGGAACGAAACCGTGATGCGAAATTTAGTCCAAAACTTCTGGGAATTGCAGCAGCTAGGGGATGCCAACGAGATTGAATATACCATTGAAAAAATTCGCGCTAGAGAGCAGCGGCAACGATTACTGGGTACAAATATTAACCAGGTGAGCCGCTGGCATTTACAAAGTTTAGGATTCTCCAAACGACAAGCCGATGCCATCCTTGAAGCCAGACAGCAGAATCCAATCCGCAGCTTTAACGAACTGCTTCAGATCGGTGGCGTTGATTTTTCCACCTATGTCAAAGTCCGCGATCGCATCTCCGTAGGCGAACCGCTGACACCGATCGATCGGATTTTGTTTACCTTCCGCTGGCTAGGATTGAGTATCCTCCTACTGTTAACCCGCTATGGAACGCGAGTCGGACTGATTTTTGGCATCGAAATGATCGGCATTGCCCACTTTGGAGTCATGTTCTGGTTAATCGATCGCTTCCGTCGGCTGCGCCCCAAACCCATTGTGCCTTCCCCAGCGGAAACCGCCTGGCTGATCAGCGGCTTTAGTGCCCTGACCCTCACCGGACTGGCGATCGTCTTTCAAAGTAGCGATCAACCCTGGTTAACCTTAGCCTGCATGGAAGCAACCCTGCTGCCGATTCCACTGCTGCTGCTGATCTGGATCTACTGGCAAGGACGATATCATGATCAACTCACCACCACCTACTTTGTTGAAGATGGCACCTTGCGGCAACTGCGGTTTTTGATCGGCAGACTCCCGATCATTCCCGACTATCCCTTTTTCCGCGAACGCTATATCCCCATTCAGTGCGATCGCCGCTGGGGTTGGCTGATCTATTTCGACTTTAGTTTGAACAACCTGCTGAAATTTGGCTTCAATGACATTCGCCTCCGCGATGAACACGTTCCCGGCTTGGTGACGACCTTGGTGTGGTATCAGTGGGGCATCGGGATGTTTTACTTTGCGCTACTGCTCTGGACGCTTTCTCGCACCATTCCAGGGCTGAATTTGTTGATTTACTTTAAGTAAACCCCTCAACTGCTAAGGGGTTACACCCCACGCCTGGGAAAATTGGTCCACATTCCCCGCCGCGCTTCGACCAATTCTGCCTCGATCGTATCTAAGCCACGCCAAATCCCCATTAAGGACTTGCGGGGAGTTTGTTGGGGACTGTTGTTGGACAGTTCCCGGGTAATTTGAGGTGCAACTTGTTCTAGCAGACGCACCTTATCCGACAGGGAGAGGGTTTCAGTCAGATTCAGAATTTCCTCTAGCGTCATCGTTTTATCCATACGGTTCATAGATGCCAGTCATTTCCTTGGGCGTTGATGAATGATGCCATAGTTTAGGTCAGTTAGCGAAAAGTGAACCATCAAAAATCGACAAAAAATTGACTAAAAATTTATCCACCGATTCACTTCGACAAAATGCCTGTGTAATGTTGTATATCATTGACGCTGATCTGACCAAGTTCATCTAGTATTTATCAGAATGTGAATGAGACTCTTTGGCAGCTATGGCTGGACTAAATGCCGATCAGCGTAATTACTACTACCTCGACGAAGCAGCCCGTACAGGCATCCATAAACCAATCCTGGCGGCTCTTTATGATGCCCACCGTCGCCCGACCCTCCGCGATGGCGAAACGGGTTTAGGCATGGCTCCGGCTAATCGGGTTCCCCCGGAAGAGGTCAGCACTTTTCCAGGGCAGGTGCAGTTTGCCGCCAACACCATCCGCAGCATGACCGATGCCCTCACGGCTCAGGGTTGGAAAGGCGAGGATTTCTGGAATAGCGAACAGGGCCGCTACACCGATCGCTTTGTCCAGGCGATCGCCAGTGGCTATAATCCTCCTGCCAGTGATTTATCTGCCGCACGGCTGGAATCCACCGATAGTCAAGCCCTCCTGCAAGCCTACCTGGAGGATCTAACCCGCGAGTATCGGGCGGATGATCTGCCGCAAAATCTGTCTTATCTGGATTCATCCCTGCTGCTGTTTATCGAACGGTTGCCCCGCTACTACATTGGACTGTCCTATCAGCGCGATGCCCTGCTGGAAGCCGTCCGGATCTGGCGCAAGTTGAATACCCGTCAGGCTGCGATCGCCTCCCTGCTTCGGCTGAATGAATCGGATCCCAGCCTCAACACCCTGGATGAAACCCGGCTGGATCAACCCCTCGTTCAGTTCATGCAGCAGCTTTCGCCCTTCTATGCTGGATATCCTCATCAGCGGGAGGCTCTGGTTCGGCTGACCCAACTCTGGCGACAGTTGGATTCCCGCAGTCAGGCGATCGCTTCTCTGCAAAACAATACCTCTGCTGAAACCAATATTCGGATTATTGATCCCGTATTAGTGGCCTTCGTGCAGCGTATTCCCCAGTTCTATCAAGGTCGGGGGGAGCAACGTCAATCCCTCACAGAAGCCTATCGCCTCTGGTTTGGGCTGGATTCCCGCACCACAGCCCTGAAGCAGTTGGGGGTTGATCCCCAGTTGCTCACCTCCAGCAATCCCAACAATACGGCTCTGGTTAATGCAGCAGCCCAACTCGATCGCGCCCTGCTGGAATTTGTCCGTCGAGTCCCAATTGACTATCAGGAAAACGAACAGCAGCGAGAGGCACTGATTCGATTGGTGCAGATCTGGCGCAGGTTGGAAGGCCGCAATGCCACTGTACAAGCCCTGCTGGAAGATCTTCGCCGCATGGAGCATACCCGCTGGGATTCTCCTGATGCACCACCGCGACCCCACGCTGGCCCCCTTCCCCCCGTCCGGCCCGCTGGACTCCCAGCAACCTTCAGCTTCATGCCTCCATTATTCCCAACGGCAGCTTTACCTGGGCAGAGGCAACGCGGGGTGGAGCACGGATGCCCCCCAACCAGGCAACGGTAGATGCGATCGTCCGACTTGCTCAATTAGCTCAGCAGGCCCGTAACCGGATTGGTCGGCCCTTCTACATTACGAGCTGGTATCGTCCCCCAGAAATCAATCAGGCGGTCGGGGGAGCCTCTGAAAGTCGGCATATTGTGGGTGATGCGATCGATTTTTATGTCGATGGACTGACCGGGGATCAACTGTATCGCGCCCTCGACCCCTGGTGGACAGGCGGCTTAGGACGGTACCGTGCCTATCCCTACCTCTGCCACATTGATGCGCGCGGCGTGCGATCGAGATGGACGAATTAGGGCTTGCCCAATCTATCCAGGTTTCTTGAAAGGTTTGGAGTAGGATCGAAAGAAGAATTGACTGCGAAGGGTGCGATCGAGGTGCATTTACAGGGAATCCTGAAAGTTATACCAATTTAATTGGCAGAAGTTGCAAATCCTGGCAGGGGCGCACTGCTGTGCGCCCTTACAAAGACCCATCTGCTCCACAAACCATTGAAATCGGTATTACATAGCAATTTACTCTTAAGCACAAGGCATCAGCGATGTCACACCCAATCATCCTTGTAGAACCTCAATTAGCCCAGGCGGCAAAACCTGCCCAGGCCACCGTTTCCCCTGTGCAAAATATTTGGATGATTACGTCAGGAGTCCTCCTGTTTTTGCTGGTTGGACTGGCCGCCTACACTAAAATCAAAACGACCAAATTAGAAAAACAAAAACGGTTTGAAGAATTTAAAAACCGGGAGCTTCAGAAAAAGCTGAAACTGGCTCTCAACACCATCAGCAAAATGGAGCGGAACCCTGACCTGATCCACTCGCGGGAATTTAACCTGGATTATCTGAGAATGCGGATGGAGGAAGAACAATTCCACTTCATCATCATGAACCAGATCAAAATTCGGGTGAAGGAAAAAATCTCGATCGCCCTGCGCCCCACTCAGGCAGAACAGGGGATGCTGGGAATTGCCAGTGGTTCCGGGCGGCAAATTGATGAAGTATTTGATGTGGAATACGATCCATCCAACTCTCCTAAGGGTGGCACTAAGCGCGTCCTGTTCCGAATTCAGGTCAAACTGACGAAACTGCCCACTCAGCCCACCTCCGTCACGATCGGACAGATCATTGATTGTATGCAGAAGTTCATGAGTCAGCAGGCGGATCAAAACTGGCAGCCGACGATTCAGGGACGGATCGCCACTATGCACTGGGATCAAAAAGCCAAACCCACTCCCCTGCTCGTCCTGGAACAACTCAACGAGGGAGCCAACGTCACTTTCCGCACCACCCGCATGGCCGAAGGTTAATCCCCACCCCCCATTCTCCCCTCCCCCCTCCTCATTCCTCACTCCTCACTCCCTTGAAAATCACCACCTTTGCGGCCCAGAATGAAGAAGGTTTGTTTTGAACCAGACCCAACTTGATTGGAATGCCCCGGCTCTGCAAAGATTGTTTATGAATATTATTTGGCCAGTATTGGCGATCGCCCTTGGATTAGGACTTATCTACTTCCTCAGTGCCCGTCGCTATCAGTCGGGAGATTCTGTTTCCAGTGCCTACGATCAATCGAACCCAGGATGGCATTCTGGAATTTTACTGGGGAGAACATATTCATCTAGGGCACTACGGCTCTCCGCCCCAGGCAAAGGACTTCCGGGAAGCCAAAGCCGACTTTGTCCATGAGATGGTGCGCTGGGGTGGATTAGATTCCCTGCCCGCAGGCACAACGGTCTTAGATGTTGGGTGTGGTATCGGCGGCAGCAGTCGGATTCTGGCGCGGGACTACGGCTTTCAAGTTACGGGCATCACCATCAGTCCAGAGCAGGTGAAGCGGGCCCAGGAACTCACACCCCCTGATGTCCCAGCCCAGTTCCAGCAGGATGATGCGATGAATCTATCCTTCCCGGATGCCAGCTTTGATGTAGTGTGGTGCATCGAGGCGGGGCCCCATATGCCCGATAAGGCAGTATTTGCCAAGGAATTAATGCGCGTCCTCAAGCCCGGTGGAATTTTGGTGGTGGCCGATTGGAATCAGAGAGATGCCCGGCAACGGCCGCTGGTGCTGTGGGAGCAATGGGTGATGCGGCAACTGCTGGATCAATGGGCCCATCCAGAATTTGCCAGTATTGAGGGATTTGCCGAACTGTTAGCGGCGACGGGTTTGACCGCAGGTGAGGTACAAACAGCGGATTGGACGCAGGAAACCCTACCCTCCTGGCTGGATTCTATTTGGCAGGGAATTATTCGTCCGGCTGGATTAGTTCAGTTTGGCTGGTTGGGTTTTCTCAAATCCCTGCGAGAAGTACCGACGCTGTTGTTAATGCGGTTGGCGTTTGGTGCGGGATTATGTCGGTTTGGGATGTTTCGGGCGATTCGACAGTAGGTCTTTGGCATGACAGATTAAATGCCCTGGGCAATCGTTCTGCTTTGTTGACTGGGCGGGCAAGATGTCCACCCCACAAGAATTTCAGCTTGTGTGATTCCCTCTTTATCAACATTCAGCCACATTGACCGCCAATCCTCCCCTGGCGGTTTCCTTGTATTTATCGCTCATATCGGCTCCCGTTTCCCGCATGGTTTTGATCACCTTATCCAGCGGAACGTAGTGTTTCCCATCTCCCTTCAGAGCCATTCGGGCTGCATTGATGGCTTTAATCGCCCCCATCGCGTTGCGTTCAATACAGGGAACCTGCACCAGTCCGCCCACCGGATCGCAGGTTAGCCCCAGGTTATGCTCCATGCCAATCTCAGCCGCATTTTCCACCTGTTCTGGCGTACCCCCCAGCACTTCTGCCAGAGCACCCGCCGCCATCGAACAGGCCACGCCCACTTCCCCCTGACAGCCCACATCCGCCCCGGAGATGGATGCATTTTCCTTGTAGAGCATGGCAATTCCTCCCGCCACCAGGAAAAACTGGATGATACCCGCTTCTGTCGCGCCCTGACAAAACCGACTGTAGTAATGCAGGACTGCCGGAATAATTCCAGCCGCGCCATTCGTCGGAGCCGTCACCATCCGTCCGCCCGCTGCATTCTCTTCGTTAACCGCGATCGCGTACAGGTTCACCCAATCCAGAATCGTCAGGGGATCGCTCAGGGTCGCATCCGTGCGATCGCTCAAAGAACGGTAGAGATCTGGGGCACGCCGTTTGACCTTCAAGCCACCGGGAAGAATCCCCTCCGTCTGATACCCCCGCACGACGCACTGCTGCATCACCTCCCACAACCGCAGCACCCCTGCTCGAATCTCTGCCTCCGAGCGCCATACCTTCTCGTTTTCCGCCATCAGTTGGCTGATCGAAAGTCGATCGCGCTGACAAAAATCCAACAGTTCCCGACAGGTCTTGAAGGGATAGGGGAGGGGAGCGCTTTGCTGAGGAGAGCGATCGATGCTGGTTAGGGTTTCATCTACCACAAATCCTCCTCCCACCGAGTAATAGGTGCGCTGGAGCAATTCGATACCCGCCGAATCGAAAGCCGTAAAGGTCATGCCATTGGGATGGGCAGGCAGGGGCTTCCAGTGGAAGTTCAGATCCGTTTTTTCGTGGAAGGCGATCGGCTGTTGGCGCAGGAGTTTCAGCGTTCCAGAGGTCTGGATTTGCTGTAAATCTATTTCCACTGCGTCCGGATTCACCGATTCTGGAGCCTCTCCCTTTAACCCCAGCAACACAGCGCGATCGCTACCATGCCCCCGTCCCGTTGCTCCCAATGAACCATACAGATCAATCTGCACTCGCTGCACCTGAGAGAGTTGCTCCTTTGCTGCAAGTTCCTGGACAAATTGCAATGCGGCTTTCATCGGGCCAACGGTGTGGGAGCTGGAGGGCCCAATGCCGATCTTGAAGATGTTGAAGATACTGGTAGGCATGGGAGTGGGGAGTGAGGAGTGAGGAGTGGGGAGTGTTCGCGGAGCGTGGGCGAAGCCCGTAGGAGTGAGGAGTAGGGGCGCATTGCGATGCGCCCATGCCGGGAATGAGGGTAAGGATCTGAGAGCATCCATTGAAGCAAAGGGATCGATTACCGTAGCGCAGGCATCCTACCTACCAGAGAACCGATCGACCGTTGCATCAAATCGACCGTTGCATCAACCCGTAGCGCAGACAGCGTTTCGACTGAGCGCTCAAGCCGAAGTCCTGCCTGCCAGAGAACCGATCGCTGATGACTGAATCACAATCAGGATTTTAAGCCCATCAACGCATTATCAAACCCTATACGATGCCGCTGTCCCTCTCCAGCATCGCGGTGTAGAACACTGTGCCTACAGACTACTACTCGATCGGATCGGCGCAGAGAATTTGTAGATCGTTTATAACGCCAGAGCCGTTTGTCTTAGGAATGCAAATTAAATAACCTGAATTTCTTGTGGGGCGGGCATCTTGCCCGCCCAGTCAGCAAGGCAGAAAATTGGCAAGTTGTTCAATTCACGATCCTTAAGATCTTTAATCTAGCAAATGGCGCGAGGTTATAGAGGGCGACACGCGATCGAGTGATTAACCAAACTGAAGGTAAAGTTGGCAGCAAATTATTTACGGTAAAAAGGGTTCATTTAAAACCTGCTCAACGGTGTAAGGGCATGGCTCTGGGAAAACTTCAAGATTGGTTTCTCGAATTGCCAGGGCTAATGCTTCCAGGTAGGAATCCTGTACCGCTTCCGGCAAATAAGACTTGAGGCTAGGATTTTCCTGGAGCAGTTTTTGGATTTCTGCTCTCTGCGATCGAATGGTGATTCGCCAACTGGCACCCTGGCGATCGGGTTGATACTGCCACTTCAGCAAGTGCCCTACCAGAACCGCCAATCGATTGCGTAACTCACGTCGTTCTTGCCTGCCCAAACTTTCAATTTCCTCCGCCAAATTTTTCCAGTCCAGCCGGTCTGCTTGATGGGTCTTCAGCAGTTGGGCTTGTTCCTGTGTCCAGGCGTAAAAGTCTTGATGGTAGGTCAAGCTATCCTCCAAAATCGTTTGGTTTAACTCAACTGCACCACTGGCCGATCGGCCACCAGGGTTTGGATCGTCAGAATATCCTCAACGGTGATCCGTAAAAAGCGGTTCTCATCCACGCGGAACAGTACCTTAATCCGATCGCTGCCGGGATAGCCAGGGGGAGACAGTTGGGCGATCGTGCGGGCTTCGGTGGTGTCGTTCAGCGGTTTGACAATGGGTTGGTCGGCGGCAATAGTGCGCGTTACAAGCCGATCGCCATCAAAGTAAACTTCAGTACTGGCAGTATTGTCTCCCAGTTCCCCAATCACCAGTTCAATGCTGGGCTGATTTTCCAGAGACGCTCCCAGGAATAGTTCGACGGGTTGGGGCATGGGGTAGGGCTGTCCCTGCTTGATGATGGGATGCCAGCCATGACAATTGTTGCGTCGATCCCAGTAGCGGATGCCGTAGCTGTGGTAGAGAAAGTCCTTCACCTCTGCACCCTGCTCCAACTGGAGGGCCCCTGGGCGATCGCCTCAAAGGGATGTTGGGAACGAATTTTTTCTGCCGGGAAATATTGCGCCACCCACTCCTGCACCGCCGGAATTTGGGTCGTCCCCCCCACCAGCAGTACTGCGTCAATCTCTTCGGGCGTTAAACCCTGCCGCTGAGATTGCTGTAATACCTGGGTCATGGCTGCATCCAGGCGGGCAAAAAACTGATGCGCTTGCAGAATGGACTGGAACTGAGGGCGATCGAGGCTGAGTTCGTAGCTCTCAAACGTCTCATCATTGAAGTAAACCTCGGTGGCTTCCGTCTGCTGGGAAAGCTGAATTTTCAACCGTTCCGCCAATCGAGCCGTCAGAGCCGTTGGGGTGATTCCCTGGGTCTGAACAAAGTAATCCACAATCCAGTTATCGATATCCGAACCGCCCAGGTTTTGTCCAGCCTTAGCCAACACTTTGGCCAGTTTCGGTCGCTGGGTAGACTCCTCCAGCACCTTCTCGCCCCACTTCAGCAGAAACCCGATCGGCTTCTTCGCCTGGGTCTGGGTCTTAGACTGGCTCTTGGATTGGGCCGATCGACCGCCCTCCAACCGCACCAGCGACAGATCCAGTGTGCCGCCGCCAAAGTCCACTACCAACACCGTTCCCTGATTTTCCAGACCATAGCCCAGGGCTGCCGCCGTTGGTTCATCCAGCATTCGCACCTGACTGACTTGCAGCGATCGACACACTTCCGTCAACCACAGTCGGTAGGCTTCAAAACTATCCACTGGAACAGTAAACACCAGCGAATCCAGGGCATCGGTTTTCTGAAGGGTTTGAATCACCTCCGTCAAAAACCATTCCCCTGCCTGCTCAAAACTGACCGATCGCCCATCCAGTTCTGGCAAAAACCCCTGAACCTCTGCCCCAATCCCCCGCTTCACGTTGCGAAAAAAGCGCGGATCATTCCCCAAATCTAAGCCGCGATCGCGGACGGTTTGACCCACCAGCACCTCTGACCGGGCTGCATCCTCCACATAGAGCAAGCTGGGAATCAAGGGCGGATTCTCTGTCATTTGTAACGACAATCCCGGTAAAGATAGCGTTTCTGGCTCTTGCGTCACCGGATTCCAACGCACCACTACCGTGTTACTTGTACCAAAATCGATCGCGTATACCATTGGAGGACTGAGGACTGAGGGCTACTGAGGACTGAGGACTGAGGACTGAGGACTGAGGGCTACTGAGGGCTACTGAGGACTGAGGACTGAGGACTGAGGACTGAGGACTGTAGCTTGCTTCTGCGAAGCAGTGGACTGAACTGCAGAAGAAGATATCATCCCACAGCTTATAGTTAATTGGTTATCCACTTCAATCGATCGGCGTTTGGCCGTTGGGTAATTCAGCCTGGAGCCTTGGATGTATCCGCTTTGGCACTGGCTATGACCCATACTTCCTTCGCTGGCAGGCAAGACTTCGGCTTGAGCGCTCAGTCGAAACGCTGCCTGCGCTACGGCAATCGATCCGTTTGCTTCAATGGGTGTTCTCAGATCCTTACCCTCACTCTCTGACCCTCACTCCCTGCATGGGCGCATCGCAATGCGCCCCTACTTTCTACTTCCTACTTCTCACTCCTCACTCCTACGGGCTTCGCCCACGCTCCGCGAACACTCCTCACTCCTCACTCCTCACTCCCCACTCCCCACTCCTCACTCCTCACTCCTCACTCCCTATATGCTCAACACCAACTGGAGTCCGGGTTCTGGGCGGGTATCCTCTGGTAAGGGATCGGGATCGGGGCGCATGGCGGAACAGTACCGGGCGTAGGCACAGCGGTTGCATTGATTTCCGGGGAAGGGTAGCCATTTGCGATCGCGCCGTAGTTCCACTGCCAGATCGCTGATTACCGTTTTGACCCGTTCTCGATGGGTGGGTGAGGCATCAAAGCTGATCTTTTCGCCGGTTCGTAAGTACAGCAAACTCAATCGCTTCAGACTGCGTTGGTAGCGTTGTTCCAGGGCGAGGTAATACAGACCGATCTGCAAATCAATCTCGTCGGGTTCAGCTAATTCAATTTCCTTGGCCGATTTGTAGTCAATCAGCTCCAGCCCATCGTCCAGATAGTCGATGCGATCGTACCGTCCGGAGAGCGTGAACTCCAGATTTTCCGCCCGCAGGAGTCCCTGAATTCTGCCCTCAACCGCCAGGGGTTTACGCATCGCAGATTGATTCAAGATAAACATCTTGTAGTATCGCTTCAGGATCGATCGCCCTTCGTCGGCTTGAGTAGGGGTCAGTTCCTCTACTCGCTGACTCCAGCAGTATTCAAACCAGTCCCAGCGGGGAATCGGATCTTGATAGTGCCAGTCCTGATAGATTTGGGCCAGGGCTTGATGCAGGGAGGTTCCCAGGGCAGCCGAGCCGAAGAAGGCAGCACTTTCCACTCGCCGCTGGTACCGGAAATAGTAGGCCCGGGGACAACGATAATAGGTTTGAAGTTTGGCGGCAGAGAGAAGGTAAGTCATGGGCTTTAAACACCGAGCGATATGATAATCAACGATGTCAGCCAGCTCAATGGGTGAGGATTGAACCTGAAGAAAGGAGGGAACCACACTAGCGATAGCGTGGTCTAGCGGGCGTGACGCTCCTATAATGACACTAGATATAGGATTCGACTAGGTTCTTTTGTATTAATTTTCCTATATGTGGAGTTGGTAAAGATGAAAGTGCTGATAGGGCTTAATTTTCCTGCTCCCAACCCGTAGCGTCGTTAGCGTATAGAGGCTTTAACGGTCTTAGCTGTTTTTACTTTTCTAGCCGTTGCCAGACTTTCACCAATCCATCGGCACTACCGCTGACCAGGTAGTTCCCATCCTGACTAAAACCGATCGCATTAATTCCCCAAAATCCGCGCAGGGAACAGAGCCGATCGCCCGTTTCCAGATCCCACAGTTTGATGTAGCTGTCTTCACTGCCGCTGGCGAAGAACTGACCGCTGGGATGCATAGCCAGGCAGGTGACGGGCTTCCGGTGGGCGGCAATCACCTTCCGCTGGGTGGCAAATTCCAGATCCCAGAGCTTCACGGTTTTATCCCAACTGGCACTAATCAGCAAGCGACGATCGGGGGTAAGGGCCAGGGCACTGATGCGATCGGGGTGGGCAGTCAGACAGTTAATCAGCTTCGCCGATCGGGCATCCCAGAGGCAAATGGTTTTGTCGTAGCTGCTGCTGATCAGGGTGCGGCCGTCAGTATCAAATTGGAGATCGCTGATCTGGGCTTGATGCTGATTAAATGTGCGGAAGATGCGTTCGGTTTCCAGATCCCACATCTGGACGAATCCATCACGGCTGCCGTATACCAGACTGAATCCATCTGGACTAAAGCGCAGAGTCGAAATCCCCCAGCCATGATTGGGTAGCGTATAGATCAACTGGGTAGTATCAAGATCCCACCATTTGACCGTGCCATCATCGCTGCCGCTGGCCAGGGTTTCCCCATCCGGACTAAAGGCAAGACTGCTGATCCGCTCCGTATGACCCGTTCCCCCCCAAAGCGATCGACCAGGAATAGTATGCAGTAACCTGCCCGTTTCCATGCTCCAGAATTTAATGCTCTTATCCCCACTGCCGCTGACCAGAATCCGTCCCCCAGGGCTGAGAGCCAGAGCCGTTACCCCACCTTCGTGACCCGTAAGGGATCGCAAACATCGCCAGTGCATTTCCTCCACGGCCGATTGTCCAGACTGAGGGGAACGCGATTGATTGCGCTGACGATCGGGTGGTTTGGCAGCAGCAGCACCAGGGAGAGAGCCAGTCTTAGATTCCAATCCCAGATCCAGCAATACCTCCGTTGCATTGCGATAGCGTTGATTCGTCGGTTTTTGCAGCAACTTGTCCAGGACTCGGCGCAAGCGTCCACTGATTCGTCCTTTGGTCGCAGGGGGAAGATACTGCGACCAGACCCATCGATCCTCGCTGATCGAATACAAATCAAACGGATGGAGTCCCGTCATCAGGTGAATGCAGGTGACACCCAAACTGTAGAGATCGCTGGCAAACTCCGCCCGCCCCATCGCCTGTTCGGGAGCAACATAGCCTGCACTGCCAATCACCGTTCCCGTTCGGGCCAGGGCTGTGTCCGTAGCAGACTTTGATGCACCAAAATCGACCAGCACCAGCGGGCCGCCCCCACGAGGACGAATAATATTCTCTGGTTTAATATCTCGGTGGATGAGTTGAAAGCTGTGAATGAACCGCACCACAGGTAATAAATCGGCCAGCAGATCCCGCACCTGGAATTCATTAAAGGTTCCTTCTGCCGCCAGGATCTCCTCCAGGTTGATCCCATCTATGTATTCCTGAATCAAATACTGAGTTCCATCCACCTCAAAGTGGGCAAACAGGGCTGGAATCTGAGGATGTTCTCCCAACTGAGCCAACCCCATCGCCTCTTGATGGAACAATGCGATCGCCTTTTCAGGGGAAATCTGGCGATCGCGGGAGAAGAGTTGTTTGATCACGCAGGGCGCAGACGCAGCCCTCTCATTAATTATCCTATCGCTCGCCTCATCAACCGCCAGAAACGTTCTCCCAAACCCTCCCTGACCAATCAGCTTGATCGCCCGGTAGCGATTGTCCAGTAGCAGCCTCGTCCCGCAGGTCTGGCAAAACCTGGCATTGTTAGGGTTTTGCGGTTTGCGGCAGGTGGGGTTGAGGCAGTAGCTCATGGTGGATAGGCTGATCGAGGGCAGAGGGAATCAAAACTCATTGAGCAGCAAATCTAGAAATGTATCTGCAACTTCCTGAGAGGTTTCGTGGGCGACGAAGATAATAGCCAGACTGCGTTCCTGCCCGGTTTCATAGCAGAGAATCCGAAATGCTCCATCCTCATAGTAACCAGAGCGGTGATAGGGGCCTTGCCCGGATGAAATGATGGCCAGCGTTTTAATCAACTCATCCGCCCGCCCCAGGCAACCCTGAAGATCAGTCTCGATCGGTTTTTCACCACTGGAAATCAGGGGACGAGCATCGGCGATCGGTGTTAGTAGTCCCAAACTCAGCAAAGCCCCAGGGATAGCACTTAAAAACTTCCTCACAACAGTCCTCATGCGTTCAAAAAAGGTGAAGGATCATCACGATGTATACGCTAACACTCAAATTAGTCATAAGCCCATAGGCAAAATTGTCCCGACTGAGTTAATCGAGACGGATGTGATTATACAACCCTTGAGCAGGTTCTTCTGGGTGGCTGGGTGAACCCCTAAACTCGCTGCGCCACAATATCAGAGACAAAAACACGAGTTCTACCCGTGTCCAATCCTTGAATTTGAATCCGCAGTTCGTTTGCACTCAGAGTTCCCTGGAGGGTGGTGCCCGCATCCATCGCGTAGGGGAAGGGAATGGTCAGCCCCAATCCTAAATCCTTCGTGGAGTTAAACAAATTGGTGGCAGCGGCGATCGCGGTGTTCGGATTCGTTAATGTTCCGCTAATTTGATTTCCCTGGTATTGAAGCTGCCAGTACTGCACCAGGAATCCGCCCCGGAAGGTAAAGGGAATTGCCGAATGGATAGAAATTGCACCTTCTACGTTCTGAGCGATTTCACTGGGAGAGGAACCAACAAATAAATTGAATGGATTACTTTCTGTGATTCCACCCGCTGTTGCAGGTTGACTGACATTAGCAATAATTGTTGTCTGGAAAGAATTGGTGCTGTAGAGCTGCCCAGATAAAGGATCAATTTTTCCAATGGTCGTTACCCCAACTCCCCGGTATTCACCCCACAAGCTCTGGAATGGATTTGTGGGAACAGTAGAATGATTGGGAGAATTAATAATCGAATTGTTTGGCAGAGATGAATTGGATTGATCGGCGATCGTCAGCCGATAGCGAGTGTTGCCTTCCCGTCGCAGTACCCGTACTGTATAAGTGCCTGGTTCTAAAATCCGGCGAATGCGTTCGGGTCTGGAACCTGGACGGTTCGATCGAGCAATCAAACGCCCATTGCTCTGTCGGAGTTGCAGATCAGCATTAGAACGCAACCCCGTTAAAGCAACCGAAAAACTGCTCCGACGAGAGACCGTCAGCGTATAATCATCCCGCCGATTGTTTCCTCCTAACCGCCCTCTAAATGTACCGATCACTGCCTTTGCACGGTAATTGGTCAACGCAGAAAATTGCGTCAATGCATCTGGTGTTTTCATTGCTTTGCATAAAAATAAAAGTAACAATTTATAGCGGAGAACTGATAATTTCAATAAGTCTTGAGCTTGATCCCTATAGTACTACTTAACCTCAGGCGATCGTATCGACTGCTTTCGTCAGGGGGACAGATTCCGCTATCCTGATGACATTATTAAATTCCGCCTGATTGAATCGGAGCTTTTAGAAAATGAGTAAAAAAGTTACAAATCAAGATAGAAATGTGATCAAGGTTGATCCTGTAACGCTACTGGCGATCGTTGTTGTCCTGCTATTTATTCCCCTCGTGCTGGCTGGTTTTCTGTCCCAATAGCGTTTCTGATTGCCAAGCTACTGCTTAAACCCTCGCCACCCAAATTTCATCTGCGCTTTACGCTTTTGCAATGAAGCTCTAAATTCGCTTCATCCATTTTCTGTGCCCGATCGCTACCATAGGGCAAGACTTTTCACGCGATCGCTCTTCTTAAACGTCTTAAACGTCAAGATTTAATTGCTTGATTTCATCTCTTGATTTCATACCTTGAATCTACACATTCAATGCTTCAGGGGTAATCTACCGCATTGTTACCCATTGTCATGGTTCTCCATGACCTCACAAAAGGCAAAACCCTGAATGGCTAGTGTTGCGGTGAATTTGGTTGGCTCAAAATTAAACGATACGCTCATTGGAACGATCGGCGACGATCAACTGATTGGAGAAACAGGAAACGATTCCCTCCTGGGGGGAGCGGGCAACGATCAGCTGTATGGCGGCTTAGGAGACGACACGCTGGAGGGCGGTGATGGCGATGATTTGCTCTACGGTGAAGCCGGAGCCGATCAGCTTTTAGGGCAAGCCGGACAAGACCAACTCCGGGGTGGTGAAGGCAATGACACCCTATGGGGCGGAAGTGGCAACGATACGCTCTATGGTGAAGCGGGCAACGATTGGCTCTACGGCGAAGCAGGGGATGATGCTCTGCATGGTGGTGAAGGGAACGATACCCTTGAGGGGGGTGACGGGGCAGATGTTTTGTATGGTGAAGCGGGCAATGACCTTTTGCGAGGTGGAACGGGAAGCGATACGCTCTATGGCGATGTAGGAAATGACACCCTGGAGGGTGGTGATGGAGCAGATCTTTTAAGTGGTGGCACAGGAGAGGATGTTCTGTGGGGCGGCAGTGGAAATGATGAAATTTATGGTGGTGAAGGCAACGATCGGGCAGCCGGTGGCACTGGCAATGATCTGATTTTTGGCGAAGCGGGCAATGATTCGCTCTCCGGTGATGGTGGACAGGATACACTCTACGGTGGTGAGGGAGATGATTCACTGCATGGTGGAGATGGAGATGACTGGCTCTACGGTGAAATGGGGGATGATACGCTCTACGGTGGTGCTGGAAGCGATCGCCTGCATGGCGGCACAGGCAACGACTGGCTCTATGGCGAGGCCGGAAATGATTCGTTAGATGGCGGTGCTGGCCATGATTACTTAGAGGGTGGTAGTGGTGCAGATACCCTGCACGGGGGCGAAGGCAACGATACGCTCGCTGGCGGGATTGGCAATGACCTCCTCTACGGTGAAGCTGGGGATGATCTGCTGCTGGGGGAAGCCGACAATGACATTCTGTTTGGCGGCGAAGGCAACGATACCCTGGACGGGGGAGATGGCGATGATGTGCTGTATGGCGAAACCGGAGACGATGTCCTGAACGGCGGGCTGGGCAATGATGTCCTGTTTGGCGGTTCGCACAACGATCGTCTAGACGGGGGAGATGGTGATGATTTCCTCTATGGCGAAACCGGCGATGATACACTCTCAGGCGGACACGGCAATGATTTCCTCTATGCTGGCGAGGGCAATGATTTCTTGGAGGGAGGTGAAGGCGACGATCATCTCTATGGGGAAGCCGGGCAGGATTGGCTCGTGGGGGGATCTGGAACAGATTTTTTGTTTGGCGGCGAAGGCAATGATTCTCTCTATGGTGGCGAAGGCAATGACGTGCTGTTTGCTGGCGATGGCGAAGATCTGCTGTTAGGAGACCCTGGCAACGACACGCTGTATGGTGAAGCAGGCAATGACACGCTTGATGGTGGCGCAGGCAATGATGTGCTCTACGGTGGTGCGGGCAATGATGTGCTAGTGGGTGGTGCAGGAAACGATCGCCTCGTTGGCAACATGGGGAACGATACGTTGATCGGGGGAGCCGGTAAAGATCAGTATGTGTTTGAACTAGATACGTCCTTTAGCCGCGAAATTGGTATCAGTACGATTCGCAGCTTTCAACACCGACAAGACAAAATCGTCCTGGATCGATCGACCTTTACCGCCCTGCAACGCATTACGCCTCGGCAGTTTCAGCGATCGGGCTTCTTTGCTGTTGTTGCAGGAAATCGTCAAGCAGCCAGGAGCAAGGCGGTCATTGTCTATCACTCGAAAAATGGCAAATTGTTCTACAATCCCAATCGCACCAGACCGGGCTTTGGGCAGGGTGGGCACTTTGCGACGCTCATCGGTCGTCCCACTCTCACTGCCAGCAACTTTATTTTGCAACATCGACGGGTAGAGCCGATCGTTCCTACCTTTGCAGAATCAGCAGCAAATGGAGTAATCACTGGATGAGCATCCATCAATAGCCCGCTGTTCACCCCATTCTTCACAACCCAACCTGCCGGAAAAGGGACTGATATCGGGGGTATTCTACTTTTGCAGATGCATACGAAACCCCTCCCTGGCAGGCAAGATGCCTGTGCAACGGAAATCCTTTTGCACCCGTTGCCATACTTGTACGGTTCAGACGGTACGGTTCAGACGGTACGGTTCAGAAAAATCCCCATCAGTGACAACCTTGAACCAAAGTTTCAAAGAACCAGATGTTCAAAAGCCTGACCTGATGGGGTTTATGGTTATTAAATTTCAACACTAGCTGAAAACAGGGTGACACAGTTCTTACCGTTAGACCGATTCTAGTGCCTGGGAATTCAAAACCCCAAGACCAGATAGTAAAGTTCAACGTTACTTTAAAAATCTCTTGCAAACTCAAGATCCAGCGTCTTGGCTTGGTAGTGCCCCATCTTTGCCCCGGCTGACCGACAAAACTCAAACTGCTCCCACCTCATCGTTCCTCCCAGAGCAGCCTGAGAACGGCAGATCTGTATCGACAGGATCAGGTTTTTGACCGGCTCGAAGAATTTCCCCTGAATCGCATCAATTTACTGACGAATAAAGATCTGCGTGAAGTAAAATTCACCCTGATTATTCTTCGCCACGCCAATTCCGGTCAAATTGTAGTTACCTACAATATTTTTCAAGTGACCCGGACTCCTCAACCAGCCATTCACCGCCTGGGCTACAGGATTGCTGAATCCCTGGTTAAATGCCACATTCTCAGCGGCAGATTTGTAGGCAATTCGATTGCCAATCACTCTGACCCGGCTGGAAAAACCATCGTGGCTTAACTTGCGGCTGTTGGCCATCGCCTGGCTGTGCTGACGAGCTTGCTGATTGATTACCGAATTGCGCTGGAGGGCGGCTAACCCGTTCTGGCGACGATGCTGATTAATCTGCTGAAAGGTGGCCCGCTCTAACTCGGCAATGCTTGATGAAGCACTGGATGCAGCCCGCCTCATCGTCCGGGACTGCTTTTGACTGGTTAAGTTGCTCCCCTGAAGTCCTCTAAACTCAGTGACCGCCTGGGTTGCCTGGGTAGACCGAGGCAACAACGATCGAGTTGTGGAACGCAATAATCCATTCATTACGGAACTCCAGCAGTCTAAATTGCAGATTTCAAGGTAGTAGACCCCCACTCGAATGGGTGTGATCCGGATCGATGCTAAATTGGCCCAAACCAGCTATCTCCCTTTTCCCTGAAATGCCTTGCTCAGACGATGCCGGTTCAGGCTGTGTATAGTAAAGGGGCACCTACGAATTCCCCCTGACGAATCAGCCCCCATGACTTGGAGCCGCAGAAATTTTCTCGCCACCGTTGGTTTAGGTACGTCCGTTAGCGCAGTTTTGAACGTTGCCACTCAACGGACGATCGCCTCTGCTCAAACGGTGAGAGCTTCTTTGCAGGCGGGATCGGCGGACTGGACGAACATTCACGATTTGTTTGGGCTAGATCAGCGATATATCCATCTGGCAGGTTTGCTGATTGCAACTCATCCGGCTCCGATTCAGGCGGCGATCGAAGATTACCGGGCGGCGTTGAATGCCAATCCTGCGGCTTTTTTGCAGGAAAATAACGGTGAATTTCAGGCAGTGGTGCGATCGCAGGCTGCTGCCTACATGGGAGTGCAACCCAATGATCTGGCGATTACCGATAGCACTACGATGGGAACGGCGCTGGTAATCAATGGGCTGGAAATCCGTCCCGACCAGGAAATGCTGACCACTGAGTTTGACTATTACTCAACCCATGAATCCTTGAAGTATAAAGCGGCGCGATCGGGAGCCAGTGTTCGCAACATTCCCCTGTACCAGGAGATTCAGTCAGTTTCGGCTGATGAGATGGTAGATACCCTGATTGCCGCGATTCGTCCCCAAACTCGTCTGGTGACGGCCACCTGGGTTCATTCCAGTACGGGGTTAAAGGTGCCGATTCGTCAGATTGCCGATCGCCTGGCTGAGATCAATGCCCCTCGTGCAGAAGCCGATCGGGTGTTGTTCCTGGTCGATGGGGTGCATGGGTTTGGGGTTGAAGCCACAAGAGTACGAGACTTAAACTGCGACTTTTTTACGGCTGGCACCCACAAGTGGATGTTTGGCCCACGCGGGACAGGGATTCTCTGGGGCAACCCTCGATCGCAGGCGGCCGTTTCGCCCACGATTCCCACCTTCACGCGCCGATCGGGTTGGGGCGGCTGGATGACCCCCGGTGGGTTCAAGTCCTTTGAGCATTTGTGGGCCATGGCCAGGCCTTTGAGTTTCAGCAGCAGTTGGGGGCATCCCAGGTGGCAGAGCGGATTCATGGATTAAGCCAACAACTGAAGGCAGAACTGGCTAAAATGGCGCACATTACGTTGTACACGCCGATGGAGCAAACCCTTTCAGCCGGAATTGTGTGCTTTGATGTGGAGGGAATGCGCCCCCAGGAGGTGGTTCAAGAGCTGCAAAAGCGCAATATTATTGCCAGCACCACCCCCTATTCGCCATCCTATGCTCGACTGACACCAGGGATTTACAACACTGCTGAGGAAATGGAGCAAACGCTGAGGAGTATTCATGAATTGGGTTAGTGGGGGGGAATAGCCATGTCTTCCCGCAATATGTGGCTATTTGGGTTGACCGTGCTGATGACGATCGGCTTGGGGTGGATCCTCCTATCGCCCACGATTATTCCTCCGGCTGAGGTGGCGGCTCCCGTGACAGTTTACGTCATGAATCAGGACTATCATTCCAGGCTGGTGTTGCCCCAGGATGAAAGCTGGGTGCAGTATGCCTATGGCGATTGGCAGTACTTTGCCCTGTATCAACAGTCGGTACGTACCGCCCTTCAAGCCCTACTGGTGCCCACCCAAGGGGCGATCGGTCGGCGCACATACGACAATATTCGAGATTTGCAGCAGGCTACAGAATTCTACAACGGGTCTCTGGTCAGCTTCATCGCAGATAACCAGAACGTGGCTCAGCTGGTTGAACAATTAAATTCTCGATTTAACCAAAATATTGAGACAGTAATTGTGAATCCGCTGAACCGGATGTCCTTCGTTCAGGACGAGCGGGACTACACCTTACTTCACAACAGCAATCACGAGGTCGCGGAGTGGTTGGAGGCTCTGGGCTGCCAGGTGGAGGGGATTGTTCTATGGTCTGGATTTCAGGTGCAGGAACCACCGAACTAAACCAAAATCATCTATATCCCTCTCCAAAAGAAGATGCCATTTAAGATGTCATCGGCGATAATAATTGATCGCTGTGTACCAGGCTCGAATCGTTTTTGAACCTATCGCAACGCCATCGTTCTTGGATTCCCTACATTATTCTGCTGGGGATGATCATTATCACGCTATTGTTCTCTCACTATCTGGCAATTACAGCCGAAGTGAAAGATCAACTGCGGTTTCAGAATGCCGTGCAACGCACCCAGAGCACGATCGAAAATCGGTTACAGTCCCACATTACGCTACTGTATGCTGGGAAAGGCTTATTTGCAGCCAGCAACGAAGTCACCCGTACCGACTTTCGCATTTTTATTGAGCAACTCCGGATCCAGGAGCGGTATCCCGGACTGCAAGGCATTGGCTTCTCCGTCCGGCTGCGGCCCGATGAGGTCGATCGCCTCACGACAGAATTGCGCCAGCAGGGCATCCAATTTTCGATTCGTCCGGTAGCTTCTCGCTCGGAATACCACGCCATTCTTTATATAGAGCCATTCAATCAGCGGAATCAGGCAGCGGTTGGCTTTGATATGTTTACGGAACCAACGCGCCGCGCTGCAATGATCCGGCCAGGGATACTGGGCAAGCCGCAGCATCCGGTCGAGTCACCCTGGTACAGGAAATTGATGTCGATCGGCAAGCCGGGTTTCTGATTTATGTCCCCGTCTATCGCATGGGCCAACCGAGCAATACCGTCACTGAGCGGCGATCGGCTCTCCAGGGTTTTGTTTACAGTCCCTTCCGGGCGGATGATTTGTTGAGGGGGATTTTTGGGGATGACCATCCCAGCCAACTCAACATTCAAGTGTACGATGGCTCAGAATTACAGCCTGAACATTTGATGCATCGCTCCCATGCAGACGATCTCACCTCCCTATTTCACTCCCCCCGGTTCACCACCACTCGAACCCTAAATGTCGCTGGGCGAACCTGGAGTTTAGTTTTTTCTTCTCGCCCAGAATTTGAAGCCACCTTTGAGGGCAGTCGAGTTCCCTATATTCTCCTAGGGGGTTTACTACTCAGCGCAGTTTTGTTTGCGATTGTTCGGGCTCAAAGCCGGGCCAGGTTGGCGGCTGAACAAATTGCCATCTATCTCCAGCGATCGGAGTCCGCACTGAGAGAGAGTGAAGCGCGTCTACGCTGCCTGGTGGATGCAAACATCATTGGCATCACGATTATTAACGATCAGGGACAAATTTTAGAAGCCAACGATGCCTTCCTCCAGCTGATTGGATACACCCGTCCGGAGATTCAATCAGGGCAGTTAAATTGGACTGTACTGACTCCAGCCAAATATCACTCCATCGATCGGCAGGCGATCCGGGAAATGAGCCAGCAGGGAAGCCATATGCCCTACGAAAAGGAATATCTGCGGAAGGATGGAACCTGTGTCCCAGTGTTTGTGGGCACGGCAGCTCTGGATGAACCCGGACTGGGGGTAGGATTTATTGTTGACCTGACGGAGCAAAAGCGGGCTGAGGCCGCCGTTCGGCAATCTGAGATTCGGTTTCGGACGCTGATTGAGCAATCTCCCCTCAGTATTCAAATTTTCACACCGGATGGACGAACGATTCAGGTGAATCGGGCCTGGGAAACGCTGTGGGGGGTCACCTTAGATCACTTAGCGGACTACAATATTTTGCAGGATGAGCAGTTGATTGCAAAGGGGCTAATGCCTTATATCCAGCAGGGTTTTGCCGGAGAGGCAACGGTTCTTCCCCCAGTTCTGTATCAGCCCAGCCAAACGCTTCCTGATATCGATTTAGAAAACCACCCGCCGCGATGGGTGCAGGCTTACATATATCCAGTGCGCAATGAAACCGACCTGATTCGAGAAGTTGTGTTGTTGCAGGAAGATATTACTGAGCGTAAGTTAGCGGAAGAGGCGTTGCAGAGTAGCCATGAGCGTCTCAGTTTGCTCTACTCCACCTCCAGCAGCCTGCTACTGCACGAACACCCGAATACGTTTATAACTGGACTGTTCAGCCAGCTCTCTGATCATCTTCAACTGGAAGTTTATCTGAATTATCTCCTAGATCGAAACCAGCAAAAGCTGCGACTACAAGCCTATCAAGGGTTAGCTGACGAAGTTGCCCAGCGAATTGAATGGATAGAGCTAGGACAATCCGTATGTGGAACGGTGGCCGAACAAAGAATGCCTTTTGTGGTGGAGCGGGTGCAGCAGTGTACGGATAGTTTAACGGAATTGATCCGATCGCTGGGGCTGACGGCCTATGCCTCCTATCCATTGCTGGCGCAGGGACAACTAATTGGGACGCTGTCCTTTGGAACGTGCAGCCGAACTCACTTTAGCAGTGATGAATTAGCGTTGTTGCAGGTGGTAACGGAACAGGTGGCTACTGCCCTGGAGCGATCGCGTCTGATTACTGAACTGCAACAGCAGACGGAAGAATTAGTGCAGGCGAACCGGGCCAAGGATGAATTTTTGGCAACCCTTTCCCACGAATTGCGAACGCCACTCAACGCGATGTTGGGCTGGACACAACTGCTGCGAACTCGTAAGTTTGATGAGAGTATGACGACCCGGGCCCAGAAACGATCGATCGTAATACCCGATCGTTATCCCAGTTGATTGAAGATATCTTAGATGTTTCTCGGATTATTACGGGTAAGCTGCATCTCCATTTGTCAAACATTGCTTTAATACCAGCAATTGAAACGGCGATGGAAACCATTCGACCGGCAGCGGAGGCTAAAAAGATTCAACTTCAGTCTCAATTAGATCCAGATATCGGTACGATTTTGGGTGATGCGCATCGATTACAACAAATCGTCTGGAATCTCCTCTCTAACGCCATTAAATTTACCCCAGAGGGGGGGCAGGTGTGCATTACCTTGGCAAGAATCGAAACCCACAGGGCGCAAGAGCAGTCAACTCCTGGTGCCTCCTGTGCTCGCATTAGCGTAACTGACACGGGACGGGGAATTCATCCTGAATTTTTGCCCTATGTATTCGATCGTTTTCGTCAGGCGGACAGTTCCACAACCCGCTCCTATGGCGGATTGGGGCTGGGGTTAGCGATCGTGCGGCATCTGGTCGAACTGCAAGGCGGATCGGTCTACGCCACCAGTCCCGGTGAAGGACAGGGAGCAACCTTTAGCATCGAATTTCCTTTGCAAACAGAGGGTCATGGGAATGATGATCAAGATACTCCTTCAGAGCCTACCCAGGAATCCGGCGATCGATCGCAAGCCTTAACCGGGGTGCGGGTGCTGGTGGTCGATGATGAAGCAGATACCCGCGACCTCATGACCCTGGCCTTGCAACAAGCAGGAGCCAATGTGTTTTCGGTTGCGACGGCCCGTGAGGCGTTACAGGTGTTACCTGAGGTTAAGCCCCATGTACTGGTGAGCGATATTGGTATGCCTGAAATGAACGGTTATGGGCTGATTGAGCGCATTAGAACCATGCCTGCTGAACAGGGGGGAATTGTGCCTGCGATCGCCCTGACGGCCTATGTGGGCGAGTTTGATCAGAAGCAAGCCCTGGTGGCGGGATTTCAACGCCATTTGTCCAAGCCGATCGAACCTGAAGTTTTGATTCAAGCCATCTCAGAGACGCTCCAGCAAAACTCAGTATTGTGAAGATGGATGTGAACTCCTCTTATCCCCTTAAAAGAATTGCGCTCGGATGAAAAATAGGATCAAAAGATGCACCGGATAGAACCAATAAAACCATCGTGCCTTTGCACCGCGTTGATGATTGGTCAGGCTAAAGCAAAGGGGCGTGAAAATCGCTGGAACTTGAAAGCTGCCTAAGTTAGGCAGAACCAGCCATGTGACTAAGTGAAGCAACAGCCAGCTCATCCACCAGATCCCATCCGGCTTAAACCGTCCGATCAGAGCAATCAGCGCGATTCCGTAAGCCCCATATTCAATCCCGATCGCCGTTGCCAGTCCAGCACTGCCCAGCCAGATGATGATCTGCCATGAGGGAAACATTCGACTACCCCGAAGACTCAGTAAGCCCAGCAGCAGCATAAACAAAATATTGAGCCGCTGACTCTCAAAGGTCAACCAGTAGATAGGTTGAGAGATAATCCCCAACACCAGCAACCGCAGCCCATATCGGCGCACATCAGAGGTGTGCTTCTCTCCTTCCACCAACAGCCAGGCGAATAACGGAAAGCTAAATCGCCCCAAAATTCGTAGAATATCCGCATCGGGGAACAGCACCACTCCAATGTGGTCGATCGCCATAAACAGGGCTGCCAGAAGCTTAATATGATAATTGGTTAGCGATCGGGGCATGATTTTTTTTACACTCAGGTTCAGCAGGGTGTGGCCATAGCTGCACCCTAACCAGAACGACGCTACATCGCATCTGCATCTTTATAGACTTTACTTGGGACTCAGGGGGTTTCAGAGAAACTTGATGGGAGATAGGACAAAAGAGATCATTAATCACTTGAAAGCGGCTAACCCCAATTGGCTCAAATCTGATTGGGATCAATACCCAGTTCCCGCAGTTTGGCAAAGGCTCGATCGCGTTCTTCTTTAGCTCGATCGCGTTCTTCCATGAAGGCATCGGGATCTTGGAACGGTTCACCATTGGGATGAAATACCATTAAGCCATCTTCAGCCAATTCAAACCGAATTCCCAAAATTGGAGAAGTCCAGGGGAAATTGATCGCAGTAATCGGAAAAAAATCTTGATCGGTATGGCTTCGCACTAACCCCCAAAAGTCATGGGAATCTGGATCATAGAAGAACATTTCCAGAACACCATGCTCTTTGTAGAAAGATTGCTTGGCTAACATTTCTCTGGCACTGTTGCTGGGAGACAGAATTTCAAACACCACTTGGGGCGCAACATTCCCCTCTTCCCACTGTTTATAACTGCCCCGATCGCCGTCTGGACGACCTAAAATCACCATGACATCCGGTGCTTGAGCAGGCGCAGGCGGGACTTCCACCGGAACGGGATACCAGAGCAAGTCACCCGCCACAAAGGCAACTTGATCCTTCAGCAGCCACTTCAGATTGGTGACTAGACGAACAATCCAGCCATATTGAATCGTGTTGTCTGCCATCGGCTTGCCGTCAGAATCGGGATACAGACTGTCAGTTTCGATCGGGGTTTGCACCATCGGCGGGTTGCTCCTTCATTTTCCGATTCCCCAAAATCAGGGCACTGGAGGGGCACAAAAGCTGGACTGCGTACGTTCTATGTTAATTCATAGGAATACAAACTGAATCATCTGTAATTCCTGTGGGAAATTCTTGTGGGGTGGGCATCTTGCCCGCTCCGTCAGCAACGTAAAAGGACTCATGCCAGTGCAATGGGGGGTGATGAAGACGTTCTCCTGGGTGGAGACATATGACCCCTCTCTACTGATCAATCCCTTGCGTCTCCTCAAATTCGATCGCCCCTAACGCTTTCAGCGACTCTTTTTGAGCAGGGGTTAACCCGGTGGCTCCAGTGATATTCATCCCTTCGTAGGGGCGATCGGCTCTCAAGATGTTCAAGCACTTGCCCGTCTGGGCATCCCAAAGCCTGATTGTTCCGTCTGCGCTGCTGCTGGCTAATAGTTTCCCTTTAGGACTAAATGCAATGGATAAGATCCAGTCAGTATGCCCTTTCAAAGTCGTTAAAGGTTCTCCCGTTTGCACATTCCACAATTTGGCTGTAAAGTCAGTGCTGCTGCTAGCTAATAGAGTACTATCCGGGCTGAAGTTGAGGGATGAAATTTGATCGGTGTGGCCCTGGAAGGTTTTCAGAAGTTGCCATGTTTCAACATCCCATAGCTTTATTGTGCAATTCATACTAGTAGCCAACAATTTGCCATCGGGACTGAAGTGAGTGGGACACATGGAACCGCTGTGATCCTTCAACGTTTTGATCAATGTTCCAGTATGGACATCCCAAAGTTTAACGGTATGGTCAGTGCTGCCACTCGCCAACCGATCCCCATCTGGACTAAAGCTGATGGACATAACCCAATTGGTATGTTGTTGTAACGTTGTTGGATTTCTAGGGCGATCGGCTTGTCCATTAAGAAAAGAAATATCCCAGAGTCTCACAGTATGATCCTGGCTTGCGCTAGCTAATAAACTTCCGTCTGGACTAAAACAAACTGACCACACCAAGTAAACATGTTCGCCAAGTGTCTCTAACAGTCTGCCAGTACGAACATTCCAAAGTTTCACGGTATGGTCGGCACTTGCGCTTGCCAGTCTCTCCCCATCCGGGCTAAAACTGACGGACATGACCCAATCGCTATGTCCCTGCAGTGTTTTTAGCAGTTTTCCTGTATGCACATCCCATAGTTTCATGGTGTGATCATCACTGGCACTAGCCAGTAAGTTTCCATCCGGACTGAAGCTGATTGACCACAGCAAATTGGTGTGTCCTTGCAGTGTTTTTAACAGTTTTCCTGTATGCACATCCCATAGTTTCATGGTGTGATCATCACTGGCACTAGCCAGTAAGTTTCCATCCGGACTGAAGCTGATTGACCACAGCAAATTGGTGTGTCCTTGCAGTGTTTTTAACAGTTTTCCTGTATGCACATCCCATAGTTTGACAGTGTGATCATCACTGGCACTAGCCAGTAAGTTTCCATTCGGACTGAAACGAACCGATGAAACCCAGCTACTATGTCCCTTCAGTGTATTCAACAAGTGTCCTGTCTGTATATCCCACAACTTTACCGTATGGTCGGTGCTGCCACTCGCTAATGTCGTTCCATCTGAATTGAAGTGAACAGACCAGATTGAATTGGTGTGCCCTTCTAGTGTGTCCAGCAAGTGTCCTGTCTGCACATCCCACAACTTCACCGTGTGGTCGGTACTGCCGCTGGCCAGCAACCTGCCGTCAGGAGTAAAATCGACAGACCAGATTGAATTGGTGTGCCCTTCTAGTGTGTTCAACAAGTGTCCTGTCTGCACATCCCACAACTTTACTGTATGGTTAGTGCTGCCACTCGCTAATGTTGTTCCATCGGGGCTGAAACGAACAGACATAATCCAACCCGTTTCTTGAAATGTGTTTAACAGCTGTCCTGTTTGTACATCCCAAAGCTTTATAGTGTTATCCGCGCTACCACTGGCTAACAGTCTTCCATTAGGGCTAAAGTTGAGAGACATGATCCAACTGCCATGTCCTTTGATCAGCAAAATGGTTTGATTGTCAGATGCACGCCAGAGTTGGATTTTGCCGTTATATTCTCCGGTCGCAAACAGTTCACCATTTGGACTGAATGTTGTTGCAAATATAGCTCCAAAGATTTGTGCGAAGGCAGATTTAATAAAACTTGAATGACTAAAGTTCACACAATGTAAATTTATCTCTTGCAAAAAGGCTTGTTGAATCGTTAGTTCAGAAAAATCAAATCCTGTCAGATCAAGCTGTAGATAATTGCAAAGATTGATGAGATTACCCGCTCCATATCCTGACAGTTTCACTTTCGATCGCCTTAAACTTATCAGAATTCGCAACACCTGCTCTTCCAACACTGTTTGTGAATTAAAGGTTTTGCAAAGTAGTTCAGCGATTGGTTGCAAAATTAATCGTACTTGGCTTTCGCAAATGTACTCCTTGACGCTGGTTTTAATCAATGCAAAGCGATCGAGAATAGTAATATTTCCAGTGACAATTTCAGTGGAAACTTTTTCGATTAATCGATCGCTGACATATTCCATCACGACGGGCTGTTGTGTATAGCTACCTGTCCGTCTCTCAATCAGATTACGCCAATATAGGGATTCTAATGTTTCCAGTAAACTTGAGCGAGATACCTTCGGTACAATATCGGTTTCGAGTTCCGCAATGCTTGTCCATTCCCGGTTAATAGCCAACCAGTACATCACCGTCTGTTCCAGATACGACAATCGTTCAAACTGCTGCTCCAACAGTCGCCGAATTCCATTGAACAAAAACGTATCTTGAGCCATGAACAACTTAATCTCACCGCCAAACAAATCCTGTATCGAAGTGGCAACAATTTTCAGAGCCAGAGGATTACCGCTGTAGCGATCGCACAGTTGTTGTTGCTGTGTATCTGAACCGACCAAACCTTTTGCCTGGAGTAGGGCCTGTCCTACCTCTACAGAGCCATTAAGGGTGAGGGAACGACTCGTAAACTCCATGCCTTCCAGCACAGCTATTTCTACTGGCTTTTCGCGGCTGGTGAAGATCAGGCAGCTTTGGTGATGTGTTTCACCCAGTGTTTGCAGCAGTTCACCGTAGTTTTCGTATCCCTCTCGGTAGTGTCCCGCCCGATCGCCTGGTTGCAGGATAGTTTCTAAATTATCCAGAATGATCAGGCAGCGATGAGTTCGCAACCAGTGTAGTAACCGCCCTGAATCCGTCTGCGTATCTGTTTGATTCGACAAAAATAAGATCAAATCACTCAACAATGTTTCCAGCGGAGGCGCATTCCGCAGAGAACGCCAGATGACATACTGAAACGGGAAGCCGGAGGTGCTCGGTGGTTCAATTTCAGCTAGTGCTTTAGCCAGTTTCGCCGCAAGGGACGTTTTACCCACACCCCCTATCCCCAGAATGCCAACGAGCCGACAGCGATCGTGCTGTATCCACTGCTGAAGGGTGTGTAACTCTTGCGTCCGCCCGCAAAAAAAGCTGACATCCACGACTTCACCCCAATCGTGATGAGGAGATGGGGGAATGGGTTGGTGAGGAGAAGTAACGGATGCTTCGGGACTTGTCTCCACCGCTGTCAATACACTATCTACGACAGAACGTTCTCCACTGCCATCTGCCGCCTGCCGCCTTCGCTCTTCCCACGCTCGACCATACCGCTCGATCGCCGCCTTAAAGTTGGTTTTACTGACGGTTTCTCCCAACGCCTGGCTGAGTCTTTGCCACAGTTGCGGTCCAACTTTGCGCGCCAAGTAGCTGCTGGAATACCCTGCGGCTTCAGCAATCTGTTCGTAGGTATCATTTCGCCATGCCCCCTGAAGCAGTTGCACTTCCACATCGCTGAGGTAGCGATCAACGCACTCTGCCAGGGCTGCATTCGCAATATCGATCGCGTTCTCAAAGTTCATTGTCCCAAACAGATGAATGAGCTGGAAAACAATCGCAAGCCAATAGCTTTATGGTACTCAAAAGGGCTGGCTTGGAGCGATCAATACTGGGATTGTTTTAAGATTTGAGCCAGTTTTTTGGGTAAGCCTCACCTGCGAAAGGGTGAACCAAGAGGTGAACAAAGGTGAGGTTTGGGGTAACGACAGTGACTATTTCCTGGCATACGGTAGTAACTGTAAGCGATTCATCCCTTGATTGATCCCTACTACACCTACCAATCCAAAGGAGAAACCACAATGGCACGAGATAACAATAACGACTTTCTTACGGCAACAAACCTCACACCAACCCAGGCGCTGAATGACGTACCGAGGCAATTTGTCAGATTCAATGATAGTGTTTCTAGCGTTGATGACCGCAATGATTTTCTCACCTTTGATCTGAGTGAAACTAGCACCGTTGAATTGAGATTGACCGGAAACGCAACCACATTAGAATTAATTCGTAATTCTAATAACAGTCGTTTCGGCGATCCCGGTGAGATCATTGATTTTAAGGAAATTAGCGGTGCAGCGGTTCCCGGTACAACATCCATTGAAATTCCTGGACTGCAAGCCGGAAAGTATGGTATTCGGGTTGCTAGAACGAATCAAATTGCAGGTAATCCTGCATCTCCACAAGTCGATTACGCCTTAGAAGCAAGAGTAACAGCCGTTGGCCCTGCAACAGAAGGACCGGGTGGTGACTTTGGGGGCACCAACAACCCAACAATAGTTCCAGGAAAGATGACCAACAATGGTCGGAACTATGCAGGAACTCTTTCCAGTAATGATGTGGATGCCTTTAAGTTTGAGGTCGATCGCTTTACCCTGGTTAGTGCCAATGCAACTTCAGGAACCAAAGTAAGTTTGCTGAATGCAGCAGGGGATGAACTCAATTCTAATGGTAATCAAGCCAGGCTTGAGCGGCTTAGACCAGGGTCATACATTGCCAAAGTAGAAAGCAGTGATGGCTTACCTAAAAACTACGAGTTGGGTTTGCTTGGTACTCCGCTCAAGGGTGCAGAATTGGCGGTCAATTTCCATGAAATTCGAGCGATCGACAATTTCGAGACTGATTTTCTGGAGTCCGGACAAGCAGACTTCTACACCAAAGTCACGATTGATGGACAAACCCAGCAAAGCCAAGTCTTCCGGGATAGAAATGTGGTTGAGCCAAATCTGACAATTAAGCGGTCGGTTGATCTCAACAAAGACAACATTCCGATCACGATTCAACTCTTTGACAAAGGCGATCTCTTTAACCGCGATGATCACGCCGACATCAACGAGTTGAGGGGACAGCGCGATATCGTCTTAAACTACAACGTTTTGACGGGTCGGTTTGGTGGCGCAGGCGTTAATGTCACTCAAGATGGAAATCAAGTCACAGTGCGAGGTCAGGATACCAGTGACGGTAAGCGAGCCGAGGTGACGTTCAGCGTTGACTATATCCCCATTCTGGATCTGCCCAGTGCGTCCCTCAGTCAGAACACGCCCGTGATTCAGGGCAACAATCGAAACCAAACGTTGCGCGGTCAGAGTGCCGATGGCATCCTCAACGGTAAAGGCGGCAACGATAAGCTCTATGGCATGGGTGGCGATGACATTCTACTCGGTGGTAATGGTCAGGATACACTCTATGGCGGCACAGGCGACGATATCCTGTTTGGTGGCAAAGCCTCTGACACGCTGGTCGGGGGGGCAGGTCGAGATACCTTTGTGTTGGCGGCTGGCACGGGAACGGATCTGATCAAAGACTTCGTCAGCGGCACAGATTCCATCGGGCTTCTGGGTCGGCTCACCTTCGATGACTTGACCATCGAGCAAGGTCGCCAAGGGGCAGTAATTCGGACAGGACGCGAACAGCTAGCGGTTTTGCAAGGGGTGCAAGCTGATACTCTCTCGGCTCAAGACTTTACGGGCATCGATACGACTCGGTTCCGAGGCATGAGCGTTCCCACTTTCGCTGTGTAAGGTTCCTTACCCAGTATGGTATTCAGCTTACGCACAGGAGTAATGCAATGTCACGGCAGGCTTTAGAAAACGATTTCCCCAAATAATTCGTGCGTTGAGTGCTAATTCATCTCAACATTCGCTCAGTTAATGACGAATATTGTCGAGTTTCAGTTGCATGGCTGTGCCGAACTCCTCAATCGGGCGATCGGTTCACCTGCAACTGCGACAAACTCCCTAAATCCAGAACCAACAAATATTACAGGAGCTTTCAACTCATGGTAAGAAGAATTGAATTTGGCAACCAAAACGATCTGTTTAGACCGTTTCGTGCAGCGGATAGCCCCGGTGCATCGGATGAAAACTTTGAGCTTTTTGGTAACGGCGGTAATGACACCCTGGAAGGGGGCAACCTGAATGATTTGATTAATGGCGGAGATGGAAATGATTCCTTATCCGGTGGCCCATCGGGTGCTTTCGGTGTTGCAGGTCTTGGGGATGACACCCTGATTGGCGGTGCCGGAAACGATACGTTGAGCGGCGGTTCAGGGGATGATTCTCTGAATGGTGGCTCTGGTAATGATTCCCTTATCACCGGATCAGGAAACGACATTGCTTTAGGAGGTGATGGCAATGACATCATCAATAGCTTTAGCGGTAGTGATATTCTGCGGGGAGATAACGGTGATGACAATATCCGGGGTGGTGATGGCTCAGTTTTAGAGGGCGGAGCCGGAAATGATACCTTGGAAGCGACACGAGGCAGTAACTTACTGTTAGGCGGAGATGGAAATGATACCCTCACCGCAGGTATACAGGGTGTAGATACTTTAGTGGGCGGTCGCGGGAATGACTCGCTGCAAGGGACAAGCCTCAGATTTTCCCCAGATAGCAGTATGGTTCTCATCGGCGTTGATCCAGAAAATGGAGCCGGTTTGGGAGAGCGTGATACTCTCTCTGGTGGTGGCGGTCAGGATGTCTTTGTCCTTGGCAATGCCCAAACAAACTTCTATGTTGGACTGGGCACGGATGATTTTGCGACCATTAATCGCTTCGCGCTGAATGATCAAATTCAGTTTCATGGTGCCCGTGAAGATTATGTGTTTGCACCAAATACGAGAGTGCAAGGGAATATCGCCACAGGAACCAGTATTGCCGTTGATACTAACCGCAATGGCAGATTTGATGGTGCCGATGAACTAATTGCATTTGTAGCGCAAAATAACTCAATTACTGCTGATGATTCTCGTCTGGTTTTCCTGAACCGCAATGCGGCAAATGATGTTTCCAGAGTCGGTCGAGTCATCCTGGGGACTGAAGGAAACGACAATCTGCGCGGCACCGACGGCAGCGATTTTGCCCGATTGCTGGGCGGAAATGACAACTTCCGGGCTGGAGCGGGGAATGACAAGGTTCTGGCTGGAGCGGGCAACGATACGGTGTTGGGTGAAGCGGGCAATGATAACCTTGATGGTGGTGCCGGAAACGATTTGCTTAATGGCGGATTGGGAAATGACACGCTCTTTGGTGGTGAAGGGAATGACACGCTGAACGGTGGTGACGGCAATGATAGTATTTCTGGCGGATTAGGAAACGATCGCATTCAAGGTGCGTTAACCAGTGAGAACCAGATCGATACGCTCTCTGGAAACGGCGGTTCTAATACCTTTGTCCTCCATGAGCAAGGACGAGTTCTCTACAACGGGAACAGCGGAAATGCTGCACAGGATCAGAGTTTTGCTATCATTAACAACTTTAGGCAAAATAACGATCCACTGACGGGCGATCGAGACACGATCGAACTGGCAGGTTCACGCTCCGACTATGTTCTAGGAAATACGCCGATTACCCGTATCAATAACACCAACCTTTCGGGTCAGGCACTGTTTTTGGATACCAACGCAAATGGTAGGGTCGATGCTCAGGATGACCTGATTGCCGTGTTCAACGGTACAAATGGTCTCAACCTTAATTCGTCTAATTTCCAGTTTGTCCCCAGAACGACAACGACCACCGGAACTCGACAGGCTAACACGATCGTTGGTAACAACCGAAACGGCATCATTGATGGTCGTGGTGGTCATGATGATCTCTCCGGCAAGGGTGGGGACGATGTGCTGTGTGGAGGGCTAGGAAATGACACGATGCAAGGCGGACGTGGCAACGACATCACCTGGGGCGGACGCGGCAATGATGTTCACATTGGCGGTGCAGGCAGCGATGTTTTTGTACTGGACAAGACCAAAGGTGTGGATGTGATTAAGGACTACAAGGATGGGGTCGATCGGATTGGACTAGTTGAAGGTTTGTCCTTTGGAGATCTCAGCATTCGGAAAGAAAAACGGAATGTTGGCATTTACCTGGGACAACAAAAACTAGGAATGATTGAGAAGATTCGTCCGCAATTGCTTGATGAATCTGATTTTGCCCAGGTTAATTTCACCACCGTCGAAGGTATCAAAACCCCTTACGCACTGACCTAGGGCATTCTAATAAGTAGGGTGGGCAGTGCCCACCTTACAACTAATACAAGGAAATTGATTTTTAGCGATCGAAATAATGTGGTGAAGCGGAAACAAAGTCCCTACTTTTGAAAGCCTGGACTCAAAAACTGGAAAAAACTAGAAAGACTAACATTATTGAAGGATTTAGAGGGCAAGTGTGCGTAAGTCCTGTTACTTGACTGCCAGCTAATCTAAAGATATGTATTCTCACTTAATCTCACCTAAAGGATGTTTTGCGATGCATATTCGACTGGCTCATGAATCCGATCTAGCAGAGTTAGCAACGCTGTTTTACCAAACTGTTTTGGAACACGCGCCCCAAAGCTATACTCCTGAACAAACCCAAGCCTGGGCTTCGTTTGCAACTGAAACAGACGCATTTGAGCGATTCATTTTAGATGCAACAACCTATGTGGCAGAGGATGAAACCGGAATTGTTGGATTCGCTGGAATCGAACAAAATGGTCACGTTAGTTCGGCCTATGTGAGGGGTGATCGCACTCGCCGGGGTATCGGCTCTGCCCTAATGCAGGTTTTGCTCAATGATGCAGCTCAACGGCAAATGCCGCGCCTTTATGCCGAAGCCAGTGAATTCAGTCTGGGCTTGTTCAAGAAGTTTGGCTTTCAGCTTTACGATACCGAGGTTGTCGATCGTCGGGGTGTTCAGTTCACCCGCTATCTGGTTGAAAAAATCAGGCTCTAATGAATGATTCATGTAGAAAGATTGTCCCTAGCCAGGTAGCATGAACGTGGAGCGATCGCCCAGTGGGTAAAGCGCTCCACATTTTAGTATATTGTTTCAGATCTAGTCGCACCTTTTGCAAAGCTGCATCCGTTACTTGAGCGGGTCTAGCAACGTTGCGCTGCTGACAAATAATATCCAGCACGGCAAAAAACGTTCTGTTTACTTGAGCGTTCTCTTCTTGATATCCATCCCAAAGCTCTGCTTGAAAGCATTCCACCAACGATTCTGCCTGAAGTGCTTCTGTCAGATCGTCAATTTCAAATTCATCCGCATTCCAAGGTGGAACTGCCTTGGGAAATCCTACGCCAGCAGCGATCAGTCCATAGAAACCGTGCCGCAGTTCTAGCGACGATTCCACCACATAATGAATCAGGTCATGGGGTAAGATACCTTGCTTAGGCATGGGGCAACGAGTTGTGCTGCCGTCCTGACGCACACATTCCATCCAGTCCACCTTGCCATCACATTTTGTAAAGCGAATTTCCATTAGCTTGTTCCCCTAGAGGTCTTGTCTGGGTTACGCCGTCCAGTCCTCCACTGTCAGTACCCACCGTTCGTGGTCGCGCTACTCGTTTCCAATCTTTAAATACCGGGGCGAGTACCCCTCTTTCCGGAAACCCAGACTGGAAATTATAATCCAAGCGATCGCCCATTTTCAGATTGTATCTTGGCTTCCAACCGATGCAAGTTCAGCGAAAAAAACGCATGGTTAACCATTGAGGCAGCTTTAAAGACGCGATATCTGCGAAAGGGTGAACCAGGAGGTGAACAAAGGTGAGGTTTAGGGTAACGACAATTGCTGATGCCTTCCCATAAGCTTAAGACTGTAAACAATTTATTCCTGCTTTCAGCGATCGCCGTAGATGTGATGCAAATTGATAGTCGATCGTATGGCAGGGATTGAATTCAATTTTTTGCAGTCATCAACCCGTTTTCATCGGCTGTTCTTGATGCTTTCTGTGAAATGTAATCGTAAACCTATTTTAGGGTTTACCCCATATTTTTATGCCTTTGGAGACAATATGCCACCTAACTATAAGCTGTACGAACTCATGAAGCCAAACGAAAAACCATACCGTCCTCTCACACCGATCGCCTTTACCCAGACCCATGATTCAAAATCCAGACTAAAACCATTCTGGAGCCGTTTGATTCATTCAATTAGTCAATGGTTTGCTCCAATGAATGAACCAATTATTGAAGAAATCGTCAAACGAAATGGAAAAAGAGAATGGCAAATTTATGACCCTATTAGCGACAAAAAAGTGATACTGAATTCCCCCGAAGAAGTTCTTATTTGGTTAGAGGAAAGACGATAGGAAAATCATCAGTAGGAACTCTGCCTTACCAACAAGATCTAAACCTACACAACACCATTCACATCACCAGGAAACTGATCATGGAACGACCAATTCTCCAAATTGATGCCTTTACTTCTACATCCTTTTCAGGCAATCCCGCAGCCGTCTGCATTTTATCCGAGACATCTTCCACTGAATGGATGCAAAATGTCGCTTACGAAATGAATCTATCAGAAACAGCCTTCCTGGTTCCTCAAGGGGATGGCTTTAATCTGCGCTGGTTCACACCTACCGTTGAGGTGCCTCTGTGTGGTCATGCGACCCTTGCCAGTGCCCATGCGCTGTGGTCTGAAGGATACTTGTCATCCGATGAGCTCGCCCGATTTCACACTAAAAGTGGATTGCTCATTGCCCAAAAGTACGGTGAATGGATTGAGCTAAATTTTCCGGCAGGATATTCTGAACCCACCACAATTCCCCTGGTTTTGAGTAAAGCCTTAGGACTTTCGATCGTCTCTATTCAAGCCACCCGACAAAATTCCTTAGGCTACTTGATTGAAGTCAAATCTGAGGACATCGTGCGCCAAATTCAGCCTGACTTTCATCTGATGTCCCAACTGCCCGTAGCTAACACGATCGTCACTAGCATAGCCAATCCTGACTCAGAGTTTGATTTTATTTCCCGCTTCTTCGCCCCCGGACTCGGTATTCCCGAAGATCCAGTCACCGGTGCTGCCCACTGTCAGCTAGCTCCCTACTGGCGCGATCGGCTGAAAAAAGACGCATTTCTTGCCTACCAAGCTTCCCCACGAGGTGGTGTGCTAAAGGTCCAGTACGACGGCTGCGGTCGAGTTTACCTGAGTGGTCAAGCCGTCACTGTCCTCAAAGGACAACTCCTCACACCCCACTAAAAATCAACTTCCCATTCCCTATTCCTCACTCTGACTCCGATCATGCTATTCATCACCACCAAACTCAATACTGAAAATCTCAGTTCCCTGGATCTTCGCACTCACCTCTGGCAAGCTGCCAAAACTTTCTGGAAATTCAGCAATTTCTATGGGAATTATCATTCTTTACCCATTCAACAAAGATACAAGTTTGTTCAGCGATCCTCAGAAATATTCACCAAACCGATCGACCTTTAGCTCACTAACAGCGTACTTTCAATTCATAACAGGAGAACCCATCATGGCACGTTCACCATTACTTCGGCAGTTTGCTCGCTTACTACAAAAAGCAGTCTCGCCGCGGATGGCAACGCACACGATATCTTATGAGCAAAGGAATGAAGCCCAAAGTGTACCGAACTGCTCCCGTCGAAAATTTCTGAGATACTCTGCCCTTGCAACTGCCTCCACCATCGCCACCACGACTATTGCAGAATTTCCTCGCCTCGAAAAAGCCTGGAGCCGAAACCAACCCAAAGTAGCGATCGTCGGAGCCGGAATTGCTGGGTTAAATGCCGCCTATCAACTGAAAAAACTAGGCATTACTGCGACCGTTTATGAAGCAAAATCCTATGTTGGAGGACGAATACAATCACGGGCAATTGTTGGTGATCAGTTAATCAATGATTTGGGTGGTAGCTTTGTCAACACAGATCACGATGATATTCTGGCATTAGTGGAGGAGTTCGGGTTAGAACTATTCGATCGCGTGGAAGATGCAGCACGCGCAGACTTTCCCGAAACAGCATACTATTTCAATGGTAGAGTTCTGTCAGAAGAGGCACTGGTAGATGTATTACGTCCCCTCGCTGATCAGCTTTTGATTGATGCCACCTTGCTAGATGAGGACTTTGACACCTATGCTCCTGTCTTTGATGAACTTTCAGTTGCAGACTATCTCGACCAACACCAGGATAAAATTTTAGATCCGATCGCCCGTACCCTGGCAGAAAACGCAATTCGCACTGAATATGGCGTTGAGGCTGAAGATTCTTCGGCCCTGCAACTGCTCTACAGTGTACAACTACTGGATGGAGATGCGGTGTCACCGATCGGTAGTGATGAAACTTACTTTATTAAGGGAGGGAGTGAACAACTGATTGCAGCCCTGAGTGCCGCCCTACCCGGACAAATTCGAGCCAATCTTCCCCTGACCCGATTGCAAACTCAAGGCGATGGATTCCGCCTCACCTTTGGGACGGGGTTAGTGGTGGAAGCCGATTATGTCATCTTGGCTCTGCCGTTCATGGCCCTGCGTCATGTGGATTTGCAAGTAGATTTACCAGACCCGTTAAGACGCTTCATCAATGAAGTCAGCCTGGGAACCAACGAAAAGCTGTTTGCTGGATTCAATCAGCGCATCTGGCATCAAGAGAAAGGATTTGTGGGAGAAGCCTGGACAGACTTGGGGTATTCCGGATTGTGGGAAGAAACTCAGCGTCAACCGGAGAAAACAGAAGCATCCCTTACCTTCTTTTTAGGAGGACAGGAGGTGCAGCAAGTCCAGCGAAATGCCAACGCGCACGGTCAGACCTTCGTGAGTCGTCTGGATGGTATCATTCCTGGAGTGAAGACAGCGGCAACGGGACAATTTTACCAAACGCACTGGGCCGGCGATCGCTATATTCAAGGAGGATACACCAGCTTCAAGCCAGGACAGTACCTGGAATTTGGCGAGTATTTGTACATTGAGTCAGATGACCCAGAGGAACGCCAGGACGTACACGTTGGGAATCTCGTTTTTGCGGGAGAACACCTCAGCGATGAATACTACGGTTACATGAATGGTGGAGCACAAACGGGGCGACTGTCCGCAGAAGTGGTAGTGACCCAGATGGGATAGAGATACAGGTTCACAAAGGTAGATCGGCATTTCCACCTGCCTTCTGCCTGCCTCAACGTTCAATTCTCTAATACCCCAACGTCTGATTGACTACATTCCACAGCGGTTGTCCCGATCGGTAGCGATCGAGATTATCCAGAAATAGGGCGATCGTCCGTTCCGTAATTCGGGGAGTCATGCCGGAGCAGTGGGGGGTGATGAACACATTGGGTAATGTCCAGAACGGACTGTCGGCGGGAAGGGGTTCTGTTTCAAAGGTATCTAATCCAGCCCCGGCAATCCAGCCGTTTTGAAGGGCTTGCAGCAGAGCCGATTCATCCACTACTGCTCCCCTGGCAATGTTGATTAAGTAAGCCGTAGACCGCATCGATCGCAGAGCCGATTCATCAAACAAACCGCGAGTTTCCGGCGTAAGGGGAGTTGCCAGCACCACATAATCTGCTTCCGGCAAGAGCGATCGCCATTCATCACCCCCCACCACTTTTTCAAAACCTGACATCGACTGAGGATGCCGACGACTGCCCCATACCCGCATGCCAAAAGCATTGGCCCGTTGAGCGATCGCCTGACCGATATTGCCCGCGCCGATGATCAACATAGAAGCACCGTCGATTTCCTGAAAGGGAAAGTCAATACTGCGCTGCCAGTGGCGTTGGGTTTGCAGAGTGTAAAGCTGAGGTAAGCATTTGGTATGGGTGAGGATATATGCCATGACAAATTCTGCGATCGGAACTGTGAACGTTCCGGCTCCGTTGGTCAGAACTATCTTTCGCTTCAGATAATCCGGTGTCAGGATATGATTTACCCCAGCACTGGGCGTTTGATGCCATCGTAAATCAGGAGCTGCTGTCAACACTTTTTGTAAGGTCGATTGCTTTAAGTAATACCAGTTAAAGTACACCTCAGCATCCTGGGGATCTCCCTCAAAGTTACCCTCTGTATCGGCCCAAACCACATCCACATCCGTCGGCAGTTGGGGTTTGAGTTCGGCGGAAAACTCGGTGGGCAGAATCAGTTTGAGGGTCATAATAGAACTCAAGGAAGGGCAAGGAGCAGGCGATTAAATTTTAGTCGATCGCCAGGAAATCTATAATCCTTTGGGTAAACAATTGGGGCTGCTCCAGGTGCAGGGTATGACCACAGCGATCGATGATTTGCAGGGTCAGCGCAGGACTTTGCTCCGCCATTGCTCGATTGATCCGCACAAACTTTTGATCCAGCGCACCAACCAGCAGTAGCATGGGCAGGGCATTGTGGGAAAGTTGTTCCCAGAGAGCCGGTTGACGACCCGGACTCAGACCGTCCAATGCTTGAGCCAGATCCCGTGGATCGTTTTGCAGACGACGTTCTAGCATTTTTCCATAGGCTGGATGCTGTTGGATGTCTGCGAAAATGGGCTGTTGATACCAGTTGGTCAAAAAGTCAGGAAAACCCTCTACCTCTAAAGTTCTCAACGTTTGCGCCAACTGCTGATCTTTGCGAAGGCGATCGGCTCTTTCGGCAACGGTTTTCAATCCTGGAGAGGCAGATTCCAGAACAACTTTAGAAAAATAGGCAGGAAAATGCAGGGCTAAATACAACGCCAGTCGCCCACCCATCGAATACCCCACCAGGGAACAGGACTGGAGGTTCAAAGCCTGCAAAAACTGAATGATTCCCACCGCTAAGTCAGGCATTGTATTGTCCTGTAATTCGGGGCACGATCGCGTTTTGCCATGTCCCGGTAGATCCACTGCCAGACAGTAATAATCCATTGAAAGCCGATCGATTACTGTATCAAACTCCCGCCCATCCCCCATAAACCCATGCAAAAACACGATCGGTGGCGCAGTCGATCGCCCTACGGCATAGTAATGAAACGTATATGCCTCTACAGAGCAAAAATGCCCCTGGTTGTGAGTGGTGCGATCGGTGATGTTCATTGGTTCTATGGGGCGATCGGGTTGGGTTTAAAAAGACTGAAGACCGAAAGCGTACCTTCAGTCCTCAGTCTGAAACTCCTATAGCTTGGAGTCGAAGATTGTCATCTTGAATTTTCTCAAGATGTTGGGTTGAAGCATGAAACCCAAGTTGCACAACGTTGATTGACTGGGCGGGCAAGATGCCTGTAAGAGGGAAGATAGAAGGCGGAAGTCCGAAGACAGAATTAACAAGCTTCCTACTTTCCTCATCTCAGTCCCACGGGCTTTGCCACACTCCTCAGTCCTCAGTCCTCAGTCCTAACCTACCAACTCCTTCACCTTGCTCATAATCCCCACTGGGTCAATGCCTTGATGGGGGAACTGTTCCCAGAGTCCACCACAGCCTTCTTCGTGGGTTCCCAGGAAAGCATACTTGGGAGCAAAGCCACGTTCCAACAGCCAGGAACCATAGCGGCTGCCCAGACCCGTTTTGCGGTTAAAGGCTTCTACCACCAGAACAAAGGGAGAAGAACCCACCTTGGCGATCGTTTCTTCATCCACCACATTCAGCGTTGGCTTGTTGATCAAACCGACATCAATTCCTTCTTGCTTCAGGCGTTCCACCGCATCCAAAGCGCGATACAGGGCATCCCCAAAGCTGACGATGTACCCCGCAGTGCCTTCCCGAATCACTTCATCCTTACCAGGGACAAATTTGTAATCGCCTCCAAAGAAGTCCTGACCGTCTGCCGTGAGAACATTCGGCGTTTTGGAGCGGGTGGAGAAGATGAAGCGCAAGCCTGGATCGTTGAAGACTGCGTTTACCACGGCCGTCATTTGAGCCGCATCCGCCGGGAAGTACAGCTTCGTGTCGTAGCCATCATCCAGACCGTTATCTGCAAAGAAGTTATTCAGCCCAAAGTGGCAGGTATTATCCGCCATGTCGTCAATGCCGGAGTGGGAGAAGTGGCAGAGCAGATTGGAGTAGTTCAGCCGCGCCATCGTAATTTCGGAAATGCACATTTCCAAAAATGCTGCAAAGGTAGCAAAAATCCCCTGTTTGCCTGCCTCCATACCAAAACCTGCTGCTGCTGACAGGTTGCCCCGCTCCATAATGCCGGAGGGGATAAAGATTTCTGGGTGGGCATCGTGGATTTTCTTCAGTCCGCAGGAGCCTTCCAGGTCGCTGTCAATCACCATCACCTTGGCTTTGCGATCGGCTTCACTCATGCCGTCGAGGATTTTCACCACCGCTTCACCAAAGACATTACGGTTGGAGCCCCACTTGTCCCCTGCTCCCATGAAGGAGTAGTCATTCTTGGGTTTTTGAATGCCCTTGAGGTATTCCACCGCTGCCGTGTGGCCCTTGTCACCCAGGTACTTCAGGGCCAGATCGACAGAAATCACATCATGACCGTGATTTGAGCCTTCCAGTCCCTCAATTCCAGGACACATGGGCCGCTTGTTGATCACCGCAACGGGGCCAGGGGTGTTGATCGCCTCGCAAATCCGCGCATACAAGCCATCCAGATCCTCTCCATCCCCTTCCAACACCTTCAAGCCGTGTCCTTCCAGGGTTTGCCGCACACTGAAGCCCGGTAGGTATTGGGAGGGATGTCCGGCGATCGTCACATCATTGTCATCAATTAGCAGTTTCACGTTCAGGTGTTGCGCTACGGCCAGGCGAGCCGCTTCCGCATCGTTCCCTTCCTGCTGCGAACCATCGGATCCCAGACAAAACGCCACCTTACCCGGATTCGCCATTGCTACACCGTTGACATAGGGCCACATATGACCCAACCGTCCAGAGCTAAACTTCACCCCTGGAGTCAGCTTCAGTTCGGGGTGTCCGGGTAACGTGGAGCCAGCCATCCGATAGTTCATCAGTTGGTCGGCTGGAAGCGCACCTTCCAGAGTCGCCATTAAGTACTGGGTGGCAACCCGGTGTCCGGCTTCATCAAAGAAGATGGGCACGAACTGATCGGGATTCCCCCGGAAAAGGGCATCTAAGATCATTACTTCCGGCACCGTATCGAACGGGCCGCCGGTATGCCCCCCAACGCCTCTGGCGGCTCCAGTGGCAGTAAAGAAGACGATCGCATCTCGGCAAAGCTGAATATTGGCTTTCAAGTCCGCTCGTTGCTGATCCGTCAGCGTTGGATTGGAGGGATCAAGCGTAATTTTCTTGTAGGAACCAAGTTCGATCGGGAAGATTGATGTGGCAGTTGTCATGACTGAATTTTTTCCTGAATGTGTAGGTGACTGCAATCAGCGAGACCGACAGTAATGTTGACGATCCACCCCCAAAAGGAACGTATCACCATATTGGACTTGGGTAAATGATTGGGGGAAGATTTTTGGAGGGAGGAGGGAGGAGTCAGGAGTCAGGAGTCAGGAGTCAGGAGTCAGAGGAGGGGTAGGTCTACTAGGGCAAGAGCGATTAGGGGTGTACTGCTGTGCGCCCTTACAGACGATCGATCAAATTCGGGACTTCGTCGGGATGGACGTGATCGTACCAAACCTGCTCTGGCAGGATCAGCACCATTGGCCCATTGCCGCATCGACCCAGGCAGCGTACTGGACGAAGGGCGATCGGTTTGGGTAAATCTACCTGACGTAGAGCCACCTCAAAGGCAGCTAAAACTGCTGCTGCACCCGCTTTTCGACAAGCCTTGTGCTGACAAATTAGAATCGTTTGAACTTGCTCCACGTTTTCCAACCCGATCGTTCCCATTGCTTTCTCGGATCTATCCCAATCTTGCATTTGCACGATAGATGTCTGACTGGCAGGCAAGATGCCTGCGCTACAGCAATCAATTTGTGTAAATTGGGATGCTCCTTGCTCTGACTGATCACTCTCAACGGGTGAATCCTGCTCACTTCCCTCTTATGCCTGGATGGTGGGCGCTGCCTATCCCCCTCCCTACTCCCTACTCCCTACTCCCTAATTAACCACCAATCCCTTTTCAGCCAACCATTCTTTATTGTATAACCGCGACTGGTAGCGTCCGCCGCCATCGCAGAGGACTGTGACGATCGTATCGCCGGGCCCATTTGTTTGGCCAGGGCGACGGCCGCTCCCACATTGATGCCGACTGAGCCACCCATGAACAGCCCATCTTTCTCCAGAAGTTGATAGACCACTCGCAGGACTTCGTCGTCGTCAATCCGAATCGAGTCATCCACGGGCGCACCCTCCAGGTTGGACGTGATGCGGCTGGTGCCAATGCCTTCAGTGATGGAACTCCCTTCTGATTTCAGTTCCCCCGTTTTGAAATAGTTGTATAGGGCACTGCCCATTGGATCGGCCAGAACGCACTGCACATTCGGGTTTTTCTCCTTCAGGAACATGGATACTCCGGCATAGGTTCCGCCGGTTCCAGTAGCCGCTACCCAGGCATCAATTTTGCCATCGGTTTGCTCCCAGATTTCGGGGCCAGTGGTTTCGTAGTGGGCTTGTCGGTTCGCCAGATTATCAAACTGGTTTGCCCAAATGGCATTTTCCATCTCTGAGGCAATTTTGCCGGACAGTTTGACGTAATTATTGGGATCGCGGTATGGCACGGCGGGAACGGGACGTACTTCTGCCCCCAGGGTACGCAGCATATCCATCTTTTCCTGGGATTGGGTTTCCGGGATGATGATCAGGCATTTATAGCCCTTGGCGTTGCAAATGTGAGCTAATCCAATTCCGGTGTTGCCTGCGGTGCCTTCTACCACCGTACCTCCTGGCTTCAGCAAACCCTTGTCCTCCGCATCTTTGATGATGTATAGGGCGGCCCGATCTTTGACGGAACCCCCAGGGTTCAAAAATTCTGCTTTACCCAAAATCTCGCAGCCCGTCTCATCGCTGAAGCTGTTCAACCGAATCAATGGGGTGTTGCCCACTGTGCCAACAAATCCGTGCTTAATATCCATACCACCGTCCTATGTGCTTTCCTTAAAAAATTTTAAAGCTTTGTCTGCGGTTCTTTGCCACAACTTTGGGATTCTGAAGTCTGTTTTACTTCCCCAGGCAGATTAAAAACTACTCCATTTGTCCGAAAATCTGACTGATCTGCTCAGGAAAGTGGATTTATCTGGCTGGTTAATCTCCCAGCAAAATTATGAAAAACATCGCCCCAGCTAAGGAATGCAAATTTAATAATCTGAAATTCTTGTGGGGTGGGCATCTTGCCTGCCCAGTCAGCAAAGAAAAACGTTGCAGGTGATTTAATCCACGCTCCTAAACGATCGAATCCCTTATTTATTGCTGCAAACCCTAATTAAATTTATTGACAAAAAGGTAACTTAAACAATGACATCGGGCTATCTTCTCAACCGGGTTTTCCTACAGTTCGATCATGAGACGCTACACCATGATCTATCGGCTGTCGTGTTTGCCGAAGACTGTTTGTGGTTGGGTTCTGATGAAGAAAATTCGATCGAACGGCTGGTTCAATTGGATGCCTGCACCTTTGGTCAGCATGAGTGTTTTCAGTTTGCGGATTTGTTTGATGATTTTGATGATGCCGATGGAGAAGTGGATGTTGAAGGGATGGCCTACGATGGCAGCTATCTCTGGATCATTGGCTCTCACAGCACAAAGCGTAAAAAGATTAAACCAGATAAAGTTGAGCGGTTGACCACCGTTAAGGTTGAGCCAAATCGCTACTTTCTGGCTCGTGTGCCCCTAGCGGACAAGGAACTGCACCAGTCTTACAACGATTTGACGGCAGCCTATTTAGAAAAGAATAAAGATGGCAATGTGCTCATGTCTGCCCTGAAAACCGATGAATATTTTGCGCCTTTTTTAGCGGAAGTGTCTGTCAACCACCCTGCGATGCCGGGTAAGGACAATGGGTTTGACATTGAGGGATTAGCGGTTCAGGATGGGCGGTTGTTGATCGGGTTGCGTGAGCCAGTGTTGCGTGGGATTGCGGTCATGCTGGAAATAGAGGTGGAAGAAGTGGCTCCGGGGCAACTCACTTTGAAGCCGATCGGCAGTAATGGTCAGCCCTTCAAGAAACATTTTCTCGATCTGGAAGGGTTTGGGATTCGAGATCTGCGTCGGTGGAATGAGGAGCTACTGATTTTGGCGGGGCCCACCATGGACTTAGATGGAACAATCACGCTCTACAGCCTGAAGGATCCCTTTGATCTGGAAGACAACAGTTTGACTGTTCCAGGGAAACACCTGAAACCCATATTTGACATTCCCCACGGAGATAGAACCGATCGCGCCGAGGGAATCACCCCTTTGCCCGTCATGAACCGAACGGACACACTACTGGTGGTGTATGACTCTCCTGCTGCTGAGCGGTTGATCGATCAAACGGGCGTGCTGGCGGATGTTTTTACTTTAGAGTAGGCTTGTATCGCTACAAATGCCTCGTATGGGGAGCATCCCATTGATGCAAATTGCTTTCCGTAGCGCAGGTAGCAGCGTTTCGACAGCTCGAGTGAGCGTTAGTGGGATACATCCCCTTGTATGAAAGTCCTGACGTTCCGTTTAAATTGCATCCCGGAGCGATGAGGTAAGTTATCCGTAATATGAAAATAAATGTGAATATAAAGAGCAAGAATTTTGTCAATCTTAATGATAAGGTTGCTAGCTTTTTAATGCAAAAAAATGGAGCACTGCTAGTATAAATCCTAGGATAAAACTACGAATTTCAACGGTTATTCTCCTCAGATTTCAAATACAACTCTTTTGACGGAGATAGGATTTTAAATCCCTTTAACAGTATGAATCCAGACATCATCATTGCAGACAGCAAAAGCGATCGCATCTCGGTTGGCTTTGGCGATTATCTGATCTACGTGCTCACCAGCAAACATTCAGTTCATTTAGATTCAGCGAATGCGATCGTTTATACCGGACGCTGGGATGATCACGTGACCATTGGCGGTGCAAACGGACGCTATACAATCTACGATTTGGGTGGAGATAACCAGATCACAGGAACATTAGTTCTGTCCGATGCCAAAATTTTTACTGGCGATGGTAATGACACCATTGATATTACGGGCCCCATCGAGCATCTGGGCCGCTCATCATCTATACTAGCGGGGGGAATAACACCATTCATGCTGCCGCCGATATCAATGAAGTGTACACGGGCAGAGGGGATGATCAAATTCATGTCTCAGGCGTTTACAGTACCGTTCATACTGCCGGGGGAAATAATACCATTCGAGCTTCCGGGAATGGTGTCGATCTTCAGACGGGCGAAGGGGACGATCGCCTGGAAGCCTATATCACGGGGCGATTTCAGGGAACTCAGAACTCGATTCATCTGGGGGAAGGAAACAATACCCTCACTGGCTCCCTTGCCGTGGGAGACTATCGCATCACAGCGGGCAGCGGAGATGATCAGATTAATTTATTTGGAGGGAGTGCCAACCTAGAAATCCATGCGGGAGAAGGAAACAATACAATCGATATTGCCTTCAGGGGCAAACCTTTTACCATTACGACTGGCGCTGGTGATGATAGGATCCGGGCGATCGACTCAACGGCCGGCATTTTTTATGTGGGTGAGGGAAACAATATTGTGGAAGCGGGAACGGGCGATGACCTGATCTATGCTGGCTCAGGCGATGATACCCTGGCAGGAGGAACGGGGGTAAATGTCATCTATGCTGGCGAAGGCAATAATACGATCTTCTCTACTGGAATGGACTCTATTTATACGGGCAGCGGCAGCGATTTGTTCAAACTCAGTCCGGGTGAAGGAATCGCAACTATCCACACATTTGATGAGAGCGATCGGATTGATTTAGGCAGAGAGATGACGGTTGCTGATCTGAGTATCTCTCAAGTGGGCAATGATACGTTTCTCAAGCTGACTGCAACAGATGATTTATTTGCGGTTCTGAAAAACGTTCAAGCGAGCAGCATTGATAATCGTTTCTTTGTTCACGGCTAAGACTACATATCGTAAATGAATTGCATGTATGACAACACCTGCGATCGTTCGCGCAGTGTGGGCATCACCCAATCCCCCACCCCCCTTGCAAAAGGGGAACTTCACTGTTTCGGCGCAGTTCCCTTTTTTAAGCGGGGCTAGGGGAATCTCAATGCAGTCACTTTTTAGTCACTAAAAACGTCTCTGATGTTATCAACCGTGCGTTCTACAACATTCTTGGATTTATCCACAGCCTCCTGAGTTCGAGCCGCGTCTTCTTCTGCACGTTGTTCAATGCGATTTCTATCTCTCATCGCTTTACGTTCAATGAAGCTATTGTCATCATCCGCTTGATCGACTTTAGCTGCATTTCGGTTTGCCGTTCTCTCAACCTGATTTGCCGTATCGCGGATAAAATCCTTGGAACGTCCAGCCACCTCGTCCGCTGCATCCTGAACCCGATCGCCTGCATCCGCAGATGCAATCAGATTTGCAGTCGGCATAGCGATTGCGGCTGAATCCGAGAAAAAACCACCCTGCCAAATTAAACCGATCGCTGACAAACAAAACAGCGTTGTGGCTACCCAGCGTCCAACCGTCGAAAGCCGTTTCATAAAATAATTCAGTTTCATAGAATACATCTCCACGCAATTTATTGAGCATTCTATTCTTACTGCATCCGGTTCATTGGCTAAAACATTCTCTAGATAGAGGTTCTCACCTGGACTGGAAAAACCGCATGCGGATCTTGCCTCAAGCTTTCGCAGGCTGAGTATGCCAAAAGTTGGATTTATGTTCCCTGTAAACTCAAAGTCAATGAAGTTTTTTACTATCAAAGAAGCAGACTGTTCTATTTTGTCAGTTGTTTGATCTCAGTTGTTTTATCTGGATTGAATCCCTTTTACATCATGGCTCCTTTAAACACACAACAAGAAAACATCCTTACCGCTTTCGTAACTGCCCTTGCCCAACAAGATGAATCCTTGCCCCAGGGACTTCAAACCCAACTCCATGCCATTGGTCAAAACCTGGAGGCGCGGATTGTCGAACTCCCGGCGATCGCAGCGAGCCTACCAAATTTAAATCAAGCCTATCAGTCAGCTTTAGCGAATGCCCAAACGCATCCAGCCGATCAGGGAGCAACCCTCGTTTCGACCAATCAGGATCAAAATTCCAAACTGCGCGATCGGGCTGTCCAAATCCTGACCGATTCAGATCCGGTTCAAGCGGCTCAACGCAGCCAATCCAGAGGGTTAGGACAAATCGCCTCCAACCCCATAAAGCGGATCTTTGGCAGAGGTTAAACCTGAACCCATGATTCACGTTCCTGGCTCTGATTCCCTGATTCTGTCTCTCTAATCCTGACTTCTGACTCTCCCAACCCCTTGCCACTGAACCCCGTGCAACCCGACCTACTCCTGAATTCCTTCTGGTATTGGTTCTGGAACAAATTCCGGCACGGTATTAAAACCTGGATCAGGAACATTCTCTGGTTCCGGGATTACGGTTGATTCCGGCACAAACTCTGGTTCTGGCACAAACTCTGGTTCTGGCTCAGATGGCGGTAAGGGGGCTTCCTCTTCAAGCGGTGCGGTTTGGGGCAACTCTTGCCCATCGGGATCGGGCTGCGATCGATTGAGTAAGTCCAGCAAATCGGGAGAAGCCGCAGGAGCAGATGTCGGAGTCGGAGTTGGCTCTGGGGAATCAGACGGTTCTATTTCAAGTTGAGGATCATTCGCGTCAATGGGTGTTTCAGGAGTCGGAACATCAACGATCGTGGGTTCCGGATCGGGTTCCGAAATCGTAATACTGCGCCGATCGCCGCGTTCCCTGGCGCGATCGGCTGCCCTTGATCCCGGTTGAACAAAATCAATGTCAATCGGATAACTTTCTCCAGCTCCAGCTCCCTCCAGGCGTACCCGTTCCCGCGCTTGCTCAATAGCCGCCCGATCGAGTTCTGGATTACCGCTCGATCGAGATAGTGTCACCGAAACTACCCGTCCCTGATCATCCGTTTCAACAATCACCTGGGCTGTTCCCTCTGCCCCTCTAGCTTGTTCTGGATAGTCAAAGTTGCAGCCTTCACAACTGACTTCACGGGAGCGATTTCCTCGTCCAGTATCCCCAGTCGGTTCATTGCCCTCTCCCCCCGAACCAGGTAAGGAACCCGGTGTGCTGGGAGCTGCCGCAGCCGTTTCAGGGGCAGTTTCCGCCGTTCCCGTACTTTCAGTATTATCAGAAGTTGCCGTTTGTCTGGTGCGTTCCCGGTTGCGGCGAAGTTCTTCCAATAGGTTACTTAAATCCCGTCTTTCCGTTGGCGTTTCGGTGACTTCCGGTTCCGCGATCGGTTCCTCTGTTGGTTCTGCCAGTGGTTCTTCAGTCACGTTATCAGAAAACTCATCTTCCACCAGAGGCAACGGCTCCGGTTCGGGTTCCTCTTCCAGAAATTCTTCCTCAACGATCGGCTCAATCGGAGCGGGAGGAGCCTCAACGATCGTGGCGGGATCGGGCTGGACTTCAGATGGAGCAGCGGCAAAGGTGGACTCAGTCGGTTCAGAAGGAATCTCCTCTGGAGGAACTTCCGGCAATTCTTCGGGCGGAATATCTTCCGAGACAATAATCACAATTTCCTCAGGAGGCACTGACTCCAGTGCCCAGGGATTCTTCACCCGGAGGGCTAATCCTACCCCGTGCAACACCAGCGAACCTGCAAGGCTATAGGTGACAAACTGCTTCAGGTGCTTCTCTTGTTTTTGGCGGTACTGGGAAACGGTGTCTGAGAATGTCATTTGCCCTGCCAATTAATACTTGTTGCAAATTTTGATGATTTGCCCATCGTAGAATTCAACTGGGTTGCTGTCAATTAATTGGTAGAGCGCGAAGAATAGTACAGATAAAGATCGGCTAGATGAATTTCTGGACAAGGGTTTCAAAGTGCAGCGTTGAGCTACAAAAATAGTCAGCACCATCCAATGGCGAACCTGACCCAAGCAGAAAAGGGAGAAGGCTTTCAAGAAGTTGCTTTCCATAATGAAAAAACTTGACATTAGGAACTGTTCGCTTTACTCTTTCTTGAGAATAGATATCAATAGCTAACCCTACATTTCGATCGTGAACCAAAGTCCGATCGATTCTACTGCTGCGTGAATTTGAGATGCTAATTGTTGAACTGTTTCGTGCGGGTGGCGTTGTCATGTACCCCCTGTTGGGGTTTTCCATCGTGGCGATCGCCTTAATTGTCGAGCGTTTGGTCTTTTGGATACGGGTGAATCGGCGGCAACAGCGAGTGGTGCGGGATGTCCTGCGAACCTATCCCCATGATTTTGATACGGCCCTGCTCAGGCTCAAACAAAATGCGGATTTGCCGATCGCCCGAATTTTTCTGGAAGGACTGGAGGTGAACCACTTTCCTCCCCACGCCTTTCGTCTGACCCTGGAGGGAGCCACTCAGGCAGAACTGCCCATCCTCAGACGATTTAATACGGTGTTCGATACGATCGTTGCCCTTTCTCCTTTATTGGGACTGTTGGGTACCGTAACGGGTTTGATTCGCTCCTTCGCTTCCCTGAACCTGGGCAATGTGGGTAGTGAGAGTGCTTTGCAAGTGACAGGCGGGATCAGTGAAGCCTTAATATCTACGGCCGCCGGACTGATCGTGGCTGTATTTACCCTGCTCTTTGCCAATGTGTTCCGGGGATTTTATCGACGGCAGATTGCGGCGATCCGCGAGTATGGCAGCCAACTGGAAGTGTTGCACCTGAGTCATCACGAAGGATTTGAGGGATATAAAGCATTAACGGCAGTTGAGTAACCATGAACATTCCAGATGAGTTTGATGAATCTCCCCAGGTAAATATTGTGCCGATGATTGATGTCATCTTTGCAATTTTGACATTTTTCATCATGGCATCGTTGTTCCTGACACGGGCTGAAAGTCTGCCAGTGAATCTACCCCAGGCTCAAACGGCGCAGTCTCAACAGCAAAACAAAATCACCATCACGATTGACGAAACCGGCAATGTCTTTCTCGATCGCCAGCCCATCCAGGTTGAAGATGTGTCGGCTCAAATTCGAGCATCCATGAACGATCAGCCGGAAGCATTGGTGGTGATCAACGCAGATGAAAAGGTTGAACATGGTCAGGTGATTGCTGTCATGGATGCAGTGCGGACGGTGGAAGGAACTAAGTTGGGAATCGCCACGCAACCGCCTCAACCATGAATCAAGGTACTTACTCGTAAAATAACAGTCATGACTATCAATTGGAGCATTGGGATCGCGGCTGGAGGAGGTGCCAGCCTGGAGTTTTTGGAAACAGCAGCGATCGCCTATGCCATTGCCCGTTCTGGATACGTGCGTGAAGCAATCTGGGGGAGCGTCGCGGGCCTTACATCGGTTGCGGTCGTAGCAGGAATTTTTGGTACAGGTTTACAGTTGATTCCTTTGCAATGGCTGCAAATCGGGATTGGGGCAATTCTGCTCTGGTTTGGTTGGGGCTGGGTTAAGAAAGCTGTAGTCCGTCAGGTTGAGGGCAAACGAGCAGGTTGGTTGGGGGATGATCCATTAGATGCTGAAGGTATTGCGTTGCATTCGCAGTCCCAGGGATTTAATGTACTCAACTTTGTGGTCATGACTAAAAGTGCGGCGTTGGAAGCACTCGAAGTTGCTGTGATTGTGATTACCCTGGGGCTAGCTTCTCAAGCTTGGGCTGAGGCATTAATAGCAACCCTTCTGGCGTTAGTGGCTTCAATTGTCTTAGTACTATTGCTGCATCCCCATTTGCTCAAGCTGCCTGATGTATTGATCAAGTTAGGAACGGGCATTTTATTGTGTGGATTAGGAACTTTCTGGTTGGGTGAGGGCTTGGGTCTAGAGTGGTGGTTTGGGGATCTGGCAATTGTGGCGATCGTTGCCCTTTATAGCCTGTTTGCAACCCTGGCAATTTATAGCTTGAGACAGAAAGCAACTGACCATCAGCAGGTTGATCTATCGGCATAGCGAGTATTGCAATGGTTAAACCTGGCGTTCAGGCTTTTGTTCCTCAAAAAGGTTCTCAAACATTCCGGCTATTGGGTCTGGGAATTAGCATTGTTCTGCTGTTCGGCTGTCTACTATTCAGCATTACCTTTGGTGCGGCTGATATTGATCCGGCTACGGTCTGGCAGTCGTTAACCGCATTTGACGGCTCAACCAATCATTTAATTATTACAACGGTGCGATTACCGAGGGTTTTGATTGCCCTATTAGTGGGTGCAGCCCTTGCGGTTGCTGGTTCGCTGATGCAAGGACTCGCCCGTAATCCTTTGGCTGATCCAGGAATTTTAGGCATCAGTGCTGGAGCGGCTCTGGCGGTGGTGATGACTACGTTTTTCTTTGGGTCAGTCCCAATTCAAGTCTATACCTGGGTTGCCTTTGCAGGGGGAACGATCGCCGCGATCGCCGTTTACATCCTGGGTTCGATCGGACGGAGTGGCATGACTCCGTTAAAGCTGATTCTGGCGGGAGCAGTTCTGGGTTACTTGATGTCTGCCTTAACGACAGGAATTCTGATTCTCAGCCAGCGCACGTTGGATGAAATTCGCTTTTGGTTGGCTGGTTCGGTTGCCGGACGAGATTTGAATATCCTGCTACAAGTATTGCCCTATGTTTCGATTGGGTTAATGATTGCCTTTTGTATGGGGAAGCAAATCACGGCACTCACGTTAGGGGAAGAAGTTGCGAAAGGATTAGGACTGCGAACGGGATGGGTCAAGGTCACAGCTTCGATCGTCGTTGTGTTGTTGGCAGGAAGTTCCGTCGCATTGGCTGGGCCGATCGGTTTTGTGGGGCTGGTGGTGCCTCACATCGTCCGTTTTTGGGTTGGGGTCGATTATCGCTGGATCTTGCCCTATGCTGCCGTTTGGGGAGCCATTCTCCTCTCCCTGGCTGATTTGGCGGCCCGGTTGGTGATTCGTCCCCAAGAGCTTCCAGTGGGGATCATGATGTCCTTGTTGGGTGCGCCATTCTTTGTGTATTTAGCTCGATCGAAGGTGAAACGGTAGGGGAAGCACAACACCCTATCTTCCACCGTTAGCCTTTTACCTTCATTCCTCCCTCCACTCTCGATAGGGAAACTGTGCCAACGAAACGTTAAAATACCGGGGATCCTCTGATACATCTGCGCCAATCCAGTCGGGCAGTTGAATCAATTGATCGGCATCAGTGAGTTCTACCTCAGCGACGATCAGTCCCTGGTTTGCGCCCCAAAATTCATCAACTTCCCAGAGTAAATCCTGCCAATAAATTCGATAGCGGGTCTTTTCAATCAACGGTCGATCGCAGAGTGTATCTAAAAGCTCGATCGCATCGTTCAGAGGAATGGCATACTCATATTCAGCCCTGGAAATGCCCTGGCTGGCTCCTTTGATGGTGATATACCCCATTTCTCCAGCAACCCGTACCCGTACCGTGATTCCATCCCGCGATGCCAGATAACCCTGACGATAGGTAACCCCCTCGTCCAAACCGCGCCAGCCCTCACCGACGACCAGAAACTTGCGCTCAATTTCAATGCCCATTCTGCCTATGCTCCGGAAAATTGTCGTACCGTCCTGCTCATGATTATCACCGAACCAATGACCCTGTTAACGGATTATCTGATTGCAATTCAGGCGATCGGGTTTGCGGTCTTGCTGGGGCAAAAGGGACGTTCTCTCAGGCAGCGATCGATGTGGCTATGGGCAGCAACCTTTGGATTTGTGGGATTAGCCGCTTTTTTGGGAGGAACCTGTCATGGATTTGTCACCTATCTGGGGAATGAGCGCGTCCGGGTGATGTGGCAGATCATGGTGTATTGTCTGGGAATTGCCAGTTATTTAATGTTGGCGGCAACGGTGACGAGTGTTTTACCCCGTCGAATTCAGGTCTGGGTCTTACTGGGGTTTGGGGTAAAGTCAGTGCTCTATCTATCCTGGGCAGCCTACTGGATGGATAACTATGCCTACTCGATCGCCAATTATCTTTCAGCAATGGCGATCGTTCTCCTGCTCCAGGGATGGGCCATTCACCAGGGACATCATGTCAGGGCAGCCCGATGGATTGTGGGTGGCATTATCGTTTCTGGACTGGCGGTGGCCGTGCAGAGTACAGGCATGGCGATCGGTCAGCACTTCAACCACAACGATATTTACCATGTCATTCAAATGGTTGGACTCTACCTGTTCTATCGAGGAGCAAATCAGCTAAAAGATAGATGAACGATCGATCGTTCCCTGCCTCTTGCCAAGATACACAACCAGGAAATTAAATTATTCAAAAACTGTTCTCAAATAAAAAAAGACTGCTAAAATCTGCATGTCGTTTGGATTGACTCACGTTGCTGGATGAGTCCAACGATATCACCCATGCCCTCTTTAGTTTGAGATATACAGCTTATGGCAGTGAGGAGAGGAACAAGTGCTGCTGGTGGTTTCCTGGCAGACTTTCGTGATTTCATTATGCGCGGTAATGTCATTGACCTTGCCGTTGCAGTCATTTTGGGAGCTGCGTTCAACCAGATTATCCAATCGTTGGTAGAGGACATCATTACGCCAGCCCTCCTGCAACCCGCTCTGGATGCTGCTGGGGTGGATCAGTTGAGTGAATTGTCTGCCAATGGGATTCGATACGGACTATTCTTAGCCGCCGTCATTAACTTTTTGGTAGTTGCATTTGTGATTTTTCTGCTGATTCGGGCCTTTGAACGGGCCAAGCGGCAATTTGTGCGGGAAGAGGAGGTTGTTGAAGAAGTTGATCCGGTACTGGAATCCCAGGAGCGGTTAACGGGCGCGATGGATCGGCTCACTGCCGCGATCGAACGGCGAACCCCGTAGGAGAACTTTGATTTAGAAGAACCCTGATTTAAGAGTGTCGTTTGGTTTTGAAATCGTTGATCCAATTCATACTGAAAGAGGGAAGAGATGTCGTGATCTCCTCCCTCTTTCAGGTTTTGTTTGGCTTTTGGGGATGCGGCGGGATTGGATCGATCGCCTTCCTGCTTCAGCCGTTTGGTCAGGTTTTTGAATTGCTTTTGTCGTTGTCGTTTCCTTGCACTACCGCCTCTACCTTTGTCGTTTCGTCCCTCTCGGCGGGGGGACTCCCATCGTTTCAGTCTTGTCATAAATTCTCCATTTCTATCAATTATCTTAGCAAACCTGATTGAGCGATCGCTGAGGGAGAAAACCTGGTAGAGATGCCAGAACACCCCTACTCTAGAGAACTACAACTGCAACGATCGCTATTCCGTAAAGAAACGCTTCAGTCCGGCAAGATACCTGCGCTACGGGAATTGGGCTATTTGCCTGAGGGGGAGAGTTGCCTACGAGACAATCATTCGTCCGGCATTTTCCTGGACATACTCCTCCAATTTGATCGGCACTGACTGCACGTGCCAGATTCCCTCACAGTAATCCCGAATCGAGCGATCGGAGGAGAACTTACCCATGCGAGCCACATTCAAAATCGACATCCGCGTCCAGCGATCCTGATCTTGATAAGCCTGGCTCACCTGCTCCTGACAGTCAACATAAGCCTGGTAATCCGCCAGCAGCATATAGGGATCACCGTAGAGCAAATTATCGACGATCGGCTTGAATAAATTGGCATCCCCGTGGGAAAAGAACCCGGAGGCGATGCGATCGATGACCAGCTTTAGCTCGGGATTGCTGTAGTAGTAATCCATTGGGTTGTAGCCCGCTACTTTCTTGGCGTAAACCTCATCAGCCGTTAAGCCAAACAGGAAGAAGTTTTCAGCTCCCACCTCCTCCCGAATTTCCACGTTCGCCCCATCCAGCGTACCAATGGTTAATGCGCCATTCAGAGCAAACTTCATATTCCCCGTGCCAGAGGCCTCCTTGCCTGCGGTAGAAATCTGTTCAGACAAATCGGCAGCCGGATACACACGCTGGGCAAACTTGACGTTGTAATTTTCCAGGAAAACAACCTTCAGCCGTCCCCGCACATCCGGATCCCGGTTGACCACATCCCCGATCGAATTAATCAGCTTGATAATCAACTTCGCCATATAGTAGCCTGGAGCTGCTTTGCCGCCAAACAGAAAAGTGCGAGGGGTGATATCAATATCTGGATTTGCCTTAATCCGATTGTAGAGCGTGACAATGTGAAGTGCGTTCAAATGCTGGCGTTTGTATTCGTGAATTCGCTTGGACTGAATGTCGAAAATTGAATTCGGGTTGACATCAATATTTGTGGTTCGCTTGATGTAAACTGCCAGGTCTTGCTTAATCGCCTGTTTGATCTCACGAAATTCCCGCCGAAAGTCTGGATCATCCACAAAATCTTCCAGTTTGTGGAGTTCCTCCAGGTGCTTCACCCAGTTATTACCAATCTTGCGGCTGATGAGATTCGCTAACCGAAAGTTACTCAACACCATGAAACGACGGGGTGTAACCCCATTCGTCTTGTTGTTGAACTTTTCGGGATACATTTCGTAGAAGTCGCGCAGAACTCCCTCTTTGAGCAATTCTGTATGTAGAGCCGCTACACCGTTGATGGCAAAACTGCCGACACAGGCCAGGTTCGCCATCCGCACATAGCGTTCTCCTGACTCATCAATCAACGACATCCGCCCCAGTCGTTCCCAATCATCGGGGAACTTTAACCGAACATCATCCAAAAACCGGCGGTTGATTTCAAAAATAATTTCTAGATGGCGCGGTAACAGTTGCCCAAACAGGCTGATCGGCCAGCGTTCCAGGGCTTCGGGTAGCAGGGTGTGGTTCGTGTAGGCCAGCGATCGCGTCGTAATGCCCCAGGCTTTGTTCCACTCCATCCCGTGCTCATCCATCAATAGCCGCATCAGTTCCACTACGGTGATAGAGGGATGGGTATCGTTGAGCTGAATCGAGAATTTCTCAGGGAACTGCTCCAAGGGAATCCCCTGCCGTTCCAGAATCCGAATCATGTCTTGCAGCGAACAGGACACAAAGAAGAATTGTTGCTCTAATCGCAAAATTTTTCCCTGGGTCAGGTTGTCATTCGGATACAACACCTTGGAGATGGTTTCCGAGGCCATTTTCTGCTGCACCGCTCTGGAATAATCCCCCGCGTTAAACGCATCAAAATCAAAGGTTTCGGGAGCTTCAGCCGACCACAGTCTCAGGGTGTTACAGGTATTGACGCTATAGCCAGAAATGGGCGTGTCGTAGGGAATCCCGTTGACGACCTTGTGGGGGATCCAGCGCACTCGGTAAGCCCCATGCTCATCTGTAAAAGACTCTGTATGTCCACCAAATTTAACCTCCACCGCCCATTCCGGACGGGACACTTCCCAGGGATTGCCATACCGCAGCCATTTGTCCGTGATTTCAACCTGCCAGCCATCCTGAATCCGCTGATTGAAAATGCCAAACTCATAGCGGATGCCGTAGCCAAGAGCCGGAATTTCCAGGGTGGCTAACGAGTCCAGGTAGCAAGCTGCCAGTCGTCCTAAACCCCCATTTCCCAGCCCTGGTTCTTCCTCCTGCTCCAGCAGTTCCTCAAAGTTTAGCCCCAATTCCTCGATCGCCTGTTTCACCTGTTCGTAGATTCCCAGATTGATCAGGTTATTACCCAGGTGGGGCCCCATCAGAAATTCAGCCGAGAGGTAGCAGACCGTCCGGGCTTTCTGGTTGCCGTAGGTTTCGGCAGTCGTAATCCAGCGTTTAAATAACCGATCGCGCACCGTATAGGCCAGCGCCATGTAGTAGTCATTCAGGGTAGCAATGGCGGGAAATTTACCCTGGATATAGAACAGGTTGTCCAGAAAGGCTCGCTTTAAGGTTTCAATCCCCAGTCCTGTGCGATCGTCTTCAATCCGGACAATTTCCTGAGTCGAATTCGGATTCGGTGCTGTTTGCATGAGCTTCACTCCCAAACTTACTGAGTTGTCGTAATCTGAAAGTCCATCCGCAGCAGTCCATGGGCAGTATAGGCGCAATCGATATGCAGAGCAGTAATCTGACATACCCAAGCTGAACGACCCAAGCAAGCGACCGCAAAAGAATTAAATAAAAGGCTTTGAATTAAATTCCGGTTCCCAAAAGCGATAGGCGACCATCCCCAGAATCAATTGAGTCCAATGGGATCAACCCGAAGGCTGATTCCTGTCCAGTTTGCCGTCTAAATGCCCCGATCGCCTTGATTTTAGATAAAGTTTTAAGTTTCTGCCGAAATTTGTAAAGTTGAATTGAATCTAAAAATTGTGCGTTTCGGTACAAGTCAGTGTCCCCTCTCCCGCGTAACTTATTAGAAGCAGTCTGCTAAACCGTTTGAAGTGCCTATCCGGAAGCTCACTAGAGTTTTTGGCATCCAAAACCCCTGCCGGGATTTTCAGATAGGTTTTAAATAGGTTTTAAAAAGCACTCGTTTAAGATTTGGGTAGCCTATGTTTACGTTGCCGAAACCTGAGACCATAAATATTATTATTCGTCCTGCCACACAACAGGATATTCCTGCAATCGTAGAAATTTACAATGACGCAGTCATCCACAGTACGGCCTCCTATGACTACTATCCTGCCACCCTGGATGCCCGGATTGCCTGGTATGAATCCCATCTCCGCAGTCAGCATCCAATTTTTGTCGCAGAGGAAAACGGAAAAATCGTCGGCTGGAGTGCGTTGAGTGACTTTCGCCATGCCGATGGCTACTGTTACTCTGCCGAAGACTCAATCTATGTAGCAGTGGGAAATCGAGGGCGCGGGATCGGCAAACTGCTGCTGTCCCCTCTCATCAGCACTGCCCAGGAACTCGGACTCCACACTATCATCGCAGGGATTGACGCATCCAACGAGGTCAGCATTCGGCTGCACGAAGCCTTTGACTTCAGGCAGGTGGGCTATCTAAAGGAAGTGGCATTTAAGTTCGATCGCTGGTTGGATCTGGTCTTGATGCAGCGGATACTCTAAAGTGCAGAAGGAGGAGAATCAGCCTACTATTGACAATGGCTCTCTTAAACAGATTTTTCCTGATACCATGCAACCGGGTTCTGAACCTTCCTCCTCTACGTCTGTCAATCCCCCATCTATCAATATCTGGCACTACAAACCCTGGTGGTGTCAGCCCTGGTCAATCCTCCTGACAGGCATCGGCATCATCAGCGGGAGTTGGGTGTTGCTCCGAATCATGTGGGTAACGGTATTGGTGGCAATTCCGATCGGAGTTTGGATGTTTTTCTTCCTGGGGGTCTATCCAAAACTGATGGCAGAGGAGTTGCTCAGGGCGAGTGGAGGACACGGTGGAGATCAGTCCGCATAAGGCAAGGAGGAAGCGGCGATTGGGTGTATCCCAAATTGGTTATCTACACGACTGCATGATCAATAGTTGACTGACATGACTGCTCGGCAAATAGTTAACTGGCAGGCAAGATGCCTGCGCTACGGGAATTGATCAATGGATATCAATGGGATGCCTTTGCCAGGAACTGGGACAGGCTCCATTCATGGGTCGCCCGTTACATTCGGGTCAACGCAACAATCTTAGAGCGTTTATCTGCCGCTAGTCCCTCCAGTTCATCCAGATGCAACCATCCCTCCCTCAGCAATTGCGCAAAAACAAAGATCAACACTGAATATCGATAGTCATACTTACCGTCTATTTCGTGCCTGCGTGCATTCAAAAAATCATTCAAACGCCACAGATCACCTAACTCAGCGATCGTACTTGATTGCTCACGCACCTCTTTAATCACTGCCGCAATTTCTCGCTCATAAGCTTTGTCGAAAGCAATTCGAGCAATCCGCTTTTCGGCTTGAGACCAATCCTTTGCATCATTAACTGACATCACCAAAACTAATCCAAACTGTGCTTTTCTTGAGTAATCAGAATGAATGGACAGAACTAAATCTAACGAGAATCCTCTCCCAGAGCACGACCCCAGGTTCCATGGCATTCATTCAGGTAAAATTCCTTCAGGGGTGTCCCTATAACCGCTCAATCGCGGAAGCATTCTTCGGTCGTCATCCCAAGATTATCTCAAAAATTCATCAAGCTTTTGAGTCAGCTTTGAGTCAGCTTTGAGTCAGCATGGGATAGAAGAATGCTTCTGCAATCGTTGGTGGATCAATTGCGCTTAAACCCGTTCTAGCGCACCAGGTTTAACAACTCCTTGGGAGATGCGAGGAGATCGATCGCCACAAAAAAGATTTTGTTCTCAGCATTGAGCAAAAATCTCCAGGCAATGTTCATTCCTACCGCAGCACCAAACCACGGCGTTTGAACTTTTCCAGTCACTTTAATTTGGGTGAAACCATCCTCTACCGTTTCAGCAACCCCTTGCTCCGGCATCAGCTTCAGGTTCTGACATTCTTCTCTGAAGAACCGAGCGATCGCCTCTTGACCCACGATCGGACGCTGGAAGGGAGGTTGCAATGCTCCATCAGGGGTAAACAGCTTGATCAACGCCTCAAAGTCGTTAGCATTCATGTTATCCATGTAGCTCAACACAGTGGAGTTGTTAATTCCCTTGATCGAAACCTGCGTTCTTTGCGACTGATCCTGGGGGGCAACAACGGGTTCAGAGACTCTGTCGTAGCTGCCCAACTTATCTGGATCAAAGCCCATATCAACCACAGCATTGCGCAGAACCGTAATTTGCTGTCCCTGGTCCATTTCCTTCAACGATTCCAGCACGGCAGTGGCGTTGGCTGAAAGCTGATAACCAGAAGGAATGGGCGCGACAATCCCTTGCTCCATCCACTCTCCAAGCTGATTCCAGAAGCCCAGCTTAATATTTGGCGACCAGGTCGCATAGGTGCGGCAAATTGGCGTATCTGCATGGTTAGCCAGATCACACATGACCTGAGTTTGTTCAGGGAAGCTCATTTGCCGGATCTGATTCAAGGTTGCTTCTGCAAACTGCATACTGGCAGCCCCCGGAGCAGCTACTGTAACCGTTTTGCCCATTTCAAGAAACGCAAACCAGGTCCAGGCCAGTTGATCTTCTGCACTCAGTTGATTGAATCGAGTCGTTGTGGCGGGTACTACATCAGCAGACAGTGTACCTGGGAAAATACCACGAGCTGAGTCGATCGTGTATGGCATAACATAAACTCCATTATTACTAAATCGCTACACATAAAACGGTCAAAAATGTCAACCTGAAATTGCATCCTTTTTAATTCACGTTTGTTACAAAACTATCATTTAACTTTGCAAAAGTAAACAAAATTTTACATATTTTGGCTTGTGCTCCCTGGAGGTTGATGGATTGAGGTTGGCAATCCGCCTGTCCCTGGTGCATGTCAGCTAATTTTTTCAGATTAAACGCGTTGAAAAATCATTCAATTGCTTCAGGAGCGACTTTAGAGATGAGAAGCAAAGATACAAAAATTAACAATAAAGCGATATCTCCCGATCTTGTCCTGGAACCCGCTAAGATCGATCGGCTTGAAGTTGTCGGTTTGAAACGCAAAACGGTTGGTTTAAATGGTGGGAAGCCGAAACATGAACTGGAAACTGCTGGGACTGGGTGGTGCGGTAATGGGAATGGTCGGTGGCATGGCAACCATTACCTATGCAGACGATCGCCCCCTAAACCTGTCCTATCCCCTGGATGGACATCAGACCGTAGCGGAACAAATTTTCTTCATTGGTAGTGCTCCACCGGACGGTGAGGTCACGATTAATGGTCAGGTGATCGATCGCAGTTCCCAGGGGCATTTCGCGCCTAGCTTGCCCCTGGAGATGGGTGAAAATCGCTTCACCTTGCAATATAAAGACCAGGAAATTTCGATCGTAGTGACTCGGCTCTCTGCTGAACCGCCAGCTCCGGTAGGGGTTTCCTTTGGTGAGGGGTCGCTGCTGCCGAATGGAGACATTGCCCGCCTGCCCAATGAACCCTTTTGCTTTTCCGCCGTGGCTCCGCCCAATGCCGATGTCTCTGTGCGATTGGACAACCAAACGATTCCTCTCCTCCCCCAGGTCAATGCTGCCGCCCTGCCGCCCAACTATGCCGTACTGACATCAGAAAATCAGCCGATCGCGCCCTCGGCCGCGACCACCTACCAGGGTTGCACCAGGGTTTCCCAAGTTGGCAACTTAGGCACTCCCGAATTTCAACTGAGCCTGGAGGGTCAAACCGTACAGCAGTCCGGGGCAGGACAGGTAGAAATTATTTCGCCGACAAACGTTCAGGTGATTGAAGTTACAGCAGATTCCGGGACAACTCGCACGGGCCCCAGCACCGATCACTCGCGGTTAACTCCTTTACCCCAGGGCACAAGAGCATCTGTCACCGGACGGCAAGGGGACTGGCTGCGGCTGGACTACGGAACCTGGATTCGCGCTTCAGAAACCCAGGTTATACCGGGGAATGTGCCTCCCCGATCGCTGATTCGCAGTGTCCGTTCCCAACCCGCAGAGGGCTGGACTGAGATCGTCTTTCCGCTCCAGGTGCCCGTGCCGGTGAGTGTGCAACAGGGCGATCGAACGTTCACGCTAACGCTGCATAATACAACAGCCCAAACTGACACCATTTTCTTTAACGATGATCCCCTGGTTGAACGCATGGACTGGCAGCAGCCCACCCCCGATCAGGTGCAGTATATCTTTAACCTGAAAACGGATCAGCAGTGGGGTTACAAGCTGCGCTATGAGGGAACGACACTAATTTTGTCCCTGAGACATCCGCCGGTTCCAGGGCAGGGATTGCCTCTGGCGGGAATTAGTGTGTTAATCGATCCAGGTCATGGCAGCTCTGAGGATTTGGGCGCATTGGGCCCAACAGGATATCCGGAAAAGGCTGTGGCATTACTGATGTCGAACCTGATCCGCGATCGGCTGATTGAACGAGGTGCAACGGTTTATATGACGCGAGAGGGAGATATTGATCTCTATCCGCAGGAGCGAGTTGCGATGATTAACCAACTCGAACCCACGATCGCCCTCAGCATTCACTACAACGCTTTACCGGATTCAGGAGATGCCATCAATACGGCGGGAATTGGAACGTTCTGGTACAATCCTCAAGCCCATAGTCTGGCAGTTTTCATGCATAACTATCTGGTGGAAACCCTCGATCGTCCGTCCTATGGGGTGTTCTGGAATAATCTGGCGTTAACTCGTCCCACGGTGACTCCTGCTGTCTTGCTGGAGTTGGGCTTTATGATTAATCCGGAGGAGTTTGAGTGGATTACCGATCCGGATGCCCAAGAAAAGCTGGCAGAGGCGATCGCAGAAGGCGTAGTGCAATGGATGCAGCGAGAATAATCTGGGGTTAAACGGGCGGATAACGATTGCAGCGGTATTTCTTTGGCTTATATCCTCTACCTTTTACCAGATGCGATCGCTGCTCTGTAGAGGTAATGTAGGGCTTTCACCTGACAAAAATCTGCCCGATCGATACCCATGAAGATGGATTTCAGCACCATTCTGAATCAAAAGCGTGAAACGGTCATTGAACGATGGATCGAGGCAGTTTTTGCAGATCAGCAGATTGAAGCAACCAACGAACTGACCTTTAATGCGGTGCGAGATAGCCTGCCCAGGGTTCTGGAATCCCTCGCTGCAATGTTGGCCGATGAACAACTAGAAAACTTCCACGTGATTGATGAAGCCAGTTTAGAACACGGTGTCATTCGGGCTGAACAGGGTTTTGAACCCGCAGAAATTGCCCGAGAATATCGTCTGCTGCGATCGGTGATTTTTTCAGAGTTGGAAGCGGATTTGGTGCAAGCATCGCCTGAGGATGTCCTGTGGGCAGCTCGGCTGATTGATACCGTCGTCGATGAGGCGATCGCCCGGTGTTTTGATAGCTATACCCAGAGCCGGATTGAAGAGTTAGAGAAGCTGAAGACCCAGATGCAATTGACGAATCAGGAATTGACTCGTCTAGTACGAGCCAGTCATGACAATATGTCGAAGTTGACCCATGAACTGAAAACTCCCCTAACTTCAATCATTGGCTATGCCGACTTTTTTCTGCGTCAGCAACAACAACCCGATCTCAAAGATTCCCATGCACATCTAGAAAGCATTGAGCGCGTCTTGCGCAGTGGGCGGCTCCTGCTGCGATTGATTAATGATACTTTGCAACTCCAGCAGGGGGATGGACAAATTAAATTGAAGATGGACTGCATCGACCCCAGGACGTTGATTCAGTCGGTGATGGAAATCGTTGAACCGCTCATTCGTAACAAAGGATTGGAATTCAAAGTCGATTGCGATCGCTCCCCCCAGTTGGTTCAAACCGATCCTCTCCGCCTTCAGCAAATTCTGACTAATCTACTCAGCAACGCTATTCGCTATACCGAACGTGGGTATGTCACGGTTACGATTGAAACCCTTGAGGATCATCAGTGGTCAATTACCGTCCGCGATAGCGGTATTGGCATCACCCAGGACGATCAAAAACACATTTTTGAACCTTATTTCCGCGTAGATCGCCTCCCCCCCTCGGGAACCGATCAGGGAACAGGATTAGGGCTAGCGGTTGTTTCGCAATTGGTGGAGTTAATGCAGGGGGAAATTCGGGTTTCCTCTCAGGTGGGGCAAGGCTCAACCTTTACGGTCATCTTTCCGCTCGAATCCTATTAAAAGGCTAATGATTGACCTAGAGATTTGAGTATACCTGTTTCTGTATAAAAAACAACTAACAAACGATCAATGACAAACTCCGAGGGATAAATGTAGAATCTGACTTAGGCTAGTTTGGGATGGATAAAACGATGCGAATGCCCATTGGTAAACTAATGATCAGCCTTGGCGTTATTCTGACCATCGGAACGCTGCCCGTCCAGGCACAGGTTTCAGAAAGTCAAGTTGCAGCATTGGTTGAGGCACTTCGTAGAGCCGCACCTCAAACGGGCCGTGCAGACGACGGACTTTACAGCGACTGGCAGATTATGCCAGACAACATTGTTCGTTGGTCTAGTCCGTGCATTGGTCGAGAGCTTTCACCAACTGAGTTTGAGGCTAACCCAGAGGTTGCCCGGTCGGTTGTAACGTGCGTGATGCGGGATGTAATGCGGGATGAGTATATCGCCAGCGGTAACAATGAAATGCTAGCGGTGCGTCGATCCGCTGCCTGGTGGATGCGGGGTGATCCGTCTCAGTACAACAGTCCTGAAATTGCAGCTTACATTCAGAGGGTCGTCAGTGCCTACGAGGAACAGCAAGGGGCAGCAGCACCTGCAATTCAATCCTCCCCCTGCGGCCCAGCCGCCCCAGTCAGCCCAGCCACCCCAGTCAGCCCAGCCACCCCAGTTATCAGAGTTCGATCGCTATATGGCAGCGGGGTATGAAGCAACTGAGCAACGTGATTATGAAACTGCGCTGATTTATTTTCAGCGGGCATTAGACGAACGCCCCAACGATCCCTATGCTCAGCAAGCTATCCAGAATGTTGAGCAGTATCGCACGAACACTCCTGAAGAGGCACCTGATCATCAATCTCAGCCTAATTCCCAGTAGCTTATGAAAATGTTGTTTATTGGTTTAGCCGCGCTCATTCCTGCTGTCAGCGCATCTGGTGTGCTGGCTCAACCTACTGATGTAGATTGGGTTGAGATCACGCGCAATGCGGTGGGCGATCGCTTTATGGTCGAGCGTAACTCGATTGAATTGAGGGATGGAGTGGTCTGGTATTGGGAATATCGCAATTTTCCGCAACCGAATAATGCCTTTATTGGGGTTGAGTTGGAGCAACCCGTTTACAGTGCCACGCTGTATCGCTCTGTCGATTGTATGGGTGGTGTGTCTCGGCTTCGACGAATCATTGCTCGTGATCAGGAGCGACAGGTGATCCAGCGCATTAGCTATGGTGATGAGGGGCCATTAAGCCAACCTCAACCTGGCAGTAGCGCCGCCGCCGTCCTGCGCTTTGTCTGTGAGCAAGCTCAGTCAAACCCTGCATCCCCATGATGCCTTTGGACTTAATGATGCCTTTGGACTTAATGATGCCTTCGGACTTAAAAGGTACCTCGAAAAATTCCCTGGGGACGAAATAGCAGCACGACGACCATCAACAGTAGAGCTACCCCCAACTTATACTCCGGCGAAATCCAATAGGTAGATACCTCCTGCGCAATGCCGATCGCAAATGCCCCCACGATCGCGCCATAGGGGTTGCCAATTCCCCCTAAAATCACTGCTGCAAACATGGGGAGGATCTGTAACCAGCCCATATTGGGTCGCACGGCCGTAATCAACCCATACATGCCCCCGCCGACCGCGGTCAGCCCTGCTGCCAGCACCCACGTCCAGACCACCACCTGCTCCACATTGATCCCGGAAACTCTGGCCAGATCCACATTGTCCGCCACTGCCCGCATGGCCTTGCCAATCTTGGTGTGTTGCAGCAATCCGTGTAAGGCGACGATCACCACAACTGCCAGAACAAACACCATAATTCGGTTCTGGGGAATCCGGAGACCCAGGAGATTCAGGGCAGGTACCACAGGCAGGTTATACCGTTGATTCGCCGCGCCCCAAATTAAAATAATGCCGTTCCGCAAAAATAAGGCTAATCCGATCGAAATAATAATCAGCGTCGTGGCCGCAGCCCGGCGATCGCGCATCGGTTTCCAGATTAGCTTTTCTGTGAGTAATGCCACGGCGATCGTCCCCACTGCCCCTATACCGATGGCCAGCCAGATATTGAGTCCCTGGAGATTCGCCACAAGGGCAAAGTAGGCTCCCAGGGTCATCAAATCCCCGTGGGCGAAATTAGCGAGGCGGAGAATGCCGTAGGTGAGGGTCAAGCCGACTGCCGCCAGGGCGATAATACTGCCTACAAAAATTCCATTTATCAACAGTTGAAGCAGTTGTTGATCCATTGTTCGCTACCCCTCTGCTCCTTCCCTAAGTTCTCCAGGCAGGATGGGAGAGTAGGGCATTCATCACCCGCACCCCCCGCAACTGGTTAGAGAGGGGCAGATGCCCTCTGGGCGCATCCAAACTCCAGATAAATTCCTGGGGGTAGCGTGTCCAGTTGTTACCGGACTTCCAGCCAATCTTGGGCCACAACTTCTCCCAGTCCCTGCCAACTCCCAGCCACAGTTCTCGCTGCACCGAATAGCCAAACTGCCCTTCTGAATGCACCAGCCACAGGGTATTAATAGTTTGCAGATCCGTCACTGGAAACCGATCGATTTCGGTAAAGTACAGCCATTTCCGTGCTACTGCCTGGGTTCCTGCCAGCGCACACAATTTTTCCAACGTGAGGCGATCGGCAGCTTGAAAGTCCTGCTGGGCTAACAATTGCTGTAATGGCCCATAGTCGATGCCAGCCTCAGACCGTAGGGGCACGACTCCCTGGGGAAAATGGCTCTGAAAAAATTCCTGTATTTTAGCTGTATTTGCCGTAAACAAAGCCTGATAAACGGCTCCATCGCTTACCCCAACGCCGCCATTCTCCAAATGGGCTTTGCGTTCTAGCAAGAAAGCCATGAGGGTATTGAGTCCTGCCTCACCCGACTCCGATAGCTGCCTCACGACTTGCAGTTGATTGCGCAACGACTCAGACCTCAAGCGATCGAATAGATCGGACATCAGGTCTGAAGTGGGTTCAGTGGAGGATGTACCCATTGGCGTGTTGGTATTAGATGGCTGCACGTTGTTCGATCGATCGACTCACTACAAAAGGACTACTACTCACTTTAATACGGCAGAGGGGACGGTTTGTGGATTTTGGATTTGGAATCCTCTGGAATGGCAATTAAGTCATCTTTGCTCTTTGCTTCTGTTGCGTGGGCGGCAGTAAAATTCAAAAGCCTTTCTGAACATAGATTTTGCTCTTTTGCAGTTTTGACCCATCAAAAAGAAGTCTTGACATATATTCGTTTCAAAATTTGCTCTAGCGAAAGTAACCAAAGTAGGATGCAGCAAACTCACTCGTGAGAACTTTACATACCACAATTTGCTGAAATTGGCACTCGGGGTTATGCTTATGACATTTCCGGAGTTTACCCACTTGGAAGTGTAATTAGAGCATAAGTTCACCTTCGAAGTTAACGGATTACTCAAACTTCCAACAGGCTAATCCGCCAGTCCGAATCAGACCTAGTGTCCAAGCATAAAGTTGTGATGGCTTTTGCTAGCTGGAGATTTGCAAGTACCAAATTGGTGTCATCTCATGATTGGTCAGATCCTAAGCGGACGGTACAAAGTTTCAACGGTTTTGGGTGCAGGTGGAATGGGGCGGACGTATGTTGCGCACGATATGCTGCGTCCCGGTCATCCAACCTGTGTGGTGAAGCAGTTAAGACCTGCCAGTGAGGATCCAGGTGTTCTGGAAATTGCCAGACGACTTTTTGCGACAGAGGCAGAAATTTTAGAACGGTTGGGGAACCATGATCAGTTACCCAGGCTATTGGCCTACTTTGAACAGGAGCAGGAGTTCTACCTTGTCCAGGAGTATATTGACGGCCATCCTTTAAGTTTTGAGTTGGCGCAGGGGCAACTTTGGACTGAAGAACGAGTGATTGTGCTGCTCCAAGAAATTTTAACCGTTCTGGCCTTTATTCACGAACAAAACGTGATTCACCGGGATATTAAGCCAGATAACATCATTCGGCGCAAGCAGGATAATAAGCTGGTGCTGATTGATTTTGGTGCGGTGAAGCAGGTGCGTTTACAGCAGCCGACGATCGTGGGCCAGTCCAGTGTGACGGTGGCGATCGGCACTCCGGGTTATATGCCAACGGAGCAGTCCAGTGGCAAACCGCGCCCCAGTAGCGATATCTACGCTGTGGGCATGATTGGGATTCAAGCTTTGACGGGCATATTACCGACCTATCTGCACGAAGATGACGATGGTAAAGTCCTATGGCAACACCTGACGCAGGTGAGTGACGATTTCGCTCAGGTGATTAACAAAATGGTGCGGCACTATTTTAAGCATCGATACCAGTCTGCAACTGATGTTTTGATCGCACTGGAAGGACTAGATACTTTTCCTTCTATGGGTTCACCAACTCCCCTGCCCACCAACGCGGCGGCAGTAGCGTATGTCCCTAATGCTATTGTATCTTCTGAGACAATTCAGACACCGCATCAGCCTAATAAGAACCTTGACAGCAGAATAAATAATAGTTCAACCTCCCCATCACTTGTCTCATTGCCTGAATCGGCCCCTACCTACACAACAGAGGCGAAAAAGCAACGGAGATGGAATTCTGTATTTGATTTTTTGCACTTACTCGGAACCTCAACTCCGACAATTGCTCCAGATGCAACTATTTTTGAACACGAAGCGAGCATCAAGCGAACACCATCCGGAAAAATCCTTGTTTTACGAGAACAGGCTCAACAGTTCCAGGCAAAGTTTGCTGAATCCCTAGTTCAACGAGAAAAACAGCCAATCGTTTTTCATGTCTACGGCATAGGCGGTGTTGGTAAAACTACACTTCTGCAAGAATTAGAACAGGAAAATGCGCAAAAAGCTTACTTTGCCTGGGTTTACTTTGATGTACATCAAGGTGTAGATACTCCTTTAAAGTTGATGCAAAAGCTTTATGAGGAAGTAACCAGAGTGACGAAACCAGGTTTCTGGCAGCAAGAGGTTCTTCCCCCACCTGATCCCTTCACTTCGATTTATACAAAGTATCAAGAAACCCTAGATCTCCTGGAAGCTCAACCAATTGAGGGCAAAGAGGAAATTAGTAGTGAACAAATTAATACTATCAAACAACTTGCTAAGTTTTGTTTTGGTGCGGTAGGACAACTTACATCTGTACCGGGCATTTCAGCATCAACTCTAGAAAAGCTAGGAGAAACTTCGGTTGATGCGGCTGTAACCTTACTGCAAGCCAAGGAGGAGTTAAATAAATTTCTTCAGCAGCATCGAGCAACTCGTAAAAAACGAGAATTACGAGAGCTGATGTTGGATCCTCTGGCAAAATTAACTGAAGCATTTGTTTCAGGATTAGTCAGCAAGGCTAAAAAGCACCCGATTGTCCTAATGCTAGACACATTTGAGAAAGCGAATCCTGATATTAATGCTTGGCTGCAATTTTTATTGGCGAACACTAATTTAAAAAATTATAAAATTCGACTAGTAATTTCTGGACGATACAGTCTTTTGAAAACAGAAGGTTGGCAGCGTTTATATCAAAATTGGCAATTAATTGACGAATATCATCTCCCTAGTTTAAGCGAAAATCAAACTGAGATTTATTTAAGGCAAATCAATATTAACCAGAGTAGTCAAATTAAAGGGGCTTATCGAACGACAAGAGGTCTACCTTATTATCTCAACTGGATCTGTGAGCAGAAAGCAAAAGGAATTGAACTTGATTTTTCCAAAGGACATGACGATATCGGCGATGTTTTGTTGTTGAAAAGGTTAAATGATAAACAAAAAAAGGTTGTGCAGTTAGCTTCCTGTTGTCGATGGCTTGATCTTCATGTACTCAGTTACCTAATTGAACAAAAAGGTAAGGAGCTAAAACTCGATACTTCCAATGATAGTGGGCGGAACTGGTTCACGTGGCTTAGGCAACAACAAGATTTTGTAAAAGTTTCTCAGTATCGCTGTTACTTAGATGATGTAGCACGAGAACTATTCCGGTTTTCTCTGTGGTTAGAGGATCAAAAACTCTTCTATCAAGTTCATACATTGCTTTCAGATTACTTCAGATCTCAAGCAGAGCGATTTCCATCTGGAGCCTCAATTGAAAACTCTGATTTAAAGCTTTTTGCTGCCGAGGCAGTTTACCACAAATTCTTCTCTCATCCTGAGGAACAACCCCAGTTTTTGCAGGATTCATCTGATCCGTCTCCCTTTAATGAAGCAGAAGTTATAAGAGTTGCATTTACGGCAATTGCAGCTGAAAATGACATTGAGTCCCATCCATTTTTGTTTTATCAAGCAAAGAAAACCTTGACGGAAATTAGAAACACGATTATCAGCAGTACAACTCAGACCAATACGGATTCAACTCATTCAGCTTAACCACCATCCTCTGGCTTCAAGTCTCGTTCCATTAACGCTTCTACCGCCTGTCGCGGCGAAATTTTGCCATTCAATAACAAATAGACCTGGTAGGAAACAGGAACGGGAATTCCCTGGCGATCGGCTAAATCGATCAGAACATTCGTGGTGTTCACCCCTTCCGCCGTACTTTGCACTTCTTCCAATATCTGCTCCAGAGATTTCCCCTGGGCTAACCCATAGCCGACTCGATAGTTCCGGCTCAGAGGACTGGTGCAGGTAGCCAGCAGATCGCCCAAGCCCGATAGCCCAAAAAAAGTTTCCTTCTGTCCCCCTAGCTGGGTGCCAATCCGCATGATCTCCGGCAACGCCCGCGTAATCAAACCCGATCGCGCATTTGTCCCCAACTGCAACCCATCACAAACGCCAGCGGCAATGGCAATCACGTTTTTGAGCGTACCGCCTAATTCGGTGCCGATCGGATCGGTGTTGGTATAGACCCGAAAGCGATCGGAGGAGAACACGGTCTGCACCAACCGAGCTGCTGCAATATCGGTACTGGCCGCCACCGTGGCGGCGGGTAAACCCTGCTGGATTTCTGCGGATAAATTGGGGCCCGATAAAACGACGATCGGGTGGTTTGGAAAAGCCGCCTGCCAGATTTGAGAGGGAGTGCGGCGAGTGGCAGAATCCAGTCCCTTCGTAGCACTGACCAGCACGGCAGAGGGTGGGAGGTCGATGGTCTGTAACCGCTCCACCGTTTCCGGCACTCCCTTCATGGAAATGGCCGACAGGATAATATCCGCATCCCGCACCGCTGCTTCAAGGCTCAACTCTCCTCGCCGTGACCAGAGTTTCACCCCGTGACCCCGATCCGCAGCCAAAGCTGCCAGGGCAGACCCCCAGGCTCCACCCCCCAAAATCGTTACCGTTGCACTAGTCTTCGACCTACCAAAGACGATCGCCACTCCCCACTCCCTCTCGCCAATGATTGAGTTTAGCGGATTTTGTGAGCGGGAGGAAATTTAGCAACTCAACCAATATCAGTAGATCGAAAATGACTTTACATTTATGCAACACCTGCGTTCGATCCCCTGAAAGATGCACCCCTAACCAGTATGTGAAGTCAATCCCGTTTTCATTGACTGATTTCAATGTAGTATATTGTAGTATAAGCGAATAGAAAATAAATTTTTACTGTGTTATCCGAAAAGCTCGATCGTCGCGTCATCAATCCACGAGCCATTGCGGCTGCGGTATCTGTGGCGGCTGCCCACGGTATTCAAATTGATCAACCCCATATCCTGGCAGATGCCTGTTCCGTCCGAGTGCATTTGTCACCCGCCCCGGTGGTGGCGCGGATCAGTACCCTCACCCCTTTATTTCGTTCTCCGATCGAGACTTGGCTCTCCCGCGAGCTTGCCGTGACGGAATTTTTATCTTCCCGCAATGCGCCAGTGGTTGCCCCCAGCGATCTCCTACCCCCCGGGCCACACTATCACGATGGCTTTTTCATGTCCTTCTGGCAGTACGTTCAGCCCATCTCTGATGCAGTGCCAGAACCGGCGATCGTCGGCGAAATGCTGGCTCAGTTGCACACCGCTTTACGCGATTATCCGGGTGACTTACCCTACTTAGCACCGCCCCTCAACGATATTCCGCGTGGTCTTAAACAGCTTGAACAGTACCCTAAGGACATTCTTACTCCCGACGACCTGGCCCTGTTACAGGAAACCTACGATCGTCTGCTGCCTCAGGTGAGTGAACCGGCTGAATGGGTGCAGCCCCTTCACGGAGATGCCCATGCCTTGAATTTAATTCCAACAGTAGATGGCTGGCTGTGGAACGATTTTGAGGATACCTGCAAAGGCCCGATCGGTTGGGATTTGGTCAATTTGGATGAGGCAGGGCAAGCCGCTTATCCGAACCTGCCTGACCCCGCAACGCTTGAACTTTATCGCCAGTTACGGCAATTACATGGTCTGGTCTGGGCCTATGTGTTGTTACCCGAATTTCCCGATTGGACTGAACCGACGCAGTCCATGCTCAAGAACTTACGCGACATCCGCCCCTAAGGAGCGTGGATTAGATAACCTGTTCACCGTTCTGCTCTGTTGACTGGGCGGGCAGGATGCCCACCCCACAAGAGTTTCAGGTTGTTAGGTTTGTATTTCCAAGTGTTTAGATAAATCGATCAGCGACTCAAAACCATGCAGTCTTTCCAACCCGTTCAACTGACTACCGATCGTTTAACCTTACGTCCGATCACCGAATCGGATACCGAGGCAATGTACGCTATCTTTTCTGATCCGATCGTCATGCGCTACTGGAACACCCCACCCTGGGAAACCTTGGAGCAGTCCAGGGAATCGATCGCCAGAGATATAGAAGCTCTGCACACCGGGGACTATCTGCGGTTGAGAATTGCTCAAAAGGCTGACGATAGGCTGGTAGGAGCCTGTACACTGTTCAACTTCAATGGGCAGTGCAGACGGGCGGAACTCGGCTATGCCCTGGCGCGATCGGCGTGGGGACGGGGGATCATGGGTGAGGCGTTAGCCGCTTTCATGGAGTATGCCTTTACGGAACTGGCACTTCACCGCATAGAGGCAGAAATCGATCCGCGCAATACCGCTTCCGCCAAAACCCTGGAACGTCTCGGTTTTCTCAAGGAAGGTCATCTCCGGGAACGATGGATCGTCAACGATGAAATTTCCGATTCCGACCTGTACGGGCTATTAGGCAGCGATTGGAGTTCTAAACGCTAAGGAAATGTGAATTGAATCATCTAAAATTCTTTGACTGAGCATCTTGTCTGGTTGACTGACAAAAGTTTTAATGTAGGTTGGTATTGAGCGAAGCGAAACCCAACGCCAGCAAAGGTTTCGATGGGTTTCGCTAACCCATCCTACAGCTAAGATTCTTGTGGGGTGGGCATCTTGCCCGCCCAGTCAGCCAGGCAGAATGATGGACAGTTGATTGAACCCACGCTCCTAAACGATCCAGAGTGCGTCCCATCCATATCAAACGTTAAAGGTGGGCAATGCCCACCCTACGGCTTAATAGTCTGTTTCTTCTTCGTATTCCACGACCCGCTTCCGTTCAGGGATATTCACTTGGGGAGCGCGGTAGGGCTTGGGATTGTCGTCATCTTCCCAGGGATCGCTGCTGGCATCTTCATCAACCACAGCGTATTTCTTCTCTTCTACAACTGGTGGCTCCACTGGAATTTCTTCATACTCCACATCCTGAGCATCATCCCAGTTGGCTTCCTCTTCCTCATAGACTGGTTCAGGTTCCCGCATCGCTTGTAGGGGTTGTCTGCGCTCCTCTTCCTCCTGCCAGTTGTCTTCATCCCAGCGTTCTTCCATCTCCGGTGTCCGGGTGACTTGCATCGGTTCCACGGGAGTCCGCACGCCAGAGGGCAACTGATTGGCAGTGGAAGTCGGTGTGGGGTAATAGTCCACATCCTCCCGTTCCCAGGGAGCCTTACCAATTCCGACTCGCTCCAGCAGTCCCACCGAGAGTTGACTCAGCTTTTCTTCTGCTCCTTCAAACACAATTAGGCGATCGGGCCCACTGCTGACCACCTCTTCCATCGACAGTTCGTAGGTGCTGATCAGCTGATCCGGGATCTGGGGAATGCCGAGGGAGGCAATCACGATCGACTCCACCACACCTGTTTCCGTGTGGAACTTAAAGCCTCGGACTTTGCCCAGGAGATCACCCGTTTCCGTAATGACCTCACTGCCCACCAGACGACTGTAAATTTCTGTGTTGAAATCTTCTTCAAACACATCGGAGGTTTCTACCAGCACCACATCCCCGATCTGCCGCACATTGTCGATCAGCAGAGTTTGCTGGATGTTAGACAGTACGCCAGAGAGCATACTTTCCCGAACGCCAAACGCCACGACTTCCCGGCGATCGACATCCACCCAGATCTGGCTCACCACCCCCAGCCGTTTGCCGCTATCCCGGGTGATAACTTGTGTTCCAATTAAATCAGCGCGTTGGCAGTATAGTTCAAAGGTCATTTTCGAGTCCTGATCTCGAAACAGAATAATATAGCGAGTAGGTAATGGATACAGACACCTCAGATATCAGTAGATATCAATATTAATTAACACTACCCTGAATTGGGGGAGTAGGATTACCTACGAGAGGACGGATTTTTGTCTGTCCTGTACCTGCACCCACAAGTCACGCTCTCCAGAAGAGAACTCCTGGAAGTTTACTAGCTAGATTCGCTAGACAGAAGCACTTTGGGGCTGTTGGAGGCTCAGTCCTAAGACTTGAGTGTAGGCTCCTCGCGCCTGGGTGACACCGATCGTCCGCTCTGCTGATTCAATCATAGGGCGGCGAAGGCTGACCACAATAAACTGTGCCTGCTGTGCCTGCTGTTTAATCATTTTAGCTAATCGCTCCACGTTTGCCCCATCCAGGAACATATCCACCTCATCAAAAGCGTAGAAAGGGGATGGGCGATAGCGTTGCAGGGCAAAGATAAAGCTGAGGGCAGTCAGGGACTTTTCCCCTCCCGACATGGAAGCCAGACGGCGAACCGGCTTGCCCTTGGGGTGGGCCACTAAATTTAAGCCCCCAGCAAAGGGATCGTCAGAATTATCCAGTTGCAGGTAGCCATCCCCGTCCGACAATTCCGCAAAAATCGACTGGAAGTTTTTGTTGACCGCATCAAAGGCTTCCTTAAAGGCCCGTTGCCGCAGGGTCGTAAAGTTTTCAATTCTTAAAAGTAGCTCGGTGCGCTCCTCATCCAGCGTTCCTAGCTTCTCACTCAATTCCTCTAACCGTGCCTGGGTGCGATCGTATTCCTCCAGGGCCAGCATGTTCACGGGTTCCATTGCCTGAAGCCGACGTTGCAGCGATCGCAGTTCATGTTGGAGTTGCTCTAGTTCCAACTCTTCCGGAACTTCGGGCAGAGGATCGGGCAGTTCTGCCTGTTTGGCGTGAATTTGCTCCCGAAGGGTTGCCAACTGTTCCCGCCGCGCCTGCTGGGTTTCCAGGAGTTTTTGCCGCTGCCACTCTAGCTGCTGATGGGCATTTTGATGCTCCCGCAGTTGCCGTTCCGCCCGATCGCGTTCCTGTTTTTCGGAAGCGAGGGTTTGATCCAGGGCAGATAGAGCCGTTTGAGTCTGGGTAATCTGGTTCGTCAGGTCAGCGGCTTGCGTTCCCAGGGCAGAGTGCTGGTTTAAAACCGTCGTCTGTTGGGCGCGGCAATCTTGCAGCTTTTGGCGGGATTGGTTGATTTTTTCCTGAATGCGGTGCTGTTGATTGTCCAGGTCTTGAATTCGCTGTTCCGCTGCCTGAAGTGCCAGTTGGCGATCGCCGACGACTGCCTCCTGCTGCCGGATGGAAGCCTGGATCTGCTGCCATTCACTGTGGGTTTGGGACTGCTCCAATTCCGCCAGGGTTTGCCGCAACTGTTGCAGTTCCTGTTCCTGGGCGGGAAGCTGTTGCTCCAGGGTTTGCAGCCGCGCCTGGGCTGATGCCAATTCCTGCATATGGTGGGAAAGCTGCTTGCGAAGCTGGGCTTCCTGGGTCGTCAGGGCAGTGGTGCGGTTTTGCAATTGTTCTGCCTGGATCTGGATCTCCCGGTACTGCTGGCGCGCTTCCATCAGAGCCTGGGACTGCTGCTTCACCGTCACCACCAGTTGTCCAATCTCCTGCTGACAGCGGCTCAAAATCCGATCGATTTCCTGGAGGCGATCGCGCAGGGCAATGGCTTCGGCAGACTCAGCCGGTTCCACCGTACCAAAGTGGAGGGAACCCTGGCGGGAGGAGGTGCTGCCCCCGGTCATGGCTCCACTGGTTTCCAGCAATTCTCCATCCAGGGTGACGATCCGGTACTGTCCCATTTCCCGCCGTGCGGCTTCCAGACTGGCAAAAACGACCGTGCTACCAAACACATAGGCAAACACATCCTGGTAGCGATCGTCGCATTCAATTAAATTGCAGGCGTAGTCGATGAAGCCATCAGGACGGTTCCATTGGGGGACAGGGTTAAAGTGAGGGGCGCGAATTTTGTTCAAAGGCAGGAAGGTGGCTCGTCCGGCGCGCTGCCGTTTCAAAAGCTGAATTCCGGCGGCGGCAACCCCGTCATCATCCACCACCAGATGGGCTAACCGCGCCCCTGCGGCAATTTCCAGAGCCAACTGATACTGGGCATCGACTCGCCCCAGCTGCGCCACCAATCCGCAAATGCCCGATAGTCCAGAGTCTTGCAGGAGTTGAATCACGCCAGTTCCCTGGGTTTCCCGCATTGCCTGCGCCTGAGCTTCCAGCTTGTCCAACTGTCGCTGTTTGTCGCGCTGTTCCTGGAGGAGACGATTCTGAGTATCCTGCTGAATTTGCAGATCCCGTTCGGCGGCGGTGGCTCCCTGTTGCAGGGCATCCACTTGCTGCCGCTGATCGCCCAGTTGACCAATCACCCGACTGTATTGCTGCTGTTTGTCTGCCGCTTCCTGGACGATCGCCTCCAAGGACTGGTTTTGCTCCTGAATTTTGCTCTCCAGTTGTGCCACTCGTTCTTGCAGTCGAGCTTGCTCGGTGCGCTGGGGTTCCACCCGATCCAGAATCGACTCAATTTGATGCCGCAGTTCGGTTTGTTCCTGCACCCAGGCTTCTGAGGCTGCTGCGATCGTACTGGCAGAGTCTCGACGGCGGTTCAGCTCTTGTTGCGCTTGCTCCTTTTGCGATCGGAGGGCGACCAGATCCTGGGTTTCGACGCGCTGCTTTTCCTGGGCAATTTGATCCAGCAAATTAACCTGCTCCTGAATCTCTTGCTGGGTGCGCTCCAGGTTGACCGTCAGTTCTCGACTGGAGTTAATCAACTCCTGCTCTTGCCGCTGGAGTTGCCGCAGTTCGGCTTCCCGCGTCGCCAGAGTAGACTGTAGTGCCAGGAGTTCATCTTCGCCCAATGCCTTAACCTTGGCGTTGAGTTGCTCCAACTGTGCCGCTGCTTGCTGGATGGTACTGGACGCTGCCGTGAGCTGTTCGACTAAATCGGCTGCCGCCCGATCGCCTGCCTCAATCTGCTCCTGAAGTTGCTGCGCCTGCTTGCCCTGCGCCCGCCAGATTAAGACCGCTTCCCACTGCGTCTTACTTTGCAACTCCGCCCGCAACCGCTGGTATTTCTCGGCTTTAATCCGATCCTGCGCCAGGCGATCGCGCTGTTCGGTTAATTCTTTTTCAACAATCCGAAATCTTTCTTCCCGTTCCCGCACGGCATCCAGCTTATCTTTTGCCTGGGAAATTTTGCGATCGAAGGAGGCAACCCCTGCCAATTCGTCAATGATTTCCCGCCGTTCTCGCGGATTCATGGAGATAATGCTCGTTACGTCCCCCTGCAACACCACGTTGTAACCTTCGGGGTAGACGCGGAATTTGTGTAACTGCTCGTGCAGTTCCGTCAGGGTGCAGGGTTGGGCGTTGATGTAGTAGTTGGAGGTGTAGGTGCCTTGTTGGGTGACGCGGAGTTTGCGGGTGACAGTCCAGTCGGTGAGGGAGTGAGGAGTGAGGGGTGAGGAGTGAGGAGTGTTGCCGTTGCCGTTGTGTCCGTTTGGTTCGGAGGGGTCTGGTGGCTCGGTGGGTTGATCGGTGGGCGGTTGATTGTCTAGAAGTAGATCCAGGTCTTCTTCGATTCCATCGCCTTCATCCAGGGAAAAGGTGACGGTGACGCTGGCTTCAACGACCGATCGCCCTCTGCCTGCCTGGGTCTGATTGACCAGATCGGGGAGACGTTCGGCGCGCATACCTTTGGAGCTAGATAAGCCCAGGGCAAACAGCAGGGCATCCAGGATATTGGACTTACCTGACCCGTTGGGGCCCGAAATCACGGTAAACCCCGGCAGTAACGGAACATCCGTTGTGCCGCCAAAGGATTTGAAGTGGGTCAACTCAACGCGCTTGATGTACACGCAACCTCTGCCCGCCAGTCCGATTTAAGTACAAGTATACTAATGCATTTCCAGGGAAAATACCAGTTTTAGCCAAAACTTGCCCGAAACGCAATGAACCGCCTTAACTCTACTGAAAAAAATCTGATTTGGCACAGGCGCGAGCCATTTATTCTGCGACTTATTCTGTAACAGGGGCAAAGACCTGACTGAAGAACGCGATAATTTCTGCCCAGGCGGCATCGGTGGTGGCTGGATCATAGCGATGCCCATCGTCGCGCATGAAGGTGTGGTCTGCCTCGTAGAGGAAGGTTTTGTGGGAGACTTTCGCCTCATCTAACGCTGCGAGAATAATCTGGCGACCCTCGGGGGGCACGTGGGGGTCAACCGTGCCAAAGATGGTCAAGACTTGTCCTTTGAGTTCATTCACCCGCTGAAGGGTATCAGCAACGCCTCGTCCTAACTTCCCGTTGTGGATTCCGGTGGGATAGCAACAGGCTGCCGCTTTGACCATCGGATTCAGGGCTGCCCGAAACGCCAAATGTCCGCCAATGCAAAAGCCGATCGTGCCCAATTCAGAGACATTGCTTTCGGCAGTCAACCAATCCAATACTGCCACCGCATCCGCATCGTAGTCCTCGATCGCTGTCCGCCTTGCTGCATCATTTCCCCGCAGTCGCCCTAAATCATTCGGCTCAATTACGGTTCCGATCGGCTCGATGCGATGAAAAATCTCTGGCGCGGCAACCACATACCCATATCCAGCCAGGCGATCGGCGAGGTGAGTGATCGGTCTGCCTAACTGATAAATGTCAGAGTAAAACAAAATGCCCGGATACTGTCCCTCTGGTTTGGGAGCCGCAACGTAAACCCGCATCAGGCTGTCATCCACCGTTAACCCAATATTGCGTGTGGTAATCTGCACTTCGCTACTCCACAAAGTTTGAGGCAGTATAACAAGAAACTAGCTGGTTGGCTGTAGTAAGCGCACAAAGCCCTCTTGCTCAAAGTGGCGATCGGTGGTTAGTCCCTCAGTAATTCTGTGTTGGCGCATCAAAACGAAGCTAACTGCATCACATAGAGAATAGGTTTTATCCTGTCTTGCCATCAACAACTGAACTGCTGCTCGATGCAAAGATTCGTCAACCCAAACCGTTTGTATATCTGGGCTATCCAGTAGATCAACCACAAAGGCAAGAACGAGGGAACGAGAAAAACGCCTTGCATTTGCTAATGCAACATACTCAGCCATGACATAGCTATGAGTGAGGCGACTATCCGCTTTCCGATATGCAGCCAGAGCTTGTGTATGAAGAGGTTCAGCTTGATAATGCAGACATAGTAATCCAGAAGTATCGATGAGCATTACTCATCCTCATCAGTATTCGCATACTCTTTGGCTAAATCTGCATCAATACTTTCGTTGTCGGAACTCGTTGTATTGCCTAAATTAAGCGTTCCAAAGTGACGCTCGAATCTAGTTCGTGCGGTTTCCCTGTTGGCTTCATCAGCAGGCAACTCGGAGATTGGAGTAAACTGTTGCTCTATCAGTAGAGCGGCTAAATGCTCTGGAGCAACACCAGCTTTTGCTGCCTGCTTCTGAATTGCTGCAAACACCTGCTCACTGATCTCAAGCGTTAGAATTTGGCTCATACAAGTTCTGAAACACTACCAAGTCCATTGTATTCTTCAGCCTTTGTCAGGGTTGCTTTTTCTACAGCCGATCGCAGGCACTAGCCCTCAAAGTACTTGTGTTCGCAGGAAGCAAAACGAACTAGGATGTTTTGTCGGGCGATCGGACTAAACCCTAACTGTAACCCAACCAAAAATCTCAAAGAGCTTTACGCTCTGTAATACTTGCTGCTAAATCCCACAGATAGCGGTGCGCCCTCATAATGACAAGATACACCAATCTTTAACCTTCTCTTATGGTCGTAGTAGGTGTGAAAGTGTGTCTGTTTGCGGGCTAATTCTAACTCGGATGGATTAATACTTAATACACCTAAAATTGCTTCAGAGTCGAACGGGCGATTTTGACTCCAAGGTGCAGTTCTTTTAAGTTCAACATCCACATAGTTAATAAAGTTTCCTTCTGCTTCCAACAGCATGTGAGCTTCTTCGGAGTCAACAATGATATTGCCCACTTCATTAGGAGTACTACTAACTGCTCTTGCGGCATCTGCAATAGGCATTCCAATATACTGAAAAGGTCGGTGGAAAGGTGCGCTCAAAACATACAATCCATAGTCGGTGGCTCTATTTACTGCATTTGCAAGCGTTAACGTGCCGAGATAATCACCATTTTTAGGAGTAGCAGATGCTTGGGAATTGACAATTGAAACTAGTTGGCTTGGTAGAGTAATTATATTTTGCTCAAAGCGGTTTTTAATAGGAACTGAGATTGAAACTGTCTGTTGGTTTTGCCAGCTTTTACCGAGTAAGCTAAGAAAATCTTGAGGGAATGACCAATAAAAAACGCTGTTTTGGCAGTCAACGATAACTAGAAACGTTGGATTTGATTGAAGTAACCAATAATTGAGAGTTGTTACTTTAACGGGAAATGTGATTGAGTTGCTTTCTACTTTCGATTCTTCTTTTCCTTTGCATTGAATATTAAATAGCTTTCCGGTTGGGTGCTCCCCCTCCATGATTTCACATATGAAGTCAATGCCTAGATCTCTATCTTGAGGGACGGGAATAACGTTACAAAATTTGGCAAGAACAGAACTTAGGAGGTCAGCAGCACTGACACCAATCTTTTGGGACTTAGTACGTTTGGGTAGGTTGGTCATTACGATGCCATAGATTTTTCGATAATCGTAGCTCAACTACTGGTTTCATTCCCATACCAAAATTCTCTACCACCGATCGCATCCCCATCACTCAGCTTCAAGAATCGATCGAAAAATTCAGGCGTAGAATAGCTGATTCTAATTCTCAGCCGTCAATGCAGTCACTAAAATACCAATTTGTGCAACGTCATAAGCACAGTTCACTCGCCAATTCGCTCAATATCATTCCATGCATCACAATTACCCCCGACGTAATTGTTCCATCTCAGGCTAAAATCTAGACAGTCTAGCTAGAAATCCCTGAACACCATGACCTCCTGGCAACTCCAAGAAGCCAAAAACAAACTCTCCGAGCTAATCGATCGAACCCTATCCGAAGGCCCCCAAATCATCACCCGCCACGGTGTTGAAGTCGCTGTAGTCATGCCCTTTGCCCAATACAAAAAACTCACTGCCCCCCCGCAGCCTTTGGGAGACTTCTTCCTCGCCTCACCGCTGCGCCACAGCGAACTGAACCTGGAACGGAATTCCAGCACCCAGCTCCGCCAACTTGAGCTATGACCCCATCAGCGATGACCCTACGCTATTTGCTCGATACCTGCGTTATTTCTGAATTCGTCAAGCCTAATCCCGCACCCAAAGTCATTGATTGGCTCAATGCCGTTGATCCGGAGCAAGTCTTTCTCAGTGCCGTTACCATTGGCGAAATTCAATTCGGCATTAGCAACCGCCCCCCATCCAATCGGCGCACCGAGCTAGAGATCTGGCTCAACGAATCCCTCTTCCATCAATTTGCCAACCGAATTCTGTCCCTGGATACCAACGTGTTTTTAACGTGGGGACAGACAACGGCCCAACAGCGACAGCAGGGAACGCCCATGAGCGTAATGGACTCTCTCATTGCAGCCGTAGCCCTGCACCACAAGATGGTACTTGTGACCCGCAATGTATCAGATTTCACCCACAGGGAACTGAGCCTGCTCAACCCCTGGGAATGAATCAGTTCTCAGCCCTTAACCCTACAGGCTCACGCCCACGCTCCGCGAGAGGACTCGAAGGCGATTGGGTTCCGGGTCTACTTCTCCACCTCTCCCCTGCCGCAGGGCGCAAAAAACCGTTACAATTTGGGGCTAGAATATTGCATAAGCTGGATTTGAGGGAAGAGCAATGGCAGTAAAAAGAGGCGACATCGTCCGCGCAGTACGGGAAAAATTGGAAAACAGTATTGAAGCCCAGTCCAGTGATGCCCGCTTCCCAGAGTACCTGTTCAAAACCAAAGGGGAAGTGGTGGAAACTAAGGGAGATTATGTTTTTGTGAAGTTTGGTTACGTCCCCACGCCTGGCTTTTGGTTGCGGGCAGACCAATTGGAAAAGGTTGGTTAATTTCTGGCTAAGGAGCAGGGAAGAAAGGGCAAGATCGAACCAGAACCCTTAGTAAGAGTCGATCGCCCCTATGACCGCTTCACCTTTAACCTGTCGTCCTACCCGCGTTTCTATCGTTGGTGCAGGCAATGTGGGGAGTACGTTAGCCCAACGCATTGCCGAAAAGAATTTGGCCGATGTCGTACTGCTTGACATTGTGCCGGGTCGTCCAGAGGGAATTGCCCTGGATTTAGTTGAGGCAAGTGCGATCGAACGTCACGATCGCAAAGTTATTGGTGCAAAGGACTACGCCGCAACCCATGACTCCGACATCGTTGTAATTACCGCCGGATTGCCTCGCCGCGGGGATGAGCCGGGATGATCTCACCCGCACCAATGCCCATATTGTGATTGAAGCCACTAAGCAGGCAATCACCCATTCGCCCAACGCCATTTTTATCATCGTCACAAACCCTCTGGATGTCATGACCTACATCGCCTGGAAGGTCAGCGGTCTTCCGTCCCATCGCGTCATGGGAATGGCAGGCATTTTGGACTCAGCCCGATTTCAGACCTTCATTGCCATGGAATTAGGGGTTTCCGCGATCGATGTACGGGCAATGGTTCTGGGCAGTCATGGAGATTTGATGGTTCCCCTGCCCCGCTATTCCACTGTGAGCGGCATTCCCATTACTGAATTGATGGACAGTGCCACGATCGAGCGGTTAGTCGATCGAACTCGGAACGGGGGAGCAGAAATTGTAGAACTGCTGAAAACGGGGGGAGCGTACTATGCGCCAGCCTCTTCCGCCTACGTGATGGTGGAAACGATTTTGCTGAACCAACCCCGGATTTTGCCGATCGCCGCTTACCTGGAAGGAAAGTATGGTTTGAACGACTTATTTATTGGGGTGCCGACCCGGTTGGGCTGTGGTGGGGTGGAGGAGATCGTGGAGCTTCCCCTGACGGAAGAGGAACAGGCTGCCCTGTATGCATCGGCGGATGTGGTGCGCAAGGGATTGGATCAAGCCTTGGATTTGCTGTAACCATTGCCGATCGCCAGCCAGATGATTCAGGAAAACAGTTCTTCAGCAGAGGTAGGATGAATGCCAATCAGGTTAGAAAAAGCTTGTTTGGTCATGCCATTCTGCATTGCTAGAGCGGCTCCTTGAATCATCTCCGCAGCATGTTCACCTACGATGTGTAGCCCCAACACGCGATCGGTTTTCTTGTGGATGACGAACTTCATCATTGTCATCTCAGGGGATTCGCTTAAGCTGTAAACTAGAGGACGAAATTCTGTTCGATCGCAGATGATTTGTTCATCTCCAAACTGTTCCTTTGCTTTGGATTCCGTCATTCCCACTGCGGCCGCTTCCGGTCGCGCAAAGACCGCTGAGGGAATGGAATCATACTCAATCTGGCGACGCTGGCCGCCAAACAACGTATCGGCAACTGCATGGCCTTCGGCAATCGCTACGGGAGTCAGCGGCAAACGACTGCTACAGTCCCCGATCGCATAGATATTGGGTTGATTCGTACAGTAATAGTCATCCACCTCGATCGCTTTTTGGCTGAATTCCACCTCTGCTTGCTCCAGCCTCAGTCCTTCCAGATTGGGCGATCGACCCACAGCACAAAGAACCACATCGGCGACCAGCGAACCAGACTCTTCTCCTGACAGAGTTAGCTCTAAACCATTGGCTCCCTTTTGGATTGCTGTAGCCGTTGTATCGCACAGACTGTTAATCCCGCGTTGGCGCAGTGCATCCCGCAAGGTTTGAGTCAGATCGCCATCAAATCCAGGAAGAATACAGGACTCCCGATTCAGGATTGCAACTTCACAGCCAAACCCACGCATCATGCTGGCAAATTCAACGCCAATATATCCGCCCCCAACAATCACCAACCGTTCAGGCAACCTGGGTAGATGGAAAATATCCCGTGATGTAATGGTATGCTCGATACCCTCAATGTCTGGCAGAATCGGCTTTCCGCCCACTGCAATCAGGATTTTGTCCGCCTGAATCGTTTGATCTTCCACCTGCACCGTATGGGCATCCACAAAGCAGGCATGACCCTGAATTCGATCGACCCCTGCCTTAGAGAGGGACGTTTCGTGTACTTGCCGCAGCCGTTCCAACTCCCGATCTCTCGCCTGCACAAAGTCCGACCAATTGAACTCAGCCTGAATCTGCCAGCCGTAGCTCCGCGCCAGCTTAACTTGGTGGGCAACATCCGATGCATACACCATCAACTTTTTAGGAATACAGCCCCGGTTAACGCACGTTCCGCCCCAGTGCTTCTGTTCCACGATCGCCACTCGAACGCCGTGTTGAGCTGCTCGTTTCGCCGCTGCCAGTCCGCCAGAGCCACCACCGATTACCAGAAGATCATAGGTGTAATGCATAAATGAATTAGTTTTTCCCGTAAAACAACCTTAAAACAAGACGTAATCTTGCTGAACGAAAACCCCTTTTAGGCTAAGGGGTCAGGTAAGAATACTCCACTGTCTCCAGAGGGATTGTTTAGACAAAAGAAGGGTTTGTCAGGAATGACCATCAGGTATATCCCTTTGCCCTGGCATCGCTAAGGATCATGGATTAAATAACCTGTAAAGCGTTTTACTTTGTTGACTGGGCGGGCAAGATGCCCACCCCACAAGAATTTCAGTCTATTTAATTCGCATTCCTAAGGTTTTTCTGGCAGGCAAGACTTCGACGTGAGTTCAGTCGAACGCTGCCCGCGCTACAGTACGATGCTCAAGCAAATTTATTTGAAGAAATTACGGAACGATCGGTTGAGTGCTTGAAATAAGTTCCATAACCTTCTCAACAAGCAGTATTCTCGTTCTTTTTTCAAACCTTTCACTTCATGCAAATCCCCTATGCAAATTAGAGAATTTCAACCTGCGGATGCCGATGAGCTGAGGACATTGTTTTACAACACGGTGCGTCAGGTGAACCGACGGGACTATTCACCCAGGCAAATTGAAGTCTGGTCTTCGGCCGCAAAGGATGAACAGACCTGGCACACGCGGCTGCAAACCGGGTGCATCTACGTCGCAGAAGCGGAAGGACAGGCGATCGGCTTCATTAGCTTTAAAGAGGATGGTTACATTGCCGCCCTGTTCTGTCATTGCGAGCATCAAAGAAAGGGAGTTGGCACCCAGTTACTTAACCATGTGGAACAGTTAGCCCGATCGCTGGGCATCGAACGCTTGTCCTCAGAAGTCAGTATTACGGCCCGTCCCTTTTCCTGCGTCATGGCTTCCGGGTCATGCAGTCCCAACTGGTTGAACGTCAGGGAGTCACCTTCCGCAATTTTTTCATGGAAAAGGTGCTCAAATGAACCGATCGCCCGGTGAACCGATTATCTCGCGCCTCGATAAATCCGATTGGCCTGTTCAGGAGAGAGCCACAGGTTTGACAGGTCAGACGAGCCATCCGAAGCAGCATAATCAGCGCGATCCGATGAACTGTTCTCCGATGGGGAAGCCTGGGAGGAGTTCTGACCTGAACCATTGCTGCGATGCAGGGTGACCTTGGATTGGCTGGATTGAGCAGTCTCCTCTTGCTCTTGCTCCCAACCCGGCATATCATCCAACTGGTAAAGGGGTAACTCACAGGCGATCGGTGAATTTTGCTTCCCTGAATACTGCGTTGCGGTATACCGTCCCGGTAGATCATCTCCACCCAGATCATGATCCTGAATCTGCATCTGAGGGGACATATAGGCATGGGTTTCTGGATCGTAGGCCAGCACCTCACCCGTTTCAATCAGATAAATCCAGGCGTAAAGCTTCAGCTTGCCCCGGAACAGCCGGGAATGGATCACCGGGTAGGTCTTCAAGTTCTCAATCTGGGTTAGAACGTTCTCAGCAACCGCAATTTCTAACAATTCCTCCTTGGTGTGACCCGTGGTGGCATAGTTTTCCATCACCAACCGCCGGGTCGCTTCAGCATGTTTCAGCCAGTCGTACACTAGGGGCATGGTCATTTCCAGTTCGCCCAGTTGCAGCAGCCCTTTCATCGCCCCACAGTGGGAGTGGCCGCAGACGACAATTTGCTGAATGTCCAGAGCTTGAACGGCATACTCAACCGCCGCCCCTTCTCCTCCATTCGCCGCGCCGTAGGGAGGAATAATATTGCCCGCATTGCGAATCACGAACAAATCGCCCAGGTCGGCATTGGTCATCAGGTTGGGAGCAACACGAGAGTCAGAGCAGGTAATGAACAGCACTCTGGGATGCTGCATATGGGCAAGCTGTTCGAGCAGTTCGATGTGAGTTGAGACATACTCTGCTCGAAATTGCTTCAATCCTTTAACCAGTTTCCGCATGATCAGTTAGGCCCCTCTGTCTGACAACGTTCCCCCTGCTTGAAAATTGTCGCGCAAAAGGTTCCCTCTGGGGAGGTTAATAAGATATACAAAGCTGTTAAACGGTATGTGAATTACTTATGCGTTTTTCAAAGCAGTTGACGGGCAAGACTTCGGCTTAAGCTCAGCTCGAAAGCTCAGGAGTTCGGCGAAGACTTCGGCGTGAGCCCTTCGGATCTCGGCGTGAGCTCGGTCGAACGCTCAGTCGAACGCTCAGTCGAGCCGTCGAAACGCTGCCCACCCCATCAGAATTTCAGATTATTCAATTCGCCTTCCTCAGGATAACCAGTCCATATAACTAGGCCACCGCTGCCTGTTCAAACGATCGCAGCAGATGATTCCGCCCTAGTTCCACATCCTCAGGGCTGCACTGCCAATCGGGATGAGCGGTCATCAGAAAACTTTCGATGGTTTCCTGATCAAATAGGTGCCAGATTGCTGCGCCATTCACTTCCCCTGCGATCGCATAGCAATTCTCGGCAATGCAATAGATTTGGGTTGGAGTGGAGTAGGTACTCAGGGTCAGCGTTTCCCCTGGAAGGAGTGCCCGAAACGCCAAAACCGTCCGCTTAAATTCCGTTACAGAAGTCAGAAGTCCTGGAATGGTAACCACCTGACTTTCATCACCATTGACGTTGATCCAATATCGCCGCACTGGGTCAACCCCTACCAGCCAGGGAAGTTCATCATCCAAACGGTAGCGCGGTGATAAGGGAAACAAAGAATGCATAGATCGACAACCATAAACAACCTTCCTACTAGGATCGAGAGAAATCCCCTGAAATATCAAGGTTACTTAACTAAACGTTAAAAAAATCCAATGATTGATGAACTTTTGTAAATCCATAGATTTTTCCAGGGTAAATGTTAAAGATGAAGCTCACACCACCTACTAACGCGAGGTGGTGGTGTCGGTGCTAACCTGTAACTATCTGATTAGTCCACAGGTCACACAAACAAGCCCAGCTTCTAGGCGAGTGTCGGGAACTTTTGCCTGAACACCCCTCACTGTCCTTTCGGCAAGTGAGCTTAAGAATCCCTCTGGCAGCGATATTGTGAGAGCCGTTCAGGTCTGCTGAATATCGCTTGCCAGAAGAGAATTTAGCCAGAGCATAGTTTTTAGAGTCGCGCCGCACAACACCAGACCCGTCATACGCCAACTTCGAGGTATAAGCAGCAATCACATCTATTGTCTTGCCACCCACCTCTTGCCACTTCATTTCGCTGTGTTGGCGAATCATTGCCTTGAGCCAACCATGAAAGCGTTGTCGCAAGGTAGAACGTTTCCGTCCCCCCGTTGCCTTCCACCCTTTCAGGTTCTCAAACACAATCGCTTGAGTGTTGAACGCTTTGGCAATTTGCACAATCCGCTTCGAGACGAGGTGGGCAATTTGCTGGTTGATGTGACGGCACTTGCGATAGGTGTTGGAGCAAAACCCTTTTTGCAGCTTGCCCCCTTTGCCCATCGTCTGACTTGCTCTGACTGAAACCGACTTCAGGCGTTGATCTCTGCGGTCTATGTCTCTTCCAGGGTGAATGAATTCACGATGGATTACAGTACCGCAAACCGTCACGACTGAAACCGTTGCTGTCGTGTTAATCCCCAAATCTACAGCAACCACATTTTGGTCGGGTTGCCGCTTTTCGGGGTGACACTCAAACGGAACAGAGAGATGACACGCCTGTTGATTGAAAATCAACGATGGAGACAGCAACTTATTGCTATTTACTGTGTGCCGCTCTCTCAGTCCTGATATTTGAACCGTTGTCCAAACCCAGTCTGTTCCAGTAAATACCTTGATTTCTACCTGCTCCAGTCCGTGTAGCTTGTAGCACTGCCCTTTGTACAACACCGGGTAGCATCCAGTATTTGCATTCAGGGCAGGAGGTTTAGCATCTCGTCGCTTGCGAGTTCCTGATTGCCATTCCTGATAACGGGTGACAAAGCTACTAACTTGCCCAACAGCAAAAAGAATTGCGGCTCTGCGGTAATAACTGGGGAACTTGTGAAACACCTTGTCAATGCAAGGATATTTTACATTTGGGTTTTGACTTGTCGCATGGATTAGCCGTTCTACAGCAGGTACAACTTGCTGGTTCGACAGTCCTCCTAATTGCGCCCAATGGGTGAAAACGATGCCCACCAAATGACGACACAAACGGCGATAAACCTTAACCGTTTCGGCAAACAACAACCGCTGCTCACCAGTCGGCTTCAGGCTCCATTTGTCTGTTCTAATGATGGGCTTTCGTTTTATCATGAAGCAATTGTACTACTATAGTGTTAGTTTTGTCTATGCGGCTAAAACCCTATGGTCACTGCCTTGGCTCTCTTATTGTGCATATCGTGTTCGTGACAAAATATCGTCATCCTGTCATTACAACCGAGGTGGAGGCTCGACTCCAATCAATGATGTCTAAGCTTTGCCAAACGCAGAAATGCACATTACTTGAATGCAAGGCAGACCTGGGAAGTAACGACCACATTCATCTGTTGGTAGAGATGGCTCCTGATATTGCGCTGTCCAGATTGGTCAACATCCTTAAAACAATTACCAGTCGGGAAATCCGCAAAGAGTATCGGGAGTTTCTGAAACCTTATTACTGGAAGCCCGTGTTCTGGAAGCGTGGATATGGATTCGTTTCTAGTGGTGGGGCAAGTCTGGATGTACTGAAACGGTACATTGAAAATCAGGGTTATGAGGATTAACCTGGACTGGCAACTCCGCTTCGCTCCTTTGCCTCGCCCGAACCCCACCCTGCTAACGCGAGGATGGAGAGTGCGGCCTACCTTTGTTCAAATGGATCCAGGTTCTTCTGTAGGTTGGTTGCCCTGGAGCGTATCAACACCAACTTAAGTTTTGATCGTACCTTGTGTGATTTCTACAAAAGCATCAAAATCGAAACTGATCCTTTTTGGAAAATTGTACCTCCTCGATTTGTTTGGCTACGAAGTTTGTTTTTTGTTATGGGGTTGCTATTTATTTGGTGGTGGGCCACCACGAGAGCTACCTCTCCTCCAACCGATTGTTTCAGTTACCAAAATCACATTGAATGCCGTTGAAGCATGACTTGCTTACAACAAAAAGGAGCTTCCCTACAGGAAACGAAAACCTAGCCTAAGATTCCGTAGAATAGGCGAAGAGCAGCGATCGTGCTTATTCCACGAAAGTTATGAGAGCATCGGGTGTATCCCAATTTTGCATTTGCATTAGAAATCATCCACTGGCAGGCAAGATGCCTGCGCTACGGAAATTGATCACGTTCAAATTGGGATACTCCCGAGAGCATCATTCCTTTAAGAATCCCTAGTGTGACTTCACCGAAGCTATTGTGCAATTGGTGAGAGCAGAAGTTACGCTAGGATTAACAACTTTTAATTTGCTGATTGTCCTGATGCTTCCCCCCCTATACGTGCGTCCCTTGAGTGAGACTGAGCAAACAGCCCTCGAACAGGGATTGCGATCTAAAAATGCCTTTACCCTACGCCGTTGCCAAATTCTGCTTGCCAGTGCCCGAGGAACTCAAGCCAGAGAAATTGCTGCTGCGGTCGGTTGCAGTGTTCAGACTGTTCGCAATACCATACGTGCCTTCCATCAGCAGGGATTAGCTTGTTTGCAAGCCCAATCGAGTCGCCCTAAAACGGTCAAACCCATCTTTGATCAGGACAAGCGTGCTCAGTTACATCAGTTGCTGCATGCCAATCCTCGGCACTATGGCAAATCTCGTTCCACCTGGACGTTGGACTTGCTAGCAGAGGTGGCTCATGAGCAAGGTCTCACCGAGCATCAGGTGAGCCGTACCACGATTGAGGAAGCACTCAAAGCAATGGGGATTAGCTGGCGTCGAGCTAAAGCCTGGATTGTTTCTCCCGATGAGCAGTATGAGCTAAAAAAGCGGCAACGCGACCGCTTGATCCAGATGAGTGAGCAAAACCCAGATTGGGTGGTAGGATTTCTCGACGAGGTGTGGTGGAGTCGGCTGCGTGATCCAATGATGCACAGTTGGAGTGAGGAGGGTCAGCCATTGCAGTTGGTGGAGAAGACAGCTGACAAAGCTGAAACTGAGCCGAAGGCAATTGCTTGTTATGGCATTTACTTGAGAGCAGAGGCACAAATGTTATTGCGTTTTGTCGAGCAGCGCCCGGTCAGTGAGATCACCTGTCAATTTTTAGAGTGGGTCACGGCTCAAGTGAGCGAGATGGGAAAACGAGTCATGCCGTTGGTCTGGGACAATGCGAGCTGGCATGTCTCTAAACAAGTCCAGCAATGGATTAAACAACATAATGCACAAGTCAAACAAACTGGAAAGGGAGTGCGATTGATCGTGTGTCAGTTACCAGTAAAGAGTCCCTGGTTGAATGCGATTGAACCGAAGTGGATACATGCAAAACGAGCAATTGTAGAACCGCAACAGAAATTGAGTGTACAGGAATTAAAGACCAGAGTGTGTGGCTGGTTTGAATGTCCCTTGCTAGAACCCCTTGCAAAAAAGGTCTCCTGAAGTTGCACTAGCAGCCACTTCCGACTCGGTTTCTGCCACTTGCAGTAACATCTTCAGGACGGAATCGGGATTCAGGCTGATTGAATCAATGCCCAACTCCACCAGGAAGGCGGCAAAGTCAGGGTAGTCGCTGGGAGCCTGGCCACAGATTCCCACCTTGCGGTTAAACTGCTTGGCGGTTTCAATCACCCTGCGGATTTTCCGCTTCACCGCCTCGTTCCGTTCATCAAACAAATGAGCCACTAGGGCCGAATCTCGATCGATTCCCAGGGTCAATTGCGTCAGGTCATTCGAGCCGATCGAAAATCCGTCAAATACCTGCGCGAATTCATCCACCAGTTCCACATTGCTCGGCAGTTCGCACATGACGTAAACCTGCAAACCGTTTTCCCCTTGCTTCAGCCCATATTTTTCCATCTCTGCCAGCACTCTTCGTCCTTCTTCGGGGGTACGGCAGAAGGGAATCATGGGAATCAGGTTGGTTAAGCCCATCTCATCTCGAACGCGACGATGGGCCTCACATTCCAGCCCAAAGGCTTCAGCATACTTCGGGTCATAGTACCGGGAAGCTCCCCGCCAGCCCAGCATCGGGTTTTCTTCATCTGGCTCAAACTGCCTGCCGCCCAGTAAGTTGGCGTATTCATTACTCTTGAGGTCAGACATCCGCACAATCACGGGGTTGGGATAGAAAGCAGCCGCGATCGTGGCAATACCGCGAGCCAGTTTATCGACAAAGTAATCGGGTTTGTGGTCATACTGCTCCGTCAGGTTGTGAATATCCCACTTCGCCGCTTTATCTTTGAGCTGATCAAAGTGCAGCAGAGCCAGGGGATGAACCTGAATATGATTGGCGATGATGAACTCCGATCGGGCCAAACCCACGCCTTCACTGGGAATATAGGAAAGTTTGAACGCCTCCTGGGGATTGCCCACATTCATCAAAATCTTGGTACGGGTTTGCGGTAAGCTGTCTAGCTCGACTTCATCAATCTCAAAGGGGAGCAGTCCTGCATAGACCTGACCCTCTTCCCCTTCGGCGCAGGATACGGTGACTTCCTGTCCGTCCCGCAAGTCTTCCAGGACATGACCACAGCCGACGATCGCCGGAATTCCCAGCTCACGGGCAATGATGGCCGCATGGCAGGTGCGTCCCCCATGTTTCGTCACCACTGCGCTGGCTTTTTTCATGATCGGTTCCCAGTCTGGATCGGTCTTATCGGTGATCAGCACTTCCCCTTTATGGAACTGATCCAGATCCTCCACATCATTAATCACCCGTACCTGGCCCTGACCGATCAAGTCTCCTACGGCCCGACCCGTCGCCAGAAGGTTGCTTCGTTCCTTTAATCGGTAATGGCGCAGCGTATTGCTGGAGCGGCGGGACTGTACCGTTTCTGGGCGAGCCTGTACAATAAACAGTTCCCCCGTGACTCCATCCCTGGCCCATTCAATATCCATCGGGCTGTAGGAGCCGTGAACCTCAGAATAGTGGTCTTCAATGATGCAAGCCCATCGTGCCAGGGTGAGAATTTCGTCATCCTCCAGGGCAAACCTGTGCCGATCGCGGTTCGGCACAGGCACATTTTTGGTCAGCTTGCCGCCCCCCTCGTCGTAGATCATTTTGATCTCTTTACTGCCTAATCGCTTATCGAGAATGGGGTTAAATCCCTGCTTCAGGGTGGGTTTAAACACCAGGTATTCATCGGGGGTGACGGCTCCCTGCACCACATTTTCCCCTAATCCGTAGGCGGCCGTAATCAAGGCAGCGTTCTTAAATCCGGTTTCTGTGTCGATCGAGAACATGACCCCAGAGGTGGCCAAGTCCGATCGCACCATCTTCTGCACACCGACAGAAAGGGCCACATCGAAATGATCAAAGTTTTTAATCGCCCGGTAGGAAATGGCTCGATCGGTAAACAGCGAAGCAAAACAACGATGGCAGGCTTCCAAGACCGGCTTAATGCCGTAAACATTCAGGTATGTTTCTTGCTGTCCGGCAAAGCTGGCATCTGGTAAATCTTCCGCCGTTGCACTGGATCTAACCGCCACATCAATGCCACAGTTATAATCCCGATAGGCTTGCAGTTCAGTTCCCTCTAGCCGATCGCAAATGTCGTCATCACTGGCTCCATACCGTTCGCACATCTGAGTATAGGCGGCAACAATGGCATTCTCTAACTCAGGGGGAAAAGGCGTGTGCAAAACCATCGCACGAGCTTGTCGTCCTCGTTCCTGAAGGTTGCTGAGGTTTTCCACATCCAGGTCTGAAAATAATTCCCGCAGGCGATCGTCCAATCCTGCCCGTTGCATAAAGTAACGAAAGGCATGGGCGGTGGTGGCAAATCCAGAGGGGACATTCACGCCTTGCCCCGACAGTTGGCGAATCAGTTCTCCTAATGAAGCGTTTTTGCCGCCGACCAGGGAAATATCATGAATGCCAACTTCTTCGTACCAGAGGATGAATGCTGTTTCTCGATCGGTTTGATTCAGCGGGTGTTCAGACTGGTTCACAGTGTGCATAGCTACTCCTTAGGGACTCTGATGGAAATGAGCCGGTTCAAAGATTCGGTTCAAAGATAAGGTCAGTCGCTCGAAAATGAATTTGCATTGATAGCAACACCTACGTTCGCTCCTCCTGAATCCCCCTTGAAAAGGGAGACTTCAAACCTTTTTTAGCTCGATTCCCCTTTTTAAGGGGGGCTAGGGGAGATCTATACATGGTTTGCGATCGACTGAAGGTGAGAGTGATTGATCGAATAGATTGAATCCTGAATTGCGTCTTGAGTTGAATCCAAGCCCCAAAATCATCGTTGAGACAGAATTAACTTTGAAGATGCTTAATGCTAATTTCAGTGCAGAACTGAGGGGCAATTCGATCGGTTTGACCCCCTAAAAACAGTGATATGCTTTGAGTTCAGCGGCCCCTCAGGAGCCAGAAAAAGGTTGATTCAGAACAAAATTCAATTCGTAAAAAATTGTGTTGTTAGATTCAGTTCATTGCTTCCATTATAGAAAGCTCGATTAAACAAAGACTTGACCTTAAAGTTTTGTGGTATTAAGCGGATTTCCCTGAGTCTAAGGCAAAACTGATTCAGATTGGTTCCTCCACTCGGTTGATTTTTGTTACTTCAACGGCAAAAAAATCATGCCTAAAAAAGCACTGCACCAAACAGTGCAAGTGGGGGAAATGTAGTGAAATGCAAGAGGATCGCAACAAAATTAAATGTTTAATTCGTTGTTTTCCAGATAGCGCTGGATAACAAATTTGTTGTGACATGGGCAATGATCGGCACCAGCAAATTTCCCGTTGCGATCGCACTGAATCCTAATACAGCCCCGATCGTCGTCGCCCAAATGACGTACGACCAATGCTTGCTGCCGCTAAAGTGCAACACGCCAAAACAGAGGCTAGAAATTGCCAACCCAAACCAGGTCAACCCGATCGCTGGCAGCATTACGCCGCGAAACAACAACTCTTCACTCATGCCAGGCAGTAACCCTAACCAGATCAAATCCGGCAATGCCAGGGGTTTTAGCACCAGTTCCAGATAGAAATCCGCACTTTGGCGATAATCGGCCCACAGTCGGTAGACGATCGAACTGGCTACGGTAATTCCCAGCCCAACGCCCAATCCCCATAGCAATGCCGAACTTGACCATTCCAGGGGAAGCATATTCGCTGATGAATCTAACGCCAGCCACAGCCGCGACACGATGAGCAGAATAATTGCTGTAACACCCATTGCGGTCAGGATTTGAATGCGACTCATGGGTTCAATATTGGGTTTTGGAGGGGTTTCTTCTGGCACGGCGCGATCGATCAAGGGGTACGTTTCTGATTCTAGCGAGATATAGTCTCAGAAAAATAGTCTCAGGGAACCAGAGAAGACTGAGACATCAATTGATTGGGCTGAGAATTGGGCTGGCAATTGGGCTGAGAATTGGGCTGAGAATTGGGCTGAAACCATCAGGAGGGGGAGATCCGCGTGTGGGGCAATGCAGCGTAGGGATGGGTAAGGGTTTGGCGAGATTGAGCCAGAATTATGTCCAGAAATTGCTGTAACTGCTGCTGCTGTTGGGGATTGGGATGGTAATGGCTGCCCCGCTTTTGGAGTAGAGGTGCAGACTGGATGGCCTGTAAATAGGGGTTTTGCAGAGAGTCTGGGGCAAACAAGACCCGATCGCGCTCCGCTGGCATCAGACCTGGGGGAAGACGGCCTTCCAGCAGGGCGAGAAGATGGGACTGACAGACGGCTGCATCCACGCCATTTTGCTCCAACGTTTGCAGGATGCGGCGGGCTGAGGTCGGCTGTTTGGGGAAGTGGCGCAACAATTCCAGCAGTAAGAAGTAATCATTACACTGATGGCGAGCTACGTTGAGCAGGTTGGCACAGAGGGGCAAAACGGCTAATCCGTAGGCCACCCGACTGCAACTAAAAATACAGTTATCCTGCGGCACAGTGGGGCGGGTGTAGGTGTCTTGAATGATCACCGCATTGGGCAACTTTTGTCGGAGCCACCGGGCGATCGCTCCCATGGAAGCCGTTCCCCCCGTACAGATCACCTGCCTGATTTCAGGAGCCGTCACTTCCGCCTGTTTGAGCAATGTGTTTAACTCTCGATTCAGCCGTTGCACGTAGGGTAACAGGACTCGACTGCCCAGATCTTGTCGCAGCAATGTCCAGGTTCGATCGCCCAGTTGTAAGGTGAAGTAGCTTTGCTGTTGGAAGGCGATTTTGAGGTGCCGCGCTGCTTCCAGGAGAATCTGACCTGCCGGGTCTGCTTCTAACCGTTGATGCAAACGGTAACGGTTGGGTAAATCTGGCTCGCCCACCGTCGGTAGGGTTAAGGTCTGCAAGTCCAACGCCGCCAGATCTACTGCGGGCAGGGTCAGATCAATGCGATCGAGGTGCCGGGTTCGGGGAGCTAGAGGCTGTTGTAATAAGGGATAGAGCCACTGGCAGATGATGTCTTGATCGATCGCGTTTCCGGCAAAGGGCAGGCTGCGGTGGAGAAAGTCTGCATGGGTCAGGGTAGCGAGTTGGGCAGGTAGATTGACCAGCGTTAGTTCCGTCACGGTGGCTCCAGCGTTCAACACCAGGGTTCGCCCCTGCCAATCTGCATTTTGTAAAACAATCCCTGGATCAGGTGAGGAAGGGTTTTGTCCAGCTTGTCCAGCTTGTCCGGTTTGTCCGGCTTGTCCGGTTGGTTCAGGCTCCCTCTGCCGCTGTAACACCGATAGCAGAGTAGCGATCGTATCTTCCAGAAAGAAAATCTGATCCGGTTGAGCGACTAAGCCCGCTTGCAGAATTCCTTCCCGCAGGTTGAAGCTGTAGGTGTCTGACCAGTTGGCTGGATAGCCCATTACCACTCCCGCCAGTTGATGCAGGGCATTTTGCAAGGACTGATCGGACAAGCCCAGGGCACTACACCTTAACGTACCGATCGTCGTGCGGGTGGGATGTTTCAGGGTGAGTAACAGGGTTTGAAACGCGGATTGCAGCCAGGCTAAGGGCAACTGCTGGTGATCAGACCATTGCAGTACTGGTTCCCACTGCTGGGTTTGGGGGGAGCGGTAGGGAATGCCCAGCCGCAGGTAGGGTTTGATAGGCTGGACGAAGACGGGGGCAGGCGCGTCAGGATGGTTAGAGCCTGGATAGTTAGGGACAGGATAGTTAGAGCCTGGGCGATGGAAAGGGTCAGCAAGGGCAATGGGTAGGCTGAACCGGGGTTGGGGAGAGGCGGTTGCGGCGGCTCGATCGCCCGACTGGGATGGAAATGCGGCCACCGTAGGCAATCGGAAGCGTCGTATGGGAGATTCTCCCTCGGAAGGGGAGGGGCTGGCATCCGATGCGATCGTCCAATAGAGGGGGTAGAACTGTTCGGTGGCAGGATTCATCAACACCACAGAGAGTCCCGTCGTGCCCAGGTCAATGCCCACAAACCAGCCTTTGGTTTGCTCATCAGGAACCGGCTTGAGGGGAGGAGTCAGAAGATTGACGCGATCGCGGGTGGGTTGGGATGGCGGCTCGGTTCCAGAAGATGTGGCTTGCTCCGGGTCGGTTGAATCCTGGCTCAATCCAGGGGATGGGACTGGAGACTCTTCCCCCAGCAAATCAAGAATCAGATCGGCTACCGTTCCATCGGTGCTTTTTTTTTTCAACTTCCCGATCGGCTGTTCGGGAAGGCGGGTTCAGTTCAGAGGGGTTGTCCTGGGGTGGTGCATCCGTTGGTGGGGACTGGGCGAAGGCTCCACCAAAGACATCGTCGATCGTAATTCGCTGGGTATCCGTTTCGGAGGGCTGTCGGGGAGGAGGAGCGGTGGGCACCCCTTCAAACAAACTATCCAGTCCGTCCAGGGTAAAGGTGTTGGTTTCGCTATTCTGGGCGGTTGGCTCCTGCTGGGAAGATTCTGGTGTAACGACTGGATCGGCATCCACGTTGGCAAACCAATCTTCGATCGTGGTGCCCAGATCCGCATCACTGGCAAGCGTGGATTCCTGGGTTCCCGGTTGGCTGGGGGAAGATGGGGCCGGATTGTTAGCTGGATCGGTAGCTGGATCGCGCTTCAGCTCACGGGCTGAATCGATCGGTGGATGACTTGATGAATCGCCTGCAAAACGATCGGTAAATAATAGTTGCTCGATCGCCAGATTGGAAAGCCGGGTGGGTGGATGGTCTAAACGACCGTCTGTCCAGTCAGAAGCCTGAAAGGGTTGAATGGCATCCGGCTCTGGAGCCGTTCCCGCCGCATTTGTTCCTGCCGCACCCGTTCCGGGGGGCGGTGAAGCATCGACTGCTTCTGTCCAGTCGGCTAATGTCCAGCTTGATTCAGTCACCTCGACCGCAGGGGGGGTGTCCTCCAGGTTAAATAGGTCGTGGGTCAACTGCTGAAGGGTGTCGGCGGGCAATCGCAGGTTTGAAGCTGGCTCCGGGGAAGCGGATTCTGTAATCAACAAGTCTTCCCCTGGATGGGCTGTTTCGTAGGCTTCATCATCAGGACGGGCAGAGGAGCGATCGCCCCCTACCGAGGACTCTGGCTCAATATCGGGGATGAGATCGGCTAAGGAGGCGATGGTTTCCACAGATTCTGCCGCTGGCTCTGGTTCAATTCCTGCTAAGGGATCGGGAAGGTCTTCGCTCAAGAAGGTGTCGAGGGTGAGATCCTCGATCGGAGGTTGCGGTGCTGCTGGCTGCACCAGCAGATTTTCTACGGATTGCGGAAATTCTGAGAACGGTTCGAGATGGGGCAAATCCTCCCCTGCGGCGGGAAAGGGATCGGATTGGGATGGATCTGCCAGTCCGGCAAACAAATCGTGGTTGACATCGCTTTCTTCCACTTCCAGGGCGATCGATTCTTCGGGCAATCGATCGCCCATCATGCCAAATGTTTCAGATGCTCGATCGTCTGCTGTATGCTCTACTGTATGCTCTACCGGGTTCTCTGCTGCATGCTCTACTGGGTTCTCCACCTGGGATGTTTTGGGTTCATCAACAGAGCCAAAAAAATCTTGATAGAATTCATCTTGATAGAGATCGTCTGGGGTTGATGCAAATTCAGTTTGCGGGACAGGCGTAGAACCTGCTTCCGGTGATGAAGGGTTAATCCTCAGTTCTGGCTCAGATTCGAGATTGCTTCCCGGTTCTGTCCCAGCTTCTGGTACGGCAGCAGAAATTTGGCTGAGTAGATCCAGGGCAGAGTCCAGATCATCATCCAGGGCGAGGGGGGCTGGTTCTGGGGGGGGAGTCGGCTGCTGATGCGTTGGAGAATGATCTAGCGATTGTTCGTCTTCCGAGAAGGGGGGAAAGGGAAAAAAGGGATCTTCCTCCTCTGCCAGGGGGCTAACTTCAATACCCGTTGGCAGATCTGACAGCGCAGACAGATCCAGTTGGCTCAATTCTCGATCGAGTTCTTCCAGGCGTTCTCGTTCTGCTTCAGGTGAAAGGGGCGAATTGGGATCATCAATGGCAAACGGAACAGGTTCCCCCGATGCAGTTTGGTTCGCACCTGACTGATCTAGGGCGTTGAGTTCTTCTAATAAACGAGAGATTTGTTGATCGGGGTCATTCTCTACCTTGAGGCGATCGGGTTCTGTCTCCTGTCCGGGTAGGGTTCGGGCTGTATCTTCATAGGAAAGTCGTTCTTCGCCCCATCCAGACTGGGGATTTTGCAAAAAGGAGGAGGCTTCCCGTCCCAAAATCTGGGCCAGCCGGGCCACAAAGGCGGCAAATACGGCTTCCCCTTGCTGCCCCATATCGTGCATACGCCCCAAGCCTTCCCCCAGGGAGTCCTGATAGCTTTGCAGGTTCCGCTGAAGGGATTCAAACACGACTCGCAGGGTGGTATCCAACCGCAGCAGGAGTTGATCGGACTGGGATTGAATCGCCCGTAGTCGCTCTAACCGCTCGACGGGACTGAGGGCCGCCAGATCGCCACTGATTGACTCAGACCCCTGCAACTGCGCATTTTGAGCTGTCATGGCTGCCATCATTTGAGCCACTTGCCCTGAGAGATTTTCCTGAATCTGCTTCATGGCTGCCTGCATATATTCTTGAAAATAGGCTGGCGGTTGTTGGGCCATGACATACTGCTGACGCTGCATTTCCAGGCGACGCACTTCTTGAAGCAGAGCCTCTCGCTGATGTTGTAATACTTCGACATCCGATCGCATCGGTTGCAGCATATTAGTCCGCAGGTAGGTCATTTCCTGGAGGACAGATTGCAGGACTTGCTGGGCGGATGCTTCGGCGGATGCCTCCGGGTGAGTTGCCGTCGTGCCTCGGTTTTCCTGATCCTGAGAACTACCCGCATTGGCTCGGACATCCGTGGAGTTTGCCTTCTCGCTCTGTAGGGATAGGAGATAGTGACGGGTTTGTTCTAACACTTGACGCTGCTGGGCGGCATCACTGGACATGACCCAGGGCAAGCGAGGACTCGTCTTGTTGAGAACCTCATCTATCTGATGAATCAGGGTTTGGATTTGAGATGTTTCGGAAGTCACGACTGAATCTCTGAGAAATAGGGTTTCAGACTAATTACGCTACGAATTAAGCGACAGGTTTTGCGGTGAATGAACGACAGACTGCCCGATTGGGGCGATCGCTGCCTAATACTAACGCTATCTTGCCCAACCGGAACAGGAAACTTGTCGTTCCCTTTATTCCGCTGCCAGAAGTCGATCGATCAACTCTGTTACTCCAGCTCCCCGGTGGCCTTCAGATACCCAATCTACTTGTTCTTTCAGCTCTGGCAAGGCGTTGGCGACGGCGACGGAATAGCCGCATAACCTTAAGAATGCCGTGTCGTTCTCTGCATCTCCCACCCCTGCAACAGATTGTAAAGAAAGCTGCAATTCCTGAGCTGCGGCCCGAAGTCCCAGGGCTTTATCCACTCCTACTGGCAGAATCATGACTGCGCCTTTGTTCATGATTACCTGCAAGTCTCGTAGTCCCAACTCCTGGATTACTTCCTGAACGGTGACATCGTGGGGAGTCCAGGTGGCGACGATGACTCGTCCGAAGGCTAACCACTGCAAACCCTGATCGCTCACGATTTTGTCAAATTCTCCGGGAACGGCCTGGGGTCGCTCGTCTTCTAAAATGCGCTGCCGCAGTCGTTGGACAAAGTTCTGGGGGGGAGGCTCCCCTAATAGTTGTTCGGTCTGATCGGCTGGACGATAGAGTAAGCCCCCATTTTCAGCGACTACAAGATCAAATAGATCAAATCGAGAAAAGACGGTCTGAAAGTCATCCAGCCGTCGTCCGGTGATCAGGATTGATTTGCGCCCAGCGTCTTTCCACTTTTCCAAAGCGTCCAGGGTGGCGCGATCGACTTGACCATCGGTGGCGAGGGTTCCGTCGTAGTCGGTGGCGAGGGCGTGGTAGGGCATGGTTGGGAGGGTGGGGTGAGGATTTTGGGGTTGCCAAGGCGTGAGCCTGGATGAGACTTTCCTGATGAGACTTTAAGGTGAAGCCCAAAAGGGTGGAAAGCACGGCAAGGCTCGATCGTATCACACCCAATCTAAACGTTTGCCCTGGCGCAGGGGGATGGGAAAAATCAGGGATTTAGCAGGGGTGCTCTGCTAGATCCCTGACAGCAGGTTTCTGTTTATGGGCGATTTATGGGCGATCGATGATTCGGTAGTGGGTGTTGATTTTCATGACTTCGGTGGAGTTTGGAGTGGGTAGAAAGCGGCTCCAGGTGGTGGCATCGCGGACGTTGAGGACGTGGAGTTGATGAATGATTTCGTTCACGCCTGCGGGGGAACCGATCGCAATCAGTTTGATCGATTCCCGATGGGGCAACGAGCCAAATTCGCTGCCGGGACTGAATATGAAGTTTTCGCCTGTCATTTGAAAGAATTCCTTTGTGGTTTAGGGGAAGAAACTCAGGAGCTTAGTTGTCCCCAACAAGCCGGAATCTACTCTAGCCTTGGACGAACCTTAGTAAAATAGACCCTAGCCTGTACAGACTCGCTGCTAACTTGTCTGTCGGGTTAGTGGCTGAGTGGTGTTGCTCACATCACTCGGTCACGCTAAAACTCCTGAGGAGCATGACGATGGCTGATCTCACACCAGGTAAGGGCATCGCCATAAGAGAACAGAGTAGTGAATTCTTTGGGTTCCGTCAATCTCTTTGGCAAAAAATTTTTGTGTTGGTTTGCTGAACTGGAAGCCGATCGTATAGTTTCAATCCCTGAGAGGGATTAAGGTTCATTCGATCGAATACAAATGAAGTTAAACGAGATCGCTAAGAATGGCGAAATTAGAACGGTAGGTAATGAATTTGACCATCCAGTTCGTCATCTAAAGCACAGTCTAGAATTAGGCAAATATCTTCTATGACGCGCCCGATCGGAGTATCTGTTCTCACCTCAATCACACCGGGCATTGACAAACCCTGTGCGACCCGCTCATAGGCAAACCGAGTGATCGTGGCAACATCGTGGGTAAGCAGTATCCGCTTTTCTGCTGCTGCCCATTCCAGAATGGTAGGATCATCTTTGCCCGACAATCCAATGTCTTGCACTCGCACAATATCTATGTTTGGGTTGCGCCGCAACAGCCCTCTAACAATTGTGTTATCAAGGTTTTCGTCTGCTAGAAGCTTTAACATACTTCTTTTTGTGCTTTCCGAGCGAGCAGTTTGTCGCGCAGTCCTTGAGGATCAAACCGTGTCTCATTCAAATTACGGATCTCCTGGGCCTGCTGTTGGCGATCGTGTAAGTAGTGTTCAACTTCAGTTTGATGATTAAGGTAAAAAGCAATGGTTGCGTAGATATCTGCAAGGGCTAGAGATGGATAGCGATATGCAATTTCTTCGGCTGTTGCCCCCTGCTGAAAGACTGCCACAATGGTATCCAGGGTGACTCGTGTATTGCCGATGCGTACGGCACCTTCGTCAGTCACTTGCAAAGGGGCGCGTTCAGGTGTGATTGCCAATATCATAGGATTACCAAATGCTATTTGTAAGATTTCAATTCTTGGTAGGGATTAAGGTTCATTCGATCTCTTATGGTATACAAGATCCTTCCGTTTAAATTCGTTTCAATCCCTGAGAGGGATTAAGGTTCATTCGATCCTGGCTGTGGAAAAAGCGTTGGGTTGAATCGCTCCAGTTTCAATCCCTGAGAGGGATTAAGGTTCATTCGATCCTGGACTGATTCGCGTTCCTTTGGGTAAAGGTGGGTTTCAATCCCTGAGAGGGATTAAGGTTCATTCGATCTTATCTCTCTACCTGCTCCGCAAATTCTTTATATCGTTTCAATCCCTGAGAGGGATTAAGGTTCATTCGATCAGCAGGCGATCGAATGGGCACAAGGGAATGCGCGTAGTTTCAATCCCTGAGAGGGATTAAGGTTCATTCGATCTCCTGTCTCAGCTAAATCGAGCGGTCGAGAGCCAGGTTTCAATCCCTGAGAGGGATTAAGGTTCATTCGATCCTCATCATTAGAGATGGTAGACCTGTCGGGCACATGTTTCAATCCCTGAGAGGGATTAAGGTTCATTCGATCTAACTCATCGTGTCCTGGAGGGGCGTGAAAGAGATGTTTCAATCCCTGAGAGGGATTAAGGTTCATTCGATCGCCCATAGCCACTGTGTCCAAAGTGGATCATCTTGTTTCAATCCCTGAGAGGGATTAAGGTTCATTCGATCGCTGCATCCGCTCTATCGAGGAACGATCGTCCATACGTTTCAATCCCTGAGAGGGATTAAGGTTCATTCGATCATAAATATCATCGATCGACTCCTGGTATGGCTGCAAAGTTTCAATCCCTGAGAGGGATTAAGGTTCATTCGATCGGAATCCCGTAGCGGCTTGCGCTATGTGCTAAAATCGTTTCAATCCCTGAGAGGGATTAAGGTTCATTCGATCGAGCAGAAGAAGAACGAAGATGCAGCATTCTTTCATGTTTCAATCCCTGAGAGGGATTAAGGTTCATTCGATCCTTAGAAGCGATTCAGCACACTTGCCAACACTTTGGGTTTCAATCCCTGAGAGGGATTAAGGTTCATTCGATCACGACCTAAAGTATGGCTAGACTCAAGACCAGTTGGTTTCAATCCCTGAGAGGGATTAAGGTTCATTCGATCAATTCCTCTTCCGGTTAAGGAGCCTTCTTCTACTGTTTCAATCCCTGAGAGGGATTAAGGTTCATTCGATCGAATCATACAAAATACTTGCCATCAGGAGGAACTAGTTTCAATCCCTGAGAGGGATTAAGGTTCATTCGATCAGATACTTTGAAAGGTAAGCGGATACTGATTTTTCGTTTCAATCCCTGAGAGGGATTAAGGTTCATTCGATCACAGCCTGAAATTTGTTCGCCAGCATCATTCTTGAGTTTCAATCCCTGAGAGGGATTAAGGTTCATTCGATCGATGTGCAGCAGCGAGACGACGATTATTGATTTGCTGTTTCAATCCCTGAGAGGGATTAAGGTTCATTCGATCCTACTGTTACAAAGAAATCAATCAAATTCAGGAAGGTTTCAATCCCTGAGAGGGATTAAGGTTCATTCGATCGAGATTGCCTGACGGAGAACTTGTGAGGAGTGCTAGTTTCAATCCCTGAGAGGGATTAAGGTTCATTCGATCGCACGGGCAGATGTTGCTGAGTTGCAAAATGGGGTGTTTCAATCCCTGAGAGGGATTAAGGTTCATTCGATCGAGCGACACGGTAAAGCTCCTATCGCTCCGCATCGGTTTCAATCCCTGAGAGGGATTAAGGTTCATTCGATCGAAAACGGCGATATGGTAGAGCGGGGCACAAACAATGTTTCAATCCCTGAGAGGGATTAAGGTTCATTCGATCGCGATGATACTTTGATGGCTTGAATTCATGAAACCGTTTCAATCCCTGAGAGGGATTAAGGTTCATTCGATCAATCATCGATAAGCAAATCTAACTCCTCAAGGGTCGGTTTCAATCCCTGAGAGGGATTAAGGTTCATTCGATCATTCCTTTGTATACCCCCGGCATTCGATGAAATGCTGTTTCAATCCCTGAGAGGGATTAAGGTTCATTCGATCAGACCCCGCACCAGTAATAGAAACCTGATTGGTCGTTTCAATCCCTGAGAGGGATTAAGGTTCATTCGATCGGGGCAATGCCTGCCACCATCCTTGCCTGAGACAGAAGTTTCAATCCCTGAGAGGGATTAAGGTTCATTCGATCGCTCTTGAAGGTCGGTAGGCATCAACGCCACTTCGTTTCAATCCCTGAGAGGGATTAAGGTTCATTCGATCGATCGGAATATTGTGGTTTCCGCTTCGATTTGCTGTTTCAATCCCTGAGAGGGATTAAGGTTCATTCGATCATAATATCCAGTGTTGCGGCAGACTGATCAACCTGGTTTCAATCCCTGAGAGGGATTAAGGTTCATTCGATCCGCCACTTTTCGTATAGTTCGATATACCGAAAAATGTTTCAATCCCTGAGAGGGATTAAGGTTCATTCGATCGGCAGAGGAATTAAGTTGGCTAGGCAAGAATCTGGTTTCAATCCCTGAGAGGGATTAAGGTTCATTCGATCATCTGGTTGCCCAAGGATTCAGGGGCACAAATAGGTTTCAATCCCTGAGAGGGATTAAGGTTCATTCGATCGGCTTCCGTCGTTCAGCGGCAGGAGGTTGTGCATTACCAGGTTTCAATCCCTGAGAGGGATTAAGGTTCATTCGATCGTTCCCCAAAACAGGCTTGCGAAGCCCTGTTCGGGGTTTCAATCCCTGAGAGGGATTAAGGTTCATTCGATCACGATCGGAATATTGTGGTTTCCGCTTCGATTTGCTGTTTCAATCCCTGAGAGGGATTAAGGTTCATTCGATCCAGGAGTAAACATAGCAGATTGAGCGAAGTCTAACATCAGTTTCAATCCCTGAGAGGGATTAAGGTTCATTCGATCGCTTTTGAATAAGGTGGCGATCGGGACTAAGTTGTGGTTTCAATCCCTGAGAGGGATTAAGGTTCATTCGATCAGCGGTCGCCCAGAAGCCTTGTTATATGCAGTTTTCAAGGTTCGATCGCGTGAAACTAGCCCATCATAACAATTCTTCAATTCAACGTCATCCGCATTTATTCCCATCGATCGCCCCAACTTCCCACTCACCAACACTTCTAGCCCCTGCGCGAACCCCATCAACAGTTCTAAACCCTCAAACCATTGCCAGGCAGGCGATCGAGCCTCATTCAGTAAGCATCCTCCCAAAAACACCCACCCCCTCGCGCAACTCAAACCTCTAAGCCTAAACCAAAAAAATCGACTCATCCCGCACTGGCTCACCCCCAATCCGCTCCACCTTCCCCTGACAACAGGCACACAGAAAATAGAAGCGAATACTATCAGATTCCGGCTTAATCAAACGGCTGAGACGCGATCGAAGTTTCGCATACTGCGTATCTGTCAAATGGCATTCAAACACACTAAACTGCATCCACTGCCCGTACGACTTTAGCACCTTATGCACCTTCGATCGCCGCTTATCCTCCGGAATATCATAACTAATCACCACATACATCCTTCACCTCATGATCAATTACCTTGACATCAATTACCTCAAGATTAACGGTGGATACTGCTCCGTCTCAGCTAGCAAAAACTTCGCCATCAACCGGGCCTGAAGCTCAAACGCCTCCTGATACGTACACTGCTTCTGCAACACCGGATGCTTAAACTTCGACTGCTTCTTCTGTTCATACAACCGTAAAAACGTTCGTCTTCCCTCCTCCGACAACGAAACCGCTCCACTCAACGGCTCCAACCCGAAATCCGCCGGAGTTAAAACCCGACGATTCAACGCCGCCAGCACCATCGCATCCACCACCAGCGGCCGAAACTCCTCCATCAAATCCAACGCCAGCGACGGACGACCATACTGCGCCGTATGCAGATAACCCAAATAGGGATCAAACCCCACAATGTTGATTGCACTTTGGACATCATGGAGCAACAGCGCATAGCCAAAACTCAGCAACGCATTCACCGGATCCGTCGGGGGACGACGACGACGTGCTTCAAAAGAAAACCCCTCCGCCCGAATCAACTGCCCAAAGCTACCAAAATACGCTGCACTTCCCGCTCCCTCCAAGCCTCGCAACGAATCGATCGCCGCTGTTCTAGAAATCGGTTCAAGCACCTGCTCAATCCGCGTAATCGCCGTTTGCAGAGGCAAATCATACTCCCGTTGCGATCGCATCAACGCATTCCGATAATTCTTCAGCTTTCCCCGCACAAAACCCCGCACCAGATGCACTGCCTTCTCAGAAGGCGTTCCAGAATCAGTTCCAGAATTCGTTCCAGCAGTTATCCCAGAAGCTGCCCACTGCGCCGATCGCACAAAAATATTCTTGGTTAACGGTGGCTCCAACCGACCCAGATACCGCCCCGTCCCCGTCAAAAAACTCAACGGAATCTTACGCTCCAATAGCTCCATCAACGCCGCTGGAGAAACCGTTGCCCGTCCCAGCACCACAATCCCATCCACCTTAATCATCGGCACATCCAGCAGCGTCTGCTTCTGCGATCGTACCTGAATTCGTTCATCGGTTTTACCAATAAAGCTGTCATCCTGTGTGATATAAATCGTTCCCATCAGCCTTCCTCTTTGTATCGCTTTACCTTCACCATTGCCTGCGGTAAGCAAGCCTCAAACAAACTACAGCCCCGACAGCGAGGCGTATAAATGGCGGGTGGCATCTTCCCCGTTTCCAATAGCGATCGCACGGACTTCAGCGTTTCGATCGTCTCCTGCCGTAAAGCCTCATCCAGATCCACCGTCTGACGTTGATGGGATTGAGCATAATACACATACCCCTGGGCGATCGTCTGACCCGTCATCTCCTCCAGACAGAGTGCCTGGGCACACACCTGCAACTCATCATTATCAAACTCCCCCCGACGGCTACGCTTATACTCCACCGGATACCACCGTCCATCCCTCTCCTCCAGCAAATCCGCCTTGCCAATCAGCCCGTACTGCTCCGATCGCAGCCATACCGCCCGAATCTGCCACGTCTCCTCCCGATGCCCCTCCCCCACCGTATGCACCCGATCGTGTAAACTCGTCCCCTCGATCGTGTACTGATTCTCCACAAACTCCCCCGCACAAAACATCCGCCAGCAGCGATGGGGGCAATAGCTATACTGATTCAAAGCAGCGATCGGAATATAGTCCAGCATTTAACCCACCTCAAACTCGCCTGACCATGCCCATGCCCATCGGTGTTTTCCGCCCCACCCCCGCATACAGGGCAAAATCCGCCAGCGTATTCACCTGCTGAATTACCAACGGCGAGACATCCCCCAGAATCCGAAACGACATACTTCCCACACAGCCAATAAACTTACTGCGAGCATCTCTGACTATCTCCGTCCGAATGTCAAAAAAGCTGGGAAAAACACACTCCAGAATCGAATCCAGAAACTCAATCTCACTGTATTGATTCCAGCGACGCAGCAGACTACCAAACACACTCTCTCGCGTCGGCAAAGCCGAATCAAACTGACCCTGCCGAAACGCAGTCGGCGTAAAAAACCGCAAATTCATCTGACGTTCCTGCTCCGAAGCTTGCTCATACAGTTGGGCATAGGTCGCAAAACCAGCCCAGGGTTGAGTCGATTGGGCAGTCCCCAGAATGCTGGCAATCTGTAAATCCGCCGATCCCAAATGCCACGGCTGGGCCGGGTTCAGATTCAGCCACAATCGAGACAAGTGCCCAAACAAGGCATCATCCAGCAACGACACCCGCCACCAGCAGGGCATTCCCGCCGGAATCGGTTGAGTCTGTTCATACTGCAAAATCTGGGAACCTGAGACAGGCTTTCGGGAATCCCGCTGTAACGGACTCAGGGTAAACGCTTTATTCGTCTGCTGTCCATGCAACCGATCGCCCAACTCCTGATCTACCGAACTAACCAACGTCAGAAACAGCGCATGCAGATGTTTGCCAGACAAATAACCCGGAGAAATCGGCGATCGGGGATGGAGATTGAGAATTAAACTATGGGGCATATTACGGTTCTATTAATTTCCTAACTGCTTGCACAAAAGAAATGGCAGACTGAATTGCAAGTTCAGCATCCTCGGTCGGGACTCGCCGAGTTTCGCCATAGTCAGCAATACTTCGCAATTCAAATAACCAGTTCAGTGTTTTTCCCATTTCTTTCGGTAATTTATTCGATCGAATAAATTGTCGATGAATTGCGGCAATGACACCGCTATGTTTTGAAAATTCTTGCCCTTCTTGAAGTAAAAGAGCAGTCGCTGCATAGAAAATTGCATAATAGGCTCGTGATGCAGCAAAATCTGGAAAACCTGACTATAATAGTCTTGCAGCTTCGATCGACTCATTAGAACGATCAAGATTTGCTTGAATTTCTTTGCGATATGGCGAAGTCACAACTGAATACCTTTTCGTTGAATATTTCGATACAGTTGTAAAGAACCTGCCTTAAACTCCTCAACCGATGCAGGTTTAGCAGAAATGAGTTGGTTCGCCTCCAGTTGAATGGGTTGAAGCAAATCAACAATAGTTTGTAGTTCCTGAAAGTAGTTGAATGGTTCAATCAAAAGCAGCAGCAGATCGATATCGCTATCTGGTTCAGCTTTCCCTTCTGCAAAGGAACCATAAAGAATGAGTCCTGCAAATTGCTTTCCGTAATGTGCTGCCAAATGTTGCTTGCATAAGCTCGTGATCCGCTGCACATCGGGACTATTTTGCTTCAAAGTATCTGATGTTGCCATCCCTTACTCCTATATCGAGTTGAACGAATCTCTTCATCCTATTTTCCTATCCGATCACCTGCGACGCTTTGCCGCCTTCGCCCTTGATTCGATCGTAAATTCTGGAATCTCCCGCAACTCTCGATCGCCCAACCCATACTGCTCACATACCAGACTCAACCGCGTTCCTGGCGTTTGCACGGCATTCACTGAATGGGTCAAATCCCCCTGAAAATACAGCAACGTATTCACCTGCGGCTTAATCTGCCCCACCTGCTGCCGATGATTCCGCAACACCAGCTCTCCCCCTCGCAATGGCTCTGGAACTTCAACGTACAGCACACTCACCACCAGTGGTGGCTCAATCGTTTTACAGTACGATCGCAGGGAACGATCGATATGCGGATCAACGCGAGAACCCGCCTGCAACATCAGCGGATTCAGATAAAATGCATTACAGCCTGACTCCAACGCGCGATCGAGGTAGGGCTTAAAGAAAGGAAACTGACGTTCGACTTCCGGAATCCCCGATCGCTGAAACACCACAGAAAATCCCTTCGTTCCAACAAAATCTCGATTCAAGTTATTCACTGCAAAGTACGGACAAGCCTGAATCTCACCGCGCAGGTCGTTGAGGTAGGCGCTCGGGAAGGCGTTGGGGTGGGTGTGGTGGTAGGGCACGGTTGGGCGTGGGTAGAGGTTTTATGGGTAGTTGTTTAGGCGATCGAGGTAGGCTTGGATGGCTTGAACGTACTGGGGGTATTGGGTCAGGGCTGCTTGAAAAGATTCATAGACTCGTGTGGGGTCAAGATTGTCATACTCATGGGCCAATATGTTTCTCAGGCTTCCGGAGGGGGCAAGTTGCTTTGCTAGATTTTGGGAGATGAACCCGTGTTCACCAATTAAGATAAAGGACTCAAAGTTCTCAAATGCTCCTGAGGGAGTAGAGGGAGTGATGCCAGCAACTCGCTTTAACAGGGTTTTGTTAATTTCCAGGGCAGCTTGAATGATGACTTCCAGTAACCGTTCGATCGCCCTCTGCCTGAGTTCATCTTGAAGATACTCTTCCAAAGTTAAAAATTCCAGCGACTTCAACTGATCGATGCGATCGACCATGCGGCTCAACTTGCTGATGATGACTTCTGGATCTAACCTGCTCATACTCCCCACCTTTGTAACGCCTGAAGCACCTGTTCTCGTTGCGAGTGGCGAAACTCTTCAAGTTCAGCCTGAGTTTTGAGGGCGCGTCGCTGAAATTGGGCAAATTCACCTGGCGTTTTTTCGTAGATGAGCAGTCCATCACGGGCGATGAAGTGGGCTAAAACCTCTGAACACCGAGATAGATCAACCAAATCAATGTCGTCATAGGAAATTCCTGCCAAATGGCTCAATGTATCCATTAGAGCTGCACCAGAAAACCAAAACGATTTAGATTTGTGATTCAGAGTGGATTCAGAGAGGAAAGCAAAGTCCCAATCACTGCTACGATCGTCGTCACCTCTAGCTCTAGATCCAAAAAGGACGATTAGCTTGAGGGAGGGATGAACTCTGCTGAATCGCTCAGATGCAGACTTAAGAGCATCGATTTCATACATGGTGAAATTCAAGCTATCTACACAACTATGCTAAACAATGTAGAATTCTTCCTCATCGGGGCATTTTAATGCAACACCCGCAGAAGCGATCGCCAGAATTCCAGATAAGCTGGGGAAAAATGTATATTGCTTAGGCGTTGGAAAGGTGTAGGAAGAAACGTAAATCGGATAAGACTCCAACCCTTGTTTCCTTAACCGCACGATCGCCCAACGGTTCTTAGCAGTTTCAGAAACAATTACGCCTGGAATCATCTGTTTCTCAATGATTGATGGTGTAGGTCGTACAACATCCCCATAGGTTCGCTTAATGCTGCAATTCTCAAAGGCATATAGCTTGCACAGAAGTGTATTTTTGAATTCTTCTAGATCTTCAACGTATAGTGAGAAGGCTAAACTATACGGTTCCTCAGCTCTTGCTATCACTTCAACTCGATCGCCATCAATTTCAAACTCATATTCAAACTCATAAAAGCGTAACAGATGAATCGGATCGAGGTTAGTTTCTCCTACTTCGTCTAGCAAAAGATTGCGTGGATCGTAGATCTTTACATTTTCAAAAAGACTATCTCGAAAGCGAAATAAAGGAGCATAGCTTTCCTTGAGGATGGTGGCATAGGTCTGTAAATCTTCAGCGATGTCCTGATTTTTCTCAATTAATGATTCAATTTTGCTAAACGACTCTCTTCCGGTTTTTATCTCTTCGTAGTCTTCAGGACAGCACGCCCTCAAATAACTCATAGCGCAACTCTGCCCACCTTTAATGTACTTCCACTCCCTTTGAATCTCCTTAATCGACTTTCTGGAAATACTCTCTGCACCGTTCAATATGTTCATGCGTTTTCGGTAAAAGCTCCAGTCTCGTTTGCCATTAAAGACGGCTTGCAGGGTTTGATAGAGCTGCGTTACCAGAGACTCCTCAGGTAGGTTTTCTAGAGAAGATTCAAGCTCAAGTAGTGGTTTTGCAATTTCCAAGAAGGCTTCCGAACGCCAATAAATCTCCAGAAATGGACGTTTCATGCAATCCAGACTCGCCAGCATTTGCTTGAGCGCAGCTCGACCACTTGAGCAATCTAGCTCCATAATTCCTTGCTCCCAGGCTTGTTCCGGTAGATATGCAATTGCTTCAGACGGAACATCTGTTTGTGACTTTCCCAGTACTCGCCCCACCCGCCCAATACGTTGCCAAAAAGCAAAGCGATCGCGGGTCGAGAAGATCAGCCAGTCTAAATTTTGGCGCGGTGGTGCATTCCTACGCTCAAAGTTAAATCCAACATCTACCGTACTGGTAGCCAGGATGACTTGTTTCTGTGCTGCTTGCTGACGCTGTTCTATTGGTGTACTGCCTGTGATCCGCCCATAGCTTTTTTCTAGCCCTCGTATCCTCAATTCATCAGACACACGGTTGAGCATATCTTTGGAATCAAGAATAACTGCACCGTAATGAGCGGGGTTATTTTGCAGTCTTTGAACAACTTCATCTGTGATGTCGCCAATTAGCTTACTTCTATCTGGTTGCTGCCGAATCTCCAGAGTGACTGCGGTTTGCGAGGGAGTAGGGTACTCAGATTGCGATTCTCCATCAACCTTGGCAATTTTCACCCCAGCTTGAGCCAGTGTAGCCAAAGCCGCTTCGCAGGCTGGATCAGGGGTTGCGGTCAATAGAACTATTTTGCGATCGTACTGAAAGTAATTAAAGACTTGAGAAAGTGTCAGGTAAAAGAATAAGCTGACAAGCTGTTTGGCATCATACAAATGAAATTCATCAAAAATGATCGTTGCGAAACTGCTGTAAAAGACATAAGCAAGATTACTCCGATCTTTTGGATCGTATTGAAAAAAAGCAGCGTAGTAGAAAATATCTGGATTGGTCACAAGCAGGAGTGGTCTGCCACCTCCACATTCTGGAAAAATTGTTGCAGGTTCACGCAGCACGTTATAAAGCTTTTCGCCTGAACGTTTGCCAACCAGATCATCTCGCCAACTTTTAATATGCCTTGCCGAGGCAGCCCTGACCACATGAGGCAAACCTGCATCACGCACAAATTCTGCTGCGGCTTCAGCTTGTTGCTCAATGAGCGCATTAGTCGGTGCAATGTAAACCGCCGCATTGCGATCGCGATTATGATTCAGTACACTCAATCCGGCTTTAGTTTTCCCCGTGCCTGTTGGAGCAAGATCAAGGATAATGTCGTGTGTTTTTGCAACCTCATAGACCTCAACCTGATGCTTCAACATCCCTTGAGGAAAGGCTTTGATGATATCAGTGGGTAGTGAAGGCTCAGGACAGGTTTCAATGCTGCGAGGTTCAAGGTTAATTCTGAGATTACTCATCATTGCGTCCACCACAAAATTTTAGATTCGCGGGCAAAGTGAAATCGCCAACTCTCCAAGCTGCTCCATAAAATCGTAAATTCTTCAACAGCGAGACAGGCGGCATAGAAATCAAGTTAAAAGCGAGTAGTTGCAGGTTGCTGGGCAAATCGGCAGCACTAAGATAAGCATCACATTGATATTCACCTTCTGGAAGTGCGGTTACTACAAGTTCTTGAGCAACATCAACTCTCACTTTGCTCATAAACTTACCTACACGGATGTAATCAGGTAGTTCCCGATCGCCGAATGCCAGAGTCTGAAATCGACTGCCCCGCTCAATCACTCGTAGTCTACCAGTCTGAGGGAAATTGCTTGGTCGGAAGGTATTTGGTTTCTTGCCAGTTCGTTTTAGCGGTAAATTTTCCCGTGCTGTTGCCACTCGATTGTTGGTCATGGCATACCAGTAAGAGTCAGATAGAGCATTAAATCGCTCAAACCGGAAGGACACACTATCCGTGAGCGGAAAAGCAGGAAGAACATAGCACTGCTCTGCCAACGGAGACAGGTCTTCAATATATCTAGGTCGTCCGGTATCTTTTCCGATTAAGCGGTAGGGCGATCGCGCCCATCCCAATGCATAGGCAAGGGCATAATTACCGATCGCCCCTTCAGTGTAGTAAGTATCTGACAATTCCCGTGATGCAAAGAAGATAGGTTCAGCGCACCACAGCTCCACAAGTCGAGCGGATTGAAACGGTAAGGCACCAACAGAGGAAGGTGGTGAAAGCTTCAACTGGGGCATAGTTTATTCCTCCGACTGCTTGTCACGTCCTTTTTTCTTACCTTCGCTCTTGATTTTGCGAAAAGGTTCGTAGGACTGATTCAGACGCTTGAGAAAGGTAGCTTGCTCGTCTAATGACCAATGGCGATCGATATCCACAATTAATTCATTGAGTTCATCTTCAGACAATTGCATAGAAATTCCTCGCTTACTTGTCCAACTGGCGATAATAGATCGAGCAACTGAAGCCAGAGCTTCAGTGTTAAAGGGATGTTCAAGCTCCTTTCCGTCGGCAATAAGTTTGTCGTATATTCCCTGCACTAATTCCAAAGAACTGGGCAATTCTGCAATTCCCCCAAAAACACCAAGAATCTGATTTTCCATGCGCCCAATACGGCTGGAAACAGCTCCATAGCGTGTTGTGAGCAAAGTATTACCAAGGGCATAACGCAATTCATCAACCGTTACATCCTTGAAAGTGACGATATCTAGAAAATGAACTCCTGGTTTGATGTATTCACTGGTATTGAGCGCAGTTGAAGCATTACCCTTTTCATCTCGCATTGTTCCATTCTCAAAGATGGCGTTAATAGTGCGATCGGCCACTAGCTCAGTTGAAGGCAAAACACTGAATGCATCTTCAGTCCAAACTCGACTTTTCTGGGCACCTTCACCCCCAGCCGCAAATCCATAGAGAAAGCAGTCAATACACATTTCGCACGGAGCATTAGTATTGAGAGCGCAAATCGAATCACCCTTTGGAGCTTTGTAGAGCAATTCATGCGATCGGAGAAATTCCCGTCCCTTACGCCGTTCTGGGGCAACCTGTTTGCGTTCGGTCATTACCAGTCGAGGAATTGATTCAGTATGTTCTATCCCAGCTTGAACATACTCGCTGCACATGGGTTCTCCTGTGCCTTCAGTCCGAAAGATTGTTTCTGATTGTGTTGTGCGTAAAACAACAATCCCGATCGTCCGCCCTTTTGGAAAGTTTTCGTAACTAGCGGCAAGAAACGGCTGTAGTTTTTCAATTGTCATTGTTAATTTCTCCTATTTGGCTTCAACTTCCTGTTTAGTTGGGGATTTTAGTTCTTGACGAGCTTGTTGTAGAAAGAAAAGGTAGGCAGCTTCCAGGGTTTTACTGTCGGTCAGAAGCCTTTCTGGGCGAGAGTGATAAACCTCTTCAAATAGCTTTTGCAGCACCTGATAAAACTGTTTCACTTGTTCATACTTAGTTGCGCCGACCCCGTATTCTCGAATACGATCGAGCCGAGTATGGTAATCCTGCACCAGAGCAGCAAAGATTGTTTCCCAATCCATGTGGGCCTTCCGTGAACGGATGGCTTTAATAAACTCAGAAAATGGTTCTGCTTGGGCAGTACGTCGGAATGAACTCCCTCGAAGTTTGCCGACTTCAGCGATGTGGGCAGCTTGCTTGAGATAACTAGAGATGCGATCGTGTTCTTCTGACATCAGACTCCTCAGTAAACGATTCAAAGGTTCACAAATCCGAATCCAAACTGCTTCCAGATTTGGATCATCCTGTTCTCGCAAAATCCAGCGCAGCAAGACGTGGTAAAGCTCAAGAGGACGTTGAGCAGTACGCGCCAAATCATAAAGACAGTCATCTTTCTTTTGAAGACTGGAAACACTAATGGTCAGTCGTCCGATGCACTGCAATCGCTCTAGTACTTCTTCAGCCGTCGTAGCAGTCCGTTGTTCCTGAGCCGTCAAATGTCCATATCGTTGATAAAGTCCTGTCCCCAATAGAGGCTGTAATACAGAAGGAATTCCCTCAACCCTGCCGAACACATCCCAGGTTGATTCCACTTCTAAATTGGCACTCAGAATAAACGGAAATCCAAAATCTGGGGCTAACGATAGCTCTAACGCTAACCTTAGCGATTTGAGCAACGCGACTGAATTATTCACATCTCCCCAAATTACTGGAATTGTCACAGTTGAGTAGGTGAATTCTGGACGCTTTGGTAGCGCAAATCCAACAACTTTGTTCGATTTAAAAGCAATTAAGTTATCTCGATATAATTGCAATTCATCAACGGTGACTGTTCCACCTTCTGCATTAGTGGCTGCCGTATCGTGCAACCATTTTCGCCAAATATTTTGTAGCTCAGGACTCGATCCTTGAGGTAAAGCAAAGTGTAAATAAAGCGGGGCCTGCTTACTTGCCTTTGGAAAGCTTGATCCTACTGTGAGTAATTGATAGGACAAAGCTGCTAAGGCATCTCCTCGACGTTTGGGTTCTGCACTCATTCCCCCTGGCAAGCGATTTGAAAAGGCTTGCACTTTGGTTTCTGGAGGCATTTTGCTAGAAATTAGCTCATCCACCTGAGCAGACATCGCGCCCAAGGAACAGCGCTGCCGAGGATTAGCCTCAATGTAAGCGGTTAGCTCTGCGAATCCTTTCCATTCCGTTGAACTTGAAAAATTCAACAACCGACGGACACCCGTTACTAAATCCTCAGATACACCGACATCTTCGGTTTGCCGGAGTTGAAACGAGTCTTGTAGCGCGGCTCGAATGCTGTCCATTCCACCTAAAACAGCCTTTGCAGTAAATAAACCACGTCCATATTGAGCATTGAATGGTTCTAGCGCATCCCGCTGTTCAGGAGAAAGCTTAAGATGGTTAGCAATGCGATCCCAAGTCTCTTTTGGACTCAGATCCGCTTCTCGATAGCTGAGGTACGCTGCTTTCATCCCTTCAGATAAAGCAAACTCATCCGCAGTTGTCACTGGAATTAATCCAACAGACTGAGCTGCCGCAACAGCATCATCTCCAGCATCATTTCCGTACTTTTCAATATCCTTTGCAACTTTGTCAGCTTTATAGGTGCTCAATTTCTTGGTTAGCTCAATCTCAACTTGCTCAAGGGCTGCCTCTGGATTTTGTTGCACAGCTTGAGGATCGACTTTTATTCCATCTTTGGTTGCTTTAACCAGTTGCTCAACATTACTGCTAAAGACACAATCGATCCGCTTTTGCCATTGCTTTGCAATCTCAACGGTTAAATCTTCTTCAGGAAATGCTGCGCCTTCAAAGAGTTGTCCGTTGGGGGCAATTGCAAGGGTATGCAAGCCTTGCTGATGTAATATGACTTCACAGGCAGACAACAGTAGAGAAGTCAAATAGCCCCGATCCTCCGACAGTGTTACCTTGAACAGCCGACTGGGACGACCCAAAGCAACGGTTAACTCATTTTCAACTTTGCGAATCCGTTTATTCTCGTCAATACCCAAATCAAACAAATCACCACCAATCAGCATCGCTGCCCAACGCTTAATTTGCCCTTGGCGTTGAGGATCTTCTGCGACAAACCGAGTGCCGTCTGTGTTGTTATGACCAGAGTGACTCTCGATTAAGCGACGAACCAGTTCCAGGTCTTCATCTGTTGTGACTAACTCGTTCACTCCTGCATGGCTCAGTTGTTCCCTGAGAAAGGGGCGATCGCGTGCCAAGGTTTTGACCTTACGTTGCTCTTGATCTAATTTGTTCAAATCATGGACAGCAGTTGCAGCCAGAATCAGCGCACGTTTATCTTCAGGGACTTCAGCAATTTTGCTAACCGTAAGAACGAATTGACAGGCAGAATCGAGGTGTTCAGCCAGCGATCGTCCCTTACGAGTTCCATACTGCCCATGTGCTGCATGCAGTTCGTAAAGCTTTGGGCGAATCTCTTTGAAATATCGCTCATCTAGACTTTCTAGCTCACGGTTTAACAACCGCCGACGTTTCAGCATTTTACATTTCTCCCGGAAAAATCATGCTGTTGCTGTTTCCTCATTCAAATCAAAAGGTTGTTCCCATCCTCTCCTCACCAACTCAGCACCATAAGCAATGCAATCCAACATATCCTCTCGTTCAATACTGGGGTACGCCTTCAAAATCGTTTCAATGCTTTCCCCAGTCGCTAGCAGATCCAGAACTAACAACACCCAGATCCGATGCCCCCAAATGTTAAGGTTTCCCAAAACAGACCTCCGGATCGATCGCAGTCCGAGACAGTAGATCAGATTTGGTCATGCGTCTTGCTCAGTCGCTACAAAAGAGATGCATCCAACTGAAAGCCATATTCTGTTTCCTGCATCTCCATCAGGCAACTTGAAACAAAATTTATTGGTAAAGTACCCATATCGCTTCGTTTCGTCTTGCTTTGCTCCATCTTGACAGCGAGAATGGAGATAGTCAAGGGCAAATATTGATAAAATGTACGGACACTTGAAGGAGATCCTGTGACCCGTAAAGGACGTGCCATTACCCTTTCCATCAACGATCGCCAGAAAGCCCAGCTCGAGCAGCTTGCCCTGGAGTTGGGAGCCACCTGGGGGGAGAAAGCCAATATTTCTAAACTGGTCAAAGACATTGCCGATAACAAGCTGCGGGTTGCCGCCAACCATGATTGGACAGCCGATCGCCTGCACGCCCTCGATCAAGCGCGACGGGTGTTGATCGATATGGGACAGATTCAAAGTGCGATCGTGCTGGCGCATTTATTATTAGAACGCAACGAGTTGAGTTTGCCCCTGCGTAATGAAATTGAACAGTTTATTGCTGCTCCCGTCATCCCCTGGCGACAGGAAATCGATCGCCTGATTCGGCGCGAGCAACCCTTCCAACTTTCCTACCAGGATGCCGCCGATCGGATCTGGAATTTCACGATTCGCTATGCCAAAGTGGCGAATCGGGAAGAGCGACAGTATCTCGACTGTTGGTGTGAAGAGACAGACGGCAGCCAGGACTTACCCGAACTGATCCACAATCGCAGTTTACGGCTCGATCGGATTCCCGATGCTGCCATCACTCCGATCTCTGGATCATGGCGATCGGGGTTAGATTTTATTCCGGTTGAGTTTCATGTATTGAATCAACTTGCCTTCGCCTATCGCACCAAAAAGAATCTAGATATGGTCAACGAATGGATTCCCGATCGCCATCAAACTCGGCGGATTATCCGGACTATTAGCAGTACCTTTTGGTTCTTCCGCGAAGTCTTTCCCTATGGGGCAGACTGTGTAATTGTATCTCCAGATTCCGTGCGCGATCGATTCCGAAAAGAAGTTTGCAAACTCTATCAAGCCTACGAACCTGATCCAGCTCAGTAGGAATTAAAAAGGAACGTAAATTGAACAAACCAGAATTCTTGTGGGGTGGGCATCCTGCCCGCCCAGCCAACAGAGCAGAACACTGCACAAATTATTGGATTCACGCTCCTAAAATTCAGTTCATCATGACAATTATGCGATCGGCTCATTCTCCTGACAGGTTTCATTCACGCAGGCAAGATGCCTGCGCTACGGATTATTCTTTTCCTCACTCCTCACTCCTCACTCCTCACTCCCCACTCCTCACTCCTCACTCCTCACTCCTCACTCCTCACTCCTCACTCCTCATCAAAAGATAAAATCAATTTGTCTCAACATTTTCCCCTATGACCCCGATCGACCCTGAATTTCTCTTGTTTGCCCAGCATGGATGGGCGGATGATAATCAAGCCATGACTCGTCTGGCGAAGGATTTGGTCAACGACAATGATCAGGTTGTGGTTGTGGCTCCCCATCTGGACTACATCCAAACCTGGATGCGGATTGCGCCTTTGATCCAAACTGTGGAAGCCGCTGCCGCCATTACGATGGCAGATTATCCCAATGTGCCAATGCGAATTGTGGGACACTCAATGGGGGGGTTGATCTGGTTGGAAATATTGAATCGGCATCCCCGCTGGTGGGCGAGAGTTCATTCCCTGGTGCTGGTGGCTTCTCCGGTGGGGGGTGCAGATCTGGGGCGATTGATTGATCCGTTTAATTTGGGCGTGGGGATTGCGGCAGATCTGGGGGTGAACCGAAAGCCGATCGCTGAAGCCATTGCAGCCGAGATTCCGACCCTGGTGATTGCGGGAGACATCGATCGGGGGAGTGATGGTACGGTTCCCGTGGAATGTACCAAGGTTCCCAACGCTGAGTTTGTCCGGTTGCCGCAGCTTTCCCATCCAGCCCTGCGGGATCATCCCCTGGTCGCGTCGCTGATTCGGGAGTTCTGGTTAGGAACCCCCGTCGGGGAAGCGGTGAACTATGACGAGGTGATTCGACGACTGCATCAGGTGCCAGGCATGACCGATGGCCACTGGCGAGACTTCGATCGGGCACAGGTGATCATGTTCCTCCAGAATGGCGGTTCTATCCGCACCTGGGTTAATTTTCTAGGCATTCACCATGTTTTTGTTGCCTCTTCCCAGGGGCAATGTTTGTATGCTGGTTTCGTTGGCTGGTTGCACTCGGAGGAGTTGAGACAAGCCCTGGCAGAGATTCGTCGGAAGTATGCAGCGGAAGTTTAAATCATCCCATGATCGTCTGTGGGTGCGTCTCTAAGGGCTGGCCGATCGCCACTCGCGGAAGCCGATGTTTGAAGCTGCAAAGAATTTCCCAGGAGATCGTGCCCAGAGTATTGGCCCAATCGTCCGCCGAAATCGATTGGTTGCCATCCTGTCCCAAAATCGTCACTACCTCCCCCTCCCGCAAATCTGGAATTGCACTCACATCCAGCATCAATTGATCCATTGTGATTGCCCCAATTTGCGGCACCCGCTGCCCCCGGATCAGTACCGACATCTGGTTCGAGAGATTGCGAGGAATCCCGTCTGCGTAACCAATTCCCACCACCGCCATCAGAATGGGGCGATCGGCAATGTATTGATGGCCATAGCTGACCCCCGTTCCTGCGGCGATCGGCTTCACCTGGGTCACGCGCGCCTTAACCTGAAGCACGGGTTTCAAGGAAATCATGTCTCGCAGATGGGGCGCAGGATAGAGTCCATAGGTCGCCAGTCCCACCCGCACCAGGTCATAGTGCAGCGAAGCATCCACCAAGGTGGCGGCTGAATTGGCAAAATGGAGCCGGGGAGGGGTGAATCCAGTTTCTCGGATTGAGTGAATCGCCTGCTGAAACCGATCGTGCTGGGTTCGCATGATCGTCGGATCAGGGCTATCTGCCGTGGCCAGGTGGGAATAGACGCTGGCAATCTTCAGGTGGGGCAGTCGAGCCACCAAGCGAGTAAACTCCGCTGCTTCCGGGTAGGGCATTCCCAGACGGGACATTCCCGTATCAATCTTGAGGTGAACCGGCAGCGATCGCCGATGGCCCAGGGTGGAAATCGTTTCCGAAAAGACGAGTGCCTGCTTTGGGGTTCCCAGGGTGGGCTGGAGTTGCCACTGGACGATCGCCCTGACCTGCTCTGGTGTGTTCGTCGCGCCCAATAGCAGGATCGGAGCCTGAATCCCTGCCTCCCGCAGTTCAATCCCCTCCGGGATAGTGGCCACCCCCAGCCAGGTGGCTCCATGCTGTAGAGCCGTTTGCGCCACTGTCACTGCCCCATGACCATAGGCATCCGCCTTCACCACCGCCATCAGTTCCGTCTTGGGATTCAGCAAACCCTTGAGCTGCTGGACATTCTGAGCCAGAGCCGCCAGGTTAATTTCCACCCAGGCCCGCTCCTGCCGCATCGATGACAAATTTGGAGAAACATCCCAACTCAGCATCGTTCACTCCTTTTCACTCCTCATCTATGTGCCACCTATGTTACTATCTGTAAAACCACTTCTCAGCAACATCAATGGGCAAGGTTCTGGTACTCAATGCCTCCTACGAGCCGCTTAATATTACAAGCTGGAGGCGGGCGGTTGTTTTGCTGATTAAGGGAAAGGCAGAACAAATCGAACACAACGGCAAAGTCATTTACGCGGAGATGCCCCTGCCGACGGTCATCCGGCTGCGTCACTATGTGCGGGTTCCCTACAAGGAAATTCCTCTGACGCGCCGAAATATCCTCCACCGAGATGGGCACTCTTGTCAATACTGCGGCTATTCGGGAGATGACCTGACGCTGGATCATGTGATCCCCCGATCGCGGGGCGGCGGCGACAGTTGGGAAAACATCGTCACAGCCTGCGTCCGGTGCAACGTCAAGAAGGGAAACCGCACGCCTAAGGAAGCGAATTTACTGCTGCGGCAAAAACCCCACCGACCGTACAGCGGACTTTACTTTGAAGTGACCAAGCATATAAAGAGCGGTGTGCATCAAGAATGGCAAAAATATGTAATCGGAAGTTGACCCCTGGCGGCATTGTGCGGCTGGGGGTTTTTAGGTGGGGTTTTTAAGGGCGATCGGTTCAGTCGATTGAACGATAAAACGGTTGGCCAAAAACGGCCGCAAGGCAAAATCTCCCTCAGGGACAGTGCAGTTTAGCGAGTTTTTTGCGAAGATCGGAGTAGATCCAGGTTGAGATACCGAATCCCCGGTGCTTGACAAGCTCGTTGAGCGGGGGGCAGGTTCACCAAACTGGGTTGGGTGAGGGGATTTCGTTCGACAATTGTCAACCTGTATCTTAACCATCAGGACAAAGGGGAGTCACTCCAAAGCCTGAAAGCTGTAATATGAAATCTAACTCGCAAAAGCCTCAAAATAACCGTTCACCTAGCAATAGTTCACTGTTGATGGCAGAATCTCCGGCAGGTTCCAGTTTAGACACGTTAATGCCTAGTTCTATCGATCGGGCGAACCATCGCTCCAGTCAGCGAGACAACGATCGCTCGGCCGATCGGGCGAACCGACCCACCGCTCCAGAGCACCGTAACGATGAGCGGAACGTTAGTTATGAAAAGCTGTTTACGCCCCAAGCCCTGAACACTGCGGAGCAGAAAGCTGATGAACTGCGCCACATGCTCGAACTTCATCGGGGCGATCGGCAGTTGGTGTTACTACAAGATTTCCCCGATCCTGATGCGCTGTCGAGTGCCTGGACATACAAGCTGATTGCTCAACAGTTTGAGATTCAGTGTGATATCGTCTACGGTGGAACTTTGAGTCATCAGGAGAATATTGCTCTGGTGAAGTTGGCGAGTTTACCGGCCCAGCGATGGACGGCTCAGGCTGCCAAGGATAAGGATTTGCACAGTTATCAAGGCTGTGTGTTGATCGATAACCAGGGAACTACGACCCAACTCTGGCCGTTGATTCAGCAAGCCGAACTGCCGATCGCTGCGGTGATTGACCACCATACCAGCCAGGGGGATCTCAACGCTGAATTTACCGACTTGCGCCCTCAAACCCGTGCTACAGCTACGATTCTGACTCAATATCTCCAGGTGGGACTGTTGAAGTTAGACAATAGTAATGGGGAGCATGTGAAGTGTGCAACTGCGCTGATGCATGGGCTGCGATCGGACACCAATCGGTTGATGCAAGCTCAGGAAGAGGACTTCATTGCCGCCGGATATCTCAGTCGCTTCTATGATGCCCAACTGCTGAATTCGGTGCTGCAAGCCTCTCGCTCGAAGCGGGTAATGGATGTGATCGAACGATCGCTGCGGAATCGGGTGGTGCAGAACAGCTTCACGATCGCAGGGGTGGGGTACTTGCGCTACGACGCGCGGGACGCGATTCCTCAGGCCGCCGATTTTCTGGTGTCCGAGGAGAACGTCCATACTGCTGTTGTATATGGCATTGTTCATGACGAGGATGAAGATCTGGAGGTGGTGATTGGTTCCCTCCGTACCAGCAAAATCACCCTCGACCCAGATGAGTTTATCAAGGAAGCCTTCGGGCAAGACCCACAAGGCCGTTTCTTTGGCGGTGGGCGATCGATGGCAGGCGGCTTTGAGATTCCGCTAGGATTCCTCTCTGGCTCCAATGAAAATGCAGAGTACACGCGCTTGAAGTGGGAAGTGTTTGATGCTCAAATCAAGCAAAAGCTGTTTCGATTGGTAAACCCAGAGGATGGGGTGATTCAAACTGTGTGAAGTTGCTTGGGGTTGATCAAGCGTAGGGATTTGGTGCTGTCAAATCCCTATAAAGGCAGTAATTTTCCAGGTTAAAGTGGGTTCAGAAGGTCGCCAGCCTGCTGTTGGTTCAATTCCAGTTGCGTCAAGCCAGATGCTTATCTAGGGCAGCGGTGTATTCTTCGTATTTTTTCGCGCCAACCAGGGTTTCTGCAACTTCACCCTGATTAAAGAACATGACGGCAGGAATACTGCGGATGCTATATCGCTTGGCTACTTCCCTGTTGGCATCCAGGTCTAATTTTAAGACTTTGACCCGATCGCCGTATTCATCAGCCAGTTGATCGATCAATGGGGCGATGAGTTTGCAGGGGCCACACCAGGATGCAGTACAATCCACCACAAACAATGACTCTGCCCCAAGCAGGGCATCAAATTCGGCTTCATTTTGAATGTAAGCTGCAGGCATAAGTTCATCTCGTATAAAGTCCTATTCTCCCACAGTGCTTGCACTTCTCCTATGCAATGGGTGAGGTTGCGCCGTATGGTACAAGAATTGCGGAGTGACAAAGATGGGATAACAACCATTATGGATACCCGTATTCTGAACTGAGCCGGGAAGAGCGATCGCAGTCCTTTGGCTGGTTAAACTTCATTGTCCATTCTCCCTAAATCCGATCGTCTTTGAGAATGCAAACAGGATAACTTCAGGATTGTAGATCGAATCACTGCGCGATCGTTCTGCTTTGTTGACTGGGCGGGCAAGATGCCCACTTCCCAAGAGGGTGGTTTGTCAGGGCGCACAGCTGTGCGCCCTGACTGCGTGCCTTGACTTAGAGGATCATCGATCGCACATAGATCCGCATAATTTCACCGGGTTCTTTCGTGGTAGCCTGCTGAATTTGCGAGAAGGGAAGGGGGCGTGACCAATCTTCCACTCGACAGAACTCACATTGGTACAGTCGGGCAATGGTCAATTCCACATCATCGGGTTGACCGATCATCAGTATTTTCACCGAACGACGGGCAGGGGAAATCAGCCGATCGCCCTCTGGAGGCAGACCGAATCGTTTGTCGGACATGATTGGTGAATCTCCTTATGTTCCAGGGTTTGAGGAAACCCTAGAGACTGGCTCCCAGCCTCAGACGGTGCGAGCCAAGGACTAAGAGTGCTATCATGCACCCTAGCCCGGACTAGCTGGTTTAGTCTGTGGTGAGGAGGTTGGGCGTTCTTTGTCACGGCACGCCTGACCTCCGCTAGAGAATTTCGTCTCTAGGTGATCCAGCTACCCCCAGGTCTGTGCAACCCAAAAGATAGCTATAGCTGAAGAGCGTAGCATTAATCGATCGGGCAAATCAAGTCACAATTGATACGATCGCTTAATGTTTCTCTTTTTTAGGGAAAATTTTAAGGATTAATCTATCTGGGCGATCGCTTCAAACTGCATTGTTTAACTCACAATCCTAAATCCAGATGCGCCCCTTCATTCCGAATTGCGTTCTAACCAGGTCATCAACTCTTCTGGTTGCGTAAAGTCTAACGATGCTTCTCCCAAGGCTTCTAGCTGATCAACGGAGAGCGATCGAATGCGGAATTCTACTGCTGAATCCAACTCCCCCAATTGACGCTTTAGGAGGCGTAGTACGAAGGATGCCTCCCGTTGGAGACCTTGTTGGAGACCTTGTTGGAGAATATCTTGATAAATGACCGATTCTTTCACAATTTCCTCCCGTAAGATTTGCTGAATCACTGCTTTTTCCAATACTAATCCGGCGAGAATAGAAGTAGCAGCAGCGACATCACCTTTTACACTTTGGTCTGGTATGGTGTTGATTTGCTGGGCGATCTAAGGACGATAGGGCTGTTCTTTGAGCAGGTGACTGACCAAAACCTTTAAGAAAAAGCAAGGTAAGAACCATTCCAGACCCAAAGTTGGAGCGAATAGATAACGATCGCCCAGTAAGGCGAGGGTATACAGTCCCAGGGCGATCGGACGCTGCAAATAGAGAGGAGCCTGCAAAATCAGGAATGCGGCACTCAGCAGGTAGGCAGATACTACAACAAAAAATAGTCTATCTTCGCTGCGAAACAGCAGTACCACCAATAAAACGTGGAGTACGTGCAGGGAGATAAAACTCATATGTTGCCAAAATCCTTGCCCAGGACGGTGATACCACCGCTTCGCAGAGGCAGTCGCATTGGTGATGATGCCGCCGACCAGATCCAACGCCAACACCGCAGCAACGACAAGTTGCGATGGGGTCCAGTGCAGATGAGCCATGATTGCATAGAGTGGAGCAGTCAGAGCCGCAATGAACGGTGGTACGAATTGGATGATTAACTCCGCTGGGGTTGCGCCTGGTCCAGTGAAGCGATCGAGCAACCCCTTCAAACCTGTCCGAGGAGATGGAGTAGTCCAATTAGCGTTCATGACATTAGCATTCATGACAACACCTCACAGTACGCATCATAACAGTTGTCACGCATAAGATAACAACTGTTATGATAAACTGTCAATCAGTCAATGAGTTTTTCCTCTTCTGCCTTAAGCTTTTGCTTTAAGTTTTGCAGCCATTGCTATTGCGTCCCTATGTCCCAATCCGACCGCCGTTTTGAAGTTGCCGAAGCTGCCTGGCGAGTCATCGTCCGCGAAGGGTTAGATCACACTAGTATACGGGCGATCGCTCAGGAGTTGGGCTGCACCACTGGAGTTGTGACTCACCATTTTCGAGACAAGCAGGAGTTGATTCTGTTTGCGCTCAATCAGGTGACGCAACGTTTACTCACAATTATGCAGGCTGAAGCTAGTCAACCCTTGGGTGTTGATCGACTCGTGGCTATGCTGTCTGCTTTTTTGCCTTTAGATGCAGAACGACAAGATCTCCTCAAAGTTTGGTTAGCATTTTTAGGTTATGCGATCGGGCGAGAATCGCTGTTGGTTGAACACCAAAAGTACGCGAACTGCCTGCGTGAACTGATTATTCAAGAGTTAAAAGCCTTACAAGCTGATCAATTCCTTCGATCGGACTTAGATCCTGCAATGGAAGCCAATGTTTTGCTGGCTCTTGTCAACGGGATCAGTCTTGATTCCCTGATTCAAGCAAAAAGCCTCAGCTCCAAACAACAGAAGTTCACGCTTTGGCAATACGTGAGTGGATTGTCAGCTACTTCCCAAGAAACTAGGCCACTGAATTAAAAAATTCGGATTGCGATCGATCAAGCTTTGTATCCTCAGAACTGCTGACAGCACGAGACAGGTCATCCGAGATTTGCCGACAGTATTGGTTGAAGGTGGGCGAGGTGCGAAAGTCACTTGTGCGGGGATAGGGTTCATCGATCGTCACTTCTGATACGACTCGACCCGGACGGGCAGCCATAACGACGACGCGATTCGATAAATAAACCGCTTCGTAGATGTTATGGGTGACAAACACCACCGTCCACTTCATCCGGTTCCATAACTCCAGCAAGTCGCTGTTGAGCTTACTCCGCGTCATTTCATCTAGCGCGCCAAACGGTTCATCCATCAATAAAATCTCAGGATGCGTCACCAGGGCCCGGGCGATCGACACTCGCATTTTCATTCCGCCTGACAGTTCGCGGGAATGGCACTGTTCAAATCCTTGGAGATCCACCAGTTCGATCGCCTCTGCCACAGCGGCAGCAGCAGCTCGTTTCGTTAGTCCCGACAGCTTTAAGGGCAGGTAAATATTTTCCTGTACAGTCGCCCAGGGCATGAGGGCAGCTTCCTGGAAGACAAACGCCAGCTTTCGATCGCTATGTCCTTCCAGGGACAAATGCCCGGAAGTCATCTTTCCCAAACCCGCCATCAACCGCAGAACGGTGCTTTTCCCACAGCCAGAGGGACCCAGTAAACTGACAAACTCCCCCTCCGCGATCGTCAGGTTTAAATCCTTGAGGGCAACTGTCCCATTGGAATAAACCTTACTGACATTGTTAAGCGTAATCGCGGGAGGGGTCATCATTTTGTCCTATTTCTTTCTATAGCTGTGGGCAAATAGTACCCACGGGGTCATGGATGTGGGGGAAATGGCTGGTTGAGAAAAGGGTTGAGGGGACTAGGGAATGGGCAATTGGAGGAGGCGATCGCAGACAACCAAGCTGCACCACAGAGATTTTCCTCAGAATCTTCCTCAATCCTACAGGCTCTCGCCCATGCTGCGCGAACTCCCCACTCCCAACCGCCCGTTCTTGCCTTAGACCTGATACGCATCAACCCCTTTATTCACAAAGTCCAGCGTATAGGCCTGGGTATAGTCAGTCTCCGAATTAAACACCCCTTGTTCTGCCATCGTTTCAAAGAAAGACTGCCAGCGTTCATCCGTCATGGCTCCGATGCCCAGCGTTTCAGCCTCGCCCGACACCACAATGCCGTACTCCTGCATTTTTTCAATGCCATAGGCAATCTGTTCATCGGTCATTTCGGGATTGGCTTGTTTGATCAATTCATTCCCAGGCGACGGATCACCCTCCAGATAGCTATACCAGCCCTTAATGGAAGCATCAACAAACCGCTGGACTAAATCCGGATCTTGCTCCACCAGTTGCCGACGGCATTCGATCGTCGTCGAATAGGGATCGTAGCCAAAGTCAGCTAGCAGGAAGACCACGGGTTCAAAGCCGCCTTCTTTTTGAATTGTTAATGGCTCAGAGCTGAGATAGCCCTGCTGGGCCGAGTTTTCGTCTGCCAGGAAGGGGCCAGCGTTAAAGTTGTAGGTGCGCTTCTGATCTTCGGTGAAACCAAACCTTGCCTCCAGGAAGGGCCAGTAGGTGACATTAGCCGCTGAAGAGATGAAGATGGGTTTGCCTATAAGATCTTCGAGGGTTTCCGCCTGGCCAGGATGGGCGAGCAAAACCTGGGGATCTTTTTGGAAAATTGCTGCAACGGTGACTTTAGGAATGCCTTCTTCCACTGCTTTAATCGCATCAGACGCATAGCCCATGAAGAAATCGATCGCTCCCCCCATCAAAAGCTGAGTGCCGTTGACCTGAGGACCACCCATTTCGATCGTTACATCTAATCCATATTCTTCATAAATCCCAGTGGCAACCGCCTGATAAAAGCCGCCATGTTCCGCCTGAGCATACCAGTTGGTGCCATAGGTGATCGGGGTGAGTTCGCCAGAGGTAGCCGAATTGGTTGTGGTCGCCGTGTTGCGATTGGAGGCACAGGCCGCAACCAAACCACTCCCTGCTGCAAGCGCACCATACTGAAGCAACTTACGACGAGTGACTCCGTAAATTCCCTGTGGTGGATAGCGTAATAAACTCATGGAATGCTCCTTATGACACGCTGAAATTGGTTTACCCCGGTTTTTTGCGAGTTACAGCCTTTCATTTACTGACGCTACTAGAACCTCATATACTGAATTGTATTTTCAGATACGGCTTCTGAGACGTTCATGGTAGAAGACCTTCACGATTTTCGATGTTTGACCACCCATTCGATTACCTGCTCACCCAGGCGAACCTGATTGAGGCGATCGATTTCTCGAATTCCAGTGGGACTGGTGACATTGACTTCGGTTAAGTAGCCGCCAATTACATCAATTCCCACAAACACTAAGCCATCCCGCTGCAAGGTGGGAGCCAGCACTTCACAAATTTGCCGATCGCGCTCAGTAACCTCCGCTGCGGCAATCCGTCCACCTACGGCCATGTTGCCCCGAAATTCGCTGCCCGTCGGAATCCGGTTGACTGCGCCGATCGGTTCTCCGTTGAGCAAAATCACCCGCTTATCGCCATCCTTCGCCGCTGGCAGAAACTCCTGCACCATCACCGGAACTTTGCCCTGAAAGGTACTGATTTCAATCAAGGAGTTAAAGTTGCGATCGCCCGGTTCAATCAACAAAATTCCCTCGCCAGCCTTACCGCCCAGGGGTTTAATTACTGCCGATCCCTGCTGATCGACAAACTTGCGAATCACCTGCTTATCCTGGCTGACGATCGTTTTAGGAATCACCTCACTGAATTGCAGAGCATACATTTTTTCGTTCGCTGTTCGCAGTCCATGAGGTGAGTTGACGACTAGCGTTTTAGCTGGATCAACATAGTCCAGTATATAGGTGGCATAGAGATAGGGAATCGTTACGGGCGGATCGGTTCGCATGAACACCGCATCCATTTCGTCCAAACAGCGAAGATGGCGATCGCTCAACTGAAACCATTCCAGTTCCGCCGACCATAGCCCATCCACCAGTTGAACTGCTTTTAACCGTACCGACTGCAACTCTGCCCAGGCCTTTCCTTCTGCCACGCTCAAGGAATGAGCTTCTGTGATCCAGACTTCGTGCCCTAATGCCTGGGCTGCTTCCATTAGAGCCACACTGGTATCGTGACCCGGATCAAGCTTTTGGATCGGATCAATAATGAATGCAAACTTCACGAAATCTCCTTGATGGTTTGAGGGAAATCAAGAGGCTGGGGCAGGGGGCAGGGAGCGGTTCTCTGGTTTTCCCCGAACAGTAATTAATGATGGGGCGATCGGCTTCTACTCACCTTGAAGCAATTTGCAGCGGTTCACGAATGAAGCAATTAGTTTTGCAGCAGTGGATCGAGTTTACCCCGGCTATTGAGGGCATGGAGATCATCGCAACCACCAATGTGCTGGTCGTTGATAAAAATCTGAGGCAAGCTCCGTCGTCCATTGGCCCGATCGGCCATTTCTGCCCGCGCGGCTTCATCTCCGTCAATGCAATACTCAGTGTATTCAACGCCTTTCTTGTCTAGCAATGCCTTCGCTCGAATGCAGAAGGGACACATACTCCAGGTGTAGATCTCGACGTTTGCAGCCATGATGATTTACGACTCTCTATTCTTCATTAATCTTAATCTATTTGGCTTGACCCGTTGGATGAGTTAGATGAGATGGGGCGATCGATTTTTGATACCGTTCGGCTCTAGTTCCAAGTATTCCCATTTTCCTTTTACTTTGCTGACTGGGCGGGAAAGATGCCTACCCCACAAGAATTCTAGATAATTAAATTCACAGTCCTCAATTCATTCTGACTCCCTACTCCCCACTCTCTACTCCCAACTCCCGCTCCCAACTCCCGACTCCTCACTCCTCACTCCTCACTCCTCACTCCCTATGAGTGATAAACTCTTCTGTGCAAGAGAATCAGCGCGTATGCAGTTAGAATTTGTTTCAGTTGAAGAATTTTATTTTGCCCTGACCCTGGCGGTGAAGTTGCTGGAAGAATATCAGGATGAAGCACTGGTAGAACAGGTTCGATCGCGTCTACAGGAAAAGTTTGGTCAGCCTTCGACGATCGCCCCAGGCAAGCAAAATACCTTTAATTACGTCTTTCGAGTTCAGGACTACGATAACAGCCCTGCCCCTCAACTTATTCTCTCCATTTCCGACTGGCAGAACAAACTCCGCCTCAGCAGTGATTATGGCTGGACGCTAGATGCCGATCGCAAGCCCTCCCGCACAGAGCGATTTCAGCAACGAGAGGAATTTTCGCAGATCGTGCGATCGGTTTTGCAGGAGCAGTTGGGGATTGAGTTGGGGAGTGAGGAGTGAGGAGTGAGGAGTGAGGAGTGGAAAGTAGGGGCGCATTGCAATGCGTCCATGTCGGGAGTCGGGAGTTGGGAGTTGGGGGTTGTATTGAGGTGATGGGGGGTGGGGCTTGGAACTGTAGGCTTCCCTGTGCCAGCTTACCCGCTGCATCACCCGCGAATGAATGGTGGACTGTCAAATCAAGTCCACTCAAATGGACTCAATCTCTCTTCCAGTTGATTAATCAGACGTTTTTAGGTAGCCCGCGATTGATCTAGGGGCGATCGGGTAACAAATCCAGACCCAACTTGGCCGGTTCTCTCCACCGATCGTCAATTTTCGCTGCCCTGTGGGAATAAATAAGACAGGACTTGCATCAGGCGGGCAGTACCCACTCTACTGCTGTGGGAATGAATCAGCCAGACTAGTAGACCTCGGCAGCAATACGCCCACCTTTCGTAGTGCAGGCTTCCAGCCTGCGCGGGCAAGATGCCCGCTCTACGGTTGCTCAATTCACGCTCGCTTCTACTAGTATCTTCTGACTCCTGACTCCTGACTCCCGACTCCCGACGTGGACGCATCGCAATGCGCCCCTACTTTCCACTCCTCACTCCTCACTCCTCACTCCCTCAATGACCTACAACCTACGAGTTGCCGATCTCCCTGCTGCTGAACGTCCGCGTGAGCGATTGGTGTCTCATGGGGCGAAAAGTTTGTCTACAGCAGAGTTAATTGCGATTTTGTTGGGAACGGGGCAGGGGCCCGGAAAATTGTCGGCCGTTGGATTGGGACAGCATATTCTACAAAAGTTGGGAGAAAACCAGCGGGATTCTTTGTCGGCGCTGCGGGAGGTTTCGGTGCAGGAATTGACTCAAATTCCGGGAGTGGGAATGGCGAAGGCTTCGACGATCGTGGCGGCGATCGAATTAGGGAAGCGGGTGTTGTATTCTCGTCCTCCCGATCGCACGGTGATTGATGATCCAGCGGTGGCAGCGGCAGCTCTGAGTGGTGACTTAATGTGGCAGGCGCAGGAACGATTTGCGGTTTTGCTGTTGGATGTCAAGCATCGGTTAATTGGCGCACAGGTGATCAGCGTTGGAACCGCCACTGAAACCCTGGCCCATCCACGTGATGTGTTTCGAGAAGTGATTCGCCAGGGAGCCGTTCGTGTGATCGTGGCTCATAATCATCCATCGGGGAATGTGGAACCCAGTCCTGAAGATATTCACCTGACGCGGCAATTGCTGACGGGAGGACAAATTCTGGGAATTCCTCTGCTGGATCATTTGATTCTGGGTCATGGCGACTTCCGCAGCCTGCGCCAGACTACGACGTTATGGCAGGAACTCCCCCAGGGAGACTGACCCTTCAGATTAAATCCTTACGGAAGCAAATAATTCGATCGACTTCTTCAAATCCCAGCGCGAGATGGGCCTGATAGCTCACCGTATTATCAAGCAAGCAATCGCTGGCCATTTCCGTCAGTCCCAGCGATCGACCCCAGGCTTCCACCTGCTGCACCAACTGTCGTCCATACCCTTGCTGACGCAGATCCGATTCAACGTACCACCCTTCAACATAGGCAATTTCATCGCTGGCACAGTCTTCGGCATAGGTTCTGACGCTGGCTTCCACAAAACCGCCCAACCGACCCTCTCCTCGATCCAGGACAAACACCGCAGCTTTGGGGTTACTTTCATCAAAAAATGCAGCAATTTCTCCCTCATGCTCCTCAATCGCCTTCGGCCATAGCAAACAGCGTAACCGAAACCATTCAGCGCGATCGTTGAGCTTGACGGGTCGTATCTCCGTAGGATTTCCAGCAGCCATAGGATTTTTACCAGTATGCCAAAATCGCCCTCTCCAGAATCAGAAAGGGCGATCGGGTTTGGTGAATCAGAAACTGCGGTGCGTTCAGAAACAAGAGGACTGGGCGGGCAAGACTTCGGCTTGAGCTCAGTCGAAACGCTGCCCACCCCACAAGAGCCTTAGGGTAATCCTCAGTCCAAGGGCTTCGTCCACGCTCCGCGAACAGTCCTTGATCTTCCGGGCTACCGCCCACGCTCCACGAACAGTCCTCAGCCCTCAGTCCTCAGTCCTCAGTCCTACCTCAGTCCTCAGTCCTCAGTCCTCAGTCCTAATACTGCGGCACAGATGAATCGATCTCCTGACTCCAAGCGTTGATTCCGCCCTTAACGTTAATGCCGTCAATTCCTGACTCTTTCAAAATGGAGATGGCTTTTGCCGATCGCCCACCCATTTTGCAGTGAACCACCAGCTTGTGCCCATTCGCCAATTCCTTCACCCTGGATACACCGTCTCCGTTTTCGATGTCGGGGAGGGGAACCAGGACAGAACCGGGAATTTGGGCGATCGCGTATTCGTTAGGGTTGCGAACGTCCAGCAGCACATAGTCATCTGCGCCACTGTCGAGGAGTTCTTTGAGTTGTTGAACTGTGATTTCTTCCATACTCGCTTGCTGTTGAGCTTCGGCGGCTTTGGCTTGAGGAATTCCGCAGAATTCTTCGTAATCAACCAGTTTTTCGATCACCGGGCGAACCGGATTCGGGCGCAGTTTCAGTTCGCGGAAGGTCATATTGAGAGCGTTGTAAAGCAACAGACGACCGCTCAAGGTTTGCCCCGTGCCCAGGATAATTTTGACGGTTTCCGTCGCCTGGATCACGCCAATGATACCCGGCAAAATTCCTAACACGCCACCTTCAGCACAGGAGGGCACCAGTCCGGGTGGGGGCGGTTCAGGGTAGAGATCGCGGTAGTTGGGGCCACCTTCGTAGTTAAAGACAGTCGCCTGTCCTTCAAAGCGGAAGATGGAACCATACACATTCGGTTTGTTCAGCAGAACACAGGCATCATTGACCAGATAGCGGGTGGGAAAATTATCGGTTCCGTCCACCACAATGTCATACGGCTCAAAGATTTCCAGCGCATTCTCGGAGGAAAGGCGGGTTTCATATAGATCCACCTGACAGTGGGGGTTGATTTCTAGAATCCGATCTTTGGCAGAGTGAATTTTGGGCTTTCCTACCCAGGAAGTACCGTGGATCACTTGCCGTTGCAGGTTGGAACTATCAACGATATCAAAATCCACGATGCCAATCCGGCCAATTCCAGCGGCAGCCAGATACAGCAACAGGGGCGAACCCAGTCCCCCCGTTCCCACACATAAAACGCTGGCAGCTTTCAGCTTCTTCTGCCCATCTAACCCAACTTCCGGCAGGATGAGATGGCGAGAATAGCGTTCGTATTCATCTTTATTGAGTTGAACGTCATCCAAATTTGGATTTAACATGGCGACTTTGACAATACATGAAGAGACAAAGGGGTTTGAGGGGTTGGTTGACTTGCCTCCTTCTATTAGAGCAGCATTCGTTCCGTTTAGGCAAAGTGCATTTTTTCTTCCTGAAACTGATAGGTGTCATCCAGGCTCCAGCACCGAATGGCTGCGGCCCTGCCCTGCTGAACTGAAACGATGAGGTAGGAATATTCTGCCCAGGCGAGGGAGCGATCGCACTCTGAAGGAATGGCAGGGTGATCGGGGTGAGAGTGATAGACCCCAAGAACCGTCAGACCTCGATCGCGGGCATCTCGCTGGGCTGTGAGCACATCTTTGGGATCAATCCAGTAACGTTCTGTTTTGGCTAAATGTTGACCGGTTGAGAAAACGATATCTGGCAATGAACCTTCTGCCAAAGCCGATTCCCAGGCATTTGGAGTCTCCCAAACTTCCAGCAAGCATTTAACGGTTTCTGCTCGATCGCGCCTGAGTTGACCAAGCAATAATCCACAGCACTCTGCTGGGTAGGCTTGCTCGGCAAAGGTCTGAATCTGCCGCAGATGTTCCACCCGTCCGGTTAAGATCGCCATTCCTCCCAAGCTCCCCCTGAATTCTGAGTGCATCTATATTAATGCGATCCCTTTACTAGTAGACGCTGGCGTAAGTTCGACAACCCTTCAAAGGGAGTCAGAAGCCAGGAGCCGGGAGTCAGGAGCCAGGAGTCAAGCAGCCAATAGGGTAGGCAAATTTTTGCCGCCAAGTACTAGTGCGATCCTCTCACTCTCATCCACCTACCCACTCACCCACTCACCTACCCACTCACCCAAGCCATTCATCATCACAGAATTATTTTTTCAATTTTTTGTAACAATCCTTCACAATATGTGTTACATTTATTTACAGATGAGAAACGACGAAGAAAACCCCAAGGAGAAAGCTTTATGACATCTCGTGGATATGTCACTGAAGAACGCGGTCGGCTGAACAACTATGCGATCGAACCCAAAGTTTACGTAGATGCAATGCCCAGAGTTGGCTTTACAAAGTACGCCGAAAAGCTGAACGGTCGCCTCGCTATGATTGGCTTCATTTCTGCCCTGGCATTAGAACTCTTTACTGGACAGGGTGTTATTGGCTGGTTAACCAATCTGTAATTTTGAGTCGTAAGGATGGGAGTGCTGCGGTCGGACTGGAATGAATGTAGTGTCAGAGCCGCAGTGAACTCCAATCACCCAGAAAAACTTTTAGAGAAGTAATAACAAGGAGAACGAACATGAGAACTGATTTTGATTTCCCCAAAGGACAACTCCTCGGCCCCGTTGTATTCAGACCTGACTTTAATCAATTTGAAGGAATTGGTTCAAACCAGGCCTGGTCGCTATTCTTCACCGCAGGTCAGGAAGATAAGGCTTTGGGACTCAACTCTGAGGCCGGTCGTTTCTTCACCAATCTGCTGCTTGCGATCGGTACTGCGGGAATTCTATGGGCCACCCTATTTAGAAACGTTCTGTAGGGATAGCTAGTAGTAGCTAGTAAAAAGCTTGCTAAGAGTGACGTGAAACAGGTCTGCTGGGCGGTTCTCACTCTCCGGGATTCGCCCCAGACAAGCTGAAAGGTCAAGGGTGTTATGTCATCAGCGATCGTTACCGTTAGTTGAAAGTGAGACAAGTTGAGATGGGTTCCTCGACCCGGCCAGATGGTCGGGGTCTTTTGTAACAGCAAGTTTAGATTTTAGAATTCGATGCTAAAAGGGATATGCAGAAAAACGGATCTGTGGGGGCACACAGCAGTGCACCCTTACTTCAATTCTCCTCAAGCTCTCAGTGAGTAGGGCACCTCTAGCCCGCAGGTCTGCATCAATTCTGCATTTCCCATAATGGACTGAGGCGTTCCAGTAGCTACAACTTGGGCTTCGCTCATTAAAACTGCCCGATCGCACACTTCTAAAATAAACTCCAGATCATGGGAGGCAATCAATAGAGTTTTCTGGGACTGTTGCAAAAACTGAATCAGTCGTCGTCGAGTCCGTAGATCTAAGTTTGCGGTGGGTTCGTCGTACAGCATGACTTGAGGACGCATGGCCAATAGTCCGGCAATTGCGACCATTTGCTTTTCCCCACCTGAAAGATGATGAGGCGGACGATCGGCGAGGTGTTGCATTCCGGTTAAGCTCAGTGCTTGCTCAACCCGTTGATTGATTTCTTCGAGGGATAGCCCCATGTTCTGCGGTGCGAAGGCGATGTCATCCTGTACCGAAGCCGCAAACAGTTGATCATCTGGATCTTGAAACAACAAGCCAATCTCAGAGCGAAATTGCCCTGGAATCACGGGTTCACCAAATAGCTGGATGGTTCCAGCCGTGGGGGTGAGCACTCCGCAGAGCAACAGAAACAGGGTGGTTTTGCCACAGCCGTTGTGACCAATGATGCCCAGTCGATCGCCTGCCTCCACCTGCAAGTTAACTGTTTGCAGAACCTCTGGCTTGTCGGGATAGGAAAAGCAAAGGTTATCGGTAACAATCGCAGCTTTAGATTTAAGCGTGCTAGGGGGGACAGAGGACACGGATTGGCGATCGGAGGTTTGAGAAGGAATCTGGTGGGTTTCGGGATGGTTCATGCAGGGGGCAGGTATTCAGTCAGGTATTCAGTCAGGTATTCAGCGTTAAGGATTTTGGATTAAATAACCTGTAAAGCATTTTACTTTGTTGACTGGGCGGGCAAGATGCCCACCCCACAAGAGTTTCAGTTTATTGAGAAAGCATTTTACTTTGTTGACTGGGCGGGCAAGATGCCCACCCCACAAGAGTTTCGGTTTATTGAATTCGCATTCCTAAGAAGAGGTTCATTGCCACAAAACTGAGGGCGATCGATAAAGTAGTAGCGAGTCCTACCTGATCCCAGATGGTGCCTTTCGTTGTTCCAGGATGCACTGAATCCACCGAACGAGGTGCCCCATAGCCCCGAAGCTTCATGGCTTTATACACTCGTTCTGACTGTTCGTAGCTGCGAATCAATAACGTCCCTGTGAGCGTAGCAAACTGTTGCAGATCTTGCCGACCAAACCATTTCGATCGAGATTGACTGCGAAATCCCCGTAACCGCATGGACTGCTGCATGGTGGCAAACATTTCAGCAATATCGTACAGATAGCGGTAGGTTAACAGGGTCATGTCCGTCAAGATGGCGGGCAAGCCGATCGATCGCATGGCTTTAATGGTGGTGAGAAATGATGTGGTTCCTAGTAATACGATCGTCAGGATCATGATGCAAAGAAATCGACTCACAATCAGCACCATTGCCAGAACTCCTTCCTGGCGCACCGTCAGCCAGCCCCACTGCCAGAGGATCGTTTGACCTGACAAAAACGGTAGCAGCAGTACAATGCCTAACAAAAAGTAGCCGGGATACTTGAGGCGATTGAGCAAAAATCGTCCTGGCAGGTTGGAGAGCAGATAGAGTAAACCCGTTACCCCCAGCATGGGGAGGATTAACCGCAGGTCAGTCACAGCCGCAAAGGCAAAAATCAGTGCCCCTAACCCGATAAGCTTTAACCGGGGTTGCCAGCGATGAATGGGGGAAGACAGGTGAGCATATTGATCAAACGTCGTCATAGTTGGCTGATCATCGTTGGGGTTCTAAAAGATTGGGTTTCACTCGCCACAAAAAGATTACCAGCATGGCCGTAAACACGCCTTCAATCACCATCAGGGGTAAGTGAGCCAGGGTTAATCCGGTAATGGCAGCTCGTTCCGTTGCCACATCAAATCCCGATGGAATGTTTGTGATCACGACAACATATAAAGTTGCAGCGGCTAATCCTACCCCAATCGCCCCAGCCAGAAACCCAAACAAGCCCAGCACCCACCGGGCATTCGGCGACCTGACCAGACGATAGCGCAGTTGAAACAAATGATATGCCAACAGGGCAGGAATACCCACCATGGCAGCATTGACCCCCAGGGTGGTTAACCCTCCATGCCCAATCATCACAGCTTGAAGAAATAATCCGACTATCAGAGCTGGAAAAGCATAATACCCCAAAACCACTCCTACCAAGCCATTCAAGATAAAGTGAATGCTGGCAGGCGGAACTGGAATACTAACCGAAGAGGCGACGAAAAACGCAGCCGTCATTAAGGCGGCCTTGGGAATGTCCTGGGTGGGATCTTTGCGTTGGCTGATTTTCCGCAGGGAATACCAGGTGGCTAACCCGGTGATGGCATATCCCCCCACCGCAACCGGAGCCGGTAAAATTCCATCGGGAATGTGCACCACCTACCTCTTCCCTCGTGAAAAGAATAAGGCAGTGCCTACCAGTCCCCAAACGACTGAACCGAGCATCAAAATGCGCTGCATTGGACTAATGGCATTCGTACTGCCCGCGCGAGTGCCTTCCACCTGACTGGTTGCCGTTTCTTCAGATCTATCTGCCGTGGGGGTTGAACCCCCATCCTCCACAGCAGCACTATCAGACTCAACGGGAATACTCAAAATCTCCCCGTGTCCCGCCTGCCGAATCGCTACTTCCCAATAACCAGACTGCGATCGATCGGGGGTAAAGGTGAAAAGTCCTGTTTCGGTGGTGGTGGCCGTCATCCAGGGGGTAGAGGGATCTTCAGGGGCATAGACAATCACCTGGGCATTGGCCATGGGTTCCCCGGTATCGTAGAGCGCAGTAATTTCGATCGCCTGAGTTTCCCGGTAATCCACGACCACGCCATGCGCCAATGTTCTCGTCTGCAACCCCAAAACCGATAGGAGTGCGAGGGGAAGGATAAATTGCGGCTTGATCGGTTTGATCGGTTTGATCATTTCACGTAAGCGGTTTAGCTGCATTGAGTTTGGCTGCTTCAAATCTGTAATCGTCTCGGCATCGTTCAGCGTTAGGCCAGATCTGCCTGAAGCTGTCTCTCTAAAACTTGCTCCGACCGTATCAGTAAATCGCATTCTCTTCAAAATGTTCAATCCCCCCTCACAGGATATTGGCACCAAATTGCCGATGATCCCTCTAAAGATAGAGGAAGTGACTCTGCTTAGGAATGCGAATTAAATCAACTGAAATTCTTGTGGGGTGGGAACCTTGCCTGCCCAGTCAACAAAGCAAACCGCTTTACAGGTTATTAATCCATGATCCTTAACAAAGACTGAGCGGCAGGGAGGTGCTTAAGATGACAGGATCGATCGGGGTAAGCATCCGCCTCATCTACAGCATCTTCATGCTCAAATCTAACCAGGTCGATCGCGTAATTGGGGCACTGGTGGAAATGTAATCAACCTTCGTTTCAGCGACCGAACGAATCGTTTCCAGGGTGATGTTCCCCGATGCTTCGATCCGAATTCGATCGCTGGTGTCACGGATCATTTGCACTGCTTGCCGCATCTGATCCAGCGACATATTGTCGAGCATGATAATGTCCGCTTTGTGTTTCAACGCCTCTGTCACCTGTTCCAGGGTTTCCGTTTCCACTTCAATGGTGAGAGGATAGGGAACTCGATCCCGAACCTGCTCGATCGCCGCTTGAATTCCTCCGGCAGCCGTAATGTGATTGTCTTTAATCATCACACCATCATCCAGTCCCATGCGATGGTTGACTGCTCCCCCCACCTGAGTGGCATACTTTTCCAGGATCCGGAGTCCTGGAGTTGTTTTGCGCGTATCTACCAGTTGGGCAGGCAAATCGGCAATTTTTTCAACGTACCGACGAGTCATAGTCGCAATTCCGCTCAGGCGCATCGCCAGGTTTAATGCAACTCGTTCTCCCGTCAGTAAAGCATTCAATGTCCCTTCCATCTGAGCCACGACTTGCCCCGGTTCACACCATTGCCCCTCGGCCACGGTCGGCATCAATTTGGTTTGATGATCCAGCAGTTGAAACACTCGTGCTGCGATCGGCAGTCCAGCAATTACCCCCGCTTCTTTGCAAACCCACTGGGCTTTACCGGTTTTCAAGGTATGGGCCAAAAGTCCCTGAGTGGTTCGATCGCCCCGTCCCATATCTTCGATCAGCCAGTCCTGGAGGAGTCGATCGAGCAGCAAAAAAGGAGGCAGAATCGCAGAAGGTGAGGTCATGGTCAATGAGAATTCCCTGAGTCTGGGGTTGCGTCCTGGATCTTGTCCTGAATCGAATTCAGGATCTTGTCATGAGTTGTGTCCTGAGCTGTGTCCTGGGTTGTGTTCTGGATAGGTTCTGCCATCAGAGGTTCAGGATCGGCTTCTGGTGTGGCGATCGGACTATCTTGAAGCAACCCATCTTGGGGAACGGTCTGATCCAGTGCCAATTCCGCATTTGCTCCTGGTTTGTCCAGTTCATCCAGTTCATCCAGTTCATCAGTGGTGCGATCAGGGGCAGCCTGGAGTTGCCCAGCATGAGGCAATGCGTCTTTTAACTGAGCGGTAGTTTTCCGAGTGATGCCTTGCAGACGGTTGGCGATCGTCTGAATGTCTTCCTGAGTTCGTGCATAATCTGATTTGAGAAAATCTTTGATGCTGGCAATCCCCTGATCCAACCTACCTGTAAACCGTTCCGGGTTTTGGGTTGCCGCTTCTGCCACAATCACCCGCTTGGGATGCATGCTGATTACTGCAACGGGGGGAAAGCAATAGCCACTGTCGGCAATGCCGCGCCAACCGTTAAACACAAATATGTAGTCGATCACATCTCCAGTTTCTGGATCAAATCGATAGTCGATCAAGCCACCCATCTGGCTGCCGCTATCTGTCCAGATGTCCTGAGCAATTTGGCTAATGGCACTTTCTGGCTTTTCAGCGTTCACGCCCTCCAGGGCAGACACCATGATGCTGTCCTCTCCGATTGACTCGATTTGCGACCATGTAAAACTGTGCCGTTGCGTGCCCAGCAGTCCAGCCTTACAGCTCAGTCCAATAATTTGATGCGCCTTGGGATCGAGCCACAACTCTGCAACCCGACCCAGCGATTCAGCTGTCTGTCGATCGAGCACTAAACGACCGATAAAGTCACTTTGCCGAGTGATGGAGTTGGCTGACATGATTCAAGATTGAGGGCGAGGAATGGAAAATGGTGACGCTGATGTTCAAATCAGGGTCATCGACTTACTCTCAGCTTACTCCATCTCTAGTCGTCAGGTGGATTCCTGGGAATCTGGGGGAGTGACGATCGCATCTTTGGCCCTGCCCGTTCTTCTTTCTTTTTGCGATCGGCTTCCAAAATATCACTCATCACCTGCTGGGCCTGAGCGATCTTATCCAGGTTGCTGCGATACAGTTCCAGGTCTTTCTGGATCTTTTCAAAGGAGATATTAAGTCCCTCTGCCACGTTGGTCAGGGCTTGATTGCGTTTTGTCTCATCTTTGACCAGATCGGGGGAAATGGTTTCCAGGAGGGTATACAGCCCGATCGCAAATAGCCGACTGTACTTAAAGGTGCTGTTTTCGGCGATCGATCGCAGCCCACCAAACAGCCCCCCTGCGTTCTCAGCATTTAACTGCTTAATCCGTGTCAAAAAGTCCTCTTCCGACAGCGAAACGGCTTCAGATCGTAATTGCTCTGCATCCTGCCGAAACTTTTGGGAGTCTTGCTCTAAGGATTGACAAATAGCATTAAAAATAGAAGCTTTGTCTTGTTCGGGTCGGTAGCCCTGCATGAAGCGGTCGAATGCAGTCACTACGCCCAACCCATACACCGGGTCATAGCGAAAGTCCGCATTGACGGAAAGCAGGTGCATCTCTACGATTAACTCGTCCACCACTCGTCGGTAAAAGGAGTTGATTGGACGGGTGTGGAGCGTATAGAAAGCTCGCTTGGTATCTGAAACGGTGCGGACGTTACTCACTTGAATTCTTAAAGATAGTTGGATCGCATTATTTCTATAGAGTAGCAGGGATTAGGGATCGGGGATCAGATTGAGGAGTGGGGAGTAGGGGAGTGAGGAGTGAGGAGTGAGGAGTCAGGAGTAGGGGAGTGGGAGAGTGGGGAGTAGGGGAGTGAGGAGTAGGGGAGTGGGAGAGTGAGGAGTCAGGAGTAAGGGAGTGGGGAGTGAGGAGTCAGGAGTAGGGGAGTGGGAGAGTGAGGAGTAGGGGAGTGGGGAGTCAGGAGTCAGGAGTGAGGAGTAGATAGGTGGGTAGGTGGGTAGGTGGGTGGATGAGTGGGTGAATGATTGAATCATGGGTGGATGGGTAGATGGAGCTATTGCTTTCCCTATTCCCTATTCCCTACTTCCCCCTGCTAAAAATCGACCCGTCGATCGCCAGGAAGAGTGTTAAGGTTTAAGGTCTAAAATCCCGATCGTGATCCCTGACTAAAATGGTAGGCAGCATTTCCGTCCCTATGTCCTACGAACCGCTTCACCACAAGTATCGCCCCCAAACCTTTGCTGAATTGGTGGGACAGGAGGCGATCGCCGCTACCCTGACCAATGCCCTGCGTCAGCAAAGAATTGCCCCTGCCTATTTGTTCACGGGAGCGAGGGGAACCGGCAAAACCTCCAGTGCCCGGATTCTGGCCAAGTCGCTGAACTGTCTGACCAGCGAAACCCCCACGGCTCAACCCTGTGGTAAGTGTGAAGCCTGCCGCATGATTGCCAAAGGAGCAGCGTTGGATGTGATTGAGATTGACGCTGCCAGCAATACGGGGGTGGATAATATTCGAGAACTGATTGAGCGAGCGCAATTTGCCCCGGTTCAGTGTCGCTACAAGGTTTACGTCGTCGATGAGTGTCATATGCTCAGCACGGCTGCATTCAATGCCCTCCTCAAAACCCTGGAGGAACCCCCCGATCGCGTCGTCTTTGTTCTGGCCACCACCGATCCCCAGCGGGTTCTGCCCACGATTATTTCCCGTTGTCAGCGGTTTGACTTTCGCCGGATTCCCTTAGAGGCAATGGTGATGCATCTGGGAAAAATCGCCCAAAACGAAGCGATCGACGTGACTCCAGAAGCGGTTCAGCTCGTGGCGCAGATTTCCCAGGGGGGGTTACGGGATGCAGAAGCGTTATTGGATCAACTGAGCCTACTGGAAGGATCAATCACCGTTGAGCGAGTTTGGGATTTAGTCGGAGCCGTACCAGAGCGGGATTTGTTTGAACTGGTGCAGGCGATCGCCCAGGATGATGCCACAACGGTACTCGATCGGGCCCGGCACTTGATGGATCGGGCCGGGAACCCCTAATCGTGCTGCAAAACCTGGCCAGCTTCTATCGAGATTTGCTGATTGCCAAAGCCAGTCCCGATCGCCAGGATTTGGTTGCCATCACGCCAATGACCTGGAAAGCATTGTGTGAGTTTGCCCAGCATTTAGAGATGGGCACGATCCTAAGAGGACAGCAACACCTACGGGAAGCGGAGATACAGGTACGAAACACGGCTCAACCTCGGCTGTGGTTGGAAGTGACGTTGATGGGGTTATTGCCATCGGCGATCGGGAGTTTTGCGGCGGAAACGCTGCGCCAACGGGAGTCGGGAGTCGGGAGTCGGGGGTCAGGAGTCGGGAGTCAGGAGTCGGGAGGGCTGCGATCGGCTCCATCCCAACCGGTTGCTCCGCCCACTCAGATACCCCCTCCGAAGGCAAAGCCTCTGGAAGCGACAGCTCCACCCGTTCAGGAACCTCCGGACAAGAAACCTGGCAGCATTCCAGAACCTGCAATCGCTGAAGTTGCGCCAATTTTAGAAGAATCAGTAGAACCAGTAGAACCAGTCGATCGGATTGAGGAGGTGGCGGTTGCAGCAGATGCGGCTCCGGATCTTCAGCCCCAAGATTCCAACCAACATTCCAACCAACATTCCAACCCAAACCTCGAACAGCTTTCCAGCCAGGATTTAGAGCGGATCTGGCATGAGGCACTCGAACAAATTCAGTTCCGGGGGACTCAGGTTTTGCTGCACCAGCAGGGAAGCTTACTCTTTTTTGATGGGCATGAGGCGCGAGTCGGGATTAAGTCCCAGCCGTTGTTCAAAATGGCCAAGGAAAAACTATCCACGATCGAAGCAGCGTTTGAGGCGGTTTATCAGCGTAAGGTACGAGTCAGCCTGGAAGTCACGACGGCCACTGAAACGCAGATGACTTTGACGGAATCACCCCGCCCGACCACCCCGCCTGCTCCTGCTCCCAGACCTCGATCGGTCAAAGAATCAGCTCCCTCCGGTTTAGGAACAGCTTCCAGGGAAAATTCTGCTCCCATCCAGCCATCGGCTCCCGTTCAAGCCGCCCCCCCTCCGTCTGCCACTGCGATCGAACCCGCCCCAGAACCGGACTTCTCCACTTCTCCCCCCATTCCCTGGCAGGAAGACGATGAGGTCAGCGGAGCCGCCAAGAGTTTAGCCCAATTCTTCAACGGGCAAATCGTTGGACTGGACAATGATCTACCCGTCGGCAAACTAGAGGATTCAGCCCTGGAACTCTCGGAAGCTGAACCTGAAGAATCCGATGACGATGTCCCGTTTTAGAGGCGCACCTCATAAGCTAAACCTTTTGTGGGGTAGACATCTTGCCCGCCCAGTCAGCAAAGCAGAGCTATCTTCACTTTCACCTTCCCTCTTTCGCCTTCCCTCTTCCGCCTTCCCTCTTCCGCCTTTTCACCTCCCGCAACTGCCAGCGCATTTCCTCCATATCCGGCATCTGTCCCCCATACCGCCACTCCACATAAGCCCGACAAATAACCTCGATCGCCTTTGCCCGGTGCGACGGTTGCTCTTGACAACCATTGGCATACTCCAGGGGCGTTTGCTGGGGAGCTTTGGGGAATCCCGCAACAGCAAGGTATCGGAGCATTTGCTGATAGATTGCCTCCATCGGCGGCAAATGAGCCAGCCAGCGCGTATATCGCCACTGTTGCCACCCACTCCAGCCAATCCAACCCAGAAAGCCAATCCCCGTCAGGACAGCCAGCCCGGTTAAAATTCCTGCCCAACCCTGGGTAAACAGAGCCGTGAACCAGCCGATCGCCCGTCCCAAAGTCTGACTGAGCCATTCCCATATCCGGTTGATCACCCCCGTCACTGGAGAGGGTAGCCATCCCGCCATCCAGTTCCAGAACTGCTGAAGCACGCCAAACACCCTGGACTCTTCGATCGAAGGCGGAATCAACTCATGACCCGGCATTGGGTCAAAGGCAAACCAGCCGTATTTTGGAAAAAACACCTCCGTCATGGCATAGGCATCGGTGTTTCTGACCACGTAGTAACCCGTGAACGGATTGAACTCGCCTGGGGCAAACCCCATCACCAACCGGGCTGGAATCCCGATCGATCGCAGCATCAGGGTTAAGGTCGTGGCGAAATGATCGGGATAGCCCCCCTCGTACTTGAATAGGAAGGCTTCAGTTAAATCTTCATCCTCATCAAAAAAGGGTAGGTTGGGCTGAACCCGATAGTTTTGCTTCAGGTATTGGGTGAGATACAACGCTTGTTCTGAGGCAGCAGTGATGGGGTTGGGGGCGGCGGCCAGAATCGATTCTGTATACTCCCGAAGCCGAGGCGCGATCGCCTCTGGAACTTGCAAATAGTGATTGCTAATGTAGGGCGGTAAGGTCGTTGGAGCACTGCGTAACAGGGTGCGATCGCGGTAGGGCACTTCTGAAACGATCGTATAGGTCAGCCCTTCCGAGAGGGCAACGGGCGATCGCAGTCCTCCCTCTGGATCTATGGCGATTTCGCTGGTGGGGAAGTAAAGCTCCTTCGGGTCGTAGAGGGCAGGAATTAAATTAGGGAGGCGGGAAACGACGGTGTAGGACTGCACCACTTCACGAGTGCGATTCAGAGTGACATTCCAGGGTAGGGTAAAACGAAACGTCCAGCGAGGGCGGGTCAGGGTTTGTACCTCCTCCTCTTCATTGCGAGAAATCTCCCAACCCTGGCCGGTATAGCGATCGAAGGCCAGCACTCGCCAGAACCCCGGAGATTGCGATCGCACCCGCATCACCACCCTGGGAGTCATTTCCCCCCGAAGATTCTGGTTAATTTGACTGTTAAAGCCATAGTAGAACTCATCATCTACCTCACCGGGAACCGTTCCCCACGCTCCCTCGCCTGTCCCATTCGGATCGTCCAGTCCACCCCGCACATACCCCGGATTCAAAATACTGCTTTGATCAAACTCGCCCTGAAAGTCGATCGGGGCGCTCACTGGAAAACTGCGGAGTTGATACCCCGGAAAGCGCGGCATCAGCATAAACAGGGATAGTCCCAGACCCAAAACCACCAGTAGCATCACCCCTAACCGCTTCGGAGCCAGATCCAGCTTCACCTGGTGCAGGCGATTGGCGGTCAGTCCCAACCGCGATCGATAGTCCAACACCAACACAGGCAGAGCCATCACCAAAAACAGCAGCAACAGTGGTGCAAAGGAAATCGTCTGGCTGAGGGTCGCCGCCACACTGAGTAAGATCAGCCCAATTACAACGGAATAGCCCAAATCCTTGCGACGGGGCAGATCAAAGCTGTGCAGTACTTGTAGATGAATCAATAATCCTGCCAACGCCAGGCGGGTATCATGCCGCTCTGTCCACAACTGTATGAAAAACACCGCCAGAGCCAGAATCATGCCGATCGCAATGCAAAACTTAACCGGGATATTCCGCTGCCGTCGCCGCACATAGCTCCATCCTGCCCCAACAAAGCTGACCGGAACAGCCCACAAACTGGTGCCGATCGCATCCACCACATCCGCCGCTGCAATATCCGTGGCGATAATTCCCACGGTGACTAACCCCTGCACGAACAGCCGCAGCAGTAGGGAATCTTCTGGTTCCACAGGCGCAGGTTTTGCCCACTGTTGTTTGAGGGAGGTCAAACGGGGCGATCGAAGGGAAAGTTTTGAGAGGCGCATGGGCATTGGATCGGGAGTGGGGAGTGGGGAGTAGGGGCGCATTGCAATGCGCCCGTACAGGGAGTGGGGAGGTAGGAGCGATCTGCAAATCGCCCGTTCCAGGTAGTCAGGAGTCCAGAAAATCAGAATTTTTGTTTCCTTAAAAACCTAACAAGAAATCAGATTTTCTTCTCAGGCATACGAACTAAATTATCTAGAACTCTTGTGGAGCGGGCATCTGGACTGCCCAGTTAGCCAACTCAAGCATCACACAGATTAGTTATCCATGATCCTTAGCCTTCCCGGTTTGTGCCGCCGGAGTAACTCGATCGCCAGTTCTTTCGATCGGCTGATCGATTCAGCCTCCATCGAGAGGAATTCATTGCTGTTGCTGACCATTTCAAACCCAAAATGCTCATAGAGCCACACGGCTGGATGATTGACTGAGATGCTCAGTGAAACAGATGATGGTTCACAAATTGAACAACTACGTTGAACAACTATAAAGCGATGTTCCTCCTTCTTCCTGCCTGCCTAACCTATGCCGAAACTCCTCCTTCTGGTTGGTTTACCTGGAAGCGGTAAATCCTCCCTGGTTCGATCGATGCAGCAAACCGGCAGTGGACTGGTTGTGATCTCCACCGATGCGATCCGCGCCAGGCTGTTTGGCGATGAAGCAATTCAGGGGGAGTGGCTGTGGATTTGGCGGGAAGTGGGACGGCAGTTCCGTCAGGCGGTACAGTGGATCCAGGAGGGAAAGGCTCAAATCGCCATTTATGATGCCACTAACACCAAACGCTCCTATCGCAAAGACGCGATCGCCCTGGCCCACTCGGCGGGTTTTACTCAAATTGTGACCCTGTGGTTGGATGTCCCACTGGAGGTATGTCTGCGACGGAATCAGCAGCGCGATCGACAAGTCCCTGAGGATGTGATTCAGCAAATGCATCGCCAGTTAACTGGTGCTCCACCCCATCCCAACGAAGGGATAGAGGGTTTAATTGTATACCGTAGCCTGGCGTATCCTGCTTTAGATCACCGCAGTCCTAATTGGAGTGATGGCTGGGCGATCGAGCTAACCAAAAAACCGGATAGGTTCGGAAATTGCCCTAATCTTGAACACCCAACCGAACCCGTTTAACCCTAAACTCCTGATAGCTTAGAGGCAGAACCTGGTAGACATGAACGCGAATTGAGGAACCGAGTGGATGGCAGCGACCAACTTCAAAGACTACTACGCAGTGCTAGGGATCAACAAAAGTGCCAGTGCGGACGAGATTAAGCAAGCCTTTCGCAAGCTGGCGCGGAAATATCACCCTGATGTAAATCCAGGTGATAAGACGGCAGAGTCCAAATTCAAAGAAATTAACGAAGCCTACGAGGTTCTGTCTGATCCTGATAAGCGACGCAAGTATGACCAGTTTGGGCAATACTGGAACCGCGTCGGCACGGGTGGTTGGTCGCCAGGAGCGGGTGCGCCAGACATGGGCGGATTCGACTTCAGCCAGTACGGCAGCTTTGACGATTTTATTAACGAGCTATTAGGACGGTTTGCAACTGGAGCAACTGGAGCACCTGGGGCAACGGCTGGACAACGCACCTACTATCGTCCTGGCCCGGAAGTTCGGGCTTTGGAGGCGGTTACAGCGACTTTGGTAATGGCTTCAACGATACAACGACCACTGCTGCGGGACAAGATTTAGAGTCTGCTCTGTCCTTGAGCTGGTCAGAAGCCTTTTATGGTGCCCAAAAGCGGCTCAATGTGGGGGGGGAAGTCATTACTGTCAAGATTCCGCCTGGGGTCAAGCCGGGTTCTCGGATTCGAGTCAAGGGTAAAGGGCAAATGAACTCCTACAGCCGTCAACGGGGGGATCTGTATCTGGTCGTGGAACTCCAGCCCCATCCTTTCTTCCAGTTTGAGGGTGATAATCTGATCTGTGAATTGCCGATCGCGCCGGATGAAGCGGTTCTGGGTGCATCAGTCGAAGTGCCCACGCCTGATGGTTCCGTCACCATGAATGTTCCAGCGGGGGTTCGCTCTGGGCAGGTCATGCGCCTGCGGGGTAAGGGTTGGCGGACTCCGAAAGGCGATCGAACCGACCAACTGGTAAAAATTCTGATTGTGCCTCCTGCCAGTCTTAATGCGACGGAACGGGAACTGTACGAGAAATTGAAAGCTACCCGATCGACTGATCCACGCCAGCATTTGAAGCAGATGAAGCTTTAAAGGGACAGATAGAGGAACCGGAGGGGATGGCTTGGGTCAGTTCCCTTGCTGTATTGACTTGCTCATTAGATCGCATGACCGAACAGGGATCTTAAAAAGTCGTCCTGAAGTGTTCTCCAAGACGACCTTACCTTTATTGCATCTGTTCAAATGAATGTAGCCTGGTTCAGGCTATTTCAGATTAGTTCAGATTAGTTCAGATTAGTTCAGATTAGTGACAGCCTGGTTCAGATCAATTCAACCGAACGACGCTTTAGCAGGAACTTCAAGTCCATCCACCCCTCGTGCTTTATCCAACTGAAGTTAAGGTGTGCTGCCTGAGGGAACGATCGCTTTCCCAGGATACAGGCTCTACCAGCAGCGTAATGTTTTCTCGTCCAACCACATACACCACATCACCCGGTTCCAGCACCACAGACTGCTGGCTGCGAGCAGTCCACTCCGAACCCTGGAAGCGTACTCTTCCTGTTCTATGAGGTTCGATGGCCTTCACCACTGTTGCTTCACGTTCTGGAACCCTGGATGGAGCAGCGAAGTTGGCGATCGGAGGCCTCAGAGCTTCTCCGCTGTATAATGCCGAATACAAAAGTGAACCGACAAATCCAAGTAGATTAAATGCGCCCATCACCGTGTTCTCCTTATCGAGAGGTGGAGTCAGATAAACTGACCTATGCTAAAGCTACCACAGGTTTTGGATAGATTCCATAACTTTTGCAAAAGTCAATCTAAAAACTGAAGTATGTTATGGATGGACAGATACGGAAAATACGGTTGGATGAAGCTTAAATGAAGTCATATGATATTCCGATAAAGTCCTGTAGCTTTAGCAAAACTCTTTGCTAAAGTGTTGACTAACAGGGTTGAGTAACAGCGCAGAGAGCCTTCGGATTTGGGCTGCCTGTACCCGTGACGAAGGTTGATTCCTCTGTCTTGTTTACGACCCTGTCTACGTCAGTTTCCCTGTGAAAGTTAACGCTATTGGAAGAATCATCAGGAAGAATCATCAGGAGTATGGACTCACTGCCCGAATCAGCCTGTCCCCTGATTGAATCGCTTAGATGTCGTTCCAATGCATATACTGGCTCTAGTCAATTAATGAACTACAAGCTTTTTTGACAGTAGTTTTCAGTTTAGTTCTTGTTGTAGTGTTCTTCGCAAAAGGTTTAGAGTTGTGGCAAATCCTAATCCCAAAACGGATCAACTAGCTCTGGGACGGGGCAAGCGTCCTGTTCTCAATAACGAAACTGTATCCATGCGAATGTCTCCTGAAACTCGCCAGGTGCTTGAGGAAATTGCTTACAGCTATAACTGTACTTATGGTGGTAAGCCCTGGATTGCCGGTTTGCTCAACAAAATCGCTACGGGTGAATTAGCGGTAGTTCCCGCTCCACCCCCGAAAATTCCAGTTCCCCAGCAGCCGTTTGACGGTCGGCAGGCCGTCCGAACCCATCTCGCTCAAAAATATCAGTCTGCTTCTTCGGGTGCTTCTTCCTGATTCGTCTTTACTAGTCTCCATTTACAATGCCAATGGTATCTAGCGTTTTGATTGGTCTAGAGACGCTTCTAGATTTAGCGTTGGAACCAGGCTGGAATAACGATTATGAGGACTTTGATCGCCGTCGGGCAGAAATTGAGCAGCTTCACGTCTTGATTGAAGCCGATCGCCTGACCGTATATTTCCCCCCTTCTTGATCTGCATTGCTCATATGCAGGTCAAGCTTTATTTTGGGGCAGAACAAGCCCAGCAGGTCATTCATCGGTTATTAGAGTTGGGCAACAGTCACCTGAGCCTGGACTATGAGCGTGTGATTGAACAGGCGAACACCGCAATCCTGCATTTAGAAACCTATGATTTTCATGATGCAATGTTTTTGATTTGCGGTCGGCAACTGAATGTAGATGCGATCGTGGCATATAAACCCGCTTTTTTCCATACTTTGATTGCCGCTCATCCATCTACCTTTGCTGGGTTTAATATCCCGATTTTGAATGTTGGAGCGTTACTGAATCTTATTTCAGAAACTCAGTCCACCTATACTCGCAGTAGCACAATCTATGCAGTGACTCCCCATAATCGTGTAGTGAAACTGCCTTGTGGTGCAACTCCGATAGATTTTGCCTACAGCATTCATACCTGCGTGGGCGATCAATGTGTCCGGGCCCTGGTGAACGGCCGAGAAGTGCCGCTTGATTGCCGCCTCAAAACGGGGGACATTGTGGAAATCATTAAAGATCCAGAAGCGACCCCTGATCCTGACTGGCTTAAGTTTGTCAAAACGCGAATTGCCAAACGAGCCATTCTGCGCAGCATTAAGCGGCTACATATTCATCGGGGCTGGAAGCAGGTGAAGCAGTCCTTGGGCAAATCTATTCGCAACTATTACCCAAGGCTAGAACAGGTTGCTAGATTGTTGAACCGCACTTCGGTGGATGACTTGATCAGCATGGTGGGATGCGGCGAACTCAGTTTGTCCCAACTGCAAAATTTACTCCAGAACTGTAGTATATCCCCTGAGCAGACGGGGTTCTGGGGCGCGCCTGACGACAGTTCGATCGCCAGTGGGGGGGAGCAAAATTGGCGTATTGCCTCCTGCTGTATGCCGTTACCCGGAGATTCGATCGTTGGCGTAGTGAGTTCGCCCAAACGTCCTGTCCGCATCCATCAACCCCACTGTCTTAATCTGCGTGACCTAGCCCCAGAAAAGCTTCGTCCCCTCAGTTGGAACAGCGATCGATGCCAGATTCAGCTACAACTGACTTTGTCTGATCAACCCGATACCTTCAGGCCGATTCTCAATAAGCTAGTGGAGATGGAGATCACCCCTGATCTACGGAGCCTTACTGTTTCAAACGGAACCGCCAGAGCGACGATCGGCATTGTGATTCTGTCCCGCCAACACCTCGATCAGGTGCTACACCATTTATCCCACCTCTCTAATGTGGAACGGGTGAAGGTGGCTAAACCGATCTCAATCTTGCCGAGTTCCGTGAACTTTGTCACCATTGCTCCGCTGTAGCTTCGCGGTGGGGATGGGTGGGATGGGGTTGGACGTTGGGCGTAGCTGGGGCAGGTGATTAGGGGGATGCGGCAAAATAACATACCCGTTAGGGGCGCACTGCTGTGCGCCCTTACAGCCGATTGTTTCAAAAATTGGGATGCTATTTGATTACGAATCCCTTAGTAGGGTGCGATCGTCATTACAACGAGAAATAAGGCTTCTGCCCATTCCACCGTTGCTCCGTAGGTGTCTCCCGTTTGGCCGCCGAGCTTGTGGTTGAACCAGGCGGGGATGAGAAGGGCGATCGGGCATCCCAGGAGAGGAAAAACGGCATAGGCAGTTCCCTGATGGTTCAGCAGGGAGAGCAGGAGGGGAATGAGGCTGAGTCCCAGGAGTAACACCAGGGAAGGGATGGTGTCCCAAAGCGATCGCAGGGCTTGCTTGTGGAAGGCTCCTTTGCCCGTGGGTTTGAGATAGGGATAACGAGCGATGGCAATTTGCTGGGCCCAACGTCCCCAACCGGCTGCCAGCAGGAGAATCAGCCAGCGATGGTGATCTAAATCCGTCAGAGCAGTGGTTTTGAGGAGGATAATTGCAACGGCGGCCATGGCTCCAAAGGCTCCAGTGACGCTGTCGGCCATGACCTGAAGGCGGCGATCGGGGTCGGTAACTGCTAATCCGTCAGCGGTATCCATTGCCCCATCCAGGTGAAGTCCACCCGTTATGCCAATCCAGAGCACTACCAGGAGGGCACTTCGCGTCAGAGTTGGCACACCCACAAAGTCCATCCCCCCATCCAGCCCACTCAACAACCCACCGATGAGCAGCCCAACCAAGGGTGCGAAGTGAGAGACGCTCTGAAACTCAGTAGGCGATCCAGGAACGGGCAGAACGGTGTAGAAGACGATCGCCGACGCAAGCTTTGCAGCGAATCTGGAAGCAAACTTTGATCCAATGATCATTGAAGAAGATTGAGTTGCATCATTTCATACCACATTCTTTGGGCAAAAGCTTCAGCAACCTAGCTGAATTTATAGATCCCAGTTATCGCCATAATGAAAATCTAGGTACGCATCTGGCACTAACAAGAATATACGGAGCGTAAATTCCGTAAATTTTGCTAGAAATCGCTGGAATATCTTAGGTTAAGATTGTTTCATGCACTACTGTTTTAATGTTTTTTTAATACGACGATCGTACCCTGCCTGACTGGACTGATTCAGTCCTAACGGTTCAGTTTTGTTAGGGGGTGGGTAGCTTGATTGAGCTGCCAGCAATCTTGTTCAAAAGTCCGATTGATGGCTTTTACCCTGATGTGCTTTTACCCTGATGTAGTGTACCCAATTTGGCAGCATTTAGTGAGTGCTTTTGTGATGAATCTAGTCTTGTCTGATTAAGAAGCGAACCAGGCGAGAAATCGCTGCGGTTGGTGAGGGAGCGACATTTTTCCAGATCATCACTTAAGGTCACAAACCAGACCAAAGGCTTTTTTGTATGAGTCACAACCAACTTTCCAGGAATAAGAATCTACCCGCCCCCTGTATTGTTGACACAGGCATTGTGGTCAACAAGCAAGATATAGAGAGGCTTCTGTCTGACCTCAATCAAGTGCGCTATACCTACAGTCAAGATGGAGTGCCATTGGCTCAGGGTGAAGGTTGGATTCTAGAAGTCTTTGCTGACCCGCAGCGATCGACCCTGGTGGCAAACCGCACACTATACATCAATCTCCATAGTTTTGATTATCTGGAGTTGCAGCTCTCTCCGAGTCAGGAGGCCCATTTCAACCTGATGCAGGAGAATTGCCAGCTTCAACTGATTCCCCTATCCAATCCTCTGGAGGAACAAGCGTCTCGCAGCTTCAATGTGGCAACCCTGGAAGCAGTCGTGGCAGAAGTTTTGTCGGCAGGATGGGATATGCATTTAGATGACGAAGAGAACTTCTCTTTCTAACCAGGCTACCTGCCCACTCATCAGGCTGACCTGCCCATGATCAAATATGCCAATGCCACGGGAGATGCCGCACGCCGGATACTTTTCAGCCCTTCTTCCAGGTGAAAGCTTGGGATGGATTTCTCTGTAGAAATAATAAATCTGCTGAAGACTATTCCTTTAGGTAGAAATGGAGTGCGTCACAATTTTACAGTTGCAAGACCACTCTCTCACTGGCAGCCATCTTGCCTGTGTTACGGAAGTTAATCAGTTTGCATAAAGGGGATGCTCCCTGGAAGTGCCAGTCGAATCCCCCGGAAATCCTGTCACCACCTATTTGATCAAACGCTAGAATTAGGAAGTAAAACTGCTGGCGTTGATGTAACAAGCCGTTATTAAATCGCTTGTTTTTCCTGATGTCTTTTGGGTTGTGGTGCAAAAAAAGATACTTTCAAGTGCTCTGATCATCAGCCACCCTTCTGTGAAGAATCGAGGAGTAATTGGGCGCATTGAGCGATCGATTCAGTTAAAAATTCAATTCAAATATTAAACGCTCGTTAAACAAGAGACGGAATTCGATCGAATCATTTTCCTCTTTCTACAATCGAGGATTTTTCGCTCAGGTTAAGCTCCTCCCTTCCCCCTCAGATGATGGAAAACAATTGAGAAAAAGTCTGAGAGATTAGTGCAATTGATCCTTACATCTATCTTAAGAAGCGGCAGATGTTCATTGGGTTCCGCTTACCCTGTTACTTGAAGTCTGGTGTCTCATTCAGGCTTCACAGGTGGGTGTGGGAGCGGTTGATACTGCCCGATGTCGCTCTGAACATCGATACGAGTTGTTTGCATCATGAATCATGATCACGAAAACTGAGCGATCGATTTAGCGGACGTGATTTGCAGCAGCTTGGGGAAGAAACCAACAACTGTGAAGGGTTGCAGGGTTTCGATTTGACTAAACTCCCCAGATACACAATGTAATGAATTAGGACACTTGACCTGAACCTATGAAACAGATTCCCGTTTCACTCCTAACTCTGACGGCTGGGGTTGCTGTAACGCTGATCAGCCTTTGGGTGGGGCAGAATCATGGTCTTTTGCCAGAGCAGGCATCGGAACAAGCTCCTCTGGTCGATGGCTTATTTGACGTAATGATGACCATCGGCACGGCCTTATTCCTGGTGGTTGAAGGGGCGCTGGTCTATTTCCTGATCGTGTTTCGCAAGCGGAAGGGCGATGAGGGAGATGGTATTCCAGTCGAAGAAAATTTGCCCCTGGAAGCCTTCTGGACAGCGATCCCCGCCATTATTGTCATTGGACTCGGTATTTATAGCGTTGCCGTCTTTCAGGAAATGGGTGGGCTAAGTCCAGGCAGCCATGCCATGATGGCGCATCACTCTGCTAAAGCAACGCTGGTAGCCCAAGCCCCTCAGGCAGAAACCCCGATCGCTGGAGATGTGATGCCCCTGTTAGCCGATACCGAAGGCGGGGCGACAACCGATGAAGAACTCGAAGCCAAGTACGGGATTGGTGCCCCCAATCAAGTTCGCAAACCGGCTGATCTGGTCGTGAACGTAACGGGTATTCAGTTTGCCTGGCTGTTTAACTATCCAAAAGACAACTTTATGGCTGGTGAACTGCACGTTCCAGTTGGCGCAGATGTGTTGCTGAACCTCTCTGCCCAGGATGTGATCCATTCCTTCTGGGTTCCGCAGTTTCGGCTGAAGCAGGATGCGATCCCTGGTGAGCGAACAGAACTTCGTTTTGTGGCGACCAAGCCTGGAACCTATCCTGTGGTTTGTACAGAACTTTGCGGTAGTTACCATGGGGGGATGCGATCGCAGGTCGTGGTTCATACGCCAGAAGAGTTTGAGCAGTGGCTGACAGAAAACCGCGTGGCGCAGAAGGAGCCCGAGGTGGTAGCCACGAATGTAGCCGAGCTGACCCCTTCAGAGTTCCTGTCGCCCTATTCCCAGGATATGGGTATGACGACGGATGCCCTGGCTCAACTCCATAGCCATCTCTAAGCCTCTATCCAGAGTATGGATTGACCGATTAGTTCTGGTTCAATTCATCACTCAATTTATTAAGAGTCCCGAAAAGCCGACTTTCAACACGATTCTATGACCCAAGCAGAAGCCTCGATTACTAGCCCTGCTGCCGAGCATGGACACGCTCACAAGGCGTGGAAGTGGTACGACTACTTCACCTTTAATGTTGACCACAAAGTGATCGGCATTCAGTATCTGGTCACTTCCTTTGTTTTTTACTTAATTGGTGGATTAATGGCCGTTGCCATGCGGACAGAACTGGCAACGCCTGATCCTGATTTCATTGATCCCAGCCTCTACAATGCCTTTTTGACCAATCACGGCACAATCATGATCTTTTTGTGGATTGTGCCGGCGGCGATCGGCGGATTCGGCAACTTCCTGGTTCCCCTGATGATTGGGGCCCGGGATATGGCCTTTCCTAAGCTGAACGCGATCGCCTACTGGTTAAACCCACCCGCTGGACTCTTGCTGTTAGGCAGTTTCTTCTTTGGTGGAGCGCAGGCCGGATGGACTTCCTATCCTCCCCTGAGTGAGGTAACGGCAAATACAGCGCAGTCTATGTGGATCCTGGCGATCGTCCTGGTGGGAACGTCCTCAATTTTGGGATCGGTGAACTTCATTGTCACCATTCTGAAAATGCGGGTTCCCAGCCTCAAGTGGGATGAACTGCCGCTGTTTTGCTGGGCAATTCTGGCGACATCCATTCTGGCTCTATGTTCGACCCCCGTACTGGCAGCCGGTTTGACGCTGCTGTTGTTTGACATCAACTTTGGTACTGCCTTCTTCAAGCCCGACGAGGGCGGTAACGTGGTGATGTACCAGCACCTATTCTGGTTTTATTCTCACCCGGCAGTTTACCTGATGATTCTGCCCATTTTCGGAATTATGTCGGAGGTGATCCCGGTGCATGCCCGCAAGCCCATTTTCGGCTACAAGGCGATCGCCTATTCCAGTCTGGCGATCTGCGTTGTGGGGCTGTTTGTCTGGGTACACCATATGTTTACTAGTGGCACTCCTCCCTGGATGCGGCTGTTTTTCACCATCTCCACCTTAATTGTGGCGGTGCCGACGGGAGTAAAAATCTTTAGCTGGGTGGCAACCCTCTGGGGCGGCAAGATTCGTTTCACCAGTGCCATGCTGTTTGCCGTCGGTCTGCTGGCCATGTTTGTCCTGGGAGGATTGAGCGGGGTGACGCTGGGAACAGCTCCTGTTGATATCCACGTTCACGATACCTACTATGTGGTGGCCCACTTCCACTACGTGCTGTTTGGCGGTTCGGTGTTTGGCATCTATGCCGGGATTTACCACTGGTATCCCAAGATGACCGGACGGATGATGAATGAAACCCTGGGACGGATTCATTTTGTGATGACGTTCATTGGCACAAACCTGACCTTCCTGCCCATGCACCAGCTTGGACTACAGGGAATGCCGCGTCGGGTGGCAATGTACGATCCACAGTTTGCATTTGTGAATCAGCTCTGCACGATCGGAGCCTTTGTCCTGGCCTTTTCCACGGTTCCTTTTTTAATCAACGCCATCTGGAGTTGGTCACGCGGTGAAAAAGCATCAGGTAATCCCTGGGATGCCCTAACCCTGGAATGGACGACCGATTCTCCGCCCATCATCGAGAACTGGGAAGTTTTACCCGTCGTTACCCACGGCCCCTATGCCTATGGGATGAATGGTCGCAGCGCACCGGCTGAAGAAGAGGTTGCTGTTTCAAGTTCTTAAGTGTTCAGTGAATGGGGAGCAGGTTATTGGTAATCGGTGATAGGTTAAGGGGAGAAGACAGGCGATTGAGTGATTACGGCGTTTCCCTTGTCTGTGCTCTCACTCAATCTACGCCAAAACCTGCCCCCACTCCCCACTCCCTACCCCCTACTCCTAAACGTTCAATTTGCCTCCTACGCTTATGCAAGGTTCCACAGTCGATCCCTCTCAAGCAGAACTCAACTCCTACGTTCCCCCCGAAGCGGTTGATGCCCATGAAGAACATCCCGATTTGCGCGTCTGGGGACTATTGACGTTTCTGCTCTCTGAATCTTTGATGTTTGGTGGTTTCTTTGCCGCCTATTTGCTGTTGCGTGGTGCTGCTGAAGCCTGGCCCCCGGAAGGGACAGAAGTGGAGCTACTGCTGCCAACCATTAACACGATTATCCTGGTGTCCAGTAGTTTTGTGATTCACTACGGCGATACAGCGATTAAGAAAGATGATGTTAAGGGTATGCGGAAGTGGTACCTCGCCACTGCCCTGATGGGCGCAGTTTTCCTGGCGGGTCAGGCCTATGAGTACGCAACCCTGGGTTATGGGCTCAGCACCAACATCTTTGCCAATTGCTTCTACCTGATGACCGGTTTCCACGGACTGCACGTTTTTGTAGGAATCCTGCTGATTCTGGGCGTGTTGTGGCGATCGCGTCGTCCTGGACACTATTCTTCCCACAAGCATACGGGGATTGAGATGGCGGAAATCTACTGGCACTTTGTAGATATTATCTGGATTGTGCTGTTTTCGCTGCTATACATTCTGACCCTGTTCTAAGGTGCTGCCCTAATTCACGCCTGAAGTTTTGCTGTGGGTGAATCCAAATTATTGAAATGTAGTTGAGGCATCTCGCAGACTGTGAGGTGCCTATTACTTTGAACGCTCCAGACAGGGTTCGAACCTGTGGCCGACCGCTTAGAAGGCGGTTGCTCTATCCACTGAGCTACTGGAGCAGGAGATGCATCTCTCATCAACGCTAGATTGAACGCTAGATTTGAATTGATACCTGAGCGATCGTTATCCATTCCCCTAATTTTGGGAAAAATAGGGTTGATGAATCGCGTCATGAGATCATGCTTCGTCCCAACCAATATAGCATCCGCATGAAGGGTCTGTTCAGGCATTCGATCGGTTTTTCAGCTGTTCGGGGTTTTGTGCTTTGAATCGCCAGGATGTCATCGTGACCTTTTAATAACAGGTGTACACTTAAAACCGAGTTATAGACACAATGGGCTAGTCTCACAAAGCCTGATCTAACCCCCGCCCCTGACAGGAGTCAATTGGCAACGTCATGTTTATCTTGAAACGGCAGGATGTTGACATTACAACCATTCAACACCCGAAAAAAGACCAACAGATCCCGATTCTCCATTACCAGGGTCAGACGTTTCGCCTGTTAAGCGTTTTTAATGCAGCGCAGGAGGAAGACGCAAAGGCATTTTGGCGGGAATTAACCGACAACCGGGGTAAAGCTTGTGTGCTGTTGGAGGAGCCAGAGCGATATAGCGTTTGGGGAAAAGTCCGTCTGGATCAGGGTTCCAGCGATGAGATGGAGGGACAGGGGGAAAGTGATGAAACTGAACCTTCGTTTATTCAGGCCTGTCTGTTGCTGCTGCAAGCAGTTTACATTGATATTGAAGATTTGCTGGGGGCGCGGCAGGTTGGTGCGTTTCAGAAGGAAATTACCGATGTTTTTCGTCGGTGCCAGTTTCCCCAGGCGGATTCTCCGACCGCTGTGAATCAATTGTTAACCCTTGATCCCCTCACTTCATCCAGCGTTCCCCCCTGGCAGGAGCACCACCTGAACACGTTGTTGCAGGAGTTGTATCGTCTGGGTAAGCAACACTTTGGCAATGCCAGTTTTACAGAACGGGTGATGGATGTCCTCCAGGATATGCCGATGCGGGAGCGGGGACAGTTTATGTCCTGGTTGAAGCGATCGCCCAATGGCAAGCTCTGGCATTGAAGGGGTTGTGATCCAGGGTGGATTTTGGGAGTCCCAAACGCCAGGAACATTAGCGAATTTAGGTTACAGAATGGGGGACTGAGGTTGAAATTCTGCGGGTTTTGGGCATGATTAGGTAGATGTTTAGCCCATCCATTACAGGAGAAATGGTCTGCTGACATTAGATGCATGTCACTTAGGATGCAGATATCTCTACGATTGATCCTGTTTACTGTCCGAGGAGCAGCCCCTTGAATACCAAGCCATCTACCAGCAAACCATTTTTGTCGGTTCAAACGATCGTCCTGGCATCGGTCGCCTGGGCGGTAATTTCACTCATGTTTTTTTTGCTGTTTAGCATCTCGCCCATTCAGGGAGAACGCCCGCATTGGTATATTGTCATTACCTACATTCTTGAACAGGTGCCGTTTTTAGTGGCTGGCTTGCTGTGTTTTCGCAACTGGCGCAGCTCTCAAATTGTTAGCGGTCGTACGGTCTGGCTCGCCTTTGGGCTGGGTATGATGTCTTACTTTATCGCTAACCTGTTTCTAGCCTACTGGGAACTGGGTTTGGGGTTAACACCCGATGTTTCTCCTGGTGATTTGTTCTTCATCCTGACCTACGTTTTTCTGGGCTGGGGCATGGTGCAGGCAGTGATGTCTAAGCAACTGAGTTTAACCAAGATTCAGTGGGTCATTCTGGCTGGAATTGCGGTGGGTGGCGTAGTGATTGCCCTAATATTTGTGCCGGGACCGGAAGAAGTGTCTCTGGATGCAGTGCTGCCTGGTATCGAGTCAGCGGAAGTGGCTCCCAATGTTGCCGAGAGTCCTGATCCGATCGCGGCTGCGCCAGAGCTTGAAGCGGTGCCCGAAATCTCCCCTGTCCCTCCAACCGAACCTGCTGCCTCTGATGTACCAGCCTGGGCCGAAGCAGTGGACGAACGACTGGCTCCCCTGGCTAATCTGGTGACGTGGCTCTATATCATCGGGGATGTGATCCTGGTAGTCATGGCAACAACGTTACTATTAGCCTTTTGGGGTGGACGGTTTTCTCTGTCCTGGCGGTTTATTGCAGCAGCAGTGTTTTGCTACTACATTGCCGACATCTGGTTTAACTACGCGATTAACTATATTCCCGACTACCAAACGGGAGCCTTGCCAGAAGTCTTCTGGATTTTTAGCGGTTGCCTGTTCGCCATTGGGGCAGCTCTGGAATATCATCTGTCGAATGTGCGTCGTCGGGCCAGCCGCAGACGAGCTTAGCCATTCTTTGGCGTTTCGCTTACAGTGGAGAAAGGGTTCGTCAAGTTTCATGAGGTTGCAACGAAGTCGATGCCCGAATAATTGCCATTTTTGTTACAATCCAGTAGCGAATTAAGAGTACGGTTCGAGGAACACTTCCGGCATGGCTCCTAGAAAACTGTCTGATGCTGACCGACAAGACATTTTGAATCGCTATCGTCAGCCAGAGGAAACGACGGTTACAATAGCGAACCACTACGGAGTGAGTACCAGTACAATCAGCCGGATTCTCAAGCAAAACTTTTCTGAGGATGAGTACGATAACCTGATTCAGCAGAAGCGATCGGGGGGGTATAAATCTTCAAGTTCAGCCTCCCACCATCCAGCGGAGTTGTCCCTCAGCGATCAATCCCCTGATGTAGTAACTGCTGCATCTGCCCCAGAGGAAAGCCTTTCATCCAAGCCGTCTCCCCGGTTGCGTAAGCGATCGTCACCGGACGTTCCAGAAGTTCCTGATTTAGAAGAGGAGCTAACTTCGGCCCAGTCCTCCATTCAGCCACCCATTTCAAAGCGGCCCAACTCCAGGCGGCGGCGTTCCATGGATCAATCCGCTCAACTCGAACTGAGCACGGATCCTGGGTTTGTGGATCCTGATTTAGAACCTCTGGAAGAGGAGGAAGATTTTGATGCGGATCAGCCCGTTCTAACTGAAAAAGAACTCAAGGAAATTCAGGCAGAGTTGGGTAAACCCAGACCTAAGGGGGGGATTCCCAGGAAAAAACGGGTGGAGGCGGAGATTGAGGAAGATCTGGAGGATGCAGAAGAAGATTTAGAGGCGGATTTGGATGACGATCTAGACGAGGATCTGGATGATGATCTGGATGATGATGACTTCGACGATGAGGACGACGACGATGACCTCGATCTAGCCGCCCAATCAAAGCATTTTTCAGCCGTTCATATTCATAGTGGTGCGTTCGTCCAAATTCTGCCCCTGGCAGAAGCTGAAATTCCTCGAACTTGCTACATTGTGGTCGATCGATCGTCTGAATTGATCACGCGCCCACTCAAGGATTTTGCCGACCTGGGGCAAATTCCAGAGGAGGAAACTCTGGCGAAAACCCTACCCATTTTTGATAATCATCGTGTGGCTAAACGGTTTACTCGACGGATGCAGCGAGTGGTGAAGGTTCCCGATAGCAGGGTATTACAAAAGGCCAGCCCCTATCTTCAGGCGAAGGGGATTACTCGCGTATTGATTGACGGGAATGTGTATTCCCTTTAGCTAACTTAGATTAATCCAATAATCTGGAATCTGGAATTCTTGTGGGGTGGGCATCTTGCCCGCCCAGTCAACGAAGCAGAATCGTTGCAATGGATCCTGTTACTCCATTGCTTCAGCGTTTGATCGGAGACTGACCGGGGAATTATGGTTCCTCTGATTTATTATTGCGTTCTTCAGTACTATCCGGCTGGATTAACTCTCGTTGCACTGCCTCTGTAATGACGCGACGGAGCCATTCCGTTCGATCGGGCAGATTATGGACGATCGCATAGACGGATTCGGGCAAGCGAATGCCAATGACTTTCTTGGAGAGGGGTTCATCACCCACCTGAGTAAAGGTTCCCCCTTCGGAGCGTTGTCTGGGATTCAGGAGCGGCATAAGGATTCACTCAATTTGACTAAGACCATGCTAACACGCATTTACTGTTATAGTACACTATCTTTGTTAACGCGCATAAATCGTTGTTTTTCTCTTTGAGAAGAAAGTGATTAAAACCGTAAATTTATACGGGTTAACACGCCATAAAATAAATGTACTACTGTTGCTATAATGGAAGGGTAGAAAAGGGGATGGTTGAAATTCATTGAGTTAATCGATGAAGCTGAACGATCGCCGCTCCACAACTGGGTAAGTCCAATGACAACACTACTTGATCAAGATGCTGTTCAGTCTGCCTTGAAGTTAGCTGCCTCAGAGTTGCAGTCTCATTTCCTGCACGAAGAAGGCGAACTGTATCGGACGGATGATTTGCAGCAAGCTTTGAACCATTGGCTGGAACTCTCTATTGAGTCACTGGTGGATGATGTGCTGTTTCATGCGGTGGAGGGCGATCGCTCCTATGCATTCAACCGAGAAGCGTTTGAGGCTCAGATGCGCCGGATGCAGCCCGTCAAACGCCCTATTCACGGGGAAATTCAGCCTGTAAAGGTTCAGTCCAATCAACCACAAGCTGCCTAGCGATGGTTGGAAAGCCATCATGAGTCAAGAGAACAGGAAGGAAACAAATGAAATTACTGGATTATCCTGCCGCCATTGCTGAAAAGCAACACCAATTGCTCCGGGCCGATCAACACATTCGTCGTTTGAAGGATGTCGTCGATCGGTTGACGGCAGAAATTGATACGGACATTGCTTTTGATACCGAACTCCGCAATGATGCCCAGCGGAAGGCCAAGCGAATTGAAATGATGAACGGGGCAACCTACCGGAAGGCTCTGGCAAATTTGCAGATTGCCTACGATGAACGGGCGGAACTAGAGATCGATCTCAACCTGTTGCGGAATCAGTTCTCGGTCTTGAAGTTAGAAAAGCGAGAAACGATCGCCACCCGTGAGTTACAGGTTCTTGATGCAGCTTGATGTGGGGCAGTCACTCCGCCTCGGTGAGTGTTAATCTGTGGGAAGATTCGTACCTTATACGTTATTGCTCTATCTGCTGCGGCACATAGGGCATATTGATCTTGTTGATCTTAATCCTCCTTCATTCACTGGGTTGCTCACCGGATGCACAAGAATTCCTATTTCGACACTGAAAATCGTCACAAGTCCTTTGAACTACCAGGCGCACGCCCCCATTACAATCCCGATCGCCCTGGGCAGGTGGAACATATTTTCCTGGATCTGGCCCTGGATCTACCGAGCAAAACCTATTGCGGTACTTGCCACATTCACCTGAATCCCATCCGGGATGGGGTAGACGGCCTGACGTTGGATGCAGTGGATTTACAAATTGCTGCGGTGGAAGTAGATAGTGTTCCCCAACCCTTTGAATATGATGGTGAACAGCTTCAGGTACGGTTGACTCAAATCACTCAAACGGGAGTACCCATTGTCCTGTCGATCGCCTATTCAGTAGAGCAGCCTCAACGGGGACTGTATTTTATTTCTCCTACAAAAGATTATCCTCAGAAGCCGATTCAGGTTTGGACCCAGGGTGAGGATGAAGATTCCCGGTACTGGTTTCCTTGCTTTGACTACCCTGGACAGTTGGCCACTTCAGAAATTCGGGTACGAGTGCCCAAACCGCTGATCGCAATTTCCAATGGGGTGTTAGTCGAAACCCAGGAAGATGGCGATGCCAAGATCTATCATTGGCGACAGGAGCAGGTTCATCCCACCTACCTGATGACGCTGGCGGTGGGGGACTTTGCGGAGCTACAGGACGAATGGCAGGGCATTCCCGTCACCTACTATGTGGAAAAAGGGCGAGAGGCAGATGCTCGGCGCACGATGGGTAAAACGCCGGAAATGCTGGAGTTTTTTAGCCAGACCTTTGGCTATCGCTATCCCTATCCCAAATATGCTCAGGTGTGTGTCGAAGATTTCATCTTTGGCGGCATGGAAAATACATCTACAACATTACTGACCACTCGCTGTCTACTGGATGAGCGGGCCGCGTTGGACAACCGAGCCGCTGAAAATTTAGTGGCCCATGAATTGGCCCATCAGTGGTTTGGGGATCTGGTGGTGATTAAGCACTGGTCCCACGCCTGGATTAAGGAAGGAATGGCAACCTATTCAGAAGTGCTGTGGACAGAAAATCAGTTGGGTGCAGAGGAAGCCGCCTACTATCGCCTCAATGAAGCCCGAAATTATCTGGCCGAGGATTCTTCCCGCTACCGTCGTCCCATCGTCACCCACGTTTATCGAGAAGCCATTGAACTGTACGATCGCCACCTGTACGAGAAGGGGGCTTGTGTCTACCACATGATTCGATCGGAGTTGGGAGATGCCCTGTTTTTTAAGGCAATTCATACCTTTGTGCAGGACAATGCTCACCAAACGGTGGAAACGGTGGATCTCCTGCGGGCGATCGACAAAGCAACAGGCCGGAATTTGCAGTTTCTGTTTGATCAGTATGTATTCCGGGGCGGACACCCGGACTATAAGGTGGCGTATTCCTGGGATGGAGATAGCCATCTGGCAAAAGTCACGGTGACTCAAACTCAGTCTAAGGACGGGGATAAGAGCAGCAACAGTGGGCTGTTTGACCTGAAAATTGCGATCGGATTTGGCTATAGCGAATCTGAACAAGCAAAAACCCAGATCAAGCCCTTTACCGTGCGGATTCATGAGCGGGAGCAGGCTTTCTACTTTCCCCTGGAACAAAAGCCCAATTTCATTAGCTTTGATCTGGGCAATTCCATCCTGAAAACGGTAACGCTGGAGTATCCAGTCTCAGAACTGAAAGCCCAACTTCAGCACGATCCCGATCCGATCTCCCGAACCTATGCTGCGGAAGCTCTGGCGAAAAAAGGTGGATTGGAGGCAGTCAAGGCCTTGTCGGCTGCTCTGGAACAGGAACCGTTTTGGGGCGTTCGGGTAGAGGTAGCCAAACAGCTTGCATCAGTGAAGCTGGATCAGTCCGTGGCAGGATTAACCGCAGGCTTGCAGGATTCTAATCCCAAGGTGCGGCGAGCGGTGGTTGATGCTCTGGCCAAACTCAAAACCCAGGACAGCTACGATGCCCTGAAACCGATCGCCCAACAGGGAGATCCCAGCTACTATGTGGAAGCAGCGGCGATTTCTGGACTGTGCGGTGTGGCAGCGGTGCGCGCGGATGAAACGCTGGAAGCAGAAGTGCTGGATTTAATGCAGTCGATTTTGCAGGCGCGATCGGGTTGGAATGAAACCGTTCGGAGTGGAGCAATCAGCGGCCTCAGCAAGCTGAAAACCTCGGAGGCTGCGCTCAATTTGATTCTGCAATATACGGCGGCCGGGGTTCCTTCAGCTCTGCGGCTGGCTGCGATTCGGGCACTGGGAGCCATTTCGACGGGACAAACTCCGGTCAACCTGGAGCGGATTCTCAATCGGTTGGATGAACTCTCACGGGAATCATTTTTCCTGACTCAGGTGTCGGTGGTGAATGCCCTGGGACAAATGGAAACTCGAAGGGCGATCGGATTTCTGCAAGCTCTGGCGGATCAAACCCCGGATGGGCGAGTGCGGCGGATGGCAGAAGAAGCGGTGCAGCGGGTTCAGAAGGCGATCGGTAAAGATCAAGCCGTTAAGAAAGTGCAGGATGAGCTGGATCAATTGAAGAAAGACAATCAGGAGTTGCGGAGTCGGCTAGAGAATCTGGAGGCAAAATCCAAGAACCGACCAAGCACCGACGACCTCTAACTTTGGCGGGTTGGGCATCTTGTCTGTCCAACCTTCTGAGGGGTCATTGCCTGATTTTCAGTTCTCCGGTTTCAGTTCGTTCCCAAAATTGGCTAGGCTAGGGAAGCTGGTTATTTTATCTGATGGGGATGAGATATGTCTGATGCATTGTCGCCGCAAGTGAGCGATCGTATTTGCAAGCATATGAATGATGATCATGCGGATGCGATTAAGCTCTATGCCAGGGTCTTCGGTGGTGAGGTGAAGGCAAGTGCTGCTGAGATGGTCAAGATTGATCCTGAAGGCATGGATCTGTCGGTGCAGGTGAACGATGAAACGAAGCCTGTGCGAATCACGTTTGATCATGAATTGCAGGATTCAGAAGATGCGCACCAAACTTTGATTGCGATGGTGAAGGAAGCGCGTCAACGCATTGCGGCCAGTTCTAGCTGATTGACTTGCAAATTACAAGGATTGTGAATCAAATAACCTGTGCAGTGTTCTACTTGGTTGATTGGGCGGGCAAGATGCCCACCCCACAAGAGTTCTAGCTGAATCGGTTGAGCGAAGATGCCCACCCCACAAGAGTTCTGATTTGTTGATTGGATGAAGATATCCACTCCACAAGAGTTCTGGTTGATTTGACTCACATTTCTAACCAGACTGCGATCGCTTGATTTCGTCAATTTCTCTTTGTAGTGCTGCAATTTCGCGCTGGAGACGTTCCACTTCTTCGGGATTCGTTTCCGGCGGAGAAGGGGGTTCGGCGGGTACATCCACTGAGCCTTCCCCGGTGCGGCGATAGTTTCCGGCGCGAATTTGGCGATAATGCTCTGAATTGGCCCACTCCTGGAGGTACTTGACCCGCTCTACGGTGAAGGGATGGGAGAGAAAAGTCCCTTGAGTTAAGTTGTTGTAGAGAAAAAATTTGTAGATTTGATTCAGCCCATCCTGATCCAGGTTCTGGTAGCGATCGGACTGTCGCACGAATTCATTCAGGCTCAGTTCATGGGCATAGCGAGAACTGCCCCCTGCCAGCCGCATCATGCTTTCCATCACTGGCTTCATCTCATCTAAAACCAGCAGTGCTGCGCGATCGGCGGATAATTCTGCTTTCCGCAACCATTCATAAAAGGCCAGAATCAACCCGGTGCTGACCAGATTGCTTAACCCAAAGGTCATTTCGCTCAGGTTGAATACCAGCGTCAGGGCCCAGCTAGCCATCTGAATCAAAATCGTATGACCGCACTTGATGTGGCCTAACTCATGGGCCAGGGTCGATCGCAACTCTGCCTCACTCATCAAATCCAGTAGCCCCGTATTCAGCACCACACAGGGATGATCTTTGCCGAGGGCGTAGGCATTCACCACGGGAGACTGCGAGACAAACAGCGTCGGTTCTGGGGTGACATCTAAATCTCGTACACATTCCCGAAACAGATGATAGAGCGATGCATACTGCCTCGGCCCCACCTCAATACTGTTACCCATCAGGTAGACATAGCGCGGTCGTTCATAGGTAAACTCAACAAACCGTCGCGCCACCAGATCGAACCCAGGAACGCTACGCAGGGCTTGTTCGGCCTGGGCATCCAGGGGATGACGAAAGGCTTCGCTAGAAATTCCGGTGTAGGTTGGCATGGGGGAGTGAGGAGTGAGGAGTGAGGAAGGAGGAGCGATCGGGGAACTTGGGCGAAGTTCGTAGGGATCAAGACAGACCAGTTTGCTTCTGCCTTCTGCGTTCCCTCTGGCGGGGTAGACATTTTGCCTGCCCAGTCAACAAGGCAAAATGATTGATAGGTTATTTAGCTGACGATCCTAACCATTGAATTCAGTGCCATCGGGCGATCGATTTTTTGCTTCTATGGAAAGAATTCTTTCGCCAATGCAGGCAGAACCCCTGTGCTACAGTTTACTCTTTTTTCCCTCCCTCCTGAAGGCTCACATACCCACACTCCGCGACACTCCTCACCCACACTCCAAACTACGTCCACGTTCCGCGAACAGTCCTCAGTCCTCAGTCCTACGGGCTTAACGCCCACGCTCCGCGAACAGTCCTCAGTCCTCAGTCCTCAGTCCTCAGTCCTACGGGCTTAACGCCCACGCTCCGCGAACAGTCCTCAGTCCTACTGCAATGCCAGGGGCGATCGCAACCGCACATCCATTCTTTCTGGACGGACGGAGATCACTTCCACATCCTGTCGTCCGCGCAGGAGAACTTCCGCCAAAACACCGACTCCGGCTCCGGCTAGCACTTCCCAGGCATCAATGCGCCCGAAGATACCCGACAGGATGGCAGCGGCTCCGCCTCCGATGATCGCTCCGCGCAGAATGTCGGGATTGCTGCGTCGGCTGATGGTTTCTCGATCGGTAATGACGTTGGAAACCGCATCAATATTGATCCGAGTGCCATTCTCCAGAATCAGCGTATTAGCGACAAACTGAGTCCCCTGTCCCGCCGGACGCAATTGCCCCTCAAGCTGACTGCCTCTGCGAATCGCAACTCGGCCCGTGCCGGTCACAATGTCATTGGCCACGAAAACAGTCACATCTGCCGTTTCATTCGGAGTCACGATAATCCGTTCGGCTCCTTCTTCCAGGGCGATCGGAATGATGGTACCTGTGGGTAAGCTGCTGCTGCGCCAGGAATCGGGGAAGCGTTGCCCGATCTGATAGCCAGCGGGAAGGGCTTCAGCGGAAGTCACCAAGGTAAAGGGAAGGGATAGGGTGGAGGCTAACCCTACGGTCAACAGGAGGGCGGTACGAGATTGCCAATTGGAATACTGCATGGATTGATTTCCTTGGGTCAAAATCTTCTAGTCGAAAGCTGTAGAGCAAGTTGCTTGCGATCGAACGACTTGCTCAAACGGTCGCTGAGTTCTGATTCGGTCTGATGGGAAAATCCGCACCAAAGTGTAGCCGACACCAGGAAGAAAATGACTCATCTGGAAGAATATTCATTCAACGAGATGCCTCAGCCCTGCCATTGACAAGTTGCTACTTCGCAAGTTGCTGTAACTTTACGACCTGACGATTGGAGGAAAAGTTCCCTGATTTTGCCCAATTAGCCCCCCTTTTTGGTGGCAATGCCTTTGTAGAAGTACCCCGCCATCTTTGGTGTCTTATCGGCGTAGAATTCTTCCACCGTAACCTGCTCAAACTGCTGCTGTACAAGTTGTCGAATGTTGCGATTCAGGTGGCAACCATCCGCAATCACCTTCTGGAGCGGAGTCAGGCGGTTCTGCCAAACCTGAATTTTGGGTTCATTGCTTAAACCATGTTCGATAAAAAAGAAGCGACCCCCTGGCTTCAAAACTCGCTCAATTTCCTGAAGGGCTTGCTCAACCTTGGCGATGCTGCATAGCGTCCAGGTGCTCACCACGCTGTCAAAACTGCGATCGGGCATGGGTAGGCTTTCCCCATTCAGAACTCGATGATCGACAGTGATTCCAGAGGATTCAACCCGTTGTCTGGCCAGGTGGTTCATGCCCGGATTCGCATCGATCGCCACCAGTTGATGAATCTGCTCTGGATAGTAGGACAGGTTCAACCCCGTCCCAAAGCCGATTTCCAGGACTTCCCCTTTCACCTCGGACAGTAGGGCTTTGCGATAGTTGCCATAGGTACTGTCGGACATTGCCCAGTCCAGGCAGTAGGGCAGAATTTTTTGTGAGTAAAATCCCACGATGGCACTCCTTAAAGATCCAATGCCTTTATTTTGATCCACCTTGTTTTGATGCAGCTTTATTTTGATGCACCCACGATCGATCGCTCTGGTTTTTTCTTTTCAGCCTGCATGGGAGCACTTAAAGCCTCTTCCAGGTCTGCCAGCCCAAGTTGCTCTTCCAGGATTTGCATCACTTCCCGCCCAAAATCATTGGGATTGCGTCGCCATGCCTGCAAGCAAATGTCGCCAAAAAAGGAGCCAAGGGGTTCGGGGTTCCAGAGCAGTTTCTTCGCCACCCAGGGCAGGTGGATCGCTAGCGGATTATAGCCTTTCTTTAAAATATCGTGCTTAAAGGCATACTCTTCTAAATGGGTGTGGGGCTGCAAGCCAATGAAGAAGATCGCCGGCTCCACCTTATCCGCACCAAAAATCTTCTCTAGCTCCCGGTGGTAGGCAACGGTTTGACGAATCGTATCGACAGTTTCATCAATCACATTAAAGGAGTAATTGACCGATACAATATCGTTGAATCCGGCAGACTTCAGATCACGGCAGTTTTGCAACACGGTTCGCAGGTTGTAGCCCATTCGCATTTTGCGGACTAACTCCTGGGAGCCGCTGGTAATCCCAATTTCAAAGTAATTCATCCCCGTTTTTACCATCAGATCCGCCAGTTCCGGAGTCAGGTTGTCTGCCCGAATATAGGCGGCCCAGTGAATGTCCGTCATTCCCGCATCCAGGATTTTCTGCAACAGTTCTGCTGCATCCTCCATAAACCGACGAGCCGGGATGAACTGAGCGTCAGTGAACCAGAAATTACGCACCCCCCGATCGTAGAGTTGCTGCATTTCCTGAACGACTTCATCCGCTGGATTAATCCGTACCTGCTTGCCTTCCACGACGGTGTAAATGCAGTAGCAGCAGTTGTGGGGACAGCCGCGCTTGGTTTGCACCCCCACATAAAAGTCGCCATCTTGCAGGTAATAACTAAAGTCGGGCCAGATTTTGGCGATGTAGTCGTAGTTGCAGGCCGTTTTTTCCAGAGGACTGGGCTGCTCATGAATCATGCGATCGCGGGGCTGAGTTTGACCCACAACGTAGCAGCGTTGATCGGAAAAATCCTGCCCTTGCAGCAGGCGTTCCAGCAGGACTTCTCCCTCTCCAACGGAAATAATGCTGCCCTGGGGTAACATTTTTCCTAGTTGCTCATAGAAAACGCTGACTGCCCCACCGCCGACGACAAGCTGCACATCGGGACAATACCGCTGGGCCCGTTTCATCCCCCGTTTAATCAAGTTCAAATTCCGCCACAGTTCCACCAGGTAGGAACTGGCCATGCGCACACCACCAAAGGCTCCCCTTAGCTTGACCAGAGGATTGCGGGCATAGTAAAACTCGAAGGCATTTTGTAGGGGATTCCCACCCGGCCGCCAACAGGGGCATAGATCTGGATATCTCGCCAGGAGAAGACTAATAAGGTGGGCCGAAACTGATCAATGCAGCGATCAAGGGCTGGGAAAAAGTCCAGAGGGGGCACAGTGCCCAGGTCAAAGATTTGCTGTTCTACCCCTGGAAACTGCTTATGAATATGATCAGCCAGGTAGACCACACCGATCGGGAAGATGGGATTACAGGGGAGGCGGACGTAGAGAATGCGATCGTTCATCAGAAATGACTTCCGGGTTCACTTCAGGGATCAGAGCCATCAGGCAGAACCAGCAGTCACCACTAGGGAGCTGATATGCTCTGAATTCAGCAATTCTGAAACTGTTTTCATATAACTTCACAATAGCATTCTCCCTCTGTCCCTGCATGGCAGGTTTGCCGGGATCTCAGGGAAGTGGGGCGAGAAAGCGATCTAAATTCTTAGGGTGGCAATAGAGCTGACTCAAGAAATGCGGGTGGGGATCAATGAAAATCAGCTCTTGGAGGCACAGAACTCTGAGAAAACCAGCCCTGGTTTTATCTTCAGCAGGCTAATTTTAAGGTTCCGATCGAGGTTGGTAGTCGGGTTTACAGCTAGCAGGGATCAGAGGATGTTAGCTTCAGGTGTACCTCAATGATGAAGTTAAGGCTCCTCTTTGTTATGGCACAGATTTTTGATCCCCTACCGTCGGGTGCACCGGGGCACATCCTATGTTGTTACGTCAATGCAACTAGCAAGATTCAGGTTGTTCGGATTACCAATATTCCCAACTGGTATTTTGAGCGCGTGGTTTTTCCAGGGCAGCGGCTGGTGTTTGAAGCGTTACCCGAAGCTCAGCTAGAAATCCACTGCGGCATGATGGCCAGCGCGATTCTGGCCGATACGATTCCCTGCGATCGGCTACGGATTGAGTCGGAGTTAGAGGCAAATTTTGAGATCGCTGTTTCTACCTCCGATGCTCCGGACTCCAGGGAACCTGTCATGACCTCAGTAGAGTAGGTTTTATCCTATCGTTTACAAAAAGCTGTCAGGTATTGCAGGTTAAGGTTTTTAAAATAAACAAAATGCCCTTGAGATTTTAATTTTTCAAGCTAAGAACGGAAAGTTCAACATCACCACCTCGCTGATCCAGGGAGGTGGATTTTTTTTGGGGATTTTTTGCGCTCCTGGCCACCGGACTGCCAAAATAGACAGAATGCCTTATGAGACTGTATGCCTCACGTTGTTTTAGTCAATCCCCAAATTCCTCCCAATACAGGAAATATTGCCCGTACCTGCGCTGCGACCCGCACCACCTTGCATTTAGTGGGGCCCCTCGGATTTGAGATTAGCGATCGTTATCTAAAACGGGCTGGCTTGGACTATTGGGAGTACGTTGCTCTGGTCTATCATGCTGACTGGAAAGAGTTTCAGGACTACCACCAACAGCAGCAGGGACGCTGGGTTGGTTTCAGCACTTCAGGAATTTATAGCTATGTAAAGTTCCAGTTTCAGGCCGATGACTGGTTGCTGTTTGGTTGTGAGACGGCTGGGCTGCCACCAGAGGTCTTGAAGGCGTGCGATGCGACGGTGCATATTCCCATGGCTCAGGCAGGGGTTCGGAGCTTAAACCTCTCAGTCAGTGTGGCGATCGGGCTGTTTGAGGCGCGACGGCAGCTTGGGTTGCTGAAGTAGGGGCGATTGGGATAGTGAGGGTAAAGTCACAGGCCAAACTCACCCTCTCTTTGAGGTTCTGGATGCAAATTTCATATTCTATTCCTATATATAGGTTCTACATATAGATGGATGGGGTAACGGGGGAAATGCAATCGGGCTAGAAATTGGATCCATCCCGATGATCCGCTTTCATAAGCTTTTATAAGCACTCATCTTGCCTTAAGGAGGTTTCTGTAAAATTCTCTTTGTAAGGAAAACTAGCTTGCTGACAAACCCCAGTCCGGTGCCAGGAAACCTAACCCACCCTGCACTTTTCACCCCTCACTCTTTACTCCCTCAACCTCTACATTTCCATATACATATTTATTCATCTATTCAAAATTTTAAACTGCGTCCACTTTTTGACTTTTGGGTTATCCTTAACTCGCTCCAGGATTTTGGTGATTCAGTTCACTGTTTCTAAACTTCAGTTTTCCAGACTACAAAACAGGTCTTGCTAATATAAAAAATTTCTATAGCAGGCCTCTGAGTCCACCGTAAATTCCCTGAAGGAAATCGCTCATCCTACTTTCCTCTACTTAGAGAGACAAAATTATGTGCTAGTAGAACAACTAAAAAAGGAAATGTCAAGGTCGGAATCACACCTATTTGACGATTCCCAATAGAACTTTTCAATCGAAGTAAATCGGTTGAACCTGACCTGATTTTTGCTGTTTGATTTTGCTGTAATTATGGGCTAGACCGCCTTCTAGAAGGGAGATCCAACGGACTGGTATTTGATATTAACCACCCGAAGTTTTAACTTTTTCCCATGTTTTACTACTTAAAAAAATTGCGATCGGCTGATAGGGATAGACACTTTCTTCTGAAGAGTGGTGTACACTATGCCGGTGAAGATTCAGACAAAGGCAAACCATCGATCGATATAAAAAAGTTGAATCAAGCTCAACGCTATCTGGTAGATTAGGTTTGCTTAATTCAGAAGTCTTGAATTTTTTTGCAACTGGTGTAAGCTTGTCTAAGCCTAAGAAGCTAAGGTAATCTTACCTAGTCATGTGGCTACGGTTTGTGATCTGGATCTCTGCTCAGGATGATTCAAGTCATAAATAGGCTAGAGTTCAATGAGTTTGAGGACAGTGAGTTTGAGGACAGTTAAACGCTGGACATCAGGAGGTCGTTCTTTGAAGCGAGCACATTTGCGGAAAGATAGGTTTGTGTCCTGCTCTTATCAAGCAACTGTTGATACTGGGCTAGAGCGATCTGAGTCGGGACAGTCTGAGCTAGAGCAGTCTGAAGGTGCTTCCCTGGCAAGTAGGCGTAGAGTCCGTACCTCTGCGGCCATGCTAGGTCTGGCGCTCTCAATGGGCGCGACGGGGGCTTTGCTTCCTCAACAGGATGATGGGGCGGCGGCCGCTGAACCTAGAGTGCCCAATACTGCAATTGCAGCAACGCTTCCGGTTGCTCAATCTGGTTCTCCACTTTCAGGCGTGCGATGGGTTGAGCACATCGTTCGAGAAGGACAGTCAATTCAGCAAGTTGCATCCCATTACCAGGTTAATGGGTGGAGTGTGGCCGTCGCAAACGGACTGACGTTAGATTCTTCCTTGCGAACGGGGCAAGTTCTCAGAGTTCCAGTTCCCAATCGGTTGTCAACCCAAATAGCCGCAGTAGAACCAAACCATTTGGAGGCTGCGCAATCCTCGACCCTGGTTGCTTCTGCAAACCTGGAGCAGTTGTCTGGGCTAAGTGAGAATGAGTCGGCAAGTCAAATTGAGGTCGAGCGCAACCAATCCCTGGAACGCCTGCGGCAGCAGCGAGAGCGGTTAAGGGAAAGCCTGGCGGAGTTGCGGTATGAGGAGTCGAATTCGTCAAATTCAGTTGTGAATGCCCCCAGAGTCGAGCGTGAAGCGGCTCAGGCAGCGGAATCTGGGGATGCTCAGGTGGGGGGCAAAATTCCAGATCAGATTGCTACGAGTCATATAGTCCCAACCACGCAACCCCAGAGCGGTGCGTTACCCGGAATTCCTTTTATTGCGCCGGATAATTCCCTCTCCCCCAGCGATGAAGTTGCAATCACATCAGACCCTCAAGCAGAGGTGATACAGCCTGGTGGGTTGCAATTGTCGGAGTATCGAGTCAGTCCTGGGGATACGGTGGCTGGAATTGCTCGGGCTCACAATATTCCCCAATCCCTTTTGATTGAAGCGAATGGATTGCGCAACCCGAATGTGATTTTTGTGGGGCAAGTTCTTTCGGTTCCATCCACTCCATCCACCGATCGCATTGCTGTTCCAGAAACGTCTGGTTCGTTTACCTTGGCAGATGCGTTGCCTGTTGCTGCGGATTCTGTGACTCCCCAGACGGATGTGCCTGCACAGTATGCTCAGGTGAATGAGTCGGTACCCGTTTTACCCAGTCCGCAATCTAGCTCGATCGTGACTTCACCGGTTCCAGCATCATCTGAAGTGGTTAGTGACACTCAGAATGGTGTAGAGCAGATTGCCGCTTCGCCGGATCTGATTCCGATGCCGGAGGCGTTAGCACCGACTTCAGATGCAGAGTTTACTCCCAGCGTTTCTGATACTAGCGTTCCTTCTGGGGCAAATCCCTATGTAGCCAGTTTGCTCACCGAGATTCGTGCCATGCGTCAGCAGCGATCGATTCCCCCATCGACGGCTGTTGTCGTGGAGTCTGCTCCAGAGGAGACTGAGGCAGCTGCTTTACCGGAGCCTGCAATTCCCAGTGAGGTTGCAGTGAATCCGCACATGAATCAGGCGATCGAAACGGTGAATGAAGAAGTGCGTCCAGTCAGCAGTTCTCGCCCCGATCGAGATTCTACCGCTCAACCGGAAATGGTCGCGGCGGCACCCTTGGGTTCTGAGAGCTACGATCCGTTGTTGCAACCGATCACGGGACGGATGGTTTCTCCTGAGCTACCTCCGTTGCCGGGAGCAGATACGTTCCTGCCTGAAGATGGAATTTTCAACGGCTTTATCTGGCCCGCGCGCGGGGTTCTAACCTCTGGGTATGGCTGGCGTTGGGGCAGAATGCACCGGGGTATTGACATTGCAGCGGATGTGGGAACGCCGATCTATGCTGCTGCAACCGGAGTAATTGAGTTTGCTGGCTGGAATTCGGGTGGATACGGCAATATGGTGGAGGTTCGTCATCCAGACGGTACCATGACGCGCTATGCTCACATGAATGCGATCCACGTTCGGAATGGGCAGCGGGTCAGTCAGGGGGAACAGCTTGGCGAAATGGGTAGCACTGGCTACAGCACCGGCCCTCACTTGCACTTTGAAGTCCATATCCCCGCTCAGGGCACAGTGAACCCGATGGCATATCTGCCTGCGCGATAGGATTTTCGGTCAAGAATCTTGCTAAGGAATGCAAATTCAATAGTCTGAAATTCTTGTGGGGTGGGCATCTTGCCCGCCCAGTCCAACAGACAGACTGAGGGAGTATGTCACGTTTGCAAGTTTGGCCCTCATCCCCCAACCCCTTTTCCCACCGGGAGAAGGGGAGCCGGATCGAAGTCCCTCGCCCTTCGGGAGAGGGATTTAGGGTGAGGGCGACAAAAGTGACATGCTCCCCAGACTGATCCGGATAGGTACTGAGTAGGTAAGATGCCCATACTGTTTTTTAGCGTCCTTCTCCCAACGGGGGGAAGGTTTTTTGTTGCAGGATTAACGCAAATCAATGCCGAGGAATCGATCGAGAAAGCGACTGCGCCAGATGGCCCGGAGAATCAAGCACCATTCGATCGCAATGAATCCCAGGAACAGGTAGTGAACTCTCCCCAGCGGGTATAACTCAAAGAACTGCCGGAGCGGCGGAATCCCTAAAATCAGTAAGTAAACGCCAAATAGGAGGAGGGCTACGATCGAGTATCGCCAGTCGCCACTGAGGGGTTCGCCGCCCACCCAGGCGGTGTTCGGGGGTTTGAGAAAGGGAATCAGCAATAGTTCACCCATAATTAAAATCGTAACGAGGGCACTGCGAGGAATGTTGTGATTGACCTGAGCAATGCCAGCACCAGGAGGCAGGTCTAATACGGCGACCACCAGGTAAAACAGATACACCATTAAGGACATCAGTGTCAGGGTCAAAGTTGCGGGTACGACGAAATGCAGCATCGATCGCACCATACTGCGGCGGGGGATGAGTCCGGGTCTGGCCCAAACTGGAATACACATGGTGGGGAACCCTACGCCAATCAGGGAAACGATCGCACTTTGCTTATTTTGGAGGGGAAAGATATCGGTGACGATCGCGGTAGCAAAAATTAGGAGCGTAACGCAGAAGGTTCTGACCAGAAAAAGCTTCAGCACATCCTGAATCCCGTTCCGAATCCGTTGCCCTTCCAGGAAGGCGCGCGGCAGTGCCCCAAAGGAATCCTGCCGCAACACAATATCAGCCACTCCACGGGTGGCCTTACTCCCACTCTCCATCGCAATTCCCAAATGAGCCTGCTTCAGGGACAGAACATCATTCACCCCATCGCCAATCATGGCGACGTATCGCCCTGCATCCCGCAGTTTTTGCACCAGAAGCGCCTTTTGTTCCGGGCTGATTCGCCCAAACACGGTGTACATCTGCGCTGCCTGGGTCACCTGCTCCGGATTCAATTGGGACAGTTCCGCTCCAGAGATTAATCGTAAATCGTCTCGCAGTCCTGCCTGTCGCGCTAAGGCTGCCACCGTTTCCGGATTGTCCCCAGAGATGATCTTGACTTCAATCCCGGCTGCGGCAAAGGCGCGTAAGGTTTCGGAGGCTTCCGGTCGGAGCTGATCGCTGAAGCAGAGAATGGCCAGGGGAATGCGATCCGGGGGTAATTGGGGAAACTCAGTTTCAACCCGAATTTGAGCTGGATCAGGCGAATAGGCAAACAGAACTACTCGTAAGCCCTGTTTGACCCTGGTTTGAATGTAGGCGTTTAATTCAGGACTGAGGGAGGGAGCTAAAACTTCCGGTGCGCCCAGGAGGTAGACTCCCCGTCGATCCAAATCATCAAAGGCGATCGCGCTCCACTTGCGGGTGGAGGAGAAAGGAATTTCCGCTTTGGGTTGGCGGATTTGCCCAGGAAAGGCATGGGCGATGGCTTCACTGGTGCGATTCACGGTGGTTGTGTTGGCGGCAAAGTCTCCCAGGAGTGGATGCAGGGCGGCGGCGGAAATCTGGATGGGGTGAACTTCCTGAAGCAGAATGTGGTTGGCGGTGAGTGTTCCAGTTTTATCCAGGCAGAGGGTATCCACATTACTCAGGGATTCCACTGCATTCGCCTGTTGAATCAGGACATCTTCTCCAATCATCCGCACGGCTCCCAGCCCATACGCCAGAGTGATGGCGATCAACAGTCCAGCGGGAACCAGTCCTGCAATCACCGCGGCCCGCTGCACCAGGTCATTGAGGGAATGATCGCGGCTGACAAAGCTGATGGCAATGAGCAGCCACAAAAAGCAGGCAATCAGCATGAAAACGCGAATCACCACATTGGTTTCTACCTGGAGGGGCGTGAGGATACGGCGAAAGGCTCTAGCACCAGAGGTCAGCTTGTAAGCAACGGTTTCAGTGCCGACTTTTTGCGCAACATAGCAAGCCGTGCCACTGACGCAAACACTGCCAGAGTAAACCGGTGTTCCGACGGGTTTTGGGATCAGATCGGATTCTCCAGTCAGAAGCGATTCATCGACTTCCATCTGCCCCTCGCCGACAATCTCGCCATCGACCAGAATCTGATCGCCCGGACGGGCTATTAATACATCTCCTAAAACAATTTGTGAGGGTTCAATTTCCTGCTCTATACCATCCCGGATCACGGTGGCTTGAGGGCGATTCAGCAGCGCAATTCGATCGAGTGTCCGTTTGGCCCAGATTTCTTGAGCAATATTGACCAGGACTCCCCCAAAAATTACGATCACCACCAGGATGGCATCTCCGGCTCGCCCCAGCAGAAACATGACCAAACTGATGGCAAAAAAAATCGCGTTGATGAAGGTAAACAGGTTCTCTTCAAAAATCCGCCAATAGGAACGGCTCGTTTGCAATTTGGTCTGATTATCTAAACCTGCGGCTTGCTGGGCGGCTGCTTGCTGGGCGGTTAAACCTTGAAGCAGTTGAGGCAGGTTCGCGTTGTTCAGTGAACGACTCATGCAGCACTCAATCTGATAAGTTAATCCCTTAACGTCGATCGTGGCACACCGACTTGAATCAGGCTAAGAGATAATACGGAGTAAGGTTCCGTTTGGGACTCTGCCTCGTTTGTTCTGGCGTTGCCGATTCACCCCTAACTGAAATTATGCCGCCTCAAATGGTTGAAATTCTCTCAGCAGAAGATCTGCGCCGTACCATTACCCGGTTAGCGTCGCAAATTATTGAACGAGCCGGTGATTTATCGAAGCTGGCACTGCTGGGAATTTATACGAGGGGGGTTCCCCTGGCAGAATTGCTAGCAAAGCAGATTGAGGCACTCGAGCAAATCGAAGTTCCGGTCGGGTCGCTGGATATTACCTTTTATCGAGATGACCTCGATCGCATTCACCTGCGGAACCGGAGAAAACTAATATTCCCTTCGATGTGTCTGGAAAGACGATCGTGCTGGTGGATGATGTGATTTTTAAGGGAAGAACGATTCGGGCCGCCCTGAATGCAGTTACAGAGTATGGACGACCGGAGGCAATTCGGCTGGCGGTACTGGTCGATCGGGGACACCGGGAACTGCCGATTCACCCTGATTTCACGGGCAAAGAACTGCCTACGTCCAGTGAGGAGCAGGTGAAGGTTTATCTTCAGGATGTGGATGGGCGAGATGGGGTTGAGTTGATTCGCCGCGATCAGGATAGTCCTTAGGATCGGGGATTAAATAACCTGTGCAATTATTCTGTCTCATTGACTGGGCGGGCAAGATGCCCACCCCACAAGAGATGAGGCTGGGAATGGTCTTCCTGGGTACAGGGGCTGTGATCACACACTGGCAGCAAGGCTGGCGGAACTGCGAATGTGATCGAGGGTCAAGACTCCTACCGTATCGCCGTTGTCCGTCACGGTTAAATGGGGTGCTCCCGTTCTCAGAATCAGCGACAGGGCTTCCCGGAGGCTGTCATCTCGCTCTACGGTTGGGGTGCCGTTGTGGCTGTAGTCGTCTGGGGTGGTGATCATGGCAGTTTCTACCCGCAATAGGCTGAGTTGGCGTACCATGTCGTCGGCTCCCATCAGATGATGCACAAAGTCACTAGCAGGGCGAGTCAGGACGTTGAAAGGAGTATCGTACTGAACAATTTGCCCATTCTGCATCAAGATCAGCCGATCGGCGAGGCGCAGGGCTTCTTCAACATCGTGGGACACAAACAGGATTGTTTTCCGGAGTTGTCGCTGGAGCCGCAGAATTTCGTCCTGGAGGCTGGTGCGGGTAATGGCATCGATCGCGCCAAAGGGTTCATCCATTAGCAATACGGCTGGATCCCCTGCCAGGGCCCGGTCAGCCCAACTCGTTGCTGTTGCCCCCCCGAAAGCTGTCCTGGATAGCGGTTGCGGTATTCCTGAGGAGGAAGTTGCACCAGGGTCAGCAATTCATCAATCCGGGTCTGGATCTTCGATCGCTCCCAGCCCAGGAGTTTGGGAACAACGGCCACGTTTTGGGCAACGGTCATGTGGGGAAAAAGCCCAGACTGCTGAATCACATAGCCAATTTGCTTCCGCAGGGTCGTTTTCTTCATCTGGCGAATATCCTGCCCACCCAACTCAATACTGCCCTCCGTCGGTTCGTACAGACGGTTCACCATCTTGAGCAGGGTGGTTTTACCGCACCCTGAATGACCCAGAATCACCACAAGCTGCCCTGACTCTACCTCACAGCTACACCGATCGACAGCGGGACGAGATGCACCTGGAAAACGGAGGGAGACTTGGTTGAAGTGAATGGTGGTCACGAGGAGTGGGGGGGAGGAATGAACAACGAAGATTGAAGTGTGAACAACGAAGAAAAAAAAGAGCAAGGAGAAAAAGAAGAACGGCGAGAAAAGAATGAGGCAGATTTTGACCGCTGCCTTCCCCGGTTTGCTGTTGACCCTTAAAGTTGGCCCTTAAAGAATGCCTTCTTGTTCCAGGAATTCTCTAGCTACATCGGCGGGTTCTCTCTGGTTGCCGCTGACTTCAAAGTTGAGGCGTTGCATGGTTTCATCGGTGAGCAAAGGGGCGATCGCGTTCAGGGCATCTGCCAGACCAGGGTGTTGATCCAGGGCTTCTTGACGGACGACGGGAGCGACTTGATAGGGCGGGAACAATCCCTGATCATCCTCCAGGACAACCAGATCAAAGGCATTAATTTCACCATCTGTGCCAAAGGCGACCGCGACATCTGCTTCACCGTCGATCAGCCCCCGATACTTCAACCCCGGATCGACTGCTTTGTATTCTCGGAGTTGGAAATCACCATATTCAGCCTGAATTCCAGGCAGTCCATCTTCGCGGGCTTCAAATTCGGGTGGGCCAATCATCACTAGCTCATCGGCGCGGGCGACCATTTCCGAAATTGTCGTAATCCCAAATTGTTGGGAGCCTTCCCTGGTCATGGCTAGCGCCTGAGTGTTGTTCATGGGAGCCGGATCGAGCCAGACAAGATTAAATTGCTCCTGGTAGGCCTGGGAGACTTGCTGAAATACTTCGTCTTGATCGGTGGCGGTGGGTAGTCTCAGGACTGTGAGCAAGCCAGTCCCAGTATATTCAGGGTACAGGTCAATTTCGTTGCTGGTGAGGGCTGCCTGAGCCACTGGAGTCCCGCCTAAGTTGAGTTTGCGTTCCACCTCAAAGCCTGCATTTTCCAGGGTCAGGGCATACATTTCACCGATGATAAATTGCTCTGGAAAATCCTTGGAGCCAACGCGAATAGTATCTCCCGCAGCACCGGAACCGCCTCCACAGGCAATCAGCACGGTTGCGGTTAAAAGTGCCAGTAAGGGCAATACAAAAAGGCGACGAATTCTTTTCATGGCGTAGAATCGACTCAATCAGGCGCAGAGGATGGTTTGCACGATAACTTTATCTTGACATCATATCAAGACTGAATTAGAAGGTGCTCGATTCTACGGTATTCCTACATATTTTTTGGACTTCAATCAAATACGATTTGAAATTTTAAAGTTCACAGACTAGGTGAACACAGGGTCAGGGTTCCGAAGTTAACGCTCAGGGCCACATTGAGATGCTCCAACGATTCCACCAGCCACAGCACACCGTCCTTGGAGCAGGACTCATAGTGTTTAAATAAAACTGCAAACTGCCGTTCTAGATAGGGGCGAACATTGCGGCAAATCAGCAAAATTTTCAGCAGCAAACCGATCGTCAACGATGCCCCAAGATTCCCCAGCAGATCCACAAAAACTGCATGGTTTGGCTGATCCTGGGTTTCCACCACCAGAAAATTAATCAGCCTGCGACAGGTTCCGACCAGCAAAACATCATTAATCTGTTGGGTATTGTGATCGGGCAGGGTGTCCTGCAAGTAATCGTAGAGCCGCTGGTTGAATTGGCGTTGACCGTACTTGGGGTCAATGGAGTCTGTGAGGTAGTCAAACAGATCGTCTTTGAACCGATCGTAGGAAGGGGCATAGCGGCTGTAGGTAAGGAAGCGTTGGGCTAAATCACGGTAGGTGTTGGAACCGTCAATTTTGCCGCCAAACTGTCGCAAAGCTTTATCCAGCCGTCGATCGCTCAGGAGGGTGGGATTGCGATCAGATTGACCTTGAATCAGGCGACCCACGGGATTAAGTGGTGGTTCCGGCACTGGATGTCCTGCGAGCACGACCTCATTGGTTAACACGGAGTTGGTTAATACGGAGTTGGTTAATACGGAGTTGGTTAATACGGATTCCAGCCGACTATCTTGCAGCTTAGCGGTGGCATAGCGGGCTAAGTCTCGATCGAACTGTCGCTGTACCTGACGACGAATGCGTCGAACTCGTTTGCGTTCCTGCTCGGTGCTGTCTTCAGTCAGTAAGCTGTGATCGTACAGGCAGGGATAACGACGAATCAGAGTGCCCAGCGGGGGAGAACCACCGATCGGGCTATTGGAGGGCGTGACGACCTGAGCCAGTCGTTTGAGAGCTGCGTATTGTTCGGTGTGTTGAAAACTGCGCGTGAGTTGCCGCATCCGTTTAGTGGCGCGATTGTGCCCTGGACTATCTGGAACCGTAGCGAGTAGATCGATCAGGGAGGAAATGTCAGTGTGGAGCTTGGGCTGCATCAGCCAGTGGTTAATTAAAATGTGGCAGCAGCGATTGAGGATAAATTTGAAGTCTTTTTCAATGAATGGAGAATCCAGGATCTGCTCAACCGATCGCCAAACTTGCTGATCGGTGTAGCCCGTTGCTGTGACAAATAATGCCCGAAACCGCACCAGCATTACTTCGGGTGGTTCAACCCTGGCACATGCTAAAAGGTGATCGTAGAGGCACTGTTCTTGCTTGAGGGTTGTGAGATGCCCCGTTGACTGACGATGGAAGTAATCTGACCAAGAGTCCATATGCAGCAGTACCTCCGGGGCTAGTAAACCCAAGCAGGGAAAACGCGACTCGAACTCTGAACAGCAGATGCAAACCAGCCTGAACCAGGCCAGCTTGAATCGGTCCAGCCTGAACCAAACCCACTAACGCAACTTCTGGAATCGAAAAACTGAGCGATCGGGAACATGACTTGTTTAAACAGGTATCTTAAATCACTACTTTTATCCTACGGGAACCCACTGGATATTATTGAATGATTTTATACTAATTTTTGGCTCTCAGGCGGGCGCAAGGCACTTTCTGATTCGATCGGCAATCGCAATTCTACGGTTAATGCGGACAATCAGGTGCTTGAAGCTCTATTGGAGCCGTCAAAATCAGGTCAAATTAGTTTTCTGTTGCAGGTGCTGACCGTAAAATTACGGAGTTGTCACTTCATCGGCGAAGTTATGCCAGCGAACAAAATAGAATGGGCCTGCCATTGATCCCCAGAGATGTTCATCGGTTTCTGGATCGCGCCCTCGATCCCAACTGATAAATTTTTGGTCGTCAATTTCAAATTCGCTGTCAAGGTAGGTGGTTTTTCCTTTGCGCACTACTAAACAGGCTTTTCCTGGTTCCACGCTTCCCCTAAAGCTGTGCCCTGTCCACTCCACAATCATGTTGCAACCGGGCAATTTTTCCAACATGTCACTGGAAAGGGTTTTGAGGCGTGGTAAGTCTCGTGAGGCTCCGTAGAACGGCTTGTCGTCTTTGAGAACGTAGTTTTCAATTTCGATGCGATCGCTCTTTTCCAACAGTTTCAACACGCGCACCCGGTAGGGCACGTTCAGCATATAGTCGTAGGCTTGCTCCACCAGGAACCCCACGCCAGATAGCACATCTGGAGGTAACGGCCGCATGCAAACGCGAATGTGGGCATAAAAAGGCGGATTCTCAAAGGCTTGTTCCTGATTGCTGAAGTCGGCTGCCATCCAGCGGGCCAGGGTGGTGATGTCGGTGGAATGGGTCATGGTGTCAATCGGTCTTGTGTAATGGTTGGTGATCCCCATTTATTTTATAGGAGTGAGGAGTGAGGAGTGAGGAGTGAGGAGTGAGGAGTGAGGAGTAGGGGCGATAACTCCTTCGGAGTCGCTGCGCGAACGCGAATCGCCCGTATAGGAGTCAGGAGAGAATCCGTAGCGCAGGCATCTTGCCTGCCGGGGAGAGAATCCGTAGCGCAGGCAGCGTTCGACTGAGCTTCACGCCGAAGTCTTGCCTGCCAGGAAAGGGGCAAAGAGAGGGTAAACGGCAGGTTCAGGAGATTGAGACTATCTTAAGAAGTGTGTATTTTATGAGATGAAGATGGCATGACGATCGGGATTTGGGTGCTGGGGGATCAGCTCTGGATGGAGCAGGCGGCTCTGGAGGATTTTGCTCATGTCAAGCAGCAGACTTCGGTGATTTTGATTGAGTCGTTCAGCCATGTCAGGGAGCGATCGTACCATCAGCAAAAGCTGGTGCTGGTGTGGTCGGCGATGCGGCATTTTGCGGAAGAATTGCGGCAGGCGGGTTGGTCGGTGGTTTATGAAACGGCCGAGGATTTTGAGGCTCCGTTACGGCAGTGGATTCAGGCTGAGGCGATCGAGGAATTGTGGGTGATGCAGCCGAACGATCGCCCGTTTGAGCGGTGGATTGAATCGCTGGATTTGCCCTGTCCGGTGCGGCTGGTGCCCAATAATTTATTCCTGTGGACAAGGGATGAGTTTCGATCGTGGGCGCAGGGTCGTAAGAATTTGTTGATGGAGTATTTCTACCGGGAGGGGCGTAAGCGATTGCAGGTGTTGATGGAGGGGCCGCATCCGGCTGGCGGAGAGTGGAATTGGGATAAGGAGAACCGCAAGCCGCCGAAGGGCAATCTGAATCCGCCGGAACCGCTGTGGTTTGAACCAGATGAGATGACGCAAGCGGTGATCGATCAGGTGAAGTCGGGTGGGTTCTCTCGCTATGGGCAGGTTGAGCCGTTTCGCTGGGCGGTGACGCGATCGCAGGCCTTGCAGGTGCTGGAGTATTTTGTCAGCGATCGGCTGCCGATGTTTGGCCCGTACCAGGATGCGATGGTGACTGGGGAAGAGACCATGTGGCACGCGATGCTGTCACCCTATCTGAACCTGGGGTTGCTGCATCCCCTGGAGGTGATTCAGGCTGCGGAGAGAGCTTACTATGAGCAGGATTTAGCCCTGAGTAGTGTGGAGGGATTTATTCGGCAAATTTTGGGCTGGCGGGAGTATATGCATGGGCTGTATCACTATGTGGAGGAGGACTACCCGGAGCGCAACTGGTTTAACCACAGGCAGCCGTTGCCGGACTTCTTCTGGGATGCCGATCAAACGGACATGAACTGTCTGCACCAAACCCTGAAACAGGTGGAGGAATTGGGTTATGCCCACCACATCCAACGGTTAATGATATTGAGCAATTTTGCCTTGATTGCCGGATTGTCTCCCCAGGCGGTGGAAAATTGGTTTCACTCGGCGTTTATTGATGCCTACGACTGGGTGATGCAGACGAATGTGATTGGCATGGGGCTGTTTGCCGATGGGGGGATTCTCGCCTCCAAGCCCTATGCGTCCTCGGCGAATTATGTGAATAAGATGAGTGATTACTGTAAAGGCTGCACGTACAAACCCAGCCACCGCACCGGGGAGAAAGCCTGTCCGTTTAACTTTTTCTACTGGGATTTTCTCGATCGCCACCGCTCAAAGCTGCAATCTCAGGGTCGCATGAGTTTTATCCTGAAAAATCTGGACAGGATGCCTGCGGAGGAGTTGGCGGAAATTCGGCAGCGATCGAGTCAGTGGCGGGAGCAGTTTCGACCGCAGGGTGAAGGATGATGAACAGAGAACCTGTGTAATGGTTCTGCTGGGTTGACTGGGCAGGCAAGATGCCTACCCTACAAGAGGGTTCAGGTTTAGATCAGGTTCCGAAGGTTCGATCGCCTGCATCGCCTAATCCAGGGACGATATAGCCCTTTTCGTTCAGTTCCGGGTCAATGCCTGCGGAGTAGACGATCGCACTGGGGAAGGCACTGCCCAACTTTTTCAACGCAGCAGGGGCGGCGACGACGGAGATAATGCGCACCAGGGCTGGGTCAATGCCGCGCTGAGTGATGTCTTCCATGACGGCCACAATGGTTCCGCCAGTTGCCAGCATCGGATCGGTGATCAGGACTCTGGTTTCAGGATGGAACTGTTCGGGAAACTTGTTCAGGTAAACGCTGGGTTCCAGGGTTTCTTCATTGCGAACGACTCCCACATGGTAGGTCGATGCCAGGGGTAACAGGGTTTGCGCACCCTCTAACAGTCCTAACCCTGCCCGCAGAATCGGAATGACGGCGATCGGCACTTCAGGATTAACGAAGGTGGCAGGACAGGGGGACAGGGGCGTTTGCACATCCATATCCATTGTGGGCAACCAATCCCGCACCGCTTCGTAGGTCAACCATCGCCCCAGTTCTACCATCGCACTCCGAAACAGGGTTGAGGGGGTAGACTGATCGCGGGCAATGCCGAGCCAGTGTTTGATTAAGGGATGCGGTGGAACATAAACACGCAGTTGCAGAGTCATTGGTGGTGAAAAAGTAATGAGAGGGAATCAATCGGCAATGAACCAATTAGTTAAATTTAAGAAATCTTTGTTTATTGTTCCATTGATTGACGATCGGGGGATAGTAAAGCTCAATTGATTGGGCGGGCAAGATGACCACCCCACAAGATAAAGAAGGTGCGGGCAAATGCCTACTCCACCAGAAAAGGCGGAAGATAGCCCCCTGGCGGGCAAGACTTCGGCGTGAGCCCTTCGACGTGAGCCTCAGGAGTTCGGCGAGGCTCACTCGAGCCGTTGAACGCTCAGTCGAACGCTGCCTGCGCTACAGAAATCGATCAATGTTGCAATAAGTGGGATGCTCCCCTTTTGTCCTTCATTCTTTCTGGACTCCTGACGCTCTTTCTGAACTCCTCATTATGTCACTCCAATCCCTTCAAGACTTCTGCCAGCAAGCCGAACATTTCATCAATGTGCTGCTTTTCGATGATCAAAGGTGGGGAGAGGGCAATGATGTCTCCAGTAGTGCGAATTAACAGACCGCGTTCATAGCAGCGCAGGAAGCACTCAAAGGCACGAGCAGTGGGCTTGCCGGGAATTGATTCCAGTTCAATCGCAGCTACCAGTCCCAGATTGCGCAAATCGATCACGTGGGGCAGTCCCTTGAGGGAATGGACGGCTTCTTCCCAGTAGGTTGATAGTTCTTGCGCGTGTTGGAACAATCCTTCTTGCCGATAGATTTCCAGCGTGGCGAGTCCGGCTGCACAGGCGACCGGATGTCCGGAATAGGTATAACCGTGTAAGAGTTCGATCGCTTGTTCTGGCCCATTCATGAAGGCATCGTAGATTCCCTGCCGCACAAAAACGGCTCCCATGGGTACTGTGCCGTTGGTCAGTCCCTTGGCGACGATGATCATGTCTGGCATGACATCAAAGTATTCAGTGGCAAACCCGGTTCCCAAGCGTCCAAATCCGGTGATCACTTCATCGAAAATCAGCAGAATGCCGTGCTTGTCGCAAATCTGGCGCAGCCGTTGCAGGTAGCCTTTGGGGGGAATCAGAACACCCGTTGACCCTGCGACCGGTTCGACAATCACTGCGGCAATGTTGGAGGCATCGTGGAGGGCGACAATCCGCTCCAGTTCATCGGCTAAATGGGCTCCCCATTCGGGCTGCTGACGGCTGAAGGCATTATGTTCCAGGTTGTGGGTATGGGGCAGGTGATCGACACCGTTCAGCAGGCTGCCAAAAAACTTGCGGTTCGGGCGAATCCCACCCACGGAGATGCCGCCAAATCCTACGCCGTGATAGCCTCGCTCGCGTCCAATGAGCCGTTGGCGCGTTCCCTGACCGCAAACCCGGTGGTAGGCGATCGCAATCTTCAGGGCTGACTCTACTGCCTCGGAGCCGGAGTTGGCAAAAAACACATGGTCGTACCCAGGCAGCATTTTGACTAACTGATCTGCCAGTTGAAATACGCCAGGATGCCCCATCTGAAAGGCGGGTGCATAGTCCAGGGTTGCCACTTGCTGATGAATCGCTTCAACAATTTGGGGGCGACAGTGTCCTGCATTGACGCACCACAAGCCGGCCGTTCCATCTAGCACCTGTCGCCCGTCATGGGTGGTGAAGTGCATATCTTTAGCAGAGACGAAAATCCGAGGATTGGCTTTGAACTGCCGATTGGCGGTAAACGGCATCCAGAAGGCTTCTAGCTCGGCACGGGTGGGGTTGTAGGTAGAGGGTGAGGATGAGGTTTGCATGGGAAGAGTGAAGAGTGAGGAGTGCGGAGTAGGTTGGGTTGAGGGATGAAACCCAACAGTCAGTGGCAGTCAGTAGCAGTCAGTAGCAGTCAGTAGCAGCAAGTGGCAGCAAGTGGCAGTGAAAAGCGGAGCAGTAGTATGGGGTTTATTTTAAGCGAGGAGGAAGGAGCTTGTTAAGCCCTTTGTGGCTGGGATTAGGGTTGGGTGGGTTGCGGGGTGGAAGTCGATCGCGCTGGGAGAATATAAATTGCGCCGGAGATCAGGGTGAGGGCAACGGCGAGCCAGAAGGCAATTTGGGCGATCGGTATCCAGGTGGGGGGGAGCGGGGTAATGAGGAGAGCGATCGCCGCAATTTGGGTAACGGTTTTCAGCTTGCCCCAGAGATTGGCTCCAGAAATTTTCGGTTGATTGACGCGCCACCCAGCAATGGCTAATTCCCTGGCCAAATCAGAAACACCCCCCAGGCAGGAACCTGACCTAGTTCAATCAATGCCAGTAGGGGAGCCAGAACGAGCAGCTTATCAACCAGGGGATCGAGGAATTTGCCTAAATCAGTCACCTGATTCAAGCGACGCGCCAGGTAGCCATCCAGCCAGTCGGTTCCAGCCGCGATAAGGAAAATCACCAGGGCAATCCAACGGGTGCGATCGGTGGGTTGATAGAGCAGATAGAGCAGGATAGGGGCACCGAGGAGACGGGAGACTGTAATCCAGGTGGGGAGGTTCATAGGGAGTGAGGAGTGAGGAGGGGGGAGTGAGGAGGGGGGAAGGGGGAATGGGGAGTGGGTAGGGGCGAATCGCCCGTATGGGATTCGGGAGAGTTGTAGCGCAGGCATCTTGCCTGCCAGTGGGTCATCGATCGCAATGACCGAATTGAATGATTAACTCCCATCTTGCCTGCGGGGGTTGAGCTTTATTACTGCTGAGAGAGGCGTTTGACGGCTTCTCCACCCAGAAGGCGATCGGCTTCTTTCAGGAGTTCAGGGATGCGATCGGCATGGGGACTATTGGTGAGGTAGGGTCGCAGGTGATGGGGGTTAAAGTTGTTGGCTTTGGCTCCGGGGAACCAGTGTCCGGCGTTGGTGAGCAGGTTGTATCGGGCTTTGGCATAGTCTACTAGATCATAGGCGAGGGCGAGGTTGCGTAACCAGAGGATGGTCGGGATATTGATATTACCTGGAGTTTCGGTGTAGCGGGGGAGACCGATGTGCCAGGTGCGGTACCAGTCTTCCCCCAGGGTATCGATCGCAACTTGTTCTAGCCGTTGCAGAATCGGAGGGAGGATTTCATCGGCGCGATCGAGCCAATTCAAGGTTTTCAGGTGTTCATCAAAATCCTGGGGGCGGGATGCGCCAATGCTGAGGGTGTGAACCTGGGGATGGCTGAGGCAGAACAGGTCGTTGAAGACCATCGGGCTAAGGGGTTTGCACAACTCGACGAGCTTTTGGGGGGGGCGGTACAGGTGTCCGCCTTTGTCGGAGGGGCTGATGATGAAAACTCCCATATCCCGCGCAGTTGCCGCTTCGATCGCGGCCCAATTGTCCTGGAAAATGTAGTACCAGTGCAAGTTCACGTAATCAAACTGATTGGTTTCGATCGCCTGGAGGATCGTGTCGGTTGCGGCGTGGGTGGAGAAACCAATAAACCGAACCTTTCCCTGCGCCTGAAACCGTTGTGCGACCTCCAAACAGCCCCCAGGGCGAGTGCTATAGTGAAGTAATTCCGGTGTGTTGATCCCATGCAGCCCCAATAGATCAACATAGTCCAGCTTGAGATTGGTTAACGATCGCTCAAAAGTGCGCTGGAATTCTCTTGCATCTGCCACAGGGGATACTTTTGTTTGTACAATAAGTTTTTCTCTGGGTAAGGTTGGCAAAATTTTTCCCAACTGCGCCTCTGAAGTGCCATATCCCCTGGCCGTTTCGATATGATTGATGCCAACTTCAAGCGATCGGTGGATGATGGTTTCTAAGTTCACCTGGTTGTCAGATGGAATCTCCTGTGTGGGGACATCCTGCCATTGGTACTGGTAGCGCATTCCACCGCATGAGAATACGGGCATGGATAATTCTGTGCGGCCAAATCTACGATATTGCATGGAGAGTGTGACTCAGTAATAGACTCATTACATGAAACAGGGTGAGTCTTTTTGTAAATTGCTCAACCCTTAACAAAACTCGCAATAATAAAATTAGCTAATCTATATCGCTGCTAGCAAATGCCGCCAAAGGGACTTTCCAGAGCGGTGGTTTGCACAACTTAGGCTTTGTTAACCATAGTTTCTTGACTTAATACTTCTTATGGATATCTCAGAACTTGATGATTTGGAAAATTCAGTCCAGGATCTGCTATCCCTGGCCAAAATAGAACTCGAAGAGAAACGTCTGCAACAGCAACGAGATGAACAAATTCAGCAGGAAATAGTTCGGATCAGGGAACGACTCGAACCCCTGTTAGCTCAGGTTGAGCAAATGCTGTCCCAACTCACTTCCGAGGATTTTGTGGATAGCGTGACGCGCCAAAAGTTGGAGGCGAAAGCGGAAGACCTGCGGCAGCGGTTGATGGATGCCCCCCTATTGGCGGCTCAGGCGATCGATCGGCAAATGATCCTGAATGAAGAACGGCTCTTAGATGAACGAGTTACAGAGCAAACCAATCGCTGGCGGCAGGCTCTCCGGGCTGATTTGTTAGAGATGATCAGCGAACAGGAGGATTTTTACAGTGCAACGGATGCCTCCATTGCGATTCGGGGCTATGCCCATGACTTGAAGGCGATCGGCGCACTGGAAGAGTTGGTGGAGGCACTGATTCACCAGATCAATACCCACAGTGAGGAAGGCCCGGTGGCTCGCCTGCGGGGTAGCCATGAACAAACGCTCAATTTTATTTATAACAAAGCCCTGGAAAACCGTTCTCGCGTTGAACGGGCCCCAGACGTACAACCCCGAGTTCGCCATCGTACTAGCGAAAAACGGCCGAATCCCTACTCGATTTTGGAGGGGAAGGTTGTGATTTTTGGCGGACACGATCGGTTAGAAAGTGCAGTTCGCAATCGTTTACGCGATTCAGAGGTGGATCTGGTCTGGTGCACGGCTCAGGCAGGCCCTCAAATTGCGGAACAAACGGAAAGCCATATTGCCAATGCTGACTTGATCTTAGTGGTGACAGGTTACACCAGTCATAAGTTGACTGATAAGGCAGTTCAGGCAGCCCAACGAGCGGGGAAGAGTATTGAAATGGTGAATACGACGGGGGTGGTTCGAGTGCTGGAGGCGATCGAGTATGGACTTAAAACGAAGCAGTTAGCCAAACACCTGAACCAGTTTTCCAAGCCAGCGTGATTGGACGGGCAGGATGCCCATCCCACAAGACAGAAGGTGGAAGATGAAAGGTGGAACTGGACGGGCAGGATGCCCATCCCACAAGAGGAAGACAGAAGGTGAAAGGTGGAATTGGACGGGCAGGATGCCCATCCCACAAGACAGAAGGCAGAAGGTGGAATCAGAACCGTTCTTCGTTGCTCATTCTGTCCTGATGATCTCCCGTCTACATCTCTCTCACACTGGACTGATCATTCTTGATTTCGCCGATTAAAACCAGAGTCGCCACGCCGACAAATAGCCCGTTTTCCAGAATGCCGGGAATGTTGTTGAGGATTTTCTCTAGTTCGGCGGGATTGTCGATCGCTCCAAATTCTACATCCAGGATCATATTGCCCTGGTCAGTGATGACGGGCCCGTCTTTTTTGACTCCCATCCGCAATTCTGGTTTGCCGCCTAACTTTTCGAGGGCATTGGTGACAGGGGCAACGGCCATGGGCAACACTTCAACAGGGAGGGGGAAGGTGGAACCAAGGCGATCGACTAGTTTGGAGCTATCCACTACCACAATGAACTCATCGGCCAGGGAGTCCACAATTTTTTCGCGGGTGTGGGCAGCTCCCCCTCCTTTGATCAGGTTCTTCTGGGGGTCAACTTCATCAGCACCGTCAATGGCGATGTCGATTTTGCTAATTTCATCCAGTGTGGTTAAGGGAATGCCGTACTGCTTTGCCAGGACTGAGGCTTGGAAGGAGGTAGGAACGCCTCTAATATCGGTGAGTTCACCCGATTTCAACCGATCGCCCAAAAACTGAATTGCGAATGCAGTGGTTGATCCCGTGCCCAATCCTACAATAGAGCCAGACTTAACGCGGTTAGCTGCCGCTCTGCCTACTTCTTGCTTCATCACCTTTACGGGATCCAGTCCTGCCGTCATAACAATCTCCTCTAAATTGACCACTACTTAGCATGACGTAAAGTGGGTCGGATGGGTAGAGGGAGTGAGGAGTGAGGAGTGAGGAGTGAGGAGTGAGGAGTGAGGAGTGAGGAGTGAGGAGTGAGGAGTGAGGAGGGAATCCGTAGCGCAGGCAGTGTTCGACTGAACTCACGCCGAAGTCTTGCTTGCCAGGGGAAAATATTGTTTAACAGCGTGATCCGTAGCGCGGGCATCTTGCCTGCCAGTCCTGTCAGGTGGAACAGTGAGGAGTTAAGGAAGAACTATGCCGTATTTGGAAAAGATCTGGATTTACCCGATTAAGTCGCTGGATGGGGTGGCGGTGCGGGAGGCTCAACTGCTGGAGGGGGGTGCCCTGGCAAACGATCGGGAGTTTGCGCTGGTAGATGGGAAAGGACGATTTGTGAATGGAAAGCGGACGGCCCAGATTCATCGGGTGCGATCGAGCTATGACCTGGCAAATCGAATTATCACTTTGAGGGTGCAGGGAGAAACGCAGGCTGCTTCATTTCATTTGGATGGCGATCGGGTGGCTCTGGAGGGCTGGTTCAGTGAGTTTTTGGGTTACCCGGTCACACTTCAGCAAAATCTGCACATGGGCTTTCCAGATGATACAGATGCATCCGGGCCGACAGTGGTAAGTACGGCAACGTTAGAGGCGATCGCATCCTGGTTCCCTGATCTAAACCCAGAAGAGATTCGTCATCGCTTTCGGACTAATTTAGAAATTGCTGATGCTCCAGCGTTTTGGGAAGATCAGTTGTTCGGTGACGTGGGGAAACTGGTTCCATTTCAAATTGGGGCAGTCAGGCTTTTGGGGAATAACCCTTGTCAGCGGTGTGTGGTAGTGACACGAGATCCGTTAACCGGAGACGCTGATCCAGGGTTCCAGAAAGAGTTTGTGACTCAGCGCAAAGCAACTCTGCCTGCCTGGACGAACCCTGCCCGGTTCAATCACTTTTACCGTCTCACCCTCAACACGAAGGTGAATGCTTCTGAGAAAGGGAAATGGCTGCGGGTGGGGGAGGTGGTAGGGATGAGGAGTGAGGAGTGAGGACTGAGGACTGAGGACTGAGGACTGAGGACTGAGGACTGAGAGAGCAGGACTGAGGACTGAGCGTAAAACGAAGGTTTTAGCGGGAGATGAAACTAACCTACTTCCTGCTTCCTACTTTTCTTGACTCAGCACTCAGTCCTCAGCACTCAGTCCTCATCGATCAGCCCACAATCAATCCTGCGCCTTCACCGAAACATACTGCTGACTGAACTATCCTCATGAATCCGCCAGATCGCTTCACCGAGGAGGTTGGCAACGGAGAGTACGGTGAGTTGGTTGAATTGCTTTGTTTCGGGAACGGGGATAGTATTGGTGACAATCACTTCTTCAAACGGGCCCGCAGCAAGGCGCTCGACGGCTGGAGGGGAGAAGACGGCATGGGTGGCGCAGGCGTAGACCGCTTTGGCTCCTGTATGCCGTAGGAGTCTTGCTCCTTCACAAATAGTTCCGGCAGTGTCGATCATGTCATCAACCAAAACAGCCGTTTTCCCTTCGACATCACCAATGACGTTTAGCACTTCAGCGACATTGTGGGCCTGGCGGCGTTTGTCGATGATGGCCAGGGGCGCATCGTTCAGCTTTTTGGCGAAGGCTCTGGCGCGGGCGACTCCACCTACATCTGGGGAAACGACAACAATATCGCTGAGATTCTTGCTGAGTAAGTAGTCCAGGATGACGGGTGATCCGTAAACGTGATCAAAGGGAATGTCGAAATATCCCTGGATTTGAGCGGAGTGGAGATCCATTGCCAGAATCCGGCTTGCTCCTGCTTCAGTAATCAGGTTTGCCACTAGCTTGGCGGTGATGGATTCACGCCCGGCTGTTTTGCGATCGGCCCTGGCATATCCGTAGTAGGGAATGACCGCCGTAATTTGCCGTGCCGAAGCTCGACGGCAGGCATCTACCATGATCAACAGTTCCATTAGATGGTCGTTGACTGGATAGCAGGAGGGTTGCATGAGATAGACATCACACCCCCGAATCGATTCTTGGATCTGGACATAAATTTCTCCATCCGCAAATCGCTTGCGCACCATAGGACCCAGATCCATCCCCAGGTAGCGAGCGACTTCTTGGGAGAGCGGTACGTTAGCGGAACCAGAGAATAACCGAAGGCGGCTATTGTCAGGAATCTGCGTTAAAGGATGCTGAAGAGGCAGAGTTGCAGAGCGGATCACGACAGGTCCTCGACACTACAGTCATCGAAATCTTAACACCACAAACATAAAACATCTCTTGTTGTTTTCTCGGATACTAAAAAATGGGTTAATGATCTGAAAAAACAAAGAAGTGGCTCTTAAAACAGGGACTTAAACAGTGAATGAGAACTGTAAAACAAGGTTGACACCCACCCTACTTTATTAATCTCTGAGAAGTTTAACATTTAGTAACGTTTCTACATAAAAATTGTAGACGGGTTCATGAAGGATTGGTTGAACGATGGGTAATTAGTTTTGACGATTGTTGGGGTGATGCTCTCACCGAGTAAGTATATGCACCTAGGGCGAAGTTGCTTTCTGATGGGTTGGCGTAGGCATTTGATTAGCCTGGACACTAGACTGGACTGGACATCTGAGTAAACAAAGGGAAGGTGTAGCAGCACTCACTGACCCTTACACCCTCCCCTCAAGGTTCCGATAGATTCTTTCTGTAAGTTATGGCTCAATTTCTGAGACTCAGCCTTACAGGTCGCCACCGCGAAAAGCCAGGACGAAAATGACGGCAGGGCCAGCAACTACGATTAAGCCTAACATTGTAAGCTGTGCAATGACTTCCCAGTTGATTCCACCAACCAAACTTGTTAGAAAATCCATTTTTCCTCCCAATTAGCCCAATTTTTACTAAGTGTTGTTACGGGGTGTTTCGACAATGAATGTCTGATTCATATTTTACCTGCAAGCGGTCTATGGTTTTCAGGTGTTATTACAGGAATTGGTGAGGAGTCGGGAGTTGGGAGTTGGGAGTTGGGAGTCGGGAGTTGGGAGTCAGGAGGGAGGAGGGAGGGGTGAATAAAAATTGGGAATGGGTTAGAGAGAGAAGGTGCGTTGATTATGGGACGTTGGCAGTGTACGAAATGTGGGGCTTGTTGTCATTTAGATCCAGGCGATCGCCCGGATTTGGATCAGTATCTGGAACCGGAGGAGTTGGCCCTTTACCTCAGTTTGGTGGGGGAAGATGGCTGGTGCGTTCACTATGACCATGAGTCGCGGGAATGTCAGATCTATGCCGATCGCCCTCGCTTTTGCCGGGTGGAGGCAGAGGTGTTTCAGGATCTTTACGGCGTAGAACCGGAGGAGTTGAACGATTTTGCGATCGAATGTTGCCGTCAGCAGATTGAGGGCGTGTATGGCGATCGGAGTCTGGAGATGCTGCGGTTCGATCGGGAGGTAGGGGTTTAGGGGAGAGAGGAGAGAGGAGAGAGGAGTGGGGAGTCGGGAGAGAGGAGTGGGGAGTCGAAATTAATTACCGTATTAATTACCGTAGCGCAGGCAGCGTTCGACTGAGCTTCACGCCGAAGTCTTGCCTGCCACTGGAACCGCTCAGGGATCAAGCGTCGGGGAGGGAAGTGTCGGGTTCGATCGACTCAAACAGAGGCTTGAAGTAGTCGTCTGTGCGGATGGATTCAAAGTCGGGATCGGTTTTGAGGTCTTCGAGGTGTTGGGGGTGAAGTTCGATCGCTTGTTTCAGGTTGCGGAAGGCTTGCTCGGGCTGATTTTGGGTCAGGTGAAAGTAGGCTTTGCAGTAGTAGGATCGTCCGTGGTCAGGATGAAGTTCGATCGCTTTATCTAAACTTTTGAGGGCATCTTCATATTTTTCCAATTTGGTTTGGGTATAGCCATACCATCGCCAGGCAGAAGATTCTGGATTAAGTTGAATGGCGCGCTCGAAGGACAAGAGTGCAGCTTCATATTGTTTGAGATTCAGCAGGGCGTAAGCTTTGCCTAACCATCCAGCTTGCAGGTTTGGGTCAATCTGCAATGCCCGTTCATTAGCTTCCAGAGCAGCACTATACTGATGCGATCGTTTCAGGGCCATGGCTTTTTTAGCCCAGGCAATGCCCAGATCGGGTTGCAGGGAGAGAGCTTGCTCGTAGGATTCGATCGCTTCACTGTAACGCTGTTCAAACTGTAAGGCATCTCCCTGGTTGAGATAATCTTCTGCGGTAAGGTACAGGTTGGGATTGCTGGCTTTTAATGCTTCTAGCTGATGGGTGAGTTCCTGGATTTTGGCTTGCATTTCCGGGGAAATTTCCTTTTCTGAAAGGGCGAGTTCCTCCAGGGTTCGATCGCGTTCGGCAAGCACCTGCGAAATTCTGCTGATGACTCGATCTTTCTCTCGCTGGACGGCAACAAATTCGAGCTGAAGCTGGGCTTTCTGATGGACAAGTTCCTGCTTAAAGCCACTGATTTGTTTTTCTAATTCTGAGCCAACCTGCTCTTGTAAGCCTTTTTTGACTTCTCGCTCAATTTTTGCCCTAATTTGCTCCTCTAATTTGGCGGTAATACTTTGCTGAAGCATCCAGAAGATGACTCCAACGCCGATGGGAAAGGCAATCAGGACGGCCGTGAGAAAGTTAATCAGGGTAATTGTCCAGCCAAAGGTTTGGTTAACGGTATTCTGCACCCGATCGCTGATTTCGTTGCTGGTTTGCAGTTCTTCCCGAATGATTTCTTTGACGGCATTCCGCTGAACTTCGGAAAGGGGAGGGACGGGTTGGGGGGGCAGAATTTGGTCGGGAATCTCTTCGGGGGCGATGTCGGGGTCAATTTCCTGGGCGATCGATCGGGGTGTTTGCAGGGGAGCAATTGAGCTGAACAGGGTGATCAAAAGGGCGATCGAGCTGAGTGCTGCAAGGGTTGAAGCTTTTTTCGGAGCTTGGTTCATGGATGATCTGTCCAGGGGATGGATACTGACAAGGGTGAGGGTTTGAGCAAGAGGCGAACGAGTCCCACGAACGATGGGCTTTTCGGGTGACGATACGCTGAGGACACAGGGGGCGGAGGGTAGGAGGTTAAACACCGTTTACCGTTCTGCTTGTTGAACTGGGCGGGCAAGATGCCCACCCCACAAGAGTTTCGGATTATTCAATTTGCATTCCTCAGGAACACGAAGTCAATTTACCCTGTTTGTTGGGTCGATCGTTGAGCCTCTCTACTTTACTGATCAGAGATCTTTATTTAATATCCCCCTAATTTGCCTCTACGTTTTGTTTCCCTTTCAGCAAAACGAAATAAAAGTAAGCCCAAACTCAGGTAAATCAATCCATTCAGCAGGGCAATTACCAGGTTCAGTCCGTCCAGGCTGACTCCTCGGGCCATGACATCGCGCAGTAAGCCCGCTCCCGGAGCCATAGGGGCTAACCAGCCGAGGATTCTGGCGGTGCCTGTCCAGGTTTCGACGGGGGCTGTAAATAAAAACAGCAGGGCAAACTGAAAGATGCTGAGAAGCTGCTGGACTTGTTTGAGCAATAGGGCCAGGGATCCCATCGCAAAGGAAATGCCGTAGGCTCCCATCAGAACAGCGATCAGGGGTGGAAAGAGGGTGGGGGGAAAGGCGATCTGGCTGCCCGTAAAGGCGATGATGATGAACAAAATGCTGAGGTTGATCAGTAAGTTAATCAGCAAACTGGAGGCGGCCCGCATCAGAAAGACGGTGGACGCAGGGTAAGGAGAGAGAAAAAGTTGCTCCAGGGTTCCCGTACGGGCTTCTTGCTGGAGTCCACCGGCAATGTCACCCAGAATAAAGAGCATCAGGGACCAGAGTACATAACCAATGACGATCGCATCCAGTCGATCGCCAAACTGAAATCCTGATCCAGCAATATAGCGAGTACTGAGAAAGAGTCCGTAGAAGATGACGGTAGTACCAATCACGCCTGCCAGGATTTCGGAGGCATAGCGGATGGATTGGATCCAACTGCGTTTGAGTTCGGCAAGGAAGAGGGACATGGAGGGGGAATGGGGAGTGGGGAGTAGGGAGTGGGTAGGGGCGATTCTCGAATCGCCCGCACGGGATTCGGGATGGAAGGAACAGTTCGCGTTCACATCGCACCCCTACGTAGCGCAGGCATCTTGCCTGCCAGTGAAAGATCGCCTTTGCCGTTACTGTTGAATCACCTTGAGAAAAATGTCGGTGAGGTTTGCCTGCTCTCGTTCAATGCGGTGGATCGGCAGGGGGTTGAGGATCGCCATGATCGGGTAGAGGGTGTCGGCATTGGGAATCTGAATGGTGTTGGCGGTTATGGTGCTGCCCAGTGCAGCGATTTTGCTGATTCGATCGCTGTCTAGTTCCTGTTCCAGTTCGATCAGGTAAGTACTGCCAGAAAATTGCTGAATTAGATCAGGGGTGGGTTCTTCGAGCAGGATTTCGCCCTGGTGGATGATGGCAACGCGATCGGAGAGTTCCTCCGCGATGTTGAGTTGGTGGGTGGTGAGCAGAATAGCGCGGCCTTCGGCGGCAATTTCCCGCACGAGACGTTTGACGCTTTCGGTGGCTTCTACGTCGAGTCCAAGGGTGGGTTCATCCAGGAGCAGGAGGGGAGGATCGTGGATCAGAGCAACGGCGATTGCCAGTTTTTGCTGCATCCCGCGCGACAAGGTTTGAACGGTTTTGCGGCGTTTTTCAGCTAAGCCAAATCGTTCCAGGAGAGTATGGGTGCGCTGACGGGCGACCCGCTGACTTAAGCCGCGTAATACGCCAAAATATTCCAGGTTTTCTTCGGGGGTAAGCCGCCAGTAAAGGTTGCGATTACCTTCCAGGACTGCGCCGAGCTGCCCCAGGGTTTTGGGTTCCCGGAAGGGATCATGGCCGACGATCCGCACGGAGCCATTGTCGGGCAGAATGAGTCCGGCAATCATTTTGATGGTTGTGGTTTTACCCGCGCCATTGGGCCCCAAAAATGCGAGTACCTGGTTGGGCGCAATGCTCAGGGAAACGTTTTTGACCGCGACGATCGGCTTTCCTTGAGTGCGATAGGTTTTTTGTAGATGATGTGCCTCAAGAATGTTCATAGGTTAGCTGGTTAGCTGGGTAAGAAAAGGGAGTCCCTTTGTGAAGATAACAAACCCCCTTTCCAGGCTGCCAGTTGAACATTCAGGCTGGACTGGACTGACTGGAAGTGCGCCGCTTTGACCACCAGAGGGTGGAAATCAGGATCAATGCCAGGGAAAATCCAAAGAACATGAACCAACTGATCCGCAGCAGGATCGATCGCACCTGGACTTGAATTGAACTCCGGTTGAGCTGTCTGATCCAGTGCATCAGGAAGTGGAGTTGCTGATTGGGCAGGGCAACACCGCCCATGATGGACATCCGATAGGGATCATCGGACTGTATCTCCAGTTGGTTGAGAATCTCCGTCATTTGCTGGAAGGCTTCGGCACTTTCTCGCATTCTGCCATCCAGGGGATAGAGCATATTTAAAGCCATGAGCGTTCTGGCTTCTCCCTGCCGATCGCCTGCTTGTCGTTGCAAAGTTAAACCTGTTTCATAGCTGGTAATGGCTTCTCGGTATCGAGCTAATGCGCCCAGGGCTTTACCATAGGAAGTCCAGATTTCGGGATCATTTGAATATTCATTCAGAGCTTGTTGATAGCAGGCGATCGCATCCTCGTAGCGTTCAAGCTGTGCCAGTGCCTCGCCTTTGCCATACCAAACTTGATATAAGCGATATAAACCATCACTATTTCCACCTTCTAAGGCTCGATCGAAACTGACGATCGCATCATCCGGCGAACCAGACTTCAGTTGTGCCATGCCCCGGAGATACGAGTTGCCATCATCATGCGGTGCATCATTGGCTCCCAGCACTTGCTTATCCATAAATGAACTTGATCATTCTCTACTTGTGGATTGTGATGATGATCAAATTAGCAAAGGGACAGATGCTGCAAATCCCAATTCGGGTGGATTTTCAGAATCGATCTTCCGATAGAGAACTGACGCAGTTGATTGATTGGCTTTTCATGGATTGATTTTGCGATCGCTAAAGTAGTGTCGGTACAGTTCACAGCCAGGCATGACCTGATTGGCGTGAAGCGTCACTAAACCCAGGCTATGGAGTTTAAAGGCTAAAAGCTGCTCTAATTCCACGGGTTCGGACGCTTGGAGGACTTGATCAAAGGCTTTGGCCAGGACAGGATGTTCCTGAAGATGGCGGAGGTGGCGGTGCAAATGCTTATGGTAAATGCCAGCATCAGTTGCAGCCGTTTGTAGGAGTTCGGTCAGGGTTAAATCTTGACGCGCTAAATGATAAAAGGCTTGCTGGATTAAATAGGGATGGCCACCAATCAAAGCCATTAATTGAGATAATTCAGATTCAGTGAACTTCAAGCCATAGCGCTGGGACAATTCCTGAGATTGAGATAGGGTGAATTCTCGCAGGTCGATCGCCAGTCCTACATTAAAAGGAGATTTGTTGATATCCAGTGGAATATAAACTTCAGTGGAATGAACAATGATCAGTTTAAGGTTTTGCCAGAGGGGATTCCCACTTTCACCGTAGGCGGCTTCTTCGTACCAGGATCGCAGCAGGGTGAAAAAATCATCGGCAATTTCAGGATGAAGAAAAACCTGATCCACTTGATCAAGTCCAATCACGAGCGGACTATTGATTTCAGATAGAATACAGTCTTCAAAATAGGCGGTGCAATTGCCCTTACTGCCGAAGGTTTCACTCCAAAATTCATCGACTCGGTGGGAAAGCTGAAGTTTGCGGGTAATGGCAGCACAGAACCAGCGCAAAAATTTATCTAGATCAGCAAAGATAGCCTTGTCCGCCCGTTGTAAGCTGAGAGCGACTGTATGTACCGTTGGCGCATCTGAATCACGCTGTTGTTTTGCCTGTTCCAGAATCCTGACCATGAGGGAGGTTTTACCCATTTGGCGAGGTGCTTTAATCCGAATCAGTGCTCCTGTTTTGTGGACTTCTTCATAACAACGGGATTCGACGGGCGGACGTTCTACGTAGAAGGCAGACCCCAGAGGAACCAGACCCACACACTCTTCTATTTCGGAGGGAGAAGCATTGCTGGTTTGGGGATGCAGGGCTGTGGTTGCTTGGAATGGTTGGTCGGACAACGGCTGAAATCGATCGTCGATCGCAGCTTGCTGGGTGATGACTGCGATCAGGTTGGACTTGCTGACTTTCTGCTCAAAGCTAGTCGATAAAAGCTGCCATAATTTAGGGCCAACATCATGCTTAATATATTCCGGAGTGTATCCCTGGGCTTCAGCGATTTGGTCATAGGTTCTTCCCTGCCATGCACCCTGAAGGATGGCAATTTCGATGTTTTTCAGATGTCTACCATGTTTTTTCAGAACTCCCTGATCCGCAACCTTCAAGGCAATATCAAATGGGATCAGGTGTTCGCTAATGTTATTTGACATAGGTTCTTGCGTTTCTATAGGTAAAGTAAAATTCATCGTTTTTCAATTCTGTTGCAAAGTCTAATTGTTGATTTAATCATCAGTAGGTTTTGGCTGGGGATACGCTGATTGACTGACAAAAGTTGTGTGCCCTCACCCCCAACCCCTCGCCCTTTGAGAGAGGGGAGCAATTCACTTTTCCAGTTCCCTCTCCCATCGGGAGAGGGCTAGGGTAAGGGCTTTCAGGGTCTTGACTGAGAAGTTTTGTCAGTCAACCAGGGGGATCCGCTATTAGAGGATATGACATTTGGAATTTAATTTACAATTTGAGTGGCAACCTGATTCAAAGTTTGGGTGAAGGGATGGTTTGCATGGTGCAGACAAAATAAACCGCTGCTTCCTAATTCAATCATCTCCTCAGTCAAAGGAAAGATCCCAGCGACATTGCTTTGATAGGTCGCCTCAACTTGCTGCTGTAGTGCAGCCCGATCGAGCTTATTGAGAACTTTGTTAATCACGAGAGAGATTTGGCGGACTCGAAGCTGACGGGCCACATCAATCGTCACTGCGGTTCCCTGAAAGTCTTGCTGATCGGGACGGAGAATCAGGATCAGTAAATTAGAAATGGCGATCGATAGTAACGTTTCTCGACTTAATCCTGGATGGGTGTCGATGAATAAATAATCTAACTCTAATTGTTTAATTAACTGCTGAAATCCGTCATTCAACAAACTCACATTATAGCCTTCACTGAGAATACGAGCAATTTCTTCAGCATTGACACTGGCAGGGACTAAAAACAGTCGTCCTGTTTCAATGCCTAATTGAGGACTCACATCATAGGCTGTATCCTGAATCGGGCTACGATTCCATAAGTAATCATTCAACGTTCTATGAACCGATCGCTCATCAATCCCAAAGAGTGTGTGAATACCAGGAGACTGAAGATCTGTATCGACTATGGCCACTCGTTTCCCCTGAAGGGCGATCGTCGTTGCTAAGTTTGCCGTTAAATTTGATTTACCCGTTCCACCCCGGTAGGAATGAATTGCAATTACTTTAGGCATCACTGTATTCCTCAATCATTCATCACAGTTCATACTGATGCATCGTTACTTGGAACCTATCTAAAAACCGTTTCAGGAGTTTTGGATCCGAAAAACTCCAGCGATTCGGATAGACACCTACGACCCATCAGCGGGATACCGCAATCTCTCCACTTCTACCTGCAACTGCTTAAAATAATCTGTTCGCACAATTTCAGCTACTTGCTGCACCCGTTTGGTATGGTCAATTGCAATTTGCATCCCTTGACCTTGCGGCTTGAGTGTCTGTATTTCTTCTAGCCTGGTTCTTAAAGCAGATTTTTCCTGCTTGAGCGTAGCAAGTTCCCGCCTGAGCGCGATCACTTCTGCCTGAAGTCGAGAGATGCGAATTGCAGTTTCAGCCGCTTGAAAGCGATTTTGAAACACTTCTGGCATCAGGTCTTTGAGGTATCTCAAAGGTTGCTCAACGGGGAGAGGTAAGCATTCAGCATAGGCTTGATTCATAAAATTGAACCCTGGGAGGGGGCGTTGATGCACGTTCTGCCCTGGGATGATGGGAGCGGAATGGTTCATGGTTCAAGGTCAGCTCGTTTTCATCTATAACCTTGCCTGATGGCGATCGATTACGAAAGATCAGCTTAATGATCAGACATATCAGTACCCGATCAGGCGGTAAGGAGCCAAACTGATCTTGACAGGACTGAAGTGAGATGGTTTGCGATCGGATAAAAAGTAGCAGGTAGGCACTGCCCATCACCAAGCAACTAATCAGCTTTCAAAGCTTGACCCGTTTTCAAAGCCCTTCCGTACACCTTTTCAATTCAGCCGATCAAGGATTTGCCGGAGAATAGTCGCCAAACTGCCAGCGCAGAGTAGTTGCATTGCGAGTTTCCAGAATTTGTTCGATCGCAAACTCAACCAGCCGTTGTGCCCCTTTGAAGCTTGTCATCCGTTCCGTATCCCAGAGAACGGTTGCTTTCCCTGTAAGCTGGAGGGTATGTCCCTGGTCAAAGTCGATAAATAGGAGTCCCGCATTCGGATTCACTGCCAGATTGCCAAAGGTTTGGAACATATTGTTGCCTGCATAGTCGGGAAAGAGCAGGCGATCGGAACTGGCAATCTGAACAAACCCTGGATAACCGCCCCGGTGCGAGGCATCCGCTCCGCTGGCAGAATGGGCAGTGGCAATAAAAAAGGTATCAGCACTTGTGATCCAATGGCGATCAGACTCACTCAAGCAGAGTCTGGTTTGAGTTTCAGGTGGCTGTGAAGTGGAGGCGATCGTTGTTTTCAGGTATCGAGTTTGGATGTACTTGGGACAGTTAAAAAACACTTGCTGAAGCTGAAGGTTGATGCTCCCCAATTGCAGGGTTGCGATTCCATTCAAGCGGAGTCGTCTGCGATTGACCAGATCAATCACCAGCAGTCCGAGATGGGGATCATGGCGCAGGTTCTGATGCAGTGGATCAGTAGAAGGGACGATCGCCTGCATCTGGATCACTTGTTCATCTAAAGGTTGAATAAAACCCGGTGAACCGGAGAGCAACGAGGTCCAAACACGACCATTCTCTGCGATCGTACTGGCAATGGCGATGGGTTGAGTCTGGAGAAATTCCAGTGCAGCAGGCTTGATCGTGTCACTGATAAACGGACTCAGTCGCTCAGCCGCTTCTCTTACTCCTGCACGCATTTGGACAGCAATTTCTCCAGGATGAAAAGTCATGTTAGTCCTGGTGTCCCCTTTAGTTGTTGCACTTGATTATTGACGATCGGTCTCAGCGAAACCAAGATCAGCCCTGGATCAGTTTTAAAGCGATTCTGGATCAGTTGGAACCCATAAAACTGATCTTGGCAAACATAGGTTTATTATGGTAACGCAAGTCACCAAAAAAATGAGCAAATCTATTTACAAAGGAATTAGCCGTTTGAACCCTCCCTAGCTCCCCCAAAAACTGTGACCACCATTAAGGCTTCTCCCCAGGGAATCGCGCAAATTAAACAAGCTCGCAAGCAAAAAGGCTGGGCCGTGAATGATTTCCGCTGGCTTGAAGCTGCCAGTGAGATCCTGGGGACTTGCTGGGCACAGGAGGGAGTCTTAGCGGTTGGAGTTTCGGAAGGAACCTGGAAACGATTCCTGGCAGGAAAAGTGCCAATTAATGCAGAGGCATTTAAGGCCTATTGTCAGGTGCTGGGCTTAGATTGGGAGACGATCGCGGCAGGGGAACCGGCGAATCCCAACCCGCCAGCGATCGCAGTGCCAGAGAAGCATTTTTCCCATCCCCCTGATGCTCCAGCCTCCCTTGTAACTGACTGGGGCGAAGCTCCCGATGTTGCCATTTTTTATGGTCGCCAGACTGAACTGGAAACGCTAAACCAGTGGGTGGTTCAAGAGCGTTGCCGTTTGGTCACAGTGCTGGGCATGGGAGGGATGGGCAAAACCTCGTTAGTCGTGAAGCTGGCGCATTCTATCCATTCAGTTCCCCCTTCCCCCTTTCAATTCATTCTCTGGCGATCGCTTCGGAATTCCCTTCCCATTGAAGAACTGCTGACTGATCTGATCCAATGTTTATCGCAGCAGCAGGAAACCCATTTAGCACCTCATCTATCGGGGCAGTTGTCGCAACTGTTAACCTATTTAAGATCATCACGCTGTTTACTGATTCTGGACAATGCTGAATCGATTTTGCAGGGCGGCGATCGAACTGGACGATATCGACCAGGGTATGAAGGATACGGTCAACTCCTGCGGTGTGTTGCGGAAACCACTCATCAAAGCTGTCTGATTCTCACCTCGCGGGAAAAGCCCTATGGACTGAGTGCCTTTGAAGGAGAATCATTGCCTGTGCGATCGCTGCAACTTTCAGGGTTGCCCGACCGTGATGGCCGGCAGTTGTTTGGGGTGAAGGGCAGTTTTACAGCGACGGATGCAGAATGGCAAATGCTGGTTTCCCGCTATGCTGGCAACCCCCTGGCGTTAAAGATTGTAGCCTCGTCCATTCATGACTATTTTGATGGTAATGTTTCATACTTTTTAGAAACGACTCAGCGCAGTGCATTTTTGTTTGATGATATTCGTGATCTGCTGCATCAACAATTTGAACGGCTGACGGAATTAGAGCGATCGATGATGTACTGGCTGGCAATTAACCGTGAGCCTTCAAGTTTACAGGAGTTGCAATCTGATTTTGTTATAAGTATTCCAATGCGAGAGTTTCTGGAGTCCCTGAATTCATTGCAGCGACGTTCCTTTATTGAGAAAACCCACATTCGCTTTACGCAGCAGCCTGTTGTTATGGAGTATGTGATTGATCAGTTAGTCGAACGGGTTTGTGAAGAACTGGTCAGGGGAGCAATGGCGGGATACCATTCATCCAACAATGATTCTCCGGCAGTGAACCGATCTGCAACAATGCTTTTTCAAAGCCATGCCCTAATTAAGGCGCAGTCCAAAGATTATGTTAGAGAAACCCAATCGGGTCTGATTCTGCAACCGTTGATCGATTGCCTGATAGCTGAACTGGGTAGTACCGATGCCATTGCTGATTGCCTCAGTCAATTACTGGCTCACTTGCGGGGAAAGCTGCCAAAGGAGACGGGTTATGCAGCGGGAAATGCCCTGAATTTGCTCCATCATGCTGGAGTGGATTTGGCAGGATTTGATGGGTCTGATCTCACGGTTTGGCAAGCCTACTTACAGGGAGTGGCGTTGCATGATGTGAACTTTACGGGGTCTGATTTATCTCGCTGTGTCTTTACGGAAACCCTGGGCAATGTTTTGTGGGCAGACTTCAGCCCAGATGGCCAGCGGTTGGCAACGGGGGGGACGGATTGTGAGGTGCGGGTTTGGGAAGTGCGATCGGGCAATTTGCTGCGCATTTGTCATGGCCACGCGAACTGGGTTCGGTTTTTAGTGTTTAGTCCTAATGGTCAGTCTCTGGCAAGTTGTGGAGCCGATCGCACAGTCAAACTTTGGACGGATGATGGCGTGTGTATCAAAACGTTATTGGGGCACGAGCATGAAGTGTTCACGGTGGCGTTTAGTCCGGATGGAACTCTGCTGGCGAGCGGGAGTGGCGATCGGACAGTGAAACTCTGGGATGTTCGCAATGGTGACTGTCTGAGAACCCTGACAGGACATGGGGATTGGGTGCGTTCAGTGGCCTTTAGTCCAGATGGAAAAATTCTGGCCAGCGGCGCGGCTGACTGTACGATTCAACTGTGGAATGTGCAAACGGGAACCTGTCTGGGAACCCTTTCAGACCATACGGATTGCGTTCGTTCAATTGTTTTTAACCCCCAGGGAACATCCCTCTTGAGTGCGAGTAGCGATCGCACAATTAAACTCTGGGATTACCAGACGGGGGAATGTCTGAGAACCTATACGGGACACCAGGGGAGTATTTATGCGATTGCTTTAAGTTCGGATGGTGCTCTGATATTCAGCGGCAGTGGCGATCGAACGGTGAAATTGTGGGATTACTATAGTGACACCTGCATTAAGACGTTGTACGGACAAACCAATGAAGTCTGTTCCGTTGCTGTGAATACCGATCAACAGACGATCGCTTCCGTCAGTCTGGATCAAACATTGCGATTGTGGGATTACCAGAGTGGACAATGCTTGAGAACCTGGTATGGACACACGGATTGGGCTCTCCCGGTGGCGTTTGGCCCAGACGGTCAGCTTCTCGCCAGCGGCAGTAATGATCAAACGGTACGGCTCTGGGATTGGCGATCGGGGGAGTATCTGAACACGCTGCGGGGGCACACGGACTTCATCTACTCTGTGGTCTTCAGTCCTACTGGGCAGGTTGTAGCAAGTGGCAGTACGGATTGCTCAATTCGGCTATGGCAGACTCAAACGGGTGAATGTTTTCAAGTTTTGCAGGGGCATACGGATTGGGTAAACGTAGTTGCGTTTCATCCCAATGGAGAGCAGTTGATCAGCGGGAGTGCGGATGGCACAGCGAGATTGTGGGATATTCAGACGGGACAATGCTTGAAAACCTTCAGAGGTCACACCGAGAAGCTTTTGGGAACGGCCTTTAGCCCGGATGGACAACAGTTGGTTAGTTGCAGTGCAGATCAAACGATTAAATTTTGGGACAGAGATACTGGTCATTGCATCAAAGAGTTACGGGGGCATCAAAGCCGAGTCTGGCGGATCGTCTTTCATCCCGATGGCGAACGGCTGGCCAGTTGCAGCACGGATACAACCATCAAACTATGGGATATTGCAACGGGTCACTGTTTGCAGACTCTGATGGGACACACGAACTGGGTGTTTGCGATCGCCTTTAGTCCAGATGGTAAGCTGCTGGCCAGTGCATCCCATGATCAAACGGTGCGAGTCTGGGATGTTCAGTCTGGGGCATGTCTTCACGTCTGTGCTGGACATCAACATCTGGTATCGTCGATCGCTTTTAATGCGGATGGACAAACGATCGCCAGTGGTTCCCAGGATCAAACGGTCAGGCTCTGGAATGCTCAAACGGGCGACTGTAAGGGCGTTTTGATTGCCAGGCGGCTCTATGAGGGATTGCGCCTGACGGGGGTGAAGGGCTTAACTGAGGCGACGATCGCTACTTTGCAGATGTTGGGGGCAATTGTTTAAGTATTTGTCCTGACTATAAGACCTTAACTTTTTCCCATCGACAACTATTTTCTTAGGTACTAAAACAGCAATAGTGAAACACTTTGTCCGGACCTAAGGAGATTAAAAACATGATGAATTACACGACTTCTTCAAAGATGACTGAATGCCAACCTGATTCAGCCATTAACTTGCATGAAGCGGAACCCGTTCGTCTGTGTGGGATCATCTTTCGATTTAACGAAAAAAAGCCTGGCGAACCCAGAACGTCCCTGGATGATGCGGTGAGAATTCGTGCGAATGAGTTTGAGATTAATTTTTTGACCAGCACAGATCCACAGGTGCAGGCAGTGCTCAACTCAATTCGTGCACCCCACGATCGGTTCTATGGCTGTGTCTATGGCACTCAGTTGCCACTGGATGGTTTTGAAGGGCCCGTGTTTGGGGTCGATCGCATTGAGTTAATTCGAGAGTGGGATGGGGCGGTTTAGCTGCAAGGTTAGGTGAAGAGATCTGGAAAAGTTAAGAACGGGGTTCGGAAAAGTTAAGGAGGGTGGAAAACCGCAGTCTGGCACTGGTTTGTCATAGGTAATCCCCTGTGGCAGATGGTTCAAATCAGCCTCCGCCGGATTCCTCCTCAGCGACCTTCTCCGAACTCCCTAACTTTTCTGTATTGCCTGGTTCTGCCATTCATCCTATAACTGAAACATCAACAATAGAAGGGTTTAAAGCACTTTCTAACGTCACTCATCAGGTAAATAGCTATGCGTCATAGATATCGTTACTCTCACCATGATGATATTCATCTTTTTGAGCTAATTGCAGTCTGTTCTGCTTGTATCTTATCAATCACAATTCTGTATCAAATTTTTGTTTCCCCTAACTGGCATAATCTCAAAAAAATTAGCGATACCCTATCCTGGACGAGCCTGATCCGCTAGTTTGGAATTAGAATAATGCTCAATACCCAACCCAACCGATTGGCTATGCAATCTCCTACCTCATCTTATGAATATCAAGTAGGTGGTCGTCTTCCGGTTGATGCGCCTAGCTATGTCATGCGACAGGCGGATAATGAACTGTTTACAGCCCTGAAAGCAGGAGAGTTCTGCTATGTGTTGAACTGTCGTCAGATGGGAAAGTCCAGTCTGCGAGTCAGGGTGGCCAAACAGTTGCAAGAAGAGGGTTTTGCTTGTGCCACGATCGATCTCTCTGGCATCGGTAACCGGAATATAACTGCTGATCAGTGGTATGCAGATATCATTATGCGGTTGGTGCGAGGGTTTCAACTTTCTAGACAAATTAACGTGCGGCAATGGTTAGCGGAACGGCAGGAATTTTCGGCAGTGGGGCGGTTAGGTGAGTTGCTGGAGTCGATTTTACCAACCTTCATTTCAAAGCCGATCGTCATCTTTTTTGATGAAATTGACAGTACGTTGAGCCTTCCCTTCGATACCGATGACTTTTTTGGATTGCTGCGCGCCTGCCATGATTATCAACGACTGACCTTTGCCCTTTTAGGAGTTGCTTCACCCTCAGATCTAATCGCCGATCGCAAACGGACTCCTTTCAACATGGGACGAGCGATCGAGCTAACCGGGTTTCAACCGCAGGAAGTGCAGCCACTAGAAGCAGGTCTGGTAGACAATGTTGATGCGCCACAAGCGGTTCTCCAGGAGGTTTTGGCCTGGACAGGCGGACAACCGTTTTTAACGCAAAAGTTATGTCAATTAGTGGCGCAGAGTGGTAATGGGGAAAGGGGAGTCCAGGACGATGGAGAAAGGTTAGCTCAAACCGAGTCTCCCTTTTTGCAAAAGCTGGTGCGGGAAATGCTGACCCAGCATGGAGCGATTGCCGATCGCATCGCAACAATTGTTGAATCACAAATGATTGAAAACTGGATCGCACAGGATGAACCGCCCCATCTCAGGACAATCCGCGATCGGTTACTCAGCCATGAACAACGGGCCAGCCGCTTGCTTGGACTGTATCAGCAGATTTTGCAACAGGGGAGCCTGCCGGCTGCTGATTCCTCTGAAGCGATTGAGTTGCTCCTGTCAGGGTTAGTTGTCAAACGCCAGGGGAGGTTGCAGGTTTTTAACCGCATCTATGCCTCGGTTTTTAACCTGGAATGGGTCAATAAGCAATTGCAGAAGTTGCGGCCCTACGCAGTTCCTCTGGAAGGGTGGATTGCTTCTGGCTGCCAGGATGATACGTATCTGCTTCAGGGACAGGCTCTCCAGGATGCGCAACAGTGGGTTGATGGGAAAAGTCTGAGTAATGAGGAGTATCAATTTTTTGTCGCCAGTCAAGCCTTTGATAAACAGCAGATTCAGAGCCAGTTGGCGGCATCGGAGCAGATGAATCAACACCTTTTGTCTATCATTTATTTTATCTGCCGTGACTGGAGCGAACCGTAACAATTTTGACTTGATTTGCCCGATCGATTAATGCTACGCTCTTCAGCTATAGCTATCTTTTGGGTTGCACAGACCTGGGGGGTAGCTGGATCACCTAGAGACGACTTCTCTAGCGGAGGCCAAGCGTCGCGCCGGCAAGCAGAACGCTCGACCTCCTAACCACAGACTACCTAAGCTAGTCCGGGCTAGGGTGCATGATAGCACTCTTAGTCCTTGGCTCGCACCGTCTGAGGCTGTGGAGCCAGTCTCTAGGGTTTCTTCAAACCCTGGAACACAAGGAGAGTCACCAATCATGTCCGACAAACGATTCGGTCTGCCTCCAGAGGGCGATCGGCTAATTTCCCCTGCCCGTCGTTCAGTAAAAATCCTGATGATCGGTCAGCCCAATGATGTGGAGTTGACCATTGCCCGTCTGTATCGGTGCGATTTTTGTCGAGTGGAAGACTGGTCACGCCCCCTTCCCTTCTCGCAGATTCAGCAGGCTACCACGAAAGAACCCGGTGAAATTATGCGGATCTATGTGCGATCGATGACACTCTGAGGGATGTGCAATAAAACGGCATTCTAACAGAAACCTGCTGTAAGGGCGCACAGCAGTGCGCCCCTGCCGGGTACCACCTTTGTAGGGTGTAGCAGTGTGTTCCTGTCGGAACCACCTTACTGTTCGGTAAGGCGTGCGATCGATTCCAAATGGTATCTACCACGGTAGTGCCCCAAAGGTAATGATAGATTGATTAGGGTGGAACACAAGCAACCCGATCATAACAATACCCCATCGCCCCAACTGTACCTGCCAGCGATCTGTGAATCACTATGAATAACAATGCTGCGCGCATCACCCTGTTTGACACGACCTTGAGAGACGGTGAACTGGCCCTCAAATCTAAATTCAGCATTCCCCAAAAGCTACAACTGGCAGAGCACCTGGTAGCCCTGCGGGTAGAAGTTCTGGAAATTGGATATCCAGGTATGTATTCTGTTGATGAAGAAGCCATGCAGCGGGTATCTAAGCAAGTTAAACCCACGACCCTTTGCGGATTAGCTAATAGTCGATCGGATGAAATCACCAAAGTTGCGACGGCTCTCAAACAAACGGATAACGGACGAATTAACGTATATACGCCAACCCGACTGACAAATTCATCACGAGTCCATCAAAACCAAACGTTAGAAACCATTCAGAATAGCATTGCCCTGGCTCGAAACCACTGTGATGATGTCCAATGGACAGCCTTTGATGCCACGCGCAGCCAGTCTGATTTCCTTTGTCGATCGATCGAAACCGCTATCCGCAGTGGAGCCACTACGGTGACGATCGCCGATAGTTTGGGAATTGCCTCGCCTCAAACCTTTGCTGACCTACTTGAATCCGTAATGTATCGCGTTCCCAATATTGAGCAAGCGACGATCGGGGTTCACTGCCATGATGATTTGGGCTTTGCGGTGGAGAACTCGCTGATTGCCCTGGATTATGGGGTGCGGCAAATTGAATGTTCGATTAACGGATTGGGAGCCAGGAAGGGAAATGCCGATTTGGGAAAAGTCGTGCGGGGCATTCAGAACGGTGCAAAGTATCAGACTGCGATCGACCCTTCCCGATTAGAGCAAATCTCAGCGTTGGTGAAGCAAATCACGAACACTTGACACAACTCACCCCCAAGGTAGAGGTCAATTTTCTGAAACTGTTGGTATTGTCTCGGTGGGTGCCTAACTGGCGATGAAAATACAGAAAACTGATTAATTTTAAGCCCTATGAATGGATTGAAAGGTAAAACGGCCCTGGTTACCGGAGCAAGCTCTGGAATTGGCCAATCGATCGCCATCCGCCTGGCTCAGGAAGGTTGTAATGTAGCCATTAACTATCGCAGCGATCGGGAAGGAGCAGAAACCACTGAAGATCAGGTGATGCAAAAAGCCTGCGGTCAGATCGAAGACTGTGGCGTTCAGTCTTTGCTGATTAAAGGAGATGTCTCCAAAGAGGAAGATGTAATCGAGGTAGTAAATGCGACAGTGGCAAAATTCGGCTCCCTGGATATTTTGATCAATAATGCCGGAGTGCAAAACGAAAAGCCTTCCCATGAGCTGGAAGCCAGTGATTACGATTTTGTCCTGGGCGTGAATCTGCGAGGTGCATTTTTCTGTGCCCGTGAAGCCTTGAAGCAGTTCTTAAAGTCCGATCGATCGGGTGTCATCATCAATGTTTCCAGCGTTCATGAAATCATCCCTCGTCCCTCCTATTTAACGTATTCCATGAGTAAAGGCGGCATGGGCAATATGACCAAAACCCTGGCTCTGGAGTATGCCGATCGGGGGATTCGAGTCAATGGCGTGGCTCCAGGGGCAACCATTACACCGATCAACAAAGCCTGGACTGAAGATCCGGAAAAGCAGGCGGAAGTGGAAAAGCATATTCCCATGAAACGTCCTGGCACGTCGGAAGAAATGGCTGCTGCTGTGGCATTCCTCGCCTCCGATGAAGCGGCATACATCACGGGACAAACGCTCTACATTGATGGCGGATTAACGCTGTACGCAGATTTCATGGAACCCTGGTCGGCTTGATGCAAGGTTAAAGATCAAGTTTGTTGGGGCGTGGAGTGTCGTTTGTTCGATCGCACATTGATGATAACTACAGTTAGCGATCATGTCAGGGTCAGGTTATGTTAACTCAGCAGAAGCGGCCGCAGAAGGATGATAAACCCGGTAAATCAAAACTCTTGTGGTGGTTTGGTGGCGGAATTTTAGCCCTGCTGCTGCTGGGATTAACCTACCTGTACCTCCGGGGTGTCCTGCGCCAGGAACCAGAATATACGATCGAAAATGTGCCCAGCCTGGATGATCCCCGGTTTCCGCTGACTCTGATTGGATTGACCGATGCGACGGCTGCTGATGGTGTCCTAACTGGGTTTTGGGCAGATGTCGATGAGATTTACGCCGCTCGGATTGAAGCCATCCAGCAGGCGGAACAACTGATTCAGTTTGAAACCTATTTCATGACCGAGGGACGACGCGCGGATGAATTTGCCGAAGCGTTAGTTGAACGGGCGAATACCGGAGTCACGATTCAGCTTCTGCTCGACCATGAAGGGACAAGCGATCTGCCCGATGAATACTGGCAACGGTTACGAGATGCTGGGATCGAAGTTCGGTTTTTCCGTGAATTTGATTGGCGGGCCCCGTTGGAATACAACTCGCGGACGCACCGCAAACTGCTACTCATTGATGGACAGCAAGTTCTAATCGGCGGAGCAGGCGTTTCCGATTATTGGGATGGTCGCTCAGAGCAGGGAGATACGGCTCCCTGGTTGGAGTTTGAAGTACGTTATGAAGGGGAAATTGCTAGCCTACTGCAAGGAAAGTTCTTACAAAACTGGGCCTATTCCGGTGGAGCGATCGATTTAGAAGGGAACGTCTTTCAGGCGCAAGAAGGGGATGGTGGTGTACCCATGTATATCACTGACGATACCTCTGCACTGAATGAATCCTACATACGGATGTTGTTTCAAGTCAGTTTTTTAGCGGCCCAAGAGCGAATTTGGATTGGTAGCCCTTATTTTATTCCTGACCCAAACACCCGTCGGGCATTAACCGAAGCCAGAGAACGAGGTGTGGATGTTCGCGTTCTGACCATGAGTGATGCCAATGACAAGCCGTTGATTCGCTATACATCACGAGAACTGTATGGTGATTTACTGCAAGCTGGAGTGGAAATCTGTGAGTATCAGCCCAGCATGATGCACGCAAAATTTACGTTGATTGATTCGGATTGGATCAGTGCAGGTAGTGCAAATTTTGATCCACGTAGCTATTTCCATAACGATGAACTGAATGTGTCCAGCAGCCATCCGCAGTTGATTGCAAATATTGATCAATTTTTTACGAGTGCCCTGAATGATAGTAATTGCTTAACCTATGAGGAATGGCAGAATCGCCCCTGGAATCAGCGATTGTCTGGACAGTTTGGCTTGATTTTTAAGAATTTGCTTTGAGGGGCAAGCAAGTAGACTGTTCACCCTTAAGAGTTGGGAAAGGGCGGGCAAGATGCCCACCCCACAAGAGATGAGTCAAGTTCGATCGCAGGTTAGGGCAGTTAAGCTTGGGCGGGCAGGATGCCCACCCCACAAGAGATTAAGCCAAGTTCGATCGCAGGTTAGGGCAGTTAAGCTTGGGCGGGCAAGATGCCCACCCCACAAGAGATTAAGCCAAGTTCGATCGCAGGTTGTTAGAAGTCTAGAACAGGAGAGAGTGAATGACGGCTGAAGCAAGACGACTGGAAGAAGATCACAACCGAACCGCTTACTGGCGCAGATGGGGCCCCTACCTGAGTGAGCGGCAGTGGGGCACGGTGCGGGAAGACTATAGTGCCGATGGTTCAGCCTGGGATTATTTTCCCCATGACCATGCCCGATCGCGGGCCTATCGCTGGGGGGAAGATGGACTGGCTGGCATTTCCGATAACCATCAGCGGCTCTGTTTTGCGATCGCCCTCTGGAATGGACAAGATCCGATCTTGAAGGAACGTAATTTTGGCTTGACGGGGCCACAGGGAAATCATGGTGAGGATGTCAAAGAGTATTATTTTTACCTGGATAATACGCCCAGCCATGCCTACATGAAATACCTGTATAAATATCCCCAGCAGGAATTTCCCTACGATCGCCTGATTCAGGAAAATCAGCAGAAAGGATTCCATGATCCGGAATTTGAACTGATGGATACGGGGATTTTTGATGATCAGCAATATTTCGATGTGTTCGTGGAATATGCCAAGCGATCGGATGAAGATATGCTGATTCAGGTTAAGGTTACAAACCGATCGCAGGAATCTAAAACGCTACATCTATTACCAACTTTATGGTTCCGCAACACCTGGTCATGGGATCACAATAGTGAAAAACCTGCCCTGAAGGAAGTGAATTTTGCCGATTCTGTGCGAACCGTTCAGGCGAATCATCCAACGTTGGGGGAACGCTGGCTCTATTGCAACGCGCCCAAGGATCTGCTGTTCACGGAAAATGAAACCAATAACGAACGGTTGTTTGGCGTTCAGAATGATGCTCCCTACGTCAAAGATGGAATCAATGACTATATCATTCAGGGCAAAGCTGAAGCCGTTAATCCCGATCGCCAGGGAACCAAAGTCGCTGCCCACTATCTCCTGACCCTGGGAGCAGGGGAAACCCAGACGGTACAACTTCGTTTATCTGATGTTTCACCGGATCAGGGCATTGAACCCTTTAGTAAAGAATTTGCTGCCACGTTCCAGCAACGCCTCCAGGAAGCAGATGAGTTTTACGATCGGATTGCCGCGTGCAGCCCCGCAAGGGACGATCGATCGATTCAACGACAGGCCTTTGCCGGACTCCTCTGGACGAAGCAGTACTATCACTATGTCGTGGAGGATTGGCTCAACGGCGATCCCGCCCAACCTAAACCCCAGCGCACCTACCCTCGTAATGAAGAGTGGATGCATCTGTTTAACGATGACATTATCTCCATGCCCGATAAGTGGGAATTTCCCTGGTATGCTGCGTGGGATCTCGCCTTCCACGTGGTGCCGATCGCCCAGATTGATCCTGACTTCGCCAAACGACAAATGGATCGACTGACGCGGGAATGGTACTTGCATCCCAATGGCCAAATGCCGGCCTACGAGTGGCATTTCAGCGATGTGAATCCTCCTGTCCACGCCTGGGGCACCTGGCGCGTGTACCAGATCGAAAAAGAAGTCTACGGTCGAGCCGATAGGGATTATCTGGAGCGAGTCTTCCAGAAGTTGCTATTGAACTTTACCTGGTGGGTGAATCGCAAGGACAACAACGGGAATAACCTGTTTCAGGGTGGCTTTCTGGGACTGGATAACATTGGGATTTTCGATCGCAGTTCCGAATTGCCCACCGGGGGCTACATTGAGCAAGCCGACGGCACAAGCTGGATGGGAATGTATGCCCTGAATATGCTGACCATTGCCCTGGAATTAGCCAAAACCAATCCCACCTACGAAGACATTGCCAGCAAATTTTTTGAACATTTTCTCCACATTGCCGATGCCCTGAACCACATTGGCAAAAGCGATATTCACCTGTGGGATGAGCAGGATCAGTTCTTCTACGATGTGCTGCATACACCCCACGATGAACGCCATGTGTTGCGGGTGCGATCGATGGTTGGCTTGATCCCCCTCTTCGCCGTGGAACTGCTGGATGAGGCTCTGCTGGATAAGTTTCCCGAATTCAAAAAACGTTTTGAGTGGTTCATCCAAAACCGCCCCAACCTCCAGCGCAATATCGCCTCCCTCACCGACACCAATGATCAAAACCGTCATCTCCTGGCCATCGTCAATCCCGAACGCCTGAAGCCAATCCTGCGGCGGATGCTGGATGAAACGGAATTCCTCAGTTCCCACGGGGTGCGATCGCTCTCCAAAGCCCACGCCGAGAATCCCTACACCTTTTACGTAGAGGGACAGCAGCATTCAGTCGCCTACGAAGCGGCAGAGTCCACTTCTGGAATGTTTGGCGGCAATTCCAACTGGCGCGGCCCGATCTGGTTCCCGGTGAATTTCTTGATTATTGAATCCCTGCAAAAATTCCATACCTACCTGGGCGATGACTTCAAGGTGGAATGTCCCACGGGTTCAGGGCAGTGGATGACGCTGGCAGAAGTGGCGAACGAACTCTCCCGCCGTTTGATTACTATCTTCCAGCGCAGTCAGGCAGACGATCGACCGATTCATGGTAACAATCACCTGTTCCAAACCGACCCCCACTGGCGCGATCTGATCCTGTTCTATGAGTACATTAACGGCGACAATGGGTCTGGGCTAGGAGCCAATCACCAAACTGGATGGACAGGTCTGGTGGCTACATTAATAGATAACTGTGCGAGGTTTAAATGAACACATCCAACTATCCCCTGGAAATGGTTTTAGATGCGCGCGCTCGTCTGGGGGAATGTCCCCTGTGGGATGCGGAAAACCAGCAATTGTACTGGGTGGATATCTACGGGCATCGCGTTCATCAATTTAACCCCGCTACAGGAGACGATCGGTTTTGGGATGTGGAGGAAGTGGTCGGGCCGATCGCCATCGCCGGAGAGCATCGACTGATTATGGCCCAACGCAGTCGCACCGCATTTCTGGACACCCAAACCGGGGCGATCGATGTGATCAATTCGGTGGAGGCAGATAAGCCCGATAATCGCTTTAATGATGGGAAGTGCGACTCTCGCGGTCGATTCTGGTTTGGCTCCATGTCTGAAGCGGACGAACCCGAAGCCAGTCTCTATCGCTATGATCCCGATGGCTCCTTGCACGTCATGGAAACAGGGCTGACCATCTCCAACGGCTTGGGCTGGAGTCCCGACGATAAAACCTTCTACCTGACGGATTCTCCCTCCCAAAAAATCTACGCCTACGACTATGATGCCGAAACGGGCGAAATTTCCAACTGTCGAGATCATGTGGATCTGCGGGGCGAAGAGTTTTTTCCCGATGGACTGGCGATCGACACGGCAGGCTGCATCTGGTCAGCCATGTGGGATGGTTGGTGTGTGATCCGCTTTGATCCAAACGGTCAAGAAATGTTGCGGGTGGAAATGCCGGTACAGCGTCCCACCTGCTGCATCTTCGGCGGCGAGCAAATGACCGATCTGTACATCACAACGGCATCGGTGGGACTGAGCCAAAAGGAAATCCAGCAGAGTTTTCAGGCAGGAAATTTGTTCCGTGTCCGAACTGATGTACCTGGATTGCCAAGCCACTCGTTTGGATAGAAGGCGATCGGCGACTGAGTTTTAGATTTTTTTAACAGGAGTGACAATTCGTCCTTCCTTGTGCTACCTTAATAAAGGTCTAAGGCTCAGTAGCTCAGTGGTTAGAGCAGGGGACTCATAAGCCCAAGGTCGCAGGTTCAAATCCCGCCTGAGCCATCAACAAAATAAGCTCTAGAAGCTAATTGGGGAGGTTCTTAACAGAATCTCCCCGAATTTTTTTTAGGTACAAATGGGGCATTTTGGGTCAAAAAGTGGTGTACAAGTGGTGTACGAAAATAGTTCAATCGAACTATCCGGAACATTGTCAAGGGGAGGGAAAAAAGAAGCAAGTGTACTGGGAGTACTGCCATGCAAACTAAACAACGTGATGTCAGGCGATCGGTCTCCATTATCGTTTCTCGTGGTTGGCTACAGTTACGGTTCAGCTATGGTGGTAAGCGCCACTATATATCGGTTGGATTACGAGACACTCCAACCAATCGCAAAATTGCAGACGCCAAAGCCAAGCTCATTGAGTCCGACATTATTTATGAGCGCTTTGATCCAACCTTGGAGAAGTACAAGCCCCAAACTGCACTCAGTGTGACGACAACTGCTGCACCGCTGCCCGTCCCCAAAACCTCACTACTTGACCTTTGGAAACAATACACTCAGTTTCAGCAGGTGCATTTGGAAGAAACAACAATTATTAGAGACTATGGCAAGATTGAAAAACGCATCCGAAAGTTTCCCACACCCTATTTAGAGGATGCCATTGCAATTCAAGCTCACCTACTGAGTAAGTTTGCAGCAGAAACAGCCAAGCGAACCCTGAAACAGCTTAGTGCCTGCTGCAATTGGGCAATGCGCAAAAAACTGATCTCAGAGAATCCATTTAAAGAACTAGCCCAGGAAGTTAAGACGAAGAAGGCGAGCAAAGTGTCTCGCAAACCGTTTTCCAAAGAGTGCGTAGCGGCAATTATTTCGGCGTTTGAACATAACACTTACTGCTCGAGATACTCTCCGATTCCCCATTCCTACTATGCTCCCTATGTCAAATTCCTGTTTCATACCGGCTGCAGACCTGAAGAAGCGATTGCCCTTAAGTGGAAGCATGTCGAGAAAAACCGGATCTACATTTGCGAAGCTGTCGCAACCGATGTTCGCATTCGGAAAACAACCAAAACAGACACACCTCGTTACTTCCCCATTAACCAGGAACTAAGAGCTGTTTTTGATGCAGTCAGACCAGAGAATCCCGATCCAAATGCCCTCGTATTTCCAGCTAGAGGGGGCAAGGAGATCGATACCCATAATTTCCTCAACCGGGTCTGGAGACCCGTGGTGAAAAGACTGGTGGAAGCAGGCAAGGTGAAGGAGTATTTGCCTCAGTACAACTGTCGGCACACATTTATTACACTTTGTTTGGAAAGTGGGATTATATCCAGGCGTGTAGCAGATTGGTGTGGCACTTCAGTAGCGGTGATTGAGGAGCATTATGCGGGAGCGATCGCGCATATCCAGGTTCCTTCTTTCGGATTGACTAATCAAACAACTCTGGAAGATCAAGGATAGATTCCTAAAGATGATCTTCAGGAATGACGAAAACGACTGGCATAGCACCACCTGTTAATTCATTAGAGGTCGCCTCCGTTCGTACCGTGATCACCCTGGTTGGAATATCACCGTAGTTGCTTTTCAAGACGATCGTGCTATTAGGAGCAGGAACATGGGACAGGGCAGTGATCGTACCGTCCAACTCCCGCAATCGTGTCAAATCATCCACAAACTCTGGGTGTTTCTGTTCTGCTTCTTGGCAAACCCATAGGGCAGCACACAGGCGGATCAAAACTGGAGTCATTTGGCTTACCTCTTCCAATTAATTCAAGGGTGACTGAGCAGGCGGATCGAACACTAGCTCAAATCGAGTCTTGGGCATAAATCGCCGCAAGGCTCTGAGGTGATCCTGGGCATCTTGCCGATTACGAAAGCGAACCAGATCTGAACGCTGGGCATTGGGCTGAATCAAAACGATCACCCAAGGACGAGCCTCGATCGCGTCAGTTGAAGGAGAATGCTGAGCGTTCATAAAACCGTAGAAGACACAACTTGCCAGCCTACTGGTAGAGAACCTGGCAAAGACAGCGCCACTGGCAATTGAAAAAAGTGACCTTATGTGCTGGAAGCGTCTGGATGCTCTGGCTGAACTCGCTGAGGAGAACCACACAACCGATCGAACAGGTCTGGTGAAATTTCGTCATAGTACTCCAACAGAAAATCCATCAGTGCCAGATGCCGTAAATCATCCAAACTTGGGGCGCGATAGTGTTTCCCTTTGCCGAACCAACGACGCACTGTGGAGGGAGAACGAGAGCAAATGCTGGCGATCGCCTCATGGCTTACCTCCCACTTGGCATAGAAGCGACGGGGGGAGAGTCCGAGTTGGCAGTTGGCATAGAGATGAATCAACGCCAAATCTCGATCGCTCAAGGAACGAGGACGAGTCATTATTGCTTCTCCTCCCTCAATGGTTCTAAATCTTCCTCCCAAGCCACATCAGCAAGGACTCCACTGGAAGTGTCTTTGAGCCAGATCAGATACTTCCATCCCCACTGCCCCCGATGCTGAGCAAAGGCAAAAAAGCGACCCATCACAATGCCACTATCGGTTTGGGTGCAATTCGGTAAGGGCAACCAGCGCACCCAATCACCATCAAGAAATTGTGGGGCTGAGGTTTGGTGAGAAAAGCCATCAGGGAGGACAAGCGGATGTTGCAGTGGTTTCAGCTCCAACTTGGGAAGAGCTGCGATCGTCCGAGTGCCAGCATTCCTCACAACGTTGAGGTAGCCAGCCATCATCTCGCCGTTGAGGCTGACACAGAGTTGTTGAACAAGGAGGGTAGCGAGCTGCTCTAGTTCCTGCTCCTCCAGTTGCATCTGTGCTACATCAAAATCTGGATCACAGAAGTTGCTCAGTGTCTCAGTTAGCGCAGCAATGCCAAAATCGCAAAGGGCTTGCTGATAACCGGTGAATGGGGCAGCGCGATCGCTTACAGGTGGAGATGTCATAGCTCAAACCTCTCAAGAGAAAACAGATGCCATTGCAGTAGAGCCGTTTGCGGTAGTTGAACTCGTGGCTAAAGCTTCTTGGAAAGAAGAAGCCCCCAAGCCAAGCAGCCTGGGGATAAACGACGATTGCTAACGCTAAATCTCCTCTGGATAACCGTAGTCAAAGTCGTCAAAGCTCTCTTCATTCCCTGGATTGCTCTCCGCTTGGGTAGAGTGAGGGGCAGGTTGCCGCTGGACTTGTGCCTCAAGCTCAAGCTCTGGGTTGCCAAAGTCAGCCCACTCGTTGAACTCCGCTAGAATCCGTTCTTTGAGTTCGGGCTTGTAGCCGACGAAAAACGATTTCCAATTCTTAAGGGTTGGAACGCCATAGTCAGCTACAGAACAGACCCAAGATTTCTTCGTCTGCCCCTTGAGTTCGGGCTGGACTCGAACGGCGAGAATGCTCAGTGCCATAAACCGCTCGCCCCTCGACTTCTTGGCTCCGGTAGCTGCACCATAGGCTTTGCTCATGTCATTGCGGAATTGCTCCACCGTTTCGCCAAAGCTACCGCAGAATGCGCCCTTTGCTGTGAGCAGCAGTGGTGATTTGTGCAGCAGGCGCTTGTCTTTGCTGATGAGATAGACCAAGTAACGAGTCTCAGTAGATCGCAAATTCTCTAGGAAAGGGGTAGGGTCAGGCTAAACGCATTAAAACAAAGCCATGACGATCTACCCAAGTTCATTATCGCCTGCTCCAGCTTTGACGGATGAAGCGACGTTGGAGGTAGCCCTCGACTGCCTATTGGAACACTTATCCCTGGACATGCAAGGTGGATACACACTCCAAGATCTGTTTGAGATTTTGCTACGGGCCGCCAGTCGCAGCGATAGCATTGAACACACAACACAACGATTGGAGGGCGTACCCAGTGGCAATAGCATTCGCTATCATCTCGATAAGTTAGACGATATCACAACTCTGGAATCTCAACTCAATGCCGCTCTGCAAAGCCGCATCCCCCCAAAAATTCGTAAGGGCAAGCATCGTATTGCCATTGACCTCCATCTGATTCCCTATTACGGCAGTGTGAACGTCGCCACTGAGCCTTACATCTACCGCTCTCAAGCTAAGGCAGGCACGACTTCGTTCTTTGCCTATGCCACCGTCTATGTGATTTGTCGTAACAAACGGGTTACTTTGGGTATTCATGCCGTGCATCGGCATGAAACATTGGTTGCAACCATCACTTATTTATTAGCCATGCTGACTCCCTTACGAGTCCGCGTCAAACGGCTTTATCTTGACCGTGGGTTCTATAGTGTACCAGTCATTCGTTGGCTCAAAGCTCTCAATATTCCGTTTCTCATGCCTGCGGTAATTCGAGGCAAACGTGGAGGTACTCGCCAGTTGTTGATTGGGCGCAAAAGTTATGCCACCCGTTATACCCTCAACAGCCCTCAATATGGTTCAGTTACCTGTCAGATGCGGGTGATTTGCAGCTATTACAAAGGGTTCAAAGGGAAACATGGTATCCAATACACCCTATACGTGCTGCATCGTGTGAGGGTTGCTTTGGAGCAGATGCATCAGCATTACAAAGACCGTTTCGGTATCGAGACCAGCTACAGGATGAAAAATGGGTGCCGTATCCGCACCACGAGCAAGAATCCAGTCACCCGTTTGCTGTTTGTGGCTCTGGCGTTTATTTTGGTCAATCTCTGGGTGTATTTGCTCTGGTTCTTTGTGAGCCGTACTCAACGAGGAGGACGGGTCGTTTACCGAGAACTCTTTAGTCTCAAGACCATGTTGGAGTTTCTCTCTCAGGCTGTCGAGCGACATTTCCCAGTCATCACAGCCATCTATTTACCCTCTCTAGAATGAATTTGCGATCTACTGAGTTTACTCAGTGCCAAGGATGCTCAGGCCTTGCTGCAATGGGCGAATGAGCAACAAGCCAGAGTGATTTTAGTGGGAGATACTCGGCAACTTTCAGCCGTGGAAGCCGGAAACCCGTTTAAGAGTTTGCAAGCCGGTGGGATTGCGATCGCTCATCTCGATGAGAGCTTGAGACAACAGACACAGGAACTTAAAACTGCTGTTGCTTTGATTGCTCAAGATAAAATAGTTGAGGGAATTTAAGCGTTGGATCAAGCAGGTTGTATCCAGGAGATTCAGGATTGGGAGCAGCAGTCAGAGAAACTGGTTGACGATTACCTCAAGCTATCACTGCAAGAGCGAAGCCAAACCTTACTGTTGGCAGAAACGAATCAACAACGATTGGAATTGACCTAGCGGATTCGTGAACGGTTACAAGCTGAAGAAACGTTAGATGGAGACGTTTTTATCTTCATGGGGTTACGTCCAAGAAATTTGACGACGACCCAAAGCGGTTATGCCAGTGTGTATGAATCGGGGAATGTTTTAGTCCCTACCCAGGATTACAAACGACAAGGATTGGTCAAAGCTCAGCAGTACACGGTTCTTGCTCAGGATCGATCGACGAATCAGCTCACACTTGAAACTCCAATGGGACAGATTCTGACAATCAATCCGGCTCAGTGTCGAAAGAAAACCGTCTATGAGATGCACTCCATTCCCATTGCAGTGGGCGATCGCCTCCGTTGGACAAAGAACAACCGAGATACCGGAATTCGTAACGGGCAAACCTTTATCGTGAATCACGTTGCTCTCGATGGGACTGCTCAGATTACCGACAGCGATGGTAAGACGATGGAGATTAACCTCAGCGGCAGGCAGTACCTCGATTATGCCTGGGTCAGCACCACCTACAGCAGCCAGAGGAAGACCGCCGATCGCGTCCTCGCACTGATGGACGGCATTACGACCAACCGGGAGTCTTTCTATGTCACGGTGTCGAGAGCCAAGCATCATCTCACCCTTTATACCGCTGACAAAGTTGCTCTAACAAATTTAGCTCAAAGGACAAAAAACAAAGAGAACGTCAGTGATTACATTCCTTTATTCCAGGTGGTACCCAATCATGCCCAGACCGCGCAAACCCCACTCCAGTTCATCCCAGCCTCCGATGCCCATCGAAATCTCGCAAAGCGCGTTGGAGAGCGCGTTGGAAATCGTATTTGCCAAAAGCTTACAGCCGATCGCCCAGGAACTGATTGCTCTGCGGCAGCAAGTATCCCAACTGGAACAGCAATCTCAGCAGATGCACCAGACGTTGCAGCCTTTGCCTCAACACTTGAGCCACACGTTGAACGACTTTCTGGGGCAATTGCAGATTTCCTTGAAGAACGAAGCTTCATCAAGTGCGCGGGAGAGCTTGCAGAAGCAGTTACAGCAGTTAATCGCAGCCTTGAGTACCTGGAGCACTCAACTGAAAACCGAACTTACCTTGCAGCAACAATTGATCGACTCGATGCAGCAGTTGGAACAACATCTCAACACCTCCAGCAGTTGGGACGATTTCGATCTCGCTCAGAATCAATCCAGCAACGATCGCAAGCAGTAGCATCTCCTATTGCAATAATTCGACAAACATTATCTCGTCACTCAGATCTAGAGCATACTGATGTGAGATTGCTAACTAACACAACGCTTCCATCCTCATCACTCTATCCCTCGCTTGCTGCTGTTTTGGGTGAAACCAATTCAGGCTCTCAAGAGCATTATCAACAGATGTGGCAACGATATAGTCAGGGTATCTGCTTTGACACACTGGTGAAATTGGATTTCTGGGTGAGTCAAAGAGCTTTGGAAAATGGCCACAGCCGGAAGGAAATTGCTCTGATGCTAATCGCCAGCAGCCCTTATGTAGCAAAAATTCATCAAGATTATGGCAAAGATAAAGCAAGGTCTTATGTGAACCAAGCCACCAAGGTGATTTGCCAGAAAAATCAGCATCAAGAATGGAATCGCCCCACGCCTCAAAAGAAACAATTAGAGTTGTGACTTTTGAGAGTAGCAGTTTGCTCTCATCCGTCTTGGATTAATTCTTCAAAAACCCATCACAGATGGGGCATAAAGGGGTGGAGGAGTTTTTCTGCATGAAGAGAGCGTAGTTTGGTTCTTACCGTGCTGCAAAAGCAGCCTACACCGCCCTCTACTATTCCGACTGGAAATAATTAACACCGTTTAGTCAATCAAGTTACCGTATTTTTTGATTTAGATGGCATAATACTTAAGTCCCTCCAAACAACTTAAAGCCGATCGATAAATCGTACTATAAAGCACATAGGTACTAAATACTCAAGCCGATGGAGGTGAATCTATCTGCTAACCCAGGTGGATTCATTGCCGTGCGTATTTACTTGCAATTCCCATTATTTACTTTCCAGTGGATACTATTGCCGTGGAACTCTCAGCCCGAATTGAGTATGCCCTGCTTGCCCTCCTGGAAATGGCAAGCCGTCCCGATCGCAGAGAACCGATCAAAATCAACGAAATTACCGCGAACCAACCGATTCCCGATCGCTACCTGGAGCAGATTCTCACCAGCTTGCGGCGCAGTGGCATTGTCCAGAGCCAGCGAGGAGCTAAGGGCGGCTACATCCTGACGCGAGAACCCTGGCAAATTACCCTGCTGGAAATTGTCAGCTCCATTGAAGGCGATCGTAAGGAGAAAGACCCGGATATTTCCAGCGTGGAGCGGGATTTGGTGCATGAAGTCTGGCAACAGGCGGATGATGCCTTTGAAGCGATCCTCAGTCGGTACACCCTGGAGGATCTCTGCCAGCGCCGCAATGACCAACTGCAAGTCAACCCGATGTACCACATTTAGAACGGGTTAAGAATCGGAATGAGTTCTATAGGATTCGGCTATAAGTTTTGCATTGGAACGTGGGAAACCCAAACAAAACTCAAAAGAAAAGGAAAACTGTGATGAAAATTGCTAATGATATTACAGAGTTGATTGGACAGACTCCCCTGGTGCGGCTCAACCGGATTCCCCAGGCAGAAGGTAGCCTGGCGCAGATTGTGGTGAAGCTGGAAAGCATGAATCCGGCAGCTTCGGTGAAAGACCGGATTGGGGTCAGTATGGTGCTGGAAGCCGAACGGACTGGACAGATTCAACCGGGAAAGACCATCCTGGTGGAACCCACTTCAGGTAATACCGGAATCGCCCTGGCAATGGTGGCTGCGGCACGGGGCTATCGCTTGATTCTGACCATGCCCGATACGATGAGCTTAGAACGACGGGCCATGCTGAAGGGGTACGGGGCAGAACTGGAACTGACTCCTGGCATGGAGGGAATGCGGGGAGCCATTCGACGGGCAGAGGAAATTGTGGCAAAAGCTCCCCATGCCTTTATGCTGCAACAGTTTAGCAATCCGGCTAATCCGAAAATTCATCGAGAAACGACGGCTGAGGAGATCTGGCAGGACACCGACGGGCAGGTGGATATTTTGATTTCTGGTGTGGGAACGGGGGGAACGCTAACGGGAGTGGCTGAGGTGATCAAAGCCCGCAAGCCTTCGTTTCAGGCGATCGCGGTGGAACCAGCCAACAGTCCCATTCTCTCTGGCGGACAACCCGGATCGCACAAGATTCAGGGGATTGGCGCGGGATTTGTCCCTAACGTCCTGCGGACAGACTTGATTGATGAAGTGGTGCAGGTTACGGATGAAGAGGCGATCGCGTTGGGGCGACGGTTAGCCAGGGAAGAGGGGTTACTTTCTGGGATTTCCTCTGGGGCCGCACTGGCAGCAGCCATTCGAGTGGGGCAGCGTCCTGAGAACGAGGGGAAGCTGATTGTGATGGTGCAGCCCAGCTTTGGTGAACGCTACCTGAGCACACCGTTGTTTAAGGATCTAGAATTACCGGAGCCAGCCCTGGTGCGGTAAACAAAAAGTCAGAACCATCAGCGGGAATGGGTGAAGTAAACAGGAATGACCTTAGAACAGTTGCGAATTTTTTTGGCGGTGGTAGAGCATCAACACTTTACCCGTGCGGCTGAAGAACTGTATATTACTCAACCCGCGGTCAGTGCGGCGATCCAGAGTTTGGAGAAGGAGTACAGCGTTAAGCTATTCCATCGGGTGGGTCGTCGCATTGAAATTACCGATGCGGGACGAATCCTGAGTCTTGAAGCGCGAAAGATTTTAGATCAGGTAGCGGTCACAGAGAGGGGATTGCGTGAGTTAAACGGTTTACAGCGGGGTGAACTACGAATTGGATCAAGCTTAACCGTAGGGAATTACTGGTTGCCAGAAAAGATTAGCCAATTTAAATCAGCATATCCTGGAATTGTGGTGGAGTGTACTTTGGCGAATGCGGAAGAGATTGGTGAAGGAACGGCATCGGGATTGTTTGATCTAGGCTTAGTGACAGGAACGCTAAAGCCCTCTTTGCAAGACAGTTTAGAACCGCAGGAAGTGGGACACGATCGCCTGAAAATCATTGTGGGACGATACCATCCCTGGTACAAGCGTCCGCAGATTACGATCGATGAATTGCATCAGACCTCCTGGGTGATGCGCGAGTCGGGGTCGGGAACGCAGCAGATGTTTGAGCAGGCGTTGCAGGGATGGGGTATTGATCCATCAACGCTCACGGTCGATCTGGTGTTGACTTCCAGTGAAATGGTGAAAGCGGTGGTAGAAAGCGGCTCTGGGGCAGCGGCAATTTCTGAAATGATGATCCAGAAAGAACTCCAGCTAGGAACGCTGGGTGCAGTACAGGTAATGGATGAGCAACTGGCGAAACTTCGTCCCCTGGAAATCGCCCAGGCAGTGGTCTTACTCAAACATCGACAGCGGTTTCAAACCAAACTGGCGATCGCGTTTTCAGAAATGCTCACTCAATCTCAGATGAACGTTGTGACATAAAGTTCGCTTAATATTAATTCGTGAATATTGACTATCCTACTTCTGCTTCTGCTCCACCATTTCATCCAGTTCTAATTCCAATAATTTCATATTAGAATCGCCAGTAATGAGGGGCAGTTTGCCATCCCATTTATCTACCATTTGTTTTTTGATCAAATCCGGCGTTAGCGTTTCCCCAATTAGCCGCTGTGCCTCTGCCTCGCCTTCTGCCAAATTCACTTTTGCCTGAGCTTCCTTGGCTGCCCGAATCGCTAAAAACCCGGCGCGCTTTGCTTCTTGTTCGGCAATTTGTTTGGCTTCCACTGCCTCACTGAACTGCTGAGAAAAGTGAATTTCAGTCAGGGAAATATCATCCACCGCAATGGCATAGTTGGCTAACCGATCGCCCAATAAGCGATCGATTTCGGCTTTGACTTCGCTGCGTTTGGTAATCACTTCCTCGGCGGTATATTGGGCAATCACGGCTTTCAGGACTTCTTCAATGGCTGGAGCAATAATGCGATCGATGATTGCCGTTTCATCTCCCACTTGTTGATAAAGCTGATTGACTCGCTCCGGAAGAATGTGCCAGTTTAGGGCAATATCGGTAAAAACATCTTGCAGATCTTTGGAGGATGCCTCTGTTGAAAGATCCTGTTTTTGTATTTGAACGCTGAGTTTCTTGACGGAATTGACCAGTGGAATGATCACATGAATTCCTTCATCAAAGATCTCTTCCTGCACTTCCCCAAAGCGCATTAAAACGCCTCGTTCTCCGGCATTGACAATCACAAAGAAAGTAGAAAGGAGTGCGAGAACCAGTAACAGTAAAATCGCTCGACTAGCGATCCAGGCATCTCGACTGGTTTTGCTCGGTTTGGTTTGAGTCGCCAAGGGTCGATCGGTTCATAAGCGTGCAAGTCTATATTCACTCATAATGGTGAGTCACACAATGTCCTGAAGGCGGATGAATTGCAGTAATTAGAAAACCTCAATCATTTTTGTTTATCGTTTCAACAAAAAACAATATTTGATTCTATAGGTTGGAATCACTACAGTGAGAGTTGTGATTTTACTTGTGAATGTTGATAGTCGATTTGGATTCGCGCAGTCAAAGGTTCACCTTGATGATTAAGGATAAGGTTTCTCTCTATGGGCGATTTGATTTTTGCCATCCCAACCGGAATCAGTGCATTTACAGCAACCAACCTGGATGATATCGTTATCCTGATGCTGTTTTTCTCTCAGACCAGCCCATTGTTCCGGCATCGGCATATTATTTCTGGGCAGTATCTTGGTTTTCTGGCTCTGATCGCCCTGAGTCTACCCGGATTTTTTGGCAGTTTAGTCTTGCCGCGCCCCTGGATTGGGATGCTGGGTATTGTCCCGATCGCCATTGGGATTAGCCGCTTGCTCGATCGCAGTGAGGAAGAATCAGATGCAGTAGAGTTTGACCCCAATCAGTCCTCACCCTGGACAAATGTTCTATCTCCCCAAACCCTTGGCGTTGCGGCTGTTACGGTGGCGAATGGGAGTGATAACATTGGGATCTATGTACCGCTGTTTGCAGGCTGCACCTGGGAAAGTCTGCTGATCACCCTCGGCGTGTTTTTCTCGCTGGTGGGCGTTTGGTGCTATGCTGCCTATCGGCTCACCTGTCTGCCAATGGTGGCAAATACCCTGACGCGCTATGGCAACTATGCCGTGCCGTTCATCTTGATTGGGATTGGGGTGATTGTCCTCAATGACAGCCATACGCTCGACGATCGCGGCTTATTGATGCTGTCTCTGCTGGTGTGTGTAGGTTGTGTGATTAGCTTTACGCGGCAGTTTGCCCGAACTCCCGAAGTGGAAAAGCAGTAAAGGAGATAGGCATCGGTGATAAATTGGGTTGTCGCTGCGGTAATTGCAGGTTTTACATCTTTTGTGGCAACCAACATTGATGACCTGGTGATCTTGATTGTATTTTTCTCGCAGATTAATAAGTCTTTTCGCGTTAGACATATTCTGGTAGGGCATACGATCGCTTTTATCGCGCTGATTCTCGCCAGTCTGCCCGGTTTCTTTGGAGGATTGTTTTTACCGGAAGAAGGGATCGGTCTACTGGGAATTCTACCCATTGCGATCGGCATTCGCCAATTGTTCCAGTCTGCTGATGATTCTGATGCGGTTCAAACCGTTTCCCATGAGCTAGAACATGAATTAGATGCAGTTCACTCTCGTGGAACAAGACGATCGGTTTTGGCAAGTGTTCTAGTTCCCCAGACCTACCATGTTGCGGTGATTACCTTTGCCAATGGTGGAGACAATATTGGCGTTTATGTGCCTCTGTTTGCGAGTAGCGACTTACCCAGTTTGTTAATCATTATTAGTCTATTTTTGGTTCTCAGTCTGGTCTGGTGTTTTATTGCCTACTACATTACGCGCCATCCCATTCTAGCTCCTGTGGTAACGCGCTACGGCAATCGCTTGGTTCCCTTTGTTTTGATTGGTCTGGGACTATACATTTTGATTGAGAATGGCACTTATCGGCTACTGCCAGCATTCCAGGTCTAACCCATTGCGCGTGTCTCGGCACACAACACAAGCTCATAAAAATCACTTAATTCTTTCATTCAGGAGAAACAACGATGAAACGCTTGAAAGCTATCCTAATGGTCGTCATGCTCTGCTTCAGTTTTGCGATCGCCTCTCCCGCAGGGGCTGATCCGATCGCTGAGAAAAGTCCAGAGTATGCTCAAATTACCCAGACGTTGAATAACCTCTTGCAAGCCAGACTCAATCCAGAAGCCGCAGGGTATTCTGCTGAAGAATTGCAGCAAGAAATCAACACTTTGCAGTTTCAAAAGTACGCAATGGAAACTACCGAAGATTGGGGAGTCTGCCGTAATGAAACCGGACAGACGATCGGTGTGTATCTCCATAAGCCTCAGAAGCCGTACACGATGCCCTATGCTAGCTCGTTGTACTTTCTCGCTCCAGGGCAGGAAACCGATGAGGACTGGGATTGCGATGGAGTCTTTGTTCCCAGCGATGCTCAAATTGCAGGGTTAGACCTGGGTGGAGCCGGAGCCGTCAAAATCACCGACGGAACCCGTTTGGTAGTAAGCAACAATCCGTTCGCAGGTGGGGTTAGCTTCAATGCGCCTTTAGCGGGCACTGTAATTGCTGAAGAAGGCAACTGGTTGATTCCAAACTTCACCCAATCAGATGTTGCCGCCCAATTCCCCAACGCACCCAACGACTAGACGGCGAAGGGAATCATCAGGCGATCGAGCCAGATACAACTAGACACAAGCAGGTAATTCTCTTGTGGGGTGGGCATCCTGCCCGCCCATTCGTTTTACAATAAAAGACTAAATCTTCCAACCAGGGTCTATGCAGTTATTTAAGCCCCTCACCCCAGAGCAACTCGCCAAAGCCAAGCGCAATTCCTCCCGCATCCGCGATCACCTGGCCAACGAACGGACTTACCTTGCCTGGATGCGAACGGCGATCGCCCTAATGGGATTTGGTGTCGTCATTGTTCGACTGCGGGCCCTCCAGACCCCTTTAGCCACCACTCCAGGAAGTGGCTGGAAGTTAGGACTGATCTTTTCACTGGTGGGTTTAGCCACCGTGATTTTATCCACCTGGCATTACTTTACGTCTCGCTATGATATCGATTTAGATGCTTATGAACCTGCCGATCGCTGGGTGATTGCATTCAGTCTGGCGGTTACAGTCTTAGGTGCAGGGGTGATCTATTTCTTCTTTACGGTTCCTTTGAACTATACGGAGGTGGTGTTTGAGTAGGGTCAAACCGAGTGAACCAGTTTCCAACTAACCATCACCAAGATCGCATAGATACCGAAGCGGAGAAGCTTTTGGGGAGCAGCTTGACAGAGGGATGCGCCAAGCCAGACACCGGGAACTGAACCCAGCCAAATCGGAATCACCAAATGCCAATCAACCGTACCTAAGCTGAGATGTCCGAGTGCGGTGAAGAAGAGTAGAATTGCCGCCTGGGTTAAGTCGGTGCCGACTAGCTTCTGGGCATCTAGCCGAAAGAAAGCGATCAGCACCAGTGCAAAGAGCGAACCCGATGAAACGCTGGTCATTCCCACCAAACACCCCAAAACTGCCCCTAACCCGATCGCCCCAATGCGCCCTTTTGGGGTATCTAAATCCAAAGTGGGCAAGGTGGGAAATTGGAAGTTGGGGTGGATGATCAGGATGACCATCTGAACCAGAGCAATCAGGGTGATCAGCAAAATCGCCATGCCGATCAAGTGCAGCAGCATGGCATCCAGATTGAGGGTTTCGGTTTGGTGAAGCTGATTCAGAATCGCCACTCCAATCAGGGAACCCGGAACGCTGCCGCAGGCTAACCACCGAACAGCGGCAAAATCCAGCGTTTGCTGTCGCCAGTGTCGGATGCCGCCAATCACTTTCATCAGGGTGGCTGCGACCACATCAGAACTGACGGCAACGGAAGCAGGAACCTGAAACACCAGAATCAGCATCGGTGTAATCAGTGAGGCTCCGCCAATGCCCGTGAGTCCCACTACAATCCCCACCATGAAGCTGAGGGCAATCAACAGCATCTCATTCATGCGCCGACCCCAAATCCTGGAATGACGAGGGGAAGCAACGCCCCAAAATTCAGCGTTCCTTCTTCTGAAATCAATGCCGGAACATCAATGATGTGGAGCTGGACTAACGCCAGAATTACAACGGTGTAGATCGTGGACGAAACGACACCGGATAACAGTTCTTTTTTGAGGTTGCGCTGTTTTGGCTGGTTCTGCAAGGCATCGATCGCCCCAAACTGCATCATCAGGATACCGATGACATTAGAAATCCAGTAGCCGCTAATCAGTCCAGGCAGGAGCCAGTCGGCAGAGAAAAGACTACAGAGATAGCCGAATCCGTAGGCGATCGGCAAGTTGAACACCAGGTCATTCCACCAGCAGAGGGGCGATAGCAAGTATCCCAGGACAAACAAAGCACCACCCCGCAACCGTTTCCAGGTTAGCCCCTGGAGAAGGTGTAGCAAACGAGAGCGGCGATCGGAGGGCGGCTCTTTAGCTGAAACTGCCTTTGTTTGGACTGGTTCTGACTCGATCGGACTTTCCTGTACCACTACATCTGATAACTTCATGATAAGCTCGGTATCCCGACTGACTTATCGTAGTTTAGCATTCGATAACATCTTAAACTTGATGGATTTACCGTATTTTTAAATTGATGAATCTATATCGATTGAAGGGAAAGCAAATGGCGGTGGACGAGTCTCAAACTCAGCAAACAAGCGAAAATGCCGAGTTGCCTCAGGCCACTCAGCAAGCCGAATCACGGGTGCGGGAATATTTAGCCAACGAACGGACTTACCTCGCCTGGATGCGAACAGCAATCTCGCTGATTGGTTTTGGGGTGGTGATTGTGCGGATTCGTGCCTTCCAACCGCCCCTGGCTCCAGCCCCGGAACGACCTGGCAGTTGGGACTGATTTTTGCGATCGTCGGCTTGGTCACGGTGTTTCTGTCTACGCAGCACTATTTTGCCGTGCGTCACGATATCGCGGATGATACCTACGAGCCGTCCGGACGTTGGGTAATTTTATTCAGCATCGCCGCTACGCTGATGGGGGCAGGAATTATCTACTATGTCTTCACCTACGCCCCAATACCGATCGCCGATCCCGTTCTGTAAACCTAAATCACCTGAAACTCTTGTGGGGTGGGCATCTTGCCCGCCCAGGAACTAAAGCTCTTGTGGGGTGGGCATCTTGCCCGCCCAGGAACTAAAGCTCTTGTGGGGTGGGCATCTTGCCCGCCCATTCAACAAAGCAGAATCACTGCACAGATGATACGCTCCTAAACGCTCTGTATCGCAAACGCCTTGGCATCCTTCGGCTTCACATAGACCTGCTGCCCCGCTTTCAAATGATTCAGGTCAGCATACTGTTCTCGCGTGAAATACACCGTAAAGCTGTGCCCATCTTCCAGACTGAGTTCTGCCTGCACCTCCCAGCCCAAATGAATCACCCGCTTCACCAATGCCGGAACCGTCGCTGCATCCGGAGTCAGTTCAACCTGCACATCATAGGGACGTAAGAACACCTCAGGAGACTCATGGTTTTGCCCGTTTTCGGTAAAGATGGGCGAGGTACTGGGCAACACATTCACCGGGCCAATAAAGCTCATCACGAAGGGGGAAGCCGGATTGTCATACAAATCTTCGGGGCTACCAACCTGCTCGACCTTGCCATGATTCATCACCACAATCTCATCCGAGACTTCCATCGCCTCTTCCTGGTCATGGGTGACAAAGACCGTGGTGACATGCACGGTGTCATGCAGGCTCCGTAGCCATACCCGCAGATCTTTCCGGACTTTCGCATCCAGCGCGCCGAAAGGTTCGTCTAATAACAAGACCTGGGGTTCCAGTGCCAGTGCCCGCGCCAGAGAAACCCGCTGCCGTTGTCCCCCTGAAAGCTGCGAGGGATACCGTTCTCCCAGGCTTTCGAGTTGAATTAAATCCAGCAGTTCATTCACCCGATTTTTGATGCGCGCTTTCGGCTGTTTAGCAATCTCCAGTCCAAAGGCGATGTTTTGCCGCACGGTGAGATGCTTGAACAGAGCATAGTGCTGAAACACAAAACCAATGCCGCGCCTCTGGACATCTTCATAGGTGGCATCGCGTCCGTTAATAAAAATTCTGCCGCTGTCTGGCTTTTCCAGCCCGGAAATCAACCGTAACAAAGTGGACTTTCCAGAGCCAGAGGGTCCCAACAGAGCTACCAGTGAACCCGTCTTAATCTCCAGATCAACCTGATCAACTGCCTTGAAATCACCAAAAATCTTGGATACGTTTTCTACCGAGATTCCCATAGGTTCAGCCTTCTAGCCTTTATAAGATGTAATTCTGCCAACAAAATACGATGAATTTATCGAGATACTGGAGTTTTATCACATTTTGCAGTAAAGTAAAACTTCAATACTCCGGTATGTTGATTGATATACCGCATGTAGAGAGTATATCGCCTCAATTCATGTTGTTTCTTAAGGAAAAATCGGCTATGAGTCGGTCTGGATTGTTGGGCAGCAATCATCAAAAACCCTATCGAGATCTCACAGATTAAGGAGCGTTCGTTACTATGACTTCACCTCGTAAACCCCAAAATCAGGGGTTCCAAGGTCAGCCCAGTCTGGTTTCTCAGTTGAACCGCGGCTTGCGGGGGGCTGTTTCTCGTCGATCGGTGCTGTTGTTTGCGGCGGGTTTGGGGATGTCGGTATCGATCGCTGCCTGCGGTGGCGGCACAACCACGGGTACTGCCCCTGGTGAAGGCGAGCAAGCCACCCGACCCGATACCATCGACCTCACCCTGGTCAGCTTTGCGGTAACTGAAGCCGCCTACTCCAACATCATTCCACTGTTTGTGGAGCAGTGGAGAGAAGAGACGGGTCAGACCGTCCGCTTTGACCAGAGCTATGGCGGTTCTGGTAGCCAGACTCGGGCAGTGATTGATGGATTGGAAGCGGACATCGTGGCCCTGGCCCTACCTGCGGACACACTACAAATTCAAGAAGCGGGACTGATTGAACCCGGCTGGGAGCAAGAAACCCCCAATGGCGACGGCATTGTCACCTCATCCGTAGGCGTAATTGTCACCCGCGAGGGCAACCCCAAAAACATTCAAGACTGGGATGACCTGACCCGCGACGATGTTACTTTCGTGACTGCTAACCCCAAGACTTCTGGCGGTGCCCGCTGGAACTTCCTGGCTCTTTGGGGACACATTTCTGAAACTGGCGGTACTGAAGAGCAGGCCAAAGCCTTTGTCACTGATGCCTACGCCAATGTGCCCGTGTTGCCCCGAGATGCTCGGGAGGCCACGGACGCATTTTTCACCCAAAACCAGGGTGATGCGTTGATCAACTACGAGAACGAGGTGCTGCTGGCAGAATTGCAGGGGAACGAACTACCCTACGTGATTCCTGATAACAACATCTTTATCGCCAACCCGATCGCGGTGGTCGATAGCTATGTAGATCAGCGGGGCACCCGTGAGGCGGCCGAGGCGTTCGTGGCCTTTTTGTTCACCCCCGAAGCCCAGCGGGAGTTTGCCAAGGTAGGTTTTCGCCCGGTGCTTCCTGAGGTGCAGCAGGAGTTTGCCGATAAGTTTCCTGAGGTGCCTAACCTGTTCACCGCCGAAGACTTTGGCGGCTGGGCGGAGATCAACCAAAACTTTTTTGCCGATGGTGCAATCTTCGACGACATTCAGACTGAGATTGCCCGTCGCTAGCTTCTAGCTCAGACACCGGAGTTTTCCGCATAAGGTTTCCGCATGACAGAAACGCCTGACGGCAACCCGGTGTCTTGCCTCTTTGACCATTCGTCTCCTGCTTAAAGTAACCCATGACCCTTGCCACTACAGAAATCCATCGTTCTAACCGACCCAAAAGTGTGCTGAAAAAGATCCCTATCCCCTGGATTGTGGTCTTTACCCATATGTTCGTGATCTTGCTGCTACCGTTGGTCGCACTGCTGCTGCGGGCGATCGTACTGAACCCAGCACAGTTTTGGGCCCGGCTACGACCCCCATTGCGCTGTCAGCCTATAACGTCACCTTTACCACTGCAATTGCGGCGGCGATTGTCAATATGTTGGCAGGCACTCTGACGGCCTGGGTGCTGGTGCGGTACGAGTTTCCGGGCAAGCGATTTTTAGACGGTATTATCGATTTGCCCTTTGCCCTGCCGACAGCGGTAGCAGGTGTTACCTTGGCTACAGTGTATAACCAGAGCGGCTGGCTGGGACAATTTTTTACCCCCTTCGGCATTCAGATCTCGTTCAGTCGCATTGGGGTGGCGATCGCGATGATTTTTGTCTCATTGCCCTTTGTGGTTCGCACTGTTCAGCCGGTGCTGCAAGAGATTGAGCCGGCGATCGAAGAAGCCGCTTGGTCCTTGGGTGCATCCCGGTTTACAACGTTTTGGAGGGTGCTTCTGCCGCCAATTATTCCCGCGATTCTAACTGGCACCGCTCAGGCGTTTGCTCGTGCCGTGGGAGAATTCGGTTCGGTCGTCCTGATCGCCGCCAACCGACCCTTTCAAGATTTGATTGCCCCGGTATTGGTATTTCAGCGCCTGGAGCAGGCTGATATTCCTGGGGCAACGGTGATCGGTTTGGTATTGCTGCTGATTTCCCTGATATTGCTATCGGTTATTAATCTGCTACAAGCTTGGGGTCGCCGCTATGACGCTTAACCTAAATGATGCCCAGTCTCCTGTCATAGAACCTGAAATACACTCCCAGAGTCAGCGAGAATGGGGCAAAATTGGACTGATTCTGCTGGTGTTTGCCTTTTTTGCCGTGATTTTGGTTGTGCCCGTTATTTATGTGTTTGTAGGTGCATTCAGCAATGGACTCGCTGGTTTTTTGCGGACTCTGTCCAGTCGTGAGTTTCTGAACGCACTAAGGCTGACGCTGATGGCAGTAGCGGTCGCCGTGCCGTTGAATGTTGTGTTTGGTCTTTGTGCTGCTTTGGTGATTGCGCGAAAAAGCTTCCGAGGGCGAACATTTTTGCTCAGCGTGATCGACCTGCCGTTTTCTATCTCGCCAGTGGTCGCAGGTCTAATGCTGGTGTCGCTCTACGGTCGCCAGGGGTTGCTTAACCCAGTCCTGCAAGCCATTGATCTGAGGATTATTTTCTCCTTTCCTGGTATTGCCCTGGCAACTATTTTGGGCGGTATGCCCTTCGTCGCCCGCGAAGTGATTCCGGTGCTGGAAGAAATTGGTGAAGAAGAAGAGGAAGCGGCTAAGACTCTAGGGGCGAGCAGTTGGCAGACCTTTTGGCGGGTCACTTTGCCCTCCATTCGCTGGGCGCTGATCTATGGGATTATTTTAACCACCGCTCGGGCGATGGGCGAATTCGGTTCTATCGCCATTGTTTCTAGCAATTTGATCGGACGCACCCAAACCCTTACCCTGTTTGTAGACAGCTCCTATCGTAATTACGATTCCCAAGGAGCCTTTGCTACGGCTGTGGTATTGGCTGGTCTGGCGGCATTAACCCTGATCATCAAACAGGTGCTTGAACATCTCTATGGTCATCGACTGAAGGTCAAATAAATCCAATCGTCATCTTATCGTCATCTTAATGACTCAGGAGGCAATCATGGTTTCCTCTGCTAATGACAACCGACATATTCAGCATCGGATTCGCATTCAAATTCCTAAAACCTATCATCAGGAACCGATTATTTCGGATGTGATTACTCGCTATGGCGTGACGGTGAATATTACGGCGGCGTTGCTCAGTGCCAATGCGAAGGAAGACGGCTGGTTTGATCTGGAGCTACGCGGGACGGTCAACCAGGTACATAATGCGTTGGAATATTTGCATGATTTGAACCTGAAAACCTGGCATGGAGAGAATGACCCGGAGGATGGTTGGTAGAACAAACATTTTACACGGGTAGGGGCGATTCGCGAATCGCCCCTACTACAAATGTGATACATTGCCCCTCGCCAAATGAATACATCCTTACTAAATGTAATACATGGTGTCTACCTGCTCGTACTTCGATCGCATTTGGTAAAGATCTTCGAGTGTACAGTTGTGCAACACATCTTTGGTTTTGTTATGCGCTTCTGTCCAGGTATCTCGGATCAGCGATCGATTCACAGAAAGTGAGTCTTGCACATACTTGACGGCTTGACTACTTTCAAAGCATTCAAACACTTCTAATAGCGTGATTTTTTGCGGTTGACGAGCCAGTAAATAACCACCCCGAACACCTCGCAGCCCGCGCACGATACCCGCTCGACCCAGAGCGTTGAAGATATGCTCCAAGTAACGATCGGGAATACCTTGTTGAGCAGCGATTTGCTTAATTTGTAGGGGTTCTGCCTCTTCAAACTGGCTAGCAAGTTCTATTAGGGCAGCCAGCGCGTATTCGACCCTTGCAGACAATTCCATATCGATCGCAAGCCTGAGTGAAGGTTTGTCCTATTATACTCCGGCATGTTGATAAAGATATGCATCTTTGGTGGGATGACGGAAATTAAATGTACATTCCACTGTAGATAAATGAATTCGCCGCTTCGAGCGTTTGAATATCACGCAATTGGTGTTTCTGAGCTTCTATTTCCTGTTCGTGTTCAATGATTCCACAGTGTTGATTGGCAGGAACTGCCCGTTTCATTTTTTGAGGATAGGGTAAATTCAATTGAGACATTAATTCGATAAATTGCGATCGATCCCGTCCAGCAAACCGAGGATTCCACTGTTTCTCTTCACCAATGGTTGAAACCGTTCGCCCCTGATAGTCGTGTCCAGGATATACCAGGGTTTCATCCGGCAGAGAAAATAACGATTGAGTCACCGTTTCGTACAGCATTCCCGCATTTCCCCCCTGAAAGTCTGTCCGTCCACAGCCGCGAATCAGGAGGGCATCCCCCGTCAGAAGATGGGAATGGTTGACCCAATACGCCATGTGGCTGCCGGTGTGTCCTGGGGTGGCGAAGGCTTGGACTTGGACTGCCCCCAGCGATAAAACCGCCTGGTCATGGATGATGCGATCGGCTCCGATTACCCCCGAATGGGCTGGGACAATTATCTGACATCCCGTAAAGGTACGAAGTTTATCGGCTCCAGTCACATGATCGGCATGAACATGGGTTTCCAGGCAGGCGTGTAAGCTGAGATCGAGTTCTCGCAATACCTGCAAATCTCGCTCCACTTGTTCCAACACTGGGTCAACTAATAGGGCACGCCGCGATCGAGCATCGGCAATCAGATAAGTATAGGTACAGGATTCTCGATCGAATAGCTGCCGGAAGATAAATGAATTGTCTGAAGATGTAATCGATATAGGTTGGGGAATCTCTTCCTGAATCGAAACAGACTGTAGTAGGGTCTGGCTTAATTCCTGCGCCTGAATTCGCAGTTCAGGAACCGCCGTGGTTTCCCAGAGGGTGCCTTTGCGGGCAGTACCGATCGTATAGAGCCAATTTGACTCATTCCCCTTTGCATCTAGAACGGCTCCCGTTGATGCGGTATCAATTCCCATCAGTATTCCTGGCTGAATCAATTGATGTTTCTGTAAACTGGCAACCAGGGGATGCTCTAATCGATTGTAATGACCTGTTGCTCCCGTACAGTTAATAATCAGTTGAACGTGTAAAACGGTCTGCTGATCCATACCCCGATGACGAATCGTGACTGCCACTCGATCGCCTAAATCCTGGCAAGTTTGAATCCGTCCAGCATAGTCGATGAGTTGACGACACTGCATTGCCTGATCCAGCACTGCCGCAATCTCCTGGGCAATCCGGTGACGGTGAACCTCCCAGTAGGATTTGACATGGCGCAGAAATCGCTTCTGTTCCACCAGAGGTAAATTCTGCCAGAGTTGCTGAGTGATGGGACGCAGGGCATCAACCACCGATCGCCAATCCTGACCCTGTCCTGCCGCTGTTTGGACTTCCTGCCGCACTTGTCGTAGCAATGCCCGAATCGATCGGGGAGCCGTATTCGTCTTCAGGAAAGCAGGATAAGTTTGAGCTTGATGAGACGACAAGTGGCACTGAGGCAATAAACCGTGGCGGGAAACAGCATAAATTTGCCCCTGATGCCCATTTTCACGGAGCGTTACCACCATATCCGCCATTGTTAGTCCCGTCCCCACCAGCAGCACTGGCGCATTGATGGGGAGGTGACGGGTTGCTTCCCCTGACCAGGCTTCCCTGACATAGGCACTCGACTGCGGGCGATCGGTTAAGCTCTTCAGAGGTGCAGGTACGCTGGACGCAAAGTTCCCCAGTGCCAACACCACCCGATCGGCATACAGGCTGTCACCCGTGTCCAGGAAAATCCTTGCTCCTTCCCCAGGCGAACCTGTGGACGGCTTGAGGGCGCTCGCTTCCGCCGTGATCCGCTCCAGATGCACCATTGGAGCTGCGTTCACCACTGCATCTTGAAAAACAGAGTGAATGTAATCTCCATACATTCGACGGGGCATAAACCGAGTTGCCGTATCCGAATGTTGTTTATCTCCACTGGACTGCGCGTGATGTTCTAACCATCGTAAAAAATGATCTGGCTCATCGGGAAAGGCACTCATTTTAGCCGCAGGAACATTCAGCAAATGCGAGTCTATAGGCGTGCTATAGGCAATGCCTCGACCCACCTCAGGACGACGCTCAATCAGCTTAATGCTGAGGGGATAAGTTGCCCACCGCAGCAGATGAGTTGCCACCATCGTGCCACTAAACCCACCGCCGATGATGGCGATCGTTTTTGGAGTGCTTGCTGTAGAATGCTTGCGTTCCATTGGTATCATGCTGTGATTTTTCTAAAATGCGTTCGTTCTAAGGAGCGTGAATTAAATAACCTGTGCAATGATTTTGCTTCATTGACTGGGCGGGCAAGATGCCCACCCCACAAGAATTCCAGATTATTAAATTCGCATTCCTAAGTGAGCAATTTTTTGACAAGTTGCTCCAACTACTCAATTTGATTGGGAGCATCTCACTTTTGCCGCCCTCACCCTAAATCCCTCTCCCTCTGGGAGGGACTTCCAATCCGGCTCCTCTTCTCCCTGAGGGAGAAGGGGCTGGGGGATGAGGGCAATTTGCAAAGATGACCTGCTCCCATTTGATTTCTACCTTAAAGCAACTTTTTAAGGATTGGAGTTCACGGCTACCAAAACAGCAAAGTTAAATTTTATGGATTGCAAAGATATCCAAAAAAAAAATGATTGAAATCCTGGAAAACAGTGTCGGTCAATACTTCAAAATTGCAGCATTCACTGTCTAATTTGCTTAAGAACTTGCAGAATGTCGTGTAACTGATAGCCCTACCGAAGATGCAATTGACGGGTGAGAATTTGTTCCTTTAGCAGGGAATTCAGACTCAAGGAGTTGTTCAAACGCGATCACACTCGGAGACTGGGATCGGTTCCTGTGGTTGATCTTGATAATTGGCTGCTTCGTGTCCAGGAGTTGTTTTGATCCGTTCTGCCGAAAGACCGGAATTGAACGTAATCGATTCTGCTGTCGTTCTCGCTCTGTAAATCCATCGGGAAGCAACGCTGCTCCAATTCCTTCTTCAACGATCGCTTTCACCATCTCACTACTGTTCACTATCATGAGAATCTCCAGATCTGATGGCAGAATACCCCATGCCTGTAGCAGGTGATCGCTTCTTTGCTGCACGTCTGAAGTCGATTCCTGTCTAACCCATCCCGTTAATCGTAGATCTGCTAGGGTGACAGTGGAACGGGTGAACCAGGGATGGGCTTGCCCGACGACAACATTAAGGCGATCGAACGCTAGAACCCTTTGCTGAAGGCGATCGGAAGCGGTGGATGGTAGTAACTCAGACACAAAGCCCAGATCAAATCGTCCAGAGATCACCCCCTGACGAATTTCTTCCGCATCCCCCCGATGGGTTTGAACCAGCACACCGGGGTATTGCCGTTTAAATTGGCAAATTTTCACAGGAAGCCAGTAGTTGCCAATCAGTAGGCTGGTTCCGAGTTGCAATTCGCCTTGCTGTAGATGATTTAACCCTGCTAATCCACGTTCTATGAACGCCACCTGGTCTAAAATCTTTTTGGCTTCGATTTGGAGTAATCTCCCTGCATCGGTCAGTTCGATGTGCCGTCCAATGCGATGAAATAGCTTAATATCATACTCGGTTTCCAGGTTGTTAATCGCAGCACTGATAGACGGTTGCGTTAACTGGAGAGCCTCTGCGGCCCTGGTAAAGTGTAAATACCGTACAACGGTGAGAAAAATTCGTAGCTGGTCAAGCGTCATAGGTTCGCGCTCAGTGAGGCTCTTATGCTTCAGTTCTAGCGATCCTGGTTGATAAAATCAAATAGTCTTGTTTGTCAGAACAATCAATATTTTTGATTGATTCCTTTGAACGCCTACCCTCAATCAATTCTATTTATCGTTTTAACAAATAACGCTGTTTGCTTTTATTGGTTGAGGATTTTAGAGTGAAATTATTCCACTCGTTGCTTCAGGTTCTTAGCTCAACTGCTTGCCCCGATCGATTCTTTGATTGTGCCTGGCGATTGTATTGGTCGCACTTGTTTCTGGTCAGTGAGTGATGCATTCTACGAAACAGTATCCACTCAGCCTTAGTCAGAAATTGCTTACGGATTGATGAACACGCATTAATGAAATGGATGGAGAAATATAACTCATGACGAAATTGTTTAAGATTGCTCTGGTGTGCCTCATCTTACTGATGAACGTGTTACTGATTCAACCTGCCTATGCCGATGGACCCAAACTGGACAGTAATATTGATTATTTGGAAGTTACGGAAAGCCTGGATGGGTTAGTCAACGCCAGAGATACAGAGCAGCTACCAGAGGGAATTAACTCTACTGACGAACTGCAACAAAAGATTGCGGAATTGCAATATCAAAAGTACATCATCGAAACGGGAGAAGGCTACGGGCTCTGCCGTAACGAAACCGCAAAGACGATCGCGGTCTATGGGGCAGCTCCCAAGAAATCGAATTCTGAGTATGACAATACGCTGTATTTGCTGAACAGTGGCGAAGAAACCGATGATGACTGGTCTTGTACGGGGGTTTATATTCCCAACAATGTCAAGCTTGCAGGCGTGAATTTAGACGGAGCCAGTGCGGTTCGCACTTTAAGCGGTGCAGAACTGGTGATTCGGGAAAACCCGGAAACTGGGGCGATCGAACTGAACTTGCCGCCAACCCAGATTCTCAAAGCAGGGGACGCAAACTGGGAAATTCCTGATTTGGCAGAGGCTGATCTCAACCGCCAATTGCCTCAAGCCCCAACGGATTAGAATTGAAGCCACTATCTAAGCCGTTATAAGGCACGCAGAACTCCGAATTTAATCACCTGAAATTCTTGTGGGGTGGGCATCTTGCCCGCCCAGTCATCAAAGTAAAACGTTGCCTAGTTCCCATACCGCTACAGTCCCCCATGCTCACCTCAGAAGTGAAATTCCCCCTCCGCACTGTCCCTCCCCAGCCACAAACGTTATCTGCCTGTCATTCCATTCAGCAAAAGCCTTTCTGGTTCAAGACCGATCGAGTTTTGTTTTCGTTACTGTGGGTTACGATTACGACCGCAGGATTATTAGGTGCAATATTTAATCCCTACCTTGTTCAAAAAGCCGTCGCTCAGATTTGCACATCCTGTTGGCAAGTCAGTCTAATTTTTGGGTTAATCGCTCTGATGATTTCGCTCTTGTTGGCACAAACTTATCTAGTTCATGATGGCGATCGCACTCAATCTAAACTCAATCGCTGGAATGTCTTCTCAAGCATCACAGTAATGATGCTGACCTCCAGCCTGATCATCAGCATTTTAGTGTCGCCGCCGATCGGATAGAACCGATTGGATTGATGTAAGTTGTAGTTTTTGTTGAGAGTTTAACAATACACAATGGGGCGGGCAAGATGCCCACCCCACAAGAGTTTCAACAAGAATTTTGACAAGATTTTCAGCTTGTTTGATTTGTATTTCTTAGTTGGAAAGGCGGAACAACGGACGCAACCTAACCCCGATCGCTGTTCCCAATAGTGCAAAGGTAATCCATAACCAACCATGCAAACTGGTTGAGGCAATTCCGCTAAAATACGCTCCCACATTACAGCCAAACGCAATTCGTGCCCCGTAGCCCATCAGCAAACCGCCAATGAGAGCCGCGACAATCCCTAATCGTGAAGGAGGTTTTTTCAGTAATAAACGACCCGCTAACGCCGCCGCCAACGCTGCCCCAATCACGATACCAAAGTTCATCACCGAGATCACATCGGAAAAGACGCTGCTGTTCAAGGTTCTGGCTCCCACCCCCTGACTCCAAAACTCACTGGTTTCCGGATTCCAGCCCAACGCCTGAGCGATCTTGGCTGTCCATAAGGTGAACCCCCACGTTACCCCCCAGGGACGACCGGAAATAAGGAGAGTGAGCCAATTCAGAACGGCGAGGGCAACGGCTCCAAGGGCGATCGACCAGGAACCGTAGAGGAGAGAAGCGGGAACGGGAGGGACGGAGGGGGGAGGCGGCGGCGCATTGTCACCCGTTTTGCGTCCCCAGAACCAGAGGGCAACTGCAATCAGCAAGAGAAGAAAGAGTTGAAGCGCAATGCCTGTCCAACCCCACATGTTAATCAAAGACAGAGGCTCGGTTTGGGGAAGCCCACTCCACCAGTTACCCGTCAGGGTAGCCCAGAAGGAGCCAATCCCAAAGGTAATGAGCGTGAGCAGCATCATGCTACTGCCACCGCCGATCGTATAGAGCGTACCGCAAGCACAGCCGCTCCCTAGCTGCATTCCCACGCCAAAAATGAATGCTCCAACAATGCCCTGAACTGCCAGAGGAGCCACCGAGCCAGTCATACTCTGCCCAAAAACGGCTTCACGAGTGAGGATGGGGGCAAAGAGAAGCGTGGCAATGATCAGCATTAAAACCTGTGCCTGTACCCCCTTAGTTTCGCCGTAGATGAACAACCTGCGGTAGGACGAGGCAAAACCAAAACTGGCATGGTACAGGCTAATGCCGAAGAGACTACCAATCAAAAACAAAACGCTCTGTCGCCAACCAAAGACACTCAGCGTTACGGCTCCCACCACCAGAACAGCTAGAAGGAGGAACGCGATCGGTTTTTGGGTGCGGGGTTGGAGGGTTTGGGGTTGCCGGAGGGATAATTCGGTTACGTTACTCATCTGTAGGACTGATTCTTAAGTTCGCCGTTGAGACTCTGTAGTGGTTTCTTCTTCCTCTTCTTCCTCTTCATCTTCTGGCAACGTAGGGACGCAACTGGCAATTACGTCTTGAACTCGCGTGGCAGCACTTTCAGCAATCACCGACAGCATCGCCAGTCCAGCTAACCCCGTAGCGGTAATGGCTCCACCAAACAGTAGAAATAATAATCTCATCGCTTTCCAAATTTCGAGTCACTTGTCAATCTCATCCTACCCTCTTGTGGGGTAGGCATCTCATCATCAAATCCCTTGTGGGGTAGGTATCTCGCTCATCGATCTCATCCTACCCTCTTGTGGGGTGGACATCTTGCCCGCCCATGCAACAAAGCATCACCACCCCACCAATTTCTAACTTACAATCCTAAGCCACATCCCGTCCTGTTTCAACCGGGAGATCAGGCTGAGCGGAATATTCTGTCCACGAGCCTTCATATACCCGGACATTCGGATAGCCCAGCAAATGCTTCAGGACAATATATTGTAAGGTCGCTTCCCGTCCGGTGCTGCACGTCACGATAATAGTATCGTCTGGTGTAATGCCCTTCTCATCCAGAATTGCCTGAATTTCACTCAAGGGTTTCAACTGATGGCGATTTGGTTCGCCGATCGTAAAGGTGGGCCAGGGAATGTTTCTCGCTCCTGGAATGTGACCATTGCGAATGAACACATCAGTCTCTCCCGCAAACAGTTCAGGTGGGCGGGGATCAATAAAGGTAATGTCAGAATTTCCTTGCAGGACAATCTGCCGAACTTCATCCAGCGGAACGCGAAGGGAGGGATCATCATTCAGGGTGAAGCTGCCCAGTTCATAGTTCGGAAACTCCTTGGTGACGGGCAGTCCGGCTTCTTGATATCCAGGCAAACCGCCATCCAGCACAGCGATATTGCTCAAGCCGCCCCGCTCCAGCAGATACGCGACCATTGTTGCGCCCAGGATGTTGCCCTCGTCGGAGTAAACGAGAACCTGGCTATCGTCGTTGATTCCAGCTTGTTGGAAGAGAGACTCCAGCTTTTCTAGCTCCCAATACTGTACGGGCAACTGACCATTGGGACCACGAAAGGTATTGTCCGCAATGTGAACTGCTCCCGGAACGTGTCCAGAAATGTAGTCCAGGGGATTGATCCGCACATCCAGAATGCGGAGGTTAGAATCATCCTCGTGTTCCGCAATCCATGCGGGGGGCACAAACTCAACGGTTGCCGGACTGGCTGCCCATGAATGGAAGGGGATTAAAGGAATGGCGATCGTCACTGCAAGTAAGGAAGCGACAAAGGCGAAGAGTTTCGATCGCCAAAATTGAGTGCGGGACAAATTTCGCCAAACATTCGTTCTCATGACTCAAACTCCAAGGGGCTAGGGTGCAAAAGGTGATTAAATACAAGCAAAAGCTTTGCGATTCAGGACGGTGCATATCACCCGTACCGAATTATCTTTGCAAGTATAAAAAGCTTTAATACGGTAACCTAATCAAACTACCGTATTTTACAATGATATCCTCTCATAATCCTCCGCCCCTCTGCAAGTCGGAAAAATAGGTTGTTGGGGAACTGTGACATAGAAGTTTCAGACTATAGCGATTGGCAAGTAGCAATGATCGATCGCGGTTGATGGCCAATAGAAACAAGAGCAGGCAAGATGAATAGAAAATAGAAACAGGACGGGCAAGATGCCCATCCCACAAGTCAGGAAGAGAATAGAGAAAAGAGGACGGGCAAGATGCCCATCCCACAAGTCAGGAAGAGGATAGGGTAGTGAACGATCGCTGAACCTAACTCGCTCGACCGATCGCTGTAGCTTCTGGGACTTCGATCAGTTTGCCAGTCCGCACATCATAGAGAAATCCGTAGATGGGAATGGTGCGCGGAACCAGGGGATGGAATCGAATGCGTTGGACATCTTCGACGATGCTCTGTACCTGATCCTGAATTGTCAGCCAATCAATGTAGGCGGCTTCTGTGGAACCTGGACTTTGCCCCACATCATGCCAGCCAGATTCATCAATGATAGCCGTCTCCAGGCTATTCGCCAGCAGTCCTCGGATGATGTCATCTGTGAAGGTTTCCATGCCGCAGTCGGTGTGATGAATCACAAACCATTCGCGGGTTCCCAATAGTTTGTAAGAGATCACCAGCGATCGAATTGCATCATCACTCGCTCGTCCCCCAGCGTTGCGAATCACATGGGCATCTCCTTCCGCCAACCCAGCAAACTTCGCCGGATCAAGCCGAGCATCCATGCAGGTGAGTACCGTAAAGCGACGGGCAGGCGGCATTGCCAGGCTCCCTTTATCGCCAAAGCTGGAAGCATAGGACTGATTCGCTGCGAGTACCTCTGCCAAAATTTGACCCATTGGGTTCCACTCCTCTGTTTCGTTGTAGGTTAGTAGTGCCAGCTATCCCCAGCAGGGTTCGGTTTGCCTCGAATCTTTAACTTTAAAGACTCCAGGTATGCCAGCCCACTCTGCATCTGGGCGATCGTCCCTGTTAGCTCCAAGTCAAGCTGCCGGGGCTGACCATCGGTTCCCAGCACCGTGCGGGTGACGTTAACTGCTAGCTTATGATTGGCAACCAGTCGGGAAAAAATGGGTTCATAATGCTGCGATTCAGGAATGAGAATCTGAATACGGAGATGAGCGATACTAACACCCCTAGCTGTCTGAGTTGCTGTGATCATTGCTGTTGATCCTTAATCACGTTTTTGAGCACGTTAAAGAGGAAGGTAGCAAAGCCAAGGAGGCAACTTTGCTACAAAGCGGAGATCGCTGCAAGTAAATTAGCAACGGTATGAGGACGGATAAAGCTCAAGGCGATCGTCACAAAAAAGCTGAATAGACAGGCGATCGTGAGAATCAGTAACGGAGAAACGCTGACAGCAGGGGCATCTTTTAATTGCATCGCCAAACTCCTTAGATCAGGATTAATCAATGCGATCGGAAAGGCGGCTAGAAGGGGGAGATTTTAGCGTACTCATCAGCAGGCAGAAACGCCTCTTCGACCTGGATTTCTCTGGGAATAATTTGGGCTGTGTAGAAGGCATCCGCCACACTTTGTTGCTCAGTCTGGACTTGCTGATTCACCGCTTCCGGTACCCAGTTGCGGCGATCGTTGACAATGGCCATGATGTCCTTTGGTAGGCCTGTTTCTCTGGCAAATTGTTCTGCCAGTTCTTCCTGATTTTGCAAAGCCCATTCGCCGTTTGCTTTTGTTGCCTCCAGAATGGCTTGCAGTAAGTCTGGATGATTTTCGGTAAACGATCGGGCTGACAGGAGAAACGTCCGGCGTTCCCGTCCCACCTTCAGTTCTCGAATATTGCCTTCCTGTTGAGCAACCGCCAGAAACGGATCCCAAATTGACCAGGCATCCACAGAACCCTGCTCAAATGCCCCTCGCGCATCGGCCGGAGACAAAGAAACCACTTCCACTTCGTTGACCGGAATTCCCGCTTCTTCCAGCACGCGCAACAGCAGATAGTGGGCACTGGAACCTCTCTGGAGGGCAACCTTCTTCCCTCTCAGATCTGCGGGTGACTGGATAGAGGAATTGGCTGGCACGATAATATCCTGAGTTTCTGGCCCATAGGGAATGACGCTGACGTAGTAAAACTCTCCGCCTGCTGCCTGGGCGAAAATGGGAGGGGCATCCCCAATTCCACCAAAGTCAAGGCTGCCCGCGTTCATGGCCTCCAACATCGGAGGTCCCGACTGAAACAGCGACCACTCCACACTGGAACCTAACTCCTGTAACCGCCGATCGAGTTCTCCCCGCGTTCGCAGCAAATCCAGGTCGGTGGTTTTCTGATAGCCAATTCGCACGATCCTTGAATCGGTCGGCTCTGCCGTTGCATTTCCGGTTCCTGTCGCCGGTTCCGTTGAGTTGGAGTCCCCTCCGGCACAGCTTGAGGCGATCAGGGGAATCGATAAGCCTACCAAACCATACAAAACATCTCTGCGTTTGAGTTTCATGGTGATGTCATTCCAGTGCAACAGGTAAGAATCACAAATTGAATCGATCAGGACACATATTGCACTGAGGAATTGACCTCAGATGCTATCCGATCGCGTTGCAAAATTCGATCGAGAATTTGCAGCTTTAGCTCTGAAAAGGCGGCTCCTTCCGTGCGAGGACGGGGCAAATCGATCGGCAAATCCAGGGCAATGCGTCCCTCTTCAATCACCACCACGCGATCGGCTAAATACACTGCCTCTTCTACATCATGGGTAACGAGTAACGCGGTAAATCCCTGCTCTTTCCACAGGTTTTCAATCAATTGCTGCATTCCCAGACGAGTCAGAGCATCCAATGCGCCCAAGGGTTCGTCAAGTAGTAACAATCGGGGATGACTCACCAGTGCCCGTGCCAAAGCTACCCGCTGGCGTTGTCCCCCCGACAGCACCGTCACCCAATCATTGAACCGATCGCCCAGTCCCACTTCCCGCAGTGCCCATTCTCCCCGCTGACGAGCATTACCGCGTAACCCCAGGACGACATTATCAAACACCTTGCGCCAGGGCAGCAGGCGAGAATCCTGGAACATAATTCGGGCATTGGGATTGAGTCCGCGCAAAACCTGACCATCGATCGCCACTTCGCCAGAGGTTGGGGCATCCAATCCGCCAATCAACCGCAGCAGGGTACTTTTACCGCAACCACTTTTACCAACGACTGCAACAAACTCTCCGGGATTCAATTCCAAATTTACATCCTGTAAAACTTGAAAATTGCCAAATGATTTATCCAGGTTGCGAATGCTCAAATGAATGCCATATTGGGCATTTGATCTTAACGTACTCACCTTCTTATCTCCTTAATTGAGGGACACACTATGATATTTGACTCGGATGCCAGGCTAACAAATTTCTTTCTAGGAAACGCACGATCGAATCGGCTAATTTACCCAAAACGGCATACAGTAAAATACTCAGAACGACTACATCAGTTTGCATAAATTCTCTGGCGTTCATTGCCATGTAGCCAATTCCCGAATTAGCGGCGATCGTTTCTGCGACAATCAGCGTCAACCACATTAGACCCAGTGCGTACCGCAAACCCACTAGCATACTGGGTAATGCCCCAGGAACCACAATTTGCCAAAATAGCTCTTGACGTTTCAACCCGTATACCCGACCCATTTCCAGAAGATTGGGTTCGATCGATCGAATTCCAGCAAAGGTGTTGATATAAATTGGAAAAAATACGCCGAGGATGACCAGGAAAATTCTAGCTTGATCGCCAATCCCAAACCAGAGAATTACCAGCGGAATTAACGCCAGGTGGGGAATATTACGAACCATTTGGAGGGAGCCGTCTAACAAGAGTTCGGCAGGTTTTGAGAGTCCGTTTAAAACTCCCAGAAACAAGCCAATTCCTCCCCCGATGACAAATCCAACAAGGGCGCGATAGAGACTAATCCCAATATTACGAGTCAACTCACCCGTACCCGCCAACCGAATCGCAGCTTCCACAATCTGGGTTGGGGCAGGCAGAATTCGCGTTGGAATTAAGCCTACTTGCGACAATAGCTGCCACAGGACAATCAAACCAACCGGTACAATCCAGGGGGCGATCTGCTCCCAGGGAAGAGACGATCGCCAGGAAAAGTTGGACGGACGTTGAGCAATTTGCATCGGTGTTCCCCTCTGTAGACTTTCCTTCTATGAAACAAAGATTGAGTTCCTATCCGAAAACGAGTTAGCGTTTCTGAAATTCAAATCCTGCATGGTTTTAAGGAGCGTGAACTAAATAATCTGTGAATTGTTTTACTTCGTTGACTGGGCGGGCAAGATGCCCACCCCACAAGAATTTTGATTTGTTTAATTCGCGTTTCTAAATGAGTTCTTAGCGGCTGATCGCAGCAACCGGAGCAGGGCGGAAAGCAGCAACCAAATCTTGAACTGAATTTTGCAGGCGTTGTTCAGCTTCTGGTTCAAGCTGAATGCTGCCATCCTCGTTGCGCTGCACCTGACTATCGACAAAGTAGGCTCCTGCCAGGATATATCTGGCTCCCAATGCCGAAAGAATCGGTTTCAGGGCATAGTCGATCGACAGTAAATGGGCGATCGTGCCTCCGGTGGCGATCGGTAAGATGGGTTTGCCTGCAAGGGCTGTTTGTGGGAGTAAATCAAGAAAGGCTTTAAGAACCCCCGTGTAGGCGGCTTTATACACTGGTGTGGCAATAATCAAGGCATTGGCTTGTTCCACCAGGGACGCAGCCTGGACGATCGCTTCATGATCAAACTGGGCAAACAGTAAGGCTTCCGCAGGCAAATCGCGAACCGAAAGGATCTGCGTTGAAATCTGTTCGGCTTCTAAAATCCGCGTGGCAGATTCCAGGATGGAATAGGTGCGCGAAGGATGAGATGGACTTCCGGCGATCGCTAAAACTTGGGGCATGATGGAATTACTCCAGAATAATGAACAATGAACAGAGGTGAAATCGATCTAACCCACCCCTACCCCTCCCAGGAGGGGAATGTATAGAGGCTGGGTAGGGTAGTGAGTGTCGGTGATCTCCTCGAAACTCCTGGACTCTCCCAAGAGCAGAATGTCCGAAACTCCCCTCCTGGGAGGGGTTGGGGGTGGGTCAATCAGCAGGCACCCATCCCGCCACGATCTAACTCGCACTGGTCGGAATCTTTTCGTTGGCAATCACCTCACCCACCGGACTCATCATGCGGCTGGGCGGCGGTAAGGTTATGCCAACAGGAAGTTTCGGAAACAGCAGTTCTGCCACCCGGTAAGCTTCCTCCAAATGGGGATAGCCTGACAGAATGAAAGTATCAATTCCCAGATCGGCATATTCCAGCATTCGATCGGCAACCGTATCCGGATCACCCACCAGAGCCGTGCCTGCACCACCCCGAACCAGACCCACTCCAGCCCATAGGTTCGGGCTAATCTCCAGCGAAGCTTTGCTGCCACTATGGAGTTGCACCATCCGCCGTTGTCCTTCTGAATCAGCGCGAGACAGGGCTCTTTGGGCAGCCGCGATCGTCTCTTCATCTAAATGCTGAATCAGTTGGTGCGCTGCGTCCCAGGCTTCCTGTTCCGTTTCTCGAACGATGACATGCAGGCGAATTCCAAACCGGAGGGTTCTGCCCTGTTCTGCCGCCAGTCTCCGCACCTCAGCAATTTTTTCGGCTACCTGAGCCGGAGGTTCGCCCCAAGTGAGATACAAGTCTACGTGCTTGGCAGCTACCTGTTTCGCAGCAGGAGAAGACCCACCAAAGTAGAGCGGCGGATAGGGCGTTTGCACAGGCGGAAACAGCAGTTTGCTGCCTTTTACATTGAGATATTCTCCTTCGTAGTCCACCACTTCCCCTGCCATTACTTCTCGCCAGATTGAGAGAAATTCATCAGTGAGTACATAGCGATCGTCGTGGCTCAGGTGCAGTCCATCTCCCGCCAGTTCGACGGGATCACCTCCTGTGACGACATTCACCAGCAGCCGCCCTTGAGACAGACGATCGAACGTTGCCGCCATCCGCGCTGCCATTCCCGGTGAGCTAATCCCTGGACGAATTGCCACCAGAAACTTCATGCGTTGGGTGACGTGGATGAGCGAAGCCGCCGTAATCCAGGCATCTTCACAGGAACGTCCGGTGGGCAAAAGTGCCCCAGCATAGCCCAGAGAGTCGATCGCCCCCGCCAGTTGTTTCAAGTAATCCGGCGTGACCGCGCGACCACCGATCGGCGTTCCCAAATAGCGACCATCTCCGTGGGTGGGAAAAAACCAAAGAATATCCATTCTACGTCTTCTATCCTTTCCAAACGACATCTGCAACGCTGATTTGCTTCGGAATCAATTCCAGGTTGTAAAAGGTGTCGGCAATTTGCTGTTGCCCTTTCACAATTTCATCCGTGAGAGGCTTAACCCCATACCCTCTACGGGTTTCTGCCAATTCCAATGACGGTATATCAATGCCTAACTCGTCTGACAGGAACGAAGCGACTTCAGAGGGATTATCTTCTGCCCAATTGGCAGTCGTTCTCAGTTCTTCCAGAATTTCCTCAATTAAGTCTGGGTTTTGATCCACATAGTTCTGCGTAGATAGGAAATAACCGTGATTGGCAACCAGGTCTTTGCCATCCACTAAAATTCGAGCATTGGCGGAGGTTTCAGCCGCAGCCTGAAACGGATCCCAAATTACCCAGGCATCGACGCTACCCTGCTCAAACGCCGGTCTGGCATCACCCGGAGGCAAGTAAGCCGTTGTAATGTCGCTATATTCTAATCCTGCCTCTTCCAGTGCCCGTACCAGCAGATAGTGAACATTCGATCCTCGGTTCAGGGCAACGGTTTTGCCCCTAAGATCCTCTACGGTTTGAATTGGAGAATCTTCCCTGACCAAAATGGCTTCCGCAGACCCTCCGACTGGCTCATAGGCAACGTAAACCAGGGGGGCATCTGCCGCCTGAGCAAAGACGGGGGGTGTTTCTCCGGTGTAGGCGAAGTCAATGCTGCCCACGTTGAGAGCTTCCAGCATTTGGGGACCCGCCGCAAATTCTGCCCATTCCACTCGAACGCCTTCTGGTTGCAATTTCTCTTCCAGCGTCCCTTGATTCTTCAGCAGGTTCAGTACCGTTGAAGATTTCTGATATCCCACTCGCAAAGCGCGATTTTGACTAGTGGGCGCAGCCGAATTGGGAGAACTGGCAACCGTCGAGGAATTGGTTCCAGGATTGCAAGCTGTCACCAGCAGGCTGAGTCCTAATCCCACCACAAATAGGGTAGAGAAGGCTCTCAGTCTACGTTGTTGAAAGAGTGAACCGATGCGATCGGCAACACGGGAAATCAGGTCATATTGGTCAAGATTGAACATTCAGCTTCTTCCTCTCATTTCGTCTCAAGTTAGATAATGGGAATGTCTTATATGGGTTCATGAACTCGATCGCCAGACAATCTCTGAAACATTGACCGATTTGGGAATCAGGTCAAACTCGTAGAACACATCAGCAATCTCTTGCTGTTCCGCCACCATTTCATCGCTCATCGGCTGAAAATCGTAACCCCGTCGTTTGGTTACGACATCCAGGATGGGAGCTTCAATGCCCAGAATTGGTGAGAGAATGCTCACTACTTCATCCGGATTAGCATCTGCCCAGGCTGAAACCTCCTGGGTTTCCTGCTTGATTGCCTCAATCACATCGGCATTGTCATCCACGTAGGAGTTGACCGCCAAATAGAAATCTCGATTCGCCACCAACCCATCGCTATCCCGAATCACCCGCACATCCGCCTGCTCCTGCGCCGCTGCATAAAACGGGTCCCAAATTACCCAGGCATCAATTCCTCCCTGTTCAAATGCCGATCGTGCATCGGCGGGAGAGAGATACACCGACTCAATATCATCCAGCGTCAGCCCTGCGGTTTCCAATACCCGCACAATCAGGTAATTAGCACTGGAACCCTTGGCATACCCAATTTTCTTTCCTGCCAGATCAGCAACGGTTTGAATGGGTGAATCGGCTCTGACCAACACTGCCGAACTGCGATCCTTAGGTGTGCCTCCCCCGATATAAACCAAAGGTGCATCCGCTGCCTGGGCAATTACGGGCGGAGTGTCTCCTGTGCGTCCAATGTCAATACTCCCTACGTTGAGGGCTTCCATCATCGGAGGTCCCGACTGAAACTCTGTCCATTCCACCGACACGCCCAGCGGCTCTAACCGTCTCTCTAAGCCACCTCTTGCCTTAACCAGCGTAAACGGATCAAATTTTTGATGCCCAATCCGAACAACCCGATCGACTGCGATTGGTGAAGCGGTAGAATCAACCTCAGCCTGGATTGAAGCATCAGGAGTACAAGCGGCTAGGGTCAGCGTTAACCCTAAGCCCACAGAAAACAAGAGCAAAAATGCCCGACGCGAGAATTTATCTCGTCGAAACTGCCATTGCCCAATTCTATTGAACCGCACCTTAAAAAACTGACGAACCTGACTCATCCTTACTATCCTCCCTGGAGCTTTGCCGCGACGAAACCGCTTGATGCGATCGAAGTAGGGCTTTTCCCAGCGATTGTTTTGAACTGAAAACTAATTGTAAGATAAAATACGGTAAATCGGTCAAGTTACCGTATTTGTTTAAAGGAATATCTCACACTTGCGATCAAAAATCAAGGCTTTCAGCCTGAACAGAATCTTGTTCCAGGGAAATGTGCCGTTGAGGATTGCAATATTGCAATAGGGAATCTGGGTCAATCTGAATTGAAGGAGCCAAATCATGTCAGACGCATTCAAAGCTGTGAGCGACTCTCTGAGCATTGTTGGGCAAGTTACCCCCGAACAACTTCAGCAAGCTGCCCAGCAGGGATTTAAATCCGTATTAAATTTGCGATCGCCCAATGAACCCGGTGTACTGTCTGACGAACAGCAGAAGGCAGCGGCAGCCGGATTAGAATACGCCAACGTGCCGCTCAACAGTTCCAATGCAACGGCAGAAGGGATCGCCAATGCCTTGAAAGAACTGGAAAGCCTACCGAAACCTGTGCTGGTTCACTGTGGAGCAGCGCAACGGGCAGGCGGGATCGCGTTAATTGCAACGGCTCTAAATGAGGGGTTGACGATCGAGCAAATCACCGAAAAAGCGAATGAATTGGGACTATCCCCAGAGCAACCCCACTTGAGAAAATTTATCTCAGAACAAAATTCAAATGATTAAAGACAAAGTTGTGATTATTACCGGCGCATCATCAGGGATCGGTGAAGCAACTGCGAAATTGCTTGCCAGCAGAGGCGCTAAAGTCGTATTGGGCGCGCGTCGTGAGCACCAATTGAAACAGCTAGCTGATAAAATTCAAAACGCTGGCGGACAAGCAGTCTATCAATTGATGAATGTGGTTAATCCATCGGATAACGCTGCGATCGTCACGCTTGCCCAGGAAACATTTGGACGGGTCGATGTTATTTTCTTGAACGCTGGCATCATGCCAATTTCTCCACTTTCTGCATTGAAAACGGATGAATGGAATCAAACCGTTGATGTCAATATCAAGGGTGTACTCAATGGTATCGCTGCGGTGTTGCCAACGTTTATTAGCCAAAAGTCTGGGCATATTATCACAACTTCATCGGTTGCTGGATTAAAAGCTTATCCAGGTGGTGCAGTGTATGGTGGGACGAAATGGTTTGTACGCGATTTCATGGAAGTTCTCCGCATGGAGTCGGCCCAAGAGGGAACGAACATTCGGACTGCGACCATTTATCCTGCTGCAATTAACACTGAATTGTTAAATCAGATTACCGACCCAGAGGTGGCTAAGAAAATGGCAGTGTCGCATGAGGAATACAGTATCTCACCCGATCGAGTCGCCAATGTTGTGGCGTTTGCAATCGACCAGCCAGAAGACACAAACGTGAACGAATTTACAATCGGCCCAACCACGCAGCCTTGGTAAGGATAGTGCGGGTGCTTAGGCAGTTGCTAAAACTAAATCTCTTTCTCTCGCCCGCTCTGAACATTGCGGTGATGGATACTCGATCGCCTTAGCAGAAATCCATGTCTTGTCCGACGTTGACGAACGGTTTTCCGAACGCGCTTCACTCCACTCAAGGTCAAAAGAGTTAGCCCTGCACCCACTAAACCCAACTGCCACAGCCCACAGCCGATCGCGGCTCCCAACCCTGCGGCAGCCCAAATGGATGCAGCCGTTGTTAATCCTTTGACCTTGAATCCCCCACCTTTAGGCGACGCGGGTTGCAGAATCAATCCAGCCCCCAAAAATCCGACTCCTGTTGCGACTCCCTGAATGGTACGGCTGAGAGCATTCGTCGAGGCAAAGGTGCTATCTCCTTCTGCCTGTAGCGGAATCAATACAAAAAAGGCGGCTCCCATGCTGACCATCATGAAGGTTCGCATTCCAGCCGATCGACCTCCCTGCTGGCGGTTATAGCCAATGGCCCCTCCGACTAGTAACGCCAGTGACAGCCTGAACAACAGAGGCAACCAATCTCCTGGGGTAATAAACATATGGCTCATCGTTCGCCTCCCGATCGTGAGTGATTAACAAATGGGTCTAAACCCTGCTGGTTAAAAGAAATGCTTTTGTGGCTTTTTAACCTGAATGCAATGCAGCAAAGCTTTGACAGGTGAAGCTTCTTCTATCGATCTACCTGCTCAGATTATCTTAGTTTAAGCTTAGGTTAAAAACAAGTTAAGAAAAGATCAAAAAAAAGGAGTGTCAAAACATACTCCTCTGAGTCCAGCTAGGTTGGTTGAAGCACCGTTGACAGGAAGGGGAAGACGAATGGAAAGCTTGCTTTAAACTGGGATTCGATCGTCTATATCGTCTATACTGGTGCGATCGGTTTGGGAATTAATTCATAGGGCGGGCAAGATGCCCACCCCACAAGAAGCTAGATTACTGAAGGGTTGGTTTGAAACTTAGAGCAGCTTAGCATGGGTTAAATTTCGTAATGCCAGAGCCGTTCTTCGTGAACGATGATGCGTTTGAGGGGTAAGCATTCGATCATGCCGTTCTGCTGTAGTTGATTAAGCGTTCGCGTTACGGTGACACGAGTTGCCCCGATCGCATCGGCTAAGTCAAGATGGGTAAATCGTAAATCGATGAGAATTCCCTGTTCAACTTCTTGTCCAAACCGCTGCGCTAACCAGGTTAGAAGTTGAAGCAGCATGAAATCCACTCGCTTATAACTGCGAATCTCCATCAATGCTTCAGCCTGGTGCAGATGATTCAGCAAGATTTCTGAAAAATTGGTTAAACCGGTTAGAGGTATGGGGGTTGCCTCAACTCGGGTAACACATTCAAGCTGGTAAGGTTCACGGCTGGAGAAGGGTTTGCCGACTGTACTCCCTGCTCCCCAAATACCCAGAACCACATTCGTGCCATCCTCCAACCAGGTCATGCTGCGAACAATCCCAGATTCAATCCGCCAAACCTGATCAGATTTTGGAGGCAAAAGCGATCGGGCTGTAAAGTGCTGAGTCGTGCGGTCTAGGGGGCGAGAAATGAAGTGTGAGGAAATCGTCATAATATCTCATTAACAAACGCTGCGTTGATCAGATTCAAAGACAGGAGCGTACAAACAACAAGCTTGCCACCGTCCCTGCACAGGCACATTCAACATTCGACAGCCACCGCTTTGCTGTCGATCGGATTGATAAAAGCGGCAATGCCAGCAACGCAAGGGTTGAGATGAGTTTGCTTTCATTCTATAACCTAATAAAACGGTAATCCGACTGACTTACCGTATTTTATTGATAGAACTCTAACACGGGGTAGGGAGAAACGCAAGGAAGATTATCCTGAGAATCTCAGCAAATCACCCTCCGTTTAATCACTTCTCTTTATTGTTTTAAGAAAAAAGAGTATTTGTTTCTATCAAACAAATTCCATAGACTAAGAGTAGATTTCAACGTGCGAGTCACAAGTCAGTCCTATGCTAAACCATCTCCGCCAAGAGCAGATTCAACGAGGGCAGCGCGATCGAGATGCCGGATTACTGCCAAGGTTGCACGAGCCGGCCTATCTGGAAGGATATTTGAAGGGTAGACCAGAAGGACTGGATAGCACTGTGCAGTATTTCTCATCATTAGAGGAGTACCTCCTCTGGAAAACTAGACGCTAGTACCTGAGAGGAGCATGGGAGCATTCCACTGATGTCAATTGATCGATAACTCAGTAATTTACAACTTTACAACTCTTGTGGGGTGGGCATCTTGCCCGCCCAGTCAATGAGGCAGAGTAATCGTACGGATAACTTAATTCACAATTCTAAGAATGATTTGAGAACCGTTGAATAGTTTTCGGTGGGCATTGCCCACCCTACTTTTTGAATTGATCTATTTATTCATGAATTGGTAACAAACGAATGAGTTCTTTTCAAGATAGAGCATCGTGATCGATTGCCAAAGATCGATCGGCTCTATCGGCTTTTGAGTGCCTTCATTCATCAATTTGATTTATGGGTTTGAAAAGAAAGAATATTTGCTTCTATCAGTTGATCTCTATACATTGAAGTCATGTTCTAAAGCGTACAGATAGAAACAGCCGATCGCTTTAGTTGAATTAAGTACCCCACAAATAGAGTTCATTAGGACAAAACCGCTTATGGATTGGTTAATCGCTACAGCAATGACCGGAGTGGCTGCTGCCGTTGCAACAACGTTTGATGACAACATTTACCTGACCCTATTTTTTGGCAAGGTTAATCGCACTTTTCGTCCTCGCCATGTTGTCATTGGTGAATATGTTGGATTTACTGTATTAGTTGGTATCAGCCTGATTGGTTTTTTGGGTGGTTTAATGGTCTCCCATATGTGGATTGGTCTACTAGGATTCCTACCCGTTTGTATTGGGATTAACAGTCTACTCAGTCGTGAAGATGACTCCGATACAATCCAGGCGGTTTCTGAGAGTGTCTCTTCCCAACGAACAAGAGTAAAACCTCAAAAGAAAACCTTGCTAGCAACATTACGCGACCCCCAAACCTATCGAGTGTCTGCGGTGACAATCGCCAATGGCGGCAACAATATTGGAATTTATGTGCCGTTATTTGCGAGCAGTACGCTACCCAAGTTAAGCATTATTGTGTTGATTTGTTATTCAACAATTGGGCTTTGGTGTTTCCTTTCTTATCACTTAACTCGCCAGCCCAACATTGCCTTTTTCTTGGCTCGCTGTGCCCGAAAAGTATTTCCGTTTGTTTTAATCTGGCTAGGACTTTCGATCGTTATGGATAATGAGTCCTATCGGTTGTTTTTCTCGTTCTAGAGACTAGCTTCGATCGCTTGTTGAACAGGTCAGAAAATCAATCAAAGAAATCAATCAAGGAATCATTGTTTGAGGCGAAAGTACATGGAAAACTTACTGGAATTGATCAATCCACAAACGGTTCTACTCATTGCTGCGATCGTGGTTTCGCTGCTGGTACTCCGGTTGCTGTTCAAGATTCTGACCTCTGGATTTGGAATCATTCTAGCTATTGCAGTGGTTGTTCTAGGAGTCAACTATTTTTTCAACATTACCCCCGGACAGTTGTGGACTGAAGTGGGTCATTTACCACAGGATTTTTTTCGATTGGTGCAGAATGTTCAATTGCCTGAGCTAGGCACAGTTTTGCTGGGGTTGTAATTGATTCGATGGACTGTAAATTGGCAATTCGATCGGTGATGCAGCACTTCTGATTCGTTGACTGGGCAGGCAGAATGCCCACCCCACAAGCATCAAAAAACAATGCGATCGAAGAACTGGCGATCGAGCAAATGAGGAGTATCAAGGGGATTAAATTTCAGCGGGAGAGGGAAGGCTTCTAAAAACGGTTCAGGATTCCATTCCAGCGGTTGCCAATGAGTATCGATCGCCTGGATCACATCTTCCCAGTTTGTTTCCTTGCTGCGCTTCTGGCTATAGGTCACTAGGGTTTTCAGTCCAACGCCACGGTAAAAGTCCCGCATGCGTTGATCAATAATCTCTGTCTCATCCTCCAGGTTAACTCGCGTTGCGCCCTTGCGCCGACTTCGCAAATGTAAACAGGGAATGTTGTAAGCTTCCGCAATCACAAGTCCATGCAAACTGGTGCTGAGAATCCGCTTGCAGGATGTGATCTCCTTCACCTTTTGTTCGATCGCATCAAATGTAGGTTCAGTGAGAGTATTGATGATGCGGATAGTGCTTGATAACTCAGGCGGAATTCTATACCGTAAAAACGCCTCATGGGTGGAAGCTGTTGCAGACAGTTCAGACAATTCTGTGAGATGAACCACGACACCTAGCTCATACTGCTTCTTCTCCGATGGTTCAATGATAGAGGGCAAAAACCACACCGGATCGCCGTATACATCCGGAACCTCAATGCCCTCTCGTCTGAAGGTATGGGAACTCACAGGGCCGCGCAGGGCATGAACCACGAAATTGGTATTGGGGGGACGTTGATAAAGCCTGAATTGAGGATGAATCGGATTTCGAGATGCATCCACTCCCGTACCCCAAAGATGCACCGTTCCCCGACTAAAATTTTGCCCAATTGTACCCACACAAGCAAACCGTTCGGAGTTTGAGTCGAAGTGGCGATGGACGATCGGCAATCCAGATAAGGCACTCACAATCACTGGACTCAGGGCATCTCCTAAATTCGCGTAGGGACGGTTTAGGGTTGTCGCCACCCAGCAAAGTGGAACCGACGGAGTGACATAATTGGTAGCCCACCGACGAACCTGGTTTCTCCATCTCCTGCGATAAGTACCATTAACCTGTTTGATGATTTTGGCTGACAGTTCTAGTGATCCATTCGCAGAATCATTGAACTGTAAATTGATTGGGGAGAGCGCAGAGATAGATTGAAAAAACTGACCCATAAAGGAATGGATCAGGGGATGCTGATGAATCATATAGGAAATGAAGTAAAAGAAATTAAGAAAACTAACGCTTGCGGAGTTGTTTCGCCAAACGATCGCCCAAAAATTGAGTAATCTGCACTAACACGATTAATAGAACAACGGTAATTAACATCACCCTAGTATCGAATCGTTGATAACCATAGCGAATGGCTAAATCCCCCAATCCACCACCACCGACAACCCCTGCCATTGCTGAATAGTTCAACAAACTAATTACCATAATGGTGGCTCCCAAAATCAGGGAGGGAAAGGCTTCTGGAATCAATACCTTGAGAATAATTTGCCAGTAGCTACATCCCATGGACTGAGCAGCTTCAATCAATCCCCGATCGACCTCCAGCAACGAGGTTTCTGCCACTCGGGCAAAAAAAGGAATCGCCGCAAGGGTGAGAGGAACCAGTGCGGCGGTACTGCCGATCGTTGTACCCACAATCAGACGAGTCAGGGGAATAATCGCAACCAATAAAATAATGAATGGAAGCGATCGACCCACATTGACGATGGCTCCCAGTGACTGGTTTAGACTGGGATTTTCTAATACGCCGCCTGCGTTGGTGATTACGAGCAACAATCCCAGAGGCAAGCCGATGACCGTTGCCAACACCGCAGAAACGCCAACCATGTAGAACGTTTCAACCGTTGCCCGCCACAGATTTTCTAATAGAACCGCTTCCGGCATTAGTTCACCTCCACACTCACATCCAGTTCACGCAGATATTCCAGGGCAGACTTTACATTGCTTCCAGACAATTCAACCTGAAATTGCCCAACTCGCTGCTGACTCACCGTTTCAATGCTGCCGTTGAGGATGCTGACATCCACATCAAACTGGCGCACCAGATGGGAGAAAATTGGTTTACGAGCCGTTTCTCCGGTGAGGGCGATCGTGGCGATGACTCCACCCAGTTGGGGTTGATGTCCATTGCGATGGGGAAAGAATTCCTGCGCTAAGAGTGAACGAGGTTGAGATGCCAGATCTGATACTCGCCCTTGCTCGATCACTCGCCCTGCTTCCAGAATGGCAACCCGATCGCAAATTTGCTTGACTACGCCCATTTCGTGGGTAATCAGCAAAATCGTTAAGCCCATGCGTTGATTCAGATCCTTCAACAGTTGCAGAATCGATCGCGTGGTTTGGGGGTCGAGGGCAGACGTGGCTTCATCGGACAGTAAAACCTTTGGATCACCCGCCAAGGCTCTGGCAATGCCCACCCGCTGTTTCTGTCCGCCGGAAAGTTGGGAGGGATAAGCGTTTCCCCGTCCTTCCAGTCCCACCAGTGAGAGTAATTCTTCTACAACCACCTTTCGCTGTAGTCGTCCATAGCCCATGACCTCCAGTGGAAAAGCAATGTTCTCTGCTGCCGTCCGAGAACTGAGCAAGTTGAAATGTTGAAAAATCATGCCAATTTGCTGCCGCGCTTTTCGCAGATCCTGTCCAGAGAGTTGAGTGATCTCCTGTCCATCGACCTGAATCGAGCCAGAAGTCGGCTTTTCTAAAAGGTTAACGCAGCGAATCAGCGTACTTTTTCCCGCTCCGCTTTGACCCAATACGCCAAAAATTTCTCCGGGCTGCACCTCTAAATTAATCCCATCGAGAGCGACGATCGGCGCATCCCTGGAGCCATATACCTTGGTCAAGTCACGAATGGTAATCACAGATTCACCTCAAAAGACTTTACCTTAGAAGACTGGAACAACTGCACCCTGGTACTTCTCGTTAATGAACTCGCGGACACGGGGATCGTGCAGCAACTCATTCAGTTTTTGAATCCGAGGATCATCCTCATTCCCGCGCAGGGTCGCCAACCGTACCGCAAACCTGGCTTCATCTCCGGCTTCTTCCAGGGCGATCGCATCCTCTTTGGTGTTCAGACCGGCCTGCACCAGGAAGTTGCCTGTGATGATAGCGACATCCACATCGTCGAGCGATCGCAGCAGCGAAGGGGCTTCAATTTCCAGAAGTCTCAAGTTTTTGGGATTTTCTGCAATATCAGCACTGGTGGCCAGTTCGTCTGTCCCCTCCCGCAGGGTGATCAGTCCCTCGTCTTCCAGCAGTCTCAGGGCACGACTCCCATTGGTCACATCGTTAGGAATGCTGATCGTTGCGCCATCCTGTAGCTCGGATAAGGAACTGATTCGGTTTGAGAATGCTCCCAGGGGATTAAAGTGAACCGGATTGAGCGCGATCAGATCCATATCATGCTGCTTACTAAAGTCCTGCATGAATGGAATGTGCTGATAATAATTGGCATCAACCGCTCCCTCTTTGAGAGCCAAATTTGGCTGATTAAAATCATTAAATTCTAGAATTTCGATCGTCAGTCCAGCTTCCGGGGCAATGTTGTCTCGCACGAATGCCAAGATCTCTCCGGCTGGAACCGGAGTCACCGAAAGTTTGAGCGGTTCACTGAACTCTGATGCTTCTACTGAAGACGTAGGTGCAGCGTTCTGAGGAGAGGGGGCACAACTGGAGAAAATAACAGATGCAGAGAAGGCACTGACTGCAATTAGAAAAAATCGACGATTGAATTTCATGAATGGTGATGTTCCTCCGGAATAGAATATGACAATTAAAATGCAGGAATTACGAACAATCAAAGGAGGGAAGAACAATCAATTAAAGTATTTGTGGGGTGGGCATCTTGCCCGCCCAGTCAACAAGATCTAATCAGGTGAGAACTAGGGTGTGCTTTATAAAGGACTTGTTCAGATGTGACAGACTTTGAGATCCCCCTAAATCCCTCTTGAAAAGGGGGACTTTGACTGGTTGACTCTCGTTTTTTAAGGGAGCAGAGGGGATCGAAAGCTTTCAAAACAGAGCCTAAGATGCTGGAATGACCGACCCGTCATACGTCCGCTCAATAAACTCCTCCACCTCTGGTGAATCCAGCAACTCTGCCAGAGTACGTACGTTCGGATTATCCTCTTGACCTCGCAGCACCGACAAAACATTGGCATAGGGATTGTCATCTGCCGTCTCCAAAGCCAGTGCATCTTGACTCGGCGTTAAGCCAATCTGAATCGCGTAGTTGCCGTTAATAATGGCTAAATCGGCATCGTCCAACGATCGCGGCAGTTGAGCCGCTTCCAGTTCAACAAAGTTGAGATCTTTCGGATTATCCTCAATGTCTTGAACCGTAGCAGAAATCCCTGCCCCTGATCGCAGTGTAATCAAACCTTGGTCTGCAATCAGATTAAGGGCACGTCCCAGGTTGGTTGCATCATTGGGAATAGCGATCGTTGCGCCATCACTCACCTGATCCAGGGATTGAATTCGCCTTGAGTAAAGCCCCAGGGGTTCAATGTGAACGGGAACCACAGCGACCATATCAATGCCCCGTTCCTGCCCAAAATCCTCCATGTAGGGGACGTGCTGGAAGTAATTGGCATCAATTTGTCCGTCGTTCAGTGCCAGATTGGGCTGAACATAATCGGAAAACTCCACAATTTCGATCGCCAGTCCTGCATCGGCTGCCAGGTTATCTTTGACAAACTCCAGTATCTCCGCATGGGGTACTGGACTCACCCCAACCCGAATTGTCTCCGAAGCGGCTTCAGTTTCCGATGAAGCAGTCGGTTGAGAACCGGCACACCCATGAAGCGTGACGGATGTGGCAAAAACGCTGAACGCCACCATAAATAGGCGACGAGTTAGCTTTGATGATTGTAGATTTGATGATCGTAGCGTAGAAGTGCGTTTCATATTTTCATTCAGAATTTAAGCTAAGAGTAAAGATCTGGCTTTGGTAACTCGCCATTCAAAACCCAATTCCCGATCGATCGAATTTTGTAATCCACTGGATCATGCAGTGTAAAGACACGTAGATTTCGCCAGTAGCGATCGAAGCCATACTTTGCAGCGGTCGATCGGGTTCCCATCAGTTCAAAAATCTTGCTGGTCGTTTCTAATCCAACTTTGGTTACAAACGATTTTGCAACGGCGATCGACATGGCACATTCTCCCCGTTCCTCTAATGTGAGCGCATCACCCCGCTCCCAGATTCGCTGTGCTTGCTCGGTAGCGCGATCGGTTAAAACGGTTGCCGCTTGCAAATTCGTCCACAGTTCGCCGTAGTGATGCAAAATGTAGGGATCTTGAGTGGCTTTTTCCACACCAGAAGTAATCCAGGCTCTGGTTTGGGTCTGGGTGTATTCTTTGGCGGCTGACAATGCGCCGATCGCAATTCCCAGATAGATATTGGCGAACGTGACCTGGGTAAAACAGGCTCGAATCGTCTTAAACACTGAACCATCCGCATCGGGAATTAACAATTCATCCCGTTCTACTAACACATTATTAAACGTGATACTGCCACTATCTGTCTGACGTTGCCCAATATTGTCCCAATCTCCATGCACTACTACGCCTTCGCGCTGGGTGGGAACAATGGCGATCGTCAACCCTGCTGCTCCTTCTTGAACGGCGGTAACGGGAATTAAATCAGAATCCACAGAGCCAGAACAGAAACTTTTTGTTCCATTCAGCCGAAACCGCTGAGGTTCTCCTGCTTGAAAAGAGTCCGGCTCAGGGGTGAGGGTAACGCGGCGATCGAGTGGATTCAATCCATTACACCAAAACCAGTTATTACGAGCCGTTTGTGTATAGTAGCGTTCGCGCTGTTCTAGCGTACCGAAAATATGAGGAGCCACAACCCCCAGATGATGATAGGAGAAGATGTGGGCGATCGAGCTATCCACTTTGGCAAATTCCCGCACCAGTTGCAGCGTCGTCACCCAGGATTCACCCCATCCGCCGTACTGTTTAGGAATAATCAATTTCAGCAAACCGCTCTGCCGCAGTCGATCGCGCTCATATTGAGGCGTTCCCCCCTGAGCATCGCGCTCTACGGCTGTCGTAGCAAATTCCTGAACCAACTCTGCAACAATGGCTCGGTAATCAATCAATGGTTCGATCGCTAGCGTCATCTGACTCCCTGTTCTCCCTTAAAAATTGCAAACCCAATCTCTTTTGCCTGGTGGAATTGCTCTTGTGAGGTGAGCATCTTGCCCGCCCAGTCAGATCACTTCAATCACTCCACAACTCAAACCCTCAATGAGTCTTCATTGCGGATCTAGCACAAGTCCCTTACGAGTCCAACGCTCAACGTCCGGATCATCCTGATCCAAAACCGCCGATCGCGTCTCCAAGTCAGACTCCTGGCTTGCCTGATATTCTGAAGCCGCTTCCAAATCAACATATCCTGCCTGCCCCAAATACCAGAGGTTCGCTTCCAAAAGCTCGTACTCAATTTGTCCGATTAACATACCCCAATGGCTCCTTGGATAAGACTTTGGATGGTTTAGAAATTCTTCGTGCAAGATGATCCAACTGAAGAAACACAAGGCTCCCAACCACCAACACTGCCACTTTGCCAATAACCGAATACGGATATACATAGCTCCAGATTCGATGCCAAAAGAAATTGTTCATTCGTCACCACGTTCATTACGAAACCAGCAAATACAACATCACCCACCCGTTCGTTTGGGCGACTCCTTTGACCGAAGCAGTGATGACTCAGGCAAAAGCAATGCAACAGTGTTGAAGCCTTCTATCATCCTTTCCTCGACCAAGACTCAGTCCGAGGCTAAAATACGGTTAATCGGTAGGCTTACCGTATTTAAGATTATTCAGCATCTTGCCATAGCTACCCAGAAAAATCAAGTCCAGATATACGGTAAATTGGTTGACGTACCGTATTTAGCCGGGGCGAATCCTCCGGTTGTAGGCTCTGGTGCTTGCCCTATAAGGCTTTATGCCAGTTAGAAGTTTATAAAGATGACTGCCCCAACTTCCCTCTCGATCGTTTCCTACCTGGCTCCCAACGGGTTCTGGTTTTATCAGGCTGTGGCAGCGCATCTACAGCAGGTTTTAGGCATCCAGGTACAGCTATCCGAAAGTCGGTTTGATCCCCTTGATGACCCTGATTTAATCAACGATCGCATTGATTTAGCCTTGATCTGCGGCTTACCCTTCATTCGCCAGTATCAGCAGGCACCGCTCTATCAACCGCTCGTTGCTCCAATTATGCAGTCGGCACGATACGCCGATCGCCCCGTGTATTTTTCAGATGTGATTGTGCGTGCCAGCAGTGGGATCAAGTCATTCGATGCGCTAGCGGATAAAACCTTCTGCTACAACGATCCTGGTTCTAACAGCGGTTACAATTTGCCGTGCTATCACCTGATTCAAAAAGGATATTCACCTATCTTTTTTGGTTCCGTCTGGCAATCGGGTTCCCATCAGCGATCGATTCAGGCAGTCATCACGGGTGAAGCAGACTGGGCAGCGATCGACAGTACTGTATTGGAACAAGAACTGCGGACTGTGCCGGAGTTCGCCCATCAACTGCGGGTGATTGAGTCGATCAGTCCTTGCCCCATGCCGCCGATGATTGTGGCTCAACGGTTGGGAGGTACTCTGATTGAACACATTCGGACTGCTTTACTCAATCCTGGTGATTCTCTCAAACACACCATGACCCAGGCAGGGATTCAGCGATATGAGCCTGTCAGCGTTGAGCGGTATCAAGAACTGGCGGACGCTTATGAGGCAGTTCTCAAGGCAGGATATGCCTCGATCTTGGCTGCTGCATCCTGATAAATTTGGTTAAACAAGTTCCGTTGGGCATGACTCCCGCCGATCGCCCATAGCCTGGATAAAACAGGCTTTAATTCTGCCATTGCGATTTGCCAATCTTCCCTGGCGTGAGCCAGCAATCCCCTGGCTGCCGGAATCGCCAGTTCCGTCCACGCAGACTGTAACTGCGGCGGAATTGTCAGGGCATGAACCTGCATACTGGTGAGCATTTCCCTTGCCCGATCGCCATGTCCTGCTTTTGCTAAGGCATAAACATAATGTAAGTCCTGAAACGGTAAGGCGTGTTCATGAATGCGGGCAAACAGGTAGGGGCACAGGTGAATCCAGCGATCGCCCACTTCTACGCCCTGTAGTTCTAATCGCAGCAATAAGGCAATGGCACCGACCTGATCCTTGGGTGACGCTTTGCAAGCCCACCCCCAAACCCGCTGATCGTATAAGTCCAGTACCGTTTGCATGTCTCCCTTTGCTAGATAAAACAATGCCAGATGCCAGTAATTATGGGTATAAAGCATGGTATTGCACCGTTCCCAGGTTTCGGCAAACTGCTCCATCCATAGAATTCCTGCATCCGTTCGTCGTTGTGTCTCCAGCACATGGGCGATCGCATGATGTGCCCAGGGATCGCAATGGGTAATTTCGATCGCCCGATATGCCATCCGTTCGGCTTCCGGGAGGCGATGACATTGCTCCAAACCAAAGGCAACCATGCCATAGAGATAGGGCTGATCACCATTGGCAGATAGCACCTTCTCGGCAATGTTTAACAATCCCTGGCGATCGCCCAAATAGAAGTAGTGATACTGTCCCTGCTGCACCGCCATTAAGTCTCTAGGAAACTGCTCGGTAATGGACTCATGCAGCGCGATCGCTCGATGAATGTCTCCGACTGCCCAGGCGTTGATGGCTTGAATATATCGCTTTTCTCGTTCCGTCGTTTGGTCTGCTAGTGAATTTGCAATGTGCAGGTGGGGTTTTGCCTGTTGCCAGGTGACGGCATTCTCCTGAGCCAGGTAGTACGCCGCAGCATAGGCGTGGGCAAGGGCACAGGTGGGATCAGCCGCGATCGCATCTAGGATTGCAGGTTTTGCCATTCTGCCGTAGCCAAGGGATTGATCAGTAAAGCGGTGAATCGCGTCGATCGTTTGGGTGGAATGGGTGGTAATCCAATATCCATCACGGTTTTCTAGCATGGTCTACTCCTCACACGTTTGATTTGTACTCGAAAATGAAACACTCAAAAACCAGGCACTCAAAAACAGAGCCAGGTCAGGCTCTTGGTCAACAAACGGGCTGGCGAAACGAAACTAATAAAGTTGCGTCAACACTCGATCGATCGCTGCCCGAAATGCAGTGGCGGCTCCAGCACTCATATCACGAGGGGCACAGATGCGGTTTCTCAGATAGGCTAGCGTCACAGCTCCAATCGCTGCAATCTGGGGATCAGCCTGATCTTGTCCGCCGACTCGTCCCCACGGTAGCAGTCTCCGATCGCCATACAGTAAATAATCTGCTAACAGTCTCAGGTGCAGATCAATCGCTTCCAGAATGGTGGTTTCACAGGCTGCGAACTGTTGGACTCCAGAATTCCGCCAAACATCCCTGATTGCGGCTTCATGATTATCACTCAATCGTTCTGCGGCTTCAGCCCGATCGGAACTTGCGATATGCTCGATCGGCTCTAGGGGTTTTAAATTGGCAATCGGGTCTAATCCCCACCGTCGTTTGAGCAATAGATTATTGGTAATCGGGTCAGATTTAACGCGATGGTAGGCTGGACGCTGCTCAATTGCCCTAAACCAGGCATTTAATCGAGGAAAGCGCGAATTTCCCCGAATTTCATAGCCCCTGTATGCAGGCGCATTGGCAGCCAGGCGATCGAGATGGGGACTGTAGACAATATCCACCAAGCTGAATGTACTGAGGAAATAATCATCAGGATACTGGGTCAGAAGTTGCTCCAGGCGATCGAGGTGGGCTTCCAGGTTTGCCTGTAGCTGCGCTGATTCCTCAGTATTGGCGGTTGCTGCCCGCAGGAACTGATAGCTTACTGTGAAAAAACCACTGGTTTCTGACTCCTCAATCCACCGTCTGGCCACGGCATTCTCCTCTGGATCGGTTGGCAAAAGCGGCGGATCAGGAAACCGTTCTTCCAGAGCTAACAGAATATCCTTGGATTCATAGACCAGTTGACCCTCAATTTTTGCCGCTGGAACCAGGGCAGTAGGAACCAGATCGGTGTACCATTTGGGCTTATTGCTCAGGTCAATAAACTCTGTGTCAAAAGGGATTTGCTTTTCTTCCAGGGCAAACCAAACGCGCTCGCAGAATGGACACCAGGAATTCGTATCGCGGTACAGTAAAACGAGTGGCTTGGTATTGGGAGGAAGTTTATCAATGCTGCTAGGAATAGGGGCAGTAGAAGGAGACTGTCCAGGTCTACGGATGCGACGAACGGGCGTTTGAGATCGGGCGGTTTGTAGGAGTTCATCCCAGTTGGGTAGGGTGGCTTGGGTTAGCACGGTTTACCTCGTTGGTGGCTGCGAATAGTGAATACGTTAATTTCAGGAGGCATCATTCAATTGGACTGAGCTGTATATCTCTCTAATCCAGGCGTTGGCGGACACAGGGTTTGGCTAATATCTACCTGATATCGTCCAGTTAATCTAAATTACGGTTATACTATCGAATTACAGGAGTTAACAGGAATTAATCAAAAGAGTCACATAAAATGGCAATAAAAACAACCCAGTCATGCCCAGGCTTTTCGTTAAAATTTAAGATTTTTTGATTTTGTAATTCAGATCACTGACGGTTCAAAAGGGTCTATGGGATATTCGTTTAACCAAAAAATACTTAAAGTCCATCGGTTTACAGTATTTTAGGCTTTCAAGTTACTCTGCTCGATGCAAGGTTGTGTTTAATGGCAAAGGTTGTGCGCTGCAAAAACTGAGCAATGGGCATGAATTGTGATACTCCCGGAGTGGGCTATGTCAGAACCCCGTTATGGTATTTGGATTCCTGTGTATGGCAATTGGGGGGCAATGCACCATCCCCACGAACCGTGCGATGCCAGCTACTCCCGTGCAAAGTCGCTGTTGCTGTTAGCAGAACGCTATGGATTCACAACTAGCCTGATTGCAGAACACTTGCTCAATCCCAGAGATCCAAATCTAGATCAGCTAGAAACCTGGACAGCGGCAGCAGCTCTGGCAGAAGCCACCAGTACGATCGAAATTATTGCGGCGGTGAAGCCTTTACTGTTTCATCCAGCAGTGTTGGCAAAGATGGCACTGGGCATTGATGCCATTAGTCAGGGACGATTTGCCATTAACTTAGTTAGTGCCTGGTTTAAACCAGAATTGGAAAAATCGGGGATTCCGTTTCTGCTCCATGAGGAGCGATATCAATATTCAGCGGAATGGTTGCAGGTCGTGAAATCCCTCTGGAGCGGAGAGCGCATCACCTTTGAGGGAAACTATTTTCAGATCACGAATCTCAATTTGCTACCTCGATCGATCGCCCAACCCCATCCCCGCATTTATTTAGGCGGCGAATCTGAACCTGCCAGGGCATTAGCCATACAAGCGGCAGATGTGTTTTTTCTCAATGGTCGCCCCCTTGAGCAGGTACGAAAAACGATCGCTGCGGTGAAGCAATATCCCCGTAAACAGCATCACCCCCTGCGGTTTGCTCTGTCTGCTTTTGTCATTGCCCGTTCCACGGACGCTGAAGCCCAAGAGGTGTTTCAACAGTTGAGTGTCTATGCTGCCCAGGACGATCGATCGGAGCTAATGAAAGGGGTTGATACTGAGGTGGTCATGTTTAAACAGATGGCGCAATATCCGGGCATTGGGACAAATGGCGGAACCGCAGCCGGATTCGTTGGCAGCTATGATACAGTCGCCAGACGAATTGCTGATTTTGCCTCTGCCGGGATTGAAACCTTCATGCTGCAATTTCAGCCAATGGCTCCTGAAATTGAACGATTTGCCGCAGAGATCATACCGCGAGTGCGATTAGATCTAGTCGATCGCCTGCCAAGGTTGGTCAGTATCAATGATTAGATGATTTATGTATCTTGTGTATCGATCAACGCAGTCGATGCAATTTTTCAGCCTACAATACAAAACGTTTGACAAATCTATAGGACTGCTGAGAATATCCCTGTTTCAAGTAGAATCGATGGGCTTGTTGACGCTCCAGGGAACAGGAAATCTCAATCAATGCATCGCCGAAATCAATTGCTAGATGTTCAGCAAAACTGAGTAGTTGACCACCAATCCCCAAATTTCGATGTTCGGCATCAACACAGAATGCAGTAATCCGCATCACGTTTTGCATTGCTGGGAAGTAAAAATACCGAGTGAGGGAAATAAAGCCGATCGCCCTATCTGACAACTCATACACGTAAACAGCAGTCGTTGCCAGGTCGTTTTCCTTCAGTAGAAATTTCTCAATCTGACTTAATTCCGTGGAGTATCCCAACTGCTCCAGGAGCTCATGCAAAGCGTTTGCGTCCCTCAACTCAGCCGATCGAATCATCTCCTTATCCTTCATTTATCCGTTGTCCTGTTGCCTTTTATCCTACCGTGTGGGATACTGCTTAAAACAAATACGGTAACTCTACCAATTTACCGTATTATAAGAGCGATTTTAACTTGTCTCTACAGCAGTCAGGTAGGTGAGGAATAGTATGGGTAAACAGCTTAGATTGGCAAATCGATCGCGCTTCCTGAAACGATGGCGGTTTCCGACGTGGTTAGTGGCGATCGCCGTCATTTTCTCTTTCTCGATTCTCAGCAGTTGCACAGGCACGTCTACCACGGCAGCCGATCGTCCTGATGTGATTCGGTTGGATTATGCCTATTACAATCCCGTCAGCCTGGTTTTGCGAGAGAAGGGATGGTTGGAGGAAGAACTAGCGAATGATCAGGTGAATGTCGAATGGACATTGAGCCAGGGGAGCAACAAAGCCCTGGAGTTGTTGAATAGTCGTAGTCTTGACTTTGGTTCGACCGCAGGAGCCGCATCACTGATTGGCAAGGCAAACGGTAATCCGATCAAGGCAGTTTACGTTTATTCCAGACCGGAATGGGCGGCTCTGGTGACGACGGCAAATTCCGATATCCGAAGCGTTGCTGATCTCAAGGGTAAACGGGTTGCCGCGACACGAGGCACTGATCCCTTTATCTTTTTGCTGCGAGCCTTGGATCAAAATGGCTTGAGTGAACAGGACATTGAACTGGTTCCCCTGCAACATGCCGATGGTAAAACAGCTCTGGAAACGGGTGATGTGGATGCTTGGGCAGGGTTGGATCCGATCATGGCAACCACCGAGCTAGAAAGTGGATCGCGCCTCTTTTTTCGAGAGCCGAACTTCAACAGCTTTGGGGTGCTGAACGTGCGGGAAGCCTTTGCAGAACAGTATCCAGACTACGTAGAGCGGGTACTGGAAGTGTACGAACGGGGTCGGCAGTGGGCAGTTGATAATCCCGACGAATTGCGCCAGATTCTGGTCGAGGAATCCAATCTTACCGAGGCAGTGGCAGCAAAGCAGCTAGAGCGGACTGATCTATCACAATACGTGATTGGTGCAGACCAAAAGCAAGTGATTGTGGCGGCTGGGGACGTGCTGAAGAAGAGTGACGTGATTCCCCAGTCAATTGATGTGCAGGCTGTGGTCGATGATTTAATTGATTCGCAATACATTGAACAAGTTGCAAGGCAGTAGATTAGGCAACCATGAGTGTCCCATCAGCTCCGGAATATACTTCTAATTCCATCTCGTCGTCGTTTTCACAACGTTCTCAATCCAAGCGTCGATCGCCCCACTTAAAGTGGCTTAAAGGATTCATCCTGCCAGCAATTCTTCTGGTGCTATGGGAGATTCTGTCCCGAATGGGGTTCTTTCCCCCTAACCTTCTCCCTGCCCCCACCCGCGTATTAGAAACCATCTGGAATCTAGCAGTCACCGGAGCGTTAGTTCGCCACGTCGGGGCAACGCTGTATCGAGTGATCATTGGATTTGCGATCGGCAGTATTTTTGCTACCGTTCTGGGAGCCTTAACGGGGTATTCTCGTAATATCTACAACTATCTCGATCCCTTGCTGCAAGCCTTACGCAATATTCCCTCTCTGGCATGGGTTCCTCTGTTCATTTTGTGGATGGGAATCCAGGAATCTTCTAAAGTTTCTTTGATTGCAGTGGGGGTCTTTTTTCCGGTTTATCTCAATCTAATGAGCGGAGTTCAAGGAGTCGATCGCAAGCTGGTAGAAGTAGGTAAGGTTTATCGATTCAGCAGTTTGCAACTGATTCAGCGAATTTTCCTGCCCGCCACCTTACCGTCTTACATCGTCGGTTTGCGGAATGGGTTGAGCCTGGGCTGGATGTTTGTGGTGGCAGCGGAGCTAATGGGAGCCAGTCGAGGGTTAGGGTTTCTGCTCATTGATGGTCAAACCACTGGACGACCGAATTTGATTCTTGCCAGCCTATTGCTATTTGCGATCGTCGGTAAGCTGACGGATATGCTGCTGGCTACGGTTGGAAACCATTTTCTCAGTTGGCAAGATTCCCACGGGACACAAGGTTGAGCGAGGAAGAATTTATGCTGCATTTGGAGAACGTTTACAAGCAATTTCGCAATGGCTTCCTGGCACTGGAGTCAGTTAACCTACAGGTGAAGGAAGGAGAAATTGTCAGCATTATTGGAACGAGCGGTTGTGGCAAAAGTACCCTGCTGCGGCTCATTGCCGGATTGGATGCGCCTTCCTCAGGATATGTCACGATCGACAATGAACTGATTACGGCTCCCCATCCCAAGGTCGGGATTATCTTCCAGGAACCCCGCCTGATGCCCTGGCTGACGGTAGAACGCAACGTGCAGTTTGGCTTGGCGCATTTACCAAAACCAGAGCGACAAAGGCGATCGAACCTGCTCCTGGAACGAGTGGGCTTAACCCAATTTTCCCAGGCATTACCCCGGCAGCTTTCAGGGGGGATGGCGCAACGCACCGCCATTGCCCGCGCCTTAGTCACTCAGCCCTCCATTCTGTTGTTGGATGAACCGTTCAGCGCATTGGATGCCTTCACGCGAGAGCAGTTACAAGATCATGTGTTGCAAATCTGGGAATACGATCGTCCCACCGTGATTTTAGTCACCCACGATGTCGAAGAGGCGTTAGTGTTGAGCGATCGGATTATCGTCATGCAGGGACATCCAGGACACATTCATCAGGAACTAGAAATCCCCCTCCCTCGTCCTCGCAAGCGAACAGAATCCAGCTTTCAGCACTGGAAAGAGACTTTGCTGCGCTATCTGGATCTTTCGGAGGAAGGGCGATCGGTGGTGGAAGTGTAGCGCACCCTGCAAGTTTGTCAGCTAACCCAAACTTAAGCTGGAAAGGGTGTCATCGTATCTTGCTTTCTCCAATCGGGTGTGCAATACTTTCGACTATAAAATACGGCATATCGGTAGATTTACAGTAGATTAGATCGATTTGACCGGAAAAGATTTGATGGGAGCGCTGAAACGAGCTACGGATCAGATTTCGCAGGTTCTAAGTCAAGACACCATCATCAGGGAAAAATATGGTTAGTGCGCCGACAAGGGATCGCCAGGTTCATATCATTACTAACGATCGAGAAGCGATCGAGGTTGCTCAACAGCTTGCGGCTGAATTTGCGCGGGAGTCCGCAGAACGCGATCGCGATCGGCTCCTTCCTTATGCAGAGATTGAACAACTCTCTGCCAGTGGGCTTTTGGCAATCACCGTTCCAACTGAGTATGGTGGAGCATCGGTTTCCAATGTCACCCTGGCAGAAGTGATTGCCACCTTGTCGGCTGGAGATTCCAGCTTGGGGCAAATCCCTCAAAATCATTTCTACATGGTGGAAGCCCTGCGCCTAAGCGGTACCGAAGCCCAAAAGCAAGATTATTTCCAGCGGGTTTTGGCGGGTCAACGATTTGGTAATGCCTTCTGTGAAGTGGGAACCAAGACGGCAACTGCGTTTAAAACTCGCGTGGTGCAACAAGGGACAAGCTATGTTCTGAATGGTCAAAAGTTCTATTCAACGGGAGCGTTGTTCGCCGATGTTGTGCCAGTAGTCGCTTTAGATGATGAAAACCATGTCGTTGTTGTGTTTGTCGATCGCCAAACAGAAGGGCTGACGGTAATTGATGACTGGTCAAGCTTTGGACAGCGGACAACAGCAAGCGGCACAACCATTCTGAACAATATAGCGGTAACAGAACATCAAATTTTGCGGCACTACCTCGCCTTTGAACAGCAAACTACGATGGGGGCGATCGCCCAAATTATGCACGCTGCGGTTGATATTGGCATTGCCCACGCTGCGCTGAAGGATTGTCTGGAGTTTGTACGGCAGCATACGCGCCCCTGGGTTGATAGTGGTGTCGAACAGGGATACGAAGATCCCTTGCTGATTTACACCGTTGGGCAATTAACGGTGAAACTCCATGCCGCAGAAGCTCTGTTACGGCGATCGGGAGAATTCATCGATCAGGCTCTGGTTGAGCGCACAGAAGCCAGTGCCGTAGAAGCTTCAATTGCCGTAGCGGAAGCAAAGGCCCTGACTGACGAAGCGGCGATTTCGATTACCAACCAGTTTTTTGAATTGACGGGCACTCGATCGACCCTGGAGCAGTTTAACTACAACCGCCATTGGCGCAATGCCCGTACCCACACCCTCCATGATCCAGTGCGCTGGAAATATCACGGTATTGGCAATTACTACCTCAATGGGGTCAATCCTCCTCGTCATGGAGCCTTCTAAATCCGATTTGGCTATCTGAAATCATTCTGTTTCTCGTACAAACTGAGTGGGAGTACCTTTCACCTATGGTTTCAACACTTCGTTCATCAATTGATCATCTAGCGATCGCCAAATCCCTCGCTCAAACGTTTGCTGAAACGGCGATCGAACGGGATATTCAGGGCGGTTCACCCGTTGAGCCACTCCAACAACTGCGCGACAGTGGGTTGTTTAATTTAACGCTGCCTTCAGAATATGGCGGACAAGGGGCCGACTGGATTACTGCCTTGAAGGTGATCCGGGAGATTGCTAAAACCGATGGTTCCCTGGCGCAGCTATTGGGTTATCACTACGTGAACGCAGCCATGCCTCAGCTATTTGGTACGGCTGAACAGCAGCAGCGTTTTTACAGCCAAAGTGCCCAAAATCACTGGTATTGGGGAGACTCGGTGAACCCTCGTGACCCAGATCTCACCTTTACTCCAGACGGGGAGAATTTTCACCTTGAGGGAATCAAAAATTTCTCCACCGGAGCCAGAAATTCAGATGTAATTGTCGTTGCTGGAATTCGTCAGGATTTGGGTAATGTGCTGTTTGCGATCGTCCCCAGCGATCGAGAGGGGGTGGTCTTAAATGACGATTGGGATTACATTGGGCAACGCCAAACCAACAGCGGCAGCGTCGAGTTCCACAAGGTTTTAATTTACCGAGATGAAGTCCTGGGCGATCCGGATTCCCAGGCACATCCTCGCCCCTTTTCAACGCTAGTCACGCTATTGATTCAAAGTGTCTTTGTCAATTTCTACCTGGGAATTGCCCTGGGAGCCTTTGAAGCCGCCAAACAGTATACCCAAACCCAAACTCGCCCGTGGATCTTTTCGCCAGCGGAAACAGCAACCCAAGATCCCTAAATCATTGAGCAGTATGGCAATCTTTGGGTTGACCTAACAGTTGCAACTAGCCATGCCGATCAGGTGGCTACGGTTTTGCAATCTGCCTGGGATCAAGGTGAACAACTGACCGAAGCAGAACGAGGCACAACGGCTGTCACGATCGCCACCGCGAAGGTCTTTACAACCCGTGTGGCATTGGAAGTGACCAGCAAGATTTTTGAGGTGACGGGAACCCGTGCAGCAGCCTCTAAATATCGCTTCGATCGATTCTGGCGCAACGTTCGGACGCACACACTGCATGATCCTGTAGCATACAAGGTTTACGAAGTTGGGAATTGGACACTGAATGAGCAAATTCCAGTGTTCACCTTATACACATAGATGTAATTTAATTACCTGAACTTCTTGTGGGGTGGGCATCTTGCCCGCCCAGTTAAAGAGTTAAAACGGTAGCACAGGTCGTTTGATCGACGATTGCTCGACGATCCCAAGTTGCAATGAGCAGAACCCACGATCGCGGTTACATCGTTTGAAAGTTTTTTGAAAATTTGAGGAATATCAAATGTCACAAAAACAGTTCCACTTAGCTGGGTTCTTAATTGCATCTCATCTCACCCACAGTCATCCTTCATGGAAGCATCCTGAAAACGATCTCAGCTTTTTAACGCCTGAGTTCTATCAACACCTGGGACGAACGCTGGAACGGGGCAAGTTTGACTATGTATTTTTTGCCGATGCCCTGGCTGTGCCTCACCGCTATGGCAACAGTATTGAGGAAACGTTGAGGCGGGGGACTCAAGGGGCGATTTTGATTGATCCGGCCTATGTGGTGGCAACGATGGCAGTCGCCACAGAGTATATTGGGCTGGGAATTACCCGTTCAACGACCTACTATTCTCCCTACGAACTAGCACGAGCCTTTGCCACGCTAGATCACCTCTCTAAGGGGCGGATTGCCTGGAATGTTGTCACCTCTCACAACATCGGCGAAGCCTACAATTTTGGGCTGGAGGCACACCTGGAACACGAAAATCGCTACGATCGTGCCGATGAGTTTGTCGAACTGACCTACAAGCTCTGGGATAGCTGGAAGGAAGATGCTCTGGTGCTGGACAAGGACACTGGACTGTTTGCTGATCCCACTAAGGTGCAGCATATTAACCATGAGGGACGCTGGTACAAGTCGCGTGGGCCATTAACCGTGCCGCGATCGCCCCAGGGTCGTCCCGCTATCATGCAGGCGGGTTCATCGAATCGAGGGAAAGAGTTTGCTGCCCGCTGGGCAGAGATTATCTTTGAAATTGATCCAACGCCTGACGGACGTAAAGCCTACTACGATGATGTTAAGTCTCGTACAGTTAACTATGGACGTAACCCGGATGATGTCAAAATCTTTCCGGCGGTGATTCCGTTCATCGGTGAAACTGAGGCGATCGCCCGTGAGAAACAAGCGTTGCACAATGAACTGGTTGATCCGATCGCAGGACTCATCACTCTCTCCAGCCACATGGACTATGACTTCTCACAACATCCCCTGGATGAACCTGTTAAAGATGTGGAAGTGGGCGGCATTAAAGGGCTATTTGAGGTTGCCCTCCGGCTGAGTAAAAAGGAGGGACTGACCCTGCGGGATATTGGACGGCTCTACGCCGAGGGGATTTTGTTGCCCCATATCGTTGGCACGCCAACCCAGATTGCCGATCAGCTAGAGGAAAGCTTTAAGAACGGCGAGGCGGATGGTTTTATCATTTCTCCGGCATACCTTCCTGGCGCATTTGAAGAATTTGTGGATCTGGTTGTTCCGGAACTTCAGCGACGAGGTTTATTCCGTCAAGAGTACACGGGCAAGACCCTCCGTGATCATTTGGGATTGGGCAAAGCCAATTTAACGCCCTATCAGAAACAGGCTGAACTGGTTGGAGTTGCCCATTAGTCTCGCCATAAAACAGGACTGATCGGACCACCAGAGTTAATTGCCGATCGCATTCGACAATACTACGAAGTGGGCGTAGATTTAATCCTTTGTTCATTCCTGCATTTCGCTGATGAGCTTCCTGAATTTGGGCGATCGGTGATTCCCTTAGTGCGAAGCCTGCCTGCTGCCCGGCGTGAAGCGGAAGCGATCACAGTCTGAGGTGAGTGAACCCTGTTGCTTCGGGTTCACTTGGTATTTGCCTTGACCCAGGAGTGAGTCTACCTAAATTCTCATTGAACTGGGAAACTTCTATTGTGAATGACTTCTGTGTATCGATTAAACTTCTCTTCTAGGAAATAACTATTGGACAGTTCATTGGCGAAGGAAACTTGCTGAAAGTGATAGTCCAGGTCTAGCAGATTGTAGACCAGTCGCAGGAAATAATCCTCAATCCAAAAATCTACGTCAAAAAGGGAAGTGTTATACTTCCCATCAAGCCTGCGGTTGAGCGTTTTTAACAGCCATGACCATTGAGGTTTCAAAGTAGGGTCAATGCGGCTCCCAAATTCGGAACTGAAAAACTGAGTCAGTTGAGCTTTGTTAATCCCAATGAGGGCACTAAGCGTATCGATCGCCTTTGACGGATTTGAGGTAAACCAATGGTTTGTAATGACTAAATCGTGTAGGTAAGCGATGACGAACTTGGGGTTTTCTTTGATGAACTGCGATCGGCAAACAATGCCCCTTAGTGAAGGAATTTTGATTGACAGCATTTGCTCTTGGGTCAATGCTCGCAGGGAAAGATAATTGATTAGCGTCGCGGCAAATGTTTTGCAGCAAACATAGGCATCAATCTGCCCATTGAGTAGACTTGTGCTGCCAGTCCGGGGATCTTCATCAATTAATTTACAGTCTTGATTCACATCCATCCCGTATAGCTCAAATAGCGTAATGACAAACCGATGAGCATTTGAACCAAACCAGGTAGAGATTCGCTTTCCTTGAAGTTGGTGAACAGACACGATCGAAGAATCTTTGGGCAGAACAATACTGAGATCTTGCCCAAACAAATTGTAAGAAGCAATTCCAATTAATTTAGAACCAAAGCTAAAATCTTTAAAGAACTGAAAGCCATTATTGAGAAGCGAAACATCATCTAATACACAAAGATCTAGTTCACCGCGCTTCATCTGATGATTGATTTGTTCTCCTGATGGAAATGGGATAACTTGTAATTCAAAACCGCGATCGATCTTAATATTTCTTAAACTCGATTCATCAAGGGGAATATGCTTCGTTGGTTCTTGCTTGAGCAAATCAAATATATATTTAGTTCCATAACTGGCAACGAGCTGTCCTAGCGAATCGCGTTGGATTCCGATTCTAACAATATTGCTTTCTTTGACTAATTGAGAATTTTCGAGCAAATGAAGCTGAAATCGATTTTCTAAATTCACTTGATCCAGGCGAAAGCTTCTCACGAGGCTTTCCGCAGACACGAGTAATTCACCAAAATGCGGCACATGAATATACACACCATATTCGATCGCGTCTTGAAGCAATCCAAATGACGATGTTTGATATTTACCGAGGATAGGGGTTTGGCAAAAATCGGGGAGAATCGTTAGCTTTTGGGTATCGTGGGCTAGCTCAAGCAATTGCTGATAGTTATTGACAACTTTTGCTTCATTCAACTGATTTTTATCCAAATATTGGTATCTAGATAACTCCTGGTAAACTTCTTCAAGCAGGACAACATTAGAAAATTCGATTTCACATAACCGAACCATATCTTCTTGTGTCAGCCTTTTCTCAGGATCAAACGATACCAAAAGCGTTGGATAGGTTTGTAACCGAGTACAATGATGTTTCTCCTTATAGGCAGGTGAATGGTTCAATAAAGCATCAAATTTGAGTGCCTGCAGGTCAGTAAATAACCTGCCACTTTCAACTAATATTTTCCTCATCTCTCGCCCAGGAAAACAGAGCTGAAATCGATACAGATTCTGTTCAAGCCATACCTCAGACAACGGGGAAACACCTAAGAACAGATCTTCTCCTTCCGCACTGAGCGTAAGCTGAAACTCTTCTTGAAGACGTTCTACTGTTTCAACCGTATTTTGGACATTAGCAATCAACTTCTTTCCTTTATACGTTAAGCCGATCGCACCGGGGGAGCGCGTTAGTAACCGAACACCAAAGCATTCCTCCAACTGCTTCACCTTTTTACTGATCATGGCCTGACTGCACTGCAATTGTTTTGCCGCCTGAGAAAAGCTGCCACAATCGTTCACCGTTTTCAGGATTTTAATGTGATTCAGTGTAATATCTTCTGTTTTCATGGCGGACGTTATTAGCAATAGCAACACTAGAGCGAGAGGAGACTTTGTTGTTGGTTGTACTGAGAGATAACAGATTGGTAAAAGTAAGCTGCATCTTCCAGCATCGATTCAAATTTGAGCATGATGACATCAACTCCAATTGCTTCAAACTGGTTGAGGCGATCGACGATCGTATTCGGATCACCGATCAAGCCTGCGGATAATCCCAGATTTGCTTCAATGGTTTGATAGGAAGCTAATTTGTTGTGGGCAACCACATTCGGATCAATTTGCTTTTGAAAATAATCAATTTGTGCAGAATCGGCAAGCTGATAAATTTGCTCTAACCTGGCTTCTGCCTCAGTGGTCGTTTCCCGGACAATGGCAAAGGCACTCATGGCAATCTTGATTGTGCGATCATAGCGATCGTGAGCCAGTTGTTTTACTTGTTGCACCAGAGTGGCTGTTTTTTCTAAACTATCTGCATTGATAAATAGATAGTCTCCCTTGCGTGCAGCTAAGTCGATCGCCCGTTCCGATTCACCGGCAATGCAAATGAAGGGAAGGGGGTGCGGCGGATTGGGTAAACGGCCCTGGGCAATAGTGTAATATTGACCAGCGTAATTTAACGTTTCTTTTGTCCACAAGCCAGTTATCACATCTAAATATTCCTCCAGGCGGGCATAGCGTTCACGGTGGGGGAGCCAGACATCCCCATAAGCTTCTGCTTCTAGTTGCCACCAGCCCGCGATCGCACTGAGTCCCCATCTACCCTGACTCAGATGATTTTGGATATCTGCACCCAATTTAGCGACCACAGCAGGTAGTTTAAATCCAGGTTGGGTTGCCGTCACTATCTTTATTCTTTTAGTATTAAAACTGGTTGCGATCGCTACTATCCAGGCATCTAATACTTCGTCATTCGCCCCATGTACTGCATTAAGATAATGTTCTGGAATGTAGCAGAAGTCGTAGCCTAAGCGATCTGCTTGAACTGCAATATCTAATAAACATTGGACAGAGAAAGACTTTTGAGCATGAACTATTCTGAGCCAATCACCGCAAACTGGAGACCAAATTCCAAATTTAAGCGTCACCTTCTTCCCTTCCTTAGTTAATAAGCTCAATCTTAAAATACTATAAGTCTATGGGCTTACAGTATTTCGGAGACTACCACGTTTTCTGAGCCCATGTACAGCCCAAGTTAATTCTCTGGCGCTGTTGAACTATCACGATGCGGAATAGCCATCGATCATACGTCTTATTTTGGCAACAACCTTAAAGCCTACTCAGAACCGTTCAACTCTATGCAAGTAAGCGAAAAAATTGTTGTTCATGATACAAAAAGACTCATTATTCCAAAATGAAATAGGAAAATTTCTACAGGTATACTGGTGTACCTCTAGGAAATGACTGAGTGAGATACGTTAAAGAACATTTCAACAAAGTTGTTGAGTCGCTTTAAGAAAGTTGTGCAGATGTAGCGACTTTAGCTCAAAAGAATTAATAAGTTTCGACTGGGAATTCTATGTAATTCATTTTGCTGGAATCTCCACAAAATGTTGTGAATACACTTATTGAAAGCCTTTACTTCAGAGATAATTTTTCTAAGGTTTGTATCGTAGGAAAGAATAGTTTCTGAAAATCAAATAATCAAAATCGAAAAAGTTTTTTAAGAACTTGTTTCTCTCAAAATGTTGTGCTATTGTTTAATCAATTAAAATACGGTAAATCGGTAGACATACAGTATTTTAATTGGGGGTTAACGCAACTGAGGTGAATCGGTGTTTAGGACGAGCAAACGCAGCATTGACCAAACCCAAAGTTTTGTTCTAATTGGAAAAGGTTCACTGCATCAGCTTTTGTCAGTTTTTCAATGCTGCCTGTTTGTTCAAGGTTGACCCTAGAAACCAGATGAGTGAAGCGGGAAATTCTAAACGGTGAATTCCCTGGTGTATTGGTTTAACTGCAATCATGGAGACAGAAAGAAATGGTGGATATTAAGTTTGCATATTGGGTGCCCAATGTCAGCGGTGGGCTAGTGATAAGTAAAATTCCTCAACGTACCGATTGGACGCTTGATTACAATATCGAATTGGCTCGAACAGCGGAACAGGTTGGGTTTGAGTATGCGTTAGCTCAGGCGCGGTTTATTGCCAGCTACGGTGCGGAATACCAGCTTGAGGCTCTGTCAACCGTGGCAGCGATCGCCCCAGCTACAGAACGAATCAAGCTGATTGCTGCGGTTCATCCAGGGTTATGGCATCCGGGTGTAGTTGCCAAAATTGGCTCAGGCATCGACTTTTCATCCAACGGTCGATTTGCCTTGAACGTGGTGAGTGGCTGGTTCAAGGGAGAATTCACCATCTATGGTGAACCCTGGTTGGATCATGACGAGCGGTATCGCCGTTCCGAAGAATTTATCCGCGTTTTGAAAGGGCTATGGACGGAAGATGAGTTCCACTTCAAGGGAGATTTTTACCGGATCAATGGTGGATGGGTAAAACCCAAACCTATTTCCAGCCCTCACCCCGAAATCTTCCAGGGCGGCAACTCCAAAGCAGCTCGTAGCATGGCAGCGCGAGTCTCAGATTGGTATTTCATGAATGGCAACACGGTGGAAGGGGTGCGAGAGCAGATCGAAGAAGTATCAGCTCTGGCGCGTAAAGAGGGACGCAAAGTGAAGTTTGGACTAAATGCATTTGCCCTAGTGCGAGACACGGAAGCAGAAGCTCATGATGTGTTGCGAGAAATTATTGCTCAGGCAGATGTCGAAGCCGTTCACGGATTTGGTGAAGCGGTTAAACATGCCGGTTCTTCAACCCGCGATCACCAGGGGATGTGGGCAAATTCTAACTTTGAAGATCTGGTACAGTACAACGATGGATTCAAATCTGGCTTAATTGGTACGCCTGAACAGGTGGCAGACAAGATTCGCCAGTTTTATGAAGTCGGTGTTGACTTGATTCTGGGAGGATTTTTACACTATTCCGATGATTTGCCTGCCTTTGGTCGAACTGTGATTCCTTTGGTGCATCAGATTGAAGCACGTCGTCGAACTTCAGAAGAGCTTGTGGGAGTGTAAGTGTATGTACAAATGGGTAATTTGAATAGTTTTCAAGTTGCAGAAAGCTTTATTCTGAATTACCCATAAACGATAAACTTGGCTTAAAATTGCGTTCTTTGAGTGGTTTACCAAAGCAACAGATGTTGTCTTTTGATGTAGAACTTGATTCAGTTTAAATTCGCATCTATGTGAACATAGGCGTTCCCTGAGTTGAAATTTCAGAGAGATCAACCATGATAAAGTTTGGAGCTTTTGAGAGCATCTGAAACAGAATTAGAGACTGTAGCCTGATCAGACAGTAAGCTTGTAGATGCTTTCAGGATGGGATGACAAGCTCAGAGCAGCATTGAATTCGCTACTTTAGTTCATCTAGCTTGCCCCCTTTTCATCAACCATTTCATCGGAAGCTAAACAAAGCATTTCAAGGTAAGTGCTGGAAGCTATCCCTGAAGTCATTGCTGGGATATGAGCGTGATTGCACAATTTATAGAATTCACTAAGGAGTAGATGAGTGGAAGGAATTAGCCTTGTGAAGGCAGAAGCTCTTGGTCCCACCCAGGGTGTCATCACTCTAATTGGTCTGGGAGTGGCAATGTTGATTGTCTCGTACTACGCAAAGTGGAAATTAGTGCGCAACACCCATGATTTTGTGATTGCGGGTCGTCAGTTAGGTTTAGGATTTGGGATTGCCGGTCTGCTGTCGGTCTGGACCTGGGTGATTGGCATTTTGTTGCCCATTGGAGTCACATTTCAGTACGGGCTATCAGGACTATTTTGGTTTACTGTCCCCAACGGGGCAGCCGTGATCGCAGTAATTCCGTTCGCCAAAAAACTAAGACGACTCATGCCGCATGGATATACCATCAGTGAGTTTGTGTCTGCCCGATATGGTGGTGCCAAGCTGGCGCGAATTGTTGTCGTAGCAGGAATTTTGTTTGGTGCAATTCAAATTGTGACGGTGAATCTGAAAGGGGCATCGCTGATGGTGGCGACGATTTTTGGATTACCAGAGGGTGTGGTTGCAACCATTTCAGCGATCGTCATCCTGCTCTACATTAGCCTGGGAGGGCTATGGGCTTCTATTTCTACCTCCACCCTGATGTGCTTGTTGATTATGGTGCCCTCGGTGCTGGTGACGACTGCCATTTTGGGTCAGGTGGGGGGTGCAGCAACCGTCTGGCAGACAGTGCAAAGTCAGGGAAATAATCTGTTTTCGGTAACACGCCCGGATGCGTTCCAAAGCTTTGGACTGACTTTCTGTCTGGCATTAATCACTGCGACCATTGCCGGACAGGAATTCTGGCAGGTTGCCTGGGGCATCAAGGAAAAGGAGTTGGGTCGCACCTTTTTCTGGGGCGGAGGTCTGTATTATCCCGTTGCCCTGTGCCTGGGTTTGGTGGGACTTGTAGGGATTGGGTTGAATGTCAATCTAGCGACCGATTTAGGTGGTGATCCAGCGGCATTAGGGCCCTTTTTAGTCTCCCATTTAGGTTTGCCCAGTTGGGTGATTTATCTGTTTGTGATCATCGTGCTGTCGGCGTGTTATTCCACCTGTGATGGCACCCTGGCGGCAGTAAGTTCGGTGTCGGCAGTGGATGTAATTAAGCCATTATTTCCCCACATTTCTGAAAAATCGCTGTTTACCTGGACTCGACTTTCCATGGTCGTGGCGGCTGGAATTTCGATCGCTGTTGTCCTATCCGGCATTGATCTGGTGTCGCTGGTGTTAGGCACTTCCATTATTCGAGCGGCGGTGTTAGTTCCCCTGATCTTGTCAATCGTCTGGTCGCGGATGAATGCAACTGCGTTCACCTGGGGCACCATCATAGGCTTAATTGCTGGAGTATTTGCCATGACGCGCTTTGGTGATGAAATTGGCACCTATACGGTGCTTGCTGTGAGTACCATTGTGCCGATCGCCATTGCATTGACCAACTCAGAGCGGTTTGATTACGCCAGTCTGACTCAAGTTCAGGATTTGTCTGAAGAACCGGAAATTACAGCAATTGTTCAGTAAGAATCTGCGTTTTTTAGGAGTATCCCGATGAACATTAATTACCTTTTGCAAACGCTCCCCCTTCGGTTCCGAACTCTGGTGAAGCGGGTCAGCTTTTTCGCTCTGGGCACTGGGTTAACGCTTTTCTACGCTCAACTGGTTCATGCCCAGGGGGTAACAGGGGACACGCCGATTCGTTCTGCTTACTCTCCAGCAACGATTATTGCTGCACTGATTGGTGCCACGATTACCGTCTTTTTCGTACAAGGAATGTACCAGGTTCTCACCTATGCCTCTGAAACCTATGGACTGGAAGATGACGAAGCGGCTCAAGGTGCTTCCCATGCAGATAACACACTGCTCTGGGGGGCTGCATCCTGGGTAGTGGGTTCTGCCCTGCTGATCGCTTCCTATGCTTGGGGCTGGGGGTTCTTGTACCTGGGCCCAATCATCTGTTTGTTGGGACCCATTGTACCCATTGTGGCCATGCGATCGGATGTCAAACGGTACAGAAAGATCCTGGCAGATCGAACGGCACGACGAGCAATTTCAGAACAAGAAGGTGATTTTATCCGTAGATTCTGAAACCTGACTTGAATTCCAAGGGATTCGATTCTATACCGAGAGATGGAAAAGCATTGTAATAGGGCAGAATCAAAGCGATCGAACTCTTTTGTCTAATTGAGCTTGGTATCACAACGCATAAACCATACATAACCAAAGGAGAATCACTATGACAACTCTAGTCAACATTGAAACTGAGCCTCAAGCTCATATCATTCGAGATGATCAAGAAGCGATCGCCATTGCCAAGGAACTGGCAGCGGAATTCGTCAAAGAAGATTCGATCCGCGATCGAGAACGTCGTTTACCCCTCGAAGAAGTAAAGAAATTTTCCCAGAGCGGCTTGTGGGGCATCGTTGTACCGAAGGAATATGGCGGTGCAGGGGTTTCCAATGCAACCCTGGCAGAGGTGATTAAAATCATTGCAGAAGCGGATTCCAGTCTGGGACAAATTCCCCAGAATCATCTCTACATGGTGGAAGCGATCAAGCTGGACGGGACTGAGGAGCAAAAACGCTTTTTCTTTGATTTGGTGCTGCAAGGCAAGCGGTTTGGTAATGCCTTTTCAGAAATCGGTACGAAGTCTGTCACCGATGTACAAACCAAGCTCACTCGCTCTGGTGATGGCTATGTTCTGAACGGGCGCAAATACTACTCGGCAGGGGCGTTGCTGGCGCACTGGATTCCGACGATCGCCGCTGATGAAAATGGCAACACCATCGTGGCGTTTGTGGAACGAGGGGCTGAAGGCTTGACCCTACTGGACGATTGGACAAGTTTTGGACAGCGCACCACTGCTAGTGGAACGACGATTCTGGAGAATGTGTATGTCAAACCCGATCATGTAATCCCTCACTACTTGGCGTTTGAACGGGCGACTCCCATGGGCGCTGTGGCGCAGATTATTCAGGCTGCCGTGGATGTGGGCATTGCTAAAGCTGCCCTGCGCGACACGCTCTACTTTGTGCGAAACCACACGCGCCCCTGGGTGGACAGCAATCAAGAAAAGGGCTACGAAGACCCGTTGACGCTCTACAACCTGGGCAATGTGATTATTCAGGTTCATGCCTCAGAGGAACTGTTGCGTCGAGCAGGTGAGTTCATCGATCGCGCCTACGAATCCGGTTTAGAGGAAGCCAAAGTTGTGGAATCCTCGATCGCCGTTGCGGAAGCTAAAGCTCTGGCAACGGAAGCTTCACTGTTAGCCACAAATAAGCTGTTTGAACTGTCAGGCACAAAGTCTACGTTGCAGGAATATAACTACGATCGTCATTGGCGCAATGCTCGTGCTCATACGCTGCACGATCCGGTGCGTTGGAAATACTATGCAGTGGGCAATTATTTCCTCAATGGCGCGAATCCCCCCCGCCATCCCTGGTTGTAACCATACTTTTTGCAGGGTGGGCACTGCTTGTCCTGCCCTGTCAAACAACTATTCATAAGGGTGAAGCATTTTCGGCAAAATATCTTGCTTGAACCAAAAGGTGCCTACGCAAATGCTTTGCCCCTTGAAATCAATAGGGAGATAACCATGCCAAAAGTAAAAGATTTTCCGCGTAAGCCCTCTCAAACAACTACAGAACCGATTCAGAACACAGAACCGATCGAAAAAATTGCAACGCCTGTTCCCGAACTCCATCCCCAATGGCAGTCCCTCAATCTAGCAGAGTTGCTGACGGCTCCTACTGCTTTTCTATCGATTAGCCAAAACAACAGCCTCTATCATCCTGACGGTGCTCAAGGCAAGGAAAAACAATGGGAACGTCCCAGCCTGGAAAATACCATTAAGGTTGCTCAAGCAGCACGCAAAGCCGGAGCCTATTTCTTTTGGATCGGTTATGAAGTGTTTCGCGAATCCTATCCCAGGTCTCCTTTAGACGAGGCTCAGTACCGATTTTGGACAGCTTCTTATCAGGATTGGAGTGATGAGAAAAAACGTTGGGATGGAGAACTAGTAGATGAACTTAAAGCTATCAATCAACCGGGTGATGTAGAGTTCTTTGAAACGGCTCTACAGTCTTCATTTGTAGGAACAGAGCTGCCTCTTTACCTGGGTCGTTTAGGAATTCGCAATTTAATCATTACTGGTATCCATCTCGACTGGTGCATTGAAGGAAATGCACGAGCAGCCCGTGATTATGGTTTGATTCCGATCGTGATTGGCGATGCCTGTGCTTGCCAACATCAAGAAGATGAACCTGCGGCATTACGCCGGATCAACACCTTTTTTGCCCCTGTGATTTCTGCTGATACGGCTGTGCAGCTTTTGCAGCAAGCAACGGCTCTGCGGGCATCCCGATTGCAAGGCGATCGTTAGGCATGGGTGTGGGTTCATAAAAGTTCATAAAACAGGAGAAGAGTTTATGAGCGTTGCAAATCCTGGTTTGAAGCGTAACCTCTGGTGGAAGAACCAGCCTTACAAAGGCGTGCTGTTTATTGTCCTGATTGCGGTGGTGAGTTGGATTTTTGAGCTACTACTGGGTCAGGTGCTGCAACTGGATACCACCTCAAAGTTAATCTACATCACCATCTTTTTTGTCTGGTGGTGGCATCTAGGATTTTCACTGAATGGATATCCTGGTAATCGCTTTTCATCCTCCCGGTTCGGGCGAGGAACATTCAACTTAGCTATCCTCTTGGGATTGTCCTATCTGACTGGGGAAGCCTGGAAATACATTTCTGCCCAGACCACTCTCGCTGAAACGTCCGCTGGATTGTGGGGACAAACTGCCATCATTGCAGCAGCAGCCAGCTTGTTCTTTTTTGACAACACGATCGTCACTACAGACAAGATTCGGGATTGGCATCCGGTGAGCGGATTTCTCAACATCTTCTTTGCCATCTTTTTTATTGCGCCTGCGTTCACGTTCTTACCGCAAATCTGGGGGCTAGAACCGTTTTACATTCCCTGGTATTGGTATCCCACCTCAACGGTGTTTGGCAGTTTCTTTGAACGCTGGCCGTTGAGCAAGCTTGATCTGGAGCAACCTCGTCTTGGACTGATCCATACCGGAGCCGTCATCCTGCTCACTCTGATTATGGGGCTACTGCTCAAGCAAGCAGGCATTGACCTGTTCACTACCACCGCAGGCCCGATCTTTGCAGCCATTTGGACTACGGTGGGATTGGGGATACTCTGGCAGTTCAATATGTGGCCCTTTGCTTCATTGTCCCAACCCCTCAAAGGAATTGTGGCATCCACTGCTAGCCTGGTGATTACGATCGCCCTTTACTGGTTGACGCTATCTCTGTTGAATCAGGACAACACCATCCAGGGACTTTATTGGTGGTTCAACATTCTTTGGGTGCAGGTATTTCTGATGGCTCCAGGCTTGTATGACGGTATCGGGCTGTGGCAAGAAGAAGTCCGTTAGGTTGAACCCGAATTGAATAGCCGCGAATGGTAAATCCTACATAGCCGATAATCGCTAGTTGATGTGTTTATGTTTGATCTAATCTTTGCCCGAACTGCGTCCTCCCTCATTCCTGATAGTGATTTCATGGATTTACCAATATCCAGTCAATTAACGTCATCTACCCCTACTCCATTCGATTCTGTTCCAGAAGCGATCGCTGCGCTCCAGGCAGGGGAAGCGATCGTAGTCGTCGATGATGAAGACCGGGAAAATGAAGGAGATTTGATCTGTGCTGCCGAGTTTGCCACTCCTACCCTGATTAACTTTATGGCAACCCAGGCACGGGGATTAATTTGTCTGGCGATGATGGGCGATCGATTGGATCAATTACAACTACCGCCAATGGTGGAAAGCAACACAGACACTCATCAAACGGCATTTACCATCAGCATTGATGCAGCGCGTCATTTAGGAGTCACTACCGGAATTTCCGCCAGCGATCGATCTCGCACGATTCAGGTGGCGATCGATCCAGCTACAACTCCTCGTGATTTGCGGCGACCCGGACATATTTTTCCCCTGCGGGCGCAGAATGGGGGAGTGCTGAAGCGGGCAGGACATACAGAAGCAGCCGTTGATCTGGCACGATTAGCGGGTCTTTACCCAGCAGGCGTAATTTGCGAGATTCAGAATCGCAATGGCTCGATGGCGCGACTGCCGGAATTACTCACCTATGCCCAAACCCATCACCTGAAAATCATCAGCATTGCCGATTTAATTCGCTATCGGCTTCAGTCCGATCGCTTTGTGGTACGAGAAGCGGTGGCACATCTGCCGACTGAATTTGGCGAATTTCAAATCTATGGCTATCGCAACACGCTGGATGGTTCCGAAGCCACCGCAATCGTCAAAGGCGATCCACAGGAGTTTATCCATCAGCCCACCCTGGTAAGAATTCACTCAGAGTGCTTTACCGGAGATGCGATCGGCTCATTACGCTGCGATTGTCGGCAACAGCTTCACACCGCCCTACAGTTAATCGAAGCAGAAGGACAGGGAGTAGTGGTGTATTTGCGTCAGGAAGGTCGGGGCATTGGGTTACTCAATAAGCTCAAAGCCTATTCGCTACAAGATCGCGGACTGGATACCGTTGCCGCCAACGAGCAGCTTGGCTTCAAACCCGATCTTCGCACCTATGGCGTGGGTGCTCAAATTCTTAGAGATTTGGGTGTGCAAGAAATTCGACTCCTGACTAATAATCCGCGCAAAGTGGTTGGGTTACATGGTTGGGGTTTAGACATTGTGGAACGCATTCCTTTAATTACACCAGCCAATCGCTATAGCGTGCGATACCTCGCTGCCAAAGCAGAAAAATTGGGGCATTTTTTGCAAACCCATCCAAACTAAAACGTTATACAGAGTTCGGACGCTTGTGTGAAATGGGCTGTGCAGTGTCCGACCCACGAACCTTCCACGATCGTCCCCATTATTACCACTGCAACCCAGCATCTTGGAGTGGGTGTCACGCTTTCCACTAACTTTGAACATCCCTACTCAATGGTGTGACGACTCTCCAGCCTCGATCATCTCTCTGGTGGACGGGTTGCCTGGAACATTGTCAGTTCCTATTCCAAAAGTGAATGGGATGCCTAGGATAACCCAGCGGCATAACAGCCTTGAGCTAAATTATAGCCACTGACGCAAATGCTTCTCGGTTCAGGAATTCAGGAGATTAGCGCGATCGGCGTTGCAGGGCAGAAATGAGAATGATCCTCTATCTTGCCTTCCTCGTTTAGGTGTGTCATACTATCAAACATTAAACTACTTTAAATCGATCGATGTACCGTAGTTTAATATCTTGCAGTTAGCTGAAAACCCATTCAGACAGATGTTGGGCTGCGTCGTCTCACAACGGCAGCAGGTTGAAGGACAGTCACAGTTCAACAGATACCTCCCATCTGGCTGACAGGAGGGCAACCCACTGCCCTCTCTTTCCTCTTCTATTGGTTACGTTGCATGAATAGTTCAGCTGCTCGAATTCCATTGATTGATCTCCAACCTCTAATTGCCAATACCCAGGCACGGTATGCAGTTGCAGCACAGATCCGGCAGGCTTGCTGTGACTATGGATTCTTCTACATTACTGGTCATGGCATTGATGAGACACTCCAACAGCGTCTAGAGGAACTAAGTCGTCAATTTTTTGCTCAAGATTCAGATACCAAGCTAAGGATCAGCATGGCAAAAGGTGGCAGGGCATGGCGCGGCTATTTTCCGGTTGGGGATGAACTGACTTCTGGAAAACCTGACTTGAAGGAAGGACTTTATCTGGGAGCTGAACTAGAAGATGATCATCCTCTCGTACAAGCTAAGGTTCCGCTGCACGGACGAAATCTATTCCCAGACTATCCTGTTCAGTTTCGAGCAACCATTCTTGACTATATGACGGCAATGTCACAGTTGGGGCATCAGATCATGTCTGGAATTGCTCTTAGCCTTAGTTTAGAAGCTTCCTACTTCTTCAATCGCTACACCTGGGAACCGTTAATTTTATTTCGCATCTTTAACTATCCAGCTGTGCCCTATACTCCTGAACAGTGGGGGGTGGGAGAGCATACTGATTATGGGTTACTCACCATTCTAAAACAGGATAATTCTGGCGGTTTACAGGTCAAATCTAGATCTGGCTGGATCGATGCACCACCTATCCCCAATTCGTTTGTTTGCAATATCGGCGATATGCTCGATCGCCTCACGGGAGGATTCTATCGCTCTACGCCCCATCGCGTTAGAAACTTGGCAAACCACGATCGCCTTTCGTTTCCTTTCTTTTTTGATCCCAACTTTGCTGCTGAGGTCAAGCCGATCGAGGGAATTCTCGCTGATTCAAGTCAAGAAGAGTTCAGCGATCGGTGGGATCATGCCAACATTCACGCATTGCAAGGAACCTATGGGGATTATGTCTTGAACAAAGTCTCCAAAGTGTTTCCAGAACTGCGTCAGAGTGTGTTGTAAAGCAATCCAGCTAAATGTAATACATTGTATTTAACTGCCGTCGTGCCGCTGCCTTATCCAGTAAATCTTGCAGCGTATAATTTCGCAGAACCGCAAATGCCGATTGCCGCACCTCATTCCAGATCTCCGAAATCGCAGCCCGATCAACGGTTTCATCTCCCGTTTTGCTGACCGTCGGTTGCTGATCAATCCCCTCCATACAGGCAATCACATCCATCACGGTGATCTCCTTGGGCGATCGGGCCAACCGATAACCGCCCTTCGCACCTCGCTCACTTTTAAGTAAGCCACCTCGCCTCAGATCTGCTAGCAATTGTTCCAGGTAGCGATCGGGAATGTTTTGCTGAGTAGAGATGTAGCGGATTTGCAAAGGATTTCCTTCACGGTAATGGGAAGCAACCTCTAACATTGCCAGGAGGGCGTACTCGCTTTTGTTTGAGAAATCCATAGGTTTCAAAGGCGATTTACCAGGCTAGGATTGGGCAGAAACGGATTCGAAATAAACGGGCAAGCTGAGATGGGCAGTGGAATGAAGGGAATCGCTTAAATGAAGTAAGGACACCAACTGCGAAAACCAGTAGGTAATTTCTGGATCGGATTGCGTTGTGATTTGGGAAATTTCAACGGCTAGCTGGTAAGCAGCTTCCCCTACGGTCTGATTAATTTCAGCATGAGCCAAGAGAGCTGTCTTCAAGTCTCCAGGGAATATGGGCAAGTCTTGCCCTGGCTCAGTCTGCATTTGCTGCAAAATTGGGTTCCAATCAAGGCTATGAGTTTGGCAATTAGAATTCATCACGGTTTCGTTAACCTTTTCTTCAAGCTTTAGTTTCAGCCTAAGTTACCCAATCAATAAAAACAAGTGTTCTTTTTTATTATATCAATAAACTGAATTTATTATGCCTGACAGGCAAAGGATACAGCGATCGATCGCCGCAGATTTCTGTCCAAATGCAGATGAAAAGGTAGCTCTTGTGTATCTAAGGCTACTTAAAAGGGAGGGGATTTGGAGGGGAGTCAGGAAACCTCCTGTATGTCAAACCTTGCTTAGGAACCGGATGGGATGGCGAGCGTAGGATGCTGCAATTTCTACACGAGCAGCTACCGCTTCTTTATTTACCAGAGCGCAGCCCAAAGCTTAGAGGACAACATGCTAATAGACAAGTTGGTTATATGGAAGCATCCCATTGATGCAAATTGATCGATTTCCGTAGCGCAGGCAGCGTTTCGACTGAGCTCAAGCGTTCGACTGAGCTCACGCCGAAGTCCGAAGTCTTGCCTGCCAGTGAACTATCCGTCATGCAAATTCAAAAGTGGGATACACCCGGTTGTACTTTATGATTTTGTGCGATGCTAGGCTGACCGCTTTCGATTCACCTTTCTTTGTCGGATTGAGATTAGCAATCGTATCAGGCATCAAAATATAAGCTACTGAATGAGTATAGCTTTAGCGTAGTTCACCAGATCAATTACTTGTATCATGAGTTACAATTTTCCATCGATTTAATTTGCTGAAATAATGAATTAACTCTCAATAGAATGTATTTTGAGTCACAACATTTACAAAATTAAAACTTAAATCACCACAAGCCATTTATTAGCTAGGGTTATTAATTAGTGCGTTCAAGTTGCTAGTTGATCTTCAGTGCTTCAGTGTGAGCCGCTTGAGAATAATTTGTGAAACCTATGCATGTCAGCTACATTAGCTACTTCAAGCTGTCTGCGATAGAAGCTGTCTGCAAAAATGATACGGACTTCAGCAAAGTAGAAGATTGTTCTTTTAAATACAATTTCTTCTACTTCTATGAGAAATTTTTCCAAAACAATTAAACATTTTAATACTGCTATTGCCCTTTCTAAGGTTGAATTTAGATACCATGCTCTCAATCATTTTTAACAAAAGAGGATACGCTGTTGTTGTACAAATAATTTGTAAGGAAAATTGCACGGCGGAAATGACCATTTCCAATTTATTGAAGCTTGATTTCACTCTTTAATATTTTCCAGAACTTGGATTTAGAGTGTCTGAAAATAATGCTTTTCAGATCAATTTATCTTGAAGAGTGAAACTTCAGAGATAGTTAGTGTTTTGATGGCAGAAACTAACGAAATTTTCCTTCAACGGTTGACTTCAATCAACATTACTTTACTAACCAAGCAATTTCGAGGAGATGACAAAATGGTTCAAGATGCCTTTACGAAAGTCATTGCCCAATCAGATGTGCGAGGAGAATACCTCAGCAATGCTCAACTGGATGGGCTGCTGGCTTTAGTGCGAGATGGCAACAAGCGCATTGATGTAGTGAACCGGATTTCAAGTAATGCGTCGGCGATCGTCGCTGATGCGGCTCGGAGTCTGTTTGAGGAGCAACCTCAACTCATTGCACCGGGCGGTAATGCCTACACCAACCGTCGGGCGGCAGCTTGCCTACGCGACCTTGAGATTATCCTGCGCTATGTCACCTACTCCATTTTCACTGGCGACTCCAGCATCTTGGACGATCGCGCTCTGAACGGTTTGAGGGAAACCTATCAAGCCCTTGGGGTTCCGGGTAGTTCCGTTGCCAGAGGTATTCAGAAGCTGAAGGAAGCTTCTCTCGCCCTTGCTAATGATCCCGATGGCATCACTCAGGGGGATTGCAGCAACGTGCTTTCTGAAGTCGCCAGCTACTTCGATCGAGCGGCGGCAGCAGTAAGCTAACGTCCTGCTATCCCCAATCAGACATTTGCTAATCAGAACCTATTTATTAAAGGAGAAATTGAATCAATGGCAAAGACCCCTTTGACGGAAGCCGTGAACGCTGCTGACACACAAGGTCGCTTTCTGAGCAGTGCCGAGTTTCAGATTGCCTTTGGTCGTTTTCGGCAAGCCGCGAACACATTGGAAGCTGCAAAAGCATTGTCGGGCAAAGCGCAGAGTCTAGCGGAAAGTGCTGCAAACGCAGTCTACCAAAAATTTCCCTACACCACCCAACTGCAAGGCCCAAATTACGCTTCAGATGCGCGGGGCAAGGCAAAGTGTGTGCGTGACATTGGCTACTATTTGCGGATTATCACCTACGCGCTAGTGGCAGGGGGAACCGGCCCGATCGATGAATATCTGGTAGCGGGGTTGGCTGAAATCAACAGCACGTTTGAGCTATCGCCAAGCTGGTACATTGAAGCTCTCAAGCACGTTAAAGTCAATCACGGTTTAACAGGCGATCCAGCAGTTGAACTCAACTCATACATTGACTATGTGATCAATGCCTTGAGTTAGCCAGGATCGTTCGGTTGCAAGGTTCGAATGCGTCTAGCCGTTTGCGTAATAAGTTGAAATGCCTGTAGTCCGACATTTCACTTACTACGCGAATGGTTTTCTTAATAGAGTAGTACGTTGAAATGATTTGTTTTGGATATTTAACGCACTGGCTATTCTACCAGATATTTTACTGTCTATTTCATGCCAGCAAGCGCGGAAGCCTTCAGAATTTCAACATGATTTCCTGATGGGTAATGGGAAAGAAATACCTTTTGAATTTCTGCTTCAAAGGACTGGCGATGATCACCGAAAAAGGAGGGTAAGCAGAACGCCGTGGAATATAGATAACCGATGAGTGAATCGATCGTCCAGATTTGCTCAAATTCAGCTTCATACAACACTTGTAAGGAAAAAGCCGATCGCCTCAGTAGTTCCTCATGGGGTGGATCAGGATCAACCCACCATCCCTGTCCTGCCCGTCGCCGATCGCCCAGCCATTGTTTCACCACTGCCAGGATGTCTTGCTTCCAAGGAATTTGGCTTGTCCAGGGATCTTCACCATGCGTTGCCAGCAGTACCAAACCACCGCCTGTTTCCAATAGATCGTAGCTGCGATCGATGATGAGGGAACGATCCATCCAGTGAAAGGCTCGTCCAATCGTGATTAACTTAAAGCTATTTGGCGGTGCGTTAACTTGTTCAGCCGATCGCTCTAACCAAATAATATTTTTTGCACCTAGCTCATCCGCTTGCTGTTGAGCTTGCTTGAGCATTTCTGGATCTGGGTCAAGTCCAATCACTTGCTCAAATCGATCGCGGAGAGCAAGTGCAATCAATCCGGTTCCGCATCCTAAATCCAGTAATTTTCCTTTCCCATTCAGGTTAAAGCCCTGAGCAATGCGATCGTATAATTCGGGCGGATATTTAGGTCGATAGTGAACATAGTACTGCTGTGCCCCATCAAATAAAGTGGAGTTAAAGGTAGAGGGAGTTGCGTGTGTCATGGGCAATTGCTCAATTCATTATTTGTAAAATACTGTAAATCGGTAGGTTTACAGTAGAATATCTAAAAAGTGTTTCATAGTCTCTCTAGAAAGACAAGTTTTCTGCAAACAAACCCAAAGAAAAGTTCGGGAGAAATCTTTAGGAGATCTCTCTGAAGAATCTCACAGAATGACTCCGATCGCATTTTGAGGACAATCATTATGTTGGAACCGCGCTATGGGATTTGGCTTCCGGTTGCTGGCAATCATGGGGCAATGAACCATCCCGATTCACCGCGAGATGCCAGTTATGCGCGATCGAAGTGTTTGATTCAACTGGCAAAGTTTTGTGGATTTACCACCACTTTGATTGCCCAGCACCTCTGTAACTTTAGAGATGCCAATTTTGAGCAACTGGAAACCTGGACGGCGGCAGCGGCTCTGGCAGAAGCCACTCAAACGATCGAAACTATTGCGGCAATTAAGCCCCTGCTGTTTCATCCGGTGGTGCTGGCCAAAATGGCGTTAGGGATTGATGCCATCAGCCAGGGACGATTTGCGATTAATTTGATTAGTGCCTGGTTTAAGCCAGAACTGGAGAAGACGGGGATTCCCTTTTTGCCCCATGATGAACGCTATCGCTACTCGGCTGAATGGCTGTTTTGCCGCAGAGATCATGCCACGAGTGCAGCGCATTACAACGCCCCTACCATTAAACCGATCGCCGCTCCAGACGGAACCAACTGCCAGGTGGGACGCTTAAACCGAATTAATGCAACTAATGCAGCAATGAAAACCACTGCTGCCAAAACCGTTCGGGCAGGTGTCTCGTGAACGATCGCTGCCTGTGCCAGAGGGATTGCTGCTGCTGCGATCGCGCCTAACACCGCCGGGGTCACACCCTTGAGAAAACTACGAATCCGAGGATTCTGGCGAATCCGAATCAATAGCGGAGCCGCACCCATAATGAACACAAACGATGGAGTAAAAATAGCAATAGAGGAAACGATCGCGCCCAATGCGCCTGCCACCTTGTAGCCCACAAATGCTGCTGTGATCACAACCGGTCCCGGAGTCAGTTCGCCAATCGCCACTCCGTCAATAAATTCGCTTTGGGTCAGCCAGTGGAATTGGTTCACCACCTCAAATTCCAGTAAAGGAATAATGACTAAACCACCGCCAAAAATGAAGCTACCCACTTTGAGGAAGAACCCGGTTAAAGGAATCAAAAATTCCTGGATTCGTTCTAAGCCCCAAAAACTGGAAACTGCCAGGGGTTCAGCAGGCACAACGGCTAGCGGATGGGAAACCATCTGGATCACTGGCAAGAGGGGAAAGAGTAATGCGCGAGTTGAACTCGATGGCGGAGATTGGGAACGACCGGGACGATATAAAAGGAGTCCAATAATGCCCGCTATGATGAACTGCAACAAGACATTTGTACGAAACAAGAGTGTAATCAGAAAAACCGCCAGGGCGATCGCTACCCCATACCAATCTTTGATCGCCTTCTTCGCCAGCTTCCAGCAAAACCCAAAGATAACTGCAATCACGACGGGTGAAACGCCTAGAAACAAGTCATTGATTTGCGGCACACCCTGAAAGCGAAAATATGCCCAGGACAGGGTCAGGACAATCAAAAAGGCAGGGAAGATAAAGCAAAGCCCTGCCACCAGTGCTCCCCACTGACCCGCCCGCACATATCCGGTATAGATGCCCATCTGGGTCGAGGCAGGACCCGGCAACATCTCGCAGACCGCAACCCCTTCCACAAATTGCTCCTCGGTCAGCCAGTTTCGCCGCACCACTGCTTCATCATGAATCATGGCAATGTGCGCTTGTGGACCCCCAAACCCAATGAAGCCCAACTTGAGGAAAAGTTGAGCCAGTTCTTTTAATCGAGCCGATAAGCGAGGCGGAGCAGGGGGAATGTTTTGATTCAAATGCTGATTCATGCTCAATCTTAATTGCAGATTCAATTGCAGGTAATGACTTAGAAAACCAAACCCAAAGCTTGATTCTGGATAGGGGCGATCGATTCAGGCTCTCGACCTAACCAGCCCTGCTCATAGCATATCGTTCTACGATATCGAAACTCTATATCGTGGGCTACAAAAACGCTCCGATCGAACTTTCTCCTCACTCCCCCTCAAACAACTCCCCAAACAACTCCCGCACCTTCTCCTTCGCTTCCTCCAGCCTTGCCTTTCCCAGCGGCGTTGCCCGGTAAACCCGGCGAATATGCCTGCCCGATCGCTCTTTGCAAGAATTGAGATAGCCCTTTTGCTCCATATCGTGAAGCATGGGATAGAGGGTTCCGGCACTCAGCTTGTAGCCATGACGAGCCAGTTCCTCAATGATGCCCAGCCCAAAAATGGGTTCCTGCGCTGCATGATGCAAAATGTGGAGCCGGATCAAGCCAGAGTAAAATTCTCTATCTTCCATTCGCTTTTCATCAACCCCTATAAAACTGCTGGGCTGGCTTTCGTGCTTGATTGTATCGTCATCAAATTCTTCTGAAGTTATTAACATGATTAGCCGCAGCAAATATATTTCCAAATCAGATAATTTTTTCTTAATCTACGGTAAATCTGTAGATAAACCGTATAATAATGAAATACTTCATCTATCCCTATCAGAAGCAGATTTCCCGCGCCAAAAATAGCTCACACGGTAAAGCTGCACTTTTTAGGCTGATCTTGCCTGAAAGCAGCTACGGAGATTCATTTTTGCGTTTTTGCTTTTGAGAATTGTATTGGTCAAAAGGAGTGAACGTGATTAACGCCTTACGAATTAATGAACACTTAGCCACCACAGGACAGGTGATTCCCGAACAACTTAAACAGGCTGTGCAGGAAGGTTTCAAGTCGGTGCTGAATTTACGATCGCCCGATGAGCTGGGCTTTTTGCCAGACGAACAGCAGGTCGTTGAAGCGATGGGATTGTATTATGTCAATATTCCCCTCAAGCTGGAAGCCTTGAACGAAGAGTTGATTACGCTGATTTTGGCAGAACTGCATCGTATTCCCAAACCTGCCGTAATTCACTGTGCCGCCAGTTTGCGATCGACTGCCATTGCGATGCTGAGTGTGGCAATTCGAGAAGGTTTAACACCAGAGCAAACCCTGGAGCGAGCCAGAGCGTTGGGGTTTAAGTATCTGGACTACCGATGCGTTAATCCGCAGATCAGACAACTGTTTGTACAGTACATCGATAAATACGCGAATCGGCAGGCGAATCAGCGTGCGAAGCAAAACGCGACGGTAGATGTAATGGTGGGTTGAGAGTATGATGGATGGGGCGGGCAAGATGCCCACCCCACAAGAGTAGAGTTTTCTTGAGTTAGGGGCGGGTAAGATGTCCACCCCACAAAAGCTATAGAGTTTTCCCAATGTACAAATATTGCGTTCCTCTACTCTGAAAGGTGCAATACTGCCTTGCCCAGAAATTGCCGATCAAGTAGTTGCTGGGCTAAGTCTGCCACTTTTGTCCAGGGGGCTTCGATCGTAATGGGAGGATGGAGTTGATCGGAGGCGACTAGATTTAGCAATCGCTGTAAGCCGACGGCTGCCGTTTCGCGTTTGAGTTCATGGAACAGGATGAGGGCATACAGGCTTGCGCCACTGCTCACACCGTAGAATCGTTGTGCGTTGAACGTCACTTCATTGCCGCCGGATGTGCCAAACAGGACGACCGTTCCATCTGGGGCGATCGAACCCAAGGCTGCTGTGAGGGTTTTGCCACCAACGGATTCAATCACCAGATCATAGGGGGCGAACTCGGTTTCCAGGGGTAATTCCTCGGCGATCACCACCGCATTTGCTCCTGCCTCTTTGACCCATGCCTCGTGATCGGGTTGACGAATATGGGCGATGACTCTGGCTCCAGACAACCGCGCCAGTTGAATGGCAAATTGCCCGACACCGCCTGATGCGCCTGTCACTAGTATGGTTTTTCCGAGGATCAGTCCGCCCTGCTTTAAGGCATGATAGGCGGTTAACCCTGCGACGGGTAGGGTTGCCGCTTGAGCAAAGGAAACCGAGCCTGGTAAAAGGGCGATCGAATGACTGGGCACTGCCACTAATTCACCCCAAGCCCCCGAACGAACAAACCCCACCACTCGCGTTCCGGCTGCCGGAGAAGAGCCATCTGCTGCTGGCGTTTCGATTGTGCCTGCTAAGTCCCAACCCGGTTGCCAACCCGCTTCAGCAGTGGTCGATCGTCGGACTTCACCCCGATTTAGGGAAACGGCTGCCACTCGGATCAGGGCTTCGTTGGGAGCAGGGGTGGGAGCTTCCACGTCCCGAATTACTAATCGTCCTGGAGCATCCGGATCAACCACTACCGCACGAATTTTAGCCATGACCAATCCCCCGTTCTTTCACTTAAGCAAGCTGTCAATTATTGTAGGGTGGGCACTACCCATCGCAGGCAGCCATTCGCACCCGAAATAGAAACTCGATAGACCGTCACTCTTGTAGGGTGGGCATCTTGCCCGCCCATTCAATAGAATAGAACGATCACACAGGTGATCTAACCCAACATCCTGAACACCTCAAGCGACAGCCGCTTCCCGTTGAATGTAAGTAGAGGAATCCCCTCGAATCGCTTCACTCTGCTGCCCTTGAATACTGACTGGCAAATCTCCAACGAGTGTCACCCGCTGCACCCGTCGGGCTTGATGACCAAAATCATCGATCGCGTAATGCTGTGTAGCTCGGTTATCCCAAAATGCAACATCACCTTCCTGCCATCGCCAGCGAACGGTATTTTCTAAACGAGTGACGTAGGACTGCAACAGGCGCAGCAGATCATGGGATTCACTGGTTGACAGTCCGCGAATCTGCCGGACAAAGCCGCCGATGAGCAATGCCCGTTCTCCTGATTCAGGATGAATCCTAACCACTGGATGCAGGGTTTCATAGACCGTGGAGGCAAAGATCTGATGGAATGCTTTGAGGCGATCGGAGAGGTCTACGGCCGCTTCTGCATAATCAAAGGCGTTGCTGTGAACTGCCCAAAGCTGATCGGCCAGCCCTTGCAAATGGGGCGGTAGATCCTGATAGGCAGCTACCGTATTTGCCCAGACTGTATCTCCTCCAACCGGGGGAATTTCTACAGCCCGCAAGATTGACCCCATCGGTGGGCGATCGACAAAGGTTACGTCAGTATGCCAGTGATTTGCCCGATTGACGTTACGACCATAATCCAGATCGAGAATCTCTGGATGGTTAGGAAGAGAAGGTACTGTAGGATGGGCTGTAGTAATTTCACCGAATCGACTGGCGAATGCAATTTGACCCTTTGCATCTAATGATTGATGACGAAAAAAGATGACTTTGTACTGCACCAACGCCTGACGAATTTCTCGGATTAATTCATCACTGAGACGTTGCTGTAATTCAACGCCAATAATTTCAGCACCAATCCGTCCGGCAACGGGGTGAACATCGAAATGTTTGAAGCTCATACGTTTCCTTCTCCTTGAATTTACGAATTCAGACTCACAAATCTAGACAAAAGCAGGCTGATCCATCCAGGCATAGCGACAACCACAGCCAAGCCTTCTGAAAGCTTAAATACGGTAAACCGATAAAGTTACCGTAATTTCTATTCCTTATCTTGTCACACCGCAAAGCGAAGTACAAGTTTTCATTAATTAGATTTATTAATTGGCAAATTGTATCCCGCTCACTTGCGTTTTTAGAACGGTTTATGCTGGTTGTCTGGAATATTTCAAAAATAGGGATCTGGCAATGCCAAACCCCTACACTGGAATGAAGATTTTCGCGTTTTAAGCGATTTCAGCTTTCTCTTGGCAATACAGTCACCAGTTGCGTGTAGATAGGCTCGATCGCCTCATTGGAACTAGGAGAAAGCCCATCGGCAAACAGTTGAAAAATCAGGCGATAGTCTCCAGCCTCTCTAGGAAAAGCGACTTGTCCCATCGCATCAGTTTCCTCACCCAATGTAGGGCTTCCTGATACATACAATTGATTACCGACTCGTAGCGTAGCATTCTGATCATCGCTGTCATAAAACCGGATTCTCAGCTTCGTTTCGCCTCGGTCGCCAATACCCGTCTGATAGCCAAACCATTGGGATTGTCCGGTATTTTTCAGCCCCACTCGTAATAATCTTCGCTGTCCCGCTCGCACCGTTAATCGATCGCCCACAGGTTCCCTTTCCCCCGATCGACTCTCTAATTCAATTTGTTTAACCGTTCCCTGGAAGTTCTCCAGGTAATGATCTCGGTCAGAAATGGGTGGATTGATTTGAGCGATTAAATGTCGAAGATGTCGCTCAATTTTGCTGTCTGCTAGCTGCCAAAGCCGACTTCGATCGGCTCCCAAAGGAATCGGGCTGGCTCCCCAACTGGTTTGGGTAAATGCGCCGACCGTTTGAATCAGGGTAGAGAGGATTAAGCTCAGGAGAAATACTGATAAAATGGGACGAGCAAATTTACTGGCGCGATCGAGTTTTTCAGCTAAGTTTGCTAAAAAGTAGGCAATCAGTAAGCCAGAAATCGGTAGTGTATCCGTCAACATTCTGGAACCAAAGGAATCATTTCCGCCCAGCCAGAAGATATAGAAACAGTAGTGCAAATACAGGGCAAAACAGGTGATTGCTAGACAAAGCATCAATGCCTCATCTCGGTTGGCTCTGCGCTTAAAGACTAAGTAGGCTCCAGGAATAGCAAACAGCAGCACTGGGGAGTAAATCAAAAGTCCATCACTGGGACTGATCAACAAACCCAAGGAGGCGGAGGTGAATTGCTCCAATGTAAAGGCGTAGGAAGATGCGCGTTCCTCCAGGTGCTTGATGTACCCACCGACCAGGATATTTTCCCAGCCAAAATAGTACAAATTCCAGCCCAGACTGAACAATGCACTGGGAAGCCCGAATATGAAAAAGATCGCTTCTTTGCGATAGGTGAAAATCACATACACCACGATCGCCACTGCAAACAAAGCACTGGTGATTCTGACCCCTGGGAATAACCCACAGAAAAATCCGGCTGCCCAGAGTAACGCTTTCCGCTTTTGCCCCTGGCTGCGTTCCAATTTGATTAAGCAGAACACAATGCTGATCAGCAACAGATTAGAAATGGTATGCTGCCGCAAATCCTGGGAGCAAATCACCCAGGTTCCAGTGGCAAAGGCAAACACAAAAGTAGATAGGAGCGCAACACCAGGACGAAACTTCAGTCGCACACAGCCATAAAAAATGACAACCGTTAAAGCTGTAGAGAGAGTTGCAGCCAGTTTGCTGAAACTGCGGCGGTAGGCGGCAAATTCTGAGCCAGTGACATCGGGAAGCGTTGCGGGAACACCAGAAATCACCCACTCAACCAGGCTGGCAATTTTAAGATAAATAAAAAACAGAACGTATAGTGGAAAAGTGACTAACGCTGTGCCGATCGGATATCTGGAAGATAAATGTCCGGTTGGAGATTCAATAAAGTAATAGGGAATACCGCCACCTTGATACAGGTAGCCCTCCCGGAAGGCATCAAAATTCAACGCATGGTTTTCCAACCAGTTGAATGCTAACAACGTATTTGTGACATTATCACTGGAGTCTAAATCGGTACGATTGTTAATCAGATAAACAAAAATGCAGGTGATAAAAATGAACAGACTGGTGGCAGCGATCGGACGTTTAGTGGCAAGCGATCGAATTGGATTGAAAAGTCTTTGCTCGATTCTGGGGAACAAAAAGTTACTCATTCGATTTCATCCCGTCGAAACCAAAAAATTGCTAATCTGCCGAATTCATCCCGATAAATTGCCCTCGCTTCAGGAGCATCAGGATTGTATAGATGCAAAATGATTTCCCTTTTCTGAGCATCACTTCCAGTCTGAGCATCACTTCCAGTCTGAGCATCACTTCCAGTCTGAGCATCACTTCCAGTCTGAGCATCACTTCCAGTCTGAGCAAACCCAACCACAACCCCATATTGATATGCCTTTTCATTCGTTGAAGTGGGTCGAAACGGCTGTTTGAGGCGCACAACGTCCCCCACCTTCACCTTCAAATTCCGATCGACTGTCGCACTGTTGAACGGGCGGGAACTTCTGTATTGAGCCATTCTAGAAAAGCAGGATTGACGGTATCAGGCGTGAGTTCGGCAAGGAAATGGGTGTAGGGGATGTGTTGACGCATCACTTCTGCGATCGACTCTCCATAGCGTTCCTGGGTTCTCACAATCAGCACAACCTCCTGTTCCTCAACAATGTTGCCGTCTCAGCGATACATGCAGGTAATGGGAAACCAGTTCACACATACGGCAATCCGCTGTTCAAGCAATGCCCGACCCAGCAAACGGGACTCTCTAGGGGTGTTGAGAGTAACGTAGTGTAGCTTCATGGGCTGATTTCCAGTCAATGGGTAACGACCTTTCTAAAAATACTGTATTTTGACCGATAAACCGTACTTTTTAAGAGTATCCCATAGTTACAGCGGATTCGGGGTTTATGAGGTACAGTAGCAGCAATGTGTAAACCAATTTTTGAGGTGTTCAGGATTCATTAACTCAAGTGCTATTCCGATTAAACCATCCACACCAGATGCAGTAGTTGGAGAAAATAGTCTCAGGAATGCTTTCAATTGTGACCACCAATGCTCAATGGGATTAAATTCAGGAGAATAGGGCGACAAATACAAAACACTGGCACCTACTGATTCAATTAAAGGCTCGATTGCTTCAACTTTATGAGCAGGCAAATTATCCATCACCACTACTGCACCCTCCCATAACTGCGGCAGCAGGAAATGCTCGATAAAAACTTTGAAGGCATCGCCATTGACTGAACCATCTAGTGTCATGAGAGCCAACACCTGCTTGCAACTGATGCCCCCAATCACACTCACCTTTTCACCTCGATAGTAGGGCTTAAAGTCATACGCTCTATCGCCTCGATTGCTTCTAGCATGGGTACGGGTCAACCCGAGTAGAACTCCCATCTCGTCTAGAAACACCAGGTTCTCTACCTCGATGGGTTTGACCTTCTCCCAATACTCTACTCTCAGCTTTTGCACCCGCTCTGTGTTCGCTTGAGTGCTGCGTAAGGTCTTTTTTTTCGCGTGAGTTGTTGTTTTTGCAAGGCACAGCACATGACACTGCGACAGACCCAAACGTTGTATTGCTCTCCAAAATACTCGCAATATTCTGCTAAAGTTGCGTCAGGATGGCTTTGTACCATTGCAGTTAATTCGCTACCGTACTCATCTAACTGTCCCTTCATTGTTCCACCTTGCTTCTTGGGTGCCAAGTGTCCCTGAGTTTTCTTAAGGAGGAGCAGCTTTTGGACATAGCTTTTCGCAACGCCAAACTGAGTGGCTACTTTTCTAATTGAAGTATCGCCTCTCTCATAAGCATTAACTATTTTTTCTCTCAAATCAACGGAGTAGGCTTTCATCGGGATTCTTGATACCTCTAATCTCCTTTTAAGTGTACCTCATATACCTCGAAAGTGCTGTATTTGGCAAAGGCAAGATTAACTCGTCGAGGTGCAACAATCAGAGCGGTTGTTGCAGTTAGCGGCGATCGGTAATGGGTGATGGGTAACAAGATTCACCGAATGTGAATTTTCTGGAACCTCTTGTGGAATGGGCATCTTGCCTGTCCTGAAGCAACAGGTAACTCAACTACCTACCCAATATCTACCCAACCGATCGCCCTTTACCTATTACCTATTACCTATTACCTATCACCCATTACCGATCACCCATCAAGACGGAAAAATCAGTTGAGAACCTAAACCACTGTAGACATATTGATCCTGGTATGCCTCTTTGAACAATCGGAACGCCAAATGTCCAGTGCAGTGAGCCGGAGCGACCAGTCGCACTCCCAAGTCATTTTTGACCTTATCAATTAAGGCTGTAATGTAAGCGCGATCGTAGGGAAACAGGTGAAAGCCGCCAATTACCGTGTCAACCTGCCGTCCGGTAACGGTTTGAGTTTCCTCAATCAAGTTTTCAACTCCTGTATGGGAGCAACCCACGACCAGCACCTCTCCTTCCGGCGTATCCAAAGCCAATGAAAGTTCAGGCAAGCCGTTGAGGGCAGGAGCTTCCGGCGAATTGGGTGGGTAGCCATTAAACCCACCGAGATAGGGTGATCGAGTCGCAATGATCTGAATGCCAGGCGCAACTTCCAAATCATCGTTCAGATATTCTACGTTAGTGGCTCCATAGAAGCGTCCACTGGGCACCACGTAGCGTTGAGGGTCAGTTGAGCCAAAGTACCGTTGCTCTGGCGGGAGTGCCTCCGCCGCATCGGGTTCGGGCACCCCAAAGGGAAAGTCACGAGGCGCACCCAGAACGTGAATATCATCCGGCAGGTAAAGCTTGACATCGGGATTAACCTGCACCAGATAGTCAAATCCGCTCAGGTGATCGGCATGGGGATGGGACAGGACGGCAAAATCGATCGTGCGGAGATCTAAACCTAATCGTTCTACATTTTGCTTGAACACATCGGCGTTGTTCCCAGCATCAAACAAAATGCGTTTGCCGTTGTACTCCACTAGCGCACTATAGCCCCAGTCTTCTGATAAATCCGATCGATCGCTAAAGGCATCATAGATATTGGTGATGCGGCTTTGCCCATCCGGCGGCGGTGAAGCCAGAACTCGATCGGGTTGAGCCAGGATTGTGAACGATAAAATGATCAGAAAGCTCACTACAAACAGTAAGTCAAACGGAAGAAAACGTTTCATGATTTGATCAACTCCTTTAACGTTGGAAACAACAGTTTTTCAGCATCATCCGGACAACAATCACAATTTAAGCTGGCTCCCTCCTTGAACGAATCAGTGACTTGCTGACTGCACTTCAGCATTAAGGGTAGGGTGATGAACAAAATGAACCCAGATACACATAAGCTGATGACTCCATCTGCCCAGCCCCAGCCCCAGGCAGAAACCACGATCGCCCCAATCAACACGCCGATCGAACTCACCGCATCTGCAACAATGTGCAAAAATGCACTTTTGAGATTGAGGTTGTGATGACAGCAGCCTTTTAACCAGAAGGCATTGACACTATTGACTCCCAGCCCAACGGCAGCAGTAAGCAACATCGGTAAACCTAAGACCTCCGTATCACCCGACTGCAACCGATGAATCGCTTCGATCGCCACCCAGAGGGCAATCACCAGCAAACTCCCGCTATTCACCAAAGCAGCCCAGGCTTCCGATTGAGGCGGTTGAGACGAGTGACTGGACACCAGACGCTCGCGCCGTGCCCATCCAGTTGCGAACAGGGTCAGCCCGATTGCGCCAATATCCGCGATCACATGTCCAGCATCCGCCATCAATGCCAGACTATGGCTCCAGCAACCCACGCCCATTTCCACTAGAAACAACCCGATGAGCAGGAATAACGCCGATCGCAGCCGGAGGAGGCTCTGCTGATTTGGATCATGAGTTTCTGAAATCGAGGGGAAAAATTGCCACAGAAAATCTGCAACCCTGCGCTCTTGAGGGCAGGACACTTCGAGGAGGTGCATCAATAAAATCCTGTAAATCTATCGATTTGCCGTATTTTAATTCAGCATAATTGCACAGATATTCATGAAACGCAAGTGGTTTTCCTCAAGTTTTCAGAGCCTTGAATCAATCAGGCAAAAGATTGAGCCGCTGCCAGAAATTCAGATTGAATCCAGCGATCGAGATCAATATCGCCTAAGTGTTCATTACCGGAAATTTGTTTCAAATGGTCAATATGTTGTCTTACCCAGTCTGGGCGAATTTGCGTTTCTGGAAAATACAATCCAGTCTGTTCCCGGTGGTATTGTCCGGAAAGGATATGGGAAATCACCTCTGGCGTTACCTTTAACCACTGGCTGACCAGCAGGGGAGCCGAAGCCGTATGGAAATACCAGTATTGGGCTGCCAGCAACGCTTGGAGGTAAGCAATCACCAACTCTGGGTAGCGATCGGCAAATTCCTCCCGCACTGCAATGCCGTGAAAAGCAGGGAACTCATGAAAGTGAGTATCTAGTAGGGGTTTGAAGCATCCACTGCGACGGGCAATTTCATGGAAGGGCGCAAAATGGGCATAGCCATCAATGGAGGCGGGCGGTTGGGGCATCCAATGCAGGCTTAAATCGGGATTGGGAGTCAGGGTGACATCGGCAAGCAATTCTGCCCGATGGAGCGATCGAATCATCATGCCGTGGGCGGACGAACCGAAGGGAACCGCAATCACTCGCCCCTGCAAATCGGCAATGCTGCTCAGGGAAGAATGGTTGGGCACGATGACGGCATTTCCGGAGCCACTGGGGTTGCTGGCAATAAAGCTAATCAGACGGGTTTTGCAGGCGGTAGAATCGGCTTCTGGTACAGCACTGAGAAGTAGCGGATAGTCCCCTAAAATACCAATGTCCAGTTGTGCCGATCGCAGTCTGCTAGCTATGGGCGCACCCGATGCAAAATCCTGCCATTGAATTTGATACTGGGTGGCACTGTAGCGTCCAGATTTGGGGAGGAAATGTTCTAAAAGTCCGAGTTTCTGAATGATTAACCCGGCAGTGACGGTGTGAATCGTGCCATTTTGAGTGCCGATACTTAGGGTCAGGACATCTGGACGGGAAGGAGCCGCACGGTGAGTCAAGCTGGGCGATCGCAGTCTTGCTGGGGGTGGGGGTGGCAAGGAACTGAAGGTTGTTGTTGGGTGTGCGATCGACGTTGGGGGGGCAGATTGGGCTGTCGTGTGAACGAGTCGCAGAAACTTTTGTAAGGGGTCAGAATCACAGGTTTTCGATTGTAATTTAGCCTCTGGATAGTTCTGGTTCTCGTTGGGACTGAGCAAATTTAACCGTTTGGGAGTCAGCAAAAACAGGTTGGCAGGAATGGGAAATTCCTGGAGGTCGATCGCCTGCATCAGGTGAGATTGGCATTCCATCGAGAATTCTAAACTAGATGCAAATCCCAAATACCCTCCTTGTAAAATGTAGGTTCGCATCAGGCTAACGCTATCAACCACTTCAAGATGGGCAAAGTCAGCCAGACTCCAACCCAGTTCAGATAAGCGCGTTTCAAAGACTAAACGGCTGGTGGTTCCGGTGGGCAAAAGTACCCAGGGTTCTTGCTGTAATTCCCTTAAACTTAACCAGGATTGCGCGGCTAAAGGATGAGATGCAGCCACCATCACCTGATAGGCGATCGTGTCAAGGGTTATAGCTGAAATTTCGGGAGAATGGGCAAAGCTGATTTCTGAAATTCCGCCATCAACCGCACCATTAGTTACAGCTTGATAAAGTAATTCAGGTGAATCGAAAGCAGTACATTGAGTTTGAATTTCAGGATATTCCTGTCGAAATTGAAATAGCAGTCTGGGCAACCATTCATCGCCAATTCCGGCAGTAAAGCCAAGTTGCAAAATTCCGATTTTGCCGCGTTTAATTTCCTGAATTTGATTTAATAATCGTGCTTCTAAGTGGATGAGACTGGGAGCTTCCGTCTGTAAAAATTCGCCCACTTTAGTTAGCTTTACTTTTCGCCCTAATCGATGGAATAAGGGCGTACCCAGCTCAGTTTCTAGAGCTTTAATTTTGGCACTGATGGCGGGTTGAGTCAAGTTTAACGCTTCTGCCGCCTCGGTAAAGCTGAGACAGCGGGCAACTTCTAGAAATACTTTGATTTGATAAATTTCCATGGATCGCCTCCAGTCCAACAACGAGAAGTAATAGATTATTCTTCGTAAAATAATAGAAAAGTTTTGGCAATTTCTATCTGTTATTCAGCAAATTATTCTAGCCTGTTTTTGACTCATCAAAATCTTTTATCAACTCATAAAAGGTGTGAATTGATAAATTGTAACTCAAGTTACATTTCGCCTTGGTTTTATCCATCGAATTGCTTATGATTAAAGTCGAATTAGGAATGAAGTTCATAGCTTGATTGATTTAGCTGAATACCGATCGCATTTCATCCAGAAGATTGAATCAAGGAGATGACTGTGCAGACGCAGTGGCTGAAAACAGATGTGCTGGTGATTGGGGGTGGCACTGCCGGAACGATGGCTGCCATCAAAGCCAAGCAGACCTATCCAGAGGGGGAGGTGCTGATTTTAGAAAAAGCGAATATTCGCCGCAGTGGGGCGATCGCTATGGGGATGGATGGCGTAAATACAGCAGTGATTCCCGGTCACTCTACGCCTGAACAATATGTGCGCGAAGTAACAATCGCCAATGATGGCATTGTGCATCAGCAGGCCGTGTATCAAACTGGAAGGTTGGGCTACGAGGTGATCCAGGAACTGGAAAGCTGGGGCGTAAAGTTTCAAAAAGATCCCCAGGGCAACTACGACCTGAAGCAGGTGCATCGGGTAGGGAAGTACGTATTGCCGATGCCCGAAGGCAAGGATTTGAAAAAGATTTTGGCGCGGCAGGTCAAACGCCACAAGGTACAGGTGACGAACCGGGTTATGGCAACTCGCGTCATGGTGCAAGATGGACGGGCGATCGGTGCGGTGGGGTTTGATGTCCGCAGTGGCGATTTTGTGGTGATTCAAGCCAAAGCCGTGATCCTTTGTACCGGAGCCTGCGGACGGTTGGGACTGCCTGCCTCTGGCTATCTCTACGGCACCTACGAAAATCCCACCAATGCCGGAGATGGCTACTCAATGGCGTACCATGCCGGGGCAGAACTGACCAATATTGAATGCTTCCAGATCAATCCCCTGATCAAAGACTACAACGGTTCCGCCTGCGCCTATGTTGCTAGTCCGTTTGGGGCATACACCGCCAATGCCGAGGGTTACCGCTTCATTAGTTGCGACTACTGGAGTGGACAAATGATGCTGGAGGTCTGGAAAGAGCTAAACTCTGGCAACGGTCCCATTCAACTGAAAATGACCCACCTGGACGAGGATACGATTTCTGAAATTGAATCAATTCTCTGGTCAAACGAACGCCCCAGCCGTGAACGCTTTCACGCCAACCGGGGAGAAGACTACCGCACCCACGGCGTAGAGATGAACATTTCCGAGATTGGCTTGTGCAGTGGGCACAGTGCCTCTGGGGTGTGGGTGAATGAACGGGCGCAAACCACGATCGCCGGACTCTATGCTGCGGGAGATCTGGCCAGTGTGCCGCACAATTACATGATTGGAGCATTTGTGTTTGGTCGGATTGCCGGAATCGATGGCATGACCCACGGGCGGGACTTGGATCATGTTGCACCCGATCGAGAATGGCTGGAGGCAGAGCAAGCCCGGATTTACCGACCGCTCCAGCAACCCGACGGTATTCCCCATACTCAGGTGGAGTACAAGCTGCGACGCTTGGTGAATGACTACCTGCAACCGCCCAAGGTGAGCCACAAGATGGACATTGGGCTAAGGCACTTTGTCCGCTATCAGGAAGTACTCGATCAAATGGGGGCACGCGATCCCCACGAACTAATGCGCTGCATGGAGGTTCACTTTATTCGTGACTGTGCTGAGATGGCAGCAAGAGCCTCTTTGTATCGCAAGGAGAGCCGATGGGGATTGTACCATTACCGGGTGGATTATCCAGAAAAGAACAACGAGGAATGGTTTTGTCATGTCAATCTGAAGCGCGTTGAATCAGGCGACATGATTCTGTTTAAGCGTCCTGTGGAACCCTACATCATCCCTGTGAATCTGAATCAGGAAATCTACGATGTGGCGGTTCGCTAACCAACGAAGTGAATCATTGGGAGATGAATCATGGCATTAACTAATCAACGGGTGGATGTACCTGTCATTGTAGACGAATCGAAATGTTTGGAAAAATGTAATGCCTGTATTGAGGTCTGTCCATTAGACGTGCTGGCGAAGAATCCAGAAACGGGCAAAGCCTATATGAAATACGACGAGTGTTGGTTTTGCTTGCCCTGTGAAAAGGAATGTCCGACGAACGCGATTACGGTACAAATTCCGTTTTTGTTGCGTTGAGTAGGGGCGAAGCATTCGATCAAGCTATTTTTGCTGTCACCAAAACTCTGTTTGCCGAATGCTTCGCCCTTACCAAGACTGGGGGGGTAAGATGCCCACTCCACAACCGTAGAATCATTTTCAAAAGAGACACCATGTACACCGAAGAATTAGACCCGGAACTTCAGCCGTGGGTGGAGTTGCTCCGATCGCCTGATGTGAACGATCGGTTGGTTGCTGTGAAAACGCTCCAGCATTTAGGCGATGAGGGGGCGATCGATTTCTTGCTAGCCGCATTACAAGATGAGAGTCCTGCGGTGCAAAAACTGGCGGTGACTGCCCTGTGGGAGTTTGCCAATCCGGTAGCAGTGCCTGCATTGATTCAGTGTTTGGCATCTGCGGATGGCGACATGCGGGATGAAGCTCTGTCTGCCCTGAAAGAACTGGTGGCTCCCGATGATTTGCTGCAACTGCTGGATGCGCTTCAGCAGCCGAATATGAATATGCAGTTGAATAGCTTGATTCTGCTGCGGAAGATCCACGATGTTCAGGCATTGCCTTTCATTTTGCCCTTCTTTGAGTCTGAGCAACCTGCCCTCCGAGAAGCGGCAGTGACAACCCTCCGCTATCTAAATCAGGTATCTTGCTGTCAACCCGCGATCGCCCTATTATCTGATCCGGATGCCACAGTCCGACGGGCAACTGCGCTCACGTTAGGACACCTGAACGACACCGAAGTGATCCCAGCCCTCTGTCAGGCATTAACTACTGACCCCGATTGGCAGGTGCGCCGGAATGCTGCCCAATCCCTCGCCCTCCACAATGCCCCGGAGGCAATTCCCGCCTTGGGACAGGCACTTCAGGATGACCACTGGCAGGTACGGAAGTTTGCGGCACGGGCATTACAAACCACGGCAGACGATCGAGTGTTGCCCCTTTTAGTTCAGATATTAACCGATGAATACGCTGATGTGCGACGAGATGGGGCGGTGGCTCTGGGGAATTTAGGCGATGTTTCTGTCCTGCCTGCCCTGCACCAAACCCTGGATGACCCCGATATGGAGGTTCGCATCTTCTCCCAACGCGCCATTCAACAACTACAAGCCTCAACCTCTGCAACTCCCAACAGCTAAATCATCATGGCTAATCATTTTTCTCCCTTGCTCCATTCTGTTCCGTCTGAAGCAGATCAAGTCGATCAAAATGTTGATCCGATCGCCATCTCTCGCCAACAGGAAGCCATCCAATGCCTGAAACAGACGATCGTGCCCATCCTCAACACGGATATTGTGCGGTTGGGCATGGTGCGGAATTTGCGAATTGTGGATGACTATCTGTACCTGCGGCTCTATGTGGGTAGCCACCAGTTAAGCTTACAGGCGCAAGTGCAACAGGGATTGTCGTCCCTATCCTGGTGTAAGAAAGCCTATGTGCAGCTCTGTACGATTCCGGGCGTTCGCACGACGCTGGCGGTTTCCAGTGGCAAGGGGGGAGTCGGCAAATCAACCACAACCGTAAATCTGGCAGCAGCCCTAACTCAGACAGGGGCAAAAGTGGGGATACTGGATGCAGATATTTATGGGCCAAACGTGCCGCAAATGTTGGGGTTAGGGCAAGCCAGTATTCAAGTCATAGAGACTCCCCAGGGACAGCGATTTCGTCCTCTGGAGTCCCACGGTATCAAACTGATGTCTGTCGGATTATTGGCAGAACCCGATCATCCGTTAGCATGGCGTGGGCCCGTACTGCACAAAATCCTGACCCAATTCATTGCAGAAGTTGATTGGGGGGAGTTGGATTACCTGCTGATTGATTTACCTCCCGGTACAGGCGATGCCCAAATTACGATCGTCCAGGAAAGTCCAATTTGCGGGGTAATTCTGGTTACAACTCCGCAGCAGGTCGCAGTCGGTGACGTTCGCCGCAGCATTCATCTGTTTCGTCAGGTGGGCGTTCCGGTTCTGGGTTTAATTGAAAACATGAGTTATCTGATTTGCCAGTGCTGTGGCGATCGTACTCCCATCTTTGGTCAGGGCGGAGCAGAACAATTGTCACAGGAACTTCAGGCTCCTATTCTCGGACACATTCCTATCGATCCTCGCATCTGTCAAACCGGCGATCGGGGTCAACCCTTACCCTTCACCGACACCAATGCAGTCCTCTCCCAGGTGTTTCAAAGCATGGCGATCGGTTTAAACACCACATTCTACGGGCAAATTGCTCGAACAGAATCAGCGACTCTTTTGCAGTCTTGAAGCATTCAATCATTCATACCGCTTGCGGGACGGTCATCACTTGGAATGCAAATTGAATCATCTGAAATTCTTGTGGGGTGGGCATCTTTCCCGCCCATTCAATTACTTTGTTTAGGAACGCGATCGTGAACCAAAATTAACTTTACTGCCAACCCTACTACCGTCACAATAAAAATACACTTCAACCAAACATCATCCAACCTCAGCGCAAATTGTCCACCCATTACGCCACCAACAAACATGGTGATTCCCAGAATAAAGCCAAGCTGATAGTCCAGAATTCCCTGCGTTGCAAAAATCACCACTGCCACCAGACAGGAAAAGACATTCACCAACTTGGTAATGCCGATCGCCTCTACGAACGACATTCGGAACAGGGTAATGTACGCCACCGTTAGCATCGTGACATAGCCTCCGCTAAAAAATCCCCCATAGATGCCCAGTCCAAAGGTCACGGCATAACCCGCCAATTTCGCCAATCGGGACGGTTCTCCACTGACGGGTTTAATCCCAGCATTCCAGTTCAGAAGCGAAAATAGGGCAATCATCAGCATGAAGCCAGAAATCAGCGGCGCGATCGAGGTTGCGGGAATCACCAACACCAGCAATGCCCCCAGAATAGAACCCGCCAAGGTCAGACTGATCAAACCGGGCAACCGCTGGCGATCGATGCGCTGACTCTTTAGAAACGGCAGGGCACCCCCCACACTCAGCAGCAACAAGGCAAACATATTCGTGGCGATCGCGGTGCGGGGTTCAATCCCCATCTGCAACATTACCGGGACGGTAATCAACGAGGTGCTGCCTGTGACGACGCTGATCAGACTGGTGCCAAAAAACACAGCGATTAACAGGAGCAATTGGGGAATGGGCAAAGAGGCAGTGAGCATTGGCAGTTAGGGCGATCGGTTGGGTTTAGGGTTGGGCAACTGAGCCGGGGTTCTGGGTTTAATCACTTGGGCAAGCATTGACTGGATGACTGCGCAGGCAAGATGCCCACAAAAACTCCAGATGATGCTTTGCATTTCTTGAGTGATGCCACGAAGATACAGCCATCCTGCCATACTGTGGCAATTTTGATCAGGCACCGTGAGGTGCAGTCATGGACTGCACGGTTGGACACTGTACGGTTAGACACTTTTCAAATTCGCCCCATATCGGTATGATAGCCAAATACTGTAAGCCGATAGATTTACAGTATATTATTTTGAGTTGCAGGTGAGATCGTTGAATTCCCTGAGTCCCTGCTCATCGATCGCCCTTCCTGTCCCACGTTTTTCAATCTTTGCAGTCCCTTCCTACTCCAGAACCCTTGTGAACTGACCATGACTGACTCCTACCGCTTCGAGACGCTTCAGGTTCACGCCGGACAAACTCCCGCCCCCGGAACCAACGCCCGCGCCGTGCCCATTTACCAAACCACCTCCTACACCTTTGACAGTGCAGATCACGGAGCCAATCTCTTTGCCCTCAAGGAATTTGGCAACATCTATACCCGGATCATGAACCCCACCACCGATGTGTTTGAAAAGCGGATTGCGGCATTAGAAGGGGGAGTCGCAGCCCTGGCAACGGCAAGCGGGCAGGCAGCCCAATTTTTAGCCCTCAGCACGATCGCCCAGGCGGGGGATAACATCGTCAGCACCAGTTTCCTTTATGGGGGAACCTACAACCAGTTCAAGGTGACATTGCCGCGATTGGGCATCCACGCCAAGTTCGTGGAGGGGGATGAGGCGGAGGATTTTCGGCAGGCGATCGACGAACACACCAAAGCCCTCTATGTTGAAACCATCGGCAATCCCCAGTTTAATGTGCCGGATTTTGCTGCCCTGGCTCACGTCGCCCATGAAAACGGCATTCCCCTGATTGTCGATAACACCTTTGGCGCAGGGGGCTATCTCGCTCGTCCGATCGAACATGGAGCCGACATTGTGGTGCAGTCTGCCACCAAATGGATTGGTGGTCATGGTAACTCGATCGGTGGCGTGATTGTCGATTCAGGTCGATTTGACTGGGGTAATGGCAAATTCCCCTTGTTTACTGAACCCGCCCCTGGCTATCATGGGCTGAATTTCTACGAAGCCTTTGGACCCCAAAGTCCGTTGGGCAATATTGCGTTCATCATTCGCGCTCGCGTGGAAGGGCTGCGGGATGTGGGCGCGTCCCTAAGTCCGTTCAATGCCTTCCTGCTGCTGCAAGGCTTAGAAACCCTCTCTCTGCGAGTCCAACGCCATGTAGATAATGCCCTGGAACTGGCGCAATGGCTCCAGCAACATCCCCAGGTGGAGTGGGTCAATTATCCTGGACTGCCAGAACACCCCTACCATGAACGCGCCAAGAAATACCTGCGGCATGGGTTTGGCGGAGTCTTAAACTTCGGCATCAAAGGCGGTTTGGAGGCAGGACGATCGTTTATTAATCACGTTAAACTCGCCAGCCATTTAGCCAATGTGGGTGACGCGAAAACGTTGGTGATTCACCCCGCCTCCACCACCCATCAACAACTGAGCGAAGCAGAACAGCGATCGGCTGGCGTTTCGCCTGACCTGGTGCGGGTTTCTGTCGGCATTGAACACATCGACGATATCAAAGCGGACTTTGAGCAAGCGTTTCAGGCTCTCTGATGAACTATGAACTATCAATCGTTCATTTCGCCCCACACCCGATTTCATCATCTGTCTGAACCTTTTGTGCTGGAATCGGGTGCAGTGTTGCCGAAAGTTCAAATCGCTTACCGCACCTGGGGACAGTTGAATGCTCTTGGAGATAATGCCGTGCTCGTTTGCCATGCGTTGACGGGTTGGGCTGATGCAGATGATTGGTGGGAACCGCTGTTTGGAACCGATCGCACCTTTGATCCAACGACCGATTTCATTGTATGTAGCAACATTCTGGGAAGCTGTTACGGCACCACGGGACCCACCAGCCAGAATCCGGCTACGGGGCAAGCCTATGGTTCCCAGTTTCCTGCTATCAGCATACGCGACATGGTGAAGCTCCAGGCTCGGTTACTGGATGCGCTCTCTGTCTCTCGTTTAAAGCTGGTAGTTGGCGGTTCCCTGGGCGGCATGCAAGTGCTGGAATGGGCACTTCTCTATCCAGAACGAGTGGGGGCGATCGTTACCATTGCGGCATCGGGGCGGCATTCAGCCTGGTGCATTGGGTTGAGTGAGTCCCAACGACAGGCAATTTATGCTGACCCGAACTGGCAGGGGGGCAATTACAGCCCAGAACAGCCTCCGGTGAATGGTTTGGCGATCGCCCGCATGATAGCCATGAGTACCTACCGTTCCTGGTTCAGCTTCGAGGAAAAGTTTAGTCGGCAACGGCAGGCAGAATTCCCCGATCAACCCTATGCGCCCGCTCAACCCTATGCGATCGTCAATTATTTGCAGCATCAGGGACAGAAATTGGTGGAACGGTTTGATGCCAATACTTACATCACGCTGACCCAGGCAATGGACAGCCACGATGTCGCTCGGCAACGGGAAGAGTATCAAACTGTACTGGCTCAAATTACCCAACCTGCGCTGGTGGTGGCGATCGATTCTGATATTTTGTATCCCCCTGTGGAACAGGAAGAGTTGGCAAGTTCCATACCCCAGGCTCAGTTAGCGCGGTTGTCTTCTCCTCACGGTCACGATGGATTTTTGATCGATGTGGATGAGTTAAATCATCTCATCGTCGCGTTTCAGCTTCAATCTACTGTCAGAAGGGAAACGGATAAAATGCCCATCCCACACTAATCGTTTAACGAATGACGATCAGATTCAACCCAAACCGTTTGACAAGTAACTGACTCTCAATGGATGAAGCTTTTCAGCCACAAACTCACCAACTGCGTAAATCTTCTCACTTTTCCATTTCAAATCCTTTGCATCCTTGTTGTTTTCCGGGTAACGAAAAATCTAGTTTTGCACGTTTGGTGATCTCCTGTTGAGAAAACATCGCTAGATCTTTTTGCATTGCTAGTCTAGCTTGGTCAGATAGTAATTCACCTCCAATGACTTCTTTTGCGATCGCAGCAATTCGACCTAAATATTTCTCAGATTTGTTAAGCTCCCAAGCTGCTCGGTACCACTTCCAAAGAATATGGGGAATCTGCCTATTCAACTCCGTCTGTAATGCTTGCTCTGGGTATCCGTTGTTGATCAACCGATCGCGCAGAAGCAATTCAGAAATGGCTACAAGAATCGGATCAGCAGGACGAGGAGGAAGAACCGCTGTTACCAGAGTGGGTGAATACGTTACAGCGGGCAAGATTGCTCCACCCTGAAGTCACGCTGGAAGCTCAAAAGCGCGTCCTCGATTATTTTTCACTGACAGATGGTTACAGTGTCCGGCGAGAATTGGCACTCCTGCGGCTGGCTCAGGCAAATGCCCAACTTACAGAAGCAGGTCAGGTGACAGCTCAGCAGGTGGATCGGGCAGCACAGATGATTGGACTGGAACAAATAAAGTCATCTCTGGATATAAATTCCAGAAAATCTGAACAACCGATCCAACCCGAATTCTCCCCTAATCCAGACTCCTCTATTAGGAAAACTGGAGCTGAAGACCAGGTTTTGATAAAAGAACGGGCACCTGCTCCAATTCAGGAACCTGTCTATGCTTCTGACACGACAGAAACTTTGCCGTCGCAGCCGATTTTGATGGATGGTGCGATCGCCAATCCCTATCCTGAGGACACCACGCCCGTTCAGCGAGAGGCGGCTTCGCTACGATTGCCGATGCGACGGTTCAAAAATGCGGTGACAGGACGGGGAGCGATTGTAGGAGTTGAGCCAGCAACCACACCTCAGGATTTGGCGATCGTCAGTACCCTTCTGGAAGCCACGAAATATCAGCAGATTCGGCGATCGGCTTGGCTGGAGCGGCATGGCTCTCCAGGCGATCTGGTGGAGTCTGGGAGTGAAGCCAATCTGAATGGGGAGCAATTCTCCTGCGAGGCCGTTTCGCGATCGCTCATTCTGCAACCGACGGACCTGCGGCGATATCGTCGGGCAGTGGTGCCAGAGCAAATGTTGATGCTGGTCATGGATTATACCTGTCTACGGGAGTGCCAGTGGCAGGCAGCATTGTTGCCCTATTTGCAGTGGGCGTACGTTGAACGTGCCAGTCTTTGCCTGATTCAAGTCGGTGCGGCAAGGGCAACCCAGGAACTCCAGGCGGAGAAGATTGTCGCGCAGAATGTTTTGGTACCCAGAATTAGCAATGGGCTAGAGGTAAGTGGAGGACAGGCAACACCACTGGCGCATGGACTGGATCTAGCATTGCAGACGTTGCGCCATGCTCTGCAACACGGGCGGAGTGCCGTAAGACAAGCCGTATTGGTTGTGGTTAGCGATGGGCGCGGGAATGTACCGCTCAAGGCAAGTCAGATGAATCAGAAGCCTGAGAAGCCCGTGAATCGTCAGGGAATCGAGGATGCGTTGCAAGTGGCGCAGCAGATTGCTGGTTTGAAGCAGGTTAAAGCGGTGGTACTGAATCCGCAACCAAAGTACTACGCAGATCTGCCTGTAAAGTTAGCGCAGGCATTAGGGGCAAAGATTGCGGCAATTCCATCGCTCAGGGATTGGGAGGTGGATAAGTAATGTCTGGGAACCTCCGCCAGTCGATTGTACAAAGTGGCAGTATCCGACAAACGGGTGCGTTGCCTACTGCGATCGCACAGGCAGAAGTTCCTAAACCACCTGTGTCTGCACCCTATGAAGGAATTGAAGGCGGAACGGCAACTGATTGGGCAGTGATCTTGACTGCTTTGGGCGTGGAGCATAAAGCCATTGAAGCCCACCTTGAACCCATCGGGCAAGCCAGTCGCCTATCAGAAGAGATTCACCCGAATGGCACGATTTATACGCAGGGGCAATTTAAGGCTCACAACTGCACCTGGAATGTGGCGATCGCCCAGATTGACATGGGAAATGCCAGCGCAGGCATAGAAGCTGTTCGTGCCATGATGCAGTTTAATCCCAGAGTGATTTTGTTCGTAGGAGTTGCGGGAGGCATTAAAGACGTGAAGGTTGGCGATGTTGTAGCGGCATCCATCGTTTATAGCTACGAGTGTGGCAAGGTTATGGACGATTGCACTCTCCCTCGACCAAAGCTGGGAGAAGCGGATTATGACCTTAAGCAACGGGCACAGGCAGAAGCCCGAAAGGATGACTGGCGTGAACAGATTCACTCAGGTTCTTCCTCTGATGCTGCTCCCTCTGTCTATGTCAAACCGATCGCAGCGGGAGAAAAGGTGATTGCGTCACGTCAGGCTGAGGTTTATGAGTATTTGCGAGAGTACTATGATGATGCAATCGCCGTTGAGATGGAAGGGTTTGGCTTCCTGAAAGCAACCCAGCAAGTTAAAAACGTTTCAGCAATGGTCATTCGAGGTATCTCAGATCTGCTGGATGGCAAGAATGATGATTCAATAGAACCGGAACAGGTGCGGCAGGAGAGAGCAGCCCATCACGCCAGTGCTTTTGCGTTTACGTTGCTGGCGAAACTGGATGGCGAGGGTGTAAATGAGCGATCGGAGGTGTATCAAACCACAGCGCAGGTCGCTCTTGATAGTACTTTGCCAGAAGACATGATTAGCCTGAACGTTCAGGCGCTGCTGGAGGAGAATCAGTATTATATCCATGCCCATCATGGAAAAAGGACGTTTACCAACCGGGGACAGTTTGACCGATCGCTCATGAACTTGCATCAGCAGATAGAGGGCAATCTAACTGCTGATAATTTGTTGAGCGCGATTGATGACTGCAATGCCAGAGTTAAAAATTCGGTTGATTGCCTTGCAGGTCAACTTCTGGCATGGCTCCACCGACAGCAAAATGACTCGTCGGATCAGATTCCGTGTTTGATGATTGATGAGCGCACTGAGTTTGAGATTCCCTGGGAGTTGTTGGAGTCAGGGGCAAAGCCTGTCGGGGTTGCGTTTCAAACTGTGCGGCAGCGGCAGATGGAGTCAGAGGTACTGCCCGTGAATGCTTGTTGTGGAGGCGGCGTTCTGCTGTATGCCCATGCAAAATATGGGGGATGGCAGCGGTATCAGCGGCAGCAGTTTACGGTGTTTCAAGAGTTTTTGAGCTAAATGCAAAAACCAGCAAGTGAGTTTGGGCTGGTGTTTATTGATGGGTTTAGTATTGAGGAACCGTTGAAGATTAGCCCAACTGCATACATTAAACGATCGAAGCTATTTAGGGGAGGAACGAGTATTGTGTTTATCAGCGGACAGCTTCATCTGGATGCAGCGGTTGGTTTAACGCATCGAACGCTGTTGACTAATTTTTTGGAGCATGGAGCAAAAGGCATTGTGGGTACGTTGAGACGGCTCGATCGCACAAGGGCAAAAGCAGTTGTGGAGCAATTTTCGGCAGAACATCGGCAACATCCTGAATGGACGGTTCCTGAAATTTTGCGACAGCTCCGCGAACGGGTGTGGGAGGCACTGGAAGATGAGGTGAATGAAGACAACCTGTGCTGCCTATCTGGCGACCTTTTTGCATGTCTACTATGGCAATCCTATGACCCGATTGCAACTGACCCTGTCCCCTTCCTGACCGCCACTTCTCTGACCACTCCTAACCCATCGCCAACCATGACTTCCTCAAACACCCTTCCTATTCCCACTTTTACGCTGGAGCCAACCACACTCAAACGTTGGACGGTGCAGGACTATCACCGGATGAGCGAACTGGGCATTCTCGACCCCAATGAACGAACGGAATTAATTGCTGGACAGATTACACTGATGGCTGCCAAAGGAACTCCCCATGTCACCTCGCTACACCTGCTGGCAAATGCCCTGCGCGACCTGCTGGGTGCCACTGCCTTAGTTCGGACTCAAGACCCGATTCAACTAGATAACTTTTCGGAACCAGAACCGGATTTGGCGATCGTTCAAGGAACCATTTTAGATTACGTGGATCATCATCCTCGCCCCAATCAGGTTTATCTCATCGTAGAAGTAGCAGACTCCACCCTCAAACAGGACTGCGAAATAAAAGATAAACTCTACGCCCAAGCCAACATCATCGAATACTGGGTGCTAGACCTGAAAAACCGTCAACTCCACCTCTTCCGCAACCCCACCTCCACTGGCTACACCAGTCACCTCATCCTCACCGAACCCAACGAAGCTTCTCCCCTATCATTTCCCGATATCATGCTCACCCTCACTACCATCCTCCCACCTATTGCTTAGACTGCCACTATCCCAAAATCCAAAATCCAAGATCTAAAATCTAAAATCCCCATGTCAAACGCTCCTCTCCTATCGGTTAAGCCCATTATTACCTATCCGCGTGAAGCGCAGGTTGGGAAGACTTATTTGATGACGATCGATCTGCAATCGGAGGAGGGATTTGAGTGGCAGTACGAGGAAGAAGAGTATCCAATCTACTGCACGGTAGATAGTGATTTATTCAGCAGCAAATCTGTTGGGGAACCTGTTGTTGTCTTGCATCGTTTTGGTGGCAGTTATGGTGAGGCAAAGTTCCTACTGACAGCAATACAAGAAGCAATGCAGGAAAGAGTCAAAATAATTTTGTCTAACAAATGGGGTGTACCAATTAAAGTACTGCTTCTTCCCGAAACTAGAATTATTCGGCAAGCAAGGACAACAACCATTTTTGCAGAAAACTATATGGTCTCTGCAGAAGATTTAATTCAGGCAATTCGTGACGAAGTAAAAGACAAGAGGGTATTACTAGCGCTATCTGGTGGTGTTGATTCTTCAACACTTGCTTTCTTACTTTATCAGGCGATTGGAAAGCAACTAACTTGTATTTTCATTGATCACGGCTTCATGCGTAAGAATGAGCCAGAACGGATAATGAAGCTCTTTCAGGAGCAGTTTGATGTTGTTGTGGAGTATGTAAATGAGCATTATCGTTTTTTGCAAGCTATTGCAGGTATTACTGATCCCGAAGAAAAACGTAAGCGTATTGGTCACAAATTTATAAATGTATTTGAGAAGGAAATTAAGCGTTTAGGTTCTTTCGATTATCTGGCACAAGGTACTTTATATTCAGACATAATTGAATCAATTGGAATTGATATTGCTCCTAAAATAGGTGAACAGACTGTTACTAGAATTAAGAGCTATCACAACGTTAGTGGTCTACCTCAGCATTTACCCTTCAAATTAATAGAACCCTTACACAAGCTACTCAAGAGTGATGTACGCAACCTCGGTCGTTCCATTGGACTACCCGAAGAAATTATTCAACGGCATCCCTTTCCAGGACCTGGCCTGGCAGTTCGAATTCTAGGTGAAGTGACTAAGGAACGGCTGGATATTCTGAGAGAAGCAGATTATATTGTTCGGCAAGAGATTAACCGCTACGGAATGTATCAGGACTTCTGGCAAGTTTTTGCTGTCTTACTCCCCATTCGTAGTACAGGTATAACCATAGATAAAAAACATACTTACGCTTACCCAATAGTTTTGCGTTTTGTTTCCAGCGAAGATGGCATGACTGCTGATTGGGCAAGGGTTCCCTACGATTTGCTAGAAACTATTTCCACTCGAATCACAAATGAGGTTAGGAGCGTGAATCGAGTAGTGTATGACATCACGACAAAACCACCTGGAACAATTGAGTGGGAGTAGATGTAAGTTTATCAACACTACTCTCTCATTATGTACAGAAGTTCTATTTTGCATAAAAAAACATAGCCACTATTACACATAGGAAAAAGCATACACGCATAATCGTAAGGTTAAGCGTTTCATCGTATAGTCAACTGCTAGTCTGGAAATTCGGGAACTGCGATCGCTCCTATAACAACAGTCGATAGACGATCGCCCATTACTCCGTAGAATGATGACATCGTGCTCAAATCAGAAAACCGATGCCAAAATCCAAAACTTTTGAAGAACAATACCCAACCATCCATCGCTTTGTTGAAGAAATCGGCTGGATTGAAATTGGACAGCATGAGATGATTTCATCGTTTGTCCGGGCATACGATTTAGGTGGCACTGTTTACGAAGGCGAAGACAGCTATCCCAGCCTGGAAGCAGCACTCCAGGATCTGGAATCGGGGATCAGAGCCTATCTGGATGAACACGGCATTTAGTGCCGAAAGCGATCCCTACATTTGGGTTGTAAATTCAGGCAAAATGCTGACGAGAGTGAGGCGATCGCCCCTGCAAATCTGGGTGAGATCGTCTGCTAACAGGTTGAAGCACGATGAGCGATATAATCACAACAAACCGAATTCCTGCAAATTTTTCACATCCTCACGTAACTCATCCACATCATAGTGAACATAGAGATTTTTCTCCGCCAGAAGAGCCTGAAACTCCAGTTGAGTCATTCCCAAAAAACGACTGGCACTGCCCAGCGTGATTTTCTCTCGCTGAAACAATAGGAGCACTAATTCCTGTAAAAGCTCCGACTCAGAAAGCCCAGAAGCTTGAACCAGTTCACTAGAAATGATGAGACTCATCGTAGGGCGCAAGCAAGGTGTGGCTTTAGTATATCGATTACCCAGGTAGGGCTGCGATCGCCTGTTACCCGCTTGAAGTGCGGGGACTACGGCGTAGATACCTTTCGCCTAACCGAAGCTGAACTGGCTGAGGATTTTGCAAATGCCTGAGGTCATCACCGATACCTCACCGATTCAATATCTCTATTAAATTGCTCAACTGGATCTGCTCCCCACTCTGTATGGGCAGATCAGAATGCCCCAGGCAGTAGCCGATGTAATTAGCTCAAGGGCTTGCTCAGGGTATATCATTGCCCGATCCAACCTCCCTGTCTTGGATTACACTGTGCCAACTGCCATCGTCCATCCTGATTCCAGATCTTCCAAACCTCGGTGCAGGCGAACGCGAAGCTCCCAGTTTAGCGACCACCATTCCTGATTCCCGAGTGATCCTGGATTGCGATGGTTCTTTCAGAGGTAGGCTAAACTGCGATCGCCTACAATAAAAGCAACATTCCTGACATAGTTCTCTATGCAAATTGTTCTCCCACCCGAACTTGAAGAACTCGTGCAACGGCAATTGGCTAGCGGCAAATATCAGACTGCGATCGAAGTTCTGATCGCAGGTGCCAAACTCCTTGAGCAGCAGGAAGACATTTACCAGGGGCGACTGCAAGAACTGCAACAGGAAGCCCAAATTGGATGGGACGCTGCTCAGAGGGGTGAACTGTTCGATGGTTCCACTGCAATGGCACAAATTCGCGCTAACCTGCATTCTCGTCATGCTGCCGAGTCATGACCCCAAAATTTCGCCTCACCGAACCTGCGATTCGAGATGTTGAACAAATTGCTGATTACATCGCCCGTGAATCTGGTTTGGCTCAAGCCGATCGGTTTCTCGCTAGACTAGATGCCAAATTTTCTAAAATTGCTCAATTTCCCAATCTCGGACGACAGCGCAGCGAAATCTTACCCGGATTGCGTAGTCTTCCAATGGATCAATACCTCATTCTCTACATACCAACAAATCAGGATGTAGATATTCTTCGAGTTGTCAGTGGCTATCGTGACCTACCAGCCCTTTTTACTGACTCCGATGAATAAAATACGGTTGTTGAATTTGGCACTCCCAGGGCACCGATCGCAGAAAAATGCAGGATGTAGAAACTCTTCACCAAGAAGCAATGGAACTGGTAGATGGTAGACCCAGGGCACTGAACCCTACCCAAACTCATAGCCCTGATCGACCCAGTAGTGCCAGTCGGCAATTGCCTGTTGAGTCTCCTCGTCTGCCTCTGGTGCCTCTAATTGAATCAAGGGCACTGCCAGCGTATCACCCTCCCACTCAATCTCCACGAACATTTCCCGATCGCACTCATCCTCCGGAGCCATGTCCACGACTTCAACCGTTGCACCTTCCTTCAAAGGAGAAATGCGTCGCTTACTGATGCAAACTGCGGTAAAGGGGAATTGCATCGTGTCCTGCAAGTAGCAGTACCAGCCCATTGCCTGCTCTTCTGCACCATAGGCATCCACTACGATTTCCATCGTAATGCGTTCTTCCCGCTCCTCATCCGGTTTCCCTTTCGGCATCGCCGCCCTCCCTTGTGGAATTGCCGATCTTGATCAAACTTGATCAAACATTAACGTCCCTTTGCCAGATCGGCATAGATAAACGTTTCAACTCCCAATGCTATCAGCAACAGCAGTTCCACCCAAGAAAGAATTGTGACTCCGATCGGCGGGTTGGGAACCAGAAACCAGAACGCCCCCAGAGCAATCAACCCCGAAACGACAAAGGTAATTTCATCGACAATCAACTGCTGAATTTTGCGGCGCTTGCGGTGTTTGTCGTCCCGGTGGGCAATTTCCCAGCCAAACAGGGTTTCTAGCTCGGTGTAGCCTGTATGTTCCTGCAATTTGTCTACCAGCTTGTAGCGGATGTACCTGCCGATCGCCGAAATCTTTTCATCGTTGACCACATACGTCCAACCCAAAATCAGACAGACCCAGGGAATGACGAGTAAAGCATAGTAATGGGCGGGGTTGGAAACGGCAAAAGAGATAATTGTTCCAAACAAAACAAGTGTGACGTAAAGCAGGTTATCCCGGAAGCCAATCCGTTGCGTTTGCTCCGATTTCAGCTTGTCATATTCGGCAAGGAGGATTTCCAGAATTTGGTCTTTGTCGCTCATAGCTGATACTTTCTCGAACCCTGTATCTATTGTGGCTGATGAGTGATCAGTCCCTCAAAAAGCCAAAGAAAATCTCCAAACTCTGGTCAATTTGAGATGGAGTAGTCAGAATAGTGGATATTTAGGTTACTGAAGGTTTAGCCCATGCCTTGTGCGGTAATACTGACTGCTTTGCCCGTTGAATATACAGCCGTCCGTACCTATTTGACGGATCTCCAGGAGGAGATGCATCCCCAGGGAACAATCTACGAGCGGGGAAAATTCATTGCGAGTGGGCAGACATGGGAAGTCGGGATTGCTGAGGTGGGAGCAGGTAATGCTGGGGCAGCCGTTGAAGCAGAACGAGCGATTACCTACTTCAAGCCTGATGTCCTTTTCTTTGTGGGCATAGCTGGAGGCATTAAAGATGTTGCAATCGGTGATGTAGTAGCAGCCACAAAAGTTTATGGGTATGAGTCAGGAAAGGTAGGAGATCAGTTTTTTACTCGACCTGCACTAGGACAATCGGCGCATGCATTAGTGCAACGAGCTAGAGCAGAAGCGAGAAAAGAAGAGTGGTTGCAAAGGCTATCCAACCAACCAACTTCAAAGCCTCATGTGTTTGTGGCTCCGATTGCTGCTGGGGAGAAGGTGATTGCCTCAAAAGAATCAGATGTCTTTAACTTTATCAGGGCGAGTTATAACGATGCGATCGCAGTCGAGATGGAAGGCTTTGGTTTCTTAAGTGCAGCGTTTGCCTATCCAGAGCTTAAGGCGATTGTGATTCGGGGAATTTCAGACTTAGTTGATGGCAAAAATGACGACTCTATAGAATCAGGGCAAGAACCTGAATACGTTCGGCAACAAAGGGCTTCCTGTCACGCCACTGCTTTCGCTTTTGAAATTTTAACAAAACTCTGCCTTGAGCAACCATCGCCAAGAACTCCCCAAAACATATCCGAAGAGGATGTTAATGTATCTAAGTCAAAACCTGACAATAAAAATGTTGATGAGTACCGTCAGCGATTTGAGGAATATGCCTCTGATGGAATAATTTCTCCTATCGAGTCAGTTATATTGCAGAATTTGCAGACTCAACTGGGGTTAACCGAATCGGAGGTTAGTGTAGTTCAAGATGAAGTTTTAGCACCGTACAAGAAATATCAGAAAAGTTTAGAACAATATGAAAAACACCTTACTAAATTGACCGCTGAACGAGGATACCCTTTTGAGGAGGAAACTTTAGCTGAACTGAAGAAATTGAAAGAGTACTTTCGGCTTAAATTAAACGACACTGTTTCTCTTGAGGAAAACGTCAAGCTTAGAATCCTTAGAAGAGGAAGTATTGACTATACTAAGCTTCATGAGCTCTTGATTAAGAAGGAATGGGAAGAAGCAGATCGGGAAACGTGGAACATATTATGCCAAGCTGCTGGCAAGCAAAAGGAAGACCTTTTAGATAGGAAAGATATAGAAAGTATCTCCTGTGAGGAATTACAGATTATTGATTGCCTTTGGTTGAGATTAAGCAATGGAAGACTAGGGTTTAGCATTCAAAGAAAAATGTATGATGAACTAAATGGATTAGAAACAGAATTGGAAAGGATAAAAGAACTTGCCAGACGATTAAATTGGCTCAAAGAAAGGTCTTTTACATGGTCTCATAATCTAAAGAAGCTAACAAGTTCTAACGAGAGCTATAGAGAAACAAATATAAGTGAAGATGAAATTTTTATGGGATTTCTTCCAATATGTATTTGGTGGTGCTTAGGAACAGAAGAGTTTAAAGAATGGAGGGAAAAAGTTCATATACTAGAATTTAAGGCAAATGAAGAAATATACCGTGAAAGAGTGCAAGATGCTAAAGATTGGTTAAAAAGTGAGGAGCCAAGGATAAAGCAAAAAGAAAAAGAAGGAGAAAGAATGTGGGAAGGAATAACATTTCTTGAGCGTTTGGAAAGTTGTAAATTAGATGCATAATCATAGGTATTTGCGAATGCCTCGTGCAGTCATTCTAACTACTCACCCTGCTGATTGTTGGGCTGTTCGTTCCTATTTGATAAGCCTCAAGGAAGAAACCCACTCCCAAGGAACAGTCTATGAATTAGGACGGTTTTCTGCAAATGGTCAAACATGGGAAGTAGCGATCGCCGAGGTCAATGCAGGAAATTCTGATGCAGCAGCAGAAACAGAACGAGCGATCGCCCATTGGCAACCCAACGTCATTCTCTCAGTCGGTGTAGCGACTGGACTTAAAAAGGATGTCACTACGGGAGACGTTGTTGCTGCAATCGAAGTTTATGGATATGAGTTTGGCAAAGAAACGGAGTCAGGATTCTTAACCAGACCCAAAATGGGATTAGCCAGCTATCGGCTCGAACAGCGGGCAAAGGCAACAGCCAGACGAGAAGATTGGCTGGAGCGTATTCAACAAGAAGATCGTTCAAGCTGGATGCCAAAAGCAGTTGTCGGTGCGATCGCAGCAGGTGACAAGGAGATTACTTCCAGTCAATCTGCAATTTACCAACTTTTACAATCGAACTATGGCGATGCTCTGGCAGTAGATGTCACAGGGTACGGTGTCTTGAAAGCAGTTCACGCAAATGCTGAAACTAACGCTCTAATTATTCGAGGCATTACCCACGTTATCGATCACGATGGCACAATCGATCCAGACCAGGCAAGAATAGTTGCGGCTCAACATGCAAGTGCCTTTGCCTTTGAAATCTTAGCAAAATTGGAGGGTACTTCCTCTATCGGTCTAAGTTCAGCCGAGTACACCAAGCTCAAACAGCATTTAGCAGATGCCTCGAAAGGTTTACTGAGTTGGCAGCGCACACTCAGTAACGGTCGGCAGATTAAGCGCCCTGAATTGGATGAGTTGCTGAACTGTATTGAAACGGCGGACTCATCGACAACAATCGTTCTAGGTGTTCCTGGATCAGGTAAATCAGCATTGATGGCAACCTTAGGAAATGAACTGATCACACAAGGCTATTCAGTTTTGGCAATTAAAGCTGACCAGTTGAATGGAGCTATCAACACGATTGAAGACTTGCAGCGTGACTTGCATTTTACGTTGCATCCCAGTGATGCCATTTATGCGATCGCCAGCAAAGAGCGAATTATTGTTTTGATTGATCAGTTAGATGCTGTCTCTGAATTACTCGATCGCAAATCCCAACGGCTGACCCTGCTCCTGTCTCTGATTCAGAGATTATCTGGCAGTAAAAATGTTCATGTTGTTGCGACTTGCCGAGAGTTTGAGTTCCGCTACGGTTCTCAATTTGCTCGGCTTGCAGAAATTGATCACTTGTTCTTGAAACTTCCCACATGGGAAGAGATTGCCTCAATTTTAGAATTGGCAGGACATCAGCCCGCAGGTATGGGAGAACCTCTTCGAGAGTTATTGCAGAATCCACTTCACCTGAATATATTTCTCGCTATTGCCCAGCCAGGAGATGCCTTTACCTCCTCCCAAAATCTTTTAGACCGTCTCTGGGAAGAACGAGTGAAGAAGCAACCGAACACTGAAGAATGTATCACGTTCCTGGAAAAGCTGGCCGATCGTATGACTGAGGAAGAAGTTTTGTGGTTACCCGGTGCATTTGCCGATCAATCTCCAAAAGCGTGGCAGACACTGGAACAGGCTGGGTTGCTCATCACTAATCCAGAAAATGGAACCATTGGATTTCGTCACCAAACATACTACGACCATACCCTTGCCCGTGCCTTTGCTTGTGGCGCACAATCCTTAACCGATCTTGTGCTGGAGCGACAGGACGGGTTATTCATCAGACCTGTTTTGCTAAGAAGCCTGAACTATTTGCGTGGTACCGCTACTCGGCAATATCAAAAGCAATTAACAAATCTGCTGCAAACCTTCCAACAGCAGATAAGACCTCACATTCGTAATCTGCTGATCGAGTTTGTGGGAGCACAACCCAATCCTGATCCTGTGGAAGCAGGGCTGCTCATTCCCTTGCTGAACTCAGAAACAGAAGCAATTAAAGTCTTGAATGCCGTGGTTGGTAGTCCAGGTTGGTTCAGAAAGTTGCGCGATCGCCCTGAATTTAGACAGTGGTTGGAGAAACCAGCAGAACAGGCAGTCTATTGTTGTCCAATCCTGCAAGCTGCCGTAAGTTTTGCAGCCGAGGATGTTTGGGAATTGCTAGAAGAGTATTGGTTGGATGAGCAAACCTATGACTTTCTCAGTATCCAAGTAATATGGAACACCACTCAGTGGACTCCCGATAGAGTTTGCTTAACACAACAGATCATTCAACGCTCCAACATTGGATGGCATGATGTTGCTGTAATCGCGGAAAGAATTGCTGAGTTTCTGCCCAGTCAGGCTGCAAGGATTATTCGTAGTCATCTGGATTATCAGCTAACCCAAGCAATTGAGGCTAGTAAAGTGCCGCCCCCAGTATTGCCGTCCGATATGGGCAACTTGCCAGTTGACTATTTTCACGAAAGTGGGATGCTCCCCTTACGATCTGCCCGTGTGCAGCGGGAACAGTATGTTGGGTCGTGGCTCCCCGAACCGATTACGATGCCCCAATCTGATGATCCAGCCGAGCAGATAGAGTTGGCAGACTCACTTTCAATGGCGTTTTTAGTCATGCTAGAACGTTTATCGCCCATTGAACGAGCCGTATTTTTGCTGCGTGAAGTGTTTGAGTATGACTATGATGAAATTGCTCAAATGGTAGGAAAAAGTTCAACGAATTGTCGGAAAATTCTCAGGCGATCGCGCCAGCATATTGCCTCCCAACGCCCTCGCTTTTCTGTTTCCCAGCAGCAGCAGGAACATATTACCGAACAATTCTTAGAAGCTTCAACACAGGGAAATTTGCAAGGTCTGCTGACGCTGCTAGCGGAGGATGTCACCTATTGGTCCGATGGTGGAGGACAAGTGGCTGCTGCTCTCAAACCCCTACATGGTGCAATGAAAGTGGCACGATTTGTGTTAGCGATTCACCGTAAATGGCTTTCCACTGCTGTTTTTCATATTGTGAAAGTGAATGGACATCCCGGTATTGTCACAGTTGTAGATTTCAATGTTCATAGCGTAACGACATTCGACATTGTAGATGGACATATTCAATCCGTTTACACCGTCAGAAATCCCCGAAAGCTCAAGCAGATTTGCAACCAATGATGTCCTCACCTTTGCAGCAATTTTCGATCGTAAATAAAACTGTGGCGATTCAAGTGAAAACTGTTGTAAGCCAAAAATCAACATTACAGAAAGGAGATTTGAAGCATGACTTTAAAGAATAAAACAATGGAGCCTGCCACATCTCATCAACAATGGGTTTGTCAGACCTGCGGCTACAATATGATCGGTGAGATGCCCGATGTCTGCCCATTTTGCGGAGCGCATCATGACAAGTTTGTGTTCTGGGATGAGGCAGAAAAAATCTATCGGGTGACATCACATCGTATTAATGACTATGTGATGCAATTACTCTCTGTACCGCGTTTAGGGTTTGAACATGCAGCTTACCGCGTTGAAACGAAGGATGGTGCAGTTTGGATTGATTGTCCATCAGCATTTAACCGCGATTTAGAGCCAGTAGAGACGATTTACTTTACTCACAAAGATTTCATGGGCGCGTCTAATCAGTATCGTGAACTCTGGGGGGCAAAAGTTCATCTACACACTCTAGATGCCCAACTTCCGATCGCCCAACCCTTTCCAGTTGATCGTCCATTTGATGGTGACTTCACGGAACATGGAATCGAAGCGTTCCACATTGGCGGACACTCGCCAGGTTTCACTTTGTACATCTACGAAAAGGTGCTATTTATCTGCGACTATGCCTTTCCACCAGGATCTAAAATGCGATTGAATCCCTTTGGGTCGCAGGTTGAAACTCGTCGTCGGGCAGCCCGGATCTGGGAAGTGATTGCCGATCGCGCCTTAGACACCGTCTGTGGTTACAACTTTGTCACTGAATTCGCTCCCTGGCGGGAAAACTTTAAACAGTTACTCGATCGCACTTCCACAGTTCAGACACTGGGTGACTGACAAAACTTCTCAGCCAAAACCCTGGAAGCCCTCTCCCTAGCCCTCTCCCTTCGGGAGAGGAAACTAAAGAAGTAAATTGGCTCCCATCGCCCTTTAGGGGAGGGGTTGGGGGTGAGGGCACACAACTTTTGTCAGCCAATCAGGTTCAGACATCGTCCTTCCAGTAAAACATCTGCCTCAATCCCCCGATCGGATGACTCGTTTGGGTGAGGCGAAGGGAGCGCGCGACGGTTAGGCTGAAAAGATTCTTAGCCCTGGGGCTTTGCCCTGGAATATGGAGGGATTGATCATGTTAGTGAGAACCTGGCGTTTTGTCACTATCCTCCTATCCGCCCTCGTTACTGGAATGGCGTTTTGCCATGCGCTAGAACTGCCTGCTAAAACGCAATACTCTGCATCCCTGAGGAAGTACTGATGATACCATCCGTTCAGATCGCAACAGCCGATGATGAACCTCGCATTACTGCGGTCATGACGCTATCCTTCTCCGCAGATCCCGTTGCGCGCTGGACGTATCCTGACCCTCACGACTACTTTAAAAACTTTCCCAGTATTGTCAGAGCCTTCAGAAGCGCGTTTGAACATAATACCGTTTATGCTGTTGATGACTTTCGGGGTGCAGCACTTTGGCTACCACCCAACGTTCAGCCGCAAGAAGATGAACTGGCTGCCCTCTTTCAGCAAACGATGTCCGAATCGCATCAGCAGGAAGTATTTGCCATGATCGAGCAAATGGATCGCTATCATCCAGATGAGCCGCACTGGTATTTACCGCTGCTAGGGGTTGATCCGACGCTACACGGCAATGGCTATGGGTCGGCATTGATGCACCATACGTTAACTGCATGCGATCGAGAGAATGCCCCTGCGTATCTCGAAGCATCAAGCTCGCGTAACCTTGCACTGTATCAACGATATGGATTTGAGTTGCTGGGAACCATTCAAGTCGGCTCGTCTCCAACTTTCTTTCCAATGTTGCGAAAACCGCGTTCTCAGGATCGTGAATGAAATAACCTGGAGAATGATATTTTTACACTTTGGCAGTTTTGCCCGATGACAGTTCTGTGTCAGCAGACAAGATGAGATCAATCATGGCTGTATTGATTGTCCTGTTAGCAACTTTTGTTCTCGCTGTTCTCATTCGTCGCTTCCGATCGCCATCCGTTAACTATCGGCTCTGCGGTCAGATTGCCCTCTCATCAATGTTTCTGTTTGCAGGTATTAGCCACTTTTTGCTTGCCGATGGCATGGTTAATATGCTCCCACTGGTTTTCCCTTTTCGCTATGAAATTATCTATATCACAGGCTTGATGGAAATTGCCTTTTCGGTTGGTTTTCTCCTTCCCAAATTTATTCGGCTGACTGGCATTTTGGCGATCGCTTTTCTCATTGCAGTGTTTCCCTCCAATGTTTACTCAGCGCTCAATTCGGTAGACTTTGGTGGCAATGTTGCTGGGCCAATTTATCTACTCTTCCGGGTTCCAATGCAATTCTTTCTGATTGCCTGGGTTTGGGTGACTTCTGTAAAAGAAAATAAATCATGATCAAAAACGAAACAGTAATTAAACCGATCGCAGTCAGAGGATAATATGCGAAAACTAACGTATTATGTGGCGTGCAGCCTTGATGGATATATTGCCCATCAGGATGGCTCCCATGATGGATTTTCTCAGGACAGCGAATATCTTGCCGAAATTGTAGCGACTTTTCCTGAAACCATTCCAGCCCATCTGCATGATGTAATGGGTGTCAAGGGGGAAAACCAGTGGTTTGATACGGTACTGATGGGCCGTAGAACCTATGAGGTCGGGTTAAAGGTCGGTGTAACGAATCCTTACCCGCACCTGAAGCAATACCTGTTTTCTCGTAGCATGAGGGAAAGTCCTGATGCAGCAGTTGAACTGATTTCAGAAGATGCGATCGCACGGGTCAAAAAATTGAAACAGGAATCGGGGCAAGGAATTTGGCTGTGTGGAGGTGCAGATTTAGCGGCAGCTTTATTTGCAGAGCAGCTAATTGATCAACTGATCCTGAAAATTAATCCGTTCTTGATGGGTGCAGGAATTCCTCTTTTTGCAGGAACGATCGCCCAAACGGCTCTGAAGCTGACGGACAGCAAAATCTACAGTAACGGTGTCGTGGTCGTTCACTACCAAATCAACCCATAAACTCGATCAACCGGATCAATCATCCATAATCTTCCTGGGAATTAAAAACATGACCGACAAAACGCCTTTTTTAATGCGGCAACAGCAAATTGAGGAGAACTTGCAGTCCTTCTCGCATCCCTGGAATCCAAACTCTGAAATCTCAGGAACTCAGATGGGACGAATTCTAGGATTAACGCGCACCGGAGTCAACTTTGCCAAAATTCCGCCTGGCAAAGAATCTTTTGTTTACCACGCCCATTACCGGGAGGAAGAATGGATCTATATCCTATCAGGTGATGGAATTGCGGAAGTCAACGGTGAAGTGTTTGAGGTTCATGCCGGAGACTTTATGGCTTTTCCAACCCCTTCAGTGGCCCATCACCTGAAGAATGCCGGAAATGAGGATCTGGTTTACCTGATGGGGGGAGAAAATGTAGAGGTGGAAATTGCAGATTTTCCGCATTTAGGAAAGCGAATGTTTCGCCGAAAAGATGCAGTTGAAATCTTTGATCTGGCAGATGCAAAATCGTTTGGAAGCCTGGAGGACTGAAGCATTGAGAGACTGAAGATGAATCGCATCATCCAGAAAACACACCATAGGAATTGATTGTGAAAACGATTTATTACACTGCATCCAGTTTGGATGGATTTATCGCCGACTCGAATAACTCCCTGGAGTGGCTGTTTCAGTTTGGAGAACCCGATGGTGATACGTTCAATCAATTTCTGAGCGGCATCGGAGCTATTGCAATGGGCTCTACTACATACCAGTGGATCTATGACCACCAAATTGCCAATCCTCAACCCCAGGTTTGGCCCTATCAAATGCCTGCCTGGGTATTTACCACACGCGAATTGCCGATTGTTGCGGATGCAGATATTCGCTTTGTGCGGGGCGAAGTTGAACCCATCCATACAACGATGAAAGAGGTTGCAGGGGAAAAGAGCATTTGGATTGTCGGCGGTGGCGATCTGGCGGGTCAGTTTTATGATGCTAATTTACTGGATGAAATCACCGTCACCTTTGCTTCTGTAACCCTGGGAAGTGGCGCACCCCTGTTTCCGCGCACCGTTCATCCCCCACTTCAACTTCAATCCGTGGAGCGGGTGGGGCATGAATTTGTTGAGTTACGCTACCAGGTTCCTTCATCGCAGGGCAAATAAGTGGGTGCCTCCAACAGAACCAGCTAAATTACTCTAGTTAATCCAGGTAGAGTTCTTCCACTCGCTGCATATCCCAGTAAGAAGCTTCTATTTTATGCCCATCGGGATCGCGGACAAAGCAGCCATAGTAAGGTTCACCGTAATCGGGTCTGGGGCAGGCGCACCCTCATCAACCCCACCCGCTGCCAGGGCCGCTTCATAAAAGGCATGAACCGATTCTTTGCTGGGAGCCATAAACCCAATATGAGTGCCATTGCCCACCGTTGCAAGTTGACCGTCAATGGGCGTTTGCACCCAGAATTCTGGATACTGCTTCCCGTAGGCGACGGCTCCCGGATGCTCCATGATTCGCTGACAACCGATCGTCGGCAGAACTCGATCATAGAAGGCGATCGATCGCTCAAAATCGTTGGTGCCTAGGGAAATATGGGAGAGAATACTGGGATTGTCTTCCATGTCAGAGTCTTCCATTTTTTATTGAGAATCTTAGACTAATAATACAAGTACAAATGTACGAGGTCAATCCTGTTCTCATCGTCCCACTTCAATGTAGTCTGTGCTGACTGCGATTCACTTACCCTCCCCAGGATGAATTTGCGATCTACTGACTATGGCTTCAGTATTCAACAAACGATCGCCCAAACCTTAGCGTATGTGATGGGTGCAATGGTCTTCTGGTTAGGGACGTTCAATCAGTCGATCGCGCTTCAGCATCGTGCTAGCCACCACAATTCCAACCATTGCCAGCAGTGCCATCGGGTAAAACGCATAGGTATAGCTGCCAAACCAATCTCGAATTTGTCCCGTTGCCAGTGTTCCTAATAAAGCACCCACACCGTAGGCAGTGAAGACAATGCCGTAATTTTGGGCGTACTGATCTGGGTTAAAGAATCTGAGAGTCGTGGTAGGAGCCATTGCCAGCCAACCGCCCAGGCAGAACCAGAACAGGCAGAATGCAATGAGATAAGTTGCGACCTGTCCCTCCTGAGCATTCAGCATCAGCACACAGGCAATCAAAATCAACGTATAGGAAGCGATCGCTATATAGTGGGGTTTAAACCGATCGCACAACCAGCCAAACAAAGGACGGCTGACTCCGTTAAACAGGGCAAACAAGGCAACACTACTGGCTGCTAATTTGGGATCAATATTAATGATTTCTTCCCCGACAGGACTGGAAATGCCAATGGCACTTAAACCCACCAACGCTCCGATCGTGTAACAGATCCAGAGTCCGTAGAAAGAGCGGCTTTTGAGCAAACTAGCAGCGTAGGTCGGTGCTGGAGTAGAGGTTGATTGAGTCGCTAAAAGCCGTTTAGGGAACCAGTCCTGGGGAGGTAACTTTAAGGTAGTGGCGATCGCCAGAATGATCAAAATAAAGGCGATCCCCAGAATCCGGAGTGCGGGTCTAACCGTATACGCATCAATCAGATGATTCACCAGGGGAGCCGTAATCAGAGGTGATAATCCAAATCCAACAATGGTTAGCCCCACTGCCAGCCCCTTTTTGTCTGGAAACCAACGGGCGACCACCGCCATCGGTACCCCATAGGTAATGCCCACCCCAGTTCCGGCAATCACTCCGTAGGTGAGGGTCATCATGCCAATTTGAGTGGCAAAACTAGAGAGAATATAGCCCAGCCCAACGATCGTACCACCAATCGCAGTAACCGTGCGGGTGCCAATCCGAGGAATATAAAACCCCGCGATCGGCATCAGAGCTGCATAGAAAACCAGGGCAACCGTGTAGGGCAAAAGACTTTCCGTTGCACCAATATTGAATTCACCCTCCAGCGGTTTTCTGAAAATACTCCAGGAGTAGACCGTTCCTAAACACAGTAAAATGCTCATCCCCAGAGGAATCAGTAGCCATCTACCTTGATCCGCAGGTCGTCCAAATAAAGTTAACTCTGCGTTAGCATGGGAGTCATCATGAGTAGTAACCATAGATTCAAATACTTCAGTAATCGTAACGGAGCTAGTTGTTAAATTAAAGGTTGCTGAACAATCCGCTGGTTTTTCTTTGCTGCGCTTTTTCATCATCAGGTCAGATTCCTGATATTCTCCTAATCTTTAGAGAAAGTTAGTCTTTTCTGACTCGATCACCGTTCCATCCGGCATTACTGCACCCTGCAAAATTGCATCCGTCAATACCGTACCCGTTAAATCTGCGTTGCGTAAATCAGCCCGACGCAAAACTGCCCCGGTGAGATCGGCATAGCTCAAATCTGCGCCCTGCAAATTCGCTTCACTCAGGTCAGTTGGCTTCATTCCCTGTTGCAATGTTCGGTTCAAATGCGCACGGCAGAGCCTGGCTCCTGCCAGGTTAGCCTGGTACAAAACGGCTCCACTTAGATAGGCATAGGACAGATCGGCATGGCTCAAAATAGCCTGACCCAGATCCGTAATCTGATCGGACGTGGGACGTAAATCTGCCTCAAACAGATTCGCTCCCAGCAAGTGCGCCCGAACTAAATTTGCCCCACCCAGGGTTGCCTTACTCAAGTTCGATCGCTCCAGGTTCGCCTCCGTGAGCCTGGCTCCACTCAAATCCGCCTCTCGCAGAATCGCCTGGCCCAGATCCGCCTGACTCAGATTCGTGCCCCACAACAGGGATTCGCTCAGGTCTGCCTCCCGAAAGCTGGCTTGACCAAAATCTGTTTTGCCCAGTCGAGCCTGGCGCAAATCCGCCTGGTTGAAGTTCACACCGTGCAGATGCGCATTGTGCAAATCGATCTCTCGGAGATTTGCCCTTTCAAAGCTACGTTCCCCTGCCGCATACCGCTGCAAAAGTTCTTCGAGCGTTATCCTCATGGTTTTGAGCAAAGGGTTGGGTTGAAACGAGGTTAACTTTGCCATCGCTATTTTATCGCCATTCAAAAATCAGGATTGTGCTTCGACCCACTTAATAAATAAAGAAAATGAAAAACTTGTGAACTCCGATCGCCCCATTCCAGTCCATCGAACCGGGCCATGCCAGTCATCTAGTCATCTGCTTCATCGAGTTAAGCACGATGAATGGAACGGCAACGCAACAGGGCCTGACGAAACCCCAGAACAATCAGGACGTTGGAAAGGGTTAAAAACGATTCAGCCGTACCGTGCAGCCAGTCCACATTCGCCAGAGACTCCCCATAAACCACCCTGGTATAAATGCCAGCGGGAATCGTCACCCCCACAAAAACCAACGTAAAATAAAACCCAGCCATCGCCAGAGGGGGAGCCTGCTTCGATCGCGCCAGAAACCAGAGGAAAGCAAGGTAGGGAAAGAGCGAAAGGGCAAATAGGGTATCTTTAGAAATCATTAAACTTACTCCTCTAGGCTACGTTCCAATCCGAACCGATTGTCGCCACAACCACCCGGCCACCACCATGAGCATACAGTTACCCAAAAGCGTCATTGCCGCCTGGGCAGTTCCTAACCACGATAGGGCAGGCGCGTTGTCGAAAAAATGCCAGGTACAAACCAGAATGGCACTGGCCAAGGCCGGCATCATGGCGATCGCAAATCCCTTCCAAACAGGGTTTTGGCTGGCATCGGCATAGATCCAGACCAACCCCATAGCCACCATCCACTCAGATACGCTCAGAATGTGAACTATCCAGGTGGGAATTGAAAGTGCATGCATTTTAACCATTCCTTAAACAACGACTGCTTCCCGCACACCCGTTAACGCTGCCATGACCTCAGCCACGGACACAATTTCCTCTGCTCGCCCCACATTCGCCCCCGAAAACAGCAAACCCTGTTCAATGTCTCCAGCAGCGGCATTGGCAAGGGACTGAAGGATGCAATAGGTTTTGCGGTGATCCCGGCACAGGCAGGACTCCAGACAGTTGGCCACACAGCGTCGTTCCAGATCGGCAGAGCCGGATATCACCTTCTCCGCAAAGGCATTACGGAGGGCACGAGCCGGCTTACCCACTGGACTGGGCAAAATCACAACATCTTTAGAGCTGGTATTGAGATGAGCTTCTTTGTAACGGCGATCGGCATCGCATTCTGTCGTAGTAATGAACCGAGTCCCCACCTGAACCCCGCTCGCCCCCAATGCCAGCATCCGATCGACATCGGCTCGATCCCAAACTCCACCCGCAGCAATCAGCGGGATTTCCACCTGAAATTGCGTTTGCAGGTAATCCTGAATTTGGGGCAGCAATCGTTCAATCTGACCCTTGAAATCATCGCAGGTTGTCCCAATGTGGCCACCGACGGCCTGGGAATTCTCAACAATTAGGGCATCGGGCAGGCGATCGTACCGTTGGTGCCAGGTTTGGCAAATCGTTTGCACTGCATCCAGTCCACATACCATCGGCACAAGAGCCACCTCTGGGTGGTTTGCGGTATGAGCGGGTAAGTCCAGGGGTAATCCGGCGGCGGTAATGATCAGATTGGCTCCATGGGCAGCGGCCGTTTGGCCAATACAGAATAATCCTTTGTAGCCAGCAGGATATTGACCCCCAGCACTCCATCCGGGCTAATGGTGCGCGCTTTTTGCAATTCATCAATCAACGCGAGCGGGTTGGCCGTGAAAAAGTCCCCTTGTCGGGGTTGAACCCTAAAGTAGGGTGAATTCAGCCCTAATCCCAGGGACGAGATGACTCCAACACCTCCAGACTGGGCAACCGCTCCCGCCAGACGGGCACCTGACACGCGCACCGCCATCGCACCCTGAACAATGGGATAGGGAACCGTATGTTGACCAATTTTGAGCGGAGGAAGCGATCGCAGCATACGCAATGATTTATCAATAACTAAATAGTGATTAATCAATCATACCGCCTGAAGACTGCTTTCTACGCTTTGGTATTTTTCTTTACAGCACTTTCCCTGGACTGAAGCGCGGCCGCCCGGAGAAACGTATCCGCCTGTTGTTGCAGCCGATCGCCAATCTGAGCACAGGCCAGCTCGCAAAACTCAAACACCAGCGGATCCACAATTTCGTAGTAGGCACTGGTTCCCTTCGGTTGGCGCGTTAAAATCCCTGCTTGGGTCATCACCTTCAGATGCTTGGACAGATTGGCCTGCCCCAACCCGGTCTCTTCGCCCAGCTCCATGACATTCATCGGGCCATTTCTAAGACATTGCAAAATCTGTAATCGGCTTGTTTCCGCGAAGATTTTGAAATAGTCTGCAACGGCTTCTAAAACAGTCACAGGGACTCGTGGTTCAGAGGATCTCGACATCGTCCAGGCAAAGTACTACAGCAGATTAATAGCTATATAGTATTTTAGTTTATCTGGACAGACGTCTGGGAGAATCGATCGGGGGAGGGAGACAGATGCCTTGGTAAAGCGGAAAAAGGGACGCTCACAAAACTTTACTTTGCTGACGATACTTTTCTGGCAATACTTTGCTGCGGATATTCAGCCAGGGTTGAGTTCCTGCCACCACCACTCCAACAAAACAGCCCGGCACTGCAAGCAGGTGATTTCTTTCAAGAGTTGCTGCACGCCAGCCGCACTCACCGGATAGGGATCTGCCAGCAAATCAGGCTGTACCACAATGTTTTCTCGAATTTGAACCACAAAGCCATAGAGGTTTTGATTGGAAAAGAGCTGTTCACGCTCCAACCTTGCGGATTCAACGGTGAGACATGACCAACATCAGAAGCATCGATCGCCAGTTCTCGCTGCAAGGTAGCGATCGCAGCATCAGCGGGCGTTTGTCCATCTGCAATCCGTCCGCCCGGAAAATCTAGCGTTGCCTGTTGAATGCCGGGGCGATAGCTGGGCCGGGGTAGCAAAATCCGGTGTTGCTGAATCGGCAACACAATGACAGAATCCGCCTTCTCAACTCGCCAATATTCTAATTCCTGACCCTGAGGCGTTTGCAGATGTTCGCCAATCAGGGTGATCCAGCGAGAGTGAAGCACCAGAAAGCGATCGCGGATTTGCCAGGTTGGCTCGAAATCAGGTTGCACGGGTCTGACGGGTTATTGCAGCTATAAATGTTTATATAGTGATACAGTATAAAACTAATCAATCCGATGTGAGGAGGACAGTTGACTGTGGCTCAGTTTCCAGTAAATCAGACCCTTGATTTTTACAGTGCTGCTTACCGCGATTCCTTTAGCCGGATCAATGGCATCGTGATTGAAGGGGAGCAAGAGGCGGCTGATAATTTCAGGCAGTTAGCAGCATTGTTGCCAGAGCACACCGCAGAGTTAGTTCGTCTCAGCAAAATGGAGTATCGCCACCGCAAAAGCTTTGAAGCCTGCGGCCGCAATTTAGAGGTCATTCCAGATCTTCAGTTTGCTGAACAGTTTTTTGCCCGGTTACGCCAGGCGTTTCAAACGGCAGCAGCCAGCCATCAAACCGCGACTTGTCTATTAATTCAAGCCCTGGTAATTGAATGCTTTGCGATCGCCGCCTACAACAATTACATTCCAGTTGCAGATGACTTTGCCCGCAAAGTAACGGAGTCCGTGGTAGCGGATGAATACCAGCATCTCAACTTTGGTGAAGTCTGGCTGAAGGCAAACTTCGAGGCAGTCAAAGACGAACTGAAGGCCACCAACCAAAAAGTTTTACCCTTAATTTGGCAAATGCTGAACCAGGTCGAATCTGATGCTAATGCGATCGGCATGCGCAAACCGCCGCTAATTGAAGAGTTTCTCCTGCGATATACCGATGCCCTCAGTCAAATTGGCTTCAGCCTGCGGGAAATTCTCCAAATGTCTAGCCAGGGGTTAGCTGCCGGATAGCATTCAGAATGGAGTGCCAAAAATCCGCCCTGTCATTAATTCAGAGCGGATGGTGTGATCAGGTGCGATCTATGCTAAGGAATGCGAATTAAATAAACTGAACTTCTTGTGGGGTGGGCATCTTGCCCGCCCAGTCAACGAAGTAAAACAATCTACAGGTTATTTGATTCACGATCCTAAAAGTCTTACCAGCAACCCAGAGCAACCTCAAGCCGTGGGATTGGATGGGTTATCCTGATTCATTTGCCGTTCCATTGTGTCGATCGCTGCATTGACTGCAGCCAACCGAGTTTCGAGGCTATCGCGCATCTGCTTCAAAAACTCTAACTTATGCTGCCGATAGGATTGCTGAGACATCGATCCGGAATGACAGTAGGGATTCATCCAAAACGGAAACATATTGATTCTCCTTGAATCTGAATGTCACATTTACTAAGCTAACGCATTTATCTAGAACAATCCCGGAACCTCTGGAGTGAATACCGTCCAACCTCTACACCTGTATTTGCCTGGGTGATGATTGCCATTAAACCCACCAGGGTTTCTCTCCGGTGCGAGGATCGGTTTCAGTCCAGGGCGAAATCCAAATGCCATCCTCAACCACAGCAACCTGAACCAGTTTAAGGGGGAGTGGAGCAGGGCCTCGTACGACGGTTCCATCTGGAGCATAGAGAGAACCATGACAGGGACATTGAAACTGCTGCTCGATCGGGTTCCAGGGAAAGGTACAGCCTAGATGAGTACAGTTATCAACAATTCCCATCCGGTTCAGGGTATTGTCATCTTGAACGATGAGGTAAGTCGGTTCACCGCCCAATCCAGCAATCAAGGCACGGGTTCCCGCTGGTTCTGCCAGAATTTGGGCAGCAGGAATCGGATTTCCCAGGATATCTTTAGCCAGAATTGCGCCTCCTCCAGCGTTTTCGGATGGAGGTATAAAAAACTTGCCGACGGTATAAAGCACAGAGCCGGTCGTCGCAGCAACGGTTGCTCCAGTCAAAAAGTTGAGGAGTTGCCGCCTTGATAGAGAAGGACTTTCAAACGGAAGATGACTATCCATAGGATGGCTCAACTTTCTTCACGATGTAAACTAACATTACTAATATAACTAAATAGTCATAAAACGGTAAAGCAATTAATAAAACCCCTCGTTAGCAGGAAGAGAGGAATGAACTGGCTCTCTAGGATGAGGTGGGAATGCGTGAAGGTTTCGATCGCAATCGTGCTCCTGATTCGTTCGTTGTGTTAACCAACTGAGGTGGAATGATGCGTTATTTAATTGCTGTTTTACCCGATCGAACTCAGGCCGAATCCGCCTATGCTGCCCTGGAACAAGCAGCACTACCCAATACGCAAATTGATATTTTGGGCCATGGCTACAAAAGCGCAGAGGCGTATGATTTGCTCGACCCTAACCAACCCATTCCCACCGGACAAATTCGCTTTTCCTGGATTGTTCTATTTGGATTTGTTGCCGGATTCGCATTTAATGCCCTGACTGGCATTGAACTGGTTCCAGCCCTGGGCGGGTTTGGTAATCACATCCTGGGTGGCTTACTGGCCTCGATCGCTGGTGGCTGGGGAGCCTATGTATTTGGTCAGGGCGTTCCCTTGACGGCAGGAAGGAGTGATTTACTGCCCTATCGTCAGCAGCTTGAATCCGGCAAGTATCTCATTGTTGTGCGAGGTACAGCAGAACTGACTCAGCGAGCGGACTCGGTACTGCAACCATTCAAAGCTGAAACATCTCAGGGAACAGTCAGGAATGCAATTTAAGCACCTGAAATTCTTGTGGGGTGGACATCTTGCCCGCCCAGGCTCGATTTGACTATTGCCTGGCAAAATTCGCTGGATCTTGATCGCGTCGATGCCGCAGAGGAATCGGCGTTCCCTGTCCATCCCCCACAAGGGCTGCCGTTTGCTCCAGGGCTGCCCTGAATCGTTTAGCGGCATAAATTGACATATCGCGGGGAACGTTAATCCGATCGCGCAAGTATCGCAATGCCGAATCAGAACCTGTGGGAGGCGTACAGGGTTCACCCGTCATCATGAACGTCAGGGCACATCGTAAGGCTTGATCAAATAACCGATCGTCCGCTGGATTCACGCGAATCATGTTGGCCCGATGTTTGATCACCCGCTGGAGGGCTTCCTGGCGGGAGTTTTCTGGCTCTGGATAGGTCACATCAGGTAGGCCAAACCAGGGGCCATGATCGACGCGATGTTTGTTGATCTGCATTTGCGGTTCACCGTTTTCCCAGCAGCCGCCCATCTGGGGGGGAGATCATGGGCATGGGTATGAAAGTCGCTCTGAGTGCCGCGATAGGTCGATCGGCTTTCCATGGCATCAAACCAGTCTCTCAGGTGCGGATTTTCTTCCCGCAAGGAGTAGCCCTTGTAGTAGTACAGACTGGCATTCATCCGTTCCACGTAGGGGGTGAAGATGACATCCGCCGTGCCAAACTGCTCCAGGAAGTAGGGGCCGGGTGTGCTGGCGAGGGCAGATTCAACTTTGCTCACCACTTCAATAAACTGCGATCGGTTTTGCTGTTCCTGGCGAGAGGACGAGGTGGGATAGCACAGCCAATTGCACCAAGCGCGAAAGAGGAGCCGTTCCAGCCGTCGCAGGGGCATCACCTGGGGATCGGTCATTCCCTGGTTCAACGGCCCGAAGACCTGTTCCAGGGCCAGCAAAATATCATCACTTTCGGTAATCAGCCGTCCATCTAGCTCCAGGGCAGGCAGCATTCCCGATGGCACCTTCTGTTTGTACCAGCGTTCCTTCTCCCCGTAGCAAAACATCGTCACTTTCTCAATCCGGTAGGGGATTTGTTTCTCCTCCAGCCAGAGCCAGACCTTCTGACAGTAGGGACACCAGGCGTGGTTATCGCGGTAGAGGGTAACGCGCACCTCCGATTCACTGTAACCAAAGAGGCGTAATCGAGCTTGAGCATTGGTGTCACCATTGACGGGATCGATTTGAAAGTCCGTCAGGGCTTCGAGTTCTGCCCAACTGAGGGGAGCAAGGGTCATAGCGTCTTCAGTCACAATTAGCCTACACCGCTAGCTTACAACGCCTTATTTTAAGTTTTCCCAAGATTTGCCAATTTTCAAATTTCTGTCAAATAGAATACAGAATGAATCGAGATTTTTCTTTCTTTTCGTTTGAATTATCCGTCAGGCTTCAGCAAGTGCCTGGATCGCAACATTCATCCGAGCCGTTTTTGCTGTGCCTGCCTTTATCACCTTCTCCAGTTTTATGGGAAGGGCAAATTTTGTTATGCAAAGAGGTTTAATATGAATCCGATCGCAGAAATTCTTTTAGAACAAGTAACCGCTGCGCAATTGGCGGGGCAGCAAATCCTCACCCTCAGCGAACTGGAGGGAGAGGGCATCATCTATGCCTTTGCCACCACCGATACCCTGGTGATTAACTGCAAGGACTACGCCACCACCTGGAAGTTTGACGAAGGGCAGTGCCAACTACGCAGGACGATCGCCCGCCTCAAGTCTTCCATCCAAACCATTCTGATTGAACGAGCTGGAAAAACGCTGTATTGCTGGTAGATGGTTATTCTTACAGCAGGTTGCTTCATTGAGCCTCTAAAAATTTAGCCACAGCCTGCTGAAATGCGATCGGTTCCACCAGGAAGCACCAGTGATGGCCCGGAACCTGAACCAGGGTGAGATTTTGCAGGTAGGTTTGATAGGGCTTGAGCTGCCATGCCGTTCGATTCAATCCCTGCTCTGGCTGAATAAACAGCGTCGGAATGGCGATCGGGGTAGTGAGTCCGGCCACCACCATGACATCCGCAAAGATTTCATCCCTGGCTTGCACCACAAACTTACTGCCCCAGGTGCCATCTGGCTTCTGTTCCATGCCCTGTTCAAATACCGCTTGCTGCCATTCACTCCAACCGCGAAACTGTTTGAGTTGGCGGGCCTGTTGTTCTGCCTGGGCATAGGTAGCAAATGGGCCAAGCATCTTGAGGAAGGGGAGGGTGCGGTACAACAGCGGGAAGGTGAAGGTTAACCAACGGGGAATGGCGTTGATGAAAAAGGGATCGATCAGGATTAAACTCCGAATCATCTCAGGATGCTGAGTGGCCCAAACCGCTGCCACTTTCGCCGACCAGGAATGCGCCACGACATGGGCCGATGACCAACCGCGATCGGCCATCAACGCTTCCAGATCAGCAATAATATCAGCACAGCGATACCCCCTCCCTGGCTTGCCACTATTGCCATGCCCCCGCAGATCAGGAGCCAGAATGTGGTAGCGATCTTTTAAAGCTTCCCCCAATCCAGCCCAGACCAGGCTGTGATCCGCCATGCCATGCAACAACAGCAATGGCTCCTGCCCCTGATCCCACTCCCAATAAAAGAGTTCCAGGTCAGGTAATGTCAGCGATCGCGGTTGGGCGGAGATCTGCTTCAGGAATGTCTCACTTACACTCATAAAACCCTAGGCTCAGGCATGGACTGTACGGGCGAAGCATTGGAACCCTAACCGATGCAATGAATGTTTTCTACACCACTGAGGAGTGGTGAGTCAAAACTTGTGCGCCTACAGTACCTCCATAATTATAAGTTCTGCTTATTAAAAAGTTCGGTAAGTTTGAGGCGATAGGTTGTAAAAAATGCTGCTGATTAGCCAGACATTGCATAAACTTAAATACATGGTGTTTGCTTGAAGCATAGATTTGTATCTATAAATTCAGCAAAAGCAGCTTAAAGACACAATCACTGTTCTGAAGCCGCTACGCACATCACATGAGGGATTTTCGACAGGTGTGCCGCGCGATACGGGCAAGCGGACTGTAAGTGATACACACAATCAGCATGGAGCGAAAATCATGAATCAGTTTGAATCGAGGCAGTCACAGCCAAAATTGAATACGGATGAGGGGTGGGTCGTGCAGGTGTATGGCGGTAATCGCCGCTTGCTCTGGGTTTTAGAACCCTCCCACGGTTGGATTTTCTTGATCGGTTGCGGTGTTGGTTTACTGCTTGCAGTCATTTGGGTTAACGCCGCTCGCTACAGTCCCCCCTTAGAACCCACCCCACCGACAGAGCCTCCTGCCTTGCAAGTGGATTGAAAAGAAAAACTTATGTCCCGAATTTGACATTGCGTTGCAAATTCAGGTTAGCGAGTGCAAAAATCCGACCATTTCAAGTATAGACTTAACTACATAGAGATTCAGTTCTTGATAGACAAAACTCTATGAAGAGTGGTGCGGGACAGCGACCCTTCCAGTCCCATTTGATAGAGCGTCCATCTCTGAACACCCAATCGACAGGCCCTCGCGTAACCCCTGTTTTGTAGGGGTGAACCATTTCACCCTTACGTTCTTCAACTCTTTAAAAGTTCACTTGTCACAATCATCGCTCCTCGTTGGAGGCGGCGGAAGGAGGTATTCGTGGATTTCTTGTTTGATTTCTTGACGAGATTCGGATCTCAGTTGCAGTCGCCGACCCTCGGCTTTCTGATGGGTGGTATCGTCATTGCTGCCCTCGGTAGCCAACTGCAAATTCCGGATGCAATTTATAAGTTCATTGTTTTCATGCTGCTGATCAAAGTCGGACTGACTGGCGGCATGGCCATTCGCAATGCGAGTCTGGCGGAGATGCTGTTGCCCGCGCTGTTCGCTGTGGTAACGGGGATTCTGATTGTGTTCATCGGTCGCTATACGTTTGCCAAGCTGCCGGGCATCAGAGTCGTGGATGCCCTTGCGACCGCAGGCTTGTTCGGTGCCGTGAGTGGTTCTACGATGGTCGCTGGCATCACCATGCTGGAAGGGCAGGGCATGGAATTCGAGGCCTGGGCCGGTGCCCTGTATCCCTTCATGGACATCTCGGCACTCGTGACGGCGATCGTCGTGGCCAGCATTTATACCAACAAGAAGCGCGACAAGTACTCTAGTGTTGCAGGCGCGTCTTTCAGTACCGCAGGGGCTCCCAGTGTTGCAAGTGCATCTTTCAGTACCGCAGGCGCGTCTTTCAGTACCGCAGGGGGGGCTGCCAGTACCGCAGGTGGGGCTCCCAGCGAGCCGGAGTATCCCACAACCCGGCAGGAGTATCTCAGCCAGAAGCGCGGTGCTTCAGACGATCGCGTCAGGATCTGGCCCATTGTGCAGGAAAGCCTCCAGGGATCTGCCCTATCAGCACTATTGTTGGGTCTTGCTCTGGGCATTGTAACCCGACCGGAAAGTGTCTACGAAAGCTTCTACGATCCCCTCTTCCGCGGTCTGCTGTCGATCCTGATGTTGATCATGGGTATGGAGGCCTGGGCAAGATTGGGCGAGTTGCGCAAGGTGGCTCAGTGGTACGCTCTGTATGCTTTTGTAGCTCCATTTCTGCATGGGTTTATCGCCTTCGGTCTCGGCATGATTGCCCACTACGTTACAGGGTTCAGTGCTGGCGGTGTCGCGCTTCTGGCGGTTATTGCTGCCTCCAGCTCAGACATTTCAGGGCCGCCCACTTTACGAGCCGGTATCCCCTCCGCCAATCCCTCTGCCTACATCGGCGCATCCACAGCCATCGGTACACCAGTTGCGATCGCCTTGTGCATTCCACTCTTCGTTGGGCTTGCCCAGACGCTGATGGGCGGCTGATTCCAGACGGGTATGGTCTGCCGGTGCTCCCTTGCCCCAGTAGACCACTGCAACTCAATATATAAGATCAATCTACGTAGGTCAGGAGGTACCAACATGGCTAAGCCAGCCAAAAAGCTCGTCATCGTTACGGAAAAGATTTTGCTGAAAAAGATCGCCCATATCATTGATGACTCTGGGGCGACGGGTTATACGGTGGTGGAAACTGGCGGTAAAGGCAGTCGCAATGTGCGATCGTCAGGACAACCCAACGTTTCCGACACCCACGGGAACATCAAGTTTGAGGTGCTCACCCCGAATCGGGATATGGCCGAGAATATTGCGGATCAGATCGCAATGAAGTTTTTCAACGACTATGCCGGCATTGCCTATATCTGTGATGCGGAGGTACTGTACGCGCATACTTTCTGCGGGCCAGACGGTTGTTGAATCCAAACGACGCAGACCTGAAAGCCGGGGCATAACCCCGGTTTTTTTAGTAGCCGTTCTTGCCTATAGGGCTGGGGTTCCAGTTGCAGTTCCTCAGGATCATTGATTAAATCGCCTGTCACCGTTCTGCTGCTTTGACTGGGCGGGCAAGATGCCCACCCCACAAGAATTTCAGGTGATTCAATTTGCATTCCTGGCGATCGGCTTTGACTGGGCGGCGGTTCTGTTCCAGACAGTCAAGTTTCTGCCCCTCTCGACTCGGTTTTGAACCAATCAACCAAAAAGTATCTGGATACGCTTGTATTGTGAGCGCGTATCCTTTATGCTGTTGCGATACTGGTTTTTTCACCCGAACGAGCCAGTCCACTCAAACCCGCTTAAGGTGAGGTGTAACGCTGATTAGGGAAGCGACCAACGACCCTAACCAGCTAACCTGGCACTCTGAAACCAGCAGAGGGCAAGGCTGTTTGATTGTAGATCATTGTGTCTGCGATCGGCAGTCTCGCTGATGCATGACGACGCTTGGGGGGTTGTTTCTCTGAAACCCTCTTCCCCCACACCTTAAGCTTTTCTTCCTAAACCCATCAGCGAGGAACAGAATATGTCTTCAGAGTTCAATGAACTGCTGCCCGTCGCCCAAGACGAACGGGTACAGGTTTGGATTATCGGTACGCGAGATCAGGTGATTTTCACCATGAATGAATTTTACGTTCGCCGCATTGCCACCGATCGAGTTCAGTTCACCCCAATCATTCCCGCTCCCTTTGCCACCGGGAAATACATGACGGTGTTGGTCAGGTAAGGAGGCAGAAAAAGGGAAACAGGCGAATTAGCCACAAAATCAATTTCACCCCAACAACCCCAACAACCCCAACAACCCGTAGGGGCGCACAGCGGTGCGCCCTTACAAACGGATAAATTTGTTCGGAAGCATCCCATTGATGCAAATGGAGCGATTTCCGTAGCGCCAGCATCTTGCCTGCCAGGGAGATAGTCGTAATGTCAATGCAAAATTGGGATACACCCCTTTGAAAGCTTCTACAGATCCCTCCTAAGGAATGCAAATTTAATAAACTGGAACTCTTGTGGGGTGGGCAGCGTTTCGACTGAGCCAAGCCGAAGTCTTGCCCGCCCAGTCAGCAGAGTAAAACGTTGCACAGGTTATTTAATCCATGCTCCTACGTCACGGAGTTCAGCCGTGGCGCGACTCTGTCAAGGTCTGCCAGGTGTACCTACCGCAATCCATCCACCCACCAGAGCGTAACGTAAATAGCGTAAGCCATAGGCGATCGGGGTTTGGCCATCGGGAAATAAAGCAGCCAGACCAGCCCAAATCACCACAGTCACGCTAATTCCGATCAGGTAACGCAATCGGGGTTGTCGTTTGCCTTTCAACTCCAACGGTTGCCGGTTCGAGAGCCATTGTATCCCCGTCACAAAGCCAAACCAGGTTCCCGCAACGGACACTGGCACTTCCAGCGAAAAAGGTGGCGGTGAGGCTGCGGGACTAGCTTGCTGGAGCGTTTCCATCCAGGGTAGGGGAACTTGCCAGATGGCTCGAATTTGGACAACCAGAAGACTGGGAAGTAGCAAAAGCAGAGAAACCAAAAAGGCGATCGCTGTCTGCTGCTTGAACGAATATCGTTGAAACCATTGCGCTACAGGTTGAGAATAGCGATCGAACAGCAGGAGAACCACCCCGCCGACCATCCAGCCAGTCAGAATATCGATGAAAAAATGAACATTGAGGTACAGGCGAGAGAGACCAATCAGCACCATCAACAGTAACGCCAGAATCTTGATCCATAAATACCGCTGCCGCTGGGCAATCAGCCCCCACACTGCGACTGCATTTTGCGCATGGGCAGAGGGCAACCCAAAGGAGGCTGCTGCCACACTTCCCTCCACTGGAGTCATGAACCAAATGGGACGTGGACTGGCAAAGGTTAGCTTCAGTACACTGTTCAGGCTGGTGCTGAGTAATAAGATCAGGGCAATCTGAATTCCTAACCGTGAATTGACACACCAATACACCAGCGCAACGAATAGTAAAAAGAACAGTTCCGATCCCAGCCAGGTAATGACCCGCATCGGTAACTCCAGCCAGCCCAGTGACTGCATCACCTCAGTTAGGGGGAGATTGATATCCCAAAGTCCATCCATACATCTATCCCATTGGAGCTTTTGCCTGCTACAAATGATTACGGTGGCAAACCATGAATAAAATCACACCGTTTTACCTGCACGATCGAACATTAGGAACAAAGCATTTGCATAGAAAACTTTTGTTTCAAGCCAGTCGTTTGGTTACTAATGCTTCGCTGCTACCCAATCATTAATTTAAACAAGAACGCCGTAAAACCCAACATGAGGAACAGATGGGGCAGATTGTGGCAAAAGGATCGCTTCGTGATGCGCAAAAGGGGATAGGGGCTAAATGCCAGCGCAGATAACAGCGTTACCCCTTGCAGAAATTGGGCCACATCTAAACTCCAGGTCAGGGTCGGCAATCCTGCACCCCTCCAGCCGATCGTCTGCGCCAGCACAGGCAAAATTTCTCCCGCTTCGGTCATAGCAGCCGGGATGTAGTGGGCAAATTGGCCGCGAGGGCAAAAGGTAGATAGGCGTAGATGACCTTGAGATAGTTGGGTTGGGCTGGATCAAGCAGGCGGGCGATCGCATGGGTGAAATAGGTCAAGACAGCCGGAATACTCAAGAGCATCAGGGCGATCGGCACACTGACCCGCAGATGGTCGGCATCCACCGGAAGCGCACCCAACCCTAACCATCCCAAGATTTTGTCGGCATGGTGCATAAACACCCCACCAAACAACAGCAAAAGCAGGGCAACCTCTGCCCAAAAGCCCCGATGATTGTCCAATAGATCGGAAGCAGGGAAGCGTAGATTTAACTGCGCCGATCGGTTGGGACAGGTTTTCAGACAGGTCATGCACAGCATACAATCCCGGTTGTCTTGCAGTTGCGCTGGATGGGAATAGAGGGGACATCCTTCACTGGCCTGCCCTTCCGTGGGGAGTGCATCGGCAAAGGTGATTGGCGTTGCAGCACTGCCCTTATAACAGCCAAACGTCTGACATTGACTGCCACAAACCTGCTGGGTCGATCGCAATTCAATCATCGACAATTTGGCAAACAGGCCGTTCATGCCGCCGATCGGGCAGAGATACCGACACCACAATCGCCGTTCATAAATCAGGCTGAATATCACGGCCCCAGCCGTAATCGTCAACAGGAGCCAGGCAGAAAGATAGGCATGGTGCGGCAAATCCCAGAGTTTTTCCCACAGATAAATGGCAACAAAGCCCGCAAACAAAATCCAGGCTCCCCAACGGTTCAGCCATTGCGGATTCCAGGGCAATTGCCGTCGCGGCCAGAGCCAGAGGGACAACCGCCGCAGCCCTTCCGCCGTGATCATAAACGGACAAACAGCACACCAGAGCCGCCCCACAAAGGCAAACAAAAACAAATACCCCGGCCACCACCATGCCCAAAACAGATTCAGGGTGACACTGCTGCCGCGATCCTGAGGGCCGATGAAGCCCAATATCGTAATCGGCACAAACACCGCCATCATCACCGCCCAAATCCCTTCTGGATACCAGCGACTCAGCAATACCTGCCGCAACCCAGGCACATGGGTCAACAAATCCAGCCGAAAGGCATTCTTCGTAGACTGCACCGACCACAGCACCTGTTCCGCAATGACCGTATGGTCTGGGGGTGTCATGATCACCGCTCGATGCAAAATCTCCGCCAGTTCCGCCAGGTTGCCAGGATAGTCGTAGCTCAGCAGGCGACGCAAATCCGCTTGATCTAACTGAAGCACCGTCCGGTTTTGCTCATGACAAAACTGCTGCAAGAAGAAACGGGCAAACTCTGGAATATCCGACTTGCGTTGCGGCAGGGTAAACAGCTTGATGGCGATCGCCTCCACCTCTGAAAGCTCGAGTTTTTGCGGCGATGCCAGAATCAGACGAACTGACGATCGAAGCGGTTGGGGTGGTTCCGTTGCCAGATGGGAGGGATTCACCACACCATGATTCGGCAAAATCAAGCCCGTTTTCAGGTAATGAATTAAGCGAGTGCGATCGGCCTGGCTCAACGCCTGCACATTATCCAGCAGCAGGGTTCCCCGCTCCAGCAGTTCCAGAATGCCGGGTTTCTGTCCCTCTCGACCAAACAAAGCATCCGTGTTTAAGCCGCCTTCAGGGGTACGGGGCAAATCGGCACAATCCAGTTCAGCAAACGGTTGAGCCGCCAGCACCGATCGAGCATGGATCAAACCCGCCAGGAAGGTTTTACCCGTACCCGACTGCGCCTGAACCACCACAGGATTCAGATTTCCTGCCGCTTGCTTGACCTGTTCTGCCAGTTTTTGAGCCGCTTTACTATGCCCCAGAATGCCAGATTCCCCTGGCACGGATTGGATGTAAGCCTGCAAGCCCTGAAGCCGAATCTCCTCCCAGGCAATGCGGGCAGCGTAATGATTGAGATCCTGGGTCACCAACGAGTGAATGAGCTGCTGCACAGAGGGATATTGCGCCACCAGAGCCTGAAGCGCTGTCTGGGGTAAAAACCAGATTTCACTGGCCGTCAGGGCGATCGCACTGGTTTGATACACCGCCTCCACGGAATGACCCATCAGCGTATAGCCAAACAAATCTCCCTGGTGCCGATGAGCGATCAGAGAATTGCCGATGAGCGACTGGCGGAAAATTTCCACGGTTCCCTGCCGCAGCAGATACAGTCCAACGGGTTGCTGTCCTGCCTGGTAGATCAGGGTTTGGGCTGCCACCTGGAAACCGATGAGCGACTGGGCGATCGACTGTACGGTAGCGACGGGCAACTGTCCCAAAACCGGATGTAAACTTAACCAATTTTTGCATTCTGCGATCGACGACTCATCCCTCGTCACGGCATGACCAACCGCAATGCCCAGCGGTAACGACGGCTCTGAATCCCCGATCGACGGAGGCGAAAGCGGTGCAGTAGAGGTCATTTCGAGGTTCATAGGGCCGCCCTTATTGCATCAACATCCTATGGCCAGTGTGGTTGCTTTGATCATACCCAGAGCCTCAGGAAGTGCCGCTTTCCATTCGCATTCCTTCACAGAAGCCGTTGCTTCAAGGATTGTCATCATCCCCTAAATAATCATTAAATAACTGTCTGACGATGAAGTATCGTTCTACAATTTTCGTAGAACCTTCTAAAGGTTTGATCTAACTGAAAGGCGATGCCCCTAGAGTGCGATCGGGTTCCTCTGCATTTTTCTCCCCGTAGTACTCTGGCAAATCATGCATCTCTCCTTATTTCAGGAGGCTTTATCATGACTATTTCCGTTAAACAACGACCGTCCCTGGATATCTTCAGAATCTGGGATCGGTTCTGTAATTGGATCACCAGTACGGATCGGCGGCTATACATTGGCTGGTTCGGTGTGCTGATGATTCCGACTCTGTTCGTCGCAACGATCGTTTTCCTGCTGGCATTTATTACGGCTCCACCTGTTGATATGGAAGGCGTTCGTGAACCGATTCAGGGTGCTTTACTCAGCGGTAATAATTTAATTACAGCCGCAGTGATTCCCACCTCGGCGGCGATCGGACTCCATTTCTATCCCATCTGGGCAGCGGCATCCGTGGATGAATGGCTCTACAACGGTGGCCCCTATCAGCTCATTGTGCTGCACTTTTTGCTGGGGATTGTGGCTTACCTGGGCCGGCAGTGGGAGTTAAGCTATCGTCTGGGAATGCGTCCCTGGATTGCCGCCGCGTTTTCGGCTCCCGTGGCCGCCGCATTTGCCGTTCTGCTCATTTACCCGATCGGTCAGGGTAGCTTCTCCGAAGGTTTACCCCTGGGCATTTCAGGCACGTTCCACTTCATGTTTGCCTTCCAGGCGAGTCACAATATTTTGATGCATCCGTTGCACATGATTGGGGTGGCTGGGATCTTTAGCGGCGCACTGTTGAGCGCAACCCACGGTTCTCTGGTAACAGCCAGCCTGATTCAGGAAACCTCTGAACTGGAGTCGGTGAATATAGGCTATCGCTTTGGGCAACAGGAAACCACGTATAACCTGATGGCAGGTCATGTTGGCTATTTAGGACGACTACTGATTCCGCCGTTGGCATTCCGCAATAGCCGAGTCATTCACTTCCTCATGGCAGCATTACCAACGATCGGCATCTGGTCAGCCGCTGTGGGCGTTGGGGTCATGGCGTTCAACCTGAATGGCTTCAACTTCAACCATTCGATTCTGGATAGCCAGGGTCACGTGATTCCCACCGATGCCGACCTGCTGAACCGGGCTACGCTGGGGATTCAGGTGATGCATGCTCCAAATACCCATCACTTCCCCCAAGTGTTAGCCGGAGGTAATGCGGTTCCGGTGAGCGTGACGGCTCCCACGATCGGTTCTGGTTGAATCCCTTGTCTCAGGTGGTGTAGGGCGTATAGGAACATATAGAGGCGTATAGGGTTATGGGGCGCACAGCAGTGCGCCCCTGCGTGTGGGGTGGGCATCTTACCCGCCCAGTCTAACCAGCTAACCGATCGCACCAGTGATTCAATCCCCCATCCGAATTAGACATCAGGTTCTTTCCCAGCCGCATCCTGACAGGAATGGGAACGACAAAAATAGCGCATCCCTCCTAATCCAGCCACCAGAATCAAAATTTGCACCATCCAGGGAGCCAAAACCAGGCTCAGGAAGAAACAAACGATCGCAATCACAATCGAGAAAATGGCAACAATTTCTTCCTGAGTTTGATATTGAATATAGATAGCCACCAGAGCGATGGCCAAAGGAATCAGAAAAGACATGGTATTGTGCTGGAAACGACTTGAGGCGACTTAGGCAACGGCTTGAGCTGCACCAAGGCGATCGATGACTCGCTGGACTTTCTGACTGGCATCTAGGGCAATTTCCTTGGCTCTCGGATCGTGAATCATTAAAAACATGGCCAGTGGATCAACCGCCGACACTTCAACACGACCATCTTCGTGTTCCTGGACAACCACATTGCACGGATAAAAAACACCGGCTTTGTCATCGGTTTGGAGCATTTGATACGCCACCTGCGGATGGCAAGCTCCCAAAATTTTGTACCTGTGGAAATCCACGCCGATCTTCTTTTTGAGCGTTGCCTGAACGTCGATTTCCGTTAATACGCCCATCCCTTCCTCCTGGAGGGATTCCGTTACCTGGGCGATCGCCTCATCAAAGGAGCAGTTTACAATTTTGCTGAAGTGATACATAAAGGTCAAATTGGATAGAGATCGAGTGCTACAAATTGGAGGAAGAATTTTTAATCGAACAGGTACGAATGCCCAGCAAGCGATAGAGCGGGCACACTCCAACCACTGCGGTCAGCAGGGGAATCAGGGCAACGATCGCCAAGCCAATTCCCAGAGCTGTTTGGGCATAGAAAACCAGCCCCAAATAGAGCAACACAGCCGCCAGCAGCAGCCGAATCAGGCGATCGAACAAACCCATGTTAGCGATCATGGCAAATTTCTCTTTCTCAACTTTTACATAGTAGCATAACCATATAGTCATATTTAGAATCAGAAACAAGGGTGAACCATTTCTCAAACCGTGGGTACGATTAAGATTTGGGGCAGTAGCATGGCAGATTGCGGTTGCGAATTGGAAGCCAAAGGACAAGAAGAGCGCAGGACATTACGTCAGTTGCTCGTAGTCAACGGCATCATGTTTGTGATTGAACTGGGAATTGGGCTGTTTGCCGGTTCAATAGCACTGGTTGCAGACTCCCTGGATATGCTTGCGGATGCGGTGGTCTACGGAATTGGGCTATCTGCTGTTGGAAACAGCAAATCTAACAAAGTGCGGGCTGCATTCATCAGTGGGTTCTTTCAAATTGCTTTAGCGGGTTTAGTTTTAGGGGATGTGATTCGACGGTTCTTCGTAGGCAGTGAACCAGAACCGGGCTGGATGGTGAGCATTGGCTTTCTCGCCCTGCTGGCAAACCTGTACTGCCTGGCGTTGATTGCCAAACACCGTCGGGGTGAAGTCCACATGCGTGCCAGTTGGATTTTTTCTAGAAACGATGTAATTGCCAATTTGGGTGTCATTCTGGCTGGATTTCTCGTCAGTGTGTTTCAATCCCGTTTACCTGACTTAATGATTGGCGTGGCGATCGCCCTACTGGTTCTGCATGGGGGGATTGACATTATTTGCGATGCTCGACGGGAACGGGCCGATTGAAGTCCCACTCGCCCGATCAACCCTAACATCGTAAAACTTCACAAACTCAGCTTGATTTTTATATTGCTATATGGTTATATATGTCACAAGGCTTAAATAAAACCAGCGAAAAGTGAAGGGAGACACTGCTTTCCCGGCTAAACCGTTTTACTAAGTTAATTTTTCTGTTTCATCCACTAGATTCCTGATCCCAACGCAGGTTTCATTCAATACAGGAGTTAAATGAACAATGGCAAATGTTGTTGTTATCGGTGCAGGGTTAGGAGGATTGCCCGCTGCGTATGAGTTACGGCATCTGCTGCCGTCCCAACATACCGTCACGCTAATCTCGGAACAACCTAAATTCACCTTTATTCCCGGTCTGGTGCGCGTGGCGTTAGATCTGGATCCCTTAGAGCATTTCCAGCTTGAGTTGAGTCCTCTGGTTCAACAACACGGGTTGGAACTGGTCAATAGTAAAGTGACCGCCCTTGACCCTCAAGCCCGGCAAATCACCGTTGAGAGTGGTCAAACGATCGACTACGACTATGTGGCGATTGCAACGGGTCCGGGGTTTGCTTTCGATCGCGTGCCAGGATTAGGCCCCACGGCGGCTATACCCACTCCATCTGCTCTGCTCCCCACGCCCAGGAAGCCCGAGAAGCATGGCTGCGGTTCCTGGACAATCCAGGCCCACTGGTGGTCGGTGCTGCACCGGGAGCGGGTTGTTTTGGCCCTGCCTATGAGTTTGTATTGATGGCAGATTGGATTCTTCGCCGTAAAGGGCTACGCGATCGGGTATCGCTGACGCTGGTGACTCCTGAACCCTATGCTGGTCATCTGGGGGTGGGAGGCGTGACGAATGCCAAAGAGCTGACGCAGGCCCTACTACACAAAAAGGGGGTGAATGTAATCGATAATGCTGCCATTACTGCGATCGATGCCAACACCATCACCCTGGATGATGGCCAGAAACTACCCCATCAGTACGCAATGATCCTGCCTGCCTTCCGAGGCGTGAAGTTTATTCTGGATGCTCCTGGATTGGGCGACGACAAGGGTTTTGTCCCCATCTTGCCGACTCAGCAACATCCCCTGTTTCCAGAAATCTATGGGTTGGGAGTTAGCGTCAGTTTAGCCCAGCCCGACAAACCTCGGGTGCCGATCGGCTTGCCCAAGAGTGGTCAAATGACGGAAGCAATGGGAATGGCCGTTGCTCACAATATTGCAGTTGAATTAGGGGCGATCGAAGCACCCTTAAAGCTACCGACTCTGGAAGCCATTTGCTTTGCTGAGTTTGGCGATACCGGCATTCTCTACGTCGCCGCCCCCGTCCTTCCCGATCCGGTCACCCAGGAACGCCGCTGTGCCTATGCGGTGCAAGGGAAATGGGTCGTCTGGGCTAAAACAGCCTTTGAACAATACTTTATGACCAAGATGCGCCGAGGGGCTGCCGTCCCCTGGTTTGAACGGTTGGGACTGAAGGCAATCTTTGGTGTGGATTTGGTGAAGCCAGTACCTGTTCCTAAACAGCATACCCCTGCCAATGCCTGATTTAGAGGTTGCTCCATCGTGCCACGGCAGGAATGGAACGCTGAATGAATGGAACCCTGATGCAATGACCCACAACATTGATGGTGATCATCACAATCGAGGCAAGCCCACACCCGCTAGCATCCATAGCGATGAATTTGAACAACTGGCCGATCGCTTCAAGCTTTTAGGGGAACCCGCTCGGCTCAGGATTCTCACGACCTTGTCTGAAGGAGAACGCAATGTTCAAGAAATTTGCGCCCAAACTGGATTACATCAGGCGAACGTTTCTAAGCATTTGCAGTTACTCAGAACAACGGGGATTGTCACCTGCCGTCGAGAAGGAATTTTTCGCTATTACCGCTTGATTGATACTGCCCTGATGACCGTTTGCCGTAACCTGCGGGAAGGACTGGCTCATCAGTAATCGAACAGAAACACACAAAGGAACGGTTAGAGTCCAAGATTTCGTAGGGTAGGCAATGTCCACCCAAATTTTGTAGTTTTATCGATTGAATTGCGGTGGGTGATGCCTACCCTACAAGAATGTCTGCTCAAACATGGTTGGAGTCATATCTGGATGGAATCAGGACATGTTAACTCACATTTATCGAATTATTTTGGGAATCAGTTTGGCGATCGTTTTGGTTCTCTGTAACCCTTTGCTAGCCTCAGCTCAAACCGATCCAGCAGCCCTGGCAAAAGCGGTTCAGGAAATTGAGGGTTTGGACAGTTTGCGATCGGGGTTAGCTTCTACGCTGGAAGGACGGACGGAAGAAGCCACTATGCAAACCATGAAGGAAGTCTGTAAACCCGTTGGGATGCAGGCAATGCAATTAAGCCAGGAGAACCACTGGCAGGTCAAACAAATTGCCAGTAAGTATCGCAATCCGGCCACGCCCCTGACAATTTGCGATCCAAGCTTGCCCTAGCGCGCTTTGAACAAAACCCTGAGCTGATCGGCTTTTGGGATCGGGAAACGCTAGATGGACAGGAAGGAACCCGGTACTACCGCCGGATTAATGTGGAAGCGAGCTGTTTGGCTTGTCATGGGCTGAAAAACAATCGCCCCCAATTTGTCCAGGAGAACTATCCCCAGGATCTTGCCTATGACTTTCATGTGGGAGATTTGCGAGGAATGTATGCCGTATTTATTCCCGATGTGCGGGACGCACTACAGAAGGCACTGAGCGAATAAGTTAGTAGAGGAGAGCAAACCCAATGAAATCTCTTTCTGTTTCAATAATAATGCTGCTTTTTGGGTTTTTCACTACATCCGCCTGGGCGCAACGTGATATCCCCCCGTTGAGGCAGGAAAGAAGCAGTCTTCAAGCCCAACGCGGAATGCAAGCCCGCCAGTACGATCCATCTACAGTTATGACCATCACTGGCGAAGTCACAAGCGTCCATGATGTCGGATACCAGGGTGTTCATCTGCTTGTACAAACTGATCAGGAAACCGTTGAGGTGCATTTGGGTCCCAACTGGTATTTAGAAGCAGCAGGATTTACAGTGGCAACGGGCGATCGGATTGAAGTAACAGGTTCACGGATTGATCAGAGTGGAACACCTAACCTGATTGCAGCCCAGGTCAAATCAGGCGATCAGGTTTTAATTTTAAGGGATGCTAATGGTCTGCCCATGTGGCGAGGTAGGGGACAGAGTGCTCGTTGAAATTGATTTTGGTTTTGCCAGTATTCTATCGTTCCTTGTTCCGCTCGTTATTCTTACAGGAGGCTGAAATTTGTCGTGGGATGGTTCTCGACGGAGTATTTTGAGGTTCTTCTTTCTGGTGATTGTTCTCCTTGCCCTGTTCGTTGAATTCGGGCTATCGGGTGCTTCTGCCAGCGCAAATATCCGGCAACTGGAGGAGGCTCCCGGTCAGGTGGTCTATCAGTCCCGGCAAACGCTGACGGATCAAATGGGCAGGAGTTGGCAAGCGATCGCCTTCAAGCGCATTCGGACTGATGGCAGTAGCCACTTCTATTTACGGTTGGTTGGGTTTCCGGGTACAGCAGCCATCGATCGATCGCAGCCCCTGTCCATCCGCAACTCAATGGGCCAAACCCTGTCCGCGGCCGATGCCTCCAGCCAGATTTTTACGGACACCCATTCCCCAGAACCCAACGTTGGCCAGTATGACCTGCAACCGCTATTGCCCCGTCTCCGGGCAGAGTTGCCCTGGCACTTAGACTTATCCACCACCGATGAGCAAACCCTGACGCTGCCAGTTCCACCTTCATTGGTGCAGGAGTGGCACACCCTGGCTGATTTATAACCGAAACCATGTAGCAAAAGGAGCCAAAGCAATGACTGTTAAATTCGTCACGCATGCTTTAAACACAAACGATATTACCGTGATGGGAAATGTCACCGATGTGGCAACGGTGCGGGGGAATAAAATCTCCCGAATTGGTGCGGTGGAAGGACAGGAACAGCAGAATCCCGCTGCCATCCATCTCAACTTTGAATTGGTGCATCAACCCCATGAAATGCTGGTCTGGATGCTCAGTCTGCCTGATGCGGTGGAACTGGGACTGCAATTGCTGGCTATGGGCATTGAAGATCAACCTTCACCCGGAATAGATGAAATCCGCGATCGCTTATCCCAACTGATTGCCGAACTCGATCGCACCCTACAGGTATCCCATTAAACCCCAAAGGATTTGACAAGATGTGGAAGCTATTAGAGATTCTTCAAAAGAACTTGGTGTGAGCAATTCCGGCCTCGATGATAGCGGGAATTGTGATGGGTAATTTAACGAATCCTGCCCCCCTCAAAGCCTGGATTATTCCCCTCACCTTTCTCATGGTTTATCCCATGATGATTAACCTGCAAGTTCAGAAAGTCCTGACCGGGAGAGATTATAAGTTACAGCTGATCACCCAATTGATTAATTTTGCGATCGTGCCCTTTTTCGCCTATGGCATGGGTCGCATGTTCTTTGCCGATCGCCCTCTGGTGGCTCTGGGTCTGTTGTTGGCATCCCTTCTGCCGACTAGCGGGATGACTATTTCCTGGACAGGCTTTGCCAGAGGCAATCTGAGTGCTGCCGTGAAGATGACGGTGATTGGGCTGATTCTGGGATCAATCGCCACCCCGTTCTATGCAAAGTGGCTCATGGGCACGGTGATCGAGATTCCCCTGGCCAATACCTTCCGGCAAATTGCCATTATTGTTTTCTTACCAATGATTTTGGGTGTTGCTACGCGGTTAGTGTTGATTCGGATCGTTGGGGCGGATAAGTACAACAAAAACCTCAGACAAAAGTTTCCCGCCTTTTCTACTTTAGGGGTACTGGGGGTTGTATTCGTGGCGATGGCTCTTAGGGCAGAAGACATTGTTCAACGTCCTCTGTCTCTTCTGTCGTTTCTAGTTCCCCTGGCGATTCTTTATACCGGTAACTTTATATTCAGCACATTCATCGGTAAGGCTTTCTTTAATCGGGGAGATGCGATCGCTTTAGTGTATGGAACAGTCATGCGGAACCTATCGATCGCCTTAGCAGTAGCTCTGACTGTGTTTGGTGGGGAGCAGGGTGCGGAAATTGCCTTGATCATCGCAATGGCGTATATCATTCAAGTGCAAGCCGCCGCCTGGTATGTTAAGTTAACCGATCGAATTTTTGGAGCAGCAGAACAGGTGCAACCTAAAACTAGTTAAAGCAAACAGCTAAAGGCAAACCAGCTAAAGGCAAACCAGCCAAAATCAACCGATCAATCAGATCGGGGAAGATACCAAGGACGTATAATAAGGGTCTGGATGCGCTTTGTCTTGTATCCAGGTTTAGAGAGGTACGCATATGCCACAGATGCATCAGGGAAATATCGGTTTGAGAGCACGAGTTGCAGAACTGGCCGCCGATCCAAACGCCAAGCTGGTCATCGTCGGAGTGACAGCTGTAGCCCTTGCGCCAGTGGTGCTTCCCCTGGTTCGCCCCGTGCTAAAAGCCACGATCAGGTCGGGTGTTACTCTGTTTGAGCGGACAAAGAGTGCCATTGCTGAAACGGGAGAAGTGTTAGCAGACATCGCTGCCGAAGCGAGGGCTGAAGCTCACGCCGAAGTCCAGAAAAAAGCTACCCTCCAGGCTGCACGACCTATGGTTCAATCGGCGGCAGAAGATTAACCACCGTTGAATGGCACTTAATTAAGGCGGGCAACATTGCCCACTCGAGGGGAAATCAAGCTACACAGCGATGCAAACCTGCTGATACCGGTGTCATCCGAGTAACATCCAAATCATCCAGGTAAATCCAACCCTGGTTCACTGCACCACACCAACCTCTTTCTGGTCGCTTTTCTCGGGTTGTTTACAGAAGGGCGGCTGATTGGGTTGAGCTGGATTCAGTGGGTTGATGGGATTCAGATTTGACGATCGCCATCATTTGAGACTCTACTTCCCGTCTTCTGGCTTCAGCAATCCACTGGGACAAGGGGACGGGGGTGTAGCCTGATGTAGCGTAGCGATGGGTCACCAGGGTTTTATGCTTCACCAGGGTCTTCGTAACGGGATGGGAAGCTTTTACCAGAGTGGGCAGAAACTAGGCCTAGCATTAGCACACTCAACCCTAACCAGGTCAGAGGATGGTTGCCGTGCCCATCTTCCAGAATCTCTTTGAAATGAAAGGTAAGGACGGATTTCTCCAGGTGAATTAAAGACATAGTCATTGGGGAGGAATAAAACAGTTATGGTTTTAGCCTACCAGAATTTTTGGTTAACGGGAAAGATTTGCAATTGTGATAAGGATGACCCATATTTCACTGGAGGAATAACCCATATTCACTGCCAGGCAAAAGGGCGCACAGCAGTTCGCCCCTAACGGATCTGTTATTTTGCCACCGATCGCCCCTTTGCTATGTCTTCCCTCTAAACCACCATCCCGCCATCCCGTTGCTGATCGATTTGGTGTTGCACCAGAGGCCGCAAACTATTCATACCTGCCACGATCGCTGAACCGTTGTGAATAGCCGTGGCCGCCAGCGGATTGAGTCCCACGGTGGAAGCCAGTCCCAGGGCAATCAAATTCGGGGCGACGACCAGCGTGGTATTTTGTTCAATTAATTCCCGCGTTTGGCGCGCAATGGCGATCGCCTCCAGCAAATCCAGCAGGTTGTTGTTCATCAACACCACATCGGCCGTCTCTCGGGCAATCTCCGATCCCTGCTCGAAGGACACGGAGACATCCGCATAGGCCAACGCCACCGAGTCATTTAACCCATCCCCGACGAAGGCAACAGTGCGCCCCGCTCGATGGAGATCGCGGACAATCTTCGCTTTGTGTTCTGGAAAGGCTTCTGCATAAACCCTGGAGGTTGGAATCCCCAGATCTTGAGCCACTTGATGGGCCCGCTGGGTTTGATCGCCCGTCAGCAAATGCAGGTCAATTCCATAGTCTTGCTGGAGGGACTGAATCAGGTGACGACTTTCCGGACGCAGGGGATCGGTGTATTGAATCACCCCTTGGAACCGGCGATCGCAGGCAACATAGATGAGAGACAGCCTGGGCTCAGCCGTTGCCGCCGTCCAGTTGCCCCAATCCACCGCCGACTGCTGCAAAAACCGCTGACTGCCGACCAAAACTTCCTGTCCGTCAATTTGGGCCCGGATGCCCAGTCCTACCTCATAGTTCCATTCTCCCCGCACGGGAATTTCCAGGTGTTGCTGCTGAGCCTGCTGGACGATCGCTTCCGCCAGGGGATGGTTGAGCCGTTGTTCCGCTGCGGCCGCCAGTTGCAAGACCCTCTCCGCCGACACTCCTGCCTCCACCGTTCTCACCCCTGTAATGGCGATCCTACCCTGGGTCAGGGTTCCGGTTTTGTCAAATACGATCGTGTCCACGTCGGCCAACTGTTCCAGGGTACGTCCACTCCGAACTAAAACCCCGTGGCGGGTGGTATGGTTTAATGCACTCAGGAAGGCAGTCGGAATCGATACGCGAATCCCTGTGACAAAGTCCAGCGTCAGAATCGCAGCCGTGCGAGCCGGATCACGAGTGGTCAATAGAACGATCGTTGCCAGTAGTAGAGAAGGAAGAATCAGACGATCGGCTACCTTTTCCGCATAGTTAGCCATGCGCGTATCGTAGACGGGAGCCTTCTGCAATAGCTCAATGCTGGCTGCCGCTCGGGTTTGTTTGCCCACCCGTTCCGCTTGCAGGTAAAGCTGCCCGGAACGAACCAGCGTTGAAGCCAATCCCAGTTCTCCTACCCGGCGAACCACGGGCATCGCTTCCCCCGTTAAGCCTTGCTGATCAACAATAGCTTCTCCCTGAATCACTGTTCCATCCACGGGAATTTGCTCCCCCGGATAAACCACGACTGTATCGCCTACCTGAACCCGATCGCTGGGAATCTGTTTTGGGGGTTGATCACCGTTCTTCACCCAGGCAAAATGGCCGATCGCATCCATTAAGTTGGTCGTTCGGATTGCCGTCGATCGCGCGGTTTGTTCTCGAATCACATCTCCAAACTCGTGCAGGGTAATCACCATCGCCGGAGTGAACAATTTACCCTGCCAGCCACTCAAACTTAATGCCAGCAAATCCAGGCAGTCAATGTTGATCCGGTGTTGCACTACCAGACTATGAACGGCACGACGCGCCACGGGCAGGGCTGCGGCCAGCAGGGATACTACCGCTAGAGGATAGAGCCGTCCTAATTTGGGAAATCGACAGAGAAAGGCCAGCAGTGCCGCCGTTGCAGGCAATCGCAGGCTTGACCACTGCCCCTCGCTTGACCACTGCCCCTCACTTGACCACGGCTCTTCCGTCGCCTCTTCGTGACCCGGTGGCAATTCTGTCAGGGCAGTCCGGGATGGAGGATGAGCCGGAGGAAACAATAGAGGTATGGCGATCGACGCGGTAGGAGCCTGATCCTGGACGTTGGTTGACCAAGCCATTAATCGCTCGGAGACAGCTTCGACAATGCACGACTCAGCGATCGTGGGCGAGTGATACTGAATCACCAGGGATTGAGCCGCTCGGTTAATCCGGATACTGGTAATCCCTGGAATTTCTGTTAGAAGGGCTGGCAGTTGTGCGCCCGTCTGGTGAGGCTGCCCTAACAGCGGCAAACGGAATCTGACTCGTCCGGGGATGTGGTGAACCAATTGGCAGATGGCGGCAGGTTCTGAGCCGAGCGTAGAGGAAGTGGGATACACCATTAAAGATGGGTGGGATAGCGATAATTACGAATCAGATGCAGTCGCAACTGCATCCAGGGAACCAACATTTTCAGCTTGCTCTAAAATCTGCAACAAGCGCATCCCCAACTCCAGTTCAGAAACGCCCTCTCCGTCATACAGCACCACAATGGAAGCCGCAGCCCGATTCAGCCGCACCCCCGTTACCCGTTCCTCAGCCTTCAACAATTTTTCTAAGCGTTTGGCATAGCCGGGATCACTCAGCAATCGCGGAATACGTAACCGCAAGCGTCCAGGGGTGGAATGGACAATGGTATAGTCCTCCACCGCATCGGCTGATGCGGTAGCAGCAGTCCGTTCATGGCCAGGCTGCCCGTTTGCGGTAGACACCACGGCAGGGGAATGATGGGCTTGCTTTTTAAGCTGGAGCACCACCTGGCGAGCCACCGCAGCGATCGCCAAATTCACCATGAGTGCCTGTACTCCCCGCAGTTGTAAACGATTGGTGACAAATAGCCCTACCAGCACAGGTAAAATCGCTGAGATTTCGCCATACTCTTCTAGAAAATGTCCTACTCGCGGAGCCACATCCAGGCTACCAGCCGGTTCCAGGTTCGGGGTTGCTGCTGCTGCATTAGTCATGGTTGATTCCCCTGCTTGTTGAGTTCTCGTTCCCGCCAGGGTGACTGCTAGGATTGCGACAAATTCCGCGCCGATGTCCACCACGTCCCGATCGCTGATGTTTCCCTCTGCCCGGATGGGATAGAACCGTTTGAGGCTCTATGGGGTGATTCAGATCTATGTTACGGGCCATACCATAATCGCTCTCACTGTCTGCATGACGTTCCGCACACCGCTGAAACGCTGGAAGATGGTTCTCCTGAGAAGCCTGTTGCAAGTTCAGAAAAACTCGCTGAACATCTGGATAGTCTCGGGTTGAAGCAAGTAAACGTTGATACATTTCAGCATTCTCAATTTCTGCCTCAACCCCTGCACGACAGGCGGCTTGTAGAGAAGCGGGTATTTCAACTCGTTGTTCCCAATCATCCACCGGAATTGGAATATCGTACTTCCGGAATAGGGGCAAGAGTGCTTGAATATGGCGTTCCTCCGACTCAACAATGTTGACAAATGGACGAACTGCACCAAAGCGACTCAAGATTAAACGGTAGATGGCCCGAGCCTTGTATTCATCTGCCAGGGCCTCGTTTAGGGCCCGTTGAAGTGTTTCCATCATAGGTTTTTCAGATCGTGCGATCGTTGGCTTTGAACACCATCCCTATTCCGGGTCTCTCTTCCAGGTGCCTATTTCAGGTGACTATTTCAGGTGCCTATTCCAGGTACAATCTTCAAGCCCCAGCGGACGGTGTGGTACTGGAAGCAGGATTGCGGGCGTTTCGGGTGGTGGCGATGGTACTGACTTCCCGATCGATAAAGAACAATCCCTGTCCCTCAACCCCAATTAACTTAATTTTATCAAGGATACCCTTGAACAAAAATTCTTCTTCGTGTTGTTCTGCGACATACCATTGCAAAAATTGCAGGGTGGAATAGTCGGGTTCCGTGTTAGCCAGATGGACTAAATCATTAATCTTGCCGGTAATGAATTGTTCGTGGGCATAGATCTTTTCAAACATCTCGGTCAATGAGTCAAACTCTCGGGGAGGAGCGTCCATCCCCCCCAAAATTGCCAACGCTCCAGTTTCTTGCAAATAGTGAATCAAACGCCGCATATGAATCATTTCTTCATCTGCATGTTGACTCAGAAAAGTGGCACACCCATCCAGGGATTTGTAGGCGCACCAGGAACTCATCTGCAAGTAGAGATGGGACGAAAACATTTCCAGGTTAATTTGCTCATTCAACCGATCGATCATGGACTGTGACAGCATGCAATCATCTCTCCTCAAGTCTTTCCTTCAAGTATCGCCTGAATCATGAATTAATCCATTCGTACAGTTCCAGGCTTGCTGGCGTGCAGCTATGGCAGCGACCACACTGTTTGCCCGCCAGGCGACGCACCCGCCCTTTGCGCATCAGGGAACCCAGCATTCCCCGCAGGGCATCGGCATCCATCTGGAAGTGCTGGGCTAACTCTTCCAGGGAAGTAGAGGGATGGGTACGGAGGTAGGTTTGAAGTTGTTGTAAAATCACGGCTTCACCGTCCCACCCATACTTTCTGTTCGATCGGTCTCTGCGCCTGCACCTGACGACGATCGCTGAATTTCCTCAACCCCACCAGGGTTCCCGTCATCACCAGCAGTAAGCCCACCCACCAGGCGATCGTGCTGCCAGGATGCTGCTGAAAGGTCATGGACTGGTAGCAGAACACTGCCACCCAGTAGGCCAATCCCGTTGTCCAGCAGGCGACAAAGATTGTCCAGCCCAGGTTAGTTTCCCGGTAAACCGCCGCCGTTGCAGCCACGCAGGGGAAATAGAGCAGGACAAAGAGCAGAAAAGCGATCGCCGCCGCAGTACTCCCAAATCGAGCCGACATTTGCCCAAAGGTACTGTAGTGAACTTCCTGCTCCTCGGATGCAGCTTGTTGATCACCCGTGCTACCCAGAATGCCCAGCCCGATCGGATCGAGTAATTGATTCGACAAATCCGTCAGGTTCGCTGGAATGCTGGCAAAGGCTTCGCCCATCCCACCCCACAGGTCAAATTCTTCGGGCTCATCACTGCCGCCCGCCTCCTGCTGGGCCAGTTGGGTATAGAGGGAATCCATCGTCCCCACCATCACCTCTTTTGCAAAGACACCCGTAAACAGACCCACCGTCGCCGGCCAGTTCTCCGGCTGAATACCCATGGGAGTGAATACCGGAGTGACCGTCTGGCTGAAGGCACTGAGAATGGAATCCTGACTGTCGTGTTTACCAAAGGAACCATCCACGCCCACCGAGCTGATCAATCCCAGAATCACTACCATGATGACAATCATTTTTCCGGCACGGGTGATGAATGCCTTCAGGCGATCCCAGGCGCGAATCAAGACCCCCTTGAAGGTAGGAATATGGTACGGGGGCAATTCCATCACGAAGGGGGCAGCCTCCCCGCGAAACAGCGTCCGTTTCATCACCAGTCCGGTGAAGATAGCGGCCAGAATGCCCAGAACGTAGAGCAGGAAAACCAAATTTTGACCATTCCTTGGGAAAAAGGCTGCAACAAACAGGGCATACACCGGCAACCGGGCCCCACAGGACATGAACGGATTCATCAAAATCGTCATCAGCCGATCGCGCCGATTTTCCAGCGTGCGGGTGGCCATAATACCCGGAATATTACAGCCAAAGCCCACCATCATAGGTACAAAGGATTTCCCTGGCAGCCCAACAAACCGCATCAGTCGATCCATGACGAACGCAGCTCTGGCCAGATAACCGGAATCCTCCAGGATAGCTAAAAAGACAAACAACAGTCCAATCTGCGGAATGAACGTTGCAGTGGTTTGAATCCCGCCTCCGACCCCATCTGCGAGCAACCCAATCAACCAACCCGGTGCATTGATTTGCTGCAATAGATGGGCCGTTCCACCCACCAGGAGAGTCCCTACGCCGATATCAAAGAAATCAATAAAGGCTCCCCCCAAATTAATTGAAACAAAAAACATCAGGTACATTACCGCCAAAAAGATCGGAATCCCCAACCAGCGGTTCAGGACAATTCGATCGAGGCGATCGGACATAGTTTGTTGCACAAGATTCGTCCGTTCTGTCACCTGCTGCATCAACTGCCGAATCCAGGTGTAGCGACTGTCGGCAATCAACAGATCGGTATCTTCTCCCAGGGTTTGGTGAATTCGATGGCGATGGTCAGCAATTTGTTTCAGGGTGTCTGCCCCTAAATCCGGCAGGTGGCGATCGTCGTATTGCAGCAGGTTGAGGGCAAACCAGCGGATATTCTCAGGCTTCGCCCCTGCCCCTTGCTGGAGGGCAGGAATTAAGTCTGCCAGAGCGGACTCAATCACGGGAGGATAGGCCACATAGGTATTGGGAAGGATGGGATGAATCAGAGCCTGATCGATCGCTTCCCGCAACTGTGGCACCCCTTTCCCCGTGTGGGCGCATAGCGGAATCACAGCACAGCCCAACCGTTCCGATAACCGTTGGGCATGGATGCGAATTTCCCGCTTCGTAGCCAGATCCATCATGTTGAGGGCGATCACCATTGGTACACCCATCTCCAGAATCTGAGTCGTGAGATATAAATTCCGCTCCAGATTGGAAGCATCCACAATATTGACAATGACATCCGCCTCACCGGAGAGCAGATAATCCCGCGCCACCAGTTCATCCAGTCCGGTCGTTGTATCCTCGGCATCCACCGAATAAACGCCGGGTAAATCCACAACGGTGATGGTTCGCCCCTGAAAGCGATAGCTGCCTTCCTTCCGCTCTACTGTCACGCCGGGCCAGTTACCGACCCGCTGATTGGCACCTGTCAGCGCATTGAACAGAGTCGTTTTGCCACAGTTGGGATTCCCCACCAATCCGATCGTTTGTTGTGCTACAGGTTGCGCCGTAGGTTGCGCCATAGGTTGCGTCATCATTCCACTCCTTAGATTGCCTCAACCATCAGAGCACTGGCTTCCCCCTTTCGCAGACTCAGACGAAATCCACGGACTTCAACTTCCGTCGGATCGCCCAGGGGGGCATGGCGTTTCACCAACAATTCAGTGCCAGGGGTTAATCCCATTGCCAGTAATTTGCGTTTGTACTCGCGGGCAGTGGGTTCATAGCCCACCACCTTCAACCGGGAACCGATCGCCATATCGCGTAGCTTCACTGAAGATTTAGGAGGGGTTTGCATCGTGTCCATCCTTGTGTCCATCCTTTCCATCCTGGGGTGAGGGGTTTGAGTGTTGTTATGGAACTGCTCTGCCATGACTGGCTCTGCCATGACCTGAACGTATTGGGCCATTTCCGCGCCCAAGCCCAACCGACTTTGGCCCACCGTAGAGCCAAACGTATCCTGTAGAGCGACAATCACTGAGCCAGTGGCAGTGCAACTGATAACCTCCAGCACCATGCCTGGCATCAGGCCCATGCCCATCAGTCGTTGATTGGAGACTTCGCAGTTCAAGGAAATAATCCGCACCCGATCGCCTGATCGCATCGTAGAGAGGGGAAACACCTGGGCATTTTGAGGATACTCTAGTGCCTCTGGGTCATTTAATGGACGATCTGACTGATGGGTATGCTGATCGTCGATCGCATCGCTGACATAAACAAAGCCCTGCCAACCCGCAGGCTGTAGATCGTCTAACCAGTAATTGACCAGATCATCGCCACTATTCATGGGAGGATACTCCACAAGGACTACTAAGAAAATTTCTCAAATATATCTTACCCGAATTTTGTTCTTTAAATCACTTAATCACTCAATAGTGTTAAAGCGATCATAAAGCGACTATCTTAATCTTTCTGAGGTGATTGAACCGATTGCAACGAACACCGCATTAGCTGTATCTCTAGCTATATCTCTACAGTCCTCACCTGGCAGAGATTTTGCGAATTGTTTTTATTTATTTGGAGTAACTGAGAGAGAGCAGTGACTTGGCTTCGGTGCAGATAGGAATACTGGCTGCCGCTTGTAGAAGCACAGTGTCACTGTCTGGGATAACGAGTGAGAGTTAGCAATAAAATTTAGCGATCGTTCAACCGTTGTTCAACCGTTTCGGATAAGTAATGGATTAATGAGAATAACTGTTGATTGTTTCACTAAAAGCATAAATCTCTGTCAGCCTTTATCAAAGCTTAAGGAATGGAATCAGGGGCACCCCGCTGTGCGCCCGTATCAGGGATAGTATTGTTCTGGGGAGTGAGGGATCTGCAATCAAATGCATCCTCATTTTTGAAAAATCGGCTGTAAGAGCGCACAGCAGTGCGCCCCTAATGAGTATGTTCTTTTGCCCCATGCCCCTTATGGCTCCTGATTCACAAGCTGATCGATCGCCTTGACCAGTTCATCCGGTTCGACGGGTTTCGTGATGTGGCGATGAAATCCCGCCGCCAGGGCTTGACGACGATCGTATTCTCCAGCGTAGGCTGTTAACGCGATGGCCTTAATCATTCCCCCCGCAGCCTGCGATCGGTCTCGAATCTGCTGCATCAGGGCATATCCATCCATTTCCGGCATGCCAATATCACAGAGCAAAACATCAGGCACCCGTTGAGACAAGGCTGCAATCGCCTCTGCCGCAGAGCTGGCCACTGTCACCTCAGCCCCATGTTGCAAAAGAACGAATTCGGTCAGGTCGCGCATATCGGGTTCATCATCCACCACGAGAACCTGAATCCCGGCAAGGGTGGCATCGGATGGAGCATTTGGCGAACGGCGGTGGGCTTCCCCTTTCCTGTGATCTGTTGAATTTATTTGTAACGGTAATCGAACGGTAAAGATGGCACCCTGCCCCTCCCCAGGACTGTCAGCCTGAATGGTGCCCCCATGCAATTCCACAATCTGGCGGGCGATCGCTAACCCTAATCCCAATCCGCCAAACCGGCGCGTGATACTGCTATCGGCCTGACGAAAGTACTCAAATACATGGGGAAGAAAGTCAGGATGAATGCCTTTGCCAGTATCGGTGACGGTGATTTGAACCTGGTGAGGCAGGGGCAATGGGCCGTGGGCGATCGGTGATGGGGCAGTTTGATTCATGTCCGATGGGCGACTCTCAATGACGGGTTCCAGCCGCACCTCAACCCGGCCCTCCTCCGACGTGAACTTAATGGCATTGGAAAGGAGGTTCCACAGGACTTGCTGAAGCCGATTGGCATCACCCGTTACAGTTCCGGCAATAGGTTGGAGTGTGGTTTGCACCTGAATCGATTTCGTCGAAGCGGCAAGCTGAACCGTTTCCAGTGCGCCTTGAATCACAGCCTTCAGATCAACGGGAGCACTGTTGAGGCTGAGTTTGCCCCGCAGCATCCGGGAGATATCCAGCAAGTCTTCAATCAGTTGCGCCTGAAGTTTGGCGTTGCGTTCAATCGTTTCCAGGGCAAGATCGATTTTTTCAGGCTGAACTCGCTGAGTCCGCAGTAGCTTTGTCCAACCTAAAATCGGGTTGAGGGGCGATCGCAATTCATGGGAGAGTACCGCTAAAAATTCATCTTTGATCCGGTTGGCTTGCTCTGCCTCGGCTCTTGCAGTTTGCTCGGCTTCATACAACTGGGCCCGGGAGATGGCTTGAGCACATTGGCGCGTCAGGGCAAGAATGAACTCCCGATCGTCCTGGTTCAAGTGCCTGAACTCATTGAAGCTAAGCAACAATCCCCCAATCGATCGACCTTCCACCACCAACGGCAGCGATAGCCAGGATTGGAAGCCGTAGCGATTGTAGACCCCTGCCAGGTGGGGATAGCGAGCAATCCGATCGAGGAAGTTTTCTATCCAGACGGGTTCTCCGGTGCGAATTGCCTGGGCTAGCGGTACATCAGTGTCGATCGAAAACTTTTGCCAGGCATCCACTAAGTCCTCAGTGTAGCCAACCGATTTGACAATCTCAACTTCAGTCTGCTCCGGGTTCACCAGCACAACCAGTGCCGCTGCCGCCTTCAGAACACTCATACTCTGTTCTACAATCACATCCACCACCTGTTCCGGGGTCAGAGATTCCGAGAGCGCAGCCGTCACCCGTTGCAACCGGGCTGTGCGATCGGCAGCAATTTCAGCAGCTTGTTGAGCCTGTTGAGCACTGTAGTAAAGTCGCGCATTATCAATTGCAATTGCTGCCCGACGGGCCAGATCCTCTGCCAGTTCCAGATCGTTCTTATCATAGTGACGGTTGGATTCAGCAAATATAAAGGAAATGCTGCCCAGAACCCGCCCTCTGGCTTGCAGAGGGGCAACCACAAAGGACTTTAACCCCAACCCACGCAGAATGTTCAAATATTCAGCGTTGGGAATTTCCGCCAGTTGTTCATCCGTAATGGCGATCGCGATTTCACTTTGCCCCGTTCTCATCACTTCAGAGATGCCATAGCCATCTGCTAAATGTCTGGGAAAACTTTGGGCTAACTCCCACCCCAACCGCTCCTTTTCAGGTTCAGAATGGGCCACTGCTACGCGAACAATCGTCCCGTCCTCCTGCAGCAGATCGACGGCGCACCAGTCGGCAAAATAGGGCACGGCTAACTGGGCAACCCGCTGGAGGGTTTGTTCATAGTCCAGAGACTTCGCCAGCGCAGTACTCACTTCAACCAGGAAAGCCGATCGCCGCAGATCAGCCTCTGCTGCCAGACGAGCCGTTTGCTCCTGAATTTGCTGCCGCAGTAATTCGACTCGTTCTGTTTCGGCTTGCTTATGGTCAGTGATATCAAAAAAGGAGGCAACAACGGCGGAAGGGGTGGTGGTGTTCGATCGAAACAGCGGACGGGTGTTGATGGAAATCCAGGTCAAGGTTTGATCCGGTTTGCGGATTCCCATTGTGACGTTAGATTGCGGTTCGCCAGTGCGCAGGGTCACCATAGATGGATGCAGTTCACCCGGAAAAGGAGAACCATCTTCATAAATAGCGCACCAGTTGGGATCAAGGGACGTTCGCCCCATGATTTGATCAGCGGTTAAACCCAAAATTCGTTCAGCACTGGCATTACAGGTGAAAATCGTCCCATCCGCCTGCTGGAACACAATGCCTTCCGCCGCCGTTTCAATCACCAAACGGTAGCGTTCCTCTGATTCTCGCAGACGCATTTCTATCTGTTTCCGTTCTGTGATATCGCTAATAACGGCAATTACATTGGTAATGTTTCCGTTTACATCCAATGAGGGAGAAGCATTCACGGAGAGGATTATTTTTGTCCCATCGGCACGGGTAATCGTATGTTCGGACTCATAAATGGGTTTTCCAGTGCGCATCACCTGGGAGAACGGTAGCTCTTCATCCGGTAATGGTTTGCCATCAATCGTCGTGATTGCCCAAGTTGGATCATTATACCCTCGCGCTGTAATATCGCTGCGAGTCAGTTTCAGAATCTGCTCGGCTGCTGAATTGGCAGCAATAATCTGTCCCGTTGGGGCGAGGATAATAATCCCACTGGGAACCGTCTGAAAAATACTGGATAGTTGAACTCCTCGTTCCTGCAAAGCGGCTTCAATCGGTATCATCCCCGTTGTACCCGATATCGCATCTTCAGTAGGCTGTCCCTGCAATGGACGTTGTGCCAATGGCTCGATTGGCTGAGACCGATCGCGGTTTGCATTCACCGGGTTAAATTCCATAGAGGCGTTACTTCGACCAACTCAATACAAAGAAACAGGCAATTTGAACGAAAAATGCACAGGGAAACATAGAGAAGTACAACCGCGATTCAACGAATGACTAAGTGCGCAGCCGTAGCAATCAAATGATCAGGTTCTACTGGCTTCGAGAGATGTCTCTGAAATCCAGCCTCCAGGGCTTGCTGCTGATTGATTTCTCCCGCATAGGCAGTCAGGGCGATCGCGGGAATCTGTCCCCCCTGATCCGGCGGCAGGGATCTGACCTGACGAATCAGCCTGTACCCATCCATCTCTGGCATGCCAATGTCGCTCAATAGCAGATCGGGTTGAAGTTGGGTTAAGCGCGCCAACGCCTCAGCCGCAGAGGCAACGGTGATCACCCTGGCTCCAGCCTGCTCCAGCACAAAGGCCGTGAACTCACGGGTATCCGCATCATCATCAACCACCAGAATTTGCAGCCCATCCAGGTTGCGCGGGGGGGAGGGGGATGTATCTCTGTGGTAGTCAGGGATGGAGTGGATATCAGCGGCAGGTTAACGATGAAGGTGGCACCCCGTCCTTCTCCCTCACTTTCCACCTGAACCGTACCCCCATGCAGCTCAACTAAATGACGAACGATCGCCAGCCCTAATCCTAACCCACCAAATTTTCGGGTAGTGGTGGAATCCGCCTGACGAAAATATTCAAATACATGGGGCAAAAAATCGGGTTGAATCCCTTTACCGGTATCGCGGACGGTGATTTGAGCATGTTCAGGGGTGGGGAATGGGGAATGGGGAATAGGTAATGGGGGATGAAGCATCGGTTGGGGGTCAGTTACTGCAACAGATAAGTGATTCCCCCTCACTTGTTCTAATCTCACTTCAATCTGCCCGCCCTCTGGAGTGAATTTAACGGCATTAGACAGGAGGTTCCAAACAATTTGCTGAAGACGACTGGAATCTCCAGCTACTTTGCCAACTGGTTCCAGGTGGGTTTCAATTTGAATTAATTTGGCTTCGGCAGCTAACCGCACCGTTTCGATCGCAGCTTGAATCGTGGCAGGCAGGTCTACTTCGCTAACATTGAGGTTCAATTTACCCCGCAGAATGCGAGAGACATCCAGTAAGTCTTCAATCAGTTCTGCTTGTAATTGGGCATTCCGCTCAATGGTTTTCAATGCGATTTTAACTTTGGCCTCATCTAGTTTTTTGGTTTGCAACAACTTAGACCATCCCAGGATAGGATTGAGGGGCGATCGCAGTTCGTGAGAGAGAACCGCTAAGAATTCATCCTTAACTCGGTTTGCCGCCTCTGCTTCCGTTCGGGCAGCCCGTTCTCGTTCTAAAAGCTGTTTTCGTTCTGTAATATCTCGCCAGGCCAGAATGCCTCCCGTTGTGTTCCCATGCCGATCTTGAATGGGGCCAGCATTGCAGAGAAGATTAATCTTACTGCCGTCGGGACGATGTAAAATCCACTCTTCATTGACCACCACTTCTGATTGCCGCACTGCCCGAACCAGGGGCAATTCAGCTTCCGTGGGCTGGCTCACACCGTTCGCCTGCGGGATGCTCCAATCCTGAAAGTGGGTCGCCACTGATATTCCCTCTAGCATTTCTTGAGGTCGCCCCGTCAACTGCTGTCCATGCTGGCTCACTTTGCGAATGATCACCTCCGGTGCATCTGCGATCGTAATTCCTTCAGGAATGTATTCCATCAGGGCATCCAGAATTTGTTTACCCTCCTGCCAGGCCGCTTCGGCTTGCTTGCGATCGGTCAAATCAATATAGAAACAAATCGATTCTTGTTCTTGATCAAACGGTTCCTGAGATAGTGCCACACCAATCAAAACTGGCACACGGCTGCCATCCTTGCGGATGTATTCCTTCTCGAAGGGGGTCGCTGCTCCCCTTTGCCGTAACTCCTGGGCTGCGTTTTGATCGAGGGGTAAAAATTCCGGTGGAGTCAGATTAAGCCAGTGAATTTGCTCGGCCATTAAATCTTCCTGACTATAGCCCACCATGTTCAAAAAATAATCATTGGCATAGTACATTTCTCCACTGGCCCGACCAAAGGCCACCCCAAACAAGTTTGACTCCACCAGTCGTCGGAACCGTTGCTCACTTTGGTGCAGTGCCTCATTGGCTTGTTTGCGATCGCTCAGGTCAACCGCAGCACAGGTAATCCCAATCACCCGATCTTGTTCATTTCGCAGTGGTTCAACCGTCAGATCGTAATAGTAAACCTGTCCCTGAACCGTTAGTTTGACCTCTTCGCGCACGCCAATCCCGCTTTCTAATACACTGCGTTTAATTTGGTTCAGAACCATCGCATCCTCTGGAGAAAACAAATCGTGATCGGATCTGCTCACCACTTCCGGGACTGAAAAACCAAAGCAAGGATTGTAAATCCAGGTGTAGCAGAGGTCTTGATCTTGATTGAAAACTGCGATCGGCGCATTTTTTAGGGCAACCCGCAAACGTTCTTCACTGGTACGGATTGTTCTTTCCGCCAGAGTTAATTCATTGACCTGATGCTGGAGTTCTTGGTTGAGCTTTTTAATTTCTGCTTCTGAAGCTTGAAGTTGGCTCAAACGCTTCTGAGACTGGTTCTGTGTTGTTCTCAGGGAGCCAATCAGGACGCTAATGATTAACCCTTGAACCACAAACAGCAGCATCCGAACACCACCCGGCAGATCAACCGACCAACTGTATTGGGGCGGCAGGAAGAAATAATTTGCGAATATTGCCGCGAGGAAGGTAGACAAAATACCTGAATCACGTCCGCCATACAACGCAGCTAGGGTTACGGCTCCAAAAAAGAGCAAAAAGGAAGCCTGGGTAAGATGCACCAGGGGATCAAGTGCCCACATGAGCAGGAGGGCCGTTACCGTTATCAGGATGGCAAACAGGTATCTTAAATTCGACTGCTCTGACATCCGATTTACTCCTGGTTCACCAATATTGCGATCGTTCTCACCAGCACCTCTGGCTCCACAGGTTTAGAAAGGTGCTGTTGAAAATGAGAGGCTAACGCCTTCCGTTGATTCTGTTCTCCCACATAAGCAGTGAGGGCAATAGCAGGTACTGAGCCACCCTGTTCCGACGGCAGCGTTCTAATTTGCCGCATTAGCGCATAGCCATCCATCTCCGGCATACCAATATCACTGATCAAAACATCTGGCAAAAATTGGGGAATCCGTTGCAGAGCCTCGGCTGCGGATGCTGCAACCCTGACTGTTGCTCCCTGCTCCTCCAGGATAAAACAAAGCAACTCGCGCATATCTGCCTCATCATCTACAATCAGAATTTGCAGCCCAGAGAAGGGGCGCGGCGGAGAAATTGGGCGGGCATGCTGATCCTTCTCTTTGTCCGGTTCTCCCTGCCTTTCCAGCAACGGTAATCGCACAGTAAACGTGGATCCTGCTCCCTGCCCCAAACTGGCTGCTTTCACCGTACCGCCATGCAATTCTACAAGACGATGGACGATCGCCAGCCCTAATCCCAGTCCGCCAAACTGGCGAGTCGTGCTGCTGTCGGCTTGCCGGAAATACTCAAAAACATGGGGTAAGAAATCAGGGGAGATTCCCCGTCCAGTGTCGGTGATGGTGATTTGGGCGTAACGGTAGGTGGAGGGGGCAAATTGCGGGGCATGGGTTTCGCCGATTTCCACCCATGAGTCATTCCCTATCGCCAAGGACTGATCATCTGTGACAATGGCATCGCCCATGATGCACTCCAACCTCACCGTCACTTGCCCACCTTCTGGGGTAAACTTCACGGCATTGGTCAGCAGGTTCCAGAGAACTTGCTGCAAGCGAGCGGCATCTCCTAAAACCAGATGAACGCCTGCCTCAAAATCGGTTTGAATCTGGATGGCTTTGGCTTCGGCGGCCAAATGAACGGTTTCGATCGCATTGTTGATGGTGGTTTTCAAATCAACTGGGGCAGAATTGAGGCCGAGTTTACCCTGCAAAATCCGGGAAATATCCAACAGATCATCAATCAGTTGAATTTGTAACCGGGCATTGCGCTCAATGGCTTCCAGGGCTGCGGTAGATTGGTTGGCATCCAACTTGCCCCGCTTCATTAAGCTTGACCAACCCAGGATAGGATTCAGGGGCGTTCGCAGTTCGTGGGACAATACCGCCAGAAACTCGTCCTTGATGCGGTTGGCGGTTTCCGCTTGCTGACGGGCCAGTTGTTCCTGAACCAATGCTCGATCGCGCTCTTCCAGTAAACAACGCTGATCGTGAATGTCGGTACAGGAGCCAAACCACTGAATAATCTGCCCATCCTGATTGCGCAGGGGAAAGGCCCGACCCAGGAACCAGCGATACTCGCCGCTCTTTGCTTGCTGAAAGCGGTATTCAATCTTGTAATCATTGCCCGTCCGCAGGGACTCCTGCCAGACCGCTAAGCTGCGTTGGCGATCGTCGGGGTGGAGTAAATGATGCCAGCCCCATCCCTGGGTTTGTTCCAGGGTCATCCCGGTGTATTCAAACCAGCGTTGGTTAAAGTATTCGTGATAGCCATCAGCTCGCGTGATCCAGAACAGTTGGGGCATAGTGTCAGCCAGCGTCCGAAACTTGAGTTCACTGTCGCGCAGGGCAAATTCCACTTGTTTTCGCTCAGTGATATCTTGAATCACACCACTCATGCGAATCAGATCGCCCGCAGCGTTACAAATGGCGCGACCCTGATCAAACACCCAGCGCAGCGAACCATCGGGCTGGATCATACGAAACTCTACCGCATAAGAGGAATGCTGATCGATCGCCTGCTCTAACAACCTCGCTACGGAGTCTCGATCGTCTGGATGAATCAAATTCAAAAACTCGGAAGCATCTTCTAAGACAGTATCTGATTCAAGTCCCATTAACTTTTGCGCTGTATGCGATCGCACAACCTGTCCGGTCATCGGATTCCATTCCCAGGCCACCATTTCAGCCGCTTCCAGAGCAAAGCGCAACCGTTCCTCGCTCTGACGCAGGGACTGTTCCGCTTGCTTGTAGTCTTCAAAATCGCGGGTGACACTCAAAACCGATGCGATCGATCCGTCTGCCGCAAATTCTGGCACCAGACGCGACTGATACCAGCGGTTTCCGGTCGGAGTAGAAAACTGAAATTCGATTTTTTGCTCCTGCCCCGTCGTAAATACGTGCTTCAATCCTTCATGCCAGCGTAAACACAGGTCTTCCGCCATCCCCAATTCTGCATTGGTTTTGCCAATCAATGCCGTTGCAGGCAACCCCGTGGCCCGTTCCACCGAAGGACTCACATACAAATGGCGAAACTCCGGATCAAAACGAGCAATGATATCGGGTGCGTTCTCTGCCAGCATTTTGAACTGTTGTTCCTGCTGCTGCAATTGCACTTCCAACTGTTTTTGCTCGGTAATATCCCGAAAATATAAAGCGATGCCTTCATCCGATGGGTATGCCTTTACCTCCAGGTATCGCTGAAGCGTTGGTTCGTACTCCTCCCACGACACTGATACTCGTTCTGTGATGGCTCGATGGAGTTGTTGATCAGCCATTCCACCGACCCGTTCAGGAAAAACTTCGTTCCAGATGTGTTTGCCCAGTATCTCCTCTGGGGTTTTGCGAAGAATTTTAGCTGCTGCCTGGTTAATGTAGGTGTAGCACCAGTTGCCATCAAGGGCGACAAAGGCATCGCTAATACTTTCCAAAATTGCTATGACTCTGCGATCGGTTTCCTGGGCGACAATCAGGTGAGTGTGCTGTTGCGCTTTTTCCAGCAATGCTTCTAGCTCTTGGGTCTGTCGCTGCAAAGTGGCGATCGTTTGCTGTTGCGCCTGAATCAGTTCCTGCGATTGAATATAAGCTTCCTCTAGCTGAGTTTGGGCTGGGGGACAGCTTGCGCAACGACGGGCAATTCGCTCGATCACCTCGGAACGGGAAATGTCGTTTTTTTGAGCCTCTTCCTGTAGCAGTTGCCATGCTGTATTGGTCAAAGTCAGGCTAACCCGCCGTTTCGCTTCTAATTCCCACTTCCTGGCGAATCTACCCGTCGCATCGCGTCTCATAGAGGCTCAATCCGTATACATACACGGTCTATTCTATTCAAGCGGAGTTGCTCAGGAATGAAAATCTATCTTAAGAGTGATGATGGATGCCTCGTCGTTCCCTCACAGCTTTTAACAAGAATTAACCGTAGCGCAGGCATCTTGCCTGCCTGTGAACTACCAATGCTTTTGCTCAGGATCGATCGTAATTGTTCCGCATCCTCCTAAGGAGCGTGAATTAAACAACCTCAGTCGATTACAACCCTTGTTTAGATCCCCCCTAGCCCCCCTTGAAAAAGGGGGAATCGTTCGCGGAGCGTGTGCGTAGCACAAACCGAAGAGGGGTTGAAGTCCCCCTTTTTAAGGGGGATTTAGGGGGATCAACCCCAGGGTTCACTGTGAAGCAAACCCATTTTAGATCTACTGAACCTGTGCAATTATTCTACCTGTGTGACTGGGCGGGCAAGATGCCCACCCCACAAGAATTTCAGATGATTCAATTTGTACTCCTAAGGAACGCAAATTAAATAACTCCGATTTTTTCTGTACGGGCGCACTGCTGTGTGCCCCTTCTGGAGATTAAATTTTCGATTTTATCTAATCCGCGTTCCTAAGCACTCGCCTTCAGCAGATCCGAGATCGGGTAGAGGTTGGATTCTGGGGACATCGATCGCCAGAAGGAAAGCATTTCTTCACCAACCTGTTGAGAATAAAAGTAGTGAAAGAAGTGGCGACCCCCGGAGCAGATCCAGAGACGAGAATGGGAATCGCTAAAGTGAGACTGCCAGTCTCGTAGATGATTGGGATCGAGGATAACATCATCCACGCTACTGCAAACCAGCAGCGGAACTGTGACAGGAATGCGAGGTAAATCGACTTGTTTAAACAAATGATGGAGCGACAGGGATTGATCTAAATCCTGTTCCAGAAGGTCAGTCAGCTCCCTGGCAATGGATAAAGGGGTGTCCCCAAACAAATCACCAATCATCTGGTGTAAAACTTTTTGGCGCGAATAGGGAACCCGCCGCCGATAGTTGTAGTAATGGGTTTTCCAATCGATCGCTGATTCAATTCCGACCGAGAGTAGGGTCAACGATCGCACCCGTTCGGGATGGCGTTGAGCATAGAGTAACCCTAACAGCCCACTTGTCCCATGACCGATGAGATGCAGGGGAGCATCAGAGCGCTGGATATCGTCATGCAGTAACGTCAATACCGCTTCAAATGAACTCGATTCATCGGGAGATTGGCGATATTGCCATTGTTCAACCCGTCTATGTTCAGTCAGGTAGTGCAGCAGAGGGCGATCGAAACATTGCAAGCCTGGATTAACGTTTAACCACAAAATATCCGGTGACTTCGCCATAAGTTTCCTACCAGTAGTGTGTTAATCCAACTCGGTTCACCAGGGACACCCTCTAAATCATTGCCGCTCAAAGGATTGATGCTTAAATGATTAACGCTTGCGCATTGATCCGGACTAATGACCTACAGCGATCCCAAACAAGTAACCAAAAATGGTAACTGCATCAGGAGTGGATTGTCAATGCGGGTCAACTATCTAAAGGAATAGCTGTTTAATACGTTTTAAGGTATTGAAGCGCACATTTATGTAGCTCCGTCCATAGTTTGTGCTATTGTTCTGCTCCTGGACTGGGCAGGCAAGACTTCGGCTTGAGCTCAGTCGAAACGCTGCCCACCCCACAAGAGTTAGGGTTGGGAGCATCCCACTTTTGGAACAGGATGAAGAACCCACCCCTGCCCCCCAAGAGGGGATTTTATGGACATTCTCCGGGTTGAGTCGGGATTTCCCAGAGTTTCCCCTCCTGGGAGGGGTTGGGGGTGGGTTCCAATGTTCCAATGTCTGATTCCACCCATCTGGGTAGATACGGTGCAGGCAAGTTGCTCACCCCCCAAGAATTTTGGGTGCTCCGATTTGTATTCCTGAGGGTTTACCCAGGAACGGTGGGAGCAGGGGCGAAGGGGAGGTGAGCTGGTTGGGCTGGTTGACTGACAAAACTTCTCAGCCAAAACCCCGGAAGCCCTCACCCTAGCCCTCTCCCGAGGGGAGAGGGAACTGAAGAAACGGATTGGCTCCCATCGCCCTTTGGGAGAGGGGTTGGGGGTGAGGGCACACAACTTTTGTCAGCCAATCAGGTGGTTGGGTTCTTTACTCCAGCATTTCCAGATTGCGTACCGCACCTTGATCCGCACTGGTTGCCAGCAGGGCATAGGCCTTAAGTGCTGCTGTCACCCGCCGCTGCCGGGGTTGGGCCGGTTTCCAGGCATCCTTGCCCTTCGCTTCCATTGCTGCCCGTCGGTTGGCTAATTCCTCTGCTGATAAATCGACATTAATGCTGCGATTGGGAATATCGATCAAGATCCGATCGCCATCCTGAACCAGCGCAATATTGCCACCTGCGGCCGCTTCTGGAGAGGCATGGCCGATCGAAAGCCCCGATGTCCCGCCGGAGAATCGACCATCGGTTAACAAGGCGCATTCTTTGCCCAACCCCTTTGATTTCAGGTAGCTGGTGGGATAGAGCATTTCCTGCATCCCTGGCCCGCCGCGCGGCCCTTCATAGCGAATGATGACCACATCGCCGGGTTTCACTTCATTGCAGAGAATTCCAGCCACAGCGGCATCCTGACTTTCAAAAATCTTGGCCTTGCCTTCAAACACCAGAATACTTTCATCGACCCCCGCCGTTTTGACAATACAGCCGCGTTCCGCCAGGTTGCCGTAGAGAACCGCCAGCCCTCCCTCGGTGCTAAAGGCATGGTCAATGCTGCGAATACAGCCGTTTTCTCGATCGAGATCCAGCGAGTCCCAGCGGGTGGATTGACTGAAGGCTTGCTGGGTGGGAATTCCGGCGGCAGCCTTAAAGAAAGTATGAACCGCTTCATCATCAGTCCGCATGACATCCCAGCGATCGAGGGCTTCCTGCATCGTTTTGCTGTGGACGGTGGGGACATCGGTGTGCAGCAGTCCCGCCCGATCGAGTTCGCCGAGAATACCGGGAATGCCGCCAGCCCGGTGCACATCTTCAATGTGATACTTTTGCGTGTTGGGGGCAACCTTGCAAAGCTGAGGAATCTGACGCGAGAGGCGATCGATGTCTGCCATCGTGAAATCAACTCCGGCTTCATGGACAGCCGCCAGCAGGTGCAGAATTGTGTTGGTTGATCCACCCATTGCCACATCTAATGCCACAGCGTTCTCAAAGGCTTTGACACTGGCGATCGAGCGGGGCAGTACTGAATCATCATCCTGTTCATAGTAGCGACGGGTAATGCTGACAATGGTTCGGGCGGCGTTGAGGAACAGATCCTTGCGATCGAAATGGGTGGCCAGCGTGGTGCCATTACCCGGTAAGGAAAGCCCGATCGCCTCCGTCAGACAGTTCATGGAGTTGGCCGTGAACATCCCGGAACAGGAACCGCAGGTGGGGCAGGCAGAACGCTCATATTCCTCCACCATTTCGTCGCTGATCCGATCGTCGGCAGCAGCCACCATAGCATCCACCAGATCCAGCTTGTGTTCAGCGAGCTTCGTCTTCCCCGCTTCCATGGGGCCACCCGAGACAAACACCGCAGGAATGTTCAGCCGCAGGGCCGCCATCAACATCCCAGGGGTGATCTTGTCACAGTTGGAAATGCACACCAGGGCATCGGCACAGTGGGCATTGGCCATGTACTCCACGGAATCGGCAATAATCTCCCGCGAGGGCAGACTGTAGAGCATACCATCGTGACCCATCGCAATCCCATCATCCACGGCGATCGTGTTGAATTCCTTGGCCACACCACCCGCCGCTTCAATTTCACGGCAGACCAATTGCCCCAGATCCTTCAGGTGAACGTGACCGGGGACAAATTGGGTAAAGGAGTTGGCAACGGCAATAATCGGCTTCTCAAAATCTTCCGATTGCATTCCAGTCGCCCGCCAGAGGGCGCGGGCCCCAGCCATATTGCGTCCGTGGGTGGAGGTTTTCGATCGATAGGTCGGCATGGCGTGTTCTGCTCGTCTAAGGCTTGTGCATAGTCTAAATTGTATGGGAAACCGTAGTCGAATCTGTTGGAGTAATTGTTTTTTTCAATTGTGTTTTTCAACGGATTATTATTGTGTTTTCTAACGGATTGAGCGTTTTAAAGGGATCATTGAATCGAGCATGGGTCTATGCGATCGGCTCTGCCCTGTTCTTTGGTTGGCTGCTGGCCGCCGGATTTCCGCTCTCCGCCTGAGTTGGACTGAAAAAATCCCACTTTCGATAGTTCATCTCCCCGCTGCAATCTTCGTTACAGTCAAGGAACTTGCTCTTAATCTGAAGGATCACCATCATGCGATCGCTGCAACTCCCCTCTGGACAAACCATTCCGGTGCTTGGTATGGGCACCTAGCGCATGGGTGAATCAAAGCGAAGTCAGTCGAGTGAACGGGATGCCCTGCGGTATGGACTGGATCTGGGGCTATCGCTGATTGACACCGCTGAAATGTATGGGGAGGGGGGAGCCGAGGAAGTGATTGCGCCGGTAATTGCCGATCGCCGTTCAGATGTGTTCCTGGTGAGTAAGGTCTATCCCCACAATGCATCTCAGAAAGGGGCGATCGCTGCCTGTGAACGCAGTCTCCAGCGGCTAAAGACTGACTATCTAGATCTCTATCTGCTGCACTGGCCCGGTTCTTTTCCGTTAGGAGAAACCCTGGAAGCCTTCCAGACCCTACAGCAGGCAGGAAAAATTCGCGGGTATGGGGTGAGCAATTTTGATGTGGCCGACATGGAGGAAGTGGTTTCCCTCCCTGGGGGAAAGGCGATCGCCACGAACCAAGTCCTCTACAACCTGACGCGACGGGGAATTGAATTTTCTCTACTTCCCTGGTGTCGGCAGCGGAGCATTCCCATCATGGCCTATTCTCCGATCGAGCAAGGACGGTTATTGAATCACCGCACCCTCAAACAAATTGCCCAGGAGCGAGAAATGACAACGGCACAAGTGGCGATCGCCTGGTTGTTGCATCAGGAGGAGGTCATTGTGATTCCCAAGTCGAGCCGGATTGAGCATGTGAAGCAGAATTATGCGGCCCTGGATTTGAAACTCAGTGAGGCAGAACTGGAGCGGCTGGATGGGGCTTTCCCTCCGCCCAGGCGACCTGTGCCTCTGGAAATGTTGTGATCTAATCTTGATGGCAGGCAAGATGCCTGCGCTACGGTTATTCTGTTCAGTGCTTAAGTTCTATGATTCAGGAATGTCAGTTTTGAGTGAAGGTAAATTCACTCGCCAATTCCCACGGGCCACCGCGATAGTACCAGAGTAGTAATCCTTCCCCATGTCCATCTACGGGTTGCCATTGTTCCTTTAGCTGTTCATAGGTTTGTCGCGCTGCTGCTGCGGCAACTTTGTTTTGAATTGTAATATGCGATCGATAGCCTTGTTGATCCTGTGCCGTCAGCCATTCATTCCAGGTTGTGGCCAGGGTTTGTCGTAACTCAGTCAGTTGGGGCGCATGAACTTCGATCGCCACGCCTTGACCCAGGAAGCGCAATTCGGGCAAGGAGAGGGAGATTTTCGCTGTTTGGGAGCAAAGTGTGTGTAAGAATTCAGAGATTTCTGGTTCTCGATCGCCGGGGAGCTGGTGGAACAGGGTGATGTGAGCTGGGATCAGATTCCTTTCGGGAGGAAAGTACTGCTGCCGCAGGGCGTTGACCTGTTCAAAGGTGGGTTGATCGAGCTTGAGGGTGAGAATCAGGGGAGAAGTCATGGAGGATCAGGGACTGGATAACTTCGATACCATAATTGAAGATGTCCTTGCTGATCAAGGAACCCGCCGTTAATTAAGGAACCCTCCAAGGAACCCCCAGGGATGCCTGATCTCCAAACTCCATCCACCCGGCAAGCAAAACTCTTGACTTACCTGAAACACCATCGCATCTGGCAAGTCGAAGATACCCTTTGGCAATGGTTAGCCGCTCATTCTATGCCTTCTAACGATCTCCAGTCGATTAATCAACTCAAAACCTGGCTAGATGCTTTCCGACCTCTGCCAGCTACGGTTGTCGCTGAACTCCGCCAACGCTATCGGGTGCGGTTCACTTACCATTCCAATGCCCTTGAGGGAAATACGCTGACCCAGAGTGAAACGGAACTGGTTCTGACGACGGGTATTACCATTGGCGGGAAAACCCTACGGGAGCATTTGGAAGTCATTGGGCATCAGGATGCGATCGCCTACATTGAAACGCTGGCCCAGCAAACCACGGGAATTGGAGAATGGGAAATTCGTCAAATTCACAGTCTGATTCTGCGGAAGATTGAGCCAGAGGAAGCGGGAAAATATCGCACCCTCGATGTTCAAGCTGCGGGTACGGGGTACGTTTATCCTCCCCATTATCTGTTATCTGAGTTAATGGCTGATTTCGTCAGTTGGCTCAACTCTGGAGCAGCTCAGTCTCTCCATCCAGTTCTGTATGCAGCTGAGGCTTACTATCGTTTTGTCTCAATTCATCCATTTCGAGATGGCAATGGGCGAGCTGGACGGCTGATGATGAACTTACTCTTGCTGCGATCGGGTTATCCCATCATCATCATTTCAGCTCAAAATCGGCAACGGTACATTGAAGCCTTAGTCCAGGGGCAGCAGTTGAACCAGTGGGATGCTTTCTGTGAACTCATGATAGAAGCGACAAAGACAGCGTTAGTTGAGCTATTAAGTGTATTGGCAACGGCCGCAGAGACTCAGGCCAAAGATGCTCCCTTTTACCAGGAGTTGCTGGATTTTTTGCAGTCCGAAGTGTAGCGACTGGAGATGATTTTGCCCTGATCCGGCAGAGTGAATATTAATCTTTTCAGCGTTTTGCTTTTCTCACAGGTTCCTCAACTTCTTTGTCTATAACTGAAGTAAAGAATTGTCTGGTTAAGGTCATGGTGCAATCCATTTCTCTGGATACTTTGTGGAAATCAGCCGTTCCTCAAGGGCGTTCTTTTTCTCCTGAACTGATTTCTGATCTGCCCCAAACTGCAAGGCGATACCTGGAACATACGATCGCACCCGGTGCACCCTTAGCTGCTGCCGTGCGGTTGCGGATGCAGGGTGAGATTAAACTCAAGGGGTGGTGTCCTTTTCAGGCGGAACAGGTGATTTGCCTGAATCGGGGGATGATCTGGCGGGCGACGGCCTGGATCAAGGGTTTGCCGATTTCCGGGTTCGATCGCATCGTTGACGGTACAGGCAGTATGCAGTGGAAATTGTTGGGGCTGATTCCGGTGATGGTAGTCAGCGGAGAGGATATCACCCGATCGGCGATCGGCCGGATGCAGGGGGAAAGCGTCTGGTTGCCATCGGTGTTCTGTGATCCTGCGCTCGAATGGACTGCCCTGGATGAATCCCATGTCCAGACCAGCCTGAACTTTCTGGATGAACCGACGGATCTGATTCTGACGATCGGTGACACGGGAAAGCTAGAGCAAATTTGCTTTCAACGCTGGGGCAGTCCGGCAGGCGAAACTCCGGGCTATGCAGCCTTTGGGGGATATATGGAGCAAGAGGGAACGTTTGCCGGCTACACCGTTCCGACAAAATTTCGAGTCGGCTGGTACTTTGGCAGCGATCGCTTTGAGTCGGAGGGAGAATTCTTTCGCGCCACGATCGATCGGGTAACCTACCGATAAGTTTGCCGCCGAACCAATCTAAACTGGGGAACATGAAGCATGAACCATTCCATCAACCATCTGAGTTCCAGGTTGGGAAGGCTTGCAGCACGTCAGGCAGTGCATGGAAAATTACCCTACCAATAGCGAAACGTTCGTTTACGCTGTTTATGTTTAGCGAACGCTTTCCGCTTCTTTTTTTCAATTGGTGTCTCAAAATGACGATTTTTCTTCATATCGGGGAAAATTCCCGCTTTGGACACTTCTCGCTTGAAGCGACGCAGTACTGACTCAATTCCCTCATCTTCACCAGGAATAATTTGGGTCATTTAATCTCCTGAATAGCTTAGATGAACAGTAAGGCTGATTATCTAAATTCGCGCAGAAAAATAGCTCTTATCAGCCTTAGCATAGAGTGTTCAAGAAGTGAACGTTGCAATCGTTGAGCCTAGTAACGTCGAGAAGAATTCTCCCTTCCCCAGCTACCACCAGAGGAACCTCTTTCCTCCCGCGGTCTTGCCTTATTGACCTTGAGGTCGCGCCCCATCCACTCCGCACCATCCAGCGCTTCAATCGCTGCGGATTCTTCTGCATCAGTGTCCATTTCAACAAAAGCAAACCCGCGCATCCGACCTGTTTCCCGATTTATCGGTAACTGAACCCGCTTGACTGTACCATACTCAGCAAAAGTTTGAGTTAGGTCATCCTGCGTTACGTCGTAAGACAAATTGCCAATATAAATCGACATAAAAGTTCTCCAAAATCATGGAAATGTAGAGAGATTAGATCCGGAGAAACGTTTTTAGGCGAATTACACGACCGAAAATAAACCTTGGACAATATACATAATAGCGCAGAATCAGCAACAACGGAGAACTATGCTAGGATTGCAGCATGGACGCAACCGAACTCCAAATGCTGTTCGCAGCAGGAGAGCGAAATTTTCAAAATGTTGACCTCAGCGCAGCCAACCTCAGCTGTATAAATTTGCAGGGTATAGATTTTGGCAGGGCTAATCTACGCCATGTTAACTTGCGCTGGGCCAATCTGAACGGTGCCAGCTTACGTTGGGCTGATTTGAGGGGAGCCGATTTAAGTTGGGCAAATTTAGAGGGAGCCGATTTAAGTTCTGCCAACTTAAGGGGGACAAAAATGCCCGATGGCACGATTCATGACTGAAAGGGAACGGGCGATCGCAACACGTTAAAACTGTAGCGTCCGGGTGGGGCATTGCCCACCCTAAAGGAATGTCTTCTCAACTATTGCCGGAGTAATAGGATCGCGCCAGACCTTATCGCACCAGAACGGTCATGTATTTTCCGGTGGCAAAGGGAGCCGGGATAATTGGGGTGAACTGAACCCGGTCGGTGGCAATCCGCCGCACGTAGAATTCGTTCATGGTGAAGATGACCTGATCACGGGTGCCGATAATCCAGACCTGTACCCGTTCATCCTGCGCGACGGGCAGCGGTTCGTTGAACTCTGATGACATACAGCGGATTCGGGGTTTATGAGGTACAGTAGCAGCAATGTGTAAACCAATTTTTGAGGTGTTCAGGATTCATTAACTCAAGTGCTATTCCGATTAAACCATCCACACCAGATGCAGTAGTTGGAGAAAATAGTCTCAGGAATGCTTTCAATTGTGACCACCAATGCTCAATGGGATTAAATTCAGGAGAATAGGGCGACAAATACAAAACACTGGCACCTACTGATTCAATTAAAGGCTCGATTGCTTCAACTTTATGAGCAGGCAAATTATCCATCACCACTACTGCACCCTCCCATAACTGCGGCAGCAGGAAATGCTCGATAAAAACTTTGAAGGCATCGCCATTGACTGAACCATCTAGTGTCATGAGAGCCAACACCTGCTTGCAACTGATGCCCCCAATCACACTCACCTTTTCACCTCGATAGTAGGGCTTAAAGTCATACGCTCTATCGCCTCGATTGCTTCTAGCATGGGTACGGGTCAACCCGAGTAGAACTCCCATCTCGTCTAGAAACACCAGGTTCTCTACCTCGATGGGTTTGACCTTCTCCCAATACTCTACTCTCAGCTTTTGCACCCGCTCTGTGTTCGCTTGAGTGCTGCGTAAGGTCTTTTTTTTCGCGTGAGTTGTTGTTTTTGCAAGGCACAGCACATGACACTGCGACAGACCCAAACGTTGTATTGCTCTCCAAAATACTCGCAATATTCTGCTAAAGTTGCGTCAGGATGGCTTTGTACCATTGCAGTTAATTCGCTACCGTACTCATCTAACTGTCCCTTCATTGTTCCACCTTGCTTCTTGGGTGCCAAGTGTCCCTGAGTTTTCTTAAGGAGGAGCAGCTTTTGGACATAGCTTTTCGCAACGCCAAACTGAGTGGCTACTTTTCTAATTGAAGTATCGCCTCTCTCATAAGCATTAACTATTTTTTCTCTCAAATCAACGGAGTAGGCTTTCATCGGGATTCTTGATACCTCTAATCTCCTTTTAAGTGTACCTCATATACCTCGAAAGTGCTGTATTTGATTTCCTCGCTGATGATTTGGAGAAGAAAAGCTTAAGGTGTGGGGAGGATTGAGAAGCCCCCCAAACGTCGTTCATCAGCAAGCCAGCCGAAAATAGACAGTTTGATCTAAAATCAGACAGCCTGACCTCTGGTTTCGACAGATGTTAGGTTAGCTGGTTAGGGTTGCTGGGAACTTCCCTAATCAGCGTTGCACCTCACCTTAAGCGGGTTTGAGTAAACTGGTTCGTTCGGGTGAAAAAACCAGTATCGCAACAGCATATCGGATACGTTTAGCAAACACAAGCGTATGCCGCTACTTTTTGTTGAGGGTTCTCGATCGGCTTTGCCAGGGTTGGGTTGGATGACTGGGCGGGCAAGATGCCCACCCCACAAGCGGTTGGGTTGGATGACTGGGCGGGTAAGATGCCCACCCCACAAGGGGTTGGGTTGGATGACTGGGCGGGCAAGATGCCCACCCCACAAGAGGTTAGAGATAGCTGCTCATTTGCCGGGTAAACATGGTGTGATAGACTCCTGCCTGCTCCATCAGAGCTTCGTGGCTGCCTGCTTCAACGATCTTGCCGTGTTCTAAGACGATAATCCGATCGGCCATTTTGGCGAGGGCCAGGCGATGGCTGACAACCACTGTCATTCGTCCTTTGGCGATCGTCCTGAAAATTTGATAAATTTCGTGTTCATTCTTGGGATCCAGGGCTGCGGTGGGTTCATCGAATACCAACAGTTCTGCCTGGGAAAGCCGAATCAGGGAACGGGCGATCGCCACGCGCTGCCACTGGCCGCCAGAGAGATCGATGCCCCCTTCTAGCTGCTTGCCCAGGGGAGTTTCCAGTCCGTGCGCAAGTTCAGTACTGAGGTAGCCCAGTCCGGCTTCTTGCAACACTGTTTGAACCGCTTCATCTTCGGTCAGTTTCGGCAAAAATCCCCAGCCGACATTCTCTCGTAGGGTCGCTGGGAAGTGGGCATAATCCTGCATGACTACAGCAATCCGCGATCGCAGATCATCCAAATTCAACGTGCGATAATCCTGCTCATTCCAATAAACTGAACCCTGACTGGGATCGTACAGACGACAGAGCAACTTCGCCAGGGTGGTTTTTCCAGCTCCATTTTCACCCACCAGAGCCACCATCTCTCCGGGTTGAATCGTCAGGTTGATGTGCTCTAGGATGGTGCGATCGCTGCCAGGATAGACAAAGGAAACATCCTGGAACTGAATGCCCCGTTGCGAGGGACGGATCTGATCAGTGGGAAGAATGGCCTCCTGCCCCGTGACCAGATGGGGTTGCAGATCTAACAGTTGAAAAATGGGCCCGGTGGCTAATGCAACATCGTAAATATCTCCTGTATTGCCGATCAGGATGTAAAGACTGCGGCGTACTTGTAGAATGATTCCCGTGAACAGAGCCAAATCTCCTAACGTGAACGTTCCTGCCAACACACCAATGACCACATAAATGTACGGTAAGGCTGCCCCAAATCCCCCGATTAAAGCCCATAACATTACCGTCAATGCCCCATCTCGACGGACTGCTTCCATCGTCGTGAACATACGGCTGAATAACCCGCGCCAGCGATTTAATAACACCGATTGCAGGGAAAACAATCGAATCTCTTTAGCATAGGCTTCGCCCGTAATCACCTTGGAGTAAATACTCATCTCACGGGTGATTCCCGCCTGGGTTTCTTCCACCCGCCAGCTCTTTTTGTGAAACCTCATCTCCACATAAATCGATGGAATGGCAGCCGCCATCAACACCAGGGGAACCCACCAGGCGATCGAAATTGAAACAGCAACCGATGGAATAAAGAGAAACACACCCACCAGGGTTGCAGCCACAATAAAAGATAATCGTTGTAAGCGCTGAATCCCTTTCTCGGTTAATTCCAGCAGGTTCAACAATTCTGGAGTTTCAAACAGAGCAATATCATCAAAATTTGCGACTTTATTTAGAACTTTACCCTGAACATATCCCTGAACCCGATCGCGTAAGGCAGCGAATAACGTTGTGCCAACGGAATCGATCGAATCGACGAACAAATTCAAGACTACAACTGCAACCACACTCCACAGGAGGAGTGGCTGAGACAATAGCAGGGCGATCGCCTCTTCCAGGGAACGATTTCCCAGCAATCGCGTCGATTCATCAATCACCACTTTGCTCAAAAACAAGGCAACAGATGGCCCTGTCCCGGTAATCAAATTTAGAATCGCCAGGTTCCGCAGTTCCTTCGGTGCTGCCTGCACGACCATCCACAGACTTCGCCGCAATGCCTGCATGGGCAATAATTCGGTTGGCTTCATGTTGGAGAGGCTCCCTCAGCTTGAGACAAGTTATTCTCTAGTTAGAAAAACACGTTCAACCCCTCCGATTTCTGAATCTGCTCTGCTCTTCAACCTTTTATGGGAGGGGACTCTTGTCCACTTCACCGATCGCAAGGACAATGTGATTTAGAATTAAGACATCCTTTGCTGGAATAATGCGCTGGAATTGTCCTATGGTTGCTACTCCCCTGGCTCCTCCAACTGAACTGATCCACCTGACGGGAATTAGCTGGCAGACCTACGAGACACTGCTGCAAGAGTTGAGCGATCGTCGTCTGCGCCTCACCTACAACCGTGGCAGTTTAGAAATTATGGCCCCCTCTCCAGAACATGGACGATTCAAAAAAGTAACTGGACGATTTGTTGAGACGATCGCTGAAGAACTAGACATACAGATCGAACCTCTAGGATCAACCACATTCAAACGCCCCAGACTGAGTGGTGCAGAGCCAGATGAATGTTTCTATTTTCGCAATATTGATCGGGTTCGGGGTAAAAAACGCTTAGATCTCAACGAAGATCCAGCTCCCGATTTGGTAATTGAAATCGATGTCACCAGTAGTTCCCAAAGTCGTCTCCAGGTCTATGCAGATCTGGGCGTGGCAGAGGTTTGGATTTACAACGGAGCATCCCTGATTATCCATCAATTGCGCAATGGTTGCTACATGGTTTCTCAGACAAGCCAATTTTTTCCAACTTTTCCAATTTCAGAAATTGCTGAATTTTTGCAACAAACGGGAACGGAAGATTATTTAACGTTGGTGAAAGCTTTCCGGAAGTGGGTGAGAAAGCAGATTAAATAATAAAGCCAGAGAGCAATCTACTCACCTCGTTCCAGAATCCTCTGAACGGTTTGAATCAGAGATTCTAAATGCTGTTCACAAAATTGTTCAGCTTGCCGTTCCGTCATCCCTCGATCGATCGCATACGCTTCAAACGCATTGTAGACGATCGCCTCAGCGATTTCCCGTTCTTCCTGATCAACCGCCCAACGATGCTCAATACATCCTTGGATAATTAAGTTCACAAGCTGACTTTCCTGCTTCAGGTCAGCCAGAAGCTGCTCTGCGATTGGGTGAGATGCGTTCATCAATGACCTCTCATCAACGGTAAAGAGCTGGATAGATTAGCTTACCAGTCTTTTATCAGGATAACGAACTTGATGCTGCAACTGCCAAGTTCGCCTGCTGATTCTTCGTGGATTTCAATCGCTGTAGATGGCTCAACCGGATTCATCCATACCGTAGTACAGTGGTAAGCGATGAGATGGGTAGCAGTATGGCAAATTACTTGATCACTGGGGCAAATCGCGGCATTGGCTATGAATTCTGTCGTCAACTTCAGGCGCGAGGCGATACGGTGATTGCAGTCTGTCGATCGGCTTCCGATGAATTGCAGGCTTTAGGAGTGCGGATTGAAGCAGGAGTAGACATCACCTCTGATCGCTCGGTAGCAGATCTATGCGATCGCCTTCAGGGTCTGTCGATCGATGGGTTGATTAACAATGCGGGCATCCTGGAGCGAGTCACGTTAGAAAAGCTGGACTTTGAGAGCATTCGCAAACAGTTTGAGGTCAATGCCTTGGGTGCATTGCGGGTAACCCATGCTCTCTTACCTAATCTAAAATCTGGTTCAAAGGTCATCCTCATGACCAGCCGCATGGGTTCGATCGATGATAATACTTCGGGTGGCTCCTATGGTTACAGAATGTCGAAAGTTGCCCTGTCCATGGCGGGTAAATCCTTATCTCACGATTTGAAATCATCCGGTATTGCAGTGGCAATTTTGCATCCTGGACTGGTTCAAACTCGCATGACTAACTTTACATCTGGTGGCATCACCCCCGAAGTCGCAGTGAAGGGATTACTGCAACGAATTGATGAACTTAATTTAGACAACACGGGCACGTTCTGGCATAGCAATGGTGAGGTATTGCCCTGGTGATTCCCAGGTGATTTCCAGACGATCGCAGCGGTAGACGACGGTTACTTTTCCCTCTTCCTGCGCCAGTTTAAGCTGTTCTGGTTTAACTGTTGTACGTAGGAATCCGGCTGTTCCATGATGGCGGTTGCCAGGGCGATCGCCTGTTCTAGCTGTTCTTCGGTCAACTGTTTGTACGCTGGTTCTCGTTGGCGCTCTAAGACTTCATACCAGCAGCGATCGAACAAATTGTCCAGAATGATCCGCTGAAAGCAGTGATTCTGGCGAACTGGAAAGTTACGATCGGTTGCCAGGTTGGGTAAGACCTGGTTGGTGAGTTCAAGATACTGGTTGCGAAGTTGGGTGAGACGAATCATGTTCTGAAGATAAAGCAGGGCGTTTCAGGTTAAACTTCTTAGTGAACCAGATGGGGATCATGGGTAGAAAGCAGAGGTAGGTTCTGAAAATTGGGGTAGTGGCGATCGACCTGATGCGCTTTGCGTTTGAGCCAGCCAAACCCCCAGTTGGACACCTTAAGTTGACGAAAGATGGCATGGGGATCGGACAGGTGGGTTTGAGGCAGGGCTTGCCCCATCTCCTTGAGCACCAGACCGATCGGTACGTTGATCTCATCCTGGAGTTTGAGACAGCGGGCGAAAAAAGGCCCATAGGCAGAAATCAAAGACCCTACCCCTCCGCGTGCCTGACCCCAGCCAATGTAATAAATGCCCCTATAATCATCCAAAAAACTACCACCATAACACTGGACGATCGCTCCTTCTGTCCGCTGAAGGGCAGGCGGTAGAAACGGGTAGGATACATAAAATCCAGTTGCACAAACAATCAAGTCAAAGGCTTCACAGCTTTCATCAACGAATTCGACTTGATCTCCGCTCAGTTGTCGGATTGCTGGTTTGGGTTGAATTCTCCCGTGCTGAATGTAATAGGGGACTTCGTTATTCAGGGTGGGATGTTTTTCAAAGATGCGGTAGGTGGGCTGAGCCAGTCCATAATCTTCGTGTCTGCCAAAGGTGAGCCGAACAATACCATAGGCCAGGAGCCGTTGCAGCGATTCTGGCATCCACCCTTGAATTAAATCGGTGATTGGCGATCCGGCAAAGGTTTTGGGCAAAAACCAGACGGATTCTCGCAAACTCAACACCGACTTCGCCCCAACTCGCGCTGCTTCTGCGGCAATATCACAGGCTGAATTTCCGCCACCAATCACCAGGACTCTTTTCCCTCGCAATTGATCGGGGTGTTTGTAATCTTTGGAATGAATCATCTCGCCCTTAAATTCGCCCTGAAACTGCGGAAAGCGTTTATCCCAGTGATGCCCGTTACACAGGAGCACCCCTTTGTAAATCCGCTGTTCTCCATCCGCAAAAGTTACTTGCCAGTGATTATTTTCGATCGGTCGTACCTCTGAAACGGTACGGTTCAGTTCAATGGCAGAACGAAGATCAAAGCGATCGGCAAAGGCATTGAGATAGTCCCGCATTTGGGCTGCGCTGGGAAAATCGGGATAGTCCTCCGGCATGGGAAAGTGCGTAAACTGAGTCACTTTCTTTGAGGAGATGATATGGGCCGTCTGATAAACGCCGTGATACCAGTTGCCGCCAATTTGATCGCTGGCATCGACCTGATCGTAGGCAATTCCCGCTGCCTGGAGTGCCTGGGCCATTCCCAACCCCACAAATCCAGCCCCCAGGATCAGGTGGCGATCGGTGCGGTCAATGGACTGGGGCACTACCCTGGGGCGATCGATCTGTACCACAACTCTCTCCTTCGCGTCAGCCTGCTATATATCTATCCAGTTTAGAAGCCGGGGCGCAAAACGTTTGGCCCAATGAATGGTACTGGCAATCCGATCGGGAAAGACATGGAGCTGATTGCGTTCAATCCCTCGAAGGGTACGGCTCATCACCAGGGCAGGATCGGTGATCAAACGATCGGGGAGAGGGCTTGCCGTCTTTGCCAGAGTGCCATAGCGTTTTGACTGCAAAATCGGGGTACGACTGAAAAATGGGTATACAACGGTCACTCTGACGTTGTAGGGTTTCACTTCAGCCTGTAACCCTTCGCTGAAGCCCCGCAAACCAAACTTGCTGGCAGAGTAGTGTGTCAGTCCAACAAGGGCGACCCAGCCTGCCGCCGATGAAAGATTAACAATATGCCCCGATCGCCGAGCAATCATCTCTGCCCCAAATAAGCGGCTCAACTGCATGGGAGCCAGGAGATTAATGGACATCAACCGTTCCCATTCCTCCGGCGGAACTTCATCCATCCGCCCAAATACCGCAATCCCCGCATTGTTAATCAATATATCAACCGGAGTCTGGAGTGCCTGAACCTGTTGATATAGCCGCTCACAACCTTCTGATGTAGATAGATCTGCCACCAGATCAGTCAGCACTTCTCCCGACGCGCTTGCTTGCTGCATCTCTGCCCTTTGCTGCGCCAGTCTGTCCCCATCTAGATCCGTCAAAATCAACCGACTCCCTGCCTGAAGCAATTGCCGAGTGAGTTCCTGCCCAAACCCTCCTGTGGCTCCAGTAATCAGCACAACTGCATCTTTGAGTTGAGTCATGGCAGTTCCCTCAATGCCCAGGCCAGAAATCGTTCTGTGTAGTACAAAGCAAGCTGATTGCTGACTCCACTGAAGACGGCATCAAACACATGCTCCGCCCAGGGGATGTCTAGCAAAACCGCCTGATTCCCCGCCCCTTGCAGTTTTTCATAGAGCTGTTGTCCGAATTTGGCACGGACGAGATGATCGCGTCTGGGATAAACAAGCAGGGAGGGGGGCAAATTAGGGCGAATCTGGTGAATGGGTGAAGCGTCCCGGTAGAGCTGCGGCAGTTGGTCGGGATTACCGCCCAGAAAGGCTTCCAGAATAGCGCGGGTGTTGATGGGATCGGGCACTGGCGGGTCGTTGTAGCCTTCCGTCAGGTTGGTGGGGCCGTAGTAGTTCACCACGGCTCGAATCGGAAAAGGACTCTGCCCATAACCAACGAGGGAGGCCAGATGTGCGCCAGCCGATCGCCCCATCAAGGCCACCCGCTGGATATCGACTTCTAATGCTTCTGCCTGGGTTTGAATAAAGGACAGGGCGGTTTGGATATCTTCAACCTGGGCTGGATAGCGAAACTGGGGAGCATGGCGATAATCCAGCGTCACCACTGTGTAACCCTGGGCTGCCATATAACGGCTAAAGGTTTCATCGTTGGCTGGCGTGCCGTTCTGCCAGGCTCCTCCGTAGATCATGGCGATCGTTGGATGCCGTCCAGACTCTAAAGGGCGATAGAGATTGAGGGTCAAATCCACCCTGTCTACAGTCGCAAACCGAATCCCCCGCTCAATTCGCACCTCTGGCACCTGAATTCCTCGAAATGCATCGAGCCAGACAAATGGTTGGGGCCGCAACGGTTGGGGTAGGGGAGGCTCTGTCGTCAGTACCGCTTGACCAAATTCCGCTGCCATATCCGCCGCCATCCGAGCATTCGCCGCAGGGATCTGAATCAGGGGGAGCAGACTCAACAGCAGACCCAGCACACTACAGCCCAATGCAATGCTATAGATCCAACCCGACGGCAGCCGCATGGCTACCCATACCAGGGCGATCGCATTCACCCCAATTAACCAGGGACTCACCTCCGGCGCACCAACTCCCAGGGGCAGCAGGAACAGGGTAGGGGCTGGAATAACAATCCACAGGCTCAGGAAGCAGCCCCCAAGGCTCAAAATCCAGGGAAGCCAGAGGGAAGCCAGGAATGCGACGAGAAGGGCGAGTTTCCGTTTTCCTCCGATACCGGATGGGGGATTATCTGTAGGGTCAGATTGAGTCATCTTGCCTCAAGGATGGGGGAGAAGGGAATGATTTTCACCAGATGAGCAGTGATTTGTCAACAATGTTGTCGTTTTCTTGATCGTTTTCTTGGATCGTTTTCTTGGCCTGAAACGGTCTAGAGCAATGACTCATGGGTTATTACCCAATCTAAAGTCTGGTTCAATCTGGTTCAAAGGTAATCATTATAACCAGTTGAATGGATTCGATCGCAGATTACACTTTGATGGACTCAACGTAGCAAACCCAGGCACACTCAGGCATCGCAATGGTGAAGTTTTACCCTGGTCAATGGACAGGCAGCCGATGGGAACGCTACAACTGCTATATACTACAACGACTCATGATTTTATCTGGGAGGGAATAATGACGCAAGGGAATTATTCTAAGGCAGCAAAATACGCAGTCTACTGCCAGGAAGTTTATCAAAACTTTTCTACGATTCGATTTGGTGGATTAACCCAAAAACCGATATTGATTGACCGAAAAGCCACCGATACACAGTGCGCGATTTTACCTGAGAACACAGAAATAACGATCGTGTTTCGCGGTAGTGAATCATCCTTTGACTGGGACACCAACTTTGCCTCCCAGCAAGAGCGGGCAGAGTTTGACCAAAAAATTATTCAAGGCGAAATTGTTGACGCAGCGGATCGGGAAAAGGTTTATCCTTACCCAGACGGAGGCAGTTCTGGGGCAATGATGCATCGGGGGTTTGTCCGGGCTTACTTCTCAGTTCGGGATGAAATCCACGACTATATCAAGGGCCGAACCATTTCTACCGTGATTACCACAGGTCATAGTTTGGGGGGAGCACTGGCCACCCTCTGCGCCATTGATATTCAGTACAACTTCTCGGAGCAGATCAAGACGATCGAGTCCTATACCTTTGGTTCCCCCAAAGTCGGTAATGACAAATTCCGAGACTCGTTCAACCGCCGCGTTCCCAAAAGCTATCGGTTTGTGCATGGCATGGATATTGTGGCTGAATTACCCCGGTGGTGGCAGGGAGGCTACCACCATGTAGATAAAGAACTCCGAATTGGTCGGCGATTGAGTCTTAACTTTCTCTCGGATCGGTTTAAGGATCATGCGATCGCCCGCTACATCGAAGTTTTAAAATCCACAGCTCGTTAATTTTCGCTGAACTACTCCACTACACTACTCTGTTGACCCACTCCAATTCTCCTCCCATCTCCCAGAAGCAGTGTGTACTTGAATGGTTACCTAGACTACCAAATGAAAATGCTGCCTTGGAGCGATTCGTACAAAACCAAACCTCTCTAATTTGGTAGTAGATCATGGAAGGGAGAACATTATGGTTGAACATAATGGTAGGAATGAGCAGCGGAAAGATGAACAGTTGGAACCCTTTCGCCGCGAATCCGGTGAACATTTAACCACGAACCAGGGCGTACGCATTGACGATACTGACAATTCCCTGACCGCTGGGGAACGAGGCCCAACCCTCATGGAAGATTTTCACTTCCGTGAGAAAATGACCCACTTTGACCACGAACGCATTCCTGAACGGGTCGTCCATGCTAGAGGATCGGGAGCGCATGGCTATTTCCAGGTGTATGAGTCGATGGCGGAGTATACAAAAGCGAAATTCCTGCAAGATCCAGCGGTAAAGACTCCGGTGTTTGTTCGGTTTTCGACAGTTGTGGGGTTTCGGGGATCGGCTGACACCGTGCGGGATGTTCGCGGCTTTGCCACCAAGTTCTACACGGAAGATGGCGTGTACGATCTGGTGGGCAACAATATGCCCGTTTTCTTTATTCAGGATGGGATTAAGTTTCCTGATCTGGTGCATTCAATTAAGCCAGAACCCCACAATGAAATGCCCCAGGCTTCAGCCGCCCACGACAATTTCTGGGATTTCATTTCCCTCATGCCCGAATCCATGCACATGATTATGTGGGTGTTGTCCGATCGCGCCTTACCCCGCAGCTATCGCATGATGGAAGGGTTTGGGGTGCATACATTCCGCTGGATAAATGAGCAGGGGAAAGCTCGGTTCGTCAAACTCCACTGGAAACCGAAGTTGGGCATGCACTCCTTAGTTTGGGATGAAGTGCAGAAATTAGCAGGAAAAGATCCCGATTACAACCGCCGTGATCTGTGGGAAGCGATCGAAATGGGAGATTACCCCGAATTTGAACTGGGTGTGCAGATCGTTGAAGCGGAAGATGAACACAAATTTGATTTTGATTTGCTCGATCCCACTAAAATTATTCCAGAGGAAATGGTGCCGGTGCGCCCCGTGGGTAAGATGGTACTCAACCGCAACCCCGACAACTTCTTTGCTGAAACGGAACAGGTGGCGTTCCACCCGGGTCATGTGGTGCCTGGAATTGACTTCACAAATGATCCCCTGCTCCAGGGACGGCTGTTCTCCTATACCGACACGCAACTGATTCGTCTGGGTGGGCCGAACTTCACAGAAATTCCAATTAACCGTCCAGTCAATGCAGCCCACAACAACCAGCGGGATGGCTATATGCGGCAGACGATCGACAAGGGAGCCGTCAACTATTCGCCCAACTCTCGCGGTGGCGGCTGTCCGATGGCCAACCCCGATAACCTGCGGGCCTATACCCACTATGCGGAGAAGGTGGAAGGGCAAAAAATCCGTAAGCGTAGCGAGAGCTTTAAGGATCACTACAGTCAGGCGACGCTGTTCTGGAACAGTATGTCTGAGGCGGAAAAAGATCACATTGTATCTGCGGCCCACTTTGAGCTGGCCAAGGTCAACGACAAAGCGATTCGTCAGCGGATGGTCGATCACTTCAATCAGATCAGCCATGACCTGGCGCAGCGAGTTGCCCAGGGGATTGGTGTACCGGAACCCACGGAACCCGCCGGACAAACTCACGATCGCAGTTCGCCTGCCTTGAGTATGGAAAACACGGTGAAAGACACCGTCAAGAGCCGCAAGGTGGCAATCCTGGCGATCGATGGCTTCGACCACACCCAGGTGATGGAGATGAAGCAAGCCCTGCAAAAGGCTGGAGCCAATGCCCAAATCGTATCCAAATTCTCTGGGACACTGCACAGTGCTGATGGTCAGGAAATGGAGGTTGATAAGACCTTTTTGACCAGTGCCTCTGTGATGTTTGATGCGATCTATGTTCCCGGTGGACAGCAAAGCATTGAAACGCTGAAACAGCAGGGTGATGCCCTTCACTTCATCAACGAAGCTTTCCGACATGGGAAAGCGATCGCCGCAACAGGGGAAGGGGTGGAATTGCTGAAAGCCTCTGATATTGTGGGTGCTGAACTGGCGGATCAAGATGGCCGGATTTCAGCGGATAACGGCGTAGTCACCACCCGGCAGGGTTCAATTGCGGATGTCAGCCAGCAGTTTATTGCTGCCATTGCCCAACATCGGCACTGGAATCGGATGCAAAAAGAACGGGTTCCGGCGTGAGGTTTCAAGTGCTGCTCAAGGGATAACAGCGATCTTCAGTGGTTGATCACGGGTGTATCCCACTTTTGCATTTGCATGATGGATAGTTCACTGGCAGGCAAGATGCCTGCGCTACGGAAATCGATCAATTTGCATTAGTGAGATGCTCCCGATCGTTAGGTGATCTGCTCAGTGGTGCCCCGATCGTTAGGGAGATGCGACAAAATAACATACCCGATAGGGGTGCACAGCAGTGCGCCCCTACAGCCTTTTTTCAAAAATTGGGATGCCATTTGATTGCAGATCCCTTAGGTGCCCCGATCATCTGTGCCCCAAAAACTCAATTTGGTAATCCACAATTTTCAACCCGACCTCCGCCTCCACAGCCTCCAGTAGTTCGGCAGGTAAAGTCACCGCCACATCAAATAGCTGACCGTCATCCAGGCAATAGACATGGGAATGGGCGCAGGTGTGATGACTGTAGAGACATCCTTCAGCCCGCTCCACCCGCTCGATCGCCCCCACCCGTGCCAGCGCATCTAAATTTTGGTAAACCGAAGTATGTCCAATTTTCTCTCCTTGTTGAGTTAATCGATCGTAAATTTCTTTCGCAGATAAATGTTCATCTGTATCCCACAAAAGTTTAAGAATGAGTTGTCGCTGCTTGCTCAACCGCATTCCCTGCTGCGTGCAGTATTCCAAACATTCTTCGTAAGATTCAAGATCGGGAGCCATACCCCTTAGCTCCTTAAAGTATTTCCCTTTGTAACTCTATACTAGGCAAAATTTAGCCATAAAACGTATTCGATACGGGTTTTTCCGGTAAATGTAGCATTTATTCATACCCATTACGCCTATGAATAAATATAAAAATCCCTTTGAACGATCGCAAATTTCTGCGAAATTAGTAAGTATAGTTACGAGTAGAATCGTCAAAACGATCAGAAGAACGATCAGAGTCAAAGCGATCGGGAGCATCCCAATTGCTGCAACTAGATCGATCGCCGTAGCACAGGCAGCATTTCGACGGATCGAGTGAGCGTTCGACCGAGTTCACGCCGAGATCCGAAGACTTGCCTGCCAGTGAGCAATGGTGGATGGATCTGGAAATAAGCTGGAAATAAGCTGGAAATAAGAAAAAGCTGGAAATAGATAAAAAGCCCGCAAATCAACCGTTTAATCAATCCCAAAATTAAGATATAGGATATTTCCATGAATGCGAAAGAACTCCTGCAACGCTATGCCGCAGGAGAACGAAATTTTGATACTACGGATTTAAGCGGAGTTGAACTACGTGAAGTTGATCTGCAAGGAGTCAGCCTGAAGAAAGCTGTTTTATTTGAAGCTGATTTAACTGGCGCAAATTTGGTTGATGTGAATCTCAATGGTGTGATTTTGCGGCAGGCAAATCTAACGGAATCCTGTCTTGCAGGGGTGCGTCTGATCGGGGCTGATTTGTCCGAAACGAAGCTCATCGGGGCTGATTTGAGTGGTGCGAATTTGTGGCGCGTGGGGCTAAGAAAAGCCAATCTTTCTAAGGCCAATTTAGATCGAGCCAATCTACATCATGCAAATTTAACCGAAGCAAATTTAACCGAAGCAACTTTGAATGGAGCGAATTTAGCGGGTGCTCATTTGAGTGCGGCTAATTTAACCAGTGCCAATCTAAAGTGGGTGAATGGCAGGGAAGCCCGACTGATGCGATCGCAGCTCCGGGGAGCAAACCTGGAGCGATCGGATTTCAGTCAAGCTGTTTTTACGGAGGCTGATTTGGGTCGGGTGAATCTCAATGCCGCGAATTTAAGTGGGGCCAACCTGAACCGAGCTAGCCTGGATGGGGTGAATTTAACTGGAGCCAATTTAACCCGTGCCCACTTGATTGATGCAAAGCTGATGTTAGCCTGTATGCGGGGAGCGAGGTTGGATTGGGCCGAACTGACTAAAGCGAATCTGACAGAAGCTGATTTAAGCTGGAGCAGCATGAGAGGGACAAATTTGAGTGCGGCAACGTTGCTGAAGGCACTGTTAGTGGATGTGGACATCAGTACTGCGATTCTGCGAGGGGCCGATCTGACTGATGCAAAAATAGAACCGATCGAATCTGAAGGGATCTGGTTTTTTCGGCAGTGAGTACCATGATTCGATCGCCTCAATTTTAGAGTGATGCGGATTCATTGGGGGCGGAAAGGGGCAATGTAACTGTAACGGTTGTTCCCTGCCCCACGCTGCTACACAGGGCGATCGTCCCATTGTGTAAATCGACGCACTTCTTGACAACGGCCAGTCCCAGTCCTGTTCCGGGAATGTTTCGCACATTGCTCCCTCGGTGAAACGGTTCAAACAGTTGCCTTTGATCCTTGTCCGAAATACCAATGCCCTGATCTTGAATTTGCAGTTGGGCTATCTTTTCAGCAAAGTGCAGAGAAAATTGAATTTGGCTCGCTTCGGGTGAATACTTCATCGCATTAGAAAGCAAATTCCCTAAAATCGATCGCAGCAGCTTTTGATCTAAAAAAGCCTGAGTCCACCGACCATCGCAAGTAAACGTTAGCGTGCAGCGGGTACGATGGCTTAAGCGAATTTCTTCAGCAAATTGGCGACAGAATTTTTCTAGATCCAGCCATTGCGGATTGAACTCTAACTTTCCAGCTTCCGCCCGATTAATCGTTAAAATATCATCGAGCAATTGCACCATTGTTTTGACCGATTCCTGAATTCGGACTAGATTGCGCGATCGCTTTTCAGGATCTTCCCAGGTATGAGGCGACTTTTGTAACAGTTGCGCTGCTGCCAGTGCCGTACTGAGAGGGGTACGGAATTCGTGGGAAGCCATGGAGAAAAATCGGTTTTTTAAGATACTCAACTCCTTTTCCCGTTCCAGGGCCAGACGCACCTCTTCTAAGCGTTTGCGTTCAGTAATATCGCGGGAATTGACCACAATCCGAGTCAGGTCTGCATCATACACACATTGCTGGCTAATTGCTTCCAGCGTACGCCAGGAACCGTCCTGATGTTGATACCGGAATTCGATAATCTGTGCCACTTCGGGATTCTGAACCGCATTCGCAATGCCATGACAGATATCAACAAAATCATCGGGATGAATCAGTTCAAAGAAACTCTTACCAATCAGATCGATCGCCTTATAATTCAGGATCTTTTCCACTGAAGGACTAATGTAATGAATCGTCGCATCGGTGTCTAAAATTGCAATAATATCCAGGGCATTTTCAATCAGCGATCGAAACCGTTCTTCACTGCGACGCAGGGCCTGCTCCGAGTGCTTCCGTTCACTGATATCGCGCTGCACAGCAATCCAATGGGTATACCATCCCGTTTTATCTGCGACAGGAACCACGCTAAACTCAACCCAGAATTCAGAACCATCTTTGCGGTAATTAATTACCTCAACCGTCGTTGGCTCCCAGCGGGAAAGGGCAGCTCGCAATTTTGCCAATTCTGCTCGATCGGTTTTTGCACCTTGAAGAATACGAGGCGTTTTGCCAATGACTTCCTCTGGAGCATAGCCCGTCATGTGCGTAAAGGCTTCATTGACATACAGGATTCGTGGGCCAGGTTCATCGATCGGTGCGGCTTCAGTAATCACCACTGCATCGTTACTGTGAACCACAACAGACTGCAATAACCTCACCTGTTCCGCCTGTCGTTTTTGCTCCGTCACATCAGCAATCACTGCCACCATGCCGCTAATTTGTCCCTCACTGTCCCGCAGGGGAGCCGCCGAAAACACAATGTCGATCGGGGAACCATCTTTCCGGTGTCGTCGAACTTCCAGGCTGGAGGGCGTAATCCCTTGAGCTACCGCTTGCCGAATGGCTTGATAGTCTTCCAACGCTGCTTTAGACATGATGGGATTGGGCTGATCCAGCACTTCAGCTTCCGTCCAGCCAAACATCCGCTCAGCCGCCGGATTCCACAGCTTCACCTGATCTGCTAAGTCCAGGGTAAATATTGCCCGGGGAGAAGCCGCAATCAGGGATTGTAACGTCTGATTGGTATGGCGCAGGGCTGCTTCTGTTCGCTGCCGTTCGACAATTTCAGCTTGCAGGGATGTATTGGCTCTTGCCAAGGCTCTTGTGCGCTGTTGGACGCGCTTTTCCAGTTCGGCATTGAATCGCTGGAGCTGTTCGTATAGCTCAGACTGCTGAATGGCGATCGCCACCTGATTCGCCAATTGTTTCATCAGTTCCACTTCCCAGGCTTCCCACTGCCGAAAATGGCTACACTGATGGGCAATCAGCAACCCCCACAGGTAGGTTTCTTTATCCGATTCATCTCCTCGAAACTCTTGCAGAATCGGCACCACCAGTTTCGCTTTCACCTCAAACTGCTTGAGAAATTCCGCCAGACAGGGTATGACTTCTTTCTGTTCAATATTGGTAATGGCGCGGGTTTTTCCCTGCGTATAGGCGCGGTGATATTCTGAGGGAAACACTTCAGCCGGAAAGGTGCGACCGAGAATAGTGGGATAGTCTGGCGAAACAGTTTCAGTCATGGCACTGCCCGTACCATCTTCCCACAGCCGATAGATCAGAACGCGATCGGTGTGTAAGAACTCTTTCACTTCTGCTACGGTTGTCACCAGTACATCTTCCAGGTTGAGAGAGCGACGAATCTGGTGGGCAATCTGGTTAACGAGTCGTTCCCGCTCCGTCTGCTGCCGCAATACTTTTTCAACCGTGCGTCGTTGCGTTACCTGCTGAAGTAGGTAGTAAAGGCTAAAAACCGCCAGAATGCCCACGCCCACCCCCACTCCTGCCCAACTGAGCAGATGGAATGAAAGCAGACCAAATGGGCTAGGCGTAGTCATGGCAGGTGAGCGCGGTAAAAATGACGCAAAAATGAGTAGCGGTGAAGCCTTTGCATCAAAATTGTTATCTTGAGCAATGCAGTTTGCTGCAAATACTTCGCCCCTACTATTATCGGTTATGCTGCCTCCGCAGGCTGAACGATCGCTTGAATTCGCGCTTTCACCACCGGATCAGCTTCCTGTTTCAACGCCTGGTGCAGGGTCATTTGAGCTTCGCTCGTGGCAATTTCAGCCAGGGACAGAGCCGCTGCATACCGAAGGGCCCAGTCCTCTGCATGCAACAGTGCCCATGTCAGCCGTTCGATCGCCCGTTGCCGCAATCCAGAAACCGTTGTTGCATTCACCATCGGACCTAAGCCCCTGGCTGCAACTCGCCGCACATTTCCCTGACAGTGGTTGGCCACCTCAACCCCCACCACTTCAACTAATAAATCGAGGGCCTGTGGATCTGCAATCCTGGCCAGAATGCAAACAATCTGGGCCTGCACCAGTTGATCCGTACAGGTATGGAACCCGGCAATGAGGGGTTCAACGCTGGTTGGAGCAAGCTGCTCTAGCTGGGTGGCAACGGCAGAAACGATCGCAGGATGGTGATGCTGGAGCAATTCCAGGAGCGCGGGAATTCCTTCGGTTGAGTGCTGCGCCAGGACGGAAATCAGAGGTAATACTGTGGCAGGAATGGTTGTCTCTTGAATTTGTTTGAGAATCTCATCAAGATTAGGAGCATCGGAGATCGGAGTATCCATGGGTCATTAGCAAAGGATTGAAAGGGCAATTGCAATGGTGATTCAAAGCTGAATCAGTAAATTATCAATCGCGTGAAATAAAAACTGAACCGTGTTTTGCTGCACTGTTTCTGATTCATGGGACAAAACTGCCGCTAAAATGCGCTTTAGATTCAGCAATTTTAAGCTATTCGCAATCTTCGCATCCAGAATTGCCTGAGCCGCCGCCACATGACCGATCGCCCCCAAATCAAAAGCGGCCGCCCAGCGCAGGTAAGGATTTTCATGGCTGAGGGTTTGGACAATGCGCTCTAGATAAGGGGTTTGGTGCGTGATCAAAAAAAGATAACGTGCCGCCGCACATTGAACCCGCTCAGAAGCATGCTGCAAAAACGGCTCCACCAGAGGACAGGCTTCCTCCACCTGTAACGTTCCCAACGCTTCAATCAATGCCTCGTAGGGTTGTTCTCCGTCTGCCTGAAGCAACGCCAGCAAGGGAGAAACTGCCCGTCGATCGCCAATCTCGGCCAGTGCCTGGACAACCACCTCCCGCAATGGCAGATCCGTCGAATCCCCCAGGGCTGCTAACAAAGCTGGAACCGCTTCCCTCTGTTTGAGTTGTCCCAGGGCGCGCGCTGCCTGTCGTCGTAACGGATATCCACCCTCAACCGTACGGTAACGTTCATCTTGCAGGGCTTCACACAACACCCTCCAGGCTGCTTGAATTTGGTGTTTCCCCAACCACCAGGCAGCATAGTAGCGCAGTTGATTATCTTCCCCCTGCAAAGCGGCGATCGCAGCCTCAGCAGAGAGGATGGGTTCAGCAGGAGCCGTCGTTACCATAGTCCTGTCCTGTGCTCACTTCATTCGCTATTTTGTGAATTGCAACCTGGCATGATTGGGCGGGCAAGAGGCCCACCCCCAAGAATTCTGGTTTATTTAATTCGCGTTCTCAAGCAACCCCTTCCCGTTAAGCAGGCGTAATACTGACAATTTTGCCGCCGCGATTGTGGATTTCCTGATAGCGTTGGGAAAGCTGATCAAACGGCACCAGATACCTCTGGCGGCTCCGGACAACTGCTACCTGAGTGCCTACACCACCAACGATCGCCTCAACCACATACACCCGGTTATCCCCTCGGGCGGGAGCCAGGTTCAGCCGACCGGACGGCTGATACGATCCCATGCCCAGAGATAATGCCGAGGCAGAAATCGTATTCGATAGGTTCATGGCGACCTGCTGTCGGAGGCGCGAGCTTTTTCCGGAATATTGAGCATTGTCACTGTTGCCATTGCCCCGATACAGCGCAAACATGCGGTTAAAGCCCACGGTTTTCATGCCAGGAATGGACTGAAAACCTCGATAGTAAGGCACAACTGTATCGCCAAAGGCACTGTCGTACTCAGGGTTATACAGGTAAGAATCAATCTCTGCATCGTAACCTTGACTCGCATAGAGATCGACATGGAAAGCAATCTCTGATTGATCATAGGGGGCACGTCCGAGCAAGTGCTTGTAATTCAGTTCAATAAACCGCACCTGCGAAGCGTTGTAGAAAAACCGCTCTTTGTAAAACTCAGACTTGGCCAGAATTTGGATAAATTGCCGAACGTTAATTCGACCGTCACGGAGCAAGGCTTCAGCACTGGCAAACACACCATTGACATAGACTCGCTCTCGCCCAAAGACATGCTCATAGGCTGCCCGAAAGACCTGCTGCAAATCGTCTTCTGTCCAATTTGGACGTAGCTCTACCTTGCGTGCCGTTGCCCCACTAATGCCAAGCCGTTCGTTGGTTAAAAGGCTCATGGTGAAACTCCATTGTTATAGCAATAAACCCGAAAGGGTCAGAAGGGATTGGCTCCGTGTGACGGGAGGAAATCCCTCCTGGCCAGTCTGGAGGGAGATATTGAAATCCGTGCATCACAGCGATCGCACTAGCTCAAAGCATTAATGGCATAGTTCAGATAGGTATTCGCTTCCCCAGCCGCATCGCCAGACAAGCCATGATTGTCCCGCACAAATTCTAAAGCCGCAACATACCAGCTCGGAGACAGGCCCAGTGCCGCGTTGAATTCCTTCACGCCAGCAATGACATACTCATCCAGGGGCCCTGTACCCCCCACCACGCAGCAATAGCTGATAGTCCGCAAATAGTGGCTGATGTCACGCACACACTTAGATTTGCCTTCAGGAGTTGAAGCGTACTGGGAACCCTGCATTTGAGTCGTGTAGGGAAATTTCTGATACACATGGTTGGCCGCCGCTTCTGCCCAACGCTGTCCGTTCTGAGCAAAGGCTTTCGCTGCATCTAATCCGGCTTTGGCGCGGTTGAACCGACCAAAAATGGCCTGCATTTCCGTGTTGCTGAGGTAGGCACCGCGAGAATCCGCAGCAGCGATCGCTTCAGTCAAAGGGGTTTTCATAATAGGTTAATCTCCTGAAATATTGATTGTCCAAAGTAGGGTGCAAACGATTGTTCCAATGGTTTGAGGCAAACCAGGCGGGTACTAGCTCACTGCGGCGGCCGCCCGATCAAAGTAGCCTGCCAGTTCTGACATCAAAGCACTGCAATCACCTCGGGTAATACCATTGGGATCGTTGGCGATCGAAACGGCTGCATCTTTCATTTTTTGGATGCCGGACGCTACCGTTGCGCCAGGGGTTCCCAACGCCTGATAGGTTTCGCGCAAACCATTGAGACAGCGATCGTCCATCACACTGGCATCAGCCGCCAACATGGAATAGGTGACATAGCGCAAAATGAAGCCCAGGTCACGAATGCAAGCCGCTTGATTGCGGTGATGGAAGCACGCCCCACCTGGCCCGAATACATCCGGCTGTTCTGCAACGAGGGCCCGGTACGCATTGGCAGTAATGGTGGAAGCATTACTCGTGAGGCGGTTCACCACATCCAGCCGTTTGTTGCTCTCAGCCACCATAGACGAGAGGGCATTGAGCTGATCTTCGCCGATATAGGAGCCTTTGCGATCGGCTTGCTCCGTTACTCTAGAAAAAGCATCAAGCATATTGTTATCTCCTACGTTCGTTATTACGTTCGTTATTCAGCCTTTGGGAAAGCAGGCGTTCGTTGCTTGCCTTGAGTAGGAGACTACTGGGCTAACGGTAAACATAGGGGTAAGGAAAATGTAAAAAAATCGGAAAGATTCGCCAAATGGTGTAAATCGTTACATTCTTAAACATTCATGTGAAGAAATTTTTCAGTTTCTCAGAACCGATCGCATCCTGCAAACCAGGATTTCATCAGCGTTACAGCTCTTTTGCTTCTGTCTCAGGGCGACTGGTGCGTTCAACCTTTTCCCGTTTTCCCTTAAGCTTGGATCGATCGGACGGTCAACGCTCCAAATGAGGACTTTTTCCGAATGAGGATTCTGTTAGTTGAAGACGATATCTGTTTGGCAGAAACGCTAGCCGAAGCCCTGACTGACCAACGCTATGTGGTGGATATTGCCACCGATGGTGAGTCGGGCTGGGAACATGCGAAGGCGTTGGACTATGACCTGTTATTGCTGGATGTGATGTTACCTGATTTAGATGGCATCAGCCTGTGTCAGCAACTGCGATCGCAGGGTCATCAGATGCCCGTTTTGATGATTACCGCACGGGATACAGTCGGCGACAAGATTAGTGGACTGGATGCAGGCGCGGATGATTATGTGGTCAAACCAGTTGATCTCGGAGAACTGTTTGCGCGAATTGGGCCCTGCTCAGACGCGGTACGGCCCTGCCTCCGATTTTGGAATGGGGCAATCTTCGTCTTGACCCCAGTACCTATGAAGTGAGCTATAGCAACACCCTATTGCATTTCACACCCAAGGAATTTAGCCTGCTGGAATTATTACTGCGGAATGGGCGGCGAGTGTTGAGCCGCAGTCTGATCATCGAACATATCTGGTCTACGGAAGCAATGCCGGATGAACATACTGTCAAAGTTCATATCAGGAGCCTTCGACAAAAATTAAAGGCGGTTGGTGCGCCAGAAGATTTTATTGAAACGGTTCATGGAGTAGGTTATCGGTTAATGCTTCCTGTCAATCTAAGTACCGGCCAAAAATTGAAGAGCACTGGCTAGCAGAAAAGATCAACTACCATTATTCCAGGCATAGGCTTGACCAAACCCAAGCCAGAGAGCTATCCACTCAACTACGGTTCTTGGCTGCCGAAATCACCCACTCCGAATCCTTACATGATCTTCAATTCATCTATGCTGTCATCACTCGCTTTGCAGATGAGGTATCCCGTTTCAGGCACAAAGGGCGAGCATATTCAGCAGGCAAGATGCTGGTGCTACGGATTTTTCACTCTCCCCCAGGGTACATTCGAGTCACCTGCCAGATGCAGTCCCACAGCCCTTGCTCCGTGCTGGTTAATGTGGCTGGGATCGGCGAAATATTGATTTTGCATCAAATCCGAGTACTGGTGGAGGTTAATGAAGGTGAAGGCGTGTTGCTGGGCCAGTTGCTGCATATGGTTTACGAACTGGCGTTCGTAGGTTTGTCGGGTGGCATCCAGATAGTCATGCGTCAGGGGTAGGTTGACAATCACGAGGGGAATACTGCGCGATCGAGCGAATTCTGCCACTGCGATCGTTGCTGCGGTTTGCTCTTGCCCCAGGCTAAAGGGGGCGTAGTCTGAATCAAAACTGCCCGCCACCCTGGGATAGCGGGTGTAGTAGGTGGCTGGATCGAAGCGATCGGGAATTGCCTGAAACCCATACATATCCAAATCGGCGGAGATGGTTTGCTGAACGGATTCCGTCAGGGTGGAGGTGACGATCGATTGGGCAGTTGATGCCGTCAAAATCGGTTCATCGGGGAAGGCACGCGAAACGATCGGTCGATCGCCCTGCTGGAGTCGTTGGTAGCCTTCTGAGGCAACAATTTCCCGATAGGTCAAGTCAGGTCGGCCATCGTTAAAGGCTCGTAACCCATCACCCCAGATAATTAACTGAGGCAAATGTTCCTCCTCCAGGACTTCCCGCAACAGCACGTCGATCACTTGCGCCGTGGCTCCATTGATTCCAAAGTTGAAGACCTTCACGCCAGAATAGCCCTGTGCTTCTAAGCCCTCCTGCAATGCCAGGGGATCAATACCTTGCAGCGATCGAGAACTGCCAACAATCAGCACATCTGGCGTGCCATAGGTGCGCAGGTAGCGGGAATAGATTTGTAGTTCTTCATCTAACCGTTGACTATTAAATGAGGGAAAGTCATACGGCGGCATTAATAAATCCGGTAAGAGCAGCGGCGGTAATGGCAAAATTAAGTTAGAAAATAGCGGATCCCGAATGGTTGAACTATCATCAGCCACCGAACGGGTTGCCGTTTGAGCTGGAGAGGGATAATCGTCTGCCATCTCTTCTGCCATCTCTTCTGCCATTTCTTTTTCTGCCATACCCTCCGTTGCTCCCAACGTTCCTTCGGAGATTAGATGGGATTGTGCCTTGGAGGATGGTTCCTTTGAGGCATTTTCTGCTTCGGCAAAAGCGGTCGTACCAAGATAGGTGCCCGCCGCCAGCAACGCACTAGGAATAAGCAACTTTAACAGCATATTTGCCCTGACTCTCTGCAATCGTTCCTAACAACCGCTAACGCTGCACCTAAACACTCAGACGAACATCCACAGTAGATAGCAGTCTTAAACTATCTTTAAGAGCAATGAAAGTCAATCACTCCTGGAGTTTCCAGTTCAATCAGGTTCAGTTCAACAGGGCCACACTAAGTAATGATCTGTCGCAGGTTTCAGGGGGATCTGAAGCCAATACGAACAGGCGTTTACAAACAATCATATAAGCCAGGACGTTGATTTACCAACGGTGGGGGCTGATTTCTGGCGGTAGGGACTTGCCATAACCCGGATCCTTCTCTCCCAACCTTCAGGCAAGATTGCGCTCATCCGGAATCTAAAAATGCCGCGATCGTCTTTCCGGCTGGATCAAAGGAATTTTGAAGATTTGTTAAAGCTAAAATAAATCTTTAAAGATGCAAAAGTCCTGTCCTCTCTGATTTTGCCAGCTTCCTGGGACTTTGAACTGTGAGTTTTGTTTACTTTCTGAGGATTTTGGCTGATTTCACTAGGTAGCCTAGAAATGTCACCCGCTCTTCTCACACCCACGGATACCTATGGATGCCACTCGTGACCCGTTTAAGCGAGCCAACTACCTGATTCGGAAGGCTCACCATGCCAACTGGCATCGTACTCAAAGCAAACAGCAAATTCTACGATCGCAACTTGGCTTCAATGATATTGCCTTTTCTCGCCCTAGGGCTTGTATTGGCTGTGAAAACTACCACGGCGTTGCCTACGGTCAAACCCAGGACAGGCGGACGATGCTGGTCTGTGGCTTCCACGCCTATGGATGGCACGGAGAGATTCCCTGTCCCGACTGGAAAGGCAGTCGATGAAGAACGAAAAATGAAGAACGAAAAATGAAGGTTTCTCCCTTTTCTCTCTTCCCTCTTCTCTCTTCTTTCTTCCCTCTTCGTTTTTCCCTTTTCCTTTCCCCCCTCCCTGCCCTCTGATCCCCTCAAACCAGTAAGATGCTACTGAGAGGGTTTTGAGGATATTTTTAAAAATGCTGAAGCGAATTGCAGCGATATTGCTGGTTGTACTGAGTCTGAGCTTACAAAGTTGCGCTTCGGCGACAGCCAGTCTGGTCAGTTATGCCGATAATTATGATGGGTACGAATTTTTATACCCCAATAGCTGGGTTGCTGTGAACGTGACTGATGGCCCGGATGTGGTGCTGCATGACTTGATTGAAGAAACTGAAAATGTGAGCGTGGTGATTAGTCCGGTTCCAGAGCAAAAGAGCCTGGAAGAACTGGGCACTCCAACGGATGTGGGATATCGTCTGTCTAAAAACGCGATCGCCCCTCCCGATTCAGGACGGCAAGCAGAATTGGTGAGTGCGGAGTCGCGGCAAGTGAATGGGGTCACGTACTATTTGCTGGAATATGTGGTGCAGTTGCCGACTCAGGTGCGACACAACCTGGCTAGTGTGGCGGTTCGGCGGAATCAGCTTTATACGCTCAATCTTTCTACTACTGAGAAACGCTGGGAAAAGGCTGAGGATACATTCCATAAGGTGGTTGAGTCTTTTTCGGTGTATTAATTACACTGCATAAGTGCTGTACGCTCAAAAGTGCCATACGCTCGAAATGCTAGATTCGGTGGGCAGTGCCCACCCTACAGAATTTACCCAATCTACAAAATTTCTGTTCATTGAGACAACTGATTTGCCCTGGCATTGCGCCGTAGCATTTCTGGTTTAATTCGCCGCAGAGCTGAAGCCGGAAACCGATCGCTCCATTCTTCATCGGTAAGGGTTGCCAGTTCCTCCAGTTTGGGCGCAATATTCCAGGGGTAAGGCTGAAAATCACTCACGTCTGTTTCCTGGGCAAAGCGTTGATTCCAGGGGCAAACATCCTGACAGATATCGCATCCCGCCACCCATCCCTGCATCTGCTGGGCAATTTCATCAGGAATTTCACCGCGATTCTCGATCGTGTGATAAGCAATACAGCGATTGGCATCGACCACAAACGGTTGCGTAATGGCCTGGGTGGGGCAGGCTTCTAGGCAGCGGGTGCAGGTGCCGCAGTGCTGAGTATGGGGGCGATCAGGTGATAGCTCTAAGTTGGTCAACACTTCTCCCAGAAACACCCAGGAGCCATACTCGCGGGTAATCACATTACTGTTTTTGGCAATCCAGCCAATCCCCGATCGCTCTGCCCAAACCTTATCCTGGATGGGGCCTGTATCAGCATAGTACCGGGCTTCAATGCCTTCTCCCTGGGACTGAAGCCAGGTGGCATAGGCTTTGAGTCGCTTATGCAGAATGCGGTGATAGTCTCGTCCCCAACCGTAGCGAGAGATTTTGGCATAGGCTTTTCCTGCCGGGCGATCGTGGGGAGTATAGTAATTCATCGCCACACAGATCACCGATTGAACGGCAGGCATCACCGATCGAATGTCCTGGCGTTTGGGGTGTTCCATCCAGAGCATATCGGCATGGTGTCCCTGATGCAGCCAGGTTTGGAGGGAGGGGGAAGGGCGGGAGGCAAGGGGAGGGACAGAGGCAATTCCGACTTTGTGGAAGCCGAGATCCAGGGCTTTCTGCTTGATGCGATCGCGGTTAAGGTCAGGCGGGATGGGAGTTGAGGGTGAGTCCACAGAGCTGAAGGTTTGCATGACATAATGATTGAGGTTATGCCCCATTAAGAACGATCTTAGAAGCTGAATGGGAATTCGGGATATCAATTGCACTGCTAGGTAGAGAGTGATTGCAAATGGGTGTTTGGCGTAAATTGTCTCGGTTCTTCACCTCCACCAGCAACGATGAGGTGTTTCTCAGTTACGTCAAGCTCGTTGAAATTCTGGTGTCTAAAGTTTTGTCGATCGCCATGCTGGTGGTGCTGCTGGTGTCGATCGTTGATCTGCTGATTTTTCTGTTTCGAGAAATTACCACTGCCCCCTATGGTTTGTTTACAGTGACGCTATTTGAAGTGTTTGGATTGTTTCTGAACATTCTGGTGGCCCTGGAGGTGCTGGAGAACATTACTGCCTATCTACGACGGCACGTGGTTCAGGTGGAATTAGTGGTGGTGACTTCTTTGACTGCCGTTGCCCGAAAAATTGTGATTTTTGATTTTGCCAAATCCACCTGGCAGCAGTTGATTGCTCTGGGCCTTGCAATCCTGACTTTGTCTATTAGCTACTGGCTGGTGCGTCGAACCAACAAGCGATATGAGTAGGCAGGATCAAAATCACAATATTGTTGCGAAAAGTAACGAGTTGAATCAGTTTGACAGGCTGTCTTTTGACGTAGTTAATTTCTTTGTTGAAGATGGAGATACCAAGGAGAATCCTGGGATTTCATTCTTTCCGAGGAGGGTTACGCTTCATCGCACCCTTCTTTTTTCATGGGTACTTTTCCGCTGGCTGGACAAGCAAAACCCGGTTGAAGCATTCACTTGCAACTCTGCCTACCCCACCGGGGGTGACCCAAATTTCGGTTCTGGAGTACTAGACTGAAGACAGCTTTGTTAATCTCCTAATTTTGATGTGCTGAATTGAACGCGCCGAAAGCTTTTTCTACTCTTCTAAGGGGTTATAGATTTGACCTGCCGAGCGTCGTGGGTGGAGGTGAGTCAGATGGAAGCTTTTGGAATGACGCTGATCAAGAGCACCCGTCCATCCCCTTGGCCAAGCATATTGATAGGCACAGTGTATGAATGACGATCGCGTGAACCTGTTTTTTCAAAAGCTCCAGCAGCAGATTGAGGTTCTGCAAACGAACCATACAAAGGACTGGCAAGAAATTGAAGCAGTGCTGGAGAATTTACAAGTCACCTATGAACAATTGCAATCGAGTTTAGCAGCAGCGGAGGTGGTCAGGGAGGAGTTACTTCAGCAGAGTCAACAAATCACCGCAGACTACTATCACTATTACAATTTGTTCCAGCTATCGCCGATTGCCTATCTGGTGACGGATAGCGATGGCGTGATTCTGGAAGCCAATCAGACGATCGCTCACCTCCTGGGAGTGCCCCAGCGTTATTTGCCAGGCAAACCAATGGTTCTGTACGTCGCAGAAGACGATCGCACCGCCTTTCGGACAAACCTGAATCAGCTTTCCTTCACCCCTGATCCCCATGGCTTACTGTACTGGCAGGTAACATTATCTCCGCGATCGGCGGAACCCTTCCGGGCGGAACTGCACGTGGCGATCCTTCGGAATGAATCGGGTTTGATTGAGTCTCTGCGGATTGGAGTCTATAACCTGAGTCGGTATCAGCAGCAGGTGGATCGCTCTCCCCAACTCCCCCCGGAAGCAGTTCAAACCAGAGGTGTGCAACCTCAACTGCCTCAGTCCCTGGATGGTCTACAGATATTGCTGGTGGATGATGAAGCCGATGCCCGTGAATTTATTACCGCTGTCCTGGAATCCTACGGAGTTGGGGTTCGGGCAGTGGATAGTGCCGCAGCCGCCCTGGAGGAGTTGAAGCAATTTCGCCCGGATGTGTTGATGAGTGATATTCGCTTGCCCGGTAGCGATGGTTATAGCCTGATTCGGCAAATCCGCGCCCTGGAAGTGGAACAAGGCGGACATCTCCCCGCTGCTGCCATTACGGCCTATCTGGATGAGGATCGAGCGAGGGCATTAACGGCGGGATTTGAGGCCCATTTATATAAGCTGTCCCAACCGAGTGAATGGGTTGAGGTAGTGGCTCGGCTGGCGGGACGGGAATGGGGAGTGGGGAGTGGGAAGTAGGGTAGGGGCGAATTGAGTTCGCCCGAAGGCGGTAGGAGCGAATTGAGTTCGCCCGAAGGCGGTAGGGGCGAATCGTGATTCGCCCACAGGAGAAATCTCTCCTACAAGAAAAACGATCGCCCGATCGCAATGGCCGAATTGAATTAGAACTAACGCCATCACCCGTGAGGAGAGCCAAATATGTCGCTCACCCCTGAAACTCAAAACACTTTGCCTAACACCATGTTTGCCGGAGGCGGTGAAATGGGGGCATTGATGCGATCGTACGATTGGTTGAACACGCCCTTAGGCCAGGTGGAGAACTGGCCACAGAGCCTTCGGACTTCTCTTCGCACCATGCTCGCGTCTCCTCTTCCCCAGGGCATTTTCTGGGGGGATGACTACATTCAGTTCTACAACGATGCCATGAAAACCCTTTATGGCGCAAATCACCCACAGGCGTTGGGGCAGTCGATTTGTCAAACGTGGCCAGAAGTATGGGAAGATCGGGCTAAACCAATGTGGGAGAGCATCAAAAAGACAGGCGAACCGATCTTTGCAGAAGATCAGCTTTATGCCCTCTTGCGCTTTGGCTACCTGGAAGAGGCTTATTTCACCATCTGCTACAGTCCGATTTGGGACGAAACAGGCAAGATCAGTGGGATACTCTGTACCTCGCCGGAAACCACTCAACAAGTCATCAGTCAACGTCGCTTGACGATGCTACGAGAGTTGGCTGCGGCGGGTAGTGGGGCAAAAACGCTAAAGTCTGCCTGTCAAGCTGCTACCGATACCCTCAACCCCTACGATATTCCCTTTGCCTTGTTCTATCAGGTCAATCCTCAGGGCAACCTGGCAGAACTGGTGGCGAGCAGTGGGCTGAGTGCAGATAGTGCCGCTGCACCCCCAACGATCGCGCTAACCGCGCAGGCTGAAGCAATCGCGCTGTCCTCGCATGATTCAGAGTGGCGGCTAGCTGAAGTGTTCCAGAGTCGTGAACCACAACTGATGACCGATGTGATCGATCGCTTTGGGTCGCTATCGGTTGAACCGTGGCCCAAAGTCCCCACTCTGCCCTGATTCTCCCGATCCTATCGCGCAACAAAGAACAGGTGGAATGTCTGTTGGTAGCTGGCATTAGTCCGCGCCTTCCGTTCAATTCCGAATACCGCTCATTTCTCGAACTGGTGGCTCAACAAGTTGGCAGTTCCATTGCAGCGGCTCGCAGCTATGAGGAAGAACGTAAACGGACAGAGGTACTGGCAGAACTCGATCGCGTCAAAACGACTTTCTTCAGCAATGTGTCCCACGAATTTCGCACCCCGCTCACCCTGATGCTGGGCCCTGCCGAAGATGCGTTAGCAGATCAGGATGAGCCTCTGTCCCCCCACCAAAAGCAGCGGATTGAAGTCATTCATCGCAATGGATTGCGGTTGCTGAAGTTGGTCAATACCCTGCTGGAATTCTCACGGATTGAGAGCGATCGGATCTCTGCTGTTTACGAACCGACCGATCTATCTGCCTTCACCGCAGAGCTTGCCAGCGTGTTTCGATCGGCGATCGAGCGGGCAGGTCTGCGCCTGGTGGTGGATTGTCCGCCCCTACCTGAGCCAATTTATGTCGATCGGGAAATGTGGGAAAAGATTGTCCTGAATCTGCTCTCGAACGCCTTCAAGTTCACCTTTACGGGCGAGATTACCGTTCGCCTGCATCCAGTTGGCGAAAGCGTTGAGCTAGCAGTGCAAGACACTGGCATTGGTATTCCAGCCGCAGAAATCCCCCGTCTATTCGAGCGGTTCCATCGTGTGAAAGGGGCCCAGGGGCGATCGTTTGAAGGCACAGGCATTGGTTTATCGCTGGTGCAGGCATTGGTGAAATCGCATGGCGGTACGGTTCAGGTGAGCAGCGTTGAAGGCGAAGGCAGTTGCTTTACCGTCTCAATTCCCACCGGCTCAGCCCATCTTCCTCCAGCCCAGATTCAAACCCCTCGACACCTGACCTCAACCGCAGTAAAAGCCGCTTCCTATATAGAAGAAGCCCTGCAATGGTTGAAAACGGATAGTGAAGCAGATGAGACAGATAGAGTTGCGGCTGGGAGTACACCAGGGTTACAGCGAACCAATTCGCCATCTGTTTCATCCGTTGCCACAATTTTATTGGTGGATGACAACGCTGATATGCGCGATTACCTGGCGCGGTTGTTGAGGGAACGATGGCAGGTCAAAACGGCTGCAAATGGCGCGATCGCCCTTGGCTTAATCCAGCAACACCTGCCCGATCTGGTGCTGACGGATGTGATGATGCCGGAGGTGGATGGGTTTCAATTGCTGAACGCACTGCGGGCTGATCCACAAACCAGCAGCATCCCAATTATTCTCCTATCGGCCCGGGCGGGAGGGGCAGCAACGATCGAAGGGCTGGAAGCTGGAGCCGATGATTACCTGATCAAACCCTTTTCTGCCCGTGAACTGGTGGCGCGGGTGGAAACCCATCTGCAACTGGCACGGCTGCGTCAGGATCGATCGGCAAACCGCTTTAAGAATGAATTTCTCATGACTGTAACCCACGAACTGCAAGCGCCTTTAGCCGCAATTCTGGGCTGGGCCCGTTTATTGCAAACCAAATCTTTTGATCCAGAAACAACGGCGAAAGCATTAGCCTCGATCGAGCGGAATGCCATGATTGAAGCCAAACTGGTAAAAGATTTGCTGGACATTTCTAGCCTGCTGTCTGGTAGCCTGCGTTTAAAACTCAAGTGGTGGACTTAACTGCGCTGCTCGAAAATGTGGTGCAAACATTTCGTGAGGCGGCTGAGGCAAAGTCCATTCGTCTGGTCATGACAATCTCCAACATTGTCCAGGGGGATATTCTGGCAGATGGCGATCGGTTGAAACAAATCCTGGCGAATTTGCTGGATAATGCGATTAAATTTACGCCTGAGGGGGGTAGGGTGGAAATTGGGTTGGCCAGGGTAATGGGTCGTGGATCATGGGTGATGGGTTCCGTACAGGATCGCAATTTGCCATTCCCCATTTCTGTACGGGCGATAACTCCTTCGGAGACGTTACACGAACGCGAATCGCCCCTACCCTCCACACGGGCGATTCGCGAATCGCCCCTACCCGATCTCGCCTACGCCCAATTCACCATCACCGACACTGGCATCGGCATCCATCCCGACTTTCTGCCCCATCTCTTCGATCGCTTTTCGCAGGCGGAAGTACCCAGCCGTCATTCACCGGGAGGAGTAGGCATTGGTCTGGCGATCGTTCATCATCTGGTGGAGTTGCATGGCGGTACGATCGAGGTAGCCAGTGAGGGAGAAGGGCAAGGGGCAACGTTTACCGTCAGGCTGCCGTTGGGGACTCATGAGTCAGAAGCGGGCGGAGTCACCTGATTGATGAGTGATATGAGTTTGTTAAGGGATGATCAAATAATTGACGCGATCGTTGCCCGTCTCTATAGTCTCACCGATGCCGAACGGCAAATCATCCGAGGTGAGCTATGACCCAGCCCTATGCCATCTATGCTGATGTCTGTTGCCTCAACCGCCCACTGGATGACTTGCAACAATCAAGGGTCAAACTTGAAGCGGAAGCCATGCTGTCTATTCTCCAAAAATGCGAAGATCGAGAGTGGTCACTACTCAGCAGTGATGCAATTCGGTTTGAAATTGCCAGAAACACCGATTCATCCAAACAAGAGCAGCTAGAAGCCATCTTATCCATTGCTCAAACCTACCTCTCCTCCACGCCAGAAATTGAAGCTCATGCCCAAGAGTTGATGCAGCTGGGATTTAAGCTTTACGATGCCTTACATCTGGCATTTGCCCAATCCGCGTCAGTCGATATTTTCCTGACCACTGACGATCGCTTGCTGCGGAAAGCCAAGCAGTATCCTGAAATAGTGACTATCCCGGTTGAAAATCCAGTCGTTTGGTTCATGAAACTGTTGCAAGAGGAAAATACAAACCATGAAACAAGCTGAAATTAGAAAAAATGGCTACAAAGCTCTGATTGATTCGCTCGGAGTCGTTGGCATGTTGCGCTTCCTTCAGCAACTCGAAATTGGCAACGGTGACTACACTCTGGAACGGCATCAAGCCAGCGAACCCACCCTCGAAGAATTTCGACAGTTTACCAATACAATCTCTACGCCTAAATCTACTCCATCTACGTGATTAGAAAATCCCCATTCCTCCTGCCTTACCCCCAGACAAAGCCCTTATCGAAACTCTCGTCCAGCAGTGCCTCACCGCCCAGGGGCAAATCGTCACCCCCTACGAAGCCGAAATTGATGCGATCGTTGCCCGTCTCTACAGACCACCGATGTCGAAAGTTTGTCTACCTCGATTGCACCGGGTTACAGGAATTCAAATGATTTCCATTGCGAGTGGATAAAATCCTTGCCTAATTGCTCAAATTGCTGGAGCGATCGCCCCCATGTCACACCCTCATCCTGAAGCCGTTACCCTCACCGACATTCTGATTACCGAAGCCCTGTCGCAGCGTTCTTCCCGCGCTCCCAACTGGCAGGCAGAAGTCCAGGCAATGCAATCCCTGGCGCGACAAATGGCGCAGAGTTCGGATAGCCTGCTGCAATCCCTGGTGGAAACGGCATTGGAGCTGTGCCGGGCAGGAACGGCGGGGGTGAGTTTGGTGAAGACAGCGGAGGGGGAAGAAGCGTTTCGTTGGGTGGCATTAGCCGGAACTTTGTCCCATCATGCTGGCGGCAGCACTCCCCGCCACTTTAGCCCCTGTGGCGTTTGTCTGGAACAGGGTATTCCTGTCCTGTTTTCCTATCCTGAACGATATTTTACCTATTTCCAGGAGGCAAATACGCCGATCGTTGAAGGGTTGGTGCTGCCCTTAGTTGCCAATAATCATGCCCTCGGCACAATCTGGATCATGTCGCACGATGAGCAGCGGCAGTTTGATTTAGAAGATGTGCGGATCATGACCAGTCTGGCAGATTTCACGGCTACTGCTTTGCGGTTACAGCAGCGGCAAACGGGAGCATTGCTGGCAGCCAATGTGGTGCTAGAAGCAGAAATTGCCGATCGCAAACGTGCCGAAGTCGCCATCCGCCAATCAGAAACGAAATATCGATCGCTGTTCACATCAATTGACAAAGGCTTTACCCTGCTGGAAATGATTGCCGATGAGTCAGATCGTCCCGCTGACTTTCGGAGTTTGGAAACGAATCCAGCCTGGGAGCAACAAACCAGCTTAACCAATGTAAGTGGTAAGACGCTGTTGGAAATCGCTCCCGATTTTGAACAGCCGTTGCTTGACTTCTACAGTGATGTCGTGATTTCTGGCAGAGGGAGGCGTACCAAATACTACACAGCTTCCACTGACCGTTGGTACACCGTCTATGCTTCGCGAATCGGTGGTGAAGGGAGCCGTCAAGTTGCCGCAGTGTTCAACGACATCACCGAACGCAAACGCACCGAAGAGCAGCAGGCGTTTCTGTTGAAATTTAGCGACGCGCTACGTGCCGAACCCGATGCCGACTCTGTAGCGAACCGAGCAGTCCGAATGCTCGCCGAGCATCTGCACCTCGACCGCTGCTGGCTCGCCGAGGTGTTTGAGCAGCAGGACATCGCCAAGATCGGCTGGGAATATCATCGACTGGATCTGTTGCCGACGGCGGGTGTCTATCGGCTGTCGGACTACCCCGAAATAATGCGACAGATTGCGACCCAGCCGATGGTCATCCACGATGTAACCAACGACCCCGACTTCGCAGACTCCGAGAAGGCACTGCTGGCCCAGTTGCAAATACAAGCCTTGCTGGTTGTGTCGCTGCGAAAGGGGCAACACCAAGTCATCTGGGCGTTGGTGTGCACCGTAACCACAGCCCGTCACTGGAACGAGTCCGAGCGGGTGCTGCTGGAGCAAGTCAGTGAGCGTACCTGGGCAGCCATCGAACGCGCCCGTGCTGAAGCTGCCTTACGTGAAGCAGAACTTCAGCGAGTCCGAGAACAATCTGCCCGCGAAGAAGAACGCCAACGCGCCGAATCTCTGGCAGAACTCGATCGCGCCAAAACTCAATTTTTCAGCAACATCAGCCACGAATTCCGTACGCCGCTAACACTCCTCCTGGCTCCCCTGCAAGATGTCCTGAACGATCGCGCCCATCCCCTCGATCCAGTTCACCAAGAACGGCTGGAACTTGTCCACCGTAACAGTCTTCGCCTGCTCAAACTGGTCAACACTCTCCTCGACTTCTCCCGCATTGAAGCTGGACGGATGGAAGCAGTCTATGAACCAACGGATCTGGCGCAGTTCACAGCAGATTTAGCCAGTGTATTTCGATCGGCGATCGAACGGGCAGGCTTGCAGTTGATTGTCGATTGTCCACCCCTACCCGCACCTGTTTATGTCGATCGGGAAATGTGGGAGAAGATTGTTTTGAATTTGCTCTCCAACGCCTTCAAGTTCACCTTTACGGGAGAAATCAGAGTCAGTTTGCATTCAACCGATCGCAATCAAGCTATCCTTCAGGTTCAAGATACGGGAACCGGAATTCCTCCCGAACATTTGCCCCATCTGTTCGAGCGGTTCTACCAGGTTCGAGGCACCCAGGAGCGAACCCACGAAGGCTCTGGTATCGGGCTTGCTCTGGTATATGAACTGGTTCGACTACAAGGCGGCACGATCGAGGTGAATAGCACTTCAGGAGCAGGCACCTGCTTTGCGATCGCCCTGAGCTTTGGCACAGACCACTTACCCGGCGAACGTCTACGACGCGGCGAAGCCGATCGCATTCAGACAGCCCGCACTCTAACCTCTACGGCAATGGGGGCTGCTGCTTATGGGTCAGAAGCAGAGCGATGGTTGGCAACGGATAGCAAAGCGGATGAAACGGATAATTTCTCTTCTGAGAACGAAGAATTATTGAAATCAATCGATTTACCATCCGCTTCATCCGTTCCAAAATCCGCTACCCATATACTTGTAATCGATGACAATGCCGACATACGGGAGTACCTGACCCGGATTCTGAGCGAACACGTGCAAGTGGAAACTGTCGCAGATGGAACAACGGCTCTGGCAGTGGCGCAAGAACGAGTCCCCGATCTCATCCTCAGTGATGTGATGATGCCAGGACTGGATGGATTTGAACTGCTGGAGGCATTGCGAGCCGATCCACGCACCAGAGAGATTCCCATCATCTTGCTTTCGGCCGTGCGGGGGAAGAATCGATCGTCGAAGGACTGGAAGCAGGGGCAGATGATTACCTGATCAAACCTTTCTCAGCTCAAGAGTTGATCTCGCGCGTCAATGCCCATTTGCAAATGGCCCAACTGCGGGGAGAAGCCCTGGCGCAGGAGCGGATGATCAATCGTCGGAAGGATGAATTTGTGTCGATCGTTTCCCACGAGCTGAACACTCCCCTGGTGGCGATTCTGGGCTGGACGCGCTGGCTGCGGAGCAATCCTTCCAGTCTGTCTATGTTGGCAAAAGCGCTGGATACGATCGAGCGCAACGCTACCCTCCAGGCCAAACTGGTGCAGGATCTGCTGGATATTTCCCGCATCACCGCAGGCAAATTGCGCTTAAATCTTCAACCCATCGACCTCATACCAGTGATTGAAGCCGCGATCGCCACGGTCGCACAAACCGCCCAGGACAAGGGAATTGATTTGCAATTTGTGATTTTTGATTTTGAATTATCCGCAACCAATCCAAACCTGACTGCATCCCAAACCCCAGAAACAACCCATCCTAAATCCAAAGTCGATCGACTGAACGCTCACGATGAAGTTCAAAATCCAAAATTTCAAGTCCTGGGAGACGGCGATCGGCTTCAGCAAGTGATCTGCAATCTCCTGACTAATGCCATTAAATTCACACCAGAATCCGGCAGCATTACGGTTGAACTGTCCCAGGGCAACGACGCATTGGCCCTCGACAATCGGCAACCACTCTCCCACTCCCGACCTTCGACTCCCGAATGGGCGATTCACGAATCGCCCCGACTCCCCACTCCCGAATGGGCGATTCACGAATCGCCCCTACTCCCGACTCCCGAATGGGCGATTCACAAATCGCCCCTACTCCCCACTCCCGACTCCCCTCCCTCTGCCCAAATCCGCATCATTGACACTGGCATCGGCATCGCCCCTGATGTTCTGCCCCAGATCTTCGATCGCTTCTATCAAGCTAAAACTTCAGCAGACAAAGGGTTAGGATTAGGATTAGGATTAGCGATCGCCCATCACTTAGTCGAATTGCATCACGGCACGATTGAGGCTGAAAGTGCAGGCAAAGGTCAGGGCGCGATCTTCACCCTCCAGCTTCCCCTTCACCAAGTGTAATCGGGATACCGCAATCCTTCACTGACGCTCTGCTAGTATGTTTCCATGAATTCACCTCAAATCACTCCCGAATTTGAAGCGTTGCTAGACTACCTCAAACATGAGCGAGGGTGCGATTTAACGGGTTACAAACGGGCGACCTTAATGCGGCGGTTTGAATACCGAATGCAAAGTCTTGAAATTGGCAGTTATCAGGGGTACTTGCAATATTTAAGGAGCCATTCGGAGGAATATCTCGCACTCCTGGAGGTTGTTTTGATTAACGTGACGAGCTTCTTCCGTGATCAGGAAACCTGGGATTATCTCGCGGCCGAAGTGATTCCTCAGATCATTGCCAGCAAACAGCCCGATGAACCCATTCGTGTTTGGAGTGCAGGCTGTGCAACGGGACAAGAAATTTACAGTCTGTTAATTCTGCTGGCGGAAGCAATAGGGATTGAGTCCTGTGTGCAGCGGGTGCAATGCTATGCCACGGATGTTGATGAAGCGATTCTGGCACAGGCACGACAGGCGACGTTCAGCGATTTGAGGATAACCAACGTTCCTTCGGATTGGCTGCAAAAATACTTCCAGGCGACTGAACAGGGGTATGTCTTTCATCCAAGTCTGCGCCGTACAGTGGTTTTTGGTCGTCATGACCTGGTGAAGGACGCACCGATGTCCAGAATTGATTTGCTCATATGCCGTAATGTCCTGATTTATTTCAACCTGGAAACCCAGGCTTCCCTTCTGGTGCGCTTTCACTTTGCCCTCAAAACAACGGGTTTTCTCTTTCTGGGCAAGTCAGAAACGCTGATTCTCGATCGGAAAATTTTTACACCCATTAATCTGAAACACCGCATCTATGCCAAAGGATTAAATTTAGAACTGAAGGATCATTTATCGTTAGATTTCAAATTACGCCAACAAGAGAACATTCTGACGATTCAAAAGCATTTCTGGCAAACGGCAACTGAAACCAGCCCCATTGCTCAATTTGCCGTTGATGCCCACGATCGCCTGATTGGGGCAAACGAGCAGGCCAATCTCCTGTTTGGGCTGACCCTGGATGATTGGAAACATCCCTTTTACGAGCTAGAGCCAGGGAAGCTCATTGCATCTCATACATCCCGAAAATTTAATACTTACCCTTATCATTCGGTGGTTCTAAAAGATGTGCAACGGAACACGCCCCAGGGAACGCAGTATTTTGAGGTCACGATCGCCCCTGTTTTAAATGCTAAACGGCAATTACTTGGGATTACGCTCGCATTTTTAGACCAAACGAACTGTAAGCAGTTGGCGCAGCAATTGCAATGGGCGGATGCAGAGCTAGAGAGAATGTCTGAATGCCTGGAAGCAACCCAATCGGAATTAGAGGTGGCTCATCAGAAAATGCAGCTTCTGGATCAAGCGAGGGGTTTAAGTAGGGATGAAGAGTCATGACCGGGCGAGTAGTCTGTGCTGTAACTGATTCACCCGCTAGCTTCTCAACAGACAAAAGGTCACTGGATCATACTCCACCAATCGCAACTTCGTTATGGCTGATCGTCATAATTCAGGGTCAATTCCCCTTGCGCGACTTTTTCCTGAACCAGGGTTCTCACTAAGGACAATTCTTCATAGGTTACTTTGCCATCGGCTCGCAAAGCTGCTGAAATTTGATCCCGTTCAGCCCTGGTAATCACCCCATCCGCGCTCACTCGCTCAATTAATTGTCTCAATTTGTCGAGTTCTTGCTGTTCTTCAACCGTCAATTCCCGTCGATGAGGATGTGAGATTTCCACAATGGTTCCTCCTGAATTTTTAGCGATACAAAGCTCGAACCTACTTTTTATCGCAGCTCTGCATGGTTCGCTATCAAAATTCTGCAAATGACGGATTTATGGAAGTATAGATTCATAAAAGCGATCGTCCCCGTTGTTCGCTTCAAGGGCGGTTAATGCCGTGTCAGCTAATCTTTGATGAGCTGTGGTCGTGGGATGAATGCTATCCCAAAACAAAAAGCGATCGGGGTTATCGCAAATGTTCTGGGCATTGAGGCAGGCATCTGTGGCATTGGTGAAGCCAAATGAGTCTGGATGCAAGAGAACTTCCTGGTAAAGCCGTTCCACGTTCAGAAGAACAACCTGGAGATCGGCATCCTGCTGGCTGAGGGAGATCAGGCGTTGCTGTAGCTGCTGATTGTGGGTTTGAGTTAAGCTGCTCAGTGCCTCAGATTCAGCCCCATTGCGGGTTCCAGGGAGTTGCCCCAGGTCAGGCAGGTTAGCAATCAGAAACCGTTTGGCTCCCAGATCCATCAAAGACTCGATCGCCTCAGCAATATTCGCAACTGACCTGGAAGCTGGGATGCCGGTTCCCCCCTGCAAATAATCATTCGCCCCGGCCCAGAGGACGTACAGCGCATCAGGATTCAGGGTTTGTTCAGCCTGCTGATTGGTTTGGGTCAGGAAGGCAACCTGGCTCAGTAAACTGGGAACAAAATTAGCAGAGCCAGTCGGATCAGTCTGAGGGTTGAGGCTGCCGGTGGTCGCGCCACCGTAGGCCAGGTTATGAATTTGAGCAGCAGTAAGCTGAAGCCGATCGGCCAGGTACTCAATCCAGACGCGCCCATTGGAGTATCGTCCCTGAAAGTAGGGGGATCTGGGGGATACAGTCCACCGCTGGCCTCAAACACAGAACCCATATCCGAAAGACTATCCCCAAACACATACACTGCATCGATCGGTCTTTCGGCAACAGGACTCACCTGGGGGGGAGCGCAGGCCAGGACGCTGAGGAAAGTCAGGCTGGCCAGAACGATCGAAAGAATGCCTCGTTGCACTGGTTTTTGTCGTACTGGTTTTGGCTGTACTGATTTATTTCGCACTGGTTTTTGCTGCACTGGTTTTTGCTGCACGTTTTTCTACGCTAACCTTTTTCGCCTCAGACAACAAAAAGCGTGGGTTATCCCACGCCATAGGCTTGAACAAACTGCTTTAAAGAACTCAACCGGGGATACCACTTCCACTGCTTTAGTGAATCAGATGTAAAACATCCCGTAAAACGCTGTAACCTGCCCAGTCCCAGAGTAAATAGGCCACAAACCCAATCATTGCTAAACGACCGTTCCATAACTCCTGCTGGGGATTCCAACCAAAAATCCAGGCGTTGCGATCGATGCCATTGTAAGCCAGGGCGATCGGAGGAGTTTGTATATTATTTTTTACGTTCTTCGAGACATTCTCTGCTGCATTCTCAGCAACTTTATTTGCATCAGTTTGCATGATTCATTCCTCAATCAATTTTCTAAGAACATCCTATCGACTGAATGAGTTGATTTGTTCCGCCTTAAGAATGAAAGTAGGGTGATTTAAAATCTCTGTTTAATCTGCTGTTAATTGAAAATTTGTCAGTCATTTCACCATTCATCGATCGGAGTTTAATCAGAGTTTAACCCGTTGTCTGCTCCACCAGACTTGTCCAGGTCTAGCCGTTCAAGCGAGGAACCTTACGTGCCGTGGGCAGCCGCCACCAGGGGAGATGGGGAAACTCATGGTGCTCGTGGTGATAGCCAAAGTGATAGCAGGTGACAAGAGACCAAAAGATAGGCAGGGAAGTGCTCTGGGCCCGCTGGGGAGTGCTGTATCCGGTGTGGGGTTCTCGATGGGTTAAAAAGGTGCCGAAGTAGAAGAGCTGAATGGAGCTGAGTAGGGAAGGAAGCACCCAAAAAATTAGCAGGTTGCTAACCGGAATATGCAATGCCAGGTTCGCCAGGATAAAGACGGATGCTAACCCAAATGCCCGCTGCCATTGCCAGTATTGCCCCATGAAATAGAGATACCAGGCAACCGGGTGTTTGTGGATGCCATCATGAAAATCGGGATCTCGATCGCTGGCTGGATAGCGATGGTGCAGTTGATGTTTTCGCAGCAATTCTTTGTAGGAAAACAGCCCATAGCTGACGGTACAAAATGAACCGATCGCCTGATTAAGCTTAGGGTTTTGCGGACAAACGGAACCATGCATGGCATCATGGGCCGTGATGAATAATCCCGTGTAGAGTAGTGTTTGCCAGAGGGCTGCGAGTGCCACCAGCCAGGCGGGAAATTGCGTGATGTCCAATCTCATAAACAGGCTGAAGCTGGTTGCCCAGAGCAGGACGATTGCACCAGCAATCCATCCGCCATAACTTGTCGCGTTTGAATTGAATGCGGAATGATCGGTTTGGGCGTGAGGTTGAGATAATCCTTGCTGGCTGGATGATTTCTGATATGGGTCTTGATCTTTGAGTGAAACAACTTTTGCAGTTTCAGTCTGCGCTGCTTCCAGAAGGGTTGTACCAGAGTCTACCAATGTTCGGCTCCTTGCTCATTGCACAATTAGTAGTGTAGCGAGGGAACAGGCTCATTTGAATTGCAAAGCTGATTCCCTTTGGGTTTCAGTACCTTGTGCGAAGTATTGCCTTTACCCTTTTCGTGTCCATACCGATGGGTTTTGCCTCAATAACTCATGATATGGTTCGCAATAGGAATTGCCGTCCGCCTTTGGAGACAGAATAAATTAAAGCTAAATGTTGAGAAGAATGCCTGGTCAATGTATTGAGAAAAACAATCTTTTTTGAGATGTATCCTCTCTTTAGTCAGACGCTTGCTCAAACAATTTCAAATAGTATGTTTGCAATGTTTCTAATCTTTATTTTGTTGGAGTAAACTATGCAATCATCCCAACCCAACACATCCAAAACTGACAAAGGACAACCTCGTTATTTCAGCCGATACCTCTCTTTAATTCCAGTCATTGCTGTTGTTTCAATCTCGATCGCCTTCACGGTATGGGCTTTTATCAACCGATTCTATCCCGATCGGCTTTTCTTCCCACAATAGTTTTAGATTAAGACGATCGCGTTTTCTCCCAAATGTTTTCTCCCAACTTATCATCTGATCCAGCTCGGTTAAACGAATGGATCAGATTTATTTTATGGACTGATTTAAGAGCGTGTTTGAAAATTGTTTTGTTATGCTTTTGAACACGTTAGGTTCCCCTAACCTCTCTTAAAAAAGGGGGAAACCAAACTCAAAATCCCCCTTATTAAGGGGGATTTAGGGGGATCCAAACCGTTCTCCTACCAACAGCAGGACTTTTAAAACATCCTCTAGGGATCGTGGATCAAATAACCTGTAATCTAATTTGCCTTGTTGAATGGGCGGGCAAGATGCCCACCCCACAAGAATTTCAGATGATTAAATTTGCATTCCTGAGTACCACTGCCTGCGCCAATTACCTGCGATCGCTAGGAACTAGCATTAGCCGAAAGCCCGGTCTCCCGCCGCAGACGACCTGGCTTCACAAATCCGAAGTAATAGGCAATTCCGGCTGTGAGCAGACTGAGCCAGATGTTATTGCCATAGAGGGGCATAGTGCCAAATAGGGTTTTGGTGTAGGGAAGTAAGCCGAAAATGGCCTGAGTGGCGTAGATGATGGCAAAGGCCTGGTTAAAGGCGATCGCCCCGCTCAGGCTGGTAAAAGCAGCCAGCCCCCAAAGTCCGACTAGAAGCCCAATGGCATTATGAAAGTAGTTGGTGGGAAAGATGCCCAGGACAAACCCGTAGCCTGGCCCAGGGTGGACACCGGGCAACTCAGCAGATAGTCCTGACGCAAAGCCACCTAAACCGAGCAGCAGGAAGAGTACCCCTAAGAACAGGGCACAGTAACGAATTTGCATCAGATCAGAGAGTTGATTAAGGGAAGGTTGAGTGTTGGATGATTTCATCGTTGAATCTCGCTGAATCAAAAGTATGGAACTTGTGGGTGAAGCCAGTTTTAGAAATTGTTTCGTTCACTCCTCATGCTGATATTAGAATTCTGAAATTAGGGTTAAGCTGATGTGGAAACAAAAAGCTGTTTAGCAAAGCGAACGTTAAGGAGATGCAGGAGGAGGACTGGTTGGAGCAGCACCTTCTCCAGGAGTCGGTTCCACTTCACCGGGGGTTGCACCGGGTGTGGTGGTGTCATCGGTGGTGCCTGTGCCCCCCGTACCCGGATCACAAGCAGCAGTCAACATTAATACCCCAAAGACTGACAATAAAAGCCCAATTCTTTTCATGGTTTCCTCTTAGTCAATGTGCATAGGGTGCATTATTTATGTGCATCATTTATTTGAATGAACGCCTTGAAGCAATATTGCTAGCCAGCGCGCTTATTCCATGAAAATGATTTATCAAGTTTTTGCCTTCTATCAAAAGAAACATGAAAGCCGTTTAAGTAGGATGATCGATCGTACAAATTGCGATCGTTTGTTGGTGCTAAGGAACACAAATTTGTTGTTCGATAGGTTGGTAAAAAAATAGATATTCTGCTTGATTTTGATTTAATTCTTCAGTTTTTGTCTGGTTTTAACTATTAATAGTTTTATTCGATCGCAAACCTCGTTTTGGGAGCATCCCATTGATGCAAATGGATCGATTACCCGTAGCGCAGGCATCTTGCCTGCCAGTGAACGATTCTTCAGGTAAACTCAGCGGGATCAGACAGTGAAACTCACCCCTAACCCCTCCCAGGAGGGGATTTTCATGGGGAGCATATCACCCTTGAAAGTTTACCCTCATCCCCCAGCCCCTTCTCCCTGGGGAGAAGGGGATCGGAAGTCCCTCTCCCTTTGGGAGAGGGATTTAGGGTGAGGGCTACAAAAGTGACATGCTCCCATTTTCATGGACAATCTCTAGGTTCAGCAGGGGTTCTCCAGCGTTTCTCCTCTTGGGAGGGGCAGGGGTGGGTTGACCTTCATCAATTAAACTGTGTTTCTTTTCACAATTCAATGTAATCAAACTTCCTTTGCCAGATAGACGATCGCCGGGTAGAAAATTGGCATCTTTAAAGTAGAAAAATTGCCGAGGGATATCTGTCATGACTGAACCGCTACTGGATGGCATCGTCCTTGGACTTATTCCCGTTACTATTCTGGGATTATTAGTTGATGCTTACCTGCAATATCGCCGCAGTGAAAAATTGCTAGACAAGAACAATCCTGACAAGCCGTAACCTGATTGATCTGATTGACTGACAAAATTTCTGATACCACGATTCTCGCGGATCACTCAGTCAGGCTGGGTGTATCCCACTTTTGCGTTTGCATGACGGATAGTTCACTGGCAGGCAGGATGCCTGCGCTACGGGAATCGATCGATCAATTTGCATCAATGGGATGCTCCCGGTAGGCGGGCTGGTTGACTGAGCGGGCAAGATGCCCACCCCACAAGAAGAAGATCAGATGATTCAATTTGCCTCTAGGCTCCTACATCCGAAGTGCCTTCAACTGCTTTCTCACCCGCCTCCTCCACCTTCGCCTGTAAACGCGGGTCATCCTTTGCCCTTTCTGCATCTCGATCGGGCATCGTTGCCAGGGCTGGCGGGATTCGATCGCCCATGACGGCAGCGACGTTTTCAGGGAGATGCTGGCGATCGGCGGAACGGAGATACTCACCCGTGAAGATGGGGGAAACAGGCTTCATTTTGTGTTGAACCGAATAGTATCGATGGGTTTGGGCCCGCATTCCTCGCTGCTGTAGGGATTCATTGGCGATTTTTTTGCGAAGCTTGATGATGCCATCGATGATTGCTTCGGGGCGAGGCGGACAACCCGGAATATAAACATCAATGGGCAGAATTTTGTCTGCACCGCGAATGGCCGTCGGAGAGTCCATGCTGAACATCCCGCCAGTAATCATGCAGGCTCCCATCGCAATGACATATTTAGGATCGGGCATCTGTTCGTACAGGCGCAGGGTCGGCTGGGACATTTTCATGTTTAATGTGCCTGCCAGAATAATCAGATCGGCTTGACGGGGGCTGGAACGGGGGAGCAAACCAAATCGATCGAAGTCAAAGCGAGAGCCGATCAGGGCGGCAAATTCGATAAAGCAGCAGGCAGTTCCGTACAGCATGGGCCACAGACTGGAAAGCCGAGCCCAGTTGTATAGATCATCCACCGTCGTGAGAATGACGTTTTCTGATAGCTGTTGGGTAACCTGGGAATGCGCGATCGGATTCACAAGAGGAGGCGCGGTTTGAGAATCGATCGGTTGATTTAATTCGCGGGCAAAAGGATTGGTCATGGTACGATGCTCAGCGAGGGAGTTCAGCCTGAAGTCAGGATTAGGCGATGAAGACGCGCAAGGTATCCTGTCTTAACATAGGTGGATTACCCGATGGAATTAATCCTCCGGTTGAAATAGGCTACGTTAAGAATCAACGTGAACATCAATACAGCTTGGGCAATAACCTGAGATTGCAAATGCTATGGCGTTTGGGAAGATTTGTTCATGCAATTTTTGACACGAGCCAATAATTCAGCACTACATAGCCGTGTGGTCGATCGCGTTTGCTGATATTGCGCTCTTAGCGATCGATTTTCTTTCATAAGTGTGCGTTTGTAAGCAATGGTTTGCTGCATCAGGGTGCGTAATTCCTGGCTTCGGCTAATCAAACGTTCAATGGCATGGTCGGGATCAAGTTGCTCAGGTTGTTTTTCCGGACGGGTGAGATGATCGGGATTTATCTGGGCGGGAAGCGTGGCGGTAGATGGATCTGATTCGGGCGCGGCTGGAGATGATGCAGGCTGCTGCTCTATGGGGGAATGAGATTCGCTTTGGGGCTGAGATCGATTAAGTTTTTTGACGGCTCGCCAAAGCTGCTGCTGCACCTTGCTAATTTCCGCATCAATTTGTTTTAACTGCCGTCCTCGCTCGATCGCAGCCCTATAGGTTTCCACTTCATCCGTCTTTAAGTGTTTTAGCTTCTTCCCATCAAAAATGGGTTGGCGGCTCCTGGCCTGCCAGTAGGTACGGGTCGTTCTGGCGGTTCCACCCGGTTTAACCTGAACTAACCAGCAGTGCTGTAAACACCAGCCCGTTTGAATCAGATGCGATCGCTCTGTTTGAAGAATTTCCAGATCGGTTTGCAAGCCCTTCAGTAAGTCCATAGGTGATTCGTACTTAAAAAATCTACCCGTTTTGATCGTGCAGTTGCTTGTCCTTCTCTTACTATATACTTAAAGCAAAACTGCTGGGAAAGGGTACGAATCATTGGTAAATACCAATATCTATCCAAGGATTTCTGAATCCCTCTCGTGTAGTTCATTTCTCTTAAATGAGATACTCAAAGCCCCGCATCTTCCGCTGATTCTCGGTTGTTTGAAGCATTTAACAGAACAGCTATCAGCAAACAGCATGAGATCGATCAGTGCCCGAAGCTACAAAACTTTTGATAGGTCAAGCTGGACTTAAATTTCACCCTGCTGTCGCGTATCGGACACTTATGATAATGAACGTTCTGAATGCTCACCGAACTGCCAACCGCTTACTGGCGAAACTGCCAGACAGCGACTATGAAAGGTTACTGCCTCACTTAGAATTTGTCTCCCTATCCCAACATCAGGTTTTAGCGGAGGCGGGTGAATCGCTGGAATATGCCTACTTTCCGGTAGAAGCCGTGATCTCCTTATTGTCCGTCATGGAAGATGGCTCAATGGTGGAAGCGGTTGTTGTGGGGAACGAAGGGGCGGTTGGTATCCCCATTGTTCTGGGTACAAATATTGCAACTGTACAGGCTGTTGTCCAGATTTCTGGATTAGCGATGCGAATGCACGCAGAACAGTTTAAGGCAGAATTCGATCGGGGGGGCGCGTTCCAGGATGCAATTCTGCACTATATTCAGGTTGTTTTTATCCATGTGACTCGGCTGGCGGCCTGTAATCGGCTACATCGGTTGGAAAATCGCTTGGCCCGCTGGCTGCTCACGTTTCAGGATCGCCTGGAGTCTAACGAATTACCTCTGACTCAGGAATTCATTTCCCATATGCTGGGGACGCGCCGCATGAGGGCGATCGGATAGAAAGATCTGGTGGAATCAGACGTTGGAACCCACCCCTAACCCCTCCCAGGAGGGGAAACTCTAGGAAATCCCTACTTAACCAGAAGAATGTCCATCAAATCCCCTCTTGGGAGGGGCAGGGGTGGGTTAATCTTCACCCTATTACAAAAGTGGGATGCTCCCGATCAAAGTGCCTGAAGCCACAACAGAACCCTATTCAAACACCCTCTAACCAGCGTTTGCATCGAGCGATACTGTTTCGTTTCCATAACCTGAATACTCCTTTCAAGGAACATCAAGTTTTTCTAACAAACATTGGTTTGAAAAGTTTTTTAAGGTAGCGTACGCAAGCGAACAGACGCACCATTTTATTGGCGATAGCATCTAACTAATTTGGGATTCAAAAAAGGGTGTAACCAATTATCTTAAAAGCAGAAATGGGAATAACCATGAGCTAAAAGGTTTGACGGATAACCGTTTGATGAATTCCAGCTTAATTAAATCGTGTTTGAGCAAACCTTTTTGAATATTTTTTGAAGCTGGCATGCAAAACGACATAATCTACTGCTTCAGGTATCCGGAACAAATTTTGCTGGTGGATGATCAACCCGACAACTTATTTCTGCTTCAACAGATTTTAGAAGAAGAAGGCTACGAGAGCGAATGCGTGAACAATGGGTTTGATGCCCTGGATCAGATCACTGCAAACCCACCTGATTTATTAATGCTTGATTTGGGACTTCCGGGGATGGATGGCTACGAAGTCATTCGGCGAATTCGATCGTCAGAATGGCTGCCGTTTATCCCGATCGTGTTGATGACCGCTCATGGTGCGCACTATGCCCTGCGTGGTTTTGAAGTAGGAGCCCAAAGCTGCGTGTGTTTGCCCTATGAAATTGACAATTTATTGTCAAAAGTAAAAAATTTACTGAGTTTGAAGCAGACCATTCGCCAGCAGCAACTCCTTTGTTGAAGGAAATGTATCCTACATTTTGCATCTGCATCAGAAATTATCCCCTGGCAGGCGATACCTGCGCTACGGAAATTAATTCATTTGCAGCAGTGGTTGACCGACAAAACTTCTTAGTCAAGACCCTGAAAGCCCTCACCCTAGCCCTCTCCCCCTGGGAGAGGGAACTGGAAAAGTAAATCGCTCCCCTCTCCCAGGGGGAGAGGGGTTGGGGGTGAGGGCACACAACTTTTCTCAGTCAATCAGCCATTTGCAGCAGTGGGATGCTCCGGTTAAAGCCCGTTAAAGAAAAAATATTTTTGTGAATCAGGAGGCTAACATGAAATCAACCCAGCATAACGAAGAAATTTACTCCCTTTACGTTTCTCCAGGCGCGATCGAACTTTATCCCAATGAAAAGGATGTTCATACCGGACGGTTTCTTTGTGCCCAGAAAGATTATATGAGCATTGTCAGCTTTGGGCGTGATTTAGCCAAGCATAAAAGCCTTCCCTTTATCAACCACCTTGATTCCCGTACACCTCGCCGGATTGATTAAGAAAGATTGGTTCAACTTTAACCGACCCAAACTTTTATTACCTGCCTGGGATCTCCCTCTCAGGTGGGTTGTTTATACTGTGGTTGCCTGCCAAGGAGTCATAGAATCCTGATTGACTGACAAAACTCCTGAAACCCTGATTCTCTCGTAGGTTGGGTTAGCGATAGCGTAACCCAACGGAATGCAGACGGGTGTTGGGTTTCACGTTGTTCAACCCAACCTACGGAAAAGATTTGTCAGTCAACCAGCATAGAATCATTATTGTTAAGATTTAACGTATCCATCCGATCATCTTAAAGTTTGCATAGAGGTACACTCGCTCTACATTTTTAGTAGCTGTATCTCTCTCGCAGGCACGATGCTGATCCTACGAAAATCAACGACTTTAATAGGTAGAATGCTTTGTGATTCAGCTGAAACCAAATTCAGTTTGATTGAACAAATGTCCGCGATCACGATCGTTCAAAAATTGTTCAACCGGAAATATTCAAAGCTACAAACGCAGGAAACACACTTGCACTGTCATAAAGCTGCCTGATTGACAAAACTTAATAAAAACGTCAATACAAGCTCAAGAATACAAGCTTAAAGAAAAAGGCAGGATTGAAAGGAAGGAAGAGAACATGGTTGGAGATCATCAGCTTAGAGCCGTTGGCGTTTTTCTACACCGACGAGAGTTAGAATCTGCCCTTAGCGAACTAAATCATTCCGGTTTCCCAATGGACAAGGTTTCTGTCATTGCTAAACCGACTGACGCAGAAATAGATTTACAGGGTGCTGAAGCCACCGATCGCATCCACGGTCAATCCATTGAAAAATCTTCAGATATTGTAACGGATGCCGTCAATAATGCAACCTGGGGAACAGTGTTGGCTGGATTAACCAGCCTCTCCTTGTTTGGTATTGGCCCCATACTGGCAGCCGGAAGCTTTGGCGCAGCGTTAGTAACGGGTGTGGCTGGGGCTGGGGTTGAATCCCTGGCAATTAAGGATTTAGTTCAAGCAATGACAAAGCTGGGGATTCCTGAAAAGGATGCCCGATTCTACGTCGATCGCGTGGTGCAGGGGAATTATTTAATTAGCCTTGAAGGTCAAAAGGATGAAATTGAGCCAGCGGGAACAAAGTTAGAGCAACAAAGCATCCGCAGTTGGAATGTGTATGATATGCTCCATGTTTAGGTGAAAGCGATCGATTAAGAAATCGTCATTTTCTTAACTTGAATTACTTCCTCGATTAATGAATTGTTAACCCAATATCGTCACCGAGTTTGAGCTGGTTTCAGTCGATCGAAAATGAATTGCATTCACGGCAACACCTGCTTTTGATCCCCTAATTCCCCCTTAAAAAGAGCTACCGTGTACACAGATCCTGACTGAGAGGCTCAAACCCTGATAGATCCCCCTAAATCCCCCTTAAAAAGGGGGACTTCTAATCCGGTTCCCTCCTTTTTAAGGAGGGTTAGGGAGGATCAAACCCAGTCGTGGCTAGAGCATAGGAGAATTATGCACACTCCGCAGAACGATAAATTCACCCCACGCATTCAAGCTGTTTACGAGTATACAGAAGCTCTGAGTGAAAAGGCTAAGAGTACTGATACGCATCGGTACCCGCAAATTGTGCTTGAGTATGTTGAAGAACTGCGGGTGGCTTTAGAAGAGTTGCATATTGCGGAAGAAGAACTGCGGGAACAGCATGAAGCTTTAATTTCAGCGTACGAATCGATCGCAGTGGAACGGCAACGCTACCAGGATTTATTTGAATTTGCTCCAGATGCCTACGTAGTCACAGATACTCACGGCCTTATCCGAGAAGCGAATCAGGTAGCTGCTTCCCTCTTCGATGTGGAACACAGGTACCTTTTGAGTAAACCCATCGTCAACTTTATTCCAGAAGAACAGCGGCGATCGTTTCGCGTCATGCTCAATCAACTTCCCTCCATGCGCCGAATTCAGGAATGGGAAATGATGATGTGTCAACGGAACGGGGCATCCTTTGATGCGGCATTGACGGTAGAAACAGTTTATGAGGATGGACAACCCTCTGGACTGCGCTGGCTGATCCGCAACGTCACCGCCCGGAAACAAGCAGAAGCAAGATTGCAGCAGATGCAACTGCAAAACCTGGAGTTGATGGAATCCGATCGCCTCAAAAATCAATTCATCGCCAATATTTCCCATGAACTGCGAACGCCGATGAATGCCATTCTGGGCTTCTCAGAATTAATCCAGCGTCATCTCCAAAAGAATTATGATCCCCATCTGGCAGGCATGATCGAGCGCGTCTTTCGCAATGGTCGGCATTTGCTCGCCCTGATCGAAGAACTACTGGATCTTTCTCGGCTAAAATCGGCTCAGTTAAAACTGCACCCTGAACCATTGGATGTGGTAGAACTCGTGACGCTGGTAATGGAGGAACTGCAACCGCTAGTGGAGCAAAAAGCGATTGACCTGCAACTCCATACCTCCCAGGACTGCATTGCGATCGTCAACGATCCAACTCGGCTGCGCCAGATCGTGGTTAACCTCATCTCCAACGCCATTAAATTCACAGATCAGGGCAGCGTTCAAGTTGAAATTCGAGAACTCCCCAAACAGAAAATTGCTCTGATTGTTCAAGACACCGGCATTGGCATTGCAGAATCCGACCTGCCCAAAATCTTTTGCGAATTCTGGCAAGTCAACGCCTCCACCACCCGATCGCAAAGCGGCACAGGGCTGGGACTGGCGATCGTCCAGGCCATTGTGAATTTAATGCAGGGTTCGATTTCGGTCGAGAGCCAATTGGGCAGGGAACAACCGTTCGGGTTGAAATCCCGCAATGGTTAGAAAATGGATCGTAGGGGCGCACTGCTGTGCGCCCAGGTTTATCGCCGTACACCCAGGTTTATCGCCGTGCGCCCAGGTTTATCGCCGTACACCCAGGTTTATCGCCGTGCGCCCAGGTTTATCGCCGTACACCCTTTACAGCCGATTTTTTCAAAAATTGGGATGCCATTTAATCGCAGATCTCTGGTCTACCGATGGAAGCCATTTAATCGCAGATCCTTACCCTTTCGATGGACGCAAACGGCTATTTCTTCTGTTATATGTGAATCATTGCTAGCACCTGATCAGGAGAGCTTATGCCCAATCACGACATCATAGCGATTGGGGCTTCTGCAGGTGGTGTTGAAACCGTAGCAAAACTGATTCAACGCCTACCCCCTGACTTGCCTGCGCCCCTGTTTGTCGTGCTGCACTTTCCGTCCAATAGCAGCAGCGTCCTGCCTCAGATTCTGAACCGCATCAAAACTTTACCGGCCGCTCATCCCCGCAATGGTGAACCCATTCAGCCGGGTCAAATTTATGTCGCGCCACCGAATCATCATCTGCTGGTACAGTCGGGACAAATTCTGTTAAGTCGGGGCCCTCGAGAAAATGGTCATCGTCCGGCGATCGATACTCTGTTCCGTTCAGTGGCGCGCGCCTATGGTCGGCGAGCCGTGGGGATCATCCTGTCGGGAATGCTGGATGATGGGACGGCTGGATTAAAGTTCATCCATGCCAGAGGAGGAGTGACGATCGCCCAGGATCCAGAGGAAGCGTTATTCGAGAGTATGCCGCGTAGTGCGATCGAACATACCCATGTGGACTATGTGCTCAAAGTTGCTGATGTTGCAGCCCTGATAATTCAACTGGCTCATACACCCATTCCGGAGGAAAAGTCCATGTCTGACCCAGCAGAGCATGATATGGCAAAGGATAGGAATAATGGGATCGAGCGAGAAGGGGAAATTGTTGCCCTGGACAAAGCCAAACTAGAGCAAGGCGAAAAATCTGGAACTGCATCCACCTGGACCTGCCCAGACTGCGGGGGGGTGCTATGGGAACTTCAGGATGAAAGTCTGATCCGATTCCGCTGTCATACGGGCCATACCTACTCCCTGGAAAGTTTAGTTGCAGAGCAAGAAAACGATTTAGAGCGGGCCCTCTGGTCAGCCACGCGCGCACTGGAGGAAAAAGCAGCCCTAGCCCGACGCATGGCTGCCCAGGCGAAACAGCAAAACCGCCGTATCTCTGAAACCCAGTTCCTGGAGCGGGCCCAGGAAGCCCAACATCAGGCAGAAATGCTGCGGCAAATGATTCTCCAGCAAACAGAAATCAGACGAGGCAATGGAAAGCACCAAGCGCGTGAAGCGATCGATCGCACCGATCTATAGGGTAGGGTTCTAGTCTCAGGCGATCGACTGATATTGGCTCTCGGCTCCCGGCTCCGATCGAGCGAACCCCCTGCTAGAACCCTACGGTGTACACACACTGGTTGACTGACAAATCTTTTCCCGTAGGTTGGGTTGAACAACGTGAAACCCAACACCAGCCTATGTTCTGTTGGGTTACGCTATCGCTAACCCAACCTACGGGAGAATGAGGGTTTCAGGAGTTTTGTCAGTCAATCAGGTACACACAAGTCATCTGCTCTAGTCACGACTGGGTTTGATCCTCCCTAACCCTCCTTAAAAAGGAGGGAACCGGACTAGAAGTCCCCCTTTTTAAGGGGGATTTAAGGGGATCTATCAGGGTTTGAGCCTCTCAGTCAAGATCTGTGTACACGGTAGCTTTTTAAGGGGGATTTAGGGGGATCTATCAGGGTTTGAGCCTCTCAGTCAAGATCTGTGTACACGGTAGCTGCTAGAACCAGGATCGAAGCTTGGCAAATTTAACCCTCAACCTAGTAGATTGTCAGCCTTGATTTGAAGGGTAAATGGATTGATAATTTGAGCTATCTCCAATCAGTCAAACCATTATGGCGCGAAAAAAATACATCGTTTCTCTAACTGCTGAAGAACGAAAAGAGTTGGAGCAACTCACTACAACTGGCAAAGTTGCTGCTTACAAAATGAACCATGCACGGATTTTGCTCAAAGCCGACACCAACCAAGAAGATGGAGGATGGACGGATCAAGCAATTAGCCAAGCACTCGACATCAGTGTAGCGACGATTGAACGGGTGCGGCAACGCTTTGTTGAAACAGGTCTAGAGAGTGCCTTGAGTCGGCAAGTGCAGCAACAACGCAAACCGCGCCGCCTCGATGGATCCCAAGAAGCACATCTGATTGCGATGACCTGTAGTGAGCCTCCCGAAGGACAAGCCCGTTGGAGTCTGCGCTTGTTAGCTGAGCGAATGGTGGAATTAGAGGTGGTCGAAAGCATCTGCCATGAAACCGTTCGACAAACGCTGAAAAAAACGACCTCAAGCCCTGGTTGAAAGAATGCTGGGTGATTCCTCCCGAGTCCAATGCGACGTTTGTCTACTACATGGAAGATATCTTAAGTGTCTACACCCGCTCTTACGACTCACGCTATCCCGTAGTTTGTTTTGACGAAACCAGCAAACAGTTAGTCAAGGAAACCCAAGTCCCTTTACCGATTGAACCGGGTCAACCGCCGCGCTATGACTACGAGTATGAACGAAACGGGGTCAACAATCTGTTCATGTTCGTTGAGCCCTTAGCGGGTTGGAGACATGTCCAAGTCACAGACCGGCGCACCAAGCACGATTATGCCCAGCAAATGAAATACTTGGTCGACGAGCGTTATCCGGATGCGGAGTGGGTCACGGTTGTCCAAGACCAACTCAACACTCATGACCCTTCGGCATTGTATGCCACCTTTGAACCCCAAGAAGCCAAGCGGATCCTCGATAAGTTGGAATTTCATTACACCCCGGTTCACGGCAGTTGGCTCAATATGGCTGAAACTGAACTCAGTGTTTTAGCCCGCCAATGTCTAGATCGCCGCATTCCAGATCAACCGTCATTGCAACAAGAAACACTAGCGTGGGAGCAGCGCAGGAATGCTCAACTGCGAACCATCGATTGGCAATTTACCACGGAAGATGCACGGGTTAAACTCAAACGACTTTACCCTTCATTTCAACCTTGACAGACCACTAGAGCAAATAAAGGTATAAGTAAGGGGTAGTCCACTCCTATTCCCCCCTGTAACTGCCCTGTGGCCCCTGATCTACAGCCCAAGACTGCTTTTTTCCCATCTGCCCTATTCGACGTTGTGGCACTGGCTACGTCGGCGGGCGGCATCAAGGCATTGAGCCAGGTTTTGTCGGGTTTAGCTGTTCCCTTTCCGGCAGCCATTGTCATTGTGCAACACATTAACCCCAAGGCCCATAGCTTCCTTGCCGACATTCTGTCCCGGCAAACTCGGTTAATGGTCAAACAAGCTAGAGCTGGAGAAGCACTAAAACCTGGAGTCGTCTATATTGCCCCACCGGATCAACATCTGCTGATTGAACCCACGGGCACAATTGCCCTGGCCCACACCGAAAAGGTACACTATGCCCGTCCATCGGCCGATCGCCTGTTTGAGTCCGTGGCTCTCAGTTGTGGAGCGCGGGCCATTGCAGTTGTGCTGACGGGAAATGGGCAAGATGGCGCAAGGGGAATTCAGAGGGTGAAGCAACAGGGAGGGCTGACCATTGCTCAAGACCCTCAAACGGCAGAGTTTTCTGGAATGCCCACCGCCGCAATTCAAACCCAGGCTGTAGACTGGATCATACCGCTAGACCAGATTGCTGCCAAACTGACTCATTTGATCAACGGCAGGGGAGATAGGGTGTGACCGATTCGCTCAATACTGAATTTGAAGCCCTTTTGGATTATGTCAAACGCAACCGAGGATTTGACTTTACAGGCTACAAGCGATCGAGTCTGATGCGGCGAGTCAACAAACGGATGCAGACCGTTGAAATTGAAGGATACAACCATTATTTAGACTATTTAGAAGTTCATCCCGAAGAATTCAACCATCTATTTAACACGTTGTTGATTAACGTTACCTCGTTCTTTCGAGATCGTTCCGCCTGGGAACATTTGGAAAAAGAGGTTCTCCCTCCGCTGCTCTCTGCCAAGGCTCCGAATGGGCCAATTCGGGTTTGGAGTGCAGGCTGTGCCTCTGGCGAAGAAGCTTATACGATCGCCATGATGCTGGCTGAGTTAATTGGGATAGAACAATTTCAGGAGCGGGTCAAAATTTATGCTACAGATGTAGATGAAGACGCACTCAATCAGGCCAGGCAGGCAACCTATCCGATCAACCAACTGAAAGGGCTGGATGATCAGCAGATTGAGCAATATTTTGAACAAGTTGAAAACCGTTATACGTTTCGTAAAGATTTGCGGCGATCGGTCATCTTTGGTCGCCATGATCTGATTCAGGATGCACCCATTTCCAAAGTTGATCTGCTCGTATGTCGCAACACGCTGATGTACTTCAATGCCGAAACCCAGAGCCGAATTCTGGCGCGGTTTCATTTTGCCTTGCGGAATGAGGGCATTCTATTTTTAGGGAAAGCGGAAATGCTGCTCACCCGTTCGAGCCTCTTTCGTCCAGTTAATTTGAAGTGCCGGGTATTCAGCAAAGTCCCTCAATTGAATATGCGCGATCGATTCATCGTCATGGCGCAAACGGGCAATGAAGAAGGGGATGATCAATTGTCTAACCATATACGTCTACGAGAAGCAGCGTTCGACAGCGGCCCCACCGCACGGGTGGTGGTAGATGCCAATGGATTAATCAGCCTGATCAACGAACAGGCCCGAAGGTTGTTTAATCTAACCGCCCGCGATGTGGGTCGGCGGCTGCAAGATTTGGAATTGTCCTATCGTCCGGTGGAATTGCGCTCCTGCATTGAACAGGTCTATGGCGATCGGCGGGCAGTTCACCTGCGAGATGTGCAGTGGCTCACCGCATCAGGAGATATGTTCTACCTGGATGTGCAGATTTTGCCCCTTTTAGACAATAACAATACCATCCTGGGAATTGGCATTAACTTTATCGAAGTCACTCGCTACAAACGGCTCCAGGAAGAACTGGAACACTCCAACCAGGAACTGGAAATGGCCTATGAAGAACTGCAATCCACCAACGAAGAGTTAGAAACTACGAATGAAGAATTACAATCCAGCAACGAAGAACTGGAAACCACGAATGAAGAACTGCAATCCACCAATGAAGAATTGGAAACGATGAATGAAGAATTGCAGTCCACCAATGAAGAATTACAAACGGTTAATGATGAACTACAACGCCGCAGCGAAGAACTGAACCAGAGCAACGCCTTTCTGGAGTCTATCCTCACCAGCCTCAAGGGGGGAGTGGTGGTGGTCGATCGAGATTTGCGGGTGCAGATTTGGAACCACAAGGCAGAAGACCTGTGGGGCTTGCGGGTTGAAGAAGCCCTCCAGCAGAATTTCCTGAACTTAGATATTGGACTACCCGTAGAATACTTGCGGCAGCCAATTCGAGACTGTCTGGCGAGTTCCGATGGCAGTTCTTCGGAGGTGATCCTGGATGCCATTAATCGTCGAGGCCGAGGAATTCAGTGTCGCATTACCTGTATGCCGTTGGTGGGGGTTCACGAGGGAATTGGAGGGGTGATTCTGGTAATGGAAGAGCGATCGGTCGATGAGGCGTGAATGGGAGGGAGTATGGCACGTTTGCAAGTCTAACCCTCATCCCCTAACCCCTTCTCCCCGCATGGGGAACCGGATCGAAGTCCCTCGCCCTTTGGGAGAGGGATTTAGGGTGAGGGCGACAAAAGTGACATGCTCCCGAATGGGACGTTCGATCGCCAGGAGCCAGGCTGAATTACAACCTTGGATAGGGGCAGGGGACGGAACGAACGCGATAGGCTCAAGGCATTTACCCTGTGAGTTAGAGGACGGATCCGTGAGTGAAAAGAATCTGCCATCAACCAATGATCTGCTAGATGAGCGATCCCTGCAAGAAACGATCGCTGAACCTGCCCCTGGCTCTGATCAGGAAATTGATGGACTGCCAATTGATCCAGAACTGGATGTTCCTCCTTCTCAACCGGGGGCACAGACTGCTCATCTAAGCTCTGAGGAGCAAGCCAATGACCCTTAATCCTCTCCCGATGGAAACACAACCCAATGAACTTGAATTGAGCTTAAACTCCCTCATTCAAGAACATGGATTTGTTAGCGTTCTGAATGGCTTAAAACATCTAGTTGAAGCAAAAGCCGATGCGATCGGTGACTCTTCCGATGAACAGGTTGAAGTCTTTCATGACGTTTCCCACTCCCTGGCAATCTTAATCAAAACGCTGCCTGAAGAAATGGATGCCAAAATCGCCCTGGAACAGCTAACCCATGTGGTTGCAGATGTAGATGACGATGAGGATGAAACTCGGTTGGCGGGCGGATTGGAGTAGTATCCCTGGCAGCCGTTTGACTACCCTTACCTGGAAAAACCGTGTCATTCCTTCAATCCTTTGGACGAAGAATTACCGTTGGTATCATCTGGTTGGGGTTCACGCTGTACATTCTCTGGCTTGCCCCCCTCGATCGTCCAGAAACATTTACCCTGTTTCGGCACCTGCTCACCTTTGAGTTGGATCAGGTGAATTCCTACCTGGTGGCCATTTTTTGGATGATGGGAGTATGGCCCATGATCTACGCCTGCCTCCTGTTTGCCGATGGCAGAATGCAAAAATTGCCTGCATTTCTGTACTTTTTCGTCTCCAACGGCATCGGGATTGTAGGACTGGCTCCCTATCTGGCCCTCCGCAGCCGCAAACCATTCTTTATGGGACGAATGGATTGGCTCTTACGATCGTTGGATTCCCATCTCATGGGGCTATTTTTGAGTTTCTGTACGATCGTCCTCTTGAGTTATGCCGTGCTCACAGGAGACTGGCAAGATTTTGTGGAGCAATGGCGCACCATCCCTTTTGTCCATCTCATCACCCTCGATTTTTGTCTGATGGGTCTGCTCTTTCCCCTGTCCCCGCTTCTAGATGACGATATGGCTCGACACGGATTAGACCGCTCTCAAGGGTTCTGGGCGATCGCTTTATTCCCCCTGATCGGTGCATTAGCCTATTTGTGTCTACGCCCGCCGCTGCAAGTGAAAGAAATCAATGCGATCAGAAATACAAATTGAATCCCCTGAAATTCCTCTGGGGTGAGCATTAACTTCTTGTGGGGTGGGCATCTTGCCCGCCCTGTCAACTAGCCAGAAGTTCTTAAAACATCCTCTAATCCAACCAAAAAAATGCCCCCATTCATGGAGGCACACTGTACAGAGGAGGATAACTAACACGACAAATCTTTTAACTTGAGCTGGTGAGACAAAGCCGTAACCTGGGGATTTAATGCTGGGTTATTCCTGCCATCCCAGGGGCGGTTCAATAACAGGATGACTCTGTTCTCCAGCCCGATGCCCCGGCTTGTCGATGATTTGAACCGTACTGGCATGGGGTTGCTCTTGACCCTGTGGGGCTGCCACGAACCGAACGGCGGTTCCTACCTCAAGTCGCTCAAAGTCGTTATGAAGGACACTATTGGAATGAAAATAGATTTCTTCATCTGAGAGCGTCTTCAGGAAGCCATAGCCCTGGTCGCGGAAAATCCTGATCACAAAGGCCCGATCGTCTTCCGGAACATCATGACTGGTGGTGCGTTCGCTTTCTCGCTGTTTGCGGGCTAATTCTCGCAATTGCCGTTCCGCCCGGCTAAAAGCATCTCGAATCACGGTGTCTAACTCGACGTACTGATTCTGTTCAGCCGGATTACTTTCTGCAACCAGTTCATGGCTGGGTGGAACCGTCATATCAATCCGAACTCGATAGGGTGAACCGTGGCTCGGACGCTTGTGAGCCGTTTCCACCGCAATTCGACAACTGCTGATGTAATCACAAACCTGTTCTAGTTTGGTAATTTTTTCTTGAATTAAGCTTTCGATCGCCGATGTTTTCTCTACATCACGATAGGAAATGGTTGGTTCAACTTTCATAACCTAAGGAGCCAATGCTCTAAATTCAGTCACCTGATACCAGTTTGTTAGCCTTCTGGCTCATCAAGCCACTGCTTCTACAAACGCTAAAGTACTCAAAAAACTGTTCTATTATCATAAATAATTTACAGAATTGATCTATCCGTCGTAGGTTAGGAAAAATACAAATTGAGCTTGTGAAAATCAATACATTGATCAGCTCAACTTAACCTCCTGGATCGGTTCACTGTTTGATCGCAGATCATTTACCTTTTACTTTGTTAACTGGGTAGTAAGATGACCACCCCACAAGAGTTTCAGATTGTTAACTCAGATTATCAACTTCGCATTCCTGAGTTTAATTCAAGCTTTGATTGCTTTCTACTGCAACCAATCGATCGATCGCCCCATCCAGTAGCTCAACTCCCTGATCGACCGATTCGATTAAGGTCAACTGATTGCGCAACTCAGCCGCGCCTGGGAAATCCTTGGCATACCAGGCCATGTGCTTTCGGGCTTGGCGAATCCCCCGATCGCCCTTGTAGTCCCACAGCATCACCAGATGCTCCCTGGCACACTGAAGTCGATCGACTGGACTGGGGGCAGGCAGTCTGGCTCCCGTTTTCAGGAAATAGTCAATTTCACCCACCAAAAACGGATAACCCAACGTTCCCCGCGAACACATCACTCCATCGGCTCCCGTCACCTCCAGGCAGCGCAGGGCCGACTCCACTGAAACAATATCGCCATTGGCAATCACGGGAATCGACAGCACCGCTTTCACCTTCGCAATCCAGTTCCAATCGGCTGCACCATTATAGCCCTGGGAACGAGTCCGACCATGCAACGTCAGCATCTTAGCTCCGGCGGCTTCCATGCGTTGGGCAAACTCGATCGCATTAATGTCCTGCTCCGACCAGCCAATTCGCGTCTTCACCGTCACAGGCACATCCACCGCTGCCACCACCGATCGCACAATTTCCTCCGCCAGTTCCGGCTGCCGCAACAGGGACGAACCACCTCCCTTTTTGGTGATTTTGTTCACCGGGCATCCCATGTTGATATCGATCGTATCGGCTCCTTCCGCCACCGCTTTCTGGGCTGCTTCTGCCAAAAAATCAGGCCGACAATCAAAAAGTTGAATGCTAATCGGTCGCTCATGGGGATCAATTTCCATCAGCTTCGGGAGTTGCCGCATATGGTGAAGTTCCGATGCACTCACCATCTCGGTATACATCATGGAATCGGGCGCGTACCGCCGCACCAGCCGCCGAAACACCAGATCCGTCACGCCGGACAGGGGCGATTGCAGGACACGACTATTGACCGCCAGATTGCCAATTCTCAGCGGTTGGGATAGATCAGTTTGGAGAGCCGAAGACAGCGTTACCATGCCAGTAGAGTGCGATACAATTGCCTTCCCCATCTTATCGCCCTGGTTAGCTGCTTTCAGGAATACGAATTGAAACAATCGGTTCTACTGCAACGGTTCTACTGCAACGGTTCTACTGCAATAGAGTTCGGCAAAACTGACGAACTGCTCGCACAACGGTTAGATCGGTTCCGGTGCGTCGGACTTCTAGCCACTGGTTCAACTGCTCGGTGCTGACCGCAGGAAAAGCACGGCTGGTTAAAGCATCTAAATAGGTGCCATTTTCCAGATGCTTAATCTTGACCTGCTCGCGTTGATAAAGCCAGACTTCCGGTACGCCCATAGCTTGATAAATTCTGAGTTTGCTATCAGAGCGGTTTGCAATGTCTACTTCTAAGGCTAAGTCGGGGGGCAAATCGCTGGAGATGGCTTCCCCTAAACCTTGTCCTGCTTGAGCGTTTTGAATGTAGAAACAACTGTCGGGTTCAACCCCTTTCCTGATTTCTGGGCGGTTCAGGGTCATCGAACCCAAATCGTTAAACTCAAAACCAAATTCTTCTGCCAGGGTGAGGGCAATGGTCGCTAACACCCGATTGGCGGCTTCGTGGGGTTGCCCCGGCATCCTGATTTCTAATGCTCCGTTTTCATAGGCCATGCGAGTGGATCGATCGTCTCTTAGCTCCTGAAGTAGAGCAATATAGCTTTCCCAGGTGACACCATCGATCCGAATGGCACTACCGGGAGCCAGTTCAATCTGACTGATGGGGGTAGCAAGCACTATAGTCATGGCACAAGTACTACGGTCATAGAATTTGTGGACTGAATCGCTCTCACTGCTATTGTATGCCTCTTGTAAGGGAGACATCTTGCCTGCCTCTCTTGTGGGGTGGGCATCTTGCCCGCCCTTTCAACAAACTTGCCCACCCTTTCAACAAAGTAGAATAATTTCACAGGTGATTGATTCCACGCTAATTGTCACCCCTCTCTCCCTCCCTCCCTCCTACCCTGCCTGAATCATGCTAAACTTCGATCCCTGGAACCAAATGCTGCACCAGTACGTGAATCCGCAGGGACGAGTGGATTATCGCACCTGGCAACAGGAGTCCAGGCACCAATTAGATGATTGGTTAAAGTCCATTACCACGATCGCTCCTCAGTCACTACCAGATAGGGATCATCAGCTTGCTTTCTGGATGAACCTCTACAATGCGTTAGTGATTCAGCAAGTTTTGGCGCAATATCCGATCGCATCGATTCAGCGACCCATCCTGGGAGTGCCGAACTGGATTGCGTTTTTCTGGTTCTTCTGGCATCCGGTTTGTGGATTAGGCGATCGTCGCTACAGTTTGAATGATATTGAACATCGTGTGTTGCGTCCGCTGGGTGAACCGCGGATACACTTTGCTTTAGTTTGTGCAGCGATCGGCTGTCCGCTGTTGCGAAATCAGGCCTATTTCCCGGAAACGGTGCAGGCGCAGTTAGAGGCAGATGCCGATCGGTTTATCAACAATCCCGAAAAGGTACGCTACGATGCCGTCAGCCAAACGCTGTATTGCAGCAAGATCTTCAAGTGGTATCGTCAGGATTTTCTGGCAGTGGCGGATTCCATCCCAAAATACATTCAACCCTATCGTGCATCTCCCGATCCCTTTCCTGATCCCCTCTCCGTCAAGTATTTGGACTACGATTGGGGCTTAAATCAACGAATGTCCTCATAAAATTGCTTGAGGTAATTCGCGGAAACGCCGATGCCCCAGAGGAAACCAACGTAGAGATAGATCAAATTAGCCTTCAGCAGACCCCACTTCGCCACCCGACGATCGGAGGACTGCACCACTCGATTCACCAGACGAATGCGTCCCTGCTGCACTAATTTGCGACACAAATCTGCCTCCTCCATAATCGGTAAGGCTGGGTCAAACCCACCACAGTTCCAGAAGGACTGCGATCGGCAAAACATCACCTGATCGCCAAACAGTAAACGTAACCCTTTGAACAAAAACAGGTGGGGACGAAACAGCAGCGGGGCATAGTAGGTTTTGAGGTAATTGTGTAGAGAAATGCTCCACCGGGTTGTGTCCGTTCCCGCCATCAGGGAGATAAACCCACCACAAACGACGCTCGGATCAGCCAGGGTTTTGTCAATTACAGTCACTAAATCCGGTGGCACCAGCGTATCGGCATGGAGAAAGCATAGTACCTCGCCCGTTGCCTGTTTTGCACCGCAGTTCATCTGCACCGATCGTCCTGCCTGCTGAGAAGTCAAAATCTGGAGGGTCGTCTGGGTAAACGTTGCGGCTTCGGCAAGGGCGATCGTGTTGTCCTGGCTGCCACCATCTACGATTAGAATCTCCTGGGCGGGTGGATCAAGGGTCGTCAGGCATTGCAGGGTCTGGTTCAGGGTTGTTGCTTCGTTCAGAGTTGGAATGATGATGGAAACGTACACTGTCACGGTTAAATTTCAGGATCAAGATTGTATGCTGATATGAATTATAAATAGAGTTAAAAGCAGAATGAATTGTAAATCACACTGGTATGCAGCGAAACGATCTAGGCTTTTATGACCGCAGTGCCGGGGATTGGTGGAATACAACCTCCAAAATCTACGCCTTACATCATTTGAATGCTCCCCGCTTTGAGTACTTCGATCGCCACATTTCTAACTGGCAAGGATTACGAGTGCTAGATGTGGGTTGCGGTGGTGGGTTCTCCTGCGAGTTTCTGGCGAACCGGGGGGCGATCGTTTCCGGGATTGATCAGTCAAAACCCTGCATTGAGACTGCCAGAACCCACGCCCAACAGAATCAATTGGCGATCGATTATCAGCACGGTGTTGCCGAAGCATTACCCTACCCAGACCACACCTTTGATGGGGTAATTTGTGTTGATGTTCTGGAACACGTGGCGAATGTACAAAAAACGATTTCAGAAATCGATCGAGTCTTAAAACCAGGTGGCTTCTTTTGTTTTGATACGATTAACCAAACCTTCAAATCAAAGGTGATCATGATCTGGCTATTGGAAAATATTCTTCAGGAAATTCCGCGAGGAGTTCACGACTGGCAGAAGTTTATCCAACCCAATAAATTGTCAGATTTGATGCAGCAAGTTGGCTTCACTGAAATCGAAATCAAAGGATTTAACATCTTCGGCAGCACCCTGTTCAACAATATCGCTGCGTACTGGCACTATCGCAAAACGGGTAATTTTAGAATCAGCCTTAACGAGGATACGGCAGTCATGTACATTGGCAAAGCCAGAAAGATGGTTAGACATTAAAGCGATCGTTTACAAGAAATCCAAATCTAATCAACTAAAACTCTTGTGGGGTGGGCATCTTGCCCGCCCAGTCACAACCAGCACAACAGTTTCAATCAATCAACTAAAACTCTTGTGGGGTGGGCATCTTGCCCGCCCAGTCAACCAGCACAACAGCTTCAATCAATCAACTCGAATTCTTGTAGGATGGGCAGCGTTTCGACTGAGCTTTCGACGGCTCGAGTGAGCCTCGCCGAACTCCTGAGCTCAAGCCGAAGGGCTCAAGCCGAAGTCTTGTCTGCCCAGTCAACCAGCAGAATTGTTATTGAGCTAACATTTAATCAACCCCAATCATCCGATCGACCGATCGATTCCTCTCGCTCATGATCCCTGCAAAGTCACTTAGAATGTCAATATCTCTAAGGGGAGATAGATTTTTTAAAACTTAATGCGACACTGTCTAAAGTATGGTAGGTCGTTCGCTTCACAGCTATGAATTGCTGTACGGTTATTGTTTTTGCTCTTGATTCTAATCAACCACCCTTCACTCACTTAATTAATTTGATAAAGGATAGGTATCATTATGTCTGAGCCAAATGGCGTTATGATGCAGTATTTTCATTGGTATATTCCGCCCGACGGTAACCTCTGGAATGAACTCAAAGATAGGGTCAAAGACCTGGCTGAAGCGGGAGTCACTTCCGTTTGGCTACCCCCAGCCTATAAGGGAACGGCGGGCGGTTATGATGTGGGCTATGGCGTGTATGACCTGTTTGACCTGGGTGAGTTTGACCAGAAGGGTTCCGTGCGCACCAAGTACGGCACCAAGGAAGAATACATTACCGCCATCAAAGCCGCCAAGGACGCAGGGATTCGCGTTTATGCTGATGTGGTGCTGAATCACAAGCTGGGAGCCGATGAGCCGGAGGAAGTGGAAGCAACCCCCTACAACCCAGACGATCGCAATCAGCCGATCGGGGATATGCAAACGATCAAGGTCTGGACGCACTTTACCTTCCCCGGGCGAGATGGAAAATACTCTGGTTTAGAATGGCACTGGTGGCACTTTGATGCCGTAGACTACAACGTTTACAACGAAGGTGAGAACGCCGTTTACCTGTTCAAAGACAAGTCCTTTGATGATAACGTTGACCTGGAAAAGGGCGCATTTGACTATCTGATGGGATGCGATCTGGACATGGAACATCCAGAAGTGCGCGATGAGTTGAAATATTGGGGCGAATGGTTTGTGGAAACCACCAACGTAGATGGTTTCCGCTTTGATGCAGTGAAGCACGTTAAGGCTGGATTCTTCCCAGAATGGTTAGATCACTGTCGTCATCATGCCGGACGGCAGCTATTTGCGGTGGGTGAGTACTGGTCGAACGAGATTGAGGCTCTGCATCATTTCATCAGCGTCACGGGGGGTGATGTCTTACTATTTGATGCACCACTCCACTACAACTTCAGTGCCGCCAGCAAGCAGGGCAATGACTACGATATGCGGCAAATCTTTGATGGCACGCTGGTGCAACAGCAACCGCCTCTAGCTGTTACCCTGGTAGACAATCACGATTCGCAACCGTTACAGTCCCTGGAATCGGTAGTGGAAGGCTGGTTTAAACCCCTCGCCTATGCCCTGATTCTGCTCCGGCAGGATGGTTATCCCTGTATTTTCTACGCCGATTATTACGGGGCCCATTACACCGACACCGGAAACGATGGTGAAGAGTACGAGATCTGGATGGATAGCCACCAGTGGATCATTGACAAGTTTCTCCACGCTCGTCGCACCTATGCCTATGGTGATCAGTACGATTACTTTGATCACGCCAATACGATCGGCTGGACGCGGTTAGGAAACGAGGAACATCCTGGCGGGATGGCGGTAGTCCTCAGCAATGGCGATGCTGGAACCAAATATATGGAAGTGGGGCAACCCAACTGCACATACATTGACATCACAGAACACATTGACGAGCCAATTACTACAAATGAGGAAGGCTGGGCAGAGTTCCGGTGCGATGCGGGTTCCGTTTCAGTCTGGGTTCCCCAATCTTAGGATCGCTGGCTTAACAACTGGGTTCTGTAGAATCATCAAATTCATTCTTGTGGGGTGGGCATCTTGCCCGCCCAGTCCTCTAAACCTCACCACTCCACTGATGATCCGCCATCCTTAATTGCTCCACTCTCCTCGATCGATGTCCAGCCAAATCCGCTATCCTAAGCCAATAGATGGGTTTGGATTCTGGTTTGCCATGCATATTACTCGATATTTGCACACTGCCATTCTGGTGACTGATTTAGAGCAGGCAATGCACTTTTATAGCACTGTATTGGGGCTGGAAAAAGTCGATCGCCCGCTCAAATATCCAGGAGTCTGGTATCAACTGGGGGAGATTCAGGTGCATTTAATAGTGGATGAGTTACTCCCCAGGAGGGTAGGGGTGGGTTCCGGTTCCAGCCGGTTACACAATCCAGAGAAATGGGGGCGTAATCCCCATCTTGCCCTCGGTGTGGATAACTTGGAGGCAGCCAAGGCGCATCTGATGGCCCACAACTGCCCGATTCAACTGAGTGCTTCGGGGCGATCGGCTTTGTTTACGCAGGATCCGGATGGAAATGTGGTTGAATTAACGCAAATTCCAACTGAAGCCGGAACCCCCTCTAACGCCTCCAGGTAAGGGAACGTTGGCAAACCTTTCCTACCAAAGCAACCTCCTCCAAAATCCCCTCCTGGGAGGGGCTGGGGTGGGTCATCCTCACAAAACCGTCATGACCTTCAAAAACTCCTCTGCTAAACAGGAAGTTTGGGCACCTTTCCGCTGAAACAGAACGCCCGCCAAAAAGTAAATGTTCTCCGAGAAAAACGCCTTCTGCTGACGCTGCAAATCCGTAATCGTATTTCTAACTTTGGGTTCACAACTGTAGTAGCCAAACTTGAGCGGAGATACCATAAAATCAACAACCTGGTAGCCTAAACTCAGGGCATGATCGATCGTATCAACTGGGTTTGAGTAAGCTGAAATCATTAGCATCACCTGTTCACAGCCGTGGGACAGCAGCCGTTTTGTAATACCTGAGCCATCCTGTCCGCCATGTAAAGTCGGCATATAAAGCTGATTATCTGGAGCTGGAAGATAGGGAGGATTAGCAATCAAACATTGAGCGGTGTCAGGTGCATTTTCAAAGAAGCAAGCATTATGAACTCGATAATAGGAACCCAAATCATATTGTTCAATTCTTAACTGTGCTAACTGGCAAGCATCGGGATTTAATTCATATCCTAAAACCATGCCATCAAAAGCACTCTTTAACAGTGCACGAATCACAGGACTACCATCTCCAGCCCCAAATTCAACAATAGAGGCTTCTGCACTGTTCTGCGATAGCACCATCTTTTCCAAACACTGGGCATAAAACTGGGATTCTTCCGGACAAAAGAAAACTTGATTGGGGGACTTAACCTCAACCGTAGCATCGGAGGTTAACAAACTTTTGTTCATAGTCGGAACTCAATAAATAGGGTAAAAAGCAAACTCAACATTGACGCACTCAGGAACTGCAGGCAGGAAAAACTCAGCCCGTTTGATGTATGGCATGACAGCACGATCGACCAGTTCTCCTACAAACTTTTCCTGGGCATATCCCAGCAAAATCTCCCAGGCATTTTGATTGCATTCTATTTAGACTGTAGTGAATTTAGGGAACTGCCATGTCCACCTTCAGACAGAAACCCTGCCTAAACTATGCCGATCGGCCGGTATTTTCTGGATTTTTCCAGTGAATTTGTACAACAGAACACTTGACTGAGGCGATCGATCTGGTATTTTCTTAGTTTATGCCTACAAAAATGCGTGTCGCAGTAGCCTGATTCCCAACAACCTAGCTTCTTCTGTTCATTCAAACCCCAATCATTTGCACGGCAGATAGATTGCCTGTAGGGGCGCACTGCTGTGCGCCCTTTGTGACAGGTGATACCGATTCAAATCATTTGCACGGCAGATAGATTGCCTGTAGGGGCGCACTGCTGTGCGCCCTTTGTGACAGGTGATACCGATTCAAATCGTTTGTACGGCAGATAGATTGCCTGTAGGGGCGCACAGCAATGCACCCTTACCGGGATGTGCAATTTCTGCAATCAAATTGGTATGACTTTAACCTGTTCGCTCATCCTACCTTTGGAGAGGATGCTGATCCGAGTGCCGGACGAGAGCGTGTTCGCATTATTATCTTTGGCTCTAAAGAAGTCGTTCGTGCCACCATTCACGATCTCTATCCTGAACGCTACAAAAATAGGACGATCGAATGATTACCGATCGTCCCATTCAGAAATGCAAATTGAATAACCTGAAAGCCTTGTGGGGTGGGCATTCTGCCCGCCCAGTTCCAGAAATAGAACGGTGAACAGGTTATTTAATCCACGATCCTTCCTATTCCTGATTCCTGCTGGGATGAATAGCCATTCCCCCTATCCATCCTCAATCCCTGCAACCTACATCGTCACCAACTCCGTCGGCAGCCGCTTAAACTCCAGGCGTTCTGTCTCACCAACATCAACAAAGATCGCATCCCCATCATGGAATTCACCCCGCAAAATCGCCTTCGCAATTTTGGTTTCCAGTTCCCGCTGAATGGCTCGCTTCAGAGGACGTGCTCCATACACCGGGTCGTAGCCAACCTCCGCCAGGAAGTCTAGAGCCGCTTCTGACAATCGCAGTCCCATCTTGCGATCGGCTAACCGCTGTTCTAACCGCTGAACCTGGAGCTTGACAATATTGCGAAGTTCGGACTTCTGGAGGCTGTGGAAGATAATGAACTCATCCACCCGGTTCAAGAACTCTGGACGGAAATTCGATCGCATCGCATCAATCACGCGAGAGCGCATTTCTTCATACTGATCGTCATTCCCGGCCACATCTAAAATGTATTGCGATCCGATGTTGCTGGTCATGATCACGATCGTATTTTTGAAATCGACGGTACGTCCCTGGGCATCCGTCACCCGTCCATCATCCAGGATTTGCAGCATCACATTGAACACATCGGGATGGGCCTTTTCAATTTCATCAAACAGAATCACTGCATAGGGCCGACGACGAATCGCTTCCGTCAACTGTCCCCCTTCCTCATAGCCCACATAGCCTGGAGGGGCACCAATCAATCGGGAAACGGCGTGTTTCTCCATGTATTCCGACATATCAATCCGCACCATTGCATCTTCCGTATCAAACAGATAGGATGCCAGAGCCTTGGCCAATTCCGTCTTACCCACCCCCGTGGGCCCAGGAAGATGAAGCTGGCGATCGGTCGGTTGGGGTCGGCCAGTCCGGCACGGGAACGCTGGATCGCATCGGCAACGGCAGTCACGGCTTCGTCTTGCCCCACCACGCGCTGATGCAAATCGTTCTCCAGGTTCAGGAGTTTTTGCATCTCCGATTCCACCAGTTTGCTGACCGGAATGCCCGTCCACTTGGAAATGATCTCGGCAATATCGGACTCCGTCACCTCTTCCCGCAGCAAGGTTTTACCACTGGTTTGAGTTTGGGACAGGTTGGTTTCTGCCTCCTGAAGCTGGCGTTGCAGGTTCGTGAGCTTACCAAACTTCAGTTCGGCGGCCCGGTTCAGATCATAATCCCGCTCGGCTTGCTGAACTTCGATGTTGACCTGATCAATTTCCTTCTTCAAGGTTTGAATCTGAGTGATCACATCCTTTTCAGCCTGCCACTGGGCATTTAATCCACTCTGTTCTTCCTTCAGGTCAGCCAGTTCCTTTTCCAATCGTTCTAACCGATCGCGGGAAGCCACATCACTTTCCTTTTGCAGAGACAACCGCTCCATTTCCAGTTGCAGAATTTTGCGATCGACCTCATCCAGTTCTTCGGGCTTAGAGGTGATTTCCATCTTCAGCCGGGCCGCTGCTTCGTCTACCAAGTCGATCGCCTTATCGGGCAGGAACCGATCGCTGATGTAGCGGTTGGATAACGTTGCTGCCGCCACCAGGGAGCTGTCGGAAATTTTCACCCCATGATGGTTTTCGTAGCGTTCCTTTAAGCCGCGCAGAATCGAAATGGTGTCCTCGATCGACGGTTGATCAACATACACCTGCTGGAATCGCCGTTCCAGGGCTGCATCTTTTTCAATGTACTTGCGGTATTCATCCAGCGTCGTCGCGCCAATACAGCGCAGTTCCCCCCTAGCCAGCATCGGCTTCAGCAGGTTTCCGGCATCCATTGCCCCCTGAGTGGCTCCTGCTCCGACAACGGTATGAATTTCGTCGATGAACAGAATAATGGTTCCGGCGGATTCCGTCACTTCCTTCAGTACCGCCTTCAGCCGCTCCTCAAACTCACCGCGATACTTCGCCCCCGCAATCAGTGCCCCCATGTCCAGGGCAATTAATTTGCGATCGCTCAAGGATTCTGGCACATCTTTGTTAACAATCCGCTGGGCCAGTCCCTCAGCAATGGCCGTCTTACCAACACCAGGTTCCCCAATCAGCACCGGGTTATTTTTGGTGCGGCGAGACAAAATTTGAATTGTGCGGCGAATTTCATCATCCCGGCCAATCACCGGATCGAGTTTTCCCTGTCGGGCCGCTTCGGTTAGATCTCGGCCATATTTTGACAGTGCATCGTACTTGCCCTCTGGATTTTGGTCTGTCACCTTCTGATTCCCTCGAATTTGCTCCACTGCCGTTTTTAGACTTTTTTCATTTAATTTAAGCTCTTGAAACAATCCCTTGCCAAATCGATCGTCTCTGGGATAGCCCAATAATAGGTGTTCAACTGAAATATATTCATCCCCGAAGTCTTTGCGAGAGGCATCTGCCCGATCGAGCAATTTATCCAGTGCTCGACCCAGGTAGACTGAATCAGCCGCTCCAGACACCCTGGGTTGACGGCGAATAAAGTCTTCCGTGTAGTCGCGGGCCCGGCGCACATCGACCCCTAACTTATGAAGGACGCTGGTGGTCAACCCTTCTGGCTGTTCCAGTAACGCTAACATCAAATGTTCAGGCTCAATCTGCTGATGCTGTGCCTGTTTTGCCACATCTGGGGTGCGCGCGATCGCCTCCCAGGCTTTTTCAGTAAATTGATTCGGATTGGTTGGTTGCATAGGAGTACAGGAATAGGAGTACAGGAATAGGGAAATGATGTCTCTTATTGTATGGATTGAAACGGAAATGACGCGATCGGTGTTCCCCCCAGACTGATCACAATTACCGTCCTTCCATCTCTATCCGGGGGCACAATTCCTCAGCCGTTTGGCCCAAGTCGAGGTACAGTTTGAAAATAGGTACGACGTTTTCCACCTGTTCCGCCATCCTGCGTCAAAATCAGTTAATGACTGAGGATGGGCCTCCAGGTCGCAAAAATTTAGTGTGCATCCGCTCCTCTTAGCATCGTTCCGCTTTTGATCAGGTATTTCTCCTCACACGGTTTAGGACTCAGCGAGCATTGAATTTTTTCAAGCGTTTTCAATCCACTGCAACAGGTTTAACGATCGGTGGAAGATACAGATTAGTCAACCAGTTAGGGGTCGGCGGGTTCAGCCAAACTTTTCTGGCGGAGGATTTGCACCTGCCTGGGCATCCAAAGTGCGTGGTGAAGCAACTCAAGCCTCAGGTGACGGATGAGCGACATTTGCAGACCGCTCGACGACTGTTTGATACGGAAGCCAGAGTCCTTTATCAGCTTGGTAATCACGATCAGATTCCCCGGCTGCTGGCTCACTTTATGGATGGAGAAGAATTTTTCCTGGTGCAGGAGCTGATTGAGGGGGAACCGCTGACCAAGAAGCTGGCATCGGGCTTTCCCTGGGCAGAAAAACGGGTGATGGAATTACTCTATGACCTGATGACCGTTCTGGAGTTTGTGCATGGACAGAATGTGATCCATCGGGACATTAAGCCGTCTAATTTAATCTGCCGCACCGACGGCAAGATTGTGCTGATTGATTTTGGAGCCGTCAAGCAGGTGGGACAGACCCAGACGGATTCCAGAGTCGGACAGACGCAAACGGTATCGGTCGGGACTCAGGGATATATGCCCGCGGAACAGTTGGGTGGACATCCGCGCTTCAGTAGCGATATCTATGCCGCCGGAATGGTGGGGATCCAGGCTCTGACGGGAACGCATCCCAAACAAATCGATCGCCACCCCCACACCGGAGAAGTAGACTGGCGCAATCATCGCATGGAGGGCCGCAGCCTGCCTGCCCTGCGCGTGAGTTCAGGGTTAGCAACCATTCTCGATCGCATGGTTTGTTATCACTTCAAGGATCGCTATCAGCGCGTAACGGAAGTTTTGCAAGATTTATCCGATCTGATGGCCCAGCAGCCCGAACAGCCGGAGGATGAGCTATCCGCAGATACGGTCATTCTGCCGCCCGTTGCGCTGTCCGAGCCGTCTGTTGAACCGACGCAATTTGACCAAACTGAGATCGAAACCACTCCCTCTGATCAGGTTGCTTTGCCGATTGTGCTGGAAGCCTCCTCCTTGGCGGACGATGACCCCTCTGAACCCTACATTACGGCCCTTTTCCCCCAGAGCCCCCCTCATCTGACGCATCCTCCATCGCAGCTTTCAGTGAAGATAGTTCTGAACCTGGTGATTTAGACGCGATCGAGCCAGACGCGATCGAGCCAGACGTAATCGAGCCAGACGTAATCGAATCCAACCCCGTCGCAGCAGCACCCGTTGAGTCCAACCCGATCGAATCCAGTCCGTTGACTACGATCGGTTTATCTTTGCTCCAGGTAGACACGGCTCAGATCGATTGGACACAGCTCGATTTATCAGCGGCGACAATCACTTCGGAAGTCCCTATCGCTGCGGGAGAGCCAGTCCCATCCAGGGGGACATCCCCAGAAGACAATCTACCCCAGGAACCAGAATCACTGATTCAAGACACGATCGCGGAGCCTACCGCACACCCGCTTTCTGACCTCTCCCCGCTTTCTGACCTTCCATCAGGAACCCCACCCTCAGCCACAGCCCTGGAGGCATCGGGCGAATCTCCAGCCGCAGACTTCCCAGCCGCCACTTCCGAGGAATTCAAAGCATCAAATATTAAAGCCCTGGAAACGCCAGCTTTTCCTCCGGTTCCCTTTCACCCAGATCCCGTTCCACTCCATCCCCCGATTCCTCCCACCATCATCGCTGACTCCGAGATCCCAGCCCCCACACAAATTACCGGAACTGCGAACTCAAACAATGAAACGGCTCTGCCTCCCTCTGATCTCGGTTCTGAGCCTGATCCTGCTTCTCCTGACCGTTCACCTTCAGGGTTTTCACGCTTTCTACTCGTTTCTCGCACCGTCTGGATTCTGCTCATCGGGGCGGGTGCAGTGGGAATTGGGCTAATCGGGATTGCCACGATCGCCTTTCTGGCAAATTTAGCGAATCCAAGACCGCGAGCATCTACGGATTTTGCAGCTTTCCCCGAATTCCAGGCTCTGACCTGCAATGAACCTCCGATTCCAGCCAGATTGCCCAACCCACCCGATTACGTGTTTCCAGATGGCACCAGGTATTACGGAGCAATGGCAGAGCAGCAGCCAGCAGATGGGCGCGGTATCCTGGTTTTTCCCAGTGGAAACCGTTACGATGGCGAGTTTCGAGATGGGCAGCGCAATGGCTGTGGCACCCAAACCAATGCCAATGGCAGACAATATATCGGAGAATTTCAGGCGGATCAGTTCCAGGGGCAGGGCATGTGGATTTTGGAAAATGGCGATCGCTACATTGGAACTTTTCGAGACAATCGCTGTCATGGAGAGGGCGTTTTCGTCTTTGCCGATGGTCGCAGTCAACGGGGCATTTGGCAGGATGGTAATCTGGTAGGCGAGGAGTTAAGCTGTACCCCTCTCTAATCACTTCCGAAAACTCCGTTAGGGGTTTTGGAGTCCCAAAGCTCTATCGATTCGGATATGCGTTAAATCAACCTAATAAATCAACCTAATTTCAGATTGCCTGAGTTCAGATCAACCCCCTAGAGTGGGTCACAGAGCTAACGTTTCAACTCAGTAGATTGAAAAACCTAGTGAGTTTTCAGACCAGCACTCAGTTATTAGCCGATCCAAGCCGATCCAAACTGCGATCGGGTTCATGATTTTGACATGGTTTTTATAGGAGGAGCATCAATGAATCATCAGAAACTTTCCACACTCAAAAGCTTTGCCCTGCGAGGGTTATTACCGCTGGGAGCACTGCTGTTGACCGCTGGGGGCGGAACCCTGGTCTTACAGCGAGCCGTTGCTCAGGATGCACCCGAACCGACTCCTACGGTTCCCACCCCAACGCCCACGGTTCCTACGCCTACGCCCACACCCGTTCCGACTCCAACTACCCCACCCTCTCCGGGCACAACGGTTCCCTCTCCCTCTCCCGTTCCCACCCCAGCTCCAACCACCCCAACGCCGGCTCCAACCCCGGATCCTGGCACAACTACGCCCACCCCAACTCCCCAGGTTACTCCCGCCCCAACCACGCCCACTCCAGCACCAGCTCCCGCCGCTCCACCAGCCCTGTGGTAACGGTCATGGTTGCTTGAAACTGGTCAACCCGATCGGATACGAGACGTAACCCTCTGAGATGGGGTAAAAAAGTATCAGGGTATTTCTCGATCGATCGGGTTTGCCCATATCTGATTTCTGGCTATCTGAGTGCAGCTTTTTTGACTGTTGTGGGCTGCCAAATTCAATCAATGTGAGGGGAAATGTACGGGGTAGACGCACTATGAACTGGTATCGTTCTTTTTCGATTGGCTTCAGTACGATCGCGGTTTTACTGGCTGCCCAGTTTCGTACAGCAGCCGAAACGCCGACAGATTGGGAAGCAGAGTCTTCTCAGGCGACGGGGGAACCAACGCTGGTTTCCACCACCCGACTCCGGCCCTACCTGCTGTTGCCAGAACTGCCGACGATCGATACAGGAGATTCGATCGAACGATTTCTGCCAGAAGTGAATCATCCGATTCGTCTGGTTTTGAGACTGTCTGAACGCCGAGTTTACGTCTACGAGGGAGAAACGCTGAAAAATAGCTATCCAGTGGCGATCGGCCGACCTGGATGGGAAACGCCAACGGGAAGCTATGAAGTGATTGGAATGCTCCAGGATCCGGGCTGGACGAATCCATTTACCGGCGAAGTCGTACCGCCGGGGCCCTATAACCCACTGGGCGAGCGCTGGATTGCCTTCTGGACAGATGGCAGAAACTATATCGGCTTTCATGGTACGCCGAACCCTGAGTCCGTTGGGCAGGCAGCTTCCCACGGCTGCGTCCGCATGTTCAACCATGACATCCGCGAACTTTATGAAATTGTCAGCATGGGTACGACTGTAGTTGTGGAAAACTAGGGAATGCAAATTGAATCATCCCAAATTCTTGTGGGGTGGGCAGCGTTTCGACTGAGCTCAAGCCGAAGTCTTGCCCGCCCAGTTGAACAGACAGAATGATTGACAGGTGATTTAATCTACGCTCCTGGGTTTCCTCAACCTATCGGGAAAGGCAGATTGGAGGGTCACACCCCTTCAGATTCGGCTTTTTTCCGTAATATCCGGGTTGCCCCTTGTGGTATTTGTACAAATGTTAAAGTAGGGTACGGTAAATACACATCTGCGGCGATAGGGGCATTTTCAACTATGTCATATCAAATCGGGACTCAGTGGCAGGCTGGAGATGTCATTCTGGATCTGTACCGAGTCATCGGCATTCTGGGGCAGGACGGACTGGGTGAAATTTATCGGGTTCGGCACTTAAACTGGAATATTGATCTGGCGGTCAAAAGTCCCAAACCGGAGATTGTTGCAGCTCTGGGGAGCGATCGGTTTGAGCAGGAAGCCTCCGGATGGATTAACCTGGGGCTGCATCCCCATATTGTGGGCTGTTACTATGTCCGTCGGGTTGATAATAACCCGCTGATGTTCACCGAGTACGTGAATGGCGGTACGCTGCACAGTTGGATTGCCGATCGCCGGCTTTATGCCGATGGGACGACGCTGGCTCTGCGCCGCATTCTGGATGTGGCGATCCAATTTGCCTGGGGGCTGCACTACGCCCATGAGCAGGGATTGATCCATCAGGATGTCAAACCGGCCACCGTGATGATGACCACTAATGGCGTGGTCAAGGTGACAGATTTTGGCTTGGTCAATGCCCAGGCGATCGCCACCGTGCTGGATGCCCCCAGTGGCAGTACCTCTACAACCTTGATTGCGCCCAATACAGGAGCCTTAACCCCTGCCTATTGCTCTCCCGAACAGGTGAACCGCGCCATTCTGACCCGACGCTCCGATCTCTGGAGTTGGGGCTTATGTGTGCTGGAAATGTTTGCTGGTGATCGAATTTGGGTATCGGGGGCCCAGGCGGCCCAGGTTTTAGAACAATATCTAGTCTCTGCTGCGAACCCCCAACTGCCTCGGATGCCAGAACCGATCGCCCAACTGTTGCGGCGGTGCTTCCAGGTCAATCCCGATGCCCGTCCTCACACCCTGAACGACGTAGCGACGGAACTACAGCAGATTTATCAGGAGTTAATCGGAGAAACCTATCCCCGTCAGGCTCCCGCCATCACAGGGGAAACTGCTGACAGCCTGAATAATCGTGCGGTGGCTCTGTGGGATCTGGGCCGGTATGAAGAGGCTCTGCACCTGTGGGATCAAGCCCTGACGGTGAATTCCCAGCATCAGGAAACCCACTACAATCGAGGACTGATTCTGTGGCGATCGGGGCAACTTCGCAGCGATGCTGACCTACTACAGCAAATTGAAGCCAATCGTCCTCACTCCAGAGATTGGAATACCGATTACCTCCTTAGCCTGGTGCACCTGGAGCGGGGAGACTTTCAGTCCGCAGTTCAATTGCTAGAAGCGTTGCAAAATAGCGGTGTACAGCAGGAAGATGTGGAACAGGCACTCACCTTTGCGCGGGAGCGGGTTGCCCAGACGCGGCAGCGAACGCCAGAAAATGAGCCACTCCGTACCTACGCCCATCCGGATGTGGTTTCTGTTGCCCTCAGCCCCGATGGTCGCTTTGCCCTTTCTGGCAGTTTAGATAAAACCACAAAACTCTGGGATATTCAAACCGGACGATGTCTCTGTACCTTCAGGGGACACAAGGATAGTGTGACTGCCGTGGCCTTCAGCCCCAATGGCAGCTACATTTTATCGTCCAGTCAAGATAAAACCATCAAGCTCTGTGAGATGGTCACCACCAGCTATCTGCAAACCTATAAGGGCCACGGCCGGGCAGTCCAGTGCATTGCCTTCAGCCCCGATGGGCAATATTTCCTGTCAGGCAGCGACGATCGCACCCTGCGGCTCTGGGATCTGGTCAGAAGTCGGTGTGTGCGGGTCTTTCGGGGGCATCGGGGGCGGGTTCTCTCCCTTGCCTTCAGTCAGGATGGTCGGTTTGCCCTTTCTACCAGCGATGATAAGACGATTCGGCAGTGGGATGTGGCATCGGGTTGGGGAATTCGCACCTTTGATCTACCCGATTCGCCTGCGGTCAGTATTGCCTATAGTCCCGATGGTCAGTATGCTCTGTCAGCTGGAGCCTCGCTGCTGCTATGGGATATTGCCTCTGGCACGATCGTTCGCTCCTTTGAAGGTCATGATCAGCCCGTGCGATCGGTTGCCTTTAGTGCCGATGGTCGGTACGTGCTGTCGTCCGGGGATGATACGACCCTGAAACTATGGGAAGCGGGGACTGGTCGCTGTTTACGCACCTTCGTGGGACATCAATATCCCATTCGTGCCTTTGCCCTGAGTGCCGATGCACAATACATTGTGTCCGGGGATGCAGAGGGGATGCGGCGATGGTCAGTCAACCTATCGGAGGGGTCTGTTGCGGCTCCTTTGCGCCTGTCACGGGTACAGCTCTCGGAGGCCTTCCTATCCAGCGATCTGGTCTATCGTCAGGAATTACTCCAGGCGCATACCGCCCAGGAGCAGGATGATCTGGTGAGTGCAGCCCGCCACATTCGTCTGGCCCGATCGCTTCCAGGATACAACCGCGCCTCAGAGGCGATCGCTGCCTGGACTCGGCTCTATACGGTGTTGCCCCATCAGGGATTGAATGGAGCCTGGGAAAGCCTGGCCCTCGATCGCCATGTGGATGCGGTGCAAGCCGTCACGATCAGTCCCGATCGCCGTTATGCCCTCTCTGGCAGCAATGACTGGACGGTGAAACTGTGGGAATTGCCGACCCATCGATGTCTGCGCAGCTTTGAGGGCCACCGCGATCGTGTCAATGCCGTTGCCTTTAGTTCGGATGGAGCCTATGCTCTGTCGGGCAGTACCGATAAAACCGTGAAACTGTGGGGCGTGGCCACTGGGAGCTGTGTTAGCACCTTCCGTGGCCATAATGGAGCGGTTTGTGCCGTTGCCTTCAGTCCAGATGCCCTGTATGCCGTTTCCGGTGGGGACGATCGCACCTTAAGACTGTGGGATACGGCGATGGGACGCTGTCTGCGGGCGATCGAAGCCCACGGCGATCGAATCAATGGAGTTGCATATAGTGCAGATGGTGCTCAGGTCTTAACGAGCAGCCAGGATGCTACCCTGAAACTCTGGAATCTGGCGGCTGGAACCTGTCTGCAAACCTTTGCCGGACACGGGGCGGGGGTCAGTGCAGGGGTAATGAGTCTGGATCAGCGGGTGATTCTGTCGGGAAGTGAAGACCATACCCTTAAGGTTTGGGATGTGGCTCAGGGAACCTGCCTGCGGACGCTGGAGGGTCATACGGCTGCCGTTCGCTCCGTTGCCCTGAGCCGGGATGGTCGCTATGCTCTTTCGGCGGGGGAAGATCGCACCTTGAAGCTCTGGGATATCACGGTGGGAATCTGTTTGCATACCCTGGAGGGTCATAGTGCTCCGGTTCGTTCTGTGGACTTCAGTGCCGATAGCAGCTACGCCATTTCCGCTGGGGACGATCGCACCCTGAAGCTGTGGTCGCTGGATTGGGATCTGGTAGACAAATTCCCTGCCCTCTGGGATGAAGGAGCCAGAGTCTACCTGGAAACCTTTTTGAGACAGCATACTCCTAAGGTAGGGCTTTTACCCAAAAACCGGGATCCGAACGAACAGGAGGTGACGCTGGCCCTGACGGCTCAAGGCGTACCGACCTGGACAGAAGCGGATTTTGTTGGATTGATGCAAACCCTGGGCACAGTTGGCTACGGCTGGCTACGCCCAGAGGGAGTCCGGCAAGAGCTGCAAACCCTGGCCAGCACGATCGCCCAGGCATCATCCCCACCCAGTCGGGAGTCCGCCCCCTCCACAGCCTTTGCCACTGCCTTTGGTAGCACCTTTGAAACTGCTTTTCCAACGGGAATCTTTGAGCCGGAACCCCCAACTGCGAAGGTGATTTTGAGCGTCACAGAGGGCAGCCTTAAGGGACAGGTGTATGAATTCCGCGATCGCACCACCTGCATTATTGGCCGGCCAAGGATTGTAATCTGCAATTGCCGAACGATGAGTACCATAAAACCGTTTCGCGCTACCATTGCCTGCTCGACATCAATCCGCCCGTGATCCGGATTCGAGATCTGGGTAGTTTGCATGGAACCTATGTGAATGGGCAAATTATTGGACGACGACGACCCAATCAGTCCCCAGAGGATCTGTCCCAGGATAGCTTCCCCTCCCACGACTTGAAGACGGGGGATGAAATCAAGCTGGGTAAAACCATTTTCCAGGTGCAAACAGAGGAACCACCCGCCGATCCGGCAGACACAGTCATGGATACCCGGACGGCTCAAACCAGCTTCGATACCAGCTTTGACCAGACAGCCTTTGCGGAACCCCAGCGATTTGGCCCCGCTCCATCGGACAATGCATCACTCCCCTATTCCGATCGCGCAGGAACACCAGCACACCCCGCTCCGCATCAGGGATCAAATGGTGACGTAGGGGATCCGTCGATGCAATCCTATCCCCTACCTGACCTGCGGGACTATACCATTCTCAAACCGATTCACGAAACCCTGGCTCAACAGACTTATCTGGTGCGGCAGGCGCAAACCAACGAGATGGCTGTCCTCAAGGTCATTCGCCCTAAAACCGGAGTTCGGCAGGCGGCGATCGACGCTTGTTTGCAGTCCCTCGAAGAAACCCAACTGCTTCAACATCCCCATATTGCCAGACAAATTGCAGCAGGCTACTCCAACGAAACCCTCTATATTGTGCAGGAATACTGCGATCGCGGGAGTGTGGTTGATCTGATGCAGGAAGGGGGCGGACAGTTGAGCATGACGGAGGCGATTGGCATTGTGCTTCAGGTATTGAATGCCCTGGAGTATGCCCACACGCTACCATTACCTCGGATCAGTCCCACGAGCGATGCGTTTCAGCGGGGACAGGGGTTAGTGCATCGAGATTTGCAGCCATCAAACATTTTGCTCTCTCAGGTGCAGGGCAAGCTGGTAGCCAAAATTGGTGACTACGGTTTGGCAAAGGCAATCGATCGGGCTGGATTAAGATCCTCAGAGGTCAATCATCTAGAGCCACCCCTATTTATGCCGCGTCAACGTGCGGTCAATTTCAACTACGCTGAACCTGAAGTGGATGTCTGGGCGGCGGCGGCCTGCCTCTATCAGATGCTGACGGGAACTTCTCCCCGCAACTTCTCTGGCAAGGATCCCTACCTGGCCCTGTTACAAAACGAACCCGTTCCCATCCAGCAGCAGAATCCTAAAATTCCGCGATCGCTGGCAGAAGTTATTGATACCGCGCTGGTGGACAATCCTGAAATTCGCGTTAGGGATGCTGCTGCTTTCCGGCGGATGTTGGAAAGTATGCGCTGAGGTGGGACTTGAACGCACAATCTCTATAATTGAGGACAAGTTTTGTCGCCTTATCCCCATAACCGCTTATGTCAGACTCATCGACTCCTACCCCCTCCGAGCGCGATCGGCATCTGCATCTAATTGATCACATTGTCCAGATCACGCTGAAAGGACAATTGCGATCGAAGGAACAGATCTATCAACTATTGGTACAGGATGTGCCAGCGGGAAGCGGGGAAATGTTTGAGCGTTGCCTGCAATCCCGATTGGATGAGACGCAGGTTCAGCTTGATCAAGGAGATGAACTGAAGCAAGCCAAGGCCAGCCGTATCCTGCGGGCCCTGCAAGCCATTCAGGGGGAATGGGAGCGGTATCAAAAGGTTCAGGGGGGAAATCAGGCAGTTACGGCAGCAACCCAGGCCTTGATGGCAGCGGATGCGGGAGAACGGCTGTCGATCTGGCTAGATTGGGTTGATCCAAACCGGCCCCAGGGGATTACCTTCGATCGCCTCAAGGGATTGGCGCAATCGCTGGTGGCTCAAACTAGCTCCACTGCTGAAACTGAACTCCCGGCGGATGTGCAGCAGATAGCGGTAGGAATTCGCAATGGACTCAAGGCCGTACAGGAGCTTGAACCCTATTTAATTCAGTGGGTTTATGAAGTCCCTAGCTCGATCGGGTTTGAGGGGACACCCTCCCAGTGGGGTCCGTGGAAGCTATGGGCCCGGCAGGTGAATCAGGCTTTACCCAGGGGAATCTTTGCAGCGATCGCCGAGGGACGTTCGATCGTTGATGTCGTGGCTCACCAGGGCACGATCGGGATCGAGGAATTTGTTGAACTCGTGATTTTGTTTCAGTACCTCCAGCGAGGATTGATCACCTGGTTTGAGAAACAGCCCTATGACTCGAAGTGGGGCACCAAACAGTCGGTTGCTACCTTTCTAACCTTTGCGGTGCTGTGGAGTCAGCTATCGATCGGCTTTGAGCAAGCCAGTGTCCAGGCAGACGATCGCCCCCGACTGATCCAGGGATGCTTTCATGTGATGTTGCAAATCCTGCGGCAGTTTTCCCAGCAGTCCTACTTTCCCCTCTACGGTGGCGTGTTCGCGTTGCTGTCTGGGAACTATCTCCAGGATGCCCTGTCCTATCTGGATGCGCCCCTGCGGCAGGTGCCGGGGACTCAGGAGAAGTCCAGAATTCTCACCTTAATTGGCTATTCCCATCGAGCGTTAGGTCAGTACGATCGGGCCATTGCCTTCCATCAACAGGCTCTAGAGATTGCCCAAACGGCGGAAGATCAGGTTTGTGAAGTGGCAAATTTAAACCACCTCAGCCGCATTTACGCCACGCAGAAAAACTACGAAGCAGCGATTCGTCATAGCCAGCGGGCGTTGGTACTTTCCCGGCAGTCTGGCGATCGGCAGGGGGAAGCTAATGCGTTAACCAATTTGGGATACAGTGAGGTGCTTTCAGCCCGCCAACTCGATCGCCCAGAACCCGACTACGAAATGTCGATTCACTATCTTCAGCAAGGGTTGAACTTAGCAGAACGGTTGGGCGATCGGCAGAGCCAGTCCCTTTGCTACAACAGCCTTGGCATTGCCTACGTCCTATTGGAACAACCCCAGGAGGCAATTCGCTATCTGGAGCAGGGGCCCAGGCGGCTCAGTTTTCAGGCGATGTCTATCTTCAGGGGTTGAACTACAGCTATCTTGCTGAGGCGCACTACGCCCTGGGACATCGGGAAGCGGCGGTTTGTGTCGCCTGTTTGGGAATGTACTTGCTGGAACAAATTCAGGCGGTGGAATGGCGACAGGCCGCCGGATTGCTCACCATTCTCCAGGGTCAAATGGGGGATGAAGCCTTTCAACAGGCCAAAGCTCAGGGGCGATCGACGCTGATCAAGGTGATTGGTGTGGATGGCTATGATCACCTGCCGCAACTGTTGACGCAATACAGAGAAACATCCGGTTGACCTGCCGTAACGCAGGCATCTTGTCTATCGGTGTGATAGTTGTGATCCAATGCAAAATGAGGATACATCCATTGAGAACAACCGCTCAGGGCTGCGGACAACTGACAGTTAAGAGCAATTGAGAGCTAAGGATCATGGATTAAATAACCTGTAAAGCGTTTTACGTTGTTGACTGTGCGGGAAAGTCTTCGGCTTAAGCCCAGTCGAAACGCTGCTCACCCCACAAGAATTCCAGATGATTCAATTTGCATTCCTAAGAGCAATTAAGCGCAAGAGAGGGAAAGGAAAATGTCGTTTAAATCTAAACCGAAAAAACAGAAATTCTCTGGCTTCAGCGTCGCAGAAGCGTTTCAGCACCTTCACCTGACCAAATTAACACCGTGGACAATTGAGATAGAAGCGGTTGCCCCCAGCAATTTTTTCAAACAACGGTTAGAGAAATTACAGCGGTTTGATCTGAGAGCCTCTGAGGAATCCAAAAAACTCTTGATTGATGCCATTTTGGAGGAAGGGATTGAAGGGTTCAACCATCTGAAAATTTGGAAGGGAGCAAATCTCGAAACCGATACTGTGGGTGGCTATGTGGATTACTTAGTCGCAGAAGATCGGGATTACCTCTACACGCCTTTCCTCTGCATTATGGAAGCCAAAAAAGACGATTTTGAGCAAGGGCTAGCTCAATGTTTAGTCGAAATGGCCGCTTGTCAGTGGAGTAACCAACAGATTGGCAGGGCGATCGATATATTCGGTATCGTCACCAATGGTGAAGGGTGGAAGTTCTATCGGCTTGACTTGGCTGGCACAGTCCAGGAAACGAATCTGTATTCAATTCAAACGATTGGGGTTGTCCTGGGTCTGCTCAGGGTAATCTTTGCAATGTGCGAATAAAATTTACTTCAGACGGTATGAAGTTAATGGTGGGAATGTTGTTTAGTTTAGCGTTCAGTCTGATGATCGACTGGAGGATCGGTAGAGACTGCGTATTCTTCAGGGACGATCGGGGAACCGTGTCTGTCCGCATAGACCTTGGTGAATTCTGCACCGATTAGCAGGATATGGGCCGCATAGTAAATCCAGGTAATCAAAATGATGAATGAACCGGCAATCCCGTAGGCAGAGCCGAATCCGGTACGGCTAATCACCTGACTGAAGACCAACTGTCCTAACATAAACAACACTGTGTTGACCGTTGCCCCCACATACGCATCCCGCCAAACCACCCTGGCATCGGGCAGTATGGCATAGATGGAGGCAAATAAGGTGGTGAGCACGATCAGGGAGAACAGAAAGCTGAGAATCTGCCACACCTGAAATTGTGCCGGTAAAGCATCACTAATAATATTGACGGCAGTTGCCAAGGCCGCGTTTGCCACAAATGTGATCACTAAGAGAAATGCGATGACCAGAATCATGGCAAAGGACAACAACCGCTTCCGCATGAAATGAAAGAGATGCCGTCTGGGTTCTGGTTTGACGTGCCAGATGCGATCGAGCGAGTTTTGAATTTGAAAAAACACCCCCGATGCACCAAATACCAGCAAACCTAGACTAAAGGCCAGCCGCAGGGGATTGCCTTCCTGATCCTCCCGCATATTAACGATCGCCGATTCAATTACCTGGGCGGGGCCATCTCCCACAATGCCTTCCAGTTGCCCGACAATCTCACCCTGGGTTGCCGCTTCTCCAAAAATGGCACCGACCACCATGACGACCAGAGCCATAAGGGGCGGAATTGAAAATACGGTGTAGTAGGCCAACGAGGAGGAGAGTAGCGAAATCTGATTGTATTGCACCTCAGAGAAGGTCGCTTTACACAATCGCCAAAATTCTCGAATGCCTCGCTTGACCATTAATCTTTGCCCCTGTGATTCAAATACTGTAAAAGGCTGCAAACCTTCTCAGTAGAATATTGACGAAATCCTTGAAAAGCCTCATCTATCTAAAAGGGGAAAGCCCAGAAATTTAGGGACAGCGATCGCAATGCAATCAGTTAGAAAAACCAGGAAAAGGGAAAAGCGTAGAGAATTGCCAGTTGGATACCTGACCTTCTCCACGCCTTCGTAATGCGATCGAACTTTATTCGTGTTTAACCAATTAACATCCGATGGACATTAATGAAAATGTAACCTCAATGCTTCGATGACCTACGCCCGCGAAGCAGCTAATCGATCGACCTTCTCTTCCATCGACTTCATCAAAGAATCAAAGGGTTGGACAAACTTATCAATGCCTTCTTCCAGCAGTTCATCCATAACCTGATCCAGCTCAATGCCGACCTCTGGTTCCTTCAAGCTTTCGATCAGTTGGTAGGCTGCTTCTACATCGGATTCAATCTGATTTCCAGAGATACTGCAATGATCGGCGCAGGCTTCAATGGTATTGGGCGGTAAAGTATTCACCGTATCCTGTCCCACTAACTCATCGACGTACATGACATCGCTATAGTCAGGATTCTTGGTGCTGGTACTGGCCCACAGCAATCGCTGAACATTCGCACCTTTTGCCGCTAGTGCTTTCCATCGATCGCTTGCAGTCAGTTTCTTAAATTCCTGATAGGCAATCTTAGCATTGGCGATCGCAATCTTTCCTTTAATTTGGCTCAGTTGCGCTTCATCGTTCAGGGTTTCGATTCCAACTTTCTGGAGAAGATTGTCCAACCGATCGTCTATATTCGTGTCAATCCGACTGAGGAAGAAGCTGGCGACTGAAGCTAACTTATCGATCGGTTTACCCTCTTTAACCCGGCGCTCTAAGCCTCGAATGTAAGCCTCAGCAGCGTGCAAGTAGCTGTCTACTGAAAAGAGTAATGTGATGTTGACATTGATACCTTCTGCGATCGCCTGTTCGACTGCCGGAAATCCTTCTGGGGTTCCCGGAATCTTAATCATGACATTCTCACGCCCGATCGCTTTGTAGAACCGTCTTGCTTCATTTAAAGTCGCTTCTGTATCACGGGACAGGTGCGGTGAAACTTCGATGCTGACGTAACCATCCAGTCCGCTTGTTTCATCGTATACTGAACGGAAAATATCACAGGCATTGCGGATATCTTCAAAAATCAGCATTTCGTAAATTTCCTGGGGCGATTTGCCATCTTTAATCCCCTCTTCGATCACGGGATTATACAAATCACTGCCAGAAATTGCCTTCTGAAAAATTGCTGGGTTGGACGTAATTCCAGCGATCCCCTGTTCAGAGATCATTTGTTTCAATTCACCCGATTCAATAATGCCGCGATCGAGGTGATCCATCCAGACACTTTGTCCGGCTTCCTTCAGCTTAAGGAGTGGATTAGTAGCCATAAAATTTCCTTCTCCTAATTCAGTTCAACAACTGCTAATACAAAAAGTTTTATGAGGGCAAAAACTGGGATAACAACCTGGCGAACGTCAATCTAAACACCGTCAATCTAAACCATCAGTCTCAACTGCCGCATCAAATCATGTGCGTAGCGCAATCCTGCGCTTCTTCGCTACACACCAGCAGGTTCGGCGTAACCTTGCAGATTCTCAGGCTCAAACTGACGTAAGATTTGAGTGGCTCGGTGAATTAAAGCGTCATTCCCTTCCACTACAATTAAATATTTTCCGGCGTTCAGTCGGTTGCGATACGGTAAAGCATCTCCACTCCCTATCGTCCAACCCACAGCCCCACCCACAAACAGCGCACCTAAGGCTCCCGAAGCTGCTCCTAGAAGTCCGCCAATGATGTGATTCCCGATGCTGCCTGCCCAGGCAAAAATTTCGATCGCCGTCAGCGCATTAAACAAATATCCCGCGACAAACCCGAAGGGAATTAACCAAAAAGCTAACCGCTGCGATCGTTTGGCGGCCTCCTGATTGGGATCAATTAAGCCAAATTCGTCGGCAGACTGATATCCCCGACCTAAAACGGTAATTTGACCTGCGGAAAGTTCAGCTTGCTCCAGGGCTGAGTAAGCGGCTTCTGCCTGTATGCGATCGGATAAAACTGCGACCAGATAATTCATTAGAGTCAACCAAGTGATTTCCCAGGGATTGTTTCTACCCTAGCGAATTACCCCCGGCGATCGCGTCTATCTTGAGGTGAGCTTGTTTCACTGACGAATAATTTTTTTGATTGGGTGGGAAAACCCGCGGCTTGAGCACTCGGAGTTTGGCGAGCCTGAAACGAGCCGTCGCAAGGCTACCCACCCACCCGGATTACCGATGGATCGCTTTCCTTAGCGCATCCTTTTGCTTTTGAGAGAGTGTTGCAATCACTTCCCTGGCCCTGGCCGCATCCAGGGATTTGAGGAACTCTAACAACTCCATTTCCAGCATTTCTCCCGTTTCAGAAACAGGTTCAAGCACCTCATGGGCTTCAGGATGGCGGCACACTCCCGCATCGCAGTTTAATCCCAACTCATGCCAGTACATGGTCGGCACCACATGACCCCGTTGCTCAATGTATTCATGGTTGAGGATTTGTGTTTCTAAATACGCCCTGGGTGAAAGGTAATGCCGTTGCTCCCGCGCATAGGGCACAGTAAAGCAGCCAAACACCTTGCGATATTCTTCTGAATCCAAAATGGCTGTGATGACTGCTTGTACGCCCTTCTTCATCAAAATATCGCAGTAGTGGCGAATTTCCTCCTGATCCACAGGCGCACGACCCATGAAGTGCTTGAAGCACCATTCTAAAAACTTCAGGTTTGATGCACCCATATAAAAGGCATTGAGGTAAACTTCTGAATGCCCCAATTCCTTAAGAAAACGGCGCACCCCAATTTTATCCGCCAAAAAATCCTTTTCAGCTTTGGCGATCGTCTGACGTTCGTAACAGTAGGGTTGCCGCTCCAGCACTTGCTGGTAAATGCGATACAACGCCACGCGCCGCTCTTCTAGGGAGGATTTGCGGCTGACAGTAATCGATTGAGGCGATTCCATAAAACTTTCCTCTGGTGTGGATAGATGGCAAGGGGGCGAGGGAGTGGGGGAATCGAAAGGCAAGTCTTAACTAGTCACAATTCAGCTCACAATTCAGCTCAAGCATGGGATTGTAGCGTGGTGATAACGGTGTCCAGGTAAGGACGGAGCAAGGTGCTATTGGAGGGGGGCAAGTTAGCGTTGATCTCATCCAGCAGGTAACGATAGGCAGTGGCACAGTGATCGTGCTTCTTGTGCGCAATCAGAATCGTATCCAACCAGGACAGCATTTGCTCTTTGAAGAAAATTTCATCATCCCGCAGGATGGAAAGGGCAATGTAACGCACCACTTCCGTCATGTCATACTGGCAGCGTTGTCCATGCTTTTGAACCAGATCAGGATGGGATTGAGCCAGCTTGCGCAAGGATTGAACAATAATGGCATGGCTCTTAGATGCAAGATTTTGGTAGGTTTCCAGCCGCGCGGCGTAGCTGTGGGCATACTGTTCAAACGATCGCAATGCCTGAGCATCCATATAGCGACCATCTGCTTCCAATATTTTTTCTTCTAGAGTGCGGTTAAGAGTGTGCATAGCGGTAGAACCATCCATGAGAAGAGCAAGGCGACTGAAAAATACAAAATTAACAAGATCCAACTTTTCGGGGGTGGGGTTTAGCGACAAACCCCTATCAATGGGATCTCTCCAGGTATTGAGTTCCCCGCCCCTGACCGATCGTCAGATTTAATTTCTTACTTCTCAGAGTGCCCTACCGCAAAATTTGACTCACCAATTCGACGCGCTTTTAAACACTTTGCAACATTTCTTAACGTTACTCCTTACTCCCATGAGTTTCGCCCCCACCCCAAAGCCACTTCACCCTTCGCTCTTTAGCGTCCCCTTACCCTCACCGCCGTTCCAGTCGCCGTAATCAACAGCAATGCACCTGACTGATCAACGTTCACCGTTCCCGTGTCGATCTCAATCCCAATCACCGCATTGGCTCCCAGCCGCGCTGCGCGTTGCTCCAATTCTGCCAGGGCATCCTTTTGACCCCGCTCAAATACCCGCTCATAGCTGGCCGTGCGTCCCCCGATGATGTCGCGGATCCCTGCGAAAAAATCTCGGAGGGCATTGGTTCCATAAACGACCTCAGCCGTTACCACACCCAGGTAAGCCTCGATATCGGCCCCTTGAAGGACATCAGTTGTTGATAGAATCATCTATTGTTCTCACACAAAACTTGTACAGTTACCCTAGATGACATTATCACTCCTCCCGTTGACCGTGAGTAAAAAAGCATTGTTGTCCATCAGCCTGCTAATGGTAGGAGGGCTAGCATTTGGTGTTCCTGCTCCAGCCCGGGCCCAGTCGGTTCGTGACCCTCAGCCAATCAATGCCTGGCAGGTAGCCCAGAATCCCCCCAATACCGACGATCGCCTGGCAGAACTCCTACAGCAAGGGCGTGACCTGGTGGATTCTGGCAATCTGGCGGAAGCGGTGGCCATTTACCAGCAGGCGGCATCGCTGGAACCGAGTAATGCCCGAATTTTTTCGGCGATCGGGTTTCTGGAAGCAAGGCAGAGCAACTATCAGGCGGCGGTAGAGGCGTACCAGCAGGCAATTGCTCTGGAAAATGATAATGCTGACTTTTACTATGCTCTGGGCTACAGCCGGGCAAACCTACAAGATTATGCAGGGGCAGCAGAGGCCTATCGCCGCTCGATTCAGCTCAACCGTGATAATGTGGAAGCCCATGTGGGGCTGGGTGTCGTCCTGGCACGTCAGGAAGATTACGCGGGGGCACTGGAAGCCTACCGGGAGGTGCTGCGCCAACGCCCCAATGATGTTCAGGGGCACGAGTTTATTGGGGCGGTGTACATTCAGCAAGGGCAGTATGAATTGGCGGCAAATTCCCTCCGAGAAGCCGCGCGGTTGGCTCCCCGTCGTGGCAGTATTCAACTGAATTTAGGGGTAGCACTCTTGAATTTAGGAGATACGCAGGCAGGAATGCAGGCTTTACAGCGGGCCGCAGAATTGGAACCTCGCAATGGACTGATTTTCCTGCAAATTGGCGATATTTACCGGGCCCAGGGAGATGAAGCGGCAGCACTTCAGCAGTATCGACGGGCGGTTTCCGTGCAACCCAATCTGCGGGAAGCCCATGCGTTACTGGGGCAAATTTACCTGGAGCGGGAAGAATATGTGCAGGCGATCGTTTCCTACCGGGAATTGGTGCGCCTAGCTCCGGAGAATGCCGATGCCCACTACTATCTCGGTTTAGCCTTGAAGGGACGACGGCGCAATTCGGAAGCGATCAGTTCGCTACAAACGGCGCTTGGACTCTATCAGCAACAGGATAACGCTGAGGGTATTGCCAGAACTGAAGAAGCCCTGGATGCGCTTTAGTCAGCTCAGTGATCATCCCAAGGCTGTATTCCGGCAAAAGCTGTATTCAAGTTGGCTGTAGTACACTCAACGTAGAATGAGTCGTTTCAATAATGCTTCAGTCGCTTAGTAAATTGCCCCGGCTGTTTAGCTGGGGACTGGTTTTTCCAGTCATTTTCCTCAATGGTTGGCTCCTGCTGGTTCTGGCGCAGGAGTTACAGCCTCTTCTTAGCATTCTGATCACAGCGACGCTCATTGCCTTTCTGCTGGATTATCCCATCCGGTTCTTAATGCAGCGGGGCGTAAGCCGAAGTATTGCGGTCGGTCTGGTGCTGTTACTATTCCTGCTGATTTTGGTGGTTCTGGGTATTTTCCTGTTTCCCCTGATTTTGCGTCAGGCGAATGAGCTACTGACCAAACTTCCAGAATGGATTAAGTCCGGTCAACAGCAGTTAGTCAGCCTGGAGGATTGGGCGATCGCCCAGCAGTTGCCCATTGATATCAGCACAACAATCAACCAATTGGTAGCTCGGCTCACCAGTGGGTTGCGCTATCTCACCAGTCAAGCCTTCAACATTGTGTTTGGGGCGATCGGCAGTGTGGTAAATATTTTCCTGACGCTGGTTTTCACGATCTTCCTGGTAATTCGGGGGGAAAGCTTGTGGACAGGAATTTTGGGCTGGTTTCCGTCCCAGTGGAATCTGCAAATCCGGCAATCCTTGCCGCTTAACTTTGAGCGATACATTGCGGGTCAGGTGACGATGGCCACGATCGTCAGTCTGGTGCAAACCACCGCTTTAGTGATCCTCAGAATTCCCTTACCGCAGCTATTTGGCATCGGAATTGGGGTAGCCACTTTGATTCCCTTTGGGGGGACTGTCACCATCCTGGCCGTGAGCCTCCTGCTGGCATTACAGAACTTTTGGCTGGGGTTCAAAGTCCTGATCGTAGCAGTGATTATTAACCAGATCATTGAAAATATCCTGGCTCCCCGCATTGTCGGTGAACTGACTGGACTGAATCCCATTTGGATGTTGATTTCCCTGGATCTGGGCTTAAAGCTGGGTGGAGCCTTAGGACTGGTGATTGCTGTGCCGATCGCCAGCTTCATCAAAGCCACCTTCGACACCATCCGCGCCTCCCGGTTTGGGGCACCACGGGTTCTGGTTCCCAGTGAATCGGCTGAATCGAGCAGTGGTCAGGTTGTGGGGAGTGGGGAGTAGGAAGTAGGGGCGCATTGCATGCGCCCGTAGAGGAAATAGAACGTAGAGGCGCATTGCATGCGCCCGTAGAAGGTAATGAATTCTATTCTCCAGTTCCCAGAACAAAGGGAATCAGCAGAATCGTTCTGCGGCTATCGACCACGATCGCTGTAAAACCCCGTTCCCTCAATGTTTCTAACACTGCGGTGGCGGCGGCTGAGTCTGAAGTGTGGGCTGCTAGCAGGAATGGATTTTGTTCGTAGGCAACTAACCCAACGGATTGGGCCGTGACCTGACGCACATCGGCTGCCACCTCTGGACGGTTGAAATAGTTCACCAAAACCGCATATCCATCTCCCAGGGGTTGGGGATTGTAGCCCTGACTTGCAGTCGGAGCAGCAGTCGGAGCAGCGGCAGTGTTGGGGGCGACGGGTTGGGGGGCTGGAAGCTGCGTTGGCGAGGGGAACCCATCTGGGCTGGGTTGGGATTCTGGTTCAGGCGAGGGGCTGCTTTCAGGAAGCTGAGTTGGCGAGGGAAAACTGCTGGCCGCGTCGGCGTTGTCTGGAGCAGGGGCAGCCGTTAGATCGGGAGCAGGGGATGGCTCAGTTGCTGGAGCAGCCTCCGGTGGGAAGGAGCCTTCTGGGGTAGGAGTGGTGGCGATCGCAGCAGTTGCCGTAGGGAAGGCCACAAACGCCTGTAGTCCTGCCATATCGTTGACATACTGGGCCCAGGCATTGGCAATTTCAGCACTGGCAAAGCCCCCGACGCGCACCACGCTCTCATCGAGATAGTCACAGGTAGAAATCGCGGCATTTTCGGGCAATAGTTCTGTGAGCTGGGTTGCTGTGTCAGCGGATTGGTTCAGCACCAGCAGCAAATATTCACTCGCTCTGGGCGGTTCACAAGCGGGCAGTGCCTGTGCCATTCCGGGTAAGGCAATCCCAATCCCTGCGCTCGATAGCATCACGGAACCCACTGCTGCCTTCATGATCGATCGTAGCCCTATAGATAAGCGCATCACTCTCCTCCTCATACCCCAAAGCCAATGACCTGAATCAAATCCATCCTTCCCATTCCGAACCTCCGATCGCTGGTCAGCCAGATGTCTGCCCTATGTTACTCGCAGGTTAAGATGTCTGCACGTCATCTAGTCCAGGCAAGATACCCGCGTTACCAAGGAGGAATTCTGCCCACCCCTGCCCCTCCCAGCAGGAGAGTTTTAGGAGTTCTTTGCCTAGCTAGAGATTTCGCCAACTTTCCCCTCTTGGGAGGGGTTAGGGGTGGGTTAAGGCTCCTTTGTAGCTCAGTCAGGTTATCAGCCAGGTTCAGTAGACCTAAATGGGTTCGTTTCACAGTAAACCCTGGGGTTGATCCCCCTAAATCCCCCTTGAAAAGGGGGACTTCAAGCCTTTTTCGGTTTGTGCTACGCACACGCTCCGCGAACGGTTCCCCCTTTTTCAAGGAGGGCTAGGGGGGATCTAAACTGGGTTTGCGATCGACTGAGGTTTTGTCTACGCCCTGAATCCAGCCCTGCCTAGCCAACCGCCGCCAACGATGCGATCGGCTCAGGGATGCTTTCTGAGGGAGCCTGAAATTCTCCCACTGCGACATATTCCAGCCGTAGCTTCAGCCAGGTGATAAATGACTGATTAGTAGAAATGATGGCTGCCGCAGGTTGAGGACATTTTTCCTTAACGGTTGCCAGTTCTGGAGCCTCCAGAAAAGCAGGTTGCTGAACCAGCCAAAAGTCGATTTCTTTCTCCTGCTCCTGGTAATACCGAACACGCTCCTTCAGCACTTCTTCGATCGGCTCTTCATCAATCAGAAAAGCTTTGCTGGCTAGCGCATAGTAGTAAGTTTTCATGGTGTGGAACGTTAAGTTTTAAGTGTGTTTTCAACGGGTTTTTGGCGGGCATTTGGCGAGTCTTTAGGGAGATGAGTCCCCACCGATCAGCACAGATTCAGAGGGAAGCCCCCACAATCGCCTGTTTCATCTCTCGCACCGCCCGTTCCATCCCCACCAGGACGGCACGGCTGATGATGGTATGCCCAATATTTAATTCTTCCATACCAGGGAGACGAGCGATCGACTGAACATTCCAATAGGTTAATCCATGACCGGCATTCACGCGCAGCCCCCCCGCAAGAGCCTGTTCACACCCTGCCGCTAAAATTTCTAGCTCCTTAGTTTGGCTGGACTCAGTACTGGCTTCAGCATAGGAACCCGTATGCAGTTCGATGAATCGGGCCCTTGTAGCGATGGCGGCCTGAATTTGGGGTTCATCAGCATCAATAAACAGACTGACGGGAATCTCTGCCCCTTGCAGGGATCCAACCACCTGCTTCATGCGATCGAGCTGTCCTGCCACATCTAAACCACCCTCCGTGGTGACTTCTTCCCGTCGTTCTGGAACTAACGTCACATAGTCAGGGCGAATCTCCAGGGCAATCTGCACCATCTCATCCGTCGCCGCCATTTCCAGGTTGAGATGAGTCCGCACCGTTTGCCTGAGCAGACGCACATCCCGGTCTTGAATGTGTCGGCGATCCTCCCGTAAATGCACCGTGATTCCATCGGCTCCGGCCAATTCTGCCAAAACGGCCGCCGCGATCGGATCGGGTTCAACGGTACGCCGCGCCTGTCGAATTGTTGCTACATGGTCGATATTGACACCCAGCGTAGGCAATCCTAATTCTCCTCTACCAGTAGGTTTCCGCCTTAGATCTTAACCCGATGTCCAGAGTTTGCGATGGCTGAGTGAATCAAGAAGCAATAACCTCATTATTCGCGGTTGGTTTGACCTGGCGAATAGCGCGACGGGGTTCGGCTATGGATATTGCGTTTTGTAATTCAAAATATTGCGCTTTGTAATCCAACCTACGCGCTTGCCAATCTTTCAATGGCAAGATGAATGGAGAAGGGAAGCATAAACGATCGCATTGCTTAATTTGAGCCAAACCTGAATCAGTGCGTCCGACTACCTAAACGTAGTCCGTTCAACATACCGTGGTGTTCAGAACGGGCAAATCTTTGAGCGTCTCCGTTTCATCTTTGATGAAAAATTTGCTGGTCTATCCCCTGGGAGGGGATGTACCACCGTTGCATTAAAACCCTGTTTGATGTCTATCGAAAACTGATTAATGAGCCATTGTCCTGTTTGACGGCGATCGGGTTATGTTGGCATGGGATGGGAACCGTCATTGGGTGGGGAGCATCGCAGATAAATTTTGTCTGCTGATTATTCCGAAACCCATGACATTTATTCGTGCTTCTGAGTATCGTTTTTTTAGGGTGAATTTTACAGGGTGAGATTTGTCTGAAGTTGCCGAATTGCAGGATGATTTTATAGAAATGCAGGCATAGCCTTCCCCCCTGGTTTGGTAAAACTAACAGGTAGGGGGAAGTACCTTGCTTTCGATCGATTCATCCTCAAGATGAAGTATTCCCCCATGTTTTCAGAACCATTTGCCGATCTGCATCGAGAAAACTAAATCGTTTCACTTCCATCAATACGTGTGCATCTGCCCTCTATGGACTCGGTCTGAGTTTTAATTTATGAAGACTTTATCTGACGATTACTACAGTCGGATACAGCAGGTTTTGGTGAATGCTTACCAACGGTGCTTTGTTTCTGAAATGTGGTACCGCTTTGTTTCTGTCTTAATTGTATCCCTGGCAGTATTAAGCTTGGCTAGCTTCGGAGTTTCTCAACAGTTGGAAACGTTGATGAATCAATTTCTGCTGTCTCTGCCAACCATTTCTTTGATAAAGGGACTATCTCTGGTTTTGCTGATATTGGGTGGAATCAGCGGAGGGCTTTTACTGCTGCCGCGTTGTCCGCTCCTCTATGAAATGGGGGGATGGGGGCTTCTGTGTGTGAGTTGGGGATATTTGAGCGTACAGATTTCTCAACTCGGTTATCCACTGCCCGTCATTACCCCTATGCTGTTTTTGGGGTTGAATGGTGTGGCGATCGCCCTGACTAAGGGTATTCATACCTGGATTGCACTTCACCAAAATCAAGAACGCTACGCTCTGATTGCAGAAGAGTTCAACGAAGGAATGTGGGATTGGAATTTAAACACCGATCGCATCTATTTCTCAGCAGAGTGGTTCCACATGATTGGCAGTACAACAGAAGCGCGGGTAGAGCCTCCACAGGTCTGGCTGGATCGGGTTCATCCAGAAGATTTAACCGTTCTTGAAGCTGCGATCGCTGCTCATCTTCAGGGACAAACTCAACGCCTGGAGCAGGAGTATCGATTAAGGCATCAAGATGGCTTCTACTGTTGGATGTTGGGGCGAGGGGTAGCCGTTCGGAATGCCAATGGACGAGCCGAGCGCATTGTGGGTTCACAGATTAACATCACGCTACATAAAAAGGCGGAGGAACATTTACGCCGCAGTGCTTTCTGCGACAAGCTGACCGGACTGCCCAATCGCTCTGGATTTTCCCAATATTTGCAACGATCGATCGATCGAATTCAGTCCCAATCCAAGTCTGCCTTTGCGGTGCTCTGGTTAGATATTGACAGCTTTGAGCTAATCAACAATAGTCTGGGAGGAGGCATTGGCGATCGGTTATTGGTTGCTGTGGCGCAGCGGCTTCGTGCTTTCTTGCCCGATCGGGACATTCTCGCTCGGATTGGTGGAGATGAGTTTGGGGTTTTGCTCGACCACATTCAAGACGTTCGAGATGCAACTCAGCTTGCAGAACGCATTCAGCAGATACTCGCACTACCGTTTAAGCTTGACGAGCGAGAGGTGTTTTTGACGCTGAGTATTGGCATTGCCCTCAGTTCAACCCAGTACGCTGACCCTGAACATTTACTCCGTGATGCGGACACTGCCATGCATCGAGCTAAGGCTTTCGGACGAGCCAGGTATGAGGTGTTTGAACAATCCATGCGGACACAAATGGTGGTTAAACTGCTGCTGGAAAATGACTTCAGGCGGGTGATTGCCCAGGAAGCCTCTAATTGTTCTGATGAACTACAACTGCTCTATCAACCGATCGTCAAACTAAAAACAGGTGAAATCTCTGGGTTTGAGGCACTGGTGCGGTGGCAACATCCAGAACAGGGAACCTTACCCCCCCACAAGTTTATTTCAATGGCAGAGGAAACAGGTCTGATTGTGCCGATGAGCTGGTGGGTGTTGCGATCGGCCTGCCGTCAGATGCGAAAATGGCAGCTTGCCTTTGCCGATACGGTTGATTTAACGATCAATGTGAATTTGTCCAGCCAGCAGTTTGCAATGGTTGGATTGCCTCGCTATATCGAACAAATTTTAGAAGAAACGGAGCTAGAGGGGAGCAACCTGAAGCTAGAAATTACTGAAAGTATGATCATGGAAAATGCAGCTTCGATCGTTTCAATGCTGCACGAAATTCGCAGGCTGGGAGTCCAACTGGCGATCGATGACTTTGGCACAGGTTATTCTTCCTTAAGTTATCTGACCCGATTTCCGGTCAATACCATCAAAATTGATCGATCGTTTGTGAGCAATATTGGTTTTGGTAAAGATTGCTTGGAGATTGTGCGTACCATTCATCTACTTGCCTACAACTTGGGAATGAATGTCACGGCTGAGGGGGTGGAAACGGCTGAACAAGCGGCTTGTTTGTTAGAAATGGAGTGTGAGTATGGTCAGGGATTTTTCTTTTCCAACCGCTGGATGCAGATGCAATTACCCATCTTTTGAGTCAGAAGTTTCAACCTGATGCAGATGATCCAACGGCTTGAAGTTGTAGACAGAATTGGCGATCGACTGTTCTTTTATTTTCCATCTTCCATCTTCCATTTTTCGTCTTCCGTCTTCCATCTTCCGCCCTCTGCCCTCTGCCTTCCAATGATATGCTTAACTCTGACCATAGCTACCTATAAATGAATGGCAATTGTTTGGTTTATCCGTCATGCAGAAAGTGAAGCCAATGCGGGCTTACCTACGACCAATCCGGCTACGACTCGGCTGACTGCAACCGGACATGAACAGGCTCAGAGCATTGCTGCACTGTTCCCCCAGGCTCCATCACTGATTGTCACCTCACCCTATCTCCGTACCCAGCAAACAGCCGAACCTACGATCGAGCGATTTCCCTCAGTCCCGCAAGCGGAGTGGAGGGTGCAGGAGTTTACCTTTTTGTCGCCGGAACGCTATCAAAACACGACAACCCATGAACGTCGTCCGATGGTGGAAATTTACTGGCAACGGCAGGATCCGTTTCACATTGATGGAGAAGGAGCAGAATCATTTGCGATGTTTATCGATCGGGTGCAGTCGGTGCGATCGCAGCTAATCCAGCTTGAGGATAAATTTGTGGGGATATTTAGTCATGAGCGATTCATTCGAGCGGTGTTGTGGTTGTCTTTAATGAACGGAGAACTGAGTGAGAATTTGATTACACCGAAAGCAATGCAGCAGTTTCAATCCTTCATTGGATCGTTTCGTTTGCCAAATGGAGCCATTCTCAAATATGAACTTAATGCGTCTGAAATCCGGTTCAGTGAGATCATAACTTCCCATCTCCAGTAGAGTGAGCAGGGGATTTCTGAATTCGCTAATCTGCCGATCGCTGATTCGCTAACTTCGCCTTTGCAGTTTGCCAGAGCTGTTCCAATTCCTCCAAAGAATAATCCGCCAGCGATCGATCGGCGACCCCTTCCACCAGTTCAAACCGTTGGATAAAGCGTTGATTGGTACTGTGTAAAGCGGCTTCTGGATCCAGGTCATACCATCGGGCCAGGTTAACGATGGTGAAAAGTAAATCGCCTAACTCCGCCTGCTGTTCTGCTTTAGTTTCCGCCTGAAGGGCTTGCTCAAATTCTCCCAATTCTTCGTGAAACTTTTCCCACACCCCATCCACATTTTCCCACTCAAACCCTACCGCTGCCGCCTTTCGAGAAATTTTCATCGCGGCTGACAATGGAGGGAGCGATCGAGCATAGCGCTGCAAACGCGGAGTCAAATGTTGCTCTGAGGTAATTTCCCCCTTTGCCTTCTCTTCACCCGCTTTGATATCCTCCCAGTTTTGCTTCACCTGATCCACGCTATCTACATTGACTTCTCCAAACACATGGGGATGTCGTCGGATCAGTTTTTCAGTAATGCCGATCGCCACATTAGCCAAATCAAACTGACCAGATTCACGGGCAATCTGCGCCTGTAAGACCACTTGCAGCAATAAATCTCCCAATTCATCGGCAATGGCCGCCTGATTTCCCTGCCGAATCGCATCCACCACTTCGTAGGCTTCTTCAATGACATAAGGAATCAACGTTTCGGGCGTTTGCTCCAGATCCCAGGGACAGCCTCCATCGGGCGATCGCAGTTGCGCCACTACCTCAATCAACTGTTGTAAGGCAGTCAGGGTCGGTTGCAAGGGAGCCGCATCAGAGGAAGAGAGAGTCATAGAGGGAGAGTAGGGTAGAGGGAAGGCGGAAGGCGGAAGCAGTTGTAGCGATTGAGCGATTGATGGATAGGTTAAGCACCGCCCACCAGCGATCGCTGTAAACATAATGCACTAAAAACATAACGCATCAACCTTGATCAAGGCGCATCAACCACTGCTCATTACATCCGATCGTCTGGATTTTAACCCCTACACGCTGACCCTCGGACAACGACGATCGCCCATTTTTATGTAGTATATTGTAGTATAACTGTAGGATGGGATGGCTCAAGGACGGGATTGCAGAAATGAAATTGCCTGAAAGAGTGATTACGGCGATCGAAAATTCCAGTACTTTGCAGCTAGGGCTGGTATAGCGATGGATTGATCAGATGGATTGATCAGATGGATTGATCAGATGGGTTAATCATCACGAGTTGATCAAATGGGTTGATCACTACGGGTTGATGAATTGATCGAGATGAATCGATCAAGGAGAACAAGCATGGATTGATCGGTACAGATTAATCAAGGAGAACAAGCTTTGCTCTCAAGCCATCACCGGATGACAACAACCCTGACTGTCCTGATCGGTTCTAGCCTTGCCACCTGGGCCAATATCCTGCTGAACTCTATGACCTGGAACAATTATGCTCATTTCAAATACTGTAGCAACCGAAAAGCCAGCACTGGTTGCTTACGATCTATGGAAACTATACGGCACCCATCCCGTGGTACAGGGGGTTGATTTTACCCTCCAACCGGGTGAAATTTTGGGCTTGCTGGGCCCCAATGGAGCTGGAAAAACTACGATCGTTGGCATGCTGTACGGTGCGGTGAAGCCCACTCGCGGGTTTGTCAAACTGGGTTCAACGCAGGTGCAAAGTAATGGTCGGTTGGCCCGTCGCCGGATGGGAATTGTCACCCAGGAAGATAATCTGGATCCCGACTTTTCGGTGATGGAAAACTTGATTCACTTTGCCCACCATTATCGAATTTTGGGTCGAGCGGCTCGCCAACGGGCCAGCGAACTATTGGAACGGGTCAATTTACAGGACTATGCCCGTCATTCAGTGGATGAGCTATCCGGTGGGATGAAACGCCGACTGGTGCTGGCCGGGCCTTAATCAACTCTCCCCAGGTGGTGTTTCTGGATGAGCCAACCACTGGACTCGATCCGGATGCCCGCCAGGAGTTTTGGAAGCTGGTCAGCAGCCTGAAGCAGCAGGGCTGTAGTGTGTTGTTGACGACACACTATATGGATGAGGCGCAACGATTGTGCGATCGACTGCTCCTGCTATTACAGGGACAGGTGATCGACCAGGGTACGCCTGAGGAGTTAATCGAGCGTACGGTCGGGGATGAAGTCGTTGAAATTGCTGGGATTGATGAATTGCAACTGCAAGGTTTAACGCGCCAGGCAGATACCTGGTATCGCCCTTTTGGCGATGGATATGTGGTTGCACTACCGACCCAGCGATCGCTCCTGTGGGAACAGCTTGGCTCCCTCCAGCCCCAACGCCTGACCCGCCGCCGCGCCAATTTAGAAGATGTATTCCTGCACCTTACGGGGAAAGTATTGCAATGAAATCACCATCCTTAACGTTTTGGGGAGTCTATTCCGTCTGGCATCGCCACGCCAAGGTGTATCAGCGTACCTGGCTGGTAAACTGTTTGCCCCCTCTGTCTGAACCCGTGGTCTACCTGATCGCCTTTGGCTACGGACTGACCCCCCTCGTCGGCGATGTACCCTATCTGGGACAAACGGTGCCCTACCTGGAGTTTATTGCCCCCGCCATGATCGCGATCGGGGTGCTGTTTCAGTCCTTTTTTGAGGGAGCCTACGCCAGCTTTATTCGGCTCAACTTCCAGAAAACCTGGCAAGCCTTACTCACCGCCCCCCTCAGCTTTACCGATGTTTTTGTTGGTGACTGGCTCTGGGCTACCACCAAGGGCATGATTGCTGGCACTTTGACAGGACTGATTGCCGTCATCTGGGGATTGTATTCGGGGTGGAATTTGCTGTTTTCGCTGCCGATTATGCTGCTGGGCAGTCTGCTATTTGGGGCAATGGGTTTGTTTACGGCCGGATCGGTTCGCCAGATTGATCAGGTCAATATTCCCATCTTTTTGTTCATCATTCCCATGTTTACCCTATGCGGCACCTACTTTCCCCGCAGTACTCTACCGCCCCTGCTGGGTCAAGTTGCCTCGGTTTTACCCCTTGCTTCTCTGGTGGATTTGCTGCGGTGGAACCTGGGCTTGCCGTCGCTGTGGTGGTTGAGTCTGCTCTGGTTAGTTGGGTTATTGGTGGTTTTTGCCATTCTGGCGGCGCGTCGGATTTATCCGCATCTGGTCAAGTAGGTTGTCCTGAGTTTCAGGGCCGTTAAAATGTGTGGAGAGTTCATGCTTAGAATTCGATCGCACCAACCCCCGATAGCGATCCTCCAGATATTTGACCGTTTTGAACAGCTCAGTCGCCGATCGATAGGCTTCTTCCACCAGTTCACTTTGTTCTTCGGACGGATTCATCGTTGCATCTGCCAACAGGCTCAGGGAACCGATCATGGCATTAAGGTGCGATCGAAACTCGTAGGAGGCTTGGGTCAAAATTTCAGTTTGGTCTTGCTGTTCCTGATGACGGGGCTGAGGTGTATCCGCAAACTGCATTGCATGAAGACGGCTGTATAGCCCATTTTTCTGCAACAACTCCTGATGGGTTCCCAGTTCCACCACTTGCCCGCGATCGAGCACCGCAATTTGATGGGCTTTTTGCACCGTTGAGAGGCGATGGGCAATCACTAACGTCGTTCGTTCCCGGCTCAAATCATCCAATGCCTGCTGGACTAATCGCTCAGATACGGTATCTAATGCACTGGTGGCTTCATCCAGAATCAGAATTTCAGGATTGCGCAACAGGGCCCGAGCAATGGCAATTCGCTGCCGTTGTCCCCCCGACAGCATCACCCCCCGATCGCCAATCATTGTATCCAGTCCTTCCGGCAGCCGTTGAATAAACTCGTGGGCATTCGCCCGTTGAACCGCATCTTCAACATCGGCATTCGTGACATGGGGACAACCATAGGCAATGTTGTTGCGGATAGTGTCGTTGAACAAAAAAGTATCCTGACTGACAATGCCCATCGATCGCCGCAGTGTCTTCAGGTCAAACTCGCGCAGATCGATGCCGTCAATTTTGATGCTGCCTTGGGTCGGGTCATAAAAGCGCGGCAGCAAATCCACTAAGGTTGTTTTTCCCGCTCCTGATGATCCAACCAACGCCAGAGTTGTCCCCTTGGGAATCGTCAGATTAATCTGCCGCAGCACCAGATCAGAACTACCAGGGTAACGAAACTCAACCTGTTCAAAGCGAATTTCCTGACAAATCGGGGTGTAAGGGATAGACCCACCCGCCATAAAGTGTTTGTTATCCGATCGCATCAAGTCGTAGACAATATCCACTGAAGCCGCCGAGCGGGCAATGTTTTCCCGGTGGCCGTTGAGTTGGGCCACAAAGGGTAAAAGCCGGAACAACAAAACGATATAGGTCAGCAGAACGGTGGAGAAAGCATCAATTTGGTTAGCGAATAATATTCGACCCAATAACACCAATAAAAACAGAGCACAGATACTGGTGATTTCGCTCAGGGGGGCAAGGGCCAGCGCGGCCATGCGAGATTGAAATTCCAACCGCTCTCGATCGCGGATCAATCGCCTGAGATGAACGAATTCTTGTTGTTCAGTAGCAGCCGCTTTAACCAGCCGAATTCCGGCAAAAATTTCAATCAAACGCCCGGAGTAGTCCTGATTAATATGGGTGATGCGCTTGCCAAAATGCCTGGCTTTTGCAATCAGAAATTGACTGATCAGGGGAGAAATGGGCAGCAACAGTGTGGCGGCGATCGTTAACTGCCAGGAAGTCCAAACCAGCAATCCCACAAATACAAAAATGGTGATGACAGTAATCACCAAACTAATCCCTGTACTGATGGTCGTACTGGCCCGGTTCATTTCACCGCCTAGCCGATTCATCAAATCGCCTGCTTTGGCTTGAGTGAAATAATCCAGATCCACATCCAGCAAGAGCTTGATCCCTTCCTCCTGCAAGTCAGAGGTGAGCTTCCGCCCCAGCGCATTGGAAGCTAAATTACTGGCATAAACAGCAAGATTTTTCAGGACAATGAATCCAATGATGACTGCCGCCATTGCCAAAAGTCTTTGCTCTGCCGGAATGCCATCAAACAAGTCCAAAAATTGACGCATCATCGGTGGGCCCGATGCCAACACCGCATCTTGCCCCAGCATACTCATAAACACAGGCACAATCAGAGCCGTACTTACCCCGTTAAATAGTGCGCCAGAAAACCCCAGGAGAATGTTCACCACAATGTGAACGGGATAGCGGAGAGCAAGACGAAGCAGCAGCTTGTTGGAAGGCGACATACGACAACCGGGATAATCAGGACAACCGGGATCACTAGATAGGGCGATCGAACCGATTCAACTGTAGAATTCCCGACTGGGCTAAAAAAGCGACAAATGAAAAAGCCCCCGCTAGTGCAGGAGCCTTCAATGTTCAGATGTTTTAAGCGTTCAGAGATAAACCTGAATTAGTCAATATCAGGCATGGACAATACGGGTTCACTCTCACGATCGATTCCTTTCTCGAAACCAGCCGCAGCCGCACGGGCACGACCCGCATGCCACAGGTGACCGACCAGGAAGAAGAAACCGAGCACGAAGTGAGACGTTGCCAACCACGCACGGGGAGAAACGAAGTTCACTGAGTTGATTTCAGTTGCCACACCACCCACAGAGTTCAGAGAACCCAGAGGAGCATGGGTCATATACTCAGCTGCCCGACGGGCCTGCCAGGGTTGAATGTCGTTCTTAACCTTGTCGAGATCCAGACCATTCGGCCCACGCAGAGGCTCCAGCCAGGGACCTTGGAAGTCCCAGAAGCGCATGGTTTCACCACCGAAGATGATTTCACCCGTGGGAGAGCGCATCAGGTATTTACCCAGACCGGTTGGACCTTGAGCTGAACCGACGTTTGCACCCAAACGCTGGTCACGAATCAAGAAGGTGAGGGCTTGAGCCTGAGAAGCTTCAGGCCCTGTCAGGCCGTAGAACTCACTGGGGTAAGCGGTGTTGTTGTACCAAACCATGACGGAGGCAATGAAGCCCATCAAGGACAGCGCACCCAGGCTGTAGGAAAGGTATGCTTCGCCTGACCAGATGAAGGCACGACGTACCCAACCAAACGGCTTGGTCAGAATGTGCCAGATACCACCAGCAATACAGATAAAGCCAACCCAGATATGACCCCCAATGATGTCCTCCATGTTGTTGACGCTGATAATCCAGCCTTCACCACCAAATGGAGCCTTCAGCAGGTAGCCAAAGATAACAACGGGGTTGAGCGTGGGGTTGTTGATGACGCGAACATCACCCCCACCCGGTGCCCAGGTATCATAGACACCCCCAAAGAACATGGCTTTGAATACCAACAGGAATGCACCGATTCCCAAAATGATCAGGTGATATCCAATGATGTTGGTCATCTGGTTCTTATCTTTCCAGTCATAGCCGAAGAAACCAGAATATTCTTCCAGGGTTTCAGGACCACGAATGGCATGATAGATACCGCCTAAACCAAGAACGGCGGAGGAAATCAGGTGAAGTACACCTACTACGAAGTAAGGGAAGGTGTTGATCACTTCACCACCAGGGCCCACACCCCAACCCAGCGTTGCCAGGTGAGGCAGCAAGATGAAACCCTGTTCATACATGGGCTTTTCAGGCACAAAGTGAGCGACCTCAAACAAGGTCATTGCTCCAGCCCAAAACACAATTAAACCAGCATGGGCGACGTGGGCACCCAATAATTTACCGGATAGATTTATTAAACGAGCATTACCAGACCACCAAGCGAATCCAGAGGATTCCTGGTCGCGGTTGCTCATCATGATTGGATTATTAGAGAGCGTTACCACGGGGCAGTACCTCTTCAGGGAATACAAAGTTTTCGTGAGGCTGATCTTGAGGAGCTAACCAAGCACGGATGCCCTCATTCAGCAGAATGTTCTTGGTGTAGAACGTTTCAAACTCAGGGTCTTCGGCGGCACGAATCTCCTGCGACACAAAGTCATACGCCCGCAGGTTCAACGCCAAACCGACAATCCCGACCGCACTCATCCACAAGCCCGTCACCGGCACAAACAACATGAAGAAGTGCAGCCACCGCTTGTTCGAGAACGCAATCCCAAAAATCTGAGACCAGAAGCGGTTTGCCGTCACCATCGAGTAGGTTTCTTCTGACTGGGTCGGCTCAAAGGCACGGAAGGTGTTGGAACCCTCGCCATCCTCAAACAGCGTGTTCTCTACCGTCGCACCATGAATCGCACACAGCAGCGCACCACCGAGGACTCCTGCCACGCCCATCATATGGAACGGGTTCAAAGTCCAGTTGTGGAACCCTTGCAAGAACAGCAAAAACCGGAAAATCGCTGCTACCCCAAAGCTGGGGGCAAAGAACCAGCCAGACTGTCCCAACGGGTACATCAAAAACACGCTGACAAACACTGCAATCGGCGCACTAAAGGCGATCGCGTTGTAAGGACGAATGCCGACGAGTCGAGCGATCTCAAACTGCCGCAGCATGAAGCCAATCAGGGCAAAAGCACCGTGGAGGGCAACAAACGTCCACAGTCCGCCGAGTTGACACCAGCGGGTGAAGTCCCACTGGGCTTCGGGACCCCACAAAAACAGTAGGGAGTGTCCCAGAGCGTTGGGAGGGGTGGAAACGGCAACGGTAAGGAAGTTGCACCCTTCCAGGTAGGAAGAGGCAATCCCGTGGGTGTACCAGGAAGTAACGAAGGTGGTGCCGGTGAGCCAGCCGCCGAGCGCAAGGTACGCGCAGGGGAACAGGAGTAAACCGGACCAGCCGATGAAGACGAATCGGTCGCGCTTGAGCCAGTCATCGAGGACATCAAACCATCCTCGATTGGCTTGCGCTCGTCCCATTGCTATGGTCATGTCATAACCTCTTAATATGCCACTACATCCTCTAAATTCAACTTTCTCCGTCAATTCAGGAGTTTAAGCTGAGAGGATGAAACGATCCTTTAAGAACCAAGCGTTAACCGACATGGACACGAATTGACTGCGCTTTCCACATCTACCCCTCTCGATCGATGTCTGACACCAGGTCAAGTTAGCTGAGAGAGGTTTAACGTTTCTATATGATAGGTATATCCGAGAAATTTTACAATCTGATACGTCTCCTTCTCAGAAAGTGTTTTGTTTAACATTTCTTTAGACTTCTCTCAGGAGTTTTCCCATGAAGTGACGATCGCCTCGCCGGGTGATTCTTTCAGGCTCTAGCATTTTGACCGTAGTTTCTCTGACTCTTTTTGACTCTTAACGTTATTCAACACCGATAAGCTCATGGCTGTACCAACGGCATCGAATTCATCCAAAAATGAAAATACTCTAATCTTTCGTCAGGAAGTATTGGGTTCCCGTCGCTTTAGTAATTATTTATGGGGAACGGTTTCCGCAGCAGGGGGAATCGGCTTCTTCCTATCTGCCCTATCTAGCTATCTCAAGGTCAACCTGTTGCCGTTCTCCGATCCAACTCAACTGGTGTTTGTCCCTCAGGGTCTTGCGATGGGGTTTTATGGCGTTGTGGGCACCTTACTGGGACTCTACCTCTGGTTGATTGTGTTGTGGAATGTTGGGGGTGGCTACAACGAATTCAACAAAGAAAAGGGCACAGCCACTATCTTTCGATCGGGGTTTCCCGGGAAAAACCGTCGGATCGAGTTGGAGTATCCCCTGGAGGATATTCAGTCAATTCAGGTTCAGATTAAAGAAGGATTAAATCCTAAAAGAGCTTTATATCTGCGGGTTAAAGGTAAGGGCGAAATTCCCCTAACCCGCGTGGGACAACCCCTTCCCCTATCGGAAATTGAAAATCAGGGGGCAGCTTTAGCTCGGTTTTTGGGAGTTCCCTTAGAGGGGCTGTAAAGATCGATGCTGTTCTGCTAGCTGTTTAGAGCCTGCCCTGCATCCCAGAGGACATCCTGCATCCTGAAGAACATCAGGAGAAATGGGGCTAAACTATTTGTCCGTGTGAACTCGTTAAGATCATTGCTGTATACGCTGTTTAGAATCCATGCAGACACGAATTTATCGCTGGTGCGTTTCCATCCTGCTGATGAGCAGCCTGATCCTGGGTGGATGCGCAACTTCAGCCCAGCAATCTGACACGCTCGATGACTCGATCGCAGAAACCCAAGCTCAATCCCCTGTACCGTCGGAGTCCAATCAATTTAGCGGCTTACCTTACCTGGAAGGGGAAGCAACCGTTGAAATGATAGTCAACGGCGCACCGATCAGCATTCTGGTCAGGGGGCTGGATGCACCCATTACGGCTGGAAACTTTGTGGATCTGGCTAATCGCGGTGTTTATGATGGACTTGTCTTCCATCGCGTTATTCGCCAACCCCAACCCTTTGTGGTGCAGGGAGGAGATCCCCAGGGGAAAGATCCGAATTTCCCAGCCAACCAGTTAGGCACAGGCAGCTTTGTCGATCCGGCGACGGGGCAACCTCGCTATATTCCCCTTGAAATTACTCCGGCCAACGCCCAGGAACCCGTTTACAGCCAAACGCTAGAATCGGCAGGAATTACAGATCAGCCGCCCAAACTTCGTCATACGCGCGGAGCAGTGGCCATGGCCCGATCGAATTTACCTGATTCAGCTTCGGCTCAGTTTTATTTTGCGCTGGCCGATCTGGAATTCCTGGATGGAGACTATGCGGTTTTCGGCTATGTCACGGAAGGGATGGATGTGGTCGATCAAATTCAGCAAGGCGATCGCATTACTTCTGCCAGGGTCACTTCAGGGTTAAACAACCTCAAGTTAATGGATTAACTGCAAGTTTGGTTGTTCATTGTTAATCGGAGTTAATCGAAGTTAATCAAAGGGGTGCATCGCCATGTACCCCTTTCAATCGTTTTTCAGTAGGGGCGCGCAGCAGTGCGCCCTCGGTTATTAAATTCATACCGATTCAAATCGTTTGCACGGCAGATAGATTGCCTGTAGGGGCGCACAGCAGTACGCCCTTACCGGGATGTGCAATTTCCGCCAATCAAATGGGTATCAGTTGTTTAAATTCAGTCAAAAGATTACCAGGTCGGGAAATAGCGGCAACGGAAAAGAGGAACAGTCGCAGAGAGGAAAATCTTCAGGACTCCCCAAACTCATCTAGCGAACTGCTCCTCCGCAGCATTCATTCACCTGTGATTTAAGAATATCAACCGAGTTTGTCGAATATGTTTTGTTGAGATGACATTTAGGTGACAATACGGTCGAACCTGACCGGGTAAAACTTCCAGGAAATCCGATTGACCAATTTCGCGGCAAATTTCATAAATGCGTGACGAACCTGTCATCCCACTGCCATACTGAGTCGATACCTTAGAGAGAGTAAATTCCTTATGCGATCCGACTAGCATGAACCTGATTCATAATGGATCGGTAAGTCATATCTACGTAGCCGTATAGTAAGCTTTGTGCAACCTCCTATGACTTCAAATCCTTTTAGACAAGCTTTAACGTATGCATCTTTGCTGATGGTAGGGGCAGGAGGAGCCGTTGCGGCCGATCGCCTCTTGACTCAAGCTCCCTCCTTAGCGCAGCAACCCCCAAACCAAGAGCAGCCCATCAGTCAGGCTCCCTTGAATCTGGATTCAGAACCCGCTCCGATGGCAGCGATGCCTGTCAACTATAACTTTATTGCCGATGCTGTACAACGGGTTGGGCCAGCGGTGGTTCGGATTGATGCCCAACGTACCGTCAGCTCAGGTTCTCGCTTTTTTAATCGCCCCTTTGGTCGGCAATTTGGCGGCGACATGCCAGATTCTCCCTCGCGGGTGCAGGAAGGAACGGGATCAGGGTTCATCGTTGATGCAAATGGGATTATTCTGACCAATACCCATGTGATTGACGGGGCCGATCGCGTAACGGTGGTGCTGAAGGATGGTCGCCGCTTTGAAGGAGAAGTGGTTGGGCAAGATCCAATTACGGATGTTGCGGTTGTGAAAATCGAAGCGACGGATCTGCCCACTGTACCAATTGGGGACTCGGAACAACTCCAACCAGGAGAATGGGCCATTGCCATCGGCAATCCCCTCGGTTTAGACAACACAGTCACCGCAGGGATCATTAGCGCCACCGGACGATCGAGTGCTGAGATTGGTGTAGCCGATCGACGAGTTGGCTTTATCCAAACCGATGCCGCGATTAATCCAGGTAACTCTGGTGGGCCATTGCTGAATGAACGGGGTGAAGTGATTGGGATGAACACCGCCATTATTAACGGAGCACAGGGGCTGGGCTTTGCCGTTCCGATTAACACCGCTCGCAGCATTGCCGATCAGTTGATTAGCACGGGGCGAGCAGAACATGCCTATCTGGGCATTCGGATGCTAACGCTGACTCCGGAAGTCCGAGAACAGTTGAACAATGACCCCAGCAGCTCCATTTCGGTGAACGAAGATCAGGGAATTTTGATTGTAGAAGTGGCTTCGGGTTCGCCCGCCGAGCAAGCAGGATTAGAACCAGGGGATGTGATTATTCGATTGGGCGATCGAACGGTTGAGGATGCCACAGATGTTCAGCGGGTGGTAGAAGCAAGTCAGATTGGTGAAGCCCTGCCGATCGAGATCCGCCGCAATGGTGAAGATCTGGCCTTATCTGTGGCTCCAGGGGTGATGCCAGATAATTTGCAAGGTTAAACGGTTGGGCAGGAATTGCGTGGAGTCAATCATCATCAAGAATCACAGCAACGATGCAATCATTTGATTTGCCTGAGCCTCATAGCTGCTGCCAAATAGATTGAAATGGTTCAGGATGTGGTACAGGTTATAGAGAATTTTGCGTCGTCCATAGCCTGCCTCCAGGGGAAATGCCTCGTTGTAAGCACTGTAGAAATTAGCGGGAAAGCTACCAAAGAGCTGACTCATCGCAATATCCACTTCTCGATCGCCAAAGTAGGTGGCTGGATCGACAATCACGGGTTCTCCCTGTTGAGTTACGGCGGCGTTGCCCGTCCACAGATCGCCGTGGACTAGGGAGGGTTCTGGGGTGTGACCCGCTAAAATCTCAGGAACGGCTGCTAGTAGCTGCTCCTGCTTAGGAAACCGTCCCCCCTGCCGATTGGCTAATCGAAACTGGTAGGTTAATCGCTGCTCGATCAAGAATTCGATCCAGTTCTCCATCCATTGATTCAGTTGAGGCGTTGAACCGATCGTGTTATTGCGATCCCAGCCAAACCCTTTGTCGCTGGTGACACGGTGCATGGCCGCCAAATTTCGCCCCATTGCTTCCCAGGCTTGATGATCACCATAGCCAAACTCTAACCACTCCAGCACGATATAGGCAGAATTTCCTGCCGTTCCCCAGCAAATTGGCTCTGGAACGCGAATGGTGTGAGAGTCGAAAATTTGGCGCAGTCCCAACGCCTCCGCCTCAAACATTTCAATCTGACTCGCCTGGTTCAGTTTGACGAAATAAGCCCGATCGCCTTCCGACAGGGAATAGGCCTGGTTAATACTGCCCCCTCCAACCGATCGGTGATGATCAGGAGAAAACTTTTTTCCGGTTACCTGGCTAATCTGCGCTGCAATTTGATCCCACATTCTGACTATATTCGACCTCAGTTAACACCTTACTGGTTCAGGGGCGATAATCCTGCCATTGCCCGTAATGCCTGACTTCGTACCACCTCCGCAACCGAAAGATTGCGTTGTTCAATCTGGGCAACGGACTCGATCGCCGCTAGCAAATGTTGAGCTGCCTCCGTCTCCGTATACCCCCGTCGCTGGGCAACTCGAATCGCTGCTTCATCCGCGATTAACACAGCTTCATCCTTGCGGTTTTTCCGAAATACTTGAGCACCGGCCAGAACCGTCAGCCCCGCCAGGGTGACAATCCCTGCCGCCTCACCTCGAATCAATTCAATGACGGTTCCAGTTGCCCCAACCGCGAATAACCCCTGATACAGGTCAAGCTTGAGCTGCCGTGCATTCAATAACCCGCCTACATGATGCAGTAGCAACAAATCTCGTTGAGGCTGAGGTAATTTTTGCCACAGATCAAAATTAATGGTGATGGGATGCACTTCTACCCAGGGTAAGGGATAGGTCGCAGCAATGACGGTGGACTGTTTCGGTTTGCTCACCAGCTTTGTATACATTCGTCCCGATGCGGGCATCAGGTCAAGCAGACGGTCAATCTCTGCACTCAGATTCATCGACTTCCAAACCAATATTCGCCTACTTCCCTTAGTATCTCCCATGATGTTCACCTCCGATACGGGACGAAGTGGTAGGACAATTGTATTATTGTTAGAACAGAAGTATTAGTTGATAATTAGAACGCACGTATTGGGCGGGGCGGGGTGGATTTCTCCATTGCCGAGGCTCAACCCAGTGTGGTCGATTGGAAAGCTTCTGTAGGCGGGTATGGATTTAGAAAAACCGCTTGGTTCAGTGATTCAAGGATCCCTCAGCCAGGGATTAGAAGTACGGCTGCATCCCGATGTGCTGGTGGAAGATATGCGGGTTGGCAAGTTCCTGGTGGTGCAGGGAAGGCGATCGCGCTTCTTCTGTATGCTAACGGATGTCACTCTGGGCACCTCCAGTTCGCGGATTCTGGCTAACCCCCCCGATCCCAGCAATGCTTTTCTGCAAGATGTCCTGGCGGGCAGCGGCACCTACGGCACCATTAATCTCACGCCGATGCTGATGTTCACCCCCAGGGACAAAACAGACTCCGCCGACAAGCCGAAGCGAACCAAAAGCGAAAAGTCAAATCTCGCTTCCTATGAAGCCAACTCCAGTGCAGTAGATCTGCTGCCCGTCAAAACGATTCCCAGTCACTTCAGCCAGGTCTATGATGCAGCCGAACGAGACTTTCGGGCTGTTTTCGGTTGGGAAGATGATCCCCATCGCCGCAACTTTGCGATTGGTCAACCGATTGATATGGATGTGCCTGTCTGTCTAGATCTCGATCGATTTGTGGAGCGGAGTAATGGCGTATTTGGTAAATCGGGAACGGGAAAATCATTCCTGACTCGCCTGCTGCTATCCGGGATCATCCGTAAACGGGCTGCGGTGAATTTAATTTTTGATATGCACTCCGAGTATGGCTGGGAGGCGGCCAAGGAAGGCAAGCAGTTCAGTACAGTGAAGGGATTGCGGCAACTGTTTCCCAGCCAGGTGCAGATCTACACCCTTGATCCAGCTTCTACGCAACGACGCGGGGTTCGAGATGCCCAGGAGCTTTACATTAGCTACGACCAGATTGATGTAGAAGATCTGGCTCTGGTGCGGGGAGAGCTGAACCTGTCGGAAGCCAGTCTGGAGAATGCGATTATTCTCCGCAATGAATTCGGCAAAGCCTGGATTAGTCGTCTACTAACGATGAGTAATGAAGAGATCCAGGAATTTTGCGAAATGAAGATGGGCAGTAAGTCGTCCATTATGGCGTTGCAGCGGAAACTGACTCGGCTGGATGATTTGAAATACCTGCGAAATACTTGTCCTAAAAATTATGTCGGCCAGATTTTAGAATCCCTGGAAGCGGGAAAGCATGTGGTGATTGAGTTTGGTTCTCAGTCCAATATGTTGTCCTATATGCTGGCCACGAACGTGATCGCCCGCCGCATCCATGCCAGTTATGTCCATAAGGCCGAAAAGTTTCTCCAAACCAAGAACCCCAGCGATCGCCCCCACCAGCTTGTCATCACCATTGAAGAAGCCCATCGGTTTCTAGACTCTGCCACCGTCCGCCAGACCATTTTTGGCACGATCGCCCGTGAGATGCGCAAGTACTTTGTCACCCTGCTAGTGGTGGATCAACGGCCGTCGGGGATCGATAACGAAGTCATGTCTCAGGTTGGGACACGGATTACGGCGTTGCTGAACGATGAAAAAGATATTGAGGCAATTTTTACGGGGGTATCGGGGGGGCAGGCACTGCGATCGGTATTAGCCAAGCTAGACTCCAAGCAGCAAGCCCTACTGCTGGGTCATGCGGTGCCCATGCCCGTCGTGGTACGCACCCGTCCCTACGATGAAACCTTTTATGCGGAAATTGGCGAAACGGCGTGGGAGGAACTGCCAACCGAAGCGATCTTTAAGGCTGCTGAGGCGGCCAGGGCAGATTTGGGATTCTGAGCGGTTTTCTCGCCGAATTGCTGGGTTCGGTTATCCCTCCGTACTTTCCGTACCCCATCTTTTTTGAAACCACGGATGATATAAAGAGCAGCAAAAGATCTGTATTTTCCGACTGGGAAGCTCGATAAATCCGAGGTTAGCTTAGATACAAGTATGGGATGCAAGTTGACGTTTCTCAAAAAATCGCTATCATAGATCATCCGATTGGATGATTCCTGGCTCTTTACTGGAATCTAAACTTGTATTACCATAAATGATATAGCAAACTCATAACGATTTCGATTTACTAATCGCTTACATGGGTCTGCGATCGGAGCTAGTCAAGGTTGTTTATTCGCAGTTTGATGGATTCGCGTCCAATCACAAAAGCGTCCAGTTACAAGAGTGTCTAATTACAAAAGTAAAGAATAGTTGCCAGGGTTCTTTGAACCACCAGCTATCTCGAAGGTCTGTTAAAGGTGAAAGGTTTGTTGAAGTGAAACAGACGTTTTAATTGGGAGTTTGCACTGCTTGGAGCCTCGTAAGATTCAGGGAGTTCGTTAGTCTGAATCCGAGCCATTAGGAAGTTTTGGGGAACCAAAACAGGTTGCCATTCGCCTGTTTGCTATATCGGTAGATGGTTGCTACTTGTAAATCACCTCGATCTAGATGACCAGGGGAGGAATGATATCCCTCCTTCGATGGTTAAGCTCACCCGTCTACCTCGCCGATGATCAGGGAAATTGATTTTCCCTCACTTAAGTCTTCTTCGTAACGCTGTCCAAAGGAGTTCACTGCCTCATGCCAACCGCAAATACTGAAGTTAAAGTTCAAAAAAGCAAAGCGACCAATCCGGTATTCACGGCTGATATGGTGCGAACCTATCTGCATGAAATCGGGCGAGTGCCGCTTTTGACGCACGAGCAAGAAATTGTTTACGGTAAGCAAGTGCAGCAAATGATGGCACTCCTGGAGGTCAAGGAAGAATTAACGGAAAAACTCGATCGAGAACCGACCCAAGCTGAGTGGGCTGCGGCTGCCAAGGTGGCTGAACCCGAGCTGGAGCAAGTCGTTCGAGTCGGTCAACGCGCCAAGCAGAAAATGGTGGAAGCCAACCTGCGCCTGGTGGTTGCCATTGCCAAGAAGTACCAGAAGCGGAATCTGGAGTTTCTCGACCTGATTCAGGAAGGGACGCTAGGACTGGAGCGCGGGGTTGAAAAGTTTGACCCGACACGGGGCTACAAGTTCTCAACCTATGCCTACTGGTGGATCCGTCAGGCCATTACCCGGGCGATCGCCCAACAGGCTCGCACTATCCGCCTGCCCATCCACATTACTGAAAAGCTGAACAAAATCAAGAAAGTCCAGCGTGAACTGACTCAAAAGCTGGGGCGCAGTCCGAATCCAGTAGAAATTGCCGAGGCACTGGAGCTAGAACCATCTCAAATTCGAGAATTCTTGCTGATGGCGCGTCAGCCAGTTTCGCTGGATCTACGGGTGGGTGACAATCAGGATACGGAACTGCAAGATCTGCTGGAAGATGAGAACGCATCTCCAGAAACCTACGCCACTCAGGAATCGCTCCGCCGTGATTTGGAGGGAATGTTATCTGAACTGACTCCTCAACAGCGTGAAGTGCTGGTTCTGCGGTTTGGCTTAAATGATGGCAATGAGCTGTCGCTGGCCAAGGTGGGGCAACGGATGAACATCAGCCGCGAGCGAGTACGTCAGTTGGAGCGTCAAGCTCTGGATCATCTGCGTCGCCGCAAAGCTAACATTCGGGGATATCTGGCGAGCTAGTTTTTCAAGCACTGGATTCCAGGCAAATTTTCTTCGAGTGCAGAGGCAGTTGTCATGAATCGGAGGGAAATGAACCGATTCATTCTATGAAGACAGACGATGAGGGCGGTGAATCACTGCCCTCATTCTTTTTGGCTTTTTTTAAGCAAGCCTTTCTTCTTCAAGCTTTTAACGCCCGATCGGGTTCAACGGACTATTAACCCTGGTTGACGAACCAATCTTTTTAGTAGGTTGGGTTGAACAGCGCGAAACCCAATACCCGTCTGCATTTCGTTAAGTTACGCTATTGCTTTTCTGGCATGCCGGAACGGCTTTACCCAACCTACGAGAGAATCATGGTTTCAGGAGTTTTGTCAGTCAAGCAGCGATTAACCCTGGAGATTCCCTGGAGATTCCCTGCTGACTCAATCCTCAGTCTACCCATCTCCCCGGATAGACTGAGCCACTAAATAAATCTTGCTCCATTCTGATAGAACCTGGCTGGTCTTCAGGTTAAGCAGGGTAGCGATCGCTTCAACGCTCTGCCCTTCCTTCATTGCGGCCAAAATCTGTCGTTGAACCGGCGTAATTCTCTCATTAAGAATTTTCCACTGTTCAGGCGTGAGTCCTAAGCTGTGCTCGGCCAGGGTAGTTCCTAACCAACTCCCCACCAATTCTGGCTGATGCTTGAAGGCAAATACACGGATAGCATGATAACTAATTTTCTCTCGCAGGCGGTACACCGTCTTAATGGGCAGATCCAGGGTTTGGGCGATCGTCTCCTGGGAATGCCCTTGAAGATGCAAGCGTAGCCATTCCGCCGCTACGGGTTCAACCTGATCGGCAAGGTAGGCGATAAATTCCTGCACCACCTTTTCCCGTAGAGACTGCTGCTCCTCCCAGGCTTGACTATCTTCATAGACTGCTTTCGCCTGGGCATCCAGCAAGCTAACTGGATTATCGGCATCATCAGAGGAGATTTCGTCGGACACAAGCCGAATCAAATCCCCTGTTGGCACCTGGGTCATCCCACCGCGCTGCGATCGTCGCAGGTAGTTAACAAAGCGATAGACCAGTAGAGGCTGATTGCGAATTGGGCGCAGACAGTATTCCTCAATGCTGGTCAGCAGGATCGAGTTGCGGAGCCGCTGACTGGGCACACACTGCGCAATCCAGGCCATCTGCTGACGCATATACTTGTCGCTTTGCATCAATTCCTGAATCACCTCTTGCAGCACATCCATGACGGTGCGCTGGCGATCGCGGGATAGAGCGACCCATGCCTTAATCTTGTTGCGAATCAAGAATAGACTACTTAACCGTTGGATCAACTGACGATAGGCGCGCTCCTGGGGAATCCCCAAATACCGTTGCTGCAGAATGCGGTAGCGATAGTCCATCGCCTGTTTAGCAATAGCAAGCTGAGACGGTTCCAAATCGTCAAACCGTTGCGTATCTTCGCCCAACAACCAGTTAATAATGCTTTCCTGATCGGTAGGTGAAAGGTTTGGATTTCCTTCCTGGAGACGCAATCTCCAGGTTTGCCGAAGCTCCTCAGCTATTGCCATCGATAGTGTCAACCTTCTTTACGATTTCTCAATACTCCTGTACAAAGTTTGTCTCAAATCCGGTGTTACGAAGTCACCCGCATGGGGAATTGACCAAAGCTGCAAGGAATGCTGACATTGACTTATGGTTCTGGCTCTTGCCCAATCACCTCCACTAACTGCTGTAATGAGCTGGAAACCTGCCGCAATTCCGTCAGGGCACTGTCATGATTTTCAGCTAAGGTTTGCACTGCATCACTCAGAGCAAAGATCTGATACCCCTGCTGTTGCACTTGAGAGGACAGGGCATCCACCTGAGAGGCAAGGCGTTCTACCGTTTCAGTGGTTGTGAGAACCGCTTCCCCAATCTGCAACATAATAGACTCTAGCTTACTGGATTGAGCTTCCACTCCTCAGCCCCTTCACGTTTACTTCAATTGGCAACCACTTCAAGATGAAGTCACTGTTTATTGTAGGCATGAAATTTGCGTTGTAGAGGCTTGGGGCAAGATCCCCAGGCTAAAAATGTGCTGTACCCCCTGTTCGTGCTGATCTTCACGCAATGAAAAACTGATTTCAGCTTGCTTCAGCCGATCAACCTAATTTCAGCCGATCAACCCAGATGGCTAAGGGTATCACAAATTGCAGTTTAGGGAAACAACCTGAACGATACAGTCCCAGACTGAAAATTCATCAGATATTTGCCTTTCTGTGTTTTCTCTTAAAAATTAGGTAAAAAACGATACTCATCAAAGCAAAATATCAGTATAGATGAGTAAGATTTAATGGTGGAATTGATCGATTCCTCTGTTCTCTTCCCCTGTCCTGAGTGAAATTCCTGAATTAAATCAGCCAATGCTCTTCGATGCCCGGCAAACCCCCATCTGTATCTATTCTTACTCTGTGATAGAGTGGCATCAGTCAACACCCCATGACGCTCGATTATGCTGGCTGCCTTACCTGTAAGTACTGTGTTTCCAGTTCCCTGGCTTTAAGTCTGTGTAGCAATCCCTGTGCGAGTCATTCAATCCGCCCTGCTTCAGCATGGGTAAACACCTAAACATTTAACTTCTCTATAAGTTGACAGAGCATCTATGAACTTCAAACCTACACTTGCACTTCTCGGTATCGTTGGAACTGCAATTACAGCCGCAGCACCCGTTCAAGCTGCCAGCCTTATGCCTGCGGATCTCGGACTACCGACCCTGTCGGAAAATGTGCCAGTTGGCAACGGACTTGCTGCACCAATTTCAAGTCTGCCTTATCAAACCAGTGCTTTTACCCCCTCCCAGGATCTGAAAGTAAAATTCAGTATTCAAATGGATGGCTTAGGGAGTCGGGGCATGGGGCTTTCCAGCTTTGGTTATTTTCTGCCAGGGCAGGGGGCTGATAGTTTCGTTTCGATTTTTAGCGAGACGCTGCCCTACAACCCAGGAGCCAGAGCGCATACCAATGACTGGTTAGGAACCTGTGGTGTGGCTATCACTGGGTTGTGTGAGGTTTTCGTTACTTTTAGGGCGGGCATCACCTATCAGCTCGCTCTCCTGAGCCAGGGTCTCAGCACCTTTGGTGTTGGAGCACTCGATTCGTATACCTTCAATGCGGTATCTGATCAGTTCTATGACTTGACTTCCAGGCAGTACAACGCAGCTCACAGCAGTCGGTTCGTTACCGTTAATCAGTCTGGTGCCCTGTTTATCGGCTTAGAGGATGGTGAGTTCATTCAAACCCAAGCCTCCCGCACGAACCCCGCTACTTACTACTACGACTATCAGGACTGGGTCGTGAAAGCGGAAGCGGTGCCCGAACCCGCAACATTGGTGGGATTAGGCATCATCGGCGGCGGACTGATCCTGTCTCGTCGGCGCAAGTCTAATCAGATTGCCTAGAGCCTCGATCGCAACTGAATCCAAAATCCCATCTTTTCAGTAGGATTTAAAACCAAAAGTGAAGAGGAAGCCAGGGTGAACCTTAATTTGGGGATCTCTGGCTTTTTTGAACCAATTGAACCAATTGAATCGGGCCGCGTTAGGTTGAACAGTCACCTGCAGCAGTAAAACCTGGATCAGCAAAATGGATCAGGTAATTCATTGTGCAGGTTTTTAGCTTGCGGTGGGCAGTACCAGTTCTGAGCATTCCCCTGACGCTCTATTGTTTTCCTTCTCTTCCTATCTTCGATTTCAGTGTCCTGCTTTACGTCAACCACCAAAAATTCAAATAATTTACATTAAGATTTTTAACAAAAAATTGAGCACATGCTTCTGCTCTCGTCAACAACTGTAAAAAAACATCTCGTTATTTTTTGCGAATTGTGTCAGATGTCAGCCCGATCGCCCATGTGGTAAGGGTTTTCTGGTAAATTTCACTCTTGTAACACTTTGATTGATTATGGCTATTGGCAGTAATCCTTAGCATGGCAATCTTGATATTTTGCTAGCTGGACTACCTCCGATAGTGTTTTGCCGATTTGCTGACAGCCTTTGAAAGGAGCCTAACCGCATGTTCACTCACGTCAAGCCCGCCGTCCGGCATATCGCTCCCAATGACCTCCAGGGACGATCGCTGATTAAGGTGGTCTATGTCGTGTTAGAGCCGCAGTATCAGAGTTCTCTCTCGGCGGCCGTTCGTTCCATTAATCAGAAAAACCCGAATCTGGCGATCGAAATCAGTGGCTATTTGCTGGAGGAACTGCGTAGCCCTGAAAACTACGAGGCATTTGAGCGGGATGTGGCTCAGGCAGATGTCTTTATCGGTTCTCTCATCTTCATTGAAGAACTGGCGGACAAAGTGGTTGCTGCTGTGGAGCCGCACCGCGATCGTCTGGATGTGGCGGTGGTCTTCCCCTCCATGCCCCAGGTGATGCGCCTGAATAAGATGGGCAGCTTCTCGATGGCGCAATTGGGCCAGTCCAAGAGTGCGATCGCTCAGTTTATGCGGAAACGCAAGGAGAAGTCTGGTTCATCCTTCCAGGATGGGATGCTGAAGCTGCTGCAAACCCTGCCCAAAGTCCTGAAGTATCTGCCGATCGACAAGGCGCAGGATGCCCGCAACTTTATGTTGAGCTTCCAGTACTGGCTGGGCGGTTCCCCAGAAAACCTGGAAAACTTCCTGCTGATGCTCTCCGACAAGTACATTCACCCGACGGAAAAAGGATCGGCAGTCCAATATCAGGAGCCAGTCACCTATCCCGATATGGGCATCTGGCATCCCTTAGCCCCGCAGATGTTCGAGGATTTGAAGGAGTACCTGAACTGGCATTCTTCCCGCTCAGATATTTCGGACGACCTGAAAGATCCCCTGGCTCCCTGTGTCGGTCTGGTGCTCCAACGGACACACCTGGTTACCGGAGATGATGCCCATTATGTGGCGATGGTGCAGGAACTGGAGTGCATGGGAGCTAAGGTGATCCCGGTGTTTGCGGGTGGACTGGACTTTTCCAAGCCTGTGGATGCCTACTTCTATGACCCAATTAATCCCCAGCAGGCGATCGTCGATGTGGTGGTTTCTCTGACTGGCTTTGCCCTGGTGGGCGGTCCCGCTCGGCAGGATCATCCCAAGGCGATCGATGCTTTAAAGCGGCTAAATCGTCCCTACATGGTGGCGTTACCGCTGGTGTTCCAAACCACGGAAGAGTGGCAGGATAGCGATCTGGGCTTGCACCCAATTCAGGTGGCTCTCCAAATTGCGATTCCGGAACTGGATGGGGCGATCGAACCGATTATTATGTCGGGTCGGGATGGTGCTACGGGGAAGGCGATCGCGTTGCAAGACCGGATCGAAGCGATTTCCCAACGGGCGATGAAGTGGGCAAACCTGCGCCGCAAGCCTAAGGTTCACAAAAAGGTGGCGATCACCGTGTTCAGCTTCCCGCCGGATAAAGGGAACGTGGGAACGGCGGCTTACCTGGATGTGTTTGGTTCCATCTTTGAGGCAGTCAAAGCCTTGAAGAATAATGGCTACGATGTCGAGGATCTGCCCGAATCGGCGGAGGAACTGATGCAGGCGGTGATCCACGATGCCCAGGCGCAGTACAGCAGCCCTGAACTGAATATTGCCTACCGGATGTCGGTGCCGGAATATGAGGCACTCACCCCCTACTACAAACGTTTAGAAGAAAACTGGGGATCAGCCCCCGGACATTTAAATACCGATGGCGAAAAGCTGCTGGTGTTTGGCAAGCACTTTGGCAATGTCTTCATCGGGGTTCAGCCCACCTTCGGCTATGAAGGCGACCCGATGCGGCTACTGTTCTCCCGTTCCGCCAGCCCCCATCATGGCTTTGCGGCCTACTACACCTACCTGGAACACATCTGGCAGGCGGATGCTGTCCTGCACTTCGGGACGCACGGCTCCCTGGAGTTTATGCCCGGTAAGCAGATGGGGATGTCTGGAGAGTGCTACCCGGATAGCCTGATTGGCACGATTCCCAACCTCTACTACTACGCGGCAAATAACCCCTCGGAAGCGACGATCGCCAAACGCCGCAGCTATGCCGAAACCATTAGCTACCTGACTCCCCCGGCGGAAAATGCTGGACTGTATAAGGGCTTGAAGGAGTTAAGTGAGTTAATTAGCTCCTACCAAACCCTGAAGGATTCCGGACGCAGCGTGCCGATCGTCAATGCCATCATTGACAAGAGCCGCATGGTCAACCTGGATAAGGATATTACCTTGCCAGACACCGATGCTTCGGAGTTGACGGCAGAGGAGCGGGATAGCCTGGTGGGCAAGGTCTACATCAAGCTGATGGAGATTGAGTCGCGGCTGTTGCCCTGTGGTTTGCATGTGATTGGGAAGCCACCCACAGCCGAGGAAGCGATCGCCACTTTGGTGAATATTGCCGGACTCGATCGCCCGGAAGAGGAGATCATCAGCCTGCAACGGATCATTGCCAACAGCCTGGGACGCGATATTGATCAAATCTACAAGAGCAGCGATCGGGGTCATTTGGACGATGTGCAGTTGTTGTATGAGATCAATCAGGCAGTCCGGGCGGCAGTGGCAGCAATGGTGAAGGAACAGACCGATGCCGATGGGCGCGTGTCTAAGGTGACGAAGCTCAACTTCTTCAACATTGGCAGAAAGGAACCCTGGATTGAGGCTCTGCACGAAGCGGGCTACACCAAGGTTGACCCGGAGGCGATCAAACCGCTGTTTGAGTATCTGGAATTTTGCCTGAAGCAGATTATTGCCGATAACGAGCTGGGCGCGTTGCTGAAGGCGTTGGAGGGTGAGTATGTGCTGCCGGGTCCGGGTGGCGATCCGGTACGGAACCCGGATGTGTTGCCCACAGGTAAAAATATCCACGCCCTTGACCCACAATCGATTCCCACCACCGCAGCGGTGAAGTCAGCGCAGATTGTGGTCGATCGCCTGATTGCCCGTCAACAGGCGGAGAATGGCGGCAACTATCCAGAGACGATCGCCTTTGTGCTGTGGGGCACGGATAACATCAAGACCTACGGGGAATCGTTGGCGCAGGTGATGTGGCTGGTGGGTGTGCGTCCGGTGCCTGATGCCCTGGGTCGGGTGAATAAGCTGGAACTCATCCCCTTAGAGGAACTGGGTCGTCCTCGCATCGACGTAGTGGTGAACTGTTCTGGCGTGTTCCGCGATCTGTTCATTAATCAGATGAACTTGCTCGATCGGGCGATTAAGATGGCGGCGGAAGCACCAGAGCCGATCGAGATGAACTTTGTCCGCAAGCACGCAATTAAGCAGGCGGAGGACATGGGCATTAATCTGCGGCAGGCAGCTACCCGCGTCTTTTCCAATGCGTCGGGTTCTTATTCTTCTAACGTGAACCTGGCGGTGGAGAATAGTACCTGGGAAAGTGAGTCGGAACTTCAGGATATGTACCTGGCGCGGAAGTCCTTTGCGTTTAATTCCGATAATCCCGGCATGATGGAGCAATCGCGGGAGGTGTTTGAGTCTTCGCTGAAGACAGTGGATGCAACGTTCCAAAACCTCGACTCGTCGGAAATCTCCCTGACGGATGTGTCCCACTACTTCGACTCTGACCCGACGAAGCTGGTGGCGAATTTGCGGGGAGATGGCAAAGCTCCAGCGGCTTACATTGCCGACACCACCACTGCCAATGCTCAGGTGCGTACCCTTTCGGAAACGGTGCGTCTGGATGCCCGGACGAAACTCCTGAATCCGAAGTGGTATGAGGGCATGCTGTCCCACGGGTATGAAGGCGTGCGGGAACTGTCGAAGCGATTGGTCAACACGATGGGCTGGTCGGCAACGGCAGGGGCAGTGGATAACTGGATCTACGAAGATGCGAACACAACGTTCGTGAAGGATGAGGAAATGCGGAAGCGGTTAATGAACCTGAACCCGCATTCGTTCCGGAAAGTTGTCGGAACGCTTCTGGAAGTGAACGGTCGCGGTTACTGGGAAACCAGTGAAAGCAATTTGGAATTGCTGCGCGAACTGTATCAGGAAGTGGAAGACCGAATTGAAGGAATTGAATAATCCTCTGATCTGTCATTAGAGGCGATCGAGTTTATCAGGTGGGTGTGATGCCCACCTTTTTTTGTATGGATTGGGGGAGGGATAGGGCGATCGGGCTATGATATCAGTAAAGCCCGCCTTTATCACTGATGGCAAAAACACGCCACGTTTCACTACTGACCAATGGAAGTGACCTAGAGAAGTTACTTTTTGTCAAAAGATCGGGACTGAAACTGGGCGTTTTTTGGGGGCGATCGGTTAGGATAGCGGTGAAAATCCTGGCTAACATCCCGCGTAGGTGATATTGATACAGATGGCTGGTGTGGCTGAGAAGATGATGAAATGGAGATGGTGAAGACAATTAAGGTAGAAATATTTCAGGTAGAAATAAGGCGGTGGGGCAATAGGGTAGGAAGGTGAATACAATCTATGCCCAGGAAAATTCGAGAGTTGAAAGCTGAGATTGCCCGTGAAGGGTTTGTTTATCTTCCCAAGCGTGGCAAAGGCAGCCATGAACGGTGGCGACATCCTCTGCTTAGAAAAACACTAACCATTCCGGGCAAGGACGGAGATGATGTACCACTCTATCTGGAGAAGCAACTAAAAGGTTTACTTGCTGCATTAAAAAAGTTGAAGGAGGACGAGGATTCATGAATCGATATAGCATGATGATCGAGTGGTCTGATGCAGATCAGCTTTTCCTGGTTACTATTCCAGAATTCTCCGAGCTTGTTGTCATGCCCTGTACTCACGGTAAAACTCGTGAGGAGGCGATTCATAACGGTGAAGAAGTGATTGAAATGTACTTGGAAGCTTGGCAGGCAGAAGGCGAATCCATCCCTGAACCTAGAACACTTCAAGTTGCTTCATAATTGTGCTGATCAGGGCAACATCATTCAGATGCCGCAGACGTTGCTTCAATCTGAAGGGATTACAGTTTGAGCAGGGTAATGAGGGGCGATCGCCTCAGCCACCTAGAGAGTTACTTTTTGTCAAAATATTGGGACTGAAACTGGTCGTTTTTTGGGGGCGATTGGTTAGGGTGTCCACAATAGTACTGTTACGATTAAACACAGCACAAGAAACTTAGAAACCTACTATCATGAGCATCAAATTTGACCTTAAACCAGAGATTGAAGCTCGCCTCATTGCCCAAGCCGCAGTACAGGGAGTTTCCGTCGATCGCTATCTAGAAATGCTGGTTGAACAACATTTGGCACTCCAAGCAGAACCCGAATGGGAAACGCTCCTGCACCAACTCGGAAGAAGCCCTTCCCTGGCCAAAGCATTACCCTTACCAGATGAAGCGTTCAGCCGTGAAACGATCTACCGGGAGCGGGAAGATCAGCAGTGATGAGGTATTTGGTGGACTCAAATGTTTTGATACGATTGGTTCATCGCCAAGATTCTATGCACCCTATGGCTCAGAAAGCTTACATAACGCTTCGCCAACAAAATCACTTGCTTTGCATTGTTCCGCAGAACCTGATTGAGTTTTGGGCAGTGGCAACCCGCCCCACAGGTGCCAATGGATTAGGATTGACAGTCGAGGAGGCAGCCCATGAAAGCTCTCTGCTGAAAGGGCTTTTCACGTTGCAACTAGATAATCCAGAAATCTACAACGTCTGGGAGCAACTAGTTGTTAAATACAAAGTCAATGGAAAGCAAGCTCATGATACGCGATTAGTTGCTTCAATGATCGCTCATCAAATCCCTCATCTACTTACCTTTAATGTTGCCGATTTCAAGCGGTTTTCTGAAATTACAACGATCGATCCCCGTCACATTTTGAATGAAGGATCAGCCTAATGCAATCGCTACTCCCTCCTCAAACAATCAACTAAGCGATCGCATCAGTCAGTCGAATAGTTACTTTTTGTCAAAATATTGGAGCTGGAACTAAGTGTTTTTGCGGGGCGATCGGTTAGGATATCAGTAAAGCTGAGCCGCCTTTATCACTGATGGAAAAAACACGCCACGTTTCACTACTGATCAATGGAGAGGAGCAGGTTCTTACCATTCCGCAAGAGTTTGCCCTTGTGGGTACGGAAGTTGTGCTGCGTAAAGAAGGACAGCGATTAATCATTGAACCGATTCCGCCTAACTCGTTACTGAGCTTGCTGACCACTCTACCCGATATCACTGATGAATTTCCTGACACCGATGATGGAATTCTTCCTCTCGATGACGTGATGCTTTAGCAGAACCGAATGGACTATGCATACCTGCTCGATACCAATATTCTGTCAGATTTAGTCAGGCATCCTCAAGGTCAAGTGTTTCAGTGTATTGCTTCTGTGGGTGAACCCAAGATTTGCACAAGTATCGTTGTTGCCTGTGAACTCCGATTTGGTGCTATAAAGAGTGGTTCGGATCGCCTCGTTCGTCAACTTGAAAGCATCCTTTCTGTTCTGCCTGTTCTAGCTTTAGAGCCACCCATCGATCAGTGCTATGGCGAAATTCGTACTCATTTGGAACAAGCAGGAACACCGATTGATCCCAATGACTTACTGATTGCGGCTCACGCTTTAACGCTCGATCTAACGCTAGTGACAGCCAACTTTCGTGAGTTTCAGCGTGTATCAAACTTGAGATTAGAAAACTGGTTATCTTGAGACAAGGAAGCCAATTCGACCATGAACGGTTTGACGATCGACTTGCCTGAATACAATTTGTGGCGGGGGCAGATGGAGACGGTGGTTGAGATATTGGCGGATGGTGCGGCGTTTGAGGTAGAATTCAGCGATCGCAGTGGGCATACCAATGAATCCCTGGGTTTGCAACCAGAACAACTGATGGTAATCCGGTTTGAGCCAGCATCCCCTGATACAAAGTAAGTTTAGGACAGTAGGATATTTCTAAAATTGGGCACTCTAGGATAAGTAGGCTGCATTGGGTTTTTAATTTTAGAAGTGCTGACAAAAATATGACTGAAAAAAGTGAAATTAGGAAACATATTGTAGGCAGTTGGAGAATAGGATCGGTTCCCTCTGGGGAAGGGAGTGGAATGATCACTTTGACCATTCAAAGTGATGGAGGTTTTAATTGGGTTGTGACAAGAGGTGGAATATTTTCTAGAACTATGGGAATGATTACTGGCAGTGACCATATTATAGGCAGTTGGCTTCTTGACGAAAGTACATTACATCTTTATGTCAAAAAGTTTAGTGCAGGGTTAAAGGGGCTAACGCCTCATGCGCTACTAGCTACAGCAGCTGCCAATGTATTGGGCACTAACTATGGTGGAGAGATTACTTCCATAGACCATAAAAGCATGATCATGAATGGAACTGTTTGGGAAAGGGTGTAAGCCTCTCCTCTATATTTGGTTGAACCTGGATCTTGAACATTCGCAATAGAGCCTTGTCGCAAAAAGGGAAGCTTTGGCAGTTCAACTTCGTAGGCACTCCCTCGATTTTGTGTGGTGATTGGCACATAGAGCACCAGAGCACGGGGAGGCTCAGAATCATAGCGAGATATAACAACAATCGGGCGCGTTTTAGCTGCAAGCCCCAAATCGACCAACCACACCTCACCAGGTTTCGGGTTCATCGATCAAATCCAATACTTCTTGTTCAACCACCCTGGAACGAAGAACATCCAAAGCATCCTGGTCTGCCAATTCAATAATCTCCGCAAGACACTGCCGCACTTGTTGAGCAATGTCAGGTTGCCACTGGCGCAGTTTAATATCAAGTTCTTGAACCAAAGCGTCCATGTCCAGTTTCCGCACAAGAGGTTGTTATTTGATTCTATGTTACGGTATCCGCCAACCGATCGCCCCTCTCCTCCCGTTCCTATAAAGACTCATCCTCATCCAGCCTGTGATGTTCGATCGCCCCTCTACCCTATTCTTCCTCCAGACATAAAAGGCATCTTCCTTTCCCTACAAAGCTATAATTTTCTCAATAGGCAGAGAGGTAAAACGGTGATGTCAAACCTTGAGCAAATTGAAGCAGCAATTCTCTCACTTCCATCGAATGAATTTGAGAAGCTAAAACAGTGGTTTCTTGATTTGGATTATGAACGCTGGGATGAACAGCTAGAACAAGACATTGCAGACGGTAAGTTGGAAGCATTCGCACAAGAGGCGATCGCAGAATTTGAAGCAGGGCACTGCCGCGAGATTTAATGCACTACACGACCCGGCGATTCTGGCAATGCTACAATGCGCTCCCTGCAAATGTGCAACGAATTGCTGATGAATGCTATGAACTACTCAAGTCTGACCCATCTCATCCATCGCTACATTTCAAAAAATTGGGTAAGAAGTATTGGTCAGTACGGGCAGGGTTAAATTACCGCGCTTTAGGTGTTGAGGTAGAGAACGGCATTTCCTGGTTTTGGATTGGTACACACGCCGAGTATGACAGATTGATTGGTTGATTGTAGTCGGTGCAGCAGCCTTAGTGAATTGTTTACAATACCTGCCTTGACTAATCCTCCAGGTTATATCGCTGGATCACTTCCTTTGTATCATCACTTTCCAGGAATCTGTCCAAGGCTTCATTCATTAGCCTGTTCATACTTGACTCTTTCACGCCCGCAAGTTTCTTTAACAATCGATAGGTTTCCTTATCGATCGTGACCCGAATTTCCTGCTTATCTTTGGGTGTAGGCGACATTTCATAGCTTTTTAGAGAGTCACCTGCTATTTTGCCGTATGATATAGCCATATACCGGAGTATGTGATGTACTACGGTATTATCAATTTACTCTTAAGTGAGGTGAGTTTATGACTGGAGTTTAGACTAATCACAGCAGAAATAGCCCAACCCCCTTATCTGGATTGAGCGAGACTGAAGATTGGGAAAAATTTAGTGGTTAAGCGGTCTTGTTCGCCACCTTCTTGGGTCTGGTGAAGCGCTTTTTGACCGTTGGATAGCGAATACGGCGGGAACGGGGTTGCCCTGGAGTCCACCCCGGTGACTTTCCGCGTGGTTTGGGCGGGGGGGCAGGTGTGCCAATCAACGCTAAAACAGAGGCAAAGGCATTTGCGGTTCGTCCCGGAGATAGCTTAGCAGATGACTTTTGCCAGGGCAGGGGGGAGTCCTGGACGTGGCAACGAGCCAACCACAACTGCCAGGTGAGCAAGGGCATCAGATCGCTCCAGCGTTCGGATTGTTCGGGCGTTGCCAACTGGGGTAACGTCCAGTGCAATCGTTGCTTAGCGAAGCGATACCAGTGGTCAATGGCAAAGCGACGGAAATACTGTTGCCACACCGTCTCTAAGTCGGGTGGTGCTTGTCCCACCCAAATTAGCCACAAAGGTTTGGCGGGGTGGAGGGCAGAGTCATGGAGGCGTTGCAGTTGAATTAACCAGATCGTCTGGTTGGCAACGCGTCGCAGTCGCATTGATGACCACATCCGCACGTGTAATCGTCCCCACCGGGACTCTTCTACCTGGAGTTCGGCATCAGATGACCACCAGGTGGTGGCATCGTTAAGTTTGAACTTCTCCCCATACTGCCGAGGACGACCCGTTCCGCTATAAACAGGCGGTGGTCCATACAGTACTCGATTGGAACGCAACCGAATCAACTTGTCACAAGCAATATCCGCCGTACCATTGAGGAATGGGGCACAGCCATATTCGGCATCCCACAAAGATAAGGGACGAACCTGGAACTGCTCACACACCTGACGCAATTGCACTATTGCCTTGCTAATGGGGCTCTCTGCGCTAGTGATGCGTTCATGCAGCAACGGTAATGCCCAACTGCCCTGCTCCTCTGGAATCCACGCAATCGTACTATATCCTTGTCCCAACGTCACCGGTTTGGCTCCACTCATCGGAGTTGCTTGATGTTCATACGTCCGTTCTCGCAGGGTTTGTGCCTGTAACCTTGACCATGCCGTGTGGTCTCCCGCTAAGACAACCCGTTCGTCCTGGGGCATTTGCTCCAGGTACAACCCCATCCACTCCAGTCGAGGCGGGTTGCTATCCTGTAGGGCTTCATACAAACTCGGCCATTGGCGTCGAAAGACAGGGGCAACCGACAGTTCGGCAAAGGAGTACACACTGCGGCTCACTAGCACGGCATCCATCAGGTCGAAGAGAGCATCCTTGCCGTTGCCAATCAGCATGTAGGATTTATGTCGAAACGCCCTCAAGCGGTCAAAATTAGTCATGGTCAATCATTATTGATGCAACATGACCATTAAGCAGCCAAACCGTCGGGTTTGGCTGCTTTTCTTTCCCAATTAGTCTAAACTCCAGTTATGATCATGCTGACCGAAGCCGAAGCCAATGAAATTAAAGCACTGCTGATTCAACTGAGCCGCGAGATTCTCCTGCAAGGAACCTATCAGCGCAGGATCGCAAGCTGCCTGGTGATTTTATCCAAACAGCCTGCCTCGTAGGGGTATCTTGCCCAATTGCCTGACCCAATTAAAGCGATCGAATCTTGCCTCGACCCCATGCGATCGAGGTTTTCTGGCGGGTGGGTTTGGGATTTAGAAAGAGAAAGGAAAGTAAACTAGAGAATAAGAACGAAGACGAATCATTGAAAATTATGATCCCAGTTGGTAAAGCTCAACAGCAGTTACAGGATTTGATTGACTCGGTAAGCCAGTCCCATCAACCGATCGTGATTGCAGGGGAGCATAGCAATGCAGTGTTGTTGTCCGAAGCGGATTGGGCAGCAGTGCAGGAAACCCTATATCTGCTCTCCGTTCCAGGGATGCGAGAATCAATTCGAGAAGGATTGGCAACACCGATCGAGGAGTGCGATCGGGAGTTGGAGTGGTGAGTTGGGATTTGGTTTATACCAGGCAGGCACAGAAAGATGCCAAGAAGCTAGCAGCTAGCAATTTACGCGACAAGGCTCAAGCTTTACTGGATCTCATTCAAACCAATCCGTTTCAGAATCCACCACCCTACGAGAAGTTAGTCGGAGATTTAGAGGGTGCTTACTCGCGGCGAATTAACATTCAGCATCGTCTTGTGTACGAGGTGATTGAGTCTGAGAAGACGGTGAAAATTTTACGGATGTGGACGCATTATGAGTAGGGGATGAGTAGGGAAATCTTTTAAAGTTTCAGCAACGCTAACATTTCACAATGAACGGCTTGACGATCGACTTGCCTGAATACAATTTGTGGCGGGAGCAGTTGGGGACAGTAGTTGAGATATTGGCGAATGGTGCGGCGTTTGAGGTGGAATTCAGCGATCGCAATGGGCGTACCTATGAGTCCCTAGGTTTGCAACCAGAACAACTGATGGTACTCCGGTTTGAACCAGCACCCCTTAATACTCAGGCTGAGGCGGTTACGGTTTGAGCAGGGTAATGAGGGGCGATCGAATTAGTAAGAGGCTTGAAGTGGGTTTGGGGCGATCGGTTATGATATCGGCAGGAAGTTTTGTTTAATTCCTTCATTTAAAACTTGCAATGCTGACGCGCTTGAAAGTTTCTGGCTTCAAAAATCTTATTGATGTAGATGTTCGTTTCGGGGCATTTACTTGTATCGCTGGTGCAAATGGTGTTGGTAAATCTAACCTTTTTGATGCTATTAGATTCCTGAGTGCTTTGGCGGATCTTCCTTTGATTGAGGCAGCTTTGTCTGTTCGAGATGAAGAAGGTAAAACAGGTGATGTACGGAGTTTATTTCATCGTGTAAGTGATACCTATGCAGATAAAATGTCTTTTGAGGCAGAAATGATCGTAGCAGATGAGGGCGAGGATGATCTGGGACAAAGAGCGAAAGCAAGTATTACCTTTTTACGTTATTCCTTGACGCTTGCCTATCGATCTGATGACAGGTTTCGCTCCCTCGGCTCTCTAGAACTTCTCAAAGAAGAACTAGAGCATATCAATATAGGCGATGCTCCTAAAAACTTATTGTTTCCGCATCGTCCCGCTTGGCGAAAGTCAGCTATAAAAGGACGACGCACTTCACCATTTATTTCTACTGAAGATGATGGAACAAATCGAGTGATTAAACTACACCAAGATGGTGGAAGCAGAGGTCAGCCTTTGTCTCGTTCAGCAGCTAACCTTCCTCGAACGGTTTTGTCTGTAGCAAATGCCGCTGAAAGTCCCACAGCACTGCTAGCCAGACGAGAAATGCAATCTTGGCGATTGCTACAACTTGAACCTTCTTCTTTAAGGCAGCCTGACGAATTCACTGCTCCAACTAAACTAGAAACAGATGGTTCTCATTTAGCTGCAACTCTCTATCACCTAGCAAGGATGGAGAGACAAAAAAACGGGCAGTCCGATGATGAAGTGGATAACCCGGTCTACTACGAAGTTGCCAACCGTCTAGCTAATTTGATTGAAGATGTAGATAAAGTATGGGTTGATTGGGATAATCGGCGTGAGCTTCTTACTTTAATGGTTACAAGTCGAGATGGAACCTCTCATCCGGCTAAAGCACTTTCAGATGGAACTATGCGTTTTTTGGCATTAGCAGTGCTTGAGTTAGATCCAGAAGCTCAAGGACTTTTATGCCTTGAAGAACCGGAAAACGGAATTCATCCAGAGCGAATTCCAAAAATTCTTCAACTGCTTCAAGATATTGCTACTGCTACGGATGAAGCACTTGGATTGGACAATCCTTTGCGTCAGGTAATTATTAATACCCATTCACCAGCAGTCGTTATGCAGGTACCTGAGGATAGCCTTTTAGTTGCTGAATTAAGAGAGACAGTGCTTTCAGGTCAAAGATTCAAGCGAGTTTGTTTTGGGTATTTACCTGGTACTTGGCGACAGTCTAAAGATCCAGAATCCAGCAAAGCAAGCATTATCTCAAAAGGTAAGCTTCTTGCATACCTCAATCCAGTTCCTGATTACGAACTTGAGTCTGATAATAATGGACACGAGACTAATTATCAAGGCTTAAAACCAGCGAAATCTAAAAAGCGACGAGTTGTGGATAGAGAAGATCTTCAACTCTTACTGCCAGGTTTCTCCAGGTAAATATCGTGATGGAAATCTGTTATACATTGCTTTCTGATGGTAGCTCCGATAGAGCACTTATTCCTATACTCAACTGGATATTACAAACTCATCTTAGTCATTATGCTATCCAACCTCAATGGGCAGATCTACGTCGTTTAGATAAATCTCTACGAAATACATTTGAAAAGCGAATCAGGTTGAGTGTCGAGTTGTACCCGTGTGACCTTTTATTTATTCATCGCGATGCGGAGAAAGATACTCATGAAATTCGTATAAATGAGATTCGTACAGCCGTTACTCAAGTTGATTCTCTTTCGGCACTAACAGTTTGTGTTGTACCAGTTCGTATGACTGAGGCGTGGTTGCTGTTTGATATAGGTGCTTTGCGTAAAGCAGCGTCTAATCCAAATGGAAAAACCGAATTGCACCTCCCAAACATCAAGAGACTCGAGGATGAGGCTGATCCTAAAGACACGCTGCATCAGCTTCTTCGTCAAGCTAGCGGCTTATCATCAAGACGGCTCAGGAGATTTTCGGCAAGTGATTGCACCCATCGAGTTTCAGAGCTAATCGGTGATTTTAGCCCACTGCGCGTATTACCTGCTTTTGCAGCTTTAGAGTCTGAAGTCATAGGTGTCATTAGGAAGAAAGGTTGGGAATCCATCTGAAGTAAGCAATGACGTATAAGTTCTTTAAAGGAAAAACTGAAATAACATATTCTCATCCAACTTGCAGAATCCGATCGCCCCTCTCCCCCCATTTCTATAAAGGCCCCACTGAATTTAGAAATGTGCTAATTTCGTCGTAGCGATATGTTCTTACCAACCCCTATGCGATCGTTGAAAAATTACACAGTCGTGCTGCGTCCTGACAGTAATGGAACGTTTGTTGCTTACGTTCCAGCGATTATAGGTTGTCATGCTTGGGGACAAACGACAGAAGAGGCTCAAGCCGAGCTTGTCCAGGTGTTTGAGATGATTCGGGATGAGTATAAAGAAGCAGGTAAAGAACTCCCCGAAGATGTTGAGGTAGCTGTGACCCATGCCCGCTAGAGCAAAAGAAATCGAACGGGTGGCACGAAAGTTGGGTTTTGAGAAGGTTAGGCAGAAAGGAAGCCATGCTCGATGGAAACATCCTGATGGCAGAGCAACAACAATTCCGATTCATGGTAGTGCAGAGATAGGTAACTGGTTGTTTCAGGAAATCTTGAAGCAGTTGGGTATCACTGAAGAAGAGTTCAATCGGTTACGCTAGAGGTTACACAGAAGGCTAGATACTATGTCGAAACCGATCGCCCCTCTCCCCACATGCCTACAAAGCCTCCTCCTCATCCAGCCTGTGAGACTCGATTGCCCCTACTCCTCACCATCCTCAAGGTTGTATCGTTGAACGATCTCCTGAATGTCGTCTGTCTCTACATAATCTTCGATCGCTCGATTAATAAATGCATTCATCTAGTAAAGAACGGCATCCGCTAAACTTGAGAAGTAAGAAAATTTACGTTAGGTGAACAAACGATTTCAATGGAGCTGATAGTTATGATAATTCGAGAAACCGCGATCGCGAAGATCCAGCAACTTCCCGAATCGCTGGTGCAAGAAATTATCGACTTTATTGACTTCATTGCTCACAATCATCAAGCTAAAACAGGCATTGATTCACCTGAAGGCGATCGCTCTGGAGATTGGGCACAATGGTTTGACGCGACTGACAGCTTAGAAGTCACCCCAACAGCACCAACCAGTGAATATCAGCAACGCTTGCTGAGTAAATATCGGCAACAAGGACTTGACCTGTGATTCTTTGCGACGCTTTTGGCAAGATACCGGGTTAAGTAGAGCAACCGCTTATAGACTCTGTGATGATCCGACTTACATCCCAACTGGAGAAGTAATTGAAAAAATCTGCCGTGCCTATGGATGGCAACCAGGGGAGTTCATCGTGTATGAACCAGATTCAGAATGAGCCTTTGCTTTGAGTGAAAAGAATGTAGCAGCTTATGCAAATTATCAATTTCCGTAGCGCAGGCATCTTGCCTGCCAGTGAACTATCCATCATGCAAATGCAAAAGTGGGATACACCCCAAGCGATCGAGTCCTCTTATTTCTCAAGCAATTAATGGAAAAATAAAACTTTAGACAGGAAATGTGGGCGTTGCATAATTGAAAGATGATTTAGGGTAATCTGCAATGCAATGTCCAGAGTGTGGGGCTACTCATATCCGTAAAAACGGTAAGAGGAAAGGTAAGCAAAATCACATTTGTGTCGCTTGTGGTCGTCAGTTCATTGATACCTACGACCCGCATCGAGGGTACTCAGACGAGTTCAGACGCGAATGCATCAAGATGTATCTCAACGGCTCTGGGTTTCGAGCGATCGAACGGGTCAAAGGAGTACACCATACCACGGTCATTACCTGGGTGCAGCAGGTCGCAACGCGCCTGCCGGACGCCTATGCACCGGAAACGCCCCCCGAAGTTGGAGAACTCGACGAATTGGAAACCTTTGTCGGCTCAAAAAAAACAAGATTTGGCTATGGACAGCCGTTGACCACTTCAAAAAGGGAATTTTAGGCTGGGTTCTGGGTGACCATAGTGCTGAAACCTTTGTCCCGCTCTGGCAGACTGTGGTGGACTGGAACTGCTATTTCTACGTCACTGATGGGTGGTCGGTGTATCCCGGCTTCATTCCCGATGGCGATCAGATTGTCAGCAAAACGTATATGACTCGAGTTGAAAGTGAGAACACTCGCTTGCGGCACTATCTGGCTCGACTGCATCGCAAAACGCTGTGCTACTCCAAAGCCGTAGAAATGCTGGCTCACTCTATTCGGTTGTTACTTCACTACCTCAGGTTTGACGATGTTCCAGTTCCTCCGAGGTTCATCTCTTGATTCAGCAACGCCGAAATGTGAGCCATGAACAGCCCCACCCAAACCCTGACCGCTGAAATTGTCCTTCAGACCCTTCGAGAACAGCCACAGCTTTTCGAGACATTTCAGATCAAAAGTCTTGCCTTATTTGGTTCCGTTGCCCGCAACCAAGCCACCGCAGCCAGTGATTTAGATTTTCTAGTGGAGTTTGCCGCAGACCCTACCCTAATGCTGTATATGAACCTGAAGTTCTTCCTGGAAGATCTGTTTCAAAGAAAAGTCGATTTAGTGATTAAAACCGACATCAAACCCCAAATTCGAGAAACCGTCATCCAAGAAGCCGTTTATGTCGCGTAAACTGAGCCTTTACCTGACCGATATGTGGAAGGCGATCGCTGGAATGAGAGACATCATCGCTCATGCCTATTTCAGTATTAATACCCGCATTGTGTGGAACATCATTCGCCAGGATCTACAACCCCTAAAAAGTTGCATCGAACAGATTCAGCAAAACGAAAATCTCGACTAAATTGGGTTGCCATGACCATTCCCCCCTACAAATGGACTATAGATCGTTACCACTAGACGATCGATTGATTAACTTTGCGTTAGCTTCTCTTGTATATGCCTTCTTAATGTGATGACACTGAATATGATGCTATAGTACCGATCGCAATTCACCCTCATCTATTATTCCTGGCGACCAACCTCACCCGATCCAGGAGATGATCTGCTCATTGATTGTGCAATGAATGCCAATGCAATGGTCATAACTTCTAACTTGCGTGATTTTAGGAGTGCAAGAGAGTCTCTCGGTTTGCAAGTGATGACTCCTGTTGAATTAGTTACCCAATTGGCACTAGAAGGAAGTTAATTGATGAGTCGATTCACACTGCGATTACCCGAAACCCTACACCAGCAGTTGGTTCACCTGGCTGAGCGTGAAGGTGTTTCTTTAAATCAGTACATTGTTTATGCCCTAACCCGCCAAGTTGCCCTGGCTTATACGGTGCAAGCAACGTCTGGTGAGGACGTTCAACAACAACAGCAAGCTTTTCAAGCTTTACTCAACGAACTGGGGCAGGCAACGACAATGGAGGTCAAATCAGTTTTAGATCAACGAGAAGAGGTTCAGCCCGAAGCAGAACTCAACCCTGAAATGATTGCCCGGTTTCAGCAGCGTCTTCGGATCGATTGAGCAACTGACAGAGGAGATTCTCGCTCTTCCTGGCACGTCTAGAGCACTCTCAAGCGTAGCCAGATCCAATTCACGTTGGGTTAACTCAGCCTCTAAACCTGCCAATTCAGAACGCTTTTTCTCCAACTCCTCTTCTTCAGGCGTTAACCTGCGGACAATATCTTTATCCATTTTCTTAATCGCCAAGATTTGTATTTATCAACCGCCACTGTCAATTAAATATTGCTCTCCCTCCAGTTTTAGCCGATCGCCCTCCAGCAACAATCGGTCAATCAGATCCTTCACCTCCATATAGGGCTGACGGGCCGATCGTTTTTGTCGTTCGATCGATCGCCTCGTTTCAGCCCTAACCCTGCCAGCCCATTTGCGCTTGCCAAAAACATCCAACCCGACCGAGAGGAAACTGTCTGCCCCAGTTTGAGAAGCCTGCTGGTTAATTGCTCGAATTTCAGCAGTCAACTCTTTTTTCAGTGCCCTGAGTTGCTTTTGCACCAGCGAAATTTGCTTAAGCTGCAATTTCACAGATTTAGGATGATCGAGTGTTAATGTAAGCTGGCTGGTGAGATCCTGAGCCTGCTGTAATATTTCAGGAATAGTCATGTGTACTAGACCTTGCTAACTTTCGAGTATACTAAACGGTTATCCTCACCTTAGTTAATTACCCAAGCCCAGCTCTACGGCACTGTGATTGTCAACAAAATGCCCTTAATCAAGCAGTTCATTGTGACCGGGTGTTGTGCCTTCGGTCTCGCTGCCTGTTATGCAGATACCTCCTCTGGCGATCGCCCAGAGCCTGACGAAACGCTTTCCCTGGCGGAAACGACGGAGAGTGCTCCCGAAATTGGCACCTTCACCTTCGACGAAATTGATATCAGGGGCTGTGGGATGACGCTCCGGGCAGCGGGAAGTGACCCTTGGACTGACGGAGTCTACCTGTTTAACGGACTGGAATCCCCCAATGGCACTGCTGAAGCCACCCTGCGTATGAAGATCGATGGCGACATCGTGCAGTTTCAGCGCACGAGTGGGGAAGGCGAGGAGTATTACGGCCAGTTCGATCGGCAAACCTTCGCAAGCCTTGAGGAGGGCTTGATTGCCGAAGTCAATTCAGAAGTGACCTCTAGACCCGAAAATTCAGAGGTGTGGGGTGTTAAAGGCACCATTACCGTTATCAATGCGGAGGGTCAGGAAACGTCGGTTGAAGCCATCGGCGATGTCGGTTGCTAAATCCATTGCCCCGTTCGAGTTCTATCGATCGCTTCCGTGGTCGTCCGAAGGATCATGAATTAAATAACCTGTGTAGTGTTTTACTTCGCTGACTGGGCGGGCAAGACTTCGGCTTGAGCGCTCAGTCGAAACGCTGTCCACCCCACAGGAGTTTCAGATGATTCAATTCGTATTCCTTAAAGACAAATCTTTTTGGTAGGTTGGGTTGAACAGCGTGAAACCCAACACCCGTCTGCATTTCGTTGGGTTACGCTATCGCTTTTCTGGTATGCCGGAACGGCTTTACCCAACCTACGAGAGAATCATAGTTTCAGGAGTTTTGTCAGTCAATCAGGTCCACCCCACAGGAGTTTCAGATGATTCAATTCGTATTCCTTAAAGTAACAGCATGGTTCGTTCAAACAATGACTCGAAAGGTTAAATTCATTCGGGGCAGTACCGATCGCTTAGTTTTAGGAACTTGATGCTGCCAGTAATGTTGAGTTGTTCCTTTCATGAGCAGAAAGCTGCCTGAAGTGAGTTCTAATTGATGCTTTAAACCTTTCTCAAATCGATGTCGGAGCATAAATCGTCGCGTTCCTCCTAAACTGAGCGAGCCAATGACTGGGTTCGTGCCTAATTCCGGTTCATCGTCACTGTGCCATCCCATACTGTCGGTTCCATCTCGGTACAAATTGAGCAACACACTGTTAAACACTACCCCTGAAAGCGGATCTACTTTCTGCTTCAAGTCAAGTAGCGTTGGTGTCCAGGGATGCGGATTCATGGTGATACCAGAATAGGTGTAAGACTTGCCGGGATCACCGTACCAGGCAGTTAATCGAGGTTGCGGTAGCGATCGCCCGTAGAGGGTAATCCAGTCCTGCTGCCACTGAATGGTCTGCATCAAGTCTTTGAGCAGGCGATCGGATACTGGCCCATTCAACAGCGATGGGTAAAGAATAATCTCTGCATCAGGCAAGGGCAAGGAAACGGTGAGCATCAGACACGATTAGAGGAGCAGTGAGATGACTTTTTAGTTTGCCGCATCCAAGATTCCGGGATGCAGAAGATTTTGCACAAGGGATAGGTTAATCCATTCACCAGGGCATAAGCGTTGACCGAACGATACCATTTGCTGTTTGCCTAAATTGCCAATGTCCTGTTTAGTCACAGATTGAACGCTCCCGACTCCTACGGGCTTACTGCCTTCGGCAACGTCAAACGAACGCCCACGCTCCGCGAACACTCCTCACCCCCCACTCCTCACTCCTCACTCCTCACTCCTCACTCCTACAAAACCTCCCGTCCCAAATAAGGCTGCAACGCCTCTGGAATCTTCACCGTTCCGTCCGGCTGCTGATAGTTCTCCAGAATCGCCGACATAGTGCGTCCCACCGCTAGCCCAGAGCCGTTGAGCGTATGGACAAACTGCGTTCCTTTCTTACCCGCTTCCTTAAAGCGAATATTGCCGCGTCGGGCCTGAAAATCCTTACAGTTAGAGCAGCTTGAAATCTCGCGGTATTTACCAGAGGAAGGCAACCACACCTCCAGGTCATAGGTTTTCGTGGCAGAAAAGCCCAAATCACCCGTACAGAGTTCGATCGCCCGATAGGGCAACTTCAACGCCTGGAGAATCGCTTCCGCATCGGTCAGGATCTTCTGGTGAGCCGTCTCCGAATCCTCAGGACGCACGAACATATAGAGTTCCACTTTATTGAACTGGTGCAGCCGAATCAGCCCACGGGTGTCTCGTCCGTAGCTACCCGCCTCGCGTCGGAAACAGGGTGTGTAGGCGCAGTAGTATTTGGGGAGTTCTTCAGCCGCCAAAATTTCATCCCGGTGCAGACTGGTAATCGGCACTTCCGCCGTAGGCGTGAGCCACAAATCGTCATTGGCGCACTTAAAGCTCTCCTCCGCAAACTTCGGCAGTTGCCCAGAAGCCGTCAGGGATTGGGTGTTGATCAAAATCGGCGGTAGGACTTCCGTGTATCCCGCAGCCGTTTGGCGATCGAGCATAAATTGAATTAATGCCCGTTCCAGAGCCGCTCCTGCCCCAATTAGAGTAACAAAGCGACTTTGGGCAATTCGTGCCGATCGCTCGAAGTTTAAAATTCCTAATTTCTCACCAATCTCCCAGTGGGGCAAAATGGCTTCAGAGTCTTTCGGCAGATAGGCTTCACCCCATCGCTTCACCTCCACATTTTCATCCTCACTTTTGCCCACAGGAGTCGTTTCATTGGGTAGATTAGGAATGGTCAGAAGGATCGATTCCAATTCCGCCTTAATTTCCTTCTCCTTCGGCTCCAGTTCACTCAGTTGAGATTTAACCTGATTTCCTTCATCACGCAAGGCTTGAATCTCCGGGTCATCTGGTTTCGCCCCCGATTTCATCTTTTGTCCAACCTGTTTACCAATTTCGTTACTGCGCGCTTGAAGCTGCGATCGTTCCACCTCCAACTCGCGCTGCTGACGATCCAGTTCCAATATGGGCGACAGGTCAAATTCGCCTCGTTTACTCAGACTTGCTTGAAATGCGTCTGGATTTTCCCGGAGTTGCTTCAGATCAATCACAACAATTCCTCATGTTTGGCGCGATCGGTTGCCAATAAACAATGCTACCAATTTTGGATTTTAGATTTGAGGTTTGCCCCTGAAAAATTTCAAAATGCCAGGTTTATCTGGGTGGATGGGTACGTTAAGTCGGTTTGAACCGCGATCGGGGGTCGAAAAATGATTCAGCCTCAGATTGTTCAGCCCCTTTTTCAACGGCAGAATCTTCCTCTAGGTAGGAAGTTTTTTTGCGAAAACAGGGTTGACTAATTTTTAAGACAAATATTGACCCATTTTTAAGATAAACAACGGAGTGTTGCAGATTTTCATGCAAATAAGGCAGCGTGATTTAGATCTCGAAGATTCCCAAGAACGGGGCATTTTCGCCCGTATTGCTTACGGAGTGGGAGATTTCGGCCCGTCAATGGCAGGGAATACCTTAATGGTCTTCTTCTGCTTTTTTTTAACCACCCAGGCCGGGCTGTCGCCTGCCCTCGCCGGAATTATTCTTTGTCTCAGTAATGGCTGGAGCGCGATTAGTACCCTCCTGATCGGGATTTTGAGCGATCGCACCCAGAGCCGTTGGGGGAGAAGACGAATTTGGCTGGTGGGTAGTGCGCCGTTGCTGGCGACCTCCTTTCTGCTGCACTGGTGGATTCCCCCCTGGCAAACGGGAATGCAGTTTGTTTACTTTCTGGGGGTTGCCCTCCTGTTTCAGACGGCTGGGAACGCCTTTACCATTCCCTACGGAGCCTTACTGACTGAGCTAACGAATGATCAGGAAGAGCATCTCCGCCTAAATGGCTTTCGGTTTGGCTTTTCCCTGAGTGGCTGTCTAGGCTCTCTGCTTCTAGCCCAGGCAATTAACCACTGGAGCAGTCAACCGCAGCAGCAGATGATGATTCTGGGCAGTATTGGGGCGATCGTAATTGTCGGTTCAATCCTTTGCTGCTGTTGGGGCACCGCAGAACAACCCAGCACGAATCTATCCCAGCCCAAAACCACACCGCTGAATTTAAATGCATTACTCAACAATCGTCCGCTGATCCTGCTATCAGGTATCTATGCCTTCTCCTGGATGGCGTTGCAAATTACGCCCACCGTCCTGCCCTACTTCATTGTGAACTGCCTGAACTTACAGACCTCAGCGATTCCAACGATCGTCGTCCTGGTTCAGGGAACGGCCCTGCTGTCCCTAATTCTGTGGGAATGGTTGAGTCGGCAACTGGGTAAAAAGGTCGTTTTTGGTTTGGGAACCAGTCTGTGGATTCTGGCAACCCTGGGCTTAATCGATCTGCAACCAGGGCAACTGCCGCTGCTGTACGAGTTAGCCATTTTAATGGGACTGGGGATGTCTACGGTGTATTTAGTCCCCCTCTCCCTACTGCCGGAAGTAGCCGATCTGGATGAACAAGTTTCAGGACAACGGCGGGAAGGACTGCTCTACAGCATTCTGGTGTTTTTGCAAAAAATTGCCCTGGCTCTGGGTTTGTTCATCGTGGGGCAACTCCTGGCGGGATCTGGATTTCAAGAAGCCATCCCCGGCCCCGTTCAACTACTGCAACCGCGATCGGCGCTCACCATGATTCGGGCCATTACCGTCGTGATTCCAGTCATCTCCCTTTTAACCAGTCTGTTGCTGATGAGCCTGTACGACTCAAAGGCGATCGGCTGGAATCGAGTGCCCCAATTGCGTCGGGCAACGGCTTCTAATAGTAATTCGGGTTGAGGATAGTCCCTCTGGCAAAGATGAACCCACCCCCAGCCCCTCCCCTACCGTGTACACAGATCTGGATTTACCCCATAAAACCCTGCAAGATCCCCCTAAATCCCCCTTGAAAAGGGGGACTTCCGATCCGGTTCCCCCTTTTTTAAGGGGGGTTAGGGGGGATCAAACCGCTATTGGGAAGCAAATGAAGATTTGTGTGTACACGGTAGCAGCCCCTCCCAGGAGGGGATTTATGGGAGTATCTCTGTTTGAGTCGAGGGTTTGTTTCTCCAGGTTTCCCCTCTTGGGAGGGGCAGGGGTGGGTTCCGGTTCCTACTGGTATTGAACTTTGGCATACACAGTAATCCTGAGGGAGAAAGGAATTCAGGGTAAAGGCGGCAAAACTGGGATGCACCCAAAACTTATCTCCCGACTCCTGACTCCCGACTCCCGACTCCTCACTCCTCACTCCTCACTCCTCACTTCCCCCTCATCGAGTGATTCGCAAAATCCGATCGCCCTCTGCCGGACAAGCTCCCCGGCCATCGCAATTACTCGTGGTGACATACAGTTCGTTATCGGGCCCCATGATCACTTCCCGAATCCGACCCAGTCCGCTTGCGCCACTAAAGTAGACTTCGTGGGTTTGAACCCGGTAGGGAGCTTCTGGATCAAACGAAACGCGATGGAGATGTTCTGAGCCGAGGGTGCCAATGATTAAATCTCCCTGCCATTCGGGAATCGCATTGCCCGTGTAAATGGCGGCTCCTCCGGGGGGGACTGCATCTCGCCAGATTAACGCTGGACTGATGAAGCCTTCTCCTGACTCGCAGTCCTGTAAGACTGGCCAGCCTAAATTATCGCCAGCCGTAGCCACGCTGACCTTATCCTGTCCCCGTCGTCCAAGGTCGCCGCTGGGGCCATGATCCGTGACCCATAGAGTAGTGTCATTAAACCAGTCAAAGCCCTGCGTGTTGCGTAATCCGGTAATGAAAACAGGGTTATTGCCAAATGGATTATCCCCTGGAATCTCACCATCGGGAGTGACGCGCAGAATTTTTCCGCCCAGGCTATTCGGGTCTTGAGAAATATCTGGCGCACTGGCATCCCCTGTGCCGATGTACAGCATTCCATCCGGGCCAAACCTGAGGCGGCCGCCGTTGTGGAAACGGGCCACCGGAATATCGTCAATAATCACGCGATCGGCTGTCGCCGTTTGTCCATCCTCTGAAAGCTGCCAGCGTTCCACCAGGTTCATCGGCACACCATTGCGATCGGTGGTGTAGTAGACGTAGAACAGGCGATTGTTGGCAAAGTCAGGATGGGCTTCAATGTCCAGCAATCCCCCTTCTCCTGAGGCAGTCACATTAACCGTGGCCACCGGATTGGGTTGAAGTTGACCATTCTGCACCAGCCGAATTTGTCCGGGACGCTCACTCACCAGCAGATCGCCATTCTCCAGAAAGACAATTCCCCAGGGTACATCCAATCCGCTAACGACTTCCTCCGCCCGCACTTCTACCTGCCCCGTTGGGCCAAACCCACTTTCCACAAACTGACAGGCTTCCCCCGTCCCCCGATTTGCCAGGGAAACTGTATCCTGAGTTGGATCGGGTTCAGGGGCTTGAGCCGTCGGTTCCTCTGTGGTGGGTGGTGCAGGTGTGGCAGGGCTATCAGCGGTGGTGCCATTGGGAGTTCCTCCAGCACAGGCCACGATTCCCAACGCACTGAGTCCCACTAGTGTCCTGCGAACTAATGTCCTGCGAATCGATCGACTGGTTGATTGGCCGGTTGGTCGATTCGATTTTGGTGTTGTGGTTTGTTTCATCTGACGGTCTCTGAATAACAACCCATTTACTATTGTGGCTTGCAACTTACAAGACTGAAACGAATGGCAGGGTGCGGCTGAAGGATTCAGGTGACAGGAATACGACCTACAAAGATCGTGGGCAGTGCAAAACGGTGGGCAGTGCCCACCCTACAGGAGTTGGGGTTGAGGTGTGGGGATGATCCCTTCCTATCCCTGCTGAGACTGTTCGTACCGTTGCGCGACAGCATCCCAGTTCACCACATTCCACCAGGCATTTAGATATTCAGCCCGCCGATTGCGGTAGTTGAGATAATAGGCGTGTTCCCAAACATCGTTGCCCATAATTGGGAAAGCACCCGTCATGATGGGATTGTCTTGATTCAGGGTCGTGGTAATTTGTAAATCACCATTGTTGGCAACCAACCAGACCCAACCGCTGCCAAATTGACGGGTTCCAGCTTCTTCAAAGGCGGCTTGAAATTCTGCAAAGCTCCCGAAGGTTTGATTAATTCGCTCTGCCAGTTCACCCTCAGGTTCGCCCCCTCCGTCTGGACTCATGATTTGCCAGAACATACTATGGTTGATGTGACCTCCACCGTTATTGCGAATAGTAATGCGAACATCTTCTGGAATCGCATCAAGATTACGTAAAAGATTCTCTACACCCTGATCCCGCAGCTCAGGAGCGTCGGCGACCGCATCATTATAGTTATTTACATAGGTGGCATGGTGGCGATCGTGGTGCAGTTCCATTGTTTCTGCATCAATGTAGGGTTCCAGCGCATCATAGGCATAGGGTAAGGGCGGCAATTCCAGTCTTCCAGCCGCTTCAGGGGATTCATCAGCGGTTTCAGTTTGTTCCTCTGAAACAGGCGAAGCATCAGGGGCTTGAGATTGGGTGATTCCTTGACAGGCAACCAGCAGAATAGTAAACACACTGCCCAAAATCAGCAACTTGATGTGCCGTCGCCAGGATCCAGTTCGGGATTGCATAACTTCTCTTCAGTGAAATGACTCTACTTAGGGTATGTCAAATCCCTGGGAAGGAAGCAGTCCGCAGCAAGTTTGGTACAGTCCGCAGCAAAAATCAGTCGCGCACGGTAGCGAAAGACATCAGCGCAAGTCTCGTCCAAAGGGGAGCAGGGCGATCGTCAGCAGCTTGAAATGCTGTTGTGCAAAGGGAATGCCGATAATTGTGATTGCCAGGATGACCCCGTGCAGCAGGTGAGAGATGGCAATTTCCCAGCCAAACAAAACGATCCAGATGATATTGAAGATGATCCGCAGGGGACTATCGGCATTTTCCAGCGTTACAATCTCCCGCCCAAAGGGAGTAAAGGTGGCAAACCCCATTTTGATCGCCTGCACGCCAAATGGAATCCCCACGATCGTCAGGCAAAGCACCAATCCGCCCAGGATGTAGCCCACTCCACTAATAAATCCCCCGAAGATCAGCCAGATAATATTTCCCAGTAGACTCATCGCCAACTCCTTTACACAACTCAATATTTATTCGCTTTTGCCGATAGAATCGGAGCATTCCTTATCTTTAGGTTCTCTCAATATGTCAGAATGAGTAGCAGTCCTTAAGTTTCGTTAGTTTACAATCCCGTGAGTTCTACGGCTATAGCATCCTCCTCTAGTAAACATTCCACGCGCCGTGCCGTTTTCCCCTTTACCGCGATCGTCGGTCAGGAGGAAATGAAGCTGGCGTTGTTGCTCAATGTGATCGATCCCAAGATCGGTGGTGTCATGATTATGGGCGATCGTGGGACGGGCAAATCCACGACCATTCGCGCCCTTGCTGACGTGTTACCTGAAATTGAAGTGGTCGCGGGTGATCCCTTCAATAGCCATCCCACTGATCTCAGCCTGATGGGCGATGAGGTGAAGCAACGGGTGGAATCTGGGGAAGCCGTCGAAACATCCCACAAAAAAGTGGCCATGATTGATTTACCCCTGGGAGCCACTGAAGATCGAGTCTGCGGCACGATCGACATTGAACGCGCCCTGTCTGAAGGGGTGAAGGCCTTTGAGCCAGGGCTGTTAGCGCAGGCCAACCGGGGCATCCTCTATGTGGATGAGGTGAACCTGCTGGATGACCATCTGGTGGACGTATTGCTGGACTCAGCGGCCTCTGGCTGGAACACGGTAGAGCGGGAAGGGATTTCGATTCGTCACCCAGCTCGGTTTGTCCTGGTGGGTTCCGGCAACCCCGAAGAAGGAGAACTCCGTCCGCAATTGCTCGATCGCTTCGGACTCCATGCCGAAATTCGCACCGTGAAAGATCCAACGTTGCGGGTGGAAATCGTAGAGCAGCGATCGGCCTTTGATCAAGACCCCGATAGCTTCTTAACCAGCTACAAGACTCAACAGGATGAACTTCAGCAAAAGCTGATTTCAGCCCAAAATCTTCTGCCCTCTGTAACGATCGATCATGATCTGAAGATTAAGATCTCCCAGGTGTGTTCTGAGCTGGATGTGGACGGGCTGCGGGGTGATATTGTCACCAACCGCACAGCAAAGGCTCTGGCAGCCCTGGAGGGACGGAATGAAGTCACAGTAGATGATATTCGTCGCGTCATTGTGATGGCTCTGCGCCACCGGCTGCGGAAGGATCCTCTTGAGTCGATCGACTCCGGGTACAAAGTCCAAAAGGTCTTCAGTCAGGTCTTCGGACTGGCGGATCCAGAAGAGGCAATGCAGAACGGGGCAGGTCAACCCGCCGGAGTGCGGTAGACAGACAGCCAAATTGAATAAAAACTAAATCAAACAACTTGAAACTCTTGTGGGGTGGGCATCCTGCCCGCCCAGTCAACCACACAGAATCATTCACAGTTGTTTAATTCACGATCCTAGGTGGGTGGCAAAGCCGTCCCGCTTCCCCCTTCTTTCAGCTCTCTACTCTTCAACATCCGCGCCTCAATTTTTGCCCACGTTCCAGGTGTCACCCGCACCGCAGCTTCCTTACACTTCACCATCAATTCATTGGCATAAAGGTATTTGGATAAACTCTCGACTTCATCTCTTGATAGATTTACAAGTTCTGGATTAAGTTGAAGTGCATCAAACCACAGTTGTGAAATTCGATCGGCAAAGGCTAGTCGTACCTTGCGTGGTTGATAAACATCTGGGGCTTGGGATCTAAGCGTATTTAGATTTACAGTTAAGCCAGCCACATCAACTAAGTTGAAAAAATTCATTTCTTGAGAAACGAGATCAATGATAATAGCTAGGGAGCGGTCAAGATCAAGAGCACGGACAAGGTCAAAAGCTCGCACGAGATCAAGGGCGAGGTTGATGTTAGTATCAACGCCAAGAGCATAAGCGAGCGCGCGAGTAGATGCACGAATGTGGGCAAGGTCGAAGAGGGTAAGATAAATAGCTACAGCTCGTTTAGCCGCTGAACTGTAGTTACCTTTTGAACCTGTAGTCGATCGATCTGCCCATTGCAGCAAAGCATTGAGTTTTGGAGTATTGATATACGTCTTTGCCTTCTGTTCTATTATCAGTAGCAGACCATCGGCCCCTCGGTTGCCCGTCATCAGTCCGGCAATCAGCAAAAAGATTTCTCGCCATCGTTCATCGGGCAAATACCTGAAAACAATCTGCTTGATGAACTTCGGATTGTCAACAATATATTGAGCCGTCAAATACTCCTGAAGGGTCAGATGCGAGAAGGAATAGGCATCTTCGGCGCGTTCCACCAAAATCCCTTGCTGTCGAGCAACGGCATCTAGAACAGCTTCTCCATCCAAAGATTTAGGAGCGTTTAAATTGCTTTCCAGAAAAGCTCTGATCCGTCCAACCAGTTCCCGCTTTGAAAAGAAAAGTTGATCTTTGGCAAACCCGTATGTGGCAATGTCTGAAAGCAAAATTTCTTCTAGCTCAATACTCAAGCCCTCATAAATCTGCTGTTGGTTTTCCAACCGTTTCTCGGCTGCCCATTCTTCCAACAAAATCCGAAGAGCTTTGCGATACAAAACGCTGCGGTTATTGGGGAAATTCTGCGATCGGTCATACACCAAACAGAGAAAGGTTAGCAGCAGGGGCGTATGGGCAAGCTCCTTTGCCCCTGCATTTTCCGATCGCTGCAATACTTCCCAACAGCGATCGGCGGTTTTTGTTTGTCGGTCAAGTCCGGAAACAAACCAATTCTGAATAAACTGCTGAATTTGCTCATCATCAAACTCAGCGATCGTTACATCTCGAAACCGACGGAATCCCCCTGTTTTGTAAGCAGCAATACGACAAGAGGAAATGTATCGGTTGCGAGCATAGCGATCGACAAAATTCTGAATTGCTTTTACGGCCCGGTTAACGTTATCGGTAGGAACTTCGTCCAATCCATCTAACAAGATCAGCAATTTCCCTTGCTGCAAGGCTTTAGCTGTGAATCCCTTGGCGTTGGGAAATCCGCACGTCTGGAACTCAGTTACAATGATTTGCTCTAGATTGATCTCATCGCTAGTGAGTCCCTTCAGTTCAATAAAAACAGGAATACAAGCATGTTTAAATGTCCCTTCATTACCCTTCAATGCCTCCAAGCCTATCTTACGGAGAAAGGTTGATTTACCCCCTCCCGGTGCACCCAACACCATCAAAAACTGTTCAGTATTGGCAACATCAATTCCTTTATGCTTTTCACCTGAATTCTGTCGTCGCAACCGTTGTTTTCTACTGTTGCGATAAGCTGCCTCCAAATCAGCGATCGAAACAAAGGGTTGCAGGTCTTCGTTGCCTAGCCGTACTGTTGTATAAATCGACTCCAGCGAAACTGGCTCTCGCATTCCCAAAACTTTGAGTAAGCAATGGCGATCGCTGTAATTCTTTACATACTGCTGAGAAGCATTGAAAATTGCTTGTCGAGTGGACTCACTCAGCGTCCGCCCACCCCATCCCAGGAGTCCTCCACCTTTTTCCTGGACAATACCTGTCACCAAATTGGCTAAACCTGTTACCGCCGCTCCCGTAGCCCAACCGATTAGAGGTTCAAATCCAGTCATAGGAATAGAAAAACTGAATAGGATGAAGCATTACGTTAAAGATAAAGGATCTTTGGGATTATAAATTCAATCGGAGGGACGTTCGCGTAGCGTGTGTCTTCCACGCAGCAGTCGTGGTGAGATGGACTGCTCAAGACAACAATCTTGACACAGATGCTTTGCCCCTACTTGACCTCCAACGATCGCAGCCGATTCATCACCGCAGCCAGTTCAAAGGATCGAAACATCATCAGATCGCCCTGGGGGTAAGGGGTAAGAATATCCAATTCACCCTTAGCAATATCCTGCATCACCCGTTCCACAATATCGGGAAGGGCCTGTTTGCCATCCAAATAGTGCTGTTGAATATAGGTCATCGCCGCGCCGATCGCCCGTAGTTGCCCCACATCCACCACCTGTTCGACAGCCGCCAGATCAACTTCTTCGGTGCCAAACACCAGCTCATCCACATCCCTGACCTTCAGCTTTGGATCCCGCAATTCCCGTTTTTCTTCCGGTTCTCCTTCATCTCCCCATCGTCCTCCCCGACCTCGACCTCGATCGCCCCGATCGCCGCGACTCCATTTTTCCTTCGGTGAATCCAACCGTTTCGGCACAGGAATTCTGGGGGTAATCTGACCAAACGCTTCTCCTCCTTCTGGGGCGCGATCGGTGGCATAGTCCTGGGCAATTTGCTTCGCCCGCTCTGTCACTTCCGACGGCTCATAATCCGTCATGGCAATCACGGTATTGGCCACATCAAAGTAATCCCCACTACCGCCCATCACCAGAATCGTCGATACCCCGCAATCATCGTAAAGCTGGCGAATTTTGTCGATAAACGGAGTAATGGGTTCCTTATCCTTAGCAATCAACGCCTGCATCCGTCGATCGCGGATCATAAAGTTCGTGGCGGAGGTATCTTCATCCACCAGTAAAACCGTTGCCCCCACCTCCAGAGCTTCCATAATGTTTGCCGCCTGGGAGGTGCTGCCGCTGGCATTCTCACTGGAAAAGTGAGCCGTCGATCGTCCCTGGGGCAAGCGATTAATAAAAGGTGAAATGTTTACGCCCACAATGCTGCGCCCGTCTTCCGCCCGAATTTTTACAGCTCCCGGATCGGTAACAATTTGCTCGCGTCCATCCCCCGGAATGTGGTTGTACACCCCCAACGCGATCGCCTTCAGCAAAGTAGACTTCCCGTGATAGCCACCACCCACAATTAATGTCACTCCCCTGGGAATGCCCATCCCCGTAATCTTGCCCTGATTCGGGCGATCGAATTCTACGCGCAGAGAGTCCGGCGACTCAAAGGGAACAGGGGTTTCCTCATCCGGGGTAGCTACCTGAGGCGGTTTTTGCAGTGCTTTGGCGGGCGTGGCTCTGGCAAAGGGCGAGGCAGGTTTGGCAGTGGGCTGAGGTTTTGCGGACTGAGCAGAAGCCGAAGCCAAAGGTCGATCGTCTACTCCGCTCCGGCGAGGCAAAATCGCGCCATCGGGAATGAAGGCGACCAATCCGCGATCGGCTAACTGTGCCCTCAACCAATCCGCATCTTCCACGGTTTCAATCTGCTGTTGAATTGCTTTGGCGTTGAGTGCGGCAAACTTAAGCGATCGATCCACAATTTCCGGCAAATCCTCACACAGCAACTCAGCCGCCTGCCGCCCCAAAATCGATCGTCCCCGTGCCGGAAGCCCCACGGCAAAGCGAGCTTCGACCGTGCGATCGTCAATTAAAATCGCAGTGCGTTCTAACACCTGCTGTTTGGGTCGGGCAATGGCAATCAAACCACTCTTCCCGCTCCCCCGCTTTCCCGATAGGTTGTTGGCACTGCGATCGAACTGGCGATTCAAGTAATCCCGCAGGGCAATTTCTCGGCTGGGTGTGGCATAAAGCTCCTGGGGAAAGCCTGCTTTACTTTGGGGCACCTGCACCCGCAATCGACTCGGCGCTGCAAAGGGATCACCCTGCACATGGTCAATGATCAGCAAAAAATCAGGAAACTGATAGCTCCCCTGAATGTCTTTGTATGCCTTATAACTTCTCTGATCCAGATCAAGCAAAAGGTCGTAAAGGCTGCGGGAAGTAGACATGGTACAAGTTCAAAAAAACTGGCTCAACAAAAAGCTGTACAGAATCAGGGCACTAATTCATGGACTTAAAACCTCAATCTTTACCATGCCACCTTCGATCGCTTGAATTTGCAGATTATAACCGTAGAGTAAACTCATTCCAACTAAAGGATCGGTTTCGGCTGCATTGATGGGAATGTTTTGGCTCTGCCCATCCCAAATGATGTTCGCTTCATAGACGTTGAACGTCGCTTCACTGCCATCTCCCAAAGTCCCCCTATCAATTCCGATCCAGGGTAAAGTCAAGGCAGAAATAAGATGACTTGGCAAGCTCAAAAAGCCTGTAAAACCAGTGTCAATAACTGCATCAATGACTTGCCTCTGGGCATTTGCGTTGCCAATTACAAGCCGAATCGTCGCCTCACAATTTGCATTGACCACCCCCAGCATCATACGGATTCTCTGAGGCTCCGCGCTCCGAAACGGTGTACGGCTCGATGTCCAATACGAACAATCCAGGGTTGTGCATCGGGTAACCGCTTAAACAGTTTGCCTGTAGCAGAGAGGATATCATCCGCAACCTCAAAAGCTCCGGTTTCAATGTCGATCGCTACTATTCTGCCGTAGTGGTCTGCTTCAACTTTGGAACGCACTTGAGATTCATAGAGTCTGTCACCACGTCGAGCAAATTCTTCTTTTTCATATCGAGGATGCCGAACAGACATTGGTTTGTCCCTCCCACTTATCCTTTCATCTTAGTGATTTTTCCGAACCCAATCAAACATAGTCTCCTGAGCTAGCTCCACAAAACAAAAATCCCCCACCCGAAGGCAGGGGATTAATTTACCTATTTACACTCGATCGCCGTTAACCGTACCGACTCGCAGTCGAGGCAATCAAGAAGGCAGCGTAGGTCAGGATATAGCCAACCGTAAAGTGAGCCAGACCCACCAAACGACCTTGAACAATCGACATTGCTACCGGCTTGTCCTTCCAACGAACCAGGTTCGCCAGAGGAGTGCGCTCATGGGCCCAAACCAGCGTTTCAATTAGCTCTTGCCAGTAACCGCGCCAGCTAATCAGGAACATGAAGCCCGTCGCCCAAACCAGGTGTCCGAAGAGGAACATCCAAGCCCAGACCGCCAGATTGTTCATGCCATAGGGGTTGTACCCGTTGATTAACTGAGCCGAGTTCAGCCAGAGGTAATCCCGTAGCCAGCCCATGATCGTTGGAGATGCTTCATTGAACTGAGCAACGTTGCCGCTCCACACCCCAAGGTGCTTCCAGTGCCAGTAGAACGTAACCCAACCGATCGTATTCAGCATCCAGAACATGGCGAGGTAGAAGGAATCCCAACCGGAAATATCGCAAGTACCGCCACGACCTGGTCCATCACAAGGGAAGGCATAACCGAAGTCTTTCTTGTCGGGCATCAGCTTGGAACCGCGAGCATCCAACGCACCCTTGACCAAGATCAGAGTGGTGGTGTGCAGTCCCAGAGCGATCGCATGGTGGATTAAGAAGTCACCAGGGCCAATCGTCAGGAACAGAGAGTTACTGCCGCTGTTGATGGCATCCAGCCAGCCACCCAGCCACACGTTACCGTGATTTGGCCAAGCGGTGGAGGCAATACTGTCAGGGTTCGACAGCAGGGTATCAAAACCGTACAGCACCTTACCGTGAGAAGCCTGGATGAACTGGGCAAACACCGGTTCAATCAAGATTTGCTTTTCAGGAGTGCCGAAGGCTTGCATTACGTCGTTGTGGACGTAGATTCCCAGAGTGTGGAAGCCCAGGAAGAGGGACACCCAGCTCAGGTGAGAGATGATCGCTTCCTTATGGTTCAAAACGCGATCGAGCACATTGCCCTTATTCTGAACCGGATCATAGTCACGGACGAGGAAGATCGCGCCGTGAGCAAAGGCACCCACCATGATGAAGCCAGCAATGTACTGGTGATGAGTATAGAGGGCAGCCTGAGTCGTATAATCCCGCGCCATGAAGGCATAGGGAGGCAACGAGTACATATGCTGCGCCACCAGGGAAGTGATCACACCCAGGGCAGCCAGAGCAAACGCCAACTGGAAGTGCAGCGAATTGTTCATGGTGTCGTACAGCCCTTGGTGAGGCAGGTTGAACTGACCTTCACTCTTGGGACTGAGGAGACCCTTCTTGGAATCCAGCATTTCTTTGATGCTGTGACCGATTCCAAAGTTGGTGCGATACATGTGACCGGCAATGATGAAGATCACTGCGATCGCCAGGTGGTGGTGCGCCATGTCCGTCAGCCAGAGGGATTCTGTCTGAGGATGGAAACCACCCAGGAAAGTCAGGATTGCGGTTCCAGCCCCTTGGGAAGTCCCAAAGACATGGGCAGCCGTATCCGGATTTTCCGCGTACACACCCCAGTTACCCGTAAAGAAGGGCAGCAAACCTGCGGGGTGTGGTGGGGTAGAGAGGAAATTGTCCCAACCCACATGCTGACCACGAGATTCAGGGATAGCCACGTGAATCAAGTGACCCGCCCAAGCCAGAGAGCTAACGCCGAACAGACCCGCCAGGTGGTGGTTCAAGCGAGACTCTGCATTCTTAAACCAGGACAGAGAAGGACGGAACTTGGGCTGGAGGTGGAGCCAACCTGCGAACAGGAAGATCGCCGCCAGGAAGAGCAGGAAGATGGAACCAGAGTAGAGGTCACCATTGGTCCGCATCCCCTGGGTATACCACCAGTGATAGATACCGGAGTAAGTGATGTTAACCGGGTTGGAAGCACCTGCACGAGTGAAGGCATCCACCGCAGCTTGACCGAAGTGAGGATCCCAGATCGCATGGGCGATGGGACGGACGTTCAGGGGATCTTTCACCCACTGTTCGAAGTTTCCTTGCCAAGCGACATGGAAGAGATTACCAGAAGTCCAGAGGAAGATGATTGCCAGATGACCAAAGTGGGACGCGAAAATCTTTTGGTAAAGATTTTCTTCCGTCATGCCATCGTGGCTCTCGAAATCATGGGCAGTGGCAATCCCATACCAGATCCGACGGGTGGTCGGGTCTTGGGCCAGGTCTTGGCTAAATTTTGGGAATTTTGTTGCCATAAGTCCTAATTGATGAACTCAATTAGCGATCGCTGTTTAGCTATGCGCCTCTAGTTTACTGAACTACGGGAAGGGACGGGGGACTGAAGCCATCCAATATTATTGAAGAATTCAATGCCACCGATAACTTAGCCCCTTGTCCGTGGGTCAAGCATAGGTTTACTACGCTTGGATAGCCCAGTCTAGAGAGAAACCTAACCGTCAGCGAGCACTAGCCTACCGAAATGATCCGTGCCAGGAAGAATGCCCAAGTGGTGACGATTCCACCCAGCAGATAATGAGCCACCCCAACAGCACGACCCTGAATAATGCTCAGAGCGCGAGGCTGAATCGCAGGGGCAACGTTGAGCTTGTTGTGAGCCCAAACGATCGACTCAATCAGTTCTTGCCAGTAGCCACGACCACTGAACAGGAACATCAGGCTGAACGCCCAGACAAAGTGAGCACCCAGGAACAGCAAGCCATAGGCAGACAGAGCTGAACCGTAGGAACCAATCACCTGAGCCGCTTGTGCCCACAGGAAGTCGCGGAGCCAACCGTTGATGGTGATGGCACTCTGGGCAAAGTTACCACCCGTAATGTGAGAGACCGTCCCGTCTGGTGAAACTGTGCCCCACACATCCGACTGCATCTTCCAACTGAAGTGGAAAATCACAATCGATAAGGAGTTGTACATCCAGAACAGACCCAGGAAGACGTGATCCCAACCAGAAACCTGGCAAGTACCACCCCGACCGGGACCATCGCAAGGGAAGCGGAAGCCCAGGTTCATCTTGTCTGGAATCAGACGAGAGCTACGGGCAAACAGCACACCCTTGAGCAGGATCAGAACCGTAACGTGAATCGTGAAGGCGTGGATATGGTGCACCATGAAGTCTGCCGTACCGAGGGCGATCGGCATCATGGCAACCTTACCGCCCACTGCTACCACATCGCCGCCAAAGGCATAGCTCACAGGAGCCAAAGCGTTGGGTGCAGTGTTGCCTGGAGCCATCAGGTGCAGGTTTTGCACCCACTGAGCAAACACAGGCTGAAGTTGAATGGCGGTGTCAGAGAACATGTCCTGAGGACGACCCAACGCCCGCATTGTGTCGTTGTGAATGTATAGACCAAAGCTGTGGAAGCCCAGGAAAATACAAACCCAGTTCAAGTGAGAGATGATGGCATCCCGGTGACGGATGACGCGATCGAGCAAGTTATTGACATTCTTGGCTGGATCGTAGTCCCGCACCATGAAGATCGCCGCGTGTGCCCCAGCACCCACAATCAGGAAGCCACCAATCCACATATGGTGCGTGAAGATGGATAGCTGAGTGGGATAGTCCGTCGCAATGTACGGATAGGGCGGCATGGAGTACATATGGTGAGCCACCAGGATGGTCAGAGAACCCAATACTGCCAGGTTCACTGCCAACTGAGCATGCCAGGAGGTGGTCAGGATTTCATACAGACCTTTATGTCCTTCACCCGTGAACGGCCCTTTGTGAGCCTCCAGGATTTGCTTCATGCTGTGACCAATGCCCCAGTTCGTGCGGTACATATGACCTGCCACGATGAAGAGCACTGCCAGAGCCAGGTGATGGTGAGCTGTATCAGACAGCCAGAGACCGCCTGTTACCGGGTTCAAACCACCCTTGAAGGTGAGGAAGTCTGCATAGGCTCCCCAGTTGAGGGTGAAGAAAGGAATCACCCCGCTAGGGATACCCCAGTCCACACTGGGATAGAGATCCTTCATTAAGCCAGGATTGAGGATGAACTCATGGGGCAAAGGAATGTCCCGAACCGGAACCCCAGCATCCAGGAGTTTATTAATCGGCAGCGATACGTGGATCTGATGCCCAGCCCAGGATAAACAGCCCAAGCCCAGCAGACCTGCCAGGTGGTGGTTCATCATGGACTCTGCGTTCTGGAACCACTCCAGCTTCGGAGCACTCTTGTGGTAGTGGAACCAGCCCGCGAACAGCATCAAGCCAGCCATCACCAAACCGCCGATCGCGGTGCAGTAAAGCTGAAACTCGTTAGTGATACCGGACGCACGCCACAGTTGGAAGAATCCAGAGGTAATTTGAATTCCCTGGAATCCGCCACCAACATCTGCATTCAAAATTTCTTGACCAACGATCGGCCAAACCACCTGTGCACTAGGTTTGATGTTCAGGGGGTCAGCCAGCCATGCTGAATAATTGGAGAACTTCGCGCCGTGGAAGTACATACCGCTGAGCCAGATAAACACAACGGCAAGGTGACCAAAGTGGGCGCTGAAGATCTTACGAGATATATCTTCTAGGTCACTGGTATGGCTATCAAAATCGTGAGCGTCGGCGTGAAGGTTCCAAATCCAAGTCGTTGTCTTAGGGCCCTTCGCAAGGGTGCGATCGAAGTGACCGGGTTTAGACCACTTCTCAAAGGAAGTAGCCACTGGGTCTTTATCGACCACGACTTTGACCTTCTGCTCTCGCTCCCGTGGGGTAGTTGTCATTCGAGAACTCTCCTCTCTCTAGACAAGGAACGAATGCCTGCCCAAGCAGTAATTCCCTTGTTGAAGTCACCAGAAGAACTGGTAATCAGCATGATGAGGTATATGAGACCAGATGGGAGCGTCTAAAAAAGGATCTAGACTCTGACCTGCTCTACCAAGGGACGTACCTGAAGTGTTCGCTTTAGACTATTTCTAATCCGCAGCACCGCCAAAAGGCGTTCACAGCTTGGGAGGTACTGACGAGCATTATAAAACTGTATTTCGACGCTCATTAAGCAGGTTAACAATATTTCAAATTACCAAATCCTTGATCCATCAGGATTCTAGACAAGCTATCAGCAAAAAACAGGCTTTCTGTTGAATATTATTCATAAATCGAAACATTTAATGTTTTCCATAGATAAATTCCAGGGATTGAGTCATCGCCTGGCTTTGCCGGAATGTAACGAACCCTTAATGTTCAATTTTGCTTTCCGGTTCTGTCAACGATTTCTTATTGATTACATAGGAAACGATAAATACTTTCTGAGCACTAGATAAACATTTATGCAAGTAACATTTAGGAATGTAAATACTTTGAATTATTTGTTGAAATTAGCGATTTTCTGCGGTGCAGTTGTTGCGGGAGGGTCTGCTGGATCTCCTTTCCCCATCAAACGGTAAGATAGATCAGGCAAATCGCCGTGCTGATGGATTGAGCGAACGCTGACAACATATATGGATATAGCTGTGGACATAGCATCAATTCCTTTACTTCCAGTCTTGGTGTACGTCGTCTTAGGTGGAGCCTATCTGGTGGTTCTTCCCGCCTTGACCTTTCTCTACCTGAAAGAACGCTGGTATACAGCCCAATCGTTAGAGCGGGTGATCATGTACTTCATGGTATTTTTCCTTTTCCCCGGTCTCCTGCTGCTCAGTCCGTTTCTTAATTTCCGGCCGCAGCCGCGCCAGGTTGACTAGCGGCTGGGTGCAAATTCTTTAGGTAAACACATGCGGCGGATTGATGTCATTGGAATTGGACTGGGAGTGTTTGCAGCCGGAGGGGTGATCTATCTCATCCTGAAGCTGGCTGGCATGGACAGTCTCAGTGCTGGGTTGTGGAGTCAGGTGATTTTCCTGGGAGGACTGGTGGGTTGGGTGGTTACCTACCTGACGCGCGTCCTGTCTAAAAATATGACCTACAACCGCCAACTCGAAGACTACGAAGAAGCCTACATAAAAAAACGCCTGGAAGAAATGTCCCCAGAAGAACTCGAAGCCCTGCAACGGGAAGTGGAAGAGGAGAAGGCGCGATCGAGGCAGAAGGAAGGGGAATAGAGGGAATAGAGGTAAGGGGTTGAGAGAGAGTAGCGATATGGTTTCTGTTTCTGAGGTTTCTGTTTCTGGTTGTATGGATGCCCTGCGCGATCGGGGGCAATGTGCTTTAGTGCCTTTTATTACGGCAGGTGATCCGGATCTGGAAACCACGGCAAAGGCATTACAGATTCTCGATCGCAATGGGGCGGATTTAATTGAATTGGGCGTTCCCTATTCTGATCCCCTTGCGGATGGCCCGGTGATTCAGGCTGCTGCAACGCGAGCTTTACAGAAGGGCATTCGGCTAGAGCAAGTGCTGGAGATGCTGAAGACAATCAGCCCTGCTCTGAAGGCTCCGGTAATTTTGTTTACTTACTACAACCCCATTTTGAATCGAGGCATTAAAACCTTCTTTCAGCAAATTGCTGAGGCAGGCGCAAAGGGATTAGTGGTACCTGATTTGCCCCTCGAAGAAGTGGGTGCCGTTCTGGAAGCGGCAAAGGCTGTGGGCGTGGAAGTCATTCTCTTAGTTGCTCCCACAACTCCCAAGGAACGGATCGCGGCAATTGCTGAACATTCTCAAGGATTTATCTATCTGGTCAGCGTCACTGGAGTGACGGGGATGCGCACTGCCATTGAGTCCCGCGTTCAAACCCTGTTGACCGATCTGCACGGAATTACCGATAAGCCGATCGGGGTTGGGTTCGGCATTTCCCAAGCCAGTCAGGCCAAGCAGGTGATGGAATGGGGGGCAGATGCAGTCATTGTTGGGAGTGCCTTTGTGAAGCGGCTGGCGGATGGTTCCCCAGACCAGGGACTACAGGCGATCGAAACCTTTTGCCGCAGTTTGAAGGCTGCCATTTCTGAGTAGGAGCAGGAGCTGAGGATCATGGATTAAATAACCTGTAAAGCGTTTTACTTTGTTGACTGGGCGGGCAAGACCTCGGCTTGAGCCCAGTCGAAACGCTGCCCACCCCACAAGAATTTCAGTTTATTTAATTCGCATTCCTCAGGATCTAGAACCCATGACAAATTCGCCCCAGTATGGGATTGTTCTGGTCACGGCTGCTTCCCAGGCTGAGGCAGAGTCGATAGCGGAAACCCTCGTACAGGAGAAGCTGGCTGCTTGTGTGAGCCTGATGCCGATTCGATCGGTCTATACCTGGCAGGGAGAGGTGCATCGGGATCAAGAGTGGCAGTTGGTGATTAAAACCGACCTGAGCCGATTTTCAGACCTGGAGACAAAGGTGCGATCGATCCATTCCTACGAAGTCCCGGAGGTGATCGCCCTGCCCCTGGTGAATGGTTCTCAGCCCTATCTGGATTGGATCACGGAACAGGTGAGGGGATGAACAATTAACTTGATCAATCCGAAGGAATGTAAAAGGAATGTAAAAGGAATGTAAATCGAATAGTCTGAAATTCTTATGGGGTGGGAAAGATGCCCGCCCAGTCAACCAGGCAGAATGATCGCAATTACGCCAGTTTCGCCAGCTACGCCAGCTACGCCAGCAGTTCCGCATCCTGGGCAGCAAACCGCTCGAACAGGGAAGTTAGTACGACGTTAGAAAACAGAAAGCCTTCCGGGTCAGTCAGATGCAGGCGTTGTGATTGCTCACCCTCCAGAACCACCCAACCCTGTCGCTGATAGGGCTGCAAGCAGTCGAGAACCTGAGAGACGATCGCTTCGCCAAATTGTGCGATTAATCCAGGAACGGACAATCCCGCTGCCAGCCGTAGTCCTAACATCAGGGTATCGAGTAGCCGCTCATTCTGGGAGACGATCGGACAGTCGATCGTGCCATTTTGCTTGACTAAAGTTTGGATCCACTGATAGTATTCTCGGCGTTTGCGGGGACGGGTGAATCGCTGTCCGTTGGTGTAGCTGGCAGCAGCCATCCCAAATCCGTAATACGATCGGTTCTCCCAATAGATGCAATTATGCTGACAGGCATACCCCGATCGCGCATAGTTGGAAATTTCGTAATGGTGATACCCTGCCTGGGTCAAGGTTTTCTGGGCGATCCGGTACATCTGCGCCGTGGCTTCATCACTGGGGAGCGGATCTGCACCAGGGGTATACCAGCGATCGAAGGCAGTACCCGGTTCCACCGTCAGGTCATACACCGAGAGATGGGTTGGATTCAGGTCGATCGCCTGTGATAAAGAGTCCTGCCAGTGATCCAGGGTCAGGTGCGGCAGCCCGGAGATTAAGTCCAGGCTGAAATTGGTCACTCCCACTCGATGAATGGCTTCAACCGCAGCATAGATATCCGCAGGGGTATGGGTACGACCGCAGGCAATCAGAAGTTCGGGCTGAAAAGCCTGGACTCCCAGGCTCAGGCGATTGATTCCAGCCGCCCGGTAGCCCCGAAGTCGATCGAGATCCACTGTATCAGGATCAATCTCCATCGAAAGTTCTGCGCTTGCATCAATCCCAAACCGTTGATCAACTGTTTCCAGAATTTGCTCTAGTTGGGAAACGGTCAGTAACGAAGGGGTTCCGCCTCCCAAAAATACTGTCGCCAGCGATCGACTCAAAACGGGCGTGGTATGGATTTCCTGACAGAGGAGATCGACGTATTCTGCGATCGTGCCAAAACCTGTGTCAGATTGACCAACCTGACGAGATCGGGGCGGTTTATCTCCCACAACCGAAATCGGAAAGTCACAGTAGAAGCAGCGACGACGGCAAAAGGGAATATGAATATAGGCCGCAGTAGGGCGATCGAAGCTCAACGCATCCCCCGGCTGATTGGCCTCCATTTCGCCAACCCCAGATCCGCTAAACGTAAACTCATCGTTTTTCCGATGGTTAAAAACCGAACTAAACTGATCGCTCAACAACGACAAAACCCTTCCTGGATCGGGCGATATAATGAGGCTGTGCAAGCCTGTGTGTTAAGTTTATTCTCATCTTCCCGCCCAGCCAACACAACCGTTGATTCTTAAGATAAGAGTTAAGCGTTAATGGTGACTCACAAGCGGGAAATTGCTCACAGAGCATTCGCTCATCGGGTGTTGCTCTGGGCAATCCTGGGCAAATTTGGGCGATTGATGGGCACTCTGGGCGATCGGGATTCTATCCTATCTTTCCTCAGAGAAATCTGTCCAGAAAACTCGCCTGGCACCTGGACTTGTGCAACTCAATCTGCACCCTCACTCAATCATAGATAGTTATCATGCTTGATGCAATTATCATCCTATCATTCATCCTGGCAGGGGCAGGGATTGGCTTCTATGGCGTGGATCTGTTGCCAAGTGACACTTTGGCGCAGGTTTCCAGCCTGGAGGGGCTAAGTTTTGTAACGGGCGGTTTTGGAGCCTTGATCGGCCTGGCGTTCGGGTTAGTGGCTCAAACCGGCTATCGTCGCGTCGAGCGTCAAGTTCGAGAGATGCCCGTCGATGTCCTCCTCAGTCGATCGGTCGGTCTAGTACTGGGGTTGCTGGTGGCAAACCTGTTGCTGGCACCGATTTTCCTCTTGCCAATTCCCCGAGAATTTGCCTTTATCAAGCCCCTGGCAGCGATTTTGGGCAGCGTTATGTTTGCCTTTTCGGGGGTCAATCTAGCTGATATCCACGGTCGAACCCTACTGCGATTAATCAACCCAAATAGTGTGGAAAGTATGCTGGTGGCGGAGGGCACGTTGAAGCCTGCTGCGTCCAAAGTTTTGGATACTAGCTGCATTATTGATGGCCGCATTGAAGACCTGCTGGGTACGGGGTTTCTGGAGGGACAAATTTTGATCCCTCAATTCGTCCTGCAAGAGCTACAGACCGTGGCCGATGCCTCTAATGAGCAAAAGCGCACCCGAGGTCGGCGCGGTTTGGATATCCTGAAACTGCTTCAGGAAGCCTATCCCGAACGAATCGTGATTCACTCGGCAGACTATGACGACATTGCCACAGTGGATGCCAAGCTGGTTCGCCTGGCTCAGGAAATCAATGCCACTCTCTTAACCAATGACTATAACCTGAACAAAGTAGCCAGCCTGCAACGGGTGAATGTGCTGAACATTAATGATCTGGCCCAGGCGATGCGTCCGGCCTATCTGCCTGGAGATTTGCTGGATCTGAAAATTCTCAAGCAGGGCAAGGAACCTGCCCAGGGAGTTGGTTATTTAGAAGATGGCACGATGGTCGTTGTGGAAGATGGCGGCAGCTACATTGGGGATGAACTCTCTGTGGTCGTGACAGGCGCACTGCAAACTTCAGCGGGACGGATGATTTTTGCCCGTCCGGGGGCTTCGATGGTGACCGGGTGAGGGGTGACAGGTTGAGGTTTGGCTCCGATCGATGCGGGTGAAACAGCGCGTTAAACAGTGCGATCGCTGTACTCAGTCCTTTCCCGTGCTGTACCGGATTCAGTCGGATGGATCGGGGCAATGGCGGTTTGTCTGTGAGGCTTGTCTGTTGAAGCTTCGTGAGAATAATCCTGACTATGTTTACGGCGGCACCTGGAAGGCTCGAAAGCGGCGATAAGGAGCATGGATTCAAGAGTACGCCCCCGTCAGGCTTCTGCATCGTTGTCCGATTGCAGGATAGTTTTAATTGCGTTCAAAAAATCCTGTTCTAGATAGGGTTTCGTAAAGTAGGCCGTTGCTCCAAGCTGAGTCGCTAACCAGCGGTGTTTATCATTGCTGCGCGAAGTTAACATCACAACGGGAATGTCGGAGAATTGCGGATTCTGGCGACGGTAGCTGAGAAACTCAAAGCCATTCATATTGGGCATTTCCACATCGCAAATAATCAGCTTAATGGATGAACTTTGCTTGAGCTGATCGATCGCCTCCCAACCATCACGGGCTTGCAGAATCCGAAAACCCTGGCGTTCCAAAGAGAGGGCCAGCGTTCGGCGCAGGGTGACGGCATCATCAACCACCAGAATTGTCGGGGCCTGAATGGTTTTGCCCGTGAGGAGGGCGCGATGGTTCCACGATTCAGGTTTGTTTGAGGCGGAGATGGTTTGCGGTGGTGAGGCTCCCTGGGATTGTTTGAACTCCAGTAGGGCCAGAATATCCAGGACAGGGACAAGGCTGCCATCCCCCAAAATGGTACAGCCGTAGGTGTAGCTGGGTGGAGCGATCGTCGGGCTGAACGGTTTCACGACCAGTTCCTGTTCATTCACCAGGCGATCGACCTGCAGTGCAATAAACCGCTGATCCTGCCGCATGATCAGGATGGGGGCTGCCCATTCCTCCGGGGAGGATACCGAGATCAGGGCTTTACTCATGGGGATTTCGGGGAGCGGACAGCTATAGTCCAGTAAATTGGTGAGGCTATAGGCTGGAATAATTTGTTCTCGCCAATATAGAAATTGCTGGTTGCCTGACTGCTTCAGTTGATTGGGTTGGGGAGTCAGGATTTCCTCAATTCCTTCTGCCGGAATCGCAAAGGCACTGGATCCCACCAAGCCGATCATCAAACGAGCGATCGTCAGAGTCAGCGGCAAATATAAGGTAAACGTCGTCTCTTTACCCAGCGTTGAAGTAACAGACACAGAACCTTTAATCGCCGCTAATTGGGAACGAACCACATCCAGTCCCACCCCTCGTCCAGACAGTTCACTCACCTGGGTTGCGGTGGAAAATCCTGGTTCAAAAATCAGTTCAAACAACTGATCTGGAGTCGTCATCAGGAGTTGATCGGCCGCCAGCCAACCCATTTCAAAGGCCCGACTGCGAATTCGATCGACGTTGAGTCCCTGCCCATCGTCCTTAATTTCAATAATGGTTTGATTGCCCTTGTGGTAGGCCCGAATTTCGATGTGACCCTGTTCCGGTTTGCCGCGCTGCCGCCGCAGAAAAGGGGGTTCAATCCCATGATCAAAAGCGTTGCGGAGGAGATGCAGCAGGGGGTCGTACAGTTTCTCCAGCATGGCCTTGTCCACCAGGGTATCGGTTCCTGCCAGGGTGAGGCGGACGGGCTTGCTGTAGGTTGTAGACAAATCACGCAAGACTCGCGGGAATCGATTGAGCAATTCTCCCAGGGGCAACATCCGGGCCCACTTTAGCTCATCCTGTAAATAAGTCAGCGATTGGCGTTGCTGATCCAGGGTTCGGTTGGATTGGCGCGTGAACAGCGTGATATCTTCGATCGATTCTTCCAACTGCACCAGGTTCTCCTGAATCTCCTGCATTTGCAGATACAGCGCGCCGTAGCTATCCATTTCCAGTGCATCAAATTCCACCAGAGCAGTTGCATCAACGGGGTAGGTGGGAGTAGCGGAGAAATCTTCGATCGCAGACTTTCCTGGAAACGGTAGGGTGGCATTTAGCGCCTCTGCAGCATTCGGGTTCAGGCTGGAAAGTGCTTGACGTGCCGTGGGAGATATCAAAGTTTGATTCGCTAGCTCTTGAAAGCGATCGATCAGCATCCGGAAGCGATCGAAGCGATCGACCAGTCCTTTCAACACACCATGCAGTTGTTCATTCTGTAAGGACAGTCCGTCCCGATTGATCATTAATTCTCCCACCAGGTTATTCATTCGCTCCAGGCGATCGGAATCGACTCGAATGGTCAGGTTGGGAGTAACAGGGGATTCAACTTTTTGAGTATAAAAGGGTTCCGATCGGTGAGTGGATTCAGAGGCGGAGGAAAGTTCTCTGAGTTGATGCAGTGGCACAATCTTGGAGGTAGAAAAATTTTGTTCATATTCAGTTCCGTAGTCTATCAGCTGATCTCGATGCTGAGAAAAATAAGGATCAGATGGATAAGCCTGGGAAAATGAATTGTCTTCTAATTCAGCCTCGCTAACTGACCCGATGTAATTCTCAAATTCCTCCACTATTTCATCACTGGTTTCATAAAAATCAGTTTCAATAATTGAAGCTTCAGCATCTATAAAAGCAGGATCATGCGATTCAGTTTGCGTGACCGTAGGATCTCCAAAAATGGTTTCTAAAAAGGGAAAAGCTTGATTCAATTCATTCAGAACTGGATTACTATCAGTTGGATCGGGTGGGTCTACCGGGTCGGTGGAAGCGAATTCATCGACGGACGGGTTGCTGAGGGACAGTAGCTCCACTGAAAGATTGGGTTCGCCAGCGCGATCGCCTGCCAGCACTGCCTGCCGACACTGCTCAAATTCAGATATGGCCAGTTGAGTAATTTCTAAAGCTTGATGGGGATAATTTTGCATGGCCTGACGTACCGCTTCAGCCGTCGCACTAAACCGGGGTATGTTCAAAAATTCAGCAAATCCAGCAAACACCTCAACCTGGGCCTGCAACTCCCCCATCACTTCATAGTTGTGAGGTTCGGCAACCACCACGGCCAGACGTTCTAACCCCTGAGCTACATCCACTTCAAAAATAGAAGCAACAATGTCAATGCCAAGCTCAGAAGAACTGGGAATATAGCTCTCTTGCAATAGAGCATCTCCACATCGCTCTTCAATTTGTGCCAGGATCGGTTCAGCCTGATGCAGTGCTTGTTCAGCATTGAAAAACCCTGTGGTGATCTGTTCCATGAGCGGTAATCGCAAACAATCAAACGCTCCCAGTAGTTGGTTTTCCAGTTCTGTATCAATCTCCAGGGCTTCGTTATATAGAGCCTTAAAAATATTTTCCAGACGATGGGACAGCGTTGCAATGGCATCTAACCCAACACTGGCCGCCCCTCCTTTGATGGAATGGGCCGATCGCATCAAGTTATGAATTTTTGCGGTGCTGCGATCCTGGCTCAGGGTCAGTAACCCGGCCTCTAAGGTTTGCAAAAGGTCGGGAGCCTCTTCAATAAAAAACTGGTAGGCTTGGTCGCGGATTTCAGGGTTAATTGCCATAGTTCATCCAGTTCATCAAAAAACGAGAGAGAATGCGTGCGTCCTCAGTCCTCAAACCTTAAACTGTCCGATGCCGTCTTGCAGGGTTTGGGCAACCTGCCGCAGTTGTTCAAAAGACAGGGCCACATAGCGGGCTTCTTCCGATGTTTTGTTTGCAATGTCTGCCACTTCTTTCATGGTTTGGGTCAGGGCAGATGAAGCGGTGGTTTGAGAAACCGTGAGTTGCGCGATCGAACTGACCAGATTACCGATGCGGTTACTGGCGGCGGTAATGTTGTTCAAGCTCTGGCGAGTGTCGTCTACTAATTTGGTTCCAATCACCACCTGCTCAATCCCAGACTCCATTGCAGTCACTACTTCACTGGTTTCAGCCTGAATACTGGCAATCAGTTTGCGAATTTCTTCGGTTGCTTCTGCGGACTGTCGCGCCAGGGCCCGCACCTCACTGGCGACCACCGCAAACCCTCTGCCTTCTTCCCCAGCCCGTGAAGCCTCAATGGAAGCATTCAACGCCAGCATATTGGTTTGGGCTGTAAAGGCACTGATCAGTTCCACCACCTTAGAAATCTTTTGAGAGGATTCACCCAGGTGTTTCACCTTTTTCGCCGTGTCTGCTACCGTCGATCGAATCACCTGAATTCCATCAACGGTTCGGTTCATGGCCAGATCCCCTTCTTCCACCGTTTGTGCCGCTTCCCGTACGGCTAGCTCCGCCTGTTGGGCATTATGGGCCACTTCCTGCACGGCTCCGGTCAGATTTTGCACCACGTTGAGGGCTTGCGCCAGTTCAGTGGCCTGTTGGAGGGCTTCCGCTGACAGAGCTTGTACTGCAGTCTCACTGGTGCTGGTGGTTTCTACTACTTGATTGGCAGCATTTTGCACTTGCAGGACGATGCGCTTCAAGTTATCAACAGTAGCGTTGTAAGAGTCCGCGATCGTGCCAATTTCATCCGCTGTTACCTTGGCTCGCGTCGTCAGATCTCCTTTACTGATCGGATCAACTTCTTGCAGCAGTTCCAGCGCCCGTAGCTGTAGTCCTTCCTTCAGTTTTCGCTGTTCCTCCGCCAGTCGCTCTGTCTGTTCCAGGAGTTCTACTCGATAAATCGACAGACCTAATTCCGTGGTTAACTGACGTAAGAATTCAATCTCAAGCTCATTCCATTGATATGGAGCAGCATTGTGTACCATCAGTATGCCAAACAATCGATCGCCACTCATGATGGGAGCCAGAATACTGGACTGAATCGATCGCTGTTCTAATGCAGTCAGCAGTTCAAAGTGCGTATCGGTTTCTTTCCAGTTCTGGATTGTCAGAATCTGACCTTCCTCAAAGTCCTGGATCAGGGATTCTGAGAATAGGAATGGTTCTGAAACCTTGTTTTCTTCGTGGGTTGTTTCTAGTTCAGGGGATTCTAAAAGAACGGTTCCCCCACGATCCGCATTGATGAAGTAGAGCATGATGCGATCGGTTCTCAGGAATTCCCGTGTTCCATCCACAACCTGCTCAAACATTGAGGCCAGATCAGAGGTTCGTAAGGTTCCCGATCCTTTCGCCGTTGCCAGTAATCGCTCCCGCTCTGCTTCTAATGCCTGAGTATCCAGATAAGACTGAATCTGGCTAGCCATGCGGTTGATGTTTGTGCCTAAAAGCCCCAACTCATCCTGCCCCTGTACTGGAATGCGAGTGGACAGTTCTCCCTGCCCAATTTCATCCACAGCTTTTACAGCAGCCAACAGCGGGCGTGTGGCCCGGTTCGTCAGCACCGCTGCAATCACACCCAAGGTCAATGCCGTTACGATCGTTCCAATGGACAGGGTTAAAAGCAGGGTTCGTTGGGCAGCAAAAGCGGTTGCAGTCGGTTCATAAATCAGTACCCCCCAATCCAGAAATAGTCCTTCAATTCGGGCGATCGGAGCGTAGCTAATGATATACTCCTGACCGTCGATGGCTGACACATCCGTTACCGTTGTGGCAATACCCCGATTTCGTAGTTCTGGATATCTGGGAAAGATGCTCTGAAGTTCTGTCCCTGCTGCTTCATCGCTGGACACCACAACGCGGTTTTCTTGAGTGGCAAAGGGCCCGCCAGACTGAAACAACTGTCCATCAATTTCGATCGTATTTCCAGTGGCATTAATCCGAGTCGGTGAAATTTCCTGAACTTGCCCTTCCGCCGTTTGCTCGACATAGGTTACGCTGTGATCCACCACATGGAAGGCAGGCAGCGCTCTGGTTCCACCCGCTCCCCCCTGGTGAATCAAGTTAATCAGGTTTTCCCGAACCACGTCTGCTAGACTGCTGAGGGGCGTTTGACTATAAACAATGTTTCTCAGGCTAGAATCAGGATTGAGAACGGGTGATGCAATATACAGAGAGGGTATATCGCTGGTCGGCAAGGCCGTTTTCAAAATAGCGGCTGGCCGTAAATTGCCTCTGGTTTGCAACTGATAGGCAGCATTCAGTTCTGTAAAGGGTCTGGCATTAGCAGCCAGAAATTCCGCAGGCAGCTCCGTTCGGGTAGTTCTTAAGGGGGTGTTATTTTCGCCTGAAGTATCAATTCCCCCTTCTGGTGTCACGGTCAGAATTTGTTCGTAACCGGAATCACGTTGGGTAAAGCTATTAAAGTAATCAATAATTTCCTCAACAGGTACGATCTCTCGAATCTCTTCATCAACAATCGCAGGGGTGCTGGCGATCGTCTGCGTGTCCTGGATGCGAGAACGTACCACTCCATTGAGCTGTAAGCTAATGTTGACCGCCAGTCGCTGTCTTTCCTCTACGGTTTCCCGGACGATGATTTCATTTGCGATGTAGGTGGCGATCCCTCCCACAATCAATACAGGCAATACCCCCAGCGCGACGGCAATTCCCGTTGCCTTCGTTTTTACACTGAGCGATTGCCACCAACCGATTAAAGAACGAGGTTTTTTATCCCTGGCAGGCGTTGGCTTGTCAAAGGGCTGAATCTGTTCTGACGAAAATGAAGGGGAAGAAGGCTGCGAAACCGTTTGCCCTTCTTCTTCTGATGCCCGTATCAAAGTAGAAAGATGATTTTGATCGGAAGATTCAGATCTGGAGTTTGAGGAGTTTTGGTACATGGGGAGTTCGCAGATAAACGGTTAGCAAGGTACAGGAAACAACCCTTCAGGTGGATGCTTCTGCACTGAGGTTTTGAACAAATTGCGGATCAATAAAGTTAGCCATGTTTGGCACCTCTGTGATTTGATTTTGCTCCACCAGGAACTCTGCCAGAGCCGTCAGAGGTTCTACCAAATACAAATCACTGTCAGGATTGGCCAACATGTCCTGATTGGTCTGAAGATCGGGTAAATCGATGCCTTCCAGTTGTGTCTTCAAGTCACTTGCTGTCACATCCAGCCGTTTAGCTGCGATCGATAGAGCAGAATTATCGTTGGTTTTGATTAAATCTACAGCTCTAAAAATACTGCTGACAAATGCCCGAACAGCATCCGGCTGGGTTTCAATAAAATTTGTTGTGAAGGCGTAAAAATCTAGAATTGCAGTTGGCATTTGTGAGGTGTCATAAATGACTCGTCCATCTCTTTGAGCCACTAATGCACTGTCAATATAAGGAGGATAGGAATAGGCAATTTCGACATTTCCAGCCTCATAGGCCGCAACTCCCGCCTCAGGAGTCGTATCAACGATCGTGATATCTTGTTCGGTTAATCCCGCTTCTGCCAGAACCTGCAACAGGAAAAAGTGCCCCACTCCACCTCGCTGCACCGCAACCCGTCTGCCCCTAAAATCGGCAATATCGGTAACGCTGTTTCGGGCGAGGATTGCATCTGCGCCAGAGGAAGTATCCATGACTGCCACAATTCGATAGTCGATGCCCTCAGATGCGAGCAAAACCGCTTCTGAAGCTACCGGACTGACCGCTTGTACCTGCCCGATCGACAGAGCTGGGAAGCTTTCTGCTACAGTGCTGTAGGTACGAATTGTTAAATCCAAGCCAGCATTGCGAAAGAAGTTCTTTTCATCAGCAACATAAAGGGCGGAATTGCCGATCCAGGCAGTGGTTGCCATCGTAGCCGGAACAAGATCGGTAGCGGATGCTAAAGTTTCAACATTAGACGATCGAGCACATCCATGTAAGGCTAGACCCCCTGCGGCCCCTGCCAGAAATCCCAGGGTTTGACGACGGGTAACACGGGGAGATACGTACCGAGACATAGGCAATTCACCACATCAATAACAGCTTCAAAGCAATAAACGCGGACACGAATCCATCGGTGGTGATGCACGCTGGTCATGAGATGTCAACCGGAAGGGAAATCTAAGGGAAAACTAAGGGAAAACTGAGACGAAAACCTGAGTAGATAGATTAATAAACTTGCCCTCAGCGATCGGACAAACTGAGGAGCAATGAATGCCCTATCAGGTTTTGATTCGATTTGATTTCTCCTGCTAGAAACAGTGAAACTACGTTTGATGCAATTGGGGGAGAATTGCCCATCCCTGTACGGGGTGCGATCGTTGCAGGCACACAGTTTGCAGATCCAGATGTTTCTGCTTTAGAGGATGGGGTGAGTTCGGGTAAGTCTGGGCTACCTATGGCTCCAGCCAGAAACCATAGGGTTTGACGATGGGTACGATCAGAAGAAAATTGACGCATGAAGGATCAGCCAGATTGAACTAGGGACAGGATCAAAAAAAGAGCAAAACTAAGCCGGCATAGCCTGGAGCATGGCTTCACCGTCTAAAACAGCCAGCATTTCGCCCTCTGGCTGCCACCAATATCCTCGTAACAAGGGAGCTAATGCGGGTGGGGTACTACCCGGTGGCAAGGATTGAATCATGTCTGAGTGACATTGCTCAATCTCACCAATGTGGCGTACCACTAATCCGATCGTTTTATGTTTGGACGCTGAGAGGGCTTGGGGGAAACGTACCTGTAAAACAGCCGCAGCGTGGGATGAACCATAGGTGGGTTGCTGATACCAGGGGGTGAGTCCACATAAATGTCCCAAGTCCACCATCCACAGAATCTCTCCCCGCCAGTTGTATACTCCCATGACCCAGGCTGGCATATGGGGAATCGGCACAATTTGACCCAGAGGGATGTTTAAAACTTCTGTTAATTGCCGAACCGGCAATAGCACTTCCATGTTTGGCAGAGACAGCCGTAAAAACTGTTCAATTCCTTCAGGAACCGAAACAAGAGCGGAATCCTGAGCGACAAAGGATTCGAGTGCGTCTGGAATAGATGGGATATCAGACATGCTTGGCTTAAATGCGTGGTGTGGAAAAAAGCGATCGCGTTAGTGGGGAATCAGTTGCCTGACGGTGCGCACCAGCTCATCCTGATCGATCGGTTTAGCCAGGTAAGCATCTGCCCCTTGCTTCATGCCCCAAAACCGATCCATCTCGCTGCCTTTGGTGGAGCAAATGACGATGGGAATATTGCTAGTGCTAGCCTCTGCCTTAAGCTGACGACACACTTCAAACCCACTGCGGCCAGGCAAAACAACATCTAAAATGACAACATCTGGTTTTTGCTGTGTAACGGCATTGATGGCTTCTTCTCCACTTTGGGCAACCAGAACATTAATGCCACCCTGCTGCAAACACTGAATCAGAATTTGCATGTCCGTTAACGAATCCTCAACAACGAGTACCGTTCCCATGTAAATCAACCTCAAGCTGAATGAATATAGATAAAACTAGCGACCAGGAGGGAATGAGGAGGAGAAGCTGCTGGAAGGAACTAGTGCACTGGATTGAGATGGTTGATCCAAATGTTTATGAATCACGTTTAGCACTGCTTCTGCATCCAGTGGTTTGCTCAAAAAGTCAGATGCCCCCACAACGTTAGATCGGAGGCGATTCGCAAATCCATCGCTTCCCGTAAGAATTACAATTGGCGTATGGCGAAAACAGGACATTTTCCGCAATTGTTCACAAACTTCATGACCATTTGCTTTTGGCATTACTAAATCTAAAAAAATTAGATCCGGTTTTCGTGCTAGTAAAATGCCGATCGCCCGCACGGCATCTTCAATGCCTAAAAACTCGTGACCAGCTGAAGTCAGCAACCGTTCCATCATATGGCGTACCAGGAAACTGTCATCAACGCAGGCAATCAACGCCTTACGAGAGGGAGGTAATGCCAGGAAGGGAGAAGCGGTCTGCGGTAACGGAGAGGGAAGATCAGAACCCTGAATCAGCTCAACGATACCCGGTCGGATGAGTGGCACTAAAGAAGTCGTCACTTCAACAATCGATCGTTGCCGCTGTACAGCCAATTCGTATAGCGTGTGTTGACCATTGAGCAAAGCAACAAGATTTTGGTAAGACTGTTCAGAACCCATCTGGCGCAAAAGATAGGGTTGCTTTAGCACGGGGATGGAGTTGGGGGAATAGGCTTCCAGATTTGCCCGCTGCCAGGTTTGCCAACGGGAATGGGTTTGGGCGGTCACTTTCTCCAACCGCACTGAACCCAGGTAAGGTAAGAGCGTGCTATTTTGTTGGATTTGATCAGTCGTTGAACCCGCATAGGCTAAATCAAACAACAAATCAGAAATATTTGTATGAATGATATTACTTGCCTGTTCGGGCGTAATTTCTTGATGGGACACCCATTCACTCAACAGAGCATAATCCCATCCTAAGGACAATTCTTGATGGTTGAAGCGGCTGATCTGATCAGCCCATGTGGAATAGTCATCTACCTTTTGAGGACAGCATATTGCCAGGTTTCGCCGCCACCGTCGAACCGGATGTATCCCCCCTGTTGCATGAACCAGGGCACCTCGAACAAAATAGAACAACCATTGTTGTCCTTGAGCGTTGGTTCGGAGTAGTTGACCGCTAAATTGTAGATTTCGTAGGTTCCTGAGAAACTCAAAATGTTTCAATGTTTTAACCTCGTAGCAGGAAAAAGGCTCAGAAATACAGCTTTCTACGTAGGAGCGTGTGCCTCAGAGGAACTAGAACGGCATAAAAATAGTCTGTTGTACTTGAATATCCAACATACTGAGCGACTATCCGAAAACTTACTGGAGTTTTTGGCATCTAAACCCCCTGATAGGGTGTTCAGATCGGTTTTTAATACGTACCCTTAATATTCGCCCCACCCAGGCAACGTTAAGCAACGTCCAGAAGAACGTGAACGCTGGAGTGCAGAATGAAAGAAATAATCAATGTGATGCGGTAGATTTTTGCAAACCCCTGTGTGAAAGTCCTTACTGAAAAAGTGGGGTTCGTTGCACTCTTTAGACATCTCTGCAGGAGATGACTCCTCGACACGACGTATCCAAGCGGCTTTATACGATTCGATCGCAGGGCATGATGATCTTTATAGTAACTATTCTTTTTTAGCACTTGATAAGAATTTAGCAACTATAATCAATGGAATTAATAGAAACTTCACTATTGCACCCTCTGGAACCAGGCAGTCAGGGACAGGGCTAGAGCATCCGCACAATCATCAGGCTTGGGAATAACACTGAGCTGGAGTTCGCGCGCGACGGCTTGCTGCACATCATACTTTTCAGCATTGCCATACCCGGTCAGGGCTTGTTTCACTTGAGCCGGGGTAAACTCCACCAGCGGTACACCATGCTGAGCTAGAACCAGCATAATTACGCCACGGGCCTGCGCGACTGCGATCGTATTGCCCATGCGGTAGAAAAAGAGCTTTTCGATCGCCACCAGATCGGGTTGAAGCTGATCCAGTAGACTGTGGAGATCATCATAGATCATGCAGAGGCGATCGCCCGTTTCCGTATGAGCCGGGGTGCGAATAATGCCAAAGTCGATCGGTTCAACCGATCGGCAGTCTGACGGGCAGCAAATTGCCCCAAATCCTAATGTAGCCAGTCCAGGATCAATCCCCAGGATGCGTTTTTCCATTCCAGCCCCAACCCAGCAAAAGGTATCCCCGTAGGGATGCCCCTACACTGTACCAGAACCGGACAGAAGTACTACTATTAAACCACTGACTTATTCCATACCTTGCAATGAAACTCATTCTCTACAGCAAACCTGGATGCCACCTCTGCGAAGGTTTACAGGAAAAACTAGAGCAAATTGACTCCCTGCCGCTGGAGCTAGAAGTGCGGGATATTACAACACGCGATAATTGGTTTCAAGCGTACCAGTACGAAGTCCCAGTGCTTTGCCTGGCTGATTCCGATACGCCCATTCCGCGCCCTTCTCCCCGCGCTTCAGTGAAACAACTGGAGCAGTTCCTTCAACGGTATGTGTCTTAGGTAAAGTGGATGCAGGTTTTGTCCTGGATGCGATGATTAAAAGGTAGGGGAATGTGGTCGAAGGGCGGGCAAGATGCCCACCCCACAAGAGTAGGGGCAATGCGTGAACTGCCCTTAATGATGGAAAGGGCAGGCAAGATGCCCACCCCACAAGAGTGATCAGATGTTTGATGTGGTCGGGGCAATTTGTGAACTGCCCTCAACATCGCCGATCGATCGGTTGTCCATTACCTATTAACGCCGACCCGACATCCGCTTTTCCTGTAACCGTTGCTCAAACCGGCGGAGGATAGAATGACGCTGATCATCCATCTCGTACAATTCAGGCTCTTGCCGATAGTCATAGGGACGGTCCGAGCTAGGAGCCGAACTTGCATAATAAACCTCTTGGGGAGGCTGCTGGGGCTGCCATTGTTGCGGAGGCTGTTGCTGAGGCTGTTGTTGAGGCTGTTGTTGAGGCTGTTGCTGGTAGATCGAAGGCTGGGACGATTGCACCGGCGGTTGAACGCTGTGGTTGATCGACTGGGGGGAATGCATCGGCGACGGGGATGGCGGAACCGGAGGTTGACCCATTTGACCATAGCCTCGATCCTGCGGATAATCCCGCTGGCTGGGTACCGGAGTACGGGGATCGGCATACCCATGAGGGGAGGGGGGAGGGGGAACCTGTCCTGCCATGGGTATATTTTCAGGAGCACTGGCAGGGGGCATTGTTTGGAGAGGGGGCGCAGAACCTTGAGGATGGTATGCTCCTCTAACTCGATCTTCGTAATCGTTGTCGATCTTGAGACGATCGCTAAATTCCGGCAGGTTTTCAGCCTGATCTTTTGTGAAGCCTAAAGCGTGGATATGCTTCCCTTCACTATCAATCTGCGATCGGCCAACGGGTAGCAATACTTTTTTGCCAAAGCCCCAAAAACCCAGGTCAACAATGAAGTAGCGGAAACGCCCTTGCTCATCAACTAGAAGATCATGGACGCTGCCAATTTTTTCACCGTTGATCTCAGAATAAACGCTTAAGCCCTTGATATCGTAGCCGCCAAATGCTTCTTTATAATCGGGGTCAAAATCCTTAATCTTTAGAAGTGGCATGATAGGTAAACCTCCAAATAGGTTAATTAAAAGTGGTTCATTCACAGGTCATTATTCGCAGACTCATTCCCTGTAGTTCAGAACGACCAGAAAAGTTTTACGGCTTACGATAATCCGTTGGAGAAGGTGTAGCGTTGGGATTTACATTAGGATCCCGGTAAAGAGGAGGAGAATCAACCTGCTTGGATTGTCCCCTACCTGCCAATCCAAACAGTCCGAGTAAACCTAACAAACCGAGAAGACCCCAATCAAAATCAGTGTCGTTTAAAGCAGCGATGGGGTTATTGTCCTCCGCTGTTTCTTGAGCGGAAACGGGAGCTGAGAAAGGCAATACGGTAAGCCCTAACGACAGAAAGCCAATGCTGGCAAACTTGATTAACTTTGAACTATTCATTAGTAGTTTTCCTCCAATCTGCTCGATTTATTGACAGCTAAACTATACGTAAATCTAGTTTTTGACTGGATTTCTCCAGTCAGGCTAGAGACAGCCTTTTGTAATTAACGAGCCTGTTACTTAACGCTGTTATTCAACAAAAAGTGCCGCTCTACCATTAAGGTATTGAAATTCGATCGAACTTGGATCAACCTTCAGCAGTAAACTGTAATAGACGCCACTCTCGCTGAAGAGATAGAAACGGATAGGCAAAACCACGCAGACTTTTGTTTATCCTGGTTTTACAGGTCAACTTATACGATCGATTGAGGCATGGCAGGACATAGTAAGTGGGCAAACATCAAGCGGCAAAAGGCCCGGGTAGATGCTGTAAAGGGAAAAACGTTTGCCAAAGTTTCACGGGCAATCATTGTGGCTGCTCGCACTGGTGGGGCGGATCCCAATGCCAACTTTCAGCTTCGGACAGCGATCGACAAGGCCAAAGCGGCAGGCATCCCGAACGACAATATTGAACGCGCCATTGCGAAGGGAGCAGGCACCTTCGGAGCAGATGACAGCAACCTGGAGGAAATTCGCTACGAGGGGTATGGGCCTGGAGGTGTAGCAATTTTGATTGAAGCGCTAACGGACAATCGTAACCGCACAGCGGCGGATCTGCGAGCTGCGTTTGGGAAAAGTGGTGGCAATCTGGGAGAAACGGGTTGCGTAGGCTGGATGTTTGACCAAAAGGGTATTGTGGCAGTGAAGGGGAAACCAAAACTGCAAGGTCGGCGAGAAGTATTTGATCTGGATGAAGATGAGTTACTGGAGGCTTCTCTGGAAGGAGGAGCCGAATCCTACGAACTGACTGAGGTGGATGAGGACACGCCAGGAGCTGAGGTGTTTACCGATCCAGCCAATCTGGAAGCCCTGGCCCAGGCGTTGAAAACAGCGGACTACGCGATCGTCCGCTCGGAATTACGCTGGATTCCCAACAACAACCTGGAAGTCACTGATCCCGATCAGGCGCGATCGTTACTCAAGCTCATGGATGCGCTGGAAGAGTTAGATGATGTTCAGACGGTAACAGCTAACTTTGAGATGGCTGAGGAGTTGATGTCGCTGAGTATGGCATAGGAAGTCCTGCGGACAGGAAAACGCTTGTCAGGGCACACTGCTATGCGCCCCTGCTGGGTACGTTCTTGTTCCGCATCCCCCTTACCTTGAGTAGAAAAGAAAAAATCAAGCAGTCAAAGTATTGTTGCAGACTCCTGGTTGACTGACAAATCTTTTTGGTAGGTTGGGTTGAACAGCGTGAAACCCAACACCCGTCTGCATTTCGTTGGGTTACGCTATCGCTAACCCAACCTACGACAGAATCATTGTTTCAGGAGTTTTGTCAGTCAATCAGTGCAGACTCACTCCTGCAAAAATCAACCATTCCGCTCAGTGAGCAAGAATTAATTCATTGAGATAAATTCTGGCAGATGAATTCTGGCAGATGAATTCTGGGTTCATTCCGGGATCAATCCAGCGAATTTCCATCCCAGACATTTCGTTCCCAGCGGGTATTGGTCAAGTTGGCGCGGCTGAAATCAGTGCTTTTAAGCACCGCTCGGCTAAAATCAACCTGAGTTAAGTCAGCTCCTCGAAAATTGGTTCCCCACTTTGTGGCCAGAAAATGAGCCACGATCGCAGTAATTGTATTCTTGCGATCGCCCTTGATGGTTCGCCAGCCAATATAGCCACTCAGGGGAAGCACAATGGAGGCCACCGTAATCGCCGACGCAATGCTACTGGCAGGCACCAATGCTTTGGTCAGGGTAATGGCCAGGCTGAAGCCAATCACAAAAAACGCTGCAACCGCCAGTCCGATCGTAATCCGGAAGGACAAAACGGCTGCCGCCATCAGAGAACTAACTGCTGCTGTTGCCGCTGCTACGGCCGCGTTCACGGCAATCACCGCTGCAATGCTCCCCGCAATGGGAATTGCCTCTGAACTAATCAATGCTCCGAGGGTTGCTAAGGCAAACGCCCCCACGAAAATGCTGAAGCCCGCCGCCATACTCCGGGTCAAAGAGACAAAGGTAAAGGCGATAATGATAACTGGCGTAACCCAATTGAAGGTAGCACTTTCTGAGGCATTGACTGGGAGAAACTGGGCTTCTGCTAACGCACCGATCGCCCCTGCGATCAGTCCCAAAAGAGTCGCTGCAACCAGGAGAATAATCAACAATGTGATTGCCTGCCGTCTCATCAGCCCCGCAGTGACATTGGTAAAGTTTGCTCCGGTCAAAATGGCATGGGAGAAATCAGCTCCCCGAATATCACTTCCGCTAAAATCTGCCTCCGACAAATCTTCTCCTCTGAAGCATTTTCCGCGTAGATTTTGACGTTTGAAATTGCGCTCACCCAATTCGTAAAGCCACACGACTTCTTCTTTTCGCGTATTTTTCATGGCACCTACCTCATCAAACGATTGCTTTAGCGAGGATTAAGATTCACTCTGTGGTAGATACCCTGTGACTCATTTTGCGGCAGCATCATTGAACTGAACCCAGAACAACGAAACCTGGATTACTGTCAATGACACCTAGATCAATGACATCAGTATTCGTAGCCAAAATAACACGGTCACGCAGACTGGTTACGTAGACTAATGATTGCTGAAAGGAGTTCCACCCGTGCAAGGCGTATGACATGGGGAACTGAGGGAACACTGGCGAAAGCTAAAGTCAGTCTATTTGTGAGACTTTTTTCCAAGTCTCTGGTTTGTCTGAGACTCTGGATAGCCGAGAATTTGTACAGTTGAAACGTGATGTTGCCAAGCCGTGATGCGCTCTGGGGTCGAGTAACGATCCACTTCACCCTGTTTATATCTTCTTCACAGACTACTGTAATTTTTTTACTTTTTCCACCCGGATCTGCAACTCTTCTGCTTAGATTTACAATTGTGATTGGAATTTATCCGAAAATCCCGTCAGGGGTTTTGGATGCCAAAAACTCTAGTGAGTGTTCGGATAGGCACTTCGTGTCTATAAATTTAATATTCTGTTCAGGCTGACGCTGGCCCGGACATCTTTGGTAAATATTTTTACCCGTTGTATGTAGTTGGGTTTGGTATTCAGCATGACTTTGACTGCCGACTTCTGGGAAGGTCGCTATCAGGATGGCACAGCCCGCTGGGACTTAGGACAGCCTGCGCCGCCCTTTGTCTCCTTACTCAACTCGCCTGAGGCTCCAAAACCAGGACGGATGGCTGTTTTGGGAGCAGGACGAGGACACGATGCCCTCCTGTTTGCCGATCGCGGATTTGATGTTGTGGGGTTTGACTTTGCCCCTTCTGCCGTTTCTGAAGCCACTGCGGCGATTCAACCGCACCAGTCCGCCCAGTTTCTCCAGCGGGATATTTTTGAGTTGGGTCGTGAATTTGCTGGCAGCTTTGACTATGTTTTGGAACATACCTGCTACTGTGCGATCGATCCCTCCCAGCGATCGGAGTATGGGCAAGTTATTCAAACCATTTTGCGTCCGGGAGGCTCGTTCATCGGGCTTTTTTGGGCCCATTCCAAACCAGGGGGACCACCCTTTGGCACAACGCCGGATGAAATCAAGCAGATGTTTGCCACCTTCGATCCCATTTTGTTTGAACAGCCGACCAATTCAGTAGACAGCCGTAAAGATGAAGAATATCTGGTGTGGTTTCAACTCAAATTAACAAAGGACTGAAACCTGAAGATCAGGAACCAGCATACTACTAGTCCTCAATCCTCAGCCTTCAGTCCTAATGAAACTGTCTCAGAATGAAACTGCCTCAGACAAGGATCTACCTTGGGGCATCGCTTGAATTACGACATTGACTGGATGATGTAATCGAAGTAGGGAGCTGCTTCAACTGCATCTTCCTCACTCAGGAGAGATAACGAAGCCTGCTTGAGGCAGCGAATGGACTCGACCATGCCAGGAACCGGTACACCCAGAGAGTTATACATCTCCCGCACCCCGATCAAACCGATCTTCTCGATCGGCTCTTTGCTGCCTGAAATCACCCCGTAGGTAATCAGGCGCAGGTACCAGCCATAGTCCCGCAGGCAGAGGGCACGCTGCTTATCGCCATAGGCATTACCACCCGGAGCGATGAAGTCTGGACGCTTCCGCCACAGTTGACGACTGGCTTCCTGAACAATCTTTTTCTCATTTTCAGACAGCGTTGCCGCAATTCGCATCCGCTGTTCACCCGTTTGTAAAAACTGTTGAATACTCTTTAGTTCGCCACTGCTAGGGTAGCGGAGTTCTTCGTCGGCGTTGAGAATGACTTGACTAACTACACTCATAATTAAGGGGTTGACTATTGCAGTGATTCAGCTATCGGTCGTATTTTATCCAGATTCGGGGACTGAAGGGAAGGGAAGAGGGGTAGAAGCATGCGGGATAAGGGACAAAACAGAGGAGCAAAAAGTCGAGAAATTGCTTATCCTGCGTTCTGAGTCTCATATTAAGAAATGTGAAAAGTTCTTATCTGGCTGCTCTAAGCCCAAATTTGCAGCCCTTTTCCTTCCACCTGGAAGCGGTTCGGGGTAGGTTAAGCTTCACTTTGCGGCAAAAGGGGAGGCTTCTCTTTCCAGTTTTCTAACTCGACTCTCCTACCCTGGATGCTGTTGACATCCAGGTAAATCAGGGCATACTTACCTTAATCCCTTTCGGATAGGGGAGCAGCCTCCTGGCAGCTATGCTGGGGGGCTTAGTCCTTAGGAACGCGGATTAAATAAAATCGAAAATTTAGTCTTCAGAAGGGGCGCACAGCAGTACGCCCGTACAGAAAAAATCGGAGTTATTTAATTTGCGTCCCTTAGTCATGGAAGTCAAAAAATCCCCAGTGAGACACCAGGGACGGGATGAGGTTTAGAAAAATGAGGTTCGCGTTGAAACTTGAGTTAATCGCTGTGCTTATGCGTCTGGAAGCATCTGGCTGCTATAGGCATCCATCCGGTAGGCAGGCACCCGATTGTTGTAGTCTGTCTCTACCCCGGTGAAGGATTCTGCCAACTGCTCAAAGGATGCCGATCGCCAGTTCCGTTCGTGGATGGGCTTGGTTTGTTCACCCCGGAAGTAGGCTTGGGTTCCAATTACAGCCGCTGCAACCCAACCCAGAGCGAATAGCGCAATTAAAATCGTGATCATGATAGTTTTCCTCCTGTGCTGCTCGAATATTGTTTGAATCAAATGGCTGGATCGATGGTTTGGCTGGAACAGGGCACCCGATACTCCCAATATCTAAAGACTCCATCCGTCAAAATCCTCAAACCTTGCCAAAACCTGTACTGATCGTTTCTTAAGAACTTCTCTGTAACTTTCTGCAACTTTATGTAAATAAATATAACAATTCTGTTACAAAACCGCAATATGGGTTGCGAGGAATTAGAAGTAGTGCTGACCGAACCTGCTACTTGCTCAATCTACGGCTAACCGAACCTGCGGCTGATCTAACCTACTATGCCTCAACTTCAGCGTCTTGTCATTGCCCCCAGTCAGTTTTCCAGTCAGTTTTCCAGTCAGTTTTCTGGCTCAAAAATTGCCCTTACTCCCCAACAGCAGCACTACCTTGGGCGAGTCTTACGCTTGCAAGCTGGCGATCGATTTATTGCGATGGATGGACAGGACTGGTGGCTAGCGGTTTTGACCCCTGATCCAACTCAGGCGAATGTTTTAGAACCAATCGCTGCTCCAACCGAACTTCCCGTGGTAGTCAATCTGGTGATCGCCATGCCCAAATCCGGTATGGAAGACATTGTGCGACAGACGACTGAACTGGGGGTCAGCCAGATTATTCCCGTTATCAGCCAACGAACCGTTTTGAAACCCAGTCCCCACAAACTCGATCGCTGGCAGCGCATTGCCCAGGAAGCCTCTGAACAATCGGAGCGGCAGATCATTCCTGAAATTATTGCCCCCCACACCTGGACAGAGGTTCTGGCAAATTGGAACGCGACCTGCTCTCCTTGCTACCTGTGTGAAGCGCGAGGGGACTATCCTCACCTGTTGCAGTGCTTAATGGAATCCAGAGCAATACTATCTAACCCTGGAGAATCCTTTGAATTCAGCCACTCTGCCTCAAACGCTTCCTCGCTCCCTTCCACCCTCACGGTTGCCATTGGCCCCGAAGGTGGTTGGACTGAAGCAGAGGTGAATGCAGCGATCGAGGTAGGGTATCAGCCCGTTTCGTTGGGACGGCAAATTTTGCGATCGGTGACGGCTCCGATCGTGGCGATGTCGCTGATTGCGTCTACCCCTTTCCTAAAATTGGGCGATCGGTTGGGGGAAGAGGGGTAAAAAGAAGAGGGCAGGCAAGATGCCTACCCCACAAACATTTCAGCTGATTTAGCTCGCATCCCTAAGCCACTGGAACTGCGATCTGTTCCTGAATAAACTGTCGATACTGGCTCTTTTGCTTCACGCCTTTGAGTTCGCCGACCATCGCTTTGTCTTTGAAGAACTGCACCGTTGGAGTGCCCGTTACCCCAGCCGATTCAGCGATATCTGGATCGTCCTGAATGTCGATTTCGACGTAGTGGATTTGTCCATCAAACTCATCCACAAGTTTGCCCAGAATCGGCTTCAGGGTATGGCAGGGTCCGCAGGTGGGAGAAGCATACTTCACCATGATCAGCCGATCGCTTTCGTGGTAGAGCTTCCGTAGGGCATAGCCGCCTTGATGGTGGGTTCGGTCAGATCGAATTCTGCGGCCTGTTCAGCTTCCGTTTTATGCGCTGCTGCTTCCCTGGGACGCTCGGAGGCTTCCGTTTGATGGAATTCTTGCAGCAAGTTGTTTGCAGAGAGCCAGCGTTCGGCCAGCATCGCCGCCATACAACCCGTTCCTGCTGCCGTGATCGCCTGACGGAATTCGTGATCCTGGACATCACCTGCGGCAAATACCCCTTCCAGGCTGGTTTCTACGTGGTTGCGAGTGACAACATAGCCTACCTCATCCAGTTCTATTTGACCAATGAAGAGGGAGGTATTGGGAGTATGGCCGATCGCGTAGAATAAGCCCTTGGCTGGGAGTTCGCTTTCAGTTTGATCCTGAGTATTGCGAACTTTGAGTCCGGTCATTCGACCCGCTTCCCCATAGACATCGATCGCCTCAGTATTCCAATGCACCGTAATTTTGGGGTTTCTCAGAACCCGGTCTTGCATCGCTTTACTGGCCCGCATCGCATCGCCCCGCACCAGCATATGGACATGGGAGCCATACTTGGTCAGGTAGATCGCCTCTTCCGCCGCCGAGTCACCCCCACCAATCACCGCCAGATCGACATTGCGGAAAATTGGCGTGGCTCCATCGCAGATCGCACAGGCGGAAATGCCATGACTCCAGTAAACTTGCTCGCTGGGCAAACCTAACCGCTTTGCAGTGGCTCCTGTGGCAATCACAACACTGTGAGCCCGAACCTCGCGTTCCTCAGAGCGAATCACAAACGGACGCTGGTTGAAATCCACATAGGTGACATCTTCAGTCACCAGTTCAGCTCCCCATCGCTCTGCCTGAGCTTTCATTTGATCCATCAGATTTGGCCCCGTGATGCCCTCTGGGAAGCCAGGAAAGTTTTCCACCTCGGTTGTGGTCATCAATTGCCCACCCGGTAGTCCTCCCGCTTGGAATCCTTCAAAGACAAACGGCTTTAAGTTTGCCCGCGCTGCATAAATTGCAGCCGTATAGCCGGCTGGCCCAGAACCAATAATGACGACATTTTCTACCGTTGGGTTTGACATAAATATATGAACTCATAACGACTACGGATAGTATAGCCTATTTTGCGGCTGAGGGGAATGGGGTGAGGAGTGGGGAGTGAGGAGTGAGGAGTGGAGAGTGGGGAGTGAGGAGTGAGGAGTGGGGAGTGAGGAGTGAGGAGTGAGGAGTGAGGAGTGAGGAGTGAGGAGTGGAGAGTGGGGAGTGGGGAGTGGGAAATCGGGAGTCGGGAGTCGGGGGTCAGGAGGGAATGCTGTAGCGCAGGCATCTTGCCTGCCTGAGAAAGCTTGTTTGCCCAGAAGAGGTAGCGCAGGCATCTTGCCTGCCTGAGAAAGGCTTGTCTGCCTGTAAGAGGTGGCGCATCTTGTTTGGGAAAGGTAGCGCATCTTGCCTGGGAGAAAAGAGGTATTACGGCTATAGTTCCTTCACTGCTCACAACGACTGGCTTCCCACCCTAGTAGGACAGTTTTACGATCCAATCCCCAGCGGTAGCCCCCCAGTTCCCCAGATTCTCGAATCACCCGATGGCAGGGAATCAGATATCCTACGGGGTTACGTCCGATCGCATTACCGATCGCCCGAGCTGCCGTTGGCCGACCGATCGCATGGGCTAACCCTTGATAGGTGGTGATTCCGCCAGGGGGAAGGTTCAGCAGGGCCCGCCACACCTGAATCTGAAAGTTGGTGCCTTTGACGAAAAGATTTAAGGGTTGACTGGGTGGGACGGTGGGTAGAAAAATTCGATCGCCGATCGCCTGAATTGCGGACTGATTCCGCACAATCTCAGCGTTGGGCCACTCCGATCGCAGCAGTGATTCCACCGTGTTGGGGTCAAAGGAATCCAAAAACTGAAGGTTACAGATGCCGCGAGCGGTGGTTGCAATCAAACATTCACCAAACGGGGAAGGATGCAGTCCATACTGAATCTGTAATCCCGCTCCCCCTGCCTTGAATTCACCTGGCGACATGGCTTCTAGCTTGACAAACAAATCATGGAGCCGTCCGGGGCTGGATAATCCTATATCGACCGTCAGATCCAACAGGCTTTTTGTTTCAGCAATTTTTGATTTGGCATATTCTACGGTGAGATATTGCCAGAACCGCTTGGGGCTGATCCCGGCCCATTGGGTGAAGAGGCGCTGAAAGTGAGATTCACTGAGGTGAACCTGCTGGGCCACCGTTGCCAGGTCAGGCTGATCCAGATAAGTTTGACGCATGAACGCGATCGCTCTGGCAATCTGCCCGTAGGTTTCGCTATTGTAGGTCGTGGCTTCTATCAAGGGTTTCATGCAATGCACCGATTTCCATGTCAGTCCTATCCCCTTCACTGTATCGATCGCCCGAAGGCAATGCCACCCGTTTCTTGCGGTATTTCTTGCAGTATGAGATACCCTCACAAAAACTAAAGATGCGATCCTAACGGGGATGCATTTGGTAAAGTAGGGACATCGATCGCGCCAATAATGATTATCGTTTTAATCGGTTTACAATTTTAGTTATTTTACAGAGGGAAAAGGTTTATGGTCGCAACTGAACTGACCGATATGGTTCCCATTACGGTACTCACTGGCTATCTGGGAGCAGGCAAAACAACGCTGCTCAATCGGATTCTGACCCACGAACACGGCAAGAAGGTTGCGGTGATCGTCAACGAGTTTGGTGAAGTCGGGATTGATAATCAGCTAGTGGTGGATGCAGATGAAGAAATTTTTGAAATGAACAACGGCTGCATTTGCTGCACGGTGCGGGGAGATTTGATTCGGATTATTGGCAACCTGATGCACCGCCGAGATAAATTTGATCATTTGGTGATTGAAACCACTGGACTGGCCGATCCGGCCCCGGTGATCCAAACCTTTTTTGTCGATGATGAGATGCAGTCTCAGACAATGCTGGATGCCGTCATTACCGTTGTTGATGCCAAGCACATCTGGCAGCACTGGGAGGCGGATGAAGCTCAGGAGCAAATTGCCTTTGCTGATGTCATTCTCCTCAACAAAACGGATCTGGTCAAACCCGAAGAATTGGATGAACTGGAACGCCGGATTCGATCGATGAATGTGATGGCAAAAATTTACCGGACTCAGGATGCCCAGGTGGAAATGGATGCGATTCTGGGGGTGAGTGCTTTTGATCTAAATCGGGCATTATCAATTGATCCTGAATTTCTCAATGAAACAGCCCATGAACATGATGAAACGGTGTATTCGATCGCGCTGGTGGAACGGGGCGAATTAGACCTGGAAAAACTCAATACCTGGATTGCCAATTTACTCCGGAATCAGGGGACAGATATCTTCCGGATGAAGGGGATTCTGAATATTGCTGGGGAAGAAACACGATATGTGTTTCAGGGAGTGCATATGTTGTTTAGCGGCATTAGCGATCGACCCTGGAGAGCAAATGAGGAACGGAAAAATGAACTGGTGTTCATCGGTCGGAATTTGGATGAGGCATCCTTACGAGAAAGTTTTCGGAGCTGTTTACGGTAGGGTGACTGGCAGGCGAGCTATCTGCGCTACGGATTATGATTAAGCAAAACCTTTTGGAATCGTGCTGGCAGGCAGAACTGAAGGATTACGTAACGAACCTTGCCTGGTCTACCACAGGAAAATACGTGGCGGCGGCTTCGGCAGCGGGTGAGCTGATGGTATGGTCTACTGCCTCGTGGCAGGTGGTGCTTCAGTTTCAAACCGGGCAAGCTGCCTCGATCGATGGTCTGGCTTTTTCGGCGGATGATCAATTTTTGGCGGCGGGGGGGCAATCGGGGACGGTGCATATCTGGCAGATGGACGCACCAGAGAGCTTTCAACCCATTGCAACCTTAGAACAGCCTCGCGTTTGGGTCGATCGCCTTTGCTGGCATCCCCAACGCCCTGAATTAGCCTTTAGCCTGGGACGATACGCGCAGGTCTGGGAGGCAAAAACTCAGGCAGTGGTGGCAACCCTCCACTTTGAACAATCTTCGGTTTTAGACCTGGCATGGCATCCCCAGGGAACCTGCCTGGCGGTCAGTGGTCAAAGCGGAGTCAAAGCCTGGAATTGTCGGGACTGGGATGCGGAACCGGAAGTGCGGGAACTACCAACGGCAAGTGTAGCGATCGCCTGGTCGAGGGATGGGCAATATCTCGCTGCGGGCAACCTCGATCGAACGCTGATTGTCTGGGATTGGAGTAATCCCTACCCCTGGCAGATGCAGGGATTTCCGGGAAAGGTGCGGCAGCTTGCCTGGTCAGATATGCCCCACCAGAATAATGCTCCCCAACTGGCGGCGATTAGCGGTGAAGCGGTGATCCTCTGGGATAAGGCAGAAGATGATCAGCTCGGCTGGGAGGCAACCGTTCTAGATTTGCACAGTGCAACGGTACAGGCGATCGGTTTTCAGCCGAATTCATTGCTGCTGGCTTCGGCGGCAAGTGATGGGTGGCTGTGTCTCTGGCAACGGGGGCAGGCCGTACAAATTTTGGAAGGTGCGCCCAGGGGATTTTCCTGCGTGCAGTGGCAGCCACAGGGCAAGATGCTGGCGGCAGGAGGGCAACAGGGGGAACTGTTGATCTGGAAGCTGATGAGTCGCGGTCGAGGGTTTGGTCGTTAGCGAGTCGCAATATCTGTGATGATTGATGTCCTATTTCTTTAATGTTGTACTGATTGGTGCCATGATCGAATTGCCGACAAACCCCGACAAGCTCCATGAAAGCGATTGAAACTACAGCTACTATTAACGATAAAGGTCAACTGGATCTCGATCTTCCCCTGAACTTAATTCCCCATCGTCGTGTCCGTATTATTGTTCTAGTTCCTGAAGAGGGAGAAATGGATGAAAAGCTGGAAAGCGATCCAGATGACGAGCCAATTGATAGGGTCGTCGAAGGGATTCGTGAAGGTTGGCAACAAGCCCTGACTGGAAAAACTTACCCTGTCTCCCAGCTTTGGGATGGATTAGATGTCGAATAGTCCATCTGTTCAAGTTCGCTTTACTGAGCGTTTCAGAAGAGACATTAGCCGCCTTGCCAAACGCTACCGTCGGATTCGGTTGGACATTCAGCCAATGATCACACAACTGGAAGCGGGTGAAGTTTTAGGCGATCAAATTCCTGATTTAGATTACGCTGTCTTCAAAGTTAGAGTCAGAAACAGCGATGTACAAAAAGGTAAAAGTGGCGGCTATCGGGTGCTCTACTACCTTAAAACTGCAACACAAGTTTTGCTCATCACGATTTATTCCAAATCCGATCGCTCAGATATCAGCGCAACGGAGATTCGAGAAATTTTAGCTCGTGCGGAAGCGGAATTAGGTGAATAATCGTTTGAAAGGAATGAAATGAAGGGTATAACCCCTGACTGATTCATTGCGTTTAACTTAAGGGGTATTGCTGCCAAGTACTAGGTTGAAGGGGCTTGGTCGGAGCGGGGAGAAGACGGTTTAGCAAACAATTGTCGCAGTTGCAGTACCGCAACCACCAGAATCCCGAAGACCAGTAGTATCGCCAGGGCAGGCACCAGAACCGCCAGCAGGGCCAGGGTTGTTGCAACTACCAGCTCCAGAGTCGAAAAGATGGGATTGGCGAATCCACCAGAAGCAGCGGTGAAAATACTTCGCACCGTCGTCATTAACCCCTTCGTCAGCCCGGCAGCCCCTCCACCAGCCACCAGAGCGAATGTCCATTGGGCGATCGGATCGAGATCCGGCATAACGGAAGCTGCGACGATCGTACCGGCAATAATGGCAGATGGAGTTGCCAGGATATCCAGTGCGTTATCAAACCAGGGAACATAGTATCCAGCAATTTCCAGAAGACAGGCGATCGATAGGACGATGAGGGCTGGCGAAGATTCTAACCAATCTAGTTCAGCAGGATAATCAAAATGCCCAAGCACGGCGGCGGCACTGAGAACCAGGAGGGGAATAAATATTCTGAAGCCTGTCGCGACACTTAAGCTAATGGCTAGTAAGATCTCCAGGAACGGCTCTAACCCAACCAGTTGATTCAAAGTTTCCACTCGCACCTCCGCATTGGTCTTCAATGCAATTTATCGGACATTTATATCTGAACCCACACTTCTGAGAAGAGAAAACTGAGAAGAGAAAATGACATGATCTGGGGAACTCAAGTTGCTCCGGAGTAATAACGGTTCAGGAGTGATGATGGCTCAGGAGCAGTGCATCTACTTACCTCTATTCTAGGCAGGGCCGCAGGGGATGGAGCGATGGAAAAAATAGAATATTTTGGTTGCGACCACTAAAATCCAGGTGCAAAAAATCAGGGTACAGTAATGCACCCTGCCTGAGCAAACTAACGAAGTTTTCTTAAAACGCGATCGTTTTATCTAGCAGCCTGATTATCCAGCCGCCTGAGCCGTTTTTTGAGTCGACTTAGGGGCAGACTTAGACCGTGCTTGCTTTGCCGGATCAACCGCTGCCAGCTCAATATGGTTAATTAAGGTGGTCACAAAGGCAAACAGCAGAAACGGCAGGGAGAGCACCAGAATTAGCCCGACCGTAGCCAGGGCATACACCGGGCGACTTGCTCCCATGAGTGCCAGGGCAGAAGCCAGGCTCACAAAAATGACTCCCAGCCAAACGATAACCTGACCGTAAACGTCGCCAAAGGTAAGGGTACAAATTACCCGATAATTTTTCATGTCCATATCGTTACCCCAGCAATATGCTTATTAAAGTTAGATTAAAGGGGAATGCGATCGATTGGTACATTATCTAAACCTTTTTAAAGGGTTGAAATGTTTCTTCATTAAACTTGTTTTATCAGCAGCAAAAATAGAAGTTTTTGTTAAAAACCATTAAGCTAGTCGATATCCTTTTTCCTGCCCTGACTCTGATGGTGTCCGATCGCTACCTCTTATTTTACAAGCCCTACGACGTTCTCTCCCAGTTTACTGATGAAAAAACGGCAGTCGATCGCCTCACCCTCAAGGATTTTATTGCGGTGCCAGAAGTGTATCCCGTCGGACGGCTCGATCGAGACAGCGAAGGATTGATGTTGCTGACCAGCAATGGGCGAGTTCAGCATTGGCTCACGGATCCTCGCTTTGCTCATGCTCGTACCTATTGGGCACAGGTGGAACGAAGTCCCACGGAAGCAGACCTGGAACCCCTGCGTCAGGGAGTCAAGATTCAAAACTACTGCACCCGCCCGGCTAAAGTTCATCGGCTCCTGGCTGAACCGGATCTGCCTCCCCGCAATCCTCCGATTCGCTATCGGAAGTCTGTTCCCACGTCATGGTTAGAACTAACTCTGACGGAAGGGCGCAATCGTCAGGTACGCCGCATGACCGCTGCTATTGGTTTCCCAACGCTGCGTCTGGTTCGAGTGGGGATCGCCCACCTGCGGTTGGAGGCGCTGGCTCCGGGACAGTGGCGGGATTTAACCGATGTAGAGTTAGCTCCATTGTTGCGGATGGGGTGAGTCTGGGGCAACAATCACTAAGGGATGCCACTCAGCCACCTGCGTTCGTTGTCGGGAATCATGAGGGGCAGAACCCTGATCGTGCAGATGCTGCGGGTGAAGTATCTAATCCCTGCATCGGGTATGGTACTGAGAATCGAGTTTGAATGGCAGAAGTAATGGGAGATATCTAGAGTAAGTTACTCCAGGGTATGCTGATCTGTATCCAGAAAAGACTGAGGCGATCGTTGCTGAATTGAATCCAATCGATAAATCGAGCTGAACTTAGATGATCATAGTTCTAGAAGCATACTAGGGTTCAAAAAACCCTCTGGACTGAGTGCCCAGAGGGAATGAATCAGGGTGCATCTACCATTTCTTTATATCCAGCGATCCAGTTGAAATCAGGATAATTTTCTGACGAACCACAAAATTTTTCGCCTGACCGGCTATATTCCGATGCGCACTCATCATTATAATTTCTGGTGCTGCTTCAACCGACGATCGTGGAGAGGAGGGGAGGGAATATGAGTGGCAGGGGCAAGGTGTATCTGGTGGGGGCGGGCCCTGGAAGTGTGGATTATTTGACCGTGCGGGGTTACCACCTGCTCAAGGAAGCTGAAGTCCTGGTTTACGATGCCCTGGTAGATGAAACCCTGCTGCAAGTCGTCCCAGAGAATTGCCTGAAGCTAGAAGTGGGGAAGCGGGGTGGACAACCCAGTATTTCTCAAGCAGAGATTAATCGACTACTGGTTGAGCAGTGTCAGATGGGGCGACAGGTGGTGCGCCTGAAAAGCGGTGATCCATTTATTTTTGGGCGATCGACGGCTGAAATTGAAACCTTGATTCAGGCAGACTGCGCCTTTGAGGTGATTCCTGGACTTTCCTCGGCCCTGGCTGCTCCCCTCCTGTCCAGTATTCCGCTCACGGATCCCGCCTTGAGTCGATGCTTTGTGGTGTTGAGTGCCCATGCTCCCGATCAGTTGAATTGGGAGAGTCTGGCAGGAATTGATACCCTCGTCATCTTGATGGGAGCAAAACCGCTAGCGGAGATCATTGAGCAACTCCAACGGCATGGTCGATCGCCCCAAACGCCGATCGCCATCATTCGGTGGGCTGGACAACCGCAGCAGCAGGTTTGGGTTGGCACCTTAGAAACGATCGGGCAGCAAACCAGCCGTCAGAGCCTTTCGCCGTGCGTCATTGTCATTGGTGAAGTGGTGCGGTTGCGTCCGTTTTTGTTGGGGGTGCAAGAATCGGAGGGAGAGGGGGAAAGCTAGTTCAAATTCACCGCCTGCAAATTCAGACCATAGTGTTTAATTTGTACTTTCCATCGTGGTTCCGATTCAGATACGATTCATTTGGTAAACCCCCGTTAACTTCATCCCGCCCCTATCGTCATGCTGCCCCTCAACCAAAAAACAATTCTCGTGACCCGATCGGCAGGTCAATCCAGCCAGTTTACCGTCTTACTCCAGGAGCAGGGAGCTTCAGTCTTAGAAATGCCCACCCTGGAAATTACTCCCCCATCCACCTGGGAACCGTTGGATCAGGCGATCGGCAGTTTGCACAAATTTGATTGGTTGATACTAACCTCTGCGAATGGTGTGGATGCTTTTTTCGATCGCCTTACCACGCTGGGCTATAGTGCTCACGATTTATCCAAGATCAAAATTGCAGTTGTGGGACAGAAGACGGCTGTAAGCCTTCGCAAGCGCGGACTTTATCCAGATTACATTCCCCCTAATTTTGTGGCGGATGCCCTGGTGGAGGGCTTTCCAGAGAACGATCGTCTGGCTGAGCTGAAGTTATTATTCCCCAGGGTAGAAACGGGCGGGAGAACGGTGCTGGTCAAAGAATTTACGGATAGAGGCGCAGCAGTGGTTGAAGTTCCGGCCTATGAGTCGGGCTGTGCTAAAACCGTCCCCACGGATGTGTGGCAGTCTTTACATCAAGGGGCGATCGATGTTCTCACCTTTGCAAGTTCTAAAACTGTTCGGTGTTTTTGTCACATGATTGGAGGGCGAAGATTGGGCAGTAGAGGTCAGGAGCCGGACGAGAGCTTCGCGTTGCCGTTTCTGGAGGCTTTGCCTGCAATTGCTTCCATCGGGCCACAAACCTCTATCACCTGTCGAGAATTACTGGGACGAGTGGACATCGAAGCCGAGGATTACACCCTGGAAGGGTTAACTCAGGCTATTGTGAAGTGGGCCACAGTGGGTTAGGTCGGGTGGGTTCGATCAGGGTTGAACGGGTGGTTCAATCAGGAAACAAGTTACGTGAGGTGGAGGCAGCTTGGTACGTCAATCCAATCATCAGGGAGTCAATCGATCCCATCCTCAGCGCATTATTGGGATTACGGGTGGGGTGGGGATGGGCAAAACCACAGTTTCAGATTATCTGGCAACGGTGCATCATTTGCCAGTTTTGGATGCAGATCTCTATGCTCGGGAAGCGGTTGAGCCAGGTTCGGCAGTGTTATCGGAAATCGTAGATCGGTATGGTTCCACCCTGCTGTTGTCCGATGGCACCCTCGATCGCCGTCGGTTAGGAGATATTGTTTTTAATTCTTCAGCAGAGCGAATTTGGTTAGAACAGCAGGTTCATCCCTTTGTCCGCGATCGAATGCTGACTGAACTGAATCGTTTAGCTCCATCCTACTCGACCGTGGTATTAGTGATTCCCCTGTTATTTGAAGCCCGTATGACGGATCTGGTTACAGAAATCTGGGTGGTTCGATCGCAAGCCGATCAGCAGAGAGAACGCCTCATGCACCGCGATCGCCTTAACCTAGAGCAAATTCAACTGCGCATTGATAGCCAAATGGCGATCGAAAAAAAGGTGGAGCAGGCGGATGTAGTGATTGATAATTCTTCTGGTTTGGCAAAGCTATATCAGCAGGTCGATCGGGCTCTCAGCTCCCCTCAACCGATGCGATCATGGGACGATGCAAAACCGATCGATTCCCTGGAGTAAACCGATCGGTAGGTAATTTATGCAAGGTTGATGATTGATTGATGTCAGTCGATGATCACTTGTCTATACTGTGGGAACCGATAGTGACAGTCGATGCATCAGTAAAAATCAAAACGCATCAAAACCTCTATTACGACCATTTCCGGTTTCCATCTTCATCCATTCGAGCCTGCCGGATCACATCTGAAATTTCTTCAGCATCTTTGACGTGGTGGAGAGCTTTCTGCTCACCTTCCGGGGTATCCACTACGAAATAGGTGGGGACTACAATGTGATCGCCCGTAATGTCCGGCGCATCCACCGCTACCTGCTTCGCTTTTTCCTCTAGCGATTTACTTTCATCAATGCGATCGCCAGGGTTAATGGTCAGGCTATTCCCTGCTCTTTCTAATTCTTCTTTCTGTTCCTGCTTTTGTTTAGGATCAACCTCATCAGCCGCCATCGGCTGCTTAATTTCCTGGTTCTCTTTATGCCTTGAGTCGCTATTCATATAAGTCCTCGATCCAAGCTATGTGGTTTCTTAACTTACCTAGATCATAAAAATTTACTGAGCAAAAAGCCTCTATCACCTGAGAGAACCTGCAAGTCTGTAGATAGGAGGAAAAATATTTTAGCCTATGCCTTTCGGTTCGATTGGCTCAGGGGAAGAATTTAGGCTAGAATTTTAATCGCACCCTGGAGAGGTGGCAGAGTGGTCGAATGCGCTCGACTTGAAATCGAGTGTCCGATGAGGACCGTGGGTTCGAATCCCACCCTCTCCGTGTTGAGCGAATTATCGATCAGTCTGTAGGGCAGTGGGATGATGAGCCTGCGCTGGATGAAATTCGAGAGATTATTCAAAAAGCAGACAAATTTCTTGAGCAGGGTGACGGACATAATGCGCTCGTTCCCCATCGTCCTGACTGGGTGATTGAAAACGCCCGTCGTCGTGCCGAGTCGATTATGAATGACGGTAAAGCCCAGTATTACTATCATGCAATTAACTGGCTGCGTCGAGTCCGGGCTGCCTATCTTCAGTTGGGGCAACAGGAGGAATGGAAACGGTATCGCACCATGCTGCTCCAAACCCATACCCGTAAGCGCAAGCTAGTTTCAATGCTGCAACAGCGAGACTTGACTTGAAGCAGGGAGGGAATGCTCGTAATGCTCGTAAGAACTGTTAATTCTCTCAGTCGATCGAATTGCACCCCATTGCAGACCTTACTATAATGCGGTATCCCAGTCAGAGGTTGCAATATGCCAAAAAGAAAAGGTCAAAAGGATGAAGAGCGGGAAGAACGAATCGCAATGGAGGCGATCGTCGATGCTTATGATCCGGAAGAGCAGGCAATGGGATGGTACTATTACCTCCAAGATAAGATCGGCTTTCCATTTCAAGGCAAGTGTATTCTAGAACGCAAAATTTCTCCTCTAAAGCTCAAAGAAGTGGTAGATGTGATCGAAATGGCTCCTACCGATGATTGTGAGCAAGAAATGTTTGTCGTTATCCGCTGGATGGAGCGAGAACTGGCAGTGCCCCTGGTTCAAATCGAAGGCGTTGATGTAGATGACGAAACGGAAGAAGCGATCGCAGATTGGCACTATTGGATGGAGCAGGGATATCAACTGGGGTGAGTATGAAATCCGATCGTCTGCTGAATGCGTTAACCCAACCGGAATTAGGTCAACTGCTAGATGCACTATTCACGGTGCTGTCACCTGAGTTGCAGGAAAAGGCGATCGCCCAAATTCCTGAAAACACCCAGCAAGCCGTCAGGCAAATTCTGCTGCCATCGTCTGTTCCGGAGTCAACTGATCCTAAGTCAACTGAAGAAGCATCTGCCACGCAAATCGTTTCTCTGGCAAAACAGGCGCAGATCTGGTCTGAACTCTGGCAAGAATGGGATGACATTGTTTCAGAAGCTTTAGAGGAAAGTGGAAAATATATCCTTCAGGAGGTTCACTGGGAACCGCCTTATTTTGATGCAACCACCTTTAGCGAAGATTTAGAAAGAGTTGCGGCACAAATGCGATCGCTGCTCCAAACGGCATTTGAGCATGAGTTTACCCCCAATCAAGGCTTCGTTCCCGTTCTCCTGGAAGCAGAATCAGCTATTTCAGAAGGGTTAGAAGACTGGATGGAATTGACCGATGGGCTGTATTTAGAGAATCATTTAACCGATTGTTTATTGCAATGGGAATGGTTCGTGGCTCAGGCGCAGGAACGGAATGCATTTCAATTTGCTCACCACATTCGAGAATGTGAACTGCAATTTCAGGAAATAGAACTGGACAGTGATACTCTGTTTAACTTCTTCACTCAGTTGTCTGAAGCCGATCAACAGTGCATTCTGACAGGATTGACAACTGAACGTGAGGCAGCCTTCTGGAAACACATACTGAGCGATACAAACTCTCACTGGCATCAGCTTTATCTGCACCTAGTTGAGCAATACGCACCCGATCGCTATCTGGACAATCTGCGAACAACAATCCCGCAGCAGTGGGAGAATGGCTTGCCGATTATCAAAGCTTTGTTGGCGGAACAGAACTACTCAGAGAGTTTGACGGTGATTCAAGAAACAATCCATTCCCGATTGAAATCTCATCGCGCCCAAGCAAACTGGGCACCTGAAGCCACGCTCCTGATTGCAACCTCAGGCTTCTATTACGAAGGTGAACAAATCAGTGCAGGTCAATTGCTGCGCTACTATCAGCAAACGGCACAGGGACTAAATCAAACCGATCGCGCCCATGCCCTGGAAATCCAGCAAATTGCAATGGCTCAATGGGCTGATTGGTCTGCTATGTTTAAAGCCTTTGCTGAGACTCCCCTAGCTGAACCCGCTCGTCAAGCCCTGTTCACATCGTGGCGAGATTTAGTCGATCGTCGAACGAAACCGCAAACTTGGAGAGAATACGGGAGAGCTAAACCCGTTGATAGCTGGTGGGTTCCCTGGCTAATTGATAGTGTTGCTGACTCACAAAAAGGAGCACCCTGGTTTCAGCAGCAAATGACGCAATGGCTCACTCACCTCCCTGCAAAGCAACAGCAACTCGGTGAGAACTATGATCTGCTGCGATTGCTGACAAAAGATTTGACTGATATTCGGAATAACGGAAAATCTGAATATCCTCAGTTTTATCAGGTCGTTATATATCCTCAAGATCGTTTGACGGAGAACGATCAATCACGACAAGACTATCTCAAACAACATGCTGCTGCTGATTTGTTAGAGCAGGTTATAAATTACTGGAAAACCCATCTACAGAATTTTGTTCCCAAACCAGAGGCTGCTGCTAAATCTGACTATACCAATCATGTCAGGTGGATGGTTGCCTTGAAGGAACTATCTCCCCAAAACTATGAAATGCTTTTAGCTGAGTGGCGTGATGTTCACCAGCGACGCAGTAACCTATGGAAAGCGATGAAACAAGCGGGGTTAAGCTGATATGAATGTAAAAGTCATCATTGAAGTTGATATTCCACCTGAAGAAAAAGATCTTGATAGTTTGAGAATGGCAGCATCCACGCTAACAAATCATCCAAAGAGTATCACTGTGCAAGCGACTCAAACAGGCGATTCTCTTACAAAAACATCGCGCGAATGCATTTCTTTGATCACCGAATTCACCATGAAAACAACAGCTCAGTATAAAGTCATTGATGAGATTTGGAGCGAGTTTAACTTTTGGACTTTTGATCTGAAAGGCTACCAAGCGATGAGTGTTTCATTTTCTAAATCAGCAAGGGGAAACTGACAATGAGCGAATATCAGCATTGCACATTTCAAGCGATCGTGCATTGTGCCCGTAGAGCCGTGACCCAATCACGAGGATGAGAACGCATCAAAATCGGTAATCATCGGTGCGCTGAACGTGTGGGATAACGCCTGTCACCGCAAGTGTTCTGGTGCAAGAGCAACGATCGTTCCTTCCCATCACCCCCTACCCATCACCCAAGTCCGATCGCTTCCAGAAACTCCAGAAACGATCGGATTTGAGAATGCAAACCGGATCAGTTAGAGACTCATCGATCGCTTATAGATTCGCATGATTTCGCCGGGTTCTCTGACGGTGGCTTCCTGAATCTGCACGTAGGGTAAAGGACGTGACCAATCTTCGACGCGGCAGAATCCACAATGGTACAAACGCGCGATCGTGATTTCTACATCATCGGGTTGACCGATCATCAGAATTTTTACGGAACGACGGGCAGGAGAAATCAGCCGATCGCCACTGGGAGGCTGACCGAACAGTTTATCAGACATATTTTGTGAATCTCCTTGTATTCCAGGGTTTGAAGAAACCCCAGAGACTAGCTCCCAGCTTTTCAGACAGCACAAGCTAAGAGCGTCGGGTGTTATCATACACCCTAGCCAAGGACTAGCTTCGGTAGTCTGAGGTTAGGAGGTTGAGCGTATTCGCTTGCCAGGCAACGCTTGGCCTCCGCTGAAGAATTCGTCTCCAGGTCGTCCATCACCTTTCCAGTTTTGCAACCCCAAAGATGACTGTTGACGAGACTACCATCAATGATTTTCTAAATCAAGTTAAAATCGATACGATCGCTGCGGTGCTTCATACTTTGTTGCGAATGATCCAGGTAAAATTCGCAGTAGAATGATAAACCTCGATCGCCTCATCTCATTTCTGGCGTAACGCTATGTCAGTTTCGAGCGGTTCTATCCTGCATCTTTTTTCTAAGCTCCAGCACACTGCGCCGATGGTGGAGCAGACCACGCTACAGCTTGAACGAGGACGAGGAATTGCGGGCGATGTGAATGCGGATCCGCTCAGTCCCAGACAGGTGCTAATTGTCCAGGAACAGGATTTACTGGATCTCTCACTTCAACCCGGAGACCTGCGGGAAAACATTGTGATTCATGGCAGCGATCGATCCTTCAAACCGGGTTCCATCCTGGAATTTAGTAATCAAGTTGCCATCGGTTTAACCCTATACTGTGAACCTTGCAAAACGGTATCCCATCTAGTCAAATCTTTAAAGGATTTAGCCGGAAAACGCGGCATCTTAGGGGTAGTGGTTGCCGGGGGGACGCTGACAGTAGGCGATCGGTTTGTGATTCATCCCGATGCCTTTCCTGCCTTACCTGAAAAGCCTTTCGATCGCTTCCTGAATTTTTTGACCCAGATTCCAGTCGGTCAGGTCGTGACCTATCGGGAGGTGATTACGAGTATCGGAGTTGCAAACGGCTATTTCCGCGCGCTGCCAAAATACCTCCAGAAGGCGGATCATTCAGGCTATCCAGCCCATCGCGTTTTAAACACAAGCGGTGAGATCACAGCCCATGTGCGGGATCAGAAACAGCGGCTAGAAGCTGAGGGCGTTCGGGTTCAGGAAACGGGAAGCGTATTGCTGGAGGATTATCTTTGGCAAGCCCGCTGGATTACTTTCCACGGTGGACATCAGAGGGATGAACACCAGGATTCAACCGCCAGTTATTCCGCAGCAAACACCTGATCTGCTACCAGATTGAGGTTGGGAAAGGTGGAAGAGCACAGGCGATCGCTTTCCCGAAACTGCTGAACCTCGTATTCTCCCTCATCCGTCAGGTTGTAGATGGAAAGGGTTGGACGCTTGGGATAGCCAATGTAGAGCCGTCCACCCAGTCCTGCATAGTCTACCGCCCAATATTCCGGAATGCCCAGGGCTTCGTAATCCGTCAGCTTCAGGGAGTAATCATCCTGCCAGTTCGTCGAAACCACCTCCACAATCAGCTTGATCGTTTCTCCAGAGGTCAGGACTGATTCTCTCTCCCAGCGTGGCTCATTGGCTAAAGCAGTGCGGTCTACCACAATCACATCCGGTTCATAGCCAGAGGTGCCATCCCGCGATCGAACGATACACTCTTTAGGAATGAAATAGGGCAATTGTTGCTGACGAATGGCAAAGTTGAGTTCAGCCGCCACAAATCCAGCCACTTCAGAGTGTTTTCCTCGCGGTTTGGGCATTTCGACAATTACCTCTCGATGTAACTCGTAATGACCTTCAGAGGTTGCCGGAAGCCACTTAACAAAGTCGTCAAAGGAAGTCGGTTGCTGGAGTGCCTGGATCATTGAGGTTGACCTCATCTTGCGATTCAATAAAGACCTCTACGCACTGAAATACTTTGCAGTCGGATGATACGCCACGATCGCCGTGGTGGACTGTTCTGGATAAAGCTGTTCACTTTCATCCATATGGAGTCCAACCCGTTCCGCCTGAAGCAGATCCAGCAATATGTACTGATCCTGAATGTTCGGGCAAGCCGGGTAGCCAAAACTATAGCGAGAACCTTGATAGCGTTGGGCTAAGACATCCCGGATGTTAGCTGGATCATTCGCGCCAAATCCCAGTTCCCGGCGAATTCGGGCGTGAGTCCATTCCGCCAGTGCCTCCGCCACCTGAACCGCCAGACCGTGATAGTAGAGGTAGTCCGTGTATTGATCCGACTCGAATAGCTGTTTCGCAAAAGTAGTGGCAATCTCACCCACCGTCACCGCCTGCATCGGAAAGACATCGTAGGCGGTTGGAGCCTCAGACTTCGGCTGGAAGAAATCGGCAATGCACAGGCGACGCAGCGATTTCTGGCGCGGGAATTGGAATGTCGCAATTGGCTCAGTTGGAGCCTGTCCTTCCTGGACAGCGATCGGATCATAAAGGTGCAACGCATTACCCTCCGCCAGACAGGGAAAATAGCCATATACCACCTGGGGATGCAGCAAATTCTCCTCCACAACGCGCTGCTTCCACTGCTCCAACACCGGATACACCTTCTCCTGAAGGAAGGCATCATACTCTTCCCGCGACTGCTCCTTGGGCTTGCGGAACTGCCACTGTCCGGCGATCAAAGCCTGCAAATCCAGATACCCCAGCACTTCCTCTAAAGGAATATCCGCTGGATTCAGAATCTTTGTCCCCCAGAAAGGCGGAGTCGGGCGATCGATGGCAATGGCAACCGCTGTCGATCGTTCCTCGTTGGGTTCCTCTACCGCAGCCGCTACCGCCACCGCCCGATCAGCCTCTCCACCCTCCGTATCCGTTTCTTTCGACTCATTTGAGCCAACAACTGCTGCCCCATCCGTTGCCCCATCCGCTGCCCCAGCCTCATCCAAAAAGCCCTTCAGGTCGTCCCAATTCTCAGCCGCCTTGGCGGGCATCAGCTTATCCATGAAATGCAGATCGGAGAAAGCATCCTTGCCGTAGATCACTTTGCCCTTGTAGGCGTTCTGGCAATCCTCATGGACAAACTTGGGCGTGAGGGCAGCCCCTCCCAGAATCACGGGAACGGTAATCCCCCGCTCATTAAACACCTCCAGGTTTTCCTTCATGAAGGCGGTTGATTTCACAAGTAGACCGCTCATGGCGATACAGTCGGCGTTGTGTTCAAAATAGGCATCAATAATATTATCAACGGGTTGTTTAATCCCTAAATTGATCACCCGATAGCCATTGTTGGTGAGAATAATATCCACCAGGTTTTTACCAATATCGTGAACGTCTCCCTTCACGGTGGCGATCACCACAATCCCCTTCGCCTGACTGGAATCTTCCTTCTCCATGAACGGTTCCAGATGCGCCACTGCGGACTTCATCGTTTCCGCCGACTGCAATACAAAGGGAAGCTGCATTTGCCCGGAACCGAATAGCTCACCCACCACCTTCATACCATCCAGCAGGAATGTGTTGATGATGTCTAGCGGGGCGTACTGCGTCAGAGCTTCCGTCAAAGCTTCATCCAGTCCAATCCGCTCCCCATCAATAATGTGCCGCTTTAATCGCTCCTCGATCGGCAAATCTTTGAGGGACTCCCTGGAACCCCGCGCTTCCTTGGCAGAAACCCCTTCAAACAAAGTGGTTAATTCCGTCAGGGGATCATAAACGCAGACATCCCCTTCAAACCTGCGCTGATCATAGATGAGCTGCCGACAAACTTCCTGATGCTGCGGTTCAATTTTGGCAATCGGCAGAATCTTCGCTGCACTGACGATCGCCGCATCCAGTCCTACCGCCATCGACTCATGCAGGAACATAGAGTTGAGCACAATCCGCGCCGCCGGACTCAAACCAAAGGAGATATTAGAAACCCCTAATAGAACATGGACTCCCGGTAGATTTTCCCGAATTAAGCGAATCGCTTCGATCGTTTCTTTCCCATTTACCCGATCTTCTTCAATCCCCGTGGAAATCGGTAGAGCTAGCGGATCATAGAAAATCTCGTGAGCTGGAATGCCGTATTCTAAAATATCTCGATAGGCTCGTTGAGCAATGGCAAATTTTCGTTCCGCCGATCGCGCCATTCCCTCTTCATCGATCGTTCCGACTACAATCCCCGCACCGTACTGCTTGGCAAGCTCAACCACCTTAAAAAATCGTTCATCCCCATCTTCATAGTTGGTGGAGTTCAGGATACACTTACCCCCTGCCACCTTCAATCCAGCTTCCATCTTTTGCCATTCGGTGGAATCCAGCATCAACGGTAAGTTCACGTTCGTCACCAACCGTGACACCAGCTCATGCATATCCTTCACGCCATCCCGCCCAACGTAATCCACGTTCACATCCAGGATGTGCGCCCCTTCCTTTACCTGCGATCGAGCCAGGGACACTAACCCATCCCAATCCTCTGCATTCAGCATTTCCCGACACTTCTTGGAACCACTGGCGTTGAGCCGCTCTCCCACAATCAGGAAGGAATTATCCTGCTCGTAGGGTTGAGCGGAATAGATGGAGGCAGCGGCAGGGGTGTATTGGAAGGCAGGACGGGGAGTGGGGACTGAGGACTGAGGACTGAGGACTGAGGACTGAGGACTGAGGATTGTAGCTTGCTTCGGCGAAGCAGTGGGCTGCCCCCCGGTCACCCTTACAGGACGCGCTTTGGGAGTGAGGGTGGGAGCGAGTTCTGCGAGTTGCTGGATGTGATCGGGGCGCGTGCCGCAGCAGCCGCCAATGACTTGAACGCCGAGATCTTCGACGAAATGCATTAGAGCCATTCGTAACTCCATCGGGGTCAGCTTGTAGTGGGCATGACCGCCGACGTTTTCAGGGATACCGGCGTTGGGGATGCAGGAAATGACGAAGGGGGAATTGGCGGAAAGGTAGCGGATGTGCTCTGCCATACGATCGGGTCCTGTGGCGCAGTTCAGCCCCAAAATGTCGATCGGGTAGGGTTCCAGAATGGCTAACATGGCAGCGGCATCGGAACCAACCAGCATGGTTCCGGTGGTTTCCATCGTGACGGACACCATGAGGGGACGACGTTCTCCCTTCTGGGCAAACACCGTTTCGATCGCATTCAACGCCGCTTTAATTTGCAGCACATCCTGACAGGTTTCCACCAAAAATAGATCGACTCCGCCATCAAACAGCCCTTCGGCTTGCTCAATGAAGGCAGTTTTCAAAGTATCAAAGTCAATATGTCCCAGGGTCGGAAGCTTCGTGGTGGGGCCCATCGACCCGGCCACAAAACGGGGTTTTTCCGGAGTGGAAAACTCAGCGGTACATTGTTTCGCCAACTCAGCCGCTTTCTTGTTGAGTTCGTAAGCTCGATCGGCTAAATCGTATTCTGCCAGGACGATCGACGCTGCACCAAAGGTGTCTGTTTCGATCACATCTGCTCCGGCTGCCAAAAAGTCTCGATGGACGGTTGCCACTGCCTCTGGCTTGGTAATAATCAGATATTCATTACAGCCTTCATATGCAGCTCCACCAAAATCCTCTGCGGTCAGGTTCTGCACCTGAAGGTTGGTGCCCATTGCGCCATCAAAGACGATGACGGGGCGATCGGGGCTGTGGAGCCGGGACAGAAACGGGTGAGTCATATCGAGATTTGCCTTAAGTCAATGCCAGACTGAGTTTTCGCTAGCTTCTAGCTTATCAATCTCAATCCCGATCTGGAAACAGCATGGGCTAACCTTATTGCTAGCTTTACTCTCTAGCTAATATGACATTGACTCAATACTAGAGCGATCGCTGAGGGTAGCCGTTTACCATCAACGATCAGGGTGAATTGCAACTGGTGCATTGCTAGAAAACAATAGGACTCCGCCCATGAACTAAACTGTTTAGTCGTAATCAGGAAAACCGCGAGCCTTTGCTTTCAAAATTGTGTAATTTAATACATTAAATTTGAAGAATAGTCGAAAAAATCTCTTAATTCAGAGTTCTTAATCGATCGCTTCAGTGAAACAAATCGGTCAAACAAAAAGAGGGTAAAGGTTAATTTACCCTCGCAATCTTTAATTTGAAGTAGGAGAACGATCGGAGGCGAACCCCCGATCGCCTGCCTGTTTCGATTAGTAGTCGAAGTCGCCGCCCATGCCAGCACCCGCGCCAGCACCCGCTGCATCCTTCGGTTCAGGCTTGTCTACCACGATGCACTCAGTCGTCAACACCATACCGGCGATCGAAGCTGCGTTTTGCATGGCGGAACGAGTCACTTTGGCAGGGTCAACAATACCTGCGCTGAACATATCTACGAACTCACCATTGGCAGCATCATAGCCCACGTTGAATTCTTTTTCCTTCACACGTTCTGCGATCACAGCACCGTTTTGACCAGCGTTCTCAGCGATCCGCTTCAGGGGAGCCGCCAGCGCCCGCGCCACGATCATCGCACCGATCAACTCTTCGCCGGAGAGGTTGCCTTGGGCCCACTCTTCCAGGCTGGGAGACAGGTGTGCCAGGGTCGTACCACCGCCAGGGACAATCCCTTCTTCAACGGCTGCCTTGGTGGCGTTGATGGCATCTTCCAGGCGCAGCTTCCGATCCTTCATTTCAGTTTCAGTTGCAGCACCGACCTTCACCACTGCCACACCGCCGGACAGCTTGGCCAACCGCTCTTGCAGTTTTTCCTTGTCGTAGGAAGACTCAGTTTCTTCCATTTGACGACGAATCTGCTCACAACGAGCCTTCACGCCTGCTTCATTGCCTTCTGCCACGATCGTCGTGTTGTCTTTGGTGATAGTGACACGACGCGCCTTGCCCAGCATATCGAGCTTGACGTTATCGAGCTTCAGACCCGCATCTTCAGTGATCACCTGACCACCCGTCAGCACTGCGATGTCTTCCAGCATGGACTTACGACGATCGCCAAAGCCAGGAGCCTTCACAGCCGCTACGTTCAGCACGCCGCGCAGACGGTTCACCACCAGGGTTGCCAGAGCTTCTTTCTCAATGTCTTCGGCAATGATCAGCAGGGGACGACCGGAACGAGCCACTTGCTCCAGAACGGGAACCAGATCCTGTACCAGGGTGATTTTCTTGTCGGTCAGCAACAGGAAAGGCTCATCCAGAACCGCTTCCATCCGCTCAGTGTCCGTAGCGAAGTAGGGAGAGATATAGCCCTTGTCGAAGCGCATCCCTTCGGTGACTTCCAGTTCAGTGGTCATGGACTTACCCTCTTCCAGAGAGATTACGCCCTCACGACCCACTTTCTCCATTGCTTCAGCGATCATGGAACCGACTTCTTCATCGTTTCCAGCGGAGATGGAACCCACCTGAGCGATCGCCTTGGAATCTTCTACAGGACGAGCGTGTTCCGCAATTTTGTCTACCAGGAAGCCCGTCGCCTTATCGATGCCGCGCTTGAGGGAGATGGCATTGGCTCCAGCCGCCACGTTCCGCAGACCTTCCTTGACAATGGCGTGGGCCAGAACGGTTGCAGTGGTCGTACCGTCACCGGCTGCATCGTTGGTTTTGGAAGCCGCCTGACGAATCAGGGACACACCTGTGTTTTCGATGTGATCTTCCAGTTCGATTTCCTTGGCGATCGTCACACCGTCATTAACAATTTGAGGTGCGCCAAACTTCTTCTCCAACACCACATTGCGACCTTTGGGCCCAAGGGTGACAGCAACGGCTTCAGCCAGAATATCGATTCCTTTTTCCAGGGCACGACGAGCGTTTTCGTTGTAAATGATGCGCTTTGCCATAGTGATTTCGCTTCTTGTAAATAGTGAGAGTATTTGGACAATGCTTGAGGAGGATGGGTAATGGGTGATGGGTAGTGGGTCATTCATCGGGTATCCATTAGCGATCACCCACGACCCATTACCGATTCAAAATCCCAAACTAGGAGACGATCGCCAGAATGTCTTTCTCAGACAACAGAATGTATTCTTCAGAACCGAGTTTGATGTCCGTTCCGGCATACTTGGAATAGAGAACCTTGTCCCCAACTTTGACTTCCATCTCCTGGCGAGAGCCGTCATCGTTGCGCTTACCAGGGCCCACTTGCACTACTTCACCCACTTGAGGCTTTTCCTTTGCTGTATCGGGGAGGAAAATACCGCCAGGGGTTTGTTCTTCAGACGCGCTCACTTTCACGAATACCCGTTCACCTAGCGGCTTTACGGTAGAAACGCTCAGAGATACTGCTGCCATAGTCTAAACTCTCCAGAACTATTAGAATCGATCGAGTTAAAGTTATCGACAGAACGCCAGTCCCACGGTGGAACTGGTAGATTTTCTGCTTTTTACGGAATACTGAAGTCGCACATTCGAGACACAGTTTGAGTCAGAGAATCAATTTAGCACTCTCCGCTCCTGAGTGCTAATTTAGCGAAATCTAGGGGGCGATCGCAACCGATCTTCACCCCCTTTTCGGGTACGGGTTCCCGAACTCACTGTCTTGAAGCGACCCAAATCACATGGGCTACGGGCAATTTAACCCAAGCTTTATTTTTTACTTGGTGAAATTGATGACCTGGTAAAGAGTCAGCGTTTAAGGTAGCAGGACTCCGCCAGCCATGCCACGATACTGAAAGATTCAAGGATAACTTGACTGCCCCACACCGACTTCTGAGAGTAGACCGACCTATGATTTCCCCCAGCCGCCACCTCAAAACCCTGATGACTGCTATCCTGGCTGTGTTTGCGATTGCCGCTACGATCGCTCCTGAAGCCAATTCCACTACAAACCTGACCAACTCATCTGATTCGCAGCAGATTACGTTGGAAATGATTCGGAAAGTGGCGATCGTTTCTCGGGAATTGCGTTAGGAACCCATTTCCCCTTTCAGGTTGTTTCAGGGTTCATCAATTTAGAACCCAACCGAAACTCCCATCAAGGGTTAAGGACGGGCAAGATGCCCATCCCACAAGAAGTTTTTCGATCGAGGGGAAGGACGGGCAAGATGCTCATCCCACAAGAAGTTTTTCGATCGAGGGGAAGGACGGGCAAGATGCCCATCCCACAAGAAGCCTGCGATCGAACCAAAGGACGGGCAAGATGCTCATCCCACAAGAATGCGATCGAACCAAAGGACGGGCAAGATGCTCATCCCACAAGAGGTTTTACGATTGAATCGACAGAGGGCTTCTAGTTTCGCACCAGCCACTTCTGCCCGTTGAGCCGTTGCACTGTGTACAGCAACAATAGATCCAGGCTCACCTTCCGTTCATCAATCATGAAGGACTCCAGGGTGCTGGGTTTCGCGCCATTGTCGGCATAGCAGAAAAATTTGGGAGCTGCAATATCTTCCTTCGAGAAGATGATATTGAACTGGCGTTGGCCATTTTGCCAGTGGCCAATGACCTGCCAGCAGTCGGAGTCTCCCAGCCCAGGAATAGGAAGGGGCTGTTTGGCAAATTTCAGATCCAGGTCGTTGATACCCTGTTTGCCCAACATTTCCTTCAGTCCAGGCATGAAGTGCTGATCAATAAATTCGGGGAACGGCTTATCCTCAAGGGCGGGCGGCTTTTCCTTTTCGGTGGGCGGGCAGGCTTATCACCCCCTGCGGCTGGCTTTTCCTTGGGAGCCTTGGCGGGTGCTGATTCGGATTTTGCTTCGGTTTCAGAAGATTTTGCTTCAGTTTCAGGCGTGTTGGGGTTCTGTTCGTCTGACATCGCTTCGCTTACTCCAAAGGTCACTATCCGCGATCGTTACAAGCCTTATCATATCAAGCATCATCGTTCCACATCATATTCGATCGCGGGAAGCATAGGGGAGTCCCGCAGCCGGGGCTAGGGTAGGGGAATCAGGGTCAGGGGAAGCTGACGACTGAGTTCTTGCTCCAGGCGATGGGCCTGGTAATCGTATAACGATAGCTCGATCGCACCAGGGAGATTTTCCATAAACGTTCGGGCTTCATGCAGGTTATAGCCAGCGATTCGGCCAAATCACTGCCGCAATCGTGTAAAAATCCTCGATTTAACGGCTTTCCAACCTCCAATCGCCAGCGTCGGGGGGGCACCAGTTCTTCATGCTCAATCCGTCGCAAACCGTTGATGGAAGCCAACACAACCAGCCGATCGCCCACAGCTAAGATATGTTCATCGGACGGTAGCAGGACTTCCGGGAGGGGATCATGAATGGTTTGAGTAGCCCGATGATGGACGATCGGCACGACCCCATAGCCATAGGCAATCATAAACAGGGATTTGCCGACTAGCGTATCATCCGCTGTAATGTTGTACTCCGTGACTAGAATCGTCTGGTTGTTTAGCCGGAATAATCCCAGAATATTTTCTCCAAAAGCTGCCCCTGCAAAGGCTTCTGCCGAAAGTTCATAAGCAGCTAATGCTTTGGCATCCGGGAGGAGATCGTTGAGATTATCTCGAAAGCGTTGGTCGTAGGTGCGAATCACCAGCCCGATGTCTCGTTCGATTTGCTGGGCAGCATTGCGCGCCATCAATGCCACTTCCAGGTTGAGCATTTGATCGTCCGTCACCACCACCACACTTTTTGCCGTGGCCAGATTCAGCTTCGGCAATTCCCTAATGATGTCGCCCGTCAGGATAGGAAACTTAGATTCGGTTGAAACGTGTTCAACCTGCTCAGTAATCGCCACTACGGGCTGTCTGAACTCTTGCAAAATAGCCGCGATCTGTTGACCAATCCGCCCCAACCCCACGATCACCACATGGTTTTCCCTGGGAATAGGAAACCGTTTTCTAAGAAAGTCAAATCGGGAACTGATCAAATTATCGGCAATCAGTCCCAACACTCCCAGGACAGAGGCAATGCTGGTCAGGGTAATCAGGGCGCAAATTAGCTTCAGCCAGCCAGGGGCATCACTGGGTTCCAGTCCTTCAAATACATCCCCGTAGCCACCAATCAGCAGAATAAAGGCAGCAGAGAGGGCGGTTTTCCAGGGTATATCAAGGGTCGATCGCAGCAGGATGGCCCCAAACAGCCAGAGAACCAGAGCAAAGGTTAAGCCGATCGCAATCACCGGCCTTGTCCTTTGAGCCTGCATCCAGCCGCCAATTTCCGCCCAGTTACCGCGCCAGCCCCGGTTCAGGGTGTCGCCAATGTCATCCCAGAATTGCTGCATGTTTCTGGCCTGACGGGTGAGATGCCCCGTTTTCTGCGGTTCCCGTCCCACCACCTCCACAAAGGCGATCGTGTCTCCAGGTTTGACTTTCGTGTCGGCTTGCCACTGGTAGAAAGCCCGGTTTGATGGGCCAGGACTGGCGGCTGCATGGTAGCTCAACAGGCGAAAATTCTTTTTATGGAGGGCGATCGCCGGAGCACCGTCAAAACGATAATCCTTGGGCTGCACCGTTTGCTCTACCACCTGAAAGCGAAAATCGCCAATGTTGAAAAATCCTAAAATTTCCTGCTGCAATCCTGCCAGGGCAAAGGCTGGAGCTGGAAGTTCCGTTGGTTCCAGGGCAATAAAATCCCCTAACTGATGCTTCAATAACTGGTTCAGATTATGGCGAGACGATCGCATCACAATCCGAATCTGGGGGTTGAGCCGCCGCGCCACAATGGCTGCCTCAACATTCACGCTGTCATTACTGGTGACGATCAAAATGGCTCGACACTGCTGAATGCCTGCCTGAAGCAAAATATCATCGTTACGACAATCGCCAATAATCGGTGGAGCTTCCAGTAAGCTCGGTAAGTCCTGCACTTCCCAGTCATCAAACGGCATCTGCTCGATCGCCGTGACCCGGATTTCTGAAGCCCGCATGGCAAACCGCTTCAAGTTCAGTACCGAGTATTGCCCTAAACTACCCAGCCCGCAAACCAGGAAGCGATCGACTGAATCGGAAGGCATCAACAGGGTATGGGGTGTGGAAAGCACCGTAGCGGGAGTTGAAAGGATGGTGGCAGGGGCGGCAGGTGGAGCAAACATCACTGGAATCGAATCGCTCCAGATGGGCGCAGGTTGCTTACTCTGGTAGGCAAAAACCCGGACAGAGGTAACGGCCTCAATCTGGAACGTTTGAAGCTGTTCCTGAAGTGAAGCCAGAAGCGAGGTTGACTCTAAAACCTGATCTGCAAATAGGCGAATATTGAGCTGTTCCCCATGCCAATCCACCTTAATGCCCACGTCTGCGATCTTGAGCGATCGAGCGAGAAGCTGGGCGATCGCCCCTGGATCCCCTCGGCTGGCGAGTTCTGTGAGATTGGTTTGGGACATGGCGGCTCAGGCGAAAAAGTATGGACGTTCTCTCAGGCTCGCAGAGAACGATCCCTGATTTTGCTGCCCTAATTTTATCCCCTACTTTTCCCCCTGGAAGTGATTTTCGATCGCACTGTGCCGGAAGATTTGAGCCGGAAGATTTGAATTGCGCCAAAATATAACCAGAATATAATCTGGCTGATTAAAAAGCAGAGTGGTGATGGCTGAAATGGGGAATGCAGAAGCTGTGAATGGTCATGCTTTAAATGGCAATGTCTTGATTGTGGGGGCCAGTCGGGGAATTGGACTGGGCTTTGTGAATTGGCTTTTGCAAACTCAAGGGATCACCAAACTCTATGCCACCTATCGCAGCCCAGCCTCAGCCGCCGGACTGTTAGCCCTGGAGCAAGGGCAACCCGATCGCCTGCACTGCATGCCAATGGATATCACCGACGAAGCGCAGATCATTCAGGGTGTACAGCAGATTCGAGAACAGAGCGATCGCCTCCAGTTAGTGATTAACTGCGTGGGGGTGTTGCACGATCAGGACTTGCAGCCAGAAAAAAGCCTGCGCCAGATTGATGCCGATCGCCTGTTGCGATATTTCCAGATCAATAGCATTGGTTCAGTGTTGCTGGCCAAGCATTTACTACCTCTGCTCAAACACCCCGATCGCAGTATTTTTGCCAGTATTTCCGCTAAGGTGGGCAGCATTGGCGACAATCACCTGGGGGGATGGTACGGCTACCGTGCATCTAAAGCTGCTTTAAATATGCTGATGCGAACTGTGGCGATCGAATACGGCAGAAGCAGTCCTAAGACGATCGTGGTGACGCTCCATCCCGGTACAACCGACACCGACCTCTCGAAGCCCTTCCAAAGAAATGTACCGCCAGAAAAGTTGTTTCCGGTTGATCGGACGGTAACTCAACTTCTGACGGTACTTCAGTCCTTGACTCTACGGGATAGTGGTCAGTTCTTTTCCTGGGATGGTAGACAATTACCCTGGTAAACAGCTTATGGGACTATAAAGTGAAATTAAAAGTGAAATTAAAGTGGACAACAAAAAATTAAAAAGCGAATTAAAAATGGAGGACGCAGGCAAACGTTTTTTGTCCTTGCCGACGACAAATATCAAGTCGAGACTGAGCATGGCTAACGACAAAAATTAGACCCAGAGCAACAAGAATAACCAGTAGGTGATCTGCTTTCATTAGAACAAGACAATTTAACAGTAAAAGTACATCGGTAGGATGCGGTTCACTCTAATGGAGCTTTGCGTAAATTCCACCTTTCTAGCCACAATAACATTCACCTCGGTAGGATTAAGACGATAATCCGTAAAGCCTTGATGAAATCATTCAATCTTGTTTAAATGCATGATGAATGCCGGTAGAGATAGGAGGCTTATCGAGGTGGTTGACGCAGTTGCCGACGGCTACCCAACATTTGAGTGTATACGTAGGTAAACTCTCCGCCCCAGAAGAAAATCTGACTGGTCAGGAAAATCCACAGCATCAACACCATTACCCCACCGACCACACCGTAGGATTGAAACTGACTCCCAATACTGATGACACTACGGCTGACTAAATTTTGCAGCATTAAGAGCAAGATCGCCGTAATTCCAGCCCCTAACCAAACGTCTGCCCAGGCAATTCTCACGGTGGGCAAAGTTTTGAATAGAACCATGAGTACCAGCAGCAAAATCAGAAAAGATGAAATCAATTGCAGGGAGTTAACGGTGACGATCGTATCAAGCTGCACAAATTCAACTAAACCGCTAAATTCACGAATCAGCCTCAAAATCACCCGAATAATAATATTGGCCAACAACGTAACAATCAGCAACAATCCTGCCCCAAAGACCAGTGCGAAGGAGAAAATTCTGCGCCGAATGAAATTCTTGGCAACGTGACGCATGGTTGGGCTGCCCGGTTGAGCATGGTGCACCTGCCAAATGACATCAAAAGCTCGATCGAGGGCTGAGAAAAATCCGCTCGCTGCAATCAACAGCAGGACAAACCCAATCAATCCCACTCCAATCCGATCCTGATTCAACTGAAACAAAACGGTTTCAACCGTCTGACTGGCAATGGGCGGCAAACCTTCCTGAGCAAACAATAAAATCTGGTTATAAACTGCCGTATTTGGGCCAACGATAAACCCAAAGATACTTAAAATCACCAAAATCGTTGGCGGCAGCGAAAAGATTGCATAGTAGGCCAGGGCGGCTCCCATGTCTGCACAGTTATCCTTCTGCCATTTCAAAGAAGCCTGGATAATTAACTGTCCTAACCTCGATCGACTGACCCTGACTAATCGGTGTTTGACAAATTCAACAACAGGTTGCCCGCTCATTGTTCACTCAGCGCAAATTCTTTCGCTACAAGCATAGAGCATCTCTCTAAAAGCGATGTACTCGAATGCTAACAAACCTGGCAATGAAGCCTCCAGGGAGGACTTCACCCCACTCCCCTTCGGTCTTCATGACTCTTCATGACTCTGTGTAAAGGGAAACGTTCGATCGCTGCCTAAACTGGGTACTCTCAGGGAGTCGATCGCCCCCTGGAACCTCAAGGCATTATGGCAACTGGACTTTATCTATACGGCATCTTTCCGGCCCTGGGCCGCAGGAACTCGGTATGCAAGGGTTAGACGAACAGCCGGTGCAAGCCCACAATATTGACGGGTTTGTGTTTCTCTACTCAGAGGCGCAGCAGAAACGCTACCTGTCCAGTCGGAAAAATCTCCTGGGCCATGAACGGGTTCTGGAACAGGCGATGGAATCGGGTTATCGCACCCTGTTACCGCTGCAATTTGGTCTGGTGATTCATGATTGGGAATCCGTTAGAGAACAGCTTACTGTCCCCAAGGAAAATGATCTGAAGCAATTGTTTGCCAAGTTGGAGGGATACCGGGAAGTCAGTGTCAAAGTCCTGTGGGATCAGTCCAGTGAGCTGGAGCAGTTAATGCAGGAAAATGCCGCTTTGCAAGCAGAACGCGATCGGCTGGAAGGAAAAAATCTCAGCATGGATCAAATCGTCAAAATTGGGCAGGCGATCGAACGGGCCATTGCAGCCCGAAAACAAGCAATCATCGGGGCAATTCAGGAAACGCTCAATCCGTTGGCGATCGAAGTTATCGAAAATGATCCCCTCGGTGAAGACATGATTTATAACACCGCTTACCTGATTCCCTGGGATACAGAACCCCACTTCAGCGAGCAGGTAGAAGCCCTCGATCGTCAATTTGATAGCCGCCTCCGCATCCGCTATAACCACCTCACCGCTCCCTTCAACTTTGCCCAACTCAGTTAATTCACCCGGTTAAACCTATGTTTTTTGACCTTCTCCTCGCCCCGGTTGCTCTGCCCCTCAACGGACTCGCCTGGATTGGCGACAAGATCCTGGAACAAGCCAGCCCTGAACTCGATCAAAAAGAAGTGTTAGGTAAGCGATTACTGGCACTCCAGCTTGCCTTTGATATGGGCGATCTTTCTGAAGAGGAATTTGAAGAACAGGAAGAAGATTTGCTGCTGGCGATTCAGGCATTGGAAGATGCCGATGCTGAGGAATCAGACCCTTAACTAACCGGGCGATCGCTGGTATTCTCGCTGGTTTTCTACATACTGCTTGATTTCCCTCGCCATTCGTCGCATTCCCTGCTGTTCATCCCGCTTCAGAAATGGGGCAAAGAGAGCTGTCACTGCCCCTGTCACCGTTTCCTGATGGATGTATTGGGTGCGGTTGCGTCCGATCTCTTGCAGTTCAAAACAGTGCTCGCTCCGAAATCCTGGAGCTGTGTAAATCCAACGTAGACAAACATTGGGTTGTAGCAAGAGAATACGAGGCTCAAACTCCGTCTCCGTTTCTTCCCGCATCCGCCGCAGGGAAAGCTGGACGATTTGCCCCTGTCTAAAGGGCAGGGCAGGATTGCGATCGTACAAAAAGGTATTCCACTTCAGCCAGTCCTCTTTGCGAATCAATGCCTGCCAGATTGCAGACTTGGGGGCGTTGATTTCGATGGCGGTGTAGAGGGAGGGCATGGGTAAAGAGTTGGAAGGCGAGTATGACATCAGCCCAGTTCTGGATGCAGGCTGGAAGATTTCTAGATGCAGGCTGGAAGATTTTTAGATGCAGGCTGGAAGCCTGCGCTACGGGTCGGCGCTCCAGGGATTGCGATATCGCAGGGCAGTCTATCTGGCCGGCCAGATTGGGTTTCTGTACCGGCGTTCCAGGAAGTCAAGTGTTTCAATTGTTCCCCGTTCCGTACTGCGGAGTACATTTGAAAATTTCGGGTTTCCCTATACTGAGTCAGAAACAAACGCTAAAATCGTAGCCTAATTTGTGAATGTGAAACAGATTTCTCCCAAAGGAGCGTTACATCAACCCTATGGTCAACCTGACACCCAACCCTAGCTTTAGCCTCACGATCCGCATTCAACTTCCCAATACGGCAGGAACACTGGCTCCCGTGATTCAGGCGATCGCCGCTGCTGGAGGCAATATTGGTCAGATTGACTTAATTGAGCAGAATCGCAAATTAGTGCTGCGGGACATTACGGTGGATGCATCCAGCACCGAACATGCTGAGACTATCGTGAATGCAGTCAAAGCTCTGGCTGAGATCAAGGTACTGGATGTGTACGATCGCACATTTAATCTGCATCGGGGCGGCAAAATCAGTGTCCAGGGTAAGATTTCTCTTAAGAATCAGGGGGATCTGGCGATGGCCTATACGCCTGGGGTGGGGCGCGTCTGTACGGCGATCGCTGAAAACCCGGATGAAGTGTATGCGCTGACGATTAAGAGCAACACGGTGGCGATCGTGACGGATGGCAGTGCCGTGCTGGGATTGGGCAACCTGGGAGCTGAGGGGGCTTTGCCCGTGATGGAGGGGAAGGCGATGCTGTTTAAGAATTTTGCCGATGTGGATGCCTTCCCGATTTGCCTGGCGACTCAGGACACCGATCAAATTGTCGAAACGGTGAAGAATATCGCGCCTGTCTTCGGTGGCATCAACCTGGAAGATATTAGTGCTCCTCGCTGCTTTGAAATTGAAGCCCGGTTGCAGAAAGAGCTGGATATCCCGATTTTTCATGATGATCAGCACGGTACAGCGATCGTCTCCCTGGCGGCCCTGTTCAATGCCTTGAAGCTGGTCAAGAAATCCCTGGAGGAAACGCGGATTGTAATCAACGGGGCAGGAGCGGCGGGGGTCGCCATTGCCCGATTGCTGCGGAAAGCTGGGGCTGGAACAATTTTGATGTGTGATTCTCGCGGCATTTTATCCACCAGTCGATCGGATTTGAACGAGCAGAAAAAAGAGTTTGCCATGACGCAGAGCGGCTTACTGGCTGATGCTCTGATGGGGGCAGATGTGTTTATGGGGGTCAGTGTTCCAGGGGTGGTAACGCCGGAGATGGTGAAATCAATGGCAACGGATCCGATCGTCTTTGCCATGGCCAATCCAATTCCTGAAATTCAGCCAGAGCTAATCGGGGGCGATGTGGCAGTAATGGCCACGGGGCGCAGCGATTATCCGAACCAGATCAATAATGTGCTGGCCTTTCCTGGCATTTTCCGGGGAGCCCTCGACTGCCGCGCCAAAGCCATGACGACTTCAATGTATCTGGAGGCGGCCGCAGCGATCGCGTCCCTGGTCAAACCGTCTGACCTGGATCGGGAGCATATTATCCCCTCGGTGTTTGATGAGCGAGTGGTTCCTACAGTGGCGGCAGCAGTTCAACATGCTGCCCGGGCCGATGGAGTGGCTAGTTCGTAATCAATGACAAAAAGCAAAAAGTAGTCTCGGATACCAAACAGTGGTATATTGAGAATCAATTTCATTAGCTGAAGCAGGTAGACGGTGCTGACTCCGTTGATGTTGCTGCCAGAGCAGGTTGTTTTGGCTAATTTTTAGGGCCAATCTTTTGGTTCAGTTTTCCGTAGACCAGCCGTATGGTGAATCGGGCCTGGCAAAAGTTGGCGGTAATGAGGCGTGGCATTCATGGGTTGACGGAGTGCATTTTAGCAAGCATCTGAACCGTATTTGTCTTTAGCTTTTGAGATTTTTTAGCAAAAATGTTTAGCTGCATTGGCAGAATGGAGCATTACGAATGAAGCGTCGGAAATTTTTTGCTTATTTGGGTACAGCGACGATCGCAGGGAGTCTGGCGATTGCCTGTAATGGAACACCGACAACCGATGCATCTCCCAACGGTACGGATACGGCCACTGCTCCCACCTCTGGAGAACTGACCATTTACTCTGGGCGCAATGAACAATTGATTGGCCCCCTGCTGGAACGGTTTGAAGCTGAAACAGGCATCACGGTCAATGTGCGCTACGGTGATACCGCAGAACTGGCAGCGGCCATTCTAGAGGAAGGTGAAAATTCTCCGGCAGATGTTTTCTTTGGTCAGGATGCTGGCGCACTGGGATCCCTGCAAGAGGCAAACCGTACCCGATCGATCCCGGATAATCTGCTGAATCAGGTGGATTCCCGCTTCCGTTCCCCGGAAGGGCAGTGGATTGGCATCTCCGGGCGAGCCAGGGTTCTGGATTACAACACAGAACTGGTGCAAGCCAATGAGCTGCCGGATTCCATCTGGAAATTGACGGAAGAACAATGGCGCGGTCGGGTTGCCTGGGCCCCCACGAATGGCTCATTTCAGTCCTTTGTCACGGCCCTGCGGCTGACGGAAGGTGAGGAGCGGACGCTGGAATGGTTACAGGCAATGAGGGAGAATGACGCTCAGGTTTATAACAACAATACGGCGATCGTTGAAGCCCTGGGACGGGGAGAAGCGGAAATTGGATTAGTCAACAACTATTACCTGGGTCGCTTCAGGGCCGATAATCCCAATTTTCCCGTGGCGCATCACTACACTCAGGATGATGCCGGGTCGATGGTGAACGTGGCTGGAGTGGCCATCCTTGACAGTACGGATCAGGAAGCACAGGCGATCGCATTGATCGAATACCTGCTCACCCCCGAATCCCAGACCTATTTCACCCAGGAAACCAGCGAGTATGCCCTGGTGGATGGGGTTGCTCCGCCGGAGGATCAGATTCCCCTACAGCAGATCCAGTCCCCTGAAATTGACTTGAGTAATTTGGAAGATTTGGAGGGAACCCTGGCCCTGCTGGAACAGGCAGAAGTCCTGTAAGCCCAATCAAACGTAGCATCCACTTTTGTAACAGGATGAAGATTAACCCACCCCTAACCCCTCCCAGGAGGGGATTTTATGGACATTCTTCTGGTTGAGCAGGGGTTCTCCAGCGTTTCCCCTCTTGGGAGGGGCAGGGGTGGGTGACAATGTCTGATTCCACCAAACCCATCCTAAATTAAATCTCTCCCAGATTAAATCTCTAGCGCAGGTATCACCCAGGTAGGCCAGATGCCTGCGCTACGACAGCAATTATCGGGCTACTGCCTGACTCACCCAATCCTGCAAGGTTGCAACCACCTGCTCGATCGCCACTTCCTGGGACTCATGGTTGGCCCGCTTGACGACTTCCACCTTCCCCTCCTTCAGCGATCGTCCCGTGACAATTCGATAGGGAATGCCCACCAGATCGGCATCTTTAAACTTCACCCCGGCCCGTTCATCTCGATCGTCCAGCAAGGTTTCGATTCCAGCCGCATTCAGCTCGGCATACAGTTTTTCTGCGGTTTCCTTTTGGGCCGTGTCGTTAATGTTTGGGACAATCACGATCGCATGGTAGGGGGCAATGGCAACAGGCCAGATAATCCCATCTTTGTCGTAGGATTGTTCCACGGCAGCCTGAGCCAGACGAGATACGCCAATCCCATAACAACCCATTACCAGAGGCATCTCCTCCCCTTGCTCACTGGTGTAGGTGGCATTCATCGCCTTAGAATACTTGGTGCCCAGTTGGAAAATGTGGCCAATTTCAATCCCTCTGGCACTTTTGAGGGTTTGCGATGGATCATGAATCGCCCGATCGCCCACCTGAGCCGTCCGCACATCCACCACTAACTTGGGTAACTGAAATTCTTTGCCCCAGTTCGCCCCCACGACGTGGCGATCGGTTTCATTGGAGCCCGTCGCAAAGTTTTTCATTTCAACGGCGGTCTGATCCACCAGACGCAGAAACTTAGGGGCTAGATTTTTACCTCCTGGCTGAATGTAGTCATCCCTCAGATCAGGCGCGATGTATCCCAGGGGCAGAGCCTTAGCCGCCCACTTCGCCTGCGCCTCGACATCGGGAACGCTTAACCCAATCACCGCTCGACCGCCATAGTCTCCCGCCAACTTCACCAGTTCATTCTGCAACTTCACCTCGTTGACATCCTGATCGCCCCGAATGCTGACCAGCACCAGTACCGTCATGCTGTTGTCATACACCACCTGATACAGAACATTTTTCAGGATGTGAGCCGCAGAACATTTGAGCAGCTTGCAGAGACTCTCGATCGTCGGTGTGTTGGGCGTATCCAGCTTTTCGTATTTCTTGAAGCTAGATGGTTTGGCATCCGCCGGGAGGGAAATGGCTTTCTCAACATTTGCAGCGTACTGCCCATCCTCGGTATACAGGACTTCATCCTCCCCCGCATCCGCCAGCACCATAAACTCCTGGGAACCCGAACCGCCGATCGCCCCAGAATCTGCATCCACCGCTCGGAACGCCAGCCCAGTTCGCTGCATGATGTTGTAGTAGGCATCCCGCATCTTGCGGTAGGACTCCCTCATCCCTGCCTCGTCCATGTCAAAGGAGTAGGCATCCTTCATGATGAATTCCCGTCCGCGCATTAAGCCAAACCGGGGACGAATTTCATCCCGAAATTTGGTTTGAATTTGGTACAGGTTTCGGGGCAATTGCCGATAGGAGCGGATCATCTCACGGGCGATCGTGGTAATCACCTCTTCATGGGTCGGTTCCAAACCCAGTTCCCGTCCCTGACGATCTTGTAGGGCAAACATAATGCCCTCTGCCTGAGTATAGGTATCCCACCGCCCGGACTCTTTCCACAGTTCCGAGGGTTGCACCTGCGGCAACAGGCACTCCTCTGCCCCTGCCGCATTCATCTCTTGCCGGACAATCTGAGAAACTTTTTGCAATACGCGCCACATTAACGGCAGGTAAGCATACACCCCACTCCCGATCCGCCGGATGTAACCCGCCCGCACGAGGAGCTTGTGGCTGGGAATCTCTGCCTCTGCCGGATCTTCGCGCAAGGTGACAAACAGCATTTGAGACAGTCGCATTGCTTGGTTCCTTTTTCACTCTGGTAGTTCGCTATCCCAGTCTAAAGGATTTGTTGCCTTCAGCAGCATTCGATCGCACTTCAGAATGAGGAAACACCAGAAACCTGAACTCAAAGGCTGAGATCCTTTATGCTGCTTGATGCTTCTCGCTTCATGCTGTTGTAATAGGTTCCCAGCAACGCTCCGGCTGCACCAAACTTGAATAGCTCCAGCAGCCAGTAGCCCATATGCATCTGATTCATTGCGGCTGGAACTTCCGTTGAGGACTCAAAGGCATTGAGCTGTAGACCCAGAGAACTCATTTCAGGAGTGAGTGCATAGGTATAGAGCAGGGTTAATGCTAAGAGGGTGACTGAGAGCGGTACGACCCACCGTGGCAAGCTGGCGTTTAGATCGGTGCGCCGTACAACCAGAACCCCCGTCAACGCAAGGGCAGCACACAGTAGTTCAATGCGATTAAAAATCCAAAACACAGAATATCCGGTCGTGGCAAAATCAGAAGCCGCCATCATGCCCGTTGCATAAAGCGTGGGCATAACTATCAGGTCTAATAGCAGGCTGCCACTGACCCAGAATGCCAGGGTAATGAGGATGATCGTACGCCATTTGGAGGATTGGGCCTCCGTATTGGGAATGACTGTCATGATGAATGGTTAGTATTAATGCGCTATATTTCGAGCTTAACGAGTCTTCCCTCTGACAGGTATGAAATATTGTTGCGAAAAGTAGCGATCGCAACATAAAGCATAGTGACTCGCAACACGAACAATAGTGGTTCCGATTCACCAATCAGGTTCACCCTTGGTAAAAGATTGCTTGCTCAGAGAGGGCGCAATTGACTCACCAACCGCACCCCCTCCTTAGTTCATTCCTGAATGAATTGTCCATTCACCAACTCATCCATTTCTGGTGAAATCCTGGTGAAATTCTGGTGAAAAACCTAGTAGAAGCGAGCGTGAATTGAGCAACCGTAGAGCGGGCATCTTGCCCGCGCAGGCTGGAAGCCTGCACGACGAAAGGTGGGCATATTGCTGCCAAGGTCTACTAGTGAAAAGAAGGCTGATGGCGAATCAAGCTGAGGAACTCCTCGCGGGTGCGCTGATCTTCCTGGAAACCGCCGATCATCGCACTCGTTACCGTCCAGGAACCAGGTTTCTGCACCCCCCGCATGACCATGCACATATGGGTTGCTTCAATGACTACGGCCACCCCTTGCGGATCCAAAATTGCCTGGACTGCCTCCGCAATTTGGCGCGTCAGGCGTTCCTGCACCTGCAAACGGCGAGAATACATTTCCACAATCCGAGCCAGCTTACTCAAGCCCACCACCTTTTGATTTGGAATATAGGCAACATGTGCTCTACCCATAAATGGCAGCATATGGTGTTCGCAGAGGCTAAACACATCAATGTCTCGCACCAAAACCATCTCGTTGTGGCCTTCATCGAAAATGGCTCCATTCACGAGTTCCTCAAGGGATTGATTGTAGCCACTGGTCAGAAAGCGCATCGCTTCAGCCACCCGTTTTGGGGTTTTCAGCAAGCCTTCCCGCTCTGGATCTTCCCCAACTCCCAGCAGCATGGTGCGCACTGCATCTGTCATTTCCTCATAGGAAACCTCTGGAAGATGCGGTTGAGAAGTGCGACCATGGGCTGTGTTGCGATCGGGGCGAGCAATCACCTTGTTAGATTGAGGCTGCGATACAGAGGTTGAAACTTCATCGCTGGTCGTTTCAGCATCCATTGCAGCAGAATTAATTGGAGCAGTATTGCTGCCATTCAAACCATTAGAAGAAGCAATAGTCATAGTCAGTTAAGTAAACTCTCCAGAACAAACAATGAAAAAACCAAATTCGCTCAAATTGACTGTGGGTCTGCGGTTTAAAGTGCCCCAGCACTAGGCATCACAATCAATTCATCAATGACTGCCTGCGGCGGCAGCAGTGCGGTATGCAAAATAGACTGGGCAACGATCTCTGGGGTTAACATTCGAGTCCGATCGAAATCCGCGTGAACGGTGTCTGTATCCCAAATGGGTGTGTTCACCGAACCAGGCGTGACAACAGTAACTCGAATTCCGTGGGTTCGCTCTTCTGCCGCCAATATCTTAGACAGGGAAACCAATCCCGCCTTACTGACGCTGTATGCTCCCCATCCCGCAAAGGCATTGTGGGCTGCGATCGAGGCTACGTTAATAATCGTTCCCTGCTGGCGATCGCGCATTCCGGGTAAAACAGCTTGAATACACTGCAATACACTAGTTAAATTCAGATCCATCACCCGCTGCCACTCTACCAACGGTGTTGAAGCCAGCTCTCCGGTGTAACCCATTCCGGCATTGTTTACCAAAACACTAATGGGCAGACCGTCGATAGCTTGTTGGATGGACACCTGAACCTGCTTTACATCAGACAGATCCAACACTAAAGGCTTGGCAATCGTTCCAATTTGACTCACCTCATCAATAACGGCTGCTAACCGGGAATGAGAACGGCCAGATAGAACAAGGTTAAACCCTGATTTGGCAAATGCCAGGGCTGTTGCCTTACCAATTCCACTACTTGCTCCCGTGATCAGAGCATATCGGTCTGAAGATGTCATGAAGTCTTCCAAATTCCTGCCAGATGTAAGCTGCAATCGCAATCAATTGAATTGCCAGCACCTGTTTCACTGCATCGACTTTTCATCCAAATCTCAGTCCAGCTCATCCCCAGCACAACCCATTCAAGTAACTGCGCTGAATCGAATAAACTCATTGAACAACCCATCCAAACTTTTACTGAACTGGAACTCTGACAGCTTAAATTACAAACTTCAGCTCGGATGATATTTGGAATCCAGGAGGATGGCGAATCCCCATACCATTCCCTGATGCAATGCAAAAAACAAAGCCAACACCGTGAAAAATAGTTAAAAATGAGAGAAGCCTTAAGAAAAATTAACAAAACTCACTCTCTGGATTATAACACTGGCTCTCACCATACTGAAATTTTGCAGAAAACAAGTCCATTGTGATGGTGAAGGCAAATCCCAAACAAATTTCAATGGTTAGAGCGATCGAGTCCAGTGGATAACGTTTCAGATCCAATGCCGTGGAACTAACTAGTAGACCTCGGCAGCAATATGCCCACCTTTTGTCGTGCAGGCTTCCAGCCTGCGCGGGCAAGATGCCCGCTCTACGGTTGCTCAATTCACGTTCGCTTCTACTAGGCGGGAACCTCCGCAAAAATGCCGATATTGCGAAACTTCTGATAGCGCAGGTTACGACGCTGTTGGTGGGTCATGGTAGAGAGTTCATTCAGGTTTTGCAAGAGGGCTTGCTTCAGGGACGCAGCGGCTTCCAGGGGAGCAGAATGTGCTCCACCAACGGGTTCTGGCAAAATTTGATCTAAAATTCCTAGATTCTTTAAATCGGTAGATGTAATTTTCAGGGCTTCAGCAGCCTGGGGAGCTTTAGCAGCATCTTTCCAGAGGATGGCAGCACAGGCTTCAGGACTGGCTACGGTATACACCGAATGTTCAAACATCAGCAGCCGATCGCCCACTCCAATCCCCAACGCTCCGCCCGATCCCCCTTCCCCAATCACCGTACAGATGATCGGTACATTCAGGCGAAACATTTCCCGCAAGTTGTAGGCAATGGCTTCCCCCTGTCCCAGCCGTTCCGCATCCAGCCCAGCCCAGGCTCCTGGTGTGTCAATAAAGGTCAGAATCGGCATGCCAAAGCGATCGGCATGATCCATCAAACGCATTGCTTTACGATAGCCGCCAGGAGAAGCCATGCCAAAATTCCGCACCACATTATCCTTGGTGTCTCGCCCCTTCTGGTGACCCAGCACGACGACTGGACGACCTTCCAATCGGGCAATTCCTCCCACCAGAGCCAGATCATCAACTCCTGTACTGCGATCGCCATGCAGCTCAATCCACTCATCCATCATGGCCTGCACATAATCCAACGTGCTGGGGCGACGGGGATGACGAGCGACTTGAATGCGCTGGGAGGGGGTTAGGCTGCTAAAAATTTCTTGCCGCAATTGAACCGCCCTGGCTTCTAGCTGCCGAATTTGGGTCGAGACATCTACCTCATTTTCTTCTGCCAGTTCTCGAATCTGGGTGATTCGAGCATCTAGCTCAGAAAGGGGCTTTTCAAAATCCAAAAGAATCGGTCTGCGCTCTGGAGTTGCCATGGCGATCGTTGAATGTGAGCCTGCCAAAGAGTATCTTATCGCACGGTTGTAACCCATAGGAGTTACCGATTACCGAACCTTGGGTGAGGAGTGAGGAGTGAGGAGTGAGGAGTGAGGAGTGGGGAGTGGGGAGTGGGGAGCAGAGAAGGGTTCTGTAGCGCGGGCATCTTGCCTGCAAACGAAGGAAGGGTTCTGTAGCGCGGGCATCTTGCCTGCAAACGAGGGAAGGGTTCTGTAGCGCAGGCATCTTGCCTGCAAACGGTAAAATTCCTGCAAACGGTAAAATTAACCTGGGTTGGTCGATCGAATTGGGTTGATTTGGGTTGATCGATCGAATTGGATTGATTCGGGTTGATCGATTGGGGCTGATCCATCTCAATTAATATTCCGGCGGACCGGGTTCTGGCTCATCGGTAGCAAACGCGGAACAATTAGGATCGTGGATTATCAATAGCTTGTTCATTTTGCCTGGTTGACTGGGCGGGCAGGATGCCCACCCCACAAGAGTTTTAGAGTATTTAATTCTAGTAAGACTCTCAGGTGATTCAATTTTTATTTTTAAGGAGCAATGTTGAAAAAACTGTGGAACGGGCTGATCTTTGGGCTGGGCTATATGCTGTCGCCGTTGTCCTGGTGGAATGATTTGTTTTTTAACCTGCCGATCGCCTATGGGTTTGGCTATGTCGTAAGTTGGGCGGTTCCGGGTTGGTTCGTTCCGGCGACGATCGCAGGGTACTGGCTCTCTAATGTCCTGGGCATTGTGCTGATGCAGGTGGGGGCGTTGGATATGCTGTACGAGCAGCGAGAAAAGAATCTCAGGCGGGAACTGGCGATCGGGTTTGGCACATCGACGCTGTATACGGTGGCGATCGTGGCGTTGGTCTATTTTCATGTGCTGGAAATTCCTGACTCGGTTTTGGCTGCGCTGAATCTGGAGGGCGATCGCTAGTCCCAAGTTTGTTCAATCTCATTAGACTGGTTACTGTAGCTTTCCAATGACCCATGACGCTGCTGACGCTCAAATCCCTTCGCAAAGACTTTGGCATTAAAGAAATCCTCAAGGATGCTAGCTTTAGCCTGGAGGAAGGCGATAAGGTTGGACTGATTGGCACGAACGGGTCGGGGAAGTCCACGCTGCTGAAAATGATTGCGGGACTGGAACCGATCGATGGGGGTGAGAAGTGGGTGAATGCCAGTGCCAAAATTGTCTACCTGCCGCAGCAGCCCGATCTGGATGACGATCGCACTGTATTGGAGCAGGTTTTTGCGGATAGCGGTGAGCAAATGGCTCTGGTGCGTCAGTATGAGGATCTGTCGGATCAACTGGCCCATGGACAGGGGAATGCGGATGCGGTGATGAACCAGCTTGCTAACGTGACGCAGCAAATTGAGGCGTTGGGAGCCTGGGATCTGGAAACGAGTGCCAAAATTATTTTGACTCAGCTTGGGATTCAGGATTTTCACGCCAGGGTTGGGGGTCTGTCGGGCGGATACCGGAAGCGGATTGCCCTGGCCGCGGCTCTGCTGTCGGAACCGGATGTGCTGCTGATGGATGAGCCGACGAACCACCTGGATGCTCTGTCGGTGGAGTGGTTGCAGGATTATCTGAATCGCTATCGCGGTGCATTGTTGTTAATTACCCACGATCGCTACTTTCTGGATCGGGTTACAAATCAAATTCTAGAAATCGATCGCGGGGATCTGTACACCTATTCCGGCAACTATAGCTATTACCTGGAGAAAAAAGCCGAAGCGGAGGAGTCTGAGCAAAGTTCCCAACGTAAACACGCAGGGGTGTTACGGCGAGAGTTGGAATGGCTGAAGCGGGGCCCGAAGGCTCGCAGCACCAAGCAAAAGGCGCGGATCGATCGCATCACCGATATGCAAGCCCAGGAGTTTAAGCAAGCCCAGGGTAAGGTGGAGATTGCCACGGCGGGACGACGGATTGGCAAGAAGGTGATTGAACTGCATCAGGTGGGTAAGGGATACGGCGATCGAACTCTGATTCAGGATTTCACCTATACCTTTTCCCCAGAGGATCGGGTGGGGATTATTGGCGGCAATGGGGTGGGTAAATCGACCCTGATGGATATTATTACCGAGCGAATTCAGCCGGATGCGGGAACGGTGGAGATTGGTTCGACCATTCACATTGGCTATTTTGATCAGCACTCCGATGATTTGGCCCAACATCCCAACGAGCGGGTGATTGATTATCTCAAGAACGTGGCAGAGTTAGTCAAAACCGCTGATGGTAGTGTGATTACCGCTTCGCAAATGCTGGAGCGATTTTTGTTTCCCCCCAATCAGCAGTACGCCCCGATTCACAAACTGTCGGGGGGTGAAAAGCGGCGGTTATTTTTGCTGCAAGTCCTGCTGAGTGCGCCGAATGTGTTGATTCTGGACGAACCGACCAACGATCTGGATGTGCAAACCCTGGCAGTGCTGGAGGATTATTTGGAGGACTTCAACGGCTGTGTGATTGTAGTGTCCCACGATCGCTATTTTCTCGATCGGGTGGTGGATACGATCTTTGCCTTTGAATCTGCCGGGAATCTGCGGCAGTATCCGGGGAACTATTCGGTGTATCTGGAGTACCGGAAGCAGCAGGAGTCGGAAACTCTGGAACAAAGTCGGGCGGCGAAAGCAGAGCAGAAAGAAAAGACCAGTCAGCCCGCTTCGACTTCTCCTCAGTCCGACAAGCCCCGGAAACTGTCTTTTAAAGAAAAGCGGGAATACGAAACCCTGGAAACCCAAATTCCCGAAATGGAAGCGGAGAAGGAAGCACTGGAGAAACAGCTTTACAATCAACCGTCAGCAGATTTCACGGAAATGCAGCAACTCACCGAGCGACTGGCGGAACTGACCCAGGCGATCGATTCTTCCACGGAACGCTGGATGGAGTTGGCAGAAAGAATCACCTGAGGAACAGGAATTGAATCATCTAAAATTCTTGTGGGATGGGCATTTTGCCTGCCCAGTTAAAGGGTGTCCCTGGACAGATTCCAGAAGGTAAAAGTTCAAGCTTCGTCCGGGTCAACTCCGAGTTCGCGTAATTTGGCCGCCAGGCGATCGTTGCGTTGCCGTTCGGCTTCTGCCCGCTGTCGTTCGGCTTCTGCCCTTGCCTCTGCCTGTTCCGCCGATTCCTCAGGGGTGGGAACTCGGTGTGCCTCTGCCGTGAAATAGCGGAGTTGTTGCTCCTGTACGCCCAGGTATAGCCCCAACTGCTGACTCCATAACCAGCCCTGCTGATTCGGTTGCAGGTCGTGATATTGCCCATCGACGAGATGAAATCCCTGAAACTCCAGTGAGTCTGGATCAAACCAGAAGTAGTCGGGGGTGCGGAAGATGTCTTGATAGATTTGCTTTTTCAACCCTCTGTCTGTTTTTGCCGTCGAGTCTGAGAGCAGTTCAATAATCACATTGGGATACTTTCCGTCCTCTTCCCACACGACCCAGCTTTTGCGCGGCTTGCGTTCTGTGCCCAGCACCACAAAAAAATCAGGGCCTCGAAAGTCTTCTGACTTGCGCTGACGGGGGCTGTAGTAAACGGTGAGATTGCCTGCTGCAAAGTAGTCATTGCGGTCTTTCCAGAGCCAGTCGAGGCATTTCATCAACAGGAGGATTTGTTGTAGGTGGAGGTAGCTTTCCAAGGGCGGTTCGTTGCTGTAGAGATCTCCAGGGGGAAAGACAACTTCTGCCCCAGCAGGTGGGGGAGTGGTAGGGGTATTGGCGAGAGACATGGCGATCGGCAAGGGAGAACGGTGTTTTTAGTGTAGCGAGATTGGGGGAAGGGTAAAAGGTGGGAAAGATTTTGTAAAAAAACTCGATCGAACGGTAACATTTCTAACTTGATTTGCTCGATCGATTAATGCTACGCTCATCAGCTATAGCTGTCTTTTGGGTTGCACAGACCTGGGGATAGCGGCTCTACCTAGAGGCGAATTCTCTAGCGGAGATCAAGCGTGCCCTGACAAGCTATACGCCTGACCTCCTGACCCAGACTACTCAAGCTAGTCCAGGCTAGGGTGTATGATAACACCCGATGTCTGCCGCTTGCCCTGTCTGAACGAGGGCTAGTCTCTAGGGTTTCTTCAAACCCTGGAACACAAGGAGATTCACAAATCATGTCCGACAAACTGTTCGGTCTGCCCCCCAGTGGCGATCGGCTGATTTCCCCTGCTCGTCGCTCCGTAAAAATCCTGATGATTGGGCAACCCAATGATGTAGAAATCACGATCGCCCGTCTGTATCAATGCGATTTTTGCCGAGTGGAAGACTGGTCAAGACCCCTACCCTTCTCGCAAATCCAGCAGGCGACAATCAAAGAACCCGGTGAAATCATGCGAATCTACGTGCGATCGATGACCCTCTAAGCAAGGGCACACAACCGTAGGGGCGCACTGCTGTGCGTCCTTACCAGAATTAATCTCTTGTGGGGTGGGCATCCTGCCCGCCCAGTCCCCGCAGCAGCATGGTTTGAAAGGTAAACGGTAAGAAAATCAGCAGAATTTTGCGATCCCGCCCAGTCCTCACACACCGCTTTCGGAATGGTAAGAAAATCAGCAGAATTTTGCGATCGAATTCAGTATGGTAGATTCATCTGATAAGAGATCCTGAGGTTTTGGGCAACCTTAAGGACAGCAGTGGGAATTACCCTACTGCACATCCAAACTCGCTTGCCGATCGGTGGTCTATGACAGAAGCACAACACCCGCCTACTCCTCCGCCTCTTCCCCGTGTTCCGCCTCCGCCTCCCCGACCCACACCCAGCCCCCCTGCTGCCGGAGGAGCGACCCAAGCGATGCCCTCCCAGACGTTACCGATGCCCCCCGCACCTGCCATGAATCCAAATCTATCTAGCTCCGGAAATCGACCCGCACCGATGCCCCCCCCTGCATCTGCGGCTCCTCCGCCAGGGCAACGTCCCGCTCCACCCCCTCCACCCCCTGCGGCAATGCGAGGGCAGGCAAGGGCAGCAAAACCCAGCCCTGGACAACCTACCCTGGAGCAACTGATTCGGGAAGCATTCGATAAGGGATTTTCCGATGTTCACGTCGGCGTAGGGGAAACACCACGCTTCCGGAACCGGGGTGAAATCGATACAACCGACTATCCCACCACCGACACCGACACCTTTTTTAGTTGGTTGAAGGAAGTCCTGAGCGATGAAGACATCGATCGCTTCAAAGATACGCTCGACTATGATGGCGCGACTCAGTACGAATTTGCCCGGGTGCGGATTAACATCTTCGACTCTTTGCGCGGCCCCGCAATGGTGATGCGCTTGATTCCGCTGAAGATTCTCACCATTGAACAGTTAAATTTACCGACGGTCTTCAAAGATATTTGCCACTACCACAAAGGTCTGATTCTGGTGACCGGCCCAACGGGTTCCGGTAAATCCACTACGATGGCAGCGATGATTGACTACATCAATAATGAGATGCCGAAGAATATCATCACCATCGAAGACCCGATCGAATTTGTGCATCAGAGTAAAAAGTCGCTGATCAAACAGCGGGAAGTGGGAATCCACACCAGAAAGTTTGATAACGCCCTGAAAGCGGCCCTGCGGGAAGACCCTGACTTGATTCTGGTTGGGGAAATGCGGGACAAGGAAACGGTGAATACGGCTCTCAAAGCAGCGCAAACGGGTCACTTAGTGATGGGAACCCTGCACACCAACAGTGCAGTAAAGACGATCGAGCGGATTCTTAACCTGTACGAACCGGATCAGCAAGCTCCCATGCGGGTGGCAATTGCCGAATCGCTAGTGTCCGTCATTGCTCAGGGATTGTGTCGAACAACAGACGGCAAACGAGCCGCTTTCCACGACATCATGATTAACACCGATGCCATCAAAGACTACATTCGGCGCGGCGAGATTGACGAAATCGAAGCCATCATTCCCCGATGCACCTTTGACGGCATGTGTACCATGAACCAGTCCCTCTACAAGCTCTACGAAGCTGGACGCATCACTGAAGAAACGGCTCTGGAACATTCTCCCAAGCCCAATGAAATGGCGCAAATCTTGCGGGGCCGGGTTTAAGGCAATTTTGAAGTTTCCTACACCTCCCAGCGGGGAGGTATTTTTTTGCATCGCTACCCAATCGAGAGGTTCTTCGCTAGGCTCATTAGGGGGGATACTGCAACGATGAGCGCGAATTCAAACCTGAACACTCAGCACCAAAATCTTTTCAAGGGGATTGCTTTGTTTACCCCAGGAGGAGATTTGGTTTACTGTATTGACCCAGAGAAACAGAGCCGATGGCACTTGCAGCTTTGTGCCGTCCTCCAAGAAATGCTGAACTTGCCTGAACCGCCCCACTTCCTGGTGCCCTGCTACACCGCAACCATCGATCGCTGTCTGGATGCCCGCACCCAAACCATCCAAACCTACGCAGAAGCCCATCCCCTCGTTTTGCGCTATCAGCCCCTCCTGAATGTCATCTTTGGTGTAGGAGAATTAGTCTGGAAAGCTTCGCCTTGCCCAGAAGGGATTTGTGACCCGATCGTGCTCAGTTCCTATCAGCAGCAATTCCCCCAGCTATGGCAAGATCATGACCTGGTGGTGCGCTATGAACGGGCGGCACTACAGTCTCCCATACGTCAGCCGCAGGAAAGCTCGATGCTAGCCTGGTCACCCGTTCACTCAACCCAGGCAACGCAAGGGTATGTGCTGCGGCTCTTTGTTGCAGGCAATAGCACGACCACAGCGAATATCCTGGCAAATCTGCATCGCCTCCTAGAACAATCACTCCAGCAACCCTACACACTGAAAGTGATTGACATTCACAAACACCCAGAGCTAGCCGAAGCCGATCAGGTGGCTGCTACCCCCACGCTGGTCAAGGTGTGGCCGCATCCAATTAAGCGAATTGTGGGCGATCTGGAAGATGTTCACAAGGTATCGCAAGCCCTGGCTCTCCCAGAGAGTTTCAATCTACTGGATGGCGGGTAGGGCACCTTCTAACAAGTTTTCATTCGGTCAATCTTTCCGAGGAGTTTGATATTTTTTAGGCAATTGAAATTAGAATTTCAGTCAAGTGCCGTTGAAACCCCTGAAGTCCTCCCAAATCTTTCCAGTGTTGATTGAACTGATACATTTGATCGTCTTGGCTTAAATCATGAGCAGAACCATCGGGAGGAAGGTTAATGACCTCTAGCTAACTGAGTCTTAAAGTTAACATGGCACAAAAATTAACACTTAGCTCTGAGGATAGAAATCAGAAATAGGCTGAACGGCCAATGGGCGAACAGCCTACGAAATGAAGTATTGACAAATTGACAAACAAAGGGGCTATCGCCAAGCTACATCGGGATCAACGATCGCTGGCAGCTTGGGCAGATGGCATGGATAATCAACTGACAATCCAATAGGTGATACCCTTCCTTTTGGGCCGTTTTTGCCCCGGTCTTGAGGATAGAATCGTTCTTGAATTCGATCGTCTTATTACAACGAACGCAAATCAGGTGGTGATGGTGGTACGGAGCAGGCTGATTAATTTCGTAATGCTTATGCCCTTCTGCTAACTCAAGTTCTCTTAAAATGCCCATTCGGGCCATAAGCTTGAGATTGCGGTAGATGGTAGACAGGCTGATTGCCTCGCCATCTTCCAGAAGCAAATTATGCAAATCTTCCGCACTCAGATGTTGACCCTCTGGCAGATTTTGAAAAACCTGAAGAATCGTTTCACGCTGAGGCGTTAACCGCCAGCCCCTTTCGTTGAGTTCAGCCTTGAGGGAAGTTACGCTGTACATTGCTGGCTCACCTTTCTCAATAAAGCTGTCTTGATGAGAAGGATACACAATTAATCCCCTCATTTGCAAGAGCAAGCACTTATTGAGAATAATAGCTAAAAATAGCTGGTTGTGTGTTTGATTTGGAATTCTAATTTTGCTTAAAGGTGGGTTAAGGTCAGTTATTGAGCGATCGCAGAGAAGCTGTTAAAAGTTCTGAAGCGGCAAATTAGATGAGAATCGATCGCAATTTAGCGGGTTTTCCGACACTTTCGTTCATAAAAAGTTTTGCAACTACAATTTCAATTACCTGACAATGCCATCGAAAAGACACTATGTTTACAGGACTGATTCGGGCGATCGGTACACTGCGCTCCCTGGAGAATAATCAAGTTCAGATTACCTGCGATGCCGCAGGGCTGGCTCAGTTGCAGCCGGATCTGGAGCTGGGGGATAGCGTTGCGGTGGACGGTATTTGCCTGACTGTGACCCATATTTTGCCAACGGGATTTATTGCCACCGTCTCGCCCGAAACCCTGAACCGCACCACCCTGTCCGGTCGAACAGGAGAAAATTCGGTGAATCTGGAACCTTCCCTCAAGGTAGGCAGTAAGCTCGGTGGGCATTTTGTCACGGGGCATATTGATGGAACGGGCTATTTAGAATCCTCAGAGCGGACAGAGAGTGCCTGGGAAATGAGTTTCCAGGTTCCTGACTCGCGGGTGTCTCGCTACATTGTCCCCAAGGGCAGTATTGCGGTGAATGGGGTGAGCCTCACCGTGGCAGACTGTAACCGGGAGGGAACCTGGTTCAAAGTTGCTGTGATTCCCCTCACCTACGCGGAAACCAATCTGCAATCTCTCCAACCCGGAAGCCCAGTGAATTTGGAGGGGGATGTGTTGGGTAAATATGTGGAGAAGTTTTTGCGCTTAAGCCCTGACTCGTCCACCGTGACTGAATTGGAAGAGAGGATTACACCTGGCTTTTTGGTTGAACACGGTTATTTGTAGGCTGGAGGTTTCACCGGGAATGGTGAACTGGGCGGAAAATTCTTGCCTGGATCCCCTGCCCTGGCTACCGCCACAATGCCGTATACCGGAATGTTCGATCGCTGCAAAACCTGGATCGCGGCCCGTGTAGTGGCTCCGGTGGTATAGATATCATCCAGCAACAGCACCGCCCGCTGGGTTCGATCGCGTAACGTCCCCAGTTCAAAGGCTGCGGATAGGTTCTGTTCCCTGGCTTCAGGGGAAAGGTGAAATTGTGCTTCAGTGGCTCGGCTCCGAATCAATCCCTGCGGTTCGAGGGGGAGTCGGGTGAATTCACAAAACGGTCGCCCTACCAGCTCAGCCTGATTAAATCCCCGCTCTTTCTGCTTACTGATGTGGAGCGGAATCGGGACAACCATCAGATTTCGAGGGTGCTGGGTCTGGGTCAACCAACTCTGGGCCAGCCATCGTCCTAACGGTCGAGCAAGCTGGCGATGCTGGTCATATTTGAGGGCGGCGATCGTCTGCTTCAAGGCTCCTCTGTAGTGCCCCCAGGCGAAGATGGAGGGTGACTCCGTTTCCCTTACCGGGTGAGTCCAGCGACATCGTTCTACCTGAGTCCAGCAATCCTGACATAACTCCTGGGCCGTCGATCGTTGACAGAGGGGACACTCAGCCGCAAAAATAATATCCCCCCACCCTGCTAATCGCCTGAGCCATTGACTCACCCCCCTTTGCATCCCTTCCCCACCTGATTTTTGAATCATATTTTTGGATATGGATCAACTGACGATCGCCTATCTGCAATTTTTTTTCGCCGCCTCCCTCCCAGGGGAGTAGACATCTCCCTGGTCAATGCGGCTAGAATAGCAGCACGTAACAAATCTATAGTTCCACTTTCTGCTGTAGGGCTTAACATAATTGAATATCTTTAAGGTAATCCTTAGAGTTATTGCTGCTTGTAAGTTGTCTTGTAATCGTTCTGAACACAATCTAACCCAAAGGAATTTCCGAACATCAACTGCCCATGCCGCCTGTTACTAGACAAAACCGGGACTTACCGACCATTAACGAACGCATTCGCTTTCCGAAGATTAGGGTAATTGATACAGATGGTGGTCAATTAGGTATCATGACTCCCCGCGATGCGCTGAGAATGGCGGAGGAAAAAGAGCTGGATCTGGTGTTGGTGAGTGATAAAGCCGATCCGCCGGTCTGCCGAATTATGGACTACGGTAAGTTCAAATTCGAGCAGGAGAAAAAAGCGCGAGAGGCTCGTAAGAAGCAGCACACTTCCGATGTCAAGGAAGTGAAGATGCGTTATAAAATTGAAGAACATGACTATAACGTTCGCGTCAATCAGGCTGAACGTTTCCTGAAGGCTGGAGATAAGGTGAAGGCAACGATCACCTTCCGGGGACGGGAGATTCAGCACGTTGACCTGGCTGAAACCTTGCTCAAGCGCATGGCAAAAGACCTGCAAGAACTGGCCGAGGTTCAGCAAGCGCCCAAGAAAGAGGGGCGTAATATGATGATGTTGTTGGCTCCTAAGAAATAATTTTCCTTTTGGAGGTGATAGCCTGGGGAGTTGACCGGATTCCCCACTTTGTTGTTTACAGATGTAACTGAATGATCAAACGAAACCAAAACCTACCGACCATTAACGAACGAATTCGATTTCCTGAAATCCGCGTCATTGATACTGAGGGAGATGAATTGGGGATCATGGCTCCGAAAGAAGCTGTGGAAATTGCGAAGGAGCGAGAGTTGGATCTCGTTTTAGTCAGCGACAAAGCCAATCCCCCTGTCTGCCGAGTCATGGACTACGGCAAATTTAAATTTGAACAACAGAAGAAGCAGCGTAAAGCCCGCAAGAATCAACACACTTCCAAGGTGAAGGAAGTGAAGATGCGGTACAAGATTGAAGAGCATGACTACAATGTGCGCGTCAATCGGGCTGAGAAGTTCATCAAAGATGGGGACAAGGTGAAGGCCACCATCACGTTCCGGGGACGGGAGCGGCAGCACGAAGATCTGGCGGAGGATTTGCTAAAGCGCATGGCGAGCGATCTGAAGGAAACCGCAGATATTCAGCAGGCTCCGAAGCGGGAAGGGCACCGGATGATGATGCTCCTGGCTCCCAAGAAGTAGGTTAGAGTTATAGACTAAGTAACCTGAATCATTGAATCTGTAGGGGTTTGGCAGTGCCAGCCCCTTATTGCGTTGAATAAATCTGGTTTGGCAAATCATTTCACGCCAGAATTGAGCTGATGAATCCATCCAAAGCCGATCGCTTCAGTAGACTGAAATCCCACAGACTTCATCCAGGCTTGCGTATCCCCAGCAGCATAAACCCTGGAGTAGGGTTCCTGGAATAATCGAATTAACCAATCCGCATGACGTAAAATGTGCTGATTGCCATCTAAAATCAAGACCTGTCCGCCTGGTTTCAGGAGGCGAAAGCACTCTTGCAGAATGAGTAGAGCGACCTGCGGTGGAGTTTCGTGGAATAAAAAGGAAGCCGTTACCAGATCGAATTGCCCCGCCTCAAACTCAGTGGATTCTGCCAGCCCATGCCGCCACTCGATCGCCATCCCCGCTTTACGAGCCTTCTCTGCCGCCACCACGAGCATATACGGGGATAAATCCAATCCCGTCACAACTGCGGTAGGAAATGCCTGCTTCAGCATCAGGGTTGCCGTTCCCGTACCACAGCCCAAATCTAAAATTCGCTGGGGTTGCCCCTGGATCGCTGCCATCAAATGCTGCCGCACCCACATTTCCTGCGGGGGAGATGCCAGGGCAGTTACTGCATCGTAGGTTATGGCGGCGATCGGGTTGAGATAGCCTTGCTCAATGCCGTGAAAATTAGGGCTGGTGTAATAGTCGGGATAGGTGAGGGGCTGCTGAACCCGTTCCCTCTCCTGCTGCCAGTCGATCGCCTCATAAAACTGCTGATTGTCTCGACCGATTAACCTGCGTAAAATCGATCGCAGTAACCGATGCCCGATCGAAGTTTGCCCGATCAAAGAATGCCCGATCAAAGAATGCCGCGAATCTTGCCCAATCGAATCTTGCTGAGGAACCACCATAACGCTTTCGGATCACTGGTCGTCGGAGCACTGGTCGGATGATATCATTTTGCTCGATCGCCCTTTAAGCCATGCCATGATTCTCCGTTTGCTGACCCTACCGCCCATACTGATGACTACGATCAAGCGCATTTCGATCGTCCTGATTACAGGAGCGATTCTTCTGGAGTTATGGCATCTCTATGCAGGATTCACCCTCCGTTCTATCCCCGCTTTCCTGGCTCCTCTCCTCTGGATTGGACGGTTTGCCCTGATTGCCCACCTGATCGAGGGAATCATCGCAGCGATCTACGCCCCGGGCAAACAAAAATCCCCATTGCTTTATGGCACTTACACCTTTTTTGTCGGCACGATCGGTTTGGTGGAACTGTTTGCTTTGAATTCAGCAGAGATGGAACCCGATCAGCAATCGGTGGAATAGATTCCTGGCAGGCAAGACTTCGGCGTGAGTGCTCAGTCGAATGCTGCCTGCGCTACGGATTGCCTGGAAATCCAAATTAATAACCTGAAATTTCAATAACCTGAAATTCTTGTGGGGTGGGCATCTTGCCTGCCCAGTCCAAGAGGCGGTGATCCAGGTTGGTGATCCAGGTTGGTGATCCAGGTCATTGATCCACGCTCAGGATACGGTGACGCAGCCCGTATAGCCTCCCACAGGCTTCTGAATGTTTTGCTTGATGGAGTCGAGATCGGTATACCGATCGGCCACATTGATCAGGCTGTCACTGGTCATGGAACGCAAGCTGACCACCGAAATCCGAACTCCCCGATAGGCGATCGCATTCACTGCATAGGCTAAATCGCCATCGCCGCTAAGCAGAACAACCGTGTCAACGTATTTGGACAACGTCAACATATCGACCGCAATTTCGACATCTAAATTCGCTTTTTTAGAACCATCTGGCAACTGAACCAAATCTTTTGTAATCACTCGATAGCCATTCCGACGCATCCATAGCAAAAAGCCCTGTTGCTTTTCATTGGTGCGATCGACTCCGGTGTAGAAAAAAGCCCGCAGTAGCTGAGAATTTGCAGTCAATTGACAAAGCAACCGGGTGTAGTCAATCTCAATTCCAAGCTGCAACGCGGCATAAAACAGGTTTGAGCCATCAATGAAAATGGCAGTTCGACCGGAATCTACAGGAGCGTTCTCCGACTCATCATTTTGCAACATGTTAATTGGGTTGTTTTTATGGGCGTTTGTTAAATGTTCTGGACAGCGGGGCTTTTGGAGGAGTCCTTCTGAAATGGCTGCGTGGGTAGAAGTAGTTGCCATAAGTACCTCAGTGTTTAGGGAAAACTTCCCCAGAAAAATGGATGATTATTTAGTAATAAAGCGACACGTCTTCACCGCACTGATCAGCCAGAAAAACTAAGGATTTAAAGCGAAGACTCACGACTTGATCGTAGAAAGGATTTAATTTGCAAAGGGGAGGAATGCGAATCAGTGTATAGTCAAACAGCTTGATTTGTCGTTCAAAGGGACAGCGGGCTGGAATGATTCGGCATAGCGATCGCGCCGTGCGTGGATTAGAAATTTCGATCGATTCCAGCCGTTGACGAATGGGGTGGAGCAGGGTGCTCAGGTGCCAGCGAGAACAAGATTTTGGGTAGTTCACAATACAGGCAGGCTGTAAAGCCATCAGGGAAACAATCCGCCGAAGGATAGATGCAAAAGGGAAAATTTCACTCCTACTCTCGACTGGCTTCTAAGTTAGACCTGAAAAATGCAGAACTTGTGTAGAGCAAAAATTTGTATGTTTGGACTGAATGCACCGTTCAGACCCACCATTCGAGTCGGGATATCGCAACAGGTAGAGATAGCTGTGCCATGTCCCTACCGGGTTCAGAGAACCGATCGCTCCAATGGGCGACATTGGCAGTTCCGATCGGTTTACCGCTAACTCCAGCCCAGGATTTTGGCAATTTGCTCTGGTAGTTTGATGGCTTTAAAGGGTTTCGTAATAATTCCCGCGACTGCGAGTTCAGCGAACCGTCGCTGTTCTGACGCTTGCACCTTTGCCGTCATTAAGATCACCGGAATAGATTGGGTTGTTGGGTTTGCTTGCAGGGCCCGGAAGGTTTCAATTCCATCCATATCCGGCATCATGACATCCAGCAAAATGGCATCTGGTTGTTCCTCGGCTGCTTTATCCAGTCCTTGATGCCCCGAAGCTGCACTCAATACATTCCAGCCGCCGATCGTCTTCAGTGTGAGTTGAGCGACTGCCCGGATATCATATTCATCGTCAATAATGAGAATTCGTTTGGTCATCATCCAGACTCTCTCCTGTCTTCCCTCGAATCATGCGGTTCAGTAAGTTGATCACCCGTTGCTCAAATTCCTGGGGAGCAATGCGTCCCTTGGTCAAAAATAGCGTTTGTCCCAGTTTTAAGCGGTTGCGTTCGTGGTCATTGAGATCGCGGGCGGTGTATACAATCAGTGGTACCCGGTAGAGCCGATTATGCTGCCGTAGCCAGTCTACAACTGCAAAGCCATCATCGGCTGGCAATCCCAGGTCAAGAACCAGCAAATCAGGAATGACCTGCTGACTGAGTTGAATGGCATCTCGTCCAGTTTGGGCGTGAAACGTTTCAATCGGATGGCGAGAAAATAGGGTGATGAGGACTTGCGCTAAATCCAAATCATCTTCAACGATCAACACCTTCAACGGTTGATTGTGGTTGGCGAGGGCCCGCTCCAATGCTTGCCTTAGTACTTTAGGATCCGGCGGTTTCACCACCCAATCGCTAATCTCGGTGTAGGAAGTTTCTCTGGCATCGGGTAATAGTCCGCTCAAAATGATCACGGGAATGGTTTGCGTTTCAGGTTGCTGTTTGAGCACAGCTAAGGTCTCCCAGCCATTCATACCGGGCATGAGTAGATTCAGCAAAATCACATCTGGATGATGGACACCTGCCTGCTCGACCGCCTGCTGGCCTGAAGAAACCGTCAGCACCTGGTAGCCCTGACGTTCCAATATGGCTCGTATTACTTGACGAACTGAATCGTCATCGTCACAAAGCAGTACCAGCGGAGCTTGCGGTTTGTGTTCTGGAGCTGAGATGGGAGCGGCTAATTCAGTCAAGCTCAATGGTGCAATACGTTCCACAGGATTAAAAGTGGGCAAGGTAAAACAGAAAGTGCTGCCCGTTCCCAGGGTACTTTCCGCCCAGATTTGCCCATCATGCTGCTGAAGGATACTGCGACAGATGGCTAATCCCAGTCCCGTACCGCCTTTTCGCCGGGAATCGGAGGCATCGACCTGCTGAAATCGCTCAAAGATGGATTCGAGTTTGTCGGGGGGAATGCCGCGGCCCTGATCGATGACTTTGAACAGGAGGGAGGGGGGCAGGGGGTGGAAAGGGTCGGGGTCGGGGATGAGTTCAGCGGTTAGCCAGATTGTGCTGTTGGAGGAGGAGAATTTGATGGCGTTGCTGATTAGATTGGTCAGGACTTGAATGATCCGATCGGGATCGGCCCAGAGTTGGACGTTCAGCGGAGAAACAGAGAGGGTGATTTCAGCTTTTTCGGCGATGTCTTGAATTGCTTCGATCGCCTGATGGATCAAATCCGCAGCATTGCAGACTTGCTTAGTCATGATGATTTTGCCAGATTCGATCCGCTCGATGTCTAGAATGTCATTAATCAATCGCACCAGGCGATCGGTATTGTTAGCGGCAATCCCCAGCATTTGTTGGGCCTCTTCCGGCTGGTTTTGCAAAACTCCTTCCGCTAAAAGATCCAGCGCAGCAGAAATGGAGGTCAGCGGCGTTCTCAATTCATGGCTGACGATCGAGACAAACTCATCCTTCATCCGTTCAATTTCCCGTCGTTCACTAATGTCTTTGACAAAACAATAGTTGCCATTGAACTGTCCCTGGTGATCATAGGCTTTGACCATCACCACTTGCTTGTCGAACATCGTGCCATCTTTGCGAATCGCTCTGGCTTCGATTTCTACTTTGCCCACCTTAAGCATTTGCTGATAAGCAGCCTCCAGCCGGGCGGCATCCTCCTGGGAAACCGTCCGCTGCCATTTCATGCCCAGCATTTCGTCTGGTTGATAGCCCAACATCTCGGCATAGGCAGGATTGACCTGGACATACTGTTCTTGCTGGTTTAATTGCGCAATGCCTTCCACTGCACTTTCCAATGCTTTACTGAGATTCTGAAGCTGCGCCGCAGCCGCCTTGCGATCGGTAATGTCACTCCCAATTCCCAAAAATCCCGTAATCTGATCCTCGCCATCTCGGAGGGCCGTCACGGACAATAACACGGGGAAGCGGGAACCATCCTTACGAATGTACGTCCACTCACGCTCATCAACTTCTCCGCGCACTGCCCTGGCGACGAATGCGTTAAATCCTGGCTCGATCGGTTCTGCTAATTCCTGCGACAGTTCTTGCGATCGCTGCACAATTTCCTGCCAGTCGTGAATCAAGACGGGGGTGGTTTGTCCAATGACCTCTGCTGCCGTATAGCCCAGCCATGCCTCGGCGGTGGAGTTAAAGGTGCGAATTGTGCCGTCTACACTGGTGGAGATAATGCTGTAATTGGCACTGTTGAGCATTGCTCGTTGTAAGGAGAGGGTGTCGCGTAGGGTTCGCTCTGACTCTTTTCGCTGGTTAATGTTGCGGAAGTAGACCGATAGCCCCTCTCTGGCAGGATAGGCCTGAACTTCAAACCATTGATTCAGGGGTGGGTAAAAGGCTTCAAACCGAACCGTCACCTGTTCCGCCACCGCACGATGATACTCCTGGTAAAACGGGGAATCGATCGCCTCTGGAAACTCATCCCATAGAACTCGACCCAGTAGATCCTCCCGTCGTCGCTGCAATAATTCCTCTGCTTGCTGATTCAGGTAGGTAAACTGCCACTCCTGGTTCAGGGCAAAAAAGGCATCCGCGATGCTCTCCAAGATATTGGTAATCTGATTCCGAGCAACCTCTGCTTCGGTACGGGCGGTTTGCTCCTGGAGGAGAAGCTGGATGCGGGCTTGCTCAGCTTGATGCAATTCGGTGGTCGTTTGGCTCACCTGAATGAGGTTCTGCCGTAGCTCCAGTTGAGAAATTACCTGGCGACTCAAGGCTTGTAGTGCCTGAACCTGAGCTGCATTTAGCTGTCGAGGTTTGCGATCGATCACACAAAGCGTACCCAGGGAATAGCCATCGGAGGTGATTAAGGGGGCACCAGCATAAAACCGAATATGGGGATCTCCGGTTACTAACGGATGGGTGGCAAATCGATCGTCGTGCAGGGTATCTGAAACAATCATCACATCATCAGGCTGCAAAATGGCGTGAGCACAGAAGGCCAGATCCCGGGGAGTTTCTACCGCATTTATGCCCAACTTCGATTTGAACCATTGGCGACACTCATCGATCAGGCTGACCAGGGCAATGGGTGTGCCACAGATGAAGGCCGCCATCCGGGTCAAATCATCAAATGCTTCTTCAGGCAGCGTGTCCAGAATGTTGTATTTTTGGAGGGCATTGAGTCTGTCAGGTTCATTGTCTGGCAATGGTGCTTTCATCTGAGATTCCCTTCAGCCCGATCGCGTTCCCTCTCCAGCCTAGCTCAATCCAACGCGGGCCGCCTGATACAACTGTTGGAGATTCGCCCCATCCTGGGGATATTGCACGACTTCCGCCCTGAGGCTCACCTGAAACACAGCCCCCTCTGCCGCAAACTCAAACTGCTGCCAGGCTTGCTGTAGCTCCAGAAAGCGTTGCATTGCATCTGCTTTGGTCATCCCCGCCATGCCGATCACAAATTCTCTGCCTCCCCAACGTCCCACAATATCCTCATTCCGAAACGATCGCCGCAACAGTTCCCCTAACCGCGCCAATACTTGATCGCCCGCTGCATGACCATACTGCTGGTTAATTTGTTGCAGGGGTTCTGGCTCCACCAGCATGAAGCAAAATGACTGCTGACAATGATCACACCACTGAAGAAACTGAGCCAATGCTTCGGTAGACTTGCGCCGATTGGCTACCCCCGTCAGGGCATCGGTCTCCGCCAGGCTCTTAAGCAGGTGAATGCGCTCCAGACGATTGAAAATCCGCGTCACCAGTTCTGGCCCGACGATCGGTTTACTGACATAATCATCGGCCCCCGCCGTGAAGACCTGTTGCGTTGTTGCTGCATCCGTATGGGCAGTGAGAAAGAGAACCGGCAGCTCACTCCATCGGGGATCATTGCGCACTTCCTGACACAGTTCGATGCCGCTAATGTGAGGCATTTCAATGTCCAGGATCAGCAGATCGGGGGGATTCGCTTCCAGGGTATCCAGAAACAAAAGGGGATTGTCGAGCACAGAAACGTGAAGCCCCCAGGGAATCAGCAATTGCTGAAGGGTGGTCAATATCTGGATATCGTCGTCTACCACCATCACCGTTGCCTGCAATGGACGAGCTTGTTGCAGCACTTGATTCACTGCTTCCAAAATTTGATTCGCAGTGATCGGCTGTTGGAGCCGTCGTCCCCCCAGCCGCGTGACCTTCACCCGATCGATTAAGCGATCGCCTCCAGTCAGTACCAGTGCCGGAACCGGGGGCTTGCAAACATTCAGTTCAGACAGCAACATCAGGTGATTTTCTGAAGTATCGGCATCGGTATAATCCAATAACACTGCATCTGGACGCGCTTCAGAAATTTGTTCTCTGGCGGTAATCGGATTGGATGTCACCTGAATGCACAACCCCCAACGGGAAGAATTCTTTTGCAGGGAAGCGATGAGGGTTGGATCAGGACTCACTACCAACAGCCAGGGGCGTTCATCCACCGCTGTATCCGGCAGTTCACTGAATGCAGTCACCCCATCATTCAAGTGTTGTAACTCCTGACGTAACGCAGTCACCAACTGAGCCAGCCGCTGTATTTGCTGCCGGTTTAACGATCGCCCCTGTTGGAAATGGGGTTCAATTTCCTGGGCTAGCTGAGAGCCTTGGGCAACACCAAACATGCCCAGCGTTCCAGCTAACTTGTGAATTTCCTGTTCTGCTTGCTGCCGTAATTCTTCGCTTAACTGATTTTGTAGCAACAGGGCGACTGCTCGTTCAACCACTGAAACCCGCCGATCGACGGTTTCTTTCACCTCCTGCCAGATGTGATTGATGCCCGTTTGCAGGGCGATCGTCCCTACACCTTCATCTTGATTTTTGGTTGCTTTATGCCGTTGCGGTTTTCCCTCTCTGCGTTTTGACTCTGCGGGTCTCAGTCGATAGCCAATCCCATACACCGTTTCGATCGGATCATCTAGAATGCCAGCCGACTTGAGTTTTTGTCGTAATCCTTTGATGTGGGAACGAATTGTGTCTTCGCTGGGAGGTTCTTCAAACGACCAGATGTGATCAATCAGCGAACCCGTATTAAAGATGCGATGCGGATTCCGTAGAAATAGCTCCAGCAAACCATATTCCTTGGGGGTTAACCGCACCAATTCATCGTTACAGGTGACTTCACAAATGCTGGGATCAAGCTGCAAATTTCGCCACTCTAACAGGGGGGGTAAGGTGGCTCCACCCCGACGGAGCAAAGCGCGAATCCGGGCTAATAATTCTGGCAAATTAAACGGTTTTGCCACATAATCATCTGCCCCTGCATCTAACCCCACTACCGTGTTGGTACTGGCATCCTGGGCTGTTAACAGGAGAACGGGAGTCTGATTACCCTGCGATCGCAGTTTTCGACACAGTGTCATTCCATCCAGTTTGGGCAATCCCACATCCAGCAAAATCAGATCATAGGTAAAAGATTCCAGAAGTTCCCATCCAACCTGCCCGTCTGTGGCAATATCTACAGCATAATGTTGCTCGATCAATGCTTTGACCAGTGGTTCAGCTATTAGCGAATCGTCCTCTATTAACAGAATTTTCATCACTTGCCAGCCGCAATACCAGGACACAAACCCTGTCTTTTCCAACACCCTTAAGTTAAGGCTAACTTGAATTAAATCCTGATGGTTTGTAGATTTGTTGGGCATGGTCGGTAGCGTAGACCAGCCAAGAGCTATCCGCTCAACAAAGAAATATTAACGGGTTGGTTAACGGGGGTTCGATTCAACCCAGCCTATCGGTGAAAGTCAAACTAATAAAACTGAACCACAACTTTACCCACATTTTGCCCCTTCAGGAGGTATTGCACGGCGAGTGGGATCGATTCGATGCCGTGAAAGGGGGTGGGGTTGATGGCAACGGAAATTTTTTGGCTGTAGAACAAGTCGAGCAGGCGATCGCGGGCTGATCCCATATGTTCGGCATAGTGGGGCATGAGGAAGGCGCGGACGGAAGCCGCTTTCCAGAATAACTTGTGGTAAATCCGGGGCTGGGAAACGACCTGCGGCACACTGGCATATTCCGAAATAAAACCAATACTGACTAACCGCCCCCGCACGGCTAAATGCTCCAGGCAGGTATCAAACACGCTCCCCCCCACACAATCAAACACCAGATTGATGCTGTTGGGATACTCCTGTTCCAACACAGCGTTCAGGTTTTCCTGGCGGTAGTTGACGATGCGATCGCACCCCAGTTCTTGCAACAGTTGAGCCTTTTCCGCAGAACCACAGGTGCCAATCACATGGTTTCCGGCGAGTTTGGCTAACTGCACCGCAATATGCCCAGTTCCCCCGGCAGCGGCAGTGACTAATACCGTTTCTTGCGTTTGCATCTCCCCTGCTTGTTCCAGCGCAACGAGGGCCGATATTCCCGTCGGCATCAGGGTGAGAATTTCTGGGATTGCCTCAGCAACTTTGACCGCAAGCTGGGCCGGAATCACCTGATACTCCCGGTAGCCTCCGCCTCGGACTGTGGTAGCAACGGCATCTCCCACCGTAAAATCCTGCACTGCTGCCCCGATCGCCACCACTTCACCCACGGCTTCAACCCCTAAATCAAAGGGGGGAGTGAGATCCACATAGGGAATCTTCCCCCGACAGATTAAGGTATCAAATCCGGCATTAATTCCCGCAAATTTGTTGCGAATCAGGATCTGATCGGCAGTGGGGCTGGGAAGGGGCACCGCTTCAATGGCGATCGCGGACTGAAAATCCGCACTAAACTGTTTGGCGACGAGCTTTTTGTAGGTTTTGGGATGCATAGCAGCGCATTCAATCAGGGGGAGAGGGTGGGCAAAAGGATTGTCTGTAAGAACGCACAGCGCAGTGTGCCCCGATCGGGATTTTCCTCTAAATTTGATGATACGCTTCCCATCGGTTTAGAGGCTGCCCGATCATGAGTGAACCCAATCCATCCTTGGCATCGATCTCCCCTGAGGAGTTTTTAGAAACCCCGCCTATCCCGGAAGATTGGGGGGGAAACGGTCAAAGCCGAATGAATTTATCGGGGCGATGTACTGCGATCGCTTCAGAACATCTGCCGCGCCAGTACCAGTTTTTTGACACTCACACTGTCTCCGCAGAAGAATGGCTGATTCATGGGCTAACCCAAAAGGCTATGCCTGCCACCCGTCGCTTGCTCTCCTGGCACGAGAATGGAGCCTCCACCGCAAAGGTTTCGTTGCCGCCTCAATTTGAAATTCCTGCGGGCAGATTCACGGCAGATCTGGAAATTTTTGTGTTGAGTGGAGCTATTCAACTGGGAGAGTGGCAACTCCGCAAACATAGCTACTCGTTTATTCCAGCCGGAGTGCGAGTGGGCCCTGGAAAGTTTTGAATGGAGCAACCGCAGAAATTTTATGGATGGAAAATAGCCGCTTCCAGTATCAAGATGCACCGAATTCCCCGACTGCTAGAATGAATGATTTTATTCCCGTACTGGACAGCAGATTGTTGCCCTGGGGCAGAACGGACACGACGCAATTCATCTCAGCCAGCAAGAAATGGTTGAGAAAAGCCTCTAATGGTGGTGGAGTATGGCTCCTTGCGCTTCTGCCCCACTATGACGGGAAGCAAATGATGATTCAGTCCTACAACGAAGAGGCGTACGGCTTAGTCGGTTGTTGCGATATCGGAGATTACCGATTTGCCAGGGATCATTTTGGCTATAGTCCCAGTTTCAGCACCCTTCCCAGACATATCTCAGAGGAGGGGAGTTTGTTTTTCGTGCGTGTGGATCGAGATTTATCCCAATCGGGAACGGTCTTGTCCTATGCTCCTTCTTAATTCGCAGTCACTCATTAATGTTGTCGTTCTTCCTGAATCAGGGTGCGTTGAAACAGTTGATGGTTCTTAAACCAGTGCCAGGTGCGGGTACGATGGTGGTTGTCAGGACTGATTTGAATCATTTCATAGAGGTAAAAGTCTGGGATGGTTTTGTAGGAAAACCAGAGGAGGATCGTGGCATCATCGGCTTCCCAGGCGTGACCATGAATCCGTTCGGTGTCAAACCACAGTTTTTTGCCTCGATAGAAGCCCGGAAACTGATGTTCTTCCTGCCTGCCATCTGCCCAGGTGTAGCGATTGATTTGATAGTAATCGTATTCCCCCTCCTGGGGAAACTGGCAGGACAGGCGGGCTTCGTGCTGATCCAGGATTTTCGCTGCTGGATCAATTAGGGTATAGGTGCCAAACCATTCCCCTTCATGGCGGGCGAGAACGGGCATTTCTTCTCGAATGTTAGACATGGTTGTGTTTTTGATTCAGGTTTAATTCCTGAATAGCTCCAAACTGGGTTGGGCTGGCAACTTGGTTACAAGATTTAATCTGACTTATAGTTTGCGGTAGGGCTCGGTCAATTCAGTCCTCCAGGATGTAGTCATGGCGGTTTCGAGCAGCTATCATGCCAGGGACGAGACTTTGCCAAAGCCAGCGGCCAACTCGCCAAAACCGATCGCATTGATGCAGGGGGCTTAGCACACCTTAGGGAAGCGACCTAACCGCCGATCGCACTGAATTGCATCTTTTACTTTCGTTAAACTAATTGGATCGAGGGCAGAGTCTTTCTGGGTCGAGTAGGGATAGTCAAACTTCAGGTACAAAACTTCACAGGTCAGGCGATCGATCGGTAACAATTTTGACTTGATTTGCTCGATCGAATAATGCTACGCTCTTCAGCTATAGCTATCTTTTGGGTTGCACAGACCTGGGGGGTAGCTGGATCACCTAGAGACGAAATTCTCTAGCGGAGGTCAAGCGTGCCTAGCAAGCTAAACGCTCAACCTCCTCACCACAGACTAAACCCGCTAGTCCGGGCTAGGGTGCATGATAGCATTCTTAGTCCTTGGCTCGCACCGTCTGAGGCTGGGAGCCAGTCTCTAGGGTTTCCTCAAACCCTGGAACACAAGGAGATTCACAAATCATGTCCGACAAACGATTCGGTCTGCCTCCAGAGGGCGATCGGCTGATTTCCCCTGCCCGTCGCTCCGTAAAAATACTGATGATCGGGCAATCTGACGATGTGGAGTTAACCATTGCCCGACTGTATCAGTGCGATTTTTGCCGCGTGGAAGATTGGTCAAGACCCCTGCCCTTCTCGCAGATTCAGCAGGCAACCACCAAAGCACCCGGTGAAATTATGCGGATCTACGTGCGATCGATGACCCTCTAATATCCATTCTCCGAAGGGCTAGACATCAATCCCCCTGTAAGGGCGTTTTGCAAAACGCCCCTACGAAATTTGTTGTTCCAATTTTTGGAACTGGGATCACTCCATTCTGAGGACTTAAGCCCTTTTCTGTATCTCTGCTAGCGATCTGAAAAATCTGCTTTCGGTACTATAAACAATCAGCTTTTATGGAAAGACCTATGACTGGAAATACCGCCCGCATCCAAGCGATTCATCAAATTATTAATCGGGAGTGTATTCCTCCTAAACCCCCAGAACGCCTGGAAGAGATATGGGCAGAAAATGTGTTTAATCTCAGCAAAATGCAGGCGAGTCTCCCCAAAGCCGTCTTCAAATCTATTAAAAAGACGATTGTTACCGGCGAGAAACTGGATCCCTCCGTTGCGGATGCAGTTGCTACGGCAATGCGGGACTGGGCAATGGCCAAAGGGACCTCTATTATGCCCACGTGTTTTACCCGATGACGAACCTGACCGCCGAGAAACACGATGGTTTCATTTCCGTGCAGGGCGATGGCAACGTCATTTCAGAGTTTTCGGGCAAAGTCCTGGTTCAGGGTGAGCCAGATGGATCTTCGTTTCCGAACGGTGGCATTCGTGACACCTTTGAAGCGCGAGGATATACCGGCTGGGATGTGACCAGCCCGGCCTACATCATGGAAACCGACAACGGTTCAACCCTGTGTATTCCGACGGTCTTCGTCTCCTGGACAGGCGAAGCACTGGATAAGAAAGTGCCGCTTTTGCGATCGATCGCCGCAATGGACAAAGCCGCCCGTAAGGTGTTGACGCTGTTGGGCAACACAGAAGTTTCCTGTGTGAACTCTAGCTGTGGGGCGGAGCAAGAATATTTCCTGGTGGATGCCAACTTTGCCAGCCAGCGTCCGGATTTGCTTTTAGCCGGCCGCACCTTGTTTGGCAAATTTCCCGCCAAGGGGCAAGAGTTTGATGATCACTACTTCGGTGCCATTCCAGAACGGGTGCAGGTCTTCATGCAGGACGTGGAAGCAACCCTCTACAAACTGGGAATTCCCGCCAAAACCCGACACAATGAAGTCGCTCCCGGACAGTTTGAAATTGCCCCCTTCTTTGAAGCCGCGAACGTAGCCAGCGATCACCAGCAGTTGATCATGACGGTTTTGAAGCACACGGCGAAAAAGCATGGCTTCATGTGTCTCCTCCATGAAAAGCCGTTTGCCGGAATTAATGGATCGGGTAAACACGTCAACTGGTCAGTAGGGAATGCCACCCAAGGCAACCTGCTTGATCCCGGTGATTCTCCCCACGATAATGCTCAGTTTTTGGTGTTCTGCGGGGCTGTGATTCGCGGGGTGCATAAATATGGCCCCCTGATGCGGGCTGCCATTGCAACGGCCAGCAATGATCACAGACTGGGGGCGAATGAAGCACCGCCTGCGATTATGTCGGTCTATTTAGGCTCTCAGCTCGAAGAAGTCTTTGAGCAGATCAAAACCGGAACGGTAACAGAGTCTAAACAGAAAGGCGTGATGGATCTAGGGGTGGATGTGTTGCCGTATTTGACCAAAGATGCTGGCGATCGCAACCGCACCTCCCCCTTCGCGTTTACCGGAAATCGCTTTGAATTCCGAGCGGTGGGTTCCAACCAGTCGGTTTCTGGGCCGTTGATTGTCCTCAACACGATGCTGGCCGATTCTTTAGACTGGATTGGCAATCGTCTGGAAACTGAACTGTCCAAAGGACTGGAACTGAATACGGCAATCATCACCATCCTCAAGGAAGTGATGGAAGAACACGGTGCAGTCGTCTTCGGGGGCAACGGCTACTCAGAAGAATGGCACAAGATCGCAGTAGAGGAGCGGGGTTTAGCCAATTTACGGACTACAGCCGATGCCCTGCCCGTCCTCAAAGAGGAGTATATCGAAGACCTGTTTGAAAAAACGGGAGTCCTGACCCCGGTTGAACTGGAAAGCCGCTTTGAAGTCTATGCAGAGCAGTATATTCTTTCCATTGAAGTTGAAGCCAAGCTGGTGATTAGCATGGCCAAAACGATGATCTACCCGGCAGCCGTTGAGTATTTGTCCAAGCTTGCTTCTACCCTTTCGTCCCTCAGCAGCCTGGGGGTGGATTTTGAACAGGAGACTGCTAAGACGATCGCAGACCTGACCAACGCGATGGTTGCAAGGACGACGGAGTTGAGCAACGCGATGAACAAGCATGATTTCTCAACGACTGAAGAAAAGATGCAGTATTGTGCGAAAACCATTCGTCCTTTAATGGATGAAATTCGCAAATATGCAGACGCACTGGAAGGCAACATTGCCGATAGTTTCTGGCCGTTGCCGACCTATCAAGAAATGCTGTTTATCAAATAGAAAGTAGGGGCAAAGCATTGGTCTGGAAAACCTTGAGCTTTGATTCAAACATTTTCCGCCAGGCTTTGCCCCTACAAGTCTTAAAATGGGAACCACCAGGAGTCTGCGATCGCCCCTGCCTTGATCAGGTAGGCTTTTTTCCGCATAAACCGCTTTAACGCGGCCGCTCCCATCCGGGACCCCCCCATACCAGAGAACTTAAAGGCATTTTTCTCACCCTCATGCATAATCGCTGTCAGGGCCGCATCGTTGATACTAATCGCCCCCGCATCAATCGATTCAGCAATGGCGATCGCCTCCGCTTCGGTTCCGGCAAAGACCGCCGCACTCAATCCATAAATCGTGTCATTGGCGAGATGAATTGCTTCTTCTTGAGTGGAAAATGGCATGACGGGCAGGATGGGGGCAAACGTCTCCTCCACCATCACCTGCATGGAGTGATTCACCTTCGTCAGAACGGTGGGACGACACCACAACCCGCCACCTAACCGTTCAACTTTGCCGCCACAGTGGGCGATCGCCCCTTTCGAGAATGCATCCTGTAGATGTTCCGCAATGATAACTGCCTGCCGTTCTGCAATGATGGGGCCAATTTGTCCATCCTCAACCGTTGGATAGGCTAGTTGTAGGGCATTGGCTTTTGTAACGAGCTGCTCTACAAAGCGTTCAAAAATTGACTCCGCTATATAAATCCGCTCGATCGACAGACAGGATTGCCCGCTGTTGACCACTGCCCCCCACAAAATCGCGGAGGTGGCCAATTCGATATCCGCAGACGCTAAGACAATGGCAGGATCTTTACCGCCTAATTCTAAAAAGGCTGGAATGAACTGTTGAGCTGCGGCCGCCGCCACCTGACGCCCTGTTGCCACACTGCCCGTAAAGCAAATTAAATCCACCTGCTCAATTAACTGCGCTCCGGTTTCTCCAGCTCCGGTGATGTAGGTCAGGATGGCTTGCAGGGAGGGAACCGCTGCGATCGTCTGCATCAGGGGTTCCACAAAACGCGGCGCAATTTCACTGGGCTTAACCACCACCGCACAGCCGCCAGTAATGCCGGAACCGTGTCGATCGTCGAGAGCAGGAGGGGAAAATTCCAGGGGCTAATCACTCCCACCAGCGGGTAGGGCACGGCGGTTTGCTGGATGCGGATAAAGGGAATGGCGGTTTGCTTTTCTTCACCCTGAAGTAACTCCGGGGCAAGGCGACACCAGCGATCGAGGCTACCCAAAAACGAATCCACTTCCAATACTGAAATATCCAGCCGACCCGTATCCGCCACCAATGCCTGAACCAACGCCTCTCGGTTTGCTTGAACCGCCTGTTTCCACTGCTGCAACGCCTCAATGCGTCCCTGTAAACCGCCCTGCTGCCAGTTGACTTGGGCCTGACGCAAGCGATCGCCCAGTTTGGTCAAGTCGTCAGCTGTGGGGGGTGTGATCCAGTAATCGACCTCACCGGAGCGGGGATTGCGGACTGCGATCGATGGAGTCATAACATCATTCGTGCAAGAAATTTAGATCAAGAAATAGAGTCTTGGGCAAGCTGGTGCAATACAGGCGTTTATTTGATGCTGAACGATTGGCGATTTACGACTCCAACAAGAGGTTCTAGCTTTTGATTGACCGACAATTCATCGCCCTAAAAATGACTGCCTAATCACGTAAAGACTTTACAAACCCCTGGTGTTCTGCACTGGCAATGCCCTGCTGAAGGACGTGCAGCACTTCTGCCAGATCATCGGAGAGGAGGGCATCCTTCGCCAACCATAAACCCGGAAATTGCCCACTGCGAAGAATGCCGGATGCATCCGCCCTTAAAGATTGGTACTCGTCCTTGTCCAAATAAAACCAATCGATCTGCTGACTGTAGGTACGCCAGACCACGTATTCTTGTACTCCATTCCGTCGATAGACGCGCAGTTTGTCATGCAGGTCATAGGAGGCACTGCTGGCGGCAACTTCAACGATCAGTTCCGGTGCACCTTCAATGTAGTCATCCTCGCTAATCCACGATCGCCCTCCCTGTTCCCATCGCAAGACTGCATCGGGTTGGGGTTCGTTATCGGTATCCAGACGGACAGTGGGATTGTCATAAAAGTCTACCCCTGGAGTAGCCGCGCTGTAAGTCCCGATCCAGGTCATGATTGCTCCATGCGGTTTCCCATGAGCCTTGGCCCGTAGAGGAGATGCCACGTAAACGATTCCTTCAATCAGTTCGGCTTTTTTGAGGGCGGGCATGGCAGCATAGCGACGCTCAAATTCGCTGCGGGTCAGCCGATCGCCGCTTTCTAAAGGAGGTAGTTGGAGCAGTTGCTCGGTCGTCCGTTCTGGGATCATGGTAAGGTACGGATTCTGGCTTGCCGATCGAGTAATCGTATTTTAACAGGGTGTTCCGACGCGGTATTCGACGGGGTTCGTTTCGCTTCTTTATGACTCCTTGTCCAGAAAAGCCTCTACCTCAATTGCAGTAGGTTGAGCTGCGATCGCCCCCGGTTTGAGTGTGGTGAGGGCACCCACTGCACTGGCATAGGTCACAATTTGCTTTGCAGTATCTGGATGGGTGAGGGAGCGAATTCCCCGTTTGCAGAGCTGATGAATAAAGCCCGCCAGAAAGCTATCTCCTGCCCCCGTCGTATCCAAAGGATGAATCGGGAATGCGGGTAATTGACCTGACTGTTCGCTCAGACAATAGGCACACCCCTGATCGCCATTGGTCACCAGTACCCCTTCCGCATCACCATGCTGCTGGACGATCGCCCGTGGATCGGCTGTACCATAGAGCCATTCTGCTTCCTCGTAGGACAGTTTGAGGAAATCTGCCTGCTGAATCAAGGACAAAATGGTGGACTTAGCCTGGTCAGGCTCTGGCCAAAACATGGGTCGCCAGTTTACATCAATCACAATCTTCAGGTATTGCTGATTGGCCAGTTCGATCGCCCGTTCCATTGCCCGTCGTGTCTCTGGGTAAGCCAGTGCCAGCGTCCCCATCACCAGATATTCTGCTTGATTGAACAAGGCTTCTGGGAGTGCTTTAGCTTGTAAATGGGTATCGGCAAACTCCGTTGTCGAACGTCCGCCAAACCCCGCAAACTGACGATCGCCGCTGATCGATCGCAGCACTTCAACGTGACGAGTCGGAGCAGGATGACGCTGAACTCCAGAGATCTCAACCCCGATCGTTTGGAGTAGATCAACCAGAGATTGACCTGGGGCATCCGTTCCCACACAGCCGATAAAACTCGAAAGCGTTCCCAACTTCACCAGGGCACAAGCCACATTTGCGGGTGCTCCGCCTGGGTAATGAGTCCAGGACTGCACCGCATCCACTGACATCGCTGGCTGATCTGCCAAACAATCCCACAATATCTCACCCAAACAAAGCACCTGCGATTTTGCCATATGCTCCGATCCCCTAATTGCTCCCTAGCTCCCTGCGGCACGAGATGGCTACATGAATGGTCGGCATAGATTACTGCATAGACTCCTGCAACTGGGCCGTTACGCGCTCTCCAAATTCTGGATCTACGTTGGCCAGGTTCAAAAGCTGAAGATATTCTTGCAACGTCAACCCTTTATCTTGAATGAGTTCCACTGCCTCGGTACGGATTGCTTGCTGCATCTGCATAGACTCCGATTCAGTTTCCGCACTTTGCAAATCGCTCTCTCGTTGCTCAATCAACCCCACTACACTCAGGTAGGCCTGAATAAATTGACTAATTTTTTCCGTTGAAATGGCATTCGCGTCCAGTCCAGAATGGTTTGGAACAACCGACTGCACTTCGGAAGAACTAGAGCGATCGACATTGGGCAATTCCTCTGCCTCGCTCAGTTGCGGTACGCAAACCCATAAAAGGACAAAACTCACTGCCAGCAGCACCAGTCGCTGAAGCCAGGAGAGCACCGGATCGATCGAGCGAATTAGCATGGTGGGCCAAATCGTAACTTGAAACTTTTTGGAACTTTAACGCTTTTACCGTAGCAGAGGGATCGCGGAAAAAATCGGAAGCTTTAAGAAAATCAAGCTGATGAAACCACCGATTGCACCAGGGGTAAAAAGAACGGCACCAGTTCCGCACGGCTGACCACCAGGGTTGAGTAGGGTTGCTGGCTGTAGTCTTTGCCCACCTGAAGCGGAAAAATTGGCTCTGGCTCCAGGGAATGCCAGGTTCCCCCAGCCGCCTGCACAATCACCCAGACTGCGGCAATATCCCAAATTTTTGGAGTTGCCTCTACTCCGCCTAAAGCCGCTCCTGAGGCGATCGTCAGCAAGTTATAGCTCGCCACCCCCAGCATTCGCACCTTGCAGGGAAAGGGATCATTGCGGCGCAAGACATCCAGGCTACGGGCACAGAGGTTAAAAAACTGGCTGCCAGAGGGATCATCCGGGCGTGTGTGGATGGGTTGATGGTTCAAAAATGCTCCGGTTGGCCCGGTCAAACCCGAATCGCCATACCAGAAGCCGTGAAATGAGTGATTTAACGGTGGGATGTAAACATGGCCAAACACAGGAGTTCCCCGATACAGCAGCCCCAGGGAAATTCCCCAGAGGGGAATGCCGCGAGTAAAGTTCGTTGTGCCGTCGATCGGGTCAATAATCCAGCACCAGTCCGTGTCTGGAAAAATGTGCTCGACTTCTTCACTCAGAACTCCATGTTCAGGGAAAGCCTGGGCGATCGCCTCTCGAATCTCCTGATCTGCCCAGCGATCGGATTGAGTAACGAGAGTCCCGTCCGCTTTCTGCGTTTCCTGAGTGTGTCCAAAGTCAATCAGCAATTGCGCCCCAACCCGGTGGGTCGTTTCCTCGGCGAAACTAAGAATTTCTGTCCAAAAATCCATACTCGTGGGATCACTGACCCCATCAGCAACTTCATGACAATCATAGTTTTTCTATGAAGTTGATTAGAACTTTATTTTTGTCAGCCAGCTTAAGCATAAGGACAAATTATTGATCTGCATTCCAGGTTTGCTACACCGCAGTTCGTCCGTAGTAACAAAGCCAATGGTTTAAAAAGTTCCCAAAACTGTACAAGTTGGCATTCACACTAAAATTCGCATTGATCCGAATGGTGACAGGCGCAAACTTAACACGATCGCATCTCTGCGTAAGCCCTTTCTCAGTTACGAGAGAGGGTTATTTTTCGTCATATTGAGTATGATGTGAAGCTCAAGTTGGCTATGGAGGCTTTCATGCTGCGCGGCTAGAAACATCTTCGTAACAACTCAATTTCTACTTGCTTCGGCAAGCAGAGTTTTTGTTGTCAAATAAAGGAAGTGATCTACCATGCAGACAAAAAGTCCACGGATGACGCGGGATCAACTCATTAATCATTGCTATGAAGTTTTGCGGAGAAAAGGACGCGGAGCAAACAAATTTGTCTCCTGCGGAGTCAATGATTCTTTGAAAGCCGATCTTGTCACCGCAACCACTGTATACGAGTTCCGAGAAGTTCTCAGCCGCGAGAAACTCTACGAAGCCAAGGGGCAAGGACTCACCTATGCTTCGTTTTTGAAGAAAAATCGAGTGGTGTTGGTGGGCTATCTTCCCGATGGGGATTATGGTTCAGCGGCGAATGCAGCCGAGAATATTGAGAGAGCCGGTCAGCAGGTAAAGGTTTCGTTCGTTGATGTTGATCCCTTCTGGGAAATTGCCACCCCCGACAATCGATGGATGCGTACTGCATTTCTCACTGTTGGTGTTGTAGCACTGATCGTTTTCTTGATCCCACTAATTTCCAATCGCTCCTATTGCAGACTCAATCCAACCTTACCAAGGTGTTCGCCAACGATTCAGAGACATTAATTCACCAGGAGAATGAATCTGAGCATGAACTAAAAACCTAAACAAAAGCGGATCGTCCTTACATCATTCAAGTTGGGGCGATCTGCTTGGATATTTCTTGTTTCGTTCTGTTCCCTACTGCATTCGATCGATTGTCCGATACTGAATCGCTTCAGCCACGTGAGAAGTCTGGAGGTGTTCATCTCCGGCAAGATCGGCGATCGTGCGAGACACTTTGAGGATGCGATCGGTGGCTCTGGCGGAAAGTCCCAGCTTACGGATTGCCCCCTCCAGTAAATTACGAGTTGTATCATCCATGCGACACCATTTGCGGATATGGCGGCTCTGCATTTCAGCATTGCAGTGAAGATGTTCTGCCTGAAATCGCTGTTGGGCGATCGATCGGGCTTGCTCGACCCGTTGGCGAATGGCGATCGACTCTTCTCCGGTAGACTGCTGGGTAATTTCTTCTGGCTTGAGGCGGCTGACAATGACGTGCAGATCAATGCGATCCATGAGCGGGCCCGACAACTTGCCCAGTATTGCTCCCGACTACGCGGACTACAAGTACAGGGCTGAATCGAATCACCGAAATAGCCGCAGGGACAGGGATTGGTGCTGGCAACCAGGGTAAATTTTGCAGGAAAGGAAACCGATTGGCGCGTACGGGAAATGGTAACGTGACCATCTTCTAAAGGCTGACGCAGAAATTCCAGCACATCCCGCTTAAATTCTGTTAATTCATCCAGAAATAAGTTAACGATAGCAAGTGTATATTGCTCATTCCGCAAATGGCGCACTGGGAAAGGGTTAGAAGCTCTCCACCTCTTCAAAGCCGACGAGCATCTTTTTCTCATCTACCTGGCTGTCACCTGTTCACATAAACATTAGCAGGTGATCCCGGAGAATCATCAAAGATTGCACCTCGTGCTTTAAGCTCAGTCACTTGGCTGGGTGTAAGTCCTTGACTACCGCTAAAAATTGCCTGTTCAACGAGCACTTTACTGAGGTTTGCCCCACGGAGGTCTGCCTCACGGAAGTTTGCCCCACTGAGATCTGCCCCATTGAGATCTGCCCCGATAAGGTATGCCTCACTGAGATCAGCCCTACTGAGATTCGCTTCACTGAGATCTGCCCTACTGAGATTTGCTTCACTGAGATCAGCCCTACTGAGATTCGCTTCACTGAGATCTACCCTACTGAGATCTGCCTTATAGAGGTTTGCCCCACTGAGATCTGCCCCACTGAGATCTGCCCTATTGAGATTCGCTTCACTGAGATTTGCCCTACTGAGATCTGCCCTATTGAGATTCGCCTCACTGAGATTTGCCCCACCGAGGTATGCTCCACCGAGGTCTGCCCCACTGAGATTTGCCCCACTGAGGTTTGCCCCACGGAAGTCTGTCCTACGGAGGTCTGCCCCACGGAGGTCTGCCCCACGGAGGTCTGCCCCACGGAGGTTTGCCTCACGGAGGTTTGCCTCAATGAGTTTTGCCTCAATGAGTTTTGCCCTACGGAGATCCAGCCCAATGAAGTTTGCCCTATTGAGGTTTGCCCCGACAAGGTTTGCCCTACTGAGATCTGCTCCTTTAAGGCTGATGTTTGCTTCAGTATCCGATCGCCACTGATTCCATCCCTCTACATCACTCTTTAACAAAGCTAAGTAAAAAGCAGCCGCTTCAGCAGGGATCTCAACCGCCTCTGGCAATGTCACAGGGTCAAGGGTAATCGTGCCATCGTCAAGACCTTGGACAAGCTCATCGATAACAGACAATGCTGTGTGTTTAGGTTTAAGGAAGTTTCTTATTCCTAGCATTGGTTCTGCTGGTAAAGGTTTCGACAAATACAGTACGTAAGGCTTCGGCTGCTTCCCTAGAGGTATCTGCTTGGTTGAGCGCAACTTCTAGGAGCCGAATTGACATATTCTCTCGTCTAGTACGTCGAGCCAAATCCATCGCAGGTGCAAACAACACACTGGAGACAGCACCAAGGATTGCACTGATCGGGTTTTGATTTGCAACTGCAACTCCCATCAAAAGCAGCCCCGTTATTAAAAATACAATGGCAAAAAGATAAAGCAATCGTTCACCGAAGCGGTTTTCCCGAATTGCCTGGTCGATAATGTCCTTAGCAGTTCTTGTACTTTCTCTGGGAGTTCTCAGACTCTCTCTAGGAGTTCTCGGACTCCCTCTATTGGTTTTTGCGTCCACCTGGTACGCTCCAACGTTTTTCAGTTAAGCAATTTATATAAACCTGCCTGTGACACCAGCCTCGATCGAGTGATCAAGTTTAGTGTCCTGTGTCCTATAGGACTATCCTATGTGTCCTGTCAGGGTTTGGCAAACACCAGCTCCAAATCCATTACCTTACCCGCTTCTGTGGCTGGCCCTAACACAAGCTCTTCAATAGACGATCGCCCACTACCCAAGAACGCTGGAACCTGAGAACAGCGGTCGTTGAATGGGGTTTTAGTGAGTGCAATAACCTTACTCCTTGAAAAGCTCCCAACCAAAGATGATGAAGAATTGTACTATCCCTTGACAACTTCCATAAAGATTCCGTGAACTTCCCATACCGTCAGGGTTTTCCTCATTGTTAAGCTTTGGAACTGGGCACTAGGGGATGCAGAGTCGCAGTTTTACTCTGTAGGTACGGAATTCCGATGTACAGCATTCAATATCGTCAAACTAACCAGGGCAAGCAAACCCGATCGCAACTGATTGATACGATTCGGCAACATGCAGGACTGTCGCGTAATGAACTGGTTGACGTGTCTGGGCTAACCTACGAGCAGGTGAGACGGCAGACGCGCAACTTGTCGATCGAGGGAATCGTTCAGTCTCGGATCGAAGCTGGACAGCGACGGTACTACCTTCGTTGAAACTTTACTTCAAGTCTCCGTAATTTCTAGATTGTTTCGTCGTTTCGTTGGTCAGTACCAGTGATGCACTGTCGTGAAACGGTGAAACAAGATGACCTTAGCAAAACCGAAACAAACGGTACTCAATACAGTCTGGTCAGGGCTGAGGACGATCGCTCAGTTCTTCTGGACTGCCCATTGTCGTGTCCAGGCGCGGAAGCAGGCACGGCTAATGGCACGATCGCAAACGGTATTGGTAGCCGCCCAGCCGACCGCTGTTGCCTCTGCGTTAACTCCCTCTGAACAAGAAACCCTTCAGGTGAGTGAGCAAGTGTCCTACGCGATGACAGGACAACCCCAGACTGTCCTACGAGACACACAAGACATACAGGCCACACAAGACATACAAGACACACAAGACACTGGGAGTTTCCAGAACTTCCAGAACTTCCAGAACTCTCAAGCTCCTGCGATCGAATCGACTGACGAGACAGACTCCGGCTCTGCTGATGGGGTAACGGCTCTGTTGGACGAAGCTCACTCAAAAGGGCTGACCACCTATCCTCAACTGATTGACTACGTGAAGCAACACCGGGGGACTGGCTGTAGTCGTCGGGTTGTGTCTCGTTGGAAGAAAGCACGGGGGCTGATCGATGCTCGTTAAGCTCTACCTGATTTGCTATGTCCTGTTTGTCTTGTCCTGTGTCCTGTTCGTAGCTGGCGATCGGTGATGGAACTGCGTGAGGCTGAAATTAAGCAGGTGAGTGAGGCGTTGTTCTCCAACCAGTCCTTGCTCGTTCTGGGGGAACCTGGATCGGGCAAGTCTACTTTGGGCGAAGCGGTGAAGCGACGGCTAGGGGCAGACCGCTGGAGCGTGGCAATGGCATCCTACAACGGTTCTGCAAAGGAATGTCTGGTGCTGATCGCGGAACAGCTTGGGGTATCAACCATGACCCTGGATGAGAAACCCAAGGCACTCACAGCAGCGCAACTGCGGGAGGCTCTGACCAAACGGCTAACTCGTAAGCGGACAGTTCTAATCTGCGACGATGCCCACCGTTGGTCTGCCAGTCTACGGTACTGGTTGGAGGACGTGCTGAGGGCAGAGGGTGTCCTGCTGCTGTTGGTGGCTTCACCCTGCCCACCCAAAGAACTGTTCGTGAAGATGCCCCGGATCGAACTCCCGCTGATCCGAGACGAGGACATCCGCAAACTGATGATGACTGAGGCGGAATCCTACGGCATTCAACTGGTAGCATCCGAAGTCGCGGAACTCCAGCAGCGATCGGGGAACAATCCGGCTCTTGCTAAACGGGTGATCCGTGAGACGGTCTTGGGGATCTCTGAGACGGCTACTGGCGATCATTACCAGTACATCGATGGGACACCGTTTCTCATCGGGCTGATTTCCCTCATCGGTATCATTCGCTTTGCTGGCTTGGGAATGGGCGATAAGGTGCTGTACGTCCTGGGGGGAATTATCACCCTGATTGCAGTGACGTTGCGCGGTTTACTGTATGCCGCAAACCGAGGCAGGCGAAGGCTTTAGGGGTAGTCCGTCTCTGTTAAAAATTTTTTAATTTTGCAGTCCATGTACGGACACGTATCTGGAAAATCTACAACTCAAATTGCCCAATCCCTACTCCTATACTCTTTTCTCTTATTCGGATCTGGTATTCCTCTTTGCTGTGATGATCGCGATCGCCAACCATTCTCCTCCTCTTCTCCCCTCCTTCCTCTTCCCGACCGATCGCCTTCCTTGCCATTCCCCTCCTCTTCGTTCCCCACCTTACGCCTATGATGTCCGTCACCCATGCCGCGATCGCCACCGCCACCACCAGTATCTCGTTGGGTACAGCCAATGCATTCATCTTGGGATTAGCTGTCTTAGGTTCCCAGTTACCTGACCTGGACAGCACTGAATCCTGGGTTGGCAGACTGGCTTATCCGATCGCCCACTACATTGAGGAGCGATACCCCCACCGCACTATTACCCATAGCTTCCTGTCTACCCTTACCCTGGCGATTCTTGCCGCTCCGATCCTGTTCTTCTTTCATTGGCACTATTGGGCCGCCCTGATGATTGGGCAATTCACCGGATGGTTCGCCGATGCCTTCACGCGATCGGGGGTAGCCGCGTTTTATCCCAATCCAGCCCGGTTGGTGATTCCAGGGAACCCCAGGGCACGGTTACGAAGCCAATCCCCCCAGGAATATTGGGTGTTATCGATGGCAGTATTCCTGTGTATCGCCAGCATTAACCTGACCAGTAACGGCGGCATCGTGGAGCAGTTTGCCAAAGGATTCTTTCAAGATGCAGCGACCGCCGTGCAATTGTTTCAGAAGTACGGTTCAGAACGGCTTGTGACCGTCGAAGTGAGAGGCTTGCAGGCGTATACCTCTCAGGCGATCGAAGACCGCTATACCGTGATTGAAACGACCTCCAATGACTTGATTGCCGAGAGCCAGACCAACGGCAGACTCTACAAGATTGGTAACTCCCCCGACGCACAGATCCGACCATCACGGGTCAAGGTGCAGCTGGGCAATCCGATCGCCATCACCTCAGAGGAAGTGTTGCTCAAGGAAATTCTGGTGGCAGACTGGCTGAAGCGTATCCCCCAGAACGCCTATGTCAGTGGTTCACTGGTACTGGAGGACAGCAGAGAAGTCACGATCGCCACTGATTTTAGTAGCTACGACACGATTCGCAGCTGGGGAGGACAGATTGAGTTACGAAATGCCCGACCTGCACAGATATTGGCGCAGATTGGGGAATTCTGGATTGTGCAAGGTAAGGCGATCGTCAAGGTGAGGCAGTCATGAAAAGTATATTCTCTGTCCTGTGTCTCGTAGGACTGTCGGGACTGTCCTATGGTTGTGCAGGACACCTCCAGGCGCAAACCCCATCCCCTTCACTGCCGTCCCCCTCCATCATCACCAGTGACTCCACCAGCAACCGCCGATCGCTCGATGTCCGACTGACTTTATCCGCACCGGATGATCTCAAGGTACAGGAGGGCGATCGGGTGGAGCAGGGGCAGATCCTTGCCGATCGGACGCGCGACCGGGATCGGCTGGAGGCACAGCGCAGACAGCTTGAGATTCAGATGGAGCGATTGCAGCAGCCCATTCCTGGCGCATCTCCTTCCCGTCCGGTTCCAGAGGTGGCAGGTTTACCCCCAGCGAGTTTTCTGAGCCAGGTGGCAGAGATTGAACGGGCACGGCTCAAGGTGGAGCAGGCAGAGCGTAACCTGATGCAGCAACAGCGGATGTTGGATATGCTCTCTTCGATGCCAAGTGCCAGTCTTCCAGAGGCGACCATTCCCCATGAGACGGAAGTGTTGGAGCAACGCAGGCGGGAATTCACCCAGGCGCAGGCGGACTTACAACTGGCAGAGGCAAAACTGACTCAGGCTCAGACAGAACGGCAGCATCAAGAATATGTTCACTCCCTGGAGATGAGTAAGCGGGCGATCGCCATCCAGCAGGCAGAGATCCAACGGCAACAACAATTCCAGGAGCAGCAACGCCAGGAACAGGAACGGGCGTTTCAAGTGGCGCAGATGGAGGAAAAGATAGCGGCTTTGAATGCCCAACTGTTTCAACTATCAGCGGTTCGTAGTCCATTTTCAGGCACAATTCGGAGAATCAAATATGAAGGGCAACAGGATCAAAATCTTATTGTGGTGCTGTCTCTCACTGCTGATGTGGGGAGCGATCGGGACACTGCCGGGGATGGCGCAGATGGAGGAACCCCCACCGACTGAGGAGTTTGAGGAGTTTGAGGAGTTCGAGGAGCTTGACGAATTGGAACCCAGCAGCGAACGTGACTTAGATGCCCCCTTTGATACGGATCAAAACCCGCTCAATCCGGCTGGGGAATCGATCGATCGCTTGATTCAACTCCGCATTAATGAAGACCTCTGGACGGCAATGTTGGGGGATTTGCCCTGCTTGGATGTGACGGAGGCTTGTGTTCGAGAGCTTCAGGAGATGGCGATCGGCAACTCCCTGGCACTTCAGGCGATCGATGAGCGGGTAGACCTGGTGCAGGAGAAGATCGACCAGGCACGAGCAAATAATCTCAGGACGATTAGCCTGGGGATCTTTGAGCCTGCGGTACGCGCCTTCTTTGAAATTGGTACACGCACGGAGATCCAGCCGGATGGCACCAGTCAAACCAGGCGGATTGGCTTTATCGATCGGATTGTCAGCTTTTTTGATAGCCCCCTCATGGGAATTAACGACATCTTTGCCCAGTTGGGTTTACCCCTGTTTCGGGCAAGCATCGGCGGCAGTGCAGAGGTGCAGAATCGTCAGATTGCGATCGCTGACCTGGAGGTGAAGGTGGCGGAGATTCAGAATAAGCGGGGGGAATTGGCGCAGTCCATTCGGGAACAGGTGATGCTGCAAGTGTTGGACTTTGATACCTATCGGCGGGAGTTTCAGATCTCCCAGGAGGTGACGCGCCGTGACCTGTTACGTTTAGCTATTCTGGAGCAGGGCTATCGCTTTAATGCGGAGGGTAGCCTCAATACGCCTCAATACTTGGCTCAGATCAATGCCCTGGACAATCAAAAAGCCCAGACCTATCGATCGTGGGCACGGATGCGATCGCAGTTGACGCGGGTGAAGTTGTTGGTTCTGGGGGATGAGAGTTTTTGACGAGGAGAGGAGGGGGTCATGGGAGAATCATATTGACAACGATTGTTGTACCGTTGATGTGCTTATTGCTTCAGCTGTTCCACCTGTTGCTGCTTATTTAGCTACGATGTGCTCTGCTATTGGAGTTTCGGTGGGTGGATTTAGGGTACCGCAGGATTTCATGTAGTGGTTAACGCATACCAAACTGCAACTGTAAGCATTTTTAGTTCATAACATTTTGGCGCGCATAAAAAAGCCTTGCAGATACAGAAATATAAAGTCTCAGATAACATCATATGATTTTACGAATAACCTCAATGAATTTGCTCATAGAGCGTGTACAAAGGAGTAAGTAGGCTACTCTTGGAATAAACTCTACAGAAATTTATTTACATACGTGGTAGCCAGCAGCGACAAAATTTCTGGTCAGCCAAGGTCAGGCTAACCATAAAGGGTGAAAAATGATTAAACAAACTGCATTGACTATAAGCACTTTAGCTGCGGCGCTACTTGCTCAACCAGCACTGGCTGAGGTCAGCCTACCAGGTAGATGCCATATGGGTCACTGTTGGGAGAATAGGTTAACTCAGAAAACGGTGTTGAGAGAAGGAAGTCGTGGGACTCTTTATTCAGTGGAGTTGGCTAGTCGATCTTGGGAGCATGGTGGTGAACGACCTGCTACTTTTGAACCATCGCAGATAAATTATGTCTACTGTTCAACGACAAGGCCTGCTTACATTTTTCCTGATTCTAGTGGATATTACGTTCATTTACTAAACCCAGGTGGTGAGTGGTCTGGATACAACATGAGCTCCTATCCAATTTACTGGGCTACTTGCCATAACTTTGTTGGTTCCAACTTCTTTTCGGAGGAAATGACTGCACGAACGCTCAGACTGGGGTACCCATTGAATATAGAAGCAAGGCAAATCCAGATCAATAACGTGCTGGAAATTGTGAAATAGCTGCTGGCAACAGTCAAAATAGCAAACTAATGAAATGAGGCATAGCAACAAATCTCAAAAACTTTCCTTTTCGAGGGTTCATCATGAAGAAAATAGCTTTTCTCCTTGCTAATTTTTTGATCTTCAACGGGAGTGCTGCTGCTTTCCCCAGTGTCAGCGAAGATAGTGATATTGAAGATACAATGGATCTTTATCGAGTCAACATTGCTCGCAATATCACGACGGGGACTTACTATGTACGGCGAGGCTATGGAAGATGCACATTGACAGTTTCTAGTGAAGAATCGCCTCAGTATCTTTATGAAAATTTAGAAACCCAAATAGAGTACGCAGTAGGTTCCTGTTTTTTCCCATCTGTTACATTGCCCAGTCTTGGTGCTCTTCCCTCACAAACTGTTCCAGTAGAAGCAACAATTGCTACAACCAGTAATTTTCTTAGCAGAGGGGGGCTTCCTTTGTATCTGGAAGTTACTTTCGAGATGAGATTTCCAGAGTATCCTGATGCACAGAAAACTTGTGGAATTTGGCTCGACATGGAGACGCCAACAGGAAAACGGTTGAGTGTCCAAACTGATAGATACTCTGGTTCATGCGATGATTGGTTTAATCGTATAATTCTACCTCACTGATGAGGTTAAGCTGTGCTTTAGATGGAATGAGAATAGAAATTTAGTATTCTGTATCTTTCATTTCTAAACACTCTCCTGCGAGAGTCTCTTTATAAAATCGCTTCTTATCCATCCTTGCACCTCATAGTTATCATTTAGATATAAAACCTCGTACCAGCGTCTCCCAGAACTATCAGGATTTTGAGAAATTTCAATCAACCAGACTAAATCATTAGAATTAACAATCCCTATCACCTCATACTGTTGTCCTGATCCTGAACGAATTCTGACGAAACTACCACTTACCTGTCTAGCATTCAGAATGTTGTCTATCTTCCAATCTCCTTCTTGAAAGTCATAGGAAAGCTCAAAACGATTTTTGTCAAACATCAACGTTCCATCTGAATTGTTGTAAGTAAGGTTTACAATAACGATGCTTTTATCATTAGCTCGTGAGATGGGTTCAATTTTGAAATTAATGTTTGAGAGTCCCTTCCACCAAGTAGTATAGCCATCTTCACCACCTGCCAGTCTACTTAGTTGAACTGAATCTGGCAACATATTCCATGCACTTTGAGTTTCCCCTTCCTTAATGAATTGAAAATATTTTTCAACAGTGTTCTCAGGTGAGGATGGGATGGTTTCTGTTACTGGAGTTGAAGTGTTCTCAGGTGAGGATGGGATGGTTTCTGTTACTGGAGTTGAAGTGTTCTCAGGTGAGGATGGGATGGTTTCTGTTACTGGAGTTGATAGGACTTGAATTATCCGTTCGACTAGCTCAACTGCTTTGGGTCCTCCAACCCAAAGTATTAAAAGCAGAAAAAGTAATATTAGTAAACTCTCTGACTTATAAAACTCGCTCATGATAAAGCTCCTTGGCATCAATGAAGCGTCTAAGCCCAAGGTTGGGGAATTCAGTTTCTGTAGTGATCTACCCATATAATAGTTGACAAATTTATCCAACCGAGATTAGTTATTTCTTTCTTAATCTTCCGATCAAGAAACAAAAGATTGAACTGATTGCTAAACTCTTTCCTCTGCGCCTACTCACTCAGCAGGCAGATACAAAACCCCATTACGACACAAGGGTGGCGCACTGTAGACCGTTAGATTACTCCAGTTAAACCAACCAGCCTCGGAAGCCCAATCCTGGACGCGGATGAAGGTGAATCGCCCTAAGTTGCTGTTGTCGTACCGGACGGTGTTGCTAAATCGGGCGATGCCGCAGGTGTTTGCCTTACCAAAGCGTTGAGCTGGGGTGTGGTCAGTAGCGTAGGCTCCTTGAGATGGCAATCCTCGCACCAGGATCATGTAGGTGGTTTGCTCACTGTAATACCGATTCCAGCCCTCGATTTCTGCCCCGATCGCCTCTACCCCAGAACCGAGTTGTGTCCAGGTGAGTCCAGACTGAATCGCACCATTGATGCAGACCTGGCTGGTCGTTTGGGCAATATTGTCGGGATTGAAATTGATTGTGCCTCCAGAGGGCAAATAGATGGTGATGCCTTCTTGTCTGTAGAGGCTGAAGCGATTGGTATTCCAAAACTGAACGAGGTTACAGCGATTGGAGTTGGGGCGAACGCTGACGCGGCGGAATTGGTTTTGGTAGAGAACACGAATGAACTCTTCACTGTTCAGTCCTGTGATGTAAAGGCGATCGTCAGGATCTCGAAAGACCTGGATTTGTCCGGGGGTTGGGGTGGGGACTGGGGAGGGTGAAGGGTTAGGAGTTGGAGAGGGTGAGGGTGAGGGACTGGGTGTTGGAGAGGGTTCTGGAGTTGGGGTTGGAGTGGGAGTAGGGGTTGGTTCTGGCGTAGGAGTAGGGGTTGGGGTTGGGGTTGGGGTTGGAGTAGGCGTAGGCGTAGGGTCGGGTATCGGCGATTCTGCGTCTTCAGTGAATTGGAATTCAGTAGTAGATAGGTAGCCCGATCGCAGGATTCTCCAGTATCGTGCAGCGGCTGGGGTAAAGGTGAATTGCCGGAATTGATTGGAGCCTGAATCAGTTACGCCTGAAATAGTTGCTACGGTTATCCAACTGTGCCCGTCGTTGCTGTACTGGATTTGAGCATTGTTGAGGTAGCTGGCGATCGATCCCCAACCCGATACATTACCCCCTCCAACCAACACGGCTGCAACAGTTTTTACAGAACCCAAATCCGCTTGAATCCACGATGCACTGCTATGGTTAGTTCCTGTCCCAGTTGTACCAATGGTGTCAGTCAGGTTGATGCCATTGCCAGGGGTAACGGAACCGTAGATTGAGGACTGGGTATAACTCAGTGCTGGCGGAGGGGGAGGGGGAGGCGGTTCTGTACTTTCGGTGAATTGAAACTCAGTGGTGGACAGGTAGCCCGATCGCAGGATTCTCCAGTATCGTGCAGCGACTGGGGTAAAGGTGAATTGCCGGAATTGATTGGAGCCTGAATCGGTTACACCTGAAATGGTAGCTGCGGTTGCCCAATTCTGTCCGTCATTGCTCCACTGGATTTGACTGTTGTTGAGGTAGCTGGCGATCGATCCCCAACCGGACACGTTGCCCCCTCCAACCAACACGGCTGAAATCGTTTTCGCTGAACCCAGATCGGCTTGAATCCAGGATGCGCTGGTATGGTTAGTTCCTGTTCCAGTGCTGCCAATGGTGTCATTCAGGTTTGTTCCATTACCAGGGGTGACGGAACCGTAGACCGACGACTGAGTGTAGATCGGGCTGATGGAATTCTGAGATTGCCCTCTTTGGCTGCCCATAACAACATACAAAAAGAGGGCGATCGCCAGAGTGAACGATCGCCAATGATTCATGATTTATTCTCCTTTGTGCAATTGCTAGTTCCAGGACATCGGGTTGTAGCGGACATACTGACCACTGCTTCCCCGCTGGCAGAGGGGTGGATCGGCGACGGTCAGGGAAGACACGGTGTAGTTTGTGCCGCTAATGGTCAACGTGGAGGGTAGGGGATTCGCTTCTGTGTTGGAGAGGCGATAGAAACCACACTGATTTGGACGAGCTGCCTGGGAGGAGTTGACATCGTTGAAGTCTACGTCATAGCTGATGCCTGGGCTATAGCCGACCAAAAAGACGCGAGGAACCGAGGCGGTATTGTCGATGTAGCCCCCGGCTGTGGTAATGCTGGCATCTAAGGCAGGGGCAAAGGCATTACCAGAGCATCTTGGGAGAAGTTCACGGCTGGTGATGGAAGGCAGGGCTGCACGGGTGCGAGTTTGTCCATTGATTGTCCAGGAGTCTCCAATGCTGGGTAATGTGGAAGAGGTCGCCAGCCGCACTTCACCGCAGTAGCCAGCCCGAACGCGACGGGTTAACGATTGATCGGTTTGAATTCTGGCACTGGTATCAGAGGCAAGGGTTTGGGCGATGGAGCCAATGACGTACACATTCCCCCTGGCATCTTTGAACACATCGGGGGGAGGGGCAGCGGCGGCAGGTAGGGAAGATGAGACGATGGTAGCTGTACCGAGCAACAGCCCCAACCAGGCACGAACACGAATTCTTTTTGCCATAGATTCACTCCTCAATTGAGGGAAAACTTACTACTGAGGGGAACCTATTCACCAATTCCCCTGGGAAACATCGAGGAATTTACGGAATGAAGCGGCTTCAGAATGGTTTTTCGGTAGTAGTTAGCATCAGCTTGCTGGGGTTAGTTGGATTCCAGGGCTACCAGCAGTGGCAGCGCAACCAAGCCGATCGCCCAGACTACGATAATCCTGCTCCCTCCCCCAGAACAACTTTGTTATCATCTCCTGAACAAAGTGAGGAATGGCAGGTTGTACGAGTCAGTGATGGGGATTCAATCGTAGTGCGTTCTGGGGGACGAGAGGAGCGAGTCCGGTTTTGCGGCATTGATGCACCGGAGGCAGCGCAGCCCTGGGGAGCCGAGGCAACCACCTATCTACAGCAGCTAATCGATGCGGCGGGTGGACGAGTTTTGCTGATGCAGACTGACCGCGATCGCTACGGACGCATGGTGGCTGAAGTCTTTACCCTCTTGCCAACTGGGGAGAAATCACTTCAAGAGGAAATGCTATTGGCTGGGATGGCATATGTGTACCCGCAGTACGTTGATTCTTGTCCCAACCCAGAGCCAATGAAGCTGGCAGAGGCGATCGCCCAGGAGGAAGGTCTGGGGGTTTGGAGTGGGGAGTATCAGCGTCCTTGGGAGTTTCGGCAGATGAATCGATGAAATTTTGTTGGTGTTTGCGAAATGCGAGTTACTCCATTTCACGGGAATACTTTTTGGCTTCTATTGGGGTTTGTAATCCCTCCATAGATCTACGGTTGAATGGCGGCGCAACTGGGCAATAGGTGAGGGCTACTCCACTTCCTCACACCATTATGAATCGATCGCTCATTGCAGCCTTTTTGCTGGGTATTGTCATCAGTACAACTGTCCGTGCCCAGGAGCTTCCGCCATTAGCCCATCCAACGACTTATTTGCCTGAAGTTGAGATCAAAGCCCCACTCCCTGTCTATACAACGCCAACTCAAGGAACCTTGACTTCTGGCTATGGGATGCGATGGGGCAGGCTACACCAGGGAATTGATATTGCAGCCCCGATTGGGACGTTGGTGCAGGCTTCGGCGGCTGGCGTGGTCGTGTTCGCTGGATGGCATCAGGGCGGCTATGGCAACCTGATCGAGATTCGCCATGCGGATGGGTCGCTGACTCGGTATGCCCATCTCAACCGGATTTGGGTTAACCAAAATGAAGCAGTGGCGCAAGGGCAGGCGATCGGGGAGGTGGGGAGTACAGGGTATTCAACCGGGCCACACCTGCATTTTGAGATTCATCTGGCTGAAGGGGGAGCCGTGAATCCGATCGACTATGTGGAGATACCGAGGGTGGCACAGTATGAGTGAAGTCTGGAGATTGAGACAATTTTTGCTCTATGGAGTGACTTGAATTTGCAAAGTAATTGTCAGATGTTTCCATTCAATTAGTTTCCCCAGCGAGTGGGGACTGTGAAGGCGGCATTGCTGGGGAATGCCGCAGCGACGAGTTTCCATTCAATTAGTTTCCCCAGCGAGTGGGGACGACCTGGAACGGCACAAAAATTACCGTTACTGGATTCAATGAAGTTTCCATTCAATTAGTTTCCCCAGCGAGTGGGGACTTGGTGTACTCCCTAACATCAGGAGACTACTTACAGGCGTTTCCATTCAATTAGTTTCCCCAGCGAGTGGGGACTGAAGTATGAAGAGTACATGTCTGGACGTAGCCGGTTTCCATTCAATTAGTTTCCCCAGCGAGTGGGGACACGAAGGGAAGGGAGGGTTAGCCGATCGATTCTTGCGCGTTTCCATTCAATTAGTTTCCCCAGCGAGTGGGGACAGCTGTCTGTCCTAACAGCGGCAAAAGGAGATGACGAGTTTCCATTCAATTAGTTTCCCCAGCGAGTGGGGACGGGGTGGTTCTGGTTATTCGGTTGAGTTGTTTGAGGGTGTTTCCATTCAATTAGTTTCCCCAGCGAGTGGGGACCAGTAAAGTTTGAATCCGCTGATCGGCTACACCAATGTTTCCATTCAATTAGTTTCCCCAGCGAGTGGGGACGTTGCTGCGCTGAATCAAGCTATCCTTGACGGGTTTGCGTTTCCATTCAATTAGTTTCCCCAGCAAGTGGGGACTCTCCTGCAAGTAGCCATCGCTGGGGCGCTAACGGTTGGTTTCCATTCAATTAGTTTCCCCAGCGAGTGGGGACCTGGCTTTGTGTGGAAGAATGGTGCTCTCAATGGGCAGTTTCCATTCAATTAGTTTCCCCAGCGAGTGGGGACTGCTGTGTTAACAAGATTGTCGAAGCAGCAAATGACGAAGAGGTTTCCATTCAATTAGTTTCCCCAGCGAGTGGGGACTCGCACACATGATCGCTACCCTTAAGTTGCTAGTCGAGTTTCCATTCAATTAGTTTCCCCAGCGAGTGGGGACAGGGCACCTGTCTCGTCGTCTGACCCCGTTATCTGGTTTCCATTCAATTAGTTTCCCCAGCGAGTGGGGACAGTTGAGTCGGTGATAACACATCTAACACACAGGTGTTTCCATTCAATTAGTTTCCCCAGCGAGTGGGGACGCAAATGAGCAAATCTATTCTTAAAGGTATTGCCATTGGTTTCCATTCAATTAGTTTCCCCAGCGAGTGGGGACAATGGTTAAAAATCGCAACCAGGAATGGGGTGATCGGTGTGTTTCCATTCAATTAGTTTCCCCAGCGAGTGGGGACTTTGCTCTTAAAGAAGGAACTGCCAAACAAGTCTGTGAGTTTCCATTCAATTAGTTTCCCCAGCGAGTGGGGACGCGATCGATTGCTCATACGAACAATGTGAATCTAATTATGTTTCCATTCAATTAGTTTCCCCAGCGAGTGGGGACACCAATAGGCGATCGACCCATGACCAATGCTGAACGCGTTTCCATTCAATTAGTTTCCCCAGCGAGTGGGGACATTGGTCGATTTTGCCAGCAAGAAACTCAGGTAGAACGTTTCCATTCAATTAGTTTCCCCAGCGAGTGGGGACGACAGTTCAGGGAGCAGAATGACCGTGTGCAGCGTGAGTGTTTCCATTCAATTAGTTTCCCCAGCGAGTGGGGACATTTGGAATTTGTATTACCTTGGCAATACCGGCTCATTGGTATCGTTTCCATTCAATTAGTTTCCCCAGCGAGTGGGGCCCCAGATCTTCATTAACCCGATTGTGCCTCAATTTAAAGCGTTTCCATTCAATTAGTTTCCCCAGCGAGTGGGGACATTATCAATGGCCCGTTGCAATGCTTCGGCTTCGGGGTTTCCATTCAATTAGTTTCCCCAGCGAGTGGGGACAAGGGGCTCAGTTAAAGAATGGGCGTATTGCTACTTACTTGTTTCCATTCAATTAGTTTCCCCAGCGAGTGGGGACTTTTCCGGAACTATTGACCCGAAGGAGCTTATCCGCGCAGTTTCCATTCAATTAGTTTCCCCAGCGAGTGGGGACACGTGGGTAGGAATCCAGCCAGGCTACAAGCTCTGATGGTTTCCATTCAATTAGTTTCCCCAGCGAGTGGGGACAATGGCGTATACGGCCTCTAATAGGTTTTCGGTTACCTTGTTTCCATTCAATTAGTTTCCCCAGCGAGTGGGGACGATGCAAAGCGTCGGCTTCAAGGCTGGACGGGAATTAGGTTTCCATTCAATTAGTTTCCCCAGCGAGTGGGGACCGATGATTGCCCAAATGCCTAGCACCGTGAGAGAGGTTTCCATTCAATTAGTTTCCCCAGCGAGTGGGGACCGTTACAAGCCAGTCTTCGAGATGTAAAGAAACCAAAAGGGTTTCCATTCAATTAGTTTCCCCAGCGAGTGGGGACAGGGCATGTAAGAGAGTTAGGAATCCTCATGAACATTAGTTTCCATTCAATTAGTTTCCCCAGCGAGTGGGGACTCCCCCCTATTGAAACCCATCCCCCATCGGATGTCCAGACCCCATTTGCGAGGCTCATCCCAAATCACCCTCAAATCCCTCCAAAACTCCCTGCTCAAATCCCTGAAATCCTTGCCCCACAGGACATCGAGGCTCCCAACCAAAGAATCAGCCTTCCAGCCATTTTGCCCCAGCCTCGCAAACGTCAAATCTCTCATCTTCCCCAAACCACTATCGACACTGGAACCTGCTTCACCGGACATTCGATTAATCTCTGGTGTTGATACGGCTCAATCACAAACCACAAAATCCGATCGCACCCATCCTGCGGTTCTACCATCACTTCCCTGATAACCAATCCAGCTCCATTGATTACCATCTCTACCTGTTTCAGACGAGTGAAGCTGAATTGTTCGACTAAGCATTGTAGATTCATTCCCAATCACGTTCGATGTGGTTGAAGGGCCCGATCGAATGTTGGTGTCTGGTCTAAGGCGGTAGGTGCAGGATTGATCTGGCGAGTAGTAGTCTGGTTGCCGCATGGATTGACTTGCTAAGTAAGAAAACTCTGGGCAGAGATGAGTCGCGGCTGACACTGTAACTGCATGAGCGACGATGGGTAGATCAATCCCATAATCGCGGTTTCTCAATTGGTTCATCAGACTGGAGGGAGTTTCACCGTAGCGAAATCGATTACAGACGAAATAACCGATATCAATCGCATCCCGTTGATAAGTTAGAGAATTGAAAACAAGCCGAGCATCACGATGCAAACCACCTGCGTTCAGTTCACTTGCAAGGGTACTTAAAAAGTCGGTTTCGGCTCGGTTATACTGCGCTTGAACTGGGGTTGCAGTGAGGGTCAGTGCGGCAGTTGCAGCGATTGAAGCAATGAAGAGATTCCTAAACATGATTGTGCCCCCTTAAAACGCTCTATGGCAAGAAGCACCCTGATTCCGTTCTAGCTTTACTAGCAGTCAACCGTGAAAGATTTGTATAAAACTTTACTACACTCAAAACAACTAAATTTCTCTCCCTAAAACCCCACCACAGCGATCGCCTGCTCTACCTGCTGTTCAGACACTTCAAGATACTTCTGGAGAGCTTGGAGGCTGCGGTGTCCAGAGATTTCCTGAATCACGCGCAATGGAATGCCTGCTGATGACATCTGGGTGAGGGCAGTTCGTCTGAAGCTGTGGGTGCTAATGCCTTCCAGGTGGAGCCGATCGCACACCTGCCGTAGAATTGCATCGGCGGATCTGGGGTTGAGGTGTCCTCGTCGATGCCGACCAGGGAAGAGATACCGTTTGCCTGCCTGCTCCTGATAGGCTTCCAGGTAGGTTTTGAGGCTGGGATGAGTGGTAATTTGTCGGGTTTCTTGCTTGCCCTTGGTGTGTTGTTTGCGGATAGTGATCTTAGTTCTGACTCCCGCAGTGTCGTAGACATCGTTCGTCAGTAAGGTGCAGGCTTCGTTGATTCGGCAACCTGTGAATAGACAAATGCCAAACAACGCCCGATCGCGGTTAGTAGTGAAGGCGTTGAAGAGTTGCTGCGCTTCATCAGGCGAAAGAACTTTTGCTTGACCGTGCCGATCGACTTTCACAGGGAATTTTGCTGATGTACATGAACAAATTATAGTTTGTTCATGTAACACGCTTAAAGTATTGGTATGTCGTTATTTGAACAAATGAACTTATTCGGGTTAAGTACAACTTATCAATATTTGAGTGCTTAAAGCGGCTAAAACCCTGATTCTCTCGTTAATTCATAAGTTTGGTTTATAGAAAGCTGTTTTTGGTAGTCTGGGCATACTGTCACCAGAATGTTTCAGCTTGTGTCACCCCCTGTCACCACTGCTGTCACCACCTGCTGTCACCACCCTGGTTCAGGTTGTCACCACTGCTGTCACCACTGCCACTACCCTTGTCACCGAGTTGTCACCATGCCAAATCCACGCATTACCTTCAGAGTCCCCACCGAAATTTACGACCAACTGCCCCCAGATGCAGAGGCGCGATCGGAGTGGTTATTGGATGCAATTAAACAAAAGCTCTCTCCCCCAGAACCAGAGGATGAACTTGGGAAGGTGAAGCGGCAGTTACAGAACTTAGATGCGATCGTGCAGGCGATGCGGCAGCAGTTGCCGGGAACATGATTTACGTTTTGTAATACATATCCCTAATCTTTGTTAGGTGCTGTAAGACATATAAGGTTGCTTTAATTGTAAGTAAAAGCTTTGTTTTTTCAGGAAGTCTTTGAAGTATAGGGTGCAGATAGGTTAGAAGTTTGGCTCAGCACTATTAGATATCTTTTTTGTCGCTTGACGTGATCACAAGCTGATTCAAAATTTGGCTTTGAGTGAAATCAACAAAGCTTCAATCGGTGTTGATTTTTTATCTATATCTGCAATGTGTGTAAGTGATTTCCGTTGCAGTAGGAGAGCCTTATGAATAAAAATCTTGCACTATTTTTGCTGGTGCTATTTGGTTTTTCCACTACTTTGGTTGCTTGCGGTGGCGGAGAAACGGCGTTTACTGATGCTCCCGCTGATGCTCCTTCTGCAAGTGCTCCAGGGGATGATGAGCTAGAGCCGGAACCTTATAATCCCCCAGTAGTACAAGAGCCTTTTCCACAACCATCCGTCTCCCAATCACCTAGTCCAATTGAACGGCAGGATGCATCACCAACGCCTGTTGCAGGGTATGAAGAAGGGATGGCACCTGAAGCGCAGGAGCCTCCTCCCCCACCGCCATCTGTGCCAAGCCCAGAGTTTACTGAAGAGCCTGATGAAGAGCTTGATGCTGCTTCAATTATTCGCAGGCGACTCGAAAGACTTCCTTTGGGCGAGGTCTATCATAATATTCCGCAAGAGATGCAGGTTGGAAAGGCAGAAATTATTGAAGCTGGGGTGGCTCCAGAAATTACTGAGAAAATTAGACAAGAGGCTCAAGGGCAGGGAGAGATCACCACCTTCTCTGGTGTCCGGTTTAACCCGTCTGGCGTGAACATGGAACTGGTCGCTAGTCCTGATGTATTTGATGTTCTTGAAGTAAGAGGTGGTGAACAATTCGTGACCAGTGAGCTACCTGGCAAATGGATCTGGCAAGTCAGACCTCTTAAACCTGGAGAACATTTGATAGTTGTTAAAGCTAAGTTAGATTTAAATGTTCCAGAACTGGGAGTAACACGCCCGGTAGAAGTAGAGGTATTTAGAGATGCCAGAAATGTTAAAGCGAATTGGGGTTATTCTCTACGGGGATTTCTCACGGCCAATTGGAAGGAACTGCTTGGATTGACTGTGGGTTCCGGTTCCGTAGCAGGCCTTGTGGGTTGGAGTTTAAACCGACGTGGAGAAAAAACTAAAGCCAAGGATTAGCTGCTGAGGGTAGCCGATGCATTAACTTTGAATATGGGAAAAATTGAAAAGTGCTAGAACGGTAGCCATGATTTTGTTGCTCGCCTTTCTGTCTTGCAGAAAGGATGAATGGCAGCGACTATGAATCCCTTGGTCGTTTAAAGTCTTTGCCAATGGTCATTCCACCTCCCTCATCTCTCCTCAAGCTGCTGGAACCCCTATCCCCAGAACAGAAAGCCGATGTTCTGACCGTTCGATCACAGATTTTGAGCTTTGATGAGCGCATGGCTGAAGTGGGACGAACGACAACAACCCAATATGGTTTGCACAAGGATCGGAATGAGATTGAGAAGACCCATCAGTGTGCTGAAGTCATTCCTCTGTATCCAGGGGTTTATAGACCTCGGTTAATGTTGCTGCTCCCTCATCCCAGGCGGAAGTTTGGTGGCCCAGGTAGAACCTATTTGCCAGAACCCGTGAAAGGATTAGCTTGGGCACAGGTATGGCAATTCCCATCATCGGCGGAGCCAACAGAACCAGAACTGTTTTTCTATCTGGGCAAAACCCGCAGTCGCTACAGCAAACGCTACACCCTACCAGAATATGCTGAACTCTATCAAAGCTTAACGGGGAGCGATCGCCTCTCTAAATCAGTTGAGGATATCGTCCAATTGGCATTAGAAGAATGGCAGCAGTCCATTGCCGTTGAGCCTGCGGTAGTTTTTTATGCAGAGGGGCACTCTGAGGTTAGAGAACCTTAATGCTTATGAAATACTTAGCGATCGCAGTATTTGGCTTTCTGCTCTTTTGCCTGGGTGCATACGGTATTGATGAACTCATTGCATCGCGCTTCAAACAGCCTGAAGACGAGCCGCAGCCTGAAGCGGAATCGCAAGCTGAAGCGGAAAACCAGAAAGCTGGTGGTTCAGCGGATGCAATCATCACAGCTTTAGAGGGTGTTGTGGATGAAGTCACAGGGAAAGGTTTGTTTGGATTAATCGGTAGGTTGCTAGAAAGTGCTGGAGAATTCCTGAGCCACCTATTTCACGGATTGTAGAAGTCTCTACGATTTACCCTCAATTACTACTCTCTTCCTCCGATCGCCTGCTGACCTTCCAGGCAGTCTCAGACCCGTTTTTTCCGGCTTTGGTGAAGCGGAACCCATAGCGATCGAAGACTGCTTTCCCCGGCAAGCTTTTGAGTCCCAGCAGGGGAGCCAGTTGTGAGGTAGATAATAACCAATCCCGATCGGCAACCTCCTGGAGGGAACGCAGGTGGGCAAGCGGGTCAGGTTGCTGCATATTTTCAGGTAGGCGGATTTCAACTGGAACCGACTGCCGGGAGTTGATGATATCTGCCACCTTGGAGGCGATCGTATCAATCATAGAAGCGATGCCGAAGGTCATGGGAGCCAGTTCAGTGGATGGGGTGTCCTGTGTCTTGTAGGACGGTTGGGGTTGTCCTGTAGGACGGTAGGACAGTTGAGTAGGTTCATTGAAGGCAGGAAACTCAGCAGTGGCTCCACCCCCTTTAATGTGCTGATCCAATTGATCCATGAAGGCAAGTTGATCGGCATTGTAGACCGCTCGGTTGCCCTGCTTTTCTGGCTCCATGTAATAGCCCTTGTCTCTCAGTCCGCTGATGCGGTTGTAGATGTTCGATCGCGTCACACCGTAGCGAGACTCAAAATCTTTGATGGTGAATGAATCGAGTTCCGTGGTCATTATCCTGTCCTGTGTCTTGTCTTATGTAGGACAAGATAGCGAAATCGCTTGCCTGGTGGGAGATGGAGGTTACTGACTTACTGCACTGTCTTACACAGGACAGGACAGCGGAACCTCAGTTAGATCAACGCTGATCGGTGAGAAAACCTTGTCTCAAATGTAAGCAAACTTAACTTTTATCGCTCTTTTCATCAGCATCTAGAGGGTCAAAGGACACCTTTCTCAGCTTGCCCGCGACTAAATGAAAGTCCTGCTCATCCATTAATTCAAGGGCAGCTTTGACCAATAGTGTTACTTGACGGGCGATCGGACGCTCCTCCTGAGAAGCTAACTCCTCAAGACGTTTGTATGTTTCCAGGTCAAACGGAACCGAGATTCGTTCGTCTTTTCGTGGCAATTCACCCGTTACCAAATCACGCATCTCATTTTACCCAAAAGCATCCGTGGTTAAATTATGGCTTCATTTGGCATCCATAGGCATCCATAAGCTGAAAAATTTGATAAGCTTTTATCCATTCGGAAGTTTTACGACTTCTAGAAGTTCCAAAACTGAAACGAGGAGTTTCTATGGCGCAAACCAAGCAACTCAAGGGGACAGCCGATGCGCTGACTCCGATTGAGGACTTTGCGAACGCCTGGGGAGTCTCTACCAAAACGGTGCAGAACTGGGTGGAGTTTACCTATCAGGCGTTTGAAATCTTATTGCCCAGTAGTGGCCCATTTCCTCCTTGGGCGATCGAGCTACTGACCCTCTGTGCCAAGCATGTGAGCCAAAAGGCAGCCATGTACTTTGCTGAGACGGAGGAAACGCGACGGCTGAAGGGAACCGAATATGTCCGAAAAGTCCGCACCCTTCGGCAGGCAGGACACTTCCAGCAGTTTGACCAATTCCGTAATGTCCAGTCCTTCCAGTCGGTTCAGCCCGAAGCCACCGCAAACGATTTGGAGGATGAAGCTTTTACTGAACTGGGCAAGATTACTCGCCGGGGCGACAGTGACCTATCCCGCATCAAGCAGACGATCGAGCAACGGGAAGATGCAGAGATTGAGGAGCTGGCTGAGTTCATTGAAGACAGTGATACTCGCAAGATGGCCAAACTGCTCCGACGGCTAAAGACGGGAAAGCGATCGGGTGCTTCAGTCAGTCAGGCGATCGATGTGGCTTACAAGCGATTGCCTGGGTCATGACGCGCATCAACGGCATTATTGCTCAACTACTCAAAGATTTGGAGGACAAAGGATTGATTACACTACCTCCTGACCCCCTTGAAGAATCACAGGATCAGGCAGAACTTACAGAAATCGCAGAAGTTCTGGCACTTACAGAAGTTTCGGAAGGGGCAAACCAACCTCACTCAGAGAGTTCTCAAGATGACCCAAATTGTCGCTTAATGGCACTCAATGAGGACTAGAGGGGACAGCTTGGAACCCTTCCCCCCTAGCAACTCCGCAGTCGATCAAACATTGGAGCTTATTGCATTATGAATCGAAATCTTGTCCTAGTCATAGGGCTTAGTTTGGCGATCGCTCTCCCAGCAATTCCAGCCCAGGCTCAGTTTCGGCAGGGCACCGATCGCAATTCCCAAGGATACGTCCCAGCCCATTACCAGGGGCAGCCCATGACGCGCTCTGGCTTTGCTTACCTGACGCAGTTGGGGAGAGGCATGGATGCAGAGGGCTATTACCGTCATCCAGTGCGAACACGGACAGCCTTTGGCCAAATCCTTGCAGATGGAATCTGGGCATTTCCAATGGAATGGCACCCCGAACACTCTATCCTGCTGCACATCCGCAGTGGTTGGATTTACCGACAAGACTATCAGCTACGATCGAACTAGGGAGAAAAGTTGATATGACGAAACCAGGAAATCTTGACAGTAACGACCTCCCTGGTGATTCTGACGAACGGCTATTTTTTGCCCTCAATCTCAAAGAGGGGCTTGACCCCCAGGGGGTGATTGAAGACTGGGGCGATTTCAACAACGACTACCGGGATGATGCCCATGATGAAGCGAATGCTCTACCCCAAACCCAGGATGATTCTGGTGTTGGATTCTCCTCATCTGAAGAGGTTCAGACGTACTATGATAGTCTTGTGTCAGAGGACATCACAATTATTGAGAGGGAAGACCCATGAGAATTGGTAATCACGAGATCCAATTGCTAGAGCCAACCCCGAACTATGACACCCTACCTTCAGGACAGGCGGATGCTTACCGCTTGCTGCTGGCATTGGGAGATGGGCAGCATTCTGAAGAGACGCTGATCCGGCAGTTAGGGCTAAAATCACGTCTTCCCCTCTGGTCTAGAATTGAGCATTTAGCAGAACGCGGCATGGTTCGGTTCCAGGACATCAAAGCCGCCTAATCCTGCAAAGTTCCCCTCACGTTCTTCCCCGGTCTGATTCGTTCAGATCGGGGTTTGTTGTTTTTGGGGGCGATCGTCTGATGTCAGGCGAACTAAGGACACCTGATGATCGGCTGTTTGGTTTGAACCAGGGCTTCAAGTAAGGCAACCGCTTGTTCAGCCGGATGAAGTTGGGCGACTTCCGTTTGCAACTGTTTAGCATTTTGGCGATAGCGTGGATCAGACAAAACCTGCTGTACTGCTTGCCGAATCTGTTTGGGCTTTGGAGTTTTCGTGTTCAAATTAATGCCAATATCACGCCAAGCGATTCGAGCACAGATCTCGGCTTTATCTTCTGATTTACCAGCGGCAACTAAGGGAATGCCGTGAGCCAATGCCATCTGAACACCGTTATACCCGCCGTTCGTCACCATGACATCGACGAAGGGGAGCAGGGATTGGAAGGGGATAAATGGCTCTACTCTGGCATTATCCGGCGGCGAGAATGCTCCCAAATCTGCTGCCGAGCGATTGCCTGTGGTCGCTACGACTAACACGGGTTCATGCTTCAATGCTTGCAGCGTTGGGATGATCAGATCGGCTAAGTCTGTAGCGACGGTTCCTTGCGTAACGAGAATAACTGGAATGTCTTGGTTTAGCTCATCCCACCAGGAAGGTGGCGTAAAGTGGGTAGATGATGTTGCAGGCAGCAGTGGACCAATGAAATGAACTTGTGGCGGTAAGTCACTCCGAGGATATTCAAATCCTGGCACTGTTCCCGCCAGGTACAAATAGGGAGAAAGAACATCAAACAATAAGGTATTCGTCGCACCCAGGGATACCTGCGATCGCGCTTCATTGACATCGGCATAGAGCGATCGAAAGATCACAGTTTGGAGGAGTCCATAGAGGATACGATTGCGGAAGCGTCCCAAGGGTGAGGCATTCGGCTTTAATCCCAGACCAAAGGGTGCAGTATCCTGGCTGGGGAGTGTCAGGGCGGACACTCCAAGTTGCGCCCACGGGATACCTGTCTGCTCATGCACCCAGTCCGCGGCAATAAAGAAAGAATCTGCCACAATTACATCTGCTGGAAACTCTTCCAGGAGATGGAGTAGGTCTTGGGCATTGCCGATCGCTGCTTGAATGAAGAAATACTTCAGGTCGAACTTTAACTGGGACAACCCTCGGAGTGTTTTCCGTTGAGCTGATAATTCAGGCGGAACATTCTCCGCGATCGAGTAGTCAAGTCCTGCGTTCATGGGACAAAAACGAGCACCGATCGCGGCAATGCGCTCCTGAAAAGGGCTCCGGTATACCACCACACCTCATGTCCCTGGCTGACCAGGGTTTGAGCAATGGGAAGCATCGGAGAGACATGTCCAATGACAGGAATCGTCGCAATTAGGAAACGAGCCATAAGAGTTTCCAATAATGACAGCACACCAACAGCTTAAGTGACCGGAGCGCAAGTGAATATCCAAGGCGGCATCAATTTTTCGACTCGTCACTGAAGGGGATTGCAATAAGGAAAGCCGCTTTAATTCTTTCCCCCAAATCTACTGCTGATGGTTATGAACGATCGGTTTCTGAACAATTGAGATCTTGGGCACTCTGAGGTAAACCCGATCGGATTTTCCATGACCTCTCACTTGGCTGCTCCTTACCGACGTACTCTTTCAGCGACCGCTCAACTAATGCTCAATCGAGGTTTACTTTCCTCTAACGAAACTCACCTGGACTATGGCTGTGGTCGTGGAGGGGACGTTGAGCAACTGCGTTCACGGGGTTATGCGTCCAATGGCTATGATCCGCACTATTTTCCGGGTTCCCCTGCCTCGGCGGATGTAGTAACGATGGGTTACGTCCTTAACTGCATCCAAGACCCGGATGAACGTCGAGCAGCATTGCTGAATGCCTGGGCATTGACCCGATCGCGGTTAATTGTGTCCGCAGATGTGCGAGGTGAGGGGGTGCAAGCGATCGACTCAGGACGAATCAGCAATCGAGGGGCATGGACGAAACAGTACAGCTATCTGGAGTTGAAGGCTTACGTTGAAACGGTTCTGGGGATGAGAGCGGAGAAGTTAGCCAAGGATAAGCTGTTAGTGTGTCGTGATGCGCCAAACGTTTTGGTGTATTCGCCGGAGCAAGTCTGTGAGTTAAGCGATCGGCTTCAGGCGGAGGGCTTCATTGCACCCTTCCACTGCGTCATCAGAGGCTACTGCACTGGCTTCCAGGTCAAGGCAGGGATGATTGATACTAAGACGATCCAGAACTATGGCAGGTGGGCTGGTTCTCGTCGCTATTATCGGCTCAAGTCCGACCAGTACAATTTACCGGGAGCCAGAGGTCAAAGGGTCAAAGTTATTCACCTGGGTTACTACGGTAGTGAAAAGTTCCAATGGGCGATCGCTGCCATTCAACGCAGGAACCTCCTGGCAAGGTCAAAGTTTCACTGCTGTGATCTATCGTTCATCTCTGAGTTTGCGGGAGTGAAGGACTTTAGCTTTCTGACGAGTGATGAGGCTGGCATCATATTGGACGATGAAGCGAAGCCCAGACATACGAACATTCGCTATGTGATGCCCGAAGGAGTAGATCCAGCAGTAGGGCGATCGATGCCTGTTCAGTGAACCCCAACCCTCGTTTGGTAAGTCAAAACCCCCTAGTCCCCACTTTTCGGCTAGGTTTGTGGAGATGACCGCTTAAAGAGGTTTTCAGCCTGATTTCGTAACAGTATTAGAAGTATGAATCTTTAGCCAAATCTGCTTGAACGAAAGGACTGACGGTGATTAGAACTTTGATCTGCTGCGATTTAACGCCCTCGTGCGGTTGGGGATCTGTGGAGCGGCAAGACGATATCTTGCTTAGTTCTACACCCGGCAGGAGGCATGGAAAACTTTATTTTTTTTTTGAATTTAGCGGAAAAAGTTTCCCACACCCCCTGCCACCCAACCGCTATTAGATAAAAAAGAAGAATTCTCTCAGCCACTAACCCACCCCTCTCCCCCACCCCCCACCCCGAACCAAACGAACAGGAAAGCGGAAGGCGCAGCCGCAGGCTGCCAGATGTCGGACACCCGCGATCGCCCTAAAACAGCCTGAGTTGCTCCTGGGTCATCCACTCCGGCATCACTGGATCGTTGCAGAGCCAATGTAAAACGATCGTGACCTCTTTACTGTGGGCATAGCGTACGGTTCCCCATGTGCCGCTCCCTTGCCAGCTCGTCAAAGTTAACCCCACTGGGCAAGGCTTATTTACCCAAGCATGAAGGGTTCCCCCTGAGATAGCGATCGCATCGATCATCTGTTTGCTTCGGCGTTGGAGCTGCCAGGGTTCCCGCGTTTCAGCTTCGTATACGGTGAGGTTTTGCTGTTGCTGTTGGGCGATCAAGCGAACTAGGGCATCTACGCCGGTTGCGTCGCCGACGTGCCAGTGTGCCTTCTGCTGGCTGAGTTGAATTAGATCGTGTTTAACTTGCTCGACTTGCACCGGTGCGAGATGGCGAACGCCAGAGAATCCAAGAATTAAGGTTTTATAGCTCATCTGATATAGTCCGTTTGTGCGATAAAAGGGCAGAGTGTCCTATAAACCCTGTTACTCTGCCCAGGCTTTCCAGCTTGCCCCGGTCGCTTGCTGGTGGGTTGCCGTGCCCATGCCCCTATCGTTTCCCTGTCTTGCTCGGTTGCTGCTCCTTGCGCCCCTGGAAGCTCTCGCCTTTACTCGATCAGGTTTCTGGTTAGTGGGTGGCTTGGCGATAGGCTCAACATCACGGCTTACGGCTTAGGCAGTTGCTCCAGTTCGGTGAGTTCCCCTGCTACTGATGCGATGGTTCGGGAGTTCCCCTGCTGCCATCCTGCGGTTACTACTGCGTTCAAAGGCTTTACTCGCCCCCTTGCCTATTCTTAATATAGCACATTTGTGCTTTATTTATAGTTTATTTGTGCTATATTAGTATTAGTTCGACAGGGAGATTTCACCATGATCCGCACTCGCGTTACGCGCTTAAAAGATGGGTTTTCGTTTTTGACAATTAATCCCCGGCTGGGATTGATGTATCGAGCATTGCAACATCCAGGCAAAGAAGGCAGAAAAGACTTGATCCAGTGTGCCTACTTTGGTTTTGAGACAGAAGCCGAAGCCGTGAAATTTCAGAAATATTGCCAAAGCAAAGCGATCAGAGCCATCGCACGGGAAGCCGATCGCCTGCCGGATTGCGCGTGGGAAGTGAAAGTTTGGGAGTTTCCAGAGCTTTTACACCTTGTTTCTCGTTGCCTGAAGCGCAGCCCAGAGCCACCGCAAGCCGCCTAGTGAGTAGTGACCTGAGCAAGTCATAAAACGGCTCTCGCGTCCGACCACGCGATTATCCCAGAACCCAGAACACGAAAGGATAAAACATTCTATGCACTTCGATCGTTTCGACATTGCAGCCGCTTACTACCACTTCACCCAGTTAACGATCTATCGCGGGATGCATTACGACTACCAGACAGTGAGCCATTACCAATTGCAAAAAGCCTTACAGCTTACGGCCCTACTGTTCAAGCCAGGGTTAAGCGATCGGCAGTTGCTCACCCTTAGCCCCAACGCGAAAGCCATCTACAAGCACCTGGTACAGCGACAGTTAGGGATTACCAGCACCAAAAAAGCCTGATCGATCTTGACCTGAGCAAGTCATAAAACGGCTCTCGCGTCCGACCACGCGATTATCCCAGAACCCAGAACAAAGGACTTAAAAATATGTCAAAGCAATCTCACCCTCAGATCTACGTTGCTTGTCTTGCCGCTTACAATGCCGGACATTTGCACGGAACTTGGATCGAGTTCACCCCCGATACAGACGCGGAAGACGTACAGGCCCCGATCGACGAGATGCTGAAGCGTTCCCCAGAACCAGACGCGGAAGAATGGGACATCCACGACAGCGAACATTTTGCAGAATTTCGCAGCCACGATCTAGAGCTACTGTGTCAGGTTGCCAACCTGATCAATGAACACGGGGAAGGAGCGGTAAAAGGCTTCATTGCCCATCTTGGTAGCGTCAACACCGCAGCAGAGATCGATAACTTCAGCGATATCTACCTGGGTTGCTACCAGTCAGAAGCCGATTTTTGCGAAGAGCATTTTGGTATTGCTGAAGCAGCAGAGAAGATCCAGGTTTTTGACTGGGCAACGCTAGATCAATACATCGACTGGGAGCGGATCGCCAACGACGCTTTTATTAACAGCTATTTCTCCCATAAAGAAGACTATCAAACCGTTCATGTTTACACACGGTAGTTAAACTATGCCGTCCTGAGCATGACGTTAAACGGCTTATGTTTAACGCCCCTGCCTATCCGACCAAAGAGCAGCAGGGGCATATCCCCAGAACAGAGGACATCTCATTATGACTCCATTTGAACAACAACAACTGGCTCAAGAGCAAATCGAACAGCAGGACACCGCAGCCTTTAACCGTTACCTGGATGGCTCAGAAGATGCTGCTTTCGGACAACTGCCCCGTTATACCGATACTGCCTATCTCATGGGTTATGTTGCCAAGCTGAAAGAACTACCCACCAACCCAGACGGCACAATCCAGCACTACAGCCCCCGTCAACATTTTGCCTATGGCATGGTTGATAGCCCCGATCCATGCGACTGTGGGGAGTTCTAAGCATGATCCATCCAAAGAATTTCCAGGTCAAGACCTTGATCGGTCAGCGATGCCCCATTCGGCGTGAGTCCTGCATTCTGACCCCCGGCAAGGAGTTCGAGAGCCAGTACCCTGAACAGTTTGAATGGCTGATGCTGGCTTGGGAAGAGCAGGGTAAGGAGTTGCTAGAGCTATGAGCAGCGATCGAACTTTCTTCCTGACCTACATGGAGTTGCAGAGGGCACACAAGCTACTGCACAAGGCACTCAAGGCAATGGAAACCGGAAGCACAGACGACGAAATCAAACGGTTGATCGCTCAGTGTGAGTCATCGATCGCCAGTGCCAAGCTCCATTAATTCCCCGGCTAGGGCAGTGCCGTCAAACTGCCCCCTGTTAACGCCTCAAACCCAAGGATTTCCCATGATTTGCGTTCAGATCATTCAAACTGCTGGCGAGTGTGGCAAAGAGACATTTATTGCAATTGAGGAATACGACAGCCCAAACCAGCGCATTCAAATGGGTTGTGTATGGATTGCGCCAGAGCAGTTAGAAAGCGTGGTTGAAGAATTGCTTCGTCTCAGGCAGGAAATCAAATCCCACACACCCTGATCGATACAGAACCCGCCCATCAAGATTACTTTATCCCCAGAACACCTGATGAAAAACATCCTTGAGCGAATTCAAGAGCGACTGATTGAACTCCGCGATCGGGCCACAGATGACGAGGTTTCAGATGAATTAGATAATGCGTTACTTCACCTGGAGGCAGCGATCGATCGCCTGATTCAGATCGATGAGGAGAGTGAGGTAGGAGAGCTATGAAGTCTCTCACATGGTCAGCCCAATCTCTTTAATCACTAGAGCAGCTTGATCCCATCTAGAAAATCTGCACGTTACCGGGAGTCGTGCCCCGGCGATCCCCTCATTCATTTTTAGAACGCATTATGGTAGCCACAGCAATGCTCATCTCAGGTAAGGTCAAATACGCCGCAGGTAAACCTAGACAGACTATCTATGGCGATCGGATTAACGTGATGATTACCCTCAGCACGGGCGAAGACGTTCGACTGTGGGGCAACCCCGGCGACCCTTCCCTCACCCCCCTTCGCAAAGGACAAGACGTGAGCCTGATGCAAAACGGCAAAGGCTATAAGCTGGTGAGTCATAGTGATTCGGCTCCTATTAACGGTAGCGATCGCCCTCCAGTGGCTCCATCGATGGCTGAACCTGTCCTGCCCCAGGATCAGGACTGTCTAGAAATTGTGACGATCTTTCGCCAACTTCGCGCAGCGTTACCAGAGTGCCGGGAAGATACCGTCAGAGCCTTTACCTCTACCGTATTCATGCAGCGATGTAAGGCAGAGGCAGAATAACGGCAAGTGTACATAGCACCTTTGGGCTATGATTGCAGTGCAAACGTGCGTTACTACGACATCATGGGACGGAAAGAGGTTTACGAAGCGCGGATGAAAGAACTGGGGTTGACAGCATACCAACTGGCCAAAAAAGTTGTCGAGCTGCGGCAAGCACGGGGCGAGGATGCTAACTTTACGAGCATTGAGAGCAGCATCCGCAAATGCCTGAAAGACCCGGACGGTCGTGCAACCTATATCAACGATGACATTGTTAAAGCAATGGACGGTGAGACGGTGATCCGTTGGAAGAGCTTGACTGAAACAACAGTCTAACCAGGTAGTGTCCTATGCAAGGACAGGACACTCAGGACTGTCCTATGGGACACAAGACAGCAATCGCATTTTCAACCATTCATAAAAGTATCATTTTCGGGCAGGGGGATAGAGTCAGTGGATTCTACCCCTTTTCTTGCAACGAGTTTCAGCATATAGTTCCGCGCTTCTTGCGGTAAGGCATCCAGAATCTTCTCAACGCTATCAATTCTCAAGTTCTTCCCATTCCGAAATTCACTGATCTGAGCAGGAGACAACCCACTTCGTTCGGCGATCTCCTTCCCTGTTAACTCAAACCGAAATAACGTTTCTCTGAAAGCGTCAGCAAATTTCATTTAGCGGTGCCGTTTGTCCACAGTGAACTTACTTACATTTTCCTGTAATTTCTTCCAAGTTCATAGAATACGAGATTACACATAAATATAATCTGTTATACTTTCCTATAATTTATTATTGGAAAATAGAATGAACTTCATGAAAATTCCCCGAAAATTCCTCCTTTCTGCGGAAGAAATTCGGCATATTCGCCATACTCAGCTTTCTCAACTCACAGGAATTCGCGCCAACAACTTTCCGAGATGGGATCGGGGACGACGAATTTCAGAGCAGACTTTGGAGCGATTAGCCCTCGGACTGCATACCAGCAAGTTTGAAGTGCTCAAGGGATTTGAGCTAAGGCGACAAGACGTGGCTACTGCCCTTGCAGCTCAAGCGAAGGCAGATCAGCTGATCATTCTTCTCGGTCTAGACCAGGAACCAGCGTGAGCCTATCTACTCTTTTGCAACAATCTGCCGCGCGTTATGAAGCGGCTGTTCAGCGTGTCCTTTCCCAATGGATTCCCGATTGCGGTTGCACTCGTCCTGGTTCGGCAGCCCATTGTGAAGCGTGTCCCTGTTTAAGTGTGTTCGAGCAACGAGTGAAAGACGAAATTAGTGCACTGCAACAGGCACACCGCAATGATGTGCCTCCTACGACCCTGCATAGTTTTCATGACAACGAGAAAAATTGCATCTACTTTTCCCAACCACCCTTATGACTTTGGCGATCGGGTTTATGTTCTGCCCATTCAACGAGGTGGAGTGGTTCAAGGCATTCTACGCAGCGATAACGGCTCATGGCGTTATTTCATCTCTGGACTGGGTTCCCTCTTCGATGTGTGGTGGTTGGAAGACCAGCTAGAACCTGCCTGCCCCAGATGCCTATCACCGTGGGATGAAACTCATCCTTGTTCAAATTGCGGTTTTACGGTTGACGACTTGATCTAAAAAAAGTGCCCCGGTCTGTAAGTGCAGAGTCGGGGCAATTGTTTCATTTTCTTTACATAGGGTACATCATGTCAGATTCTACCTCTGATTCCAAGTCCCCTGGCAATCACCGCAAGCCAGGGCATAAACGGCTTACCCCAGAACAGGTTAAACAGCACTGGAAGCTAGGAGACTATACAGCTTCCGGCTATTTGATTCATCTGCTGGGAGCCTTGAAGCGTGATGGTTGGGTGGTCGATATCCCCAACGTCGCTGAGTTTTGTCAGTTGTGGGAGATTGGAGAACGCCGCTTTTATCGTGCCAAAGCCAAGCTGATTGAGCAAGGCAGATTAGGGGAGCGCATCAAAGGGCGACTGAAGCTTTGGATCATTACTGATACCGAACTGATACCGATCGGGTCGTCCGCATGGATGGCGACCTGGATGAGGATGAAGAGGATTTAGACGATTCATCCACTGACACAGATGACAGGGAGACTGACAGCAGTGTCATGGAGACTGACAAAAATGTCATAGAGACTGACAGTGGTGTCATGGAGACTGACAGTGGTGACAGTGACACCCCCCTTAAAGTCTTGCCTGATAAGGCTTTGCCGACTTCCCCAGATCTCTTTCAGATCTCTTTCAGATCTTCTTCATCTCTCTCTCATTCCCACCCACCCCACCCAAGAGAGAGAGAAACAGAATTATTGAATGATGGACAGCCGATCGACTCCTACAGAAAGTGGCTACTAAAACGGGCAGAGGAATTACCGAAACGACCCGCATTAGTTGACAAATGGATTACTAAACAAGCTCAAGATCCAATCAATCAACAGGCATTTCTCAAGTCTCAACAGCGATCGGTGAGGGCAAATCTTCCGCCACCTGGAGCGGAACCCGTTTTTGAATTGCCAAAACAAGCCGAGTTAACGCCTGCTGAACACCTGGAACGCTGCCAGCAGATGTGGAAGGTTGCCCGATGCCGTAAAGCAGTACGAGAGGCGATTACAGCGCATCCAGAATGGGGGTTAGTGCTAGATCGAGATGGGCCGCAGCTGCCCATCCAGTTGAAGTGTCAGGAGGATTGCCATGACGCTCAAAGGACGGCAGCTTTCCTTCCTGCTGGAGGTTCCTTCCTATGCCATTGCCAATCCACCCCAACCAGGGGAAACCATCACCACAAGCAGCGGTCAAGCGACGGTGACAACCACTGAGCAAGTCGGTCGGGCAACGGTGATCTGGGCAGACTACGGTTCTGGCATTTCCCATCCCCACACCCAGGAGAGCCTGTTATCCCCAGAACAGTGGCATGAGAGACGAACCGCTTTTCATCGTGGGCATTCCTACACAAAAGCCGATCGGTGTTCTGGGGATAACCCAACGAAGCGCAAACGCAGGCATTCTCCCAAGGGAGCAGCGTCAGGCTGGATTGAGGAGCGGCTTGCTAATAAGAAGCGCAAAATGCCGACGACCTACTACGTCTACAAGTGGGAGGACGCAACAGGCAGACACAGCCGCTATATCCCGGCTCGAAAACTTTGGCGAGTGCAGCAAATGGTGGAGATAGAAGGACGACCGATCGCGGAAGTTTTGGCAGTTCTGGAAGTTCGATCAGGGGAGGAACCGTAATGCATTGGTGGATAACTCTTGTGTTGGTTGGGGCAGCGTATTGGTTGGGACGACTTCAAGGAGAGCTGGTTGCAACCTATCGAATCCGCCGAAAGCTAGAGCGCATTCTGATGGAGGTTGTGTTGGTGCAGCGGTATCAGGAGGCGATCGACCAGGAGCAACAGTTGAATTGAGGGAAAACCATGCGGCTAGATCTAGACTCAACCGAAATTCATTGGCTACGGCACTGTTTATTGGCAGCGACAGGTGAACTCCCCGCTGACCCAGAACTCAAGCTGGTATGTCTGAACATTTTGCAGAAGATTGAGGAGACAGGCTGTGTGGACGAGGGCGATCGAGGGGGTAGTACAGACGTTGTTCCCCTAATCGGGTCAGCTCAACCATAGGTAGGAGGTAGGAGAAATTGGATATGAGTGAGCAGAAGGAAGAAATAATTCGTTTCACTGTGGATTTGAATGAATCCCTACACAGAGACTTATCGTTTCTGGCAGTCCGTTGCCGTCGTTCCAAGGCAGATCTGGTCAGACAGGCGATCGTCCAACTGCTGAAGGACATGGAAGATGAACAGATGGTGCGGTAGATGAGGAAGAACCGTCGCGCTCATTGAAGCCAGGTGAATGGTCAAAACACCCGGATGGTGGGTGGCACAATTAGAAGAGGGATGCAGTAGTGCAGTAATTGTCAGTTGAAGTTAAGGCATTTGCGATGGAAGCGATTCGCCTTGCTGCAATGACTGCACCATTTTGCTGAATTGAGTTCTTGTCCAATGGGTGGTCTATTCGCATTTCTCTTTTTGCTCTCATCTACGGGTCTAGTTTTTGGTCTGGCCCAACCGCAACGAGTTCCTTTCATCGGCGACCGGAGCCGCAAGCGGATTGCTAAAGCCTATGGGCTGCCAACTGCTGTGTTCTTTATCCTCACTGCTGCAACGGGTGAACCCTCTGAGCCACCCACCGTTCAGGAATCTCCTTCGCCCCAGGCAACTCCTTCGCTGGTTGAATCTTCCCCAGAACCAGCCACGACACCAGAAGTCTCTCCCAGCCCAGAAGTAGCTCAGTTCCAGTTTCCCCAGTCCACCTGTGGTGATAGCTCTGGCTCTGATGATGACACCTGGTATCCGGTCTTCATTGATGGAGCTGATGTAGCAGTGGTACGGCAGTCCTTCTGTGCCGATGCAGTCAGTACGGTTCGCTCGGAGACAGGGAATCCTACCGTGCAAGTGGCCAGCTTTACCGATGCCGATCGCGCCCAGAGGTTTGCCAGAGCGGTTGAGGGGGAAGTGGGGCAACCTTCATCCCCAGAACCAGAACCAGAACCGATCGCTGAGGTAGAGCCTTCTCCTTTGCCACCCCCTACTCCTACTGTTAACCCTAATGCCCCGGTTCGGGCAGCACGGCAGGGAAGTTGTGACTGTCCCTATGATGTGGATTCGGCAGGGCGAAGCTGTGGTGGGCGATCGGCGTACTCCAGACCAGGGGGCAGTAGTCCGGTTTGTTATGAACGCGATCGGTAATAAAAAAAGGTCGCTTGGTTGGTGGTTAGGATTTGAGGTGGGAATACTGGGAAGGTGGTTTCGTAGATTTCCGATCACTCCGATATTCGATCAGCCAGACAAACAGATTCCTTGATTGATTTTGTTCTCTGCTGCCCGCAGCTGCATTCTCTATCAAGCATCCCAATTATGGGAATTGTATATGTTGGGATTCCTGAAACGGGCAGAACTGCCTGTGTAGGAGTATACGTATGCTCTAGGTGGCATCCAGATCGATGCAGAACCATTGTTCAGTCCGCAGGATGACTCGTCTTGGATACCCAAGTCCGATCGAAGCTGGTATTTTCAACTGATGGCAAATCTGGGTATAGAACAACTTCCACGAATCCTAGACGTTTCTGAATTTTTACATACAGAGCAATTTCAATGAAGATAAACAAATTCATACTATTGACAAGCACGATCGCCTTATCCCTGATTGCCGCACCAGCCTTAGCGCAAACCTGTAGCGACTTTGCCTACCAGGAAGACGCGCAAGCCAACTACAGCAGAAGGCTCGATCGAGATGGTGATGGCGTTGCGTGCCAGAATCTACCAAGACGCGGAACAGCAGCACCTAGACCAACCACAAATCTTCCGGCAACCAACCGATCGACTATACCTGGATGGATGGTCTTATCGGCTTCTCCAGGTTCTCAGGTGAACGTCCGATCGACTCCATCAACCTCGGCTAACGCACCTCATTATGGTTTGGTCGGTGATCGGGTTTGGGCAACGCGATCGGCTGTGTCCGAGGGATACACCTGGTATTTTGTCGGTTTTCCGGGTAGCGGCGCAACTGGTTGGGTCAGAGGCGACTTGATCCGATTCGATTGACTTGAGCGCGTCTAGTGAAAGCGATCGGACTTTGCTATTTGAGCGGGTTAAGTTGTACCAACCAGAGTTTTTGGAGATAAAAGTGAACAATAGAAATAGTTTGATCGTTGCTGGGGGCGTAGGGTTTTTAACGGGTGCGGTAGTTGGGGCGATTGTTAGCCCGATCGTTTTTCATCTCTACGGCAAGTCGATTAAGCAATCATCTCTTCGATGGCTGGCTTGGGCCGCGACGGGGATCGTTGCTGCTCCTATCTGTATTGCGCTTCAAACTCCATTCTTGTCTCAGGGAGAGGCAGAAGTGCAGCAACCTGAACCTACGCAGTTACAACCAATCGCGGCTGAACCAATCGCGGCTGAACCAATCGCGGCTGAACCAATCGTAGAACCAAGCATAGAACCAAGCGTAGAACCAAGCCCAATCGTTCCTCTCAATCGAACTGAGGAATATCGTGCATCTCTCATTTGGACAGGTCTAGATTTTCAGCAGACCTTTTCTGGTAACATCCGAGTTGATTTTGAAGGTGATGAACCGATCGGCTTTGAGTTTTTGGTTGTCACTAGTCCTAACCTACCTGGTAGAGCCGAGCATCTCTTTCAATACGACTTGAGAACAAGCAACGGAGTAAAAGCTTGGAAGCAGTATGGACATGAGGGAATCGAAGAGGAAGATCCGATCGCATCAATTGATGTTGTTGACGGCAAAACCATTATCACGATCGACGCGATTGATGATGACGGGTCGATCCTCATAAAAGAATGTAAAGTCTGGACGATCGAAGCTGATATTTTCGCCCAGTAAGACAAGTTACCTGCAACGGTTTCAGCAGAAAGGATATGCAGTGGTCTACTCGCAATATCTAGACGACTGTGCGGCAACTCGTGAGCAATACCTGGAAGCTGAAGCCAGGGCAGAGGCACTGGAAATCGAGGCGCGATCGGCTGGGCGAGGGTGTGGCGGCATGGGAATGCGATGCGGCCTTGGAAGTATCGGTGGAGTTAGCGGTAAGGACTACTTATTCCCCTGAATAGGGTTTGGTTTGCTTGGGATTTAGCCCAGCTTCTGCTGCCAGGGTTTGATGGAGCTTTGCCACACTGATGTTATCCTCATCGGCTTGACGAATCCGATCGACCAACTCCTCCTCCGTTAAGCCGTACAGGTTGCAATAGTAGGCAATCTTGCGATCGAGCAGTTCCTTGTTGGCATCGGTTCGGGCCACTGCAATATCCCGCAACAATGCCGCCTTGGATTTGCGATCGCCAAAGCTCCATTTCAAAAATTCGTTGTAGTGGTAGTCGCCAAACTCTGCACTACCGACTCGCGTATCCGCCACCAGGTTCTCCTGCATTTAACCTCTCTCCTAATATTGCAACAATATTGCGGCAATGAAGATCTGCCCAAGTTTGAAAAATCCTGGCAGACAAGCTGATTTCTTGCGGCAGTTGTCGTAATATTGTAAGCATATTGCAACGATATCGTAGCAGTGCCGTCAATTAAAGATGAAAAACCCCTGGTGGTGTAATGCTGTCCGGGAAAGGTTTTGGAGAAGGCGCGGAGGGAATGCCTGCATGACCAGCCAGAGCAAACTCACCAGAGGCTAGCGGTGTAGAGCCGCAATTCTCCAACGGATCACAAGCGTTCAAAGTTCAGGGGCGATTCCTGCGGAAAGCTTCGCTAGTGCTTCGCCCCATTCTTGACTTGCCAAGGAGTTGGTATGAGTTACGACGTTGAACGGTATACCTGGAGCATTCGCAAAAACGGTAAGGAATGTGCCCGTGCGACCACCCGCGCCGAAGCAGACCGGATCATTGTGCAACTGCGGAAGATTAACCCCACTGCGGCATTTACGGTGCATTACGAGGGCAAGTCGATCCGCCATTGCCGGAAAGGAGGACGACCCCTTGAATAGGGAACAGTTTCTGCTGATGCAGGGAAATGCGATCGCCACTGCATTAGTTCAAAAAGGTTACAGAGTCAAAAAGCTGGAGAATCAGATCGCCTGGGAGGTGGAGCAGCCCGATAGTGATCAATGGTTATTGCTGACCTTCATTCCTCGTCCCGTTGACCAATGGCGAGTTTTACCACCTGCCAGGGGTGAGCGTTATTCGGAGATCTACGAGATGATTGAGCAGGCGATCGGGGGGAGGAAGTAGGCAAGCCCTGCAATCTGAGAACATACAGGCTGGTGTTATTCCTCTGAGCCTGAACCTGCTGCAAGTTTCACCAGATGAATGTGTTTGTATCCCAACTTGACTTCAAACTCGTCCCCTGGCTGTAATCCCATCATCTCGGTATACGCTTTGCCAATCAAGAGTTGACCATTGGCATGAACAGTGACTCGATAGGTGGGTGTTCTTCCCCTGCCTATGGCGTGTTCTGGATCAACGCTCACCCCTTCCGCTTCCAGCACGGCTTCAATGAATGCCGATAGGTTAGTGCGGATCTCCCCCGATTTAGTCTCAGTCCCATAACCGCAGGCTTGTGCCTTTTCCGATTTGGAAAGGTGCGAGAGTTCTTTCAATTTCTTGAGTAGAGCCTTGCCCGTTAAGGGAGCGGTGGGAATTGCCATTGCTTTCGTGTGCCGTTAAGTTGAGATCGATGATCAGACAGTATCTTAATTCATAATGCTGATCACCCCTAGAGGTCGGCGTGATTTCTCATCTCAGTGCGGGAAGCTTATTTCTAACGCCCTCCTGGTCTTTCACTGGCGGCTCTACCCCCACATCGGCTACCATCGGCTGCTGTGTCTCCTGGCGTGTTGCAATTTCCACCACCAGAACTGCCACCCCCCTCACCGCTACTCATCCCCCCGAATCTGAACACCTCAAAGGTATAGGGGCTATTGGATGAGCCACTGCTGCCAGCTTGTCGCCTCATGGCATTGATGGAGGTATCCCAATTCAGTGTGACTTGGAGATTGATGAGGTTATTGAGTGGGCGATCGGGGGGAGGAGGTAGGAATTATACCGCTAAATCTTCGATCGCTATGAAGGCGATATTTGGGTTTGGAGTAAGGACTAGGGGTGTACGATACGGAGAAGTTTATTTATCCTGGATTAAACGTATGTTTCAGAGGGAGTTCTCAAATGCCAACGACTAGCATTGATAGCAGACTCATGAGTTTTGGTGAACTACTGACTGGGAGCAATTACTATGTAGTGCCAAATTTTCAGCGTGACTACTCCTGGACAGATACAGAAGTTGAAGAATTGTGGACTGACATTGTAAATACAATTGATGAAAATCGAAATGAACACTTCTTTGGTGCAATTGTTGTTAATAACTCCAACAAGCCTAAACTTGAGCTAATCGATGGGCAACAGCGTATGACAACAGTTTCCCTACTAATGTGTGTGATTCGAGATATTGCTACAGATCAGGGAGACTCGCAGTTAGCTTTGATCATTTCGCAAAACTATTTAGGCTCTCTAGACTCACGCACCCGAAGAACTGAGCCAAAAATAATTCTTAACGATACAAACAATCAATTTTATCAAGAAAATTTCATTGAGCCTAAAGATATCTCTTTTCTAAAGAATCAAAATAAAAAGATGTCTCAAGGGCAGCGTAAGTCAAATAAGCTGATGCTCTCTGCATACTTGCTTCTACATAAAAAAGTTCATGAACGCGCATCAAAGGCAAAAGATTTTATAGAAACCTTAATTCAGCTTGAAGAATGTATCAGAGACAAATTAAATTCAATTGTGATTTCAGTAGCTGATGAATCAAATTCATATTTGATTTTTGAAACTCTAAATAATAGAGGATTACAACTATCTGTTGCAGATTTGCTCAAAAATCACTTATTTTCCAAATCGTCTGACAAACTCCTGGATGTTCAGAAACAATGGGTGGAAATCAATCGTGAAATAGATAAGTTTGATTTAACAAAATTTATTCATCACTACTGGATGTCAAAGTACGGCTATGTAAGTGAAAAAGATCTGTTCCGCAAAGTATCAACTAAGCTTAAAAAACCATTAGATGTTCTTGACTTTGTAAATTCGCTATATGAATCAGCGGAAATATACAGTGGATTCAAGAATCCACAAAGTTCTGTATGGTATTCCTACCATCTGGATGTCAAGAACCAAATTAGAAAGTTGCGTCTTTTTGATGTTAGTGAATGTTATCCTGCTTTACTCGCTGCGAAAGAAACCTTTACAGGTAGCTTATTCCTTAAATTTTTAAGGATGATTGTTATTTTCTCTTTCCGATATAATGTGATTTGTAATCTCAATCCTAAAATTGAGGCTTTATACAGTGAGATTTCTGTATTCATCCGAAAGAATAAACCCAAAAATCTAAAGGAAGTTTTTGAAAAGTTAGAAAAGCTTTATCCTGATGATGATTTTTTCTTTGAAGCTTTTCAGAAGAGAAGTTTTGATAAAAATCATACTGAGTTAGCACGATACATTTTGCAAGAATTAAATAGCTATTACTCAGGGCATAAAGAGTTGATTGCAAACCCTGATGCAACCGAAGTGAATCTCGAACATATTCTTCCACAAAAGCCTAATGATATTTGGTTGGCAAAATTCAACAAAACAGATTCTAGGCAGTATATTTATAGACTTGGCAATCTAACCCTACTTGACTCCAAAAGAAATCGCAGTATTGGGAATAGCTCATTCCAGGACAAATGTTCCAAGGCTTTTTCCTATTCTAAGTTGGAGATCACGCAAGAAATTTTGGAATATTCTATCTGGGGTCCAAAACAAATTGAAGAACGACAGACTAAGATGGCTAAGGCTGCATGTGAGATTTGGAAATTGGACTACTACAAAAAGTAGAGTGCTTCACCAGCGGTTGATTCTGGTCTACTGCCTTACCTTACCCAGCCCTTACCACATCAAGAAGCTGGGTTAAGGTCATTTGCCACTTCATCGTTCTCTGACACTTCTGTGTTGCTTTTGTCAAGGATGCGGGAATCATACTGATATCACTCTTTATAGGGTGATTTATGAAACATGATCAATAACGTATCCTCCAAAGCTGTGACCCGTCCGCAAGATAGTGCAGATTTGATTTTGGAACTCCGCCAACGGTTGGAATTGACTCAAGAGCAGTTTGCCGCCCATCTCGGTGTTACCTTTCCAACGGTCAATCGTTGGGAAAACCGACGCGCCAAACCCTCTCGACTCGCCCTCCAGTCCATTCGCGGACTACTTGAACAGATGGGTGAATCTGGACAGGATTTGCTCACGAAGTATTTTTCTAGTTAATTCAATTTATCTGTAATGCGATCGAGTGCCGTGCTGCACTCACTCCTTTTCATGTCAAAAAAGGCACTGTATCATAGGTGCTGCTTAGGAATGTGCAAAGTTTTAGGGAAGTCAACAAAATGGCTAGACGAAAGACGGTTCAATCGAACAAAGACGCACAGAGTTACAACCATCCAGAATCAGATAGCCCCTTACGTCCTGATGTAGGGACGCAACCACGCTTCCCCAAAAGTAAGCATAAATCCCCTAAAACCTATCGCTACGATTCCTCCCTGTCCCCTATGCTGGATTGGGACAATCACCCCACTCGTGACCAGGCAGAAGCCTTCATCGCTGAAATTCTGGCAGCCGGTTCACTCGACGCGGCGAAAGCGGCAGCAGCCAAACTGAAGGCACTCAGTCAACCGTTTCTCAATTGGACTGGTAAAGCAGAACGGCTCTCCTTTGATGTGCCAACCTTACCGCTGTTTGTGCATGAACGGCTCTCTACTCAAGCGATTATTGAAACCCTTAGAGGACATAAAAAAGGGGGTGATCAGTTGGGTTTGGACTTATGGGGCGATCCACAGCATCCCATTACTGATCAAGTCCTCAAAGCCTATGAACACCGGGATAAGTGGGTGAACCGCATGATCCTGGGGGATTCGCTGGTGGTGATGAACTCCCTGCTGGAATACGAAGGGCTAGGGGGGCAGGTGCAGATGATTTATATTGACCCGCCCTATGGAGTCAAGTTTGGCTCTAACTTTCAACCCTTTGTCCGTAAGCGGGATGTCAAGCATAACGAAGATGGAGACATGACCCGTGAGCCGGAGATGGTGAAGGCGTATCGGGATACCTGGGATATGGGACTGCACTCCTATTTGAGCTACTTGCGCGATCGGTTGGTGTTGGCAAGGGAGCTACTGACATCCAGTGGTAGTGTGTTTGTGCAGATTGGGGATGAGAATTTGCACCATGTTCGGGAATTGATGGATGAGGTGTTTGGTGCAGAAAACCTAGTCTCTCAAATTAGCTTTCTAAGAGGAGGTGCTCAAACAGATAAAGGTTTGTCATCAGTTTCAGATTTTCTCCTTTGGTATGCTCGTGATATTAGCTTAGTAAAACTCAATAACATATGGATAGGTGACGGAGGTTGGGCAGCTAGATCGCAGGCTCTATGGATTGAAAGTGCTAATGGTGAACGTGCAAGATTCTCGCCTGACCAAGAAATACCGTTGGGTGCAAAAGTTTTTACTCACCGAGCATTAGAATCTGCAAGTGGTAGTGATGCATCAAACTTTCCAATTGAGTTTGAAGGAAAGATATTTAGACCGAGACGTGGATGGTCAACTAATCCTCAAGGTATTGAAAGACTTCGTCAACAGAGACGATTGATTCAGATTGGGAACACTTTACGCTTTGTAGTTTACTTGTCAGATTATCCATTTTCTACACTTACTAACAATTGGACAGACACGATCGAAAGTTTTGGAGCTGACAAAACTTATGTAGTTCAAACTGCACGGCGTGTGCTTCAACGATGCATACTGATGACTACCGATCCAGGTGATCTTATTCTTGACCCAACTTGCGGAAGCGGTAGTATGGCTTATGTTGCTGAACAGTGGGGACGACGCTGGATTACTTGTGATGTAAGCCGTGTTCCTCTCGCGCTGGCACGTCAACGCCTTCTGACAGCAACTTTTCCTTACTACGATCTCAAAGACGAATCGCGTGGTCCGGCAGGTGGCTTTGTTTACAAGCGTAAGCAAAACAAAAAGGGAGAAGAAGTGGGCGGCATTGTCCCACACATCACGCTTAAGAGCATTGCCAATGACGAACCCCCTGATGAAGAAATCCTGGTCGATCGCCCTGAAACTCTCAACGGCATTACCCGTATCACTGGAGCCTTTACAGTTGAAGCCACCATTCCGGTTCCAGTCGATTTAGATGAATCAGCGAATGGGAATGGAAACGGAAATGGGAATGGAAACGGACATCAAGCGATTCAGCTTAATGATGAAACTTCCTTCACCGATCGCCTCTTAGAAATTCTCCGCAAGAGTCCGGTTTTAAGGCTTGAAGGCAATCGCACTATTACCTTTAAGACGATCCGCAAACCTGCGAAATCTCTCTCCCTATCCGCTGAAGCGATCGTTGATGAGCAGCCCGTCGCTCTGGTCTTTGGTCCTGAAAATGCAGCAGTTGTGGAACATCTGGTTTACAGAGCCGCTGATGAAGCCAGCAACAAACGCTATACCCATCTCTATGTGATTGGCTTTGCCATCCATCCCAATGCCCGTAAGTTGATCGATAACTGTGATGCGGTAACTGGCATTCCAGCCACCTATGTTCAGGCAACTCCAGATCTGCTGATGGGTGATTTGCTCAAGAACATGAAGAGTTCTCAGATCTTCAGCGTGTGTGGTTTGCCCGATGTCAGCATTCAGCGAGTGGATGAAAAGTATCGAGTTGCCCTGGTTGGTTTAGATGTGTTTGACCCAGTATCAATGGAACCCTATCACCGACGCGGCGATGATGTACCTGCCTGGTTCCTGGATACGGACTATAACGGGCTTTGCTTCCATGTGTGTCAGGCTTTCTTTCCCAAAACGCAAGCCTGGGACAACCTCAAAAAGTCGTTGCGTAAGACCTATGAAGAATCGTTATGGGGGCATTTGGCTGGAACCTTGAGTGCCTCCTTTGAGCCGGGAGCGCATCGTCAAATCGCGGTGAAGGTGATTGATGAGCGGGGAAATGAATTACTGGTTGTGAAATCTCTCTAAATGATTTGAGGAAAGGTGATTATGGATGAGTTTGTGAGAAAGGCGGCTGGAATTGGTTTACCGGCGATCGTGTTGCTAATCGTCATGGCAACAACAGGTTTGACTGGAGCGGCTGCGATTACGGCTGCATTGGCGTTGCTTGGCCCTGGTGGCATGATTGGTGGGATCATTTTCCTTGGCATCATTGGTTTGGCTGCCGAGATGCTGACCAAGTTTGGGTTAGAAGAACTGCTTAAGGGCATCTACATGCAACGGCTCCAAAACGGTGAATCTTGCTCTCAGCTATGCAGGGAAATTGATTGGCTACCCATCTCTGGAGACATGAAACGCTTGCTCAAATCGGTGCTGGGTTGCTAAGGAGACAGTGGTGCAGTCATGACCTACGAAGTTGATACTCCTATCCTCAATTCTCCTTTTGCCCAACCCGATCGCTACTGGTTTCTACGGGAAGGAGAAGAACCGCAACTGCGCGATGGGCGTAGACCTGCAATTGTCTATCCGCCGCGTGAAGGGGAAATCACCTGGGACTTAAGCGATCAGGTTCTGGCTCTTTCTAAAGAGTTTGACCCTGGCTATGAAATGGTGCTGGTCAACTACATCCGCCAGCGGGTGCAGGAATGGCGATCGCAGGACTATCCCGGCGTGACTCGTACGACCCATGAATTGCTCCACTACTGGCAGCGAGAAGGGCGAGAACGGCGGCTGTTCTATGCTCAACTGGAAGCGGTGGAAACCATCATTTTCCTCAAAGAGGCGCGAGCTGATTTTCTGCAAGGCATTTCTATTCCAACGGATGAACCTACAGAGCAGCAGCAATCCGAGGGCATCAAAGCCTTTACGCGCTACGCCTGCAAGATGGCAACCGGAAGCGGCAAAACGACTGTTATGGGAATGCTGTGTGCCTGGAGTATTCTCAACAAGGTCAATGATCGCAGCGATGCTCGATTTTCTGATGTGGTGCTGATTGTCTGCCCAAATGTGACAATCCGCGATCGCCTGGGTGAACTTGATCCAGAACGGGGGGAAGCCAGCCTTTATCGTACCCGTGACCTGGTGCCTGCTGAATTAATGGATCGCCTGCGCCAGGGCAGAATTCTGACGACGAACTGGCACGTCTTTGAGAAGCGATCACCTCAAACATCTGGGGATGCACCTGCCAAGGTGAGTCGGGTGGGAGTTCCTCTCTACACCACTGAAACCATTCGCATTGCCGCTAAAAATGACACTGCACGGGGAAAACGCTACCTGACTGAAGAAACCCTGAATCTCCAAATCGCTCAGGGAATGTTGGCAGTGGTCGAAGAGAAACGTGACAAGCAAGGCAACCTGGAATCAGTCAAGGTAGAGTCTGTTCGCTACGTTGAGAGTGATACAGCCTGGATTCATCGCATTCTAGGACGGGAAGTGGGTGGCAAACAAAATATTTTGATTCTCAATGATGAAGCCCATCACGCCTATCGCATTCGTCCAGCGGAAAACGATGAAGCCGATGACGAGGATGAAGTCAGTGAGTATGAACAGCAGGAAGCGACTATCTGGGTCGAGGGCTTAGACCGCATTCATCAGCATCGCGGCATTAATTTCTGTGTCGATCTTTCTGCAACACCCTACTACCTCAGTCGAGTGGGCAAAGATGCCAATAAGCCCTTTCCCTGGGTGGTATCTGACTTTAGCTTGATGGATGCGATCGAAGCAGGATTAGTCAAAATCCCTCAGCTTGCGGTTCGAGATACTACCGGACATGAAATTCCTGGCTATTTCAACATCTGGAAATGGGTGATGGATAAGCTCACTCCTGCTGAGCGAGGGGGCAAGAAATCTAATCCCAAGCCTGATGCCATTCTTAAGTATGCTCAACACCCGATCGCCATGCTGGGAGGGTTATGGGAAGAGAATCGGCTGGAATGGGAGCAAGACCCAGATCGTGAAGATCCAAGACCGCCTGTGTTCATTTTGGTGTGTAAAAACACTGCGATCGCCAAGGTGATCTATGAGTGGCTGGCAGAAGGTAAACAAGCTTCTCACATCTCCCCCTGCAAAATTGAGGGCTTCCGCAATCAAGACGAACAAATTAACACCATTCGGGTTGATTCCAAAGTGGTGCAGGAGATGGAGTCTGGGGCTTCCAAGTCGGATGAATCCCGGTGGATGCGCTACACCCTCGATACGGTGGGCAGTTGGGCTTGGACGTGTGACAAACAGGGCAACCCGATCTACCCGGACGGATTTGAGGCGTTGGCACTGAAGTTGGGTAGACCTTTGCATCCTCCAGGGCGTGATGTACGCTGCATTGTCTCTGTTGGGATGCTCACCGAAGGCTGGGATTGTAATACCGTGACGCATATCATTGGGCTTCGTCCCTTTATGTCGCAGCTTCTCTGTGAGCAGGTGGTGGGACGGGGGTTGCGTCGTGCCAGCTACGACCTCAATGAAGAAACCGGGCTGATGAGTGAAGAGGTTGCCAAAATCTTTGGTGTGCCCTTTGACATCATTCCCTACAAGGCGAATCCCAATACAGCCAGCCCCAAGAAGGAAAAGCGGCATCGAATTTATGCGGTTCCTGGCAAAGCACAGTACAAAATTGAGATTCCTAGAGTTGAAGGCTATACCCAGTCCATTCGCAATCGTGTGGCGGTGGATTGGGAGGCGATCGCCCCTTTGAAGCTTGACCCCTTTAAGATTGCCCCTGAAGTGCAGATGAAGGCAACCTTACCCAACAATCAGGGTAGACCGTCTCTGTCGGGGCCAGGCAAGCTGGAGAGTGTAGATCTCAATCCTTATCGCAAAGGTCGTCGCTTTCAAGAGTTGGTGTTTGATCTGGCAGGTGGGTTAACCAAAAGCTATGTGGAATCAGGCAGCTATCAAGCTCCAGCCCATGTTCTGTTTCCCCAGCTTCGTCACATCTGCGATCGCTACCTGAGTGAAAAGGTGGTTCCGGTGAAACCGGCTGAACTGATCGATGTATTCTTGTCTCCCTACTATGGCTGGGTGATTGAACAGTTGGTTCATGCTATTCGACCCAATACCGAGCAAGGTGAAGCCCCAGAGGTTCCCCGCTATGAATCCCATCGAGGGCACTGCTCAACCGAGGATGTGAACTTCTGGACGAGTAAACCTGTGCGGGAGGTGGTTCACTCTCATGTCAATGCAGTGGTGGCGGATACCTGGCAATGGGAACAGGCCGCAGCTTACATCATTGATACCCACCCCGCGACGGCAGCCTTTGTCAAAAATGCTGGATTGGGCTTTGCCATTCCCTATGTCCACAACGGACAACCCCATGATTATTTGCCTGATTTCATCATTCGGCTTAAGACTGAGCAGCCCTGCTACTTCATTCTGGAAACCAAAGGATATGACCCGCTACGGGATGTGAAACGGGATGCAGCAGAACGTTGGGTGAGTGCAGTCAACGCCGATGGCAGGTATGGGCACTGGCAATACGCCATGTGTGGATTGAAGGATGTCAGGCAGTTAATGGATGAAGCGATCGAACGGTTTTAGAAATTAGAGTCAGCATGAATTTGAACAGTAATCTCTCCTCTTTCATGAATGCTTCAAGGATAAAGAATATCAAACCAGGCAAAGAAAGAAATGACGACTGAAAATGGCTTAGATTCAGCAAAACAAGGGAATCCGGTAGCGATCGCCGCACTGATGAACAAAACGCTGCAACCCAAAGGGATTACCGTCACTGCTACAACAGCAGGAGAATGTTTGACGATCGTTGCGGAGGCGAAAACCAAACCGGATCAATCGACTTTGGTGGAGTGTATTCGCCAGGGACTCAATAGCCTCAACCCAAAATCGATTCAGCGCGTTGTAGTTCAAGGGAAAGCCGCAGGGCAAAGCCATTCGAGTTGGCGAGAAAGCTTCACGCTCTCACCCAGTTCATCCAGTGGCACTAATGGCACCAATGGATCGAGTCGTTCAACCCTCACAACGCTGATTCAACCCAAGCAAGCTGGAAAGGTTCTTCCCCTGCTCAACCAGTTCACTCAAATCCGTGACATCGCCAATACTACCCTGCTGGCAGGAATCTTTCTATTTCTGGTTGTGGGTGCTTGGAGTGCGAACCGACCTAACCCCGGAGTCTGGGAATACAAAGTGGAAGGGGTTGAAGATTTGTCGTTTGACTATAAGATGCAGCAGTTGGGGGCAGAAGGCTGGGAGGTCATATCAGCCCGTCGAGCTGTGTCAGGTGAAGGCTCATCCAGTCGGGGTCTATATGAAGTGATTGTCAGACGACCCACAACCCAGGCTCAAGCCCAGCGAAACCTGAAGGAATTAGAGCGACAATCCAAGGAATTAGAACGGCAGCTTGAGCAAACCCTGGCACGAAGTGTTGCAAGATCATCCATCGCTTCTATCAATCGAGCACAACAGGCGTATCACATCGAAAATGGTCGGTTCTCACCCACGATCGCCGGGTTGGATGTCGGGAGAGATGAAGAAACAGAACACTATACCTTCTCCATCGTGCTTGAAGGCACAAATAAGGCAATTGTGACGGCAATTGCCCAGCAAGCCGATCTAAAGAGCTATACCGGGGCGGTTGCAGTCATTAATCGACTCACCCGATCGATTGTGTGTGAAAGCGACTCCCCTTCTCAGACGGCTCCAGCATCCCCCATCGTGAACGGTGATGAGCTTCAGTGCGCGTCTGGCTCGTCTAAAGCGTATTAACAACGGTGGGGATACCTCACCCGGAGCCAGATCCAACGGATGAACCTGCCCCGATCGCTCCAATGCTGCTTTAATCTCAAGGTGAACTTCTGTGAAAACTATCTTTGCCCTATTAGGACGTTTAACCCTCATCAGCACAGCGGCGATCGGGATTGCAACGGTTTCTAACCTGGCTAACCATCGCAGCTACTGGTATGGAACCATCCAGCGAGTTCAGACTACAGATTTCAACATTCTCTCCAGCATGTTGCCCACTAAGCTGTCTTATGCCCTGCTGGAGGATGACGTAGAGGAGATCCAGCGTACTCTGAACAGCAACTATGGTTTGTTTGGCATGGTCGTTACAGATTGCACCACCACCGCCCAGGTCTGCCCAGATCAGCAGATTCTCCACATGACCCAATCCGAGCGAGGCTGGTCACAGGAGCTTCACCTCGACAATCTCCACCATCATCCCTTTGACCTCCTCCGTGATCCGCCTCCCCTGCAAACCGAGTGGTCGTATCAGAGTACCCGTGCAGACCACCGCGAGCCAACCCATCAACAAAATGCTGGCCAGATCATTGGACGGGTCTACTACGTTCGTGGCATTCCGCCTTCCTTTGCCCAGGACTATCAGCGTTGGGTCGGTAATCTTCTGAGTAACAGTGGAACCCACCGATATTACAGCCTAACCACGGCCCTATTTTTGGCGATGGGGTTGTCCGCCTGGTCATTCATTGAGTGGCTTCTTCACCGCAAAGGAGTCCAGAAGCAGCAGGCGTTGATGGCCCAGCAACAGTCACGACGGGAAAATGATATTTTGCGACGACAGTTGAAACAGCGATCGGCTCAACTAACGGAATTAATTGCAGAACGGGAATCCTTTGCGCTGCAACTGCAAACCTATGAGCAGGAGCAGGATGAACGAACCCATCAACTCAATCAGCAGATTGTGAAACTGGAGCAACAACTTCAGCAGACCGCATCCGTTGACAACACCCAGCAACTCACGCAAGCTCAGTCCGCTCTGCTGGACGAAATTGAGCAACGGGGGCAGACGATCGCCTCCTTACAGCAGAAGCTTCAAACTCAAACCCAGTCTTCCTCGCAAAATACCCAGGCGGTTGAAACGCTTAAACAGGAGTTGGCAAAAGCCCTGAAACAGCAAGCCTCTGCCAGGACGCAGCTAGAGCAAAACCAGTCTTTATTGGATCACCTCCAGCAGCAAAATCGCCAGAAGGATCAAAAACTCCACGAAATGACTCAGTTGCTCGAACAATGGCGACAGTCCGCCGAAGCTGCGAAACAACGCGAAGCGGAATCAGCAAAACAACGGGAAGAAGATTTTAAGCGATCGCTTCTCGCCATACAACAGGAGAAGGCGGCGCTGGAGGAAACGATCAAACAAATGGATACTCCCAACCTCGATCGCTTTGAGCAGGCCATCGTCGATCGGCTGCAATCAACCTCAAAGTTTGATTTGGGACAGTGGTTGGTTCTCTCTCACCTGGATGTCCAACCTGGTAAGAGTCGTCAGTTTGTGGATGTTCTTCTCATCGGCAAGTCCTATGTGGTCGTGATTGAAGCTAAGAACTTTGATGGTGTGATTAAAGCCAGAGGGACTCCCAAACTGACTCCCTGGTTTTCTCAACGTCTGAGTGGAGCAGAGGTTCCTATCGCTAGCGTTGGCACAAACCCTTACGCTCAGGTCAATGGCTATGTCGATAGCGTCATGAAGAAGCTGAGAAATGAGGTATCCGCGAATCGAGTGGTGGTTTATGGCGTGGTCGTATTTGCCGAAAAGGCGGATGTGTCTTTTGTAAGTAACAGCATTGGGAAATACTCACGGGTGACAACTCTAGGAAACTTACTCAGTGTGATTGATGACCTGGAGACGGCTGCTGCGTTCAAAACCAGGGCGGCTAAACTCCAGCGATCGCCCCATCAGATTCAGGATCTGCTGTACGGCTTACCAATGCGAAGGAGCGCTTAGAAAGTTTAACTGCACAAAGTTCTGTTAACAATCACGCAGTATTGCAGGATTTTCTCTAACGAACTGGGAACACTGTCATAGGGGAACCGCAAGTAGATTTGCAGCAAATGCCAATTCAATACCCACCCAAATTTTTTTTGACATTTTCAACCCGGAAACATTTTTGCAGGGTAGCCCACCTACGATAGAGCCAGTCTGATAGATATCTGCCATGTCTCGCCATCTTGAACGACTATTGCAAATTGATGAACTCCTCCGTTCTGGGCAGCGGCAAACGGCATCCAGCCTCGCATCTGCTCTAGAGATGAGTGAACGCACGATTCGGAGTGACCTCAATTTTCTCCGCGATCGCTACCATGCTCCCCTCGAATTCCATCGCACCAAGGGCTACTACTATACTGATTCGGCATGGCGATTGCCGACCATTAGCCTCAGTAAAGGTGAATTGTTTGCTCTAACGCTGGGAGCCAGAATGCTGGAAGCTTATGCCGGATCAGCCTACGCTCAGGAGTTACGCTCTGCGATCGCTCGTCTCGGTGAACGGCTACCAGATCAAACGTGGGTGGACTTACAGCAGTTGGCTGAGGAACGCATTCTGTTTCGATCGGGGGCTGAGACTGACCTTGATCCCGATATCTGGCATCGGTTAGAGGAAGCTTGCCGTTACCAAAAGACGGTGCAGATGACTTACTACACAGCCAGCCGCAATGCAGTGTCCCAGCGCAAGCTCGACCCCTACCTGCTGCACATCTACCGGGGGACAAATCCCTATGTGATTGGTTACTGCCATCAACGGCAAGAGATCCGCTGGTTCAGAGTCGATCGGATCAAACAGCTTGAGGTTCTGGGGGAGACGTTTGTACCTGACCCTACCTTTGATGCCAAAGATCACCTGGAAATGATTTTTCAGCATGAAGCTGGCGGTGTCCCGATGCCTGTTTCAATCTGGTTTGACGCATCGACTTCCCCTTATGTTCGAGAACGTCGCTGGCATCCCAGCCAGGAGGTGCAGGAACATGCGGATGGGTCAATTACCTTGCATCTGTTCGTGCGAGGACTAAACGACCTGAAGCGGTGGGTGTTGGGGTATGGGAAAGGAGCGATCGTTCAGTCTCCGCCGGAGTTGGTGGAGTTGGTCAGGGCAGAGGTGGAGGGGATGGGCAGGCAGTATTTGGAGAATTAAAGCGATGAACTTTTTGGAAATTCAGTTTTCACTACGAGGTAAAACGTTACCTGCGGATCACGGGTATGCTTTATATTCTGCTGTTAAGCAGCGACTTCAAGAAAGTAAGGATGAATCACTCCCCAGTGATTTGCCCGCAGAGGTTCATCTGTGTAGCATACCAGGCGTTCCCGATCGAGCAGGCCTGATTTATCTTAATCGAGGATCACGATTTAGACTGCGATGCCCATCGGAGCAAATGCAAACCTGGTATCGGTTCCTGCAAAACCAAGTTTTTGATATTCGAGGTCATCTCATTCGATTAGTTCAACCAAGAATTACATTGCCGGAAGCAAGTAAAACTTTAGCGTCGAGAATGGTGACGTTTAAATTGGATGCGATTGATCATGTGGAGTTACCTAGATATTTTTTGGAATCTTGCCAGAAGGGGCTAGAACGTTTAGAAGTCAGTGGTCAAGCATTTATTCCAAGTGATGTAAATGGTGATCTAGCACGACGCACATTACAGATCAGAGACAAGAAGATCGTTGGTTACAGCGTAGTCATAGAGGGACTCAATCAATCGGACTCATTGAAGTTGCAGTGGCATGGCTTAGGAGGACGACAACATTTTGGTTGTGGCTGGTTTTATCCTATGGAGGAAGCAAATGTCAGCTAAACACCAACCTTTACGACCCAAATTGCTATTAGCCAAATCAAAGGAAACGCCGTGGAAAGGTGCCTATACCCTAGCTGGTCATACGGCGGCTGTTGTAGAAGCGGTGACTACGCTACTTGATGAATTAGGCGATGGATTAATCAAGCAGTTTGGGCTATCTCAGGATTTTAAAACCTTGCGTGCTACCGCTCGGCTTGCGGCTTTTCTTCATGATTTGGGTAAAGCGAATGACCATTTTCAAGCGGTAGTTCGCAAGCTCAAGAACCCAATGGAGCATCCACAACTGATGCGGCATGAGGCGCTGTCGGTCTTGCTGTCCTGGGAATTGAGAGATTGGTTGTCAACAGGAGATGGCGATTTGATGGTGGCGATCGCTGCTGCGGGTGGACATCATCTCAAGCTGGGCGGTGCAGCAGGAAAGCAAACGGATGAAGTGGGAGAGATTCGAGAATCTGGTGTAGATGAGTGGACGCGGGGCGATCGCTTGCTTCTTTACACTAACCACAGACACTTTATGGGTTTGCTGCGGTATGGACAGAAAGTTTGCGGACTTGCTTCAGACCTTCCCCAAGGCTTACCAACCACTTGGACAATTGCAGACATCAAACAGCGTAGACAACTTCTTTTACAGCAACTTGCCACATGGGATGCTGATCCAGTTTTGACGGCTGTTGTTAAAGCGTTGCTTGTGGCAGGGGATACCAGTGGTTCAGCGCTCCCTGCAAACAATGTAGAAATCCAACCGTGGATTCAGACTCAGATTCGTTACACGCTGACGGAGCCTGAGCTACAACATGTCGTGAATGAACGATTGAACGGCGAATCGTTGCGCCCGTTTCAAGAGCAGTTGGGGAATACAACCTCACGGGTCACGTTAGCCAGGGCTGGCTGCGGCACAGGTAAAACATTAGGAGCTTACAACTGGGCGAAACGCCATGCTGTGGGGCGCAAACTGTTTTTCTGCTATCCCACAACCGGAACCAGCACCGAAGGCTTTCTTGACTACGCTCATGACAAAGTGGACTCAACTTTGCTACATGGTCGTGCAGCCGTTGACTTAGAACACCTGCAATCTACAGGTGATGATGACGACTTGGAGACCAAATTAGAATCATTCAAAGCCTGGAACACTAAAGTTAGTGTTTGCACGGTGGATACGGTGCTGGGGTTGTTGCAGTGCAACCGTCGCCCGATGTACTGCTTTCCCGCGATCGCCCAAGCTGCTTTTGTGTTTGATGAAGTCCATTGCTACGACGACAAGCTATTTGGGGCATTGCTGCGATTTTTGGAAGTGGTTAAAGCTCCTATCCTGCTGATGTCAGCTTCATTTTTGCCGTGGCAGGTGCAAGCCATTGAGCAGGCTGTAGGTGAATCCATCAAAATCATCCAAGGTCCACAAGACTTAGAAACAAGGCCGCGTTATCGGTTTCATTTAGCGGATACACCAGATTGGGAACGGGTGAAAGCCGAATTTGACCAGGGTGGCAAGATCTTGTGGGTGTGCAATCAGGTGAATACGGCGATCGCTGTATTCGAGGAAGCCCAGCAGCGTGGTCTAAAACCGTTGCTTTACCACAGCCGCTACAAGTATGGTGATCGCGTCAATCATCACCGGGAGGTCGTGGATCGGTTTAAGGGCGATGGCGCAGTGATGGCGATCGCCACTCAGGTTGCGGAAATGTCGCTCGATTTATCTGCCACTCTGCTGGTGTCTCAAATTTCCGATCCTGCGGGTCTTATTCAACGACTCGGACGCTTAAACCGTCGCTATTGTGGACATGCCCTCGATGCACTGTTCTACCCCGATGAAAAAGTGGACTTTCCCTATAGACAGGACGAGTTAGATATGGGGATTGCTCTGCTTCAAAGCTTTGGGGGAGAGGTGTGTCAGGCAGACCTAGCTTCGTGGTTGGAGCAAGCAGCCGTCCAAGGTAAACCGGATCGTGACTCTGTATGGCTGGATGGTGAATGGCGCACCTACCCAGCCTCACTGCGGGAAGCTGGATACACCACAACAGTACTGCTAGAGCAGGATGTGAAAACGATAGAGAAGTTACCGGCGAAGCTATTGCCACGCTACACAGTGCCGTTGATGGTGAATGGTAAGCAAACCAAAGGTTGGAAGAAATGTCGGCGGTATCCGGTGGCTCCGGCAGATGCTTGGGGCTACTCATCGGATATTGGCGCTTATCAACTGGGCAGGAGGTGATTAATTTTGACTGAACTTGTATTGTCAATCTTCGATCCAAACACTTTGCTTCCCCATCGAGCAGGTATTGCTGGACTTGCTCTGGCGTTGTCAGCGATCGCCCCAACTGATGCCCCAATGCAATGGGAGGTGACAGAAGATGCTGTGAAATTATCGTGGGAAGGAAGTGACCAAGAAGCTATTCAATGGCTTTTGGAGCAGACTTATCAAATTAAACGTGGGCTATTAATTGCTCCAGCTTTAAATCTTGATGAACAGGGATGTTTTACCTTCAATCAAGGGATGTTGTCTTCGTTCCTACAACATGGTCAGCAGAAAAGTTTTGTGGAAGATCCCAGTAAGCCTAAACAAGGAAAAAAGAAATTTTACAAAACACAAACGCTGAATTTCATGATTGAATCAGACAAACCCGAAATTTCTGTAAGCTATACATTGCTGAATTCCTGCTATTACACAGAAGCAGCAAAACGGGCAAAAGACTTTAGCTCCGGAAAACCAGAAGTCAAGACCCAAATACTACCTGGTTTGGAGGAATGCTTTGTCAATGGCTCCTACAAAGAATCATCTAGTAATTTTCTAGCATTACTTTTTTTGCCTCTCGCTTGCGGATACTACCAGTTGCCTATCTTTAACGGAAAGAGCAGATCTGCAATCGTAATTCCTGAAGTGCAAAACTTAAAGGTATGGGCAAAGCTCCGTCAAAAATTACCTAGCAAGATTTACGCCAATTTCGGATCGGCTTATGGCAAATTTAGAGCTAGTAGTGCAGGAGAAGCTGCTTTAAGGTTTCTCCTTGACGAAAGACAACTAGATGACTCGTATCTATTTAAGGTGAACTACTGCGAAGTTTATCAATTGGGTAGTCAGCCTTGGAATGGAAATCAATCTTTCATCAAGCAGGCAGTATATCGAGTTCCACTAAAGGATGATGCGCTGAGTTTATATCGAATTGCATATCAGAATCTTAAACCAAGGCTCCGTTCTAAACAGGATGGTGAAGGAGTTTGGCTGGCAGAGTCTAAAGTTTTAGCCTGGATTTCTGACAACTTAATTTTGGACAAGACTTGGTATAACGGTTTTTTTGAGTTTCGCAAGTCAAACACGATCTATCCAGAAGATAGGAGAGGGCTAATTATAATGAGTGAATACTTAAATGTTGATGAGCAAATTTTATTTGATGCAGTGCAAGGGGCGTTTAGAAAATATCGTGGTCAACAGATTGATCAAGCAAAGCGTCAAGGTCGTCAACCTGATTGGGAACAAATTACTAACAAGGTGATTTACCGCCTACAGCGACCCAGCACTCAACAAGAATTTGCTACAGCTTTGGTGGATTTCCTGAGCCAGTTTCGGAGTAAGGCAGCTTTATCTAGTGGATCACAGGTGTTTTGGTGGCTTCATCAAGAGTCAAACTGGCGTAAGGCAAGAGATTTAGCACTCCTTGCCATAGCTACTTACCAAGGGCAAAGCCAGGAAGAAAAGTCTCAGATTGAACAAGAGATTGAACAAACCTCTACCGACGAAACTGCCAACGTCCAGTAATTTATCTCACTGACAAAATTTGGAGGAGTTACCATGTCTCAACATCTATTCGCAACGATCGTAACCTCGACTGCTGTAGCAGCTAATAACCGTGGAGAAGGAGACGGCAGCACACTATCAACGCTTCAAAAAATTACCCGTGGCAACGATCAATATACAACGGTCAGTGCTGAAGCCATTCGTTGGGGATTACGGGAGTATTTGCAAAATACCAACGCTGACGAAACCAATCGCACATTTGATCCGGATAAGGATCAGTACAATTTTAAGGACGAAAAATTCAGCCCTAAAAAGTTCATTGATGATGACCTGTTTGGTTTTATGGATGCCAAGAAGGGCAAAGATAATGAAGATGCTACAACCAAACGACGGGGAGCTTTAGAAATCAGCCGTGCCATTAGCCTTGATCCATTTTGGGGTGATGTGGCATTTGGCTCTAAAGGCGGGACAAAAGGTAAAACTTCTATCCATAGCACTGAGGTTCACTGCACCGCCTACCAATACACGATCGCCCTTACCCCCGAAAGCCTCCAAGATGCAAGCCGTGCAGCGGTGGTACTGGATGCAATTGGTGCAGTTCGTCATGTCGGTGGCAACCATGCGCGGTTTCTGTACGACTTCCGCCCAGAGTCAATTGTGATTCGCGTTACCTCAGATCCCAGCCCTTGGATCATGGATAGCTTTAAGCGGATGGGAGACACCATTGGTTGTCCTAAGTTGCTACGTTTGGTAGAGGTTGGAGATGTTACCGCCAGTGAGTTGATTGTGGCGGGCGAGATTGCCGATACGCCCTATGGAGAAAAGCTAACTGACTTAGGGGTAAAGGTTTGCCGTGGGGTGAAAGAAGCAATTATGTTTGCCAAGAAGAGCCTAACCGAAACGGAGGTTTCCGCCTGATGCAGTTGTATCTTGATTGTCCCTGCACTAGCTTCCCTCGCAGCTTTGCACGGGACTACAAAGAAACCTACCAGTATCCACCTCCCTCAACAGTTTACGGCTTACTGCTCTCCCTTATTGGAGAAGTGGACATGGAAGCCCATCGAGGGGTGAAACTGGCGATTGGCATTATCGGAAATAATCCACCTATCTCTCGGATTGTGCGAAAGCAGCGGCATCACAAGTTCAGCAAGACCCATATGGGTACATACCCTACCAGCAAGTTCTCCAAACCTAACCTCCAGGAGCTTTTGACCGATTTACAAGTGTCGGTTCAGATTGATTCGAGTGAAGAGGTAGCAACTGTAAAATTAGCAGAGCGAGTAGCGATCGCCCTCTCTAACCCATCCCAAATCACTCGTTTTGGCGGCTTGAGTCTAGGTGAATCTTGGGCAATGATCAATGGAATTCGGACATACCGAGAAGAGGATGGTTCAATCCGTTGGTTGGTTACAGATAACCGAGGTTTGATCAGTCTACCTGTCTGGATCGATCGCAAGTCAGAACAAGGAACATTCCAACGGTTCAGCTTAGGAGAATTTAGTGAAAATTGTTGGGTAAGAATTCATTCTCCTGTACCTGTTCAGGCAACCAAATCAAGAACTAAGCGTGGACAGCGATCTAGCTAAAAGCGTTTAAGTTTCTGATTGGCTTGAACCTAGTATTGAAAGCTTTGAACCTTGAAAACTAAATATTTTCTGAATAGATGTGTGTAGTTGCATGAGCAAACCTCAGATGCCATTAGGCGTTTTCCTCATTTCCTTTGATCTGAACCGATCCTGCAAAACACCGAAATACAGGTGTATTCAGGTTCTCAAAAAGGGTACATCTGCGTAAATTTCTCTGTAGAGAGCCTGCCTTATTAGATGTAAGGCTGACTGCATTACTGCAATCGCCCGACCTTTTGAGCTTTTCCTGTTATGAATACAATCGTCACTCATCCTGCTGAATTGCAGGAAACCATTCGTGTGAGCGCACTACACGCTCTAGCCTATTGTCCGCGTCTCTTCTACCTGGAAGAGGTGGAAGAACTTTACACTCAAGACGATCGCGTTTTTGCTGGGCGCAGGTTGCACGTCGAGCTTGAGAAGGATGAAGGGGACGAGTGGGTATCTTTAACCCTGGAGAATGAAGCGTTAGGACTTCGGGGGAAAGTGGATGCCCTTCGCACTCGTAACGGTCAAACCATCCCCTATGAACACAAACGAGGACGTTGCCATCGGGGAGAAAATAATCAACCCCAGGCATGGGAAAGTGATCGCCTGCAAATCCTTGCCTATGCCTGTTTGATTGAGGCTGTTCTGGGGATAACGGTTCCAGAAGGGCGGATTCGCTATCACGCTGATAATGTTTTGGTTCATGTGCCCCTGGATGAAAGTGGGCGACAGGATGTTCAGGCTGCGATTCAACAGGCACGGCAATTACGACTATCTACTGAACGTCCTCCGGTAACGACCAATGAACGACTGTGCGTTCGCTGTTCACTGGCTCCCGTTTGTTTGCCCGAAGAAGTGCGTTTAACCCAGGGGAACAAGCCCTATCCATCTCGGTTGTTCCCAGAAGATGACGATCGCCAAATCATTCACATTCTTGAGCCAGGCACGTCTGTTGGTAAGAGTGGAGAACAGTTCAAAATCACTCGTAAAGATCGTTCAGTCGATGTCATTCCATCTCGTGAAGTGGGCCAGCTTGTCCTGCATAGCTATGCTCAACTTTCGACCCAGGCTCTGTACTTTTGTGCTGAACATGATATTGGGGTGCATTTCATCTCTGGAGGTGGTCGTTATCTGGGCAGCTTTGATACTCGTCAAGGCAGCATTCAGCGTCGCATCCGGCAGTACAAAGCTCTTAGCGACCCAGAGCGATGCCTACAGTTGTCGCGGCAGTTGGTTAATTGTCGTGGGCAAAGCCAGCGCAAGTTTTTGATGCGGGGACAACGAGGTGAGAACAGCACTTCGGATGTTGTGACGCAGGCGATCGAGCAGATGCAGCGGATTCTCAAGCAGGTGCCGCAGGCTGAATCTATCCCTTCTCTGCTGGGGTTAGAAGGCAACATAGCGGCTTTGTACTTTGAGGGTTTGCCTCACCTTTTGTCTGAGAATGCATCTCCAGAGTTTCGGTTTTCAGGACGTAATCGTCGCCCACCGCAGGATCGGTTTAATGCCTTGCTAAGTTTTGGTTATGCTCTGTTGCTGAAGGATGTTATGAATGCCATTTTGGTGGTTGGATTAGAGCCTGCCCTTGGGTTCTACCATCAGCCGCGAACTCAGGCTTCACCTTTGGCTCTGGACTTAATGGAGATCTTTCGCGTTCCTCTGGTTGATCTGCCGATTATGGGATCAATTAATCGAAATCAGTGGGATGTTCAAGCAGATTTCGAGATTCGAGGTAGCCAAGTATGGCTTTCTGAAAGCGGTCGGCGTAAATTTATCAGTCTTTATGAACGCCGCAAGGAGGAAAGCTGGAAACATCCTGCAACAGGTTATTCACTTACCTATCGTCGGCTCATTGAACTGGAAGTCAGGCTCTTAGAGAAGGAGTGGATGGGTGAAGGTGGTCTGTTCGCACAACTCGTGATTCGGTGAGGTGTGTGATGTCTGAATCGAAGAATTATTACCTGATCTGCTACGACATCCGCGATCCAAAACGGTGGCGCAAAGCTTACCAGTTACTCAAGGGTTACGGTGAGACGCTGCAATATTCGATCATACGGTGTCGGTTAACGCAAAGAGAACGAGAAAAACTACGATGGGAGTTGGAGAAAATTTTGTCTCCAGAGGACAGCCTGTTGATCGCTGGATTATGCGATCGGTGTGTGACTCGAATCCAAGCTTGTAACCGTCCAGAGGTTTGGACTGTGCAACAAGAGCAGTATCGAATTTTCTAGCCTGGAAGGATTGGAGCGCATGGATCACTGTTTGTTCAAGCCAAAATTGTATGAAACAGGGTGAAACTAGGTCTGAATCAATGATTCTAGGATTTACAAAGTGCAGGAGATGCTTGCAAATTTACTCAAACCTTTACAAAACAAGCATTTGCTAGGTTTGCTGGTTTGGGTAAAATAGATGAATGAGAAGTTAAAAAACACACCATGCTTAAAAGTTCTATGATGCTTGCAAATTGGTCTGCTAGTTGGCTTGTATCAAGGCTTTTGGCTATCGGCGTGATGAACCTCTGATGCCGTGAGGCGTTGAGCACGTCAATGACGGCTGAGGCAATTCAGCAACGCCTGGTGATGAACCTCTGATGCCGTGAGGCGTTGAGCACACTTGGGCCGCCCCCTTGACAGCACGAATCAGCCCGTGATGAACCTCTGATGCCGTGAGGCGTTGAGCACGTGCAGGGGATGAGTTGCTGTAGCTCTAACGGGGTGTGATGAACCTGTGATGAACCTCTGATGCCGTGAGGCGTTGAGCACTTGTTTATTGGGCGGATGTGTAGAAGCCAGGGTGCGTGATGAACCTCTGATGCCGTGAGGCGTTGAGCACATGGTTGGGTGGACTGTTCCGATAATATCAGTTCCGTGATGAACCTCTGATGCCGTGAGGCGTTGAGCACTCTACCGACTCTCAAGCAGTCGCTTAGATTCGAGATGTGATGAACCTCTGATGCCGTGAGGCGTTGAGCACCAGGCGATGGTGGCGACGAAAGATAAAAAATCTTGTGATGAACCTCTGATGCCGTGAGGCGTTGAGCACAAGGGGGGGTTCCGGTTGTTGAATATCCAGCGTCCAGTGATGAACCTCTGATGCCGTGAGGCGTTGAGCACGCAGGAGGGAGAGTTACTGTTTCGGGAAACGCCATGTGATGAACCTCTGATGCCGTGAGGCGTTGAGCACTTGAAATTCGGCGTGTCGGGTGGTCGCGCAAACAGGGAGTGATGAACCTCTGATGCCGTGAGGCGTTGAGCACGTACGAATGAAAAAAACTTCCCTCAAAGAACGCGGCGTGATGAACCTCTGATGCCGTGAGGCGTTGAGCACAACCCTTCGAGATCCCTAACTAAGGTTTGAGCAGGTGATGAACCTCTGATGCCGTGAGGCGTTGAGCACGGATGTGGGGAAAAGGAATAGATATCGGGGTTAGGTGTGATGAACCTCTGATGCCGTGAGGCGTTGAGCACGGATACAATTTTTGCTCCGGAAAGGAAGGTTGGCGTGATGAACCTCTGATGCCGTGAGGCGTTGAGCACAGGAAGCCAGAGCCGATCGTGAAGCGATGAAGGAGGTGATGAACCTCTGATGCCGTGAGGCGTTGAGCACTAGGAATCCTAAGCCAGTATCACTGGTGGCTTTGTGGTGATGAACCTCTGATGCCGTGAGGCGTTGAGCACTCAGGGATAACCCATTGCTGGATTGAGGAAGGGCAAGTGATGAACCTCTGATGCCGTGAGGCGTTGAGCACACTTTTTACGCTGATATGGGTTGATTGCGGCAAAAGGTGATGAACCTCTGATGCCGTGAGGCGTTGAGCACTAAGTACGGTAGAAAGACCGTCCCCTGGCTAGTAGTGATGAACCTCTGATGCCGTGAGGCGTTGAGCACGTTGGAGAAAAGACCCAAGTTTGAGCATACAGCCGTTGCGGGTGATGAACCTCTGATGCCGTGAGGCGTTGAGCACCTGGAGAAAATCATCACCTTTGTAGTTGTAGCCCTGTGATGAACCTCTGATGCCGTGAGGCGTTGAGCACAAGCTTTCTGCTCCCACTGATGAAACTCAATGCAGGTGATGAACCTCTGATGCCGTGAGGCGTTGAGCACTCTTGCCCCAGAAACAACACTCGCCGCAGACAGCGTGATGAACCTCTGATGCCGTGAGGCGTTGAGCACATCGCGCCCGCCTGACAAACGATTGCGCGATCACGTGATGAACCTCTGATGCCGTGAGGCGTTGAGCACATTGGCAGCATTCTCACCGATGGGTCAGGCAACATGTGATGAACCTCTGATGCCGTGAGGCGTTGAGCACTACTTTGCACTGGTTGCCACCCAGAGCAGCCAGGTGGTGATGAACCTCTGATGCCGTGAGGCGTTGAGCACATTCGACTGATGCTGCGAATTCTCACACCACCGATGGTGATGAACCTCTGATGCCGTGAGGCGTTGAGCACATAAATCCCTTGCAGATATTGCACTTGATAGGTTAGTGATGAACCTCTGATGCCGTGAGGCGTTGAGCACGCTGCTAGCCCTAGGAGGGCTAAAGAGGTACTGATGGGTGATGAACCTCTGATGCCGTGAGGCGTTGAGCACATCGATGATGTTTTGCTCTGGGCTAGAGCTGGGCAGTGATGAACCTCTGATGCCGTGAGGCGTTGAGCACAGCAAGCCGAAAAGCGGGCCGCTCCAATGCAGTAGTGATGAACCTCTGATGCCGTGAGGCGTTGAGCACATTTTGCGAACGACACAGCCCACACCCTTAAAATCGTGATGAACCTCTGATGCCGTGAGGCGTTGAGCACCAGGGAGAACAGGTCAACTCAGAAATCATTTCGGTTGTGATGAACCTCTGATGCCGTGAGGCGTTGAGCACAGAATGGGCGGTGGACTTCCGCCGCCAAGGGGTTGGTGATGAACCTCTGATGCCGTGAGGCGTTGAGCACAAGCCCGTATTACCACCATCAACGGGCCTCATTAGTGATGAACCTCTGATGCCGTGAGGCGTTGAGCACGGTTGCACTTATAGCAACATTGTTAACCTGCTTACGTGATGAACCTCTGATGCCGTGAGGCGTTGAGCACACCAACTGGCAGAGGTGCAACGCCAGAAGGAGGTGTGATGAACCTCTGATGCCGTGAGGCGTTGAGCACCGGCTCAAATCCTGATGGAGAATGGTGATCTTGATGAGGTGATGAACCTCTGATGCCGTGAGGCGTTGAGCACTAGGGGAAAGTACGACCTGTTTATCCTGGGGCAGGGTGATGAACCTCTGATGCCGTGAGGCGTTGAGCACATCGAGCCGGTGCAAGTGCCCGTTACCATCCCTGGGGTGATGAACCTCTGATGCCGTGAGGCGTTGAGCACTTTATTGGAGATCTAACCACTGGCAAGGGTTCTGTGTGATGAACCTCTGATGCCGTGAGGCGTTGAGCACACGCTAAACGCGCCGATTTTGTTGACGCGATAGCCAGTGATGAACCTCTGATGCCGTGAGGCGTTGAGCACCCAGCCCTAACTCTCGTGAGATAGCAAGGGCAGACTCGTGATGAACCTCTGATGCCGTGAGGCGTTGAGCACCGGTAGGACGATCGGATGGTTCCGGTGGACATCGGTTGTGATGAACCTCTGATGCCGTGAGGCGTTGAGCACTTGCTATAAGTGCAGCCCATTCGCGTTGCAACGGTCGTGATGAACCTCTGATGCCGTGAGGCGTTGAGCACTTGCTATAAGTGCAGCCCATTCGCGTTGCAACGGTCGTGATGAACCTCTGATGCCGTGAGGCGTTGAGCACAACTCGGCTGTCGAGTGCATCAAGCATGAGGGAAACGTGATGAACCTCTGATGCCGTGAGGCGTTGAGCACTGAGGCTTTCGGGTGTTTTGGGGATGAACGAACAAGTGATGAACCTCTGATGCCGTGAGGCGTTGAGCACCGATGACGAAAACCTCCAACCCCGACGAGGCCTTGTGATGAACCTCTGATGCCGTGAGGCGTTGAGCACGCCCGTTCTAGTTCCCGCTCTGATGCTGTTATCTCGTGATGAACCTCTGATGCCGTGAGGCGTTGAGCACTATTTAACCCGCGCAAACACGACCGATTCATCGGGTGATGAACCTCTGATGCCGTGAGGCGTTGAGCACCCAGGGCATCTGAGATTGATTCGTTTGGTGATTGGTGATGAACCTCTGATGCCGTGAGGCGTTGAGCACACCTCGTATTGCCCAAACACGGAATGTCTTGATTGACCTTAATCAGCAAAGATTCAATATGCTACATAGATTTGGGCATCAGTATATTTTTACGCTACCTTCCTCAACGCCACTTCCAACCGCTTGACAAACCGAGACGGACGATCGCAGGTCATTACCAACCGATCGATCGCCCTGGTCATGGCCACATACAACAGCCGCGCATCTTCCTGAACGGGAACATGGGGATGAGGCATCAAACCAACCCCAGCAACAAACACCACGGGAAACTCTAACCCCTTACTCGAATGCATCGTCACCAGCTTGATACTGTCTTGGGCAGGGTGATAGTTGCGGCTCTCCTTGGTTTCATTAATCCACTCCACCGGAAGTAGGGCGGCTTTGAGTTGCTTGGCAATCTGTTCTCCCATGTCCCTATCCCGGTAGACGATCGCCATGTCCTTCCAGGCGGTTCCCTGCTCATGGCATTGCTGCACTCGTTCGATCAGGTATGCCATTTCCTGGCGAGAGCTGAGTAAGCGAACCAGTTCGGGTTTGGCTCCCCGTCGTCCGGCACTTTGGGGCTGCACTAACACCGGCGTATCTTCTTCTGTCGCGGCGGTGGCAGCAAACACATCCTGGGCAAAGGCATAGGCGACAGCTAAGACTTCCTGGGTGTTGCGGTAATTGAGTTTCAAAACGGTGGTTCTGCCCTGCGCCTGAATCCCAACCTGCTTAAAGTTCAACTTTTGCCGTCGGCGTTTCTCGTAGATGGTTTGGGCATCGTCATAGAGCACCAGCAGTGAATTGGTTTGGGGGTTAACCATTTGTGCGGACAGCTTCAGCCATTCTGGTTCAAAGTCATGCCCTTCATCAATCATCACCGCTCCATACTGCCCCGCTGGAATTAGCCCTGCCTCCACTGCCCGAATCACGCACTGCACCAGCTCCCGGACATAGGCTTCTCCTCTGAACTGGTTAGAGCTGGGTTTATCAAGGTGATATTGCCTCAGCAGGTCAGAACACCAGCCATGAAAATGGCGCACCACTACGCGATCGCCAATTCCCTTTTCATGGAGCATCTGCCGCAGTTTGGCCGCCAGGGCGACGTTAAAGCAGAGGATGAGAATCGGTTGATTCATTTGCTCCACCAACTCCAGGCAGCGATACACCAGAATCAAGGTCTTCCCAGAGCCAGCCACCCCATGTACTACCCGATGACCGTCTCCCAGGTTACGGGCAAGTTGCTCCTGCTGAAGATCTAAAACCCGCAGCAGATCAGGAATGACCACTTCCGGTTCTGCCTCGTCTAATAGAGAGAGCTGAGTGTGGTCAATGCGGATGTCGGGAAAGATGTGCCAGCGGATGCGATCGATCTGGGGGGAGGTGAGGGGTTCTCCGTATTCATAGCTGCACAGGTTCCAGAGCCGCTGCTGAAAGTCTCCTGAATCGACAGACTCGTACATTTCATCTTTGCAAATGGTCAAATGGGACTCAAACACCTGATACAGTCCCTCTGCACCATCAAACTGCCTGCGGGTGATGTTGGGAAATACCACACCATAGCTGTAGGGAAAGGCCAGCTTACCCCGGTAACGACCATCAGCTTGGGTCAGCAGTTTATCTTGCTCCAGGAGTTTGACGATCGCCAGCACATATCCCCTTGCCTGATCTAACGGGTTTTGAACGGACTTGATCCCGGTATCGGTGAGCAAACGGACTGATTGACGATCGACCTGCTCAATCGTGCTGAACTTCCAGTCTTTCACCTCCAGAACAAAGATGCCGCGTTGGGGATGCAGGATGATGAAATCAGGGTGGAGTTGCCTGGAGCCGATCGCCACATCGTACCAGAGTAGATAATCATCTTCTAGCTTTTGTTCAAGCCGTTGGGCTAGCCGACGTTCTCCAGGAGTCATGCGCTGGGCACAGGTGGAGTAGGAGGGAATGAGGATCGCCATAGGGCAAGGGGATGGAGCAGTTGTATCTCAGTATTCCCAAATTGTGAAGTGATTCAGTAATGCAGTAGCCAGCCATAGGATTGGGAATTTTAGGATTGGGAATTATAGGCTGAAGAACTAGAGGATAGGCGAACAACCCTGAGTACCAAGCTATGTCCTCCCAGCCCATGATTAATTTTCCTTCTGAACATTTATTCGAACAATATAGTTTAAGAGACTCAAAGGAACTTTCGCTAAATGCCTAAACTCCCAGAGTGCGATCGCTGCCTGCTTTATGCCCATAATTCCCATCTGATCTGTGCGGTTCATCCTACTGGGGTAGATGAGGACGAATGCCCAGATTTTCGGATTAACCCAGATGCGGCACCAGAGGAAGTTTGGGAGCCGATTGGAGCCAGCTATTACAACGGGGAACTGATTCTTCAGCCAGAGCAGCGGTGGAGCCAAGCCGAGCAGTTGCAGTTGTTGGACAGGCATCCTATGTTTACAGGGCGATGTCCTGAATGTGAGATGCCGATTTTACCGACCTATCCACCGCTGGTGCATTGGGATTGCGCTCACTGTGGTTGGAAGGATGATTGGGTGTGAGTGAGACAAAACCTTTGGTTGTGAAGCGTCGTTAAAGTTACAGTCTTGCCTGCCACTGCTGGAGAGCCGCATCGACGATCGCTTGAAGAGATGCCGTTTGCTCTGTACAGCCGAAGTGAAGGGCAACATTAGGGCTGAAGCCGTTCGCCACGTACTTAAACTTGCCACCTGCCAAAGTCTTGCGGGGATGTTTCTCTGGTGGAATCTGTTGCCATTCTTCCATCGGTTTAGCTTGCCCTAACCCAGAGGGCACATGCGCCCAGTACAGTATCGTTGCCCAGTCTGTCCAAATCCGATGCCGTCCGATCGCTTTCTTATGTCGATGGCTCAACAGAGGAAGCCACAGAAATAGAATTGGGCCAGACTGCTTGCGGTCAAAGGACAACTCAACACACCAGTTCTTTTGCCCTCGCCCATAGCCGATCGACTCAGCCGTTTCAACTTCTTGGATACGTGGGTCAAAGCGGAGAACCCGATCGCGTAAAGCCAGGATAGTTTGCTGGGCATCCGGTGGCATCGCTCCTAAAGCTTCCAACAAGCGTTGGGGGGGAGCAGGCAAGTCGTCGTCTGGCGGGAGACTGACCTCGGTGTAGTTGAGAGGAATGGATGTAGTGTCGTGGGCATCAACGGATGAGAGTTGGAGCCAGAACCTCTCCTGCTGTTGGATGACCTGGAAGGTAAAGAATTCCAGGCTGAGGCGATTGTACTTGCGATCGATGAAATTATGACGGTGGAAGCTGGGTGCAATGGCAATCAGGCGGGCGGGTTGGGTGTAGTCAAGCTGGTCTGACCAGGGTTGCTCCAGGGTAAGGCTTTCGTAGTAGCGGGTTAACTGCTGGACAATGTAGCGGTCTTCACTATTCTTCAGTTCAATGATGACAAGCTGGCGATCGACATTCGTAGCAACCAGATCGCAAATCTCCCCCTGGCAAAGGTACTGACGGTGGAGTAGGTTGAGGGACAGCAAGGACTGGAGATGGTCAGCGACGATGTTTTCCAAAGCTCGTTCACTCTCAAAGCTCCAGTGGCTTCCCGTGCGGACTAGCATTGAATCTCTTGTCCAAAGCGATTTTGCCTGATCTCGTGATTTGTCATTGGTGAAATCTCATTGACTTGATTGACTTGATTTAAAGGTCATACCTTCAACTGGACTTGTTCAACCTGCCCATCTCGCATGATGACCCGATCCACCAAAGCACGGTAAATTTCCCGCTTTTCTGAGTCCAGCAGCGTCTTCCAGTAAGACCGATCGCCAAAGACCTGTAGAAGTAAGTCACGGTTTGCTGATTTTGCTGTATCGTCTTGCTTGAGCTGATACTGGTAGGCATCAATTTGTTGCCGCAGTTCACGTTTAGCACCCTCAATGACTGGATTATGCCCTGGTATCGATTCCAGTTGCTTGAGTTGCTGACGTAGTTCTTTCAGTTCAAGGGGTTCCTGTTGTTCTGGGGGAAGTTGAGCAATTTGGCTAATGGTTTCACTTCGTTGAGTCAGGGCTTCAATGACAGCTTGCTCTGCAACTTCCATCCGAACAGTCGTCTTTTGGGTGCAGCTCCGTACACGCCAATTTTTACATTGGAAGTAGTAATTAAAACCACGTTCTGGGTGCTTATAATTTTTGCGTCCACAGGTGGAATAGCAGGCAGAGCGACATTCTCCGCAAAAGACTAGTCCACTTAGGGGGTACTTTAGGGCTGTTGAACCATATCCACGTACCTGGCGGTTATGACTAAGAATTGCTTCAATCTGTTGAGCTTCTACAGTCGTAACTAATGCTTGCTCAGGATGAGTGTTATGGCGGATGTCCCAGTTTTCTGGTTTTAGCCGTTGACCATTCCGCTTCCGTAGATAACAGGTATGACCTTGCAGGACAGGATTGATCAACCATTCTTTAAATCCACTTGGGCTGAACCGGAACATCTGCTGGGCTAACCTTCCCCCACGGGGTTTACCATTGGCGTTGTTATGGGCAAAGGTTTGAATTCCGTAGGTTTCATTCATCCAACGAAGCGCACGTCGTAGGGTGCGGTATTGCAGAAAGCTATTGATGAGACAATCAGCAATCATCGCCTTTGAATACTCGACGGGGTGATCTATTGGACGCTGAGTATTCCGATCTAGGAGCGGTTCCACCGGACACATCAGCAAGGATAGAAACGGACTGTGATCTAGCTTGTGGCGATCGTCCACTTTGGTGTATCCGAAGGGGGGATTCATGGCGACCTTGCGATCTCGAAGATGGCTCCAACCATGCCTGACTCGCTCACTGAGGCGATCGACTTCCATCTCTGCCAACGACCCTAATATATTGAGATGAAATTTCCCGGCGGCTGTGGACAGATTGATATTGTCATCCAGGGCACAGAGGTTGACACTTGTGTGCTGAAACTGATTAACGACAACCCGCAAGGTTGGCAACGATCGAGTCAGGCGATCGAGGCGGGTCACAATCACTCCGTCAACGGCCCTGGACTTAACCAAATCGATGACCTGATTGAAGGCAATGCGATCGTTGTTGGTTCCGGACTCAACATCTGACAGGATCTCTGTAGCTCCAGCGGCTTTAAGACGTTCAATTTGTTGTTCTAGGGCATGAGAGTTTTCGGCTTGCTCTCGACTTGAAACCCTGGCGTATCCAATAATCCTCATGCAGATTAGTGTACTGCATTGCACTTGCTATTGTTTAATTATTCAGAAATAAGACTCCTCGATGGGACAGGGAAATTTCCCCTGGCTTGGGAAAGCTGCCTCCCCCCACCAGGGACGGCCCAGACGCGGAATGATGGGGACTGCGGAAGGGCCGTTCTCCCACCAACGATCCTTTCTCCTCCAACAATCCGGCAACCGAGTGAATCTGCGTCACCTCCAAGGCTTCATCAAAGGAAAGCGCGGGTAAGATCCCCGGTAATCGTCTAGCCAGCATGGTTTTCCCACTTCCAGGTGGCCCAACAAAGATCAAATTATGTCCTCCTGCCGCTGCAATCTCCAACGCCCGACGAGCGTAAGCCTGTCCCTTCACATCCTTCAGATCCAGCGAGAGAGAACGCGATCGCATTAATTCCTCGATCCCATTCACCTGAGTTGGCTGATAGCGACTGGGATCATTGAGAAAATCCGCCACTTCCAGAAGGTGCTGAAAGCCATAGACCGTGATCCCCTGCACGACTGCCGCTTCCCGGGCATTATCCGCCGGAACCACTAACCCTTTACAGCCAATCCGTTGAGCGGCGGCTGCGATCGCCAAAACGCCCGCCACCGGACGGAGTGATCCATCTAGGGAGACTTCCCCCAGAAACAGGTAATCGTCCAGCAGTTGCGTATTCACCTGTTCCGAAGCCGCCAGGATGCCTACACTAATCGGCAGATCAAAACTGGGCCCTTCTTTCCGTAGGTCTGCTGGAGTCAGGTTAATCACCACCTTTCGCATCGGGAAGGCATACCCCGCATTCTTCAGGGCCGCTTTCACCCGTTCCCGGCTTTCCTGCACGGCAGTATCGGGCAAACCCACGACCACCACCCCCGGCAGTCCGCCCGCAATATCAACTTCCACCCCCACCCGCACTGCGTCGATCCCCACTAATGATGCACTCCAAACCCTTGCCAGCATCGTTACTCTGATCCTCTATCGATGAAGCCACTAACGCTAGAGTGCCCGAAATGGAGGCGTAAAGCTCTGTATCAACCTGAGTTGTCAGGCTAACTTTATTTCATTTCCGGGATTCGGGTAGTCGTCGATCATTCATCGTCCCCCAAGGCTGGGGCACTGATCTGAACTAAATGTTTGAGAATTTGCCCAACTTTTGGCAAGTTGCGATCGACATCAGACAGCAACGAAAAGTTGTGGGATACGGCAAACTCTTGGTGGTGTTTTTTGATAAACAAATAATCATAGCCATTGCTAACCAGCCCATAAACCGGACGATCGGGGTGTGGAGTTGCCGACAGATAGGCAATTGCCTGGGGAACTGCCCGCAGTACATTAAATCCACCCCGTTTGCCTTCAATCACCACTAACCAAAACTCATCCTGGATCGTGAGTGCATCAATACGTCCCTCTAGCTCAATTCTTCCCGCTTCACTATCCACAAAGGCTTGCACGCCAACCCACGTTTCTCCCCGAATCCGGTAGGGTGGATCACACAATCCCAACGCATCAAGCAAAGGCGAGAGCAGAATGATATTCAATGTCCCCTCACTCACCTCTCCTTCTTCCAGGTAATGCAAATAGCGATCGGCAAGCCGATTGAGTGTAGCGGTTTCCCTATCCGTGAGGAGGGGTAATGTTCCTTGCCATTCTGGAAAAAAGTTAGGATTGCGCGATCGTTGTAAACCCAGTTTTTCTTCCACATCCCGAAAACTGAGAATGGCTTTTGTGATAGCAGTGGCTTGAATCATGATGTGATACTAATTTGCAAGTTTTTGTTGAACAAAGGCACGAAACGTTTTTTCAGCAGCAATTTCATCCTGTTGCGCCTGTTCTAAAAATTGGTATAAATACTCCTTTTCAACCCAGGAAAAGGTGGGACTGCGATCGCATTCTTGATACGCTCCATCTTCCAGTTGAAAAATGCGCCATTCCTGTCCGTTAAATCGCCAGAACTCCGGCACTCCCATCGCAGCATAGAGCCGATTCTTATCAATATCGGTATGGGTAATGTCTACTTCCAAAACGAGATCTGGGGGAGGATCATGGGTAAAGTCAACCTTGCGACCGGCGACTCGCGGCTGATTTTGAATATAGTAGGCACAATCGGGTTCGGAACCGCGATCGAGATCCGCTCGATCCATCGTGGTCGATCCCATTGTTTTGAGTTTCATACCCATTTCAAACACCAGAATGCGGATAAACAATTCAATCATCCGACTGGCAAATTCATGATCTTCTAACGGCATTGTGATTTCTAAAATTCCGCGATCGTAGGTCAGACGTGCCCCTCGGCTTTGGGGTAAGGCATGGAGAATTTGTTGGTAAGCCTGCCAGTTCAACCCGCGTAACGTGACTCGCTTTTCGCCGATGGGTTGCGTATTTGCCTGTGGTACGATTGCCACCATTAGATGATGCCTCTTGTCAGTCCTACTTTAATTTTGCACCGTCCGACTTATGAAATCCCGTGCCAGCTATTGGCTCCTCCTGCCCTATCTGCGTCCCCACTGGCGAACCATTCTCCAGGCGTTTATCTGTACGCTGATTTTTACCCTATGCTGGCCCCTTTTAGCATGGATTGCGGGACTGTTGCTGGGCTACCTGGTGCAGGGAAATGTGCTGGAACTGGCGCAAACTGCCGCGATCGTCGCCGGAATTTTTCTAGTTCAAAAATTAGCTCAGTATGGGCAAGATGCGTGGATGGCCAGGCCGCCTTATCGATCGCCCTCGACCTCCGCAACCGGGTGTACGCCCACCTGCAAACCCTCAGCCTCAGCTACTTTGAGAAAGCCCCAACGGGAGATTTGTCCTATCGGTTGACCGAGGATATCGATCGGATTGGCGAAGTGGTGAACAAAGTGTTGCATGACTTCACCCCCTGCGTCCTGCAACTGATCGCCGTGTTTGCCTACATGATCTACCTCAACTGGCAACTTACCCTGGCCAGCCTGATCGTCGTGCCCCTGATGGGCTTACTGATTAGCTGGTTTGGCGATCGGATGCTGGTGTATTCTCGCCGCAGCCAGAACTTGATTTCCGATCTGTCTTCTATCCTGACGGAGGTATTTAGCGGCATTCGGCTGGTGCGGGCCTTCGCCGCAGAAGATTATGAAGTCGATCGGTTCAGTCAAGAAGCCGAGCGCAACCGTCAGGCAAAGTACGCCGCAGCCCACTTAAAAGCGGTTCAATTCCCTGTTGTGGGCTTCATGTACGCCCTCTCCGTCCTCCTGTTACTCCTGCTGGGTGGTTGGCAAATTTCCCAGGGCAATCTCACGGGCGAACAGTTTGGTAGTTACGTGGTCGCCGTCGCCATGCTGATTGATCCCGTTGGCCACATCACCGAAAATTACAACGAATTCAAGCAAGGTCAAGCCTCCGTCGATCGCATTTTTGAACTGTTCCAAATTCAGCCTGCGGTGGTCGAGCAATCAGGGGCGATCGAACTGCCAACCGTGACGGGTAAGGTTGAGTATCGGGAAGTGAGTTTTGGGTATGAGGGAATGGGGAGTCGGGAGTCGGGAGTCGGGAGTCGGGAGCAGAAGTTAGTGGGAAATCAGGAGTCGGAAATCGAAGACAGACAAAATGCCCCTCCTGCCCAAGAGCTACGCCCCCTTTCTACCCCCCACTCCCTACTCCCTACTCCCTATTCCCCTTCTGCCCCTTGGATTCTTCATCACCTCAACCTGCTCGCCCTGCCCGGAGAAAAGATCGCTCTGGTTGGAGCATCCGGTGCGGGAAAAACAACCTTAGTGAATTTGCTGCCCCGTTTCTATGATCCCCAACAAGGGCAAATTTTAATTGATGGCGTAGACATTCGGGATGTCACCCTGCGAAGCTTGCGGCGGCAGATCGGGATTGTGCCCCAGGAGACGGTGCTGTTTTCCGGGACGATCGCCCAAAATATTGCCTTCGGACAAAAACAGTTCGACCTGGATGCTGTGCAGGAAGCGGCCAAGGTGGCCAATGCCCATCAGTTCATCAGTCAGTTTTCCAATGGCTATCACGCCTGGGTGGGAGAGCGGGGAGTCAATCTATCCGGCGGTCAACGGCAGCGAATTGCGATCGCCCGGGCCGTCTTGCTGAATCCCCGTATCCTGATCCTGGATGAAGCAACTTCTGCCCTCGATTCGGAGTCTGAAGCATTAGTCCAGGAGGCCTTAGAACGCCTGATGCAGGGGCGTACCGTATTTATCATTGCCCATCGGTTAGCCACCATTCGCGGAGCCGATCGAATTTTGGTGATGGAAAAGGGTCAGGTGGTCGAATCGGGAACCCATGCTGAATTGCTGGATCAGGCTGGACGCTATGCCCGCTTTTATGCCCAGCAGTTTCAGGAGTAGGGGTTTCCTGACAAGTTACGATAAGCATACATTTGGCGTACGGTGTAACTACTGAACTCGATTTCTAAACCCCCTACAGCATCGCCCCTACCCATTGCCTAGTACGGGCGATTCGCGAATCGCCCCTACCCACTCCTCACTCCTCACTCCTCACTCTCCATGACCGACTCCCATCCCACTCCACCCCAAACCGTCGTCCAAAGTAAACTCCGCGTTACGACCAAGCTGGCCTATGCGATCGGCGACTTTGGAACCGCCCTTTGCGCCAATATCCTGCTGTTCTTCCAGTTGATTTTCCTGACGAATGTAGCCGGATTGCCTCCTGTCCTGGCAGGCAGTGTCCGGACGATCGGTGGGATTTGGGATGCAGTCAATGATCCCTTGATTGGCGTAATGAGCGATCGCACCAAGTCCCGCTGGGGTAGACGCTATCCCTGGATGTTTTGTGGAGCATTGCCCCTGGGAATTTCGTTCTTTCTCAGTTGGCTGATTCCAGCGTTCAGCGAAGATGATGGGACGCAGACGATCGCCTTGTTCTGGTTCTACGTAGTGGTCAGTATTTTCTTTAATGCGTCCTATACTGCTGTCAATCTGCCCTACAGTGCCCTCACGCCAGAGCTAACCAAAAACTACGACGAGCGCACCAGCCTGAACCAGTTCCGCTTTACCTTTTCCGTCAGCGGCGGCATCCTGGCCCTGATTATGGCGCAGGTGATTTTCTCCAGGCTGGAAAATCCAGTTGAGCAGTATCTCCTCCTGGGCGGATTAGGTGCGATCTTTTGTACCGTGACTCCCTATCTCTGCATCTTGGGAACGCGACGGAGAATTGCGGAAGTGCATCAAGAGGAGGAAGAAGCTCCCACTTCAATTCCCTATTTGCAGCAGTTGAAGCTGGCTTTTAGCAACAAGGCATTTCTCTGCGTCGTGGGAATCTACCTCTTCTCCTGGTTGGCGCTCCAGAATACGGCGGCCATTATTCCCTACTTCGTCACCGATTGGATGGGTTTACCGGCTCAACATTCAGCGCAGGCGGCCCTGGCGGTTCAGGGAACGGCGGTCATCATGCTTTCGGTGTGGAGTCTGGTCAGCAAGCGGGTTGGCAAGAAAGCGGTTTACTTCATGGGAATGACCGTGTGGATTATTGCCCAAATTGGGCTGGTTTTCCTGCAACCGGATCAGGTGGGGCTGATGTATTTCTATGCGGTACTGGCGGGCTTTGGGGTCGCCACCGCTTATCTGGTGCCCTGGTCAATGATTCCCGATGTGATTGATCTGGATGAGCTACGCACCGGACAGCGCCGGGAAGGAATTTTCTACGGCTTTATGGTGTTTCTGCAAAAGATTGGTTTAGCCCTGGGGCAACTTTTAGTCAGTATTGCCCTCCAGACCACTGGATTTGACGGAACTGCTGAAGTCCAACCTCCTGCGGCCCTGCTGGCGATTCGAGCGACGATCGGCCCTCTTCCTGCCCTGTTTCTAGTGCTGGGGTTAATCGTGACCTACTTTTATCCCATCACCCGCGAAGCCCATACCGAAATATTGCTGAAGTTAGAAGAACGCAAACAGGCGAAGCAACGACGGGTAGAGGGAGCAGGCGATGTGTAGCAAGCAAAACTGTATAGCAAGCAAAACAAAGGGCACAGTTGACCTGTGCCCTAACTCGTTTGCCCTAATTCATTTGATAGATGACACTTGCCAAAGTGGCATCTTAATCTATTAGGTGAATAAGAGGTGTATTACTCTTGTGTACTAGAGGCAGATTGGGTCGCACCTAATACCTCTACATTCACTGGAGCTACTCCTGACTGCACTAACCCGATCGAACGGGCAGCCGCAGTGGAGAGGTCAATGACTCGATTCCCGTGAAATCGACCACGATCGTTGATCCGAACAACGACGGACAGTCCATTATCCATGTTGGTGACTCTGACTTGAGTGCCAAAGGGCAAGGTACGGTGAGCTGCTGTTAACGCATTCTCATTGAATACTTCGCCGCTAGCACTGTAATTACCGTGAAACCCTGGGCCGTACCAGGATGCCATTCCCGAGATGGAAACCTGCACCGGGCCAACTGAGATTCGGTTAGAGTAACGTGGATCGCCTGCCACGCTTTGAATTGGGGGTGCATCTCCTAACAGTCGGCGCAGAAGGTTAGTGATCTGTACTGTATCTTCTGCGAGGTCTTGCGTAGTGTGAGGCAAAACGGTGTCTGAATTAATTTCAACCAGTTCGTCATCGCCTACCTTAATCAGGTAGCGTTGCTGCTGGGAGTCCCATTCTGCCCGGATCGCATCCGCATCCACACCATCACGGTAGAGTTGGTTGAGCCGAGCCGCCAGGGAGGTTGCTCGCCATACAGGTTCGTTTGAATCAGCGTTTTCTGTCTCTGCCCCGCTTTCAGTTGCCGCATTGGATCGGGTAACTGAAACATTGGTTGTTGAAGAATCGGTCCGATCGCTGGAGTGATTTTGCACACTGGCAACTTTAACCTCTGAATCGGTTGAGCTGCTGGATGCGGACTCTGAACGTGCTCCGACGGAGGAAGTTTCTTCGGAGCTAAGGAAGGTCAGAACTGGAATATTTCTGACATAGAGGGTTGCTGCATCCCTTCCTCCAGTTTCGTGGGGAAAAATTTCAGTGATAGTGGCTTCAGAATCGGTCTCGGCTTCGGACTGGTATTCTCCGACTTTCACAACTTCGTCAGACTGAGAAGCAACAGGCTCGGACGCAGGCTGCGCGGAATCCGCATTTGCCCGATCGGTTGAGGGTTCCTGAGTGGGAACTTGAGCCTCTGCATTTCCGTCCTCTGAGCCAGCCTGGTTTGCGTAGCTCAAAGGCGCAATTCCCATGGTGGTGACTAACAGAGTGACGGCGGTTAAACCGCTCCAAAGTTTTTGACTCATACGCTCTTCACAAATAGTACTAGGAGAGTGACTTCAATTGGACAGGCGGTAGATGAAAAACCTAATGTCCATTCACTAACTCGTACTCGTTACGGGTTTGCTCCTAATAGCTGAACTGCAACAGACTAACATGAAGTTTTTGTAGTGGGAATCAGGGACAGCCAGGAGATTGGCACAACTTTACACAAGCTTCATAAAGCACTTTAAGGCTAAATGCTCCTACTGACAAGGTTTTTACCCTATTTTTTTGTTTTTCAGCTTCATGAAAACTTTATATTAATTTCACACTTATTCTTTGGGTTCATGGGAGATGTACATCTCTATAGAGTCACAGAGATGCAACGGTATAAATCTAAATGGTTATTTATCTATAAAAAGGATTTCAACGATTTCTGATTGGTTTTAATTCGTCCATCGGTAAAGAACGATTGACCGACGCACTCTCTTGTTTGAATCGGGTGAAATCAGGGGAAACCCACTACCTGACTTACCTATGGGAACTTGTGCCCCCGTCAGACTGACCCGCAGCCCATCCAGAAGCGAGCAGGTTTGTGATTCAGACCCAAGATTGAACCGATCGCCATTCGTGGTTCTCCTGAAATCATCTCCGTAAAAAAACTGAAAAATCAACGTTTTCGATGTGCTGAAAATCATCAGGTTGGGATCAGGATTTTACCCAAATTCACGGAATCTAAGGGGTGAAGATTTTCTACCAGTAAAAAGTAAAGCGGATAGCGGTTCCCGGAACTGGAGAGAGTGAACTCAAGCTTAAGAGCCAAAAATTAAGAGCCAAAATTAAGAGCCAAAAATTAAGACGATCGCCAAAGGGGACATTCTCGGTCTAAAAACGCTTCGATCTGCGCTTTGGCCTGTTCTATCTCTTGACGCGACCAGGATGAACCCGCTTTAAACGTAGCTCTGCCGATTTTGATCATTAAGGAGTAGCTGGGAGCACCATCACTCCATTCATGGCTGCGAATCTCAATGCTGTCTAGCGAGGATAACGGGAATACTTGAGTCCGCGATCGAATCACTGGCGCAGACTCAGAGTAGCTGAAGGTTGAGCGCGTTGTATCCAGGGTCGTTTGAAAATTTAATCCAGCCAGGGCAGCACAAATAAATAGCAGGCTCACGGCGATCGCTCCGATTGAGATGAAGGCCGCCAGGATAAAAACCGGGTGTCGGTAGTCACGCCATTGGATGCGGAGCACCAGTTCGTAGGGCGCAAGCAGAGGGAGCAGAGCCAGGAACGCAAACAAAAGTCGTTCTTGCCAGGTTACAGAGGAGATAATCCACAGTCGATCGCCTTCGTCCAAAATCTGGATCATTGCAGGGGACTCTATCATCTAATAATAAAAAAGTGCCCTGAATGGCAGGACACTTCAGCAAGATATTCTTGGATGTCTGTTAGATCTCTAGACTCAGGCGATCGCAAACCCTGTTTAGATCCCCCCTAGCCCCCCTTGAAAAAGGGAGAACCGATCCGAAAAAGGCTTGAAGTCCCACTTTTTAAGGAGGATTTAGGGGGATCAAATGCAGGTGTTGCCATAAATGCAAATTCATTTTCGATCTACTGAGACTATTAGATCTATATAGATGTCGTTAGGGCATCAACACTCCGTCAAAGGCAACATCTTAGTTTCGTGCCGTTTGGGGTGCATTACACTCCAACATGCGCAGGGTGGCCGCTGCCGCATAGTTCCGTTGAGTGCCTGTGTTAGGCGCAAAGGCAGTTCCAGCTTCATTCAGCGGAGTGGCGACTCCACAGTAAGCAGACATTTGACTAATCAGTGACTCTGCCCAATGTCCTGAGGTGTCTGAGAAAGTGAACGTTTGTTGAGTGGGTTGCAGTTCTGTACTAACGCCCTGACGAGACTTAGCATACTCAGCCGCTCGCCGGAGAACCGCCATCATTTCGGCACGGGTGACGGCTTGCGTGGGACGGAAGGTGCCATCCTCGTAGCCACTGACAATGTTGTTTTGCTGGGCAAACTGAATCTTGGCAGCACTCCAGCGACCAGCATCCACATCGCGGTAAGGACTGCTCGATGCAGTATTGGGAAGTGTGACGTTCAGTCCCGGAACCCGCACCAGGGCTTCCAGCACCATTGAAACCAATTGCTCACGGGTCAGCGTTTCTCTGGGACGGAAGGTATTGTCCTCAAAGCCTGAAATAAAGCCAATTTGAACCGCCTGCTGAATTTCGCTGACATAGGTATCGTTGGCAATATCGCGGAAGGCAAAGGACTCAGGGGCGGGTGGGGGAGTCAGATCGGCGATCGGGGCGGGTGGGAACTGGCCTTCGTAGGTGAGGTAAACGTGTCCCAGGGTGCGATCGTCTAGTGTCCGCTTGGTGAACCGCCAGCCAGGGTTCAGATAAATTCGGGCAAAATCGGAAGTGGTGCCGTAGGCTCGACCAATTTCAATTTCATTTTGACCTCGTGTGCCAGACACGGCATACAGTCTCAGGTCATTGTCACGTCGGAGGACGCGGAGGTTGAAATCTAACCCCATATCCTGTCCATTGACCCGCACAGAGTAACCGTTACTATCCGTACTGCGCCCACAAATCCCCGTAAAGTCAAAGTTGGTGAGTACCGGATCAACAATTACAGGCTGGCTACCAAATTCCCGCCAGCAGGGACGTTCTTCGGTCAGTTGCTCCAAAATGAGCAGTTGATGGCCTGCTCCCCCAGATACCGGAGCCGCAATCGCAATAAAACGACTTTGATCGACTTCGCGTTGGCCAAATGTAGCAGCGGGAACAGGTCGGCTTGTAAATAGGATCGTCAGCAACGCAGTAATTGCTGCGATCGCGGTCAGTTTTCGGAAAGAGAGTCTCATAGCATCAACGTTTTGTGGTGTACCGTCTTGTGATGTACCGTCAGAGTGGTTGAGGTGAATGGGTCAAGTTGGCGATCGGCTGTACAAGATAGCAAATTTTTATGATTGCAACCGTTAAGATTCAGCAAGCTGCAAATCTTGGCTAGCCCTAGGATATCAAGCCATTGGTCGGAGAAGGTTTCCTCAGTGAATGCACTGATATATAGACAAAACGAGACCGATCTCTCTCTAGTAGACCGATCTCGCCGATGAACTTGTGCCCGCCTCTGACGGTAGATGCAACAAATTTTATAAATCTCTTGATAGTTACTTTAACTCTTGAAGGGAGAAAAATCAAGGGGTGGGTTGGGTGAGCTGATCCAGGGGATTGCAGTATTGTGGTTCGTTAGGATTGAGCAGTATTATGGTTCGTTGCTTTGTTGACTAGGCAGGCAAGATGCCTAACCCCACAAGAGGAAAATTGAGGCGGAAGTGGGATGCTCCCATTAAATGACGGATTGGCAGAAAATAAAAATAAAGAAATGTAAAATCACAAATACTTAATTAGGGAAATAAATATGACAAGCGCAAAAGAACAACTGATTCAAGAACTCGATCGAACTCCTGATTTTGTTGTGCAGGAAGTTTTAGACTTTTTGCTGTTTATCAAAGTTCGCCTAAAGCACAAAATCGAGGAAAATCAGGCGATCGATTTAGAACAATCTCCCAGTCTTCCTGCCTTCCTCCAGTTTGTTGAAGAAATTAGTGCCCAGGTTCCCAGAGAAGAATGGGAAGCCCTTCCTACAGATCTTTCTAAGAATTTAGATCATTATTTGTATGGTGCACCCAAGGACGAGGAATGAAAACCGTTTTTGCCGATGCAGGGTATTGGATTGCAATCCTCAATCCGGCGGATGATCTACACGTTCAAGCCGTTAATCTTTCCAATACTCTGGAACCTTTTCAAATCTTGACTAGTGAGATGGTCTTTACCGAAGTCTTGAATTCCTTCTCCAAACAAAAAACTAGTTTCAGGCAAGCAATTGCTCAATTTGTCAGGCGATCGTTCGGTAATTCTAAAATTGAGGTTGTGCCTCAAACTAGCGATCTATTTCAACAATCTCTTCATCTTTACGAACAAAGAGCCGATAAAGCCTGGAGTCAAACCGACTGTGCCTCATTTTGCATCATGGAGCAACGGAACATTCTTGAAGCCCTGACCCACGATCGCCACTTTGAACAAGCGGGCTTTGTTGCCCTGCTCCGCTAACCAAACCGATCACCTCTCTCCACTGCGATCTTCCTGAGGATAATCAAACCGTAACAAATTTGACTTGATTTGCTCGATCGAAAATGCTACGCTCATCAGCTATAGCTATCTTTTGGGTTGCACAGACCTGGGGGGTAGCTGGATCACCTAGAGACGAAATTCTCTAGCGGAGGTCAAGCGTGCCTAGCAAGCTTAACGCCCAACCTCCTCACCACAGACTACCTGAGCTAGTCCGGGCTAGGGTGCATGATAGCATTCTTAGTCCTTGGCTCGCACCGTCTGAGCTGGGAGCCAGTCTCTAGGGTTTCCTCAAACCCTGGAACATAAGGAGATTCACAAATCATGTCCGACAAACGATTCGGTCTGCCTCCAGAGGGCGATCGGCTGATTTCCCCTGCCCGTCGTTCAGTGAAAATACTGATGATCGGGCAACCTGACGATGTGGAATTGACCATTGCCCGTCTGTATCAGTGCGATTTTTGCCGTGTGGAAGACTGGTCAAGACCCCTGCCCTTCTCGCACATTCAGCAGGCGACCACCAAAGCACCGGGAGAAATTATGCGGATCTACGTGCGATCGATGACCCTCTAACCTGATTGACTGACAAATCTTTTCCCGTAGGTTGGGTTGAACAACGTGAAACCTAACACCAGCCTATATTCTGTTGGGTTACGCTATCGCTAACCCAACCTACAAGAGAATCAGGGTTTTAGGAGTTTTGTCAGTCAATCAGCCCTCTAACTTCATCCTGCCCCTTGGTGGACTGGCCCTGTTTGGTGGAAAGAGTGTGGTCAACCCAGTTCTACCCAGATGCTTGACACCGTTTGGCAGAACTCGGAGCCACACTACTTTCTCACCCTCTCGCCTTACTTCCGACCATTGCGAATTGGAGTGCCGCAGGGATAGGTGGCAATCACAGGTTCCCGTTCGATCGCCTCTCTGGTTACGGTTTGGGCTACGGAAACGGTGGATTGTTCTGGCTGTCTGAGTTTGGCAGCAAAATAGTCCATCCGCATTTGATCCAGCAGTTCCTCCCGCCGATCGTACAACCGCTTCAGGGGACGAGGGGCACACTGACTCATCACATAAGCTGTCATGATGGGCAGGGCGATCGTACTGTCGGTGTAGCAAACGATCGTGCTGGGCAGTTCTTCCGGGTCAACCTTGCCCCAGCTCACCGCTTCGGCCGGAGTGGCTCCAGACAATCCCCCGGTGTCAGGACGGGCATCGGTGATCTGAATAAAGTAGTCGTGACCCCGCTCTTCCAAGCCCAGCACCTCATGGATTTGCGGCTGAGTTTGCAACAGGAAGTTTTTGGGGCTGCCACCGCCAATGATCACCGCTGCACTCTTGCCCTCCACATCAGGAATCCCCGACTCGCGGGACGCATAGGCAATGGCCGCCGTTTCATTCACATCCAGCATCGGGTCGATCGCCAGTTGGGAGCCTTCCAACGCCAGAGCTGCCACATTCATGCCGATCGAGCTGTCTCCCGGAGAAGAGGTGTAGATCGGAACGCCACACTCGTAGGCAGTGGAGAGCAGACAGGGATTTTTCACCCCCAACTGTTTCTCAACGGCATGGATATATTTGCCTAATAAATAGTGAAACTCAGCCGTTCCCATCCGCTTTTGGAACGGTTCCGCCTTGAGCAACTCCCGGATAAAGGCATCGGTTTCCAGCAGCACATCGTAGCCAAACACAATGTCATAAATCCGAATTCGCCCTTCTTGCCGCAGTTTGACATCGTCCACAAACGGATGACTGGCGTACAGATCCATGCCCAAACCGTAGTGCAGATCATGGTAGAGATTTGCCCCAGTGCTGATCATCCAATCAATAAAGCCATTGCGGATCAGGGGAGCCAATACCGAAACCCCAAAACCCGCCGGGGTCATGGCTCCAGACAAACTGACCGCGACGGTTACTCCCGCCTGCATCACCTCACGGCTGAGAAGATGACAAATTTCGCGCAGACGGGCCGAATTGTAAGCAGTGAAATAGCCGTCAATCAAGTCTACGACGTTGATTTCAGCAGGCATGGGGGCGGGTGCGATTTTGTGACTAAGCACGTTAGACATGGCTGATCTCCTGGATAGTTGCGATCGAAGTACATAAAAGAGACAAAGTACAAAATTGGGAAATGCGCTCAGGCATGTTCCATGGGTAAACTGCCCAAAATCAGCAGCAGGCTCTACCCGCAGATCCACTGAGGTCGAGAAAGATCTGCACACCGAACCAAATGCTTAAAAACTGGCAGTCCAACCCATCGGGAAGCCGCTATTCAGCAGAACAACCCGTTGAACCAGTTAATTTGTAAAACGCTCACAGAGCAGCGATCGACCGAGTTTGCAGGGTACTGGGTGAGGGAATACACACAACCCACTCACGGGGTTTAACCATCTATCTAGCAAGTCCGCAAACCTAAAGTTACAGGTCGATCAGCCCATACTGGGTCCTTCACAACGGTCAACCCAGGACAGGGCAGGAATTGCTAATCTTCTACGCTGCAACTTCATTTCCAGGTACCACAGCAGTACCCCGTAAAATCCAAATTGGGAAAAAAGTTTCAACGTACCGCAACCTTTTGAAACTTATGAACATCAACAGTCTAGCATTTACTCCGTAGTTTCCTTCAGCAGAATCGCGGAAAGCTGGAAATTTCACAGAGAGAGCGGCAGCAGGACAAAACAGATTTGCAGCGCATCAGCAAAATTCCTGGGCAGAAGGGAAATCTGGCAGAGATCGAGGAATAACGATGTAGGCTAGGGAAGAACTCTTTAAATTAGCTCCTACTCCCCGCCCCATGACTCACCAAATCATTCGCACTGAACACGCTCCCGCACCCGTTGGCCCCTACAATCAGGCGATCGTCGCTTCCGGGCAACTGGTTTTTGTCGCGGGACAGATTCCATTAGATCCGAAAACGGGAGAACTGGTGGGCGGCGATGATGTGGCGCAGCAGACAGAGCAGGTATTCACCAACCTCAAGGCAATTTTGCAGGCCGCTGGAGTAACCCTGGGTGAGGTGGTCAAAACAACGGTATTTCTAGCCGATATGAATGATTTTGCTGCAATGAATGCAGTTTACGCCCAACACTTCGAGGCAGCCACAGCTCCTGCGCGGGCCTGTGTGGAGGTGGCTCGCTTACCCAAGGATGTGCGAGTGGAGATCGAGTGTATTGCAGTCAAAGGGTGAGGAGTAGGGACGAATTGCGTTCGCCCGTCCGGGAGTGGGGAGTGGGGAGTAGAACTTACTCAAAATCCTCTCGATCGCGCAGGGAAGGACGGACAGGGGCAGGACGAAACAAGGGAAGGACGATCGCCGTACCCACCATCCCAGCCGCCACACTAAAAGCCAGCATGATGCCCAGGGGAATCTGGATGGACTGGAAGTTGAAAAAGTAGAGGGAAATGGGAGCAGCATTCTGGATAGCCAGCAGGGCGATCGCACAGATCCATGCCGCCAGAATGATTGAGGTAAGTATTTTGACCATTGGACTTAGTTTGTGGTAGGTCAGCAGAACCGTTTAGGGGTATGCGGAAAAATAGCAGATCCGGTAGGGGCGCACTGCTGTGCGTCCTTACAGCCGGTTTTTTCAAAGATGGGGAGTTATTGTTATTGCAGATCCCTTAGTTGCTTCCTGGAGGAGCACAGACCTCAGAGAGACAGATGACCAGCACCGATTGAATCGTGGCATCCTCACGGAAGGCTTCTGTTTCATTGTATTCATCTGCGGGTTCAGCATAGATCCCTGCTAGCTCCTGATTGCCATTCCCCGTTGCAAAGGAAATATTGTTGGCGGGCTGATTTTGAAAACGGGCGTATTCCCGCGACTCATTCAGAGTGTTGTAGGACAGATGGGCTGACCCGTAAGTCTGCTCTGCTTCAGCGATCGAAGTTCCGGTTCCGATTCCTTCTGCCGTTTGAAAGGTGGGATTATCGGTCAGCAGTCCTTGAATCACATCCGCATCGGTCAGGGTTTCTCCTGCCAGATAGAGGATGTAGTAGGCGACCTCATCATTTTGACGCACGGCGATCGCATCGAAATCTACCATGAAGGGCGATTCAACCGTAAATTCTGCCTCATCCCCCAGAATATCTTTCAGCTCACCCAGGCTCATACCCAACCGGGCATCACCAATCCCCCGGGCTGAAATTAATGTTTTATCTGCGGCCGATGTCGTCTGAGTCACCGTTGGAGTGGATGGCGTTTCAGTGGAGGGGAGGTCTGCGGCAATGGTCTCATCGGCGGATGGAGTCGTGGCGGTAGAAGACACCTCAGAGGAGCGACCACAGCTAATCAGGAGTAATGCCGCACTGGCAGCCAGCAAGGATGGAAAAACGGAGCGAGGGAAATGCGATCGAAGATTCATCACAGGGCATTAATGGGAGTAGAACGGCGATAAAAATAGATAGCTAAAAATAACCTGCTAAAAACAGATAGCTAAAAACAGATAGCTAAAACAGACATTAATGAAATAGAGCATCTGGGAGTCAAAATCAGCCATGCCATTGACAGAAGCCTTTAAAGCACTCCCTTAAAGAATGGAAACGACATCATAGCTCAAAATAGCTCAAAGGTGACTTCAGCATCCATGCTAACGCCTCTCTCAGGGTGTCTCCTAAACCACATCACCCGATCGCATGAGATTCAGTGGGGGATGGCGATGCCGTGAAGGTGAGTTAAAGTGGAAGCACAATCGTTTAGTCCGTTCAGTATATACTGAACACCCCAAAAATATGTTAACCTGAGTTAATAAATGTAACGATGATATCTGAGTTTTTAAGACAAAAGCAATTGAGTATCCCTAAGCAGCCGTTTGAGCACATTCACTTTGTCGAAGAAGTCGGTTTAATGTTTGAGCTGGTCGGGTTCCCCCGCATGTCAGGGCGCATCCTGGGGTGGCTATTAATTGCTGACCCGCCCCAACAATCCACATCGGATCTAGTAGAAATACTGCAAGCCAGTAAGGGGTCAATTAGCACGATGACCCGTCTGCTGATTCAAATCGGGTTGATTGAACGGGTGAGTTTGCCAAGGGCGCGTCGAGACTATTTCCAGATTAAGCCGCAAGCCTGGTCGCAGCTAACCAAACAGCGTATTGCTCAAATTACTACATTTCGCCAATTGGCCGAGAAGGGACTCTCACTGCTGGAAGGAATGCCGTCTGACCACAAAGCGCGACTTCAGGAAATGCGGGATATTCACGCCTTTTGGGAACGGGAATTACCCCTATTAGATGAACGCTGGGAGCAAGAGCAACGGCATCGCCAATCCACTCAGTCGGAGGAAAGGTAATGGAGCTTTTGTCACTTTATATTTTTAACTCGTTTAATTGATTCGGTTAATTGATTGGATATCGCTTTGAGGATGCCAACAAACGAGCGGTTGGTTACGTGAGCGCAAACTTAATTGCAGGTGGAACGCATGACTGCTAACGCTGTCCCTTGCTAAACTCTCTTGATCTTATAGAACCATGTCTATGCCATTTCCTTTCACTGGTAAAGCGCGTCAACCTGCCCCCTGGCTGATTGGGTTGGTTACAGTGGGTTTGCTTAGTACGGGTACTGTGACGTACTGGACGCTACGCAATCGATCGGCGGTTCCGGATGTATCCAGCATGACGGTGCAGGTCGAGTCTCAGTCTCTCCAGGTGCGGATTGATGCCAGCGGCACGGTACAGCCGATCCAAACCGTCAATGTCAGTCCTAAAATTCAGGGTATCCTGGCAGAACTCTACGTCGAACAGGGCGATCGAGTCACACGGGGGCAAGTCCTGGCGCGGATGGAATACGATGATGTAGAAGCTCGATTGGAGCAATCTAGAGCTAGAGTTGCCCAGGCAGAGGCGCGTCTGGCCAGAGTGCGATCGGGAAACCGTCCAGAGGAAATTGCCCAGGCAGAAGCCAGAGTGGCCCAGGCAGAAGCCAGGGTGCGGGAATCTCAGGTGCAACTGGAGCTTGCAGAGCAACGAGTTCAGCGAAATCGAGATCTGGCCGCAGCGGGAGCCATTTCCCTGGATGATCTGGATACAGTATTGAATCAGGCGGAAGTGGCCAGAACCACCCTGGAGCAAAATCAGGCAACATTGGGAGAGTCCCAGCGGGCCCTGGAGCTATCGGAGCGGGGCAGTCGGGTGGAGGATGTGAATGAGGCGCAGGCCCAGGTGCAGGAAGCCAGGGCAAATCTCCAGGCGTTGGAAGTGGAACTGGGAGATACCTTTATCCGTGCTCCCTTTGACGGCATTATTACTCAGAAATACGCCACTCCGGGTGGTTTTGTGGCTCCGGCTACGTCGGCTTCGGATGCTTCGTCGGCTACCTCAACGGCGATCGTCGCTCTGGCGGAGGGGTTAGAGATCCTGGCAGAAGTCCCAGAGGTGGACATTCAGCAGCTTCGAGTGGGGCAACCCGTCGAAGTGATTGCCGATGCCTTCCCCGATCGCCGCTTTGAAGGGCGGGTGCGTTTGGTTGCTCCGGAAGCGATTGTTCGGCAAAACGTCACCTCGTTTCAGGTGCGGGTAGAGTTGCTGACGGGGCAGGAACAGTTGCTCTCAGGCATGAATGTAGATGTGGTGTTTTTGGGGGAAGAAGTTCAGAATGCGATGGTGGTTCCGACGGTGGCGATCGTCACCCGTGAGGGAGAAACAGGAGTTCTGGTTCCCGATGCAGAGAACAACCCTGAATTTCGTCCTGTCACCTTAGGCACAGCCGTGGGGAATCAGACCCAGGTGATTGAGGGCTTGGAACCGGGGGAGCAAGTCTTCACCGATATTCCCGCTAACTCGGAATGGAATCAGCCCCTTAGCGAAGGGTAGGAAGAACAGATGGACATATTTGAAAGCGTCAATATGGCAGTCAAAACCCTGACTGCAAACAAGCTCCGCAGTACTCTCACCATGCTGGGCATTATTATCGGTAATGCCTCTGTAATTGCAATGGTGGGTGTGGGGCAGGGGGCCCAACGCTATGCCGCAGAACAGTTTGAAACCCTTGGGCCAAATACGCTATTTATCATTCCCGGCAGTGATGAAGCACGGCAGCGTACCTTTGAAGTAGAACGGGCCCTGACCCTGGAGGATGCAGAAGCGATCGCCTCCCAGGTGCCCTCGGTGCGTGCTGTGGCACCTCAACTTCAGAGCCAGCAGCCGGTCACTGCAGGAAATCGCCGGGTTAGCACTCTGATTGTGGGAACAACGCCAGACTTTACGATCGTCCGCGATTTTGACATGGATCACGGTCGTTTCTTCAGCGAGCAGGACGTGCAGCGTAATACCAGGGTTGTGGCCCTGGGTTCAGATGTGGCTCGGCGGTTGTTTGATGACTCTAACCCCGTTGGGCAGCAGATTCGGATTCGCAACCTCAGCTTTGAGGTGATTGGGGTGATGGAATCGAAGGGGGCATTTCTGGGGAATAACCAGGATGATGCAGTGTATATTCCTGTGTCCACCATGTCTAGCCGGATTACGGGCAACACTTCCCCCTATGGCACAGAAGTTACCTTTATCTCCGTCACCGCCAGAGATGAGAATGCGATCAACGCTGCCCAGTTTCAGATGTCTAACTTACTCCGGTTGCGCCATCGAGTAGTTAACGAAGACAGCTTTACAATCCGTTCTCAGAGAGATGCCCTGGAAATTGTTGGCAACGTCACGGGTGCTCTAACCATTATGCTGGCCGCGATCGCCGGAATTTCCCTATTTGTGGGCGGCATTGGCATTATGAATATTATGCTGGTTTCAGTCCGGGAACGAACTCAGGAAATCGGACTGCGGAAGGCGATCGGGGCTTCCCAGAGTGATATCCTGCTGCAATTTATGATTGAAGCGGTCATCCTATCGGCGATCGGTGGGCTAATTGGCACGGGCATTGGGGTCGCTGGCGTGACGCTGGTGGCCGTCACCACTCCCCTACAAGCGGGAGTTTCCACCGCAGCCGTTGCCCTGGCGGTTGGGGTGTCTGGTGGCATTGGCTTGTTTTTCGGCGTGTTCCCAGCGCGTCAGGCAGCTCGTTTAGACCCGATCGTGGCATTGCGGAGTGCCTAATTGCATGAAACCGATTATTCAACTCGAACACGTCAACAAAACCTATGGCTCTGGCGAAACGGCGGTTCACGCCCTGGATGATGTGAACCTCGTGATTGCGTCGGGGGAATATTGCGCCATTATGGGCCCCTCTGGCTCCGGCAAATCCACTGCAATGAATGTGATTGGTTGCCTCGATCGCCCCACATCGGGACGGTACTTCCTGGATGAAGTGGATGTGGCCAATCTGTCTGATGTGGAACTGGCCCATATTCGCAATCGCAAGCTGGGTTTTGTTTTTCAACAATTCCATTTGTTACCCCAACTTTCGGCGGTTGAGAACGTGATGCTGCCGATGGTCTATGGGGGAGTGCTCAGCAGAGAGCGCAGGGATCGAGCGGTGGAGGCATTGACGCGTGTGGGATTAGCCAATCGGATCAACAACAAACCCACCCAGCTTTCCGGGGGGCAGCAACAACGGGTTGCCATTGCCCGCGCCATTGTCAATCGTCCCGTCGTCTTACTGGCAGACGAACCAACCGGAGCCTTAGACTCTCACACCACTCAAGAAGTGCTAGAAATTTTCGGGGAACTGAATGCTTCTGGAATTACGGTAATTATGGTGACGCATGAGTCGGAAGTGGCTCGTCAAACCAATCGGATCGTCTGGTTTCGGGACGGTCAGGTTTTGCACGATCACCTCACCCCTGATGATTTAGCTCAAGCCGCAGTAGCCTAATTGCATCTCAGATGTGTCCCTATCCTCTCCATCTTCACAAGATCCTCAGATTTTTCGTCTAGCGTGACAATAGACACCGTTTAAATCCGCCGTTTGTTCAAAAGAGGATCATAATCATGGGATATCAGCGCATACTTGTGGCAATCGATCGCTCCTCTCAAGCTCCCATTGTTTTTGAACAGGCATTGGAGCAAATGCAGGGAAATCAGGCTTGTTTGATGATTGCCCATACTGTACGAGTGGAATCAGAGATCTCAACGGGTGCTTTCATGGGTTTAGGTACGATCGCTGACGTAGACACCTACAACACCATGAAGCGATTGCACCAGGAACGGATTCAGAAACAGCTAGATCAGGCTGAGGAATGGTTGCAGTCTTACTATCAGCAGGCGATCGAGCAGGGAATTCCTACTGAAGTAGACTGTCATGCTGGAGAACCAGCCGTATGGATCTGTGAACTGGCGCGAACCTGGAATGCCGATTTGATTGTTGTGGGGCGAAGAGGACATCAGGGCATCAAGGAGATTGTTCTAGGTAGTGTCAGCAACTATGTGATTCACCATGCTCCCTGCTCTGTGCTAATTGTTCAGGGAATGACTTTTGATCAGGAAGAGTACGTCAGGCCCACTCACACGGAACTGACCCTCTGATGCCACATGCAGCTAAAGATGAGATGCAGTGAATTTATTCCCGTACTTTGCAGCAGAAAGATATTTTACAGGGGCAGATCATTCGATCGCCCCTTTTCGCTATCTAAAGATAAATGGCGTTACATCAGCAACTTTGAATCGCTGAGAGCCGTGGTTTCCGGTAAGTGAGTACCAATTATCTGCCCTAGTTCAGCATCATTCATCTGCCGATTGGTGCTGCTTACAGACCCGACTCTTGATCGTGGGGAACTGCATTGGGGTCAACACCCATCGGTGCAACGATATCTCTAAAGAAAGTAATTTGTTGACCAAAATCAAGCTTCTTGACTTCATTCAGCAATTGTTCTGCCTCAGAAACCAGCTTATAGTTTTGGGGGAATGGCACGATCGTCATCTTTTCCATGCCCTGTGCCAGCAGATACCAGAACAGGAGCTTAGTTGTATCGCTCATTGCGCCATACTCGCGGGCAATCAGTGAATTCTTCTGCTTGATCAGATCGCGCTGAAGTTCAAGCTGCTCCTCACTGGACATCTTTTCAACTTGATCGTATAGCGATTGAGCAACCTGGGGAGAAACGGTGCTGGCTCCAGGAGCGGCAGGAGTAATGGAATCTCCCATTTCAGTGTAGATGTACCAGAACAATGCTAACTGTTGATCAACATCTAGCTTTTGAAAAGCCTGTACGAGAGAATTATTGGCGTTTGTCGTTGTATAAGTCATAAAAGGTTTCCTTTTGACACCTCAACTGACAACTTAACAAACCTAAACATTCGTCAAACCTAGCGGAAGGGGGAGATAAGCGACCTACCCAGCGGTGGATTTGTGATTGATCTAGGAATGTCACAATGAATGCGAATTCTTGATACAAACCGATATACAAATAATCTTTGTTGTATGGCTGAATCCACTCAATCCCTATCGTCCAACTCAACGATCGAGCATCAGGACGAATATCAGGTTGCTGCAGAGTATCCTAGTAACGGAAATACAACCGTCGGGCATCAAACTGAGAATCCTGTGATTCCCCTGACATTTGATCCGTCACCTGCCGAGCAAACCCTCGATCGCTACTTCAAAACCCTGAATGCAGGCGATTTTGCCGGGACTGCATCCCTGTTTGCGGAGGATGGGGTGATGCATCCGCCCTTTGAGTCAGGAATGGTTGGACAAGAGGCGATCGTGGATTACCTCAATAAAGACGCTCAGGGGTTGCATATCATTCCCTTGCGCAAAACCATTGAATCACTGGATTCAGGCGACGTTTGCTACAAAATTGTGGGAACCGCTCAAACCGCTTTGTTCAGCGTTAACGTCGGGTGGAATTTTGTCCTGAATGATTCTGCTGAAATCTGTTCCGTTGAGGTAAAGCTGCTGGCAGCACTGAAGGAGCTTTTGACGCTGAAACGCTAAATGTTCAGACGGAACCCTGTCTAAATCCTAAATCCTCTCAAATCGTAACTATTACAGCAAATTTGGACTGTCAGACTGGTTAGGGTATTCCTTGGTACAGTCATAAAGGGTCGTGCGAGAATAAAGACCCAGGACAATGATGGAGGTTAGGGAATGACAGCCGCTACAACTCGATCGCATGATTGGGATCAGGTGTTGACCGAATTACAGTCGATTGCCTCCGGACAGTCGGAGACCATTGAAATCATCCGCGATCCAGCCCAGGTGGCAAAGCTTTCTAAGGATTATTATTCCTATAGTCCCTTGCTGGTAGCTGCTCTAGCGGATAAGGTTGGTGACGTGGTGGTGCGTCCTGCCAATGAAGCGGAGGTCATCCAAGTGGCAGCGGTTTGCACCCGGCATCGAATTCCGGTCACTGTTCGAGGCGCGGGAACGGGCAACTACGGCCAGTGCATTCCGCTACGGGGTGGGGTAATTCTCGACATGAGCAAAATGCAGGCAGTGAAGTGGGCTAAACCGGGAATGGCGCGAGTTGAAGCCGGAGTCAAGATGGCTGCCCTGGACAAGCAAACCCGCGAGATCGGCTGGGAAATTCGCATGGCTCCTTCTACCTACCGCACCGCAACGATCGGCGGTTTTATTGGGGGGGGAAGTGGTGGCATTGGGTCGATCACCTATGGGCTACTAGCCGATCGGGGGAACCTGCTAGCCTTGCGGGTGGTGACGATGGAGGAGGAGCCGCAGGTGATTGAACTGCGGGGGGATGATGTCTACAAGGTGGCCCATGCCTGGGGCACAAACGGTATTATCACTGAGCTAGAAATTCCCCTGGCTCCAGCCTATCCCTGGGCTGAGTTCATTGTCACCTTTCCCGACTTCATGACGGCTGCCCGGTTTGGACAGGCTTTGGGGGATGCCGATGGCATTGTCAAAAAGCTGATCTGCATCTGCGCTGCCCCCATTTCTAATTACTTTGCCCCCTTTAAGGATCACATTCCTGCCGATAGTCACTGTGCCCTGTTAATGGTCGCAGAACCCTGTCTGGAACCGTTTGGTGAACTCGTTAAAGAATTTGGTGGGATGATTCGCTACCAAAAATCAGCCCAGGAAACCGGGAAAGGAGTGGCGATCGGCGAATTTACCTGGAACCACACGACGCTCCATGCCCGCAGTATTGATCCATCGTTGACTTACCTGCAAACTCTCTTTCCAGCCGATAAGGAACTGAAGCTGGTTGAGCATCTCTATCACCACTTTGGCGATGAGGTGATGATGCACCTGGAGTATATTCGCGTGAAGGGAGTTGTGATTCCTGCTGCCCTGCAAATTGTTCGCTACTCAACGCCAGAACGACTTCAGGAGATTATTAAATACCACGAAGACAATGGTGCGCTTATTGCCAATCCTCATACTTACATCATTGAAGAGGGGGGACGCAAGACGATCGATCCTCAGCAGTTAGAGTTCAAAAAAAGAGTTGATCCCTATGGTCTATTGAATCCGGGGAAAATGCGGACATGGGAGGAACTACAGGCAACATGAACATGCTTCCACAACTCCCCACCCTGCGGCTTGAAGGGCTGGATCAATGGTTTTGCGCGGGTTTCAGCTTTGTTTATGATCTTTACTTGCGCGAGGGAAGTACCTGGATCAATCCAGTCTGAAAGACTTCGTCGTAGGTGAGAACGGGCAAATTTTCGAGTTCGGCTTGAGCCATTAGCATGCGATCGAATGGATCGCGGTGAGCAATGGGTAAACTGCCAGCCCTGACGGCATGGGCAGCCGTAATGGCAAGCTCGATGAATTTTGCTTGCTGCAAGATCTGCGAATATGCTTCTACCAGTTGTTTAGCTTCAGGGAGTTTGCCAAGGCGATATTTAGTAGCAATTTCCCAGGCAGATGCACTGCTGACAAGGATACGATGATCGGGGTTGCGGATAATATCGCGGCAGGTGGAGTCAAGTTTCGGATCGTCAAAGAGCCACCAGAGCAAGATATGGGTATCAAGAAGATAGCTCATTCCCAGGGCTGAAGTTCTTCTTCGGGCAGGGGTTCAAAGAAGGCATCGCCAAGCTTTCCTACAAGGAGTCCGGGGGTACGGGGCTGGGCTGTCTCTTTACTCAACCCCAGGCGAAAGTAGTGAATGACATCGTAAAGCTCTGCGAGTTTTTCTTCGGGGATATTTTGTAATTCCTGAATAATCTTTTGAATCAGCATGAACTAAACTGCCCCAATAGTTAATTAATAAAAGTTAAAGTCCAATTTCGTTCTGGAATTTATGGGTGATAAATTTCAGCAGGGATTCCCTGAGATTCTAGCTGCTGCAACAGTTCCTGGGCCTTAGCAGGATCACTGAATGCTCCCAACTGGACACTTGCCCCAGAATCGAAGTTGCGCACATAGGCTTCAGGAACCGCCTCGCGGGCATTTTCCAGACTGGGGTCGCCATTGTAGGGTGTAACTACATAGTAGTAGGGCGCACTGGATGCAGCGGGGGTAGAGGCTGTGACTTCAGGTGGAGCGTCGATCGGGGGTGGATAATCGATCGGGGGTGGATAGTCGATCGCGGCAGGGGATTCGTAAGTTGGGAATTCGTAGATCGCCGGAGGTTCGTAGGCTGGAGGCGCAACACTGACAGGTGCCGATGGGGCGGAGGGAGGAACGACGGGAACGGGAGCTGGTGCAGGTTGAGCATAGCTGCTGGAATGGTCTGAAGTGGGACGACCTAAATCCTGGGGAGCTTGAGGAGATACTGCCACGCCAGGAGCCGGACTGGCCCCATCGGTAGGAGAATTGGGCAGAGGACTGGCAACGGTATTGGGTCGAGAGGGTCTGGGCAGGGTGCTGAGATTATTGACATTGAGATCAACAAACTCCTCGGCGGCCAGGTTCGGTGAATCGGGGACAAAAGCGGAACCAGTTGGAGTTGGCGAGGCGATCGAGCCTGCTGATTCCGGGCTGGGTTGCTCCTGGGCGGTCAAAAAGTCCAGGCTGGAAGGATGCATCACCACATAGCCTAAAGTGACCGTAGACAACAGCAACAGCAACATCGAACCAATTCCCAGGGGAGATAGCATGGAGTCCAGCAGGGTGGTTTCCTGTTCGTATTCCCGATCGAGCGTTTCCTCTCCCATGCTCCGCAACAGTTCTTCAGAAGATTCCAGGTAATCATCGGGGGAGTCTTCCGTATCCGCAAATCCGGCTGAGTCGATCGATCGATGGGGTTGAACCATCAGGGCAGAGGAAGGGAGCGATTCTGCTTCGGATTCCTCCGGTGTAGATGAAGATTGCGATTGCGCTGATACAGTTGTCAGTTTTCCACCACTCAATGTACTAGCAGAAACCTGCGTCAGAGGGCGGGTGGACGGTTGTAAAGGGTCTGAAACTCCCGAACCAGGATCAGCCTGATTTGGAGTCGGGGCTGGATCTGCCCAAACATCCAGATCAGGATTCACACCGTTGGCCATTGCCCGATCCTGATAGGTCACAGCACGAGTATCCGGCATCTGCTTGAAGGTCTGCCTCGACTCCTGCCTCAAGGTCTGGTTCACGACCTCCGTTTGCCGCACCAATTGCTGAAGCTGATGAGCTTCGGGTGGATCCAGCACGGGAGGTGAGGTATGGAACGGTAAATCGATCGCAGTCCTCTGCACGGAGCGATAGGTCGGTTTCCAGGTGGGAATATGCTGCCTGTACCCAACCTGCCGCGCCATCCGATGCTTCTGCCGACGATATCGAGTTAGTTCCTCTTCCAGTTCCACATCCAAGCTATCTAAAGCTGCTCCCAGCAAGGGATGTAGCCCTTCCGGAGGGGATTCTAATGGGGCAACTGAGGAACTATGACGCATTTCCCTTACTCCTATCCAATCTCAACAAACCACAGGCAAAAGTCGAAAATTTTGAAAATAAGTCAATACACTCGATATCCGATCGGTTCTAAAGGACGGATTTGCAGAAACGAGTCAGATTTCCCGTAGGGTAGGCATTGCCTATGGACTGAATTCAGAGCCATCTAACCTAACGTTGCCTCGTCCTTGGCGCACCCTTAATCCATCCAATCAACTTAACCAGCTCAACCTGGAAAAATTGATCTCAATCATGGCACATAAATCACCATATGTAGAGGAAAAATAAAATATTTTGTTAATTCAACTCCATATGCAGCAAAAACTGGCGATCGACTGTGCCATCTAGAGGCTTAATGATATCGAATTTTTGAAAAGTAGCAAGGGGGAAGCTGTCGTTTTGACCTAGACCCTTCCTGAATGAGATGCCCACAAGATGCCCATAGCAAAAGGTCTGCCCAGTCAACCAAGCAGAACCATCACGGGGAGCATGTCACCTTTGAAAGTTTACCCTCATCCCCCAGCCCCTTCTCCCCAGGGAGAAGGGGATTGGAAGTCCCTCTCCCAAAGGGAGAGGGATTTAGGGTGAGGGCTGCAAAAGTGACATGCTCCCACCATCACGGATGTTTAATCCATTTCTTTGACCAGATAGTTAGACCGATCGAGTATTAGACCGATCGAGCCACTTCCCGAAGCTGCTCCACCTCATCTGGAGTCATCATCCAACCCAGTGCTCCAGCATTTTGCCGTGCCTGCTGTTCATTTTTGGCTCCCGGAATAGGAATGACATTTCCTTGCGCAATCAGCCAGTTCAGCGATACCTGCGCCGGAGTCTTATCGTACCGTGCTCCAATTTCCTGCAACTTCTGAAGCACCGGAGCCAACTTTTCTAATCCACTCTTACTAAAGCGCGGATTGAGGACTCGCGCCCCACTCGGCTTCTTGTCGTTTTCCGCCGTATACTTACCCGTTAGCAAACCCTGGGACAGGGGACTGTAGGCCAGAATGGTAATGTTTAATTCGCGGGCTGCATCCAGTACCCCATTGGTCTCAATCTGCCGATCGAGTAGGGAGTAATGCATCTGATTGACAGCCAACGGAATTCCACGATCGGCCAAGTACTGGTGAGCCTGGCGCATCTGAGTTGCTGAGTAGTTACTGACTCCCACCGCCTGAATCCGTCCCTGCTGCACTTCATCCGCCAGAACGTTCATTAAATTCTTTTGCCCTATAAAAAAATCAAAGGGCTGGTGAATCTGATAAAGCGCGATCGTTGATTGCTCTAGCCGTTTCAAGCTAGCAGTGAGGGCATCGGTGACAGACTGAGAACTGAACCGCCAGGGTAAGGGCATAAATTTGGTTGCAATCTGCACCGGGCGATCGGCTTGGCGCATAAATTGTCCCAGGAGATTTTCGGACTCACCCAACCCATAAATTTCAGCCGTATCAAAAAAGTTGATGCCTGCGTCCAGAGCAGCTTGAAAGGCTCCCTGTAGCTCGGTCTGACTGTAATCCCTACCGTAGCTCCAGAATAATTGATCTCCCCAGGCCCATGTCCCAATCCCCAGGGGAACGACGGAAACATCACTGGAGCCAAGCTTAACGGTTTCAATGCTCACTTTAACAAAACTTCATATCTACAGTCTCAGTGTAGCGAATTCGCGGAAAGACCGATTTAGGAATACAGTTTTAACAAGCTGCAATTCTTGTGGGATGGGCATCTTGCCCGCCCAGTCAAATAAGCAGAACGGTGGACAGGTTATTTAATCCGCGATCCTTAGAGCGTTGAGAGCCTTGAGAACAAAAGTCAACCCGTCAACCTGTCCTTGTGACCAGAAACACCAAACTATCAATCACTCGATCGCGCTCCATCGGCAGAATGTCTTTCCCATGCATTACTTCCTGCAAGATGATGTAGTACGCGATCGTTCCTAAAATCACTCGCGCAGTGGCTTCTGGATCGGGAAGATGCAATTCCGATCGCCCAAACTGTCCTGACTGAAACCCATGCTTCGACTCAAATAATTACCACTCAGAATCCAGCGATTCGGTTGATTCGGGATCAATTATTGACCCAACTTCTGAATCTGGGCATGATTCAATCTTTTATGCCCAAATTGAAACGCAGCTTGGCGAAATCATCCAGTCGCATATCATCGTGGCCGCACTGGAACCCCCAACTGACCTAAACTGGAAAGGTTCATTGCTGTTAGATCCTCAGCAAGATCTGCATCAGCAATACGGCGCAGCAGCCGAGTCCCTTTACTTGATTCGACCCGATGGTTACATTGGCTTTCGGAGTCAACCGATCGAGGCTGAACCCCTATTGCAGTATTGGCACACCCAATTCCAGAGAAACACTCCCATTCATGCCTGATTCCTCTTTCTCCCCTCCTTCCTCCCCCCTCCTTCCTCCTCCCCTCAAACCGGGCAATCGGCTGCGGGTCATTGCCCCCAGTGGAGCCTTGCGAGAATTGGCAACCTTTCAGAAAGGAGTAGAAATCTGGCGATCGAGGGGATACCAGATCGATCTCAGTCCTGGCTATGACCAGCGTTGGGGATATTTGGCGGGAACCGATGCTGAACGGCGATCGCAGCTTGCAGATGCTTTACAGGATCCAGAGTACCAGGGCATCCTGTGCGCCAGGGGAGGCTATGGGGGAGCGCGGTTGCTGGAGAACTGGGATTGGGGAGATCTTAAATGGCCCAAATGGTTGATTGGTTTTTCTGATATTACGAGTTTGCTATGGGGATTATGTCGGCAGGGGGTATCCGGGGTTCACGGGCCGTTGCTCACTACCCTGGCGGCGGAGCCGGAATGGTCAGTTCAAAGACTGTTTGACTGGGTGGAAGGTCGATCGATTCCCTCGATCGCCGGAACAGGCTGGGGTGGTGGACGGGCTGAGGGAATGCTGCTCCCGGCAAATCTGACGGTGGCAACCCATATCTTAGGAACCGCTGCTCAACCCGCTCTGGAAGGGGTCATCCTGGCCTTTGAAGATGTGACTGAGGCTCCCTACCGCATTGATCGGATGCTAACCCAGTGGCGAATGATGGGGATATTTCAGAAGGTCAAAGGGATTGCGATCGGCCGGTTCAGTCAGTGTGATCCACCTGCTAATGTACCGAGCTTCACGGTGGAAGAAGTGCTGCGCGATCGATTCTCTGATCTGGTATCTGGGGGAATTCCGGTCGTGTCAGACCTGCCCTTTGGCCACGATGGCCCCAATGCCGCTTTACCCGTGGGTGTGCCCGCCTGGCTCGATGGCGATCGGGGAACACTAGGGATTGTCAAATAAAAATGGTCAAATACAAATGATCAAATCAGAACATTAGAGCTAAAAAAGAGGAGTTGCCAAGTCTCCTCCAGGGGAATGTCATTGCCCGTCATTTAGATGAGAATAAATTCAGTGAACTAGCTTGTCCTAGATTCCGTGATTTCCAAGCCTGCGATCGATGAAAGAACTTGCTATATTAGTGAAATTACTGAGGATCAGTACAAAAATATGACCTAGACATGACATAGATTGATATAGCTCCCTGCCCTCCAGAAGTGTCTAAAGCGCAATTCGACACAGCGTTAAAGAAACTGTACAATCTTCTCCAAATGTGTCCTGGAAATTGGGTTCTGCTTCCCTGCACCTGCAATTCCCCTCGCTGCTGGTCAATACTCGATACACGAATTTGACAGCCCTTTTGCTCTCTCTTATTTCCTCTCATGCCCTCACTCAAACTGGGTTCTCCGTTTTAGCTCAACTTGTTTTGACGAGATCTTCTCTACAAGTTGTCTGCATTTGCGCTGCGCTGCATTACAGTTCAACGACTCACTCTTAAACCCATTTTAATTAAACCCATCTCGCCAGTTTTCGGGATGTGTCGGGCTGGGTGCCTCAGTGATCCAGCCCTGTGCTGGGATGCAATGGCAGACTGGGTGCTTGTTGTTTCTCCTTTGAATACTCAACGTTACTACAGGACTCTACCTCTACCCTATGTCTGAAGATATTACTGCCAATCCGTATTACATCAGCGTTTTGCTATGGCCCGGGAATGCCCGTTGGAATAAAGAGGCTCCGCTGGGAACGCCCACTGCCTTGACCTATAGCTTCATGGAGTCTGTGCCTGCACAATACAAACCGACTGCGGATGGCACCTGGAAAGATGAATACCTGGATCTCAAAGACTTTAAACCCTTTTCAGCAGCACAACGACAAGCGACTCGCCGCGCCTTCCAGTTTTATTCAGACGTATCAGGACTGACCTTTACAGAAGATCCTAAGGGCGCAGGGAAAATCCAATTTGGCACAGCTCTACCCTACTATGACTTTATTTGGGAAGACTGGTGGAAGACAAGAGGCACCAAAGGTGTAGATGGCAGGAACAACGAGTTCACAGGCATCTTAGGATGGGCCAATCCACCGGCTGAGGAATTCGCGGGATTTGAGGGTGATGTCTGGTTAAGCAACGATGAATATGCCGAAAACGATAAACCCTTCCCCGGCACAGATTCCTTCCATACGTTGCTGCATGAGATCGGTCATGCACTAGGACTCAAACATCCATTTGATCAATATCCGACTATCAGTTGGAGTGAGGAAGACAACCTCAAGTACAGCATCATGGCCTACGACAAGCATTTCGACTATGGCGATCGGGCTGGGGCTCCTCGATCGCTAATGCTGTATGACATTGCTGCGATTCAATATCTCTACGGGGCGAATATGACCACTCGTACGGGAGATGATATTTATCGCTGGAATCCGGATGCAACATTTCTGGAGGCGATTTGGGATGCGGGTGGCAATGACACGATCAGTGCAGACAACCAACTCCGAGACGTGGTCATCAACCTCAAGGCGGGAGAATTTAGCTCGATCGGCTCTAATTTGGGCGGAGCTTCCGAGAATGTAGCGATTGCCTACGGCGTGACGATTGAAAATGCGATCGGCGGTGCGGGGCATGATCTTCTCCTCGGTAATGATGCTGACAACCATCTGAGCGGCAATGCTGGAGATGATGATCTGAACGGCTTTGAGGGGGATGATACCCTGGATGGTGGATTAGGGTCTGACACTATGACAGGCGGTGCAGGCAATGACACCTACATTGTCGATCGCGGTAGTGATGTGATTGTGGAAAATGCTGAAGAAGGGATTGACTGGATTGAAGCTTCGATCAACTACGAATTGGGGGAAAATCTGGAGAATCTGCGGCTGACGGGTAATGCAGTTCGTGGGGCTGGCAATGAACTGGATAACGTCATTCACGGCAATGGGTTAAACAATACATTGGTAGGCGGCGAAGGTAATGACACACTCTGGGGCGAAGCGGGCAACGACAAGATCTTCGGTGAGGATGGGGACGATGTGCTGATTGGCGGACTCGGCAAAGATTGGTTGCTGGGCGGGTTGGGAGCCGATCGCTTCCTGTTCAACTCTTTGTCCGAACGGGGCGATCACATCAAGGATTTCTCTGTTGCCGAACGCGATCGCATTATCGTGTCTGCTAGGGGATTTGGAGGAAAGCTTAAAGCAGGCAGGTTAGCCGCCCAGCAGTTTGTCCTGGGAGCAAGAGCAACCGGGGGAGACGATCGGTTCATCTACAACTCAGCCAATGGCAGGCTATTCTTTGATGCAGACGGAAGCGGCAGCAGTAAACAGGCACTCCTGGCAATCTTGCCCAAAGGGTTGGATCTGAACCATCGATCGATGACTGTGGTCGCTTAGGAGGGTGGATTCACTGACTTGGGCTACCGCCATGCTTCGTTGACGGGGCAGACAGGACACCTGCCCCCAGCGTTGCAAAATCTACTCCTCCCCTCTTAACCGTTCCAATTCCTCCATCGTTTCTCTGTAGCTTGCATTATTTCTCTGAGCCTGAAACAATTCTGCTGCCTGCTCCAGATCCTCAATCGCTCCTTCCGTGTCATCTAAGTCCGATCGCAACCGTCCTCGCGCCTCATAGGCCTCGGCAAAGTTCCCATTCAGTTCGATCGTGGTCGTCAGATCAGTCAGAGCACCCTGCGAGTCTTCTAGCTCAATCCGAACCAGCCCCCGGTTGTAGTAGGTTGGCGCAAACGCTGGGTTAATCTCAATCGATCGATCGAGGTCTACCAGAGCCGCCTCAGGATCCCCCATTTCTGCGTAGGTAATCCCCCGACTGGCCAGCATGATCGCATTGTCTGGTTCCAACTCCAACGCCCGACTAAAATCCTCGATCGCACCCTCGTTATCACCCATTGAGACACGGGTAAAGCCCCGATTGCCATAGGCCACACTCAATTCAGGATCCATTTCGATCGCTAAATTAAACTGCTCGATCGCCTGCTGATAATCACCACTGCGAGCAAACAACAGCCCTCGTTGAACGTAGGTCAGAGCGGGATTAAATTCGGTTGAATCAGTTTGCGCGATCTGAAGCGGCGCTTGTCCGCCAATCCAACGATCTGTCGAGTACTCTGTCAAACTTTCTGCCAGAACTGTCGAAGCCGACAGGGGCAACCCCATCACCGCGATCGTTGTTGCGATCGTTGCTGTCATCGTTGTTGTCATCGCGCCGAACCGATAAGCCAACCAAGGGAGGTGCATCTTCATAGGATTGGGGTGGAATTCAACAAATACCGGATACAGAGGCACAGAACTGAATGACTCAGGATCGTGGATTAAATATAGATTAAATAATCTGGACAACTTGCTTCACTGACTGGGCGGGCAGGATGTCCACCCCACAAGAATTCCAGATGATTAAATTCGCAGTCCTCAGAAGGTCGATCGCTCCATCAAACAAAACGAAAACAGAACTGGAAAACGATCGACTCCCATCCAGGCCGTCATTCAACCCACGATTGAACCTCCATTCCTTAAGCAGATTCTATCCTGCTCTTTCCAGTCTGGCGATAGTTAACGGAACCCCACTCCTCTCCCTGGGTAAATCTCGATTTGTCCCTATTCTCTATTGCCTGTGCGGGCGCATCGAGATTCGCCCCTATTCCCTATCTTCCTGTGCGGGCGCACGCAATGCGCCCCTACTACTCCCTACTCCTTATCTTCCTGTGCGGGCGCACGCAATGCGCCCCTACTACTCCCTATCTTCCTGTGCGGGCGCACGCAATGCGCCCCTACTCCCCCTCTACCAACAACCCATCCAGCTTGCCCTGCCGATCGAGTGCGTACAGATCATCGCACCCACCGACGTGGCGATCGTTAATGAAAATCTGTGGTACAGTTCTTCGTCCATTCGCCCGTTGAGCCATTCGGACTCTGGCACCGCCGTCGCCATCAATTTTGTATTCTGTGAACGGTACACCTTTCCAGCGCAGCAGTAACTTGGCTCGAATGCAGTAGGGACAGGTTTGCCAGGTGTAGATTTCAACGTTGGCGTTGACCTGTTCTGAGGTTCGTCCTAGAAAAAAATCGATTAAGCTTTGCATGGTTCGGTGTTCGGAGAGGTGGACAAACAATCTGTGTAGTAGCGTGTAATAGATCAGTGGAATGGACTGGGCAGGCAAGATGCCATAGGTGACAAGTTAAAGGCTAATCGATTTTGTCAAGTCCTATATTTGGCGTTTCTATTAGAGCAACCAACCAAATGTGCAGTTCTCTAACAGTTTGGCGGAATCAGTATGAAAACTACTGAATTGCCGGAAGGCCTTACCGACAGAGCAATCTGTTAGATTCTGTAATTTGCTTGACAACAGTGCCTTTTACTTAACTTGACACCAATGGCAAGATGCCCACCCCACAAGAGTTAAGAATTGATTGAGTCCAATGGACTGGGCAGGCAAGATGCCCACCCACAAAAGTTAATTGAGTAACTTTCTGATCTTTTCTAGCTTCCCGTTGTAGGGGGCATAGCGGATGGCAAAGTCGAGCCAGAAGGGTTTGAAGAAAACACTTTTGGGGTGGGAGAAGGTATCAAAGCTAGCTTTACCGTGGTAGTAACCCATGCCACTATCGCCTACTCCACCAAAGGGCAGTTCCGTCACACCTACTTGCAGAATCGTATCGTTAATACAAACCCCACCCGACGAGGTTTCGCGTAAAACCCGTTGCTGTAATGATTTGTCGTGGGTGAAGAGGTAAAGGGCAAGCGGTTTAGGGCGACGGTTAATTTGCTCGATCGCCTCTGCGATGTCGTCATATTCCAGAATCGGCAGAATCGGCCAAAGATTTCATCCTGCATAACTGGATCATCCCAGGTGACGGAATCCATCATAGTTGGCGCAATGTAGCGATCGTCCAGATTCACCTCACCACCCGTGATCACCTTTTGTGGATCAATCAGTTCTGCTAATCGAGAACAATGTTTGTGGCTGACAATTCGCGCATAGTCGGGACTCTGGGCTGGATGCTCACCATAAAACGCTTGAATGTTTTTCTGAATCTCGTCAATTAGAGCCGCTTTAATCCGGCGATCGACCAGTAAATAGTCGGGTGCAATACAAGTTTGTCCAGCATTCAAAAACTTACCCCAGGTAATGCGCTTGGCCGTCGTTTTTAAATTCGTATCTGGGGCAACAATGCAGGGACTTTTGCCACCCAGTTCCAGCGTTACGGGGGTCAATTGCTTCGCTGCGGCCTGCATGACAATCTTGCCGATCGCCGTTCCACCTGTAAAAAAGATGTGATCAAACTTTTCTTCTAAAACCGCCTGACTGGTTTCTACCCCTCCTTCTACGACAGCAATATAGGCTGGATCAAAGGTTTTCTCGACAATTTCAGCGATCACCTTAGAGGTGTGAGGCGCAATTTCAGACGGTTTAATCAGGGCACAATTTCCAGCCCCGATCGCTCCCACCAGCGGAGAGATCGCCAACTGAAACGGATAATTCCAGGGGGAAATAATCAGCACAACCCCCAACGGTTCCGAATAGATTTTGGCGCTACCGGGCATCTGAGTCAGCGGCACAGAAACTTTTTTCGGCTTCACCCAGGAGCGCAGATGTTTGATCGCGTAATCAACTTCCTGGATCACCCCCACCTCAGTTAAAAACGCTTCATACTCTGGCTTATGCAAATCAGCATGGAGGGCCTGCAAAATCGATGCTTCGTTATCTTTGAGTGCCTGCCGTAATTTTTTGAGTTGAGCCAGGCGAAAATCCACATCCTTGGTTTTGCCGGTGCTAAAAAACGATCGCTGATTTTGCACCAGTTGATGAATGCGATCGGAGGGGATGGGGGTCAGGCTGGTTGAGTCAGGGGCAAACTGCACCATGAAGATTAAGTCTCCTATTGAACGTTACAGATCACGCAAATCCCACAGATCACGCAGATCCCATAGATCACACAATCCCATTCTGCTTTACTTTTCTTAGCGTAACTTTTCCTGCGCTGGTCAGAGAACTACCGAACGGGCGGGATCAACCGCTATTGCTTGAATACCAGGCTCACAGTTCCCCACTCCTCGCGCAACGCCAAGACCCTGACATGACCTGTCCTGGATGACTGAAGTTGGATAAAACCAGACAATCTGTAACAACAGCTAGACCATTTGTAACGATTTCGATGGGAAGAAATTTCACGAAGCACCGATAAGTCTGGCACAATAGTACACATATACTCAGTCGGTTGGCAGGAGGGCCAGGATTTGATCGACAAACTGTTGATGATCCACAACGGGTTTAGAGATGTAGTCATCTGCACCACTTTGCTGCAGGAAGCTTTCTCGATCGCCTTCCATTGCATGAGCCGTGACCAGAATGACGGGCAAGCTAGCGGTCTGAGGATCCGCCTTCAGCATCTGGGTAATCTTGATGCCATCTACTGGCTTTCCCTGATAAACGCTGTGCGACAGCGAAACATCCATCAGAATAATATCTGCTTCCCGTGCTTGAGCAATCTTCATCACTTCGTCCACGTTTTCGGTATGCTTGACTTCCAAGCCACCGCGTTTTGTCAAAATCTTGGAAAAAACGCGAGCATTAATCAAGTCATCCTCTACAATCAGAACCGTTTTCATAGTGCTGTGCCTAACGATTGAACATTCACCTGCTAATGTTATTAATCTACTCTCGATCCAAGCTGCCCCCAGTGTTATCAATAAAAATCATCCTAATGATTCATCGTTATCCCCTGCGATCGAATACTACTGTGAAAATACTGTGAATTGTTGCCCCGTACCGAATCTCCGTATTATCACGCTAGGACTTGCTAGAAGGAAAACTCATGGCTGAACAGTTGAGCATTCTCCCATCAGGACAGGTTATCACTACTGCACTCCATACTGAAGTGCAACGCTCCTACCTTGAATATGCCATGAGCGTTATTGTAGGACGGGCACTCCCTGACGTGCGAGATGGGTTAAAGCCCGTACACCGCCGCATCCTTTACGCCATGCATGAGTTGGGCTTAACGCCCGATCGCCCCTACCGGAAATGTGCCCGTGTGGTGGGGGATGTGCTGGGTAAATACCACCCCCACGGTGATCAAGCGGTCTATGATGCCCTGGTACGGATGGTACAGGACTTTTCCAGTCGCTATCCCCTGCTGGAGGGACACGGCAACTTTGGCTCGGTGGATGACGACCCCCCGGCGGCAATGCGGTATACGGAAACGCGGCTGGCGGCAGTCGGCAATGAGGGCTTGCTGTCGGAGATTGGCGAAGCGACGGTGGATTTTATCGGCAACTTTGATAACTCCCAGCAGGAGCCGATCGTCCTCCCCGCCCAGTTGCCCTACCTCTTGCTGAATGGCTGCTCTGGAATTGCCGTCGGCATGGCCACCAATGTGCCGCCCCACAACCTGGGAGAAATTGTCGATGGGCTGATCGCGCTGATCGATCGCCCCCACTTGTCCAACGAAGATCTGTTCCGGCTGATTCCGGCTCCCGACTTTCCCACCGGCGGGCAAATTATTGACACTAAAGGCATTCGAGATGCTTATACCACCGGGCGTGGCAGCATTCCCGTGCGTGGGGTGGCCCATGTCGAGGAAGTTCAGGTGGGTCGGGGACGGCATCGGCGAACGGCGATCGTGGTGACGGAACTCCCCTTCCAGGTGAATAAAGCCGCCTGGATTGAGAAAATCGCTGATCTGGTTAACCACAACCGGATTGATGGGATTGCCGATATTCGGGATGAGAGCGATCGAGATGGGATGCGGGTGGTGATCGAACTGAAGCGCGACACCCAACCGGCTCTGGTGCTGGATAAGCTCTACAAACTCACGCCTTTGCAGACTAATTTCGGGGCAATTATGCTGGCCCTGTCCGATGGGCAACCGCGTCAGATGCCCCTGCGGGAAATGCTGCAACAGTTCCTCGATTTCCGGGAAATCACCCTGACCCGGCAATTCACCCATGAGCTAAACAAGGCAGAACATCGGGCCCATATTCTGGAGGGATTGCTCTCTGCCCTGGAACATATTGATGCGATTATTGAAATCTTGCGGAGTGCCCCCGATGGCAGTACCGCCAAGGTGAGAATGCAGGAGGAGTTTGACTTTAGCGATCGCCAGGCGGATGCGATTCTGTCTATGCCGTTGCGGCGGTTGACCGGACTGGAACGCCAGAACCTTCAACAGGAGTTTGATGAACTGCTGACTCGGATGGAGGAACTGCATCGGTTACTGGACGATCGCAAGGAGCTGATGAAAGCCCTGAAAAAAGACCTGCGAGCCCTCAAAAAGCGATATGCCGATCCGCGTCGCACCCACCTGATCTCAGCGGAGGAACAGGCCGAGGAATCCGCCCAACTGGCGGAGATCGTCGAGGAAGAAAGTGAGCAGGAAGCCGTTCTGGAGTTTACCCAGCGGGGCTATGTGCGTCGATCTTCGCCCAGATCCTTTCAGCGTAAGCAGTCCAAGCAGGATGATCTGCCTTCCCTGGAGCCAATGGACAGTGATGATTTTGTCACCCTGGTAGAAATGGCCACCACCGAGCAGGAATTGCTGATGCTGACCCGTAGTGGCAAGGCTTACACCATCAAGGTCAGTGATATTCCCGTTACCACTCGCCAGTCGAAGGGAACGCCTCTGGTGAGCCTGCTGCCATCCAATGCTCAGGGCGATCCAGAAACGATCGTGACGCAGTTTGTCCTGTATACCGATGATCTGGAAACCCTGGATCTGGTGATGCTGACTCGGCAGGGACGGATTAAGCGATTGCCGTTGTCAGAATTTACCAACCTGACGGGACGAGGGCTGACTGCGCTGAAACTCAAGGATGATGATGAATTACTGTTTGCGACCCTGGCGGAGGTGGGGGAACAGCTTCTCCTGGCCACGACGGGCGGGCGAGTCCTGCGGTTTGAAATTAACGATGAGCAAGTCCCGGTAATGGGGCGGACGGCCCAGGGGCAGCAGGCCCTCCGCCTGCACAAAAAAGAGGCCCTGGTGGGCTGTGTGGCTCTGGCATCGGACGATCGGCTGCTGATGGTCACGGCCCAGGGTTATGCCAAGCAGATGGCGGTGAACGCAATCAAGAAAATCAACCGGGGGGAAATTGGGGTGCAGGCGATGACCTTCGCGTTGAAAACCGATACCCTGATGGGAATTGCTTCCAGCTTAGGCACCACGGAACTGATGCTGTTAACGGATCAAGACCGGATGGTGCGAATTCCAGTGGATGAAGTCCCTGTCTGCCGTCGAGATGAATCTGGCGATCGGCTGTTTAAATTGGCGAAAAAGGAGAAAGTTGATAGCGTAATCGTGGTGACGTTACCCGATGCGGAGGATGAGGCAGAGGATGATGCGGAACTGGCTGAAACATCTGCCTGAGCGAATCAGGTCACTCCTGGCAAGTGGCATGGGTCTGGGTGGATTGCTGCTGGCATCACCGCCCGCTGTGGCGGTTGAAGATACTGCCGTACTGCTGCTCCTGGAACCGATCGATATGCCCCAGGTGATTCGCTATTGGCAGGGGGAAGTTCCCACCGATGGTTCAGTGATTACAGAGGGCACCATTTCCCAGACCAACCTGACCCCGCCCAGCCTCTGGTGGACTCAGGAGCAGTTTGGGGATAATCTGCTGAACTTTTGGGTGGCTTATCCAGGCGTGAATGGAGAACTGCGTCGGGTGGATCTGATCATCAATCGCCAGGTCTGGCTGCGCTCCACCTACCTCGATCGCTATGCGTTTTTGAATCACTTTGGCACGGCCGCCAGTGACTTTGGCTATCAAACCCGGATTTATGATTGGCAGGGAGACTTGCTGGGGGTATACGTCTGTCAGTTTGAACCAGCACAATCCCCTCTGCCTCCCGCTACCCCACCCATTGCATCAGACTGCCGGGTGTTTCTGGATACCTTTGGGCTGGGCATTTTCGCTAGTCCGATCCCGAACGGCGCACCCGAACCCATTCCGCCTGGTATTGGGCAGTAGCCGATTCATCCAGAGGCAGCAGAAATTCGCTGGCTTCCAGGATCTCGTCGGACGGCAGAAGGGGGGTATTGGTCAGGGCCGCTGGCAGTTGGGTGCGATCGGTTCCTACTAAAACGGGAGAAGCGGCAAAACTCAGCAGGGAAAGCTGATTGGCGATCGGGGGCTGCCAGAAAAAGCCAATCCATTCGTTGAGTAAATTCGAGCGATCGGGAATCCCCGCTGGGGTGGTCTCCTGCACGGATTGCACCGCAGGCTCCACCGCCGGACGCACCCAGAGATCTGCTGTCAGTATCGTTCCAGAGGCAGGCGCAACGGCGACAATTTTGGGATTGCGTTCTGCCAGCGGCAAAATCTCGGTAGACCATCCCACTGTCGCCCAGGTGTCCCCTAAAATTAACGGTTGCAGGTAAGCATCGGAGCTATAAAACCGGGTTTGACGGTGCAGGGCTTCCAGGTCCGAGGATAGGTTCGCTACGGTAGAAAGATCGGCGGTATTCGCTGATTCCCCTAACTGCTTCAGGGTTAAGCCAATTACGGCTCTGGGATGATCTGGTAAAGAAATGCGTCGCTCCAGGGCAGGTTGCCATAGATCTCGCCAGTCCGTTGGTGCGGGAATTCCGTGCTCCTCAAACCGATCGCGGCGATAGGCAATCATCAACGTTCCCCAGCGATAGGGAGCGGCCCACAGTTCTCCAGTATCACTGGGCTGTCCCTGGCGATCGCGCCGTACCAGCGTTTGCCAGAGTTCCTGTTCTGCCAGAGCTTCCCATCCCGGAATTTCATCCAGGGATAGGGGTTGAATCAGTCCTTGCTGAATCGCTGCCGCCAGCCAGAAATCTCCTAAAGTGATCAGATCTGCTGCTGGTTGCGGTTGAGCAGAACCATTTGTCTCTGGATCCGCCTGCTGCCAGGTTTGCAAGAGGTCAAACAATTCTGCTAGTTGCCCACTCGCTAAAACGTTAATGTTCTGAGCCGACTCCACTCGTCGCTGAAATTCTCGCAAAATCTGCAATGGTACTGAGTTCTCCAGGAGCCGCACCTGCACCAGAGCATTGGAGGTTCGATGACACCCGGCTAAAAGCTGCATCAGCGTGAGGGAACTGGCAGTGATGAGAAACGATCGGCGGTTCATGGTGAGATCGAGAAGAGAGATTGAAGTGAGTGAACGATTGCTTCAGGTTGCAACCTATCTCCCTTACGTTAGCTTTTTTTGAGTTTGATCCCAGCTTTTTTCAGCGTTCAACGATCGATCGAGTAAGCAAATTAGCTCTTCTACGGTTAAAGTAGGCAGTTCATCCAGATGATCGCTAATATCCACCTGAAACTGTCCATAAAAATCATCGCAGAAACAAAGATCCCAATCAAACCAGCAAACCCTGGACCATTTCAGATCTTCTGTGAGCCGATCGCTGGGCAAGACACACCCAAATTCCAGCCCTGAATAGTGGCTCAGGCGCGTGTAAACAAACTGGGCGATCGGATAGGCAATGCCCTGACGTTGATAAAATCGCTCAAACCACTCATCCAGATTTAGGCTAGGACGATGAGCCAGTACCCGATTGACCCGTTGACGCACTTGCCAATCGGGACTCAAAGCCCTGTAGGTCTTAAAACTAAGCGCAAAATTCTTGAGCCGGTGCCACATACATTACCAGAGTATCCCATGGCCCAGAGGCATTGCTGCCCCTGAACCTTTTCTCCAGTGTTCCCACTTAAAGCGCGATCGTCTCGACCATTGGTATGACTAGCTGAAAACAATGGAATTCCTTGCCTGAAAGTTGTTCTAGAAGTCACTCAGATCGACATAGGGTACTGTACCGTTGCTGGGTTCTGCGGTCGCAGGGAGAATATCGGGACGGGTGCCAGCCACAATTTGCGTGAAGCTGGATCGTAACCCTCGAATCAGGTCTTCTGCATCCTGACGATGCTGGGTGGTAATCAGCAGTCCATTGGCAGAACAGATACCTCGTCGAGCTTCATCCTGGCTATTCGCTGCACAAACCACAGGCTGACCGTTGAGAGTGCCTGCGGTTAAAATCAGGCGATCGGAACGACTGTGGATCTCTTGCAGGCGAGAGGAGATAATCTGACAGCGTTCGGCTGGCGTGAAGGGAGCCGGGGCCCAGTCAGAAGTCCATTGGATTAAAGGGAAGATCTGACCTGTATGGCGAGAACGGGCCATTGTGATCGGAAGGCGATCGCTGGATGTATCGCAGAAATAGCGGGACTGGGTTGCAGTAGAAGATCCAGAAGCATTGCTGGGGATGGAGTTGGGGACGGTGCTGACCGAGGATGGGGGTGAGCTGCCTGGACTGGTGGCTCGAAGCGTATAGGCACCTGTTTGACCGCCGCGATAGGAATTGGCATAGACGGTGTACACCCCATTCACAGGCAGAACTACATCGAGTTGAGCATCTAACCCACCACCACCGTCATCATCCTGGGCAATTACATTCCCGCCTGGATCGAGCAGCAGCAGGTAAGGGTCAATTTCCTGGCTAGACATATGAATGATGACTTGCTGCCCAGCTCGCCCTTCAAACCGATAGACATCAACATAGCTGTTATCTTCGACCAGGTAATCATCAGTATGATCCAGCCGTTCGTTGATAGGAGTTCCATTCAGGTTCAGGTTATATTCCTGGGCACTGACGGGCACTGACGTTCCGATCGCCAATCCGACAGATACAATAGCTCCAAGGGTGAAACGACGCAGAAATACAGGGCACTTCATTCGGTATACCTCTAACAATGAGTAATAATACTTACTCGAAAAGTTTAGCCTCCGTTGAAGGCATAGATCTTCATACAGGTAATACAGCTTGACCCGCAGCAATTTAGCAAAGCTGGGAGATTAAATGGACTACCTAATTTCAGATTGTCCTTTGCTTGTTGAAATTGCGCCAGAGGTAAAACGGAAACTTTAATAAGCCATTACTCAGTCATTATTCAACCCTCATCAAGCGGCCCTTCTATTCAGTCAGACTACCAGCCTGGCATAGAGCCGTCCACAAATGGTTGCCAGAATTGCCGTCACTCCCAGCAAAATCCCAAAATCCAGCCCGATGTTGTAAGTCGTGCTTTCTCCCACCAGCATTAACCCTCGCAACGCATCAACCAGGTAGGTGAGGGGATTGACGAAGGAAATGGTCTGCAACCATTGGGGCATGACTTCGATCGGGTAAATTGCATTACTGGCAAAGAACAATGGCATCGTCAACAGTTGACCGACTCCCATAAATCGTTCATGGGTTCTCACCAGACACGCCACAATCAGGGACAGGGTAGAGAACAGCGCGGCACCCAAAATGACCGCCATTAATACACCCAGCAGGGCAAAGGGATGCCAGTCAATTTGAACGGCTAAAAGAGAGGCAATGACATACACCAGGATGGCTTGGGAGAGACTCCGAACCCCCGATGCGATCGCCTTTCCCAGCACCATTGCAGCTCGCGGTGTAGGGCTGACAATTAGCTTATGCAAAATGCCCAGGTCTTTCTCCCAGATTACCGATAGTCCATTAAAGATTGCCATGAACAAAATGCTCTGGGCTAGAATACCGGGAGTCATAAAGTCGAGATAGCTCAAGTCTCCTGTGGGAATGGCGCGAATTCGAGTGAACACCTGACCAAATACTACTAACCAAAGAGTCGGTTGGGCAGCACGAGTCAGAAGTTGGCTGGGATCATGCCATAGCTTTCGCACTTCCAACTCAGCAATAATCAAGGTTTTTTGCACAAAAGCGGTAATGCTCTGGATTAAATTGGGGGGTTGGGGCAAGTTATCCGAGCCGTTGAGCGGTGCGCCGTGTGATTGAAGTGTCACGATAATCTCCTGCTGCTCCTAAATCATCGCCGGTGTAATAAATAAAGACATCATCCAGGGTGGAAGCTTGGGGATGGGCATCCCGTGATTCACGATCGCGGACGGCCGCCTTCAGGGCATCGGGCGTTCCCTGTACCACTATCTGTCCGTGATGCATGATTGCCAGTCGATCGCATAAGGTATCGGCTTCTTCCATAAAGTGGGTGGTTAGAAATACGGTGGTTCCATAATCTGTCTGAAGCTGCTGCACCAGTTCCCACATGGCTTTACGAGCGACTGGATCCAGCCCGACCGTCGGCTCATCCAGGAACAACACCTGGGGGCGATGTAAAAGAGCCTGGGCCATTTCCAACCGCCGAATCATTCCCCCCGAATAGGTGCGGACGGGGCGATCGGCAGCATCCGTCAGTCCTACATACTGCAACATATCCCGGACTCTAGGTAAACGCTGGCGACGCGGCACGTCATACAGTTTGGCGATAATTAACAGGTTCTCATAACCTGTGAGGGTTCCATCCACCGATAATGCCTGGGGCACATAACCGATCGATCGCTGCACCATCGATCGTTGCCGGTTAATGTCAAATTGCGCGACCAGGGCTGTGCCGATGCTGGGCGGAAGCAGGGTGGTCAGCATTTTAATGACTGTGCTTTTTCCAGCTCCATTGGGCCCCAGTAAGCCAAACACTTCGCCCGATGCCACCGCCAGGGAAACATCTCTCACGGCGGTCATCGAACCAAAGCGTTTCGTCAGGTTTTGAATTTCAATGATTGCCATTGCGTTAGGGAAGAACTAAAGAGTTTGAGCATCCTGGAACGCTTCTCCCAGGAGGGATAAGCCCTGAGCCAGCTGTTCTAATTGGGGGTCTGTGAGTTGAGCCAGCTGATCTGCAACTCTGGCACAGGTGGCGGCTGTCACCTGCTGAAATTGCTGCATTCCTTCGGAAGTCAGGCAGAGTAAAAGCCGTCGTCGTTCCTGAGGATCTTCAGCCCGATCGACCAATCCTCGCTGCACCAGGCGATCGATCATGGCGGACATGGTGGGGCGGGTCACATCCAGATATTCGGCAACGCTCGATAGGGAGGATTGAGGATTGCGCTCTAGATAGCTGAGAACCCGCAGTTGCGAGAGGGAAAGGGGTTGGCCGTGATAGCGAATTTCCGATCGCAAAAAGCGTGTCACCCAGGGAATCACATGCATAATCTGGGCGGCACATTGATCGGAGAGGGAGGGCGGGTGGCGATCGGTGGTCAGCATAGGCAGTTGGGGAGAGGGATCATAAGGTGAATCAGGCCAACGAGTTGGGGAATGCGCATGGCATCAAATCCCTACGGTGGGATTTTCCAAACCGTTTAACTGAATTTCTGTTTTTTAGTAAGTGAAGCTAACTGTTAGTGTAGCTTATCGATTTGAAAAGTGTAAGTTGAATTTCAGCAGGACTGGAACCCACCCCAGCCCCTCCCAGGAAGAACCCACCCCAGCCCCTCCCAGGAGGGGATTATGGGAGTAGCTCCTTTTGAGCAGGGATTTTTCTAGCGTTTCCCCTCTTGGAAGGGGTTAGGGGTGGGTTAATCTTCCTGTTGCAATGGGATGTCCAGTCACCAGCAGATCCCTGCATAATGAATGTGTCGCAGAGCAAGCTTTCTAGACAGAGTTACCATGATTGATCTTTACTACTGGACCACTCCCAACGGGCACAAAATCACCATTTTTCTGGAAGAAGCCGAATTGCCCTACACAATCAAGCCCATCAACATCGGCAAAGGCGATCAGTTTCAGCCCGATTTCCTGAAGATTTCCCCCAACAATCGAATTCCGGCGATCGTCGATCAGGCTCCGGCAGACGGAGGGGAACCCATTTCAGTGTTTGAATCTGGGGCGATTCTGCAATACCTGGCGGAAAAGACTGGAAAATTTCTGCTATCCGACATTCGAGGGCGCGCAGAAGTCATGCAATGGCTGTTCTGGCAAATGGGGGGGCTGGGGCCCATGCTGGGACAAAATCATCACTTCAGCCAGTACGCTCCTGAAAAAATCCCCTATGCCATTAACCGCTACGTCAAAGAGACTGAGCGGCTCTACGGGGTATTGGACGATCGCCTGGCGGATCGAGAATTTGTTGCGGGAGATTACTCGATCGCCGATATGGCAGCCTATCCCTGGATTGTGCCCTACGAACGCCAGGGGCAAAACCTGGAGGATTTTCCCCACTTAAACCGCTGGTTCCATGCGATCCAGTCCCGTCCGGCGGTCAAACGAGCCTACGCCAAAGCTGAACAGATTAACCGCGCTTCCACCATGACCGATGCAGAAAAGGCCATTCTGTTTGGGCAGGGTCGGCGTTAATCTGTCCTGGGTGGATCCCAGGTTTGCATTTGCATGGCCAATCGCTCATGGGCAGGCAAGATGCCTGCGCTACGGCACTCGATTCTTTCCTAATCAGCCAAAAGCTCGGACTTCAACACCGTAACGGCTTGCCCGCCCAGCACCACCCGATCGCCCTCGCATCGAACTTTCACCACCCCTCCCCTGGCAGAAGCCTGGTAGGCAAGGAATTCAGACTTATTGAGCCGATCGCGCCAGAAGGGAGCCAGCGCGCAGTGGGCCGCCCCGGTCACAGGATCTTCGGCAATACCAAGATTAGGGGCAAAGAAGCGCGAAACAAAATCGTATTTTGTCCCATCCGCTGCGCTCGTGACAATTAAACCTGGAGCCGGAAGCGTTTTGAGGATTCCCAGATTGGGCTGAATTACCCGGACAATTTCTTCAGAATCCACTTCAACGATATAGCCGATCGACCCCTCATACACTTCGCAGATCGGAGCGTTCAAGGCTTTGATCAGTTCCGGTCGAATTTTAATATCCCTGGAGCGATCGGCTGGAAAATTCAGTAAAATCCAGTCGTCTTCCTGTTTAGCAGTCAACAAGCCACTCCGGGTATGGAACCGAGCTTCCTGATCGGGGGGCAAAAATCCTTCTGTCCATAGCACATGGGCACTGGCCAGCGTTGCATGGCCGCACAAATCCACTTCAACCTTTGGCGTAAACCATCTCAGACTAAATCCACCGTCTTGCTGCACCAAAAACGCCGTTTCAGAAAGGTTCATTTCCAGAGCCAGATTCTGCATCCAACTATCTTCGCGCGATGACGGTAATACACAAACAGCCGCCGGGTTGCCTGCAAACGGAGTGCGCGTGAATGCATCAACCTGAAAAATGGTTAATCCCATAGGTGAGTCCAGAAAGAATGAAGAGTGGACGGTAACTCAAAACAAGCAAGAATTTCTGAAAATAAAAAATTCCCAATCCAGTAGGCAGTTTACTATATTCCTCCTACCGACTCATCCACTTCCCGGCGCATCCCCTCACTCCTCACTCCTCCAGACTACGGCTCAATCACCACCATCGTTCCGATCGTTGCCCAATCAAACAACCAGGCGGCTTGACCCACGGGAAGATTAATACAGCCATTGCTGATGGCAGAACCAAAGTCAGAATGCCAGTAGGCTCCGTGAATCGCATAGTTCCCGGAATAGTACATGGTGTAGGGCACGTTAGGGATCTCATAATCCTCCCCCTGCATCCAGGCCCGTTCTAGCTTTTGCTCAATCTGAAACACCCCTGGCAGCGTTGGCTCATCGGCTCGTCCAGTGGAAACCGTAAACGTTCGGATGGGGGTATTCCCCTCCCAGGCCGTCAGGGTTCGCTCTGAAATCCTCACTTCAATCCAGCGTTGATTGGATTGTTTCAGGTCAGCAATCCAGCCAGCCGCCCATTCAGTGGATGCCGAGCTACGAGCAAGAACCAGTGGTGCTTCTGAAGCAAACAGGGAGGTTGTGGGCAACAAAATGCTTAGTAATAGAACTAACGATGCACTCCCCTTCAGGCTATTGAATTGTCTCAACCACAAACCGTTCCTCAATGCTTTCATAGTCAAAATGCTCCATCAAAATGCTCCACACAACCACGCTGGCAAAATTCAAGTAGGGGAAATAAACCCTCCTTTATATGACTGCTCCGATTGATTGGCAACGGGTCGATCGATAAGGTCACATAAATTTTAGAAACTTTGCACAGGAATGGAACCAAAATCCATAAATTTTTCTATGAAGAAATAATAAAGTTGTAGTTCAGATTTTTCTCAATCCCTAACTGGGCAGGCAAGATGCCCACCCCACAAGAGTTTTAACCCATCCCCCACTCCCCACTCCCCACTTCCCAGAAGGGCGAATCGCAATTCGCCCCTACCTCCACTCCCCAGAAGGGCGAACGCAATTCGCCCCTACTCCCCATTCCCCATCCGCCGCCGCAGTACTTTCAGCAACTTGACGAATTCTTCTGGCGGTGGAGCCGTGACTTCTATCCACTCTTCGCTGATGGGATGTTGCAGCCGCAGTTTCCAGGCATGGAGAGCCTGTCCCTGAAGCTTGACCCCGATCGATCGCCCTGCCCCATAGACCGGATCACCGACAACGGGATGCCCCATGTAGGCACTGTGAACTCGGATTTGGTGGGTGCGTCCGGTTTCCAGTTGGAAGCGCATCAGGGTAAAGTTGCCCAGTCTTTCTTCGATGTACCAGTGGGTGATGGCAGATCTACCCTGTTTACTATCGGTGGTGATCACAGCCATTTTTTTACGATCGACGGGATGCCGGCCGATCGGGGCATTGATGGTTCCCTGAATGGTGGAGGGTGCACCGTAGACCACTGCGAGATATTCTCGACGGGCGGTTTTGGTTTTGAATTGAGCTTGCAGGTGTTGGTGGGCTGAATCGGTTTTGGCAATGGCGATCGCCCCACTGGTGTCTTTGTCGAGCCGATGGACAATTCCGGGCCGCTGCACGCCTCCGATTCCGGCTAACTGATCCCCACAGTAGGCAAGTAACGCATTGACTAGGGTGCCGCCTTCATGCCCTGGCGCAGGGTGAACGACCAATCCGATCGGCTTGTTGAGAATGATCAGATGTTCGTCTTCGTAGAGAATATCGAGGGGGATGGATTCAGGCTGGAGTTCGAGCGGTTCGGCTTCAGGAATCTGGATCTGGATGGCATCTCCCGCTTGCAGGGTGGCTTTTTTGGAGGTGCAAATTTGTTGATTCACAGCAACCTGCCCCTGTTCGATTAGTTTTTGTAATCGAGAACGGGAGAGATCGGGAAGCTGTTCAGCCAGGTAGCGATCGAGGCGCAGTCCGGGGGTGGTTACGGTTAAATCAATTTGGGAAGGCAAGGCGGTTGTTGTGGAACGATGGAACGCAATTACATCACTAGAGGACGGCAGGTGGACAGCGTGTCGTGGAGATTAACCACTGCGCCGATCACTGCGATCGCTGGAGCTTCAAATCTAGTCTCCTCAATTTGCTGAACGATCGTTGCTAACGTGCCACGGAGTTCTTCCTGCTCGGAGCGAGTTCCCCAGCGGATCAGGGCGATCGGCGTTTCGGGGGATAGTCCGGCTTGCTGAAGTTGACTGACGATGTAGGGCATATTGTGAACGCCCATATAAATCACGATCGTTTCGGAACCGTGGGCGATGGCTTGCCAGTTAACGGCAGGACGATATTTGCCGACAGATTCATGTCCGGTGACAAAGGTGACGGAGGAACTATAAGCCCGGTGGGTAAGGGGAATTCCCGCATAGGCTGGGGCTGCAATCCCGGAGGTAATGCCGGGAACCACTTCAACGGGAACGCCGGCCTGCAACAGGTCTTCCATTTCCTCACCACCCCGTCCAAACATGAAGGGATCGCCGCCTTTCAGCCGCACCACGATCGCATGGCCCGCTGCCTTTTCGATCAATAGCGTTGTGATGTCCCCTTGCAGCATCGAGTGCCGTCCCCGCCGTTTCCCCGCATCAATCTGCTCAGCCTGGGGATTAATCATTGCCAGAATTTGGGGACTGACCAGGGCATCGTAGACTACGACATCCGCGCACTCTAACAGGGTTTTTCCCTTGAGCGTAAATAAACCTGGATCACCAGGGCCAGCACCGACGAGATAAACTTTTCCGAATGGTTGCATAGGGTTGAAGAGCGATTTGGATCTGGCTTCTACATACCAGGGTGACTCAGAGCCAGGGGGGAAATCGTAATGATTGATACGAACCGATTGAAATCGATCGACCATTGAATCAAATCAATGCAATTGTTGCATAAGTTGATTTACTCTGCTGCAATAATTTCCACAATCAAATCTGCCAGGGCGGGTGTAGCTCCGATCGGTTGTCCCAGTTGGATTTGCCCATAGGGATATTGCTGGGTGAGGCGATCGACCGCTTGAGCAATGGCATCGGTAATGCCGCCTTCAAACAAAAAGTAGGACAGGATGGCGATCTGCTGATAGCCCTGCTTAATCAACCGGGATAACTGGGTTTCCAAATTGGGAGGGACAGACCAGTAGGCAGGAAGCGCATTGAGGTCAGCGGCGATCGATTCAACTGGAACATTCCCCTTGGGGCGACGGCTGCCGTGGGCGAGGAGAATTTTACCCGCATTGGAAGAGGTGGCGATCGGGTCAATGGGGTTTATGAGCAGGTGTTTGAGTTGAGGATGGCAACCGATGTAGGGACAAATTTGCACCGTTAGATCAGATAGATCAGCAGGTAAGGCAGACTGGGCCAGCCGAACTTCCTGGGGAATGTCTTCCATCACATGCACTCCAGGCAGCAGAAACAGCGGCACAAGATGGAGTTGTTGATACCCCTGAGCGGCGATCGTTCGCGCAAAATTCTGGATCTGTTGATGGAGGGGAAGCGGGCCCAGTTCTAAAACGGCCGTCCCAACGGGAATCGCTGCAGCCTGCGCTAAACTCCCCGATCGTTCCCCCGTTCCAGCAGCAGCCAGAGAAAGCCCGACTCCTGATAATCGTTGGGCCACTAGTTTTGCTAAATGTTCGATCGCAATTTGGGGACGGGGATCGCGGCTCCCGTGGGATACCAGCAGGTAGGCAGATGAGGGCTTCAAGGGTAGTTCCTGGCAGTAATAACGACAGACTGACTTTGGGTTTAGATCTTGATCTTAATCAATCTGCCTCAGTAAGGGCGCATAGGGGCGCACAGGGGCGCACTGCTGTGCGCCCCTACAGGCGATAACCTGCCCATCTGGATCTGACTAGCTTACGAAGGACAGCAAATTCTGCCCTACCGCACGTTACCACCGTTGGTCAGGGTAAAGGCTGGAGTGAGGCTGTCGTGTACCAGGAAGTGCTGGAGGTGGAAGGCCCGTTCTTCCGTTTCTAACAGGATTTTCTCGTAGAGATAACGGCTGGCGCGATCGCCCAAACTATCTGCCTGTCCGGCTTGCCGACGAATCACCTGGATGATTGCCTGCTCGGCCAACAAGTCATTTTCCACCATGTCGCGGCAGGAATAGACTCCATCTCCCTCTGGCTCAAAGCAGCACAGTTCAGCCAGCTTGGCAAAGTTCGCCGCCGGAACTCCCCCCAAACCATTCAGCCGCTCACCAATTTCGTGAACGTGTTCCTGTACTTCTTCATAGCTTTCAGCAAAAAACTGATGCAGTTGATAGAACTCAGCCCCTTCAACTACAAAGTGATGCTTTTGATACTGCAAGTACAACGCCTGGAAGCTGGACAACACCACGTTGAAACCTTCGCAAACAGGCCGCGTCACATTCAATTCGAGGGCAATTGGATTGTCGCGGACTTCATCAAATTGCTGCAATACGGGCGCGGTAATAGCCATATCAACATTCTCCTTATCGAACAACGCAATTCTTTTCTAGATCCTACAAACGGGCGGACTTGCAAGAACTTTTGATAGACAAGTATTTACATTATAGATTTTTAATCGAAGCGTCAACTTGGCAAACATTCTTGAGGAAATTAACTAACAGTTTTAATGAAAAGTATTCTCGTTAACTCAGCATTAAATGAGAAGCTTTCCCAAGAGTGAAGATGCCTCAGGGAGTGTGAAGATTGATATCAACGATCCAGTCCCTCCTGGGGAAGATGAAAACCTCTTCCATTGGGCAGAAACACTCAACGATTTAAGGCTGGTTCTCGTAAAGCGAGTTGGAGTAATCCCCTGGGGCTAGTCCAGAAGAATGATTTTGTAAGGAAGCTTCGATCGCGCTAATGGGTTCGATCGTGATTAAGTCATCAATATTCCGCTTCATCGTTTCACAAAAAGCATCCAGCTTTAAATCATTGGGATCCCGACCGAAAGGATTTTCAATTTCAATTCCGATTTCCTCAATTCCCAGCAATGAGAAGCTAATAATTGCTACTAGTAGAATCGTCCATCCATTCAAATCATTGACAAATTGAAATGGTAAAAGCAAGCAATAAATTAATAGTAATTGCTTTAAATGAATCGCGTAAGCCAGGGGAATTGGCGTTTTGAGGATGCGCTCACAGCTTCCCAAACAATCCACCATCCCATTGAGCAACTGCTGCATCTGAGTCAATTGATAAACATTGACACACTGACGATGGTATTGTTGCTGCAAATAATCTTCAATCCAAAATGCCACTTCCAGGGGTGGATTGTTCATTTGAGTCAGCTTGGCAAACCGGGATGCGGGTAGGAGGGCTTTCAGTTCTTCGTTAACAGACTCCTGGCGAAGATGGAGTTTTGTAGCAACCGCAAAAGCCACCAGCAGATACAGCGTATTTTGCTTTGCCATACGATCTTGCGGTTCCTTTTCAAGTACGATCGCCCAGATCTGCCGCGCCAAATTTCGGACGGTGTTGATCAACGTTCCCCAGAGCCGTCGTCCCTCCCAAAACCGCTCATAGGCTGTATTCGTCCGAAATACCAGCAGCAAACCCAGCACGATGTTCATAATCACGCTGGCCGTCCCCGAAAAAGTAACCAGGTTCCCCGTTTGATGCAGTCCCACCACGATCGCAGCAAACCCAGCACAGAATAGAGTTCGAGGTAAAACCGAAAGAACAACCGAACCGCGTAGTTGGAGAGCGAGCAAGAACCAGGTACGCTGCTTCCAGAGGATACGTAGGAGCATAAATTTCAGGATTAGGGAGGACGGATCAGCCGTTCTGAAGAACCAACTCACTTATCTTGCCCAAAGGAATAACAAAGAAGGAAGAACGAAAAACGAAAAACTTGAATTCTATCTCTTCCCTCTTCCCTCTTCCCTCTTCCCTTTTCTTTCCTGCTGCCTCTAAACCATCGCTCCCGATCGAGTTGCTTGCCGATGTTCCCGCATAGACTGAACAAACCGATCGAACAAATAATCGGCATCGTGGGGGCCAGGGCTGGCTTCGGGGTGATATTGGACTGAAAAGACGGGGAGGGTTTTATGGCGCAGTCCGGCGACCGTGCGATCGTTTAAGTTTAGATGGGTAATCTCCACATCGTCAGCGGAAAGCGTATCGGCATTGATGGCAAAGCCGTGATTTTGGCTGGTAATTTCCACCTGCTGGCTCAACCCACAGGGATGATTCAACCCCCGGTGGCCAAACTTCAGCTTAAAGGTTTCTGCTCCCAGGGAAAGTCCGAGAATCTGATGACCCATACAAATGCCAAACATGGGCTTCTGGCTCGCTATCAACGCCCTGGCCGTTTCGATTCCTTCCAGCACCACAGAAGGATCGCCCGGGCCATTGGAGAGGAAAATGCCGTCTGGGTTATATTTGAGAATCTCTTCGGGTGGTGTGTCCACGGGAACCACAATAATCCGACAGCCATAGCTGGACAGCCGCCGTAGAATATTACGCTTAATCCCAAAGTCGATCGCCACTACAGTTAGGGGTTCTTCCGATGCCGTCAGGGTTGGGCGAAACTCCCAGATGTCGCTGGTGGGATCAGACCATTCATAGACTTCTTTGGTCGAAACTTCTTTCACCAGGTTCAAACCCGCCATGCTGGGGGCTCCTTGCACCTGCCGCAACAGTTCCGCCGGATCGAGAACCTCAGTGGAAATGCCGCCATTCATCGCTCCAGACGATCGCAGAATCCGGGTCAGGGTACGAGTATCAATGCCGTAGATCCCAGGAATGTTGTGCTGTTTCAGGTAATCGGGCAGAGATTGGGTCGATCGCCAGTTGCTGGGTCGAGGACAAATATTGCGGGCAATCAATCCCCTGACCTGCGGCCCATCGGACTCTTCATCGTCAGGATTGACTCCCGTATTGCCCAGTTCTGGATAGGTGAAGGTAACAATCTGTCCCCGATAGCTGGGATCGGTCAGCACTTCCTGGTAGCCCGTCATGCCTGTATTGAACACCACTTCGCCAATGGTGGTTCCCGATGCACCCACCGACCAACCCTTAAATGCTGTACCATCCGCCAGAACGAGGAGCGCGGGTTTTGAATTAGAGAACAGCATAGACCCCCTATTCAGAATGAAGTAAGCGATCCTAATACTAATCTGGGATGGCAGGAATCGATCGTCTCATTCACAACGATTTTGCAAGATCACCTTTGTAATATTAACGGCTAAGCCGCATAGCCCAAGGTAAAGAGCAGCATGAGCGAAAAAGCCCAGATAAATCCAGTCAGCATTAACCCCAAGCTCAGACCGGAAATCACTCTAGCCACCTGACGACTACAAGACCACACCACAACGCCGAGCAGCGTGCCAAACCCAACCCCCCATAACAGCGAGAATTCTCTAAGTCCCAGGAAGGAGTAAAACGAGCCTCGTGTGGCGAACGCCACTAACAGCCCAGCAGTACCATTGATGGCTCCAGCCACTGCCTGGGTTAAGGGCGGAGAGAATAGGGCAAAGTTCAGGGCTACCAACAGTCCGCCAGCAATCGCCAGAAACCCACTCCAGCGGATCAGGACATCTCTGCTCACCTGAATCAAAAAGTTTTCTCGGTAGAGTTGTTCTAGCGTTTGCTGACTCAACCCCACGGGTTCTTGAATCTGCAAATTGGGTAAATGCCCCGTCTTGTACCAGTAGCTTACCTCACAGCTGACGGGACGATCGCCGTAGGTCGCCTGGCAGGTTGCTGTGTCATTAAAGATTCGTCTTTCTGTATCGCCATAGTTCACTTGCATGGATAAAGGCTGTTCCTGAATCTGCACCGTACAGCGATCGATCGTTGGTTCTTGAGTGCAGGTAAACCGATGTCCTGACACCCATACCCCTTGATCTGCCCCTCTCAAATAAACACTGGCAATTCCCCCCTCAATCCGCACAGGAGCCATTGCAATTAATGCAGCAACGCCTGCACACAAAACGATGAACAGCAGACCGATCGCCGCTCGTGATATGACAATTAACCCTTGATACATCTGGAATCTCCAGTACTGATCTGAGCTAATTGATTCCACTCATCCCCGATCAGTTCCGCAGGGTTGAACATTTCAGTGTTATTTAGATTACATTCAGTAAGACGTGCAGCAAAATATCCAATCGATCGGGACTATCCTCTACTTCGTCGCAGCTCTTCCAGTTCCCTCAGAATACTTGATCAAAGCGTTCTCTAAACTCAAAATGCTGCACAATATTTTCACGACTGACCTGCACCAGGTCATTGATTGCAACTCGAAGTTCTGAACGCTCCTGCTCGGCTTCATCACGGTTTTCATTGATGAGTGCTTCCCAGGCTTGAATCGATCGAGCATTGCTGTTAGCAATATCCTGGGTTTGGTTAAGCTGCTGCTGCGTTCGAGCTTGAGCCTGCTCCAACCGATCCAGATTTTCCTCCACTCGATCGAGCCGACCAGATGCCCGATCGATATTTCCTTCTAATCGATCCAGATTGCCCTCTAGTCGATTCAAATTCATTGCGGTTTGATTCTGCAATTGAATAGTTTGCTGCAATAATGCTCGCATTTCTTGCATTTGTGTCTCCAGTGCAGATAGTCGCTGTTCTAGGTTGCCGTCTGCCATACTTGATTTAATTATGCTGCCGTTATCTGATATTCGTCACTGGAGGGTTCTGCGAGCTACAGTGCCCTTCATATTACTGATGTAGAAAAATCAATTTTAACTTGAATGATTATCGATGCAAACGCTATCTAATCGCATTGTAAAGAGCCGCCATGCCTCCGTTAAACAGCCCCGTTCACCCCGATCGGGCGAAACACCACACGGAAACCATTATTGATATCTCGCGTATTCGGTAAGTTGCTGATGCGAGTTGCCGATCGACACCTCCGGGGACTGGCATTCCACGACCCACCCCGCAGCACCCGCCGCAGCATATCGCCTTGCATCATCCAGGCACTGCCATCCGTTGGGGAACCCCGGTAGTTATCATGCCAGATATCCTGACACCATTCCCATACATTGCCGTGCATATCGTACAACCCAAACAAGTTAGGAGGAAACTTTCCGACTTCAGTGGTGTGCTGTCGATATTCTCCCTTCGTTTCCAGATGATAGGTGGGTTCAGATCCCAGGATCGATTCACTGCCGTTGTAATTCGCCAATAGCGTCGTGATTGTTTTGCCGTAGTGGAAAGGAGTCGTGGTGCCAGCCCGACAGGCATATTCCCACTGAGCTTCACTGGGTAATTGATAGACCCGTCCAGTGCGTTGGCTCAAAGCTTGACAGAAAACCTCCGCATCATGCCAGGACACCATTTCCACCGGACGATTTGCCCCAACGAATCGGGAAGGATTCTGCTTGACGATCGCCATGTACTGGGACTGGGTAATGGGAAACTTGCTCATGAAGAAGGAGGGCAGGCGCACTCTCTTTTGAGGCGATTCTTCAGTAAACCGCTCTTTTTCCTCCTCCGGTGAACCCATCCAGAACGTACCGCCTGGAATCTCTATCATTTCCAGAAAGACGTTATTTCCCAGATCTTCAACAAAAAACTGAGCTTGGCTCTGAGGGTGATCAACAATACTGCCATATTCATCGACTGTGACAGTTTCAAACCGGAAGGTTTGCAACGGGAAAGACTGGAATGAGGAAGCGTGGATCAGTCCATTGGATTTTTGTCGTTCAATCATCCGTCCACCCATCATGACCGTAACCATGCTGGTGGCAGCAATGCCAAGATTTTGGAGCATCTGACGACGCGACCACAGGGAAGCCGTTGGAGTTGCAGGGGCCAGGGCAGCGGCAGCGGATAATGGGTTGAGCGACGAAGCAAATGAATGCCCTAAAGATACCGTTGAAGGCAGGGCAGCGGTGATCGCAGCAGGCATAGCCCAGCGAAGGGGCACAGTCCGGGAACGAAGAATGGCTTGAAGGTCAGACAGGGTTTCCAGGGCAGAGGGATAGCGTTGGGGATAGAAAACTTCCACCATTCGTTGTAGCACTGCCGCAAACCGATCGCTCACTTTGACTGGATGGTTTCCGGACTGTCGGAGGCAATCGCGCCACAGAATTTCCCCTGTCTCCGGATCATCGGGTAGGCGAGTCGGATAAATCCCCGTTAAGGCTTCGATCGCCATAATACCCAGAGCATAGATATCGCTATACAACCCTGGTTTACCCCGCAGTTGTTCGATCGGCATATAACCGTGGGTTCCTGCCACCACAGAGGTTTGAATCTCCCCACTCTCCGTGACAAACACTGAACCCAATTCCTTGACGACCCCGAAATCAATTAGCATCAATTTGCCATCCTGCCGCCGCATGACATTCTCTGGCTTGATGTCCCGATGCACCACTCCGTTTCGATGCACAAATACCAGGGTTTTCAGAACATCCTGCAACAGTTCAATCACTTGCGGTTCTGCCATTCGTTTTCCCGGTGCAATTTCTCGCCTCAGAGAATGACCGATGACAAACTCTTGTACAATGAATAGCTCCTGTCCGATAGTGAAATGGGCCAGCAGGCGAGGAATTTGAGGATGTTCGCCCAACTTTTCCAGCACCTTCGCCTCTCGATCGAAAAATGCCCGCACGACCTGATGGGTATGGACTGGCTTCAGTCGCTTCACCAGGCATAAAGGTTGACTGGGACGCTCACGATCTCTCGCTTGATACGTTTCCCCAAATGCGCCTTCACCCAGTTTTTTTAAAACTTCATAACGTCCACGCAATAACGTAGTCATATAACGGTTGTGGCGTTGCTCGCTTAAATGATGATGAATAACAGTTTTTATGAAACTACTCTATCTTGAATACAGCCTAAAACCTTGTCATTTCGCCATTTTCTAATTTCTGTGGTCAGAGTTATTAAATTTTCTCTAAAAATCGTTTGATTCAGCCTCATCATTCAGGTAAACTTCATTTTTCTCTGGTTTCACCTATAAAACCCCAATAACAGCGATTGAAGAGGGACATTAAGCCGTAGGATGAAAAGAGGCAAATTTGGGGTATCCAGTCATGCGAATCTTGATTATGGGCGGCACTCGGTTTATTGGCGTTTACCTGACGCGGCTGCTATATCACGAAGATCATGAGGTGGTGCTGTTTAACCGGGGCAACAAACCCGCACCGATCGAGGGAATTGAGCAAATTCAGGGCGATCGCACCGATCCTGAAGACCTCAAAGCTAAGCTGGAAGGACAGTCCTTTGATGCCATTTTTGATAACAACGGCCGGGAACTGAGCGATACACAGCCGTTAATAGAATTGTTCAAAGACACGGTGCAGCATTTTGTCTATGTCAGTTCAGCGGGGGTGTACCTCAAGTCCGATCAGATGCCCCATCGGGAAGGTGATCCCGTTGATCCCAAAAGCCGTCACAAGGGCAAATTTGAAACTGAGAATTACTTAAAGGAACAGGGGATTCCCTTCACCTCCGTCCGTCCGGTCTATATCTACGGCCCTCAAAATTACAACGACCTGGAAGCCTGGTTCTTTGATCGAATTGTCCGCGATCGACCCATCCCGATTCCCGGTAATGGCATGCACATCACCCAACTGGGCCACGTTCAAGACCTGGCCACCTCAATGGCAGCGGTTCTCGGCAACCGTAAGGCGATCGGGCAAATCTACAATGTGTCGGGCGATCGCTATGTCACATTCGACGGTTTAGCTAGAGCCTGTGCAGTAGCCGCTGGCAAAGATCCCGATACGCTGAAGCTGGTTCACTACGACCCCAAACAGTTTGACTTTGGCAAGCGCAAAGCTTTTCCCATGCGGGTGCAGCACTTTTTTGCCGATGTTCACAAGGCCCAAAAAGAGCTGTACTGGACTCCAGAATTTGATCTGGTCTCCGGACTGCGGGATTCCTTTGAGAATGACTACCTGGAGTCTGGACGAAATGCGATCGAGGTGGATTTCTCCCTGGACGATCAGATCTTGGGTTAGGTTGATCAGCCAGACAATCCCGGTAAGGGCGCACTGCTGTACGCCCTTACTTATTTGTTCACCATCTCGATCGCAATTTGGTTCGCCTTCTCCACTAACCGGGGCAGGTCGATCGTCGTTAGTTGTCCCCGATCGACCACTTTTTTGCCGTTAATGAAACTGTAATCCACCTGATCGATTTGGCAAAAGATCAGGGCAGCCACCGGATCGTGGAGTGCTCCAGCCAGTTGGGGGCGATCGAGGTTAATGGCAATAAAATCAGCAGCCATACCCGGAGCCAGGGAACCAATGTCATCCCGTCCCAGTACCTTCGCGCCGCCGATCGTGGCAATTTCTAAAATCTGGCGAGCGGTTATTGCAGTGGCATCGCAATCTCGAACGCGGGCTAATAGGAAGGCCGTGCGGGCTTCCTGAATTAAATTGCCGCCATCGTTGGAAGCCGATCCATCCACGCCCAATCCTACGGGAACACCCTGAGCGCACATCTTACGAATCGGAGCTATCCCGCTCGCCAACCGCATATTGCTACAGGGACAATGGGCAACCCCGGTTCCCGTCCGGGCAAACTTGGCGATCGCAGCATCGGTCAACTGCACACAATGGGCGTGCCAAACATCGGCTCCTAACCAGCCCACGGATTCTGCATAGTCGCCTGGTTCTAATCCAAAGGTGCTCAAGCTATAGTCCACATCCGATCGATTTTCCGCCAGGTGGGTATGTAACCTGACCCCAGGATAGGATCGGGCCAGGGCAGCCGATTCGCGCATCAAATCTGGCGATACAGAAAAAGGAGAGCAGGGAGCCAGGGTGATTCGCACCAGCGAGTGCCGCGAGTTGTCGTGGTATTGTTCGATCAACCGCTGCGAGTCTTTCAAAATCTGCGGTTCTGGTTCCACCAATGAATCTGGGGGCAATCCTCCCTGACTTTCCCCCACACTCATACTGCCGCGACTGGCATGAAACCGCATCCCAATCTCCTGAATTGCTCGAATCTCGTCATCTAGCGTGCAATCATTCGGGTAAATGTATAGATGATCGCTGGCGGTAGTACAGCCCGATAGGATCAATTCAGCAGCGGCGAGTTGAGCACTGACATACACTCCCTCAGCCGTTAGTTGTTCCCAAATTGGATAAAGGGTTTGCAACCATTGGAACAAGTCACAGTTTTGGGCAGCGGGCACCACGCGGGTGAGGGACTGATAAAAGTGGTGATGGGTATTCACCAGCCCTGGCAACACAATATGTTTGCCCTGTAAATCCAGGACTTGATCGGCTTCGGGCAAGTCTGAAGGGGTTGCGACTTGCTCAATCACTTGCTCAATCCTATGATCTCGAACCAGCAGGGCCGCATTTTGAAGTTCACAGCGATCGGCATCCATAGTGACAAGCGTATGAATATTTTTAACTAACAACGTTGGCATGGTTACAAGATGAAGAGTGATTACGAGATAAAGAGGGGTTACGAAACAGAGAGTAGGGACGAAACAAAGAGTGATTTGAGGATACGTACCCTCAGTTAAGCATTCTGTGCGAGTGAAGACAATTTTGTGCCTTAAAAACGGCAATAAAAAAGACGAGGTCAAGCTCGTCTTTGTGAGGTCTTAGTCTAGTCGAGAGTCGAGTCGAGAAAAAAGTTGGTAAACTACCCTGGGTATCTACTTCCGCTTAACTTGTTTTGCCATATCCCGAAACTGATCCGGGCTACCAGAGGCTTTGCTTTCGCTTCCCTGGGCTTCACTGAACTGCTTCGATGCAGCATAGTCATCTTCCGAGTTGACCTTTGGTGCATCCTGCGCGCCTTCCTGAATTTCTTCACTCAGCACTTTGGCATCGAACGACTCTTCGCTCTCAGTGTCGTAGGGCTGTTGAGCGGGTTTGGAATCCTGATTTTTGTCTGCCATCGATCGTTAACTCCTGCATCAGATGCGTTGTGTATCTATTTTTACGAATTGGAGTCCAATCTCAGACTATCGCTGGGTAGATTTTGGGAGGCTGCAAACTCTGGCGAAAGGTGGAAAGAGCAGAACCCCTCAACACGGAACGGTAGTTGCCGCAGCGTGCGCAACAGTAGTCTTTTGCAGTGGGGCATCATCCAGCAGCGTTGTTGTGAGCAAATCCAGCTTCAGCATCCAGTCCACCATGCGCAAATAGAGCAATGCCCCTGCCCTGGCTCCTTCCTCTAAATCAGCCAGTTGACTGGGGGTCAGATTGGATTGCTCCAGAGCAGCTAAAACCTGCTGACCGTGGGGCAGTTCCTCATGCATGTGAATTTCAATGAAGCGGGATGTGCGTTCTGTAATAAAAGGGGCGTGGTGGAGCAATCGTCGCGTCACGTCTTTGCTGCCTGCCCCCAGATTTTCCAGAATGCAGGTTGCCCCCAACCGGACAAAGGGACGGGAAAGAAGGATTGAGTCAAAATACATCCACCAGATCTTGACATCGATCGGCATTGGTAAAAGTTCTTGTCCCAAATTTTCCAGATCTTTGTAGGCAATACGATAGTGCGGCTCTTCCTCTAGCCCAAAAGATACCAGAAATTGTCGTAGCTTTGGCTTATCCACCAGACTGGAGTGGCTGGCGATCGTAAAGAAGTGCCGCTGGACATCCTTGGTCAGGTAAAACTGCGTCGTTAAATAACGCACATATTGATCCAGCGTAAATCCAGTAGAAACCTCAACCAATTCTAATTTTTGCCGCAGTAAATCCGATGAAGCTTCAATAATTCTCAGAATTTCATTCACAAAATTATCCTCGTAGATATCTTAAACCTATCCTTAAGCAACCTTCCTCAGGTCATAGAATGAGTAGAAAGCCCGATCGATTTGTAGGATAGGTGAGCAACAGCGTAACGGATCAAAACCTCTCAAGACAGTGCGTTGCTCAGGAAGGTAAATTCAATAACCCGACATTCTTGTAGGATCAGTAGATCGCAAACCCTGTTTAGATCCCCCCTAGCCCCCCTTAAAAAAGGGGGGACCGAGCCGAAAAAAGGGACAGACTGCTCCTTGGGAATGCCAATTTAATCAACTGGAATTCTTGTGGAGTGGGCATCTTGCCCGCCCAGTCAGCAGAGTAAAACGCGCAGGTTATTGAATTCATGTTCCTAAGCGGCCTTCACAGCCAGACTTGCTGCCAGATCAAAGGTTTCGACATTGGGAACGTACTTATCCCCTAAACTCCGCGATACATTCAAAAAGAACTGGCACATTGTACTGGGCGATGTTTTCATCACCTTCATGATGGTGGGCTTGGGAATAATTAAAAGATGGGCATTGGTTTTGGCAACGACCTGCTCTGGGGAGGGTAAGGTCGTACATAAAGCAGCTTCTCCAAAGGTTTGAAACGGTTTCAACTCTGTAGAAATGCAGGATGTTCCCGCCAGATAGTTGACTTCGATCGCCCCCTCCAGCAGCAGGAACAAGGCATTACTGATATCACCTATTTGTAAAATGGTATCCCCTGCCTTTACGGGATGAACTGTGCTGCCCTTAAGCAATTGAGCCACTGTATCATCACCAATACCTTCGAATATTGGAGCTGTTTGCCCCGGAGATTGGAACTGGGGCCGCCAGAATTGCCATATTTCTTCGATCGAATGGGTGCAGTGGTTAAAAAACCGTTGCTGCTGGGGGAAATGCTCCAGAAACCAGTCCCTTGCAAGGGGAGTGTTCTTCTGCTTGCGGGCCAATCGATAAAAGGGCGATCGCACTGTACGCAGGTGTTCAACATCTTCCATTACCAAAATCATCGGAATTTGTAACCCAGTATCTGAATCTAGAAAATGATCCGTGTAGCGACGGTATCCCAGATTTTCGTAGAACGGTACTAGCCAGGGAGCGCAATGCACAAAATCAAATTGCAAATCTCGTTCCCGCCCCTGCCGGTAGGCTTCAGCGACGATCGCCCCCACCATCACGGATCTGCGCCACTGGGGCGCAATCATCAGACGAGTGCTGATCGATAACTGATGCTTGGGGTGAGTAAAGTCAGCAATCGATAACTTTTCCTGGATTGTTTCCGGTAATTTGCTTGCATCCAGAAAGTTACGCCGCAGGGTCGCAATGATTTCATCTGCGTGGGTGACGTAGAGTAGTATGGATGTTTCATCCAGGGGGTCAGTGAGAATTCGAGCAGTATGGTTTGCAGCTTTCGGTTTTTTTCGCATTTCTTCGACATAAACCTGATACCGAAAGCGATAAATTTGTTGCTTTTCTTCAGAAGTTGTAGCAATGTTTACGGTGGTCATCGCTTTATAAAAATGATGGGGGCTAGAAAATCAATCGGTTAAAGCTTTCCCTCGCCTGCGCAGGCCGGTTAGAACGTTCAAAAGCTGAGTTCCAACCTGACTTCAGTAAAGCGCCTGCGTGACTGACTTCATGACTGAGAATGGCTGACTTTGTGGGTCTTACTGCACAGAACTTTAAGTTACGTACACATTTGCAGCGCAATCCTCGATCGACCGCTAGACTTTAAGTAGGTAGAACTTCCTAACCTACTGACAGCCTGAATCAGCTTTGACTGGAGATTTTGACTGGAGATCACGTCACTTTGAAGTCCCTTGCTCATCCATCTCAGCTAGCTCTATTAATGTCCATTGACTTAATGTCCATTTACGTTTGCTTGTAACGTTTGCTTTCGTTAGTGTTTATTTCTTAACAACGTTCAACAGTCTGAAACGTTTGTTCTATTTGTGTTTTGACTCGATCGCTTCACGACTTCATCGACACGACGATCCCCATTGCTCTGAGTCATTGCCCCTGCGATTCAGCCGGTACAACGTTTGAGGGAATATTTTATGGTTTCCACCTTACCCAAATTCGCGTTTGACGCTGACAATTCTGCTGCTCGTGAACCTGCCTGGAGTGGATTTACGCCTGGAAAATGGATCGATGAAATTAACGTCCAGGAATTCATTCAGAAAAATTATACGCCTTACACCGGAGAGTCCGGCTTTCTCGCTCCTGCCACCGATCGCACTCAATCGCTGTGGTTGGAAGTGCGGGAACTGATGCGACAAGAACGCGAAAAAGAAATCCTGGATGCAGACACGCAGGTTCCCAGCAGCATCACGGCTCACGCGTCTGGCTACGTCAATCAAGCCCTTGAACAAATTGTTGGCCTGCAAACTGACCAACCCCTGAAACGAGCCATCATGCCCCTCGGTGGGATTCGGGTGGTGAAAAAATCCCTGGAAGCTTACAACTATGAATTAGATCCAGAAACGGAAGCGATCTTCACTCAATACCGCAAAACTCACAACGATGGTGTGTTTGATGGCTATACCCGCGAAATGCGGCTGGCGCGGCACTCTGGCATTATTACCGGGTTGCCCGATGCCTACGGACGGGGGCGGATCATTGGCGATTACCGACGAGTGGCGTTGTATGGGATCGATCGTTTGATCGCCGACAAAAAGGTGCAGCTCGAATCCCTGGAACCGGATGTGATCGATGAATCTGTGATTCGACTGCGGGAAGAGATCAACGAGCAGATTCGGGCGTTGCATGAACTGAAGATCATGGCCGATCGCTACGGGTTTGACATTAGCCGTCCGGCCACCAACGCCAAAGAAGCAGTGCAGTGGACGTATTTTGGCTACCTGGGCGCAATTAAGGAGCAGAATGGAGCAGCCATGTCCCTGGGCCGGGTTTCCACCTTCCTGGATGTATACATTGAGCGTGACCTGGCAGCCGGGACGCTAACGGAATCCGAAGCTCAGGAATTGATCGACCATTTCGTGATGAAACTGCGGATGGTGCGGTTCCTGCGGACTCCCGACTATAACCAACTGTTTTCGGGCGATCCAGTGTGGGTGACGGAATGTATTGGCGGGATGGGCAACGATGCGCGAACCCTGGTCACCAAAAACAGCTTCCGCTTCCTGCAAACCCTCTATAACCTGGGGGCTGCCCCTGAACCCAACCTGACTGTCCTGTGGTCTACCCGGCTTCCGGATGCCTTCAAACAGTTCTGTGCCAAAGTTTCTATTGACACCAGCTCGATTCAGTACGAAAACGATGACCTGATGCGCCCCACCTACGGCGATGATTATGGCATTGCCTGCTGTGTATCAGCGATGCCCATCGGCAAACAAATGCAATTCTTTGGTGCACGAGTCAATTTGGCTAAATGTCTGCTGTACGCGATCAACGGCGGCAGGGATGAAAAAGACGGCCTGCAAGTTGCGCCAGCTTACGCTCCAGTCACCTCTGAGGTGTTGGATTATGCCGATGTCATGGCGAAGCTCGATCGCATGATGGATTGGTTGGCGAAGCTGTACGTGAATACATTGAACGTGATTCACTACATGCATGACAAATACTGCTACGAGCGTCTGGAAATGGCATTGCACGATCGGGATGTCTTCCGAACGATGGCCTGCGGTATTGCCGGTCTCTCGGTTGTGGCAGATTCTTTGTCTGCGATCAAGTATGCTACGGTGAAGGTGATTCGGGATGAAAATGGATTAGTGGTGAATTACCGGGTGGAAGGAGATTATCCCAAATATGGGAACAACGATGATCAGGTCGATCGGATTGCGGTGAATCTGGTGAAATCCTTCATGAATAAAATTCGGAAGAACAAGACCTACCGAGATGCCGTTCCCACTCAATCTATTCTGACCATTACCTCGAACGTGGTCTACGGCAAGAAAACGGGGAACACCCCAGATGGACGGAAGGCAGGACAACCCTTCGCGCCAGGAGCAAACCCACTACACGGGCGGGATACCAAAGGGGCGATCGCTTCTCTGGCATCGGTTGCCAAACTGCCCTATGAAGATGCCCAGGATGGGATTTCCTATACCTTCTCGATCGTACCGCAGGCTCTGGGTAAGGCGAAGGAGGATCAAACCACGAATCTGGTAGGAATGCTGGATGGCTACTTCCACGATACGGGACATCATGTCAACATTAACGTGCTGAACCGGGAAACGTTGATCCACGCGATGGATCATCCTGAAGAATATCCCCAACTGACGATTCGGGTATCGGGCTATGCCGTGAACTTTATTAAGCTGACCCGTGAGCAGCAGTTGGATGTGATTCATCGGACGTTCCACGATCGGTTGTAGTAGACGGGCTGGCTGTTTAGCCTGACGGGGCGGGCAACTTGTCCGCCTCCCAAAAAGATTGATGATTGATCAGATTCTTGGTTCGTTTTGATACCGATTCCAATCGTTTGCACGGCAGATAGATTGCCTTTAGGGGCGCACAGCAGTGCGCCCTTGCCAGGATGTGCAATTTCTGCCAAGCAAATTGGTATGAGTTCCATTTTCGTTGTAAGTTCCATTGATTATGACTTCTCACACCCTTCCTGAGCCGGTTCTGCCAAACTTACATCAATCCGATCGCGGTCGGATTCATTCCGTCGAAACCTGTGGTACGGTGGATGGCCCAGGAATTCGCTTTGTTATCTTTACTCAAGGCTGTTTGCTGCGCTGTTTGTATTGTCATAATCCAGACACTCGTGATCCCCATCAAGGGCAGGAAGTAACCGTCGATGAATTGATGGAGGAGATTCAAAAGTATCGTTCCTACATGACCTATTCCGGGGGAGGTGTGACGATCAGCGGTGGTGAACCATTGTTACAGCCGGAATTCGTACGAGAAATCTTCCGGCGATGTCAGGCGTTAGGAATTCATACGACCCTAGATACTTCTGGTTTTCCTGATTTTGCTCGTTCTAAACCCGTTCTGGATTATGTCGATCTGGTTCTACTGGATATTAAGTCTTTTGATCCCCAGACTTACCACAAAGTAACCAGTGTGGCGATCGAACCCACGCTTCATTTTGCCCGTTATTTAGATGATATTGGCAAGCGTACCTGGGTGCGGTTTGTGCTGGTGCCTGGATTGACTGATGCGCCAGACAATGTTGAAGGATTAGCGCGATTTGTCTCTAGCCTGACTTGCGTTGAAAAAGTTGAAGTGCTGCCGTTTCACCAGATGGGGGAATATAAGTGGCAGCAGATGGGCTATGAGTATAAGCTCAAGGAGGTTGCCCCCCCCACCGATGAGCAGGTTCGAGCAACAATTGCTATTTTCCAAAAGTACGGGCTGACGGTGCAGTAGGGACTGTACGACGATGGGACTCGCCCTAGCTTAAAACCCTCAACCTGGAGCCAGATTCGGTTTTTGACACCTCAATGCGAGTTTGAAATGCTTCTCTGAGGTGGGGAATATGGGTAACGGCCAGAATGCAGGCAAAATCAGACGCAATGGCATTAATTGCCCCAATTAAGCGATCGCATCCCGCATCGTCTTGGGTGCCAAATCCTTCATCAATAATCAGCATTTGTAGGGCAGTCCCCGATCGTTGTGCCAGTAAGCGCGCCAGAGCTAACCGAATCGCAAAGTTGACCCGAAAGGCTTCTCCCCCCGAATAGGTTTCGTAGGGACGGGTTCCCTGCACATCGCTAATGAGAATATCCAGGGTATCGATTAATTTATCTGAATTACGGCTGCTGGAACTGCCGCGCTTGGCCCGTTGAGTCACAAATTGCACATGGAGTTGATTGGCACTGAGCCGTCCCAGAATTTGATTTGTTTCCGCCTCTAGCTGAGGTAACACATTTTCAATCATCAGGGCTTGAATCCCGTTTTTACCAAAGGCCTGGGTTAGCTCCTGGTAGACGCGGTACTGACGGCGAGACGTTTGCAGTTGCTCACTCAGAGTTGTACGTTGAGTGCTCAGGGTTTCCAGGTGTTGTTGCTGCTGCTGGAGGCTGCCTAACTTGGCCAGGTGTTCATCTAAGCGCGATCGATTGTGGTGAGTTTGCTGTTCAATCGACTGAATTTGAGCCTGGGGATCGGGGGTTTGTTCCAGGTAATGGTTAAATTCTTCAACTTGAGCGACGATCGTTTGCAGGGATGTGGTGCGATGGGTACAGGTTTCTATTAATTCATAAACCTGACGTTGGACGTAGGGATAATTTTGTTGTGCCTGTAGGAGTTCCTGGTAGCGAAGTTGCCAGGGTTGAGCTTGCCGAATCGCCTGCCGAATCGCGGTGTGCTGATCCAGATGATAACCGATCGCCGCAATATGCTGATCCAGTTCATGAATGTGGTGCTGTAGGGGGGAATGAGCCATCGCTTCTAGCTCTTGTTCTAGTGCAGCGATCGTCCTTTCTAATTCCGGCTTTTGTTCGTTAATCTGTGTTTGGCGGCGTTGAGCCTGTTTGATCTCTGCATACTTAATTTCTGCCCATCGCCAGCGATCGACCTCTCCCCGTGCCAGGGCATGGTTTTTGTCATCGTAGTCCAGTTGATGCAGGCTGTGATCCAGTAATTGCAGTTCCTCCTGTAGCTCTGGGGCAAAATCGCCCTGTTGCAAAGCATGTTCCAGTTGACTGATTTCCACCTGCACATCCTGAAGCCGTTGCTGCTCACCTAAAACACCCTGAAGCTGCTGTTGAAGCTGTCCCCGCTTTTCCAACGTCGCTCCATACTGCGCCAACTCTTTATCTAAATCTCGATACTCTTGCCGCAAAATCCGAATTTCTCGATCGGAAGTGGTCAACTGTTCCCGAATCACCCAAAGCTGCTGCTGAATTTCCTGCTGTTCGGTTCGATGATGCTCTAACACCACCGTCCAGTGATGCTCATCTAGCGGTCGATCGCACAACGGACAGGGCGGATAGGCAACCGACGGCTGTTCTGAAGTCAGAACAGTCAACCGCTGGGGCTGAACCTCCGAAGCCATAGCGATGTGCTCCGTTGGCTCCATCTCCCTGTCTACTCTTCCCGACTCCCCACTCCCCACTCCCCATTCCCTCTGCTCTACCCCCTTCTGCAACATCAAAATCTTATGATCCAGCTCAGAAAATTCTTGCTCCAATTCTCGCTGACGTTCCTGAAGTCGTTCTAAAAATGTCCGCCGTTCTGTTCCTTTCTCTCTCACTTTTTGCTGATAAAGTTTTCGTGCCTCCAAATGTTCGATCTGGGCGGTAATATCTTGAATCGCTTGCTGGAGGGCTGGCTGTCGCTGCTGTTGTGCCTGGAGTTGGGCTTTCAGGTAGCGCAGTTCCTCCAGCCGAGCTACTAACCGCGCCTGGGATCGATCGACCTGGGTTTGTACCTGCTGCCGACGCTGCACAAGGGGAGCCGCTTTCATTTGTAAATGATCCAGATGGGTCAACCGCGATCGGGCCTGATGGAGTTGTTCCAGGGCGGCTTCAATTTCGGCGGTCTTGGTTAAAGTTTGCTGAATCTCCTGCTCCTGATCCTGGAGGGCAGCAAGTTGAGCCTGGATGTGGTGCAGCCGATCGGTAAGTTGATTCACCTGCTCTGCCTGTTGGGCAACCAGTTCTTGCCGCCGAGCTTGAGCCGCTTGCTGGGCTTGAAATTTAGCCGTCTCCACCTCTTCCTCGGACTGGAGCCGCTGGAACTGGGCATAGTGGCTGGTGATGGTTTCCGCCTCTTGCAGAATAGACTCTAGCTGGCGTTGGTGTTGCTGGGCTGCGTTCAATTCTTTTTGCAATCGTTGACAATCCTGGGTCAGGTGTTGCTGCTGCTCCTGGTGCAAGCTGAGTTGATGAAGCCAGGCTTGCCGCTGCTGCTGGATGGCTTGCAGATGACGGAGTTGATCCTGTTCCCGCTGCTGGGTTTGCTGAAGTTCCTGAAGCGTCGTTTGTAAAGCTGCCACTTCGATCGCTAAATGCTGCCGTTGCTGAAGTTGTTCAGTGATAGACTCCAGGTTTCGCTCCAGCAAGCTAATTTCTGCCTTCAGTTCCCGCACCTGTTCCCGCGCCTGTTCCGACAACCCATCGTACTGATCCAGCTTGAGCAAGTCCGCCAAAATTTGTTTGCGATCGCTGGGTCGCTTTAGCATGAACTCATCCGCCCGCCCCTGCCGCAAATAGGCCGAATTGATGAAGGTGTCATAATCCAGCCGCAAATGTTGCAGAATCAAATTCTGGGTTGCCCGGACTCCCTTCTCCGTCAGACTGCGAAATCCTTTTGGCGTTTGAATTTGAAATTCCAGCGTGCTAGCCTGGCCGCGATACCGCGATCGAATCACGCGATAGGTTTGTTGATGGCACTGAAACGTAAAGTCTACAGTTGCCTCGGTAGTTCCCAAATGGATCACATTATCTTCTGCCTGGGCCCGGCTTTGCCCCCAGATAGCCCAAATGATTCCTTCTAAGAGCGACGACTTTCCGGCTCCATTGGCACCGCAGACACAGGCAACATGCAAGCCGCGAAAATCCAGGGTGGCTTCACGGTAGCTCAAAAAGTTTTTCAGGGTGAGTTGGAGGGGAATCATGCCGATCGCACCATTAGCCTGATCCTAACTTAGCAGTACATTTGCCCTTTAATACAGATGCACACAGCCATTCTGGCATTTTTTATGCCGTAGTAGTAATTTGAGGGCGATCGAATCATTTAAAATGGCAAAATTCCAGCAGCGATCAACACTTCTCAACCTTTTGCAACACATCTAAAACCAAAGCCAGGGCAGCAGGAAAGTTTTGTTAAGGATTGCTGAGGCCTTCCCTTCCGGGTTGAATTCTTCGCCTACGCTCAAAATAGATACCTCAATATATCCTTGAACGTCCATGGCACCTGGGCTGTAGCCAGGCGATGCGGTGGAGTAAATGGGATCGCTATAAGGAGAAGCCCCATGATCAGTCGAATCCTGGTTGCTCTGGATGATTCCCCAGATCAAAACCCCATTTTTGCTGAAGCATTGACCCTGGCCAAACAGGAAGATGCCCAGCTCATGCTTGTCCACATCCTATCGACCGATGAGCGCGATCGATCGCCCCTGACCAGCTTGATTCCTTATTCCTGCTCCATTACTCGTGCCGAGCTAGTGCAACGCTACGAACAGCAAAAGCTAGAAACCGAACGAAACAGCCTGAATCAACTCAAGCGTTTAGCTCAAGAAGCTCAAAAATACGGTATTCACACTGAGATTACTCAACAAATTGGCAACCCCAGACAACTGATTTGCTACCTCGCCAGCAAATGGGGAGCCGACTTAATTGTGGTGGGACAACGGCAACGATCGTGGTTCGATCGCTGGCTGCTGGGAAGTGTCAGCCGTGCTGTCATGGGTCAATCTCCTTGCTCGGTGCGCGTGGTACGCACTCAGAATGATGCCCACAATGAACCACCCCACTCCACCGAATCGATCGCAGCGTTTTAGGGGTGCACTGCTGTGCGCCCTGACAGCCGATTTTTTCAAAAATTGAGATGCCATTTGATTGCAGATCCCTTATGCAAGCAGCGGATCGAGATTGAAGAATCTGGTGGAGGAAGCGATCGGAACCTTTGGCAAGATCACCATTTTGGTGAACAATGCGGGCGGTGGTGGCCCAAAGCCGTTTGATATGCCAATGGATACGTTCATTTGGGCATACAAATTGAATGTTTTTTCGGTGTTCCATCTTTGTCAATTATGTGTGCCCCATATGGAGGCAGCCGGAGGTGGAGCAATCCTCAATATTTCGGCGTTGCATAATTAAAAGATGATTTAGAGTAATCTGCAATGCAATGTCCAGAGTGTGGGGCTACTCATATCCGTAAAAACGGTAAGAGGAAAGGTAAGCAAAATCACATTTGTGTCGCTTGTGGTCGTCAGTTCATTGATACCTACGACCCGCATCGAGGGTACTCAGACGAGTTCAGACGCGAATGCATCAAGATGTATCTCAACGGCTCTGGGTTTCGAGCGATCGAACGGGTCAAAGGAGTACACCATACCACGGTCATTACCTGGGTGCAGCAGGTCGCAACGCGCCTGCCGGACGCCTATGCACCGGAAACGCCCCCCGAAGTTGGAGAACTCGACGAATTGGAAACCTTTGTCGGCTCAAAAAAAACAAGATTTGGCTATGGACAGCCGTTGACCACTTCAAAAAGGGAATTTTAGGCTGGGTTCTGGGTGACCATAGTGCTGAAACCTTTGTCCCGCTCTGGCAGACTGTGGTGGACTGGAACTGCTATTTCTACGTCACTGATGGGTGGTCGGTGTATCCCGGCTTCATTCCCGATGGCGATCAGATTGTCAGCAAAACGTATATGACTCGAGTTGAAAGTGAGAACACTCGCTTGCGGCACTATCTGGCTCGACTGCATCGCAAAACGCTGTGCTACTCCAAAGCCGTAGAAATGCTGGCTCACTCTATTCGGTTGTTACTTCACTACCTCAGGTTTGACGATGTTCCAGTTCCTCCGAGGTTCATCTCTTGATTCAGCAACGCCCCGTAGAAATAACTCAATTAACAAATATTCTTTGCGGCTAAAGGGCAAAACGGTGCCATCATACGCGATCTCCCGCATCTGGGGGTTAAGCCGAATGCTCCCACAGGAAAGAACAGCCGTGGTGGGTTCGCTGAATCGTCGCGATAAAATGCGAATCCGGGCCAGCAACTCCTGCATATCAAATGGCTTTACCAGATAGTCATCGGCACCGCTCTCCAAGCCCAGCAGTTTATCCGTGACTGAATCTCGTACCGTCATTAGCATGACGGGAACCTGGCGATCGTGAGCCCGTAATCGCCGGCACAGCCCGATGCCATCCAGTTTGGGCAAATTGACATCCAGCAACACGAGGTCGTAGTCAATGATATGAAGCATCTCCCACGCCATCTCACCATCCGGTGCCACATCCACCAAATAGTTGTGCTTGTGGAGGATGACCGCCAATGCGTTTGCTAAGTTTTCATCATCTTCAACCAGAAGGATTCGCATTGCTGCCCATCTCTGTGCTAATTCATATCCTTTATTGAAACATTCGCACACCCCAACAGCAGGTTTCTTCAAAGTGGGATGCCATTTTATTGCAGATCCCTTAGCTATCAGGATTAGTATAGGGGGCAGTGTTGGGATCTTCTATCGGTTCAGGATGGGGATTGGTGTAGGGGGCAGTGTTGGGATCTTCTATCGGTTCAGGATGGGGATTAGTGTAGGGATCAACGTTCGGATCTTGCATTGGTTCAGGATGGGGATTGGTGTAAGGGGCGGTATTAGGATCTTTTTTCGGTTGAGGATTGGAAGAAATAGGTGTTGAATGACTCACGAATCTACTCCTTAACTTGAGTTTAAAGTGGGAACTTGAGTTTAAAGTGGGAACTAAAATGCGCTTCAAATTAGATGATGCCTCAGAAATCCAGTGATTTGAATCTATTTAAGGCATTCGCAACTTTAGCAGGAAAAAGTGACGATCGAGTGACAATTCTAGTGAGAATTTTAGGGCGTGCCATCAATTTGTCCGCACCATCCAGGTCACAGGGGTGTCTCCCACTTTTGCATCTGCATTAGGCATCACTCACTGGCAGGTAAGACTTCGGCTTGAGTGCTCAGTCGAAACGCTACCTGCGCGACGGAAGTTGATCAATTTGCATCCAGCGGGATGCTCCCTCAAGTCAGTGCAGGTAGATTCAAGCCCAAGTCTTGCCTGCCAGTGAGATAGTTGTCGCGCAAATGCAAAACTGGGATACATCCTGAAACTGGCTGTGCAACTGAGACAACACAAATTTCAATTTTGGAATGTGCTGTCTCGGAAATCCCAGTGATTTGAACCTACTCAATCCATAGTGTCAAACCACTTCAGTTCTTTCAACCATTCTGGTCATCAACCATCCCGATCTTTCTATCGTTTGAATCGCTTTTCGCTCAAATGAGCATTGCCACTTCACCACAATAATACTTGCTATCTTCAATAATTCTTGGTATCTTCTCGAATAGTGCTGATCGATTACAGCGTCAGCATTTATGAAAAAATATTTAACCTAATTTGAAGGAACTTAGGAACTGTTTCTTAAGTTTCTGGAGGAAAGCCATCATGATTCTTCGTATCAGTGTTTTTGTATTAATGACATTACTGGCAAGCTTGAGTGTTCCTCTTCAGGCTCAAGAATCCGAGGCACAAGAATCTGAAACACAAGAATCAGTAGCAGATGCTCCGTTACCCGCCTTCCCCGATAATTGTGAAGCACTACCCTTAGTTGGGGGTGAAGGCAGTGAAGTGACCAAGGAGATTTCCCCGCCAGGTGTCAGGATTCCCTTACCGGGCCCTGCAAGTGCTGGAACCCGCAACAACTGGCATACGGACTGGTTTATTTCAGGTGGACAAACCTACCAGAGCTACATGGTAATCCTCATGCCTCATAACAATCGAGAGTATGATATTTCGATGTTTCTTAAGTATCCAGATGATACCAATCAGCGATTCTATCGAGAACAGCGAATTCAACTACCTGCCAATCAACCCATAACGGTTGAAGTTACACCCGATCGTACTGATGTTTTCCCCTTCCAGGTTAACACGAATATTGGTGGCATTCAGGCAGTGGGTGCGAGATACACCGTAGCAGTAGCAGGCTGCCGTTGAGGTTCAGCGTTTTGTGATGTGAAAAGCTTGCCGTTTTTTGATAGTCATTGCGCTAGCGAGTTTCTATAATTTGACTTCGCTTGTAATGTATTACACTCCAGATTAAATTTTTATGAGGTTATCCTGCAATACACTCTTTGAGTGTCAGAATCTAGAGGTGTCGCTTCGAAGAACGTTGGTGAAACTTTTCTGCTAGCACGGTTTTTTGTACGAAACCGACGTAGGTTTTTGGGCAAACCTGAACCGATCGCTGAATCAGATTATTCCTGATTTTTTCAGCGAAATCTGCCGTTTTCCCAGGCTAACGAACTGTTCTACTTTATGTAAGCACTCGCAAGAAATGGTGATTAGAATTAATGGCTACTACTCTAGCCTTCTCTTCAGTACTTTTTTAGCGATTACGTCGCTGACAACTGGCTGTAGCCAATCTGATCCGTCACAGGAGGCTGCTGCACCGACGGCAATTCCCGTGCAATGGCTTGCCATTGAACCGGGACGAGTCCAGGACGTTTCTGAATTTGTGGGCACACTGGAAGCGGCTGAAAAAGTTGAAGTCAGACCCGAAGTTCAGGGCCAAATTCAGCAAATTCTGGTGCAACCGGGCGATCGCGTGGAACGAGGTACCCCCCTTGTAACCTTGAGGCCGGATCAATCTGTGCCGCAGCTAGAAGGAACCTTGGCAGCCCTGGAGAATGCCAGAACGGCACGGGAAGCGGCTCTGCGTGAACGGGAAGTTGTCCAGGCGCAATTAGCAACGGCACAGTCCGATCTGGAATTAGCCCAAACGAACTTTGAGCGGGCCCAGTATCTCGTTGGCCAGGGGGCGATCGGGGAGTTGCAGTACGATCAGGCGAGAAATAATTTAGATTCGGCTCGGAACCGTCTCACCGCAGCTCAGGAGCGACTTCAAGTTGCAGAGGTGGGGATCACGCAGGCGGAGGGGAATATCCAGCAGGCTCAGTCCCAGGTGGACGCGGCCAGGGTGGGGGTGGACTTCCGGCAAATCCTCTCGCCGCTCGCCGGGATCGTGGGTGATATTCCCGTGCAAGCTGGAGATGTGATCAGCACTGGGCAAACCATCACCACCATTACCCAAAACGATGCTCTGGATTTACGGCTATCCATCCCTTCCAATCAATTGCCGAATCTACGAGCAGGCTTACCCGTCGAGTTAATCGATCCGAATAGCAAACAGAGAATTGCGACGGGCAGTATCAATTTCATTTCACCCGATGTCAATACTCAGGCCCAGTCTGTGTTAGTCAAGGCTCGGTTTCCCAACCAGAGTGGTCAACTCAGAAGTGGGCAATTTGTTCAGTCACGGGTGATCTGGACCAAAATCCAGGCATTCTGATACCCATGACGGCCGTTACTCGGACTGGGTCGCAAGGCTTTGTCTATGTGATTACGTCAGCAGAATCAGAAACAGGTTCAGAACAAATGCTCGTTGAGCAGCGTCCGGTGGTCTTGGGAACGGTGCAGGGGGATCACTATGAAGTTCTGGATGGCATTCAACCCGGTGAGCAAATTGCAACATCCAACATTCTCCGGCTGAGAAATGGTGCCCCGGTTCAGCCCCAATCCTAGGAGCGGTCTAGCATGGCAATTTTTTCGATCTCCGATATATTTATTCGTCGTCCCGTACTGACGACAGTAACGACTATTATTATTGTGCTATTGGGGGGTATTGCTATTCCCCTGATGCCGGTCGTTAACTTGCCAGATATTGCGCCTATTCAAATTCAGGTGGGAGCTAATTTTTCGGGGGCAGATTCCCGTACCGTGGAAGATACCGTGACCGCGCCGCTGGAACGTCAGATCAACGGGGTGGAAAACATGGAATATCTCACCTCCGCCAGTAGCAATACTGGAGATAGTCAGGTTCGGGTTTACTTCAGAACAGGTACGAATAAGGACATTAACCAGGTCAACGTTCAGAATCGGGCGGCCCTGGTGCAACCCACTCTACCGGAATCGGTGCGCCAGACGGGGGTATCTGTCAAAGCATCGTCTACGAGTATTTTGTTGGTCTATGGGTTTAATGCTGAGAACGGTACGTACGACAATACCTTTATTTCCAACTATCTGGATTTGTATGTCGTTGATGCGCTGAAACGGGTACCCGGTGTTGGAGACTTAATGACTCTGGGCGATCGCACCTATGCGATGCGTCTGTGGCTTGATCCAAATGCGATGGCATCCCGAGGGCTGACCTCCAACGATGTCGTCCGGGCCCTGCAATCCCAAAACCTGCAAATTGGTGGAGGTGCACTTGGCGGTGAACCGGCCCTGCCTGATCAGCCGTTTAATTTACCGATTCGGGTTCAGGGCAGGTTGCGAGATGAAACTGAGTTTGCCAATTTAGTGCTGCGAACCCAGTCAGACGGTAGCCTAATCAAAGTTAAAGATGTGGGACGGGTGGAATTAGGGGCGCAAAACTATGCCGTTCAGAGCTTTGTCAATGGCAGTCCTGGTGCCGGAATCGCCATCTACCAGTTGCCGGGTAGCAATGCGATTGATGTGGGACGGCAGGTAAAGGAAACGCTAGCGGAATTGGAAAAGGATTTTCCCCCTGGGTTGAAATCCTTCCTGGTGTATGACACCACCGAATTTATTGAAGCGTCGCAAAATGAAGTCACCGTCACCCTGCTGCAAGCGATCGGGCTGGTGGTGCTCATCCTGTTTGTGTTTCTGCAAGATTGGCGTGCCACGATCATTCCGGCTGTTGCGATTCCAGTTGCGTTGATTGGGGCGATGGTGTTTGCCTTTGCGTTTGGCTTCTCCCTCAACAACCTGACCATGTTTGGCATCATCCTGGGAACGGGGGTGGTGTGTGATGATGCGATCGTGATCGTGGAGTCGATCGCCGCCAATATCGAACGCGGCATGAAGCCCCGTGAGGCCGCCATGGCTTCGATGAGTACCTTGGTGGGGGCAACCATTTCCACCTCGCTGGTGCTGATTGCCATTTTCATTCCGGTGGCCATGTTCCCTGGCTCAACAGGCATCATGTACAAGCAGTTCGCGCTGATCATGGCTTTCTCGATCGTAGTGTCTACGTTTAACGCGCTGACCTTTACCCCCAGTATGTCGGCGTTGCTGCTGCGACCCCGGCAGGGAGAAGCCGCCGCCCCCTGGCCAAGTTTTTCCGCGCGTTTAATCGGGGCTTTGCCTGGTTGCTCGATCGCTACAGCCGCCTGGTTGAATTTTTGATTCAGATCAAATACATCGTGATTGCGCTGTTCGTGGTCGGTCTGGCGGCAACCGTATTTATGTTCAGGACGGTTCCCACGGGCTTCATTCCTGAAGAGGATCAGGGAGTTTTTCTGGGAATTATCCAGGCTCCAGAGGGAGTGGCGCGAAATTACACCGATCGCATTGCCCAGCAAATCTATCAAACCCTGGAGCAGACCCCAGAGGTTGAATCTTCCCTAATTGTCTCTGGATTCGGTTTAGAGGGCAGTGGCGCGAATCGGGGCACCTTTTTTGCCAAGCTGAAAAACTGGTCAGAGCGGGCAGGAGCGGAGCAAAATGTTCAGGACATTCTCGCTCGCTTAAACCGCGAATTTGCTCAAATTCAAGATGCTGTGGTCGTGACGTTCAATACGCCTGCGGTGCCTGGCTTTAGTGCCACGGGAGGGTTTGAATTTGTTGTGCAGGATAGCTCTGGGGGCAGGCTCAGCTTTGAAGAGTTTTTAGGGTCTGTCCAGGAAATCATTGTCCAGGCGAACCAGCACCCGGCATTGAATGGTGTATTCACCCAGTTCACGATTAATACGCCTCAGCTAGAGGTGGAACTGAATCGGGAGCAGTTGAATGCTCAAAATGTGGATATTGGCGAGGCACTCTCCACCGTGAATGCCTATTTGGGCAGCCGTTATGTCAACGATTTCACCTTTGGCCAGCGCAGCTATCGGGTACTGGTGCAGGCAGATGCCGATTACCGCAGCGATCCCCAGGACTTGCAGCAAATCCAGGTGCGGTCGCGGGATGGGAATCTGGTGCGTCTGAGTAATGTGGCGACGGTAACTCCTATCACCGGGCCAGCGGTGATTAACCGTTTCAACCTGTTCCGATCGATCACCATTCAGGGACAGCCTGCACCCGGTTATAGCTCTGGGCAGGCGATTCAGGCCATGCAGCAAATCTTTGATCAGGTTGCGCTGCCGGGCTTGCGCTATGAATGGGGTGGGTTAACCCGTGAGGAAATTCGATCGGGTGGACAAAGCTCCATCATCTTTGCCCTGGGCTTTGTGATGGTGTTTTTGGTGTTGGCAGCGCAGTACGAAAACTACATTGATCCGATCATCATTCTGCTCACCGTTCCCCTGGCACTCCTGGGAGCCTTAATCTTTGTTTCCCTGCGAGGCTTAGTTAACGACCTGTATACGCAGGTGGCACTGGTGATGTTGATTGGATTAGCGGCCAAGAACGCAATTCTGATCGTAGAGTTTGCCAACCAGGGACGGGCAGAGGGACTTTCGATTCCCAAAGCCGCGATGCGAGCCGCCTCAGAACGGTTTCGACCGATTATGATGACCGCAGTATCGTCGCTGGTGGGATTCTTCCCGCTGGTGATTGCATCGGGGGCAGGGGCCGCAAGCCGCTGGTCGTTGGGAACGGCCATCTTTGGCGGTTTGCTGGTGGCAACGGTGATGAACTACCTGGTGACTCCCGCCCTCTACGTGGTGGTGAAAACCCTGACCAGCACGATCTTTGGCAGGGGGCAGCGTCCCGACGAACCACCCGACGGAGGTTCAGGGATTCCGGAACCAAGTCCCCCCATGCCGGCGCATCCAGAATTGCCGACTCCCTCGACTCCCTCTTTGCCCTATAGCGAGGGGGATAGCCCAGCTTAGGTCTGCGAATCTAACCATCTGGAATTCTTGTGGGATGGGCAGCGTTTCGACTGAGCTTTCGACGGCTCGAGTGAGCCTCGCCGAACTCCTGAGCTCAAGCCGAAGGGCTCAAGCCGAAGTCTTGTCCGCCCAGTCAGCAAAGTAAAACGCTGCACAGATGCTTTAATCCATGATCCTTAAATTCTTTTAGTGGAGGTCTGCCATGGATGTCAAACGGTTACTCTTTGCTGCGATCGTCTGTGCCGGGGTTGGTACGGTGTTTGGATTTGCCATTACCCATATTGCGCCTTCTCCCTACCAGAATCAGGGGTATGCAACTCTGACTCGTCGCTATCCCTGGATTGGGGCGATCGGCGGCTTTGTCGGCGGTGGCATTATTTCAGCCGTACAACAGCTGAACGAACAATACGATCGCCAGAATCGCTAGGATGCTGGACTAGGAGACTAGCTGGGAAAGGTGGGTATCTCTGGCAATGCTGTTGCAGATGCTAGACGAGGCTCAACGCTACCTTTAGCTGAAGAAATCAAAATCATCATCATCCGATCGCCTGCGATAGGTGAGACGATAGGGCACACTTTCTCCGTCCGAATCAACTCGCAGCTGATAGGTTCCCCTGGAAAAGCGGCGATCAATGACAGCCGTTCCCAAAGGCAAAGCAATGCGCCGAATTCGATCAGAACTGCCCCGTTTTTCTAAACGAATTTCGATAGAAGGACCAAATACAAATTCTCGATTGGTCACTTTGATCCGCACTCTTGAGGAACGGCGTAGTTTGAATTGATAATAATCTCGCCCTTCTTGATCACCGACTCGGTCAGAACGGTTGAAAGACGATCGGTTTCCAATGCTAAAATTTTCATCCCGTCGCCTTGACATTCGAGCATACGTAAGGGGTGCTGTATCAATCAAACTGGAGTGATCAGGCGAATTGGAAAGAAGCAGTTTATGAGTTCGTGAAGAAAACTGAAAAGACATGAGTAGAGAAATAAATGATTAATACAAGTGACAATACAAAAGTAATAATTACGATTAGTCTATAAATATAAGGTGACAAACTGGTGAAAATCACGATGGATTCAACAGGGCAAACGGTTTAACGAACCGTTGTTTCATCCGATTTCGCACCGTTTAACCGGGTTTGTCACTTTTTCGCTGTACGTTGTTGTCGGGACAGAACGGGTGTATTTCGCACCAGCGTCCTGGGCCATTTCGTATGTAATTTCTTGTGATCTGTGTGGAGTAAGGTTGGGGTGATGCAGGGATTGAGGCGATTTCGGTTTTGGCAAATCCTTTGGGGGGCGGCAGCGTTTTTGTTAATCCTGGTTAGCCGTGCCCATGCTGCAGAAACAATTCAGTTGCAGTATTATGATTTGACCCTCAATGTGCCTCTGGCAGAATTACAAGACTTTGCTGAGACCGGCACACCATCACCGGAATTACAGCAGTTCTTCCAGCAAGCCCAACAGGAACCTGCCACCCTCCGGGACTACCTCACCAGTCCGATTCCGGTGCAGAGAACGCCGTTAATCTCCGATGAGTTTGCCCTGATTGAAATTAACAAAGTAATTGGAGAACCCCTGGGGCGGGAGCGGTTGGAACCGTTAGCGACAGCATTTAGAGAAGCGACAAAAGCAGATGACTCTTTCTCGGTCATGGAACTGTTAGCAGCCTATCCCGATCCAACGGTACGTTTATCTCTGGAGCAGTTAGTCCCTATCTATCGCAATGTTGAATTATTTTTAACCCGCATTCGCCCTGTGTTGAGCGTCACGCAGGAACTACTGCCGGAACTGATTTGTGATTGTGAGAATTCGGGTACAGCATCAGCCGCAACATCAGTTACAACATCAGTCGCAGGATCAAGCACAACATCAGATCATTCTGCGATCGCAACCACGACTCCCGCTGTTCATCGAAGCATTCCTGATTCTAAGGATATCCGTTCTGCCCCAACATACCAGCAATTGAGCCATCCCATCCCATCCCTCTTCTCCGATTTGGCTTTTGATTCCGCTTCTGGTTTTTCTCCAGGGAGTTCCACACATCCGGAATTATCGATCGCATCTGCCAGTCGTCAACCCGCTGCTGCTGATCTTCCCAACCGAGAACTGATTCTTCAATTGGGGCCACTGCGTCCATCCATTTCCCTGGCTGAACTGACGGATTTTGTGGAAACCGGCACCTTATCACCGGGATGGCGGTTCTATCTGAATGTTGCCAGGATTAAGCCTGAAAATTTGCGATCGGCTCTGACTCAGGAAATTCAGGTGGATGGTCGTTTTCTGGACAAGACCCTGAATTCTTTGCTAGGTGAGTATTTGCTGTATCAGGTCAGCCAAATTGTCCATACTCCTTCCAGACTGGCCAGTATTCAAGCCCTGCGATCGGCCCTGGTGCTGTCCGCCCTGGAAGACAACCGCCTCACGTTTCTGGAACTGCTGGCCCGCTATCCTACCCAACAAATGATTCTGGATGGACAACGATTAGCCCGACTGGGGCAGCTTGCCTCCCGGTTTGAAGCATCCGGAGGAGTAGCAACGGCGGTTGTGAGCCTGGAAGATTGGCTGGTTGAAGTGCAAGCCTCGATCGCCCAACAAATTTGCACCTGTGATGAACCACCCGCAAATCCAACGGTGATTACGCCGCTCACGATCGCCCCGGAAACCGTTGCTCAGTACCTACCGCCGGATTGGCAACCTGTTTCGGCTCATCGTGAGGATATCGGCAATATCAAGGTCGTCTGGTTGCAGGGTACGCCCTACGAGATGGGCTATCAGCATGGACAGTATTTGCATGATGAAATTGCTTCGATCGGGGAAGATGTCATCACCGCCTTGCATTTTGCAGGTCGAGGTCTGGCACTGGGACATCTGGCCAAGCAGCGATCGTACCCGGATGCGGCTGAAGAATGTCGAGGTCTGACGGATGCGACTCAAGATCTGGGCATTACCTTTGATGCCTGTATGATGTTGGCCTATGGCGATGTCTATCAAAGTATCTTTGGGTATACATTGCCCAAAGAGTTGTTCTGGGAGGGATGCAGTCAATTCGTTGCAACGAATGCTGCCACGATCGATGGTTATTTGTATCATGGCAGCACGGTCGATAACTCTACGCCGATTGATTACGTCATCAAGAATCCTGTGGTTTTTGTGCGGCAACCCCAGGCGGGTTTACCCCATGTTTTTGTCACGTATCCCGGTGTTGTCTGGCCCAATTCTGGGTTGAATGTTGCCGGAATTTCGCTGGGATTGGATACGGCTGAAACCAACGATACGAATGAATTGGCTTTTGCAGGAGGAAGCAATGTGCAAATGATGGCACAAATTCTGCAAGGGGCAACGAGCTTTCAAGCCGCTGCAATGTACATGGAATCCCAGCCGAAGGTACATCCCAATATCATTATGGTGGCGGACGGCAATTCTAAGCAGGCAGGGGTTTTGGAGTTTACCGGAAGGAACTTTGCGGTGCGGCAACTCCCGGAAAATGGCGTGTTATATGCCACCAATCATTTCGTCACTCCTGAAATGTTTGACAAGCAGGCTCCACCCAACGCCTCAACTTTGTCTCGATACGATCGCTACAAACAGCTACTAGAGCCAGAGGGAAGCCACTCCTATTATGGGCGCATTGATCCAGAAAAGATGACGGAGATTTTGCGCGATCGGATCAATCCCTACACGCTGGAAGCCAGCCCCCTGGATCTCTTTGACGATAACAGCAGTCCTGGTGGAAATGGTTCCTTGCGCCAGGCGATTTACGATCCCAAACGGCTTCATTTCTGGGTTGCAGCCGGAAAACCACCCGTCCCTGAAAATCCTTTTGTTTGCTTCTCCCTGGGTGAATTACTAGAGTTCTCGGATGCTGTGCCCTGTACCACTCCGGCGATCGAGTAGGATCAGAGGGCTGAGCAGGCAAGAGCACAACCCTGTAGGCATTCAAAACTTTTGAGCCAACTCTCAAAACATAGCTGATGCATATTTGGCTGTCAATTTTAATGCAAGAGCGACAGCGATCGCCCCTCTCTTTCTAAATCCCAAACCCACCCGCCAGAAAACCTCGATCGCTTGTTGGTTTGATTGCCCCTGATGTCGATCGTAGATTTTGGATAATCAAAGCGGATGATGGGACTCGAACCCACAAGTTCAGTTTGGGAAGCTGGGTGGCGATCGTCTACGTTCTAAAGCTTTCAATGATTTTAGGCTGTACCTTAGTAGATGGTTACTGACACTTGGATTTTTTATAGATGCCTGTAAATTTTCGCCCCTTCATTTACCGCAGTGAACAAGTCTGATGAGACTCATAATATAGCCAATGGAAAAGGCCATACCTGTTTGGGGGTATGGCAATTAGAATTATTCAGAATTAAATTATTCAGAATTATTTGGTCGTCAGTTCACTATCTATTTCAGCAAGTCGTCTTGGTTTTTTGGGATCTGACTTGGATGGCGATTGTTTTCAATTTGTATCTTCGTCTTACCTCCATCAGGTGTTTGCTGTTCAAAGGAAAACTGAGTTGGAACTAGAGCAATCAGACTGGTACTAGTGATAGTGATGCTGATCCAACAACAGAATCTTTTCATTTTTTCTCCTTTGGGGAAATAATATGTTTTCTCTCAGGAGTCAAAACCTTGCAAACCAACCTCTATATGGGTTCAGCTCAACTTTGTGTCAAGTCAAACTTGAAAAAAGAAAACCCATGCGTTAGTATGTATCTACACGATACGCAGTCGATACAAAGGGTCAGTCTTCACAGGGCAAATCATCCCTGTTCTTTGAAGCAAATTGAATCTTGAGTCCTCGGCAAGATGTGATAGATCTTACTGAGGTCTCAGGGTTTGTAATACTTCTCGAACATATAAAGCATTCTAAAGCACAAGTATAGAAAGTGGGCGTTGATAGTAGTAAAGAAACTACACTATCACTAGACCCCAATATGCGGAATTTCACCTTGAAACCCCCACAGGTATACAATTTGCCAAAAACCCCTAACTCAAAACAACAGGTTTTAGGGGATTTTTTAGTCTTCTTTTTTCTGCCTACGCTTAACCTCTTCCTTGCATACCACTTCAATGAAGGTCGAGAGCGATCGCCTATCCTCTTCAGCCAGTCTTTGCTCCAAAGGAATTACTCTTCATCTTCTAACTTGTGACGATCGATCATTTCCCTGATATCTTCACTCTCCAGGTATCGATCGATCGACTCACCAATGACTTTATTCATGCTGGATTCTTTTAGCCCTGCTATTCGTTTCAACAAGCTATAAACATCACCATTCACAGTGATTCTGATCTGTTTTTGATCGGCTCGCCTGGCTGCCATTCCCTTTTTTAATACTTGACTGCTGTATTCTGACGTAAGATGATACTTAAGTGGGGCATATGCCCCACTATTAACTCGTACTCACCTGAGGAACTGCCTATGATTGTGCTAACCGATGCGGAAGTCACAGAGATCAAATCTCTGTTAGTGGCGATGCAGCAAGATGTCATGCTGAGTCTTGCCTACAGACGCAGGATTGCCAGTTGTCTGGTCATCCTCTCAAAGCATCCGACTTAAACCAGGTATGCGTATCTACAAACATTCAAATATGGAATGATGCGATCGAATCTTTAGGAATACGAATTGAATTATCTGAAACTCTTGTGGGGTGGGCATCCTGCCCGCCCAGTGCTGAACACCCTCACCTCAGTATCCTCTACCATCTGAAAAAACAAGGGTGAGCAGTGCCCACCCCCATCAACGCGCATGGATTTTCAAACCAACCATCGATCCAGTGAGTCCAGAATTAAGCAATTCCCAAGCCCAGCAGGACAAATCGGAAGACAAAAATCGCCGCCAGAATCCAGATGCCAATCCCCACCTCATGAAACTTACCCTGGAAGGTTTTGATTAGAGGATAGGTAATGAACCCAGCCGCCAAACCTTCGGCGATCGAAAAGGTGAGGGGCATCAGCAAAATCGTCAGGAAGCAGGGAATGGATTCGGCTGGATCTTTCCAGTTGATTCCCAAAACATTACCCGCCATCAAAACGCCCACAATCACCAGCGTCGCCGCCGTCGCAAAAGCTGGAATCGCAGAAAGCAGCGGGATAAAGAAAATCGAGAGGAAAAAGCAAATAGATGCAACGATCGCCGTAAAGCCCGATCGTCCTCCCTCTGAAACTCCGGCTGCTGATTCAATGTAGCTGGTAACAGTGGACGTGCCCAAAATGGCCCCCGCCGTTGTGCCGATCGCATCCGCCATAAAGGCTTGATTAGCCTTCGGGAGTTCCCCTCGCTCATTGATCATGTCCGCCTGAATCCCAATTCCGGTCAGCGTTCCCACCGTGTCAAACATATCCACAAACAGGAAGACAAACGTAATGGCAATAAAGTTGGCAAAATTCGTTGCACTGAGTTGCCCCAGCCCCACAAATGCCTGCCCAATCAAATCGACCGGAAACTGGGGTGCCCCCACAATGCCTTCTGGCCAGGGTGAAACACCCAGAATCCAACCCAGTACAGCCGTTGCCAGAATGCCCCAGAGCAAAGCTCCCTTAATTCGACGGGCGACAAACGCGGAAGTGATCAACAAGCCAGCGATCGCCAACAGCGTGATCGGATTACCCAGATCGCCCAGTCCGGTAATCGTGGGTTCATAGGCCACGATAATCCCTGCACCATAATCGGGGGCTTCAGGATTTCCAGATAAACCAATATAGGCAATGAATAGACCAATCCCTACAGCCGTTGCCCGCTTCAAGCATTCTGGAATAGCAGTAATAATCAATCCGCGAACGTTGAAAAACGTCATCAGGATGAAGATCACCCCTTCCACCAGCACCGCGCCCAGAGCCAGTCGCCAATCAATACCCAATCCGATCACCACGGAGAAGGCGAAGAAAGCATTTAGCCCCATCCCCGGAGCCAGGGCAAAGGGATAGTTGGCAAAGATGCCCATGATTACAGTGGCAATCACGGCTGAGAGAGCCGTTGCAATCACCAACTCGCCAAACAGATCACCAGACTCTTGTAGAAAGATCGCGTTGGACAAAATCGCTGGGTTCACCACCAAAATGTAAGCCATCGTAACAAAGGTGGTAATTCCAGCTACGATCTCCGTCCGGAGATTTGTACCCAGTTCAGCAAATTTAAAGAATCGCGCGATCGCCCCCTCCGGTGGGGGTGGCGGATTAGGCGGTAATTCTTGATCAATCTCAGTGGAACTACTCATGCACCACTCTACCTTTCATCAAAACAGAAGTGCCTCATAGTACTACGTTTGATCGCCTAAAGAGATGTAGCTGATGATACAAAATCTTCATGAACCAGGAGATTCTTCCAAATCAGGAGCATCCGCAGGCTGTACCGTGCACTCCTGATTTTGACAGTCGTTGATGTAAAGTTGCTCTACGTAAGGCTGTTGCCAGCTTAAGGGAATTTCTAGTAAGTCTCTGGCTCCGGTGAATCCCTGGCCGATAAAGAGCAAAAGGGCAATGCAGTTCAAAACAATATGGGCATTCCGCCAGCGGTTCGATCGGTCTTTGTAAATATCTGGGAACATCGCCAGGGAAAAAATCATCAGCAGAGAGGCTGCAATCCCGTAGTAGTAGTGGGAAACATACCACTCAAAGCCGCGTCGGAAAATTTCCGGCTGACTGCCCAAAATCACCAAACCCGCTCCGGTTAATGTGGCAAAAATACCTCGCCACAGAGGAGTTCTGGCTTGATTCAGGAAAAATAGCGAGGCGATCGTTGCGGCGAAGATCAGGGTAATGAACCCGGCACGAAAACTATCCTCCGCCCAGGATATTTTGGTGTAGATCGGATAAGCCAGTCCCACCAGAGCAACCAGGACGACCCCATTGCTCAACCAGCGTCCCAGCCGCAAATGCTCTCCGCCCACATTGGCCGGAATCTTGCTCCGGTCTTCTTTGGCACTCAGGCGACGCTGGCGAGTTTGCAACGAGAAATAACTGACTACCCCAATTAAAGGGAAGATAAATGCTACAGCCAGAAAAGGATGGATCAACCCCAGAAAGTCCTTGAGTTCTACCATAACTCAACCTCAAATAAGCTTTACAGATAAATCCTGGTCTCACGCAGTATCCGGCACACCAACCCTGAACTGATACTCAGTTCTTATCTGCTCGGATACCTCAATCGACTCAATCGACTCAATCGACTCAGCCGATCGTACTATACCTAAGTCGCCCAACTTTTGCTGCCGCTTGCCCTCCGATAAAGGCTTGTCACCGCAATGATTCACCCATGACCCTATCGCATTTGCCCCCAAAGAAAATGATTTTTTCCTGAGAATGATTTTTTCCTGAGAATGATTTTTTCCTGAGAATGATTTTTTCCTGAGAATGATTTTTTCCTGAGAAAGGAGGCGATCGGCTGCATGATACTGAGGCGTTTGGCGAATGTTCCCTTCGCATTTACAGAAGTTTTGTTTTTTACTAGAGTTTTCGTGGCTCGTGATGCCTGGACTCAGAAAATTCTCAGGCTGCGTTCAGCCTCCCCTCGGAGTAGCGCAGCATAATGAGATGAAATCAATTCAAGATTGCCTCAACCCGTGTGTTCATCAAGCTTTCGTAGTGCATAGAGCATAATCGAACCTGAATCTTTGGTTATCTTAATGTCAGCACTACAACCCATTTTTTTCCTATCTATACCTAATACGCTGTGTAGAGGATTCTGTGATGACCCCCACCAGTTCACCGTCACTTAACACCCAAGGCATTCCCCGCGCCAAGCAAAACGCGCTTTCCCGTCCCCAGGTAGCTACATTGGTGATGATTGGCGTTGTCCTGATAGCAGGAGCGATCGCCGCAGCCTGGTTTTCGGGACAGGGAACCATTAGCCGGATTTTTGAGCAGTTGCGTCTGTTGCAGGAAAATCCGCCACTCTGGTTAGCAGTCCCCCAGGTAGCCGGAGCCTATTTGCTCGTACCGACGGTGATGCTGTTTGTGATTGTGTTAATCGTCATGCAGGTTTCACCGCAACCGCGCACCTGGTCAAGATTTGTAGTGGTGGGAATTCTGCTCGCCCTGACCTTCCGCTATCTGGCCTGGCGATCGCACCTCACCCTGAACCTCAGCACACCGCTGAATGGGGTTTTCAGTCTGGGATTGTTTTTTTTAGAACTGATTCTAATTATCAGCGGCACCCTGCAACTGTTTCTGATGCTGCGGGTGCGCGATCGACGGCGGGAAGCGGACTGGCTGGCAATGGATGTGGTGGAAGGTCGGTTTCTGCCCAGCGTGGATGTGATGATCCCAACCTACAACGAGCCAACCTTCATTCTGCGCCGCACGGTGATTGGCTGCCAGGCGATGGATTACCCCCACAAAACGGTGTACTTGCTGGATGATACCCGTCGCCCAGAGGTGGAAGCCCTGGCGGCTGAGCTGGGCTGTCAGTATATGACTCGTCCTGATAATTCCTTTGCCAAAGCTGGAAACCTGAATCATACCATTGCTCATACCACCGGAGATTTGATTGCCGTCTTTGATGCCGACTTTGTGCCCACGCGCAACTTCCTCAATCGGACGATCGGCTTTTTCCAGGATGCTCAAATTGCCCTGGTGCAGACTCCTCAAACCTTTTACAACTCTGACCCGATCGCCCGTAACCTGGGGCTGGAAGATATCCTGACTCCGGAAGAAGAGGTATTTTACCGCCAGATTCAGCCGATTCGGGATGGGGCAGGTAGCGTCATTTGTTCCGGGACATCCTTTGTAGTACGGCGCAGTGCCCTTGAGGAAACCGGAGGATTTGTCACCGATTCCCTCAGCGAAGATTACTTTACTGGAATTCGGCTTTCGGCCCAGGGCTATCGGTTGGCGTATCTGGATGAAAAGCTCAGTGCGGGTTTAGCCGCAGAAAATATTTCAGCCCATGCTCTACAACGGTTGCGCTGGGCCGGGGAACCCTGCAAGCCTTTTTCATTAAGTCCAATCCCCTGACGATTCCCGGACTGAATCTGCTGCAACGGTTAGCGCACCTGGAAGGCTTGCTCCACTGGTTCACCAGCATTTCCAAGGTCGGCTTTTTGTTGATGCCCCTGGCCTATTCCTTCCTGGGCGTAATTCCCATTCGCGCTACCGCAGAGGAGTTGTTGTACTACTTCTTGCCCTACTATCTGGTACAGCTAGCCGTCTTCTCCTGGCTGAATTATCGATCGCGTTCTGCCCTGCTCTCTGATATCTATTCGCTGGTGTTGGCGATTCCCCTCGCCCTGACGGTGGTTCAAGTCATGCTCAATCCCTTCTCTAAGGGTTTCAAGGTGACACCCAAAGGAACTGCCAGCGATCGCTACTCCTTTAACTGGAACCTGGCCTGGCCCCTGTTGGTGCTATTCGGCTTAACGGCAATCAGTTTGTGGGTCAACTTTGGTATCTGTATGATCAAAGGAGCCTGGATGGAAACAGTGCCCCCAGAGGTGGCAGAGCAGGCCAAAGGGATCGGTTTAGGCTGGATCTGGAGCACCTATAACCTGATCATGATTGGGATTGCCCTACTGATTCTGCTGGATGTGCCTCGCCCCAGTCCCTTCGAGTGGTTCAACCTCCGGCGCGTGGTGCGGTTGGTGATTACGGGCAATGATACGGAACACACCTTCTGGGGAACCACAACCATGTTGTCAGAAGTGGGAGCCGAAATTGCTCTCACCCAAACCGGATTTTCTCCCTTAGCCCCTGAAGAAACCCTACCCATGCGGCTGGAGTTCCAGGAAAATGGCCTGGTACTCTACGGAGATGTGATTCGAATTGGCTCTGACGGTGAATTCCCCACGGTACGAGTCACCTTTGCCTCAACCAACCTGATGCAGCATCGTCAACTGGTGGAAATGCTGTTCTGCCGTCCGGGTCAGTGGAAGAGTCGCTATACTCCCAACGAGTTCCAGTCCCTCTGGCTGCTGTTCCGCATCCTGCTCAAACCCCGTGTCCTGTTCGATCGCAATGTCGATGTCAGTGCGGTGTCCGTCTCCCAGATATAAAGGAAATCCGCTGTAAGGGCGCACAGCAGTGCGCCCCCGATCGGGTGTTATTTCTCCACATCCCCCTCGCCTGCATCTGATTACAGGTAAGGGAAATCTGCTGTAAGGGCGCACAGCAGCGCGCCCCCTACCCCTAATCCGTCAACCGATCCAAATACCGTTCAATTAATAAAATCGCTACAATATCGTCAATCGGACGGGTAATGGTGCGGAGCGGTTGGGGAATAAGACGAGCGATCCCCGCTGGAGGAAACATTTTCCAGTATCGATCGCGGGCTTCCAGAGTACTGTAACGTTCATCTACCAAAATTACCCTCAGCGGATCAGGGGATTCCTCAGTCAGTTTTTGTTTCCATTCACCCGAACTCGTTTGATTTCCCATCACTAGCAGTGAGACAGGAAACTGTTGCCGCAATGTTTGAATGGTGTCGATTGTATCTTGGGCTGGAATCACTTGATGGTAAAGTAGTTTGCGATCTAAGCCCATCACTGCCAGACCACACTTTTGGCGACCTGGATCGAAGCCTAGAATCACGGGCTGATTAGGAGAGGTGGGAGAGAGTTGCATAGGGTCAATTACGTCCTAGAAGCCTGACCTAGACTTTAATGGATGGATTGTAAGGGGCTGGCGAACTTTAGTTTGTTGCACCCATCACCCAAACAACCCCTTGACGAGCAGTATATAATTGGCACGTCTTTTGCAAAAATTAACCTAAATTAGGGTTGGTTTACCAAAGGCTTTACATGATGTCGCAAAGCAGAAGTTCCTCGGTAGTTGCTCTCGCATTACTTTTTACCCTTGTTGCCGTCCCCAGACCCACGGCAGCATTTCGTTCATCTGACCCTATTCTGGCGCAGTCTAGTGTTTCTGAGTTCCCTTTACCTGCCTCCGTCCCCACGGGCACAACCGTGCGAATCGACGGTTCAAATAGCATGGCCGCCATCAACCAGTCCCTCAAACAACGGTTTGAGGCAGATTATGCCGGAACTGATGTTGAACTCAGCTATGGTGGAACCCCTGCGGCCCTACAAGCCTTATTAGACGGTGAAATTGATCTGGCGGCGATCGGTCGTCCTCTAACGGAAGAGGAGCGAACGCAAGGATTTCTTGATACTCCGGTTGGGCGACATAAAATTGCCATTATCGTAGGCGAAGATAATCCCTTTGATGGCAATCTCACCTTTGAACAGTTTGCCCGAATCTTTCGCGGCGAAATTACCGACTGGTCGGAGGTGGGGGGTGAGCCTGGCCCAATTCGTTTAGTAGACCATCCAGAAACCGGGGATACACGACAAACGCTTTCGTTTTATGAAATCTTTCAGACTGCCCCCTTTGAAACGGGAGAAACCGCAGAGCAACTGGAGGATGACACAGTAGAAGCCATTACGGGCAACCTGGGAAGTGACGGCATTAGCTACATCACGGCTAATCAGGTGTTCGATCGTCCAGGGGTAAAAATTATCCCTATGCACGGAACACTCCCGGATGATCCTCGCTATCCCTACTCGCAGCCCATGTCCTATGTCTATCGGGATGCCGACAGCCCGGTCGTCGCTTCTTTCCTGGGCTTTGCCACCTCGGCAACAGGATTGGCCGCCATTCAGGATGCGGGTATAGTTGCAGCTCAAGCCGGTACTGCTCAACCTGGAGCCGGAACAACTCCTGGAACTGCTGCACCGGACACCGATCCGGCTGATTCAGCTAATCCAGCGATCGGTACGGGCGCAGGAGCCATTGCGGCTTCTCCCGATGCAGACGCGGCACCCGGTGATGCTGCCACAGATCCAACCCTTGCCCAGCAGCCGACTCCCGCAGAAACCGCTCCCGCAGAGTCCGATCGCGGTGCAGCCGGTTGGTTATGGTGGTTGATTCCGCTGTTGATTGGAGTTCCCCTGTTGGGATGGTTGTGGGGTAGAAGTCGTCGGGCAGAACCGATCGCCGGAGCGACTCCGCCTGCTGGTACTACTCCGCCTGTTGGTACTACTCCACCTGCTGGAGCTACTGCCGCGACTTCTCCTGATGTCCCTGCTGCGGTTCCCCCTGCTGCGATTCCCCCTGCCGCTCCTATCTCTGAAGAACCTCCACCCGCGACTTTGGCAGACCGGGCTGGAACTGTAATTTCTGCCGATCGCAGTTCGATGGCAACCCCTCCCCTCGCTCAGGCCAACCTGAATCCAGCCGTGATAGGAGGAGCTGCTTTAGCTGGGGCTGGGGCGATCGCAGGTGGTATGGCTGCGGCTGGGGCGGCTGGGGCGGCTGTACCCAATCGGATTGTCTTAGTACCCCGCACCTCTGATCAGGCCTATGCTTACTGGGAAGCTCCGGAAGCAAATCGGGCAGCCTTGCGAGATCAGGGAGGCAGTCGATACGCCCTGCGAATTTATGATGTAACGGGGGTTGCTCCAGATCAGGTGGCAACTCACAACTTCCAGGGATCATCATTCCACGAGTATCAGTGTGCTGAAGCCGAGCAAGATCGCCATGTGCCGATTCCACAAGCCGATCGAGATTACGTCGCTGAGGTGGGCTATCTCACGAACGAAAATGAGTGGTTATCGTTAGCACGTTCCAATCCAGTTCACGTTCCTGCTGCCAGTCTACCAACGGAGATTGAACCGGATAGGACTCTGCAACCGGATACGACTCTGCAACCGGATAGGACTCTGCAACCGGATAGGACTCTGCAACCAGATACTCCACCTTCAGTGACTCCGGCAATCGGGGCAGGTGTCGCCGCCGCAGGTGTCGCCGTCGCAGGTATCGCCGCCGCAGGTGTCGCCGCCGCAGCTATTCCTCCTAAAGAACCGAAGCCCAGCCAAATTGTTTTAGTTCCCCGAACGTTAGAGCAGGCCTATGCTTACTGGGAAGTTCCCGAAGAAAGCAAAATCGCTCTGAAACAGCAGGGCGGACAGCAGTATACGCTGCGAATTTGTGATGTCACGGGAATTGATCTGGATCAACAGGCTCCCCACATGGTTCAGCAGTATCGCTGCGATGAAACAGAAGTCGATCGCCATGTGCCGATTCCCCAGGTCGATCGGGATTACATTGCCGAAATTGGTTATTTAACCGATCGCAAGGAATGGTTACTGTTGGCTCGCTCCAGTCCTGTTTATGTTCCAGATGCCACTAGAGAAACCATTATTGAAGATACTCCACCCGTCATTGCCTCACCCAACGGAGATCAAGAAGTCGTTGAGGCTGCAAAATTTAATGTGGGACAGACCGATCTACGGGGTGAAGCACTGGCTGATGTAGATGCGTATTTACCGGATCTCCCCGACGGTTACGGAGATAGCCAAATTGTTTTATTGCCCCGTGACCCCTACTGGGCCTACACCTATTGGGATGTTCCTAGCAGTTACAGAGAGTCCGTTCGACAGCAGGGGGGACTCGTCTGGCACTACGGTTCTATGATGTCACCTCAATCAATTTGGATTACCAGAATCCCCACAGCTTGCAGCAGTATGATTGCGAAGAGTTTGCACGAGATTGGTATTTACCTGTTCCCGTCAGCGATCGAGATTATATTGTCGAAATTGGTTATCTCACAGATGATGGTCGCTGGCTGATGATGGCGCGATCGACTCCGGTTCGCATTCCGCCAGTTTATCCATCGGATTGGCTGGAAGAAAAATATCTCAATGTGGATTGGGATTCTAATTTACGCGAGAAAAATATTCATAAGCTGGTTCCACCTGACCAACGGACTTCGTTCGATAATCCAATCTACGATCGAATTTTCAGCATGGCTCAGTCTGCTGAAGCTCAACGGCTGGCAGGCTCTCTCTACGGCTCCATGCAGCAGGTTCCCCAACAGGCAGTGAGTTCCTATGCCTTTCCTTCTGGTGTAGGAATGTCCGGGGTCGGCATGTCCGGGGTCGGTATGTCCGGTGTGGGCCGATCGGATATCGGCATGATGGGGATTCCTACCATGTCCGGTGTTGGAATGTCCGGGGTCGGCATGTACAGTATGTCTGGCGTTGGCATGTCCGGTGTGGGCATGATGGGAATTCCTACTATGTCTGGCGTTGGCATGTCGGGTATTGGCATGATGGGGATTCCTAGCATGTCCGGCATTGGAATGTACAGTATGTCTGGGGCAGGGATTCCCACTATGTCGGGTATTGGGATGATGTCCGGCGTTGGCATGTACAGTATGTCCGGGGCAGGCATGATGTCGGGTGTCGGGATGTACAGTATGTCCGGGGCAGGGATTCCTACCATGTCGGGTGTCGGGATGTCCGGTGTGGGCATGATGGGAATTCCCACAATGTCTGGCGTTGGCATGTCCGGTGTGGGGATGTACAGCATGTCCGGTGTCGGAATGTCCGGGGTTGGGATGTACAGCATGTCCGGGGCAGGGATTCCCACTATGTCGGGTATTGGGATGATGTCCGGCGTGGGAATGTACAGCATGTCTGGTGCAGGCATGCTGTCCGGGGTCGGGATGTACAGCATGTCCGGCGTTGGCATGTCCGGTGCGGGAATATACAGCATGTCCGGGGCAGGGATGTCCGGCGTTGGAATGAGTGTTCCCACCATGTCCGGAGTCGGCATGTCCGGGGTCGGGATGTACAGCATGTCTGGCGTTGGCATGTCCGGTGCGGGAATATACAGCATGTCCGGGGCAGGGATGTCCGGCGTTGGCATGAGTGTTCCCCCCATGTCCGGAGTCGGCATGTCTGGGGTCGGGATGTACAGTATGTCTGGCGCGGGAATGTCCGGCGTTGGAATGAGTGTTCCCACCATGTCCGGCGTTGGCATGTCGGGTATCAACATGTCGGGTATTGGCATGTCGGGTGTCGGAATGAGTATTCCCACTATGTCCGGCGTTGGCATGTCCGGTGTGGGGATGAGCGTTCCTACTATGTCTGGAGTCGGAATGTCCGGCGTGGGGATGGGTGTTCCTACAATGTCCGGCGTTGGCATGTCCGGTATCAACATGTCGGGTGTCGGAATGTCGGGTATCGGAATGGGTGTTCCAACCATGTCCGGTGTTGGAATGTCGGGTGCTGGAATGTCCGGTGTTGGAATGTCGGGTGTTGGAATGTCGGGCGTTACAACAATGTCTGGAGTCGGGATGTCTGGAGTCGGAATGTCCGGGGCTGGGATGGCCGCCTCAATGCCACCCATTCGTCCCCGTAAATTCTGGCTAGTTGCCAATGCAGAGTTGATCGTGCATGGAGCGACCGAACCCGATGCAACCCTAATGGTTGGCGATCGCCCCGTTCAGCTTAATTCAGATGGTACGTTCCGCTTTCAGGTTGCCTTCCCCGATGGAGAGATCAACTATCCCATCCTGGCGATCGCAGCAGATGGAGAGCAAACTCGATCGGTTCAAATGGACTTTAATCGAGTGACCCCTGTGGAATATACCAACACCCCGGAAGAAGCGATCGAGGAATGGCTTCAGGGGTAGGGAATAGGGAATAGGGAGTAGGGAGTAGGGAGTAGGGAATGCCAGACCCCAATCAATAGCGGAAAATAACGTATCTTGCAGGGGCGCACAGCAGTGCGCCCTTACTGATGGATTACCCATTATCCATTACCCGTTCCCCCCGACTCTGCACCAAGCTGAGCAGACTCGCCATCATCGCCATTGCTCCTGCGGCATAGAAAACGGCGGGCAAACCTGCGGACTTCCAGATGGGGCCAAGGATGACGGGAGAAACAAACTGTCCCAGGGAATTAAACCCTGTGCCGATCGCCAGCACCGTGGCTCGCAGTTCATCGGGGGCAAGGTTTGCCAGTTCATCGTACAGGTTGGGGGTAATGATGCCGAAGCCTGCACCGAAGAGAATGGCCGTTAGCATAATCAAAACCAGATCGGTTAAGAAGGGAATTGTCACCAGCGTGACAGCCATCAGGCTGAATCCAAAGGAAATGGCGCGATTCCGTCCCAACCTTTGCGCAATCCGGCTGGCTCCGATCGCTGAAATTACCGCTGCTCCGACTAATCGAATCGCCAGAACGATGCCATTTAACTCCGGCCCGGCTCCGATCGCCTCACTCAAATACAGGGGAGTATAGATGACCACTGCATAGACAATCAAAGCAGCAATTCCAATAAATGAATAAAGCGAGAGCACGCTGAAATTGCGAAAGACATTACCCAGTTGAGCCTGCTGATCCATCGCAAGGAGAGCACCCGCCTGCGACTGTCCCTCCCGTAGCTTAAAGAGGGCAATCACCGCTAAAGGAATGCCAAATCCATACAGGAAAAACGCATACTGCCATTGGATACCGCCAACCCATCCCCCCAAAATCGGGAAAAAGATAGCTGATGTGGTCATGATGCTGGTGGCGTAGCCCAAAATCCGCGATCGGGCCTCACCGTCGTACATTGTGCCCAGTAACCCGATCGTCGCGGCTGCCACCCCTCCGCTCGCAGCTCCCAGTAAAGCCCGGCTGGCCAGTAGCAGAGGCAGTGAGGTGAGAAACGCAGTTGAAACCCCAAAGAGGGCGTATAACATCAGGCAGGGAATCATCACCTTCATTTTGCCAACCCGATCGGCGACAAAACCCATGATTGGCGTAAAAGCCGCAGAAGTGAAAGCGTGAATGCTCACCAGGGTTCCCGCCCACTGCGGATCGAGACTGAGTTGATCTACCATTTCCGGCAGCACCGGAGAAATCAAGCCTCCTGTCATGGTGGTCAGACAGCCTGCTGCTAACAAAATCAGAAATTGTAACAGCCGTTCCTGAGCCGTTGACTGATCGATCGACTGCTGAATCGATCGATTCAACTTCGCTACTCCACCCGATAAAAACTTGCCCACTGGCAGCATATTCCACTCCTAGAACACCTTTCCACGATAGGAAATTCTGGCGTAATTCATCAGACTGGCTGGGACAGTACAAAGTTTCTCCTTTAACTGTCCTCTTTTTTAGAACCTATTTTTTTAGAACCTATTTTTTTAGAACCTATCCGAAAGCCCCGTCAGGGGTTTTGGGTTCCAAAAACTCTAATTTTTGAATAGGCACTTTTGAATAGGCACTTTGGGCAGCAAATACAATAACCTGAAATTCTTGTGGGGTGGGCATCTTGCCCGCCCAGTCAACAAAGTAAAACGCTCTACAGGTTATTAATCCATGAGCCTTACCCTCCGCTTTGATGAAACTCGCAAAATCAGCCTGAAATATTAGCGCAAAACGGGGGATTTTCGGGGGAAAATCAGCGAATGTTAGCGCGAAGCGGGGGGTTTTCGGGGGAAACCTGGCAACCGAAGGCAAATCTGATAGAGTAGGGGCCTGCTGCATACATCGATACAGGATGCATCATCAAACGCCAGAACCATCCGAAAAACCAAACCCATCACTCCCCAGGGAATCGGCACGATCGTTAACGCTCGATCGCTTTGTTCAGACTTACCAAACCCCAGGACGACCTGTAATTGTCACAGATTTGCTGCATCAATGGGATTGGAATTTAGACTATCTGAGTCAGCAACTCGGAATGCAGCCGTTTGTGTTGCGTTACTACGGCCATGAACGCTATCAGCAAGACAAACGACAGTGGACTTCCATCGGTAGCGGTGTGCCGCCCAAAACCAGACCGTTTGTGGACTATGCCGATCTACTAAGGAGTCGGGAAGCTCACAAAAACGATATTTATATGGCGAAATGTTCGATTCACAACACACCCCTGATTCAATCTGAAGCGATACAAACCCTCCAGAATTATTTGGAACACATCGGACTGACCCATCCGGCCAGTTCCCTCAACCTGTGGGTGGGGCCGGGAGGGCACGTCGAAGCCTTACATTATGACCCGATGGATGGCACGCTGGTGCAGTTGCATGGTTCCAAACGAGTCACCCTATTTCCCCCTTCCCAAACCAGTAACCTCTATCCCTTCCCGCTGTATGTCCATCTGAAGCACGGGATGAAGCTGCGATCGTGGTTTAGCCAGGTTTATCCCAATCGTCCCAATTTTGAGGCTTTTCCAAAATTACGGCAGGCTCTCCAGCATCAGTATGAAGTAATTCTGAATCCAGGCGAAATGCTGTACATCCCAACTGGATGGTGGCACGAGGTAGAGTCCTTGGGAGATGAGATGGTCTGTTCGGTGAATCGCTTCTGGCGAGTTTATCCAACCCAACGAGCGGTGCTGTCCTGGCAACGGTGGCGTACCCATTTGGGGAGTGTCTGTGCCCTGCCATCGGTAGGAGTGAGTTTGGTCAAAGCCGCTCTGAGCCGCGATCGATCCCAACGATTCAAGGAAATTTTGCAAATATTTTAGATCCACCGAGCTATGTTAAGGTAGACCAGATTCGCTATCCGAAGTGAATGGGTTTTTGAGTGACAAGAACGATGGTACTCGTCGATCGCCTGCAACAAAACCGGAGATTGCTGGTGCTTCTGGCAATGGGATCGTTAACTGCGATGCCAGGAGCCGTGATTGCGCCTGTTTTACCCGACATCATTCAACAGCTACAACTCGATCGCACCCTGGCGGGATACCTGGTCAGTGCCCATTACCTGACGGTTGCCATCTTTAGTCCCCTTTTGGGGCTGTTGGCTGAACGGATTGGCAGTATTCGGGTGCTGGTGTTCTCCGCGATTAGTTTTGCCCTATTTGGGGCAGCCGGAACCCTAACGGCTGACTTTTTGCCCATGCTGGTGACTCGTGGGCTGTTGGGAGCGGCAACGGGAGGAATTGCTGCGGCAAGTTTAGGCATTTTAGCCAGGGACTATGCTGATCCAGCCAACCGATCGCAGGCCATCACCTATGCCTCTGCAAGTATTACCCTGGCGAATATCGTCTATCCCTTTTTGGCGGGTTGGTTAGGGTCAGGGCAATGGCAGTTTGCTTTTTATATGTATGGGCTGGCTTTACCGCTGGGCATCTTAGCAGGACTGGTTTTACCCCAGCGTCGCCGGGCTGCCAGTGCTCTAAAAGTGTCTATCCCCATGAGACAGTTGTTGAAGCAGGTATTCAGCCATCCCAAAGTTGTCCGATTGCTGCCGACAGTTGGACTCTGTGCTGCGATCGGGTTTGCCAACATTATCTATTTGCCCATGCATCTCCGGGCGACCGTCAATGCTGATCCAGTCACAAATGGGTTGGTGTTGGCCTGTCAGGCGATCGGAGCGGCCCTGGCGGCCCTGGGGGTGAAGCGATTAATCCAGCGGATTGGGGCTGTTCCCAGCATTATCAGCGGCTTGGGACTCATGGCGATCGGGCTACTGACCTTTCCCCAGCTTCACACGCTGGATTACTTTTTCCCAACGGCGTTACTCTTTGGAGCCGGGATGGGACTGGCTCTAACCAGCCATTTCGCCTCGATCGCCATTGTTGCCCCCCTGGAACTCCAGACCATTGCCCTGGCAGTAGCCACCAGCATGAATTTCTTGGGACAGTTTTTTTCCCCTACCCTGTTCGGCTGGGTGCTGCGCCAGAGTAGCGTCACGACGGTGTTCTATGTTGCCAGCGGATTGGCTATTCTGACAGGTCTATCACTTCTAGTACCTGTAAACCGTCTAAGTAGTCGCGGTCTTCGGTGATATGCAGAACTTTGAGTTGGGAATCTGACGTACCTCGCAACAGTTGGCGTTGGCGAACAATACCAAAACTCCCTGGAGCCAGAATCCGCAGTTGGGGCGGGGGCACCTGATCCGATCGCACGGTCGCGTAGGGATGGTTAAACTCACCCAGCCAGTCATCAAACCGGGCCAAAAACTGCTGGGGTTGTTCCAGGGTATGACCAGAAGCCAGTTCAATATTCACCCGATATCGCGCCGGAAACTCATGGTCAGATAGGGTAATGCAAAAATCATCCAGCCCAATCTTAAATTCCTGCTGAAGCATCTGCATCACCTGCGCGACGTGAAATTCGGTGGTCTTTTCGGTAGTCGAAGAAAGTAACCCCCCCCGACGATGGCGAAATACAATCAGGGGAGTCTGCCCGTAGAAGCCCACCACTTCCACCACATCACCAATATCGTAGCGATAAAAGCCGCTGTAGCTCGTCACCAGCATCCGGTAGAATTCACCCACTTTTAACTCAACGGGCAGTAAGGTTTGGGGCTGGGCTGCCTCCCACTGATCCTGGGGAATAAACTCATAGAAGCCGCTATCCAGGGCCAGAATGCTGCCATCGGTGTTGAAGTCATGGCAGACTGCAAACGTTCCCTCTGCCGTTCCGTATACTCCCCCAAAGATGGGCGTATCTTCAAAGTAATCCGGGAACCGCTCGAAGTAGAAATCCGAGGTTCCGCCCCTGGCAGTGCCGATTAGTGAGAGATTTGACCAGGCTCGACGGGGAGTCAGCCGTCCCTCGCTCTGAAGGATGCGGCGCAGTTGTTGGGCCCGCTGGGGAAGGGGAGTGCGGAGTCGTTCCAGGGTTTTACGAATAGTCGGATCGATCGTCAACCATTCCGCAAAATTTCCCGTTGCAATATCCTGAACTAAATCGTCTGCAAACTTTTCCAGATACTGACAAATTCGCAAAATCTGCATGGGAAAGTTAGCCGTAATCCCTCGCGTTTGAGGATTACATAGGGCAAACAATAAACAAACATAATGACGGCTAGCGGCATCCGCAATTTCCATTGCCGTGAACGGTTGAGCAAATACCCGCTGGCATACTGAACGACTCAACCGATAGCTACCGACCGTCACGGGTCCATAATCAATGCCCGCAGGGGTTTGTCCCTGAACGCGCACTGAATTGGTGGATAGTAAACGCCCCAGTTCCAACGACTGCGATCGCCCCAGGGAATGTCGCTGAACCGCCTCATGCAAAAACCCTAAACTGGCAGCATTGGCCCGACTGAGCGATCGTTGAAAGCGGCGGGTAACAGGGACTTTCTTTTGTTTACCCGTAGTACCACTTGTGAGGTTAATGTAGACCACCGGATCAGGGTTGAGTACATTCGGTTCACCCAGTGCCACTCGTTCGGTGTAGGGTTCATAGTCGGCGTACGACCAGATAGGAACTTGCTGACGGAATTGCTCGATCGTGCGAATGTCTTTCAGTCCAAAATACTGTCCCAATTCTGTGCCCTGCTGTACCTGCAACAGCTTGCGGAGAAATTGCTCCTGAATGGCCATGGGTTGCGTGGTTTTCTGAATAAAGGTGGTTCTGGCGTAAGGAGCATAAGCTTTCAGGGCAGACAGAAATAAATTGGTCATGGCAGTTCAACGTACAGGGGCGTAAGGAGTAAAAAGTAAAGGAGCAACGCTTCGACAATAATTCGACAACAAAACGGTGACAATAAAACAGTGACGATCGAAATCCAGTTTTCCAGTCTAATCGGTTTCTGTTCCCGGTCTTCCCCTCTTTGGCCGATCTTGTACGGTTCATACTAAAGTGGCACACAGTCAGACAGCTAACAGAAAGTAAAGCGATATGGTTTAAATTCCTATCGTTTGTTTATGTCGGGTGTGAGTCTTAATGGAACTGACGGCAGCTCTTAGAGGACAGACTATTCAGAACAGGGTGCGAGAAGTTGGTATTAATCCAAATCATTGGTATCCGGTTGCCTGGGCCCATCAGCTTCCACCTGGACGGGTAATTCCAGTGGTGGTTTGGCAACAATCGATCGCCGTTTACCGGGATACGGCAGGTCAGGTTCACGCCATTGAAGATGCCTGTCCCCACAAGGGAGTCGAGCTGCACCTGGGAGAAGTTCACGGCGATCGGCTGGTCTGTCCCTATCATGGTTGGGAGTTTGACCGCAGTGGGCAATGTGTCCATATTCCCTACTTTCCACCTGATCAAAAGTTACCCTGTGCTACGGCGTTGAGTTATCCAGCTCAAGAGCGATATGGCATCATTTGGGTGTTTCCAGGCGATCCTCAGTTAGCTGACTCGCGCCCAATTCTAGAAGTTCCAGAGTATGACGATCACAACTGTCTGATGATTCCGATTACTGGCGTATTCAACGCCCACTTCTCCATCTGTAACGAAAATACGATGGATGTGTTTCACGGATTTCTTCACAAAGATCTCCAGGGGTGGTTTGATCCGGTACTGCTGAACCTACAGGATAGCAATAGTTCCGTCCAGGCAAATTATCGAGTTTCTTATAAGGGAACCCTGAGCAAATTTTTGGGTCTAAGCACCAATAGCGACGGCGTGACGACGCGCAATGTATCCGTTCATTATCAATACCCCCATTACCACAGCACGATGGAAGGGGTGTCATCCCTCTACCTGATGCGGTTGCCCGTCGGGCCGAATCAAACCCGATCGTTTTCCCTGCTGTTTTTACCCAAGGTTCGGCTGCCTAAATGGCTACTGCGGGCCATTAAACCCGTTCTGGTTCCCCTGGTGCTGCGCTTTATCTTCATGCCGTTTTTAGAACAGGACGTGGGCATGATGGAAAGTGAGCAACGGACTTATCAGAAGGATGCTAAACGGCGGTATGTTGAGGTGAATCCCGCTATTATTGCCCTACAACGGTTAATTCTCCGGCAATATGAGCAATTTATGCAACAATCAAGTCAATCCAACCCAGCCAACCCAGCCAGCCAACCTCCCTTTGAGTCCTGGCAAGACCAATCCTCTAATTCATCGATCGAACCGCTGACTGTTCCTCATTCAGGCAAAGGACAATGATCTGGACAATGACCTGGATAATGACCTGGACAATGACCTGCCAGTCCCACTGAATTTGATAGCGCAGGCGATCGACTGGATGCAGCAGGAGTTCCGCATGACTGTGACTGTGGCACAACTGTACCAGCAATGCCGTCCAAGATTTTCAGGCTATGGCAGAGTAATGAGTAAAATTTTTAGCTCGGTATATTTTTAACGGACTGTTTTGAGTGAAGTGCTGTTTAACGGACGGTTCAAACGAAAGGTTCAAACAAGAGGTCGTTATGGAATAGGTTAATCGGTCAATGGGGAACGTTCAGTATATTCTGTGTTCAGCAGTCAAGTTCGATCGCGGGGTTTGCTCAGTCGGACACTGCTATTGAGTCAAATGCAATCAGTGATTTTAGATAAGGTGAGGGGAGTTTACTGTGCAAGTTGTCAAGGAATATTTTCAGCGTGGGGAAGAGCAGGGATTATTCCCTGATGAGTTCATCTGTCATAGCCGAGATGGAAATCTAGTTGAAATTGAGGAGGCAGATACGGGGACTCGTCGGACTGTCCTGACCTTCTGTACCAATGATGTTTTAGGACTGGTGCAGAATCAGGCAGTGCAACAGGCGGCGATCGATGCAGTGCTGCACTATGGCACATCCAATAGCTCTTGTTCGGTATTGAGTGGTCGAATTGATCTGCATCGTCAGCTTGAAAACGAAATCTCAGAGTTCAAGCATTTGCCCCACACTCAGCTATTTTTGAATGCCTGGATGGCGATGCAAGCCCTCATGGATGGGTTCTGCCATCTGGCGATTCAGGTTCCCGGTTTTCAAAATACCCGCGAAACGCTAATTCTAACGGATGTCTTGAATCACGGCTGCATTGTTTCAGCCATTGCCAATGCCGGAAATCGATCGGGTAAGCTATTTAGCCACAGCCCTCGCGTTCGCGTTCGCGCTTACCGCCACTGCGACATGGAGGATCTGGCCCGTAAGCTGAAGCGGTATGCCCGTCCCGACGATCGGATCATGGTGGTGTCCGATGCAGTCTTTTCGATGGATGGCGACATTGCTCCTTTGCCTGAGATGATTGATATTTTGTCTAACTACGAGGGCAGTGTGCTGGTGATGGATGAAGCCCATGCCAGTGGTGCGATTGGGGCAACCGGACGGGGAATTTACGAACACTTTGGCCTTTTGCCGCAGCAGGCGATCGAGCGGGGTGTGATTCCGCTGATTATGACGACCTTCTCAAAGTTTGCCGCTTCGGCCGGAGCAGCCATTAGTAGCCACGTCGCGGAACTGATTCCCATACTGAACTACTCGCCCACTTCAATCGGCACGATTTCCCTGCCCCCGCCCACCACGGCCGCTGCGTTGGAAAGCATCCGTCAGGTGCGGCAACACCCAGAAATGGTGCATCGCTTGCAGGAAAATACGCGGTACTTGCGCGATCGGTTGTTAGAGAATGATTTCATGGCGATCGGTGAAACCAACGTAATTCCTGTGGTTCTGCCGACGGATTTGAACCCCAAATTCTTTGCCCGGAAGCTGATGCATGATCACGGACTCTGGGTATCGCCCATCTGGTTTATTGCCAAGCCGCGTCTGCGAATCACTGCAAACGCCCTCCATACCCGCGATGAAATGGATCGGTTGATTACAGGCATGACTGAGGTAAGAGATGCGTTGTATAAAACAACGATCAGTGCCTAGCTACCGTATATACACAAGTCCGATGAACGATCAGTGCCTAGCTACCGTATATACACAAGTCCGATGGTGGGTGTCTGAACAGAACAACTGATCAGTGCAGAACGCAACCCCTGACGTTTTACCCACCCCAGCCCCTCCCAGGAGGGGATTTTGGTAGGGATGGCTTTGACATGGGGTGGGTCAAGCCTCAGCATCACCGGCAAGTTGTGTGTATACAGTAGCCCTTTAAAAGTCAGATTCTTCAGGCAGGATGGTTTCGGCTGAGGATAGTTCCGTCCGCCGATCGATTTGTTTGGGCTCCGATACGGTCGTCTCAGCCGACAAATTGAACCGGGATTGCGTTGTAGAGTCACGATTGCGATCGGGTTGACTCTCCGCTCGATTTTTCTTCTGAGTTTGACAGCTCTGGATCTTATTCATCCATGCATCCAGAGTTTCTGGATCCACCCGACAGCCGCCGCGACTGCTGCCAAATCCGCCAAATTGCAGGGCTTTCCACCAGGGAATCCGCCAGAACCAGAGGGCAGGAAATTGTCCGGGTTGAGTTTGGGCATCAAACGGAAGCTGATTGTAATATTTATAAAACTCGGCTCCCGATCGCCACCAACCGACCGATTTACTGAACGCAAGGGCCCGTTCGTAGCGATCGCCATACAGCCGGATAAATTGCTGCTTTTCGGGACGCGGACTGAAGTAGAGACTGAGCTGTCGGGTGAAGCCAAACTTGCCCTTGCTGGCTTCGCTCCAGAGTCGATCGAGCCGTTCCAGTTCCAGGCAGGGCAGGTTTTCAATGGCGGGAATATCGAACCATCCATCCGGCCGATTGAGGGAAAGCAAGAGTTCAAAGGTGAGGCGATCGGCTGCTCGCCAATCTTGTTGCGTTAAAGCTTGCTGAAGGGCCGTGTAGGTTTCAGAGGATGCCAGATTTTCGGGCGTGGATAGGTGCGATCGAGGGGATTGTACCTCGGTGTCAGCAAGTTCCTCTGAGGGTGGGGATGAGGGTTGTCCAGACGTTAGATCAGGGGAGGTATAGTGAACCACGCGAGTCGCATTTGGATCGGTTGGATCGGTTGAACCAGGAGGTGGCACAGCATCGATCGCAGGTTCAGATCCCGATCGGGTTGTATAAACCTGTCGTTCAATCCGAATAATATCTGACGCAGACAATCGCAGGTCGTTCTGGAGATCGGCCAACCGTTCCTGGGTTTCTGGATCTTGCAAGCGATTGGTTTCCAGAGCCTTCCTGAACTCTTCCTCATACCAGCGACATTTTGCCTGTTCAGCTTCCTCCACATCTCGGAACTGATCGGCTTGCCATTCCTCCTGCCCCTCGTGCTCTTGCCAGCTTTCCTGGGGGACGACCCTTTGCCATTGCTCCTGCCATCCCGATTGCGGCGTGACATCGTTCCATTCATCCTCCTGCCAGGATGAGGCACCGGATTGGGAAGGTTGAGCAGAACTGCCCGATCGCCGCTGTAAAAAAGTTTGGTAAGCCTTTAGAACTCGTTGTTCGATCGCCTCAGCTTGCCTGGGAGAAAGGTTGAGCGCGGTTCGCTGCTGATCGAGAAAGGTTCGATCTTCCGTCGCAATCTGCCCCCGTCCTTCCTTGACGATCGGCATTACAAAGTCAAGATATCGTTGCCGCGCGTCCATCATTGCTCAACCCCTGCCTCCAGACCATTATTCTTGTTTTTGTTATTTTTTACTATCGTCTTTATAGATCTAAACCTATACTTGAACCGACTAGCGGCTCTATTTATAATTCTCTCTTTATAAACTATTCCCACTCATTTGCTGCGATCGTTTCGGCATCAACCAGGTTTTGCTTCAAATCAACCCAGTTGATCTGGTGAATGGGGCGATCGAGAATTAGTTTACCGTCTTGTAAATACAGCACCCTGCTGGCAAACTGTTCTGCCATCTCTAATTGATGATTCACCATCAAAATCGTCATTTCCTGATTCTGAGCTACATTTGTTAAAACAGTCAGCAAATGCTCTCCCCGCCCGGCATCCAGGGCAGAGGTCGGTTCATCCAGCAGCAAAATTTTGGGTTGAATCATCAGGGCGCGAGCGATGGCTACCCACTGGCGTTGACCCACTGAAAGCTGTAATTCATTGCGTCCCAGCCAGTCCTCTGGCAGATGGAGTTGTTCTGTCCAGGTGAGCAGCCGTTGCTGAATCGCTTGAGAGGAAAGCTTTCTGAGGTGTAAGGGATATTCCAGGGCCTGCCGCACCGTCATCCCCAATAGCTTCGACTCCTGGGGCACGAGGGTAATGTGCTGCCGCAGTTCAATCACAGGAATCTGCTGAATGTTGCGATCGCCAAAATAAATTTCCCCACGACTGATCTCGCTGAGGCGATTCAGCACCCGCAAAAGCGTTGTTTTCCCTGCCCCCGATGGACCCACAATCGCCACCCGCTCTCCTGGCATGACCTCAAAGGAGATATCCTGCAACAGTGGTTCGCCACCGCGCGGACTGTTCAGGCTGACCTGATGAAGACGGAGATGGGGAGTCGGCATGGGGAGTCGTCGCAGTAGGGAATTCAGGCTTGCATTGCCACCAGGATCGTCCAGGCATCGATCGCCAGCAGGATCAGGGTCAGGCCCAGCAGGATCAGGTACATCCAGGGCTGGGAAAGGGGTTTGACATCTCTGGTATCAATGCCAGTATGGGCTTCCACCCGCCGCACCAGTTCTGCAAATCCCGCTACACGCATGGGCAGTAGGTAAGCTTGCTCGGAAGAGTGACTGAGGAAATAGTAAACCAGTCCCCCCTGCCCCGTCGATCGCGGTTTCAAGGCTTTAATCTCTGCCCAGGGCAACGACCACCCCTTGCGCCAGAACCAGCGCACCCAGGCAGGATAGGTGACTTGAATGCCCATTTCATCCACCCGCACCTGTTCCGTTAAGGCGGCATAGAGCAACAGGAAGCCGATCGCCAATCCCACCCATAGAACAGAGGCAGGCACGGGAGCCTGAGTCACTTCCGCTAAGAAGGGTAGGGGTAGGGTTAAGGCAATATAGAGCAACAGTAAGGTGCTGCGAATGATGATGGATAGGCGGAAGGTACGGGGGGAGAAGGCGGGCGATGCAGCGTTGGAGGGAGGTTGTGAGGGGTGGGTAGGTGGAGTAGGGCTAGACACGATCGACTTTGCCTGAAGATTTCTCTAAACATCATCAATCATCCCAGTCGGATGTGCAACGCCGGAGGCATCTGACAATACCCGGTAAGGGCGCACAGCAGTGCGCCCCTACGTTTGCGCCCCTACATTTGGGATTGGACGAACTCCGTGAATCGGGTCATTCCCTTGTGGATGTTGTCCAGACTGGTGGCATAGGAGAGGCGGACACAGTCATCTGCGCCAAAGGCTACACCGGGAACGGTCGCCACATGATGGTTGTCCAGCAACGTGTTGGAGAAATCCAGCGACTTCAAGCCAGTTTTGCTGATATTTAAGAACATATAAAACGCCCCGTAGGGTTTGGGGCAGGTAATTCCAGGCATGGCATCAATGTAGTCCAGCATCACCTGACGACGCTCGGCAAACGCTTTCACCATTTCCTTGACGCAATCCTGAGAGTTCTCGTAGGCTGCGATCGCCCCATACTGAGCAAAGGTACAGACGTTGGAGGTGCTGTGCCCCTGCACCATGCTGGCTGCTTTGATGATGGGTTGAGGTGCAGCCAGAAATCCCACCCGCCATCCGGTCATGGCGTAGGTTTTGGCGAACCCACTGCTGATAATGGTGCGATCGTAGGACTCTGGGCTAACCGCCCCAATACTCAGGTGTTCGGCTCCATCGTAGAGAATTTTTTCGTAAATCTCATCAGACACGACCCAGATATTTTTCTCCACCACCACTTCCGCCAGGGCGCGGATTTCATCGGGGGTGTAAACCATGCCCGTGGGGTTGGAGGGGGAATTGAGGATGAAGAGTTTCGTTTTGGGCGTGATCGCCTGCCGCAATTGATCGGGACTGATTTTGAAACTGCTCTCGATCGTGGTGGGCAGAATGACGGGAACACCCCCCGCTAACTTGACCATTTCGGGATAGCTGACCCAGTAGGGAGCCGGAATCACGACTTCATCCCCTGGATTCAGTAACACCATCATCAAATTGTAGAGGGAATGCTTGCCGCCATTGGTGACGATAATGTTGTCAACCCCGTAACAAAGCTGGTTATCCGTCTGGAGTTTGTTGGCGATCGCCTCTCGCAGTTTGGGTTCCCCAGCTACCGGGCCGTAGCGCGTTTTGCCCTGTTCTAAAGCCGTAACCGCAGCCGCCTTAATGTGGGCCGGGGTGTCAAAATCTGGCTCTCCCACACTAAAACTGATGACATCCACACCCTCTCGCTTCATTGCCTTCGCTTTCGTGTCTACAGCCAAAGTCAGCGATGGCGTAATCTCTCCCAGTCGTGCTGCCAGTTCCATGCTTAACCTAAAAAACGCAACGTGAATAATAATCCAGTGTAGGTACAGAGCGGTACGAGCCAACTCTTTGTTCACTGTAGTTCAATTAACTTATCCGATCGCGTGAGGTTCGGAGGAGAATGTCAAGCGATCCTTACATTTGGGGGAGAGGAGTGAGGAGTGAGGAGTGAGGGGTGGGGAGTGGGGAGTGAGGAGTAGGGTAGGGGCGAATTGCGATTCGCCCGTATAAGGAGGGAAGATGGAGTTTGATGCGGTGTTTGTGACGTTGGTCGATGGGGAAGGGGAAGCGTTAGTCAGGTTCTATCGGGATTTGCTGGGATTAGAACCGATCGCCTACAGCCCCAATCGCTATGCTGAGTTTCGGGTGGGTGGATTGCGGTTGGGAATTTTTCAGCCCGCAGCAGATCAGCGATCGCAGTTTTACCCCTCCCCAGGAGAGCCTGGATCCAGTGGCGGGATGAGCCTGTGTATTGAAGTGAAGCAACTGGAAGGGGCGATCGATCGGTTGACAGAATTGGGGTATCCACCACCGGGAGAGATCAGGACAGCGAGCCACGGCAGAGAAATCTATGCTTACGATCCAGCCGGAAACCGCCTGATTCTGCATGAGGCAAAGACTCAATCATTCCCAAACTGTTAAATAATGTTAAGAGAAAGCTTATTCCCGTTAAATTATTCATGCTGAAGTCTGCGATTTCGCTGCTTTGCCTTTCCTGCTTAACGATCGCCTGCTGGTTTGGAGCCAGTTATCCTGCGATCGCCTTGGCGGATTCTGTATCGTTGCAACCTGTTTCTATTTCTCCTGCATTTACTTCTGAATTGGCTATGGCAAAAAAATCATTCTTCTCTTTTTCTGGCAAACGCCCCACTAACCTGGGTGTGACGGAGGGCAAATTGGCGGCTTGTCCCACGACTCCTAACTGTGTGAGCAGCCAGGCTGCCGATTCTGATGAAGCCCATAAGATTGCCCCGCTGTCCTACAGTGCTGCCCCCTCGGAGGCGATGGACACTCTCAAATCTGTGGTTCAGGGTATGGAGCGGACGGAGATCATTTCTGAGTCGGAAAATTATTTGTACGCCGAATTCACCTCGGCACTGATGGGCTATGTGGATGATGTCGAGTTCTGGCTAGATCCAACGGCGAATGTGATCCATGTCCGATCGGCTTCTCGGTTGGGGCAGTCTGATCTGGGTGTAAACCGTAAGCGGGTTGAAGAAATTCGATCGAAGTTTACCGCTTGAGAATCAAGGATTTCCCAGAATTCTTAAGGGTTTCTTCATGCTGTTTCGCCCAAAGCTGTGATCAAAATCACGTTCATTGATGATCTCGATCGTGCTCAGGCTTTGTTCAGAACTGCATACTTAAGAAGACTCAACTCTAGCCGAGTCATCAACAGGGAACACACGACTTGCCGGCAGAATCCACTTAGGAGGCTGTCGGTTTTTTATTGGGACTTTTTTATTGGGACTCTTTCTAGACTCTTTCTGAAGCGGCATGATGCAGTGACCGATCGTGCGATAGTATAAATGCCTTGATTTACCGATCCTTGCTACAGAACTATAGACTCATGGCTGGCGATGACCAAATGGATCTGTTCAATCTTTCAGGGGCAGCAGATTCACCCTCCGATATCGATCCCGAATTGATTCCAACTGATGCGAAGGTTCCAATCCCACCGGGAACCTATACTTCAATGGAGCAAATCAAAGTCCATTGCAATCAGTGCTATCGCTGCGACCTGGGCAAGACGCGAACCAATGCAGTCGTGGGACGGGGAAACCCCAATGCCGATTTGATGATTATTGGTGAAGGGCCCGGACAAAATGAGGATGAAACCGGACTGCCGTTTGTTGGAAAGGCGGGGCAACTGCTCGATAAGATTTTGGCATCGGTGGAGCTAACTGAAGCCGATATTTTCATCAGCAATATTGTTAAGTGTCGCCCGCCAGGAAACCGGACTCCCACTCAGGACGAAATGGATGCCTGCCGCCCCTACTTGTTAGAGCAAATTCGCATGGTTGATCCTAAAATCATCATGCTTTCGGGGGCTTCAGCGGTGAAAGGGTTAGTAGGAGATAAGCGAGGGATTACCAAAATTCGGGGGGAATGGTTGGAATGGGAAGGTCGCCTCTGTATGCCAGTGTTTCACCCAGCCTATCTGCTCCGAAACCAATCGCGGGAGCGGGGTAGCCCCAAGTGGTTGATGTGGCAGGATATTCAAACCATTCGCGCCAAGTTGGATGAATTGCAGTGAGATGGGATGATCATTGCCAATGGACGAAAATCGATCGCCCGTAGCGCAGCTATCCCAGGGGAATGCGGCAAAATAACATACCCGTTAGGGGCGCACAGCAGTGTGCCCTTACAGTCGATTTTGGTTGCTGAAGCCATTCAAAATTTAGGTTCGCCCAGAATCAAACGGAGAGCATCTTCAGCCACCTCCAGCAGATTGACCGCCTGACGATCGCCCTCATTCACCCAAAGCACCATCGTCAGATCATGCACCGGCAGGTACAGAACCACCGACTGAAACCCCAGGTCGGAACTGATTTGCCCCCAGGCTTCTCCCCAGGGAGTCAGCAGGTGAGTAATCCCCAACCCCGATCCTTCCATCGCTCCCCTTGGGGTTGAGGAAAGCAGTTCTTCCAGGGAGCTTCTGTAGAGCAGAGTATCTTCGTAGAGCAGGGCATGGACAAATTTCACCAGGTCAGTGGCGTTGGAAACCAGACCGCGATCGCCAGTTCCCAGCCCCGGATTGATTAAGGGCAGGGTGACATTTTCCGAAGTACCATTATTGTTCCAGTCCTGATAGCCCTGAGTAAAGCCCCCAGGAATCGGTTCCCGCAGTTCCAGAAACGTATTGGTTAATCCGGCTGGAGTTTGAATTCGCTGTTGCAAAACTTCTGCCAGGGGAGCCTGGGTAACGGTTTCTAGAATGAGTTCCAACAGCAGGTAATTGGTACTGGAATAGGAAAAAACGCCCCTCACCGTTGCAGGTTGCAGATCGTAGGCATAGGCTAAAATCTCGCGGGTTGTCCAGGAGCGATCGGGTTGAGCACGCACATCATTCAGAAACTCGTTGGTATAGGCATCGGCTAATCCACTGGTATGATTCAGCAGTTGCCGAATTTGCAGGGTGTCACTGTCGGGAAAGCGATCGCTAATTTCGGGGGGTAGATATTCCGCGATCGGGGTATGCAAATCCAAAATCCCCTCTTCGACCAACTGAAGGTAAACCACCGCAACGAATAAATTGGTTGTTCGACCAATCCGGAAGCGATCGGTGGGTTTGATTACCGTTCCCGTTTCCTGATTTGCGGTTCCTTCCGCCCCCATCCAGATGCCATCCGAGGTCGCCACATACATGGCAATGCCAGGGGTTTTTCCGCGCACCACCTCCTGGGCTAACCGTCGTTGTAAACTCGTTTCTATGTCCGGGGGAAACAGAGTAGGCGTATCTAAAATTTCTCCTATGACAGCGGCACCTTGCTGGCGTGAAGTTTGTTCCGCAAGAGATTGGGAGCTTTCTTCACTCCGACACCCTGATAGGCTTAGGGTGAGTAAGAGTGTCGTTATAGCCAGCATCCACTTCATAGCTGCAAGTCGTGATGTGATGGTGTGATGGGATGATGCGGTGGGATGGTGGGATGCTCCATCCTGGAAAGCCCTGCAACGATTTTCAGATAGGAGCTTGGGCGATCGGGCTAAAAATTCGTATGCTGTCAACATGAAGACCCTTGTTTCAACGTTAACAGTTCTCCCCTCGCTTCTCCTAAGCTATCCCGTTTATGGGCGGCTTGCGATCAGCCTTTTGGCAGGCATCCTGATGGGCTTTACCGTTGCCCCTGTCAAAGCCTGGCCCCTCGCCTGGTTCGCCCTCATCCCCCTCTGGCTTCTCCTTTCCCTCAATCCTCCAGTCCCCAATCTCCCAATTTCCCTCCGTATCGCGTCACAGGAGAATTCCCCCTCCCCCTCCTCTACGCCCTCACCTGGGGCATTGGCTATCACGGGATTGCCCTCTCCTGGCTGACCGGACTGCATCCCCTGACCTGGTTGGGGGTTCCCTGGCTGGCGAGTTGGGGAGTGACTCTGTTCGCGTGGGGATTTGTCACCCTCTGGGGAGCAGCACTGGTCACGACCTGGGCAGGGTTGCTCCTGTGGCTTGGCAAAGATGGGGAGATCCCAGGACGATCGCTCCGAAGACGATGGCTGCGACGATTTTTACAGAGGAACCCTCCCCCGGAGAGCAAACCCTTCCTGACTCGATCGCCCGCTACTCCTGCACCCTCCTGGCTGCGGGTTCTAATGGCAGTTGCCCTCTGGTGTACCCTGGAGGCGATCTGGTCCCACGGCCCGCTGTACTGGACATCCCTTGCCTTTACCCAGAGTCCCCATAACCTGGCAATTCTCCATCTCGGCAGGCTATCGGGCCCCACCTTTGTCTCCGGGGCGATCGTGGCGGTGAATGGTCTACTGGCAGAAGCCTGGATCTGGATGAGCCAGCAGGAGCGATCGAGGGCAAAACGGCTGCTGGTTTGGAGTGTTGGATGGTTTGTCGTGCTGCATTTGGTTGGGTTGGGTTTGTACCGTCAGCCCCTGGTGGAATCGCCGGAAACGGCTTTGAATGTTGGCATTATTCAGGGCAATGTTCCCACCCGCATCAAGCATTTTGAGGAGGGGGTGCGGATGTCGTTGGAACACTATACCCAAGGGTACGAAGTCCTGGTCGATCAGGGGGTGGATGCCGTCCTCACGCCAGAGGGAGCCTTTCCCTGGCACTGGATTGAGACTTCCCGGAGAGCGCAACATCCGTTTGATCAGGTGGTGCGCGCACGAGGTGTACTGGCCTGGATTGGAACAGTTGGCGTTCAGCAGGGGCGGATTACCCAGAGTTTATTTACCCTGGATGGCACAGGGCAAATTTTGAGTCGGTACGACAAGATCAAACCCGTACCGTTGGGTGAATACATCCCCTTTGAAGCGTTTCTGGGTAACTTCATCAGTCGCCTTTCTCCAGTGGAAGCCAGTATGATTCCGGGCCGTCCGGATCAGCAGGTTGATACTCCCTTTGGTCAGGCGATCGTCGGCATTTGTTTTGATTCAGCTTTTTCGTTTCTCTTCCGCCAGCAAGCTGCCACAGGCGGGCAATTTATTCTCACGGCTTCTAATAATGATCCCTACGAACTAGCCATGATGACCCAACACCATGCTCAGGACGTAATGCGAGCCATTGAAACCGATCGCTGGGCGGCCCGCGCCACTAATACGGGACTGTCTGGAGTGATTGATCCCCACGGTCGATCCCAGTGGATTTCGGGATTCCGTACCTACGAAATCCATGCTCACACCCTCTATCGTCGTCAGACCCAAACGCTCTACGTCCGTTGGGGAGATTGGGGCTTGGGGGTATTGATTGGGCTGGCGATCGGTGGAAAACTCTGGGAAATCAAGAAGTCAGGCGGGCGACGAGAAGATTAGATGCGATCGGCCCTGTAGGTGTGGAAGCTGCTAAATACGCCAACGGATTCAAAGTGGTAGGCGGGTAGTGTACCGCCAATCACGGGAGGCAACAGCTCACCCGGAGCCAACTCGGTTTGATAAACGCTCCAGAACAGGTAATTTTGCCGTTCCGTATTTGCCGCAATGAGCCCGCGGATTTGAGCCTGATTGTCTCTCACGGCCGATCGGCACAGGCTATCCAGGATGGCTGCATTGGGACAAACGTTTTGTTGCAGGTAAGCCGATAGTTGTCGAGTCGCGTACTCTTCATACTGCGCTTGCCTGGGATTGGTAACGACCGTTGCCACACCAATTCCCAGCAAAGATGCGCCAACCACGTAAAGTAGACCTCGTAGGTTTTTCATATCAATGCCGCTTACAATTCGCTCTAGCCCTTTACTGCTTCTAGGCTAGCCTAGAACATCTAGATCATCATCTGAATAGATCATCATCGAACAAAATGCTATATTATCTACATTATGGCGAGCGTAGCCAAGGGGTTAAGGCAGCGGATTGTGGTTCCGCCATTCGTGGGTTCGAATCCCATCGTTCGCCCTTCAGTCATGTATCGGTTCTCAGATAGTTTTAGATCTTAAGATACCTCAGATCAGCTTTGTGTAGAGTCAGTTAAGCTGAAGGAGGAAAGGGCGATCGTGGCATGAGACATCCTGAACTACTGGCAATTCTTGAAAAACTGCGCTGCTCTCTTGAGCAACTGTACGGCAAACAGCTGGTTCGTTTAGTTCTATTTGGGTCACAGGCTAGAGAAGATGCTGATCAGGATTCCGATATTGATGTCCTGGTTGTGCTGAATCGTGAAGTGGACTCCTAGACAGAAATCAAGCGTACAGGTGAGGTAGTGGCGGATTTATGCCTGGAATATGGCGTTGTCATTTGCAACGTATTTGTCTCAGCTAAACAATTTCAGGAACAGCGCACCGTTTTCCTAAACAACGTCCAACAGGAAGGAGTTTTGGTGTGACTGAAGAAGCTGCCTGTATTTCACAGGCAGGCAAGATGCCTGCGCTACGGAAATTGCTCGATTTAGATGGACATCGGATGCTCTCTAGGATCAACCCTTGTAGCCTGCTGATTAGATACCTGTTAGCCCCCTAGAGCTTTGGCTTCATATAGACGATCGCCTGCCGCCATACGATCGTGGGTTGGTCGTAGTGATCGTACAGGCAGAGACAATCGGGATCTTGCCAGCGTACTTTTCCGGTGAGTAAATCGTTGGTGATTAGCTTTAGTTCAACTTCGCGGTTTTCCCGAATCAGGGTTTGGATTTGGCGAATGCTGGGAAGTCCGGTTTCAAGTTCTGGAGCCATAGTAGTTAGTGAAAATTGGTTTAAGTCAGTAACAATACGTCAATTGTGTTGATGTGTTTGAGTAGTTTGGTCTAAACAAGCATCAGGAAAAATCAGCTTGGTGAAACGTTTACGTCAGAATGAGAGAATCGTAATTCAAACCAACTGCGTGATGCGATCGGTTGACCGTCTTAGTGGATAACAGTGGATAACAAAAGACCCCTAGTCGCATAATATCTAGAAAACCCAAAACTGAACCAAAATCATCTCTTTCAGCCTACGCCCTGCACTCGAACCCCTAGTCCCTCTATCGGAGCAGTTTATGTCCATCCAATTCGTTAAATATCATGGTCTGGGAAATGACTTTATCCTGGTAGATAATCGTCACAGTTCAGACCCCTGCCTTACCCCTGAACAGGCGATCGACTGGTGCGATCGGCATTTTGGCATTGGAGCGGATGGCGTAATTTTTGCCCTTCCCGGACAGGCAGGCACCGATTACACCATGCGGATTTTCAATTCGGATGGGTCAGAACCGGAAATGTGCGGTAATGGCATTCGCTGTCTGGCCCGGTTTATTGCCGATCTGGAAGGAAAAGGTTCTTCCACCGTGTCCTACCAAATTCACACCCTGGCAGGCGTAATGGTGCCAAAGTTGCAGGCGGATGGTCAAGTCACTGTCGATATGGGCTTACCGCGACTGCTGGCATCAGAGATTCCAACCACTCTAACTGCGCCTGATGACAAGGTGGTGAATCAGACCCTGGAAGTGACCGGACAAACCTGGGAAGTCACCTGTGTCAGTATGGGCAACCCCCACTGCATCACGTTTGTTGATGATGTTGCCAGTATTCCCCTGGAAGCGATCGGCCCTCAGTTTGAGCACCATGCGGCCTTTCCCCAACGCACCAACACTGAGTTCATTCAAGTAGTCAGTCCCGATTATTTGAAAATGCGCGTTTGGGAACGGGGAGCCGGAATCACCCTGGCCTGCGGGACAGGAGCCTGTGCGTCTCTGGTGGCAGCGGTGCTCACAGGGCGATCGAACCGACGGGCAACGGTGGAGCTTCCGGGGGGATGCCTGGACATTGAATGGTCGGATGATCAACGGTTGTATATGACGGGCCCTGCAACCAGGGTGTTTGTGGGGGAGTGGGTTGGGTGATGGGTGATGGGAATCTCCAACGACCTGAGGGATTTGTAGGGGCGCACAGCAGTGCGCCCCAATCAGGTTTTCCCGCATACCCCCGATGACCCACTACCAACGACCCATTCCCCATTCCCGGATCCCGACTCCTCCTAAAGCATTCCTTCCTTACCTGCCATTTCCAGGATCAAATCAATCACCCGATTGGAATAACCCCATTCATTGTCATACCAGGCAACCACTTTGAAGAAATTGGAGTTGAGTTCCATCCCTGCCTTAGCGTCAAAAATGCTGGAACGGGCATCGGTGCGGAAGTCCATTGACACCAGTTCTTCTTCGGTGTAGCCCAAAATACCAGCCATTGGGCCTTCTGCCGCCGCTTTCATCGCTGCACAGATGTCTTGATAGCTGGTGGATTTTTCGGTTTTGAAGGTGAGGTCTACCACAGAAACATCGGGGGTTCCCACACGGAAGGCCATTCCGGTCAGCTTGCCCTTCAGGTTGGGAAGTACCAGGGCCACAGCTTTGGCTGCTCCGGTAGAAGAGGGGATAATGTTCTGGGCAGCACCCCGTCCTCCCCGCCAGTCTTTTTTACTGGGGCCATCTACCGTTGGCTGAGTGGCAGTCATGGCGTGAACCGTAGTCATTAAGCCTTCTGCCAGACCAAAGTTGTCGTCAATCACCTTGGCGATCGGAGCTAGACAGTTGGTTGTACAGCTTGCATTGGAGACGATCGTATCCTTGGCTGCATCAAAGTCTTGATGATTCACACCCACTACGAAGGTCGGCACCTTGTCCGGATCTTTTGTGGGGCCGAAATCATTACCCGTTTGGCTCCTGCCTGCAAATGTTTGGCGGCTCCGTCATAGGTGGTAAATAATCCCGTCGATTCTACGACATAATCTGCCCCCAGCTTGCCCCAGGGCAACTCTTCGGGATTGCGAACGGCCATACAGGGCACAAACCGACCATCGACCACAAAGCCATCCTCTTTTGTTTCGATCGTGCCGTGATAGGGGCCGTGGGTAGAGTCGTATTTGAGAAGATATGCCAAATTATCCGGCGGAACCAGATCATTCACGCCAACAAACTCAATATTGGGGTTTTTTGACCCAATCCGAAATACCAGTCGCCCGATGCGACCAAAGCCATTGATACCCACTTTGACGGCCATATCAAAGCTCCTTACAAGTGAACTTCTGGATTAATAAACAAGCACACGATTCGCAGACCAGAGATTGAATTTGCAAAGATTTGCAAACAATGTAAATTAGGTTTGAAACCCTCAATACATCTGCTCTGTGCTGTTGCGTTGCCAGTCTAGCACTCCCTTTTCCTGGAAGGGGTTCCTGCTGCATTTCTCTTAAGATTAGGGGCAAACGCTCTTAGAGCCATTCTTGTGGGGTAGGCATCTTGCCTGCCCAGTCAACAGAGCAAAACGACAATACGGGTTATTACAGGTCATTGAATCCAGAATCCTAAGACGCACAACGTGCCTGCTGCTGCTGGATTTTTTCCTGGATGCGGACGGGTAGCCCCAAAGTTGCTCCGGCGTAGAGCCGATCGAATTCTCGTTGGAAGTGGGCTGCGACGATGGGATTATCAATCACCAGCAGATTCTCATCATTTTTTTCGTTGGCTGCTGCACTCCAGTTATGGGAGCCAGTAATCACCATTCGGCGATCCAGCAACCCCACTTTATGATGCAGCAGATCCCCTTGAGGCAGGTCAGGAACTCCCACCGAGGCGATCGGCCGACTCCAGGGGCGATTGTTTTCTGCATAACGGCATTGGCTGTTGGGCATAGCGACCCCCATCATGTCCAGGGCTTCGCTGTAATCCCGGTAGGCAAAACCCGAATCGATCAGGGCCCGAATCGATACACCACGCTGATGGTTAGTTTCCAGCACATCGGTCAGCTTTTGTTCGGAAAACACAAACAGCATCAGGTCTACGGCTTGATTGGCTTGACTCAGGGTGCGACCAATCAGCCCATTGGTGGTTTGCTCCCAGAGCAAACGGCTGGAGGTGGGGGAAAATTGCACCGTAATGGATGAATGATTGTCCAGGGAAATGGTTTGCGGCGATCGATAGGGTTTCTGTAAGCCAAACAAACTATCGGGTTGCCCTCCCACACCATCCCCCCACATCAGGTTAAATTCTTCGCTAAAGGGTTTGACGATCGCTGGACTGCTGATGCGGAGTAAATGGTTGGCGTTGCCGCGACTGCTGGGGGAGGCAAAATCCCCGTGAATATCAGAGAGTGTGAAGTTTGCAGAGCCAGCAATCAAAGTCGTATTGTCCACCAGCACAAATTTGTGGTGCATCAGCCCACTTCCCTTAGAACCGTCTGCGGTGTCATCCAAAAAGGGAATCTGAGCATTACGCAGCATCACCAGGGCATCCCCCTGATTGATTTCAGCCTGGGAAAGTTGCCCATTGCCATCTCGATCGACCAACTGGACAAACTCATCATACTTACGGCGGCTGCGATCGTCTAACTGCGCCACTTCCGTAGCAGAAAGGCTGCTCATGGGTCGGCTGTAATTATTTTCCAGAACCACTCTGACGCTGACACCGGACTGCTTCTGATCCACCAATGCCTGAGCAATCTGCGGCAGGTTAAGTTCCTGAACTGCTAGATCAACGGATGATTTTGCCGATCGAATCGCCTCGATGATCACCTGCTCCAGGTTATCCCCCGATCGCGCTTGCTGCCGATAGGGATCGGTGTAGGAGGCAGACTGCGATTGGTTGAAATAAACCTGAATCAGGGGGTCTTGCGGCAGGGGAGGGATTGCGGCAGGTTGGGGATTGAGGGCAGAGCTTTGCCGCCAGTGGGTGAAGCCCAAAAATAGCAGGACACCCAGGAGAAATAGAAGGGTCAGACGCACCCAGATAGAAGAAAGAAACCGCACTGAGTTTAAAGCCGGGTTAGGTTTGCTGTACTCAGTAGTGCCCAAATCTACCAATGGGTTAACGCCAGGGGTACGAAATCGCTCAACAATGAACTGTATCTATATCCCGTAGAAACACTGAGGTAAAAGACAAGTTCATCAAATTTTCGTCAAATCAACGGCTGTGGTTCAGGCTGGCTCAGTTGCTATACTGATCGGAAACGTAGATCGATTCATAGATTTCGTTGAATCCTGAACTCTTTGAATCCTAAACAATGACTGCGGTTTCCCTGTCTGGTTGATTTTGAACCGATTTGAAGCGATCGGCTCTTGTTGATTGAGTAGAACGATGCAACTTTCATCCAAACCCTCCTGAAGCCTCATCTCCAAGAGATCTGCAAACGGTGCAGACTACTGACGTGGGTAGCGTCTCGATCCGTCGCTAGTGTCCCTTAGTCTTCATATTGGTCAGTCAGAGCAATCTTTGGAATGCTCCCCTGTTCGTCACCTTTAGGAAACACAATTTATGCAATCCTCATTCGATCATCACCGAACTCTTGCTACATCCCCGCTAAAACGCCTGGGAGGATATCTGGTGGAAGCCGGTTTGTTGACCCCTGATCAGGTCAGCGTCATTCTGAATGATCAACAGTCCACTGGAATGCGGTTTGGGGAGATTGTGGTGGCCAGGGGTTGGGTTAAAGAGCAAACGATCGAATGGATTGTGAAGAAGGTAGTTGAACCGGAACGGCACGGGTTCCAAAAAACGGTTGCGGCTGCCCAACCTGCCCAACCTGCCCAACCTGCATCGGTGCAGACCCATGGAACGGGTTCTCATCAGCTCAAATCCAACGGCACCAGTCCAACGGTTCAACCTGGGCGATCGGCAGTTTCCTCTACTGCTTCAGCAAACAAATCCTACACTCGGCGGGAATTACCCATTGCTAAACCTTTGCCGTCCGTTGGCTCGAAGGATGGGGACGTAAACTGGGTAGGCTAAATGACTCATCAACTGCATGAGCCAAATTCTGGGTTAACCAAACAACCATAACCAAACAGGCAGGGTCAAGAGAATGATTACGGAACCCAGGGCCAATGTTGTTACCGTTAACTCTCGATCGAGGTCATAGGCTTCTGCAATCACTAAGGTGGCAAAGGCCGGTGGCATTCCCATTTGGAGCACTAAAACGAGGTGCGGTAAACCCGTTATGCCCAAAAACTGCAACCCATAGCCCAAGATCAGTGGCACCAGCACCATTTTGATGCCCAGCCCAACCGATGCCTGCTGGACGTTTCGCCAGGACTGAATTCGGCTCAAACGCATCCCCAACAACAGCAGGGATAGTCCAATAATCAGCCAGGCAATACCCTGCAATCCGAGTTCTACCGCATCAGGGAAGGTCACTGTTCTCAGCCATAACCCCACCCAGAAACTCCATAATGCTGGGTTTTTCACTAACGCCCCTAACAATTCCCGTCCCCGGCTCGACTTCATGCCAAAGTAAGCGGCCAGCACCACTCCTAACCCGTAAGCCGCCAGCGTACTGCCCAGGGTATCGTAAAATACCGCCCAGCCAAAATACTGTGGCCCCACCAGGGTCAGGGCGACTGGATAGCCCAAATAGCCAGTGTTACCGACCATCGTTGATAACAGAAAGCTACCTTGTGTTGGTTTTTGGCGAAGCTGTTGGGGGGAAAGCCAATGACTCAGATGAGACTTCAATCCAGACGTTCGAGCCTTTGCCGAAACAGATATCGATCGTGGAGAACTGCGGGAACTGCGGGAACTGCCGATCGCCAGATAAACCTGTCCTTTAATCCACAGCACCGCCAGTGCTGCCCCCAGCAATACTGCGATCCAGCTCACCAGAGGAGCTAACCACACAGAAGCAGTCAGATCGGCCTGCCGCAAGAAGATCATGATACTAGCGGGGACACCGATCCAAAACAGAAATTTTCCTAGCCGCTCAGGAACACTTCTGGGCAAAACGCGCCCCAGTATTACACCTAGCGTGACCCAGCCGACCAGGGGAATGTAGAGCGGGAGAAGGGTTTGTAAAACAGGCATGGTGGCAGAAGCGTGCTGAGTACGATTCGCGGAACGGGGAGAAAGCCCGTAGAACTGAGGGAGTCGGAAATGGGCCTGATTGTCACGTTAACACTCCTGCCTGAAGATCAGCAGCCGCAAAGGGTACAACCTGAGAGGTTTTTGGGGGTAATTATTTGAGTAATTATTTGGATAATTGTTTGGTTAATGAACTGGGCAATGAACTGGGCAACTAACCATAAAGAACATCCTGAGTATGCGTACACCGGGGGATGTTTAGTTCAGGTGATGCAGAAATACTGTAGGAACTGCAAGTTTCATAAAGTCTTAAGCTCCAATGCCCAATTCCCTCCGACCTCCCAACCTTCATCCCTCACCCCCCAATTTTTACTTCCTATTTCCCATTTCTCCCTTCCCCAAGTCTCCACTATGGGCAACCGCCTCCGCTACAATTATCCAGGTGACTAAGTGCATGACAGGAGGAGCTGCTTGTGGATAATACAGGTCTACCCGAAACTCCTGACGAGTTGACCATTTCATCAGAGAACCTCACTGACTTTTCAGCAGCTCCGGCTCATGATATTCCAGAGGCTATCCGAGAAATTCCAGGTCATAAACCCCGATCGCTCAAATCAAAATTTCGGTTACGGCAATCGATGCTCTTGTGGGGATTGGGTGGTTTGGGATTACTCACAGCGATCCTCTTACCAATGATCTGGCCACAATGGCAACCCATTTCTGCATCCCTTGCTCCTGGTAACTCCTCTGAGCCTGTAGCGGTGGTTGAGCCAGAACCATCCAGCGTCGGCACTGACCGTAATGCGGCGATCGGAGAACCTGGAGAACTTGAAGAATTATTGGGGCATATTCGCTATGAAGAAGCACCCACCTCAGAGTTAGAGCCGATCACCGATGATGGTACGCTTTTGCTCCGCCGAGCCGCTGCCGAGGAATTTTTGCGCATGATGAATGATGCCCGAGCAGATGGGGTCAGGCTCGTACCGCTTTCTGGTTTTCGATCGCTGGAAACACAGGAAAGCCTCTTTTTCGATATCAAAGCCCAGCGCGGTCAGCAGGCCACCATTCGGGCTGAAGTCAGTGCCCCTCCGGGCTACAGTGAACACCACACGGGCTATGCCATTGATATTGGTGATGGTTACTACCCGGATGCCAATTTAAGAGGCAGCTTTGAAAATACCAGAGCGTTTGAATGGCTACAGGAGAATGCGGCTTACTATAGCTTTGAACTGTCGTTTCCAGAAAATAATCCTCAGGGGGTAAGCTACGAACCCTGGCACTGGCGATTTGTTGGCGATCGTCATAGCCTGGAAACTTTCTACCGCGCCCGAACCCTCACCTCCAATTCCAATTCTGATGAACCAAACAACCCTTAACCTGACGGCCATCACAATTTTCACCCTGGTGATGACCAGCTTGCTGGGCCCGCTCATCCACCTCTCGCCTGCGGTACCTGCGATCGCCACCTTTAGCATCTTGAGCTTCATCACGGTGGACACACTGGGCTGGCAGGGTCAAGCGGGAACTCTGATTGTGGATTGGTTGAATCAGTTTTCTCCTGACCATCGGCTGCGCGTGGTGCGGCACGAGGCGGGACATTTTTTGGCAGCTCATTTGCTAGAAATTCCCGTGACGGGCTATACCCTCAGCGCATGGGAAGCGTTTCGGCAGGGAAAACCGGGTTTAGGTGGAGTCAGTTTTGGGTCGCAGGAACTTGAAGCGGCAGTGAACCAGGGATCCCTTCCAGCCCAACTGTTCGATCGCTACTGTACGGTGTTGATGGCCGGCATCGCGGCAGAGTCATTGAGCTATGACAAACCAGAGGGTGGACAGGACGATCGCCAGAATTTTCGCTTGCTCTGGTCAAAAACGCAGCGTCCCCCTTCTGAGGGGAAACAGAAGGAGCAATGGGCCATTTTTCAGGCTAAATCTCTGATCCAATCCCACTGGGAAGCTTACGAAGCTCTGGTATCTGCAATGGAACAGCGGGCTTCAGTGGAGGATTGTCAGCAGGCGATCGAACAGTTGAAACGATCGGAGTTCTGAACTCTGATGCGGGCAGACTGCTTTACCGAATACCAGTATTCTCTTTGCCGTAGGCCTGCCAGGCTAGATCGACCAAACCATCGACGATCGCCGCTGCAACAACCGCACTGCCCTTGCGCCCCTCAATCCGAATGTGGGGAATCAGGGAATCCTTCAGTCGTTCTACAGCCACATCCACTCCAACAAATCCTGCGGGGGTACCAATCACCAGTGCGGGTCGGATCTCTTCGGCTTCGATCAGTTCAACCAGGGCGGTTAAGGCCGTTTGAGCTTGCCCAATCACAAAAATGCCTTCCGGATAGCGGCGGGCCAGGGTAACAATTCCCCAGGCAGCCTTCGATTTTTCGCGCTGAGGGCGGGTGAGGGCTTCCATGCTGCAATAGACCGGATTGGCAAAGGTGTTTTGAATGGTTGGGGCAATTCCCACCTGTACCATTGGCACATCTACAATAATGGTGCTCCGTGCAGCCAAGGCAGCGGCTCCTGCCTGGAGAGCCTGATCAGAAAATCGAATTAAAGATTTGTACTCAAAGTCTGCTGTTGCATAGATCACACGACGCACAATCTCATATTCCGACGGAGAAAATGAGTGATCGCCAATTTCACTATCAATGATTCTCAAACTTTGAGCATCGGTTACGTGCCACTCCATCATTACCCGATCGCTATTGGACTACGTTAATTTTGCCACTCCAGCGACAAAGAGACGCGAAATTTCGCGCCTCCATCCATAAATCTAGATTTTTTTGTTCGCCAAAGAGTCAGGTTTCCGATGTAGGGGGGGCATTCAGTAAAGGAGACAGGAAGGCAACCAGGGCACCCAAGATAAACCCAGCAATATTGCGCCCAAGAGGCAGCCAATCAGCGGTGCGGGTGACGACCGGGCCAATGCCAAAGGCGATAAACAAAATTCCCCATAAGGGCGAAAAGATCAAAGCCCACTGCCACGAAAAAGACTTCCCTGCTTCACGGGGTTGAGCGGCAAACCCAAAGACCACCCCTCCCACTACAGAGGTAATCAGGGTCAGGAGCCACTGTTCCCTCGGCAGCCCTGGAACAACCTGACATCCCCCCTGCCGCAAACAGCCTTCCACCGATTCCAACGCCCCTAGAATCGACGCATCCTCGCCATTATCCCGCACAAAAAACTGGTTCCCATACCGCGTTTGTAGCTCAATCCAAAACGTGCGGGGAAGTAGATCAAACAGGTCATCCCCCACACTAAAGTTCAGCAGGTTCCCACCTCTGGGGTCTGCGATGAGCAGGACACTCCGATCGTCTAATCCCCAATATTCCTTCACTGCCCGTCCTGGCGTGCGATCGAACTGAGTCAGCACTCTCAGTTTCCAGCCTGTTTCAGTTTCAAACTCGGTCAGGTGCTTTTCCAGATCAGCCTGCTGAATTTCGGTGAGCGAATCCGCCAGATCAATGACAGGGGTGAGGCGATCGGGCAGAAGCTCTGGATTGTCGTAGGCGTAAGCGGCGGGTGCAATGGCCCAGGTGAACAGTACGAGCAAGCAAGCGGCGATCAGGCTGAACGATCGTTGAGGACGGAAGTTTAACATCGTGAATTCAAATGGTATTTGAACAATCGGGTGGTGCAGGCAAGGAAAGCGGTTTTGAGCTACGGGGTCTGCGAAAAAAACGTACTCAATGGGGGCGCACAATCGTACGCCCTTACAGCAGATTGCTTCAAGGATTGGGATGCCATTCTATTGCAGATCCCTAAATGATACAAATGTCAGGAATCAGTATGCACTTCTTTACATTTGTTTACTTAATTTTCATATTAATCATACTACAGCAGTTTTGAGGTGAATAGATTCGTGGCGAGCAGGGAAGAGAAAAACTGTAGTGCAGGCATCTTGCCTGCTACAAATTGCTCGATCGACTATAGCGTTCACAAATTGTTTGTGAACAAGGGGGTAGGGGCAACGCCCCCACGCCAGGGTTTTACCCCTGCACCCCGTTCAAATCCTACGGAGGATAGCTATATCAACCTACAAATGGAGCCATTATTGCTGTGATACTGCCGTGATGCGGACTGCTTCAGTCGTTCAGGCTGCGATCAGCATGAGACTTAGGGGAATTTCTGGAGTCATCTAGCTGATTGCCTTCTAGCTCAACCGATTCCAGTTCTGCTTCAAAGGTCGATCGGTTATTCGCTACAGGAAACCGGTTGGAACGCTCGTTCAGAGGTTCACGGGCATCCGCAGTCAAAGCATTGCGGACATCAGGGGAAGATGGACTGCGCGGTAGAGATTGCGCCTCACGGGAACGGCGGACTGGGGTGGGACGATTCAAGGTTTTCCAGGCCGCTCTGACCCCTGCAAAAATACTGCGGGTAGCAACTTGTGCCTGTTTGGCCTGCCGTTTGACCCCGGTAATGCTCTGATCCAGCTGTTGAGCAACGCGCCCAGCACTCTGCACCCCTTCACTCAGATCCTCCGTCAGATCCGTTAGCTCCATTCCAGTGAGCCGAATCGATTCCAGGGTTGGAGGCAATTCTCGGTTGAGCGTTTCAAACAACTTTTCAGCACTGCGCGCCGCCCTAGACAATTCCCTCAGGGCAGGCAAGGCAGCCACCAGTACAGCCGTCAAGCTGACCGCCACCAGAAGAATTGATAAACCTAACCAAAACAGAGGATCAACCACAAACGTTCCGCTTACCTTGTACTGGAATCCTGCACTGACGATCGGGGTTCAGTGTGCGCAACCACCTCTGTTGCGTCAAGTTCTTGTCGCTTCCGCTGGGAGGCTTCTAATCCTACCGCGATCGACTCTCGCAATCGAGACAAGGTATCATCCCAATTTCGCAATGCCGTTTCAGATAGCCGATCGGCCTGGAGCTGCACGCTGGAGGATAGGTCTTCGGCCAATTCTGGCAATGCATCTGCTGACTTTTTCAACAGTTGTCGGGTTTCTCGTCCCGATTTTGGAGCAACCAATACCCCAGCCACTGCACCGATCACAGCCCCTACGACCATGCCACCAATAAACAAACCTGAAGACCCAGAGCGATTATCTGCCATAACCACAAACCCCTAACAAGTACTGAATCAAACCTATCCCACAGCCTATAGTCTACGCTCTCGTAAGGACTTCCTGGCACTGTTTCGCCTCGATCGCGGTCGTAGCGGTTCCCCACCCGGAGCAATGGCTCCATCCCCTATCGTGGCTTCTGCCGAACCAGACGACGATCGGGGGATCCACTGGCGCACCGTATACTTCTGTTGATACTGCTGCCAGAGAAATCGCCCCAGTCCCAGCAAGGCTAGAACTTGCTGCACCTTTTGCATCTGTAGGGTGAGATGATAGTAGTCTCGACGCAGTTGATATGTACAGGCTTGCCGCTTAGAAATATGATGCGGAGCATTATGCAAGACTCGGTGAGTGGTGTGTTCTGCGGCAATCAAAGCGTCCGCCACATTCGCCAGGGCATTGCGCAATCGGCAAACTTGCCAGGCTACGTATAAGCACAGCAACGCCAACAAGCTATTGAAAATTAAAACAACTGTCACCATGCCCTACACGCTAACGTCTTGTCAATAAATCCGCTGGCAAAATACAGAGAATATCTACTACAGCTTGATACTGATCACAGCCACTGATCACAGCCATTGATTCTGGCTCAATCATACCTACTAGATTCCACCGTTGGCATAAGCAGATGGCAAAAAGCCCATTTTGGCGACTATAGACCTATTTTTTCTGCCTCTACCAAAGAAATGTCGGGAAGATGATGGAGCAGCCCATCCCAGGTTGTTTGGGTTTGTAACGCCTCTAGAACGACTGGCAGTGGTTCCGGAAGGATGGACTGAAAATCCGCTTCTTCAGAAAACTGAGCCTTAAATGCTAATTGTTCTTGGGGAGGAGTGAACTGAGCATCAACGCCTTCCCGGTTGCCTCTCGCATCGACGCGATACCAGCCCACGCCGGGTAAATACACTGCATTAAAGCCATGTAAGCTGTAGGGTTCGCCTTTATCGTCAATACTCAATCGCTGGTAGCATAGCCCTGCTGGAATACCATTGGCGCGGAGCAGAGCAGCTAACAGGTGACTTTTGGCATAGCAATATCCTGTTTTGTGCCGAAGTACATCAGAAGCTCGCCAGGTGACAGGGTTCATCTGATAGTCGTAGCTGTGGTGAATTTCATCTCGAACCCACTCAAAGCAAGCCTTGGCGATCGCCTCAGGGGTTTCATGCTCTAATGCAATCTTCTTGGCAAGCTCTATGATGGCTGGATGCTCCCAGTCGATCGCCTCACTGGAACACAAGTACTCTTCCATAGGGGTTTCTCAAACCGATTGCCTTATTCTCTCACAGCAAGATTTGAAGATTGGCCATAACTATCTCGATCGAGATCCTAAGCCACCGAACTGGCGATCGGAATGGAACACTGAATTCGGGTCAGTGATGGAGTAGAGGGAGTGCTCAACAACTCCAGGCGACCGCCCATCCGCTCCAGCAGTTTCTGGCTGACCAGTAGAACCAATCCGGGCGAAGGGGGTTGATTGAGTTCTGTTTTTAATTCTTCTATGGTCTGAGTTGTCCTCAGTGCTGCTGGATGGGTTGAATCTGAGGCATCCGCCTTCAAAAGATCGATCGGTTCCTGCCAACTGTCGGGCGATCGTTCATCCTCAATCCAGATCTGCACCAGTCCTGAAGCGGTATCCATCCCCGTTGTTACACGAATTGTGCCTTCCTGCATCAGAGCAATGGATGAATCAATTAAGCTGACTAAGATCTGCCGTAGCCAGTCCGAGTCGGACAACACTGTCACTGCTTCATCTGGGAATTCAATGTTCAGCCGCAAATTCCGATTTTGAGCTTGCAGGTGGGTAAACTGATGCACTTCCAGCAGTACATCCAGTAAACACAGGGAGGATAGATTGATTTGTCCTGAACCATAGGAAACTTTCGCCACCTTAATTAATTGATCCATCAGCGACAACATTTTCTGAGCCGCTGTATTAGCCTGGGACACAAATTCCCGTTCTTCTGCTGGATCTTCACACAGGTCAGCCAAAATCAATTGATGCAAACTAATAACGCTGTTAATGGGCGATCGCAGTTCGTGGGAAGTGCGGGCCAAAAACCGGCCTGAAGCTGCCCCAATTCTTTGGCCATGTGATACGCCAGTCGGGTGCGGTGTAGTTCATCTGCCAACGCCTGCATCTCTGAAACCTGCATCTCTGAAATTTGAGTCCCCTTGGTGGAAGGGGGAGCAGAATGGGGCAGTGCAGTAGAGCCAGAGGTAGCAGAGTCAGCAATATCGAGCTTTTCCCCAGTCAATGAGCTAATCTTGTGGAGACTTGGCCGCGCAGCAATCCATCCCCCGATCGCTCCGGCTGCCAATCCTGCCCCCAGCATGATCCAATTTGTCCAGTCCATGATGTTACTTACCTAACCGTCACCACAGGTTCGTGATCTAACCCTCACTGTTATAACCGCTGTATTTATAATTCAGGATTCACCATGACGAATGAACGCTTCTATGATTTCATTTGCTTTGGCGATGAAGTCCCCGGAATTTTGACCATTGTTGCAGCAGCAAGGGAATATCGACGACGCTTTGGCTACTTCCCCCGTAGTTTAGTCATGCTCAAAAGTCCGGCAGCTCTGGGATTGGGAGGGCATCTGGTGCGGGGGCGGTTAGCCTATCTCGATCGCAGCAGCATCCCGTTAGAGATTCGCCAAAGACATAATCTGGATGATTTTGGTGATCCGCCTGCACTCTATAAAGAATTTTTACGGCGATCGGGGGTGGCTTTAATTGCCCTGGATCATGCTCGCGCAAATCAAGTTTTGCGCCAAATGTTGAGCGAAGTCAGAGCCGATATTCTCAGTAGTATTGAAATTGCCGCAGTATTAAAAGATGGGCCGCGCCTTTCTGGGATTAGAACCCATCGGGGGGAAATTTATCGCGGACGACAGTTTTTTGATTCCACGGTGAATGCAGAACTGGCCCAGGCAGCGGGAGTGCCCATGCTGAAGGGGTTTGAAACCTTTGGGCTGCCCAACTCATCGCTTTCGGTGACGCTGGTAGTCGAAACCGAGGGACTGCCTATTCACGAATTGAAGGCGATCGAGGCTCATTATTTGCGGCGGATGAATAACCCGGCAGATACAGAAGCCCAACGCTTTATTCAAGTAGCAGCCTCGTCCGATCCTAGACTGATTCAGGAACTACGTCAGGATCTGGCTCGGCGGGATGAACGCGGCCAATTCCTGACCATGTGGCAGGGAAGAGATTATATTGACGTGCGCAGTCGGGCCCTGTTGATCGCCTACCATGCCTTCCGGGGCACCAAGCTTTCCCAGTACGAAAGCCGCGCTATTTTTGACAATGCCAACATTGCCATCCTGCCGAATGGGAATCTGTCCTGGAATGCCCTGATGTTTCAGGTCAATGCCGATGAAGCAGAAGCTTTAGCCCGCAATCAAGCCAAACCAACGCCGGAGATGTGGAATGAACTGGGCTATGTAGAAAAGTGGTTCCTCAGCCTGGGCTTCAAGTCGATCGGCCAGGGAACTGTATGTTCGTCACACGGGAAATGTCCGAGGCGCAGTGCAACCCCTGACGGGGGCAATGATGTTGATGGGGGGAGTCCCAAACCACGAAGCCCTGGGCACCTTCGGCTATCGATTTGATGCCAGAGGCGGGATTCGAGGGCTGCGGGAAGCGGCAGCGGCGAACGGATTTAGCAGTATTGAATTCCAACAGCCCTTGATGAACATTGGCATTCGTCATGCTTTGATGAAGGATGTGCCGAACTTAGCCGTCATCAGTCCCGCTTCAGGCTTTGAAGGGTATGCCAGTTCCGCCGGTCGGATCGTTGAGTACAACGTTGGGGTAGGGCAGGGCGTGGGAATTGCAGCAGCGATGGCAATGGCCTCCGGTAAAAATTTAGCGGATATGACCAACGCTGAAGTCCGTCAGGTTCTGGCAGCCACAGGCCAATTGCCGAAAATCTATGGTCAAACCCACATGGCGGATGCTCAGGCTCTAGCGGCGTTCGAGCAGAAATTGGGAACGGGTATTATGATCGCTTAAGCATGCAAATTCAGTAGATCTAAAATGGGTTCGTTTCACAGTGAACCGGGGGTTGATCCCCCTAAATCCCCCTTAAAAAGGGGGACTTCAACCTTTTTCGGCTCAGTTCCCCCTTTTCAAGGGGGGCTAGGGGGGATCTAAACAAGATTTGTGATCTACTGAAATTAAATCATCTATAACGCTTGTGGGGTGGGCATCTTGCCCGCCCAGTCAACCAAACAGAACGATCGCAGTTACACTCGGGTGTATGTCAATTTTGCATTTATATTACGAATATCTCACTGGCAGGCATACGAATATCTCACTGGCAGGCAAGATGCCTGCGCTACGATCAATGGGATGCTCCCGTTACATTCAGCCTATTCAGCCTGGTCAGCAACGCCGAAATATAAATGTTTGACGCTGATTTGGCTATCCCCCCGGAACCTTTCCGTCAACCTTGTATCTACTGATTAAGCCTGCCTCAAACTCATTGTGGTGTGGTATTCATCACTTTGGAGCGTCAACATGACAGTTTGGTGTTCAGAACGGGACGTAGATTACAGCAATCTGGCTCGCTTCCTGCGAAAAAAGCAGTGGAAAGAGGCAAATGAAGAGACACTTCTGAAGTTGTTGGAGGCTTCGGGTCGGATTGAGGTGTTGATTCGATCGGGACGATTGGTGCGTGAAGATATCCACATCCTGTTTTCCGCGTTAGATGCTCCAGGACGGCTTAAAGTACTGAAGGCAATGGCGGTATCACGCCAGCTATCCAACGCTGAACTGGAAGCTTTGTTTCAACAGTGGGGGCCTGATCTTGATTGGATGGGGGTTCCGGAACGGATTAAGTTACTCGTTCTGGAATTGCTGATCCAATTGCACGAAACTAAGGCGTTGAGCGATGCAGATTATAGTCATTACCGACAAACTTTACGAACCGATCGATCGCTGGAAAAAAAGGCAATCAAGCTATTTTTAGCCCTGACTGCTTTTGGTTTATTTCAGCAGCAAGACATTATGTTATTAATGCCTTTGCTCGATCGAGAAAGTCAGGAAAAGTTAGCAAAAACGCTTGGTTTATCGCATCAATTTTGCCAATCGGAGTCGTATCTTTTATTAAAGCTTTTATCCTCGGATGAGTTGAAACTACTCAGAGGTCTGGACTATTCTGCGGTCAAAATAGCAGGCGCATCCCATCAAAGCCCCCAGACCCAGCGATCGAATTCCATACCTTCAGGGAATAGCTTCAGTCATGTCCTGGGTCTGCTTGCTGCCCTTGATCCCACTGCCAATCCAGCCAAATCAGAACCGCAAACCTTCTCCAGCAAACCCCTTTCTGAGGAAGAATTCATTTTTGCTGAACTGTTGGGAAGACTCAGGGCTTTAGCCGACTCGGGAGAACTGAATCAAGAAAAGCTGACTCATGCACTCAATTACTTAGCCTATGGAAATGTGAATGAACTCAAGCGAGTCCTGAGAATTCTGGCCAGATCGATCCGTACCGTCGGCTGGGGGATGATCAGATTTCTGCCCTGGCAGAAGCCGTTTCTTCCGGAAGTTTTGAGCGATCGAGGTTATTCCTGGAAACAGTCAAGCAGTCAATTTTTACAGGTGAACTCAGCTACCAGAATTTCAACGAACTACTCGATTATTTATCGGTTACTCGCGTTGCAGAATTGACAGAAACCCTTGAGATATTAGCCGATTTAGATCCATACCGTCGCTTACAACCCGGTAGAGTGTTTGAACAGGTGAACTCCATTTTGTTTGGAGATGTTCGGCTGATTCAAAAACTGGAGAAAATCATTAAAGATCTCAAGTTTTCTGGCAAGCTTTCCCATGAGCAAGGAGCTGATTGCCTTAATTGCTTATCTACCCATAAAAACAAATTTAAGCATTTTCTTGAGCGCATCAACAGACTGAATCAAACCCATTCATTCACCCGCGAAGATGTTTCCAATCTGGCAGATTCACTTTATTCAGATGAATCAGGTTTATCCCTGGATCTATTGGCCATCATTAGAGACTCTACCTTTACCCTGGAATCAATTGACCAAAAAAACAGTCACTTATTAACGGAAGAAGAATTTGAAAATTTATTGAATCTTCTATGTTTTAACGAAGGTAGATTACAGCAAGTTATTGTTGACTTATATCCACTATACCGCCGGGAAAAGGGGAAGCTTGCCAGGCTCGCTAAAGCCTTTTCCTCTAGCAGGTTCATCTTGCCCAAAGTGTTGAAATTCCTGATGGAGCGAGAGGTATTTTCTTTACAAGAAACCGACATTGAAGCTTTAGCGAAAGCCTTCGTTGCCAACGATGCAGCGTTGCCTAAGGTGCTAGAGATTTTGATGAATACGGTGGTTTTTCTATCGAATCGACTCAATCAAAAATTTGATAATCAGGACGGTTCCCTGACCACTAATCATTCTCCCAGCTCACTAGCAGGACAGCTTTCTAAGAAACTACCTGAATTGTTGTTGGAAACCATTGTTGACGATCGGCTGAAGTTAGTCGGACTATTAACGAACCTGTTAAATACTGCCTCTGAACATCAACTCACGACAGCAAATCGCCCCACGCTGATTCGGTTGCTCAATTCGACTCAAACGACGGAAGAAGAGAGACAGTCCCAACTGGAACTCATGCTGACGGGATGGCAACATCGGGGATGGCATCTGACCTGGAGAGATCTGGAATATTTTCCCTGCGCTGACCTGCAATCGATCGATATTTTGTGGAAAAGCGAAAGTGAAGGGCGATTTGGATTCAGTGCCCAACAGCAAGTGTGGCAACATTTTCAGAAGAACCAGCCTGCTCTTAGTGAGGATGACCTTTTCCAATTTGGGCAGTGTGTAGGTTGGCGCAACAGCAACACCTGGATAGACTACAACGCCGCCATCTTAGCCATTACAGAGGCAGATGCAACTCGTTTTTGGCTGGAAGAAGCTCCCTGTGGTCATTTACCTCTCCTTCCGCTGGTGGGCTGGTGGTGCTGGGCAGGCGGCATGAAAGCAATGCTCGGTCGGCTGACAGCTTGCGCTCCTACCGCTTTAACTGCATCGCACGAACTGGTGATGCGCCAGGAAACACGAACCGTTGAACGGATCAGCAAACAAACTGACTATCAGAAACGCACCCATGACTCTCTCTCACCACTTTTCAATTACTGTTCAATGGATAATTCAGGGATTTCATCTGCCAGGTTTTATCCTGGGACAGTTGCAGGAGAGACTGATGGTAGTTCGCCAGGGTGGAGCGATGACCAACGCTGAGAAACGTGCTGCCGATCGCCTTCAGGTGCTGGTAAAGTTGCTCCTCGTTGCTCAAATCCAGGGCACTGGTCGCCTCATCCAGAATGGCGTAGGTGGGTTTATTCAGCAGCAATCGAGCAAAGGTTAACCGTTGTTGTTCCCCTAAAGACAGCACATCCGCCCACTCCTGCTCGGCATCAAAGCCACCCATTCGTTCGTCTAATCCAGCCAGATTCACCTGAGCCAATACCTGCTGCAACTGCTCATCACTCACTTCCAGGTGGGTCTTGGGATAGAGCAACTGATCGCGGAGTGTACCCAGCACCATATAAGGACGTTGGGGCAGAAATAGGATCTGATCCGCTTCAGGACGGACGATCGTTCCCGTACCAGCATTCCACAATCCGGCGATCGCCCGCAGCAGAGAACTTTTGCCACACCCACTCGGCCCCATCACCAGCAGCCCAGCCCCAGTGGGCAACTCCACAGACAAATCTTCGATCAACGTCCGCTGATAGTTCGGAGTTTGCAGGTTCAGATGTTCCACTGCGAGGCGATCGTCTGTGAAGGTTTGAATTTTGGGAAACTCATCGGTGGGTTCTGCTTCGCCCGGCTCCAGAAATTCAGCAAAGGTGTATAGACGGTTAATGCCCGCCCCGAAGGTCGTCAACGCCTGGAAGCGAGACACCACCACATTCAGCGAGAAAAAGACGCGGATAAAGGCTCCCTGCGCCTCGGACACCTTCCCCACTTCGATCTCCCCGGCAAAAATTCCTGGAGCTACCACCAGGGCAGGCAGGATAAAGGGAATAAACTCGTAGGCATTGGTGACAACATTCAGATTTAGCTCCCAAATCAGCAGGCGTTTTACGTTTTCAAATACCTCGGCAAATCGCTGTTTCACCTGATGGGACTCCCGATCTTCCCCCTGGTAAAAGGCGATCGACTCAGCATTTTCCCGAATTCGCACCAGGCTAAAGCGGAGGTTGGCTTCTTTTTTCAGTTGTTCAAAGTTCAACCGCACCAGGGGCCTACCAAACACAACGGTCGTCACCAGAGTCCCCACCAGGGCATACAGCACCAGGAAAAACACCAGGGGTTTAGAAATGCCCCAAAGGACACTGCTAAAGGCAATGACCGACAGGACGGATTCCACCAGCACCAGCAAAAACGCCAGGGATTCCTGAGTAAAGCTGCGCACATCTTCAGCAATCCGCTGATCCGGGTTATCAATGTCACTACCCGAAATTTGCAGATTATAGTATGCCCGATCGCCAAAGTACTGATTCACAAACCGATGGGTCAACCATTGCCGCCACTGCAAACTCAGCCGATCGCGCAGATAGGTATAGCCCGCCAGGAGGGGCGCGTAGATCACCAGCACTGCCAGGAAAATGATCACCGTTTGCCAGAAGCGGGATTCATCCTGGGCAGAAAGGGCAGAAATCAAGACTCCCCGCTTATTGTTCAGAACCACACTTAACCCGGTATAGGTCAGCAAACACAGCACCACACCCAGCAGTAACCCCCTGGCCTGCCACTTCTCATCCCCTGACCAGTAGGACTTGGCGATCGTCCAAAACTGGTGCAGTACCTTGAAATTCAGTCGATCCATCAATCTGTTTTCCTTTCAATCAGTCCAAATCAGCCAAACGGAACCTGCGGGCACTACCGTGATCCTGAGAAATGAAAATTGCATAACCTGAAATTCTTGTGAGGTGGGCATCTTACCTGCCCAATTAACAAGGTAGAAGGTTACACAAGTTATTAATTCCCGATCCTAAATGGATTTTGATGGGATTTGACAGAATTTGAATCGATGCATGGGTATAGATTGCGATCGGTGAATTGGGTCAGAAGATGAGGGAAGTGAGTGCTTACCCTACGGCACGCTGGAATTCGTTAGACTTTATCTAAAGTTATGTGAATATCAATCAATCGGCTCTAGCTATGGAATGGCGCGAAATTTACGGAAATTGGGTTCTGGTTCCGTCCCAGCCCAAGGCAATTGTGCATTTTTTAGGTGGAGCTTTTGTGGCGACCGCTCCCCAGGTGACCTATCGCAATTTACTGGAACACCTGGCAACTCAAGGGTACGCGATCGTGGCCACTCCGTTTGTCAATACCCTGGATCATACGACGATCGCCCAGCGGGTGATGCGGTTATCGAATCTGGCACTCGAACAATTACAGGCTGACCTGAACTTAGGTTCCTTACCCATCTATGGTGTGGGGCATAGCATGGGCTGTAAACTGCATTTGTTGATTGGTAGTCTGTATCCGCAGGAGCGCGCCGGAAATATCCTGATTTCATTCAACAATTATCCAGCCCGACGTTCTATTCCCATGTTGGAACAGATGACAGATTTCTCCCGCTTTACTTCGCAAATTGCAACTCGATTTGTCTCGCAGGTAGCAGCCCAATTTTCGACCCAAGCCTTACCTCCCTTTGCTGTACCAGAGTTTGATGTGGAATTCACCCCATCGCCAGAGCAAACATTTCAACTGGTTTTGGACAAATATCAGGTTCAACGCAACCTGCTAGTTAAATTCACCAACGATGATATCGATCAAACTCGATCGCTGCATGACATTTTGCAAGAACGGTTTCCCAAGCTAACCGCAGTCCAAATCCTCAAAGGCAATCATTTAACTCCGTTAGGACAGGATGTGAATTGGCAAAGTGGGACAGAATTCTCACCTCTGGATGCGATCGGGCAGTTTGTCAAGCAGGAAGTGTACCGGGATATGAACCAACTGAAGCGAATCATGCTGATGTGGCTCGATCCGTTTTCGGCCTTTACGGGAGATTTAGAGTGAATTGATCGGCACAAACTTGTTCTATCTCCGCATTCCTGTGGTAATCTCAGCACCAAGGTGTTATTTATTTGCGGCATGATCTGCGATGACCCTGTCGGTGCTGTTGAGTTTTGTAGCTGAATCTAATCATGACTGGACAACCCCCTCCCTCCCGCGATCGTGATCTGGGTTTTGACGAATTCATTGCCATTCTGGTTTCTTTGGCGGCGATCGGTTCTATTTTGTTTTGGGGACTCACCCGCAGAGATGCAGGGTTCCGATTTGCTGATCTGCAACTGTTTCCCAGTCCCACCACCGCAGAACGCAGGCCCTTCCTCCTTTCCGAATCTCCAGAAGCCACTCGCTTACCTGCCCCCTCTCCTCAGGTGAGGACAACCCCTACTCCCGGTGTCCAGACGGTGACTCCCTCTCCCAGGGCCGTCCAACCTGGAACGGCATTGGCTCCTACCACGACTGGAACGGTCGTCCCTGCGCCGATTCCCGTTGTAGTCGCCCCCCCTGCCACGGGTGAAGCGGTGGAATTTACAGATGTCCCCCAAGACTACTGGGCCTATCCCTTCATCGCTGAGTTGAGCCGCCGGGGAATCATCACTGGGTTCGACGATGGTACGTTCCAGCCAGAAACGCCTGTCAGTCGGGCGGAGTACGCTGCCCTGCTTGAGAATATCCTGCCACCGGATCAGCGCGCTGAGGCGATCGACTTCCCTGATGTTCCCGAAGATTTCTGGGCCAGGACTGCGATCGATGAAGCCGTTCAAGCTGGATTTCTGAGCGGCTACCCTGAGGGCAATTTTGCTCCCAATGATCAGATTTCCAAACAGCAAGTACTGGTATCACTGACAAATGGTGCCCAGCTACCGGAAGTTTCTAATCCAGAGGAATCTGTAGCCATTTACGAAGATAGCGATCAGATTTCAGACTGGGCTGTGCCTATCGTTGCCTCAGCGACAGAATCGGGGGTAGTTGTCAATCACCCAGAACCCAGTGCCCTCGCGCCAGCAGCCCCTGTCACTCGCGCTGAAATTGCAGCTTTGATTTATCAGGCGTTGGAGACTGCTAATCAAGTTGAGCCGATCCAGTCTGAGTTTATTGTGCGCCCGTAGCGGCATAGCATTCAGTTCAGTGTGGGCAATGTACCTTACCAGGCAGGACGGGCAAGATGCCCATCCCACAAGAGGGGAGAATGTTTATCTCACAAGGGGTAAGATGTTCGTCCAACAGGAGAGCAGGCTATTTGCCCCATAAAAGCAGATTTACTCCCCACTCCTCACTCCTCACTCCTCACTCCCCACTCCTCACTCCCCACTCCCCACTCCTCACTCCCCACTCCTCACTCCTCACTCCTCACTCCCCACTCCTCACTCCCCACTCCTCACTCCTCCATGCTCGACATCGATCAATTCTCCCTCGTAGAACCCGCCTATCTTGTCACCGTTATCAGTGAATCTGTCCTGAAGGATAGCCTGATCATGCTGCTGAAAGACCTGAAGGTTAGAAGCTATACCGTCAGCGAAGTTCAGGGAGAAGGACGCTATATGCGGCGATCGGCGGATCCTGAAACTTCATCTAGCTTTGTCGAAACTGGCCTGGAAATTCGGGCGATCGTCTCTCAGGAACTCTCTCAGGTCATCCTGCACGTTCTCAAGGAACAACAAACTGATTTCGCCATTTTTGCCTACCGTCAGCCGATCGAAGCTCTGATTGATGACATTAATTTTTAGCCCCACCCCACTCCCCGCACGGGCGAACGCAATTCGCCCCTACCTCACTCCTCACTCCTAAAGGCTGCGCGAACACTCCTCACTCCTCACTCCTCACTTCATCACCGCCATCGTATTCTTCCAAGCCAACTCCTTACACAACATCTCCAGGGCCCGCTGTTCTGCCCCGGAAAAGAGCTGACTGTCTGCAAGTTCCATCAACACCTGCTGAGTGAGCTGGGCTGCAAAGCCTCCCCCACAGCGCAGTAGATGACTGTAGTAGCAAAACTGAGGTCGTTGCTGTTCGTTCAGGTGAAACTGGTAGACTTCGGATTGGTTCATTAAGTAAACCGGTGTATTGACTGGAACAATGACGCGAGGAATACCGTGAACGCCATAGGTTTGATCGCCAGTCTCAGCCATTGAACCAATCAGTACCACTCCTAACAGCGTCCGGGTTTCTGTAATTAAGTCTGGGGTAAATAACGGATCGGGTTCACTGGTCAGGCGGGGGCCATTGTTGAGAAACGAGGGATTAAAAAGTTGGGAATTGTAAATTACCCCGATCGCCCAGTGTCGATCACAATCTGCCAATTTGACAAAGCAGCCAAAGCCAAAATCATCCGCTCCTGGAGGACTGCTGACCGCCATGCGATCGTGGACTTGCACCACATAATCACAGTGGGAGTTGGACTTGACAACTTTTCCTAACTCCATTCCTAACTCCGTTCCTGCTGCCATTCCTAACACCATAGGTCGCTTCTCCCCTCTAACTCAAAATTATTCCACCGAATAATTTCCTAGTGTAGCCAGTCTGGTCAAAATCTAAAATTTAAAATCCGAAATCCCCCTCGGCGCGGTTAGTTCCCTGCCTGAGACGGGCATCCTAAATTCAGCAGCATCCACTTGATCTGAGTCGGGTGTCTGCGATCGGGTGTTGTACAAATTATCGGTGCAAATCATTCGGGCAAACCATCAGTCCAGGCTGAGTATAAGTCTTTTGGTGCAGGCAAGATATGACTGACAAGCAGAGAACTTTACCGGAGGAGATTGATCCCAAAGACAACTTGACTCCTCCCGAACCCTCCAATCCATTGACTACAGTGGAATTGCCGAGTGAGCTAGTTGACGCGATCCATCAGCACTGCCGACCCGGAGAAACGGCGACTCAGGCAATTCTGGAGGTTTTGCAGTCCGTCCTGGGGCAGCAGCAAAGGGCAGATTCCGAGGCTGTAAGTCCGCCAAGCACTTCAAGTCTACCGATCGCTTCCAATCCTCCAGGCACTGCAAATTCTCCGAGCAATGCAACCACTTCAGATGCGATTTCAGATTTGCTCACCCATCATCTATCACCGGATCATCCGCCTCCCCAGGACTTGCCCCCCAACCTGACCGCAGCCCTCGATCGCCTCGCGCACCGCCTGACTCAACTAGAAGTCCTGATTCCCAGGATGGCTGATTTGGAGGGAAAGTCGATCGCCTTCTGAGCAACGCTCCTCTCCCTCAGAAGGCAGTTCCCCCACTCCCCATTCCCTCTCCCCTACCCGGTGCGATCGCCTCCAACGGTTCATCTTCCACTCCCAAATCTCCTGCTGACGATAGGGTCAACCCTGGTTCTGCGATCGCATCCCTATGGTTACAAATCAGACACGATCGCCAGCCGATTTCCATGCCAACGGTTATTCCTGAACCACTCGCCTACTGTCCTCGTTGCCAACATCCGCTTTCCCCGCCAGCAGAACCCTGGAGTCGGCAGGGCTGTACCTGTTGCGGTTGGATAAGTTAACCACAGGTCTTTATTACATCAACCCCCGTAGGAGCGCACCGCCGTGCGTCCTTTCAAAATTGGATGCCGTTTTATCGCAAATTTTTCACCATAACAGCGTCACCATAACAGCGTCACGATAGCAACTTCATATTTATTGAAATGTGTTACCTCCGCCGGAATATCCATGTTATGTTCTAAGTAAAAACTAGGGCAAGTGCGTTATGCAAGCGGTAGGACTGACTCAGGGTCAGGTTGTCGGAGATCGCTATAAAATTATTAAACGAATTGGCAACGGTGCTTTCGGATACACTTACCTCGCTGAGGATATCCATATGCCAGGGGTGGGAGCTTCTAACCTGTGTGTGGTGAAGCAACTGCAACCGCAGCAAACCGATCCGGCTTCTCTAGAAATTGCTCGTCGTTTGTTCAATTCCGAGGCAGTTGTATTGAGCAAATTGGGGAGCCATCCCCAAATTCCATCTCTGGCTGCCTACTTTGAAGAAGGACAAGAATTTTACCTGGTGCAGGAATACGTGGACGGGCACGACCTCAGCCACGAAATTATGCCGGGTAAAACGATGTCGGAGGTGGAGGTGCAGCAATTTCTGGAAGATACCCTCTCTGTCCTAGATTTTGTCCATCAGAACGGGGTAATTCATCGGGATCTCAAACCCTCTAACATCATGCGTCGATCGCAGGATAATGCCCTGGTGTTGATTGATTTTGGTGTCGTCAAGCAAATTGGCACCCAGCTTGCCCCAACCGGACAGACTTCCCTGACGGTGGCGGTAGGAACGAAGGGGTATATGTCCCCAGAGCTGGCTTGCGGTAAACCCAAATTTTGCAGTGATATCTACTCGTTGGGCAAAATTGCGATTCAGGCGTTGACGGGAACTGCCCCCTGGATGCTTCAGGATGATCCCGATACGGATGAAGTGATGTGGCGACACCTGATTGAAATCAGTCCCGCCCTGGGGAATCTGATCGATCGCATGGTTTGCCACAACTATCGGCAACGCTATCAAAGTGCTCAACAGGTTTTAGACGATCTCCGCACTATCCGAGCCGAATCGCTCAGTTCAGCCGTCGCTACCGTTCTCCCTCCTTCCCCTGCTGCTCCTCCCACCTCACCCCCAGTCACCCAGCGGTTGATGTCTAATAAACGCTGGCTGATTCGAGCTGGAGCCATTGTTGCCGTGTTAGGTGGGCTGGGAATCTGGCGCGGAACTGAGATGCTGCAACTTCGATCGAACTTAGCTGAACTGGAACTACTCCGCAGTGAGGGCAGATATGAGGAATGCCTCGATCGCACCAGTATGCTCATGCCCCATCCCCAAATTGAAGCGATTCAGAGCGGTTGTTCATTTCTGCGAGCCGAGAAACTGGTGGGTGATGGACTGCTTGGAGAGGCCATTCTGGCGGCCCAAACGGTGAAGCCCGATCATCCAGACTATGGGGAAAAGGCCCAAACGTTGATCAATGAATCCGCCTCAACCCTACTCAGCAATGCCAAGGCAGCGGCAGAATCCAGTAGCTTCCAGTCTGCCATTACCACCGCAAACGCGATTCCCACCGATCACGCCCTGCGCCCAGAAGCCGATCGCCTAATTACAGAATCCGCCACCCAAATTGTGGAGCGAGCCACTAATCGGCAGGCAGAAAATTTGGAGGAGTCCATTGCCCAGGCGGAGGTCGTGATCTCGCTGGCAGTAACTATTCCGGCTCTCGCATCTACGGCTGAGGATGCCAGGACGAAGGTATCCACCTGGGAACAACAACTTGCAACGGGAAACGCAGCGATCGCACAGGCAGAAAGCATTTTAGAAGCCCAGGAGGGCAACTATTGGGAGACAGCAGATACCGCCCTGAACGATCTTCCCGATACCCCTTACTGGCGCAATCGATCGCAAGCCCTCCGCACTCAAATTGCCAGTGCCCGACCGCGTCCTGCTGTGGTGGAACCCGTTCCGGTTGCCGCGCCCAGAATTCCCGAAGCTCCCCTTCCCACCTACACGGCTCCCGCGCCTGTATACATTCCGCCCGCTCCGCCGCCACCTCCGGTTGTACAACAGCCTCCAGCCCCACCCCCGGTTCAATCAGAACCACCTGTCACCTTTGACATTCCCACGGGGGGCGGCCCGGTGGACTAAAGCGAATGGGTTGAACTCAACGCTATAGCTGGCTTGACGAGTCTCCCGTTTTAATGTTGATTGCTCAATCTAATCTTGCTAATTAAGTTCGTTCTAGCTGAATCACTAATCCTAAATATCCTTGTTTTCAGTTCCATGAAATTTAAGCTTTTCCTCTTGGTGACCTCAACCCTGTTAGGTACAGTTGCACCTGCCTTTGCGCAAACTTCCGAGTTTCAACCTTCGACCGTTCAACCTGCCACTCACATTGCCCAAAGCAGTAGCGTTATTGAACAATACGGGCAAGCCCTCTCCAGCTACAACAACCGGGACAACGATCGCGCCAATGAATTAGTCAACCAGATCCTTCGTGAAGACGAGCGATTTGGCCCAGCCTATTACCTGAGGGGATTACTGCATGGACGCAATCGACGACATCAAGATGCGATCGCAGATCACACCAGAGCCCTCTCTCTGATTCCGGACGATGCGAACCAAGCCAGCAATCTGTATCCGCGTCTTGCCTTCGATACCTTGAGGGAAATCAGAAGTCTTTCCTTCTATAATCGGGGACTAGCTTACTACGAGTTGGGTAATTTCCAGGCAGCGATCGAGGATTTAGCGCAAACCACCCGGCTCAGTCCAGGATTCGCAGATGGTTTCTACCGTCTGGGTTTTGTTCAGGTACAGCACAATCAATCCAGGGCAGGCTTAGAAAACCTCAGGCGGGCAGCCGAACTCGCCCCAAACAACCTGTCCATCATTGCCCAGTATGGGATCTCTCGATCGTTGGTTCTGGGGGATTATTTGACCAGCATTGAAGCTGCCGCCAGGGTTTTAACGCTCACACCTGATGCAAATAATCCTGAAGATTACTGGCATTTGGGTCAGGCTCATGGCACCCTGGGCAATTTGCAGGAAGCTGAGGAAGCCTATACCCAAGCCATCACGATCGCCCAGGCTAATGGTAATTCCGACTATATTCGTCCGTACATTACTCGCTCCGATATTCGTTATGCCGTAGGAAACATTGCTGGAGCAGATGAGGATTTCAGCTTCATTATTAATCGCAACCGGATTGACGATCTCTGGTCTTCGGTGATTTTTAGTGGAATTGCCTTCGACTTAGGAGCCGTGTCCTTTGCCTATGATTTTCTCCAGGGTGGCTTCAACCGCTATCCTGACAACGCAATTCTGCACATTGCCCGTGGACAGCTTCACTTTCTCAGGGATGATTACGTTCAGGCTAAGGCAGATTTCGATCGCGCGATTGCCCTCGATCCAGACTTTGCCGTTGCTTACTTCTGGCGCAGCCGCACCCAGCCTAACCCTCAAGCAGCGATCAGTGACCTCGATCGCGCCATTTCCATCAATCCAACCTATGTGGAAGCCCGGATTGAGCGCGGTGCATGGTATGCCTTTGCGGGAGACAGCCGATTCCAGACCGATGCGACGGAGGTAGACCGATTATTAAACATCGCTCGCACCAATCCAGGAGCAGAAACGGTTGTGGAAGTTTACGAAAAAGAGAGGCTGGGCTATCTGCAACGCTCCTATGGAGAGCATCCGATCGCCATTTCTAATTTCCGCCGAGCGCAGCAACTGTACAGTCAGATGGGACATCAAGTAGGCGCGGAACGGGCAGAATTGGCAGCCCTGGAAACGGAACAGCTATACCTGGAAGGATTTGATAGTCCTAAACAGGGGGTGCTGCGTCGTCCTGGGGGCAGAGCCTTGGCCGAGGGCAACGATCGGCTGGATTGCCAGGACTATGCCACCTCTGGACAGCAGCCCAATAATCGGTTGTGCCATGTGCTGTATTACCCTGCTAGACGCAACCAGACTGTATCCTTTCGAGTCATCAGCCGGGACTTTGACACCTATTTGTATGTCACTACGCCCGATGGTCGAATTCTGGTAGAAAATGACGATATATCGCCCAATAATCTCAATTCTGAAGTTACTGTCACCTTTCCCCAGGATGGTGAGTATTTGCTGATCATTTCTTCCTACGATGCCACAGGAGAGGGACGGTTTAGCCTGGGGACGCGGGTGGAATAGGCATTTGCGATCGGGAGTATCCCATTTAGGCACATTGATGGGTATGTTATTTGCATCCCTCCTGGAATCGTGAATGAAATCGTCTGTCAACTATCCTGTATTGTTGAGTGAGCGGGCAAGATGCCCACCCCACAAGAGATGGACTGGATAGGAGATGCTTACCTCATAAGCCTGCATTGTTGAATGGGCGGGCAAGATGCCCACCCCACAAGAGTTAGGAAGATTGGCAGGTAGATTTACTGCCGTTCTTTGCTGCTTCCGCCTAAGCAATCAGCTCTCCGGTTTCCTGAAGCATGTGCAGACGATGGTAGATCCCGCCCTGATTCAGCAGTTCCTCGTGGCTGCCGACTTCGACGATTTTTCCCTGATCCAGCACCACGATTTGATCTGCCTCCCGCACCGTACTGAGGCGGTGGGCAATAATCAGCGTGGTGCGAGTGCCCAGGATATTCTGCATTGCCAGTTGGATCGATCGCTCTGATTCATAGTCCAGGCTGGAAGTGGCTTCGTCAAACACCAGTACATCCGGGTTCACCAGCAGGGCGCGGGCAATTCCCAATCGCTGCCGTTGACCGCCAGAAAGACGCACTCCCCGTTCCCCTACCACCGTCTTGTAGCCATTAGGCAGGAGATGGATAAATTCGTCTACTCGGGCAATCTGACAGGCCGCTTCCACTTCTGTAAAGGTGGCCGTGGGATTCCCATAGGTCAGGTTATCCAACAGCGTGCCGTTAAACACATCCACCTCCTGATGCACGATCGCCAGCCGCTTCCGGTATCCTGTGATATCGAGCGATCGAATGTCCTGACCATCGATTAGAATTCGGCCACTTTGGGGATCAAAATAGCGAAACAGGAGCTTGACTAGAGTGGATTTGCCAGATCCCGATCGCCCCACCAGAGCCACCGTTTGACGCGGGTGAATCAACAGATTGATGTCCTCTAACACCGAACGTTCTGAATCATAACCAAACCGCAGATGCTCAAAATGCACCTTCCCAGAAAACTCGTAATGCCGTACTGCATCCGGATGATCCGCCAGGTTAGCCGCATCCGTTCCCAGGGGTAACCGCATAAATTCATGGAGTCGCTGCATGGAAGCCAGCCGTCGAGCAAACACCTCCGCCAGACTGCTGATCGGTTCTAGTTCTGAATAGGCCATGCTGGATACCGTCAGGGTTGTGACAAAATGCCCCAGGGAAAGTTGTCCCTGTACCGTTGCCCATAGGGTTAAGCTCAGGACGACAAACACAGAGGATTGAATCACCAATCGCTGCCAGCTAAACAGAACCGTATAGCCTCGGTGAATGCGATCGTCTACGACTTTAAACTCCCGTTCCAGCCGCTGTTTCTGCCGCTTTAGCTCATTGGCTTCCGTGGCAAATGCCTTAACGGTTTTGATGTTGGTAATAATTTCAGCCGTCCGACTCTCGGTGTTTTCCTCGTACTTTTCCAGGATTTCTTCCTTGTCGATCAACCATCTCAGGGTCTTCATGGTGAAGCTGAAAATGAAGATGAAGGACAGCAAAAATAGCAGCGCAATCCGCCATTCGATCAGCGAAATCACCACAAAAATTCCCAGCACCCGGATGATTTTGGGAATCATTTGTCCGGCAATTTCGGGATAGGCCCAGGTATGGTTAGACACCCCCCTGGCCACCCGTCCGGCAATCCGTCCCGCATTATTTTCATCATAAAACTCCAGCGGTAACGTCAGAATCTTGGCGATCGTCCGTCCGGTATGATCTCGGCGCGATCGCAGGGCAATATCCCAGTGAAACCAGTGGGTGAGCCAGGGCTGCACCGGGGCCCGCACCACAGTTGTCAGAAAAATGATTCCCAGTAAAACGACTACCGACAGCGTTTGTCCTGTAGGTTGCTGCGTGATTCGGGCTACCTGAGCCGTCATCGCCTGAATCGGTGCGTCAACCGCCTGCCCTGACAGGACGTTTAACAGTTGTCCGATCGCATAGGGCACCGCCAGATCAACAATTTCAAACAGGCTGCTCATGGCAATACTGAAGACAGACCATCCCCAGTACGATCGGAAGTAGCGGGCAATATCGAGTAATTTAGACATCGGTAGACCTCTTGCAAGCCAGGGGCATCAAAATCGAAAAATTAGAAAAGTTAGAAAAGTTAGAAAAGTTAGAAAAGCTGAAAAACTGCATAGCGATCGCCCCAGGTGATGACCTGAGGAAAACGAGACTTGAAGAAATCAATGGAGCACAGGTGGTTACAAATGTAGCACACTTGTAATACGAACTGCCAGGCGTAACTGTCGCAGCGACAATTCATTAGCAAAAAAAGAGGAGACACCGCAGCATCTCCTCCAACGTGGTGTATTCAAGGTGCAGTCCGATTTAGCTGAAAGCGTAGGCTGACTCCAACGCCCAGAGAATGAGTCCGACAATCGCTCCGATAATCAGCAGCCCAGAGAGAGCCACCGCAGGCGTGCTGTCCGCGCCTTTAAACTTCATAATTCCTCGATTCATGTCCGTCATAGTGATCTATTCCTTTTGCTAGAAGGCGTAGATGGGTTAAGCCTAATGATTTGAGCCGATCCGAATTGACAACGCGCTGAATTATAACGCGAGAAGATCGCTGAAATAAGATATGCCAATCTTCCCCATTCATTCTAGCTAGACACTTGACAAATCCTGCGTCAACCAACACACTTTTAGGATCTTTTTACTTCCTGCTGACTTCAGATCTGAACTGGGCTGCGTTGCTCTCAGGAACGGTTGACGTTTGCTTTCAAGAAATGGAAACTTTGAACCTGGGAACATTTTGCAAACCTTTGCGAACAAATGATTGTTACTCATCTAAAACGGGGTGAGGATTGGACATCTCCCGTCCTTCCCACGTTTTCAAATCAGGTCTTATTAAATTGTTGAGGTCAATAGCCGTGAAAATCAGCCCCCTAAGTCGATTTCTATTGCCGATCGCCCTGACGATCGCTGCTTTACCCGCAACCGCCCAAGAGCCATCGCCTGCTCTCGATCCCGATCCAACCGATCCCACCATCATTACACCTGATACAAGAACTTATCGCTATCAGTGTGCTGGGGGACAGACCTTTGATGTTGAATATTCCCTGGAGCTAGCAACGATCGTCCTGGAAAGCGAAACCTTAAGGCTGACTCAAACTCCCGCCGCATCGGGAGCCAGGTACTCGGATGGCACAGTTACCCTCTATACCAAGGGAGAAGAAGCCTTTGTGGAGATGGGCGATCACATCATCTACGAAGACTGTGTAGGAGAACCGATCGCAGTCTCAGAGATGCATGGCGCAGCACACGAAGGCGTAATGGCAGAACCCATTGTTCAACCCATCACCTTTGTCTGTGATGATAACCTGACCTTTCAGGTAGAATTTACGCCCGATCAAGCAACCCTGATCCGGGCAGACGAAACCCTCACGCTGATGCAAATCCCCGCAGCATCAGGCGCACAGTACAGTGATGGGCAAACTCTACTGGCAACCCGAGGGGATGCAGCCTTTGTGGAAGTGGAAGGCGAAATGGTTTACGAAAATTGTTTGGCTCAAGCCGATCCGGTAGAAGCAGAGGAATCTGCCGTAGAGCGATCGGATGCTCAAACCCCAACGCAGCCTTCGATCGAAACGACAACCCAAACCCCGCAAGCCACCGTAGAACCAGCCCCCGCTCCAGCGATGTCTAGCCCCCCTCCCAACTCAGCACCTCCCACTCCGGTTCGGGCCCTCTGGTAATTCGCCTAACCATCTGTAGCGCAGGCATCTTGCCTGCCGGATTGAATCATTAGTTGTCATCAGAAACCTCAAGGATCTCGGATTGAAGAACCTGCACAACAGTTTACTTTGCTGACTGGGCGGGCAAGATGCCCACCCCACAAGAGTTTCAAGCTATTAAATTTGCCTTCCTAAGCTCCAACCGCCTCCTTGGCGGCGTACATCACCTCCAGCGTAATTTCTGTGATTCCCCGCTCCCGGGCAAATTTTTCAGTATTCCGCTTCACCTTGCCGCGGACAAATCCAGGAACCTTGTTCAATTCCGCCTGAGCATCCTTCGCCCAGTTCAAGTCAGAATCCGCCGAAACGCCCTTGGTAATCACCTCCTTGGTGTCGTGCCCGCCGAAGATTTCCAGCAGGTGATCCTCCATCCCCAACGTAAAGGAGTTGTAGACCAGATCGGCCATCTGATTCGTGCCCTCATATCCCAGAAAAGGCTTATAGCCGATCGGGAAATTCTGAATGTGGATCGGTGCAGCAATGACACCACAGGGAATATTCAGGCGCTTGCCCACATGGCGTTCCATCTGAGTGCCGAAGATAGCAGAGGGTTCAATTCGGGCGATCGCATCAGCAATGGCTCCATTATCATCGCTGACCAGGATTTCATCGCAGTATTCGCTCACCTGTTCTCTGAACCATTCCTCATCGTATTTACAGTAGGTTCCCGCCAGCACGACATGAATGCCCATTTCCCGCGCCAGGATTTTGGTCATAGCTGCCGCATGGGTGTTGTCACCAAATACAACGGCTTTCTTTCCAGTCAGGTTCTGACAGTCGATCGATCTTGAGAACCAGGCCGCTTGCGAAACGTAGAGCGTTTGTTCTTCAATAAACGATTCGTAATCGACAGCTGCACCCTGGTCATTCAGAATCTTTTGGATAGCTCGAATGCATCGCGCCGTTTCCACCACACCCATCGGCGTGATATCGACAAACGGTGTGCCAAACTGCTCCTGTAAATACTTCGCACTCATTAATCCCAATTCCCGGTAGGGCACCAGATTAAACCAGGCGCGAGGCAGGTTCTTCAACTCATGCACCGATGCCCCTTCGGGAATCACTGCATTCACCTGAATTCCCAAATCCTGCATTAACTTCTTCAGTTCCATGCAGTCATGCTGATTGTGAAATCCCAGCGTTGACATACCGATGATGTTGACTGAGGGCGTTTCAGTCTTCCCTTCCGGCAGTTCTCCCTTCTTCCGGGCTTTCTCAATGTAGTACTGCACAATCTGCTGCAAAGTTCGATCGGCAGCTTGCAGTTCGTTGACGCGATAGTGGTTCACATCCGCCAGCATCACATCGCCCTTTGCCTCTAGCTGGGCCCGATCGACAAAGTTCTGCAAATCTTCCTGCAAAATGCTGGAGGTGCAGGTGGGAGTCAGCACAATCAGATCGGGATGTTCTTCCTGATCTTTGCGGGTGATGTTTTCCACCACTTTTTCCTGGGAACCGCGTGCCAAAACGTTGCGATCGACAATGCTGGCAGTCACAGGCGTAAAGTCCCGCTCGCGTTCCAGCATGGAGCGCATCACGTTGAAGTAATCATCCCCCAGGGGGGCGTGCATGATGGCATGAACGTTTTTAAACGAACTGGCAATGCGAAGTGTGCCGATGTGTGCAGGGCCGGCATACATCCAGTAAGCCAATTTCATATCAGTGGATCTCCATGTGTGATGTGCGTTTCTCCAAGGAGGCTGGAGTTGGCTACAGGTCTTAAGGTTGAGGTTTCAGGCTGTTTTCGATTTTCGCAAAGATAGGGAAATGGGGGGAGTGGGGAGTCAGGAGGGAAGAACGGGGAAGGCGATCGATCAAACAATTGCCAGGCAAGGGATAGAGCGATTTCTCCAGGGTTTTGCCATTGATGTAATGTAGTGATTCTTAACGGTTCGTAGCACTTCCTGCAGGCAATGCATTTTGCGAAAGCGCGACCTGTTCTCACCAAAAGCGGTGAGCGATCGAGAGGCAAATGCCTTACAGCACCCGGAGTTCGGCTTGAGCGGTCTATCCCTTGAACCTATCCCTTGAACTTAGGGATCTGCAATCAAACGGCATCCCAATTTTTGAAAAAATCGGCTGTAAGGGCGCACAGCAGTACGCCCCTAAGGTATGTTATTTTGCCGCATCCCCCTTATGCCTTGAATTTAGCAGTGATGCGCTGCATGGCCTCATTCACATTTTCCCGACTGTTGAAGGCAGAAATGCGGAAATAACCCTCTCCAGCTGCACCAAAGCCCGATCCGGGTGTACCGACCACATGGCAGGTTTGCAGCAATTTATCGAAGAAATCCCAGCTCGATAAACCGTTGGGCGTTTTTACCCAAACATAGGGCGCATTTACGCCACCGTAGACCTGAATTCCGGCTTCCGTCAGCTTTTCTCGAATGATTTTGGCATTTTCCAGGTAAAAACTTACCAATGCCTTCGTCTGAGCCTGTCCTGCTTCAGAATAAACGGCTTCTGCCCCCCGCTGCACAATGTAGGACACCCCATTGAACTTGGTGGATTGACGACGATTCCAGAGCTTCCAGAGTTCCACCTCCGAACCGTCGGTCGCAGTAGCAGTCAGGGTTTTGGGAACCACCGTCAGAGCACATCGGGTTCCAGTAAATCCGGCATTCTTGGAGAAAGAGCGAAATTCGATCGCACAGTCTCGCGCACCCTCAATTTCGTAGATGGAGTGGGGCAGGTCGGGATCGGTGATAAAAGCTTCGTAGGCTGCATCAAAGAAGATAATCGAGCCGTTGGCTTTGGCGTAGTCCACCCAGGCCTTCAGGTGCTCCTTGCTGGCGGTGGCTCCCGTGGGATTGTTGGGGAAGCAGAGGTAGATCAGGTCAACCTTTTGGGAGGGAATTTCCGCCGTGAAGTTGTTTTCCGCCGAGATCGGTAGATAAACCAATCCACCAAATTCTCCCTTATCGTTAGCTGCGCCCGTATGTCCGGCCATGACGTTGGTATCCACATACACGGGATACACGGGATCGGTAACGGCGATCGTATTATCATCGCCAAAAATATCGAGAATATTCCCCGTATCGCACTTCGATCCATCCGAGATAAAGATCTCCGAAGCATCTACCTCACACCCCCGCGATTGGAAGTCATGCTGGGCAATCTTTTCTCGCAACCAGCCATAGCCCTGCTCTGGGCCATAGCCCTTAAACGTGGCCCGATCGCCCATTTCCTCCACGGCTTTGATCATGGCCGTCCGGCAAGCTTCGGGAAGCGGTTCCGTTACATCGCCAATTCCCAGCTTAATAATCTGCGCCTCTGGGTTAGCCTCTGCAAACACATTCACCCGTCGCGCAATTTCCGGGAATAAGTAACCCGCCTTCAGCTTTAAATAGTTGTCGTTAATGGTTGCCATAGTCAGTTTTCCTGTGGAGCCGCTACACGATCGCTACGTTCGATCAGACAGTGTACCGCTAAACGAAGGTCAGGATCAGGAATCTGGAGGGGATTGGCGGTAGATACCGTTCTCCAATCTCTACCCCCGCTTCAAAACCCTCGATCGCACATCATCCAGCAGATCGTAAACCACTGGAACCACCAGTAAGCTAAGCAACGTGGAGGTGATCAATCCGCCAATAATCGCCACCGCCATTGGGCCCGTAATTCCACACCAGCTCGGACTCCCAGTGCCAGGGGCAGCATTCCCAGGATCGTTGACGCAGTGGTCATCAGGATGGGGCGGAGGCGGGTGGGAACCGCTTCCAGGATAGCCTGACGACGATCCATCCCAGACTTCCGCAATTGCTTGATGTAGTCCACGATCAGGATGGCGTTTTTGTTGGTCAAGCCCAGCAGGAAAATAATTCCGATCAGCGAAATCATGCCGAAGTCGCTTTGCACTAATAACAATCCCAGCATCGCTCCCACGATCGCCAGGGGCAGAGACAGGAAAATCACCAGCGTATCCACCACACTGCGGAACAGCACCAGCAACACCAGCAGGATACAAACTAGCGATAGGGATAGGGCAGAGCGGAAACCCTCCAGGACTTCATCCACCTGGGCCGAATCCCCTCCTAATTCCAGGGAAATTCCCGCTGGCAGAATTGCGTTCACTTCCTGCGTCGCTCGATCGCCCGCCTCACCAATGGTAAAGCCCTGGCCCAGGTTGGCACCAATGGTCGCAATCCGCTCTCCATTCGATCGGGTAATGGCCACGACCGTATCGTCATCATCCAGAATTTGAGTTGCGGTGACATCTTCAAAGCCGGGAATTTCGGATAGTCGCGCCTCGATTGCCTGGGCGGTTTCGTCGAGCTGTTCCAGATCTTCACCAACAATGCGGACTTGTACGGGCTGACCGCCCCCCGTATCAACAAACTGAATGTCCTCGACGCTGGTTACAACTCCAGGAATATCGGGCAGTTCCTCCCGTAGTTGGGCCTGCACTTCTGCGGTGGAGAGAGTGCGATCGTCCCTCAAGCGGACGTAGATCCTGCCCCGGTTGGTTTCTCCCTGACGAGAACCGACGATGGTAAAGACAGTCTCAACTTCTGACGATTCCAGGACAAATTCATCCAGTTCTTCCGCGACCTCCAGGGATTCTGCCAGGGGATCGAACAGGAGGGTGGGGGGAGGAAGCTGTCCGGGTGGTAGTTGGGGAGGAGCCTGTTGGGGAGTCAAAAACTCTGGGGGAATCTCCGGCTGAGGGGTGGTGTAGAGGATGTTGAACTCACCGCGATCGAGCTGGGGAATAAAGCCAGTGGGAATCAGGGGAATCAGAGCTAACCCGGCGATAAAGCTGAGGAGGGCCAGCAAAATCACCATCCCCCGGTGGTGCAGGGCCCAGGACAGCGCAGTGTGATAGCCGTTGGCGAGGGGAGTCGAGGGTGGAGGGGTGGAGTCTGGAGCTTCAGGGGCAGGCGATCGCCGGGGTTTCAGCAGGTAGGCTGCCAGGGAGGGAGAGAGGGTGCGGGCCACCATTGTTGAAATGATCAGAGCCGCCGAAATGGTAATGCCAAAGGGGGTAAAGAATTGTCCTAATACCCCACGCATAGTGCCAATGGGAAGGAACACCGCTACTGCTACCGCCGTAGTCGCAATCACCGCTAACCCAACTTCGTTCGTTGAGGCAATGGCCGCCTGGCGGGGAGGTTCGCCGCGATCGATATGGCGGGAGACATTTTCCACATCCACGATCGCATCGTCAATCAGAATCCCAATCACCATCGCCAGGGCCAGCAGGGTAATGGTTTCCAGGTTAAAGCCGTAGATTGCCATGACGATAAATGTACCCAGCAGGGAGATCGGAATCGCCAGGGCCGAAATTAGGGTGGCTCGCCAATTGCGGAGGAAGGGATAAATGATCAAAATCGACAGAATAATTGCTTCAATCAGGGCCCGAATCGTTGCCTGAGTTGCCGATCGAATGTAGTCTGCCTGGGTTGCGGCCAGGGTTAATTGCACATTGGGCAATTCTGTCCCCAAGACGTTGATTTCATCCGCCACTGCATCCGCCACTTCCAGCGTGTTCGCCGCCCCTTCTTTAATGATCTGAATCGCCAGAGCGGAATTGCCATTAAACCGGACGATCGTGGCTCCCTGAGTCAAAAGTTGCTCAATTGATGGCGGTTGAGTCGGATCGATCGCCGCTGGCACCCCCAACAGGTCTACCCGCAAGACCCCCGGTAAGGCTTCGATCGCCGGGACAATTTCCGCTTCAGTAATTTCTGATAGTTCCTCTAAATCCAGCGTCTCACTTTCAATGGCATAGCTGGCCACCGACGCTTCATTCAAATTGACTGGAATGACTGAAAAGCTGGCTTCTGCATCAAATTCCAGATCCGCTAAGGCCGCCTCTACTTCCTCAGTGGATGCCGCCAGATCGCTGCCCACCTGAAACCGTAGACTGACTACCGATCGTCCTGGATAGGTAGTCGAGTCCACATCCGTCACACCCGCCACTTCCTCTAATTCCTGTTCGATCGGCACCGTCAGAGTTGATTCGGTGTCCAGGGCAGAGGCGATCGGGGCTGAGGCGTTTACCACCACCACGGGAAAAGTGACATCAGGGAACAGAGCATAGCGCAATGAACTGAGGGCGAACAGTCCCGCGACGGATACCGCCAGCCAGAAGCTGATGGTTAGCCAGGGTGATTGTATCGCCCATCGAGAAATATTGAACCGTTCTCGCAGGGAGGGTTTTGGACGTGGCTCTACCATGAGCGATGATTATCCTACGGATGTCACTACAACTACTGTAAGACGTAGGGAATGGAACAGTCTATTCGTAAACATCACGACGGTGTCTGACCCTTGTGACCTGAACGCTTCGAGCGCGATCGTCAATTTCATAAACGATCCGATAATCGCCAACACGAATGTAGTTGAAGCTTTGAACTAAACTGCATACTCAGGATCATGAATTAAATAACCTGCAACGGTTTTCTTTGTTGACTGGGCGGGCAAGATGCCCACCCCACAAGAATTTCAGATTATTAAATTTTCATTCCTTAGTCATCATCATGACAAGGACTGTCTACTCCTTCTGCTTCCAGCTTGTCCCAGGAAACGGTGTCCTCCTGCGCTCTAGCCTGCGAAACTAAGATGTCGTAAAAATCGCCCCAGAGTTCGCCCCATTCCTGCAAATCTAGCAGCACAGCTGTTTTTTCTCCAGCCTCATTCACTACAAACTGTACACCACGCATCGTTTTCGCCTCATCACATATAGCCCAGTCTCAACCTATCATCAGGGGCAATATCGATTTCATTCCTCCTCTTCTACCGTGATGCCCCTACGCGCTAAGGCATCTCTAACGAGAACCTCTATATATACCGACAGCGATCGTCTGTCTTTCTCTGCCAATTTGACGAGCTTTTCTTTAAGCTCACCCGGAATATATAGGGTAACTCGTTCCTTATTGGTTGTCACAACTTTGGAGGCAATCTTGGAAGCATCTGGACAAATCATAAGATCGCAATGTAAAGTTATGGTACATCTAGGGTGACGCTACTCTACATCAGAAAAGGTGTACTACTAAACGAGGTGAATCTATGATTATGCTGACCGAAGCCGAGGCAAACGAGATCAAGGCACTGTTAATTCAACTGAGCCGAGAAATTCTGCTCCAGGGAACCTACCAGCGAAAAATTGCAAGCTGTCTGGTGATTTTATCCAAACGCCCCCAGTAGTTTGACCTGCTGGAGTAATGATGATTGAATCATCCAAAATTTTTGTGGGGTGGGCAGCGTTTCGACTGAGCTTTCGACCTGAGCTCAAGCCGAAGGGCTCAAGCCGAAGTCTTGCCCGCCCAGTCCATCAGATGATTTAATTCACGTTCTTAAGCAACGATTTAGGCAAATAAATGAACTCAATCTGGAATCGCAGGTAAACAAGTAGTAGATCTCGATATAGCAAAGCGTTAAGTGAATCTCTATGAATACCGCCCCTCTGCGATCGTCTTCGTTGAGGGGCTTATAATTTGCGGCGATCGTAGAATGAAGAAACAGTGAGCAAATTGCCTAACCTGACTAGAAAAGCATTCTCAGAATCCGATCGGAGACTAAGACGATGACTGCAAGAGAATTAATTCAAGCTGAAATTGATAACTTGGATGATGCGGCCCTGAACGAGTTGTATGTCTTGGTGCAGGATTTTGTGCAATCCAGACAAAAAGGCAAGCCACAGAGTCTCATGGCAAAACTAAAAACCATTAAAATTGAGGCTCCCGAAGATTTCGCTGCCAATCTTGATTTATATTTGAGCGGAGAAAAGCGTGTCGAATCGGATCTTCGTTGACTCAGGCTTTGTGATTGCGCTGATTAATCAACGAGATCAATACCATAATCAGGCACTTCAACTCGCCGATCGCTTTGAAAACTCTCCCCTTCTGACAACTGATGCAGTTTTGCTGGAAATTGGTAATGCCCTCTCACGCAGCCATAAGCAAGAAGCCGCAGCGATTATTGAATATTTCCTGACTTCAGTAGAGGTGGAAGTGGTTCACCTCAATGCCAGGCTTTTGAATCAAGCACTTGTACTTTACAGAAAGTATCAAGATAAAGCTTGGAGTTTGGTGGACTGTCTTTCCTTTGTCGTAATGCAAGAGGCAGACATTGTGCAAGTGTTGTCGTTTGATCAGCACTTTACCCAAGCAGGTTTTCACTCTTTGCTGTGATGCGATCAAGATTTGCTAGGGACTAGGCGGGCAAGATGTCCACCCCACAAGAGTTGTAGTTTTTGGGATTTACGTCTAATGTGAATTGGACAAAAAGGTGGGAGAGGTTGAGAATCGAAGTACCACCTTTGAAGCTCACCTCTCCCATGACTAGCATAGACTTTCCCAGCCTGATGACCACCATTTTTGTTCTGGTAGACGATTGGTATCGCCAGCAGATTGCACCGTTAGACTGCCCCCGACCAGGAGTACAAGCGCAATTGAGTGATAGCGAAATGCTGACCTTAGCACTGCTGATGGACTATCTGCCCTTTCCGGGTGAAACCCAGTTTCTCGGCTTTATGCGTGCCAACTATCTCTGCTGGTTTCCACAGTTGTTGGATCAGAGTCAATTCAATCGGCGCTTACGCCAATTAGATGGGATGCTGGAATCACTGCGACGCAGTTGGGTCGTGGCATTAGGAGCGACCCAGCAAACGCATCTGCTGGTGGACACCAAACCGATTCCCGTACTGGGACTCAAGCGGGACAAGACACGCAGTGATAGCGAAATGCTGACCTTAGCACTGCTGATGGACTATCTGCCCTTTCCGGGTGAAACCCAGTTTCTCGGCTTTATGCGTGCCAACTATCTCTGCTGGTTTCCACAGTTGTTGGATCAGAGTCAATTCAATCGGCGCTTACGCCAATTAGATGGGATGCTGGAATCACTGCGACGCAGTTGGGTCGTGGCATTAGGAGCGACCCAGCAAACGCATCTGCTGGTGGACACCAAACCGATTCCCGTACTGGGACTCAAGCGGGACAAGACACGCAGTGATTTTTCTGGCAATGCAACCCCTGGCTATTGTGCGTCGCGCCAGATGTATTACTTCGGCTACAAACTCGCCTTACTCAGTACCTGGAACGGGATTCCGATTGCCTATGATTTAGTCCCAGCCAACACCGATGAGCGGGTTGCCATTGAGTCGCTCTTAGCGGTCGCCCGAGGGTGCACCATCTACGGTGACAAGGGGTTTATCGACCAGGACTGGCAACTCCAAGTGCAGCAGCGCACCGGCAATCAGATTTGGACTGTCTTGCGCAAAAATCAGAAACAGCAGCATCCCCCATCCCTCAATCGCTTCATCTCCAAAGTGCGTCAGCGCATTGAAGGGGTGTTTCATGAAATTCAAAACACTGGACGTAACCCCGAACGCTTGCTCAACAAGACCGTAGAGGGCTTTTGTGTCCACATTGCAGCTAAACTGGCAAGCCATACCCTGCGGTTATTGCTCAAACAGCAGTTTGGCATCCATGTGTTAACCTTCCAACAGTCTTAAACTGCTCTGTCTAATTCACATTAGGCGTGATTTTAGAACGGGTTTGAATCAGACTGAATCAATTGGTTTCAGCAACTTGCAGATCGAAAACCGCTTCAACCGAATACCGATCGCCCAGCATCCGCTTGAGTTTTCTAGCGTGGTGTTCAGCTTCGCTGCGGAGGTGATAACGCGCAACGATTTGATTTGCCAGATTCGGGAGATAGATCACCACAATCCAATTGCCTTCACCGCAGTTCATACAACTTCTCTCAAACGCGATTAGAAAACCGATCGCCAGCTCCGCTTCACAAAAAGGCGATCGTTCAACAAGTTTAGCACTCGGTAGCACTCCGAGACACACCTAAAGCTAAAATGAAACTTGATGTGCTTCTGAGGACTAGGATTGAAATGAAGGATTTCTGGTTTGATGTGCCTGCTAAAATTCCCAGGATTGCGGTTTATTTATCTGAAGAAATCAAGGCAGAGCTTGAACAGCTTGCCCATGCGGAACGGCGTTCTTTGTCTCAAATGGCTGCCCTACTCATCGAAGAGTCGATCGCTCGTGCCAGAACAGATGGACGATTGCAGCGAAAAAATCACGAAGATCAGCAGGGTTAGTCAACCTTTCCGAAATCAGTCTCAGCCCAGTTGTAGATCTGGATATAGCAAAGCGTTAACTGAATCTCTTATGAGTACCGCCCCTCTGCGATCGACTTCGTTGGGGGGCTTATAATTTGGGCGATCGGTATTTCCTGACGCACCATCCACTCCCAGTGCTATTCTGAATCTCAAATTTACCCGATCGCCCCATTGTGATTGACCTCATCCTGGTTCCCCAAGGTGCAGAATATCAGTCCGTTTGTAAAGGACTCACTCATGTGGTGCAGCCTATCCCGCAGGTTGTGGCCATTCCAGTCGGAATTCAACCCGTGACGCGGTATTTACAGCATTGGCAGCAGCATTCAGACTTGCAATCCATCTATACTGTTCTGATCATGGGGCTTTGCGGCAGCCTAAATCCGTCCTATGGTGTGGGAGATGTCGTGTTGTACGAGAATTGTTTGGATCAGCAACGCAACCTTTGGCAGGGCGATCGCACCCTCAATGCAATGATCCAATCTCGTCTGGAAGCTCCTCTGGTGCAGGCATTGACCAGCGATCGACTGATTGCTTCAGCTCAGGACAAGCAAATTCTGGCGCAAACCTCTGGAGCGGACATAGTAGACATGGAAGGAACCGCAATTCTCAAAACGCTGGAGGGAATGAACCTGGCGATCGCAACGCTTCGGGTAGTGAGCGATGATTGTCACCACGATTTACCTGATTTGAACCGTGCGATCGATGCTAACGGTTCCCTGCGACCCCTCCCAATGGCATGGGGGATGATCCGTCAGCCGATCGCCGCCACTCGTCTGATTCGGGGTTCCCTCAAAGGACTAAAAACCCTGCAAACCGCCACAACCATCCTATTTTCCTGAGCCACAGTTCCTCAAACTGGGGGCAGACTGGGGGCAGACTGGGGTTATAAAATCCAGGCGATCGCTTAAGAATGATTTGCATCCTCCTTGAGAGAGAATTCTTGCGATTGCCACCGAACCGATCATAAAATCATTACCTGATCTTCAATTTTTTTTTAACTTACCATAAATTATTTGCTGAAACCGGGAAGAACGCTTCTCATCTGACCGCGTTATTGATAAACAGATGTTGATTCATAACTTGATGAATCAGTGTTCCAGGCAAAACGATCTGGACAAACAGAAACTTAAGCCGCGTCCTTTTATGGTTTAGGTTCTGCCCACTTGCATTCCAAGGTATCTCATGGTCGCTTCCGCTTCTCACACTGCTGATTCCGGTTCACCCACTCAACCCCCGATCGCCCCTACCCTCAGTCCCCAGGCTCAACTGGATGCCTACTATCAGGAAATCAAGACCGTCATCCTGTCGCGCCAGAATCCAATTACCGGGCTGCTGCCTGCCAGTACGGCGGTAAATGAGCATGGTGACTACACCGATGCCTGGGTGCGGGACAATGTATACAGCATTTTGGCAGTGTGGGGATTGGCCTGGCCTACCGCAAGCTGGATGTGGATCAGGGGCGTACCTACGAGCTAGAACATAGCGTCATTAAGCTGATGCGGGGCCTGCTGTTTGCCATGATGCGGCAGGCCCATAAAGTGGAAACCTTCAAGGAAACGCAGAATCTCCTGGATGCCCTCCATGCCAAGTACGATACCAATACCGGAGATACCGTCGTTGATGACGATCAGTGGGGCCACCTCCAGTTAGATGCCACCTCGCTGTACCTGCTGATGCTGGCCCAGATGACCACATCCGGCTTGCGGATTATTTACACCACGGATGAAGTTAATTTCGTCCAAAATCTGGTCTACTACATTGGACGCGCCTACCGTACGCCGGACTATGGCATCTGGGAGCGGGGCAACAAGATCAACCACGGCAATCCTGAGCTAAACGCCAGTTCAGTCGGGATGGCCAAGGCGGCCCTGGAGGCAATGAACAATTGCGATTTGTTTGGGGTCTGCGGCGGCCAGGCTTCTGTAGTTCATGTCTTGCTGGATGAAATTGCCCGAACCCGCACAACCCTGCAATCCCTCTTGCCCAGAGAATCTAGCTCCAAAGAAGTGGATGCCGCCCTTCTCAGCGTGATTGGCTTCCCAGCCTTTGCCGTGGAAGATGCTGCGTTGTGCGATCGCACCCGTAATAACGTTATCAACAAACTTCAGGGCAAGTATGGCTGCAAGCGATTTCTGCGCGATGGCCACCAAACCGTGATTGAAGATGTAACCCGCCTGCACTATGAACCCTGGGAGCTAAAGCAGTTTGAACATATTGAATGTGAATGGCCGCTGTTTTTTACCTATTTGATGCTGGATGCATTATTCCGGGGCGATCGGGTTCAGGCAGAGGAATACTACCAAAAACTCCAGCCGCTTTTAGTGGAGCGCAATGGCTGTAAGCTGCTGCCAGAGTTATATTACGTCCCTGAAGCGGCGATCGAAGCAGAGCGGTTGGCTCCCCAAAGTCAGCCCCGCTTACCCAATGCCAATGTCCCCCTGGTTTGGGCCCAGAGTTTGTATTATTTGGGGCAATTACTGCGGGATCAATTAATTACCGTTGCCGATGTGGATCCGATCGGTCGGCATTTGCGTTTAGGCAACCGTCGCAAACCATTGGTGCAGATTGCCCTGCTGGCAGAAGATGAAGACCTGCAAGCCCAGTTGGCGACCTATGGCATTGAGGCCCAAACCCCGAATCAAGTCTCGCCAATTCAGGTGCGTCGGGCGGAAGAACTGTCTGCGATTTACTACCAGATTGGCCGCAACGATAAGCTGAACCTCACTGGACGACCCATTCGCCGATTGCGATCGCTCACGACCTCTCGGATTTTTCGGATTCGTGGCGAGACGATCGTTTTTCTGCCCTCTTTCTTAGATCCCCAGCAGTTTTACCTCACCCTGGACTATCACTTTCTGGTTTCCCAAATTAAGGGAGAACTGGTTTACGTCCAGCGGCACTGGTTCCATCTGGGACGACCCACCCTCACCCTGCTCCTGACCCATGCCATGTTTGAGGATGAGCAAGGGGATATTCAATCTCCCGTACTGGGATTACTGAAGGAACTGCGAGATGGCCAGTGTAATGGGGTTGCCGTCAAACTGGGACACATCAATCAATTTATCCTGACCGCAGGGACAGAACGGATCGATTTCATCCATGAGTTTGAATTTTCCCAGACCACAGTTCAGGATACCATTCCGAAACCCAAATACCTCAGCTCTGATGCCTCCTGCAACATTCCCCTCAGCAACACCCAGGAATTCTTCCTGGAATACGAAACTAATGTTGCTAAACTTCTAGCCGGATTACAAAAAACCTGCAATATTTACGAACAAATCGATGTCTTGACGACCCTCAGCCAGCTTTGTGGTCTGGATTTCGATACTGGGTTCGGTGATGCCATGCCAGTGACGATCGCCGATCTACTCGATGAGGTTTATGAACAAGCCAGCCAACTGCGGCTGTGGTCAGTCATTCGTCGCGCTGCCGGTTTGCTCAACAAAATTGATATGGGGTTGGCCGATGCCGTAACGTCGATTTTGATTCGGGGTAAGCAAATCTCCGTTGGGAAAGCCTATAGCGAGGCTTCTTTAGTCGATCGCCCCATCTCACCCCAGGAAATTGTCGGCAAGATTCAGGAGTTTTGTAGTAATGATGTGCGGGAACGACCGCTGACGCAAGAGATTCTAATTTACCTCAGTGTCTTAATCAAAACAGAACCGAATTTATTTGATGGACTCCTCACCCTGCGAGTGGGCTATTTGATTTTGATGCTGACCAGTAAGCTGGCGCGGGAGCTGAATGTCACGCGGGATGAAGCCTATGAGTCTTTGATGCAACTGAGTCCCTTTGACCTCAAGCTGCAATTGGAACAAGTGCTGGTCGGCTATAACTCCCTGGACACTTTACTCCTCCAGCAAGAATCCCTCCACTTCAAACAGCAGCAGCCGATTCAGTGGGTCGTTTCCTCGGAAGCCAAGGCGACGGAAGCTGAACTGGAACAGCAAACGGACTGGTGGCACTACCGCCAGCGAGAAGGAGCCTTAAACCGAGTTCCCAAAGGGTTTTATCCGCAGGTCTGGCAGGTGATGCAGCACTGCAAGGGATTGGTGATTGGCGACAAGCTCGATCGCCGCAACCGCCTGGATAGCCGTCTGATCCTGTCGGAAATGACCCCTGGCGAGAAAAACTTTGCCCTGCGGATTGAGCACTTGCTTAATAAGATTCAAGCTCCCGAATATCGGCAGGCGAATGTTGAAGCCCTGATGGAATTAGCGGCGATCGTCGAAGAAAACCCCGATTTGCAAATTGATGACTATATTGTGCTGGATGTTTTGATTGGTCATGGCGTGCGGATTGGCTGGCTGGAACAGCATCCCCATCATGCAGACACCTACGATCGGTTCAAGGGCATGGCCTGGCGATCGTTCTATGAAACCTCTCCCTCTCTGGGAGCCAGTTATATTGCCAGGGCATTGCAGTTCTTGATGGAATTGGGACAAAATCTGGAGATGGAATTGGAGATGGAAATAGAGGTGGCAGAGGAGTCACCTACCCAAGCAGAGAAATAAAGATTGACACAACATCGGCAATTGTAAAGAATCGTTAAGCTGTGACAACGAGTCTTGCACTTTGCTGATTCCTGTGACAATCTAGGGCTTAACAGAACGTAAAAGTCGAAAGTGTGGAAATTGCATCTAGCCCAAAAAAAACAGTCAAACCTTCCTGAAGTTCCATCAAGTTACTGTAAAGATAGCTAGTTATTCCGATATCACTTTCCTTTGACTCGGACATGAATTTACTCCTGTTTCAAGATCTAAAGCTATACTGGACTACCGGCAGAAACAATCTGCTGGCATCTACCGTCTAAAACAACCTGGAGTGCTCCGCAAGTCATCTACCTTAGTTGTGTATTGACGGAATAACTCAATGAAGTGATTGCCTGTTTATGAGCAGTATGCGGCACACGATCTAATGCAACCTAATGACCCGGCAAATAAACATTTTTTGATTTGGTGTTCCAACTCGTAGAACCTGAAGAATCACTTTGGTGCAAGAATTCTGCATTTTGTCTGAGGGTCCCAACTCAGTTCTAATTAATCAAGACACAGCAGAAACAGCACTGGTTAGAGCAAGTCGATTCTCTCAATGTTCGTTCCTTTCAGAACTGTTTTGTCGGATGTTCAATTGACTCTTTCAACTCTGATCGACTGATGCTCTTTGTAAGTTGGGTAGAACCTGGCAAATGCCAGGTATCCGCAATCATCCCAGTATGACAATGATTTGCGAATAGTTTGCGTTGGATTTTGTTTCCCAATCCAACCGATAAAGTTTCTTCATGCGCTATGACTCTGTGCTTTAGCCTGCGCTTTAGCCTGCGCTTTGGCTCAGAAGTAAGCGACCTGGACATCGATCGATCGTTGTCCTGAATCATCATAACGAGCACCTGCATTTAGCCAATTAGAGCATGTAGGTTCAGCGTTGATGGCATCTACCACTCGTAAACCCCATTTATTGGTTTTTAAGTTGCCAAACGCTACAACAATGAACAAATCTATGGCTCTAAAGATTTCACTTCCAATCCAAAGTGTAGTTGGGTTTCCCATCACAGCAATGCCCTTTGATAACCAAATTCGGATGATGGTCAAATGGGCAAAACAGCGCACCAGCAAAACCGTTTGTGTGGCAAATGTGCATATGCTAATGGAGGCTCATTCCAGCTCTGACTTTGCTTCTACTTTGTTAAATGCTGATCTGGTGACTCCCGATGGCATGCCCTTAGTTTGGCTGATGAATCTCTTAGGAAAACGTCAGGATCGAGTAGCTGGAATGGATATTCTCGCTGCCCTATGCCAAGAAATTTCATCCCGTGATATCAGCGTTTTCTTTGTTGGATCGGAACCAGAAATCCTGCAGCAGATGAAGGTTCGGCTCAATCGAGAATTTCCCGATTTACAAATTGCAGGTATGGAACCTTTGCCCTTCCGACCCCTTACCCCGGCTGAAGATCGGGAAATCATTAACAAAATCAACCAGAGTGGAGCAGGGATTGTTTTTGTATCGTTAGGTTGTCCTAAACAAGAAATTTGGATGAATCAACATCAAGGCAAAATCCATGCAGTCATGGTTGGATTAGGGGGAGTATTTCCAGTTTATGCAGGCATTCATAAACGCGCTCCATCATGGGTTCGTCAATCTGGTTTTGAATGGCTCTATCGACTGATTCAAGAACCTCGCCGGCTCTGGAAACGCTACTTCACGACAATTCCGCCTTTCCTCTATTTAGCCACTAAGCAAGTCGTTAATTTCTGGCTCGGTAGAACACACAAAGCAACAGCAATTATTGAACCGAGAACCATCGATCAGCATGCTAGAGTTTTTTAACTCATTCTGCTAAAACAGCCAGGCTTTGTAGCTTTGTAGGGTGGGCAATGCCCACCTCGCCTACTGATTAAGCCTGCTGATTGAGAGGGAGTATCCCGTGGTTGCAATGGTTGCAATGGTTGCAATGGTTGCAATGGTTGCAATGGTTGCAAATGGATCAATTGCCGTGGTGCAGGCAACTTGCCTGTCAGTGAGCGATCGGTCACGCAAATGCAAAATTGGAATACCCCGATTGGCATAGGTTCTAGAAGAGTGCCAGTACAGCATCTAAATGCGGCAGGCAAGATTGTCCTACGGTATCAAATCCCGATCGCCTCTCCGTAGGGCAAACTTCTAGCTTGCGTTCCTGGAATACTGTATTGGTGCTCCAGGGATCCGGTGTTCCAATTACCCGGTGTTCCAGTTCCATGGGCAGTGCCGGACTTTCACAGTCCGGCAAGGGGTGCACAAATGTCCCGGGTAGGGGTACACAGCAGTTCGCCTTAACGGGCACGTCCCCTCAATCTTTCCCGCAACCGATCGCGTTTTTCTGGCGTGAGGCGATCGAAGCAATGGGGGCAAGACACTCCGACTTCATACTGGGGAGAAGCTTTCTCGGCTTCGGAAATGGGATGTCCACAGCCCCAACACAGGCTATGGGTTCCTGAAGCCAATCCGTGCTGAACCGTCACGCGCTGGTCAAACACAAAGCATTCCCCTTGCCAGAGACTTTCATCTGGAGCAACAGTTTCCAGATACTTTAAAATGCCCCCCTTCAGGTGATACACCTCCTGGAAACCTTGAGCCAGCATGAACGATGAAGCCTTTTCGCAACGAATCCCACCCGTACAGAACATTGCTACTTTTTTATGTTTGCTGGGATCAAGATGTTGCTCAACGTAGTCTGGAAACTCCCGGAATGAGTCCGTCTGCGGATTTTGCGCGCCCTTGAACGTCCCAATCCCGACCTCGTAGGCATTGCGGGTGTCAATCACCACAACTTCTGGATCAGCAATCACTGCATTCCATTCCTCTGGACTGACATACGTTCCCACCTGGGTAGTTGGATCTACTTCCGGCAAGCCTAAGGTGACAATTTCCCGCTTTAGCCTGACCTTCATTCGATCGAAGGGGGAGGTATCTGCTGTGGATTCCTTATGTTCCAGATCCGCAAACCGAGGATCCGCCCGGAGAAAAGCCAGCACTGAATCGATCGCCTCACGGGTTCCAGCGATCGTGCCATTCATCCCTTCCTGGGCCAGCAGAATCGTTCCCCGCACTCCCTGGGACTGACAGTGGGAGAGAATCAACGATCGAAGGACAGAAGCATCGGGCAGCTTCACGAATTTGTAGAAAGTTACAACGACTATCATCATGATTTTATTTTGCCCTGTTTGGGGGGGATAGGGGGAGTGGGGAGTGGGGAGTGAGAAGTGGGGAGTGGGGAATGGGGAGTGGGGGATCGCAATGGGTAGCGCAGGCAACGTTCGAGTGAGCGTTCGACTGGGCTCACGCCGAAGTCCTCGCCGCACTCCTGAGCTCACGCCGAAGGGCTCAAGCGTTCGACCGATCTCACGCCGAGATCCGAAGTCTTGCCTGCCAATAAACTATCCATCGCGCAAATGCAATGGTACCCCCTGCCTCCCGACTCCCGACTCCCGACTCCCGACTCCTGCCTCCCGACTCCTGCCTCCCGACTCCCGACTCCTACCCTTCTCCCCGCAGGGTGCCATCGGGAAATACCGTTTCCCGGAAAATGGCTCCCGTCAGATTGGTACTGCTCATCTCTGCCCGTACCAGATTGGCTGCCGACAGATTGGCATTGGTTAAGTTGGCCCTGGCTAAGTAGGCATCAATTAAATACGCCTCCTGCAGGTTTGCCCCCCACAGATTCGCCCGGCTCAAATCTGCTCGGTTCAGCCGCGATCGATACAGATTGGCCTTGGCCAGGTGCACGCGACTCAGTTTGGCATCCGCTAACAATGCGCCCTGAAGGTTAACCGTTGCCATGTCTGCTTCCGTCAGATCACTGCGTTCTAGCTTGGCATTTTCCAGGTTAGTTCTCCGCAGAATTGCCTGGGATAGGTTCGCTTCCGTCAGAAATGCTCCCTTCAGATTCGCCTCACTCAAGTCAGCTCCAGATAAATTGGCCCCTCGCAGAGTTGCCTCACTCAGATTCGCTCCTCGTAGATCAACCTTCATGAGATCTGCACCTGTTAAATTCGCGCCCCGCAGATCGGCTTTGCGCAAGATCGCACCTCGCAGGTTGGCAATATAATGGCGGTTTTCCTCGCGTAAGTTTGCTCCCCGCAGACAAGCACCGGATAAATTCGCGCCGCCCAGCTTAGTATGACGTAAATCGGCATCAATCAGGTTGGCATCCAACAAATTGGCCAGCGTCAGATCGGCACTCCGCAAATCTGCTCCCTGGAGAATGGCCCCATGCAAATCGGCATCCTTCAGGTTCGATCGCACTAAATCTGCCTGACTCAGATTTGCACCACAGAGTTGAGTGGCAACCAGGTTTGCCTGATTCAGCTTGGCGCGATTGAGGTAGGCAAAGGTCAAAATGGCACTATGAAGATCCGCTTTAGTGAAGTGAATTCCAATCAAATCCGCTTTGCTCAGGTTAATTCCTGTCAGGTTTTCACCGCTAAAGTTAACCTCGCCCATTTCATAGCGTTTCAGAAGTTCACTGGCATTCATGGTAACTGACTTTGCTCCGGTTGCGTGGCGTTTCCCTGCGATACAAATGTTTGAAGAAAGTTGGTTCCACTGTCTAAATTAGGCTGAGATGTATTCTGCTCAAGAGATTGACTGATATAGATTGGCTTTACCATTTCAATGATGAATCGAGCAACTTGCTGATACTCATCGCTTTCATCTAGCAATGTTACAGTTTTAATTAAATCCGTCTCTAAATCATTCACTGTCCGATGGGTTTGAATCGACAGTTTTAATAGTTCATCTAATTCATGATTGCGGATCATCGATCGATGTTCAGGTGTGTATTGAAAGGGTTCATGTAATAGGGAAAATAGGAGGACTTTAGCACGAAAAGGATTGGTATATCGCATCAGGCTTAATCGCAAATCAAACAGATCCAACCCCCTGGATGACTTGGAAGACGGCAGGCTCACCGATCGCAGTTCAAGCTGAGATGGATTGCCGGACGTGGGGACAGTTTGAAGGGTTGAGGAAGCGGCGGGTTGCGTATTCAGTTGAGTAAGTAATTCAGTGGCATCGGGATCGCTGGCTTCAGGAGTGGGTTCGACTTGGGGAGGATTAGCTGCGTAACAGATGCAAAACTCCTGAATAATGCGCTCAGCAATCAAGGTATATTCTGCGGCCTTACTGAGTTTGCTGACTCGACTGGTTAAAACCTGGTGCAAATAATCCTGGGTTGGGGCAAGGAGATGTACGGTTTTGACTAAAGCAAGCCAATCCATTGCATCAAGCTGCTGACGATCGCTCACCCACTGCTTTTGGGTCACTAAAATCAACAGCTTTTTAATGCGCAGACTCTGTGGATCAGCCTGGAGTAACGTGGCGATCACAGGGTAAGCTTGCTGGGCGGGTGAATCCACGGGAGCGGGTTCCGAGACGATGAGGCTGAGTGCAGCAATGACCTGCTGGGCAATGGCAGTATATTCAGTGGCTTTGTTGAGGGATTGGGCGACCCCAATGAGATACGTTTGCAACCGTTCAACCGTTGGAGCGATCGTCAGCAAGGCCGGGATGAGTTGATGGAGGTTCGCATCGTTCACCCGACTGGGGTTACTTTCCCAGGTTTGCGTACAGGCAAAAATCAGAAGTTTTTTGATGCGAATCTCATCTGGATGAGTGACCAGGATTTGAATGGCTTCATCGAGTTGGGGTGAAGAAATCACAGAGTTTACTGGAGGTGAAACACCAAGAACCATGATGGATGAACGCTCAACGTGAAGAAAGATGCACTAATCCTAGAATGCCCATTGGACAAGCAAGATCAACGAGAGTTGGTATCTTTTTACCTGGTAAAAATACGGGAATGCCCATTGAATCAGCGTTCAGCCCCTCAAATGGATGAGCGCGTAGTTCCCCATGAATTGCCCCATGAATTGCTCCACAAATTTCCTGATTCCTCCACCAGCTCACCCACAAACAGTTTTGTGCCATCGAATACATCAACTCCCTCTTTTTTCTGTAACTCTACTGGAAGCCTGTGGTTTACCCTGTGCATCTCCAAGGTAGAATCTCTAACAAACCGTTCCAGGAGCAACTGTCACAGTGACAGAGGTTATAGTGAAAAGAGGAAGGTTTAAGGCAAACTGGACGATACGGATAGGTTATTTTTTAAAATTCTGCTTTTGAGCTGAAATATTGATTTTGGAAATTTGAGATGATGTCTGGAAATGGTGCCCAAGTCTGCCCGGTGTGCGGAGTGAAGATTCTTAAGATCATCGGTGGCGATCGAGTCCTATTTTCTGCTGGCCCACCCGGAACCCGGGCCATGCTCTGGGCAAGGGTCTGCAAGTATACCGATAAACCTGGCTGCATCAACCGCGACCAGGAGGCGATCGGTTCAGTTCAGCCCCAGGACTATTACCAATCAGAGTCTTAAGCTCTTACGATTTGTGCCAATTGATGATTTTATGCAAACCATTTCAAAACCTGACCTTACAGCCAAAGAAACGGTTAACGGTCGCGCCCTTTTTCTGGGAGAACGTCTGGATCTGAAAGCCCTGGAAACAACCGATTACTTTGCTACCCAACCCCTGGTCGTTGGAGCCGGAGAACAAGGGTATGCGGTGCTATTTCGCTACGGAGCGGTGGTTATTTTCGGGCTGAGTCCAGTAGAGGAAGCCTCATTCCTGACCCATCTCAAACCCTTTGTCATTGATCCATTTTCCGCACCTGAAACGGAAGAGGTAATCTTAAAGCACGATGAAACAAGCGGTGGACGGGTTGAGAATGGCACCATTTGGCTACAAGCGTTCAGTGTTGAACGGCTGCAAATTGTAGGCGATGTACTGGCCAAAAGCGTTGTTTTAGCGCACTACGAAATTGGCACTGGTAAGGTATTTGAGCAGATTGAACCGTTTGCGGATACCCTGCAACGATCGACCAAAAATGAGCGATGGGGCAAGGAACTCCTCCGGCAACTGGGGCGAACCCTGTCCATCCAGCACAAAATTGTGGGACGAGTCGAAATCATCGATAAGCCTGAATTGCTATGGGATGCGCCAGAGTTAGAACGGCTTTACCTGCGCCTGGAGAATGAATATGAAATTCGGGAACGCCATCTGGCCCTGGAGCGCAAGCTAGACTTAATTTCAAGAACCGCCGAGACTGTACTGGATTTGCTCCAACACAACACCGCCCTTCGAGTGGAGTGGTATGTGGTCATCCTGATTGTGGTCGAAATCCTGCTCTCGCTCTATGACCTATTCATTAAGGTATGAAATCGGTTCAAGGTTGAGGTCAGGCTGGCGGCAACTGCCACACTCTCACAGTCTTATCCGAACTACCGCTGACCATGTACTTACCATCGGCACTGGTGACGATCGCATTCACCGTATCAGAATGATCTGTCCAGGTATAGCTGACTCTACCGCCAGACAAATCCCAGAGCTTGATGGTGGTGTCGCTACTGCCGCTAATGATAGTTTTGCCGTTAGGAGTGATCGCCACAGCACTGACATCACGGATGTGCTCTGCTAAGGTTCGCAACAGCTCCCCCGATCGCGCATTCCAGACTCGCACCGTTTTGTCTTTGCTGGCTGTCACCACAAATTGACCATCGGGGTTAAAGGTAACTGCGTTGACTGAATTAACATGACCAATTAGCGTCTGGAACTGCTCGCCCGTGTGCAAATCCCAGAGCTTTGTTTTGTTATCCAGCCCACCACTGGCCAAGATTCTGCCATCCCGACTGATTGCGAGGGCCTTAATCATTCCAGCAACCCCCGACAGGGTTTTAACTAACGCCCCTGTTGAAGCACTCCACAACCGAATCATCCGATCTTCGCCTCCACTAGCAAACAGTTTGCCATCCGGACTCACAGCAACGGCATTGACATCTCGCGTATGCCCTAAAAGCGTTCCCAACAACGCCCCACTTTGCAAACTCCATACCTTAACGCTGTAATCATCACTGCCACTAATCAGCAACTTACCATCTGGGCTAATGGCGATCGTGTTAACTCCTCTGGTATGTCCAGTCAGGGTCATCCACTCTTCCCCCGTATTTAAGTTCCAGAGCTTGATGGTGTCGTCCAGACTGCTGCTGGCGGCCAGGGGAGCGGTCGGGCTAAGAGCCACTGATGTCACCCAGGAGGAATGGCCCATCAGCGTGTGAATACAGCGGAGCGATCGATTGGCAGTACGTGCCGAAGGCGTGGCAACAGGTGGAGCAGAGAGAGAAGGACGAGGCGCAGGAGATGGGGAAGTCGGAGGTTTAGAGGTCGGCGGCTTGGAAGTTGGTGGTTGAGACGTTGGCGGTTGAGACGTTGGCGGACGAGAAGGGGGAGCAGGGGGGTTAGAGGTCGCTGCTCTGGGAGGAGCAGGGGGTCGAGAGGGTGGATTTGAGGGTGAGGAGGGCATTACTTTGGGGGAGGAAACCACAACCGACTGAGGTGCAGGCAAAAAAGAGTCTGCATTTAAATCCCGCATGACCTCGTCCGCCGAGTGATAGCGCTCACCCACCAAATCCTTCAGCATCTGATCCAGAATGTGTGCCAGTTGATCACTCACCGCAACCCCCTTTTGTTCCAGCAAATACTCTCGCCAGATCCAACGACCGTTGAGCGGGTCGTACAGATTATCAGGGCGGGACTGCGTCATCAAATGCAGGCAGGTTGCCCCCAGGCTATAGAGATCGCTGGCAGGAAAGGCCTTTCCACCCCGAAATTGCTCCATGGGGGCATAGCCCTCGGTTCCGACACGGGTTCCAGCATCACCTGAAGGATCATCGTTGAGCTGTTTGGCCACACCAAAGTCAATTAACACCAGGCGGCCATCTGGGCGACGCAGAATGTTGTTTGGAGTAATGTCTCGGTGGATGACCTGATGCTTATGGATAAAGCGCAATACAGGCAGAACATCCGACAGCACATCTCGAATTTGCCGCTCATTAAACGCCCCCTGCTGCCGCATTTCTTGAAGTAAACTTTGTCCCTCAATGAACTGCTGCACCAGATAAAGAAAGCCCTCTTGCTCAAAGTAGGCCAACAGGGTAGGAATCTGGGGATGCTCTCCTAATTCATCCAGCCGAATTGCCTCCTGGTTAAACAGCCGAATTGCCTTCTCCAGAGATTTTGTCCCCTGAAGTTGGGGAGAAAACTGTTTGATGACACAGCGGGTATTGAGGCGATCCTCATCCAGGGCCAGATAGGTTTTGCCAAATCCACCCTGCCCTAACGGTTCTACGGTACGATATCGCCCCCGCAGCCGGGTCAGGGGTTTACCACAAGCGCGACAAGTAGTTGCATCGTCAGAGTTTAAGGGGTTAAGGCAACGGGGATTGAGGCAGCAAATCATGTCTGGTAGCGCACTGAGGGTGAATGATCAGAGTTTTCCCCCTAACTGGACGGAATAGTACTCAGTTAGAGAGGATGGGGCGAAACGAGCCAACATCAACAGCAAAGTTATCAAGAGTCGATCGCTTTGTTGCAGAGTTTGCAGAGTTTGCAGAGTCAGAGGGAAACACCGATCGCAGTCTTTGGGATGAACCCAGTTCATCAACCAGGTGAATCTATACAAGCGAGTGCTGCACATTTTTCATTTTGAAGGAGTCTAGCAAATCAGGTTGCTCACATCGAACACCTTGCTCGAACCCCTTCTGGGACATCAAGGTCTAATGGATCAGCGCAGGACACTGGATCTAGCAAGCCGAGCTTTAGAATAACGGATTTGAGAAAGGGCTAAAAAATTTAGCTTTAAAAAAATTAAGTTTTGTAAGCTGTAAAAAATTAGAATTCGGCAAACTTTGGCAGTAAGTCAAACGCACTGCCTCCTGTTCATCCTATATATTTAATCTTAAATTGAAATATTCAGAAATATTCAATGTTTGAAGGCGGATTCTGGGTGAAAACGTCAATCAGCCGATCGCCGCTCTAAAATTGCCTGCCGAAATCCCAACACCACCAAAATATTGGCCAGGGTCAAGAAAAACTCGGCTCCACCATGCAAAAAGTCAACATTTGCCAGGGCTTCTCCATAGGCAACCTGAGCATAAATGCCCACCGGAATTGTAATTGCCACAAATACCAGGGTCATGTAAAACCCAATCAGGGCCAGGCGCGGAGTTTGCTGGCTGCGGGTCAGGAACCAGAGGAAGCCAAGGTAGGGAAACAGGGAGAGGGCGAAAAGGGTTTCTTTAGACATGGGGAGGAACTTGATCAATTTGCATCATTTGCATGAATGGGACGATCCCGTTAAACCTGGTCTGAAGCCTCGATCGATTTTTCATTCAGGAAGTCGGTTGCTCCTTCGGTTGCTCCTTCAGTTGCTCCTTTGGGAAGCCCTTTCACCGATCGCCAGATCCACCAACCCGCCGCGCAGAGAGCGAAATTTCCCACTAACGTCATCGCAGCTTGTAGAGTCACAAGCCATTCCAGGCTAGCGGGATTATCGAAGAAATGCCAGGTACAGGCGCACATGGCACTGACCAGGGCCGGCAGCATTGCCAGGGAAAGCATCCGCCAGGCTCGATTTTGACTGATTTCGCTATAGATCCAGATCAGCCAGATGGCAGCAATCCACTCAATAACGCTAGAGACATGGATAATCCAGGTAGGAATTGACAATGCGTGCATGGGAATGGGCAGCGGTAATATACGCCGGTTCTAATGGTATGACAACGGGTAGGACAACAGATGGAAAGTTAAAGTTTAGGACAATCTCGGTACGGGCGATCTAAACCGGAGAGATTGAGCGAGCCAAATCTGCCCTAAGGGGGCTTTGGACTGCTATACGTTGATGAGTCAAACAATCCAATCCATCAATCAATAGATTATCAGAGGGAAGAATGCGGGCTGTATTGTGCGGATATTACGGGAAGGGAAATGGTGGGGATGAGGCATTATTGGCGACGTTGCTTCAGATGCTGCCAGCTCAGGTGAAGCCGTTGGTGCTGTCGGGCAATCCGGAGGAAACGCAGTTGCGCTATGGCGTGCCCGCCTGCGATCGATTTTCAGCTTCAGCGGTATTACAAGCCCTGCGTCAGTCTGAGGCATTCATCTGGGGGGGTGGGAGTTTGATGCAGGATGTCACCAGCCCCATGAGTCCGCTCTACTATGGTGGTGTAATGCGGTTGGCCCAGCAAATGGGATTACGGACGATCGCCTGGGCTCAGGGAATTGGGCCCCTCAATCGGTCTTTAACCCGTTGGATCACCCGAACCAGTTTGCAGCACTGTACAGCCGTGAGCGTCCGCGATGGGGGATCCGCCTCCCTGGTGGCGGAGTGGGGAATTCCCTTCATCCTGGCTCCCGACCCGGTATGGGCATTGGAACCTGAACCCGTTCCTGGACTGTGGGATCTCCCTGCCCCTCGAATTGCGATCGCGCTGCGGCCTCATCCGTACTTGACCTCAGAACGGCTACATATCTTTACAAAAGCCTTGATCGATTTTCAAAAAGCGACACAAACCTTCGTATTGTTGATCCCATTCCAGCCCATTCAAGATCTCGCCATTGCCCAAACCCTTCATGCGGCACTACCAGATGTGAGCCAAATCCTGACCTTAACCCAGCCCCGGCAGTTGAGGGGCGTATTTCGCGGTGTAGAAATGGTGATTGCGATGCGATTTCATGGATTAATTATGGCGGCAGCAGCAGAATGTCGCTGTTTTGCGATGAACTATGACCCCAAGGTGCGTCAACTGATGCAAGAGTTGGACTTCAGAGGATGGGCGATCGATCAGATGCCCTCAGACCCGGCTGTGATTTGTCGAGATTGGATGGAACTCTATGCGAACGGAAGTTCTCTCTCGTCTCATCAGATTTCTGCTATAGTCGATCGCGCCTTGATTCATCGGGAGGTTTTGGAGAAGGCTTTGGTTAATTCTGGAGCCAGTGGCTAAGGGGTAGAGCGACTCAGGCAACCGTCCATTTGGGCGATCAAGCTTACTACTCAAGCGGTTGTTGCTGTTCATCAAGAAACGTCATCATGGCTACAAAATCTTGATCATGGGAAGCGTTACAACGGCTACAAAATCCCGACTCAGAGCCAGAATTCATTGAATAGTTAACTATCTTAAAAATTGTCTCTAAACTGATTTTCTGTGCTAGTAAGTTAAGTGTTGATGAGAGTTCGATGAGAAACATCTACCGTCCACAAAATGTTGGATGGCGATCGAGCGTCAGGGTCAAAAAGCGGACTCACAAAAGTTGAACTCGATCGCTCTAACCAGGGGGCAAGCCGACCTTGCCAGAATGACTCTGCCAGAATGACTCTACCAGTCTGTACGCGCCAGATGTCATCTTGCCAAAAGTCTCGCCAGACGTGAACTCGCCCAATTCGGGTTTAATGTGCGAACCCAACTGGGACTAAATTAAGACTGCTTAGTGTCAGACTGCTTAGTGCCATCATGTATCCGTTAGCCACCCCCTTGCAGCACCCTCCACAGGATTTATCTGTGATTTGATCTGTGTTTCAATCTGTGATTGTAAGAGGTGCGATTCAAGCAAGTTCAATCCTTTGACCGGAAATCGCTTATCTATCCACGACCGCCTTCGAGTTAGAGCTATGAGTGAAGCAAACGCCCCGTCCAATCGCCAGCAACCCAATTCCGAGGAAAACAACCTCCCTGCCCAGCCGGAGTCTCATGCCAATCCCTTTATCCATGCCATGAATGAATTTGAGCGGCAGGAGGATTTGGCAGCAGCGGCAGCAGAGCCGGTTGGCCGCCCTGGTGATGAGGGTAGTGTTCCCCCAGATGATGTTCTTCTGGATGATGTTTTCCTGGATGATATGCTTCGGAATCATGCGCTGGATTCGGTATCCGGGGCTTCTGGAGCATCGTCCGATCGCCTGCCCGTCCCGGAGAGTACGAACCCTGTTGCGGCGGTTCCCTCTTCCCCGGTCAGTTCTTCGGATAGCGTCACCCTGAACCCTGGCGCAGAGGATTGGGTTGCCACTTCGGACTCCACCAATCTCAGTGATTTAATTAGCCTGATTCAAGAGTTGAACCAGTGCAATACAATCTTGCTCGATCGCGTCTCCCAGTTGGAGGAAGCCTTAGAACGGAGCCAGAATGCTCTGAAAAACGAAGTGCAGCGATCGCAAGACCATCCCGCCTTTACCCAATTTAGTCCCGATGGAGTGGTGGCGGTTCAGGAACTCTCGGCGGCGCAAGAACAGATCATGGATTTGTACAAGCAGCTTGAATTTGTGCATCAAACCAGCCAACGTCAGCAGATTTTGGTGGAAACCCTCACCGGAGAATTGGAAGCTAGCCAGGAGCGAGTGGCGCATCTGGAACGGGAAGCAGCTCTGGTGCAGCGTCGCTACAACGAACAGTCTCAGGTATTGACCCAGTACGAAAATAGCTGTCGAGATTTACAGGCGCGACTGCATCGGCAACAACGCTACACCCTGCAATTCAAGGCCGCCCTGGAGAAAAGCCTGGAGGTGTCCTCACCACCGTTTGAATCGGTATCCGCAGCCGTGGCAGCCGTTAACGCCAGCGAAAACTTTTTCCTGCCCAAAGCCCAACGCATTCAACCCTGGGCGGTTCCTGAGGAGGAATCCTCGGCCCATCTACCCTGGATGAAGCTCTCAGCGAGCGATCTGGATCAGGGCAGTCATGAGGGAAGTGATGAGGTGAGCGCAGGCGATGAAGTGAATCAGGTGGAAGAATTCAAAGCATTCCTGGAAACTTTACCGCAATCCAGCCCCCAACCCAGCCCTGAAGCCACTGCCCCTCCCCCTGCGAAACCTCGTCCTTCTGTCGTTAAGCTGCCTGGATTTGGCAATCCCATTCCCCGATCGACGGCTCATCCTGCGGCGATCGATGGCGCTGCGGTTCGTCCGGCGAATCAGTCTCCTGCCGGCCAGTCTCCTGCCGGCCAGTCTCTTGCCAGTCAGCCTGCCTCGACGGAAATTCCCGATGAACAACTGAGACAAAAGCTGGATGCAGCCGTTCAACCCCTGGCGGATATGCTGGCTCAGGCGATGTTGTCCGATCGCCCATCGGAGGCTGAGGTGTTCACCCAGTCCCAATCCTTAATGTCTGAGTTGGGACTACCAGACTCAGGAACAACTGAATCGAGGGGCGATCAGGTTGATGCGATCGCAAAGGGGTTGAACTCTGAGTCCCTGGATGAATTCCCTGCCGAGCCTTCCCCGGTTTCCCATTCCAGTGATGAGGAACTGCTCAATTCAGTCATGGCGGAAGCGGAGGATGCCCTGTGGCAGGATCTGGCTCGCTTGATTGATGTTTCTACGGAAGATATTGTCAAGGCCAGCCTTTCAGGAGATGTGTCTGCCTTCGAGTCGATTAACTTTGAGGCAGCTCAGGCGGAAACTGCACCAATCGAATCAACCAATTCAGAGGCAGATTCAGGCAAACCCTCCCCGGATCACCTCCCCACTCCTCTATCTCCGTCCCCTCAGGTATCCCGCTCCGTTAGTGCATTTACTCCAAAAACGGCTCCAGGGCGATCGGGTCATACTGCCCAACCGCGTCAGCCAGTTGAACCGGATATTGCTGCATCCCACGCTGCTGCATCCCAATCCGCCCCTCAACCGCAATCGGCTCCAACTCCTCCGATCGGCTCCAATCCAAGCTGGCCCTCTCCAGTCGTCTATCCCCTTCGTCCTGCGAAGAAGCGGCGATCGTTGGCAGCAGTCGATTTACCGTCGTTTCTCCAGCAGGAACCGGGGCCGTTGCCCACGTAGGGATTTGCACTAAAAAGTATCCCAATCTTTGAGTCAGGCCCACTGCTGCGCGCCCCTCCCTACCGACCCGGTGTACCAAAGTTTTGCGTCCAGTAATAGCGGTAGTTCACGGTTCCCGGATCGTTGGCAATGAAGTAGAAACCCACCCCAATCTCTTGCAGGTTGGGGTTCATAATATTGGCGCGATGGCCGGGACTGTTCATCCAACCCTGCACAACTGCATCGGCTGAATCGTACCCGGCTGCAATATTCTCAGCGGCGAGGGAATAGTTATAGCCAGCTCGACGAATGCGATCGGCACTTCTAGAACCATCGGGAGCTTGATGGGAATAGAAGTCCCTGACGACCATATTTTCCGTATGGGACTGGGCAACGGCTGTAAGAATCGCGTTGTTTCTTAGAGGGGCAAGCCCGGCCTGCTGTCGATGAAAATTGGTCAGGGCAAGAACGCGATTGGTCACGGAGTTGAGATTTGCCTGACGGGGTAATCCAGAGGAGGTCGGCATATTGGCAACGCTGAGTCTGAGTTGATAGCGGGTGTTGCCCTGCTGTCGTCCCACCCGAATGTAGTAAGTTCCTTTTTGCAGAACTTGACTCACTCCCGCATTCGATCGGCGATTTTGCACTGAACGGTTTAACACCTTACCCTTGTCATTTAGCAAGGAAAGGTTTGTGTTTGCCTTGACCCTGGCTAGATCAAGGTTGACATTACTTGCCCGATTAATTCGCAGTTGGTAAAACTGACTCGACTCTTTACCGCCCACTTTTCCTGAATAAACGTTACTTCCGCCATTCGAGGGACGAAGCCGTTTGGCTGTTTTTAGTTGATCATTCAAGCTCATAGACTATGCTTCTCCGCTTTCCACAGATGGCATAGCTATTGTTGACTCAATGGAGCTAAAAACTGTCAGTAGTTATGTCTAAATTTAGACATCAAATGAATACATTACGGGTTTTTACTGATATGTCCAATAATTTTTTTTTGAAGGAAATGGGTTTCAGTAAAACTTTTTAGGTTAACGAGTGAAGATAAGCATCCTGAGCCAGTTGTCTCAGTAATCACACGCAATACGGATTGAAGTAACTCAGGCTGCTGGGCAATATATCCGATCGAGGTCATGATCCGCATTGATTTCAATCACTAAATCAACCTGATTTGATTGATGTCGCATTGGGGCAATGAATAACTCTGGATGCAGCGACTTCCAGAAATACTCGACAAATTCACGAATTTCTGCGTCCGACATTCCCGATTTACCAGAGGCAATCATGTTCTGCTCTGCCTGCTGTCGCCACTGCTGACTGAAGCGATAATCTACGGGATACAGCAAAATCAGCCGATCGAGCTTTTCCCACAGGGGCAGGTATGCCTGAAGGCGAGTATTCACCTCACGGGCAAAGGCGCGATCGGCTTCAGAGCAAATGGGGGGAGGAGCGGTTTCAAAGGCAATAGGATCAATGGGTCGGACTCCCACAAACCAGCCTTCAAACAGCACAATGTCTGCACCTGTGATCCATTCTGGGTCGATGCGATCGCCTGCCCCGTGGTGTAAGGATTTATCGAATCGAGGGATAGCGATCGGAACTGAGGCATTGCCCTGACGGAGTTGCTCCAGTACGGTCAGTCCCAGGGAGACATCATGGGTTCCGGGTGGGCCACGCCACCGAAATCGTGGATCGGTTTGCTGAAGCTGCTGGCGATCGGCATAGGTTTTGTACAGGTCATCAATGGACAGACGGCAAACCTGCAAACCCTGCTGTTCGAGAATGTAGCTTAAGATTTGAGCCAGAGTGGTCTTTCCGGTTCCTTGCCCTCCAATGAGTCCCTGAATCAAGGGATGCCCAACGGCCCGCTGCCAACTTACCAGTCGATTCGCTAAGGGCAGCCAGAGATCCCACATTAAGTCCAGGGGGAATGTTTGCCATCCCAGGGAGTCCTGACAGAAGGAATGTAGTTTCGGAGCCAGCGATCGAAATTGGTCTAGTTGGGCTTGAATTGTCTGAGCTACTGCGCCAATGGGTTTGGGAGAGTTGGCGATCGGTTGGGCATCTGTGCGCCACGGATAGGAGAGCCACCGTTGTTCCAGGATCGGTTGAATCTGCGGTGTGGTCATCCTATCCGCTAGCCAATCTGCCAATAGGTTGTTGAAGGAGAACTGGGAGGGATCAGTCGCTGTCATCTGGACGATAAAAAAGGTACAAGCAATATTTCAGGTGGCGGGTTCGAGTCTATCCAAGGTTTTGCTGAAACAAAATGTAAGACGATAACTTAATAATGTCTGTACAAAAAGTGTTCTAACGTACTCTATCTTCTCGGGATATTGAATTTTACCAAAACAGACTACCCGTATGGGTACTGCCAGATCCGTTCTGAATCTTCCATAATCTAACTATTGAAAGAACCTATCTGCCAAAGCAGAAAGAATTTCATTTTTTGCCTGGAAAAACTTACAAAACGAGGATTACTATGGCAACAGTAGTATGCACTACAAGTGATGGGAAAACATCTTATACTTGCACAGGTGGCACCGCCAATGGTTGTGCTAGAGCGATCGCAAAATTAAAAGCGATCGATGTGGGCAAGCAAGATTCTCCATCTAACTTACCAATTTCTAGCGTCAAGTTACTTGATGCTTCTAGCAGCAATAATGACTCGGTAGTCGTTGGCTTGAGAAAATTTGGTGTTGAGGAATATGACACAATTGTGGCCGAGATGGACAATGATGTCGTAGAAGTGATCGTGTTCAAAGAAGAAAAATTGTATTTCAGAGGAAAAAGACCTAAGAGATTAGTAAATTTTGTGAAAGAGGATTCTAGTTCGGCTCCATTAATGGCATCATTTGAGCAAGAGGAAGATTTCGTTTTATTAGATACAAAGTATCTTGAGGAAAGTTTCTTCAAAAAACCTAATTTCTAATAACATTGACCTTTAAGGGGTGGGTTCATCTTCACCAGGCTACGAAAGTGGGATGCTCCCACCGTCCACTCTCCACGAACAGCACTCTGTACTCTCCCATGCCTCCACTCATCGTTGCCACCAGCAATCCCGGTAAGCTCAAAGAAATGCAGTCCTATTTGCTCGATCAGCCCAATTGGCAATTACGCCTGAAGCCGCCGGAATTGGAAATTGAAGAAACTGGGCAAACCTTCATGGAAAATGCTCGCTTAAAAGCCTCTCAAGTGGCGCAGGCTCTGGGTGAATGGTCGATCGCTGATGATTCTGGGCTGGCAGTGAATGCCCTTAACGGCGCACCTGGGCTTTACTCGGCCCGATATGGCACTTCGGATGCCGATCGCATTGCCCGTTTACTGTCCGAACTGGGAGCCGCCAGCGATCGATCCGCCCAATTCGTTTGTGCTGTTGCCCTTGCCCGTCCGGATGGCACGATCGCTCTGGAGGCGGAAGGCGTTTGTCAGGGCGAAATTTTGCAGGCTCCCCAGGGCGATCAGGGGTTTGGTTATGATCCCATCTTTTACGTTCCAGAACATCAACTCACCTTTGCCGAAATGCCTCCTGAACTGAAGCACACCGTCAGCCATCGAGGCGTTGCGTTCCAGGCACTTCTCCCAAAACTGCGATCGCTTTCCCCGCAATCATCCTCTGAGTCAGCGAACCTGCTGTAAGGGCGCACAGCAGTGCGCCCCTGCATACCCCTAATGCCTACGCGGCGCGAACGGCCCGCAGTCCTCAGATCGCTTCCTGATTCTTCTCACCTGTCCGAATCCGGATGATCTGCTCAACCGGTGAAATGAAGATCTTTCCGTCACCAATTTCGCCCGTGCGAGCCGCAGCAATAATTTTCTCAACCACCATATCGAGCTGCTCATCCTCAACCACGATTTCCACCTTGAGCTTTTGCAAAAACTCGACGGTGTACTCTGAGCCACGGTAACGTTCCGTTTGCCCCTTCTGCCGTCCAAAGCCCCGAACTTCGGAAACCGTCATCCCCACAATGCCCGCATTCACGAGAGCAATTTTGACTTCATCGAGCTTGAATGGGCGGATAATTGCTTCAACTTTTCTCATTGACTCCGTCACTCCATCAGTCTAAATTTCAGTTGTTTGCCTAATTGAGAGCTAAGTGCCTATCCAAAAACTCACTAGAGCTTTTGGAATCCAAAACCCCTGACGGGTTTTTGGGGTAGGTTCTAAGTAACCTGCTTGTTTCTATCACCGCTCAGAAGGCAGATTTTGTAGCGTTAGCTACTGCTGTCAGTAACAACTTTTCATTTTGCCACCAGAAGTAACGGTTCTGTGGAATCTTTATCCTGCCGTAATCATTGAGAGCGCGGGGCGATCGCCCTTGGATCTGTGTTCCCTTAGAAATACAAATTTAATAAGCTGAAATTCTTGTGGAGTGGGCAGCGTTTCGACTGAGCTTTCGACGGCTCGAGTGAGCGTTCGACTGAGCTCAAGCCGAAGTCTTGCCTGCCCAGTCAAAGCAGCAGAACGGGAGACAGGTATTTAATCCATGATGCATAGATCTTTTTCACTTAGGAACGCGGATTAAATAAAATCGAAAATTTAATCTCCAGAAGGGGCGCACAGCAGTGCGCCCGTACAGAAAAAATCGGAGTTATTTAATTTGCGTCCCTTAGATTCACTTACATCCATGCGCCATCTTTGCCTGTGAAGCGTGATGCAGGAGTTCAAGCTTCTGGGTTTTCCTGATTGGAGTCCAGTTCAGCACTCTTCCCGCGTACGGGGGGCAGGCGATCGACTAAGCCCATTTCAAAAGCCAGATCGGGTAAGTCTCCAACCAAATACTTTCCGGGTTCAAATAGCCGTCCAGGGGTAAAACACATCTGCCGCAATTCAACCACTTCACCCGGTTGAAACATATTTCTGGACATTCTGCGCTCAATAGCCATATCACATCCTTCCAGATTTTAAGCTTTCCCTATATCTACGCTATCTCAAAAACTAATGGAGGGTGGGGCGGGTTGGACTGGGCGGGCAAGACTTCGGCTTGAGCCCTTCGGCTTGAGCTCAGGGGTTCGACGAGGCTCACTCGAGCCGTCGAAAGCTCAGTCGAAACGCTGCCCACCCCACAAGAGAGTACCTGCAAGCGTTGAGGTTACAAGCGTTAGAGTTATGAGCCACTGCGGAGTTTATCCAGCACCGATCGATCTTCCAGGGTAGAGGTATCCCCTGAAACTTCCTGACCCGCTGCCAGGGAACGTAACAGTCGCCGCATGATTTTGCCCGATCGCGTTTTGGGTAGGGCATCGCTGAACCGGATTTCTCCTGGACGGGCGATCGCGCCAATCTCTTGCACGACGTGCTGCTTCAGCTCCTTAGTCAGTTCATCGCTGGGAGAAAAGGCACTATCAAGGGTGATAAATGCCACAATCTCATTGCCCTTCACCTCATCGGGTTTGCCCACTACGGCGGCTTCTGCTACGGCGGGATGGGAGACCAGGGCTGACTCAATCTCCATCGTGCCCAGGCGATGTCCAGCAACGTTAATCACATCATCCACCCGACCCATCACCCAGAAATAACCGTCTTCATCCCGGCGGGCCCCGTCGCCCGCAAAGTAAAGGTACTGCCCATCCTTAGGCGGAATATGTTCCCAGTAGGTGCGGCGGAAGCGATCGGGATCCCCATAGACCGTCCGCATCATGCCGGGCCAGGGGTGACGCACCGCCAGGTATCCGCCCTCACTAGAACTGACAGCATTCCCCTCCAGGTCAACAATCTCCGCCAGGATACCGGGGAAGGGGCGAGTCGCTGATCCAGGCTTAGTGGGAATGGCTCCGGGAAGGGGTGTAATCATGATGCCGCCCGTCTCCGTTTGCCACCAGGTATCGACGATCGGACAGCGTTCTCCGCCAATAATGCGGTGATACCAAATCCAGGCTTCGGGGTTGATGGGTTCACCCACCGTTCCCAGCAGGCGCAGGGAAGAGAGATTTCTGGCTTTGGGTAAATGCTCACCCATGCGGATAAAGGCCCGAATGGCTGTGGGAGCCGTGTAGAACACCGTAACCCCATACTTTTCAATCACATCCCAGAAACAGCCAGGGTTGGATGCCCGGGGTGCCCCTTCGTACATCACCGTTGTGGCCCCGTTGGATAGCGGCCCGTAGACGATGTAGCTGTGGCCAGTAATCCAACCTACATCCGCCGTACACCAGTACACATCGGTGTCCCGCAGGTCAAAGATCCACTTGGTAGTGACATGGGTATAGAGGTTGTAGCCGCCTGTGGTATGCACCACCCCTTTCGGCTTGCCCGTACTGCCGGAAGTATACAGCACAAACAGCATATCTTCGCTGTCCATCGGCTCGGCTGGACAATCCGCTGAAACACCCTGCCGGATGTCGTGCCACCAGTGATCGCGCCCCGGTTCCATAGGAATGTTCTGCCTGGTTCTGGCCACCACCAGCACATTCTCAACCGAGGGAACACTGTTATTTTCCAGGGCCCGATCGACCTGTTCTTTGAGGGGGACGATCGTATCTTTGCGCCAGCCGCCATCCGCTGTAACCACCAGCTTCGCTTCCGCATCCACCAGGCGATCGCGCAGGGCTTCTGCACTAAAGCCACCGAATACCACTGAGTGGGGGCCCCAATCCGAGCGCAGGCCAGCATCGCAATCGCCGCTTCGGGAATCATCGGCATATAAATTCCCACCCGATCGCCTTTTTTTACCCCGAGTTGCTTCAGCACATTGGCAAACTGGCAAACTTCCCGATGCAGTTGGGCATAGGTGAGGGTACAGGAATCGCCGGGTTCCCCTTCCCAGATCAGTGCTGCCTTGTTGCGTCGCCAGGTGGTGAGATGGCGATCGAGGCAGTTATAGGAAATGTTGATTTTGCCGTTGACAAACCATTTCGCAAAGGGGGGCTGCCAATCCAGCACCGTATCCCACTTCTGGAACCAATCCAATTCCTTTTCCGCTAATTCTGCCCAAAATGCCTCTGGATCTGCTTTCGCTTTTTCGTAAAGCTGCTCATACTCCTCCAGACTCTTAATCTGGGCCTGCTGCGAAAACTCAGCCGGTGGAGGGAAAGAGCGATTTTCATGCAGGATCGATTCGATCGTCGCTTCTGTCATAGATCTTGTCGTAAAGCTAACCTAAACTGTTTTCTATCTTTCCAAACCATACTTTTTTTGATGGTCAATTGATCCAGAAGTTAGGTTTTCTTCAACATGATCGGGCAGGGGATGGAGGGGAAGGGGAACCTTTTTCTCAGGGCCAGTCGTTTTGTGCCTAATTTTCCAAAATCTGATCGATTCCCTGCTGCTGCAAGCGGGAGTGAACCCGAAGCTGATTAGAGCCAAAGCTTTCGTAGGTTAGGGACTGGGCACTGGTTTCCAGGTTGGCTTGCCCCTGGGTTTTCCATTGTTCCTGTTGGTTCGGTCAGGGGTTGAAGGGCGGCCAGGCGATCGGCGACATCGGAATTACCATTTGCCGCAGTGATGGGAGGTTCTGAGGACATGATCTGAATGGCGCGAATACAGCCCTGGGGGTCAAAACCTGCTGCGATCGTGTATTCATAGCCATAGCGATCGGCAGTCAAGGTTTGCTGCTGGGCGAGTTCTGCCCATTGCTGTTCTACTTCGTCCCTCCTTGCCTGATACCGTTCTGCCATTGCCTGCTGCCGTTCTGCATCCCGTTCGGCGGCTTGATCAGAACGATGATTGTCGATCAGGGAATCCGCTACGCTGGTGACGACCGTGCCAATACCGCCAAACAACCGTCCCACGCCCCTCAACACCGTTCCACCCAGGGAATTTCGGCGATCGGATTGCGTCTCTACTCCCCATTCCTGCTCCACCTCAGCCACCACTTCGTCTTGCAATTCGGATAGCACCCGATCGCGTTCTGCGGCTGTGATGAACGTATGGTTTTGTACCGTATGTGCCATTTCGCGCCCCACAATGCAAGCCAGAGCATGAACATCGCCCTGCAATTGGTCAAATAGGGCACTGTCAATCATGATCCGGTTTGCCCGCTGTCTGGAGCCAGGTTGAATCTCCCCATTGACCAGATTCACCTGCCAGGAAGACCCATCCAACTGATTGGCGCGAGACAGCCGATCGACCAGCCGATAAAGGGTATAAAACTCCTCTGTTAGCTCTGTTCTGGCGCGATTGTGCAGGTTTTGATTCCAGGCAGTTATTTGTTGCTGCGGGGATGGATCTTGATCTTGCGTTAGCTCATCCTGATGCCGATCCGGATCGGTTGGTTCGGTCTGCTCCGCAGAATCAATCATTTGCTGAATCTGGTCGATCGATCGAACTGGCGCATCGGGCGACTCGATCGGCTCGATCGGCTCCAGAAAGTCCACAGGCTCTAAAGCATCCAGATCTAAAGCATCCGGCTCTGAGGCATCCATTTGCTCTAACGCCTCTACCCGATTCATCCGAGCCAGGGCCGGTTGGACGGACAGCAAAGTTCCTGTAGCGGCAATAGCATACAGGGCAAAAACGATAGCAGAGGGGTGCTTGAGATAACGCATATCACAATGACCTTCGATCGTGTGAAGTGGCAATGGTAGATCAATACAGGGGAAGTCAACAATCAAAGAACCGTAACAACCAAAGAACCGTAGGGGCACGCAGTGTCAGGTAGGGGCGCACAGCAGTGCGCCCCTACAGTAGATTTCCAAAAACTCTATTTGTTTCACGATCGAACCAAACGAAATGTTCCGCAAAAGTTCGCAGGGATAGGTTCCAGAGAATGCAGGTGAATTAAGAAGGCTGTCAGCGGTAAATTCTATCCTGGATTTAGCCGATCGGACTCCATAATGCTTTACAACTGAAGGTAATAGAAGTGATGGTTATAAATGCACTGAAGCTCGACCCACTGAAGCTCGACCCACTGAAACCGATCGCAACGCAGGTCATGAATATTTTGCTGGTAGATGACGAACGGGAACTCACAGAACCCCTGAGCCGAATTTTGAACCGCGAAGGCTACCGGGTTGATGTGGCCCACAGTGGGGATGAGGGGAGTCGGTTGGCGATCGAGCAGACCTATGATTTGTTGATTTTAGACTGGATGTTGCCGCATAAAACTGGGTTAGAAATCTGCCAGCAGCTTCGATCGCGGGGTGATCAAACCCCTGTTTTATTTTTGACTGCAAAGGATACCTTAGACGATCGGGTCGATGGGTTGGATGCCGGAGCCGATGATTACCTCGTCAAACCCTTTGAGCTGCGAGAACTATTGGCCCGAGTCCGGGCTTTGCTGCGTCGTCCGCCTACGCTGGAATCTACCCCTTCCCAACGTTTGCAAGTTGCTGATCTAGCACTGGATATGGACAATCAAGTTGCCTATCGACAAAACCGGGCGATCGAGCTATCGGAGAAAGAAACTCAGTTGCTCGCCTACTTTATGCGCCATCCCAATCAACTTTTGACCCATGACCAAATTCATCAGCAGGTTTGGGGGGAGGGTGAAAAACCCGGCAGTAATGTTTTGGCAGCGCATGTCCGGCTGTTGCGGCGTAAGGTGGAGGCGAAGGGGGAACCCACCCTGATCCACAGTGTCTACGGTAAGGGCTATCGGTTTGGCTCTGCGTAGATTCAATACCCTGCCATAAAAATCCCCATTGCCGAAGCAACAGGGAGGAAATGATTCATTTACAGGAATTGGATGAAAGGGTGACTTACCACAAAGCCGGAACGGGTTGGGTGGGTGCAGGTTGCTGCTGAGTGGCAGGGGGTGCAGTGGGTGCAGGTTGCGTGGCAGGGGGTGCGGTCGGAGCGGGTTGCTGTTCGACCTGTTGCTGCTCTACCTGCGTTTCAGCGGTTTGAGTCGTTTCTAGCTCGACCAATAGCTGATTTGCTTCATCTTCAGTGACAATTTCAGTGCCCACCACTTCATTGGCTTCGTAATCAATGATGAGATAGGTGCCGGGAATAATGCGACGAGTATCTCCTAAATACCGAAATTCGATCGGGCGGGACTCTCCTGTGGAAAGGAGTTCAACCTGAGCATAGTCATTACCAAATACTCTTATTACTCTAGCGGGAACACGGGTTACACCCTCTGCTGGGGCTTGCACGGGTGTTTCCCCTTCCACAGGCGTTTGGCTGATCAGCGAATCACCTGTTTGAGGCAAGGTAGATGCAGGGGCAGATTGAGCAAATCCTAGACCCAGAGCGGCGATTAAGGCGGTACCTGCTAGTGCTTTTATATGAAAAGACATTGCTCTTAGTCCTTTTTCTTCAGGTTTTAATCAAAATTCCTTAAAAAACAGGAATTTCAAAGTTTATCCTAATCTACCGAATTGTAGATAAGCAACTATACCAGAGGAGTATCTCATTGCTGATTTGATTCACCCTTTTGCATTTTGGACAAATCCTGCCCCTCTGAACTTTTCTCATTCAAAACGAGACATTGAAGAATGGCTGCTGGCTGGAGCAGATTTTGAGCCAGAATCATTCATGATCTGGTTTAAGCTGATCCAAATGACTTGCGTTTCAGAAAAAAGTCAGAGAAAATGAAAAGAATGTGAAATCACCATCTGTAAATTGACCTCTGTGAAACCATCCTCTGTCACTTTCCCATCTCCCCTGCCGTTGGCACACGATCCAGCTGACAATCCCAGCCCTTCCCCTGAAACTGTCTCTCAATTCAATTCGCCCTCTGAGGTGTTGTGCGTCCAGGCGCAGCTTGAAAACCCGCCTGCTGAGGATACACCATTCCAGGCTGATGCAACTGAATCCGTCAACTTAACTGGAGAAGTTCGGATTTTCCTTTCTACATTTGTCACCATCTTTCTCGCAGAGTTGGGCGATAAAACTCAGGTAACAACACTGCTCATGAGTGCGGAGTCTGATTCACCCTGGCTGGTGTTCGCTGGGGCAGGAATGGCATTGGTCGCTACAAGCCTGCTGGGGGTTTTGATGGGGCACTGGTTGTCGAAGCGAGTCTCTCCACGAACGTTGGAAGTTGCGACGGCGGTGCTGCTGTTGGTTGTATCGCTCATGCTGGTTTGGGATGTCGTGCAGGCTTAAAGGAAAAAGGTAAGGACACAATGGATTGGCATTTGGTGGGATTGAGTTTTGCAACGGTATTTCTGTCAGAGTTGGGCGATAAAAGTCAGTTGGCAACGATCGCCCTGAGTGGCAGTGGCAAATCTTTACGGGCGATTTTTCTGGGAACTTCAGCCGCTCTGTTACTGGCCAGCTTCCTGGGGGTAATTTTGGGTGAGGGTGTGTCTCAGGTATTGCCCACCCATTGGGTGAAAACGATCGCAGCGATCGGGTTTACAGTGATGGCGATCAAGCTCCTATGGTTTGGGGAAGGAACAACGGAGTAGGGCGCGCCAAGTCTTCGTGAGAGTTGTACAACCTGAGTCCATCCCCCCAATAGGAGGATTCGCTATACCCCTATTTCATCCAAAGCGGACTTCTTCGATCGTGGTGAAGTCGGGAAGGCGTTGGGGAGGAATCCAACTCGTGCGTTGGCAGCGAATGGTGAAGGTGCAGGTGTCACAGTGGGGGCTGGAGGTGGGAGCCTGGGGGAAGGGTTCTCCCTGCTGGTAGCGATCGAGCCAATGGGTGAGCTGGGTGAGCAGGCGGGTTAGCTCCTGGTGAGTTTGCTGGTGCTGCTGGTGACTGTAGGAATAGGTGATGGATTCAGGTTGGCAGGGGCGATCGGATTGGTTTGGCTCAGGGATGCCTGGAGCAGCTTGGTTTTGAATGAACCAGTAGGTCATGGAAATTTGGTCAGGGTCGTACTCACTGGTTTCCGCCAGGACGAAGGGATACAGCCGCGTTTGCCAGTTTTGTTTCAGCCAGCTTGACTGCTGCGGGCGAGGGTAGGTTTTCCAGTCCAGAATTTGTGCCTGGCGATCGTCCATGACCAGCAGATCATAAATCACGGTGAGCAGGTAGCCCTGAAACTCCAGGGAACGACGATGTTCACTCTGGCGTGTGTCTGGAGGGGTGTGAAATACCTCTGGGGCCGCCTGAACGAAGGACTCTACGGTTTGATGCAGGGGGGCTGAAATGCGATCGATCGGCAGTCCCAATTCCCGCTGCTGCATTAACAGGTGAAACTGTTGCCCCCAGTTGAGCCGATCCTGGTGGTCAGGGGCGATCGGAAATCCCAGTTGCTCAATATAAATATGCTGAAATTTACGGGGACAGGTTTGCAGCAGGTTGAGCTGTCCTTGAGAAAGATGAAGCATGGGAGAGGTGAATGGAAAATAATTTTCGTAGCGCAGGCATCTTGCCTGACAGGATGGACTAAATCAGGCGTTTTGTCTACCGTTTGTCTACCGAGATAACCGGGGAGTGGGTAATGGGTGATGGGTGATGGGTGATGGGGCATCTGGGTGAAAGTCGATCGCCTCACCTTCACTGCAGAAGAACCGATCGCCTATAGCGAAAGACGATCGATCGCCCTCTCATTCTGGGCACGTTGATCTAGACTAACCAGTAGAATACCCAATGCGCTTTGAGTGGGATGAAAGGAAGAACCAGCTTAACATTCGCAAGCATGGCTTCAGTTTCGTAGATGCCTGGGAAATCTTTGAATTTCCGATGGTGATTAATTTAGACGATCGAGAGGACTATGGAGAAGACCGTTGGGTTGGAATCGGTGTACTGCGCGATCGAGTTGTTACAGTAGTCTTCACTGAACCTGATGAAAACACAATCCGAGTTATTTCTCTGCGAAAGGCATTAAAACATGAGCACCGCCAATACGAACAATTTCTCCGAAACCGATTGGGAAAGGGTTGATGCCATGACGGATGAGGACATCGATACCTCTGATATTCCGCCATTGGATGACTCTTTCTTTGCCACCGCACAGCTAAGAATACCAAAATCCTCTCAGCATCAAGTCTCTGTCACCTTGAAGGTTGATGCAGAGGTCTTGGAATGGTTTAAAGCTCAGGGAGAAGCTTATCAAGACCGAATCAATGCAGCTCTCAGAATCTATGCAGCCGCTCATCAAGACCGCTGAACTGATACAGTTCTGTGATGATCTCATCAACGGACTAGGGACTGAGTTTGTCCTAAGCGAAATGTTTCGATCGCCTGCTGTGCATCAAATACAATCTCTTGTCGACGCTGCTCGATCTGACAGCCACAGTATAGTTTGAATACGGTAACGTGAAGCAACAGATCGATCCCCCCACCCTCACTGTAGAAAAATCGATCGCAAATCCAAAATCTCCCTACTCCGCCTTTGTCAACACAAAGAGATTCCCCTCATTCCCCCGCCCAATCCGCAGGTCATCATCCAGATAGGTGATATCCAGCCAGCCCTTCTGCTCCCGGTTCGTAATATTAAAGTCGATCGCCTTAAATTTCTGCCCTGCCTCAATTTCCTGGATGAAGTGGCTGACGGAACGGTAATTAATCAACCGCTGGAGTCCGACAATACCCCGCTGGAAAATCACCTTGACCCGACGCTCGGAAACGGGTTCAAACTGGGCTGCCACACTGACAATGCCCTCCAGGTAGGGAATCCCGGAAACCTCCGCCACATTGTAAATTTTGCTCTTCTCCACCTGAACGTACTGATAAATTTGCCCCAGTTTCAGGAATGGGAAGCGATCGATCTGTAGTAATTCCTGGCTAGTCGTGTAAAGCAGTCGCCAATTGCCATTTAACTTTCCAGGGGCTTCTAGGGGACGCGGGGTTGGGTTGCGATCTTCCAATTGCGCGATCGCCGCTGCAATGGCCTGTCGTTGCGAGTCATCAGTGAGAATTCCTCGATTTTTTCCCTGAATCATTTCTAATAATGTGGATTTACCCAGCATTTTTGCTCACCTCCGCCCTAAACTAATATTTGAGAGTCAACATCTTGTAATAGATCTTGAGGTTCATGACTAGAATTTGCCAATACACTTGGCGACAGTTAGGAAGATTCGCAAGATCTAAAGAACTCTTGACATCTACTCATTTTCAGGCTACTACTATCCAGTGTTAGTTGACTGGTGGTATTGCCCAAAGGTTGACTCTAAGTAGGCTAGAGCGTTTTCGCATCGTAGTAAATGTAAACCCAAACTATAAGAAAGTAGATCAGTTGAACATATGCGTAATCCTGCGCTACATCAACAACCTCGCAAGCAGCATGCTTCCGTCATTCCAATGCAGCAAGATGCATCGATCCTGGATTGGTTAGAGGGTACCGGTCGGCTCTTATCCCGTGAGGTCAGTGAATTAGAGCTTTCAACCGATGATGATCAGGAGATCACTGAACTGATGTCAGGCGATGACAATTCGTTTGATATAGACGATGACGATGATGATTCCCTTGATTTAGACGATTGATCTTCTCTATAGTGTGGAAGTGTTGAGGTGTGAAGAAATGTCGCTATTTGACGAACTAGATGTTCTGAGGAGCGCGTTTCTAGAGAACAAAATCTTGGGAAGAATGTTCCTTGGCAAAATTGTGGTGTGGAGTGATGTAAGTTGTGGATGCAAAGTTAATCCCTGATAAGCAGTTAGGGCTTACAGGAAATCAGTTATTTATCGCCCTGGGTACAGGTCTGAGCATAGCGGCACTGATTCTGGACTGGTTCGCTGGACGATCGCTCCTATCGGGAGTCAGTCTGACCCTACCGTTCGTTGTCTCTTTTCTGGCAACTGCCGGTCTAGGGTACTGGGTTGTCCCCATGCTGCGCGCGTTGAAGGCCGGGCAGGTGATTCGTCAGGAAGGGCCCCAAGCCCACTATAAGAAGGCGGGAACGCCAACGATGGGGGGGATCTTCTTTGTGCCCACAGCAGTGGTGCTGGCGATCGTCTGGTCTGGGTTTGCGCCCAGCGTTTTGGCGGTATCTGCCCTGACCCTGGCCTACGGTGCGATCGGCTGGCTGGATGATTGGCAAATTTTGCGTAAAAAATCCAATAAAGGAATTTCTCCTCGAATGAAGTTGGGGCTTCAGATTGCCTTTGCTTCAATGTTCTGCTTCTGGCTGGCTTCCACCCAATCGGCTGATCTGACCACCCTGGCTCTCCCCCTCGGACTCGCTTTGCCCCTGGGAGGATTGTTTTGGGTGTTGGCAGGCTTTGCAGTAGTGGCAGAAAGCAACGCTACGAACCTGACTGATGGACTGGATGGACTGGCCGCAGGAACAGGGGCGATCGCCCTTCTGGGACTGGCAGCCCTGATTGTGCCGACTTCTCCTGAACTGGCAATCTTCTCAACCTGCATGGCAGGTGGGTGTCTGGGATTTTTAGCCCACAACCACAATCCAGCCCGAGTTTTCATGGGCGACACGGGTTCTCTGTCCCTGGGAGCAGCCCTGGCAGCAGTAGCCATTCTCAGTCACTCCCTGTTTGGACTGTTGATTCTAAGCGGCATTTTCCTGGCAGAATCGCTTTCAGTCTTGGCTCAGGTTGGCTATTACAAGGCAACAAAAGACGATCGAGGCATTGGCAAGCGTCTGTTTAAAATGGCTCCACTGCACCATCACTTTGAGCTGGTGGGATGGTCAGAAACGCAGGTTGTTTCCCGCTTTTACCTGATCGGCACTCTGCTGGCTCTGATCACCCTCCTCCTGCCCCAATGAGCCCAATTCTGAGCACACCAGAACGATGATGTTTGACGACTAGAGCGTGGGGAGTCTCCTGCGCTCTTTGCATTAGAAAAGTTGGCGAAGTCCTCCACCCTGGAACGATTGACCGCCACCGATCGAGTCCGTTCTGAAGAAGGATAAGCCCTGGCTTCCAGAACCCCTGTTTGAACGAGCCTGGATCGCCCGATCATTTCCCTCGATTGCCCTTGCCGACACGGTTTTATCGATCGCCAAAAAAATTTGGCAGAATCTCGAAAAAAATCTTGACACTAATCGTATTTCAACTGCTAAGATATTAAGGCTGATGCGATGGGGTGTCGCCAAGCGGTAAGGCAGCGGGTTTTGGTCCCGCCATTCCTAGGTTCGAATCCTAGCACCCCAGTTAAACAAAACACTATGCAACTATCCCCGCAAGAGAAAGATAAGCTGCTGATTTTTACGGCTGCTCTTTTGGCTGAACGGCGTAAAGAAAAGGGTCTGAAGCTAAATTATCCAGAGGCGGTTGCCTACATTTCAGCAGCCATTTTGGAAGGGGCAAGAGAAGGCCGATCCGTTGCAGAGTTGATGACCTACGGGACAACGCTGTTAACCCGCGATCAGGTCATGGAAGGCATTCCTGAGATGATTCACGAAGTTCAGGTTGAAGCGACTTTTCCGGATGGAACGAAGTTGGTAACGGTACATGAACCAATTCGTTAAACCATTCGTTAAGGGGGATGCGGCAAACTAACATACCCGTTAGGGGTGCACAGCAGTGCGCCCTTACAAAAATCAGGTGGGTTTGTCTCCAGCACACTTCCAGTGAACCGACGAGATCCTATATTCTGTTGGTTGTATTCTATTGAGCTTTTGGTTGAGCTTTACCCCTGCCTGAAAACGATCGCTTTTGGAACGATCGCTTTTGGCAGGCTGGAGGTTTAATCCCTATTAATCCTGCTGATGAACTGGGAGTCCTGATTTAACGATGTCTAACTTGCTTGATTTAGTCGTCCGAGGTGGCCCAGTTATGATTCCGATTCTGGGCTTCTCTGTTGCCACGATCGCCTGTGCCCTGGAACGATCCTGGTTCTGGTATCAGCTTCTCAGCCAGGAAGACCGGATTGTACACGATGTTCTGGCGGCCGCTCACCATAACCTGGATGAAGCCAGAGGGATTGCGGAACAGGCTCAAACATTACCCATCGGTCGATTTTTGCTGGCTCCCCTGCGGCTCAGACAGCCCACCCCTGAAACCTTTCGCCTGGCCATGGAAGCGGCGGGCGATCGAGAGTTTGTGCAAATGCGGAAGGGAGACAAGCTGCTGGAAACTACGGTGGCCGTTTCACCGCTCCTGGGATTACTGGGCACGGTAACGGGGTTGATTGTCACCTTTAGCAGTTTAAACATTGGTGGAGGGGGCACCACCGAGCAAGCCACTCAGGCCGCCTCTGGGATCGGGGAAGCCCTGATTACCACTGCTGCTGGAATGATTGTCGCCATCATGGCACTCCTGATTTTCCGTGTCCTGGTCACGCTTCAGGCTCGGCAGGTTGATTACTTCTCTGAGGTTGGCACAGAACTGGAGCTGATCTATCGGCAAACCTGGTATGAACCCCTACTAGAGGAACCCGATCGCCCCTCCCAAGTGGCAACCCCCTACGGATAACCTCTACGGATAACCTCTAGCGAATGCACCCAATCTAACCCATGCGGTTTAAGCACCAACGGCAAGCGGCTTCCATTCCCGAAGTCAATCTAACTCCCATGCTCAACGTGATGATGGGCATTCTGGCCTTCTTCGTCATGATTACCATGCTGCTCACGGCGCAGGAAGGGGTGCAGGTTGAGCTACCTGGCAATCCAGATACCGCTCCTAGTCCGCCTCCAGACATACCTGAGCCGCTGATCGTCAACCTGACCACCCAGGGAATTTTGCTCAACCAGCAGCCCATTGCCGACACCCAACTGGAAGAGCAAATGCAGCTTTATCTGGCAGCCAATCCAGAGGGTACGATCGCCCTGCAACCGGAGCTAGATGTGCCCTACGATCGAGTCCTGCAACTCCTCAGTCAGATGTCTGCGATCGGGGGAGAACAGGTGTCTCTGGCGATCGACTAGCAGAACTTACACTCAAGTAGATGTTGGATCTCCATGCGCTTTAAGAATCGACCACGAGGCTCTGATTTACCCGAAGTGAATCTGGTGCCGATGATGGATGTGTTGATGACGGTATTGACCTTTTTCATCATCATTTCCATGACCCTGCGCGGGCAGCAGCTTGCCAATGTCAGGTTGCCGGAGGCGAGCAACGAGTCCGACTCTGCGATGGTAGAAGCAGAGCCATTCATTGTGGGTCTGAGTGATCAGGGTGACATTTTGTTGGACAATCAGGTGGTTAGCCTGGAGCAACTGACCCGGCAAATGCAGTCCTTTCTATCTGAAAATCCCGAAGGTCGAATTCTCCTGAAAGCCGATCGATCGCTCAACTACAGCGAGGTCAATGCCCTACTGCAAACGATGCGAGATATTGGCGGTAATCAGGTATCTCTGGCCTTCGATCGGGGTTCGTAGTTCTGGTTGGACTGGCTTTCGATCGGGGTTTGTAGTCCTGGCTGGACTGGCAGGCAAGATGCCTGCGCTACCTACTCCTCACTCCTCACTCCTCACTCCCTAACCCATGCACCTTCCTCCCCTGACCAACGAAACCCTCTGGGCTATCCTGAACGATGAACTGGACGATCGCACTGCGAATCAACTGGTCTGGCAGGGTTTGGGGTATCAGTACAACGAGGCAACGCAGGAATGGGAGAATGGAGCGGTTGCGGATGAGTGGCGAGATGCGTATCCGAAACCACCCGATTTTATTGATAGCCGTCCGGCAACGGTGAAATTAACGCGATCGATTCCCAAGGCGCACAAGCAATTATTGAAGGAAGAGTTGGGGTTTGCCGGTTATCAGGTGAATGAGTTAGTGCCGCGAAAGACTCGTCGGGCTACGATCGTGAACTGGTTGTTGAGCTATCGTAAGCAAACTGAAGCTGAAGCAAATTAATCAAAGGCTTTGCGGAGTTTTTGTAGCAATTCCCGCAGGTTTTCTAGCTCATCGGGCTGGAGGTGATCAAACCGTTTTTTTAGGTGGGCGATGTGGATGGGAAACACCTCCCGAAAAACGGCTTCTCCCTCCGGGGTGAGGAGCACTGTAAAACTGCGGCGATTGCCCTCTGGAACTTCCCGTCGCACCAGATGCTTGGCTTCCAGGCGATCGATAATTCCAGTCAGCGTTCCCTTAGTGACCAGGGTTTTCTCCGCCAGTTCCCCCATACTCAGTCCAGGCGTGTTGCCGAGGGTGGCAATCACATCAAACTGCGGGGGAGTCAATCCAAGCTGTCGAATATGACGCTCGGTGTAAGAATCAAAGGCCTGGTACGCTCGCACCAACTCCCGCATGGTTGGCACAAACGCTTCCGAGGCGGCAGATACCGTTGCTAAATCTCTCATCGGAACCTTTCTCTGGGTGAAATTTTCCACCTGACTGGGGATCAAATCTTTCGTCCTCAAACAGTTTGATACTGAATTTTACTTCGTCTCCAGATTTTCGATCCCTAAAAGTGGAGATTCATCTAAAATTGCCCCTCGCGCCTTCAGGTTAAATTTTTCACCCACCTTCAACCCAACGTTGTGACCAAACCTGGCTCCTCGAATTAACACCACGCTCAGATCCACACGGCTCACATCCGCACCATTTAGCAAAGCTTCCCGGAAGTCGGCTCCGCTCAAATCGGCATCACTCAAGTTTGCACTCATCAGCTTGGCTTTGCTCAAGTTAGCCCAGCAAAGGTTTGAGGAACTGAGATTTGCTTTGCCCAATTTTGACCAGCTTAAATTTGCAGCACTGAGATTGGCATGATCCAGAACTGCTTCTCGTAGATCGGCATCCGTCAGGTCGGCACTGCTCAAATCTACACCGCTGAGGATAGCCCCCCGCAGCACGGCTTGACTGAGAGCCGCATCACTCAAGTCTGCCCCAGTCAGATCGGCGTAACTTAAGTTCGCTCCCCGCATAATGCACTCTCGCAAATTCGCACCGCGCAAATTCGAGTAACTCAGGTTGGCATCTCGAAAATCGACCCGGCTTAAGTTGGCTCGGCTTAAATTGGCTTCTTGTAAATCAGCATCACTCAGGTCAACCCTACCGAAAATTGCCCAAAGAATAAAAGCCATATTGGGATTCGCCCACAGCACGAGTGCCCCTCGCCCGGAACTGGAGCCAGAGGCAAGCAACATCGACCAAATCAGCGTGGCCCAGATTAGAATAATGCCAATCAGGACGGGGTTTTTCAGGCTGTTTCCCCCCTCTTCACTCTGGCGCAGGCTTAATTCTCGCAGGTTAATCCAAACTAAAATAGTCCACAGCAGATTTGCCCAGATCAAAATGATGCCGATCGCCCCTGCCTCTCTCAGCATGGTCCAGAGCAAAATTGCCCAAACAAAATTAGCCCACAGCAGCACGGTTCCAACGAAGTCAATCCGGGTCAAATCTGCGCCCTTAAGATTAATGCCGCGAAACTGTTTTTTCCCTCGCCACAGGCTAACGCGGGTGTGGATGCCTGAAAACAAACGGGAGCGCTTGGCGGGCGGGCGAACCGGACGATCGCCGTTGGATGCAGGGAGAGGATGCTGGGGATGAGTCATGGACAGGAACGATGACTAAGTGTCTTATGCTACTATACCCGCCGATTTTGATTAATCCGGGGACGAGAGGAGGGGAATGGGGGCTGGCAGTGATCTCAGTCGTTGTCAGGGGGGCTGAATGCAATTGAGTTCAATTCTAGAGACAGGGATTAAAGGGGTTCATCCACTTTCAGCGTTTCTGAGGGATAACGATAAAACTGATGCAAAAAATTGTGTCAAGGATAGCAATTTTATTGACGGTGTTGAGCTGGAGCCGGTGCCCGCCTACTGGTATGAGGGCCGCTGTCCTCGAACTGGGAATTGGCTGAAACTGCCCCGGACTGCCTTTGTGGAAACGATCGCCCATCGCCTGATGCAGCGGCTGGCCCAGGATGAGGCGTTTGCTGGTGAGGGGAAGATGTACGGGGTGTTACTGGTGGCAGATGCATCTGGCGATCGGGGGGTGTTGCAGGCTTTTTCGGGTTTGCTGAAGGGCCAGGCAGAACGGGAGGGCTGGGTGCCACCGATTCCGGGACGAACCAGGGTTGCCCAGGCGGAGTCACAAACTTTAGCAGCCCTTGAGGCAATTAAAACAGAACTGCTTGCCCTGCAGCAGCTTCCTGAACGACAGCAGTATGAAACTTTGACCCAGGATTTTGCCCTTCAGTTGCAGACTCTGGCCGATCGCCATGCCCAGCGGAAACAATCCCGGCAGCAACGGCGGCAAACCGCACAAGCTACTTTGACGAGGGCAGCTTTAGCTCAAGCCCTGGAAGCCCTGGATGATGAGAGCCGTCGGGATGGTATGGAGCGGCGAGATTTGAAACGACAACGAGATGCTGAACTCCAACCCCTGCGATCGATTTTAGAACGGGCTGATGCTCGAATTCAGGAGTTAAAAACTCTGCGGAAAGCCTTATCGCGGCAACTGCAAACCCAACTTCACGCGGCCTATGCCCTGACCAACTTTATGGGGCAAACTCGATCGCTCCAGGAGGTGGTTGCTAATGGCTCGATGCCGACGGGAACGGGGGATTGCTGTGCGCCAAAGTTACTCCACTATGCGGCCACGCATGGACTGAAGCCGATCGCTATGGCTGAGTTTTGGTGGGGAACGGCCACTGCGGACAAAATCCCTGGTGCGTTCTATGAAGCCTGTGCGGAACGCTGTCAACCGCTGATGGGATTTTTGCTGTCGGGGTTGTCTTTGTCGGATGCGATCGTATCTCCCCCATCCGATCGTGCCATCTCAAGCGATTTGGTCATTCTGTACGAAGATGAATGGTTGATTGCGGTGAACAAACCTTCTGGGTTGCTGTCGGTGCCTGGTCGCTATGTCGATCGCCAGGATAGTGTGCTGCGGCGGTTGCAGTGTGCGCTGTGGGATGGGGCGAATTTGAGGGTGGTTCATCGGCTGGATCTGGGAACATCGGGGATTCTGCTGATCACTCGTGATGCGGCAACCCACGGCCACCTCAGCCGCCAGTTTCAACAGCGACGGGTGCAAAAAGTCTATGAAGCTCTCCTGGCAGGGAGTTTGTCGGTAGATCAGGGGACGATCGATCTACCCCTCTGGCGCGATCCCAGCCAACGACCGCTACAAACGGTGAATGGGCAGTATGGGAAGCCCAGCCAGACGAACTTTCGAGTGATTGCCAGAACATCAAACCAGACTCGCGTTGAGTTTATTCCCCTGACGGGACGCACCCATCAGCTTCGAGTCCATGCGGCGGCTCCTCAGGGATTGGGGATACCAATTTTGGGCGATCGGCTTTATGGTGGGGGGCAGGAGGGCGATCGGTTATGTCTGCATGCGAGGGAGCTGCGGTGTGTTCATCCGCAAACGGGAGAACTGCTTGAGTTACACTGTGAAACGCCCTTTTAGGCGGATCGGTTTGGGGAATCGTGAAGCTGATGATCCGGGAATGGTTTTACTTTGTTGACTGGGCAGGCAAGATGCCTACCCCACAAGAGTTTTAGGTGATTAGATTTGCATTCCTTGGGGTTGTGATTGGAGGAGCGATCGGGCTTGGGGACTGGAGGTAGATGATTTAGGGGGAGAGGGCGATACTCATGTAAGGAATCATCATTCAGCATTCTGGTGACATTTGCTGGATGATTTGCATGGTTTGAACGCTGACGGTGCAGACTCTTTGCAGTAGATCAATCACCTGTTCTTTGTAGTCGGCAAAGCGGTAGGTGTTGAACTTTTCGCGGATGGTGGGGTCTTTGGGTTTCTTTTCTTTGTATTGGTCGAGTATCCATTCCAGTGCCGATCGATTCCCTAGTTTGTATTCCCAGGCGATCGAGGAAATGCCGTTGAGGGTGGTGTTTTCATCTAGGAGAACGGAATTGAAGATGCAAGGGGATGAGAACACAGATGCTGAATATCTCTCATTTTCAGAAATTTGACCTTAAATACATAATCCTTTGCTAAAACAGAGATGGTGTGCACTACCTCAGAAATTCAATATCCAGACAATCAAGCATAAAGAACATGAAAGCATCTGAAACAAGTTTCCGTAATCTTCTGGAAGGTAGTAAGCAATTTAAGGTACCTCTTTTTCAAAGACCCTACTCCTGGGATAAGAACAATTGGGAGACGCTGTGGGATGATCTGATGACCTTGTACGTTGATGGAGTTGAGGGTTATCACTTTTTAGGCCCTATTGTTACGCTTGCAGAACCAGGGACACCCGACGGAATTTCCCCATATCTTTTAATTGACGGGCAACAACGTTTAACAACTCTTACGCTAATGTTGATTGCTTTAAGAGATCTATTGAAGAGACAAGACTCAGAACTAGCAGAAGAGCTACATGAGCTGTATCTAATTAACAAGTTCAAGAAAGGAGAAGATCTTTACAAAGTTTTGCCAACCCAAGCGGATCGAACTTTTTATCGACACATTGTTCAAGCTACAGATGTAGAGAAACGTGGAAGAATCTACGATGCTTATTCATTTTTTTTAAGAAAGCTAGAGAGACTTGAAACGACCGAATCTATCATTTCTCTGAATTTGTCTAGATTCAAAACCATTGTTCTAGAGCGATTAACTCTAGTCAGTATCACACTAAATGAAGATGATAATCCATACCTTATTTTTGAAAGCTTGAATTATAAAGGTGCACCTCTTACTCAAGCTGATTTGATTCGCAACTACTTCTTCTTGCAAGTACCTAAGCAAAAACATGATGATGTTTACAATAACTTTTGGCTACCATTGCAGGAAGAATTCAAAACAGTTGCTAGAGGCAAATACCTTGATGAATTAACCTTGGCTTTTTGGCATTATCTTCGTAAAGATGGTTTGTCTCTAAAACAAAGCCAAATCTATCAAGTATTCAAACAAGAGTTTGAAAAGAAAAAACACAATGCCTTACAAGAGTTAGAACAAGTAATTGAATTTGCAGAATACTATCGCAAGATCCATTTCCCCGAAACTGAGGCTGATTCTAAACTAGCTCGGTGGTTTAAAAGATTCAAAAGGCTTGATTTCACAACTTGTTATCCTCTCATTCTAAATCTGTATCACGATTATAGGAGGAAACAAATATCGTTAGGGGAGTTTGAGCAAGCTTTGAGATACGTAGAATCATACTTCGTACGTAGACTGCTATGTGGTATGCCTTCTAATGCACTAGATAAAGTCTTTAATGTTCTGTATCGTGATCTAAAAGAGCAATGGTCTGGTGATATAGTCAGCACGTTGCGTCAGATGATGCTGGGATTGCAGCGGACTCAGGTTTGGCCAAATGATGATTCATTGAGGCGTAGTATTGTTGAAGAGAAGTTATATACAGACAGACGTAATGATTGAATAAAGCTAATTTTGGAAAGTTTAGCTGAGAATTTGTCCAAAGAACAAGTTAACCCTGAAAATCTTACAGTGGAACATATAATGCCACAGACACTAACTCCAGAATGGAGAGCTATGCTTGGTGCAAATGCAGATGAGCAATATGAAAAGTGGCTACATACATTAGGAAATTTAACTTTAACTGCATACAACTCCGAACTGTCCAATAGACCGTTTGCAGGAAAGTTAGCATATCTAAGCGAAAAAAGCAGTTTCTCACTTAATCAATACTTTCGCAATGTGAATTCTTGGAATGCATCTGAGATTCAACGTCGAGGTCAACATTTGGCAGAAATTGCAATTCAAGTTTGGCCAAGATAGATAGTAACTCATCCATCTGAATTTTGTGCCTCAAGCGGAAGCTGCCGTTCCGGTATTGTTCCAAATGCTGCATGATCAAAATTTTGATGTTCTCCAAAGTGTGGCAGAAGCTCTCAGAAAAATTGGTACAGAAGCAGCGATCGTTGCTCTAGCTCAGGTATCTACAACGGAATCTATAGATACAAAAGAGTTTGAGCCAATCAATGGATGATTGGCAGTCTAGAAACAGGCACCCACGATCTTGCCGAAAATCATAATTTCTATATCGGACAAGCCTTATTACGAGGTAAGTCCAACCGAGTAACATCTTAATGTTTCAAACTGCACCACTTGAATCACCGTCCTCCTCGATCGCCTCTAACTCTTCATTCGGTAATTCACTCGCTCAGTCCAGCTTCAGTGGACTTTCTTCAGATAGCCCGCGATTCATCTGCGGGTAATTGGATGCCAGAACCGATCGCCTCCCCTACTCTGGCTCAACCGGGCCAAAATCATCAGGAATATCCCCAACTTGAAGCTGCAAGATTTGCATCAGGGCTTTCCACTGGCGCGGCGTGAGCTTTGCCTCCGTCTCTCCAGCAATCCAGCGTTGGTAAGTCCGAAGTGGCACACCACAATGTACCGCAAACTCAGCTTGCGACAAATTAGTCCGCTCAATCCTTAACGTTTCAATTAAAGATTCAGGCTCTTGAGGTCGTCGATCTCTTTTCATTTACAGAATTGACGCGCCATATTGACACAAAATCTTTGGCGCGCCATAATGGCGTAATCAAATAGAAATGAAGGGCAAGCAACCAGAAAACCCTCTGGCTGTTCGATCGCCCTGCTTTCCAATGCCTTATTTTATCGACATACCGCAACTTATGAGCTACCAAGATTCCCTGCATCCCTGGGTAATTTACCAACTTCTACCCAACTGCCAACGCCTCACCGTCGATCGCTTCCGGCATCGCAGCCAAGCCGACAACTATCTGCGAGTGCTAAAACGCCTGCAACCCCAGGCAGAATATGCGATCGTCTTTGAGGTGGAAAGATCGCCGCAACATCAGAACAAATTTGGCTCCTAAAATAGAACTGTAGAGACGATAACCCTCATGCAAATCACGATCGACCTACCCGACGATCTCACCCGATTGGATCAGGCAACTCTGACTCAAGAAATTTCGATCGCCCTTCTCCAACAACAACATATTACATTTGACCAGGCTACTCAACTTGCAGGAATCTCCCATTCCGAATTTCAACAACTCCTGACCAACCGCAATATTCATATCTCTGCGGCGATCGTAGCCGATCCTGATGACGAACCCGAAGCACTTGTCCTAGAAAGCCTCCGCACCTCTCTTCAACAAATTCGTGAAGGCAAAACTCACCCCATCTCTGAACTGTGGGATGGTATTGATGTCTGATGGTGCTCAATTTGAACTTCTCTTCTCTGACGAATTCAAAGATCGGTTGCGAACCCTGGCCAAACGATATCGGCGCATTCAAACCGACCTTCAACCCTTAATCGATAGTCTTCAATCTGGTAACTTAATTGGCGATCAAATTTCTGGAACGGGTTATACGGTCTTCAAAGTTCGGCTCAAAAACAGCGATATTCAAAAAGGTAAGAGTGCAGGCTATCGCCTTATCTACCAGCTTAAAGGTTCCGCTTCCATCCTACTGGTGACGATTTACTCCAAGTCCGATCAGCACACCATCGCAGTCGATAAGATTCGAGAAATTATTGCCAACCAAGATCTATAGTGGCAATTGAATAGTTAAAGAGGCAGAACCATAGTCAGGGTACTTAATCCACGCGCCTTAACGCCCGTAAATGGGTTAAAATCCTGCTTCATCTGGCGATCGCCCCAGTCCAGCTTCAGTGGACTTTCTCAGATAGCCCGCGATTCATCTGCGGGTGATTGGATGACAGAACCGATCGCCTCCCCTACTCTGGCTCAACCGGGCCAAAATCATCAGGAATATCCCCAACTTGAAACTGCAAAATTTGCATCAGGGCTTTCCACTGGCGCGGCGTGAGCTTTGCCTTCGTCTTTCCAGCAATCCAGCGTTGGTAAGTCCGAAGCGGCACGCTAAGTTGCATTACAGGCGAACTGAAGTAAACCCGCTTGCCAATCGGTTGCTACCTGCCACTCTGCTGCGGAAGGATAATAGCGAACCCGAGTCAGGCTCAGGAATTCTCCAACGAACTGCGGCAGAATCTGAGTAGTCTGACAGTTGCCATAAAACTGGACATATTGCCCATCTGGGCTGGCCGCTTCAAAGGTAACGAAATCTCCGCGACGAATCACCAGGCGAGTGTTGATGTACCAGGGTTCCAACGCAACATCAGGATTACCGGGTTCAGGATTACCCAGTGCATTGGGAACCGTTTCCCAGGTAAAAAAGCTCTCCGTCTCTATCCAGGCTTCCCCCGCAGTGAGATGCCCCCCGATAAAAGCAGCGGATAGGATAGCGATCGTGATGCAAACTGAATTGAGGAAACGCATGGCTCAGATCTCACTTTGGCAAAAGAGCAGAATCAGTTAAATACTTCTCAGGAAACGATCGCTACGACTTCCAGGACAAAATATCAACCGTTCAATTGATTGGGATTGATATTACTGTTCCACTGAATCAGAATCATCGACATCTACAACCATAAAGTGCCGTCTGGTGATTGTCTTTACAGGAAAGTATGGATCTAAAGTATGGAGAAGGGGCGGAGAAAAGTATGGTTGGAAGGATGGAACTGAGCCTGCTTCCCCCTACTGTAATTTAAAATCAGGGGGGATGGATGGCCCACGCCACTCCTCGCATGAGTTTGAATCGCCTCACCCGATCGCCTTCCATCCATTGCAGAGGAAAACTGGCTGAGATTGAAGACCTGAGTGAAAACCTGAGAATTGAGTTGGGGGCGATCGGTTGGATGACGGGAATAGCGGACGGCAATCGTGCAGATTTGACACATGGGTACTTGCTCCTAAATGGTAGGGAGATCGGGGGGCGATCGGACGGGAGTGTTGCACTGGGTTATTCCGAGAAAAATTAGTTCTTGTGAATGATATAGTAGTCATTCTGAAAATCGTGCGCCAACTGTTTAATTTCCACTCGAGTAAATCCGGCATCACTTAACATTTGCAATGCTTTTTCCTGTCCCCACATCGTTCCCAAACCCATACCCCCATAGGCTAAGGAAACCGTCATACAATGCATACAGGAAAGCATATAGAGTAATGTCCCAACGGGGTGTTCCAGGTTACCACTGACATCGGTAGAAGCGTGAATATCCTGCATCAAATACACTCCATCCGGTTTCAGAGCATGGTAGATGTTTTGCAACACGCGATCGGGTCTGGCCTGATCATGAATCGCATCAAAGGTGGTGATCAAGTCGTAGCGATCGAACTCTTCCAGGGTGGCCGCATCCTTCACCTGAAACTGGACATTGCTCAGGTTCCGACGTTGCACTGCGGAATTGGCATAGGCGATCGCTTCTCCAGAAAAGTCATAGCCTGTAAACCGACTGTTGGGAAACGCTTCAGCCAGTTTGACCAGAGCGCGACCTCGACCGCAACCCAAATCCATCACCTCAATCCCTCGCTCCAATGCTTCCGTCAGTCCGGGAATCAGGGGCAGGATGTGCTCGAACAAGGCAGGCACAACGGTTTGACCGCTATCTTCTGCCATCACTTCATGGAAGCGTTTGTACTCAGAATAGGGAACGCCACCGCCTTTGTAAAAGCAGTCGATCACCTTGTCTTCCACGGTTCCCATCAAAGCAATGTATTGAGTGAAGGGGGCAATGTTATCGGAAGCTGCGGCTCTGGTCAGAAAAGCTGCATGTTCAGCCGGAAGGCAGTAGGTTTTGGCGATCGGGTCATACTCCACCAGGCGGGCTGTTACCATACCATTCAGCCATTCCCGGACGTAGCGTTCGTTGAGTCCGGCGGCATCGGCAATTTGCGGACTGGTAGCAGGGGGTAGCTCCGCCATGGTGTCGAACAGTTCCGTACGATGACCGATCGAGGTCAACAGCGTCACCGCACCACTATTCAAAATGTCAATCATCCGTTCGGCAAAGGCTTCTGCTTTGGTTGGATCAATGGTTTGAGTCGTCATCATTACCTCGCATCAAAGAGTAAAGTTCAGGATAGAATGCCTTTGTTTGGCATCTGAACCTACACTAGCGATCGAGGCGTTCCCAAAGCGTCCCCAAAGCGTTCCGCAGATGTCCCTACACAATGACATTGCAGCGATAGTTTTCGGCAGAAGGATGGGATACGATGAAATTCCTACGAAGCGGAACTAAGGCTGGCCCATGTTTCGAGATTAAGCAAATCGGCTGTCCAGATGCGGTTGTAGCGGATGTCTGCCTGGTTCAGTGCCTCCTGGATTGGCTCCACTTCAGTCCCCGACAATTCCCAAACCACTGTGCTGCGATCCAGCGACCGATAAGCCTTCCCCGTAATTCCCGATTGTGAGAAAATGTGCAGCAACTTGCTTTGAATCTCAGCCCATTCCGCCGGACTGAGGGCAGGGTAGGCTGCTTCGAGCACAACGCGGGAAATTTCGGATGTCTGGGACTGACGATTTTGGGGTTCGAGTAATTCCCCGCCCCAGGTGCGACTAAAAAAGACCCTGGCAGTGTGATATCCAGTGCGAACAGATTCTGCATCGAGGGCTTTATAGATACAAATCATGCGACAACGATCTTTTGAGAGCAACGAATACTGCCATGTTGCCTGACGGGCCGTTAAGCAGGGAGTTAGCCGCTCCTCTTCTGCACTCATCTGCTCAAAACTAGTTGGTTCATCGTATTGGGTTTCAACAACAACTAGGGACATGATTCACCTCTAGAAGGAATGGGGATCTCCTGGGTAAAAGCGTCAGCACTGATCAAATCGCAACGTTTGTCAGGTGAGCATCTTGCTGATCCAGTCCATTGAGCACGCCACCTCAATCGCTTTTAGATCTCAAAATGCTCACCCATTGTAGCCTCTTTTCAGAGGAGCAATCACTCCCCGTTGAAGGCGACTCATCCTACTCCCTCACTGCCTACAAGGGATGCATGCGTGGCTTCAGATCGGGGAAGCGAAAAGTAAAACGTTGCCCCTTCGTCGATCGCCCCTTCTGCCCAAACTTCCCCACCATGTCGATGAACGATCCGCTGAACGTTCGCCAGCCCTATCCCGGTTCCTTCAAACTGCGTATCGTTGTGCAAGCGTTGGAAAACTCCGAACAGCTTATGGACATATCGCATATCAAAGCCAATCCCATTATCGCGGACGAAAATGACATCATCCTGCTCTCGGCTGAATGTACCCACTTCAATCTCAACTTCAGAACGCAATCGCGTATACTTCAACGCATTCTCCAGCAAATTTTGCAGCACCAACCGCAACATCGACGGATCGCCATTCACTGTTGGCAAGGATGCAATGCGCCAGTGAATGTTTCGCCCCACGGTTTCAGGCTTCATTTCTTTCTGGACTTCCTTCATTAACTGATTCAGATCGATCGCCATCCACCGCATTTCAGTCCGTCCAGTGCGGGAGAAAGACAGCAAATCATCAATCAATCTGCCCGCTTGCTGAGTCGTTTCCGTGATGATATTCAGGTAGCGTTGGCTGAGGGCATCCAGCGGAGTTGATTCCAACCGCACCTGCAAAAGTTTGACAAACCCATCGATATGCCGCAAAGGAGCACGCAGATCATGGGACACCGAATAGGAGAAAGATTCTAGTTCCTTATTGGCAGCCTCCAACTGAGCCGTGCGCTCCTGGACTCGTTGCTCCAGGGTTTCATTCAGCTTGCGAATTTCTGCCTCTGCCTGCACCCGTGCCGTAATGTCTACAAAGGCCCCCACACTGCCGATCGTCTGGCCATCCTCATCAAATAAAGGCGCGGCATATTCCAGCAATTTCACCACCTTCCCATCCGCTCGCACCACATCCAATTCCAGATCGCGTACCTCTACGCCGTGGAGAGCAGCATACTGCATGGGGAGTTCATCTGGCTCCAGTTCTTTGTTGTCCTGATAGACCTTGAAGGTGGTGGGTCGAGCGTCAGGGGCTGCACTCAAAGATGCATTAATCTTAGAAGAGATTCCCAACTGTTCGGCAAAACTGGGATTAATCCGAATCACCTGACACTGCGGATCCTCTGCAATTCCAATGCCGATCGGGATCACCTCCAGCAAGGTTTCCAGCTTTTTCACCTGGCGATCGAGGGATTGATTCAGCTTCAAAACTTCTTCCGCCGCCTGTTTACGTGCAGTCAGATCAAGAATGAAGCAAATACAGCTATCCTGGCGATCGGGCAGCAGGGCAACGCCGATCAGGATCGGCACTCGATACCCATCTTTGTGAAAGTATGCTTTTTCAAAGGGCGTACAGGCTCCAGTCTGTTTAATTTCTGCTATTTTTGCTTCATCCTGCGGCTGATACTCCGGGGGAGTCATGGCCGCCCAATTAATCCGTCCCTGCTGGAGATCTGCACTGGTATAACCCACCATATTGAGAAAGGCATCATTGGCTTCCAGAATCATCCCCTCAAAGTTGACGACCATCACCCCAATCACATTGGACTCCACCAACCGTCGCAGTTTGGCTTCACTCCGCTGTAATTCCACTTCTGCCTGATCTCGCTCGGCGGTACGCTGGGCCAGGCGAGTTCGCATTTCTCCAAAGGCCGTGGAGAGCTGGGTAATTTCAGTGATGTTGCTGCGGGGGAGAGGGGCTGAGGGATCGCCCACTGCAAATTGGGTAGAAGCATGGGTTAGCACCGTCAGAGGACGGGTTAAGCGACGAGCGAGCAGAGAAGCGACGAGCAAAGCCCCGATCGTCACTAACAGCAGAATGCCAAAGTCTCGATCGCGCCCTCGGTTGACGGTGGCTAAAACATGATCGAGGGGACGTTCTACGACGACGCTCCAATTAAATACCGGAATTCGAGCATAACCGGCCAGTTTCCAGGCTGAACCATTCCAGTACTTCAACTCTCCAGTTTCTGTTTCATTGTCTGTTTCATTGAAAGAAAGGGTTGCCTGAACGGAAGGTCGATCGGCAGCATCCGTCAAAGATTCAACACCTGTGGGATCGGAATGAGCAATGAGCTGTCCCTGATCATCCACCAGATAGGCGGTGACATCGGCATTAAAACTCGCCCGGGCCAGTTGTTCGGCAATGCGGCGGGTTTCGATCGCGCCCGTTGCCACCCCAGCAAATTCACCATTGCTGCCTGAAATCGGAGCCGCAAAGACGAGCAAGGGTTCCTGGATGACCCGTCCGACTCTAATTTCCATCGCGGGTTCCCCGGTGCGACGAACCTGATCATAAAGGGGTAATTCAGCGATCGATGGGCCAGGCGGGTTGGTATCACTGCGGGCGATCGCATTTCCCTCAGCATCAAAAGTACTGAACACCACCAGGTTAGGGTAGGCTTGATTGAAAACCTGGAGCTGTTCTTGCTGCTCCTCTACACTCAGATTCGTTAGATTGGGTTGATTGGCCAGGGCAAGGATCGCAGCTTGATGGAGGGCAACATAGTTCTCAGTGTCTTGCGCCAGGGCTACAGCCAGGGTTTGCTGCACCGTTAAAGCTCGGTCAGTCACAGCCTGCTCCTGGGGAAATGTCACCCAGGCAACGACAAACAGCAGGGGAAGCGTCACAATACCCACCAGCGTCATGATCAACTGGGTTTGCAGGGAGGCATGATTCAGGCGCGACAATTGGGATCGCAACCAGGGAGAAAGGGCGAGAACGGTTCCTAAGCCACCGGAATACAAAAACGAATTCCAGGTGGGAATCCCTAACCCCAGTGTCCATGACCAGAGAACAACCGCTGCCAGCAGGTAAACCCCCTGTTCCCAGCGTCGCTGCACGGGAAATCTAACCACTACCAGCAGTAAAATGCCCGCCGCAAGATGCCCCATGCCGTAGAGCGGAATATGGGTACGAATCGGATCGTAGAGAGCAGCCTCAAACTGTTGATTGAACGGGAAAAGCATGAGTAGCCCATCCAGGGTGAGCCGCATCCCCATCAGGCAGACAAACCAATCAACATCGCTGACTCTAGGGGTGTGCCATTGGGTACGGGCTAAAAACGGGGCGATCGCCGTTCCCAGGGCCAAGACTCCAAACCCGGCTGCGCCAGTCCAGGTGCCTGCCAGAGTATGCCCGATCGATGCCTGAAGCAAGGATATCCCTGCTAAAAGATGGGCGATCTGAACCAGCGATCGTCGGGGGGTAAGGGCCGCTGCAGCAATCAGGGCAGCCCCTCCAATCACTTGCAGGCTTCCCAGCCAGGGCAAATAGGGCTGAATGGGCACAAATACATGTGCCGTCAAAGTATGAGGTGCGACTAGCATCAGCGCACCCCGGAGGGCAATGTAGCCGCCAATAAACCATTGCAGCGTATCAATGCGGATCAGTCTTTTCATGCATTCAGCATAAGCAGTTCTAGAGAACAAATGTTAGTAGAACAAAACCGTTTCAAGATCAAGTACGAATGGGATGATGCGCCCTGTAATTCTTCAGGATTAAGTGAATTGCCTTGCCGCAGCAACTATCTAGAGAGAGAAGTTGATTAGGCCGATTCAACTAAATGGCAAGCCACATAATGCTGGTTGCCCACATCCCGAAACTCTGGTTCAGGGTCGTGCCGACAGGCTTCAACGGCGATCGGGCAGCGCGTGTGAAACCGACATCCCTTGGGTGGGTTCGTTGGGCTGGGCACATCCCCCTGGAGCACAATTCGTTCTCGCGTCGCTTCTACCACTGGATCGGGAATGGGAACAGCCGATAGGAGAGCCTGAGTATAGGGGTGTAATGGATTTTCGTACAGGGACACCCGATCGGCCAGTTCCACAATTTTGCCCAGGTACATCACGGCAATGCGATCGGAAATGTGCCGTACAACACTCAGATCATGGGCAATAAATAAATAGGTCAGACCAAACTCCTGCTGAAGGGACTGCATCAGGTTGACCACCTGGGCCTGAATCGAGACATCCAGTGCGGCGATCGGTTCATCACAAACAATAAAATCTGGGTTGACGGCCAAAGCCCGCGCAATCACAATCCGCTGCCGTTGCCCTCCCGAAAATTCGTGGGGATAGCGGTGAATAAATTCTGGACTCAGCCCCACCACTTCTAATAAATGCTGGACTCGATTGCGCTTAGCATTGCCACTCGCCAACTCAAAGACCTCGATCGGTTCTGCCACAATATTACCCACGGTCATTTTGGGATTTAAGGAAGCGTAGGGATCCTGAAAGATCATCTGCATCCGTCGCCGCATTTGCCGCAGGGTTTCTCCCTGTAACGTGGTTAGATCCTGGTCTTCAAAGTGCACCTTCCCCTCCGTAGGACGCTCCATTTGCAGGATGGCCCGCCCTGTCGTACTTTTGCCACAGCCGGATTCTCCCACTAACCCCAGCGTTTCCCCCCGCTGAATGGTGAAATTTAACCCATCGACGGCTTTAACCCAGCCCGTCCGCCGTTGCAGCAGAATTCCCTGCATGATGGGGAAGTACACTTTCAAGTTTTCGATTTTCAGCAAAGTGTCCGTTTGCTGATGGGGGAGCGTGGGGGGGGATTGGGGGTGAGTCATGGGGGGAGTTAGGAGTCGGGAGGCGGGAGTCGGGAGTCGGGAGGCGGGAGGCGGGAGTCAAGAATAAACCGTAGCGCAGGCATCTTGCCTGCCCATTGCCCAGTGGCTCAGACAATCGAGGCTTGAGAGGTGGAGCGAATATCCGGTTCAGACGGTTTCACCCAGCAGGCAACCTGATGTTCCGCCGTGACGGATTCCAGGGGCGGATCTTCCGTATGGCACTGATCGATCGCATACTCACACCGGGCAGCGAAGGGGCAACCCTGGGGATAGTTGACCAGATTGGGGGGAAGTCCCTGGATGGGTTTCAGGCGAGCCTGACGCTGTTCATCCAGCCGGGGAATGCTCTGGAGGAGTCCAATGGTGTAGGGATGCCGGGGATTCTGGTAGAGGTCGAGGAGGGGAGCCTGTTCGACAATTTGCCCCGCATACATCACCAAAATGCGATCGGCTAAACTGGCCAGGAGGGATAGATCGTGGGTAATCCAGATCACGGCCATGTTCCGCTCCTGTTTAATGCGTTTCACCAGCTCCACAATTTGGGCTTGAATCGTCACATCCAATGCAGTGGTTGGTTCATCGGCAATCAGCAATTTTGGATTACAGGTTAATCCCATCGCAATCATCACCCGCTGTCGCATTCCCCCCGAAAACTGGTGCGGATAGTTGCGAATTCGATCGGCAGCTCCAGGGATTCCCACATGCTGTAGGAGTTCGATCGCCCGATTCTTGGCAGCGGATGCAGACAGCCCCATATGAGTCTGGATCGCTTCCGTCATCTGCTTTTCAATCCGCAGTACCGGATTCAGGGAAGTCATCGGATCTTGAAAGATCATCGAGATTTCATTACCGCGCAATGCCTGAATTTCTCTCAGCTTCAGCTTCAGCAAATCCCGCCCTTCAAACCACACTTCCCCACCCACAATTTTGCCCGGTGGGGAGGCAATCAACCGCATCACCGACAGCACAGTAATACTCTTCCCCGACCCTGACTCACCCACAATCCCGACGGTCTCCCCTGGATTCACCTGGAACGAGACCCCATTCACCGCATGAACAACGCCGCGATCGGTGAAGAATTGGGTTTGGAGGTTACGGACATCGAGAAGGGAAGTCATGGTTAGGTGGGGGGTAAGGTAGGGGCGATTCGTGAATCGCCCGTACAGGGAATGGGTTAGGGGCAAATGGTGATCTGCCCGTACAGGGAATGGGTTAGGGGCAATTCATGAATCGCCCGTATGAGGAGATTTTAATCACGATCGCTGTTGGGGATCTAGAGCCTCACGCAGTCCATCACCTAAGAGGTTGAAACCGAGAACGGCCAGGGCAATGGCTACACCGGGGAACGTGGTAATCCAGGGGGCACGACGGAAGAAGTCACGTCCGGCAGCGAGGATGGCTCCCCATTCGGGAGAGGGAGGTTGGGGCCCCAGTCCCAGGAAGGAAAGGGCAGAAGCGGAGAGGATGGCGATCGAGACACCAACCGTGGCCACGACGATGATAGGGGAAAGGATATTGGGCAGAATATGGCGAAACAGCAGGCGATGGTGTCTGGCTCCAACGGCTTGAGCAGCTTTGAAGTATTCTTTATTTTTTTCAACTAAAACCGCTCCATAGGTGACACGGGCATAAAACGGAATGGAACTAATACCGACAGCAATCATGGCGTTGGTCAGGCTGGGGCCCAACACAGCGACGGTGGCCAGCGCGATCAGAATTTCCGTAAAGGAAAACAGCACATCTATCGCCCGCATCAAAATCGTTTCCAGCCACCCCCCGGCATAACCCGCCACCAGCCCGATCAAAGTCCCAGCCGTCATGGAAATGCCCACTGCAATGAAGCCAATCATTAAAGTCAGCCGACTGCCGTGGACAATCCGGCTAAACAGATCGCGCCCAAATTCATCCGTACCAAACCAATGCTCGGCACTGGGCGATTGTAAATTACCGCCAACTCCCATTTCACTGGGGCCATAGGGAGCGATCGCCGGAGCAAAGAGGGCCACCAGAATCAGTACCACCAAAATCAAGGCTCCAATCTTCGCACCTGGACTGCGGAGCAACACCCGCAGAAATTGCTGCAACTCCTGACTCTTAGTCGGCAGCGGCGCAACGGGAGGAATTGGTGTAGAAACTTGTTGAGTCATGGGGACGACTGTTTAACGATAGGTAATTCGAGGGTCAATCCAGACGTAGATTAAATCCAGAAAAATCGAAACCAGAACCACAACCGTAGCAAAAATTAGAATAAATCCCTGTATCGTTGGATAGTCTCGCTGAAAAATTGACTGAATCGCCAACCGCCCGATGCCATTCCAGGCAAAGACATTCTCCACGACGATCGCTCCACCCATCATGTAGGTGAACTGTAACCCCAGCATATTCACGACATTAATCATGCCATTGCGAAACGCATGACGAGACAACACGATCGTTTCCTGGAGTCCCTTAGCCCGCGCCGTGCGCATGTAGTCCTGCGACAACACATCAATCATAGACGATCGCGTTAAACGGGCAACAGATGCAGCATTGGCCAGTCCCAGGGTAATGGCAGGCAGAACTAAATTAGGCAAATTGGTACCCGATACGGGGAACCAACCCAGTCGAATTGAGAACACATAGATTAACATCAAGCCTAACCAGAAGCTAGGAATCGAAATACCAATAATCGATCCGGTCATCAGGAGGGTATCTAACCAGGTTCCCCGCTTATAGGCTGCAAAAAATCCAGCCGTTACGCCCACCACCATTGTGATTAACAAACTGCTGAGTGCCAACAGCAACGTATTCGGCAACCGCACCATCAGCAGATCAAACACAGGCTGACTGCCCCGAATCGTTGTGCCAAAATCCCCTCGCAAAATCCGACTCATATACAGAAAATACTGCTCATAAATCGGGCGATCGAGTCCCAGGTTACGCCGAATTTGCTCAAGTTGCTCAGGGGTGGTTGATTGCGACTGGGCATACATAATCTGCACCGGATCACCCGGAACCAGATGGATCAGCAACGTCACAGCGATCGTTGTAATCCAGATGGTAAACAGTCCAGCAAGGATGCGTTTGATGAGATAGCGAGTCATGGGAGGAGGAGGGGAGTGGGGATTGGGTAGGGGCGATTCGCGAATCGCCCGTACAGGGAGTGGGGATAAGGTCTCTTGTGGGGTGGGCATCTTGCCCGCCCAGTCCTACCACCTGGACACTGACCTGATCCTTTTAAGGGCGAACGCAATTCGCCCCTAAATTTTTCCTACTGCAATCTCACATCATTAAAGACCGGACGATTAAACGGCCCAATCCTGAAGCCCTGTACCTCCTGCCGTGTGGCATAAACCCAGAGAGAACCGGGGGTGTAAAGGGGAATGTGAACTGCATTCGTCAGTAGATACTCCATCACATCCTCAACCGCCGCTCGTCGTTCTTCAGGATCGATCGTCGTTCGAGTTTCCTGCAACAGTGCATCTAGTTCATCGCTCTGGTATCCACTGTAAGCACCGGGAGAATGCCAGAGTTGATGTAAAATGTCGGGATCAAACCAGGCCCAGTCCATCATGTCGAAGGTGCTGGTTCCAGTCGCGCGTTCGTTCTCCTGCTTCACCCGCGCATTCAATGTACCGATGTCCATTGTTTCCAGCCGAGCATCAATTCCCACCTGGGCAAGCTGACTCTGGAAGATCTGCACCATTCTTTCCCGGTTGTCACCTGTGGAAGTCATCAGAATCACTTCCATGGGTTGATTTTCGCTGTAACCTATTTCTTCCAGCAGTTCTCTGGCGCGATCGGGATCATGTTCATAACCATGTTGAGCGCAGAACTCCTGATCGTTCGCAAACACCCCCCGACTGATGGGACACTGTTCTCGCTGTACCAGATCATCCCCAAAGGCAGTTTGAATGGCCGCATCTACGTCAACCGCATACGCAACTGCTTGCCGGGCCCGGATATCATCGAAGGGAGGACGGGAAATTGTGAATTCAAAAAAGAAGTTCTGTCCCGTGTTTTCAGCAACGTGCAACTCCATGTTGGGATCATCCCGCACCACATCCAGATCATCCAATGGCGGATTCACAATCAGTTGCACCTCGCCGGTCTGCAAACCTGCCAGACGAGTTTGCGCCTCTGGAATTTGGCGGACAATCAATCGTTCCAGGTAAGGGGCACCCTCATTCTCCACTGGACGACCAAAGCGGGTATAGTCTTCATTCCGTTCCAGGACAATTTCATCTCCCCTCGTCCAACTCACAAACTGCCAGGGACCGGTTCCGATCGCCTGCGATACCCCAAACTGATTACCAAATTCCTCGTTACTATCGCAAATCATGCTGGCAAACGGATCCGCCATGAAGGACAGAAATGCCCCAAAGGGACTGGAGAACTGGAAGGTGACGGTTTGCGGATCAACGACATCGACCGATTCGATCGGCCCCCATGCCCCACTGGTAACACTGGGATTGGCATCATCCAGAGCGCGATCGGCCGTGTACTTTACGTCGTTTGCGTCAAAAGGTGTGCCATCGTGACAGGTAATGCCCTCATTCAGGGTAAATGTAACCGCCGTACCGTCCTCACTCACCTCCCATTCCTGCGCCAGATTCGGCACAATTTCGCCATTGTCATCAAATGCTAATAATGTGTCGTAGATTTGATCAAAAATTTGCCAGGACAGGGTAGTTGTCGTGCGGTGGGGATCAAGGGAATCCGCATCTCCATACCTTGCCCAGATCAGGGTTCCACCATCCTGAGGGGGCGTGGTATCGGTCTGAGCAGTCGTGTCGGTATCATCCGGTTCGGTAGTCGTTGCGGTTTGGTTGCCATCACAGGCAGTCAACAGCAGGGCAAACAACATTGCGCTGGACACCGATCGCTGGACAATTTTGCTTGTCCAAGTTTTGAGGAATGTTTGTAACATCTTTATCCGTACCTTCTAGCAGTTCAAAAATCACGCAATCAGGGGTGCGGAAACATGACGACGTGAGGGATTGCTTCACCCCTCCTTTAGTAATTAAAGATACCGATCGCCCTCTGCCTGTGCTGATCGAACGCTGATTCAGCATAGACTGCTTTGCACTCTGTCACTGCAAGCAAAGTGAGTAACAAACTATCTGAAAGGTGAAATTTAGATATTTGGGAAGTATACCACCCCACAATTGAACCACAGCACGGGAGATGGATCAAAGTTGGTTGAGTTTTATCAACCGTAAAGCATTTCTATGCAAATCTATACGAAGCATTTCTAACGACTTTTACGAAATAGCATGACCAAACGTGCCAGTTGCTAGCCAAATCGCCCCCTAAATCCTTTAACGTTGAAGGACTTTAACCGCTCAATTGGGTCGGAAGCCCCCCAAAATTGGGGAGTTAGAGGGCGAATGTAGGACATTTATTATTCAGGACATTTCATCCTGTTCAAACACCTATGGGCAAGGAAACCAGGGGCGCGTTCCCTGCAATTTAGGTGAGAACAGGGATTTCTGGTTCGACCTGCAAATTCTGGCAAAGCAAGGTATCTGCGAGAATTGTGCTGGCTGCTCCCCCTGCATAGATTTCGAGCTGATCCGTTGGCAGTGCTTCAAAGAAAAGTCGCTGTCCGGGGAAGACAACCCGCTCAAAGTAAAAGTGATTGGGATTTTGAATTTTGACGACTTGAATTCCTGAAGTTGCGTTGACGTAGTAGCAAAGAATCTTTTCAGGATGTTCTTGAGGACGCGCTGTAAAGACTTGATTCATTAGTGCAGTTGCTCCATTGGGCACGATTGACCCGTGTGCTGATCTCCGCTTGATAAAAACTATCCGAGACTTCGATCGAGTTTTAGATCCAAAACGCCGACCAGGATTTCGGAAAAAGATTAAGTGAGTTAACAACACTTAAAACAATATTAAGATTTTATTCAGTTCTCGTCGCGTATACGTCTATCTTGGGAAAGGGATTGAATTCAGGGCTGCAAAGGGGTTTCTGGAGCAATATGTCCTTGCCGCTGGAAGAGGTCACGCTTCAAAGGTCATAATGTTGCACTGAAAACTGATCCAAATTCCCAGCAGAGATTTTAGTTGCAAAAACTCGATCGGGATTTCCCGTAGACGTTCGGCAGTGTAGATAAGAAAAACATGAAGGCATTCGTTACTGGTGCAAACGGGTTTACTGGCTCCCATCTGGTTAGAGCATTAGAGCAGCGTGGTGATACGGTCGTGGGGCTGGTGCGTCAAACCAGCGATCTATCCCGCTTAGAGTGTACTAATCTTCAGCGAATCTCCGGTGAGATCACCGATCGCCAGGCTCTTAAAACAGCAATGGAGGGAGTAGACGTGGTCTTCCATACGGCAGCTTATGTGGAATTAGGACTGGTAGATGCGGCCAAAATGGAGCGGGTCAACGTCGAAGGAACGCGGGCCGTTTTATCAGCCGCCAGGGATGCTGGAGTCGCCAAGATGGTGTATTGCAGTACGATCGGCATTTATGGGGATACCCAGGGGCGCGTGATCAACGAAACCTTTCAACGAGAGCAGCAAGACTTTTCCTCTCCCTACGATTCCACCAAATACAAAGCCCAGCAGCTTGTGGATCAGGCAGCGGCAGACGGGTTTCCCGTGGTGAGTGTGATGCCCTCTGGAATTTTTGGAGCCGATGATCCGCACTTTGGCCCGGTTTTGACCAACTACCGCAACGGCAAGCTGAAAGTCTGGGCAGGAGGCGATCGGATCACGGGGATTGTCCATGTGGATGATCTGGTGGCGGCCATGCTGCTGGCTGCGGACAAGGCCGCTCCAGGTTCCCACTACATCATTTCTACAGGCGAACTGAGTACCCGCGAGATGTTTGCCTTCCTCAGCCAGGAAACGGGCGTTCCAGTTCCCAGGGAAATTCCTGAACCGATCGTTCGGGTAGCGGGAACGGTGCTGGATTTAATCGGACGGGCCATCTCCTGGAATCCGCCGATCAGCCGTGAACGGGTTCACTATCTCTATGATCGCTGTGTCCGGGTGGATGCTGCCAAAGCCAGGCAGGAACTTGGCTGGAATCCGCGATCGGTGGAGCAAACCCTGCGGGACTGTTTGGGATGAATTTGCCCTCAGGGCGATTCGCAAATCGCCCCTACCCATCGGTTAAACCTTCAGCCTTCTCATCCAATTAACTCAGATAGATGGGTTGAATTGAGGGTGTTCAAGCCCGATGCGGCCAGATGCATGGAACAACCACATCGAACGGGGAGCGAAGAATCGATCGAGGTGGCAGAGGGTGAAGTTGCTGCGGCGATCGGGGTCGGGGAGGATCCAATTCGGCTGATAGTGCGGGTTGAGGTGGAGGGTTGGGTCAGGGCATAGGGGGTAGCTGCGCCGTAGTTGACATTCCAACCCAAATCTCGCAGCGAGGCGATCGTCAGTTGGCTTAGGGGAGTGGGGTTTCCAGGGGCTTCGGCGATCGGGGTCATCAATTCGGCTCTAAACCGTCCTTCATCCCAGTGGCCAAACACATTGGGTTCCACGGGAATAGCCGTTTGGTTGAAGGTGCCCAGCAATTCACCATAGGCCCAGCCAGCATTGGAATTGGCTCGATAGGTGATACTGCCGCGATCGATCAAGTTCTGCCCCACACTTTCCCAGAGCGTCCCAATTCCCAGCACATGACCCAACTCATGCACCATCGTATCGCGCAGAAAACTGGGAGTATTGTTGTATTGAGTGCTGTAGCGAGTGTTGATCGTTGCAGAGCCAGAAGTGGGTAAACGGCGATTCGCTGAGGTGGCAGAAACCTGAGTTGGCCCGGCGAAGGCCAGAACACTGTCATTGCGAAATGTACCCTGAACGTTGACGGTCAGCGTTTGAGGGCGATCGAAGGAGCTATGGGTAATTACCTGTTCCCAGAAGCGGGCAGATTCAGTGATGGCATTACGAGCAGCAGCGTTCAGATTTTGTAAGCCCTGCCCAAAGTTGAGTTGAATTGAAAATCGACGATTATCCTGGGTTGCCGCTGCAAAATTGCTGGCCAGGGAGTAGTTGGCGGCTTGATTGTTATAGCTCACGACTTTGACGAAATAGGTGCCAGGACTGAGGAAGCGGCGAATCGACTCATTGCGGGTTCCCCGTTCCCATTGCCAGGCCAGCACTTCCCCCTGATCGATTTGCCCATTGTTGTTGCGATCTTGAATTAACTTGACATCGGCATCTCCTGTTAATCCTGTGAGATTGGCTGTAAATACCCCGGATTGGTTCGCTGTGAAGCGGTAGAAATCAGTAGGATTAGTGCGATCGACGCGATCGGATACAGAAAACGTAGGGGAGTTGAAAACCCTGGGAGTGCCGATCGGAGTGGTTGAATTAGCCGTACTCGCCGCAACCGATCGAACCGACAGACCTGTAAGCGCTTGTGTTGCCGATCGCCGCAGCCGTAGGGCTGATCGAGCCTGGTTGAACTGACTGGACGATCGCCCACTACCGGAATCAGTGAACCCATCAAAGCTGGCATGACGAGCAGACGAACGCAGCTGACTGAATGCACCCTTTAAAGGCTGCACCTGATTAAAGAAAGAAGCCATTCTTATCGCCTCAAGCGTTAATGAACAAACTCCGACACAAGATTGGAGTACAGCGTCCAGGGGTTTTTGTGAGAAAACCACCCCAACGACGTGGTTCATTCTTCAGAGGCAAAAATGGACTTCATGAAGTTTCCATGAAGTATTAAATCTTCTAATGCTTCCTTTGGGCAAGGTTGGATAACTTCAATGACTGCACTCAAACTCAGTCAGCGAGACTCACGATGATATCAAAAATTCAAGCAATTAATGTCGTCCACAAATCTGACAACTGGTCTAACCACCAGCGCAATTTTGGATAAGCAAGGCCTGTAGCGACAAAAATCTTTGCCATCAATCTTCTATCCACTCACACAGAAAGTAAGATGAAAAAACGAAGACTAACGGTAGATTTAGGGCAATCTAAGTCTAAATTTGCGGTGTAGCAATCCGCCATGGGGGACATTTTATATTAATGACCATGCACGTTGAAGAACTGCTGAATCAGTACGCAGCAGGAGTACGAGACTTCCAGAACGCAGTGTTAGTAGGAATCGATCTGAGTGGCAAAGATCTAAGAGGGATTGACTTCCGACGAGCTAACCTGAGCCAGGCAAATTTACGAGGTGCAGACTTCAGTTCCGCCAACTTTCGAGAAACTAACTTAACTCAGGCTGACCTGACTCAATCGACCCTGATTGAAGCAAATCTGATTTCAGCAAACCTGGCTCAAGCCAAACTTTGTGATGCTGACCTCAGCCGAGCCGGATTGCGAGGAACTCGGTTCATTGGAGCCAACCTCGATCGCGCCATTCTGGTGGATGCCAATTTAGGAGAAGTCAGCTTGAATCAAGCCACCCTGGTTGAAGCGAATCTGAACAGTGCAGCACTACACCGCGCCAAATTGATTGGGGCAGATTTAACGAGAGCCATTCTAGAAGGGGCGAACCTATCCAACGCGATCCTCAGTAACGCCATTTTTGAGGGAGCCAATTTAATTGGTGTGACTGCCCACGGCGCGATTTTAGAAGAAGCCGATCTGCGAGAAGCGGATCTGAGCCGAGCCAAATTTGTCGGCGCGAATCTAATCAACACCAACCTGGGACGGGCGAATGGTCGGGGGGCTAGTTTCAGTTGGTCTACATTACGGGGAGCCAACCTTAGACGCACCAATCTATACCGTGCCAACTTAGGCTGGGCTAACCTCAGTGAAGCCGATCTAAGCGAAGCCGTCCTGATCAATGCCAATATCAATCAAGCTAATCTGCATAATGCGGATTTGACGGGGACGATTATGCCAAGTGGGGCGACGTATGGGTAGGATTGATTGAATTTACCCTGGCGCTGCCCATGCCGGACGCACTCCACCCCAGGATCGCACTGACTCTATCTGAGCTGCCAGTGCAATCAGAGTGGCTTCATCCGCCGGACGACCAACGATCTGAATCCCGATCGGCAAGCCATCAGGACTGAATCCGGTGGGAATGGCGATCGCCGGAAGTCCAGTGGCATTGGCGATCGGGCAGGGTGCGATCCAGTGAATGATTTTCTCTAGAGTTTCGGCTGGACTCAAATTAGCCCATTCACCGATCCGAATTTGGGGATGCAGATAGGTAGGCAACAGCAAAGCATCATAATGCTCAAAAAAAGCAACGATTCGTCGAGAAATTGCCTGCATTGCCCATACAGCCTTTTGATAGTCTCCACTGGAATCTCGATGTTCATACAGCCAGCGATTGAAGGGTTCCAGGACTTCTGAAGGTAAACCCGATGCGCTAATCCCAGTGCGCCAGACGATCGTAAATGGATCTTCCAGCCCACTACAGTCAGGGCAATTTTGCTCCATCTGATGCCCCAATCCTTCCAGGAGCTTCACTGTATCCAAAACCGCCTGGGCACAAACGGCATCCGCTTTACCAATCGGGGCGATCGTCGTGCTGTAGGCAACCCGCAGGGGTTGAACCTCCGAACTTGCTGACCGTTGGGCGATCGTTAGAAAAGATGGATTTGGATCGGGCAACCAGTAGGGATCGCCTGTCACGTAACCCGATAGCACATCCAAGAGGGCCGCTGCATCGGCAACCGTTCGTCCCAACGAGCCATTCGCCGCAATTCCATTCATCGCATCCCCGATCGGCGCATAGGACACCCGACCTCGTGCAGGTTTGATTCCCACCAGTCCACAGCAAAAGGCCGCCCTCGAATCGATCCCCCACCATCGGATCCCTGCGCGATCGGTAACAGTCCTGCTGCCACTGCTGCCGCTGCCCCCCCGCTAGATCCGCCTGCCGTATAGTCCAAATTCCAGGGGTTGCGAGTGGGCGGAAAGCCTTCGGGTTCGGTGTAGGGCAGAGAGCCGACTTCTGAAGTGGCGGTTTTACCCAAAATCACAAAGCCGGACTGCTTAATGCGAGCCGTGACCGCATCATCATAGGTTGCAATATTCTCCCGCATCACCTTGCTGCCGAAGGTACAGGGGACTCCCGCCACCGAGTTCAAGTCCTTAATGGCGATCGGGACTCCAAAGAAAGGAGGCAATTCCGCAGGTTCAGCATGAGCCAGGGTTTCCGTTTTGGCAGTAGCATCAGCGATCGCGGCATCAGCAATAACTGTAAAAAAGCTACCTAATGCTCCATCTAACTGCTGAATGCGATCGAGGTAAAGCTGGGTTAGCTCTAACGGCGAAATTTGCTGACTCCGAATGAGATGCGCCTGCTCTAGTGCCGATGCAAATGCCAGATCCGTTTGGTTCATGCCTCGAATTTCTTCTCCGATCGCTAGAACTGCTCCATCATCATAATGGGTTGTTCGATTCCCACAATACTCCTGCTTGTTGAGTTAACGTGAAAGCAATTCTGGGATCAAAAGCCCTTGCAGCTCTAACTGTTTCATGTCTACCTTTGAGGACGCTAGATCAATCTCCAACCCTACGACGGCTCCATCCGCATCAAAATCAATCACCACATCCGGAGCAATCTCTTCTGATTCGGTACTGGGATTACGGTTCAAGCGAATGGACAAAGTATCGGTTTCTGGGAAGTACTGAATTTTCATGGTTCTTAGCAGACTACAGAGTTTTCAACGAGGTTGGGAACACTAAGGGAAACTTTGGAGTTAAACCATGAAAAGAGCTTTGTGCTTAGTCTCTTTAATTCTACTGACGAGCTGTGCAAATTCTGGAAAGTCAGCAGAAATTTCTGTGTCCCCTTCTCCGGCACCGATCGTTGCAGAAGTTATCCCAGCCAACCCAACTTTGAAAGGAAGATTGATTATCCAGCAGATAGAGCTATTTGTTTCAACTGAAGCAGAAATTGGTGGAGATTGTCTCGCACCAGAACGGTTCCGAGATGTCAAGTCAGGTTCTCAAGTGATTTTGCGGAACAGTGTAGGCGAAATTGTTGCCGTCAGTCGGCTGGAGCCAGGACGATCGCGTTATGCCCTGGAAGGTTTTCCAGAACAGGAAGAACAGTCGCTACGCCAAACTCTCGATCGAGCTAACCGAGGGGTTCCTGTCTTTTGCTCTTTTGATTTTGTGTTGCAAGATATTCCCCAAGATCTTCAGATTTTTCAGGTTGAAATTCCGGGCGCGGCAAATGGCTATCAAACTTATTCTCGAAGTGATCTGGAAAAGGCAGATTGGCAGATCAATCTGACGATCGGAGTCTAGCAACAGCAGTACAAGCTTAAGTAGGCTGCTGGGTAGGGTGATTGGGGTGAGGCTGTCGAGGGAGCGGTTGAGCGATCGGGGGTTGAGATTGGGGTTGAGGTTGCGACTGAGGAACGGCAGACTGGGCTGAAGCGGGCGGTTTGCGCTGCGGGAAGGCGCACTCTACCGTTACTTTGATATTACATCCCATTGTGCCAGTCGCAATGTAGGGCACTCCCCCGACTCCACTCACATTGACACCAAACTCCAGCGTCACCTTTTGCACATCTGCCAGGGCTGCATCTCGGAAGGCATTCAGCGTATGCTTCGTGTAAACCTTGATAGTGGATTCGATCGCCTTAAAGCTCTGGGCCATTTGCTCAGAAGGATTTCTGCTCCAGCCCTTCTGTCCGCCACGGGTCTGCTCCTCTGGTTCCTCGATAACCGCAGGTACTTCCACATCGTCGATCGTCTCTACATAAATCACGGTATCTTCATCAATTTGCAGAGCTTGTAATCTTTTCGTCATGACCAAATTTATACTTTGCAGCATTCCGAGGATACGTTATGAAAAGGCTTGATGGCGCAGGAGTCATACCCCTCAAGCTGAGTTAGTTCTACCGAAATTTAGAGAAATTTTGCAATTCAGTAGACAAGTTCAGTGATCGATTGGGCAGTTTTATTGCTAGAGTGCTATCTGAGATTTAAGCTGCACACTTAAATTTTTTATCTGCCGGTTCATGGGAGCCTTTCACAATGGCCATTTTAGATTCCAAAGGTCGCTTGTTCGGTAAAATCAGCGTTTTAGATATCGGTGCTGGACTCATCATTTTGATGGTTGTCGCGGGTATCTTCCTGTTTCCCGGTACATCGGGTTCCGTTGCCCAGGTCGGTACAGCCACAAAGCCGATCGAAGTGGATGTGATGGTGCGGGGGTTGACGGTACGTGAACCGCAAGCTCTTTTAGAAAATTTGCAACAAGAGGAAAAAACGAGAATCATCATTCGGAATCAACCCTATGGTGAGGTGGATGTGCTGGATGTGGTTTCGCTGCCTCGCAGTGTGGCCGTTCCCCAACCCGATGGCACAGTGATTTCCCGTCCTGACCCGCGCCCAGAGCTAAACTACACGATCGACATGATGGTGACCTTAGGTGGCAATGCTCAAATTCTGGATGATGGCCCAGTGCTGGGCAATACCAAAATCAAGGTGGGCACACCCATGGAATTAGAAGGGCAAACCTATCGCTTTAATGCGCCTGTGGTTGGAGTTCGGATCTTAGATTAACTAGTCTTTCTAACCCTCTAAGGAATGCAAATTGAATAATCTGAGATTCTTGTGGGGTGGGCAGCGTTTCGACTGAGCTCAAGCCGAAGTCTTGCCCGCCCTGTCAACGAGTCCGAATGATTGACAGGTTATTTAAGTCACTATCCTAAGTGAATCAATTCTCCGCCCTACCGTTCATTCCCCCACCCGCGATCGATCACCCCGATTATCTGCGCCACTATCGTTGGATGGTTCGAGCGATCGAGCTGGCCGCAGCAGCAGGGGTAGCGGGAGAGGTTCCGGTGGGTGCGGTGATTGTGGATGCTGCAGACGAGATCATAGCAACGGGGGAAAATCGCCGGGAACGAGATCATGATCCAACTGCCCATGCGGAAGTAGTAGCACTGCGATCGGCGGGTCAAACGCTGGGCACCTGGCATTTAGAGCAATGTACGCTGTACGTGACGCTGGAACCCTGTCCCATGTGTGCTGGGGCGATCGTCCTATCGCGGTTGGGCAAATTGGTGTACGGAGCCGATGATTTAAAGGCTGGAGCCGTTCGTACAGTGGTGAATCTTCCTGACAGTGCCTGTTCTAACCATCACTTACCCGTGATCGGCGGCATTTTGGAGGAACCCTGTCGGCAGCAGTTGCAGGATTGGTTCAGGCAACGGCGGCAGCGATCAAGATAGTCGTTGTATGGGAACAATAGTTACCTGAGTGAGGATCAATCGGACTTGTAGGAACTGGGTATGTACGATAACGTCTGCAAGTTTCTCGCCGAAAGCTACAGCCAGGACTTTGCTCAATGGCTCCTGGGAGAATCGATCGGCTTAACCCAACTTGATCCATCTGAGTTATCCGTTGCCCCGATTCGAGCCGATGCCCTGATCCTCCTGGCTTCAGAACAGGTTGTCCTCCATCTGGAGTTTCAAACCCAACCCGACCCAGACATCCCCTTTAGGATGGCGGATTACCGCCTGCGCCTCTACCGTCGCTATCCCCACAAAGCTATGCGTCAGGTGGTGATCTACCTCAAGCCCACTGGTTCAGAGCTGTTGCAGCAGACCGTGTTTGCCATTCCTGGGATGCGCCATGAGTTTGAAGTGATTCGGCTGTGGGAAGTGCCGACCGCCAACCTGCTGCAATATCCTGGCTTATTACCCCTGGCGATCCTGGGCTACACCGAGGACAAGACCCAAACCCTGCAACAGATTGCTCAACAGGTTGAGGCCTTGCCCAATCCAATTACCAAAAGTAATGTCGCGGCAGCCACTTCGGTTCTGGCAGGATTAGTATTAGAGAAAACGGTGATTCGGCAAATCTTGCGGGAGGAGATTGTGAAAGAGTCGGTGATTTATCAGGACATCCTGGAACAGGGGCTACAGCAAGGTCTCCAACAAGGTCTCCAACAAGGTCTCCAACAGGGTCTCCAACAAGGAGTACAAACAGGAGAAGCCACGCTATTGCTGCGGCTGCTGAAGCATCGGTTCGGTGACTTGGAACCAGAGGTAGAGACACAAATCCGATCGCTCTCCACTGATCAACTGGAAGCCCTGGGCGAAGCCTCCCTGGACTTTACTCATCTGAACGAGGTAACAACCTGGTTAGAACACAACGCATAATTACCTTTGCAAAATCATTCCAAGCGGATTCCAGGGGATCAGGGGTTGCTTCAACTGCACTCGTCCTTTTACCGCATCCGTTGAAATTGAGCTTCACTTTTTAGTTTTGCTTTTGCCTAAAAGAAAAGCGATCGTCCCTCCAACCAGGGCTAGAACGATTCCAGCCCGCCAAAAAACCTGGTTGTCCGCTGCAGAGGGTTGTGGTGCCTCGGACACCGAGTCCGATTCAGAGGGAACTTGCTCGTCTTCAACATTGCTCTCTACATCGGGTTCAGCCGGAGGACTGGGAACTGTCTGTCCAGCCGCTACCGTCACTGGAAACCGCAGTTCAAAGGGCTGAAAGTCATCCGCCGTAACGGGTTCCCCCTGCAGCACTAGTTCATACGCACCCACCTGAGGAAAGGTAACCTCTGCTCCAGGAATGCCAGTGTATCCCTCGGCTGAAACCGCTTCTAGCAAAGGAGATTCAACGATCGCCCCTGGCTGAGTATAAATCGTCAGTTGGCAATTGCAGGCTTCCAGGGGAATCAGTTCTCCACCCTGGCGAGTTAATGCAAACCAGGCCAGGCTCGGCTCTCCTGCCCGTGGGTTATCGTTGGGTTCAATGTGCATCGTGCCACCCACGTCTCCCGCAATCTGGACTTGATGAGCGATCGCTGGGATGGACAGGAGGGCTGAAATGGATAATGTGCTGACTCCCCAAAAGGCGATCGTTTTTTGAATGGTCATAGTTACTTGACTCCTGACTCCTGACTCTTTATCTTGCTCACTCTCCTCACCCCCAATACCCCCAGCACCACCGCTATTAAACCGATCGTCTGTACCCAGTTAAGCCAGTTGAGTTGGAGTTTGCCGAGGTAGTGGGAGCCAGTCAGAATGCAGTGAGCGGTACAGAGGATAAGGGCAGGAACCGTCAGTAAGTGAATCGATCGCCAGTGGTGTCCCAGAACTTTTTGGGCGCGATCGAAACTGGTAAAGGCGGCTGGAGCTATGAGCAGTAACCCGGTTCCCCCTAAGGCAATCCCCCACTGATGTTGTTGCAGCATGAATTGAAAGGCTCGCGGATTCCAGCCCCAGGTATGCTCCACCATATGAACAGTATGGGCGATCGCCAGGACAAATGCCCCAACTCCAATGACTCGTCGATAGCGTAAAGGAGCAGCCCAAACGGAACGAATTGGACGGGCGATCAGAGCAATGATTAAGCTAATCAATGCAGCGTGTCCGGTGTAGTCCACCATCGTATCGCCCGTACGCATCAGCGTCAGAATGCCAATCGCCAGGGTAAACCAGCCCCCTAACCGAAAAAGCTGACTGCGCCGATCGTGGCTGACGGCAGCGATGGAAACCCCGACCCCCAGCATAATGGGAAAAGTTCCGAATCCAAAGGCCAGCATTGTGGCACAGCCCTGCCATAGGTCTCCGGTTTCAGCGGCTTTGATTTGGGCAGCATAGAGGAACCCGCAGGGAATCAGTCCCCAAAAAATGCCCAGTAGGGCTGGAGTCCACCAGCGATCCTGAAACGAGAGATTCACCATGACACGACTGAGGCGATCGTGTAAATCGCTCTTGGCCATGGGGTTCAGCAAAGGAATTTTAGGGAATAAACCCGGACTGACTTGAGTTAATCCCATCCAGATCAACAGTCCCCCGGTAAACAGGGACATCCCTCGCCGCAAACCACTTCCTACGCCAGCAAACTGTCCTCCAGCGATCAGAACTGATCCTAAAAGTCCGATCGCTGCACCTACCATGGCATAGCTGAGAATTCGGCCCAGATTAAGCAATCCATGAAATCGAACTTGCTGCCACAGGGTTGGCTTTTCCTGGTTTTGGGAGAGCGAAAAGGCAATGGCGATCGGACTACACATACCGACGCAGTGCCCGAAACTGCCCAAAAAACCTAAACTGGCAACCAACAGCAAATCTAGCATTACTGGCTATGGAACTTCACTCTCGACTGTCACCTGAATCGATGACCCTATACAATCAGTGCTCATAATGTTGAAGGATAGGGAAACTTCTGTCAAAAGACAGGCTGTCAAACTTAGAATTTAGCTGGGCGGGCAAAACTTCGGCTTGAGCCCTTCGGCTTGAGCTCAGGTCGAAAGCTCAGTCGAAACGCTACCCACCCCACAAGAACTTCAGGTTATGCAGTTTGCATTTTCTATTTCATTGCCTCCTCAAAATTCCGTTGGGAAGGCTGCAACCAACAATTTGTCTTCCGAGGCTGTAGGAGTGTCTAAAACGGGTTCTGCACCTGAAGCGGAGTTTGAAACTGAAGATTCGCTGTTACGAACACTCACAAGATCAATGTCTAGCACAGTCATTTCTAATCCAGCTCTGGGCACATTGCCGTTTTTGGAAATAAAGGGATTCACATCTACATTACCCGTACAAATGATGAGAGACCCCCTTTTCAAGTAAGGCAAAAGCCGCCAAGCGTTGGACTTCTGCCAGATACTCAAAGAGACCGTAAAAGACTCTTCCCGATTTCGGCCTCTCTGGACATACAGAGTACCACTTGCCACCTCAGCCTCTTCTCCACTTCGGAGCGTAACTGTCTTAGTCTCAACGTCCGCAGCCAAATTACCACTGACAACCCACTTGTTTAAATTAACACTTGCCATAAATTTTCCTAGGTAGATGAACATCTCTGTAGCTGTCTCCACAGAGTTCCCAGATTCTGGCATCCAGTAACTTAAAACAAGCAGTTCAACAAACTTATCTCACTCTATTTCTTGTTATATTTTATACCTAGACTATTCTGGAGTCTTCCATCCCCAGCATCCTCGCCGCTAACTGCCGCTTGGATAAGTACCCTAATTTCTGGATCGCTTGATGCACCTCTTCTGACCAGGGAATGCCGCAATTGAGCCGAAAGCAGTTTTGGTAGCTACCTGAGGGCGAAAACATGATGCCTGGAGCAATGCTGATGTTGTGCTGGCTAGCTTCTTCGTAAAGCTCCATTGCATCGAAGGAAGGTGGCATCTCTAACCACAGTACATACCCTCCCTCTGGGCGCGAAACTCTGGTTTCAGCCGGAAACCATTCACAGATGGCTTGACTGGTGCGATGCAGTTGGGATTGGTAAGCGCGGCGCAGATGACGCAGGTGACGATCGAATCCCCCGTTACTGAGGAATGCGGCTACTGTGAGTTGGGACGCAACAGAGGTCATCCAGTTGAGTGACATCTTCAGTTGTTCCACTTTGACCTGATAACGTCCGGCAACTGCCCAACCCACCCGTAGTCCAGGGGAAAGGGTCTTACTAACGGAGGTACAGTACAGGACGCGACCTTCCGTATCAAACGCTTTAATTGCTTTAGGACGCGAGCCTTCAAACTGTAATTCACCATAGATGTCATCTTCTACCAGGGGCAATTCGTAGCGGTTCAGTAACTCTACAAGCTGCTGCTTTTTACGATCGCCCATACAGCTTCCTAAGGGATTACTGAAATTTGACACCAGGGCACAAGCCGTGACTTTCCGCGCCTGCAACGCTGCTTCCAGGTTCTCTAAGCAAATCCCTTCCTTAGGGTGAGTTGGAATTTCTAGAGCTTTCAGGTGAAGCGATTCCAGAGCCTCTAATAAACCGTAATACGTTGGAGATTCGATCGCTACCGTATCCCCTGGACAAGTGACGGCGCGCAGAGAAAGGTGTAATGCTTCCGTCGTACCATTTGTCACCACAATTTCGCCCGGAGTCACTGAGCACCCCGCATCCATCAAACGTTTTGCAGCTTCATGGCGCAAAGGCTCACACCCCTTAGAGGCTTGATAGGCATGAACATCATCCGCATTCGCTCGAATCACCTGCCCCATTAACCGATTCAGCGTGGCGATCGGCAACAGTTCAGTCCCTGGAACCGCCGCTCCCAGATTCACCCGATCGCTATGGCGCATATGATTACTCACCCGGAATGCGAGCGACACTTCGATCGGAGCCTGTTGTTGCGGTTGTGTTGAGTCCTGCGGTTCTTCCAGATGAATCAGGGAAGCTCGTTTCACAAAATACCCAGACTGGGGCCGCGCCTCAATCAAGCCCTGATCTTCCAGGAGCCGATAAGCCTCCAGCACTGTAGAAATGCTCACCGATAGCTGCTTGTGTAATCGGCGCACAGATGGCAACCGATCGCCCACCTGCAACGTTCCTTCAGCGATCAGCCTTTGAATGCGATCGGCCACTTGCTCGTACAGTGTTTTGTCCTGGAAATTATCAACGTTGAGATTCATTGGATGTTGGTTTTGGATGTTGGTTTTGGATTCTGGTTTTGAATCTTGGATTTTTCCCGATCCCCCTCTTCTTCCCTCCTTCCCTCCTTCCCTCCTTCCCTCAAAGAACACAGTTTCCCCTCAAACAAAGCATAACAGTTCTCAAAACCAAAACTGTAACCGTAACAATTCACATTAATTGTCTCTGTTTTGTTTATAGTTTCTGTCTCACAATGGGTTCATTCGCCTCCACCTTCTATCAATTTTTTTCATAAAACATATCTGCCCCTGTTTTTGAATCTTCCTGAGGCGACTCATACAGTAAGGACATCACTTCTCAAGCCAAGGCTCACTTTTCTCAAATTTCAGTTCCACTTCTTTTAAAGGGGAAGCAAAATGCCCGCCCCACCAGCATTCAAAGCTAAAAACCCACTCCTGACTTCCACAAAGAGATAGACCCATGAAAACCTACAACTCAGACCCCAACTACGTTTTAGTGAATTCGCAAGAATTGGAATCATGGGTTGCCCACCCTCAGTCCGTTCCCCAACCTACTCCCCACCCACAAGGCACTCGCTTAAACCTCGATCGCCTCTGGAATTTCCTGCTGGATAGCTTCAGTAAAACGCCCGAACCCAGCATTCGTCGTAAACGCGATCGTCACGGCAACACCTATTTTCAGGTTTACGATCCTGATACTCACCTGACTGCGACCTTCGCATCCGAACAGGAAGTCCGTATCTGGATCGAGCAGCGATACTACCGTTAGAGTGCTGTTTACGAAGCTGGGTGAAGCCCGTAATCCTGAACCATAATTCTCACCCACTCCCCACTCCCCACTCCCCATTCCCCACTCCCGATTCCCCACTCCCCTTCCATGCCCAACCTCACCCCCTACACCACAATGGCCACATACAACCATTGGATGAATCAGAAGCTCTACGCCCTCTGTGCAGAAATTCCCGATGAGTTGCGCAAAGCCGATCGCGGAGCGTTTTTCAAGTCAATTCATGGCACGTTGAATCACCTGCTGTATGGCGATCGAGCCTGGATGGGCCGCTTTGTGGGACAACCCTATTACCGGAAAATGGGTGAGGATTTGTATGCTGACTTTGAGGAATTGCGGCTACAGCGGGAGATCACCGATCGAGAAATTTTAGAATGGGCAGAGGCATTAACGCCAGAGTGGTTGAGCCGAACCTTCACCTATCACAGCAATGTGTATGGCAAAACGCGAATTTTACCCACCTGGCTGCTCGTCACCCATATGTTCAACCACCAGACCCATCACCGAGGGCAATTGACGACCCTCCTGTCACAGATGGGCTACGACCCAGGCATCACCGACTTACCCTGGATGCCGAGCCTGAATGCCGTTGCTGAAGATAGCCCGTTGCAAAAAACTTGACTAGAACCTTACTGTGATGGGTTCCGAACTCTCCTACAATGCTATTCGGGAGAACAGCCATTTATGACGATCGCCAGTTTTGCCAATGCGATCGATTTTGGCTGTATCCTGGTTCTGTCAATTTGGAGAAACGCTGTGGACTTAACACTGATTCCACCCCAGCCCAAGCCGGGTGTGCTGAATGTTTTGATTGAAATTCCGGCAGGCAGCAAAAACAAGTATGAGTTTGACAAAGACTTGAACGCCTTTGCCCTCGATCGGGTGCTTTACTCTTCAGTGCAATATCCCTACGACTATGGCTTTGTGCCCAACACCCTGGCAGATGACGGTGATCCACTAGACGGTATGGTGCTGATTGATCAACCCACCTTCCCTGGCTGTGTGATTCCAGCCCGACCGATTGGAATGCTGGAAATGGTGGATGGCGGCGATCGGGATGAGAAAATTCTCTGTGTGCCAGATAAAGACCCTCGCTTTGTTGAAGTGAAATCCATTAAAGACATTGCACCGCACCGCTTAGAGGAAATTGCCGAATTCTTCAGATCCTACAAAAACCTGGAGAAAAAAGTCACTGAAATTCTGGGTTGGAAAGATGTTGATGAAGTGGCTGCCTTAGTGGACACCTGCATTGCTGCGGCGAAAAAGTAACCGCTCTTAGCCCAGCCTTTACCATTTCATATTTGCAGATTCTTAGGGGTGAACCGCTGTTCACCCCTATTTGTATGATTGAATAGAAGCTTACCCAAAGATTGCTCCTTTTGGTTTGAATCAGCCGATATCCTCACGAATATAGCGTTCACAAATTGTTTGTGAACAAGGGGGTAGGGGCAACGCCCCCACGCCAGGGTTTTACCCCTGCACCCCGTTCAAATCCTACGGAGGATAGCTATAGCAGATGTCTGGAGGAAAATTGATGATCTGTTCGGTGATTCGGGAAGCATAACTTATAGAGTATGTTTTATTGTTATCGTCTAAGCCCTCAGTTTCAGATCTGCCTGAATTGCCCCAAGTCCACTCAGTCCTACTGATGCAACTTCAAATAATCAGCTAAGAAAGGGTTTAATCCACCACAATGTCAGGCTTTGACTCCTCTGCAAATTACTCTTCTGCTAGTGCCAGTGATGACACTCCAACTCAGTCAGCCCACGAGTTTACGGTGCGATTTTGGGGCGTTCGGGGTAGTATCCCTACGCCTGGGCTAGAAACGGTTCGCTATGGCGGCAATACGGCCTGCGTTGAAATTAAAGTCGCTGGAAAATTACTCATTTTTGATGGCGGGACAGGGCTACGGGTGCTGGGTAAGCACTTGATGGAGGAGTTGCCCCTGGATGCCCACCTGTTCTTCACGCATACCCACTGGGATCGGATTCAGGGGTTTCCATTTTTCCTGCCTGCATTCGTGGAAGGTAATACGTTTCATATTCATGGGCCTGTGGGACAAAATGGGGCATCAATTAAGCAACGTCTCTGCGATCAGATGCTGCGCCCCAATTTTCCCATTCCACTCCAGGTGATGCGATCGAACTTACAATTTCATGACATTTCACCCGGTTCAGTCATTACCTTAGATGATGTGGTAATTGAAACCATTTCCCTCAATCGTCCGAATCGAGCGTTGGGGTATCGGATTACCTGGAATGGGCGATCGGTGGTCTACGCCACGGACACCGAACACATTCCCGAACAGCTCGATCAGGGGTTGCTTTATCTGGCCCATCAAGCCGATTTGCTTATTTACGATGCAGCCTACGCGGATCATGCTTTCTATAGCCTGAGTCCCGAACTGGCAGATGGACAACCCGCGGCCTGGTATGCCGGAGTGGAAGTGGCGATCGCTGCCAATGTTCAGCAAATCGTCTTATTTCATCATGATCCTGCCCACGACGATGATTTTTTGGATCAGGTGGAAGCAGAAGTACAGTCCAGTTTTTCCAATGTCCGATTAGCCCGTGAAGGTATGGTTCTCCATGTTGCCCCACAGTCAGCGAATAACGGTTCAGCTCAATAATGGAGCTTAATCGTTTTCAATCTGACAGCAGCCCTGGAAGCGGGATTCAGCCGATGTCCGTTTCCTATGGCAGTCGGCGATCGATCGGACGCAGGGCAGATCAGCAGGGGTTCTGTAATATTCCTTTAGATTAGCTCTGGTAAATTCGCCCAAATCACTGCAAAATGGTAGTAAAGATGAGAGCCATTCATAAATCTTTATTAGGAGGATCTACAACCTATGGACTGGAGACTCTTGGTGGTGCTATTGCCTGTAATCCTGGCAGGTAGCTGGGCAATCTACAACATCGGTCAAATTGCGCTAAGACAGGCTCAAGCTTTCCTGAACAAGAGCTAGGCTTAGGGCTAGTTACTAGCATTTCATCCAGCCGATCGCCTCTCGGATTAATCTCATTGAGAGGGATCGGTTATTTTATTGCAGGGATAGGATGAACCGACGGTATGTCCTAACGTTTGATCAGTCCAATTGGTTTGTCGATGCTGCTGGGTTGATATTGTTGGGGGGGATACTGATCAAGATGCCGATAAACTACGATCGGATTGCCCAGGCGGTAAGTAAAAAATTCGACCGCAGCTTGCCCTGTTGGTAAAACCTTGACCTTTACCGAAAAATCCTTAGGCGGTGGCTCAACCCGCCATTGACAGGGAGACTGCGGGGGGAGCGCATCCATAAATCGATGATGGTGCCATTGACATCGCTTTCCCAGGGCCCAAATTCCTGAAGTTCCCGGCGAAACACCGAAGCAATCGCAAAGGAGAGGGGCGATCGATCGCCAGCGATCGCATCCATGAACTGAGGGAGAGCGTGGTCGGGTTGGGGCAGCTGAGTAATATCTTTACAGTGTTGCAGCGGTTTTTCCAGAACGGCCATTGTGCTGGAGGCTTCGGGAACGGCAAACACCAGCCCCATTCCATCCTCCCCTGCCCGATAAAGATAGCTAACCAGGCGAAGGGTTGGCTTCAGGGAAAGACCAGGAAGTTTCAGTAATGCGTTCGCTGGATTGACTGTACTGATGAACCAGCAATCCCGTGAGGTTGAGTCCGAAAGATCTTCTTCAGAAAGCCCACCAAACGTGAAAATGCCACTCAGGGCATCTAAAGATTCAGGTTCCGGGGGTTCGTTGTCTTCATTGAGTTCAGCCCAATTTTTAGGTTGTTGCTCTGCTTCAGATAATGACAGAGTGACTTGAATATATTGTCTAACCTTTTTGAGCGTGTCTAAAGGAATTTTTTGAATTGACATGGAAGGGAACGCTGTGGCTGGGAGAAGCGGATGATATTTTAGCAAGTTTGGGTAGAATTCAAAGATTGAACTCTTTTGAACTGCTTTGAGCAGATAATCCTATACTTCCCAGAAATTGCCTGATTCATGAGCAGGAAATGATCATGTAGGCAAAACTAAACAATCCTGACGCAAAACGATCGCCAGGATTGGAACCACAAAACGTGAATGATTAAATTTAAGGGGATGAAATGGGGTAGGTAGCGAACCGTTGAAACGACCAGAATCGGATGATGTATCGACTAACCGGCTGTTTTGTACTCAGAATCGCTAGTTTGCTCTACCACTTCAAACGGGTCACGGTACAGCTTTAACATTTGCATGAGCAGGAACCAGAAGAAGGTTGGGCCTTCCATCAGATAACGCTTCCAAAGTCTGCGAGGTTCTGATACCAACCGATACAGCCACTCCATACCCATTTCGCTGATCCACTTGGGGGCACGGTTGACGTTTCCAGCTTCAAAATCGATCGTTGCACCCACCGCCATGAAGATTTTGATGTGCTTGAACTGGTGGCGATACTTGTGGATGAATTTTTCCTGCTTCGGCGCACCCACTCCGATCGCCAGCACATTGGCCCCTGACTGATTAACCAGGTCAATAATCTGCTGACACTCATCTTCATGCTTCTCAAACCCAAAGGAAGGAGAATGCACACCGACCACCAGCTCTCGACCCACCCTGGCATTAATGTTTTCCTGAGCTTTTGCAGCGACCCCCTCCTTCGCACCCAGCAAGAAGATTTTGATTTCTTCGTTGTCTTTGTGGTAATCGCAGAAGGCAGGAAATAAATCTGAGCCTGAAATTTTTTCTTTGAATGGACAACCAACTAAGCGAGCAGCGTAAAACAAGACTTTGCTGTCGCAGGTTCGATAGTCCGCAGAGTTATAAGCTTCAAAAAACTCCCGGTCGGATTGTAGCTTGACCAGGTGATCGACATTTGGCGTGAAAATGACTCCCTGCTTCAGATTCGCCAGCAGTTCTGCCATCGATAAGTTATCAACAGACACGTTTAGAAGCTTAACCTTTCTCATCTGGAGCCTTTCTCCCCTTATATCCGTAACGTTTCTTGGATTAGGTATCAGTGGGTGGGTTTGTGAACCTGAAGTTGACCTGTTCGATTGCTTGTGATCCCGGAAATCAGATGGGACTGGCATCAAAACCTCTAGCAAAATCCATATAACTAAGGAAAACACGTATAAAGTAAAACATGGCTCTCCTGGGGCACTGATAAAGTCACTGTCAGAACGATCACTGAGAGCACCCTTCGGTTTCTATAGAGTGGCATTTTTCCACCCCTGAAGGCTAGTACTTCTACGGACAGTTCACCGAAAAATTACATCGTGGCTTAGGGCATAGAACGATAAACTACGGAACTTCAAGCAATTTGGTAGAAAGCCATATTCTGCGTATGCATAAAGGGTTTGAGCACTTCATAAAAGCTTGATATTAGGCTAACGTTAACCCTGCATGCAGGAGTTGCTCGTACCTTCGTCCCATCAAAAATCTTCACTCCTTCGGGGGAGTTCATCGGTTGACCCGCCGAATCAACTCAGTCCAATCAACCCGTTAGTCAATTCAAAGTCCGGTCAATTCTGAGGGCGCGTGGGACTGTGCAACGGGGCATCTCAAGTCGTATGTTATGATGGATTAAGCCCATAAACATCAAACTTAAGGCATGAATCTAAATTTCACAAGTGAATGATTTACCTTAGGTTATTTGCAGCACAAACAAACATTCGCAACTGGCTAATATTCTGAAGTTCCGACTCCTATCGGCGATATGACTGCGAACCCTACAGTAGGGCTATGGGTTCAGTAAGTGTAAGTCAACATACTGATTTCTTGGATCTACTACTAATGAACGTACTCCTTAAGGAATAGAGTTTATGTGCTTGAAAGCTTTGAGGTTGTCTGAGTGATTGCTATCTCACTGCGTCCATCGGGTCGCAAATGGGGCACGATAAGTTTTGCCTCTACGTTGCATTTATGTCCGGTGTTGGATCTCCTGCTGGCAGAGGTTCCAGATGGGTGTCGTGATGATTTACGGTTAGGGCTTCAGGAAGCGTTGGTCAATGCAGCGAAGCATGGCAACAACCTGGATCCGGCGAAAAAGGTGCTGGTTGAGTTTTTTGTACTGAACGATCAATACTGGTGGATTATCTCCGATCAGGGGGCTGGGTTTTCCCCTGGATGCTCTTGCGCTGGCGATTTAGATGCCCATAGCCAGGACATTAACGATATCGGAGAGTGCGGTCGCGGTCTATACATTTTGCACCAGATTTTTGATCAAGTTCATTGGAATCATAGTGGGACAGAACTCAGGCTTTGTAAGCAGGTCAAGGGTCGATCGTTTCTGTCTTCCATGCGTCAGTCTTCATTTCAATAGTCTGATACCAGCACTGTAGGGCCAGGCGATGCACTTCCTGCCAGGCAACCTGGGCTTGACGCGCCAGACGGGCACAGTCTTCGTATTCCGGATGACCATTGGTGATGCTTTGGGTGCCCCGATCGGTCACTTTAATCCGCACTGCTCCATAGGGCGTTTCAACGGTTTGAAAGGTGCGGGGTAAAACCGATCGCTGCTGCATGGAGCGGCGAATTCCAAGCGTCGTCGTTTCTCTGAAAATCACTGCTTCACAGGCATCCACCTGTTCGGGCAGACAAATGACCGTCAATAAAACCCCAAGCCGAGATTTTTTCATGCCGATCGCCTGCGTGAATACATCTAACGCTCCGGCAGCAAACAGAGGGTCGTAAAGATAGCCGATTGCCTGGGGGCTGAGATCGTCGATTTGGGTTTCGAGAATGGAGATCGTTTGGTGGGGAGTGGGGAGTGGGGAGTGGGGAGTGGGGAGTGAGGTTTCTGTCGTATGGAAGTGTGTCTGGTGGGCTGATCCCGGTTTTTGCAGGGTTGAACCGGATTGCTGATCGCCGATCCACAGGCGCAGGATGTTGGGGATTTCCAGGTTACGCGATCCCGCCCCTAGCCCAACCCGTTGCAGGGTCATGGCAGGAGGAGGTCCAAAGTGGGTGGACAGGGTCGTGACGATCGCTGCCCCCGTAGGAGTCACGAGTTCGCGCTGAATCCCATTGCTGTAGAGGGGAATTTGCCGCATTTCCCAGAGTTTCAGGACTGCGGGGGCTGGAACGGGAAGTAGTCCGTGGGCGGTCCGAATCATTCCACCACCAGTCGGCAAGGCCGAACAGTAGATCTGCTCAATGTTCAACCAATCTAACCCTAAACAGGTGCCGACAATATCGACGATCGCATCGGTTGCACCGACTTCATGGAAATGGACTTCCTGGGGTGAAATGCCGTGTACTGCTCCCTCGGCGGCGGCCAGTTGCCGAAAAATGGCTAGACTCCAGGCTGCGGCCCGTTCGGGTAGGTGGGCAGATTGGATCAGGGATTCAATTTCGGGTAGGTGGCGAGTGGGGGAGTGGGTGGGATGATTGTGATCGTGGGGATGGGGATAGTCGTGATCGTGGGAGTGAGGGCGATCGTGGTTGTGAAGATGGTCGTGGTTGTGAAGATGGTCGTGATCGTGGGGATGGGGGTGATCGTGAGGATGGTCGTGATTGTGGGAATGGGGGTGATCAGACTGCTGGGCGGAATCATGCTCCCCTGATCGATTAGGATCGGAGAAGTGAACCAGCTTCTCTGAGGACGGATGATTTTCCTGTGGATCAGAACACTGGCTGAGCAGATCGACATGAATCTTTGTCGCTTGTTGACCGTTGCGCAGTACCGACTCTGCCCACAGGTTATATTCATGACCAATTCCCAGATGATTTAACATCTGAGCCAGGTAGTCCACTGGCACCCCGGCGTGAACGAGTGCGCCTAAACACATATCCCCAGCAATTCCCGTCGGACATTCCAGATATGCTACCTTTGTCATTTTTCCTGCTCGTATCATGTGTGACTTTAAAGGAAACAGTTATATATGGCCGTTGTCTACAAGCTTCACCCAGAAACACCCCAAACTCGTCGGGTTGAGAAAATTCGAGATGCCCTGCGGAATGGGGCCGTTATGCTATATCCAACGGATACGGTTTATGCGATCGGCTGCGATCTCAATGTTAAGTCGGCAGTGGAGCGAGTCCGCCAAATTAAGCAATTGTCAAATGATAAACCGCTCACATTTCTCTGTTCATCATTGTCCAATATTTCTGAGTACGCTCAGGTTAGCGATTTGTCCTATCGGCTCATCAAGCACTTAATCCCAGCCCCTACACTTTTTTGCTGCCAGCGAGCAAGCTAGTGCCCCGTCTGGTGCTGAATCCCAAACGCAAAACAACGGGGATCCGAGTGCCTGACCACGCCATTTGTCAATCTCTGCTGGAAGCGTTGGGGAATCCAATTATTTCAACGTCTGCCACCACCATTGATAATGCTGAGGAAATGCGACTCTCCCAGGCAGAATTGTTCGATCGCCTGGACAAGCTAGTGGATTTGATCATTGATGATCAATCTCCGGTGCAGTACAAAGTCTCAACCATTCTGGATTTAACTGAGAATGAACCCGTGGTGGTACGCCAGGGCTTAGGCTGGGAAGCGGTCGCAGACTGGGTGGGAGAACTGGCAAGTTGAGATTTGGCACAGCAATGGGGCGTTGTCCAGGGACGGACTGCGTTCAGACCAGGGTGCTATCGATTCCGGTTTTAGTAGCGATTTTGACTTGATTTGCCCGATCGATTGATGGTACGCTCATCAGCTATAGCTGTCTTTTGGGTTGTCCTGACCTGGGAGATAGCGACTCTACCTAGAGGCGAATTCTCTAGCGGAGGTCAAGCGTCCGCGCCCAAGCAAAACGCTCGATCTCCTAACCCAGACTATCGAGGCTAGTCCAGGCTAGGGTGTATGATAACACCCGATGTCTGCCGCTTGCCCTGTCTGAACGAGGGCTAGTCTCTAGGGTTTCTTCAAACCCTGGAACACAAGGAGATTCACAAATCATGTCTGACAAACGATTCGGTCAGCCCCCCAGTGGCGATCGGCTGATTTCCCCTGCCCGACGATCGGTAAAAATCCTGATGATCGGTCAACCCGATGATGTGGAAATCACGATCGCTCGTCTGTACCAGTGCGACTTTTGCCGAGTCGAGGACTGGTCAAGACCCCTACCCTTCTCGCAAATCCAGCAGGCGACAATCAAAGAACCAGGTGAAATCATGCGAATCTACGTGCGATCGATGACCCTCTAAGGGACGCAAATTAAATAACTCCGATTTTTTCTGTACGGGCGCACTGCTGTGCGCCCCTTCTGGAGATCAAATTTTCGATTTTATTTAATCCGCGTTCCTAAGCCAGGGCGCACAGATGTAGGGGCATGATGTAAGGGCACACAGATGTAAGGGCACACAGCAGTGTGCCCCTACCGGGTTGGGGTGGGCATCTTGCTCGCCTATTTTACCGTGTAAATCGATCGCGCAGGTTATCCAATTTGCAATCCTAAAATCATCCTGTTCACGTTCTCATGGGCGATCGTTGTTTGAGTAGATTGGCGATGCGATCTAAACTATCCTGCCGCCTATTGAATTGCCGAAGTAATCGCTATCCAATAATCGGGAATTCGCTCTGGAATCGTCGGATGGCGTTCAAGCCAATCAGTTTTTCCCAAATATCACGGAATTTGCTGCAAGCGCGCTGTATCTAGATTATGGTGCATTGTTCCACGTGTGTTTCTTTGGTGCTACTTAATTGAAAGGGAGACGGTTATGAAACTCGGCGAACTCCTCGTCAAGAAAAAGTTAATTTCGCAAGAACAGTTAAATCAGGCCCTTGAGCGACAGGCTTCCATGCAGTGTCGCTTGGGTGAAGTGTTGATCGAACGATCGCTGATCTCAAATGATCATCTTGCCAGTGCTTTGCAGGAACAATACTGGCGCAATAACGGCTTCTGGATAATTGGTTAAGCCCCAGGGGAAAAATTCGTTTTACGATCGGAGATAACACCTATCTGCCGTTGTCCTGCGCTAAATGACCATGAGCCAAACCGAATCCCTTCTCTCCGCGCTTCCAGGTAATCCCCTGGAAGGATTGCGTCGTGCCGATGCCCTCTGGCGTGCTTATCGAGAGCAGTCCCTATCCGTTCCTGACGTAGTTCAAACCTGTTCAGACCCACTGGAGCAGGCCGATTGGGATGTGATCATCTGCGGCGGTACGCTGGGAATTATGCTGGGTGCAGCCCTGGCGCAACAGGGATGGCGGGTGGCAGTGATTGAACGGGGAACCCTGCGCGGACGGGATCAGGAATGGAATATTTCGCGGCATGAGCTACAAACCCTAGTGGAGCTGGATTTACTCACTCCATCTGAACTGGAGCAGGCGATCGCCACGGAATACAACCCCGCTCGCATTGGGTTTCACAAAGGCGTTGAACTGTGGGTCGAAGATGTTCTCAACATTGGCGTAGACCCGGTCTTCCTGCTGGACACCCTTAAAGCCAAATTCCTCAGCGCAGACGGAACCCTCCTGGAACAGACTGCCTTTGAACGGGCGATCGTCCATTCCAACGGCATCAGCCTCCCCACCTCCACGCCTTCCCACTCCCCCCTCACCACTCGCCTGCTGCTGGATGCAATGGGTCACTTCTCTCCCATTTCCCGCCAGGCCCGTCAGGGAAAACCGCCAGATGCAGTCTGTATGGTTGTGGGAACCTGCGCCACGGGATTTCCCGCCAATGATACCGGCGATCTGTTCTACTCCTTCACTCCCACCCAGGAGTATCGCCAATCCTTTTGGGAAGCCTTTCCCGCCCGCGATGGCCGCACAACCTATTTATTCACCTATGTTGATGCCCACCCCGATCGCCCTAGCCTGGAGAATTTGTTCGATGATTATTGGCGGCTGTTGCCAGAGTATCAGCAGGTTGAACTCGCAGACCTGGACATCAAACGTGCGCTGTTTGGCTTCTTTCCCTGCTATCGCCAAAGTCCCCTGCGCTCCAGGTGGAATCGAATTCTGCCGATCGGGGACAGCAGTGGCAGCCAGTCTCCCTTAAGTTTTGGGGGGTTTGGAGCCATGATTCGTCATCTCAAGCGGCTGACGACGGGGATCCATGCTGCATTAGAAACCGATCGCCTCGATCGTCAGGCTCTGTCCTTGTTGCAGCCCTATCAGCCCAGCCTGACCGTGACCTGGTTGTTTCAGCAGGCTATGAGTGTGCGGGTGGGGCAATCTGTTCCTCCAGAGCAAATCAACACGCTGCTATCGGGAGTATTTCAGGAAATGAACCAACTGGGCGACCCAGTGCTGAAGCCCTTTCTCCAGGATGTGGTGCAGTTTCCAGCCCTTTTGCAAACCCTGGCGCAGGTTGCAATTTCTCAGCCGCTGCTGGGCCTTCAGGTCATCCCGCAGGTAGGACTTCCGGCTCTGCTAGAATGGATGCTTCATTTCGGCAATCTGGGACTGTACGCAGGGCTACATCCGATCGGGCAAACCGTTATTAAGCCCCTCTCCCAAAGTCTCTCGCCGGTTCAGAGGTATTACATCGATCGATGGTTGGAGGCGTGGCAGTATGGGTCGGGGAATGATTACAGGGATTAGATTACAGGGATTAATGGGTGATGAAAAAAGCGTTGTATCTGCTGGCTCAGCTCAGCGATCGAGACTTTGAGTGGCTGCTGCGGGAAGGGAAAAGGATGTCCGTGTCTGCTGGCACTCCCTTGATTCGGGAGGGGGAGCCAACGGATGCGCTATACATTGTGCTGGACGGCAGATTGGAAGTCTGTGTCGAAGCATTTGGCGGAGAGACGATCGCTGAACTGGGCAGTGGTGAAGTGATTGGCGAAATGTCGTTCGTGGACTCGCGCCGCCCCTCGGCCACGGTGAAAGCCGTCACGGATTCTGCCGTTTGGAAAATTCCTCGTTTGAAGCTGAACGCCAAACTCTCCCAGGATATTGAGTTTGCAGCTCACTTTTACCATGCCGTGGCCGTCTTCCTGTCCGATCGCCTGCGGGATACCGTCAGTCGGTTAGGCTACAGCAAAAATAGTAATTTGGATGAAGATGAGGATCCAAATCCGCAGGTTATCAGCAACCTGGAACTCGCTAAGGCTAGACTAGATTGGTTGCTGAATCGTTTGAAGGAAGCCCCTTAAATTTCTATGGATTTTCCCCTAGCAAGACAGCGGTTCTATCAGGAAATCCGTCAACCCGAGGAGCAGATTAGTTTAGCCCGTGCCGCCCTGTATTTCGCCAGGAAGAATACCCCGATCTTGACCCTGAAGAATACCTCAACGCCCTGGACATGATGGCCGTTGAAGTTGAAGAACGGTTACCTTTTGAACGGTATCCGCTTCGCGTCATTCAAATTGTCAACCAGTATTTGTTTGAAGACCTGAAATTTCGCGGCAATACCGATGGATATTACGATCCCTCCAACAGTTATCTAAACCAGGTGATCGATCGGCGTTTGGGAATTCCCATTACCCTGTCATTAATTTATTTAGAAATCACCCGACGCATCGACTTCCCGATGGTAGGAATTGGGATGCCAGGTCATTTCCTGATTCGTCCTACCGTAGGTGATATGCAGGTTTTTGTGGATGCCTTTCACCAGGGCGAAGTCATGTTCACGGAAGATTGTCAGGAACGCCTGAGCCAGATTTACGGTCATCCCGTTGCCCTGCGTCCAGAGTTCTTGCAGGCCGTTGATGCCCGTCACTTCCTATCCCGAATTTTGATGAATCTGAAGGCGATCTATATTCAAAAGGGAGATCTCCGCCGGACGTTGAGCGTGATTGAACGGATTTTGCTTCTGTTCCCCAATGCCCCGATGGAACAGCGCGATCGAGGGTTGCTCTATTACCAGACCGGACGCTGGACAGAAGCCAGTCAAGATCTGGAAAATTATCTGCATCAAATGCCCGCCGCCGAGGATGCATCAGCAGTTCGGGAGTTGTTGCGGCGAATTGGAAGTGAGGACTGAAACAGAAATCGCACCTGCGATCGACTAAACTTGTGGGCAGTGTCCACTCGACGATCCTGCCTTCTGCGGTAACACCCTCAGCCCTCAGCACCTATGACCAAGCCCCTTTTTCACATTGAAAACCTCCGAGTCGCCTACCCTCAACGCTGGGGCAAGGGTGGTCAATCTCCAGCAGAGGAATGGGCGGTAGATCAAGTGTCCCTGACCTTGAATGCGGGGGAACGGTTGGGGTTGGTAGGAGAGTCGGGCTGTGGTAAGTCTACCCTGGGACGAGCCGCGATGCGGTTGCTGCCTGCTTCAACTCATATTGAGGGGCAGGTCTGGTTTCAGGGAAAGTCGGTGTTTGACTTGTCACCGCAGGCACTCAGACGGTTTCGCGGAGAAGCGGTCGCGCTGGTGTTTCAAGATCCAATGACGCGGCTGAACCCCCTGATGTCCATCGGGGAACATTGCCTGGAAACCCTGCGGGCCCATCAGCCTCAGCTTTCTCGATCGCAGGCCAGGGAACAGGCGATTCAGACTCTAGAAGCGGTGAAAATTCCGGCGAATCGTTGGGCGCAGTATCCCCATGAGTTTAGCGGCGGAATGCGGCAACGGGTGGCGATTGCGCTGGCCCTGCTGCTTGATCCAAAGCTGATTGTGGCGGATGAACCGACGACTAGTCTGGATGTGACGGTGTCTGCCCAAATTTTGGATGAACTGACTCGCCTGTGCCAGGAGCGGCAAATGGGATTGATGCTGATTTCCCACGATTTAGCGATGGTCGGGGAATACTGCGATCGGATTGCGGTGATGTACCAGGGCAAGATGGTGGAAATGGGAACGGTTCAGTCGGTTCTGACCCAGCCTCAGCACGAGTATACGCAGTCTTTGTTGCGATCGGCGCTGCATTTGCAGGCGGGGGGGAAGGGAGAGAGGAGAGAGGAGAGAGGAGAGAGGAGAGAGGAGGGAGGAGAGAGGAGAGAGGAGGGAGGAGTTGGGAGTCGGGAGCCGGATGGGGTGTTGGCTGGTGTTTCTCTGGTTAAATCGCCTCTCCTGAAAATCGATAATCTGTATCAGCATTACAGCCTGGAGCAAAATTTTGTGGCGCGGTTGCTGGCGCGGAGTCCGGATACCACCATCAGGGCAGTGGATGGGGTATCGCTGGAACTCTATCCAGGGGAAATTTTGGGATTAGTGGGAGAGTCGGGTTGCGGCAAGAGTACCCTGTCTCGCACGGTGTTGCAGTTGATTCGTCCCACTCAGGGCCGGGTGGAGTTTTTAGGACAGGACTTAACGCAGCTCTCCCGGCAGGCTGTGCGGCAGCAGCGACGACAGATGCAGATGGTGTTTCAAGATCCCCATGCCTGCTTGAACCCCATGATGACGGTGGGGGAAAGTATTGCCGACCCATTACTCATCCATCAGCTTGCGGATGCTGGAGGGGCTGAGGCTCAGGCAAAGGAAATGCTGGAGCGGGTGGGATTGACTCCATCGGAGGCGTTCTACCATCGCTATCCCAAGGAATTGTCGGGTGGCCAACAGCAACGGGTGGCGATCGCCCGGGCATTGATTACTCGTCCTAAACTGCTGGTCTGCGATGAACCGGTCAGTATGCTGGATGCCAGCGTTCAGGCTCAGGTGCTGGACTTGATGCTGGAACTGAAGCGGGAGTTTGATCTGACCTACCTGTTTATTACCCATGACCTGTGGGTAGCCCGATTTTTGTGCGATCGCATTGCAGTGATGAATGCGGGCAAAATCGTCGAACTAGGGGAAACGGAACAACTATTTACCAAGCCACAACACCCTTATACCCGGACTCTCTTGGGAGCTGCACCGCTGTTAGAGAAGCTGAATAAAAGCTGAATCAGCCGCATAGCCGCAGGTAGGGGAAGGGCAGGATTGCGAATAGAATCATCAGGCAAAAAATCATCAGGCAAAAAAATAAAGGATAGAACCTGGAAACCAAAAGGCTGTAAGCAACCTTACTAGCCGACGGTCTTAAACCTTCCCAGTTCTTACCCTTTGGGGTTTGTTTAAATTGAAAGCCCACCGCAGCGCCGTCTTACCTCAGTTTCTGACCTGGAATACTCCAGGTGGGTATCGCCTTCTTGGCTTTAAGTTTCCGAGTACAAGCTCGGCCTACTGCCGCCAAGCATTCAGTGATTCCCTTATAGAAACAACATAGATCATAAAACGTTATTGGCAGTCACCAACGCTGTAGTGAGCTTCGTCTTCTATTTTAGCCACGAAAGACAAGTTGAGCGCAAGGGGGATCAGTGATAAATTCGGAAAATTCACCTTGCGATCGAATCAATCCACCGAGTTCAAAGGGATGAGCCGACGATCGAGATGCAGCAAATTTCACTTCAGTCCCTAAATCTGGGCATACTGAGTCAATCCATCAGGGCGTTCTGCGACTTTACATTTCTCAAACAAAGAAATGAGTATTTCAACCAGGGTACGGAAATTACGGTTTCCACTGCCTGGTATCTTGCATCTGACTTGCATCTACGGTTTCCTTGCACCTACAGTTTCTTAGACCCATTCAGGATCACCTCAGGCTCACCAGCACCATGAGTCAAAATCAAAAGCTACAAACCTGGTACGAACAAGGTCAAGCCCTCTATCGAGTTGGACGTTATGAAGGGGCCGTTGCCCGTTTTGATCGGTTTCTTAAGCTTAAACCGGATCATTACGAAGCCTGGAGTGAGCGCGGTTTCGCCCTGTACGAACTGGGCTTTTATGAAGAGGCGGTGAATAGTTTTGAAAAGGCCATTCGGGTTAAGCCGAAATTTGCGCTGGCCTGGCATGGGAAGGGCATTGCTCTGGCAAAACTAGGGCGACATGAGGATGCGATCGTCAGCTTTAACCGGGCCCTCAAGTTTGATGCGGCGAATCCCAAAATTTGGTACAACCAGGGCCACACTTATCTGCACCTTTATCGCTATAAAGAAGCGTCCCAATGCTTCGAGAAGGCGATCGAGCTGAAACCCGACAATTATCGCGCCTGGTATAGCCGGGCTGTGGCGTTGGCCTCTTTGCGTCGTTATGACGATGCCCTCACCTGCCTGGATACTACGCTCACCCTGAAACGCAGTTGCTACTACGCCTGGAATTATCGTGGCATGGTGCTGACCAAGCTGGAACGCTACCCGGAATCGATCGCCAGCTTTGAAAAATCCCTGCGCTATCGATCGGACAATCCCAATGCCTGGTATGGCAAGTCCTGTGTCTACGCGGCCCAGGATGATCTGGAGCTAACGGTCAAAAACCTGCATCGGGCAATTCTGCTCAGTCCCAACCTTTACCGGGTCATGGCCCAAACCGACTCCGCCTTTGACGCAGTTCGAGATGCTGAAGCCTTTCAGGAACTCATGCGCAGCCAATAAACCGCCTGGTCAGGGAGATGGGCAGAGAAATTGTGCGAAGAAGAAATTGTGCGAAGAAACGTTGTGCAAAGCTAGAATTTTGGTTCAGAGCCTGCTTACAATCAAAACAACCTATCGCTATGAACTATGCAAGGTTACGTCGTTTCCCTGATTATCTTCGCGTCAGTTTTTGCGGTTTTTGGGCTGGGACTGAATCTCCAATGGGGCTTCACCGGGCTGATTAACTTTGGGCACGTTGCCTTCATGTCTCTGGGGGCTTATACAACCGTGCTCCTCAGCCTTCAGGGGGTTCCCCTCCTCCTTTCAGTGCTCATCGGTGCGATCGTGGCGGCTGTCATGGGCTTGTTGATTGGGCTTTCGACCCTGCGGTTGCGTACCGACTATCTGGCGATCGTAACGATCGGCGTATCAGAAATGCTGCGGTTGGTGGCCGTTAACGAAACCTGGCTGACGCGCGGCACCTTCGGCATTCAGCGGTTCCCCCTGCCCCTGGCAAACTTTAATCCTGCCCTGCCCGTGCGGGTGGGGATGATTGTCGTGCTGGTGGGTGTGCTGGGGCTGGGCTACTGGCAATGGTGGCAATGGCTCAGGCAAAGAGTTCGGGCTGTCGCTGGAAAGAGTCTGCTCAAAAGTTCGATCGCCGCTTTGCTCTACGTTGGGTCTGGGGCTTTACTGATGTACGGGATTGGCACAACGGCGCGTGCCCTCAAACAAGCGAATGGGCTACCGCCAGTCGGACTGGGATTGGGACTGTTGGGAGCAACCATCGGCTTCATTGGGCTATACGTCTGGCTGGCCCGATCGGTCATGCCCAGGCTGTCCACCTGGATTACGGGACTTACCCTGGTTTGCCACCTGCTCCTGGCAGGTTTAGGCGTTTGGCTGGCTCAGTTTGCAGTCCGGGCCCTCTATCAGTACGATCGCAATCCTTCTAAAACGGGGTTAATGTTTATTGCAGTGCTGGTGGTGGCGTTGATCTACTGGGCTTTGGAAAGACTGGTGCAGTCTCCCTGGGGCCGTGTCCTGAAGGCCATTTGAGAAGATGAGGAAGTCGGCCCTGGGTAAAAATGTGTTCTGGTATAAGCTGCAATCCTTGATGTTGGGAGGGGCGATCGCGGGAATTGCAGGGGCCCTCTACGCCTGGCAACTCACGACCGTTTTTCCCGATAATTTTCAGCCCCTGGTGACCTTCAACGCCTGGACGATCGTGGTGCTGGGGGGGGCTGGCAGTAATGCTGGGACGTTGCTCGGCTCGGCGATTTTTTGGGGATATGACACCATCACCCGGTTCGCCTTACGAGAGATTGTCCCCCTGGAAGACTCTCGCCTGGGTGCATTTCGGATTATGGTGATTGGGCTAATTTTGATGGTTTTGATGATCTGGCGGCCCCAGGGTATTTTAGGCAAGAAGGAGGAACTCACCCTTGGTCGATGAACGACGGACTGAGGCACTAGAACCCGCAGCGATAGAACAAAGGATTGAAGCAGAATCGCCTGCCTCAACCCAACAGATCCTGGTGGCACGGGAACTATCTAAGAGCTTTGGTGGAATCAGAGCAGTGGATCGCGCTTCGATCGACGTGCCGCAGGGCAGTATTACGGGGTTGATTGGCCCCAATGGGGCTGGAAAAACCACGTTATTTAATCTGCTGTCCAACTTCCTTCGACCCGATCGGGGTGAAGTGATCTTTGCTGGCCAGGCGATCCACCATCTTCAACCCCATCAAATTACGCAGCAGGGGATGGTTCGCACCTTTCAGGTGGCACGAGTTCTGTCCCGGCTGTCGGTGATGGAGAATATGTTGCTGGCAGCACAGCAGCAAGCGGGAGAAAACTTCTGGAACGTCTGGTTTCGACCAGGGCAAACCCTGAGACAGGAACGGCAGCAGCGGGAGTATGCCAGCGAAATTTTAGAGTCGGTTCGCCTGTCCCACATGGCTCAGTCCTATGCTGGATCCCTATCGGGCGGGCAGCGCAAGCTCCTGGAAATTGCTAGAGCCTTGATGGTGCGTCCCAAGCTGGTTTTGCTGGATGAACCCGCAGCGGGCGTTAACCCCACCTTAATGAACCAGATTTGTGAACACATTACTCAGTGGAACCAGGAAGGCCTGACGTTTCTGATCATTGAACACAATATGGATGTGATCATGTCCCTGTGCGATCGAGTTTGGGTATTGGCAGAGGGGCAGAATTTAGCCGTCGGCACCCCTACCGAAATCCAGCGCAACCCCCAGGTGCTGGAAGCTTATTTAGGGCAATAGCCGCTTAAGCCACACCACGATCGCAAATGTGGAAACCGCCGTTGTTGCAAACCTGGAAAATTTGGGCATTCTGGGAATAACTGTTCTCCCGATAAGAATCCCTGAATAGGGAAAAACTAATAGAAGCCGTCAGGAGTTACAAACTTTCAAGCTGTAGTGTTTTGTAGTGTTCTATTCAGGAACCGAAACTGCATCAGGGTCGATATCTACCCAACCTCAACACCAGTCCTGGTCGTCTGAGCGGAGTAAATCGTTAGAATGAACCGTAAGGAAAACCCTCTTTCAAGGTGGGAATTTCCAAAGCGTGTCTTTCCAGAGCGTGATTTTCTAAAGCGCAACTGGAAAGCCCGAGTCAGATTCGATCGAATCAGTGCCCATTGTGTTTGCTGTGATTCAAGAGTGCCATGCCTTTGGAGGCTGAAAGTAACTCTGGAACTACACTTAGACCAGATTTGTGCGAACGATTCAGCGATCGATTCTGAGTGTACGCTCCAGGCTAGGCTGGCAAATTGTTCACCCTTGTAAACCTGCTGTTATGGGTTATCTGGCTTAGGGAGTCGAGAAATGATGACTGACCCTAACATTGGTCGTGTTTTAAGTAATCGCTATCAGCTTGTTCAACTCCTTGGACAAGGCTCCATGGGGCGTGTCTATGAAGCGAATGATGTCACCCTGGGAGGGGTGCTGGTTGCAGTGAAGTTTCTGTCTCAAACGCTGCTGAACGGCAAAATGAAGTTGCGGTTTGAGCGAGAAGCCAAAACCTGTGCCCAACTGGGACAGCGCAGCATTCACATTGTCCGGGTGATGGATTATGGCGTTAATGAAGAAGGGATTCCGTTCTACGTGATGGAACACCTGAAGGGGGAAAACCTCAGTGAGGTCATTAACCGCCAACCCTTGACCATTCCGCGGTTTCTGGACTTCACCCGGCAAATTTGTCTGGGGTTGCAGTGTGCCCATGCTGGAATTCAGATTGATGGAGAGATTTACCCGATCGTCCATCGAGATATCAAGCCCAGCAACATTTTGGTCAGTCAAAGCGAAAGTTTTGGGGAATTGATCAAGATTCTGGATTTTGGTATTGCCAAAGTTTTACAGGCGGAAGCGAGTCAGACCAATTGCTTTATGGGCACATTAGCCTACTCTTCCCCGGAACAAATGGAAGGACAGGAATTAGATGCCCGTTCTGACATCTACAGCCTGGGGGTGATGATGTTCCAGATGCTCACGGGACGAATGCCTCTCCACGCGGATACCCATAGCTTTGGAGGCTGGTACAAGGCCCACCATTTTCAGCCGCCTCGATCGTTTGATACGGTCAATTCCAGCCTGAAGCTGCCCAAGAATCTGGAAACGATCGTCATGAGTTGTTTGGCGAAGTCCCCAGGTGATCGTCCCCAAAGTATTGCTGAGGTGCTCAGTGCCCTGGCTCCCCTGGAGCAGCGTTATGGCACTGGCCGTCAGATCGCCCAGCGCATTGGAGCTTCTCTATCCCGAATGCCTGCGCCTTCCACCTTACAGGATCCGAATCTTCTCTCCGCTGATGAAGCCTGTCGGGTAACGACCTGGCCCGGCAATATGCCGATCGCAGAGATTGTCTTTCCCAAACCCCTCAACTGTACAGAAGGTGTCATTCCCACCCTCTGGGTGATGTTGCCCATGCGGGAAATTCAAAAGCGGATGCGCTGTACGCGCTACAACCAGTTCATGTTCATGGAAACTCCCCATCCCATGGCCCTGTGGCTCACAGTGCTGTACAACCGGGAACATGAATCTCGCTGGCTGCCCTGCTTTTTGGACATGAAATCCCCGCAGGGACGACAGATGGCGAGGCTTTTAGGGCAGGCTGGCCAGTATCGCATCCTGTTTTTTGCCCAGGAAAATCCCCGGCATTGCTTCACGGTGCAAACTTCATCGATCGCTGCCAACCAATGCAAACTTCTACAGGAGTGGGCAATGATTGGCCAAATTTCTCCCCTCAACCCCAATCCCAGCGTCAGTAAAGAACATTTGCGGGGAGCATTGGAAAACATAAAACCCAAAATTCTGATGAAGCTGGAAAGTCTCTACGATGCAGGCACCGACCTGACGAGTCTGCTATAGGATTCAGCGCGGCAGCCGATCGCGCCACTGGTGAACGGCAGTTTGCAGGGATACAGGGAGCCAGGCATCGTATTGGGGGTAGATGGGTAAGCGAGGACACAGTTGCCAGCCGCCTTGCTGGAGGGTGTAGGCTAATGCGGCATCGTGGGGGTGGGGGTAGTTTGGGTTCACTTCATCTTTGGGCCCAATTCCACCTAAGTCTCTGGCTCCAGCGGTGAGACAATCCAGCAGTTGTGATGCAGAGGGAATCAGGTTAGGCGGGATTTGGAGCGTGATCTCAGGCGGCAGGATTTGCCGGGCGATCGTTACGACCTGAACCAGTTGGGCGATCGGAAATCCTTCTCCCTGCATGGACTGGGTGGTGCCAGGACTGTGGGGTTGCAAAATCACCTCCTGAATATGCCCCCACTGCTGATGCACCTGGGCGATCGTTTCCAGTGTCTCTACCCAATCGGCTGCCGTTTCACCAATGCCCAGCAGTAACCCCGTCGTAAAGGGAATCCGCAGTTCCCCCGCCCACTGGAGCTGCTGGAGTCGCCAGGCTGGATCTTTACTGGGTGCCGCTCGATGCACAGTTTTAAGTAGGGCCGGAGTCATTTGCTCCAGCATTAATCCCATAGAGACATTCACCTGCCGTAATCGCGCCATTTCCTGATACTGGAGTGGGCCCACATTGGTATGGGGCAAAAATCCAAACTGCAACGCCAATTCGCCCAGGGCATAAATTCGCTCCAGCCAGGCCGATCGCCGGGCACTGCGGGGATGTACCTCACCACTCAAAATGAGAATTTCAATCACCCCCTGCGATCGAATGGCTTGCAGTAACTGTTCTGCCTGGGTCAGGGTCAGCCAATCATCCTGTCCGGGATCAACGCGAAAGTTGCAGTAGGTACAGCGGTTGAAGCATTCGTAGGTGGGAACGAGGGTGTAGGCGGGACTGTAGGTGATGGAGAGGGGGGAGTCGGGAGTCAGGAGTCGGGAGTCGGGAGTCGGGAGTCGGGAGTCGGGAGGGGGAAGGGGGGAGGGGGGAGTGGAATCTGAATACTTCACAGATAAACCGAAAAGCGACGATCGGTGGGAGGGCGAGTAGAAAGTTGGTTTGCCCCTGAAGCTGATGTTCTAGACGAGTAGAAGCATTTGCGCCAAGATGGATTGCTCAGGAATCCACGCAAATGCTTCATTCCCTCATTACACAGCCTAATTACACAGCCTAATTACACAGCCTAATTACACAGTCTAATTACACAGCCTAATTACACAGCCTAATTACACAGCCTAATTACACAGCAACCTGACGACCTGCCAACGCTTCTACCAGGCTACGAACGGCTGCAACCATGGCGATTTCGCTGTTGAGCTGGTTGATGGCAGAACCGACTCCAATCCCCGATGCACCGGCACTGATCGCCAGGGGAGCAGTAACACTGGACAAACCAGAGGCACAGAGGACGGGAACCGTAACCACACGGGAAATTTCGTAGGCTGCGGCCAGGGTGGGAGCGGCTTTCTCAATTAATCCCAGGGTTCCGGCATGGATAGGGCTGCTGCTGGTGCCGCCTTCGGTCTGGATGATGTCTGCTCCGGCATCCACCAGGGCTTCCGCTAACTGCACTTGCTGATCCAGTTCCAGGATGTGGGGAACGGTGACGGAGAGCGTGATTTCTGGTAAAAGCGATCGCGTTTGCTGGGTCAATTCCAGCACTTCTGCGGCTTCAAACCGTCGTCCCTGCGCGTAGAAAGCATCGTAGTTGCCAATTTCGATCAGGTCGGCTCCGGCAGCTACGGTCGCAACAAATTTTTCTGGTTCAACGGCGGATACGCAGATAGGTAAATTGGTCAACTGTTTAGCCAATTGAACCAGGGCAGGATCCGCTGCGATATCAACGAAGGTGGCTCCTCCCTGATCAGCCGCTCTGACGATCGCCGCTACCCGGTCTGAGTTGAAGTTGGTCAGACCACTAATGACCTTGAGGGCGTTTTTCTGAGTGAAAGCCAATTGAAGTGTGGAATGAATAGTCATGAGGGTTCTAAGCTCAACAAAGCATCATGAATCAAATCACTTCATTGTGCCACGCCAATGGAAAGCAGGGAAGCAGGGATATCGGGAATCCTGGTTTATTCTCCCTTCACCCAGGCACGCAGCATTTTGATCGCCGTGGCCAGACTCATGGAATCGCTGTGTTCAATGAACAGGGTAATGCGATCGTGGTTGACGGAGGAAAATTGGCGACTGGTCGGAGTTTGTTGATACTGACCATCCTGAAGCTGATAGATCAAAAGCTTGCCCTCCAGCACTTTTTCTCCAGCCGTTGTAATGTATCGCCAGACTTCCGGAATCCCTAAAGCTGCATAAATAGGCAGTTTTTCGATGTTGCTTTTGGTCAACGCCACTTCTACGACGAGATCAGGGGCAGGCAAGCGGGTGAGATCAATTTCTGTTTGGTTTTTCAGAGCAGGTTCTTCCCGGAAGTAATAGCAGGCATCGGGTTCAGAAGCATACCCCATCTCAACATGAGTCAGCAGGACGGGAGCCACCTCTGTCACAGGCAGAGAAAACTCATCCACCAGCACCATAATGAAGGACTCCAGCAGCTTATGGCAGCGATCGTGTTCTGGGATGGGAGTCATCAGTTCCAACTGTCCCCGCCGGTAGGTGAGCCGAGCCTGTCGCTCAATGCCCAACTCCTGAAGCAGTTCCTCAAACTGAGTCCAACTGACGTTTGACAGGACGACGCGCTGTTCGGTAGTGACTGATTTTTTGCCCATAGATCATAAAAGGCGGAAGTCCGGAAGTAAGGAAGGCGGAAGAGGGGGTGAGAAAGGATGAAGAGTGAAAGCTGAAAGTGGAAAAGGGAGCAGGATAGAGATGGAAAGCGCAGTCAAATGTTCTATTCTTCCTACTTCCCTCTTCCCTCTTCCCTCTTCCTACTTCCCTTCACCCCTCTACCTCATCTACCACTGCTGGAATGGCTTTCTCACTGCGTTCTCGCCACCAAGCGAGGAGGGTGCTGGCGACGAAAATGCTGGAATAGGCTCCGGCAATGAAGCCAATGATCAGGGCGAGGGCAAAGTATTTCAGCGTATCACCACCGAGGAAGAAGATGGCAATCAGGGGCAGCGTGGTCGTTAAGGTTGTGTTGATGGAGCGTGCCAGGGTTTGGTTCACCGCATCGTCCACGATATCGTCGATCGGCCGATCGGGGTTCACTTGAATCGTTTCCCGGATGCGATCGTAAATCACCACCGTGTCGTTGACGGAAAAACCCACGATCGTCAGCAAAGCCACGATGAATAAGCTATCGACCTCAACTCCCAGGAGTAAACCGAGAATGGAAAACACTCCCAGCGTCACCAGCACATCGTGGAACAGGGCAACCAGGGAGAAGAAAGCATAGTCGAGCTGAAATCGGAAGCTCAGATAAACGGTAATGCCAGCAAAGGCCACGATGAGGGCCAGTAAGCCAGCGGTAAAAATTTGTCGTCCGATCGTGGGCCCAACGGAATCAATCAGCGTCAGGTTAGGGTCAAAGGTGCCAATTTCCGCCGCTAGATCCTCCTGGAGTTGTACCCGTTGATCGGCGGTGAGTCCAGAAGTCCGAATCGAAACGCCATAGTCATCCAGGATTTGGATCGAGCTTCCTTCTAACCCTTGTCGTGCCAGAACGTCCCGCACTGCTCCAGGGGTGATTGGCTCATCGCAGTTATTCGGCTGCGTGCAGTCTAGCTCCAGTTGAATCCGGGTTCCCCCGACAAAGTCAAGGCTCGGTCGAAGCGGCGTGCCAATTTGCTGCCAGGAGATGAACATGGCGACAATGCCACTCAGAATAGCAAGAGCGGAAATCGTCCACCACAACGATCGCTTTCGAATAATATGCAGTTTCATGATGATTTCTCAGCTTGGAGGGGAGAAGGACGTTGGGAGATGAATAGTTCGGGTTTACGGAATTGGGGGAAGCTCAAGACGAACAACAGCAAGGTACGGCTACAGCTCAGGGCTGTAAACATACTCACCACCACCCCGATCGCCAGTGTGACAGCAAATCCTTTCACCAGCCCTACCCCCAGCCAAATCAGGGCCAGACAGGCGATCAACGTCGTCACGTTACTGTCTAAAATGCTGGAAAAAGCGCGATAGAATCCAGCTTCCACCGAGCGATATAGCGTTTTGCCCGATCGCAATTCTTCGCGGGTGCGCTCAAAAATCAGCACATTCGCATCCACCGCCATCCCGATACTGAGGATAAATCCAGCAATTCCTGGCAAAGTCAGCACCACGCCCACCAGGTCAAACACTGCCAGGGTCAACAGAGCATAGACCAGCAGCGATAGGTCAGCAATCAGTCCTGGCAAACGGTAATACACCACCATGAAGATTAACACCAGGATCAGCCCCGCTGCCCCAGCGTAAATACTGCGTCGGATGCTGTCCTGTCCCAGAGTTGCGCCTACCGTCCGGTTTTCCACAATTTCCACTGGAACGGGCAAAGCACCGCCGCGCAGTTGGATCGCCAGGTCTGCGGCTTCCTGAGTCGTAAACGCCCCAGAAATGCTGGCCTGTCCCCCTGTAATTCCGGTTTCAGCGTACCGCACCTGCACCGTGGGAGCACTGATCAGGCGATCGTCCAGGAAAATCCCCAGGGAACGCCCGGTTCCAGCCACGTTGCGGGTAATTTCAGCGAATTGATCGCCGCCTTCTGCATTGAAGGATAGATTCACCTGCCAGGTTCCCGTTGAGCTGTCGTAGGTTTCCCTAGCATCCCGCAGCCGATCCCCCGTCAAGTCCGTTTTTTGGAATAGGGACGCAATGGCCGCATCCCGCACCCCTAACTCAGCCTGAGCCGCCTCGATCGCCGCTGGATCACCGCTTTCTCTGGCTCGTTCTAACGCTGCGGCCGCCTGGGATCGCAGATTAAACTCTACTGGTAGCTCGGCTTCCGTACCGCGAATTTGCTGTCGAAAGTCGAGTTGGGCCGTTCCCCCCAGTACGCGCTCGGCCTGGGCCGAATCACTCACCCCTGGTAACTGCACGATCAATTGATCCTGCCCAGCGGTTTGCACTTGCGCCTCTGAAACTCCCAAACCATTGACGCGGTTTTGGATCACACTTTCCACCGCCTCCAGCTTATCTGGAGTGATATTCGGCACCGCTTCGGTGGGGAGCAGTTGAAGGGTAAGCTGAGAACCACCCCGCAGGTCTAGTCCCAACTGAATTGGAATCGTGGCCAGGACGACGATCGCCGCGATCGCCAGGATCAAAATTAATGCCAGGAGTGAACGTTGTCTGCCCATACTTTGTAGTCGCTGCAACAAACGCTATGATAGCTGGATTTGAGGAAACTAGCCCGCCCGATCTGTCTGCTCTACCAGATCATCAGGCTGATCATCAACTGCTCACCAAGCTGATCACCAAGAGCAGCAAATCGCATCCTAGCCCGATTCATCAGACTGCTCTATGACCCAAAGGTTAATCCCACGCCACACCAACCCCACAACTACCAGTCCAGCTCCCAGCAGCCAAACGCGCCAGTCCAACCAGAAGATCAAAAAGATACATAGGGCCACACTGATCAGAGCAAACCAGCGCAGATATCGGTGAGCACCTGCAGGCAGTTGTGCCATCGCCAGATTAGTAATTGCCGTGTGTAGCAAAAAGCCAAAGGCAGCAAAATTCCAGATGGACTGGAGGTCGCTAGAGAGAACAATGAAGGCGATGCTTCCCCCCGCCCAGAGAACCGCAAAGGGTGGAAAAGCACGAACCGAATTGATTTGGGCCAGGGATCTCGGTAAATCGCGTCGCTGCCCCATCATCCACAGAACGCGCACCAACTCCACCAGCAGGTAGCTGACCGTCCCCAGCAGGGTTAAACTGGCTCCAACCGCCACGATCGCCAGACTTCCCGGTATAGTAAACGTTCGAGCTGCAATGGCCAACGGTGCGCCATAGGCTTCAACCGCATCCCTTAACCCAACGGTACCAATGGCCGCAACGGCAGCGATCGCCACTCCCCCATAGAGCAGCAGCACCATAATTAACGTCCATCCTGAGGCTTTCCCCACGCTCCAGCGCGGTGTTTGAGGAGTCTGGGCCAACCGGGCGATCTGGCCATATCCAGCAAAGGCAACCACCAGTAGGCTAGTGGCTCGAAACACCTGAACCAGACCAACGGCCGAGGAGGCTCCAACACCAGATTCCTCCACCGGAAAGGTACTTTCCACGCCCTCTATCCCGACTGACCGCAGCCCAGCAATTGTAAAGAACAGTAAGGTGAGAACGCCAATCGCCGTTGAAATCCGCTTGAACTGTTGCAGGGGGCGTAATCCTCTCCAGAGCAACGCTGCAAGACTAAACACGATCAGCAGGGCGATCGGGATCTGCCAGACCAGATCCACAGGCAATAGCACGAACAAATAGCCCGATGCGCCGATTGCGGCCGTTGCAGCCGTTGCAGCCAGTGCCAGTGCCAAAGACCAGGCTGCGGCAAACCCTAACCAGGAGTTGAGCAGTCCCTCGCTGTAGCCGTAGACATCGGAATGGGGTGATTTACCCTGCGTAATCGGGGTATAAACCTGTCGGTGGTAAGAGACTAACTGCGATCGGCTGAGTCCACTGCCCAGTGCGACCAGGGCAGCCAACAGCAGAGATTCCAGCAAATGGCGATCGACCTCTTCTGCAGCAATCCCCAACCCAACAAAAATTCCCGCCCCAATCATTGCTCCCATCCCTGCCCCAACCGCCTGCCATAAACTGCCGGTCATCATGGGAACCACAAAAGAGAGCTTATCCGTCGTTAAAGGTTTGGGAGGCATAACAGCATTCGCTATTCATTCATGTTTTTATAAGTGGCAACGGCAGACGGAGAAACGCGGTTGAGATAGCGGAAAATCCAGTACTTAAAAATGGTGTCTAGAATCACCGGAAAGGTAGCAATAAATAGGAAGATAAAATCTCGGTTGGCGGGTAAACCAAAATGGCGAGAAACGCCTTCCAGCAGAATTTCCCAGCCATGGGGCGAGTGAAACCCGACAAACATATCGGTGAACAAAATGATGACAAATGCTTTGGCACTATCACTCAGTCCATAGATCATTTGATCAATAAATGACTTTAAAACTTCAATTTCTTTACGGCTATTAACCAGCACCAAAGTAAAAGCAACCAGGGCGAACATATCAGCGAATACATTCTTAACAGAATCCGAACTGGAACGACGAAATTCAGTTTCTAATTCCTGGGCCCGTTCCCGCACTCGATCGGCGATTTCTTCTTCTGATTGCGGTTGAATGCGTCCTACTAAAATTTCAAACCGTAGATGCTGTTCAAATCGTTCTAATTCTCCCAGTGCCTCCATTTCCATGTCTTCATTTAAAAATACCGTGGCCTGTTCCGGACTTCTGAAGCGATCGACCACTGGCCCAACTAAAAAGGTCTTAGTTACCTGCTGGGTCAGGAGTGGAATAATAATCAGAAACAAAACCAGCCTGAGGGAAATGATAGTGCGAGCCTTAGATTTACGAAAATCGCGGACAACCTGCTGTTCAGCCTCTGGATCCAGTTCTCGCTTAATGCGATCGACGGTTTCCAGGATCGATCGGGGCAAAACACCCGTTTTTTCAGTAATGGACTTATTGGATTGCAGATCTTTTCGGGCGGCAGGATCGTTCATCTTGGCATTGCTTAAATTTGCAGAGGTTGCTCCAGTGATTTGACCATTTGATCCTGGAGGGACAGAATTTCGCAGCGATCGTCTAACGGGGCGTTCAAGAGCGGCAGGGCGATCGACCGAGGCTTCCGGCTCAGGGATTGCGGAATTTTGCTCAGAGATAACAATCACCGAGGCTGGGTCGGGTTGTGCCATGCCGTAGCGGCTGAGAATTTCATCAATGAGCTGTAGCTTTCGGAGAATGACTGCCTGGCGATCGATCACATTGATGTTTTGCAAATCTGCCGTATTGTCTTCAACGGGGATTTCCGTAATCACCCGGCTGGAAAGACGGAAAATCGCGCTGCTGATCCGAAATTCGGAGATGCGGATTTTGATGATGTCCAGATTCTTTTTCAGCTCCGATTGGAAATAGCCCTGGGCAATGCGGCCATAGCTACCCGAATCGGTGGGAATCCGGCTGCCATTAAACCGTTCCTCCTCCAAACGTCGAATTGCCTGCGCTGCTTCATAGGCTTCATCCAGTGCCCGCTCTGGCGTTCTCAGAAACCAGCGATTTGCAGTCCGAAAATAGGATTTAATCGAGTCTAAAACACTGCTTCTCATTATGAATGTATGAATTACAGAGCGAATTAATAGATCATCCCTGGTGATGCGTTTTGGATTAGGATTAGTTTAGTTCAGGATCAATCGCCACCTCGATCGAGATTGGCTGACAAAATTAGACGGTAAAAATTATTTGGCTGCTGTTCAATTTACGTCAATTTCTATCTACATTCCCCAAAAATTTTCTGGGATTTTAAAAACATAACGGATTATAATAGGTAGAAATGACATTAATTGAATATCAGAATTAATACCCGCAAGATTGCCATCAATAGAACCAGTCTGGCAGTCCAGGTCGAGGGAGCAAGGATGAGGCTGAAGATTTCTCTTTAAATTTGCTTTAGAGCATTGGGTTTATCGGTTTAAATGTACGTAGTATCATATCAAATTTACCCAGGGGCAATCGGTGTATCGGGATTCTATCTGGATTTATGGAGCAACCCGCAGTGGTAAGACCCACCGCCTGATTCAGCAACTCTGCACCTGGGCTGAAACCCCCACCATTCGCTCTCCCGCTCGCCCCTTCTCTACATTTTTAGTCTTTGCTGCCACTGGAGACAATCGCCTGGAACTGGACGATCGCATCGCCGCTGTAACCCAGGGCCAGTACCGCGTGGACTCTGCCACACCGTTGGGCTTTTTCCAGGATGAGGTGACGCTGTTCTTGCCCCTGATCGTCGAAACCCTCCAGCTCAAAACCCAGTTCCCCATTCGCCTGCGACCGGAAACCGAACAGCAACTCGCTACCCAACTCTGGCAACCCGCCCTGGATGCAGGACGACTCCAGCAACCGGGGGTTCAGGAATACTTTGTGGTGCGGCGCACCCTGGATTTACTACAACTGGCGGCGACGGCAGGCATTCCCCATGAAGACATTCCCCTGATCCTGGCTCAAGGCTTTGGGCAGCTAGAGGATGCCCCAGAACTGTGGGAGGCAATGGGGGAAGCGTTAGCGCAATGGTGGCACTGGTGCATGGAGCGGGGGATCTTCACCTATGGGATCATTACCGAACTCTACTGGCGGTATCTGCTGCCCCACTCCACCTATCAGCACCATCTGAAGCGGCGTTACCATGCAGTTCTGGCGGATGATGTCGATGAATATCCAGCGGTGATGCGATCGCTGTTTCAGGTGTTCCTTGACCATGAAATTCCCATTCTGTTCACCTTCAACCCAGTTGGCGGGGTTCGAGTTGGATTAGGAGCGGATCCCGATGCCCTGAATAGTTTGGCAGATCGCTGCCAGCAGGGGGAAACCCTGACCCAGAATCCCGATGGTCTACCACCGACCGGAGGTCATCGCAGTGTCGGAGCCACCTGGGGTAGTACGGTGGTGGAATGGTTACAGCAGCCAATGATTCTGCCCCAATTACCCGCCTCCATTCAAACCCTGCAAACGACCTCCAGGGCAGAACTGTTGCGGCAAACGGCGGAGCGAATCGTGGATGCAGTGCAGTCTGGGCAGGTTCAACCCCAGGAAATTGCCGTCATTGCCCCCGGTTTAGATGCGATCGCTCGCTACACCCTCCGCGAAATTCTCACCCGTCGAGACATCCCCGTTCTCTCCCTCAACGATCAGCATCCTTTGGCCAGCTCTCCCCTGATCCGCGCCCTGCTGACCCTGCTAGCCCTGATCTATCCTGGTTTGGGCCGACTACTGAGTCGGGAAACGGTGGCGGAAATGCTGGTGTTATTAAGTCAAACCCCAGGTGTACAGGGAGCGATCGATCCGGTGCGGGCTGGACTGTTAACCGATCATTGCTTTGTCCCGGATCCAAATCAGCCTCACTTGTTACCAGCCACGACATTTCCCCGCTGGGATCGCTTAGGACATCAGTCCACTCAAGCCTACGAGAACCTGCGGGCATGGATTGCCGATCAAAAAGATCAGCAGCAGCAACGGCTGATCCCCACGCCGGTCGTTCTCCTCGATCGGGCCATTCAACGGTTTCTCTACGGCGGGAGTCATTTGCCCTATGATCAACTCGCTGCGCTGCGGGAATTGATGGAAACGGCCCAGCATTACTGGGAAGTGGATGCGCGATTGCGGCAACATAGCCGATCGGACGGTCTGGCTGCCCCAACGGTGGAACAGTTTATTCGGCTGCTGCGGGAAGGGACGATTACCGCCGATCCCTATCCGGTGCGGCCGATGGGCAAAACCAGTCAGGCAGTCACTTTAGCAACGATCTATCAGTATCGCAGCGATCGACGGTTTCATCGGTGGCAGTTCTGGCTGGATGCGGGTTCCCCCTACTGGTTGACGGGTGGAGCCGTTTTATTTGGCGCACCCCTATTTCTGCAACAGTGGCACGGTCGCCCCTGGACGGCTGCTGATACCCTGGAAGCCGATCAGCGGCGGTTAGAACGGCAGGTGCTGGATTTACTCTACCGAGCCGAAGAAAGAGTTTATCTCTGCTACAGTGAACTGGCCACCAACGGACAGGAACAGACTGGCTCGCTGCTTTCCCTGGTCAACGCTGCCCTACCCCTGACGGTTTCCGCCTCTTCCTCCCCCTAACTCCTGCCTCCTCCCATGCTATACATTCGCCTGTTAGGAGAATTTTCCCTCCTGGATGATGATCAACCGATCGGCTCCCTCCCCGACCGATCGCAGGCGTTACTGGCCTATCTGCTCCTGCATCCAGACACCCCCCAATCCCGACAGCGAATTTCCTGCCAACTCTGGCCCGATTCCACGGACACCCAGGCCCGCACCAAACTGCGTAAAGCCCTGAGCCACCTCCGCCACACCCTGCCCAACGCCGATCAACTGCTTGTGACAGATTTTAAAACCCTGCACTGGCAACCCCAAATTCCCGTGACGTTGGATGTGGCTCAATTTGAAGCGGCAATTACCGCTGCCCAAACCGCTGATCCTCAGCAAGCCCGATCGATCCTGCAACAGGCTGTGGCAAGTTATCGCGGAGAGTTGTTGCCCGGCTGTGAGGATGAATGGATTGTCCTGGAGCGCGATCGGCTGCAGCAACAATACGCCAGAGTCTTAGAGCAGTTAATTCACTTGGCAGAGTCCCAACAAAACTACCGGGAAGCATTGGACTGTGCCCAACAATTGCTGCGCCTGGATACATTCAACGAGGCCACCTACTGTACCCTGATGCAACTGTATGGTCTGAGTGGCGATCGGGCGAATGCGCTTCAGGTCTATCACCGCTGTATGACCGTGTTGCGGGAAGAATTGGGAGTTGATCCCAGTACGACAACGCGACAACTTTATGAACAGCTATTGCGAGAAGATGAGCCAATTTCTCCATCTACTGTTCCTTTCTCAGCACGGACTAAACCCTCCATTCAGATTGATTCAAACTCGCCGGAATTACCCCTGGTTGGACGCGATCGAGAATGGGAAGTCATCCAAACCTGGGCCAGTCCAATCCTGAACCGAGATCATGCCTCTGCAACCCAAAAAGCTGCCCCTGTATTACTGCTGAAGGGGGAACCGGGGATTGGCAAAACGCGCCTTCTGGAAGAACTACAAGAGCTTTTGCAGGCTGAATCCGTGCAGGTCTTGTGGGGACGGGGATTTGCCCCAGAAATGGTGCGTCCCTATGGCGTTTGGATTGATGCATTCCGATGGTCTACGACCGACCGGAGGTCATCGCTCACCCTACCCACTCACCCGCTCCCCCCAGAGCTGGGCTTGCTGTTGCCAGAAGTGGGGCAGGCAGGACATACTCCCCCCGGTCTACGACCGACCGGAGGTCATCGCAGTCATTTATTTGATGCAGTGGTGCAGCTTCTGTCCGAATGGGCATCTCAAGCCCCAATTGTCATCCTGTTTGATGATATTCAGTGGATGGATGAAGCCTCTTCCGCATTGCTGCACTATGCCATTCGGTTACTGCATCATGTCCCCATCCAGTTTGCCTACACAGGACGTTCTAAAGAATTACAGGAAAATGCTGCCATTGCAAAAGTCCTGCAAGCCCTCCGTCGAGAGCAGCGGCTGCAAACCCTGGAATTGCAACCCTTCGATCGGGCCCAAACCCTGGAACTGATTCGCAAGGCTCCTCCACTGAGCAAAATCGATCTCTCCATTGAACTGGCCGATCGCGTGTTTGATGACAGTGGTGGCAATCCCCTGTTTGCCCTGGAAGTGGTTCGGGCCCTGGCTCAGGATCATCACCCGACTCAAACGGATACGTTAGAGAGCCTAATTCACGATCGGCTGCAACGGTTGGATGAGTCGGCGCGGGAATTTTTGTCCTGGGCGGCGGCCTTTGGTCGGAGCTTTCAACCCACTATTGTTGGACAGATTGCCGATTATCCGTTGTCGAAATTGCTGATGGCGATCGAGCAGTTGGAACAGCAGGCAATCATTCGGCCCAGTGGTGCAATTGGCAGTGAATGGAGTTCGGGGGGAAGCCGGGAACGGGGCTATGACTTTGCCCATGACATCGTGCGCCAGGTAGTTTACGAACAGCTTTCCGAACCGCGACGCTGTTTGGTGCATTTGCAAATTGCCCATCAACTGTATCAACAGTTCTTATCCGTTCAACGCTTTACCCAATCCAGCACTCAATCCAGCACTCAATCCAGCACCCAATCCAGCATCCAGATGAATGCAGCCCACAGCCTGGCCAGCGATATTGCCCATCACGCGTCCCTGGGAGGCGATCATGAATTGGCGGCCTCCACTGCCCTAGCGGCCGCAGAGCAATGCTTAAAGTTGTTTGCCTACACGGAAGCAGCAGAACTGGCCAAAGGGGAATTCAACATTGCAACTACCTGGACGATCGCACCCGAATTCGACTACATCTCAGCTTGCTGTGGGTGCGTGCCATTGCAGGGGTGACAGGCGATCGGGCCACTCAACTGGAACAGGAGGTACAGCAACTGATTCAGGCAGCCGTTCGGTTAGGACTGAAGGAAGCGGAGGGCATTGGGCTGGAAACCTTGATGATGATGAATGTGAATCGGAGCAACTTTACCGAGCTTCATGAACATTCCCTTCGCGCCGCCGAGATTAGCCGGGTGTCCAGTCCCGTCACTGCGGCCCGTTTGTTAGCCTATAGCGGTTCCTGTCTGGCTGAAATTCGGCAGGATATGAACCGGGCTGAAGCCCTGTTACTGGAAGCAGAATCCCTGGCAGACAGAGTAGGAGCCGAACCGATCGATCTGGTATGTGGGTTGGGTTGTGTGTATGCCTATCAAGCCAATTATGCAGAAGCGCAACCTCGCTTACAACGGGCGTTGCAAATGGCTCAAGCTGAACAGGATCACTGGCGTGAGTGTAATGTACTCAGCTATTTAGCGATGCTGGAATTGGAAGTCGGAAATCCTGCCGCTGCCCTGCCCTACTGTCATGAAATGGCGATCGTCGCTGCGAAAACTCCGGAAGAGGGCAGTGAAGGGGCGATCGCAACGGCTCTGACGGCTCTGGCGAACTATCAACTTCAGCAATCGGCAGCAGCAGTAGACCTGGAGCAAGCCATTAATTTGCTGTATCAAGTGGATGCAAAACGAATGCTGGCCTACGTGCTGGTGGGAGCGGCTGAGGTTGATCTGAATCACCAACAATTGGAACGAGCCATGACCCATGCAGAAGCCGCCCTCCAAACTGCTCAATCCATCAATCAACCCTGCGAAATTACCCTGGCGGGAACCCTCTTAGTCCAGACAGCTCTGGCTCTGGGGGAAACCGATCGCGCCGCAACTCAGTTCAAGTTTCTGCAAACCCAGGTCGATCGACGTTCCTTGAGTGTAAGGGCCCAGAGGGCGATCGATCGATTGGTTGAACAGTTCAAATAGGGCTGATCTGAAAAACTGTCCTACAGAACCTTATGCCTGGTTACATCCACACTCACCTTCATGGGTATGTCCATCTTCATGATGATTTCACGGCAATTGCAATGCGAAGTTTTTTGCATCCCTCCTCAATATAACTAATTAGCTATACAATGGTAAAGTAATTGTAAGATAAAAGTGATTTAGAGAGAACCATCATGAATTCGGATAGTTTAGTGGCTCTCAAACCCTACCTTAGCCTCCTACATCCCATTGCCATGGGAGTTGTAGCCGTTATTTCACTTTATGCAATGTATCTGGGGATTAAAGTTCGGCGGGCAAGGCTCGCAGAGGGTGATCTGAAGAAAGACCTGATGAAATAGAGAGAATTGCATAATGTCTGTATCTACGCTCAAACCAAACGTGACTCATCTAACTCCAGAAGAATTTGTTCAACTCGCCGAACCACCACAACTGATCGATGTCAGGAGTCGGCTTGAATTCAATTTATTCCACGCTCCTACGGCCATCAACCTGAGTTTGCCCCGCATTTTAATGATTCAGGTTCCCTTCCTCTGCACGTGGTTACTCCCAAAGTGGTTTTGGCAGTTTTCCAAAGATCAGTCGATCGCTGTTATTTGTTTAACCGCTCACCGCAGTCCAATCGCAGCTCAAACCCTGGTGGATGCAGGTTTCACCCAGGTGTTCAACATCACAGGCGGAATGATCGCCTGGAAAAAAGCAGGATTGCCAACCCATTAGCAAAAGCTGAAATTCCAAAGAGAAAATCCAATGTCTAATTCTCCATTTGCTTGATCCCATTTACTGGATGAATGGAATACTGATGACAAAGATAGAACGATGAGAGGTAGTCCTATTTCTTAAAGAATGGAGAATAATCGTCATTTTCAGAATCCTTACCAGACAAAGCTCTCGAAATCAGGCTTTTTTTCTATCCTTGACGAAATACCACTCCCATCTCACGAATTTTCTTGGGCATGAATCAACCATAATTCGATCGCCCCTACTCCTCCAAGACTTCGACCAGTTCTTCCATCGCCACATCAAACACACGAGCTAATCGAAGAATGGCAGTGTAATTGGTCATCGTCATGGCATCGCGTTGAGCATAGTTCTTGACAGTACTGTAATTCAAGCCAGATCGTTCAGCGACTTCTTTCAGCGTCCAGCCTCGCTCCTCTGCCAGTTCTCGAATTTTTAGCCGAATTAACCCCATTCGCTAATGCCATCTGTTCCCACTGCTCAATGGTCAGAAGCCGTTTTGTCCTACACAAAAAACCCTGACTTTCCAGCTTTTGAGTCTTACTGTGACGAACTCCTTCCGCCCCATGAACCGGAGCTATTTTGATGCATTATCTCCTCAATACCTGCGTCATTAGCGACTTCATCAAAGGTGAAGTTGGAACGACAGTCAGATTCAAACAACCCCACCCGCATCGTAGGTGGGCAATGCCCACTATCCTTGATCAGTATCTTCCAGAGATAGTTGATCATATTGCTCTTAAAGCGTCATCGATCGCACATCGATCGCACATCGATCGCACATCGATCCGCATAATTTCACCCGGTTCTTTAGTGGTGGCTGGTTGAATTTGCGAGAAGGGTAGAGGTCTTGACCCATCTTCGATGCGGCAAAAGTCGCACTGGTACAGACGAGCGATTATGACTCACCGTTACGTATGATTGGTCAGCATCAGTGTTTGAGCCTGATCCTCAAACCTGCCTTGTCTTGTGCTCCTCCAACTGCTTAACTCCTGAGGGTATAAGAAGGGTATAAGATCAGTATTAATGGCACAGGGTTAGATCATATTTCTTCAGCAAAAAATTGGGGCATCTCTTCTCATGGCAAAACGATCGCTCCATGCTTCCCAACCTGGAATTCAACAAGCCAGACGAGCGTTCACCCGCAAGGGTTGGACACAGGAGAACCTGGCAGGCGAAGTGAATTTAAAGACCCGTCAGCCCGTTTGGAGATTTTTTACGGGTCGTCCGATCGAACGCCATACGTTTATTGAACTGTGTTCTGTTTTAGAACTGGATTGGCGAGCGATTGCCGAAAATCCGCCAGCCGAGTTTGTTGAGCCTGGAGAACCGGTTCAGAGTGGAGGTATAGACATTCTGGTGCAACAGATGCGATCGCAACGGCAGGGGAAAATCCAAGACCAGTGTGGAACGCTGCAACTACTCGATATCAATCGCCCGGCGAGCATTGATGATATTTATATTGATGTCAATATTCTGGAAGAAATCCCTAGCCAGCAGTGGCTAGAACTCACTAACCTGCAAGATCTGCCACCCAAAGAGTTCGATCGCGTTGGCTTAGGTGCGGTTGCTTTAAAGCAAATTCCAGGCATCAGTGCCGTTGAAACCGCCTCCAAACTGCGCGTGTTGGGTAAACCAGGATCTGGAAAAACGACCTTTTTACAGCATCTAGCGATTCAGTGCAATCAAGGCAACTTTGCCGCCGATCGGGTACCGATCTTTATTACCTTGAGGGATTTTGCTGGCGAGGCAAAAACATCCGGCGAGTACAGCTTATTGCAATATATCCAGGCAGAATTTCTCACCTCAGGCATTACAGAGCGATCGGTGCTGGAAACCTTGCTGTGTCAGGGTAGAGTGATGTTGCTGCTAGACGGACTGGATGAAGTCCTTCAGCCAGAGAGCAAAGCGGTGATCAATGAAATTCGTCGCTTTTCCGAGAATTATCAAAAAAATCTGTTTGTGGTGACTTGTCGAACAGCAGCTAAATCCTACACAATCCAACGGTTTACGGACGTGGAGATTGCTCCGTTCACCCAAGACCAAATTGCTGCGTTTGCTCAGAAGTGGTTCACTACCTTGACTCACGCTCCCATTGAGCAGGAACTCGGGGTTCAGTTTATCCAGAAATTAGACCGCCCTGAAAACTTGCACCTGCGCCGCCTGGTGGTGAATCCTTTATTCTTGCATCTGGCTTGCTGGGTGTTCCATCGCCAAGAAAAATTTCCCACAAAAGGAGCGCAGTTTTATAAGCAATGTTTAGACTTACTTCTGGGCAAATGGGACGAGTCTAGAGGCATCCAACGGGATGAGATCTACCGGGGGTTTTTACTGCCCCAAAAGCTCAGGCTAATGAGTCAAATTGCCGCCGCAACGTTTGAACAAGGACATCACTTCTTTGAACAGCAAGAGATTGAGCAATACATTAGTGATTACGTTCAGGAACTACCGGATGCACCCACTGAACCTGAAGAACTACAACTTGACAGTGAAGGGATACTCAAGGCGATCGAGCTGCAACACGGTTTGTTAACAGAGCGCGTCCGGGGGCTTTTCTCGTTTTCCTATTTGGCGTTTCAAGAATATTTCATGGCACGAAAAATTGTTGCCAGCCACAACTTAGAAGCGTTAGAGCAAGCCCTGGAACGCTTAGTCAACCACATTACCGAACCGCGATGGCGCGAAATCTTTTTGCTCACTGCTGCGATGTTGCGTAGTGCCGATTCTTTAGTGCATTTGATGAAGCAACACATCGATGCGATCGTAGCCCAAGATTCCTATCTCCAGGAGTTTTTGACCTGGGCCAGCCAGAAATCCCGGACTCCGCCCACTCCTCCGGCTGCCACTCGCGCGTTTTATTTAGCCCTGACTCGATCGCCGCACCTTGCCTCCCACTTTGCCCTCGCCTGCACCCTGGATCAGGGAATGTTTCTGGATATCGCCTTAGATGATCTGCTGCTAGAATGCGCGATGGATTCGAGTCCCGATTTTGCCCATGCCCATGCCTGTGCTGATGCTTTGAGTAATGCGCTGGTGGTTGTTCTAGATATTGGATTACAGCAAACCTTGCAACACTTGAAAGACCAACTGCCTGACCCAACCCAGGATAAAACTCAATTTGAGAATTGGTGGCAAGCCAATCATCTGGCGTGGACAAAGCAACTGAAAGGGGCGATCGCCGAGCATCATAACCTGCAACAGAACTGGCACTTCAGCCCAGAACAACAGCAGGTGTTGCAACGCTATTACGATGCGAACCAGTTGTTGCTCGATTGCCTCAACAGCAATTGTGAAGTCACGGGGGCAGTGCGGCAGGAAATTGAAGCGGCCCTGTTGTTGCCCCAAAAAGAAATTGAGGAACGAGAATGGCGAGTCTAAAGCTTCTGAATTTAAATTCTCTATAGAATGAGAAACGAAATGAGTTTATCCAATATATTTGTCTATCTAATATAATGAAGATATGACACTTCACTGAATCAGATTTGTATCACAGTCATTGCGAACGGCTTTAAATAGAAGGAATGAAGACTAATCCCTAGCTAAGAATTCCTTTTTACCTATCTGTTTGCATATTTTGGAGCCAAGAATATGGATGCTCAAGAGATTCTAAAACGATATGCAGCAGGAGAACGGGACTTTAGCCGAGTCAGCCTAGTTCAGGTCTGTTTGACCAATGTGAACTTAATTGGTGCTCACTTGATGGGTGCCCATCTCATTGGTGCAGATCTACGAGGAGCCGACTTGACCAAGGCGCACCTTGAGCAGGCAGCTCTGAATCAGGCCAAGCTAGCAGACGCAGATTTGATTCAAGCCTGCTTAACCCATGCTGATCTAAGTGGGGCAGACTTGAGTGGAGCTGACCTGACAGATGCCGATTTAAATGGGGCGGATTTGAGTGGGGCAAATCTAGGGGGGGCAAATTTGCGAGGTGCCGACCTGAGTGGAGCCAACCTAGCAGGTACCGATTTACGAGGTGCTGATTTGAGTGGAGCCAACTTGAAGGAAGCAAAGCTGGGAGGGGCAAATCTAGATGGAGCCTATTTGGGTGAAGCGGATCTGACCGGTGCAGACATTCAGGGGGGAAATTTTAGAAGAACAGAGATGAGTCATACCAAGATGCCTGATGGCACAACTCATGACTAATCTGGGTAAGTGTTTCAGTAACTTTGAGGGGCCGCTTCCAGGGGCGATCGAGCATTTCCATCGTGTTCCAGGTCGGCTTTTCTATGTTCTGAAGCCCGAAGCTCCTGAGCAGAGATTTCCGACTCCTTGGTGTAGACCGATCTGGCAGGGGCATGTGGACGCAGCGATTGCAGTCTTTGAGTTCTGATGTTTGACTAATGATATGAACAAACAAGTTTTTCATTTCCTCTGTTTTTCATACTTCTGTTAATCAAACAAGACAAGAAATCAGACAAGAAACAAAACAACCTTTTGTCATACTGTAGGGAAATCAGCAAGTTATCATTCTCTCGTACCTGGCAATCCCGTAACGGGATTGCCAATTTTTTTAACGATGATTGTGCATTGAAACTTAAGGAGAACCGCAATGTATTCAAACAATAGGTTTCCTTCTCATTCTATTTCCCTCCAAGGACTACGAGTTCTTGTGGTGGACAATCATGTTGATTCGTGCGATTTGATTGCACTGCTGCTACAGCCCTACGGCGTAGAAGTAAAAACGGCATCTTTAACAAGACAAGTGCTGAAACTCCTCGTGCAGTGGCGACCGGATGTTTTAGTCAGCGAAATTGCTTTACCAGCAGTGGACGGCTTTGCCTTGGTGCAATCAGTGAGAACCCTGACTGGCAAGTGGGGAAAAGAGGTTCCAGTGATTGCAGTAACGGCTTACGTAGCTGAAGAAATGCGTCAGCGGGCACTCTCATCAGGCTTTGACCAATGGCTGACTAAGCCTCTAGATCTGGATGAGTTCGTTGCGGTGCTAGTTCATTCAGTGCTGAGTCAATCCCCTGACAGGGCGATCGGTTCTCTAACAGGGCAAGTTTTTCAACCGCTTCTGCAACCCGCTTTAAATTCGAGTCATGTGCTGTACGAGGCGACTTAAGCTTTAGACGACAACTTGTGCCCCTTCCGTCTCTTTAAGTCTATCTCTTCAAATTTTTGCTGTACCTGAGTTTGAACGACACCAACGATCGTTAAGCCGACAAAAAACAGCATTACCACTCAAAACCGTCACAGTTGTAAATACTTTGTTATGATAGTTTACATACGACGGAATAACGAGAAAAGATAAAGCCCTAACGCAATCAACAAAAAAGCTTTGACAAAAACTGACTGTTTACTTGTGTGGTAGAGAATAATTCACCCCTCTAAGTCTGCTCCGTTTGAAGAACAGCACCTGGTTGACTGACAAAATTTTTTCCGTAGGTTGGGTTGAATAACGTGAAACCCAACGCCAGTCTATGTTCTGCTGGGTTACGCTATCGCTAACCCAACCTACAGGAGAGTCAAGGTCTCAGGAGTTTTGTCAGGCAATCAGGAACAGCACTATAACAAGTTTAAAACTTTCATTGTTGTTCCGTTCATTACGCCGATTTCCTTAACTGCTTTTGCTGATAGTCAGGCGTTAAATGCAGTCAACGGTGCAACTTCAAACCTACGGCTCAAGATAGGGAGTGCCGGATCAAGCAATCAGGTCAAGCAACGGGTTTTTACCCTAACCAGGGTATAGGAGGATATTATGACAGACCAACCGATCGAACTTACACTGGAGCAAGAATTCAGCCTTAGATCATTTAATGATCAAGTGCAGCAAATGTCTCTTGAGCAAGCTCAAAACCTGCTGGTCTTGCAAAATCGACACATGATGATCCGAGAGAAAATGTATCAGGATCTCCTGAAGCACGAATGGAAGTTAGATCTAGACTTTGCTTCTTTGTAGAACTAAAAAGTGATTTCTGATTGGCAGTATTGAACCTGATACTGCCACTATCGCTACGAACATATCACAAAACGCACTTACGAATCTGGAGTTACCACAATGTCCCGTACCCCAAACACTGCCTCTACACCCATCAACGATCGCAATGCCTGGCGTTGGGGCTTTACTCCCCAGGCTGAGATTTGGAATGGTCGCCTGGCAATGATCGGTTTTGTATCCGCAGTCTTGATCGAGTTGTTAACAAGCCAGGGGGTTTTGCACTTCTGGAGTCTGGTATAAAGTCGCCGGATTCAGTAGAACACAAATCCTGTTGAGATCCCCCCTAGCTCCCCTCAAAAAAAGAGGGGAACCGAGCCAAAGGTGCTTCAAATCTCCCTTTATAAGAGGGATTTAGGGGAGTCGATCGCAGACATTGACACCAAGATACATTCGTTTTCGATCGACTGAAACTGTCATTCTTGTGGGGTGGGTAGCGTTTCGACTGATCTCAAGCCGAAGTCCTGCCCGCCCAGTCAACTAAGCAGAACGATTGCAGTTATTATTTAATCCACAGTCCGTGCTCACTTTATCCACAATAGTTTTCGATTGCGATCGCAAATATCTTGCAGTCTCATGATCATTGATCCATGTTGCCGCAATCACTGTTCAAAGTCGCTGATCATGTTTCTGTAGTTCCACTTCAGACTCGCTTATCCATTGCGAGCAGATGAGGCACCCATTTGTTAACTTTCTTATCGTAATTCATCAAATCATTCTAGAACTGCAACATAACACTGTCATACTATAGGGAAATCAAGCATTTAATTTCCCTTAAATAGACAAGTTCCTTCGAGGGTGAAACCCTGCACCATTTACTGAAGCAGGTTCAAGCGACCAGTCATGTCGAAGTTTAATTCATTAGGAGTTGACAAATGAGTATTATCACCAAAATGATCGTGAATGCAGATGCTGAAGTTCGCTATCCAACCCCTGGAGAACTGGAGCAGATCAAGCTCTTTGTGCAGAGTGGCGATCGGCGGGTACATCTGGTGCAAGCCTTAACCGGAAGCCGAGAGCGCATTATCAAGCAAGCGGGAGAGCAACTTTTCCAGCAACGTCCAAATCTTGTCTCTCCGGGGGGTAATGCCTATGGTGAGGCAATGACCGCAACGTGCCTGCGGGATTTGGATTACTATCTGCGCTTGATTACCTACAGTGTGGCAGCGGGCGAAACCACACCGATTCAGGAAATTGGAGTAGTGGGTGTGCGTGAAATGTATCGATCGCTGGGTACGCCAATCGAATCTGTGGCGGCAGGAGTTCGGGCAATGAAAAACATTACCTCTAGCATGATGTCTACCGAGGATGCGAACGAAGTCGGAACTTACTTTGACTATCTGATTGCAGCACTTCAATGAATTGTCCTCCCTGGAGGCGAGTGAGAAGAATGACGGCTCTGGTTCTTCCTCACTCGATCGCCGGTAGCTCAGAACAGAATCAGGGTCAAGGTAGAGGTGAAACAGATGTATACCAATCAAGAGGCGTTGAGTTTAATCCAAAGTCTGAGTCCAGGCGAATCTGTGCAATGGTGGGAAGCACCAGCCCTCTTAGAGCATCATCTTGAAGGGACTCCGGGCAGCCCTGATTTATCGCCCCTAGATAGCATCAGTGCTAAAAAGGGATTCAGATTTCTAATCTTGAGCTACGAAAACAAGCCTTCGGTCATTCTAAAAGCTGAAGATTGGAAAGCATTATTTATGCAGTTGGAAATGTTGGCAAGGTTCCATGTTGCACTGGGTACAGAATATACCTTACCGCTCTCTCAGGTGTTACAGGCTGTTCACCATCTTCCGTTTGAAGGAACCTATTGGACAATCCTACCGTTAGAGGTGTGGAAGAACCTATTCCGCAAGCTGAAAGCGTGTTACCACCCGGATGAATGGAAAGCCCTGACCGATGGACTGAAATGGTTACAAGAAAAATAATGGAGTATTTCTATGAGTAAAACACCCTACGAACAAGATTCTGCCGTTCGCTCACGACAACCCGTGCGTGTGAATGATTCTGTGAAATACTGCGGACACAACAAACAGTCGATCGAGCGATTTCATGATGATATTTTACGAGTTGTTTTTATAATGCCCGGAGAAGTTGAGGTGGTTCACGGCAGCAATCGGCATTGGTTAAGTCGCAGTGAGATTGAGGTGATAGCTTAATTTCTGCTAAACTCATTGGCTGAACTCAGTCGATTAAACACTAACTATCTCTGGTGTGTCCAGTCAGAAAGGGCTGATACGTTACGATGATTGTAGTCTAGAAGTGGAAGTGACCTGTTCTGGGGAACAGGTTTATGACCTCTGGGAAAATATGGAAAATGTGCCGCGTTAACAAGCCGTGAGAAAAAGTGAGGTTAGTCATGAGTCAACGAGACCAGCAAAAAGGATACCTAGCATCAATCGCCCAAGCATTTGATGTTGGTGATTTTGATTATCTATCTCCTGAAGAATTGCAATCTCTTGACAGCTTAATTGCTAATGCCTGGAAATCGTTTGGGCAAGGTAAGGATGCCAACAGCGAGATTAGTGAGATTGAAAAGGCTTTAGGACATCAACCCATCGTCGAGACATCCCACTCAACATCAAACGAGTAACGTAAAATTATGAGAACCAGAAGACCGCTTGGTGTAGGTGGAATTCTGAGTCTTCTCTAGAAATAGAGAGTGCTTCTACTGAATGATGGAGAATTCGACCTACTAGGTTTAGTCTAACTCCTACTCATTGAATAACGATCGCCCTCTCAGCCTAAACACTTGAGAGCGAGGGTCAGATTTTTCCATTCAAGGAAGTAGAACCATGATATCAGTCTTGCAGCCGCCTGGGATGGCGGTCGATCGTCCTGCGCGTTTATTAGTAGGGAGGGGAAGATGACCTACCGAGATCGCCTCTCTTCCTGGTGTATTATCCTGCTGTTGCCCCAGATGCAGCGATTGCCTCCGGCAGGTCGTAGACCATCGGTGGTAGCAAGGTTTCGTAAATGTTAGTAAACCTCATCGTGAGAACCCAGATTTAGCAATAAAATCGCCTCTTCTCCCTCCGGACTTTGCACCAACTCAAACAAAATGCGAAGTTTGTAATCGATCGAACAAGACCAGATGCCGGACAACTCTCCCGTGAGTTTGTGGGTTCGCAGACTGGGATGAAAGGGATCTTCTGCAAGTTGCGTGAGTGTCTGTTCAATCAATGGACGCAGTTGAGGATTACGGCGAATCATCCGCTTAAAGGCACGCAGAGATTTGGGTGTCCATCCAATCGCTTTCAATCATCCAACTCCGCCAGGAAATCGGCAACAGTTCCAAACTGGACATTTCCCTGAACATATTCCTGACGCACTTCAGCGATTTCTTGAAGTAATACCTTTTGCCGATGGTATGCTAGTCGCTTTTGCAAAATATCTAACAGCATTTCCTGATCTGCTAAAGAGAGCGCCTCTACTGCATCGATCGCTTGCTGAAAAGCTGAGGTTTGGTTTGCCATACTCAAACACCAAGTAATCACCAATGATGGGGAATTCGACCTATCTAGGTTTAGTCTAACTCCTACTCATTGGATAACGAGCGCCCCTACTCCTCCAAGACCTCGACCAGATCCTCGACTGTGACATCAAAAGCACGAGCAATCTTAAAAACCGCACTCAGATCAACGGTATTGAGTTCGCCCCGCTGCACATAACTTCTGACTGTGTTGTAATTCACTCCGGCACGATCGGCGACATCTTTGAGCGTCCAACCCCTTGCCTCAGCCAGTTCTTTAATTCGCAGCCGGACGTAACCCATTTTGCAGTTGACAATGTTGCGTATGCATCAGATAATCCTTAATACGCCCATGATGCGTATGCAACAATAAGCGATTAACGAACACTAAAATCGATCGCCCTCTCAGCCTAAACACTTGAGAGCGATGGTCAGATTTTTCCATTCAAGGAAGTAGAACCATGATATCAGTCTTGCAGCCGCCTGGGATGGCGGTCGATCGTCCTGCGCGTTTATTAGTAGGGAGGGGAAGATGACCTATCGAGATCGCCTCTCTTCCTGGTGTATTATCCTGCTGTTGCCTCAGATGCAGCGATTGCCTCCGGCAGGTCGTAGACCATCGGTGGTAGCAAGGTTTCGTAAGCGCAATGATGCAGAGGCCCATTTACAGGCATTGAAGCGACTGAATCCAACTTTGCAGTATGAGATTGTGTTTGACCCGATCGATCCGGCGATCTGATCCAGACGCTCCAGCGTTTGTTATTCCTGGCATACAATCAAATCAGATTAGGTTGGAGGATCATCAAAATGAGCATTACGCTTGAACTTCCCCCAGATGTTGAAGCCCGGCTGATCGCTCAAGCTGAAGTCCGGGGCATATCAGTAGAAGAATTATTAAAAGCAACGATTGACACCTTGCTTGCGGCTTCAGATGCATCTGAAACATCATCCTCATTTGTTCTCTCACCGAAAGAACGGGCAGAAAAGTTTGTCAATTGGGCGAGGAGTCATTCAACTCAAGCACCGCCACTTTCGGATGAAGCGATTAGTCGCGAAAGCATTTACCGTGAACGAGAAGATCAGCAGCGATGAGGTACTTGGTTGACACCAATGTATTGCTACGAAGCGTTGAAGAAGCTCATCCGATGAATGATGCGGCTGTCAATGCGATTGAGGTGCTTTTAACACAGGGCAAAGAGCTTTGCATCACCTTACAAAATCTCATTGAATTTTGGGCAGTCGCCACTCGACCTGTGGGTGTCAATGGCTTGGGCTTGTCCTTATCCCAGGCGATCGCAGAACTAACGGAATTGAAGGGTATTTTCACGCTTCAACCTGATACTCCAAGACTAATGGTTGAATGGGAGAGATTGGTTGTGCAGCATCAAGTAATGGGTAAGCAGGCGCACGATACCCGTTTGGTGGCGGCTATGCTCACCCATCAGATTACTCACCTGCTCACGTTCAATACTGATGACTTCAAGCGATTCGCTGAAATTACGGCGATCGACCCCCGTGAGGTCTTGATGCAAGGTGCTATTGAGGAAGATTAAATGGGTCTTCAGCTATCAACTGGAGTTTAGACTAATCACAGCAGAAATAGCCCAACCCCCTTATCTGGATTGAGCGAGACTGAAGATTGGGAAAAATTTAGTGGTTAAGCGGTCTTGTTCGCCACCTTCTTGGGTCTGGTGAAGCGCTTTTTGACCGTTGGATAGCGAATACGGCGGGAACGGGGTTGCCCTGGAGTCCACCCCGGTGACTTTCCGCGTGGTTTGGGCGGGGGGGCAGGTGTGCCAATCAACGCTAAAACAGAGGCAAAGGCATTTGCGGTTCGTCCCGGAGATAGCTTAGCAGATGACTTTTGCCAGGGCAGGGGGGAGTCCTGGACGTGGCAACGAGCCAACCACAACTGCCAGGTGAGCAAGGGCATCAGATCGCTCCAGCGTTCGGATTGTTCGGGCGTTGCCAACTGGGGTAACGTCCAGTGCAATCGTTGCTTAGCGAAGCGATACCAGTGGTCAATGGCAAAGCGACGGAAATACTGTTGCCACACCGTCTCTAAGTCGGGTGGTGCTTGTCCCACCCAAATTAGCCACAAAGGTTTGGCGGGGTGGAGGGCAGAGTCATGGAGGCGTTGCAGTTGAATTAACCAGATCGTCTGGTTGGCAACGCGTCGCAGTCGCATTGATGACCACATCCGCACGTGTAATCGTCCCCACCGGGACTCTTCTACCTGGAGTTCGGCATCAGATGACCACCAGGTGGTGGCATCGTTAAGTTTGAACTTCTCCCCATACTGCCGAGGACGACCCGTTCCGCTATAAACAGGCGGTGGTCCATACAGTACTCGATTGGAACGCAACCGAATCAACTTGTCACAAGCAATATCCGCCGTACCATTGAGGAATGGGGCACAGCCATATTCGGCATCCCACAAAGATAAGGGACGAACCTGGAACTGCTCACACACCTGACGCAATTGCACTATTGCCTTGCTAATGGGGCTCTCTGCGCTAGTGATGCGTTCATGCAGCAACGGTAATGCCCAACTGCCCTGCTCCTCTGGAATCCACGCAATCGTACTATATCCTTGTCCCAACGTCACCGGTTTGGCTCCACTCATCGGAGTTGCTTGATGTTCATACGTCCGTTCTCGCAGGGTTTGTGCCTGTAACCTTGACCATGCCGTGTGGTCTCCCGCTAAGACAACCCGTTCGTCCTGGGGCATTTGCTCCAGGTACAACCCCATCCACTCCAGTCGAGGCGGGTTGCTATCCTGTAGGGCTTCATACAAACTCGGCCATTGGCGTCGAAAGACAGGGGCAACCGACAGTTCGGCAAAGGAGTACACACTGCGGCTCACTAGCACGGCATCCATCAGGTCGAAGAGAGCATCCTTGCCGTTGCCAATCAGCATGTAGGATTTATGTCGAAACGCCCTCAAGCGGTCAAAATTAGTCATGGTCAATCATTATTGATGCAACATGACCATTAAGCAGCCAAACCGTCGGGTTTGGCTGCTTTTCTTTCCCAATTAGTCTAAACTCCAGTATCAAATTAACTGTAGGAAAGAATGCCGATCGCCCCTACTCCTCCAAGACCTCGACCAGATCCTCAACTGTGACATCAAACACCCGTGAAATTTTGAGAACTGAAATCAAATTAACCATCACCATTCCCGGTGAATTGGCATAGGTAGCAACAGTACTGTAAGGAAGTCCAGATTGTTCAGCAACTTGCTTCAGTGTCCATCCTCGTTGAGCCGCAAGTTCTTTGATCCGCAACCTAAACACAATTCATCCTGGTCTTGACAATATCGAGATCTCGATTTTTAATAGTCATTACCCACAAATATCGAGATCTCGACACTGGGTAATTACATCACTAAGACCGATCGCTCCGTCAGCCTGAAAACTTGAGAGCGATGGGCAGATTTTTCCATTCAAGGAAGTAGAACCATGATATCAGTCCCGCAGCCGCTTGGTATGGCGGTCGATCGTCCTGCGCGTTTATTAGTAGGGAGCAGGTAATCATGACCTATCGAAATCGGCTCTCTCCCTGGTGTATTATCCTGCTGTTGCCCCAGATGCAGCGATTGCCTCCGGCAGGTCGTAGACCATCGGTGGTGGCAAGGTTTCGTAAGCGCAATGATGCAGAGGCGCATTTGCAAGCCTTGAAACGACTGAATCCGACTTTACAGTATGAAATTGTGTTTGATCCGATCGATCCGGTGAGCTGACTCAGAAGCTCAGACGGTTGCCAACTTGCTTGGACTGTCGGTTGAACTGTTTTAAGGCGTATCTACTGGAATGCACTCATCAGAAGCGACTTAGCAAACCCATCCTTTAAGTCAGCAGGTATGAGCATCAAACCCTGTAGGGGAGGCTATCCTTGAGAAAGAGTTTTGCCTTCATCGCTGCTGAGTATGTCGAACAAGGACTATGGCTGGAAACGGTTTTGGTGCCCTCGGTCAGGTAGTATTCACCTAGCTGATGGTGGCTATCTGGATGATCCAGACACAGAATGGGGCAAGGCGCACAATCCAGAACTAGTGAGCCTAGAGGCGATCGCTGATGTTCCATGCCTGGTTTTGTTAGGTGAACCCGGTATCGGCAAATCTCGTGAACTAGAAAACCTGAAAATCTTTACAGAAAAGAAAATTTGCGCTTCCAGTCAAGTCCTAGAACTGAATCTCCGATCCTGCACCCATCTGAAAGAGGATTTGTTTAAAGATGAAACTTTTACTGATTGGTTAAAGGGTAGCTATCACCTCTATTTGTTTCTAGATAGCCTTGACGAGGGGCTTTTGAGTGTCCCAATGTTGGCGACAGGTTTAATTGATGAGCTTAGGAGACCAAAATACCAAAATCACATTGATCGACTTCATATCCGTTTAGCATGTCGAACATTTGTATTTCCAGCAATCTTAGAAGAAGGATTGAAGGAGCTTTGGGAAAAATCTAACTTTGCAATTTATGAACTAGCTCCGCTTCGTCGTGTAGACGTTATTGAAGCTGCGAAAGTCGAAGGTCTTTCTTCTGATGATCTTCTAAAGGAAATTAACCAGAAAGATGTTGTGCCGCTGGCGATCAAACCAATTACTCTAAAGTTTTTGCTGAATACATACCATAGCTATCATGGTCAATTTCCTGCCGATCAAAAACTTCATGAACTTTATCTTGAAGGTTGCAAACTTCTCTGTGAGGAAGTGAGTAAAAGTCGCCAAGCTTCAAATCGTGTGGGCAACCTAGATATTGCTCAACGTTTAATCATTGCGGCTCGAATTGCAGCTATTACGATCTTTACTAATCAATTTGCTGTGTGGACTGGTATTGTTCAGGGGGATGTACCCGATGGAGATGTCCTTCTTCAGAGGTTATGTTTCAGTTACGAAAAAGCAAATGGAAGGGAATTCGAGATTACTAAGGAAGCAGTTAAAGAAGTTTTAGATACTGGTTTGTTCTCGTCCCGTGGATTACATCGCATGGGATGGGCACATCAAACCTATGCTGAATTTTTAGCTGCCTGGTATTTAACACAGCACAAAATACCTCTAGCACAGATAAAAAAATTAATCTTTTCATCCGAAGATCCAGATCATAAGTTAATCCCTCAACTTCATGAGACGGCTGCATGGTTAGCCAGCATGAGATTAGAAGATGTTCTTCAGACGATCATCAAAACTGATCCAGATGTTCTTTTACAATCTGATGTGCCAACTGATGCTGGTGTTCGAGCCGCAATTGTAGAGAACTTGTTGACACAGTACGAAGAAGGAAAACTGTTTGATCGAGATAGAAAGAACTATCGCTACTACGAGAAACTCAAGCATCCTGGGTTAGTTGAGCAATTACGTCCTTATATCTGTAATCCTAGTAAACAGGATGATGCACGGAATCTGGCGATTGACATTGCCAGAGCTTGTGAAGTTTCTGAGCTTCAAGATGAGTTGACGGAACTCGCTCGTGACTCAACACAATCAATTTATTTGAGAGCGAACGCAGCCAAAGCAATTTGTGCAGTTGGTGATAAAGCTACAAGATTAAAGTTAAAGCGTCTTGTGACAAAACAACTGCCAGAAGATAAAGACGATCGGCTTAAAGGCTACGTGTTTCAAGCACTTTGGCCGGAGTATCTGACAGCCGAAGAATTGTTTCAAAACCTGACTCCACCCAAGAGAAGAATGTTTTTTGGGAGCTATCAAATGTTTCTTGATTATAAAATGCTTCCACAGCTTCAGCCTCGTGATTTGGTAGTTGCTCTAAACTGGCTTGCTTCCCAAGGTGTTAGACGCTTTGGGCATCCTTTTGAGCAACTCGGAGATGCTATTCTCTTCAAAGCATGGGAAAACCTTGATTTACCCGGAATAGCAGAAGGATTTATTAAATTAGCTCTAATGCAGTGGAAGAAACATCAAAAAATTATTACTAATGACGGCAAATTAGAACAAGAATTTATAGCGTCACTTTTGCACAACAGTCAAAAGCGGCATAGGTTAGTTGAAAAGACAGTTTTAATAATTTCAAAAGTTGAAGAAAATTCGCATTTATTGCTTAACTCTCTGGATAAAAGCATTTTAATACGAGAAGACATATTATGGATGCTTAGTCACATCAGAGAATGTGATTCTGAACAAGAACAAAAAATCTGGGCTAATTTAATCAGAAGACTGTTTCGGCATCCGGAATCTATGCCTGAGGAAGCAAAAGCGATTCTCGAAGATAGTCAAATAAATTGGATTCTATGTGATGAATTCTCATATTGGACTAAGACAATAGACTTGAATTCAGCTAGAGCGGTTAAGGTTTATACTAATTATTGGCAGGATCAGGCTTGGCAAAGCTATACTCGACAACATAATTCTCTTTTAGAGCCACCGCCCAAGAAAAGAGTACTTCAATGCTTAGATGAGTTAGAGCTTGGGGATTTGTCCGCTTGGTGGCGACTGAACATGGAAATGACTTTGAAGCCTGAGAGCCAATATTATGGTGATGAGTTTGAGTTAGATTTAACTCAACTTCCCGGATGGCAAGAGGTAGACGAAATTACTCAAAGAAGAATCATTGAAGGCGCGAAGAAATACATTCAGCAACAAAACAATATATCTCATGAGTGGATAGGGACAAACGCTTTCGATCGACCTGCATTAGCAGGCTGTAGGGCTTTCCTACTTCTTTTGCAAGAAAGCCCATATTTCTTAGGAAGTCTTTCTCCGGAAATATGGGAGGTTTGGGCACCTGTTATTATTGCTGTCCCCAGTAGTAATCAACACAAAGATTGCTATTTGGAATTAGTTAAGTGCGCTTATCTAAATGCTTCCCAAGAATTTATCAAGACGCTAGAAACGCTTATTGACAAAGAAAATCAAGAGCATATCTACCTGTTTGTGATCGATCGCCTCAAAAAATGTTGGGACGATCAACTGAAGCTAGCTTTGTTAGATAAGGCTAAAGATCCTGTACTTAAACCTAAATGTGTTGGGCAGCTACTTGAAGAACTCTTAAAGCAGGAATTTTCCGAGGCTGGAAAGTTTGCAAAAGACCTAATTTATTTTCCACTACCATCTGCTGAGGCTGAGCGTGAAAAGGCTCTGCTTGCTGCTAGAATACTGGTTGAAAATTCAAATCCATCTGATTGGGCTTTTATTTGGACATTTATTCAACAAGATTCATCATTTGGACGTGAAATCCTAGAATCAGTTGCCTATCGCTTCTCACATGGAATTCAGCTAAATCTAACTGAAGTACAATTGGCTGACTTGTATATTTGGCTAGTACATCACTACCCCTACGACGAAGATCCTGACCATAGCAATGAAGTGATGGCTTATTCTGTAACAGCTAGAGACGGTATCGCAAGCCTGAGAGATAGTGCTTTATTACAGTTGAGGGAACGAGGAACTCCAGAAGCATGTGCTGAAATCCAACGTCTTATCCAAGAATTGCCGGATATCTCCTGGCTTGGGAAAACGTTGATTGAAGCCAAAGCGAATATGCGTCGTCAAACCTGGCAACCGCTAAAACCAGAAGAATTCCTTCAGCTTGTAATCAGCCAAGAACCTTCAAATTCAGATTTGTCTAAGCAAATTGGTGAAATAGATAAGAGAACCAAGAAAATGGAAGATGAACCAAAAATCGAAAATAAAATTACCGTATCAAATTCACCAAATTCACCGATCAATGCTCCAGTTGGCACAAGTGGTGTAACTAACAGCAATGTGACCCTTGCTAGTTCCGATACCAAAAAAGGAATTAATTGGAGAAACTGGCTTGCTGTGATCGGAATTTTAGCTGGCATGATGGTCAGCGGCGCATTTAACGAAGAATTTAGACAATGGTTCAATCGTATTTTTTCTCCTCAAGTTCAGCAGGATTCTACGCAGCAGACCGATTAGATAACCTTCAGAGAAATAGAGCCATGCAAATCACGATCGACCTACCACCAGATTTAGAACAAGACCTGCTGCGCCAGGCAGCCCAATCTAACGTTCCACTGCAAACCCTGATTTTGCAAGCCTTACGTCAGACAATTCAAACGCCCCATGTTCCCACTGCTCAATGGTCAGAAGCTATTTTGTCCTACACGGGCAACCCTGACTTTCCTGCATTTGAATCCTACCGTGACGAACTTCTGCCGCCCCGTGAACCGGAGCTATTTTGATGCGTTATCTCCTCGATACCTGCGTCATCAGCGACTTCATCAAAGGTGAAGTCGGAACGACAGTCAGATTCAAGCAAACCCCACCGGATGAGATTGCGATCTCAGCAATTACAGTCATGGAATTACACTATGGCTTGGCACTGAATCCGCAACGTGCCCTCAAGATTGAACCTACGATCGCCAGCATTCTATCTTCTGTCACTATTCTGCCATTCGGCGCTGTAGAAGCTCAACAGGCTGCTCAAATCCGTGCTGCTCTCAAATCTCAAGGGCAACCCATCGGTGCTTACGATGTCCTGATTGCAGCTACTGCACTTCAACATCACTTGATTATGGTTACAGCAAACCAACGGGAATTTGAGCGAATTTCTGGATTACAGACCGCAAATTGGCGAAAATCTTAGATGGTACGAGATTGTCTTTAACCCGATCGATCCGGTGATCTGACTAACTACCCAGAAACTCCAGCACGGAACGGTTAAACTCCTCCGCACATTCCAGATACGGCAAATGACCACACGGGTCAAATATCTGGAGTTTGGCATTCGGAATTCCCTTCAGAGCCACTTCCGCATGACGGATGGGAAAGGCACGATCCTGTTTTCCCCACAGGATTAGCGTGGGGGACTGAATCTCAGACAGACGATCGCTAATAGTTCGTAAAAAATCTGGCTTGATGCCAAAGAAGTTACCCATCGTCCGAAACGTCCGGGTTTGAAACTGCAAAATGTCTGATGCCATATTCCGCAATACCAGATCCATAAATTCGCTGTCGTTTAGATAAGGAGCAGGCTCATAAAGACATTGCTGCACCATAAACTTCGCTGCACCCGGACTGGGATGATTAAGCAGTTCACCCACGATCGGCAGGGAAGTCAGTCTGGCCGGAAATGCCACTTCTTTACCCAAGCCCCCCGATCCAATCAACACCAGCTTATCCACCCGTCCAGGTTCCGCCAGGGCAATTTTGAGGGCGATCGCACCGCCGATCGAGCCTGCAATTAAAGATGCACGGGATAAGCCGACTGCATCCATAAAGTGAAGAATAAACTGGCTAATATCATCGATCGTGTAAGTTTTCTGAGGTTTGTCAGACCGACCTGAGCCGACCCAATCCAGGGCGTAGACCCGATGCTGTTGTGCCAGGGCAAAGACGTTTTTGTACCAGTAGTCGATCGCTCCCGCCTGCCCATGAATCAGCAGCACAGGCGAGCCTTGCTCACCCAATGCCCAGTAGCGAGTATTGATGTCATCAATTTGAATGTAGCGATCGGTTGGCAGTTCGGTCAGCATCTTTTACCTCATTCCCTGGCGGTTAAATTAACCATTATTCAGTTGCATCAATGAGAGGGATTCACCAGAGTAAAGCCACTTCTGAAAATTTGCCCTACAGGTTTCCCATTCTTTCGTTGTCATTGCAAACCAATCTGTGTCCCGATTGCGACCGCGAACGAACATATGTTGGCGAAACCGTCCTTCATGCAAGAATCCCATTCTCGTTGCAGCAGTCCGGCTGGCATGGTTCATGGCATCGCATTTCCATTGCACTCGGCGGTAAGAATGGTGGTCAAACAAATGCTGAAGTAAGAGAAACTGGGATTCGGTATTGACCTTCGTTTTATGAACCGCTGGAACAAACCAGACATGACCAATTTCTGCCCGACCATGATTCGGGACGATCGCCAGTAAAGCCACAATCCCCACCGGAGACTGACTTGAGTTGTCAAACACCGTCCAGGGTAGGGGATCTGATTTGCCCACCATGTCGGTTTCCATCCAGGTCTGCATGGCAGAGGCAGTCTCAAACGGGCCATACAGCATATAGTTCCAGATCGCCTCTTTTTCAGGTGTACCATGGGATGCGGCATAGAGGGCATCGACATCTCTTTCGGGCACAAGCGGCTTCAGGGTGACAAACTGACCGTTGAGTTGAATATAGTCTGGTGCGTCCCAGGGGTGATGCTGCATGATTTTGATTGCTTTCTGATGAAGTCTGATGGAGCGGTCAAGAAAAAACGGCAAGAGCGATGAAACTCCTGCCATTATATTCACAGTATTCAGATCACAGTATCTAAATCACAGTATCCAGATCACAGGATTCAGAACCGCTCTGGAATCACCTGTGGAACTGAAATCAGCGATCGAACTCAGGTTCCAATGATGCCGCCATCATCTTTGGTGATCACTACAGTGGCCGATCGCGGATAGATAGATGAATCTTGATCGGGCCAGCGTGAGTTAATGTCACCTGCGGCAAACGCTTCATCGGTTGTAGTCGCGCCAGGGTGCTGAACGTTGATGAACATTGTGCGCTGATCCGGCGTAGTGACCACACCTGTGATTTCTTGACCGATCGGCCCTGTCAAGAAACGGAGGATTTCACCTGTGTTTGGGTCAGCTGCCAACATCTGGTTATTACCAAACTGCACAAAATCGCCCTTGTTCATGTCGCCTTCGCCCATGTCAGTCTGAATCCACAGGCGACTGCTGGCATCAAACCACAATCCATCAGGACAGCAGAAGATATTTTCTTCATTGAGGGTGCGACCGGACAGTTTACGGCTATCGTCTTCTGGGCCAGCCAGTACAAACAGATCCCACTCAAAGGATGCGCTCGTTGGATTACCACCAACCTCGTTCCAGCGAATGATCTGTCCCCAGCGGTTTTCAGGTCGTGGGTTAGCCGCATCCACCTGTTCTAACTCGCGGTTCGTGTTGTTCGTCAGCGTGAAGTAAACTGCGCCAGTATTCGGATCGACTGCCCCCCATTCGGGACGATCCATCTTGGTTGCCCCAACAAAATCCGCCGCTGCACGAGTATTGACCAACACATCTGCTTGATCCTGGAAGCCGTTCTCCGGAGTCAGGCCGTTCTCACCAAACGTCAGCGCGATCCAATCCCCTGAACCATCTTCGTTGAACCGTGCAACATAGAGCGTTCCGTCATCCAACAACGCACCGCTTGCCGTTGCCTGGGAATAGGGTTGAGTCGAGACATATTTGTAGATGTACTCAAACCGCGCATCATCGCCAGAGTAGCAGACGATCGGCTGTCCTTCCACGGGGGGTTGGAACACCACACCCTCATGGGCAAACCGTCCGAGGTACGTGTGTTTGACAGGCGTGCTGTTGGGGTTGAACGGATCAATTTCGACCACCCAGCCAAAGGTGTTCGGCTCATTGCGATAGTCTTCCGTCGCGCTCGCGGCCTGAGTAGAGGCATTAAAGCGAATGTACTCATCTGCTCCGCTATCTGCTAGATCCCAGCCGTAACGAGAGTCTTCGGTACTCACCCCGTACCGCTCATGTTCACGAGGGATGGTTTCATCACCATTGCGGAAGTAACCTGCCCAGTTTTCTTCTGCGGCCAGATAGGTGTTCCAGGGGGTGACCCCGTGGGCGCAGTTGTTGATGGTTCCACGGGTTCTGGTTCCATCCGGACTATACTTGGTTTTGACCAGATCCGATCCCCGCACGGGGCCTTGAATGTCCATCGGGGTCAGGGCCGTCACGCGACGATTCAGCCGATCCTGGACAACGCTCCAACGACCGTCAGATTGCTGCGATACGCGAACAATGCTCACGCCATGACCGTTCATTTCCTTGAGCACCTGATCCGCTTCACGGGTGCCGTCTGCTTTAACGGGGTAGCCGTCCCGTCCAAGTGCCTGTCCGATCGCGGCTGCGTGGGTATAGCGGGGTTCCACATACTCATGGTTCATCACCAGCAGGCCATCCACTGAGCTACCTTCGTAGGGCGAGTTACCCTCGATCGGGAAAAAGTGCATCCCATCATGGTGTTGACCCACCTGCATGCCCTGCTCAGCTCCCGTATTATTGAGGCTGTAGCTGGGATAGCTGCCCGTAATCGGCTCACCCCAGGGCGTTAGAACATGGGCACTGTAGCCCTCTGGCACCACGATCGTATCGGCTTCACTGACGGGAACCGCCTTGAATCCCAGCATCGGACTACTTGCATTTGCAGGACGAGCTTTTAACCCGTCCAACACTGGACCCGCAAACATGGTAGTCACTGCCGCAGCCAGGGTTCCTCTAAGCACCTGACGACGCTGCAAGCGCGTACTGAGAATCGATGAAAAAAGGGGGTTGTTAGAACGATTGCAGACTGGCTCATCGCCATGTACGAACTGACGATCGGTTGTTGTATTCCTTGGATCAACGCTTCCTTTGGCAAGTTGGGAATACTTCTGCCGCAGGCTTCGTTTGCTACTCACGTTTAGTTCTCCTCTTGTGTTGCTTACCCTGTCACCAATCCAATGGGTCATCCTGAAGGTGTATCAGGCTGAAATGTTTGCCATTACAAACCAGCCAGCCTGCTCCCAATCACTCAAACACCATCAGATCGGGGATTTAGTGTTCAATGTTTCTTGCTCAACGGATGTCAAGCCTGCGATGTATTAAGGACACCGCGTAATCTCAAAGTCCGCTCTGTATAGTAAAGGCACAAGGTTATCGGAGGACTAAGCTGGGGTTAAGTCCTTGGTCTGAAATCAGATAAAACGATTAAATTTCTGAATTGTCATCTAAATTGCTATCTAAATTGCCACTAACCATGACTTAATCCCGCTCACTGCTGCAACCGCTGAACTTCTGCCAGTGCATCCTGGGCAGAGTCCGCATCTCCCTGCTGATCGTAAAGTGAAGCTGCTCTTTGGAGATCCAGAATGGCGTTTTGCCGCTGGTTTAGCTGTTCAAACAAAAGTCCTCGGTTGAAATAGGCATGGGCGTAGTTGGAATCAAGCTCGATCGCCTGGTTATAGTCCGCCAGAGCCGCTGGCAGATTCCCCTGGTTGCGGTAGGTCAATCCCCGATTGTTGTAAGCATCGATATAATTTGCATCGAGGTCAATCACCCGGTTGTAGTCTGCGATGGCCGCTGGCAAATTGCCTTGATCGTAGTGAATATTGCCGCGATTGTAGTAGGCCACTGTATAGTTTGGGTCGAGTGCAATCACCTGGGTATAATCCGCTAACGCTGCTGGCAGATTCCGTTGGTCATGATATGCAAGTCCACGCTCGAAGTAGGCATCGGCATAATCTGGGTCAAGCTCGATCGCCTGCGTATAGTTAGAAATTGCAGTTTGCAGATTATCCTGATTGCGGTAAACATTACCACGATTGTAATGAGCGATCGCATTATTGAAGTCCGTCTCGATCGCCCGATTGTAATCCCCTAACGCCGCCTGGAGATCGCCTTGATCGTAGTGAATATTGCCACGATTGTTGTAGGCAAAGGAATAGTTGGGATCAAGCTCGATCGCCTCACTGTAGTCAGCTAGAGCCGCTTGCGAATCGCCTTGATTGTGGTAAGCCAATCCGCGATTGTAGTAAGTATCTGCATTGTTGGGGTCAAGCTCGATCGCCTGAGTGTAAGCATCGATCGCCTCTGCCCATTGTTCTGCCTGACTAAACTGATCCCCCTGCTCAATCAAGGCAGCAACGGATAGGGGACTGGCTGAGGGAGTCGTTGCAGAAACCAGCGGATCAATCGGTTCAAAGCGGGGATCTGTTGAACGAGAAGAGTTGCTAATCTGCACAATTCCCAGCCCCAGGACGCTGACAATCAGCCCAATGCCAATATTGCGGAAAAGCTGCTTTGAGCCGCTGCCTGACGGGCGAGTTGGCTGGGAAACCAGGGGGCTGACGGTAGTGTCAGAGTGGGAAGGGGAAGAAGAAGGGGAAGGAGCAGAAGGGGAAGAAGCAGAAGCAGACGAAATCGGCGATGCAACGGGCGATCGAGCAATAATGGTGGGAGGGGGTTCCAGAGCTGCCATGACGGCCATTGCCGAAGGATAGCGTTGCTGATAATCTTCTTGCAGTAGTTTGTCTAAAACTTCCCCCAGCGCGGGACTCACTGTTCTGCCCTGCGTTTGCAAGACACTGCGCCAAATCCACTGTTTTTTGAAGTGATCAAACAGGTCATGGGGAGGCCGTTTGGTGAGCAAATGGATGCAGGTGGTTCCCAGGGCGTACAAGTCACTCGATGGATAGGCGGCTCCATAAACGAGTTGCTCCAGTGGAGCATAGCCCTGAGTGCCCCCACGGGTTCCCGGACGTAACATGGTTTGATCCAACTGCTTAGAAATGCCGAAGTCAATTAAGACAATCCGGCCATTCTGGCAGCGCATGATGTTTTCTGGCTTAATGTCCCGATGGATGACTTCCTGCCGATGGACAAAATCCAGCACGGGCAAAAGGCTCTGCAACAACTGACGCACTTCCGCTTCGCTGTAGCCATCTCGGTGGGACAGGTGCTCCAGCAAATTCTCCCCGTCAATAAATTCCTGAACCAGATAAAATTGCTGTTCTCGCTCCAAATATGCCAGCAGGTGAGGAATCTGATGAGATTGATCCCCCAGCCGATCGAGGGTTTCGGCTTCTCGCTTAAAGAGTTCCAGGGATTTCTGAAACGCGGCTGGATTGTTGAGAATATCGGGAGCAGGGCAAAACTGTTTGATTACGCAGTTACGTTTGGAAGGCGTATCTTCATCTACCGCCAAAAACGTTCTGCCCATCCCTCCCCGACCCAGAGGACGCACTGCACGGTAATGCCCTCGCAGCAGCAGGGATGTCCCGCAAGTTTGACAGTAATTCATGCCTGGAGGATTTTGGGGGCTGGGGCACTGGGGGTTGAGGCAGTAGCTCATGACTGATTCGAAATCCCTGCAAGCTCAGATGAATGGGAATAACGCGACTAATGACAAAGATCAAAGCAACGATCAAAGCAACGATCAATAGCAAACTACTGGATGCTACAGAATGACCCGAAGAAATTTCGGCAAAGAAATAAGAATTGCCGGAATGAGCAGTAGCACCCTCGATGCAAACCCTGGTATTAAAGACCAGTTTAAAGCCAGTCTAGCAGCCCCCAATGTCCGGTTATTTAATCTCCTGACTTCAGCTTGTTCGCCCTTAACTGGCCACAAGCGGCATCGGCATCCAGTCCTCTAGAGTAGCGAACGCTGACAGCAATATTGTGCTGTTTCAGCATATCAGTGAAAGTTTGAATCCGATGGCGATCGGGACGTTGATAATCTACTTCCTGAATCGGGTTGTAGGGAATCAAATTTACATGGGTCTGAAAACCGCGCAGATGATGGGCCAGTTCCGCTGCATGGTCTGGTTCATCATTCAAGCCTGCCAGCAGAATGTATTCAAACGTCACCCGTCGTCCTGTGATCTGCACATATTCACGACATTCATCCAGTAAGGCTTCCAGAGGATACTGGCGCGCACTGGGAATCAACTGTTCGCGGGTTGGTTGATTGGAAGCGTGAAGGCTGACCGCCAGAGTCACCTGAAGTTTGTGTTCTGCGAACCGCCGAATTCGTCCAGGAATGCCCACCGTTGAGACGGTAATCAGCCGTTGCCCAATCCCGACATCTTGATTGAGCGATCGCACTGCCCCCAGCACCTGATCCAGATTCAGCAATGGCTCTCCCATGCCCATAAACACAACATTACTCACCCTTTGCCCAAAATCTTCCTGTACGGTTAAAACCTGATCCACAATTTCGTGAATTGCCAGATTACGCAGGTATCCTCCCTTGCCAGTCGCGCAGAAATCACAGCCCATTGGACAGCCCACCTGAGAGGAAACGCAGACAGTGAGGCGATCGAGGGAGGGAAGGGGGGAGTGGGAAGGGGAGCGGGAAGAGGGGAGAGTGCGGGAAAAAGTGGGAATACCAACCGTTTCAATGATTTGACCGTCGGTGAGGCGGAGCAGATATTTGACCGTGCCGTCGGCGGCCGCAGCGCGATAGTGAAGCGTCGATCGCCCAATGGGAAACTCTGCCAGTTGTTTCCGCCACGGCTTGGGGAAAACGGAAATGTCAGCGAACGATCGCGCACCTTGCTGATAAAGCCACTGATAAAGCTGTTTACCCCGGTAGGCGGGTTGCCCCTGCTGCTGCACCCAATCTGTTAGATCAGAAAGGGACTGCCCAAGCAGCGGTATTTGTTCACCCAGCGCATCACTGGCTAAAGGATTACCATCTGGAACATGAATTGCGTCAAGGGAACCGGAAGAAGACATAGCAACATCTGAAATTGGCTTAGTCTTCCATCTTAACGAACCCCGGTCAGGGTAGCTCACACAGCATCCAGTATTTATTCAGCGTAGACATAGCTTCCGCAAAATTAGCGAAGGTGACCGGCTTCAGGATGTAGCCTGCGACATTGAGTTGATAAGCCTCCACTCGATCGCGGTCTTGATTGGAGGTGGTTAAGACAATTACGGGAGTCATTTTGAGGTTGGGATCTGCCCGCAATTCGTGCAAAAACTCAATGCCGCCCATCTTAGGCATGTTTAAGTCCAGCAGGATCAGACGACGATTCGCTGGAACCATCGGCATTCCTTCTTTCTGGCTGCGGAGCATCGCAAGCGCTTCTAAACCATTGGATGCGACAAAAAGTGGATTAGAAATGTTGCTTTTCTTGAATGCCCGCCTGACATTCATCACATCGACTTCATCATCCTCAACAAGCAAAATATTGATCATCTTTTCGTCCATTGCAGGTGGTTTTCAAGCTTCTCTAGAGAATTAAATATCTGTTACATTGGTCACCATTTTAAGCTGCCCCAAATGGCTGTGACCTCAGCCACGAGTAGGAAATCGCTATATAAGATTACCTAATAACAGCGATATTTTCTACGTATTTTGAAACTCTACCGCAGGGGCTTGCTTGAGCCAGGTGAAGTGAAATGCGGTTCCTAATCCTTCTTGAGATTCTACCCAAATTGCTCCACCTTCCGTTTCTACAATTTTCTTCACAATGGATAAACCAATACCTGTGCTTTCCTTAGTATCACGGGCAGTCAGGGTTTGAAAAATGGCAAAGATCTTCCCATGATATTCGGGAGCAATGCCTGGGCCATCATCGGCGACAACAAATTCGTAGGCATCTTCTCGTCTGTGAACTGAGATTTGAACGTGTCCATCGGGTCGATCGCTGTGTTTAATGGCATTGCCAATCAGGTTAGCAAAGACTTGCCGCAGTAGCATACGCCGCGTGATCAACGTTGGCATATCGGGGGCAATATCAATCCTGAAGGACGCTGGGGGAGCCAGGGAATCGAGGATTTCTCGCAGCAATTCCTCCACCACTACTCGCTCGGTTGCAGTCTGAATGCGGCCGATACGGGAGTAGTCAAGTAAGCCGTTGATTAAGGCTTCCATCCGCAGCACTCGTCCCCGCAAAAGCTGCAATTGTTTAGTGTTCTCTTCTGGCAACTGGCCTTCCAAGTCTTCCTCTAGCCATTCTGAAAGGCTGGCGATCGCTCGCAGCGGGGCCTTGAGGTCGTGGGAGGTGACGTAGGCAAATTGCTCCAGTTCCTTGTTTCGGCTTTCCAGGGTCGCATTAGTTTGGGCCAGAACGGCGGTTAAGCGAACCAGCTCATCGGCCCGGGCTTGCAGCTTGGCTTCCGACTGCTGAAATTCAGTAATGTCCCGAATGATGGCAATACTGCGATCGTCTAACTGCATATCGCTAACAGAAATTTCAACCGGAAAGGGCGTACCCACCCGACGCAATCCTTTAGTCTGCCACTTGCGGTTGGGCAAAATCTCTGAATCGCCTGCTGGGTCAACCACACCCCCCTCATCTTCTAGCAAAAAATCTAATTCTCGCCCAATCACTTCATAGGGTTGGTAGCCAAACATTCGGGAGGCAGAGGGGTTAAAGATCTCAATCTTGCCCTCTCGATCCAGGGTGACAATGCCATCAATGACATGGCTGACGATCGCTTGCAGCAGAGATTTGTTTTCTCGCAGCAGCAGTTCCCGGTTCTCCAGTTCATAATCCAGACTGCGGAAGAGGTACAGAGATGCCAACGATCCTAAAAGGCTGACGGCCAGGGTTAACCATAGCAGCATAGTGGTGCGTTCCTGCCGAAGTGCCCGCTCCTGGAGATAGTTTTCCAGGACAGCCTGCTGGTGATCCTGAAACTGAGCAATATCCGATCGCACCTGATCCATAACCACCTTGCCTTCAAACAGCAGGCGTTCTATCTCATCTTCAGGCGGCTCAATTCCGGTTTCGATGCTGGTTTCAACCAGGGTCAGGATTTCAGTTAAAGTGCTAATCCGCTGCTGGGAGAGCTGCTGAAATCGCTCAAAGGTTTCAGGCCCATCCGGGTATGCTTGCAATAAGTTCTGCAAGCGGGCTTCCGTTTGGGGGATTTCAACCACCGACTGTTCGTAGGGTTCCAGAAAATCGTCTTGCTGGGTCAGGACATAGCCGCGCACGGCCGTTTCAGCATCGATCAGATCATTCAGCAGTTCCGTGGACTCTGCAATCAGTTGTCTCGTCTGATCGGTGGTGGTTTGGGCCACCAGGGCAGTTTGGCGCGACCAGATCCAGGCTCCGAAGGTGATCAGTAAGCACGTTGCCGGAATGGCTACGACTACAGCACCTCGATGACGAACGGGTAATTGGAGCCACTGCCTGCGTGCTTTTCGGAGCAAAGAGAATCCCATTATTGTCTAACGATTGCCAAAACTGCTATGAGGTACCTGCAACTTGCTTGGGCTGTTTGAGCCAGGTAAAGCGGAACGTGGTTCCTTGACCGGGTTCAGACTCAAGTGTAATTTTGCCTCCTTCAGTTTCCACAATTTTTTTGACAATCGACAAACCAATTCCGGTAGATTCTTTCACGTCACGGGACACCAGCGTTTGAAAAATGCCGAAGACTCGATCGTGGTGTTCTGAGGCAATACCCGGCCCATCATCGCACACAGAGAATTCATAAAGCCAGCCTTTGTCCTCTACCCCGATCTGGATATGACCATCAGAGCGATCGTGGTGCTTGATGGCATTACCGATCAGGTTAGCGAATACCTGCCGCAGGAGCAAACTCCGGGTGGTCAGGGTCGGCATTTCGGGATGAACCGTAATTTCAAAGGAGTTGGGTGGATCCAGGGAATCGATCACCTCATGGAGTAAGTTCTCGACGGAGATGGTGTGAATCGTCGTTTGAGTCCGTCCAGCCCGGGAATATTCCAGTAAGCCATTGATTAATGCCTCCATCCGATGCACCCGCGTCCGGAGTAGGCTGAGTTGCTGCTGATTTTCCTCAGGCAGTTGCCCCTCCAGGTCTTCTTCGATCCACTCCGACAGGTTGGCGATCGCCCGCAGGGGAGCCTTCAAGTCGTGGGAGGCGACATAGGCAAAGCGATCGAGTTCCCGATTCCGTTCCTCCAGCAGTGCCGTGGTGCGGGTCAGGATGGTGTTGAGTTGGCTGAGTTCCTGGGCCCGTTCCTGGAGGGAAAGTTCAGCCTGCTTCCGCGCATCGATATCCTCAACGATTGAGATCATGTACTTGGGGGTGCTCTGATGGAGGCTGCCGTCCTCTGCCAGGGAAGTCTCTCGCACCAGAACCACGGTCAAGTTAATCCAGGTAGGCATCCCATTTTTGCAAATGTAGCGCTTCTCCATTGAGTAGGTCGGGATTTCACCGGCCAGCAACTGGTTGACGTACTTCAGGTCAAGCTCTAAATCATCGGGATAGGTAATCGCCTGGAAAGTGGTTTGCAGTAGTTCCTCGCGGCTATACCCCACAATTTCACACAGTCGATCGTTCACCTGCAACCAGTGACCATCCAAGCCCACATGGGCAATTCCCACGCCCGCCCGATCGAACGTGACCCGAAACCGCTCTTCACTCTCCTGTAAAGCCATTTCTGCCACTTTGCGATCGGTAATATCCGTCAGGGTTCCGACAAATCCGATCGGCTCATCATAAATCCCAGTTTCCAGAACGGCCTGGCCAAAAACCCAGCGGATCGTTCCATCGGGGCGTTGGAACCGAAACTCGCTGCGGAACGATGTGCCCTGGGCTGCGGCCTGTTTTCCCTCAAATTGCACCCGCTCATAGTCATCGGGATGGACGGAGGCTTCCCAACCATTCCCTAAAGCCTGCTGGTAGCTGATGCCAGTAATTTCACTCCAGCGTTGATTCACATAGAGACAGTTGCCCTCCAGGTCGCAACGAAATATGCCCACTGGGGAAGTTTGGGCCAGGGTGGCATAACGATGTTCACTTTCCAGGAGAGCCGCCTCAGCTGACTTTAAGTTCGTGATGTCCATCACGCCACCGACAAAACCAAGAACCTCCCCCTGATCGGTGGTTTCGGGTGCAGCTTGCCCCATGACCCAGGTGATGCTGCCATCCGCTCGGAGAAATCGATATTCTGAACGAAAGGTGCGATCGCCCCGTGTTGCCTGCTGCCATTCTTCCCAGGTGCGCGATCGATCGTCTGGATGAATGGCACTGAGCCAACCTGCTCCCATAGCCGCCTCTGGCGACAAACCCGCCATCTGACACCAGCGATCGTTGACGTATCGGCAAATTCCCTGCGCATCACAGCGAAAAATTCCCACTGGAGAAACCTTGGCCAGGGCAGCATAACGTCGTTCGCTGGACTGAAGGGCCTGCTGCTCCTGCTTGCGTTCCGTAATGTTCTCGAACACAATGCCGATGGTTTGATTGGGCAAAGGAAAAACCTTCATGTGGAAAAACACTTTGCCCGTCTGCGGATTCTGGTAAACCACCTCATGCTTGTCGATCGCTTGCCCCGACAGGGCGACAGCCGCGTATAGATCCAGGTCAGAGCGTTTCCCCAATGCCACAGGGAAACATGCACCGATCGTCTGCCCGATGTAGTCTTGCAGAGGAATGCCAGAAAGCTGGGTTGCGGCTGGATTAGTGGCAATTAACCGCAGCGACAGGGAGTCCGTCGGATCATCCAAATGCCAGATGCTCAGACCAACTGGCAAGTTTTCAAAAACATTGGCGTATAGCTGGATCTGCTCCTGGGCAAAGTCTGCCTGCTGGCGTGCCTGTTGTTCGTTCAGCAATGCTTCGTCCCTTTGACGGCTTGAAATTTCGAGTTGAACCGCTTGATCAGCAATTTGTTGCTTTAATTCTACGGTGAGCTGTTGAACTTCAGCCTGGATGTGCTTACGTTTGGTAACATTTTTGCTTTCCATTAACAAATAGACGATCTCACCGTTCTGGTTGTGGAGTGGCTTTAAGCAAAAGTCGATCGTGAGCAGATGATTAGGAGCCAGACGGTTGGCTGAACCATTGGACGGATCGTCGGGCTGATCATCGAATTGACCAGACATCCGTGCATCAACCTGAAGCTCCTGTTCCACCCACTGCCCCGACGCAGCACAAGCCACTCCCCACCTCAACCGTTGGGCTAATTCACCTGAATCCGACCATCCAGGCAGTTGCCATACAGGAAGCTGTTGCCCATCCACCGCCGAAATTCTCATCAAATCCAGCATTGCCCGGTTTGCCTTCAGCAGCCTGCCCTCCAGGTCAAGCAGGGCCAGCGATTCAGAGGCTTGATCGAATGTCCAAAAATACGGTAAATCGTCAGTCACCTGAGCTTCGTAAGCGTCTAACCGCTGCTTCAACTGGGCTAGCTCCTGCTCCAATTGAATATAGTAGTTTTCCAGGGAGCGGCGCGAAGTGGATGCATACTGGGAGGCGTAGCTCATACCAATGTATATGGATGGATCAATAAAGTTGAGATAGCAGAGCGCATAAAACGGTAGTTTGCCAAACTATAAACTTTGGTGAAACGCAAGAAATATATCTGGAGTTAGATTTATGGCGATCGGCTCAACTCAGGGTGAGCTAATATCAGGCTATTGTTGTTAGGGTCAAACCTGATGGTTTGGGCATTATAGCGTTCACAAATTGTTTATGAACAAGGGGGTAGGGGCAACGCCCCCATGCCAGGGTTTTACCCCTGCAACCCGTTCAAATCCTACGGAGGATAGCTATATTATGATTGGATGGTATTAGGAAATTATCGAAGACTTCGGCTAAAACATTCAGTCAGTGATATCTAATACCGCAGAGGGATGTTCCTTGCCGATGCATCTTCCATAATTCGGATTAGGGTGGGTGTAGAGCATCTTTGGAGTTCTATTTTTTAGAAGATTCTACTTCGTGGAAGGTTCTAAATTATAGAGAATGCTTAAAAGCGTTCCAGGAAGTTCTAAACTCTCAAAGTGCTAAAAGTTCTAAATTTTTACTTTAGAGTTCTAGATCTTCGCCCCACCTCAGGTCTGACCATCTAGCTCTACAATGCATCAGATCGATGTGGATCTCTTCTGTATGGATCTCCGATGCAATGGAGCGATGCAGATTCTTGAGATTGCTAAGACAATTACTACTTATTGACGCACCAGTTGACAGAAATGAGCGAAATTAGCGTTGCTCTTATTGAAGATCATGATTTGACTCGTGTTGGTTTACGGACGGCACTACAGCGCCAGGACGGAATCAATGTCCTTGGGGAGGCTGCCAACGCGACGCAGGGCTTAAGGTTGTTGGAAAATCTCAAGCCGGATGTGGCGATCGTTGACATCGGTCTGCCAGATATGGATGGTATTGATCTAACGCGGGCTTTCCGAAAGTTTCAGGCGGAAAACGAAGGGTGTGGAACCCGTGTGCTAATTTTAACGATGCATGACAGCGAAGATTCAGTGCTGGCTGCTTTTGCGGCAGGGGCAGATTCCTACTGCATGAAGGACATTAGCATCGATCGGCTGACGGAAGCCCTGAAGTATACCAACGATGGGAACTCCTGGATTGATCCAGCGATCGCCACAATTGTGCTGCGACGGGTACGGGGATCTTCTGAACAGACCGCAGCTTCGTCAAAAACAGTAGCAATTCACGGGGTGGAACCAGAATATGAGCAGTTAATTGAAACTGCGCCACTGACCGAACGCGAACTGGAAGTGCTGGAACTCATCGTAGCGGGATGCAGCAATGCCACGATCGCCGAAAAGCTATACATTACCGTTGGTACGGTCAAAACCCACGTCCGCAACATTCTCAATAAGCTCTGTGCGGATGATCGAACTCAGGCGGCAGTTCTGGCCTTGCGATCGGGTTTAATTGGTTAGTAAAAGCCTGTCCAGGAATTGAGGCTCGATTGAGTAGAGTCGATCGGGATATAAGCAGGAAGGGTTTGACATCGTTGCCAAACCCTTTTTAGTCAAGTTCAGTAGATCACAAACCTTGAATGGGTGATGGAGCTCACCCTAACCGCCTTAAATCACGGGTGATTGATGCGCTGATAGTGCTTCGCTAGTGGCTGATGGCTGATGGCTCCTACTGTTCTGGTTTGCTGCCAGAGAGTAGGGGTTTTGTTGTTTCAATGCTCCGTTACTCCTCTGGTCATGACACCTGCGTTCTGTTCTACCAGCAAGGAGAAGAGCATGTTATGTTAACGAGTGCCCTGTGGATTCTGCTCATGGGCTTTTTTGCCGGTCAACTAGCCCGACGCTTGGGCGCCCCCCCGTTGATTGGCATGATTTTGATTGGCATTGCCATTGGGCCCCAGGTGGCAAATTTCATCAGCCCTGAAGTATTGGATGCCGCAGACGATCTGCGGTTGGTGGCCGTAATGATTATCCTGGTCAAGGCCGGACTGGGACTCGATCGAGAAAAGCTATCGCAGCAGGGTACAGTCGCTCTCCGGCTGGGATTTTTGCCTGCATCCATAGAGGCGATCGTAGTGGCGATCGTTGCTATTTTCCTGTTCAACTTTGATGTTTTGACGGGGCTACTCCTGGGCTGTGTTGTAGGGGCAGAATCCCCAGCGGTGATCGTACCCGGAATGCTGCGGCTCAAAAGTCAGGGTTGGGGCGTAACGAAAGGGATTCCCGATGCCATTTTAACGGGCAGTGCCCTATCGGATGTTCTACTGCTCCTTGTATTTGAACTGCTGCTAAATTTCCTGGGCAGGGCGGGACAGAAACCCTGTCTTTACCCGGAGGAATAGCCCTCTCTCCCCTTCAGCTTTTACCGTTTCAGGTGATTCTGGAAATCCTCCTGGGATTAGTTGCGGGTTTTTTGGCCGCCCGGTTATTAATCTTGCTGTTAGTCAAGCAAAACTGGACCAGTAATGCCGTTCAAGATACGATCATTGCTGCGAGTATTGCTTTGTTTTTAGTGATTTTCCCCAATGTCTTTCCCTATTACTCTGGCTATCTAGCAGTGATGGCGATGGGCTTCTTTTTAATTGAATTAGATGCTCCCCTGGCCGGATCATCCGCAGTGGATTTGATGTTTTGTGGACGATCGCAGAAATTGTTTTATTTGTGTTGTTGGGAGCGACCATTCAGCTTCAGGTGCTTGGAGATGTTCTCTTACCAGGATTGCTGCTACTGGCGATCGGGCTGATTGTAGGACGGGGAATCGGCTGGTATCTTTCCACGCTGGGTAGTAATTGGACGGGGTCAGAACGGGTATTTCTATTACCGGGAAACATGGCGAAAGCGACGGTACAGGCTGCCATTGGAGCATTACCCCTGGCGGCCGGCATTGCAGGAGGAGAAATTATTCTGGCCATTGCCGCCCTCTCCATTCTGACCACGGCCCCGATCGGAGCCTGGGCCACCCAGTTTTTTGCCCCCAAACTGCTGGAAAAAGGAGAAGTCGATCCCACTAAAGTGGCAGTATCGGGTCGTCCCATCTTCCTGGCAGCCGTAGACGCTTCTCCCCTCACCCCCCTTGTTCTCCGCAAAGCCGCCGACCTGGCCCGCCGCAGTAGTGGGAATGTCATCGTGTTGTACGTAGATGCGATCGGAGAGGCGCAGGTTGCAGTTCAGATACAAAACCAAAGCAAACAAATCCTGGCTGACATTCGCCATGAAGTCCTGATCCAACCCGGAGTGGTTCCAGAGGAAATTGTTCGAGTCGCAGAAGCGCGGCAGGTGACGGATATCGTGATCGGCAAGCGCAGCCATCAACCCTGGGAAGATGTACTTATCGGTTCAATTTCTCAGACTGTTTTAGAAATAAGTCCAATTCCAGTCATCCTGGTCGATCAGCACCCTGCAACCAGACACCCTGCGGCATAGTCAGTCCTGATGTAGGCACGGTAGGGCATTGTCCAGCCGTTTTTGACCCTGATTGGCTATGGAGTCCGTCTAAGTTGCTGGATCTCGGCAGGACAGTGACAATGAGTTAAGCCACACGACTCCCCACTCCCCACTCCCTACTCCCGTTCGGCTGACGCTCACGGCGGAAGCCCACTCCCCACTCCCTACTCCCCACTCCCACTGTGGTCTATCCCTCTGAAAACTGCTGTCAATCCCATCCCTCGCTCTCAAAACTCAATGGATCTACCGATCGTTTACCATCCTGACTATGTTTCGCCCTTACCGCCAGGGCATCGATTTCCCATGGCAAAATTTGGGCAATTGTATGAAACGCTGCTTGCCGATCAGATTGCCCATCCATCCCAATTTCATACGCCCACATTGCCCCCCCGTGAATGGATACAACTGGTGCATACATCGGAGTACGTGCAGAATTACTATGAGGGCACCCTGGAGAATAAAGCGCAGCGACGGATTGGGCTACCCTGGAGTCCGTCCCTGGTGAACCGTACTTGTATTGCAGTGGGCGGAACTGTGCTGACAGCCGAACTAGCGTTGGCAACAGGGCTGGCTTGCAATACCGCAGGCGGGACTCATCACGCCTTTCCCTCCTATGGCTCAGGGTTCTGCATTTTTAATGACATAGCGATCGCCACACGAGTTTTATTAGAGCAGAAACGAGTTCAGTCTGTTCTGATTATTGATCTGGATGTCCATCAGGGAGACGGTACAGCATTCATCTTTCAGCAAGACTCTAGAGTATTCACTTTTTCAATGCATTGTGCGGTTAATTTTCCTGGTACTAAACAGAGCAGTGATTTGGATGTACCCCTACCGGAAGGCATGGAAGACGACGAATACTTACAGACTTTAGCCGCGTATTTAACAGATCTATTAGCCGAGACTCAGCCCGATCTGGTGATGTACGATGCAGGAGTAGATGTTCATTCAGCCGATCGGCTAGGTAAGCTGGCCTTGAGCGATCGGGGAATTTTTTGTCGAGAGATGCAAGTATTGCAAACCTGTATCTCTCAAGGGTATCCAGTTGCCTGCGTCATTGGGGGTGGTTATGCAGACGATATGAATGCACTTGTGTATCGCCATTCGTTACTCCATCGCGTCGCCAGTGATGTATTTCGTCAGTACAGGTTATAAACCCGTTTTAGGAATGCAAATTCACTCATCTGATCTTGTGGGGTGGGCAGCGTTTCGACTGAGCTCAAGCCGAAGTCTTGCCCGCCCAGTCAAAGAAGCAGAACGGGGCACATTATTTGATTCACACTCCTTAGTCAAAGAAGGGTCAGCAATGCCCACCCTTCCATCATTTACTCGATCGCCTTACTGTAGCAAAAGGACGAATACACCCGCCGAAATCCCACCGATTCGTACAGAGAATACGCCTGATTTGGATTCTGGCTATCTACTCCCAGGAAGGCCGTATCCATACCTGCTGCTTGCAGACGATGTAAACCAGACAACAGCATGGCCCGCCCTAATCCCAACCGTCGATAGCCGCGTCGTGTACCCAGCATCCCCACCCAGCCTTCCAGACACTTGCGGTGCTGGTTTTCCTCCGGGTCAATGTGGTTATGACAAAAGGCCGCATAGGTTCCATCGGGAGCCACCGCCACCAGATCGAGATCGGGGCGATAGGTAGGATCAGAGAGCCAGTGGTTCGCCTGCTCCAGGGTCATGGGATGGAAGTTCCAGTGGTCAATAAAGGTTTGATTATGCATTTCCACCCAGGCAGAGACTTCAAACTCCTGCCCCGTCAGGAGGGTATATCCCTTCGGGAAAATGGGTTCAGGAATTGGCTCAGTGAGCGATCGCTTCATGCGGAAAAACGATCGTTCCCAGGTAAAACCCGTTGCCTCAAATAGCCCAATTTGATTCCGTTGATAATCTCGGCAGCTAAGCGATAACTTTGCAGGCAAATTTTGTTCTTGCCCTACCTGCCAGGTTCGACCTTCAGCCCAGGTGATAATGTCCTGTTCTAAGCCTTGATGACGCAGGGTGGGATGCACCCGAAACCAGAGATAAGCATCCACCTCATCCACCATTGGATCGGGAAGCCAAATCTGACCAAAGCCAATCAGTTGATCCGCATCGTTGTACCATAATTTGACATCCAGTTCCGGCCGCAGATTGGGAGATGTCAGCTCCAACTTCAGGCTCGAAACGGTGTAGTAAATATCTTCCCGATCGATCGCTTCACAGGTGTTGAGCAAATTGACGATCGGTTGTAAATCAGTTTCGCCCTGATAAGGACGCATCGTTAAAGTTGCCATGAGTCAAACCCTCAATGACCGATTATCGAAACAAACCGCGCTCTAAGAAATAATTGGACTGAACTCGGTGAAGTTGCTCAACTGCATTCTTGTGGGCGGCATCTATTAAAGGCTGTTGCTGGAATTGATCTGGCTTCTGAGGAGAAGCAGGTTTCCGCTTTGGACGATGAAGTCGGTGAACAAAGAGCAGCATTTGCTCATCCTCCGATTGTAATACAAGGTACTACAATCGACTACAGACGATTCCAGAACAGAACCAACTTAATTTGAATGGCACTGAATTAAGGCGGGTAAGCACCCACCCGGACAGAAATCAAGGCTCTAAGCAATCAAGGCTCTAAATTGTTAGGAATCAATCCCTGGCTTCTGTCCCTCTACCGCCGCCAGTACCGTCGCCCCTTCCAGAACACTCCCACGAGAATCCCCGCCATTAAAATTTGATCCACGCCCACCAAATTCACCGTTAGCGGCAAAAGCGACTTCACCAAAATCGCCAGGATGACGCACAACACCAACGCCCACAGCACCCCTGCCGTAATCACAAGACGGGGATAAACTTTCTCCAGCCAGTACACCGCCAGCGTCCCAATCCCAAAGGCGATCGCAAACCACACAACCATCACCAGTACAGGCGAGAACAGAATTTGCAGCACATTGGCAACCCCCGGAACGTACTGGGCACTTACCAGCAAAATCACCTCACCAATAAAGACCATCAGGGCTGTGGCAAATCCCGTCAGAGCCAGGGAGAGCCAGGGTAAATATTTGAGTTGGCGAAGCGGATTGCTCATAGGAAAATGGAAGGAGTAAAAGGTAGGCAGAAACATAACATATCCGTAGGGGCGCACTGCTGTGCGTCCTGACTATGCACCTGTGTGCCCTGACTGTGTGCCCTGACTGTGCGTTTTGACCGTGTGCCCTGACTGTGTGCCCTGACTATGCACCTGTGTGCCCTGACCGTGTGCCCTGACCGTGTGCCCTGACCGTGTGCCCTGACTATGCGTCCTGACTGTATGTCCTGACTATGTGCCTGTGTGCCCTGACCGTGTGCCCTGACTATGCGTCCTGACTGTATGTCCTGACTATGTGCCCTGACTGTGCGTCCTGACCGTGTGCCCTGACTGTGCGTCTTGACTGTGCGTCCTGACCGCAGATTTCTGCAAAGATTAGGATGCCATTGTATTGCGGATCCATCTCCAACGGGTAGATTGAAACTGAGTGCATACCCTGAAGGGATTGGCTCAATCAGCCATTTTGTCAGTCCTGAATTTTCAAGGATAATCTCTAACATAATAGAAATAACTCAGGCAGGCAGCACAAACCAGCACTCATCAAAAAACGACCATAATGGCGAAGTCTAATTCTGATTTTCAGGGAGAGCGATCGCCCTCCAATGATGACTCAGCCTACCGTCGGCTGTTTGAGGTACATCCTGAACCCATGTGGGTATACGCTCTGGAAACTCTGCAATTCCTGGCAGTCAATCAAGCTGCGATTAATCATTATGGCTATACCCGTGACGAGTTTTTGTCCATGACCCTTGCCGACATTAGCCTTTCCGCCGATGGGTCTGCCCTACAGGAGTATATCCCTACAGAGGAGATGGGCTTAAATCACGCGGGAGTTCAGCCGCAGTGTCGGGCAGATGGCAGCGTCATTTTAGTGGATATTATGACCCACATCCTGGAGTTTGGTGGGCAACGCGCTGCAATGGTAATCGCACGGGATGTAACCCAGCAACGGCAGACCGAAGCAAAAGCTCAGGAAAGCAAATATTTATCACAGTTGGCTGGACGAATCGCCCGATTGGGAGGATGGTCAGTGGATCTGCTCACACAACAGATTCAATGGTCGCCTCAGGTGTATGCGATTCACGAAGTCCCCCTGGATAGTCCTGCCCCTGTCCTTACAGCAGGGATTGACTTTTATCCCCCAGAATACCGCGATCGAATCCGCCATCTATTTATGACCTGTGCCGAGCAGGGCATTCCCTATGATGAAGAACTGCAAATCATCACTGCTAAAGGGCGACGGATCTGGGTACGGACGATCGGTGAGCCGGTTCGAGATGAAAACGGAACCATTGTCAAAGTCCAGGGGGCATTTCAAGACATCACTGAGAAGAAACACGCGGAACAGGCATTGATATTCAGTCAGCAGCAGGTGCGTTTGCTGGCCGAGTCCTTGCCGCAAATTGTTTGGACTGCTGAACCAGACGGAACGGTAGATTATGCCAATGCAGCGTTTTACGACTACCTGGGAGAGAACCGCAATGCTCATCACGTTTTACAAAACTGGTCAACCTATCTTCATCCAGACGACGTAGAAGCCTGTATCACTGCCTGGCAAACCGCTGTTAACAGTGGCAATCCTTACTGGGTCGAGTTTCGCGTTCGGAGCCGAGCCGGGGAGTATCGCTGGCATTTAGTCACAGCGACCGCCATTCGCAATGAATCAGGACAGATTAGCAAGTGGTATGGTACAGGATTGGATATTCACGATCGCCGTCTGATCGAAACCCAACTGCGAGAGAGTGAAGCCCGGTTTAGAGCGGTTGCCCGCGCAACGGCTGATGTCATTTGGGATTGGAACCTGAGAGACAATACGGTGTGGTGGAATGAAGGCTTCCAAACTGTCTTTGGGTACTCTAGTGCAGAGATTGAACCAGGGTTAGAGTCCTGGACACGGCGAGTTCATCCAGACGAACTGGATCGAGTCATGACTGAGATGAATCAGGTGTTCAAGACGCACCAGTCCGTTTGGGAAGGGGAATATCGGTTTCTCCACAAAAATGGCTCGTGGAAAAATGTGAGCGATCGTGGGTATTTAATTTTCGATGATGATGGTCAACCCGTGCGATTTGTAGGAGGCATGACTGATATTACCGAACGCCTTCTCCTGGAAGAGAAACTGCGCCAATCCCAACGGCTTGAAGCGATTGGTCAACTCACAGGCGGAGTAGCACACGACTTTAACAACCTATTGACCGTGATTCTGGGTAACACCGACTTGCTCGCTGAACAACTGAAAAATTCTCCTAATCTGCACATCCTGGCCGAGATGACTCAATCCGCTGCCCAACAGGGAGCTGACCTCACCCATCGCCTGCTCGCCTTTGCCCGTCGTCAAGCCCTCACCCCCCAAGTCGTTAACGTTAACTCCCTCCTGACTGGAATCGACCCATTGTTACGACGAACCCTCACGGCCAACATTGCTATCGAGCTGGTTCAAGGAGGGGGATTATGGAATTGTCTGATCGATCGGGTGCAACTTGAAACAGCCCTGCTCAACCTCTGTCTGAATGCACGAGATGCTATGCCCAATGGCGGCAAACTGACCCTGGAAACCGCTAACGCCCACCTGGACTACGCCTATGCCGAGCAACACCCTGAAGTCACCGCCGGTCAGTATGTTTTGATCGCCATCACCGATACAGGAACAGGCATTTCTCCAGAGCATCTTCATCAGGTGTTTGATCCCTTTTTTACAACCAAAGCGGCTGGAAAAGGGACTGGATTAGGCTTGAGTATGGTTTACGGCTTTGTTAAGCAATCGGGTGGCCATATCAAACTCTATTCAGAGTTAGGGGATGGCACTACGGTTAAGCTTTACTTACCTAGAGTGCTTCAAGCAGAATCCAGCCCTGTTTTAGATGACATGACCGGCATTCTCAGAGGCAGCGAAACGATTCTGGTGGTTGAAGACAATGACTTAGTCCGATCCTATGTTGAAACACAACTCCGCAGTCTGGGCTACCGCGTTATAGCCGTGCAAACGGGTGATGCAGCCTTTCAGGTCATTCACCAAGACCCCACCATTGATCTGTTATTTACTGATGTGATGATGCCGGGTGGCATGAATGGCAAACAACTGGCCGATCGCGTCCGAAAACTACGACCGGAACTCAAGGTTCTATATACCTCTGGATATACGGAAAATGCCATTGTGCATCAGGGTCGTCTTGATCCAGGTGTACTTTTACTGAGTAAACCTTATCGTCTGCGGGATTTGGCTCGGATGGTACGTCAAGCCCTGATGGTTGGGGGGATCACGTGACTGCTACGGAGAAGCAATATCGCCTGCTAATCCTGGATGATGACGCTGCTGTCGGCATGACGATCGCCGCTATTGCCGCAACCCTGAACTTTGAAACTCGTGCTACTTTAACTGCCGCAGATTTTTTCCAGGTTTTGTCGGAGTGGCAGCCCACTCACATCGCGCTGGATTTGGTTATGCCTGAGGTGGATGGCATTGAGGTGATGCGCCGTTTGGGAGAACAACAATCCCAGGTGGCGATCGTGATTACCAGTGGTGTGGGCAGTCGGATTCTGGATGCGGCCTATCGCTTGGCAATGGAACAGGGATTAAATGTATTGGGGACTGCCTCAAAACCATTTCGCTCTGACGATTTACGCCGCTTGCTAACCTGCAACATCGTCAATAAATCTCCCCTGCACAATCATTCTATTTCGCCTGAACGACTGACCATTACACCAGACACCCTCTACAAGGCGATTAACCGCCACCAGTTTGATGTCTGGTATCAACCTAAGATCTTTTGCCAAACAGGAAAGCTCGCAGGATTTGAAGCCCTGGTTCGTTGGCATCATCCCGAACTGGGGTTGGTCATGCCCGATCGCTTTATTCCCCTGGCAGAGGAGTGTGGAGCGATTGAGCCTCTCACGGAGCAGATTCTCACTCAGGCCTTGCGGTGGTTTTCGACGCGCTGTAGCAGTCCTGAAGAGCTGTTGTCTCTCAACATTTCCGCCAAATCCCTCAGCAATATTCTTTTCGCCGATCGGGTTGCAGTTCTCTGCCAACATCAAGGAGTACAACCGCAGCAGATCATCCTTGAAGTCACAGAAACCAGTGCCATGAGTGACCCGGTAGCTAGCCTGGATGTATTGACTCGCTTCCGTCTGAAGGGACTTAATCTTTCAATTGATGACTTTGGCATCGGTTACTCATCCCTGATTCAATTAGCGCGCCTGCCCTTTTCCGAACTGAAAATTGACAAAATGTTTGTCACTACAGCCATGCAGTCCGATGAATCCCGCACCATTATTAAGGCGATCGTGGGCCTAGGCAACGGCCTGGGGTTGCGGGTAACGGCGGAAGGAGTAGAAAATGAGCCAACCCTACAATTCTTGCGGGACGTGGGGTGTAATCTAGCTCAAGGCTATTTCATTGCCCGCCCAATGCCCGCAGCTCAAGCTTTTAGCTGGCAGAAACCCAATTGGGCAACGACTCCTCACGATACCCAGCCCGGATGAACCATGCCCTCAGGGGCTAAACTGCATCCGGCAGAATTTGTTGCAGAATCTCTTCGTCATACATTACGTCTTCATTAAAATCGGAGAAGGCATCAGATAATTTTTGCGCAGCCGTATCTCTGAGAATGTCAATCACTGTTTCTAAGCTCACTATCTCTTCTTTAAGCGATAGTTTTTGCTCTAAAATGGGAACGCCTTCAGGGTCTTGAATAAACATTTCTGCTGAGATCAAACTACGCACAGTCTGTTTCACAACCTCTAATGAAATTTCTCCGTTTAACCCACTAACAATCCTTTGAGCCAGAGTTTCTAGATCAGTTTGTCTATTGGGATGGGCAATCAGCCAGGCAGAAATTGTATATAGTTCAGTTGGAGAAGGAAATTGATAGATCGGTTTTCCTGCTCCTAAAATGGATAGATAGGTTTCGACTGAATGAATTTCTCTCTTCTCCAAATCAGGCAGGATTTCAGCCTCTGTGGAAATTGAAGTGCGAAGAAATACCGCTATGTTTGAATTGGATGCAGAAAGACGAGCCAGACAAAACTCTGTGTCTTTACAAACATATTGCATATACTCAGAAAACTTGGGAAAGCCTAAATGAAGCGTTTTCTTGAGTTTTGGAATCGTATAGCCTATTCCCTGTTTAATAAATGATAAGAAAAGACCGGTTTCAATGAGAGCCGATCGACACTCCTGATCGGTGCTATACCACCTGAGAACATCTTGCGTAAACGATACAGCTTCTTTTGGTGAGGCGGGAACCCTGCGTTTAATTTTTTGCGCCAGCCGCACATTACGGGGATCCAGTTGGTAGAGAGTATCGGGAGCACTCGGAGTCATTAGGGGCGGAGTGCTTTGGGTTGCGATCGGTAAGGCAGGTTCCTCTCCCTCCGTCTCTAGGGGATCAGGTAGGGCAATAAAGTGATCGCAGGCACTCTGAAAATATCGGCTCGCAGAACTTTGATAGGCGCAACCAATCACGGTTTTTCCCCGTTCCCGGAGGGGACTCACCAGAGACATGAAACCACCATCTCCAGAAACAATCACGAAGACTTCAATAGATGGACGAGTGTTGGACAGATTAATTGCATCAATGACCAGTTGAAAATCCGCAGCATTTTTTGTAGGTTCATGGGAGAATCCCAGAACTTGAACAGGTTCAATACCCAGCTCGTTTATTTCTCTGCGAATACTTCTCAGCCCAGGCATACTCCAATTTGCATAGGCTTTTTGAACTGCAATTTTTTCAACGGTTTTTAATTCCTGGATAGCCTTAAGAATATCCTTAATTGATATACGATTTGCCGTTCCACTTAAACGACTATATCCCCGCAATAGATTTTCAAGATCATAGAAAATCGCTGCTGTTTTGGCTGTAACTCTGCCAGGTTTAATATGACCAATCTGTTCTTTTAAACCTATTAGCTCATCTCCCCACTGGACTGAAAGTTGTTCTAATGTATTCTCCATCCGAATGAGTCGCTGGTTGATTTCAGGAGATAAACTGACTGATTTAGACGGATTAGCAATTTGATTAACTTGCTCTTTCAAAAGGCTTAACTCAGCATGGTTTTGAACGGTGAGATCCTCCAGTTTGGATAATGCATCAATCATTCCACTTTCAAGCAAGACTTCTGCCCTGGATTTTGTAGAATGGGATCGCTGCGATCGCGTCAGTAACCCCCCTCCAACTGCACCCGCTGTACTGGCAGCAACGACAGCGATCGGTTGAGCAGGAAGCGCGATAGAGGTGATGGTACCCATGACTAGCGTACTAATCCCTACTGTTACTAATTGTTGATTCAGCATTGTTGAACTAACGTTATTTCCTGGACATCTGAAGGGCTGTCAAATTAGTTTTTGCCCCCCAACATAGCCGTTTAATTAGATCACGTTATAACTCACAGAAAATCAATTTGCAATTGCGGCACAGATTAGGATAATGTCCGGGATGATGGGGAACAGACAATATTCAAGTGCGCCAAATAATCCGTTTGGGCAAAAAACAGGTACTCAATTCCTGAAAACGCGCCCACTAGAATATTTTGAGGATTGCCGTTCAGGGTTGCTACTGAGCCAATGTTAGTGGCGGCAGCCAGGGCCAGAAGATAGGGAATGGGATTCAGTTTGAGTGCCTGCGCCAAGCCAACCGTTAGCGGTGTAAAGACAATGGCGATCGTGTCATTCAAAAATATGGCTGAAAGGGTCCCACTACCCAGAGTCAAAGTCACCAGCAAACCAAAGGGGCTGGTCGTGATCCGAGTTAAATAGGACAGGGCAAGCTGAAAGAATCCCGCATAGCTGAGATAGGCATTGACGATCATCGTACTGAGGAGAAACAGGATCGTCGTTGGATCGATCGCAGCCCAGGCTTCACTGAGTGACAGCGTTCCTAAGGCAATCACTCCAGCCGACCCTGCAATGGCGATCGTTGCCCGATTCATGCGGAGTCCAGGGAGTGAACCCAATCCCAGCCCAATATAGCTGAGGACAATAATAAGATAGCGTACGAGTGTTATCAGGATAGTGGCTGTGGTTGATAGGAGAGCGGCTGTGGACGAAACCCCAGCAGGCGATCTGTCGCACCGTGAGTCATTATGGGATCTATTTCATCACACTTTTTCATCTCACATTCACCTTCATCCCCCGTTTATCGCGCTAAGGGATTCACGGCTTAACCAGAGGTTAGACGGCTGGCCCCACCATCATCTTTTTCAGCAGCTTCAGCCCGCGTTTGACTCGACGAGAAACCGTTACAGCACTAATTCCCAGGCGTTCTGCCGTTTCTTTTTGGGTCAAGTCGTGGAGGAAAACAAACTCTAATACTTCACGAGTCCGGTTTTCTAGTTGCACCAGGGCTTGCTGTAAGCGAATTTGATCTTCCTGAGCCAATTGAAAACTATGGTATTGGGCATCGGGAACCAGATCTCCCAGTGAGGTCGAGCCTTCATCTTCATCCCGCATCGGTGCATCCAGACTGAGGGGGGCGCGGTTGCGATAGGCGAGCTTAATTTCTTGCCACTCATTCAACGAAATTTGCAAAGCTTCAGCCACTTCTGCATCCGTTGGCGATCGCCGCAGGGTAACTTGTAGTTCGCGCGTCACACTCGCAGCCTGATGCTGGAGGGCTTGCCAACGCCGGGGAATCCGGACGGGAGAGCCTTTGTCTCTGAGATAATGCTGAATTTCGCCTCGAATGTAGGGAATGGCAAAGGAGCTAAAGGCGTGACCTTTGGAAACATCAAACCGTTCGATCGCCCGAATCAAACCCATACTACCGACTTGCAGTAAGTCGTCGTAGCTTTCGGTACATTGATTGACCCAATGGTGAGCTTCTTTTCTAACAAGTCCATAATTGAGCTGAACCAGACGATTCCGAAGTGCGGCAGAAGGATTCTTATAGTACTCCCGCAGTAGTTGCAGGCTTTCACTTTTGAGTTCAGTAGCGACTGGGGTAAGCATGACGAGATCCAGTAGTATGGGGCACTAAACAGTACAGAAGTTCGGTCATTCTGGGTCAGAGCAAGAGTCCGATGATTTACAGGGGCTTTGCTTGACTCAGATTGGCAAGAACCTTTGCTGAGTTTCAGAGGTATGTGTCTGTTCATTACGAAAGCGATCGACTCATCAACTACCGGAGACAATCAACCAGGAACACTAAGCCAGGAACACTAAACCAGAGACAGGAATTTAAGGTTGTATCTTCCGCTTTCAAAAAACTAGACTTCTGAACTTGCAAATTAACCGTATTCGTTTAGACAGATCTGCAACAACTGCATTTTCACGGAACCTCTGCCGATCTTGCCGAATTGCCCTTAAATCAATCATCCATTTGCAAGGGAATAGGGGGTGAAATGTCCAGTTCATCAGGCATCCAGAAATTGTGACTAACTGTTGCTTCAACTGCGGATTCTACGGAGAAAACCGTAGGGGTGGAGTAACGTCCCAACGATTATATCGAGGGATGGCAAGGAAATAAACCGCAGAAAACAAGCGTAAAAAAACGGAGAAGATCCGATCTTCCCCGTTTAAATCATTCTTAAGTTTTGATCAAAACGTGCGGATAGCGGTGAGAACCAACTAGAAAGTGGGTTCAACCCGACCATAGAAAATGCCCTGGATCTTCACGTCTACCGGCTCTTTACCGCCCATATCAGTGTCAGACGGCTGAATGCTTTCAAACGTGCCTGCAATTTCCCCCGTTGCCCCATTCACCTGAGCCACCTGTAAGGAAATTTCCCCCGTACCCACCTGGAAAGACTTCAGGTTTTCCTTCACCAGTTCTTCATTGTCAGCCCGCGAAGGAAGTGCCACTGCGTTGTCGTAGCCTGCGGTTAAACCTCGTCCCTTCGGATCTAAGAAGTTAGAGGTGCGGTAGGACGGTACTTTAAACTGACCAATCAGATCAGTAGATGTATTGATGCCTGTAAAGCCAGGGCGAGTCGCAGCCACCAGGTCTTTAATCGTAAAGAGGAACGGATACATTTCTCCACCGGGCAGTTTCACCGTAATGGCCTGAAAATCAAATCCGTCTTCTTCAATAAACGTTAAAGTGCCATCAGAACCAACCTTCAGCGAACCACTGACCTGATCCAGGGTCGAAGTTTGTCGCGTCAGGGGCTTTCCTGCAATGAACCGAGCCTCTTGACGTTTGCTTGTAGGTTCTTCTCTAACAAAAAAGCTAGTAGGCTCTAAGCACAAACCAGTAATAGTGTATGTTTCGCCTGCATCGAGGGCGATCGAACCACGGCGAATTTCTTCGATTTTGGGGCAAGTATTTGCCAGACCCGTACCTCGAATTTGTTCATAGGTGAGTGCAGCCGTAGAGTCGGGTGAACCGTCACTGCACGCTGTGAGCAAACCCAGGCACATCGCCAGGACTGCTGCAATTAAAGCACGATACCTCATGATCAACCTCTAGATATTTAATGTGAAACCCTACCAGTGTGATTTTAAAATTAATTGACCGATCGCCCGAAGCGAAATACCTAGGACGCTATGCCAAAACTCAACAGAATTTTTGACATCCAAACCTCCTGGGGAAATGTTTGGATAGGCATTAAGCATCGGGAGGTTTAAAAAACGGCAAGCATTGAATCCTTGACAGATTCGTTGCAATCCTCACATCGGCAAGTACAATCCCATCCAGGAAAGACTGGAGTGGCTTGATTTATGATTCCATACTGAATTTTACAAGACCTTGTTGCCCTTTTCTCTTTGATTACTGGTTTCTCCCTGAGTTCAACCTCATTACCTGGCTTAAAAATTTGAGAATCGCTAAAACGGCGACACCTTGGGATTGACCGCTTACCGTAAGCTGTAACGACTCGCTTCGACGATCGCAGGCAGGGCAGGGGGGTAGAGCGTAAAGTTGAACCTGGCTTTACAGTTGTGTAATAAACCTTTGTAGATTGACAATACAACGATGACATTTTTTATCTTCATTTTTTAAGATGACGACGCGGCAGCGGTCAATAGGAGGTACGTATGAATGGTGGTGCAGGTCAAACAGGCAATCACTTACCAGCCGAATTGCAGGAAGAGTTGGAGTCGATCGCTAGACTCATTCGGTCAACAGCCTATGAATATAAGCATCAGAGCCATGATTTGCTAGCTTTGTTGCGGGTTTTGGAGGCGGTTCACCAGGAAATCCGAGATGGATTATTTCAGGATTCACTGCCAGACAATCGCCAGGCTTTGTATGCCCTGTTGCGCGATATTGAAAACGATGGTGGCTGGCCCTATATTCATCGCATGAAACTTCAGGCGTTTTTGTCCCATTTACCTGAAGAACCAGAAAGTGAGTCTCCCTTCCGGCCATGAGGGATAAAAGAGCAACTGCGCCGAACCGTCTTACCCTCCTTCAACCGGACGGGAACCTCGCCCCTCGGAATCGGCAGAAGTCGCTAAAATAATAGAAAAATATGTGAAGAACTCCGCATGATTCCTACCGTTATTGAACAGTCTGGACGTGGCGAACGGGCATTTGATATCTACTCTCGCTTACTGCGGGAGCGCATCATTTTCCTGGGACAGGCCATCGACTCAGAACTTGCCAACTTAGTGGTTGCCCAGATGCTCTATCTGGAGGCTGAAGATCCAGAGAAAGATATCTACATCTATATCAACTCTCCAGGAGGTTCAGTGATGGCGGGGTTGGGCATCTATGACACGATGAACCATATCCGCCCGGACGTTTGTACGATTTGTGTTGGGTTGGCTGCCAGCATGGGGGCGTTCCTCCTGAGTGCTGGAACCAAAGGGAAGCGGATGAGCTTGCCCCATTCCCGGATCATGATTCACCAACCGCTTGGTGGAGCCCAGGGACAGGCCACCGATATTGAAATTCAGGCGAAAGAGATTCTGTACCTGAAACAGCAATTGAATCAAGCTCTGGCCAATCATACGGGACAACCGATCGAACGGATTGCTGAAGATACCGAGCGGGACTTTTATATGTCTGCCAAGGATGCAATGGAATATGGTTTGATCGATCAGGTGATCGATCGGCGGGCCGTAGGCAGTCGTCCCCTGGCGACCGCCACCAATTGAGCGGACTATCAATTCAGTAAAAATGAGGGGATGGCATCAAGCTGTCCCTCTTTGTTTAGGAAGTTGTTTAGGAAGTTTAGAGTGACTCTTCGGGTGGTTAAAAGGGCGAATTAGCGGGCATGGGTTGAGCCTCTAAATAGTTGAGGAAATCCAGCAGCTCCGAATCTTCCAACTCCTGGCGCGATCGCTTACCATAGGTTCGTTTTAGATGATTTCGCCCCTGCTCAACCGTCCAGCTCAACCGCTTCATTTCAACCCCAATCTTGGCATTCACATCAGAGCGATCGACAATCTCCTGAGGGGGGGGAGTTTCAGCCGCAGTCTCTTCAGCCGGTTCTTTCCGTCTGGTAGATTTGCTTTTTGAAGATGATTTGGTGGGTTTGGCTGGCTCTGGTTCGGGCAGTCGTTCAGGTTGAGCGGGATCTTGTTCAGGCGCAGGTTCAGGGGAAAAGTCCAGCTCGACGATGCTGGGAGAGGGCGAGTCCAAATCTGGTGCGGCTTCTGGTAAACGACCGGATTCAGGGGGAGCAGTGGGTTGAAATAATTCGTTCGTGGAACTGCCCATATCCTGTGCTGCACGGCTTTCTTCAGGGAACCATGGTTCTGATGTTCGTACCGGTTGAGGGGGGGGAGTCGGCACGGTCAGTGGGTCGCTGGCAGGGCGATCGGCAAAAGTAGGTTGGGGAGCGATCGGACTGGGAACCGGAGCTTCTGGTGCGGTTAAGGTTTGAGCTGGCTCAAAGGATGTAGACGGGGGCAAGGGATAGGCTAACCCTGAAGGCGCAATATTACCTGCAAACGATGAGCCAATCCCCAATGCCGAAAGGGCACGCACTTTAGCCCGATCTTCCGCTTGTTCAATATCGGTTGCGGCAGCCATAGCCGTTGCCAGTGTTGTAGAACCGACCTGAATCACCGCTCGCACAACAAAACTGCCCTCATAAATCGTCAAAAGCTCAGAAGTCACACTACCCAACGGATAGCGCGTTTGAAACTGGGTCAATAGCGTTTGAATGGAAGCCAAATTTGTCAGCAAGGTAAAGACTCGTGAACAATCTTAGATAGTTTAGACGTTAAGCTGAGGAGAGATCATTACTTTTTTTTCAATTCTCTCTTTGTGATCTGAGTTTGCAAAGTTGGTGAGCTGCACCAATTTTTATTTTGTATCTGGGACTCCGCTTTAATGCTAGATCAACTGCTTGAATATTCTTCAAATCTTGGTGTTGATACGCTGCTTTTATTGCCGGTGTTAATTGCTTTAGAAGCCGTACTATCCGCAGACAACGCGATCGCCCTTGCAGCCATTGCTCAGGGACTGGATGGCCACGACCAGCAGCGCCGAGCCTTGAACTTTGGTTTGGTAATCGCCTTTTGTCTGCGAGTTGCCCTGATTTTAACTGCAACCTGGGTGCTGCGGTTCTGGCAGTTTGAGCTAATGGGAGCTGTCTACTTGCTCTGGCTGGTCTATCAACACTTTTCTCCCGATGATGAGCCTGATCCCTCCCCTGATGGAGAGCATCACCATAAACCCAGGTTTGCGTCCCTCTGGCAAGCCATTCCGATGATTGCCCTGACGGATCTGGCCTTTTCCCTCGATAGTGTCACTACTGCGATCGCCATTTCCCGTGAAACCTGGCTGATTATTACGGGCGGCATGATCGGTGTGATTACGCTGCGATTTATGGCGGGATTATTTATTCGCTGGTTGGACGAATTTGAGCATTTAGAAGATGCAGGCTTTGTCACCGTTGCGTTTGTCGGGTTGCGTCTATTGCTGCGAGTGATCAACCCGGAATTCGTTCCCCCCGAATGGATCATGGTGATGCTGATTGCAGTCCTATTTGCCTGGGGCTTCTCCAAACGCACCGAACATTTCCAGGGCAATGCGGATGCATCTTTGAATGGGAACCAATCTACATCGATCGAAGAAGTCGAATCCAGCCCCATCTCTGCGAAGGAGCCGCAGGAAGTTTCAGCGGATTAGAGACGGGGCGCACTGAAGGGGAGTGGAAAGAAGTAGGGGAAGGGAGAAGAGTTTTAAGCTTTGATCGTTCAATCGCAGGCAAGATGCTTGCGCTACGGGTCTGCCCCACTCCTCACCCCTTACCCCTCACTCCTTACTCATACAACCAGGGTGCGATCGTCGGTTGCCAGGTCGCCAACTCGCCGTCGGTAAACCACAGACCAATTTCCCGTTGAGCGGTTTCTACGGCATCAGAGCCATGAATCAAGTTGCGGCCAATGCTAACTCCGTAATCACCACGAATGGTTCCAGGTTCGGCGGAAAGGGGGTTAGTTGCGCCAATTAGCTTCCGAGCCGAGGCGACGACTCCTTCCCCTTCCCAAACCATTGCCACAACCGGCCCAGAGGTAATGAAGTTAACTAAGCCTGAAAAGAACGGCTTGTCTTTGTGAACGTCATAGTGCTGTTCTGCCAGTTCTCGGCTGACGTTCAGCAGCTTTAGCCCCACCAGGGTAAAGCCTTTGGCTTCAAATCGTTGAATGATTTCACCGACGAGTGCCCGTTGCACCCCATCCGGCTTTACTGCAATAAATGTCCGTTCCAAGGATGACTCCTAAATTTTGACTAACGCGTCCAGATTCCAGATTAGCCCAGAAGGTTTAAGGAAGCGTTTATTTTTTGCAAAAAAAATGGGATGAGTCAAACTCACCCCACAGTGATGAAAATTTGTTCAACCGCGCTTAACGCTTCCGGATCTCTTTGGCCATGTTGCGGAACATATCCATGCTGGTGTCAGTCCGCCGCCGCTCGTTGATTTCTGAGCTTGCTGCCGGTTTTGATTCGGAAGTGGGAGTGATCACAATCGGTGTGCCGTTGGATTTTTCCACCGAAGACAGACTTTGAATAAACTCATTCTCTGTACCAAACTTCGCCTTGGGGAAAGTCCGTCGGGTTTGTTTAGCCATACGCATGAAATCGATATCGCCGTAGGTCTTGGCATCATCTGGGCTGAGGTAGTAGGCTTCAGCTTTAGTTCTGGGGCGTGGCTGGGCCTTGGGCTTGGGCTGAGGTTTAGGCTGCGGCGTGTTGTCTTGCTGCGGTTCAACGTCTGCTTTCGGCTTTGAACGGAAAATTCCCCGAATGAATCCTGTCACGCTGATCTCCTGAAAAAGGTTTGTCGCTTTATTACATTATTGTGAGCTTTTTGAATTTTTATCAAGGGAAGATCTGTGTCTTTGCAGGCGAATTTGCCCTTCCAGTCTGAAACTCCAGTCCTCGATCGACCTGATTATTACCGGGGAACCTGAGGGATCGTATGCTAATCATAGAGTTTAAGTAATGCTTAAAAAGCCGGAATAACCCAGCCCCTGAGTTGTAGAACTAAGTACAGTGGCTTTCAATAGTGCTATTTACATGGGTTAATTCCAAACGTATCAGTAAAAATTGTGAGGTTATCTAGCGGTGATTAAGATCCAAGTCGAGCCAAATGCTGTTCCTGAAGCACTTCAGCAGACGTTGAATTCGATCGCTGAAAACATGGGCGATCGCAAAAACGAGGTTGTTGATTTGCTGTGCGATGAGCAACCTGCCAAAAGCCGCCAGGTGGATATGTCCTACGTTCGCTGCACCTGGTGGGAAGGATGTTACTACTGCCAGGATGAAGCAAAGCAGTGGCATCGCGTAAAATGCTTCATTTGAAGTAGCCCCCCGAGGAGAAGTTTGCCTAGAACCACTCAACCAATTAGAAGAACCCAATGCCAGAATCGCAACACGTCATTGAGTCCTACGATCACGGGGCGGCGGATTATGATGCCATCATGCACCGTTACTGGTTTGTCGATCGATCGCCATTCATTGCATCTTTGCAGCTTCAGCCGGGTCACATGGTTTTAGACGCTGCCGTTGGCACGGGGCTAAATCTTCCCAGCTATCCGGCTGAAGTTAGCGTCACTGGGATTGATCTTTCTGAAAAGATGATAGCGGAGGCACAGAAAAAGCCGGTTTCAGCAGAGGTCACTTTCAAAATCATGGATCTGCAAAGCCTGGATTTTCCAGACAACACCTTTGATGCAGCGGCCTCCGGCTTTACCCTTTGTGTGGTGGCGGATCCGGTTCAAGCACTGCAAGAAATTCTCAGAGTGACGAAACCCGGCGCGCCGATCGGCATTGTGGATTATTGTCTATCCCGCAATCCAGAGGTGCAGAGATGGCAGGGTTTGATTGCTGATGCCGCCCTGCAAGTTGGCTTCCCAACCGGCAAGGTGAAGTGGAATGCCCTGATGGATTACGATCGCCTGATTTACGACAGCCATTTACCCCTTAAAGTGGTGCGAGACGATCGGGTAGAAAGCCCCAATCCGTTTGCATGTGGCTGTCAACTCTTGCTCCAAAACGCCAAGGAGTGAGCATTCAGTCGTTGGTCACTCTGGTGGGGCTGACCGCTTGCCTGCCCACCGGATCTTCCTACTTCATGTCGGTAGCGTAAGCTTGACCGGAATTTGAATCACAAATTCTGTTCCCTGACCAGCTCCCGGCTCAGGGTTCGACCAACAGTGCAGCTTGCCGTGATGTTTTTCAGTAATAATTTGATAGCTGATGGACATCCCCATTCCGGTTCCTTTACCCACAGGTTTAGTGGTGAAAAAGGGATCAAAGATTTGCTGTTGAATGGCTTTGGGCATGCCTGGGCCGTTATCTATAATGGCAATTTGCACCCAGTGTGACTGGATCACAGAGGTACGGATGGTAATGCAGTTTGGGGTTTCCTGCATATCCTGAAACGTGCGGTTCGTGCGGTTCTCCTCCAGAGCATCGATCGCATTCGTCAGAATATTCATAAAAACCTGATTCATCTGTCCGGCATAGCATTCCACCAGTGGTAGATCGCCATAGTCTTTAAGCACTTGAATTTCCGGGCGTTCCGATTTGGCTTTGAGGCGATGCTGCAAAATCATCAGCGTGCTGTCAATGCCCTCATGCAGATCAACGGGCTTGATTTCAGCTTCATCCATGCGGGAGAAGTTTCGCAAGGAGAGGACAATTTGCCGAATGCGATCGGTGCCAATCTGCATTGAGGCTAATATTTTGGGTAGATCCTCCTGGATAAACTCCAAGTCGATTTCTGCGGCAGCATCCTGAATGGCTGCGTTTGGCTCAGGGTAATGCTGCTGATAAAGCTGAATAAACTCCAGTAAGTCCTGTGCGTACTGTCTGGCATGGGAAAGGTTACCGTGAATAAAGTTCACCGGGTTGTTGATTTCGTGCGCAACTCCGGCAACCAACTGTCCCAGACTGGACATTTTCTCACTTTGCACCATCTGCGCCTGAGTCTGCTGCAATTCATTTAGCGTTTCCTTCAGTTCGATCGTGCGTTCCTCTACCCGGTCTTCAAGTTCCTCATTGCTCTTCGCCAGGGCTGCAAAGGATTCACGCAGTTGTCCTGCCATATGATTAAAGGAACCGGAAAGAGCATTGAATTCACTGATACCGCTGTTTTTCACCACTTGATTTAAGTTTCCTGCCGCCATTGCTTCACTGGCTTGATTTAGCCGCAGAATGGGTTGGGTAATCCAGCGGGAGGTCAATAGCCCTAAAGCCGTTGCTCCCCCTAACGCCCCCAGACAGAGCAAAACGGTCAAACGAGTGTTTGTATCAATGCGCTCCATAAATTCGCTTTCAGGGACAGTAACCACCACCAACCAGTCCAGCCCATATTCATCCCGCCAGGGATGTGCCTGAACGTAATAAGGCTTGCCCTCCAGGTTGAATTGCAAATAGTCTGCTTTTGTAACGGATGCAAAATCGTTAAAGTGATGCTGAAGCTGGCGGGCAACCCCCTGAATGATGGGATCCGGGCTGTCGATCGCCCGTAATCGTTCAATTTCATCTCCTTCATGCCGAAACGGTGGCTCATTTCCCGAATTGGCGATCAGCATCCCGTCCCGCTCCAAAATGAAGATATGCCCGGCGCGACTGACGGATAGGCTTTGCAAAAAATCGCTCAGTTTCAGCAGAGACACATCTGTGCTCACCATGCCCAGCAGTTGATTTTGCTGATTGTAGATAGGGCGACCAGCTGAAGTGGCAATGTAGGGGTGGTTGGGATAGTCAATCACGAAAATGGGTGACCAGGTAGGCTGACCGGCCCGAATCGGCTCTGTGTACCAGGGTTCGCTGAAATTATCCCAATTTAAAACTTCTAAAACGTCCGTTCGATTCCCCTGTTCATCGAGCGCGTAGCTCGTCCAGTTACTGGGAGGACGGGCTTCCCAATCATCGATTGTAATGGTCGTACCGTCATACCGGGCAGCTCCAACCCCTTCCCCCGTCGTTAAGCCAATCCCGATATAGCTGACATCATAGGACTGCATTTGATGCCAAAAAAAGCGACCGACCGTTTCTCGATCGCTCACATCTAACCCCCCGATCTGAACTGCACCCGCGTTAATTTGGCTGACTCGCTGCGGCATTGATAAATAGGTGTCGAGGTGCTGATTCACTTTACGGCTGGTACGTTCCATCAACTGATCGGCCAGATCGTTCACTGCCCGCTGACCATTTTGGAAGGACAGGTACCCCACCAAGCTCACCGCTCCGAAAATTTGCAACACGAAGGGGACAACCAAAACAAGCTGTAGGGGGAATCCCTGTCTGAGTTTGAATTTAGAATAGTGGGATTGCATAGCGGGAGAAGGGCCGTATGGATGAAGTTTGGTTTCAGGGTTCCCACAACCTTTGGAAACTTCTCATGTTGACACTTCTCAGACACTTCTCCTGGAAACTTTTCCAGTCTCTGAGTGCAGTTTGAAAGGTTTTAATCCTGCAACTGCCTCAATCCTGCAACTGCTTTAGCCATTCCCCCCCCTTTAGCCCATACCCCTCGGCTAACTCAGCCGCTGCCGTCTGGAGATAGTCTAAAAACGTGCTGGCAATCACGGATAGTTGCTTGCTAGAGAGATAAACAGCGTACCAGTACCGCTCAATCGGAAACTCCTCCACGTCCAGAACCGTAACTTCGCTGTTATCCGTCAGCAATGTATGGCGTGAGAGCACCGATAGCCCTAACCCCCCAGCGATCGCCTGCTTGATGGCCTCGTTGCTGCCCAACTCCAACCGCACCTTCACTGAAAGCTTGTGGGCATCCAATAACTGCTGAAAGGCTCGCCGCGTGCCTGATCCTGGTTCCCGCATGATGAACGGTTCTTCCACCAGTCGCTTCAGGGAAATATTTTTCTCTTTCGCCAGGGGATGATGGAGCGGAGCTACCACTACCAGTGGATTTTCCAAAACGGCATGGGACTTAACATCAACATTTTCGGGAATCTGGCTCATCACATACAGGTCATCCTGATTATTAGACAGGCGATCGATCACCCGCTCATGGTTGGTGACAATTAACGACACATCCACACCAGGATACTTCTGGCAGAAGGGCCCCAGTAGACGTGGCATAAAGTATTTAGTGGTGGTAATTACAGCCAGGCGCAGTTTCCCCTGCTTCATGCCTTTCAGGTCTGCCACAGTCATTTCAAGCTGCTCCAGCTTTTGAAAAATGTCCTGGCAGGTAGAGAACAGCTCCTGTCCAGCATCGGTCAGGTAAAGCCGTTTGCCAACCTGCTCGAATAGGGGTAAACCGATCGCCTTTGTGAGCTGCTTTACCTGCATAGAGACAGTCGGCTGAGTCAGGAACAGCTCTTCTGCCGCCCGCGTAAAGCTGCCATGACGCGCCGTTGCCTCAAAAACCTTGAGTTGGTGCAGAGTGGCATGAATCAACAGTTTTATCTCCTAAGATGTGTGTTTCAACAAAATTCAGCGACATCCGGCTCTTTATAGATTCAAGTCTATCATAAATATCACAACTAGTGATTTTTATCTATAAATTATACCGTTAAGATGGAGGGCAATAGCAACGATATCGAGTTCCCTTCCAGCTGGTGTGGCATAGCGTAGCAAGATTTTAGATCCGGTGATGCTCCATCTCCCGATTCCTACAGCAATAGGGTATTATCCTGATTTCTAAATCTGGCGATCGCTATGCTACTCCATTCTCTGAGCCATCCTTGTTGTCCTGGAGCCACTTCTCCTGGAGCAACGGTAGTACAAAACTCATTCTAGGAAATAGCATTCAATTGACCTTGCCAACACAATAGGGGTTCGACCACACCAAACCCCCTAAAATGCAAAATTTTAGATCAATATAGATCAAGATAGAGCAAAGGCTTCTACAAAAACCCTTCCAGTTCTAATTCTTCCACCACCTGCAATCCCCGTGGATCGCCCACTTTGAGAACGGCCGCCCTGGCATCTTCCCGCACACCCATTTCTTCATCTTCCACAAAGGCTTCAATCAGCGCATCGATCGCCGTAGCATAAACTACATTAGAGGGCAGTTCTCGACACAGTTGCCCGATCGCCCAGGCACAGTTACTTCGGACTGCTGCCACCGGATCTCGTCGCAATCCTTCAATCAGCGCAGGAATAGCATTAATCGTCACCTCGTAGCCCACGAAGGACATCTGTGCCAACGCGCTGGCAGCCCAGAGGCGAACGGCAGAGACATCGGTTTTGAGGGCATCCACCAGAGGTTCCAACGAACGACGATCGCGGCAATTTCCCAACGCCCAGACAATCCCCTTCCGAACGTAGCCATTCCAATCCCACTGCAATTGAGCGATCAATGGCTCCACCGCAGATTCATCGGGATTTCGACCAACCCATAGGCAGCACTGACCCGAATCAGGGGACAGGCATCCGTTAATAGCCGAATCAGGTGCGGAATGGCCCGTTGATCCTCCAATTCACAGAAGGCCCGGGTCGCAATCATCCGCTGTTGATTATCAGCTGATTCCAGCAACACCAGCATTACCTCTGGATCAGGTTTGACCGTTTCGGATTCAGCATCCTCTGCTCCCACTTGGTCAAGGGGGTCCAGCTCAATTTCAGCGTTGAGTACAGTGAGATCGTCGTTGTCATACATATTGCCACTTTACAGCAAAGCTAATCCCCTTATGGAGCTGAAATCCAAAATCTAAAATCTAAAATCTAAAATCTAAAATCGCTCCCCGTGTATAGTGGTCATTAGGACAATAGATGACCGATGAGCATTCAAACTTCCGTATTGGAAGACCTTCTGCACCGATCGCCTCAGTTGCGCCCTCAGCTTTACTTCAAATCCTCTTTGACTGCGCTCTCGCATGCGATGGAGGATCAAGTGCTGGCTGGTGGCGCACAGCCTCCCTTAGTGATTGCTAGCTTCCAGCGAGAACGATTTTATCGTCAGGAAGCCCATCGCTACGGACGGATTGCGGCACTGACTTCCCATGTCTATGTGCTGGCTGCTCCTGAAACGAGTTTTACGAATGCCTCCAACGATTATGAAACGATCGCCTTTGACCCCGAAGATCAACTCAGTCGGGAATGGCATCTGGTGGTAATTGGGCAAAACTATGCAGCTTGTCTGGTTTGCCAGGAACGATCGCCCTTACCCAGTTCTGAAGCAAAAGAGCATACTGATCTGCCTGCGATGGATCAGACTCGACGGTTTGAAGGCATCTGGACATTCGATCGCCAGGTGAGTTGTCATGCGGCGGAAATTTTGCTCGATCGAATTTTGGTTTACCGTCCTGAACTGAAGCGTAAGATTCAGCAAGCTAAAAAGAATTTTGTCGTTAAAACACCATCGCGGATGCAGGAGGTGGATCCCGATCCGTTTGCCCAACGGTTAGTCACCTACCTGCAAGCAGGACAGTACAAGCTCCTCAAGGCCTACCGCTCGATTGCGGCCCAGGAACGGCGAGAGCGGCTGGTGAATTTGATCACAGGCGCGATGCGGCAATCTTTGGATCCAGATGAGATTTTTCGGGTGGCGGTATCTGAATTGGGCGAAGCGATGCACGTTTGTCGTTGCCTGATATACCGTTGCAAATCCACCGACTCTACTACCCTGATTCATCACGAATCTCGATCGACTTCAGAGTTGGAATCTTTGGTGGGACAAACCTGGACACTCCAGGATAATCCCCTCTTTCAAGCCGTAGTGGAACGGAAGGTAGCTGTGGCGGTTCCCAACACACAAGTGCCTGAGCCGTTGGATTTGTCGTCCCTGAGCGATCGGCTGGAACGCTGGAACATTCGCTCCTGGCTGATGGTTCCAGTTCTTTACCAGGGACGACTGCTGGGCATGGTAGAACTTCAGCACTGCCAGACAGTTCCCCATACCTGGGATGGCGATGAAATCGAACTGGTGGAAGCAGTGGCGACACAGCTAGGGGTAGCCTTGATTCAGGCAGAATCCTTCGCCAATTTGGAAGATTTGAATGAGCAGCTAGAAGCCCTGGAGCGCACCCGCAGTAATTTAATTGCCATTACGGGTCACGAACTTCGTACCCCGCTCTCAACCATTCAGGTTTGTTTAGAAAGTCTGGCCAATGAGCCAGATATGATACCAGAGTTACGGCAGGTCATGCTGGACACAGCCCTGTCGGACGCGGAACGAATGCGGAAATTAATTCAGGACTTTATTACCTTATCTCGTTTAGAAAGTGGTCGGGTGCAGTGGCATCTAGAGCCGATCGCCCTGGATGAGTGTGTTGATCTGGCTCTCAGCAGCATTCGGACTCGCCTTACCAGCGATACCTTGCCTCAAATTCGGGCCCAGGTTCCCCTGGAATTACCTCCGGTGCGGGCTGATGGAGAATGGTTGGTCGAAGTTCTGTCGAAGTTGCTGGATAATGCCTGCAAGTTTACAGAGCCAGAGGGTGAGGTGGTGATTGAAGCCAAATCCAATGGGGGCAAAATGCTGGAAGTCACGATCACCGACACGGGACGCGGCATTGAACCCAACCGCCTGGAGGCAGTATTCGATCGCTTCTACCAGGAGGAGGGGCCCTGCGGCGCACGGCGGGGGGACTGGGTTAGGTCTGGCCATCTGTCGGCAGATTGTCCTGGGATTAGGTGGACAAATCTGGGCAGAATCCGCTGGGCGAAACCAGGGTAGCCAGTTTCACTTTACATTGCCGATCGCGCAAGATGGGGGCAATGTTCCTGCTCCTGTTGCCTCAATGGACAATACAGGCCGTAGCAGCACAGGCAGCAAAAAGACGCGATCGAAAGCCAGGAGTCGGCGTTAGGAATTCTGCCTTTGTTCCTCTAAGGATTGCGAATTAAATAATTGTGCCCTTATTTAATTGTGCCCTTATTTTACTTCGTTGACTGGGCGGGCGAGATGCCCACCCTACAAGAATTCCAGATTATATCGATTCAAATCGTTTGCACGGCAGATAGATTGCCTGTAGGGGCACACTGCTGTGCGCCCTTACCAGGATGTGCAATTTCTGCCAATCAAATTGGTATTATTCAATCCGCATTCCTAACCGTTTGGTATGGTTGACGCACCAAACCAGTCTTGCAGCCAGGCCCGCATTTGATGGATCTCTTGCCGCTGAGTTGATGCTATGGTCTGGGCAAAAGGACGCACTGGCTCATGCTCAATCAGATTGCGATTCAGCAACATTTGCGACATCATGACGGCTCCCATGTGATGCATGATCATGTCTTCCAGAAAGACTCGATCGAGTTCATCTCCCTGTAAATTACTCAGATCGCGCATCATGGGTGTATAGGAGTAGTCAGCAGTTTGACTGGGATACCATTGGCTCAACCAGGTTTCCATCCGCTCAATTTCTGCGGTTTGTACGGCAATAATTTCCTGGGCAAAAGCCTGCATTGCGGGTCGATCGCTCCGTTCCAGGATAATTTGAGCCGTGTCGATCGCTTCTTGATGATGGGGAATCATGTGGCTCAGATATTCAAACTCGCTTTCTACGTGCATATCGTGCATCATGCCACCGTGATGCATTCTACCGTGATGCATTCTACCGTGATGCACGCTGTCTCCTGACATTGGCATATGATCCATTGGATAATGCCGGTACTGTCGGGCGATCGCACCGGATGCGACTAAACCAAGACTTGCCAACGCAATCAATGCTATCTTGCTAATCTGCATTTTTATACTCCTTTTGATATTCCTTCAGGCTTCTAGATTGTTTTCTAAACTACGTTGTCGTTTGATGCTTCGACCTTAATCACACCACGAAACATATTCATGCCACAGGTAAAGAAATATTCGCCTGGTTGTTCTGGAATAAAATCGATAGTTCTTGTCTGATTCATCGGCAGATCGGCTGCAATATGGAAATCAGGCAGCAACACCTGCTCCAGGCAGGAATTTGGATCTTTGCGATGAAACCTGAGCCGTACAGGCCGTCCTGCTTTCACTACCACCTGGCTGGGACTATATCCACCATCCACCTCGATCGTCAGGGTTTGTCGTCCTGCTTCTAACCTGGATTGTTGAGCCTTAGGTTTACTAAGTAGAAACCACCAGAGTTCCAGTCCAATCAACGCAAGTCCACCAACGGTTACTCCAATTTTTACCCCTAAGGGTTGCTCAACTTGCTCAAACTGTCCCGTGGGAGAATGATGCTCCATTTCATGAGGAGTCAGTGCCAGTGCCCCCGATGCGGTTCCCCAAAGAAGCCCCAGTCCTGCCAGTAATCCTACCACTCGCTGATTCATTATTTCCTCCCGCTTACATCAACTGTTTCGGCTGAAATTTCCGTAACCGTAATGCGTTCGTGACCACAGAAACGGAACTAAAGGCCATCGCTGCTCCAGCCAGAATGGGATTCAGTAACCAACCAAAGAGTGGAAACAAAATGCCAGCGGCGATCGGAATGCCAGCCACATTGTAAATGAATGCAAAGAAGAGATTTTGGCGAATATTTCGCATCGTGGCGCGGGAAAGCTGAATCGCCGTTACAATTCCTGCCAGATCACCCGAAATTAGGGTCAGATCACTGGCTGCAATGGCCACATCCGTTCCAGTGCCGATCGCAATTCCGACATCCGCCTGAGCCAGAGCAGGGGCATCATTAATGCCATCCCCCACCATTGCCACAACCTGAGGTTTGGCAGAGCGAGATTGTTTCGATCGTTTCTCCTGCTGAAGATCGGCAATAACCGAAGCTTTTTGATCGGGACGAACCTCAGGAACGACATGGTGAATCCCCACTTCACGGCCGATCGCCTCTGCGGTACGGCGATTGTCTCCCGTCAGCATGACAACGTGCAAGCCCATTCGTTTTAATGCCTGAACGGCGCTGGCAGAGGACGGCTTGAGGGTATCGGCAATGCCCATAATCGCCTCAATACGGTGATCCACTGCCATCCAGACGACCGTTTTCCCCTGAGCTTCCCACTCCTGAGCCACTTCATCCAGCAGCGTTGCCTCTATGGTTTTGACTGCGACATCAATGCCCTGCTCCGTCATCCACCGCTTTGTGCCAATTTGAATCAAGCGATCGGAGACATATCCCTGTACTCCACTTCCCGCAACTGCCTCAAAGTCCTGAGCCTCCGTCAGCTCAATCTCCTGCGATCGGGCGTACTGCACCACTGCATCTGCCAGGGGATGTTCGGAAGCCCGTTCCACTGAAGCGGCTAAACGTAGCAGTTTCAATTCATTCTGGTTGGCTGTCCCGTTCACGGTGAGTAGATCCGTGACCGTTGGTTTACCTTCTGTCAGGGTTCCGGTTTTGTCGAGAACGATCGTCTGGATTTTGTGCGCCAGTTCCAAACTATCGGCACCTTTAATTAAAATCCCGTTCTCTGCTCCTTTCCCTGTTCCCACCATCATTGAGGTGGGCGTAGCGAGTCCTAAGGCACAGGGACAGGCAATGATCAAGACGCTGACGGTAGTAATTAACGCCATCGTCACGTTGCCCGTGAAATTAAACCAGATTAAAAAAGTGACAATCGCAATGGCAATCACCACAGGCACAAACCATCCCGTGACGCGATCGGCGAGTTTTTGAATCGGAGCTTTAGAACCCTGCGCTTGCTGCACCAGTGTGACAATTTGAGCCAGGAAGGTATCTTTGCCCACTCGTGTGGTCTGAAATTTGAAGCTACCCGATTTGTTGATCGTGGCTCCGATCACCTCATCCCCAACCTGCTTTTGCACCGGCAGACTTTCCCCTGTCACCATCGCCTCATCGACCGTGGAACTGCCCTCCACCACTTCGCCATCCACCGGAATTTTTTCACCGGGACGCACCAGAATCAGATCGCCCACCATGACTTCAGCGATCGGGATATCTGCTTCTTTGCCATCCCGAATGACTCGGGCCATCTTCGCCTGCAATCCCATTAATTTCCGAATCGCTTCCGAAGTCTGTCCCTTGGCTCGGCTTTCCAACAATCGTCCCAGCAGGATCAGGGTAATCACCACCGCAGAAATTTCATAGTAAACCGCAGGTTCTAATCCCTGGGACAAAAAGAATTCTGGGAAAAAAGTGGGAAAGAGAGAATAGAAAAATGCCGCACTGGTTCCCAGGGCCACCAGGGTATCCATCGTTGCGGTGCGTCGCTTGAAGGATTTCCAGGCTCCGTGGTAGAAAGACTCGCCACTCCAGAACTGAATGGGAGCCGTCAGAACGAGCTGAAGCAGCGGATGATGGAGCCAGCCAGGAATGAAGGGAATATGCAGTCCCGTCATCATCGGCAGTCCTCCAATCACCAGGATCGTAGTGACGACTCCCCCGAAAATGAGTCGTCGCTTTAAGTCCCTCAATTCTGCCTGTCGGGCTGCGCGTTCCTCATCATCTTCTCCCCCCAGGGGATCTTGATCCTGGAACGGGATGGCGGTGTAGCCCGCTTCATCAACCGCCGTTTGGATCGTTGCAACTGCCGTCTTATCCGCATCGTAGGTCACGATCGCCTGCTCTGCTCCAAAGTTGACGTTGCATTCCCTCACCCCCGGAACCGATCGAATGATTTGCTCAATGTTAGTAGCGCAGGATGCACAGCTCATCCCCCGCAGTTTTAGCGTTGCAGTTTCCATTACTTTTCACCCAAGAATTCTGCCGACCAACCTGAACCCATTGTTGGGAAACATTCCCTAGGCGATCGTGTATCCCGCCGAAACGATCGCCTCTTTCACGGAGGATTCATCCGCCTGGGTGGCAATGCTCACCTGCTTGGTTTTGGTATCTGCGTTGATATCGGCCCCTGGATCGATCGTCTTCACCGCTTTGGTGATTTTGTCTGCACAGACAGAACAGGCCATATCGGGAACTTTAAACTCTAGGGTCATCTCACTGACAGTCCGATCGACTGTTTTACACAACTGACTCTATCCTAGAGTCTCCAGTTGGATGGAGAGTCAAGCGGGAAGTAACCCACGATCCAAAAAAACGGCTAATTGGTTTTCCAGTGGGGCTGAATGCGTCGTAAAAGCTGAGAAATTAAAACCATAATCGGTAGTTCGATTAGCGGGCCAATCACCTTCCTCTGCGGCAAAAATGGCCACGATCGCCAGATTCAGGCTCAGAACCTGTAGTTTATTCGCCTGGGAAAGCAGGTTTCCCGACCCAGTTTCTTTTTGTGCTGAGAGCTATATGGCTCCCTCAGATTCTTGCAGGGTGGTTCCTATCAACAAAAAAGCCAGGCTCGCTTGTAGCCTGGTTTACTGCTAATTATCAAAGCTTTTTATAGTTTTGTAATAGTGAAGGCGTGATCGAACTTCTAAGAGACCGAAACTGCAATGGCAATCAAGCCACCAATCAGGGCAACGCCCAAAGCACCCATCACGATGTATTGAATCTGTTGCTTTTTGTTGGGAGGCTCTGCTTTATAAACTTTCGGTTCCACCGCGAAGTTGTTCAACCGTCCGCCATCTTCAGTCGTATAAGGCATATTTCAAATCCTTTAGCTACTTTGAGTAATTGTAACAAAGGATTACAAATGAGGAAATACCGATCGGCGGATTTAGGGGCAGACTGACCGGGTTCCCGTTCAAACAAAAAGCCCCCAACTCGAATGAGCCAGGGACATTGAATCAGGGTGCATCTACCACTTCACTGTTCTTAAAGAGGGAGGCAATATCCGGAAAATTTGCAGGGTTCAAAAAAAATTAGTTCCTGGAAAATCCGCAATCCTGCGGGAAGCAACGTTTTAGAGCTGTATTTAATCTAAGTACCTGTTCAACCTGGAGCAGATTGTTGAGTTTTCTAAACTTTCTACCAGGTTTGAAAGGATTTGCAGCAGGCAGCTAATCTCCCTGGAATGTAAAACTCAGATGAAGGGGTTGGATGGGCTTGCGATAATTGAATGAAAAGCGATGTGGTAAATAGAGGTTGATCGTACCCTAGGGTAGATGCAGCCTGAAAAGTTTCCTGAAAGTGTCGGCGCGATCGGAACTATGGAATAGGACTGATCCCGTGATGCTCTTCAGGAGTGGCCTAAAGCGGCACACAATTCGTACAAGAGCTAGGAGTGGGCTGAACAGTGACTCAGGAGTTTCATATCTCTGTAACCCCGGTGGGAAAAGATGAATATCTGGTGCGGACGGAGCGCGTTGCACCAGGCGTTCCCCTGGCAGAAGAGCAGGTGGTTTGGCCAGTGGGGAACTGGCTGGCCCAGGCTCGTCAACTGATGAATGACCCCCTCATCGGGCTTCTGGAGGGCAGTTCACCATCAGGGGCAGTGGGCAATCGCGCCCAACTGATGCAGGCAGACAATCTTTCTCCCTTCGCCCAACCCAACCCCAATCAGCCTCCCTTAAGCCTGGTGGAATTAGGGCAGCAGTTTTATGGCTCCCTATTTCAAGGCATGCTGCGAGACAGTTGGGTCACCGCTCAGGGAATTGCTCAAAATCGCAATGAGTCACTGCGCCTACGACTGGGCTTAAAAGGCCCACAGTTGCCCCGGTTGCCCTGGGAAGTGCTGTATGGCAATGATACGCCGACCCCGACTGGCGTTCGTTCAGGTAGTTTGAGTCCCGCTGCCCGACCGCTCGCTACAGGCACCCATGTGATTTTTTCGCGCTATCAGCCCAATGCTCGGTTAGCCACTCAATGCCTATCGGGTCATATTGACCCCCAACAACCCCTGCGCGTGTTGATGGTGATTGCCGCGCCCACCGATCGAGAACGTCTGGAACTGGAACGGGAAGCCCATCAGCTTCAGCAAGAACTTCAGTCGGTTGATGATTCCACGAGTCCCTCATCTACCCATCGCTCCGACCACCGATCGCAACTCGATATTCAGCTCACAATTCTGAAGCAACCTGGACGAGAACAGCTTACCCAGGCGTTGGAGCAGGGACGATATCAAGTACTTCATTACGCCGGGCACAGTGATCTCGGAACCGCTGGGGGTAGCCTTTACCTAGTGAATCGTCGAACGGGACTCAGCGAAATTTTGAGTGGCGATGATCTGGCGGGATTGCTCGTCAATAACGGCATTCGGCTGGCTGTCTTCAACTCCTGTCGAGGAGCCTACACCGCTGCATCTGTGGATCACACTCAAGAACGGAACCTGGCCGAAGCTTTGGTTAGCCGGGGGATTCCAGCAGTCCTGGCCATGGCCGAGCAAATTCCCGACAATGTTGCGCTGACGCTGACCTGGCTGTTTTATCGCAATCTCAAGTTGGGCTATCCCATCGACCTCAGCCTGAGCCGCGCCCGTCAAGGACTCATTTCAGCCTATGGTTCCCACCAGCTTTACTGGGCTTTGCCGATTCTCTACCTGCACCCCAACTTTGATGGCTACCTCACAACCGATAATCGTGCGTCCAATCTGGCTGATCAACTGATTCTGGTACCGCAACGTTATAGTGCTCTGCCCATTCTGTCCACAGAAGAAGCGATCGCCCCCCTGGAGTCCCCCACCTCAACTTCGGTTTCAGGGAATTGGCAGCCTGGAGAATTGGCTCGTTCGGAGCGCGATGCCCTGAGCCGGGGGCAGGGAGCTGGGTTTGGGGATCTAGAGGAAAGTGACAACGAAGCTCAGATCATGGCGGAACTGTTACGACAACTGACCCCGCCGGAGCAGCCGGGTTTATCTTCCCCTGGGTCTACGGTTACTCCCGTGGCTCCAATGGATACGCAGCCGGATATGGAACCTCCAGGGACTCCTGAACTGGTTCCGGTTGTGCCGGGGGGGGGAGATGGCTCAATCCATTCTGGAGCTTCTGCAACCGTTTCCTCTCCACCCCAACCCCTTGTCCGCCAGATTTCCCGATCGCGCCGACTCCTCTCGGCCGTTGGGCTGGCTGGGGCAATTTCGATCGCTGTGTTAGGGGTTTGGTCGCTGGCCAGGGTGCAAGACAGCAGTATTTTACAGTTTCCCCAAACCAGTTCCCTGCCGTTGCTGGGAGGAACCCCAGATCTACAAACTGCTGAGCCTGAGCAAGTCAAAACGGTGGCTGTGAACTCTTTCAGACGGGGTAACTATGACGAAGGAGAAGCAGCCGTCGCGGTTTTGCTCGATCGCGGGAACCTGCGAGATGCCGCAGAAGCACTGGCCAGTGTGCCCACCAGCGTTGATTCAGCCAATATCAATTTCCTGTGGGGACGTTTGGCATGGCAAGGGATTGATACGGGGAACCCGGTTTACACCGTAACCAATGCCCGTCGTTATTGGGAACGAGCCGTCCGTGCGGAACCCGAGAATGCGATGTACCTGGAAGCCCTGGGGTTTGCTTACTATGCAGAAAATAACCCAATGCAGGCCATGCAGACCTGGGCCAGAACCCTATCCCTCCTGGAAGATCAGCCGATGTCTGCCCAGCAAGCTGCGACCCAGGCTCTGAACGTGAGTTCTGAATCAAGTCCAGATGGGACGCTGACGACCTATGCTGGATTGTCCCTGGCATTGTGGAAAGCAGCGAGCGATCAGCCCATTAGCCAGCAGAATAGCTTTCTCCGCCGATCGATCGATCTATATCGCTCGGTGCAGCAAAAAGATCCGCATAATTTCCAGCCTCAAGCTCTGCGCCGCAACTGGTTGTGGACTGAGGCAGCCATTCAAGATTGGGAAACCCTGGGTCAGTATCGATGAACTGATTCAGATGACTGATTCAAATAAAATTTCGTGAAGATATAAAATAAATTAGGCAGATACAGTCCGGAAATCAGGGCAGGGCGGCATGAAGCAGCAGGGGCGATCGGCAGGGCGAGTGCGGGTGTGGGTGCAGGATGCTGACCGGCCCAGGCGACGAAGCTGGCCAGTCACCCTGCTGCTGCTGGGGCTAATGGTCGGTCTGTTGCTGGCGGCGATCAGTGGAATTAGCCTGGCGATGCGGCTGATTGTTAATCCAGGATCGGTGGGCTGGATCAGTTGGCTACTCCCCGATTGGGAGCAATCCCCGCTGATGGGGCAACCGCCCCAAATGCTATCGGAAATTCGCGCAGCCGCCACAGAGGCTGGATTACTGGTGGGTAATCCGATTTACCTCAATACCTATCCTGATTTATCCAGGGGAGAAACGGGATTTGATGATTGGTTATTGCCGCTCTATCAACCGCAGCCTTTTTGTGAAAACGAAGCTCTGTCTAACTGCCAGCGACTCGTTGAAGTGAGAATCTATCGGCCGTCAGCCCCCCGCCGCTTGCTACAGGCGGAAATGGGATTGGAACTGATCGATCGTCTGCCCGTGACTGGGTTGGAAGAACACGCTGTTGTTGCCCCCCTGGTGAATGCTTCGATCGCCGATCGGGGTTCCACCCGAAAACTTGCCTACCAATCCATCCAGTTTATTGATGGCTCGGCTCCCCTGGATGGGGTTTGGATTCATCTCAGTGGGGTATGGCAGCGGGGCAGTAATCGCATTGTGTATGGGCAGGTGATTCGCTATGATCCCATCCGGGGACGGTTGCAGCCGTTGGAAACCTGGACAAGTCCGGCAGAACAGATTCCCAAATGGCAAGTTGTGACTGGCACAGCCGCAGATCTGGTGGTTGATCAATCCATTGGGCTAGAACCCCAGTTTCAGGTGTATCAATTTAAACACCTCCCTTCACCCGTTCGCCCCCTGCAAGTGATGCCCATCACCCTGGCAGAAGCAGGACTGGACGATCGCGCCTATCAACATGGATTACTGCTGGCTCGAAATGGGCTGTGGTCAATGGCTCAACGGCAACTGGAAGCCAGTCAAGCGAATCATGCATCCGGTTCATCATGGACTCCCGCCGCGCAGGCCCAACTCGACTTGATCAAGCTCCATGCCCAAGTGACCCAAACCCAAGCCGATCGAGATTGGGCCAGTCCCCGGCAACAAATCCTTGCCCTGCTGATCGACGGACGGTGGGCAGAGGCTTTAACGCTGTTGCGAACTGCTCATGCCAATGGCTACACCCTGAAATCCCTCCTATCCGATCCCACCCAACGGCTTCGGCAGCGAGTAGAAACGGCATTGCGCGTTGCGCCTGACTCCACCTTGCAATCCTGGGGAATCCTGTTGACAGCACTGAAGGACGATCGCGGCGCGGCGATCGCCTGGTTGAATCAGCAATCTCAGGTGGCGGTGGGTGAGGCAGAACTGCAAGAACTGTTGTCGCTCCTGGAAACCCCCACTTCTCCAGTCATTGTGGCTGCCTCTCCAACGTCTGTAGAGGTGACGAATGCCCCTGCCCTCGCTTCAGCAGCCCCATCCCAATCCATGCATCTGTTCCTGGGGACGGCCGTACGGCGATCGAGTATTACCCCGCAGGAGTGGTTCAATCCTGACCCGGAGGTACCTCTGACGCTGGGCACGAACCAAACCTGGTACGAAATTCAGGTGGAATTTCAGGATGGCCAACGCTGGCAGCCTGGAATTCAAGGTTCCATCGGGAATGCTGATGGTGCTGAAACGGGACGATCGCGTTGGATGGAGTTGGGTCTGAATCAGGAGGCGCAAATTCAGCTAATTGCCTGGACGGAAAATGCCTCAGCTCAAACGACCTCAGCCCCGATTCGCGCTATGCAGTTTCATCAGGGTCGTCTGCGCCTATTATCCACCGTCGAGGCTTCAGCCTTCACTGCCCCGGTTGCGCTGGCCCTGTCCCCATCCCAGCTATCCTGGCTCCAGCCCGTGGAAGTGTTGACCTTAAATAGCTTGAATCAGCAGTATCCCCAGTGGACAACCTCACTCCTGGTAGAATTCGCTCAAGCCTTGCAGCAAGCTGGACTCTTACCGCCTGCGGCTTCTCCTGAGGTTATGCCTGCAAGTCATTTACTGAAGGAGTTTGGCTCTGGAACCGTACAATTGATGGATGTGACCGGCGATCGACAACTGGAGGGCGTTCTGACCCTGACCACCCCTTCACCCTCCGGTGAAATCACAACGATTTCCGCGAATCCTGACCTGCCGGGTTCCACTCAAACGCTGATTTTTTCCAGCCAGGGCACCCTCCTGTACAGTGACTTGAGCGCCCCCAGCCAAACCCTCCAGGCGATCGTCGATTTGCATCCCGGCAATTCCCCTGCCCTGATTGTCCGCAACGGCGAGAGCTACCAGATTCGCCAATGGTCAGCCCAGCAGCAGCGGTTTGAATAGGTTTGAGTAGGTTTGAGGAATTTTGAGCCATACCGCATTGCATCTAGTTGACTGAGAAAAACGCTGTATGGGTTCGCAAAACGGCCCGCGAGGAAATCAGCAGCAGTATGAATCATCACAATGGGCCTTTACAGGAGAATTAGCCCTGGGGCAGACGTTTTTGGGGTTTCTAAACTGTTATTTCTGAGGAACAGTAAAACTCCCTGGCGATATCTGGGAATTCAACGGTCAATCGAGCAAACTTATCCAGGTGGCATGCACGTCTTTTCAGCGTTTGTGTCTTCAGATGGGTCGATCGTCCAGTTGAATTTTCCCAGATTTTTGTCTGTCTCCTTTGCGCCAAAGGCAATAGGTAAAAGCCAACTGTAGGAATGCAAATTGAATAATCTGAACCTCTTGTGGGGTGGGCATCTTGCCCGCCCAGTCAACCAGGCAGAATGATCGACAGGCTGTTTAATTCACAAGGTTCTCCCGCAATGATGGTGGAAACCGTAGTGCAGGCTTCCAGCCTGCGCGGACAAGATGCCCGCCCTACAGGAATATGGCATTATCCTTATCCCTAAGATTCCAGGAGAGCCATTCACAATTCAGAGTGCGAATCGTATCTTGATCTCGATCCCGTTCTTCACTCTTTATTCTTCACTCTTCCACCCACCACTCTCGCACCCGATCGACGACCTGATCTAGCCCCACCGCCCGTGAAGCTTTAAACAGCAGGCGATCGCCCGGTTGAATCAGTGCTTGCAGTCGTTGCACAACCTGTTCATGACGGGTAAATTGCTCTGCCTGAAGGGGAGCGGCCCCGTCGGCCATGGCCTGACGTTCAGCAGGATCCGCCAGAATCAGCAAGCCATCCAGGTTGAGTCGTTTGGCCACTGCCCCAACTTGATAGTGAAAGTCCGGCGATCGATCGCCCAGTTCTTTCATCGTGCCCAGAACGGCAATTCGGCGGGTGCCAGGGGTTTCCGCTAAAAGCTGTAAGGCAGCCGTCATGGATTCCAACCCGGCATTGTAGGTTTCATCCAGAATCACAATGTCGTTGGGTAAGGTGTAGCGTCGGGCCCGTCCCTGGGGCAGTTCTACGGTCAACCCCTGCTTGAGGCAAGTCCAATCGAGCTGGAGCAGTTGAGCCACTGCCAGAGCCGCCAGATAGTTGAGGGCATTGTGCCGTCCTGGAAGAGGTAAGGGAAGCTGAACACCATTTACCCGCAGCGTCTGGGAGTCGATTAACATCCCCTGAAGATCACCCTCCGTCAACCCATAGGAGACGGTTTTTCCCTGCCAGATTTGCGCCGCCGTTGCCATCAAGCGGGGATTATCGTGGTTCAGTACCGCCATTCCCGTGAGGGGCATTTGCTGGAGGAGTTCACATTTAGCATTGGCGATCGCCTGCTCGGAACCCAGCCTGCCGATGTGGGCCGTACCAACGTTGGTAATCACGGCAATATCGGGACGGGCAATCTGGGTCAGCAGGGCAATTTCACCCGCCCCGCGCATTCCCATTTCAATCACAGCGTAATCATGGGATGAATCTAGCTCCAGCAAGGTCTTAGGAACGCCAATTTCGTTGTTGTAGTTCGCCTGGGTCTTTAATACCTTACCCTGGGTTGCCAGCACTGCGGCAATCAGTTCTTTGGTCGTCGTTTTGCCCACGGAACCTGTGACGGCAATCACGGGAATCGTGAACTGATCGCGCCACCATCGCCCGATCGCCTGATAGGCTTGCAGGGTATCTTTGACCCGGATCAGCGGGATTTTAGCAACATCCTCTGAGGAATCTTGTCGATCGGCGGAATCTGCTCCACAATCGCGGCAATTGCCCCCCGCTCGATTGCCCCTGCCACAAAGCGATGCCCATCAAAGTTTTCGCCTCGTAGTGCCAGAAAGACTTCTCCAGGACGAACGTGACGGCTATCTGTGCTGATACCCGTGGCGATCGATTGAAGATCAGAATCCGATAAATGCAGCGGTTGCGCCATGAGCAAATCAACCAACTGACTCAGAGGAGCTAAAGCCATGAAACGACTGCAAACAAACGAAATTGATTCGCTGTCATCATATCGCTTGTGTAGCCCGGATCGATAGTTCTTTGCGGGCGAGCGGGGAGCAGAGTTCTGGCAGACTGAATCATCAACCTTTAACTATCAGCCTTTAACTATCAGCCTTTAACTATCAGCCTTTAACTATCAGGAAATGCCGTTGGGCGAACTTCAAGGGTTTGCAGCTCATCGCCGCGCTGAATTTCAACCGATACAGGTTCCCCAATACTGGTCAGTTCTACCTGTTCCTGCACATCAGAGGCGGACTGCACCTCGACATTGTTAACCCGACGGATTACATCTCCCGGACGGATCCCTGCACTCTCCGCAGGCGCATTTCGTACCACTTGCAGGATCAAAACCCCTTCATCGGCGGTCAACGTGACATCCACCCGGCGTTCCTGATTGATCTGCTCCTTCAATTCAGGGCTTAGATCCACCATTTGAATGCCCAGATAGGGATGTTCCGCCTTACCATCATCAAAAAGCTGGGTCACAATCCGGGAAGCGGTTTCAATGGGAATTGCAAAGCCCAATCCCTGAGCGTCTGCCCGAATTGCCGTGTTGATGCCAATCACTTCGCCCCGATCGTTGAGTAATGGGCCACCTGAGTTACCGGGATTAATGGCCGCATCGGTTTGAATGAAGCGCACCCGCCGATCGGGGATTCCCACATCTAAGCTCGATCGGCCCGTGGCACTGATAATACCGGCGGTTACGGTGTTGTCTAGCCCCAGGGGATTGCCGATCGCAATGGCCCACTGACCTGGAATGAGTTCATCCGATCGCCCCAGGGTAACAGTGGGCAATTCCTCGGCATCAATCTTGATCGCGGCTACGTCGGTAACATTATCAACCCCCAGGACGCGCCCTTCGTAGGTGCGACCATCCCGCAGCGTCACCGTTACCGTGCTGGATCCTTCCACCACATGGGCGTTCGTCACAATTCGGCCATCCTCGGTCAGGATAAACCCAGAGCCAGTCCCCTGTTCCACTCGTTCCTGGGAAGGAGGAAGCGGTGAATCATCGCCAAAGAACCGGCGCAGGGGATCGGGAATGCTGCTAACCGTACGAGAAGAGTCAATCCGTACGACTGCTGGCCCGACTTTCTCGGCAGCTTCAGCAATAAAGTTTTGATTAATTTGCTCAAAGGTTGGCGGGGGAGCTTGAGCGATCGGGGATTCCCGCACGGCAACATCAACTGCCACCGGAGCAGGTTCCTCTTCCTGAGCGACAGAACGATCGGCAACGGGATAAAACTGACGACTTCCAGCCCAGCCGACTCCGCCTCCGATCGCCAGAAGTACAGCATAAAGGCTAATTTGCTGAATCGCTCTACTCATAGGTTTTTCCTTCACTCCAGGCGAAATCACTGCTGAACAAGAGGCGATCGCCCTGCACGACTGATTGCACTCTTAAAATTAATCCCAGATGCACGAGCAGAAACGACTAATTCCAATCTAACCAAATCTCTCCTGAACAGAAACCAGTAAAACCGAACAAGAAAATAGCTTTATCATTTGATGCCGCTAAGTATCCTCAAAATTTGTCAGAATTTTAATGAACGTCAGGAGTAGGAATCAGGGATGAAAATTTCGCCTCTACATCGACTTATGTTTTCCCTTACCCCTATTTTGCCGTGTTTTGTTGGGTTTAGCGTGGTTAGTTCAGCTATAGCTGCTCCATCCGCTTTTGAAATGGCTCAAGTTGACCCGGCAGTTCCAGCAGAGTCCGCCTGTCCCCCTCCAGCCCTGTCTCGCCTATCTCGCCATAGGATCGCCCCCGGAGAAACGGTGGACAGCATTGCCCAGCAATACAACTTGATTCCAGCCACGCTCCTGGGATTTAACGCGGTACTGCGGGAAGGACAACTGCCCGTCGGTGCGGAATTGATCATTCCCCCCTTTAACGGCATTCGCATTGAGGTGCCATCAGGGACAACCTGGCGGGATCTGGCGGAACAGTATGGGGTTCGCGCCGATGCCCTGTTTGAGGTCAACGGCTGTCAGGACACTCCCCCCAGCACGGCCTTCATTCCGGGGGTCAACTGGTCGCCAACGCCTACTGTATCCAGCACTGCTGCAACGACCCATCCGCTGAGGGGCTATCCCCTACCCACGATCGCTGAAGTGTTGACCACCTATGGCTGGCAAATTGATCCCAGCACCGAACAATATGTGTTTCAAAGTGGTGTGACCCTGCAAGCAGAACCAGGTGCAGCCGTCTTAACGGTGGGAGCCGGAACCATCGCCTTTGCCGGACAACAACCCGCCTACGGTAATTTGGTGGTGGTTAACCACAGTGATGGACTACAGACCCGCTATGCCCAGTTGAGCAGCATCTCTGTCCAGGTGGGACAACAGGTGAATCCAGGCGATCGAATTGGCACAGTCGCACTGACGGACTCCAGCCCCGCCTTCCTGTGGTTTGAAGTGCGATCGAATTCAGCCATCGGCTGGGTGGCCCAAGATCCTGGCACCTACATTCCCGACATTCGAGCGGTTGACCCGGTACGGCGACGGCAAGTTCCCGAATAGGGAAGATTTGATGCGATCAAATTGATTGCGATTAAATTGCGATCGAACAATCCGTAGCGCAGGCATCCTGCCTGTTGGATAAACCATCGCAACCAATGTTCTTCACGCAACCCTGCTGACCCTAGGGCAGCCATCGCGGCCGCAACCCAGCCACGCCCACTTCCTGGGGTTGAGCCTGTAAGGGAATTCCCTGATCATCTTCCACGATCGGCAGAATCCAGAGTTTGCTGGAGGCGATCGCTTTGCCATCTCGACCCCGAATCACTCCATCGGCATTCACATCTGCATCAGAAATGGCCTGATCGAACAGAACGGCTAACCCATCGGGGGATAGGTTCATCTGAATGTCTTGCTGGATGGGCAACTTTAACAAGTCCACCACTTCCCCAGAGTCCAGATTGATCGCCGTCAGGTAGGGTTGCTCCAGATAAACATCCCCTGGAATTCGTCGAGTGAGCAGGCAGTACAGGTTACGTTTATTCGGGTCAAATTGAGCATCCAGAAACGAGCCATCAATTTCTAAGAGTTCTTGTTCGGTGCCCTGGTTGGTGATCAAAAATAGCGATCGCGTCGGGTTTTCTGGGTTGCGGTTGAAGCGCACCATCGCAGCAGCCGTACCATCCCTGGCAAAGCTAAGAATCATGCCATAGCGGGGCAAAAAGTCTAACGGATCGGCTCCTGATTCCAGCGGCAAGATCGCCATCCCCTGTCCCTGAGACATTGCCAGCGATTGACTGTCTGGAGCGATCAGAAAATCTCCCCCCGGTTCCGTTTCGATCGGTCTGGCAGGTTCCCCCGGTTGCAGAATCCATAGTCCAAAATCAGCCGGGTTTTGTTGATTGACCCGCTGCACGACGATCGTTTTGCCATTGGGGGATAGATCAAACTTCAGGTTCTGGTAATCCCGGTTGTCCAGCACCAATTCCACCACGCCAGCCGATTGGGGGGTAGCGGTTGCGTTCCGTTCTGCCCGTTGGGAAACGGCGCCAATCAGACTATCGGGAGGTTGAATTCTAATCCCTGTAGAGACTGTATAGAGCTGTTGATCGCCCAAACTACGCCGGGTGCCACTGCTTTGCTCGATCGCCGAAAATAGAATTCGATCGTTTTCTGGATAGGGCTTGAAGTCCATCACCAGCAGATTGGGCGGAGTCAAAATCTTTTGTTCTTGCCGAGTCAGATTCAACAGCACCAGTCGTCCTGCCTCATCCCCTTCTACTCCCAGGTAGACGAACACCCGATCGCGGGATTGAAACTCGCTGGTAAAGGGCCGCATCTGCAAGCGAGCATCATCCGGTGGACTGAACCGATCTCTCCCTCCCTTCAGGCTCAGCTCAAAGGTTTGTCCGTAGGGAATCGGTGACTCCAGCGTGTAGGCCATGCGTCGCCCAGCCCAGCTAAACTTACCGGGTAAAGGCGGATCAATTTGCAGGTTCTCTTCAACGCTGGCCTTATCCATCGGGCGGCTAAAGCTGAGAATAAATGCAGAGTCAGCGGCTCCCACCTGCCGAGCTTGCCAGGTAAAGTCTCGCACCCTGGCAATGGCTTGACCGCTCTGAGTCAGCAAGAACCCAATGGCTAAACTCAGTATCACAATCAGCGTTAGCGCCGTGCGATCCAGGTTTTTAGTCGATCGTTTGAACATATGCGAGTGAGATGTGAAAACAGTAGGTGATAGGACTCGTCCGCTCGAAGGGAACCCTCCTATTGTGTCATCTTCCAGTCAGGCTAATCTATTCAGGCTACTCTATGACGATTCCTGCCCTTACCCCCCTGGGAAGCGAAATCTACTTGGTTAAAAATGCGCTAGACTCCACGATTTGTCAACATTTGTTAGAAATTACCAAAACCTGCACGTTTAATGCAGCCGGGATTTTGGTCAACACCGTCGATAATGCCGTTCGTCGCAGTGATGTGATTGAGTTGGGTGGGTCTGATCCGCTGCTGCACTCCACCAACCAACTGCTGTTTAGCAAACTGGCGATCGTTCAAAACCTGCTCTTTCAAACCTATGGAGTCAAATTTCCCTACGCTGAACCCTGTTCAATTCTGCGCTATCAGGAGGGGCAGTTCTACAAACGCCACGTCGATAATATTTTGCTCTCCAGCCGCTTTCAAGAAGTGGATGAAGGGATTCCGACCCGCGATATCAGCATCGTCGGCTATCTCAATGATGATTTTGAAGGGGGAGAAACCTACTTCGATCGCCAGAATATTAAGGTGAAACCGGAAGCAGGAGCCATTCTGGTTTTCCCTGCCTACTTCACCCATCCTCACGAGTCTTTGCCAGTAACAAAGGGCGAGAAATATGCGTTTACAAGCTGGTTGTTTCATTAGACCATTGACTCAACCAAGCTGTAGTATCTTCAAAATGGGTGAATTTCACTTCAAGGATGAGGGTTCTGGAATTATGAGTCAGCAAGGTAATTTTGCCGGTGGTTTTTTACTCGGTTCTGTCGTGGGCGGGCTGGTCGGCGGTGTGGTGGGTGTACTGGTGGCTTCTCGCCTCTCTCAGCAAGAGGAACTGGAATCTGAAAATGCCCTACCGGGTTTAGACAAGCAAAGTAAAGGCAACAAAAAACGTCAACTGGGAGCCTCAACGGAGCAAAATATTGAGGTTGCTCGCCGGGGATTGGAAGACAAAATCGCTCAACTGAATGATGCGATCGACGATGTTCGCCAACAACTCAGCTCAGTCAATGGCAACCCGCCGGAGGAGGGAATGGAGCGATCGGCTCCGAAGGAGTTTTAGTCCGTTCAGCCTCTGTAGGCAGGCAGCTTAACTTTTGGTGGGCAGTGCCCACCCTACTTTTTTTGGGCGGGCAAGATACCCACCCCACAAGAGTTTCAGATTATTCAGTTGTATTCCTTAATGGGTATGGTGATGATCGTGCCCGTGGTGGTGGTGATCATGATCATGACTGTGGCTGTGGCTGTGAACCGCTCCTTGAATGGGGGCAAGGGAAGGATTGACCGCTAAAGCTTGCTCCGAGAGCAGGGCTGCAACCTGTTCATCAGCCCAATCGGCTGCCATTTTGAGAAAGGTTGGATTGTCGTTAACGCAGGGCATTTGTACGTAGGTGACATCGGCATGCTTGCGGCGTAAGGCGTGAATGATGTGTTCAACATCCAACAGGGTTTCGTGGTTTTCAGTGGCAAAACCGATCGGCATAAATACCAGAGCTTTTGCCCCCAGGTCGATTAAGTTTTTGGCGGCCAGTTCTGTGTTGGGTTGAGTCCACTCAATTAAAGGAGTTTGGTGATTCAGCCAGCCCACTGAAATCAAAGGATAGCGATAAATTAGCCGTTCCCGCACTAATTCGTAGAGTGCCTGGCTTTCGTCAATTCCAGAGGTAAATCCCTTCGCCTTGTGGGGACAACCATGATTCATCAGCACAATGCCGATCTGGGAGGGTAAATAGGCACTGGCTAGACTTTTGGCGATTTGCTCCTCAACCATGCTAGCCATTAGTTCAATATAGTCTGGCTGATTGTAGAAAGAGGGAATGTAGCGCACACCCTTCACCCAGTGCTCGGTTTCATCCGACAGAGTTCCCAGGGCTTTGTTGACCTGTTCGATCGCAATCCCACTGGTAAAAATCGAATCTACTACGAGCAATGGATAGATCAGCAGCTTATCAAAACCTTGAGTTTTAATTTCTGTCAGCACTTGCTCTGGCAAAAACGGCGCGCAGAAGTTGAAGGCTTTGAATACCTGCACCCGATCGCCCCACTTTTCCTGAAGGTGCTGCTCAATTCCAGCTCGCTGCTGTTCAAAAATGGCATTGTGAGGAGAAATAAAGTGATTATGCTGATGCTGCCATTCATGCAAGTCAAAAACTGCCAAAAGCTTTGCCAGAGGAGGATAAACCCAGGTGGGTACTGGTGCAAACTTAGCGGTCAGCAAATTCAAAGCTTGCTCGTTGTAATTGGCAAAGTCTTCATAGCTTTCAACTTCCCCATAGCCCATCAACAGAACGGCGACCCGATCGCGGAGTGTAGCGTTAGTCGTATCGCTGCCGGAGCTGGAATCTTGAGTTGATTGCTGCAATTTTTCTGGAGTCGCAACCACGCTTGCACCTCGGTATTCTTTCAAGTCTTTGGTATTGGGTCACTGCATCGAGAACGGGTAAAGCAAACCGACCCCGGCTTGCCCGATCGCTCCTTGCGTTCCCAATCCCTAGGGTAGCATCCCCCTCTGGGGCATAGCACGGTTATCTGACAAAACAAGCTCGGATTCAGGAAGCATTCCGCTCAACTATACGAGAATGAGGCAGACTCAGGTGCCTGCCTCACGATGAGCTATTTTTGTAACTGCGATCGACTGCGATCGGTCATCATTAGTCCGTTAGAGCATCGCCTGCATCTTCGGCTCGTTCACCTAGCTCACGGGCAGTCTCCTGCGCCCCGATGGAATACTCTTGACCAAACTGCTTTAATGATTCTGCTGAATCTCTCCGAATATTTTCCATCCGTTCATCCAATGGCACATCTCCCCGCGCTTCATCTAAGAATTCACCTGTTGTCTTGGGGCGATCGGAATTGCGATCGGCTCGTTCAATTCGATCGCGCATTCTTTCCCCTAAGGTTTCATCCGCTTGAGCAAGGTCAACCGCAGTTGTAAATACCACGAAGCCGACGAGGGCAATTGCAAAAATTCGCTTCGGACTAAACATTTTTAGGACAGAAATTATATTTGCAGTTACTTGATCGATCACCGTTCTCATTGTTGTAATTCTCCAATTTTTCATACATAAGCAAATCTACTAATAAATCTGTTTTGATTCCTCTAGCAAAAGGTGTATTCTTTTACAAATTAACTGTTTACTATTTTTCGGTTTTTTGACACTCCATGTATTCTGTACCTGGAGAAGTACCGAAATATTTTTGTGTTGCTCAACACATCGCAGTTTTAACTATTTTCTGCACTTTGGCAGAATAGATTTTTCCAGCATCTCGATAACATAGTTGAAGCAGCTCGTGCTATTAAATGCAGAACTTGTGAGTGCAGGAGAGTTTGGTGACTGAAGTACAAAAATCTGGACAACCGAACGATCGCCAACCAGATGAATGGCAGCAGGATTTTAACCCGAATTTAACCGCAGTGCAGAATACAGGGCTGCATGCTTCCCAACTCGAAAAAGAAGCTCCCACTGCTTACGACATTAAACTCCTCCACGACTATCTACCTGAATTCAACGATGAGGAGTTAAAGCAAATTCCTGTTGTTCCCCAGGGATGCCGTTTGAAACAAGGAGCGACCTACATTGATTTAATGGATCGAAGCCGTCCAGAGCTCATGGCGATGGGAGATATGGAAGCGAGTCGAGATCACTACTATGTCCCTAAAACAGAGGTAAATTACGAGCTTTGGAATAGACTTCTCGCATAGGGGTAGGTTATGAAACTCAATCTAATGCTGCTTTGGATTACGCTCTCGTTTGTTATTGTGGGGGCAATCACCCTACTTCTGCAACCTTTTATCTCTTCCCGTTAATTCGGGAAGGGTATCAGTTTAAATCAATTCTGCTAAGAAGTTTGAGTGCTCGACTAGCCTGGAGTATCTCATCTTTGCATTTCCAGGGTGAATATTTACAGAGCGATGTAGTCAAGTGATGTGTTTGTGGTGCAATGCACTTACAGCGCGATCGCTTCTGCTATCGATCTTTTCCTTGTCGAGGATTGTATTTCTCCATCGCAAGATATTGCATCCTCAAACGGCGAATTATTCCAAGTGATACAAGTGACTGGTGCAGCACTCACTTGATTCTTTTAATTCCTCAATAATCGTCTTAACTGCTTTGATGGTTGCTTTGCTCGATATTAGTACGATATCAGTATATGGTTTTCCTAAGTCTGTAATTTGTCTGAGTTCAATGTCATCCTGTTGATAGAAGTCATGATATTGAATAAAGCGATAGATTTAGATTAACCAACTGAATAAATTTCAACGTGAAAAACTGCGTTCCAAACCAGTGAATTGCAGCGGCGATAATGATCGTGTTTAACGTTTTGATTCGGCAATCTGACGGTATTCCCTTTAATGCTGTACATTCTTGTCGAGAAAGCAGGTCAATGGAACTAAGTTAGTTTTTCGCCTGGTTGGTTTTGAACCGTTGAACTGCCTTAGAGGAAACCTATGATTAACGAGAAACAAACTCAGAGAAGTACCCAAAGTACTCAGGTGCGTGGACAATACAAGCGCGCAGTCGGTGTATTTGAGCGGCGTGAAGATTTGGAAGCTGTAATTCGTGCCCTGAAAGATGCCAACGTTGATATGAACCGAGTCTCCTTAATTGCTCGGCACGTTGACAACGTGGAAGGCGCAGATGAAATTACCGATCGCGGCGACAATGAGGCTCAAGAAGGGGCTGGAATCGGTGCATCGACAGGAACCGTCCTGGGTGGTGTTGGCGGACTTCTAGTAGGATTGGGTGTACTTGCCATTCCTGGTGTTGGCCCAATTTTAGCCGCAGGAGCCGAAATTAATGCGCTCGCTTCTACCTTAGCAGGTGCCGGGATTGGTGCTGCAACGGGTGGTATTGTTGGAGCTTTGGTGGGATTGGGTATCCCTGAAGAGCATGCCAATATGTACAATGATCGTGTCAAAGCAGGTCAGTACCTACTTTTGGTCAGTGGAACAGAAGCTGATGTGAACCGCGTAGAATCTATTATGCGCGATCGGAACGTAGCTGACTTCAATATTTACGATGCCCCCGATTTGGCGAACGGTTCTTCGACGCTGGATGCTGAACAAGCCGCTGCTCGCAAGGGAAGTGCTACTACCACAACAGGTGTCCGTAGTACTGACGTTCGTGATACTAGTACCGCGACTGATCCAGATGTAGTTGTGGTTGACAAGCGCAACCGGGGTCGATAAATCAGGCTTTTACGGTTTTGTTAAAGTTCAGTTGAGTAGATGAGTAATAGAGCGGGATGGGTTGATACTCATCCTGCTTTTCTTTGTTTTTGGGTCGAACTTTACTGGAGTCAGGTTTTCTTTGATAGCCTTGATTTCTTTTTGAGGGGCATCGCCTACCCGTCCTGACTTCACGCCGCTCATCTATAGTTCTACATATTTTCCTAGACAAATATCTATGGTACAAGGGTTCTAATCTGAGCTGACCTATGGTAGTCTAATGGTGCGGATGTACTAAGGCGTACTTCCTCAAGCTCCTACATGGGGTATCACAACTGGGTTTACTCTGAGGCGTGAGTTTCACGCCTCTTCACCAAGCTTTTACAACTCAACGGGTCATGTACAGCCTAAGTGGTTTGTACATACAACTATTTTGTGCAATAGCCCACATCATAGCCTGCGTTATAGCCTGCGTTTACGAGCCGCAAATTCCATTCATCAACCTGATTTTTAAGGAGATGGTACTATGGCTGATGCAATTGCCTCTAGAAAGGAATACCACACCGTTATTCCTCACCTGACTGTTCGAGGTGCGGAGCAAGCGATCGATTTTTACAAAACTGCGTTCGGAGCCGAAGAGTTGTATCGGATGCCTGCTCCCAATGGTGAGGGTTTGTGGCATGCTGAGATTAAGATTGGTGATTCCTATATTTTCCTGAATGATGAATACCCAGATATGGGCAGTATGTCCCCCAATACCTTAGGTGGCTCTTCTGTTACGCTGCATTTAGAGGTAGAGGATGTAGATGCCTGGTTTGAACGAGCTATCCGGGCTGGAGCAACCGTCACCATGCCTCTGGAAAATATGTTTTGGGGCGATCGCTACGGCAAGCTTGTTGATCCATTTGGGCATCACTGGTTCATGTCCATGCCGATTGCTAAACCAGAATCCCAAGACGCAGGAGAAGTCACTTACGCTTAAGTTCAGATTGGGAGATTAACTCCCTATATAGCTATATCACCGTGTAGCTATATCCAGTGTATCTACATTACAAGTATCAATGATAGGGATCAGTACCCGTACCTGCTCTCGATCTGCCAATCCCTATCCCCAAATGCCATCACTCAGACATCTTACCTGCAACCTGGCAGGACAAGGAGCCTGAGTTTTTTCATTTTCGTTCGGGCGGCTTCCAACAATCAAAAATAACTTACTATTTACGTAAAATTACTTAGGTAAGCACATATCAACTAACGCATTTATACATGAGCTGTGCTACAGTAGATCTAGTTCAATTGAAGAACCAATTGAACTACCCTGTCGATGATTCAGTTAAAACTTCCACAGGTTGGCATTCCCATAGATTGGATTGCCAAAGTTGCTGGTTGAATCAGAAAATCAGTGCATCCTTCTCTAAAACAGCCCATTTCAGCTTAATTTAGTTTAAAACCCTAATTAACTTATTGTTTAGAGAGCAGGATGCTAATGGAGAGCATCTACACTTGTCGGCGATCTTTATGTTCCCAATCGAACTAATCTACCCTCTATGAACCTGAACGAGTTTGAGTCACAAACACGCTTTACACTTGAGCAAACCTTAAACCAATTACAAACGGCAATGCTCATGGTTGCCCAGTTGGAGGTTCAACTTTCAGAAGCTGGAAGAACTATTCAGACTCTGAGCCAACAAATTGAAGAATTCGTTGCCCAACAAAGACGATCGCCCAATGGCGACTAAGTAGGTGGATGGCAATAAACGATGCTGTGGGGTGCTATTAGGCGAAGTTGTAACATACCATCCCGTGAGACTTTGAACGGGTTACGCTATCGCCAACGCATCCTACAAACAGACAGGGCTTTCTACCGAATTAACGCGCTACAACGTTCGCTCCAAGGCTCCATCCGAAAATCCGTAGGAAAACTGCTGCAAAACCCTCGGTTTTCGAGTAAGTATTTAATAGGGCACCAGACTCAATTCATCCGTGATCGTGCGTCTAAGTTGCAACAAATTCACGGGCTTAACTAGATACCGGCATGCTCCCAAACCCAAAGCCCGTTGTTGATCGGATTGAAAAGCAAAAGCAGAAACAACGATGATCGGAATCAAGCCCCAATCTGGACGCTGTTGAAACTGTTCAAGTAAGGTGAAGCCATCCACATCTGGGAGTTTTAAATCCAGCAAGATGACATGAGGGCGAAAGCAATCTATCGTGGAGTTGGCACAGTTTCCACGCGACAAACTACAAACCTCATAGCCATGATATTCCAGATACTCGCCCATCAATTGACGGCTTGTATCGTTATCTTCAATCAAAAGAATTCGAGTTCGAGAACTCACATCCACCTGTGCAGCTTGCCGAGTTGGTACTGGAACAGTAAATATCATCTGCGTTCTTTCGCCATTGTGCAACTAGTTCGTCCCGTTAGCAAATTGGGACTTCAAAATCATGAATAGGGAACGAAATGAAGATGTAACTAAAACTGAATTGAGGCAAGACAGAATATGATGCTCGAAATCCCGCAAGTTGAAACGCCGCTCGACCTTGCTCGTCGATCCTTGCTTAGAGAACTTAGAGAACCCCGTGGGCAACTCAATTGATCATGACAACTCAGAGAAATATATATAGATATACCTAAAAACGCACAGCTTCAAAGCCGATGGCTCAAAGCCACTGTTTAAGAACTAAGAATCCTGTCTGCAAACATGCAACCTTGGAACGATCACCTTCAGCGACAGGCAAATTGAGACTTTGCCATACATCTAAGAATCAGCAAGATCTAAAATGCCTGCGATAAACTCCCCTTTTATGCCTATGAATACTCTAGCGTATAGAATATATCAATAAAAAATAACGTTTTTTGTCACAATTGACATCCGCATCAGGCGAATTTTTCAGATCTTTTCAAACTTCTCAGATTTAGGCGGGATTCAGGATGATTTTCAGGCTGAGTTTACGTTTCATCAAATTTCATTGCCCAGATCTTATACCGATTCAAATCGTTTGCACGGCAGATAGATTGCCAGTACGGGCGCACAGCAGTTCACCCGTACCAGGATGTGCAATTTCTGCCAATCAAATTGGTATTAAAATGTAGCTCTTAAAGCCGGTAACAGCAGGATTGCCAAAATTCCGCCAAAGAAGCCAAACATATGCCCTTCCAGCGACACATCTGGACGGTTAACGAATAGTCGTCGCAGCATGGCGCGATCGAGCATGAACACCACGATCGCCAGCAACAGGGAAATCACATCTCGATCGAAAAAACTGCTGAACAGCAAGAAACTGAAATAGCCATAAACAATGCCGCTGGCTCCAAAATTGGGACTGGGTTCGGCAAATAACCAGGTTCCCAGACTGTCTACCAGGGCAATGACGATCGTCACAATTAAAAAATCAGGAATGCCGCGCAGCGAAACCAGCCAACCAAAGACAAAAAAGTAAAGGGAATTGCCCAGCAAGTGATCTGGATCACCATGAACCAGGGGCGTAATCGGGACAGCAATTAAGCCGATCGTCCGTCGAGGAATGCACAAATGTCTTAATGCCCCCCCCAGCAGGAGCCAGTTCACCAGGTTCAAGCCCCACACCACCAGCAATATATCCCGCAGTAGCATGAAGCGCGGTCGCCAATCGGTAATGACTTCCCTGGAATAGCGGGTGACTGCCAGCAGGTGATTTGGGAGGAGGGAAGGTTCCAGCCCATGACCGGAGCCGGTCAGCCAACTTAGACTTGTCCCTGCCTCATAAAGCGTTTGACCCAGCCCTACCGCCATACCAGCTTCCATATGCCTGATGCCCTCAAGGATTAGCGTCTCACTCGACCGATCGCCTCTTCGCGCAGAGCGATCGTTTCTGGGCTATCCGGCTCCAGTTGCAAAGCTTTGTCTAATGCGACAATGGCTTCCTCATAGCGTTGCAGGTTCAGTAAGGCGGCTCCTTTAGTTTGCCAGGCTTCAGCGGAATCTCGATTCAGCATAATACCCTGATCTAAGGCTTGAAGGGCTTCGGCGGAACGCCCTAACTCCTGAAGGGCCACCCCTCTTTTGATCCAGCCCGGTGCAAAATCCCCCTGCAAGAAAGTAACATCTTCGTAGGTGCGAAGGGCTTCATAGGTGCGATTTTGTAACATCAGGGCGTTCCCTCTACTCCAAAGGGCAACCGTCAAATTTGGATCGTAGGCTAGGGCATCGTTGCAGGCCACCATAGCGGATTCTGGGCGTTGGAGTTGATTCAACGCTTCACACCGTCCTGCATAGGCGACCGCAGAATCAGATTGGAGCGTAATCGCCCGGTTGTAGTACTGCAATGCGGTTTCATACTGCTTTTTGCCCATCGCCTGATGCGCATAGTCCAGTATTTCAGTGAAATTAGTAGAGTCCAGGGAGGGAGGAACCCCCTCGTCAGGTGGGGATGGACGGGTGATACTGCCATTGCCTGAATCAGATTGATTCCCACCAAGGGGCATCACCGTCTGGACTGCCAGAGAGGCTGCCACAGCGGTTGTGATGATTCCTAAAGCCGAGAAAAACTTGAGGAGAAACTGTACCCGCTTACGCCGAGGGGAGGGAGATTTCAGCAACGGCGATCGGGGTTCTTGATCAGGACGATGGCCGCCTACTGCACGAGTGAGTCCTGTTCGGACGACATCCTGCAAGGGCCTCTGACCAAACTCTGAAGGTTCCCCGGGCTTGTCTCGATCGGCAGTCTGGTCAGATCTATCAACCGAATGGCCCCAAGGAGCGGGGGAAGAATGATGCGGCGAGAGATCGCTGCTGGTGCTTCCAGCCGTATCACTGATGAGCTTACCGGCAGAATTTTGTAGCATCAACGTCGATCGCTGGGAATCCGCCTGATCCCAAATTGCCGTTGCTCCTCCTTCATCACTCGAAAGCGTCAGATCGACTCCACTAAACTCATCTTCAGGAACCAGATGAGGAGCCGTGATGTCAGGATCGCGGGGATCAAGGTTGTTCAGTCGGTGGGATTCTGGGTTCGCATCCTCGATCGCTTTGGGCAACACCTGAAAAGCGGGTGGAATTTCCTCAGACACCGTTACCAGACTATTCAAAGCCTCCAGGGCTTCCATTGCCGAGGGATATCGATCGCGGAAATCGTAGCGCACCATGCGATCGAGCATTTCCCGTAGCGCATCGCTGATATGAACTGCCCGATGATGCCAGGACAGTTCCCCCTTCTCATCATCGTCTAGATGTTTGGGGTGAATTCCTGTTAAACACTGAATCCCCAGGACACCCACTGCATAAATATCACTGCTAAAGCGGGGTTTTCCAGCTAGCTGCTCGTTGGGCATATACCCTTGGGTGCCGATTGAAATGGTCAGGTTCGTCAGACCTGAATCCGTCTGGGGTTGAGAACTGACCTGCTTCACTGCCCCGAAGTCGATCAGGACAATCTTGCCATCTGACTGCCGCCGAATCAGATTGGATGGCTTCAAATCTCGATGAATCACCTGCTTTTCGTGGACAAAGGTAAGGACTTGCAGCACATCCTTCAGCAGTGCGACCACCTGAGATTCTGACCAGGGCTGCCCCTCTACTAATTCTTTAGTTAAAGAAATACCTTCAACAAACTCCTGCGCCAGGTAAAACTCTTGATTGTCCTCAAAGTGCGCCAGTAACCGAGGAATTTGACTATGGCTTCCCAGTTGATACAGAACCTGAGCTTCCGTATTAAAACAACGCCTTGCCATTTGCAGGGTATCATCACTACGAAACTGCGGTTTTAGCTGTTTTACTACGCATTGAGGATGCCCAGGCAAGTGCAAATCTTCGGCCAGATACGTCCGACCGAACCCGCCTACTCCTAGCTGCCGAATGACTTTGTAGCGTCCGCCCAGAGGTCTATTTGAGTTGATCTGGGGAATAGAACGACTCATAGTTGATGGGGTAATACCATAGCTCAGTTATGATTCAACCAAAGAAAACCAGTCACAAGCGTTGCCGCCAGCCTTCACTGACAGACATTCTCCAGAATATGTTGCCCTATTCCAGACATTCTCTGTGCAGTTGCAGGTTTGTGCGGTTTTGGCCGTTGCAGCCATTCACCTGTGCCCGTCACTGAGTAGATGCGAGGTCATGTACAACCCTCCTGGAAGGAAGATTGCTTTCCGTTCACTCTCCCTGAAGCTGCGTGTTCAGTCACCCTGAAAGATGTTTCGCGTTTAGCTCAACCTGATTCTAATCTTAATACTCACTCACCCAAACTCCCCTACCCACTGTGTCCCTGATGCCTATCGTGTTCATAGGGTTGACCCGAAATTCAGTGGACATCCCAACAATTGGGCAGTGAGTGGCTGATAGGGAAAGGGTTTTAGCAATTGCAGAATAAGATGAGCCTGAATGAGTCGAACGACAATAATCTGGAACAACACAATAAACACAAGGCGAAACAACCGGGCAAATCAGACAGGACATTGTTGTCCAGAATAACTGCCTGCCCTTTATATATTGCCTCTATTATTATCTATTCTGAAAAGATTGCCCCCCATCAGGCAACAGAAGCCGGAGAAACCGTATCACTGGCGACATTTTTCCCGATTAATTGACTGGCAACCCTGAGAATTTCCTGTCGGGCCCAGCGATCGGCTTCCAGAATGTCTGCCAGAGTTGGCTCTGAGCGATTGTGAGCATGATGGCGATCGCAAGCTGTTTCAATACAGCGAGGAATATCGAGGAAACTGATTTTTTCCTCCAGAAAGAGGGCAACTGCCTGTTCGTTGGCCGCATTGAGCACCGCAGGCATGGTTCCCCCAGCCCGGCCAGCGGCGTAGGCTAACTGCATACAGGGATACTTCTGGTGATCCGGTTCCCGGAAGGTGAGGCTTCCAGCTTTCACGAGGTCAAGCGGTTCCCAATTGGTAGAGATGCGTTCTGGGTAGGACAGGGCATAGAGCAGGGGTAATCGCATATCTGCCCAGCCTAATTGGGCCAGCACAGAGGTGTCCTGAAGTTCAATCAGGGAATGAATGATGCTCTGCGGGTGGATCACGATGTCGATGTGGTCATAATCCAACCCAAACAAAAAGTGGGCTTCGATCACCTCCAGCCCTTTGTTCATCAGCGTGGCAGAGTCGATCGTAATTTTGCGCCCCATGGACCAGTTGGGATGCTTGAGCGCGTCTGCCACTGTTACGTTTGCCAATTGTTCTACAGGCAAATCCCGAAAGGCTCCCCCGGAGGCCGTCAGCAGGATCCGCCGCAGTCCCCCCTCTGGAACCCCCTGCAAGCATTGAAAAATCGCTGAATGCTCTGAATCAGCGGGGAGGAGCTTCACGCCATGCCGTTGCACCAACGGTAAGACCACCGGGCCACCCGCAATCAGGGTTTCTTTATTGGCCAGCGCAATGTCCTTACCCGCTTCGATCGCTGCGATCGTCGGGAGCAGCCCTGCACAGCCCACAATCCCAGTTACAACGGCTTCTGCGTTGCCATAACGCGCCACCTCGACGACCCCTTCCTCTCCCGCTAACAGGATGGGCTGAGGGGTGAGATCCACCAGAGCTTCCTGGAGCCGAGGCAGTTGAGTTGCGTCACAAATGGCCGCAATTTGAGGGCGGAATTGCCGGATTTGCTGGGCTAACAACTCAACATTACTCCGCGCCGCCAAACCCACGATCTGAAATTGGTCAGGGTACTGCTCCACAATATCGAGGGTTTGCGTGCCGATAGAACCTGTAGAGCCGAGCAGGGTGATCGCTTTCACAATGATTTAAGAACTCGCAGCAATTCCACTATAAGATGCTGGGGGATCAAAAAGCATGAAGTGAAGCAGGGTGGGCGGAATGGCAATAATGGAACCAATAATGGAAACAGTAATAGAAGCCGCATAGCAGTACGAAGCTCCCTTAGGATCGTGGATTCAATAACCTGTTCACCGTTCTGCTTCTTTGACTGTGGATTGCAGGTATCTGGATTGTTCTCACTTTTCGAGATACCAGATAATCGTTCTTCCCTTGTTACCCCTCTTCCCCTTTCACCGATGACTAAACGTTCTCCCAGCAAAGCCGATCGCCTGGAATGGTTCTCCTCTGAACAGCATTCGTATCTCAGGGAAGCCCCAGATGAGGATGAGCATAATTACGTAGATTACTTCTTTGATCAGCCGGGTAGCGCGCCAGGAACCCTGACGATCGATGACGATGCGCCGCAGCCGATTATTTTTCTGATTGACTACAACCCAGAGACTGCCAGTCGGATTAAGGTGCAAACCCCGGAGGAATGTATTCCACATCTACATACGCCGTCGGTGTCCTGGGTTGATGTGCAGGGGTTGGGGTCTGAAGATATTCTGCGGCGACTGGGAACGGTGTTTGAACTGCATCCGCTGGTGCTGGAAGATATTGTGAATGTGCCCCAACGCCCCAAGACGGAAGAGTACGATGATCAACTGCTGCTGATTCTGCGGATGGTGACGTTGAGGGAAGATGGCAGAAATTTTTTCAGTGAACAGGTCAGCTTTATTTTGGGCAGCCAGTATTTACTCACGGTGCAGGAAGAACCCCACTATGATTGCTTTGGGCCAGTCCGGGAACGGATTCGGATGAGTAAGGGAAATATCCGCAAGCACGGTACGGATTATCTGCTTTACGCGCTGCTGGATGGGATCATTGATGGATTTTTTCCAGTTTTAGAGAGATATGGCGAAGAACTGGAAGAACTGGAAGATGAAGTGGTGGCTTGTCCGACTCGCCAAACCCTGGAACGGATCCACGAAGTTAAGCGAGAACTCCTTACCCTCCGTCGGGCAGTCTGGCCCCAGCGGGATGCCATTAATTCCCTGATTCGGGATGGGAATGCTCTGATTAGCCCAGAAGTCCGAGTCTATCTGCGGGATTGCTACGACCACATCATCCAAATTCTGGACATTCTGGAAACCTATCGAGAGCTAGCTTCCAGCCTGATGGATGTGTATTTGTCTTCCGTCAGTAACAAAATGAATGAAATCATGAAGGTTCTGACGATTATTTCGACCATTTTTATTCCGTTGACCTTTATTGCGGGGGTCTATGGCATGAATTTTGATCCCCACATTGCTGGCAATATGCCAGAACTGGAGTTTCCCTATGCCTATTGGATTTGTCTGGGAGTGATGCTGACGATCGCCATTTCCTTGGTTCACTACTTCAAACGGCGAGGCTGGTTCGACAATTTCTCCAACACCAGGGACTAGCCCTGGGGGTCCGTTAGGGGCGCAAGCAGTGTGCCCTTACTGGGGGGCGTTAGGGGGCGCACAGCAGTGCGCCCTTACAGTCGATTTTTTCAAAAACTGGCATGCCATTATAATTGCAGAGCCTGAATAGCTTAATTTGCATCCACCTAAAGTCCTCTCAGTCCTGATTGCGCTGGTCTGGTACGATCGCTACGATTACAATTTATGTCAAATAAAATTCCCTAACTATGGATCTAAAGTCGCTGATTCGAGACATTCCTGACTTTCCTAAACCAGGCATTGTATTTCGGGATATTACGACCCTGCTGCGTAATCCAGAGGGACTGCGCTACACGATCGATGCCATGTATGAACAGGTTGCTCCCCTCTCGGTGGATTATGTAGTTGGTATCGAATCACGCGGCTTCATGTTTGGGACTCCTCTGGCATGCAAACTAGATGCTGGATTTGTCCCTGCCCGCAAGCCTGGAAAACTTCCGGCAGCGGTTCATTCCGTTGAGTATCAGTTGGAATATGGCACCGATCGCCTGGAGCTTCACCAGGATGCTTTTCATCCTTCCTGCCGGGTACTGGTGGTCGATGATGTGATTGCGACGGGCGGTACGGCGGCGGCGACTGCTCAACTCGTGGAGCAAACAGGCTGCGATCTGGTGGGGTTTGGGTTTATCATCGAGCTAACTGGACTGGAAGGGCGCAAAAATTTACCAGAGGAAGTTCCCATCGTCAGTCTGATTCAGTATTAGCCTGATTCAGTATCAGGTTCATGTATTAGGCAACTCAACCCAATAGATGGTGGGCAATGCCCACCCTACTCTCTCAGCCCTCTCTCCTCCCCATGACTACTACCAGAGCCACTTCATTTCAACAGCGACTCTACACCATACGCGATCGGTTGACTGGGTTTATCACCAGTGAAATGGTCGTGTATGCATTCAAGCGGCTACTTCAGGCGATCCCCACCCTGCTGCTGGCTTCGCTGATGTGCTTTTTCATTATTCAGCTTGCTCCTGGGGATTACCTTGATACCTACCTGGAAAATCCGCAAATTTCCCAGGAGACGATCGAGCAGTTTCGGCAACAGTTTGGTCTCGATCGCCCCCCTCTGGAGCAGTATCTTCTGTGGATGAGGCGGGTGCTGACGCAGGGAGACTTTGGGGTCAGTTTTGCCTATCAACGTCCAGTTTCATCCTTAATCTGGGAGCGGGCTGGAGCAACGATCCTACTATCGCTCGCCTCTATGATTGTCACCTGGATGATTGCGATCCCACTGGGCGTTATTGGAGCCGTTCATCAAAATAAATTCGCCGATCGAATATTACGATTTGTGAGCTACCTGGGACAGGGCTTTCCGACCCTGATCACGGGTTTGCTGCTGCTGTTCTTTGCCCAATTGACTTCGCCGCTGTTTCCCGTGGGTGGAATGACCAGCATTAATCATGCCGACCTGACTCCGATCGGCAAAATTCTGGACATTGGCTGGCACATGATTCTACCGACCCTGGCCCTCAGCATCACCAGCTTTGCCGGACTGCAACGCCTGATGCGGGGAGAACTGCTGGATGTCCTGCGGCAGGACTATATCCAAACGGCTCGCGCTAAGGGTTTGCCAGAAAATCGCGTGATTTACGTCCATGCCCTCCGCAATGCCGTAAATCCCCTGATTACCCTGCTGGGCTTTGAGTTTGCCAGTCTGCTCGGTGGAGCCTTCATCACGGAAACCTACTTCAACTGGCCGGGATTGGGACGGTTGATTCTCCAGGCCTTCCAGGCGCAGGATCTTTATGTGGTCATGGCGAGCTTGATGATTGGGGCGGTGATGCTGATTGTCGGTAATCTTCTAGCGGATTTGGCTTTGAAAGCGGTTGATCCTCGCATTAAGTTAGCAGAGATGGATTAACCGTAGAGCGAGGCATCTAAAAAATGTGTAACTATTTACGATTTTGAGAAGGATTCCCTATAGCGTAAGATGAAGAAATGCTCGATCGCAATCGCTCAAATTTTGGCTAAATGGTTTGTCACCTTAGCCTAAAGTTCTGGAGAAACGATTGAGTTAACTATTCGTTCAGATCGCTATTTGCAGCTAGGCAAGAAGAGTCATATGGGCAAGGAAGAGATTTTTGAGAAAGTTAAGAAAATTGTGGCAGATCAACTTAGTGTTGATCCGGCAGAAGTTACACCTGAAGCCAGCTTTGCAAACGATTTAGGGGCTGACTCCCTGGATACAGTTGAGCTTGTTATGGCTTTGGAAGAAGAATTCGACATCGAAATTCCCGATGAAGCTGCCGAAGGCATTGCAACGGTTCAAGCGGCTGTCGATTACATTCAAGACAAAGCGGCTGCCTAGATGCCAGAAGCTAGGAGCTGAGGCAAGGGGCTGGGTGATGAGGTGAGAGCAGTTTGAAGGGCGTGAAGGCGGAAGAAGTCAATTCGATGCCAAGTTCGATCGTCAATCTAACTGTTTTGCAGCCTGCATTATCCGTCTCTTGCCCCTTTTCAAGCTCAACTGATTAACAAGTGCGATCGGTTTGACCCGTTTGATGGGTGAACAGGTTTAGCTCACATTTGGCTCGGTTAACAGGTTTAATTTGGCTCACAAGAATTAAACCATTTCAGGATTATTCTAAGCTGTTGTACTGGGTGGTTAACCCCTAAACTGCTGTCATGACAAGTGTTGGTTCTCAATTGAAGCGGGTTGTAGTCACAGGATTAGGTGCAATTACGCCCATTGGGAATACCCTGGCTGAATACTGGCAAGGGTTATTAAGTGGTCGCAATGGTATTGGTGCAATTACCCTGTTTGATGCATCTCGCCACGACTGTCGGATTGCTGGCGAAGTCAAAGGCTTTGATCCGCAGGCATATATGGATCGGAAAGAGGCAAAGCGGATGGATCGGTTTGCCCAGTTTGCGGTGTCTGCCAGTAAGCAGGCATTGGCGGATGCTAATTTCACCATCAACGATCTCAACGCGGAACAGGTCGGAGTGGTGATTGGTACGGGTATCGGTGGGTTGAAGGTCATGGAAGACCAGCAGGAAATCTACCTCACCAAAGGGCCCGATCGCTGTAGCCCGTTCATGGTTCCAATGATGATTGCCAACATGGCGGCTGGGTTAACGGCCATCCATCTGGGGGCAAAGGGCCAAACAACTGCACGGTAACGGCCTGTGCAGCAGGTTCCAATGCGATCGGCGATGCCTTTCGGTTAGTGCAACGGGGCTATGCCCAGGCCATGATTTGTGGTGGGACGGAAGCGGCGGTCACTCCCCTTTCCCTGGCTGGGTTTGCAGCCTGTCGGGCTTTATCGAGCCGAAATGAGGATCCCGCCCACGCCTGTCGGCCGTTTGACCGCGATCGAGATGGCTTTGTGATGGGAGAAGGCTCTGGCATTTTGATTTTGGAAGAATTAGAGCACGCCTTGAGTCGGGGAGCCAAAATTTACGCTGAAGTCGTTGGCTATGGCATGACCTGCGATGCCTATCACATTACCTCTCCCGTTCCAGGCGGCGAGGGGGCATCCAGAGCCATTCAGCTTGCCCTCAAGGATGGCGGATTATCCCCTAATCAGATTAGCTATATCAACGCCCACGGGACGAGTACCCCCGCCAACGATTCCACGGAGACGGCGGCCATTAAAACGGCTTTAGGGGAACAGGCTTACAAAGTGGCGATTAGCTCTACGAAGTCGATGACCGGACATTTGCTAGGGGGTTCCGGCGGAATTGAAGCGGTTGCGACGGTGATGGCGGTTGCTGAGGATCAGGTGCCTCCTACCATTAATCTGGAGAATCCTGATTCAGCCTGCGACTTAGACTATGTGCCCAACCAGAGCCGATCGCAGCCGGTGGAGGTTGCCCTTTCTAACTCGTTTGGCTTTGGAGGGCATAACGTGACGCTGGCCTTCAAAAAGTTCGTTTCGTAGGTTCATCGAACGTTTTCCATGCCCCTTCCATGCCCCAGGTGTATTCACTCAAGCTATTTCTCTCAGAAATGCGAATTTAATAATCTGGAATTCTTGTGGGGTGGGCATCTTGCCCGCCCAGTCAGCGAAGTAAAACGTTGCACAGGTTATTCAATCCATGCTCCTAAGCGTCTACCCACTTGAGTTGTACTCATTGATGAGTAGAAATTTATGAGTAGAAACGCTACCGGGAGATCAATGGCTGAGAATCATGTTGAGGATCATCGAGGATCGATCGCCCCAGGGATAGATCATTGGCAGTTTAAGTTATAAACTGTAAACAATACTCATTAGGTATAGTTACCTACTGTTTTTGGGGTTACATTTTGCGTTTCGTCATTTTCGTTTCTGTCCGAAGTCTATCCAAATGCCAAGCCGTTGTTGAGTAGAGGAAGTTCATGGCTGTTGCAACAACCCGTTCTCTTGAAGAACTCTGTATTAATTCCATTCGTTTTCTGGCAATTGATGCCGTTGAAAAGTCCAAATCAGGTCACCCCGGACTGCCGATGGGGGCTGCGCCGATGGCCTTTGTCCTGTGGGACAAGTTCATGCGGTTTAATCCCAAAAATCCCAAGTGGTTTAACCGCGATCGGTTTGTCCTGTCAGCAGGTCATGGCTGTATGTTGCAGTACGCCCTGATGCACCTGGTGGGCTATGACAGTGTGACGATCGACGACATCAAGCAGTTCCGCCAGTGGGAATCGCGTACGCCCGGACACCCCGAAAACTTTGAAACCGATGGAATTGAAGTGACGACAGGCCCCTTAGGGCAGGGAATTTGTAACGGGGTGGGGCTGGCCATGGCCGAAGCGCATCTGGCTGCCAAGTTTAACAAGCCTGACCTGACCCTGGTGGATCACTACACCTACGTCATCCTGGGCGATGGCTGCAATATGGAGGGGGTTTCCGGCGAAGCTTGCTCCCTGGCAGGACACCTGGGGTTGGGTAAACTGATCGCCCTCTACGACGACAACCATATTTCGATCGATGGGTCTACCGATCTGGCGTTCACCGAAGATGTGGCTAAACGGTTTGAAGCTTACGGCTGGCACGTTCAGCACGTTGAAGAGGGAAATACCGACCTAGAAGGGATTGCTAAGGCGATCGAAGCGGCTAAGGCAGTTACCGACAAGCCTTCCCTGATCAAAGTGACGACGACGATCGGCTATGGTTCACCGAATAAGAACAATACGGCAGGGGTTCACGGTGCGCCATTGGGGTCTGATGAGAACAAGCTAACCCGTGAAAATCTGGGGTGGGAATTCGAGCCATTCGTGGTTCCCGATGATGCTCTGGATCATATGCGGAAAGCTGTGGAACGGGGTGCCAGTCTGGAAGCGGAGTGGAATGAAGCCTGGGCGCAGTACAAGACGAAATATGCGGACGAGGCAGCGGAATTAGAGCGGCTGTGGAGCGGTAAGTTGCCGGACGGTTGGGATAAGGTGCTACCGACCTACACCCCCGAAGACAAAACCCTGGCTTCCCGGAAGCATTCTGAGAATTGCCTGAATGCTCTGGCTCCCGTTCTTCCTGAGTTAATCGGAGGTTCGGCTGACCTGACCCACTCCAACCTGACGGAGCTGAAAGGCTTTGGTGATTTCCAACCAGGGCAGTATCAGAATCGCAACATCCGGTTTGGCGTGCGGGAACACGGCATGGGGGCAATCTGTAACGGGATTGCGCTTCACGGTTCTGGGCTGATTCCCTACGGCGCAACCTTCCTGGTGTTCACGGACTACATGCGGGCTGCGATCCGGCTCTCTGCCCTTTCGCGGGCTGGGGTGATCTGGGTGATGACCCATGATTCGATCGCCCTGGGTGAAGATGGGCCGACGCACCAACCTGTGGAAACGATCGCATCTCTGCGCACCATTCCTAACCTGACGGTGCTGCGTCCAGCGGATGGTACGGAAACCTCTGGAGCCTATAAAGTTGCGATTCAAAACGCCAACCAAAACCGTCCCACCCTGCTGGCCCTTTCCCGTCAGGGTTTACCCAACCTGGCTGGTTCCTCCATTGCAGGAGTCGAGAAGGGAGCCTATGCCGTGGTGGATTGCGACGGCACACCAGACCTGATCCTGATCGGCACGGGGTCTGAGGTAAATCTCTGTGTTCAAGCCGCAGAACAACTGACGGGTGAAGGCAAGAAAGTCCGGGTGGTTTCCATGCCCTCCTGGGAATTGTTTGAAGCTCAGGATGCGGCCTATAAGGAATCCGTGTTGCCCAAGTCCGTCACGAAGCGATTGGTGGTGGAAGCAGGGGTCACCTTCGGCTGGTGCAAGTATGCCGGAGCAGAAGGCGATATTCTGGGAGTCGATCGCTTTGGGGCTTCAGCACCAGGCGGCGTTTGCCTGGAGAAATTTGGCTTCACGGTGGAAAATGTGGTGGCTAAAGCGAAGGCTCTTGGCTAAGGCGACTTGACTTGACTGGGAGCCTCCCACTTTGTAACAGGTAAAGGTTAACCCACCCCTGCCCCTCCCGAGAGGGGATTTTACCCACCCCTGCCCCTCCCAAGAGGGGATTTGATAGACATTCTCCTGGTTGAGCGGGAATTTCTAAGGGTTTCCCCTCCTGGGAGGGGTTAGGGGTGGGTTCCTATGTCTGATGCCACCAGACCTCTGGATATCCGATCGCCCTGATGGGGAATGGGATTGAGGGGGAAGGTTGCAAAGCTGGGATGCTCCCGACCTCACCCTGAGTTTGAAAAAAAGCAATTCAATTTCTGGGGGCGATCGACGAATCGTCCCTTTTTTGTAATAAAGAATTCAAATTTTCTCGATCGGATCTCCCCAGGATTTTTACTACAATGAATCGGCTAGCCCGTATCGACCCGCCCCTTGCGTTGTGTATTCGGGTTGAATCGTGATGATCTTAAAGATGAGGAATTGAAATGGTGGTGGCAAATCATCCCTCCGTACAGCAATGTCACACCCTGGCAGTAGATATTGGCGGGAGTGGAGTCAAAGTCATGGTGTTAGACCTGGAGGGCAACCCGCTGTCGGATCGCGATCGAGAACCGACTCCAACGCCTGCGACTCCGGACGCTATTCTGGCAGCGATCGATCGATTGGCGGCAGACAAATCCTTTGAGCGCATTTCTGCGGGCTTTCCGGGAGTGGTGCGGGAAGGTGTGATTGAAACGGCGGCGAATTTGGATTCAAGCTGGATTGGGTTTGACCTGGCCACGGCATTGGCAGAACATCTGGGTAAGCCGGTTCGGGTGGCCAATGATGCGGATATTCAAGGGTTGGGGTCGATCGCCGGAAAAGGGGTGGAACTGGTCATTACTCTGGGGACGGGCTTTGGTTCGGCTCTGTTTATGAACGGGCGACTGGTGCCCAATCTGGAGATGGGGCATCATCCCTTTCGGAAGGGGCAAACCTATGAGGAGCAGCTGGGGCGACCCGCGTTGGATAGTGTGGGCAAGAAGCGGTGGAACCGACGATTGGAGAGAGCTGTAGAAACCCTGGGCCATTTGTTTAACTATGACTGCCTCTACATTGGCGGGGGCAATGCTAAAAAAATTGATGTTGATTTGCCTGCCAATACCAAAATCATTCCTAACGTTACCGGATTATTAGGCGGAATTGCGCTGTGGAAAGAATGGGAATAGCAGCGAATCACGCTTAAGTCTTACAAGCTATGGCTGAGTAATGCAAATTTTCGGTAAAAATTCGCAGGACTGACCCCGGCTGAGTTGCTTAAACTACGGGCATTGCCTGTTCCGTGGGGAATGGGTGTAGCAGTTTTTAAGCCTCTTCTCTTACTATGGTTGCCTCCTGCCAAAATTTTCGCACTTTGACCGATTCGATCGGCACAGTTTTTGTATTGGCTCACAGGGAGTCAACGCAGCAGCTTGAGCAAACCCTGACTACAGAAGGACTGAAGTATGAGGTGCTGAGGCAAGTGCATCCGCCAGAATTTCAAGGGTTTTCCCGGAGTTATCTCTGCTTGTTAAACCATTGCCGGGCCTGGCAAAAAGCCAGTCAGTTGTCGCAACCTTCGTTGATTTTAGAGGCGGATTTTGTCCCTGTAGTGGGATTGAGTCAGTTACCGTTGCCCTACGATGCCAGTCAGCCCAACTTAGGGATTGCCTGGCTCTATGCCTGTGCGGCTCAGGTTTACAGCGTATCTGCGTCTGGATATGCAGAAGGGTTCTCGACGGCGATGGTGGCTTATATCGTCACCCCTCAAAGCGCAAACAGTTTATTGGAACTGGCGCAAACGATCGAACAAACGATCGGCACAAACCAGTATTCAGCCTGGGACTCAGAGGTGGATCGCTTCCTGCGCGATCGGCACTTCAAGAACTACATTCCCTTCCGCAACTATGGTGAACATGGGGGACGACCGAATCCAGAGCATCGGCAACATGGACTGAGTTCAGCACATCGGGCTGATGTACTGTACGGACAGCTCGCCTTTATACCGCTCTATGCTGGACAAAATAAACCTTTGCAGTATTTGAACTATTGGCGGATCAGGCTTCAGGCTCGCATTAAAGGCATCGGTCGTCTAGGGTTAGGTAAATTCCTCAGACCCAGAGTGATCCAACATTCCAGCGTTCCGCTGCGGTTACTCCGGTTTGCAATTCAGCGACAGTGGGCGATCGATTTTCTCCTGCCTGCCGATGCAGTAGTGTTTCCATCAGCAGATTGTCCAAAACCCGTCAAAATGGATCTGTAAGCAGCATCCCCCCTGAGAACTGACAGAGAAGGAAATCGTTCATGTCCCAGATTTTTGAGTTTGAAGCTGATTTTGCTGAATCGTTGCGCTGTATTCCTATGCAGGTGCGCTACAAGCTGGATACCTGCGGCGTAAAGTTAAAGCTCACTCACTGGAACCATTTATCCCCGGAGGAACGGCAAACCCTGGTACAGCAACCCTGCACCACTGAAGCTGAAATTCAGTCCTATCGATCGTACCTGCATCAGGTTGTGCATTCGCAGATGGGAGAAGTTCCCTCAGATTTGCCCATTGATCCCGATCCTGCCTGGCTGAATGGGGCGATCGTGCCAGAGAGTGTGCAGGAACAGGGAAAATCTGTGGGGGTGCAAATTAACTCCACCCAATGGGCCCATTTAACTCCGCTTCAGCGATTTGCCCTGATTAAACTGAGCCGCTCGCAACACGAAAACAAAAACTTTTTGCCTGCCTTGAGGGAATTCTCGATCGCATAGAGAACTCAGGTTCTACAATCAAACAGGGTGAAGCGCGATCGGTGCTTCTTCCTCTTTATTTTTGTTATTTTTCGTTGCACGGTTCCTTCAGGTCGTGAATGACAGGTCATGAATGAACTCGATCTTATTATTGTTGTGGTCTTTCTCATCATTACGACCTATGTTGTCATGCAGGCCATCAGTTCGGTTGAGAAGCAGGTCAAAATTGAGGTTGACAACAAAGATATTGAGCAGCAGCTAGACGCGAAACAATTTAACGGGATTAAGCTCAAAGACATTGTCAAAATCAGCTTCAAGCTGGACTCACGCTACAAATACAGTGTTGACAAAGTCGAGGATGACAAAACGCCTCGATCGCTTGCTCTCAGCATTGAAAATATCTCCAATAAAACCGATCGAGAGATCTATGTTTACGTGTATTGGGACAAAAGTACCTTAACCGACCATGGAAACGAATCTCGACGGGTGATTCATCTAGATGCCAACCGCCAAATCAGAGATATGGTGCCTCCAAAAAAGCAAGAAGCCAGCCCCGTCAGCCCAGGAATGAAGTTTAGTGGCAACCTGACGGCGGAAGAACTCCTGAAGCTAGATGAAGCGAAAACGATTCTGGAACCCACCGCCCCAATTCTCAATCTTAATAGCATCAAAAAAGGCTCCGAAAACAAAAAAGCTCCCAAAGCAGCTCGAGAGTCGCTGAAGAAAAAACTAGCGGCATTTGAGGATCGAGATGAGTCTTTGAAGTTTTCCCTGCTGTTGATGCTGCGGTTGCTGGATTTGAATGAGGATGAGGCGATCGAAAGACTGTACCCAATTCAGTGTAAATTCACGATGACCAGTATGCCCTGGCACGACCAACTCCCCTGGAATCCCAAAAAATAGTCCTGTTTCCGAAACTCAAATGATTGGTTATCCGAATCAATCCACGCTATTCGCCTGGAGCAGGACACATTAGACTGGAATCAAGGGAAGAGGAGGCGCAGGCGGTTGCGGAGGATCAAGCTCTCAGAGGATTTTTCCCAGGAGCGGCGATCGTCCGAGGAAAGTCCGGGCTTCCAAAAGATCAGACCTGCTGGGTAACGCCCAGTGCGCGTGAGCGTGAGGATAGTGCCACAGAAACATACCGCCAAAGTTAGGACTGAGGACTGAGGACTGAGGACTGAGTTTTGCTCGGCATTCAGCGTTTGGCACTCAGAACTAGCACGGTAAGGGTGCAAGGGTGCGGTAAGAGCGCACCAGCAACGTCGAGAGGCGTTGGCTCGGTAAACCCCGGTTGGAAGCAAGGTCGAAGGAGCAAGGGTTGGTCTTTTTCCTGCTCCGGGTAGGGGTATTTACTCCTGCGTAATCCGCTAGAGGTGTCTGGCAACAGGCATCCCAGATAGATAACTGCCCTCCTGGTGGGTTATTCCACTGGGGGAACAGAACCCGGCTTATGTCCGCCTCTTCCCTCTCCATTTTCCTATTCCTCAACGATGCCCCTTTCTGATCCACGCCGCGAGAAACAACTCCATCAGTTCATCCAGCGATTAGGCTTACCCAAACAAGCACCGGTGAGATGGGACTTGTTGGATTTAGCCTTGACCCATCCAACCGCCTCCGCTACAGCCAACTATGAGCGATTGGAATTCGTTGGGGATGCAGTTGTGAAATTAGCCGCCGCAGAATTTTTATTTACGACCTACCCGAATGCCAGTGATGGTGAACTTTCTGCCCTTCGGAGCGTCATGGTGAGCGATCGCCTCCTGGCTCAGATTGCCGATCAGTATGGGTTCGATCGCTTCCTGCTGATGGCAAACAGTGCCCTGGCCGATCGAGTGGGACAGGAAACTCGACTTGCCGCAGCCTTTGAAGCGGTTTTAGCCGCTCTGTATCTAAGTACGCAAAATTTAAGCTTGATCGCTCCCTGGCTGGAACCGCATTTATACCAATCTTCAGAAATGATTCGGCAGGATCCTGCACTACACAATTACAAGGGTGCCCTTCAGGGTTGGACCCAGGCTCACCATCAAAGCTTGCCAGAGTACCGAGTTCAGGAAGTGGGGCAAGTGTACGGAGATACGGAGCGATTTGTTGCAGAGGTTTGGTTGCAAGGCAAGCGATGGGGGGAAGGCAAGGGACAATCTAAAAAGGCCGCAGAACAGTCTGCTGCGAGGGTTGCATTTTTAGCACTCAAGGACGCGTTTGAATCGAAGGAGTAGGAAGGAGTAGGGGTTTCGTTTCGTCCTGTGGGATTTCGGGAATTCTATAGCTGTATCCTTTCATACTCGCTACTGAACCCGTTATGGACAAGTCCGCGATCGCCTCTCTCCCACTCCCTACTCTCCACTCCCCACTTCCCACTCCCCTCAAGCTTGCCCTCTTCGGTGTCGGTCGCTGGGGCAGTCACCTGTTGCGAAATTTCCTCGCTCTGCCTGAAGCTCAAGTTGTCGCAATCGTTGATCCCTGCCTGGAAAGATTGGAGCAGTTATCTAACCGGTTTGATTTAACTCCCGACATCCTACTCTCCACCGACTGGAATATTGCCCTATCCTTAGCAGATGTTGAAGCTGTTGTAATTGCCACTCCTGCCGTCACCCACTATGGGTTAATTCGATCGGCTCTGGAACGGGGATGCCATGTGCTGGCCGAGAAACCGATTACGCTGGATGGAAAGGAAGCGATCGAACTCTGTCAACTCGCCGCTCAACAGCAACGCCAACTCATCGTTGATCATACTTATCTGTTTCATCCTGCTGTCCAACGGGGCAGAGAAGTCATTCAACAGGGACAGATTGGCAGCCCTCGCTATGGTTACGCCGCCCGCACCCACCTCGGCCCGGTTCGTCAGGATGTGGATGCTCTCTGGGATCTGGCTATTCACGATATTGCCATTTTTAACTCCTGGCTTAATCAAACCCCGATCGCGGTTCAAGCTCAGGGGACTAACTGGTTACACAATTTTTCTGCTAACTCTTACTCCTGTGCGGGCGATTCACGAATCGCCCCTACCATGCCCTCCTGTGCGGACAATTCACGAATCGCCCCTACCATGCCCTCCTGCGCGGGCGATTCACGAATCACCCCTACGATTCCCGACTCCCGACTCCCCACTCCCCACTCCGATCTGGTCTGGCTGACCCTGACCTACCCCAACGGTTTCCAGGCAGTCATTCACCTGTGTTGGTCGAACCCGGATAAGCAACGACGACTCAGCGTTGTAGGGAGCCAGGGTACGTTGGTCTTCGATGAATTGGCGGCGGCTCCCCTGAGCTTGATCCAGGGACGGCTCGATCGCCAGACCCATCCCGATTCGTCCCAACCTCTCTTTGTTCCGGTTGATCAGCAGACAGAAGCACTCCTGTTTGAACCCCTGGAACCCTTACAGCAAGTCTGTTCCCATTTCCTGACCTGCATTCAGCAGAATCAGCCGTCCTCGATTTCTTCGGGTTGGTTAGGGGCAGAGTTGGTGCAGATTCTCGCAGCGTTGACGCGATCGTTGCAAACGGGTGAAGTCGTTCACCTTAGGGTCTAGCTGGACACCTTCAGTGGCTGGGGCGACAGAGGGATTGTGAGGGTGAATGGTTCGGACTTGCAGACCGACTGCTATAGTTAACGATCACTTCTATTTCATTACCCTGCGGTTGTTTGCCACTGTACCTATGACTTCACCGTCTTTGCCCCATATTCCTGCCTGTGCCTGGAGCCGTTCGATCGGAGCAGGCTGGACTCAACCATATACCGTCCGCTATCCCAGCAATATTGATGATGGGCCGTGGCACGGAATGCCGTTGGGCGGATTGGGGGCGGGCTGTATCGGGCGGTCTTCGAGGGGAGACTTTAACCTCTGGCATATCGACGGTGGGGAGCACGTATTTCAAACCTTTCCAGCCTGTCAATTTAGCCTGTTTGAACAGGTTGATGATCCGGAAAATGCCTTGACTCAGGCTTATGCCCTTTGTACGGAACCCGCAGAAGATGGGAGCCTGGAAGCCTGGCAGTGGTATCCGGGAAGGGAGGAGGAAGAAGGGAGGAGGGAGGAGGGAGGAGAGAGAAGAGAGACAGAAAGCTCTGATTCAGGTGAATATTTCGCGCTGTATCCCCGCAGTTGGTTTGTCTATCGCAATGTCTTTCAGGCGGAGTTGACCTGTGAACAGTTTTCACCGATCTGGGCAGAGAATTATCAGGAGAGTAGTTATCCGATCGCCATTTTTGAATGGACGGCCCATAATCCCAGCGATCGATCGATGACGTTGAGCATTTTACTGACCTGGCAGAATATGGTGGGCTGGTTTACCAATGCGTTGAAGTCACCGGAAGTCAAGGTCAGGGATGATGGCAGTCCGGTGTATGAGTATCAGCCGCGCTTGAGGGAGAGTGCCGGGAACCTTAATCGGTGGATCCAGCAGGAGGGAGCGGTGGGCTGTGTGATGGATCGGCTGAGTCCCGATCGTCCAAAGGTTGATCCAGTCAGTTCTGATCAGGAATCTGCTGAAACCCAGGAAGGCATGGGTCAGTGGGCGATCGCAACCCATGCAAACATTGGAGAAGTGTTCTATCACACCCGCTGGAATCCGATCGGGTCTGGTGCAGAAATCTGGAATGCTTTTGCTGAGGATGGTTCGTTACCTAATCTTGAGGATGAGACTCCGGCTGAGGAGCAGGAGCAAGTGGGAGTCGCGCTGGCCCTTCGGTTTACCCTGGCTCCGGGGGAAACAAAACAAATTCCCTTTGTTCTGGCGTGGGATCTGCCCGTAACAGAATTTGCTGAAGGGGTGAAGTATGACCGTCGCTATACGGACTTTTTCGGTCGCAGTGGTAAAAATGCCTGGACGATCGCCCAAACGGGACTTCAGCACTACAAAACCTGGCAACAGCAAATTCAGCACTGGCAGCAGCCGATTCTCGATCGCAGGGATTTACCCAACTGGTTCAAGATGGCCCTGTTTAATGAACTCTACGACCTCGCTAGTGGTGGAACCTTGTGGAGTGCGGCGACCCAACAGGATGCGATCGGGCAATTTGCGGTGCTGGAATGCCTCGACTATCGCTGGTATGAAAGTTTGGATGTGCGGCTCTACGGCTCCTTTGCCCTGCTGATGCTGTTTCCTGAACTGGATAAATCAGTGCTACGCGCCTTTGCCAGAGCGATTCCCGCTGAGGACACCCGCACCCGCACCATCGGCTACTATTACACGATCGGCAAACCCAGTCCCCAGGCTCTCCGCAAAGCGAAAAACGCCACCCCACACGATCTTGGCGCGCCGAATGAGCACGTCTGGGAAAAAACGAATTACACCAGCTACCAGGACTGTAACCTCTGGAAGGATCTGGGCAGCGATTTTGTCCTACAGGTCTACCGAGATTTTAAGCTCACGGGCAGTACCGATTACGAGTTTTTAGCTGATTGCTGGCCCGCCATTACCGCAACCCTGGATTACCTCAAGGCTTTTGATCTGGATAATGACGGCATTCCCGAAAACTCTGGTGCGCCGGATCAAACCTTTGATGATTGGCGACTTCAGGGAGTCAGTGCTTACTGTGGGGGATTGTGGATTGCAGCGTTAGAGGCGGCGATTGCGATCGGGGAGATTTTGGGGAGTGGGGAGTGGGGAGTGGGGAGTGGGGAAGGAGGGACAGCCGTGAGTCCTGCACCTCAAGCTTTCATGCCGATGTATCAAACCTGGCTGGAGCAAGCGCAATCGGTTTATCAGGAAACCCTCTGGAATGGCAAATATTACCGCCTGGATAGCGGCAGTGGTTCCGATGTGGTGATGGCGGATCAGCTCTGTGGCCAGTTCTATGCCCGTCTGTTGGGACTGCCGGATATTGTGCCGATCGACTGTGCCCACTCAGCCCTCCAAACCGTCTACGAATCCTGTTTCGTTAACTTCAACCGCTGGATCCAACAAAATGCTCCTGCGCTCTCCCCATCTTCTGCAAGGGCGAATCGTGATTCGCCCCTACCTCCTGACTCCTCACTCCTGACTCCTCACTCCTCACTCCCGATCGGAGCGGCCAACGGGGTTCGTCCCGACGGTTCCCCAGTCAACCCGAATGACACCCATCCCCTGGAGGTCTGGACAGGGATCAACTTCGGATTAGCGGCATTTATGGTGCAAATGGGGATGCAAAAGGAGGCGTTTGAATTGACGGAGGCGGTGGTGCAGCAAGTGTATGAGCATGGCTTACAGTTCCGCACTCCAGAGGCAATTACAGCCAGACAAACCTTTCGCGCCAGTCATTATCTGCGGGCAATGGCGATTTGGGGAATTTATGGTGCTTTGACGGGCTTTTAAACTCGCCTTGAAACTGGAGAAGTTGTATTCACTGTATTCATTTTATTCAGGAAATTGGTTGCTTCTGACCTCTTCGCAGAAAGATTGAACGGCCTGCATCGTTGCTTCCCGCAGGTTGGCGTAGGCTTTGGCAAACGGTGGACTCCAGGATGATAAACCCAAGAGGTCAGACGTAACTAAAACCTGCCCATCACAGTGGGTCCCGCACCAATGCCGATCGTCGGAATCCTGAGCTTTTGGGTGATTTGCAGGGAAAGTGCTGAGGGAATATGCTCCAGAACAATGGAAAAGGCTCCAGCTTGTTCCAGGGCGATCGCCTCTGCCAGGATTCGATCGCCCGCCTCCGGGGTTTTGCCCTGCTTGCGATAACCACCAAACTGATGGACTGACTGGGGCGTAAGTCCGACATGACCCATGACCGGAATTCCTGTCTGCACCAGCCGGGCCACCGTTTCTGCCATTGCCGGATAGCCCCCCTCCAGTTTCACCGCCTGCGCTCCCGTTTCCTTGAGGACACGCCCTGCGGTCTGTAAGGCCTGAATTGGACTTTCCTGATAGCTCAAAAACGGTAGATCGACCACTAAAAGGGCCTGCTTCACCCCCCGACGCACGGCTTTGGCATGGTGCAAAATTTCGTCTAAGGTAAGGGGAAGTGTCGTTTCATATCCCAGGGCCACCATTGCCAGGGAATCGCCCACCAGGATTAAATCTACACCTGCCTGGTCTAGAGCTTGGGCTAAAAGGTAGTCCCAGGCAGTCAAGGCCGCGATCGAGCGTCCTTCTTTTTTGTAGCGAATCAGTTGCGGAATTGTGACTGCCATAGTCTTCACCCAATTGTGAATGTACGTTGTAAAAAAAATAAGCGGAGTAAAGAAAAAAGCTCTGTGAGGAATTAGAGTGGGGGATGTATTCAGGGTAGCGAACTGTACCGATGAATTTCTTAACTGCCATTGATTCAAACCACAGGGCAAGATGGGAACAGCAACGGTAAATTTGGGTTAACCACAATTCCCTTTACACCCCCTTAACGACCCTCATTCGCCTTTATCTTTATTATCTTTTCGATAGAACCGATAAAAAATACCGTTTAGACAAAATTGCTGCGTTTGGGAACCATCCATGACACAAGACCCCTTCAATCCCCTGGAACCAAATCCTTCTAACTCCCAACCCCCAGATTCTCAGCCGACCAATTCTCAGCCGACCAATTCTCAGCCAACCAATGCTGAGGCTTCAGAACCGTCATCCGCTCCGAATCCGACTCCAGAACCGATCGAACCCTCCTCCCCTCTAGAGGGCGTACCGGATTTGCAACCTGATAATCTGCAATCTGAAGCACCGGAAGCGGCCAATCCAGAACCGATCGAATCGGTGGCCATGACCGATGCCACCCAGCATTCAACGACCAATGAAGGAGCTGAACCCTCCGGCAAGCCACCCGCGACGGCAACCCGTTCTGGTTCCCCGGCTTCCCCTTCAGATCAACAACCGACTTCCCCATCTACGGGCAGTGAAGCAGCCTCAAAACCCCCTGTGATTGTGCAACTTTTCAAGCAGGTCTGGGCCCTTGGGCTGGCTCTGGCTCCGGTAATAGTCGGGATTGGACGAACCCTCTGGCGGTTGCTGCAACTGCTGGCTTCGTGGGTTTGGAAAGGCTGGAAATTCTTACTGCCGCGCATTCGATCGGTGCTGCCAGAAGGCTGGAATAAGCTCCCCGATTGGACGATTACCACAGTGGCGGTACTGCTGCTGGCATTGGTGCTATGGATTACGACCCTGCTGCTGCCCTCAAAAGCTCCCGCTCAACTGGGCGATCGCCCCCCTGCCGTCAGTGCTCCCAACGTCCCTCAACCGGAACCCACCCCCGATCCCGCTTTAATTACCAAGATTCAGGAACAGGTTGCCAGCGTCACCGATGAGTATACGGAGGGATTGATTCAGTCGGTTCAGGCGAACTTTGGCGATCGACAACTCACAGTGAAGATTGGCGACGGGTGGTACGATCTGTCTTCAACTCGTCAGGATAGTCTGGCCAATGACATCTTAAAACGAGCGCGTCGATTAGACTTTGAGGCATTACAACTGGCGGATGGAGAGGGAGAACGGTTAGCCCGAAGTCCCGTGGTGGGTGACAAGATGGTTATTTACCGCCGGGTGAGGAGTCAGGAATCGGGGCAACCGATCGGGGGATAATAAGGATTGCTATCCCTGATTCAGTAGAGTGGAGCTTGGGAGAATGAATTTTGGGAGAGTCAGTTGTTGCGATCGTCTAAGGAAATCCCACCATGAAAATTTTATTGGTGGAAGATGACGAATCCATTGTTGCGGCCTTGCAGTCTGCTTTAACGGACGATCGCCATGTGATTAATGTGGCAACCGATGGGCAGATGGGGTTGGCCCTGGCAGAAACCTATGATTATGACCTGGTTCTGCTGGATATTTTGATTCCCAAGCTCGATGGCATTAGTATTTGCCGTCAGCTTCGATCGCAAGGCCAGCAGATGCCGATTCTGCTCCTAACAGCTAAAGACTCCCAAACCGATAAAATTGCCGGACTGGATGCGGGAGCGGATGATTATGTGGTCAAACCGTTTGACCTGGAGGAATTGCGGGCCAGAATTCGGGCCTTGCTACGACGCGGACAGACTTCCTTTTCATCGGCGTTGCATTGGGGACAACTCACCCTTGATCCCGTGTCCAATGAAGTAATGTACGACGCTGACCCGATCGCCCTCACGCCTAAAGAATTCAGCATCCTGGAATTACTGCTCCGGAACCCGCAACGGGTGTTCAGTCGAGGGACGATTATCGATCGGCTGTGGTCGATGGAAGATTCTCCGGCTGAAAGTGCCGTTACCACCCACATTAAAGATCTGCGCCAGAAGTTAAAGAATGGTGGTGTAACGGGTGAACTCATTGAAACAGTCTATGGGTTAGGATACCGACTCAAACCGCCCCCTGTATCACCCAGCCCTCAACCTAACCCCGCTCAACCCTCTGCCCAACCCTCTGCCCAACCCAAGAAAGGGGATTCGATCGCTCGGGTGCTCGAACGGTTCAAGCATACCTTTATCGAGCAAGTTGAGACCCTGCAACAGGTTGCTAACGCCCTCCAGGCTCAAACCCTTACAGCAGAACTGCAAACCCAGGCTCGCCAGGAAGCCCATAAACTGGCAGGGTCACTAGGTATTTTTGGTTATCCGCACGGCTCGGAATTGGCTCGACAAGCTGAATTGCTGCTGAATACCGATCTCCTGGATTCAGCCATCAGCCATCAATTTTCAGAGTTAGTGGCAGAGCTATTTCAGGAAATAGGAAACCAACCCCCTGCCTCCGCCGAAATTCTAGAGACCGCACCCCCTGCGGCACTGGAGCCAGCCTCCCGTTCAGTTCAACCTTCTGCCCAATCCCTGGTGCTAGTCGTTGACGATGATCAGTCCCTGACTGAACAACTGCAAGTGATCGCTGCCCAATACGAACTCACCATCAAAACTGCGTCTAGCCCCATGTCTGCGCGTCAGGTCATGGCTCAAGATTTTCCGGATCTGGTACTGCTGGATTTGAACTTTCCCAACTCCACCGAAACCGGACTGACTTTCTTGACTGAGTTAACCCGCCAATATCCCACTCTGCCTATCCTGGTATTTACAGGACGGGACAGTTTAGCCGATCGCGTGAAAGTTTCCCGGCTAGGCGGCAGAGCATTTCTGTCCAAATCCATGCCCGTTCACCAGATTCTGCAAACTATTACCCATACTCTGGCGACTCAACCCACCCGCGATGCCAAAGTTCTGATTGTGGATGATGATCCGATCGTCCTGGAAGCCTTGAGTCATCTACTGCAACCGTGGGGAATCGACGTTACCACGCTGAATGATCCGCAGCAGTTTTGGGAGATGCTGGTATTGACTAAACCGGATGTAGTTGTGTTTGATCTGGAAATGCCGACCTTTAGCGGCATTGATTTGTGTCAGGTTGTGCGTCATGATCCGCAATGGGGAAATTTACCCATTCTGGTGGTGACTGCCCACACAGATGCCGACTCGATTCGGTCAGTTTTCACGGCTGGAGCGGATGATTTCATTGCCAAACCCGTCGTTGGGCCAGAACTGGTGACCCGTATTTTGAGCCGGATTGAGCGCAATCGATCGCGTCGAGGAATGCCTTAATCCTGAGGTTAGACCTTAATCCTGAGGCTAGAGATCCTGAGATTAGATCTATGACAAAACGAATTTTGGTGATTGACGACGAAGAACGCATTCGAGAGGTCGTGCGTGCATGCCTGGAAGATTTGGCCGGTTGGATTGTTTTTTCCACAGGATCCGGACAGCAGGGACTGGAGCAAGCCAAAGCAGAATCGGTTGATGCCATTCTGCTGGATATTTCTATGCCTCAGATGGATGGTTTCACTTTCTTGCAGCATCTCCAGTCCGACCCGGCACTGCGATCGATCCCAGTTATTTTACTCACGGCCAAAGTGCAGCCGATGGACAAAAACCAATTTTCAGCAATGGCGATCGCCGGAGTAATTAGCAAACCGTTTGACCCGATGTCTTTTGCTGAAGAGATCGCTAACATTCTGGGATGGCCGGACTGAGCACCTGGGCTGATTATGGTAATGGTTTGGCTGGGTGAGCAGTACTGACTCTATAGGTCTGCCCCAGCCTGTCTACAGATCGCGCTGAAACTCTTCCAGTACATCCATCAGATGAACTTGAGACTGCATCGGCAGTAAATCAGCCAGGGGGACTTCCAACTTGCCACCCCCTAATTTCACTGAGTTTTTTTGCAACAGCCCCAACACTTCATCCTCGCTGGGCATTCCCTTAGTCAGCAAAGGATAAAACTGTTCAGCTAAAGCAGTATGGAGATGGGCATCTCGCAGGTAAAGATGCCATTTGGCTACGTCAATGTAAACATTCTCACCGATCGAAGCCGCTAGTTTTTCGATCGCCTCGCTGGAAGTGTATGCCATCGATCAATCGCTCCCGGTTCATCCTTTAGAGGGTGCAGAGTCAGAATAGTCAGCAATTGCGAAAATGTATAGAGCATGGGCCACTAACCCCAGGGCCCAAATGCCCGTGAACCAGACCGTCCACCCCCACGCGGCCAGCAGAAAAATGCGAAAGAACCAAATTCCAGAATTCACTGCCGCAAATATAGCAACGTGGACAGCAAAATTCATGCGATCGTCCAACTTACGAAAAGCCGGATCTTGGCGGGTTGGTTGACGAGGCCAGCGAGGAGGCATAGGTTAGAACAGAATGGAATGGAATGGATAGCGATACCGAAGACTGAGTATAGCTGCTCTTTTAGCTTATAGCAATTCACCAAACGATAGAGCAATCCGGGTTTCCTCAGGGTCGGAGCGGGTTTCTCTACTACCAACTCCTTACCTATTTCTAATTCAATGGTGATGGGTAGCCCAACGTTCAAATATTGGCTAAATATTTTGACCAAACATTAATGACGATTGCAATCATCCACAATCCGTAGCGAATTTTGCTATCAATACATTTGACCCCATTTTTCGGCAAGCTCTATGTTTAAAAAAGTTCTCTTTCCCGTTGATCAGAGCCGTGAGTCTCGTGAGGCTGCTGATACGGTGGCAAATATCGTCAAGACCTATAACAGTCGTCTGATCATTTTGTCGGTCGTAGAAACGGTTGACGATGACGGCGAACCCAGTACGGCAACGGAACGAACCATGTCTTCCCCAGAGGCGATCGCTCAACTGCTGGAGAGTGCTAAAACCGCCTTCCACAATCATGGTATTGAAGCCGAAGTGTTGGAGCGAGAAGGTAAACCGGCCTTTGTGATCTGCGATGTGGCAGATGAGATCGGCGCGAATTTGATCATCATGGGCTGTCGGGGTTTGGGGTTAACTGAGGAGGGAATGGCTGATAGTGTGACGAACCGAGTCATTAATCTGTCGCCCTGTCCGGTGCTGATCGTGCCGTAGGGGATGGGCTGAGTCACTCCTTTTGAAACACCATAGAGAGATTGTTGGCAGGCATGGGATAAATTTGTTGAAATGTCAGACCTTCTGCCTGAGCTGCAGTCCTGACATCAGCCAGATCTCGCACTCCCCATTCAGGATTTTGTCGCTGTAAGCTCTGATCAAACGTGGCATTACTGGGGGCTGTATGCTTGCCCTCCTGCCGAAATGGGCCGTAGAGGTATAAAACTCCTCCAGGCGGTAGAATTCGCCCTGCGCCTGCCATCAGCCCCAGACAGGCTTCCCAGGGGGCAATGTGAATCATATTGATATTGACGATCGCGGTGATAGGTTCCTGGAGTTCTGCCCTAAAGTCAGCCTGCTCCACAGGCCAAACCGCATCACGGGCATCCAGGGCGATCGGCGGCAGCAAATTTTCCCCTGCCAGGTTTTCCCCTGCACAGTAATGCTTCCAGGCGGCAATGCTCTCCCGGGCGATCGGATTGGGATCGGAGGGAATCCATTGACGGGGATGGAGATGGGGCGCGAAAAAAACTGCGTGCTCTCCGGTTCCACTTGAGACTTCTAGCACCGTGCCCATTGACGGCAATACCTGGCGCAGAACGCTGAGAATTGGCTCCCGATTTCGCTGGGTTGCTGGGGCTGATTGGCGAGCATCCTGGGATTTCCTCGGTTCCTGCATAAATTCGATCCAACTTCCTTGTTGACAATCTTATTGACAATTCATACTCATTACGAGTACGCTTTAATAGTTTGAGAATGTGTCTTTTTCTTAAGGAGTTTAGTTTATGCTGCCCAATCGTGAGGGACAGAAAGTGCCTGATGTCACCTTCCGTGTGCGCCAGAACAATGAATGGGTCAGTATCACAACGGATGAGCTGTTCAAAAGCAAGACGGTGATTGTGTTCTCCTTACCGGGAGCCTTTACGCCCACCTGTTCATCCACCCACCTTCCGGGTTATAACGATCTGGCCGGCGTGTTCAAAGAAAATGGCGTAGATGACATTATTTGTATGTCGGTAAACGATACGTTTGTGATGAACGAATGGGCTAAAGATCAGCAAGCCGATAATATCACCTTAATTCCGGATGGGAATGGTGAGTTCACGGACGGGATGGGAATGCTGGTGGACAAGACCGATCTGGGCTTCGGGAAGCGATCGTGGCGGTATTCCATGCTGGTGAAGGATGGTGTGGTCGAAAAAATGTTCATCGAACCAGAGGAGCCAGGCGATCCATTTAAGGTGTCCGATGCTGACACGATGCTCAACTACATTAATCCAGAGGCGCAAAAGCCTAAGTGTGTGACTTTGTTTAGTAAGATCGGCTGTCCTTTCTGTGCTCGTGCTAAGTCCATGCTGGAGCAATATGGATTGTCCTACGAAGAGATTGTACTGGGGCAAAATGCGACCACTCGATCGCTCCGGGCAGCAACGGGAGCAGCCACAGTGCCGCAGGTGTTTATCGATGGCAAGCTGATTGGCGGTTCGGAAGCCCTGGAAGCCTATCTGGGTAGTGCGGCATAGGGTTAGAGGCTCGATTGCTCGTAGGGTGGGCGATGCCCACCCGCTTCAATTCAGCACCATTCATCCGTAGGTCATCTGAATGGATGGGTGAAATACCTCAAGCAATGGGTTGCCTCAAGCAATGGGTTGTAGGATGTCATCAGTGGCACTATGAGGAAACCGCCCATGACCGCAACGACCCCTACTCAACTGCCCACTCTGGAGGCACTTCGATCGGGTTTACCAAATCTCTGCGGTTGGGAAGCCGAGATTCGATCGGTGGTCAATCACTCAGATCCAGTCTTTCTGCCTGTTACCAATCTGCGTTTAGAACAAATTACAGCGGGTTTTGCCTGCGCCCTGCATATGCATCAGCCCACCATTCCGGCAGGTGCGGATGGAGCGTTGATTGGGCATTTACAGTATATGTTTGAGCATCCCCACATGGGCGACAACCACAATGCGGGTGTGTTTGCCTGGTGCTATGGGCGGATGGGAGACTTTATTCCAGAAATTGTGAGCAATGGCGGTAATCCCCGGATTATGCTGGATTATTCAGGGAATTTGCTCTGGAGCTTTAGTCAAATGGGGCGATCGGATATTCTCAACAACCTGCGGCGGATTACCTGTGATCCTCAGTATTACCCCTATGTGGAGTGGTTAGGCACGATGTGGAGCCATGCGGTGGTTCCCTCTACGCCAATTCCCGATCTGAAGCTGCACATTCAAGCCTGGCAGCACCATTTTGCATCGCTCTTTGGCTATGATGCCCTGCGCCGAGTTAAGGGGTTCTCTCCTCCCGAAATGCACTTGCCCAACCATCCCGATACGCTGTACGAGTACATCAAAGCGTTGAAGGAGTGTGGCTATCGCTGGTTGATGGTGCAGGAACATTCGGTGGAACGCCTGGACGGTTCGGCTCTGCATCAGGATGATAAATATATTCCCAATCAACTGGTGGCTCGCAATTCTCAGGGTGAAACGATTTCCATTACTGCACTGATTAAAACCCAGGGTTCGGATACGAAATTAGTCGCTCAAATGCAGCCCTACCACGAAGCCAAAGGACGGGGACGGCAGGCGATCGGGAATGTTTCTATCCCTTCCTGCGTTACGCAAATTGCCGATGGCGAGAATGGTGGCGTGATGATGAACGAATTTCCCCGTGACTTTTTGCCCGTATGGTATGAAATCAAGGAAAATGGCAGAAATACAACCGGGGTAGCGGGAGTCAACGGCACGGAATATATCGAACTGATCGAAGCATCTGGCATCCATCCAGACGACTATCCCACCTGTCAGGCGATCGGTCAACATAAGATCTGGCAGCGCGTTGATCCGGATCAAGCCACTCCAGCCGCAGTGGAACAGGCGATCGCTGATTTGAATACATCTGATCCACAGTTCCATGTGGATGGTGCATCCTGGACGAATGACATTAGCTGGGTAAAAGGCTACGAAAATGTCCTGGAACCGATGAACCAACTGAGCGCAAAATTTCACCAAACCTACGACTCCCAGGTGCAAGCCGATCCGTCCATCACCCGAACACCAAACTATCAAGCGGCGTTACTGTACAATTTGCTGCTGCAAACCAGCTGTTTCCGCTACTGGGGGCAGGGAACCTGGACGGATTATGCGCGGGAATTGTATCGATTGGGGGAAGCCGCCCTGATGTAGCGGTTAGTGATGAAGTTTGCTTGCGATCGAGCGGTGATTTGTCAATCTCTTGCCACAATATGGGTTAACCCAAATAGCGTTCTAACTTTAAGACTTCTATGCGATTGGATGATCTGCGTGCGCTGAATCTTGATTTTCTGATTACGCTCAAGGGAGTCGTTACCCTGATGCGAGATCCAGAGCAAACCAATTCAGTTTTCGATGTGGAGGATGGATTGCGGCATACCAAAGCGGCGGAAGCAGCCGTGGAGTTTGCCAAGTCTAAGCCAGGGGTGAGTGAAATCTTCGCAGAACGATATCTTCCCGCTCCGCCCGATATGGATGCGTTGCAGCAATTGCCGCCTGGTTCCCTGGGTCATGTTTATGCGACTTACATTATGGAGCATGGATTTGACCCTAATTTTTACCGGGTGGGCAAAGTGGAAGATGATGTCACCTATATGTTCATGCGGATGCGGCAAACTCACGATATCTGGCATGTGGTCGCTGGTTTTGAGCCAGATGTGAATGCTGAGTTGGGTCTCAAAGCATTTGAACTTGCCCAGGTCCATCGTCCGTTAGCCGCGATCCTGATAGCGGGTGGATTACTGCGTACAGTATTCAAAACGCCGGATCAGCTTGATCGATTGCTGGATCAAATTGCGATCGGCTATCGGACTGGGGCAAAGGCAAAGCCGTTTTTAGCGCAGAAATGGGAGGATCATTGGGAGAAACCTTTAGCGGAATGGCGGACTGAATTGAATGTGGAACCGATGTCAGTGTACGTTCCTTAGGAAGAATCACAGTGAACTTCTGACCCATTACCAAACTCTCTCAGGATCTTCTAGAGAACTTCTCAGGGAAAAATCATTTATCATTTTTGGAAATCGTTCAGGATGAAAGGGTAGTTCTAAGGGGTTGCGTTTCAAGAGCTAGAACTCGATCGCAGCCAACCTTGTATAGGAATCACATAATGAACGTCAAACTTTGTTTAGTGGGAATTGTTTCGTTGGTCGTGATGGGTTGTGCGGGGCAGATTGCAGCCGATCCTGCCGAGGGTGAACCTATTCAGGAGACTATCAGCCTCCAGGAAAGTGATCCCGTTCAGGTTGCGGAATCACCTGTAGCTGCCTCTGAACCAATTCAGGTAGCGGCGGAAGTGGTGACTTCTGGTGAGTTTGAGTCAGGGGAACATCCGACCCAGGGAACGGTGCAAATTATCCAGCAAGAGGGCAGGACGATCGTCGAGTTGGGTGATTCTTTCCAAACCTCACGTGGCCCGGATTTATTTGTCATCCTCCATCGATCGCCCGATGTGATTGGTTCTACCACACCCCCCGATTACCCGATCGCCGAAGGGGATTATGTAATTTTGGCTCCTCTGGCTGCCCCCGCAGGCACTCAAAGCTATGAAATTCCTGCTGATATTAACCTGGAGGATTATGCCTCTGTCGCCATCTGGTGTCGCCAGTTTAATGCAACCTTTGGTGCGGCAATGTTACGTTAGTAATAGTCCCTACTATTCACTTTATCGTACCTGATCTAATTCACTAATTCTCCCCGCATCACGGTTACAGCCTGTCCCATCAGGTAAACCCGATCGCCCCCGTCATAACGCAGTTTGAGTGTGCCTCCCCGACGAGAAGCCTGGTAAGCCAGAAACTCATTTTTGTGCAGCCGATCGCGCCAGAACGGGGCCAGGGCACAGTGGGCAGAACCCGTCACAGGATCCTCATTGATGCCAACGCCAGGGGCAAAGAAGCGAGAAACAAAATCATAGGGGGAATCAGAATCGGCAGCACTGGTCAGAATCGCTTTTTTGAGGGGAAGTTGTTTGAGTCGGGCAAAGTCAGGGTTTGCCTGTCGGACGATCGCCTCGGAATCCACTGCAACTAAATATCCCGTTGCATAGTTGAGAATGGGTGATTGAATGGGAACGCCCAGAATGTCAGCCAGCGGCGGTGGGTCGATTGTTTCGTTTGTCTGTACGACCGGAAAGTTTAATTCAATCCAGCCGTCCTGTTGCCGAGCGATCAGCACACCACTTTGAGTCTGAAATACAGCCGATTGATCGGTTGATAAATAGCCTTCTGTCCACAGCACATGGGCACTGGCCAAAGTGGCATGACCACACAGGGGAACTTCTGCCTCTGGGGTAAACCACCGCAATCCGTAACCATCCGGCTGTTTCACCAAAAATGCTGTTTCCGACAGGTTCATCTCCTGAGCCACCCCCTGCATCCACTCCGGCGATCGCTCCTCTGATAGGACACAAACGGCGGCTGGATTCCCCCGAAAGGGTTCTTCGGTAAAAGCATCCACCTGAACGATCGGCTGGATGGGACGCGGAGTCACCATACCCTTATTTCCGTCCTGGTTCTACCACTTCCCGGACTCGGTAAATCGGGCGGTTTTGCGACTCGTGGTAAGTTCGCATCGATAATTCTGCCAATAGTCCAAAGCTAAAGAGCTGCACTCCGGTCAGGAACAGGACTACCGAGAGAATCAGTAAGGGACGATCGCCAATCTGTGCGCCAAACCCTAACTTCAAGATGGTTAAATAGGCCCCTAGCCCAAAGCCCAACAGCATCGAAAACAGTCCAAACAGCCCAAAAACGTGCATGGGGCGAGTCAGGAACCGCTTCATAAAGTAGATGGTGAACAAATCCATCAAAACTCGGAAGGTGCGACCCAACCCATACTTACTATGACCAAACTGACGAGCATGGTGACGAACAGGCACCTCAGCAATTCTGGCTCCCTCAATGAAGGCCAGGGCAGGAATGAAGCGATGTAGCTCACCGTAAAGATTCATATCCGTGACGAGTTCCGATCGATAGGCTTTAAGGGAACAGCCATAGTCATGCAGATTCACCCCCGTCACCCTGGCAATTAACCAGTTGGCAATTTTGGAGGGAACCAGCCGCGTCATCATGGCATCCTGTCGATTTTTCCGCCAGCCGCTCACCAGGTCGTAGCCTTCCTCCAGCTTGGCCATCAGCACGGGAATATCGCGTGGATCATTTTGCAGATCGCCATCCAATGTCACAATCACTTTGCCCCTGGCGTGGTTAAAGCCGGCCGCCATCGCTGGCGTTTGCCCATAGTTGCGGCGGAGTAGCACCGCCCGTAGATCGGTTCGCGTTAGGGCCAGATCCCGCAACAGTTTAGAGGAACCATCGCTGGAACCATCATCGACGCAGATGATTTCGTAGGCAATGCCGCTGTCCTTCAGGGTCGTGCTGATTGTTTCCACCAATCGAGGAATGCTTTCAACCTCGTTGTAGATAGGCACAACCACCGAAACCTGCAACTCAACGGGCAGCAGGGATGCACCCGATCGAAATTCTTCCGGCAGTAGTGATGTATTCATGCGGCGACAAGCCTCCTCACCCAATTGTCCAGCGACCTATACAGAGCGATCGATCCAAAGCGACATAGATTAAAAATATAACAGTATGAAGAACAATAAAGAAGAGCCGGCAAAAGGTAAGTTTGTTAAAGGCGATCGAGAAGGGTAGATGAAAAGGGCAGGCAGCAGATAACAACCTGGAGATGGGACACAGGACTGAGGATTGTGAATTAAATCACCTGTCAATTATTCTGCTTTGTTGACTGGGCGGGCAAGATGCCCACCCCACAAGAGTAGCGCAGGCATCTTGCCTGCCAGTGAACGATTCGTCATGCAAATCCAAAAGTGAGATACACCTATCGGCTTCAGCAACCTTGATTGTCCCGATTTGATTGTCCCAACTTGATCCGCCATATTCATCGCTCTACCCTTTTCCTCAGAACACGCCCTACTTCAGGACAGTTTGAGCAGAGCACCCAAATTAATTGGAACAATCTTTTACTTCATGTTCTAATTATCCCTAGACCCGCGCCAGAGTCACCTGTTCAAGCTGATCCTGGTACTTGCCGCGCCGTGTTTCATAGCTCACGGCACAGGGCGCACCCTCCAGGAAGAGAAGCTGCACAATTCCCTCATTGGCGTAGATCCGGCAGTCCGCACTGGAGGAGTTGGAAAATTCCAGGGTGAGATGGCCTCGCCATCCCGCTTCGGCAGGGGTCAAATTCGCAATCAACCCCACTCGCGCGTAGGTGCTCTTGCCGATACAAATCACCGTAACGTATTCGGGAACCGATAGCCGCTCCAGGGCTACCCCTAAACCGTAGGAGTGCGCTGGAAGGATAAAATAGCTGCCGCTTTCATCGCTGTGAAGCTCTACAGGTTGAAGATTCGCCGGATTGAAATTCTTCGGATCGACCACCGTACCCGGAATATGGCGGAAAATCCGAAATTCTGATGGAGACAACCGGAGATCATACCCATAGCTGCTCAAGCCGTAGGAAATGACGGGCAAACCCTCAACGTGCCGAACCAGTTGCGGTTCAAAGGGTTCAATCATCCCTTGAGCCGCCATTTCCGAGATCCAGGTATCGTTTTTAATCATGGTTAAGAATGGGAAGAAGCTGAAAATCTGAGTTCTGAGTTTAACCTCGAATTCAGAATGTGACACAAAATACCCAATATTTTCCCAAACCCAATATTTTCCCAATATTTTAAGGTCGATGGGTGCGGCGCAGTTCCGTAATCTGATCGGCAATCTCCAGAATCGATTCGGGCATCTCTGCCCGGTTAAAATTACATCCACCTGGGTTGGACGGTTCTTCAAAAAGGCTAAAACCTCCGCCTCTGAAATCAGCCCAAAATTCATCATCAAACTCAGTTCATCCAGCACCACCATCGCATACCTGCCCTGGGATACCGCCGCCTGCATGTACCGCCACAAGTCCCTGAGGGCGATCGTCTCTTCTTCAGCAAACTCAGGGGTATTAATACAGCGAGGCAAATCACAGCGGATCCAATCCAGATTTTGTCCCAGTTGAACCGGATTATTGTGACCTTGATGAATGCCACCCTTGAGGAATTGCACAATCAGAACGGGAGTACCCTGTCCAGCAATCCGCAACGCCTGGGCCATGACGCTGGTAAAAAAGCTGCGGTGAGAGCAGGTGAAGACTTGCAGCAAGCCTTCGACAGAGTAGGGCAGGGAATGGCTGCTATCGCGGAGGGGCGCGTCGAGTTGGGAAACCATGGGGAGTTTAGTGTCTATCAGTACATGGGCAACAAGAAGACGATCGAAGAAGGGCACCACTGAATTTCTTTATTTATACCGCAGTCTGGTGGGTTAGTAGTACATTCGTGCGATCGTTTCTGGCTGCAAGAACAGTCTAAACAAAATATAGCGTGATGGCGCAGATCTTTGGGATAAGTAACGCTACATATACGAGAGCCTGGGAATTGGGAGTAGCGGGGGTGAGTGGGGGTAAGGGGGTGAGTAGGTGAGTAGGTGGGGGGGTGAGTAGGGAGTAGGGAGTAGGTGAGTAGGTGAGGGCAGATATCCTTTTCAGCCACCCTTCCGTCCCTGCGGAGAGTCCTACCGTGTACACAGATCTTGACTGAGAGGCTCAAACCCTGATAGATCCCCCTAAATCCCCCTTAAAAAGGGGGACTTCTAATCCGGTTCCCTCCTTTTTAAGGAGGGTTAGGGAGGATCAAACCCAGTCGTGGCTAGAGCAGATGACTTGTGTGTACACCGTAGGCGGACAGTCGGGGAACAGGTTAGCTCGATCGCTCTTGCGCTTCCAGGGCTTGCAGGCGACGCAGCCCTCGTTCTTGATCCGTCATCAGGTGGGCGGTGATCAAATGCACTGCCTTTTCAATATCACGGTGCACGATCGCCGTATAGATTTGCCGATGTTGAACGTGCATTTCTCGCACATCCGCATCCTGACGGTGGAGTTGGACTCGAAAGAGCAGAATTTTGTCTAAAACTTGCTCCAGCAATGAGATCAGCCACTTATTCCCAGAACTTTCCGCGATCAGTCGATGAAACCTGCGGTTCAGGTCAAGAATTTGCTGGCGATCGAGCTTCAGGGCATTGTCGTAGATCGCACTTTCAATTTGAGTCAACACCATGTCGATCGCCTTAATTTCTAAATCGGTGGCATGGCGGCAGGCTCCTGACACTGCGACTCGTTCCAGGGCAATGCGGCATTCGTAGAGATGCACAATATCCGCCGGAGCAAAGCGCGTCACGGACAATCCCCCCTGCCGATCCACCTGAACCAGTCCCTCTAGCTGAAGTTGCCGCAGGGCTTCCCGAATTGGAGTGCGGCTCACCTCCAATTTTTCTGCCAGATTACTTTCAATCAGCCGCTCACCGGGCAAAATTTCACCGCTCAGAATCGCTGCCCGTAGGGCTTCATAGGTCTGTTCGTATAGCGGTTTGGTGCGCTTAGAGTCCCGTTGTTGCGGCATATCCCCAAAACTTAAAGCGAAGATTAAAACGAATATTGATTAACCATAGCCGTATTTCCTGCCTGATCAAATGAAAACACAGTAAAGGAATCTCGTCGATCGCCATCTTCCATGCCTGGCGTTCCCACGGGCATGCCTGGCACTGCAATTCCAGCCACCTCTGGACGCTCTGCTAACAAGCGTTTGATATCGGCTGCCGGCACATGACCCTCGATCACATAGCCCTGCACGATCGCAGTATGGCAGGAGGTAAAGTTTTCGGGTACATGGTGCTGCTGCTTGACGGTTTCGACATCAGCCGTTGAAATTTCAGTCGGCTGGAACCCTTCCTCCACCAGATGATCAATCCAACCGCCACAGCAATTGCAAGAGGGATCGCGGTAAACCGTCATGTTAGAAGCCTCTGCCACACTGGGAGATACCACCAGCATCAACACCGCACCAAGCGTGATCAACCCGATCGCCAACCGTTTAATCCAATCCTTCATTCCCATCTTTAATACCATTCGATGCAACAGATAGACCGTTTATTAAGGAATGCAAATTTAATAACCTGAAACTCTTGTGAGGTGGGTATCTTGCCTGCCCAGTCAAAGAAGCAGAACGGTGAACAGGTTATTTAATCCACGATCCTGAGCGTCCTAAATTGATTGGCTCCAAAGGCTCTGAATAATCTGATGCAGCCCATTTGGCACAGGTTCAATTTGAAAGGAGCCATTCCGATTCAACATCCCCCAACAATTACACCGTTAGTTTAACTTATACCGATTCCCCAAAGGGGGGAGACAGATGCTATAAGGGCCGTTCGCAATCTGCTCTTACAAGAAGTATTACGTCTAGTTCAACGGTGGAGCAATGCTATTACCTTCACCCATCGGATTTGGAAACAGTTGAGCAATCGGTGTAGAGACCCTTGTTATACTAAGAAAACTTCTTTGGCAAGGGTGATAGATGCCAACCGTTGCGCAGCTAGGGTGTTTGTATCGAATTAGCTATCGTTTGACCTATTTAATGTTGCAACCAATCCATCTCGTTTGTGTGGATGGCCGGACTCAAAATTTATATATCTTGGCTGGGCAAAACGAAGAGATCGAGTTTGAAATTACTCCAGGGGGGGAGGTGCTGTAATGAGTTTAATCAATTATGCAGCAATGACTGATCAAGAATTGAGGCACTATTTTCTGACCCATCGGGAAGATACTGCGGCATTTCAGGCTTATTTAGCAAGGCGTAGAGAGCGTTCTCAGCCTGTGATTACAACCATTCATGACGCAGACTTTGATAGCAAAATTCAGGCTGCCATTCAACGCCAGATGGCAGAGTATGAGGGGGGCAGTACGGGTTAATCCAATCCTCCCCAATTTGGCAAGATCGATCGCCCCCATCCCCTCAACGTTTGGTTGACATTGCGGGCAGCCTGAATATGAGGCTCATCCGGTTCGACGGGAAGAATCGTTGCGGGTTGACCGATGCCAAACTGGGCGATGACTCGATTTGCCGCTTCCAGCCCCGTCACATAAGCCTTTTCCTGTGACCAGGAACCATGTCGATTCACAATCCAATCACCGCTCATCAGCAGGTTTTCAACGCAGGTGGTGCCAGACAGCATTGAGGTATAACTGCCGGGGGAAAAGTGGGTCACGGCTCTGGGCAGACGAACCACGCTGTGATCTATCACCCTGGCCGATCGAAATTCGGGAACGCAGACGGCTAAATCGTGATGTACCTTCGCCACAATTTGTTCATCGGTCATGGGCAAGAGCTGGTTGGCATGGTAAAAGTCAGCTTCAATCACACTTCCCGGTTCTGGCCGCCATTCATCGTGAAGTGCGTTCAGGTCAAAAAACGTCCATCCCGTGGTCGGGTCGAACCCAAAGCAGGCATTAGATGGGAGGGGGACATTCACCTTACGATCGAACCAGAGCCGTGTCGCCAGGACATCGATCGCCCCCAGATTCATCACATTGCGAAACTCTGAAAACTGGCGCAGGGTATCACTATTGCCAATAATTTTCTGCATCCCCGTCACGCCCACCGCAAAGATCACCGCATCTGCCTCAAAGGACTCATCACCACAGATAACTTGAGTCACTCGTGGTTTTGCACTTTGAGTCTTAACCTGAGTGTCTGTATGAGTGTTTGCCTGAGTATCTATCACTAAATCTGTGACGCGGCGGTTCGTCAGCACCCGGCCTCCCATTTTTTCAATCTGCTCTACCCAGGGCCGAAAATCATCTCACCCACCGTACCCCGACACCAGACCACATCAAAATTCGGCTGATGCGCCAGGATAAAGTAATACAGCATTCCCAGGGCCGCTGCTGCTGAACATTGCTCACCGGGGGCAAACAATCCGACCAGTAACATAGGCTCAAAGGATTCCTTATACAGCCGCGCAGACACCCCAAACTGCTTAAATAATTCCCTTGCCGTTACCGGGTCGTAGCGTCGCCAGGCTTGATCAGAGTTATCAAAATCAATCAGTGCATACAGCAGGGGCAGGGCAGAGAGCCGATCGCTCAACGGCATTCGCTGAAAGCGGGTATAGAGGAACGTTCCTAACGGTGTGGGCAAAAGTGGTTCAGTCTGAAAAATCGGAGATTCTACTTCTAATCCGGCTGGAGAGTATTGAGACGATCGCGTCCATGCTGTGAAGGGCTGTAATCCCAGTTCATTCACCAGAGAAAAGATATTGCGATAGGGATACCAGAACCCGTGTATTCCCGCTTCGATCGATCGTCCCTGGGCCGTCTTCCAACCTGCCACTAATCCCCCTGGATAGGCCCCTGCCTCCAGTAAGGTGACCTCATACCCCTGCCGTGCCAAATGGTAGCTTGCGCCTAACCCGGCCCATCCAGCCCCGACCACCACCACCGACGGACGCTTTAACACCTGAGCCATGAACTGTACTGCGTGAAGGTCAATTTATACAGTAATGGATCATGACGGCGATCGGTTACGAATTTAACTATTTACAGTTCACTCAATGAATCTGGCGCAACTTCTACCCCAGTTTGCTGTTGTTCCTGAGGCGGTTTCGTTAAATCTTCAAACCGATCGATCTCTACACCAATATGCGTTCCAGCATCTCGCAGGGCAGCCTCAAAGGAGTCCAAATCATTCCCATAGCCGCAGCGGGAAGCAGTGACTTCCAGTCCTTTGGAACTGTTCGCTCTGGCGCAGTCAATCAGTTCGGATCCGGTGAGTGGGGTTGCAGCCATGAGTCCTCCTGATGGATATCGTTCAGAACTTGTTCAAGATTGAGCTTGCATTCAGCCTTGAACGTCTGGTTTCTCAACATTCTGAAGCGATCGTATCTCACAGGTTGATGCCTTGACCTACTTCATTCGGTTGAGATTCTTACGCTAAATGAACATCCAGAGTGGGAACACTGAAGCTTGCCCCCCTGCTGTCCCATCCCCGGAGCATCTCGATGCTATGCTACATTCCTTCAAAGTCATCTTTGGACTGGCTTCCTTCATGCCTCATGGACATTGCTACCTTTGGAAAACGGGATTAGTTGGGCTGCATATCACCGCTGATGTTCTGACTGCCCTTGCCTACTATTCCATCTCGATCGCGTTATTCTACTTCGTTTGTCAGCGCAAAGACCTGCCGTTCAAGTGGATATTTTTGCTGTTTGGCGCATTCATTATCTCCTGTGGAACAACGCACATTCTGGAGGTCTGGACACTCTGGCATCCAGACTACTGGATCTCTGGCGGGGTCAAGGCGTTCACTGCTTTAGTTTCCGTGTTCACAGCCCTGGAACTTTTGCTGTTAATTCCCCAGGCTCTGCTACTTCCCAGCCCTGACACACTACAACAGCTCAACGAAGAGTTAAAACTGGCTCACACTCGCTTTGCGGGAATTCTTGATATTGCCAGTGATGCCATTGTTTCAATTGATGCAGATCAACACATTACATTGTTTAATCGATCGGCTGAACAAATATTCGGATATACAGCAGACGAAGCGATCGGCCAACCGTTGAGTCTTTTATTGCCCCAGCAATTTACCACTCTTCATCCTGTGTATGTCAAAAATTTTGGTTTGCAGGAGGGAAAGACGCGACACATGGGCGATCGCAGTCAGATTTTCGGTCGTCGTAAAAATGGGACTGAGTTTCCGGCGGAGGCTTCCATTTCCAGGTTAGAAGTTGCAGGAGAGCAAATCCTGACTGTATTCCTGCGTGACATTTCCGATCGCCAACAAGTTGAAGCCGCTCTGCAAGAACAGCAGCACGTTTTGCGCCAGGTGATTGACATTAACCCAAACCTGATTTCTGTCAAAGATTGGAACGGTCGATTTACGTTAGCCAATCAAGCCCTGGCCGAAGCCTACAACACCACCGTTGAGAACCTGATTGGTAAAACAGAAGCTGATTTTAGCGTCAGTACAACTGAGACTGAGCGACATTTACAGATCGATCGCCAGATCATGGAAACCCTCCAGCCTTTGTTGCATCAGGAAGAAAGCTTCACCGACTTAGCAGGAAAGGTTCAGCACTTTCAAATTAGCCGTAAGCCCTTTGTGTCCGTTGATGGTCAAACCCGCTATCTTTTTGGAGTGGCCACCGACATTACTCGATTAAAGCAGACCACCGCTGCCCTGCAAGAGAGCGAGGAAAGATTTCGTAGAGCCTTTGATGATTCGGCAATCGGCATGGCTCTGAATAATTTAGGCGGACGCTGGCTCAAGGTGAATCCCGCGTTCTGCACCATTGTTGGCTACAGTGAAGCGGAGCTAACCCAACTCACGTTTCAGGAACTCTCCCATCCCGGTGACTTGCAAACCGATCTGGCCTATATCGATGAATTGTTGTCGGGTAAGATTCGGTCGTACCAGATGGAAAAACGTTATTTCCACAAGCAGGGGCATCTCGTTTGGGTCTTGATCAACGTTTCCCTGGTTCGCAACAGTCACGATGAACCCCTGGACTTTATTGCCCAGGTTCAGGACATTACCGTACGCAAACGCATGGAGCAAGCCCTGCGAGACAGTGAAACCCGCTTCCGAACCCTGATCGAAGATTTACAGGTTGGGATCATTGTGCTGAATCATCAGGCTGAATTTTTGCATGGTAATGCCAAAGCTTTGGAATTATTGGGACTGACAGAATCGCAATTCGAGGGCAAAACGTTATTTGATCCAACCTGGGATGTCATCCGTGAAGATAGCACACCTTTTCTTGCCCAGGACTATCCTTCCGTACAGGCGATCGTTACCGGTCAACCCATCTGCAATATCATTATGGGCGTTCATCGGCCCCAGCAGAACGATCGCGTCTGGCTACTGGTTGATGCCAAACCTCGGTTGGATCAAACGGGCCAGGTTCAGCAAGTGGTTTGTACTTTTAGCGATATTAGCGATCGACAGGCAGCCCTGCGAGAGCAACAACGGGCAGAGGTTGAACTGGAAACCCAGCAAGTATTCCTGCGCCAGGTCATGGAGGTAGTGCCCAATATCATCTTTGTCAAAGACCGAGAGGGAAGAATTGTGACGGTGAACCGGGCTGGGGCCATGATGCACGGAACCACCGTAGAAGCCATGATCGGCAAGCGCGAAACGGACTTTAATCCCAATTTCACTACTCAACAACTGGAAGGGCTTTTAGCCATCAACCAGCAGGTCATGCGAACCCGACAACCGCATACTAGCCTTGCCGAGTCCATCTCCTCTGCCAATGGTGAAGTGCGCTGGTATCAAACCGTGATTAATCCCCTGATTGATGCCGATGGAAACATTATGGGCATTGCTGGAGCCACCACCGATGTCACAAGCCTTAAACTCGCTGAACAAGCCCTACAGCAAGCCAAAGAAGCAGCGGAGGCCGCCAACCGGGCCAAAAGCGTTTTTCTCACAAATATGAGTCATGAACTCCGAACGCCGCTCAATATCATTTTGGGCTTTACCCAGTTGATGTACCGCGATCGACGACTGACCCCAGAACAGCAGGAAAACCTGCGCATTATCCAACGCAGTGGCGATCATTTGCTGAGTTTAATCAACGACGTTTTAGATTTGTCCAAAATTGAAGCTGGGCATTTGACCGTAGATGAAAACACGATTGACCTGATCGATCTACTTCGATCGCTCAGACAAATGTTCCATCACCGTGCAGCGTCTAAAGGGTTACAACTGCACCTGGAATTGGACTCGAATTTACCGCAATACGTCACGATCGATGCTAATAAGCTGCGGCAAATTCTAATTAACCTGCTGGGCAATGCGATCAAGTTCACCCGTCAGGGGCAGATCACCCTACGAGTGACGGTGGAATCAGATGAACCAGCAGGACAGCAAAGGGAAAGGCATGAAGAATCATCGTCCGCGTCAACTCCCCTACGATTTGTCGTCAGCGACACGGGGATTGGCATTGCTCCTTCTGAGATTGAAAGTATTTTTCATGCCTTCGTCCAGACGCAAGCCGGCAAGAGTTTGCCGGAGGGCACAGGCTTAGGACTGACCATCAGCCGCAAATTTGTCCAAATGCTAGGGGGCGATCTGATGGTTCAGAGTACGTTGGGGCAGGGCAGCACCTTTAGCTTCACCCTTCCCGTTCGTCCAGCGCGATCGACAGATGTATCTATGGTTTTGCCCCGGCCGCAGGTGATCAGTCTGGCTCCAAACCAACCCCTCTATCGAATTCTCATTGTTGATGATCAGGTAGAAAACCGCCAACTACTGGTTAGCCTCTTTGCGCCGTTGGGATTGGAAGTCCGAGAAGCCGCTAATGGGCAGGAAGCAATTGCGCAATGGCAACAATGGCAACCTCACCTGATTTACATGGATCTACGGTTGCCTCTCGTCGATGGGTATGAAACGGCTCGAAAAATTCGGGCTACCTCGCAGGAACAGTTCCCGATTATCATTGCGCTAACGGCACAAGCCTCCAGCCACGATCGCACCCTCGCCCTTGCTGTAGGCTGTAATGATTACCTTGGTAAGCCAATTCAAACAGAAATTTTATTCAGCAAAATGGCGGAGCACTTGGGGCTAAAATACCTATATGCTGGAGAGCAAATGGGTGAAATAGACGGAATATGCCCCAGTCTTGCTATCACGCTGCATCCTACTGATTTGCTTGTCATGCCCCCTGATTGGATTACTGCCCTCCGCGACGCTGCCCAATTGTGCGATGACAGTCGGATAGAGCATTTAGTTCAGCAAGTTCCGGCTAGCCAGGAATCCTTAATTCAGGGATTACGCCAACTGGCGCAAACCTACTGTTTCAAATCCATTGTCAGTCTAACCATGTCAGGGGCTACAGATGGTCATACTCAGACAGATGTTATCAACAACCAATCCAATCCACTGTGACGTGAATCACGCGACGCTGCTGGTTGTAGATGATCATCTTGACAACGTGCGATCGTTGGCCCTGCTGCTGGAGGAACTGGGCTATCACGTCAGAAAAGCCACAAGCGGTGAGATGGCACTGGAAACGATTCAAATTGCCCCACCAGATTTAGTGCTTCTAGATGTGCGAATGCCGGATATGAGTGGTTACGAGGTTTGCACACGCCTCAAAGCAAACCCGACAACGCGCACAATTCCAGTCATTTTCCTGAGTGCTTCAGATGATACGGGCGATAAGGTGCAGGCCTTTGCGGTGGGAGGAGCCGATTATGTGACAAAGCCCTTTCAGATGGAAGAATTATCGGCTCGGGTGCGCCATCAAATCACCATCCTGCGGCAACAGCAACAGCTTTTACAGCAACAACAGCAGCTTGCCATCCAGAATTGTCAACTGCGCCAAGAGATCCTTCAGCGCGAACAGGCGGAACTCAAACTTCAGCAGGTCAACCTGGAGTTACAGCGTATGGCTAATACGGATAGCCTGACCCAACTGGCAAACCGGCGATGCTTCGATGAAACCCTGAATCAGGAATGGTGCCGCCTCAAGCAAGATCATCAACCGCTATCCCTGATCCTTTGCGATATTGATTACTTCAAACAATACAACGATTGCTACGGGCATCCCACTGGCGATACGTGCTTGCAGCAGGTGGCCCAGGCAATTTCCAGTTGTATCAAGCATCCAGCCGATCAAGTCGCTCGCTACGGTGGGGAAGAGTTTGCCATTATCTTACCGAATACGGATCAGGTGGGGGCAGTGGCGATCATAGAGGAAATCCGCTCTACCGTTGCCACCTTGAAGATTCCCCATGCAGGTTCCACCATCGCCGATCACATTACCTTGAGTGCCGGAGTTGCTTGCTTGATACCCTCCCAAACTGCCTCCTGCCAAGACTTGATTATTGCCACCGATACAGCTCTCTATCAAGCCAAACAGCATGGACGCAATCAGGTTGTTCTCTACGCTGCACCGGTATGATTGAGTCTACGTTTATAATTGAGTCTGCCTTCCCTGAAGCATGGCACTGATAGAGCCAGATCCTCAGCCCGATCCTGCAAGCTGTCCGATCGATCGCTGCCAAAAAGTTCCTCGCTGGTTGATCCTGGTGCATCCCATCGGGCCAACGATACGCCTTCATTCACGCCTATGACCTACTACACGATCGCAGAGCTAAACCAAATGAGCCAGGATACCTTCACCGAGGTACTTGGAGCGGTTTACGAACATACCCCCTCAATCGCAACTCAAGCCTGGACCCAACGCCCTTTTCAGGATGTCCATCATTTACATCAATCGATGGTGGCGATCGTGCAGCAAATGAGTCCTGATGAAACCTTGGACTTAATTCGAGCCCACCCCGATTTGGGCAGTAAAACAAAAATGGCAGAGGCCTCAGTGCAGGAGCAGTCTGGGGTAGGACTGGATCGACTCACTCCAGAGGAATTCGATCGCTTTCAAAGCTTGAATCAGGCATACAAAAATAAATTCAGCTTTCCGTTCATCGTGGCAGTAAAGAACCATACCAAAGCCAGTATTCTGGAAGCATTCGATCGACGCTTAAAAAATGCAGTAGATGCTGAAAAAAACCAGGCTCTAGATGAAATTAACCAGATCGCTTACTTTCGCCTGATGAATCTCGTTGAAGAACGGCTCCGGTAGGAGATCTGCAATAAAATGGCATCCCAACCTTGGCAGAAATCTGTTGTAGGGGCGCGCGGCCGTGCGCCCCTACCGGGTACGTTCCGGGTACGCTATTTTTCCGCATACCTCCAGGGGCACACAATAGGGGCACACAATTAGGGACGCACAAATATCACCCATCAGAACACCAGAACTACCTATCCATCTCCCAGTCCAGTTATGATATGATGGTTGACTGCACTTGTATCAGATAGAATCCCTATTCATGGCACTAATTCAGGAGCGTAAGCAAGAGATTATCTCGGAGTATCAGATCCACGAAACTGATACCGGATCGGCAGATGTTCAGGTGGCGATGTTGACAGAGCGCATCAGCCGTCTGAGTTCTCACCTGCAACAGAACAAAAAAGATCACTCCTCCCGTCGAGGACTGTTGAAAATGATCGGACAGCGTAAGCGGTTACTGGCTTACATTCAGAAGCAAGATCAGGAACGCTATCGTGCCTTAATCAGCCGTTTGGGTATTCGGGGTTAGAAACTGCCATGTCTTCCAAGCCACAACGCGATCATTCGTCTGCTCAAGACTCGTCAGCGCGAGAAGCATTGCCCTTTGAACCTGCGAAAAGCCGAAAGCAGGTAGAGAAAAAAGCAAGCACAAAGGCGAAGAAGACCCCTGAAGCTGCCCCGAACAAAGCAGAAAAATCAGCGCGTACTCGTACCCCTGTCTCTGCCGGGATTCCAGACTCCGTCAGTCGGCGGATGGTCAAGCGGATGGCCGTATTTTCAGGTATCCCCACTGCTTTGGGTATGTCCACCTTCATCGTCAGCTACTTCATTGTCTCCAGGGGAATCTACGACCTCCCAACCTATGCAGTCTTGCTTGTAAGCCTGGGATTCTTTGGGTTGGGGGTGCTGGGTTTAAGCTATGGAGCCATATCTGCATCCTGGGATGAAGAGGCTGGGGGTAGTCTGGGTTGGTCAGAATTTACGACGAACCTGGGGCGGATGACGGGAGCGTGGAAGTCATCACGTCAGGAACAGCGAGACGCAGCAAAGAAATCCTGAGACAGGCAAATTCAACAAGCTGAAATTCTTGTGGGGTGGGCATCTTGTCCGCCCACTTGTTTTTTGTTTTTATTGGCTCGATCGACCCCGATCGCCTCGGTTCTCCAATTCTACGAACCCAGGCCTGGTAAATTGGGGAACAGCGTCACTCATCCCTGACTTCCCTCGTCAGTCTTTCTACCCCCAACTCACGCGCCAGTCGGAGCAAATTCACTCCGTTAATGTAGACTTGCTGGGTTGGGTAATTTTGTAGTATCCCCAACAGCGTCACTGTCTGATGGCTCTGGGATGTGAGAACGATCGCCGATCGCAACGCCTGAATATTTGCCTGCTGAGAAGGCGTATGAATCACCTGGGTCATTTCTGACAGCAGATACTCACCGCCCTCAGAATTGAACAGACTATCCAGCAGCATCGGATCAACCGTGAACTCAGTCGTCAGGATCAGGCGCAGAACCTCAGGATCCAAATTGACAAAGTTTAAGTAAAAATTCAGCCCCCTGGCCACTTCCCCCGTTTGAGCCAGCCTTTCCAGATCGGCCACATCGATCGAAGCCTGGAGAACGCCATAGGTGAGAATGAGTTCATCGGCAGCATGGGCTGGGTCAGGTGAAGCGATCAGGCTTGCCAAGCAGAGAAGGATTGTGCTACCAAGGGCAGTAAAGATACGATTCGATCGGGACAATAATCTACTCACACGGTTCCCATTCATTCGATTTATCCTGGATTAACTAAGCCTGGATTAATTGAGCCGCGCACCCTCCAGCGCATCATCAAGAAACATCAAGAACGGCTGCCTAATTTTTATCCCTACTTTAGAATCGCTAGACGGGCTAGAGACTGAGCGAACAGTTCAACTCAACAGAGAACAACCGGGGCGATCGTTCAATGAAATTAACCCACGAAATCAAACCCTGGCGTTTTATCTTATCGCGCACGGGTTTATTTTTCAGTGTTTTTAGTGGATCGGTGCTGCTGTGTGGGGTCACAGGCGTTAACTGGGGCGTAGTCTATACCCAGGAAAATCTAACTCCCAGGCTGTCCCATCTGCTCAGTCAAGCCATCGATCGCCCAGTCCAGCTTGGTTCAGTTGAGCGCATCTCGCCCACAGGAATTCGGTTAGGAGCCTCTGCTATTCCTCCGACCGGCATCGATCGCAATCAGATGCAGGTTGAAGCCATTGAGATGCAGCTCAATCTCTGGAAATTGCTGTCTCAACGCCAGGTAAAGCTCACCGTTACGCTGATTCAACCAACAATTTTTTTAGAGCAGGATGAAGCTGGGCAATGGCTAAACACCAGGATGACCCGGTCAGATGAGGAACTTGTCGAAATAGAGCGAGTTCGGCTGCGGAACGCCACGGTGGAATTGATGCCGCGATCGAAACCGATGCGATCGTTGGTGCAGAATCCAGAAGCTCAGGGGATTCCAGTTGCGCCTCGACGGGTCATTTTCCAGTGGGTTAATCTAAAGGCAACTCTGCCCGATCGGGAATCCCCAATCCAGTTTGCCTTGAGGGGGCAGGCTGAAGCAGGGGGACGATTTAGCATTCGCGGGAAAGCCAATCTCAATCAACAAACGGCGATCGCCCAGGTGCGTTGCCACCAATTAGCGGCCACGGCCCTCAATCCTCTCCTGCCTCCCTCTGCTCGCCTGGATGCCGGGACGTTCAGCAGCCGTATGCAGATCCAGATTCAGCCCGATCAGCTTCCTTCCCTCTGGGGGACGGCCAGGGTCGATCAACTGGCAGCCCAGGTGCGCAGAGAACCGAATCTGTTGACCCAGGTGAATGGTCGGGTGCAATTCCAGGGCCAGCAGATCACCGTTCAATCCGCCAACCTTATCTACGGCCAAATTCCGATCGCCCAGGTTACGGGTACAATCGATTCCCAAACGGGGTTAGACCTGCGGGCCCAGGTGGCTGAGGCGGGCGTGGCTGAGATTCTGCAAACCTTCAAGCTGGCTGTACCGTTTACCGTAGGGGGCAGCATTCGGGCAGACGATTTGCAAATCACCGGAACACTCAAGTCCGCCGTTTTTTCAGGTGCCGCCCATCACCATCAACTGATTCAAACCGATCGCCTCCAATCTGCCTTTCAAGGCCAATTGACCTTTGACACCCGTACCAGACATCTCACCTTTCACGAACTCCAGTTCAGCCCAACTCTGGGTGGGCAGGTGGTCGCTCAGGGGGAAGTCAGGGTTGGGAAAGCCGCAAAGGGAGAACCAGATGATGTGGATCTGTCCGTTGAAGTGCGGGATTTATCGGGGGATCAAATTGCCCAACTCTACGATATTCCTCTTCCAGCAGCGATCGGCACAATCAACGCCCAATCCCAGATTCAAGTCTTTAATGAGATTCCCTATCTGCAAGGCAATTGGCATCTGAGTCAGGGCAGCTTTCCTGCCCAGGGAACCTTTGCCCTGGATGGGGGAACGCTGCGGTTTCGAGAATTGCCCAGCCAGCCCCATTCAGAGATGCGGAACGCCAGGGAAGAGACAGACCAGGGACGCTGGCAGCTTACTGCTGAAAGTCAGCCGATCGTCCTGGTTCAGGCTGGGATGGATCAGCATCAGGTTGCAGGCAAATTAAATCTGACGGGATCGGTCGATCGCCCCATCGAAACGGCTCAGGGGACGGTTCAGGCCCAAATTCAATCCGATGCAGGCATGATTCAGGCGGCAGGGCAACTGCATCAGGGCCAATGGCAAGCCTTGATTCAAAGTGATGATTGGGACATGGCCAACCTATCTCCTGCCTACTCAGGCTTGTTAACGGGAGAGGTGAATCTAGCGGGTTCCTTAACCCATTGGAGTCCTGAAACCATTCAGGCCGCAGGTCAGCTTCAGCTTTTGCAGGGCATTTCCTCAGAGATAGCCATCTTGAATCAACCATTGGCTACAGCCTTTCGCTGGGATGCCGGTAAGCTCCATATTCAGCAGCTTTCAATGGCGGGTTTAGAAGCAAGGGGGTGGGTATCCTCTGACTTTGCCGATCGATCGCCCCAAATCACCGCAGTCGATTTGCATCTGCACCTGGACGACTATGACCTGGAAACCCTACCCCTGCCCGATTTGCCGCTTCCCATCCAGGGGATAGCGAACTTTCAGGGACGCATTACTGGAACACCGACCCAGCCGCAGTTGGATGGAACGCTGCATCTACAGAATTTTGCCCTGAACCACTTTGCCCTCGACCCCGATCTGCGCGGCCCTCTCACCCTCACGCCCGATCGCCAACTTTCCCTGGATCTGGCCGGAAACCGCGATCGCATTGCCCTGGTACTGGACGATCAGCAACGGTTGGCAATGCTGACGGTGCAGATTGATCAGGCGATCGCTCAGGTCATTCCGGCTCCTGCCACCTTCCCCCAGCCCCATCACCTGCTCGCAACGCTGAAAGATTTTCCCCTGGAAACCCTCAACCTTTCCCCCTTCGAGGCATTCGGAACCGTTAGCGGCAACCTATCGGGACAGTTTGCCCTGAACTTAACCGATGCGACCGATCCCCGTGTAGCAGGGGAAATCATCATCGATCGTCCGGCGATTGGAGCTGTCTATGCCAGTTTGGAGTCCGATACCGATGCCCCTGGGAATCGCGGTTCTGGCACTGATGCCGATACCAATTCCCCCCCAAATTCCGATCGCTTTGTTGGAACGGTGCAGTATGGCGATCGCACCCTTGCCCTAACGGCAGGCACCCTCCATCTGGGAACTGGCGAATACCATCTCACCAGCCAGCTTCAGCTTCCAGTTGATCCGATCGCTGCACCGCAGTTCACCGCCCAGCTTTCGACCACCTCTGGCAACCTCGAAGAACTCCAGTCCCGCCTTCCAGAAACCACCTGGGAACCCCTCCTCGCTGCTCTGCCCGCTGCCCTGCCCGATTCTCTGCCCACTTCCCCGCTGGAACCACCGACTCTTCCACCGACTCCGGCTCTACCTTTCTCCCTGCCGTCCTCCCCTGCCGTCAATCTCCGCACCCTCCTACCGCAACAGGGAAATTTTGCCACCCACATTGCCCTGCACCATTCCCCCCAAACCGGACTATCTATCGCTTTCAACCTGCAAGGCGAAGATTGGACTTGGCAAGATTATCGAGTTCGCCAGATCCACATTGCCGATGGACGGTTTGACGGGACGAGCCTCTCCTTCTCCTCCGCCCTGCTACAGGGACTGGTGCATCAACCCCTCGATCGCCCGCCCCGACAGTATGGAACTCGTCTCAGCTTCTCCGGGCAAGTCGGACAGGGGCAAACCGGAGAACTCCAGGTAAAAGCGATTCCAGTTGCTCTCGTCGGTCACTGGTTGAATCTTCCCATTCCACTGACAGGTTTTGCGGAGGGAACTTTTACCCTGGCTGGTGATGTCCTTAATCCCGATATCAATGGCACGATCGCCGTTTTAAATGTTCACCTGAATCAGCGAGAAATTAAAAATTTGCAGATTGATTTTAGCTATCGTAACCATCAATTTCGATTGCAGGATTGGACGGTGATCGATTGAACGACGATCGGCTTGTCTGCCAGCGATCGAAGATGCAAATTGATGAATTTCCGTAGCGCAGCCATCTTTAAATTTGTAGCGCAGCCATCTTGCCTGCCCGATAGATGACCTATAAATGCAAAATGAATGGGGATACACCCGCTCAAAGGAATGTTATAGTCCTTTTTCAGGCATTGTTCACCAGACAAATGGCTCGATTGGCAATCCCACCACCGACAGGGGGTGAAATCAATCGTTGAAGATTCATCCAGTTGAAGATGTATGGGATGAGCTGTTTGTTAATGTTTGCTGGATTTTGTGTTTGTTGACTATTGATTTAGCGTTTGTTGAACTTTTTTGTTGAACATCTCTTGTTGAACATCTCTTGTTGGACATCTCTTGTTGGACATCTCTTGTTGGACCTATAGATCACGATGACTCGACGCATATATCGCCCTTTGATGGCTCTACTCCTCGGTACAGTTTTCACAGGACTACCGGAAACGTTGCCGACTTCGATCGCCCTGGCTCAGATGCAAACGGCTCAAGCCCAGACGACTGAAGGCTCTGATCTGCTCTCCCGCTTGCCCAGAACCCCCGATGAAACGGTGGATTGTGAAATTCTGATTGTCGGTGGAGGACTGGCTGGAACTGCTACGGCCTACGAGTCGCTGTTGACCGGACGCACCGTTTGCATGACAGAACTGACCGACTGGGTGGGGGGACAAATTTCCTCCCAGGGAACCTCTGCCCTGGATGAAGCCCAACGGCAACGGGCCCTGCTGTTTTACTCCCAGGGATACAACCAACTGCGAGAGCGGATTGAGCAACGCTATGGACGATTGAATCCGGGAGACTGCTGGGTCAGCGTGTCCTGCTTCATGCCCTACAACGCCCATGAGATTCTGACGGAAATGCTGGAGGATGCGGCGCGGCAGGGCAGAGGCGAACTGAGATGGTTTCCTTCCACTGTGGTAAAAGATCTGGAACTCAATGCTGATGGTTCCATGATTGAAACGGTGATCGGGATTCAACATACCCCCGCCCCTAGCGCATCCCCCCTCAATACCTATCCCCTCTCCGAAACGATCGAAGATGCCTACCGCTACGAAGATTCCGCTCGCTTCACCAAGCAAATTATTCAGTTTGTGCCGAAGGTGAGAGAACCTCAGGAGGAAAGGCGAGGCAGGCGATCGCGTCGTCAGGATACGCCCACCGAACCCCAATCGGCTATGCTCAGCCAGGAAGACTGGAATTCCCTCTGGTTTGTGGTTGATGCAACGGAAACCGGCGAACTGATTGCCCTGGCGGATGTGCCCTATCGGTTAGGGCTGGATCCCCGCTCCCACCTCAATCCCTCTTCGCCGACGGAAACGGCTGACCCTTACTGCACTCAGGGGTTCACCTATACCTTTGCGATGGAGCGCACCGAGGAACCCCAACCCCAGGAGATGCCGGAATTCTACCCACAGTATGAACCCTACTTCAGCTATGAGCAGGATCGGGGGGATATCAATTATTTCGATTTCGTCTTCACCTACCGCCGGATCTCCAGTCCAGATCCGCGATCGGAGCAGCGCGTCTTTGGCGTATCGGCTCCCAAACCAGGCGATATTTCCATGCAGAACTGGACCTGGGGTAATGATTATCGTCCAGGCACCTCGCGGGATAATTTGATCTACACCCACGAGCAGCTCGAAGCATTGGGACAATTGGAACCGGGGGGCTGGCTGGGTGGACTGCGGACGGAAACCCTGCGGCGTGGGGAAGAAAATGCCCTGGCCTACTACTACTGGCTGGTGAAAGGGACGACCGACTCTCAGTTAGATGATGAGGTGAAGGAACCGGCTCCCGATCATCGCTTCTTGAGCGGTTTTGATGCCCCGATGGGTACGGAACACGGTTTATCCAAGCATCCCTACATCCGGGAAGGCCGACGGATCATTGGTCGTCCCGCCTACGGTTATGCTGATGGTTTCACCGTTTCCGAGCTGGATATTTCTCGCGTTGATTACCGCGATCCCTTCTACGAAGAAACCCTCCCTCCTGCCATGTTCCGGCAGCTTTGGGTGGCTCTGGCGGGGTTAGAAGCGGCTAGCGTGATTCGTCAGGGAACACCACCAGATCAAATCTCTCGCCGCACCCGATCGACGATCTATCCCGATGCCGTGGGCATTGCCCAGTATGCGATCGACTTTCATCCCTGTATGTCCTTCTATCCCCCAGAAGCACCGGGCAATACAGAACGGGAAGGTGTGCGTCGCTCCCACGGTCAGGCCTATCCGGCTCAAATTCCCCTGCGAGCCATGATTCCCCAACGGGTGGACAATATGCTGGTGGCGGGTAAGAGTATTGCCACGAGCTTTATTGCAGCAGCGGCCTATCGGGTGCATTCCTTTGAATGGTCAGCAGGAGCGGCAGCGGGAACCACAGCTTCCTTTGCCCTGACCCAGGGAGTTTTACCTTATGAGTTGGTGGATGACTTACCCAATCCCGAACCACTGCTCTTCCAACTGCAACAGCAGCTAGAGGGGAACGGCAACCCCACGGCATTCCCAGATACCTCGATCTTTAATTTGGACTGGGAAGACTGGCGCGTCTGGTAACTCTCAGATGGGGCGATGCGGGTTGATCTGGACGAGTTAAAGGTCTGAACGGGTTGAAGATCTGAACGGAAAATTTCCCGTAGCCCAGGCTTCCAACCTGCCTCTAGAAATACTGTACCGATGCTCTAGTTGTTGAACCACCGATCGCACAGTCCTCAAAGTGCGATCGGCACAGCAATGGGCTACACCCCGTCGTCAAACTCCAATCTACAGGCAATCTACAGGCAAGATTCAACCCATAGGCATTCAACCCATAGGCAAAGGAAAGATTAAATCTACGGCTTCCCCCTCGGAATAAGCGAGTATATTAAAGGAAGTCTGCTAGAATACACTCATTCAAATAACCTCAACTGAGGTTAACCGTGGCAAAGTGACCATGCCATTCACAGAAATACCCTGATTTAACCTGGTATGGTGCTTGCAAAGTTTATTCATGAGAATATCGCGTTCACCTTCGCCAAAACTTGATGGAGCCATGACTTTACCCGCAAAGCCTTCAACCAGGACATTAGTAGAACCGATCGATCTTGACGAACTTCATCAACCTGAACCGTGCTTCTACTACTTTGCTTACGGCTCCTGCATGTGTCCGGTGGATCTGAAACGATCTTTGGGAGAACGCACCCACTCCTACGTGATTGGCCCAGCCACCCTCCAGGGCTATCGGTTAGGGTTTTTCCGCAAATCTCGGCTACGAAATTGCGGTGTATTAGATATTGTCAAAGATCCTACGGCAACGGTCGAAGGTGTTTTGTATCGCTTACCGCTACGTTTAAGCGATCGCCTCGATGAACGCGAAGAAGGCTATTGCCACGAGATCATTACGGTCGGGTGCAATGGACAACCCTACACGAACGTTCGTACCTACACTGTGATTGAAAAGCTGACTGAAGAACACGCCCCCAACGATTGGTACTTTAATGTCGTCCTGCGGGGAGCCGTAACCTGTGGTTTACCCGAACAGTACTGCTGGCAGTTATTTCACCATATGCATCAGCTTCAGCAGGCTGACTATGAACAACTTCCCCAGTGGCGATCGGCTTAACAGCACAAATAAAGAGGATATTATTCCGTAATTTTACGGAGAATAACTTAAATTCACCTCTCTTCAGCAGCCATGAAAATGCTGAAGTTTAACGTCTTAAACAATTTTTTGTTTGCTAAACAGATCGGACGGGCATTCTGGAGTGTAATGAATGTCCATAGCATTCGTCCGTTTTGAAGCCTAATTTAGGGAATGGAAGGGGTTGGAATGATAAGCCCTGAAGCGAGATTGTTTTGTCGCCTTGATCAAATGCCTGGTTCAACGTATGAACAGCGCCGTCTATCTACATTACGAGAGCTAGGGTTACTCGAACCTGAAAGCGTCCCAATTTTTGATGAAGCAACTCAAACCGCAGCCCATGTCTTGGATGCGCGGATCTGTATTCTAGGATTGCTGGATGCCGATCGGCTCTGGTTCAAATCTGCCGTAGGTTTGTCCCGCATTGGCTTAATGAATGATCTAGCTTCATCCCGTCAGCTACCTCACCACGAGTCATTTTGTACTTATGTGATAGATAGTCAACAGGTATTGATGATTCCTGATGCAATGGCTGACGCTGCCTTTGCCCATAGCTTACTGGTGCAACGGTATGGTATTCGCTCCTATCTGGGGGTGCCGCTAACTGCCTCGAATGGACAATGCCTGGGCACACTGTCCGTCATGGGTTTAACTCCCCGTGACTTTACTGATAAAGAAGCTGAGATGCTCCAGCTCATCGCTCGTTGGAGTATTAGTGAATTTGAGCGCAATCGGCTTCTCACCCATACACAAACGTCATCACAGCCCTCTGGGGGATTGCCAAAACCAGCTTCTTCCTCGACGGCTGCCCTGGTCAATTCCACTGAAACTCAGCTAGAGAATTCGGTTTCGGCAGTTAAAGTCCGTTTAATTTCTCAAATGACTCAGGAGCTTTGTACTCCCTTGACTTCAATTTTGGGAATGGCCAAGGTACTCAGTCAGGGAATCTACGGTTCGTTAACGGAGAAACAGCGAGAATATATTGACATCATTCATAATAGCGGGCAGTATTTGTCTTCCCTGATTAATGAAGTAATGGATCTGGGCACGCTGGATGAAAATGTCACTGCTTTGGCATTGAGTCCGATCGATATTGAAATGCTTTGCCAGCAAACCATCGCTACTTTGAAGCAAGCAGCGCACCGGCATAATCAACAGATTCAGCTGACGGTAGAACCAGGCCCTCGGATCTGGTTATTGGATAAGGATAAAGTTCGGCAAATGCTTTACCACCTGATCTTCAGCGTAATGGAACTTGCCAGCCCAGAAAGCATTGTGCGAATTCACGTCTCTCGCCGACAAAATCACCTGAACCTGGTTGTATGGACTTCTCATCCCTGGCTAGGGGAAGGGTTGCCTCATATGGAGGCTCCGGCCCATCAGCTCCTCAGTCAGCTAGCAGTGGCAAACCCAGGGGGAGGCAGCGATCGATCGACCCTATCGGGGTGGGGAGATGATGATTGGCATGAGAACCCATCCAATCTGCCAACCTCTGCGAACACCGTGACTCCCAGTAAAGCTGAAACAACTCGTCAACAGTTGGGACTTACCCTCAGCCGTCAACTTGCGGATCTGCATGGGGGATGTATTACCGTTCAGGGTTCAGCATCCGAGGGATATCGATACGTGATCAAACTGCCGTACTTTGGTAACAAAGCGGGCAATGACTCCTGACCCCAGTAGAGATCCAGAGATCTCACAGCAATCCACCCACTCTCGTAGTACAGGCTTCCAGCCTGTGCGGGCAAGATGCCCGCTCTACGGTTACTAGATTCACGCCCGTTTCTATTCATTAAACCAGCTCGATCGCCTGAAATGCCTGTAACTTCTCCCGGTTTTGGGCAAAGTGCTTTTGGGCAAAGTGATTCAATCACTGGTTTTGGACAAGCTTGATGCAGCCTTACTATCCGTCGATCAAGATTTTGTTCATCCAGTGATGTAGCTCACTTTTACCTATGGTGTTTCATCACCCCACTACCATCCCGAAATCACAACCAGGAATGGTTAGCCATCACTCTCTCTGATGAAAAAAGAGTTCATACTGATGGGTGATGCCTGGCAAAGATATCTCATGGAATCATTGCATCATCGAGAAAACTAGCTCAAGAAGCTGAATTTAAAGTTTTGATGAGCTGTCAGGAAAGGAGAAGTCAGGGTTCGTAGCTAAGAATAGAGTTGATTGAAAACGTCGCATCTACTCCATTAAACACGCATAGTTAGCCAACCTGTGGTTCAGTTAATTCAACTTAGTTAATTCATACCCAGTTAATTCATACTTACGTCATTTAATTGACGATTGTTAATTCATAAATAATTCCTGCATACATACCTTACATACATAAGCGACGCATACGTAAGCTCACGCATACTTACCCTACATATTACGTAGATAGGCCTCACCCATAGATTACTGATACATAAGGGTTACGCATACATAAAGTCACGCATACTTACCTGTACACATAAATAAAACCTGCACGCATACATAGAGTCGCGCATACATAGAGTCGCGCATACATAGAGTCGCGCATACATAGAGTCGCGCCTACATAAGCCCACGGATATTACGCTTACAGGGAGTCCGCCTGCATATCTCCCGCATTGGTTTCCCCTCTATCGCCCTACCTGAGGTTGATGGATGACAATACTCATAGATAGATAGATAGATATTAGGTTAGTACTACATACATTAGGTCAGGCATATCATATAACTACGCCCGCCATCTGCTCTGGGTGGGTGAGTTGACCAAATAGCTACTTGCTAGTTCCTTAAAGTTGCTTAAGCCCCAAAAAGGTTGGTTGAAAGCTTCACCAGCGCACCTTTGGTAAAATCCCACTGTCCCGCTGCTGACAGCAACAGTATATGGGAGGAAGCTATGCTGATAGCTGGTATTCAGTTTTTACGGCTATCCTATGTCTTCCCCAGTGTACGATATTGCCTTACGTCACGGTAGGCTGCTCCAACCGTCTGGTTCCTCTGCGATCGTCGATATCGCAATCACAGGTGGCAGGATTGTTGCCATTACCCCTCAGTTGAACCAAGCGGCTCGTCTAGAGTTGGAGCTAAAGGGGCAGCTCGTCAGTCCGCCCTTTGTAGAGTCTCATATTCATCTGGATTCAGCATTAACGGTTGGAGAGCCTCGCTGGAATCAGAGTGGAACTTTGTTTGAAGGAATCGAAATTTGGCGCGATCGCAAGCAAGATCTAACCCTGGAAGATGTAAAGCAGCGGGCGATCGCCACTTTGAAGCAGCAAGCAATGCAGGGAGTTTTGTTTGTACGGACTCATGCCGATGTTAGCGAGAAAAACCTGATCGCTCTGAAAGGCTTGCTAGAGGTTCGGGATCAGGTCAAGGACTGGATCACGGTTCAAGTAGTCGCGTTTCCCCAGGACGGTGTATACGGTAGTCCCCAAAACGCTGCATTGCTGGAGGAAGCCTTGAAACTCGGAGCAGATGTCGTGGGTGGGATTCCCCATTACGAACTGACTCGCGAAGACGGGGTGCAGTCAGTCCATCATATTTTCGACCTGGCTCAGCGGTACGATCGCCTGATTGATATTCACTGTGATGAAATTGATGATGATCAGTCTCGCTTTCTAGAGGTGGTTGCTGCTTGCGCCATTCGAGCCGATATGGGAATGCGGGTGACCGCCAGCCACACGACTGCATTTGGCTCCTACAACAATGCCTACGCCTTTAAGCTGATGGGATTTTTGCAGCGTACCTGCCTCAACTTTATTGCAAATCCTCTGATCAACATTACCCTGCAAGGACGCACTGATACCTATCCCAAGCGGCGAGGCGTGACGCGGGTAAAGGAACTCTGGCAACTGGGACAGAATGTTAGTTTGGGGCATGACTGCATTCAGGATCCCTGGTATTCCCTCGGCACTGGCAATATGCTGGATGTAGCTAATATGGCTGTTCATGTCTGCCAGATGACGGGAACGGCTGAAATTGATGCCTGCTACCGGATGGTGACGTGGAACGGTGCAAACACTTTACATATTCAAGATCAGTACGGCATTGAGGTTGGTAAACCAGCTAACCTGATCGTGTTGGATGCTGAAAGTCCCTATGATGCTATTCGCCGACGGGCAGCCGTACGGTATGTTATTTCCCAGGGCAAACTGCTGGCCTCTACGGAACCTGGAGTTTCTCAGTGGAAAGGGGAATAGCGTTGAGACTACAGGCTGATTGACTCGATCGCCCAGACTTCCTCTTCGCCAAACCAACCTATTGCAACTCTGGTGGTAGATGAAATCCCATCGCATCGGGAGTAAAGTCCAAAACCTGAATAACAGCATCCAGATTCAGCGGGCCATAAAGGTGAGGAAAGAGCTGATTTTCAACCGGATCGTAGCGGAGTTCAGCCTGAAGCCGATCGACCTCAATACAGAGTAAAACTAATCCCTGCTGTCCCCTGAAAAAGGAATTGGCAACGGCGGTGAGTTGCTCCGGCGTTGAGCAGTGAATGAATCCCTCGGTTCCTAAAGACTCGCAGCGATAGATTCCCTTCTCCTTTGCCTGTTCCCACTGCTGGCGATCGGTGATATGGAGAATCATGGCCCTGAAAAGATAGCGTCTTCCAAATCCTTGCGGCTCAAGGAATACTTAAACGATCGCTGGATATCCTTTCCACCCAATCCCGCTGCGATATAGCGCACTGCCAGTGAGTCAACTTCTAACCAGAGTTCGGCCTCCCAGTTCGATCGTTGCACATACCAGTGGTGGAGGTTAGTTTTGTCCTGCTGGCATCCCTTCAAACGGAGCCAGTCTTCGATCGCGGGTAGCGGGTGATTGTACAGAGGAGTATCGACGGGCGGGAGTGACATGAACACAAAGTTTAAGAAAGATAAAGTTAGCCTACTGTATTCTAGGCATTTGTGAGGAATGATCGCTATAGGTCTCATCCTGATATGCTTCATTCGGGTATGTCTTATCCTGATCGATCTCATCCTGATCAATCTCATCCTGAGAAGCTTGATCCTGAGAAACAGTCAGGTTGTAAATTATGGCATCATCCCCCTGAAGCTGGAGAGACTGAAACGCTACGTCTCCACGAGTCAGTCCTACGAAAATCACCAGGCCGACGCAAAGAATAAAGGTGACGCCAATCATAAACAGGGCAAACAGTTCCCCAGAGGACAGGGGGCGATCGGTAGGGTCAAGATAAGCCGTTGAGCGATACTGGCGCGCCTGGGAAACAGGACGGTTTAAATCCAGCCGAGACTGCATGACGGGAACCCTGGAATAGCCAATTTTCCGATCGTAGGTCACTCTCCGCTCAGGACTACTCAATGTGGCATAGGCTTCGTTAATTTCGTGGAATTTTTCCGTTGCGATGGCGGCTGGCAGGGTCGTGGTATCGGGATGATACAGCTTACTCAACTCTCGGTAAGCCCGACGGATTTCCTGGGCAGATGCCGACGGATGCAGGTTCAACCGAGTGTAATATGTTGGAGCAGTAGATGTCGGAGCCGACTTTGCCTCTGACATTCGATCCTCCGTTCCTCCTTCAGGGGTTTATGATGCAGCGGTGCTAGGCAGGCTCAAAGAAGCATTCTGTACGAGTTAAGCGAATCTGGGCCAGGGTAAAGATGACGGGGATGACTCGGCCGTAGTTTGTGGCGATCGCCCGCCAGCCTAAATCGGCAAAAAACCAGGCCCACATGGCCGGGCCTAAGAAGGTAAACAGCGTTCGTACCGCCCCATAGCGGGCCGCACTAATAGTCACACCCCGATAGGCTGACTGTAATGCCACTTTGGTTTGAATCTGCGTTGCAATGGCCGCCCCCCTTCACAGCAGCTTGCTTGGCCACCTGATAGGTTGCAGCTCGAATGGCTAACTGCCGGGCCAGCATTTGTAAAATCATGGGACGGACTACTGAAGTCACCGCTAGAGCACTCCCCCCTTTGAGCAGCAAACCAACGGGATCGTTATGGTATGCAGGCGGAAGCTGGGCAGCCAGATCCGTTTCCGATAGAGCACGTTGCAACTCCCCGTTCAGATACTTACGCTCGCTGGCGGGAAGTTTTTGCCAGGCCCGATCGAGCAGATATAGAAAAATCTCAGCTTCTAATTCCGCTGTTGAAAAGCTGTGATTACAGGGAATTTTCAAATAGCGACACACCTGTAGCAGAACTTGCCGATAGCTGACTTGCTCAGTCTTGCCCCGAAGGATGGTGACTCCATCAGCGGCCAAAAAGCGAAATCGATCTTCCAGTGAATCAATCCAACTCCAACGATCCTGACTCTGGATGCTGATGGGTTCTGGTGTGTAGACGTAATCCAGGGGATTAAATTTGCGGCGGAATAAAATTTCAGTGAGCAACCGTAATTCTTCCTCAGTTGCTAATTCCAGGGCATCTCTTAACTCATCCAACGCCAGTACCTCCGCCGCGATCGAATAATGTTTGACCCTACCATATCTAAATCTATATCCCAAACCAATTGTATGTGGTTTTATTGTTTAGGATAACGCTCAAACCGACGACTTCACCAGCCGCAAACCTCCTTTAGATTGAAGAGACAATTCAATCAGAGTGGGTTGTTCCTAATGTTCAATATTCTACAGAATTCTTTAGAAGGTTCAGTACAAGGTTCAGTACAAGGTTCAAGCCCGATCGCATCAGGAAACACTCCACCTATGGCCAATACCGTACAGCAAGCCGCAGCAACGCAAACGCTTAATGCACAACCGTCAACCGATAGAACGATCGCAGATGTAGCAGTAATTGGGGCAGGGTTAGCTGGATTAATCTGCGCCCAACGGTTACAGCAGGCAGGACTGCGCGTGATTGTGGTGGAAAAATCGCGGGGGCTGGGAGGGCGAATGGCGACACGACGGTTGCCCAACAGCCATGCGGATCATGGGGTGCGCTATCTAGACGCTCAGGGTTTATTGACGCAGCAGTTGATCGATCGCTGCTCTGCCCATCAAATCCTCCAGCCCTGGTTAGATCGGATTCATATCTTCGATCGGACGGGGCTGCACCCATCTCAACCTCAGGCACGTTATGCGGCAAAGCTGGGAATCACTGCCGTTGCCAAGGCATTAGGCTCCGGGTTAGAAATTTGGCGCGGTCAACGAGTTCAGGTAGTTACTACCACACCGGAATCCCTCTGGAATCTGAGATTAGAACCTGTGGGAGAACAGGCTTTCCCGCCATTGTCTGCCAAATCCCTGGTAATGACCATTCCTGCTCCCCAAGCCCTCACCTTATTGGAACCGCTACTCCAGCAGGGTCTAGTTCCAGAACTGGTGCAAAGGGTTCGATCGGTTCAGTTTGCTCCTTGCATCACCGCCATTGCTGCTTACGCGGCTGCCCAACGATCGATCGCGGCAACTTCACCCTGGCAAGCCGTGCGCTTCCTGGATGATCCCGATCTGGACTGGGTGGCCATTGACAGTAGCAAGCAGCCAGAAGCCCCTGATCCCGTTGTCGTCGTCCAGAGTTCGCCCCGGTTAGCGCAGGATCACTTGGAAACCGCTGATTTGCAGCCGATCGGGCAACATTTACTCGATCGCGCAGCGCATGCCTTAGCTCCCTGGTTAGCCTCCCCTGCAATCTTGCAGGTTCATCGGTGGCGGTATGCCTTTGCATCGCAATCCCTATCGGATCACTGCATCGCAACAGAGGACCCACTACCGCTTGTGTGTGGCGGAGACTGGTGTGGTGGTAATGATATTGAATCTGCTCTGCGATCGGGGGTATCGGCGGCCGAGCAAATTGCCCTCTGCCTCCAGGGTGCCTCGCTGCAAACTGCATCATTTCAGGTAGCCAACTTGTCTAACCTGGAAATAGCAGCTATGTTGGCAGAGATAATCGCAGGAATTGGGAAAAACAATTAAAGTGTCATGCGGCATACTTAAATGTGGCATATATCACTTACCAGATAGACTGATAAGAATGGATTAGCTGCCAAAATCAAAAATTGGTATGTTTAACGTTTTAAACTTTTAAAGTTAGATGCCTCCGAATCCTTGCTTAAGTTTGGCAATCGAACGCCTCAAAGCCGTTGAACCTCGACACTACGCAATTTGGGTGTGGGAGGCTCCTTTTCCTGGAGGGCATGTCCACTACGATCGCCCCTGGACGGCTTCGTTGGATCAGTCATGGCAACTCTGGCAAAGCTTCTTTGCGCCGCATAATCTAACAGGAGTGTCTTCTATTCCGCCTTCATTACCCCCTTTAGAAGACAGCGAAATCCGGGGACAAACGCGGAGTTATACAGTGCGCGTGATGCAGCATTTGGGGATGAGTCTGTGGCAGTGGTTGTTTGAGGGGCCCATTTCCACCAGCCTGAGCCAGAGTAAAGGGATTTCAATTGGGCAGTCTTTACCCTTGCGGCTGCGGTTGGAGGTTCGTGATCCAGAACTGATTACCCTACCCTGGGAGATTATGCAGCCCGATTCCGGCAGGCAGGCTGTGTCGCTCAACAACCAGCAAATTTTGTTCAGTCGCACCACCAGTGATGTTGATCCCCTACCGCCTCTCCGTTCGGATCAGTTCCTCAACATTCTTCTGGTTTTGGGTCAGGATTCCGACTTTGAAGCCAGTCGATCGTTTGGTACGCCTCAACCTGGCGCAAAGCTCAATCTAGAGCAAGAGGCCGCAGCCCTGGCCCAGCTTTTGCAGCAGGCCGCAGAAAATGCAAACTCCCGCAATATGGCCCTTCCAGCTCCCTGCCATGTCACGACCCTGGTTCAACCCAGTCCGGCAGAGTTGATCGAAAAGCTGGAGCAAGGCAGTTACAACGTCTTGTTTTATGAAGGACATGGGATTCCCGCCCCCGATGGTGGATTGCTCTTTTTACGCCCTGATGCCCGCATTAATGGTACAGAGTTAGCCCATGTTTTGGTGCGGTGTCAGGTGAAGCTGGCTGTTTTTAACGCCTGTTGGGGAGCGCAGTCCGATCGTCACGGGAAGCAGTCTATTCCTCGGAGTAGTCTGGCAGAAGTGCTGATCCATCATGGAGTTCCGGCTGTTCTGGGAATGCGAGATACGATCGCCAACCATGAAGCAGTGAGCTTTATTCAGGAATTTGCCAAAACCCTGGCCCAGCGATCGCCCATTGATGAAGCGGTGGCCATTGCCCGGCAGCGACTCCTCAGTCTGTATCAGTTTAATCAACCCGCCTGGACCTTGCCCGTCCTTTATATGCACCCCCAATTTGATGGGGAACTGATTCGTCCACCGGCTGAAGGGGTGACGGAAATTCCCGATCCTTCAGTAAGTTGGTTGGGGCGCAATCCTCCTGCTTATCTGCGATCGATCACAACCCCACCACGGATCTGGCCGGTGCGAGGCGGCGTACTGCGGGTTGGACGGGGAGAGCGCAACGATGTAGTGCTTCAGCGGATAGAAGTCTCCCGCGAACATGCCGAAATTTTTTACCGAGATACGTCTTCTCCTACGGGGGGCAATGAGTCTACCTACTGGTTAAAGGATATTTCTCGATATGGAACCTGGATTTTGAAGCCCGGTGGGACGGATGGATGGCGACGAATCCACCGAGATGAAGTATCGCTGGTATCCAAAACTCAGCTAAAATTCGGCGATATTCGAGGACAGGCTCTGGAGTTTGTGATTGAGGGAGCAAACTCGCAACTGCAAAACTGAGAAACTGAGAAACTGAGCAAGGATGAGATCTGAAAAAAACTGAATTAGAACGTATAGCCAATTACGGAACTGGCTGAGATGCAGGTGTAGTTAACAAATGTCAAGTAATTAAGGCTTGTTTTCCAACTTTCGAGGAGAGTAGTAGCAATGACCAACCACCCCAATCGTCCTCTTGGATCTTCAATTCCGGCTCTGGCAGAATTGGAACTCTTGCATATTATTTTTGAGATGGAAACCCTGGAGATGGCGGAGTCCATTTCCTATCCCTACAATCTACTGGATCCAGAAGCCGAGTCTTACTTTGAGACTTTGGAGCAAGAGGTGTTGGCGGCAGGCTGGTCTATGGAAGATTTATCCGAACAAGGGCAAATCCTGTCCGATCGCGTTGAGCAACTGTGGTCTTCGTTTCCATCGGCTGTAGAGGATGCCTCAGTAGACGAACTCAGTTCAACCTTGTTCCAGCGATTTGCAGCACGGGTTCCCCAACAGCTATTACAAACTATTGCGCAGCGGGCCCAGCAGGTCGTTTCACAAAACCTCTCTCTGGCCGATCAACTGGTGTTGTGTGTGCAAGAGTGTTTGCCCAACTGGGGGGAAGACGACCTGCAAGTATTTGCCCGGCCGCTGGCGTTTCAAATGCGCTCGCCTGAAACAGAAGTCCTGGAATCTACGCTTCAATCCATTCGTGCCGATCATTGGACAGAGCTATCGGAAATTGAACAAGCTCGACTGAGTTTGGTGATTGCCCGCTATGCGATCATTCATGCTCCCCATACGGATGATCAATAGCTCGGAGTCTGAAATGGTCTGGACTCTGAGCTTTTTGTTTGAATCCGTTTTTTTGCAGCGGTCGATCGCCAACGTTGCAGTTCTTTCCAGACGTTTGACTCGGATTGCCCCCAAAAATTTTCCAGAGATCAGATTCCAGAGATTGGATTCCAGAGATCTAACTAAAGCTGCTCTCAGCGATTTTCAGTAGCAGCAACCTACGTGGAGTTCCTGAATTCGTATTGATTTGTACCGAAATCATTCTTGAATGATTGCTTTCCCCCCCACAGCCACAGCCACCACAGCCCCCATAACCCTGTCGTTTCCAGTTGGGATCAATGCAATGGGATCAATGCAATGGGATCAATGCAATGGGATCAATGCAAATCTAACCGTGTTGCAAAGTTTTCCTTCCGAGTTGGCGAAAGTGCCCTGGCTTTCAAGATCGCTGCTGCTAAGAAGGCATAGGAAACCACACCCACCGCTGCCAGAACCAGCAAATTAATCGCTCCCGTCGTGTTCCAAAGCGCATGAAGCACGGATGCAGTCAGATAACCGACCCCCAGGATTTGCCACCGCTTCGACGGCTTTAAGACACTCAATCCAATGAAATAGCCGAAATAGCCGCTATAGGCCATGTGACCGGAAATTGATCCCAGAATTCGGGGAATCAGCAGTTGTAGTCCCACTAACTGTCCCGTTCCGCCATCGCCAGCCTGGAGGGTGACATCGTGGATGATTGAAGGTACGTACTGCCCCAGGGTTTCAATTAGCGTAAAGCCTACTGCTGAAGCTGTACCCAGCAGAATGCCATCCAGGGGTTCCCATACGCCAATGCGTTCGCGCCAGGGCGATCGCAGGGTTCGCCCCACCCAGTAGGCCAGCAGAACTGGAATAGCCTTCAGCAACTCCTCCATCAAACCCGCCCCAAACAGCATATTGACGAAGAATTCAGCAATATGGATCGATGAAGGATCTTCTGGAATACTGCCGGGCAAGATTCCCCGAAAAACCACGACAAACAGCAGTAAAACTGGACTGAAGAGCAAAGCTGCTGTCATGACTGCGGAGGCGGACAGTACCCACCAGGGTTTGCGTTTGCCGCAGAGTTGATAGACGTAATAGTAAGCAGCCCCAGAAATATAGGCAGCCAGTAGTAGATTGAATAACTGCGGAATACCGTTGGTGACAAACATCAGCACCACAAAGACGACCGTTAGAATCCCCGGTATCAGGTAGGCTTTGCGGGTAAGGTCGCGCCCAGTGGAAACGATCGGAAATAGCTGGCTAAAGGTGACAGAATCCGGGCTAGGAGGATGGCGTGGCTGAATTCGGCTAGGAGATTGAGTGGTGGAGAAGGCGACGGGGGCTGAAGCAGGGGGAGGAGCCGCTGCCAGTCCAGAATTAACCGGCGATGTTCCCCTTGGCTGAAGCTCTAAAACAAACTGCGGCCCATCCTGGGATAGGGTAATGCGATCGCCAAACTGCAAATGCTGGCAATCATAAATTCGATAACCGTTGATATAAGTCCCATTCGCGCTGTCCAAATCGCAAATCTGCCAACCGGAAGGAGAACTGGGAGCAGGGACAAACTGGGCGTGTTGACGCGACACTCCGCCATAGGCTTGTGAACCCAAAACAATTTGACATCGGGGATCGCGGCCGATTAAGACCGATTCAGCCGGATTAAGCACGTAGGGGGCGGGAAGGACGATCGCCGATGGGGTTCTATCTGGGGAAGGAACCTGCCGAAGAACTGCAACGTGAGAGGTAGATTCGGTCATCGTTGAGGATGCCGCAATAGGTAGGGATGGGGGGAAGTTATTGGTTTGCTCTCGCGTCTTGTACAGCCGCATAGAACAGGATGACCGTAAGCGGGATGGTTAGTGTCAGAATAATGCCCGTTACTAGAGTTCCAAGCTGAGGAGTCCCTGATGATAACTCAAAAACAGAACCAACCGCGGCAATAGCGGCTACACAAGAGCCTCCTAACAATACACCACTCTTTGGAGTCACTGATCAACACCTCACTAATCGATTAGACTGGGGCAACTGGGCGGTATGGAACCTTGAGCAACAGGGCAAGGACCATGGGACAAGGACAACGGGACAAGGACACTTGACAAACTGTCCTTCTATCCCACCATAAACCGGATGAAGTTTTTACAGCGGTCTGAGACAATCCGAGCCTGCGTTTTGTCTAAACCAAACCATACCAAAATAAGGGAGGCAGAACCACCTTGCGTGATTCCGCTACCCCACTACTTTAACTCAACCTGGAACTGATACCGTGCGATACTTACACAGGTTTAACTGCGTTCGCAGAAAATCCATTCTTGGAGAGTTCTTGATTCATTGCCAGGGTGTTGTCTACCCGATCGACAAACATTACCCCATTTAAGTGGTCAATTTCATGCTGAATCACCCGAGACAGCAGCCCCTTCGCCGTTATTTTCTGCGGTCTGCCATTTTCGTCCTTGTAGGATACTTCAATCACTTCAGGGCGAGTCACATCCAGAAAAACTTTGGGAATGCTGAGACAGCCCTCCTGGATGACGCAGGTATCGCGGCTTGCTTTGGTAATGACGGGGTTGATTAAGACGATCGCGGGGGTTGCAGCTTCATCTGGCTCACAGTCCACGACGATTAACTGCTTGTGAATCCCAACCTGAGGAGCTGCTAAACCAATCCCATCCTCGCTGTACATCGTCTGCAACATCTGTTTCGCCAGCTTACGGATGTCATCATCTACCCTGGAAATGCGCTTGGCAGGTTGACGCAGCACTCGATCGCCCAGGTAGTGTAGCTGGAGGGGAGGGTTGGCTAATTTTTTCTTTTCAACTAAAACTGGTGCAGACATGATCTCCTGGTTGGCAAACTTGCGTTGACGATGTAAATAAATGCTACTAAATTTTGCTTTCCTATTTCCATAATAGTGAATCGGGAGTGCGTCGGGGGAGGGGGCGGGCGGAAAATGGAAGGTGAAAGGCAGAAGTCGGAAGGTCAAAGGAGCACTCTCCACTCAACCTTCTCCCTCTACATACTTCTTCGTTTTCCCTGCCACATCTTGAAGTAGAGAGTACGATAAAGCATGGAGCATTACTTGCTTACTGGCGATCGAGATTTGGTTCACTTCGAGGAGGCTCACGTTGTCCTTTTCCACTGATGATTTTGCAAAAGCACTTGAGCAGCATGACTACAACTTTCAGCGAGGACAGGTCATTCGAGGAAAGGTAGTCAGCTACGATTCTGATGGTGTTTATGTTGATATTGGGGGCAAGGCGGCAGCATTTCTGCCAGGCGATGAAGTCTCCCTCCAGCGTGTTGCCAATATTGAACAATTCCTACCCACTGGAGAAGAAAGGGAATTTCTGATCATCCGTGAGCAGGATGGGGATGGTCAGGTGACGCTATCGCTGCGGCAGTTGGAAATTAAGAAAGCCTGGCAACGGTTAACCGATCTTCAAGAGAATAATGAAACGGTTCAAGCGAGAGTCAGTGGGGTGAACAAGGGCGGTGTGACAGTGGATGTTCAGGGAATCCGGGGCTTTATTCCTCGATCGCATTTGGTCGATCGGGATAATCCAGATGCCCTGATTGGCAAAGCTCTAACCGTCAGCTTAATCGAAGTCGATCCAGCCCGCCGCCGCCTGGTGCTTTCCCAACGCCTCGCTACCCAGGCCGCCAGTCTCAGCCAGCTCGAAATCGGTCAACTGGTAGAGGGCAAGATCGTCGGCATGAAGCCCTTTGGGGTATTTGTAGACTTTGATGGCACGACGGGCTTGCTGCACATTAACCAAATCAGCAAAAACTATGTCTCTTCCCTTGAATCTACCTTTGAGCTGGGACAACCCATCAAAGCCCTGATTATTGACATTGACGACTCCAGAAAACGGGTATCCCTGTCTACGAAAGTCCTGGAGAACTTCCCCGGCGAGATGCTGGAAAAAATGGCAGATGTGATGGCAGAAGCGGAACTGCGGGCGGAAAAAGCCAGAAACAACTTGAATAGCCGGGGAGTGGAGTAGACCATGCCTGTGGTTCTGATCACGGGAGCTTCTCAAGGGAGTGGCAAAGCGACGGCAAAGTTGTTTGCCCAGAAGGGTGACGATGTCGTTTTGGCAACACGGCAACCCGATCGCCTGCAAGCGATCGCGGCGGAAGTTTAATCCCTAATTTAATTCCTGGAGCGGTAAGGGAGTTGTGGCAAAATAACGCATCCGGTAAGGGCGCACAGCAGTGCACCCTTACAGCCGATTTTTTCAAAAAATGGGATGCCATTTAATTGCAGATCCCCAAGCTCTCGCAGTTCCAACTGGGGTGGGACACTAGCCTCAGGTGGCGCAAGGGTTTACTCCCTCATTTGCTGGTGTTTAAAGATGATTCATTGGCAGGCAAGATGCCTGCGCTATGGAAATTGGTCAATAATTGGTCAATAGAATTGCATTACACATTGCTATTTAATACAAAATCCTTGCTTTAGGTAGAGCAGCACCCGCACAGAAAACGCTAGGGTACTGACAAACGCTCAAGCAATATCAAATCAGTTATCAAACCAAAAATCGTTGGGATAAACAGCAGAAAGGGACGATCGCCGTTCATTCATCACTCGTTCATTCGCTCCTCATCGTTGCCTATGCCGTTTATTCAAATAAGTGTATTTATAGGATGAGTATGGTAGAAGCAACCCTTTCCCCCAAGCCCCTTTCCACGGAAGATTTGCAAAGGATTCATGCTTATTGGCGTGCGGCAAATTATCTCTCTGTTGGACAGATTTACCTGTTAGATAATCCCCTTCTACGGCAACCGCTCCAGCCAGAACATATTAAACCCCGACTATTGGGACATTGGGGAACCACTCCAGGATTGAACTTTATCTATGCTCACCTGAACCGGGTGATTAAGGCGCAGGATCTGGATATGATCTTCATTGCTGGACCAGGTCATGGCGGCCCGGCGCAGGTGGCGAATACTTATTTAGAAGGAACCTACAGCGAATTTTATTCCAATGTCTCCCAGGATGAGGCAGGGATGAAGGAACTGTTCCGGCAGTTTTCCTTTCCAGGGGGAATTGGCAGTCATTGCACGCCAGAAACGCCGGGTTCCATCCATGAAGGGGGAGAACTCGGTTATTCCCTTACCCATGCCTACGGTGCGGCCTTTGATAATCCAGATCTGGTTGTGGCTTGTGTGGTGGGGGATGGAGAAGCAGAAACCGGCCCGTTAGCGACAAGCTGGCATTCCAATAAGTTCTTGAATCCAGAACATGATGGAGCCGTACTGCCGATTCTCCATTTGAATGGCTATAAGATTGCAAATCCAACCATCCTGGCGCGGATGTCTCGGAAACAGCTTGAAAATTTGTTTGTCGGTTATGGGTACAAGCCCTACTTTGTAGAAGGCAGCGATCCGGAAACGATGCATCAATTGATGGCTGCCACGTTAGACACTGTAATTCGGGAAATCAAAGACATTCAGGCAGATATTCGATCGCACGGGTTTACCCATTTACCGGAATATCCAATGATTATTCTGCGATCGCCGAAGGGATGGACTGGGCCGCAGGAAGTGGACGGTAAAAAGGTGGAAGGCTTCTGGCGATCGCACCAGGTTCCTCTGTCCGATATGAAGCAAAAAACCAATATCGAACGGCTAGAATCCTGGCTCAAGAGTTACAAAGCTGAAGAATTGTTTAATGAAACGGGCAGACTGAAACCTGAACTGGCTGAACTGGCTCCCAGGGGCGATCGGCGGATGGGAGCGAATCCCCATGCTAACGGCGGTTTACTGCTGAAGGATTTGAAGTTACCCAACTTCCAGGATTATGCTGTAGAGGTATTGCAGCCCGGAACCACTTCGGTGGAAGCCACCCGCGTCATGGGTCGTTTTCTGCGGGATGTGATGAGATTGAACCAGGAAAGCCGTAACTTTCGGGTAATGGGGCCGGATGAAACGGTTTCCAATCGACTAGATCCGATCCTGGAGTCCACCGATCGCGCCTGAACCGCGGAAATTTTGCCAGAAGATGAACACCTTAATCCCTCTGGACGGGTGATGGAAATCTTGAGTGAAACCACCTGCCAGGGTTGGCTAGAGGGTTATATTCTGACGGGACGGCACGGATTCTTCTCCTGCTATGAGGCATTCATCCACATTGTGGATTCCATGTTTAACCAGCACGCTAAATGGCTCGACATGACGCGGGACATTGGCTGGCGCAGACCTCTGGCTTCCTTAAACTATCTGCTGACCTCCCACGTTTGGCGACAGGATCATAACGGTTTCACCCATCAAGATCCAGGTTTCCTTGACGTGGTGATGAATAAAAAGGCCTCGGTGGTGCGAGTCTATCTACCCCCGGATGCCAATACGTTACTATCGGTCACGGATCACTGCTTGCGGAGCCGTCACTACATCAACGTCATTGTGGCGGGCAAACAACCGGCCTTGCAGTACCTCGATATGGAGGCTGCGATCAAGCACTGTACAACGGGTTTGGGGATTTGGGGCTGGGCCAGTAACGATCAGGGCAGTGAACCCGATGTGGTGATGGCCTGTGCAGGGGATATTCCAACCCTGGAAACCCTGGCGGCTGTGGATCTGCTGCGGCAAAAATTTCCTGAATTAAAGGTGCGCGTCGTCAATGTGGTGGATCTGATGGCCCTTCAGCCCCAGAGCGAACATCCCCACGGACTACCGGATAAGGATTTTGACTCGATCTTTACCACGGACAAACCAATTATTTTTGCGTTTCACGGCTATCCCTGGCTGATTCATCGCCTCACCTATCGTCGCACCAATCACAAGAATCTTCATGTGCGTGGCTACAAGGAAGAGGGAACGATTACGACTCCGTTTGACATGACTGTACTGAATGAGATCGATCGCTTCCATTTGGTCAACGATGTGATCGATCGAGTACCGAAGCTAGGATACAAGGCGGCCTACACGAAGCAATTTGTTCAAGAAAAGTTAATTGAACACAAGCAGTACATTACTCGGTATGGGGAAGATATGCCCGAAATCCGAGATTGGCAATGGCATCATTAAGCAGTTAGGGGGCTGCGACAAATAACATATCCGTTATTGGGCGGGCAAGATGCCCACCCCACAAGATAGTTGGTTTTCAAGGTTTAATCAATCTGCCCGATCGGCGGCTTGTACTGCTTGTATCACGGCTGCACCAGCGCGATCGCTCATGAACCGCTGCTGATCATAGCCAAACACCATTTCCCAGGCATCGTCAGGATACTGATCGATCAAGGGTATCGCCACATCGTCCAGCATCCACTGACCGTGGAGTTCATCTACTTTAATGTGTAAATTCCAGTAGCTCATGGCGGAGTCCGATAGACCCAGCCGCTGACCGGCTGCCTGATAGTAACGGAAGGATGCAGGAACAGTCAATTCGCCATACAACAAGCCGCCGATGTAGCGCAAAAAGAACCGCTTCCGTTCGGTGAGGAGAAAGCTGTGGTTAATGATCGCCAGAATTTCCCACGGCACATCATCAAAATAGGCTTCCGGTTCTGTTTGTAACCCCAATTCCTCCAGCATGGTTGTGAAGTAGGAAGAATGCTTTCGCCCCAGACGACCCGCACCGTATTCTTCGACCAACAGGCGAGTCAGAACCGAATGAACTTCATTGGCCACACCACCCAGCGTCCGGGAAAGCTGACTGGCTTCCACTAATCCATCCAGCGAGGCAATTTTCACCAACTGACGGTAGCCTGCCAACTCCACCTGCTGCTGGAAGTACAGCCCCTCCTTTGACATAGGCGGATCTACATCCCTGGTGGTGCGTTCAACTAAGGCCTGTTGGACATCTATGCCCTGGTAGAGAGACAAATCCAGATGGGATGCTTCCCACTGCTGCCAAGCATCCTCAATTCGATCGCGAATTTGTCTCAGATAAGACGATCGTTCGTTCGTATAATTGCGTAGATCGTCATACCAGAATAGCTTCAGCCGATTAATCCGGTAAAGAATGCGCTGTAAAAACCGATGGGCTGCATGGTTGATCGATTTCCGTTCTACATTTTCCTTTTCGTAAGCAATTTCAATAGCGTTCCCCAATACCCGCTCAAATTCATCGGGATCAACGGATTGATCTGCTAACGCTTGATCTAACGCTTCCGTATCCAGAAGTTGGATAAATTGTTGTTCGCCGCGATCGCAATCATCTTGCGTTAAGACGGAATCACTGAAGGACGCTTTTACTGCTGAGTTCGTACTAGTAAGTTTAGAGACCATAAGTTCACTTTGTATCATTTTGACGATCGCTCTTTCAGCTTTTTAGATTACCTAGCCCAATTGTGAGCAATATCATGCGGTTGTTTCATCCACCTTAGAGGATGTTTTGGGTAAACTGATTCCCGAAAGAGGCAGAAAATCCGCAATCTCTGTCGGGAAAGTTAGAAAATTGGTGCTACTTCCTGACCGCAATATCTCTAAAGGTAGATAGCGGCAATTGGTACTTTTAAGCTTTTCTGAGCAATAGAAGCATCATGTTTCAACCGATCGATATGGCATTTAGATAACGGCATCTGGGCAAAAGGAGACGCTTGGTATGTCCCCTCAAAACGAGGATTTTACAATTGGTGTCGAAGAGGAATATCAAGTGATTGATCCTCAAACCCGGCAACTTTGTGCCAATGCACAAGAGGTTTTGGCTACCATTCACCAGAATCTCAATGATACGATCGCACAAGCTGAATTTCGACAGTCTCAAATTGAAATTGCAACACCCGTGTGTCGATCGCTTCAGGAGGTTCGTTCTCAGCTAACCCGATTGCGGGGAGAAGTGATCGCAGCAGCAGCGCAGAATGGATATCAAATTGCTTCGGCTGGAACGCATCCCTTTTCCCACTGGCAGGATCAACCCGTGACTCCTAAGCCAGATTATTTGAACCTCACCCAACGGTATCGCCGCCTGATGCAGGAACTGGTGACCTTTGGGTGCCATGTTCATATTGGGATTGCCGATCGAGAAATTGCCGTTCAAGTCGTGAACCGATCGCGGGCCTGGTTAGCTCCACTCCTGGCTTTATCCGCCTCTTCCCCTTTCTGGCTGGGGACGGACACAGGCCATGCCAGCTACCGCACTACTTTAACGAATCGTCTACCGATGGCTGGCCCTCCCCAGCTTTTTTCCTCCTATCAGGAATATCGATCGGTCGTGGATGCATTGGTCGCTACTCAAACCATTCAAGCTCCGACCCAAATTTGCTGGGATATCCGGCTTTCAGAACGGTTTCCGACCCTCGAATTTCGCATTACCGATGCCTGCACCACCATCAATGAAACGGTGATGATCGCTGGGCTAGTTCGGGCCCTGGTCAAAACGTGCTACGAGCAAGCCTGGATTAATGAACCGTATACTCCGGTTCGATCGGAGCTTCTATTGGCTGCAAACTGGTACGCTGCCCGTTTCAGCTTATCTGAGACGTTGATTGATACTGAATCCCAGCAAAATGTCTCAGCTCAGGAGCAAATTAAAACGCTGCTGGAGTTTGTTCGTCCTGCCCTTAAAGATTTGGGGGACTGGGATGAGGTTTCTGCCCTGGTGCAAATCACTTTACAGCAGGGCAGTAGTGCTGCTCGCCAGCGAACAATTTACGAACGAACCAGCTCACTGAAGGCGATCGTTGATTTACTGGTGCAGGAAACAGCAAAAGGAACGGGGTTATCTTAGGAATGCGAATCTAATAATCTGGAATTCTTGTGGGGTGGGCATCTTGCCTGCCCAGTTAGCGAAGCAAAACGTTGCACAGGTTCCTTAGTCCACGATCCTTAGCAGACGTTATTGAATGGGGAATTGAAACTCATAGGTATCGCCATGCTTCAGGTAATGAACACAATGCTCTAACCCAGCCTGAGATATTGCCTTGGCAAAGTCCTCTAACGGGGACTTCATCACCGTATAGTCATTGTAGTGAATCGGAATGACCTGCTTGGGATTCAGAATCTGAATCGCCTTGATACCCTGTTTACCATCCATTGTTAACAAGATCCCCAGAATTTTTGTTCCTCCTAAATGAATCAGAGCCAGATCAATAACTGGATAACGCTGGGGGATTTCGTGGAACTCTTTGTGAATCAACGTATCACCACTGATGTAAAGGCGAAGCTTCGTTTCCTCAGCAATCGTTTGAAACTCTAAAACACTTCCCATAACGGGCGGTAGCAGGGCTTGAAGGGGTCTGGGGCCGTGGAGTCCGGGTGTGGCAGTAATATAGAGATGGGCATCTCCTCTAATGATGTGCTGAGTTTCCCAGGTGTTTAGGGGATAGGTTGCTTTAAATCCCTTTTTACGAAGCTTTTTAACAGCGTGTTCTGTTGTAACGATCGGCAGATTGGGATCTAGTTTTTGCTCTACGACGCGATCGAAATGATCTTCATGCATGTGAGATAGCACGACTAAATCCAGAGGCGGTAAATCTTCCATTTCAATGGCTGGATTGGTGCGACGTTTCGATCGAATGCCATACCCTAGATGTACATGATCGCCCTGATGGAGAAAGTTAGGATCGGTCAAAATTGTAAAACCAGCATAGCGCAGGATCACAGTTGCATTTCCAACGAAGAAAATGGAACCTTTCTCAAAGTTTGGACGTTTGCCACCTGCGGGTAGGACAAGTTTGTTGACCGCGTTCATAATTACCAACCGATTTCACCTCGTTCTATTAGCGTAAAAAGTGCCCCGACTTTAAACGTCTATCACCAGGCCAGTTCCGCTTCATCAATTGGCAGAACTTGTTCTAAGTTGATGAGTGATTTTGAATACGTAGCAATAGATTCAGTAGATCGAAAATGAATCTATTCTTATTCGCAAAGCTTGTTTCAATCCCAACGCGGGTGTGTTTAAGGCGAATATCATCGTCACTCAGGAAATCAAAGTAGTCTTCCAATTGCATGATGGACGATCGCTCCTAAACCCTATCTTGTCTTCTTTGCCCCAGTATAGTGTTTGGCGAGATATTCCAGGGCACGAGACGCGATCGCAGGCTATCTTGATCCGCATACGATCAGCTTTGTCGATTGCCACCCCGATCGCAAAGTTAGAAATGGTGTGCTAATTTCTCAGCGATCACCCTTTTTCGCAATCACCCGATCGTCCCTTTTCTCTTTCAAGCGCGATCGCAACTTGCTGCAATCCTACATTGGTGTAGCCTTCTCATCGGGAAATCGCTCGTTCTCTCAGTTCCCAATCATTGTCTTAAAATGAAACTGGTTGATCAGTTGAAAAGATTAAAGATTGAGGACTGATTTTGAATGAACTTGAGGAGCAAGCTAAAAGACTGCTGCAAACACTCTTGTCCATACCGTTTGAATCCTGTGCGCTGATTACCCGCGAGTTTCGAGACCTCCCATTATCACCTGGACTGTACGCTGTTAGGCATCGTCAGCATGGGTTGCTTTATCTCGGTAAAGCGAAAAAGCTCCGAGATCGGTTTAGGGGTGGACATAAAGCCTGTACCTGGTCATGGTTGGATGATTATGACCATCGAGAGGTTGTAATCTCATTCGCACCACTCTCAATGATTGATGTTCTAAAATTGGGAGATGAGCTAGAGAGCATTCTGATTCATGCGACTCAACCTCCATACAATGCGAGATATCCTACTAGAGATTAAAGGTCATCATCATGCAAGCTCTGCCACAAACCGAGAGGAAACATCTCAGCCATGATGCCGCATTGATGTTGTTGGCAGTGTTACCAGAACACATCCGCAGTGCTTATCTAAATCATGCAAAGCAGATCGGCTACTCGATCGAAATGGTACTGGAGATGGCGCTCGCCGATTTTCTCGATCCTGATTCGTTAACATTTACAGACTGTAAGCCTCAGATCGGTTTACTTCTGAACGAAGATCAGGATACATCGTCAGAAATTGTTAGATGATTGCATCGCTCGTTCTTCAAAACGCGATCGTTTTTCCACTCATAATCAAACGACGATCACCTCTCTACTAGTTTCAAAGCCGATCGTCTCTTTTCAGGATGTGAACGATCGCCCCTTTTCTCTTTCAAGCGCGATCGCCTTTTGTTGCATCGTGTAATCGTCTCTTCCCCCATCACCCCATCCGATCGTCCTTTCCCTCATCGTTAACATGAGATCACCCTCTTTGATGCGAGATATAGAACCGATCGACTTGAAAGAAAGCAAATAGGGTACGATACACTTCATTAACACACCCTACGAGATCTGCGATCACTAGTGGGTCATTTGCCTCGGATATAGCCATTACTCGATCGCTGAAATCCGCTTATCTAAGCCATTCCCTCTTCTGAGAATGGCGATGCTCATGCCAAATGACCCACTAGTGCGATAAGAGCAATTAATCATCTAATCCAATTCGTTTTGTCATCGCACTCCTGAAAGCTCCACTAATATTTAAGTCTTCGTAAACTCTCTTAAAAAGATCAAACTTCGGATACATCTTTTTAACCTCATCAGTCGTAATCTCAAGCAGTTGTCCCCAATGCGGTCGTCCATCGTATTTTTGCTTAAGTAGCTCACGCAGTTCGTGGAGGGTATCGTCCAGTCCATTGGTTTCGTTTAGCATAGGTGTCTCTATCATGCATGTGTCACGACCATAGGCCATACTTAAGAAGCTTTCATCAGCCTTTACGAAACGTAGCGCAAATGGTGCTGTAATATATCGCCTATGACTGTTTGATATCCTTTGGAGGAAGATGATGATGTCATCCACTGCGTTAATAACATTACTTATATCTGTAGCATCAATGCCGACCTCACTAGAGACAACTGGCAACTCGTTAGCTGGTCCAATGTTCAAGATTTTATAACAACGGTTAATCACATCTGAATCTGTTGTTCCATCTAGAGCGGCTTCAATCAAGTCGGGGATTCCTTCTGGGTTTGAGTTAGCCAGAGCTTGAATCTTGTCAGCTAAAAACTTAATCTTGGCAAATTCGGACTGTACAATATTTCTTGCTCCGGATGGTGTAGTTGCATCGACCTCCTGACGAAGCGTCAAGACAACCGTTTCCTTGTAAGGATTAACCAGCATTTCTATATGCCGATACTGAACATTATGAACTAACCCGCTCAGCATTTGTTGCTTTGTCTTACTCCACAACTGTTTGACACGATCCTCTTTAAGCCAGTATGCGTTGCGAACCTCAATTACAACTGAGTATGTAATGCCCATGACACCGAAGCTAACCAGGCATGAATAGAAAACTTCATCATCTTGTATCAGTTCGATGTCAGGATACTTTTTAAGATGTGCCGACCGATTGGTAATACCATTGGACGGTTCAACTTGTAGCTGTCGTATTTCCCATCTATCATTTAAGGTAATGATATGCATGGAACGAACAGTCGATGCAATGGAACCAAGAGTAATGCCACTACCATGAGTCCCTGTACAGAGAGCACCAAAAATACTCTGTTTATCATACCCTCCTTGATTGATAAGGGCTTTCCCCTCATTCCAAAGAATTTCGTTCAATGCCTGAACACTAATACCTGCTTCAACTTTCCACAAATTTTCTTGGCTTAAACCTGCATGAAGCATGCTACTGTCGAGCACTAGTACTTTGTTTAGATTTTGTGTATAAAGAAATGCCCCATCTGTGTGAGCAACATCTGAAAAAGAGTATCCACCCCCAACTGCACGAATTTTAAGTCTTTGTTCAGCGGCAGTTGATATGTAGTAAATAAGTTCATTAAGCGAATGTGGATTTTCTACTACTGTAGGATAGGGAATTGCAATGTTGTGATAAAAAAGAGAATTATCAAGTTTGAGATAATAGTTATCTTCATCAATTTGCGTAATGCAAACTTCCATTGAAGATGAAGATACAGATTTTAGTCTTGTATACATATTGCCCAATGCGCCGGAAGACCAAAAAATCACTTGTACCAACGAGGGGAACTCAGATATTCCCCAGGAAAGCTCCTTCTGGCTCATTACCCAGGTCTCATTATTCTTTATCTGGATTCGCTTTCCCCAAGCAAAAAGTGTGGCAACATACAATTCATCTTGAAGATTGTATACACCTAGCCATACATCATGCCCAGTCATATTTTTGAAGTACATTAACGTATGAACCTCATAAGAAATTCAAAAAAATCATATGCTGCTTCTAGCCTCAAAAATCTTTTGGGTAAGAGCAGCATATGTTATTAAATTAGGTAGTGCTCGAACGATTTATTTCAAGTTTGGAAATAGAATCATCATTGGAATAAATGCAATCCCAACGCTTTATATTCTCCGGTCGCTCTGCTGCTTTGAACCTTGCTTCTTGCCGTACTATTGATTGTAGTAGGATGAAGCAAAAAAATGCGATATCGGTGCTTTATCCTTAGGATTGTCAACCCAGACATCTAGATTTTTGACTTGTGCGAGATTTTTGACAGTGCTCGTCCATTGTACACTTCCAGTGAGGTTGCCAATAGTGCCAGAAGGAATATTTAAAGTACTTGAATAACTGACACTAATGCTCATGGTTTGGCAGTCCATCCCCGACAACCTTATGGTACTTGAATAGCTATTATTCAAATCTAGAGAATCGCAGGTAATACGGTCAATGATAATGGTAGACGAGGAATTACAATGTATAGACACTGCGCCGGTGCTGATTAGATTAGCGATGATTAAGGTACTTGACCCATTTACATATATGTTGGCATCATCACAAATCACCTCATCTTGTCTTTCGGTTTGATTGCCATTCAGGTTCGGGCTGTAATGCTTGACTTTCATTTGTTTCTCCTTGATAGTTTGCTCAATGTTTATTAAGCCACTTCAACTCTGCAAACACCATCGAAGTTTGAGAAATTAAGCAGCAACTTAAGGCAACTTAAGGATCGATCGCCCTCCAGTCCAACAACATTAAGCACTTTAGTAAAATCACTGAGAGCCAATACACTCGATCGAATTATTAACTTTCATGTAAAAGTTCCGGTTTTCACCAATTTTTCAAGACGTTGCATTAATCTGCATTTAGGCTCATATAAGCCTGTGTAAGCCTATACGTCACTGCTTAGGTTCCCAAAAATGCCCCCATCTCATCTACGCTACCGAAAGACAGTTATCCTAACCCCTCAGGGATGGCAAAAGCTAGAAGCGGCAAAACTCAAGCTCCAATTCTCGACCCACTCCACTAAGGCTTCTACCCTGGAAGCCTTGAGTGAAGCTACGGGGCTATCGCCTCACACTCTCAGCAAAATTCACAACCGCAAAGCAGGAGTGGATTTGCGATCGCTCATTCGCTATTTCAATGCCTTAAATTTGACTCTGGAACCCAATGATTATTTTCAACCCGTTAAAAGGGAAACAACCCAGTCTGTTTCTCCTGAGGGGTTGAACGATGGGTGTGTCGTAGAATTGCCTCCCCTGCCATCCTCACCCAGTTGGGGACTTGCTCCCGATGTTTCCCGGTTCTATGGACGCACCGCAGAACTCGACACCTTACAACAATGGATTTCCCAAGACCGCTGCCGCATCGTCACTCTTCTGGGTATGGGTGGCATCGGTAAAACCTGGGCTGCTACAAAACTCACCGAGCAACTGCTACAAGAATTCAACATCGTGATCTGGCGCAGTTTACGCTCCATGCCCCCTCATCCTCCACTTTCCTTCAGCGAACTGGCAGACGATCTCCTGCAACACTTCCCCTCTCCCCCCAAGCTTAATCTCCTTAACACAAGCCACGCTAAAATGCTGTACCTCCTGGATAGCTTGAGCCGAGATCGCTGTTTGTTAGTGCTCGATAATTTTGATGCCATTTTGCAAGGATGTCCTCCTCAAACCGCCTCTGGTTCTGGAGTTACCGAATATCGATCGGGCTATGAGGCGTATGGCGAATTTTTACAGCAAGTGGGGAAGGGACGACATCAAAGCTGTTTGCTCTTAACCAGCCGAGAAGAACCGAAACAAATTCAGCAACTCTCTGGTGATAATGCCTGCGTTCGAGTTCTTCCCCTCCCGGGATTGCAGGTGGCAGAGATCCAGCAGATCATCAGCTCCAGGGGAATTTTTCAGGGAACACCAGCCGACTGGATGCAATTGGTGAATTATTACCAGGGTAATCCTCTCCTATTAGAAACAGTAGCAACCACCGTTCAGCGCTTGTTTGCGGGCAACCTTACCGCATTCCTCCGGCAAAATACCCTGATTTGTGAGAATGTTCGGGAGCTATTAGATCAACAGCTTGAGGGATTAATCGCTTCAGCACAGGCAGTCATCCACTTATTGGTGGCTCAACCAACACCTCTATCATTCACCGACCTGCAATCGCGCCTCTCCACCACATTCACCACAACCGATTTGATTCAATCCCTCAAACTTCTCAAAGCTCGATCGCTGGTTGAACAAACGGATTCACAGTTCTTTCTACAACCCTTGTTAAGGGACTATCTCAGAACATCTATTCAGATAGGGTCTCATCGTGTACGTGAACAAGCCCCAGCAAATACTCTACAGTTATTCACCTCACCGCCCTCATTCCCCCGTTTAATTCCAGAGGAAAGATCATCACTGACCCACCCTCCGCCAACGACACCAACCTCTACCGAATCCTGCGATACTGCCTGTTAATACTTATCACCTGGTCGAGCATCACTATAAAAATTTTTACACAAATGCTGAGTGCGAAGCACACACTACGCAAACGCCCCTACCTGTCGAACCCCTCGTTTATTCAAAACACCACCTACAAGAATTTTAGCTATTGTAATTTTCTCTAATCAACTGCTACACCACTGATGAGAAAAAATGTCTCAGTTAAGTAGATTACTAATTGCCCGTCACAAAACCTCCCTCTTTTGATAGCCCTGAACCCTATGCCTTGAGTAGAGGGTAATGCTAGTTATAACCAGTAGGTTGATAGCAGATGTCAAAGGTTATTTTGTACGGTATCGATCGCTTTGTAATTTTCTCAAATTGATTTTTTCAAAGCATCAATTTTGATCAGTAATTAGTACAAAATTGACGATCGCATTTCATCAAAATACAAACATCCAATGCGGCTGGCATTCAGGTAAGCAATTCATTGGTTCAAGCGTATGTTTTATACATTTCAGCAATTTGAAATGAGTCTGGAAGCAATTCAGCCTCCATCCGATGGGACTCAATTCTTAAATCATTTTTCATTGGCTCAAGTGCATACTTCTAGCCAACTTCCGACTTTAGAATTTCTTTCGGGAACGCAATTTTTTGTTGCCTTAGTTGCTGGCATTGCCATGGCATTTGCCTTTCAATTTGTCTTGAGCAATTTGACGATCGCCGTTGGCATTTCAGGGGAAATTAATCCTGTTGAAACTGATGCAGAGGGATGGGGCAGTAAAATCCGTCGGATTGAAGCGAAAGTAGGTGGCACAACGCTGTTTATTGTTAATACTGCCCTGTTTGTCGCTTGTTTTTTAGCAATTAAGCTCACCCTGATTCAAAACATGGGATTAGCTGCGATCGTCGCTGTGGTGATCTGGTCAATTTATTTCTTGCTGCTCTTGTGGGTCAGTTCCCGGGCGGTTGGTTCCGTCGCGGGTGCTGTGGGAAATACTGCTAGTTCTGGCGTTCAGGGAGTCATGGCTCTGGTGTCTACTGCATTGGGGGGTGGGGGTGCCAGCAAGCAGATTACCAATACGGTAGAAGCCTCGGCCAAGACGATATCGAGCGAGCTGCAATCCGTTCTCTCCTCGGAACTGGCATCCGATCGGCTGCGGGAAAATCTGCAAGATTACGTTTTATCGCTCCAACTGCCCAAACCAAACCTGGGTCAGAACCTGGATAATGGGCCAAACCAAGCACTGGAGTTATTGAGCCAAACCAACGTTCTCCCTGGGAATAGTTCAGAACTGTTTAATTTGATCAAAACCGCAACGCCAGAGGACTTAGAATCCGGCAAACTGCGGGAACGGTTAACTGAACTCCTGGGGTTGAGCCAGGGGAATGGCAATGGACACGAAAATGAGCGTAGTCAGGATGATGGGCAATCTTCTGGTGGAGAGCAAAGCCGATCGAGCGGAGTAGGCTTACAGCAACGCGCCCTACAAATGGGTACCAGTGCCCTGGTGACAACCCTGCTGGAACAAAGTGGATTTTCTGGGCAAAATCTGGAATCCTTGAAGAAGACCCTTAGCTCCCTGGGACAGCAAGGGGGTGAACAGGCAAAGGAAGCCGTGAATCAAACGTCTTCACCGGCTGAGGTGATTCGCTCAGATATTGAAACCTATTTGCTCGATTCGCCTAGTTGGTATTTGCGTCCTGAAAGCCTCGATCGCGGGTTCAGGGAGGTGCTGCTGGATCCAGAAGCTGATGCCAGCCTCGTTCTGCCACAGTTGACCCGGTTAGACCGTCGTTACTTTGTCGAGGTGCTGAATCGGCGAGAGGGGATCGCATCGGAACAAATCAATGACATTGCCGATGAACTGGAACTGATTCGACGGGAAGTTTTAGATCAGGTACGGGAAGCCGAAGCCCAGGAACGATCGCAGCAGTTACGCCATCAGGTGGAAACCTACCTCCAATCTGCCCCTAAGGAAGCCCTGAATGCCGAGCAAATTCAGCAGGAGTTTACCGCTTTATTGGCGGATCCCGGTGCCAGCTATGAATCCTTGGGCAATCGGTTAATCCAGTTCGATCGGGATACCCTGACGCAAATGCTGCTGGCAGGACGACAGGATTTGAGCCAGGAGGAAACCGAGCAGATTCTCAATGAATTAGAAGGGTCACGCGATCGGTTTTTGAATCAGTCGCGGGAAAGTTGGGAGCAACTGCAATCCCAGTCCCAGGAATTTCGGCAACAGGTCGAATCCTATTTCCGTGAAACCAATTTAACCGAGTTGACCCCAGATGCAATTCGCCAAACCTTCCAGATGCTGCTGGAGGCTCCCGGAGGCGGGTTATTAGCCCTACGATCTGGATTAAACCAGATCGATCGCCCCACGTTAGAACAAATCCTGTCGCAACGAGATGATATTGATTCAGAACAGGTTGATCAGTTAATTGATCAAATTGAATCGGTTCGAGATGGCATTCTCCACGGATCCCAGGAACTGACGGAACAAGCTAAAGAACAAGCCGATCGCCTAACGCAGCAGATTGGGGAATACCTGAACAATACCAATCTCGACGAATTAAATCCAGAAAACCTTCAGCAGGATCTACGACAATTATTGCGGGACTCTGGAGCCAATCTTTCCGAACTGGGTTCCCAGTTAAAGCACCTCGATCGGGAAACGCTGGTGAACTTATTGAGTCAGCAGGATGGATTCAGTGAGGAGCAGATTAATCAAGCGATCGATCAGGTTCAGGATGCATTTAGCCAGATCATTCGCACTCCCAAACGAGTGGCCGATCGCACTCAGGAACGGGTTCAAGACTTGCAGACAGAACTGGAAAATTATCTGCGGCATACAAATCGAGAAGAACTTAATCCAGAAGGAATTCAGCAAGATTTACAGCGGCTCTTCAAGCAACCCAGAGCTGGAGCAGAACAGTTACTCGATCGCTTCTCTCAGGTCGATCGCAATACCTTAATTGCCCTCCTGACGCAACGGGAAGATATTTCCGAGGAAAATGCCCATCAGATTGTTGAACAAATCGAATCGATCGGCGATCGTCTGGTTCAACAAGCGCAATCGGCAAAAGATCAGATTCAGGATACGGCTCAGTCCGTTTCTGACCAAACTCGCAAATACCGTGATGCTCTGGAATCCAGTTACAAAGATATTCAGCACGATGTCCGCAAACTGTTTGATGATCCCGAAGCTGAATTGAGTGCCCTGCGCGATCGGTTGAGTCAGTTCGATCGAGAAACGCTGGTTGATCTCCTCAGTTCCCGCACGGATCTTTCTGAGGAGCAGGTCAACCAAGTCATTGATCAGATCGAAGCGGCCCGGGATAGTGCGCTGCAACGGGCAGAACGGATTCAAACAAAAGTTGAAGCCCAGCTCAAGCAGTTAAAGCATCAAGCTAAGGAACAGGCGGAGGAAGTCCAAAAAACCGTAGCATCCGCAGCCTGGTGGCTCTTTGGCACGGCTCTGACTTCAGTGGCAACCGCGACGATCGCCGGTATTCTGGCTGCTGGTGGGTTCAATTTCTGGAATTAAAAATACACACAGCTACTACTGCGCTAGGCAAGCTTCAATAATCTTCGGATCTTCACCTCCAGTTCTGGTGTAATGATGCGATCGCCCCGTTCCAGCTTGCCAATGTAATCAGCACTGAGATCCAGAAATCCCCCCAACTGTTTACGACTCCAGCCGATCGCCTCCCGTCCCTGCCTGATTTGTTCCCCTGTTAGTTCCTCACGGGGAGGTAGGGCAGGGGGCTTCGGCTTTTTTGGTTCAGTGGTGAGCTTGGCGAGGAGGGTTGGAATGGGATGGGGCGGCTTGATGGTGAGTTTCGCCTGGAAAAGTCGCTCAATGACCTTGATCTTGCGCCAATCTTCTGGTTTGGCGGCATCGCTGCCAGGTTGAAGCCAGTCGGGGTAAGTTTCGGGATCAAATTCAATTTGCCAGCCCAGACTACTCAATAGTTTTAGGGCTTTGTTCCAGCGATTCTTCAAATCCCTGGCCCGGTGTTTGTCCTGCAAAGCTTTATCTATTTCAACTTGAGGCAGTACCTCTTCCAGGAGGTTAATCACCTTATAGTCATAGGGACTCTGGTTTCTCACCCGAACTCTGGCATCCAGGGTGAGTTGAATCGCCAGCCGCAGGGCAATTTCATGGTGATAAGGATCGATCCGCAGAATATCCTTGGCCAGATAGCCGAATTGATACAGGGCTTCTTTCGCCTTGCTTCCCGCCCGGTTCAGGAAGTGTTTTGTCCATAAACCCGGACTGACGGTGATGTAAACCTCATCCGGCTTTTCAATCTTGCCCGTGACCCAATCCATCTGCCCGTGGGGGTCAATCAACACATCCCACATCCGCCCGATCGGGGTGCTGGCATCCACGGTACGATTCCCGCGTCCTTCAATCCAGACAGATTTGACTAATAGGCAGGACAGGGCATAGGCGGTACTGGCAACGGCACTGCGCTTTTCTGGGAGGCTGGTGCTGTGGTTTTTATCCCAACCCAATAGATGAATCAAATCCGTGGCTTTGACGGTGAACGTACTGCTCCAGGGTTCGTATTCTTCCATGGCCCGCGCCGCAAAGATCAGTTGCAGCTTGACGGTATCGAACCCAAATTTGTTAATAATCTGGTCGGCAGCTTCCCACGGTAGCAGGGCAATATCGCCGGGATTGGTGATGTAATGCTCGATGTAGTTGTTGGGATTGCTTTTGCTGCGATAGTGGAAAACGGCTAGCTTGTTGGGATCCTGTTGCCATAGATCGGGGCGAAGCTGGGCGCGGATGCTGCTGGCGATCGGAATTGCAGTGGGAATCACTGTCACCGGATCAAGACTGAGACTGGTTTGGTTACTGACGGGAGGCCGTTGTTTCAATCCCATCAACTTTTCAATATCGTGGAGGGAGCAATGGGGCAGGTTGAAGCCGTCAATAATCGTTTTGGCCACATCTGGACAGTAGATCTGGGCAAAAAAGTCGAGGCGTTCTTGTAGCAGAGGGGGTTCCAGGGTGACAAGATAGTCCTGAATCGCTTGCTTCAATGCCTCAGGAGACAGGGCTTCAAATACCTCAGTGCCCATCCGAGTTTCCAGGCTGGCGATCGCTTGCAGGATCAGGTTGGCTCCAATCACCCGTGCCAGTTCTTGCCACAATTCGGCGTGGGCAAAGAATCTGGACAACGATTGTTGGAGGTAGGTTTTAATCTGGCTATCGTTAAAAACGAATTCCAACCGCTTCGTGCCCGTTTTGCGGCAACTCACCAGCTTAAGGTGGGGCGATCGAGGATCAATCGCTTCAATCCCCTGCGCCTGGATCAGCAGTTCGACTTTATGTTGGTAGACCTTGAGTAAGTGCTGAAACAGTTGGTGAGTTACCAACTCCGGCAGAGGCGATCGATCGCGCAGAATTTCAATAAACTGATGCAGATATTCGGGAGTTAAAATTGCCTGAATTAAAGTCGCCCACGGGTGACTTGGATTGGATGCTTGTAACAGTTGCTCGGTTTCTTCAATCGATTTCAACCGTTCAACGGAAATCATCGCATCGTCAGCACTTTCCTCTCCCAACACAATGTAGCGATCGGGCGGCTCTGCTGCCCCCTGTTCCAGCCCCTGGTCAACAGGAGAGTTAAAGGTGTAAATGAACGGGTCTGCTGAGGACGGATGGTTCCGCATCACTGCGATCGGTTCTCCTACAAATCTGAACAATCTGAATTAGTCTCCTTAGTGTAGCGGAGGGTGGGGAGAAGTCACAGAAGAAAAAATGTAATCCACACTACATTTTCCTGGCGATCGTTCCCCCCAAAAGTCGGGATGAAACGGAAATCAATCTCCGTCGATTGGTAAATGCGTATTCCCCAATATTCTTTGTAACCTTTCTTAAAGGCAAGAGATTTGCATTCACAATCCGAGTCATTACACGGTTACAACCGATGGTGAAATCGAAGAGTTGAAGCAGCAAATTCAGGTTTGCACATTTCATTCAATTGTGTTGCAAAATCCTTGCTAATCATGTTTTCAGACGGAAGGAAGGGAGACACTTATGAATCGACTAATCTTTACCAGTTTTTCAGCACTGTTGCTTTCAGCTTTGCTGGCTCCAGTCGCAAATGCCCGAACGCACACCACCACTACACAGGCTGAAGCAGGTCTGCCAACCATGCGAGTGTTAAATCAGTACAATCCTCGTGACAATGACACAAACTGGCAGCCCAACAACGCCCACACCGATCCTGGACAGGCAATCACCGTACGGACGGACACCACAGCGGTTGATACGCAGCAGATCGGACAGGCACAGCCTCAACCAGGGACGCAACCCGGAACCCAGCAACCTGGCGTTCAGCCCCCTCAAACTCCTCAACCTGGAATCCAACCTGGCGTTCAGCAGCCTCAAACTCCCCAACCCGACATGCAACAGCCTGGGATGCAGCAGCCCGGCGTTCAGCAGCCTGGGGTTCAGAGACAGCCTGGTATGATGGGACAGGAAGGGCGAAGCCTACCAACCATGCGGGTGCTGAACCAGTACAACCCCAGAGATCATGAGCGCGACTGGCAGCCCAATAGCCCTCGCCATGACATTGTCAGCGATCGCAGAACCATAGAAGAACTGCGATTTGGTGGCCAACCAGTCTTAGATGCAAGGGACAGGGATAACGGTGTCCTCTAATCGAATGATACTAATATCAGCAATTTTGAATCGTTGAGCGTCCTGTCTCGCAGGATGGGCATTGCCCACCAGCCTTAATTCAGGCTATTCTCCTTGATTCAGCTTGCAGGGGCGGTAGAAATATCGCCCCAATTTTTTTAGTCAATTCACATCTTGCGGCTTTCCCAATCCCCCGCCCTCGAATCAATTCGGGGCTAATCGCTGAAGTCCGTTTAAACGGACTAAAACCCTTGACAAAGAAGGTTTTCAACCCATTTCAATGGGTTTGAGCTATTAGCCCGCAATTCATTGCAGGGCGGGTGGGATAACCCGGTGCAAGATCTGAGTCAACCTACTCCCAACTGCTCCCTCAAGTCGATCGAATCTTACCTATAGCAGGTTAGAGGACAAATTCAGTTAATTTATTTGCCGAAACAAGTAATTTCTCGCATCGATCGCCTTATGCTAGGGTTTTGAGCCTGTATAGAACCATTGGGAGCCTGCGGTAAAGATGAGTCTACCCCTCGTCGTTGAAATCGCCCTTGGGTTAGTGTTCATCTACCTGATCCTGAGTTTACTCACCTCTGAAATTCAAGAACTCGTTGCGACGGTTCTCCAGTGGAGGGCAGAACACCTCAGGAAATCGATCGAAAATTTGTTGGAGGGCGATCTGCGCAGCGAACTGACCGCTCCAAAGTTTGTGAGCGAACTCTACAACAATCCCCTGATTCAAAGTCTAAATCAAGAAGCCAGAGGTTCCCTGGCACAGTTCTTTCGCTCCATTAGCAGGGGCATTGTTTTCTTATTTCGGCAACTCACCCGATCGCGGAATGTCTTTGATCAGCAAACCAGCGGCCCATCCTACATTCCGTCAGACACTTTTCGATCGCCCTGCTGCAAACTCTGAACTTGCAGGATCTGAGCCAAACCATCAGCGAGATAGTGACCCAACAGTTCCGGGATGAACACCTGGATGCATTGCGCGATGTTTTGGAAGATTTGCGGATGAGCATTGGCAATGATCCATTTTCTCTGGGGGATGGATCATTAATGTCCAGGGAATTTCACAAGCTGGAGGACAACCTGGATCGATCGGTGGATGATTTCATTAACGGGCGGGCTTCCCTGTCGGACAGTTTAGAACATATTGCCGAACAACTGATTCTGTTTATTGACAACGCAGATGCCCTTTTGTCCGATGAAAATCCCTGCAAGGAAGTCGTGCGGCGACGATTGGCTTACCTCAAACGCAGCATTGCCCGTAGACCTCCCCAGCCTACCCTGACGGAGGTTTTACGCCTGATCCTGTCCGAGTCAGACCCCTACGACCTCAAGTTTTCCCCCTGGGCTGCTGAAGTGGTGGCACATTTAAATAAAGAAAACCCTGAATGGGTCAGAACGATCGCCAGACTTCCGAGTCCCCTGAAGCAAAACCTACTGAGCCTGGCAGAACAAGCCCGTAGCAAGACAAACAGCCTGGAATCGGAGTTTTATCAAATTGAACAAGAAATCGCCCACTGGTTCAATCAGTCCATGGAACGGGCCTCTGGGGTGTATCGTCGAAATGCCAAAGGGATAGCCCTGTTGATTGGGTTCCTGACGGCCATCCTCATCAATGCCGATACGCTCCACATGGTCGATCGCTTATCCAGAGATCATGCCCTTCGCAGCACCATAACTCAAACCCAGACTCAAGAGGCAGTCAGTCCACTCCAAAACGAGGTGCCCTTACCTATTGGCTGGGGTGAAGCGAATCGTACCGCCCAACAAGGAAACAGTCGAGCCTGGAGGATTCCCATCCTGCGTCCGCTCCTGGGCTGGCTGATTACGGGCATCGCTCTATCAATGGGAGCGACTTTCTGGTTTGACTTACTCAGCCGCGTGATTCGAGTTCGTTCGACCGGGGAGAAACCAGAAGGACGCGATCGGTAATCCAGCAATCGGCAATCCAGACCCTAGCAACAGCCAAAGGGGAATTCCAGCCCCAAATTCCTGATTCCCCCGCAGTGCAGGCATCTTGCCTGCCAGATAAAAAGGATTCTGCACCATCACGCGCCATCATTAGTACACTCGTTTATCCTAAAAGGGTTGCCGTGGAAGTGATCAAGTGAAATCGATGCAAGTTTGGCTCGTTTGTTTTCTATTGTTTTTGGGCGCAGCCGAGTTTTACCAGTGGATTCAGGGTATTTCCCTACCAATGCCCGCCTTCGTGTTCGCGGGTGCCCTCCTGGCTGTAGCTTCCAATGCCGATAAATTTCCCCTCAAAGGATCTCTTCTATCCATCACACCTCGATCGCCAGACACCACTGCCGCCGCCCCCCTGCAACCGCCTACCCCTGATCCAGTCATCCCCTCCTCCACCCACCCACCCGCTCACCCTCCTACCCACCCACCGGCCTACCCAGATTCACCCGCAACGCGATCGATCTCCTTCACGATCCGCAAACCTTAAGCTGGGATCAATCAGGGGATGGGAGAACAGACGGATTAGAGGGAATCTTAAGGATCGAGAGTTCAGACCGGTGGGCAATGCTCACCTACAAACGACTCTAAAGGACTCTCCTCTCTCCTCTCTCCTCCCTCCTCCCTCCTCCCTCATGAAAACAGCACTGATTTGCGGCATTTCTGGACAAGATGGAGCTTACCTGGCGCAACTGCTGCTGGGTAAAGGCTACACCGTCTACGGCAGTTCACGGGATGCTCAAATTTCCACCTTTCGTAACCTGGTGCGATTGGGTATCCGCGATCGAGTCAAGACTTGCTCCATGGCTCTGAATGACTTTCGGAGTGTGTTGCAGGTGATTAGCAAAGTTCAACCGGATGAAATTTACAATCTGGCCGGGCAAACCTCGGTGGGACTCTCCTTTGAGTTGCCTGTGGAAACCATGGAGAGTATCACGCTGGGCACGCTGAATTTGCTGGAGGCGATTCGGTTTATAGGCAGACCGATTAAGCTATACAACGCCAGTTCCAGTGAGTGTTTTGGGGATACGGGCGAAGTTCCGGCCAGCGAAACAACTCCCTTTCGTCCCCGCAGTCCCTATGCCGTGGCTAAATCCGCCGCTTTCTGGCAGGTGGCAAACTATCGGGAGGCTTACAATCTGTTTGCCTGCTCTGGGATTTTGTTTAACCATGAGTCTCCCCTGCGTCCCAAACGCTTTGTCACCCAAAAAATTGTGGCGGCAGCCCTGGATATTGCCGATGGGCGATCGGACAGGCTACATCTGGGCGATGTTTCAATTCAGCGGGACTGGGGCTGGTCGCCGGAGTACGTGGAGGCCATGTACCGGATGCTGCAACAGGATCAGCCCGATGATTATGTGATTGCAACGGGAGCCACCCATAAGCTAGAGGAATTTGTGGCGGAAGTGTTTAGCTACCTGGGGTTGGACTGGCAGCAGTATGTGGAAGTCGATCGCACCCTCTTCCGCCCAACGGACATTGCTGTGAGCCGGGGGAATGCGGCCAAAGCGAAAGAAAAGCTGGGATGGCAAGCCAAATACACCATGAAGGAAGTAGCATACATGATGGTGGACGCAATGTAGTGCCACCTTAAACTTTAGATTCGAGATACCATGAAAACCCTACGCGACGCGATTAATGTAATTATTTTCATTGTGTTGGTTGCCTTTATCGCCAATAGTTTGCTGCGAATCCTTCTGTTTTTCCTCCACAGCAATCCTACTCCTTAGAGGATGGTTTAAAAGTGCCAGTTGCGATCCGAACCGCCCCCTAAATCCCCCTTGCTTGAATGCCCGCTAGGGCTTACTTTGGAGGACTTTGACCGATCGATTGGGTCAGAAGTCCCCCAGGGTTGGGGAGCAAACACAGGACATTTCATGCTTTTCAACCCCCCTTAGGGACGCAAATTAAATAACTCCGATTTTTTCTGTACGGGCGCACAGCTGTGCGCCCCTTCTGGAGATTAAATTTTCGATTTTATTCAATCCGCGTTCCTTAGGAGATTTTCAGCAATAGACTTTCGCCTTTGCCCAGATCCACCGAGTAACGGTTCTCTGCCTCTAGAACGGTGCAGCCAATAGATGAATCTTGTTATCACTCACAAAAGTGACGGTTTATAGATTCAATTTTTAACACCGTGCTTGAAGCAGTAAAGATCTTGGAGAGATGAAAATGCGATTTAAAGAATACATGATTCATTGCTGCATTGGCACGCCTTTAGAGAGAATGGCCTATACAGTCCGATCGATGGCTCAACTACCGCAGCGGATAAAACATCCTGAGTTGGAAGAGATTTACGTTGAATCAGCCCGAATGGAAATGGTCATGGCTCAGGTCATTACTGATTCAATGAATTGTATTGATATTGGCGCACATTTAGGATCTGTGCTGAACCAGATGCAAACCTTTTCGCCCCACGGTGTGCATATAGCGATCGAACCGATTCCGTATAAGTCTCACTGGTTGAAGCAAAAGTTTCCTTCAGTACGAATTTTACAAACTGCCATCAGCGATTTTGTTGGGAAAGTTGAATTCTTTTTGCAATCGCAGCAGTCGGGGTTTAGCGGACTTCGGCTTCATACCAATGGAGTAGAACAGCAGTCGATCGAACGACTACAGGTGCCCTGCACAACCTTAGATGAAATTGTTCCCTCCGATCGCTCAATTGACTTCATCAAAATTGATGTGGAAGGAGGAGAATTATCGGTTCTTCAGGGTGGAGAAACCGTCCTCGATCGCTGCCATCCTTCAATTATTTTCGAGTGTACCCAGTCTGGGTTAGATGCCCATGAAGTTTCTCCTACGGCAGTCTATGACTTCTTCCAAACCCATTCCTATAGCATTTTCTTGATGAAAGATTGGCTTGCTCAGGGACATGCCCTCAGTTGTGAGCAATTTCTGGAGTCGATGCAGTATCCTTTTCAAGCATTTAACTTCTTGGCGGTTCCTAAAGAAGCTTAAACCAAGCCGATCGATTCCTTTAGGAGATTTTCGGCTTGAACAAGGTCAGATCCGTACCATGAACAATTAGATTCGGTTGAGTTCGCATTTCCAAACCCCTTTTTAGCAATTTTTGCATTCTTCCTTACACCAAGCTTTAACAAACCGTATTTAGATCAGGGAAGGATTGATGGTTTTCAGATGACGATCGCTCCGATAAACATCCGTCAACCTGGATGCCCCAGAGAATACTTCTGAGATATAGATAGCCTTTCCAGCGATCGAGACTGAGCCACCATGAGGCGATGTGATCCGAACCTTCTGAATTTTTATTTCTGTATGATATCTCCATCATCTGATAGACGATAACTGGATGCACCCTTTCTAAGATGAAGTCGCGTGGATGGCGATGCAGTTCGTGCCTTTCTGAAGAGAGTGTCATAGTTTTCTGCAATCACTGCAATCAACAAATATGGTTAAGAAGTGCTTTCGCGCCTGAGCTTTCTAACGTGAAAAGTGCAGGATGAACAGCAGTTGTTAGGGGGACTGTTCTATGTCCCTCTGTATTTCCATTCACATAAAGTATCGATCGTTTAGATGAAGCAATATCATGTCATTTCTAAGGACAACAATTATTCTGCTGGTCTTGCTGGTTGTTGCAGGCTTCTTTGGTTATCAAGCGGAGTTGGCTTTGCCAACAGGGCCACCGAAGCTCAGTAGTACCTACACTCCCCAGACGCAACCAGCCCCCAGCGGTCTTGGTTCCTATGATGTGTTGGGATATGTTGTGGATGAAACAGAAGCTGATGCTTTGTTGCAAACGGAAGAGGGTCGTGAATTACTCTCTCCAGACAACGGTGCAGTGGAAATTACGCAGGACTTACTGGATTTAGGACGCAAAAGTTTTTACACCGAAACCTTTGGCAATGAAGTCCTGTTTACCGATGTGATCGGGATTCTGGATGGGCCGCTGAATATTCCCCGTTTGTCCAAGGCCGTTCTGGCCCTCAAGGGGAAACCCACGAATAACCTGCAAGTCACCCTGGATGAGGATATTACGGTGGGCGATCGCACCTTTGCGGCAGGGACAGTCATTAATACTGGATTGGATGTCCCTGAGGGTTCGCCGTTCCCTCTAGGTTTGGTCACTCATATAGATCATGCTCAACCCAAGGTTGGGATCTCCTGTGCATTGTGCCACGCCACGGTCAATCCAGAAACAGGGCTGATTGCGGAAGGTGCAACCAATATTGATGTGAATTTAGGGACATTGCTGGCGTTTGCATCGAATACGTCCGCCCTGTTCCGTCAAACCGATGTGAACCCAACGGACATTCCATCGGGGCAACACGCCTACATTAATAGTGAGGGAGAACAGGACTACCTGCCCGATTCACAACTGCTCGAAGATGCCGTAGATGCTGCGGTGCTATCCTGGCCCCCTGGTAATTTTGTTTCCAATGGGGATCTGGTTAATAATTCCGCCAAGGTTCCCTCTTCCTACACCCACGAAGCCTGGCCCTATGCCTGGAGCGGTGTCGCTTCGATCGGCTGGTTTCATGGTTTGACCACGTTAAATAATGCAGTGTTCGGCTTGAATGCCGATCCTACGACCACTGCCGATGCCGCTGAAGCGGTGCTGGGAATTGATGAAGAAACCTACCTGGGCAGTATGTTCCAGAATGCCTCTCGATCGGATCTCCGATTGCCAGAAGGGGCCAAACCCAGTGAATTTGTTGATCAAATCGACCCAACTCCCAACTCGCCTGGAATTAATGAAACGATCCAGATGCCGGAATACCCAGAGGGAACGCTATTTATGCAGAATGGGCTGATGGCTGCTTCTCCCGGCTATCCGGTGGCTGCCCAACTCAATGGGATGTCTGCCTGGCAAAACACTCTGGCTCCTCCTCCCTATGAATCGAACGTTGCTCTGGCCAGCCTGGAGCAAGGGGCCGCCATTTTTGATCAGGCAAACTGCGCCAGTTGCCATAGCGGTCGGTACTTTACTAACCATCGCGTGATTCCTCAACGGGAAGTCAAGACTCAGCCGGTTCGTGCCCCTGCCTCTAAGGACTTTGCCGAACATTTTGTCCCGCCGGACACTTACCCACCCAATGTGTCTGTGCCGTTGCCCTCTGATCCGCCTGTGCTGGCAGTTCCCACGGATATTTTCCCGCAGGAGGACATTGAGCTGGCCTATGCCATGAGTGATCCGAAGGGCGGTTACAAGGTGATCAAGCTGATTGGCTTGTACCTGCATATGCCCTACCTGCACGATGGTGGAGTCGCAGCCAGTGCGAATGCGTTGAAACCAGATGAGGATGGCTATTACACGATCGTCGATCCAGAACAAATCGGTAGTGTGGGCACATTGATGCGCGGCATTCAGCCTGATCCAGGGGCAAGTTTACGGATGTTGCTCGATCGCAATTTGCGGGAGCCGATGGTGGCAGCGAACCGGGCCAGTTCTGATCTACAGCGAGCTAATGTAGATGGACGAGGGCATGAGTACTGGGTCGATCGCCAGGCTGGATATACGCCAGAGGAACAAACTGCATTAATTGAGTTCCTGCTGTCGATCGATGATGACCCAGCAGTATTGCCCGATTCAGCCAAGACGACGACTCTGGCCCATCAACCATCCTAGTTTTGAGTGTTCATTGCTGAGGTTAGGGCAGCCTGAGGGCTGCCTTTTTTTGTCTTCCCAACCTAAGTCCAATCAACACCAGGATGATTCAAAAATAGTCCTTAAGACGTATACTCAAGGGCGTACATCTGCCCTAAGGTGAATGACAGTTGCTCATTATCCTGTAGCAGTTGTTCAATAATCGTTCGTTGTTTTAGCAAATGCCGCTTCTGTGGACTCCATGCTTCCAGCTCGTCACCCCCTGTTTCACTATGGCATCACGGTTGTCAATGTTTTTGTGGCATTTTTGCTAACCGTACTGCTGCGACAGGTATTTGCACCTGCGATATTTGTTACATTTTATGGCTCTGTGGTGATTGCAACGCGCTACGGTGGGTTAGGCCCAGGACTGTTGAGTGCATTTTTATCGGTTTTGTTTGCCAACTATTTTTTTATTGAACCGTTCAACTCCTTTCAGGTTGCCAATTTCGGTACAGTTTTATATCTTGGCGTATTTATTTTAGTCGCATCGCTGATCAGTTCTTTGAATTCCGAATTAAGGGTAGCAAAACGACGAGCCGAACTCAATTTATTAAATTTTCAAGCCAGTGAAGAACGCTTTCGTTTAGCCCTCAGTAATTCATTTATTACCCTCTCTCAGCAAGATCAGAACCTGCGTTATCAGTGGATTCATAACCCGCCCGGATCGCAATCAACGGATATGATTTTGGGCAAAACCGATCGGGATTTGTTGCCGGACTCAGAAGCAGACGTTCTCACCGCACTCAAACGACGAGTTCTGGAAACCGGAGATCCTGCACGGGAAGAATTCACCTGTACCCTCAAGGGCCAACTTTACACTTATGATTTGATCATCGAACCGCTCCGCTTCCGGGATGGATCGATCGTAGGAGTCACCTGCGCAGCAGCCGATATTACCGATCGCAAACGAGCTGAAGTTGCCCTGAAAGAAAGTCAGGCATTATTTCGCAATTTCATGAACTATAGCCCAACGACTGCCTTTGTCAAAGATGCAGAGGGCCGTTACATCTTTGTTAACCGTGCCTTCGAGCAGCTTTTAGGACAGGATGCGGCAAATTTATTAGGTAAAACTGATGCTGATTTGTTCCCAACTGATGCCACATCGCAGTGGCGAGAACACGATCGAAAAGTGTTAGAAACCGGGCAACCCCTGCAACAGTTTGAAACCTCACCCCATCCCGATGGAGAACGCCACTGGCTGTCCTGTAAATTTCCCATTACCAATGCATCAGGTCAAACCCTGCTGGCGGGCATTGCGCTGGATATGACCGAGCAAAAGCGATTGGAAAAAGAGTTGCGCGACAGTGAAGCAAAAGTGCGCCGTCTAGTGGAATCTAATATTATTGGCGTGATTGTGGCGGATATGGATGGCTCTATTCTGGAAGCCAACGATGCCTTTTTAGACATGATTGGCTACACGCGGGATGAATTAAACGAAAACCAAATTCGCTGGCGGGAAATGACCCCACCGGAATATGCTGAGGTCAGCAAATACTCAGTATTGGAACTGCAAGCCAAGGGAGTTTGTACCCCCTTTGAAAAGGAATACATCCGCAAAGACGGTAGGCGAGTGCCAATTCTGCTGGGTTCAACCCTGCTGGACGATCGCCAAAAGGTGATTGGGTTTGTAGTGGATTTGAGCGATCGAAAACGGCTGGAAAATGAGCTGGCGGAAATTAATGAAACCCTGGAACAGCGCGTTCAGGAACGGACGGCCCAACTGGAAGCCGCCAATGATCAACTGGAGGCAGCCAATAAAGAACTGGAATCATTTTCCTACTCGGTGTCCCACGATCTACGGGCTCCCTTGCGCCATATTCATGGATTTGTAGACCTGCTACTCAAACATACGCAGTCTCCCCCCCTGGATGAAACGAGCCTACGGTATTTGAATATCATTGCTGACACCACCAAGCAGGCAGGAGTTTTGATTGATGACCTCCTGGCATTCTCGCGGATGGGGCGGACTGAAATGCACTATGCCACAATCGACTTGAATCAGCTTGTGCAGGAAGCACAACGTGACCTGAAGTTAGATACCTGTGGACGCAACATTGACTGGCAGATTGGGGAATTGCCTGTCGTCAAGGGCGATCCGACCCTACTCCGGCTAGCCCTCTACAACTTGATGGAAAATGCAGTGAAGTATACCCGTGAACAAACTGAAGCCACGATCGAAATTGGTTGCACAAACACTGATAATAATCATGAAGTCATTATATTTGTGCGCGATAACGGGATTGGGTTCGATATGCGATACGTTCATAAACTGTTTGGGATTTTTCAACGGTTGCACCGATCGGAGCAGTTTGAAGGATCGGGTGTGGGATTGGCCAACGTACAGCGAATTGTGCATCGGCATGGTGGGCGAGTCTGGGCAGAAGGGGCAGTCGGTGAGGGGGCAACATTTTACTTCTCGCTCCCTGTGTCCCAGGAGGTGGCTTCATGGATTTAAAGCGGGTCTTGCTGGTGGAAGATAACGCCAATGATATTGAGCTAATTCTGACTGCCCTGGATCAGAATCGTCTGGCCAATGAAGTGGTCGTGGTGCGAGATGGCGAAGAAGCTCTGGATTATTTATTTCGGCGGGGGCTGTACCGCCTGCGGATGGAAGGCAACCCGATCGCCGTTTTGTTGGATCTGAAACTGCCCAAAGTCGATGGACTGGAGGTCTTAGGTCAGATCAAGGCTGACCCCAAGCTCCGGATGATTCCAGTGGTAATTTTGACCTCTTCTTGCGAAGAACAGGATCTGTTGCACAGCTATGGTTTAGGAAGCAATGCCTATGTGGTAAAACCCGTTGATTTTCATGAATTTGTCAATGCCATTAGAGAACTGGGATTGTTTTGGGCAGTGATTAACCAACCTCCCCCTGGCTCCTTGCCTCCCCTCCGCGCTAGTTAGTTTGTCACTCAGGATCAAAACCCTATGCAGCATCTGCGTATCCTCTTGCTTGAAGATAGTCCAATTGACGCTGAATTGATTCAGGCCCATCTGAATGAAGGAGGAATTCAGTGTGAATTGGTGCGCGTAGAAACCCAGGAGCAGTTTCGGAACGCCCTCTCAGAGTTGGAACTGGATCTGATTCTGGCCGATTACTCTCTGCCCTCCTTTGATGGGATTGCCGCCCTGGATCTGGCCCATGAACAATGTCCTGAGATTCCGTTCATTTTTGTCTCTGCCACCTTAGGCGAGGAATTAGCGATCGAAACCTTGAAGCGGGGTGCAACGGATTATGTCCTGAAACAGCGGCTGGGGCGGCTCGTTCCCTCAGTGCAGCGGGCCCTCCGCGAGTTCAGGGAGCGATCGGAGCGCAAACGGGCAGAGGCAGCACTGCGGCAAAGTGAACTTCAGTCCCGGGCAGGGCGGAAGAACTGGAGGCTTTTTTAGAAATTACGCCAGTGGGGGTTTGGATTGCCCATGATCCGCAGTGCCGAAGCATTTCCGCCAATCGCACTGCCTACGAGTTTATGCGAATGGAACCTGGTGCAGATGCAGTGTCTGCAATTCCAGTGGAACACACCTATCCATTTCCGTTTCGATTACGACGCAATGGACAGGACATTCCCACTGAGGAATTGTCGATGAAAAAGGCAGGACGCACGGGGGAGCCCGTGGAAGAAGAAGCGGAACTGGTGTTTGAGGATGGATTTGTTCGCCATATTTACGGCAAAGCGGTTCCCCTCCGGGATGAGCAAAATCAGGTGCGCGGCGTGATTGGGGCCTACGTGGATGTCAGCGATCGCAAGCGAGCAGAAGAACGGATCCGCAAACAGGCGATTCATTCCCAAATTCTGGCAGAAATTTCCCAGGCTTTTTCAGAAACCATTCTGGACTTTCAGTCTGTGCTGGAAACCACCGCTCAATACACCGCCAATCTGATTGGGGATGGTTGCCTCATTCGGTTGTTATCCAACGATCGCCAGTGGTTAAATCTGGCAGCAGCACACCATCGCAATCCAGAAGCTCTGGCCCTGATTGAAGAACTGGTAGAAGCCCAGCAGCCAGTGAATGAAGGTGTATACGCCCGGGTGTTTGATATGGGAGAACCGCTGTCAGTTTCAATCACTTCCCCAGAAGAATTACAGTCGCACCTCCCCTCTAACGCCGCCATCCCCTACCTGGAGCAGGTTGGCATTGCAAGCTTTGTGGTCGCGCCCCTTTGCGTTCGGAATCGGGCAGTCGGCACGCTGGCAATGTTCCGCGATCGAGGGGGGAAGACTATACGATGGAAGACCAGAACTTTTTGCAGAGTTTGGCCGATCGCATTGCCCTGGGGATTGATAATGCCCGGCTCTACCAGGAATCCCAGCGAGCCAATCGCGTCAAAGATGAATTTTTGGCCATGCTCTCCCACGAACTGCGATCGCCCCTCAACGCCATTTTGGGATGGGCCAAACTCCTCTGTTCGCGCCAGTTTGATCCAGAAACCACCACCCGCGCCCTGCAAACCATTGAGCGGAATGCCCGGTTGCAAACCCAGTTGATTGGAGATTTGCTAGATGTATCGCGGATTCTCCGGGGCAAACTCAGCCTGGAGGTGCTGCCAGTCAATTTAGTTTCCCCGATTGAAGCGGCGATCGAAACCATGCGACTGGCGGCTGAAAGCAAATCCATTCATCTAGAAACCACGATCGAGCCAAACGTCCGATGGGTGATGGGGGATCCAGGACGCTTACAGCAAGTGGTGTGGAACTTACTTTCCAATGCCATCAAATTCACACCCGAAGAGGGACGAATTGAAATTCGCCTGGATACGGTGGGCAATCAAGCCCGGATTCAGGTAAAGGATACGGGGAAAGGGATTAACCCCGAATTTCTACCCTACATTTTTGAGTATTTTCGGCAGGCCGATAGCTCCATGACCCGAACCCAGGGGGGATTAGGGTTAGGACTGGCGATCGTCCATCATCTGGTGGAACTGCACGGGGGGACAGTTTCCGCTGAAAGTCCTGGAGAGGGGCAGGGAGCCACCTTCACCGTTCTACTACCGTTCCAGAAACGGGATTCCAGACCCGATGAGCCAGAAGACACTGAAGCAGAGAGTTCTTGTACAGCCCCCTCAACCCTCGACCTCCAGGGATTGCGGATTGTCCTGGTCGATGATGAACTCGATACCCGCGAATTTTTGTCATTTTTACTCAGACAGCATAATGCCGAGGTGCAATCCTTTGAAGCAGCAGATTCAGCCTTTACCGCCTTTGCTGAATGGCCCGCAGATATTTTAATCAGCGATATTGGCATGCCCCAGGAAGACGGCTATTCGCTCCTCCGCCGCATTCGCAAACTCCCCACTGATCAAGGTGGAACCGTTCCTGCGATCGCTCTAACCGCCTATGCCAGAGAGGAGGATCGGCAAAAAGCCCTTGATGCTGGATTCCAATCCCACTTAGCCAAACCCGTTAATTCCACTGAACTGCTCAACACCATTTTGCACCTAACCCGCAACCAAAGTTAGGGATCTGCAATCAAATCGCATCTGATCGGCTTTACCAGCCTTGACACTGCCTACCCCTTTCTATCTCCACACCCCACACCCCACACCCCCCTCCCCACTCCCCACTCCTCACCAAAAAAGCCCCTCCCCCGGAGGGAAAGGGCATCAGCGCATCACAAAAGTAAAACCTTAAAACGTGGCGAGGGAGCCAGCCCCAGCCGATGCCACCGCCGAGAGTAACGCTGTAGCAAACAGCCACCATGCAGCCGTTTCAGCCGCTTTCCGCGTTTCCTCCATCTGGCGTTGGGCTTCCAGTTTCACCATTTCTAGGCGACGCTGCGTTTCGGATTGGATCCGTTCTGCCTGCTGAAGGACGTTATTGCGGGCGGATTCAATCTGCTCAACAATCCGATTTGCATCAGCTTCCGAAATTTCCTTGCGGGAACTCAGTAATGCGATCAACGTATTGCGATCGAATTGACTTAAGCGAGCGCGGAGGACATCAAAGCCAGCCTGGGGATCGTCAAACAGCGTCCGAATGTCCTGCTTAATGCCATCGTAGTTGAGTTCAGGCCGATCGAGGGAATTGAGGTAATTCCGAATGCGAGCAAAGATCCGATCGATAATCTGCTGAATTCGATCCTGGATTTGCTGCAATTGCGACAAGATGCGATCGCGCACCGATTCAATTTGGGCGACCACCCGCTCAGCTTCTTGCTGGGTCATATCCTGACGTTGAGCCAGTAAAGCAATCAGCGTTTCCCGGTCAAATTGAGCAAGCCGATCGCGGACATTCCGCACACCAATATTGGGGCCTGAAACAGCAATTTTAGATCTCGCTCAATTCCTTCTGGATTCAGCTCTTCCTTCTCGGTATTGCGCAGGTAATCTTCCAGACTCGATTCAAAATTGATCACCTGTTCCTTCGCCCGTAAAGCCAACCGCCGGGGAGCGCGGATGATTTGCTGAATGGCTTCCAGAATTTGATCGATCGCCCGATTAACCTGAGCTTCGGTCAGATCCTGACGCTGGCTTAACAGGCGCACCAGGGTTTCTCGATCAATCTGGGCCAGCCGCCGCCGCAAGGCGATCGTCCCTTGCTTCGGATCATCCAACAGTCGAGACAAATCTCGCTGGATGCCATCAGGATTGAGTTCCTCCAGATCGGTGCTTCGCAGATAATCTGCGATCGAATGTACCGTCTGATCATAGGTATCTTTAACGGTATCTGCCACGATCTGCGGGGAGTGGGTAATGTTGTACCAGTTGGATTCGATGCGATCGACCATACGCTGGGCTTCTGCCTCCGAGATGTCATCCCGCTGGCTGAGAAGCTGCACAAAGGTATCTCGATCGAATTCAGAAGCATGGGAACGCAGCACAGAAATGCCCACCTGAGGATCAGATGCTAGCACTTGCAGATCTTGCTTGATGCGTTCTGGATCCAGTTCATCCTTATGGGTATTCCGCAGGTAATCCTCCATGCGCTGCCGCGTCTCACCATAACGCTGTTTCGCCTGTTGATCCAGCGATTGAGACTCAAACAACACCTGATCCCGCGTCCGTTCCATCGCATCCAGCATGGGTTGCGCTTCCTCAACGGAAATGTCCTGACGTTGAACAAGTGCTTGCTGGAGGGCACTGCGTTTGTAGGGAGCCAGACGGTGGGACAGCGTTTCGTAGTCTGCGTTTGAATCTTCAAACAAAGCCTTCAGGGCAGGCAGCGTATCCTGGGAATGCAGTTGCTCCTTAGGCGTAAAGCTCAGATAAGCCTTGACCCGATCGCGTAGATCCAGGGCAATTTCCCGTTCCTGGGCCGTCCGGGCTGCGGTCAGGGCTTCTCGACGAATCGCCTCTAGCTGATCTGCCACTCGCTGAATTTTTTCCTGAGTTAGTACCCCACGCGATTGCAGCAGGTCTACAAAAACCGATCGGTTCAGCTTCATCAATTGCTGGGCCACCGCTCCTGGATCGGCATCGGGATCATAAAGCACTTCCCGGAACTCTCTGCCGATCGACTCTTGCGTCATCTGCCAGGAGGGTTTGTTCAGCAGATAATTTTCCACATCCGCTCGTACCGGACTGTAGGCTTCCTCAGAACGATCGCCCTTCAGTTGATGCATTACCGAATCGGCTTGATGGGTGACTTCACCCGTCGTATTCTTCAGTTGACCAATGATCTTTTCCAGATCCAGATCCGACAGATCGGTACGACCCATCAGCATACCCATCAGCGCGTTCATGCCCATCTGAAGCGGTTGCTGCATCATGCCGCCCGTGCTGCCACTGCTCCCGCCAGCCATTCTGCCCGGTTGGGATTGCTGTCTTTGTTCTGCCAACAGCCGATCGAGCTTGGCATTGAGTTCAGCAATTTGCAGTTGTCCAGGCTGAGTGGAACGCAGATACTCAGTCAGTTCAGCTGATGAATCCGGTCTGCGCCGCCGACCCAACGTTTGCCGCCAGGCTGCTTCCAGCAAATCTGCCAGTCGATTCACTTCGTCGTAGCTGAAATCCGTGCGATGGCTAATCAGATCAATAAAGGTTTGCCGATCGATCTGGCTGAGGCGATCGTCCTGGGCCAGGGTTTCAATTTCAGGATCATTGAGCAAATCTTCAAAATCTCGCCGAATTCTTGAGGTGTCAAAACCTGGGAGGCGCAGACGACGAACATAATCCTCCAGGGAATGCCGAATGCTCTCTGGTTCAATCCCCGAACCCAATTCATTCCGCACCGCCGCCGTTACAGCCTCGGCCGTGGACACCATTTGCTGTTTTGCCGCCCGACTCCCGATCGCCGCAGTAGCCGTTCCCAGCAGGGCTTGAAACCCAGAGGTAGCAGCCCCTACAACAGAACCAATCAAGGAGCCTACGGTGGTGGAACTGACCCATACCAACAGCGAAAAATAAGCCGCCCAGATCACTAAGCCGACAATTGCTCCCAGCCCTACGGTGGTCAGTAAGCTCAACTGCACCGCTAGAAAACAGGCTGCAAACAGGGCGATCGTCACGGTAATCAGCGTCCAGATGCCAACGCCCATGCTGATTTTACGAACCGAGATTCCTCCCCCGCCAGAATCGTCATGATCTGAGCTGCTGGAGTGACTGGACTGCCCCAGGTAGGATACCCCAGCCGCTACCGAGAGGTTGGTCAGCACCAGTTGGAAGGCAAACGCTAGTAAAACCCCCGAAACTAGCGCGATAAAAAACTGTGGGCCTGAAAATAGAACGGAGGTTGTTTCAGGTGGCACAACGGGTGTGCCGGGTGGAAGGGTCGGATCAGTGGGTGTAACAGGGACCTGTGCTATCCAGTGCATTGTTCCCAGCAGATCCGATGCCAGCGTGGTATTAGTCATATTCTCTCCTAGAAGCAAATCTTCTCCAAGCTGTTGAGGCATGAGTTATGCGGCACAGCACTTGGATAGAGAAATTAAATATCCCCATAGACTTAAGCCTGCTTTTCGTAGCGCAAATTTACATCACCCCTTGGTGAGAAATCGGGTTCAATCCTCTGATGTGAATCAGCAAGTTTAGTCAATCAAACCGATGTGGACGAGTCTGATTGTCTACTTGGACACCTCAAGATTTTAAGAGATCTGTCCCTTTTGATAGACCCATTCGATCGCACAAATTGATATCATCTATCAGCACAAAACTCGTTGTTTTTGAAAGTGATTCAGTGCAATCACAATCAGTGCAAGCTAATCGGTTTCTGTAGCGCAAGTGTCTTGCCTGCCCATAAAAGATCTGCAAGGCAAATGCAAAGTCGGAACTAACACCGCTAAAACATTCATCGTTAGAGAGTACAATGCAGGTCAGTCAAAATTCAGGCAAACAACGGAAGGAAATACTACGGGGAGTCCTTGCGATCGCCATTATCATTGTGGGTATTACTCACTTCATTCGTCCCGATCAGTACGCCCGGATTGTTCCACCTCAACTTCCCTCTCCGGTGGGATTAGTTTATATTAGCGGCGTGTTTGAAATTTTGGGCGGCATTGGTCTGCTGATCCCCTTCATCAGCGTCGCGGCAGCCTGGGGATTAATTGCCTTGTTTATTGCCGTTTTTCCTGCCAATATTTATCAGGCAATGAACAGTATCCCCATTGAAGGGATTCCGCATCATCCTGCCCTTTATTGGGTACGGCTACCGTTTCAAGCGGTGTTAATTGCCTGGGCCTGGTGGTATACGCGACGGCCAGAAGATCAACCTGGGGCTTCAGATACAGCGGCTCAAGTTGAGACTTTTCTGAATCGATAGATTTAACCAAATCATTAATCTGTTGTGCGAATCACATTCTTTTGTTGTGTAGAACCTTTCCAATTAAGCAGACAATGCTTCCTACTGTTGATGGAGCAATCTACTAAACCCCTGAATTACAGTAAAAGCAAAGATTGCCCTATATTAGGTCAGGAAAGCTATGTCTAAAACAAAAGAGCTGCAACCTCCCCAGCATCAAAATCAACAGCCCGGACGTGAATCAGAAATGACTCCCCAACCAAAATCTGGGGAGTTCAATTATCGGGGCAGCGGTAAGTTGCAGGGTAAGGTTGCTCTAATTACAGGCGGTGACAGCGGCATTGGTAAAGCGGTAGCGATCGTCTATGCCAAGGAAGGGGCAGATGTAGCGATCGTTTACCTGGACGAAGATAAAGATGCGAAACAAACGCAGCAGTTAGTGGAACAGGAAGGACGACGCTGCATCACGCTAAAGGGTGATATTGGCGATGAACAGTTTTGCCAACGAGCCGTACAGCAAACAGTCAAGGAGTTAGGTCATTTAGATATTTTGGTGAATAATGCGGCTGAACAACATCCTCAACAAAGCATTGAAGACATCAGCGCGGAACAGTTAGAGCGCACCTTCCGCACCAACATTTTTAGTATGTTCTTTCTAACCAAAGCCGCTCTACCCAACCTGAAGGAAGGCAGCACGATCATTAACACCACTTCCGTTACCGCTTACAAGGGTAATCCCATTCTGCTGGATTACTCCTCAACGAAGGGGGCGATCGTCGCCTTTACGCGATCGTTATCCCAGTCCCTCGTGAAAAAGGGGATTCGAGTCAATGGAGTGGCACCAGGCCCCATTTGGACTCCGCTGATTCCTGCAACCTTTCCTGAAGAGGAGGTGAAGAGTTTTGGCGCACAAGTTCCGATGCAGCGTCCTGGACAACCTGAGGAAGTGGCTCCTAGCTATGTATTTCTGGCATCAAATGATTCTTCCTACATTTCAGGACAAATTTTGCATCCCAATGGGGGAGTCGTCGTGAATTCCTAAATCAGGTTTTAGGATAAGGGGCATCAGGAATATCTATTTGATGTTTGATCCTCTGGAATGCTTGTGGGGCGGGCATTTTGCCTGCCCTGTCAGCCAAGTAAAATGTTGGGCAGGTTATTCAATAAGCTATTCCTCAGTTGAAATTCTGTCTAATCTCTTGCATGCCATGATGCGATCGTTATTCTATCTCCCGTTCTTTTCTGACCTTTCATTCAGGTAGAACAGGCTTGCATTTTGATTAGTTGATTTTGCGATCGCTTGAGATATATAAAGTTATACGAATAACAATCAAAAAAAATCGCAGTTTGATTCAACTATTTCTTCCGATAGATGTTTTATATCTTTAGGTATAGTGAACTGGGCATACACAGGTACAAATGTGTCTGGATGCGGTCATAGTAAATTTGCTCTTTACCGCTTCAGGCTATAGCCAAGGGAAAAACTGTGGTAGGAAAAATGTGAGTTTTCAACCGATTCAACGATTACAAGGCTTGAGGGTGCTCGTCGTGGACGACAATGACGATGCTTGTAAATTAGTTTCGCTGATTTTAGAGACGTACCAAGTTGAGGTGACGACGGTTAATTCAGTTCAAGAAGCTTTATCCCGATTTGAGGCTTTACAGCCTGATCTCATCATCAGCGACATTGCGATGCCCCAAGAGGATGGCTATTCGTTGCTGAGCCAAATCAGGGCGCGATCGAATCATAAGCTGCCGCCAGCAATTGCAATGACTGCCTATCAAGTGGAGGAAGACGATCAAACCATACGTGCGGCTGGATTTCAGTTTTGTTTAACCAAACCAATTGATCCAGAACAACTCATTACGGCGATCGTTACGTTAAATTCCATTGATAAAACGGTTCATCATGCAAATCCATAAAGTTGCTGTCGGTACATTTTGTTAAATTAGTGGCTAGCGCACTAAAGAGCTAGTCAGGTTTAATGACTATGCCTATTTACGCTGCGCAATCTCATACAATTTATCCCTTCATCCAAGGAGTGGAACAATTAATGAACTCGTTGCGGATTCTCTTACTCGAAGATAGTCTGCTAGATGCGGAAATTATTCAAACCACTCTCCTGGATGCAGGTATCTTCAGCGAATTTATTAGAGTAGATAACCGCAATGATTTTGTGAATGCATTAGAAACCGATGTATTTGACCTGATTATTTCTGACTATTCATTGCCCAGCTTTGATGGTTTCTCTGCATTAGATTTTGCCCAGGCACTTTGCCCTGAAATTCCTTTTATTTTAGTTTCAGCTGCTCTAGGAGAAGAAGTGGCGATCGAAGCACTCAAACAGGGGGCAACGGATTATGTGCTGAAGCAACGGTTAGGACGGCTAGTTCCCTCCGTACAGCGGGCCCTGAGGGAAGCAAGAGAACGACAGCAGCGACAACGAGCTGAAAAGGCTCTGCGCGAAAACGAAGTCCAGTTTCAAAGACTGATTGCCAACCTCCCAGGCATGATTTGTCGATTCACTTCCTGCGAGGCTAATACGGAAACCGTTACCTATACCTATGTCAGTTCTGGCATTCGTGAATTGTTTGAACTGACCCCAGAAGCCGTACTTCAGGATGCCAGGGTGATCTGGAATCAGATTCATCCGGTTGATTTTCCATCCTTCAAAGATTCGATGAGCACGGCAGTACAGCAGGGTTGTTCATGGCACTGGGAGGGACGGATCATCACTCCCTCTGGGCAGACGAAATGGATTCAAGGTAGTGCCCGTCCTGAGCAACTGATCGATGGCAACGTCTGGGATGGATTACTGTTTGACATCACCGATCGCAAGCAGATGGAGCAAGCCCTATCCCTGGAGGAACGGCGATACCGCAGCCTGTGTAATGCCATTCCACAACTGCTGTGGGTCAATGATGCAGATGGGAAGATTCAATTTTTTAATCAACGCTGGCAAGAGTATACCGGAGTGGTTGATCTGACTGCGGGCATTGGGTTATGGCGCAACGTAATTCACCCAGACGACCTTCAGCCCGTTTCCCTCATCCGCGATCGGGCGGTTGTGGCGAAGGAAGCCTATGAGGTGGAGTGCCGTCTGAAACAGTTTGATCAAACCTATCGCTGGCACTTAGCCCGAATTGTTCCCCTCAAGGATGAGCAAGGGCACGTATTGTCCTGGTACGGTACAGCAACCGATATTGATGATATTAAACAAATGGTTGCTGGGCAGCGGTTTTTGGCTGAAGCCAGTTCTGCCTTAGCGACATCACTTAACTATCAGGCGACGCTGACAAGAATTGCGCAACTGGTGGTACCGTTTTTGGCAGACTACTGCTTTTTTGATGTAGTGAAGGACGATCACGAGCAGACGATCGAGCGAGTGGCCTGGCATCATGGCAATCCCCAGAAGCAAGAGTGGATGAATCAGATCGTCAATTACATTCCACCGATGTCTGTGAAGCACCATCCCGTGAGCTATGCTTTGCTGAAGGGAAGTGCGATGTTCATTACCCATGTGACGGAGGAGTGGCTGCAATCCATCGCCCTTAGTGCTGAACATCTTCAGTTTATGCAGGCGGCAGAACTGCGATCGTTAATGACCATTCCGTTAATTGTGCAGGATCGGATCCTGGGCGCACTCACATTTTGCTTCACATCTGATTCCGATCGTCATTATACCCAGGCTGATTTGACCTTAGCGAATGAACTGGCGCACCGGGCAGCCCTCGCCCTGGACAATGCCCAACTATATCAGCAAGCGCAAAATGCCAATCGGGCCAAAGATCAGTTTTTAGCGGTGCTCTCCCATGAACTCCGCACTCCCCTCAATCCCATTCTGGGCTGGTCAAAATTACTGCAATCTCCTGGCAAAGATGAATCGGTAATTAATCGTGGATTAGAGGCGATCGAACGGAATGCGAGACTGCAAACCCAACTGATTGAAGATTTACTCGATATTTCCCGGATTCTGCGGGGTAAGCTCCAACTGGACATCAGTTCAGTCAATCTGCGATCGGTAATTGAAGGGGCGCTAGATACCATCCGCCTTGCCGCTGAAGCAAAGTCAATTCAGATCCAGACGCGATTTGATCCGGCGGTGAACTGCATAGCGGGTGACTTTAACCGATTGCAGCAGGTTGTCTGGAACTTGTTATCCAATTCAGTTAAATTTACCCCGGAAGGCGGACGAATTCGGGTTTCTCTCCAGTCGATCGATTCCTGTGCGCAGATTCAGGTTACGGACACCGGCAAGGGCATTACCCCTGGTTTTTTACCCTATGTTTTTGATTACTTTCGGCAGGCAGACAGTAAAACAACCAGACAGTTTGGCGGACTGGGTTTAGGGTTGGCGATCGTGCGTCATATTGTAGAAATGCATGGTGGGACGGTTGAGGCGAGCAGTCCTGGAGAAGGGCAGGGGTCAACGCTGACCATCAAATTACCGATTCCAAACAGTCAACCAGGTCAGAACGACAATGCTTCCCGCTTGAATGCTTCATCTGAATCAATTCCTCCTACCTCCCTTCAACCCCTGAGCAGTATTCAAATCCTGGCGGTAGATGATGATCCAGATGCGTTAGAACTTTTAGTCTCGATTCTGAACTATGCAGGGGCGACCGTATTTGCGGCTAGCTCTGCGATCGAAGCTCTCAATCTGTTTAGACAGACTAACCCGGATGTTCTAATCAGCGATATTGAAATGCCCCAGATGGATGGGTGCGAGTTAGTGCGAGCCATTCAAGCCTTAACTGCTGCCCAGGAAACTTTACCGGTCACCATTGCCCTGACTGCCTACGCTGAGGAAATTCATCAACAGCAAGCCCTGGCTGCCGGGTTTCAACTCTACATCACTAAACCCGTTCAGCCCCACGAATTAGTAAGAACGATCGCCATGCTAACTCAGTCACCGAGGTAATTGAATCCCCTGTGCGATCGTTCTACTTCCCTGACTGGGCGGGCAAGACTTCGGCTTGAGCTCAGTCGAAACGCTGCCCACCCCACAAGATTTTCGGGTTAATTAATTGGTATTTCTGAGTTAGCAAAGGGATTTCTAAATGATCTGGAAGCAAACTGACTGGAAACTAAACATCTTCCTTCACAATAATATGGTTGCGCGAGTCAAACGTAATTTTGCCTTCCTGTTGCAGCTTGCCCAGTAACCGCGTCACGGTCACTCGCGTGGTACAGCAAACGCTAGCAAAGTCATGGTGGGTTAAACGAACTCGCAACCGAACGCCATCTTCCACAGGCTGACCAATTTCTTGTTTGAGAAGAGAAAGCAGGTGGCTCAGGCGATTTTCAACTCGGAGTTGTCCATAAATGGATAAAAAGCTTTCCGTTTGTCGTAGGCGTTGTTCCAATAATGGTAATAGAAACTGTGCTAAACGAGGCGACTGAGAAATTTCCGTTAACGGAATTGAAACCAGTTGCATCTTGGATAAGGCGATCGCTTGATAGGTTTGAAGGGCAGTCAAGCTAGAGCCAAAAATCATTGAATCTCGAACCAAACCGATCAACATTTCTTCGCCGCGATCGGATAAAGTTGTGAGTTTTGCAACACCACTGGCAACAAGCCAGATTTTGCTTGGTTCAAGGGAAATAATTTCTCCTTTACTGTAGTAATGCAGCGATCGGTCTTTGAAGGCATCATAATCTGCACTCTGTAAGGCTGATTCAACCCGCTTTGACTCTGTTACATCCTGCAACAGCCAGTACAAAACATTTTCTCCCGTCTCCCAGTCTGTGGTGGCACTGATGGTTAAATTTGCATTAAAGTAATTCCCACAGTAACGGTGCAGCCGTCCAGATAATTCAATGCGATTTCGCTGATGAATTTGAGATAGTTTAGCCTGGAGTAAAGGTAAATCTTCCGCTAATACTAAATGGGCTAATGATTTACCACTTAAAAACTGTTGTTGGGTATTAAACAACTCAGCAGCGGCTCGATTCGCTTCCTGAATTTGTAAGTCTGAGTCCGTGACAAGATAAGGAGTAGGAATCAATTCAAACAAAGTTTGATATCGATGCTGTCCGCCCTCCACTTTCTTCTGCACATTGGCAAAAAGATCCTGTTGCCGTGCCAACTCTTCCATTGCTAGCTGTAGCGATTCAGAAACAATTCCTAGCTCAACTAAAGCAGTCGGCAATAAGTCCGCAGAGGACAAAGTGGAAGCATTAACATTTTGATACAGCGCAGACAATCGTCCGCGTATCTTTTCTATCCGATGGCTCAGTAAGTTCACATTACTCATATCGCTCTGTACCGTTTCGCTACTTCGAAGAATACGCTTTTAGAAGGATTTTTCTCAGTTCACCTTCTTGGGTTATTCATTCGTCAAATTCTTACTTTGATTTGTCCGAATTTCACGCTACGCCGTGTCTTCATTGTCCGATGTCTTGCTTTACCCTATCATTCACACCTGGGTTTTAAACTTCCTATGGGAATAGATTAGAAACGGGCGAATTCTGCCTCTATCATAGAGATTAGCAATTTAAATCTTTGTAAAAATAACTTGTTTTCTCAAATACAAATCTACTTCACATAGCCCTGAACTCCCGGTAGACGCTGAAAAATGTGGATGATAGCTAGGCTGATTGACAGTACGATCGCTGCTTCACTAACAAAACTTAGTACTCATCCAACGCCCAGAGGAGCGAATCGCTTTAGCAATAAAGCCGGAACAATGACCGGAATCCCTGCACTGATGCAAATCAAGGCTTGTGCCACACTCAGCGGCTGAGTATTAAATAATGGGTTGATGATGGTCACCTGACTAAAGAAAAACTGAAAGATAAAAACGCAAACTACACCGATCGCAGGAATATAAGCAACTGTGCGCGTGCGATCTTTGAGATAAGAAAATAGAGATGGAATAAATTGGCTAATGCTTAGCAGGTAAAAGGTTTCAGCCGCAACGAGGGTATGAACTGACATTGTGCGAGCCAGATTGATATTGCCTGTGGTTCGCAGAATCCATTCAAACATGCCAAAAACAGCGATCAGATTGAAGAAGGAAATAAGCAGGATGCGCCATAGTAATTTACCCGTAAGGAGGGGTTGATTGGGGGGCAGGGGCGATCGCTCCATGGTGCCTTTTGATTTTGGCTCAAAGGCTAGGGTGGCACTGAGCGCAACCGAACTCACCATATTGACCCAGAGAATCTGAACCGGCAAAATCGGTAGGGTGGCGGCAGCAAGGATTCCCACGAGAATGGTCATGGCTTCTCCACCATTAACAGGCAAGATAAAGCCAATGGTTTTCATCAGGTTGCCATAAACAGTACGCCCTTCTTCTACAGCGGCTTCGATCGAAGCAAAGTTGTCATCGGTCAGCACCATATCGGCGGCTTCTTTAGCCACTTCTGTCCCTGTAACCCCCATAGCAATGCCGATATCTGCTTGCTTTAAGGCAGGTGCATCGTTCACGCCATCACCCGTCATGGCGACCACTTCGCCTCTTTCTTGCAAGGCTTCCACGAGGCGTAATTTTTCAGGACTTACGCAAGACCGCTATGGGTAGGGACTAGCCAATCGAGAGAATAACCCGTACAGTAACGCTATTGCTGAGCGCGATCGCCCTTTGATGACCTTTAGCAAACTCGATTACTGCCAATACTTACTGAGCAGTCAGACGAACTTTACACTGACTCACTTGGCTGAGCATCTGCAAACGTTTAGCCATGACACGATTAATCGCTACCTGAGTGGGGAGAAGCTGACTCCCCGGTTGTTGTGGGAGCAGGTCAAACCGCTGCTCGTCAGCGACCCGGACGGATACCTGTTGTTTGATGACACGGTGTTAGACAAACGCTTTAGCCAGTCGATTGAGTTGGTCAGGCGGCAGTACAGCGGCAACGAGCATCGGGTGATTCGAGGCATCGGGTTGATTAGCTGTGTCTATGTCGAGTCCAAGAGTGGGCAGTTTTGGGTGATTGACTATCGGTTGTACAACCCGGAGGGAGACGGCAACAGCAAGCTCGACCATGTGGCAGACATGGTGCAAGGGGCGGTCTATGCCAAGCAGTTGCCCTTCAGTACCGTCTTGATGGACAGTTGGTACGCGGCTAAGAAGCTGATGGCGCTGATTGAGGAGTTAGGCAAGATGTACTACTGCCCCTTGAAGACCAATCGCTTAGTCGATGATAGCGGGGGGAGCGAACCCTACAAGCGCATTGACCAACTGCACTGGAGCACCACAGAAGCGAACAGGGGCAAGACCATCAAAATTCGTGGATTCCCCAAAGACAAGAAGGTGAAACTGTTCCGTGTCATTGTCTCTACCGACAAGACGGAGTACGTCGCCACCAACGACTTGTCTCAAGATTCGACGGACGACACGCAACAGGTGTGTGCCGTGCGCTGGAAGATTGAGCAGTTTCATCGGGAAGTCAAGCAAACCACGGGCATTGAAGCGTGTCAGTGTCGCAAGCAACGGATTCAAAGGAACCATATTGCCTGTGCCCTGCTGGTGTGGACTCGGTTGAGACAGCTAGCAGATGCGATGGGAACCACGCTGTACCAACTCAAAACGCGGTTGCTATCGAACTATTTGATTGAGCAATTGAAGTCACCCACTCTACCTATGCGATTGAGCAGCGTCACCCCTCATATTTAGTGTCTTTGCGTAAGTCCTGAACAAGAAAAATTGGTAAATTTCATACTAAAAATGGCCCAATTTAGTTTTTAGCCTTCATTGAGGTTGCTGAAGAATATTCACAGGAAACTGCAATGGCAGAACAAAATCAACCAAAATCGCTCAAAAGACAGCTTGGCATGACTGGTGCGATCGCTCTGGGGCTAGGTTCGATCGTGGGAACAGGAGTTTTTGTCAGTCTGGGGCTTGCGGCTGGAGTGGCTGGCCCGTCAGTGATTATTGGATTAGCGATCGCTGCTTTTGTGGCCACCTGTAATGGTTTGAACAGTGCCCAGCTTGCGGCGAATCATCCAGTCAGCGGTGGAGCCTATGAATATGGCTATCGTTATCTCAACCCCTGGTTAGGCTTTACGGCAGGGTGGATGTTTTTGATTGCCAAATCTGCCTCTGCGGCTACGGCTGCCCTGGGTTTTGCGGGTTATTTGCTCAACCTGCTCGGTATTTCAGCCGCTCGGGGCTATCTAGTGCCAATTGCCTTAGCTGCCGTGGTGATTCTGACCGGGCTGATCCTGCTGGGCATTCGCCGCTCGAATATAGTCAACATCGGCATTGTATCCATTACGCTGTTGTCCCTCGTATTCTTTATCCTGGCGGGTTTGCCTCTTGTGGTTGAAGCTGGATTTGATAACTTTACGCCCTTTGTTCTGGCTAATGGAGAGACCCCAGACGGTCTTGCGGAGGGACTGGGGGCAGTGTTGCAGGCAACCGCTCTGATGTTTGTCGCCTACACGGGCTATGGCAGAATTGCCACCCTGGGGGAAGAAGTCCGAGAACCCAGTCAAACAATTCCCAGAGCCATTATCACCACCTTGATTCTGACCATGACGCTGTACATGGGCGTGGCGATCGTCGGCATTGGTTCGGTCGGGGCGGAAACGTTGGGGAATGTGACCCGGGAAGAGGTGGCACCGCTGGAAGTGGCCGCACGGAATTTTGCGGTTCCTGGGAGTGCCGTGATTTTGGCGATCGGTGCTGTAACGGCAACATTGGGCGTGTTGCTGAATTTGATTTTGGGTTTGTCGCGGGTACTGCTGGCAATGGGTCGGCGGGATGATATGCCCAGCGTCGTGGCCCGGGTGCGGGAGTCCGGCTCAACCACAACCCCTTACATGGCAATTTTAGTCATGGGGGGAGCCATTGCCGCTCTGGTTTTGATTGGCGATGTCAGAATCACCTGGTCCTTCAGCGCCTTCACGGTTCTGATTTACTACGCCCTCACCGACCTGTCAGCCCTCCAAATTCCGGACGAAGATCGGCTGTATCCGAAATGGATCGCCTGGGCTGGCTTAATGTCTTGCCTGTTTCTGGCGTTTTGGGTGGATCAACAAATCTGGCTGGTTGGCTTGGGATTGATTGCGGCTGGGTTACTTTGGCGACTGGCTATCCGAAATCTGTCCGCAAAGTATTCCCAGGATTGATCAGGTTCAGATCTGGTGGGGTTCAGACACAGTCAGATCACAGTCAACGAGGCAGTGAGAATGGAAAAGTAGCGATCGGGTTTTGGTCATCCACTGTGCCCGTCAGGGTTTCCGTGTTGCCCTGTACCAGTAGGGTCAGGTTAAAGGGAATCGGCCCGGATGAGTTGTCACAACGGGTAAAGAGGTTGACCGTAACGGTGTAGTTGCCCTGGGGAGCCTGGGACGGTGGCCAGAAAATATTCTCGATCGGGCTGGAGGTTTGATCAGAAAAGCAGCCTGCATTGGCATCCACATCAAGCTGCCCCCCCGATGGTACGGCTCGGTTGTAATAGGCAACTATCTCACCATTGGGATCGGTCACTGCTAAATCCAAATCATCTGTGCTTGTCCAGCGTAGCGTCACCTGAATGTCTCCCGTTCCCAGTTGTGGTTCCCCTGCCGGAGCAGCAACCTGAAGTTGGGGGGGAGTCGGACAAATTTGCGATAAATCGATCAATATCCCGTCAAAGTCAATCAGGAAGCAACCCTGATGTTCCTGGGCGACTGCGGGAGGGGTTCGATCGCCGGAAAACGGAACCAGGAGAACAGCGGAAAGGATGGCAAATCGTAGATATTTCCACATGATTAAGGGTGCGCTGACAGCTTTAACTTTGCAGGAGTAAACGGTAGTATGAACGAGATCTAAGCTTGCTTACTGGCTAGCATTCCCTATTTTGCAGAGGGACTATCGAAAACTTGTTAAAACCGAGATCCATCTGCAAGCAATTTCTGCTATTTCTGAATGCATCTCTGGATGCCCTCTCCCGATGCCCTCTTTCGATGCCCCTTCCTGTTTCCTGAGTTCTGGCGATCGGACTCCGCTTCAGCTAATTCACTTCCCATAAAGAATTTTAACAGGATTTCGCCGAAAATCCAGTAATTTGCTTGAATAAGCCAGTGGCATTTTTTGTGGTCGTAAGTTATTGTTTGGTGATTAACCAGTATCTAGAGAAAATTAGCAGTGTCCGAAGGAGTCTAAGAAATGAACGATCCGATCGACTCGAATCAAACTGGACTGATGAGGCGTGCACGCACGACGTTAGTGGGGATTGCATTAGGGGGCTTGGTGGCGGGTGGGGTATTGCTGACCGCTTCCTCCGCATCAGCCCAGGCAGCCTATGGCAGCTACATTGGGTTTGGCGGTTCCGTAGGGCTAACCGATGGGGGAATTGATGGCGGCAGTACCTCTGGTGGTCTAATTTCCGTGCGCTATCGTTTCCTGGAAGCTCCCATTTCTCTGAGAGGTCAGGTTTTAATTAGTGACACCTCCGCCTTTGTACCAACGGTATCCTACGACATCCCCCTGGACTGGCAAACTGATGTTTATCTGGGGGCTGGGATGGTTTTACAAAGTAGTGAAGACGGTACATCTCCCCTGGGTAATCAGTCTGCCTTTGTCTTGCAGCCCGGCGTAGACTACAGTTTCCCCTACAGTAATCTAGTGGTTTTTGGCAATGCCATCATTGCCTTTGATGCTTACAAAGAGAGCAACAACAATGCCACATCCATTCAGGCAGGTGTTGGGGTTCGATTCTAGGTAAGCCAGTTCGATTCTAGTAGCTCAGTAAGAACCTAAGTAAGAATCTAAATGCGGCAAGTCAGGTGCCTGCCCTACGATATCAGATCTCGATCGCCTATCCGTAGTGCAGGCTTCTAGCCTTCACCCCTGAAATTCGGTACCAGTGCTCCAGTCCAGGGTTGTTAAACTTGCACCAGGAGCGGCTAGAAACCTGAAACGGGGTTTGAGTCAGGCAAAGCATCGGTGATCTGCAATCTTTTCAGGGTAATGCTCTGGACATAGCAAGTCTAGTTACCCAAGGGGGCAACTGGAACGGTTATTGAATGTGCATGGCCCTCAGCATGTGGTAGGTAATCAGGAGTTGCGTCAGTGCCAAAGGGTAGCTCTGAAGGGTTTCGCCCGTTGTCCCTACCACCTTACCCAGGGTATCGTTCCCTTCCACACTACAGAATTTGCCCAGATACGGTACTTCGCTACACAGCATCCGCTCTAGCTGCCGCACTTGTTCAGCGTTGGCATGGCCATCAACCCCCAAGACATCAACGGGTTTGCCCATATCTCGATCGAGTTCCAACCGTACTGCTGACCCCAGGTGGTTGCCATCGGAATCCAGAATATCAGTGAAGTCTGGGTGGGGAATGGTGGGACGCAGGATAAGGCGCACATTCAGCAGTAAGTTGTCCTGATCTGTCTCACCGTTGGAAGGATAGAAGCTAACGACGACATCAGCCCACTGGCGTTGGGGGCGGATAAATGTCTCTGAGTCGGGTTGGCGTTGGCGCAGTTGTTCTTTAACCTGTTCTTCTGTGTAGCCGCGCTTGCGAGTATCCCGACGAATTTTCCAGGTAGCCCGGAGATCTTCAGGCGGAGCCAGGTATACTTTGACATCATAGGTATTGCGCATGCCCCGCGTGGAGTAGCCGAGCAATCCTTCAACAATGACAAACTTACTGGGTTTAATGTACTCTGGCGGATCAAAGGCTCCAGTGCTGTGATTATAAATTGGCTTCAGAATAGACTGCCCGGTGCGGAGTAAGCTGAGATGTTGCTGGATAATATCCAGGTAGTTGCAATCGGGATGAAGTGCGGAAATTCCCAGATCTGCCCGTTGTTTGCGATCGTAGCGGTGGTAGTCATCCGTGCAGATAATCGTGACATTTTCTTCGCCCAAGATCTGAGCTATGCCACGAGTCAGGGTCGTTTTGCCTGCGGCACTATCACCGACAATGCCGAGAATAATGGGGCGATCGGGCATGGAACCTCCTGGGCGAAAGTTGGGACTGGGACGACAGTTATGAAAGCTGAATCAGTTTCATTATTCTAAGGGTATTCGGGAAGATTGCGGGATCGGTGTTAAGGTCAAGTTTCTTATTGACTCAAGCAGGAAATCACGTACGACCTGAGGCTTCGGAAAACGCTAAGATTGAATTCTTCATCAAGTTTTCATAAAGTGCCTATCCAAAAACTCACTATGAGGTTTTGAAATCTCAAGCCTTGGGTCGGGTTTCTGGATAGGTGCAAAGAAGGTTCAGGGCATAGCACTACAACCCAGGCAGTGGCGATCGAAACAACGGCGATCGGGTTTCCTGAAGCCATCTGATACTTGGCGGTTTTACGGTTTACCCATTCCACACTAAAAACCAAAATCGACTCCCAACTGCCGTATCCCATCTACCTGCGCATGAATCTGCGCCATTCAGCTTGTGAACTCCTCCTATCGCCAGCCTGAACAACCTTCCCATCGCCGATTGACGCGCGAAGGTGGAAATTCCCAAATCCTGCCTCAAATAAGTCTGCGAACTAAACTGCTAGTTGGGTTTAGCGTTGTGTTTACGCTGGTTTTTGCGGGCACCTTTTTCTGGTTCTATGCCTTTGCCACCGAGCGAACGCTATCCTACCTGCGTACTGAAATGCGCTCCACCTTGCAGGGGGCTGCTGAGGGAGTTGATGTAGATGAACTGCTGGCTCTGTATGCGGAGGGCGATCGTAATGCTGCGGGTTTTTCAGATGATCCCCGTTATGAGCGCGTCCTAGATTGGTTTGATCAGGTTCACCGGATTCAACCGCGAGCCTGGCTCTATACCTATGTGGTGGGGCGATCGGAGCAAAATCGACGCTATGGGCCATCGGCAGTTCAGCCAGGGGAGCTAGAAATTATTTATCTGGTGGATCTGTGGGCTGCATATGATCCCACCCATTCCAGCTATTTTCTGGAATCCGATCGGGCTGGAGCAGCCGCCCACGAAGTCTTGCGGGAACGGCGATTGGTTGAAGAACCAGAGATTTACACAGATCGATGGGGAAGTTGGCTATCGGCGGCGATGCCGTTGTTTGATGAAGAGGGAAATGTAGCAGCGGTGCTGGGGCTTGATATTGAAGCCGATCGAATTTTGGAAGTTCAGCAAGCCATCCGCGATCGTGTCTTGATTGCGTTCTTGATTGCCTATGGTGTTCTGGGCGTGCTGCTATATTTGCTCTCTGGAATTTTGACGAAGCACTTAGATGAACTGACGCGATCGGCTAAACACATTGGGTCGGGGGACTACGATCTGAATATTTCCTTTGCCCATCAGGAACCGTTCCCTGATGAGTTAACAATCTTAGCTCAAGTACTTGAATGCATGGTGGATAGCATTCGGACACGCGAAGAACAAATTAAGGAAAGCCAACGAATTGAATACGAAACTCGGCTCGCCCTGGCTGAGGAACGTGAGTTAAATGATTTGAAGTCTCGATTTGTATCAATGGTGTCCCACGAGCTACGAACGCCATTAACTGTGATTCGGACTTCGATCGAACTGTTGGAGAAGTATGGCCATCTAGCCAGCGAAGAGAAACGGAAAGACTACTATACGCGATGTCATACTGCAATTAACAACATGACGCAGCTGCTGGAAGATGTACTGACCATTAACCGAGCAGAAGCTGGAAGGTTGGAATTCAAACCCACTCCAATTCACTTATCTCGATTTTGCCAGGACTTGATCGAAGAAGCCACTGCCAACTCTAGTGATCTAACCCATTCCATTCAATTCCACAGTCAGGGCGAATGCAATACGGTTCGGGTTGATCCAGTCTTACTTCGATCGATCTTACTGAATCTCCTCTCAAATGCTTTGAAATATTCTCCTGTCCATCAGCCGATCGAGTTCACGCTGAACTGCTCCGAGGACGTTGCCACATTTGTGATTCAGGATCACGGTATTGGTATTCCCACCACCGATCAACCCCATATCTTTGACCTGTTCTATCGGGCAGGCAATGTCAGCACCATTCGCGGGACAGGGTTAGGACTGGCGATCGTGCGACAATGTGTGGAACTGCATCAAGGCAAAATCACGGTTCACAGTCAGGAAGAGAAGGGCACGTGGTTTACAGTCCTTTTGCCGATTAGTCTTTCTTAACCAGAATATACGCCCTGGCATATTCCGGCAGGGAACTCGTCTGGGCATAAAACTCATTGCGATCGCGGAAAACGCCTGCCAGGAAATCCAGTTGATGCAGGTTTGGCATGAATGCTCCCCCTGTGTCTGCCATAATGCCCAGTTGCAATTGAGCCTGTCCGCCGGTGCTGTGTTCCAACACAATAATCCGACCTAAGCCGACATTCAGTACATCTCCGGCAAAGGTCACGCCGGGTTTAATCGCAATTTTGGCATCAAATTCATGACCATACCCCTGAATGCTATTCACGGGACGGAAGTACCAGTATCGTCCCTGCCGATAGGGGGAAATACTGCGATCGTAGGCGATGCCGTTGTTGCGATCGACGTTGAAGAAAGCAGAGGTTCCGTCTGTAAAGTTAATCAGTATCGTGCCCTGCATCAGTGCATCTTCAAAGCTGTCCCGCGTCAGATAGGCTAAGGGTTCCACTCGCCCATGTTCTCGTCCCCCCGGTTCGTAAATCCCCGCCAGCACATCCTGCTTCGTATAGTTCAGGTAAAAGCGATCGGTTTCAGCATCCGTCCCCAATCGGTAGAGGGGAATGTTGTAGGTCGCCGTGGGGGTACGGGAACCAGGATGGGTGAATACCGCATATTTGGTTAAACGGACTAACCGCTGTCCTGGATCATCGGGATTGTAGGCCGTCCATTCCATCACCCGAAAATGGGTGTTGATGAAATTGGGATCTTTGAGGCGAATCGGTTGCTGATTGGCAATGTCTTCCTGAAGGGTTGAGATCATAAACTCCAGGGTGTTCAGCACATCGGATACGGTGACTCCCTGGGTTCCTAAAATCCCTTCTCGTTGCACATCCGGATTTTCTTGAGCATAGGTCTGGAAATACGCCTGAGTATTTTGCAGCACCGTCAGCAAGTCTGTTTCGTTAAACCGGAGACTGGTGCCTGGTAGGTTTCCCACCCGAAACACCTGATCGCCATTCACACTGAAGCGATAATTGTGGTATTCATCGATTGCTGCATAGGGGCCCGCCGCCGCCACATCGCCAGGAGTGATCCCAGAGCCTGCACCAGAGTCTGCAACAGGGGAGGACTGCGCCATCGCCGGAGCAAGGGACACCTGCTCGATTAAGTCTTGATCAGTATCGACGGAGACTGGATGAACAACAGCCTGACTATTTGCAGTCAACGATCGTGTAATTCCGCCATGCTGATGCATCACCATCCCCAACAGCAGGGCACAAACAAAGCAGAAAAACAGTCCAATTTTGCGACGAATGCCCATCACCTTACTTTCTCACCTCTTGATCTTGCTTTTTGATGCGGATTCGATGCTGATTAACGCGATCGGTTCCAGGGAATGAGCGGGTCTTGAGCCAACTGCTGCGACACTGCATAAGCCCCATAGCGGTTGAGATGGCTGGGGTCAGAAAAATAATCATAGCGGGTTGTCCAGAGTTTACCTAGATCCCGGAAGGTCAAGCCCGGTTGCTCCAACGCCAGTCGCACCATGTATTCTCGAAAGTCCTGCTCGTAGTCCATGCGGGTCGAATCAAGATATTCATCAGTCAAAGGCAAATTGACGAAAACGATCGGAATTTGTTGCGCCTGGGTGTATCGCAAAATTGATAGTAAGGCTTCCTGCTGGACACCAGGAATGCGAAAGTTGCTGTAGTCTCGATCGTAAGCTCCCGTTACCCTGGCATACTGCTGGTAATAGGTGGCAGGGTTAAACTGAATGCCCAACGATAAGAATCCACTGGCATCGACTAATTCGTAGTCTGAGGGCAAATCGGTCTGGGCGAGTTGAACTCCGCCAGGGGGAGAGGCAACAGTGGAAGTGTCGGCAGGAAAGAGGGTGGTTAACCCTTGCTGAAACTGCTGCTTGAGCCGATCGCGGGATTCGTACAGTCCGGAAAACCGGGCGAGTTGCCGACTGGCCCAGCGATCGAGGGTTTGGTAGCTATCCGTCAGCGTTATGTTAATTCCCTGTTCTCTGGCGGCGGAAACCTCTGCCGTTTGTCCCGTCTGTCCTGGTTGATTTACCGTTGGTAGCACCAGCATTCCCTGCGCCAGTTCCTGATAGGCGGAAGAGGCAACGATGCCGTTATAGGTGGCATCTTCAGCATTGCTATTGAACGCTCGTGCCCCATCTGCCCAGAGGATCAGGCGCGGTAGCTGATCGGGGGTCAATACTTGTCGCAGCAACAATTCCACGACCTGTGCGGTTGCCCCATTCACACCAAAGTTAAACACCGACACATCTTCGTAGCCCAACTCCGCCAGGGCAGATTCCAATGCAGCCGGATCGATGCCTCGCAATGCTCTAGAACTTCCCACGATGAGAACATCAGGCGTTCCTGTTTCTTCCAGTACCCGATAATACAGACCTAACTTGTCATTGAACTGACGACTATTGAAGTTGGGAATCTCTGACTCCGCCGCCAGACTTTCCGCCAGTGCCAGATTAACGGCTGGATTGTGGGGGGTGTAGGGTAGGGGGGTGGCAGTCGGGCTGGGATTCGTCTGAGGGGAATCAGGTTGTTGAGTCGTGGTAGGGGGGAAGCCTCAGGGGAAGGAGGATTGTCTGGAGCAGGTTCAGTAAAGCCTTCAGGCGTAAAGGCATCCTCATCCCCACTGGCAGATTGGTTTAACCGCAGTTCAGGAAGCTGAAACTCAGAGGTTTCTTCCGGCTCGATCGGCTTTGTGGAAGAAACAACGGAGGCAGGCGGATTGGGTGGGGAGACGGGTGAAGCGGGATTTAGGGCAGGCGATGTGGGGGCAGCAGCCGTGGTTGTGGGTTCTGGTCTTTCGCGCAGCATAATGGCCAGAACCCAGTTCACCTGTAACACTAACAAGACTCCCAGGGTTCCCCAAGCCAGCATGGAGGACAGTTCCCGATGGCTGGACTGATTGGGCAGGGCCAGTTTGGATTCAGTTGATTTAGTTTCACCAATGAACAACCGCGATCGCAGCAGCGTTTTTTGCAGTCGATTGAAATTGCCCTGAACGAAAGCTGTCCAGGCCTGACGCAGATCCGTTGGAGTCAGATCGGGACGAATTGCCGCGTCGTCTGTGGGCGTAATTAGCTCATTCACATAGGCATCGGTGGCAGCAAATTCAGGAGTTGCTTCCGGCACAATCCGGCCACGCGGTACAAAATCAACCCCATAGCTCCAGACGGGATGCTTTTGCCCCGATCGTCGTCCGTAAATGCGTACCCCAGCCAAATCAGGTAATTTTAATGGTTCCAGAAATCGGGCGATCGTATAGCCTAGATGCCGCTGATCCGGACACACCACGGACTCACTCATGATGTGCAATAGATCTTGCTTGGGCAGAAGCTTAAGCCGAATGCCGCCCGTCGCCAGGTATTGATCCAACTCAGCATTAAGCAAACGATGCAGCAGAAAGGCGATCGCCTCCCAATCTCCCTGTTGGGCCAGCGTCACGGCTGAATCACTGAGGGCAGGATGAAAGGATGCTGGCAAATTCAGCCATTCCACCCATTCTGGAGCATTGCGATCGTTCATTTGTCCATAAACGGCAGCGGCATGAATCCCCTGGGGGGCAATAGATTCCAGCAGGGGAGTAATTTCCGCCAGGACAGCGGCAGCAGCGGCAGCTTCAACGGATTGAACCGCTTCCGCAACTTCTGGCATGGTATTACAAACCAGATGTAGCGTCTGCTCCTTCAACGCTGCCTCCGACAATCGATACCCCAAATGGGCGATCGCCTGGTTCAGTAACCGTTGAATTGCTTCCACATCTCCCCATCGGGCCCACTCCCGCAACATTTCTTCCGGGGGAGTTAAGTCTACCCGCAGAAACCAATCCGGCTCGGTTTCGCCAAACACCTGAAACCGGATCACTGCATCTCGGTAGCCTGTAATTTCCAAGTCACGCAGCTTTTGAGTCACTGCCTCCCCAATCAGGGAGGGGTCTGGGCTGTAGGAAGCATCGCAGGCAACCCAGAGCCGCTTTGCTGTAATGGGAGAGTCCGTAATGTCGGTGGAGTAAACGGCAGAACTGGCAGCGAAGGGAATGGTTCTGACGCTAACCCGGACTGCGACCCCCAGGCGACTCAGGGTTTCACTCAAGTAAGAGGCGATCGCTGTTTCATGACCCTGCCGGGCCAGGCTGCGGTTGGATACTGCCAGGGCTGATCCCGGAGTAGATAGCGTTCCCGGTGGAGGGGACGGAGAGGAGTTTGAGCTGGAATCATTCTGTGCTTCAGTGGCAGCAACTTCGTCGGTTTCAAGCTGCGCCAGATGGGACTCCAGTTGGTTCAGGTAGATGGTGGTTGACCAGGACGGATGGGACATTCCCGCCACACAGGCATAGAACTGAATCTGGTAAATCTGAGGATCGTCCGCCGGAATCAGCGTATTGAGATCGGTTTGTTGCAGTGCTGGGAGCAGTCGCCTTAGCAGAGTAATGCGATCGGGACAGTCTTCTCCTTCATGAAGAATGTGTAAATTATTGCCCCGCCTGTGAAATTTGATCAGGGAGGGGTCTGCACCAATGGTCTGGTAAATCCATTGATCCAGGGTTTGTTCTCCTGAATGGGCTGCTGATCTAAAGGTAGGCTGTTTTTCCACAGGTTTTGACATTTGCTACGACTTCAGGCACTCCTGATCCTAGGCACATAGCATACTCGCACTCCAGCAAAATGGTTCTGTGCCATTGTAACGATGTATGGCGGGTTTTTGTTGAGTGAGGAGTGGGGAGAGAGGAGAGAGGAGGGAAAGAGAGGAGTCAGGGGTCAGGAGTCAGAAGGGGAGTCAATGATGAAATAATGATGCGATTTCTGTAGCGCAGGCATCCTGCCTGCCAATGGGACATCCACCCTGCAAGCACAAAAATGGTTCATAGAAGTGGTTCATAGAAATGGTTCAAGGGGGGTAGTCTAACCTACAGGCTGATATCTAGAATTTGATACGTTAGAGTACAGAGGACGGGGGAAGGGTAGAAAGCTTTGACTCTAGTAGGCATTTCCCACCCTACAGTTTCCTCACTCTCCCAACTCCCAACTCCCAACTCCCAACTCCCAACTCCCAACTCCCGACTCCCGACTCCCAACTCCCGACTCCCAACTCCCAACTCCCAACTCCTCACTCCTCACTCCTCACTCCTCACCCATGAAACACTCCAACCTCCCCCCCAACCTCCCCGCTAAACTCTTACTCGGACTGGGCACGGCTCCCCTTTTAGCTGGCTTGATTGCGGGTAAGGCCTTAGCTGCTTTGATGAAAGAAATGGGGCAAACCACTGAAGAATTATTTCGGGGCAATCGATTGCCAGTCCTGAAAATTGTGCCGAAGCAGGAGGAGGAGTGAGGGCAAGGGTAAAGGACACAACGAAAAGGGCACAACGAAGAGAGAAGATCAGGTTTGTTTGAGAGGGGTGGGAAGTCCATCGATACTGACCTGATTTTTGAGTTGATGATAATCCTGGATGCCTTGAACTCCTTTTTTCTCAGCCCAGTTGATGAGTTCTTCGCGCTGATCCTGATACTCGTATAGGGGAACAGCCATGCCGCAGGAGGTTTGGACGCGATCGATCTCTGCCATGATAATCTGGCGAACTCCAGGCAGGGCGGGAAAGTGAGCCGCTAAGTCATCCCACTCTGGCGAGTCAGGCAGGATGGTCACACCCCGTCCATAGAGCCGCAGAATCATTGGCTTACTTTCAAAAGCGCAGAACATCAGCGTAATCCGCCCATTCTCCTGGAGATGAGCCGAGGTTTCATTACCACTTCCCGTGAGGTCGAGGTAAGCGACTCGATCGGGTGAAAGCACCTTGAAGCAATCCAACCCTTTGGGAGAAAGGTTAACGTGTCCCTCTGGGCTGAGGGGAGCCGTCGCCACGAAAAAGATGCGCTGCTGGGTAATAAAAGCTTGCAGTTCGTCGGTAATACAGTCAAACAGCTTGGCCATTGGATGCCCTCGATCGTTTAGGGTTAAGGGTATTCAGAATAACGTTCCCCGTAGGGGTGCACTGCTGTGCACCCTTCATTAATTAGGGAAGTTTTTGCACAAAAAACTGGGCAGATTTTAGTCCACCCAGTGCGTCTAGAAAAAACAGATTGGAGCTACAGCTAGATCAACCTACACCTTTGCAGTGGATTTAGTGACCGCTGCCAGTTCACCCTTCGCATACTTCGCAGCAAAGATTTCCAGAGGCACTTGCTTGATCTTGCTGGCGTTGCCTGCGGTTTGGAATTGCTGATAGCGATCGGCGCAAACCTTCTGCATGTATTTGATGGAAGGCTTGAGGAAGTGGCGAGGGTCAAACTCCTTGGGAACGGCTGCCAATGCTTCACGAACGGCTGCCGTGATTGCCAGACGGTTATCGGTGTCGATGTTGACCTTCCGCACACCGCTCTTGATGCCCTTCTGGATTTCCTCAACGGGTACACCGTAGGTTTCAGGGATCGCTCCACCGTACTGGTTGATCAAAGCGATCAAATCTTCGGGGACGGAGGAAGACCCGTGCATTACCAGGTGAGTGTTGGGCAGACGACGGTGAATTTCTTCAATCCGGCTGATGGCCAGGATTTCGCCCGTCGGCTTCCGGGTGAACTTGTAGGCACCGTGGCTGGTTCCGATCGCCACTGCCAGGGCATCCACCTGGGTTTGCTCTACGAAATCAACCGCCTGATCCGGATCGGTCAACAGTTGGGAGTGATCCAGCTTGCCTTCAAAGCCATGACCATCTTCCGCTTCACCCATGCCGGTTTCCAGAGAACCCAAGCAACCGAGTTCACCTTCTACACTCACACCGAGCGAGTGAGCCACTTTTACCACTTCACTGGTAACGGCCACGTTGTACTCATAGCTGGCAGGAGATTTGGCATCTGCTTCCAAAGAACCATCCATCATGACGCTGGTGAAGCCGTTCTTGATGGCGGAGTAGCAAGTTGCAGGCTCATTCCCGTGATCCTGGTGCATGACGATGGGAATGTGAGGATAGGTTTCCACCGCAGCCAGAATCAGGTGGCGGAGGAAATTTTCACCAGCGTACTTACGGGCACCACGAGAAGCTTGCAGAATCACAGGACTGTCAGTTTCATGGGCAGCCTGCATGATCGCCTGGATCTGCTCCATGTTGTTGACGTTGAAAGCGGGGATGCCATAACCATTTTCGGCTGCGTGATCCAGCAGCAGTCGCATCGGCACAAGTGCCATAGGGATTCCTCCTAATTGGTGTGATCAGCTAACTTCGGCGTTGTACAACAAAAACCTTAGGATAATCTTAAGATACTTTTCCCTCTGAGGTGAAATGTATCTTAGGATTTCATTATTCAACGCATAGAAACACTCCATCTGAAAACGCCGAAAGCACTAAGCAGAGCCTAGTACGCTCCTACGAGCGAAATCAAAGCGGTCTACTATCGGAATTTCTCTATCGTTGAACCGATTAAGATTTACATATTGTTAAGTATAAATGCTCATGGCGCATTTTGTACAGCCCCGATCGCCAATTCCCCCATCCTTCTGTCCCGTGATTCCCATCCCTCAGAACACCCGAAAATCCCCGTGGCGCAGTCATCCTGCCTACATTTCGCCCAACCCCTCCAATGGACTGCACACCCCTAATCAATCCTTAACAATTCGCAACATTTGATTTCCCCCTTTCTGAAATTCATAAGCCACCGTTTGCACCTCCACCTCCAGTCCTTTGTCGCTCCAATCCTGCATCACTGGTTCCAGATAGGGAGATAATCGGCAGTCCAGTTGAAGCAACGGAAAAATCCGGACTTCCTGCGCCACTTGCAGCAGTTGATCGATCGCGGTGATATGAAATTCCAGGGAGAGCTGATCGGAATACAAAAACAGCAGGTGGGAGCAAACGCATAGCTCAAACGGTTGATCAAAGGGGGGATGGGCGATCGCCAGATTAGGCAAGGACTGAGCCAGATAACGTCCTGCGGCTTTCCCAACCTCATAGTCCTGCAAGAACTTTTCCATTGTGGCCAGACGGGCCTGACCTAATGCATCGGCATCTCGAAAGGTTTGCCAGACATAGCGATCGGGATTTTGCTTAACCTGGGAAATGATCGGTTCATAGGTTTGCTGCACTCGCTGCCGGATCTGGTCGGCGGAAAATTGGTAAATCGGATCAACCGAAACCACTGAGCGTCCCCGTTCCGTCATTTCCGCATTGAAGCTTGCCGGGCCATCGCCGCATCCCAGAATCCGCTGGCGTAATTCCGCCTCGGACAGATTAAACATTGCCCGATATTCTGCAAGCGATCGGCCCCAGGGCACCACTTCATTCAGCTTCATTTAGAATCACTCCTTCAGCAAAAGTGATTTTCCCCCTGGATGCAGCACAACCTGTCATTCTTGTGGGGTGGGCATCCTGCCCGCCCAGTCAACTAAGAATCACCGCTGTACCTCTTTATCCCGCTTCCTTAAGCTTTCGGCTTATAGGTCGAAGAAACGTACAACTCCTTCAACTGCCTGGCATCCACACCGGAAGGCGCATTGGTTAACAAACAGCGAGCCTGCTGCGTCTTCGGAAACGCCATCACGTCCCGAATCGACTCTTCCCCAGCGATCAGCATCACCAGGCGATCGACCCCGTAGGCGATTCCTCCGTGGGGCGGCGTACCATACTCAAAGGCATCCAGCAGGAAGCCAAACTTATTCCGGGCTTCTTCCGGCGAGAGGCTAATCGCTTCAAACACCTGCTCTTGCAAATCGTGCTGGTAAATCCGCAGACTACCGCCACCCACCTCAACGCCATTCAACACCAGGTCGTAGGCCCTGGCGCGGGCCGTTTTGAGATCGTGGGCATCTTCCGGGAAGGGAGCCGTGAAGGGGTGATGGAGAGCCTCTAAGCGCTTCTCATCGGCATTCCATTCAAACATGGGGAATTCCGTGATCCAGAGCAAATTGAGCTTATTCCCATCGATCAGTCCCAATTCTCTGGCCACCACCTGACGCAAGCGATCGAGGGTTTTATTTACCGTAGCGGTATCCCCCGCACCAAATAGCAGCAAGTGACCCTCCGTGGCTCCTGTCCGCTTCAGGATTTCCTGCTTTTGCTCTTCGGTCAGGTTGTCCTTAATCGCGCCGATCGTATCAATTTCGCCGCCATCCCGCACCCGAATGTAGGCCAATCCCTTCGCCCCGGCTTCGGTTGCTTCTTTAAACAGATCCCCACCGGGCTTAATCCGCACATTCGAGATCGCAGCATTTCCGCCGGGAATCGGCAGAATTTTCACAATCCCGCCTTTCTTCACGGCATCGGCAAATACCTTAAAGCCAGAGTCCTTCATCAGATCAGACACATCCACCAGTTCCAGGTCGTAGCGCGTATCTGGCTTATCGCAACCGTAGCGATCCATCGCCTCCTGATAGGTCATCTGCGGGAACGGACGGGGGATCTCAATGCCCTTCACCTGCTTGAAAATGTGGCAGATCAAGCCTTCATTCAGTTCCAGAATCTCCGCCTGATCCATGAAGCTCATTTCCATGTCCAGTTGGGTGAATTCCGGCTGGCGATCGGCTCTCAAGTCCTCATCCCGGAAACAGCGGGCAATCTGATAGTAGCGATCGAAGCCCGATACCATTAGCAATTGCTTAAATAATTGAGGCGACTGGGGCAGCGCGTAAAACTCCCCCGGATTCACCCGACTGGGCACCAAATAATCCCTGGCTCCTTCCGGAGTCGATCGGGTCAGGGTCGGCGTTTCCACTTCGATAAATCCGTAGTCATCCTCCAGGTATCGTCGGATTGCCTTGATCACCGCATGGCGAAGTTGCAAATTCTGGCTCATGCGTTCCCGTCGCAAATCCAGATAGCGATACTTCAGGCGCAGATCTTCCCGCACCGGCTCTTCTTCTGCCGTAGACACCTGAAACGGCATCTGCTTCCGTACCGCATTCAGCAGCTCAATCTGATCGGCGTAGATTTCCACTTCACCCGTGGGAATGCGCGGATTCAAGGACTCCGGCGGCCGCTGGGAGACTCGCCCCACAATCTTTACGACATACTCATTCCGCAGATCATCGGCAATGGCGTAGGACTCTGGAGTGCGTTCCGGATCGCTGACAATCTGAGCAATTCCGGTGCGATCGCGCAAATCAATAAAAATCACCCCCCCATGATCACGGCGACGATCGACCCAGCCAAACAGGGTGACTGTCTCTCCAACGTGGTCGGCTCGGAGTTGTCCGCAATAATGGGTACGCATAAGCTAAGGCAAAAGGTTAAAGGCGAAAGGTTGAAAACAAAACTTTTCTATTATCCAGTATCATGCGCGGTTTCGTGTCACCCCTTCACCCCAGTTTAAGCATCTCAGGAAGGATGAGATTAATCCGTAAGAAGTTTTGCAATTTACCCGTTCTTAAAGGCTCAAGGTTAGAATCCAGTTCCAAGGGTGTGATCGATCGGTTTTTGGGAAGTATGGGGGAGTAGGGAATGGGAAGTAGGGAGTGGGGAGTAGGGAGCCAGGAGTCAGAAATCAGGAGCCAGGAGAGTAAAGTGGAAGTTGCCGGTGTGTGACTGGGCGGGCAAGATGCCCACCCCACAAGAAGGGGTTTGTCAATTTCTTTGTGGTGCTTTGATCTTCGCTGCGATTTCCAATCACCCGTAGATGAATCGCGGGATACCTGAGAAAGTCTGCTCAATCTAACTAATCAGACTGGAGAGGGTTTGAGTCCATTTCAAGGGACTTGATCTTAATAGTCCGCAATTTATTCGTGGGTGATCTGGCGGATGAGTTGACCCAGGGGAATCGATCGGTCTTAAGTGAGCGGCAGAAGGCAAATCAAGCTTTCTTCATGCTTTCCTTCACCTTTGAGCCTTTTATCCTCAATCCTCTTCTCTTCTGATTCCCTATTTCCTGCGTGGGTGAACGCGATTCACCCCTACCCCTACTTCCTGCGTGGGTGAACGCGCTTCACCCCTACCCCCTACTTCCTGCGTGGGCGAACGCAATTCGCCCCTACCCCTACCCCTACTCCTCACTTTTAAGGAAACCTCCTATGATTCTGACAACTCTCGAAGGCGTTCCCGGTCGTACAATTGTGCGGCACTACGGATTAGTGCAGGGCAGTACGATTCGGCCAAGCATATTGGTAAAGATATTTTGGCGGGACTCCAGAATATTGTGGGTGGCGAGTTAACGGGTTATACCGAACTGTTGCAGGAAGCGCGGCAGGAGTCAGTGAACCGCATGATTCAGCAGGCAAATCAGATGGGGGCCAATGCGATCGTCAATGTTCGGTTTGCGACTTCTTCGGTGGCCCAAGGGGCAGCCGAGCTATTGGCCTATGGCACGGCTGTTTTTGTTGAGTAGTTCTGGGGGGATCACCAATGGAATTTATGATTTTTCTGGGACTGATGGTTTTGGGCTACGGGGTCGGAACTCAGCGGGAACAAGCCCACTTTCGCCGGTTGCAGCGACGAGAATATCAGCTTCGCAACCTATCGGTGGTGAGCTTTGGTGCCAAGGAAGAATTACCCGCCGATCGAGAGTCTGCCCTGTTTGTGGGTAGTGTGGTAATTTCAGCAGACTATTTTAAGATCGTTCCTCGCCAGCCTGATTAATCTGGTGGGTGGACGCATGGTCGTTTACGAGAGTCTGCTGGAACGGGGCCGACGGGAAGCTCTACTCCGCATGAAGGAAGAGGCGGCAAAGTGGGGAGCCAATCAGGTGCTTAATGTCCGCATGGAGACTTCCAATATCGGCAGACAAACAGGCGATCGAGGGTTGGTGGCGATCGAAATGATTGCCTATGGCACAGGAGTCAGGGCAAAAGGCGTGGCAAAGGATTCAAGCTATTAAAGCTCTTGTGGGGTGGGCATCTTGCCCGCCCATTCAACAAACGTTACCCACCCCCTATGGAACTGAAGACCAGCTGATTCAGGTTCGATCGCTCGGCTCAACCAGCTTTTCCCAGGCTGCCTTGGCCGCTTCCGACAGTCGATCGCTGAACTCAGTTACTTCATGCACCAGCGCATTCCAATTTTTCTCTGTTTCTTCCCGCAAGCGTTCCGCCGATCGCTCAATTTCGTCGGGATTGAAAAGCTGATTTTGTTCGATCGACTCTCTGGCTTGCCGAATTAACCTCAAGTAGGTTTCGCGGGTAAAGTCGCCTGCGGTCTGAGTTTCGGTTTGGGCCCGTTGGCGAATCGCCTCAATCAGGGCTTTGGTTTCGCGTTTCACCTCATCTGACTCACCCGCCATTTCTGATTCCACAATGGCATCAGTTTGAGGGCTGACTTCTACGATCGCAGAGGTATCGGGATTGGGCGTTTCTGAAGAATTGAACTCACTCATCGGAAGTCCTCCATCCGGTTTTACCTACTACCCTAGAACAAATAAAGCTGTTCAGCTAGTTGAGTGATTTCTTGACGCAGGGTGAGTTTTTCCAGCCAGGGGGAGGGGATGCCTGCTTCGCCATAGTAGGCTCCTGCCACCTGTCCACAAATGGCGGCTGTCGTGTCGGCATCATCCCCCAGGTTAGCAGCGGTGAGGATGGCCTGTTCGTAGGTTTCAGTCGTCCAAAAGCACCAGAGAGCGGCTTCCAGACTTTGTACCACGTAGCCCGTCCCCTGAATCTCATGCATGGATTTATCCCGGTACTCACCGTTGAGAATGGACTGAATGGCGGGAGCAGTCACGATGTCTGGATCGCTGTCAAACAAGAGGGCGGCCTTATCGGTTCCCCACAGAGCGCGGCGCAAAATATCGCCAAATAGCCGACAGGCATCCACACATTCTGCGGCTCCGTGGGTCGTACGGGAGCTTTCGCCGGAAAAGTGCAGGACTCGATCGCGGTCTGAGGCGTAGAACATCGGCACGGGAGCCAGTCGCATGATGGAACCATTCCCGGCAGCATGAGGATGGGTGGAACCGCTAAAGGGATCTTGAGAAGACTTGTATTGATACAATGCCTGACTGGTGGTGTTGCCAATGTCGAAGCAGGCTCCCGTGCTGCTGAGATAGCCGTTGTCGTACCAGTCACAGTAGCGATTCATCTGATCCATCGGGTCAAAGCCACCGACTTCCACCAGACTGGTCGCTAAACACAAAGCCATTGAGGTATCATCCGTCCACTGTCCGGGTTGCAGCCCAAACGGCCCACCTCCCACCATGTCGGTCATTGGCGCAAAAGAACCCCGCGATCGAAATTCAACGGTAGTTCCCACAGCATCGCCTGCTGCTAATCCTAATAAACAGCCACGAAAACGCTCGATTTCTTGCATGGGTCAAATCGGGAAAGTTAATCAATGCTGAGTCAACATCTGGATCAATCTTTCTTTAAGTTAATCTCTGAACCTAATTGAATTGCGAGAATGCGATCGAAGACCAGAAGAGCAAAATCAGGAATCGGAACCGAATAACCTGAAACTCTTGTGGGGCGGGCAAGATGCCCGCCCAGTCAAACAGGTAGAATGATTGCAGCCAAATCTGAGAATGGTGGGCAGTGCCCACCCTACTGGCTTTAATTGATATTGATTCTCAATTATTAGAATATTCGATCGATTCGTCAAGGAATTCTTCGTCAGGGAATTATGTCAAATTGGGGGCAGGCAGACTAGTATAGAAAGGTTGTGAAAAATTTCGGCAAGCGGTCATGGCTGTCCCTAAGAAGAAAACCTCGAAATCAAAACGCGATCAGCGTAAAGCCGTGTGGAAGCGCAAGGCGGCTCTTTCTGCCCAGCAGGCTCTGTCCCTGGGTAAGTCTGTTCTGAATTCACCCAAGGAAAATCGGAGCTTTAGACATCCTCAAGATGAAGTGGAAGAAGACGAAGAGTAGGCTTTGCTTTCTGCCTCACCCCTTCATTCTCTCAATCCCTACCCGCAGGCATCGTCCCGTAACGACGGTGCCAATTGCTATTTCTGATGCGCCTTCCTATGATGAATGAACAGATTGTTGTTGACTGAACATTGTTGTTGACTGAACAATCTCATCCTTTTTCGGCGGAGCATTACCCCCTATGCCGGGCAAATTTTTTCAGAAACCAGGCCCCGATATGCAAGATCGAGTCCCTCCAGGTCAGCATCTCGCCAAAGGTTTTCCCGTCCTCACCTATGGACAAACGCCAACGATCGACATTCAATCCTGGGAGTTCAAAGTCTGGGGTTTAGCGACCCCCAAAACGTTTACCTGGGACGATTTCATGGCGATGCCCCAGCAGGAGTTTACGGCAGACTTTCACTGCGTTACCACCTGGTCAAAGCTGGATGTGAAGTGGCGCGGAGTCAAGGTCACTGACTTCATGCAGTATCTGGAGGTAGACCCGAAAGCGGTTCACGTCATGGAGCATTGCTATGGCGGATATACCACCAACATTGCGATCGAGGATTTTCTGCGGGAAGAAAACTTTTTTGCCCACACCCTCTTTGATGACCCCCTACCGCCCGATCATGGTGGCCCGATGCGACTGGTCGTTCCCCACCTCTATGCCTGGAAGAGTGCCAAGTGGATCAACGGGCTGGAATTTCTAGGGGATATGGAATTGGGGTTCTGGGAGCGAAATGGCTACCATCACCGGGGAGAACCCTGGGCGGAGGAACGGTATAGCAGCCGCTGGGGTTGAGCCAAACCAGATTCCGGAGATGGGTAGGGGCGATGCAATATGGGTAGGGGTGATTCGCGAATCGCCCCTACGGTCTGGTCTGCATGAAGGCTTCAATATCGGCAGCGGCCTCTTCCCAGTCCTGAGGATCGATCGCAGAGGGAGGATCGGGGGCGGGTGAATGCCCTGGGGGTTGAGCCGTTGGAGAAACAGCAGCCGATGGGTTAGCCTGGACAGGGGATGTTTGGCTGGGGGATGTTTGGACAGAGGGTGGGAAGCTTGATTGCCCGTCTTCGCTAGGCTGCAATTGTTGTCCCAACTGATCCAGAGCTTCCATGAATGCTTGAGCCGCAGCATGACGCGCTTTCTGCTGGGATGGATTCTGCCGAATGCCCTCTGGCTGACTGCGATCCATAAAACCGATTTGCCTTCAAGATCATCATTGGTTAGGGTTCCCATTTAGAGCGCGATCGCTGCATAGTGGAAACGCGGATTTATGATGAATGCGGGATAAATCCGGGTGGGGTGTTGTCTAACTGCCCCGTCAACATCGAAAATTAAAGAAAATTAAGAGTTAAGGCATTACCCAGAGGGAGAGCAACAGTGAGTCACGGACTTGATTATGACTTGGTGATAATTGGTGCTGGCGTTGGCGGCCACGGAGCGGCCCTCCATGCGGTGCGGGCTGGCTTGAAAACCGCCATTATTGAAGAAGCCGATATGGGCGGAACCTGCGTTAACCGGGGCTGTATTCCCTCGAAGGCTCTGCTTGCGGCCTCTGGGCGAGTGCGGGAACTGCGGGATGCCCATCACCTCAAAGCACTGGGTATTCAAGTCCAAAACGTTTCCTACGAGCAGCAGGCGATCGCCGATCACGCTAATAATTTAGTCTTAAAAATCCGCGATGACCTGACCAATAGCCTCAAGCGGTTAGGGGTGGAAACCATCCAGGGTCGTGGTCGGGTGTCCGGGCCTCAAAAAGTCACGGTGACAACGGCATCCGGGGAGAAAACCATTACGGCTCAGGATGTGATGATTTCCTCTGGCTCGGTTCCCTTCATTCCACCGGGCATTGAAACCGATGGCAAGACTGTTTTCACCAGCGATGATGGCGTGAAGCTGGGCTGGCTGCCCGACTGGGTGGCGATCGTCGGCAGTGGCTACATTGGGCTGGAGTTTGCCGATATCTATACGGCTCTGGGCTGTGAAGTCACGATGATTGAAGCCCTCGATCAACTGATGCCAGGATTTGATCCCGATATTGCCAAACTGGCCCAGCGGGTGCTGATTGGGCCCCGCGATATTGAAACGAGAGTGGGACTCCTGGCGAAGAAAGTCACCCCTGGTTCTCCGGTCGTGATTGAACTGGCGGATGCCAAGACCAAAGAAGTGGTGGAAGTGTTGGAGGTGGATGCCTGCCTGGTGGCCACGGGACGGATTCCGGCCACTAAGGATTTGGGTCTAGAATCCGTCGGCGTGGAACTCGATCGCCGCGGCTTTATTCCCGTCAACGATCAAATGGCTGTCCTGGTCGATGGTCAACCTGTCCCGCATCTATGGGCGATCGGGGATGCCACTGGAAAAATGATGCTGGCCCACGCGGCCTCAGCCCAGGGGGTGATTGCCGTTGAAAACATCTGCGGTCGATCGCGTACCGTAGACTACCGCAGTATTCCCGCTGCCGCCTTTACCCATCCTGAAGTTAGCTTCGTCGGATTGACGGAACCCGCCGCTAAGGAACTGGGAGAAGCAGAAGGCTTTAAGGTGGCCGCCGTTCGTTCCTACTTTAAGGGCAACTCCAAAGCGATCGCCGAGGGGGAAACCGATGGGCTGGCCAAGGTGATCTACCGGGAAGATACGGGGGAAGTCCTGGGGGTTCATATCTTCGGCTTCCATGCCTCTGACCTGATTCAGGAAGCAGCCAATGCGATCGCTCAACGTGCCTCTGTCCATGAACTCGCTTTCTATGTACATACTCACCCCACCCTGTCGGAGGTGCTGGATGAGGCTTATAAGCGAGCGATGGAAGTTTGAAAGTGAGGAGTGAGGAGTGAAGAGTGAGGAGTAGGGGAAACCCTCCTGTCCCTGCTGCCTCTCATCGGCTCCCATCTTTGCTTCACCCTTTACCCCTTCACCCATTTACCTACCCAACTCACTGACCCATGCAAATTCGTCGTCGTCCTCCCAATCGAGCCGTTGCTGTTGAATATATGCGCTACCAGGTCAATGTGCCCGGAGTGGAGCCGCAGCATATTTTGGAGGAAATTGTCTGGCATAAGGAGAATGAAGTTGACCTGTTGCGGGAACGGATGCCGCTGGTTGAGTTACAGAGTAAAATCTCCGAAGCTCCCCCCGTGCGAGATTTTGTGGCAGCTCTGCGGCAGGGACGAACCCAACCGGCATTGATTGCCGAAGTAAAGAAAGCCTCGCCCAGTAAGGGAGTAATTTGCGAAAACTTCGATCCAGAGGCGATCGCTCAGTCCTATGAAGCGGGGGGAGCCTCCTGCATTTCGGTGCTGACGGATGAAAAGTTCTTCCAGGGTAGCTTTGCCTACCTGCGATCGATTCGCCAGACGGTGGATCTGCCCCTACTCTGTAAAGATTTCATCATCTATCCCTACCAGATCTACATGGCGCGGTTAAATGGCGCGGATGCAGTGCTGCTGATTGCGGCGGTTTTACCCGATCGAGATCTGCAATACTTTTTGAAAATTATCAAAGCTTTAGGCATGGCGGCTCTGGTGGAAGTCCACACTTTGGAGGAATTCGATCGAGTTTTAGGGTTAGAGGGTGTTAGGCTAGTGGGAATTAACAACCGCAACCTGGAGGATTTTTCGGTGGATTTGCACACCACCAGGCATCTACTGGAGTCCAGGCAGGAGACCTGGCAGAAGTCGGGGGCACTGATTGTGAGTGAATCCGGTCTTCATACGCCAGAAGATTTGCGGTTTGTGCAGCAAGCAGGGGCAGGAGCCGTTTTAATCGGTGAGTCTCTGGTCAAACAACCTGATCCAGCTCAGGCAATCGCCGCATTGTTCCCAGGTTGATCCTGACCCATAGGCACATCTCCGAAAACAACCTCGCATTAATGCCAATTTGGGTGCATACTAGGGTCATACTTAAAAATAGTTCACAGAAAACCAGTTCACACTTTGCGTACCGCAGGCTGCATGGAACCTATTCCTCTTCCATCTCACATCCACTACGAGCTACTGTTACAGCTTCTGGAACGGCAGACCATGTTGGCCGTCGGGCACAACTCGCCGCAGCAAGAGCAGGTACAGGAGTTGATTGTGACGCTGCGCAAAGCGTTGTCTCAGCAAAAGCACCTGGAAGAAAGCTGTGAACGGGCGAAGTTGGCGATCGACTATCGCTGGGCCCTGAACCATGTGACTGCAAATCCAGAAAACTCTGATCAGGTGCCAAAGTCCAAAATCTAAAATCCAAAAAACTCTGCCAACTTAAATTTCATTCGGTAGACTGTACCCAGCCGAATTAGACCTGAGGAGCGAGAGGATTTCTCCGGTAAGGGTGGGTACGGTTTTGGAGGTTTGGAGTGGGACAGTCAGACGCAACGCATTTAGATGGAACTCAGGATACAGTTCAGGATGGAACTCAGGATACAGTTCAGGATGGAACTCCCTTAGAGCAGCGAGTTGCCAGTCCGCTGAATGTTCAGTCCATAGTTGATCCGGTTGACTTAGGACTGACCCTGACTCCCGCTGATTATCAGGGGCTGCTGGATGAATTATCCGCGGCCCAGACACTGGATCGGGAGCGGGTGAACCGGATTCATCACCTGGAGCAAGCCCTGGATCAGTCCCTCGTGTGCTTAGAGGAGCTGCGATCGCAGTTAAACGATCAGAGCTTCCTGGAAGAAAAGCTAGCCGATACAGAGCAATACTCCCATGTTCAACAGCAGGCGATTCTTCGTCTGAAGCTACAACTGACAGAACAGCAGCAAGTTCTAGATGTGCAGGTTCTCGAAACCCAGCAGCGGGATCAGGCGATTCAAGAATTAATGGCGACGATCGAATCCATGACCCAGGCCCAGCAGCAGGAGTTGGAGCGACTGCGATCCTACATTGCCCAGGATCAGGTGGAAGGACAAAATCATCGCCATCTCTTAGGGCAGCAAATTCGAGAACTGCAAACCAATCTGGAATCCCGGCAGCAGCGGATCTCCGAACTGGAATCAGAAACCCTTTCGGCACGTACCCTGACGGCCAGCCTGCGGGAACAGCTCGCCACGGCCCAACAGCAAATTAAAGATCTCACGGTACGATTGCGCCAGCACCAGGCAGACTGGGCCCAACTGGAAACCCAGTTAGCTGAAGTGCAGCAGGAACGTACCCATGCCGCGGCCAAAGCCCAACCGTCGATCGCCCTCTCGACTCAATTGGCAACTGTGTCCCAGGAGCTAACCCTGGCCCATCGCCGGATTGAAACCTTAGAAAACCAGCTAGCTCAACAGGTGCGCCTCCATAGCCACTGGCAGCAAAGCCATCAGCAGGTGGAGGAAGAGCGTGATCAGCTCCAAACTCGCTTGACCAGCCTGGAGCAGCAAACGGCGGAAATGCAGGAGCAAATTTTGCATCAGGCCCAGCAAGCCACTGAGTACGAAACGGCGGTGCAGTACTGGAAAGACCGCTATAGCAACAATTCACGGCAGGTTTCCCATCTGCGGGATCTGGTGGAACAGACTTTGATGCAGCAGGCAGGGGCGATCGAAAACAATCCTGCCCTTTTGGACTTATTCAATACGATGCTGGCAGTTCTACCGGCTGAACCGAAGGATCTTCCTGCGGCAGGTGGACTTGCTTTACCTCGGCTGCACCCTCCAGAACTCCCCGACTTTCTGGTGCGGCGGCGGAGCCAGGTGCGAGAACAAGGTGGGTAAGAACGCCTATCCGCATCCCAAAAGGATCTACGAACAATGCATTTTTTGCCATCTATTTCTGTCTATCCATAGACTAGAATCGATTATTTTGTGCTTGAAGTTAAAAAATTTCCGAAAAAACCCCTCAAATCCACATAAATTAAAGGTTTCATCGATCCATATCTTTGAACTAGCCCTTAGAATAGAGCATTGAAAATTCGAGTTTATGGGAGTTTCAGCCATTTTGTTGAAAATCCCCCTCGAAGAGATCCTGACATCTCATTTATCGCTGAAGTGCAATTTAAGGAGATACCCATGAATAAAGGTGAATTGGTGGATAAAGTCGCTGAAAAGGCAAATGTCACTAAAAAACAGGCAGATGCAGTGTTGTCGGCGGCGATCGACTCCATCATGGAAGCGGTGTCCAACGGCGACAAAGTAACGCTGGTGGGCTTCGGTTCCTTTGAGCCTCGTGAACGTAAGGCTCGTGAAGGTCGCAACCCCAAAACCGGAGAAGCAATGGAAATTCCGGCAACGAAAGTTCCTGCCTTCTCGGCGGGTAAACTGTTTAAGGAAATGGTGGCACCTAAGTAATAGGTCGTATCGGTGCAAGAATTGGCTCGTAATGTGTCGCATGGAGGGAATCTGTCCTGGGCAGCATCGCTAGCAGGCTGTTCTCCCCGTGCGATTCTCGACTTTTCAGCCAGTATTAATCCCCTGGGGCCACCGGCCTCAGCCATCGAGGCAATTCAGTCCCATTTCCCTGCCTTGCCCCACTATCCCGATCCAGACTATTGGGATCTCCGTCAGACCTTGAGCGATCTGCATCCTGTGAGTGCGGATTGGATTTTGCCAGGGAATGGGTCGGCGGAGTTGCTCACCTGGGCAGGGCGGGAATTGGCAGAGCGATCGACCACGTACCTGCTGACTCCTGGATTTGGGGATTACTTCCGGGCGTTGCAATCCTTTGGTGCGGCGATCGTCCGTTGTCCATTGAGCCTTGAACGGGACGGTTTAGCGGTCAGGGATCAGGGGTGTGAAGAACGTTTTCATGCATCAGTTTTTAATTCTGATTTGGTTTCGCTGATTCAAAACTCAGACTTGCAAACTCACGATCTTCTTTCCACCTCTCACTCCTCACCCTTGCCTGCCTTTCATGATGCTGGATTTTTGCTGAACAACCCTCATAATCCCACCGGGCAACTGTTTACCCAGGAAGCCATTCTGCCCCTGCTGGAGCAATTCTCTCTGGTGGTGGTGGATGAGGCATTTATGGACTTTTTGCCACCCGATCGCCAATCCAGCCTGGATCAGGTGATTCAGGATTATCCCAATCTGGTGATTCTGCGATCGCTGACCAAATTCTACAGTTTGCCAGGGTTACGGCTGGGCTACGCCATTGCCCATCCCGATCGGCTGAAACGGTGGCAGCAGTGGCGCGATCCGTGGTCAGTGAATGTGTTGGCGGCAGCAGCAGCAATGGCAGTACTCCAGGATCATGCCTTTCAACAGCAAACCTGGGAATGGCTGGACACCGCTCGATCGCAGCTTGAACAGGGATTGGCAGCCTTGCCCGGATTACATCCGCTACCGAGCACCGCCAATTTTCTGTTAGTCCAGTCTGACCATCCAGTGGTTCCCCTGCAAGAACAGCTCCTCCGCCAGCACCAGATTTTGATTCGCAACTGTCTCAGTTTTCCAGAACTAGGCGATCGGTTCTTTCGGGTAGCCGTACGAACTGAGGCAGAGAATCAGAGATTGTTGGCGGGATTAGCAGATGTATTGAGAGTTGAGTGAATGGGCTGGGGAACAGGGTATGATTGGGCGGGCAAGACTTCGGCTTGAGCCCTTCGGCTTGAGCTCAGGAGTTCGGCGAGGACTTCGGCGTGAGCTCAGGAGTTCGGCGAGGACTTCGGCGTGAGCTCAGTCGAACGCTCACTCGAGCCGTCGAAAGCTCAGTCGAAACGCTGCCTACCCCACAAGAGTTCAGGCTTCGCTCCGACTCCCCCTCCTCACTCCCCACTCCCCACTCCCCATTCCCCACTCCCCATGTCCTTCGACTACGATCTGGTAATCATTGGCGGTAGCTTAGTCGCGCGATCGGTAGCGGCAAAGGCGGGTCGCTTAAAGTCGCGGGTGGCTCTGGTGGAACCGGAAGGGAGCCAATCTTCGTTCGTCGATCTGTGGTGTCAGGTGGGAGGGCAGATGAGGACGGCTCTATCAGCGGGTTCAGTTGGAGCAGAGCCAGGGCAGAATGGTACGCAACAATGGCGGGCGTGGCTTCAAACCAGTCAGAAACGAACGACTGAATTATTCAATAATGAAGATGTCTTTCCTTCCCATGCTCAACTGGCAGCAGCAGGGGTAGATGTGGTGGTGGGGGAGGGATTGTTTGAACGGCAGCGACGAACCACCCGATCGCCTCAGGATTTTGCCCTAGTGGTGAATGAGCGGATTTTGCGATCGAAGGCGTACCTGCTGGCAATGGGGTCAATTCCGACGGCTCCAGCGATCGCGGGCATTGAAGCGGTGGATTATCGTACGATCGATTCCCTCTGGCAGAATCCCTGGTCAACCTTACCCGATCGCCTGGTCATTGTGGGGTCAGATCCCAGAGGCTTGGTTCTGGCGCAACAGCTCAACTACTTGGGAACCCAGGTTACGTGGGTGACTCCACATCGTCAAATTGTCGCAGCGGTCGATCGAGAGGGAGCGTTCCTCCTGCAAGCAGTGCTGGAAGCAGCAGGAATCGATATTCTGACTGAAACCACCATGACTCAGGTGACGACCTCAGGCTCGAACGCCCTTGAACTGCATTTAGGAACCCACCGTCTGACAGCGGATGCCTTACTCCTGGCCACCGATCGCTATCCAAATTTGGCAGCTCTGAACCTGGGGGCGATCGGCGTTCAACATCACCGGAAGGGCATTGCAGTGAACACGCAGCTACAAACGACTCAACCACGGGTGTATGCCTGTGGAGAAGGCTTAGGGGGATATGTGCTGGCGAATTTTGCCCACCATGAAGCGGAGGTGGCGTTGCATAATGCCCTGTTTTTCCCCAAGAAGTCGGTTCACTATCGCGCGATTCCCTGGATGATCCCTACGGATCCGCCCCTGGTACAAGTTGGGCTGACGGAGCACCAGGCGCGACGGTTTACTCGTGATGTGAGAGTACTGCGGCAGTCCTATCAACCGTTGTTGATGGCCCATCTTCAGCCGGATGCGATCGGCTTTTGCCAGGTGGTTGTTCGCTCAGATGGGGAGATTTTGGGAGCGCAGGGTATGGGAGCGAATGCCCCGGAATGGATCAATCTGATTGCTCTAGCCATGCAGCGGCGGATCAAGTTGGGGGCGATCGATCCATCAATGTGTCTCTCTCCTTCATTTTCGGAGGTGTTGGCCCGGTTAGTTGACCAGTGGAAAACCGATCGGCGGTTGATGAAAGCTGGCAACGGATGGAAAAGTTAGGACAATCTCAGGGGGCTGAAGCCCAAAAGATAGATTTTAGAAAATGCAAAACGGTTCCAGGGGCTCTCCTGTAAGGGCGCACAGCTGTGCGCCCCCTGGTGGCATGATGCGTCATTCCTCCACGAGAAGGTGGGCAGTGCCCACCCTACAGCGGATTACTACAACCAAATTACAGTTGGATGTATTTCGGCTTTTCAAACATGTGGATCGTGTCTACGAATCGGGCGGTTTTGGACTGGCTGGAAATGACCAGACTTTGGGTTCTGGCTCCACCGTGGAAGAACCGAACGCCTTCCATTAGGGTTCCCGGAGTAATACCGCAGGCGGCAAACAGAACGGTGCTGCCGGAAGCCAGTTCTTCAGATTCATAGACTTTATCGGGATCGGTGATGCCCATTGACTGCAAGCGTTCAACGTTGGCTTCTTTGCTTTCCCCGATTAATCCTGTCTTCACGATCGCCGGATCATAGACCAACTGCCCCTGGAAGTGTCCCCCTAAACAACGCATGGCGGCTGCCGAAATCACTCCTTCCGGAGCGGCTCCGATTCCCATCAGGGCATGGGTGTTGGTTCCGGAGAAACCGCAGGAAATGGCGGCTGAAACGTCTCCATCGGAAATTAACCGAACTCTTGCCCCCGCTTCCCGGATTTCTTTAATCAATTCATTGTGCCGATCGCGCTTCATCACCACGACGACCAATTCATCGATCGCCCGATCCAAACATTCGGAGAGGATCTTCAGGTTTTCCGTGGGAGATTTGCGGATATCGACCTTACCCTTGGCGGAGGGAGGAGCGGCCAGTTTGTTCATGTAAAAGTCTGGCGCGGCAAAGAGTCCCCCTTTCTCGGAAATGGCCAGTACGGCCATTGATCCGGGCTGACCGTAGGCGCAAAGGTTCGTACCTTCGCAGGGGTCAACGGCAATGTCGATTTCCAACAATTCATCTGGGTTGCAATAATTTGCTGCATCTTCACGAGTGCAAATTCCAACCTCTTCACCGATGTAAAGCATGGGGGCATCATCCCGTTCCCCTTCACCAATCACGATCTTGCCGCGCATGTGGATCTTGTTCATCCGCTCCCGCATTGCTTCTACGGCAACGTGATCCGCTTCATTTTTGTCTCCCTTCCCCATCAGGCGAGCCGAGGCGATCGCTGCCTGTTCCACCACTTCGATGATTTCTAGACCAAGTGTTGCTTCCACCGGATTTTAGCCTCCCAACTGCTGTGCGTTTTAAGTGAGCTTTTAGTCTAAAAGTCTACCAGACTGGGGATCGCTGGGGAATGGGGGAATGGCCGAGGTGAGTGCGACAAAACAGCCAGGGACTACGGACTCATCTTTGGAAATGGCTTCAGAAACAGTCTTCGGGCACGGCGAATACGACACCCAGGTCAGCTCCAATCAGGTTGGTCTGGGTTTCTAGTTTGAGGTGAACCACTTTGAGGGGAATGTCACCTGTGGCGGTTTTGACAGTGATGCTGGTGCCGATCGGTGGCAGGTTGGGCAGGGTCAGGATGGATTCGTCTAATCCGCAGTAGGCACATAGGTCTTGCTGATATTCGATCGAACCCAGTTCGGCTTGTTCGAGGATCCAACAGGGAATTAACACACGCAGGTATATCGGAGCCATTGGGCTTCTCCAAATATTTTTTGAGGATATGGTTTAGCATATTGCATACTATAAGCATCTTACAAGATGTTTTTAGAATGTTTTTTTCAGGCTTCAGGATCAAGCCCTTAGGATAGGTAAGGTGAAAATGAATAGTGTGAATATGAAGCGCATCACGGTAACGCTGCCAGATGCAGCTTATGCAGAATTAGAAGATTGGGCAGAGCAGCAGGGCAGACCTGTTGCTAACCTTGCAACGTTCCTGATTGAACTGGGATTAAGGCAGGGGAAACAAAGCGGAGAGTATAAACCCTCTAAGTCAAAAGGGGATTAGCCGTTTGAGTCTGGGTTGAGAGCGGCGATCGATAAGAAAGAATTTGTGCCGCGATCGAGACGAGACAAAGATAGGTAATGGAAAATTAATGGCAGGCGATCGGGTTTAGACATCCAGGGGACTGCGAACACCCTTGCCACCTCGATTCAACACGTGGGTATAAATCATCGTGGTTTTCACATCCTTGTGGCCCAGCAACTCTTGCACCGTGCGGATGTCGTAGCCATCTTCCAGTAAGTGGGTGGCAAAACTATGGCGAAATGTATGGCACCCAACCCGCTTCGCAATGCCAACTGCACGAACAGCTTGCTTTAACGTTTTCTGCAATCCACTCTCATGCAGATGGTGACGGCGAATGATTCCACTGCGCGGGTCACGCGATCGCCCCGACGAAGGGAATACAAACTGCCATATCCAGGCGCGATCGGCATGGGGATATTTACGCTTTAGGGCAAAGGGCAGATAGACCGAGCCATAGCCCTGCTCTAAGTCCAACTCATGTAGACGCTTGACTTTGCGAAGGTGCTCTTGCAGTGGCTCAATTAAACTATTGGGTAGCATGGTCACCCGACTTTCGTTCCCCTTGGTGTCACGAACCACAATTTGGCGCTGGGCGAAATCAATATCCTTAATTCGCAAACCTAGCCCTTCACTGAGCCGCAAACCGCTGCCATATAAAACCCTGATCACCAGCCCATGAACCCCTGAAATGTTGTCTAGAACAGAGCGAACTTCACCTTTAGTCAGCACTGTAGGCAGATAATTCGAGCGTTTTGCCCGAATTGCATCTAATGCCCCCAGATCTTGGTTAAGCACATGGCGATACAGAAACAACAAGGCACTAAGTGCCTGATTTTGAGTTGAGGCTGATACTTGCCCTTCTACAGCCAGATGGGTCAAAAATGCTTCGACCTCTGCCCTGCCCATATCTTTTGGATGCTGCTTGTTGTGAAATAAGATGTACCTGCGAATCCAGCCGACATAGCTTTGCTCGGTTCGATAGGAATAATGCTTTAGACGAATCGCGTCGCGGACTTGGTCAAGCAGTTTTCTGGGTCGGGATTCCATAACGAGAAGGTAGAGCAGTAGTATTAATGTACTAAATACTACATCCTTAGCCTGCGTACTGACCATGAAGATTTGCTGAAGCGATCGGCATAACACCCCTTAGTCGGCGTATTATGCAGAGCAAGATCTAGATAAATACCTCTATAAGGGTAATTATCACGACTTGATTCGGTATAACACCTGAATTTGGGTAGATAGCCCGATAGAGTTCTGTATAACATTCCGATTTGGGCAGTTATGCGGACAATATTCGGTATAACTACCTTCAGAGGAGGTGATATGCAACTTTGATTCTGGCTAACTACCTTGCTACGGGGTGTTAGACGGAATTTAGGCAGGGGAGTCAGCATAAACAGTAGTTATGACGCAGAGCCTTAGTGAAGGTTCAGCCGAAAGCTGATGATCTGTCAATATCGTGAGGCAAGGCAAAGGAAGGCTTAATTCGCTGTGCATCTAGCAAAAATCCAATCTGGTAGACTGAAGGTATTGATTAGGCTAAGCTGACCTATGGCTCTTGCGATCAACCAGCTAATACAACAAAAGCTACTCAGCTTTGACGAGTTCCTTGCCCAGTATGGCGGTGATAACCGCTACGAACTGATTGATGGAGAGGTGTTCTATTTGGAACCAACAGGTCAGCATGAAGAAGTTGCTGCCTTCATCACCGCAAAAATCTGTGTCCAGATCGAGGGAGCAGGCTTACCTTGGTTTGTACTTCAGCGAGGACTATTGCGCCCTTCTAATACTGGTATGACAGCGTTTCGACCTGATGTTGCAGTTGTCGATCGAGATGAATTGATTAAAGAACCGTTTTGGTCTGACCAGTCAATTCTAACTCTAGGCAGCTCAATTAAATTTGTGGCGGAAGTTGTGAGTAGCAACTGGCAGAATGATTATGCTCGTAAGGTCGAAGACTACGCAGCTTTAGGTATCCCAGAATATTGGATTGCTGACTACGCAGGATTGGGGGGTACTCGACACATTGGAAAACCCAAACAGCCGACCCTTTCCATCTGTACACTAGTGGATGGAGAGTATGAAATTCAGCAGCTCCGAGAGAGTCAGACTATCGTTTCTCGAACTTTCCCAGAGTTAAAACTAACGGCTGAGAAAGTTTTGAGTGCTAATAGGTAACGATGCAGCATAACAACCCCAACGCAGCGGACGGGCGAAAGCGACTGGTGATGGGTCAAGGATTATTTACCGCCGCTGGTTGGGAACGTTATGCTGCTTGAACATTCGATTGGACAGTCCTCGGAACTTACATACTCGTGGCAAATGCTTTTCACATATCTTTACTCCAAAGAGCTTGTGTATAACTAACTCAACTACAAAGTTGGGAACAATAAGTTATAGCCATAGCACTTCTGGAGCTAACTAATATGATTCAACTTGTAGTCGGCTGGGTTAGAGATTTCTTTGATTTCTCTAAGGTAGAGGAGTTCAAACCGGTCGAGACAGTTACGCCCAGTCGAATGGGTTATTATTTTGAACATGATGAGCTAAAACGCCTTATGACTAGGCTCAAGCGTTTTGAGACTGTTGACTTTACCGATGTGTACGGCACAACACTCACAGCCGAGAGTATTGACAAGCGTTTTGGTAAAGACGGCGGAATTGATTGTGTAATTCACATTGTTGCTCCAACTGAAAGGGGAGCTAAAAATGTAGCAACCCGAATTAGAAATATCCTTGTTAAGGGTGACTATTAATGGCTCAGCAGAAAATCGCTTTGGAATTTAAGGATCGCCATCTAACTCGTCCGATGTTAGATCAAATTGTGGGTGCCCAACTTCGCGCAGTCCCAGATGCGACTGAGATTATTATTCGATGTAGGTCTGCCGCAAAAACGGTATATGAGGAAGTTAATTCATATAGTGTCAGAATCACAATTGTAGCTAGAGAACAAACTTCTTAAGAATCATGAAATATACTCTCAACTTCTCATTAAAGCTAGACCGTGACGATCATCACTGCATTGTCTATGATAAGGGAGGATTTACTGAGAATCCTATTGCAATATCTATACCTGAAATTGTCAAAGCTCTTGAGCATTTCATTACGGTCTTTGAGGAAGTGGGCGTGGTTGAGGAGCCTTCAAGTAAAAATGATTCTGCCCATACTAAAAAGAAAGCTAACGAAGGTGACATCGGTCAAAAGGAATCAGTTGATTCAATGCAAACCGCTAAGTCTACTGTTTTGAAAGGCATATCTGGCAAAGCATACATCTGTCAGTCGAAAGAATTGAATGAAGAAGCTCTTGCTCGAATTTGTTCTGATCTCACAAGCTATTTTCAGGAATGCTATTCTAAAATTTCCACAGAAAACTTTCTGTCTGACGACAATAACTCATATATTTCAGGCATCAGAGAAGTTCTTGAAATACGCAATTATTTAGCCAAGTATACAAGAAGCAAAAAAAAGAGTTATCAGAACGGATATTTATATATATCAGCTCTTTGAGACAGTCAAAGCAGTCTAACACCTGACTGTAATAGACAATGAACTAACAGAGGTGTTTTGCCCAAAAGAGGGCTAATGCTACCCTTGCATTGTGTGATTATATCAACCTATCCTCAGACGTTACTCAATCTACCTAAAAACAGAGATAATAGAGAGGGTATAGTTGTGCTCTGGGTAAAATAGCAATGACTGAGTTACTTGAGCGTGCGATTGCTAGATTGCAAACCTTGACTGAAAGTGAACAGAACGCAATTGCCTCAATTATCTTAGAGGAAATTGAGGATGAAAGGCGATGGGACGAGTTATTCTCGCGTTCTCAGGACGTTCTCGCCAGGCTTGCTGCTTCAGCAATGGCTGAGTACCACGATGGTGAAACCCAGGAACTTGATCCAGAGAAGCTGTGAAGTCACGTACTACCGCTCAATTCCGTAAAATGTTTGCTGATTTGCCTCAGCAGGTTCAACAACAAGCCCGTACAGCTTATCGTCAGTTTCAACAAGATCCAAGCTATCCAAGCCTGCGTTTCAAGAAAGTGCATCCAGAACTTCCAATTTTCTCTGCCCGCATCAACAAGAACTACCGAGCAATTGGTCAAGTAGAGGGAGATACAGTGATTTGGTTTTGGATCGGTTCACATACAGAGTATGAGCGATTGCTAGGGCAGATATAGCAATACAGCATAACAACCCCAATGCACCCGACCGTCGAGAAGTTATCGGTGGGATCCTAAAGCTGTCTGCGGCGGGTGATTGGGATCGTTAGACCGCTGAATTTCGGTTGGGACGCAGCTTGAGGCTTGTCTGTGTGTGAATCAGCTATTTACTAGCTACTCTTGTAGTTTCAACTCGAAGCATGAAAGCAATTTATAAAATAACTTATCCAAATGGGAAAATTTATATTGGGCAAGATTTGACAGATAGTATTAACTATTTTGGAAGTGCTAATAGTAAATTGATTGAAAAAGATTTTACAAGGGAACAAAGAAGAGACTTTGTGATTAGAAAAGAAATACTTTGGGAGTCAGAAACAGCTTCCAATCAAGAGGTTAATGCGAAGGAAGTAGAATATATTCTGCTGTTTAGAGCGAACGATCCTAACATCGGCTACAATCAACGACCTAAATTCAATGGCTAGAAACTCTACAAATGCTTACGCTGAGTCCAGATTGGGAATATAATTTTGTGCGGTCAGAGTTTTGATTCTCATGCCAACAAGTGATTCTGAGTTGCAAGCTCAAGCCCGAAATATTCTAGATGCGATCGCCTTTATCCCCTTTGAGCAGTGCCAACCATTAAGCCGTGAGTTTAGTAGTATTCCTGCGCGTCCTGGTATTTATGCAATTCGGCACAAGACTGATGGGCTGCTCTATATCGGAAAAACCAAGAGTTTACGCGGTCGCTTTACTGGTGGGCATAAAGCTTTTTTATGGGCATGGCTTGATAAGTACAACGATGAAGATGTGCGGATCGCAGTGCAGGTCATTTCGCATTGGGGAAACCCCGCGCTATTATTGGAGCTAGAAGCCATTATTCTAAGAGCCACTGAACCCCCTTACAACGCCCAGATTCCCACTGAAAGGTGATGCTATGCAAGCCAAACTTCAAGAGCAACTGTCTCCGGCTGACGCTGAAGTCATCTTAGGGCGGTTGCCTGAGCGAATTCGGATGGCTCTGATTGATCGTGCTACTGAGATTGAGTATCCAATTGAAGCAGTGATTGAGATGGCGATCGCAAGTTTCCTTGACTCAGAGGCGTTGGGTTTTGCAGATTGCAAGCCAGGGCGTGGACAGTAGAGCTTTGTTGTTAGGGATTGCGCGGTCTAACAATTCGCTTGGAGCGGACTAGCGATAGATCCTAATTTTGTATTCAAGGTTATTTTCAGCCGCTCAAGCGAACCGTTATGCGGCTCCAGTTACTGCTGTGGGCATAGTTGAGAGCTTGTCTGTCGATGTTCAAGATTGCTAAAAGGCAACACTTTGGAGCTACTTGTGGACAATTAGAAATGATAGTAGTCACCAACCATCTGGGGTTGTTATGGAAGAGCTGTTAAACATTTGCAGAACTATGTTGGATAATGCCGATCTCGATATTGCGATCGTTCCATAACCCTGCGTTTTGATTGCTAGAAGCCTGAGCTACGCCTAATTCCATTGACAATCCCCTACCGCCTCCATCAGCTTAGGGCATGAAGGTCAGGGATATAATCAAACTAATCGAGCAAGATGGGTGGTATTTGGCTCGGACACGAGGCAGCCATCGTCAATATAAACACCCCAACAAACTGGGTTTAGTCACTGTACCAGGAAAACCGGGTGATGATCTGGCTCCGGGAACGTTGGGTAGTATCTTGAAACAAGCGGGTTTGAAATGATGCAGTATCTTATCGTGATTGAGAAGACAGAAACCGGATATTCTGCCTATTCTCCTGACCTACCAGGCTGTGTCTCGACTGGAGCAACCCGCGAAGCAGTGGAACAGAATATGCGCGAGGCAGTGGAGTTCCATTTGGATGGGTTGAAGTTGGAGGGGTTAGAGATTCCACAGCCCACAACTTCGTCAGCCTATGTTGAGGTCGCTGCATAACAGCCCCGTTGCACACTGACCGTATCAAGTTGGTTGGTGAATACAGGAGGCTACTTGCGGCGGGTAAACTGAGACGTTAGCCTCCTTTCGTTCTCTGTTGAGACACTTCCTCCAAGTACTCCTTCAACACAAAGACGAATTCTTTCATCCAACATTTTTGAATCTTTTCCTGATAAGGAGGGAAAACTAATTGATATTGATGTTTTGACGTTGGCTCGTAGTAATGCCTGAGGAATAATTGAAACTCATGATTTTATCAAGGCGTTTCGGTTTGATTGTAGCCTCTAGTTTTCTAGTCTCAATATCTGGATGCGAAAGTATTACAGCACTCAATCAAGCAACTGTTTCCCAGTCCGCTCCAGCAGTAAGTGAAGATCAAAGTTCAAGTACCGAACCGTTTAGAAATGCTGTCAATAAAGCTATGGAAGTTGCTGAACTGACCCAGAGAGCTAAGACCCCAGAAGAATGGCGCGAAGTAGCAAATTTATGGGAGCAGGCGATAACTCTCATGAAATCTGTTCCACAAAACAGTCCTAGTTACGAGACTGCACAGAGCAAAGTAAGTGAATACCAAAGAAATCTGGAGTATGCTCAAAATAATAGCGGTCTGACTATTGAAACGCCACAAGCTAATCTTCCGTATAGTCAACCGCAGCCATCAGATAATATACCAAGAAGACCAGGACAAAGAGTTGTAAGGCTGGTTCCTTACAGTGCCGCAATTTCTCACTCGAGATCTAAGCCAAGAGAAGAAATAGAAGCAGCTAACAGGGAAAGATTTCGCCAAGCTTTTCAAGTTAATGAGATCTATTTAACTTATACCTGTACTCTCAACCATCGTGCGCTGCTTAGCTCTACCTCTTTAGATGCTGTAAATCCACAGAGACTTTACTCACTAATTAACGAGGAATTTGAAAATGCTACTGGCAGTAATTTGAGTACTGATCTTTGCAGGGATAAAAAATCAACTACTTTTAGATCAGTTAATGTTTCTGTAAGTATTATTGAGCAATAGTTACAAGCGCAAATGGGGGCTAACATAGCCTCTGAGCCGGACGGGGTTAAGTAGTGTTCCGGCAACTTTCTAATCGACAGGGTTGACAATTGAGGTGGAGCATATTGTTCCACGTTCTCGACAAGGATATTCAGCTACGACTCAGCGCCCGATCGAGAAGCTTGAAACCACCCAAAACATCCGCAGATAACCCAACAAACAAAACTGTCAAAGCAACAGCGTGGTTCATGTTCCACAGTAGGTAAGCAATACCAAACAGGAGTGGGAACAGAAGAATGATGCCGAGCAATATGAAGAAGGGTTGTAAGTTTGCCATCTTGATACCTCCTTTCATTGGAAGTATGGCTTGAGAGGTGAAGCGTTCCCTCACTTTGATCCTAGATCAATTCACTGCGGGCAACTCAATCAGTTCATAACAGGTGATATGGGCTTGATATGGTCATAGATATGGCTGTAACGCCGCTTATTGCGATCGAACTACCCGTCACCCCAGCAAACCCGTCATCCCAATCAAAAAAGGGACGATCGCTCGATCGCCCCTTCTAAATTAGTGATAGTTAGCGAACCAGCAACTATGCAAGTGCCGCAGCCCGCTCTTTGGCTTCCTTGATCACTTCTTCCGCCACGTTGGCTGGGCAAGGAGAATAGTGGGAGAATTCCATTGAGAACTGTCCCCGTCCAGAGGTCATGGTTCGCAGATCACCAATGTAGCCAAACATTTCGCTCAGAGGCACATCTGCCTTAATCCGCGCCCCCATTGCGCCCGTTTCCTGGGACTTGATCATGCCGCGACGACGGTTCAAGTCACCAATGACATCCCCCATGTAATCATCTGGGGTGAAGACATCTACCTTCATGATCGGTTCCAGTAATTGAGGACCCGCTTTAGGTAAGGTTTGGCGATAGGCAGCTCTGGCAGCAATTTCAAAGGCGATCGCTGAGGAGTCAACCGGGTGATATCCACCATCGGTCAACGTCACCTTCAAATCCACACAGGGATATCCGGCGAGAACCCCCTTAACAATGCTGGATTCAAACCCTTTCTGCACAGCCGGCCAGTATTCTCTGGGAACGTTTCCGCCTGTCACCTTCGACTCAAACTGGAAGCCGCTACCGGGTTCACCAGGCTCAATCACGTAGTCGATCTTACCGTACTGACCCGAACCCCCCGACTGCTTCTTGTGGGTGTAGCTGTCTTCCAATCGCTTGGTGACAGACTCGCGGTAAGCCACCTGAGGTTTGCCCACTTCCACCTCAATGCCGTGGGTACGCTTCAGGATGTCCACCTTGATGTCGAGGTGCAGTTCGCCCATTCCCTTAATGATGGTTTCGCCGCTCTCTTCGTCCGTTTCCATGTGGAAGGAGGGGTCTTCCTGCACCATCTTGCTGAGGGCCATGGCCATCTTTTCATCGCCACCCTTCTTCTTCGGCTTCACTGCGATCGAAATCACAGGTTCTGGGAAGACCATCGGTTCCAGGGTCGCTGCATTTTTGGGATCACAGAGGGTGTGTCCGGTTTGGACATTCTTCATCCCCACGATCGCCACAATGTCACCCGCCTGAGCCGATTCGATCTCTTCCCGCGAGTTGGCGTGCATTTCCACCAGACGGCTCACCCGCTCAGTTTTACCCGTGGCGGTATTTAATACCGTATCTCCCTTGCTCAGAGTACCGGAGTACAACCGAGTAAAGGTCAACGCCCCAAAGCGATCGTCCATGATCTTGAACGCCAGGGCCCGCAACGGCTTTTCTGCATCCACGATGGCAAATCCGCCCGTTTCATTGCCTTCCAGATCCATCTCAGGCTGGGGAGGCACTTCCGTCGGGTTCGGCAGGTAATCCACGACCGCATCCAGCACCAACTGCACCCCTTTGTTCTTAAAGGAGGAGCCGCAGTAGGTGGGGAAGAAGGACAGGTTGATCGTGCCCTTACGGATACAGGACTTGATTTCTTCGATGGTTAACTCTTCCCCTTCCAGATATTTCTCCAGGAGAGCATCATCCTGTTCCACTGCCGTTTCAATCAATGCCTCGCGGTAGGCTTCCACCTTGTCCGCCATATCGTTGGGCACTTCTTTGATCTTGTAGTTCATTGGATCGCCGGATTCATCCCAGATCCAGGCTTCGCGAGTGAGGAGATCCACGACACCCGTGAACTGATCTTCCGTACCGATGGGCAGCACCATCACGAGGGGTTTGGCAGCCAGAATGTCCTCAACCTGCTTCACCACCCGATAGAAGTCAGCTCCCGTACGATCGAGCTTGTTGACGTAAATAATCCGGGCAACCTTAGAATCGTTAGCGTACCGCCAGTTGGTTTCCGACTGGGGTTCCACACCGCCAGAGCCGCAGAATACGCCGATACCACCATCCAGTACCTTAAGAGAGCGGTACACTTCAATGGTGAAGTCTACGTGTCCAGGGGTGTCAATAATGTTGAACTGGTGATCTTTCCAGAAGCAGCTCGTGGCAGCCGATTGGATCGTAATCCCCCGCTCCTGCTCCTGCTCCATGAAGTCGGTGGTTGCCGCCCCGTCATGAACCTCACCGATTTTGTGGATTTTGCCAGTCAGCTTCAGGATTCTTTCAGTAGTGGTGGTCTTACCCGCATCCACGTGGGCAAAGATACCAATATTCCGATAACGAGTGAGGTCTTTCTTCATGTTTGCTCTCGAAGGTTAAGTGCTACAAACGCCAGTGGCTACCTCCAGGTTTTTCCTAGAGGAGATAAGGTTGATACTGCTTTTGTCGTCAGCGCGGGCTGATCCCAATCACTCGAAATCTTGAAGTTCCCGATCTGCTCATGGCGATATGGTGCATGGCGATACCACTGACTGTAAAATATCTTAATGTAAATGGGACTCCCTCGGCGAGGGTTAGGCGATCGGCTTTCCGCCCACACCGCTGGCATGGATTTTAAAGATAACAAATAAAGATGACAAAAGCTAACGAAAAATGACGATTTTGCTGGGTCGCGGAGAACGGCTTGCCTGCAAGTCCTGAGCTGAAAACCGTACAGGTTTTGTAGTGAAAAAATTTGAGGTTTTGGGTGCTGCTCCCCAGGCTCCAAATCTTTACTAAATCTGAGGCAAGAGAGCTGATCTGAAATTAACCACTACGATCGAAAGATGCCGTGTCGTTTTAGCTGGTTACGCTATGACCAACCGCCTCGCCCAAGCCCAAAGCCTGTACCTGCGGAAGCACGCCGACAATCCGATCGACTGGTGGTCGTGGTGTGATGAAGCCCTGGAAACAGCCAAACAGGAAAATAAGCCGATTTTTTTGTCGATCGGATACTCTAGCTGCCACTGGTGTACGGTGATGGAGGGAGAAGCCTTCTCGGATCCGGCCATTGCTGAGTACATGAATGCCAACTTTGTGCCGATCAAGGTCGATCGGGAGGAACGCCCAGACCTCGACAGCATTTATATGCAGGCTCTCCAACTGATGACCGGGCAGGGGGGATGGCCGCTGAATGTGTTTCTGTCGCCCGACGATCGGGTTCCCTTCTACGGAGGCACCTATTTTCCCCTGGAGCCAAAGTATGGGCGGCCGGGATTCCTTCAGGTTTTACAGGCGATTCGTCGCTTTTATGACACTGAAGGGGAAAAGATGTCCAATATCAAGGGGGAGATTCTGGGACGGCTGCAGCAAGGTGCTATGACCTCCATGCAGGGTGATCTGACTCCAGAGTTGCTACGAGTGGGACTGGAATACAGCACGGGAATTTTAGCCACCAGAGGCATGGGGCCAAGTTTTCCGATGATCCCCTACACAGGGACGGCCCTGCGCGCAAAACGGTTTGCTTACCCGGATGCCAAATACGATGCGGCTGCCACCTGCCAACAGCGCGGGCTGGCTCTGGCGTTGGGTGGGATTTACGACCATGTAGGGGGCGGCTTCCATCGCTATACCGTGGATCATACCTGGACAGTTCCCCACTTTGAGAAGATGCTCTATGACAATGGGCAAATTGTGGAATACCTGGCGGATTTGATGGCCGCGGGTGAGTCTGAACCTGCCTTTGAGCGGGCGATCGACCTGACGGTAAGCTGGCTAAAACGGGAAATGACGGCTCCGGAAGGGTACTTCTACGCTGCCCAGGATGCGGATAGTTTTACGACACCGAACGATGTGGAGCCGGAGGAAGGGGCGTTTTATGTCTGGAGCTATCGAGAGCTGAAATCGCTGTTAACGACGGATGAACTGAACATCCTGTCCGAGTACTTTACGGTGACGGAAACCGGCAATTTTGAGGGTAAAAATGTCCTCCAGCGCCGCACCGCAGAGGAGATGGACGGAGAGGCGATCGAACAAATTCTGGCTAAACTCTTTACGGTTCGCTACGGCGAGGGGGCGATCGCAACGTTTCCCCCCGCTCGCAACAGTCAGGAAGCGAAGGAAACGAATTGGCGGGACGGATTCCGCCGGTGACGGATACCAAAATGATTGTGGCCTGGAATAGTTTGATGATTTCTGGACTGGCCCGGGCGGCAATAGTCATGCAAAAGGCGGAGTATGCCGAGATTGCGGCCACTGCGGTGCAATTTATTCTGGATCACCAGTGGATCGAAGGACGTTTCCATCGGTTGAACTATGACGGCAAGCCTGATGTATTGGCTCAGTCGGAGGATTACGCGCTGTTTATTAAAGCGTTGTTGGATTTGGAGCAGACGGGGAGTGGGGAGTGGCTCCAGGCAGCAGTGCAGGTGCAGGAGGAGTTTGATGAGTTTTTGTGGAGTGTGGAGTTAGGCGGCTACTACAACACAGATGCGCGATCGGATCTGGTGTTGCGGGAACGGAGCTTTGAGGATAATGCCACACCTTCAGCTAATGGGATTGCCGTCAGTAATCTGGTGCGGCTGTTTTTGCTGACAGAGGATTCTACATACCTCGATCGAGCCGAGCAAACCTTACAGTCCTTTAGTCAGGCAATGCAGCAAGCTCCCCAGGCTTGTCCCAGTCTATTTGCTGCCCTGGACTGGTTTCAAAATGCGACGCTGATTCGTACGGATGGTGCTCAGTGTGCCCAACTCAGTCGCCAGTATCTCCCGACCGCTGTTTGTCAGGTGACGACGGATTTACCCGAAGGGACGATCGGACTGGTATGTCAGGGACTCAGTTGCCAGGAACCCGCGCGATCGACCTCTCAACTTCAGGAGCAGGTGCATCAAAGCTTGATTCGAGTAGTCTGAGCCTGGTTGGCGAGCTACCGCGCTCCCACCCCTCCCTCAACCCCTCCTCACTCCTCACTCCTCACTCCTCCCTCAACCCCTCCTCACTCCTCACTCCTTAACCCCGGTCTAGACACCGGCATCAGATCCGATCGCCCCAACCGCCTTAACCAGACCCAACCCCCTACCGCCAAAATCAGCGATACCCATCCTAAGATTGGCTGGAAGAGTAAAAATCCTCCGATCGCAAACATGGCTCCAAATAGCAGGAGAGCAGCGGCGATCGTTTGAATGATCGCCCGTCCCAGATCTTGCGCGGGAGCTAATCCTGTACGAGCTTGCTGGCGACTCCAACCTGGGCCACCGGGACGAATTTTAGTGTAAAAAGCATCCAGGGTAGCATCTGATTCAGGCGGAGTCAGGAACATCACCATCAGCCAAATCACAGCGGTGATAGCAGAGGTGACAATCAACCGCCAGCCAAAATCATCAATCCGCAAAATGGGTACAACACTGGTAATTAGACCAATCACAAATCCGGTCAGCATCGCAGCCAATTCAGCCGCTGCATTAATCCGCCACCAGAACCAGCGCAAGATCAGTACCAGCCCTGGCCCAGTGCCGATCGCAATCACGAGGCGAAAAACCGTTGTGACATCATCGGAAAAGAAAGCCGCGATCGCACCCAGAGCGGTCACGACTACGGAGGAGAGGCGACCCACGGTGACAAGTTCAGCCTGGGTCGCATCCGGCTTAATAAACCGACCATACAGATCATTCGTGAGATAAGAGGCTCCCCAGTTAATCAGGGTAGACACCGTACTCATGAAGGCGGCCAGCAGGGAGGCAACGACCAGCCCCAGAACCACGGGAGGCAAAAAGTCCAGCATCAGCCGAGGATAGCCCAGCTCTCGGTCTTCCAGGTTGGGATACAGGGCTAAAGCAGCCAGGGCGACCACCACCCAGGGCCAGGTGCGGACGATGTAATGCAGGATATTGAAAAACCAGGCAGAGCGTTCGGCTTCCCGTTCATCCTTTGCCGCTGCAAGTCGCTGAATAAACTCACCGCCGCCATCACTGCGTCGAAACGACCACCACTGTACCGCTGCATAGGCTGCAAACGTAGTGGCTGTAATTCCCGCCGTATCACTCCAGGTGAACCATCCCCCTTCTCCACCGATCGTCACGGGAATCAAGGACAGCACATCAATGTCAGTGGCTTGTTGAGCCTGTTGCAGCAGATTTTCCATGCCGCCGGCCTGTCCGATCGCCGCTCCTGCCACGATGAATGCCCCAAACAACGCCAGGAAAAACTGGAAAAAGTCGGTTGCGACGACCCCCCACAGTCCCGAAAATCCAGCGTAGATTAGCACCAGGACACTGATACCCACCACACTCCACAGCTTTAAATCTTCACCAGGATTGAATCCTAAACTTTGCCAGAGTTCCAGCGCATCTACGACTTTAATCATGGCTAACATGGCATAGCCGATGCCGATGCAGTTGATCAACACTGCAAACAAGAAAGCCTTTGTTCCCCGCAAAATAGCGGCCATGCGTCCGCCATAACGCATCTCCGTCAGTTCCGCATCCGTGACAATCTCCGATCGTCGCCACAGTCGGGCAAAGACATAAATCATGATTAAATGGGCAATGCCAAAGCTCCACCATTCCCAGTTTCCAGCAATGCCTCGATTACCGACGACACCGGCCACATAGAGAGGAGTATCGATCGAAAAGTAGTCGCGGCCATACTGGTGCCCGCCAACCACCAGGGGAGCGATCGACCCGATACGAAAAAATCAATTAAACTGCCAGAGGCTTTACGGGTTAAGTACAACCCCAACGCCATTGTGAATACCAGATACAGCAGTACAATTACCCAGTCGATCGATCGCATGGCAGCTCAACTCACTCTTGCATCTAGCCATCTTGCCACACATTGATTTCGTTTCTCAAAAAACAGCATTCTCCCCAGAGCTTGTGATATTTTTTCAAGTCCAATGGGAAGAACGGTTGTGATAACGGCGATTTCAGTGATGTGCAGGTTAAGTTGGCAAATCCAGAGTGACAAAGGCTTGCGGACTGAAAACTGTTAAATTCAATACATTTTCTTAACTTCGAGGCGAAAGAACTTAAACCTCCGATCATTGCAGTTTAACTTGGACTCTCTAAGGTGAAGGCGGCAAGTTTGCCTGGCCTTGAGTAAGGCTCTAAGCCTTAATTTTCGTGTGCTGTACAGCAATTTGTGTGCAGTTGACGCAAAGGCATCTATCACCTTGGAGGAATAAATGGCTAAGAATGTCATCATCATGGTTCCCGACGGTATGGGTTGGGAAATGGCCCGTGCAGGAGCGATCGCCAAGCTCTTGTCCGAAGGCAACACTGGAACTACCCTGTCCGACTTTTATACTGAAGGCAAAGGAACCGGGTTGAGCTTTCAGGAATTGGCAGGATTTACCTATGCCACGACCTATCCAACAGTGGTATTGGGCGATAACCGGCGATCGGCACTGGAAGGCAATGCATTGGAGCGTCCTACAGGGGAAGCGCGAGTCGCAGTTGGCTCTGATTTTGTCTTTGATCCCAGCTTCAACCCTGAAGAAGATCCGGAAGGTGGTAATTTGGTCGGGTATGACCCCGTTCTTGGCGGCATCAATCCCTGGACTCCTGGCACCGATCCGGAATACATCAAGCTGGGGTGGTCGGACTCCTCTGCTGCCGGTACGTCTATTTTTACAGGCACCAAAACCTATGGTTCGGGTTTAGGCGTTGACCTGTTTGAGCAGCCCGTTGAAAATATCATGGAGATTGCGGCGGCTCTTGGTAAATCCACAGGAACACTTTCGGATGTGCCGATTAACCATGCAACTCCAGCGGCTCCAGCAGCCCATGTCAATCATCGCAATAAGTACGACTCTGACTACCCAGATACCGACAGCATTCTGCAACAAATGCTTCGGACGGCTCAGGTGGATATCATCCTGGGTGGTGGGCATCCGCTCGATTTGAACAATCACACGGAAGAAGGCGGACAACTTTCGTTCTCCTTCATTAACGAGTCTACCTACAGCGAACTGAGTAATAACCCCACGGATAACCTGTACGGCTACACCTTCCTGGAACGGGGGCCCGATGCTGCACAGATCCTGCTGGACACGGTGGCTGAACTTGATCCCGAAGCAGGCGATCGTCTCCTTGGTTTGTATGGGGCACGGGGACAAAACGGTAACCTACCCATGCGAAATGCCGATCGCAGCTATTCCAGCACGGGCTACACCACCTTTGGCCATCGTGGTTCCCAGTTCGATGGCCCCACTGTTCCAGAGTACGTGCGTCCTCTGGCTCCAGGCGAAACTGATGAAGAATTCATTCTCAGAGAAATCAACGAAAACCCAACGTTGGCTGAAATGACTCAAGCAGCCCTGGATTTCCTCAGCAAAGATCCCGATGGTTTCTTCCTGCACATTGAAGGGGGCGACCTGGATTGGGTACTTCATGACAACAACATAGACACCACGATTGGCCGGATGCTGGACTTCGATGAGTCGGTGCAGGTGGTGATGGACTGGATTGAGTCCAATGGCGGCTGGGAAGAAAACCTGCTGCTCATCGTTCCAGACCATGATCATTACCTGACGCTCAACGATGATTTTCCAGCCTTGCTGCAAGCGAGCGGCGCAGCGGAGTTGACTCTGGAATTTGATCCTGATGCCGCCGGACACTTCTGGGGATCTGACCCCGCCGATAAATATCAGTGGGGCACTCACTCCAACCGTCCGGTTCCCATCTACTATCAAGGGGCAGGCTCCGAGGTTCTAGATGGTTTCATTGGTCAAGGCTTTACCGCCTATGGCGCAGATGTTCCTGGTATTGCTGATCACATTGACCTGGTGCATGTTTTCTACACCATGAAAGCCGCCATGACCGGAATGGATGTAGAAGATCTGATGGCCGTTGAAGATCAGGTACTGGTGGCAGGGAACAACGAAATGCGGTTTGGGGCTAACGGTGATGATGTGCTGGTCAGTACGGGCAGCAACAATCGGCTGTTTGGTGGCAATGGCAATGACACGCTGTTTGCTCAGTCTAACGACACCTTGTTGGGCGGCAACGGCGATGATGTCCTATATTCCGTTGGCACAGGTGACAATACGCTAGTTGGCGGTTTAGGAGCCGATCAATTCTGGGTGGCAAACGGTTCTTTGCCAGAAGCAGCAAACACCGTAGTAGACTTTGAAGCAGGAATCGACGTAATTGGATTCCTGGGTATTTCTGAAGTCAGTCGCTTTGACGACCTCACCTTGACGGAATCCGAACTAGGCACTGTGATCAGCGTAATGGAGCAGGATGTAGCGGTGTTGCTCGGCGTAGAAGCTAGCGCGATCGACAGTAGTAGCTTTGCGTTTGCTTAGTAGCATAACTCACTAACGGGCAGATCATGCTTAAACGGATTCTCTGTTGAAGTATCTGCCCTTTCTCAATCTCATGTCATGAATCTATCTGAGAACTCGTCATCGGGTTTGAATTCCAATATCCCTGGCGAGTTTTTGGATGGATACGACGTAAGGTAGATCTGAAAAGAGGACACAAAACGATGAATAGCTCTCTCCGTCAGGAGACACCCCAAACGTTAGATGTACTAGACGCTTCAACTGCCCAAACAGTCCAATCCAGAGATGTTGCCGTTAAGATTTTACTAGCAGGAGGATATGAGTATAGCCTTACGCTAAAATCCGACGCGGCATTATTGCGCAGTTTAATTGGAGCGTTTTTAGCCAGAACCCAGGGCAAAACCGAAAACTTTTTGTTTCAAATTCCCATTGACGATGGGCAGTCCAGTCTCTGCTTCACCAGTGAGCATTTAGTTGGACTCATCACTAATCCGCCTTTAATGGTGCGCCGCCAGGGAAACACCACTGACGGAACTTCTTCATTGTCTTAAGTTTCGAGAGATTTGTGCTGATTGTCGATCGCCTATTCCGTTGGTTTGAGCCATCAAACTGATGAACTTAAGGGGCGATCGATTTTTGTTAGTCTCTATTAGATTAGATTCAGTAGATCGCAAATTCATTCTAGAGAGGGTAAATAGATGGCTGTGATGACTGGGAAATGTCGCTCGACAGCCTGAGAGAGAAACTCCAACATGGTCTTGAGACTAAAGAGTTCTCGGTAAACGACCCGTCCTCCTCGTTGAGTACGGCTCACAAAGAACCAGAGCAAATACACCCAGAGATTGACCAAAATAAACGCCAGAGCCACAAACAGCAAACGGGTGACTGGATTCTTGCTCGTGGTGCGGATACGGCACCCATTTTTCATCCTGTAGCTGGTCTCGATACCGAAACGGTCTTTGTAATGCTGATGCATCTGCTCCAAAGCAACCCTCACACGATGCACCACGTATAGGGTGTATTGGATACCATGTTTCCCTTTGAACCCTTTGTAATAGCTGCAAATCACCCGCATCTGACAGGTAACTGAACCATATTGAGGGCTGTTGAGGGTATAACGGGTGGCATAACTTTTGCGCCCAATCAACAACTGGCGAGTACCTCCACGTTTGCCTCGAATTACCGCAGGCATGAGAAACGGAATATTGAGAGCTTTGAGCCAACGAATGACTGGTACACTATAGAACCCACGGTCAAGATAAAGCCGTTTGACGCGGACTCGTAAGGGAGTCAGCATGGCTAATAAATAAGTGATGGTTGCAACCAATGTTTCATGCCGATGCACGGCATGAATACCCAAAGTAACCCGTTTGTTACGACAAATCACATAGACGGTGGCATAGGCAAAGAACGAAGTCGTGCCTGCCTTAGCTTGAGAGCGGTAGATGTAAGGCTCAGTGGCGACGTTCACACTGCCGTAATAGGGAATCAGATGGAGGTCAATGGCAATACGATGCTTGCCCTTACGAATTTTTGGGGGGATGCGGCTTTGCAGAGCGGCATTGAGTTGAGATTCCAGAGTTGTGATATCGTCTAACTTATCGAGATGATAGCGAATGCCATTGCCACTGGGTACGCCCTCCAATCGTTGTGTTGTGTGTTCAATGCTATCGCTGCGACTGGCGGCCCGTAGCAAAATCTCAAACAGATCTTGGAGTGTGTATCCACCTTGCATGTCCAGGGATAAGTGTTCCAATAGGCAGTCGAGGGCTACCTCCAACGTCGCTTCATCCGTCAAAGCTGGAGCAGGCGATAATGAACTTGGGTAGATCGTCATGGCTTTGTTTTAATGCGTTTAGCCTGACCCTACCCCTTTCCTAGAGAATTTGCGATCTACTGAGATTGGAAAAAGATTGGACAAAGCTTTACTTTTAGGTATTTGAAGAATTAAGTTACGTTTGTCAGACTGTGAAAATCAGACACTAATTGGACATTAATCAGACAATCACTGGACAAAAAATAGACATTAATCGAAATATATTTTAGAATTTTACAAAAATTTAGTGAAAGAAGATTGAAGTTTAAAGCGATTACCACTGATACAAACGATCGACATTAATTAACGCAGAACTTACCGCAAAATATATTCAAAAAAGAAGTTATTTGGAATAAATAATTGAATAGAACTGCCCACTCTACAAGCAATCAAGGCTCGCAGTGATTCAAAACCCAATATCAACGGGCAGATACAGCCGCTTTCTACTGGGCTAAACTTTATTCATTCGTTCGGGCACAAAGATTCGATCAGACAGTGAGTTCTCATGGGAGAAAATTCTTTCCTGTTCATACTGAACGGTTCCTACTGAAACTACCATCAGTACTTTCAGTAAGAGTGCGCTACGAAATATAAATTTGTTGTAAATCTAATTATCCTAAAATTCAACGAACGATGAAAGACCAGAATGAGATGCTGAGTGGTTCTGCAATGAATGTTGTGCCATTTTAGACAATGTATCTGGTTAATTAATCAGTGAATTATCTTCTCAGGCTGGCTTAAAAGAAATTCCCACAATGGTTTCTATTTGCCATTTGCCAACGTTCTGCAACTTCTAAAATGCTTTATTTTCCTGACGACAGTATAACTTCGATCGCTGAAGTCTTGAGACACCCTGAAGTTTGTCCGTATCCTTAGTCACGGTTACGTACAGATTTTTAAGTTTTTGATACAGGTATCGCTGCAATCAGAAACATCAGTAACTTCCCGTGTTTTTTGCTGTTTAACAGGTAATTGATCAGACCAAGATGCTGGTACAAAAGCCAAAACAAACCTGTTTAAAGCACTTGTAAAGGACATCTGAACTTCTCACAGAGAATTTATAAAAACAACCCTTGAAGGTTATGGAAATGATGCTATCTATAGGGTATTGGCAATTTTGAATGGTCACTAATTCTAATCAACGAGTTAGCAGATCTGATTCATTTTTTGGGAATGCTAAGTTGGCAACTATCCAAAACTGAATTTTGCAGAGCCAGGATCTTGAGTGCCAATGCGATTCTTGCTTGGCTGAGTTCTCTTGAGGTAGGGGAATTGCAGACAGTAACTTGATACTAGTAGTGCATCCTACCCGATTTTTAACCCTTTAGTCTGGCACGGCAAGTGCTGTAACCGCAGATGAAACTGACCCCTGTAGAGCATCAACCGATTGATTCCGAGTTTGCTGTTTACGACTGTGAAATTCGTCTCAAATTCAGACTAATTGAAGAAAAGCAGGTTCTCGTTAGCGATCGAGAACGCCTGCTGGAAATGTTGCTTGATGCCTTCTCCTATGGTGCGGACGAGTTTCTGGAACCCGTCAATGTACAAGTTGAAGCAGCAGAAGTTCCCGAGATGCAGGCTTCTCCTCAAATGCGCCGCCAACTCATTCGCCTGCGCAACGCTAGAGAGGTGGTTTGAGTCCGAACGAGCTTCCTTGCATGACCTTAAGCATCCTTCAGTACCGCTTCGATCGCCTGTTTAACCGTTGAGTATTGATACTCAAATCCAGAGCTTTGAGTTCGCTTCGGCAACACTTGCTGCCCCTGAAGAACGACTTGAGCCGCATCACCCAGCAGCATTTCCAAAGCAAAATCAGGCACTGGCAGCCACGATGGACGATGCATCACTTGCCCCAGCGTATGACATAACTCAGACATCCGCACTGGATTGGGGGACGTTGCGTTAAACGTTCCCTCCATTTCCGGTTGAGTCAACGCTTGGATCATCAAGTTCACCAAATCATCTCGATGAATCCAGGAGAACCATTGTTGTCCGCTGCCAAGGGGCCCCCTGCAAACAAACGGAAGGGGGTCAGCATTTTGGCCAGTGCTCCACCCATGCCCAAAACGATACCAGTTCGTAGAATGACCAGGCGTACTCCCGTATCCTTTACTTTTTCGGCAGCAGCTTCCCAGGCTTGACAAACCTGAGCCAGAAAATCATCCCCTGGTGGATCCGCTTCATCAAAGGTACGGGTTTCGCTGGTTCCGTAGTAGCCAATGGCAGAAGAATTGACCAGTACCGCAGGTTTTGGGTCAGCCTGCTCGATCGCCTCCACAATTTTTCGGGTTCCAATCTGGCGGCTATCTAAAATTTCTTTTTTACGTTCTGATGTCCAACGGCTCTCTGCGATCGGTGCCCCTGCCAAATTAACCACACCATCACACCCAGCCATTTTCTGCTGCCAGGCACCTGACTCCAGAGGGGTATAGGCGACAATTTCCACCGATGGAAAGGCGGAGGTGGGAAAGATTCGTCTGGCGCGATCGGCATTCCGGGTGAAGACCAAAACGCTATGACCTGCCTCCGTCAGCCGTTCGACCAGACGACTACCCACAAACCCGGTTGCTCCTGTAATTGCTACCTTCATCGTTTGACCACCCTTCCTAAACTACTTCGTATGTGCTGCTTTGCTGATTCCTGAATAAACGGCGCAGTAGCAGAGAATTGGTTACAACACTGACGGAACTAAACGCCATAAAGGCCCCTGCCGTTGCGGGACTTAGAATAATGCCCAGACTGGGTAATAAAATTCCCGCTGCGATCGGAATGCCCATCAAGTTATAAATCAAGGCCCAGAAAAGATTTTGGCGGATTTTATTAAATGTTGCTCGGCTCAGGTGAATGGCTTCTACCACGTCCAGCAACCGATCGCGCATCAAAATAATTCCCGCCGTTTCAGCAGCAACGTCTGTTCCAGAATGCAGGGCAATCCCGACTTCTGCCTGGGCCAGGGCTGGCGCATCATTAATGCCATCTCCGACCATCGCTACCTGTTGCCCTGTTTGCTGAAGCTGAGCAATCACCGCACTTTTTTCCGCTGGACGAACATTGGACAGAACATGGTCAGCAGCTAAACCCAGCGAACGCGCCACGGCCTCAGCCGCAACCGATTGATCCCCAGTCAACAGCATGACGTTTAATCCCATCGCCTGAAGCTGATCGATCGTAGATTTGGCATCTTCCCGCAGTTGATCTTGAACGGCAACCAGCCCCACTAGTTGACCATCAGCTACCACATAGACAATGCTCTTTCCTGCTGCCGCTAAAATTTGAGACTGCATTCTTGCGGCCTCATCGATCGCCACGTGCTGCTGCTCCAGCCAGGTTGCCGTTCCCAATAGCACAAGCTGTTGATTGACTTGAGCCGAGACACCGAGTCCAGGTTCTGTGTGAAACGCCTGGGCAAGAGATGGAGAAATCTGCTGCTGTTGGGCATACTGCTGAATCGCTCTGGCGATCGGATGCTGGGTTCCACACTCTACACTGACCGCAAGCTGAATTAATTCCAGGGCAGAGAATGCATCAGATAAAGGAATGCAATCCGTCACAGTCGGCGAACCCTGAGTCAGAGTTCCAGTTTTGTCAAATACGATCGTTTGCAGTTGATGCACCTTCTCCAGGACATCTCCTCCCCGAATCAGCAGGCCTCGTTCTGCCCCCAGACTGGAACCGACAATAATAGCTGTGGGTGTGGCCAATCCGAGGGCACAGGGACAGGCAATCACCAGCACTGCAATCATCAGTTCTAAGCTGAGTAATAGGGGTGAAGGGGTGAGGGGGTGAGGCGAGGCCGTGACCGTATGGGCAGCATGGAGCAGGCTATGTCCAGTGGTCAGCAGGTGTTCGCCCCAGAGGGGAATACCAATGAAATACCAGAACAAAAAGGTGAGGGCCGCGATCGTCATTACCCCGTAGGTAAAGTAGCCTGCAATGGTATCGGCCAACCGTTGAATCGGGGCTTTACGGGTTTGGGCTTCTTCCACCAGAGCAATAATCTGAGCCAGCGTTGTATCCCGTCCGGTTCGAGTTGCTTCCAGGACAATTGCGCCAGACAAGTTCAAACTACCCGCCACCACGCGATCGCCACCCCCCTTCAGCACAGGCATGGCTTCCCCCGTCAACATCGATTCGTTGACCGTCGTTTGTCCAGTAACAATGTTGCCGTCCACTGGAATTTTCTCTCCAGGAAGCACCCAGAGTTGTTCGCCCACCTTAACGGCTTCTGCTGGAATTTCGATCGCCCTTTGGGAGTTGAATGGTTGGTCTGACGGATTGTCCGGTTGGGGAGTGGGAGCAGCTTGCGGTTCAGGAAATTCAAGACTTGCAGCAGCGGACTCAGCGTTAATCAATCTGGCTGTTGCAGGTTGGAGGGAAATTAAAGAGTGAAATGCCTCAGTTGCTTTGTGCTTGGCTTGCTGTTCCAGGGTGCGCCCCAGCAAGATAAAACCCACTAGCATAACTGGCTCATCGAAGAAGCATTCCCAGCCCAACTGCGGCAAGAGTAGAGCGATGACACTAGTGGTGTAGGCTGTCGTTGTTCCCAACCCCACCAGGGTATTCATATTGGGATTGCCGTGTCTCAACCCGCGCCACCCATCCATAAGAATCGATCGCCCAGGTAAAGCAAGGGCTATGGTCGCAAATCCCCAATGCAACCACATATTGCTGAGTCCGGGAACTGTGATCCAACCAAAGCGATGGAAGTGGCCGATCGTCGAAAGGAGAAGTAATGTGGCTGCAACTGCAAACCGTTGAATTTGTTGTCGCGTGGCCTGACGTTGCCGTTCAACTGGATCGATCGCTTGAATTGGAGTACCAGCCTGACCTTGAGGCAACCGAGGTTGGCTGGGAAAACCAATCTCAGTTAAGGATTGAGCGATGGCTTCAGGGTCAGCTTGCTCCGAGTTGTACTGAACCAGGGCCACTTCAGTAATTAAATTCACCGTTGCTGAAACGACACCTGGCTGTTGAGTTAACTGCTCCTCAACCGCTTTGACACAACCCGCACACTTCATTCCCCCTACATCTAGCGTTAAAGTCTCCGAAGTGGGTTCAGATATGGGAACACGATTTTGAACTACTTGCATACCGTTCGATCGCTTTAAAACAAGACACCATACATATTCAGCAAACATTCAGCCGACATTCAGTGAATATTGCAGTGAATATTGCAGCATCCTCTTAGAGGTTAGGCGAATTACAGGTCAATTGCCTAGAAGAGGCAACCTGTTTTCCCTTAACAAATTGTTAAATATCCCCGAACCATAGCTCCTTCAGAGTGGTTCATACCCTGTATCAGCAAGGCTCATCCCTAAAATGGCTTCGTAGGCCGCAGTGTAGGTGCAGTAAGTTAGCGGGATAGTGATGAGCAATCCCAGACCGCAAGCAATGGCTCCTGCCAGATTGATAAAAAACATTAAGACTCCCAGTCCAAAAAAGGCGAACCACTGTTTGGTAATCACCTTACGACTGGTTTCCATGGCTTCCCAGAATTCCATCTTGCGCTCAATCACAAGGGGAACCACAAAGGAATACGCGACAGCTAAGTAAATTCCGGGAATGATTAACAATAAAAAGCCCAGGATAATAAAAATTCCGCTGACCAGGCTAGCCAGAAATAGTTGCAGAAAATCGTTGAATCCCCTGAAAAAGTCACTAAATGTGGTGGGTCTTTGCTTAACAAGCTTAAAAGCAACGACGTAAAACCCTGCCTGTAGGGGAATGGAAATCACGGTGCTAATCCCGTTGATCAAGCTGGCAATTGCTGAGGGGGGCTGTTCTGGATCGCCCGCCGCTGGATCAACCATTGCAATCAACACCATAAACCCAATATTAATTCCCCCCAAAAGAACGGCAAAGCCAATAAATCCGCCAACGTTGCGTTTGAATAGTTCCCAACCCCGCGATAAATACCCCCCAATATCCACCGAGTACCCGTCTTGAAGCAGGCTGTCAATACTTCTGGGACGATTCACCATACTCCAACTCCAGGGTTTTAGCGGTAAAGGAAATCAAAAAATCCAAAGAGCCAAAAATCCAAACCGCCGAATTATAACGCTGCTGCATTGAGAAGGATCGAAATGGCTGAATAAGTCAACAAAACTCTACTTTGACCGCTCGTAGTTCACTGTTTCATTGATTTCATTTATTTATAAGTCCATCTATTTATAGTCCATCGGCCTCCCTGGTTTGCCTCCCGGATGGATTGACTTCCCGTTCCTGGAGGGATTGCCAACCAGCCAGCCAGAGCGATCGTTTTTTCAACTGCTGGGCGTTGACCCAAAACCGCACAGCAGGATCACAGGCTGCCACCAATTCGGCAAACACCCACTGTCCCTGGTTTTTGCGGCTGACCACCTGAAAGTGCCGCCACCCCAAGACGGGTTGTTGAGCCGTCCATTTGGAGCCAATCAGATGGGGAAATTTTTGCTTTCGCGGTTTGGACATTTTGCCAGGGCGTTCTTAACTGAGTAATGGCTTGCTATTTGCCATCTTAATCAATCCAATCCAATGCCAGAAATTCATCAACGAACCAGTCCCCGATCGGGGCAATGTTCGGTTATGCTGAGTTCATCAGAATGGCTGAACTCATTTCAGCTATTTCTCTGAACTGGTTTAACGAACCAGTTGGTTACGCTGGAACCAAATTGGAGTCCTGCCAGATTGAAATTAATTTTGTGCCATTGTCCTAATTTTGTGCAACTCTCTCGTTTTATGCTTATCCTGGATTCGTGGGCTTAATTTGTTCCATAAACCGCACAAAAAAGCGTACAACTTTTGTGAGAAAAGTTACAATCATTAGAGATCTTGGCAAAATTCAAAGGCAGAGAGTTCCGCATTGGTGCTTCTGTTCGACTTTATGAAGAAGCGATGTGTTTTTGGATTGGCGCAGGCAACATGATGATTTGGGCAATTCCAAAACGGCACTAATACTGAACTGACCTTAACTTTATTAGGTCGTGATATTCCCTTTTTATCAACTCTTAATCTCGATTTCTTGACACAAGGAGCATGAGGAGCGCGGCATGACCCAGGCTAACGACGTACTCGAAACCATTGACCCGACTGAGAGTGATTTTAATGGACTCTTGGTGGTGGATGAAGGAGATGATCGAGACGACGAATTTGATGCCCAGCCTGATGAAGACGGTAAAGAGGCAAAGGGAGCTTCTCGTCGTCGGGCACAAGCAAAGAAGAAGCACTACACCGAAGACTCAATTCGGCTGTACCTCCAGGAAATTGGGCGGATTCGCCTGTTGAGAGCCGATGAGGAAATTGAACTGGCTCGAAAGATTGCCGATTTGCTTGAGTTAGAGCGAGTTCGGGATCGCTTATGTGAGCGGTTGGAACGCAGCCCTCAAGATGTAGAGCGGAACATGGAAATTTGGGCTAACGAGGTGGAACAACCTCTGCCAAAATTCCGCAGACGGCTCTACGAGGGACGGCGGGCAAAGGAAAAGATGGTGCAGTCTAACCTGCGTTTGGTGGTGTCGATCGCCAAGAAGTACATGAATCGCGGACTGTCCTTTCAGGACTTGATTCAAGAAGGGAGCCTGGGTCTGATCCGGGCCGCTGAGAAGTTTGACCATGAAAAGGGTTACAAGTTCTCGACCTACGCCACCTGGTGGATTCGGCAGGCAATTACGCGGGCGATCGCGGATCAATCCCGCACGATTCGTCTCCCAGTCCACCTGTACGAAACCATCTCCCGGATTAAGAAGACGACGAAGCTGCTCTCTCAGGAAATGGGACGGAAGCCGACCGAGGAAGAAATTGCGACTCGGATGGAAATGACCATTGAGAAGCTGCGGTTTATTGCCAAGTCAGCCCAGTTGCCCATCTCCCTGGAAACGCCGATCGGTAAGGAAGAAGATTCCCGTCTGGGGGACTTCATTGAATCCGATGGCGAAACGCCGGAAGATCAAGTTTCCAAGAGCTTACTGCGGGAAGATCTGGAAAGCGTTTTGGGAACCCTCAGCCCTCGTGAACGGGATGTGCTGCGCCTGCGCTATGGGCTGGATGATGGCCGGATGAAGACGCTGGAAGAAATCGGTCAAATCTTCAACGTCACCCGCGAGCGAATTCGCCAAATAGAGGCCAAGGCTCTGCGAAAATTGCGTCACCCCAATCGCAATAGTGTCTTGAAAGAGTACATTCGCTAAGGCATTTGTCTGGAGCGTTCAATCAAGCGTTCAATCAAAATGGTTCAAGACCTACCTGTTCAGACGGGTAGGTTTTTTGTTTTCCTTGAAAGGGCTTTGGAATTGGGAGTACGGTTTCATCTAGATTTAAAGTGCGACTGACTGGTCAGAATAAGCGATCAGGTAAGTTGTCTCAGATAATGAAAGAGAAATCTGGGCGGGAGGCGAAGAACATGGTTAAGGAAGTTCGACTGAAGAAATCAAAGAAAAATTTCTCTAGCTTCACCCTTAAAGAGGCAATGAAACAGCTTCATATTACTGACCTCTATGCTTGGGAAATCAATGCACCATCCCTTCAGCCCAGTGATTTTTTCCAACAGCGACTCAAACGCCTCGAAGCCTTTGATCTCCAGAGCTACGAACGATCCAAAGAACTCTTGATCGATGCTTTCTGTGAAGAGGCAATTCAAACTTTCTCCCGCTTGAAAATTTGGAAAGGGGCAGGGCTGGAGGGAGAAAATACGATCGGCAGCGCAGATTATTTGATTGCAGAGAGAAAAAGATACCTGGAAGCTCCTTTGCTCTGTATTGTCGAAGCCAAAAAAGATGACTTTGAGCAGGGACTCGCTCAGTGTTTGGTGGAAATGCAAGCCTGTCAGTGGCAAAATGCTCAGATTGATCAGGCGATCGATATTTTAGGAATTGTCACAAACGGTAGCCTCTGGCAATTCTATAAGCTGCTGGTGTCCGGACAGGTTTACGAAACACTGCCCTATGGTTTGAACGACCTGCCAGCGATTTTAGGTGCGCTTCACTTTGTATTTCAGGAGTGTGAGCAAAATTTAAATTGACACTTTGAACAAATTAGCACTTTGAATCAATCCACTTTACTTGGCATCCATCCAGTTCTTTCCGTCCCGCACTTCTACGACCAGAGGGACACTGAGTTCCACTGCCGATTCCATCGTGGACTGAATCTGGGGTTGAAGGGCTGCCCAATCGTCAGGGTGGACTTCAAACACCAATTCATCATGGACTTGTAGCAGCAAATTGGCGCGGTAGGATTGCAAAATCTCGTGCAGCTTCACCATTGCGATTTTGATGATATCGGCACTGGAACCCTGGATCGGCGCATTGGCCGCTGCTCGGAGCATCTGAGCATCATACTGGTTCCGCAGCTTGAGTTTATCTAGATCAATCTCATCAGGATTACGATCGCGTAAGGCTTTCAGATTTTCGCTGGTGAAATTGAAATAGCGACGACGACCCATGATCGTCGTGACATAGCCCCGACTGATCGCCTCCTGCTGCATTCGCTGAAGATAGGCAAACACGCGGGAGTAGCGATCGTTGAAGCGATCGATGAATTCCTTTGCCGTTGTGCGACCGACGGCTGCTTCCCGAGCGAACCGCTGCGCCCCCATGCCGTAAATTACGCCAAAGTTGATAATTTTCCCCAACCGCCGTTCATCTGAAGTAATTTCCTCTTTTTCAAACAACAGTTGCGCCGTCAGGGTATGGACATCCTGATTGGTCTGGTAGGCTTCCAGCAGGACAGGTTCCTGACTGAGATGGGCTAGAATTCGCAGTTCGATCTGAGAATAGTCGGCCGCCACCATCAACCAGCCCGGTTCTGGAATAAAACCAGCGCGAATCTGGCGACTGAAGGCGGTACGAATCGGAATGTTCTGTAAGTTGGGATTGGAGGAGGAAAGCCGACCCGTAGCGGTGATTGCCTGGTTAAAGTCGGTATGAATGCGGTGAGTATCTGAACGCACCAGGTTCGGCAGCGCATCAACATAGGTAGATTTCAGCTTGGCTAACGTACGGTATTCAACGATCGCATCTACGACGGGATGATCCCCCTGAAGTTTTTCCAGGGTTGCGGCATCGGTGGAGTAGCCGGTTTTGATCTTGCGAGACTTTTTGCGATCGAGTTCCAGTTTGTCAAACAAGAGTTCGCTGAGTTGCTTAGGAGAACCGAGATTGAAGGTTTCTCCAGCCGCTGCATAAGCTTGTTGTTCGATCTGATGTAAATCCGTTTCCAACCGCTTGGAGAACTCCTTCAGATAGTCCTGATCGATACGAATCCCTTGAAATTCCATTTCTGCCAATACGGGTTCTAAGGGTTGCTCCACATCTAGCAACAAACTCAGCAACTCTGGAATTGGCTCTAACTCCGATCGCAGTTTAGGAACAAGTTGAAAGACTACGTAGGCATCCATACCGCAATAATTAGCGACAGCCTGAATATCGACATCGGCGATCGTTTTGCCTTTTGGGACTAAATCTTCATAGCTTTGAGACAGCAAATTCAGATATTTCAGCCCTAAATCACTGAGATTATGGCGATTTTCGGGATTCAGCACATAACTGGCCAGCATCGTATCGAACACCACGCCCTTTAGCTCAATCCCCTGACAGCGCAACACCAGGCGATCGAACTTGGCATTTTGTAGAGCTTTCGGGTGTTTCTCACTTTCCAGAATTGGCCGTAGGGCTTCCAGGGTTGATTTTAGATCTAGGTTTTGACCTTCCCCATGCCCCAGGGGAATATACGCCACGTCAGAAAGTCCGGCTCCCCAGCAGCAGCCAATGCCCACCAGGTTTGCATCTCTGGGTTCCAGGGCAGAGGTTTCCGTGTCCCAGGCGACAGGCGTTTTGGCATCCTGGTAGGTCAGGAGGGTTTTAACCAGTTGTTCTAACTGCTCCGGGGTATCGATGATCTGAGGGGCGATCGCCGCTGAGGTGGATTGTTGCGCGGTTTTAGTCTCCTCCGCACTGAAAAACCACAGATCGCCATCTTCCTGATTTTGTCGAGCAGGGCGATCGGTTTTTGGGCTTGGGGGACTGGATGCAGTAGCCGTCTCTCCATCCAGCGATTCGATCACTTCCCCGCCGAGAATTTGCTGAAGCTGATTAATCTGGCTCAAAAACTTGCGAAACTCCAGTTTTTCCAGCACGGGAACCAGGGTCGCGGTATCAAATCCCGTCAGCTTACAATCCTCCAGGCTCACGGACAAAGGCACATCCAGGTGAATTTGCGCCATATACTGCGAGTGGAGGGCAGCATCTTTGCCATCCTCTAGTTTCTTCTTAACCGCTCCCTTAATTTCGTCGATCGAAGCATAAATTTTCTCCAGCGATTCGTACTGCTTCAGGAGTTGAACCGCTGTTTTGTCGCCAATCCCTTTAACCCCTGGAATATTATCGGAAGGGTCACCACAAAGTGCCTTGTAGTCCACCACCTGAGAGGGCAAAATTCCCATCTTGTCCTTTACCTGCTCCAGCCCAAACTCCTTGGGGGGTGGCGTGCCTTTGCCGTAGGTGGTGCTGAGGTAGAGCACGGTGACACTTTGCTTTGGATCAATCAACTGGAATAAATCTCGATCGCCCGATAGCACCTTCACCCGCAACCCTTCCCCATTGGCCCGGCGAGCCAGGGTGCCAATCACATCATCGGCTTCATACCCCGGAGCGGTTAGAACGGGCAGATTAAGAGCCGCCAATAGCTCCTGGAGGTTTTCTAAATCTGGAATGAAGTCCTCTGGGGTTTCCGGTCGGCCAGCTTTATAGGTATCATCAGCCTCATGGCGAAAGGTGGGATCGCTGACATCAAAGGCGATCGCCACATAATCCGGTCGTTCTGCCTCCAGGGTATCCAGCAACGATTTGAGAAACCCATAGCAAACGCTGGTGGGAATTCCGGTGGAAGTGCGAAGTCCGCCATCACGCCCCTTGGCATAGGCAAAGTAGGAGCGAAATGCAAGGGAATGCCCATCAATTAAGAGCATTTTGGGTGATGAAGCAGCGGAGGACATACGCAAAAGACTCAATGGAATCACAGTGGAGAGAACATATCAAGAATGCCTCTACGACTCGTCATTGTAGTCCCAATCTTAAGTTGTTGCTTCGCCTGAACGTTTGACTTCGCTGCCTGGGCAGGCAAGATGCCCACCCCACCAGAATTCCCAATGATTCAACTCGTATTCCTTGGTTTCCATTAGTTATAGGAATCGGCCCTGACCCCAGCCGATGGCGGTTTTGCCAGTCTTCGCAGACTATCGATTATCGTACTATTGCGGAAGAAATCGACCAGCATATGGGGTGGATCGGCATCGGGCTTGCGTTGAACCACGCGGCGCAGTCGCCACAGCATAAAGCCAAGCATCCAGACCATATCGGTAATCACCGCATAGAGCCAGCCATAATTTTTGGTGAAGTAACGACGACGCGACTCAAACCAGTAAGTGGGCAAGCGTTTGGGGCGATCGGTTCGTACCGTGACTCCAGTACTTTGTCCAGCAATGTGCATAACGCGGCTTTCGGGTACATACCAGCACTCCCAACCCGATCGCTGGGCTTGCAGGCAAAAATCTGTTTCCTCGTAGTACAGAAAATATTCCTCATCCATTAGCCCGATGTCTGCAAACACCTGGCGGCGCACCATCATACTGGCTCCTGGCAGCCAATCGATTTGGGTGGGGTGATCTGGCATCTCCTGGGGCACAACCCAACGATTCAGCAGCTTAGTGACTAGTCCAATCCGCAGTCCCCCATCCAATTCGCTCAATATGGAGGGAAATCGGAACGCATAGGGCCAGCGTGAACCATCGGGGTTTTCCAGTCCACTCCCACAAATGCCTGCTTCAGGGTGTTTTTCCATGAATTCCACTAATGTCCAGACCGCGCCAGGACGGATGGTGGTATCTGGGTTGAGGAGCAGGCAGTAGTCCGGGGGTTCAGATGATTGCAGGGCTGGACGAATGACCAAATTGTTGCCGTAGGCATAGCCACCGTTGTAACCCGATGGAATCAGCGTCGCCCAGTCGCCCCAGCCCTGTTCAACGATCGCAGCCTGAATGTACTCCAGGGAATCATCCCCCGATTCGTTGTCCACTATGGCAACCCGGATGCTGGGATGAGCCTGCACTTCTTCCTTCAGCGATCGCAAACCTTCCACTACCAACCGTGACGTGCGATAGTTCACGATCACGACCAGAACCGACGGATTATTTAATGCAAAATCACTCATGGTTGTAGAAAAATGTGTCTGAATATTAACTATTCCCTACCGTCATCAACGGGAGCCGGATTGAACCAGAGATAAAGAGTTGGCAAGGTTGTGTTCCAGATGGTTGCGGATGCGTTGAGCCATGTCTTCCACTGCGGGTTCTTGCAGCATACTGGCATGTCCTCCAGCCACGTCATACACCGTCACCCCCATCACCCCCTTCGAGGTTCGCTGTCCCCACCCCAGCAATGGATCGGCATACTTGCAGGTATGGGGTTCATCAGCCCCTTCGCCACTGGTCGCCCGCAGCAGTAACAGGTTTCCTGAGTAATCCGTATGGGGGACGTGCTCCTTTTCTGCTAATTCGTAGACCGTCCGTACAGGGAAGTTTGCCAGGAAGGGGGGTAAAATCGCTTTGCGATCGAGATAAAACCGCAGCAACTTGAATCGAATTCGATCGGTCACTGCCTTAGAGCGAGATTGGGTTTCATAGCGTACTAAGTTGGAGGCCTTATTGAGCATCTTACCCAGAACTCCAACGATGCGCTCATGGGCTGGACGGCTCCCCTCCTGTTTAAGAACCTGAGTGAAGCGGGATAATCGTTCGCTGGCAATTCGCCCGACTTTTTCCTCAGCCTGACTGTCCGCTGCATCCATCAGTGCGACCAACGCTACCTGCTGACCTTGTGCTTCTAGCTGACAAGCCATTTCAAAGGACAGCACCCCTCCAGCACACATTCCTCCCAGCAGGTATGGCCCCTGCGGTTGCACGGTGCGGATTTGCTCAATGTAATAGGCGGCCATATCAGCAATGCGGGTGTGGAGAATGGGGAAACCTGGACGATTCAGGGGTTGAATTCCGTAAACCGTACGCGGAGCCAGGCGTTTGGCCAAATTTCGGTACAGCAGGGTTTCACCATCGCCATCGTGAACCAGGAACAGGGGAGGATCGGCATTACCGGACTGGAGTAATACGAGAGAGGTAGGAGTCTCCTCCTGAGACCGCCTCTTTTTCCGTTCAAGCCGCTGGGCCAGAGCTTCGATCGTAGGACGTTCCACCAAAGTTGTTAGGGGCAGCTTTTGTCCGAAGGTTTTCTGGATTTTGACAAAAACTTCCACTGCCAGCAGCGATGTGCCCCCCAGATCGAAGTAGTTGTCTGTCACGCCAACGGTGTCAAGCTTGAGCAATTCTGACCAAATTTTCACTAACTTCTGTTCAGTTGTTGTTCGGGGAGGAACTAGCTCATGCCCCAGGTCAGGACGGACGGCTTTTCCTTGCCTGCGAATGTGTTGCAGAATCTGAGTGGGCGATCGCAGCTCAGTGGCAATCATCTGCAAGCGTTCAGATCGGTTGATCGGCTCTGGTTTGTTGCTTTGAACTGAGGCTTTAGCCTGAGGTTGGGGCGAGGTAGGATCGGCATCAGAGCGAGCGGTATCCGAGGGATTAGCGGAGGGATTGTAGGCAAGCTGGGCCGCATAGTCAGTGGGAAACTCGAAGCAAAAGCCCTCATCGGTGGTAGTTTTGAAGTCAGCCCCGCAGCGTTCCAGGAAGCTCAGAGCAGGCTGATTCTTCTTCGAGGGGATGAAGGGAACTCGCACCGTCGGTAATCCCCGCTGTTGCGCCAGTTGTCCCAATTCTCGAAGCATCTGGTATTCCACACCGCGCCCCAGAACTCGACAACTCAGCAGGAAGGTATCAACTTCCAGTGCCGCTGCTCGATCGCCAAAGATCATGACTCCGACCAGTCCGTAATCCCCAAACCGATCGCGTACTTCAATGGCGCGAGATTCCAGCCCCTGAGCGGCTAGCTGCTGAATATCTGCTTCCGATCGACGGCGAGTGGTGCAGTTAAATTGATTGGTGCGCTGGGTCAGTTGGGCAACGCGAGGTTGTTGTTCTTCAGTGGGGACAGCAATATCAACGGACAATTCCAGGCTGGAGAGAAAGGCTTCAATGGAGGTCGCTTCTTTCTCCAACCGCGATCGGGCCACGTTTTGCTGATAGAGAGCCGTTCGTTTCCGGTCTTCCTCGGTGACGGTGAGATGGTCAAAGGCCCATACATGCGCCAAAAACGCTGGTATATCTTCTTCTCGTTTCGGCAATTGCAGGGTTAGCACTTCCGGACAATTTGTCCGCACCTCTGCACACTCTACCGGGTTATCATCCAGGAAGATAAAGCTATCCAACCCCAGGTTGAGATCTGCCGCTAACGATCGCAGGTTCCCCGACTTGGGCAACCAGTTGATCCGCCAACTCACCAGATGATCCAGCTTGAGTGGCATGTCTGGGCGTTTCTCAAACACCTCCATTACATCTGCTTCATTGTTTTTGCTGCACAAACACAGCACCATGCCCGCATTCTGTTGTTCAATCATGAACTGTTGCAGAGCCTGGAAAGGAGCAGAAAACTCAATACCATCTACGCCATCTTCTCCGACAATCCCTTTCCAAATGGTATTGTCACAATCCAGGGCAATCACCTTGTAGGGCGATCGCTTGATGGCATAGATGCGGCGAGCAAGGGTGGTACCGAGGGCGGTGAAAAAGTCGGGCGTATAGGGAATATGGCCCAACCGATCGCGCTCAGGAGCATAGACCGAGGCTGAGGCATAACGTTCAAAATCAGGCGATCGCAGCAGGTGAAAATTGCTGGCTCCTCCGAGTTCGCTCAAAAATTGCTCTTCAATGGCTTGAAAGGCGATCGGCCAATCTGGATGATTTTGAACCGCCGGAGAAGGGGGACAAATGCACAGGATATGGGCTGCGGCCGATCGGTTCAGGGCAGCCTGGAGAGCCTGACAGAGTTCCTGGGCATTGCGCTGTACTTCCGCGAGCCGTTGGGTATCTGAAGTATCTTCGGTTTGACTGAATCGCCACCAATCTTCAAATCGAACCAGCAGGAGATTGACTCCCGTTTGGTTTTGAGCGAAGAGACTCGTGGGATCCAGCAGTTGTTGAAAAATTTGGTTGTAGGGTGCGAACTCTATCGATGCTGGAATAGCCAGCTTTTCCATCCAAAATGCTAGTGATTCTTCAAGCGGTTCAGCCGTAAATGTGGCGGACACAGCGATCGGTTGCTGAAGACTAGCGGCTACGGGTACAGGAAGTTGAGTGGACTGCATCACGCTTCTCAAAATTTATAGACAGTAGGGTGCTAGCACTTTTGAAAACTAATTCATCCGACTAGTCAGATTCAGACCATCGAACCTGAGCAGTCAAGTGAGTTGGATCAGGATAGCCGAACTCAAACCCCAACGCCTGCTCTACGGGCAAGGCTGAGTCTAGCAACAGGGAAAACTTTACTGACTCGGATTAACCTGACTAGATTGACCTGACTAGGACGATGGGCAAAGGTGAGAGTCAGTATTACTCGCTGAATATAGCGATAATAGGACGACTCCTATCCAATGTTAAGGTTACTGACATCACTAACATCACAACTGGCATCACTTCGTGAGCACATTGCATGAGCACATTGCATGAGCATATTCTCCCTGATTATTGGACCCAACTTGGCTTCGGACGATACACATGATTGCCACCAATGATTCAACCAAACGGAAGTGCATTTTTCTGGTATTGACAGATCTACTCCCACATAACCACACTAGTCAAAAATCCTTAGAAGTATTGTGAAAGCTTGTTGTGGTTTTCGGGGGAGTTATACAAAGATTTGAAAAGAAACGCCCATCCTACGTAAAAAGCCGTTAATGGGGGGCGATCGGGTGTTCTTTGCGTAAAATCTTGTGATAGCGTGTATTGATAATTAGGAAGATAAGGTTTCAAGTCGCGTTTCTTCTGTTATTGCATCTCAGGCTAGAGGTTTGCTTACAGAGCGTCCGGATTGTTCTCGCTTTGCAGGGAACAAAAGAAATCAGGGGATGATCAACTACCTTAAGGTTTGGCTGTTTGGTGACTCAAACTTGAATGATGTTATCAAATGATTTCATCAAGATGGTCGCTCCCATCTTCATGGTTGAAGTCAGTGATTCCACTCAAGAATTGAGCCAGGTTTACCTAGGTTTACCGAGTTTCCCTCTAAATCTGTTTTGCTTGTTTAGCAAATTCTGTCAGCCAAATTCTGTCAGCCAAATTCCGTCTAGAGTTCAGCCCATTCTGCCTAGAAATGACTATGAGAGCCACGGTCAGTCATACTCAACTTGCCAAATCCAGGACATCCGTGAAGATTCCGTCTACCCGACCCCATGATTTGCATTTTGCTCATGAGGGAAGGCGATCGGCGGTAGGGATATCCATTGCCGTCTTGGTGACGCTCCTGTCTGCGATGCCGGGATCTGCTCAGGCTCCTACTTTGCCTGAAGATGCAACGGAAAGTCCCATTGAAATTCCGGTAGAAACGATCGATCCACTGGATCCGGACGCACCCTTCCAGTTAAATCCGCTCACTGATACGCCAGGATCGGGAACCATTCAAGTTCCTGAAATTGTCCCCATTCCACCCCGGCCTACTCCGATTCAACCCCTGTCACCCGTTCCGGGAGCGCGGGAGGGAGTCACTACCGATGAAGCAACCTATGTGTTGGGGCCGGGAGATGAAATTACCCTGGATATCTTTGATATTCCTGAGTTTACGAATACCTATAGAGTTCTGGTGGATGGTTCCGTTGTCTTTCCCTGGATTGGTCGGGTTCAGGTACAAGGACGCACGATCGAAGAAGTAACCTCCATCGTGACGCAAGAATATGTCAGACGACAATTTTTAGTTGATCCGCTGATTACGATCAATCTACTGACTCCTCGAACCCTGACGGTGAGCGTTGTGGGAGAGATTAGACGGCCTGGAGCTTATTCCATTAGTCCTGAAGGAGCGGCCAGTACTGCGGTTCAGGCTGATGGCGGTGGTGGTGGTGAAGGCGCACCGAATCAGTGGCCAACTGTGTCACGGGCGATTCAGGCGGCGGGTGGAATTACTCAACTGGCCGACCTGCGCAATATTCAAATTCGCCGGGCATTGCCAGATGGCTCGGAGCAATTGATAGATATTGACCTGTGGGAACTGATTCGCACCGGACAACTGACCCAGGACATTACCCTGCGCGATCGAGATACCCTGGTGATTCCTACGGCGACTGCCCTCAACCCGGATGAGGCTGCTCTGATTGGTTCAGCTAGCTTTGCACCGGGTGTGATTCGCATTAATGTGGTGGGTGAAACGGTTCAACCGGGCGTGATTGAAGTGCCGCCTAATACTTCTCTCAATCAGGCGATTCAAGCGGCTGGCGGGTTCGATCGGCGGCGAGCCAGAACCAGTCGGGTAGACTTAATTCGTCTCAATCCCAACGGTACGGCGGTTCAGCGGAGAATTCCAATTGATTTTGCAGCTGGAATTAATGAAGAAACTAATCCAGCGTTGCGGGATGGAGATACGGTGGTGGTTGGGCGATCGGGGCTTGTATCAACGACCGATTTTCTTCAAACCGTCTTGACTCCGGTAGGAGCCATCCTGGCACCGTTCAACATTCTGCGTGATCTCTTCAATAACGATTGATTGATTTGGAGCAACGGACACATCGGGTAGTTCAGAGCAAATGATAATTTTCAGCAACAAGAATTCCGGGGGCATCTATCATAAAGGAGAGTTAGGCAGGCAACTGCAAGTATATTTTGCGAGCCGTTGGTGATGACTACTCCTCTGAACGAATTTTTTCTGTGTTAGTCGCCTGTTTTACAAGGATGGGTATTTAAGCTGCGTAGAGGTCAACATGGAGACAGAGCAAACATCTCAGGTTTTGACATCTAATGTAAGGGGGAGGGCATATGTCCAGCCGCCGATCGAACCAGACGAAGGAGAAGGTCAAGCCAATCGGGGTTTGAATCTGCGATCGCTGGGACGAACGGTACAACGGCAAGCTCTGTTAATTGCGGGTGTGGCCACGCTGGTAGCCGTTGGGGCCAGTTACCTGGCAATGCAGGAACCTCCTACCTACGAGGGTGATTTCCGAATTTTGGTTGAGCCAGTCACGACAGAGGCTAGGCTATCCGATCCGCTAACGGTGACGCGGACGGATGGCGGGGTTCCGAACCGTGATGCCTTCGCCATTGACTACACCACACAAATTCAGGTCTTGCTCACCCCAAGACGACTGAATCAGATTGTGCAGGATGTCCAGGCCCAGTATCCGGATTTTGGCTATAACGATCTGGTCAATGGTTTGGATGTGCGACGGCTCACGGTAGAAGGTTCTCCTGAGCCTACCCGCATCATTCAGGTGTCGTTTGAAGGGGACGATCCAGGATTGGTGCAGAAGGTGCTCCGAGTCACCGCCGATCGCTACCTGGAATACAGTCTGGACGATCGCCGGACTCGCACTGGGGAAGGGGTTCGCTTTATTGAAGAACAACTCCCAGCGGTGGAGCAGCGCGTCAGCCAGATCCAGGATGAACTGCAACAAATCCAGCAGCAGAATGGCCTGATTGATCCGGGAACTCAGGGGGGGCAACTCTCCACCCGAATTGACGATATCGTCACGCTGGAACTGGCAACCGATCGAGAATTGCAAGAGCAGCAAGTGTTGTTCTCTAACCTGCAGCGGCAGTTGGATAACCTGACTCCTGAACAGGCGATCGCGGCTTCTGCCCTGAGTGAAGATCCCAACTATCAGGCATTGCAAACTCAGTTGCTCACCCTGGAAGGGGAAATTGCCACTCAATCGTCTCGCTTTGGGCCAGGCAGTCCAGTTTTACGATCGCTGACCGCCCAGAGAGCCAGCATTGAAGCATTATTGGCAGAACGGACATCAGAAGTGGTGGGCCCTGAAAATGTCGGTAATGCTCAGATACAGGCCTTTCAAAACTCGGTTCGGCTGGACTTAACGAACCAACTAGTCACCGCAGGCAACCAGATTGATGTGTTGCAGGCTCGGCAGCGAGAAATTCAGGCATCCCGGCAGCAGTTTGAAAACCAGCTCCAGCAGTTCCCCGGTATTGCCCGACGGTATGCGGATCTGACCAGAGAACTGGAAATTTCAACCCAAACCCTGAACCGGCTGCGGAACCAGCTTGAAACCCTGCGGATTGAATCAGCTCAGACTGAAGTTCCCTGGGAATTGATCTCTGATCCGCTGATTCCCCGTGATGCTCAGGGCGATCCCATTCCCCAACCCTCCAGGGCTTCTCGGATTGTGATTGCGGGAGCTGCGTTCGGATTAATTCTGGGAACGTTGTTGGCTCTGCTGGTCGAGCGGTATCGCAATGTTTACTACGCAGTTGATGATGTCCAGGAGACGATTCCCCTGCCTCTGGTGGGCGTAATTCCCTTTTCCAGAGGGGCAAAGCAGTCCTTCGACTTCCCATCCACCTTCAGCACGGAGGAAATTGATGATAGTCGGTTGGGGACGGCTTCATTCCGTGAGTCCTTCAGCGATCTCTACTCCAATATTCGGTTGGCGGAACCACCCATTCGATCGGTGATGATTTGCTCGGCAGAACCGGGAGATGGCAAAACCACGATCGCCCTGTATCTGGCACAAACCGCTGCTGGAGCGGGTCAGAAGGTGCTGCTGGTGGATACCAACCTGCGGTTACCTCAGATTCATAATCGTCTGGATCTACCCAACACTAAAGGGTTAAGTGGGCTTCTGAATAACGATCTGGTGGTGGACGACCTGATCCAGCGATCGACCCTCTCAGATTCCCTTTACGTCCTGACGGCGGGGCCGTCTATTCCCGGATCGGCTCGTCTGCTGGGGTCTGACCGCATGAAGTCTCTGATGGACAAGCTGGAGAATGAATACGATCTGGTGATCTACGACACTCCTCATCTGTTTGGGTTGACGGATGCGAGCTTCCTGACGACTCAGGTGGATGAGATCTTGATGGTCATTGCGGCGAACAAAACCAACCGCACGGTGGCCGATCGGGTAATTAGTAAGCTGTCGATGGTGCGGCCAACGGGAGTCAGCCTGATCACGAACTACCTGAAGGAAAGCAATAGCCCCAGTGGTTCATCCTTGAACCGTTATCAAGGTGTTGCCCAGACCCGTCGGGAAAACCCCCTGAGCAATCGACTGTAATTTGGCTCAAGTCTGGCGATCGTGTTTGAAGTATGACGGCCATGTCATTGGCCGTCAATCTTTTTAGGCAAATTCTTTTTTAGGCAAATTCTTCAGGTCAAAGAAGTCCAGTGGACAGGTTACGCAATCACCGATCCTGAACAAAGATCTCAGTGCATCAGTTTAAGGTGATCACCGTTACTTCGGGTGGACAAAATAGCCGTCCAGGTAAGTAGGTTCCCAAACCTCGGTTCACATAAAGCAAGTTCTGACCAACCTGATGCATGCCCTGGGCCCATTCCCAATGGCGCATCACCTTGTAGCAGTCTTCTCGCATATAGGGAATCCACGGATAAAGGGGCTTCGGAATATACCGACGGACGGTTTGATACCAGGTGGGAAATGGCCCCAATCCCGGCAGAACGATTTGTCCACCGTGGGAGTGCCCTGAAAGCTGTAAATCAATCCGCCAGGACTGTAATCGATTGGCCGTATCGGGATTATGGGAAAGAACAATGCGTGGTGTTTCTGCGCTGAGTTCGGCAAAAACTGGAGCGGGGTTAAACTCCCTCGACCAAAAATCCGCTAATCCGACGATCGGCAACTCCGTTCCCAGAGGGTAAGCGATCTGATTCCAGAGAACCTGAATTCCCACGGCGGTCAGGGCAGCAGTGACTTCTGACTGAGCACCGATCGGATAGATATCATGGTTCCCCAGAACAGCATAGGTTCCGAGGCGGCTCTTCAACGTTTGCAACCATTTGGCCAGTTCATGGATTGGGGCAGGGTCGTCTGTAACGTAATCTCCCGTCAGTACAACCAGATCAGGGTTAATGTGATTTGCTGCTTCGATCGCCTCAGCCAGGAGTGCCTCTGACAAACGCAACCCATCAAAGTGTAAATCCGAGAGTTGGACTAATGTTGTTCCCCGCAGGGACTCAGGTAAACCTGCAATTTCAACCGTCAACCGTTCAACACTGAGTTTGCCTGACAATAGCCTGTGCATAGCCTGATTGTTCCTTCCCGGAATGGCAATCCCAGCTTACCAAAGGAACCGATCGGACTGGTTGTTATCTGTGCAACATACACCCTTTGAACAGCAGGAAGCACGACGGTGGTTATTACAAAATTCATCTACCCACCCATTGACCTGAAGCATCCAATTTTAGGGTCAATCCGTACAAAAGTAGTACAAGAGCCAACCTCATGTAACCACTCCAGCGGAGCATAATAATTTTTTATAAAAAAAGGCGCGTCTAATGATATTTAAGGACAAGATCAGCAACAGAGCAGATTTCTAAAACTTCAGCTTTGTCTGTATTATTCCTGCTCGACGGGTTATTCTTAACTCAAATTCTTCATCCCCAGCTCACACAGAGTCCACTCCCGTCCGTCAGCGTTATTTTTCTTAATCCAGGAAACGCGCACTTTAAGAGTTTTTTATGAAATAACTGAGGGGGTATGGGCTGAAGTAGGGAATATTATCTATTAAGTTCAATGGTCAAACATCCGAGTTCAATCAATGTCTGTAGCTTTACAAATCGGTGAACGTCTCATTGCGGCTGAAGAGGTTCTGCCTCTCCTGGCAGGCTATCGGATGTTACCCCAATTTATCCAGGAACTTCTAATCGATCAGGCCATCGCTTCGATCGAGTGTACTCCTGAGGAAACGGCTGAAGCTTGTGAGCAGTTCTATGTTCAGACCCAAATTACTGACGAGAAAGCCCGCAGGACTTGGTTGGGGCGTTATGGGATGACGGAAGAGCAATTACAGGCTCTAGCCACTCGCGGAGTCCGGATTGAGAAGTTCAAGCAAGCAACCTGGGGATTGAAGCTAGAGTCCTATTTCCTGAGTCGCAAGGGACAGCTTGACAAAGTCATTTATTCATTAATCCGGACAAAGGATGTGGGGATTGCTCAGGAGCTTTACTTTCGGATTCTAGAAGGAGAACAATCTCTGGGTGAATTGGCTCGGGTCTACTCCCAAGGCCCAGAGGCCCAGACCGATGGGCTGATTGGCCCGGTGGAGCTCAGTGTACCCCATCCGACCCTCGCCCAACTATTAACCCTGAGTCAGCCAGGACAACTTTGCCCCCCTACCCGCGTGGGTGAGTGGTTGGTTTTGGTGCGTCTAGAAAAATTTATTCCTGCCCAGTTAGATGAAGCCATGCGCCGTCGTCTACTGGATGAATGTTTCAACACCTGGTTGGCTGATCAGTTAGAAAAGCTTGGTTCAATTTCATTTGCGCCCTCTACTTCTGCCTCCACCGCCCCATGACCTATACAAAAGCCTCCGTTCAAGATTTTCTTGCTACGATTCCCCCCTTTGATCAACTTTCCCCCGCTGGATTAGCCTACTTGACCGATCGCTTCCAGCTGCTGCGCTATCGCATGGGGCAAGCGGTTTTAATTCGAGATAAGCTGCCTGCCCAGTTATCGATTCTCTACGAAGGACGAGTCCGGTTATTGGGCCATGATCCTCGGACTCAGCGGCCCGTCACCCTGGAACTGCTTAAGCCCGGTGCGATCATTGGCTGGGTGGGTCTAATTCGGGGGGTTGCCTGTGAAACGGTGATCGCTTCCGATGAAACCATTTGCCTGACGCTGGCGGCTTCTGATTTTCTAGCGTTACTGGAACGGGAACCCCAGATCGCCCTAGCCTTCCGCCAGCAATGTCCCCTGATTGAGGTGTTTGATCTGCTGGGGGCTGAACTCCATCGGCAGGCGATCGGCGATGCAGACTTAAAGGAACTTTCTGTACGGGCTGCATCCTCTGCGGTGGTTTGTAATTTACCCCCTGGACGAACGCCCCTGAATCAGTTGGAACGCGATCGGCTGTGGCTGGTGAGCGGCGGAGAGGTAAGTAACTATCCCGTGGCCAGTCGGCTCAATGTGAATGCCAAGTCGGTGGAGTTGGGAGCCTATCTGGAGGTCGTGGGAGACAGACCCGCGCGGGTGATTGGCTTTCCCAAAGACATCACCGACCCCGAGGCACTGGCGACTTCCCAGAGCATGACCCATCTTCAGGGCACAACCGATTTACAACCTTCTGATGTTCTGTCGGTTGATGAAGCCGATTCCCTGGAAGTGCAGGCTCCTGAGGATAATATTCCCTACGCCCCCGATCGCCCACCCGATCCAGAACCAACCTACCGCAGCGGTTTCCAGCAACCCGTTCCGACCAAGTTCCCCTTCGTACGCGGGAAGGGGCAGCCAGATGTCACCATGGCCTGTTTCCAGATGCTCTGTCAGCATTTCAATATGCCGTTTCGGCGGGATGTGATTCGGCGAGTATTGGTCAGCCAGATGGAGCGGCTAGGGGGTGTTTCCCTGGATCTGTGCGGTGCGATCGCTGAAATGATGGGATTAAATGCTCAACTGGTGATGGTGCCCGCTAGCGCGATCAGTCGGCTGGAAGCTCCGGCCCTGGTGGAATGGCAGGACAGTATGGCTCTGCTCTACAGCATTACCGAGCGGGAGATGGTGATTGCGGTGCCGGAACTGGGAATCATTCGCCGCAAGCCAGCCGACTTTATTGAAACCTGGGGCGATCGGGGTGAGGTTCTCCTGCTGCAATCGACCCGCCAAACGCCACAGAAACGATTTGGGCTGGACTGGTTCCTGCCTTCAATTCAAAAGTATCGGCGGGTGCTGATTGAGGTGTTTGTCGCCTCCTTCTTTGTGCAACTGTTTGCCCTGGCCAATCCCTTGATGATTCAGGTGATCATTGACAAGGTAATTGTCCAGCAGAGTGTGAGCACCCTGCACGTTCTGGGCATTTTCCTGGTGATTATTGCCATCTTTGAGGCGATTCTCAGCAGCGTCCGCACTTACCTGTTTGTGGATACCACCAACCGGATTGACATGACCCTGGGGTCAGAAATTATCGATCACCTGCTGCGGCTGCCGTTGCGGTACTTTGAGCGTCGTCCGGTGGGTGAGTTGGCGACTCGAATTAATGAGCTGGAAAACATTCGGCAATTCCTGACGGGTACTGCGCTAACGGTGGTGTTAGATGCGGTGTTCTCGGTGATCTACATCGTGGTGATGTTGCTCTATAGCTGGGTGCTGACCCTGGTTTCCCTGGTGACAGTGCCCCTCTTCATCCTGCTGGCGGTGGTGGCTTCCCCCCTGATTCGCCAACAACTCCGGGTTAAAGCCGAGCGCAATGCGGAAACCCAATCCTACTTAGTCGAGGTGATGTCGGGGATTCAAACGGTCAAGGCGCAGAATATGGAGCTGCGATCGCGCTGGCAGTGGCAACAGCGGTATGCTCGCTACGTCAGTGCGGGCTTTAAAACCGTCCTCACCTCTACGACGGCTGGAGCTGCCAGTAATTTCCTCAACCAACTTTCCGGTCTACTGGTGATCTGGGTTGGGGCGTACCTGGTTCTTCAACAGGAACTATCCCTGGGTCAGTTAATTGCCTTCCGAATTATTGCGGGTTATGTCACCAGTCCCCTGCTCCGTCTGGCGCAACTGTGGCAAAACTTCCAGGAAGTCGGACTGTCCATCGAACGTCTCAGCGATATTGTGGATGCCTCGCCAGAAGCGGATGAAACCGATCGCCAGAACATTCCCATGCCTGCGATTCAGGGAGCGGTCGCGTTTGATGATGTCTCCTTCCGCTTCGGCACGAGTGGCCCCTGGCAGTTGTCCAATGTCAATCTAGAGTTTCCGGTGGGTGCGTTTGTTGGCATTGTCGGTCAGAGTGGTTCTGGGAAGAGTACGCTGATGAAGCTGTTGCCCCGGTTGTACGACCTGGAGGTAGGGCGGATTCTGATCGATGGATATGACATCGGCAAGGTAGAACTCTATTCCCTCCGCCGGCAGATTGGGATTGTTCCCCAGGAACCCCTCCTGTTTGAAGGAACGGTGCAGGAAAATATCGCCATCACCTGCCCGGATGCTTCGCCGGAGGATATTATCCGTGCTGCTGAAATTGCGGTAGCCCACGAGTTCATCATGAAGTTGCCCAATGGGTACAACACCCGAGTGGGTGAGCGGGGAGCCTCTCTGTCTGGAGGACAACGGCAGCGGATTGCGATCGCCCGTACGGTGCTCCAAAATCCCAGCTTGCTAATCCTGGATGAAGCGACGAGTGCCCTGGACTATGACTCGGAACGTCGGGTTTGTCTCAACCTGGCGGAAGCGTTTCAGGGACGCACGGTCTTCTTTATTACCCACCGCCTCAGTACAATTCGTAATGCTGACGTAATTCTACTGATGGATAAGGGTTCCCCCGTAGAGCTGGGCACCCACGACGAGCTAATGTCCCTGCGTGGACGGTATTATTGCTTGTATCAGCAGCAGCAAGCGGTCAGCGAAGAAACCTGATCTCAGTCCCAATGTCAGTCCAATCTCTCAGTAATGGTCGAGTAGAAACCCGACCGACCAGACTCACCCTACTCCCGACCAACTAAGGACTTTTCTGCCATGATGATTCGACGCAATGGAAACAATGGGAAAAATAATGCCAAGCGCAATGGTGATAAGCACCAGCGATCGATCGTGCTGGCTCCCAGGGATGAAATCGATCAATCGGCGATCGATGGCGAACTGGTTGAAGAGGAATCCCACTCATTAACCCATACTGAAGCCTTTGACCAGCCTGTGATTTTGCAGCAAACCAGCCTCTGGTCACGGGCCATCCTCTGGGGCATCGTGGGATTTGCCAGCGTTGCCATTATCTGGGCTTCGGTCGCTCGGATTGAGGAAGCGGTTCCAGCCACCGGGCAACTGCAACCGGAAGGGCAAGTGCAGCCTGTGCAGGCTCCCTTAGGCGGTGTTGTGGAAGAAATCTATGTGCAGGAAGGGCAGCGGGTGACCCAGGGGGATGTGCTGATGCGCTTTGACCCCACGGCTGCGGTAGCGGAACGGCAGTCACTGGAACAGGTTCAGTCCTTACTCCAGCGACAAAATCAGTTCCTGCGATCGCAACTGAATGGAACCACGGCAACTCCCGACTCGACGCAGTTGCAGCAGCTTGATTTGTCCTCAGAAATTCAGGCGTTGACAGCCAACCGGGCGGCTCTGCTGGCGGAAAATCGGTTATACCAGTCTCAGCTAACGGGGACAATTGATGCTGGACTGACCCCCGATCAGGCAGCTCGGTTACGGGATAATCTCTCGGAGTCCCAGTCACGGGAAGCGGCAGCTCGTCTGGAGGTGTCTCAGCTTCAGGAACAGTTGAATCAGGTGCGGACGCAACTGGCTACGGCTCGGCAAAGTTTGTCGATCGATGAAGAAGTGCTGGGTGATTTACGGCCCTTGCTGGAGGAGGGGGGCATCCAGCGGTTACAGGTGACTCGTCAAGAGCAGCAGGTTCTGGAATCTCAATCGGAAGTACAGCGGCTCAGTCAAGAGGAACAACGGTTAGAGTTCGCCATTGCCCAGGCGCGGGAGCGGTTACAGAACACGATTTCCCTCTCCAGCACCGATCTGCGGGAAAAAATCTCTAACAACGAGCAGCAGATTGCCACGATCGACAGTCAACTGAATCAGCGGATTCTGGACAATGAAACCCGATTGGCGGAAATCAATAGCCAACTCAGTCAAACGGAGCTAACCCTGCGGTATCAGGAACTTCGGGCCCCGGTGGATGGAGTGGTGTTTGACCTGCAAGCCAGGGGACGGGGATTTGTGGCCAACACCAGTGAACCCATTTTGAAGGTGGTGCCGACCAACGCGCTGATTGCTGAAGTGTTTGTCACCAACCGGGATATTGGCTTCATTGAAGAGGGAATGCCGGTTGATGTTCGGATCGATACGTTCCCATTCAGTGAGTTTGGTGATATTAAAGGGCGAATTGTTCATATTGGATCTGATGCCCTGCCCCCGGATCAGGTGAATCCCTTCTATCGCTTCCCGGTCAAGATCGAGATGGATCGACAAGTCATTCGGGCCGGGGGACGAGATATTCCCCTCCAAACCGGGATGTCGATTACCGCCAATATCATTACCCGCGATCGAACGGTGATGAGCATCTTTACCGATCAGTTCAGACGACAGGTGGATAATCTTAGAACGGTGCGGTAAGGCTGTTCATTCCGGTTGCGTGACAAAACTTTACTATCGAGGCATGGTAGAAGCAAACGGCAAGCCCAAGGTGGGTCGTAGTGCTCGCCTCCTGGGAGTCAGGCTTGGCATTGATATTGATATTGAAGAAATACCGAAGGATTGGCTGAATGCCCAGGGATATTTGCGACCCGAAGCAGAACGCAAAGCCACAGGGGAGGTGGTGATTGTAGCCGTTAGAAGCACGAAAGGGATGTCCACATCACTCTCGATCGAGAGCTTACCTGCCTTTCGCAGACCTTCAGCTTTTGGAGGAATGGGAAGAGATCCCCTGTGGCAAATTGAAGATAGCAAAATTGGTGGCGATCTTGAGGCTGTCCAAGACGGTGCCACTCACGTTAGCATTGTGCCAAGAGTCACGATGCTTTTGGAAAAGTACGAGACTGCATTGGCAAATACCCAAAATGACTGGGAGAGGGTTAGTTGAAATGGTGTGGGCATTTGGTTTATCGGCTGAATGTGGTGCAGATCAGGTTGCCGCCGAGCAATTCGCACAGCACTTTGACGGTCTTTCCTGGGTTCTTTCCAGCGGTCATCAGTCCCAGTGTTATACAGCAGTTTTTCAGGATATTGAGGAAAACTGGTGGTGTCAGGTTTGTCCCAGTGGCATCAGTGACGTGGGAATTGATCAATCCGACATTGCTTACCAGATGACAGAGTTGGGCATCTTACTCTATCAACGGCTGCGCTCGGCTCCACCCTTTCGCTATGCTTTAGTGGGCGTGGAAGTGGATGAATTTAGAACCTACAGTGAGTTGAGTACAGAAAACCCTGAAATTAGCTTTCCAGGCTTAGTGTTAGCGGAGTCAGTCTGGCGATTGTTTGGAGCCTCGACCAAATTCCGTCCTTTCAGCCCAGGTTATGTTTGGCACCCCTATGAAGGCGAAGTTTACAATCCATTGGTAGTATCACCAGCTTTGAGAAATAAGCTGAATGAACTGCTTGTCAAGTGAATTCAACGATTGATCGGAGATTAACATAACAGAAAAGGACATCTCATAAAGAGATGCCCTCCAGTTAAGATACGCATCAGGTACGCCAGGTTTAGCCCGCCAGTGCGTTTGCTCCACCGACCACTTCCAGAATTTCCTGGGTAATGGCAGCCTGCCGCTCCTTGTTGTAGGACAGGGTGAGCGTCTTGATCAACTCACTCGCATTCTCGCTGGCGTTGCTCATGGCTGTCATCCGAGCTGCCAATTCACTCGCGGCTGACTCTTGCAGGGCCCGCAATAACTGGTTGTTCAGGTACAGCGGCAACAATGCATCCAGAATTTGGACGGGATCTTGTTCAAAGATCATGTCTTTTGACATCGGGGGAATCGCAGAAGCATCCACGCGCTGCCGTTCCACCTGAAATACACCTTCACGGGTGGTTAACCGGAAAATTTCATCGTCAGACGCTTCCAGTCCTTGAGGATCTAGAGGAAGCAGGGTTTGCACCACCGGACGAGAGCTGATGGTGGAAACGAACTTGGTGTAGATTAGCTCCACCCGATCGACTTCGTCTGAGAGAAACAGCGATAGGAGTTCATCCGCGATTTGGGAAGCCTCCTGGGCAGTCGGAACTTGCTCCAGCCCAATGAAGGTACTGCTGATTGGCTGCTCCCGGCGTTGGAAGTACTGGGTTGCTTTTCGTCCCACCAGAACATACTTGTAGTTCAGCCCTTCCGCCTGAAGTTCCTTGGCGCGGTTTTCTGCCCGACGGATCACGTTTGCGTTGTAACCGCCGCAGAGACCCCGATCGCCTGTCACCACCAGCAGACCAACGGTTTGAACATCCCGCTTTTTCAACAGCGGTAGATTCACATCTTCAAATTGCAGGCGAGTCTGTAAGCCATAAAGAACCTGGGCCAGGCGATCGGCGAAGGGGCGAGTCGCAATCACCTGCTCCTGGGCCCGACGCACCTTGGCTGCTGCCACCAGACGCATTGCTTCAGTAATCTTTTTCGTATTCTTGACCGATTGAATTCGGTCGCGAATTGCCTTGAGGTTTGCCATGACTATGTAGGGAATAGGGAGTAGGGAGTAGGGAGTAGGGGCAATTGCGTTCGCACAGCGACTCCGAAGGAGCGATCGCCCATACATAGAGGGGAGTGGGGAGCAGGTCAAGCATCAGAATGAACCACTTGACTCTGATCGCTGATCCCTGACTCCCGATCCCCGATAACCAACTAAACCGTTGCAAAGAAGGTCTTCTTGTACTCAGCGATCGCTTCCTTCAGCAGACCTTCTGCCTCTTCGTTGAGCTGCCGCTCATTGCCAATCACTTCCATGTACCGCGCTTTGCTGGTCTTCAGGTAATCCCGCAGTCCCTTGGTGAACGTCACCACTTTATCAGTAGGGATGTCATCCAGATAGCCATTAATGCCGGAGTAGATCAGAGCAACTTGCTCCGCAACTGAGAGCGGAGAATATTGAGGCTGCTTCAGGATTTCCCGGAGCCGTTGACCCCGTGCCAACTGGTTCTGAGTTGCTTTATCCAGGTCAGAGGCAAACTGGGCGAAGGCTTGCAGTTCATCAAACTGAGCCAGTTCCAGCTTCACCTTACCCGCAACTTTCTTCATCGCTTTGGTCTGAGCCGCCGAACCCACACGGGATACGGAAATCCCAGGGTTTACTGCCGGACGCTGACCAGAGTTGAATAGGTTGGAGGACAGGAAGATCTGACCGTCCGTGATGGAAATTACGTTGGTGGGAATGTACGCCGATACGTCACCCGCCTGGGTTTCCACGATCGGCAGAGCCGTCATACTGCCACTGCCCAACTCATCGTTGAGTTTTGCCGCCCGCTCCAGCAAGCGAGAGTGGAGGTAGAATACGTCTCCAGGATAGGCTTCCCGACCCGGTGGACGACGGAGCAGCAGGGACATTTGACGATAAGCCTGAGCCTGCTTGGAGAGGTCATCGTAGATTACCAGGGTGTGCTTGCCTTTGTACATGAAGTATTCTGCCAAAGCCGCACCCGTGTAAGGGGCCAGGTATTGTAGAGCCGCTGGATCGTTAGCATTGGCAGCCACAACGATCGTGTAATCTAACGCGCCTTTCTCCCGGAACGTTTCCACCACCTGAGCTACAGTGGAAGCCTTTTGACCGATCGCCACGTAAACGCAAATTACATCTTCAGATTTCTGGTTGAGGATGGTGTCTACTGCAATGGTCGTCTTTCCAGTCTGACGGTCGCCAATGATCAACTCCCGCTGACCACGACCGACGGGAATCATGGCATCGATAGCGGTAATCCCAGTTTGCAGGGGTTCGCAAACGGAACGACGATCGATAATTCCCGGTGCGCCAGATTCTAACAGGCGAGTTTCAGAAGTTGGGATATCCCCTTTTCCGTCGATCGGACGCGCCAGGGAGTCCACGACCCGACCCAGCATGGCATCGCCCACCGGGATCGAAGCAATTTTGCTGGTGGCCTTAACCGTACTGCCTTCCTGGATATCGCGGCCTTCGCCCATTAACACGGCACCGACGTTATCTTCTTCCAGGTTTAGGGCAATCCCAATCGTGCCATCTTCAAATTCCAGCAGTTCGCTAGCCATGACTCGGTCTAAGCCATAAACACGAGCGATACCGTCTCCTACCGAGAGCACAGTCCCGACGTTGGACATTTGCACATCCTGGTCGTACTGCTGAATCTGCTGGCGAATAATATTGCTAATTTCGTCTGGTCTAATGCTGATTGCCATTGGTTTTTCTCTTTCAGTAAAAGGTTAAGGGTGAAGGATAAACCGTTTTAGAGGTTGGAGGCAGGATTAGCGGATCCCTGAATTCTGGAGCACTAATCCTGGTTCTAGCTCGCTCCAGTTAGCCGCATTCCAAGCTGGCGCAGTTGCCCCCGCAGGCTGAGATCGAGAATCTGTGAACCCACTTTGATGATGACACCGCCGATCAGATTGGGGTCAACCTTAATGTCCAGGTCAACCTGTTGAGCTTGGGTCAGGGCCGTCACTTTCTGGCGAATGGATTCCTGCTGCTCTTCAGAGAGATCCACTGCTGACGTGACTTCCGCCAGAACCGCCTGCTTCAGTTGACGCACCAGAGCTTGAAACTGCTTGCAAATGGGTTCCAGGAAAACGATCCGCCCCCGATCGATTAACAGCATCAAAAAGTTTTGGGTGTAGGGATGAAGCTGATCGCCACCTGCCAACTGATTCAGAATCCCCTTCTTCTGCTCTGGCTTAAACATAGGACTCGTCATGCAGAGCCGCAGCTCATCAGATTCCTTCAGCAGATTGAGCAGAGAGCTAATGTCGTCATTAATGCGATCGACCAGATCACTATCCTTCGCCAGAGACATTAAAGCTTGAGCATAGGGTTCAGCAATTTCTGTGGAGAGGAGTGTGGATCTCATGAGTGACCTCCAATACTGGCTATACTGCGATCGATCAACTGTTGCTGAGTAGATTCACTCAATCCAGATTTCAACTGACCTTCCACTCGCTCCAGGGCAAGCGTCGCAATCCGCTGCCGAAGTTCGTTCATCACCCGGTCTTGCTGACTGGACAGATCCTGGGCCGCTGCTGCCTTCATGCGCTCGATATCCTCCTGCGCCTGAGCCAGCACCGCTTCCCGAACCGCCTTGGAGCGCTCTTCGGCTTCGGCCAGAATGCGGGATGCTTCCGTTTGCGCCTGAGCTAATTTCTGCTGCTCCTCTGCCAGGGCAGATGCCGCCTCTTTCTTCCGCTGTTCCGCCTCTTGAATCGACTCGGCAATCCGAGCTTGGCGATCGGCCAGCGTCTTACCCAGGAATCCGCGACCAAAGTAAATCAGAACACCAATAATGATCGCCAGGTTAATAATATTTGTCTCCAGGATGTCGAAGTTTAGGCCAAACCCCGACTCCTCCGCTTCCGCGACCGCCTCAACAGCCAGTACTATGAAAGTCCCCATGATTACCATTCAGTATCGTTGCTTTGCTTAACCAACCGTCTGTGACCCGATCAACTTTTCTAGAATCTGACGGCTCAAGTCATCCACCTGATGCTCTAGCGACTGCAATGCCGCTTGCTTTTGCTGATCTAGCTCCTGCTGGGCTGCTTCTCGCTGGGCTTGAGCTTCCCGTTGAGCTTCGGCAATTTGTCCAGCCGCAATTTTTTCTGCCTCTGCCTCCGCCTCTGCAATCAGGCTTTGAGATTTACGACGAGTCTCTGCCAGTTCTTGCTCGTACTGTTTTGCCAGGTTTTCTGCCTTTGAGATTCGCTCCTTCGCCTCGGCTAGATTCGTGCGAATGTAAGCACTCCGATCGTCGATCGCTTTCCCTAACGGCTTGTAAAAAACTGCATTCAGTAAAATGACAAGGATAATGAATTGCACCGCCATTAACGGCAGCGTGGCATCAATATCAAACAGTCCACCTTTACCGCCCTCGGCAGCAGCTTCAGCAGCGAGCAGGATAGTCCAGTGAATCATATTCTTTGACCCCGGTGAGATAGAAAGGGGTGATACTCCGAAAACGACCAAAATTAAAAAGAGGGGGTAGAGACGCGATCGATCGCGCCTCTAGGGAGTGAGAAATTTACGCGAAGGGGTTAGCGAACAGTAGCACCAGTGCAACCACCAGACCGTAAATTGTCAACGCTTCCATGAACGCCAAGCTCAGAAGCAACGTACCACGGATTTTTCCTTCTGCTTCGGGCTGACGAGCAATCCCTTCCACAGCTTGACCTGCCGCATTACCTTGACCAATACCAGGGCCGATTGCACCTAGACCTACAGCTAATGCAGCAGCAAGAACGGAAGCGGCAGCAATTGTTGGATTCATGATGTTTTCCTTACCTTGTTACACTAAATAAACAACGAAACGAGCGTGGTTGTAGGTTAGCGTTGCTACGCTACCGATGGTTCCAAAGCGTTGTGGCTATCAACCAATCAACACCTGAAACACTTGTTTACCGGGGGAACGGAGGCGGATACCCCCTCTGAGGAACCTAGTTTCTAATGTTCCTCATGTCCTTCACCATGTTCCTCCATCGCCTCTCCAATATATGCCGCCGCCAGGGTGGCAAAGATCAATGCCTGAATCGCACTGGTGAAGAGTCCTAACGCCATGACGGGCAGCGGAATAAACAGAGGCACCAAGAGAACCAATACTCCGACCACCAGTTCGTCTGCCAGGATATTTCCAAACAAACGGAAGCTCAGGGAGAGTGGTTTGGTGAAATCTTCAATAATTTTGAAGGGCAGCATAAAGGGTACTGGCTGCACATAGTTGCCAAAGTAACCCAGACCTTTCCTGCTGAATCCGGCATAAAAATATGCCAAAGACGTAAGTAACGCGAGGGCAATTGTGGTGTTGATGTCGCTAGTTGGAGCAGCAAGTTCACCTTCTGGCAAGTGAATTAACTTCCAAGGAATTAAAGCACCTGCCCAGTTAGAAGCAAAGATGAAAAGAAACAGCGTTCCGATAAAGGGAACCCAAGGACGATATTCTTTTTCACCAATTTGCGTCTTTGCTAGATCCCGGACGAACTCCAGCGCATACTCCATCAAGTTCTGGAACCCCGCCGGAACCATCTGGATGTTGCGAGTTGCAAGGATAGAAGCAACCACCAGCAGCCCAATCACAAACCACGAAGTCAGGAACACCTGACCATGTAGCTCTAAATTGCCGACGTGCCAGTAAAATTGCTTGCCAACCTCTAATTCAGCCAGGAACAAGTGTGGGACATTCAGAACGTTCAACATTTCCATGAGATGTAGTCGTGCGATAGGTTTCCCAGAAACTTAGAGGAGTGCTAGGATACCCTAAACCTAATTGGAGTCAGGCAGGATAGTCGTTCGCAGCATATAGAAAATGACCGCAGCTTTGTAGGTTAAGAACCCCAAAAAAATGGGCATGATTTGTAGCTGATTCAACTGAGAGGCAGTTACAATCACCCCAATCAGAAGAGCGAGTCGGGCACTGCCCAGTTTTGACCGCTCCCGTCCAAGCTGCGCTACATTCCTAGCCAACATTCTCAAGTAAACCACACCTGTGCATGCTCCAATCAGATAATTGAGAGCAATATTAAGGGAATAGAAAATCCAGACAGAGACAAAGATAATCCCTGTTAGGATGAGCGTAACTTTCAACAAATCCTGCTGAAGCTGGTAGTATTCCTGCATTGAGGAATCGGGTGAGTCTGGCAGGGTGCCAGCCTCCTGAGCTTCAGTTGAGGCTGTTGGCTCTTGTGGATCTTGAGCGGTTTCGTGAGACGTTTCTGGCGAGTTCACAGGATTTTAGAACATATCCAGAGTGTTGGCTGGGTCTATAGATGACCCTAAAAAATCATATCACTGACAGGTAACAATACTTAATGAGTTATTGATCGGATGGAGTCAAAAGGATCAGTTGTTGGGCCAGCAGCGATCGCACTTCAGCAAGCTCCAAACCCGTATCAGACAATAAGTTCGCTACGGTTGATCCCACCCGATTTTCATCGCATGCCTTGAGAAATCTCCACTCTGCTTCATTTAAGTTCACAATTTGGTAATCGTAGTTAAACAGGCAGCGACCGTCCCAGCCGTCCATGCAGGGATTGCGTTCGGGAATGGCGTTGAGTAGGGCAGCATCTGATGACCAGTCGGCGTGAGGAAGGGGAGCGCGTCCCAGGAAAAATTCGTAGTGGGTGATGGCTTGCGGGTCGAGTAGTTCAATTAACCGATAACGCTGGCGATCGTCTAACTTTTTAGCCCGTTCCATGAGTTCTGGGGATTTGCCCAGTAAGCGATCGAGATCCCAGGTGCGAGGATTGGAGAAGCCCAGGAATTTCAGTCCAGAGGCATCGATCAGCTCAAACAAGGTATCAATGTTGTAATCGATTTCCTGGGGATGGACATACATATCAGCAAAGCATTCATCCCGCTGGTTCTCCATCGACCAGCGTTCCTGCTCTCGCTGCACCAGCCGATTATTCTCTGGCAATGAGGCAAAAACTTCGCGCCCAACCTTCACCCCATCCCGGTAATCTCCTTTTTTCTCTCCCTGGAGTAGACCGATCGCCTGCTGCATCAGCTTAATTTCCCAGCGACCCAATTCTCCGTAGACAAAAATATGCATTAACCCGCCCGGAGCCAGTTTAGGGGCAAGGGACTGAATCCCGCGGATCGGATCGGGTAGATGGTGCAGCACCCCCACACAGTTGATCAGATCAAACTCTCCAGGCAGGCGATCGGCATCATACAGGCTGAGGTGATGGAACTCGACCCGGTTTGCCCCCGATCGTTGACAGCGTTCCCTGGCAACCGCCAAGGCTCCGGCACTCAAGTCAATTCCTACGACCTGAGCTTCAGGATTGAGATGCACCAGGTATTCTGTCCCTACGCTCGTTCCGCATCCGGCATCCAGAATCCGAATATCCTGTCGAGCCGGCTTTTGTCCAGTGCAAAAGTTGTAGGCTGCGAGCCAGTTCCATCGCCAGTTGTAGCCTGGTGGTGGCTCATCCAGCAGGGGTTCTGGGGGAAAAGGATAGGTGTCGTAAAGTTTAGCAACGGCGGTGCTAATAGTCTGTGGGTCTGACATAAGAGATTTTCACTGCTCGATCGCAGCGCATTGATCCGAACTCACCAGATCTGAGTGTATCGAAAAGGGGACTGCTATCCCCAACGATCCAGGAATTCTCTAATCGTGCCACCCTCAGTCAGTCCAATTCAATCATCTACAGCTATCCTCCGTAGGATTTGAACGGGGTGCAGGGGTAAAACCCTGGCGTGGGGGCGTTGCCCCTCCCCCCTTGTTCACAAACAATTTGTGAACGCTATATCACTCTTGTGGGGTGGGCAGCGTTTCGACTGAGTGCTCAAGCCGAAGTCTTGCCCGCCCAGTCAGCACAGCAGAACGATCGCACCAGTAGTTACACACCACCACCTTCAAAAGATGAGCAAAATGATCAAGACGATGACTGTTCCTGCTCAATCCGCTGCTTCGCCATTTGCTCAAACCAGCTTACAACCTGGGGAACTGTCAACTGCTCGATCGCTATCCCCGCCTCTGATGCGATTTGCGTCAGGGGATTCAGCGAGGAAATGACCAGTTTGGCAAAGAAATTTTTGAAGCTCTGATCAAAGCCGTTTTCCGGTCGTAGCGATGGATCTTGCTCCACCCAATTGGCAATTTGTTGCGGCTTCAGTTGGGCGATCGGCTGCTCATACTGCTGGGCAATTTGCTTAAGGGAACGCAGGGAATAGATAGCCACCCTGGCGGAAAAGCGATCGCGGGAGGTCATCATGGCGATGTCTACTTCCGCACATTCCTCTGGGGTTAAAAATTGCTCAGATGCAGCTTGAAAATCACTCATGTATTAAGCCCTTAATTCAAGATTTCCCAGCAACAAACGAATTATTTTGGGTTGAATGGTACTCGCTCAGGATGATGGATTAAATAACCTGTTCACCGTTCTGCTTCTTTGACTGGACGGGCAAGACTTCGGCTTGAGCACTCAGTCGAAACGCTGCCCACCCCACAAGAATTGTAGGTTATTCACTTTGCATTCCTGAGGATGGTGAGCACTGTCCACCATACAATTTTCTCTTTTCTTTTCTTAACTCAGTCCTCAGTCCTCAGTCCTCAGTCCTCAGTCCTCAGTCCTCAGTCCTCAGTCCTCAGCACTCAATCCTCACTCTTCCTCCCACTCCTCCTCATTATCTCCCGCTTCATCCTCTACCTCATCCCCGATTGGATAGACATGGAAGACAATGCACATGCCATCTTCCCTGGCTTCTTGAAAGTATTCCAGCACCTCTGGGTTGTCTGCATAATCCTTTTCTTCGACCCAATCTTCCTCTTCGATCGCCTCGGAGATCCAACCCGACTCTTCGATGTAGTAGCGAGCTAATACTTCTGCTCCGTCTCTTTGCTTGAAGTCAATCCAGCAGTTGGCATAAGCCCCACCTGCAGTCTCAGCGTGTTCGCTTTCGGGATCAGGGATGGCATGAATGGTGAAAAAGTGCATAGGGGGTGAATTAATTTTCTGTATGCAATCTTAGGACATAAGGTATTTAAGCTATTTTTTTTCCTGAATTAAATACCCGCAGCGATGTTCACCATTAACCAGCCAATGGGTGCGTTCCACCTTACAGCCTTGCAGAGCCAGTTCAAACATTTCTAGCTCATGACCGCAAACGCTGGGGAAAGACTCGGCGATGTGGGAAATAGCACAGTTGTATTCGGTGATGATGAAGCGGGGCGTTGCCGAGGGAGCCTCTTCTGGCTCAACCCGATGCCACTCCGCCATATAGCCTTCTGCCTTACGGAGTTCCACCAGATTGGCGACTCGCTCCTGGATAGAACCCGACCCTAGCTGCTGGCGATAGTCTAATGCTTTGCGCTCCCACTGTTTATGCAGGATGCGATTTACCTGGTCTTTGCCAACGGTTTCGGCCAGGGTATCGAGCAGGGAAAGGGCAAAATCATCGTAGCGATCGGGCAGGCGATCGCGGCCTTCGCGGCTGAGGTGATAGACAAAGTTAGGACGACCCATTCCCACTTGAATCGCCTGATGTTCAATCAATCCATCGTCTTCCAAATCCTTCAGGTGCCGACGGATGGCCTGGGGGCTGACCTCCAGCGATTCAGCCAAATCCTGAGCCGTTGCCTGGCCCTGCTTAAGGAGATGATTCAAAATATCTTGTTTGGTGGAAGGCTGCTGCGCGGCTGTCATCAGTTTTCCCAGAACAGGTTTTCCAGAGTCGTTTCCCAGAGTTGTCAGATCTGCAACTCGATACGCCAAAAGTCAGACAAAGAGAGCCAAAAGGCTCTAAAATACACTTTGACAACACAGACGTTGCTAAAGTACTTTACAATTAGTAGTAAAGCAACAAATGTGTTGTTTTAATTATAAGATCTGTTGGTCGTCCTGTCGCCTAAGAGAGATGAATACATCGAGTCAGCAAACGAGTCAAGCCTCCGACAAAAGCCTGGAAGCCATGCGGCATTTCTCAGAGCAATACGCCAAACGCACTGGAACATACTTTTGTGTCGATCCAGGTGTAACCGCAGTGGTGATCGAAGGTTTGGCCAAGCACAAGGATGAATTGGGTTCTCCCCTGTGTCCTTGTCGCCATTACGAAGATAAGAAAGCTGAAGCCGAAGCTGCCTACTGGAATTGTCCCTGTGTGCCAATGCGAGAGCGCAAAGAATGCCACTGTATGTTGTTTTTGACTTCTGACAACGATTTCGCAGGCGACAAACAAGAAATTGGCTTTGACGAGATCCGCACGATTACCAACCAGTACTAGTCGTTTGGGATGGATGATTTTGGATTGACGATCGGCTGTTAAATCCAAAATCTAAAATCCAAAATCTAAACCCCGAAATTCCGTGTCGAGAGAGAACCTGACCCATGACTACCTCTGTCAAAACTTTTGTTAATCAGCCCTATAAATACGGATTTGTCACCGACATTGAGTCGGACTCCCTGCCGCCTGGACTCAGCGAAGATGTAATTCGGCTCATTTCTGCCAAGAAAAACGAGCCAGCCTTTATGCTGGATTTTCGTCTGAGAGCTTACCGTCAATGGCTCAAGATGGCAGAACCCCAGTGGGCAGAGGTCGGATACCCCAGGATCGACTACGAGAAAATTATTTACTACTCTGCGCCGAAGCAGCAGAAAAAACTGGACAGCCTGGATGAGGTTGATCCAACATTGCTGGAAACCTTTGAGAAGCTGGGTATTCCTCTGTCGGAACAAAAGCGGTTGTCCAACGTAGCAGTCGATGCAGTGTTTGATAGCGTATCCGTTGCCACGACCTTTAAGGAGAAACTGGCGGAGGAAGGGGTCATCTTCTGCTCCATCTCGGAAGCGGTACAGAAGTATCCTGATCTGGTGCAAAAGTATCTGGGCAGTGTTGTTCCGGTTGGCGATAATTTCTTTGCTGCTTTGAATTCTGCTGTGTTTAGTGATGGATCGTTTGTCTACGTTCCTAAGAACACTAAATGCCCGATGGAATTATCTACCTATTTCCGGATCAATAATGGTGATTCAGGGCAGTTCGAGCGGACGCTGATCATTGCTGAGGAAGGTAGCTCGGTCAGCTATCTGGAAGGCTGTACGGCTCCCATGTTTGACACGAATCAGCTCCATGCAGCAGTGGTAGAACTGGTGGCGTTGGACAATGCAGATATTAAGTATTCCACGGTACAGAACTGGTACGCCGGAGATGAAACGGGTAAGGGTGGCATCTATAACTTCGTCACAAAGCGCGGTTTGTGTCAGGGCGTGAACTCTAAGATCTCCTGGACTCAGGTGGAAACGGGATCAGCGATTACCTGGAAGTATCCAAGCTGTGTGCTGGTGGGCGATAACTCGGTCGGTGAGTTTTATTCTGTAGCACTGACTAACAATCGTCAGCAGGCAGACACGGGCACCAAGATGGTGCATATTGGCAAGAACACCCGCAGCACGATTATTTCTAAGGGAATTTCCGCAGGGCATTCTAAAAACAGCTATCGCGGCTTGGTAAAAGTGGGGCGAAGGCGAAAGGGGCGCGGAACTACTCCCAGTGTGACTCGATGCTGATTGGTGATACGGCGGGTGCCAACACGTTCCCCTACATTCAGGTACAAAACAATTCTGCCCGGGTAGAACACGAAGCTTCCACTTCCAAGATTGGGGAAGACCAACTGTTCTTCTTCCAGCAGCGCGGGATTTCGGCGGAAGATGCCATTTCCATGATCATCAGCGGTTTCTGTAAGGATGTGTTCAACCAACTGCCAATGGAATTCGCGGTGGAAGCCGATCGCCTCCTGAGCCTGAAGTTGGAAGGCAGCGTCGGTTGATCGAGCCAGTTTGGAAGCATGATGCGATGCAGTTAGGAATCGAGTGAGAGTTTAGTTAGGTATCTGAAATGATCATTGAAAATAGCGAGGTTATTCTTTCCGTCAAGAACTTAACGGCTGATGTAGACGGAACCCCGATTCTAAAAGGGCTGAATTTAGAAGTCAAATCGGGCGAAGTCCACGCCATTATGGGCCCGAACGGTTCTGGAAAGAGTACCTTTTCCAAGGTGCTGGCGGGCCATCCGGACTACGAAGTAACGGGAGGTGAACTCATCTTTCGGGGAGAGGATTTATCTGAACTGGAACCGGAAGACCGGGCGCGATCGGGCATCTTTTTGGCGTTTCAGTATCCTCTAGAGATTCCCGGAGTCAGCAACCTCGACTTTCTGCGGGTGGCGTACAACTCGAAGCGCAAGCATTTGGGGGAAGAAGAACTGGATGCCTTCGATTTTGACGAGTTAGTGCAGCAAAAGCTGGACGTGGTCAAAATGGATGCTAGCTTCCTCAGCCGCAGTGTGAATGAAGGATTCTCTGGCGGCGAAAAGAAGCGAAATGAAATTCTGCAAATGGCTCTCCTGGAACCGAAGCTGGCAATTCTGGATGAAACGGATTCCGGGCTGGATATTGATGCCCTGAAGATTGTGTCCAATGGCGTGAATCAGCTTTCTAATCCCGACAATGCGCTCGTCCTGATCACCCACTATCAACGGCTGCTGAATTACATTGAGCCGGATTACGTTCACATCATGGCCAATGGTCGGATTCTTCGCACCGGAACTAAGGAACTGGCTCTAGAGGTGGAAGAGCGTGGTTACGATTGGGTGCTGGAAGCCGCAGGGGAGGTGGTGGCATCATGACGATTCAAGTCTCTGCGAATCCGATGACCGCTGAACTAACGCCAACCATGAAGCGAGATGCTTACCTGGCTCATCTGCTGAATCTAGTCAAACAAACTCAACCGACTCAGGCATGGCTCACGGCATTGCGCGATCGGGCCTTAGCCCAGGTACAGTCCCAGTCATTTCCGACCACCCGTGATGAGGAATGGCGGTTTACCGATCTGTCCCCGTTGCTGGAGGTACCGTTTGCAGGAGTCGGGAGTTCTCCTGCGGAGACGCTCCGCGAACGGGAGTCGGGAGTCGGGTTGGGGACTCTCGATCGGTTTGTGTTGCCGGAAGCGGTGAATAGTCGGCTGGTATTTGTCGATCGAGTCTATGCCCCAGAGCTATCGTCGATCGCCAATTTGCCTGATGGATTGACCGTTGGTGCGCTGTCTGGTTTGCCGGATCTGAAGCTGGAGACTTATCTCGGTCAGCAGTCGGGGCATGACGAACTGTTTACGGCTCTCAATACAGCCGGTTTGACGGATGCTGCGATCGTCTGGGTTCCTAAAAATCTAGCGGTAGAAACGCCGATTCATTTGCTGTTTGTTTCTACGGCAGGTGAAACGCCTTTATTTAACCAACCGCGCTGTCTGGTGGTGGCTGAACCCAATAGCTCCGTGACGATTGTTGAGGAGTATGGAGCGATCGGACAGGGGCAATCCTTCACCAATGCAGTGACGGAAATCTGGGTTGAGGGCAACGCTGAGGTCAATCATACTAGACTACAGCGGGAGTCTGATCCGGCTTTCCATGTGGGTAAGACAGCCGTTTCCCAGGCGCGAGATTCCCGGTATATCTGCCATGCCATTAGTCTGGGAGCCGCGATTTCTCGCCATCACCTGGAGATTTACCAGACCGGAGAGCAAATTCAGACAACGCTCAATGGACTAACGATCGCCAGAGGGACTCAACTGGCGGATACCCATAGTAAGATTGCCCTGACTCAGCCCTACGCGACGACGAATCAACTCCATAAGTGCATTGTGGACGACAGAGCGCACACCGTCTTCAACGGTAAGGTGTTTGTACCCCAGGCGGCTCAACTCACCAATGCCGGACAGTTGAATCAGAATCTTCTCCTCTCCCCTAAAGCCAGGGTAGACACCAAACCCCAGCTTGAAATTGTTGCCGATAACGTGAAATGTACCCACGGGGCCACGGTGGGACAACTGGAAGCAGATGAAGTGTTTTACCTTCAGAGCCGGGGGATTGATGCTGACAGTGCTCGCAGCTTGCTGATCTATGCCTTTGCGATCGAAATCATTAACGATATTCCGATCGAGACGTTGCGCGATCGATTGTCTGAATGCTTCAGGTAAGGCAAAGCCTTTGGGCAACAATTTCTAAAATTGCAGGATTGTCTACTGAATGCTTTGCCCCTACATAATGTGAATCCGTCCTTTCACCTTCTCCTCCTCCCCACCGATTATGACTATTGCTCAAGAAAGAACCCTTGCCTCTAAAGTTCGCGCCGACTTTCCCATCCTGCATCAAACGGTGCATGACAAACCACTGGTTTATCTGGACAATGCGGCCACTTCCCAGAAGCCCAGGGCAGTTCTAGAGGCGTTGCAGCATTATTATCAAACGGATAATGCGAATGTGCATCGCGGCGTTCACACCTTGAGTTCGCGGGCGACGGATAGCTATGAAGGGGCGCGGGATAAGGTGGCCGCGTTCGTCAATGCGGAAAGTCGGGAGCAAATTGTTTATACACGCAACGCCAGCGAAGCGATCAATTTGGTGGCCTATTCCTGGGGTATGAATCATCTTCAAGCGGGGGACGAAGTGATTCTCACAGTGATGGAACACCACAGTAATTTGATTCCCTGGCAGCTTGTGTCCCAGCGTACCGGAGCAGTTCTTAAGTTTGTTGAATTAACAGACACCCAGGAATTTGATTTAGACCACTTCAAATCACTGCTTTCAAACAAAACGAAGCTGGTTGCCGTCGTTCATGTCTCGAATACACTGGGCTGTATTAATCCGGTAGAAGAGATTACGCGACTTGCCCATCAGCACGGAGCCAGAGTTCTGATTGATGCCTGCCAGAGTGTGCCCCATATGCCGATCGATGTGCAGGCGATCGACTGTGATTGGTTAGTGGGTTCAGGGCACAAAATGTGTGCGCCCACGGGCATTGGCTTCCTGTACGGCAAGCTGGATCTGTTGCGCTCCATGCCGCCTTTCTTGGGTGGGGGGGAAATGATTGCCGATGTCTTTCTAGATCATTCCACCTACGCTGATTTACCCCACAAGTTTGAAGCTGGAACTCCCGCCATTGCCGAGGCGATCGGACTCGGTGCGGCAGTCGATTACTTGACCAGTATTGGGATGGACAAGATCCATGCCTACGAGCAGGAGTTGACCCTTTACCTGTTTGAACAACTCAACCAGATTCCCGAAGTCCAAATTTACGGGCCGCAGCCGAATGCAACTGCCAGCAATCGGGCAGCCCTGGTCTCCTTTACAACGGGAGCCGTCCATCCCCATGACCTGTCCACCATTCTGGATCAGGCGGGCATTGCAATTCGAGCGGGACACCACTGCACACAACCCCTGCACCGCTATATCAACGCCCAATCCACTGCCAGAGCCAGCCTCTACTTCTACAACACCCGCGAAGAAATTGATACATTTATTGCATCTTTGAAGGAAGCGATCGAGTTTTTTAGCGGCATTTTTGGATAGGCTGTAGATAATTCAACGGAAGACTTTCAATTATTTCACCCTAACTTAACTCAGAACAGCAGTTTATGAAGCTTCGATGATACTGCCGCCATTCTATTGCGGCACAGGTTCTTTTTAAAGATCCTTGAGAGGGAGTAGCCACGGCATTTAATTGCATTGCAATCGAGGGAACAGTCGGGATAAGGCTTTTTTCAGTCTCATCCACAATTTGAACTCGGCAGCTTTGCTCATTTCAGGCTGTCCGTCCGTTGCTAGATTGCTCGATCGCGCAAATGATCAGCATTTCCTCTATCAGAAGAGCCTACTGCCAATGGAACTAGCCTGGTTAATTGAAAAGTTAGACAAGCCCATTAAGCATGTTGATGGTGAAGTAACCCTGTGTCATCAAACAAAAGTTTGGAAGATACATCTCATCCGTGGTCAAGTTCTTTACATTGCAGGTGGAGAGCATCCTACAAGACGATGGAGCAGAGCGTTACAGCAACATAGCATCAATTGGAACTGGAGCACTGAACTCCCTCGACTTCCGGACAAACATAACTGGGAATGCCAACTGCTGAATCGGGGCATTAGCCAAAGCCAGTTGAGCCTGGTTCGGGCCAAGCTAATTGTCCGAAGTACTGCGCAGGAAGGGTTGTTTGAGTTGAGCAGCCAGACTCACATGGAAAGCCAGTGGATGCCGAATGAATATGAAATTTGGGATTCCTGTCGATCGATCGCGCTTTCATCCTGGGAAATGCAAGCCATCCTTGGTCGGGCAACCAGAATGCGGCAAGAATGGCAGGAGGCAGGCTTAGACCATCTCAGCCCGACGCTGGCACCGGCATTAACTCAACAAGATTTGCCTGCCGAATTACTTCCCGTCCCCCAACAGTACCTCAATGGTGAGCTGACCCTATGGGACATTGCGTTACGGCTGGAGCAATCTGTGGTAGGTGTAACCTGTTCCTTAATACCCTGGCTGGAGAAGGGTGTGTTGCAGTTTAAAGCGGTTGAGGATTGCGCCCCACTTACTGCAGAACAGCCGATTGGCGTAACCTCGCCCGGAGCAACCTCGCCCGGAGCAACCTCACCCGGTGCAACCTCGCCCGGAGTAACCCTGCCACCCGCCGCGAGCAAACCACCTCCTGTCCAGCAACAACCCCTCATCGCCTGCATCGACGACAGCCCGGTATTAGCCCATACATTAAAAAAAATTCTAGTCTCGTCAGGATACCAGATGTTGAGCATTCCAGAACCCATGCGAGGGTTTGCTCAACTGATTGAACATAAACCGGATTTAATCCTTCTAGATTTGCTTTTGCCGAATGCTGATGGCTATAGCATCTGCAAATTTTTGCGAGATACCCCTGTATTTAAGAAAACACCAATCATTATCTTAACGGGGCAAAGTAGTTCGATCGATCGAGTTCGCGCAATGCTGGCGGGGGCAACTGAATTTTTGAGCAAACCTCCCCATGCCGATGAGTTATTGCAGATGATTCAGAAGTATATTGACCCAAAAGCTATGCCATGAGAGGAGTGAAATCAAGAGCGTCATTTCGATCGACCAATCAAGGTGCTCAACCATTCAAAATTACTGACATCAGTGCCATTCAAATATAGCTTCACAGGAGCTTCATAAAAGAGGCGTGAGTCCAATCAAATTCTCATTGTTCTCTCATCCTTCTCAACCGGATCGTTATAGAACCTGTTGATGAGTAGATCAGGAAATTAACTCAATCAGGTGCACCAATCAGACCGATTCTGTTGTTATAGGTAGTCTGTAATGCATCCAAAACGATATAAGAACTCTAAGTGCTCCCAGCCTCAAGCATTGCGATCGAAACTTTTGGTAGCAGCGCTGCCAGTTCTGATGACAGGATTACAGGGTAGTTTTTCCACATCTATCGCTTCAATTACTGCAAATACAGCCAGGGTATCGGAAACCAGAACAGAAGCCAGAACCGAGTACGGCAACACCCTGAAAGGCGAGGTGCAGTTTATCCAAGCACAGCTAGCCCAACAGACATCTTCTCCGGAAGCAACTACCCTGAGGGACTCGGCCTGGGTAATGCCTTTCCGTTTGTGGTTGGTATTCTTTCCCTGATCGTGCTGGCAACGGTTCTCCCCTTAGGTCTGATTCGAGGGCGACAACGCAAAGCATTGGTTGAGCAGATGGTGTCTTCTATTTCTGCCTTCAGCCAACAAATTTTCTCAGCGATGGCGCAGCACGAACGCATTGCCAGTCAGCAAGCTGCTTCTGTAAACGAAACCACGACCACCATGGATGAACTGGAAGCATCTTGCCGCCAATCCTCAGAACAGGCTCAGGCAGCAGTTACAGCTGCGAAACAGGCCCTCCAGCTCACCGAGAGTGGAACAGAGGCAGTGGAAGAAACCCTGGAAGGGATGTTTCTAATGGAAAAAAAGGTGGAAGCGATCGCAGAACAGATTGTGCGACTCAGCGAGCAAGCCAACCAGATTGGCGGCATTTCTCAATTGGTCTCTGAATTGGCTAACCAGACAAACATGCTGGCCCTGAATTCCTCCGTAGAAGCAGTTCGGGCTGGAGAACATGGCAAAGGTTTTGCAGTGGTTGCCAACGAGATTCGCAAGTTATCTGACCAGAGCCAACAGTCTGCTGAAAAGATCAGCCTTTTGGTTGCAGAGATTCAAAAGGCAATTAATTCAACGGTGATGGTAACGGACGAAGGGACAAAAACTGTGAAAACGAGTGTGCAGACTGCCCAACGTACAGAACAAACCTTCATGGGGGTAGCGGAGTCCGTCAATAAAGTGGTGTTGAATAACCAGCAGGTTTCCCTGAATTTGAAACAACAAGTGGATGCAATTCGACAAGTTGTTGAAGCAATGGAAAACATTAATAAAGGAGCCAATGAAACAGCAACGGGATTGACTGAAATCCAGACCAGTACAAAGCAGTTGAACGACATGGCTTCAGCTCTCAAACAAGAAATGGTGTAGTTCGATCGACAAGCCATGATTATTGAAATCGACAAGCCATGATGATTGAAGATGAAGAACTGAGAGATTTATACAGGATTTCTGGAGAAGAGCGACTTCAGCGGCTGGAAGCTGATTTGGTGCAATTAGAGGAAAACCCTGAGAATGAAGCAATCCTGCGGAGCCTGCGGCGGGAAATTCATAGCCTCAAAGGTGATTCTCGCAGTTTAGGATTAGACCTCGTAGCAAGCCTGGCTCAACGGATTGAAGACATTTTCAAAAGTCTGCGACAATCCAATTCAGTGGTAACGCCAGCGATGAGCAACGGACTTTTCACCGGATTAAATGCCATCGAGCGGTTAATTGGCGAAGCGGTGACGGGTGAATCCAGCGGCGTGGATATGGAAGAAGTGTTTGCTGTTTTAGCAGCAGCGATCGCTCCTCCGTCTAGTGTCTCGTCTGCTGCATTTCCCCCAGAGCCTGCCCACTCAATGCCATTAACTTCAACAGTTGTCACAACAGCATTCATTGAGGATGATGAACTGCGGGAAATTTATCGCACGACCAGCGAAGAACGGCTCCAAAAGTTGGAGGTTGACTTAGCGCAACTGGAGCAACAGCCCACGGATGAGATGGTTCTGACCAACGTGTTACGGCAACTCCATAGTCTCAAGGGTGATTCTAGAAGCGTGGGGCTAGAGACAGTAGAGGTACTGAGCCATGAACTTGAAACCATAGTGAAACAGGTGCGATCGCAGGAGATAAAATTCACCTCAACGGTCAGCAACGGGATATTAATGGGATTGACTACCCTGAAGCAGTTCGTGCATGAGTCTGTGACAGGTGAACCCAGCGGCGTTGATCTTAACCAGATATTAAGCTTCCTGGCCGAAACGATCGCTGCGTCGGCACAACCCGTTGCAGAAGTCGCAGAAGTCGCAAGAGTCGCAGAACCAACAGAAGTCGCAGAAGTCGCAGAAGTTACAGAAGCCACTAAAGTCGCAGAACCAACAAAAATTGCTACAACATCACCTGTTAATTCTTCATCGGTAGTTTCCCCTGATGGATTTGGGGTAAATGCATCTGGAGCCAGTGCATCTGGAGCCAGTGCATCTGGAGCGATTGATACTGAGTTACGAGAAATTTACCGTATCACCAGTGCAGAACGGATCCAAAAGCTAGAGGCTGGACTGGTTCACCTGGAAAATCATCCAAATGATACAGCGATTCTGGCAGAGTTGATGCGGGAAGCGCATAGCCTCAAAGGGGATTCCAGCAGTGTGGGTGTGGAGACAATAGAAACCCTGACTCACCAATTTGAAGAGGTGTTGGGATACATCCAGCATCAGGAAATTGCTTTAACTCCCCCTATCAGCGATCGGCTTTATGACAGTCTGGATGCCATCCAGCAGCTTCTACGGGAAACGATCACTGGGGAACCGAGCGGAGTGAACACGGCTCAAGTTCTGGCCCATCTGGTTGAAGCGGTTGCACTGCCTGTTCCAACTTCGACGCAGCCAGCAGAACCCACTCCTGCGCGCTCCGCTCCCCAGGTGGCTCTTCCAGCTCCTTCTGCCGCAGACGAAACACCCCAAATTGAGACGATTCGTATCCAAACCCGTGATCTGGATGCTCTGATGGCCCAGGCGGATGAGCTGACAGTGACCAAAATTCAGACCGCTCAGATGATGGCCCAGGCAGAACAAATTGCCCTCCTGTGGCAGGATTGGAAAACGAACCGTAACCGTAGCCCTCGCCTGGGTATGTCTGCGCTCACCAGTCCAGATGAGGAGCGATTAGAACAGCTCATCAATACGCTCAGAATCACAGCCCAGGAAAACCAGAGCAAACTAGACCGCATTGTGGGAACCCTGGGTGAAACGATCCGCACCCTCCGTTTGCTGCCTCTATCAACGGTATTTCAATCATTTCCCCGACTGGTGCGGGATTTGGCAAAGCAGCAGTCTAAGAGTATCCAGTTGAGCATTGAGGGAGGAGAAATCACCGCCGACAAACAGGTTTTAGAGGGAATCAAAGATGCTTTAACACATCTGATTCGGAATGCGATCGATCACGGCATTGAAACTCCAGAAGAACGCAAACAGCATCAAAAACCTTCAACAGCTACGATCGTTTTAAGGGGATATAAAACTGAGAATAGTATCGTTATTGAGGTGGCTGATGATGGCAGAGGGTTAGATCTAGAGCAAATTAAACAGACAGCAATCCGACGCAAGCTCTATCGGGCTGATGAATTAGCAAGCATGTCTATCAGTCAGTTGCAAAACCTGATTTTGGCACCCGGATTTTCAACTCGGACACTGATCACGGAGGTGTCAGGACGGGGGGTGGGGTTGGATGTTGTGCGGACAGTGGTTGAGCGTATGAAGGGGCGGATTCAGATTGAGTCAACTCCGGGACAGGGTTGCACCTTTCGACTCCAACTCAGTACCTCATTAGCAACGCTCAATGTTGTGCTTGTGGATGTTCAGGGGATTCTTTATGCCCTGCCCTTTGAGGCATTACAATCTACGCTACTGGTTTCTCCAGAGCAACTGACGACAGCGGACAATCGCAACACGATTCTTGTAAATGGACAATCGATTCCCGTTGCGAATCTAGTGGATGTCTTGGAGCTTTCCAGGTCACCAGCCTATGCTGCGATCGCTCAAACGGAGTTACGTCAGCGCGATCGGCGGATTTGCATTTTGCTTAATGTAGAAGATCAACAAGCTGGATTGTTTGTCGATCGGTTGCTGGATACGCAGGAAGTTGTCATCAAACCCCAAAGTCAGTTGTTAAAGCGAGTCCGCAATGTAATAGGAGCCACAACCCTGGCTGATGGGGAGGTCTGCATGATTTTGAATCCTCTTGAATTGGTGCAATCGTTGCAGCAACCCACTGGGTCTACAGTACCGATCCGACCTCGACCCAAACCACGTCGTCAGCCCGTGATTCTTCTGGTGGAAGATTCACCTCCTGTGCGAATTCAGGAGAAACGCCTGTTTGAAAGTGCAGGGTATGAAGTGGTGAGTGCGGTTGATGGTCTGGATGGTTATAACATCCTCAGATCGCGCAGCTTTGATGCAGTGGTTTCTGATATTGAAATGCCAAACCTCAGTAGATCGCAAATTCATTCTAGAGAGGGTAAATAGATGGCTGTGATGACTGGGAAATGTCGCTCGACAGCCTGAGAGAGAAACTCCAACATGGTCTTGAGACTAAAGAGTTCTCGGTAAACGACCCGTCCTCCTCGTTGAGTACGGCTCACAAAGAACCAGAGCAAATACACCCAGAGATTGACCAAAATAAACGCCAGAGCCACAAACAGCAAACGGGTGACTGGATTCTTGCTCGTGGTGCGGATACGGCACCCATTTTTCATCCTGTAGCTGGTCTCGATACCGAAACGGTCTTTGTAATGCTGATGCATCTGCTCCAAAGCAACCCTCACACGATGCACCACGTATAGGGTGTATTGGATACCATGTTTCCCTTTGAACCCTTTGTAATAGCTGCAAATCACCCGCATCTGACAGGTAACTGAACCATATTGAGGGCTGTTGAGGGTATAACGGGTGGCATAACTTTTGCGCCCAATCAACAACTGGCGAGTACCTCCACGTTTGCCTCGAATTACCGCAGGCATGAGAAACGGAATATTGAGAGCTTTGAGCCAACGAATGACTGGTACACTATAGAACCCACGGTCAAGATAAAGCCGTTTGACGCGGACTCGTAAGGGAGTCAGCATGGCTAATAAATAAGTGATGGTTGCAACCAATGTTTCATGCCGATGCACGGCATGAATACCCAAAGTAACCCGTTTGTTACGACAAATCACATAGACGGTGGCATAGGCAAAGAACGAAGTCGTGCCTGCCTTAGCTTGAGAGCGGTAGATGTAAGGCTCAGTGGCGACGTTCACACTGCCGTAATAGGGAATCAGATGGAGGTCAATGGCAATACGATGCTTGCCCTTACGAATTTTTGGGGGGATGCGGCTTTGCAGAGCGGCATTGAGTTGAGATTCCAGAGTTGTGATATCGTCTAACTTATCGAGATGATAGCGAATGCCATTGCCACTGGGTACGCCCTCCAATCGTTGTGTTGTGTGTTCAATGCTATCGCTGCGACTGGCGGCCCGTAGCAAAATCTCAAACAGATCTTGGAGTGTGTATCCACCTTGCATGTCCAGGGATAAGTGTTCCAATAGGCAGTCGAGGGCTACCTCCAACGTCGCTTCATCCGTCAAAGCTGGAGCAGGCGATAATGAACTTGGGTAGATCGTCATGGCTTTGTTTTAATGCGTTTAGCCTGACCCTACCCCTTTCCTAGAGAATTTGCGATCTACTGAACCTGGATGGCCTATCGCTGGCGGCTCAAATTCGGCAGCACCCAGAATACGATAAGTTGCCCATCATCCTGGTGACAACGCTGTCCTCTGATGAGGATCGTCGTCGTGGGGCGGAAGCAGGGGCGAATGCCTACATTACAAAGGGAAAGTTTAATCAAGAAATTCTTTTGGAAACTTTGGAGAGGTTGGTTTGATGCGCATACTCAATCCTTAAACAGGTTACATGAACGATTCATTTCCTCAATCAACATTATTGCCTCGATTAACGCCGATTCGTGTCCTGATTGTTGAAGATTCACAAATCGCTTTGGTGCTTTTAAAGCGAATTCTGGATGCATCACCTCGAGTTGAGGTAGTAGGGACAGCCCGGACGGGATTGGAAGCCTTATCGTTAATTCCAACGGTAGATCCCGATGTGATTTGTACCGATCTGCATATGCCCCATATGAATGGATTGGAGTTCACCCATGAGGTGATGACCCGGTATCCTCGACCGATTTTAGTGGTCAGTGCTTCCGTTCAGGCGGATGATACGCATCATATTTTTCAAGTGTTAGAAGCAGGGGCAGTCGATATTTTTCCCAAACCAGTTGCTGGACTGATTGCGGATGATCAACAATTCAACCAACAATTAATCGATCGCATCGAAATTTTATCCGGTGTTAAGGTATTTACCAAAAGGCGAAAACCATCATTGCAGTCTGCCCATCTATCAGGGAACGATCGCGCAGGATACAGGGTCAATTCTGCCTTTAAGCCTGAAATTGTCGGGATTGGAGCATCAACGGGTGGCCCTCAAGCCTTGCAGGAATTGCTGTCTCAACTCCCAGCCAATTTTCCGTTACCCATTATCTGTGTTCAACACATTTGCTCAGGTTTTTTACAAGGATTGATCAACTGGTTAGCCAGTAGTTGTCCATTACCGATTCAAATTGCTCAACCTGGAGAACGGCCTGAACCCGGTCAGGTGTACTTTCCGCCTGAACGAAAACATTTAGGGCTAGATGCTCAAGGGCGATTCAAGTGTCATTATCTGCCAGCGGTCGATGGGCACCGTCCTTCCGTAACCGTAACCTTCCAATCGATCGCTCAGTTTTATGGCAACCATACGGTCGGGATTTTGCTGACTGGCATGGGGCGAGACGGAGCGGATGGAATGCAGGCGATTGCGGAGTCCGGTGGCTATACGATCGCTCAGGATGAAGCAACCTCCGTTGTGTTTGGTATGCCCAGAGAAGCGATCAAGCTGGGTGCTGTCCAACGGGTGCTCCCGATTCAGACCATTGCGCCAACTCTGCTAACCCTGATTCAAGCGGCTTTGGCTCAGAGGAGCGAATAATGTGATTCTGCTATCCAATGCAGCAACTAACGTGTCACAAATCGAATCTTTCAAGTCGGGCTTCAGTGCCTCATTTGGGCAATTGATTGCCGAACAAACGGGTTTAGCCATTCGCCCCTCGGCGCAAGCTGCCCTGTATCAAAAAATCTTTCAGAGAATGCAGGTGCTCCAACTGGCTTCTCCAGAGTATTACCAACTCATGAACTCTAAAACGAGTGAAAGCGATCGAGAGTGGCAGCATTTAATCACACTGCTTACCAATCCTGAAAGCTACTTTTTTCGAGATAAAGAACAGTTTTCTCTCCTGAAAAATAGCATTCTGCCTGAGCTAATTCAGCGGAATCGATCGACCCAAACACTCCGCATTTGTAGTGCCGGATGTTCAACAGGTGAAGAAGCTTACTCTCTGGCGATTTTGCTCACTGAGCTGCTCCCCGATCAAGAGCAGTGGAATATTAAGATTCTGGGTGTAGATATTAATTTAGAAGTACTCCAAAAGGCAAAGCTAGGACTTTATCGTTCCTGGTCTTTTAGAGGCGTTGATGGCAGGATTCAGCAGCGATACTTCCAGAGTAGGGGGCATGAATATCAGATCATTCCATCCATTCGCCAACTGCCTCAATTTCAGCTCTTAAATCTGGTTCAACCTGATTTTTCAGCGACGGCGGTTGACTTTAAAGATATGGACTTAATCCTGTGCCGAAATGTATTCATCTACTTTGAACGATCGACAATCTGCGCTGTTTTAGATAGACTCTATCACGCGCTCAATCCCCGGGGTTATCTCCTGACGGGCCATGCTGAAGTCTACGACCAAGATTTAGAAAACTTCCAGGTTAAAGTATTTCCAGAATCAATCATTTACCAGCATCCAAATGATCCCATTGCGGTTCAGGAATAAGGGGTTATGCAAGAAGATATCTATCTAATTTTTGAGTTAAATGGTGAACGCTACGGCATCCGAAAAGCCTGTGTTAAGGAAATTTTCGCCTTGCCGGAGCTGATATTAATTTCAGATGTTCCCCCTGGAGCACATACGATCGCGGGCATTGTAGATCTTCGGGGAAAGCCGCTGCCTATCATTGATCTTAATGCTGACTTAGGACATTCAAAAATCGATCGGCAACTAACAGATATTGTGATCACCTTAAAGTGTCCTCAATTTAAGGTTGGGATTCTGGTTAATGCAGTGCATGATATACGGCCGATCTCCCTGAATAAAAATATGCACTCAAAAGAATTGCAGGAGTCAACCGATGCTGAAAAACCAGCCATTATCCAGGCTTTTAGTGTTGAAGATGAAATTTTCATTCTCCATGATCCAGAAGTTTGGATTGAGGCGCAGCAAATTCTGTCCTTCGTGTCTCGCCATTTCCCTCACCAAAGCCTAAAGTTTGATCAAAAATCAGGTGCCCCTTCACCGAATGAAACGGCGCAACAAAACACCCCCACAACTGACCAGGAAATTTTCCGCAAGCGAGCCGATCACTTAAAAGATACGGTTCAGAAAGCCGTGGAACTGCTGAAACCGATCGCAGTGGTTACATTAGGCGGTCGATTTTGGGGAATTGATTTATCCGACATTCGAGAGTTTATCAATATTCAAAAAGTGACTCCAGTTCCCTGCTGTCCCTCCCACATTGTAGGTAACACAAACTTACGAGGTGAAATCCTGACTCTGGTTGATATTCGCAGTGTATTAAACCTGCCTGCATCCGGTCTTTTGACTGATTTCAAAGCGATGATTGTAGAGTTTGAAGCGATCGTCGTTGGCCTTTTAGTTGAAGAGGTCAATGATGCGATGTTTATGCTGAATCAGCAAGACATTACGGCTGTTGTGTCGAATCCCTACGCTAAATCGGATCAATACCTGAAAGGAATTGCACCCTACAGCGAGGGAACGATGGGCATTTTAGATCTACCAAAGCTTTTGTTGAAGGGTGGGTTAGTGGTTGATCAGGCCATCTAATCCCGGCAGTTAATTCGTATCCGTACACAGGGTTAGCAAGGTAGTCAGGAGGATCGCTGTAGGTCGGGAAGCGGAAGTAAAGAAGGGGCAGGCAAGCCCCGACGCTTGGCATAGCAAGCATCGGTGAGATAATCGAGGACATGGCGATTTTGCCGCCGCAGCGTTGCTACAACCGTCATCATTCGTCCGACAAACAAACTGCCTGCCTCACTTTGGGAGCCATAGCTACAGCGTCGCCACAACACTGCTGGACGAATCGCCTGTTCTGCTGCATTATTGGTTGGCTCTACTCCAACGGTTGTGACGAATAACCATAAAGCAGGTTCTACTTTGAGTAACTGCTGACAGGTTCGCACCGTCTTTGCCAAAGGTGTCTTTTCTCTGGTCCAATTGGGTAAGCCGCTCCTTCTTCCAACAGTGCTTTCACCCGTTGTCGAATGGGTGCTACGGCTTCTATCCATTGGGGGCGTGCTAAGGTTCCATCTCGCACCCGATGCCATAACTCAAATAATTTCTCTTGCTGTTGGAGAAGTTGCTCTCCCAAGGTCTGGCTCACCCCACCCCGTTCGGCAATTTTGGTGAAATCGCGTTTCAGATGCGCCCAACACAATTGTCGCCATTGCAAGTTTAACCAGTTGTAAGCACTGTAGCGGTCGCTGTTGACAATCCCAGCAAAATCAGTTCCTAAGATGCTTTGAGCGGTGGCTTGAGAGCGGCTTAACGCCACCTGGAAATAGCACACCAACGGGGTTACCATCACCCACAACCAGCCTCGCTTCCCCTTGCCATTGTTCCCATCGGCGTTACCCTGAGGCAAACTCGTTTCATCTATCCCAACAACGGGTTGCTGCTGCACATAGCGATGAACCGCTTCGACGGGTTGCTCAATCGCTTCACTCATCTGTTGCCGCAAGCGTCCGACACTGCCCACGGAGATGGGAATCTCAAACAATTCACTCAACAGCCGCACCACCATCCGGTGACTTTGACGATACTCTCCACTCAACAGTGCGACTAATGCACACAGCCTTTCCCCATAGCGACAACCATCCACAATCTCGCCATCATAGGCACGGCTGCTTACCCCACACTGGGGGCACTCCAACGCATGAAAGCGATGTTCCAAAACAATCGGTTGTAACGGTGGCAAATCTACGATCTGACACCGTTGCGGATTGGCATCTTTCCCTCTCAAGCGATGTCCACATTCGCAACACACCTCAGGGTAGTGATCCTCAATGCGCGTACATTGTTCCGGCGGGTAAAGTTCCTGCGAATGTCCCGGATGTCCCGGTTGTCCGCCTCGCGCTTTCCCACTTTTCTTTTCGGGGTAGCCTTGAATCCCTTCGGAGGGTCTTGCGAAGGCGGTTGCGAGGAGTTTTTGGAATTGCGCTGAATTTGCTCTTGTAACGCTTGCTGGCCTGCCTCTAATGCCTCAATACGCTCCAATAGACGCTGCACCAACTGCTTGACACTCTCCGGTGTGTTGGCCCAGTCCTCTGCTGAAATTTCGCTTAAAAAGGCATTCGGGGATTCCATGCGTTTTAGCCTAGCAGACTTACCCTCACATCGCTCACTCTTTCTGCTTTACCCTGTGTACGGATACGTTAATTCTTCAATTCAGAAATGCAGAGCGGAGAAAACCTGAATTTTGAAGAACACGATCGAACCATACTTTTTGCTCCAGAGGTGGACTAATGACCGGAATATTTATCAACAGCAGAATGCAGCAGGATGATACTACAAAAGTTCCTAAGGAAATTATCTGGGTTGTTGTAGCGATTTGTATTATCCCCTTTGTGCTGAATTTGTTGGGCATAGATTTTGGCACTCCAGGACAACCCTTAGATGTCTCTCAAGTTGAATTTTTCTCGCCTAATGAATTAGCAGATGCGATGCACCATGCTCTCGCTGGCAGCTTTATTCATTCGCTTCTGGAATGGAGTGCATTTTGTGCGGCGATTTTTATCGTGCTTCTCAGCTTTCTCAATTACAGTATCAAGGGGAATCCAACAGTACCAATCATCGGCTGCTCCCTGTTCTTTGCTGGAGTGATGGATGCCTTCCATACCCTGGCGGCCGATCGCTTGATTGAAGCCGTTGCAGATACTCAAAACTTGATTCCCTTTACCTGGGCAATTTGTCGCCTGTTCAATGCCCTGATCGTGGTGGTGGGGATGGGAATTGTTTTATTCCAAAAGCGATTTGCCATTCAAACCGATCGCAAACAAAATCTGAGGTTGGTTCTGTTTGTTAGTGTCATGTTAGGCTTCATTGCCTATGGCATTATCCAGTTCTGCGCCACTCGCAACACACTGCCTACAACCATGTTCCCCGACTCGATCATTACGCGACCCTGGGATGTGGCTCCGTTGATCATCTTTCTTCTGGCAGGTATCTTTTTATATCCCTACTTTTACCGTCATGATCCCAACCTGTTCAGCCATGCCTTGATTATTAGCATTATTCCCAACGTGGCCACGCAAACCTATATGGCTTTGGGATCAACGGCCCTGTTTGATAACGGCTTCAACGTCGCGCACTTTCTCAAAATTCTGGCTTACCTGGTGCCGTTGATTGGCCTGAGTTTGGAATATGTCCAGATTTATCGTAAGGAATCTCGTTCGCTTTCCAGAGACCTACGGCAGAGTTTGTCATTACTGAATTCGCTGGCCAAACAAGTGCTTGATTCAACGACTTTAACAACCCTGATTACCACGTCAGGTCAACGCCTGGAAACCATGATGGCGGAACAAGTCGCTTCCACCAATGATGTGATGGCCACTGCCCAGGAAATTTCCGAGATTTCAGCCAAATTGGCCACTACCGTTCAGCAGATGGATACGGCATTTGAAGAGTTGCAGCAAGCCACAGGTTCCTTAACCAAAAAACTGGGGGCGATCGCTGAAAAAGCAGACGGGATCGATGACATTGTCCTGACGATTACCGAAATTTCAAATCAAACCAAACTGCTCTCGCTGAATGCTTCGATTCAAGCCGCAGACAATGAAGAAGGGGGGCAAGGGTTTGAGATTGTTGCCCAGGAGATTGTCAAGCTAGCGACGGAAACGGCCACTGTAACTCGCAAAATTCAGCCGATCGTCAGAGAAATGCAAACTGCGGTGTCCAGTGGGGTAAGGGAAATGAACAACTTTACGAGCGAACACGTAGAAGCCATCGCGCCTCACCTGCAAATGGTACACCAGGGGATGAAAGCTCAGTTGGAAGGTGCGCAAACCATTAGTTCAGCGATCGCCCAGCTCAGCACATCCTCCGCCCAAACCGCCAACTATTTGAAGCATACGCTGGATGACACCAACAGCGCCCTAGAACAGCTTAATCGGGCTGTGCAGCAGTTGCAGCAGGAAGTTGCTGTCCTGGAACGATAGAAGGGTGGAAGGGGGATATCAGGTAAATGCTGCCAAGTTAGTAAACTCAGTGAGGGGCTTCGGCCCCTCATTTTTAATTAAGCCTCTTTAATTAAGCCTCAATTAAGCCTCAGCCTTCATTCTCAGGGTGGTGTAGGTGCGGCTGACCCGATAGGCCATAATGCCACACAGCGTTGGACAGAAGAGAATACCGGCTGCTGCAATAATCAGTGAGAGATCGGATGGGTTAAAATTCATAGCCTATAGCCTTAATTGGGTGGTGAATCATCTCTGGTGGTGAACCATTGATTCCATCTAATTTCATGCTGACAAATGAAACCGTGACCGACATCACCCGTCAGGGTTCCTCTTTCAGCATGATGTTTTTTCCGGATCAAGCCTGCCAATCTCCGTCGGTAATGCCATGGGCGAGTATTGCTAACAGAATGAAACAACGATCGCTTCCTTCTCCTCGGTTGACAGCACTGCCACTGGTGTTTGTTCTGACCATCGTGCTGGCACTGGGCATCTTTGTGCGGGTGACTCACCTGGGGCAAAAAGTCTACTGGCATGATGAAGTATTCACCTCGCTGCGAGCCGCAGGCCACAACGGTTCTGAAGTGACCTCAGAGGTGTTTACGGGGGAAGTGATTTTGCCGGAAACGCTGCTACAGTACCAACGCCTGTCTCCCGATCGCGGTTGGTCGCATACCTGGCAAGCATTAACCAGTCATCCCGAACATCCTCCGCTTTATTACCTGCTGGCGCGGGTTTGGATGGAACTCTTTGGGAGTGAAACGGCGATCGTCAGAAGCTTGTCCGTCGGGTTTAGTCTGCTGGCGTTTCCGGCTCTCTACTGGCTGTGTCAAGAATTATTTCATTCACCGTTCACTGGGTGGATAGCGATCGGGTTATTGTCCATCTCGCCGTTTCATGTGCTGTATGCTCAGGAAGCTCGTCAGTCTAGCCTGTGGACATTGGCAACGCTTCTATCCTCGGCGGCGTTAGTCCGGGCGATGCGGCTAAAAACCTGGGCGAGTTGGGGCGTTTATGCTGCCACGATTGCCCTGAATTTGTATACGTTTCTGTTTTCGGTTTTGGTGGTCATGGGTCATGGATTTTTGGTGATTTTGTCCCATCCCATTCTGGAACGATGGGGGCGATCGGAGGCGGGAAGCAACAGCGCAGAGGATAGCACTGGGGCAGCTAGAAAATCTTTGCAAGGCTATCTCCTGGCGGTTGCCCTCGGCTTAATTGCCTTCATGCCCTGGTTAATTGTACTGGTGCAGGAAAAGGGGGCATTGGATGCCAAAACCTTCTGGACGACTCAGTTCCTACCCAAAGATGTATTGATTAAACTTTGGGGACTGCATTTCAGCAGTAATTTTATTGATCTCGGATTGCCCCTCGATCACCTCTATACCTATATTGCTCCGCCGATCGTTCTCTTGCTGCTCGCTTATAGCCTCTGGGTGCTGTATCGCCACGCGCCTCGTCCTGCGGCAATTTTGATTCCATTGCTGATCCTTTTGCCTTCACTGACTTTGATGCTGCCCGATCTGATATGGGAAGGACAGCGATCGTCCCAAACCCGATATTTCGTGCCCATGTTGGTGGGAGGACAGTTGGCTGTAGCCCATCTTTTATCCCGTTTGATGCAACATCCATCATATGTTCGGCAGCGAGTTGGACGAGGGCTTTTGGCAGTCTTACTCACCGCCGGGATCATTTCCTGTGGTTTAAGCTGGCAGGCAAAAACCTGGTGGAGTAAGGGCGTGAGCTACACTAATGCAGAGACAGCCGCTTTTCTCAATCAATTTGATCAGCCGGTTGTCGTGGGCAGTTCTGGTGCAACGAGTCTTGGAAATGTAATTTCCCTCAGCTATCTGGTTCACCCCCAGGTTCGTTTCCAACTGGTTAAAGATCCGGCAGTACCAGACCTGGCAGAAGGGCGCGATCGATTCTTGTATTTCCCGTCGGAAATGCTGATTGGCACTCTACAAACGGTGTACTCCCTGAACGCAGAGGCGATCGAGCAAGATCAAGTTGCGCTGCTGCGGCTGGTAGAGCCGGAATGATGCGATCGATTCGATCGCGGGATGGCTGGTTGGGATGACCTATCGCATGAGGCGATATTCGGTGCTGATGGCCATGAATAGGGTGGGATCAGGAGTCGGTAAAAGGGGACTCCAGCTTTCGATGCGGCGAAAGTTCTTGAGATAGAGATCATGAATGGTGGCGCGAACGACTTCTTTAGAGCCAAAGATAATAATGCGAACATGCTCTCGTCCGGTACTCGGATCAGCATCCTCTCCAAAGGTAGGATGAGCGAACAGGTTAAAGTCATACCAATCTGATTGCAGAAATTGCACATCCTGGTAAGGGCGCACTGCTGTGCGCCCCTACAGGCAATCTATCTGCCGTGCAAACGATTGGGGTTGTAATGAACGGAAGAAACCCACCAACCCGGTTGTCCCCCCGTTCAACCATCGCAAAGTTGGGGATAGGAAGTTGTTCAACAAAAGCGTTAAACTAATCCAAGCCCGACGGACAGCTACGGTCGTCTGTGGGGTTAGAGGTATGCTGTAGTGCTCGCTACTTCATACCTCGCCAGGTTGTTGGGAGCCAGGCTACTGCGACACGCATTTGTGTAGCCATAAATTAAGACATTACCAGATCGATCGCCATAGTCAAGTGTTCTGTTGTACAAATTTACTGGAATCAGAAAGTTGAAAGAGTGGAGCGATCGAGTTTACGCCATAGGGTACTACTGGATCATGCTGTTGTGGGGAGTGTTATCCTGCCAAAGTAACGGTGAATATGTAGTTATCTCGCTTTAGTCCTGGGTTGGGGCAGTGTTTAAGTCACTATTTTTGTTGAGATCGAACATCATCGTGGTGCACAGTCATTGCAAGGAGGTAATTCGTGTCTACTGCAATTGAATTAAAAACTGATAAAAAGGTTTGGACAGATGAAGAATTTATGGCACTGCCTAAAGATGGGCATCGCTATGAAATCGTGAATGGAGAACTGATTGATATGGGAAATTCAGGGGCATTGCATGGTTATATCTGTAGCCTACTAGTTGCAGCCTTAGCCAGCTATGTCTTGCCTAAAAAGCTGGGAATTATTTTAGATTCCAGTACTGCCTTCAAAATGAAAAATGGGAATCGGCGATCGCCTGATATTTCCTTCTTTGCCAAAGAACGCCTGCAAGGGATGACCGAACTCCCCTCCGGATTCCTGGACGGTGCCCCTGATCTCGCCGTTGAAGTGTTATCCCCTGGCAACACGGTGGAAGAGATTCACGACAAGTTGGTGGAATACTTCGAGAATGACACTCGTTTAGCCTGGATTGTTCACCCCAGCGAACACTATGTACTGGTCTACCGCTGTGCCCAAGAACCCGATCGCCTGCTGAAATCCATTGATTCTTTGGATGGAGAAGAGGTGATTCCCGGATTTACGTTCCCCGTGGCGGATCTATTTCAAAAGCTCTTATTCTGATTTTTATGACCTCCTCCACCCTCAATCCCACCGTTCTCGAAACCCTGTTTGTCCCTGGCAAGAATCCAACGCCCATCGCGTTCGGGTAGAAAAACCTGACGACCCCGCTGTGGTGAAACAGGGACGTAGAGCCTCACCGATCGAGGTGGTCAATAATCTGCGGGCAGCAGTGCGGGAATGGCGAGAAGCCTTTTACATCAGAGCCAGCGACACTACGATTCAGTTCCTCAACCACTGGTTCAACCGCGCCCACCGCAAAATCACGCCCGATGGTGAAGAATTCGAGTTTCGCTACTACTTCTGTCAGAGGGCAGCAGTGGAAACCCTAAGCTGAAAGGGTGGGGCGATCGAGTTTACACCATAGGTACTACTGGATCATGCTGTTGTGGGGAGTGTTATCCTGCCAAAGTAACGGTGAATATGTAGTTATCTCGCTTTAGTCCTGGGTTGGGGCAGTGTTTAAGTCACTCATCTAAAGTGAAGAATTTCTGCGATCGCCCTTTAGTGTGTCCGCCAGGACGATCGCCCCTACCACCCCCACCCACCACGCCTATTCAATCTTGCAAAAGCTTGATTTGGTGGCATCTGGGGCAGCGACTATAATTGAGGGCAGAACCTCGCGCAAGCGGATGATTGAGCTTCAGCGTAAGTTGCACAGTGAGGGCAAGCCCTATCGCGCCTTTGATGTCTATAACCTGGGGCACTACGAGCGGCAGTGGTGGCCAAAGGGTCGCTTGTAGGGAGCAGATGAAGAACATCGGCGGGCGATTCTGGAGTTCTTCAAAGCCGAAGTTCAGAAGTGGAAGTTTAGGAGGTCAGACCATGCAACAAGTTGATATTACCGAAGCTCAAACTCGAATTAATCAACTTCTGCAATCTGCCCTGCAAGGCGAAGAAGTGATTATCACCCGTAATAACCAGCCGATTCTGAAGTTGATTCAGATTCTACCCATTACCAAACGACGACAACGTGGCAGTGCCAAAGGTCAAATTTGGATGGCTCCAGACTTTGATGAACCCATTGAGGACTTTAAGGAGTACAGGTCATGAAACTACTCCTGGATACGCATACCTTTCTTTGGTTCATTAATAATAGTCCCGAACTGAGTAGCTCTGCTGCTGATCTGTTAGAGTCTGATGTTGATTTGCTCCTCAGTACAGCTAGCCTCTGGGAAATCGCTATCAAAGTTAGCCTGAATAAACTGACGTTACCTGATAGTTATGAGCAGTTTATCCCTCAGCAGATTATTCTTAACAACATTGAAATTCTGATAATTACCTTTGAGCACCTGACGATAGTTATGGGGTCAGTCGAAAATGGTAGTCATCAAATTTTTGATATATCGAGCATTGCATAGATGCCCTCAGTTTCGACAGCATGATGTATGACTAAACATAGCGCATGGCGAATTTCATTAGCTCACAAAATCGCTCCTGCTTTCATAGCGAATCCTGAAGTTGAAGCGTGTTTTGTATTTGGCTCAGCAGCATTAGGAATTTCAGACCAGTATTCTGATCTTGAATTAGGCTTCATCTGGTCACAATTGCCGTCCGTCGAAGAGTTACGAGCCACAGCGCAAAGGGTTGGTGTCAAAGGATGGGAGCTTGAGCCGTATGGAGAAGCAAAACAAGCATGGCTGGAGCAGTTCTACCTGTACGATATGAAAGTCGAAGCGGGTCATTGGGCGCGAAATACAATGGATAGCATCGTGACCGATGTTGTTGAGCATTACGATGTGTCGCAAAACGGGCTGTTGTTTGAGAAGCAAGCCTCAGCGTTTAATCTTCAACGGGCTATTGTTCTTTATGGCGAAGACCTCATCAAACATTGGCAAGATCGGCTTTATCCTTATCCTGAAGAACTCGCTGTTGCAATGGTTCAGAAGCATCTGAAATTTCGTCCGTTTGATGGGCAACACATTCTAACCAATCGCCTTGAAATCCCAATGCTGTATGAAAACAACTGCGCCATCACGCGATGGCTTCTTAATATTCTGTTCGCGCTAAATCGTGTTTATCACCCCGGTTTCAAATGGACCCGTTACTTTGTTGAAGAAATGAGCATTAAGCCGCCTGAGTTTTTTGCCCGGTTGGAGTGCGTTTTTCAATCTGATGCTGCAAGTGGAACCGCTGAGTTGCGACGACTCGTGGAGGAAACGTTCGATCTTGTAGATCAGTGCTTACCGCAAGTTGACCTCAAGCAGCAGCGTGCAAGGTTTAATCAGCTTTATCCGAGGTGGGAGTTGCCCGTCGATCGTTAACTTAAATGTCCATCAAAAACAGGCTAAAAATCCGGATGGAGCGGACTGTTGAGAGATTCTGGTAGTGTTGCAAAAGTTATTCGCAGCCGCTGACCCAAACCGTTATGCTGCTGACTTGTGGTGCTCAGACCCTTTGCCAACTTGATAGGAGAACATCAACGTGACTGATGAACAACATTCCCTGCTGAAAGTATCAGATATCAATTCAATGGATGCGTTTGAGTTTCATCATCCGCTTAACCCCAATTCAGAAATTTATTTACGATTCCTTGGGCGTGCTGTCGGTCTTAAACGCATCGGTGTAACGATCGCGCGTGTACCATCAGGCAAGGAATCTTTCATCTTCCACGCTCACCAGAACGAAGAAGAATGGGTTTACATTTTGTCGGGTCGAGGTATCGCGGAAATTGGAGATGTGGAGTACGAAGTCGAGCCAGGAGACTTCATGGGCTATGGGCTACCTCAACAACCTCATCATCTTCGTAATCCATTCGATGAAGACCTTGTATATCTGATGGGTGGAGAAGCAGGACGCTTAGATGTTGGCGTTTTTCCTCGGCTTGGTAAACGAGTGATTAGGGATGGTGAGTCAGCCTATATATTGGATGAGTCAGCGCTTCAACTTTTTTGGAGCAACAAGCAATCGACTGAGGATTGAGATCTGTCTAATGTCAATGGATGAATCAAGTGGATGAATCAGTGGATGAAAAAGAGTTCCGGACTTTAGAGGTAGTTCCTGCTGCACATCGTTTCAGGTCAAAAATGATAGGGTAGTTACTGTTTCAGCCTATGGCTCACCTCCAGGAGATCCCCATCATGGCAACTACGCCCCACTCCCTGTTTGACTCCCTTCAGTCCTTCCCGACCGGAAACGGCCAAACTGCCCATTACTATTCCCTGCCGCAATTGGAACGATCGGGGGTTGGGGCTATTTCGCGTTTGCCCGTGAGCATTCGGATTGTGCTGGAGTCGGTGTTGCGTCACTATGATGGTCAGCGGATTACCGAGGCAGATGTGCGGAATCTGGCCAACTGGCAGCCCAGGGCCGATCGCACCACAGAGATTCCTTTTGTCGTTGCCCGAATTTTGCTTCAAGATTTTACCGGAGTGCCCGTGCTGGTGGACTTGGCGGCAATGCGATCGGCGGCGGCACGGATGGGTCATGATCCAGAAGTGATTGAACCATTGGTTCCGGTGGATCTGGTGGTGGATCATTCGGTGCAGGTGGATTTTAGTGCCATGAGCAATGCCCTACAACTGAATATGCAGATCGAATTTCAGCGGAATGAAGCCCGCTATCGCTTCCTCAAGTGGGGCACGCAGGCCTTTAATGGATTTTCGATCGTCCCACCTGGCATTGGCATCGTCCATCAGGTGAACCTGGAATACTTGGCGCGAGGGGTGCTGGAGTCGGATGGCGTTTATTATCCTGATACCCTGGTGGGTACCGATTCCCATACCACCATGATTAACGGCCTGGGGATTGTGGGCTGGGGTGTGGGAGGGATTGAAGCAGAAGCGGGAATGTTGGGGCAACCGGTTTATTTCCTGATGCCGGATGTGGTTGGGGTTCACCTATCGGGCAGTTTACAGCCAGGAGTCACCGCTACCGATCTGGTGTTGCGGATTACAGAGATGCTACGGCAGGCCAAGGTCGTCGGTAAGTTTGTCGAATTTCATGGGGAGGGAGCCGCCAGTCTGACCATCCCCGATCGCGCCACGATTGGCAATATGTCGCCGGAATATGGGGCCACGATGGGCTTTTTCCCGGTGGATGAGGAAACCTGCCGCTATCTGCTGGCTACTGGACGCAGCCCTGAACTCGTTGATACCTTCCGCAATTATTTTCAGGCGCAGGAACTCTTCGGCATTCCGCGTCAGGGCGAAATTGAATATACCCAGTTATTGGAGCTAGATTTATCCACCGTTGAACCGAGTGTGGCGGGGCCGAAACGTCCTCAGGATCGGATTAACCTTTCAGATTTGAAGTCAAAATTTGCTGATTTGCTGAAGCGTCCAATCCAGGAAGATGGCTACAACAAAACGCCAGACCAACTCCAGCAGCAGGTGGCAGTGACGATCGGCGCAGCCCAGGATTCAGACTGTGTATCCGGTGGGGGAGAACAGGGAGACGATCGCCTGCCCGCTGGAGAAGCCCTGCAAAGCGATCGTAATACCGCTGTGTTAACCGAACTGGAAATGATCCAGAACCGTCCGACTCCAGACTGTGTGCCAGGGTCAGAACCATCACCCAGGGAAGTCACTCTGGGGCATGGCAACGTGGTGATCGCAGCCATTACCTCCTGTACCAATACCTCAAATCCATCGGTGATGCTGGCGGCCGGGCTGTTCGGCAAAAAAGCAGCCGAACGAGGCATGACCGTCCCCCCCTACGTTAAAACCTCCCTGGCTCCCGGATCTCGTGTGGTGACAGATTATCTGACCCAAACTGGACTTCAGCCCTACCTGGATGCGATCGGCTTTCAAACCGTGGGCTATGGCTGTACCACCTGTATCGGCAACAGTGGGCCCCTGGAACCCCATCTGGATGCAGCGATTACTGGAAATGATCTGGTCGTAGCCAGCGTCCTGAGCGGCAACCGCAACTTTGAAGCCCGAGTCCATCAGAGCGTCAAAGCGAATTTCTTGATGAGTCCGCCTCTGGTGATTGCCTTTGCCCTGGCAGGACGGGTCGATCTGGATCTGAGCCAGGAGCCAATTGGCAGCGATCGAGACGGCAATCCGGTTTATCTGCGCGATTTGTGGGCTGCTCCAGAGGAACTGCGGCAGCTCTTGCAAAATGCCTTTGATCCTGAAACTTACCATCGCTTGTATCGAGACTTCGCAGAGCAAAATCCACTATGGGCGGAGATTCCCAGCAGTACAGGGTTAGTCTACGAATGGGATGACAGTTCCACCTACATCCAGGAACCGCCCTACTTCGAGGACTTCTCCATGCAGCCCAGAGCGGCAGAGAATATTCAGGGAGCCAGACCCCTTGCCCTGTTCGGCAACTCTGTCACCACCGATCACATCAGCCCTGCTGGCGCAATTAAATCGGATTCCCCTGCTGGACTCTACCTGCAATCCAAAGGAGTCAAACCAACGGACTTCAACTCCTACGGCTCCCGTCGGGGCAACCATGAGGTGATGATGCGCGGAACGTTTGCCAATGTGCGGATTAAGAACTTGATGGTTCCCGGTACCGAGGGCGGCGTAACTATCCATCAGCCCAGTGGCGAGCAAATGTCGATCTACGATGCAGCCATGCGCTATCAGCAGGAGGGCATACCCCTGATCGTCCTCGCAGGACAGGAATACGGCACGGGCAGCAGTCGAGATTGGGCCGCCAAGGGAGCCTTACTGCTGGGGGTAAAAGCGGTGATCGCCCAAAGCTTTGAACGGATCCATCGATCGAACTTAGTCGGCATGGGGGTTCTACCCTGTCAGTTTCCATCTGACGTTTCGGTGGCTTCCCTACAATTGGATGGCACAGAGCAGTTTGATCTACAGGGACTGGATCAGGGACTCAAACCCAAGCAGGAAGTCAGTCTGGTGATTCATCGCACCAACGGCGAAACCCAAACCGTACCGCTGATTCTCCGGATTGATACGGCAACGGAGGTGGACTATTACCTGCATGGGGGAATTTTGCCCTATGTGTTGAGTCAGTTGATTCAGAAGGCATAGTGGGGAGTAGGGGCGCATCGCAATGCGCCCGTCCAGGGAGTAGGGAATAGGGGCGATCGCGTTCGCCCGTCCAGGAAGTAGACCGGGTACGTTATTTTGCCCCATCCCTCTAATGATGCGCTCCTATATTTCAAATATTGCAAAAGAAAAAACTCAGAGAAATTCTCTGAGCCTCTGGATCTGTAGGGTGTTTCAAATCTGTTTGTGCTGAACAAGACCGCAATCAAGAACCGCAATCAAGAATTTCAATCAGGAACCGCAATCGGTAATCGGATTATCGACTAACAGACTTGCCGCACTGCTCATCGATCGCCTTAGTGGCTGCGAGAATGCGCTGAATCAGTTCTGAGTTAGAGTGGGTTCCGAATAGTTGATGGGTTTGTTCTAGTAGAGGAAGAGGAAGGGGTGTAGGATCTGCCGAACGATCGGAGAAGAGATGCAGTTGTTGAGACATGACTGTCAAACCTGCCAGTACAAATAACAAATACAAATGTACTATATTCTCCTTGAAAGTCAAGCCCTTCTCTTTAAAACTTAAAGCGTCCGAACTTAAAGGGCCGATCGAGGTGAAGCGGGATCAACGGTACGTCTTGACAGAACCGGACGGACTCGTTTGGATGCGCCAACCACCTTACCCCGATCGATGGAATGGTCTGCCTCGGTTGGGTGAGGCAAATCCTGGGGATTGTTAGGAACGGAACGGTCTGCAAACAAATTAGCCAGCATCGGTACACTACCGAAGAGGGCAAACGTTCCCCCAATGGAGAAAACAAACAGGCTGGCAATCAGCAGTTTACTTTTAGCTTGAGAATGCATAGATGACCCTACCCCTACATCTATTCTTCGCTTAGTGTAGTGCCTTTGTTAACTTTTGTGTGCATTCCTTCAGGTAGAACTCCATCCTAAAGGAATGCGTTAGTCGATCGCTAGGGTGGGCGATGCAGCCCTGAAGCAAAATTAATACTCAGGCAAATCAAACACAATTTCGTAGGTTGCATCTGGATTCAAGCGTTTTAAAACGCGCAAGTGTTCTTCAGCGGAATTACGACGACGAAACCGTACCACAACGACTCGTTGCATCTTGGGCAAAAGGCGAATAATGCACCAGGGATGTAACCGATTATGGTAGGTCAGGGTGGCAGGATCATTGATTGGCGTAGAGTCCGGAGGACGGACAGCGGATTGGGCAGTCGAATCGAACGTTGAGGGCGACAGGTTAGCTGGTATCATGAAATACTCCTAAGTTAGGAAAAATCAGATTGGGAAAGATGGATGCATTGAGCTTTGATGCATTGAGCTTTGATGCACAAATCGGTAGCCCTATTTCGTAAAGGGCAGAGAAAAGCCACTATAGAGCGGTTGTCTCGACTGCCAGCCCATAACTGATGTCAGGGGCTACCAGGCGGTGTTTTTTTAAATCCTTTGATCCTCGCCAACTCTCCTTAACCAGGGAGCCAAGCCGTTCAACACCCTGCTTTTTAAGCTACGGTGTACACACAAGTCATCTGCTCTAGCCACGACTGGGTTTGATCCTCCCTAACCCTCCTTAAAAAGGAGGGAACCGGATTAGAAGTCCCCCTTTTTAAGGGGGATTTAGGGGGATCTACTCAGGGTTTGAGCCTCTCAGCCAAGATCTGTGTACACGGTAGGCTTTTAAAGGGGGATTGAGGGGGATCAAAGTCAGCTATGCCATAGCCAGAGAGTTTTAAACCACTCCCTAGACCAATTCATCCAGACGCATCAGTATAGATGCATTCTAGAAATTCAATCCAGATGCACTGAGTCTAAACGCATCAGTTTGACAACTTCCTGCGGTTGTTTCGGATCGCTTTTAGTTAATATTGAAGGCTTGAATCTGGCGACTCGTTGGTAGCAAGTTTGGGAACCCACAGATTACACGGGATCACTCCAAGGTATCTCCATACCATTGGGTAAGTCCCTACTAATACAACAAACAGAGCTGAGGCGCGATCGTCCGGAATACTAAGCAAGAAGTCTGAATTTTAAGTCAATTTACAGCCTTAAAAACACGATGCCTGCGCGATGGATAGCTAATTTGCATGGGGAGATGTTGATCGCATGGCAAATGCTACCCATGTTGGCTCTGTAGAGCGTATTAAACTGAGACTTGAATCTTTCTTCCCCGATATCCTCTGTGTTCTTCAACCTTCGCAGAAAATACAAACGGATTCGTTTTGAAATCACGATCGGCATTGCGGCTCTAGGCATTGTTTGGTTGGTAGGAACGCTGGGATATCGCCTGATTGAAGGCTACTCCTGGGTGGATGCAGCCTACATGACCATGATTACCCTCTCAACGGTAGGCTTTACCGAAGTGGAACCGTTGAGTCCAAACGGGCGCATCTTTACCATCGCTCTGATTGTGATGGGGATTGCCAGCTTTGGTTACATTATTAATCGACTCACGGAAATTGTGGTTCAAGGCTATCTTCAAGAAAGAGTTCGTTTGAGGCGGCATCGCTTGATCAGTAAGCTATCAGAACATTACATTATCTGCGGTTTTGGACGGATGGGCCGACAGATTGCCCTGGAATTTGCGACGGAAAATGTCTCTTTTCTGGTGGTGGAATTTCAACAGGATATGGCAGAAGAGAGTGAGCGGATGGGCTATCTCACGCTGCAAGGCGATGCCACTCTGGATGAAACGTTGATGGTGGCTGGAGTGACCCGTGCTATCTGTCTGGTTTCAGCTTTGCCTTCTGATGCAGAAAATCTTTATACGGTGCTTTCTGCTAAAACCCTGAACCCAAAAATTCGAGCGATCGCCCGGGCCAACACGGAAGAGGCTCTGAAAAAACTCCAGCGTGGTGGAGCCGATGCCGTGATTTCACCCTACATTACTGGCGGACGACGCATGGCGGCCGCAGCCCTCCGCCCCCAGGTGATGGATTTTGTCGATGGCATCATGGCGGGAACCGATCGATCGCTCTATATGGAAGAATTTCTGATTGATCCAGAAAGCTGTCCCTACATTGGGCAGACGCTCCATGAAACAGACATTCGAGCACAGTCTGGAGCCTTAGTACTGGCGATCCGTCGGGCTGATGGCACATTAATTGGTGGCCCCACTGCTGGGGCCACGCTTCAAGAGGGGGATGTCTTAATTTGTATGGGGACGGCAGAGCAACTGCGAGAGTTGAACCAGATTTTGAGCCCATTGAATCCTAAATCTTTGCGTTTGCCCAGACAGGGAAAGCCAGGTCAGTAGTCGGCAGGACAAAAAACTGATAAAAAATTAATGGGTGTAGCTGAGTGCAAAATTCTTTGATAGCCTTATCACACACAATAGTCGTTAGCTGAATGGGTTCACCGTTGTTTCAAAATCGGCGTTCAAGGCATCGGAGCGATCGTCGGCTCCAGGCTGCAAGCAATTTTCTTAAATTTTCTCCGTCCCTCCTACGACTTCGCCTGCTGCCCACCTGGGTCTTTTTATCTCTGGCTGCCAACGGCTTTTTGTTAGCCATTGTCCTGGCTTTGGGATTGAGGCAATTTAGCCCTACGCCCGCTTCCCTGGCCGCATCCTCCACACCCCAGCAGGATGAATTTTCTTTAACAGAAGTTGATCCAATGCCTGCACCCGATTCAGAGCTGGGACAACGTCATCAATTGACCTATGAAGAATGGCAGGAATTGCTGGCGCAAGAGGCTAGCGTGGTGGCAGAACAGCGACCCGAACGGCTGGCGATTCTGGCGGGAGATTCCATTAGTCTCTGGTTTCCTGAAGAATATTTACCCAGCGATCGCACCTGGTTAAATCAGGGAATTTCGGGTGAAACCTCTGTGGGGTTGCTGAGGCGGCTGGACTTGTTTGATCAGACGCTCCCCGACACCATTTTTGTCATGATTGGCATTAATGATTTGATTCGGGGCACGAATGAGTTGACGGTGTTGGAGAACCAACGACAGATCGTGAACTATCTAAAAGACGTTCATCCCCAGGCGCAGATTGTGCTTCAGTCTATCCTGCCCCATGCCGCAGAACAGGCTACCTGGGAAGGACGCGATCGACTTCTGACCTTACCCAATTCTGAGATTCGAGCCATGAATCGCCAGATAGAGCAAATGGCTAACGAGGAAGGCGTGTATTTTCTAGATCTCTATTCCCTGTTTGCGGACGATGAAGGAGATTTACGAATGGAACTCAGCACCGACGGCTTACACCTGAATCAGCAAGGGTTTTACGTTTGGTCGATCGCTCTGAAGGTGTATGAACAGCAGGTTTTGGAGACAGCACAGTGGTGAGGGGTCAAAAAATCTTTGTAGCGCAGGCAGCTTGCCTGCCTGTGAAAAAATTTTAGGATACGCAGCGAATATTAGGGATCTGCAATCAAATAGCATCCCAATTTTTGAAACAATCGGCTGTAAGGGCGCATAGCAGCGCGCCCCTAACGGGTATGTTATTTTGCCGCATACCCCTTACAACGCGAAAATAATTTTTTGCTGAGAATAATAATCATGAAAAAAGCAGGTTTCTCGCTGCGGGTTAAAAGCCTGGAGAAAACCTGCTGTCACAAAATAATGGTTGGCGGATTTAAGGAAACCGCAATGATGAGCGGACTTAACAGAACCGCTTTTTCTTAATAAATTCTGCGATCGCTTTTTTGTTATTCTTTTGTTTTGCTGCACTGGTTGGCAAACCGGACGTTACATCTGCAGATGTTTGTGACATCGCTGCTGGCATCGCTTCGCGGGAAGCGCGGATTTGCTCTTCTGACATATCAGCAGATTGGTTGAGTGCCATCCACCGATCGCGGATCAAGTTTTTGATTAACTCATCCGTCGTTGTTTTTTCCCGTGCCAGAATATCGGACAAAAATTTTTCCGTCTCTTGATCAAGCCCCTTTGTCAACATCAGATCTTAAACCCTAATCAGATCAGCATAGGTTACCATCCTAGCCATTAAAGGTTCCCATTGCTTCCAACTTTTTGGATAATTTTTAGATTCTGGAGACAGACTTTACAAAGACGACATAAAGCCAGGTTCGCACAAAAGTAATATTTCTGAGACAATATCTGAAACCTCAGGAACATTTCCGTATAAACCCTGAGTCAATCAGTACCAGTACCAGTACCAGTACCCGTTCAGTCGTGTGTGTGCCCTCTGAGTGTATTGGATAGCCGATTCGCTGACCGATTCGACGATCGGTGCAAAAGCAGAGTTCCATAGGACTGATATGAGTCGTTCTGACAATGTTTTATCCGGTGCAAGGGCGCTCAATTTATCCTCCGGTCGGGTGGTAGCCCGCGATCGGGTGGGAGGAGATGCTCCGAGAGACTTTTTCCAGTTTCAACTGGGGCAGCGTAGCCAACTGACCCTTTCAGCCAGAAGTCAGCGATCGAATGCCCGCGTTGTGCTACTGGATGCGGTCGGTCGAGTGCTGCGGCGATTACCCCGTCCCCAAAAAGGATCGGCAAGCATTCAGCAAACTCTGGATCCTGGAACGTACCATATTCGAGTCGTGCCCCAACAGCGCAGCCGTGACACAAAGTATCGGTTGGTGTTGACGGCAAATCCCCTTGCTCAACCCGTCGTATCCTCCCCCAGTCGCCCTCCTGCCACGGCTTCATCCTCTGGGGTGGATAAGTCTAGATTCAATATTCGCTTTGACTACCGCTTCGATACGAATGGCTGGTTTACCCCGCAGCGTCGGGCCGCATTGGAGGTGGCGGCTCGGATTTGGGAGAATATTATTCTGGATGATTTTCCAGAAGTTCCCGCTGGAACGCGCACCTACGGCGTGTTCAATCCTCAAACCGGACAATGGATTCGGGAAGGGATGGTGAACAATACGGTGATTGATGATCTGGTTATTTTCGTCGGAGCCAGGGATCTGGGGTTTAGCGGCTCTGGTTTCAATCGCAGCCCGATCCTGGCCCAGGCGGCTCCCGCCGGAAACCGTGAAGCTCGAATTACCGGCAATCAATTCCGTCCCTGGATGGGGTCGATCGCCTTTGATCTGGACAGTGGCGGTTCTCCGACCCGCTGGTTTTTTGACCCTACCCCGGAGACTGCGAATGATATTCCCACCAATCAAATCGACTTCATTTCCACTGCTGTTCACGAAATTGGTCACGTTCTGGGGTTTGGCACAAGCCAGGCCTTCGATCGTCTAACGGCCCCCATTGATCCAGCCCGCAGTTCCGAACGGGGCTTTTGGGGAATTAATGCCAGAGCGGTGAATGGCGGCAACCCCATTCCCTTAAGCGGTGGTCATGTGCAGGAAGGCTACGAGTTCGGTGGATCGGGAGAATCCATGATGGATGTCAAGATCGCGGCTGGGGTGCGAACCTTACCCAATCGGCTGGATGTCGCCATTTTGAATGATATTGGCTATACGGTTAACTATGCGGCTGCGGTTCAGAATCCTTCCGCTCGTACCAGTCAACGTGCCAGCAACCAGCCCCAAAGCTCGGCATTCAACCGTCTGGCAGACTCATCGGGATTGGGCTATCGGTGTGGTTGTGCAGGATGTTTGATGGGCGTAGCGTGATCAGGCGCATCCTATTCAGGCAAAGGGATTGATGTCCGACAGGATGTTTTCCGTAGCGCAGGCATCTTGCCTGCCAGTAAGAGATTTGTCGTGCAAAGGCAAAATTGTGATCCACCCGCTCGATCGCAATTTGATACTAAGTTAATTGGCAGAAGTTGCAAATCCTGGCAGGGACGCACTGCTGTGCGCCCTTACAAAGACCCATCTGCTCCACAAACAATTGAAATCGGTATGAGTTGATCGCAATTTGGGATCAAAAAGAGAGCCTGAAACTGGATAGAATCAAGCTCTCTAAGAAATGCAAATTCAATAATCTGAAAGTCTTGTGGGGTGGGCATCTTGCCCGCCCAGTCAAAGCAGCAGAACGGTGAACAGGTGATTTAATCCCCATTGACTCCCCAATTCTGAGACTAAGGAATTGCATGGATCAATTGCAGCCAATTCCTCAAACGCTGGTCAGCGTCCGTTGCTTCTGTTTTTTGCGCTGCTTGATCAGCATGAAGCCCAATACCAGCCAAATCGCCAACAGCACCGATGTCAGGATCAGCATTCCCACGACCCCCAGATTGACGATGAGCACTGGTGCAGCGGCTGTAAACAAACCACCCCCAACGATCGGTTCAAAAAAGAGTTGCTTGTAGGCAAAACTCTCAAACGCCCCCGACTGACCATCTGGATCAACCATCCGCAGGAGCAGAATCCCAGTTGCCGTAACGCCCATCGACTGCCCTAAGTCGCCAATGCCCCGTTCAAACCAATGATCGGGGAAAATTCGGGGTGCAAGCCAGAGGAACATCAAAACATTCCACAGGATACCGACCACGCTGAGAATGATGAACGTTGGCAGGTTGCTACCAATCACCTGAAGCGAGATGGATGCCAGGGCCGTCACCACCACCACGTCCAGAGCCAGTCCAGCAATGTTTTGCATCAAAGGACGAATGATTAACGGATGCAATCCCAATCGCTCCATGACCAGTTGCACGATGATGCCACCAATCAACGCCATTGGGAACAGAGGCACATAGGTCATCACCTCAAACCCCGTTTGTCCCCAGGTCAGGGCTTCGAGTAACCTCAACCCTTCCAGAATTAACCAACCGATCGCAACGGCTAAACCCACAATCCCAAAGTTGATAGAGAGGGGGTCAATCAGCAGGTTTCGCATTAATCTGGCTCTACGCCGCTCAAATTCTGGAGGATGGGGTTCGCTGAGTTCAGGAATATCGCCAGGGTCTTCCACCGTTGTGGCCACGGTCTGAACATGACCTTTGCGCCTGCCCCAGTTAGCCAGGGCCGTTCCACAAATAATCCCAGAAACAATTCCCACCGTCGCCAGACCCAGGGCCAGATCGCCCCATCTTCAAACCCCAACTCGCTCAAAGTGCCCGCCATACCGCCAGCAGTACCGTGTCCCCCTTCAAAGGCAATTTCAATCAGAGCCGCTGAAATCGGGTTGGCATCGAATAAAGGGATCAAAATCAGCAGTGTGACCAAGGCTCCAATCACATATTGTCCCCACGCCAGGGTTTGCCCAAAGACCACCTGAGGCGCGGCACTCCGCCAAATCTGACGCGGTGGGGGAATAGTTTCACCCAAAAACAAAGCAGCAAAGACAATGTTGATGAAAATACCGGGAGACTGAGACCAGACGGTGCGGATCGTTTCAGGAAATAATCCATCAGCAAAGGTCGCCTCGGTTCCGCCAATGGCAGTGGCAATGGCCCCTAAGACCTGCGGTGCCAGGATTAGAGCCAAAACCCCTGCAATGACTGATTCAGGCAGATACAATCGTTGCAGCCAATGCACCTTTTGTTTGATGTATCTGCCTACCAACACCAGAATGGCGATGTTGATAAATGCAAAGAAAACATCTCTTAGCGTAAACACGGTTTACCTCAAATTGTTAAACAACGAAGCAGAAAATGGTCAGCAGTAGAGTACTAACCTATCGTTCCTGTCCTATCCTTTCTGTGTATTACGACTCTGTCGATCGACAATTTATTCAGATGAATCTACAGAACTACGATCGAAGCTAAAAAAATTGCGATTTCAACTAGTTGCTAATTTGACCCGCCCAGAAAAGAGTTGTTCGATATTGCTCTGAGAATAGGTTCAAAAAGCTAGATGACCGTCGTTCAACTGATTCTGGTATTGTCTCAGATTCTACAGGTTTGATTTTATACTGTCTTAATTCTTTGCCTATTAATAATGTTTTGTTACAAATTTTTGAAGCGAAATAATCCTTGCATTTCCGCCGCTTCGTTGTGAAATGTTGGTAATAATGTTGGTAAGGGCGATTGATGATGGGGAGATGGGGAGATGGGGAGATGGTGATCAACGATGGCCGTATCCCATTGATGCCAATGAATTGATTTCCGTAGCGCAAGCATCTTGCCCGCCAGCGAGAATTGGTTATGTCAATGCAAAATGAAAACGCCCGATGGGAGGAGCATTTCATTTATGCAAATTATCTATGCAAATTATCTGTGCAAATTGATCGATTTCTTCAGATTCAGCCCGATTAGATTCAGCCCGATTGGATTCAGCCCGATCGAATGCAGGCTGCTCAATGGATGACTCCGGCACAACCCTAAGGTGAGGTAAGCGGCGATCGGGAAAGATACTCAACAATACAGCACCATCCAACAGCAAAATGCCAGCCAGTCCCCAAAGCGGATGATAGCCTTTGGCTTTAGCAAGGGAATAACAGCCCATCATCCAGAAGCCAACGCACAGGGCAAATAGGGGGAGAATCACCGAAGAACTGGGAGCCAGAATCCCCAGCCCGAACAGCAGCATCAACAGCAATGCCGAGCCAATGTTCACGAGAAAAGCAAACCCCAAACGCACATAGGACTGTTGCGCGTATTTAGGATGCAGATTCGTGCCTCTGCGGTACGAGAGGGCAAACCAGGCGACGATCGCCATACTCAAAAGGGCGGCACTACCCACCACGCGAAGCATCAATGGATCATCCATGCCTGGCAACCCTTTCAACGGAGCCATCACCTGCCATAAACTGCCCACTGCCACCAGAATTGTAATTGCCGTCAAGACCTTCAGTAGTGCCATGAGCCGTCGTTGGCTGGGCACAGGTTCCGTTAGGGGAAAGGACAACCGGAGTCGTTGACCCTGGGTGACGGTTTCAATCCCGTGGGCAGGCATTGAGCGATCGCGTTTTACCCCTCCCCCTTCTCCCAGCAACTCTGATAAGGGGGCATCGGCAAACCGCTGGCCGGAACGGGAAACTGCTACAGAAGGATCTGAAAGGTCTGACGCAAAATCCAGGAGTGTCTCTGTATCAGAATTCAATTTTGAGTAAATCTGCTTGAGCGATTGAGCCGAGCCACTCACCCGCAGGGGAGGAATGCCCGCATCAGATTCCTCAATTTCGTCATCATAGGGTTGATCAAGCCGAATATCCTGGCTCCAAACCGGAGTTGTCTGCCCAATCCGCATGCCATAAACCCGGACGATTTTTAGCTCGGGAATATTGAGCCGTGAAATCCCACCATACACAAACCGCACCATATCCTTCTGCCGGGGCACCGGGTTGCCTTCCAACGTCACCCACAGGCACCCTTCCTGGAAATTGGCCCGCGCAGTAATTCCCCTGATTTTGAGGGAATAGTTCATCAAGGTGGCGATCGATCGCGCATTTCCCTGGCGGGCTAACTTCAGGGCACTACGACGACTGGATAGATGGTTGGAGCGGACGGGCACGTCCCAAAGGGCAAAGGGATACATCGGCATCAATGCAATAGAGAGGGATTTGAATCTGCCGATCTAGAATACAGCGATCGCCGCGATCGATCGACCCCCTTCATGATTCTCTATGCCTATGGGCAGACGATCGTTCCGCCAATGATCCCACAGAGCAATTCAACCTAGAACCTGTCCAACAACGCTGTCAGGGGATTTAGCTGCCAAAAACTCCAGGGAGTTTTCCGATAGACACTTATAGACACTTAGGGACGCAAATTAAATAACTCCGATTTTTTCTGTACGAACGCACAGCAGTGCGCCCCTTCTGGAGATTAAATTTTCGATTTTATTTAATCCGCGTTCCTTAAAGCAATCCAACGAAATGCAATGGCCCATGGCCACTGATAAGTTCGAGGATCAGCGCAATAAAGCCCAGCATAGCCAGGCGACCATTCCACACTTCCGCCGCTGTGGTCATGCCCCATTCCCAGCGTTCCTGGGGATACATCTTGACGGTTTTCCGCATCTGGGGAACTTCGTCCAGCTTCATGCTGGGGGCATTCATGGCAGAAACCACCAGGTCCGCCAGGTCGTTAATAAACACCGGATGGGTGTTGAGGGCCGGCACTCGCTGAAAGTGATGAATCCCTGACTCTTCTGCCAACTCCCGGTACTCGATATCAATTTCCTGGAGGGTTTCAATGTGCTCTGAGACAAAGCTGAGCGGAACCACCAGCAAATTTTCCACCCCTTGCTCTGCCAGCTCAGGAATCGCTTCTTCGGTATAGGGCTTCAGCCACTCCACGGGCCCAACCCGGCTCTGATAGGCCAGGGTGTGGGGATTAGGGCGGTTGAGGGTTTGCATGATCAGGGCAGTGCATTCCTCAATTTCCTGCTGATAGGGATCGCCAGCTTCCTCAACGTAGCTCAGGGGAACGCCGTGGGCACTGAAGAAAATATGAACCTGATCGGGGTTCGGAAACTGATCTAGCTCCTGGGCAATCAGTTGGGCCATGGCTTGCAGATAACCCGATCGCCGATACCAGGAGGGAATCACCGTATACTCAACCCGATCGAGGGATGGATCTTCCTGCCAGAGCTTCTCCAATAACCGAAAACTGGAACCGCTGGTGCTGATAGAGAACTGGGGATAGAGAGGAAGAATCACAAGTTGCTCTACCCGATCGCGCTTGATTCGGGCGATCGCCTCTTCGGTAAAGGGATGCCAGTAGCGCATACCGATATATACCTGAGCATCCTGACCGCGTTCTTGAAGCGAGCTTTGCAACGCCTGGGCCTGCTCCTCGGTGATCCGCCGGAGCGGAGAGCCACCGCCAATCATCTTGTAATTTTCTTGAGACTTACTGGCACGGCTGGTAGAAATCATCCACGCCAGGGGTTTCTGGAGCCAGGAAAAGGGCAGGCGAATAATCTCTGGGTCAGAGAAGAGATTAAACAAAAATGGGCGAACGTCATCTAGCTGATCCGGCCCCCCTAAATTAAGCAACAGAACGCCAACTCGACCCATAGTTCCCACAGTTTCCTTATCCTTAATCTTTGTTACTGATTTTAACAATACTCCTGGCTGAAACTGATCAATTCTTAAAACTTCTTGGTAGAAATTCGCAAAAGCAATTAAGATTGACCCCGCAGTACAGTCCTGCCACCGGATTTGAGCGTGGATTTGACCGCTCGATCGATGCACGCATTATCTAGATTAATAAACGACTGTGACCGGATCTGCAAGCCTTCCAAGGACTATCTTCAAAGGATTATGTTGAATCGATCGTCGCACCAATCGTCTCCCGATCAGGTATCCACCCATACATCCGCCGCTCAATCATCTATGAAAGGTACAACGGCTAAGGGATCTGCAATAAAATGGCAGCCAATCTGGGAAGAAATCTGCTGTAAGGTCGCCCAGTAGGATGCCCCCTACCAGGTAGGTTATCCAGGTACGTTATTTTTCCGCATGCCCCTAAAGATATGACGGCAAAAGAGATAGCAGCGATCGATCAGAAGTTGGCCCAGGTGAATCAACGGCTAAAAATTGCCCAGATGGGGCTTCAGGTGGAGCGACGCGGCAACACCTTGAACCTGCGAGGCACCTTACCTCCCCGTCCAGGCAGCCATCGCCTCCGTCCGCACCAACAGCGCATCAGTCTCAATTTACCCGCTACGACGGCTGGACTAAAGCAGGCAGAGCAGGAAGCCAAAATCATTGCAGCACAATTAATTCAAAATAGCTTTGACTGGCGGCAATATCTCCCAGTGGCGGGAGGACGACTGAGCCAGATGGACTTACACGAAAAACTCCAGGCGTTTGAGGGGCATTTCTTTAGCCAGATGGCTCAATCCAGTAGCCCAGCCTCCGCAAAGACGACCTGGGAGAAAGCCTATCAACCCTACCTGAGGAAACTGGAGAGCATCGCCCAGTCTTCGGCCCAGCTCCATTTGTCAGAACTGATTTACGCCACAATTCAATCCACCCGCGCCAATTCCCGCAGCCGTCAGGTGTGCTGTACCGCACTGGGGGCACTGGCTGAGTTTTTGAATCTGGAACTGCCGATCGCCCTCAAGACCTTATCTGGAACCTACAGCCCCAGCCGTACTCAGGTTCGTCACCTCCCCTCAGAGGAGCAAATCCTGGAGGTGTACCAGCAAATTCCCAATCCTGCCTGGCGATTTGTCTATGGCATCATGGCAACCTATGGGCTGAGAAACCATGAAGTGTTTTTTTGTGATTACGGAGCATTAAGTCGAGGCGAACCAGAGGCGATCGTGGAAGTTCTGGAAACGACCAAGACCGGGAACCACGAGGTTTGGCCATTCCCGCCCGAATGGGTCGATCGGTTCCAATTGAGAGAAATCAATTTACCCACTATTAATACTGACCTCGATCGCACCACACTTCAACGCATTGGCCAACTCGTAAGCTGCCAGTTTCGCCGCTATCAAATTCCCTTTTCGCCCTACGATCTACGCCACGCCTGGGCAGTCCGCACCATCCACTACGGACTACCGGATACCGTTTCTGCTCGCATGATGGGACACTCTGTTGCCATTCATACCCGCACCTATCACCGCTGGTTAACTCGCCGCGATCAGCAGCAGGCAGTGAGGACGGCACTTCGGCAGAATGGAGTGAGGAGTGAGGAGTGAGGAGTGAGGAGTGAGGAGTGAGGAGTGAGGAGTAGGGGCGATTCGGGAATCGCCCGTATCTAGTAGGCAGTGCTACAAAAGGTGATTGAACACAATGGCGACCATCTTACGAGATTGGAGTTATCGGTATCAGTGGTTGTATGACGGTGTGAGTCGGTTAGCCGCCCTGACTGTAGGAGGAGAAGCTCGGTTTCGGCAGCTTGCCCTGGACGGAATACCGATCGCCCCGGAGACAAAGGTGCTGGATCTGTGCTGTGGCAGTGGGCAAACGACGCAGGTTTTAGTGAAACGATCGCAGGCGGTGACGGGGTTGGATGCTTCCCCGCGATCGCTTCAACGGGCGAAACAAAATGTGCCGGAGGCGACCTATGTGGAAGGATGGGCGGAAGCCATGCCCTTTACCGAACCGCAATTTGATCTGGTGCATACCAGCGTTGCCCTCCACGAAATGAAGCCGGATCAGCTTCGGCAAATTTTGCAGGAGGTTTATCGAGTCCTGAAGCCGGGGGGTAGCTTCATTTGCATTGATTTTCACCAACCCACCAATCCGATTTTGATTCCGGGACTCTACCTTTTTCTAGTGCTGTTTGAAACGGAAACCGCCTGGCAACTGCTCAAAACCGATCTGGTGAATCTACTTCAGGAAATCGGTTTTCAGGAGATTCAACGCACCCTCCACGCAGGTGGTAGTCTACAGGTGATCCACGCCCAGAAAGAGTAAACGAGATGGAGACCACGGCTGAATATACTTGCGCCTACTGCGGAGAACCGAATCTGACCTTTATTGACCTCAGTGCGGGAGGGCAGCAGTCCTATGTAGAGGACTGTCAGGTTTGCTGTCGTCCCAATATTCTCTATATCCGTGTAGATGAAGAAACGCTGGAGATTGAGATTGATACGGAGTATGAGGGGTAAGTTACTGTAATCTAGAATTTAAAATCCAAAATCAAAACAGGGTAAGAGGGATCGTGCTGGTACTCGTGATTTTTCTAATTTTGTTGGTTCCAGCAACCTGGTGTACCGATTTTCTGATATTTACGATTCACTTGCTTGATCTTCCCCATTTTCCGCTCTGGTTTAATGTGACGATCGCCCTTGGCTTGTTGTCCTGGTTCCTGGGAGATTGAGCAATGGATAGCGATCGGGAACAGTCCTACTTCTCTAGCAGCTTTTGCAGCTAACCCAACAGACAGGCAATGGAAAATAGGAGATATTCCAGGAAAAATAGCTTCCAGATAAATTGGTAAAACTGGGCGATCGACGGCTTACTGTCCAGATTGACCTTGAAACTGAGCCGCCACAGAATCAGTAATGCCGCTCCGTGCGTTATCACCAAAAACGGTGTATTGATCCCCGGAATCAGCGCACCCGCTAAAATCATGCCCAGATAGCAGGCAGTGAGCACCCAACGGGCCAGGTTAAAGACGGCTTTTGGCCCCAGCCGGACTGTAAAGGTTGAAATTTGATACCGCCGATCGCCCTCCAGGTCGGGAATATCTTTGAAAATGGCGATGGCGAACGTAAACACAATAATAAACACCGTCAACGCCCACACACTGGGTAAGATTCCTCCTCCTGCTTCCCCCGTTGCCAATGTTTCCCGGAAGTGAAAAAACAAGCCCAAATTAACGATCGCCCCTCGCACCGAGAAAATACACAACGATGCCCATACGGGAAACCGCTTCAGACGCACGGGTGGCAGGGAATAGGCGGTGCCAATCAGTAAGCTAATCCAAACCGTTGCCATTAATGCCTGACTTTGCAAGGCAGACAGTGCCAGAGCCAAACCACCCATGATCCCAACAATTGACCAGCCCTGTAATCGAGAAAATTCGCCAGAGGCCAACGGCAAGTGGGGTTTATTGATGCGATCGATTTCCACATCTTCCAATTGATTCAACCCGACGATGTAAACATTGCCGCAAAGACAGGCGATCAACGGTGGCAAAATGGCAGGTGCATTCAAAAACAGGTCTGCCCAACTCCCCCTGCCGGATGCGAGGGGACTGACTCCAGTCCAGGTGATCAGGTATAGTGCCAGCACACTCAGGCTTGTTCCAATGATTGTGTGGGGGCGGGAAAACTTCCATAAGGCATAAAGCCATGCCAGAGGACGCTGCGTGAATTTGATGGGTTGCGATCGAGACGGCAAAATCGGCGGTTTTTGCGGAGAAAGTTGGCTCATGGATGATCTGACAAGTCGTTCGGCATGATCTTATCGTGCAGTAGAAACCTCCCCTGTTGATCCTTTGATAGAAAAATAATGGAAGATTACTCCAACTGGTATTGTGAAGGTATGGATTATGTCGGGTGGGGGCTGCGATGACGTAGGCCCAGCCACCAGATCATGCCACTTCAACCACCCACGAGGACATGAACTACGTTATTGCTGTCTTAGCCGATCGCATTCAAGCTGAAGCCGCCTATTCTGCCCTGGAGCAAGAGAACTTGCCGATGGAACAGGTCAGTATCCTGGGGAAGGGCTACAAAAGTGCCGATGAGTATGACTTTATTGATCCCAGTAAGCAGGCTCGCAAGCAGGCTCGGATCATGTCATTTTGGTTGATTCCGTTTGGCTTTGTTGGGGGGGTTGCTTTTAATCTATCAACCCAGTATCAACTGGTGCCTGCCGCAGGAGCTTTGGGTAATCAGCTCATCGGTGGACTGTTGGGAGCAGTCGCAGGTGCCATGGGCAGTTTCTTTGTGGGGGGTGGAGTCGGGCTAGGTTTTGGCAGCAATGACACCCTGCCTTACCGCAATCGTTTGAAGGAAGGCAAATACATTCTTGTCGTTAACGGTATGCCCAACATTACCAACAAGGCAACCCGCATTCTTAAAGGACTTAAACCAGAAAGCCTGCAAGGCTACGTTGATCCCACCAACCTTTAGAAATAGCTATCTTGATTTCCTATGTCTCTTCCTAAATCCCTTGAAGAAGCAATTGTCCAGGCTCAAGCAGCAACCCAGGCGGCGATCGCTGATGGATATGCTCGTCTGCAAGTCGAACTGGTCTTTCCCGAACTGAAGGTTCTACCCGTCGCCCAGCAATTTCTGCCCCCGTTTGAGTCCTTAGAGCATAAACTGCGGGTGTACTTTCCCGATGCAGGGGCAGCGGCACTGGCTCGGCGGGATTGGGGCGAAAAACCCTACGCCATTCGCGGCATTAGTGACCTGAAGGCAGAGATTCAGCCGGATGAAGAATTGATTCTCTTTGTGGAACCCTCTTCAGTGGAAGTGCAGGCGGTAGAGCAGCTGTGCCAGGAAGCAGTCGATCGAACGGTGGTGTTGCTGAATCCCCGGATGGAAGATGTTGCGACGATCGGGATTGGCTATGCAGGGCGGCAGTTGCGCGAGCGATTTTTGAATACGTTTGAGTCCTGTTACTATGTGCGTCCCCTGGAGGGAGCAGTTTTGTTTCGCGCCTATCCCTCTCCCTGGCAGGTTTGGCTGGAAAAATCGGAGGATTACGAACTGATTGCTGAAGAACCCCAGAAACCCGTGGGTGAAGTGCTCGATCGGATTCTGTTTGGCTCCAGCAGTGACGATGCTTCTGAGGCTACCCCCCCTCCCCGTCGAGGGATGCTATCTTCACTTCAGCAATTCCTCAGAGCCTTGAGCCAGTGAGGGTTTAAGCAGGTTTTAAATGAGGTCTTAAACCAGCCGTGAGCCAGAAGGTGAATGGTGAGCAGGGCAGCTTACGTAAATAAACTGCAAAGTCTGTGTAAAATAAATAACAATAGAGACAATTGGAGCAGCCAAAGTTGTGCTTCCGTAGCATCAGTGGGCACAATAGAGACAGGCGAGAGTAGAGTAAGCCATTGAAGGGCTTCGGCTAAATAGCCAAATTGTCCAGGAATCGTGAATCTGATCATCTGTACGGGTTGGATTGCTGCCTAACGTCCAATGCCTTTTGGGAGCTTGGGTTAATAGCATCTAACCGGGCAGAAATCGGTATCCGTTCCAGCGTTGGGATAGCTCGTCATCTCAAGTCGTGTTGTAGTCCCGTTGAACCAACGTCACGTTAGAAGTGATCGTTCACCCTGTGTTCAGTCATAACGAGAGGATTTGGAGTGGTCAGTCGTCGAATTTTTATTGGGGATGTGCATGGTCATTACGACGGCTTGATGCGGTTGCTAGAGGTGATTGCGTTAGATGCGGATGATCAACTGTACTTTGTAGGGGATTTAATCGATCGCGGTCCCAAAAGTGCCAGCGTGATTCGATTTGTCCGCGAGAATCAGTATCCCTGCGTTCTGGGAAATCACGAGCAGCTTTTACTAGAATCCTTTCCCCGTAACCGTGTGGCTCAGTATGCGCTACAAGCCTGGCTGCAAAGCGGTGGACAAACCACAGTGGCGAGCTTTGACACCCCTGAATTGTTAATGGAAAATCTAGACTGGCTGCGATCGCTGCCAACGCATCTCGATCTGGGGGATATTTGGTTAGTCCATGCAGGGCTGCATCCTAAACTGCCGATTCATGCCCAAACGGCTCAGGAATACTGCTGGATTCGGGAAGAATTCCATAGTAGCCCTAAGCCCTATTTCTCCGATAAGTTGATTATTACTGGCCACACGATTACCTTTACCCTACCCGGTGTTTCTCCCGGAGAATTAGCGAGAGGGCACGGCTGGCTGGACATTGATACAGGTGCCTACCATCCTAAAAGCGGCTGGCTCACCGGATTTGACTATACTAATCAACAGGTTTATCAGTTCAATGTGTTTCAGAAGAAAACGCGGGTATTGTCCCTCAGCCAGGTGGCAAAGACTGTAGAACCGGCGCAAATACAGCTGTTCCCTCGTCGGCGGCAGCTCCTGCAAATGTAGAAGCGTTGAGGGGGAGGGAGGCTGCGATTGAGTAACGCACCCATATGGGGTTAAAGCAGTTAAAGGGTTAAAGGAAACGCACGTTGGGTTAACCATGTCTTTTGCCTGAGCTGCCTCCTCGATTAAAAATAACGCAGGCAAGCTATAAAAATAACGCAGGCAAGATGCCTGCGCTACAGAAGAAGGGGTATACGCTATTGCAGAATCATCGAGTACTCGATCGCCTCACGATCTGCAGCCTTACGATCCAAGGTTCAGCTTAACGACTTTGTGCTTTTCCTCTTCCATCTTGGGAAGCGTCAGCCGCAGAATTCCATCTTTGTACTCTGCTTGCACGTTTTGGTTATCAATGCGGGATGGCAATGGAATGATACGTTGGAAGCGACCATAGCGGAATTCGCTTCTGGTTACGCCTTGCTCATCCGTGCGGGTTTCCGATCGCCGCTCACCGCTAATCGATACCGATTCAGAAGTAACCTGCACATCTAAATCCTTTGCTTCCATTCCAGGGATTTCCAGCTTCAGGTGAACTGCATCTCCTGTTTCTTCCATTTCTGCCGCCGGAACAAAGGTCAATCCGTTGGTTTTACGAACGTTTGGCGACAGGACATCATCAAACAGTCGGTTAAATTCACGACGGAGCGAATCCATTTCAGTGAACGGTTCCCAACGAACAAGTGCCATAGGTTTCTTTCCTCCTATTCTCCTTTCCAGTAGTTGATCTAAATCGACAGCGTTATACGAAAGAGATAGTTTGAAGAGATAAATCTGAAGAGTTTATGCGTTATCTCTCAACTAACTTTAGAATATCGTACTGAACTAAAAGAGGATGTACGGTTTCGCCGATCGTACCTGGTGGGAAGACCGATCATACGGAGAAAGATAACCAAGCCCACAGATGAATTACGGATCACAAATTTGTCTGTAAAGAGGTTGAAACATTGTTAAAAGGAGTTGTCTGTTGACCCCTCACCCCCTATCTTGTTAGGGAGTAGCTCATCTCACCGATGGTTTAAAGCGGCTCTACTCAAGTGTTTTTTAGTATCCACGTCTAATAGCCTCAAATCAAACTCCTATGGTTGTTACTTCCAGCCCTACCCCTAGCCTGACTGCTCAACTCGTCAATGGCATTCTGGCCATCAAGCCCCTCTTCAGTCTGGCAAAGCATCAAGCCCGATCGATGATGATTAAGCGGGCAGAGTCGATCGGAGTTTACTGGCGGGAGGAAGTGAAGCAACTCCGCGCTCGGAATACGGAAACAGAATTCTCTCCAGCCTGGGAAGCAGAACTGGCGCAGATTCAGAATCCTGACCTCCATTATCCGGACTATTACCTGCGATCGTTTCACGCCTATGATCAGGGCAACCTGAGTTGGGATGCAGCGATGGAGGTGGAAGTGGCGGCCCATGCGGTTCATGCTCGCATCTGGCCAAATGCGGGAGCACAGGGAGATGCGATGCTGCGCCAGAGCTATCACACCCTGCTCCAACAGCACATTGCCCAACCGCCCCAGGATATTCTCGACATCGGCTGTAGTGTGGGGATGAGTACGTTCGCCCTCCAGGAAATCTACCCTCAGGCTCGGCTGACTGGCATCGATCTGTCTCCCTACTTTCTGGCGATCGCTCAATATCGTTCCCATCAGCACCGCGCCCAACTGCACCCTTCCCCAGCGCAACCCGAATCTTCTCCCACCTGGATTCACGCGGCCGCTGAGGATACAGGATTGCCCGATGGTTCGTTCGACTTAGTTTCAGCCCATCTCATCTTCCACGAATTACCCCAATCTGCCGCGATCGAGATCTTGCGGGAAGCTCGGCGGTTGCTGCGTCCAGGAGGTCACTTCGCTCTGATGGACATGAACCCCCAATCCGAAGTGTATGCCAGGATGCCACCCTACATTTTGACCCTGCTGAAGAGTACAGAGCCTTACCTGGATGAATACTTTGCGCTGGATCTGGAGGCTGCTCTGACTGAAGCTGGCTTTCATCCGCCGATCGTCGTTGCGAATAGTCCCCGTCATCGGACTGCGATCGCCCAGACACGATAGGGCTTTTTATTTGCTAAGGACTATGGATTGAATAATCTGTGTCAGGTTTGTCTTTGCTGACTGGGCGGGCAAGATGCCCACCCCACAAGAATTTCAGTGACTGGGCGGGCAAGATGCCCACCCCACAAGAGTTTCAGATGATTCAATTCGCATTTCTAAACCAGGGCTGGTTCCTGGTGTTGTTGGGAATTCATGGGCTGCTCTAATTGATCGCAGTACACCTCGCAGGAGTTGTTGGGGCTTTCGATCAGCTTAACTTTATGCAGGGCAGCTCCCGTGGCGCGGATCGGCTCTTGCAGCAAATCTCGAATGTGAATGGCAATGTTTTCGGCCGTGGGCACGACTTTCTCGAAGTAGGGAATATCTTTGTTCAGAAATGTGTGATCAAACGGTTCCACGACGTAATCATCGATCGCCTGCTGAAGCGCACCCAAATCAGCAATCATGCCTGTACGGGAATCAATTTCACCCTTGACTGTGACTTCTAGATGGTAGTTGTGACCATGCCCATTGACGCGGGCACACTTGCCGTAGATTTCACTATTCTGCTCCAGGGTCAGGTGGGGTAAGGCCAGACGGTGGGCGGCACTAAAGTGGGTGCTAATCGTGAGGTATGCTTCCATTTGGTTTCCTTCGTATTCAGCCCAGAGTTCGGGATGTTCAAACAGTTGAATGCGGACAAGAGGGAGGTGAGGGGCAAGACGCTGCCAGATCACCCGCGCGATATTTTCGGTGGTGGGCAGGGTTTCCTGAAACTCGGCCAGGCTTCGTTCAGGTAAGAAAAATCAAGCTGGCTGGTCACTTCCCGCTTAATGGTCTGCTTCACATCGGACAGGTTCAACACCATGCCGTATTCATCCAGTTCGCCTGCCATCAAGACATACAAAACATAGTTATGCCCATGGCCTGGAGCCTTGGCGCAAAGCCCAAACTGCTGCTGATTTTCAGCATCGCTCAGTTCCGGCAACCAGTAGCGATGGCTGGCGGAAAACTGGGCCCGACGGTTAATGATGCACTTCATGAAGGATACTGTTAAGTTCGGTAAAGCTCCTTTTCCAGGATAGCAGGCGATCGGGGGTTGGATTTTGGATTTTAGATTTTAGCGGCAAGTCCGTTAGAGTAAGCGTTTGCCGAGGGGGACGGGGCGATCGGGCTGTACCAGCGCCACTTCTCCGTCTTCGACCACGATGCCCAACACCAGGACTTCGGACATGAAATCTGCCACCTGACGCGGGGGAAAGTTTGTCACAGCCAGAACCAGGCGATCGACGAGATCGGCTTTATCGTAAAGTTTGGTGATTTGGGCACTGGATTTTTTGATGCCGAGGGCTTCGCCAAAATCAATCCATAGCTTGTAGGCAGGTTTACGAGCTTTGGAAAAGTCTTCGACCTGAATCACTTTACCGACTCGAATCTCTACTTTCTCAAACTCATCGTAGGTAATTGAGGACATGGCGGATTAAGAAAAACTTCTGAGAACCACAACTCTTGTGGGATGGGCATCTTGCCCGCCCAGTCTAGCAGGCATTACCACCATACAAGCTGTGAAGTTCTAACCTTGAGTAAAAAACGCTCCTGCCATCGTTCAGTAGGAGCGTTCATTCAGTCAAATCATTTGCCAGTCAGGGCGATCGGTTCAGTCCAGTGGTAGATTTCCCAAGAATTTAATTCACGGGCAGGCAAGATGCCTGCGCTACGGGAGGAACCGATCGCAGCAGTTGCAGCAACCTACAGTTGGGGAACGTACTGCTCTTTCTCAGGAACCGCTGTGTATTCCGCCACAATTTGCCGGAATTCTTCCCCATCGATCGTTTCTTTTTCGATCAATAGTTCCACCAGGCGATCGATCACAGCCCGATTATCGCGGACTAGCTTGCAGGCGGTTTCGTAGCAGTGTTCTACGATCGTCCGTACCTGGGCATCGACGCGAGCCGCAATCTCTTCAGAATAGTCCGAGCGAGTCATCCAGTCTCGACCCAGGAAAACCTCACTCGTCTGGCTTTCCAGGGAGAGCGGGCCAAGGTCTGACATCCCAAAGCGCGTTACCATTTGGCGAGCCATGCCAGACACCTGCTGTAAGTCTCCCCCAGCACCAGTCGTGACTTCGGAATCACCAAAGATTTCCTGTTCCGCAGCCCGTCCGCCTAAAGCTCCAGAAATGCGAGCCATCAGTTGAGCCCGCGAGATCAGACCTTGATCTTCACTGGGGGTAAACCAGGTGAGTCCCTGGGCCTGCCCTCTGGGAATCAGGGTGACTTTTTGTACTGGGTCATGGTGCTTCAGCAGCGTCCCGACGATCGCATGACCGACTTCGTGGTAGGCAATCAGTCGCTTGCTCTTACTGTCTACTAAGGGCGTACCTTCCATCCCAGCCACAACGCGATCGACGGCATCATCGATTTCACGCATGGTGATCGCTTCTTTCCGGCGACGGGCTGTGAGAATGGCGGCTTCGTTGAGCAGATTAGCCAGATCCGCTCCCGTGAATCCAGGAGTCCGCCGGGCGATCGCTTCCAGGGAAATATCCTCAGCCAGTTTCTTATTGCGAGCATGAACCTGGAGGACTTCTAACCGTCCCTTAATGTCAGGAGCATCCACCGTTACCTGGCGATCGAATCGACCTGGCCGCAGCAGGGCTGAATCCAATACATCCGGACGGTTAGTTGCTGCGATGATAATGATGCCGGTGTTGCCCTCAAAGCCGTCCATTTCCGTGAGCAACTGGTTCAGGGTTTGTTCCCGTTCATCATTGCCGCCGCCAATTCCCGCTCCCCGTTGCCGACCCACTGCATCGATCTCATCGATGAAGATAATACAGGGCGCATTTTCCTTGGCTTTCTTAAACAAGTCTCGAACGCGGGAAGCACCGACTCCCACAAACATTTCTACAAATTCAGAGCCAGAAATGCTGAAGAAAGGAACCCCTGCCTCTCCGGCGATCGCCTTGGCCAGCAGCGTTTTACCCGTTCCTGGAGGGCCAACCAGCAGCACCCCTTTGGGAATTCTGGCTCCGACGGCCGTGAAGCGTTCCGGCTTCTTCAGGAAAGTCACAACCTCCTGGAGTTCCTCCTTCGCCTCTTCAATGCCCGCCACATCATCGAACATCACCCCAGTTTTGGCTTCCATCATGAAGCGAGCTTTGGATTTTCCAAAGTTCATCGCCTGACCTGGGCCACCGGGTACGTTGCTGGAGCGACGGAACAAGAAGAACAGCCCACCAATCAGGAGAATCGGAAAGATCAGATTACCCAACAGTCCCCAGATTGCCCCATCATTGCGAGGCGGATGGATATCGAAGTTGATGTGCTCATTCCTCAGTCTGGACACCAGTTCAGGGGCATTCCCTGGCAGATCGACCCGCAGCCGTTGAACGCGGTTATCCAAATCTGGATCCGTTGCTTCAACGATCGCCGTCCGACCGTTATCAAACAGGTCAACACTGGTGACTCGGTGCTGGTCAAGATAGTCCAGGAAACGTCCGTAGGTCATGCGGGCACTGGCAGTGTTGTTTCCTACATTCATCGGGGACGAGGTGAATGCGCCCTGCCAGACGAAGAACCCAATGACCAAAAGTGGTAAAGTCCAGAGAAGGATGACTCTCCAGGAAAATTTCATAGTTTAATTCGCCTCTAAAATGTCGCTGTTGCCAGAAACCCAATGAGGGGCAATGACCCGATCGCAGGACTCCTGACCGCTTCAACTGAGTTTTCTAAACAGTTCGATCGCGCTGTTCTCAGCTGATCTCAACTGAATCTCAACATCATCTACATTAGTGATCTCAGTTTAGAACCTAAACCAGCCCTGAGGCAGAAAAACCACTGGTTGAACCACTGGTGCTGCTCACGGTAACTGATCTCGCAAGTCGATCGCTTTGACTGTGATCCTCTGGGTCAAGCTGGCTAGGGCTTTACCCCTGCCATCCCCACTTGCAAAGGTTCTATGCTGAGAGCAATTCTTAATTAAATTTAACTTAATTATGGAAATTCGGGCAACTGAGTCTCAACTTCCCTGGCGCAACGCCAGATCAGACAAGCTTTACAGAATTTGAAATGTTGGTTCATTTTGCTGGACTCGTTGCCTCAATTTGACTGACGATCGACTCAAATCCTGAGAAAAATCAAGATTTAGTATGTTTGTATTTCAGTACATTTGAACTTAGAATAAGCTCATTGGATGAATTGGTTGAAACCGTAAGTACGATACCTTGGCTTCAACCCAATCCATAGTAGAATCGCAGCATCGTTCAGGAGAGGATTGCGTTCATGGTTGGCAAACAGCCTTCTGCTTCTTCCGTGACTGTTCTCAGTGTGGATCTCGGTCGCACCTCCACCAAGACCTGCACCAGCCGTGACCCGAATCAGGTGGTGTTGATTCCCGCCAATGTGGCCCATCTGACGGTAGAGCAGGTGCGTCGTGGTGGGTTTGAGTCTCAGTCAACCGATCCATTGGTGGATATCTGGTTGGAATATCAGGGGCAGGGGTTTGCGATCGGGCAATTGGCAGCAGACTTTGGGGCGAACCTGGGGGTGGGACAATCCAAGGTGGAAGATGCGCTGGTGAAGGTGCTGGCCTGTATTGGTTACTTTGGGTTGCAGGGTGAAATTGCGGTGGTGCTGGGATTGCCCTACTACTCCCAGGAGCAGTTTGACCGCGAAAAAGAGCAGATGATCAGCCTGATTCGATCGCCCCATGTGATGAGCTATCGAGGGGAGTTTGCCGCCGTCGATATTCAGCAGGTTTGGGTAATGCCGGAGGGATTTGGCAGCCTGATCTGGTGTGAAGCCCAGGACAAACGCGCCTCCAGTCCAGATTTTCCCAGTCTATCGGTAGCGGTGGTGGATATTGGACACCAGACGACTGATTTTTTGATGGTCGATCGCTTCCGGTTTGCCAGGGGCGCATCCAAGAGCGAACCCTTTGCCATGAGTCAGTTTTACGATCAGGTGGCAGCCCAGATTCAGGGGGCTGATAGTCAGTCTCTTTCCCTGATTGAAGCGGTGCATCGTCCAGAGGGAGAACGATTTTTCCGTCCCAGGGGAGCCACTAAACCCACGAATTTGGATGACATTCTGCCAAGCCTGAAGCGCAGTTTTGCCCGTGACCTGTCCGATCGCCTGGTTTCCTGGTTGCCGGAGCGGGTGACGGATGTGATTGTCAGTGGCGGTGGGGGTGAGTTCTTCTGGTCGGATCTGCGTCCTTTGTTAAAGGATGCGCGGCTGAAGGGGCATCTGGCGAAACCTTCGCGTCAGGCAAATTCCCTGGGACAGTATATTTATGGTGAGGCGCAACTGGTTGCCTTGATGAATAAGCTGGCGACGACTCAGTCTTAGGGCGTGAGTTCGATCGTCTGAGTTGACTGGGCGGGCAAGATGCCCACCCCACAAGAGAGTAAGAGGTAGAAGGGGAAAGGGCAGGCAGGATGCCTGCGCTACGGGGGTTACGGCTCACATAGCTTAAAGGGTTACAGTATGCCCTCTAGGGATGCCAAAGATAAGGTTGGACAGATGATTCGGTTTACCGCTTCGGAAGCCGATCAGATGTTGCTGAAAGCCGTTGAGCAGGCGATGAAGGGGGGTGAGTATGAGAGTTTTAGTGCCCTTTGTAAGCAGGCGTTAAGGAAATTTTTGTTGGATCAGGATGCATCTCCGCCACCCTCTGACCCGGAGCTTCAGAACCAGATGGCTACCCTGCAACGGCAAATGGCTCGATTGGAAGGGGCGATCGAGATGCAGCGATCGATGTCCCTGAGGCAGTTGGAACAGAAAATGGTGCAGCTCGAACAACAGGTCGTGCAACAGGTGGCTCAGGTGGCCGATCGGTTGGACAATTTAGAGTCCAGAATTAATCTACAACCTGTGGAACTATCCTCTGCTGAGGCTTCTCCCCCTCCGACTCCAGAACCCGATCCTTTGCTCGATCGGCTGGCTCCCCTGTTGGAAGATTTTTAGTCTTAAGGAATAAAAATTTAATAACCTGAAACTCTTGTGGGGTGGGCATCTTGCCCGCCCAGTCCGTCAAGTAGAGCATTGTGCTAGTTGTTTAATCCATAATCCTAAGTAGAGGAGAGTAACACCTCTTCGATCGACCGTCTGGGCGTGGGTTTAATATCAGCACCAAAGCCGAGTCTCATTAAAAGTTGAGGATAACCCGATTGCTTCAACTGTTGGCTAAGTTGAGGACGTAATTCTGCCACTTCAATCGGCTGGTTCATAAAGGCTGCCATGACTCCCTGCGAGCGAGCGAGTAAAAGCACATGGGATAAGGCTTGTCCCGCTGCGATCCAATCCTCTGGACGATCCGCTGCTGTTCCCAAGACTGCTAGAGCAGGAGCTTGCTGGGCGAGTTGTCTATCTTTTTTCGCTTGAGGATGGCTCAAATCAAAGTGTTGAATCACAAACGGGCCAGCGTAGGACAACCAATCGCTAAACCCGTGGGCATAGCCTGGCATGCCATCCCGGTGCGGACTGCGGTTGGGATGAATCCAGTCGGATAGTTCCCGGCGAAATTGGGGATTCTTCATTTGACGACGATCGCCCTCAGCAATTAAGTCAGCCACCGCCTCTCGGTTTGCCTGGGAAATGAATTCCAACCAGGTATGTTCTGCGATCGCGGCTGATTGTAGGGTTATCAAAAAATCTGGCGAGAGGGCTTGATTGAGAAACTGGGGGCGATGGGTATGGCGATGGGGAATGGCCCTGAATAAAGCTTGCTCAGTGGCAGTGGCATGATACGGTTCCCCTAGCTGAACTTGGGCTAGTAAATCAGCCTGACTGGCATCTGGAAACAGCTTAACGATGTCGGTATAACCAAACTGGCGGATGGCAAGGCACAAATTAAATAATGCTGCACCACAACTAATAATTAATGCTCTGTCCTGGGGGTCAACGATCGGCAAAGCGCGACTGCGATCGGCGTAGAGTTGCACCTGTTCGTTTTGAAGCTTAAATAACCAGGGCTGCGTATTGTGGCTGGAAGGGGCCAGGACTGCGTACTGCAATAGAAACTGAAGTTGCTCGGTTGGAGTACCCTGAGCCGGAAAGTCCGTTTCTGAAATCTGCCACGGTGATAAAGCTATTTTTCGCATGGCGTTCACCTAATTGAGGGGAAGGTGAGAAGAGAGAGAAGGTTGAAATGCGCTTTAGTGTGATCTGCACTGTGAAGCGAATGAACGACGTTTTCGATCGTTCTGCACTCACTACCTTCTAACTTTGTTGTAGAGGAAAAATTTGAGGAACTTGTGATGGTGACAGGAATATTAAGGAATCCGTCGGAAGAGATATGCGAAAAATAGTGTATCTCGTAGGGGCGCACAGCAATACGCCCCCATAGCAGACGGTACAAATCCAAACGGGGCAGGCAAGATGCCTACCCTACGACCTCCTTTCCCCTACATAGCTGCGGTAAATCCAGCCAGATTAATCGACGTTGCACCATCTCTGACTTCACCGATCAGCGTGGCAGCCCCAGAGTCCAGATCGATCGAGAACAGGGAAGAATTTGAGGTGGCAAAGCCCAGGTTCATGCCTTCGCGGAATACGATGTCGAACCCTGCCCCGGCATCAAAATCAAAGCCCAGTTCTCCAACAAAATTCTGGGTGCCATCGTTGGGGGGAGCCTGGATGAAGAGGCGGTTGGTCAGGGCATCAATACCGTACTGGGTGGTCATGGTGGAGCCAGCGAAGCTGTTGGTGTAGGCTGTGGCGATGATTGAATCCGTATCACCATTCAAGTTGCCATCGAACTGAATTCCCCCGGTTAAGGGATCAGCATCGACGATCGCTCCGGTGTCCGGGTTGAGCCGCAGGTTTTGTCCGGCATCGTTGACCACTCGAATTCGATCGACGGTGGGATTAAAGTCAAACCCAAAGTTTGTTCCTGCCAACGGTGCCGCAAAGGATTCCATTCCCACCTGAGTTGCAACTCCCGTAAGCCGATCGATCGTGTACAGCCGATCGTTGCCCAGGGCAAACAGTTCCCCCGTTTCAGGACGAATATCGATCCCCAGTAATGTTTCATGGGGTTGCAGTCCCGTTACTTCAACCTGAGTCACATTATTTAAGGCATTGGAATTGAAGAATACCAGCGCGTTGGCATCGCTCAAACCAATAAATTCTGCCGTTTCTGGATCAGGCTTCACGATCGGGCTACGTCCAGCAAAGCCAACTAGCTCAAGGGACTGACCGCCCGCTTTGACTTCACCCACCAGGGTAGCAGCTCCTGTTTCCAGGTCGATCGAAAATAAGGAGGAGCCGGAGGTGGCAAAGCCCAGGTTTTGATCTTCTAAAAACAGAATGTCAAATCCTGCACCCGCATCAAAGTCAACGCCCAAATCACCGACGATCGTTTGAGTCCCATCGTTAGGCGGAGCCTGGATAAAGAGCTGATTGGTAACCGCATCGATCCCATACTGAGTGGTTGCCGTTGTTCCAGTGAAACTGTTGGTGTAGGCCGTGGCAATAATTGAATCCGTATCGCCATTCAGCGCACCGTCAGGCTGAATCCCCTCCATCGTGGGGTCGGCATCGACGACTGCTCCGGTGTCCGGGTTGAGCCGCAGGTTTTGTCCGGCATCGCTGACCACCCGAATTCGATCGACGGTGGGATTAAAGTCAAACCCAAAATTTGTCCCTTCCAGGGCGATCGCAAAGGGTTCAGTTCCCACTGAAGTGGCGGTTCCCGTTTCTGGATCGATTGTGTACAGCCGATTGCTGCTGCCGAGGGCAAACAATTCTCCAGTATTTGGGCGAAAGTCTACTCCCAACAGTGTTTCTCCCGGCTGTAACCCCATGATGCAAACGGTTGTCGTATTGCTCAAATCATCAGGATTGAAGAATGCCAGACGGTTGTCGGCTGTGAGTCCGACAAATTTGGCTGTGGTAGGGTCAGGGGCTTTTGGGGTGGGCTGAAGCGAGGACAGAATTTTGTCGATCGCATCGAGTCGCCCGGCTTGTAAGTCTGAAACGACTTGATTGATCCGCTGCCGCAGGGTTGCGTCATCCTGAGCGGCGATCGTGTTTAAAGCATCACCCAGTTGACTGAGTACGCTATTCAGGTTGTTGAATGAAGCCATCGTTGAACCGTATCAAACTCTACGTCCCTGGTACGGAGAGAATGACCAATCGGATGCATCATGACAGTTTTTATTGCAAGGCTTCTGTACTTGAGGCAGATTCGTGAGAAACCGGAGATGAGGTGCAAATTGTTTGGACAAATCATACCTCTGAGCCTTGACAATACAGAGATTTCGCTGCTCATTTTCACTGAGCAAAAGATGAACCAAAGGCTCCTACACTGAGTAAAAAATCAAACTTAGATCACGGAGATCCACACAAACTTGATTCTCTTGCTGAACCCACGATCGAATTGGAAACCTTTGGTAACTGACTGGCAAATAAACCTGATCTGGGAAAGCTCTGTTTGAAAGCAATTGCGCAGGGCGATCGGGCTTTCGGAGGATAGGAGCTTCATCCGATCAGCGAAAAACCGGAAGTGGAGCAAGTTTACAAATTCTTGATTTTTCTAATGAACCAGATCGAATACTTAATCGTATGATAACTATACGCTTCAATGTACGGTTGAGTGACTGGCGAGTTCGTAAAGATTAGAACATCTATTTTGGTAAAGGCAGAACTTAATATGAACGAAATTTCGGTCATCCCCCAGCGGGATGCGAAGGTGATTGCCTTTGGTGACAGCACGACGGATATCGGTAATTCGTTCCTTCTGACGGCAGGGCTATTGCCCCCCAGCCCTCCCTATGCCGAGGGTCGATTTTCAAATGGCCCAGTGGCGGTGGAATTCCTGGCGGACAGCCTCGGATTAAACCTTGATTTAACGACCAACTTTGCGGTAGGTGGAGCCACAACGGGGCGGACGAATGTGAATCCGTTCCCTCAACTGGGTGGACTGCTGGATCAGATCGATCGCTTTGTGACTCAGGTTGGGCCGGGGGAGCCGATCCCAATGCCCTGTATTTTGTTTGGTCAGGCGCGAATGATTTCCTGAATCTGAACGATCCAGGCTCCTTTGGCCAGCCATCAACCAGGCTGTTGGTAATATTAGATTGGCGGTTGAATCGTTGGCGAATGCCGGTGCAAAAAATATTGTTGTGGTGCAAAACCCCAACCTGGGGCGATTACCCCTCAGCCAGAACTTTTTAGCTCCTCTAACCCAGGTGACGCAAACCCTCAATGCGGGTCTGGAAAGTAACCTGCTGCCGCTGGAACAAAGCTTGGGCGTTAACGTTGTTCTGACTGATCTGTTCGCTTTGGGAGAGCAAGTTGCTGCAAATCCATCCGCCTTTGGGTTTTCCAATGTCACCGATCCATTCCTGGTGAATTTAGTCCCCCGATCGGCTCCAGCCGATGCAGATACGTTTTTCTTCTGGGATCAGGCACATCCCACAACCCGCAGCCACTCTCTCCTGGCTCAAACCCTCCGGCAAGATGTGATTAATGGCATCACTGACAACATTGCCCGGATTGGTACGCCGCAGGCCGATCGCTTAGTTGGCTATAGCGGTAATGACTTCCTGACGGGTCGGGGCGGGAACGATTGGCTGGAGGGCAACCGGGGCAATGATACCCTCCTGGGGAATGCCGGGAATGATACGCTGTACGGATTCCAGGGTCGAGATTTACTGGTCGGTGGAGCAGGGGATGATTTGCTCCTGGGGAATGCCGGGAACGATCGGCTGTATGGCAACAATGGTCAGGATACCTTGAGGGGTGGCTTAGGGGCAGATTTCCTGAACGGTGGGAGAGGCAATGATGTGCTGGAAGGCGGCAGAGGAGCCGATCGCTTCTGGTTGCAACCGAGACAGGGCATAGATACGATTCTGGATTTTGAACTGGGAATCGATCGCATTGTCTTGGGCGGCAGGCTAACGTTCGATCGCCTGACGTTGCGACAGCGGGGAGACAATACGGTGATTCGGATTACCAGAGATAACCAACGGTTAGCCATTCTGAATGGCATTCAGGCGAGTTCTCTCCGTGCCAGGGACTTCCTGACGGTGGGGAGTGATAACCCGTTCAGGCTAACAGCGGCTGAAACTCAGTTACCGAGTCCCTCATCCTCCTCTGCGGCTTAAGTCGCATTGAACCCACCCCAACCCCTCCCAGGAGGGGAATGTTGGGAAATCCCTGGTGGAGAAGGGTGAGGGGTGGATTGACTCAAGCAAAGCGAAAGCCTAAAAGATTCCAGTACTCAACAAACCAGATGAAGCCAATGGCAGCCAGCGTGACCAGGGAGTAATGCAACTTTTGCCAGAGCGCGCCTGAATAATTTGCCCAAACGGCGATCGTCCCAACAGCTAACCCCAATGTTAAGCCAGTAGTGATGAGTGGAATGCCTAGCAGAAGCAGGGCGAGCCAGGGCATTCCTTCATAGAGAACCCAGATATCGGTGAACACCAGAGTGAAGACCATACCCATGACGAATAAGAGATTTAAGGTACTGGTTAACCCAGCCAAATGTAGCGCCCATTGAGGCAAGCGTCGCTGTCCAGAAAGGCGTTTTGTCAGGCGACGGTAGAAGTCAATTAAATAAACAATCCCCATCGATAGGAAAATTAAGGCGCAGATTCCCAGTAACAGGGCATTAAAGCGAACGGTTTCAAACCACGCTAATTTTTCAAATGCTTGAAACACACTCTGCCCCAGGAAAACGTGGGTGATCTGGCCGCGATCGTTTTGCCGAAAGGCACTGTAGTAAGAACTATTTCCTAACTGAAACAGCAGCGGCTCTATCTGAGTGTAGCGAGCACCCTGAATCGTTAACGCGCCATCTTCGGTGACCTCAATCCGAATTTCAGGAACAAGCCCGATCAAAGCAGTTAACTTCTCAAAACTCCTGTGGGGATAGCGATTGAATCGATAGGTGCCGACAAAAAACCGGGACAGATCGGGCGATAATCGGGTTCCGGTTGGGGAATCCCGGGGTGGACTCGGCGTTGATGGATAGTAGTGCGCCAGGAAGGCTTGCATCAAACGCTCCGGCAGATCAGCCCGAAAACTGTTGCTAGCCAGGAAGAATCCTAAATTATCTTCTGGAATCAGGAACAGGGTACTGCTGAAACCGGGCATCACGCCACCATGCTCCAGGATCAGACGATCGCTTTGTTGGCGCAGATAAAACCCGTAGGCAGAACCGGGAAGTCGGGGGTGGTGGGTAAAGTGCTGCTGCTGCATTTGGCGCGTTGTTTCTTCGCTCAAGATGCCGCTGTTGTTGAACTGTCCGCCTTGCAGTTGGGCTAGCATAAAGTTCGCCATGTCGGTGGTCGTCGTACTCATGGCGATCGCAGGGACACTTTGAATTCGCTGAAACGGAACTGGTGAGTGATCCGCTTCATATCCCACCGCAACATCCGCTGCAAGGGAGGGCGGTAAAGGTTGCTGAAAGCTACTGCGCTCCATCCCTAAGGGTTGAAAGATCTGCTGTTCTACGTATTGCGCAAAGGGAATGCTACTCAAAGCCTGAACCAGATAGCCCGCAACGGTCATTCCAGCATCACCATAAAGATATACCCGGTCTGGGGCAACCACTCGCGGTGGCAAACGGTCTTGCAAAAATTGAGCCAGGGGCAAAAACCGATCTCCTGTCGTGTTGGCCGCGCCAATTCCCCAGGACACATCCAGTCCGTCGGTGTGGGTCAGCAGGTTTTCTACCGTAATGGGAGCGGGATAGGTTTCGTCAATTTGAAAGGCTTGCAGATAGCGATTCACATTATCATTCAGGCTCACCTGTCCCTGCTCATAAAGCTGCAACAGGGCAACGGTGGTGACTAATTTCGAGATGGATGCAATCCGAAATAAAGTGGTTTCTGCATCAACGGGACGCTGTTGGGCGATATCAGCATAGCCATAACCCTGTTGGGCTACAATTGCTCCGTCCTGAACCAAAACAAAAGCTGCACCTGGGAGCGACTGCGCCCGGACAAACTCCTCCACGAAGGCTTCTACCTCTGGCGGGTCGAAGGGTTCCAATTGGCTCAGTTCAGCATCAGGGGGTGGGATCTGGGTTTCTGGCACCTGGGCGATACTGGGTAAAATGATGAGCAGCGCAACGAACAGGGCTATTACAACAACCCTCATGCTTCGATGGAGCGATCGCAATTTCACTGGCTGCCTGAATCTTCGCTACAATTTTTTAGCCTAGCGATCGCAACAGAAATCTGCTTCAGCCATAGGGCAGACATTGCGGGTAGACATCATTCGATGTCTACTTTGCGTGACATAACAAATTTTTAAGCTAATCACTGCATGCTTGAGTGCTCATGGGTGAACCGACTATGGGTGAACCGACTATGGATGAACCGACATGGGTAGGCTGATACAGAATTCGGTGCCTTGCCCCACTTCCGACTGCACCTCTATGCAACCTCCATGTTTCTCCACGATAATTTGACGGGCGATCGCCAATCCTAATCCGGTTCCTTTTCCTACCCCTTTGGTGGTGAATAAATGGTCAAAAATGCGAGATAGTACTTCGCTCGACATCCCTGTACCATTGTCACGAATCCGGATTTCAACGGTATTCTGTGCGGCTAGCTGGGTTTGAATTGTGATCCTCTGAGGCTTTGCTTTCAGGTCATTAAACGAAGACTGTTGGGCTGCCTCATCAAAAACATCGATCGCATTGGCTAAGATATTCATGAACACCTGGTTCAACTGTCCAGGAAAACAATCAACCATAGGCAGATTGCTGTATGCTTTTTGCACTTCGATCGCTGGGCGGAACTCATTGGCTTTAAGTCGATATTTCAGGATTAAGATCGTGCTGTCGATGCCTTCGTGAATATCGGCCCGGACTTTATATTCAGTATCGGCCCGGGAGAAGGTTCGCAGGCTGTTGCTGATGGACTTGATGCGATCGGTCGCCCCTTTCATGGAATCGAGTACCTTGGGCAAATCTTCGCGCAAGAACTCCAGATCGATCGCTGCTGCATGATCCAGAACTGGGGTGGCCGCCTGGGGATGATGTTCCTGATAGAGCGCAAGATGGCCGAACAAATCCTGCACGTAATCTTTGGCGTTATTAACACTACCATTGAGAAAACCAATGGGGTTGTTGATTTCGTGAGCAATGCCAGCAACCAGGTTACCCAACATGGCCATTTTCTCGTTTTGCACCATCTGTAATTGGGTTTGCCTTAAGTTTTGCAATGCCGCTGCCAACTCTTCTGCCTGTTGTTGGAGTTTGAGTTCAGCCATTTTCTGGTCAGTAATATCATCTGTGAGTGAAGCAACGCCAACCAGCTCACCGTCCTCATTAACCAGCGGACTGTTATACCAGGCACAAACAATCAACCTGCCATCTTTTGTAATGTTTTCATTGATGCTGAAATGACCGCCCTGTTGCAGTAGAAGATCGGCACTAATTCTTGCGATTTGAGGCTGGAGCTTTTCAGGAACGAGAAAGTGAATTGGACGACCCAGAGCTTCTTCCTGGGTGTAGCCAAATATTCTTTCTGCGGCTGGGTTCCAACTCGTAATCTGCTGATTGATATCCCACTCAATGACGGCTAGGGGTGTTTGTTGAACCATGAGCTGAAGCCGTTGCTGGGATGCTCGCAGGCGAGACTCTGTATGGCCTAACTCGTTCAGCGATCGCTCTAGCTGTTGAGCATATTGCTGCGATCGTTCATACAGCCTGGCATTCTCTAGCGAAATCGCTGCCTGGGCACAGAGCAGGTTGAGCAACTCGACGCGATCGGCTGTGAATGCTCCTGTTGCCAGATTATTCTCTAAATATACAATTCCCTTTAACTTACCCTGATGCAAAATTGGACTACATAAAAGGCTTTTGGGTTGCTGATGCACAATGTATGGATCGGCGACTAAAGTGGGATCTGCCATTGCATCAATCAGTACGACGCTGTGCTGCTGATGCATGACCTTGTGAATGATTTTGAGAGGAACATCCTGACTCTCTTCAACAGGAAGGCTCTGCAACACAATGGGTTGTGTTCCCAGGGTGACTAACCCTTTAATCAGCAAACGTTCACCCCGCAGCAGCATTAACACACACTTATCAGCGCCTACATTTTCAATGATGATGGACAGCAAGGATGACAGCAGTTTTTCCAGTTCAATTTCACTGGATATTGCCTGGGAGGTTTTGAGAACAGTAACCAGATCGATGGCATCGGAAATGCCACTGGAGGAAGTACCCGTGGAGGCGATCGTTCCACTGGCAAAAACAGTTTCGCTGACTGAGAGCGGTGGCCGTTCTTGCCGTAGGATAGGAGCAAGCAATTGAGAATAGCAAGCTTCCAGGTCTGCAACTTTGGTTTTGGCACCCCAACGGGCATAGCCATAGTAGGCCTTGAGCATGTATTCCTGGGCAATCAACGGTTTGTCCCATCTAAGGAAAAATGTGGCTGCCAGTTCATTGGCAAGGGCTTCTTCTTGAAGATATTCATTGGCTTTTGCGGCGGCAATGGCCCGATCGTACAAATTTACTGCTTCCAGTGCATGACCCGAAAGAGCCGCCATTTCAGCCGATAGCAATAGGTACTTGTGTAGAAAGTTCTCTGGACAAAAATCGGATAGATTTTTGAATATTTGCTGATGGTGTTGCAGGATCTCCCAGTATTCCCTTTGCTGTACTGTCGTTGCGTCAGGATAGAGTGCAGCTAAACTCAGTGGATAGTAGAAGTGATACAGAATAATGGGAAAAAACCCTGCATTGCAAGGTAATGTCGCTTCTGCTTCTTTAGCGGCTGCAACTGCGTCAGAATAACGACCATACAAATACGAAAGCTGTAGCTTTAGAAAACAATACCAGTTGATGCCGTGTTCAAAATTCTGCTTTTGTCGCCAAACTTGAATATAGGGAGGCTGCTCGTCGGAATAATCCGAATGGTGTGAATGCAGTAAGTCTGTGTTTTGAAATGTATTTTGCAAATTCAAGAGAAACTGTCGTTGTAGGGTAAAGGCATACAGCATATTGACATCATTGACTTGCTGTACGTAACCGAGATATTTTTCAGTTTCTGCGTAGATATCGGGCAGGCAATCTCCTTTAAGGATCATAGCCCAGATCAAAAATGAAACCGCCCAGACACCAAACACCACATCTCCACCGGCTTGACTAGCCTGAAAAGCCTGGCGCGATACGGCTAGATTTGTTTTTAGATGTTGATTATAGGGATTAATCGTATGAGCAAAAATATTATTTGTTTTGTAGATAAACTTTGTACTGTTGAAGTGGCGATCGAGCTTCAAAGCTAATGTACCAAATTCATAGGCCGTAGCATAATCGCCCTGATTGGCCAGGTTCATTCCGTACAGACAATAGGCAAAACCAGAGGCTTCCGTATTGCCATAGGTGAGGGAAGTGTTGAGCATCAGCAGCAGACTCAAGTACGAGAGCGTTGCATCTCCTCCCATGTAGGCGGCGGCCCAGAGATCGGCAAGCAAGCTCATGCAGAGTTTCTGCTTTTGATCAGACATTTCCGGCAGATTAAAGACATCGGATGGGCAAATCGTTGCCAGTTTGGTCTGTAGCTGTTCTAATTGAATTTGAATTTCAGCTTTCTGCTCTTCAAGCAGGCGCGGCAAGGGCATCCCAAGCATACTCAGGCCCTTTAGCCCATCTTCAAAGCTAGCTTGAATATCTTCACCTTGAGTCATCTTCAGGTACATTTGAATGGCATAAATATCAGCTTGCTCAAATGCATCCTGAGCATGACTCAGGGCTAAATCAAACCAGGTTTCTGCTTGCTTCAGATGACCAATCAGATAGGCGCACTCTGCACCTTCTCGATACAAGTCAAACGTCAGTTGATAGTGAGTGCTCCAGTTCTGTTCTGTGAGCAAGTCTATCCCTGCGGTAAAGTAATCAACGGCTGCTTTATAGGCAGTGGAAGCTTTTGCTTTTTTCCCAGCAGTCAAATAAAGATGAGCGACTTCATCTCGATTTGATTGTTGAGCAATGATTTCATTACCTTGATAAAGTTGATGGACAATATCGAAAATCCTGGCTTCAAGGGTTTCAGAAGATGTGCTGCTGAGTAATAACTGACCAACTTTTAGATGCACTGCTTTTTTCTGGGAGTCCGGAATGAGAGAGTAAGCAGCCTGTTGAACGCGATCGTGTAAGAATTTATAGTTAACGATTAATTCTTTTGATCGATCGGTAATTTGAGAATTGTTGATTTGGAAATTGGTAATTTGAGAATCAGTTATACGGGTCGTCGATTGATGACTAAAAATCGATGAATTCTGATAAAACTTATAAACTTCGTTTGTTGGAATAATAAATCCTTCCTGTAGCGCTTTCCATAGGGACAAGGCGGTTTCCAGTTCAGGCTGTTCTGAAACGATCGCCAGGGTTGCTAAGTCAAATTGATTCCCGACGCAGGCAGCTAGTTTCAGGATGGATTGGGTTGCAGAGGGCAGCTTTTGTAGTTGCAGTGACATAAACTCCACGACATCATCCGTGAGGGCCAGCGATCGTACCGTTGCCAGATCACATTGCCAGAAGCCAATTTCCCCATCAAAGGTGATTAATCCATCTTCATAGAGTGCTTTCAAAAATTGCGTGATGAAAAACGGATTCCCGGCTGTTTTTTGATACACCAATTCGGTGAACGGCCATGCCAGATCGGGGGTACAACTGAACGCATCGGCAATCAACTGATTGACATCGCTCTGGTTCAGCGGGGCTAACGTCAGGGTATTAATCCTGGCATTTGTTTTTTGAATGTCCTCCAGTGTCAGCATCAGCGGATGGGTTGGAGAAACTTCATTATCCCGATAGGCTCCAATCAACATCAGATACCCCGATGCTTTCTCCGTCATTAAGACCTGCATTAAGTTGAGCGAAGCTGCATCTGCCCATTGCAAATCATCGAGGAACATCACCAGGGGATGCTCGGGGGTGGCGAAGACAGCAATAAACTTCTGGAACAGCCGATTGAAACGGCTCTGGGCTGCACTACCAGAGAGGTCTGGGGCTGGCGGTTGGGAACCAATAATCTGCTCTAGCTCCGGAATTACCTCAGTCAACACCTGCCCGTTCTCACCCACCACAGACAAAATGCGGTGTTTCCATTGTTCTAGTTGCACATCACTCTCGCTCAACAGTTGTTCCATCAGGTCACGCAACGCCTGAACGACAGCAGAAAAGGGAACATTGCGGTTGAACTGATCGTACTTCCCTTTAATGAAGTAGCCATTCCAGCGCACGATCGGCTTATGGACTTCATTCACCACAGCCGTTTTACCAATGCCCGAAAAGCCTGCGACCAGCATCAGTTCAGCAGCTCCGTTGGCAACCCGTCCAAAGGAATACAGGAGCGTTGTCACCTCCTGTTCCCGGCCGTAAAGCTTTTCAGGAATCAAGAACCGATCGGATACATCATGCTGTCCCAGTTCAAACCAGACTGGTCCGTGCAGGTTTTTTTGACATTGCATCAAATCATGTTTGAGTCCGATCGCACTCTGGTATCGGTCTTCAGCATTCTTCGCCATCAACTTACGAATGATCTCCCCCAACATCAGGGGCAGATTGGGGTTGACATCGCAGATGGAGGGCGGTTGTTTGGCCAAATGACAGTGCAACAGTTCCATTGGTTCACTGGAGTGAAATGGCAATTGACCCGTCGCCAACTCAAAAAGCGTTACACCTAGCGAATAGAAATCACTGCGGTAATCAATACCCCGGTTCATCCGGCCGGTTTGTTCAGGGGAGAGGTAGGCCAGGGTTCCCTCCAGCACATTGGGATTCTGAATTTCTTGGGTTTCCTTCGGCAGCAAAGATGCAATGCTGAAATCAATCAGTTTGACCTGCTTTGTTTCTGGATGGATGAGAATGTTGGCCGGTTTAATGTCTTTATGCACCACACGATGTTGACCCAGATCATGCAGAATGTCCGCCAGTTGAATGGCGATCGCGATCATCTCTGACAGGCCTAAAGGATGGTGTTGGATGTACTGCCCTAAGGCAACCCCACCCCAATCTTCCATGACCAGAGCATAGCCCTTACCCAGCGGTTCCAGGTGCAAAGGCTGGATAATACCAGGAATCGGGAGATTTTTGGCAATGGTATATTGATTGCAAAACTGCACCAGTTCACTAAAGCTAGGATACTCTCGCCGCAGCACCTTAATCACGACCGACTGCTGAGTGGAAGTTTGGACAGCTCGATAGACGATTGTTCGAGATCCCAGGTACAGTTGCTCAACGATGGTGTAGTCAGAAAATGTGAAGACTTGCGAAGCGGCGTTTGCTAGAGATGTCATAGGTCAGAACCGGGAGACTGCCCTTAAGCTAAATTCCTTTCTAGGGTTCCCTATGATCTGAGTGATCTCACTATGATCACCTGATTCTGCAAATTATCTAGCCAGATCACACCCGACGATCGCGCCTCTCCCATGCCCCATGACCCATGAACGATTTCCCTCAGTCAGTAAATTTGTACAACAGAACACTTGACTATGGCGATCGATCTGGTATCTTCTTAACTTATGGCTACACAACAAATGCGTGTCGCAGTAGCCTGGCTCCCAACAACCTGGCGAGGTATGAAGTAGGTAGACACTACAGCATACCTCTAACCCTACAGACGACCGTAGCTGTCCGTCGGGCTTGGATTAGTTTAACGCTTTTGTTGAACAACTTCCTATCCCCAACTTTGCGATGGTTGAACGGGGGGACAACCAGGTTGCTGGGTTTCTTCCGTTCATTACAACCCCAACCATTCTAAGGAGAATTCCTATGACAGGTGATTTTAACCTGTTCGATCATCCTGCCTTTGGAGATGATTCTGATCCGAGTGCAGGGCGAGAGCGCGTTCGCATTATCATCTTTGGTTCTAAAGAAGTGGTTCGCGCCACGATTCACGATCTCTATCTCAAAAACTTCCGCAGAATCGAAAGTTGGAGTCCTCTCCTACCCACCCCCGATCCTGCCGTGTTCATGTCCATCAGCACTGAATATCGCCTCATGCGGTAAGGGTTGATCAGACGATCGGGGGGAATCCCATCCCAGTTAACAAAACTCAGTAGATCGCAAACTATGTTGAGATCCTCCTCACTCCTCACTCCTCACTCCTCACTCCTCACTCCTCACTCCTCACCCCTCACTCCTCACCCCTCACTCCTTCCAATCCAACTGTTCTTCAATTTCCAACTCATCCAACCGTTCATTTGAAAAAGCCTTTTGCATAAACTTCAGGCAGATATAGCCCAGTTGCGACACCTGAACGAACTGCTTTAAGTCATCCGAGGATTGCGGAATTTCCTCAATTTTTAATTCATCTTGAGATGGACTTTCGATTAATTCTCGATCGCCCAATTGAATCAAATCCTCTACAAATTTCTCTTTATCTTCGTAGGGAAAAGGGCGATCGGCAGCCAATCTTTTTAACAGGTCACGTTCCTTTGTACTCAGTAGATCTCTAACCAACAGACCCGCCAGATCTTTGATTTCTTCTTCCTGGATTCTTTGAGTCTGGTTCATCCGATCCTGCTGTTCTTCCAGTTCTTCTAGCTTCAGCGTCACCCCTTCTGAACCAAGGCGAAATTTTGCCAATCGCTCTGTCAAATCAGAATTAATCAACAGCACGATCAACAGAATTGCTACGTCCGTATTTTTCAATCTGCGATCCTCTGGATCAATTTCCCCTGCCACCAGCAGAATCAGGTAAATGACCCCCAGCACAGTTGCCAAAGGAAATAGAAATCTTTTGAAATACAGCGGATTCGGGGTTTATGAGGTACAGTAGCAGCAATGTGTAAACCAATTTTTGAGGTGTTCAGGATTCATTAACTCAAGTGCTATTCCGATTAAACCATCCACACCAGATGCAGTAGTTGGAGAAAATAGTCTCAGGAATGCTTTCAATTGTGACCACCAATGCTCAATGGGATTAAATTCAGGAGAATAGGGCGACAAATACAAAACACTGGCACCTACTGATTCAATTAAAGGCTCGATTGCTTCAACTTTATGAGCAGGCAAATTATCCATCACCACTACTGCACCCTCCCATAACTGCGGCAGCAGGAAATGCTCGATAAAAACTTTGAAGGCATCGCCATTGACTGAACCATCTAGTGTCATGAGAGCCAACACCTGCTTGCAACTGATGCCCCCAATCACACTCACCTTTTCACCTCGATAGTAGGGCTTAAAGTCATACGCTCTATCGCCTCGATTGCTTCTAGCATGGGTACGGGTCAACCCGAGTAGAACTCCCATCTCGTCTAGAAACACCAGGTTCTCTACCTCGATGGGTTTGACCTTCTCCCAATACTCTACTCTCAGCTTTTGCACCCGCTCTGTGTTCGCTTGAGTGCTGCGTAAGGTCTTTTTTTTCGCGTGAGTTGTTGTTTTTGCAAGGCACAGCACATGACACTGCGACAGACCCAAACGTTGTATTGCTCTCCAAAATACTCGCAATATTCTGCTAAAGTTGCGTCAGGATGGCTTTGTACCATTGCAGTTAATTCGCTACCGTACTCATCTAACTGTCCCTTCATTGTTCCACCTTGCTTCTTGGGTGCCAAGTGTCCCTGAGTTTTCTTAAGGAGGAGCAGCTTTTGGACATAGCTTTTCGCAACGCCAAACTGAGTGGCTACTTTTCTAATTGAAGTATCGCCTCTCTCATAAGCATTAACTATTTTTTCTCTCAAATCAACGGAGTAGGCTTTCATCGGGATTCTTGATACCTCTAATCTCCTTTTAAGTGTACCTCATATACCTCGAAAGTGCTGTATTTCAGGGTTTTGTCAAAATTGATCATAACTTCTGGGGCTACTTCACTAATGTGATACCGATCGACCATACCTATCTTAAGATTTAAGAATTCCCAACGATACTTAGGGTTCTCCAGGGAACTGGGTTAAGGAAGTGTGCTCGAATTACACATCTGAATTTGGTAGCTCCTGGTACACTAAGCAGACAGTAATTTTTTATCAACCTTCGATCGACTTCCCTCGTCTATGACCACAACTCCTGACACCCTCCCCATCACCGATGATGCCACTCGCGTTCGGGTTCTCAGCGAAGCCCTACCCTACATCCAGCGGTTTGCCGGACGGATTATTGTCGTAAAGTATGGCGGAGCGGCCATGAAGGACAGCAACCTCAAGGATAAAGTCATGCGAGACATTGTGTTTTTGTCCTGTGTGGGGTTACGTCCGGTGCTGGTGCATGGTGGCGGCCCCGAAATTAATACCTGGCTGGATAAACTGGGGATCGAAGCGCAGTTTAAGAACGGCTTGCGCGTCACCGATGCAGCCACGATGGATGTGGTGGAAATGGTGCTAGTCGGTCGGGTGAATAAAGAAATTGTTTCCCTGATCAATCAGGCGGGGGGCTCTGCCGTGGGACTGTGTGGCAAGGATGGCAACCTGGTTAAAGCGCGACCCCAGGGAGATGAGGGGATCGGCTTTGTGGGTGAAGTCAGTGCCACTAACGTCAAGTTAATCGAAGCATTGGTTCAGGATGGCTATATTCCAGTGGTTTCTAGCGTCGCTGCCGATGAAAACGGCCAGGCTTACAATATCAATGCCGATACCGTAGCCGGAGAACTGGCCGCTGCCCTGGATGCGGAGAAGCTGATTCTGATGACAGATACCGCCGGAATCCTCAAAGACTACAAAGATCCCAGCACCCTGATCGCCAAAGTAGACATTCAGGAAGCCCGCAGTCTCATTGACCAGGGCATCGTTTCCGGGGGCATGATTCCCAAAGTCACCTGCTGTGTCCGATCGCTTGCCCAGGGAGTCAAAGCAGCCCATATTATCGACGGCCGGATTTCCCACTCTCTCCTGTTAGAAGTTTTCACCGATGCCGGGATCGGCTCCATGATTGTGGCTTCCGGGTATAGGATGTAGGAGAGGGCTGATGAGGACTGAGGACTGAGGACTGAGGACTGAGGACTGAGGACTGAGGACTGAGGACTGAGGACTGAGGACTGAGGACTGAGGAATCGGGAAAAGCACATCCTCACCCACCCCCTACTCACTTACCGACCCTAATCGTGACGACAGACGATCGAGAACCAACCACCTCCGAACAGGACGATCTGGAACTGGCCAGGGAGCTTTACCAGGCAGGGCGAAATGCCTTTGAGCGGGGCAGCTATCGCCAGTCGGTGGAATGCCTGGAGCGAGCGGTATCCCTGGCGGGAGGAAATTCTCCGTTGGGGGGAGAAATCCAAATCTGGTTGGTGAATGCTTATAGTGCTGCCGAGCGAACCACCGAGGCGATCGGGTTATGCGAACGGCTAGAGCAGCATCCTAACTTTAAGACCCGCAAGCAAAGCCGACGGTTGTTGTACATCCTCAAAGCTCCCCAACTCAAGCGTCGTCAGGAATGGCTCACCCAAATTCCCGACCTCAGTAATATTAGTGAGGAGTCTGATGCTAACAAAGTAGTTGCCTCCCGCTATACGCCATCCCCTCAGAAACGATCGCCTCGTCCCAAACCGGAACCGGAACTGGAAGACATTGACCTGAGCCAGGTGAATACCCAGGATAATCGCTTTGTCTGGGTCGCCCTGATCGGCATTGCTTTGACGATCGGTGGACTCCTGTGGTTCAGTTAACTTGGAAATCTGCCCCCTTCTTACTCTCTTCACCTATGTCCGACCTAACCGACTCCATTCTCGCTCAGCTCCTGACCCTCGCCAAACCGCGATCCCAGTCCGCTGAGGTCTATTTTCTATCCAGCCAGAGTACGCCGATCGATTTTGAGAATAATCGGCTGAAATCTCTACAAACTAAGGCCGTCAAAGGGGTAGCCCTGCGGGTGATCTGCAACGGTCGCCTGGGGTTTGCCAGTTCAACGGATCTGACGCGGCTGGAAGAGATTGTGGATGCAGCCATCCAAACGGCGGAAATTGGCAGTCCGGCGGAATTTGAATTTGCTTCCAATTTCCATAGCTGGGATGGCAACGATCGCTCCCTCTATACCCCTCCCAGTACCCAGGACTTGGTGGAAGTGGGGGAAACCTTGATTCGGGCAGTGCATGATTACAATTCTGATGTCCTGGTGGATGTCGGCTTCCGGGTTGGCTCTGGCACCGTCAAACTGGCGACGAGTGAGGATGTCTATACCGAGCGATCGAACCAAACTCTGAGTGCGACCCTTTCGGGCAACCTGGTGCGGGGCGAAGATTTTCTGGAAGTGTATAGCTATGATGTGGTGCGCGATCAGGCTCCAGACTACGATCGGATTCTGAATGAAGTGCTGCAAAAATTCCGGCGAGCGGAACGCAATGCCACCATCCGCAGTGGCTCCTTCCCGGTTTTGTTCACCCCCAGAGCTGTGTCCAGCGTCATTGGACGATTGTTTGATACGGTGCTGTCCGGTCAGGCAGTGGTGCAGAATGCCTCGCCCTTAGCCGATAAGCTGGGACAAACGGCCTTCGACCCTCGCCTGACGCTATTTGAAGATCCGAGTTTGGGCGTAAGTTCCTGCACCTTTGATGATGAAGGGACTCCCACCAGCCGCAAAGCCTACATTGATCACGGAACGGTGATGGGCTTCTACTGGGATCGACGGTGGGCGGCTCGGGCTGGACGGGAATCCACCGGCAATGGCTTCCGGGGTGGGCTATCGCGGCCCGGCCCAGATATGGTGAATCTTTGCATCGCACCCGGAGGAGCCTCCACCGCCGAACTGATCGCCAGTATGGATGAAGGCTTGATTGTAGAAAGCGTTTTGGGTGCGGGCCAGTCGAACCAACTGGCGGGAGAATTCTCCGTGAATCTGGCTCTGGGCTATAAGGTGGAAAAGGGCGAAATTGTCGGGCGAGTGAAAGATACGATGGTGGCGGGCAACATCTTTGAAGCTTTTCAAAATCTGCAAGAGTTGGGCGATACACCAGAGTGGGTGGGAGGTGGCTCCTACGTGCCGAGTCTGCTATTCAGCCAATTAGGTGTGGCGGCAAAGCAAGGTTAGAACAAGGTTAGAAAAAAGCACCAAACTCAAACTCTTGACTCTTGTGGGGTGGGCATCTTGCCCGCCCAGTCCCCACATATGTCCCCGGTGCATTCTCACCACTGTGCGCCCCTATTCAAATTCCGTGACTCTTACCAATCACCCAATGCCGACGGAAAAACCGCGATAGGCTAGATTCCTGAAGCTGCAAATAGATCGGCCGACCGTGGGGACAAGTGCGAGGATTGCGAGTTTGCTGCCATTGATCCAGTAAAGTTTGCATCTCCATTAAAGACAACGGAGTTCCATTCCGAATTGCCGTTCGGCAAGCTGTCGCCACCAAAGCGGACTCTAAATCCCCCCCCAAACTGAGTTCCAGGATTGCATCCACCCGATCGCCCCGATTCACCAACGCCTCAGGCATCGATCGCGCTGCCCACAATCGATCGCCAAACAGTTCAATCTCAATCCCAATCCGGTGCAGTTGCTCCTGCTGAGGAAGGGACAGTTCATTCAAAATTACGGGCGATTCCAGAGGGACGAGCTGCCAGCGATCGGATAACTGCTCATACAACACCCGCTCATGGGCAATGTGTTGTTCCACTAACCAGACTCCAGTGGGATGTTCCGCCAGGATATACATCTGGTGAACCTGGGCGAGGGCTTTGAGGGGAGTGAGTGGGGAGTCGGGAGTCGGGAGTCGGGAGTCGGGAGTCGGGAGTCGGGAGTCGGGAGTGGGTGGGATGGAGCGGTAGTGACCTTTGGGTTCTGCGGCTTTGATCAGGTGGCTAATTCTGGCGGTTTGGGGAGCTTCCGGAAGGGTATGGTTCTGGAGATGCAGGGCATGGTCGATCGCCCGGGTGACGGCTTGTTGGATATTCAATAGCGAATGCAGGTAAATTTCAGCTTTGGCAGGATGGCGGTTCCAATCCACCAGGTTGGGAGGAAGCTGGAGATGCAAAAAGCAGACAGGATAGCGATCGCGGGGTAACATCCGCCGAAATGCTCCCAGAATAGTTTGTTCCAACTCTGCCACCCGAACCACGCGACCATTCACCGCAACTTTGATCCAATCAGGACGACGACGATGGCAGCGATCGGGTAAGCCAAGGAGGAGAGTAGAGGGGTGGGTAAGTGGGTGGGTGGGTAAGTGGGTGGGTGGGTGAGTGGGTGGGTGAGTGGGTAAGTAGGTGAGTGCTTCGCTGGGTTCTCCCGGTTTCTCGACTCCCGACTCCCGACTCTCGACTCCCGACTCCCGACTCCCCACCCTCACTTCTCGCAAATCCCCCACCTGCACCTCTCGCAAAATTTGGGGCAGAATTTGCTGTGCTGATGTACCCGCCCAAATATTAAACCAGGGTCGATCGCCTTGTTGAACTTGCCAGGTGATGTGGGGATGACAGAGGGCAAGCTGTTGGATAGTTTGCTGAATCAAGCGGAGTTGTTGGGTCAGGGGAGGAAAGCCAGCCCGACGGGGAAGCCAGTTGCCGAAGAGGTTGGATACAGTGACGATCGTGCCAGGAGCAAGGGCGATCGGTTCCACCTGAGCAGGTTCACCCTGAGCGGTGTACTGGACGCGCCAACCATTGGAGGAGGTCGAGTCGCGGCTACAGAGTTCAAGCTGGGCGAGCTGGGCCAGGCTATGGAGGGCTTCTCCACGGAACCCAAGACTGCTGATCTGCCAGAGGTCTTGGCTAGATTGGATCTTGCTGGTGCTGTGGGCGATCGCCGCCTGTTCTAAATCCGCCAGGGTCATGCCCGATCCGTTATCTGCGATTTGAATGCACCATTGTTCTGGCCAAAGGCTGATCGTGATCCGAGTTGCTCCAGCATCTAAGGCGTTTTCAGCTAACTCCCGCACGACGGCCGCCAGGGAGTCAATCACCTCGCCTGCGGCAATTAAGTCCACAACATCGGTCGGTAGGGTTTGGATTATGGATGACATCAAACGTTCCAGTCACTCACGGCTGGCTTTTACCTCGCTTTCCAAATCCTAACGAATTGCTGCACTGATGCGACCTCAAGTTCACCCGCTTAGATGAACCAGTTGGGGTAAATCCAGGTAACAAATATCACTCAATCATGCGACACCATTGGGAGAAGCTCTGACATGCCCCAGACTTCTATGCTGATCCTGTCGGGGTCTGTGTATGAATTCAATTAGACTTATGAAAATCTCATCTGGCACTAACCAGGTAGAATATCAACCGAATAAACATCCTTGTAAAGGTCTTCCTTCCCAGGCAGTAGCAGCAGCCTGCATTCATCAAGATTCAGTAGATCGCAAATTCTCTAGGAAAGGGGTAGGGTCAGGCTAAACGCATTAAAACAAAGCCATGACGATCTACCCAAGTTCATTATCGCCTGCTCCAGCTTTGACGGATGAAGCGACGTTGGAGGTAGCCCTCGACTGCCTATTGGAACACTTATCCCTGGACATGCAAGGTGGATACACACTCCAAGATCTGTTTGAGATTTTGCTACGGGCCGCCAGTCGCAGCGATAGCATTGAACACACAACACAACGATTGGAGGGCGTACCCAGTGGCAATGGCATTCGCTATCATCTCGATAAGTTAGACGATATCACAACTCTGGAATCTCAACTCAATGCCGCTCTGCAAAGCCGCATCCCCCCAAAAATTCGTAAGGGCAAGCATCGTATTGCCATTGACCTCCATCTGATTCCCTATTACGGCAGTGTGAACGTCGCCACTGAGCCTTACATCTACCGCTCTCAAGCTAAGGCAGGCACGACTTCGTTCTTTGCCTATGCCACCGTCTATGTGATTTGTCGTAACAAACGGGTTACTTTGGGTATTCATGCCGTGCATCGGCATGAAACATTGGTTGCAACCATCACTTATTTATTAGCCATGCTGACTCCCTTACGAGTCCGCGTCAAACGGCTTTATCTTGACCGTGGGTTCTATAGTGTACCAGTCATTCGTTGGCTCAAAGCTCTCAATATTCCGTTTCTCATGCCTGCGGTAATTCGAGGCAAACGTGGAGGTACTCGCCAGTTGTTGATTGGGCGCAAAAGTTATGCCACCCGTTATACCCTCAACAGCCCTCAATATGGTTCAGTTACCTGTCAGATGCGGGTGATTTGCAGCTATTACAAAGGGTTCAAAGGGAAACATGGTATCCAATACACCCTATACGTGGTGCATCGTGTGAGGGTTGCTTTGGAGCAGATGCATCAGCATTACAAAGACCGTTTCGGTATCGAGACCAGCTACAGGATGAAAAATGGGTGCCGTATCCGCACCACGAGCAAGAATCCAGTCACCCGTTTGCTGTTTGTGGCTCTGGCGTTTATTTTGGTCAATCTCTGGGTGTATTTGCTCTGGTTCTTTGTGAGCCGTACTCAACGAGGAGGACGGGTCGTTTACCGAGAACTCTTTAGTCTCAAGACCATGTTGGAGTTTCTCTCTCAGGCTGTCGAGCGACATTTCCCAGTCATCACAGCCATCTATTTACCCTCTCTAGAATGAATTTGCGATCTACTGAGATTATAAGAAAGACTATCAGGCAAAATGTTTGCATCGTTGCTGGCTCACCGATGAACAACGAGAGCACGATCAGCGTTGTCTGGTGGCGTGCTGGTCTTCTGCCTCCGAAGGCTTGGCGGTTCCAGCAGCAGGGTGCAGCTTAGTGACCGAAGTGAACCCAGCAGGAGTTCACCCAGAATAATCCCCCAACTCAAAGCCGCAGGAAGAGGGTACCTTTGGCTGCCGTCGAGCTACTGCCATTGCTGCTGAAGGTCAAGGTGCGCAATTCATTGATCACAGGTCTGAGGAAGGCTAATCGTCCCTTTAATTTGGGCAGAGGAGAAGAGGTGGAACGATCGGTTTCCTGGAGTGCCAGCCAATCAACGAAAATATAGCCATCGTTGGGGGAAGGGAGGGCCGCTATTTCCTGCTGAAATCGATCGGTCGCCACCAGAGAGTTCTGGCTGGATTCAAGGCATTGGGCGATCGCATCCAGGGAGGTGGCAAAAATTTCGTACCCGGCGATCGAAGCATGAACGCCCTGCACTTCTGCCTGAACTGTGACTGATTCACGGGGATTGCTGCGATCGGATTTACGATTGGCTTTGCGGTCGAGTTTGGACTCAGCCGTTGCCACCGTTCGGCTCATGGCAGAGAGCTTTGTCCAGGCGGTGACGGGCTGCTCGGCGATCGTAAAACGTCCGATGCTGATTCCTTCCTGCTGGACTGTTTGGTCAAGCTGGGTAAGACGATCGCTGAGTTCGGGGGATTGTTGGGTGACAAAGATCCAGTCGGACTGAGTGCCATTCTCCTGGGGCAGCAATCCCAGCGCGTATTCATCCTGAATCCAGGACATAATTTCTTCTGGTTTTGTCTCCCACTGTTGCGCCAGGGAATCCAGCGGTTGATGGAGCAGCTTTTGCAACGCCTCATATCCGTCCAGATTGGCTGTCACGGTCGCCCAATCCTGCTCTAAATTGTGACCTGCTGCCACCAGGGGACTGTTGGCGGGAATGTACTGTAAGGCGGAAACGGGTTGAGTAAATTCTGGACGACTGGGTTCGATCGTTTGTCCAGGGGCCGTCAACAGTTGAGTATCCGCGATAATGCCCTGGTCATCTAACCGTAACGCCATCAACACGCTATCAAACGTGGCAGTCGCCGCTGTGGGGGGAAGGGGAGATGAATTCGCATCAGTATCCTCCAGCCATGCAGCCAATTGGGGTAGGTGAACAAAGGCCAGACCCACGTGGGGTTGCACAAGCTGTTGCAGGGCTTGCTGATAGGATTCACTACGGCTCAGGCTCAATTCTGGAACTTGCAGATTGTTGATGGCATCGCGGAGCACCTTGGGATGATTGGCAAACAGGACAAACCGATCGCCCACCACTGCTGTCGCCAAAGCCGTCTCAGAGGCTGTTCCAACGGTAGGAGTCGCCTGCTCTCGATCGCTATAGACCAGATTCACCCCAGCAAACTGCTCAAACACCAGATCTACCCCTGTCGTGGCCTGGCGTTGCCAGTAAGTTTGAATTGCTTGATTGGCCTTGTCCCCATTGCGGATAGCCGCTGCCAGCAAGTAACCCGGTTGTTCCCCATTCAAAGCATCTCGATCGATATCAGGGGTGGTCACGGCAAAAGTTAGCTCATTTCCCAACCAGGGCTGAATGTCTTGCTGATAGTCCAACTCACGATTGCCGAACACAGCCTGCCGAAAATGTTGCCACTGCGTTTGTACTCGCTTTCGTTGCGTGGGGGGGGTGACGGCTAATCCAAAGGCCGTCAGGCGATCGGGATGAACCAGCAGGGATACCACCAGGGGAGACTGCCGCGAGAGGAACACACTGGCTTCGGGGGCCTGTTCCACACCCTCCATGAGCAGCAGGGGATTGCGGGACACCAGCCAGTAAGCCCCGGCTCCACCCGCCAGCAGCAGCACCAGAACTACAGAAATCAGGATAGAAACAAACGATCGAGTCTTCATGAATCCAGGAGAATGTCGCCAAGTGTGACTGGGCCAATAACCTCACAAGGGATAACCACCCTTAGTGTAGTATTGCAAGGGACATCCACCGAATCATTTCTGATATTGAATCGTGATGATTGAGGATGAACGAAGGGAGCATGTCACGTTTGCAAGTCTAACCCTCATCCCCCAGCCCCTTCTCCCAAGTGGGGAGAAGGGGAGCCAGATCGAAGTCCCTCTCCCTTTGGGAGAGGGATTTAGGGTGAGGGCGACAAAAGTGACATACTCCCATGAACTGAAGACCGCTTGCCAGGATCCTCCAGTTGATCAGCGCACCCGAACCTGCAAGTTGCCACTCAGATTGTTATAGCCGCTGACAAACCCATTCCGCAGTTCAATCACGCTATTGCCATAGTGCAGGATTTCTTTACACAGGGAGTTTTCCAGATTGACCTGGGTAGGCGTGCCCTGGATTCTAAACACATCATTGCGTTCTGTGCCGATCGTCCAAAATCCAACCGCCTCATCTTCACTGCCGGAGGGAATGGTGGCAATGGCAACCCGGAGGTTGTTGCCTAAATTGTTGTAGCCTGCAACCTTATCTTCAACAAGGTCGATCGTGCTGTTGCCGTAATACAGCGTTTCTCGCCGCAGCGAATCATATCGCGTCACGCGATCGGGAGTGCCCTGAATGGCAAATACATCTGAGCGAGTGGAGCCGATCGTCCAGCTATAGCCATCGCCGACGAGGGCTGTAGAAACGGGTTCATCCCCGGCGATGGCCCGCAGGTTGCGATCGATATCTTCATAACCCACGATAATGCCGTTATTTAACTCAACCGTACTGCCACCGTAGTTCAGAACTTCCTGACACAGCGCATCATATCGGGTGGTGTGGGTGGGTTCCCCCTGAGTCCGGATCAGATCAATGCGACGAGAACCGAGCGACCACAGGTTAGGGGAAGCATCAGCCGCCTGGGTATCGGCCTTGCCCATCGCGTAGCTTAAGTTATTCTGATATTCCTCTACCTTCTGCTGGGCCACGTCATACTTAGGATGCGTTCGAGGCACTGCTTCCATAAACTCAACTGCCTCCTGCCACCAGTCTGCGACGGTCGTCCACTCTTCTCTGGATTGAGCGATCTGAGTCAGTTCAGCCGCACTCATGGCGCGGTTCACAGCCCACCGAAATGCTTCACTTTTGGTCATATCCGGGACAGAGGATTTGGGGCGAGAGTCCTGTACCGTAACGGCAATGGCCAATACTAAGGAGGAACAAAAGACGGCGATCGGCAACAGGGAAAACAACCACCTCATAGAAGGACGGGAGGGGGATGGCTTGTCCAGCTCAAACTCCTCTTTGATGTACAGGCGGGACAGCTTTTTCGGACGAAGATTCCGATTTGACCCTGCATCAGATCGTCTGCTCATAATGGCTCGGTGTCAGAATTGCCACATTGCAAAGTATTCTTCGCTATATTAAGTGAATTTTTTTACATTGATGATGTTTATTCGTTACTAAAATCTCAATCTTTGTCTTGTCTTCAAATTCAGTTCACGATAGTTTATTCGATCGGCTATTTTCCTTCATACAAACTTCACGATTCGTGGTGACGACTCAGTAATTGTTGGATGAACTGACAGGCAGTGATGGGTCGATGAGCCTGAGCCGCAAAATAGCCTGATCTGACCTGCCAGCCCCAGGACCTCTGAGGCGATCGCCATAGTTCTAGATGATCCACCGGGGGGTCAGCATAGAAACTTTCATTTCCTGAACCCAGCAGTGCCGAACTCCAGTGGGTAAACGAATCATGGCTGACCCGGTAGATCGGGAAGTTGCCCCATAGCGGTACGCCCCACCCGTCGATCGCAATCAGAGCCTTAACGGATTTGCCCAGGCCCTGCCACAAAACAGCCGCACTGGCAGCCCCTACTACACCTGCACTGAATCCAATTAATAAAATTTCATCATCTGGAGCCAGCTCTGGAGAACCGGCTTGCAGAAATTGCACGATATGCCAGCCGGAATAGGCAGGGTAGCGATCGGTGGGAAACACCAGAACTGGATTCGGTAATTTCCCAAGGCTCATCACAAACTGCTGGGTCAGATCGACTGCGTGAATACCAGGACAAATCACAATCTTCATTAGAAGCGGCAAAAGAATCAGCAAAAGATGCACGGTTGCATTGAAGTAGGTTGCATTGAGGCATTCACACCAGGGAGCAACCCTTTCATAGCTTTAACACCATGCGTTTTCTTTTGCGCTAAAAAATATCGGACTGGAGATGATGGTAACTTTTTGATAAAAAACTCCACAAAGCTAGATGAAATGCAGCATAATTCTCATATAAACAATGCCGTTTCTGCAATTTCAATCCAATCAGAAATCAATCAAGCTGAAATCAATCAGGCTGAAATCAATCAGGCTGAAATTAATCAAGCTGAATCAGCTTATACAGTCCTGGCGTTCTTGGGGCATGGTGCATTGAGGTGCATATTGATGTGCATTGGTAGTGGCCTGACCATTTTTAGAAAGTTGACCTTTTAAAGAATGAGAAAAAATGAGAAACAGCGCGATCGAATGACTAATTTTCAAGTGTGAGCCATCCGTTTATGTACGGTAAAGATCACTTTTAGGACTCAAACTCCATCCCAAAATTTCGTAAAGGAATGGATAGGCACTAAACAAAAGCTGGAGAAGAACTATGGATATTAAACAAGTTTTGACCCGTTATGCTGAGGGGGAGCGCGATTTTGGTGGCATTTGCCTGCACGGTGCCGACCTGGGCGGAGTGAACCTCAGCCATACGGATCTGACGGGTGCTGACCTGAGTGGAGCTGACCTGAGCGGGGCAAATTTACTCGGAACAAATTTGAGTCGGGCGAATCTGACGAATGCGGATCTGGCCAATGCTGACCTCCGCAGTGCCGACCTCAGTAATGTGAATTTAATTGGGGCTGACCTGACTGGGGCAAAACTGGGACGGGCCAATCTCAGCCGTGCGGATCTCCGTAGTGCGGTTTTAGTGAATGCGGATCTGGTCGGAGCAATTCTAAATGGTGTAGAGATGAGCGGAGCCATTTTGGAAGGCACGAACATTAATGAGGCAGAACTGCACCATTCAGTTCAGTTTCGAGATGTCACCCACCGCTGGATTAGCTGGTCTGGCAGTCAAAGGTGATTAAAGGCGATCGCATCAGTTTGAATCTGTTCAATTAAGAACCGATCTGAAAACCCCGTCAGAGCCTGAATTCCAAAAACTTGAGTGATTCGGATAGGCAATTATTCTGGATGGACATAAGCCTTACTTCGGTTTCGATCGGGTAAGGCTTTTTCCTGCTGTTTTTCCTGCATTGACTTCTGCATCTATAAGCTAGGCTAACAGGAGGAAGCTTTGATTGATCCTCGTGATTCATCCAGGGAGGTGCTGAGTGGATGTGGGAACTTTGGTGCGGACGTTTGTAGCGGTCTTTGTGCTGGCAGATGCCCTGGGCAACGCCCCGATCGTCTTAATTTTGACTAAAGGCATGGAAACGACTGAGCGCAATCAAGTGGTCGATCGCGCTACGGTGGTTGCGACTGCGGTATTGCTTGTGTTTGCTTTTATCGGACAACCGATTTTGAACTATCTCCACATCAGCATTGCATCTCTACAAGTGGCAGGTGGTTTACTGCTGTTGCTCATTGCGCTGGATATGCTGAATGGAAAGCTAGATGAACCGATCGTGGAAGGCGATCGGGATGTGGCCATCACCCCTCTGGCGTTACCGCTCCTGGCAGGGCCGGGAACCTTAACCACCGTGATGCTCCTGATGTCTGAAGCCCCCAATGCTCATACCAGCGTGATTGGAGGAATTCTGGGTGCGATGATCGTTTCCTGGCTGATCTTCCGGCAGGCAAACCGTGTTTCCCACTGGATTGGGGCAGAGGGAGCATTAATTGCGACAAAACTTCTGGGCTTTTTGCTGGCAGCCCTCGCCGTGGAGATTGGCAGCGCAGGCATCCGGCAATTGTTTTTAACTTAGTCGAGATGAAGCCGAAGCGAGTACACTGAGAGATGGACTTTTGTTAACTATCTGTCGCATTTATCCAGAGTGTCATGCTGAGAGCCGGGATCGTCGGACTGCCCAACGTCGGGAAATCCACTTTATTTAATGCCCTCGTCGCCAATGCCAAAGCCGAGGCCGCCAATTTTCCTTTCTGTACCATCGAGCCTAATGTTGGGGTGGTGTCGGTTCCCGATGAACGCTTGCAGGTCTTGGGAAAAATCTCTGATTCTACCAATATTATTCCGGCGCGAGTTGAGTTTGTTGATATTGCTGGATTGGTCAAGGGCGCAAGTAAGGGGGAAGGGCTGGGCAACCAGTTTCTTGCCAATATCCGCGAGGTAGATGCGATCGTCCATGTGGTGCGCTGTTTTGACAATGACGACATTATCCATGTATCGGGATCCGTTGATCCAGCCCGGGATATTGATGTGATTAACCTGGAACTGGGGCTGGCGGATCTGTCGCAGATCGAACGCCGCATGGAACGAGTCCGCAAACAAGCCCGCACCAGTAAAGAGGCGCAGGTAGAGCTGGCAGCCCTGGAAAAAATTAGTGCTGTGCTCAACGAAGGCAAACCCGCTCGTCAGGTGGAACTGACTGACGATGAGGAAGAATTCGTCAAGCCATTGGGACTGTTGACCCTGAAACCAATTATCTACGCAACCAACGTTTCGGAAGATGATCTGGCCACAGGCAATGCCTGGGTGGAGCAGGTGCGGGAAGTGGCTGCCCAGGAAAATGCTCAGGTGGTGGTGATGTCGGCCCAGGTGGAGTCAGAGCTGATTGAACTGCCGGAGGAGGAACAAAAAGAATTTTTAGAATCCTTGGGCGTGGAAGAAGGGGGCTTAAAGTCTTTGATTCGGGCGACCTATGAACTGTTGGGACTCCGTACCTATTTTACAACCGGGCCCAAAGAGACTCGTGCCTGGACGATTCACGCTGGAATGTCGGCTCCTCAAGCGGCTGGAGTCATTCACTCTGACTTTGAGCGGGGTTTCATCCGAGCGGAAACGGTGTCATACCAGGATCTGGTGACAACGGGTTCCATGAATGGAGCAAAAGAGAAAGGTTTGGTTCGAAGTGAAGGTAAGGATTATACCGTTCAAGAAGGGGATGTCATGCTATTCCGTTTTAATGTTTAAGCAGGGTTAACTCAATAACCTGTCCATCACCTGTCCATTGTTCTGCTTTGTTGACTGGGCGGGCAAGATGCCCACCCCACAAGAATTTCAGATGATCAATTCCCATTCCAGCAAGATGTAAATTGAAAAGCTCCAGTAGTTTCCCTATTCCTCTTCAAACAACGGTCTAACGACTTGCGGCGGCGTATCTCCATAGGCTGCCTCTAGTTGTTCGCGGGTCAACGATCGAATCAAGCTAAGGTTCAATGGCTCTTGGCTCAGAAACTCCGCATAGGCCGCACTGAGATAAGGCTGATAATCGGCGCGATCGTTCAGGTAGAACTCCATGAAGGCAACGCTGAGAGCCTGCGTATACTGGCTGCCGAGTCCGCCACTGGGGCCGATCAGCAATTCATCCAGGGGAGAAGTCGTTCCCAAAAAAATGCTGTCGATCACCGTGAGATGACTGGCTGGGGAAAGTACAGCTAAATATCTTTCTGGAGTGGTGAGCCAGGTAAAGGGATAAATTTGTTCGGCAATGGCGGGGGCAACAAAATCATTGTCTGCGGCAATGATGAACGTGGGCCGATCGATCGCCTCCATACCCTCTGGCCCCAGGATGGCACTGGGAACGGGAGACATGGCGATGACCGCCCGGACGCGAGGATCACTTAAATCAATTGAGGCAGGCGGTAATTCTATAGCAAGGCACTGGAGAAGCAGCGAAATGTTTAAGTTAATCTGCTCATCCCGACATTCGATCGCCAGCCGCAGGGGGTTGATTTCTGCTCCTGCCAGGGCTAGAGCGGTATAGCCGCCAAAGGAATGGCCAATAACCCCTACTGATTCCATATCAAGCGTTCCAGCGATATCGGGATTCTCTTGGGCAAAGCGTTCTAGACGATCTAACGCTACGGTGATGTCAATCGGGCGATCGATAAATTCCTCTGGTCTGAGCAATTGGTAGAACAAGCCTGACAGGGCATCTTCTCTGAACTGGGTGTTACTGCCAATATGTTCTGGGACAACCACTGCGAAACCATAGGAAGCCAAATGAGTTGCCAGTTCAGCAAACTCTTCCCGGTTTGAACCCAGTCCATGAGAAATCGCAATCACTGGAGCCGGAGAGGGTGCATCCTGGGGAAAGTAAAAATCAGTATCATAAACTCGTCCAAATTGGCCGTTGAGTCCAGGTCGATCGCCATCCGTAATCGTTTCCGTTCGTCTGACCACTGCAAATTCTCCTGGCTGAGTCAGATCGGGCAGTTGGGTAAAGTCAGTCGGAAATTCAGCGGCTTCCAAAACAGCTTGTTGCTCGATCGCCCGCAGGGTTGCATCCTGATATTCCAGTAAAACTCTAAACTCTTGCACCAGTTCTTGTACCTGGCGTGTATTGATTCGCAGTCCTTCCGTTGGGAAATAGCGAATCACGTTGATCAGCGTAATTCCCTCTGGATCCTGTGCTGCTTGAATTAGAGCCGCCCGAATTGCATAGAATCCGTTTTGCCGAGATTGGGTCTGAATCACTTCCCCCAACTGCTGCAAAAAAGTTTCTCCGATCGGAGAATAGGCTAACTGCGCCACAGCCACATGACTGACTTCAAAGGATTGTTGCAGTAAAGGCTGGAGTTCTTCTAAGGTTTGATCATCCAGATAGCGAGTATATCGCCGCAATTCGGGTGTAATTTCCCCTGTTTCTACGAAGGTTTCCAACGAATCGACTGAGATGGTCAGGTCAAGGGGCCCAACGGTAAAGTGAATCCGCTCTGCACTCTGAACAGGTTTGGGAGTGAGGGCATCTGGCAGAAAGGCAATGCTCAAAGTCAGCGCAGCATATAAGAACAGGGAAAGGCGGTTTCGTCTCACGATCAAGCACAAGTGTTCAGGAGCATTACGGTCTATGTTAAGAAATTTTGATGGAGAGCACAGGCGATCGTCATCCTCCGATCGGTTGCTCTTATCGGCAATTGTCCTTTAGTGACAAAACGCAGCATCCTAAATTAAAGCCATCCCCCGATCGCACTCGGACATCAGGAGCCAGGGAATACAGCACCGCTTTACCATCCCGCTGAGCCTGAACCAATCCTTGCTGGCGCAAAATTCTTAAATGGTGAGATAACAGGCTTTGCTCCAGAGCCAGAATTTCATTCAACTCCCAAACGTATTTAGAACCGTCCAGCAGCAAGTTGAGAATTGCCCATCGGCTCGGATCGGCGAGCACCTTGAGGCGTTGGGCGCAAAAGGAGGGAGAGAACTGCTGGGAAGTCATAAACATGCCTGAAGGAAGCTCAAACCGCAAATGAGCATTACAATCACTAATGATATGAAATTCTATTCATGTCAAGAGAGGAAAAATTAAACCGTAAATCAGACGAATTCTGTTTTTTACCAGCCTGTAAGGGCGCACTGCTGTGCGTCCCCGATCGGTGTAGGAGGAACTGTGCCCACTCAAACCATTCAACTCGACAGACTCCAGCATCAGCTCGGAGAGCATCTACAACGCACGCGCTTTGCCAATCAATCTTGCCATCTGGAACTACTGGCCCACGGGGAAGCGAATGTGATTTTTCGACTGAATCACACTCAGTTGGTACGGGTGGCGGTGAACACACCCAACCAGCGATTTGCAGGAAAAATTGAGCGGGTGACGCAGTTTGAGCAATCGATCCTCCAGTATCTCCAGGGAACTGGAATTGGGCATCAACTCCAGGATGCGAAACCGGAACCGACGGCGGATTTTCCCTACACCTACTTAATCACGAATTACCTGGAAGGGATCGCCCTGAACTATAGCCGATCGCATTTACAGCAGTGTGCTGAAACCCTGGCCCAACTCCACCGTTTACCCCTGGAGGCAGGCTATGAGCTAGATCGGATTCGATCGCAGGTTCCAGTGATTGATCAACCCCTAACCCGGTTCTATCAAGAGGCGAAGGATTATGCCCAGCCCTATTTGACTGCCCCAGACGCGGAACCCGAAATCATCCAAATGCTGGAGGCAGTTCTGCATCAGGCTGAACAGCAGTTGAACGCAGAATCGTTACTCACCGACTATCCCCACTGTTGTCTGGTGCATAGCGATCACACCTGCGAAAATTGGGTGATTAACGATCGCCAGGCCTATCTCATCGATTGGGAGTGGGCTGAACTGGGTTCACCAGCCGGAGATCTGGGTCATTTCCTTTCCCCCGTGACGGTGCGCCGCTGTCAGGGATATCATTTACCCGCCAGCGATCGGGCGTTTTTCCTGCACCACTATTACGAAGCTCTGGAGGATGCTGATTTAGCCGATCGGATTCAGCATCACTTCACAGCCTTTGGCGTGTTCCCGGCAGTGCGATCGTTGTGCTGGACGGCAGGATACTGGATTACGGCGAATCGCTGGTATGCCGATGGAAACAGTCCAAACGGGGCAGAACGAATGGCCCGACTTCAACAAAGTCGTCAACAGTTTCCAGAACTCTGGCAGGAAATCATGAACTGGTTAAACGATCCTGAACCTCAAGCATAGAATTCAACCACTGGAATTCTTGTGGGATGGGTATCTCTGACATTTGGAATTCTTGTGGGATGGGTATCTCTGACATTCGTTTATGTCTAACGTTGAAGCCCAACGGCGGCAGGCATCTTTCTTCAGGTAATACAGGTCTCTGTCAGGTTGGTTTGGATTAACCTAGAGAGGATGATTGCTTTCCTTTTCCTAATCGATCTTCAAAGAGCTGCAAGCCATGAGTACTGAAACCATTACCCTTGAAGTTTCCCAGGATATTTTGGCTGCTCTGAAAATGGGGGCGAATGATTTAGGTCAGCAATTTCGGTTGTTGGCGGCGGTCTCGTTCTTCCAGAGTAAGCAACTGTCTCTGGGCAAAGCGGCAGAGCTTGCAGAGCTTAACCGTCTGGCTTTTATGGATCTGCTGGCTCAAAAAGGGATTATCGCCTTTGACTATGACGAATCTGCCCTGAATACTGACCTGGCTGGACTTGCTGCATTGACAGACCATGACTAATATCATCAGCAACGCTACGCCCTTAATTGCTTTTGCCAGAATCGGACAACTGCCCTTGCTGCAAAAGGTTGCTGGGAAACTGCTAATCCCGACGGCGGTTGCTGAAGAAATCACAACCTACAGTGGGACGACCACAGGACAGATTCACCTACCGCAGGAATCCTGGATTCAGGTCGAGTCTTTGCAGTCCGAAGACCAGATGCGCCTTTTGTTACCGACCCTCGATCGGGGAGAAGCTGCCGTGATCGCCTTAGCACTGGAAAAACGGGCTTCGTTGGTGCTAATGGATGAACTGACGGGGCGCAAGGTGGCTGAATCGTTACAGCTCAGGGTTACGGGGTCGGTAGGGTTACTGATTTAGGCAAAGCAATTGGGCGAGATCAAAGCCGTCAAGCCGCTATTGGAGGCTATGCATGAGTCCGGGATTTATTTCAGCCAACGGTTCATTGATTCTGTGTTGCGTTATGTCGGGGAAGGGTGAAGTGAATGGGGGGTGAGGCAGCGATGGATCTTGAGGTTCTGCCTGCCCAAGTTGAGGATAAGCCCGTTTTACAGAATCTCCAATTTAGGAGTCAAGGTCGATCTGGTGCATAAGGCGGGTTTAAAACCACGCATTGGAGAACGCATCTTGGCAGAGGTTGTTTACCTGTGACCCAGCGGCGTATTGGTGTTGCAAGATTTAGAGGTAAATGGGTGACCTGGGATTCGAACCCAGAACCAGCGGATTAAGAGTCCGATGCGCTACCGTTGCGCTAGTCACCCGAATCAGCGGAACTTCATCATAGCAACTTTTGTACCCAATTCTCCCCAAATTCTCAGGGTTCATTCATCTGGCAATCCAGCCTGGTCTCTACACTAGTAAAGGATTCCTTCCCTCCGGCTGACCCCAAATTCAACGGGTGTATCCCACTTTTGCATTTGCATGGCGGCTCGTTTACTGGCAGGCAAGATGCCCGCGCTACAGAAATCGATCCATTTGCATCAATGGGATGCTCCCAAATTCAACCGATTGACAACCCGCAAAGAACCGCCTTACTGTTTGATTGACATGAATCAATTTTCATATCAAAACCTGTTCATACCATACCCGATCGCCCAAAATGCTTAGAAACTAACCTCTTGTGGGGTGGGCATCCTGCCCGCCCATGCAACTGAATCCAGTCAACAAACCTGTTGTGGGGTGGGCAGCGTTTCGACTGAGCGCTCAAGCCGAAGTCTTGCCTGCCCAGCCAACAAAGCTGAACCCCCACCAGATGATTTACTCCACCCTCCTCCCATCCCATGACGAAAGCAGCCCTCCCCCGATCGCCCCGCCCAGCAGGGGCAACCATCACCCAATTGCAACAGCAGGGATTCGCCTACCTCCTGATGCTCCCTGCCCTCAGCATTGTGGTGGTGCTGTTTGGGGGTGGATTGGTGATGGCGTTCTTGCAAAGTATTGGGGTAATTGGTTTATTGAGCGATGGTAGACCCACGTTAGCCGCCTATCAAGCCGTCCTGGCCAATCCAGAATTCTTCCGATCGCTGGGCCTGAGTCTTTACATTGCCACAGTTTCCACCGGACTCTCGGTATTGCTCAGTTTGGGGTTAGCCTTACTGTTGCGATCGTCGGGACGATGGGCCAGTCTTGCCTGCCAAATCACATTGCCCATTCCCCATCTGGTTGGCGTAGCGGGAATGTTGCTGTTGCTTTCGCCCAGTGGGTTTCTGGCGCGGATCTTGTATCACTGGGGTTGGATTCAGTCAGATCAGGACTTTCCTTTGTTGGTCAACGATGCAGGGAACATCGGCGTGTTGCTGCACTTTCTCTGGAAGGAAATTCCGTTTGTCACCCTGATTTTGTTGGCCGTGCTGCGGGGTATTGATCCAGCCTACGAAACTCAGGCGCGGGTACTGGGAGCTAATCCCTGGAAATGCTTTTGGACAGTGACCTTACCGATGTTGAAAACGGGAATTTTATCCTCCAGCTTAATTGTGTTTGGCTTCATCTTTGCCTCCTTTGAGGTTCCCTTTTTACTGGGATCAACTCGTCCGCGCACCTTACCCGTTCTGGTCTATCGAGCCTTTACCGATACCGATCTCACGCGGCGATCGGAGGCGATCGCATTGGGTTTAATTCTATCGGTAATTTCGTTACTCATTATCGTTTTTTACCTATGGCTCACGTCGGGCGATCGTTCCCACCCATCATCATCTCAAAGATAATCGAGCAACCGTAGCGCAGGCTTCCAGTCTGCCTCTTGATAACAAATCTAATTCCCAAAAATGTTCCTCAAAGCCCCCTTACAAGTCCCCAAAGCTGGGCAAATTTCACTCCTGACGCTGGTGATTTGGGTACTGTTTTTACCCTTCCTGCCCTTACTGATCTGGTCCTTTGCCCAGGGATGGTTCTTTCCGCAACTGCTTCCAGCCCAATGGACAACTCAACACTGGCTCCAGATTATTTCCACCCCCTCACGGGTCAGCGAAGGAGTCCTGCAAAGTTTAGTAATTGCCTTGATCACCACGGGTTTATCCTTACTGGTGGGACTTCCGGCAGGACGCGCCTTAGGCATGATGGAGTTTCCTGGTAAAACGGTACTCAAGCTAGTCCTCCTGACTCCTATCATCGTCTCGCCCCTGGCCACATTGATGGGAATTCAGTCCATCCTGATTCGGTTGGGGTTGAACAGTACCCTAGCCGGGGTGATTCTGGTTCACCTGATGCCCACCATTCCCTACATGACCCTGGTACTGGCCAGCGTGTTCGCCAATTTTAATAGGGACTACGAAATTCAGGCGCGATCGCTGGGGGCCTCCCCGGTGCAGGTGCTGGTTCAGGTGACGTTACCGTTGATTGCCCCTGGGGTGATGGTAGGCGCATTGTTTGCCTTTTTAATTTCCTGGAATGAGTTCTTGCTGACCTTTTTTGTCGGGAGTGGTCAGGTGTTCACTTTACCAATGGTTTTGTTCACCTTGATGCAGGGGGGCAACAATGGGCTGATTGCAGCGGTCGCCATCACCTCGATGATGCCAGGGTTACTCTTTTTGCTGCTAGCTAGCCGGGCTTTGCAAAATGATGCGGCCTTGGGAGGGTTGGGCAATGTTTGAACGGTTTGAACTGAGGGTTGAAGCTGGGTTGGGAGGAATGGCATGAGTCAGTTAAGATTGCAAAACCTGACGAAATCCTTTCGTGGTGTTCCGGCCGTACAAGACCTGTGGTTGGACATCCGATCGGGGGAAATTGTCTCACTCCTGGGGCCGTCGGGTTGCGGCAAGTCTACCACCCTGCAACTGATTGCTGGAATCCGATCGCCGGATGCGGGGGTGATTGAACTGGATGGAAAAATCCTGAACCGAGTACCCACCGAAAAGCGGGATATGGCCCTGGTGCTGCAACGGGGACTGCTGTTTCCCCATCTGACGGTGGGAGAGAATGTGGCGTTTGGGTTAAAAATGCGGGGGGTGAATCGGGTGGAGCGGGAACAGCAGTCCAGGGCAATGCTGCAACAGGTTCAGCTCGAAGGCTTCGGCGATCGCAAACCCTCTGAACTCTCCGGCGGACAGGCGCAACGAGTGGCCCTGGCCCGATCGCTGGTGATCCGTCCCAAGTTATTGCTGTTGGATGAACCCCTTTCGGCCCTGGATGCCAACCTGCGGGAAGAGATGCAGTCCCTGATTTTACAGCTTCATGCCCAAACGGGAGTGACGCTGATGCTGGTGACTCACGATCAATCTGAAGCAGTGGTGATGTCCGATCGGATTGCTTTGATGTTTGAGGGTCGTTTACGGCAGGTAGCGACCCCAGAACAGCTTTACCAACAGCCCTGCGATGAGTTAACGGCCCGGTTTATGGGTGGGGTAAATTTCTTCACGGCAACGGCTCAGGATCAGCAGTGGAGAATTACCCAGGATGTGATCTTGACCAGTCATAATTCAGCGCAGGGTCAGATTCAGTTCACGATTCGTCCCGAACAAATTCAGCTATTCCCTGAACCGTTCCCATCGGTGAATTTAATTCCAGCGATCGTCGTAGCCAACCGATTCACGGGAATGCAGCGTCGTTTAACCCTCCAGATCTCTCCCGAGGGTTCATGGCCATGCTCATTTCAAGCCTGGATTGCGCCGACTCAAAATTTTGCGATCGGTCAAACGGTCTGGGCGTATCTGCCACCCGATGCCCTCTGGTGTTTTGCGGAATCTGTTCTGGAGACTGAGCCAATGAATGTTGTGTGATGTTTGGTTTGTGATGTCTGGTTTGTGATCTTGAGAATGTAATTTTGATTGATATTGGGTGAAATTGATGAATTCCTTTAATGTCCGCGATCGGTTTTCCTTGCCCCGTCGGCGGTTTCTCTGGTTAGGAGCCAGTACTTGTTTGGCCACATTAACGGCAAATTGCGCGCGCAATCAGCAGGCTGCGAATCCAGAATCGGCGATCGATTTCACCACAGCCTCCTGGGAAGAGATCGTGGCGGCGGCCAGGGGAACGACGGTGAATTGGGCGATGTGGGGCGGTAGTGATCAGACCAATCGCTATGCTGATCAGTGGGTGGGAGCCAGGTTAAGCAGTGAATATGATGTGACACTGAATCGGGTGCCCCTGAATGATACGGTGGAAGCAGTGAATAAGGTGATTGGCGAAGTCCAGGCGGGATTGACCACAGGGGGCAACGTTGATCTGATCTGGATTAACGGTGAAAACTTTCGGACGATGAAGCAGGGGAATCTGTTGTTTGGGCCGTTTAATGATGCACTCCCTGCCCTCCAGTACTACGATCGGGATAATCCGGCAGTGACGACCGACTTTGGACTGCCGATCGAAGGTTATTCTGCTCCCTACACTGGCTCCTACTACGTCATGGTAATGGACAGGGCGCGAGTCACCCAGGCACCCCAAACCTTTGAGGAATTAATGACCTGGGCCGGGAAAATCCCGCCGCTTTGCCTATGTGGCTCCACCTGTGTTTGACGGAAGCCGCTTTTTGCTGAAAACGCTCTATGGCGTGACGGGGGGCTATGAACAGTACGCGGGGGCAGAATTTGACGAAGCCCTGTGGAATCAGAATTCACCCCTGGTGTTTGATTATCTTCGAGAATTAGAACCCTACCTCTGGCGCGCAGGGGAAACCTATCCGCCCACCCAGGCTCGCCTGCACGAACTGTTTGCCAATGGCGAGATCTGGATGATGCCCGTGTTTATTTCTCGCGTTGCGGAAGGATTGACCACGGGACAATTTCCTGCCACCACGCAAGCCTTTACGATGCCGGGAATTTCCCTGAATGATCCCTCGTTCACTGCCATTCCCATTAATGCCAGCAATCCAGCCGGAGCAATGGTGTTAGCCAATATCCTCTCCAGCCCGGAAGGTCAACTGGAGAAGTTTAAACCAGAGGTTTGGGGCGATCCGCCACTCCTGGACATCAGCAAAGTACCGGACGATTTGCGATCGGAATTCGCCAGGGTGGAGGAGAATTATGGCATTCCCTTGCAGGAGTTAATCAGTGAGACCGTTCCGGTCGTTAATGCCGAATACACCACACGGCTCGAACAAGGTTGGGAAGCACAAATTGCCTCGTAATACTAGAGAACGCTATGCCAGAGAATACTATGCCAGCGCACACTATCTTCAAAGAACGATCGTCTCGTGATCGAGGCGTGATCCAGCAAAATCGCCTGATGGAACTCCATCTTTATCCCGGTAATCAATGTAATCGGGATTGCTCGTTTTGTACGGTGTTTGGTAGTCCCAAGGGAAACTATGCGGAATACACTCAAACCCATTTAGATGCCGTCCTGCAAACTGTGATGCTGCACGAGCAGGGAGCGGTCAAATTCTATGGTGGGGAACCGACCCTGAACCATGAGAATGTGATCTGGGCGATCGCTTACCTGCGCCAGCATGGGTATCAAGGGGCGATCGTGATTTATTCCAATGGGATTCAGGCAGCGCGATTACTCGAAATCCTGGAGTCTGATCCGTTGCAGAACACCACGGCTTCGTTAAATTATTCCATTACGACGGGGGATGGTGCGCCACAAATGCCGCGTCAATCTCTGGAACGGTTAGAACAGTACGAAATCGACCATCCAGGCACGATCGCCATTGGTCATTCCGATGTGGTGGATTCCGGTCGCGGGGTGGAGCCATTTTCCGGAGAAACGACCCGCCCCAAAGCCAGTTCCCGCTGTCCCCATTGCTATCCGGTTCTGACCACCGAAGGCAAATTCCATGCCTGTCCCTTTGCGATCGAAAATCAGGCTCCCCATTTTCAACTGGGAACGGTGAATAGCTCTCCTGAAACGATCGCCCATAATTTCCAGGCATTTTTTGATTGGCTTGATCAGGTTCACGAACCCTTTGCCGCTGAACATCAACTTCCTGCCTGTACCGTGTGCTGGAAACATTTAGAGCAATTACCCCCTCCAGAATTTAGGGAGGCGATCGCTGCTCAATCCTGATACATTTCTTGAAAAATGCCTCGTTGAGAATCACTCCCCATCACCAACGCTTGCAGCAAATCGTACTGCCAAGCCTGTAACGGTGAGTCCGCATGGGCAGCAATATTTCGCAATTTGTTGATTTGATCGATCGCTGATGCAGCTCCGACGGGCTGCTGGACGATCCACTCCGCGACGGGATGCGGCCACTGGTCGAGGAAAGTCTGGATTGCAGTGCGGTCTTTCTGGTTGACGGTATCAAACTGGACGGAACAGTACAAATCCTCCTCTGGAGAGGGCCGATCGCCCTTTAGCACCGATTCTCGAAAGGAATACCACTGGGCTGACAGAAGGGGGGGCAGCATTCCCAGGGTATATTTTTTCCTGGCTCTCAGCGTGACTCCACCAATTTCATCCGTACCGCCATTGTTCAACAAGTACTGATGCAGGTGCTTGAAGAAAGGTTGAACTACTTCTCGCTCCACGACAAATCCTAATCGCAATCCTGCTTCTGAATAATCGGCGATCGCATCTAAAGTTGATTCACTTTGAATTGCCATCTGATGCTTAAAGGCAGTCACCAGATCGCGCTGACTATGGGGATTCAGCTTGAGCCAGCGGTTACTCCCAAATTGTTTTCTGGCTTGCTGTTTTGGATCGTTGGGATCGATCTTTTCTGGAACTGATTGACGGACTGATTTGGGCGTAGAGGATTCCTTAGCTAGAGCTTTTTCAGTTTCAATCTGAATCTGAAGTTCGGTGATCTGGCTTTCGTATTCGTGTAAAGTCGCCTGTCGCTGCTGAAGTTCTGTCTGGAGCGATCGCAGTTGTTCCTCTTGCTCCTGAGTCTGGTTTAGTTCTTGATTCAAGTGAGAGATTTGATCATGCAGCGTCAGAATGTGCTGATCTTTCTCAGTCAAGAGTTTTTTTTTCTGCTCCAGTAATTGATTCTTCTCCGATAGCTCCAATGCACTGAGGGCGGATCGAATTAAGTTGAAATAATACGGTTCTGAAATATCAATCTCCTTCGCTTCCGCTCGACATTTACCGAGGAGTCCTCGACGCTGTTGGGGTTGAATCGCCAGCACCTGTCCAGCGAAGTTACGAATTCGCAGTTCCTTTGTGTCATTCACCTGGGAAATACCGCAGGTGTACTTGCGTTTGTTGTAATAAAACTCGATCGGTGTTGAGGTTTGCAGAAATCGGGATTCCCGCAGTTCCTCTTCCAGGGAAGGGCGATCGGGTTGATACTCTTCTGGTTGATACTCTTCTGGCTGCTGATTCTCTGGTTGATACTCTTCTGGTTGATACTCTTCTGATTGATGATTCTCTGGTTGATACTCTTCTGGTTGATACTCTTCTGATTGATGATTCTCTGGTTGATACTCTTCTGGTTGATGATTTTCTGGTTGATGATTTTCTGGCTGAAACAGACTGGCAGTTTGGTTTAAATCACAATCTGGTGATTCAACGCCTTCATTAACCAAATTAGGGAGAGGATTGCTACCCGAATGATGATCGTCAGGCTGATTTATCCCTTGATCTGATGGATGGTTTCGCCCGGATTTGGACTCATTGCGAATGGATTGGACGGATTCTGGATAGCGCACTGGACGGTTCAATCGCCCCTGCTCCCTATCCCGATCCTGAATCCCCCTGGAATCGATCGCGGGTTGACCTGCCGCAGGACGCACCCCGACCAGTTCCAGTTCCACTGACTGAGTGCCGTTCCATTCATTGAGTCGTAAACGATAGGCAATGTCGATCGGGCTGGGTAAAGGATAGTATTCTCCCCATCGCCAGGCGATTGCTTTGATTGAGGGAGGAGGTAGGGGCGAATCGCGATTCGCCCGTACAGACGAAGATATTTCAGGTTGGGTGAGGGTGAGTTTGAGGTGGGACTGGGTGCGGCCGATCGCCTTTTGTTCCAGGATGCGGACGTTGGGAGTCCAGAAGACGGGGTCAGGATTTTCGATGCCGCAGGGGTGGAGGGCATCAATCTGGTGATAGAGGTTGAAGGTGAGATCGCTGAGGTGGGCCTGGGCATCGATCGTCACCAGGGGTTTGAGGTGTTCCGGTTGCAGTTGCCCGTTGGCAAACAGGCTGAGGCGCGATCGAAATTCTTCCAGGTGCTTTGCCTCCAGGGAAAAACCCCCAGCGGCCCGGTGTCCGCCGTATCGATCGAGAATCTCACCGCAAAACTGGAGGGCTTCAAACACATGGAATTCTGGAATGCTGCGGGCAGACCCTCGGATGCGATCGGGATCCTCTTCTTCATAGGTGCCAATGAACACGGGCACACCGTACCGCTCCACCAGCCGCGACGCTACAATGCCAATCACCCCATGATGCCAGTCGGGTTGCACCACCACCAGAACCCGATCGGACTGCCAATCCATCTGGCTTTGCTCACAGTAGGCGATCGCTTCCTGTTCAATCAGTTCACACAATCGTTGCCGCAGTTGGTTGACCTGCTCACACTGCATGGCCCGTTCCAGGGCCAACCCCTCATCTTCCGTCGTCAGCAGTTCAATCACAATCTGCGGGTCTGAAATGCGCCCGATCGCATTAATCCTTGGCCCAACCGAAAGCCGATCGCCTCTGGCTTGAGCTGCTTCTCCTGGCTTAAACCCGCCACCTGTACCAATGCCTGAATCCCCACAATCCGCGACTGGGGCAATAATTTCAAGCCGCGCCGCACCCACCGTCGGTTTACTCCCGCTAGAGGGGCTAAATCCGCGATCGTCCCTAGCGTAAATAATTCCAGCAGGGGAGTCGTTAAATCCTGGGTTTTCTGCAAACACTGGGCCAAACAAACCGCCAGCACATAGGCCACCCCCACTCCCGCAATCCCACAGTAGGGCGACTCTGGATCAATCAGCTTCGGGTTCAAAATCGCATTGGCGGGCGGCAAAACTTCCGGAATGTCGTGGTGATCGGTAATAATGACCGTCAGCCCTAATTCCCTGGCTCTGGCGATCGGCTCATAGGCTGCAATCCCGTTATCCACCGTCAGGATCAGCCCCACGCCTTCCTGGTAAAACTCCTCCACAATCCGCCGATTGATGCCGTATCCCTCCTGCATTCGGCTGGGAATTGCATAGTCCACCACAGCCCCCATCGCCCGCAACGCCCGCAGCAACAGAGCTGTACTGGTCATGCCATCCGCATCATAATCCCCACAAATGGCGATCGGCTGACGGCTGGCAATGGCTCGCAGCAAAAACTCCAGGGCGATCGGTAAATCGGGAAACTCCTCCAGGGGAGAAGGCAACTGCTGCCGTTCAGGATCCAGAAATACCTGCGCTGCATCAGGGGTATCAAATCCTCGATTGATCAACACCTGCCCCAATAGGGGAGAAAGCTGGGTGATATGGCCCAACTGGGCCGCTTTCTCCGGCTGGGCTGGAGCAATGTGCCATCTTTGGTTTGGACAGGAGGAGGAACGGGACACGAGGTAAGGAGGACTGAGGACTGAGGACTGAGGACTGAGGACTGTTCGCGGAGCGTGGGCGTTAGCCCGTAGGACTGAGGACTGAGGACTGAGGACTGAGGACTGTTCGCGGAGCGTGGGCGTTAGCCCGTAGGACTGAGGACTGAGGACTGAGTAGATTCCTGTAGGTTGGGTTGAGGCATGAAACCCAACATGCTTTGATTCGAGATGTTAACACTGAGAATGGCGGATTAAATAACCTGTGTAATGATGCCCCATTGACGGAGGGAGCAAGATGACTATTCCCCATCAGGCTATTCACAAGATCAGGCTATTCAATTTGCATTCCCTGGGGCGTTGGGTTTCGCAAGCTTAACCCAACCTACGATAATCGATCGACAACGATTCTGATGATTTTCTCTAAATTAGGATAATTGTACTAAAGGCTAGAATAACCGAACTCGACCATCGTTTTCGATATAAACCGATCGATCGCCTGTCCCCGATCCGGGAATCAGTTCGATCCGCAGCAGATTCGGTTCCGGACGGAAGAGGACTGCCCTTAGCCCCAGATTCGTTTCATCCCAGAAGATCACAGACAGGTTCGGCTCTGTGCCAAAGTTGGAGCTAATTTCGACCTCAGCGCCCGGAGGAAGGGCGATCGTATCCGTCAGGGGTCGCTGTTGGACTCGCACCAGGCTGGAGGTTCGGTTGGACATCTGGAGCCGTACTGCCTGTCCGGGGGTGAACTGGATTTGGCGGGAGCCACAGTTGGCGGTGCAGGTTTGGGCGATCGAGAATTGAGAAAGGGAAGGGGCATCGGGTTGAGCGGAGACAGGGGGAGAGATGGCCGCATAGCCAACGCTAATCAGCCAGCCGCAGAAACTGAGTTGGGCGAGAGATGGGTAGTGTCGTCGGTGATCGATGTTCTGGCTCATAGGTAAGCTCCTTAACTGTCATCGCTTCAGTAGGCGAACGTAGCCTGCTTGTTCAAAATGGTGATCCGTGGTTAACGCATTCTGGATGCCCGATCGTTGCATAATCACGAAGGAGGTGCAATCGACTAAAGACCACACCTTGTCAGGTCTGCTTTTGCAAAGTTCCCAAGCAGTAGTATCTGTGGCTGCATCAATATGAATGACCTCCACTATTGAAGCAGTTCTGATTGAGTCAATGTACTGGAAGAGCGTATTGCGGGGGGCACATTGGCGAATGCTCAGTAGTGCTACCAATTCAGTCACGATGTAGTTGGTGGTGATCAAAGACTGGTACTGCTTTTGTGCTTGAGCAAAATGGTGAGCGGCTTGAATGTGGAAAGATTCAGTTGGAATGAACAAACTGGCCCAGCCCGATGTATCTATGAACAGCCTACTCACCGGAGTTTAGCTCCTGGGTCAGGGCTTCGCCAAGGTAGCGATCGTGGTTTTCAGCCAGGTCAGTCGTGTTCAGATGTAGGGTGCCAATGAGCGGCGTGATGGGGTCGTAGCGATCGACCCTAGATTTTGGCGGAAATGCTGTCTTTATTGCGGTCAATGCTGTCTCAGTACCGATTTTTCTCAGAGCCGCTTCAGCCGTTTGGCGAACCTGGGGGATATCGTCTTGAAGTGACTGAACCAATAGAGGCACGACTGCCTCCGTCCCGATCGCACCCAGTGCTGCTGCTGCTCCCTGGCGCATGGCTGGGTTATCGTCCTGGAGGGACTGGATCAGAGTTGAAAGTGCAGTAAGGGTCTGAACAACCAGACTCTCCAGGGGTGCGTTCAGAGCATGGGCTTGAACAACGAGTTGTTGCTCCAGTTCTTCTGGAAGTTCGATGGTGAGCAGTTTTGTCATCTGAGTTGAGGAGAGATTGCAGATCAGGCTAGAAGATAACGCCAGAGGTCGCGCGAGGCATACAATTCACCAAGCCCGACGCTTTGCCCAGGAATGCTCTTATTTTACAGGGTTCATCCTGGGGGAGAAGGCTGACAGTACATTCCCAACATTCCCAATTTTTCTATCCGTTGCCCCAAAGCCCAAAATCTTCGGGATTAATACGATTTGCGCTGAAGTGTGTTACAAATTTCTTCTGACACGATAAACTATCAGTTTTCTGGTTCCGTGAACCTGTAATCATCTGCTATGTAACCTTGCTGCTAATTATGCTCCGCCTGCTGACGAATGCTTATTTTTTAGTTAATATCTGGCAGATACAAGACCATTCCGGTTCGTTCGCGGGATGTTCAGTCAACAGCAACGGATGCCCCTCCGCTTGCTGGGCTTGGGTTGGCATTTGCCTTGAGAAAAATTTCTGACGCTTCTAGTTCTCTCCTGTTTACGTGTGAGGAAGTCCGTGTCCCCGAAAGCTTATAATTCCCACTCTGCCCCTAAGGTACTCCGCAAAAAACCATCCAAATTTGGTCGATGGCGATGGTTATGGCTGTTGTTTAGCTTAACGGGGGTGGCGGCTGTCTCAGCTTCGGCAGGTGCATTGCTGGCCGTGGCGATCGCTGGCACTCCCCTGATCCAATCTCCTTTACATGGGGGGGATGACAGCATTTTTAACCAGAATGACCCCATCTCATCGGGTATGAACCTGCGATTGCCCCGGCTGACTCGTCCGGTCAATATTTTGGTGCTGGGGGTAAAGGTGCTGTCCTCAGATGTGGATGATCCACCGCCAGAGGTGAGAGATCTGGGTTATCACGCTCCGGTCAATTCTCTAGAAGGGCTGACCGATAGTATGCTGCTGATTCGTTTTAATCCTGATACTCATCAAGTCACCGTACTGTCTATCCCCAGAGATACCCGTGCCTGGGTCGAGGGAATGGGCTTAACCAAAATTAATGCGGCTAATGCGGTGGGTGGCCCAGCCCTCAGTGCCCGATCGACGAGTGAGTTATTGGGGGGAGTAGGCATCGATCGCTACGTTCGGATCAATGTCCAGGGGGTCGAGAAACTGCTGGATGCCCTGGGCGGCGTGACGGTTTATGTGCCCAAAGACATGAAATATACCGATGAGTCTCAGCATTTGTATATTAATCTTCAGCAGGGAGAACAGCACTTAAACGGCAAGGAAGCCCTCGGTTTCCTCCGGTTTCGCTACGACGAGTACGGTGACATCGGGCGCATCCAACGGCAGCAAATGTTTATGCGGTCTTTGACGGATCAGGTGCTGAAACCCGCCACACTCCCCCGAATTCCCCAAATCCTGTCGGTGATTCAGTCCAACCTGGATACGAACCTGAGCGTTGAGGAACTGATTGCGCTGATTGGATTTGCCGCCCAAACCGATCGCCCTAACGTGAAAATGCTGATGGTTCCTGGGGATTTTGGCTCAGAGGCAGAGTATGGAGCGAGCTACTGGATTCCCAATCATCACCAGATTGATGTGATGGTGCATCAATACTTTGGCAGTGCGAATACGGCTGATGTCAGGGAATTTGCAACTCAGGCGCGGATCGCCATTCAAGACAGTATTGGAGACCCTTACACGCTGCAAAATCTGCTGAATCACCTTGGCAATGCGGGCTATGGCAATGTCTATGTGGACTATCCCTGGCAGGAACCGCTAGTCACAACGCAGATTATCGCGCAGCAGGGAGATGCCCGCGCCGCCAGGGAACTCCAGGAAGGGCTAGGATTTGGGGAAGTGCTGGTGGAAAGTACAGGCAGCCTGGCTTCAGACATTACTATTCGTTTGGGACAGGATTCCTACGGCCCCTCCTGCCCCCCGCTCTTGATCCGACCGTGGAAACGATCCAGCCAGCTAACTCCGTCTATCCTGAAACGGTTTACTCAGAGGAGTATCCTGAGGCGATCGATCCGGGTCTGAGCGAGGAGGAGTATTATCCCACCATCCAGCCCGATCCGTTGCAGGAACCAGAGCCAGCTTATTAAGAGATGCCAATTCAACCAACTGGATATTCTTGTGGGGTGGGCAGCGTTTCGACTGAGCTTTCGACCTGAGCTCAAGCCGAAGGGCTCAAGCCGAAGTCTTGCCCGCCCAGTCAGCAAAGCAAACCGATCTAAACTGGGATACACCTTGCCTGCCTAAATCCGCTGCATTAAGCTCATCCCGTGGGTATCGGTTCCACAAGTATGCAGCAGTCCATAGGCCTCAGCCAGACCTCGTACTTCCGCCGTTTGCTCTAGACTGGGAGACCAGGGGAATGGATTGCCGTAAGCGTAGTAAGCCTCGACCCCATCAATCCCCAGCCGAGCAGCTTCGGGAATCAGTTCAAAGGGCGATCGACGGTAGCGAGCTGGGTGGGCTAAAATCGCAATTCCGCCAGCTTCATGAACTGCCTCAATCACACGAGCCGCAGCGTAAACCTGCTCTGACACAGTAGCACCCCGCTGATAGGGACAGAGGGCTTTATGGGCTGGATCAAAGGCATAGGCCAAAATGTGAACGTCCACTCCCAATAGCCCTGCATTAATTTCCATCCCCGTCCAGAGGGTTGGAGCTACTTTGGGTTGAGGCGTATCAAATGATGACCAGATCCAATTTTCTAAGTATCGCTGTGCTTTGCGATAACCATTAACGCTGTGATGGTCTGTAATCGCAAATCCCTGTAGTCCAATTTCGATCGCCTGTTTCACCACCTGTTCCGGCTGCAATCGTCCATCTGAACAGACGGTATGGATATGAAAGTTGAACGATCGAGGGCAGCTTTCCGCATGAATCGTTTCAAAGATAGATCTGAGTGTCTTTGCGTCCTGCGCCGCTGACCAAACCGAACTCCGAGCCAGATCGACAGCCATAGTTCCGTTACGGTTATTTACATTTCTCTGCTTTCTACTATACATCCCGTCGAAAGGGGGGTGGGGGATGCAAAGGGGGAAGACAACCGACAAAAGGCAAAAGGCGGCGGCGCAAGGATACAAAAAGGAGCCTTTAGGGTGCATCACTCAAACTGCCAAAAAACTGATAAATTGGGCGAATCGAGCGGTGAACCCTCTTGTGGTACACTCTCGACGTAAATGGTTTTGTTTCATTGGATTTATGAGTGTTTACTACTGTAAATTTATGAAAAAATTTAATGTTCAAATGATGAAGTCTGCTGGGCTGGCCCTTTTCCTGGTTGCCCCAACTGTCCTGGGACTAAAATTACCTGCGATCGCTCAAGAGCCAGGGTTTACACCAGAGCCTGCCGCCCCCACTCGAGAAATCACCCCAGCCGCCACTGAAGATCTTCCCGCGTTTGAGCGACCGGGCTTTATCGGAGCTTGTCGGGCCACCAATCGCCCAGTAGAGGTATTTGCCGACTCCAGCCTATCTGCGGTCAATCGGGTTGGAACATTTGCTGCCAGAACTCCCGTCACCCTCACTGGCGTTCTGCGGGAAGGACGGGCCCAGGTCTACTATCGAACCTCCCCCACATCGGATATCCGAGTTGTAGGGTGGGTCAATGCAGCTTTTTTGACGGGGTGTGATCAATTGCCGCCCAGCGAAACCTGCTTCCGGGTCTTGCCTACCAATGGGTTGATTGCCCGCGAAGCCCCGAATGGTCAGCCTCAACGCACTCCAGGCGGATCTTTAGATGGGCCAGCGGGAGGCTCCCAGGTATTTTCCACTAGCACTCCCCCCAATCGCCAAACTGTCGGTAGCTATGTCTGGATGCAGGTGCGCTACACCAGCCTAACCAACACAACTCGTACGGGTTGGATTGCTGAACGTTTGGTTGGGGGCGGTTCCAATCTCGCGCCCTGCAACTAAGAACGGAGCATCCTTAGGAACACAAATTTAATAACCTGAGATTCTTGTGGGGTGGGCATCCTGCCCGCCCAGTCAAAGCAGCAGATTCTTGTGGGGTGGACATCTTGCCCGCCCAGTCAAAGCAGCAGAACGGTGAACAGGTTATTTAATCCACGATCCTTGATCTCGATCGTGGGCTTATTCCTCTTGCAACAGCACGACGGCATAGGCCGCGATCCCTTCTTCCCGTCCTGTCGGCCCAATTTCTCGTTGGTGGTTGCCTTAATGCCAATTTGGTTGGCAGAAATCTCCAGCACCGTGGCCAGTCGATCGCGCATGGACTGAAGGTGGGGCTTGAGTTTGGGGCGTTCCGCTACAATCACTGAATCCAGATTGCCGATCTTCCAACCCTTATCTCGAATCAGTTGGTTCACCTGCGCTAGAAGCTCCAGACTATCTGCTCCGGCCCACTGGGGATCGCTGGGGGGAAAATAATGCCCAATATCCCCCAGGCTTAAGGCTCCCAGCATGGCATCCATGATGGCATGGGTCAAAACATCGGCATCGCTATGCCCCAGCAGCCCCAACTCATGGTCAATCTTCACTCCACCCAAAACCAGCGGCCGATCGTGCACCAGTTGGTGAATGTCGTACCCGTTGCCAATTCTGACACTCATGATTTTTGTCGTCCCAATCTCTCAAGGATTTCCTGTCTCAGCCTGTTCTCAGCCTGCATTCTCCGGTTGATAGCCAGCCCAATTGCAGCCAACCCAGCGATCTAGTTTTCAACGCTTGCCTGCGCCAACGCGGTTTCAGCATTTTGCCGATAGACTCCTACCCGGTCTTGGGCGACTCCGTAACGGGGATCCGTCGATGGAATCTGAGCCATCAATTCAGATGCGCGTTGCCACTGTTCGGCCAGGGCTTGCCATTCTTCTGGCGTTTGGGCCTGTTGCCCTGCTGCTACCGCTCCCTCAGCCAGCCGCACTGCATCGGCAAAGGGATCGGCGTTGGGATCGGCGTTGGGATTGGGCTGGGGGTTTGCCTCTGGGGAAACCTGCACCAAATCTGGTGAGTCTGTATTCGGATCTGCATTCGGATCTTCAATGGCTGAATTTTCCGTTGCTACCGGGGACTCCGATCGCCCCACCCAGTTGTAAACGGTCCAACCGACCAGCAGCAAAAAAACGCTGAGGCTGGCTCCGCCAATCAAACCCCGCCAGAACAGGCTTTTTTCACGGGCAAACCGGGTGGGAGATTTCTTGGGAAAACTGGTTTTGGGGTCAAGGGGGGACGATCGCCCAGATCTCGGAAAAACCGTTGCATAAAATTAGGACGGTTCAGCACGATTTCTTCAGACCAGAGCAATTGATTGACCCCATCTCGGTTAATTTCTTCTAGCCAAAGCAATTGCTGTTCTCGAACAATGCGGCTGTTGATGTTTACCCGACGAATTCGACGAGGTTGAATCGCTTCCAGAATGCGCCGTACATCTGGCACTAAAACAGACTGCTCCAACTGCTCTGGCGTGGCAGCTTCACACAAAAGTTGCAAGACACCTTGCTCAAATACGGCTCTGGTACGCACTCCAGAGTCTGCCAATTTTTCGTTGAGGATTTGAATAATTGCAGAGACGCTGCCTTGACGAGCTTGCCTTGCAATGTCATCTATTGAATCGACCATTGTTCACCGATTGTTCACCGAACGTGTGGGACTGGAGAAGGGTTGAAAGATGTTTTCGTTGCGGGTCAAATGATATCAAACAGAAGCCGTTGATACTAAAAATAACCTTTTTTTAAACTTTTTCAATATGTTGGGGACGATTTTTCATCTTCTACAAATCAAGCAACAGTTCGCTGTATGCAACTTTTCCGCAATCCCTGATTTAAATTTCCTGCCCATGACGATGGTTTTAAGCGATTGTTGCTCTGGTAGTTTCCCTGGATCAGATCCGTTTTGCAGATGAACCGTTACCAGCTATCACCGCTGCTGAGATGTTGATGATCATTAAATCGTCGAATTTGCCATAGATCCGTATTAAAGCGATTTTGGTCTGTGCGTTGCCACCGCGATCGATCAATCCAGAATTCAAACAAGGCAGTATTGTGGGCATGAAGTCTCCAGGATCGATCGCAGCCCATCAGTTCTGAGATCAGGTGTTGCATAATCCAGCTATGGGTAATAATCCAAATGTGCTCTCCATCGGTGTGACGATCGAGCAGACGTTGGATAAATCGATGCGCTCGATCGCGGGCAGTCTTTAAAGACTCAGCTCCAGGCACAGGAATCCAATCGGAGGAAGATTCCAGCGCATGACATAAATCGGGATATTGGGCCCGTGCTTCGGCCAGGTGAGACCTTGAAAAATTCCGTTCTGATGTTCTTGTAACTCGTCAGCATACTCTACGGTGATATCGCCCTCTCGGGTTTGAAAAGTTTGATGTTTGACGTTCTGTGGAGCGGTGGTGGCAGCAATCGTTGGAGCAGGCGATCGAACATTGTCTTCATCCAATTCAAGACCTGGTTCTGGTTCGATGCTTGGGGATGATGCGGCGTTGTGGCTCAAGTTGTGGCTCGATCGGATGTTGAATGCTGTGGTTGATTCAACTCCTGATCCCATGCAGGATGAATCACCTGGATGGAGTGCAGTGGTCGTTAGTTCTGGAATGGGAGTACCCACTTCACCATCCATCAAGTCACTGATATTAGAGGGGAGGGGCTCAGCCAAAAACCGGCCAGCAAAATCTCAGTGGTTTGAACGGTACGTTTTAAGGGACTGGTATAAACATAAGATGGTCGCCATCCTTCCGTCAGTAACCGCTGGGCCAGTTTCTCCGCCTGATGCCTTCCCTCCGGAGAGAGTTCAAATTCAGCTTGTCCCTGCATCCGCTTTTGTTGATTGCCTACGGATTGAGCATGACGGATAAAGAGCAGTTTGAGTAACCTCATAAAATTTGACCGATCAATGTAATGAAGGAATCATACTAGCACTCGCTTGAATTCGTGCACCATGACCCGATGGGAATTCAGGCGGGTAAAAGTTGCACCAGCACTGCGGCAGTTTGAAAAGATGAATTGCCCAATCCGGTTCTTTACAATGTCTCGGCTATGGGAAAGTCGGAGCATCAGAAATTGTGACAGAATCTTCAATCGATTGGGAACAATCCGGAAATTGCCACGACTGCCCCAGTCATCTGCCACGTTTCAAGAAAAAAATTGTCACTGAATTGAGAATACCCATGCCAATTCTGTCAACTAGGAAATAGAATGAATGGAATCTGTTTTGTGTTTAGTTATCAAAAATGGCAACTTCAGCAAATCGACGAATCAAGTCCGCGAATGTCACCAATCAAGCGATCGATCAGGCAAATGCACTTCTGCAAAACCTGCCGGAGAAACCCAAGGAAGTCATGTCACTGCGAGAAGCAGTTGATGAGCTTCAGGAAGATATTCGGGCTGCATTGGCGAAAGGATACAGCTACGAAGAGATTGCAGAGATTCTCTCTGGCAATGGCATTGAAATCAGTGTAACCACGCTCAAGCGATATGCCCCTGCGGGTCGAGGGAAGCGGAAAACCACAGCCACAAAAACTCGATCGCGCCGAGGCTCCAAGAGTGAGGATGTTTCGACTGATGAGGAAGATGATGCATCTGAAGCATCAACGGACACAGCAGAAAAAACGACTCGAAAGCGGGGGCGAGCGGCAGCCCAAAAAACTGAACCGGAGGTAGAAGTCATCGAAGCCGAACCAAAAACCACGGGACGGGGTCGTCGTAGTACGGGGGATGCTACTTCGACCAGAGCTAAGCGAACCTCAACTCGTTCGACGAGTCGTCGCCGCAAGTAGTTTCCCAGGCTGTTCTACTCCTCACACCTGACCCATCAACTGGGACGTTCATCCATCGTGTTTCCCATTGTGATCCGAAAATTTTGACGGAGTTTTAGGGTTCGGAAGCTCTGTCAAGTTTTCGGAGTCCAATTTTTGGATTCCAATTTTCAGAAAGGTTTTAGAGCATCTAGCCACTGGTTAAAAGGGGTTCATTTGTGCTGTAGTGAAAAGGATCTCCAAGATTCACGATCGGTCGATCGCCTGGCTGATCGCGGAGATCATTTTCATCCCTTCGTCATAGCGATGGCAATTCTGGAACCTGTTTCTGGCAGCTGTTCATTACGACCATGGTGCTGCGAGAAGCGGCCATAGTCGCTCATTTTTTATTTCTTAACATTTATTCGCAGTATCTATTGCAATTCTCGCCAGATTGGAATTATTAAGAAGTCGCTACTGCAACGTTGTGGAATTTAAACCTGGGTATTTCCCAGATTCAGCCGACTCGCTGTATCTCTGGTTTGAACCAGGAAGGCATTGAGCAAAGGCTTCCCAAACTGCAACAATTTTTGTGCAACCTCTGTGTCTGCGGTTTCTGGAGTGCCTGCATTAAATGGAGGTTCAGGGCAATACTCCAGCATCAGTTGGGTCATTTGTGCCACTTCTTCACCGCAGAGTAATTTCAGCAGGGTCAAACCAAAATCGATTCCTGAGGTTACACCTGCACCTGTTACACGATCGCGGTCAATCACCACTCGTTGGGCAACCACTTCCACCCCCAGCATTGCCAATTGATCGCGGAATGCCCAATGGCAAGTGGCTTTGTAACCTTGCAGCAAGCCAGCTGCCGCCAGGATTAGGGAACCTGTACAGACACTGGTAACATATCGTGCAGTTTGGCTCTGCTGTTGCAAGAAGTTCAAAATTTCCTGATCTCGCATCACTTCTACTTGTCCTATACCACCCCCGGGAACGCAAATCACATCCACAGGTGGACAATCAGACAGCGTTGTAGTTGGAACCAGGGTCAAACCCTCATTGCTGATTATGGGAGACAGGGTTTTCCCGACCAAATGTACTTCCGTGTCAGGTGGAAAGGCGAAAACCTGGTAGGCACCCATCACATCAAGCTGAACAGCATCAGGATAAATTAAAAAGCCAATTTGCAATTTAGCCATTGTTTTGTAGTTGTCTGAAAGGGCTGAACATGGAACGATCGTAGAATCAGGCTTCGACCTCGGATAGTCCCCAAGTAGGTACACTTTCCAGCCATCTCAATACAACCTCAAGCATAAACATGGTTCGTTCCCTTTCCCCTTTATTTCAAGCGATCGCCACTGCCCCAACCGAAGAAGCCCTGCGGTTCCGGTTTATGGATGGAGTCAGCGAATATTTTGGGGTGCAGCGTTGGGGGATTTATCTGCTGAATGAAGAGAATCAGTTAGCAAGCGTGGATGTCCAAGGTGTCTCAAATACTTTTGTGGAGCGATACCAAAAATTCGGCAAAGCAGTTGATCCGGTTTTGCAATATGTGATGCAGTATCATGCTCCAGCCCATGAAGCGTTGGTACTGCCGGAAGGAAGCTGGAAACAAAGTGAACTATATCAACGGTGTTGTTCTGAGTACGATCATGAGCACATCATGACTGGGCCGATCGTTGGTCAGGGACAGTTGATTGGCACCGTTAACTTTGCCCGTGTAGGTGATACCCCTACATTTGATCAATTGGATTTAGCTCAACTTGGTGCAGCCTGTACCCATCTCTCTACCCGATTGGCAGAGTTACGAAGACGGACTTCGGTGAATTCCAATCTGCTTCTGCAACGCTTAACTCCCAGAGAAATTCAGATTGCAAACCTAGTGGCAAGGGGGCTAACTAATGCCGAGATTGGTGCGGAGTTGTGGATTACTCAGAATTCTGTGAAGCAGGCTCTAAAGCGGATGTTTCGCAAACTAGAGGTCTCTACCCGGACAGAGATGGTAGCAAAATTGCGAGATATACTCCAAGATTGAACAGAGCGACTCAAGCGCATTAATAACCGATCGATTGTTTGATACTGAAATGCTGAACATTCCTCAACTGCTGGCGAACGAACTTTCCCTCAAGCCCTTCCAGGTGGAAAATGCCCTGCAACTCCTGGCAGAAGGCTCAACGGTTCCCTTCATTGCTCGCTACCGGAAAGAGCGCACCGGAGAAATGAACGAAGTGCAGTTGCGGGAGTTGTTCGATCGCCATACCTATCTCACGGAACTGGAGGAGCGGAAGGCTGCCATTCTCAAATCCATCCAGGATCAGGGCAAGCTGACCGAGGAATTGCGCGATCAGATCGAAACCTGCCTCCAGAAGAACGAGCTAGAGGATCTGTACCTGCCTTACCGCCCGAAGCGGCGCACCAGAGCCACGATCGCCAAGGAGAAGGGTTTGGAGCCGTTGGCGGAGTGGATCAAGGCTGTGAATCAGCCCAACGCTCAGGCAGCAGATCTGGAATCCGAAGCGGCGAAGTACATCTCCACAGAGAAGGGCGTGAATTCGGCGGGGGATGCCCTGAAGGGAGCCTCGGATATTCTGGCGGAAGAGGTGGCAGAACAGGCGGCACTGCGGGCATACCTGCGGGATTACCTGATGGAATCGGGTATCTTCACGTCCCAGGTGAAGGCAGACTATCCGGAAGGGACGACCAAATTTGAGATGTACCGCAACTACCAGGCAAAGGTGAAGGCGATCGCGCCCCACAACCTCCTTGCCCTCTATCGGGGGGAGACAGAGGGAATTCTGGTTTTTGCCCTGGAGTTTGATGAAGACACGGTGCTGGGCTATCTGGAGACGGAGGTGATTCGCAGCAAACAGCGTCCGATCCGCCAGTTTTACCGGGAGATGATCAAGGATGCCTTTAACCGCCTGATGAAGAATTCTCTCATCGGGGAAGTGCGAGCCGCGAAGAAGCTGGAGGCAGATGTGGAATCGATCGGCACCTTTGAAGCCAACTTGCGGGAGTTGTTGCTGTCTGCTCCGGCGGGGATGAAACCAACCCTGGCGATCGACCCTGGATTCCGGACGGGCTGCAAGGTGGTGGCGTTGGATCAAACGGGCAAATTCCTGGAGTACCAGACCATTTTTCCCCATGCGTCTTCCGATGCCAAACGGGTTCAGGCAGGCGAAACTCTGAAACGGCTGCTTGAAACCTACCAGATTGAACTGATTGCGATCGGCAATGGCACGGCTGGACGAGAAACCGATGAGTTTGTGGCGGAAGTGCTGCAAACCCTGGAACGTAAGCCGATCAAAATTATGGTGAATGAGTCGGGGGCTTCGGTGTATTCTGCCAGCGAGGTGGCGATCGCGGAATTCCCCGATCAGGATGTGACGGTGCGGGGCGCGGTCAGCATTGGACGACGGCTGCAAGATCCGCTAGCAGAACTGGTCAAGATCGATCCGAAGTCGATCGGCGTGGGGCAGTATCAGCATGATGTGGATCAAAAATTGCTGAAAAAGAAGCTGGATGAAACGGTGGAAAGCTGCGTGAACTACGTTGGCGTGGATTTGAACATGGCTTCCAAAGAATTACTGAGCTATGTCTCTGGCATCAGTCCCACCGTCGCCAACAACATTGTGCAGTACCGCAATCAGAACGGAGCCTTTGGCGATCGCCGCCAACTCCTGAAAGTCCCAAAACTGGGTCCCAAAGCCTTTGAGCAGGCTGCTGGGTTTCTACGGATTCGGGGGGGCAAAAATCCGCTGGACAACACCGCCGTTCACCCGGAAAGCTACAGCGTGGTGCAAACGATCGCCACTGACCTGAACGTGCCCCTGACCCAGATTACCGAAATTGCCGATCGACTCAAGAAAACCGACCTGAAAAAGTACGTCACTGAGGCGATCGGGGAGCCAACCCTGCGAGACATTCTGGCGGAACTGGAGAAGCCGGGACGCGATCCCCGTGCTGAATTTAAGTACGCCACCTTCAAGGAGGGCATTAAGGAAATTAGCGACCTGAAACCGGACATGGAACTGGAGGGAGTCGTGACCAACGTGGCCAACTTTGGAGCCTTTGTGGATATTGGGGTGCATCAGGATGGCCTGGTTCACGTTTCCCAACTCGCCGATCGGTTTGTCAGTGATCCAAAGCAAGTGGTCAAAGTCGGGCAGGTGGTCAAGGTGCGAGTGCTGGAGGTGAATGAGCAACTGAAGCGAATCAGCCTGTCGATGCGTTCCCCCAATGCCGATGAGCCGAGAGGTACGAGGGGTGGACAGAAAGACCAGAGATCCCAGAGCGTCCAGCAGAAGGGCGATCGACCCCAACGGCAGGAGCTGAAGCAGAAAGGCAAGCGGCAAGATCCCAAACCGCAAGAACCCAAACCACAGGATCGCCCATCTTCTCAGGACAATTCTTTAGAAGCTCTAAAAGCTAAATTCAATCGAAAAGTTTAGGAATGCAAACTTCTTGTGGGGTGGGCATCTTGCCCGCCCAGTCAGCAAAGTAAAACACCATCCAATAACCTGAAATTCTTGTGGGGTGGGCATCCTGCCCGCCCAGTCAGCAAAGTAAAACACCATCCAACAACCTGAAATTCTTGTGGGGTGGGCATCCTGCCCGCCCAGTCAGCAAAGTAAAATGCCAACCCAAGTTTACTATGGAGTTGTAAAGCAGCAAGCCACACTGCGCTCACATTACTGGCACTCACATTAAGGGTAAACGCAATGTCCGTTGTCGCAAAACCCATGACCCTGGAAGACTATCTCAACTATGACGATGGCACAGATACCCGTTACGAACTGGTGGATGGGGAACTAATCGCCATGCCGCCAGAAAGTACCTTGAATAATCAAATCGCCTCCTTTTTATTTGCCACTTTCCTACAAATGGGAATCCCCTACTATTGCTTAAGTATTGGAGCGCAAATTGCCGTCAGTGGAGCCAGGGCAACCGCACGGCAACCCGATTTGGTTGTTCTATCAGAAGAGGCTGCAACGGCCCTGGAGGGAGCATCCCAATGCGTCATTACCCACGATATGCCACCTCCGCAGCTTGTTATTGAGGTGGTCAGCCCCCAGCAAGAAAGCCGCGACTATCGCCACAAGCGCAGTGAATATGCAGCACGACGGATTCCTGAGTATTGGATTGTTGATCCGATCGCCCACAAAGTGACGGTTCTAGAATGGGTAGATGGCTTATACGAGGAGCAGATTTATCAGGATGAGCAATTGATCCGTTCGTCTCAGATCAGTTCCCTGACGCTTACGGCTGCAACAGTTTTAGCGGCAGGACGATGAAGCAGTCGGTCAATTTGCAGTCCGTCGGTCAGCCAGAAAACCGCAGAGAGTATTAAGAACTAACCAGAAGAATTACTGATTTTTTCAACCATTTGGAGGGTGAGATCTCGCTAGAATTGATCTATAACTGAACGTAGTTACGAAAAAATATCGGACGGTAAACCATGAGTACGGTATTAGAAACCAGCCTGAAGCAAGAGGTAGAACATCTGGCGGAGGAAGCCTTTCATAAACGCTTAATTTCCGGCTACGGCATTGGTGAGTATCCCCATTGTTATCAAATTGTTTATCGAGGTAAGCCCATGCACTTCTCCCTCGAAAAGACGCGAGTGTTTCTGCTGAATCTATTGCAGTTAGAATCCTGAAAAGATTTATTTCCGATCGCCACTAAGATTCATGAACAATCGTGAATTTATGTGATGATGAAGAGTGTAGAGATTGAGAAGAACCAACTGCTTGTATGGCCTCTCCGCTTCAATCTAAACCCTCTAAAACTTTGCTGTTGTCCTTGCTGAATTTACTGGCTGATTTTGACGGGCAAATTTCAGACGCTGCCGCAAACATCCTTCAAATCTTGAAGCATCGATCGGATCCCCTTCCTCCCCTCTATGCCGATGTTTTTGGACTCCCCTTTTCATCCACCTGTGCGGAGCTAGTCGATCGCATTCATGCTTTGACGGAAGATCAGGTGAAGGTTGCCAGTTATGCCTTCCAGATTTTTCGTTCCTACGAACAACTCCTGCGGGTCAACACCGCAACGGTGGCCCCAGAACAACAGGCAGCTTATGAGTCCCAACTGTCCCGCATCCGGGTGGTGGTGGCACGTACGCGATCGGCTCTGGCTGAAGCCTTGAGCGATAATCCATAGCTCGAAAGCCACAGATTAAAAATTGAAAAATGTAAACAAATATTTCGTTTTCGTTGCATCTTAATTTTGTATCAAAATCTACCGATCGGATGTTATGTCCCTGGAGGCGATCGTGATTTAGTGGGGAGACTCACACTTTTTAATTTGAGGTCGGTATGGTTGCAGCTCAGGATAACCAGGAAGCAGAACAGAACGCAGATGCAGCAAATCAGGCTCAATCAACGCCACAGGATAGCCAGATGCAAGCTCAGGAGAAGACCACTGCCCAAGGTCAGCTCGTGATTATTGGTGGAGCAGAGGACAAGGAAGGGGATTGTCAGATTCTGCGAGAGTTTGCCCGCCAGTCAGGAGGTTCTAACGCAAGAATTGTGATTATGACGGTTGCCACTGGGCTGCCAGGGGAAGTCGGAGAGCAATACACCCGAATTTTCGATCGCATGGGTGCTGAAGATGTGCGCGTGGTAGATACGTCCCGACGAGAAGACGGGGATGATCCCAGAGCCTTAGAGATTTTGCGGGAAGCAACTGGGGTCTTTTTCACGGGAGGTGACCAGCGACGAATTACTGATAATCTCAAGGGCACAGAAATCGATCGCCTCTTACATGACCGTTATATGAAAGAGGGTCTGGTGATCGGCGGCACCAGCGCTGGAGCTGCCATGATGCCGGACATGATGATTGCCGAAGGGGAACCCCAAACGAACCCGCGATTGGAAGTGGCGGAAATGGAAGAGGGTATGGCCTTCTTACCCGGTGTGGTGGTTGACCAACACTTCGCTGAACGGGGTCGCCTGGGTCGCTTACTCTCTGCGGTGGTGCAGCAGCCCGTGGTATTGGGATTTGGGATTGACGAAAATACAGCGATCGTCGTTAGCCAGGATGCCTTCACGGTCGTTGGGCAAGGTTCAATCACGGTGGTCGATGTCTCAAAACTGGCTCACTCTAACCTGAGCCAATCCCTCAAGGATGAGCCACTGGCCCTCTGTGGTGCGATCCTGCACATCCTGCCTGACGGCTATCGCTTTGATCTAAAGAAAAGGGAACCGATCTGGGAAGAAGGTTAGAAATCCTCAGGTCAGACTAAAATTCTTGTGGGGTGGGCATCCTGCCCAGCCTACTCAAAGTTCTTGTGGGGTGGGCATCCTGCCCGCCCAGTCACCAAAGCCGATCGAATTAAACACACTGACGGAAGAGACACACCCGATAATGGGGATGATGGGTGTATCTCTGTTTTGCACTGGCACAACCGATCGCAAACGGGCAGGCAAGACTTCGGATCTCGGCGTGAGCTCGGTCGAACGCTTGAGCACTCAGTCGAAACGCTGCCTGCGCTACGGAGCAAGCCTGCATTATGGAGATCCATTTGTATCCATAGGACATTATCCATAGGACATTCTGTGGATGATTGAAATTGGCTCAGATCAATCGCTCAACCTCGAACCTTATCCCCTTAAAACATCAGCCCCATGACATCAGCATCTCCCAAACTGATCATCATCGGCTTAGACTGCATGGAACCCTCCCTGGTCTTCGAGCAGTGGCGGCAGGATTTGCCCAACCTCTCGCGGTTAATGGCTCAGGGCAGCTATGGTCGGCTGGAAAGTAGTATTCCGGCGATTACCGTACCCGCCTGGAGTTGCATGACGAGTGGACGGGATCCAGGGGAACTGGGCATCTATGGCTTTCGGAATCGCCGCGATCGCACCTACAACAGTATGGGGATTTCCGATGGTCGAGCTGTGAAAGTGCCGCGACTGTGGGATATTTTGGGGGAAGCGGGCTGGACGGTGGCTACGATCAGCGTTCCTGGAACCTCTCCTCCCTACGCCGTGAACGGTTCCCTCGTCTCCTGTTTTCTCACCCCCAGCCGCGAGGTGCCCTTCACCCATCCCCCGGAACTGGCCGCGCAAATTGTGGACTGGATGCCGGATTTTCTGATGGATGTGCCCGATTTTCGATCGGATGCCAAGGATGAGATCCTGCACCATCTTTATCAGCTCTGCGATCAGCGGTTTACTCTGGCAGAAAAGCTGATTCAGCGGGATGCTCCAGATTTTCTGATGCTGGTGGATATGGGAGTCGATCGGATTCACCACTCTTTTTGGAAACCAATGGATCCGCGCCATCCCCAGCACGAACCCAACTCGCCCTACGCCAACGCGATTCATGATTACTATTGCCATGTCGATCGCCGGGTTGGAGAACTATTGCATCACTGTAGCGAAGAGACGATCGTGCTGGTGGTGTCGGATCATGGAGCGCGACCGTTGATGGGGGGAATTTGTCTGAATGAATGGCTGATTCAACAGGGCTATCTGGTGCTGAAGGAACGACCCACGGAACCAACGCCGCTGGATCAGGTGGAGGTGGATTGGAGTCAGACGAAAGCCTGGGGCGCAGGGGGCTACTATGGGCGCGTGTTTTTGAATGTGAAAGGCAGAGAACCAGAGGGGGTGATTCCCCTGGCAGAGTACGAACAAACCCGATCGCAGTTAGCTGAAGCCCTGACTCAACTCACCGATCCAGCGGGCAACTCGCTGAATATTAAGCCCTTCAAACCGCAGCAAATTTACCAAAAAGTGCGGGGCATTGCACCGGATCTACTGGTTTATTTTGATGACTTAGCCTGGCGATCGATCGGCAGCGTGGGCTACGACTCGCTTTACACGACGGATAATGACACCGGGGCAGATGATGCCAACCATGCTCAATATGGCTTGATGATTTTTCACGATCCAGGTCGTCCCCCATCTGGAAAACAACTGGAAGGAGCCCAGATTTACGATATTTTGCCGACCTTACTCGATCGGTTTGGCATTACCCCCCCCGTTGGATTAAGAGGAAAAGTCCTGAACTGTTAAAGATAGTCTTGCAACACAGCAGTTGTCCATTTCCCGGTTTTAGCCCAACTAAACTGACTGGCTCGATGCAACCCCGCCCTCCGCAAATCCGATCGACTCGCTTCCTCCGTGAGCAATTGCTGCATCGCCTGAGTGATTTCTGCTTCCTGGTAGGGATTCACCAACAGAGCTGCATCCCCTGCCACTTCGGGTAAGGAAGAGAGATTGGAGGTAATCACCGGAGTTCCACAGGCCATCGCTTCCAGCAGCGGCAAGCCAAATCCTTCCCATAGACTCGGATACACTAATCCGATCGCCCGATTCAGCAGTAACGGCAGGGCCTGATAGGACACATAATCCAGAAACTTAACCCGATCGGCAAACCCCAATTCTTTTGCTTGAGCCTTCAACAGGGGCGTATAGCGCGGATCATCAGCTCCAGCAATCCACAGATCGCAGTCCGATCGATCTGGCAAGGCCGCAAAGGCAGCGATCACCCGCTGGAGATTTTTGTAAGGATCATGTCGTCCGATGTAGAAGAAATAGGGGCGATCGGGCTGAAACTCTGGAGCACTGAGGCGATCGGATTCCAGCACCCGGAAGTGATCCGCATCGTAGGCCAGGGGAATCGGGGTGAGTTTTTTCGCAGAAATCCCGTAAAACTGCTGAACGTCCGTCGCCGTAGCAGTGGAATTGCACAGAATATGGGTCGCCTGTTTCAGGACTTGCGGCACCCAGTAGCGGAAGTAGTAAGTGAGGGGAGCGGTACGACCGGGAAAGCGCAGGGGAATCAGGTCGTGCATGACGACGATGAAGCGGTAAGGGGTGAAGAGGGGAGCTTCGGGAATGGGGGAGAACAGGAGCGGTAGATCTTTAATTGGGGAACGCGATCGCAGTTCATCCACCTGAGCCACCTGTCGGGGAAACTGAAACTGGGTCCACCGCAACCGCCGCCAGTGGCCCGCCTTACCCTGCTCCGGGGTCATATCCGCCGGAACGTCGTGGTAGGTGCAGTGGGATAGGTTTTGAACGGGAAAAGATCGGGAGGCAAATAAATCCAGCTCCGGTAGGGACAGTTCTGGAATCAGACGAATGGCGTAGGTGGCCAATCCAGTAGGTTTTGTTCCGATAAAGGAGAGATTAACAGCAACCAAGGGTTTATCGCAAAAGGCGGACGGAGGACGGAAGACATTTGAATGAAGGAGCCTGGGATCAGTCAATTGTTTTGTGTCGCTCCAATGTCGGCTATGGTTTCCCAATCACCCGCAGATCAATCGCGGGCTACCTGATAAAAGTCTGATCAATCCGACTGGAAGACAGATTGAGTCCATTTGAGTGGACTGGTCATCGCTCGCCATTCATTTGCAAGTAGTTTAGCGGATAAGTCAGCCCAGTAAAGTTTACAGTTCCGATCAGGACGTTCTAAGGGCTGATCAAAGGCGATCGGACTGCTGCCCAACAAGATGCCTGCGCTGTAGATTACCCAAAAATTCTGAAGTTCCATCTGACTCCTGACTCCTGACTCCTGACTCCTCCCTCCTCTCTCCTCCCTCCTCTCTCCTCTCTCCTGACTCCTCCCTCCTCTCTCCTCACTTCTTAATCAACGGCTTTACCACCTTCGACACCTGCGGCCTTTGGCTAATGTGCTTCCGATAAAACGATAGGGCTGCACCAAAGACGTTGCGCTTCAAGTAATCCACATAGAGCGGTTTGACGTGGGGTGACGTATAGCTGACGGTGGGTAAATCCGATCGCCGGGAATAGACCACAAACACCTCATTGGCAAATACGGGCGAGAAACCCTGACTCATCAGCTTAAATAGAATAGCTCCCACCCGATCGGTTCTGCCCTTGTGAATCACCACCCACTGACTGGTTGGATCGCCTGCCAGAAACGTAGAGTGATCGTGTAGTTCATGGTCTAGCTGAATGTTGAGAATCAGGGGGGCAACGATCGATTCCGACGAGGAAACGTGAGCGTTCAAAAACGCGATCGCATTCTGCCAGGTTTCGCAATCCAGGAAGTGGGACAGGGCACTGTGCTGTTGTCGGGACTGCACGGGGAACACCTGGACGTAGTTGAAGGCCAGTCCGACCTGCCGGGTGTCTGGATCGGCGGGATTAATTTCCTTCAGAGAAGTGACGCGATCGACCTGGAAGGAAAACTCAGTGAAGGGGGTGTTTTTTAGAATCGATGGGGGAATCAAGCCCTGGAGGAATCGGGTTCCCTGATCGCTCAACAGGATATTCAGCGGAATGGGATGGCCGTTGACCTTCATCGTCAGGCTATCCAAAACATCCGCCGGAATTCGCTCGGTACAGATAATCCGAAATTCCACCATCAAATCTACAGGGGGATCCGTGGCGATCGGCAAATCCAGGGTGGAAACCGGGCAGGCCCAATCCAGCGATAGGCCGGATGATCCGTGGGACATTCTCGACGTTGCCAACCCGAACCCCGCAAAGGTTCCCGAAAATCGTACAGCAAAGACTTGGGAGCCGGACGGTGCAAGTCAGCGTAGCGTTGCTGATAATGCTGCTCCAGCCACAGGAGGCGATCGTCGGAGTCTTGATCCTGAGGGGGAGATTTCAAGTGTCCATAGGCTTGCTGCAAATCCTGAATCATCTCATCGTAGCGGGATTCAAAGATTTCGCGGGCATAGCGGTACAGTTCCGCATCCCACTGGGTACTTTCCTGGATAATTTCTAGCGTACTGGACGGGAGTTCATCGATCGGCTGCTTCTTTTTCGCAGCGTTTTCCTTGCGGCTGTTGAGAATCGGCTTCCAGCCAAAAATATAGGACAGGAGAAACAGCGAATCCTGGAACCGTTCTACCAATCCGACAAAGGCAAAGCGATCGAGGCTTTCCTTGGCCACTTCTAAAATTTCAGCGGGAGTCAACCCCTCCAGATCAAACCGCAGGGTTTTGGCCATGTGGTAGGTTTGAATGCTTTTCCCCACCTTGCCAGCCGTCAACTTCTGGGCGAACTCCTCCAGGGTCATGTCTTTAACCGCCTCGTAGTGGGGGTCACCCGGCATCCGCCGAATGTACTCGTAGTGAGAAATCACCCTGGCGACGGGTTCCCGCAGTACCGTCACGTTGACCAGATTTTTCCCAGGAATCAACTCCGGCAGGTTGATAAACCCCAGGTGGCCTCGAAACAGGCGGTAGTGAATCACCTCATCCTTAGGGATTTTTGCCAGTTGAGCATTCAGCGTGGCGGGGCAAATCTCCTCAGCATGGAAGTGATCCTCAACAATCGTCCTGAAGGTCATCCCTGCGGTTTTGGGAATGTGGGTGAAGTACAGAACGTCGTTCTCTTGCAGGTTGTACTGAGCCGGAAACTTTCTCATTCGTCCAGAGCTGCCTTGTCAAGGTTAATTAAGTCAGCAATTTTACAGGAAAATCTTTACCTATTGTTACGGTTAAAGTGCCGCTTTGTTAACCGCGCTCAGATCAATGGGTACCCCCGCCGACTCACAATAGGCTTCCACCACTGCGGCTGGCTCCCCGATCATCCGCACCACATGATCTTCAATCCACATGGCCCGATCGCAAAGGTTCGCCACACTGGCCACAGAATGGGTGACTAACACCATCGTGATGTCACTTTCCTGGAAGCTGGTCATCTTAGCCACGCACTTTTGCTGGAAGCGGATATCGCCCACCCCCAGCACTTCATCAATCAGCAAAATTTCTGGATCGAGATGGGCCACCACGGAGAAGCCCAATCGGGCCGTCATGCCGCTGGAGTACACTCGGATCGGCCGTTCAATAAACTCCCCCAACTCCGAGAATTCAATAATCTCGTCCATTTTGGCTAACACTTGCCGCCGGGTCAGCCCCATCAAAACGCCGTTGAGGACAATATTTTCTCGTCCAGACAATTCCGGATGAAACCCAGCCCCCAGAGCCAGCAGGGGCGAAATCCGGCCACGAATCGTCACAATGCCGCGATCGGGCTTCAATACCCCCGCCATCATGCCCAGCGTGGTACTCTTCCCGGCTCCATTGCGCCCAATGATGCCAAACTTTTCCCCCCGATAAACCTCAAAATTAATATCCCGCAGGGCCTCAAAGCGATCGTTTTTAATCGCCTTAACGTTTCGGGGAAAGTTAAACAGAAAGTTCTTAATTCCGCGAATGTCTCGGTAGAGGGGATAGGACTTACTGACATTCTGAAAACTAATAACTGGCTCTCTCATATCAATTCGGCAAATTTCCAGGACAGTTTCCGATAGATGGTGTACCCAATCAGGAAGAAGAGAACTGCGTAGAGGGCACTCACCAGCAAATAGGAGGGGGTCAGGGTTCCCTGCAGGATCAGTTGTCGCCAGTTCACCATCAAACCAGCGGCGGGATTCACGGCCACGGCCAGCGATCGATACTGAACGGGATAACGCTCGATCGTATAGAGCACGGGAGTCAGGAAGAAGAGGAAGTTCATGATAATGCTGACCAACCGCTCCAAATCCCGGAAGAACAGATTAATGGCAGATAGTCCCAAGGCCACACCGTAGGCCATGGTGAACTGAATGATCAACAAAATTGGGAAGCCATAGAACCAGGACCAGCTTGGACTTTCGCCAAAAATCAGCAGCAGCAGCACGATGATCGGAATAGACACCAAAAAGTGAATCATGTGATTCAAGATGGCGCACAGGGGCACAATGTTGCGGGGAAAGTTCACTTTCTTAATCACTGAACCGCTACCCACAAACAGGTTGGGCGAAGAGTTGATCGAATTAGCCAACCACTGCCAGGGAAATAGTCCCGCCACCAAAAACAGAGGATAATTAGCTTCCTGCACCCGCAAAATCAGTCCAAAGGCGACAAAATAAACCAAAGCGGTTGCCATCGGATTGGCGATCGACCACACATAGCCCAAGATCTTGTTCTTATAACGAACTTTTAACTCTCGCTGAAGTAAGACAAACACCAGATCTCGATAGTTTTCCAGGTTCCGGTGCGTTCCAAAGTGCCGGACTTTTCCTTCTTCAAAGATTGCCTTACCCGTCACGCTTCAACCTCCCCCCTTTGACCACTACGACCTCGACTGGCCCTTACTGTTTGGCGGATTAATCGGTTGATCAATCCATTTATTCAGCCATTCATCCAGCCATTTTTCTGGATTCGGTTTTACCCAATTTACGGTGCAACCGTTATGAAGCCAGGTCAATTGTAACTTTTCTAACTCTGCTATCCGTCGTTACGACCACTTCAAAGCAAGATAATACTCTACTCTGGCAAGATGCAAAATACTTTCCGAGTTTTCATCTTTGCTTTTCACCCACATGGACGATTTTTCATCAGCCCCTCTTATGGCATTCTGTGTAAAACTATCTTTAAGATTATTTAAGCTTCCCCGTTTAATCGATCGTTTGAAAGATAGTGCTTTGACTGGAACGATCGTCACTCATCCCCATTGATAGCGTTCTTGATAGCGTTATTATTTCCGGCTCATTCCGACCGACATTTTTCTGCCATTTGCAGTAAATCTCCGCAAACCTCGTGCGCTCTATTCAGCACACCCCCGTGTTCATTACTTAAATTCTTGATCTTGACTCATGGCAAATCGTTCCCCTTCCCTTACTCATCGAGTCATTGGCGTAGCCTTCCTCGCCTCTGTTCTGACCAGTGCATGCAGTAACCCTCCCGCCCAAGGGCAAGGCCCACCGCCTGCGATGGTTGAATTAGAGCAGGTGGAATCGACCAATGTGCGCGAATCATCTGAATTTGTTGGCGCTTTGGAGGCGCAGGATCGGGTGGAGTTGCGGCCCGAAATTCAGGGGCGGATTGTGGCAATTCGAGTCAGTCCCGGACAGTCAGTTGCATCCGGTGAACCGCTGATTGAACTACGGGCTGAACGCAGTCAGGCTCAGGTGAGTGGAGCTGTCGCGGATGTGGAAGCGGCCCAGGCGACCATCAGTACGGTAGAAGCAGAACTGGAAACGGCCCGAGCGGAACTCCAAAGTGCGATCGCCGATGAAGAGTTTGCCCAGTCCGACTTTGAGCGGCGACGAGAGTTGATTGAAGAGGGGGCATTGCCGGAGCAAGACCTGGATGCCTTAAACCGGGCCTTGAGTGCTGCCACCGCCAACCGCAATGCTGCCGAACGGCGAGTAGAGGCTGCTAACGATCGTGTGAATCAGGCCAGAGCGCAACTGAGTCGGGCCCAGGCGGATCAACAGGCGGCTGCCACTGATTTAGATGACAGTCTGGTTCGAGCTCCGATCGCTGGTGTGGTGGGGAATGTGCCCGTGCGAGTTGGGGATTTTGTCACCCCCGATCGCGCCCTGACCAGCATTGTTCAGAATGACACCCTGGATTTAAACATCTCTGTGCCGATCGAGCGTTCTCCGCAGCTTCGAGTCGGTTTACCTGTAGAGCTGCTGGATTCAGAAGGAAGTCCCCTGTTACAAGGGCAGATCAGCTTTGTCTCTCCTGAGGTGAACACCGTGGAGCAGGCGGTTCTGGCTAAGGCCAGCTTTCCCAATCAGGGTCAACTTCGAGATGGGCAGTTTGTTCGGGCGCGGGTCATTTGGGAAACGGGGCCAGGGATTCTGGTTCCTGTGGCAGCCGTGACGCGCATTGCCGGACAAACCTTTGTCTACGTCGCTCAACCCAATGAGGAGGCTCCCCCGGATCAACCGCAACAGATTGCTCGCCAGCGACCCGTACAGGTGGGGGCGATCGAAGGCAATCGCTATCAAATCCTGTCTGGACTGGAACCTGGCGAACAGGTCGTTACGGCTGGCATTCTGAACTTGTCGGACGGCGCGCCAATTATGGATGGGCCACCTCCCGGACAGCCAGAACAACCCATGAGTGCTCAGTAAACCTGAAAACCTGAGTAACCCGTCAATCTGAGTACCTACCCCCACAGATTTTCAGGGCGGTCATCTTTATTCTTTGTTAAAGGTTAGTGTACTAACCATCAGTGCATGAATAACCAGTTGGGTGATGTTCTTTGTAATGGATTCGCTTACGGTTTAAGGCAATCAGCTTGCCGATTTGCCTGTCCCTGCTTCCCCTCTGTCCCCTGACACCAATTTCCTATGTTCGCCAATTTCTTCATCAAACGACCGATTTTCACCGCCGTTTGTTCCATCATCATTGTGTTTCTGGGGGCGATCGTCCTACCTACTCTCCCGGTTGCCCAGTTTCCTGATATCAGCCCAGTCCAGGTGGTGGTCACGGCTAACTACACCGGAGCCGATGCAGAAACCGTTGAAACCGCAGTCACCAATCCCCTGGAGCAGGAAATCAACGGGGTGCAGGGCATGCGCTACATCAGCTCCACCAGCGGCAGTGATGGCACAAGCCAGATTACCGTCACGTTTGAAGCCTCGGAAGATCCAGATATCGCAACGGTCAATGTCCAGAACCGTGTGGCGCGGGTGGAATCCCTTTTGCCCAGTCAGGTGACGCAAACCGGGGTATCGGTCAATCAGCAGAACACCAACTTTTTGATGGCGATCGCCCTCTTCCCGGAGAACGGTGAGTACGATGCCACCTTTATGAGTAACTACGCCGATATCTACATGGTGGAGGCACTGCGGCGGATTCGGGGGGTTGGCGATATCCAAATTTTTGGGGAACGGAAGTATGCCATGCGCCTGTGGCTCGATCCCAATCGTCTGGCCAGTCGGGGCTTGACCGTGCAGGATGTAGCAACAGCCATTCAGGAACAGAATATTCAGGTGGGGGCAGGGCAGATTGGGCAACAGCCAGCCCCAGAGGATCAGGACTATCAGATTAACCTGCGGGCAGTGAGCCGACTATCCAGCGTTCCAGAGTTTGAAAACATTGTTTTGAGTACGGGAACCGACGGGAGCCTGGTGCGGCTTCGGGATGTGGGGCGCGTCGAGTTAGGGGCGGAAAACTACGCGACCTTCCTGACCTACGACGGAGTAGAGGCCGTTGGGATGGGGGTAACTCAGCGTCCTGGAACCAATGCTCTCCAGGCGACCCAGGCGATTCGGGCCGAGTTGGAAAATCTGAAGCGGGAATTTCCCCCTGGCTTGGACTATGCCATTGCCTTCGACACCACTACTTTTGTTTCAGCCTCCATGCGAGATGTGATATTTACCCTGCTGACGGCTGTGAGTCTGGTGATCATCGTCCTGTTTATCTTCTTGCAGGACTGGCGCACCACCATCATTCCCGCGTTGGCGATTCCGATTTCGCTGGTCGGTACTTTTATCTTCACGCGCCTCTTCGGGTTTTCGCTGAATACATTGACGTTGTTCGGTTTGACCCTGGCAACGGGGCTGGTGGTGGATGATGCGATCGTCGTCGTCGAGTCAGTTGCTGCCAAGGTACAGGATCGGGGAATGCATCCCATCCGCGCCGCTAGCGAGGCCATGCAAGAACTGTCTGGGGCGATCGTTGCCACTTCTCTGGTGCTGATGGCGGTTTTTATCCCCGTTGCTTTCTTTCCTGGAACAACGGGCGCGATCTATCAGCAGTTTGCTCTGACGATCGCCTTTGCAGTGGCCGTATCAACCTTTAATGCCCTCACCCTATCCCCGATGCTCTCAGGGTTGCTGTTACGGTCTCGCCCTGAAAGTCGAGGCGTGATCGGTCGAGCCTTTGAGCGGTTCAATCGCTTTCTCGATCATATGCGCCAGCGGTATCGGCGATCGCTGCATTTCCTCACCCGGTTTAAGTACATCGTGCTGGCCGTGTTTGTGGCAGCCTTGGCCTTTACTGCCTGGATGTATCAGGTGGTTCCCTCGGCTTTCCTGCCGGAAGAAGACCAGGGTTACTTTATTACGATTGTCCAGGCTCCGGAAGGCACTTCGCTGAACTATACCAAGCGTGTATTAGATCAGACCGACGAAATTGTCCGACAGACTCCTGGGGTGCAGTCTAATTTTGCCGTGACGGGCTTCAGTTTTGCGGGGGTTTCTCCGAATCAGGGCATTATGTTCACGCAACTCGCGCCCTGGGAAGATCGACGAGGCGCGGAGAGCCGCATACAGAGTATCATTCAGCAGGTGCAAATGCAGTTTTTCGGCATTCCCCAGGCCCAAATTTTTGCGGTGGTGCCCCCTTCGATTCAAGGTCTGGGGGCTTTTGGGGGCTTCCAGATGGAAATGCAGGATCGGCGCGGCAATCTTCCCCTGGATAACTTTGTCCAGAATCTCTATGGATTTTTGGGAGCGGCGAACCAGAATGAGAATCTGATGGGAGTATTTTCCACCTATGCAGCCAATGCACCGCAACTGCTGGTGGAGGTGAACCGCGATCGAGCTAAGGCTCTCAACGTCAACATTGACGATGTGTTTGGTACGCTGCAAAGCTTCCTGGGTTCTCAGTACGTCAACGACTTTACCCTGGATCAGCGCAACTATCGCGTTTACCTCCAGGCTGATCAGCAGTTCCGCAATAACCCAGAAAACATTGGGCAGTTCTACGTGCGATCGGTGGATGACCAGATGATTCCATTGAGCAATTTGGTATCTGTAGAGTCAACCACCAGTGCCCAAAATATTACCCACTACAATCTATTTCGATCGATTTCGATTCAGGGGAATGCCGCACCAGGGCGGAGTTCGGGCCAGGCAATTCAGGCGATGGAAGAAACTGCGGCGCAGGTGTTCCCGCCGGGTATTGGCTATGAGTGGACAGGAACGGCCCTGGAGGAAATTGAATCCGGTGGTCAGGCTCCGATTATCTTTGGGCTGGGTTTGGTTTTTGTCTTCCTGGTGCTGGCGGCGCAGTACGAAAGCTTTGTTGATCCGGTGATCATTCTGCTCTCGGTTCCCCTGGCCGTGTTAGGGGCGATCCTGGCTCAATTCCTGCGAGGCATTCCCAATGATGTCTATGGGCAAATCGGTTTGGTAATGCTGATTGGTCTGGCCAGCAAGAACGCGATCCTGATTGTGGAGTACGCCAACCAACTGCGGGAGAAAGGATTATCCACGGTACAGGCGGCCGTGGAAGCCTCCCAGGAACGACTGCGCCCGATTTTAATGACGGGGATTTCCAGCTTGATTGGGTTTTTCCCGCTGGTGATTGCCTTTGGCGCAGGGGCAGAAAGCCGTCAATCCCTGGGAACGGCTCTGTTTGGCGGCTATCTCGTGGCGACGTTCCTCAGTCTATTTGTCGTGCCGATTCTCTACATTATTGTCAAGGGAATCAGCGATCGGTTTATTCCAGTCAATAAGGATCGGCAGGCTCAGATGAAGGAGATGATTTGAGTAATGACTTGCATCGGTCAAGCTGCCTCACTTCCCAACACCTCTAATAACCGTTCTGCTCGTTCAGTAATCTCGATCCATCGCTCAGCGGCGATCGCTTCTGGGGGAAAGAGCTGTCCTGAAATGCCGATGGCGATCGCTCCCGCCTCAATGAACTCTCGGGCGTTGTCGAGGGTGATGCCCCCAGTGGGAATCAGCGGAATCTGGTTGAACGGGCCTCGCAGGTGGCGGATGTAGCTGACCCCACCAACCGACTGAACTGGAAACACCTTAACGGCAGTGGCTCCTAGTTGCCAGGCAGTGATAACTTCTGTGGGTGTCAAAGCTCCAGGAATCACGGGAACCTGCTGACTGACTGCGGTTTGAATCATTTCTGGGTTGCTGTGGGGCATGAAAAGAAAAGTGGCCCCGGCGGCCACTGCTTCCCATAGCTGATCGGGACTGGTCAGCGTTCCAGCTCCAATCATGCAGTCGGGTAGCTCAGTTCGGAGTTGATGCACCAGCTTGGCCGCTTGATCGCTATTCCAGGTAATTTCAATGAGCCGAATTCCGCCCGCCGCAACCGCCTGGGCCATTTGAACCCCCAGGGTTAGTTCAGGGGCACGAATGACTGCGATCGTGCGTTGGGATTGGACTAGGGACAGCCAGGATTGTTCTGTCATGGCTCAACTGCGCGTTACGAACTGAGCATTGCTAAAATCTCATCTCTTAACTCTTAGCATTGAACCCTCAGCATCCCTGGCAATTAGTAAACTAATTTGACATATGAAGGGAACTCTCATCAGATGACGCAACGGGAGCATGGGATTTTCTGGTGATGACCGGAGCCGGAATGGCAACCTGCGTAGGTCAACCAATCAATAGGTCAACCAATCAACAGGTCAACCAATAAAAAAGGCAGGTATCGCACCTGCCCTAATCAAATCACCAAGTTAATTTGTTCGATTCAACGTCGTTACGCGATCGAAGCCATCTTGACATCGCTGGTGGCCAGCAACTCTTGCAGATCTTCCGCATCAACGGTTTCTCGATCAATCAACATTTCGGCCAACCGATCCAGAACGTGGCGGTTTTCCAGTAAGACCGACTTGGCCCGACGGTAAGCCTGATCCACCAGGTTACGAACTTCATCATCGATCGCGGAAGCCGTTTCCTCAGAGAAGTCCCGCTCTGACATGATGTCTCGTCCCAGGAACATCCCACCCTGAGAGCGACCCAGCGCCACTGGCCCCAGGCGATCGCTCATGCCGAAGCGAGTGACCATTTGCCGGGCGACACGGGCAACCCGTTGCAGGTCGTCGGAGGCTCCCGTCGTGACTTCCTCTTCACCAAAGATAATTTCTTCAGCAATCCGCCCGCCCAGCGCCACCGCCATTTGATTTTGCAGGTAGGAACGAGAGTATAGACCTGAATCCATCCGATCTTCGCTGGGAGTGAACCAGGTTAAACCGCCAGCCCGACCGCGAGGAATAATGCTGATCTTCTGGACTGGATCATAATCGGGCATTAAAGCACCCACCAGAGCATGACCGGCTTCGTGGAACGCCACCAGATGCTTCCGCTTCTCGCTCATCACCCGGTCTTTCTTCTCAGCCCCGCCAGAACGCGATCGATCGCATCGTTGACTTCATCCATCGAAATCTCGGTCAGGTTACGTCGGGCAGCCAGAATCGCGGCTTCGTTCAGCAGGTTGGACAGATCCGCCCCGGTGAACCCTGGAGTCCGACGGGCAATTTTCTCTAAATCGACATCCTTAGCAAGGGTCTTCCCACGCGCGTGAACATTCAGGATCTCCAAGCGTCCCTGGTAATCAGGGCGATCGACCACCACCTGACGGTCAAAACGTCCTGGACGGAGCAGAGCTGCATCCAATACATCCGGGCGGTTCGTTGCCGCAATGATGATGATTCCAGTATTCCCCTCAAACCCATCCATTTCGGTGAGCAACTGGTTCAGGGTTTGTTCGCGCTCATCGTTACCACCCCCTAAACCAGCACCCCGTTGCCGACCGACGGCATCAATCTCATCGATAAATACGATACAGGGAGCATTGGCTTTGGCTTGTTCAAACAGGTCGCGGACGCGAGAGGCACCCACCCCGACAAACATTTCCACAAACTCAGAACCAGAGATTGAGAAGAAGGGTACACCGGCCTCCCCTGCCACGGCTTTAGCCAGAAGCGTTTTGCCCGTTCCCGGAGGCCCCACCAGCAACACCCCTTTGGGAATTTTGGCCCCGATGGCGGTGAAGCGATCGGCGTTTTTCAAAAAGTCTACTACTTCAGCCAATTCCAGCTTGGCTTGCTCAATTCCAGCAACATCGTTAAACGTCACCTGGGTTTGGGGTTCCATCTGGACTCTGGCTTTGGACTTACCAAAGTTCATGGCCTGGCTACCCGGCCCACTCTGGGCGCGTCGCAGCACAAAGAATAGTACCACCAACAGCAGGAAGGGGATGAACAGGGTACTCAGAACCCTGGCCCAAACGTTGTCTTCAGCCTGGGGAGAGACTGAAATATCAACGTCATTTTCCTGCAAGGTGTTCAGCAAACCAGGATCATTGGGTAAGTTCACCAGGGCCCGTTGCCCGTCGTTGGTCGTCACCTGGGCGCGAGTCCGATCGGCACTGATGATGACTTTGGCAACTTGATTGTTTTCAACCTGGCCAATAAATTCGCTATAGCGCAATGGCTCGGTCGTTTGCGTGTTCCGGCCGTCGAATAGGGACGATGCCAGGAACACAACTACAACAACCAAAAGGGCATATAATCCGGCATTTCTCCACCGCTTGTTATTCACCGAGGCTTTTCCTCCTACATTCTCAAGGCGAGGGCAGTTTCATTTCTTAATATTTATTAATGTAGCTCATCCTACCAAAGGATGCAGAGTTCTACATAGGCCTTGTTTGTAAGACCCCTTCAAAAATGAGAGACTGCCCATCACTTCGCTCATCGATATTTACCATTGTGCCATTTGCGATCGGAATTGCGAGGGATTGGGGCAATCCTTCCGTAGCGCAGGCATCTTGCCTATCAGAGATGCTCTCAGAAATCAAACCCGATCGCCCAAATTATAAGCCCCCCAACGAAGACGATCGCAGAGGGGCGGTATTCATAGAGATTCAGTTAACGCTTTGCTATATCCAGATCTACCCCTCGTTGACCTGCGATTCCGGATGAGTTCATTCATTTCCTTGGTGGAGTGAATCTGCCTGGTTGACTGGGCGGGCAAGATGCCCACCCCACAAGAGTTTCAGTCTGTCTGGTTGACTGGGCGGGCAAGACTTCGTCCTTGAGCTCAGTCGAAACGCTGCCCACCCCACAAGAGATTTCAGGTTATTCAATTTTTTCAGTAGGCAGATTGGGCTACTGCGGATGTTTGGATAAAATCACCAGGCAGCTTGCAATTTTTCTCTGATAGGTTCCCTGTAACAGGATCTCCCGGCTCAGTTGAATCAGCAGTGCCCTGATCTCGTTCGCCTCGGCTTCGGTCAGCATAATCATAGGTTCGCCTTTGTAGTTCAATTGTTTTACGTGCATATGGGGTGGATAACCCATTTACACGTAAAACTAATCATACTATGCCAGAATCCTTTAGGATTAGGTCACTTAAAGGTTTATGTCGCCGACTGGCAGAGGAAAACACGACATTAAAGTCTCGATGGATATCGGGCTATATAAGCTGATCAAAAAAATTGCGGGTGTATCTGACACCAGCATGAACGCTTTGATTAATCGTGCAGTGGAACAATTTGTGGAAAACGATGAGATGAGGGCAATCATCGATCGTCATAGGCTCGAAGAGGATGAAGATGAGTAGGACGAGTAAACAAAGGTTGGATTGAGCTGATCGCTGTAGCGCAGGCATCTTGCCTGCCAGTGAACTATCCATCATGCAGATGCAAAAGTGGGATACACCCAACGCGATCGAGTTATGTAATGGATTCATGCAATAGGATTCAGAGCATGGGATTCATGTCATGAACTGATGAACGACTGTGAACCCACAAAACCCACACCCGATCACATTAATTAACTTTCCTGAAATTCCCTGCGGTCAAACCCTACAGCCGATCGCCCCAGGCTTGCCCGGATGAAAACGGTATCCTATTGTACAATTCTGCTTTGCGAAACAAGACGGGTAGGGTGTACCCTACGGGCATTAGACCCCTGCCCCTCGCTTGCTAGCCCCAGTGATTCACCCTGGGCGGTACATGGCAACGAGACACATTTTGCCACAATCACATTTTTTGAGAGAAGTGGAGCATCTGTTTAAATGGAAGTCATTGAAGAAATTAATAGTGTGATTAATGGGATTGTGTGGGGCCCTCCCTTCATGATTCTGCTAATTGGAACTGGGCTTTTTCTGACTATTCGCCTTGGATTTTTTCAATTTACTCACCTGATTGATGCCTGGAATCAAACCTTTGGGCAGTATTTTGCTCGGACAACCAACGAAGAACAAGGTACAATCTCCTCGTTTCAGGCCGTCAGTTCGGCAATGGCAGGAACGATCGGCGTGGGAAATATCGCTGGCGTGAGTACGGCTTTGGCATTAGGCGGCCCCGGTGCTGTGTTCTGGATGTGGATGTCGGGGCTGGTGGGCATGGCCACCAAATTTGGTGAAGCGGCCCTCGGTGTGCGCTACCGGGAGATTGAAGCAGATGGCACGATTTCAGGTGGCGTAATGTACTACATCGAGAAAGGGCTGGGTTCTCGTTGGCGGTGGTTGGCCGTATTGTATGCTCTGCTGGCGGGATTGGCAGCCTTCGGAATTGGCAACATGGTGCAGGCGAACACCGTTGCCCAGGAGCTAAACCTGCGCCTGGGTGTTCCTACCTGGATTACGGGAATCGTGGTGCTGGTATTGGTGGGAGCAGTCACCCTGGGGGGGATTACTCGGATTGCCAGTACAGCTGAGAAAATCGTGCCCTTTATGGCGATCCTGTATATTTTGGGGTCACTGATTATTCTGCTGTTGAACCTTCCCAGCATTCCAGCCGCCCTTGGCGCAATTTTTTCCAATGCTTTTTCCACCGATTCCATTACCGGAGCAACCGTGGGGTTAGCGATTCGCTATGGAATTGCCAGGGGGATTTTCTCCAACGAAGCTGGATTGGGAGCTGCCTCGATCGTCCATGCTCAAGCCAGAAACACACCTGCTCGCCAGGGGATGTGGGGCATGTGGGAAGTGTTTATTGACACGATTATTGTTTGTACGATGACAGCCCTGGTGATTCTTGTCACCGATGCTCTCCCCACCGGCGCGACGGGAGCAGAACTGGCTTCTACTGCCTTTGATACGGGCATTCCGGCTGGTGGCTTTCTGGTTATGATTGGGCTGATTTTGTTTGCCTACACCACCATGCTGACCTGGAATTTCTATGGTGAGAAAAGCTGGGAGTATGTGTTTGGTAAAGGTGTCGTTTTGCCCTACCGCTTCCTGTTTCTGGCGTTCTTGTTTATCGGTGCGATCGGTGGTTTGACCCTGGTTTGGGATGTGGCAGATACGCTGAATGGATTGATGGCTGCTCCTAACCTGATTGCATTACTGCTGCTGAGTAAGCCGCTGGTTTGGGAAAAGAATCGGTATCTTCGCGGTGGAGCATCCGATGATCTGGTTGATCCGGTCAGCGAAGTTTAGCTTCATGCCACGGCATCAAGAGGTAATCGCAGGATTCATCTCTTGATGCTGCAACATCTTCTTTCCTTCTCTTCAGCCAGCTTCAGGATAAATCGTGCCGACTTCATACTTTGCTCATTCGGACTTGAAGTTTTTAAGTACCGATCGCAGGACTATTCCAAATCCTGGGTTCCAGTTGTCAGGATAGCGATGTACCTCTGCATGGCCTCAGGAAACCGATATGTCACAGCACCTGTTATTAACCCTACTGCAAATTGCTCAGGATGGATCTCAGGATCATTCCTTCCTATGGAATCTCGTGCATAACTGGCACATTCAAGAAATGATTTCCCAGTTCCTTTCTGAATTGGTTGAAGGAATTAGCAAAGTACTCCCTTAATTGTTCCTGCTAATTGATGGTTGAATCGTCTCTGGTCTGGGTTGATCTGAATACCAATTCTTTGTAGTGCTGCATAGAATTTACCCCCCCGCCTACAGTTCCTCCCCTTACCCAGGGGAGGTTGGGAGGGGTCGGACTAATGCGCAACCTTATAGAGAATTGGGATTAATTTTCAAAATCTGTCCAGGCATCGTCTGTTTCTTCCCCTAACACTTGTAATGCCTGATTCGCCGCTTCAGGTTTTCCCTGGTCAATGTATAAGTCTGCTGCCTGGTGCAGATCCTCCGTGGCTCCCTGCTGATCGTCTAACCGGAATCGGACGGTGCCCCGGCTGAAGTAGGCATCCGCAGAAGTGGGATCCAAATCGATCGCCCGATCAAAATCCTCCGTGGCTCCGTCGTACCGTCCCAGGGCCATTTGCACCAGTCCCCGTTGTAAATAAATTTTTGCTTCGTTCATTTCTCGATCAAGGGCTTGTTCAAGGTTAATTTGAGCCTGGGTTGTCACCATCATGCGCAAAGTCCGGTTGCTGTTGAATCGCTTCACTCAACCGTCCGATCGCCCCTTGTGCATCTCTCTGGGCCTTGATTAACCCCTGATTGAACAAATCCTCGGCACTGATGACAGTCATCGGAATTCCCCTGCCTGCTCGGAATAGAGCTAGGGTTCCCTGAATGCAAAACCGATTGGCCTTTCGATAAAAACTTTAATATGGCGAAATGCGCGAGAAGGGTTATACCAATTTGATTGGCAGAAATTGCACATCCCGGTAAGTAAGGGCGCACAGCAGTGCGCCCCTACAGGCAATCTATCTGCCGTGCAAACGATTTGAATCGGTATTACAAACCACTTAGCCTCGTGGGTATCCCAAATCTGCATTTATACGACAAAGCGTTTACAGGCAAGCATCTTGCCTGCGCGACGAAAATTGCCCAATTGGCCTCAATGGAATGCTTCCCTAGACCCTACTCGCCGCTGCACACAATCAACGACAAACGCTCGATCGAATGAGTTGGGAGAGGGTCTAAGGATACGGTGAACTAGGCAACGCTCATTTCCGTTTCAGCAATATCCTGGCAGTAGGTTTCATAAACCCCATCCAGGAACGACCAGAGGGCATTAGCCGCCGTTTGAGCCACCTCAGCCACCTCAGCCTGCTGCGCTTCCGTCACCGCATGGGCTTCCACCAACTGCATCACCGATTCAGCGTGGTATACATCTGCAACCTGGTGAACCGAGAAGAACTCATAGTCTGCTGGGTCATCCATGCCATAGAACTGTTTCAGTCCGTCAATTTTGACCGTTGCCACCTCGGGAATCTGAGACTCGTAAACGTACAGAGCCGCCAGACCCGCATAGAAAGGCGATCGAATGCACAGGTCACGGAAGGTGCTGATCAGGTTAGCTGTGGTGTCCAACTGGGGATTTTGCTCCAGCTCCGAGGCTTCTGCCCCCAGAGCCACCGCAAAATTGCGCCAGAGGGCGGGATGGTTTTTCTCTCCCTGCTCCTCACCCACCAGGTTTTCCAATAGCTCCTGCCGAACTGAGAGATGCGGCGTGTTGTAATGAACTCCACTGATGTAGGTCGGAAAGGCCAAAACGTGATGGAAGTATTGCTCGGCGTAATGCTTCAGGTGTTCACGGGTTAGCTTTCCTTCCGTCCAGGCAACATAGAAGGGATGAGTCAGCAAATGCTTTTCAGCAACAATAGCTTGTAGAGTTTGGCGAACAGTCATCGCACACGCTCCTGACGTGACAGTAATACTGCGAATTATCTCAAAAAAGTCTCAAAAAAGAGAAATTTTGCGGGCAATATTTGTGGGCGATCGGTCATTGAATAATCTGGAATTCTGATGAGACAAGCATCTTACGCCCATTCCCCATTCCCCACTCCCCATTCCCTACTCCCCACCTCTTATAATGCGGTAGATGCCGTTGGGAGACGCTGAACGTGGCTGAGTTACAGACAACTGATGGAACCCCGATTTCTGATGTGTTAGCCGTTGCTCGTACCTTGGGATGGGGAGCCTCCAAGATTCTGCGATCGTATTATTTTGAGGAGCCAAATCAGGATGGAAGTGAGCGAGATTTGGCGGTTCAAGAAAAAAAGACGGCCCTGTCACCGCTGCTGATTTAGCCGTTAATCGCTACATTCTCGATCGCCTGGCAACGGCATTTGGCAATGAGAATTTTGGCTACCTGAGCGAAGAAACCTATAAAGGGAAGGGAAAATCGGAACCACTGCCGCAGGATTGGGTCTGGATTATTGACCCACTGGATGGAACCCGCGACTTTATTGACAAGACTGGCGAGTTTGCTTTTCACCTGGCATTGACCTATCGGGGTCGCCCAGCTCTAACGGTGGTTGCCTGCCCGGCTCTAGAGAAGCTGTATTATGCTGTTTTAGGGGGTGGAGCCTATGTGGAAACGCTTGATGGTGAAAGTAAATCCCTCCAGGTGTCTCAACGCAACCAGATGAAAGACCTGACGCTGGTGGTCAGCCGGACTCACCGAGATGAACGCTTTAATAAAATGCTGCAACAGCTCACCTGTCAGAATCAATTAGCGGTGGGCAGTGTGGGTGGCAAGATTGGGGCGATCGTTGATCAACGGGCTGATGTCTATATTTCCTTATCTGGCAAGTCTGCTCCGAAGGATTGGGATATGGCAGCACCAGAATTAATCCTGACGGAAGCGGGGGGCCGCTTTACCCATGCGGATGGTTCTCCCCTCACCTACAACACGGGGGATGTCAGCCAGTGGGGATGTCTGGTTGCCAGCAATGGGCAATGTCACGATCAGTTGTGTGCTGAGATTAGTCAAACCCTGGAGGCGATCGACAGTGGTAAATGAACCTTGAGCGACTTTGGGTGGAAAGTTTATTAACCCCCGTACATTCTCTGTGGAAGCAGCGGTAAATCAAGGCTTCAATAGACTAGATTCTCTAAGTCTTATGGAGCAGGAGTATAAACATGACCTCATTTGCTGGTTTGCCCAAGATTGCCCAGGGTACGGCTGAATTTGTAGCTAAGAATATTATCGGAGCGGTCATCAGCTCGCTCATTGTTGTTGTGCTTGTCTTGTATGCAGTCAACCACTTTTCTCACCATATCTACACCGTTACGACTAAAGAAGATGTGACTACGCTTCTCATCAGTAGTGTTGAGGATGCTCATGAACTTGTCACTGCCACTACTGAAAACAGGGCAACCGTCGTAATCAATAAAGAAGCAAAACTCTTGAAAATTCCTGTCGGCGACACTAATTTAATCTACGAAGGTGTTGGCAGGGTACAGGCAGCTATCAATTTGGAAGAAGCAGAGGTGAAAGCACTGGATGCAGAACACCATAATATTTACGTCCTACTGCCTGCACCGTATATCAGTGATGTCAGCTTAAATGTAAATAAATCTTCAACCCTGGCAAACTACCGGAAGTGGTTTGGCACACAGGTAGGCCCAGAATTGTATGATCAAGCACAACGCAAGGCGATTGCTCAGATTCGAGAAGAGGCATGTGCCAACAATATTCTGAAAGTAGCTAGCCGTAATGCTGAAGCTCAAATTCGTACTATCTTAAGCAAAGCAGCATTTCAGACGATTCAAGTTGAGAGTCAAACAGTACCCACTAGAACTTGCCCGTTTTCGTAACAAATTCTATTTGAATGGCACTGAATTAAGGCTGGTGGGCGATGCCCACCCTACGAGAAATCAAGGCTCTCAGCGATTCAAAATTGCTGATGTCAGTGCCATTCAACTCTACTCCATCACCAGCGCAATTTTGCCAACCATTGATCCCGATTCCAGCACGCGATGGGCTTGAGCTGCTTCATCCAGGGAAAAAGTATGAGCCAGATGAATCTTGAGTTGCCCCTGATCGATCAGTCGGGCGCACTGCTGAAGGATTTTGGCTTGATCCTGTTGAGCAGGAGTTAATCCTTTGAGCATAGGAGTGAGCATCAACTCAAAACTCACTCGCAAATTCCGATCGCGGGCGGTTTTCCAGTCCGTATTGGCATCTGGAGCCAGGATTGTCACCACATCCCCGTAGATACAAGTTGCAGCAAAGGATTGGGATAAAACCATTCTGCCCACCGTGTCAAAGGTTAGATCAACGCCTTCTCCCTTTGTCCACTCCAGCGTTTCTTTAACCGGATCAGAGTTTGAATAAAGAATGGCGCGATCGGCTCCCAGGTGCTGCACAAATTCTGCTTTTTCGGGAGAACTGACGGTTGTGCAAACACTGGCTCCAGCTAACTTTGCCAGTTGGATCGCCACATGACCCACACCCCCTGCCCCCGCATGAATTAAAACTCGTCTGCCTGCCTCTAATTTTCCGCGATCGTATAACGATTCCCAGGCTGTGATCAGCACCAGCGGAGCCGCGGCCGCTTCAGCAAAGCTCATGGATTTGGGTTTATGTGCCGCAAACTTTTCATCGACGATCGCATACTCTGCATAGTTACCGGGATGTCCCCCCAAACCGCCATTGCAGAAGTAAACGGCATCCCCCACCTGAAACTGCTGCACTCCAGAACCCACGGCTTCGACTACCCCTGCCCCATCGCAGCCCAGAATCGCAGGCATTTGATCGGGGTAAAACGTGCCTCGCTGCCGTAGTTTCGTGTCGATCGGATTCACACCCGCCGCATGGAGTCGTACCAGCAATTCGCTATCCCCCTGAATCGCAGGATCAGGAACGGCATGAACTTGCAAAACCTCTGGGCTTCCGGCGGCAGTCATCAATACAGCTTTCACGAATCAACTCCAAGACTGGATTGCATCTCAGCTATCAGCATAGCGGAAGGCGTTCATTCTAAATCCAATTCAATCAAAGCCAGGACTTTGGATTGGAGCAGATAAACCGCTCAGGTTGTTTTCACCCTCTATCAAGCAGCATCCCGCCAATCCAAAATCCCAAATTGCCAATCCAAAATCGCTTAACCGAGACTGTCCACGCTCAGGGGAACCAGCTCTCCCTGCATCGTCAGCCCTAATAACATCGGCTCCCGGGGTTTGATCAGCGCGCCCGTGAGTACACATCGCTCTTCTTTCTGAGCCACCGCTTCCAGACTGGCTCGAATCTCCGATCGCTCAAACAGGGGTTCTGCCTCTCCCGATCGCTGCCGAACATAATTCCACAACACATCCCGAATCAACGCTTGATAGCCCTGATTGCCGGACAATTCCTTCAACTTTTCCTTCAGTTCCCGCTCCAGGCGGATACTCGTGACTTCCATATCGGTGGTTGCAGTGCGATTCATTGTATACATGATCCTCTCCTAATGAACAAAGGGTACTGGGTTTAATTTCACGGAAATTCTGGACACTTCCGTAATACAAGTGTAGTATGTTAAAAGTTAGATGCAAGGTTTATCTCCCCTGAGGCGAGCCATGACCCACTCAAAAACCACTCCAGCATTTAGAATCCGATCGCCCAGAATCCACCAGTCTGGTGATGGCAGAGGCACGATCGCTGCTGTAGAGTGTGCTGGGCAAGGGCTTGGTTTGTCAGGTATGGGTTCCGCAATTCACAATACTGGCTCTTTGGGGTCTGATTCTCTGCAAACAGGGCTGCAAGCTGGCTTTGGGCGCGATCGCTCTATGGGTAGCGTTATGCACAACCTTGGGTGTGGCGATCATCGGCATAGCGATCTTGGGCCGGACAGGTTTGTCCATTACGCCTTTGTCGATTACGCAGAGAATTCAGAAAATTCCGCAAAGTTCAGCGGCGGTGTTGTTGTTGGATTGGATAGGACTGATCGGCCTGCCTGCGATCGATCTGTACAGGATCAATTGGCTCCGGCTCATCTTATTCGACACCAGTTAGGCGGACTGCGACCCATATCCGGAAGCGGGAGGTACAGATGCAATCTTTGCACCATTACTGTACTGACTCAGGACTAGAAGAACAGCTTGTTTTTTCTACCCCCGCTTCCCAGGCTTCACCGAGGCGGGGGTTCTTCATCTGACCGTGAACTCCAGTTCTCACCCAAAAGCCAACGTCTTTGGATTCTGCCCACCGCAGCGATCGCCATTATTGATCACGATTTTATAACGGTCAGCATTATCACCTAAACGAATCAACAGGGATGGAGTCTTGGTCATGCTGAAGGTTACCTATACTGAAAGCGGCTTACACCTGGAATGTTTGAAGGAATCGCTCGAAGATTGGATTACTGTGCGCGTATTATTGGCCCTTAGAACGGGGCATCGGCTGATGCTGGAAGCCAGTACCGCATCCATTCTACTCCCGGTGCGATCGCTGGATGATGCAGCACTGGAGGTGGCAATTCTCCAGGAAGATTCTGGCGTGATGTCCCTGTCTATCTGCGATGCGGATCATATGGAGGTTTGCATTTCGGGCACCTGGGTTACGTCCAACTCTGAGGAAGAGGGGATTTTCATGGCTCAATTACACGCCCCCACCGAGCAAATTCTGTTTCAACTCTGGCAAACCGCCCATCGGCAAATTTCGCCCCTGCGCCGCTGACCGGAGGAACCAGATCCGGATGAATGAGACTAAAAACCTCACGTCGGGTGGGCACCGCCCACCTTCTGCCAATACTTCCAACATCTCAGGAATACAAACCAGAATTCCAGGAAGGATTTTGCCCATCGATCGGTTTGCCACCCCTGGTTCGATCCTCATCCCCCTGCCGACTGCTATAAAATAGAGCCTATCGATCGTTGCTTAATGCAAGATTCCTACCCATGACAACTGCAACTCCGGCGAAAACTAAAACTCAGTACGAAGCCATTATCGGGCTAGAAACCCATTGCCAACTCAGCACAGAAACCAAGATCTTTTCCGATAGCTCCACGAAGTTTGGATCAGATCCCAATACCAATATCGACCCGGTCTGCATGGGGCTACCCGGAACGCTGCCCGTTCTGAATCAAAAGGTACTGGAATATGCGGTGAAGGCGGGATTGGCGTTGAATTGCACCATTGCTCCCTACAGTAAGTTCGATCGTAAGCAGTATTTCTATCCAGATCTGCCTAAGAATTACCAGATCTCCCAGTACGACCTGCCGATCGCTGAACATGGCTGGCTGGAAATTGAACTAACTGACGACAAGGGGAAACCCCTGGTGGGTGAAGATGGCAAAGCCCTGACCAAGCGGGTGGGCATTACGCGGCTCCATATGGAAGAGGATGCCGGAAAGCTGGTACATGCGGGCAGCGATCGGCTGTCGGGTTCGACCCATTCCCTGGTGGACTACAACCGGGCGGGGGTTCCCTTAGTCGAAATTGTCTCGGAACCAGACCTGCGATCGGGGCAGGAGGCGGCGGAGTATGCCCAGGAGTTGCGGCGAATCATGCGCTACCTGGGGGTGAGCGATGGCAATATGCAGGAAGGCTCGCTGCGTTGCGATGTGAATATCTCGGTGCGTCCGGCTGGAACGGAAAAATTCGGCACGAAGGTGGAAATCAAAAACATGAACTCCTTCAGTGCCATTCAGAAGGCGATCGACTACGAAATTGAGCGGCAAATTGAGGCGATCGAATCGGGGGAACCGATTATTCAGGAAACGCGGCTGTGGGATGAATCGAGCCAGCGCACCTTTACGATGCGGGTGAAGGAGGGTTCCAGCGATTACCGCTATTTCCCGGAGCCAGACCTGGGGCCGATCGAAGTCACCAAGGAACAGCTCACCACCTGGACATCGGAACTGCCAGAACTGCCTGCCGCCAAACGCCATCGCTATGAGAATGACCTGGGTTTATCTCCCTACGATGCGCGGGTGCTGACGGACGATCGGACGATGACGGAATACTTTGAGGCGGTCGTGACAGCCGGGGGCAGTGCTAAACCTGCGGCCAACTGGATTATGGGCGATATCAGTGCCTACTTGAACAATGAGAAGTTGAGCATTGCGGAGATTCCCCTGAAGCCAGAGCAGTTGGCGGAAATGATTACGCTGATTGAGGACAACACCATCAGCAATAAGATTGCCAAAGATATCCTGCCCGATCTGCTGACGAAGGGCGGTTCCCCGAAGGCGATCGTGGAGAAGAAGGGACTGGTGCAGGTATCTGATCCCAAGGTGATTGAAGCGGCGATCGACAAGGTGATTGCGGCGAATCCAGATGAACTGGAGAAGTACCGGGGCGGTAAGACGAAGCTACTGGGCTTCTTTGTGGGGCAGGTGATGAAGGAGACGGGCGGTAAGGCGGATCCGAAGTTGACGAATCAGTTGCTTCAGAAGAAGTTGAATGGGTGAGGGGGAAAGGACTGAGGACTGTTCGCGGAGCGTGGGCGTTAGCCCGTAGGACTGAGGACTGAGGACTGAGGACTGAGGAAAGTAGGAAGTAGGAAGTAGGAAGTAGGAAGTAGGAAGTAGAAGGTAGGAAGTAGGAAGTAGGAGGTAGGAGGTAGGAAGTAGGAGGTAGGAAGATCTTTGATTCCGCCTTCTGTCTTCCGCCTTCTGTCTTCCGCCTTTACCAAGCTGTTCTGTCCACTCAGCGTAGAGAGATTTTGAAAAATATTGGGGGATTGGGTTAAAACTGAGTCAATTCCCTTATTTTTAATGCTTATGGAACCTGCTACGATTACGGCTGCTGCGATCGCCACCCTTGCGTTTCAGAAATTTGTGGAGGCGGGTGCGGGTGAACTGGCAAAGCAATTTACCCAGGATGCGATTCAAAAAATGGATGATCTGAGAAAGCTGGTCTGGTCAAAGCTGATCAGCCGCGATCCGGATCTGCGACCTACGGCTCAGGCGATCGAACAGTCTCACAAGGTTACGTCAGAGCAATTGGAGGAGATTACCGCCCATTTGCAGATTGCGATGAGGAAGGAACCGCAGTTTGCTCAACAGGTGCAGACGATCGCCCATGAAATTACGCTGATGCGGATTGAAGACAATAGCAGCATGAACCAGACGAACTATGGGGGGACGAATTATCAGGTGAAGACCGGCGTGGACAATACAAATTTCTTTGGCGGAACCCACAATCACGGTCGGTAGGGGCAAAGCATTTGCGGCAGGATGTGTTGCTTAAGATCACCGTTTTTTATGCAAATGCTTTGCCCTGAATGGGCAGGCAAGATGCCCACCCCACAAGAGTCTTGGTTCTGGCCAGGCAAGATGCCTATCTCACAAGAGTTTTGGTGGTTTGAATTCACATCTTTGACAAACTCCCATGAATGATCAAACGAACTACGGTGGGACGAACTATCAGGTGAATACGGGTGAGAACAATACCAATGTGTTCTATCCTGAGCCGGAAGTTCCGATCGTCGGGATTCCTCATAACCTGCCTCGGATTCATGCTCAGGCGTTTGTGGGTCGATCGCAGGAATTGGAGCAACTTCATCAGCAGTTGCAGCAAGGTAGCCGACTGGCGATTTCGGCGATTTCGGGGATGGGGGGCATTGGCAAGACGGAGTTGGCGTTGCAGTATGCGCGGCATCATCTGGAGCAGGAAACCTATCCGGGTGGGGTGTGCTGGTTACGGGCGCGGGAGGCAGATGTAGGGACTCAGATTGTTAGCTTTGCCCGCAGTCGGTTGGGCTTGAAGGTGCCGGAAGGGTTGGATTTGCAGGAGCAGATGGGCTGGTGTTGGCAGCACTGGCGCGAGGGAGCGGTGTTGCTGGTTCTGGATGATGTGACGGATTATGGGCTGGTTCAACCCTATTTGCCGTCTGGCGATCGCTTCAAGCTGTTGATCACGACTCGGTTGCAGTTGGGGAAGTCGTTTCAGCAGTTGGAAATTGAAGTGTTGCAGGAAGCGGCGGCTCTGGATTTGTTGCGGGCACTGACGGAGGCGGAACGGATCGATCGCCAGCTAGAAACTGCTAAATCGTTGTGTCAATGGTTGGGCTACTTGCCGTTGGGATTGGAGCTAGTGGGGCGATATCTGGCGCAGAAACCGGATCTGGCTTTGGACGAAATGCTGCAACGGTTGGAGGCAAAACGGCTGGATGCCAGGGCATTGAAACGAGTGGAAGCGGGGATGTCGGCTCAGTTGGGCGTGGCGGCGGCTTTTGAGTTGAGTTGGCAGGAGTTGGAGGGCGCGGCGCGGGAACTTTGCTATTTGCTGGGCTGGTTTGGGCTGGCTCCGATGCAGTGGCAGTGGGTGGAATCGTGTTTTGCCGATGGCGATCCAGAGGATTTGGAAGACTTGAGGGATGACCAGTTGATCCGGTTCAGCCTGCTGCAACGATCGGGGGAACGCACCTACCTGCTGCACCAACTGATCCGCGAGTTCTTTCAGGCAAAGTCGATCGCCCATTCCCATCCTGAAGCGGTTGATGCGTTGAAGCGATCGATTTGTCGTGTCATGGCGGAGATTGCCCGCACCATTCCCCAAACCCCAACCCTGATGGAGATCGCCCGACTCACTCCTGCCATTCCCCATCTAGAATCTGCTGCTCAACACCTGACTGATTTTTACAGCGATGAGGATATGCTGTCGGCGTTGACTGGAATAGCTAAATTCTATTCAGGTCAAGGACAGTACCAGCAGGCAGAACCCTGGTACATTGCTGCTTGCAACACAGCAAGTCAACGTTTCGAAGCCAATCATCCCAGTATTGCTGGTAGTCTGAACAATCTGGCATTACTGTACCACTCGATGGGACGCTACAGTGAAGCCGAACCGCTCTTGGTGCGATCGCTTGCTATCTATGAGCAGCAGTTAGGAGCAGACCATCCCCATACCGCCACCAGTCTGAACAATCTGGCATTACTGTACTACTCGATGGGACGCTACAGTGAAGCCGAACCGCTCTTGGTGCGATCGCTTGCTATCTATGAGCAGCAGTTAGGAGCAGACCATCCCGGTATCGCTCTCAGACTGAACAATCTGGCAGAACTGTACCGATTGATGGGACGCTACAGTGAAGCCGAACCGCTCTTGGTGCGATCGCTTGCTATCTATGAGCAGCAGTTAGGAGCAGACCATCCCGACACCGCTCTCAGTCTGAACAATCTGGCATTACTGTACCACTCGATGGGACGCTACAGTGAAGCCGAACCGCTCTTGGTGCGATCGCTTGCCATCTATGAGCAGCAGTTGGGCGCAGACCATCCCGGTATCGCTGGTAGTCTGAACAATCTGGCAGCACTATACCGATTGATGGGACGCTACAGTGAAGCCGAACCGCTCTATCTGCGATCGCTTGCCATCCATGAGCAGCAGTTGGGCGCAGACCACCCTTCTACAGCCACCAGTCTGGATAATCTGGCATTACTGTACTACTCGATGGGACGCTGCAGTGAAGCCGAACCGCTCTATCTGCGATCGCTTGCTATCTATGAGCAGCAGTTAGGAGCAGACCATCCCGACACCGCTCTCAGTCTGAACAATCTGGCATTACTGTACTACTCGGTAGGACGCTACGGGGAAGCCGAACCGCTCTTTGTCCGGGCATTAGGTATTCTGTTCGATCGCCTTAGAGAAACCCACCCCAATACCCAAACCGTGTGGAAGAATTTCCTCTCCTTCTTGGAGCAGGTGATAGAGGCAGGGCAAACCGATCGGCTTTCAGATCATCCAGCGACACAAGGGGCGATTCAGCAATTGCTTCAGGGACAATAGAGGGATAGAAGGATGGAGAGAAGAAGCGATAGACTGAAGCAGATGGGATTGAGGAAAGCCGGACGATGGAAATCATCAAGATTCGCAAAACCATTCTCAGCGATTCATTGGAAGTGAACGGTTTATCCCAATTTCAAGGACAGGAAGTTGAAATTGTCATCTCACTCGCTCAACCAAAATCCGCACAACCTGAGCAAGAACCAGACTTTATGAGATTTGCGGGGATCGCAGCCAATGAAACAGCATTACTGGAAGAACTTGAAGCTGAAGTAATGATCAATCGAGATCAGATCATCCCTGGACAAAAAGGGCGATTCCTCTGGAGAGCTACGCTAACGAGCAACTGAGCTAACCACTAGGGGACATAGGAGAATGAGGAGAGGCGATCGGTTCTATCTGATGAACCTCAAAGACAGAAGGGGCGATCGAGGAATGGAGCGATACACTGATGATGGAGAGCAATGGATTTCAAGATGGATGAAAACGCATTAAAGCAACTGGTTAAAGATAGTGTGCGAGAAGTTCTGCGGGAAGAAAGATTAAAACTATGCCAGGTTTTGCTCCCCTTCGTCAGCGACAAAGAAATGCAGGAAATTCAAGAAAAGCTTGGCTCCCCCTCAGACTATGACAAGAGCGAGTTCGTGAACATGACAGATTGGGTCAAAGATGGAAATCGTCCTCAGTAAAGGGGCTGTCAAATTTTTAGAAAAGCTATCTGCAAAAGAAACCGAAAAAATCCGCGAGAAACTCGCCAATCTTCTGCCGGTCCATTGACTCAGAAGGAATCGTTCCGTTCAACGAAATGGATATCAAGAGTTTGAAGGGAGAATGGCAGGGCTTTTTGAGAATGCGCGTTGGCAAAATCCGGATTGTTTTCAGAATTGATGCAGAATCAGACGAACTCCAAATTTATGACATTGATTTCAGAGGCAACATCTACAAATCGCAGCAAATCTCGGAACCACCGACCGTACAAGAGACGATCGAGCAACTGAGCCAACCATCAGGGAAAATGGGGGAATGCGGAAGGGCGATCGTATCCTGCTTGTCGAACTTCACAAACCGGAGGGGCGATTCCTTCCCTTCGGAACGCTACGCGAACGGAGAGCTACGCGAACGAGCAACTGACTTCCAGGTAGGATAGAAACATCTGGATTTTATTCGTGCCAATCAACTTATGGATTGCTATGCCTAGAGAAACTTCTGCCTTTCAGCAGGCGATCGAAACCGTTGAAGCCTTACCTTTAGAAGATCAAGCCGTCTTAGTGGACATTATTCAACAGCGATTAAAGCAACAACAACGGGAAGAACTGCTTCAGCGAGTTGCAGAAGCTGAACGAGACTACGCCGCAGGTAACGTTAAACGCGGATCAGTCGCAGACCTGATGGCGGAGCTAGATGGCTAATGCAACTGGTTTGGAGCCAAGGGTTTAGTCGAGAGCTAAAACGGCTGATTCGTCGCAATCCACAACTGAGAAAGCCGATCGAACAAACATTACAGAAACTCTCTGAAAACCCATTTCACCCAGGCTTACGAACCCATAAACTCAAAGGAGATCTCGTTGGACGGTGGGCTTGCTCAATTGATTACAGCAATCGGATTATATTCAGATTTGTACAAAACCCAGATTCAAGCGAAGAAGAGATTCTACTGCTAACACTCGGATCTCATGATGAAGTTTATTGATCAGAGCAGCGATTAGGCAAAAGACATCCGAATACGATAAGGGGCGATTCCTTTCCTTCGGAACGCTACGCGAACGGAGAGCTACGCGAACGAGCATTTGAGGCAACCACCAGGGGACATGGGGGAATGAAGAGAGGCGACTCAGCACATCCAGTAACCAGCGGAGTAGAACCATCAGGGAGAGCCAACAATTGAGCAAAACCTAATCTGTTTTCCACTCAGTTTGAGGAATCCTGGCATCTGTCAAAATAGTCCGCAGCGTACCCAGCGGCAAATCTTTTCCCTTGTGATAAGGCACGATCACCTGGAGTCCCTGTTCAGGATTTCGCCATTTTCGATGACTGCCCTTCTGTGAAATCAATTCAAATCCATATTGCTTTAGCAGTTTCTCTACTTCAGCAGCATTCATACGACGAATGCGCGTCATTCTACCGCAACCTCTCGAATCATTGCCCCTGGAGCCAGTTCGATCGAGTCAGGTTCCAGGTAGAGTGCGATCGCTTCACGGATATTCTCCAGTGCTGCTGCTTCAGTCTCTCCAGCAGAGGTACAACCGGGTAATTGAGGACACCACACCGCCCATTCTCCAGTTTCTGAGTCAGGTTCAAGCACAACCAACCAGTTCATAGAACTTCCTCCTTATGTCTTATTCTACAAAAAGCAGGAAAGAAATCTCTCCGATCATCTCTGGACACGATCGATCGAACACCTGAGGCAGCCACCAGGAGAAAGGGGAGAATGAAGAGGGGCGATCGGTTCTGTCTTTCAGCTTGCTTCGATCGCTGAAGTTCCCGGTTCACCCCAAACTTCAGGCAAAAGCCTGACCCACGATTGCGGTACCGAAACCACATCTAGCGTTTCGCCCTGTTGAAAAATCTCCAGGGTGTAACCTGGTTCTGGCTGCTTCACCGTAGCAGGTAAACAATCAACAATCACCGCCCGATCGCCTGCCTTCAGTTCACTATTCGGAATATCTCGCTGCAACACCACCCAATGAAACAATGCGTCCGTCGTCATTTGTCTCACTTCTCCCTATCTGTATCGGTACTCCTTAATTTGTCTGGATACAGCGTGATGAACCGAGCCGTACTTGTACCTTCATCTTGCTGCCAAATTGTAATGACCTCAAGCCGTTGTCCATTCAACCCGACCCACTCACTCTTGACCTTAAAACGGGTTCCCCAATCCGTCCGAGTCACCTCTGCTATTTCTGCACTTTCCATTGCCTTGAGTATATCCCGCTTCAGCAATTGCCAGTTTTGCAACTTGTATCCGGCACGGGCTAAAAATTCAGACTTATCATCCTCCGCTTGGTAAACAAGAAGGTAATGAGTCAGCTTTCGATCTTGGATAACCAAGCCCGACGGCATTTTCATCGAATGTATCCAACTATTCGTAAACCTTCATCGTATCTAACGATTTCAGGGAAAAGGGGAATGTAAAGGGGCGATCTATCCCGCTTGTTGCACTTCAGAAACCGGAGGGGCGATCGGCTTGATTTGCGATTCCGACACTTCCACCGCGTTCATTGTCCGTGGGTATAGCCACCAAAGGGAGAACTGAGGAGAAGCGGCATTGATCCTGAACGCCATAACAGGTCGTGTCTATTATCATGGAAAGTTATCTTGGTTACTGCTAGTGTTTTACTGTCTTCGCTGAATTCAAGATTCATTTCACATGAACTCTGACACCCCTGTACCTGATATCTCCCTGCCCGATTCCTCTGCATCAGGTACTTCTATGCCTGAACCTGCTGCCCTGCCTACGACTACATCTGATGAATCCCCATCGGTATCTACGCCTGAGTCACCTGACCCAGCGGAATCCCAACTCCAAGTTCCTCAAGTTCGGCTCAAAGGAGAAGATGGCCGGCTGTTGCTCCTGCTGCCGCCAGAAAGCGATGCGCCCAGTGCGCTGACCTGGTCAGAACTGTGGGTGCAGCTTAAGAACCGCCTGAGTGCTGGGGAACGCTTCTGGCAACCCAACGCGCCTGTCCATCTGATCTCCCGCGATCGCCTGCTGGATGTCCGACAGCTACAGGATATTTCTGAAGCATTGGCTGAAGCACAACTGCAACTAAAACGGGTTTATACGAGCCGACGGCAAACCGCAGTGGCCGCTGCTACGGCAGGGTTTTCGGTAGAACAGCAAGCGGCGATCGCTCACCTCAGCCAGTCTGATTCCGTAGGACAGGTCTTAGCAGAACCGCTGTATCTGCAAACCACCCTGCGATCGGGGATTGAAGTGCGCCATCCGGGAACGGTGGTCGTGTTGGGGGACGTAAATCCAGGCAGCAGCATTGTCGCCGATGGAGATATTTTAGTGTGGGGGGCGTTGCGAGGGGTCGTTCAGGCAGGTGCATCGGGCAATTCTCGCTGTATGATTATGGCACTTCGATTAGACCCGACTCAGATCCGCATTGCCGACTTTGTGGCCCGATCGCCAGAGAACCCCCACTCCCAGTATCTTCCAGAGGTTGCCTACGTCGCTTCTGACGGGATTCGCATCACCAAAGCCTCCGATTTTTCCAGAGAACGATTGTCCTAGTATGAAGCTATGATGCATCCCATCCACCGATATGAGTTTGATGGATTATCATTTGGGGAACCAAATCGGGGCATCGCGTTGGAGTAATGCAAGTTGGGCAATCATTGAGGGCATTAATCAAGCAAGTTCACATTCACGACAAACCTTGAGACACGACAAACCTTAAGATTAAAATTCACCATTCCATTTTCATCCACTCATGAGTCGCATTATTGTTGTTACATCGGGCAAGGGAGGAGTCGGTAAAACGACTTGTAGTGCCAACATTGGCATGGCATTGGCGCAGCGAGGGCATAAAGTCGCTGTGATTGATGCTGACTTTGGCTTACGCAATCTTGACCTGTTGCTGGGGTTGGAAAATCGGATTGTTTATACAGCCGTTGAGGTGCTGGCGGGGCAATGTCGCCTGGAGCAAGCCCTGGTAAAAGACAAGCGACAACCGAACCTGGTCTTGTTGCCAGCAGCCCAAAATCGCACCAAGGATGCAGTTACGCCAGATCAAATGCGCAAACTGGTCAACGCTTTAACAAAAGTTTTCAACTACATCCTGATCGACAGTCCGGCTGGGATTGAAATGGGGTTCCAGAATGCGATCGCGGCTGCGAAGGAAGCCCTGATTGTCACAACACCCGAAATTGCTGCGGTGCGAGATGCCGATCGCGTGGTAGGTTTGCTAGAAGCCAATGATGTAAAGAAACTTCACTTAATCATTAATCGAATTAAGCCTGCGATGGTACAGCAGGATAAGATGATGTCAGTCAGTGATGTTCAGGAAATTCTGGCAATTCCTCTGATTGGTGTCGTTCCAGATGATGAGCGCGTCATCGTCTCAACCAATAAAGGTGAACCGCTGGTTCTGTCTCAAACTGAGTCAACGGCAGCGATCGCATTCCAAAACATTGTGCGGCGTTTGGATGGCGAAAAGGTTCCCTTTCTGGATTTGACAGCGACCAACGACGACCTATTCTCCCGAATCCGTCGATTTTTTAGTTCCCGCGATTAATCCCCTGACTCCTTCTATCCCCCATCTTCCCAACCTTGACTTGCTTCGCCAAACTCTTCCGATGTTCCATGCTAACTGAACTTCTTGAACGAATTTTTTCCCGTGGTGTCCCTCAAACGAGCCGGGAGACTGCCAAGCGCCGGTTGCAAATTGTTGTAGCTCACGATCGCGCTGACCTGTCCCCTGCCATTGTGGAAAAGATTCGTCAGGAAATTCTGGAGATTGTTTCTCGCTATGTAGAGATTAACCCGGAAGATATGGAGTTTGCTCTGGAAAGTGATCAGCGCACCACTGCCCTGATCGCCAATTTGCCCATCAAACGAGTCAAGTCCGATCCAGATGATCCGTTGTGGGCTGAACCTTCAACCGCTGGATTTCAGGCAGATGAGCTAACGAACCCGACGACTGCTCCCTCTGAACTGGCGAATCCTGGGGGAACTCGAACGAACCGCCCCCTGCTCCCTCCGACATTTCAATCGTCCCCTCGGAAGGAGAGCCGATCGATAGAAATCCGATCGACGAAGCTTAGGGGGATGCGGAAAAACAACGTACCCGGTAGGGGCGCACAACTGTGCGCCCTTACTCTTTACCAGAGGGCTGGGGGTGGAGCCGGAGCCGGGGCTGGAGCCGGAGCTGGGGCTGGAGCTGGGGCTGGAGCCGGAGCCGGAGCCGGAGCGGGGGCTGGAGCCGGAGCCGGGGCAGGGGGCGGAGTGATTTGCGTCCGTTCAAATACCTGACGAGTTTCGATCGCCGTTAATAACGCCAGGGCATCTTCTTCGGAGATTTCTCGCAGATCAATCACAGCGGCGGAGTTGGGGGTATAGCTTTCGGCAATGACCACGACATAGTTGCCGGGGGTGACATTGCGAACAGAAATGATATTGTCAATGTCAATCAAGATGGGATTGTCTGCCTCATAGGTGCCAATGCTGTAGTCAGCGAGCAGGTCTACATCAGCAAAATTTTCGTTCTTATACAAATAATTCAGTTGACCTGGAGTACAAACGCGCTCATGGCGAGGATAGTCATCCGTTGCCCAGTCCCTCAGGCTACCATCCTGATTCACCACAAAACCGTCATAGGTGCGAATGACGCAATCATGTTCAGTCAAGATATCAGCAATGTTGCTGAAGTCAGTTCCAGTGATCGTGGTGGTTTGAGCCACTTGGGTACTGGCAATGGCAGAGGATGCCGCTCCTACCCCAAGGGCGGCTGCTAGTAGCGCACTCTTTACTGACTTAGCTGGAACGTTTTTACGTTGAAGTGGCATAACTCATTAGCTCCTTGTTGCTCTGATGCAAGTAAATTGCTTTTTGAAGGTAAGCACTGCTTGAAGACACTATCTGGACAATACAACAAGAAAATAAGGAAATCATGGGAATTTTGAAAAAATCCTCAAAAAATGTTTTCCAGAATACTTACAGCTTTGCAGCGACAAGCAGGTTTGTTAAGGCGTGCGTCGTAGGGTAGATTTTGTTAGATGTAGGAGGCGATGCTGTTCCCCTTCGCCATTGTCTCATCTGGGTTTGGGTTGGCTCAGAGGGATGGGGAAGCCCACTGCCGCATATACTCATACACCGCGATCGACCCAGCCGTTTGCACATTCAAAGACTCCACCAGACCAAATTGCGGAATTGTCACCGTTTGATCGCATTGTTGCAACACTTCTGAGGGAATTCCCGTGAGTTCCTGGCCCAGCACCAGAATCGATCGCTGGGGAAAGGCAAATTGGGAAAGGGGAATTGCCGTTGCGTCAGCGTGAAGGGCGATCGGGCAGTATCCCTGCTGTTGTTGGTGAGTCAACCAGTCCAGGAGGTGCGATCGGGGGCAGGTGAGCAATGGTTGCCAGTGGTGGGTGGAAGCGGCTAGATTGCGAAAGGCAGCCGTTTGCGGGATGGAGCCATCGGCAATGACCAGCGCTTCCAGTCGAAAGGCCTCACAGGTACGGCACAAGCCCCCCAAATTCGCTGGATTTTGCACCAGGGTTGCACAGACCATCAGGGAGTGACGGGGCAGGTGGGCATACTCCGATCGAGTCGCTGAACGATAGACGGGCGATCGGTTCACGCAATTACAGGCCTCGCTCTCCATACTCCAGTAAGTTGCTGATCACCGTCAGACGGTTGTTCCAGGTACGCACCCGGTAACTCTGGGTGAGGGATTGGAGATACATCCAGTCATCAAACTGTGTCTGAAAGTCCTGGAGTTGCGCCTGAGTTTCAGACAGCCTGCGGCGAGAGGGATTTTCCGCTAAATCCACTAAAGCCTGATTCAGCGCCTCCACCTGAGCCTGCCATGCCTCACGTTCCGCCTCTCGAATCCAGAGCTGGTCTTGACTCAGCATCAAGTTCCATTCTCGACGGAGGGCGGTAAACCGTTGGGTGGCAGCAGCAAACGGTTCACGAAAGGGAATCGGATCCGATTGATTGAGTCCCTGAGTCCGGTTCAGAATACCCTGCAAGTTTTCGTGCAGATGGGCTGCGGCAAACAGAGCGTAGCCCCCCGAAGGTAAGTCTCGCAATGCCTGGATCTGATCAAACACGACTGCATCCGGCAGGTTAAGAATCCGGATTCCGGGCAGGATAATTGCCGATCCCAGGTTCTCCCGCTCTCCGGTGAGCCAGGGCTGAGTCAGTTGCTGGAGCCGATTGGTATCCGCTGCATAGGCCATTAGCACCACCATATCGACATAGCCATTCTGGGCCCAGACTTCCCAATTTTGCTGAAGTTTCTGGATCCGCTCCTGGGTTGGCATGGCAAAAACTGCGGTGGACAGCACCACCTCAGGCCGCACCCGATCGAGCATTTCTGACGTTTCTGCGACAAAGGAAGTAATCTGCTCCACCCGAAATTCTGTCCATTGCTGCCACAGGGGCCCCGATCGACTGGTCAGGGTAATGGGATCCACCCCAGTCAACTGTTGAAATTGCTGACGGGCAGCAGTTCCATAGCCGTGGGTTCGTCCGGCGTAGGGATTTTGAAAGGGATAACGAATATAGTCCAGTTGCAACCCATCCACGTCATAGCGGGTGACGATTTCTTCGTACAGTTGCAAGAGGTAGCGGCGGACGGCTGGATTGGCTGGATCCAGAAAAGGCTCCTCATGCCCCGGCAGGTTTAGACTGCCGCGATGGTCATAGCTGGCCCAGTCCGGATTTGCTGTCAGGATTGGGCAGGATAACTGTGGGGAGTATTGACAATGCGATTATGGGCCTCATTCCCTGCTGCAAAAGTCCAAACCCAGGCGTGAATTTCCATGCCGCGATCGTGTCCCAGTTCAACCGCTGCCTCCAGGGGATCCCAATGGCGCGTCAAAGGGTTCTGTTGGGGCGCAATCTGGCTGGGATAGATCGGATACCCTGCATTCACCGTTTCAACAAAGACGGTATTAATTCCCGCTGCGGCCAGCCGATCGAAGATGACTGCCAATCCCTGCTTTGAACCCGCCTCAACGATCGTGCCGCGATCGAGCCACATGGCCCGAATTTCCGTTTGTGCTAAGGGGCGATCGGTGGGAAGGTTTTCCCAGAGGATCTGACGGGCAGCCAGCCATTCACTGCGGGCAGTAGCATAGTCCTGTTGGCGAACTCGTTCCAGGAAAATAGCCAGTTTCTCGCGGGCTTCCTGTAGGATCTGGCTGTTCAGGTTGCCTTCAGTGTGATTATTCGCCAGCCGAACCACCTCATCGGCACTGGCCGTTAAACTGACCTCTGGGGATTCTGCCTTCGCTTCCTCGTTTTTGTCCTCCGCTCCTGCTTCTCCCTGCAACGCCAGGTCAAACTCTCCCGCAGTAGCATCGGCAGCTAACAAGGCACTTTCATATCGCCCAATCAGGTTTTCCAATTCCTGCCGCATGGCGATCGAATCGACAATGGAGATCGGCCGGGAGCCGGGTTCAACCACCAGTCCGGGGGGAGCTGCGTTGCGATCGGGACGAGGGGAAACGGAAGGAGGGGGAGTGGGGAGGGGGGAGTGGGAAGTAGGAGGGGGAGGGGGGAGGGGGGAGGGGGGAGTGGTTTGAGGGAGAGTAGGTGGGGAGGTGGGAGTGGGTGGAGTGGATGGGGCGGTGGGGGCGGTGGCGGTACGGACGGGGAGGGCGTTCTGAAAGCGGGTGAGGGCGGCGGCGAGCCATTGTCCATCGAACTCTGCCAGGCTGTCATTGGGATGTCCCCATCGCCATCCTAAAAAGACAGTCTGCCGTGTGGTGATAATGGCTACGGTGTTGGTGGAGGAACCCTCCCGCGGATCGGTTGCTCCATCTGGGGTTCTCCAGGTGGCGACGGACTGACTGCCCAGCCCTGTGGGGATTAATGTGCCTCCAGTAATCACCGACTGCGTATCTCCTTCTCGCAGCCACCGCTGGCTATTGAGGGCAACGGGCTGTAGGGTCACGGGTTGAGACAGGGTAGATTCCCAGTAGGCTCCCAGTAGGGCTTGAAAGGCACGGCGAACCCCTGCGGAACCACTCGTGCCGGTGCGACCGCTAGCAATGATTAATCCACCCCGGTTAACCCAGTCTTGTAAGGCTAATACCTGTTCAGCAGAAACATGGGCAACATCGGGGAGAAACAGGACAGAAATGTTGTCAAATCGGGTATTTTGTCCCACTCGATCCCAGTCAATCACCTGATAGCGCAGGTTTGCCCCATCCAGCCGAGTTGTAATTTGCTGCCAGTAGTCCGCATTATCGGTACTTCGCACTACCCCTAAGACTAAATCCTGTTGCGGATCTGTGGATGCTGAGCTTGCTGCATCAGGCGGGGCTGGCTGGGCCCAAACGCTATGCATTCGATCGGGAGAATATACACAGATCATTACCAGAGCAGCAATGATTCCTCTCCCCAGAAAAGTGATGAATGAAGGGGCAAGGGGGAGATGCTGCCAGCGAGATTGATTGAAAGGCTGAATCTGAACCAAGAACACACTCCTCACAGGTACATCAGGTACATGACGATCGCGCAACGTTGCGATGACCTGAGCGATTTTTGACAGTCAGGACTTTTGCTAATCAGAACTTTTTGCTAATCAGGACTTTTGCTAATCAGGAACTTGAAGCAATTGGAGAGAGAATAGATTGCAGGAAGGCTTTGCACGGGTGGGCAGAACGACATGGAAGAATCCACCACCTCCGGGGAATAAGTTGTTGCCCGAGAGAACAGACCCCAGAGAACAGACCCTAGTGAGCTGGAAATCACTACAGGATTCATCAGGTCACAAGTTTCCCCTCTGCATATCCTACCGCTGGGGGCTGAAGCAGAACACCCTATTCGGTTGAAGAGTTTTGTTTAAATCGTGAGGTTTTTATGAACTTTTAGTGAAATGTATCAATTCCTGCTTGACATCTCTAATCTTAGTCTTCAGCTAGAAGATTTTCCGGATTCAGGGGTTCGTGCTCGACCACGAACACATTGGAGTAGAGGTTTGCAATCACCAGCTTGCCCTGCTGCGTTAACTCCAGATAGCGCAAACCATCTTTAACGTAGGGATATACCCCATTCCAGTAGAATTTGGGGTAGTTTTTGCGGAGATCGCCGGGATGTCGATAGCCCAGTGCTTTATTGACTCCAGTTTCTTCAAATTCGTAGAATAATGCCCCAATTTTTTTCAGGTAGCGGGGATCGCTGAGTTGCCCAATTAAATCTGAAGCGCGAATTAACCCTGGAAAGTTCTCGGTGTCCTGGTGGTCTTCAGCCTTGGGAACCGGGAAGCGCGTTAGCTCGATATTCTGCTTGATCCGCTCTGAATCAATTAAGTTGTGGCCGCCAAATCGTTCATCGATAAATAGCTTGGCCCGATCGACATGGTAAGGAGTCAGGCTGGCATCCGATGCGCCTGGAGTCAGGTGGATCATTTCGCCGTTGCCCGTGTCATACCAGCCGTTGCGATCGTGGCGGCAGACTCCTTTGACATAGCCAATGTCATGGCACACCAGGGAAATAATGAAGTGAAGCCAATCTTCGCAGGAGACTCCGCCCTCACGAATATGTTTGCCACGCAACAGTTCTTGACCCACCAGCGTCACCAGAATTGTATGCTCGACGTTGTGGTAGAGTGCATCACTGTTGGCGATGTTCTCTAACGCCATTGAACCGACCCAGCCAATGATGTCTTCATAGTCATGCTTCCAGCCGCCGTAGGTGCGCTGATAGCCCTCTTTCAGTTTTTTGACGAAATCATCAATTAGAAGTTCAGTGGCGTTAAACATCTGGAGTCTCGTTGGTGCTAGGGGAAAATGCAGGATACCCAGGGCTATGGGCATTTGCAGCAGGAAGGAATCGTCGTCTTACATCAAGGATGCCCAGATTAGACCTATCGTTACCCTATCTCACCTGAATGATTCAAACTGTGACTAAACACTATTTTTAGTGTGAGCGCGCGCAATGATGCAGGCCAGGGTCGTTACAGGACTTAATGATTTTACTGCATGGAAAATTTGCTTTGTCCGCTCAGGCTGAACCTCCTCCCAGTTGTCATATCAGTTTCATACTCTTTTAGTCTATGATGTCCGTCCAGACTTAAATTGATCCTCTTCGTTAAGCGACATCTGACCTGAACCTGGACTGCGGTGATTCGGAAAAATCTTATCTGCACCTATGAAATCTACTGTTAGCAAACTGCAAGGCTTGAGCGATCGAGAGGCGGCCAGTCGTCGAGAGGCGGGTCAAGGGAATAACATCGCTTTACAAACCGGACGTACCTACTGGGAAATTCTCCGAGATAATCTGTTCACCTTCATTAACGGGGTGTACTTCTTTCTGAGCCTGGTACTGATTGCCTTGGGACGCGCCAGTGATGTATTGGTGCTGGCCTTTGTGGTGCTGCTGAATGTCGTGATTAATGTGATTCAGGAGATCCGCGCCAAGAAAAAGCTCGATCGGATTGCTTTGATTACTCGTCCGAGAGCCATTGTGATTCGGGAAGGGCAGGAACGAGTGGTTGATCCGGCAGAGATTGTGGTGGGCGATGTGCTGGTGATCGCTCCGGGTGATCAGGTGGTGGTGGATGGGGTGGTGGTCGGTGAAGGCAGTCTGAAAGTGGATGAGTCTTTGCTCACGGGGGAATCCGATCTCATTCCCAAGCAGGCGGGTGATCCGGTCTATTCGGGGAGTTTCTGCGTCAGCGGTACGGGGTTTTACGAAGCGGAGAAAGTAGGAGCTGAAAGTTTAGCGAGCAAAATGACTGCCGAAGCCCGTCGATTTCGCAAAGTGCTGACTCCGCTCCAACAGCGGATTAACATGATGATTCGCTTGCTATTAGGAGTGGCGATCGTCCTGGGATTAATCACCGGACTGCGCATGATTTTGGGGGTGAGTTCCCTCACGGCGGGAGTGCAAAACCTGGCGGTGATTGTCGGCTTAGTGCCGATCGGCTTGTATTTTATGATCACCCTGACCTATGCATTGGGCGCGGCGCGGATTGCCGAACAGAGTGCCTTGGTTCAGCAGTCTAATGCCGTAGAATCCCTCAGCAATGTGGATGTGATGTGCCTGGACAAAACGGGGACACTGACCGCAAACCGGATTCAACTGCAATCTGTTTATCCGATCGATATTGATCTCGCTAAATTAGAACATCTGTTGGGAGCCTATGCTGCCAGTGCTTCATCCAGCAACAAAACCAATGAAGCAATTTTGACGGCATTTCCCCGTGAGAAACGATCGCTTCACACTGAAGTGCCCTTTGGTTCAGCCCACAAGTGGAGTGCGATCGCCTTTGCAAATGCTCCGGGGGTTTATGTGCTGGGTGCTCCAGAGGTTTTAGCAACGGTCATCCCACTCGCGTCCACCCTGCAAGCCTACATTCGTGAAGGAGCGGATCAGGGCTTGCGCGTGCTGATGTTTGCCTACAGTCCAACGGTGCTGAACCTGGAAGATCAGGCAGGAAATCCAGTCTTACCCCCCGATCTGCAACCGCTCGGCATTTTACGGTTTGGCGATGAACTGCGTCCAGATGCCCAGAAAACCCTGGCAGAATTCCAGCGGGCAGGGATTCAGGTGAAAGTGATTTCGGGTGATAACCCAGCGACCGTAGCTGCTCTGGCCAAGCAAGCGGGGTTGAGCAACGACATTATTGCAGTATCCGGGCAAGAGCTGGCGGTCATGGATGAGGCTGTCTTTGCACAAACGGCCGAAGACGGTACGATTTTTGGTCGGATTACGCCAGAGCAAAAGGCCCGTCTGGTGGAGAGTCTTCAGTCTCGTGGTCATTACGTCGCCATGATGGGGGATGGAGTCAATGACGTACTATCGCTGAAGCAGGCGAATGTGGGGGTGGCTATGGAAAGCGGTAGCCAGGCCACACGAGGAGTTGCCGATATTGTGTTGCTGAAGGATACCTTCAGTGCGTTGCCGAAAGTCTTTCTGGAAGGACAACGCATTCGTAATGGGATTGCTGATATCAGTAAGCTGTTTATGGTGCGGATTTTCTCGTTTACTCTGGCGATCGTGGCGATCGGCATGATTACGCTCTCATTTCCCTTTGGGATTAAAACCAGTACCCTTGCTACCTTCCTGACCGTGGGCTTACCCCCTTTCTTTGTCACCCTCTGGGCAAAGCCGCAGCAAATCAAAACCGAATCAGGCGATCCATTTCTGCATTTTGTTCTCCCAGCAACGTTGACCCTTTCCTTTGCCAGTGTTCTGGTGTATCTCTACTTTCTGGCAGAAAATATTGGCCCTGTGTTTGATTGGTTAAGCGGTCAACTGCCGTTTGCAGAATTAGGCCGCCAAATTACCCGCGCTGATGTTGCCAGGGCCCAACAGATTGCAGAACAGGCACTGGTGACGATGCAGATTTTGGCAGGCTCACTGCTGCTCCCCTTCCTGAAACCGCCGACTCCGGCATGGGTGGGTGGAGAACCCCTGAGTCGGGACTGGCGCTACACCATCCTGGCGGGTGTTGTTCTCATCCTGTACGTGCTGATTCTTGTGATTCCAGGGTTGCATCACTTTTTTGAACTTTCTTCGCTCAATTTCATTCACTACTTAGGAATTGGACTGGTTGCCCTAATCTGGATGTGGGTTGTGCGGTTTGCCTGGCGACGTGCGTTGCTCGATCGGTTTCTGGGGATCAAAATCAGCCCATTCTAAGGTTTCACCGTTACACGCTCTATCTCCCAAATCCCTCATCTATTTTTATTTGATATCAGTATGAACAAGCATTCACGTTATCAATCATTGACAGGTGGCTTTGTGGTTCTGACCCTGGGTTTAGTGCAGATGGTGGCTGCAATACCCGGACTCGCAGTTCCCCTTTTAGAAGAACAGCTCATGGCTCAAACGGCTTCCATTACAGGCAACTGGCGGTTGGTCAGCATCACAGAATCAGCAACGCCGACTCCAATGGTGCCCCCCCAAACCACCGAACTCACTGCGGACTTTTCGGGCGATCGCATTACTGGGTCGGGAGGCTGTAATCGCTTTATGGGCGGCTTTACAACGGCAGGAGAACAATTGAACGTTGGCCCACTGGCCACCACGTTTATGGCCTGTGAGGCAGCAGTCATGGATCAGGAAATGCGTTATCTGGCCGCATTGCAGGGGGCCCAACGCTACGAGGTGGATGATCAGGGGCAACTGGCCATTTTTTACCAAACGGAGCAGGGCACGGGCATTTTGCGTTTTACGTCGGCTCAAGCGGTTCGAGGATTGTGGTAGTGGAGCAGCATTAAGGATCATGGATTAAATAACCTGTAAGGCGTTTTGCTTTGTTGACTGGGCAGGCAAGATGCCCACCCCACAAGAGTTTCAGTTTATTTAATTCGCATTCCTAAGCATTAACTTTAGTAGGTTGGAATTGGTTTTATGTTTGATTTTCTGAAGCCTGAAGTCACTCGATCGACTCCCCAGCAAATTGCCCAATCGCTTCGCTGGTTAGGCTGGACGGGGTTTGGACTGCAAGCACTGCTGGGATTTATTCCGATTCTGGTGGTGGTGACTAGCGTTCTATTTAGCCCAGTTCAACCGCAGCGCAGTGGGTTTTCCTTTGGCTTGTGGTTGGCGATCGTCTGTCTATTCATCCTGCTGTTCAGCATTTACTGGTGTTTTCGCTACACCCAATTGGCTCGTCAACTGGAGGTTCGAGAACTCCGTCCGGCTAAAGCTCAGGTGATTCGAGATCTGAAGTGGGGACTGATGGCTAACCTGGGAGTGATGGCGATCGCGGTGCTGATTGCCCTGTCGCGGGTGGGTGAATTAACCTTCCGCATGTTGGTTTTTCCCCAGGGGGCAACGGTAATTGCTCCGAATCAAATTGGCACCACTGTCACTCCGGGAGCGGTGATTGCTCCGTCTAATATGATTGCCATCCAAGCCATGATCAACACGATCGCGGCTGGGTTAGTTGGAACGGTTATTGCCCTGCTGTTGCTGTATCAGGTCTATCGAGTCGGACAAAACCGCAATGTGTAGGGGCGATAATACCCGGTAGGGGACAATACTGTGTACCCCTACTGCTGTACGCGCTGACTGAAGAGAAAACAAAATCCCCATCGTACTCCGACGCATCTGTAGTATTATCTAACCATAGATAGATGCAAATTTTCGCTTAGGAAAAAACAAAAAGATCAATAGAAATTTCTGAAGATAAAACCCTGTATCGTTTATATTTTGCTTAAAAATTAAAACTTTGATCCTCCGTAAGGTTTAGGTTGGCTAGCCCCAACGATCTGCATCTACCAGCCAGTTCAGTCGCAAAAGCTGTTGGAGTGCCAGGGGTATTCCTCATGTCAGCAGCGTCTGCGGAAAAGCTTTTCTTAGTAGATTTTGCTGTGTCTCCTGACAGGTCTTGCCTCCCTCAGGTTTCGCCCGCATCTTCGTTAAAATCCACTATAGAGCGTTTGATATGAAAATTCTTTTTATAGAAGACGACAAATATACGAGTGAGCTATTTTCAGCTTTGCTAGCTGCCCATCGTTATGCGGTTGATGGGGTTTCAGATGGAGCGGCAGGTTTGGAAATGGCAACTCAATGGAGGTATGACCTGATTCTGTTAGACATCATGCTGCCAACTCTGGATGGGATTGAGGTTTGCCGCCGATTGCGTGCCCAGGGTTGTCAAACTCCGATCTTGATGCTGACTGTGAAGGATACAGATGAAGATGCCATTACTGGACTGGATGCAGGAGCCGACGACTATGTTTCTAAGTCCTGTCACTCGGCTCAATTTCTGGCAAGGGTACGCGCCCTATTGCGACGCAGTGGACATGCCGCCCTGCCTCCGGTACTGACGTGGGGGCAACTGTGTCTGAATCCTGCTGCGGCTCAGGTCACCTATCAGCAGAAAACGATCGCGCTTCGCCCGAAAGAGTATAGCCTGTTGGAGCTTTTTCTCCGCCATCCGCACCGGGTTTTCAGCCGCAGCAACATTATCGATCATCTGTGGTCGATCGAGGAAACACCTGTTGAAGGATCGATCACCAATCTGATCAAAGATCTGCGCCAACGCCTCAAGTGTGCTGGGATGTTTGATGATTTGATTGAAACGGTTTACGGATTGGGCTATCGGTTAAAAGCAGCCCCAGTGCCGGACGAAGAGGTGCAGCTAGCGATGGAGAACGCAGGCACAGCGGTAAATGGAGGAAACGAAGTCCTGCCTTTGTCTGTACCCGTGGATCGGGATGATGATTGGAATCTTCGAGAGCAACGGGGCAGAGCAGCCATTCGCCAAATTACTGAACACTTTCAGGTGTCTTTAGAACAGCGCATTGCAGCCCTGGAGGCGATCGAGCGATCGTTTCTATCGGGTGATTGGAGCTTACAACAACAGGAATCTGCCCGCATCCAGGCACACAAATTAGCCGGTGGATTGGGAACCTTTGGCTATGCTAAGGCTTCAAAAATTGCCCGATCCGTTGAACATTTATTAGATGTCCAGGTGAGCCAGGAAACCCAGTTGGTCACTCAGTTTTCTCAACTGCTGAAGGAGCTACGCCAGGAACTGACCCAATCTACCGAACCCCCGATCGCCCAACCCAGTCTATCCAGGAGGTGATGCCAGCGCGGTTCATGTTGCCCCGTTAAAATGGGGATTTCTGACCATAGCCCTGTTGCGCTTAACGTTAAGCATCTTTCATGCCGATTGTCCCTCCCCGATCGCTCCCCAGGTTCCCAGCGAATCTGCCTCTAAAGTGGGTACTGATTATTCCCTGGCTGTTGCCTGTCCTGGCGGCAATGGTTGTAGTGGGTTATCTGTCCTACCAGGATGGGGCAGCGCATACCCAGGCAGACGATTGGCTCTATCTGCTGACCCTGGGAACGGCGATCAGTCTGAATTGGATCGCTGCGAACCAGATCACAGCCCGTTTGGCTCAACTGAATCGGGTCAGTCAACAATTGACCAATGGCAACCTGAATCAACGGCTACCGACCCATAGCCTGATTTATGAATTCAATGGTCTGGCCCAGTCCTTTAACCAGATGGCAGACCAACTGCAACAGTCTTTCGATCGCATCCAAACAGCCCTGGAAGAGTCTGAAGAGAAATTCACCACGGTGTTCCGCACCAGTCCTGATCCAATGGCGATCGCCAGCTTTGAAGGATGCCTGCTGGAAGTTAATGATAGCCTGCTGGAATTTTTTGGCTATTCCCGATCGGAAATGATCGGTCGCACAGCCCTGGAACTCAACCTGTGGAGTAACCTGAACCAGCGTCAACGCTATCGAGCCTTACTCCAACAGCAGGGTCGAGTGTCCAATCTGGAGGCCCAGTTGTGGACCCAATCGGGTGAAGTCAAAACTGTTTTAATCTCTGCGGAACGGCGGCGGCTGGAAGGACAAGATTGTCTGATCGTGACCCATCGGGATATTATCGAACTTAAGCAAACCGAAGAAAAACTCCGCAAAACGGAACAATGGCTACACCATTACAGCCAGCTATCCCCCGGTAACATCTATACCCTGGTGCGGGAAACCGATGGGCGGTTCTGGTTTGAGTACATGAGTTCCGCTGTGGAGACGATTCACGAAATCACGGTGGAAGAAACCCTGCAAGATGCCAGCGTCATCCTGAATTCGATCCATCCCGACGATCGAGCCGGCTATCAGGCGGCTGTGCTGGAAAGTACACGCACCTTCAAACCGTTTTCCCATGTGTGGCGGATTGTTACACCGACGGGTTTGGTGAAATGGCTTCAGGGGAATTCTCAGCCGGAACGACGGGAGAGCGGGGCGATCGCCTGGCATGGGGTGGTGACGGACATTACCGATCGTCAAACCGCAGAATTGGCCCTGCAAAGATATGAACGCATTGTATCTGCGACGATCGATGCAATTTCTCTGGTCGATCGCCAGTACCACTATCAGATCGTCAACCAGACCTACCTGGACTGGAATTGTAAAACCTATACCGAAATTGTCGGGCATTCCGTCAGTGAACTGATGGGACAGGAAGTCTTTGAAACCACCATTCGTCCTTACCTCGATCGCTGCTTTGCCGGAGAAACGGTTCAGTATCACGAGTGGTTTGAGTTTGCTGGTTTGGGACGGCAATTTGTCAGCGTGACCTATTCTCCCTATGTGGAGACGGATGGAACCATCTCTGGGGTAGTGGTCAGTGTGCGCAACCTTACCCCGCTCAAACAGTCTGAAGCGGCTCTGCGAGAAAGTGAAGAACGGTTTCGAGAGATTGCTCAAACCGTCAATCAGCTTTTCTTTGTGCGATCGGCTCAGTCCGGTCAGTTTCTCTACATTAGCCCTGCCTACGAAAAGATTTGGGGACGCACCTGCGAGAGCCTCTATCAAGACCCCGACTCCTGGTTAGCAGCCATTCATCCAGAGGATCGCCCTCTAGTCTTGAATTCGCTCCAAACTCAGTTTCAGGGTCAATCTGCGCAACGAGAATATCGGATCATCCGGCCCGATGGGGTCATTCGCTGGATTTCTGCTGAAATTTCTTTGACCCAGGATGAAGCCGGACAGCCAGTGCGCTATACCGGATTTGCAGAAGACATTACCGATCGCAAACAGCTAGAACTCTCACTGCGATCGCAAGCGGAAGAGGAACGTTTGCTAGCCACTATCACCCAAACGATCCGGCAGTCGCTCAATCTAGAAAAAATTCTGGCAACAACAGTCCTTGAAATCCAGCAAACCCTGAAAGCCGATCGGGTCTTAATTTGTCGGTTGAATGCCGATGGTTCGGGACAGGTGATTCAGGAAGCGGTTGCCCCCGAATATCCCATCACGGCGGAGATGTGCTGGACAGATGAACACTTCCCAGAGGACTGCTATGAATATTATCGGCAGGGCCAACCTCGAATTGTGCTGGATGTGACGGCTCTTGATGGGGCGGACTGTTTGCTGGAGTTTATGCAGAGTATTGGCGTGCAGTCAAAAATTGTTGCGCCGATCGTCCAAACCTGCGGCAATGCGATTTCAAATATATGGGGATTACTGATTGTTCATGCCTGTTCCCATTGCCGGCAATGGCAGGACTCAGAAGCCCATTTTTTGCAGCGCATTTGCAATCAGTTGGCGATCGCCATTGATCAAGCCAATCTTTACCAACAACTGCAAACAGAGCTGAGCGAGCGGAAACAGGCAGAAGCCGCATTGCGAGACAGCGATGAGCGATTTCGTCAACTGGCAGAAACCGTGCGAGAAGGCTTTTTTGTCTACGAAGTGGAAGCGGATTACTACTCCTATGTCAATCCATCCTACATTGAAATTGACGGCATCAAAGATGTGCCCCTGGAACAGGGAATGTCTCGCTGGATCGATCGAATTCATCCAGACGATCGGGAGTATGTTCAAACCCTCCTGGCGCAGGAGCAGGAAGGCAAAAATTTTGATGCAGAGTATCGCTATCTCCACCCGCAGGGAGACATTCGCTGGCTGCGATCGCAGTCTTTTCCCATTAAAGATGAAAGTGGCAAGACAATTCGCATCGTGGGCACCGTAGAAGACATTACCAAACGCAAACAAACGGAACAAGCGTTACAGGAACGGGAGGCGATGCTGCGGGCCATTGGCGATAACTTACCCAAAGGATTTATCTATCAGCGGATTTACGAACCGGGAAAGGGTTTCTACTACTCCTACGTGAGTGCTGGCGTGGAACGGTTGCTGGGCTTGAAACCAGAAGCCATCCTGGCCGATCCCAAAGCAATCCGCACCATTGGCTTTGAGGAAGAACTGGCTCACGCTGATCAGGTGGTTCAGGAGTCGCTCCAGCACCTGACCCCCATTGAACTCCAAATGCGAAATCGGACAGCCCAGGGAGACATTCAATGGTCGTCGATTCGCTCCGTTCCTCGCCGCTTGCAGGATGGACGCACCGTTTGGGATGGGGTAGAAGTCGATATTACCGACCTTAAACGCACGGAAGCGGCCCTGCAGTCCAGTGAGGAGTTGTTCCGCAGTGCCTTCGATTATGCGCCCATTGGGATTTCCCTCGTTTCAACAACGGGACAATTTGTCAAAGCCAATTCTTGCTATTGCGATTTATTAGGGTACTCCGAAGCGGAATTGTTGTCCCTCAGCTTTCAAGACATTACCCATCCGGACGATCTGGCGATCGATCTAAAAGGGTTCAATCAAATGATGGCGGGCAAACTTCAGTCGTTTCAAATTGAAAAACGATACATCACCAAACAAGGAATCATTGTTCCCGTTCTGATGAGTGCCGCCTTAATTAGAGATGCACGCGAACAACCGCTCTACTGTATTGGACAGGTGATGGATATGCGCGATCGCCACAGAGTAGAACGCATGAAGGATGAATTTATTTCTGTTGTCAGCCATGAACTACGTACCCCTCTGACCTCCATTCGAGGTGCGCTAGGGATTTTAGGATCGGGGGTTTTTAGTAACCGGCCCGAACGGGCCGAACATATGCTAAAAATTGCGATTAACAATAGCGATCGACTGGTACGGCTGGTGGATGACATTCTCACCTTAGAAAAACTGGAATTAGGCAAGGTGCAACTGGTCAAAGAACATTGTCAGGTGTCAACTCTGATGCAACAAGCGATCGACAGTGTGCAGGCGATCGCCGATCAGTCTACCATTACCCTTTCTATGACTCCCCTTGCGGTTACTCTATGGGCCAGCCCGGATGCCGTGATTCAAACCCTGACGAATCTACTGAGCAATGCCATTAAGTTTTCTCCGGCTGGTGAAACAGTTTGGTTGAAGGCTGAGAGGGTAGCTGAAAGCGACTTGCATCCTTCTAGTCCCCATGTGCTCTTCTCCATTCAAGATCGGGGGCGTGGTATCCCTGCGGACAAACTGGAATCTATCTTTGAACAATTCCAGCAGGTAGATGTATCGGATTCTCGCCAAAAGGGAGGAACCGGGCTGGGATTAGCCATTTGTAAGAGCATCGTGCAGCAGCATGGGGGGCAGATTTGGGTCGAGAGTTCTTTAGGAGAGGGCAGCACCTTTTACTTTACGTTGCCGTTGATAGTTCAGGAGAAGAATGACCAAACGGATCTTGATTATCGATGATGAAGTGGATATTCGGGAGGTGGTGCGGGTGTCGCTAGAGGAGTTTGCAGGATGGCAGACCATCACAGCCGCCTCCGGGGAGGAAGGACTGCAAATTGCTAAGGCGGAAACGTTGGATGCCATTTTGCTAGATGTTTCAATGCCGGATATGGATGGCTTCCAGGTTTATCAGGCACTTCAGTCAAACCCATATACCCACACTATTCCCATCATTCTCCTCACTGCAAAGGCACTACCCAGCGATCAAAGGCGATTTGCCGCGCTAAATGTGGCAGGGGTAATCATCAAACCCTTTGATCCCCTTACGGTTTGGAACCAGGTTGCAGATATCATGCAGTGGAAGCTATAGAGCTATCAAACTTTGGTTCATATCAGTTTCTTATTTTTTTGTCCTATATTACAGGGCAGGTAACTTGAATTATTTCAATGCTGATTCAAGGCACATTGGATTCAATTCGTTTCCTGCAAACGGTCGTTCCTTTATGTCAATTTTCCATCTTTTTGTTAACTTAAATCACGAAGCAATTCAGTAAATTTTTGACCATCATGTTTAATGATGATTCTTCCAAGATTGAGCAGGTTGAAACTGTGATCAATGTTCTATCAAACGCTTTAGTTAAGCTCCGTGAACATGATTATCCTTCGGCTCAGGTGATGGTGGCAATTTCCAGACAAACATTAGAAGAACTACAACTGGACTTTGATCTGCATTTTCAAGCTGAAATGGCATTGGAACAGCTATTTCAGCGATCGTTGAATTAGATCAAATCCTGGACATTGGTTTCATCTTAAAAGCCTTTGAGATTTTGGATTCCAGTTGTTCGTTGTTCAGATTATGTTCAAAAATGACTAATCCGAAAGGTAGGAAATTGCTTAAGCTATAAAATTTTCCTTTCTGAGACAGAGGGCGCTCCCATGTCTACAAAATCAATTTTACTAATTGAGTGTGAAGCCAGCATTGGAGATGTTTTGCATATTTGTCTCAGTGAATTGGGAGGATGGCGGGTGACGTTAACTTACACTATTCAAGAAGGAATTGATTTGTGTAGAACATTGCACCCTGACGTAATTTTGCTTGATACTTCTACATCGGAGGCAGATGCACTCATTTTTGTTGAGCAACTCAAGGAACATTCGATTCGGCACTCCATTCCGATTTTGCTGATTACTTCCAGAGCCAATTGGTTCACCTGTCAGCAGCTTCACCAGATGGGCTTTGCTGGGGCGATCGCCAAACCATTTGATCCGTCTACCTTACCGGTTCAAATCTCTAATCTGCTCGATCAAATGAATCGTCATCAGGAGCCATCGGAGTTTGGAACACAGTCATTGGAAATTGATTGAATCCATGGGCGAGATAATCGCTCCACAATAAGCTGAAACTTTTGTGGGGTGGGCATCTTGCCCGCCCAGTCCATTCAGCAAAACCACCGTACAGGTCATTTACTCCACAATCCTAACGACAGACTGCTTATTTTGACTCAGTCACGCTGGGGAACACCGTATGACATCAAATCAGGAATTTAAGGTAAATATAGAATCCGATCGGGTTTCAACCACAGGGAAGCAAACCCTGCCACTCAATGCCCTCATTGCCCTCGTTGTCGGATCAATGGTGGGGGCAGGAATCTTCACCTTACCTGCGGCCTTTGGTCGAGCGACGGGTGTAGTTGGTGCGTTAATTGCCTGGGTCATTGCAGGAGTCGGCATGCTCATGCTGGCATTCGTATTTCAGACCTTAGCTGAACGCAAACCTGATCTGGATTCAGGGATTTTTGCTTACGCCAAAGCTGGTTTTGGTAACTATTTGGGGTTCCTGGCAGCATTAGCTTTCTGGACGGGAACCTGTGTCGGAAATACTTCCTACTTTGTACTGATTCAATCCACTTTAGGGGAATTTTTTCCGGTATTTGGGGATGGCAACACCGTTCCAGCCGTCATCGTTGCTTCGATCGTGCTGTGGGTGTTTCATTTTATGATTCTGCGGGGAATTAAGCAGGCCGCAGGCTTGAATACGATCGTCACGATCGCCAAAATTGTCCCCATCATCGCCTTTATTCTGATTCTCCTGTTTAGTTTTAACCTCGATGTCTTTACGGCCAATCTCTGGGGCGGGCAGGACTATGAGGCAGAATCGCTGGTACGGCAAGTTGGTAGCACAATGCTGGTGACAGTATTTGTGTTCATCGGCATTGAAGGGGCAAGCGTTTACTCCCGCTATGCTGAGAGGCGATCGGATGTGGGTTTGGCGACGGTGCTGGGCTTCGTGGGTGTGCTGTGTTTGCTGATTATGGTGACTGTCCTACCCTATGCCATTTTGCCGCGTGCAGAAATTGCGGAATTGCGAAATCCCTCAATGGCTGGTGCGCTGGAACTGGTGGTGGGTCGTTGGGGAAATATCTTCATCAGTATTGGGTTACTGATTTCAGTCCTGGGAGCCTACCTGGCCTGGTCGCTGTTTGCGGCAGAAGTGCCCTACATGGCAGCCAAGGAACAACTGATGCCCACGTTCCTGAACCGGGAAAATGCTCAGAAGGTGCCGTCTGCATCCCTCTGGTTGACCAATATCGTGGTTCAGGGCTTTTTGATTGTGACGCTGTTTGTTCAGCAAGCCTTTGAAGTGGCCCTGGAGTTAACGAGTGCCCTATCCCTGATTCCCTATTTATTGGTAGCAGCCTTTGGGCTAAAGCTGGCAATGGGTGGAGACACCAATGCTCAACGTTCTCGCAATCGCACCCGTGAGTTGATCATTGCTGCGATCGCCACCCTTTATTCCCTACTGATGCTCTATGCGGGTGGACTGGATAAATTGCTGTTGTCAGGACTAATCCTTGCGCCTGGAACGATTTTGTTTATCCTGGCCCGTCGAGAGCAAAACCTGAACACTTTTCGCTCCTGGGAGTGGTTCTTTTTCACGATTATCCTGATTGCTGCCCTCTCAGCTATTTACGGATTATTTACGGGATTAATTGTGATTTAGCGAGTGAAAAAGAATCGGATCGATTAACGATGAAGATTAGATAAAAATTAATACACTAAGGATTATGAATTAAACAACCTGTCAATCATTTTACTTTGCTGGCTGGGCGGGCAAGATGCCCACCCCACAAGAGTTTCAAATTATTCAATTTGTATTCCTGAACTCATACTTTGATCGCATCCAATTTTGCCAGTTAATCAATTGCCCCAAGTGGGATACTCCTGAAATTTTTCCTTGTACTGACATTGCTGTACTGACGTTACTGGACTGAAATCAATAAACGGAGCCATGTATGACTGTTGCAACTAATCCTGCTGCTACAAATCAAGCGACTGTTTCCTACGGTGTCCATTCCGAAGTGGGCAAACTGCGAAAAGTCATGGTTTGTTCCCCTGGTCTGGCCCATTCTCGTTTGACCCCCTCCAACTGTGATGATCTGCTATTTGATGATGTGCTGTGGGTGGAGATGGCCAAGCGAGATCACGCAGACTTTGCCATGAAAATGCGCGATCGCGGTATTGATGTTGTTGAAATGCATGCCATGCTGGCAGAAACGCTGGAGGTGCCGGAAGCGAAAAAATGGATTTTAGATCAGCAAATTGTCCCCAATGAAGTGGGTTTGGGATTGGTCAACGAAGTTCGCGCTTACCTGGATGGACTGAGTTCTCGCCAACTGGCAGAATATTTGATTGGTGGACTGGCGGCCTACGACATTCCGGAGGATTTTGGTAGCGCATGGCTGAGAATGGCCCAGGAGTCCAGCGGCATTACCGGATACCTGCTGCCACCCCTGCCCAACACGCTTTATACCCGCGATACCACCTGCTGGATTTATGGTGGTGTGACGCTGAATCCGCTCTACTGGCCAGCTCGTCACGAAGAAACGGTTCTGACCACCGCTATCTACAAATTCCATCCCGACTTTGCCCAGGCAAACTTTGAAGTCTGGTGGGGCGATCCAACGGTGAATCATGGGTCTGCCACCCTGGAAGGTGGGGATGTGATGCCGATCGGCAATGGAGCCGTGCTGATTGGCATGAGCGAACGCACCTCTCGTCAGGCCATTACCCAACTGGCAGCAGCTTTGTTTGCTAAGGGGGGAGCGGAACGGGTGATTGTTGCAGCTATGCCCAAACTCCGGGCGGCCATGCACCTGGATACGGTGTTTACCTTCTGCGATCGAGATCTGGTCAGTCTGTTTCCAGAAATCATGGATCAGGTGACACCCTTCTCTTTGTATCCCAGCGATAAAGCCCCTGGCTATGAACTGGTTAAAGAGACAGAATCCTTTGTGGAGGTGGTGGCTGCGGCCCTCAACCTGAAAAAGCTGCGGGTGGTGGAAACCCAGGGCAATGTCTACGCTCGCCAGCGGCAGCAGTGGGACAGCGGCAATAACTTTGTCTGCCTGGAACCCGGTGTAGTGGTGGCCTACGATCGCAATACGTTAACCAATACAGCCCTGCGGAAAGAAGGAGTCGAAGTGGTGACGATCGTTGGGGCGGAACTGGGACGGGGACGGGGAGGTGGACACTGCATGACCTGCCCGATTATTCGAGATGCGGTGGACTTTTAACCAGGAAAAAACAAGGAGAAATCACAATGGGTACAGAATCAACACGGGGGCCTTTGGTCATTATTGGCGGAGCTGAAGACAAGGAAGGCGATTGTATTGTCCTGCGGGAATTCGTCCGGGCTGCGGGCGGGGTGAATGCCAAAATTGCTGTGATGACTGCCGCGACAGGCTACCCCGTGGAGGTGGGAGAAACCTACATCAATGTGTTTGGGCGATTGGGGGCGGAGTCAGTAGAAGCGGTACATACGGAACACCGTGACCACTCGGAACGGGAAAGTTCGCTTCGCATTGTGGAAGAAGCAACGGGCATTTTCTTCACGGGGGGGGATCAGTCGCGGATTGTGGAATTTATTCAAGGAACCACCCTCGATAAAGTGATTCACCAGCGGCACGATCGGGGAGCCGCGATTGGGGGCACCAGTGCCGGAGCAGCCATGATGCCGGATCAAATGATTGTCGGGGGGGCATCGGTTTCTAACCCCAGTGTGGATGCCGTTAGCATGGGGCCGGGCATGGGCTTTTTACCGGGAATTGTGATCGACCAGCACTTTGCCCAACGGGGTCGCCTGGGTCGCCTGTTAGCCGCGTTGGTGTTGCAACCTGCGGTAATAGGACTGGGCATTGATGAAGACACAGGCATTATTGTGAAGGGCGATGAATTTGAAGTGGTGGGGCAGGGAGCAATTACGGTGGTGGATGAAACGACCACAACCCACAACAACCTGGAGGGTTTGCTCAAAGATGAACCGATCGCCCTTTGCGGGGTGAAGCTGCACATTTTGCCCCACGGCTATCGGTTTAACTTAAAGACGCATCTGCCGCTGTTATGAGGGGAAATCAGTCATTATGACAACACTACTGAATGCAATGCTGATTCCCTCAGAGCAGACGGTCTACACAGGCGATGTGATCCAGGGGGTGCCAGTGATCAGCCAGTTGAATATCAACGACCTGGAACCCGGACAGAAGCACCGCTTTTTTTTCCAGGGGGTGCAAATGGGAACCGGGCAACACTGGTATGTACCCGTGGTGGTAGCCAAGGGAGTACAGACCGGCAAACGCATTGTGCTGACGGCAGGGGTACATGGGGATGAACTCAGCCCGGTGAATGCGGCCCATCAGGTGATGGCAAGTCTTGATCCCACCCAAATGGCCGGGACGGTGATGGCGGTTTTCGATCTCTCCCGTCCAGCCAAAGAGCACATTCAGCGCAAATGGCCGATCGGGCAAAAAGGCGGCTCGTTGGTTGATCTGAACCGCGTCTGGCCCGGTGACGAAATGGGCGATGATGCCCCGACTCGCCATGCCGGAATGCTCTGGCATCGGTTGTTCAAACCCAACGTGGATGTGGCTCTCGACTATCACACCGCCTCAACGGGGGGCGATTTCACGATGTTCATCTTTGCCGACTTGCGACAGCCAGAGATTCGCCAGATGGCTGAATTGTTTCCGGTGGAGCAAATCAAAAACGATCCAGGGGAAAGCGGCTCCCTGGAAATGGCGTTTGTAGCAGCGGGAATTCCGGTAATGACGATCGAAATTGGTGAACCGCGAATTTTTGATCCGCGCAAGATTGCGATGGCGGTGGAGGGCAGCATGAATGTGCTGAAGCATTACAGGGTGATTGACGGCTCGATCGATCGCACCTCCAGGGAAGCGGGAACTTTCTTCGGTGACTCCTTCGAGACAATACGTTCGGCAACGGGCGGCTACCTGGAAATGCTAGTTGACCTGCGAGATAAAGTGACTCCCGGACAAACGGTGGCCATCCAGCGCAATTCTTTTGGTGATGTGGTGGCTGAATATACGGTAAGTGTGGCGGGGGAAGTGGCGACGATCGCCCGTGATGCGCTGAGTGAACCGGGTTCCCGGATCATCCAGATTTTGTACAACAGTGCTGAGAACTCTGTTGAGAACTCTGTTGAGAACAGTGCTGAGAACTGAGGAAATGCTATGTCTAATCCACCTCCTCGTCCCCGTCCCATCAAAGAACCGTCCTATCTGGATGTCCTGATTTCGCTGGTTGTGCTGATTGTCTCGATCGGTGGGGCCGTTTCTTTGTTTGGGCTGAATGCGATCGATGGGCCAGTCCAGGTTGCGTTGATTTTCAGCACAATGGTTGCTGCGCTCATCATTCTGAAAAATGGGCATCCCTGGAGTGATATCAGTGCGGCGGGGGGGCGGGCGATTTCCTCGATCGTCAGTGCGGTGTTTATTTTGCTGGCAGTGGGGGCGTTGATTGGGACATGGAATATGTCTGGCACTATTCCAACGATGGTGTATTACGGCATTCAATTGCTACAACCCAACTGGTTCTATGCGGCCAGTGCCCTGATCTGCGGAGTGGTTTCGATGGGCATCGGCAGTTCCTGGACAACGGTTGGCACTATCGGCGTGGGTCTGGTTGGGATCGCCTCATTGCTTGGGGTTTCCCCGGTCATTACCGCAGGTGCCGTCATTTCTGGCTCCTATTTTGGTGACAAAACATCTCCCCTTTCCGAAACCACCGTTTTGAGTGCTCAGTTGGCGGGCGTTGATATCTACACGCACATTCGCACCCAGATCTGGACATCAGTTCCGGCCTTTGTCATTGCCTTCGTGATCTTTATCATGCTCGGCTTGAGGGAAACCGTCGTTGCCAGCCTGGAAACGGCAACAGATCTGGCTCAACTGAATCAACTCTTTTGGATTACCCCCCTGAATTTACTCCCCCTGGTCTTTTTGGTGGTGTTCTCCATTCGTAAAGTGCCTGCCTCCCTGGCCATCATGAGTGCAGCACTGGTGGCAGGTGTACTGGGGGCAATTTTCCAACCCCAAGCCATTCTGCGCTTTGTGAATGATCCCACCCTGGGTGCCCCCCTGGTCTATATCAAAGGCATCTGGATGGCGTTGGCCAATGGCTATCAGGAAAATTCTGGCATTGCCGATATTGATATGCTGCTGTCGCGGGGCGGGATGGACAGTATGCTGTACACTCTCTGGATCATTATCGGTGCGGTCACGTTTGGCGCCCTTATGGAAGAATTTGGGCTGCTGGCAAAGCTGATCAATCCTATCCTTTACCGGGCTAAAACAACTGGGCTTTTGTTTGCAACTGTCATTGCAACGGCGATCGGCTTGAACATTACTGCTGGGGATCAATACATTGCATTAGTGCTACCCCTGCGATTGTTTCGGATTGAGTTCCAGAAGCGGGGGTTAAGTCCCCAAAATCTATCCAGGGCCGCAGCAGATGGCGGTACGGTCACATCTCCTCTGGTGCCCTGGAATTCCTGTGGGGCTTACATGGCAGCCACTCTGGGGGTGTCCACGTTCCTCTATTTGCCGTTTGCCATCTTTAATATTGCCAGCCCGATTTTGTCACTGCTGTATGGCATTACAGGTTTTCGGATCGCTCGCATGCCCCCTATCTCCAATCCAGAACTTGCGCCAACCTCCGAAGTTAAAACATAGGCTGGAATTTGATTCGTCAACTCGATCGCGCCTCATGATCCTTGATTGACAGGTGAAACCCTGATTTCCTATCAATTTCATATTTTATTGTTCTAGCTTTAAGAACAAACCCTTGATTCTCCATGCTTAGACCAACACCTTAAATGCAGATTGTATTGCCAATTTGGTTTACTTTTCGTTGCTCTTTTTTTACAACGGTTTACATTTTTCATCACTATCAACCAAGGAATTAACTATGAAATTAATTAAACTTTCTCTAACTGCGCTTTTTCTGCTTTTACTGGCAAGTTGTGCAAATGAATCCACTCCAACCGCAGCAGAGAAACAAGCTGCCCTCTGCACAGATTTAGCAAGATTCAGAACATCGGTCGCCGCGCTCAGAAGCTTGAGTCCAAACTCCACCGTGGGTGACTTAAAGCAGGCCCAGGATGAAGTGAAAGCGACGTTTAATCAGGTGAAAACCTCAGCCGCCAGTGTGCAAGAGGCAAGAGTGGTTGAGTTAGAGCAAGCCCAGGAGGAACTGGACAGAGCCATTCAAGGCATTTCTAATACAGCGACCCTGCAACAGGCAACAGACTCGATCGCAGAGGAAGTTGCGGCGGTAGAAGCGGCTCAGGTGCAGATGGAATCAGGCTTGACTTGTCAGTAGCCAGTTTGCAAACCGTAGAAATTGTAAAATCCGAGGTGTGTAATTATGACGGTTGAATATCAGGTTGAACCTAATCTTAGAAAAGCAACGGGGTGGATCATTGCCCTCAGTATTGCTCTAATTGTTCTTGGCATTCTGGCGATTTTATCTCCTGGAATTGCCTCCGCGTTTTTTACCCTTGTCATCGGCTGGATTACGCTGATTAGCGGTATTGTGATGATTGTGGAGTCCTTTCAGTCCAAGCCAGTCAGAGGATTTTGGCTGAACTTGATTGTGGGGCTTTTGTATGTCGTTGCCGGGATTTACATTTTGTTTAATGTCGGGGCTGCGGTGGTTGCCCTGACCTTCGCATTTGGTATTTTGTTTATTGTTGAAGGTGCTTTTACAATCATTATGGCCTTCACCAACCGATCGGGGCACAGGATGTCATGGCTGGTAGCTGTGAATGGCATCGTGACCCTGATTTTGGGCATCATGGTTCTGAACCGCTGGCCCTTCAGTGCCATCTGGCTGATTGGTCTGTACGTGGGAATTAGTTTGCTGATGAGCGGTATTTCTTTGTTGAGTGCAGCCCTAGTGGCTCGACGGACGATCGCAGCGAGTCGGACTTGATCCAAAAATATGCAAAATTTTAGGAGTTGCCCAGTTGTTTCTCAGCGCAATCTCAGCTTGATCACGCTTAATAGATAAAAGGTCATCTTTGTTTCAGCCGTCCTTTCTTCTATGAAGCGAATTCTGCCACAGCCTGTAATGACTAACCTACGCTCCCATGCTTCCACTGCATGGTCTAGAGCTAAAAGCTGGGTGGAAAATCGTTTAACCCAAAATCCCGCCAATCCTCCCCCCTCCCCCCCAATCGCCCCATCGTTGGCTAGATCCTGCTTCACTGCAATTTCGCCTGACGGTGGGAGTGACGACGTTCTCAGTGCTGGGGTTAGGGGGGGTATCTTGTTGGGTAGGCTGGCGGATGCAGGAAATTTTGATTGATACCCATACTGACACGATCAAGCACCTGAGCGATCGGCTGCCGCTGGATGTGCAGATTTATAATGAATCGTTCCCAATGGCGGAGAGTGTCCAGCTTGCGATCGACAAGGCCCCACCAAATGTATTGATTTGGGTAGAGGCAGCGGATGGGGAAATCACTGCCCAATCCCAGTCCTTTCAGGTCATTGAGCCTGAATTTCGGGAGAATCTATTTGCACTGTACGAACTGCCCAAACAGCCCAACGTTTACCAGGTCGAGCAGCGGTATCTGGTGCTGTGTAGCGATTTACTCAAAGTACGCGGGCGGAACCTGGGACAGATGCGAATTGCCCAGGATATTACCAGCAATCAGTTAATGCTGAACCGTACCATGCAAGGGTTGTGGATTGTTACAGGTCTGGCGATCGTCTTGCTGGCTGCCGTGATTGCCTGGTACATTCAGCGATCGCTCTGTCCCCTACGCCGCATTAGCCAGATTGCCTCTACCATTTCAGCGCACGATTTAAGTCAAGCCAAAATGACCCTGGACAAGGCCCCCACTGAGGTAAGAGAGCTGGCCGAGAAGCTGAACGAAATGCTGTCTCGCCTGGGGTTGTCCTGGGAACAGCAGCGGCAATTGCTGGGGGATATTTCCCATGAGCTGAGAACACCGTTGAGCGTGACCTATGGTTCCCTCCAGTGTATGCAGCGTCGAGGCAGTTCATTCAGTGCCATGCAGCAAGAATTATTAGAAACCGCCATTTCAGAAACCGATCGGACGATTCAACTCTTACAAAGTTTGCTGGATCTGGCCCGCGCAGACAACAGTTGTGTTTACTTGCATTCAGAACGCCTGAAACTAAATGATCTGGTTGCAGATGTGGTCAAACTGACTGAAAAAGCACAGCACCCTCTAATTAAAGTGAATGCTGATCAGGACATTTGGATGACCACCGATCGCAATTGCCTGATCCAAATTTTGACGCACTTACTGGATAATGCTGCCCAGTATTCTCCGCCAGACCATCCAATTACCATCACCCTATCGCAGACTGAAGAGACGCGCACAATTGAAATCCGAGACTACGGCTGTGGGATGCCGCTAGATCAACAGGAACGAATTTTCGATCGCTTTTATCGGATCGATCACGCTCGGAGTCGGGCGACGGGAGGGGTGGGTTTGGGATTATCTATTGTTAAAACACTGGTTGAAAGTATGGACGGACAAATCAAAGTCTGGTCACATCCTGGGGAAGGCAGTTTGTTCACCGTGACCCTTCCTTCCCAGTTATGTTCTTCCAGTCATCTATCGACAGGCATCAAGGACTAGAAATTATGGCGGCCCACATTCTTTTGGTAGAAGATGAAGTGAAATTAGCCCGATTTATGGAATTGGAGCTAACCTCTGAAGGCTATCGAGTCAGTGTTGCCAACGATGGTTTAACGGGGCTAACCCTGCCCGGGAAGAATCTCCAGATCTGTTCATTTTAGACTGGCTGCTTCCAGGGATGACGGGAGTGGAAATTTGTCGGCGGCTGCGTTCAACGGGTAATAAGGCTCCAGTGATTTTCTTGACGGCAAAGGATGCGGTTGGCGATCGGATTGAAGGACTGGATGCAGGGGCAGATGATTATGTGGTGAAGCCCTTTAGCATTGAAGAACTCCTGGCCAGGGTTCGGCCCACCTACGCCGAACCCAAGAACCTGATGCCGATCAGCTTCAGTTTGATGATTTGACCCTGAACCGTAAAACCCGCGAAGTTTTCCGAGGGGGACGGGCGATCGAGCTAACGGCAAAGGAGTTTGATTTAATGGAATACTTGATGATCAATCCCCGTCAGGTGCTCACCCGTGATCAAATCCTGGAAAAAGTCTGGGGCTACGACTTTATGGGTGATTCTAATATCATTGAGGTTTACATTCGCTATTTGCGCCTGAAGCTAGAAGAAGAGAATGAAAAGCGGCTGATCCATACGGTGCGGAGCGTAGGATATGTGCTGCGGGAATAGGGAAAGGTCATCCAGATTATCTAGCGGCGTTGCTGAACTTTGAGGCGATCGGCGGCTCATCTGGGCAGCGGATTCAGTCTCAGGAAGAAATTTTTCCAAAATGCGGCTGAATAAATTAATTTGGCTGAAATTGAGGGATTAATTAGAATAGCAGCAATCGTTCTGTTATTTCACTACACCTAGAGGGAGATTTTTTCTGTATTCATCGCGTCATAACCTCACCCCCTAGATCGATTCATCAAGGGAGTGCTTCAGAGTACAAATAGGAGCATCAGTGAATGAAGAGGTTTCGTCGATGAAACGTAATCACTTAATAGTGAACTTTCTACAGAGAGCTTATCAACTAGTTGCTACATTTGCTTGCCTAGTTGTCCTGACCCTGGGATGGCAAGGGGTTTTCACCGTTTCAACTCCGGCTGCAATGGCGGGAAATGACATGGTGCAATACGAGCGGCAAAATGCCCAAGAGCAAATTGATCGGGCTTTTGGCGCAGGAACAAGCGATCAGGCTGAAGGAAAAATCGACCGAGCCTACGGTAATGTCCAACGTCAGTTCGGCAAAGCATCTGGACAGGCGGAAGGTGCTGCCAGACAGGCACAGGGTCAAGCTAAAGAAGGAATCGGTCGAGCTAAATCGGCGATCGATCGAGCAGGTTCAGAAGCACAGGATCAGGGCGAAAGTCTGATTGATAGTGTGAAGGATTTCTTCGACTAAACCGTAGTTAACTTGTACCACCATCCGTTTAGATTCAATCAAATTTTGGGAGGAAGTTATGAATTTTTCTCGTATTATCTCTAATGCAATTCGTGCAGTACTGGTTGTTTTTATCTGTACTTTGCTAGTCGTTTCCAACGCTTTTCCAGCCGCAGCGATCGGCAGTTCTCAGTCTAACCCTACTGAAGGTGACACTCGGTTAGACGAAATCTTCCGGAAGTCTGAAGAGGTGACGAAAGCAGATCCGCTCTCCATGGAAGAAACTCAGCGTCGGGCTAACGAAGGACTTAACGAAGTTCAGGGTGCGGCAGATGTCAACCAGATGTATCGTCCTGAAGATGCTCCTCAGGCAACAACGGGTAAGGATCAACTGCAAAATGTTCTAGAGCGAGCAACTGGCAAGAAATAGGACAGAAGTTGGTAAGGCTCGAAACTATTTCTCTAGAGCCGATTAGAGTTAGAAATCGCTAATTCCATCAAGAGGACTCAATGGGTCAGGTGAATCGCCTGACCTTTTTGCCTGATTGACTGACAAAAGTTGTGTGCCCTCACCCCCAACCCCTCTCCCACGGGGCGAGGGGAGCGATTCACTTTTCCAGTTCCCTCTCCCATTGGGAGAGGGCTAGGGTGAGGGCTTTCAGGGTCTTGACTGAGAAGTTTTGTCAGTCAACCAGCCTTTTTGCTTTCTATTTTTTGCTTTTTATATAGCGTTCACAAATTGTTTGTGAACAAGGGGGTAGGGGCAACGCCCCCACGCCAGGGTTTTACCCCTGCACCCCGTTCAAATCCTACGGAGGATAGCTATAGTGTGTTGGATGATAGTAGTTTTGGTGGGCAATGCCCACCCTACAGGAATACATTCTTCCGTAGCGCAGGCAGCGTTCGACTGAGCGTTCGACCTAAGCTCGCGCCGAAGTCTTGCCTGCCAGTGGGATAGTTGTCGCGGAAATGCAAAATTGGGATACACTCCAATCAGACCGGAGCCGGAGCCACTCGATCGCCCAATAATTCCCACAATTGCTGATCGGAGAAGTCATTAATAACAAGCTTACAACCCAACCCATAAAGCTCTGCATGGGAATGGGTCGAGGCAACCCCAATGGTCATGATTCCAGCTCCAACTGCCGATCGAATTCCGGAAGCCGAATCCTCAAAGACGATCGCTTCCTCTGGGGTAATTTCTAACTGTTCTAACGCCATTTGATAGGGCAATGGATCGGGCTTTCCGACTGGCAGTTCATCCCCTAAAATGACGGTTTCAAAGGTTTCCTTCAGGTTGAGTACTCGCAACATAAATGCCGCATTTTCCGTCGGAGCATTGGTGACGATCGCCCGTTTCAAGTATTGTCTCTCCATCCACTCCAGCACATCGAGTAAGCCTTCAGTAGGAGTCAAGAGCATTTCAGCCCGAACCCGAAAATCCGCTTCTTTCTGCAAGCTTAATTGATTGCTATCCTCTGGAGAAAGTTGGGGTAGTAAATCGCTAATAATTTCTTGATTGCGTCTACCGCTGAAATTTGCCTGATAAAATTCTGGGTCAATATCCAGACCGTATCCTTGCAATAAATCTTTCCAGGTTTGAAAGTGAATCGGGTCAGTATTGGCCAGCGTTCCATCTAAATCAAATAGCAGTGCTTTTAACATTCCCTTTTCTCCTATCGATCGCCCCTATGTAACTTGCCCTTACGTAACAAAGTGTAACAGACGAATTCAGTGTCAGCTTGGATTATGATCGTTCGCAGCGATCGCAGATTTCAGATGTAGAGTTCAGGCGCAGAGTTCAAACAGAGTTCAAACAGAGTTCAAACAGAGTTCAAACGCAGAGGACGAGGAAACGGGGATGGGGAGTTCAGAGCTAGTAGAAGTCATTGGTATCGACCTGGGCGGTACTGCCATTAAACTCGGTCGTTTTGATAGTCAGGGAACCTGCCTGGCGGCTCTGACGATTCCCACCCCGCAGCCTGCTGACCCGGAGTCCGTCCTGCAAACGATGGTGGCCGCGATCGAGCAGCTTGATCCAGCGCATCATACCGTGGCGATCGGGGTGGGTACTCCTGCCCGGCGGATGCTGAGGGTCGAATTGCCAGGGTTGCCATTAATCTGAAGGGCTGGAAGGACATTCCCCTGGCCGATTGGCTGGAGGCAAAAACGAATCGACCAACGGTGCTGGCCAACGATGCCAACTGTGCTGGAATGGGGGAATACTGGCTGGGAGCGGGGCGAGCCTATCAAGACCTGATTTTGCTGACCCTGGGAACGGGGGTGGGTGGAGCCGTGATTTTAAATGGTCAGCTGTTTGTGGGACGGGATGGAGCAGCCGGAGAACTGGGATTAATTACGCTGCGTCCAGAGGGGCCAGACTGCAACAGCGGCAACAAGGGTTCCCTGGAGCAGTATGTCTCGATTCAAGCGATTCGACGACGCACCGGACTGGAACCCCACGAACTGGGCGAACGGGCGAAGGCAGGGGAACCAGAGGCGATCGAATTTTGGCACACCTATGGTCGAGACCTGGGGGCAGGATTAGCCAGTTTGATCTATGTGCTAACCCCTGAAGCTGTGATTATTGGTGGCGGCATCAGTGCCAGTGCTGAATTTTTTCTACCCACCGCCCAGGCAGAGATGGAGCGGCGGGTTTTACCAAGTTCTCGTTCCGGGCTTCAGCTTTTGAGGGCAGAATTAGGGGGACAGGCGGGAGTGGTGGGGGCTGCCAGGTTGGCGTTGCAGAAGGCTAATTCATTCACAAGTTAATGAGTAAACGAGAAAAACTCCGCAAAAAGCTAAAAATAACCCTAAAGATGCAACGTTTTCGGATATCCGAAAGCTTTTGGAGCAGGAAGATTTTTCTCTCGATCGCATTACAGGAAGCCATCATGTTTTCACAAAGGGAGAAATAACATTTGCTATTCCAGTCCACAACAACAAGGTCAAAGAAATTTATGTCAAACGAGTGATCGAACTGATCGAACAGCTAGACAATCCAGAAGATGAGGAAAGTTCATGATGAAATATCCAATTGTGATTTATCCCTGTGATGGAGAGGGTTATGTAGCAGAAATTCCTGCACTTAAAGGTTGTATTGCCCAGGGTGAAACGCTGCCTGAAACACTAGAAGAACTAGAAATTGTTGCAAATCTTTGGATTGAAACCGCAATCAAGCACGGGCGAACCTTGCCTGACATAGATAATGCGATTCAGCGGGTCAAAGCTTTAAGCCACAGTGGTTCTTGTTAACGCGATCGCACTCCTCCGTTTTGTTCAAACCAGGCGCGCAGTTCCTCCAGGTTCCGACACAGAGTTAGCCTGTCCAGATCGTCTACATGGCTAAAGTAGCGGGCGATCTCAGCTAGTTGGCTCAGGTGTTCCTGTGTGGTGCGCTGGGCCGGACTAAGGAGGAGAATCACAACATGAACAGGCTGCTGGATCCGATCGTGTTTTACGCCTTCCCGGTGAATTCCCAAAAACATCTTGGTTTCTTTCAGTTCCCGGACTCGGGCGTGGGAAATAATGACTCCCGGTAAGACCTCACTAGCGTATCCCACATCATCGTAAACCAGGGCTTTGAGAACCGAGTTATGGCGTGGATCATGGGTGTCGATCGCCGTGCTGAGCAGCACATCAACAGTTTTCTCGTAGGAAGGAGTCGCTAAATCCAGTACAACGCGATTCTCAGTCAGAATATCGGGTAATCCCTGGGGCTGAATGCTCACACTCCGCAGTTCTTTCTCCGACGGGTACAGCACCAGGAAGCTGGCGTGTAAGTCTGCTAACATTTGCGGTAGGCGCGATAGGGAGCGTTCATAGGCGATCGTCCCTTCCCGGGCACTGAGGAGCACCATCAAATTTTTGTCATTGACTGTATCGTGGAGCGTCGTTTCCAGGGCTTGCCAGGTTGAAACTTCCATGAAGGCAGCATCTACCTCAATGGCAACCTCACTAAAGTGCTGGCGGAAGCGATCGGCGTTATCTCCAACCACGAGTGCTTGAATCGTTGCCCCTAACTGTGACGCTAACTGTTTGAGCGATCGAACCGCTTCATAGAAGCCTGGATTGTGATCGACTAACGGCGGCATTACCACCACGAGCCGTTGAAATGTGTTAACGGAATGTTCCAGCTTACAGACCCAGACCTGCTGGCTGGACTGCTCCAACATCTGGTCAATCACGGTGCCAAAAATTCGCTGTTGGGCCGATCGGGCTCCATTCCAGCCAATCACAATATCGCTGACCCGTCGTTCCGTTGCTGCCTCCACAATACCAGAGGCCGGATTGCGGGCAACGCGGGTGACCGGGTTCACAGGCACATCAATTTCAGCCGCATGAACCACCGCATGGGCAAGTAGTCGTTCCGCTGCCGCCACATTGCTTTCCGTGTTGTCTGCCTCCAGTTCCTCAGCCACCACGGTCAAGGGGAAGATCGTTTCTTCAGACTTACTATCCCGCAGCATCGAGGCAATATTCATCAGAGTTTCACTAGTGGATGGATTCGCCAGAGGTACCAAAATCCGTTGGGGAGCCTGACGCGGTTCGTAGATCTGGTCTTCCTCTTGCTCCTGGGCTACCTTACGACCAAAGCGATCGACCACCCAGGCGCAAGGATGCAGGTCGCAAAGATCATCAGCACCACGCCATTCAGCACATCATCCCCAATAATGCCAAGTTCATAGCCCACCAGGGTGGCCGCCAAAGTTGCTGCTGCCTCGCAGGTAGATAAGCCAAAAATCACCCAACCCTGGGCATCGGAATAGTTGTAGATTCGCCGGGTTAATCCAGCCGCGATCCATTTTGTTCCAACGTTGGTGGATAGCATGGCAATCATCACGACCCAGGCTGTCCATCCGCTGGCCAGGACTGACACATCCACCAGCAGACCGATAAAGATCAGAAAAAACGGAATGATAAAGGCTTCACCGAAGAACTGAATTCGGGTCATTAACCGACTGCGTTCTGGAATCAGTCGATTCAGCGTTAGTCCGACTAAAAACGCCCCCAGAATGGCCTCTGTCCCCACGGCACGAGCTAAATAGGCACCAATAAATACAACTGCCAGAACAAAGATAAACTCGCTCTTGCCACCGTCTTCCACATTCCGGAAGAACCAGCGGGCTAATAGCGGCAGCAGGTAGACCACCGCCGCCACATAAATCACCATTGCCAGAGCGAGGGTAATCCAGAAAGTCGTGGTTAACTCTCCTTCAAAGCCCCGGGCGACGACCACCAGCACCAACAGGGCCACCGTATCTGTTAGAATCGTGCCGCCGACAGTGGTGACTACGGCATCGTTCTTCGTGATGCCCAATCGGCTAATGATCGGGTAGGGCACCAGGGTATGGGAGGCAAACATACTGGCAATCAAGATGGCAGCAGCCCACCCAAATCCCAAAACATACCGAAACAGTACGGTACCGATGAATTGAGGAATGGTGAATGTAATGATGCCGAAGACCAGACTGCGATCGCGGTTTTTGCGGAACTGAGACATATTGATCTCCAGCCCCGACAAAAACATGATGTAGAGCAACCCGACATTTCCCAATAGCTCGATCGCCTGACCTCGCTCCAGCACGTTCAGGACACTAGAGCCTAAGATCACCCCTGCGATGATCGGCCCAATGATCCCTGGAAGCCGAAACCGCTCAAAGATTAGCGGAGTTGCCAAAATCACGACCATACAAATTCCAAAGATCAAAATTGGATCTTCAACCGGAAGGGTTAGCCCCAGGATTAATTCCATGTATGACTCCTTATGGTGGTGGGAAGATGGGTGGGTTTCCAGTCCACTAAATGAAGAGGGGACTGATGGGCTCCCTCCGTGGATGGCTTGACAGCCCCTGGCGGCAGGGGTTGAGTGTGGAACTCATTCTGTACAACCAGCACGGGGCAAGATGCATGGCGCATCACATAATCGGGTGTACTGCCAAAGAACCGTCGCTTCAAACCAGGCTTGAGACTGCGCCCCATGACGATCAAATCTGCATGGGAGTGGTTTGCCAGACGACAAATCTGCACCCCCACATCTCCAACTTGGTGAACCGCTTTTGCAGGAACGCCGAGGGCGTGGGCGATCGCAGCATAATCACAAAGCCACTGATAGTCTGCATCGACCTGATCTCGATGCTCTTCGTCTAGCTGTTGCAGTTTTCCAGGACTGACTAAACCAAACCCCGCATCAATAAAGGTGCCCATGTGTTCCGCGATTTTGAGTCTGGTACAGTGGGTCAAGATCAAACGGCTGTGGTACTGCTGGGCCAGGGTCAGAGAGCGATCGAATATTGCGTCTGCAAAATTATCACGGCCTAAAGCCGCCAAAATTCCATGAAACGATGTCATTGAACGATCTCCAGAGTCTAGCAGGTACAGTCAGCAAGCCGTAGCGATACCCGCCAAGGACACCGGTGGTTCAACCCATTGTGAAAATGCTTGAAACCCAGTCTCCTCCCAATGCCGACGAAGTTAGCTGACGGGCTAGGACTGAGAGATGTCCCTCTTGAATCACGATGGCAGGTGCAATTTCACCCCCCTCGCCTTTCCAAGATAAGCCCCAGAAAAAGGTTCCTCCGCTCCAACCACAACGCTGTGTCTGTAATGAACACCATTGCGATCGAATTAGGCTGACTTGCTTAATTTCTGGAAATTATAGCATTACCCTGAGGCAGGACGATCCTTCCGAAGATGGAGTTTTTTAAGCCATTAGATAAAATAACCGCCAATTCAAATCTGGAGTACCTGCTGCAAGGTTGAGAGCAATTCCTGAGTGGTGAATGGTTTAGATAAGGAAGCGTTCACTTCAGTTTTTGGCTCATTGACCCCACTCGTACTCAAGCCACTCATTGCAACAATTTGAATTTGGGGATTCATGGTACGCAGGGTTTGAATCGTTGCTTTTCCATCCATTGACGGCATCATCATGTCGATTAAAACGAGACGAACATCCGCCTTATGTCGGGCAAACAAAGTGACTGCTTCAATCCCATCTTGAGCGGTCAAAACCTCATAGCCGTAGGTTTCCAATAAATCCTTTGTGACTTCACGGATAAACGTTTCATCATCAACCAACAGGATTAACTCACCATGTCCTATTAATATATTTTGCGCTTCAGTCACCTGAACTTCGGTTTGGTGAATGGCAGGTAAGTAAACCTGAAACTCTGTGCCTTTATGAATCTGGCTCGATACAGTAATAAATCCGTTGTGGCTTTTGATGATCGTCATAACAGTCGATAATCCTAATCCCGTTCCTTTTCCCATTTCCTTTGTGGTGAAAAATGGATCAAAAATGCGATCGATTACATCTGGCGTAATGCCTTCTCCAGTATCAGAAACCGTAATCTTGACATAGGAGCCTGCGTGAGCTTCTAGATGGAATTGGGCAAATTCTTCAGTGAGTTCGACATTTTCAGCCGAAATCTTGATCATTCCTCCATTGGACATCGCATCCCGAGCATTGAGGCAAAGGTTCATTAAAATCTGGTGTAGTTGAGTGGCATCACCGCAAACGATCCAGAGATCGCGGGGAATGTTGGTGGATAGGGTAATCGATTTGGGAAAGGTTTCTTCAGCAATTTGCTTGATTTCCCAGATCAAATGCTTGACCTCCAGCAGCGATCGCTCCCCTTCCACACCCCGCGCAAACGACAACACCTGCTTGACTAAACTGGCCCCTCGCCGCGCACTGCTGTCAATAATATCAATCCACTGTCGCCCTTTCGGATCCTCTGGATCAGCAAGCTGCATTTCCAACAGCGACACTGCCATCAATATGGGAGCCAGAAGATTATTGAGGTCATGGGCAATTCCTCCTGCCAGCGTACCAATACTCTCCATCCGCTGGGCCCGGAGAAACTGTCGTTCCAGTTGTTTCTTCTGAGTAATGTTGGTATTCACCATTAGAATCGCCTGGGGTTGACCGTTTGAATCCCGCACCAATGTCCAACGACTTTGAACAATGACCTCCCGTTCCGCCTTTGTCCATTGGTACAATTCTCCCTGCCACTCTCCTTTCGATAGAACGGCCTGGTAGATAGCTTCAATGTTCCCAGGAGCCTCTCGGTAGAGCAGTTTATCTTCCAGTTGGCCCATGGCTTCCCTGGCAGCCCAGCCATATAACCGTTCAGCGCCCTTATTCCAGTAAGTGATCTGTCGATTTAATCCCTGCACCACAATGGCATCCGTTGCCACATCGAGGAGGGCAGCCTGGTCGCGGATTTTTTGCTCGGCTTGCTTGCGTTCTAGTAGCTCTGCCTGGGTTTGTTGATAGAGTTCTGACTGGTGAATGGCGATCGCCACCTGAGTGGATAGGTGGGTCAACAGTTCAATTTCCCAGGTTTGCCATTGCCGGGGCTGACGGCAGTGATGCACAATCAGTAACCCCCACAGTTGCTCTTTATGGAGAATCGGAACGACCAGTTTTGACTGTACCCCCAGTTTGCGTAATGTTTCGACCAGGCAGGGAGCAACTTCGTCCTGTTCAATATTGGTAATGGCCCGAACGCGCCCCTGGCGGTACAGCTCATGGCATTCTTTGGGAAAGATCACTTCCGGCAGGGATTGCCCCAGAATAGGGGCATAATCGGGAGCAACCGCTTCATTCGTCACCCGCCCTGTGCCGTACGGAGTGACACGGTAGGTTAAAACGCGATCGGATTGGAGCAATTGCTGCACTTCAGAAACCGTTGTATTCAAAATTTGATTCAGGTCTAACGATTGCCGAATCCGATTCGCAATGCCTGCCACCAGTCGTTCTCGTTCGGTTTGTTTCTGTAGTGCGGTTTCAGCTTGTTTGCGGGCTGTAACGTCAGTTTGTAAGGCAATGTACTGGTAGGGTTGATGGTGGTCGTCCAGAAAGGGAACAATGGTCGTATCCACCCAATAAAAGCTGCCATCTTTCGCACGATTTTTGATTTCACCGCGCCAAACTTTTCCCTGGGCACTCGTTTGACACATATCCTGAAAGAAAGATGGGGGATAGTGATTTGGGTTTACAATCCGATGGCTCTGCCCAATCAATTCTTCTCTGGAGTATTGAGAAATTTCGCAGAATCGATCGTTCACAGAGGTAATGTTTCCCTGCGCATCCGTAATGGCGACAATGGAGAATTGATCAAGGGCAACCTTAATCTCGGCTAATTCCTTGAGCGACTGATGCAGGGCATTTTCCGTTTGCTGAATGATGGGTAACCCTGCCGGGTTCGTTCCCAGTAAACGACCATCCGCTGGGATCGATTCAATGCCCTCTGGTGCAGCATTCAGGATCGACTGTAACTGCTGTTCTCGCTCCTGCAACCACGTCAGATGCCGCCGCATCTCCAGTTGGCTGATCACTTGTCGGCTGAGAGCCTCCAATGCCTTGATTTGGTCTGAACACAACTGACGCGGAATCCGATCGATCACACACAGGGTGCCAATTCCGTATCCTTCTGGCGTGACCAGGGGAATACCTGCATAAAAGCGAATGTAGGGTTCTCCAAGTACGAGGGGCGCAGCAGCAAACCGTTGATCCACTGAGGCATTTTGCACGATCAGAGGATGGGCTTGCTGAACCGCATAGTTGCAGAGGGTCAAATCCCGTCCGATCTCGGAAACATCCAGACCAACCCTGGCTTTGAACCAGAGTCGATGGGCATCAACGAGGCTAATCAGGGCGATCGGGGTATCACAAATCTGGGCAGCAAGTTGAGTTAAGTCATCGAAAACTGTTTCCGTTTCGGTGTCTAAAATGCGGTAATGGTACAGGGCTTGCAGCCGAGCTTCTTCGTCCTCGGAGGCAATGAAAAAGGTCATTTGCAGTTTTCCTTTCAGCGTTCTCTAAGTGTCTATCTGAAAACTCGCTTGAGTGTTGGGAATCCAAAACCCCTGACGGGGTTTTCTGATAGGTTCTAAATACGGATTGATGAACCAACCGTTCTTCTACTGTATCGAGGAAAACTAAAGAAAATCTGAAGACTGAAACTTCACACTGTTTAGAGTGTTTGCACTATGAATCAGCAGATGAGCCAGCTCAGGATAGTCAACCGTTGGTCAGGTCTTTAGCAAAAGCCTATGCCGAAATTTTGCCTCTCAGCTCTCAGTTGATATCAAAATTAAACTTATTGAAACTTAATATTTCTTCTCAGTAATTTATTAATAATTTATGGTTTTTCTCAATCTTATGTATTTTCCTAACTCCAAATCCCTGGCAGAGAAGTGAATTTGCCCATTTTCCCCATGTTGTGTGAGGCGGCTGTTTCGGGAACTCTATAGAGAACTTAGCTCGTTCTACTTCACTTTCCTGCGTGGTTGATGAATTCTGAGATTGCTGGCACCTATCATCTGAGCCTGGTTGGATTATCGTTCGTGATTGCTGTTTTATCCTCCTACACAGCTCTCGATTTAGCAATTCGAGTCAAATCCTGGCTTCAGAAAGCCCGGTGGCTCTGGCTACTGGGTGGAATCCTCTCGATGGGTACTGGTATTTGGGCTACCCATTTTCTCGCCATGCTGGCGTTTGATTTGTCCACTGCTGTCAGTTATGATTTGCTGCTGACGTTGCTATCGCTGCTGTATGGTGTTATGGCCTCTGGAATCGGATTATGGCTCTTGAGTCGTTCTGCGACCAATGGGAGGTTGCTGCTGGGGAGTGGGTTCTGTATGGGGATTGCCATTACCTGGATGCACTATACCGGAATGGCGGCAATGCAGCTACAGGCAGTGATTCAGTATCGTTGGAGTTGGGTGGCTGTGTCGTTAGGTGTGGCGATCGGGGTATCGATCGCGGCTCTATGGTTGGCTTCGCAGCTTCAGGAGCAATCGTATCCCAAAGGGTCGTGGCAGATGGTGATTAGCGCGCTGGTGATGGGACTGGCCATTAGCGGCATGCATTACTCAGGTATGGCTGCTACTCATTTTTTTCCCGTGGAGCATCCTGTATCCGTTTCAGCACAGACTTTAGATCCAGCTGTGATAGCGACTGGAGTTGGGTTTGGGGCGTTTTGCATCTTGAGTCTCATGCTGGTGACTTCGCTGGTGAGCCAATGGCTGATGGCTCAAACGTTAAACCGGAAAATGCTCCAAGCCAGGGAGCAGAATTTTCGCTCCCTCATCCGTGAGATGCAGGTTGGGGTATTTCTCTTGAACACGCAGGCTGAAATCCTGGCGAGTAATCAGGCGGGCATTGATTTGCTATTTCTAGATCATGCAGTTTCTTCTGAACACGGGGATGAATATTGCGGACGTAAAGTTTTCGGAGAATCCTGGCGTTTGTTCCGCGAAGATGGTACTCCGTTTGAGTTGGCTGATCTACCGGTACAACAAGCCATTCAGCAGCATCGATCGATTCATGATGTGGTAATAGCCATCGAATCTCCCCTGACTCAGGAGCGGCGGTGGCTCGTGGTTAATACCGCGCTCTACACCCTGGAAGCAGAACAGGATGAGCGTGTCGTTTGTACGGTCAGTGACATTACTCAGCAAAAGCAAAATGAATTTTCCCTGTGCCAAATGGCCAGCCGAGAAAGAACGTTGCTTCAGGTGATTCAGCGGATGCACCAAACCCTGGATTTAGAAGCTATTTTCAGTGCAACGACGGATGAAATGCGGCAGGCAATTCAGTGCGATCGCGTCGTCGTTTATCAATTTGAACCCGACTGGAGCGGTCACTTTGTCGCAGAATCCGTAGCGGATGGTTGGTTGCCCTTACTGCCATCCCAACCTGAGCCAGAGTTGAATCAGGTGACCGTTAATCAGGAAGAATGTATTCTCAAAACGATTGAGCAATACAGCATTCAGTTGGAAGATACTTACCTGAAAGATACTGAAGGCGGAGCGTATCGCTGGGGAAACAGTTATCGCTGCGTCAACAATGTATTTGAAGCAGGTTTTTCAGACTGTTATCTGAACTTAATCAACCGCCTCCAAGCCCAGGCTTATGTGATTGTGCCAATTTTTTGTGGCAAGGTTTTGTGGGGGCTGTTGGCAGCCTATCAAAATTCTGCGCCGCGTCAGTGGCGAACCGAAGAGATCCAACTTTTGCTTCAGGTGAGTTCTCAACTTGGTGTAGCAGTTCAACAGGCGGAATTGCTTGCCCGTACCCAGCAGCAAGCCCAGGAACTGGAACAGGCCAAGGAAGCAGCCGATGCAGCGAATCGGTCTAAAAGTGAATTTTTAGCGAACATGAGCCACGAACTCCGCACCCCCCTTAATGCGATTCTAGGCTTTGCCCAGTTAATGAGTGATGATCAAGAGCTATCTCCTGAACACCGCGAATACACGACCATCATTAATCGCAGTGGAGAACATCTCCTGAGACTCATTAATGACATCTTAGAAATGTCAAAAATTGAAGCAGGACGGACTCAGATGAACGAAAACGTTTTCGACCTGTATCGGCTGCTCAATCATGTAGAGGAAATGTTTCAACTCACTGCAATCAAAAAGGGGTTGACTCTGATCGTTGAATGTGACCCCACCCTACCTCAGTTTATCCAGGCAGATGAGGGGAAACTGCGGCAGGTGATCATTAACCTATTGGGAAATGCCATTAAGTTCACTGAACAAGGATGGGTTCGCTTACGGGTATGGGCCAAGGACTGGCAGATCAAAGCGGTTGATCAAGGGGTCGATCGGTCATCGTGCCGGTTTCTCATTGCATTTGAGGTAGAAGATACGGGCCCGGGGATAGCAGCAAATGAATTGGATTGTCTATTTCAAGCGTTTGGTCAAACCCATTCCGGCTTCAAGTCTCATCAAGGAACCGGATTGGGACTGACCATCAGCCAGAAGTTTGTGCAGTTGATGGGGGGAGAAATTACGGTTTCTAGTGAGATCGATCGCGGTTCTACCCTGACGTTTGAAATTTGGGTACAGTCCCATGATTTTGGGCAACCTCCAATCCTTCAGCCTTTGCCGCAAAAAGTGAAGGGTTTGAAGCCGAATCAGGCATCTCCCCGAATTTTAGTGGTTGAAGATCATCCTGCCAATTGCTTGCTGCTGGTCAAAATTCTGACTGCAATCGGGCTAGAAGTCAAAGAAGCAAAAAATGGTGAGCAGGCCCTTGACCTCTGGGCATCCTGGCAACCGGATCTGATCTGGATGGATATGCGAATGCCGGTGATGGATGGATATGAGGCAACCCGGCAGATCCGAGCGCGAGAGCAACAAATCAGGCAGCAACAGACTGGCAATACCGCATCGCCCCATCCCATCACTGCATCAGTCCCCGGCGCAGACCATTCCTCCACTCGAATTATTGCCCTCACGGCCAGCGTATTTGAAGAGCAGCGGCAAATGATCCTGGCAGCAGGTTGTGATGATTTTGTACGTAAGCCGTTTCAAGAGCAAGAAATATTTGAAAAGATCGGTTATCACCTGGGAATCGAGTATATTTATGAAACTTCGGATGAAGACCCGCATCAGTTGAACCGGAATTCTCCAAGCGTCCATAACCCAGAACACCTGAGTAAAAAGGCTTTTGTCCATCGCAGCATCGATCTATCCAATAGCTTGCAGGATATGCCTTCGGAGTGGGTTCAACAGCTAGAACGGGCAGCGTTGCAGGGTAGCGATCGCCTGGTGCTTGAACTCATTCAACAAATTCCTGAGCAACATTTTGTACTGGCCGATCGCCTCACAAAGCTTGTATCAGACTTTCAGTTTGAGCAAATTATTGATCTCACTCAAAACGATTAACGGATCAGGAGAAACTTGTCATGGATGTTCGTTCTGAGCATACTGTATCGCATCAGAGTGAGTCTCTTGAATCAGTAGAGCTTGAATCAGTAGGGCTTGAATCAGCAAAGAATACCATTTCTGAAGCTGCGTCCTCCAGGACGAAAATGGATGGAAACAGCTCATATAAAGCCATCACCTATGACATCTTAATTGTTGATGACACGCCAGAAAATCTGCGATTATTGTCCGATTTGCTGAATAAAAAGGGTTATCACGTTCGGAAATCATTGAACGGACAGTCTGCTATTCGGGCTGTTCAAACTACAATGCCGGATCTCATTCTGTTGGATATTATGATGCCCCATATGAATGGATTTGAAGTCTGTCAACACCTGAAATCCTCACCTGAAACAGCGAGTATTCCAATCATTTTTTTAAGCGCGCTGAATGAATCATTGGACAAAATTAAAGCCTTTCAGATCGGTGGAGTGGACTACATCACCAAGCCCTTCCATTTTGATGAGGTGCTGATTCGTGTTCGCAATCAGCTTGATTTGAAGGAGAAAAATGACAAAATCCATCAACTAAATCTCCAACTAGAGGAGCGAGTCAGAAAACGGACACAGCAGCTTGAAGCTAGCAACAGAGAGTTGATTCATGAAATTGAAGAGCGCAAACGCATTGAATCACAACTGATAAAAATGACGCTCCACGATGCGCTGACCCAACTCCCTAATCGGGTATTTTTTATGGAGCAGTTGAATCAGCAACTCAATCAGGCTAAAGTTAACCTATCCTATCAGTTTGCAGTTTTATTTTTAGATTGCGATCGGTTCAAAGTAATTAATGATTCATTGGGGCATCTGGTAGGGGATGAAGTTTTGCTGGCTGTCGCTCAACGATTGCGGAATCGCCTCAGGGAAGAAGATACCCTGGCTCGGTTAGGAGGAGATGAGTTTGCCATTCTACTACCTCAGGTAGATGCCGATCGCGCCATTCAAGTTGCAACCTGCTTGCTGACAGCATTTACAGATCCATTTCATTTGAGCGATAAACGAGAGGTGTTTATCAGCACCAGTATTGGAATTGCCCTCAGCAATCTGGGGTATGAACAGCCAGAACATCTGTTACGAGATGCTGATACCGCAATGTATCGAGCTAAAGCTTTGGGTAAAGCCCGCTACCAAATTTTTGATACTGAAATGCACAATGCAGCCCTGCATTTGTTGCAGTTGGAAACTGATTTGCGTCGGGCTGTGGAACAGCGAAAGTTAACGCTCTATTATCAGCCGATCGTCTCTTTGCAGGCAGGGCGAATTACTGGGGTTGAGGCACTACTACGCTGGCAGCATCCAAACCGGGGGATGATCATGCCGTTTGAGTTCATTCCAGTGGCGGAGGAAACCGGGTTAATTTTACCCATCGGAGCCTGGGTGCTGCAAGAAGCCTGCCAACAATTAAAGCATTGGCAACAAAATTGCATTGTTGATAATACCTTTACGATGAGCATTAATCTGTCGGTACGGCAGTTTACTCAAACCGATTTAATTCAACAAATTGATCGAGTCTTAACAGCGACTCAAATCAATCCAAGCAATCTGCAATTAGAGATTACTGAAAGCGTAATTATGGAAAGCACTAATAATATTTTCCAAATTCTCCAGCAGTTGCACGATCGCCAAATTCGTTTAAGCATTGATGACTTTGGTACGGGCTATTCTTCTCTCAGCTATTTACACGCTTTCCCGGTTCATAGTTTGAAGATCGATCGATCGTTCATTCAACGGTTAGAGGATCGTCCTGGTGAGTTGGGATTGATCCCAGCGATCATCAGCATTGCCAGTACTTTGAATATGCCCGTAGTAGCAGAAGGTATTGAAACATTGCAACAGCTTCACCAATTACGGCGACTGAACTGTGACTTTGGTCAGGGTTATTTCTTTTCTCAACCGTTGCCCGCTCAAAAGATCACTCACCTACTCACTTCAAACCCTCAATGGTAAGACATGATGAACACTGAGCTTGATTCTGTTCCTCTCCTCGATCGCAGGACGGCCGATATTCTGGTTGTGGACGATGTAGTGGATAATGTACGCCTTCTGTCCACTATGCTAGCGGAGCAGGGATATACCGTGCGTAAGGCAATTAATGGACAAATAGCCCTAACGGCAGTGCAAACAATGCTGCCCGATTTGATCCTGTTAGATGTTAATATGCCGAAACTCAATGGTTATGAAGTCTGCCGAAGATTGAAATCAAATCAGGAAACGGCTGGGATTCCAGTCATTTTTTTAAGCGCGTTAGATCAAGCTACGGATAAGGTCACTGCATTTCAAGTTGGGGGAGCCGATTACATTACCAAGCCCTTTCAGGTTGAAGAAGTTTTAGCACGGGTTCAGCATCAACTAAAAATTCAAACGCTTCAGGCTCAATTACAGGCAAAAAACCTGGAACTACAGCACACGATCGTTACTTTAAAATCGACTCAAGCCCAACTCATTCACCATGAAAAGCTGGTTGGTTTAGGGCAAATGGTGGCGGGGATTTCCCATGAGCTAAACAATCCCGTTAACTTTATTTCTGGCAATATTGCTCCCGCTTTAGGTTATATAAAAGATTTACTAATGCTAATTGATTTATATCAACAGGAATATCCCAATCCACCTACTGCAATTCAACAGGCGATCGAAAAAATCGAGTTACCCTTTCTGCTTACTGACCTGAGAAAGCTAATGAATTCCATGCAGCGCGGAGTCGATCGCGTTCGTTCGATTATTCTGGCATTGCGGATTTTTTCCCATTTAGATGAATCGGAAATCAAAGCTGTTGATTTAAACCAGGCGATTGATAGTGCATTATCACTCTTGCAACATCGGTTACAGGTTGAGGACAGCGATTTTAAGGTGAAAGTGATCAAACAGTATGACAAAGATTTACCTGCACTCACCTGCTATCCTAAGCAACTTAATCAGGTGTTTTTCAACCTGCTGAATAATGCGATCGATGCCCTGGAAACTCGATTTAAAAAAGCTGAAGCAGGGAAGGAACACTGTCCAACCATCTGGATTGAGACGCGACAAATTTCAACGCAATCTATCAGCATCTCAATTACCGACAACGGTTGCGGTATTTCTGAGACAGTAAAGCCCCGCTTATTTGAGCCATTTTTCACCACAAAACCCGTTGGCAAAGGAGTTGGATTGGGGCTTTCCACCAGTTATAAAATTGTGACGGAAAAACATCAGGGGCGTTTAACATGCACTATGCTTCCTGGAGAAAAGACAACCTTCACGATCGAATTGCCCGTGATGCTGTAAGTCTGTGCCCATGAATACCGCTGGTTGGACACCGCTCCATGCTCAACTCCATCGCACCCTGCGGCAACGGCAACTTTTACCGAAGGGCAGCCGATCGCTGGTGGCGGTGTCCGGGGGACAGGATTCGCTGTGTCTGGTGCAGTTGTTACTGAATTTGCAGCCGAAGTGGCAATGGCAACTGGCGATCGTCCATTGCAATCATCAATGGCGGCAGGATGCAACCGCAAATGCAGACTATGTGGAACAGTTGGCGAAGGATTGGGGGGTACCTTGCTTCATCGCAACGTCAGAGGAGAAACTCACCAGTGAAGCAGCGGCGCGGCAGTGGCGATATCAGGTGATGGCGGAGTTTGCTTGTCAGTCTGGCTACTCATCTCTAGTCACGGGACATACGGCCAGCGATCGGGCGGAAACGCTGCTCTATAATCTGGTGCGGGGGAGTGGAGCCGATGGGTTGCAAGCTTTAACCTGGCAACGGCCACTGGTTCCGGGGGTGATGCTGGTGCGTCCCTTACTGGAGGTGACTCGGGCTGAAACGGGAATGTTCTGTGAAACTGCCCAGCTCCAGGTTTGGGAAGACTCAACCAATCAGGACTGGCACTATGCCCGCAACCGGATTCGCCAGGAATTAATCCCCTATTTGCAAACCCACTTTAATCCGCAGGTGGAGCAAACCCTGAATCAGACGGCAGAACTGTTGCGGGCGGAGGTGGAATACCTGGAGGCGGTGGCGATCGAACTCTTGCACCAGTGTTCTGTTGAAACAGATTTTCCGCCTCGACTCGATCGATCGTTTCTCAAAACCGTTCCCCTGGCCCTTCAGCGTCGAGTCATGCGGCAATTTTTAGTCAGGATTCTGCCGATCGCCCCCACCTTTGACCAAATTGAAAAGCTGGTGGGCTTAATTGCTGCCCCAAATCGGAGTCAGACCGATCCTTTTCCAGGGGGAATGATCGCGCAGGTAGACGATCGGTGGATTGTGATGGGGGAGATGAACCGGACTGAAGGCAGGAGCGATGGGATTGGTTGACAGCGGTAAGGCTTAATTTTAGAGTTGCTAAGGATCGTGGATTAACCTGACGGACTAAAGCCATGCCGACTCAACCATCCCTTTCTTTACCCCCTATGGGCTGTGGCACCTGGGCCTGGGGCAATCGCTTGTTGTGGGGCTATGACCAGAGTATGGATGAGCAGCTACAGGCTGTTTTTAATCTCTGTGTGAATAGTGGCGTGACATTGTTTGACACGGGGGATTCCTACGGCACCGGACGGCTCAACGGTCAAAGTGAGAAACTGTTAGGACAATTTAGCGAAGCTTACGTTGGTGCGAACAAGGAGCAGATCTGCATTGCCACCAAACTGGCTCCCTATCCCTGGCGGCTGACGCGAGGAGCCATGCGATCGGCGGGTCAGGCTTCGGCAAAACGGCTGGGACGATCGGTGGATCTGGTGCAAATGCACTGGTCTACGGCGAATTATGCCCCCTGGCAGGAATGGGCCTTGCTGGATGGATTGATGGATCTGTACGAGCAGGGACAGGTGAAAGGGGTGGGATTATCCAACTATGGCTCTAAACGATTGCGACGAGTGCATCAAAAGTTTGCGGAACGCGGTATTCCCATCACCTCTCTTCAGGTACAGTATTCGCTGCTGTCCACCTATCCCGTAACGGAACTGGGCATCAAGGAAGTCTGTGATGAGTTGGGCATTCAGCTCATCGCCTACAGTCCATTGGCTTTGGGATTGCTCACCGGAAAGTATGCTGAAGGCGAAAAACTCCCCAAAGGACTGCGGGGTTTCCTGTTTCGACAACTGCTACCCGGAATTCGTCCCGTGCTGGACTGTGTGGAGGCGATCGCCCGATCCCGCGCCAAAACTCCGGCTCAAGTGGCGCTGAACTGGTGTATCTGCAAAGGGACAATTCCGATTCCAGGGGCAAAATCCGTCGAACAAGCCCAGCAAAACATCGGTGCCCTAGGCTGGCAGCTCGATCCAGGGGAAGTGCTGGAACTCGATCGGGCAGCCCAGAAGACAGACAAGCGCATGGTGCAGAACATTTTCCAGACCAGCTAACAAACCCTACCGCGATCCACTTCCCAACACCAGCAGCCCAACCATCGTGGCACTATTCCACAAACTGTGCAGCAGGATCGGAGCCAGCAATCCCCGCGATCGCGTGTAGACATAGCCCAGCACCATTCCCAACACCGCCAGCGGTAATACTTCCGATAGACTTAAGTGAGCCAGGGCAAACAGCAACGCACTCAACCCGATCGCACTCCAAACTGGGACATAGCGCGTTAAGGAAGGCAGCAAAAACCCCCGGAACAGAATTTCCTCAAACACGGGAGCCGCCACCGCTGCCGTGAAGAAGAAGAGGGAAATGGCAACGCGATCGCCCTCCTCTAGCACCGTTTGCAACAGGGGATTGCTGCCCCCCTGCCCCTGCCAGATCTGCTGATTAATAATAGACACGCCTACCATTAACGGTAACGCGGCCAGGTATCCCCCCAAACCCCACAAAAACCAGTTGCGTTTTCCCTGAATCTGAAACCAATCTTCCGGTAGGGGAAAGAAGGGGCGAATCGAAAGGTAGAGAACAGTCAGCCCGCCCCCTGCCATGAGGAGATAGTAGGTCAGGGTGTAAGCCGCCTTCGCCTGATTGCCCAACGCGGCAAAGTTTAAGCCCACAATCTGTAGGAAAAACGGCAGGATAATTTGCCCAACAAAGAAAAAACCCAGAACGATTACCTGCAACGTCGTATCCCATTCCCAGGGCACACTCCAGGACAGGCTGGTTTCTGCGGTCGTTACTCCCGCTGCATCGACTTTTGGCGTGTCTTTGCGGAACAGTTGTCGTACGGCCGTCCCGATCAGCAGGATCAGCCCAATGGTGCCCCCAATCACCGGAATCACATTGACCAGGGCTAACTTAACGATCGTCCGTTGGGCCACCTGTCGTTCCGTTGCTTGCAGTGCCGCCAGCCGATCCGATCGCTGTTGCAGTTCATAGAGCCGAGTCAGGGAACGGTAGCGGAACCAGCCATCCAGTTGTTTAAGAACGGGTTCAGCATCGGGCAAGAGGCGAGGCGGTTCACTCCATAGTCCAACTAATACCTCAGCCGTTCGGGTCAAATCCTTTCCGGTTGGCAGCAAAGTGGGGCGATCGAGAATCCCATTCCAGGCGGTTTGGGCCTCGGCTGTATTCCCCTGTTCTGCCTGAAGAATGCCGATTCGCAGATCCAGTTGATTGACCAACTCCTGCTGTTGTTGGATGGATGTGCTCAGACGGCTCATGTCCACTGGCGCAGCGGAGGGTTCCGTGGGAACTGCAAGGTTAGTTTCATTGGCATCGCCGGGGGTTTGGAGTTGCGCCTGAAACTGATTCAGGTTTGCCTCCGCCGAGGTGCGCACCGTCTGATACTGCTTCAATGCCGTTTCCAGCGGTTTCTCCCCCAATAGGGCATTCCGTGCCGCCGAGAAATCCTCTTCTGGTGCAGCATCCTCCGGTGAATCAACCAGTTCCAGGGCCCGGAGGCCAGATCCGTTTGGTACAGTTGGAGGCGATCGTTAACTTGCGGTTCGCCCAGGCTTCCCAGGAGCGAGCTACCCAGCAATGCCACCATCACCAGGGTGATGGCCACCAAGATCAGCCGTTTCAGTTGTTGTCCTGTCATTCCCTGCTTCATTTGGGTGATTCTCACATTCTAGGGTAGAGCCGTCTCTAAACGGGTTAGAATGCTGTTGGTTTATCGTATTTTGCTCTTTTGGCTCTAATTAAGGAGGGTAACATCCTGGCTACTCGCGTTATTCTGGTTCGTCACGGAGAAAGCACCTACAACGTGGAGCGTCGCGTGCAGGGGCTTTGCGATGCCTCTAGTTTGACCGAAGCCGGTCGCGTTGGGGCTGGCCAGGTGGGAACGGCTCTCCAGGGATTGCCGATCACGACGATTTATAGCAGTCCGTTGAAGCGGGCCAAGGAAACGGCGGAGTTGATTAGCTCCATGCTCGGCCAAAATGGGTTTTCTGCCCCAGCTCTCAAATTTTCGGATGACCTGCGGGAAATTAGCCTGCCGCTGTGGGAGGGATTATCCTTCCAGGACGTGGAGGATCAGTATCCGGAGGAATACCGGATGTGGCGCGAGTCTCCAACGGAGCTGAAGATGAATGTGCCCGCTGAGGATGGCAGCGTTAGCGTTTTCTACCCTGTGATCGCCCTGTACGAGCAGGCCCAGCGGTTCTGGAAAGATACAATCTTGAACCACGGGAGCGAGACGATTCTGCTAGTGGCTCACAGTGGCATTAACCGTGCCCTGATCAGTGCGGCGATCGGTTTAGGGGCAGGGGGCTATCAGGTGTTTCACCAGTCCAACTGCGGCATCAGTATCCTCAATTTTTCGGGCGGTTTGGGCGATCCGGTGCAGCTAGAATCCATCAACCTGACAGCTCATCTCGGTCAACCCTTACCGAAACCCCGAACGGCTCAAGGGGCACGATTCCTGCTGGTACGGCATGGGGAAACCCAATGGAACCGGGAAAAACGCTTCCAGGGGCAGATCGATGTGCCGCTGAATGAGCAGGGACAGGCCCAGTCGGGGCAGGCTGCGAAATTTTTGGAGTCGGTGGCGATCGATCGCGCCGTCAGTAGTCCAATGTTGCGCCCGAAGGAAACGGCGGAAATTATTCTCCAGCACCATCCCAGCGTCACCCTGGAACTAGAGGACAACCTGAAGGAAATTAGTCATGGGCTGTGGGAAGGCAAGCTGGAAGAGGAAATTGAGCAGGGGTTTCCGGGGAAACTGGAACAGTGGAAAATGAATCCAGAAACCGTCCAGATGCCGGAAGGTGAAAATTTGCAGCAGGTTTGGGATCGCACCGTCACAGCCTGGAATGTGATCCTGGCAGCCACCCCGGATACGGGCGCAGCGGATACTGCCGATAGTCCCCACGGTCGTCCGTTTACCACCCTTGTCGTTGCCCACGATGCGGTCAACAAAGCCCTCCTCTGCTATCTCGCCGGACAAACGCCGCACCATTTCTGGGCATACAAGCAGGGAAATGGTTCCGTCACGGTGATCGACTATCCCTATGGCGTTTCTGGTAGACCCCTGATCCATGCCCTCAACATCACCAGCCATTTAGGGGGTGTACTGGATAAAACAGCCGCAGGAGCGTTGTAACGTCCATGTCTTCCCTACTGCTTCGTCACGCTCGCTTGATTGATCCGACCTCTGATACCGATCGCCCGGCCGATGTCCTGATCAGGGATGGCGTGATTCAAGCAGTGGAGGAGACGATCGCGGATGATCCCAGTGATACGAAGGTACGAGACTGCACAGGATTGGTTCTGGGGCCAGGTCTGGTGGATTTGTATAGCCATTCTGGGGAACCGGGGTTTGAAGACCGGGAGACACTGGACTCTTTGATGGCGGCGGCAATGGCCGGTGGATTTACCCGTTTGGCGATACTGCCGGATACGAAGCCAGCGGTGGATAGTCCGGCGGGGGTGGAGTGGTTGCGAAGTCGGGAGTCGGGAGTCGGGAGTCGGGAGTCGGGAGTCGGGAGTCGGGGGCTGAGGCTGTATCCCTGGGGGGCGTTGACCCTGGGGGTGAAGGGTGAGCAGATGGTGGAGTTGATGGAGCTGTCGGAGGCGGGCGTGGTAGGCTTTGCCGATGGACAGCCGATCGCCTCTAATATTTTGCTGCGTCGATTGCTGGAGTATGGACAGATGCTTCAGAAACCGATCGCTCTGTATTGCTGCGATCGAGGGTTAGCAGGGAATGGTTCGGTGCGAGAGGGATTGGCGGCATTGCGCCTGGGATTACCGGACAGCCCCGTGATGGCGGAAACGGCTCCCCTGGCAGCTTTGCTGGAATGTGTGGCGGAGCTGAAGACTCCCGTCCATGTCATGCGAGTGTCTACTCAACGGGGAGTGGAGTTGATTCGTGCGGCGAAGGCTCAAGGTTTACCGATTACAGCCAGCACTACCTGGATGCATCTACTGTTGGATGTGACTGCGGCCCAAAGTTATGATCCCAGCCTGCATTTAGATCCACCCCTGGGAAATCCAGAGGATCAAACAGCTTTAATTCAGGGCATCCAGGATGGCACATTAGATGCGATCGCTGTGGATCACACGCCCCTGACCTACGAAGAAAAAACCGTCGCGTTTTCCGAATCTCCGCCCGGCGCGATCGGTTTAGAATTGGCACTGCCCTTACTGTGGCAAACCTTTGTGGAATCGGGGCAATGGTCTGCCCTATCGCTCTGGCGCAGTCTCAGCAGTCATCCCGCCCGTTGTCTGAATCAGTCTCCTGCTGCGATCGCTCCGGGGCAGCCCGCCGAATTCATCCTGTTTGATCCCCAATCCACCTGGATAGTATCTCCTGAAACGCTCAAGTCTCGATCGCAGAATACCCCCTGGTTGGGACAGGAAATTCGGGGGCGGGTTTTGCTGGACTAATCACATCTAAAGTGATCGACTCAATTAATCGACTCAATTAACGACAGCCGAGGGATTCACGGGTATCTGCCCCGGTGGTGGGATTCGTGCCACTGGCAGACTCGCAAAGATGGATCACCTGATCTCGATCGAGCATGGCATAGCTAAAGTCGGCTCCTGTCACCGTTGCGCCTTTGAAGTTGGACTTGAGCAGCATGGCAGAGGTCAAAATGGCATTACTCAAATCGGCTCCGGCTAAGTTGCTGAGGTAAGCAATACTGTCCGTCAGATCGGCTCCCTGAAAGCTGGCTTCCTTTAGGTTCACACCGTTAAACACAGCTCCCCGCAGATCGGCACCGCTGAAATTTGCGCCCTCCAGCTTGGCATTGCTGAATTCCGCCTGAGTCAGGGTTTGTCCTGCAAAGTCTTTCGAGGTGGCATTCACGCCATCGTAGGAGCGGACGGCCGCAGAGCTGGCTGCCTGGGCTGATAGGGGAATATTCAATACGGAAACAAACAAAACAAGCAAGATACAAACAATATGCCGCACGAGTCTCATAATCACTACACGCCTGAACCACGTCGATTCTAAAGTTAACATTTTTTAACACCCGAATAGAGCAGGATTTTCTTCCAGATGGCAGGGGGCATCGCCCATTGGAATGACCCGAAAGAGGGATGAGGCGATCGGGTTATCTTGGTATATTAGAAACATAGAAACGTTCATCTCGAAGTCAGTGAATTGCTCGTAGTGAATTACTGAGTGAGCGGCTGATTAAGGGACGGAAGTAAAGGAAAATCCTTGAAGGAACGCGCCTCAGTGAATAGTCGCTTTGGAGGCGAAACCCATGGAAATGATTTATCGCGGTGTCCGTTACAATTCTGCACCTGCTCAGGCTGAAGTGATTGATGCTCCCGTTGTGGGAACCTATCGTGGTTCGTCGTTTAGGTTGCATCGGGCGATGCGATTACCCAAAATTCATCATGTGCTGCACCTAATTTATCGCGGTGCGCCAAGTGAAGTCGCTTACTAATGATGTGTTGGCGGATTAGATGGTAGTGATGATAAGTCCGGTAATCTAGCCTGTTGCACGAACACTAGGTTTGATAACGAGAGTTAGCCAATAGCTGAACATAGTAGCGTATCCTTTTGAGGTATACGCTATTTTCTTTTATATCGTTTTGTAGGTGGAATGGGCAGGCAAGATGCCCACCCCACAAGAGGTTGGTGGCAGTTAGGGATAGGTGGAATGGGCAGGCAAAATGCCTACCCCACAAGAGGTTGGGTTATTCTAATTTTTGGTTAATGCATGATGCGGTATTCGGTGCTGATGGACATGAATACAGTGGGATCGGGGGTGGGTAGGAGAGGACTCCAGCTTTCGATTCTGCGGAAGTTTTTGAGATAGAGATCGTGAATCGTGGCGCGAACTACTTCTTTCGAGCCAAAGATGATAACGCGAACACGCTCTTGTCCAGCACTCGGATCGGAATCATCACCGAAGGCAGGACGATCGAACAGGTTAAAATCACCTGTCATGGGAATTCTCCTTGTATGGATTAGGGATTGTGGAATCAGAAGAAACCCACCAACCCGGTTTTCCCCCGCATTCAACCATCGCAAAGCCAGGGATAGGAGGTGTTCAACAAAAACGCTAAACTAGTCCAAGCCCGACGGACAGCTACGGTCGTCTGTGGGGTTAGAGGTATGTTGTAGGTGCTCACTACTTCATACCTCGCCAGGTTGCTGGGAGCCAGGCTACGGCAAACACGCACTATGTAGCCATGAATTAAGAAGATACCAGATCGATCGCCTCAGTCAAGTGTTCTGTTGTACAAGTTTACTGATTGCCGGAAAATGCTCAATGATTTGGAGCCGCCAGATTCCGAAACTGGGTAAACTGCGGATCGAACAATAGCTTGACTGTTCCCACAGGGCCATTCCGGTGCTTGGCAATAATGACTTCAGCTAAACCGCGATCGGGGGTATCAGGATCGTAGTACTCTTCCCGATAAAGCATCATAATTAAATCCGCATCTTGCTCAATACTGTTGTGAACAACAATATTATTAGCAACGAAGTTATGCAGTACGGGCACGGTCAAATCAAAGACTGCTGCTTCGCCATCAGGAGTAATAGATTCGATCGTGTCCCAGTAAATATCACTGGTTGCCAGATGATGCATTACGTCAGAGTGGACAATATGCGCCAAACGTTCGGCTCGATCGCGGCTTAGATTTGATTTGTACAAGGTTGTACCGCAATACTGGTTTCCTAACTGAGCTTGCATCTGTCGGCTGGTAATTCCGCCTTCTTGCATTGCTGGAACTGCATACTTCCGCCATACTGCACGAGGAATAATGTCTCGATTTGTATTAGAAACAACCGTATCTAAATGACGCTGAATCGCTGCCAGTGCTTCACACTTGTATGCACCAACCGCCTGAACAATTGCTACAAAACGTTCCAGGTCGGGTTTGCCACTGACGGTGACGTGGTATTGGTCGCGCCCCTTGCCCGTTTGAGAATGAGTGGACAGCCGCCCGTTGATTCCTAAACGCAGGAGAAGGGTTTGAACACCAACAGCAAGTTTCAGACTGCTAGTAGCATAGTATACGGCTGGATGGCCTTGATTGCGACCAGGCAAGATGCAACCATCCGTACTCCAAAGATGGCGCAGGAAGAGAGCGATCGCTGCTTGAGGTTGCTCAAATACGCAATTGGGCACAAATTTTTCGTGAGAGCGCAAACCAAACACACCCAAGCGATCTAACCAGGCAGCGATCGGATTTCTAGTTTTATGAGTCAGTCGATAGCTTGCAGCCAGGTAAACTTGATACCACTCTCGTTCTCGTTTAATCACAGGTTTAATTTGCTCACCAAACTGCTCAATTGCTAGAGTGGCAACCGTTTGAGCTAAGTCATTTTCCCTTGTCGTGTGTTGAATGGCATGACGGGGTAAGGTACAACCATCTCCAATCAAATGACCTAGCAATGCAAGCTCTGCATGACTCATGGTTTGTTGCTCAGAGTTGGGAATCTGCCGAGGTAAAGCTAAACAACCGCCAACTTGAAGTTGATCTAGCCTTACCCAACCATCTAGCGTCAGAAATTGATGATTTCCAGTTGCTCGAATCGTTCGTCCAAGGCGCGTTTTGAGACAATACACTGGTTTTGTGCCAGTACAAAAAGCGTGGCTGACTAAAGCTCGTTTTAGCTTCAAGGTCACTGGATCGACTGCCCAAACCGCAAACCCTGATTGCCCTACCAGTTCCCGGATCGGAACTAGACGACCGCTATCTGCCAGCGTAATCAGTGTATCTCCTGTCAAACAGCCGCTTTCACGTAAATCCGACATCATTGGCCGTTTATTATTCCGCGATTCCACCCCCCGGCTCAACTGCGATAGGGCAATGATCGGCACATTTAATTCGCGGGCTAATCCCTTCAACGATCGCGTAATTTTCGACAATTCCTGCACCCGATTATCACTGCCGCCTTCCATTAGCTGCAAGTAATCAATTAAAACCAGTCCCAAAACGCCCCCATTTTCTGATTGCAAGCGGCGAGCCTTCGATCGCATTTCAGCAATGGCAATATTCGGCGTATCGTCAATAAAAACGGGGAGTCGAGATAGAAAATCGATCGCAGAACCCAATGCTTCCCATTCATGGGGGCTGATGCGTCCGGCGCGCAATCGTCCACTTTCAATCCGAGATTCCCCGGCCAGCATCCGATACACCAACTGTTCCTTCGACATTTCCAGGCTAAAGATGGCGATCGGGAGTTTTTGAAAAGCAGCAATATTACGAGCAATATTGAGAACGAAGCTTGTGTTGTGGACACAAATATCATTGGCTACAAAATTGTGCGTTTCAGGAATTGTCAAGTCGTATACCTGTTTGTAACCTGTCAACTCAATGGACACAATCTCATCCCAATACACATCACCCATCGCCAGATCTTTTAACTCCTGGTGATTTAATGCATTTGCCAGGGTTAGCAAACGTTCGCGGGTCAGGGAACGCTTACCCACATGCATATTCGTATATCCTTGAATTCCCGATCGCAATGCTAGAGATTGCCAGCTTTCTTCCCCTTTTGCCGTTTTCAAGTTCTCCCAAATTTCAATTGGAATTAAATCCCGATTGGTTTGATATCGTCGTTGTTGTAAAGCATTGCGAACCCTGTCTAAAGCTGCTTCTTTACCAAAAATTCCAATTTCTGAAATGAAATTTTGAATTGACAAAGCATCTGTAATATCAAGCTGCCAGGCGGTTCGTCTTTCGTCCTGATATCGAACCGAACGATGTTTCAACGTTGCAATTACTCCAAAACGGAGTAGCAAATGTTGTACTTGCTGAACCAAAGTTTTGCTAACTGAGGCAAAGCCCAATTGGGACTGTCCACTGCCTAAAACCGTTGCCCAGCCATCGGTAGCGAACAACCGATTTAAGAACAGTGCAAGTTGCGATCGCTCTAGTTTAAATATGATTTCAGGAATTGTTTTAGTATGGGCATTTTTCCCCCATAGCTTTAATGTTTTAAGTCGTAGAGTTAATGGATTTTGAAACTCAATATCTGAATAGCCTTCAGGCACTAACTCATCAGGTTGAACATTCAGTATTTCACAAAGCTGAACAAACGTCTCTCGATTAGGTGCAGCATCTCCATTGTTCCAGCAGCAAATCAAAGAAGGACTCACGCCCAGATGTTGAGCAACTTGCCGAGCTGGTATGCCCCGATCTGCAATCAGTGACTTTAAACGTTTGCCAAATTGTTGCCGCGCTTGAGTAATGGTTTTCAGGTTGGTCTTCACATAAAAACTGGGCGCACGCTGTCCATTGGAAGTTTCAATTCGTACCTGAAGCTGGCCAAACTGCTCAACCGACTCACAAAAGTCCTGTTGAATTTGCGGATTCGTGTTAGTAAAGCTAGGAGTTCTTCCCGTTAAACAGCCATCACCAATCAAGTAAGCAAGCAGCTTAACCTCACACGATCGCAGCGTTTCTGTACCAAAAATGTCAATACGTCGAGGAACCGCAATTTTGTCACCTGTGCTCAACTCCGAGAGCGGTTGCCAACCCTGCAACGTCAGAAAGGGGTGGGTTAAGGTTGTTTCGATCGATCGCCCTAATCGAGTCGTGACCTGAAAAACAGGTTTTATTCCATCATCGACAAAGGCTGAAGGCTCTGTGATGCCGAATTGCCAGTTCGATTTGAGGGTGAGCAATTGTGCTGTTTGACGACGGTAAATTTCTTGAATGGTTGCAACCGACCCATCAGACAGAGCAATTCTGGCATCATAGGCCAAACACTTACCCATAGACGGCCAACCCGCTGCAATAATCAAATCCGATCGCTGGAAGCCCTGGGTCATCGCATCCAGATCATAAAATCCGCAGGCAATCCCCGGAGTCACCAGACCCAGGTGCCGCTGTTCAATATCCGAGAAAGTTTGAGTCAGAATATCGGAAGTTGCAGTCAATCCCTGGGTTGGGCGTACCTGGGTAATATTGAAAATCTTTTGTTCCGACTGATCCAGAATCCGTTCCAGGGGAGTCGTCGTGTCATAACCCAATTGCGCGACTTCCGTTCCTGCCTGAATCAACTTGCGCCGCAGGTACTTTTCCATCACCAACTGCGCATACTGATCGATATTCACCGCGCTAATGGTGCGATCGACCAACTGGGCCAACTGCCCCTGTCCTCCCACCTTTTCCAGCAGCCCATTGTCATGCAGCCAGGTCGTCACACTCATTAAGTCCGTCGGCCGTCCCTGAGTTTGCAGCGTCAGAGCCGCCCGAAAAATCTCCCTATGGGCACTGATATAAAACGCTTCCGGGTTCAGAATCTCCATCACCCGCCCGATCGCCTCAGGATCAAGCAAAATACCGCCCAATATGGCTTCTTCCGCGTCAATATTTTTGGGGGGGAGACGATCGTTATAGCCCTGGAAGCTGAGTTCTTGCATGGGAGAGTGCTGAGTAGGGGAGTCGGGAGTCAGGAGTTAGAAGAAGTCAGAGTAGGGTGGGCATCGCCCACCAGAGAGGCGGGAATAGGAAGGGGATTAGATTTTAGTACTATTGTACTATTAAAGCAAGTCGTGCTGTGTATTGTAACTTGGGAATCGATCGGTTTTGAGGTTTGAGAGGGAATGTTTTAGATTCTCAGGAAAGGAAATTGAACAACCTGAAATTCTTGTGGGGTAAGCATCTTGTGGGGTAAGGGGGATGCGGCAAAATAACACACCCGGTAGGGGCACACTGCTGTGCGCCCTTACTTGTGGGGTGGGCAGCGTTTCGACTGAGCTCACGCCGAAGTCTTGCCCGCCCAGTCAACCAGGCAGAATGATAGACCCAACCCAATAACCCAACAAACCAACCCAACAAAATAAGGCGATCGGTCTGAGTCGATCGCCCCTTGCCTGATTTTCGCAGGTTAAATTGAAGCATGAAACCCAATCGTTTCAGGGGGTTAAAGCCTATGTTTGAGCCTGATCTCACGGGCAGGCAAGACTTCGGTGTGAGCTCAGTCGAACGCTGCCTGCGCTACGGAAAATCAACGGGCAGGATGCCTGCGCTACAGGAAATTGGTGGGCAAGATGCCTGCGCTACGGGAAACTAATTCAGGGGCACAACCTGAATTTCTACCGTTGCGGTCACTTCTGGATGCAGTTTGAGATCGATTCGGTATGATCCCAGCTTGTGAATTTCGGGAACGGTAATGCCTCGACGATCCAGTTCTAGCCCAGTGGCGGATTGGATCGCGTCTGCTACATCCTGGTTTGTCACCGTACCAAAGATGGCTTCGTTTTCGCCCACTTGCTTAGAAATGGACAACCGACCCACCTTTTCCAGGGCTGCCTTTTGGGTTTCAGCCTCTTTCTTCAGTTCCAGCAACCGCTGCCGTTCTGCTTCCCGACGACGTTCGACCTGCTTCAAAATGCCAGGAGTGGTGCGGACTGCCATGCCCTGGGGCAGAAGATAATTTCGTGCGTAGCCAGGAGCAACCTCGACGAGATCACCATTCCGACCCAGCTTGTTAATATCTTGTGTTAAGACTAGTTGAACCCGTTTCGCCATGAGCCTTGCCTATCGTTCTTTGGATAACATTAAATCTGCTTGTGAGCCAGTCTATAATCGTAGCGAATTGGGTCGATCGATTGCAACTACATTTTAGATTCTGCTGTTAATAACTAATAACGCGGTACGAAAAATCACAGTGGACGGAAATCTATGGCGTTTCTCGTGTTTCTGGCGATCGGGTTAGTGATAATTGGGCTGAGTCGAAAAACCAAAGAAGACATTCCGGTGATTGCGACTGCTGTTGGTGGGGCAATCTGCCTGATTTGGGGATTTGCGATCGCCCCCCTCCCCTTTCAGATGGCGATCGAAATTGTCGGAATTCTGGCGATTTTCCTGTCCTGTATGGGGTATTGCGATTGTCCGCCTTCAAAGCGGCTCTAATCAGAGTTGCACCCTGACAGTTCCCCAGATAACTTGGAGAGTGGGTTCCCGGTCTTTTCAGAATTTTTGAAATCCAGAAGCCTACAGCGTTTTCGGTTAAGATCTAAGCCAAATCTAAAATCCAAAATCTAAAATCTAAAACCTTAAAAATGCCTACTGACGCTTTTCAACAGCCAATCCCGCAAATTCAGGTTGAAGAACTCGCGCAGCGTATCGCGGCAGACGGAAACGCCTTGCAGCTCATTGATGTGCGAGAACCGGAAGAGCTAGCGATTGCCCAGTTAAAACCCTTTGTTAACCTGCCGTTGAGCCAGTTCGCTGCATGGTCAGACGATATTCAAACTCGCTTTGATCCGAATGTTGAAACGATCGTTCTCTGCCATCACGGGGTTCGCTCAACGCAAATGTGTCATTGGCTACGTCAACAGGGCTTCACTCAGGTTAGGAATGTCACAGGCGGAATTGATGCCTATTCGGCGCGAGTTGATTCCACCATTCCTCATTACTGAAGATCTGACTGCAATGATTGAGTTGCTTGATGGGCTGCGATCGGTTTGCGGTATTTTTATCCCTGCCCCAACCGATTTGCTCCACAAGCAAGCCACCTAGTAGCAAAAGTTACTTAGCAAAACCCAGCTTGATTCAGCTATGCTAGGTACAGTTACCAGTACAATTATCAGTACAAATCCCAGTACATTTGCCCCTGCCTCTGCCCTTGCCCCTGATCAGCCCATCGGGTTATCGTCGCATCTGGCAGTACTGACCAAGCTCAGTCACCTGAATTCCTATCTTCTGTCGTTGATGCAACCCCTTGTACGCCCATGAAGCTTAGTCCCAGACAGCAGCAGGTGCTTGGAGCGACCGTTCGCTATTATGTTGCTACCGCCCGTCCTGTAGGCTCTGAAGCTCTTTTAGATGAATTCACGCCCAGAGTCAGCTCTGCCACCATTCGCAATACAATGGGTTATCTGGAAAAGGCCGGGCTGTTGTATCAGCCCCATACTTCGGCGGGGCGAGTGCCCTCGGATTCGGGCTACCGGGTCTATGTCGATCAACTGGTTACCCCTTCAGAAGCCTTATTTCATCAGGTTGATCAGGCTTTGTCTGAGCATTTGAACCGGGAAGCCCTCAGTATTGAAGCCCTGCTGCGGGGAGCGGCGCAGATTCTCTCTACCCTGAGTGGATATATTGCCCTGGTGACAATGCCCCAGGCCAGCACAGCTCAATTACGCCACCTGCAACTGGTGCAGATTGATACAGGACGGGCCATGCTGATCGTGGTGCTGGACTCCTACGAAACCCAGTCCACCCTGATGCCGCTGCCCCAATCAGATCCAGACGATCGCCCCGATCCAGAACATTTAGACCGGGAACTGCAAATTCTGTCTAATTTTTTGAATGAGCAGCTCAAGGGACGATCCATTCAGGAGATTGCTTCGTTGGATTGGAGTGATCTGGGTCGTCAGTTTGAACGCTATGCGGATTCCCTGCGTCTGTCTCTGGCGGAAATTAATCGGCGGAGTCAGCTTTCCATTTCCTCCCAAATCCTGATTAATGGGATTGCTGAAGTCCTGCGCCGACAACCAGAATTCTCGGAGCTTCAGCAGGTACAGACCATCATGCAGTTGCTAGAGTCTGAGCAAGATCAGCTCTGGTCGCTGATTTTTGAGTCCGTGGATGCGGGTGAAACCGGGCGACGGGTGACCGTTCGGATTGGTTCCGAGAATCCCCTGGAGCCGATCCGCAGTTGTGCCCTGGTGTCCGCCACCTATCACCGGGGTTCCGTACCCGTAGGCAGTGTTGGGATGCTCGGCCCGACTCGCATGGTCTATGAAGATGCGATCGCTATGGTAGAAGCTGCGGCGAACTATATCTCGGAGGCGATCAGCCATTCCCTGGAGGGGTAGTAACCCAATTAAGGCTTTGCTGACAGGCAAGATGTTTGCGTACAGTTTCTCAATGGTGAGAATTTCATGGCAGGCAAGACGTTTGCGTTACGGTACAGTTTCTCAATGGTGAGAATTTCATGGCAGGCAAGATGCCTGCGCTACGGATAGTTCCCCACTCCCCACTCCCCACTCCCCACTCCCTACTCCCCCTCCATGCTTGACCTCACCCCAGCCCTCCCTACCTTTGTGGTTACCCTCCGTGAGGGGGTCGAAGCGGCTCTTGTCGTTGGCATTGTGCTGGCTTACTTGCAGAAGGCTGGGCAATCTCAGCTGAATCGTTGGGTCTATGGGGGAATTGGGGTGGGGATTGCGGCCAGTATTCTGGTGGGGGTGGTGTTCAGTGGCTTACTGGTGGCATTAGAGACTTCCGATCGCGCCAGTGCTCCTGTGATTAAGCAATTCCTGGAGGGCGGCTTTGGGGTCGTTGCGATCGGTTTATTGAGCTGGATGCTGATCTGGATGACTCAGCAGGCGCGATCGATGAAGGCGGAGATTGAGGGGGCAATGGCAACGGCTCTCCAGCAGGAGAATGGGCCGGTTGGGGGATTTTTGGGCTGATTACGATCGCAGTACTGCGGGAAGGGTTTGAAACCGTTGTGTTTATTGCAGCCCAGATTCAGCAGGGATGGGTTCCGGCGATCGGGGCGCTGGCGGGATTGGTGGGAGCAACGGGGATTGGCTTTCTGCTGTTTCAGTTTGGAGTCAAGATCAACCTGCGGCAGTTTTTCCAGGTGATGGGCGTTTTGCTGCTCCTGATTGTTTCGGGACTGGTGGTGAGTGCCCTGCGCCATTTTGACAAGGCCGTTTTTCTCCTATCCCAACTCAATCCTGACCTGGCTGGACTCTGTCCTGATCTGGGTGGGTCGTGCCTGTTGGGGCCGATGGTTTGGGATCTGAGCGACACATTACCCGATCGCCAATTTCCCGGTATTTTGCTCAAGGCGTTCTTTGGATACACCCAACGGCTGTACCTGGTGCAGGCAATCGGTTACGGAGCGTTTCTGTTGACGGTGGGCGGAATTTATCTACAAAGGATTACAGGTTGGAAACTAGGTTCTGTGCGCCAAGCCGTTTCGCCTCAAAGTAAAGACTCAACGGGTTAGGGTAATCTTTCAGTCCGTATGAGCTAAACCCGGTGCCCATAGTTGCGAATCGGTGCAGGTCGATCGCAGGGTAAAAACTGGCCGCGTCCTCGCTCCATGAGCACTTGTCCCCGATCAAACACCACTTCACCCCGCGATAGCACCATTTCCATCCAGCCTTTGAGGGACATCCCTTCGTAGGGCGTGTAGTCTACATTGTGATGCAGTAAATCATTGGTGAGAACCACTTCTCGATCGGGATTCCAAATCACCAGATCGGCATCAGAACCAACTGCGATCGTGCCTTTACGGGGATACAGTCCATACAGCTTGGCCGGATTGGTCGCTGTTAAGGCAACGAAAGTTGTAATGTCCATGCGCCCCTTCTGCACTCCTTCTGAGAACAGTAAAGGCAAACGAGTTTCAATGCCAGGAACACCATTGGGGACATAGCGAAAAGATGCCGCTGTTCCGGCAGATTGCTTACCCTGAGGATCGTGATAGCGAAAGGGAGCATGATCGGAGGAAAACACCTGAAAGACACCGCTGGTTAACCCATCCCAAATCACCTGTTGATTCTCTTTGTTGCGCGGCGGCGGACTGCAAATGCACTTGGCTCCTTCAAACCCTGGAACCGCCAGATCATCCTCAGTCAGGAATAGGTATTGGGGACAGGTTTCTGCATAGATGCGAATGCCGCGATTCTGGGCCCACTGAATTTGCTCAACGGCTTCCCGTCCAGAAACATGGACAATCAGGATCGGCACATCCACCAATTCCGCCAGGGCGATCGTCCGATGGGTGGCTTCCCGTTCCACCAGCATGGGGCGAGAGACCGCATGGTAAAAGGGGGCGAACTTACCCGCTAACTCTAGCCGCTTGACCATCCACTCAATACAGTCGGTATTTTCTGCATGGATCATTGCCATCGCCCCTTCCGCGCGGCCAGGGCCAGCAGATCTAAAATCTGATAATCATTCAGCTTCAGATCATCATAGGTCATGTAGATTTTGAAGGACGTATACCCTGCCTGAATCAGACTGGGAAGTTCCTGTTCCATCACCTCTGGCGTGGGATCCGTCACAATCAAATGAAAGGCATAATCAATTACGGCGTTCCCATCTGCCTTCTGGTGATAGTCTGCAACTGCTTCCTTCAACGATCGCCCCTTGATCTGACAGGCAAAGGGAATCACGGTTGTGGTGCCGCCACAGGCCGCCGAGCGCGTTCCCGTGTAGAAATCATCTGCCATCACCACCCCTTCGGGCATAGGCTGATCCATATGGCAATGGGCATCAATGCCACCCGGCAGAACCCACTGGTTAGCCGCATCAATTTCCTGGGGGGCAGTCGGCAAATTTCTGGCCAAAACGGCGATCGTTCCGTCCTTAATACCCACATCGCAAGGCGTAATATCAGCCGCCGTCACCACCGTCCCATTCCGAATGACGCAATCTAATTCCATCTCCCTCTCCCTTTGCCCCCCTACACCGGGGTTAATTCTGTACTCCGACGCGGCACAAGCGTCCCCAGTCTTGCACTCGCGTGGGGTCAACGCTCGCCAGGATTAACGCCTTCCAAACCACCACCGAACTTGTTCGCTACTTTTTCCTGATGGACTCTCGACCGAGCACTTAATCAGTTTTGGAACTGGGAGTTAATCATGGATTAAGAATTCGCTTGCCCTTGCCAATCTTCTTCCAAATGAAATATTTAATCAATAGCCATTTTCGGTTCCACCTTCATGACCTCAGCCACCCAGCCCGCAATCGCCAGTAATGTAGGGTTTGCGAACCGATCGCCACGGGCACCATCCCGTCTGCCACTGCCGCTGCTGATCCACTGGAGCTACCGCCCGGAGTATGGTCGGGATGATGGGGATTGCGCGTTTTGCCTGCCTTGGCTGTGGCGTATTCCGTGGTCACGGTTTTGCCCATAATGATGGCTCCAGCCGATCGCAATCGTTCGACAACGGCTGCATCGTAACCCAACCACTTCCCAGCATGGATCGGAGTGCCCCAGCCCGTAGGATAATCCACCGTAGCAAAAATATCTTTAATGGCAATGGGGATACCCTGGAGTAAACCGGATTGAGATTGAGTGAGCGCAACATCTGCCTCTTTTGCCTGGTGAAGTGCCCGATCGGGATTGAGAGATTCCCACGCACCGACGATCGGTTCTCGCTGCTGAATCCGATCGAGACAGTCCTGGGTGAATTCTGTGGCTGAAAGTTCCCGTTTCAGGAGGGCCGATCGAATTTGTTGGGCTGTCCAGGTAATGGGCATGGATTCACAAATGGAGTGATAAATGGAGTGATGAATGGGTGAAAGAACGGTGAGACTCTATTCTCAAATCATTCTTTTCAGTGCGCATTGCAGAGAAAAACTAAGTAGGATTAGAAAACTTTAATGCGTCAATTCTAGGGTGAAGCAATGCCCCATTCAAGTCTGCTGATTCGTGACGGTTCGATTCTCCCCTCTGCGGATAATCCCCCACTGCCCCACACCGATCTTTTGATTGAGAACCAGTAAATTATTGAAATTGGCACCCATTTAACCGCACCACCCGACGCTAAAATCCTGGATGCCCAGGGATACTGCTAGCTCCAGAATTGATCATTGCTCAAGTTGTAGCAGCCAAACCCCAGTGTAGGTCATGCCCGAATCGTCTGGCTGAATCAGAACAAAGTGCAATCCCTTTGCCGCCTGCTGCCGTTCCCGAAAGATTCGAGCCGCTCTAATCACATCCAGATCGTCAAATGTGGTTAGCACCCATCGTTCCACCAGTCCAGCCTCCAGAATCAATCCATCCGGCTCTCCAGGAATGTAATTCAGCGAAACGGGATTCGATCGCTGCATCCAGCGGGCGAGGGGCATGGACGATCGCCCACCATCGATCACAACGCCGGGAATGGGCAGGGTAGACGGGAGTTGGAGATTGACCGGGAAGAGGGGTTCAGGTAAATCAATAATTGGAATCGGCCGGTTTTGAAAGGCCGGCAGCAAATCCTGGGCGGGCAGGGACGCAAATCGCCACTGATCCCCCCAGAGGTTTTCGGGAAGGGGTACGGGGGGTGGACGATCGAGGGCGATCGGTTCATAGGGTTGTCCTGTATAATTCGGCATGGTCCGATAGTCATTTACCCTGGACTGCAACACTTGCTTGAGGGTAGGGGTGCGCCGCGTTGGTTGCACGGTGATGCCCAGGGGCTGACTGGCTGCTTGCAGTAAGCTAACGGACTGGGGCCGAAATACCTGGAGGATGGTGGGACGATCGGCGGGATCGGGAGCCATCTTCTCGATTTGTTGGGTCAGCCAGGTGGAATTAGCCTCCCGTTGGGAACAGAACGCGCTAGCCGTAAAGGTGCGATCGGCGTTACACACTACTAACTCCCACAGGGGCTTACCCGTTTCATCCTGAAGCGGACGACGATAAAAGTCTGCTTGCCAAATGTTCATCCTTCTCTCCTTCTGATGATCTACTTCACCGTTTACGACAGTCCCCTTCAATCCCTGCGGTTGGTTTCCGATGGCCGATCGCTCATTGGACTGTACATGATGTCTGAAAACCATCCGTTTACGCCTCAACCCGATTGGTTGGAAGATGACGCTGTGGTTCCTTTCCCAGCGGCAAAACAGCAGCTATCGGCGTATTTTGCAGGCACTTTAACCGAGTTTGATCTACCGCTACAACTGCAAGGCACCCCCTTTCAGCAACGGGTCTGGGCAGCACTCCAAACCATTCCCTACGGCAGCACCCTATCCTATGGTGAATTGGCGCAAAAAATTGGACAACCCAAAGCATCTCGCGCTGTAGGCCTCGCCAACGGTCGAAACCCGGTGTCAATCATCGTCCCCTGTCATCGCGTCATTGGAGCCAACGGCAAGCTAACGGGCTATGGAGGCGGAGTTGAGCGGAAACAGTGGTTGCTGAACCATGAGCGGGTTATAAAGACCCATTAGCCGATCAGTTGCTTCAGTTGCTCCCGATCGATCTTACCCTGAGCATTGCGCGGCAGTTGTTCCAGGTCGATCCAGCGTTTGGGTTGTTTAAAGGCTGTGAGGTGGGGTTTGAGGGCAGTCTGCAATTCAGTGGCATCCAGTTGGGCGATCGGCACATACACGGCGGTCACCACTTCTCCCCAATCGGCATCGGGCAGGCCCAGCACATAAACATCTTTGACCAGTCCAGTTGCGCGAATGGCGGATTCCACTTCCTGGGGAAAGACATTTTCACCCCCCGTAATGATTTTTTGGCTATTCCGTCCAACAATATGCAACATTCCATCCGCGTCAAAATAGCCCAGGTCATCCGTCTGAAACCAGGGATTAGTAAACCGATCGGGGTAGTATCCCTGGGCAGAGAGGCTGCCTGAATCGCCACAATACCGATTTCACCAGGGTCTAACGCCTGTCCCGCTCCATCCTGAATCTGAATTTGCGCATGGGGCAATACTCGCCCAACCCCCGATCGCCCAGCCAGGAAATCCTCTGGTTTCAGCGTGGCCACCTGCGAGGCAGTTTCCGTCATCCCGTAGGTCGGAGCCAACCGAATCGATCGCTGTTTTGCTTGCTCCAACAACTCCTCCCAGGCTGGCGCACCCCCCAGTAACACGGCATGAAACTGGGACAGGCGATCGCAGGCTACTGGCTCCTGCAACAGCCGATGCAGTTGAGTGGGCACCAGGGAAAGGAAAAAATTTTGAAAATCGATCGAGGAATCCGCCAACCGCTCCGGCAGGGCAAACTGCCCCCCCGTCAAAAACGATCGCAAAAACTGCATCAATCCACTGACATGGTAAAGCGGCAGCATACAGCAAGAATGGACGCGATCGACCTCAAAGTAAGCACAAAACCCGTTCACTGAAGCCGCCAATGTTTCCCAGGTGTGGGTTGCAAACCGGACTTGCCCAGAGGAACCCCCGGTGGGAATCAGAATTTTGGATTTTGGATTTTGGATTTTGGATTTTGGACGACCTCGCTCCTGCTGCCACTCTCCACTCCCCACTCCCCACTCTCCACTCCCCACTCCCCACACCACATCCGGCACCTCGATCGCCTTCACCTGCTGCCATTCGTGATGGCTCCAGCGCGGGTTACAGAGGAACAGGTGACTGTTGGACAGGGTACAGGCGGCAATCAGGCTGGCGAGGAAGTAAGTGGGCTCGGTTTCCGAGAGAAAGAGGGTAAGGGGACGATCGCTGGACTGTTTGGACTGTAACGATTGCAGGGCTTGCAGGCGTTGGTCGGCCAGTTCCATTAACCCGATCTGATCCAGCCCAATTAGCCAATTTTCCTGAGCGCGTTGGTGAAGAAGGGCTAGAGGCTCTGCCATAGTTGTTCAAAATCGAGCTGATTCAGGGTCGTATCCAGGAACCAATGGTCTACCCCAAAGCCAACGGCTCGATCGGAGGCAGGCACCGCTGGAATCAGACGATGGCGGATAAAGTGCTGGGCCACGGAGGTTTCCAGAGCGGAGGACCAGACCACCTCGATCGCATGGGTTTGACAAAACGATCGCAGTTTTTCTGGAGAACCCGCCAATGCTGCCTTGATCACAAAAATCCCTCGCCACCCCTTCTGATAACAGGACTGGATCTGCGTCAACGTGCTGACCGATTCATCCAGGGCGATCGGCGTGCGAAATTGCTGGTGGAGATTCAAGAGCTGATCAAACTGTTCAATGGGCAATGGTTGCTCTAAAAATTCTACCTTCGCAGCGTAGCTGGAGGTGAGCCGATCGCAGGTTGCCAACCATCGAGAAGCGGTATCCCAGTTCAAGCCCCCGTTCGCATCGAGGCGCAGGCAAGCCTTTTCCGGCAAACATTGCATCAGCGTTTCAAAGTGCCGCAATTCTTCTGCGGAATCCACCACGCCAATCTTCCACTTAAAGGTGCGAAAACCCTGCTGCCAGGGGTCTTGCCATCCCCTCAAAGCATCCCTACCAGTGGGGAGCAAATAGGATTGTTCATGAACTGTCCATAGGGAATTGAGGGCAGTTTGAGCATTGCCCGATGGCACAACCGACAAATTTTCCAGGGCTGCTCCAAAGCCAAACTGACAGGCAGGAAAAGTGGCAGGAATTTGGGCGATCGTCCCTTCACTAATTTCTGTAGCAAGAAACTGACAAAAGCTCAGAGCCTGAGCAAAACTTTCCGTGCCAAAGTCGGCGATCGGCGCAACTTCCCCCCAACCAATCCGCCCTTCAGCATCCGTCAACCGCAAAATTAACCCCTCGCGGACATTCCAGAACCCATACCGGGTGCGAAGGGGTTGTTTGAATAAGCGACGATAGGGGCGGAACTCAAAGTGGTAATCCACAAGCGCAAGTCAGTAGCCCTTTAATACGAGTAGGAATCCGCCTCCCCTCCAGACTTGGCCGGGCCTTGGCTTTAGCGGCACTCTTTTTCAAGGCATCCAACCGCGACTCAAACCGGCGGCGATTCCGCTTCTTGGGAGTTTGTTCAATCAAAAGCTTCAGGGCACTCCCTAAACTCTTATAGGCATTGGGGAGCGTATAGCCAAAGCGCGTGGCCAGGGCGATCGCCTTCTCATCAGCTTCGATCGCTTCCTGTAACGTCTTCATCCCGTTGTTGCGCTGGTACAACCGCCAGCCCGACACACCGCAGAGGGATAAGGCAAGAATCAACAACAGTCCATCCTGCACCCATAGTTCACCGACTGCACCCCCCAGACCGATCGCCAGAGCAGCCATTTCCCAACCGTCTTTTGGGATGGTATCGTTTTGAATCCGAGCGACTTCATGCCAAAACAGCAAGTTACGTTGATCCAGGGCAAATTGATCCCACTTCGCAAGATCCACTTGGACTTCTACTTGATCCTTGCCAATTTCTTCACTCGTCACCAGGGGCGGATTAACGGCAGTCGCCGCTTCGATCGTCACCCAGCTTTTTAACTCGGGCGGTAAAAGGGTTTTAAGCCGTCGCAACTCACTTAGGTCAGCTCTGGCAGTTGTGGCGTATGAGGTCATGAATCCAGCCTCGGAACACTGAATAGAACGATTAATTAAAGCAGTATAGCGATCGAGCTATACCTTTTTCTATCTTATACCTTATGGATTTGTAGGGGGGAGGAGTGAGGGGGGAGGAGTCAGGAGTGAGGGGGGAGGAGTCAGGAGTGAGGGGGGAGGAGTCAGGAGCCAGGAGTCAGGAGTCAGGAGCCAGGAGTCAGGAGCCAGGAGTCAGGAGTCAGGAGCCAGAAGCCGGGAGCGAAGTAAAGGAATCATTTTGTATCGTGTCTTTTGCCCCTGCTCTTGTGGGGTGGGCATCTTGTCTTGTGGGGTGGGCATCTTGCCCGCCCAGTCAACAGTTCTTAAAATCCCACTACCACTTCCCCCTTCCCACTCCCTCTTCCCTCTTCCCTCTTCCCCACTCCCCACTCCCCACTCCTCACTCCTCACTCCCCACTCCCCACTCTCCCTACTCCTCACTCCTCACTCCTAAGCAATACTGCCTCGCTTCCGCGCCTCCTTGTAAGACGTACCGATATTCTTCAAGCCAGCTCGAATCATCTGCTGTTCCAACAGGGCAAAAAACCGAGCCCGATCGCCCCCTCGTACAACCGCCTGATTGTGGGCTTCTGCTAGAGCCACCGGATATCCGTACCCTTTCTGTACCTGGGTCAAGGTCAGGCTGAGGGCAATGTTCAGCAGCGTCTCATCCTCCGCCACCCACAGGGGAAACTCTACTCTGGCGATTTCCGCACCCATGTGGACATAGCAAAAGCAAACCGTATGGTCTCCGTAGGTTTCCAGAATTTTGGCCGAACTGCGCCAGATTGCTCCCCGCTGTCCGGGTTCCAGCAGTAAGCCCCAAAGGGCAGTATCCCGTAGCGGCGCAAACACCTGACAGGGAGCCTGATCAGTTTGACCAGTACAGTGAGTGGCGCAATCTGGAGCGATATAGGGACAGGTGTGAAACCGCAAAAAGTTAAGAGCCTCCCCACTCCGGGCTGCACTCAAGTACCCCACTAAAGGAATCCGATGAACTCGCAACTGTTCCCAGGCCTCTAACATCGGCGGCAAAATCCGATCGCGGGCTTCTGCGGGCAGGGGTTCCAGGAACCAGTGAATCAGGGAGCCATCGACCATTGCGAGGGTGGGTGGGTGAGTGGGTGAGTGGGTGGGTGGGTCGGCCAGGGAGAAGTCGTCCCGACTCCCGACTCCCGACTCCCTCTTCCCCACTCCCGACTCCCGACTCCCCACTCCCCACTCCCCACTCCCAACTCCCGCCGCTCCCAACTCCGCCAACATCACCGCTTCTGAGACCGTCCGCCGATAGCCCATCCACTCTTCCGTGCGAATGCCCCACTGCCGCGAGATATAGAGATCCTCTGGGCGGTAAACAACTTCAGGGAGACTATCGAGGAGAGGATGGCGATTTTGACCGTAATGCAACACCACCCGCCCGACGTTGATCAGGTAGCAGTAGGCAATTTCGTGATGGCTGGGGGCAATCTGGGAACCGTCCGTGGCAATCACCGTATGGCAGGCAGGCGCAGCAGTGAGATCAATCCGCGTATCCAGGGGTTCCAGGGGTTGGGCCGCCGTGAAACCCAACCGATCGCGCCAGGTTTGTTGCTGCATCACCAGTTCTGGCTGCCGGATGCTGGCCTGGGTAAGGAGATTTTGGCCAGGTCCAGCCGTTGCCGAGCGGCGATCGCTTCCTGGTTCAGGTGTTGACCGATGCCCTGCATCTGCCGAGCCAGTTTCGTGAGGTCAAGCATAGTCTGGAGTCAGGCTGGGGAATACAAAAGTATTCCTTAAGCGTAAACCTGAATGGTACAAATGATTGACTGACAGTAGGTCAAATCGTCTATCTCCCGACTCCCGACTCCCGACTCCCCCAACCTCAAGCCGGATGGTAGTAAAACGCGGTACTGAGCACCAGGTAAGTCGCTAACAGCAATACCCCGTCCAACCAGTTCGATCGCCCCCCAAAGCTGACCAAATTGGCCACAATGACACTAATGGCGATGGCTACCACTTCAAACGGGTTGAAGTTTAAAGTAATCGGCTGACCAATAATTTGCCCCACCCAGATCAGCACTGGAGCCACGAAGAGCGCAACCAGCAAACTGTCTCCCGTCACCGTTGAAACCATCAAATCCATCTCATTTCTGAGGGCCAGTCGCACGACAATTACATAGCCTGCCATGTCGCTAATCAGGGGCAGCAAAATTACCCCAGTGAACAATGGCGTTAATCCCAACTGTCGGGTTTCGGGTTCAATCACGCTGACAAATAGCTCAGATAGCAAGGCGATCGTCACGGTTGAAATCAGTAAGACCATCACCCAAATCCACAATTTTCGAGGGGATGATTTTTTGTCCTCATTGAATTCTGCGGCATCCTTCAACCCAATTTCGTAGAGATAGCTATGGGTTTTCAGGGAAAACAGTAGCGTCAGACCATACACCAGGATCAAGATGGCTGAAACAATCACCGAAAGGTTGCGAATGGCGATCGCATCCACAATGTTTGAAGTCGTAATCACCGCAGTGGGCAGGGCCAGGGCGATTACAGCCAGCGTCATGGAGGAACCATTCACTTTAGCGACGATCGGCTCAAAGGATTGCTCCTTGTAGCGAACCCCACCGACAAACATGGCCAGACCCATCAGCAATAGCAACGCGCTGATAATGCTACCCGTAATGCTGGCTTCTACAATGTCTACTAATCCCTGCCGCAATGCCGTGAGGGCAATAATTAACGCTGTGGCATTGCCAAAAACCGCTGTCAGTAATCCGCCGATCGTCGGCCCCGTTACCACCGCTACCTTTTCCACTGCCGTACTCAGCCAGATGGATACCGGAACAATGGCCAGCGCAGAGGTGAGAAACACCAGCGTATCATCCCACTGCAAGTAGTCTGCCGCAAAGGCGATCGGCACAAAAATCAGCAACAGAACAGGAATACGTTTTAGCACCAGATTCCGCTCAACCCCATAGCACTCAGGCTCCTCGTCCTAATCTTCATCCTCATCCCAGTCCTCTTCGTCTCCATCCTCATCCCAGAAGTCTGGATACTGTTCTGGTGGTTCACCATGCTGCTCCAGGATAGCGGCATAGTCAGGTCGCGTGTCTTCTGGGTCAATTTTTTCCAACTGCACCGTAAACTCCCACCAATCTCCAAAATCAAACACATAGGTCAGCATGGCACCCACCGGAAGTTGTAATTCTTCAATCAGAACCTGATCGGTAGAAGGTGAACCATCGGCGTAGGGATGGGAAATGCGCATGGTGCGACCAAATGCATCCTTGCAGGAAAATTCATCCAGATGATCAGTGTCAAAATCAACCGACTCCAGAATCAGACGGCTGAGGGCAAACAGGGACATTTGACTGGAAATCGCCAACCGTCGCCAGATTTTGCCCAGAGAGACTTTGAAGGTATAGACCCCCGACTGCACTTCACTCTGGGGGAGGGTCAGATTATTTTGCCACTCTGGAAAGTAGGGCTGAAAGACGGGTTGTAGGGTTCCGAAGCCCGGTGTCATGCTCCCCTGCGGTTCCAACAACTCATCCTTTACCCCCTGTAACATCACCCGGATCAACGCCTGACCTAACGGCCGTTGCTCGAAGGATTTCAGCCGAAACCCTTTGCCTTTACCCGGTTTACCGACTTCCCAATCCAACATCCCAAACAGGTGCATCAAAGCCAGGTTGTGATATTCAGGGTAGTAGTTGTAGATGTCCTGGGCGTTGTAATCCTTGAGGGTTTGCTTGGTGTTCCCTGGGTTGGAGAAGAACTGAATACATTTGCTGCCCTCGTCGTAGGGACTGCCGCGTCCTCCCAGCATTTCTTCATGGGCATGAAGCAACCAGGCTTCCAGTAGGGTGAAGTAGCGTTCAGTGGGATTCAGGGAGTTCCAGGACTGAAGGGCTTCAGGATTCAGTACCATGTAGGGTTTTTTGCCCTTGGCGGTAATCTGCGCCAATCCGGTCGATCGCACCAGCAAATAGAGTCCTTGAATCGTGGGGTAGGATTTCATCTGCGGCCGTTTGAGATCCAGGGGAATTGGAGTGCTGAGTCGCTCATTCAGTTCGGGCAAAGCTTTCAGGGGAAACAGATGATTCACCCCACTTACCGGAATGCCCTCGCCGACAAACTCCAGAATCGTCTGGAAATCCTTGAGGATCGGGCCGGGTTCGGTTTCGGTAATCTGCTGCTGCTGTAACAGGGCGATCGCCTCTTCCGACGGGGGTTCTGTCCCGATTACGAACCGTGTCCAGAGGTTCGATCGCATTTCCTGCCAGAAATCATCGGGGCCCGAATCGTCTGGTTGACGGAATAGCTGTCCGGTCGAGAGAAAATTCAATGCACTACGGAGTTCTAGCGCTTCAGGGGTGTTTGCTAACTCCTCTGGCAAACTGTCCAGCATTTTAGCCACCTCAGCCAGATTAATCACCTGCCCTGGCATCATCTCAACGTCTCCTAAAGCATCAGAGGCAGGATCCAATGAAAGCTCAGAACCACCCAGAAAGGCAGAGTAATCCGATTGGATTAAAGATGCTGCGTCGGGAGTTGCCGCCTGCTGGAATGAGGGTGACGGTGGATTGGCAAGCTGCTGGTTGTAATGCTCCTGAAAGGCTTGTAGTCCCTCCGGAGTGCTCATATCAAAACCCGACCCAATTCCCTCCATAAAGAACGACTTGGCCATCCCAAATTTGCTGGAATCGTTCATGATATTCGGATAGTTTGGCTGAAGCTGCTTCAGGAGCTTGAGAATCCCATCCGCACTGCGCAGCTTGTACTGCCGCTTGAGGTATTGCCAGAAGGCGATGAGTTCGGGAATAGTGGTGTTCGCATCCTCTGGCATCATCAGCGAGATTTTGCGGGGGAATAGCTCCGTCAGAATCACATTCACCGTTTGCTTGGTCATCCGGGGGAGGGTGACAGACTCGTAGGCATATCCAAAGTACAGCAGATTGTCGATCCAACTGCCGATCATATCCTCCATTTCAGGATATTCTTGCAGGTAGGCCTCCGCTTCCGGGGATTCCACGAATTCTTTGACCAATTCCTCGACAAAGCTCTCCAATGCTTCGATCGCCTGGTCGTAGTCCTGAATCGCGTCGATTTGATGCAGATCAATGGTCATGGTAGGGGGCTTCAGCTCATCATTAATTTGTATATTAGAAAATCTGGGCAGAATCCTTCAGGGATTAAGACAATCTAAAGGAAGGACAAAATTCCCATCTTCCCCAAACCTCAAAGAATTGAATCCAGGTACGTAGGTGAGCAGGTAGCGGATGCAGGGGCAACAGCATAAAGACAAAAACGTTAAAAATAACGATCGAAATTTAGCATGGCGGTTCTGGTTTACCGTTCCGCTCTATCCGTACGGCAGACGGCAGACCCTGCGGCGGGAAGTCTTGAAGGACACGATCTGGACCTTTGATCAGATTCAGGGCATTTTGTATGTCACCGTCCCAATTCGGATGACGGTCGTCAAGCTGGAGACTGGCGGATTATTGGTCTATGCCCCGGTTGCGCCTACCCTTGAATGTCTCGGGCTGATGCAGGAACTCGTCGCCGCGCATGGTGAGGTGAAGTACATCGTTCTGCCCACGGTATCTGGATTGGAACATAAGGTATTTGTGGGGCCGTTTGCCAGGCAGTTTCCTACCGCCCAGGTTTACATCGCGCCGGATCAGTGGAGTTTTCCCGTCAACTTACCCCTAAGCTGGCTCGGTTTTCCCATGAACCGGACGCACCGACTCCCGGCTGACAGTCGCCAAACCCCCTTTGCCGATGAATTTGACTATGCCCAGTTAGGCCCGATCGACCTGGGAATTGGCCCCTTTGAAGAGGTCGTATTTTTCCATCGCCGATCGCGCACCCTGCTGGTAGCCGATACGGTACTCTCCGTCCCCGAAACTCCACCCGCGATCGTCCAGCTTGATCCATTCCCCCTCCTGTTCCACGCCAGGGACAGTGCCTTAGAGGTAGTAGAAGACACCGAAGCCAATCGACGCAAGGGTTGGCAACGCATCGCCCTATTTTCTTTCTACTTCCGTCCCAGTGCCCTGGATACGGTGAACTGGAGAAGCACTCTTCAGAATGCACTCAAGTCCCCCGATCGCTCGAAAAAATCCTATTTTGGATTGTTTCCCTTCCATTGGAAAGAGAGTTGGCAGCGATCGTTTGCTGCTCTGCGGGGAAATGGCCGACTGTTTGTTGCCCCAATTTTGCAAACTCTGATCCTGAATCGCGCTTCCAAAGAGACGATCGACTGGGCCAATCAGGTCGCCCAATGGGACTTCCAGCGAGTGATTCCCTGCCACTTCTCCGCTCCGATCGAGGCAACGCCAGATCAGTTCCGCCAAGCCTTTCGCTTCCTGGAAATGTCCACAGAGGAACCGAGAGAATTCCCAACCTACGATCTGCGCCTCCCCGATCAAGACTTTGAGCTACTCCGTGCGATCGAGCAGGAACTCAACAGGTTCAAGATCACACCTCCCCGCCGTTGAAGCATTAAAAATTCTCCATCCAACCCTATGCAACCCCGTGGTAAGATATAGATTTTGGAGTCAACTCTTTCTAGGAGAAGAACTGTTAAGCATGGTCAAGCTGCGCTTAAAGCGATTTGGGAAAAAATTCGAGGCAAGCTACCGCATCGTGGCGACACAGAGCACCTCTCGTCGTGACGGTCGCCCTCTAGAGGAATTGGGTTACTACAACCCCAGAACCGATGAGGTCAGACTGGATGTTCCTGCGATAGTCAAGCGGCTACAGCAAGGGGCACAGCCGACTAGAACGGTTCGCGATATTTTAGTCAAGCAAAAAGTTTACGAACAGCTTGGTGCTTAGTACCTATCTGAAGATGATTTCTGAAAAAGATCTGAGAACTTGACTGGAATTTTTCAGAATCAGCATCCTTTCAGGGTATTCCGTCAGGGTATCTTGTCAGGACATTCGGATAGGGTCTTCGTTGGAATTGGTTTGACGTATCGGATGCATACAGTACCTAATTCAGACACGCCCTCTTCTCCTCGATCGGCTTCTAGCCCGGATTACAACGGGCTGGTTAAATTTCTCGTGACTCCTTTTCTCGAATCTTCTGATTCAATTCGAGTCGATAGCGAGGTTTCCCCGCGCACCTCCAGAGTGTTGGTGCGGTTAGCGATCGAAGGAGAAGACAAGGGGCGAATTTTTGGTCGGGGTGGACGCAACATCCAGGCAATTCGGACGGTGCTTCAGGCGGTGGCTCAGTCTGCCGGGCAGGTGGCCCATCTGGAAATTTTCGGCAGTCAGTCCAACGGGCGGGAGGGTCACTCAGATGACAAACCCTCTTCGCCTCGTTCTGGTTCCCGTCGCCCCTCTCGTCCTCGTCCTCGCTAGATGACAAATCCCCATACGATCGATTTACCCAATCCTGCTAGTGCGATGGCATTGGCAGGCTCTCAAGAATCTAATTTGAAGCAGATTGCTCACCAGACGGGCACAAAAGTCGCCTTGCGTGGGCAATCCATTGTGATTTCCGGCTCCGAAAAGCAGGCAGCCCTGGCAGAACAACTGGTGCGACTGCTGGAACCGCTGTGGAGTCAGGGAATTAGTGTCACCAACGTTGATATTTCAGCCGTGTGCTATGCCCTGGATGCCGATCGCGTCGATGAACTCCAGGAAATGCAACGGGACGTATTGGTGCGAACCCGTCGGGGTGAAGAGATTCGAGCCAGAACCTTTCCCCAGCGCAAATACATTAAAGCAATTCAGTCCCACGATCTCGTCTTCTGCATCGGCCCGGCGGGAACCGGGAAAACCTTTTTGGCAGCCGTGCTGGGGGCTCAGGCATTGCTGGATGGCCAGTACGAACGGCTAATCCTCACCCGTCCGGCCGTCGAAGCGGGGGAAAAGCTGGGTTTCCTGCCTGGAGATTTACAGCAAAAGGTGAATCCCTACCTGCGACCGCTCTACGATGCCCTCTATGAAATGGCAGACCCGGAGAAAATTGCCGGACTGATGGAGCGGGGGGTGATTGAAGTGGCTCCCCTGGCCTATATGCGTGGACGGACGCTGAACAAAGCCTTTGTGATTCTAGATGAAGCCCAGAACACCACTCCTGCCCAGATGAAAATGGTGCTGACGCGCCTGGGATTTCGATCGCGTATGGTTGTCACCGGAGACATCACCCAGACGGATCTGCCAACGTATCAGCAATCTGGACTGGCAAGTGCCCACAAAATTCTCCACAACGTTGAAGGTATTGCCTTCTGCAAGCTCTCCAAATCGGATGTGGTGCGTCATCCCCTGGTACAGCGGATTGTGGAGGCCTATGAGCAGTATGAGCAACCGCAGAGGTGAGCTTGTAGGGGTGAAGTATTTGGGAGCATGTCACTTTTGTCGCCCTCACCCTAAATCCCTCTCCCAAAGGGCGAGGGACTTCAATCCGGCTCTTCTCCCTGTGGGAGAAGGGGTTGGGGAATGAGGGTCAGACTTGCAAACGTGACATACTCCCAAGTATTTGCGGCAAGATGCATTGCTTGAAACAGACGTGTTCTACGCAAGCCCCTACCCGTTGAACTTTGTTGGCTGGGCGAGCAAGACTTCGGCTTGAGCCCTTCGGCTTGAGCTCAGGTCGAAAGCTCAGTCGAAACGCTGCCCACCCCACAAGAATTTCAGTTTGCTCCTACCCCTGCTTGAACGGTAAGTCCTGGTTAATTAGCTCGATCTCCTGTTGCTCCATCGCATTCACCTGGTCGATATAAGTGTGCAGAATTTGGGAGAGCCGATCGTCGTAGAAACGATGGAGGGAATGGTTGGGGGTTGCCGGGAAGCCGCGCCGTTTTTTGTGGCGACCTCCTGCCCCTGGATCAAAGGTCTGGATATTGTGGTCGATCGCCCAGGCAATGGGGCTGTAGTAGCAGGTATCGAAGTGAAGATTATCGAAATCCCGGAAGGCTCCCCAGTAGCGACCATAGAGCTGATCGGCTTTGGTGAGGCAAAAGGACATGCCAACGGGATGGTGATCATCCGCTTCGTGGTAAACCGCAAAGATGACAATGCGATGCAGGTAGTTTGGGTAAAGCTGCTCAAAAAACTTGCGGGTGAGATACTTGCTGCCCCACCAGCCAAACTTATCGCAGGTATCGCCATAGAAGTCATAGACCTGGGACAGTAAGGAGCGGGAGATTGCCTCTCCTGTAATTGGTTGCACACGTAACCCTGCCTGACCGACCGCTTTTCGTTCACGCTTAATATTGCGGCGTTGATTGGCATTGAACATCGCCAGATAATCATCGAAGCTCTGGAAACCTCGATTTGCCCAAACAAAACTGTGATGCAGCCACCGGACAAATCCATGCCGCAGCATCACTTCCTGCCAGTCTGGATCCGCGTACAAAAAGTTACAGCCAGAGATGCGGTTCTTAATACAAAAATGATCGATCGCCCCCACCATTAATTCCGTCAGGTCATCCTCATCTTCACCGGGGGCAATCAGAAACCGATAACCCTCTGCCGGTGTAAAGGGAGACATACCCAGCAACTTGGGATAATACCGCACGCCCAGCCGTTCCGATAGCTCGGCCCATTGGTGATCGAAGACAAATTCGCCGTAGCTATGGCCCTTCAGGTAAAGCGGAGCCGCCGCCACCAGGGATCGATCGCGCCAAACGGTCAAGTGGTGCGGCAACCAGCCTGCCTTAGCCGTCGCGCTGCCAGAGGTTTCCATGTTGTTCAGCCATTCCCACTCCAAAAAGGGAGTCTTGAGTGGTAAAGCGAGGGCATCCCATTCAGCTTGAGGAATTTCAGCAATCTTGCTGATCCAGTTCACAGAATAGCGGGGCTTCAGTTGTTCAACCATGCGAGGAGAATAGGACGGTAGGACAATAGACTCAGGACAATGAACAGTCCGGGCAGTGAAATGAAATCGCTTGAATATTAAACAGTGTAAAGTCTATCAGGAGGACTGTGCAGACTTGCAGAAAGCAGAGAGCGTTCTTCCTCAACGGCAGTTGTTTGCTGGCAGGACAATGACATTAAACAAAGCAATAGAATTTAATCTCGCAAGAACTCCAGCCTCAGCTGATATTTTTGCGGTTCGATCGATTTCAAACATTAGAGATTGTGCAAAAACCCAGCCTTACTCCGATCGTTACCCCGATCGTTTCATCTCGGATTCAGTATGGAGAAGTACAAGAAAAGATGGGGCAGCGATCGTCTCTAGAGACAGGCTGAGGAATTATTGAGATCTGCCTTGAGAACAGAAAAGGGGTGTAAAAAATAATTATTTTTTAAGTGATCGAGTCAAACTGTTTAAATCCATACCCCTAGAGTTTGCCATTGAAGCTGATCAGTTAAAAACCCTATATCTAGTATTTTTCCTTCTCTAAAAGGATCTAGAAGCAAATTATTTTCGCTGATTTTAGTACAAAAAAACTATATACTTGAAGCTGGAGTTATGTTAGCTTTAACCGTACAAAGGGAAGACCTTCCAAAGGTATTTCTCTCTAATGTGATTCGAGTTTTTCACACCTGGGCAAAGCTAGCCAGCCGTTTAATTCGGTTTGACTCAGCTTATTTGTCCTTTGATTAGTGTGTGAAACTTTGAGTGCTGATGTAGTGAAGTGATTACGCTTGATGCATTGCACTTTCAGTCGTAAAAGCTCCCTCAAACATTAAGGAAAAGATTTCTATGGAAACTCTTGCATACCTCCACCTGACCGAAGACTACGAAAATTCTGAGGTCAAGAATTTTGATTTCAGCGGTGTATCAAACAAAGCCGCATTGGGTCTGTTGGGTGCTACTGCCGCAGTCGTTGGAGTGTTAGGAACAGCTGAATCGGCTGAAGCTTACGGTTACAAGTACTATTCCTATTCCTACTCTCACTGCTACACCTCCTGCTACTACTACCCCACCTACTACTACTACCCCACCTACTACTACTACTCTCCCAAGTACTACTCCTACTCTCCTTGCTGGTAGTTGGTAATTTATCCTTCCGTTTTTTTAGTGCATGAATGATTGCTTAGTGCATGGAGGGTTGCACAGGGTTAGTTGTTAATAGGAATTAAACTTTCGTTTGTTCCTGCATTGGGTCAGTCTGTTCAAGGCTCTCCAGATGCAGGAATTTTATTAGGGATTGCATCTTCCGAGGATGATCCCTCCCAGGGCAGATTACATCCGTCCCCGTTGCAGAGTACTTCTTTTACTATAGACATTGCAGCAAAGTTCACTACCTTTGTTCAGTTAGACAAGCTAAGTTTCGTAGCACAGCATTGATTGAGCAGGGCGATCGTCTTTAGAATGCTGCAAGATTATCGATATTTACGAAGGAAGTTATTATGGTTCAACGTGGCTCTACGGTTCGGGTTCTTCGCAAAGAATCTTACTGGTATCAAGACACGGGCACAGTCGCATCGGTGGATCAAAGCGGTATTCGTTACCCTGTGATCGTACGGTTTAATAAAGTGAACTATGCTGGCGTAAATACCAACAACTTTGGGATGCACGAACTAGAAGAAGTGCAAGGTGCGGCTGGCAAGAAAAAATCAACGCCTACCGCTTCAGGTGGTAAGCAAACCCCCATTGATCCAGCAATTCGTAGGACTGGGCAGGGTGCCCAGACGGATGTTAGAGAAGGGGCAGCTCCAGAGGCACCGGGAACAGATAACCCACAGAAGGAAGGCGATCCGAATCAAGGAACCGAAGCCCGTTAGGGGAACACGTCACTTTTGCCGCCCTCACCCTAAATCCCTCTCCCCAAGGGAGAGGGACTTCGCTCCGCCTCCCCTTCTCCCCGTGGGAGAAGGGGTTGGGGGATGAGGGTTAGACTTGCAAACGCGACATCTTCCGCCCATTGGTGGGTTAGGGCAATCTGATTGATTTGATCTGTGTTGATCTGGATCTATTTTGATCTGCTTGTTCTATTCAATCTATTAAAATTGTTGGGATGTGACGCAGCATCCCTTTTTTTTGGCAATTTTTGAGGATCACCACAGGCAAAGCTTTCTCATTGGGCTACCCCAGTGGATGCTCCCAGTAACCCTCTTTAGGAGGAACTGTTAGAAGCCTGTCTTGTACTAGTCTGGGTAGATGCTTGTGTGCAGTCTGAGGAAAAGGATCCTAACCTATCCTGTGAGGAGCTTTGTTTGAAAAATCGATTAAATGATCCGTGAATCTCCAATTCACAGATCAGCCTGGCCCATTTGAAGTAAACTCTAACAATTCGCCTCTTCCCATTTCCGGAAGCGGGCAGTCATAAGGAGGTCATATGCTAAAGCAATTTTTGGTTGGCAGTTCGGCGTTGATGCTGCTGTTTGCAGGTAGCGTATCGGCTCAAGGAGCGTCTGAGCTTCAAACTCAAGAGCAAGATATGTCCCAAGAGCAGGTCAATCCCGCTCCTGCTACCCCCCAAGAGCAGCAAGTTGACCTACAGGTTGACCAGGACGAACTACAGCGATTCGCTAATGCGGTTGAACAGATCCAGACGATCGAACAAACGGCTCAACAGGAAATCAATCAGGTTCTAGAGCAGAATGGCTTTAGTCGTGAGCGGTTTGGCGAACTCTATCAGGCTCAACAGTCTCCAGAGGCTGAGGTAACGACGGAAGCAACCCCCGAAGAGCAGCAATCATTTGACCAGGCGGTGACTCAAATTGAGTCCATCCTACAGGGCGTTCAGGCAGAACAGGTACAGGCGATCGAGTCTGAGGGACTGGAACCTCAACGGTTCAGCGAAATCCTGGCTGCCGTCCGCCAAGATCCGACCCTTTTACAGCAAGTTCAGCAGATGTTGTCAAACTAGTTAGACCGGCGGAGCGATCGCTCACCCACACAGTCAGGCGTTCCAAACCAAGCGTTCAAATGGCTCCCCTCATAGATGGATCTAATTTATCCATCTTGGGGAGCTTTCTGACATACTAGAGAATCGGTATAGTATAGCTGAATCGATCGCTGTTATGACTGATTTACTCTTATTTGATTTTTGTTGAATTCCCTTGCAAACCATATGAGCCAAGTTTTATTTCATCTTGCCTTTCCGGTGACTGATATTGCTCAGGCTAAAGAGTTTTACGGTGTTCGTTTAGGATGTGCGGTAGGTCGGGAGAATGACAATTCAGTCATCCTTAATCTGTACGGACATCAGCTCGTCGCTCATCTCAGCCATGACCCCCTCGCTCCGCAGAAGGGAATTTATCCCCGCCATTTTGGTCTGATTTTTACGGCTGAAGCAGATTGGGAAGCCCTACTGGAACGATCGCTGCGCCACCACTTAGATTTTTATGTTAAACCCAAACATCGGTTTGAAGGATCTCCGCTGGAGCACCGTACCTTTTTCCTGGCCGATCCCTTTGGCAATTTGATGGAGTTTAAGTATTATGTGAATCCGAATGCTGTATTTGGTGAACTAGCGTACACGCAAGTCGGCGATCGGGTCTAGAACTCCCATCAGGGCAATGAATCAAGCGATAATACGGCAGCGGCTTAGATTTTATCTAGAGGATACTGAAACCCTAACGGGCAAGATTGTTAACTGGTCGATCGCTGGGTTGGTACTAGTATCCGTCGCCATTTTCGTTGCAGAAACCTATGAGATCCCATCTGTAATGCGGTTTCAGCTCAATCGGCTGAATCAGGGGATTCTACTCATTTTTGCGATCGAATATGCCCTGCGGTTCTGGAGTGCTGAGAATCGGATCCGCCACTTTTTCAATCTCTATTCATTGATTGATCTGGCGGTCATCCTTCCCTTCTTCCTAACATCAGTCGATATTCAGTTCCTTCGAGTCTTCCGCTGGTTTCGGATTTTGCGGCTTATTCGCTATGTAGAAGGAAAAACAATTTTTGGTTATGTCACCCGCGAAGACAGTGCGATTTTTGTCCGGATTCTGTTCACGTTGGTGACGATTATCTTTGTCTTTTCAGGATTAATTTATCAGGTCGAGCATCCCGTTAATTCAGAGATTTTTGCCACCTTTTTAGATGCAATTTACTTCGCAGTCGTGACAATGACGACGGTGGGTTACGGTGATATGACCCCTGTTTCAGAACTGGGACGGCTACTGACCGTATCCATGATTATGACCGGAGTAACTCTGATTCCCTGGCAGATTGGTGAGTTGGTCAAACAACTGCTTAAAACTTCTAACCACATGGTGCAGGAAATTCTCTGTGTCAATTGTGGACTCAGCTCCCACGATGCAGATGCTCGCTTTTGTAAGGTATGCGGCAAGCTGTTGGTCAAAACGGGGGAGGCGTGCGAATTACCGGATTTAAGTTCTCGAGTTGAGGATAGACTTGAGGATGGATCTGCGTTGGATCGCAGGGAGCAGGATAAAGCTCGCTTCAGTTAATCCCCTAATCCTGCTCAAGGATAATGGTTTGCAGCAGATTAGCAGGCTGCTGGGCCGATCGCTCAGCCTGACTATAGTTCATCCACAAAATGACTCCCCCCAGAGCCGCGATCGCCCCAATGGAGATGCCGCTAATGAGCCGAACTTGCGATCGGAGTCGTTGAACTTCTCCACTGAGTAAATCGATCTTGGACTGAGAATAGAGTTCAATGTCTTTGCCGTCCAGGGTTGCCTCTACCTGTTTTGCAGTTCTACTCACTTGGCGGGCAACGGGCTTTTTGAACGAGATTTTATTGCGCAACCACCGGGTAATCAAGGGAGGGCCATTTTTCCTGAACCAGTGAAAGGCCACAATCCGAAACACAGGTTTAGAAAGTCTGGCAATTTGTTTGACAATGCCATTGGCAGGTGGATAGGGCAACTTTTGATTAATTAAATTAATTGAGCCAACTTCATAAAGGCAATCAATAATGATTTTAATAGTCACTTCTTCGTTTCTTGATAGATGCTGCAACATCAAGAAAACGTCATGCATGCGCTCATCTTCAAGCGTTTTTTGCTCTAGCTGATCCGGGTCTATGGCTGACATTTTGAATAACAAAGTACGGATGGCATCGATCGCTTGCTCCAGGGAACAAGGCTTGACTTGGGAGTATGTCACGTTTGCAAGTCCGACCCTCATCCCCCAACCCCTCCTCCCTGTGGGAGAAGGGGAGCCGGATCGAAGTCCCTCGCCCTTGGGGAGAGGGATTTAGGGTGAGGGCGACAAAAGTGATATGCTCCCACTTGACTTTAAGTATACAAAGTTTAGGATCACCGTTTGCATCCTACTAACGCCGGATTTCTTGGGTCTGGACTTTCACAACTGGTCAGACTTTTGTAACTGATTAGACTTTTTTAAAGGGTCAAACTGAAGGGTTGAAGGGTTGAAGGGTTGAAGTTCAGGGGGTATCCCATTGCATTTGCATGACGAATCGTTCTGGAATGGGATGCTCCTAAGTTCAGGTGACGCTCTACGGGGCTAAGGTTAATCCCTGACGATCGGCCGTTGCTACTAAAATTGCTTCCACCTGGGCAGGAGTCAGGGTTGGATTCGCACTTAGCATTAAAGCCACCACTCCAGCGACATGGGGAGTCGCCATCGAAGTGCCATCATAGCGATCGTAGAATCCGCCTGGAACTGTGGATTGAACCTGTACCCCAGGAGCCACTACAAAGCTGTGGGGAATTTTTCCAGCCGGGTTAGAGTCAAGATACATCCGACGATCGGCTCCGATCGCACCGACGGAAATGCCCAGATCTCGCACTGCCCCAAAGAAGGCGGGATCACCCGACCTCAACGCGCCCAACTGCTGTCGTTCATTCCCCGATGCCATCACCACCACCACCCCAGAGTCACGGGCAAAGCGCAGGGCTGATTCCAGTTCAGGAGCCACCCCCGACCCCGGATCACCCCCCAAGCTCAGGTTGACCACCCTGGCTCCCTGATTCACGGCATAGCGAATCGCTTCAGCAATCACCGCATCTCCATCGGCTTCCCCGCGCCGATTCAGCACCTTGAGCGGCATGATTTTGGCATCATAGGCGACTCCCAGTTTGCCCGACCCCTTTTGTCCGGCAATAATTCCTGCCACATGAGTACCATGGCCATCCCGGTCATCGTCCGCTGGGTTGTTCGTGTTACTGACAAAATTCCAGCCCAGCCGATCGTCTACATAGCCGTTGCCATCATCATCGATGCCGTTGTCGGGAATTTCCCTGGAATTGCTCCAGAGGTTGCCAAACAGGTCGGGATGGTTATAGTCAATGCCAGAGTCGATCACGGCGATCGTCACTCCCTGTCCGGTAAACCCCTGGGCCCAGGCTGCGGGCGCATTGACCAGATCTAAACTCCAATTCTCTCCCCCCAGAGGATCCAGGCTGGAAAACCGGGGCTGCCCGATCGCCTGAGCCACTGCTGCTGCCGCATCCACCAGACCATAGCCATAGAAAAAGTCGAATCCTGGGGTTGTGGGTTGGTGTACCCTGCTGCGCAGGGTATATTGCCCCGTTTTGTTGGGACGGGCACTGCTGACGCGAATCCTGTACTGAACCCCTTTTTGAGCTGTGAAGACCATCCGAGCATTCAGGTTTTTTGAGGTGTCATCGCCGTACAGGAGTTCTCGCCCCGTTCGCCCGTTCAAAAGCTGCAAATAGCCATCGAACTTTGCCCGCAGGTTAATCTCAATGCGCTGTCCTGGGCGAACTCTGCGCAACACATAGTCGTCCACGTAGGAATTCAGGTTGAGATCCTGTCCGTCGGTTTGGCTCAACTGTCCTCGAATGCGCTGCCCCACTCGCAGGATACTTTTGGCAACCTTTCCCTGGATCGATCGCCACGATCGCCCAAAGATGTGAGATTTACGACCGTTCCATTCTCCTACGTAGGGAGTGCCATAAAACTCGCTGCTCGTTTCCAGCCCCACGGTTGGAATTGCAACCGTAGATTTTCCCGATCGGCCCTGTAGCGATCGGGTCAGACGGAACCCATTCAGGGGCGATCGCGGCTTTAGCGAAGGGAGTAAAAGCTCGGATGCAGGATGGGTAGATGATTCAGATCGATGGGAAGCGTGACGGGGAAGCGTAAACATACGGTGATGAAGCCCCTGAAGCAAGTCAATGCCGAGAAATGAGTGAATTGCGATCGGTATATCTACCATATCCGTCGCATCCCCTAAGTGGCAACTATCCGGAAAATCCCGGAGGGGCGGGAAAGAACTGAGTGACCCCTATGTAAGAACAAAATGAAATTTTCGTAAAGTTTTGACTGAACTTTAATGTTTTCATCGGATGCCCCCTTCAAAGCTTTGCAAAGTAACTCAGAGCTGTCCCCTTGACAGCCAGTTTTTTGTCAAGGAGAGTAATTTGGAGGTAGTCCGTCATCCATGCCGACCTTTGCTTTAATCGAGTAACCATTTCCGCCTGTAGCAGCGATTTACAAATCGTTTTGGCTTCGCTCCGGCAAGTACAGCCAGTCCAACAGATTCATCAGGCGATCTCTTGAATTCCTTCGGCAGTGTGTTCTCTTTGGTTGAACTACCTTTTCAATTTCTTAAACGCTTTGACTAATACAGGTGATTTTCAGGATGACAACCGAGGAACGTTTACACAGCCAAACCGCCGCCCCATTAGCTCCTGGTGATTTGAATGAAGATGAAATTGATCTGGGTAAAATCTTTTCCACTTTGCGGCGCAGAGCGTTACTGATTATCGCAGTCGCATCGGCTGTCACCATTGGCGCAGGGGTACAAACTTCGTTTGAAGATCCTGTTTTTGAATCGAAGGTAGAAATCTTAATTCAGCGCACCTCTGCTGAACAGGAAGTTACCTCTTCCCTACCCGATGCCATTCGACGAGAACAGACTGATACTGGCATCAGCAATCCAGATTTACTGCGAGTTCTGACCAGCAACAGCCTGATGACTCCTGTGGTGGAAAAGCTTCAGCAGCAATATCCAGGCATGTGTGAGCAAATCATTTCGTCAGATGATGAAACCCTTGATCTGGCCAGTCTCACTGCGGTAGAACAGGTCGATCGCTGTCGTGGCATCATTCTGTCAAACTTAAATGCGGAAATTATTGAGGAAGAATCTGACATCATTCGAGTCACCTACAAAGGAATGGATCCGGATGAGGTCAGAGCCATTTTAGATCTGGCAGCCGATGAGTACCTGGAATACAGTCTGGAATACCGACTGAACGAGATTCAGCGAGGCATTCAATTTGTTGAGGGAAAACTGCCGGATTTACGTGAGAATGTGGCTCTCCTGCAAGATCAACTGCAACAACTGCGGCAGCGATACAATTTGATCACGCCAGATGCCAGGGGAGAAGAGCTTTCCTTGCAGGTGAGAAGCTTCCGAGAGCAGTTTTTACAATCCCAGGTTGAATTGGAGCAAACGAGAGAATCGGTTTCTAATTTGCAAGGGGAACTGTCTGGCACTTCACCCGAAGTAGCTGCATCCGGCAGGTTAAGTCAAAATGCTCGATATCAGAGGCTCGTGGGAGAGTTACTGGATCTGGATGCTGAAATCGCCCAGGCTTCAACGCTGTACCTGGATACAACCCCCGAAATGGAGGTATTGCTGGAACGCCGACAGAGCATCTTGGGCTTGCTGTCGCGGGAGGGGCAAATTGTGCAGGGGGAAGCCAGTGGGCAATTGCGGGAACTGGAGGTGCGCGATCAAGCCTTACAGTCCACCCTGGGAACCTTGCGATCGGATGTGGATGATCTGGCAGTGATTACGCGCATCTATACCGATATCGATCGGGAGTTGACCATTGCAACGGAAACCTTGAACCAATTCCTCGCCAAACGGGAGGTCTTACAAATTGATGCGGCCCAACGGGAAATTCCCTGGCTTTTACTCACCCCCACCACTGACCCCGAACCCATCGTATCCAGCCTGCCGCGAAATCTGGCGATCGGTGGCATTTTGGGGGTAATGCTGGGTATTGGTCTGGCCCTGGCGATCGAAGCGTTAACTGATGTGGTGCATAATCCCAACGACCTGAAGCGCATTACTCGCCTGCCCGTACTGGGATCTATCCCGGCCAATCGATCGGCTGCAACTCAATTTTCTGAAACATCCCAGGCGGATCAACTCAGTCCCGCTGGTTCAGCCATAGTACCGACCCAACGCTCTGGCTATGAACGCGATCCCTTTGCCGAGGCATTCCGATCGCTCTATACCAACATTCGCCTGCTCAATTCCGATGACCCAATTCAGTCAATCGTGATCACCTCGACTCAACCCGGAGAAGGCAAATCCACAACGGCGATTCATTTAGCCAAAGCTGCTGCTGCCATGTCTCAGCGAGTGCTGTTAGTCGATACCGATTTGCGGAATCCCAGCCTGCATGAGTACCTGGATCTGCGAAACACAGGCGGCTTGACTGATGTGATGTCGGGAGATCTGTTACTCCGAGAAGCGGTACGGCAAGCAAACTTTGAGACAAACTTGTTCATCCTACCCGCCGGAGTTGTGCCACCTGATCCGACGCGGTTGCTTTCATCGAAAAAAATGCAGCGGTTGATGGAGCAATTTCAGGACAACTTTGAACTGGTCATTTATGATGCTCCGCCTCTGGTTGGGTTTGCGGATGCTTACATCACGTCTGCCCATGCAGATGGCTTGGTGCTGGTGGCGGAAATGGGTAAGCTGAAAAGCTCCTCGTTGGAACAGGCGATGGAACAGACGAAGGTTGCTAAGATTCCAGTTTTAGGGGTGGTATCCCAAAAGGTGAAGGCTTAATTGGACTGGTGGCAACAGACATGGGAACCCACCCCTAACCCCTCCCAGGAGGGGAAACTCTGGAAGTCCCCCTCTAAGGGACGCAAATTAAATAACTCCGATTTTTTCTGTACGGGCGCACAGCTGTGCGCCCCTTCTGGAGATTAAATTTTCGATTTTATTTAATCCGCATTCCTAAACCAGGAGAATGTCCATAAAAATCCCCTCTTGGGAGGGGCTGGGGTGGGTTAATTCCCATTACAAAAGTGGGATGCTCCCTGCCACAGTTAAACGCGGGTGGACTGACAAATCTTTTTTGTAGGCCAGGTTGTAGGGGACTTCAAGAGACTTGCCATCCGGTTCCGTCACATAACCTGCTCATAGATATGGGCAAAGGTCTGTCCCACTGCATCCCACCTGAAGGTGTCCTTAACCCGTTGTTGAGCCGCCTTACCCAACCGCAGCCGTAAATCTGAATCGATCGCCAGACGTTGCATAGCTTCAGCCATATCTTGAACGGTTTGGTCTGGGTCATGGGCAGGAATTTTCATGCCGGTTGCTTCCGTCACCTGAATGGCAGGGCCACCTAAATCCAGACAGATCACCGGACGACCTGCTGCCATCATTTCAGCACAAACAAAGCCCCCCGCTTCATGCAGGCTGGGATGAACTAAAACATGACATTGTTCCAGTTGCGTGAACATACTTTCTCGCGCCATTCTGCCCCAGAACCGGACTTTCGATTCAATACCGAGAGAAGCGGCAAGAGCTTCCAGGCGAGACTTTTCAGCTCCATCCCCAAAAAACCAGTATTCAGCATTGGGGATATTGGCCTGGGCAAAGGCTCGTAATCCCAGATGAAACCCTTTCCAATGCAGCAAGCGACCAATACTGACAAAACGAACGACGGGCTGTTCCGCAATGTCTAGATTTTGTAAAAGCTGAATTTCTTGATCAGACAAGCCGACCTGGGAGATCACCTTGACCGTATGACTCCCCAATTTGTGGGCCCGTTCGGCCGTGCCGTGGGTTGCGGCCAGGGTAAACTGACTGCGGCGGGCCGTCATCTGCGTAAATGGATCCAGTGCCCCCAGTCCTTGAGCCAGACTGCGAACCGTTTCATACAGCTTTCCCCGGAAACTAAAGTCCTTCCAGAACGGTTTTGGGGCAGCATCTCCACCGCCGATCGGCCCCCAAATGAAGGGAGCCGGTAGCAGGGAAAGAAAGCTGGGCGACCAATATTTGCCGTAGGTGACATGCTGTATCAGATCAAAATCGACCTGTTGGTGGAGCGATCGCCCGACAAAGTACGCCTGAATTTGCCAGAGATAGTAATGGAATTGGACGGGGCCTTGCGTATCACGCCAATCGGATGACCAGTTGAATGGATCAAAGTAGATAAAGTGAAGATTTGAGAGATGCTGTTTTTCTAATTCTGCTTCGATCGCCGAACGATAGAAAGTGCGCGTCAGTACCCAAACTTCGTGCTGTTTAGCAGCTTGAACCACAATATTCCAGCCTACACCTTCTTCTGAGCCACGATTTGGTTCACAAGCATAGGCGGACATCAAAATTTTCATGGTGGTGAATCATCCTGTGATTACGTTGAGGAAACTATTTCGCTAGGGCATCAAACGCGCATAATCCTGTAATGCCTGCGCGCCAATTTGATTCCAGTCCAAATGCTTTAGGGCATAGGCACGACCATTCAGCCCCATCTCTTGCCATGCCGAACGCTGGTTGAGCAGGGTTTCTAAACCCCTGGCGATCGCCTGCACATCCGGTTGCACCACCACACCGCAACAACTGGCTGTAATGTGGGGAGCCAATCCTGCAATTTCTGAAATTAAAATGACTCGTCCCGCCAGCATCGCTTCTAAACCAGACAGACTGAAGCCTTCAAACCGGGAAGGAACACAGAAAATATCATGGTTCGCAATGATGTCAGAGGGAGAACGATCGTAATCCGGTTGGAGGAACGTGACTCGATCGGCAATCCCCAGTTGAGTCGCCTGGACTTTTAGAACTGAGCGATCGCCCCAGTCTGGCCCTTGAAGCACCAATTCCACATCATTCGTTTTCACCACCTGGGCAAACGCCTCCAGCAGCAAATCCAATCCTTTGTTGTAGGCATCTAATCGCCCCAAAAAAATCAGTTTGCAACGTCCTTCGGTTCGCCAATCTAACGCTGCCTCTGCCATGACATCGGTGGGTGAAAAACCATTTGGTACTTCAATTACGGGAGGGTTTACCTGGAGCCGTTGCAGCCACTGACCATGCCGTTTATCTAAAACTTGAATGGCGATCGCCCGATTCAGTAGCGGTTTTTCAATCAAGTGCCAGTAGGGCAGTTTTAGATGGGCATTCTTCTTAAAAATGGCAGGATGATAGGGATCGTGGGGAGCGACGATGTAGGGAACAGCGTATTTCCTGAGGAGTTTGCCGAAGGAATAGAGACTGCGATGAAAGATGCCATTGAGAATAAACAGGCTATCCTGCTGGCGATCGCGGATAAATGGCTCTAAGCCAGGGGCAATGTTGAAAGAGGCACTTTCAGCGACAGAGCGATAGGAACCGCTACGGGGATTTGCAAAGCACTGAATCGAGTAACCATAGTCCGTCTGGGTCAAGCTGTCTTGCACTCCCTCACAAAGCACCGTCACGGAGGCACCCTGATGGGCCAATCCGATCGCCAGCCCATGCACTGCTTTGCGGGTTCCCTCATTCAGGTCGTCGCCCAGGGGCGGGAAATGTTTTAAGTAGAGATAGATATTCATACATCACAGTATTGACAACGTTTGACTCAACTTTGAAGCTTCCCCTGAATCGGACTGTTCAGAACGATTTGCGTTTTCCCACAATCTTTTGTTTGACCCCACCTAAATGAATTCTGGAATGCTCTTTTGCCAAACTTATGGGGTGACAGTCCACGGCGGGTATGGTGTTTATTACAGTTGGAGATTCTGGGGAAACGGATGCTGGCTCAACTGGATTATGGGCAGGATCTCTAGCAAAATATTGTCTTAATAAGTATCGATAGGGAGTTGTAAAATGTCCTGCGATCGTCTGCTGAGTCACCGGAGCCTTTTGGTGGATCATTTGGATCTGCTGAGGATCCCAGAACCGACAGTGGGCCCGATACCCAAGGGCAGCCCAACAGGTTTGTTCAGTGAACGCAAAAATATACTTGAACTCTTCCTGCTTTAAGAGCCATTCCACAAAATCCAGGTCAAAATTACGCTTTTTGAAAAAAATCAACCCGGCATTCACTTTGCTGGGCAACTGAATCTCATTTGATTTGAGTAATTTCAGAAAATGAATTGAATAGGATTCTCGAAAATCCTTCATGAACAATGCCGAGGTGGAAGAATCAGGAAAATTAAACAACTGACAAAATGGCTTCAAGAAAAGAATGTCACTATCGCAGTAGGCAATCGTATCATGACTCAGTAAAGCCACATCAAATAGTTTCAAACTCAAAATATGTTGCGTCTGATGAGCTGAACCATGCCGATACTGAAAACAGTTTGGATAGCCCTTGAGCTGCTGTTGAGTCAATTCATCTGCCTCCGATCGAGAAACAAAGGAAACGCCATGCAGGTTTAGCTTTAAGCGTTCCCGATCGTCTGCCATCAAAGTGCCATCATCATGCAGAATCAAGTTTAAAGGTTCAGTGGAATACTGAAGCAAAGATCCCAAACAAAGTAATGCCATCTCGACATCACGATGACATATCAGGCTTCGTACGGTTAACGCTGAACTGGATTGCAAAGCTCGATCTCCATAACTTTGGGACAGAATGAAATTGAGCTGGCTTGAATGCTACAATAACTGAACTTGGGATTGTAAATTAAATAACCTGTCAATCATTCTGCTGTGTTGACTGGGCGGGCAAGATGCCCACCCCACAGGAATTTTAGATTAGTCAATTTATATTCTTTAGTGCCTTAAAGCAGCCAGATTTCTAAACTGCAAACAGGTGTCCGATCGGGTTTTCAAAATGCTAGATAAATCCAGCTTCGATCTTTGGGCCGATAGCAATTGTGGCTGAGGTTGATTCAGTAAATGCATTAATTGATCCCTGGCATCTTCAGCGAAGGTAGAAATGGCGTACTCTGCTATGCCAATGGACTTGAAGAAATTATGGTTTTTGCGATAGACCTCTCCTGGCGCAAAACTGATCACGGGTACAGTCTCAGAAATGGCTAGAATTGCGGCGTGTAGCCTGGCAGAAATGACCACTCTAACCTGCGTCAAAATATTATGAATATCGTTCATACAGATTGGGAGATGAAGTTCGACATTGGGGTGAGTGGAAAGTTCTTGGAAGACTCGTCTTGCAGGTTTTATATCCTCTGGATTACCAGTTGTAAAAATGATGAACCGGGTATTTTCACTGTTCTGAGCTTGAGATAACCAGTGTTTGATTGCATTCACCAGAGCCGATTCATATTGCTTCTGACTCAGTTGATCCTCACCGAACAATTCCATGACATTCAGTGCAACGGCTTTCCGGTTCTCGTCATTAGCTTCGTCTGGTATCGGCTCTTTGAGGGTTAACGCAAAATCACCAAAGATCGGAATCGGTCTTCCCAGCAGTGCCGTTAGCCGCTCCGATGTGACCGCATCTCGCACTGCAATAAACTGACAGGTTTCTGCAAACTGCTGAATCATGGCCCTCCCTTCCGCAGACCAGTCTTGCACCGAACCGCATCCCAAACAAAATAGGGGAATTTGCAGCCGCTTTGCAGCCCAGGTGATTGCCTCCAGGGATTGGGGAAAATGCAAATCCTGATCGGCAAGCAGCGCGCCTCCCCCCACCGAAATTGCATCAACGGTTCTCAATTCTGGCATCAAAGCTCGAATCTTAAGCTGCTGGCGGATAGCGCGGATGGGACGCTTAACTCGCTTTTTGAGGTGAGTCATCGAATCCGTCAGGCTGGAACGGGTATCGATCGCCCCTCGATCGAACGGAATCCGCATCGGCGAGTCTGCTCTCTGCTCAACCGGGGAAAGGGTTCCTAACCCATAACCGACTACTTCCCAATCGATTTCCTGGAAAAAGTGCTTCACTCCCTCATAAATGGCGCGATCGCCTAGATTGGTAGTGTCCCACTCGCCAAAGGCAGCCACTCGCGGACGTTGAGAAGATCTGCTTGCGCTGATCGGCTCTGAAGAGAGTATCATGTCAGTTTTAGCTCCTATGGGCGGGAATTCAGAACGGAAGTAATGACCTTAGCAAAGTTTTGGGCAGAGATTTCCGGCGTATCCTGTTGTTCAATAATGTTCAGAGAAGTGGCTCCCATCTGCTGAATCAGTTCCGGGTTCTCAATCAAACGCTGCATTAACGCCGCTAATTTCTCTGGCTCCTGCGGATCAAACACATGGCCGTTTTCACCCTCGGCAATCATTTCCGCCACCCCCGCATCTTTGGAACATAAAATCGGCTTGCCAAACAGCATTGCTTCCAGAACCACCATGCCCCAGATGTCCTCCAGGGTGGGGAATACAAACACGCTCGACTGCTGATAGTAAGCCCCTAGCTGACCATAGCTACCCCATCCCATCCACTTCACCCGGTTTTCCAGCCCATGTTCACGGCTCCAGTTCTCAAACTCTGTTCGCTGCGGCCCATCCCCCACAATCACTAAGCTATAGTCTCGACAGTTTTGGGCTTCCAACCGCGCACAGGCTTGCAGCAGATAGGTCAATCCCTTACGATGGGTCGTTTGGCCGATATAGAGGAAAACGGGCTGTTGCTGATCGGACAGATCCACCGAGGTGACTTCAGACGGATCGAGGAGTGCCCGTTTGTCAGGAATCTGGTACGGTCGCGCAAATACCTGATCCTCAGAAACGTGCAAGTCTTTAACCAGATAATTCTTTCCTCCCTGGGAATTGGTCACAAACGCATCGGTTAGTTTCGCCATAAACTGACGTGACCAGAGCCGTGGTTTGGAATCGCTCATGTCAATATTGGGAGAACTGCCGCTATATACAATGACCACCCGCCACCGACACAACGGCTTTAGCAGTAATACCAGCAGTGCCCAGAGCGAAAAGCCCACCACAAAAACAACATGAGGCTTTTGCTGCCATAACCGAGGAACAATTCCCAGAGACGGCAGTTGCAGGATGCGGCTATAGCCCTCCGTCTTCCGCAGGCGAATGCTCCGATCCTTACCCACCAGTTCCAGTTTGAAGGTATCCTCACAGCCCGGAACGTATCCTGACCATCTGCCTGTATAGACTACACTTTCGGGAAATATTTTGAATAACTCCCGCAGAACCGGCTGAATATAAAAACTCAGCTTCATGTCAGGATTTAACCAGGCTAAACGAATGTCTTTTAGAGACTTTTTGGCATTCGCTGGTTTGTTGTCACCGGACGGAGCGACAGAGGTAGCCGTTTCAGTGGGTCGATCGCCCACCAGGTTGCTGGCAGAAGTTTGAGCAGACTCTGTAGGTTGGTGCATCATAGGAGAGTTTTAAGTTCCTTGAACGGTACGCTTCTGGGAGGAAAGCTGAAGGGCAGACAGGCACAGGCGTGCATAGGGCAACAGCCAGAAGAACGGCCAGAGCCAACCGGCATGGCGGCGGGTAAAGACCAACTGCTCGCGGAAGGGCAGTCCTTTCGGTTGATTGACTCGTTTGAACCGCTCTTTTAGCGTCAGATTGGGATTCGTCCAGACGGTGCTTTGGGGAGGATTGCGCTTACAGGTGCCCACATAGCCAGGAGTCGTCCAGACGGAGCATCCCTGCCGTTCAGCCCTCAGGGCATAGTCAAAATCACCATAGCTATGGGAAAAAGCCGGATCCAGGTTGCCCACCTGACGAAACACCGACTGGGGAATTAACACACAGTTCCCATTCATCATCTGGCAGCGTTGGGGTTTGCCGTTGGGAATTACCATGCGATATTTGAAGGGATGCAGGCGATGGGTCCGAAGATGTCCGCCATAGGTGTGTTTGCCCGTATCGGGATCCTGAATCGCGCCAACGATGATGGCGTGTCGCAAAGATGGTGTTGTTGAGGCATCCTCTTGCTCCCACAGCACTTGAGAGGTGGCCAGCAGGGTTGATAGGGCCGTAGGTGCCAGCAGCGTATCATCATTCAGCCAGAGGTGATAATCGTAGGCGTGTTGTGCTGCCGCCGTAAAGGCCCGCCGCATTCCCCCATTCCAGAACAAACAACCATCCCCTGAGATGATATTCACCGACGGGAACGCTTCCTGAACGGCGGATGCAGTGCCATCCGTGCTGCCATCATCGACCAGATAAACCGAAAATTTCACCCCTTCTGGCAGAATTTGATTATGCAGTGCCGTTAAGCAGTCGATCGTGTTTTGCTTACGATTGAAACAAGTCAACAACACTGCTATTTGAATATCACTAGAGTCAGTAATGCGTAAATTTTTTACCATGACTATGCTCCTGAAAGCAGTGTCCTTCGTTCATTTCTCAGATTTGAAATCGCTGCAATGCTGAATGAGCTAAATCCTTTAATTTCCCCAACCAAACGATTCCTTTTACAGAGAGATTTCATCAAAATCCGTATAATTAAGATCGGTTTTCATGAAATCTTTTTGCTCAGATGAGAATCCTCTATTCGCTCTAGAAAGAGATTGGTGTATCGTTCCGCTTGTAGCACATCAGAAAACTGATTTTCCATCTTCAGTCGTGCAGCGTTTCCTAATTGACAGCGACGATCGTGATCTTCCAAAATCCAGGCCATACCCTGTACCAGATCAGCCACTTCAAAGGGACGACAAAGATAACCTGTCTGCAAATGATCAATTAAATCGGCAATTCCGCCAATTTGAAATCCCACGCAGGGTGTACCACAGGCGGATGCTTCCAGGATAGTATTCGGCAAATTATCTTCGATCGAGGGAGCAACAAATACATCAGCGGCTGCGTAAGCCAGAGCCAAAGAAAACTCATCATTCAAACGACCTAAGGCATGAACCTTAAATCCCAGTTCAGCGGAATTCTGAGATGAGATTCCACCGAATACAACTAAGTCCACCTGATTGCCCCATGCAGTTTGCCGGATTTGATCCAGGGCAGGCTGTAACAGATGAAATCCCTTACGTCGATCGCTGGTGCCAAACATCGCTCCAAATAGGATGAGCTTGCGATCCTGGGGCAGATTCAACACATGACGGGCAAATGCGCGATCGACTGGCTTATAGATTTGTAGATCTAATCCATTGGGGATGACTTCGATGCGGTGTTCTTGCAACAACGTGCTACTGCGAGCGCATTCAGCCAGCCAACGACTTGGTGTCACAATCGTCAGGTCAATCGATCGCCAGGCGCGTTCCTTGCGTCGCCAGATCCATCGGGACAGATCAGCTTCCCGATTGCTATGGAGTTGAGGGCAGGCTCCACACTGTTTCGTATAGCGATCGCAGGTTCCGGCATAGTGGCATCCTCCCGTAAATGCCCACATATCATGGAGCGTCCAGACTAAAGGCAATTTCAACCGAGATAATGTTTCAATCGGCAAGAAGCCATGCCCCGTCCAGTGCAGGTTAATCACTGCTGGGTTGAGGGAGTGTATTTGGGTCGCTAAGGCATTTGGCAACCACTGCGGCGAAAACTCGGTGCGCTCTCGCTGTCGATAAAAGCTTAGAGGCACCTTATCCACGCGATCGAGTAAGTTCAGGCTGTTGGCTAGCTTTTGCCACTGATGACCCCTGGGAACAATCCCTGGTACTCCAGAGGTTTTCACCTGTACCAGCATTTGGCTCTCTACAGCGATCTTTTGCAGCCCCAGGTGAAGGCGACGGGCCGCTCTTCCGGCTCCACCCCCATCACTCTGGCTTAACAATAAAGTCTTCATTGCGTTATGGCGTTCATTGAAGGTTTGCTTGAGGGACTGTTTAACATCTGGTGATAGCGTTCTGCAATCACGCGGATGGAATAATGAGCTTCAACGTATTGTCGGGCTTTTTGTCCCATTGTTTTTCTCAGGGACTCTGAATCCAGGAGTTGAGTGACTGCATTTCGCAATTGCAGAATATTACGCTCCGGCACAAACGATGCCACATCCTCTCGAATGGCATAGGAAATTCCTCCATTACTGGTTACAACACAGGGCAATTCACAGGCCATGGCCTCTAAATTTGCTACTCCAAAAAACTCTTCCCAGGTGGCGATACCGATCGCATGATTCACGAATAGATCGTACTGAGCAATCGTAGAGGATAATTTTTCGTGGGGTAAAGTATCTAAAAAAATCACTCGATCGGTTAGCTGCCGTTCTGTGACTTCTCGTTCTAATAGATGGCGGAGCACCCCATCACCGATTAGATGCAGTTGCACATCCGATCGCTGGGATAACAGAGGCGTTAAAGCTTCCAGAATGTAAAATAATCCCTTTTCAGGAATCAGTCTGGATACAACCAGAATACGCAAAATTCCATCCATTTCGGATAGCTTAGACCTGGGTTGAAACACATCGGTATCTACCGGATGACCCATGATTGTGAACTTATCTGCGATCGACGAACTCAATAAACCCAACTCCTGAAACCGCTCAAGGCATTTAGGAACCGTTGCAATAATTCCCGTGGTTTGCTGAAGCGCAGATTGTAACCAGAGCCGCCGTTTGTAGCTCCAGACCATCGTGGAATAGTCATTTTGAATGGTGCGGGAAGTGTCAAACCAGACTGGCTTTTGCAACCTATGGGCAGCGGCGATCGCCATTCGGGCTTGACCAAAAATCGTCGGATCAACGGTCAAAATTCCATCAGCTTTGGCGAATTCAGTCTTTAAGGTGTTTGGCAATTGGTCACGGGGAGGGAGGTAAGGAGACGAAAAGAGCGATCGCCAATCCTGTTTGGGAATTGGGATGGTTTTGAAGGCTGGATCATGGTAAGTATCCGTTTCTGAAAAGACTAAGGTGAAATTATACCCATAATGATCTTGCAGGTACTTATAGATGGCAGCCATTGCTTCAAAGGCAGTGTTATTGCCAATGACACCAGGACGAAATGAAAGAAGGCTCGGCATAGGATGAAAAAGAGAGTATCGCAGTTAAATGAGCTTGCCTTTGCGCCAAAAGCGGTGCATGAGTTGGGGAAGACCGAAGAGAAAAATTCCTTTCGTTTGGCGGATGAACAGTTCCCTCGCTTTCGGGTGAAATGCATTAGCTAGATAGCAAGAGATGCACTGGGAAATAAGAGTGGCGATCGTCGCACCCATAATGCCAATTCGGGGAATGAGAACCCAGTTCAGGGCAACATTGATCACAGCTCCAGCCGCCGCCGCCGTTGCCCGAAAGTTGAGTAGGTCTCCTGCCACCATCCAGGGCCCTCGCGCCACCCCCAGGGAGACAAATAATCCTGCCCAAACGTAGATCGCCAGGACATTTCCACCCTCCACATAGTCTTCACCATAGAAAATAAACATCAGTTGACTACTAAAAAGGCTGATTGGAATGGCCACTAAGTAGGATAATCCGGCCATGAGCGTAAACAACTGCTGGGCCCGTTCATAGTAGAGGGTTTCGTTTTGTTCCTTCAGCTTAATGACCAGGGGAAACACCGTGCCTGTGATTGCACCCGGTACGAAATACCACATCTCCGCCAGTTTCATCACGGCTGCATATAAACCAACCAGGCGATCGTTTGCCATCTGTCCCAACATGACGCTGTCGGTTCGCATATAAATTACCGTTACTGCTCCGGTGATAATCATGGGAAAGCTATCTCGCAGCAGCGATCGGGCCCGCTGCATACTCTGAGACCAGCGATGAAAATCTCGCTCTTTCCATTGATAGGAGATCAGCAATCCCAGCCCACCCAGAATCATCTCAATCAAGAGCGCAACAGCAAAGGCGATTAAAGGAGCCTCAAAACTGATTAAAGCAATCCGAATCCCACAGGTCATGATGTAGGCCGTATTGCGAACAATCACGCTGTATTTTGAATTAACCTGGGCTTGAAACCAGAATGAAATGATGTTAAACGCATTAAAGATGCCACCTACGGCAACGATTGCGACTAACCACTGCATCATTGGCTCATCGGGACGCAGCAGGCTATTGACCCAGATCACAGCAGGAATACTGACCAATCCACCAATGAGCTTTAGCAGAAAAGCAGTACCCAGAATTTCATGTTTTGCATCGGGATAGCGGACAACATCTCGAACGACAATACTATCCAGCCCAAGACTGGCAATAATGCCAAACAAACTGACGAAGGACATCGCATAGTTTAAACTGCCAAACCGATCGGGCCCTAAATACCGAGCAACCCACAACCCAACAAACAGAGCTAACCCCATCTGCAAAAAACGATCGGTAAAGAGCCACGCGATGTTACCCAACACCCGCCTTTGACTAAAGCTCAGTTTCGTGCCAAGTTGATGAAGTTGCTTAATCATAAATGAGGGGCAGAGAAGGTCAGGAAATTTGAGCAAGACGAGAAACTGCTGCGTTCAGGCGTAATATCTGAGACTCATTGTTTTGGTGAACTTGTAATGAACTTATAGTGAGATCAAACATCTGCGACACCTTGACTTTATGACTTTATGAATCAGTGTTGGGCGGGCGACATTCTTAATCGCTTTAAAACCTTTTTTGACGTAGAAACAAAATAATTTTTACTGATACTAAATTGCCTCCGGAAAATGGAGTAATTAAAATGATGGTTTTCCAGCCTTAGAAATTGCTTCATGAACTTTTTCGAGTTTCCTTGAAAATGTAGGGCATTAAACTTGATTAAATCACCCTCAGAAGTCTTACCAAAGGGTTGATTATCAATCCACTGAATCTGCTTCAGCCCAAGCGGATTCATCACAAAGCCATCAGACGATCGAATGCGATGATCATATACAGAATCATTGATAATATCTGAGGTGTATCCGACACGGACTGAACTAGAGGCAACATATTCTCGAAAGGCAGTCATATCACAAGCACCTCCCGGCAAACCTGAGCGACATCGCTTTAAAAATTGCTGTTCCATCAACTGAGTCAACTGCGGTTCTCGATATAAACGCATCAGAAAATCACAAAATGAGTCCAATGCTTCTAGGGAATTAATAAAACTGCAATGGGGGCTAAGAGAATCACTGCTTTGCGATCGTGATAGGGTAAAGTCAAACTGTGAGAAATTTCTATATTCTGACGTTATTTCTGCAAAAAGCATGACATCTGAATCCATATGAAAGCATTGAGAAATGGCATTATTTCTCATAAAATCCCTTAACACAAACCATCTTTGAAAGCAAAACAGCTCAAACTGAAATGGGTTTGTGCTGAAGTGTTGGTATGACTTGGCAAAATCATTTGCTCCTTTAAAGTAATCATCAATCTGGTAATGCTCCGAGAACTGATAATGGTTATTACTGAAGTCGCCTAACAGGTATATCCTGGAATCAGGATTCCTGATCTTTGCCTGCATTAAGCTGTATAGCAGGTAATCGCTATCTGAACGATGGATTAAGACGATTGGGATACTCATTCAAACTCAACAACAGTTAAAATCAGCAGTGGTTAAAATCAGCAACAGTCTACAGAAAACGCCATCACAGTCCCACTTTTTATCCATATACCCGCCGCCGGATATCAGTACACAGTCGAACCGAAAGTAAGATGTAGAGAAATGCATCCAGCCGCAATCCCCACGTCCCCGTCTCAGTCATATTCTTGAAGATCAAAAAAGCAAGCATGATCATCGGCAACACAGATTCGATGTTGCGATAGGTGGCAAAGTGCTTGACGGCAAGAATTGTATTCGCCACCAGCGAAATTACAAAGAATGAAAGTCCTACAATTCCCAGACTCAAAGCCAGATCCAAAAAACCATTATGGGCATGGGGAGGACGATACTCATTCGCGTTGACAATATGAGCCGCCGGATTTGCTGCACCCAGCCAGGGTTGCCAAAAGCTGTGATAGCCATACCCCAGGAGATACCGCTTTTGCAGTTCATTAATTAATTGCGGCCAAAACTCTGCCCGTCCTGTAAAAGTTAGATCCTTACCCAACAAACCGAGTAGAAATTCCAGATTTAACGCGACCACTGCTGATGCAACGATGGGTAAGACAATCAGCAGAAACCCCATGACCAATTTCCAGCGTAAACTGGTTTTCTTTAAGACTCGAAAGGCGATCGCTGTACTTGCCAGTAACGCAAAAATGACCAGCGCACCCGCAGAATCCGTCATCACAACCACTAATAGTGACAGGCCCGTGATGCCAAACGTCTGCCAGGAAGGCTTCTTTTGGCTGGCCAGTTGCACCCCCCACAGCACCGCACTCATCGCGGCTATAGGCCCCAGATTGGTTGGGTGCCCGACGACCCCTCCCCAACCCTTCCCATGCCGACCAATGGAAGGAACCGCAATGGCAAACACGGTACTCAGCACCATCCACATCCCACTGCTCAATCGGAGGCGGCTCCAGAGTTCATCCCAGCTATATTGGCTACCCATGTAGGTTGCCACCAGGGACAGCCCCAGTAATACTAGACTCGCCTTCAGAGACAAAAAAGGGGTATGAGACCAGGCGGCAGAAAGGGGGGTGAGGAGAATCAGAAATAGCAGGAATGGGTTGCGTAAAAGGACGAATTTTAACGTGTTAGGGAATGATTTGATGAATGAGGGAATCCTGCTGCTGACCATGAACGCCAGGACGAAATACAGACCGAGTTGTGCCATAGCGGATATCGCTGTTTTATCATGTCCGGCTAAGGCACTGGGATGAATTTTGTCAAATGGAAAGACTGTGACTCCCGGTAAAATAAAAATTACTGAGGATGAAATAATTTTCTCGGCAGTCGTAGAGGCTGATTTGTTTTTGGTCAGCAGGTTAAACAAAAAGACCAGGTAAACCAGGGATGTCAGCAGAATGACGGGTAAGAGCAAAGGGTCAAACAAGATCTCTTGCATGTTGCTTCTGAAATGCTCCTTCGACTATCTCCATTGATTACAACTTGCGATTCACAGATAAACTGTGAAACATCTGGCAAGTAGTACATTAGATCTGAACAGGGACACAGCGAAGGGAGTGCGATCGCAACCTGGAACGGCATGAGATCACAAAAAACAGTTTGGAAACATGACTCTAAAATCTAATCGAGCCTGATACTTACCGCTGGAAGATGCGTTTGAGCTGATTGATCCCCAGGGAAACGGGGAAGGGTGGAACGGATAGCTTCATGTCCTGAATCATCGAGTCATCCTGATGCACATGGAATCATCACAAGTTAGCCGATGCAACTCTAATTGAAAGCAGCCATTGAAAGCAGCTTGTTCCAGAAAGTTTCTATAGATTAGTTCATAAAGGCTTCACTAAAATCCGGAATATTAGGAAATTTACCTAAATGGCGATCGGGTGTATTGGAGAGCAATGACATGGCAGACTTGCAGGAATGATCGGTATTGTACTCTCTCGATTTTATTACCCTACCTGGACAACACCCCAAAGCCCGATCGCCTTCCTATTTCTTCTTCTTCTTTTTCTCCTTCTTATCCAACGCGCCATTCACCAACCCATTCAACCCATACACTTCCCGCTTGCCCACAAACGGCACCAGAGTCACTTCCCGTTCATCCCCAGGTTCAAACCGAACCGCCGTTCCCGCCGGAATATCCAGTCGCGTCCCCCTCGCTTGTTCCCGATCGAACGACAGAGCTTGATTGACCTCATAAAAATGGAAATGGGAACCCACCTGAATCGGTCGATCGCCCGTATTGGCAACCATCAGCGTTACGGTATCTCGTCCCGCGTTCAGTTCGATCTCGCCAGCATCGACCAGTAGCTCTCCAGGAATCATCGGCGTTGCCCTGTAAGGTTGATAGGGTGAAAGGGTAATTGCCAGAATTGTAAGGGAATTTGGCAGTCTGTCCAATAGGCAAGGCTAATTGAATGGGAGATTGGCTGGGTTGAGTGGGAGATTGGGGTTAGGGATCTGCTGTAAGGGCGCACTGCTGTGCGCCCCAACCGGATGCGCGATTTTCCCGTATACCCCTCAAGTAATTCAATCCAGGGGTGAAACGCGATAGGCACAGCGTCGGGCCCCCGCAATCATATGCTCTGTACGCTCGATCGCCACTTGACCCAATACCGCCTGAAAAACCTCTTGCTCTCGATCGCATAACCCTGTGCAGGTTGTTGCCGCCGCGCAGATTGGACAGTGATTTTCAATCAGCAAATAGGAACCATCCGCCATTGACTGTACCTCTGCCATATAGCCCTCTTCAGTACGGAGGCTTGCCAGTTGGTTAAGTTTGTCCTCCAGGGAGTCCTGCATCGGCACCTGAGATTGATAATCGGCAATCTGCTGCCGGGTTCTGACATCCAGGAGTTTCTCCAAACCCGCTTCACCAAAGGCTTCGATCGCTGACTGAATCAATCCCAGGGTGAGTTCTGCGTAGCCGTGGGGGAAAAATCGATCGGCAGCAGGAGTCAGTCGCCACAGTTTAGCCGGACGACCCATCGATCGCGCTTCTTCTTCGTAGGTGACGAGCTGTTTCTCTTGCAGTCCATACAAATGCTGACGAACGGCCATGGCAGACACTCCCAGGCGATCGGCGAGATCCTGGGAAGCCATCGCACCTTCCTGCTTGAGGAGATTGAGGATGGACTGACGAGTCCGGGGCGTTTTTTTGGATGGAGTGGCCATGCTTATAAAGTAAAGAAAAACCTTTACAAAGTCAATCCTTCCCCCTATGATACTTTCTAAAGATTTTATTTTATAAAGTAGGGCAAGATCATGACAAGCCAGGAAAAGGTGGCGATCGTCACTGCTGCCAGCCAGGGAATCGGTCGAGGTTGTGCCAGGGAATTAGCGGCCCAGGGTTATCGGGTGGCTTTAATCGCTCGATCGTCCAGCATTCTTGATCTGGCGACGGAGCTGAACGGAATTGCCATGCAAGGTTCCATGACGAACCCCGATGATTTGCAGCAATTAGTGACTATGACCCTCGATCGCTGGGGGCGGATTGATGCAGTGGTGAATAGTTTTGCCGATCCGCCTCGGCCAGACTTGCTGTCGATTTCTGATGATCAGTGGCTGGAACAGTTTGAGATGCTGTTTCTCAGCGTGGTGCGGTTGGCGCGATGGGTGACCGAACCGATGCAAAAACAAGGGGGTGGGGCGATCGTCAATATTTCTGCCTGCGATTCCCAGGAGCCCAGCTTGGGCACGCCCTTCAGCGGCACCCTCCGCGCTGCGATGGAAGGATTCACCAAGCTCTATGCCAAACGATATCGAGGCGATCGGATTCGGATGGTATCGATCGCGCCATTCTTTGTCGCAGATAGCATGGATGAGTTGGAGGGTTGGGAAGTTCCGGAACTGATGCTGGGTCGCCCTGTCCGCTATGCTGAATTGGCCAAAGCGGTAGCATTTTTGCTTTCAGACGATGCCAGGGTGATTACAGGAACGACCCTGAAGGTAGATGAAGCCTATTCTGCTGCGATTTAATTCACAACTCTAAGGAATGCAAATTGAATCATCTGAAACTCTTGTGGGGTAGGCATCTTGCCCGCCCAGTCATCCAAGCAGAAACTCTTGTGAGGTAGGCATCTTGCCTGCCCAGTCAACAAAGCAGCATGATGGACAGGTGATTTAATTCACAATCCTACGCCTGGGGTTGAGCACTGGCTTCACTAGCAGCCTTGGCAGGTTGCCCACCGCCCATGCGAATTTCGGAGCAGAAAGAAGCCATACTGAACCCACCAAACCGCTTGAGAATGCTGGTTCGCAGGCGGAGATTCGGGCTGGCAAACCAGAGCCGCTCCTCGGAGTACATGGTTTCGTATTCGGTAATCAATGTCAGGGCATCATCCCCACCCATAACGTACCGCCCTGCCACCGGAGCTTTTTCGGCATATCCCGTTTCCCGCAGCAGTTTGCCTTCATTTGGGTTATTGGGATCGGCAACAGGAACCAGCACGGTAGAGCCGTTATGCTTCTCCTCATCCCACTCCATCGTGCCGTCCCAACTAACCCGTGCACCGCAGAGGGCCAGGGATGGATCGATTTCGTACTGCTGGCAAAGTTGAATCACTGCTGGATCATCCTTGGGCAGCATTTCAATGGTGAGGTCAGACTTGCCGCCTTCCGTCTGCTTAAATGCCAGATGATGGCTGGTGCGCTGAGAAAACCACTTACCGGAACTTTGTTCAAAAAACTCGACGATGTTCATGAGGGCGAAGGAAGTACAAAACGTTTCTATCGGCTCCTGCCACTCTTCATCTTACACCAATGCTTATTGACAAAGGAGGATTTTACAGTCTGAATCTAGCGAATACGTGAGCCGAAGGGCAATCGGGCATAGACCCCCAGGGGATCATTCAACAATTGCAATGCCTCCAGATCGGCTTGCAGGTTAAACAATTCTTGACTGAGCGGATCGATCGGATCGTGGGTTGTGGCAAACCGGCTGCTGAAGAGTGACTCAAACCAGAGTCCCGTTGATTTCGGGTACTCATCCACCTGCCAATCATCGCCTAAATCCGCTGCCACTGCTGCTGCCTGAATTGCATCCTCCAGCCCCCCCAGTTCGTCTACCAGTCCAAGCTGTTGCGCCGTGATCCCCGACCAGACCCGACCCTGAGCAATTTCACTCACCTCTGCCCTGGGTAGATCGCGGGAATCTGAAACCATAGTCAGAAATCGATCGTAAATCTGGTCTACTACTCGCTGGACGATCGCCAATTCCTCAGGAGTTTTGGGACGGGAGATGGTGCCGATATCAGCGTATTCTGCGGTGTTAACACTATCCCAGGTAATTCCGTTTTCATTCGCAATGTCTTGAAAATTGGGAAGCAAACCGTATACGCCAATGGATCCGGTCACCGTTCCGGGAGATGCAAAAATTTGATTCCCGTAGGCAGCAATTTGATAACCTCCCGATGCAGCATAGTTGCCCATGGAAACAATCAACGGTTTTTCCTGGGCGATCAGCTGCACTTCCCGCGCAATCTGTTCAGAGGCCGTCGCACTGCCTCCTGGACTGTTGATCCGCAACACCACCGCCTGAATTTCATCATCCTGACGCACGGTTCGCAGGGTTTCTGTCAGTGAAGTCCCGCCGATCGACTGACCGGTTCCAGAACCAGAAACGATATCTCCCTGGGCATAAACCACCGCAATTCGGTTGCTGGAAGACCGTTGCTGGCTCTGGTTGGCATCGGCATAGCGGGATAGGCTAATTTGGCGGAAGGAATCTGAGTCGTCTACATCCCCCGTCAATTCCCGCAGTTCCGTAGTGATTTCGTCTTCGTAGGCAATGCGATCGACCAAACCGGCTGCTTCCGCCTGATCGGAAAGCAAAATGGCTTGCTGATCGGCTATGGTTTGTAGCTGCTGGGGCGTAATTTCTCGATTTTCTGAGGCCACATTCAGAAATTCATTCCACAAATCCGTCAACAGTTGCTGGGTTTGCTCCTGGTCTTCTGGACTGCGATCGTTTTGGATAAAGGGTTCAACGGCAGACTTATACTCTCCCACCCGCAACACTTGCATCCCCACGCCAAACCGATCGAGGGCATCTGCAAAAAAGATTCCTTCTGAGCTAAAGCCATTCAGTTCCAGTAAACCGCTAGGATGCTGCACGATCGTATCCGCCACCGAGGTCAGGTAGTAATCTTGCTCCTGCCAACCCTCTCCTAGATAGGCGTAGATCGGTTTACCACTTTCACGGAAGGTTTCCAGAGCTTCCCGCACCTCGCGCAAGGTGCCAAACCCAGAGTCAATGCCTGCCTGGCTCAGGCTACCCTGCAAATACAACCCAATAATTCGATCGTCTGTCGCAGCTTGTTCAATCCCATTCAGCACCGATCGTAAAGACAGGGGCCGCCGCAAACTACTATCCGCCAAACTCGCGCCTAACAAATCCTCTGGACGCATGGGAGCCGCTGAATCCGTAATCGGTTGAGACAAATCAAAGGTCAGGATTGAGTCATCTTCCACTCTGGTGGACGTTTCCTGGGATGCAGAGGCAATCAAAATCACCAGCAGCGTGAACAGCCCAGCGGCACTGAAGGTAGCAAAGGCAACCAGTCCGACAAAAGTAGCCAGCGTATATTTAATGAAATCGCGCATGAGAGGAGAAGAGTCAGAGGTTAGATGGGCGGTTACTGCATCAGTCCTGACGACTGACTGCTGCGATCGGGATGCGTCTACCGCCTTCACCACTATAGTCTGTGGGAATGGAATTGAAACAAATTGCTCAACCCTGCCCTCCTGGAGCTGCCATACACCTGGCTGATCATGCTGCTGGAGAGAAAGCTGAAACAGGTCGCCCAAAATTCGATTTGATATACTGATGTCTTCGGCAAGAGAAGCAAGCAATGCGCCCGATCGCTGGATACACCTTAGTTGAATTGCTATATGAGAGCACTGGCGCGGTGGTTCACCGGGCCCTGCGGAATGCGGATCGCCAACCTGTGATCATTAAGTCCCTGAAGGCGGACTATCCCTCGATCGAAGACTTAACTCGTCTCAAGCATGAATATCAGGTCTTACAAGGTTTAACGATTCAGGGTATTGCCCAACCCCTCAGCCTGGACAGTCAGAATGCGCTGATCCTGGTTTTATCTGACTTTGCGGGTATCCCCCTCAAGCGGCTGATTCAGACTCAACCCCTGACGCTGCATCAATTTTTGCCCATTGCGATTCAACTCTCTGCAACCTTAGCCGAACTGCATCGCCACCCCATCATTCACAAGGATATCAAACCCGACACGATTCTGATCAATCGTCATCAGTCGCTGCTTTTGATTGATCTCAGTCTATGTTCCTGCCTGTCTAGTGAAAGTCAGACAGTCAACCCTCCTCGCCTGTTGGAAGGCACGCTGGAGTATATGTCTCCAGAGCAAACGGGTAGAATGAACCGATCGATCGATTACCGCAGCGACTTTTATAGTTTGGGTGTCACCTGCTATGAACTCTTGACAGGACAATTACCCTTCACCGCAACCGATCCCCTGGAGTTAATCCACTGTCATATTGCCAGAATTCCACCTCCACCCAGCCACTTCAATCCCGCCCTGCCGCCCGCTGTGGATGCCATTGTGATGAAGCTGCTTGCTAAAACGGCAGAAGAACGTTACCAAAGTGCGCTGGGGTTAAAGGCAGACCTGGAAGCAGTGCTGCGGCTAGTCGAATCCTCTGGAGACTTTTCCCAGTTCCAGGTCGGACAACTCGATTTGTTTAGCCAGTTTTCCATTCCCCAAAAGCTGTACGGCCGACAGCCGGAAGTGGCCACCCTGATGGCAGCCTTCGATCGCGTCAGTCAGGGGGCAGCCGAGATGATCCTGGTGAGCGGTTACTCTGGCATTGGCAAGTCCTCGTTGGTGAACGAAATTCATCAGTCCATTGCCCGCAATGCGAACCATGCCGCTTTGCCACAGCAAGGCTATTTTATTTCGGGTAAATTTGATCAATTGAAGCGCAACATTCCCTATGCAGCACTGATTCAGGCTTTTCAGGAATTGATTCGCCAACTTTTGACTGAACGTACAGAGGTGTTGCAGCACTGGCGATCGCAACTTCTGGCGGCGTTGGGGGTGAGTGGGCAAGTAATTATAGAAGTGATTCCCGAAGTTGAGCAACTGATTGGGCCCCAGCCGCCTGTCCCTCAGCTTGGATCGGCGGAATCCCAAAATCGCTTCAATCGCATCTTTCAGCAGTTTATTGCCGTCTTCACTCAGCCTGAACATCCACTGGTGCTCTTTCTAGACGACCTGCAGTGGGCCAACTGGCCTCCCTGAAGCTGATTCAGTTACTCATGCGTGAATCCAATCGTCAGTATTTATTGCTGATCGGTGCGTATCGGGATAACGAAGTGAGTTCGGCTCATCCCCTGATGGCAAGCGTGACAGACCTTCAGCAAACAGGTGCCCTGATCAAAACGATCGTGCTTCAGCCGTTGACTTTAGATCATGTGAATCACCTGATTAGCGACACGCTCCATAGCGATCGCAGGCAAACTCAACCCCTGGCTGAACTGGTATTTCGTAAAACCCAGGGCAATCCGTTTTTCCTGACTCAGTTTCTCAAATCGCTGTATCAGAAACGCTTGCTGGAGTTTAACTTTACTACAGGCCACTGGCAGTGGGATATCGATCGCCTTCAAACCACAGACATGACGGATAATGTGGTTGAGTTGATGATTCAGCAGATGCAGAAACTCTCTGCAACCACGCAGACGGTTCTGAAATTAGCATCCTGTATCGGGGATAAATTCACCCTGGAGGTGTTGGCGATCGTCAATCAAAAGTCGCAGCCGGAAACAGCTCAGGAACTATGGGAAGCCCTACAAGCTGGTTTAATTGTGCCCCTCTCGGACGCTTATAAAACGCCGCTTGTTTTGGATCTTGAGTCCCCAATTCTGCAAGTGGATTGGATTACGGTCAGCTATCGATTTTTACACGATCGGGTTCAGCAAGCAGCCTACTCTTTGATTCCAGATTCACAGCGAAAAGAGACGCACTTTAGAATCGGACAGTTGCTTCTGCACAATACCCCGGTTGAAGACCAAAAAGAGCATATCTTTGCCCTGGTCAATCAACTGAATTACGGAACCGACTTACTCACTTCAGCTACTCAAAAACAAGAACTGACTGAACTCAATTTGATTGCCGGTCAGAAAGCAAAATCGGCGGCGGCCTACGAATCGGCGATTCGGTATCTCAAGGTGGGCATAGAGCTGTTGGATCAGGATTGCTGGCAAAAGCAATACGACCTGACTCTAGCCCTCTATGAATTAGGAGTAGAAACCGCCTATTTGAATGGTGAATTTGAGCAAATGGAACGGTGGGCTGCGATCATTTTAGAACAAGCAAAAACAACGATCGATCAGCTAAAAGTTTATGAGGTGAAGACCCAGGCTTGTATGGCGCAAGTGAAACAATTGGAAGCAGTTAAGATTGGTTTACAAGCCCTGGAATTACTGAATATTAGGCTACCTGAATCGCCCAGCATTGAGGATATTCAGCAAACGTTGACTCAAACTGCGACTTACCTGGGCGATCAAAATATCGATGACTTGATTCATTTGCCCTTAATGACCGATACAGAGAAGCTAACTGCCCTGCGAATGCTCACCCGTTTGGGTTCTCCCACCTATCAGGCGGCTCCAGCCCTGTTCCCCCTGGTGGTTTGCGAACAGGTTAATCTATCGGTACGCTATGGTAACGCTCCATTTTCTGCCTATGGCTATGTGTGTTATGGAGTGATCTTAAATGGCATTCTTGCAGACATTGAATCAGCTTACAAATTTGGTCAGTTGGCTCTCAGGTTGGTTGAACAATTTGATGTTTTAGAACTGAAGGCCAGTATCTGTTTTGTTGCAGGTTCCTGTACGATGCACGGCAAGGTTCACGTTCGGGAAACGTTGCCCCTATTGCAGGCAGGTTATGCTAGCGGCTTGGAAAATGGTCAGTTTGAATACGGTAGCTATGCCCTTCAACAAAAGGGACAGCATTCCTATTTCGCTGGAGAAGAATTGTCTGATTTAGAACAAGATCTGGCGGCGATCGGTGAGTCTTTAGCTCAACTGAAACAGGAAAATACTCTGAGCTGGAATCAAATTTTTCAACAGGCTGTTTTAAACCTACTCCAGCCTTCGCAAAATCCATGCTGTTTGCTGGGTGAAGCTTATCACGAAACAGCCGCTCTGCCGATTTTGCAAAAAGCAAACGATCGTACAGCACTTCACTACCTGTATCTCAATAAATTAATCCTCTGCTGTTTGTTTGGAGAATATCAAATTGCCGTAGAAAATGCCCTGCAGGCAGAGCAATATTTGGATGGTGTTAAGGCTTTTTTGGTTGTTCCGATATTTTATTTCTATGATTCCCTGGCCCACCTGGCCTCCTATCCCCAGGCTTCACACACTCAACAAGAAAACTGGTTGGAGCGCGTGAATCAAAATCAAGCCAGAATGCGAGATTGGGCCGATCATGCACCCATGAATTTTCAGCATAAGTTTGATTTAGTTGAGGCAGAGAAGGCTCGCATCTTAGGGGCTTATTGGCAAGCAACCGAGTTGTACGATCGCGCTATTGCAGGAGCCAATAAGTATCGCTTTATCCAGGAAGCTGCCCTGGCCAATGAACTGGCTGCTGCCTTTTATTTTTCCCAGAACCGAGACAAGATTGCCCAACTTTACCTGGTAGAGGCCTACTATGGCTACCTGCGTTGGGGAGCCACGGTGAAGGTTAACGCATTGGAAGCGCAGTATGGTCAACTGCTGCCTCAAGGATTACAGTCAGATAGAAGCAGAGAAACGCCTGCTGCAACTACCGATGGAAGCTCTCACTCATCAGGCTTTACCCTGGACTTAGCAACCGTTATGAAAGCCTCGCAGGCACTGTCTGGCGAAATCGTATTGGGCAATTTGTTGACGAAGCTGATGCAAATTGTGCTGGAAAGTGCAGGGGGCGAAAAGGGGTTTTTGCTGTTGGAACAGGCGGGGCAATGGTTAGTTGAAGCATCGGGCACCATTAATGCAGAATCGATCGCTGTCCAGCAAGCCATTCCCTTTGATGCCACCGACGATCGCCTACTCCTGCCCCACTCCATTATTCACTATGTGGCCGAACTCAAACCCCTGTCGTGTTGAGTGATGCCACCCGCGAGGAAATTTTTGCGATCGATCCGTATGTCATTCAGCAGCAACCCAAATCCGTTTTATGCGCGCCTATTTTGCACCAGGGTAAGCTCACGGGAATGCTTTACCTGGAAAACAATCTGACGACGGGAGCCTTTACCCCCGATCGCCTGGAAGTCTTGCAGCTCCTTTCCGCCCAGGTCGCAATCTCAATTGAAAACGCTCGTCTGTATACTGACTTAGAGGAAATCAACCGCACCCTGGAAGCCAAAGTTGCCCGACGGACGCTGGAATTACAGGAAAAGAATTTACGTCTGGAGCAGGAAATCCATCAACGCCAACGTGCTCAAGAAGCAGCCCAGGTCGCAAACCGAGCGAAGAGTGAATTCTTAGCCAACATGAGCCATGAACTGCGGACTCCGCTCAACGGCATTTTGGGATATAGTCAAATTCTTAAAAAGGCGAGAAGCCTGACGGAGCAGCAGAAAAATGGGTTGAACGTAATTTATCAGTGTGGGAAACATCTCCTGGCTCTAATTGACGATATTTTGGATTTGTCGAAAATCGAAGCTCGAAAAATGGAGCTTCACCCCAAAAACTTTCATTTCCCTGATTTTCTTAATGATATTCTGCAAATCTGTCGAATTCGAGCGGAGCAAAAGGGAATTACACTGCATTACGAAGTCCTTTCTCCTTTACCCATTTCAGTCTATGCCGATGAAAAGCGACTGCGGCAGGTGTTGTTGAACTTACTGAACAATGCCATCAAGTTTACAGAAGTGGGTCGTGTCACCTTTAAAGTGGGCTACGGTCGCCATTACGCCCAACCCCCTGGAAGCGATCGAGGCATCGGCGAGCAGATGCGGTTTCAGATTGAAGATACCGGAATTGGCATTGCATCGGAGCAGCTACAGGAGATCTTTCTGCCCTTCCATCGGGTGGGGGAATACAGCAGCCAGCTTGAGGGAACGGGGTTAGGATTAGCGATTTCTCGGCAGCTCGTCCATCTCATGGGAGGTGAAATTCAGGTCAGGAGCCAGCCAGGACAGGGAAGCATCTTTTGGCTTGATATTGAACTTTCTGAATCTCAGCCTAGTCAATCGGTGGAGGTTGGGCTACGGTCGATCGTGGGCTTCAAAGGGGAGCCACGCCGGATCCTGGTGGTTGACGATAAAGACTTTAATCGATCGGTAGTGGTGCATCTTTTAGAGCCTTTGGGCTTTATTGTCACGGAAGCGGCAAACGGTCAGGATGGTTTACGCAAGGCTTTGGAGTTCAAGCCTCACGCGATTTTGATGGATCTGGTGATGCCCGTCATGGATGGGTTTGAAACCACTCGCCAGCTCAGGGCTACTCCAGAATTGCAAGATGTGATTGTGATTGCCATTTCAGCGAGCGTCTTTGAGTTTGACCAGCAGATGAGCCGGGAAGCGTATTGCGATGACTTTATCTCGAAACCGATTCAGGAAGCCGAGCTGCTAGACAAATTACAAATTTACCTGGGACTAGAATGGATTGAGGAACAGGAATATCGAACCGCAGAGGATTTAGAGAGTGCAGAGAATTTAGAGCCTATGCCCTCCCTTGCTTCCCTTAACCCACTCCCCCTGGTGGTTCCTCCACCTCCAGAACTAGACACCATACTCAAGCTGGCTTTAATGGGTGATCTCAGGGCCATTATTGAGCAAACTCACCACTGGGAACAGGTCGATCGCCAGTGGATTCCCTTTGCCACGCAGTTACGGCAGATGGCCAGAAGCTTCAAAAGCAAACAAGTTATAGAATTTATCAGATACCATCAGAGGCAGGAATGAGTACGAATTCTACCGAAGGGGTAATTTTAATCGTAGATGACATACCCAGCAACTTAGAGGTCTTGTTTGACTTTCTAGCGGAAGCTGGGTTCAAGGTTTTAGTCGCTGAAGATGGGGAAAGTGCGATCGATCGCCTCCACTACGCAGCTCCAGAATTAATTTTGCTGGATGTTTTGATGCCTGGAATTGATGGATTTGAAACCTGTCGTCGGCTAAAGTCCAATCCAGCCACTAGCGATATTCCGATTATCTTTATGACTGCCCTGACGGAGACAGTGGACAAGGTGCAGGGACTGACGCTGGGAGCAGTAGATTACATTACTAAACCCTTTCAGCATGAAGAAGTGCTGGCTCGCATCAAAACCCATCTCAACCTGCGTCGGCTCACCCAGCAATTGCAGCAGCAGAATCGGGTGCTGGCGCAACAAATTCAGGAGCGGCAACGCGCAGAGGAAAAGATTCAGGAGCAAGCGGCCCTGCTGAACATTACCAGAGATGCCATCTTCGTGCAATCGCTGGATCACAGAATTTTGTTCTGGAATAGAGGGGCTGAACGGCTCTATGGCTGGACGGCAGCAGAAGCCATTGGGCAGCCCATCAGTCAGCTTTTTGACGACAAAACGACAGCGGCTCTACTGGAAAAGCAGCCGATCGTCCTGAGTCAGGGAGAGTGGAGTGGTGAACTCCAGCAAACTACAAAGTCGGGAAAGGCGATCGTCGTTTCTAGCTGCTGTACACAGGTTTGTGATTCGCAGGGGCAGATCACTTCAACCTTGATCGTGAACACAGACATCACAGAGAAACAGCAACTAGAAGCCCAATTTTTGCGAGCCCAGCGGATGGAAAGTATTGGCACCCTGGCCAGCGGTATTGCCCATGATCTGAACAATTCGCTGAATCCAATTCTCATGTCTGTCCATCTACTGCAAGCCAAACTTCAGGATGAATCCAATCAACGTTTGCTCAACACCCTGGAACAAAATACGTGGCGGAGCATTGAACTCGTTAAACAAGTTTTATTATTTGCCAGAGGAACAGAGAGCGATCGAACACCTTTATCTGCTGTTTCCCTGATTCAAGAGCTTGCCTATATCATTCGAGAGACTTTTCCGAAGAATATTGAACTCTACACCAACCTACCCCAACAGGCAGTCTGGACGATTTCTGGAAACCATACTCAATTACATCAGGTGTTGATGAATCTCTGCATTAATGCCCGCGATGCGATGCCAGAAGGAGGAACTATAAAACTTTCAGCAGAGAATGTTTGGGTCAGCGAAACGGATGCTCGGTTGAATCTGGATGCTCAGGTGGGTGCCTATGTCAAAATCACTGTTTCCGACACGGGCTGCGGAATTCCATCAGCAATGTTAGATCGCATCTTTGAACCGTTTTTTACCACGAAAGAAATTGGTCGCGGCACGGGCTTGGGGCTTTCCACCGTTCTGGGAATCATTAAGGGACACGGAGGATTTATTACCGTCATCAGTCAGCTCGGCAAAGGAACGCAATTCAACGTCCATCTATCTGCGATCGAATCACCCTCTGTTCAATCAAGCTTACCGGAGTCAGACTCCCCCACCACTGGGCAGGGAGAACTGATCCTGGTCGTGGATGATGAGGAGCCGATTCGCAGTGTGACGGAAGCGGTGCTGGAAACTTACGGTTATCGCGTCCTCACAGCAGAAGATGGCATTGAAGCGATCGCCCTTTATACTCAACACCAGCTAGAAATTAACACCGTCATTCTCGACATGATGATGCCTGCTATGGATGGGGCGACGACGATCCAAATGCTACAAAAGATTGATCCTGAAGTCCAAATTATTGCGGTTAGCGGTCTACTGAGTACCCACAAAAACAGCGAGATCAGTCCGCTGATTAAAACCTTTTTACCCAAACCCTACACAGCCGATGATTTATTGCGGGCACTATCGGTAGAAAAATCGCGTTGATGAATCCAGATCGAGCAAATTCTGCGATCGGTTCTGCTTTGCTGACTGGGCAGGCAAGATGCCTACCCTACAAAAACTAGCATTCATCCCTCCCGACTCCCGACTCCCGACTCCTCACTCCCCACTCCTCACTCCTCACTCCTCACTCCTCACTTCCCCAAGGGATGCCTTCCCCAGAACCGTAGAGTACCATCGACACATAAGGTATTTTCGCAATAGGACGGAGTCACCCAATGTTAGAGGCGGGGCAACAGCTACAGGGGCGGTATCTGCTGAAGCGGCAATTGGGACAAAATGCAGGACGGCAAACCTGGCTGGCAGAGGATTTGGGCATTCAGCCATCGGAATTGGTGGTGGTTAAAGTGCTGGAGTTGGGTGGTCAGGTGCAGTGGGATAGCCTGAAGCTGTTTGAGCGGGAAGCAGCAATCCTGAAGCAGTTGGATCATCCTCGGATTCCCAAATGTCGGGATTATTTCACCATCGACGATCGGGTGCTGTGGTTTGGTCTGGTACAGGATTACATTCCTGGACGATCGCTGCGGGAGTTGATGGGTGAGGGACGCAGATTCTCAGAAGCGGAAACCCAGACGATCGCCGGTAAGGTGTTGCAAATTCTCGCCTACCTGCATGAACTGAATCCGCCTGTCCTCCACCGAGACATTAAGCCCAGCAACCTGATCCTGGGAGATGATGACCAGATTTATCTAATTGACTTTGGAGCCGTGCAGGATCGGGCCATCAAAGAAGGGTCCACTTTTACGGTAGTTGGAACCTACGGTTATACGCCGATCGAGCAGTTTGGCGGACGGGCTGTGGAGGCTTCCGATTTGTATGCTCTGGGAGCGTCCCTGGCGCATTTGTTGACGGGAATTGCTCCCGCTGATTTACCCCAGCGCAACCTGAAACTGCAATTTCGGGATTATGTCAATATCAGCCCTGCTTTTCTGCGGTGGATTGAACAGCTCGTCGAACCCGATTTAGATCAGCGATTTCGCACTGCCAAAGAGGCGATCGAAGCATTATTACGCCCCCAGGCAGTCGGGGGAACCCTGGACACCCGCAAACCGCATGGCAGTCGGGTGGAAGTACGGCGATCGCGGAGTGAGTTGGAAATTCGGGTGCCGGGACGAGGCATTCGGGGTGGGGATGCGTTTATCATCATGTGGTTGACCATCTGGTACGGCATCACGATCCCCTTTGGTATATTCGCCTTTCCCTTTATCCTGATTTTCTGGATCGCAGGACTATTTCCCCTGGGAATTCTGGTTTTTCCAGCCTTCGGCGAAACCTATCTTCGGTTCGATCGAGATACGTTTTTGATGGAGTGGCGACTCTTTGGTTATCGCTATCGACAGCAGCAGGGGCCCACAGCCGCGATTCAGAGTGTGTTTCAAAGCCAGGAAAACATGAAGGTGAACGAACAGCCCGTTACCACAGTAGCGATCCAGGCGGGAGCACAGGAGTATAAGTTTGGCGGATTTGCGCCCTCGCTAGTCGTCTCAGAACGGCAGTGGTTGGTGCATGAAATTGGGGATTGGTTAGGGTTGGAGGGGAAGTGAAGAGTGAGGAGTCGGGAGTCGGGAGTTGGGAGTCAGGAGTCGGGAGTTGGGAGTCGGGAGTCGGGAGTCGGGAGTCGGGAGTCGGGAGTCGGGAGAAATGCCTGTCTGCAATTCCTGTTCTCAAAACATCTACTCTCAAAACATCCACTCTAAGACGATCGCCACACGACTATCTTTCTCCTGGGGAGCGTTTTGTTTTTGTAAATCGGTGGCCAGGCGAAGTTGGTCTGTGACGGCATAGCCAAAGGATAGGGTGGAGATGCCGACTTCTTCGCTGCTGCCGGGAGCGACCCAGGTTTGAGTAAAGGACAGATCAGCGGCTCCAGTGCGGGACGGTACAAGCAAGACCCGGAAACCCAGGTTGACACCATCGGTATCGTATTCTTCACCCTGCACCGATCGATAGCCCACCACGGGGGCCAGATTCACGTAACTTCCCAGGGGCAACACATAGTAACGCACATCGGCTCCATAGGCTTCCCGATCGGCATCAAAGGCGGTTTGATAATCGGCACTGACGGTCAATCCCGATCGCCCAATGAAAATATCTTCCACACCAATGTTGAGTCCGGCAGCTTGATCGGTGGAGGGAAACTGGGAATAACCAATCCGGAGGCGGGTGCGGAAGCTGGGATCGTTGCGGATGTCCGATCGAACGTCGGGGATTGATTCTAGCCAACGTTGCAGGGTGGGGCTGGATTCGATCAGGGTGGGGTCGAGAACGGGAGGGGTTTGGGTAAGGAGTGAGGAGTGGGGAGTGAGGAGTGGGGAGTGGGGAGTGGGGAAGGAGTGGGGAGTGGGGAGTGGGGAGTGGGGAGTGGGGAAGGAGTCAGAAGTCAGAAGTCGGGAGTCGGGAGTTGGGAGGGAGTCAGGAGTTGGGAGGGAGTCAGGAGTCGGGAGTTGGGAGTTGGAGGTTGGGGGTTGGGAGTTGGAGGTTGGGGGTTGGAAGTGGGGAGGGGAGAGTTGAGGATTGGGGGTGGCTTGGGTGGGGAGGGTGAGGAAAGGCAGACTCAAGGCGGTAAGGGTTAGCAGGGGAAGGGAGAAGGGGAGCGAGAGGGGGGAGGGGCAGAAGAATGGCATGAGTTTTGTCTAGTGTTGGGGATGGGCACCGATGCATTTTATACCGTTTTAATTCAGTTTTAATTCAGAGCACGCAGGGAATGGCAACCTGGGCCTAAATCTAGCTCTCCCTACTTCAAACACTAGAGCAGTCTGGTTACACCGGATACAATGGAAAGCAGCGATTCCTGAGTGCCACCATGCCCCCAACCACCGGCCATGCCGTTCCTCAAACCGAACCGCCTCGCCCGCCCCGCGAGACCCTGCCCACCATGTATGATTTGCCCAGTGAAGTCATTGGGGAGCCCGGATTGCCTGACGAATTTCATGACCTCCAGCCCCAGTTGTTGAGCCGCACCTTATCGCTGGCAGACTATACCCGCAACCAGTGGTTTACTGGATCCGACCTTAACTTGTATTACGATGTCCATCATCCCCTCTGGTACAAGCGTCCAGACTGGTTTTTGGCTGTAGGCATTCCTCGTCTCTATGATGGACGTGACTTTCGCCGGAGTTACGTCACCTGGCAAGAGGGGAAAAATCCCCATGTGGTGATTGAGTTTTTGTCCCCAGGAACGGAGTCAGAAGATTTGGGACGCTTTTATCGCCAGGAAGATGCGATCGAGGGGATTGAAGGAGATGATCTGTCTCCAACGGATACGATCCCCAATCCGGAAGGCTCTCCTCCAGCGAAGTTTAATGTGTACGAGCAGCACCTCCGAGTGCCCCACTACCTGACCTATAGCCGTCAGAAACGGCAACTGCGCTATTTTCAGTGGATAGGAGATTGCTACCAGGAGCAACCCGTGAATCAGACCAATCCTCAGGTCTGGCTGACAGATTTGCAGATTGGATTGGGGCTATGGGAAGGCACCTTTGAAGGCATCTCAAGCTGCTGGCTGCGGTGGTGTGACGCAGAGGGTCATTGGTACTTGACGGATACAGAGCAGGAACGACAGGCAAAAGAGCAAGCGCAGGCCCAACTGTTGGATGCAGCCCGAAATCTGCTGGCGACTGGAATGACGATCGCCCAAGTGGCAGAGCTTTTGGGACTATCAACTGAACAGGTGAATCAGCTTTGAGCGAGGGTGACGAATCAAAACCTCAAGCATCGGGGTCAATACCCAATTCCCGTAGCTTTGCAGCTAGCTTTTCACTGCGTTGTCGTTCAGATTCAGCCCGTTGTCGTTCAGATTCAGCCCGTTGTCGTTCCGTTTCAGCCTGCTGTCGTTCCGTTTCAGCCCGTTGCCGTTCCGCTTCAGCAACCCCCTCCGCCGCTTGGGCCGATTCTTCTGGAGTTGGAATCAAATCTCCTTCCGCAGTAAAGAATCGCAATTGTCTGTTGTAGGTACCCAGGTAAAGACCAAGCTGGCGGCTCCACAACTGCCCTTGAGCATTCGGCTGTAGCTCCTGATACTCCCCATCCAGCAAGTGAAAGCCCTTAAATTCCAGCGTGGCAGGGTCAAACCAGAAATAGTCTGGTGTGCGGAAAATGTCTTGATAAATCTGCTTCTTCAACCCCCGGTCGGTTTTAGCAGTCGAATCTGAGAGCAGTTCCACAATCACATGGGGATACTTCCCCTCTTCTTCCCACACCACCCAACTCTTGCGGGGTTTGCGCTTCGTACCCAGCACCACAAAGAAGTCTGGTCCTCGGAAGTCCTCTGACTTGCGTTGATGGGGACTGTAGTAGATCGTGATATTGCCTGACACATAAAAGTCTTGACGATCTTGCCAATACCATCGCAGCAGTCGAATCAGCAAATCAATTTGATCCCGATGCAGGTCAGTTTCCAAGGGCGGTTCATCACTATAAAGGTCACCTGGAGGGAAGTACACGCCGTTCTGTTGCGCTTCCTCCAGCAGCGTGGGGTTAGAGTCGATCGTTGGGGAAGACATAAGCGTTGCTCATCGCGTTGACTATGTCCAGTGTAAAGTCCGCGCCTGGATTTAAAGCCCAGGGTGGAATTGCTCAGGCGATCGCCTCATTTGCCCGATCGGCCAGGTAGAGATTGACGCGGTAGGAGAGGGGAACGGTGCGATCGGGGGAAGATTGGCTCCAGTGATGATGGAGGGCGGTTAGCTCCTGGAGCAGTTGTTTGTGGGCTGCGCCGGATTTGGGGATATACGACGAACTGAGGACGAGTCCAGTCAGTCCAGCTAAATTCAGCGGATGGGTGTGAAACAGGGTATGGGTGCGGAAGTGGGTGAAGAAGGGACTGTGCTTCAGGACTGAACCAGATTTGCGATCGGTCTGGTCAAAAATTTGGCGATCGGCAGCCTGGCTCACAATCTGGGAGAATGCCAGGGTGAAGGGATCCTCCAGGTTGCGATCGTTCCACATGAGGATCAGTCGTCCTGAAGGTTTGAGGATGCGGTGAAATTCCTCCAGGGCAATGGGTTTGTTGAACCAGTGAAAGGACTGACCGCACAGGACTAGATCAACGGATTGATTGGGGAGTTGGGTCTGTTCAGCCGTGGCGTTACAAAATTCAATTAAAGGATGGGGGACAGCAGCATTACGCATGGCGGCGTTAGGTTCGATCGCCCAAACGCGAATTCCCCGGTCTGCCATCAGGCGGGCAGAGATTCCGGTTCCGGCTCCCACATCAGCAATGGTTAGCTCAGAGGGCAAACCCATTCCCTCTAAAATCCAGTCGATCGCCGCTGAGGGATAGCTGGGTCGGTAGTTGGCGTAGTCTTCAGCTCGATCGGAAAATCGCCCCAGGGGGTTCTGGCTATGGAGCGGAATTGTTTCAGGAGGTTGATTCATGAGTTGTGCGGATAGGGATTCCCTTGGTCTGTAATACCACCTAAAGAGTATATTGAGATCAATTTGGAGTTCCACCCGATATCGTCAGTTACCTATTGCTGAGAGATAAGACCCCATGAGCACTCATTTCCCCAACCAGGTTTTTCCCGTTTACTGGTACGAAGACCACGTTCGGTTAATTGACCAGACTCGACTCCCTAATGAATTTGGAGTGGTTGAAATCAGTCGTAGTGATGATATGGCTCTGGCGATCAAAACCATGATTGTCCGGGGTGCTCCGGCGATCGGCGTAGCGGCGGCCTATGGAATGTATCTGGGCGCGCGGGAAATTCAAACCGACGATCGAGAAAAATTTTTAACCGAACTGGAAAAAGTTGCCGTTAAGCTGCGAGCAACTCGACCGACAGCCGTGAACCTGTTCTGGGCGATCGATCGGATGGTGAAAACGGCACGGCAAACGGTGGGAAATGTCGCATTTCTCAAAGAGTCTCTGCTGGAAACGGCCAAATCCATCAATGCGGAGGATATCGCCACCTGTGAGGCGATCGGGGATCATGGGTTGAGCGTTTTACCGCAGACTCCGGAACCACTCCGGCTACTCACCCACTGCAATGCTGGCGCGTTGGCCACAGCAGGATACGGCACGGCCCTGGGAGTCGTACGATCGGCCTGGCGCGAAGGTCGTTTGGAAAGACTCTACGCCGATGAAACCCGGCCCCGGTTACAGGGAGCCAAGCTCACCACCTGGGAGTGTGTGCAGGATGGCATCCCCGTAACGTTGATTACGGATAACATGGCTGCCCACTGCATGAAGCAGGGTTTGATTGATGCAGTCGTGGTTGGAGCCGATCGGATTGCAGCAAACGGAGATGCGGCGAATAAGATTGGCACTTACAGTCTGGCGATCGTGGCTCAGGCTCACAATGTTCCTTTCTTCGTTGCCGCTCCCCTGTCTACGGTGGATTTTTCCCTGAGCGAAGGCAGTCAAATTCCGATCGAGGAACGCGATTCCGTGGAGGTTTATCAAGTGGGCGAAACCCGCATTTGTCCTCCCGGCGTTGAGTTCTACAATCCCGCCTTTGACGTGACCCCCGCTCATTTGATCACCGCCATCATTACGGAGTTTGGCGCGATTCAGCCTGCTGATCTAATCCAGTTTCATGAGAAGCAGGTGGGGTAAGCAGAAAAATTGGTTAAACCTTGCCCTCCCAAACCTTCAATTCTGAGGGTGTTTGTGTTCCCTTGGGATTGGAGATGGGAGGGCATGATGGGCTGGTGTGAGTTTATTCCTGACAATTACTGTACAGTGAGGTTGATCAAACTCATGGAACCTCCTTCAGGATTAGAGACGACCACCTGATTCGTCTGCGGAATAAACTCAATCCCCTCAGGCTCCAACTCGGCAGCAATATCAGCGGCAACTACGTTGGGATTGAGAATTACAGTATCGAGTAACTCAATGTTTCGAGGATCAGTCACATCATGAATCGTGACCGCATCCGATCGCTCGATCGCCACGAATGCCAACACCCGTCCACCTACTTCTCCGATCGAAACCACTTCAGGCTCAGGTCCCTTGCTACTACACCGCTGGGGGAGCTGCAACGCGATCACACTGTCTTCGATCGTGTCACCACTGTCGCTAAGTAATGCGCCAGTCTGGGCATCAAATACGCTCACGCTGCGGGTTCCATGCAGGCTCATGAGAATGCCTTCATAACTTTGTTCATTGACTCCAGTTAAATTGTCTTCATCCGCTGTGACAAAGAAACTGAGATCAGGGGACAGGGCAATTCCATCTGGCTCGCGTGCCGCGGTGTATTCCTGCCGCAGAGACGGGTCATAACTGCTGGAACGACAAATTCCTTCGCCCGCCCGATCTTCAGTTAGCCCCAACCCGGTGCGAATGCCCATGTCGAAATTAGTCACAGTGAATGCGCTGGCATCCAATGGTGAGGGGAGTGGGCTGGGAACCTCAATGCGGGCAACAGCATTATTTTCCTGTAGGGTGGCCAGCAGGAAGGAGTTATCCGCAGCAATGCGAATCGTTTCGGGCTGGGGATCGTTTGGAAAAAAAGGAATACCGTCCGGCGGCAGCGGAATTTCCACCTGGGTCATGCTACTTGGGCCGTTGCTCAAATCAATGATTGAAACCGTTCCCGGACGATTTGCCGGATTGGTCAAATCCTCCTCGTTTTCCTCATCTTCGTTCGCAACCGCTGCAAACAAGCCATTAGGCGCAATGGCCACTGAATCCGGGCCGCGTCCTACCGTCACTTGCCCCAACACCGTGAGGTCAGGGATAGACAATGCAACTACCTTTCCTGGTACTTCATCAAAGGTCGCCAGGTTGGCTTCATCGTTATCCTTGACTCCGACCAGGGCATAGGAATCATCAGGACTGACGGACACCCCTGTAATTTCAGCAGCAGCTGATCCTTCCGGGAAGTACTCTTCAGTTAACGTCCAGGTTTGCGCTACGGTCAGCCGATCGCTCAAAATATTGACAACCGTAGCTGTCTCACCTCCGGCAACGACTGCCAAACTACCATCGGAAGACACATCCAGCATTTCAGCCCCACCCAAATCTGTTAGTGTAAAGACCACTTCAGCTTGAATCGCAGCAGCCTGAGCTAAACTGATTTGCGCTGTGATGACCGTCAAGCCCAAACTCATCAGGGCGATCACCAGCCACATTAATGGATGCCGACGAAGCGACATGATGTTTTGTTTAAGGTTTCCTAATCTGCGAACAACTGTTCTCAGCATCGATACCTGCTCCTCACAATAGACTCAAAGCACAGGAGCTACGATACCGCCTTTAGGTTAGTACTCAGGTAAAGCTGAATTTAAGCCAACTTTAAGATTGCTATTCAAACATCATTCTGATTTTCCGTTCAATCATTTTCGATCCCAGGCGAATGAAAAGTTTTGTAAATTTTATAATGAAGGAGAACGCCGATCGAATTTTTGAAACCTATGACAAGCGCAAAAGACAAACAGTTTGAAGTGACGAAGACGGAGCAGGAATGGCAGGAAACCCTGTCTCCCGAACAGTTTTATGTTCTCCGCAAGCATGGCACTGAGCGGGCGGGCACCAGTCCGTTAGACAAAAACTATGCCGATGGGACGTACCGTTGTGCAGCTTGTGGCAATCCCCTGTTCCAATCCGCCACAAAGTTTAATAGCGGCACGGGCTGGCCCAGCTTCTTCCAGCCGATCGAAGGGGCAGTGGAAACAACAGTCGATCGCTCTTTCTTCATGACTCGCGTAGAAGTTCACTGCGCTAAGTGTGGTGGTCACTTAGGTCATGTCTTCAATGATGGCCCTGCACCCACCGGGCAACGCTACTGCATGAATGGGGTGTCGCTGGAGTTTGAGCCGCAGGGAGGGAATGGGGAGTAGGGAGTAGGGAGTAGGGTTATAGATTAAACTCTTGTGGGGCGGGCATCTTGCCTGCTCAGTCTGTCCTGATCGATTCTCAATCCCGCCTCACTGCCGCTGAAGCACTTCAACAAAGGAAATATCCTGGGCAGCCAGCACGAAAGCCACTGGGGGGAGTCCCGCTGTTCGTTCCTGGAGAGTGCCATAGTAGGAGCTGAACTGTTCACCAGGGGGTGCCATGCCCAGAAACACCAGATCTGCGGTACTGGACGACTCATGCAGAATGTCGGTGAAAGAGCGTCCCTGGGCAACCAAAATTTGGGGAGTGGCTCCAATGCGGAGCGATCGCACCAGGTGATCCAGGTTGTTCTGAGCGGCTTCAGCGGCAGTGGGATCAGGGACAACAAGCTTCAGACGAATTTCTGCGTTTTGCCAATCCAGGCTGGTACGCAGTAAATAAGCCAGAATCAGCATCAGTCCGCCATTCTCCTGAAGACCGCCCCACCACACATCAATTTTTCGCTTGTGGGAGTGTTCATCGGGTTGGGAGGGAATGCCGCGTAAAATCACAATATTGCGCTGGGACTGGTGAAAGGTGGTGATCATCTGGCAATAGCGTTCCCGATGGGTCGGTTCTTCCGTATCGCCCAACAAAATGGTATTGGGACTCAGGTAACCCAAGCCATACAGTTCCACCAGTCGTTCTGCCCCTTCAAAGGGTTCAGGAGCCGTAACCACTCGCACCAGTGCCTGAATGCCCTGCCGTTGCAGATAATCCTGGATCGCTTTCTCTAAAGTTCCCTGCTGGGCTGGATTGCGCGATCCCGACGGCAGGACGCTGGCAACCGTTACCAGACCTCGATTATGGGTAAAGGCAGTGGCCATCTGAATCAAATACCATCGGCGAGTCGGCGCACCAGATAACACCAGAATGTGAGGTCGCCAGTTCCGGGCATCGGGCGTACTGTCTAGCTGATAAATTCCGGTTCGTACCAAATTCATCCACAAGCCACGTCGCACATCTCCCCAGGTCGCTTCCAACTCGCGCCGTTCCAGCCAAACATAAACGCTCACCACGATAATGGCTGCAACGATTGTGGCGATCGCATTAATCAAAAACATTACCGCCAAGCAGCCCACCGCCCCCAGCAGTGAGAATCCCCAATGCACCTTGAAGGACGGACGGAATGAGGGACTTTGCAGAAACCCTTCTATGCCTGCGGCCAGGTTTAACACCAGGTAGGTGGTGAGGAAAAACATGGTGAGGATGGGGGCAATTAGATTCAAACTGCCTAAGGAAACCACCGCCAGAGCGATCCCCAGGGTAAACCAGGTGCCCAAACGAGGTTCATCGGTTAAACCGCTTCCCTTGCCCAGCCAGCGTAGTTGATTGGGTAAAATGCCATCTCTGGCTAAAGCTTGCAACACCCTCGGCGCACCCAAAATACTGCCGATCGCACTGGATAGGGTCGCTCCCCAGACTCCTAACAGAATCGCATCCCCCCACAACGCCATCCGCCGCATGATCAGGGGATCTTCGATCAGGGTAAGGGCATCCGCCCGACCCGCCAGGATAATCGGCAGCAGCATATAGATGATGTATCCCGTTCCCACAGCCGCCAGAGTGCCAATGGGCAGCGATCGAGAGGGATCTTTCAAATCCCCGGACATATTGACTCCCGCCATAATCCCCGTCACCGCCGGGAAAAACACCGCAAACACCACCCAAAAGCTTTCCGATCGAGCGGGAGACGCGCCAAAGGGTTCAATCGCGGTGGGTTCAATGGAGGAGCCAAACACAAGGGACAGGAGGGATAGGGCGATCGCGGCCATGATGAAGTACTGGGCCCGGATGGCAATTTGAGCCGACTGCAATGCCAGAGCTGCTACGGCGATCGTCGTCACCACTGCAATCGTCTGCTGATTCAGTTCGGGAAAGGTTTCGGTAATACTTTCAGCAAAGCCCAGCGTGTAGAGGGCAACGGAAAAAGCCTGGGCAAAGTACAGCGGCAACCCCACCGCACCGCCCGTTTCAATTCCCAGCGATCGGCTGATCATGTAATAAGCTCCCCCCGCCCGCACTACCTGATCTGTGGCGATCGCGCAGATCGACAGGGACGTGAGGAAAGTGATTGAAGTTGCCAAGGTGACAATGATTAATGTCCCGATCAACCCTACATTGCCCACCACCCAGCCAAAGCGGAGATACATAATCACGCCTAAGATGGTGAGGAGGGAGGGGGTATAAACACCGCCAAAGGTGCCCAGCTTGGCACTTTGGGTCTTTCCCTCAGGGGAATGGATGGATTGAGCCGAATCAGGCGATCGGCGAAACGAAAAGCGTGGCATGAGTCAGATCTGAAAAACGGTTCAAGGGAACTTGCCCCCCTATTGTCTGGGAAGATGCCGAAATGGAGTAGGAGAAAAGTGAGGATTAACGTTAAGTTCTATCCTTAGGAGGAGCTACCGAGCATACACAACTGCTTATGAGAGTGGGGCTTTACCCACCCCTGCCCCCTCCCAAGACTACGGTGTACACACAAGTCATCTGCTCTAGCCACGACTGGGTTTGATCCTCCCTAACCCTCCTTAAAAAGGAGGGAACCGGATTAGAAGTCCCCCTTTTTAAGGGGGATTTAGGGGGATCTATCAGGGTTTGAGCCTCTCAGTCAAGATCTGTGTACACGGTAGCTCCCAAGAGGGGAATGGTAGGTCAACCTCATCCTGCCCAAGCAACACTCCCAAAACTCCCCTCGTACGAACAGTAGCGGTGGGTTCAACTTCCCTCCTGGAAGGGGCTGGGGTAGGTCAAACTTCCCCTCCTGGGAGGGGCTGGGGTGGGTCAAACCTCAAAAAACACGATCGGACTTGTGTATTAGTAGAAGGGCTACTAGCTGACTGGGCGGACAAGATGCCCACCCCACAAGAGTTTTAATTTAGAACCCCACTCCCTATTCCTTGTACGGGCGAATCGCGTTCGCGCAGCGACTCCGCAGGAGTTATCGCCCCTACCTACTCCTCACTCCCTAAATCCCCCAACTTGTCGCCAAACGATCGCTTGATCCACAATGGTTCGATACAATTTTTGAATGTCCACGCCTATATCCCTCTGGTATTTCCCGTGACTCTAACTGAACCCGGAAGCTACAAAGATACAGTCAATCTGCCCAAAACCAAGTTTGATATGCGGGCGAATGCAATCAAACGCGAACCTGAACTGCAAAAATTTTGGGCGGAGAATCAGATTTATCAGAAGCTCTCACAAAATAATCCGGGAGAACCCTTTATTCTGCATGATGGTTCGCCCTATGCGAATGGGGCATTGCACATTGGTCATGCGATGAACAAAACCCTGAAGGATGTGATCAACAAGTATCAACTGCTTCAGGGGCGGAAGGTGCGCTACATCCCAGGCTGGGATTGTCATGGACTGCCGATCGAGCTAAAGGTGCTGCAAGCCATGAAGCCAGAGGAGCGGAAGGGCTTAACGCCGATCGAATTGCGGCGACGGGCGAAAGCCTGGGCATTGGAGCAGCAGCAGCAGCAGTGTCAAAGCTTTATGCGCTATGGGGTTTGGGGCGATTGGGATCAGCCCTACCTGACGCTATTGCCGGAGTATGAGGCGGCTCAGATTGGCGTATTTGGGCAAATGGTGCTGAAGGGCTACATCTACCGAGGCTTAAAGCCGGTGTATTGGAGCCCCAGTTCCCAAACGGCTCTGGCAGAAGCAGAACTGGAATATCCCGATGGGCACACCTCCCGCAGTTTGTATGCTGCTTTCAAGGTGCTGAACCTCTCCGATACGGCAAAAGCGTTTGCGCCCTACCTGAATGAATTGGGTGTGGCGATCTGGACGACGACTCCCTGGACGATTCCGGCGAACCTGGCGGTGGCGGTGAATCCTGACCTGAAGTACTCTGTGGTGGAAGCCAAGGACGGTCTGCCCTACCGTTATCTAATCGTGGCGACGGAATTGGTGGAGCGGCTGTCTGAGCTGTTCGGGACAAAATTAGTCGTGAAAGCCACTTTATCTGGCAAAGATCTGGAGCATTCCACCTACCAGCATCCCCTGTTCGATCGCCAAAGTCCGATCGTAATTGGTGGTGATTACGTCACTACAGAATCCGGTACAGGACTGGTGCATACGGCTCCGGGACACGGGATGGATGACTTTGCCGTGGGGCAGCGATACGGCTTGCCCGTTCTGTCTCCGGTCGATGATTTGGGCAACTTTACCGCAGAAGCCGGACAGTTCGAGGGATTGAATGTCCTGAAGAATGCCAATCCGGCGGTGATCGAAGCTTTGAAAGAAGCGGGGTCGCTCCTGAAGGAAGAGGATTATGTGCATCGCTATCCCTACGACTGGCGGACGAAGAAACCCGTGATCTATCGGGCGACGGAACAGTGGTTTGCCTCCGTGGATGGCTTCCGGGAGCAGGCAATGAAAGCCATCTCTGAAGTCCGGTGGATTCCGGCTCAGGGGGAAAACCGGATCACCGCAATGGTGTCGGAGCGATCGGACTGGTGCATCTCGCGGCAGCGCAGTTGGGGCGTGCCGATCCCGGTGTTCTACGATGAAGCCACCGATGAGCCACTCCTGAACGAAGAGACGATCGCCCATGTGCAGCAGATCATCGCCAAACACGGGTCAGATGCCTGGTGGGAACTGTCGGTGGAGGAACTTTTGCCAGAAGCCTACCGCAACGATGGGCACACCTACCGCAAGGGCACCGACACAATGGATGTCTGGTTTGACTCTGGCTCCTCCTGGGCAGCAGTTGCCAAACAGCGGGACGGCTTAACCTATCCGGTGGATATGTACCTGGAAGGCTCAGACCAGCATCGGGGATGGTTTCAGTCCAGCCTGTTGACCAGTGTGGCGACCAATGGTGTGGCTCCCTACAAAACCGTCCTCACCCACGGCTTTGTGTTGGATGAGCAGGGACGGAAGATGAGTAAATCCCTGGGGAATGTGGTCGATCCGGCGATCGTGATTGAAGGGGGCAAGAACCAGAAGGAAGAACCGCCCTACGGAGCCGATGTAATGCGGCTATGGGTGTCGTCGGTGGATTATTCCTCGGATGTGCCGCTGGGTAAAAACATCCTGAAGCAGCTTGCTGATGTTTACCGCAAGATTCGTAACACATCCCGATTTTTGCTGGGGAACTTACACGATTTTGATCCGGCAAAACACACCGTTCCCTACGCTGAATTACCTGAACTCGATCGCTATATGCTGCATCGGATCACCGAGGTCTTTGCCGAAGTCACCGATGCCTTTGAAACCTTCCAGTTCTTCCGCTTCTTCCAGACGGTGCAGAATTTCTGCGTGGTGGATCTGTCCAACTTCTATCTGGATATTGCCAAGGATCGGCTCTACATCAGCGCGGAGGATTCCCCCCGTCGGCGCAGTTGTCAAACCGTATTGGCAGTGGCGATCGAAAATTTGGCACGGGCGATCGCTCCAGTTCTGTCCCACTTAGCAGAAGACATCTGGCAATATTTGCCCTACTCCGTCCCGCACCAGTCAGTGTTTGAGTCGGGCTGGGTCAAGCTGGAGGCAGAATGGCAACAGCCGGAACTGGCTGCCACCTGGGAACAAATCCGCAAAGTCCGGCAGGAGGTGAACCGGGTGCTGGAACAGGCTCGCAACGCTAAGGCGATCGGTTCTTCCCTGGAGGCAAAACTCCTGCTTTATGTGGCAGATTTGGAACTGCGGCAAACCCTGGCTTCCATGAATCCGTCTGATAGTTTGAGCAGTAATCGGGTGGATGAACTGCGCTACCTGTTCCTGACTTCGCAAGTGGAACTGCTGGACTCCCCTGCCAAGCTAGAAGGCTTGAAATATCAGTCCCAATCTGATGCTCTGGGCATTGGCGTGGTGGATGCCGAAGGGAAAAAGTGCGATCGGTGCTGGAATTATTCCACCCATGTGGGGGAATCGGCAGAGCATCCGCTGCTCTGTGAGCGTTGTGTTCCGGCACTGGAAGGAGCGTTTTAATCCTGGCTCTACGGGAGCAGTTGAGAATTGTTACTGTGAGATTGTTCCAGGGGGGCGCTTATGCCTGATTTAGAACTGCGCCAAAAAATCGAACAGCAACTGGCTCAATTGCCTCCCGATCAGCTTCCTCTGGTCAGTGAGTTTCTAGATTCTCTCCAAAATAAAGGGAGTATGAGTCGCCCTCTCCGTCGATTGCCTCCGCTTAACGAGGCAGGCAAGCAGCAGATTCTCGGTAATAACCTAAATCCAAAGAACTGACACGAACAAGATGATCAAAAGAGAATGAGTAGAACAATTTCTGTAACAAAGCAAAACATGAACAAAATACAGTCAGTTACTTTGCCTGGAAGCGTTGATCTGAACCAAAATTAGCTTAAGTGCCAATCCCATCACCGTCACAATGAAAATGCACTTTAACCAAACATCATTCGATCTCAGCGCAAACTGTCCCCCAATCAACCCACCCACGAACATGGTGATACCCAGAATTAACCCAAGCTGATAGTCCAGAATTCCCTGCGATGCAAAAATGATCACCGCCACTAAACAGGAGAAGATATTAACCAGTTTAGTAATACCGATCGCCTCCACAAATGACATACGGAAGAGATTAATGTATGCCACCGTTAGCATCGTGACATAACCCCCGATGAAAAAACCGCTGTAGATTCCTAACCCGAAGGTAACTGCATAACCTGTCAATTCAGCAATCCGCGAGGGTTCACCGCTCACAGGTTTAATTCCAGCATTCCAGTTCACCACAGAAAATAATGCGATGACCAGCATGAACACTGAGATCAAGGGAGCGATCGAGGTAGCAGGAACCACTAAAACCAGTAGGGCTCCCAGGGTGGAACCCGCTAATGTCAGGCTAATTAAGCCGGGTAAGCGTCTACGATCGATGCGCTGACTTTTCAGAAAAGGGAGGGTGCCCCCAATACTCAGCAGCAGTAAAGCAAACATATTGGTAGCAAGCACTGTGCGCGGTTCAATACCCACCTGCAACATCACTGGTACAGTAATGAGCGATGTACTGCCTGTGACGACGCTGATAATGCTGGTTCCGAAGAACACAGTGATTAAAAGGAGCAATTGGGGAAGGGCGATTGGGGAAATGGGCATGGCCTTTCACAGATGAGCAATTCATAGACGAGCAACTCACAGACAAGCAAAAAAGCGCGGGATGCAGGCTTGCATCCAGGCAACCCAACGCCCAGGCACAAAGGTTAGAATTGGCAATTCCGTAAAGAGATACGAAGAAACCAAAAGCTACGATTAAGGATTTTGGGCGATTGTATATATCGTAAATTTTAGTCTCATTCGGGCGATCGTCCGCCAATTTGTATTAGATTAGATTCATGGAAGTGAAAGAGCTTCCGACCACAACTAAACAGTCCAATTCATGATAATAGGAGGGTAAAATTAGTTCCTACGTGAATTTGTTTGGTTCAATTCTAACAGCACTCAAACAGGTGGTTGATATTTCCTCACTGGTTTAACAGAGAGCAATGCATAGGTCATTGATTGAACTACATCATGACTCATGGTATCTCTAAAAAGACTTGTGATAATTGAGGAAATAACTCAGCGAAACTGTTCTGGGTGCTGTTGTTGCTATGTCTCTATGACTGCGTTTCAGCCTTACGCTGCTGATTTTTACTTTCTCCGTGGTTGAGATTCAAGATGCGGATGCGATCGCCCTTCTCCAACAAATATTTTCCCGTTCTAACCTGACACCCTGACACAGATATTACTCTCTAGTCATCCCTTCGCAGGCTTCTCTTCTGAGATGCGATCGCCGGTATGATCGAATGTTTCAAATCGTATCGTTGATTATACTTCTCGTCGATTATATTTCTCATCTATTACGTTAATAATCACGTACGTTAATAATCACAATGTGTTATTTGTTCGCATTACCTGTACTACATCAAAAACCTCACACATAGGAGACACTATGAGCAGCGAAAGCGGATGCCCGTTTACGGGCGGAGGGCAGAAACTTACGGCTCGTCATGTGACATCGAACCGAGACTGGTGGCCGAATTATCTGAATTTGAGTGTCCTCCACCAGCACTCTTCCCAATCCAATCCTATGGGGGAAGCATTTAACTATGCTGAGGAGTTCAAGAGCCTCGACTTAGCGGCCCTGAGGGCAGATATCTACGAGCTGATGACCACCTCTCAGGACTGGTGGCCAGCCGACTACGGGCACTATGGACCGCTCTTCATCCGCATGGCGTGGCACAGCGCAGGCACCTATCGGATTGGTGACGGTCGCGGTGGCGCAGGCTCCGGCAGTCAGCGGTTTGAGCCACTGAACAGTTGGCCCGACAACGCCAACCTCGACAAGGCGCGCATGTTACTCTGGCCCGTTAAGCAAAAATACGGCAAGAAAATCTCCTGGGCTGACCTGATGATCTTCGCAGGCAACTGTGCCCTGGAGTCGATGGGCTTCAAGACACTCGGCTTTGCCGGTGGGCGGGTGGATGTCTGGGAACCAGAGGAAGACATCTACTGGGGTTCTGAGAAATCCTGGCTTGGCAATGAGCGTTACGAAGGCGATCGGGTGCTGATGAATCCCCTCGCCGCCGTTCAAATGGGGCTAATTTACGTGAACCCGGAAGGGCCAGATGGCGAGCCTGATCCACTCGGCTCAGGACGCGATATTCGTGAGACCTTTGCGCGGATGGCAATGAATGATGCAGAAACGGTCGCGCTCACTGCCGGTGGGCACACGTTCGGCAAATGTCATGGTGCGGGCGAAGCAACCCACGTTGGTGCTGACCCTGGAGGTGCCACCATTGTGGAGCAGGGTCTGGGCTGGAAGAGTACCTTCAACACGGGGGTTGGCGTTGATGCCATCACCAGCGGGATCGAAGGTGCCTGGACTCCCACACCGACGCAGTGGGACAATAGCTATCTCGAAACCCTGTTCAAATATGATTGGGAGCTGACGAAGAGTCCGGCTGGCGCGTGGCAATGGAAGCCCAAGGGGGATGCGGGTGCGGGTACGGTACCTGATGCCCACGATCCATCGAAACGGCACGCCCCTATGATGACGACAGCGGACATGTCGATGAAGATGGATCCCATCTACAACCCGATCGCGCGGCATTACCTCGAACACCCAGATGAGTTTGCCGATGCATTTGCCAAGGCGTGGTTTAAGCTGACCCACCGCGACATGGGGCCACGATCGCGCTATCTCGGTTCAGAGGTTCCCGAAGAAGAGTTCCTGTGGCAAGATCCCATTCCCGCCGTTGACCATGAGTTGATTGATGAGCAGGACATCGCCACTCTCAAAGGCAAGATCCTCAATTCGGGACTGTCTGTTTCTCAACTGGTTTCAACTGCCTGGGCATCAGCGTCAACCTTCCGCTGTTCCGATATGCGCGGTGGCGCGAACGGAGGGCGCATTCGTCTGGCACCCCAGAAGGATTGGGAAGTCAACCAGCCAGAGCAGTTGGCAACCGTGCTGCAAACCCTGGAGGGCATCCAACAGGAGTTTAACAACTCCCAGTCTGGCGGTAAGCGGGTTTCGATCGCTGACCTGATTGTTCTAGGCGGCTGTGCGGCGATTGAGCAAGCGGCGAAAAATGCAGGTCACGATGTGACAGTGCCCTTCACGCCAGGACGCACGGATGCGTTGCAGGAGAAAACGGATGTCGAGTCCTTCGCGGTGCTTGAGCCGAAAGCAGACGGGTTCCGCAACTACACCAGCGGTAAACACAGCGAGTCGGTGGAGGAGATGCTGGTGGATCGGGCGCAATTGTTGAGCCTGTCCGCCCCTGAGATGACGGTTCTCCTGGGCGGCTTGCGTGTCCTGGGTGCCAACTATGGAGGGCACAAACACGGTGTCTTCACCCAGCGTCCAGAGACGTTGACCAATGACTTCTTCGTGAACCTGCTCGACCTGGGCACAACCTGGAAAGCAACTTCGGAAGATGAATATGAATTCGAGGGAAGCGATCGCAAAACCGGCGACCTGAAGTGGACGGCTACCCGGGTTGACCTTATCTTCGGCTCAAACTCTCAGCTTCGTGCCCTTGCGGAAGTCTACGGATGTGTGGACTCGCAGCAAAAATTCGTGAATGACTTTGTGGCGGCATGGAACAAGGTGATGAACCTCGATCGCTATGACCTGCGCACAGTTCAGGCGACAAGCTCTGCGAGGGGTTTCTAAGCGTACCTTCAACCGATCGTCGGTGATCATAAACAGATCATCAGTGATCATTAAGATCGAGGCGACGCAAACCAGCGGAAAACCTGAAAGCGGTTAGAAAACCAGGGGCGTACAGCAGTGCGCCCTTATTATTTTTCCGCATTATTTATTTTTCCGCAGAACCCTCACTACCGGCCCCTCCTGCCAATCTCCGATCGAAAAGCGGGACAGTAGGTATTGATTGCGGCATAGGTCACCGCGACTTCAAAGCTGGTGGGTAAATGGCCATCTCCCTGAATTTGTCGGAGTTCAGGGAGAGATCCCCCCTGTTCTAAAAAAGGACAAATCGTGGAGGCATAGGCAACCACTTCTTCAGCGCCAAGGGAATCGGCTACGACGATCGCTTCCGGGCTGGCACTGGCTTCAAAGGCTTGCCAGAAGGCCGATGAGCCTGGGGTAGAGGGTAATATTCGGGATTCAAGTTGATTTTGATGTCTTCGACAATAATCGACCAAATCCACTAAATTCCCTGCTTCATCAACGATCAAATATCCCGATCGATTGTTCAGCCCACAAACGCCGGAAACAGAGGCATTGAGAGCCGGTTGAGCGGATGCAAGTGCTGGAGCAACTGAAATTAGCCCTGCAATGAGGGTACAAACAGCCTTAAACATAGGTTGGAGCAAACGACAGAACTCAGGCGGTAGGCTGTCTCAGTTGCTGCACCAACAGTTGAATCCCTAAGGCCATCAAGCCCAATGCCGCGATGCCAAAAATCCCGGTTCCTAAGGCACTCATGCCAGTCACTAAGGTTCGTACCGCTACGGCAATGTTAGTTGCCAGATAGTTGCCAGAGGGTAAGGGCTTATTGGCAAAGGTTTCGGCGATCGACATGGTGAGGGAGTACATGGCGTAGGTCAACCCGCCCGCAATCATCGCTCCGGTAAAACACCGTAGTGGTGTAGGGGGCTGAGGGGTACGACTCCCTTTGGCAGATGCAGTCTCAGTTGGCTGAACCGTTGGAGACTGGGTTGATGAATCTTGAGATGGATCTTGAGATGGTGTGGAATTGGACATAGCCATCACCTGTGTACGTAGTTATAGTGCCTCAAATGAAATTGGAAATTAATATTTGCAAATCAAACCTGTGAAGAATTGCAAGCAAATTTCAAATTCTCTAAAAAAACAATTTTGGCTATTGGGAGGGAGTGGGACGAACCAGTTGAATGCCGCTGGCGATCAGCGGAGCGGTCCAGATGCCCAGATCGGGATCGGAGATGTGCTGACGAAGTTGCTGCGCTACAGCCTCCGCCTGGGCTTGGGAGTCCACTAAGGCAAACACCGTCGAGCCAGAACCGGACATCATCACTCCCAGTGTATCGAACTGCGCCATTTCTCGTTTGAGTGCGTCTACTAGCGGATGGGCGGGCAACACCACCTTTTCCAGGTCGTTATGCAGCAATTCACCAATCCGTTTACCGTCCCGTTTAGCAATCGCTTCCACCATCGGCCCGGAATGCACTCGCTGGCGGCGCTCGGCTAAATCTTCAGAGTCCCTGGCATAGGAGGGATGAAACTGCTGGCGGTAGGTCTTGTAGGCCCAGGGGGTTGATACGCTAATGCTGCGATATTTAGCCAGAACCACATACAGGTGATCCAGGCTGGGCAGGGGTGCCAGGAATTCTCCCCGACGAGTAGCGATCGCCGTTCCGCCCGTGACGCAGAAAGGAATATCAGAGCCGAGCATCGCCGCCAGTTCTTGAATTTCAGATTGGGTTAAGCCTAAATCCCAAAGTAAATCGATGCCCACCAACACCGCAGCCGCGTTAGCCGATCCCCCAGCCAAACCTGCTCCCATCGGAATCCGCTTTTGAATAGAAATATCTACCCCACCAAACTGATTAAACGACTCTGGAAATTGTTGGGCCATTAACGCAGCCGCTTTGTAAGCCAGATTACTTTCATCCACTGGCACATCGGGATCATCACAATGGACTCGAATTTGCTCCGTTCCATTCGCCCGCAAATCCACCTGATCCGTCAGCCCAATGCTTTGCAGAATCATAGCGAGTTCATGATAACCATCGGGGCGATCGCCAATGATTTCCAGGTAGAGGTTGATTTTGGCGGGAGCGATGAGGGAGTAGGAGTGCATGGGGAGGTGAGGACTGAGGACTGAGGACTGAGGAGGGAGGACTGAGGACTGAGGAGGGAGGAGGGAGGACTGAGGACTGAGCGAGCTGTAGGGTGGGCAGTGCCCACCAACGTTGCGGGAAAACCTATAAAACTATAGCCCGTCTAGGGATTGGATGATAATCACAACTTACGCCCCGACTCCCGGCTCCTGTACGGGCGATTCGCGAATCGCCCCTACTCCTCACTCCTCACTCCTCCCTATCTGCCGACTCAACGCCACCCAAATCGCCCCTACTCCTCACTCCTCACTCCTCCCTATCTGCCGACTCAACGCCACCCAATCTGCCACACCCAAATCTTCGGCACGCGCCTGGGGATTTAAATTCAGCGATTCCAATACCTGACTGAGCCGATCGCGGTCTACTACGCTTTGCAGATTGTTGCGTAACATTTTGCGGCGGGTGGCGAATCCCAGTTTGACCAGGGTATCCAGGTGGCGCGGATCGGGGGCGGGAGGATCGATCGCACGGGGGATGATTTTGACAACGGCAGAATCGACCTTGGGGGGAGGTTGGAAGGCTTTGGCGGGAACGAGGCAGACCCACTGGCAATCGGCTAAATACTGAACTCGGACGGTTAACGCCCCGAAGGCTTTGGTGCCGGGTTTGGCGCAGAGGCGATCGGCGACTTCTTTTTGCACCAGCAGGACGATCGATTCAAAGGGTTGCGGATTGGGGGTGGCGATCGTACCCAGGAGTTTTTCCAGGATGGGGCCGGTGATGTTATAGGGAATGTTGGCGACGACTTTGTTGGGGTTCTGGAAGTCAGGGAAATTTGTCAGGTGAGCCTCCAGATCGAGGGTGAGAAAGTCTCCGCCTAACAGCAAAAAGTTCGGTTTTTCACCCAACTGCTTTGTCAGCAGCAAGCACAGATCCTGATCGACTTCTACGGCGACGACGGATTGGGCGAGGGGAAGTAATTTGCGGGTCAGAATTCCGGTGCCAGGGCCAATTTCCAGCAGGCGATCGGTGGGCTTTAAATCCGCCGCACTGACAATTTTGGTCAGGGCTGCTTCACTGCGGAGCCAATGTTGGGCAAATCGTTTACGGGGACGGGGCATGAAAATCAGCTAAAACCATCAGGGTTAATCGGAAGGGGGGTTAGACGGAGGAGGATGGAGGCGATCGGTCGAGTTGGGGGGTGGAGAATCGGGCGGTTTGGTGGAGGACTGGAGGTTGGTGAGGGTGGAGGTGATCCATTGTTTGGACTGTTCTAGAAGTTTCGAGGCTTTCTGAGGTATTTGATCTAAGTTTTGGGGTAAGCGCGATCGAAATTCATCCGATTGTAGATAGTCCCATAGTCGAGCAGACTGGTATTGCACCACCTCTCCCAAACTTCCTTCCACCTGAGGCACCTGGGTGCGTTGGTCGATCGGGGTTTGCTCCCAGCGCATCGAGAAGGTTTGCCAGGCGAACCAGCCCAAGAGAAATGAGACTGCAATCTGTCCTAGCAGCACGGCTCCGCGAATTTGGGCCGCATTGTGCCAGACTTCATAGGCATAGAACACGCCGACCCCGCTCCAGATCAGATCGTATTTGCGGTAAAGCTCTGGCAGGAAAAACGCCGACATATACAGCGCGAAACTGGCCAGGGCAACGACGATCGCCAGTAAATATGTCAGCATCTGGATTCCCTCCCTACGTCGTGTAATCTGCGTTGATTTTGACGTAATCGTAACTCAGATCACAACCCCAGGCAGTACCCACTCCGTCACCATGCCCCACCCGGATCGCAACTAAAACGGTGTCTTGTTTCAGGTAGGCTCCGTCTGCCGCTTGCTTCATGTAGTTGCTGGCTGCGGCGCGATCGAATGCCAGGGGTTGCCCGTTTTCCATCAGCAAGAAATCGCCCAGTTGAATTCGTAGCTCATTCTGCTCAAACAGGACTCCGGCCCGTCCAGCGGCAGCGGCAATTCGCCCCCAGTTGGGATCTCGTCCATAAACGGCGGCTTTGAACAGGGAGGAACCGGCGATCGTCCGGGCAATTTTCCGGGCAGATTCATCATCGGCGGCTCCAGAAACCTGCACCTCAATCAGACAGGTGGCTCCTTCGCCATCGCGGGCGATCGATTTGGCCAGATACATGCAAACTTCCGTGAGGGCAGCTTCCAGCTTGTCGGCATTGGCTCCCGGTTCAGTAATGGCTGGCGTGCGGGATTCACCATTGGCCAGGGCAATCAGTGAGTCGTTGGTGCTGGTGTCGCCATCGACAGTCACCTGGTTAAAGCTCTTGTTGGCTGCCCGACTCACCATTTCCTGCCAGAGGTGGGGAGAGATGGCCGCATCGCAAGTGACGAAGGCCAGCATGGTGGCCATATTGGGGTGGATCATGCCAGACCCTTTACAGATGCCGCCAATCCGGACGGGACGATGATCCAGGGTCAATTCCAGGGCAATGGTCTTGGGGACTAAATCCGTCGTCATAATCGCTCTGGCAGCCGGGTCTGAACCTTCTGGGGAAAGGGTTTCAACGAGTTTGGGAATCCCCGATCGCATTTGATCCATTTTGATCCGCTGACCGATGACCCCCGTGGAAGCGACCAGCACCTGCTCATGGGAAATACCCAATGCCTGCGCGGTTAACTGGGCACTTTCTACGGCATCTGCCCATCCCTGGGATCCCGTCGCCGCATTCGCCTGACCCGCATTACACAGGATGGCTCGTGCGGTGGGCTTTGCCTGGAGCCGTTGCCGACAGTAATCCACGCAGGCGGCCTTCACCTGACTGGTGGTAAACACCCCCGCGCCGATCGCATCCACATCGGACACAATCAACGCCAGATCCGGTGCACCTGAAGGTTTCAAACCGGCCGTAATTCCCCCTGCCCTAAACCCCTTCGGAGCCGTTATTCCCCCCGAAATGATTTGCCAATCAGCCATCTTGCTCTCCCCTATTCCTTATGATTCAGAATGTGCAAATCAAATCCCTGGAGGGGCGAATCGCAATTCACCCCTTCCCCTCCTTACTCCTCCACCTTCACCGACAAAATCTTGTCCCCTGGACGAATCGCATTCACTACATCCATATCATCCGTGCGACCAAATACGGTATGTTTGCCGTCGAGATGAGGCTGGGGGGAATGACAAATGAAAAACTGGCTGCCGCCTGTATCTTTGCCCGCATGGGCCATCGATAGGCTGCCTGCCAAATGCTTGTTTGGGTTAATTTCACACTTAATGGTATAGCCTGGGCCGCCCGGCCATCACCGTTGGGACAGCCACCCTGAATCACGAAGTCAGGAATGACTCGATGAAAGGTTAACCCGTCGTAAAACCCTTTATTGGACAAATCAACAAAGTTTTTTACGGTGTTGGGAGCTTCATTTTCAAACAACTCCAGGTTAATGGTGCCTTTTTCTGTTTCCATGATGGCGTGAGTCATAGCATGTTTCCTTTTAGCTGATGTGTTGTCTGACGTGAAGCCTAGTGTACGCCAAACTTTGACGTTCTGTGCAGCAAAACGAACGCCCCCCGTTAGGAGAGCGTTCTGGTGATAGAGTGATTGCTCACAAAGCGATTTAATTTTGAGAAAACCCAAATCTGGATGGGGATACTGAAACGAGTTCTGTGAAGATAAAGGCTTGGACTGAAATTCAGGTCAAACGATCGATCGAACCAATTGGGCAAACCAATCGGGTGATACAGGCAGGCATTCGTTGCGCTAAACCTGAAACGGGAACACCTGAAGCCAAGAAGCTCTACAAAAGCTAGATCATTTTAACCTGAGTTAGCAAAACTTAATGATTTCTCAGATTTCTAGCTGAGGGAAGCACCACTGCGATCGTAGTCTTCACCGTGGAGAGGCTTGCCCTGAATATGATTCCAGTAATCAACATTATCTAGACCCACTTCTGCTGCCGCCCGAGTCAGCATGGACTGATGGCGATTTTTAACGGACTGGTGATGGCGAATCATTAAAGCCCGTGCTTGTTCTCTAGTAGACATAATCAAAACCTCTTAACTGAATGCGTAAGGAATAACAGGAGGAGATAAGACAAGATTATCTTCTCGTCACATCTTTACTATAACAGAGCTTTCTGTATCATGTGTTACAAAATAGGGGTTATTTACAAATCTTTACACGATTTTTATTTATTGCGGTCTGGGAAATGGGTTGTGGCGATATTAGACACGAGTTGGGTCAACGGTTAGATTCATGCTGGATAGATTCGGTTCCCTGATCCTCTATTCTTTTAGAATGACTATTACGGAAGAACTGATTGAAGTCGGTTCGCTGAAGTGGTTTTACCGCAATGCTGAACCCGTTAACCCTACCGATAAACCACCTGTGGTTTTGCTGCACGGTTTGCCCTCCCAAAGCTACAGTTGGCGAAATGTGCTGCCTGCCCTGGCGGAGTACGGATTTCGCGCCGTTGCGCCCGATTGGATTGGCTTTGGCTTTTCGTCCCAGCCCGATCGCCGTGATTTTGCCTATACCCCCGATGCCTATGTCGAGGCTCTGGCAGAATTTTTGGAAAAACTGGGGATCGATCGCTGCTCGTTAGTCGTTCAGGGATTCTTAGGTTCAGTGGGGCTCCAGTATGCCCTGCGGCATCCCGATCGAATTGAGCGACTGGCGATTTTGAATGCGCCGATTATGCCAGAAGCGAAGCTGCCCTGGAAGATCAAGCAGATGGGGATCCCTTTAGTGGGTGATATGCTGACCCAGGATCCGCTACTGGTCGATCGCACCCTGGAGGGCGGCGGCGGCTATCGCGTCGAAGATGCCGATCTGGATGTGTACCGTCGTCCCTTCTTGAAAAGCTCGGATGCGGGGCGAGCCTTGCTGGCAGTCATTAAGAATTTACAGCTTTCTAAAGTAACGGCGGAGATTCAGAGCGGTTTCGCCCACTGGAATTCCCCAGTGCTGGTGGCGTGGGGAATGCGTGATCCCTGGTTGCCGTTCAGTCTGGCTCAGGCGTTTACACAGCAAATTCCGGGGGCAGAACTGGCTCAGCTAGAAGAAGTAGGGCACTATCCCCAGGAAGACTGGCACGAAAAGGTGAATGATACTCTCTTAACGTTTCTTCGTCGTCAGATAGTTTAGTTCAAATCGTCTGGTGGAAACAGGTTCAGGCAGATTTGTGAAATCTCGGGGCTGCGATCGGGAGCATGCCCAATATATCCGATATAATCGCCTCATTATCGGCCAGCGACGCATCGTTTAGCGACTTCTCTCTGTCCGCAATTAATTCTCTTATTATGCTTGGGCTGTGATTGCAATTTACCCTGGTAGTTTTGATCCAATTACCCTTGGTCATCTCGACATCATTGAGCGGGGCTGTCAGCTTTTTGAGCAGGTGATCGTGGTCGTATTTCGCAATCCGAACAAAAAGCCTCTGTTCACCTTGCAGCAGCGAACCGAGCAAATTCGTCAGTCTACCCAGCATCTACCCAATGTGGAAGTAGACTGTTTTGACGGGTTAACCGTTACCTATGCTCACATGCGTCAAGCGAAAGTCTTACTGAGGGGACTCCGCGCAGTATCTGATTTTGAAATGGAACTGCAAATGGCGCATACCAATAAAACGCTTTCAGATGATATTGAAACTGTTTTTTTGGCCACTTCAACTGAACACAGTTTCCTCAGCAGTAGCGTGGTCAAGGAAATTGCCAGATTTGGCGGTTCTGTTGGTCATCTCGTCCCTCAACCTGTTGCTCTGGATATTCACAAATGCTACGCCAAGACCCTAGCCGGAGAAAACCCAACACCAACGGTGGATCCCAAGACCGAACGCTTCATGGAGAGACAAATCGAGTAGGGGGATTTGATATCCAGCAAGAGTTGAATAAGCTGGAGGAAATCATCCTCGATAGTCCTCGAATCCCCTTGAGTCGGCGAACGTTGGTGGATGAAGAGCAGTTGTTGGATCAGCTGGATTTGGTGCGGCTGAATTTGCCTGGGGCATTCCAGGAGGCGACGGAAATTATTCTGCATCGGGAGGAGGTGCTACTGGAGGCTGAGCAGTACGCCCAGGAGATTATTGCAGATGCGGAACGACGAGCAGCCCAGATTGTGGATGAGATGGGCTTAGTGCGGCAGGCCGAGATGGAGGCGCAACGGATTCGCCAGCAGGTGCAAATGGACTGCGAGGAGATGCAGCAGCAGGTGTTGGTGGATATTGATCAGATGCGGCGACAGGCTCAGCAAGAGCTTCAGGAGATGCAGCAGTTGGCGATCGCAGAGTGTGAGCAGATCCAGCGGGGAGCGGATGAGTACGCGGATGGGGTGCTGCAAGATATGGAACAGCAGTTTGCGGACATGCTGCGGATTGTCCGGAATGGTCGTCAGCAACTTCAAATCAATCAACCCATTACCAGTCCACCACCAACCTATCCGCCATCCCGGTTGCCCCCCGCCGGTATGGCGATCGGTAGAATCGGTATCGGTACTGTCTTAATTCATTTATCCGTTGTCCTATGCCAATAATCTTGACCAATGATGATGGAATTGATGCGCCAGGATTGCGATCGCTCCAGCAGGCGATAGGGGAAGCGGGTTCGGGGGAAGCGGTTGCAGTGGTTGCGCCTCAACGGCCACACTCTGGCTGTGGGCATCAGGTGACGACCCATCGTCCGATCCATCTGGAACGCCGTTCTGACCAGGAGATTGCGGTGGATGGAACTCCAGCGGACTGTGCACGGATTGCCCTGAGCTATCTTTATCCCAATACCGAATGGGTACTGTCTGGGATTAATGCAGGGGGAAATCTGGGGGCGGATGTTTATATTTCGGGAACGGTGGCTGCGGTACGAGAGGCAGCTTTACATCGGATTTCGGGAATTGCTCTTTCCCACTACATTCGCCAGAAACGACCGATTGATTGGGATCTAGCCGCACGAATGGCGGGTCGCGTTCTGGATAAGTTAATGGCGCAGCCTCTTGAACCAGGCGCGTTTTGGAATGTGAACTTGCCCCATTTGGCACCGGATGACCCAGAACCTAAGATTGTGTTTTGCCCCCTCTGCACTCAGCCCCTTCCAGTGGATTATCGGGTGGAGGGTGATCATTTGCAGTATGTCGGTAAATACGGCGATCGTGTCAGTGATCCAGGTTCAGATGTTACAGTATGTTTTTCCGGTAACATAGCTGTAACGAAGATCAACCTCTAGGGGAACCCTAGCATCTACCAGAGAAGAGTCATTTAGGTTAGTGGTCCATGGTTTGATCGACGGCTGTGTTTCCTATGGGCAGGCTACTAACAAAGACTTATCCTTGCCGATATCCTTGCCAGATTCGTTGCCGATATCTTTGCCGATATCTTTGCCGATAGAGGATATCCTGCCATCGCACACCCTTTGCAGATAGCGATCACCCATAGCTATGTCCATTTTGTCGATCCGCATTTTGTCGATCCGTTTTATCCCTTTGATTATGCTAGCGGGCGTATTGTCCTTCACGAGTACAGGTTGCAGTGAGAGTGTCAGTCGTCAAGAAGCAAGAGACGAGGAAATTTCACACCCGTCCGTTCCGCTCCAAAATATGCAGGAGGTTCGGTTAACGTCTGAGCCACCCTCCGAACCAGGAATTGATTCCGAGCATTCTGCCCCATCTGATCTTTATCGTCAGGGGATCGATCGCGCTTCCAGTGCCTTTACCCTCAGCCGTTCTGCCCAGTCTCAGGATGATTGGTCATTGGTCGCACGACGCTGGCAGCAGGCGGTTGATTTGATGGCAGCAGTTCCAGCCGCTGACCCAAATCATGCCCAGGCTCAAAGCAAAGTGGCAGAATACCGAACTAATCTCAGTTATGCGCAGCAGCAAGCAACTCGATCCACAATCGCATCGGCGGATGGGAATATCACGGTTCGTCGATCGCAGGCGGCGGCTCCTCCCCCGGTGAATTCTGCCTCTCCTCCTGTGGCCGTCGCATCTCTTCCACCGCTTACGCCGGCTTCCCCAACGACTGGAAGTAGAGATACACGAGCTTTCTACGCGCCGATCGTCCGACGAGAAGGCAATACTCCCGTCATTCAAGTGACGTTTAATGGTAATCAGACGTTCGACATGATTGTTGATACAGGGGCCAGTGGAACCCTGATCACAGCCCGCATGGCACAAGCTTTAGGGGTTGTTCCGGTGGGAGCTGCCAGGGTTGATACCGCCAGCGAAAGTGGGGTTGTTGTGCCGTTAGGCTATGTGAGTTCGATGGAAGTGAATGGGGCGATCGCGCAGAATGTCTTGGTGGCGATCGCAGGGGCACAACTGGGTACGGGGCTACTCGGCCATGACTTTTTTGGCAATTTTGACATCACGGTTCGGGAGCATGAGGTGGTGTTCCGGGAGCGAGCGGGCGTATGAGCGATCCGGTTAGATATTGCTGTAGATATTGCAGATAGATATTGCTGACTGGCAGGCAAGATGCCTGCGCTACCGGCTATTTCAAGAAGGCAACAAGCTGTTCGAGCTTTGTCCAGGCGGCTCCACTGGCGAGAATCTCTCTAGCAAGGGTGATCCCCTGACGATAAGAGGCGATCGGATCGGCATCAGTGCTGGCTTCTGTTGCCTGTCCCACCTTGAGAGCCAGAGCTGCGTTTAACGCAACGACATCTTTTTGAGCCTGGGTTCCGCCACCTTGCAGGATCGTGCGGAGAATTTCAGCATTCTCACTGATTTCCCCCCCCCGTAGGGCACTGGTAGGAGCCGAGGTTAGACCCAATTCTTCGGGGTTGAGGGTCAGGGTATGAACCTGTCCACCGGATACCACTGCCAGGTGAGTGACATCGGCAAGTCCGGCTTCATCCAATTTTTCCTGCCCGTGGAGGACGATCGCTTCGGGACGACCCAGATGCAGCAGGGCCTGGGCGATCGGTTCAATCATGCCTGGATCAAAGACTCCCATGACTTGCCCGGTTAAGGGCAGCGGATTCACCAGGGGGCCCAGGAGGTTGAACACCGTGCGCACCTTCAATGCCTTGCGGATGGGCACAACCGACTTCATGGCTGGATGCCAGCCAGGCGCAAACAGAAAGGTAATTCCCACCTCCGAGAGGGCAGCGCGAATGGCTTCGGGAGAAGCACTCAGGTTAATGCCCAGAGCTTCCAAAACATCCGCTGACCCAACTTTACTGGAAGCCGCCCGGTTACCATGTTTTGCCACTGCCACCCCTGCCGCTGCTACCACAAAGGCAACGGTCGTAGAGATATTAAATGTGGATGCGCCATCCCCTCCGGTGCCACACGTATCAATCAAGGGCGAGGGGACTGGAGTGGTATCTGCGCTACCTAAAGATTGGGACTGAAGGACGTTTGCCATTCCGGCGAGTTCACTTGCCGATACCCCTTTAGCCTGAATTGCCGCCAGGATTGCCCCAGAAAGTACGGGAGAAATAGATTCTGCGAGCCACCCTTGCATCAGCGTTGCAGCTTGCTCCACTTCAAGCGATCGACCGTCCAGGAGCTGTTGCAGGAGAGACGACCAATCTTCGTTTAAGGGAGTTGAAGGAGCGGGAGATGGGGAGGGATTACTCATAAACCTGGCTCTCAATGATCAAAATCAGCATTTCCGCAGGGGGACTTGTCCGGAAAAGCGGGTAACTGCTGAAAAACACTACCACTTTTTAAGCCAGCTAGGGGGAGTCTGCACCATGATTTCAGGATTAGCCAGGTTCGGGAGCAGGGATCCCTCTGTTCTGGGTGGATCACCCTGATTAAGTAGGGGCGCACAGCAGTGCGCCCCTACAGGCAATCTATCTGCCGTGCAAATGATTTGAATTGGTATTAATTTCATCTGTTTGCTTCTATAGATTTGATGTAAGTAAATGTCATGATTTCATCACATAAGTGATCCCCAGATCATTGACCTGGCTTTAAAGTCATGGTTTCATGACTTTATGATCCCCATTTGTCCCGTGATTTCGTCAAACTGCCCAAAAACAGGCACTTTGTCCCCTTGCTTTTTGAGACGATTTTTTGCAGGATCAGGGCAAGCAGTTGATCCCCTGATCCCAAAAAGAATCTGCTGCCGCTGCTGATTGCTGTGAGTCCACCCTCTGTCACTGTCTGGCAGGGATGCTGGGCTGAGGCAATTCGGTAGGGTTAATGGTCAGCACACTTTTCGGTCAAGCTTGCAGGTTTCGGTATTGTCCGAACGATCGTTGAAATTACTGGAGGTAGTACGTTTAGCTATGGCTTCACCCAACCGTCCACCCTTAGAAGAAATGACCCTCCGGCAGCTCCGCCGAGTGGCTAGCGAATACGGTGTTTCCCGCTATAGCCGGATGCGTAAAGATCAACTCCTGCAAGCCATTCAGGAGATTGAACGCACACGGTTCGCTCCCAGCCAACCGTTATCTCGTTCATTGGAGGCGCAAGAAGAAGTGGAAGCAGCAAAGTTTGATGTTGGGCAGAATGAGCAAGTAGAGCGGATGGCTGAACCGCTGGCGATCGTTGATGAAGGTCTAGCTGACCTGCCAGATGGTTATGGCGAGAGCCGGATTGTGCTGATGCCCCGGGATCCCCAATGGGCCTATGCCTACTGGGATGTTCCCAACGAAAATAAGGAAGCTCTGCGTCAACAAGGGGCGATTCGTCTGGCCCTGCGCTTCTATGATGTCACCGATATCAATATTGACTTGCAGCGTCCTCACAGCTTGCAGCAGTACGAGTGCGATGAACTGGCGCGGGAATGGTATCTCCCCGTACCGGTCAGCGATCGAGATTATATTGTTGAGATTGGCTACGTCGGGTTTGATGGACGATGGCTCCTGCTGGCGCGATCGGCAGCAGTGCGGATTCCTCCGATTTATCCATCTGACTGGATTGACGATCAGTTTGTGACCATCTCCTGGGATGAAGAATTGCAGTCCAAAACCTTCCTGGAGTTGTCCCATCCAACTCGGCGATTAGCAGCCATTTCCAGTTCAATCTACGATCAAGTGTTTGAAATGGCTGAAGTGAGCCAGTCTCAACGGGTGGCTGGTTCTATATTTGGCTCTATGCATCAGGTTCCAGAGGAGGCAATCAGTTCCTACGTGTTCCCACCGTCGGGAGTGGGTAAATGGGCTGTGCCGACGGAATCTGGGGCAGGAGTCACTGGCATGTCTGGCGCAGCTGTGAGCGGCATGTCCGGGGTCGGTGTCACAGGAATGTCCGGAGCAGGAGCCGCTGGCATGTCTGGTGCAGGAGTCACGGGCATGTCTGGCGCAGCTGTGAGCGGCATGTCGGGTGTCGGTGTCACGGGCATGTCCGGAGCAGGAGCCACGGGCATGTCTGGAGCAGGAGTCACTGGTATGTCTGGGGCAGGAGTCACTGGTATGTCTGGGGCAGCGATCACTGGCATGTCGGGTGTCGGTGTCACAGGCATGTCCGGAGTAGGAGTCACGGGCATGTCCGGAGTAGGAGTCACGGGCATGTCCGGAGCAGGAGTCACGGGCATGTCCGGAGCAGGAGTCACGGGCATGTCTGGGGCAGCAATCACTGGCATGTCGGGTGTCGGTGTCACGGGCATGTCCGGAGCAGGAGTCACGGGCATGTCCGGGGCGGCGGTCACTGGTATGTCCGGTGTAGGCGCGGCTGGCATGTCGGGAGTCGGAATGTCCGGTGTGGGTATGTCGGTTCCTGGTTACAGTATGTCTGGAGTCGGGATGTCAGGAGTCGGTGCGGCTGGCATGTCCGGTGTGGGTATGTCCGGTGTGGGGATCTCCAGTGTCGCGGGCATGTCCGGTGTCGGGATGTCCGGAGTTGGTGCAGCAGGAATGTCCGGTGTGGGTATGTCCGGCATCGGCATGTCTAGTGTTGCGGGCATGTCGGGAGTCGGGATGTCCGGCGTGGGCATGTCGGTTCCTGGTTACAGTATGTCTGGGGTAGGCATGTCGGGAGTCGGCGCGGCTGGTATGTCCGGTGTGGGTATGTCCGGCATCGGCATGTACAGCATGTCGGGTGTGGGTATGTCCGGCATCGGCATGTCTGCTTCCATGCCACCCATTCGGCCGCGTAAGTTCTGGCTGATTGCGGATGCGGAATTAATTGTTTACGGTGCGACGGAGCCTGATGCAACGGTGACGATCGCCGGTCGTCCGGTAAAGTTGAACCCCGATGGTACCTTCCGGTTCCGCATGACGTTTCCAGACGGATTAATTGATTTCCCGATCATGGCGGTGGCGGCTGATGGGGAACAAACCCGCGCAGTTCACATGAAATTTACGCGCGAAACCCCTGAACGTCATACCAATACGAAGGAGGAAGCTGCCCTGGAGTGGTTGCTTCAGTAGAGGGAGCCAGGCTACCGCAGCCTCAAGGCAAGCTGTGAGGATCGAGAGCTGAAGTTGGTTAGAATGCAGGTTCTAGGATGTCCTAACTGTTGCACGAACTGACTGAAAGTTCTCTATCCTCTGTTTTTTGATCTCATGGCTGATTTCATAACCGATCGATGTGCTATTCCCGCTCCTGCTGATCGCTATTGGCTCAAAAATGCCCATGTGCCGATCGCGCTAGTTGTTGATCCAGATCCGGTGATAACGGCAGCCCAAACCCGTGACGGTTTAGTTTGTGTAGATATTGAAGTGCAGGCAGGGGCCATCACAAAACTGCGAGCGGCTGGGGAGGAGGATTCTGAATCTAGCTCTGAATCTAGCTCTGAAACTGTCCCTGAAATTGACTTGCGGCGAGGGATCGTTTTTCCTGGCTTTATTGATATGCATACCCACCTGGATAAGGGGCATGTCTGGGAACGATCGCCCAATACTGCTGGAACGTTTGAAGATGCTCTGAACCTGGTGAAGTCCGACAGCAATACCCATTGGGATCCTGAAGATCTGTATCGGCGGATGGAGTTTGGCTTGAAGTGTAGTTATGCCCACGGCACGACGGCTATTCGCACCCATCTGGATTTGTTTGGTGAGTGGACAGAGGTGAGCTTAGAAGTGTTTCAAGCTCTGCGGCAAGCCTGGGCCGATCGGATCACGCTCCAGTTTGTTAGCCTCATGCCCCTGGACTATGGGATGACTCCAGCAGCGGAGAAATTAGCCGATCGCGTTGCAGAAATAGGTGGGATTCTGGGCGGCTTTGCCCTGATGAACCCGGAAATTGATCCACAACTCGATCGCCTGTTTACCCTGGCACAGGAACGCAACCTGGATTTAGATTTGCATACGGATGAGAGTGGTGATCCCAACGAAATCACCCTACGCCAGGTGGCACTGGCAGCTTTACGTCATGAATGGACTGGAACAATTGTCTGTGGACACTGCTGTAGTTTGGCCGTGCAGGCGATCGATGAGGTCACAAAAACATTGGAACTGGTTAAGCAAGCCAATATTGGGATTGTTAGCCTGCCGATGTGTAACCTGTTTCTTCAGGATCGCAATCAGATCGCCTCTCAGGACTGGAATTCTATTAATCAACCTCGACCTGATGCTCGAACTGGTTCTCAATCCTCAACCCTGGATGGGCGATTCGAGAATCGCCCCTACGCCCTGACTCCCCGGTGGCGTGGTGTTACGCTGTTGCACGAATTGAAATACGCTGGTGTTCCTGTTGCGGTGGCTAGCGATAATTGCCGCGATCCGTTCTTTGGCTTTGGGGATCATGATGTCCTGGAGGTGCTGAATCAGTCTACGCGGATTGCCCAACTGGATGCTCCCTACGGTGATTGGTGCTGTACGGTGTCTCGAACTCCAGCGAACTTGCTGGGACTGTCTCAGGCTGGACGAATTGGGGTGGGGCTTCCTGCTGATCTGATTCTGTTTCGGGCGCGATACTTCAGTGAGCTACTTTCCCGTTCTCAACACGATCGCGTGGTTCTCCGCAAGGGACAACCGATCGACACAACCCTGCCCGATTACTCCGAGTTAGATGACCTAGTAGGAATTGGTAAATAACTTCGCCTAAAATATTCTTAACAATTCTTAAAGAGAGTCGTTAGGGAGAATGAAGGAGAACACAATGGTATCGACCATACGCACCTATTTAGAGCCGATCGCCGCCTGGTTTGGCAGTTTGGGTGTGCCAGAACCGATCGTGCATTGGGGCCATCCTTTGATGATGGCGATCGTAGTGTTTGTGATGGGAAGCTTTGTGGGGTTAGCTGGTTGGCGAGGACGAGTGGCAGCAGATAAGGATACGGCGATTAAGAGTCGTGCCGATCATCGAAAACTGGCTCCCTTGATGTATTTGTTCATTGTGTTGGGCTACACGGGTGGCGTTTTGTCGCTAGTCATGCAGCAACAGCCAATTTTTGAGAGTTCGCACTTTTGGACGGGGTCGGCGGTAATTTTGCTGCTGGGGATGAATGCCGTGATTGCAGGGACTGGATTTGGGAAAAATAAGGCCATGCTGCGAACGACCCATGCCTATCTGGGCAGTACAGCATTATGCCTGCTTTTTCTCCACGCCCTGCTGGGGCTGAAACTGGGACTGTCAATCTAGGAACGTTAGAGTTTGCCGGTCTGATTGTTTCTGTAGAAGCCTGATGTACTCCCTGATGTGCTCCCTGGTGTGCTCTCTGGTGTGCTCTTCTGATGCGATCACCTGATGTGCTTGCACTCACTTGAGGTCATCATGCTTGAATCCTGGCTGTTCTGGTGGAAGAAAGGGCAGGGGCAATTTCTTTCATAGGAATGGTTTTATGGTTGCCATCAGGGGTATCATTTTTTGTTCTGCTTTCATTCTGGGTTTACTCTTCACTGGGGTTTCCGGAACGGTTCGAGAAATTCCCGTCGGATCGATCGCTCTCTTACTATTCAGCATCCTGGCATCATTCTTAATACCTCGATTTTGGCGTGTTGGAATTCAGTCCTGGGTTTGGGCGATCGCTGGCGCAATTGCATTCCTAGCAGGGCTATATTTCCAATGGCGACTGCCCCATCCGGGGGTGATGGATATCAGCCGTTTGCTGACAGAACCCACTTCATCTCTGGCGGTGGTCGTGACGGGAAAAATTGAAATATCGCCCCGTTTGACCCAAAGCCAGCGAATTCAGTTTGAACTGAAAGCAACCCAGGCACAGACGCACTCCCGAGATCAGCCAGCATCAAATACCGGGACGAATGAACCCGCTGTGACGGGCAAGGTGTACGTTACGGTTCCCCTACTCCAGGGCACAGGACTTTATCCGGGGCAAACCATCACCATCACTGGATCGCTGTATTCTCCCAAGCCTGCAACCCATCCAGGTGGATTTGACTTTGCCCAGTACCTGAGACAACGGGGGATTTTTGCGGGTCTAAGCGGAGAAACGATCGATCGAACAAAGATTGGCCAAACGCAAAATCGGGCTGCACCTCCCATCCTCTGGCAAATCCGACAACGGATGATTCGCGCTCAAGTGAAGGGGGCAGGCGTACCGGAGGGTGTGCTGCTCAGTGCCATGGTCATGGGGGGGCGATCGGTGGATGTCCCCTATGCAGTGCGGGAGTCGTTTCGGCTGGCTGGACTGTCCCACACGCTGGCGGCTTCCGGGGCGCATGTTGCGGTTTTGCTGGGGGTCGTGATGGCCCTGGCACGACGCAGTTCGGTGAAATGGCAGGTGGGCTTGGGACTGGGAACCCTCGTGATTTTTGTGGGATTGGCTGGCTTTCAGCCTTCGGTTCTGCGCGCCGCCATTATGGGAGGGACAGCCCTGCTCGCGCTGCTGAAAGAACGCAAGGTGAAACCTTTGGGGGCCTTATTAGTCACTGCGGTGATTTTGTTGGTCATTAACCCGTTGTGGATCTGGGATGTTGGTTTTCAACTCAGTTTTCTGGCCACCCTTGGATTGTTAGTCACCGTTCCGACTCTCAGCCAGTGGCTGGATTGGTTGCCGAAGGGGTTGATTCCCTCGTTTGCCGTGCCGATCGCAGCCTATTGCTGGACGTTGCCGATTCTGCTCTATGCGTTTGGCGTGGTTTCTGGATTCAGCGTCTTGATTAATGTTCTCGCCAGCCCATTGTTTACGATCGTCAGTCTAGGGGGAATGGCCAGCGGTTTGGCCGCTTTGATTCATCCGGAGCTGGGACGGCTGGTCGCTTCTGGGTTGTACTATCCGGCGCATAGTCTCATTGCATTGGCGGAGTGGGGCAGTCGGCTACCGGGTAGTTCGTTTGCGGTAGGACGGATTACGGTGCTGCAACTGGTGCTGCTCTATGGCTTAATGGTCGGAGTTTGGCAGTGGAAACGATCGCAACGGTACTGGTGGATTGCGGTCGTCATGGGAATCGGTTTAGTCGTGATTCCAGTGGGGTATGGGGTTCTGAATCGATTTCAAGTGACGGTGTTGGCAACCTCCAGGGAGCCAGTCTTAGTGATTCAAGCACGGGGTACGGTGGGATTGATCAATGCAGGGCAGGAATCGGATGCTCAGTTCACTCTCTTACCGTTCTTGCAAAGTCAGGGAATTAATCAAATTGATCAGGCGATCGACGTAACTGCATCTGAAGGCTGGCGAAGGATTGCAGCAACGCTACCCATTCAGCGGTTTGATGCGCTGGAGGCGGGTCGTGCGCCTGGGGAAAACATGCCTGAGGAAAATATGCCTGGAGAAAATGCGCGAACGGTCAGGATGACGAGGGAGGACGGCGAGGTGTCGTTACTTTCCCCCCAACACCCGATTGCGATCGGCTCGGTGACGGCCCAGTTACTCCCTATGGTTACCCCAGTCCTGTCGCTTCAGGTGAGTGGCCAAACCTGGTTGCTGCTGGATCGTTCTTTCAATGAAATAACTCAAACCCAAGCAGAGGCGATCGCAGAGGATGCGCATTTGATCCACCGATTGCCCCCGGCTTCGGTGCTTGGGTGGTCAGGTTCTTTCATGGATTTAGAGGTTCTGGAGGCAGTTCAGCCTGAGGTGGTGATTGCCAATGCGCGATCGCTTTCTCTTCAAACGCAAGAGTGGCTTGACGCTCACGGTGTTACGACTTACCTGACTGGACGGGATGGCGCGATTCAATGGACGTTGGACAAGGGCTTCAGGGCAATGATGCAATCCAGTGCAATGTGACGAACGCAGGTGTTGTCATAAATGCAAATTCATTTTCGATCTACTGAAACTATGGCGGTTTGACTTACTCAGCAGAGATGGGAGATTCGGTTGTTGCCGCTGTTTCAGTCATCAGTTGATGTGTCCGTTGCTCCAGTTCCTCCTCACTAATGAGGTTAGACTCCAGCACCAGCCGTTCCAGGGAAAGAAGCCAGCGTTGATAGTAGTCCCAATCGGGATCGTCTTTACAGTGTTCTGCTTCCCATTCCGCGATGGCTGCAATTAACTGTTGGCGAAAGTCTTCCCATTCGTAGTGGCCTTTCTTGGAAAGGGCGATCGCCATGCCAAACGCTCGACCTTCCCAGGGTCTTTGAAACAAAAGCTCGCCATTACTCCGAGGGGGAGCATCTTCGCTGCCAATCATGCTGGCGGTTGCAAATTGCTCGAACTTAATTTGCATGGTGTTTTCTTCCTGTCCCTACTGGGTTTGCATTAAGGATGTGGATTGAAGGTTTGGTTATAGTCTTGTTTGGTTGACTGGGCAGGCAAGATGCCCACCCCACAAGAGTTTTAGTGATTTAGTATCTAGTTAATGGTTTAGTTGGCTGGGCGGACAAGATGCCCACCCCACAAGAGTTTTAGTGGATTGGAGTCTTTGGTTTAAGCGGGGATGACGACTTTTGCGGCCCCTTGCATTGATTCTGGAGTGATGATGTCTGCAAGCTGTGCTTCTGTCCAATCTTCTGTGCCTTCAGGACGTTCCGGGACAACAAACCAGCGGATTTGAGCACTGGTATCCCAGACCCGCACATCAACGGATTCAGGAATATCCAGACCAAACTCTTTCAAGACCTTTCGCGGTTCCCGGATGGCTCTGGCGCGGAACGTAGGATCTTTGAACCAGTAGGGCGGCAATCCTAGAACGGGCCAGGGATAGCAGGAACACATCGTACAAACGATTAAGTTATGGACTTCAGGGGTGTTAGCAACTGCTTTCATGTTTTCCCCCTCTGCTCCCGCCATGCCACGCGGAAAGTTCAGTTCTGCGATCGCCGCAGGGGTATCCTCTAGCAACCGTTGCTTGTACTCTGGATCAACCCAGGCTTTGGCAACAATTTTGGCACCGTTGAACGGCCCCATGTCCTTTTCAAAAAACTCAATCACCTGATCAACGGTTTCCCCGGTGATAATTCCCTTTTCGATCAGCAAAGACTCCAGGGCACGCACTCGCGCTGCGCTGTAGGTTTCCCGCTCAACATTTTCACTCATGCATCCAAACTCCTCAATTGTCCCAACTAGTAGATTACGCAGGATCTTCGAGATAGGCTTCGAAGATCTGAACGTAAATTTCCGTATTCGGTTCGGTTAGGTTGTCCCAAATCTCATGGGAGTTGAACTTGACGTTGTAGATGGGCATTGGATCGCCAACTCCGTCCCCCGTAGGAAAGTAGTAATTGTAAGCACCTTCATAGACTTCATCCACAACCCCCTGTTTAGTTCGCAGATAGCCCGGCAGTTTACAGTGAGCTACTGGAGGCGGATTTTTGACGGTGACAACATCCCCAACCTTGAACTTGGGTTGAACGTCTACCTCACATTTGGGCGAGTCCCCCACCCGGAGATATTCAATCACCTGTTCATCGATCGCAGGTTCGCCCCCGGCAGGGAGAGGTGCTTCCAGATTCTCCAGATACTCAGTCGTTTTGGCATCCAGTTCTTCTTTGCTGACATAACCGGAATCCACAAAGAATCCCGAAATTCCCCCCAACCATTTCTCGTAGTACCGATACTTGAAGTAGTCAAAGGGATTCAGTCCCTCTGCGCCCGTTCGCAGATGTCCCCACGTCCAGAAACTTTTGAAGGTCGTCGGTACATTCTTCACCGCTTCCAGATGGTTACTTAGTGCCATCATGGCAACGTGAATGCCGAAGATTCGCTGTTCCCAGGGTTGGACAAAGACCCGCTTTTCAAAGCTGGAGGGTTCTAATCCTTCCAATCCGCCGATGTAGTGTTGTAGCTTCATATGAGTTGTTTGTAGAGACTTTCTGTAATGTGTAGGAGGTGATTCAAATCCGGGTACGATCGCGTTCCATAACGGGTTCACGGGTCATCGCATTGCCCCAAAGCTCTGATAGGTAGCCAAACAATCCCCCCAAAATCATGGCGGCGGCTGCAACAATCCCCGGATTGGTTAATCCAGCCGTTGTAATCGGCATTCCCGTAGCCACGCTGGTGCCAACCGTAGAGGCAAATCCCCAGACGATCGCCGGAATCGCGGTGAGAATCGGGATTTTGGAAACCTGCACCATTGCAGCACTGCCAAGCCCGACGCAGATCGCAGCAACCACAACGTTGTCACCGATCAGGGCGATCGCCAGCAGGGTCAGCGAAGCAATGAGAATGCCCGTTAAGTTAGACACAATGCTCTGAACCAACCCAGCTTTTCCACCGCCCAGGATGAAAAAAGATGCCCAGGCAATAAAAGTAACCCAAACCGGAACAAGAATCACCGTTGCGGTCAGGTAAGTGTCGATCGCGCCTAGAACGCCAATGCTGACGCTGTAGGCATCTAGCTTTTTCATCTAATTTTCTCCTCTCAGTATGGGACGGATCACCTTGAATCTTGTTTATGACTGGGCGGACAAGATGCCCACCCCACAAGAAAATTGTTTGTTGAGTTCTGTAGCGCAGGCATCTTGCCTGCCGGTCAAACATGATCTGAGGAACAGTAGCGCAGGCATCTTGCCTGACAGAAAGACATGATTCTGAGTAACGGTATTGTAAAGACTCTGAATCATAGATGTTCAATCCGTCTGAGCTAAACAAGACTGAAATCCTGCTGTCAATTCAGACTCTGACAGATTCCTCCCAATGAAGACGAGTTCATTTCGCCGCAGTTCGTCCGGCTTCCACATCCGCCCTGGACGACCATCCAGCAGCATATGCACCCCCTGAAACACAAACCGGCGATCCTCTGAGTCGATATCCAAAATGCCTTTCATGCGGAAGATATCGGTGCCTTTCTCTTGCAGGAGTTGATAAATCCAGCGGTTGAATTGGTCTCCATCCACTGCTCCCGGTTGAACAATGGCAACCGAAAACACCGATTCATCGTGGTCATGGGCCGTTTCATTGAGAAACTCCGGGTCAATATGGAGGGCTTGCTTCAGGTCAAATGCTTTGATGCCCAGAATTGCATCCATCGACACATCGCTGTTCTGGGTGCGATAAATTTTGGCGAAGCCCGTCATGCTGCGAATGCGCTGCTCTAGCTCGTCCAACTGTTCAGGAGATACTAAATCTGTTTTGTTCAACAGAATGACATCTGCAAAGGCAATCTGTTCTTGAACTTCGTCGCTGTCCCAGTGTCCCCAGATGTGTTTGGCATCAACAACGGTGATAACGGCATCCAGTTGCGTTTTGGAGCGCATCACCTCATCCATGAAGAAGGATTGAATCACAGGAGCCGGATCAGCCAGTCCGGTGGTTTCAATCACGAGATAATCAAACTTGTCCTGCTTCTCTATTAAGGAGTTAAAGATCCGAATGAGATCACTGCGAACGGTGCAACAAATGCACCCATTATTCATTTCTAGAATTTCTTCATCAGCATCAATGATCAACTGGCTATCAATGCCAACTTCTCCAAATTCATTGACGATAACAGCCACTTTTTTACCATGCTCTTGAGTGAGCAGGCGATTCAGCAGGGTGGTTTTTCCTGCTCCTAAATAACCCGTGATGACGCTGACCGGTACAGGCGATCGCACTTCAGCAACCATAGCTTTAAACGCCCTAGCTTTCGTACATGAACGACAAAAACATGCTCTCACAAGCATTCCGATAACTATCCGATTGGCAAATGAAGGGAGGGACAGCAGCACTCAGATCGACGGTAATTGCTGCTAAAACCATTTGCCCGCATGCTTCTTCAGTAGTTCATACAACGGCATACTACGGGGAGTGGTAACAGCAAACTGTATCTCAGGACACACTAACTTGCATTATTCATGAGGAGGGGCAAAGAGGGCAAAGGGGACGAGTTTAGAAATGTAGAGCGTTGATGCTCCTTGTCCCTTTCCACAGTTCAGAACACTACTCATCAGGACACTACTCCATGAGGACACTACAACCGATCGCGTATCTCCTCCAATTCCTGCCGCATTCCTCCCGGTTGATAGCCCAGGCTGAACGCCAGGGAACTATCCATTGATACATCTTTGGCCCTGGGGGCAGCCATGGGCACATCTGCCTGTTTGCAGGGATTCAAGTTTGCGTTGGTAATTTGCAGGATGTCCACCAGCATTAAACCCATTTCGTAGCGAGACAGGCGATCGCATCCCCCTAAGTGAATCAATCCCCTGGCTTTTTCCAGAGCCAACAAAATGCCTGCTGCTGCTGAAGTGCCGCTGACAGGTGTGCGAATTTCATCGGTGAAGAGATTCAGCACTTGTCCTGTCCGAATTCGTTCGATAAAAGGCTGAATAAAGCTTTGGGCGTGGGGAACTGCCCCAAACATGAGCGGCATTCGACAAACCACTGCCTCCGGATGCCGTGCTAAAATGCCAAGTTCTGCGGCAGCTTTCTGTTCACCGTACAGGTTAATTGGACAGACTGGATCAGATTCACGATAGGGTGGATTATTCCCATCAAAAACCAGTTCAGAGGAGGTAAACCCAAAGGGAAGATTCAGGTCTGCACACAATCCAGCTAAATTCCAGGATGCAATCACATTGATCAGATGCGATCGTTCTGGATGATTCTGGCATTCATTAGGTTGGGACATCGCCGCAGTATGGATTACTGCATCGGGTTGCAAGGTCTGAAATACTGATTTTAGCTGGTCAAAATTAGTTAAATTTAGCTTCAAAAGGGTTGTATTAGGAATCTCTACTTCATGGGAGCTATAGATACCGTACACATCCCACTCAGCTTGAGCAATTTGGCACAAATGCCATCCCAAAAATCCACTTGCTCCCGTAATCAAAAGTTTCTTCATGCCAGATGATCCAACTCCGAGTTCTAAATCATACAAGTTGTTTGCCGATCGCCTTTAGCCCCTGAAGAATCTCAGACAAATCTCCAACCGTTTCAATCACCTGATACACTTTTGACTGGCTGTAGACTGGCGGTTGTTGAGGGTTTAACTTCAGAAAAACAACTTCTCGGCCATTGGTCACCATGCCAAACCGATCGCCCTCTCCAGTAGATGCAGTCGCCGATGCAGCAGGCTGACTCAGCATATAACTTAACGCCTGGGGAATGCCAGTCGTCACATCAAATCGAGATTGCTTCGACTCAATGACTAATACCCACAATTGCTGTTTGACCACCAGGACATCAATACTACCTGTAAAGGTCTGATTTGCATCGATGACCACTAGCCTGGTTGAAACTTCAGTCCGAATGGAAAACGGGGGTTGGTAGAACCCTGCTAAATCCAGCAAAGGCGCAACGACAACCAGCTTCACAACTTCCTCTAGCGGATTGGTTTCAATGATATTCTCGTAGTTGCGTTTCAGGCGATCGAGGGACTGTTGTTCAAAATCCGTTAACGGCTCAACTTCCCTCAGCCACTCTTCAAAGAATGGAGCTGAACGATCGCGGTTCAGTCCAAACGTTTCTCTTAAGTCGCTCAGACTCAAACTGCTAATGGGTTGTGAAACGGTGGAGATTTCCATACACTTGCATCAGTGTTGCTGACAGGTTCTATATTCCCCAGCTTACCCGTTCCGGATTTGATTGACCTCGATCGCAAACCTCCTTCAACCCGAACTCGCCTCCCCTCTCAGTAGAATCTCCTAACCCTTAAAACCATCGTATTCCTGCGGATGGCGATCGGTGGAACGACTGAATAGCTTAGGTGAGGGAACTTCTATCTCAGTCGTATCAAGCATCACCTACCACTATGTCTATCAGCACTGCCGATAATACGCTGCGGGGAGCACGTGACCTTCAGGTCATTGATGGAAGCAGAACCGTCAGAGGGTTTGTGGGAAAAGCCGATCGCCGGGATTTCTACAGATTCAGTCTCCAGCGATCGAGCGATTTGAATGTTTCCCTCGACCGATTAAAAGCGAATGCGAATCTAGCATTGCTGAACGCAGGGGGACAAATTCTCGGTACTTCAAACCGGAAAGGACGTACCCCTGAAACCATTTCTGCAGGACTGGAGGCAGGGGTTTACTATATTCGGGTGAATCAGCGCAAAGGAGATACTCGATATCGGTTAAGACTCACGGCAACCCCTTCACCGGAACCGATCCCAACCCCTCCTGATGGAGCTATCCCTGGAGACACCTTACCCACTGCCCTGAATCTGGGGATATTGACGGCAACTCGGACACAGCAAGAGACGATCGGGGAGAGCAATCCGGTAGATCTTTATAAATTCAGCCTGAATCAGATTAGTGAGTTCAACGCATCCCTCAGTGAACTGACTGTTGCAACGGATCTGAACCTGATCTGGGATAAAAACGGGAATGGTTTAATTGATGACAATGAACGCCTGATGACTGGATATGCCTCTCCTTTGGGCAGTAATCCCGTCACCATGACGCTGGCGCAGGGGACTTACTTTGTGGAAGTGCGAACCTTGAGCGATCGCGTATCTCCCTACGAACTCACCCTGTCTGCCACCCCTCAGTCCAGCAATATTCCTGTTGATCCAGGTAGCAGCCTCAAAACAGCCCATAATGCAGGCATCGCAACGGGCAGCTACACAGCCAGGGAGCTAATCGGCATCACCGATCCCACAGACTATTACAAATTCACGCTTAATAAAGTCAGCGAGGTCAAAGCAACACTGAGTGGCTTATCCCATTCTGTGGATATGGCCCTGATTTTTGATGCCAATAACAATGGACTGATCGATGAGGGAGAACGCCTGGCCTACGGCAATGGCTCAATCTATGGCGGGATTCCCCTCACCAAAACCCTGCCCCAGGGAACCTATTTTATTGAGGTCAAATCCTCCCACAAGTTTAACAATACGCTCTATAACCTGACCCTGACCACAACCCCCAAACCCAGCAATATGCTCATCGATCCGGGCGATACGCTGGCAAAATCCCACAACCTGGGCACGCTGACCTCTTCCCTGGTTGCCCATGATTTAGTTGGCGGCATTGACAAACTGGACTACTACAAATTCACAGTCCAACAATCTACAGCCTTGAGAGCAAGCCTCAGCGGTACGTCAGATGCTGTCTACCTCAGCTTAATCCGCGACTTCAATGGAAATGGTGTCATTGATGGCAATGAACGACTTGCCTATGGATCAGCCTCACCTACCTGGAATGAGCCGATTCTCCGATCGATCGCCCCAGGCACTTACTTCATTGAAGTTTTATCCTATGCCAAATTTGATAACACAGCATACACCTTAACCCTATCGACTTGAGGTATTTTTATGTAAGAGAGGTATTAATCGCCGTGTTTCTACTGAATTCATGCGAAATCCTGCACTGATTCTTTGCTTACTGACTGTTTCGCTGACGACCCCTGCTAGCGTACAGCCAGAGGTTCTAAACGTAGAACAAATGCATCTCATTGAACCCGTCAGCCTGGAACGCTTGCAGAATGAACAATGCGGCATTGCTACCTACTACGATTATGGTCATCTCACCGCAAACGGTGAAAACTTTAATCCCCAGGAATTAACGGCAGCCCATCCCTCTATCCCTTTCAACGCCTGGGTCACGGTCATTGATCAACACACCGGAGCCTTTGTCCAGGTTCGCATCAACGATCGCGGGCCCTGGGTGGATGAACATATCATCGACCTGACCCCCGCCGGAATGGATGCGATCGACCCTAAAAATATCTCCGATATTCGGATGGTTTGTATTTATTGGGATGAGGTGGGGTAGGGGAGTGGGGAGTGGGGAGTGGGGAGTGGGGAGTGGGGAGTGGGGAGTGAGGAGTGGGGAGTGAGGAGTGGGGAGCAGGGGTATGCGGCAAAATAATGTACCCGGTTGGGGCTTACCCGGTTGGGGCGCACTGCTGTGCGCCCTTACTTCTTGTGGGGTGGGCATCTTGCCCGCCCAGTCTACAAACGGTGACGCATCAAAACCGATCAGAAATGGAACTTTGCACTCAGCCACAACCCATTCTGCCGCAGATTTAACCTGGCTCGTCTGAGTCCCTCTCCATCTTCAAACTCAAAACTGTTGAACCGATAGCCCAGTTGAAGCGACACGAGAGACGACAGACGATATTGAGCACCCGCCAGCAAATTCCAGGTTAAATTCCGATCGGCTCCAATATTAAATCCCGACACATCTCCCCGCAGTCCCAGGGCAACGCGATCGGATAGGCCTAACCCAAACTGGGCACCGATCATGGGTTCAACCAGGGTTCTGGAGAAGCGAAGTTCTCGATCGATCGCAGGGACTCTGTCATCTGGAATTGGAATGTTATCAATGCGGACTGTATCCACTTCAATCGTTTGTCTTAAAGAGTTGGTACGGATTCCCACGATAGGAGCCACTACCAGACGTGGATAGAAGTTTGCCTCTTCTGGTGAATCATTTAAGGATGTATCAACGACTCGATAGGAGACCGCTGCATCTGCCGTAATTTGACGAAAGGATACACTCCCATCCGCAGTAACTTGAAGGGGGGTGTTTAATGCAATCTGTCCCAGTTGTCCAAGCTGTTGTAACCGTTCAGGGCTAAGTTGTTGAACGATGGGTTGCAACCGGGCCGGATCAAATTGTTGGGCAAACTGTTCAACTCTTCCGGGGGCAGCGCGTCGGACAAACTGAATCAGGCTGCCACCAGTAAAGGTTCTTCCCAACCTGCCGCTGTCACTCCCGTAAATATAGAAACCATCGACAATCAAACCTAACCGATTCCGCTGTGCTTCCAACCGCAAGCCTGAATTAAAGGCCCGATCGAAGTTCAAAATGTCGCCTAACCCTAGATCAACGGAAGTTGTCCGTCCAGCAACCGTGACATCTGCCTCAATGTCGAAGGGAACGAAGAAATAGGGTTCCACTGAAAATCGCCAGCGATCGGCTAGTTCAGGGGTGGTCAATTCTTCGGCAGGGGGAGGTGTGGGAATGCCTTGAGCAATGGGATCTGCGGGAAAGGACAGCTCTAGAGCTTCAATACCCAGAGCTTCAATACTTGTAGCCTCATCACCCGTAGCCTCATTACCCGTAGCCTCATTACCCGTAGCTTCAATACTTGCAGCCTCATTACCCGTAGCTTCAACATCAACAGGCTGAATTGCAAAATTAGTAGGAGCTAACTCAGCAGCAGGAGCCACCTCATCAATGGGTTCGATCGATAAAGTATCTGAGCCGTCAGTTTGGGGCAGAATGGGGGCTGGAGCAACGGACTTTTCCGCTGGAGCAAACCAGCTTTCTCCAGAGGCAGGATGGGGTTCTGTATTGGCAGTAAGTTTGTTGGAATTGGCGATCGTCGGATTCTCAATCGTCGGGTTCTCAATCGTCGGGTTCTCAATCGTCGGGTTCTCAATCGTCGGATTCTCAAGAGAAGATTCAGAATTGAGTTCAGAACTGTTGCTTTGAGTCCGAAACGCAGGGGATTGACCTTCTGCACGTACAGGCAAACCTGAAAGGACGATCGCTATCGACAGAATGCTGCTAGCATACAGCCAAAATGATTTTACTAACAAAAAATTATCAAATCTCGAATAATTTCTAGTAGAAAGCTGAGTTTGCTTGTTTCTCATAATTGAATTTACATCATGTCAAATATTTTTTATTCCTACTTTCTCTGATTCCTGCCTCAAGCTCTGATTCCTGCCTCAAGCATAGTTTCCAAAACTCGCCTTGCATCTTCTCATTTTGCCTGACACCAAACTTTAGCACCGAACCAATCGATACAAATAGCAAAAAAACTTTAAAGAGCCGCTCAAGTTGCCGTTGATTACTGAGGCTGATCAATCCCTGAAGTCACGGAAACCTTACCACAAACTTTCATTTGTTTTCAAGTCCTGCATCAAAGTACGCTGATTTTTTCATTAAAAAATGATTAAAAAACGTTTTGTCCCTCAACTGCGCTACAGGGCTGGCTTATACTGACCTTGAGTTATGATTTTGCTTATAATTTTTTCTTTAACAAGTTTTTTAATGAACCATTACAAACAGTCCAGTGGAGAGCATCCTGAAGCAGTTGTGGAATCCTGTCTCTAAGGAAAGTTTGCTTGCCAATGCGGGTTGGACTGTGAGCAAAATAAGGCGATCGACATCGGATCAGGTTGGCGTTGTGTACTGATTTTCACTGCTCAGCGATCAATTGTTCATCGCTGAAATAACTATGTTGAACGAACTGCCTGGATAGCTATCCAGATCTTCATAGAAGATCAAGAATTTCAGGTAAGAATTATTGGAGATGACATGGTTCGATCTCGTAATCCTAAAACCTGCGATCGGCTGATTAAGATCTTCAAAGACATTGCCGTTTGATAGTTCCGTTTGATAGTTCCGATCGCCCTTTTTGTTCATTGCTACCGTGGAAATTTGCATATGCGATTACGTTACTCGATCGTTTTCGGGACTCTGCTAGTACTACTAATGGGATTATTTACCCAAACGGGATTTGCTCAAGGTCAAGTATCCCCCGGCATCTCAAATCAGGCATCTAGCGTCCTATTTGAAAATGTGCGAATTTTTGACGGCACTTCTGAGCAACTGTCTGCCCCCTCCAATGTATTAGTCGTTGGCAACGAAATTCAAACCATTTCTACTGAGTCGATTCCTGCCCAAGGGAACGTCACCCGGATTAACGGCGACGGGCGGGTGCTGATGCCCGGACTGATTGATGCCCATGTTCACCTGTTTATGGAGACGAGTTCCCCTGAGGAGCTATTAGCGGGCAGTGCCTCCCCAGAGATCCTGTTTCGCCAGGCAGGAGAGAATGCAACAGCGATGCTAATGCGGGGGTTTACCAGTGCCCGTGATCTGGCTGGGCCGGTGTTTCAGCTCAAGCGATCGATCGATCGGGGGGATGTGATCGGGCCCCGCATCTCGCCCGCTGGGGCAATGATTTCGCAAACGGGCGGTCATGGGGATTTTCGGGGACTGGATGAATTACCCAGAACCCCCACTTCGGAACTCAGCCCGGCAGAAAGGTTTGGTGTGAGTGCGATCGCCGATGGAGTCGATGAAGTGCTTCGCAGTACCCGTGAGCAACTGATGCGGGGGGCGACCCAAATTAAGCTGGCGGCAGGGGGAGGTGTCGCGTCGGACTATGACCCGATTGATGTCAGCCAGTACACCGAAGCTGAGTTTAGAGCGGCTGTAGAGGCGGCTGAAAATTGGAATACCTACGTTGCCGTCCATGCCTATACACCCAGAGCGATTCAGACGGCAATTCGGGCGGGGGTGAAAAGCATTGAACATGGGCAACTGATGGATGAGGAAACCGCTCAGTTGATCGCGGCAAATGATGTCTGGCTGAGTATGCAGCCGTTCCTGGATGATGAAGATGCCAACCCCTACCCGGAAGGTTCCAGCAATCGGGCGAGTCAATTGCAGGTGGCAGCCGGAACGGATAACGCTTATGAACTGGCGAAAAGATACAACATCAAAACGGCCTGGGGAACGGATAACCTGTACAGTGCTCAGGGAGCGGCGCGTCAGGGGGCAAAACTGGCAAAGATGGTGCGCTGGTATACTCCGGCGGAGGTGCTGAGGATGGCAACGAGTACCAATGCTGAATTACTGGCGTTGTCTGGCCCCCGCAATCCCTATCCTGGAAAGTTGGGGGTAGTGGAAGAAGGAGCCTTGGCAGATTTGCTGCTGGTCAACGGCAACCCGTTGGAAAATATTCAGTTAGTTGCAGACCCAAGCAATAATTTTGTGGTGATTATGAAGGATGGGACAATCTATAAGAACCTCCTCAATTAATTGCAGCGGGTGGAAACTTGATTAGAGCGGCGATCGAAAGCTGACAACGGGATTTTTGCAAAACTAGAATTTGGCAAAACTAGAATAAAGTTAGCAGGCGACCATTACTCCACGAGGGACGATCGATGACTCAGGCGCAAGAGGTCTCTAATTTCCTGGAGCCGGGATTTGAGGATGAGGAACTGGTAGAAATGCCCAGTCTAGAACCCAGCCTGGAACATGGCGCGATCGGCATTCGCTTGGGGCGGTATTTGGATACTTACGTGGAAGAACACCGTCTGGGACTGGTTTGTAACTCCCAAACCACCTATCAGTTTGTGGGAGAGCGACCGACTCGCTTCCCTGACTTATCCTTTGTCAGCCGCGATCGACTGCCCGATCGAATTGATCAAAATGCTAACTTTGCCCCGGATTTGGCGGTAGAGGTTTTGTCTAAAGGGGATGATGCGTCAGAAGTAGACAAGAAAATTCTGCAATACCAGCGATCGGGCGTGCGGCTGGTGTGGGTGGTTCATCCAGCAATTCAAGCGGTTGATGTGTATCGATTGCAGGATGGCCTGAAGCTGCAACGGCTATTACCAGGAGATGAATTGTCGGGAGAAGCAGTCATTCCAGGTTTCACGGTTCCCATCAGCCGATTGTTTGACTTTCCCAATGTTCCTTCACTGGATGCATGATCAGGAGGTGCATAGCATTGGGCTAAAAAGCTTCGACAATTCATCCGATCGCTACCAGCTCCGCCAGCACCAGCACATCCATCCGTCCCCGTACAGTGAACTCCCCTGCCTGAGCCACTACCTCCACTTCATCCTCGATGCTGACATAGAAGGGAGGCAAAAAGAATGTTGCCAGATCCAGTAGGGGTGCAATAACCGCCAGTTTAACTGTGTTTTCTAAAACCGATCGCCGTGCCAGATTATTGAATGCTTCTCGTACCCGATCGAGCCGTTGTTGCTCAGAAAGCGTTAGCTCTGGTAGATCCTGCCGCCATTCTGGAAATGCTGCATCCGACTCGATCGCCTGTAAGCCAAACTTTTCTTCTAGCTGATAAAGTGTGACTCGATCGGCTGAAACCGTTTGCACCATGCTGCACCTCCGACCAGTCTGTAGGTAATCAGTCTAACCTTTTCAATTATGTTGCTTATCCTCTGGGAGTGGAAGGCGTGGTCGTAGGCGAGGGAGACACCTATGAAGCAGCCCTGGCAGATGTTCGATCGGCTCTCAAATTTCATATTGAGTCATTTGGTGAAACGGATTGACCTGAACTGCTTTGCTTACATTCACTGACACTCCCACCCTTCAGCCTGCCTCAAATGATACAAATGCTCCTGGGTAGGAATCGCAAAAAAAAATTTGGGGGGGTGATATGAAAGTTGAAAACGGTGGGTAAGTTATCTTCAGGAGTTAGAAATCCACACACAAATCCCGCAACTCAAGGAGTACATCCCATGAAATCTGAATTTAAAGCAAAGTTCCTTCAGCACATGATCCGCCGCAACAAGTCCGAGAAGGGCTTCACGCTGATTGAACTGTTGGTTGTAATCATCATCATCGGTATTCTGGCTGCGATCGCGCTTCCTTCCTTCTTAAACCAGGCTGCAAAAGCGAAGCAATCTGAAGCGAAGAGCTATGTGGGTTCCGTCAACCGTGCTCAACAGGCTTACCGGATTGAGAGCAACGTGTTTGCAAATACCTTCGACAACCTGGAAGTAGGTTTACCCGATACAACCAACAGCTATGAATACACTATCCCAGTTTCTGATGCAGAAAAGGGCATTGTTGCTGCTAAGTCCCTAGACGCGAAAGGCCTGCGCTCCTACTCTGGTGGTGTATTCATCAATACTGATGGTCAAACCCGTGCAGTCACTTGCGAAGCTCCTGGTGTAGGCGATACTGTGGTTCAGCCCACTGATGGAGAAACTTGCGGTGGTGGTTGGAAGAAGCTGTAACCAGCCTCGCCTGAGTAGTTTCGTCTGACTGATACAATCCAATTTTCAATTGCCAGGTGGGGTTTCCTGCCTGGTATTTTTTTTGACATCAATCATTTGAACCATGAACCCATGAACCCACGAACCATTGTCGTCCAATTCCCACCCGTAGGGGCGAAGCATTTGCGTAAAAAATTGGGGTGTTGTCCCATACGCTTGCCGCAAATGCTTCGCCCCTACCCCACGCGAAACCCCGACACCGATATTGGCATTGAAACCCCAACCCAAAACCCGATCGCCTAACCCGATCGCCCTAACCAACCCAACCCAAAACCCGATCGCCCAACCCAACGCGAAACCCCAACACCGATATTGGCATTGAAACCCCAACCCGATCGCCCAACCCGATCGCCCCTACCCAACGCGAAACCCCGACACCGATATTGGCATTGAAACCCCAACCCAAAACCCGATCGCCCATACCCAACCCAAAACCCCGACACCGATGTTGGCATTGGAACCCCAACCCCACCCCAAAACCCGATCGCCCTATCCCCCCGCCGCCAACGCAATTCCCCTGGGATAAATCAAATGTTCCTGCACCTGAATCCGAGCATGGAGCGTTTCCGCCGTATCATCGGGCAATACCGGAACCGCCGCCTGAATAATGATTGGGCCGCTGTCCACCTCCAGTTCCACATAATGCACCGTACAGCCTGCCACCTTCACGCCTGCCGCCAGGGCCTGCTCCACCGCTCTGACTCCCGGAAAACTGGGTAAAAGGCTGGGATGAATATTCAGCATTCGTCTAGGAAATGCCTGGATTAAGACCTGCGTGACGACGCGCATCCAACCTGCCATAATGATCCAGTCCACCTGATGCTCCTGCATGACCGAAACGATCGCCCCATCCAGGGCCTCGCGGCTGGGATAATCCCTGTGGTTTAACAACACCCTGGAAATTCCCAGACGATCGGCTCTGTCTGCCGCCTTTGCCTCCGGTCGGTTATACACCATCACCTGAATTTGCGCATTCAATTCACCACTGGCGATCGCCTGGGCAATACATTCAAAGTTGCTGCCGCTTCCAGAGGCCATAATGCCTAACTTGAGGGGTGCTGAATTTTGGTGGGTTGATACGGGCAACGACACCCTGGGCGACATCAGGCTGGCGGTTTCAGGGGAAGAGACATCAGGAGACATGGCAGCTCAGAAACAGATTGCGATCGATCACGGTATCACCTAAACGATTCAAAACGCAAAATGATTTTTTGGACAAGATGTTGTTTGGGCAAGATGATTTTTGGGCAAAGGGTGTTCTGGTTTACAGTTTTGCGATCGCTCAAGGCACTCTGATCAATGAGGCACGGGAACATGTCACTTGTGTCGCCCTCACCCTAAATCCCTCTCCCAAAGGGAGAGGGACTTCAATCCGGCTCCCCTTCTCCCTGTGGGAGAAGGGGTTGGGGGATGAGGGTCAGACTTGCAAACGTGACATACTCCCTTCCGATCCACCCACCCCTACCCTCAACCTCCGTAATCTCACTGTTCCAGATCGCCCATCTCGATCGCGTATCCTTGTCCGTTAATGCCCTCTTTTTGCTATGCCAACCAAGTCCTTAAACGACACCCAACGAGAAACCCTGGAAGCCTGGTTGTTTTTGGCTCCGGCTTTACTTTTGTTGGGCGTGTTTGTGCTGTACCCGATCGCCTATTTGGTTTACCTCAGCTTTACCACTGGTAGCTTTACTCGTGCCGGAGTCACCGGGGTAGGGTTCAGGAACTATTTGCGGCTACTGCTCGACCTGGATTTTTGGCAAGTATTAGGAAATACCGTGTACTTTACGATCGCCACAGTCATTCCCAGCATTCTGATTCCCCTGGGATTAGCCGTGCTGTTAAATCGATCGGTGGCATTACGAGGCTTGTTGCGGACAGCTTATTTTATTCCGTCAATTACTTCCTTGGTGGCAGTGGGGTTAGGGTTTCGCTGGCTGTTTCAAACGGATGGCCCGGTAAATGCAGTATTGGCTGGATTGGGAATTGAGGCGATTCCCTGGCTGGGCAGTACCGTCTGGGCAATGCCCGTTTTGATTTTACTCAGTACCTGGAAGCAAATTGGCTTCAACTTAGTCGTGTTTCTGGCAGGACTGCAAACCATCCCGGTGAGCCGCTATGAGGCCGCAGAATTAGATGGGGCAGGGGGATGGCAAACCTTCTGGCATATCACGTTACCTGGACTGCGCCCCACCTTTATCTTTGCCCTGATTACCACCCTGATTTTTACCCTGCGGAGCTTCGAGCAACCGTACGTAATGACAGGGGGTGGGCCGTTAAATTCAACCAACTTACTGGTGTTCTACATCTACAACCAGGCCTTTTCTCAGTTCGACTTTGGCTATGCCGCAGCCGTAACGACTGTTTTACTGGCTGTAACCCTGGTACTGGTGTACGTACAGCTTAAAATCTCTGGAGAAAACTCTGGGGAAAATTCTTAAGGAATTCGTCGATCGCTTTACCCTTACCCTTGCTGGAGGGCAGAAATTCGGTGTATGAATGACGAGAAATTTCAAATTATTAGCGGGCTAGAAATGCGGCTGCAACGAGGCAATTATCGAGAAGATTGGCTCTTTTGTCTGGGGTTAGGGATTGCCGCCCTGATTCTTTTCACCGTGCAGCTTGGGGAATTGCCGCTCCGCGATTGGGATGAAGGCTTGGTGGCGCAAGTGGCCCGCGAAATTTGGCAGGCTCCGTTTGAATCCTTAACCTGGCTCTATCCCACCCAATGGGGCGAACCGTATTTTAATAAACCAACCCTGGTGCACAGCCTGATTGCCCTCACCTATGCGATCGGTGGCGTGAGTGAATGGACGGCCCGGTTGCCTGGAGCCATGCTAACGGCCCTGTCGGTGCCCTTCCTCTACGGCATTGGGCGGGAAGTGTTCTATCCCCGATCGTCTGCCCTGTTTTCAGCCCTGGTTTATCTCACCCTGCTGCCCGTGGTGCGGCAAGGACGGCTGGCCATGCTGGATGGGGCAATCCTCTGCTTCATGCTGCTGATGGTCTGGTGCTTGCTGCGGGCCCGTCGGGACTACCGCTATAGCCTGGGGGTGGGCATTGGCTTTGGGCTGATTTGCCTGACGAAGGGCGTAATGGTGGGCATCTTGCTGGTGGCGATTGCGATCGGCTTTATTGCCTGGGATACTCCCCGCCTGCTCAGACTGCCCTACCTGTGGATTGGGCTAATGTTTGGTGTCGCTCCGGTGGCCCTCTGGTACTATGCCCAGTGGCAGCATTACGGGGCATCGTTCTTGGGAACCAATCTGGTAGATCAGTCCCTCCAGCGCATCTGGACAGGAGTAGAGGGAAATGCCGGCCCACCCTGGTATTACCTGCTGGAAATTCTGAAATACACCGCTCCCTGGCTGCTGTTTTTACCCCTGGCTGGAAAATTAGCCTGGGACAATCGCACCCTGAGTTGGGCTAAATTGGCGATCGTCTGGGGCGTGATCTACCTGATCGTTATTTCTCTGATGACAACCAAACTGCCCTGGTACGTGTTGCCGTTCTATCCCGCCTTTGCCCTACTGATTGGGGCCCAGTTGACCGAACTCTGGAATCGAGGCCAGCGGGTTGGGATTCGCTATCAACCTCCCCTGCCCTATTCCCTCGGTTGGGCCAGTTGGTTTGGCGTATTGTCGATCGCCGCCTGGGCTGGTATGGTCTACTTCGGCTGGATGCAATCACCCCGCGATCTGGGTCTGGCAATGGTGCTGGCAGCCGTGGGAATTACCATGACCCTGGCCACAATGCTGGTGCTCTCCCAGGATCGGCAGTTTGTTGTGATTTTACTCTGGGGTACTTACCTCACCTTCGTGCTGTTCGTCATGTCCAGCCATTGGGTCTGGGAGCTAGCAGAATCCTACCCCGTCAAACCCGTTGCCGCTTTGATTCAGCAACACGCACCAGACGGGCAAAGCATCTACACATCCTATCCCCACAACCGGCCTTCCCTGAACTTTTATAGCGATCGCCCCGTCCTACCCGCTTCTAACCAACAGTTGAATCGCCGCTGGGAAAGAGACGATCGGCCTTTTTTCCTGTTGGATGAACCAACTTTCACCAATTTAAACCTGGAAGCCGCTCAGGTGAAGGGCACCGCAGAGGGCTGGATGCTGGTGACGAAAGAGGGCAATGGATGAATTGGGTTGAGAGGGGATGTTTTTAAAGTCCTGCTGTTGGTAGCAAAACGGTTTGGATCCCCCTAAATCCCCCTTAATAAGGCAGGGTTGATTTGTTAGATAGAGAAAAAACTCAAGACCCGCATTTTTACGTTGCGCCTACTCTGATGCCTAACGGTGTTACAGGATTCAAGCAGTTTTTCTCTTCTTAAAGAATCTTCCCTACCCTTGTTAAGGGGGATTTAGGCGGATCTATCAGGGTTTGAGCCTCTCAGCCAAGATCTGTGTACACGGTAGCTTTTCCCTGTGGGAAAAGGGGTTGGGGGATGAAGGTCAGACTTGCAAACGTGACATACTCCCACCCACGATCGCTGCGGTAGATCCTTCTCAAGTTTCGCCAAGACGCTTGACCAACCTGCAATAATGAACCTGTTATCCCAATCTCTGGGTGAGTAAATATGACGCGGATTCTCATCCTTTATTCTTCTCTTGGCTCAGGTCATGTGAGTGCCGCCAAAGCCTTGCATGATGCGTTCCTGCATGAACCGAACGTGGAAGTGTTGAGTGAAGATGCCCTGAAGTATACCAGTTCGATCTACCGCAATGCTGTCACCCAGATTTACGAGCAGTTGAGCGTTAAAGTTCCCCAACTGTACAAAGCCTTTTACGAAGGGAGTGATGTCGATGATCTGGAAAAGTCACTGGATAATAACTTAGCCTGGGCCAAAATTGAGCGTCCCTTCTTTCGCCGATTGGGCAAAATGGTAAAGGATGCTAGCCCCGATGCGATCGTCTGTGTGCAGCAAATTCCCAGTCGGTTTTTGCAGTTACTGGAACAAGAGGATGAGGTTTCCTGTCCGCAGTATGTAGTGATTACAGACACGATCGCCCATAGCACCTGGATTAACTACGGAGTCAGCCGCTATTTCTTGCCGAATGATCTTAGCGTTAACTTTCTAGTCCAGCGGGGAGTCGATCGATCGATGTTGCAGGTCACGGGAATTCCCGTCAAACTGGAGATCATGCAGCCCAAGTCTAAACCTGAAATGCGAAAGCAGCATGACCTGCCGCTGGATATCCCCGTCGTTACCCTATTTGGTGGCGGGCTGAATCCCAAACGGGTGCATTTTATGGTGTCCAATCTTTTGGAGCATCTGGAATCGGGAACGCTGATTGTGGCAGCGGGACGAAACAAGGAACTGTTAGATGATCTGGCAGATTTAACCGACAGTCCCACTGTGAAGTTGCGTAAGGTCGGCATGATTGACTATGTAGATGATTTGATTGTGTCCAGCGATCTGATCATCACCAAGGCTGGAGGATTAATTACCAGCGAAATTCTGGCGCGGGGAACCCCAATGCTGATTGTTGATCCGATTCCTGGGCAGGAAGAGCAAAATGCCGATGTGATTGCGGCGGCTGGGGCGGGCATTCAGCTGCGCTTGCTGGAAATGGTGACACCTGCGGTGCAATATCTACTCAAACATCCCGATCGGCTCAATGAAATGCGGGAATCTGCCTTAGAACTGGGGCAGCCTCGCGCAGCTCTGAATATTGCGGATTTTATTTTGAACCACTGGCAAGCGGATCGCAATAGAAAAGATCAACAGAAAGCAAAGGCGGTATCTCAGGCTTCAAGTGATTTAACCGAAACCCATGCAAACTAATTTAGAAACTACGCCAACTTCAACGGATTCCTTCCTTTGGGGTGTGGCAACCTCCGGCTATCAAAGTGAAGGCGGTTACAATGCGCCCGGTCAACCTCAGAACAATTGGTCGATCGCGGAAGCCAGGGGAGCTGTGATGAAAACGGGCAAAGCAGCCGAGTTCTGGACTCGCTACGAGGAAGACTTTCAGCGTTGCCAGCAAATGGGGCTAAACTCCTTTCGGATTGGGCTGGAATGGGCCCGGATTCAGCCCTCTACGAGCACCACTCCCACTTCAGCTCCCCCCTTTGATCGAAATGCTCTCGATGCCTATGCCGATCGCATTGCTGCCTGCCGTCGCTATGGATTGGAACCGCTCGTCACCCTGCACCACTTTACCCATCCCGCCTGGTTAGGCATAGATGCCTGGCTGGAGGAAGAGACGATCGAGGCATTTGTGGAATATGTGCGAGTTTCAGTTACCCATATCAACCATCGACTCACAGAGCAGTATCAGCAGGCTCCGATTCACTGGTACATTACCATCAATGAGCCGAATATGCTGGTGACGAGTGCCTACCTGAGTGGCCAATTTCCAGCAAAGGTGCGGGGATTTGGCTCAGTGCTGAAAGCCTATGATCATCTATTGGCTGCCCATGTTCAGGCCTACAACTGCATTCACGATCTGTATGTCGTGGAAGGTTGGACGACTCCTCAAGTATCCCTCAATACCTACTGTAGTGACCTCTACTGGTCAGAAAAAGTGATCTGGGATTTGCTGGATTTGCGACGGCGGCAGATCGATCCTGACGAATTAGACAACTACATTTTTGCGAATGCCAAACAGTTCAGCCAAACCCTGAAGGATGCTAACCTGAATTTTCGCCGCGACCTTCCCTATCGCCTCGGACGATTCGTGGGTCATGCTGCGAACTGGTTTGGTCATCGGAGGTTTAAAGTTCGATCGCTCCAGACCTATCTCCAGGCATTAGCAGCATCCGATCGCCCAGAGGTGTTTGATTATGTGGCGATCGATTACTATGACCCCTTCATCGCCCATATTTTGCGGATTCCTGCCTTTTCGGACTTTGAGTTTGAAATTAAAGACTTCCGGGGTTGGTTGATGAGTGGGATTACCAGCAAATGGTGGGACTGGCGCAGCTTGCCGGAAGGACTGCATTTTTTCTGTCAGTATTACTCGCGGGAATACGGCGATCGTCCAGTTCTGATTGCCGAAAATGGCATGGCACTCCGTCGCAAACCAGATAACAGTATTGCCACCCATCGCCCTGACCAGATGCAGCGCAGTGAGTTCCTGGAAGCCCACCTCCAGCAGGTCAACCGCCTGTTAGAAGAAGGGGTTCCGGTCATCGGCTATATGCACTGGTCGCTAACGGACAACTATGAATGGGGTTCCTATACCCCTCGGTTTGGGTTGTTCACGATCAACTTTGAGGCAGGAACCGATCGCCTGGTGGCCGATCATCTGGGCGATCGACCCTCAGAAACCTATGCGCGGCTAATTCAAAAGTCCCAGCAGGTGCGATCGAGTTTGAGCCAGGGGTATGCGGAACAATAACGTACCCGGTGCGGGCGCATAGCAATGCCCTGACTAAAGGGGGATAGGTGGCAAATCTTGCGGTTTCTGGGCTAAAGATACAGATTTTCCCATTCCTTCCAGATAAGATTGAGGTGTGGTGAGAGATAGGAGGAACAGCTATGGAAACGCTGTTGCCCAGTTTTTCGATTGTTCTGGAAACTGAAAATTTAGCGACTGCCGATGTTCGTGGATTAGCCCGATCGCTGGATTCCCTGGCAGCTCAGGAACCCAAGCCAACTGCTGCAAACGAGGTCTGGTTAATTGAAAGCGGCGATATTCCTCCCGACTTACTTCAGCAACTCTGCGATTGCTATCCCTGGATTAAGGTTCACCATGCCCCCCCTGAAACCACCTACTATCAGGCCAAAATGCTGGGAGCTAGCCTTTCCACCGGGGCGATCGTCGTCTATTACGATTCGGATTGTCTGTATTCCCCCGACTGGCTACAAACCATCCTGACCTGCTTTCAAGATGAGTCCATTCAAACCGTGGCAGGAGAAACCACCACAGGCGGACAGGGAGCCTACGGAACCGCAATGGCCCTGGCGTACATCTTCCCGCAGTTCTCCCAGCGCACCCAACCTACCCCCACAAATCAGTATTTTCTCAACAACGTTGCGTTCCGCCGTACCTTCTTACTGCAACATCCCATTCCCACTGATTTACCCCTTTACCGGGGCAACTGCGTCGTCCACGCCCACCAACTGACCACTCAGGGCTATACCATCTGGCAACATCCCAAAGCTAAAGTCGTCCATGCTCCCCCCAATGGACTCTCTCACTTCTTCTGGCGATTTTTGCTGATTGGACATGATTATTATTGGCAGAAGCGGTTGATTGGGGGGGAAGGGGTGGGAGAGAGGAGAGAGGAGAGAGGAGAGAGGAGAGAGGAGAGAGGAGTGGGGAGAGAGGAGAGAGGAGTGGGGAGGCAGGAGTCAGGAGCCAGGAGTGGGGAAGCTCAGAAGGAGAGTTTGGAGGCTGATCCGACACCGACGGGGGTGAGGAGTAAGCTGGGGGTGTTTGGCGATCGACTCTCTAAGCTGAGACAAAATCATCCTGGGTTTTGGCTGGATTTACCGTTCGCCCTGCCGATCGCGTTTGTGGCAGCCCTGCTGATCTATGCAGGCTATCTGATCACTTCCCTTCGCCCCAAATCCCTGCTGAGTATCTACAGCGCAGAGTAACTCCTTCTATACCGTCCGATTCAGTGGTAGGCTCTATATAAATGCTGTGTTTTTGGACTTTATATGAAGTTCGATTTGTCAAGATTGGGAGGGATCTTACTGATGAAACGCTTGGTTGGCATGGTCATGGCATTGGGACTGATGATGGGTTGTCTAGGATGGTTGGGGCAAACCCAAGCCGCAATGGCAGCTAATTTGAACAGTTTGTCTTTCAATGCGTCTCCGATCGTCGCAGTGGAAGTTCGCAATGTGATGGATGACAAACTCGCTACAGAGTTTGCGCAAAAAATCGATTTGAACAATACTAACGTTCGGGCTTTTATGGACTATCCCGGTCTATACCCCACCTTGGCCCGCACGATTTTGAAAAATGCTCCCTTTGACAGCGTAGAAGATGTGTTGGATATGCCTGGCTTAACTTCGCGCCAAAAGGAAGTTTTGCAGGCGAACCTGAGCAACTTCACGGTGACTCCACCTGAAGCAGCCCTGACGGAAGGGGGCGATCGCTTCAATAATGGAATTTACCGCTAGAAAGTAGGGGTTTGGCACTGCCAAGCCTCTGCCACTGGAGGTTCGGTTAGCTCATGTAGAGCAATTGTCCAAAGGTTGCTGTAATACCATCAACGTTAAGAGTCCGCACTAGCGGACTTTGTTTTTATCTCTATTTTTTTGTTCTGTAGCGATCGAGCGGTTTAGCCTGTGCCTCATAGCCCTTTGCCCGATTGGTTGGATGTCTTGATTGTGGGTGGTGGAGCGGCGGGATTGTATTCTGCCCTTTGTATTCCTGAGTCGCTGCGGGTGGGTCTGATTACCAAAGACACGTTAAGTCTGTCTGCCAGTGACTGGGCCCAGGGCGGGATTGCCGCGGCCATTTCTCCTGATGATTCCCCCAGGCTCCACATTCAGGACACCCTAAAAGCGGGAGCGGGTTTGTGTGAGTTAGAGGCGGTGCAACTCCTCGTGGAAAATGCCTCGCAGTGCGTCAAGTCCCTGGTGGAAATGGGGGTGGCCTTCGATCGCCATGAGGGAAATTTAGCCTTAACCCTGGAGGCAGCCCATTCCCGTCGTCGCGTCCTTCATGCAGCGGATACCACCGGGCGGGCCATGGTTTCAACGCTGCAAGGGCAGGTGCTGCACCGTCCCAATATCCACGTTTTCTCCCAGGCATTCGTGCTGGATTTGTGGATGGAAGAGGGACACTGTCGCGGAGTCAGCTTGCTCTATGAAGGGGCGATCGTGGGGTTAAAAGCGGGAGCTGTTGTCCTGGCGACGGGAGGGGGCGGTCAGGTGTTTGCCCAAACCACGAATCCGGATTTGAGTACGGGGGATGGGGTGGCGATGGCCTGGCGGGCCGGCGCGCAAATCCGAGATGTGGAGTTTTTCCAATTTCATCCCACGGCTCTAACGAAACCAGGCGCACCCCGCTTTTTAATCAGTGAAGCCGTCCGGGGGGAAGGGGCCCATTTAGTGGATGACCAGGGCGATCGATTTGCCTTTGAGTACCATTCGGCGGGGGAACTGGCCCCCAGGGATGTGGTCAGCCGCGCCATTTTTAACCATCTGCAACGCACCACTGCTGATCCGTCTACGGCCCACGTCTGGCTGGATCTCCGTCCCATTCCACCCGACACGATTCGGCGACGGTTTCCCAATATCATTCAGGTTTGCCAGACCTATGGAGTAGACGTATTTCAGGAACCGATTCCCGTTGCTCCAGCGGCTCACTACTGGATGGGGGGCATCACCACCGATACCCTGAGCCGCACCACTCTCCCAGATTTATATGCAGTGGGTGAAACTGCCAGTACCGGCGTGCATGGCGCAAATCGCCTGGCCAGTAATTCCCTGCTGGAATGTCTGGTGTTTGGAGCGCAGTTGCGAGATATAGCAGACCGACACCTAGCTCACAGCCCACAGCAAGAACCAATCCAAAATCCAAAATCCAAAATCCAAGATTTAGAAGGCTGGCAGGAACAATTCGCTCAGATTGCGGAGTGGCGACAGGCGTTACCCCGCTTGATGTGGCAGAGTGCGGGAATTTGTCGAGAGCAGCAGGTCTTAGAACCAGCTATCACTCAGGTGGAACAATGGCGGGAGGTATTTGCAGCGTTACCCATCAGTCGATCGCTATTGGAGCAATTGAAGACTGATCCGGGGCGATCGATCCAGGTTCAGCACCCTGAAGCATCTCAACTGCGTCTGTGGAGTGAAACGCGCAACTTATTAGATGTTGCCTACTTAATTCTGAAAAGCGCAGCCCTGCGCACTGAGAGCCGGGGCGGACACTATCGATCGGACTATCCCCAAACCGATCCAGCCTGGCAGGTGCATACGTTGGTGGAGGGGCACGCCTGGTATAGATCTGCTGTGGTGCAGACGGATCCTGAATCAGAATCCTCTAACTGAGGAAGAAAAAATGACCAAAGAATTCCAATAAAACCGCTGAGAAGTACAACACCAAATGGAAATAAAAACATATTTCTTCTTCCTTAAATAGGAATAACATTAAATAATATTGATTTAACCAGATTCGTGGAAATCAGGGGTATGATCCGTCATCTTTGCTGGACAACGCTCCCCACAACAGTATCAATCCAGTAGCATCCCACGGCGCAACCTCGATCGCCCCTCTCCTCCTCTCTCCAGTAAATTTGTACAACAGAACACTTGACTGAGGCGATCGATCTGGTATCTTCTTAATTTATGGCTACATAAATGCGTGATTAATGCGTGTCGCAGTAGCCTGGCTCCCAACAACCTGACGAGGTATGAAGTAGCAGCCACTACAACATACCTCTAACCCCACAGACGACCGTAGCTGTCCGTCGGGCTTGGACTAGTTTAGCGTTTTTGTTGAACACCTCCTATCCCTGGCTTTGCGATGGTTGAACGCGGGGGACAACCGGGTTGGTGGGTTTCTTCTGATCAATAAACCCTAACCCATACAAGGAGTATTCCTATGACAGGTGATTTTAACCTGTTCGATCATCCTGCCTTTGGAGATGATTCTGATCCGAGTGCCGGGCGAGAGCGCGTTCGGATTATCATCTTCGGCTCGAAAGAAGTGGTTCGTGCCACCATTCACGATCTCTATCTGAAAAACTTCCGCCGCATCGAAAGCTGGAGTCCCCTCCTACCGACACCCGATCCCACCGTGTTCATGTCCATCAGCACCGAATACCGCACCATGCGATGAAATTCTAAAACTCTTGTGGGGTGGGCATCTTGTCCGCCCAGAAATACAAATTTAATAACCTGAAACTCTTGTGGGGTGGGCATCTTGTCCGCCCAGTTATCCAAAACTCTTGTGGAGTGGACATCTTGCCCGCCCAGCCATCCAAAACTCTTGTGGGGTGGGCATCTTGCCCGCCCAGTCAACAAAGTAGAATCATTGCACACAGATTGTTTAATCCATAATCCCAAGCGTCCCAGTTCTACAATTAGCCCAGGGTCAATCAAAATATCGTGCTACGCTGAGGAATCGCAACGACACTGATACTGAACCTCCCTCACCATGAGTTCTATTCATTCTGAACCAACCGATCGCACCCTCAATTCCACTATCGACCAGGAAGCCATTCGCCTGGATGAAGAAGCCACCGCCACTGGATTAACCACAGAGCAATATCGGCGTAAAATGCAGCGACGCAAGGAAGTGCAGGAACAGCGATTGGCAGAACGCGATCGCCAGAAGGGATTGATCATCGTCCATACGGGCAATGGTAAGGGAAAAACGACAGCCGCCTTGGGAATGGTGATGCGATCGCTGGGGCATGGCTACCGGGTGGCGATCGTGCAGTTCATTAAAGGAGCCTGGGAACCGGCAGAGAAAGCGGTGTTATCTCACTGGACAGAAGGCACTGAACCACAACTGGCGTTTCATGCGATGGGAGAAGGCTTTACCTGGGAAACCCAAGACCGCGATCGAGATATCCAAAAAGCGCAGGAAGCCTGGAACACTGCCGCCACCTATATTCACAATCCTGAGTTTAAGTTAGTTCTGCTGGATGAGGTGAATGTCGCGTTAAAACTGGGCTATCTCGCAGTGGAAGATATCCTGACGGGCTTATCTCAAAAGCCAGAAGATTCCCATATCATCCTGACCGGACGGGGTGCTCCCTCTGCCTTAATCGATCGGGCTGATCTGGTGACGGAAATGACGCTGGTGAAACATCCTTTCCGAGAGCAGGGGGTAAAGGCTCAACCGGGAATTGAATTTTAGGAGGTTATTCCGTCGCGCCGAGATCTTAGGATCGTGGATTAAATAACTTGTCCACCGTTCTGCTTGGTTGAATGGGCGGGCAAGATGCCCACCCCACAAGAATTTCAGCTGATTAAATTTGCATTCCTTACCTGCGGTTGGTATTCCCCCTTCCCCTTTCTAAGGATCATCAATCACCTCAACCTCGGCTGCGGCTGCGGTCAGCCATTCCTGCATCGCGGGTAGGGATAGGATGGACGCTGCATAAGCCTGGGAAACGTCGTCCATCGCCACATCGTAGGTGATAAACCGAGTCACTACTGGCGCGAACATGGCATCGGGGATGGAAAATTGCCCAAACAAAAACTCACCCCCCTCACCAAACTCCTGCCGACACATTCGCCAGAGTTCCAGAACTCGATCGATTTCTGCTTGCACGTTGTCAGGAATCGGGTGCTTTGAGATCCGCGATCGACAGTCCATTGGCAGATATTGCCGTAGAGCTGCAAATCCAGCGTGCATTTCCGCACTGACCGATCGCGCCACTGCCCGCTCCTCCATTCCCGCCGGATACAGCAAGCGATCGGGAGCCTGTTCTGCGATATATTCACAAATGGCCAGCGATTCCCAGAGGGTAAGAGAGCCGTGTTTCAGGACGGGAACCAATCCAGAGGGAGAATGTTGGAGAAGCTGCGATCGGGTGTTGGGCTGGTCTAATGGAATCCGAATTTCTTCAAAGGGAATGCCGGATTGCTTCAGGGTTAGCCAGGCCCGCAGTGACCAGGAGGAATAGTTTTTGTTGCCAATAATCAGGGTGAATGGAGCCATAGGGAGTCCCCGGATAATTTCTGCTTTCAGCGTAAAGGGAGTGTTGCCTGGAATCTATCCGCTTAATTCACGGCTGCTATCTAAATTATTCATCCTGGAAAGGGAAGGACAGCAATGGTGGGGTTGAGCAGTTGGGTGACAGGGCGGGCAAGATGCCCACCCCACAAGAGTTGGAGTGTCTCATTGCTCTTTTAATCAGAGTTTTAATCAGAATCTTATCCTTGCGGACGGGTTGCCCCCAGATACAACTCGCCTACCTTAGGATCATTTAATAAGTCAATTCCCCTTCCTTCAAACCGATCGCGGCCTGCTTCCAGGACATAACCGCGATCGGCCATGGCCAGAGCCTTGCGGGCGTTTTGCTCCACCAAAATAATCGAAGTGCCGTTTTGATGAATCCGTTGAATTAACTCAAATACGCTGTTGACGAGTACGGGAGATAAGGCCGCTGACGGTTCATCCAGAATCAATACCGTGGGTTGCAGCATCAGCGCACGTCCCATTGCTAACTGCTGTCGTTCCCCCCCAGACAGGGTTCCAGCCCGTTGCTGTCGTCGTTCCACCAGGCGAGGGAACAGGTCAAAAATTTCAGCTTTGAGCGATCGTAGGGAACCACTGTGAATGAACGCGCCCATCTCTAAATTTTCTTCCACCGTCAGAGATGGAAACACATTGGCTACCTGCGGCACATAGCACATACCCCGCTTCACAATTTGGTTAGATTTTAAGCCAGCGATCGGCTTATCCTTAAACCAGATCTGCCCCTGACGGGGAGTGAGTAGCCCAAAAATCGTTTTTGCCAGGGTAGACTTCCCTGCTCCATTCGGGCCAATGACCACCACCAGTTCCCCTGGGTAGAGTTGGAAATTGACACCTTGCAAAATATCCAGGTCTGATACATATCCAGCGTAGACATCCTCAACGCGGAGCAGGGGAGTCGTCATAGTGGGCTTCTCAATTACGGTGTGTTTTGTAAGTCCGATCGCTCCTCAGGCAGGATTGCCCCTTCCACTGGACAGACTTGCAGACAGATCCCACAGTCGATGCAGGTGGCAAAGTCAATCCAGTACCAGTCGGTTCCTTTAGTGTTCTTACCGGGCCCCTCATGGATGCAGGCCACCGGGCAGGCATCTACGCAGTCGGCTACTCCTTCACAGGTATTCGTTACGATCGTATGCGGCATAGTCTTCTCTCTCAAATCTCTCAAAAACGGCAGAAACGCCCACTGCTGCTAGATTCTACCCAGCTTTAGCGTAGTCTTTCAACCCAGCATTTCTATTCGTGCATCCTCTATTCTGCCAATCTATTCAGGAAGTCGGCAGCGTCCCTCATTCTCGCAGCTAAGGCGACTGTGGCGATCGGCAATGATCGTTTCCAGATCAGGTCGTCCAGTTAAGGACAGGCGACGATCGGCCAAATTCCATAGAGCCAGTCCGCAAGTGAACCAATCACTGGAAGTTTGGTAATGGCGTAGATCCAGCCCATGCCCAGGATCTCATAAACCCGACGAAAAACTTCAACATCTTTGATAACAGTGTCATCGGGGAGCACTGCATGAATTCGTCCCATTGCCGTAGCAAAATCTACCCCGCCGTTTGCCTCTGGCATATAGGCATCATCGGCAATATCCACGAAGGACACCAGCCCACGGCCCGCATCCCGTCGCCTGAGAAAGTTCACTTCGCGCAGGCAGAGGGGACACTCTCCGTCATAAAGCAGCTTAATTTTCCAGGTGGGTTCAGCAGCAGCGGGAGGACTGAGATCAGATGGAGGGTTGGACAACGACTTGGATGAGGACATATAAATCAGGTGACACTAATTCAGGTAACACGCAATCAGATTAAACTTGGCTCTGGTTGATTTCGATGCTGCTTTTAGTGTAATAAAATTTAACAATTACTGGATCAAGAATAAAGTTAAGGGCAGCCCCTGATGAGACTGCCCAGTACGATCGAGTCCAGTACGATCGAGTCTGGTGCGATCGAGGATAGGCAAGCCAGATGCCTGCGCTACGGGAGCCGATCGGTTGACTCCGAATCCTACGCTCGCTCTTGCAGTGCTTGGACAAACTGTGGATCGATCACATTAGATAAATCCGGAATTGAATCAATTTGGCCCTGATCCTGCAAGAATTGGGCCATGTTGTTCAGGGAATCCATCATGTAAAGATCGCTGTTGGGGTTGGCCAGCATCTCTGCATTTCTTTCGAGATTCGGTAGTTCAATGCCTGCAAGCTGCTCATCCAACTCTTCGGGCGTAATTTCCAACTCTGCTGCCATAATCTCCAACCCTTCCTGCCGATTGGTTTCCAGGAATGCGATCGCCCTCATATTCCCTTCCACAAAGGCAGACACAGCCTGGGGATTCGCCTCAATGAAGTCCGTTCGGAACGCGAAGAAATCGGCAATCGCCGTGGGCATTTCCTGCGTGCTGAAAATTGTACGGCCATCGGGTTGCACTTCGTTGGCTTTATCGCTGAAAGGGGAGTAGGAATAGGCAATCTCAACATTGCCCGCCTGATAGGCCGCGGCCCCGGCATCGGGAGGAGTGTTAATCAGTTCCACATCCTGCTCCGTTAGCCCTGCTTCCGCCAGAACTTGCAGCACGAAGAAGTGCCCCACGCCTCCCAGTTCCACCGCAATTTGCTTGCCTCGGAAGTCTTCAATCGTTTGAATGTTGTTGCGTGCCAGGATCACATCTCCACCCGAAGAAACATCCAGCACCATGACAACCCGAAAATCAACTCCTCGTTCCGCTAACGAAACCACCTCTGAGGTGACGGGGGTGACTGCATCCAACTGCCCCACCGTGAAAGCTGGAAAGCCTTGCGCCATCGACTGAAACACGTTGATGTTTAAGTCCAAACCCAACTCTCTAAAAAAGCCCTTTTCCTGAGCGATAAACAGGGGCGTGTTGCCAATCCAGGGTGTCACGCCGACCGCAACTGAAACAAGTTCAGAACTATCCGCAGCGATCGCCTCATCTGATCCACCAGAGGTTCTCGCCGTTGGGTTTTGGCAACCGTGCAGTGCCACACCTGCCATCGCGCCAGAGAGCATCCAAAGGGTCTGGCGACGGGTCCAGCGGTATGATGTTGAAACGTTCATTTGGTAGTCCCTATCTACGTGGTTAGGATCATGGAATCAAGGGTATGCACCCACAGGGTAAGCCCCAGCAGGTATTTTGCCCCAAGGGGCGAGGAATGAACCCGAAATGGTTCAATCACTTGAGCAATCATTCTGCCTTGTTGACTGAGCGGACAAGATGCCCACCCCACAAGGACTTCAAGTTATTCAATTTTTATTCTTTAGTGTGTGAGTGGCAAATTACACTGGAAGAGTTGACGCTATGATGCACAAACACACAAAACCGTCTGTGCGATAGGTTCGTTTGCACATTTATATGCACGTTTTTATGCACTTCGTTATGCAATTAGTCAATTAGCACCATACGATGTGTTCAAGAAATATGATTGGGGACAAATCGCTAAATGGATTCACCTTCAAACTATCGGGGATGAATTGATTCATTCCTTGAGTCAGGCGGTCGATATATCGACAGAATCGACAGATTGAGATGTCGATAGATTAAGCCGATTGTGATTGAGAATCTAGCACGAGGTCAGGGAAACATTTGAAAGTACTGGGTAGATGCCCCTCATTCTGATATCTTTTTCTGACTTAACTCAGCAGTATCAAAGAACACTGATACCCTTTAAAATTCCTTCTGCATTGTATATCAAAAGTTTTATCTGAACCAACTGACCAGCCATCACCTTGAGTAAGACAATACTGTTTATAATTTCCTAACATCATTAAGAAGCCGCTCGTCAACGGCTTCCTGGTCAAGCGTCACCGATCAATCTGCAATGGATCATGCCACCAAAGGATTTAAGGGATCTGCAATAAAATGGTATTTCCATCTTTGAAGTAAGGGCACACAATAAGGGCACACAGCAGTGCGCCCTACGGATTCGCTATTTTTCCGTATACCCTTAACTTTCGCTACCCGTTGGGCTTTGCGATGTTTCGCCACCTAGCTCCAACAAATTGGGAGTGGCAATAAAACCAAAGTAAGCAGCGATCGCCGCAGTTCCAGCATGAAGCCAGACATCATTTCCGAAGATGGGAACCAACCCTAAGGTAGATTGAGTGGGTGGGAAAAGGCCCATCAGGGTTAAGGCCCCATAGAACAGAGCCAGGACACCACTAAATAGGCGCGAACTATCTAATGATATGGATGCAGCGATTCCCAAAATGCCTACCAGAACATGAATGATATTGTGTAAAGCATTAATCGGGAACAAACCCATGAGGTATCCGTATCCACCCGTAAAGCCAAGACCCGCTGCTTCTGGGGAAACGATCGGCGCTCTCACAAAGGCTGGGATAAATCCCATCAAGCCCACGAGCAAATACATGATGCCGATAATTAGAGCAAAGTTTTGTGTACCCGTTCTCTTTGCCTGCATAACAACCCTCCTAATTCTTCAATGACAAAAAACTGAATGCAAAACCAGGCTAAAAGGTTCTTTACAACCTAGCGTCTGGTCAGCCAATTCTTCCTCCATCAGAAGGGATGAGGACGTGTTTCATTTCGTTGTGAATTAGGATACTCATTCGCTGGAATGAGTCAGGGGAAAATAATCGACACTATATTGAACCACTGCGAATTAAACAACTGCGAACTGATTTGTGAATGACTGACTCTAAGCCGTAGGTTGACAACCGGCAAGTCTTTGAAACCATGCCCTAACCTTCTCGCTCCACGAAGATAATATTCTCAGTTACCTTTTCAAAGGTATCATCGTGGCTGATCACAAACAGTTGACGGAAAGTTTTAATATGAGAAATTGCCTCTGCCAGACTTTCCCGGCGGGGACGATCCATATTCGTGGTTGGTTCATCAAAAAAGGCAATGTCAATATCGGCTAAAATTCGCAGCAGGGCAAGGCGAACCGCCAGGGCAGCACACATTTGTTCTCCCCCAGAAAGGTTAATAAAGCGGCGGTTGTGGGAGCCTTCCTGAACCAGGATTTCATAATCACGAGTCCACTCTAGGGCCACGTTAGGTCGGTTTAAAAGTTCGCGGAAGAGGCGATCGGCTTCTCTGGAAATCGTCTGAACATAGCGTTCGGTGATGCGCGGCCCAGCTTCTTTGTAGGCTTTACGGGCAAAGGTAATAAATTTTTGCACCTGCTTTTTGTGGATTAACTCCTGTTTCGCGCGATCGCACTTTTCGGCGGTTCCCTGTAAACTCAGCAACCGTTGATCCAGTTCATCAAGCAACTTCCGCTGCTGGGGTAAGCCGCCCTGAATTTGGTCTGCCTGGCTGCGAGCTGCGGTGTAAGCGGTTTCAATCTGCTGGAGTTGTTGCGGATCAAAGGTTTGGCTGAGTTGCTCATAGTGGGTTTGCAGGGTGTGTTGCTCGGTTTTGAGCCGCTGAAGCTGTTCGATCGCCGCTTGTACCTCTGCTTCGATCTGGGGCAGTTGATTCGCATCATTTTGATGTTGCAAGTAGATCAGGTAGCCCATCTGTTGGGATTGCAGCAATTCTTTCTGGTATTCAATTTGCTCATCCAGTTCGGCAAACGCTTCCAGTTCCGCATCCAGAGCGACGATCGCTGCCTGAGTTGAGGCAGACTGAGTGCTGAGGGCGGCAAACTGAGTGTTGAGAGTATCACGCTGCTGGAGTTGCTGTTTCAGAAATTGCGTTCGGCCACGCGGATCGCCCAGTTGCTTCAGTTCGGCCATGACCTGCTGTCGCTGTTGTTGCCAATCGGATTCGGCGGACAGGATCTCCTTGAGCTGAGTCAGGCGGGTTTGCAGTTGGGCCACTTCCTCGGTGAGATGAGTGTGTTGAGTTTGTTTGGTCTTCAGTGTGGCCAGTTCTGCCCGTTGATGGTAGCTCGTTTCTAGCTGCGATTTGATTTGCTCGTGCTGCTGCTGGAGCTTCGGGACAGAAACTTGTTCTGATAAGTCGGCCAAAATCCGCCAGAGAGTGTTCAATAGGTCTGTATTTAAATCAACGCCCGCCTGAATCGCAGCCAGGGCCGCCTCAACGGAATCCGTTGCCAGCAGAGGAACCAGTTGCTGCATTTCTCGCAGGGTCGTGAGGGCGGTTTCTGCATTGAGCTGATGGCGATCGCGCTGTTCTTCCCCGGCGGTCACTAACTGCCGCAATTCTGCTTCAAACTGTTTTGCCGCCTCCACTCGACTCAGCTTTTCCTGAAGCCGATCGCGTTTTTGCTCCAGGTCTGCAATCTGGTTCACTGCCGTTTGGAAGGTTTGAATTCGCTCCATTTCTTGAACTAAAGCAGTCTGCTGGTTCTGAAGCTTGGTGAACTGGCGAGAGAGATTTTGCTGCTCTGACTTGTGGGACTGAATCTGGTTCAGGTGCTCCACGATCGCGGCCTGTCGCTGTTCCAGGGCTTCCTGTTGCTGAATGGCCGGTTGAAGCTGTTCAATTTCCGCTGCCGCATGGGAAAGGGCATCCAGTTGCACACTCAGGCGAGCCCGTTCCGTTTGCTGATCAGCTCGAACCTTGAGATGGGTGTCTCGCTGTTTGAGCAAAGTTTGCCGCTGCCGGATTTGTTGATCCAGTTGCTTCAGGGTATTTTGCACCTGTAGGTAGGTTTGATAGGTAGAACGGTGGGTTTCGCAAGTTTGCACGGCCAGCCTGGCGCGCTGCCTGGACTGCTCCAACAAACCGATCGTCTGCTGCCGTCCCTCCATTTGAGTAGTGAGTTGCTGAATTTGAACCGCAAGCTGTTGCACCTGTTTGGACTGGGCAGTGAGCTGTTCTTTCTGGGTTTGAAGTTGAGCCAGTTGGGTTTGCAGTTCATCCAGGGTAGATTTTGCCTGGGTCATCTCCTGGCTGAGGATTTGCCGTTTTTGCTGGAGGGGTTCCTGTTCCTCCAAAATTTCGCTGTACTGGGCGATCATTCGATCCAGAGCCTCAACTTGAGCTTTGGCATATTTTTCCAGCGACAACATTTGCTGATTGGTTTGGCGATATTCCTCTACCTTGAGGATGCTGTCAAAAATTTTCTTGCGATTTTCGGGAGCTTGCAGAAAGTCAGCCGTGAAAGTACCCTGGGGAACGCCAATGGTATTGGCAAACAAACGCCCCAGGTCGGTGCCAGGAGCCACACCCAAATGCTGCCGCAGCCAGGGCATGATCTCATCATCAATCCGCTTATAATCTAAATTTTCACCTAACTGCGGATCAAAAATGGTATATCCTGAAGTCGTACAGCGTTTCACTGCATAGGTTCGCCCATCGCGCTTCGAGACGAACTCCACGATCGCCTGCGCATTACTCATCCCATTCCGAATCAGATCCTCTACCTTATACGCGCCACGATAGTTAAATAGTGTCCAGGCGATCGCCTCTAGAATACTGGTTTTACCGGCCCCATTCTCACCGCAGATTGCATTCGTACCGGGCTGAAACTGAAAGGCACGATCGCTATGGGACTTAAAGTTTTTCAACGTGACTGAGAGGATTTCCATAAGTCAAACTGCGCAGTTCTGGCTCTAAGATAGAACACCTGCACCATTATGGATCAACTCAGAGAAATTCTGACCCGATTCATCCGGTGAGTAAGATGGAGATAGTATGAATGACGGGTGCATTCATCCATCCTCTCTATCCATTCCCATCGACTCATGCAGTTTTTAGTCATTCTCGCTCTGGTGATCGCCCTGTTCGCCGTCCTGTTTGCGATCCAAAACACTGATGTTGTTACGATTAACCTGTTTAACCTCACCTTTGAAGAAAGGTTGGCCCTGGTGCTGCTGCTGACGTTGGCGGCTGGGGTTTTGATTGGGTTATTGGTGTCTATCCCCGCCCTGATTCGCCGGAGTATGCGGGTTTCGGGAGTGCGACGGGAATTGGAGGAGTTAGGCTGGCGGTTTCAGGAAAAAGATAAGGAAATTGCCTCTCACCAGCAGTCTACTCATCTCGTTCGGCAACAAAATGCTGAACTGTTAAGGGCATTGGGCAATTTTGAACCCAAAACGGGTTTACTGCGATCGGATCTGGTTATTCCTTCCGTCACCTACCTATTGCAGCGGATGGCCGATAATGTCCATGATCCACGCTATAACTCGGTCAGCGTCTACGAAATTGACCCTTACCCGGAAACCGAAGAACTATTTGTGAACCCAACGGTACAATCCCAGTGGCTCCAGGCGGTTGCAGCTCGACTTCAGCAGACGATTTTGCCAGACAGTTGGCTTTACCACGATGGGCGCGGGCGGTTTGTCTGCGTGATTCCGGGGCTAACCACCAAGTCGGCTTCGGAGTACGGTGAAGCGTTGCGGGCATCCCTGGCGGAAGAATCCCTCCAGTTGGATGATGGCTCGACCCTACCCGTTGTGGTCAGCATTGGTGGGGCGATCGCCCACTTCATGGAGCATGTAGACAGTTATTTTTTACTTCAACAGGCAGATGAAGCCCTGGATCATGCCAAACGGAGAGGGCGCAATCGGTTTCGGTTGGTGGAAGCTAGGGGAGGCACTAACTAGTAGACCTTGGCGTGAGTTTAGCTACCGTAGAACGGGCATCCTGCCCGCGCAGGCTAGAAGCCTGTCCTACAGATGGTCGGCATATTCAAGCCGCAGTGTACTAGAGCAACCCCTATTCAGGCTGAATCAGTCTGGGATCAGTCCAGAACGAGTTCGGGATGAGTATGCGAGCGATGAACTCGCTTGTTAAGATAAACTGGATGATTGATTATTTTGATTTAACGAGCGATCGCCGTGACAGTAAAACCAGAGTGGCTGCGGGTCAAGGCTCCTCAGTGGGAGCGGGTGGGCGGTGTTAAGGAAGTATTGCGCGATTTGGGGCTGAACACGGTTTGCGAAGAGGCTTCCTGTCCCAACATTGGCGAGTGCTTTCATGCCGGAACGGCAACTTTTTTGATCATGGGGCCCGCCTGTACGAGAGCCTGTCCCTATTGCGATATTGATTTTGAGAAAAAGCCGAAAGCCCTTGATCCAACTGAACCCGATCGCCTGGCGGAAGCAGTACGGCGAATGCGGCTGAACCATGTGGTGATTACGTCGGTGAACCGGGATGATTTGCCGGATGGGGGAGCTTCTCAGTTCGTGAAGTGTATCACTGCGATTCGTCATCTCTCGCCCCAAACCACGATCGAGGTGCTGATCCCTGATCTCTGCGGTAATTGGGCTGCTTTGGAAACAATTCTGGCTGCCAGTCCCGAGGTGATGAACCACAATACGGAAACCATTCCTCGTCTGTATCGCCGGGTTCGTCCTCAAGGGAATTACGATCGCACCCTGGAACTATTGCAGCGATCGCGGCAACTGGCTCCCCAGGTCTATACCAAGTCGGGCATTATGGTGGGGTTGGGGGAATCGGATGCGGAGGTGCGTCAGGTGATGCAGGATTTGCGATCGGTCGGTTGCGATATTTTGACGATCGGGCAATACCTCCAGCCCAGCCAGAAGCACTTGGCGGTGCAGGATTTCGTGACTCCAGAACAATTTGATGCCTGGCGTGAGTTTGGCGAAACGATCGGATTTTTGCAGGTGGTTTCCTCTCCCCTCACCCGCAGTTCTTACCATGCGGAACAGGTGAGAGAGCTGATGCAGCAGCACCCGCGATCGTCTGTGGCTGGTTGATTCAGTGTTTTTAATCAGTCTGTGACAGAACTGACACACGATCGATCCACCATCGTCATAAGGAGTGATTATATTTAAATTACTTTCACTTCACACTCCTCACACCAAAAGACAGCCCGGCGGCAATCGTCGGGCTTTTTGCTTTGGGGCAGCGATCGCGCGTTCCAGTTGAGGACGATAATCTGCAATATGGCGATGCAGGCTGGTGAGGGTGTTTTCTAATCCAATGGTCATCGGTTTAGCCTCCTTTTAAGTTTGGCAATAGGTGACAAATAAGCCCGATCGCCCTGGAATGAACAGAAGATAGTCAACGCCAAACCTGGCTGCCCATTACGTCAAAGTGAAAATCGTAAGTCCAGACAGGTAAGCTTAAACGTTTGGATATTGCTGCTGTTGTGGCATCACAAAGTGTGATTGCTTGATCAGGGTACTGCCGAAGGAGTTGACTGGCAGCCTGATAATCTTCTGCGATCGGTTGAATCAGCATTGTTCCCTCAGTCATTTCCTGAATGAAACGGAGTCCAGCCACAATGCCAAGGCGTTTGAGGATCAGGTTATGACTTTCTAGAAAAACTGGATACGACAAAAAGACGGCAAGATTTTGTTGATTAACTGCTTGAATTTCTGTTTGCGCTTGAAGGTGATACCGATCGCTTAAATCATAAGCAGCATAGAGTGGGCCTGTATCCACTAAGACCCCATTCATACCAGAGGTTCGGTTTCATTTTCGGCAAGAACCTGATCATGTTCGATCGCCGTGCTGGTGTAGCCGCTGCCTGGGGCGATCGGAGTGATTCGGAATGGTCTTTGCGGTGGGGTTGGCTGATGGGTGCTGACCAGGAGTTGAAATGCTGCCTGAATCACTTCTTCACGGCTTTGAAACCGTCCAGTTTGCAGTTGCGTTTGAAGGATAGCTTCTTGTTCGGGAGTCAGGACAATATTCATCACAACCAAACCTCAGAGGATTTTTCTATTTTATCGCCCCATCGCGATCGCCCGCGAATGAATGGCGGGCTATAGGAATGAAGTCCACTGAAGTGGACTGGGTGGTTGAGGGATGTTAGGACGGTGGGGAAAATGAGCATTCTAGGGGGGTGGTTGATGAATCGAGGATAGCGGGAATGACGGTTTGGCGGACGTATTATCATCTGGTTTGGGCAACCCACGATCGCGCTCCGTTGATTACCGAAGCTGTGGAGGCGGAATTGTATTCCTATATTCAGGCAAAAATTCGATCGCTCCATTGTCCGATGCATGCGATCGGTGGGGTGGCAGATCATTTGCATCTGGTGGTTTCGATTCCGCCGAGCCAATCGATCGCAGATTTCGTCAAACGCATCAAGGGCAGCAGCTCTCACCATTTGAATCGCACCTTTCCCCAACAAACCTTTGCCTGGCAACGGGAATATGGGGTGTTTTCATTGGGCGGCAAACAACTCGATCGGGCGATCGCCTATGTGAATGACCAAAAACACCACCACGCCACGGGAAATCTCATTCTCGGATTGGAACCGGAAACCCTCGATCGTCCCACCTTCCTGCATTCACCCCATCCAACCCGCCTAACCCAAAATCACCCACCCTATCCCAACCGCTAAACCCCTCACCCTTCTGCCTTTCAACCCATTTGAATGGGTTTCCCCTTATAGCCCGCCATTCATTCGCGGGTGATGTCGCGGGCATGAATCATTTGCCACCATGTACGGGCATTAACGGTATGGGGATGCTGATCGCCCAGCGTTCGTTCCAAAATATCTACGGCGCGTGTAATCAGAGGTTTTGCTTCTAAAACTCGACTCGTGTTGTAGTACAGCGCAGCCAAATTCCATAAACTGAGGGCGGTATCGGGATGGTCTGCCCCTAACTGCTGCTCTCGGATGGCAAGCGATCGGACATAGAGCGGTTCGGCTTCTCTGTAGCGTCCCATCGATTCGTACAGTAATGCCAGATTGTTCAGACTGGTGGCGGTATGTGGATGGTCTGTCCCTAACTGCTGCTCAGTGATGGCAAGCGATCGCACGTAGAGCGGTTCAGCTTCACTGTAGCGTCCCATCGATCGGTACAGTAATGCCAGATTGTTCATACTGAGGGCGGTAGAGGGATGGTCTGCCCCTAACTGCTGCTCTCGGATGGCAAGCGAACGGACATAAAGCGGTTCAGCTTCACTGTAGCGTCCCATCGATCGGTACAGTAATGCCAGATTGTTCAGACTGGTGGCGGTAGAGGGATGGTCGGCTCCAAAGCAGTGTTCACTCACCGAAAGATATTGGGTGTTCCAATATTCCGCATCTTGCCAGCGACTCTGCCCTGCTGCCACCCGTGCCAGTCCGGTGAGTGTCCAAAGTGCATCACTATCGGGTAACAAAGGAGTCCAGCGTTCCGCCACCACCGCTAAATGAGGAATCGCACCCTCCACCCGCGCCAAATCCCTTAGCGTCACTACTGTTTCTGGAATCGTCATCGCCACCTCCGTCATCGCCTGCGCCATCCCTCGCCGCAACCCCTCCGCTCCTGCCGCCAGTTCCGTCTCCAGCTTCGCCGCAAAAAAGGCTCGAATCAGGGCATGGAGCAAATATCCCGTCCTGTTCTCCCCACTCAACAACCGCTCCACCGTCAACAGCGATCCCCGCTCCAACTCCGCCAGTCCATCCTCCACTCGCTCCTCATCCCATTCCGGCAAACTCGCCACCACCCACCCATGCGCCACCGGAGCCAGCGCAAACCCACCCAGCAACCCACCCACCTGTTGAGCATCCAAACTCAGCCCTTGCCAACTCAACTCAAACGCTGCCGCCAAATTCGCCTGGTAGGGCATCTCCGCCGGAACCTCCCGAACTGCCCTTGCCTCCAGCCTTTGTGCCTCCAACCGCTCCAGCAACGTCTCCAACCGCAACGCCGATCGATTCGCCAAATACCGCCCCACTAGCTCAATTCCCAACGGCAACTGCCCCATCCAGGCACACAACGCCTTTGCCGCCCCCACCTCCGCCCCAATCCGATCGTCATCCCCCACCAGCTTCCGCAACAGCCGAAACGCCGCCGATCGCTTCAACACCCCCAAATCCAACCGTCTCACGGGCTGACCCAGTTTTTCCCGCGTCGTCAACAACACCCGAAACCGTCCATCCTGGGGCAACACCTCCCAAATCGCCCCATACGCCGCCACATCATCAAAAACCAACAGCCGCCTTCCCTCCGGCAACTGCTTCAGCCATTGCTCATAACACCACTGCACCTTGGCGCGATCGGTGTCATAGGTTTCCGGTGGCTCCAGTAACCCCATTCTCTGGGCATACACCAAAATCTGCGAAACCCGATCGACCCCCGCCGCAATCCACCAAATCCCCCCTGAAAAGTCCGATCGATGCTGATGGGCATACTGCCACGCCAGTTCCGTTTTCCCAATGCCGCCCATCCCTGCCGCCGCCGCAATGGCCACGCGATCGGACTCCTGCAAGAAGGCGTGTAATTGTTCCAGTTCAGTCGATCGACCCACAAAGTTTGCCGAGCCAAAGTCTGGAGGATAAAAGTAAGGGGTGCTAATCTCTGGCGGTTCCCGTCCCGCCGACTCCAGTCAATCAGCTTTAGGGGATGCACCAAAATTAAAGACTGGGTTGCCCTGCACTTGAATCACAGGTTGATTTGGATCGTTGACCTGTAAACCCTGTGCCTGCCCTGACACATTCATGACATTCTTCGCCTGGATATTGTGTTGCGTCACTTCCAGATGAATTTCCTCTGCAATCTTCTGTGCCTCTTGCCGCAGCGTGACATCCCGTTCCAACACCTGATGCAAATAGTCCGCCAGCTTTTTCTGATCCGCCGCCGCCCCATCCGCCGCCTTCTGCAACATCTCCTCCGTTCCCGGCTTACCCCGCAGACACTTCTCCCACACCAACTGCCCCAACTGCTTCACCTTCTCCGGCAGCACCTCCACCGCCCTTTCCCCCAGCTTTGAACCCAGGCTTTCATAAAACTTATCCAGAACCGCTTTAGCGATCGGCGTTGCCAGAAACAAAGGGAGTTGTTCAATCATGGCAAAAGCAGGAATAAAAGAAGATTTTCCTCATTTATAGCCCATCTATTGCCAAATCCCCACCCATGCTGACTGTTCATCTACACAGCCGATGGGGCACATTAGATTCACTACCCATTCACCACCCATTCACCGCTCAGACAGCATTGCGCCATGAATCTTCAGCAAACCCAACTGTACGATCGCATTCAAGCCTTCTCCTTTGATCAACCCAACGCCACCCTTCCCTTCAGTCAACGACTTGCCCGCGACAACGGCTGGACGATCGACTTTGCCAATCGGGCCATTCAGGAATACCGTAGATTCACCTTTCTGGCGATCGTGGCAGGGCATCCCGTCACCCCTTCCGATCAGGTTGATCAAGTCTGGCATTTGCATCTGACCTACACCCAATCCTACTGGAACGAATTTTGTCCTAACGTATTGCAAGCCCCGCTGCACCATTGCCCCACCCTTGGCGGTGACACCGAGCAGGATAAATTCAACCGCTGGTACAGCAAAACTCTGGAAAGCTACACGCACTTTTTCGGACAACCGCCCACCGACCTCTGGCCAACCCATTCCCTTCGTTTTGGGCGAGATCTTCACTTCCAACGGCTCAACCTGAGTCAGAATTGGATACTGCCAAAACCCGTCCTTCCTCAATGGCAAATTCCATCCTTTAGTAGGCTACACTCCTATCCTCAGATCCTCTCCACCAGAATCGCTCTCCTCATCATTTGCTTTAGTCTTTCCGTGGTCATTACAGGATGTCAAATTCTGGTTGCAGGAGGCGATAAAAATCCGCTCAATTACAACGGCCCGACCTTCCTGGGATTCTATATTGGGCTAATTATTCTGGCCAGCCTGATCGCATTTGGATTGCGTCGAGTTTTACTCTCCCAGATCGAACCTGATCCCGCCCAAAACTACCCCAACCTGAATGAGTACGAATTGGCCTACTTAGCGGGCGGAGCCAATCAAGCGATCCATGCCGTTTTGGCCAGCCTGCTGCACCGGGGGCATCTCCAACTTTCCCCCCTCAATCAAATTCAAGCCACCCACCTACCTCTGGAGCAAGGACAACCGATCGAACAGGAAGTATTGCAAGCCATCCACCATTCCCCTCGATCTGAATCATCGGCTCACCAGATCTGTTTAACCGCTGCATCCAGAACGAAGGCCATTGCCCATCGGTTAACTCGATTCGGTTTACTCTACGATCCTCAAAAGACCGACAAAGTCCGGTGGCTACCGTTCTCAATTATGGTTCTCGTGTTTCTATTGGGAGTAGCCAAAATATTGGTTGGGATCTCTCGAAATCGTCCGACTGGAAATCTGACTTTTCTCTGCTTCGTGGTATTAGCAATTGGTTTTTTCATGCTCTCCGTTCCCCACTGCACTGCCTATGGCGATCGGCTGCTGCAAACCATGAGGGGCCGACACCACTCACTTAAATCATCTCGATCCAATCCTTCAGAACAGCAGCTAATCCTGGCATTTGCCCTGTTTGGTAGTTCAGCTTTAATCGGGAGTTCCCTGAACCCTTTTCATGAACTGATAACCCCTCGTCAGAGCGATAGTTCCACCTCCTACAATGATTCGGGTTCTAGCTGTGGCGGTGGTGGTGGCTGTGGTGGTTGCAGCGGCTGAACCCCGGTCTGCCCTTTTCAACATCATGCTTCTGCCTTTAAACTGAAAGACACTGTCCTAACTCCATCGATCGCCATGTCTCTCGCCAAAGACCGAGATACAGCCACCCCTCAATCCTCCGAGGAACGAATTATCTTTCCCCCCGGAGATCTGTACAGCGACGAACCACCCTTGGAATCCTCCCTGCACCTGCAACAAATCCTCCTGTTGATGAAGTGTCTTGACTGGCTCTGGAGAGACCGAAACGACTACTTCGCCGCAGGCAATCTCACGATTTACTACAGCCCCCATCAGCGCAAGTCAGAGGATTTTAGGGGGCCCGATTTCTTTGTGGTACTCAACGCCGATCGCAAACCGCGCAAAAGTTGGGTCGTGTGGGAAGAAGCAGGCAAGTATCCCAACATAATCATTGAACTCCTCTCTGACTCTACAGCGAAGACAGACAGAGGCTTAAAAAAGCAAATTTACCAGGATACTTTTCGCACCCCGGACTACTTCTGGTTTGATCCAGATAGCCTGGAATTCCGAGGGTTTCATCTCGTGGATGGACAGTATCACGACTTACAGCCAAATCAGCAGGGCTGGCTATGGAGTCAACAGTTGGGGCTGTATCTGGGAGTGCAAGATCAGCAACTCCGCTATTTCACCCCAGAGGGACAACTCGTCCCTACCCCAGAAGAATCGGCAGAACAGGCAGAGGCAAGGGCTGAAACCGAACGCCAGCGGGCTGAAACCGAACGGCAACGGGCTGAAACCGAACGGCGACGGAATCAGCGATTAGCCGCCAAACTGCGGGAACTCGGCGTTGAGCTAAACGACAATGAATAAGCAATCGGGACACAACCAACGGTAAGCTGGGAAGTAAGTGCTGAGTTATTGCTTTTACCTTGATCCTGCTTGTTCTCCTTGCTCTATCCCTTACTGGTGCCGCCATTTTCACCTTCAGGCTCTGGAATTCCCTTCGCCAAACGCCCTTTCTCCAACCCAATCCCCCATCTCCAACTCCGGTTCCCTTTCCTACCACTGCGATCATTATTCCTGCCTACAACGAAGCCGAAAATATCGAAGAGTGCGTTACGTCAGTCCTGGAAAGCACAGTTGCCGCAGATTGCCTTCAGGTTTGGGTGGTTGATGATCAATCCACGGATGACACTGCAACGATCGTCCAATTACTTCAATCCACCCGGAATGATCCTCGTCTGCATTTGCTGATGGGGCAACCGCGTCCGGACGGGGAAATCTGGGTGGGGAAAAGCTGGCCTGTGTGCAGGGAGCTGAGAAAGTCCGGGGTGATTTTTTGTTGTTCATTGATGCCGATGTTCGGTTGGAACCAGGGGCGATCGAAGCGGCTGTCCGTACCGCAGAGCGAGAAAAGATTGACTTGTTGACCTGCGGGCCAGCGATCGTCTGTGGCTGTTTGGCAGAGTGGTTAGTGCAACCGCTGATGTTCAGCACTATTTTGATTGGGTTTAATGCTGATGCAGTGAACGATCCTCAATCAGATACAGCCTTTGCTGCCGGGCCATTTATGCTGTTTCGCCGTAGTGCCTATGAGCAAATTGGGGGGCATCGAGCTGTAGGAGATCAGGTTGTAGAAGATGTCGCCCTGGCGCATTTGGTCAAGCAAAGAGGATTAACCCTGCGGTTGCTGTCCGGCATCAAACTGGTGTCTGTACGAATGTATCGATCGGGGTCAGCTTTATGGGAAGGCTGGACAAAAAACCTGTTCCTTGCCTCAGGTCGTAACTTGATCAAATCACTCCTCTTTGCCGCATTAATGCCTTTGATTTTTACAGTTCCCTGGATTGTCTCTCTGACTTTACTCACCAGGGCTTTCTTTTATCCTTTGACTGTTTACGAGCAACTGTCGATCGCCCTCTCGTTGATTACGATTGGCATCCATTTTGTGATGCGAAAGATTATGCTAGAAGCCAGTCATTTTCCGCTGCGATATTGGTGGTTGTCGGGTGTAGGGGGTGGGGTAATTTCAGCTATCACCCTTGCCTCTATAATCAAAACAGAAACCGGGTGGGGTTGGAACCTGGCGTGGGCGATCGTTGAAACCAAACCCCACCCCACCTCTGCCTTGAACCAGGATCGCCCGCCTGGAGGAAGGCAAAGCCCGATTAGTCTTCCTACACTTGATAAAGAAGCTGAGTTCCTGGATGATCATGGCGAAATCAGACAAATGCCTATCTGCGAGAGAAAAACTGGTTGCCTCTATCTGGAGTGCGACAGTGGGAATGGTCGCTCTCGCGGCAATTTTTGGCCGTGGTAATCCAGGGGCGATCGCGGTTCCTCCCATAGCGGCTGCCGTAACGTCTATGTTTATCATAAATGCCGACGAGCAGCGCAAGCGAATTCCTGAACAGTCCGAAAAGATGCAGCAGATCGAGTCGCGGTTAGAAACGCTGGAAACCATTCTGACTGGGAGTGATTACGAACAGTTGATCGACTCAGTTCGGAGTTCTCATCCATCTAAGTTATCCGATCGCACCTGATGCACGGTTCGTCCTGTATCAATCCTCTTGAGACACATCGATCGCTTTTTTCTTCAAGTAAATGTTCTTCATGTGCTTCTTGACTGTATTCGGGGTAATACAAAGCTCTGAAGCAATTTGTTTGTAGGTATAATTTGCCCTATGGAGTAACCAGGTTTCCCGTTCGCGGGATGTTAAACCATACTTTTCGGATTCTTCGATCGCAACATTTTTAATGTATTGATAGTAATCATGAATACTCAGTAACAGACAAGGTTGATTCCTATCTTCCAGCTTCAGCCATCTGGCTCGCGCATTAAAGACGATCGAGCTATCTACAAACACTTTTGATTCAATTAGCCAGTGCTGGCGGGGAAACCGATATCGGCTTTCAATCAATGTTTGACAAATATGCCAGATTTCCCCCGGTATGATGTCAGTTACCGAATGGGTGAGTCCATCGCGGTTGAGTTGACGGAGAATGCGCTGGGCACAATCGTTTGCATAGATCAATTCTTTTTGTTCAGTTAAAATCAAAATTCCATCCACTAAATCCTCAATGATTTTTTCTGGCAAAAAAGTTTGACTACAGGAGCTTTGGGAAGCGTAGGTTTTGGATGCGGTTCTAAATTCTTTCTGAGTATTAATATTGCTATTGTCTAAACCGGGCATAATAATCGTCATTAAATTGCCTCCAGAGCATTAATCTGACCTTAGAAGCTGGCAAGGACTCTCCTTTCCCTCAAGATGTAGTAATTAGTCTGACCCTTCAGCGGCAAGGAAACCGAGGTTTGACCCGAATTCTAAACTTTCTGCCTGCCAAAGCATGAAGAGCCAGGTTGTGTTCTATCTGCCAGCCAGGATTATTTCTCTGAATCAAATGATCGATCGCAAGAAAAATCCTGAGTTGAGTTGTCAAAATCCACACAGCTTAAAACCACCGCAGAATTCTCTGTGTAGTTTGATTGAAGTATTGAGTTGATGTGGATAAAAACTCACTTAGTTACTCAGTTTAGCCGGTTGCTCCAGTATTCCAGAGTAAAGGTGAGCATTACAAATGTAACGCTTCACAGTATGGCTCTTCTCTATGAAAGCCTGAAATACATCAACTGTCAACGAGGAAATATTTGTCCATACACTTCTTACCCCCTAAGGGGAACTCACGTAAGAGTACCCTGTTTGGGTACTGACAATACCGATCGGAGCTGTAATTATGGATTCAGTTGACAAGCCAGACGGAATTGAAAAAGAGCATAAAGCTGAACACATATTTACTGAAGGTTGGTCAATCAATCGGAAAAACAAAAAACTACAAGGATACAGATCATGTCTAACGTAATGCAAGAAATGGCCGCAAAAGCATCTCGTCCCCAGCAGCGTGTAATTGGTGTTCCAGGACAACCGGATGAACTAACTTTAACGGAAACTCGTTCTCAAACGATCGTGGGCCCTGTCACTTTCAGATTGTTTGATCTGGATGTAAAAGGATTGGGTGCAAATCCGGCTGAGCCAGCAAACTCTCAGTACATTATTGCTGAGGATGAAGAATTTGTTGTTGGCGTAAAAGTTGAGTTCAACAAAACTCCTCTGACTGAGCTACTGATGTGTCTGGGAACCCGAATCAAGATTAACTTTGGTCTGGAAGGATATGGTCTGAAGGCAGCAGAACTGGATTTGCAGGCATCAATCGTATCTGAAAAGGGCAAGTATATCTACCATGTCAAGACTGAGCCAACTCGGCCCATCGACCAAAAAATGCCCTATGGGCTATATGCGATCGGTGCAGTTGCAACCGTTGGCCCCGTTGAAAATCCTTGCACGACCAAGATTTGGGGTCATGGATACATTGAAAGAGTGCTGCTCCAGGTTTATCCGGCTGGATTGGAATAGTTCTTCCCGCTCCGTAGTTCTCCCCCTTGAATCGGTTCATGCTAATCGACGGTCAACACCTCGAAGGGTAGCGATGATCTGAAACCAGGGATTTAGCCTGGTAGGACATTGTGCCTACCAGGTTTTTATTTAATCATGATCAAGGATGACTACCATGAGTAGCTTCGATTGGGAACGTTTTCTGAGACGGTGGAGCCAGGAAATCTTAGAGACCCTTGATTACGCGCAGGAACAACTACCACCGGAAGTGATTGAAAGAGGCTGGCTCGGCTATCCAGGGGCAACTGAAGCCCAGATTGCTCAGGCTGAAGTCCGTTTAGGAACCACTCTCCCGCCATCCTATCGAGCGTTTCTAAAGGTGACGAATGGCTGGCGACAAACGACTCCGTTTATTCATCATCTGTGGTCGGTTGAAGAAATTTTGTGGTTTGCCGATAGACACCCGAAATGGCTCAATACCTGGCTAGAAAAATCTGAGCACTTGGAGTCACCAGCACAGGAAGGATTGCCCCTCTCCGTAGAGGACAAAGAGTATTTTGTGTACGGCAGTGAGCAGGATTGCAGCAAGATTCGGGCTGAGTATTTACAAACGGCTCTGGAAATCAGCAAACGTGGGGAGGCAGCGATTTATTTACTGAATCCCCAGGTCATTACAGAGGAAGGAGAGTGGGAAGCCTGGTTTTTAGGAGACTGGCTACCGGGAGCCGATCGCTATCGATCGTTTCAAGCGATGATGCAGGCTGAGTATGAGAGTTTTCTTGAACTCAGGGAACCCCCCCAACGGTCTGTCCGGTCAAGCTCGAAGCAACCGCATGGCTCTCCTACTGCCGTGCCCCCAGACGACTGGCAGACGCTGGCTTCTTTCATCATTAAGTTCCAGACCCGCCAGATAGAAGGACAGCCGGAGCAGCGCACCATGATGAGCCGTCATGTAGAAACGGACACCGTTAAAACCATTCCAGGTAATGATCCTCAAACGGTTCAAGAGTGGATGGTGGAGCAGCTAGAGACTGTTATTGAACCAACGTCCCCACCTGAGAACAGCCAACCTCCTGCCTCTCTAAAACAGCCTCCTGTTCCTCCAGCAGAAACCGTAACCCTGGAAATTACACAGCTACGGGTTATCTCTGAAACAGAGCCAAGCATGATGGTGGATCTGGCTCATCCTGTGTTTCCAGTTCCAATTCAGCACGGACAACCCTTCACCCTGGAAGTGATAATGAATATCAAAAATTCAACAGTCATTTCCCTGGAACCAACCTTTGCTTGTCGGATTCAGGGCATCGCTCACGAAGTCACGACCTGTTCCGAAATTGACCTGGGAGAGATGGTGATCGATCTTTCAACTGAACCAACTGAACCAACTGAACCAACTAATCCAACCGATCGCATCGCCCGGTTCACCAATCTCAAACTCCAGCAACCTGGAATTTACCGCCTCAAGGTGTGGGTCACACCGCAAAATTTTGCTGCATCACCCGGTTACTTTAAAGTTCCTATGCTGCAAGTGTTGTAGCTATCCTGCCCAGGTATTAGATTCAAAATCCTAAAACGTTATCACACTTTATTCAATTACCGCTGTTTATTCCGATCAAAGCATTTGTCATGATTAATCATTTACTCAATCAAATCAATCAGTTTGCAAAACGTTGTTTGTATCCTGAATCACAACCTCAATTACATTCTCAATTAATTTCTCAAAGATGTCCAATTTGCTGTATTGTACCGCCCCATATGTTGGATCACATTATCCGATATGGAGACGACCAAAACCATGATTGGGCCCTTGAAACCTTGAGAGCCTCAGAGCAACTTCGGGGTAAACGTAAAATCATGGGCAGCGTTTCACCTGATACGGCATCAGATCGGTTACAGCGCGCCGTTTATGATGCCAAAAATAGTAAATCCTTGCCAGGTGTTTTAGTACGTAGTGAAGGTGATCCTCCCAGCAGAGATGTTGCGGTGAATGAAGCCTATGATGGAGCAGGTCAAACCTATAAACTATTCCGTGATGTTTACAATCGCAATTCCATTGACGATCGCGGATTACGGATAGATTCCACCGTTCATTTCGATGTGCGCTACGATAACGCTTTTTGGGACGGTGTACAGTTGGTTTACGGGGATGGAGATGAAAGATTATTTAATCGTTTTACTATCGCGCTAGATGTAATTGGCCATGAGCTAATGCATGGCATTATTCAGTACGAAGCAGGGTTACTGTATCGAGATGAATCGGGAGCATTAAATGAATCTTTCTCTGATATCTTTGGTTCCCTGGTTAAACAACATGCGCTGAACCAAACCGTCGATCAGGCAGACTGGTTGATTGGGGCTGGCATTCTCACTGATAACGTTAACGGTATCGCTATTCGTTCTCTAAAAGCACCTGGAACCGCCTATAACGATCGAGTTTTAGGCAAAGATCCCCAGCCCAGCCATTACTCCCAACGCTATCAGGGAACGGTGAACGATGGCGGGATGCATATTAATTCCGGAATTCCTAACCATGCCTTTTATCTTGCCTCAATGGCGATCGGCGGTTTTGCCTGGGAAACCACTGGACAAATTTGGTATCAGGCTCTGAGAGAAGAATTACGCCCCCGCTCTAATTTTCAGGATGCAGCTCGCGCCACAATCTCGATCGCTAGCAACCGATACGGAGAGAATAGCCGAGAGCATCGGGCGATTGATCAGGCCTGGCAGCAGGTTGGCGTAATCTAAAGATCATAATTTAGAAATAACAGTAGCGATCGAGGCAGCAACATGCAGGTTTCCTTTGAACGCAGGGGTGGTTTTACAGGCATTCCAATTGAGGTGACAGTGAATACGGCTGCGCTCTCTCCTGAAGAGACAGCCCAACTGCACCGCCTGGTGGAAGCGGCTCGCTTTTTTGATTTGCCCGCGCAAATGAATGACCTTCCCCAGCCCGATCGGTTTTACTATAAAGTGACCGTCTGGCAGGGCGATCGACAGCATACCGTCAGGGTGGGAGAATCTGCTGTACCCCCTCCCCTTTATCCACTCCTGGATTGGTTAATGGAAGCAGCTCGACGAGAATAATCAGAAATGCAAATTTAATAACCTGAAATTTTGTGGGGTGGGCATCTTGCCTGCCCAGTCAAAGCAGCAGAGCGGTAAACAGGTTATTTAATCCAAGATTCTAAACTCATCTTTTAACCTTCCCTTTTCAGCCCCTAGTAGACCTCGGCAGCAATACGCCCACCTTTTGTAGTTCAGGCTGCAAGCCTGCGCGGGCAAGATGCCCGCTCTACGGTTGCTCAATTCACGCTCGCTTCTACTAGTCCTTTTCAACCCCTAGAGCAAGGCATTTAGCCGTTGCACGATCGGTTCCTGTTGCCGCTGGGAAATATGCTGATAGGTCTGCACCAGTTCATCCACAAGCTGCTGCTCTGAAGTCACATTAGGATGAGAGGACAATGGTTCATCCATGATGCTGTGCGGGTTGGACTGAAAGAGGGTTGTGGTTAGATCCTTCAAGAGCGCATCATCAATTGGCTCAGTTTCCTCAGATTGATTGAAGCTAATTTCTAGCAAATGCATCTTTGCCTGACAACGGACGATCGCCCGATGGGGACGCTTAAAATTAACCTGTTCCATAATAAAAACAGTACAAATCGTTGGAAAGTAGTATACCTGCCTCTGCCACCCTTAACTCAACTGGCTCAGGACAGAATAGGAGAAGTTCAACAGTCCCCTAAAGATAGACTTTTACAACTCCTCCGGGTCAACGCCCAATTCTCGCAGCTTTGCGGCCAGGCGATCGGCCCGTTGCTTTTCCTGCTCCGCTCGTTGTTTTTCCTGCTCGGCTCGTTCATCCCCACTCAACAGTAAATTGCCTTGATCATCCCACCAGCGCAACCAGGGTAAGGTCTGGTTCATGTATGATCCTTGCCAAATCCCCAGTTCTACCCCCATTGGTGGAATCGGAAAGTGGCCGCGATCGTTAGGTTCACAGCGTTGATAGTGGTTCGCGCTCAGTTCGTAGACTTCAACGGAGGCTTTTTTGACTTCATAAATGGCATAGAACGGCACCCGAATCGCCTGTTCGTAAACCCAGAATTTTCCGGCTTTGGCTCTATCGCCATCCAGGGGAGAGGTGGTGTCCCTCTCTTCAGAACCGTTGCCTGAAACAAATTCAATCACGATCAGGGGCGCGACGATCTCTTGCCACATTACATAGGAACGCCGCATTTCCCCGTTTAGCAAGGAGGGCACGTTCGGCACATAAAACCAGTCTGGAGCCTCTGCACCGCGTTCCGGCGGCTCGGTCAACTGCCAGTAAATTCCGCTATCCTGTCCGATGGTATATCGCCCGGTTGGATGCAAGGCATCGAGAGTTGGACGAATTGAATCCGTCAGGAGGAGACTTTGGGGATGCTCCTGGAATTTTTTCACAAATGTACCGTCGGTTTCCGGGAGCTGGGTGTGATCCGGAAGCGTTAGTTTGGTTTGGGATGGGGCGATGGACATATCAACGCTCCGCGATCGTCGTAACAGTACGTCTTGTGATTATCGTCCACCGACAATCACATTTTTGATCCGGACATGGGGTCCACCCGTGCTGACCGGAAGTGGCATCTGACCGCCTTTACCGCACCCGCCATTGCGATACACCGTGTCATTACCGATCGCCTCTATATCCTTCAACGTCTGGAACACATTCCCGGTCAACGTGACATCGCTGACAGGTTCAGCAATTTTGCCATCGCGGATCATGTAGCCCTCGGCCGCAGAGAAGGTGAACATTTCGCCATTCGTCTGTCCCCCCAGCATTTGCACCGCGTAAACCCCTTCCTCAATGTCGCCAATCATCTCCTCAAAGGAGGCATCACCGGGTTCAATGCCCGTATTCGTCATCCGCACGATCGGAGGATGCATGGCGCTAATTGCCCGCGCATTGCCCGTTGGGGCTTCCTGCATCTTGCCTGCGGTTTCCCGACTGTGGAGTCGTTGGGTAAGAACCCCGTCTTTGATTAAAGACTTGCGCTGGGTGGGAACGCCCTCATCGTCGTACTTGAGGGAACCGGGTAGATCGGGCATTGTACCATCGTCAATGACATTCAACTGCGGAATGGCGATCGGCTTGCCCAGGGTCAGCAACTCCTGCATCCGGGGGTTCTCGTAAACAAAATCAGCTTCCGACAGGTGGCCAAAGGCTTCATGAATAAAGACTCCCGCCAGATAGGGATCGAGGACAACGGTGTACTGTCCGCCTTTGACGGATTTGGCATCTAATTGGCGCACCGCTCTCTCGGCTGCCTGCTTCACCCGATCGCCAATCCCCTGTAGCACGTCATAATCCGATCGGGAATGCACTGATTCAAAGCCCTGGCGCACCACACCCCCTTCCCCTCTGGCAATCACGCCAAACCGGCCCGACACATCCAGCCGTTCCTGGGCGATACAAGTGCCGAGGGAATTGACAAAGTAAATCGTACGAAACCGATCGCTATACCCCGACATGGTGGTTTGAATCCGGGGGTCAAATTCCAGCAGCAGCTTATTGTAGTCCTCAACCAACTGCCGCTTCGTATCCAGCCCAATCCCGCGCGGATCATGACCCAACTCCACAGCAACATAATCCTGAACGGGTTCAATCTCTGCCAGTTGGGTGGTTTCATTGCCAATCAGTTTGGCCTGGGAAATCGCTTCTTCCACTCGATTGCCCAGATCCGCCAACCCGTTGAAGGTGACAAAGCTCCAGCCCCCCTTATGACAGGCACGAATGCCCCCAGCCAGACCAAAGCTGCGATCGACTCCATCCAGCCGTTCCCCCCGGTAGGAAATCGAGGTGGATTCGCCTTGCTCCAAGCGCACCTCCAGGTAATCGACTCGATCGCGGTAGGGGGCGATCGTTTCTAGCAACCGATCCTGCAACGAAGTAGCTGTAACCACACGCTTGTTCCTCTTGGCTGAGATGTGCTGTCTATTAGTCTAGCCCAGCGGAGGGGGAAATCAGGAGCAGTGTTGCTGTACCAGGAGTCAGAACCATCCGGGTTGGATAGGAGAAACGATCGATTGGCAGAGTTCAACGATCGCCCTCCATCATGCAGCCTTAGACCCTAGGTCGGGTTTGCAATCAGCGTCAATTCGTAGCTACTGGAGTTAAGGGTGCTGGCTGGGCTAACGCGGACATAGTAAGTTCCAGTTGATAGGGCCCGGGTAAAGCTGCGGGATGACAGATTACTAAAGCCAGTTCTCAGAATTTCACCCTGATCAATCAATCCATTGCCATTGGCATCAAAGATCAAATCGGTCTTCGTGGTGCCGGATGGACTGCTGATTCGGACTTCCACATTACTATCCTGATTGAGCGTGAACCGATAAAGGTCTTGCGTATCCAGGAGTCCTACATAATCTCTGCCCTGGAAGGTACTGGACGGCCGTTGATTCAGCGTTCCCAGATTAAATGCTGTCGGCAGGGTGTTTCCCGGAGCAGGGGAAAGATTGCCAGGGGTGGGGGTAGACACCAGGGCTAGATCATAGCTGGTGAACGTACTGCTACTGCTAGGGCTGACTCGGACAAAATAGGTTCCCGATGGGAGAGCCTGGGTAAAGCTGCGGGACGACAAATTGCTGGAGCCTGACCGAAGCACCTCGCCCTGGTCAACCAATCCATTGCCGTTCGCATCGAAGATCAGTTCTGTCCGGGTTGCACCTGAAGGGCTGTTAATCCGGACTTCCAGATTAGAAATTTGGTTTAACGTAAACCGATAAAAGTCTGCGCTGTTAGCGGGATTCACTACTCCCTGGCGAGTGGCAGTTCCAGATAGAGCGCCGATGTCAAAAGCGGTATTGAGACTGTTGCCAGCGGCAGGGGGAACGGGAGCAGGAGCAGGAGCAGGAGCAGGAGCAGGAATCGGGGCAGGAATCGGAACGGGTGCGGGGAGGGGAGCCGGAGAGGCTGCCAGTCTAAGCCTGTAGCGGGTATCCCCATTCCGACGACCGATTTGCAGGAAATATCGTCCGGCTGCTAATTCTCGCGTAATGGTTCTGCCTCTGGCTGCCCTGGGCTGGTTGAATCGCGTAATGGCCCGCCCCCGATCGTTGAGGATACGGACATTGACGGCTGCACGTAAACCGTTCACTGCAACAGAGAAGCTGCTGCGGGCCCCAGGGTAAAGCGGTAGAAATCAAATCGATCGGATTGACTCAGTGAATCACGCACCGTTCTGACTCCATTCAAGCGTCTGAGATTGCGAGCCGTGCTAATGGAGTTTCCAGATTGTCTACTCATAGATTCTTAATTAGTTCCCATAAATACTGCGATCGCCTGCCAGATTTTGCTCTGAACATTGCACCGCGATCAGTTCCGTCTGCCAGCCCAAATTTGCCCTGATAGCTACAGAAAATCAGGTGTGCCCAAAGAGACAAACCAGCCTGCATCACTAAGGATTTGCACTGAAAAGATCCTGAACTAAAATCAGGCTAACAACCCGATAGGGGGAATTTCGGGGGGATTTCAAAAAGATATGGCTGCTTTTATGAAGAGAGTATGATGACTCATCAGATACTCTGAGGTGGTTGCCAGTACGGATTACGACTCCAGTAAAATTCTAAGGAATACGAATTTAATCATCTGAAACTCTTGTGGGGTGGGCAGCGTTTCGACTGAGCTTTCGACCTGAGCTCAAGCCGAAGGGCTCAAGCCGAAGTCCTGCCCGCCCAGTCCGCGAAGTAAAACGTCGCACAGGTGATTGAATCCATGATCCTTAGCCAGAGCGTTAGGGTCGCTGAATGATATTCTCCATCACCCGCCGTTTGGCCCCTGGTTCAATCCCAAACAGCCGCACGTATTCCCCTTCGTGGTTCATTAAACATGACTCTAAAGCCTCGATCGCCTTGGTTTCGTTATGGGTATCGATCGCAGCACAGCTTTGCCAGGATCCAGATCGGAATCGCCGCTGATCAACGTGTTCCAGTCCAATGTGATAGCCCTGGGAGAGGAGGCTGCGAACCTGTTGCAGAACCTCTGGCTGCAAGTGCGCCCCATTGGCAGGAGCCGGAGTTGACTTGAATTCCGATCGCCGTGAAGTGGGAGCCGCTTGAGCTGTAGCCTTACCATTCCCCGATCGATATTCTGTTCTGTCTTCCCCGGATTGATATCCGCTCGATGGATGTCCATCCGATCGATATCCTCCCGTTCTATCTCCACCGAAACCAGACCCAGCATAGGACGCAGAGTTGGACGGTTGAGAGGAACTGGACTGGGATTCTGAAATCGCCCGGTTGTAGGCAGAAGCCAGCCGTAGCTCGTGCAGTCGCCCCTGTTCGATCACCATCAACTCCCCTTCTTCAATTAAGTGATTGAGATTGAAGTTCGGTTTCTGGAAGTTGACCTTCTCCTTCGCATTGACCAGCTTAGCCCCCACCTGATCAAAGCCGATCGACTGAATAAATGCCAGGACTTGTTCATCGTAAATTCGGGAACGCAAGGCCCCAAAAAAGTCGATCGACTGCCCATCAAAGTGATTCACCAGTTGTTCAACATCAGAACTAGATAGCCCATCCGTCTCAAAAATGCCCTGAGCAATCTTCAGGCGATCGTCTCGATTCGGTTCCCAGTAGAATTTCTCCATCCGCCCATCCCGGACTAACGGCGCGTAGAGTGTGCCAAAGTCATTTCCGGTGACGATGATGGGTACGCGGGGCAGAGGTTCCTCATCGTAGCTGCCAGGAAGCTGCACGTTCGTCGGATTATCGGCAATGTTCATCAACGTCGCATTGACCAACTGCGTGTTAACGGTATACTGCGTTCCGCCATCGACGCGCCCAGCCCCCGCATCAATATCATTGATTATCAACACCGCCATTCTGCCGCGTTTGCGAATAATCTCCGCCGCTTCCCGGTAGCGCAATCGCACCAATCGGGACGGATCGCCCGCATCAGGGCTTTCCAACTCGCCCGCCGACATATGCACCGCTTCAATTCCCATCCGTTGAAAGACTAATTCACACTGAAAGGATTTTCCTTCACCTTTATGACCATGAATTCCCAGAATTAATGGCACCCGAACATTGGACAGATCGAGAAAATTCTTGGTGATGTGGATGGCTAGTTTGTTGAGGAAGCGAGGTGCAATGTAGAACGACATAGGAGGTTGAAGGGTAAGGAGATCAGCAAAAACCGTTAGACGATCGAACGATCGCATTCTTTCAGACTCTTTAATCTATCATGAATGATCAAACGCCCTCATTGGAATTAGCCACCATGAGTGAATATCAATATTACGAATTCCAGGCGATCGATCGTCCTTTAACTGCCAAAGAGCAAGCGGAGATTGCCAAACTATCCAGTCGGGTGCAACTGACCCCGCATCGAGCCATTTTTGTCTACAACTACGGTGATTTTCGCGGCGATCCTGAACAGGTATTGACCCAATACTTTGACATGATGTTCTACATCGCCAATTGGGGCACCTGGCAGTTAATCTTCCGGTTTCCCAAGGCAATGGTTGATCCTGCCTGGTTTCAACCCTATGAACTACCCGATATGCTTTCTGTTTCCACCAGCGGCAAATATACTGTTCTGGAAATTGTCATCCACGAGGAAGAGGGCATTCGCGGTTGGGTGGAAGGTGAGGGTTGGCTGCCTCGCTTGTTGCCGTTGCGGGATGATTTGATGCGGGGAGATGTCCGCCTGCTTTATCTGGTCTGGTTACGGGTTGCGCCGTTTCTAAGAGGTTATAACCTGGAGGAAGATCCGATCGAACCCCCGATTCCGCCCAATTTAAATCAACTTTCCGCCCCCCTCAAGGCATTTATGGAGTTAGTAGAGCTTGATCCCGATCTGGTCAAAGTTGCTGCCCAATCCAGTCCCCGTCAAACCCCAGCATCCCAACCGCCCCTGGAAACCTAGGCTCCCTGAATTATCCCAGGCTGAACAACAGGAATTTTTGCTGAAGCTGGTACGCCGCGAACCCCATGTTGACCTACAACTGATCCAGCGACTACAGGAATTAGCAGGTACAGCCAAGTCCACTGTACAAACTGCTCCCGGACAACGGCGACTGTCGGAACTGGCAGCGATCGCCGACACCACGGCAACCCAGCGGCAACAGGCAGAGGAAACAGCCGCGCAGAAACAACGCATCAAAGAATTACAGGCACTTTCCCCCAAGGAAGCGCAAACCTGGGACAGAGTCATGGATCTGATTGCGCTCAAGCAGTCCAAAGCCTACGATGAAGCCACAGTGCTGTTGCATGATCTCCGGGATCTGGCTGAACATCAGGGAAGATTGCCAGAATTTGCCCGACGGATTGAACGGCTCAAGGCAGATTATTCCAATCGATCGGCTTTACTCCGGCGGTTGGCCAGTATCAGGGTGACTTGACTGCTGATAGAGTCAGCTTACCTACCCAAATCCCCCTACACTCTTGTGGGGTGGGCATCTTGCCCGCCCAGTCAGCCATCCTTAAAGAGTCACTTGATTCAGACTTAATCTCCATCAGACTCAACCTCAGCCCGTTCCCGATCGCATTTCGTCAGCCGATCGATCAATCGCTCCAGGGTGAAAATACCAAAACCGTCACCGAGAAAGGGCAGATGACCCGGCGGTGCATTGTGGCTAAAGTTGATTTCGCTGTAGCGTTTCCAGTGTTTGTCGGTAAAGATTAAACCACTCCGCCAGCCCACCCGATCGCCAAACCCGGCCCAGACATCTGCCTTATCCCAGTACAGCTGATGAAGCGGTTGCCAGATCGATCGCTGCACACTGAAGCCATAGCGACCCCGACTATATTGCACCCAGAGCTGATCAACAATTTGCAGATCGCGGCAGGGACACTCGGTAATCCGGTAGGGATTGGGGGCAGGTTCGCCAAAGGGATCTAGCCCGATCGCCCGAAACAGGGCAATGCGCGTTTCCTGATCCGCCTCCTTCCAGCGTTTTCCCGCCAGGGCACTCTGCAACCGTCCGTAGTGCTGTTGGGTGTAGAATTTCTGGACTGCCTGCTGGGCAATGGCTTCCGGGCGATCGTGCAATAGCTGATAGGCTTCCTCTCGCACCGCCACCGATCGATCCTGCAAGGCCTGCACCACCAGGTACAACCCCCGTCGCCCATGCTGCAATGCTGCGGTTAAGGCGGCCAGTCGCTCTGCTTCGATCGGACTACTTAAGCCGCGACGAACGCCCTCCAACCCACCCAGCACCACCCCGCCGATCGGCACACTGCTCTGCCCGCCCAGCACCACATCATCCCTTCGAGGTTGCCCAGATTCCGCCATTTGTTGTCCTTACCAATGCAGCCGTAACCCTTGCTCCACCATAAAATCCTGCAACTCTGGCAACAACTGGTAGGGAATAATATCCGTCGGCATCAGTTCCGGTTCCCCCTGCGCCACCAACCATCCCGCCGTTGCCCCTGCCGCTGAACCAATCACCCATTCACCGTAGTGAATCCGGGTTGAAGCATTCACAATATGGGAAGCAGCAATCCCCTTGCCGCCGATCAGGACATTATCCACACCCTGGGGAATCAGGCTTTCCAGGGGAATCACCGTGGGTAGCACCAGGTCATCGTATTCTGTGGGAGCACTGCTGGCTTCATGGGAAGGGCGATGATCGCGGTAGCGGCAACCGTGAATATCAACCCGGTAGTGAGTTACCCCCACTGAGGTCAAACCGAAATCCCTTGCGCCACCAATATCCGCCCGGATGTCCATCTCCACCATCATGAACTCATCCTGCCCGTAGGCCGATCGCCCCAGAATCCGTCGTCCTTCTCGGATGTAGGGGAACATACTCAGACCCGATCGGGTGCCCATTGGCGAATCCGCTCCATACAGATAAGCCAGGGGAAAACCCGGTTCAGATTTATTTTTAATCAACCATTCCGCAAAGAGTTGGGCATGGTCTTCCGCATGCTTCAACGCCCGGAAGGATAAACCGCCCATCCAGTTCTGAAACTGTCCGGTGGCAGCCAATTCTTCATCGGTCAGAAGCAGCGGCGGATCCATCCAGACCCAATCATTGCCCCGGTTCCAGTTAATCATGGCAACATCGCCCAGCATTGGATAGCCAGCGCGAGGATCATTCAGCTTGGTACTAACAATTCGCCGATAGTGGAAGAAGCTGCCGCCTTCAAACATGGAGAATCGTCCCAGATTGAAGTCGTTCTCATGCTCCCGTCGCGAATAGTCAGGTTCGAGCTGAGAGAGTTTCGCCAGGCTGTTGCCTCCATCATCTGCCAGAGCCAGGGCAAAGGGATAGGTGAACCCCTGGGTACATTGGGGATTGTCTTTCAATGGAGCATGGACTTCGCCCAAAGTATCCCGCGACTCTGAACCTAAACGATAGGGAATTCTGGCCCAGCCAACGACCTCTCCAGTATCCGTGGCATCAATCACGATCATCCGCTCACCAGGAGGGGGTTGCAGCCGAATCGGCACTTTCTCGAAGGTGTCATCGGACTCCCAGGAATACCAGACGGGCAATTCAGAGGAGGCAGTCCCCAGGGGCATATAGTCCGGATCGCGGGGAATTCGCTTGACCCCGTAGATGGCAGTTACTTCCTGCCCAGTGACATCAAATTCTGCCCCTTTGAAGGCCGTAGAGGTGGCCCATTGGCTACCGGGGGCTGAGGGAACCAGGGAATCCAATAACTGTTCCGAGGCACTGGCTCCGGCGACGGGCGGAAAACACAGCGTTGCCACCCAGCAGCTATTCACATCGGGCACCTGAACCGAGGCGGGCAATCCCGTCCAACTGGGCATCGTGACCCACTGATCTTTAATCAGTTGCCGAAACGCGACCCAACTCGGCGCAAAGTTCCCCATCGATCGCATCACGATCGACTCATCCAGCGCAGACACTCCCTGAGAACTCACCTGTCCCCCTAACCAGGGGGTTAATTCAATCAAGCAGGTTTTTGCCCCTGCCTGCATGGCTTTGGATGCTGCTGCAACGCCCCCCAGGGAGCCACTGACCACCGCCACCTCACATTCCCACACTTCCTCGGGTTCTGGCAGGGGAGAAAGCTGCGGTCTGCCGCTCATCTGCCCAATCATGTTATCCACCGATTGCGAAGTCCAGATTTCCTGGGGTTGTTGAATGTCCGGCTGCTCGAAGGACATGGGGGTAATCGTCCCTCCCCAGGAGAAGTATTGCAACGTCCCTAAAAGCACACTGGCACTACCGGGAACCAGAAAACTGACGATCGCTAATTGCGTAATCTGACGGGGAGATAACGGTCGATTCACAGCCAAAACTCACCAAACACGACTTCAGACAAATAGGGCAGAACTGAATACATGGCGTTCTGCAAGGACGGGTGTTGAGCCTTTACGCTAAATGTGGCGTGACTCGGTTGATTCACCTCATTTTTCTAGAACACAAGTTTTATACTAATTTAGGATTTAAATCCTGAACCACTGAATTCGTGAAATTTCAATGGAATGGCACATTTTGGGGAGCATCTCACTTTTATGACGGTGGGCACACAGCAGTGTGCCCCTACGATGGGCTAACTGCGGGTGGCGACCCTGCGCGGGCTGGGACGGGTGGCCGGTTGAGGTAAAAGGGATTGCAGGACAGGCTCCCGGTGGTTATTTAGCGTGCCGTAGAAGAAGAAAGAGAATCCAGCAAACTCTCGATCGCGGGTCATTCTCACCTTTTCTTCCACCAGAGCCGTCTCGACATTGAGCACTCGTAATCCCGTCAAAATGCCAATGCTGGTAGGAACCTGATTGCGAATCGTTCGTAATTCCGGTCGATCTAACTCCGCCTGAAAGCCGTTGATGTCACTGCGATAGACCTGAATGATCAACTCATCCAGAAACCCCAGCCGCACCCAGGGGGCCCAGTCTTGCAGGTAGTTCTCATAGGAAAACTGCTTGGGATTGGGGGAAAGGGAAATCAGGCAGTCGGGTCGGCGGGTTTTGATGGCAGAGAAAATCTTCACCATCATCGTTGTGACATTGCGGGCCCGCCAGCGCATCCAGTCTGGATCGCGGGGATTATCGGGGGGAGCGTTGCCGTTGTGCTGCTGTTTGTACAGATTGACGGTGTAGTCGTCATAGCCCAGTTCTACGGGAGTGCCAAAATGATCGTCGAACTGAATGCCGTCGATGTCGTACTTGTCAACGACCTCCACCATCAAATCGGTCATCAGTTCCTGAACTTCTGGGTGGGCTGGGTTGAGCCAAACAAAGTGATACTGACCCCGATCGCCCTGGACAAAAATCTGACTGCCATCCTGGCGGGCCATAATCCATTCGGGATGCTGCTGGGCAATTTCTGAATCTTCCATGGCCATCAAGCCGAATTCGTACCAGGGAATCACGGCTAATCCCTGCTCATGCCCAATTTCGATCGCCTCTGCCAGCATATCCCGCCCTTCAAGCTCCGGGATTGGATCAATGGCTGCTCCAAAGGATTTTTCGGCCACTTCGCTGGGATAGAGCGTATAACCCCCATTCCAGACCGTCGGATAGACGGTGTTAAAATTCAGCCGCTTCAGTTGGGCAATGCCATCTTCCAAATTTCGGCGGGAAAACAGGACATCGCTATCCACGTTGGTCAACCAGACCCCACGCAATTCCGCCCTGGGAGGCAAATCAGATATGGCTGGCGTAGACTGAGCCACTGCGATCGAGGGCCAGTGAGCCACCAGAGCCATGATTAACCCCAGGGCCAGCAGCAGCAGCGATCGAATTTTTTGTTTGATTAGTTTCTGTTTGATTGGCTTAACGCTTTGGTCAGAATGACGATTCCAGGCTATTCTCCTCAATACCACACCGGACTTCATGGTTTCAGTCCCTTTGAATTTCAACTCTCAAGATTATAGGCAAGTTTTTCCCGATCACTGATCTCAATCCCGCGATCGAGGCAAAAAGATGGGTGATTGCGATCGGGTTTGGGGGGGATGCTTGCGCTACGGATGGCTGGATTAAGTTAGAGGGTGTTTGAAAAATGGTCTGTTGTGCTTTTGGACACATTAGATCCCCCCTAACCCCCCTTGAAAAGGGGGAACCGAACTCAAAGTCCCCCTTGTTAAGGCTGTCCTTTAGGCAGAAGTTTGTAGAACCATTACTGGCAGTAGATTCCAGGGACTAGGTGAGAGAGACTGTAGCGTAGATAGTCACAGTGGAGTCAACACTACCATAAAAAATTGGACGAGCTTAGAGATCCCTCATAGTTGTCTAACTGACTGGGTCCATTTCACTATGCCGGTCACAGTGGAAGTGCCCCGGAACCATCCGACCCCTCACAAGCTGGAGCCGGTCACTCTCAATGCCGTCTTCGTGGAGGAAGCCGTCCCGCCGTCCGACGGGGGTAAGCCGATCCGGTGGTTGCTGTTAACGAGCTTGCCCATTGAGAGCTTTGAGCAGGTGAGTCAGTGCGTTGAGTGGTACAGCTATCGGTGGTTAATCGAGCGGTTTCATTACACGCTCAAGAGTGGCTGTGGCATAGAAGAGTTGCAACTTGAGAGCGCCTTGCGTAAGCGAAAGGCGCTTGCGACCTATAGCATCGTCGCCTGGCGATTGATGTGGCTAACCTACCAGGCTCGGCTGACCCCAGATGCCTCTTGTCAAGTCGTGCTGCAACCTGCCGAGTGGCGACTGTTGCGCCGGAAATTCGTCCCCAAAAGTCGCTCAAACAAGCCGCCCACTTTGCGCCAAGCGATGGTTTGGATTGCCCAACTAGGGGGATTTTTGGCGCGTAAAGGGGATGGAGAGCCTGGGGTGAAAACGTTGTGGCGCGGGCTCACTAAGCTCCATAACCTGATGGAGGGAGCGCAACTCGCTTCTAAAACTTAGGCTATGTAAGCTTTTGAGCAACTTTTGCCTAAAGGACAGCCCAAAGGGAGAGGGATTTAGGGTGAGGGCAACAAAAGTGACATGCTCCCTCGCTGGCTGAGCATTAGAGAGACAACTAATCATGCTTCTGGCAATTACGCTTCTGGCTCAACTCCCAAAGCCCGTAACTGTTCCGCTAATTGACTCGCCCGTGCCTCTGCCTGGGCCGCAGCTTCCTCTGGCGTGGGATCAATTCTCCGGTGGGTGAAAAATATCGCAGTACGCCCTCCGGCATGCCCAGGGATAGACCGAGGACCTCACTCCAGATCCGTCCTTCCCTATCCGGTGCGATCGATTCATAGTGCTGATTCACCAACCGAAACCCAGCAAAATCAAGGGTTTCTGGCGCGAACCAGAAGTACTCCGGTGTCCGAAACCGATCTTGATAGAGGGTCTTTTTCAAGTTTTTATCCGTCCGTGCGGTGGAATCCGACAGCAACTCAATGATCAAATCGGGATACTGTCCGTCCTCCTCCCAAACGACCCACGATCGGCGCGGACGTTTTTGAGTGCGATTGACCAGAAAGAAGTCTGGCCCCGAAACTCCCGATTTTTCAACTGTTCCCGACTGAAGTAGATAGTCAGACTCGCCCCAATGAAGAAATCCGTTCGATCGCGCCACAACCACTCCAAACAGGACACCAGCAGGGCCAACTGGGCGTAATGCAGCGAGCTTTCCATTTCCGGTTCATTACTTTCCAGTTGGGTCGCATCGGGCATTAAATCCGCCAATTCCTGAGCTGTCAGTGCCATGATGGATCGTCCTCCCTGCCGAGTTCTCACATTGTATCGATCGAAAGCGGTCTGAATAAATCCGGCATTCTTGACCCAGGCGATCCGCTCAAGCTTTTTTATTTTGCTTTCTGGCTCAATTCGGCTGCTTCTAAATCGTCCATTGCATCTTCTTCAACTTCGTCCTCGTCCTCTTCCTCGTCCTCTTCCTCGTCCTCTTCCTCGTCCTCTAATTCAGCCTCGATTACAGGTTCCGCTTCGGCGACAGGTTCTTCCTCATCCTCATCCTCATCCTCGTCCCCATCAACCTCATCCTCATCCTCTACATCCTCCGCTTCTTCCTCATCAATGGCTTCCGCTTCGGCTACAACCTCTTCCTCTTCCTCTTCCTCATCAACCTCATCCTCATCCTCTACATCCTCCGCTTCTTCCTCATCAATGGCTTCCGCTTCGGCTACAACCTCTTCCTCTTCCTCCTCCTCAACTTCTTCCTCTTCCTCCTCTACGTCCTCCGCTTCTTCCTCCTCGACAGCTTCAACTTCAGCGATCGGCTCTTCCTCCTCGGCTGCAACTGTTTCGGGTTCAGTCTCCGCTGCGGGTTCCTCTTCTTCCACCTCGGCTGCCGCTACTTCAGCTTCTGGCTCAACTTCAGCGATCGGGGCTGCTTCCACGGCGGATGCTGGTTTTGCGGGCGCAGATTGGACGGTTTTTGTGGGTTGCGTGGTTGCAGATTGGGACGGAGCAGAATCTTCAGTTGTCGGAAAATCGTTTTGGACAGAGAGTTGCCAGATCACACCGCGATCGAGGTTTTTTTTGCCAAGCTGTTGAGAAAGGGCGACGATCTTTTGTCCCAGAGCTTCCCCAAAGGCTTCAGCCGCTTCCAGGCTGGAAAAGGGTTGTTTGGCCAATCGGTTCACCAGATGGTCTAGCTCTTTGTTGCCACTGCGCGTTGATGGATGAATCCCGCTTTCTGCAATCACCTTCTTGGTATGTTTTTTGATGAGTTGGGCAACCTGCTTAGTGCTCATGGGAGTCTGGCTCATGGGTGTATCCACCTGCGTCTCTTAAACAGAAGATTCGCCCTTAGCCTATAGCACTTCACTTGAATCGCTCTGATATCTCCAACACATTAAGGAAATTAATTAGACTGAAGTAGGTGGATTGCTCTGAAATGAACCATCACTGAATGGGTGACTTCAACCCATATCCGCAGTACAGGCAGCATGCCTGCGATCGAAGGACAAAGCAGCATTTCAACCTGCGATCGAGGTACAGAAAGTCTCAGTTTCAACCCTAAAAACCCCCAAGAAGCATCAAGAAACCTCATGATGAATGCAATTCGTGGCGGACTGATTTTTGCCTCAGTACTCGTGCTCCATTGGCTCACGGCTCCCGCCATCTCCCAGGAATACAACCTCTCTCAGGGAAATAACCTCTCATCGCCAGATCGTTTTCCTCCCGCCGGTAACCCACCTCAACTAGACAACTCCCAGCCCTCCCCGCCTTCACCCCAACTGGAACCAGAGTTGGATGCTCAGGGATTGCCCTCTAACACCCTGACTGTTCCTTCTTGCCCGCCTGGACAGTTCGCCTCTGCTTTTTCAGATGTGCCTCCAGAGGACTGGGCATACGAGGCCGTCAATCGACTGGCGATCGGCCCAATTCGGTGTTTTCCCCGCTAAGGGACGCAAATCAAATAACTCCGATTTTTTCTGTACGGGCGCACAGCAGTGCGCCCCTTCTGGAGATTAAATTTTCGATTTTATTTAATCCGCGTTCCTAACGGAATGGGGGATGGTTTGAACCGCCTACCCCCGCAGCTTGCTGCATTCATCCGTTACAGTGGGTATCGTGCCCATCGGATGCAACTGTAATGACCTCTGCCTCTTCAGCCAAAGCTGGACGTAGTTCTCACCAAACGGATCTGGGACTATTTCGGATTCTGGTTCCCTATGCCAAAAAAAACTGGCAGCTCTTGCTGACCGCGCTTACCCTTTTAATTCCCCTGGCTCTGGCTAACTCAGCCCAGCCGATCGTCGTTGGACAAGCCGTGTCCCTGGCGCGGGGGGAACCGGTCATGTGGTTTCTGGAAGGGCAATCGCTGGTTGAAGGGATCAGAATCTTGATCCTGCTGCTGGTGTTGACATTGGTGATTCAGCTTTCCCTCAGTGGCGTGCAGGGATACTTGATTCAGAAAGTCGGGCAACGCATCACGGCCAGCATTCGCAAGGATCTGTTTGTTCACGTTACGTCTTTAGCAACTCGGTTTTTCGATCGTACTCCTGTCGGTCGGTTGATTACTCGCCTGACCAGTGATGTAGATGCGCTGGGGGATGTGTTTTCTACAGGAGCGATCGGCGTAGTGAGCGATCTGCTGACGATGGTGGTGTTGCTGGTGGTGATGTTTACGCTGCAGTGGCAATTGGCGTTGATGTTGCTGATGTTGCTGTTGCCCATTACAGCATTGATTGTTTACTTTCAGCAGCAGTATCGTCAGTCTAACTATCGTGCCAGGGAAGAACTTTCCAGCCTCAATTCAGCCCTGCAAGAAAATATTGTCGGGATTAATGTCGTTCAGCTTTTCCGACGAGAACAGTTTAATTCCGAACTCTTTCGCAGAATTAACCAGGGCTACGTTGCAGAAGTCGATCGCACCATCTTTTATGACTCAGCGGTTTCTGCCACGCTGGAATGGGTGGCTCTGGCCGCGATCGGCGGTGTGCTGTGGTTGGGGAGTTTGCTGGTGATGGGGCAAACTCTGGATTTTGGGATTCTAACCTCCTTCATTTTGTTTGCCCAACGGTTGTTTGATCCCCTGCGCCAATTCGCAGAACGATTTACTGCAATCCAGGCAGGACTGACGGCTCTGGAACGGGTCAGCGATATTTTGAATGAACCGATCGAGATTCGAGATCCGGAGCAGGGGGAAGTGCAGACAGTTGGAAATCTGGTGGTTCAAGGCGAACGGGATCTGGATGGACGATCGCCCCTACCGAGTGAGATCCGCTTTGAGCACGTTTGGTTTGGCTATAAACCCGATGAATATGTTCTGCGCGATTTAGACTTTACGATTCGTCCCGGTGAGAAGGTGGCACTGGTAGGGCCAACAGGCGCGGGCAAGAGTTCGATTATTCGTCTACTCTGTCGGTTGTATGACGTGACTCAAGGCCGAATTTTGCTGGACGGTCAAGATATTCGGGATCTCCCTCAAGCAGAACTGCGGCGACGGATGGCAGTGATCTTACAGGATGGCTTTTTGTTTGCGGGGGATGTGAAAAGCAATATTGCCCTGGGGGAATCCTATTCTTTGGCGCAAATCCAGCGAGCCGCCCAGCAAACGAATGTGGATCAGTTCATCACTCGACTGCCTCAGGGCTACGACACCGAATTGCGCCAGCGAGGCACCAACCTTTCAGGGGGTGAAAAGCAACTTCTGGCCTTTGCCCGGGCAGCGATTCGCAATCCTGGAATTCTGGTTCTGGATGAAGCAACGGCGAATCTGGATGTCCGCACGGAAGCCCTGATTCAAGAGGCTCTGGAAACCCTGCTGGAGGAGCGAACTGCCATCATCATTGCCCATCGATTGTCTACAATCCGCAGTGTCGATCGCATTTTGGTATTGAAGCAAGGCCGTTTGATTGAGTCGGGCAGTCATGATGAATTGCTGGCACTGAACGGTTTGTATGCAGGTTTGTATCGTTTGCAGATGTTAGAGGAGTAAGGGGCGAGGAAGCGGGAGCCTGCTGGCAGTCGCTCTATATTTCTTCAAGGGATTCCGGCATTTTTAAACTTTGGCGATGAATCTTAAGATTACTTTATTGTTAGGGTTCAACAAATCCTATTGTTCGCCAGGCCACAAAGCCGCATTTTTTATGGGATCATGACATCAGAGCAAGGCAGTTGACCAAGAAGTCAATGAAGTAAAAATTAACTTTATTGACATTTAAAGTCATAGAAACTTGTAGTTTCTTATACTATAGTTAACCTCTGAAAACGATCGGGCACTCTAGCTGGGTTGGCTCCAAACACCGGACAGACTGCCCGCAAGACAGATGTAAAAACGGGTAGGTTCTGTCAATAGGTACTTTTACCTTGAACGTGCAGAGGGTATATCTAGTTTGTACCCGTTGGAACGAGTAGTTTGGATCCTGGTAGAGAGGCACAGAGAGGCGTGAGTCAAGATCAGTTCGGACAAATACGACGCTATGACCCTGAAGCAATTGCCCGTCATTACCGCAGTCGCCCCTGGCGGGCCCTATGGCGAACTTTTATGATTGTTTGGCAGTTTTCAGGACTTTTCCTGGGACTGAAATGGGACGACTGGGTAGGTCAAACTGAGGCGAAAAGGATCAGGCGGGCAGTGCAACTGCGAACAATTCTGACTCAGCTAGGGCCAACCTACATTAAGATTGGGCAGGCTCTTTCCACCCGTCCTGACCTGGTTCGGAAAGACTTTTTAGAAGAACTTGCCAAACTGCAAGACCAACTGCCACCCTTTCCCACGTCGATCGCCTTCAATATTGTTGAACGAGAACTCGATCGCAGTATCAGCGAAGTCTATAGCGAAATTTCCCCTCAGCCCGTTGCAGCCGCTAGTTTAGGGCAGGTTTATCATGCACGGCTCCACAATGGTGAGGAGGTCGCTGTTAAGGTGCAACGTCCAAACCTGTTGCCAACCTTGACGTTAGACCTCTTTTTGCTGCGCTGGGCGGCTGGATGGATGGCTCCCTGGCTGCCGCTCAACCTGGGCCATGATTTGCGGTTGGTTGTCGATGAGTTTGGCACAAAATTATTCGAGGAAATTGATTACGTCAACGAAGGGCGAAATGCCGAAAAGTTCGCGGACAATTTCCAGGACGATCCGACGATTAAAGTCCCTTCGATCTACTGGCGGTACAGCAGCCACAAGGTATTGACCCTGGAATGGATTCATGGCTTTAAGCTGACCGACACCGAAAAGATTCGCGAGTCTAACCTGGATATTGACGCGCTGATCGAAATCGGAGTCACCTCTGGTTTGCGTCAGCTTTTAGAGTTTGGCTTTTTCCACGCAGACCCCCATCCGGGCAACTTATTTGCCACCCCAGACGGCAAAATGGCCTTCATCGATTTTGGCATGATGGATCAACTGTCCCAGTTGATGAAGGAAACGCTGGTGAATTCGGTTGTACACCTGATCAATAGAGAGTATGAAGCCCTGGCCCACGATTTTGTCAACCTGGGCTTTTTGACTCCTGATACTGATATAGAACCCATCATTCCAGCGTTGGAGCTGGTTTTTGCCGATGCAATGGGGGAAAGTGTCAGAGAGTTCAACTTCAAGACAGTCACCGATCAGTTTGCTGGATTGATGTACGAATATCCCTTCCGGCTTCCAGCGAAATTTGCTCTCATTATTCGATCGCTGATTACCCAGGAAGGTCTGGCCCTCAGCCTCAACCCAGAGTTCAAGATTATTGATCTGGCTTACCCCTATGTGGCACGACGCTTGCTGGCGGGTGAGTCTCCAGAACTCAGAAGGCGGTTGATTGAAGTGCTATTCAAAGATGGACGATTCCAGTGGGAACGATTGGAAAACCTGATTGTAATCGCCCGATCTGATACCAAATTTGACATTCTGCCGACCGCCCAACTTAGCTTACAATACCTGTTGTCAGAGGAAGGGCAGTACCTCCGCCGCCAGCTGATTCTGGCTTTGGTGGAAGACGATCGCCTTCATACCCAAGAAGTGCAACGCCTGTGGAACCTGATTAAGGACGACATCAAGCCCGATCGTCTATTTAATGCAGCCTGGGGCGCATTAGCAGGATTCTCTGGTGAACGAACAGCTGCCTTGCTGCCGTCTGTCGTTGCGTTGATGCCATTTCGAGGGGTTGAACCCGGTTCAGAGATTCGGAATTAGGGTTGAAGGCAGAGGGTTGAAACCAAGGAATTGATTTTAGTTGTCCCCCTGACTCACCCCTTACTCAAGGAGCGATAAGTGCCCTACTACTATAATCCACCGTATTTTTTACTGATTGCTGGTCTACTCGCTGGTATTACGTCTGGACTTGCATTTGATGCCACCCTCAGGCAGGCGGTGCAGGAATGGTCAAACAATCGATCGACTCGCACCCTGGCTAATTTGCATGGTCTGACCCTACGGTTACCGTTTCTGGGCATCTGTGCTGGAGTCTGCGTCTTTCTGGCATCCGGAGTGCAGATTTTTGGGTTTCCTCCCAAGATTGCCTATGTCATTGCTATCCCTTTAACGCTTTTGACGGCTCTATTGGTCTGGTCTCAGTTGGGTAAGATTTTGATTCAGTTGGAAAAGGGCGGTTCAAAGGCACTGGATCTGGACTCGTTTATCTAGGCGCAGTCGATCGCAAATCTGTTTAGATTCCCCCGAATCCCCCTTAAAAAAGTTCCGGTATATGCAAAAACCTGAAATAATCCTCACCTTGGTTCAGCTAAGTCGCTGAACCTTTTTTTGTTTGAACCCTCTCGATCGAGCCAGTCAGCCAACGTTATAGTGCTACGCACTGAGATTAGGAAGGTAAAAGCCCCGCGCTGCGGGGCTTTTACCTCTAAATTTGTCCTAACTACTGTGACTACAGCTATAAAACAGCGGATTCATCGTAGATCATTTCCGCCGAATTGCTGAAAGCACGCCGGAGAGGCTGGCATTCCGAACTTCCGTGGTTATACTGGGAAAATAGAGACCTGATGCAACCCTTTTGCTCAGCATGAAACCTGAATAGAGAGTAGGCTGAAATTTCCCTTCTGCTTCAAGTTGTATCTCTGTTTGTCCCGCCAACGGTTCAGACTCGATCGTTACTTTTGTTACTACCCCTTTGCTTTCTATAATTCCTCCCGTGTTACCCACTCTTCTTACCGAAGGAAACTATCATTCTTTTAAGTTTTGGTTTAACCATCAAATTCAGGATGGGTTGCTATACCAAAATGAGCTATTTTATCGACTCAAAACCGTCTCCGCCTCTGACCGGATGCCGCTCTACCGCTCGGCCTGTATAGTGGCGCGATACGATAGTGTGCTCGTCACGGTTTCCCGAACCGAGTATAGTATGTGGGTTAGCCTGCGAAGTCCCAGGCTTGCTGATCTCCTACAAGAACTGGCAAAACCGTGAATCGCTTTCGTTTGATGGGTTTGATTTTTTGCGTTGGAGTGCTGCTGGCGATCGTTCCCGCCCCAACCCAGCCCTTTACCGCTGTTTCAACAGTATTAGAACTGACGAAACCAGAGCTGAGCAAATCAGAACCAACAGAATTCTTCCCTCCCCTTGCTACAGGACTGTCTGCCTCAGAACTGCTGTCCCAACCGCTGACTCCATCCGTAGCGTATGAAACCTATGAACTGGCGCGGAGTACGGTGCACGTATTGCGGGTGCCCACGGAGCATTTTGTTGTCACCCCTGCGGTTTCCGAAGAGTTACAGCCGTTGGAGGGGTTTGCTCAGTCTACTGGGGCGATCGCGGGGGTGAATGGCGGTTTCTTTGATCCAGCCAATCAACTCACCACTTCTCATGTCGTGATCCAGGGCGAATGGGTTGCCGATCCAACAGAAAACGATCGCCTGATCACCAACCCGGACTTAACGACCTACCTCGATCGCATCCTGAATCGCAGTGAGTTCCGCCAGTATCAGTGTGGTGCCTTGATTCAATACGACATTACAGCCCATCAGGATCCCATACCTGAGGGATGTCAGCTGATTTCTAGCCTGGGAGCCGGGCCGCGCCTGTTGCCCCAGCTAACCCTGGTGGAAGAAGCCTTCGCTGAAATTGTGGAGGGGGAATTTGTGCGCGATGCGATTGGCAGCCGTCAACCCAACGCCAGAACTGCGATCGGCTTGACCGATTCTGGAGAAATTTTGCTGGTGATGGCGGCCCAACAGTCAGAATCCCCGACGGACTCCGGCATGACGTTGCCAGAATTAGCCAACTTTATGGGTATCTTAGGAGCAACGGCCGCCATGAATTTAGATGGAGGTAGCTCTTCTGGCTTGTACTACCGTGGGCAGGCAGTCCAGGGAGAAATCTTCTACGGGCGAGTTAACGCGGAAGGCGATCGAATTGTGCGTCCGGTGAAGTCCGTTTTGTTAGTTCATGGACGCTAGCATCAAGATAAACTGAAAAAGGCCAGTCAATTTTGCATGTTCGGTTCATTTGACTGGATTGATAGACCTCCTTTATTGACCGACGGTTCAAATTACTGTGACACTTAGCCTTTCATCCACCAATCGCCCAGCCTCAGACGTGCCTCACCAAAATGGATGGCGAGGACTGATTGAAGCCTATCGCCCCTATCTGCCCGTTACCGATCGCACCCCCGTGATCACCCTCCACGAAGGCAACACGCCGTTGATTCCGGTTCCGTCGATCGCTGCGGTCATTGGGAAGCAAGTCCAGGTTTGGGTCAAGTACGATGGGTTGAATCCGACCGGAAGCTTCAAAGACCGGGGTATGACGATGGCCGTGTCCAAAGCGAAGGAAGACGGCGCAGAGGTGGTAATTTGTGCCAGTACAGGCAATACCTCGGCTGCGGCTGCGGCCTATGCCCGCCGGGCTGGAATGCAGTCCTATGTGCTAATTCCGGATGGCTACGTGGCCCTGGGTAAGCTGGCTCAGGCGTTGCTTTATGGTGCAGAAGTGCTGGCAATTAAGGGAAATTTTGACCGGGCACTGGCGATCGTCCGCGAAATGGCCGATCATTACCCCGTGACGCTGGTGAATTCAGTCAATCCCTATCGCTTGGAGGGACAGAAAACGGCTGCCTTTGAGGTGGTGGATGTCCTGGGAGATGCCCCAGACTGGTTATGTATTCCGGTGGGCAATGCGGGCAATATCACGGCGTACTGGATGGGCTTTTGCCAATATCACCAGGAAGGACGGAGTACGCGCCTGCCTAAAATGATGGGCTTTCAGGCGTTGGGAGCCTCTCCGCTGGTATCGGGACAGCCCGTGGAGCATCCAGATACGATCGCGACCGCGATTCGGATTGGCAATCCTGCTAGCTGGCATCAGGCGGTTGCCGTCAGGGATGCTAGTCAGGGGGAATTTAATGCGGTCACGGATACAGAAATTTTAGATGCCTATCGACTGTTGGCATCCCAAGAGGGGATTTTTTGCGAACCCGCGAGCGCGGCCTCCGTTGCCGGGCTGTTGAAAGTGAAGGATCGGGTTCCGGTCGGAGCAAAGATTGTCTGCGTGTTGACGGGCAATGGCTTGAAGGATCCGGATACCGCCATCAACCACTGCCAGAATCAATTCAAGACGGGGATTGAGCCTAATCAAACTGCGGTAGCTCAAGTGATGGGATTCTAACCTCCGAGGAATTGGATAGGGAGGGTAAGGCTGAACCATCTGTCGCTTCTATCGAAGTGGACTGGCTCATGGCGGATGGAGTTGGTACGCTTGCAGACAGAACAGCGTTGCCCTTCGCCTGACCAGAATTGCCGTTACCCATTCCATTACCGTTTGCCTGTCGTCCTCCCCGTTCCCTGGTCAGCAAATCCATGGTGTCTCCGAGGGCAGAGGTCAACTCCTTCCGTGTCTGAGCATGGGACAACTGCTCTGCGGTGAGGGCACGGGTCAGCCGATCGCATTCGGACAGGGCCCGGATCAGGAATTCCTTTAATGCCTCTACATCCTGCAACTGTTCCACCTCTGCCTGGATCGTTTCGACAACTTCCCCCTGAGGTTCGGAACTGGGCAAGGTTTGCAGCTCTTGCAGTTTAGCAGTGAGGGATTCGATCGTTTGTTGGGCTAAATTAACCTCAGCCCGTCGCTGTTTTGCTTCGGTTTCATAAAGGTTTCGCCAATTCGCTGCACTGGCATAGGCTTCCTCCCGTTCCTGCTGGGCATCGGCCACCTTTTGCTGCAACAGCTTAATTTCCGTCAACCATTGTTTAACGTCCTGGGTCATTGCTAGTTCTTGCTGAGTACGGGTTTGCTGAGTACGGGTTTGCTAAATACCGTTTGGCATGATGCTAGGGGAAAAACAAACAAATCAAGCCCTGCGTAGCAAAACTTGATGTTATCAGAGGAATGGGGAATGGGTTCAACTGAACAGCAAAAATCCAAAATTAAAAGAAAGCCTGTGTCAAGGGGGGCGGTGCAGGGAGAATGATGGCCACCAATATCCCAAGGGCCAGTAGCCCCAGAAAATCCCGCCCGTTGTCTAACTCAGTCACATCGTTGAGGGCTGGCTCATCGGCTAAGGGCATAATGAACAGCAGTAAGGCCCACAGTAAAAGCTCTCGCTGGACAAAGGACAACGCCAGGACTAACAGACGAGCCACCTGACCGATCAGGGCCCCGGTACGCTGGCCAAACATGGCATGAACAATATGCCCACCATCTAATTGACCAACGGGCATCAGGTTCAGCGCAGTAATGATTAACCCCAGACAGCCTGCGATCGCCACTGGATGGAGCCGGAGGGCCTGATTGACGGTCAACGTGCTCCCCAGGGCCAACTTACTCAGCACCGCAATCAGTAGGGAGGCCGTCGGCTGAAACGAATCAAAATTGAGAATACCTGATTGTTCAGTTAAACTCACCACCTCAGAGTTAGACAACCCCCAAAACAGCACAGGTACGGTGACAATAAACCCTGCCAGCGGGCCTGCAATGCCGACATCAAATAAGGCCTTACGGTTAGGAAGGGGAGACCGCAACTGAATAAAGGCTCCGAACGTCCCAAAGGGGAAGATGCCCGCCGGGGGAACAGGAATGAAGTAGGGCAAAGTCGCCCGCACCCGATAGCGACAGGCAGCCAGGAAGTGGGCCAGTTCGTGGGTTCCCAGCACGGCCATCAGGGCTAGCGCGTAGGGTAAGCCAGTCAACAGGGTTGAAATGTCCTGAGGCAATTCTCGCCCCCCCTCACTGAGCAGCATTGCCCCAGCCAGGGTAGTTGTGAGCAGGGTGAGCACCAACAATCCGATCGCCAGGGCAGGATTCAATGTCCGTTGCTCGGCGCGATGGGCATTCACCCCGTTGGAACGCGGATTTGGGACTAAGACAAAAAAAGGTTTACCGTTCAACCCTTCTTGAAAAACCACCAGGAATCGATCGCTGAAGTGGGACTCAATGTTGTCTCGGATCGTGTTGTAGGCCACGTCCGGCGAGGTTCTGAGCTGCCCCCGACAAATCAGGGCTTGGGAACGGTGTTCTATATTTTGTAAGTAAAAAACAGACCAGGGAAAACAGTTTTGTAAATTCGCTTCTTCCTCTTGATTGAGCGAGCGAAGCGTCCGTTGTCGTTCAGTCACGGCGTTTACAACATCTTGTTTAGGTTGAGAGTTGTTAGTAGAGTTGGGTTGAGTCACCCGCCCGCGTTGGACGAGAAACCAGTACAGGATGGAACTGACCAGGAAGGAACCTGCCAACAGCAACAGTGGAATTCGGGCATCGCCGTTCACCACAATCCAGCCAGCCCAGACAAAGGCCGGTAGTGTTGTCGCTAACCAGAGCATCCAGACAGGAGTCTTCGTAATGTGTGCTACACTTCGTTCCACGATTAAGTAGAAGAAGTAGGTTAGGATTCCCAGTATCAGGAGAATAAACCAATTCATGCGGTGGATCTCATCAGGTTAGCTAACCAACATTGGACGGGCAGTGATTAAAGGGTCGTAATTAAAAATCATTAAAAATCATTAATATAGGCAGGCGACTCGATCGCAGATCTCCAGGATACCGCCTCATTCCTCTGCTGAACTTCTTGAACACGAACGAAATGCAGCATCGCTCTACCAAATCCCCTCGTCCCGTTTCTGACACTGTATTTGCCTTTCCACCCAATCGAGACACGATGGGAGGTACGTCCTACTTTATTTTAGAAAACTCTGGGAATATCCTGGTAGACTGTCCTGCCTGGGATGCTGAAAATCAGGAGTTTTTGCAGGAAAAGGGCGGAATTCGCTGGCTGTTTCTCACCCATCGCGGGGCGATCGGCCGGGTGAAGGAAATTCAGGCTGCCTTTGGTTGTGAGGTGCTGATCCAGGAGCAGGAAGCCTATCTTTTGCCGGGATTAGCGGTAACTTCTTTTCAGTTTGAGTTTATCCTGAGTCCTTCCAGCCAGGCGATCTGGACTCCTGGCCATACTCCGGGTTCAGCCTGTTTATATCACCGGGAGCAGGGTGGAATTTTGTTCACCGGACGACATCTTTTACCCAATCAGCAGGGAGAACCCGTTCCCCTCCGCATTGCCAAAACCTTCCACTGGCGCAGACAGCTTGAGAGCATAGGAAAACTGCGCGATCGCTTCTCTGCTGAAACGCTCCAGTCCATTTGTCCGGGTGCCAACACAGGTTTTCTACGAGGACAACGAAAGGTCGATCGGGCCTACGAGCAGTTGATGCAGTTGGATCTGGAGGCGTTGAGGGAGATGAAACCGGGATTGTGATGACCGGAATGGTCAGGAATCGCGCACTATTGCCCTTGCACCGCCGATCGCACATCTGCCACCAGTTGATCAATTCGCGCCTGAGTGGAGTTCCAGGAACACATGAACCGTACCCCTTCAGCTCCGATGAAGGTATAAAACTGCCACTGTTTCTCATAGAGGGTTTGGATAGCCGCCGGGGGGAGCTTGACGAAGACCGCATTGGCTTGTCTGGGAAACATGACCTCAATCCCGTCGATGGCAAGCAGTTGAGACTCCAGATAAGCCGCACAGCGGTTAGCGTGTTCAGCATTTTTGAACCAGGCTCCAGTTTCCAGGAGTCCCAGCCAGGGGGCGGAAACAAACCGCATTTTTGAAGCTAACTGTCCGGCTTGCTTGCAGCGATAGTCGAAATCTTCAGCGAGTTGACGATTAAAGAAAATGATCGCTTCGCCCATGGCCATCCCATTTTTAGTGCCGCAGAAGCACAGCACATCTACCCCGCTTTTCCAGGTCAGTTCCGCTGGACTTTTGTTCATGGCAACGACCGCATTGGCAAACCGGGCCCCATCCATGTGAATTTTCAGGTGATATTGTTCAGCAACTGCTTGAATCGCCAGTAGTTCTTCGATCGAATACAGGGTTCCCACCTCCGTGGCCTGGGTGAGGCTGATGACCTTCGGTTTGGGGTAGTGAATATCATTGCGCTTAGTGACGATCGCCTCAATAGACTCTGCACTCAACTTGCCATTTTCCCCTTTACCCAATAGCAATTTAGAGCCGTTTGAGGCAAATTCCGGCGCACCGCATTCATCGGTTTCTACATGGGCAGTTTCATGGCAAATGACGCTGTGATAGGACTGGCACAGCGAGGCTAACGCGAGAGAATTAGCTGCCGTGCCGTTAAACACGAAGAAAATTTCGCAGTCAATCTCAAACAGTTCTCGGAAATGGTCAGCGGCTTTTTGAGTCCAGATATCATTTCCATAGGCAGGTGCACTTCCCTGATTCGCCTTGAGCAAATAGTCCAGAGCCTCCGGGCAAATGCCGGAGCTGTTGTCACTGACAAACTGTTCTTGGACAAACTGTTCTTGATGGTCTGTTAACATCGGCGTGGAGTCAGCTTGGGGTAAGGTCGGGACGGTGACTCTAACCTGTGATGGCAATTTGATCCCAGGCTTGAATCACTTGTCGCAATGCCGATGGTAACTGATCCTGCGTGATGTCAGCGTATCGCGTGGTACTGGCGCGGCCGGTGAGGGTTACCGTAAAACCATCTGCCCCTTGAGCGGTTGCATAGTCAAGGCGATCGAGGCTACCAAAGCGCACATCTTCCAGGAGTTGTTCAAATTCAGCAATTTGTCGTTGGGATACCCGGTTGATTTCAATCTGAGTGAAGCTACCGCGATCGTTGATGATTTGCACCACCCGGCCATCCCTGAGCAAGCGGATTTCGTTGACTGAACCGCCAATTCCACCCTGCTGAATCGATCGAAATACAACATTTTGGCTGGGAACGGCGGGCAATGCATCCTCGCGGATCAATTGGGGGACGAGAGTTTGGCTCCTGATACTGGCCGTTTCGTTGAGGCGAATGTCATTTCCATTGCCGTCCGTATGGTAGATCCAACTTCCCTGGCTGCTGGATACCACCACCTGCCAGCCAGAAATCGCAATCAGGGTGCAGGCTCCATCCCCTGGATCAAGCCCCAAACAGCCATTCCAGACCCGAGGTTGGGCTTCGCTGATGCGCAGGCGGGAGGTCGAAATGCCGGTGTCGGCGGCGGCCACCCGCAGGATGCGATCGCTCAGCGCACGGGGTAACTCATCGGAAATCGGTTCATCGCCAACAATTTGATCTCCCTCCAGGCGAATATTCTGCCCGCTCAGATCGGTGCGATAGATCCAGCAGTGAGAACCGTCAGAAACTTGCACACGCCAACCGGACACCAGGGCCTGGGTGCAAAACTCATTTGACCCTGCCAACCCCAGGCAACCATCGGGCCAGGTATGGCGTTCATAGCGAGAAATCCTGACAAACTGAGGCGATAACCCAGTCCGTTGGATCACATCTTGGCGAACCCGATCGCCAACCTGACGGGGCAATCGCTGGGTTGGAACTGGATTGCGAGGTCGGTATTGCGCAAGTTGGAACTGCACCGATGGGGCAGGGGCAGTGGGAAGGGAGGCATCCGCAGCCTGGGACAACGGTGACTGTAGTGGGCTGCCCAGGGTGAAAAGCATTGTCCCTGCGGCGATCGATACCGTCCGACGAGGGAACACTCTCAGTTTTTTCAAGGTAGAAAGGGCCGTTGATTGGGGGAACACAGTATCCATAGGTAGATTCAAAGTCCGACGAACCATAACTCCATCCTAGTGAGGCGAGATTGCGTATTGATGCAGATTGTTCAGCTAGATTCATACTCTCTCAGGAGAGCGTGCGCCAGCAATGCCGATCGAATCCGATCAGAGGGACTGAAATTCAAATCTAAAGATCTAAATCTGGAGATTTTGACGCAAATGGCGGAAATAAGTGCCCTGAGGTGTGAACTGAGCACCCATTGATCAGGTTCGATTCAGGCGAGTCAAAAAATGACCCAGCCTCAAAGAGTAGACTGAGTCGATCGAGGTTTGGGGGATGGGGAAAAACAACGTGCCCGGCAGGGGCAACTGCTATGCGCCCAGTAACATGCATGCAGTTTAAGAAGCTGGGAGCAAACTGCGATCAATTGCTGCGATCAATTGCTGTGATCAATTGCAATAGACGGCTTCTTCGGTTGGTAGATCCAGCATCGGCAATTAGTAAAGCGTGTCTAGCCGCATCAGGGTATGCAGCAGGGCATCGGCTCCCTGGGTGCATTGTTCGGGGGAGGTATATTCTTGTCCCGAATGGCTGAGTCCGTTTTGGCTGGGAACAAAGATCATGCCCATGTCGGTGAACCGACCCATTTCCATGGCATCGTGTCCGGCCCGGCTGGGCATTGAGCAATGGCTAAGTCCTAGCTCCTGACAGACTTCGGCGATCGTCTGTTGGATCAGATGGGCCGCTGGCGTGGGTTCTACACAGAGTCCGATCGCCTGATCGATGTGGGTATGGGTGGAGAAGGCGATCGTCTTCAGTTCCTGATCCAAGCGATCCACCATCTCGTCCAGACACTGGTTCGAGAGATCCCGCATATCCACTTCCAGTTCCACCGTTCCCGGCACAATATTCACCGCATTCGGCGCAACCTTGAGATAGCCCACCGTGGCAACAGGCTGACTGGGTAAGCTGAGGGCAATCTCCCGTACGGCCAGTACGACCTGAGCGGCTGCCACCAACGCATCCTGGCGCATGTTCATTGGCGTGGTTCCGGCATGGTTAGGTTGTCCGGTAATGGTGATGGATCGACGGCACATGCCCACAACCCCCTGAACCACACCGATCGCCTTGCCAGACTGTTCCAGCACTGCACCCTGCTCCACATGCAGTTCCACAAAGGCCGCTATATCTTGCCGGGTTCGTTTTGCCGTTGCCAGATTTTCCCAACTGCCGCCGATCGTTTCCAGATGGGCTTGGATTGAGCCGCCAATTTTCGGTTGATACTTTTCAGGTTGATCAAACAACACCGTTCCAGCAATTGCCTGACAACCAATCATGCTGCTCTCTTCATCGGTAAAGACAATCACTTCGATCGGATGGGTCAACTGCTGCTGGGCATCCCGTAACGTCCGGACGGCTTCAATCCCCGCCAACACGCCGAGAACCCCATCGTAGGGGCCACCAGATGGAACGGTGTCAATGTGGGAGCCAGTTGCCAAGACGGGCAGGCTGTCTATCTTGCCGGGATATCGCCCAATCAGGTTGCCAGCAGCATCCGTGCGCACCGTCATTCCGGCTTCCATCATCCACTGCTGCACCAGGTAACGGGCTTGCAAATCCTCTGGGGTGAAGGCTAGACGGCAAATATCTCCATTGTCGCGGCGACCAACCTTGGCCAATCGATCGATGTTGGCATTCAGCCGATCGCCATTTACCGCCAACCGAGTTAGAACAGCCATGAGAACCCCCCTTTTGATTAAGTGAACAGTTTTGTGCCTATCTGAAAACTCACTAGGAGTTTTTGGCATCCAAACCCCCCAACGGGTTTTCAAATAGGTTGTTTGTAACGATCTGGTTTTAAACGCTGGGACGATCGCTCAGCCCCTCACCCGCCAGAAAAACCTGGTACACCGGAAAAATTGCAAACGGTATCGCAGTGCATGGAAACCGGAAGTGGAATCTGTCAGTGTTGACTTGAACCTGAAAGCGCACCAATGTATACTGTATACATTGAAAAGGGCGATCGTTGTATCGCGGGTCACAGTTTCCTTTCCTCCCAGTCTGCCCAAATCCCATTCCCAGCAAAACGCAACGGGTGAGACGAAGCAGAAAAGCCTCTGAAGGGACAGCAGTGTACCTGCTCAGACGGACGAGGAGTCATCTTCTACAGCATTTCATTTAAGTTTAGTTAATTTTTGACCCAAATTATCAACCTGAAGTTAATAAGTCAGGACGATCGAATTAAATCTCGAATAGATCTCAATCCATCACGTTCCATCTCTAAATTGATCCCATCAACAAATTGATCCCATTAACCCGACTGTGTCGCTGATAAAGGAGGAGACGCATTGACCTTATCCCTGCCATCTGTGCAGCGCAGTAAATCGTTGTACGAACAAACCTATCAGGCGTTACGAACCAGCATTTTATCGGGGGAACTGCTGCCCGGAGAGCGTTTGGTCGAAACCCAGCTCGCGGAACAGCTTCAGGTGAGTCGTACCCCAATTCGGGAGGCCATGCGGCAACTCCAGCGAGACAACCTGGTGACAACTGATAGGGGCGGTGGATTGCGCGTCACCATCATTTCCGTTGCGGATGCCATGCAGCTTTATGACTGTCGGATTGCCCTGGAAAAGCTGTCAGTACAGGAAGCGTGCCAGAATGCAACGGCAGGGCAGCTTGAAACTTTGGAAAGTTTAGTGATTCAGGCGGAACAACTGATGGAGCAGCCTGAGCTGAGGGCAGACAGCATCCGGATGCTGGAAATTGACTACAAGTTTCATCAATTCATTGCTGAGAGTTCGGGCAACCGTTGGTTGAGCACATTTTTAGATCAAGTGTTCGACAAAATGTCCATGCTGCGGGTACAAACCACACGCCATAATCCCAGAGTCCTGGAAATACGGAGTGAACATCGGCAGATTTTTGAATCGATCGCCCAGCGAGATAGCGATCGGGCCATTCAGTCCATCCAGGATCATCTCGTCGCCAGCAAAGCCAGGGTGGTTCAAGAGGTCGAAAGCCTGCAATCCGAAGCAGCAGAATAAGTGCTTTCCCTTCCCGATCCCGATTACCCATTACCCATTACCCATTGAGGAGTCAACACCATGCATCGTGTCTTCATCTGCGGTTCTGCCCTGCGCGGACAACCCGACAACCAGAATCTTCAAGGAGCAAAGTTTCTCCAGGAAACGAAAACTAAACCGATCTATCGCCTCCATGCGGCCGAGAATGGCTGGCATCCGGCCATTTACCAGCTTGGTGAGGGTGGAATCTCCATTCCCGGAGAAATTTATGAAATGTCTCCCGCACAGTTTGAGTATTTGGCGACGAATGAACCTCCTCATATGTATCCTGCTGATGTGATCCTGGAGGATGATACGACTGCGATCGCATTTCTCTATCCAAAAGAGTTGATCGAACAATATAACTGGCCAGATGTTTCCGAGCATGGCGGCTGGCTGGCTTATAAGCGATCGATTGCAGCTTCTACGGTTTAAGGATCTACGGTTTAAGGATCTACGGTTTAAGGATCGTAGATTCAATCACTGCCATGATTCTGCTTCGTTGACTAGGCGGGCAAGACTTCGGCTTGAGCTCAGGTCAAAAGCTCAGTCGAAACGCTGCCCACCCCACAAGAATTTTAGATGGTTAAATTCCCATGGCTAAACTGACAGGCAAACCTTGGGTGATAGTCTGCCCACCCAGCGATCGCCAATGATCGTCAAGCAGGGTACCCCGATCGCACAGAGGCAATTCAACTCAATTTGACCAGAACAGTTAAATAATTTTGGTTCTGTACTGCAAACTGTTCTGCTGTTTTTCGGGGTTAATTGCCCCTGTCCGTCTGGAGCTTCCTCTGCCACCATAGGGCTATGGAAAACAGCACCTCCCTTAAACCCACTCTGCTCTACGAACAGGTTGCGCACCAAATTGCCGCCCTGATTCAGCGAGGTACGCTACGCTCGGGCGATCGCATCCCCTCGGTTCGGCAGCTCCGGTCTGACCTGGGCGTGAGTATGTCTACCGTTCTGGAAGCCTATCGACTGCTGGAAAGTGAAGGATGGGTAGAAGCCCGTCCCCAGTCAGGATACTATGTGCGATCGACTGCTCCGATCCTTCCCCCAGAACCCTCTATTTCCGCCCCTGCGCCGGTGGTGATGGATGTGGGAATCAGTACGCTGCTCCTGGAGGTGCTGGCTACGGCCCGTCGTCCGGGGGTTGTCTCGCTGGGAATTTCAGAAACCAGTCCCGCCCTCCTGCCCACACTGCGCCTGAATCAGTTCTTATCCAAAGTGGCTCGCCATGCGGATATCAGCACCAACTGTTATGACTTTCCGCCAGGGAATGAGTTTTTGCGACGACGAATTGCCAAGCGATCGTTGAACTGGGGGGGCAGTCTCAGTGCGGAGGATATTGTCACAACCTGGGGCTGCATGGAATCCATTAATCTATGCCTGCGAGCTGTGGCCAAACCAGGAGATACGATCGCGGTAGAATCACCCGTTTCCTACGCTTTCTTACAATCCTTTGAAAGTTTGGGCATGAAGGTGTTGGAGATTCCGACCCATCCTAGGGACGGGATTAGCCTGGAGGCATTGGAGGCAGCGATTCAAACCCACGACATTAAGGCCGTGCTGATTATTCCTACCTTTAGCAATCCGATCGGTAGCTGTATGCCGGAAGACAACAAACGGCAACTGGTGGAAATGCTGACCCAGGTACAGATCCCCCTGATCGAAGATGATGCCTTGGGCGAACTGTACTTTGGGGATCATCGCCCCAAACCGGCCAAAGCCTTTGATACTGAAGGCATGGTCATGCTGTGTTCTTCCTTCTCTAAGGATCTGGCTCCGGGCTATCGCGTCGGCTGGACGGCTCCGGGTCGCTTCCGAACGCAGGTGGAATATATGAAACATCTCAGTACGATCGCCAACTGTACCCTACCCCAACTGGCCGTTGCCGAATTTTTGCAAAGTGGCAGCTACGATCGCCACCTGAGACGATTACGCAAAGCGCTGGCGATTCAAGTCCAGCAAATGTTCCACGCGATCGGTGAGTTCTTTCCAGAGGGGACAAAAGTGACTCGACCTACCGGCGGGATGATCCTGTGGGTGGAGTTGCCCAAAACTGTAGATGCATTGCAACTGTACCGTCAGGCTGTCCAGCACAACATCAGCATCATGCCGGGTCATCTATTTTCCATGACCACCCAGTATCAGCACTGCATTCGGATTAACTGTGGCTATCCCTGGTCAAGCGAAATTGAGCAGGCATTGGCGATTTTAGGACAGTTGGCCAAACAGCAGGGGTTGTGAGATTTATTTCAATAGTTTCAATAGTTTCAGTGCGTCTTCATGGACTGTAATGGCTCAACTTGAAAGAGCATTACCCCAGACACAAATCCCAGAATCAACCCTGATGCGTGGCCCACCAAACTCACCTGGGGCGTAAAAATATCGGAAAGTACCTGCAACACCACGATCAACACCACCAGTCGCAGTCGTTTGGCCGCAATCTTGCCTTTTCGCGCCGCCAGCCCTTGAGCAAAATTGCAGCCATTACTCCCAGCAATCCCATAATTGCCCCTGACGCACCGACTCCAATTAGATCGGGGACATTGGCTAAAATCCCCAGAATCGTAATCGCTACCATTGAACCGATGCCACTGAAAAAATAGCAGAGGAGAAACTTGCCGATGCCCAGCGTCCGTTCCACAAAACCACCCAGAATCCATAGCCCCAACATATTTGCCAGTAAATGCACCACGCCATAGTGCAAAAAGGTTGCCGCAATCAGCCGCCACCATTCTCCGGCTAACACATCTTCGGGAACCAAAGCTCCCATCCGATACAGCGTATCTAGATTTTCACTTCCCCCCAGGGCAATTTCCAGTCCAAAAACCACCAGATTCAGGCCAATCAGGGCATAGGTGGCATAGGGTTTGGGGCTAGCTCCCGTCATGTGCCCACCGTAGCGGGTTTCCTGCTGAATTGTGGTTTCCAGTTGGGCTAGAATTTGCCGGGAGAGCGGGGTTAATTCTCGGCGCGGATTGGGTAGGGGATGGGTCAATCGCCACTCGATCGCATTGCGGGTAGCTGGTTCACACCGATGCTGTAAGGTCTGCAATTGTTCACGGGCTGCTTCATGGCCAGCGGCCAGTTCGGCCGTAGCGATCCAGAATTGGCGCACGTCGCGGGAATAGATGCCCAGTGAGCTACTGTGAAAAAACTGCCGCACCTGATCCGGATGCCCTGAAAAAGCGAAGGCAATCATCCGCACCAGATTGAGGCTAATGCCATCATTGCTTTTTTCCAGACGATGCTCAAACTGTTCCAGACCCTGAATCAACCCATTTAAGTCTCCCGTTTCTCCCAGCGATCGCAGGTAGTACATTCCCAGTACCGCATCCTGCACGATTAATTCCTCAGACCAGTTTCGCCGGATCCAGAATAACAACTCATCCCAGCGGGCCCCCAGGCGATAGAGGAGGGCGGTGGCAATGCGGCCGGTTGGTCTCGAAGAAGCCCCATAGTGATTAAGAATTGTTTCAGCTTCTGCCATTCTGCCCTGCTGGCCCAACTCCAACCCCCGCAGAATGTCGGGATATTCCCACCAACCATCCGCCGGATGCAGCCACCGCAATCCCAGAGAAAGTCGCCGTGCTGCCTGATATCGCTCTTGATAAAACAGCCGATTGACCTGGGTAAACCCCAGCAAGGGCAGTAACACCAGCAGCCCCCACAGCCCTCCACTGATCCAGCCTGCCAGATCGGGAATCAGTAAAACCGTGATGCCCAAAACTGCCAGGATACCGCTTGAAACCGCGATCCATCCCTGCGGCAAACGGGGTCGTCTGACCAATGAAAATACACAGGAAAACAGAACCAATTGGATCAGCAGAATATTGAAGCTCATGAGGAATCGTAAAGGGCCCACCAGCTAGCTTACTCGCTCCTGCCCCCTTTCGACATTCACCCCAAGCCCCAATTCTAAAGACGACACTTCTGCTTAATTTCCAGCACGCTGTCCCCTTCCCACGTATGATCAGGATACAGCGAAGATTAAACCGCAGTAGGAGTTATGACAACGATTTGGGAGCTAGATTTTTATTCGCGCCCGGTGCTGGATGAGAATAACAAAAAGCTCTGGGAAGTCCTGGTATGTGAAAGTCCTCTGGATGTCCAAACGCCGATCGATTCCCTGTTTCGCTATTCGGAGTTTTGTCCCAGTACAGAAGTCAATTCAGTTCGGCTCCGAGATGCCCTGAACCATGCGATCGAACAGGCTCCGAAACCGCCCGACAAGATTCGCTTCTTCCGTCGCCAGATGACCAATATGATCACCAAGGCCTGTGAGGATGCCGATATTCCTGTTTATCCCAGCCGCCGTACCCTGACGCTCGATCGATGGATTGAGCAGCGCATGGAGACGGTGTATCCTACGATGCCCAATTACCAGGAAAGCAAAAATCCATCCGTCGCCTTACCACCCCCCGCCCCCCGGCCTTTACCCGATGCCCTGGTGGGAGAAAAATGGATGTTTGCCACCCTGGAAGCATCTGTGCTGAACGAGATGCCAGAGTGGGAGATTGCCTTCAGTGAGGCCTTTCCCCTGGAGTTGGCGGATCTATCCCCTGAAACCCCGGTGCCAGGATTGATCCTGTTCTCGACGCGCGCCCTACCGATGGCGGCCTGGATGTCGGGTATTGAACTGGCTTTTCTGAAGTATATAGATAGCCCCCCACGCCTGGTATTGGAAGCTGGAGCAGATGATGCCTGGAGTTTAGCCAACCTGCCTAAATTAACTCTCCAAACCGAAGCGAAAAACTTTGAAGCAGCAAAAGCAAAGGCGAACGGTGTCCATTTTCTGGCGATTCAGTCGGATCCAAATGCAGAGTCGTTTGCTGGATTTTGGCTATTGCAAGAATTAAATCTAGCGTAAAGTACCGTAATCCCGGAAGATAATACTTAGTTTTTAGCGATCGGCCATTCACCGTCTGGTACTGGCCATTGATGATTGGTCATTTACTATTGACTCTTTTAGCGATCAGCCATTGAACAAAATGGATGAACGAGCGAGTTCTGTGCATTTTGATTGACTGGCTTGGCTCAATTGATACTGATTTTGTGTGTTCCTGTGTCTTGTTTTACTAAGCATGATTTTGACTAGCTTGATTTCGCCCCGCTTGCTGATCGCTTGCTCACTTTCCCCCGGCATGACTCACGAACCCTATGGATTTGCGTAACTCACAACAAGCAGCCCTAGCCGAGGAACTGCTGGAATTGGCAATGCGATCGGGAGCAGACGCAGCCGAGGTCTTTCAGTCGCAATCGCTTTCCCGTCCGGTCTTCTTTGAAGCCAATCGTTTAAAGCAGCTAGAAAGTTCTCAGTCGGAAGGAATTGCTTTGCGTCTCTGGCAAAATGGTCGTCCAGGATTGGCCGTAGCCTATGGCCTCATCGAAGCCCAGATCCTGGTCAATCGCGCCCTCGCCCTCAGCCAGCTTAATGAACCAGAAACGATCGAACTCTCTCCTCCCTCTCAAAAGCAGTATCCCGATTTAGGGGAATCGATCCCTGTAGAACAATTGGTGGAGTGGGGGAAGGAGGCGATCGCCTTGATCCGAGAACCCTATCCCGAAATTCTTTGTACTGCTGAGTGGGAATGTGATGCGGAAACCACCCGCCTGATCAATTCCCAGGGGCTGGACTGCGGCTACACAGATACCACCCTAAGCTGCTATCTATCGGCGGAGTGGGTGCGGGGAGATGATTTCCTCAGCGTTTCCGATGGTCAAACCCATCGGGGGAGCCTTGACCCTGTGGCCCTGCCCAGCAAATTATTCAACGGCTGGAATGGTCTCAGTCAAATGTGCCGCCTCCTGCGGGACGGGCCCCCGTCCTGTTCACTGCCAAGGCTGCGGATATGCTCTGGGATACGGTTCAGGCAGCTATGAACGGCAAGCACGTTGTCGAAAAGGCTTCTCCCTGGAGCGATCGGCTTGGTGAACCTGTGGTTTCTTCCCGCCTCACTATTGCCCAACAACCTGATATGGGCCCCTATAGCTGTCCCTTTGATGATGAAGGCACCCCTACCCAACCCATCACCTTTATAAAGGATGGTGTATTGCAGTTGTTTTATACCGATCGCACGATCGGTCGGGCCCTGGGTTGCGGTACGACGGGTAACGGATTTCGCCCCAGTTTAGGCAGTTATCCCACCCCTGGTTTGTTTAACCTGGTCGTTCAACCTGGATTCAAGCCCCTGGCTGAACTGATTGCCTCTATGGAAAGCGGAATCATTGTGGATCAAATGCTGGGCGGAGTTGCTGGCATTTCGGGAGAGTTTTCAGTCAACGTCGATCTGGGCTACCGGGTGGAGCAGGGCGAAGTGGTTGGGCGGGTGAAGGACACGATGGTGGCAGGTAGTGTGTACACCGCTCTGAAAAACCTGGTGGAGATTGGGGATGATGCTGATTGGAATGGTTCCTGCTATACCCCTTCGGTGATTGTGGAGGGGTTATCTACGACGGGCCGACGTTGAGGATAGGCATCAGGATCCAGTCCTGGATCAGTAAACCCTTGAGTCGATCGCAGGGCGAACTCAAAATCTCAAATCGATCGGCCTGACACTTACCTTATTTTGCTATACTAGCGGGGTAGTGCTGGTGTAGCTCAGTTGGTAGAGCTGCTGATTTGTAATCAGCCGGTCGCAGGTTCGAGTCCTGTCACCAGCTTCCTAGTGAAATAAGCGTTTCCCTTGTCATACATAGGGTTTGAGCATCGGTTGCTGACTGATGCTATTTTTGTGTTGAGGATTTTAGGGGTTGGTTAGGGTAGTTTGGGGCAGAAATTGAGATAAAGATTGAGATAAAAGCTGGGGGAATACTGGGTACGCTAGTACTGGTATTTCACCTAATCTCCCTCTGCCGTATGTATTCTTCTAAGTCCCGTGGAAAAGCTAGAACGGGTAGCGTCCAAATCAAAAATAGCAACAGTAGACTCCAACTGGTTTTTACCTTTCATGGAAAGCGATATTTTGTATCTACTGGCTTACGAGATAGCCCCTACAACCGTAAGCAAGCTCAGGATAAAGCCCTAGAGGTCGAACGGGATATTGCGTATGGAGAGTTTGACCCTAGCAATCTCGAAAAGTACAAAGTCCGAGCTACACTGGCGACTGTTGATGATCCAATTCCTGTCAGTTCCGCTGAAACATTGGATCTGCCTGAGATCTGGAACCGTTATAGGGAGGTGCGATCGCCCGAAAAATCAGCATCCACCATCAGGATGTACGGATGGGTAGCGAATCACATCAGCCGGTGCCCTCATAAACTGCTAACTGAAGCTCAAGCTATCTTTGACTGGCTTAGCGCCAATGTACCTAAAGATTCCACGAAGCGAGTTTTAACCCAGCTATCAGCAAGCTGTAAGTGGGCAAAGAAGTCCGGCTTAATAGATGACAATCCGTTTCAAGGAATGGCATCAGAACTGGAGTTTAGACTAATCACAGCAGAAATAGCCCAACCCCCTTATCTGGATTGAGCGAGACTGAAGATTGGGAAAAATTTAGTGGTTAAGCGGTCTTGTTCGCCACCTTCTTGGGTCTGGTGAAGCGCTTTTTGACCGTTGGATAGCGAATACGGCGGGAACGGGGTTGCCCTGGAGTCCACCCCGGTGACTTTCCGCGTGGTTTGGGCGGGGGGGCAGGTGTGCCAATCAACGCTAAAACAGAGGCAAAGGCATTTGCGGTTCGTCCCGGAGATAGCTTAGCAGATGACTTTTGCCAGGGCAGGGGGGAGTCCTGGACGTGGCAACGAGCCAACCACAACTGCCAGGTGAGCAAGGGCATCAGATCGCTCCAGCGTTCGGATTGTTCGGGCGTTGCCAACTGGGGTAACGTCCAGTGCAATCGTTGCTTAGCGAAGCGATACCAGTGGTCAATGGCAAAGCGACGGAAATACTGTTGCCACACCGTCTCTAAGTCGGGTGGTGCTTGTCCCACCCAAATTAGCCACAAAGGTTTGGCGGGGTGGAGGGCAGAGTCATGGAGGCGTTGCAGTTGAATTAACCAGATCGTCTGGTTGGCAACGCGTCGCAGTCGCATTGATGACCACATCCGCACGTGTAATCGTCCCCACCGGGACTCTTCTACCTGGAGTTCGGCATCAGATGACCACCAGGTGGTGGCATCGTTAAGTTTGAACTTCTCCCCATACTGCCGAGGACGACCCGTTCCGCTATAAACAGGCGGTGGTCCATACAGTACTCGATTGGAACGCAACCGAATCAACTTGTCACAAGCAATATCCGCCGTACCATTGAGGAATGGGGCACAGCCATATTCGGCATCCCACAAAGATAAGGGACGAACCTGGAACTGCTCACACACCTGACGCAATTGCACTATTGCCTTGCTAATGGGGCTCTCTGCGCTAGTGATGCGTTCATGCAGCAACGGTAATGCCCAACTGCCCTGCTCCTCTGGAATCCACGCAATCGTACTATATCCTTGTCCCAACGTCACCGGTTTGGCTCCACTCATCGGAGTTGCTTGATGTTCATACGTCCGTTCTCGCAGGGTTTGTGCCTGTAACCTTGACCATGCCGTGTGGTCTCCCGCTAAGACAACCCGTTCGTCCTGGGGCATTTGCTCCAGGTACAACCCCATCCACTCCAGTCGAGGCGGGTTGCTATCCTGTAGGGCTTCATACAAACTCGGCCATTGGCGTCGAAAGACAGGGGCAACCGACAGTTCGGCAAAGGAGTACACACTGCGGCTCACTAGCACGGCATCCATCAGGTCGAAGAGAGCATCCTTGCCGTTGCCAATCAGCATGTAGGATTTATGTCGAAACGCCCTCAAGCGGTCAAAATTAGTCATGGTCAATCATTATTGATGCAACATGACCATTAAGCAGCCAAACCGTCGGGTTTGGCTGCTTTTCTTTCCCAATTAGTCTAAACTCCAGTCAGAAATTAAGCTAGAAAAACCTGATGGCGAAGAGGAAGAAGAGATTAATCCTTTTACTAGGGAGGAGCGCGATCGCATCATTGCAGCCTTCCAAGCTAATCGCTACTACAAAGGATATGCCCCGCTTGTCGAGTTTTTATTTTTTACAGGATGCAGACCCTCTGAGGCTCTTGCCTTACAGTGGAAAAATGTTAAGCAACAGGTCATCACTTTCCGACGTGTTCTTATTTACGACGGTAAGAAACTGGTGATTCAGGATAAATTGAAAACCCAGGCGTTAAGAAAATTTTCCATTAATCCTCAACTTGCAGAAATTATTGCTGCAATCAAGCCGGAGAATAGTGACCCAGAATCCCTAGTATTTCCTAGTCCGAAAGGGAAGTTCATTGATTGGAGCAATTTCACTACTCGTGCTTGGGCAAAAATTCTAGCGTCACTCGCACAAGATACAGTGCTTTCCAATGGGGAAATACTGCCCGGTATTGAATACCGTAATCCTTATCAAATGCGGCATACCTTCTGTAGTCTTTGTCGAGAAGGAGATATTGCTAGTATTCAGCTTGCTAAATGGGTGGGTAATTCGGCTGAAATGATCGATCGAGTTTACGCTAAACCTGTCAATCGAATTTCAGTCCCTATTTTGTAAATTTTCTGTTCAAGAAAGTTGTATGGACATGGTATTTCTTGAGTATGGGAACTAATAATCTACTTTACTTGTAGGAGTTTATCCTCTTAACCAAGTTGGGCAATTCCACTCATCAGTCCACAATACATTATGTTTTCTATCATAGTTGTCAAATCCTAGTTTTTGCCAATACTGCTTGAGTAATTTCTGTCTGCGCTTACATTCTTGGCTAGAGGATTCTGATTTATCTGGTGGAGATGGAAAAAGGAAGACAAATTTATAGGCAACGAGGTCAAGATAGGTTACGACGGCTGGTAAAGCGAACTTGTTGCCACGCCACTCTGGTTCAATGAATACGCGATCAAGTAACAACGTAGGGGAAATTAGTACCTCTTCTAGGTCGAGTTGCTTTTGCTGATAAATCAGCCAATCAAAGGCATTGTAAACGTCTTGATCAACCGAATCAGCCCAATAAATAATTTCCTCTGGTTCAAAGCTGGTTGTTCGCCACCCCCAGATGTAGCCGATCTCTATAGAATCAGATTCTTCTGTTTCAGGATTAGTAAATTTAATTTGGATACTGCCATTGAGGTGTTGAGCTACCCTCCGAGCATCTTCATCATCGTAATCAGCATCAAGACTGACCTTGACATTCAGATGATAGTCTCCTGTGACTAGAAGTTGGCGATAGTCATCTGGAAGGCTTGGTTTTGCTGGTCGAGTTTGTCGTACTCTTGATGATTTTGGAGACATAGTGAGGTAAGCGGTATGTGAAGTAGAGTAACAATCGCCTCCATATTATTAACCACTAAATCTTGGTTTGGAGTTTAGCTACCTGTCCAGGTTTTGGAACCGCTTCAACGAGCAGTCGATGGCTGAGGGACTCTACTAAACTTTAATATCTTCATGAAATTCTGAAGATCTCTACCGAGGAGTTCAAGTTTTTGTGATTACTTGGAGTAGAAGCAATGGGTAGCCTAGACATAGTGCGCGGAATGCTGCATCAACCTAATCTCCAATAGCAACTCTTATCCATGAAACCCCTAAGCCAACTTTGCAAACCCCGTTCTAGCGTATTCGATCGCTCTCGTCGCGATGTTGTTCTCGATCTCACTGATCTGATTGAGGACAAAATAAAGCCGGGTGAGTTCTTTGCAGAGAACTACCTGACGGATGGCATGAAACGGCTTTTGAGGGAGGCGTTTCGGCGGTTCAGCAGGCAGTCTAACCAAGGCGTGTTCGTTTTGAGTCAGGCGATGGGTGGTGGCAAAACTCACAACATGGTCGTTCTTGGGCTTTTGGCGAAATATCCAGAACTGCGTGAAGCTGTAATGGGTGATCTCTACGAATCAAGAGACTTAGGAACACTCAGAGTGGTTGCCTTTACGGGGCGGGAAAGCGATGCGCCCTTGGGAGTGTGGGGGGCGATCGCCGAGCAATTGGGTAAAAAAGAAGCTTTTAAGGATTATTACTCCCCATTGGCTGCACCTGGACAGTCTGCCTGGGTGAATCTGCTCAAAGGGGAGCCGTTGCTGATCCTGTTGGACGAGTTACCACCTTATCTGGAAAATGCCGAGGCTAGGGCGATCGGTGATTCCAATTTGGCGAAGGTGACAACTACTGCCCTATCAAACCTGCTGGTTGCTGTAGGTAAGGATGAATTATCCAACGTTTGTGTCGTCATATCAGACCTGAAGGCGACTTATGAAGGAGGGAGCCAACAGATTAGCCGTACCTTGGAAAACTTTAAGGGGGAAGTGGGACGCGCTGCGTTGACCCTGGAGCCAGTGGCTCTAAATACAGATGAGGTCTACCACATCCTTAGAAAACGGCTATTTGAGGAATTGCCAGAAGAAACGGAAGTTTGGGAGATTGCCCGCGCCTATGCAGAGGCAGTCAAAAATGCTAAGCAAATGGATATCACCAACGCTTCACCTGAGAAGTTTGCGGCTCAATTGAAAGAGTCTTACCCATTCCATTTTGCGATTCGCAATCTCTATGCCCGATTCCGTGAGAATCCAGGATTTCAGCAAACGCGGGGCTTAATTCGCCTGATGCGAACAGTTGTTGCCCGTCTATTTGACCCTGAAGAGGGGCGGGCTGATCGCCTCTACATGATCCATGCCCATAACTTAGACTTGAATGATCCGGACACGCGGGGAGAGGTGATTAGTGTTAACCCCACCCTGGACAATGCCATCAGCCATGACATTGCTGCAAGTGGGCAAGCGATTGCCGAAATTATGGACTCGCATCTTGGCGGTGCGGATGCTCAGGATGCTGCAACGCTGCTTTTGGTGTCGTCATTGGCAAATGTGCCAAACGGTGTTCTAGGGCTATCTCTATCAGAGGTGGTTTCCTACCTGTGTACGCCGGGGCGAGATGTTTCTAAGCTGCCAAAGGATATTTTGGGGGTTCTGACGACGAAAGCCTGGTATCTACACTCGAATCGGGAAGGCAAGCTCTACTTCAAGAATATCCAGAATTTGGTAGCCAAGCTGAAGACGACGGCTGAGGGGTATAACCGTGAGTCTTCACTGAAGCAGCTTAGAACGTTTTTGGAAGGGACCTTTAAGCCCCTCTCGTTGAAGGATTGCTATCAGGAGGTGCTGGTCTTCCCGGCGATCGACGAAATTCAGATCAAATCAGACAAGGTTACGTTGGTCATTTGTGAACCCGACACTGGAAGCAGCTTATCGGATGACCTGCTGAACTTCTATAACGACCTGGACTACAAGAACCGCATCCTGTTCCTCTCTGGCTCTCGAAATACGATGGAATCGCTGCTGGAGAATGCGGCTGAGTTGAAGGCGATTACTGCCATCATCGGAGAAATGGAAACTGAGAAAGTGCCAGATAACGATCCTCAGTTAGTGGCTGCCAGGGATATTCGAGATAACGTCCAGCTTCGGCTACTGAGTGCCATGCGGGAAACCTTTACAACATTGACTTACCCATCTGCCCCTGGATTGCTCACAGCCGATTTCTTAATGAACTACACGGATAACGATTACAACGGCGAGAAGCAGATCCGGGAGACGCTGAAAGCGAAGCAGAAATTTACGGAAGATGTTGCTAGCGATTCGTTCCGGAAAAAGTGCGAGGCTCGTCTGTTTACCCAGAAGCAAATGCCTTGGACGGAGGTAAAGAAACGGGCGGCTATGAATCCTCAGTGGCAATGGCACCACCCCACTGCGTTAGAGGATCTGAGATCGAGCTTGTTGCTTAAGGATCAATGGCGCGAGGAGGGGGGCTATGTGGAAAAGCCACCATTCCCAAAACCCGACACCGATATTCGTTGGTATGAGTCTCAGCGAGATGACGAAACCGGAGAGGTGACGCTAAAACTGACGGCTGTGCATGGCGACCTGATCTATTACGAAGTGGGTGCCCCAGCGACGATGGACTCGCAGCAGGTGCCCGACCCTAAAAATTTCAAGACTCAGGGATTAGAGGTTTCCTTCTTGTGTGTTGACTCTCAAGGGGAACACCAGAGCGGGGGGCAACGAACTTGGCGAAATCGAATTACCTTAAAGTCGGTCTGTTATCAGGATGGTGGAGACAAGATGGTGGAGTTACAGGCGGCTCCAACTGCCCCCATTCGCTATACGTTGGATGGGTCTGATCCTAAAATTTCAGGGATCAGCTACGATGCACCATTTGTCGTAGAGCCAGGAACCGTCTGTGTCTTGGCTGTGGCGGAGAAGGATGGTGTTACTTCAGAGCAGCACCGTCGGGATATTAAGTGGGATGCCCCTGGTAAAACGACGGTGGAGATCAATCCAGAAGAGCCAGCCGTTTGGAGGCGATCGCACCACCCCAGCACAACGAAAGATTCCTATGAATTTTTGGCACGGTTAAAGAAGTTTCAGGCTGAGGCTGAGGGGGTACGAGTCACGATTAGTGGGCAGAACTGGTTGGAACTATCGGTGGACGATCGCCTGAAATTGGATGGGGAGAAGTTGGAAGGCACAATCAACCATTTGCGAGGGCTGCTATCGGAGGGCGAAGTCGAGATCGAAGCTGAATCACTAGAATTCTTAAATGGGCAACTGCTGTTGGATTGGGTAGCAGAGGTCAAAACTGAAATCAAATCTGATGAAGTGAAGCAATAAAACCAGGTGAAGCTCGATATGATAGTCATTACCTGAGCCACTTCAGTTCGTTTGTACCAACCTCATGTCCAAAAGCCGAGCAGAAAAAACAGAAGGGTTTGGCTTCGTCCCAACGGAGTCGGAGCATCACTTTTTGGTGACGCTGCCATCGAATAAGAAGGCAGATGTCTTGATCAGTGAGCATTTCACCTGGGACGACAGTGAAGCCCGACGGGAATTGAGTTTTGCTCTGGGTCAGGAGGACAATAAGATGCGAGTGATTTTGCCTCGCTCTAAGTGGGACGCGATCGCCGACCACATCAAAGCTGAGTTTAACCAACGGCTGCGGCAGATGGGGTATAAGTCTGGGCAGTGGAAGGTGGGGCAAATCCCGGTATCTCGCTTGTTTGGTAAGGAAATGGTACTACTGGCATGGGCGATCGAGGAGGCTGATCCGGCTTTGATTCCGATCGCAATCAAGAACTGGTTGGGGTTAGCACCAGAGGAGCGGTGGTGGTTGTTTACAATGACCAATGCGGCGACGGGTCATGCCATTGCCGGACGGGGGAGGGGATGGCGAAAGGCGGTTCGGTTTGCGCTGACTGAAAATCCTGTCTCGGATTATCATCCTGAATCGGTTGACTTACCATTGTTTAGGTTAGGGGAAGAGACAGCCGAGTGGAAGCTGACCTCAGCTAAGGCGGTGAATGGAGGCAGTCGAGCATGACAGTCGCTTCAGAGAAGAAAATTTGGACGGATGAGGAGTTCATGGCGTTGCCGGAAGGCGGACGCTATGAATTGGTGAATGGGGAACTGGTGAACATGGGCAATTCGGGGATGGAGCATGGCTGGATTGCCAGTATTTTGAATGGAGCCATGTTTAGCTTCGTCCAGCCTCGCAAGTTGGGAGTGATTTGCGACTCCAGTACAGCATTCACAATGAAATCGGGCAATAAACGATCGCCTGATCTCTCCTTCATTGCTAAAGAGCGGCTTCAGGGAGTGAAGCGGTTGCCAAAGGGCTATTTTCAGGGGTCGCCCGATTTGGCAGTTGAAATTCTTTCCCCAACGAATACGGTGGAAGAAATTCACGACAAAATCGTGGAGTATTTCGAGAATGGGACACGCCTGGTTTGGGTGATCCACCCTGATGAGCAGTATGTACTGGTGTATCACAACCCTAGACCAGATGGATTTTTGAGAATTGGCGATCGCCTGGATGGGGAGGATGTGGTTCCTGAATTTACTTTGCCTGTCGCGGAGTTGTTTGCAGAACTGGAGTTTTAGGCATGATGATTTCCGTTAAAGGTACATTTCAAAACGGGGTGGCTCAACCTGTCGAAGCCGTTTCAGGGCGGGAAGGTCAGACGGTGATCATTACCTTCTTAGAAGATGCGGCGGCTGTGCCTGCCAGTGATGATGACTCTGGGTGGGATCAACTCATGCAGATCATTGAGCAAAACGTTGTCGATACAGGCGTTGAGGATCTGGCACACCAGCATGACCATTACCTCTATGGCAAACCTAAGTCAGACATTCACGAGCGATCGCCACTTTGAGCAAGCTGGGTTCGTTAATCTTCTATGAGAGGGCGTAGCAGTATGGCATCCTTTATCGAAACTCAGTTCCCGGTTTCAAAGCTGTCGAAGGAGAGCTATAAGGAGCGTAAAGCAGGCAATACACAAACTCTCACCAGTCTTGGTAAGTGGTGGGGGCGTAAGCCTTTGATTTTGGTAAGGGCAACTATCATCGGGCTATTAATGCCAGCCTCAAACGATGCCAAAAAGGACCGAGAGATTTTTCTCAAAATCTTGACAATGGACGAGGATGGGCTTTATCAACGCAAATCCAAACCGATCGCACTCAAAGATGTTTATGGACTATTAAGCACGTTAGAGCGCAAGGAGTGGTTTGAACCAACGGGGAGCGAAACAACGCCAAAGTTAAAGGTAGGGACAACGGCGGAGGATCGCCAAATCCTTCAAAAAATTGCTTTTAACCGTTTGTCCTATGACGATAAATTGACCTACTGCGATCGCCCGGAACATATTGAGGGACCGTCCGAAGAAGCTTGGGTCGAGATCAATGCTCATCTGGGAACAACAGCCAATAGCCTACCAGAGCTAGTGAAGCAGTTGGGTGAGACGCAATTTGGTCATACTCCCAGCGTAGGTGATGCCTTTTGTGGTGGTGGCAGCGTTCCCTTTGAAGCGGCTCGAATTGGCTGTGAGGCGTATGGTTCTGACCTCAATCCTGTTGCTTCTTTGCTCACTTGGGCAGCCCTTAATATTGTGGGGGGAGGCGAGGAAGTTGCTGAACAAGTACGACAGGCTCAAGAAAAGGTTTATGAAGCAGTCGATCGCCAGATTACTGAATGGGGCATTGAACATAACGAGAAAGGCTGCCGGGCTGATGCTTACCTGTACTGTAACGAGACAAGATGCCCTGAATGCGGTTGGATGATTCCCTTAGCTCCTAGTTGGGTGATAGGGCAAAGAACACGGTGCATCGGTAAGTTAAAACCAGATCCAATCAATCAACGGTTTGACATCCTTATCGAATCAGATGTTTCCGCCTCTGAAATGGCAGCAGCGAAAGCCGCAGGAACGGTCAGGGATTCTAAATTAGTGTGTCCCAACCCTCATCCTATGGATAACGAGGGGAATCAGCGTCCTCAAGAAACTCCAATGGTACTGATCCGAGGTCGCGAAGGGTTACGCCTGTGGGAGAACGACGATCTAATACCCCGCAAAGATGACGTGCTGCAAGAGCGACTCTATTGTATTCGTTGGGTCAAAACTTATGTAGATGCCAAAGGCAAAGAACGAACAGAACGTTACTATCGTGCTCCTAACCAACAGGACTTTGACCGTGAAGCAAAAGTGTTGGGGCTACTACAGGAACGTTTTGATGATTGGCAAGAAAAGGGATACATTCCTAGTCGTCAAATTGAACCAGGGGACGAAACAACTCGCCTACAGAGAGAACGGGGTTGGACGCATTGGCATCATCTTTTTAATCCAAGGCAGCTACTCATCTTAGGAACTTTGGCAGAAAGAATTACTGATCTGGATGTTCCAATCGAGCAAGTTTCATGCCTACTCAGCCTTTGGAAATGTGCTGATTACAATGCGAAGTTGTCTCAATGGGACCCTACTCCTAGTAAGGAGATGGTTGTTCATACGTTTGCTAATCAAGCATTTAATACTTTTCTAAATTATGGGTCTAGAGGGTTACTTGCACTAGATACAAGCTGGTTTTTCAAAGTCAATCAAAGGTTGATACATAATCAGGGTAAGGTTCTACCATCTGATTCACGAACTACTCCTATCAAGCCAGATATTGGATTAACTGATCCGCCTTATGCAGACGCAATTAATTACCATGAACTTTCTGAATTTTTTCTAGCTTGGTATGACAAGCCTCTTCAGAAGCTTTTTCCTCATTGGTACATCGATAGTAAGCGTGCCCTTGCCATTAGAGGAAGAGATGAGAGCTTCCGCAAGAGCATGGCAGATTGCTACCATAACTTGGCGAACCAAATGCCAACTAATGGGTGCCAAGTTGTCATGTTTACCCATCAAGATGCCGGAGTCTGGGCAGACCTTGCCCTTATCCTTTGGGCATCTGGCTTACGAGTCACAACCGCCTGGTGTATTGCCACTGAAACCGATTCCGCCCTGAAGGAAGGCAACTATGTACAAGGAACTGTCCTGCTCGTTCTGCGAAAGCAAACCTCCGACAATACCGCCTTCCTCGATGAGATTTACCCCAAAGTCGAACTGGAAGTCAAACGCCAACTCGACTCCATGCTGGCACTTGAAGACGAGGAAGATCCTAACTTTGGCGACACCGACTACCAGCTTGCCGCCTACGCCGCTGCCCTCCGCGTCCTGACTCAATACAAAAACATCGAAGACATCGACGTAGCCTACGAACTCTCTAAACCCCGCAAGAAAGGCGGCGACAAATCTGAGATCGAAAAGGTCATCGACGAAGCAGTAAAAATTGCCTGCGACTACCTCGTTCCCAAAGGCTTCGATACCTTCGTCTGGAAAAACCTCACTCCCGAAGAACGATTCTACCTCAAAGGACTCGACATCGAAAGCCACGGCGAATACCGCACCGGGGCATACCAGGAACTCGCTCGCGGCTTTGGCTTAAAAGACTACAAACCCTTCCTCGAAAGCGGCAAAGCCAACCAAACCCGCCTCAAAACCGCTACCGAATTTGGCACCAAAACGTTAGGCGACATAGGGTTTGGGGCATCCTTAGTACGGAATGCCCTCTTCGCCATCCGCGAAACCGTTCGCCATGAATCCACCCAGCAAGGCAAATCCTGGCTCCGCGCCGAAGTCCGCGACTACTGGAACCAACGCAAAAACCTGATCGAAATCCTTCGCTACCTCTCCACGATGGGTTTCAAGATGGGACAGTGGGCGATCGACGCTAAAGCCGCCGAACTCCTTGCTGGAGCATTAGAGAACGATAACGTATAGGTAAAACGTTGCAAGCACAGATAAACGCAGATAAATCTAAATCGAGAGGTTGGAATCATGGAGGCGGTTGAGTTTCAAACAAAGATAAAAAATGGAGTGATTGAAATTCCTAAAGCCTATCAAGCTACCTTGTCTGAGGGGATAGAGGTTAAGGTTGTTGTTTTGAAACCACAACGTCACGAACATATTGAAGCCCTTAAGACGTTATTCAAGGAAACGCAGGCACTTCCTCAAGCTCAAACAATTACAGAAGAAGAAATTGTGGCTGAAATTGATGCTTATAGGTCTGGTCGGTGAACGTTGTTATTGACACCAATGTTCTTGTTTCTGCGGCACTGCGCGATCGTGATCCTGAAACCGTAATTTTGTTCGTTTTAGAACAGGACGATTATCAGTGGGTTGTCTCACCTGAAATTCTGTCAGAGTACAAAGACGTTCTCAGCCGCAAACGATTGGGTTTACTAGAAGAGATGAAACAACGCTGGTTTTACTTACTGGATACCCTGACAGAATTGGTTGAGGTTAGTATCGAAATCGATTTTCCTCGCGATCAAAAAGACGCAAAATTCCTTGCCTGTGCCCTTGCCGCCGACGCTGACTTTTTCATCACAGGCGACAAAGACTTTACAGAAGCCCAAAAGCTGCTCAACACAACCATCATTTCGGTGTCCCAATTCAAACGATTAGTCTGCGACTCCCAACCCTGACCGTATTTCTATCTGCGTTCATCCGCATTTATCTGCGTTTGCAATGATCAACCGCTTTTCCTCTCGCCGCACTAGACTCGACCAAACCTTCCTGAACCAACGCCTTCAGGGAGCACAGTCCTACGATCGCATCGCTGGCTATTTTCGATCGTCCATTCTGGAAGTCGCTGGGGAAGCCTTGGAGAGCATCACTGGACAAATTCGGATGATCTGCAACTCTGATCTGAACGTAGGGGATGTCGAAACCGCCAAAGCTGCAAACTATGCGATGCGACGGGAATGGTGTGACGCAGAACCCGAAAACTATGGCGAAAAGGCTAAACCTCGGTTTGCCCGTCTCTACAATTTCCTGCGATCGGGTAAGATGCAGGTCAAAGTGCTGCCCCGTGAGAGGTTTGGACTGGTACATGGCAAAGCCGGAGTAATCACCCTGGCAAACGGAAACAAAACCGCCTTCATGGGCAGCACCAACGAAACCTTTGATGCCTGGAAATTGCACTACGAACTCGTCTGGGAAGATAATTCCCCCGAAGCAGTGCAATGGGTGCAGGAAGAATTCGATGCCCTCTGGCATCATCCGCTTGCCGTTTCCCTCGCCGAATTTGTTATTGATGACGTGGGACGGCTCTCCCAACGCAACGTTTTCCCCAGCGTTGAAGTTTGGCGTGAAGAAGCTGATCCCGGTGCGCCAATCATTGAAACCCCGGTTTATCGCCAAGAGTATGGGCTGTGGGCGCATCAAAAGTATTTCGTCAACCTGGCATTTGAAGCACACAAAGGACCTCACGGAGCCAGATTTGTTCTGGCAGACATGGTAGGTCTGGGTAAAACCATGCAGCTTGCCCTCTCCGCTATGCTGATGGCTCTCTATGGGGATCAGCCCGTTCTGATCCTCGTTCCCAAACCCCTGCTCTGGCAGTGGCAGGAGGAGATGCTGAACCTGCTAGAGATGCCCAGTGCAGTGTGGAACGGGAAGCAGTGGATCGATGAAAACGGGCTGGAGTATCCAGTAGCGGGGGCGATCGGCATTAAAAAATGTCCACGTCGGGTGGGTATCGTCTCTCAAGGGTTAATCACCAGCAAATCAGAGGCTTCCGAGTACCTCAAGCTGATGAACTATGAGTGTGTCATTGTCGATGAAGCACACCGAGCACGTCGAAAAAACCTGGGAGCCGATCGCGAAGCAGAAAAAGCTGACCCCAATAACCTCCTTGCCTTCCTCTGGCAAATTGCGCCCTGTACCAAAAGCCTGCTGTTAGCAACCGCAACCCCAGTCCAGATGTACCCGATCGAGGCATGGGATCTGCTCAATGTACTCTCTATCAATAATGAAGCCGTTTTGGGAACGACTTGGAGCAATTGGCGGCGGGCAGAAGAAGCGTTAGCACTAACAATGGGACAGGGAGACTTGCCCGAAGACGATCAGGATCGTTGGCGGTGGATTCGCAATCCCCTTCCTCCAGCCTCAGAGAGTCCCGATTTCAAAAATATCCGGCGATCGCTCAAACTATCCGATGAAGTGGCAGTTGCACCAGGTGATGCTTGGGACAAGCTTAGGGAACCCGATAAAGCCAGAATCCGCCGTTTAGCAAAAGATTTTGGGCGTTGCATAATTGAAAGATGATTTAGGGTAATCTGCAATGCAATGTCCAGAGTGTGGGGCTACTCATATCCGTAAAAACGGTAAGAGGAAAGGTAAGCAAAATCACATTTGTGTCGCTTGTGGTCGTCAGTTCATTGATACCTACGACCCGCATCGAGGGTACTCAGACGAGTTCAGACGCGAATGCATCAAGATGTATCTCAACGGCTCTGGGTTTCGAGCGATCGAACGGGTCAAAGGAGTACACCATACCACGGTCATTACCTGGGTGCAGCAGGTCGCAACGCGCCTGCCGGACGCCTATGCACCGGAAACGCCCCCCGAAGTTGGAGAACTCGACGAATTGGAAACCTTTGTCGGCTCAAAAAAAACAAGATTTGGCTATGGACAGCCGTTGACCACTTCAAAAAGGGAATTTTAGGCTGGGTTCTGGGTGACCATAGTGCTGAAACCTTTGTCCCACTCTGGCAGACTGTGGCGGACTGGAACTGCTATTTCTACGTCACTGATGGGTGGTCGGTGTATCCCGGCTTCATTCCCGATGGCGATCAGATTGTCAGCAAAACGTATATGACTCGAGTTGAAAGTGAGAACACTCGCTTGCGGCACTATCTGGCTCGACTGCATCGCAAAACGCTGTGCTACTCCAAAGCCGTAGAAATGCTGGCTCACTCTATTCGGTTGTTACTTCACTACCTCAGGTTTGACGATGTTCCAGTTCCTCCGAGGTTCATCTCTTGATTCAGCAACGCCAGATTTTGCTCAGCACCATAACCCCTTCATCCGCCACATCGTTCGTCGTACCCGTGAATTTCTTGAGAACGAGATTGACCCCGAAACCGGGGAACGGTATCTGAAGCCCGTCAAGGTAGACCTGTATGGAGAGAGCGATCGCGACGCGGTTCAACTACCACCTTACCTGAAGGATGCATACGAGGTCGCTGAGGAATTCTGCGAACTTCTGGGACAACGCATAAAAGGGTCGGGCTTCCTCAAAACCCTGCTGCTTCGTCGTGTTGGTAGCACCATCTGTGCAGGCATGAACACTGCCAAAAATATGCTGGGAGCATGGGAAGACATTGAGGAGGAAGACGACGAGGCGACACCAGAAGAAAAGCCCAAGTCTCTAACCCCGTCCGAGCGTGATTTGTTGGAGCAATTTTTAGACAGGTTAGAAGCAAACCAGGAAGATGACCCTAAATATGAGGTCGTTCGACGGTTATTGGTGGAGGAGGGCTGGCTTAACGAGGGCTGTATTATCTTCTCCCAGTATTTCGATTCCATCCGATGGCTAGCAGATCAACTCTCTCGTGATTTACCAAAAGGGGAGGTGATTGCCATTTATGCGGGTGGGCAAAAGTCAGGCACCCTCACGGACGGCGTTTTCGTTAAAAAGGAGCGCGAAAGCCTGAAGAAGAGTGTTCGAGACGGTGAAATTCGCTTGCTCTTAGGTACCGATGCCGCTAGTGAAGGACTCAACCTTCAACGTCTAGGCACCCTGATCAACCTTGACCTTCCCTGGAACCCAACCCGCCTGGAACAGCGCAAAGGGCGAATTCAACGGATTGGACAACTTCGAGATGTCGTCCGCATCTACAACATGCGCTACAAAGGGTCAGTGGAAGACCGGGTACATGATTTACTGAGCGATCGCCTCGAAGCCATCCACCAACTCTTCGGACAAATCCCCGATGTTCTAGAGGATGTATGGGTTCAGGTCGCACTGGGCAAAATTGAGGAAGCGAAGCAAACCATCAACGCTGTCCCGCAAAAGCACCCCTTCGAGTTCAAATATCACCAGGTCAAAAAGGTGCCGTGGGAATCTTGCGCGACTGTGTTGAGTGCGAGCGATCGCCGACAACATCTTCTACAAGGCTGGTGAGCCAAAACCTCACCAACAATTTTTGAGCCTTCAATTATTGATTTGACATTATTCCAGATGTTTTATGAATGGCTCTATAGCTGTTTCGGGGAGATAGGCAGCAGGATTTCCAGGAGAGTGGAAATTAAAGCTCTGCCTCTTTTACGTGCATTGTGAACCACTTCAAAAAAGCCCAGGTACACCGGCAACTTCTCTTGAGAAATCCCTCGATGAGGTCGTAACCATGAACGCAGCAACGACCAAAACCCTTCCATTGTGTTGACATGGATTTCATAGAATCCATCGCCATCCTCATCGCGGGCATACTCCCCACTCCCATGACACACGGTTTTATGCTCATAGCCCCAGCATGTCAACCCATTGTAAATGCCATACTCATCTGTATAAATCTGGCTTCCAGGAGCGACCGTTGCTTGGATGAGGGGTTTAATCGTCTCTTGCTGGACATTTTCCAGCATCCGAATCACCACCAAGCCGTGACGTTGGATCATGCCGAAAATCGGCGGCTTTTCTTGGGCAAGCGTCCCCCGTCCCCGAATCCCTTTGAGCTTATGGCGCCGTCCTTTGCGCCCCTTTTTTTGACTTCATGGGGTTGGCCTTTATGCCCCGCTGTCAGATACACTTCGTCGAATTCGACCTCTCCACTTAAGTGCACCTCCGGCTTGTTGTCCACAATGCCTTGACGCAGTTGCATCGTCATCTGGTAAATATCGTCCTTGTCCAGGGCTAACTCGGTGGCAATTTGTTCACTCGATAGGTTCAGTCCCATCAAATACAAGCAGCCAATCCACTTTTGCAAGGGTTGATGATGCCCTGCAAAAATCGTATCGCTCAGGTCGTCGAAATGGGCTTTACAGGATTTGCAGCAGTAACGTTGTCGCTGAGGTTGAGTTTCATCGCGGCCATTTTTGACCACCTGCTCACTCTGACAGCGAGGGCATCTCACCCCTTCAGTCCAACGAGTTTGGCGAATCAGTTGATAGCATTTGGCATCGTCAATCAGAGTACTCAAGTTGATACTCATCGCACCTAACCCCTACAATGCTTCTGCTATCCTAACAGCAGCTTCCCCTACACCTCCATCTCCCTGAAACACCTATTGAGCCTTATGAATATAAATTGTTTGGAATAATGCTTAACCACTATTCTGGTGCTTGCCCCTTCTCATCCTATTACTCCCCATGTTCTTCTATAGTCTTCCGCAATGCTTGCAACTTTGATCGCGTCAGGATTATTTTAGGATGATCTGTGTTCAATTGATGCTCACAAACCTTCAAGGCTTGCATCAAAAGCATTTCTGCTTCGCAGTAGCGATTTTGAAGGCAATAGATTGAAGCCAAATTGATTAGAGGAACGGTTATATCTGGATTGCCGTTTAGAAAGATTCGCTCATGGATTGATATTGACTCTTTTAGGAGAGGCTCTGCCTCCTCGTAGCGTTCTTGCTTCATATATAAAACTGCAAGATTGTTAAGAGATTTTGAGAGTTCAGGGTGATCGCCTACTAAAAGCATCTTTTTAACATGCAGTGCTTTCTGATAAGAATCTTCTGCCTCTTCGTATCGTTCTTGCCGTTCATATAGTTGTCCCAAACTATCAAAGATTCGAGTTCCGTTAATATTTTCTACTCCTAAAACCTCAACTATCAGGTAGCAGCAATAGTCTAAAAGTTGTTCTGCTTCCTCATAGCGTCCTTGATTGCTGTATAAATTTGCTACGTCATTAAGAATATCTATCGTGGCTTGACCATCTTGTCCTAAATGTTCTCTCCAAATCGTAATTGCCCGTTGATATAAAGGTTCTACCTCGATATAACGTTTTTGGTCACAGTAGAGTGTTGCTATATTTCTTAAACAAATAGCAATTTGTGGATCATCTGGCTCTAATTGCTTCTCCCAACTAGACAAAGCCTTTAAGTAAAAAAACTCTGCTTTGTCGTAATATCCCTGGTCACGGTAGATAACCGCTAAATTGTTAAAACCGATGGCAATATATGGACTGCTGATATCTAATTTTTCCTGCCAAATAGATAATGCTCGTAGATAAAGTATTTCAGCTTTTCTATATTTCCCCTGACTACGATAAACAAAAGCCAGGCTGTTGAGAGTAGTGGCTACATAAGAAGTTCTATGACCAAAGCGACTGGCAACTACTTTTAAGCATTTAATCAACCAAAGCCTCGCCTTCGGGTAAGCTAGCTGCCCCTCATAGAAACGGGTAATTGCCTCAAACAACTCAATTAAATTATTATTATCAATAAAATCAGTTAGGTTGTGCGCTACGTTCTCTAAATGATGCATGATTGAATCAAGAATTTCAATTCCCTTCCGAGTTGAAGTAAGAGGAATCGACCGTGCAATTTTGGATACAGTATGGCAAACGGATTGCTTCAATAAATTAATCTGTTTGGTATTAGGTTCGGTAATCGATTTTGCCCGAAAGAACTCACGAATTAGTTGATGTAGCAGATAGGTTTGTTCGTCTGATCGTTGCAGCAGGCTCAACCGGATTAGCTGTCGATCACGGAGGTCTTCCAAATCTTCAGGGTCGCGTTCGGGAAAACACTGTTCGACCCATTGCCATTGAATAGGAGCTAATGCAAACAAACTGAGCAAATAGCAGGCTTCCTGAGCCACTGCATCTAACTCTTGCCAACTTAACTCAAATGCGGCTGCAACTCCCAACTGAGCAGTCATGCTATCTTCTATCTGCCGCAACGCATTGGCATCTAATCGTTTTGCCTCCAAGCGACGCTGCATTTCTGCCAGAGTAAGGTCAGGCTTCTGTGCTAGATACCGCCCTACCAGTTCTAATGCTAGCGGCAAATACCCTAACCATTGACATAAATACTTCGTAGCTTCAAGTTGCCCCTCAATTCGGTCTGCATCGGTGAGGGATTTCAACAGTTCTAATGCAGCCGCTTCATCTAAAACTTTGATTTCCATCTGCTGGAATGACTGCCCCAACTGTAAGCGTGTCGTAAGCAAAATCTTGAAGCGCGAATCTGAAGGCAAATAGGGTTTGACCAAAGAGTAATCAGTAACGTCATCTAAAATCAGCAGCACCTCCCCCTCTCGCCAGTGCTGCCAGCAAAAGCCGATCTGATTATCCAAATCCAAGTCCTCTGGCAACTTTAACCCCAATCGACTACGGGCAAAATTGACAATCTGAGTTCCTACCTCCGACTCACGCGCCCGCAACCAGCAAAACCCACCCGGATAAGTCGCCTGCTGCAAATGGTGCAGTGCATACTGCAATGCTAGTTCTGTCTTGCCAATTCCCCCCATTCCGGCAATCGATGCGATCGCTAAACAATTCGACTGCTGCAACTGTTCATGTAGTTGAGTGAGTTCCTGCGATCGACCCACAAATGCTTTGACGTGGGTACGTGGTAAATTCTGTGGAATGCCAACTGTTGGCACGTCCGGTTCAGGATAGAAGATGTTGGTATTATTCTCGCCAGGATTGACCTGATAGTTTGTGCCGTCGTAGTTGATTTGGCTCATAGGAGCTAGTAAGAGCTAATTTGACGACTATTTCTGACCGTGATAGTGGCTGCCACCAAAGAAATTGGTATTGACAGCACCCGTTCTCGTCTGGTAGTTCGTTCCCCCATAGTTGATCTGTGTCATATTGCTGTTGTCTTCAACCTGCATTAACGTAATTTCGTGGGCAATCATCTGAATCTCCCTGGCAAACTGAGGGTCATCATCCATCGCCACTTGTAAATATGCTGCAAGCTGATTGACCTGCTCCTGCGTTATCTGAGATTTTTGTTCGACGATCGCCTTCACCTCTTCCACGCGCGGTCTACCTCGGAGCTTTGCCCAAATCTGCTTACGAAGGTCATCCATCTTGACGATCGCAGCCTCGGTAAACTTCTCAGCCAACTTGCCTGCTCCTGCATCCAGGAACTTCTGAAAAGCGAGAGTGGCGATCGCCCCTGCGGTTAGCGTCGTCAGTTCCATAATTGTTCAGATTAAAAGGTTTTTATTATTTGTTGACTCTATTTTAGTTCGCCCTTTTGACCTGTGGAACCAAGGAATATTTGTAAATCATCACCAAATTCAAGGGTAAGGATTAAAGATTGCCATACGAATCCATCTATCCACCCCAGGATCAGTCCTCCTCATCTCCCTGTTTGAATTCCTCAGTTAATCGCTCTATCTCCTCACGGGTCACTAAACCACGAGCAATTAACCCATCCTCAACCAAATTAGCGATCATCTGAGAGTCTGTCCGCCTCTCAGCCTTGGCCAACTGACTAATCTTCTCTGCCAAAGCCGGAATGATGTAGGTTCAGTAGATCGCAAATTCATTCTAGAGAGGGTAAATAGATGGCTGTGATGACTGGGAAATGTCGCTCGACAGCCTGAGAGAGAAACTCCAACATGGTCTTGAGACTAAAGAGTTCTCGGTAAACGACCCGTCCTCCTCGTTGAGTACGGCTCACAAAGAACCAGAGCAAATACACCCAGAGATTGACCAAAATAAACGCCAGAGCCACAAACAGCAAACGGGTGACTGGATTCTTGCTCGTGGTGCGGATACGGCACCCATTTTTCATCCTGTAGCTGGTCTCGATACCGAAACGGTCTTTGTAATGCTGATGCATCTGCTCCAAAGCAACCCTCACACGATGCAGCACGTATAGGGTGTATTGGATACCATGTTTCCCTTTGAACCCTTTGTAATAGCTGCAAATCACCCGCATCTGACAGGTAACTGAACCATATTGAGGGCTGTTGAGGGTATAACGGGTGGCATAACTTTTGCGCCCAATCAACAACTGGCGAGTACCTCCACGTTTGCCTCGAATTACCGCAGGCATGAGAAACGGAATATTGAGAGCTTTGAGCCAACGAATGACTGGTACACTATAGAACCCACGGTCAAGATAAAGCCGTTTGACGCGGACTCGTAAGGGAGTCAGCATGGCTAATAAATAAGTGATGGTTGCAACCAATGTTTCATGCCGATGCACGGCATGAATACCCAAAGTAACCCGTTTGTTACGACAAATCACATAGACGGTGGCATAGGCAAAGAACGAAGTCGTGCCTGCCTTAGCTTGAGAGCGGTAGATGTAAGGCTCAGTGGCGACGTTCACACTGCCGTAATAGGGAATCAGATGGAGGTCAATGGCAATACGATGCTTGCCCTTACGAATTTTTGGGGGGATGCGGCTTTGCAGAGCGGCATTGAGTTGAGATTCCAGAGTTGTGATATCGTCTAACTTATCGAGATGATAGCGAATGCCATTGCCACTGGGTACGCCCTCCAATCGTTGTGTTGTGTGTTCAATGCTATCGCTGCGACTGGCGGCCCGTAGCAAAATCTCAAACAGATCTTGGAGTGTGTATCCACCTTGCATGTCCAGGGATAAGTGTTCCAATAGGCAGTCGAGGGCTACCTCCAACGTCGCTTCATCCGTCAAAGCTGGAGCAGGCGATAATGAACTTGGGTAGATCGTCATGGCTTTGTTTTAATGCGTTTAGCCTGACCCTACCCCTTTCCTAGAGAATTTGCGATCTACTGAGGTTGTGTATTTTTTCTTTCGAGTTGGCACAGGACGCAACGATCGCTTACTCCACGTAGTCATCTTACCCCCAGAGGTACGTCATTAACGCTAATAGCGGCATGAATCTGATAATGGTACGTACTGTATAATACTTCACGTACCCACAGCCAATAAAATTTGAGCAACCGTACCCGTATCACCATCTAAGTTAATTAATTCGCAAGAGGAAAATATGATTCCAGTTTATCTTCGTGTTCTAATTCCGGCGTTGCTGAATCAAGAGATGAACCTCGGAGGAACTGGAACATCGTCAAACCTGAGGTAGTGAAGTAACAACCGAATAGAGTGAGCCAGCATTTCTACGGCTTTGGAGTAGCACAGCGTTTTGCGATGCAGTCGAGCCAGATAGTGCCGCAAGCGAGTGTTCTCACTTTCAACTCGAGTCATATACGTTTTGCTGACAATCTGATCGCCATCGGGAATGAAGCCGGGATACACCGACCACCCATCAGTGACGTAGAAATAGCAGTTCCAGTCCGCCACAGTCTGCCAGAGTGGGACAAAGGTTTCAGCACTATGGTCACCCAGAACCCAGCCTAAAATTCCCTTTTTGAAGTGGTCAACGGCTGTCCATAGCCAAATCTTGTTTTTTTTGAGCCGACAAAGGTTTCCAATTCGTCGAGTTCTCCAACTTCGGGGGGCGTTTCCGGTGCATAGGCGTCCGGCAGGCGCATTGCGACCTGCTGCACCCAGGTAATGACCGTGGTATGGTGTACTCCTTTGACCCGTTCGATCGCTCGAAACCCAGAGCCGTTGAGATACATCTTGATGCATTCGCGTCTGAACTCGTCTGAGTACCCTCGATGCGGGTCGTAGGTATCAATGAACTGACGACCACAAGCGACACAAATGTGATTTTGCTTACCTTTCCTCTTACCGTTTTTACGGATATGAGTAGCCCCACACTCTGGACATTGCATTGCAGATTACCCTAAATCATCTTTCAATTATGCAACGCCCTAATTCCCTGCTGGGTGCTTGAACAGGCAGAACAAGGGGTTGAAGAGTATAAGCGGGATGTTCGATCCTACTGTGGGTTGGATCAATCAATCCTCACTCTCCCTAATTTGCCCCCAATGGGCACTAGCATCACTGTGCGTAATCCTGATGGTGACGTACCCATGAAGGTCGTCCACGTCAAACTTGAAGCTCAAACTAACCTGATTGGGAGCGAACTAGGCGTAGTTTTTGCCGTTCCCGAAGATTGCTTTTAGCAGGAAGGAAAATGTGAGAGAGGCGATCGCCCCTAATGCCGCAACACCAAAAGCGATCGCCCTCTCCAAACTTAATTACACCGCCAGATTTATCCAAGAAATATCGAACTCCCGTTTGCCAGGAGAGATTGTAGCTCCTCTAGATCTAGTCCCTTCAGGGCATCCAATTGCTTCGTGAGTTGTACCATGAATGCGTTGTAACTGGGGCAAGTCTGGCATTTAGGTTGACTACCAGGCATAGGGCAGTTGCAGTCAACTGCAAGCGGCTCCTTGAAGTGATACAGCACTTTCGAGGTATATGAGGTACACTTAAAAGGAGATTAGAGGTATCAAGAATCCCGATGAAAGCCTACTCCGTTGATTTGAGAGAAAAAATAGTTAATGCTTATGAGAGAGGCGATACTTCAATTAGAAAAGTAGCCACTCAGTTTGGCGTTGCGAAAAGCTATGTCCAAAAGCTGCTCCTCCTTAAGAAAACTCAGGGACACTTGGCACCCAAGAAGCAAGGTGGAACAATGAAGGGACAGTTAGATGAGTACGGTAGCGAATTAACTGCAATGGTACAAAGCCATCCTGACGCAACTTTAGCAGAATATTGCGAGTATTTTGGAGAGCAATACAACGTTTGGGTCTGTCGCAGTGTCATGTGCTGTGCCTTGCAAAAACAACAACTCACGCGAAAAAAAAGACCTTACGCAGCACTCAAGCGAACACAGAGCGGGTGCAAAAGCTGAGAGTAGAGTATTGGGAGAAGGTCAAACCCATCGAGGTAGAGAACCTGGTGTTTCTAGACGAGATGGGAGTTCTACTCGGGTTGACCCGTACCCATGCTAGAAGCAATCGAGGCGATAGAGCGTATGACTTTAAGCCCTACTATCGAGGTGAAAAGGTGAGTGTGATTGGGGGCATCAGTTGCAAGCAGGTGTTGGCTCTCATGACACTAGATGGTTCAGTCAATGGCGATGCCTTCAAAGTTTTTATCGAGCATTTCCTGCTGCCGCAGTTATGGGAGGGTGCAGTAGTGGTGATGGATAATTTGCCTGCTCATAAAGTTGAAGCAATCGAGCCTTTAATTGAATCAGTAGGTGCCAGTGTTTTGTATTTGTCGCCCTATTCTCCTGAATTTAATCCCATTGAGCATTGGTGGTCACAATTGAAAGCATTCCTGAGACTATTTTCTCCAACTACTGCATCTGGTGTGGATGGTTTAATCGGAATAGCACTTGAGTTAATGAATCCTGAACACCTCAAAAATTGGTTTACACATTGCTGCTACTGTACCTCATAAACCCCGAATCCGCTGTAATTACACTGGTGACAGCGATAATACTGAACTCCCCGAACAACTCGACGGGTTGAAAATTGCTGGCATTTACAGCGAGGGCACTGCATTGGCTCTGGTGGTTCTGGCTGCCATATTTTCAATACAGCTTGCGTTGCAATTTCATGCCGCAATTTGTAGAGTGAGAAGACTTCCCGGATGTCCATGATTGTTAGTTTGGGGTTGAATTGGATAGGTTAAACAGAACAGATTCAACTTCACCATTCCGAATGAAAACTTTGCGGATTAGCTTCTGGTAAATCTGAACCTTGTCATCGTTCGATAGGTGCTGCCAAATTGCTAGATTGTTACCAGCACAAATCAGTTCTTCTACGGTGCGATCATCAAATGAACCAGCAGCAAAGGGGTTCTTCTCTTCCTCAATCTGGCGATATAGAGACTCCTTCAACTGCTCTACCTCAATCCGAAAGCCAGGAAACTGGCTGATAGCCTCTAGCTGTTGCTCCAATTCGATCAAGCGAAGGGATTTAGGTGGAGTTTGCGCTTCAGTCTGATCAATCTTCGTACCTTGTTGGGTAAGAATCTGAGCCTGCTCAACCAGATTTCTGATTAACCCCTGCTCAATTTTCTGCTTTCTAATGCCTCGATGATTCCCACACCCCATCTTGGCGTAACGGCAGCCATAGTACGCTAGCTCTCCAGCGTTGGTACTCGCTTTAGTAGTACATCGAGAACCACATTCAGCACAGTAAACCAGCCCGGATTGATAGGCGTATTTTCGGTAAGTTTCGGACTGTGTTGTTGTGGGAGAGGTAACGCCAAATGCTCCGCTTCCCATTCTCATGTTCGAGGCAATAATCTGCTTGATTTCCGCCTGCTCCTCATCCGTGACCAACCGCTCATCAGGATGAGTGTTGTACGCCATTCGCCAATCTTTTGGATCTTTCAGCGTCGTTTTCTTGTTAGCCCGGTCATCCTTGCAGTAAGCGGTATGACCTGCCAGAACCGGATTGGTCAACCATAAGGCAAACCCCCTCGTTGTCCAGTGAAATATGCGATCAAAGCTGTTGCGTTTCGCCTGTGTTTTAGCAATGCCGTATTTAGCAAAGATCGCCTTCAACGCCCTGGTGACTCCTTTCTGCTCAAAGAAGATCAAAATACAGTCTTTCGCAAGGTCAGCAACAGTAATGCTGGGTAACTGAGAGATATCTTCTTCAGCAGAAAGTTGTTGATAGTTATCAGGGCGATCGCTTAACAGGCAAAGGAAAGGGGTCTGATCAAGCTTAAACTTGTGATCCACGGGTAAGTATCCCCACGGGTAAGATTGGGGAGCTTCTAAATTCTTACGACTGTGCTCTTTACCATGTCGAACCCGTTCAGACAACAGATCAACTTCCCACTCAGCTAGAGAGCCGAGAATATTGACCATGAGCTTACCTTGAGCAGTGCTGAGGTCAATTTGCTGATCAAGAATCCGAAAGTTAACCCCAGATCCTTCAAAATGTCGGATGAAGTCTCGCAATGTGATGAGAGATCGGGTAGGGCGATCGATTCGAGTGACAATTACTTCGTCGATCTCTACCCGTTCAATCATGCCCTTCAACTTTTGGAAATTAGGGCGATTGTCTTTTGTGCCAGAGTCAACATCGTACAAAATGTCAGTAGCTCCAGCAGCTTTCAGGCGATCAATTTGTTGTTCCAATGCGCGAGAGTCGATCGCCTGCTCTCTTGTAGAGACTCTTGCGTAACCAATAATTCTGTTTAGCTTCATACTTGATAAACCTTGTACGTTCTTCTCTATTCATCACGCCCTTTCGTGCTTAAAAATTGGAGTGATTGTTTTTGTACTCACGTCGCAGCCAAGCAAGGAATCAGTTTTCTTTGCATCAGTCTGTAGAGAATCAACTTGCCATTCTGGTTCGCAAGAATTAAGCACTTGTTCTCTTGAAGAAACTCTTGAATAACCAATGATTCGTTTCGGCTCTATACTGGATCAACCTAATTTTCCACGTATGCGAATGGCAAATCTAAAGATTCCTAGTGCAACTTCAGGAGACCTTTTTTGCAAGGGGTTCTAGCAAGGGACATTCAAACCAGCCACACACTCTGGTCTTTAATTCCTGTACACTCAATTTCTGTTGCGGTTCTACAATTGCTCGTTTTGCATGTATCCACTTCGGTTCAATCGCATTCAACCAGGGACTCTTTACTGGTAACTGACACACGATCAATCGCACTCCCTTTCCAGTTTGTTTGACTTGTGCATTATGTTGTTTAATCCATTGCTGGACTTGTTTAGAGACATGCCAGCTCGCATTGTCCCAGACCAACGGCATGACTCGTTTTCCCATCTCGCTCACTTGAGCCGTGACCCACTCTAAAAATTGACAGGTGATCTCACTGACCGGGCGCTGCTCGACAAAACGCAATAACATTTGTGCCTCTGCTCTCAAGTAAATGCCATAACAAGCAATTGCCTTCGGCTCAGTTTCAGCTTTGTCAGCTGTCTTCTCCACCAACTGCAATGGCTGACCCTCCTCACTCCAACTGTGCATCATTGGATCACGCAGCCGACTCCACCACACCTCGTCGAGAAATCCTACCACCCAATCTGGGTTTTGCTCACTCATCTGGATCAAGCGGTCGCGTTGCCGCTTTTTTAGCTCATACTGCTCATCGGGAGAAACAATCCAGGCTTTAGCTCGACGCCAGCTAATCCCCATTGCTTTGAGTGCTTCCTCAATCGTGGTACGGCTCACCTGATGCTCGGTGAGACCTTGCTCATGAGCCACCTCTGCTAGCAAGTCCAACGTCCAGGTGGAACGAGATTTGCCATAGTGCCGAGGATTGGCATGCAGCAACTGATGTAACTGAGCACGCTTGTCCTGATCAAAGATGGGTTTGACCGTTTTAGGGCGACTCGATTGGGCTTGCAAACAAGCTAATCCCTGCTGATGGAAGGCACGTATGGTATTGCGAACAGTCTGAACACTGCAACCGACCGCAGCAGCAATTTCTCTGGCTTGAGTTCCTCGGGCACTGGCAAGCAGAATTTGGCAACGGCGTAGGGTAAAGGCATTTTTAGATCGCAATCCCTGTTCGAGGGCTGTTTGCTCAGTCTCACTCAAGGGACGCACGTATAGGGGGGGAAGCATCAGGACAATCAGCAAATTAAAAGTTGTTAATCCTAGCGTAACTTCTGCTCTCACCAATTGCACAATAGCTTCGGTGAAGTCACACTAGCAAGCCAGAAGAACTTCCAGTACATTCATCAAAAACTTAGTTTGATGTACAGTCATACGTTTACCTTGCCCCAATACTCGAAAGCTTGTTTTGGATGATTCAAGGTAATTCAGAAAATTCTTCAAAACGCTCAAGGAACGGCTCAATCGGCTAGTGTCGGTGACAATAATCTCTTTCACCTCAGATTGTTTAAGCATTTCTAAAAGCTTGTTGAACTGAGGACGATCAGGCTGTCCTGCTGAAGTAATGTCAAACATGATCTCAGTTGCACCTGCTTCCTTGAGCAGCTTGACCTGCTGACTCAGATCATTTGAATCTGCCGTCTTCTGAACTCTGGCATAGCCAACTATTTTCTTCTCTGAACTCATTTTTAGCAACCTTTCTCTGATTCATTGAGTTTTAAATAGTTCATTTCATAAACCAGAGATTTGCACAAAAACATTGAATAATATCTAAAATATTATCACAATTTTGTGCATACGCAACCTGGAAAGCCTATGCACAAATCTACTCAAAATTGGTTTTCTTCTTGACAGAAATATGAGAATTCAAGAAAAAATAAATTAGAAAGATTGGCTTCCAGTTTAGATCAGAACTGCTGAATTCACTCACATTAATTGAGCAAATTAGTTTGGTTTGATTCGGGTTTACGGCATGAACTATCTGTATCCAAACTGGCATGATTTAGCTGTCATTACTGTTTTTCGGATTAAAGCTTGAAAGGCTTGCCCTATCTGAGTTACAGAAAAATGGTTTTATGTAAGCCTAAATAAAACTAACTTCGCTCTACCCTGTCCTGACTGGCAAACAATGCGATCGCCTTCAATATAGATCTCCTGGCAAGTCTTTTGGTCAGTTGCCTGTGTCCAGCGGCTACAGGCACTCAGGAAAGGCTTCCAATACTGCTGATGGAATCGATCGCACCGCTCCAACCTCAAAGCAGTTTCGATCAGACAATGTAAATGTGGTGAGGTTGATAAGCTGACTGGATTTTGCAGATCCTTGAAGGCAGCGATAATGGCATATCGTTCTTTGACGATTGGAGTTTTGCCACCTCCTTCGTTATCTAGAATGATCTTCGCCTCCAACCGTTTTGCCTCTTGAATGATCTGCCCATACCAATGAGCGGCGTGGTGATAGCGGGTGTTTACAGATGGCAGAGCATCATAGCAAGCCTCACATAACTCTAGCTGCCGAAACAGCAACTCAGCCCAAGGCTCGAATAGAGCCACTAACGTACGAACGATTGGAACTTTTAATCGAGGGTTCCATTTCTTCTTGACAACCCAGTACAGAGCAATTCGCCAATCTGCCTCCGACATATCTAATCGCATTTGCAATAAGTGCAACAAGTCTGGATTGATGGGCGAGGCAGATTGAGGTAGACAAGGAAGGAATACGAGGAGTGGTAACAATGGGGGAGATTGGTCGAGCGATCGCACTACCATTGCCCAAGGTTCGGGGATACTGTCTGTAGGCACAGGTGGGACAATTCGGACGGCTTTCACGAGCATGAGCGATCTCCAAACATCTTTTAACTATTCAAAAAGCTCTAAACTAGCTATTTGAAGGCGCTCTGGGTGTTTGTCAAGAACCCATCGCACGGAAACCCATTCCTCCTGAATATCCAATACAGTTCCCTTCCAGCCCCGCTTACCCCGTTTACGCACCAACGAGCCAACTTGAATTGATTGCGATGCGATGGAGGTGACGGATAAATCATTCGTCATGAATGATTCTCCTTCACTCTCCGAACCCCCGAATTGTGGCACTTTTACTAATGTGACGGTTGAATCTGCATCGCTCCCATATTCTTCGGATTGCAAAGTGAGATTGTCTGTTTGAACAACTTTTTTACTTGGAAGGGGTGGAATTGTCCCGTCACATCCGTCACTTTGCTGACTAGTGTGACTTCACCGAAGCTATTGTGCAATTGGTGAGAGCAGAAGTTACGCTAGGATTAACAACTTTTAATTTGCTGATTGTCCTGATGCTTCCCCCCCTATACGTGCGTCCCTTGAGTGAGACTGAGCAAACAGCCCTCGAACAGGGATTGCGATCTAAAAATGCCTTTACCCTACGCCGTTGCCAAATTCTGCTTGCCAGTGCCCGAGGAACTCAAGCCAGAGAAATTGCTGCTGCGGTCGGTTGCAGTGTTCAGACTGTTCGCAATACCATACGTGCCTTCCATCAGCAGGGATTAGCTTGTTTGCAAGCCCAATCGAGTCGCCCTAAAACGGTCAAACCCATCTTTGATCAGGACAAGCGTGCTCAGTTACATCAGTTGCTGCATGCCAATCCTCGGCACTATGGCAAATCTCGTTCCACCTGGACGTTGGACTTGCTAGCAGAGGTGGCTCATGAGCAAGGTCTCACCGAGCATCAGGTGAGCCGTACCACGATTGAGGAAGCACTCAAAGCAATGGGGATTAGCTGGCGTCGAGCTAAAGCCTGGATTGTTTCTCCCGATGAGCAGTATGAGCTAAAAAAGCGGCAACGCGACCGCTTGATCCAGATGAGTGAGCAAAACCCAGATTCAGTAGATCGCAAATTCATTCTAGAGAGGGTAAATAGATGGCTGTGATGACTGGGAAATGTCGCTCGACAGCCTGAGAGAGAAACTCCAACATGGTCTTGAGACTAAAGAGTTCTCGGTAAACGACCCGTCCTCCTCGTTGAGTACGGCTCACAAAGAACCAGAGCAAATACACCCAGAGATTGACCAAAATAAACGCCAGAGCCACAAACAGCAAACGGGTGACTGGATTCTTGCTCGTGGTGCGGATACGGCACCCATTTTTCATCCTGTAGCTGGTCTCGATACCGAAACGGTCTTTGTAATGCTGATGCATCTGCTCCAAAGCAACCCTCACACGATGCAGCACGTATAGGGTGTATTGGATACCATGTTTCCCTTTGAACCCTTTGTAATAGCTGCAAATCACCCGCATCTGACAGGTAACTGAACCATATTGAGGGCTGTTGAGGGTATAACGGGTGGCATAACTTTTGCGCCCAATCAACAACTGGCGAGTACCTCCACGTTTGCCTCGAATTACCGCAGGCATGAGAAACGGAATATTGAGAGCTTTGAGCCAACGAATGACTGGTACACTATAGAACCCACGGTCAAGATAAAGCCGTTTGACGCGGACTCGTAAGGGAGTCAGCATGGCTAATAAATAAGTGATGGTTGCAACCAATGTTTCATGCCGATGCACGGCATGAATACCCAAAGTAACCCGTTTGTTACGACAAATCACATAGACGGTGGCATAGGCAAAGAACGAAGTCGTGCCTGCCTTAGCTTGAGAGCGGTAGATGTAAGGCTCAGTGGCGACGTTCACACTGCCGTAATAGGGAATCAGATGGAGGTCAATGGCAATACGATGCTTGCCCTTACGAATTTTTGGGGGGATGCGGCTTTGCAGAGCGGCATTGAGTTGAGATTCCAGAGTTGTGATATCGTCTAACTTATCGAGATGATAGCGAATGCCATTGCCACTGGGTACGCCCTCCAATCGTTGTGTTGTGTGTTCAATGCTATCGCTGCGACTGGCGGCCCGTAGCAAAATCTCAAACAGATCTTGGAGTGTGTATCCACCTTGCATGTCCAGGGATAAGTGTTCCAATAGGCAGTCGAGGGCTACCTCCAACGTCGCTTCATCCGTCAAAGCTGGAGCAGGCGATAATGAACTTGGGTAGATCGTCATGGCTTTGTTTTAATGCGTTTAGCCTGACCCTACCCCTTTCCTAGAGAATTTGCGATCTACTGAGATTGGGTGGTAGGATTTCTCGACGAGGTGTGGTGGAGTCGGCTGCGTGATCCAATGATGCACAGTTGGAGTGAGGAGGGTCAGCCATTGCAGTTGGTGGAGAAGACAGCTGACAAAGCTGAAACTGAGCCGAAGGCAATTGCTTGTTATGGCATTTACTTGAGAGCAGAGGCACAAATGTTATTGCGTTTTGTCGAGCAGCGCCCGGTCAGTGAGATCACCTGTCAATTTTTAGAGTGGGTCACGGCTCAAGTGAGCGAGATGGGAAAACGAGTCATGCCGTTGGTCTGGGACAATGCGAGCTGGCATGTCTCTAAACAAGTCCAGCAATGGATTAAACAACATAATGCACAAGTCAAACAAACTGGAAAGGGAGTGCGATTGATCGTGTGTCAGTTACCAGTAAAGAGTCCCTGGTTGAATGCGATTGAACCGAAGTGGATACATGCAAAACGAGCAATTGTAGAACCGCAACAGAAATTGAGTGTACAGGAATTAAAGACCAGAGTGTGTGACTGGTTTGAATGTCCCTTGCTAGAACCCCTTGCAAAAAAGGTCTCCTGAAGTTGCACTAGGGAAGAGTCCAGACCTGTTCCGGCGATGCTTCGGCATCCAAAAAGCAAACAGAGCCAGAGGGCTTAGTAGGCAACTGCTCGAACCGTCGTCTGGCTCACCTGATTCTTAGTTGTTTATGGCAGAATTCACTCCAACGACAGAGGCAGCCACCCAGGAAACCATTCGCATTATACGAAAGCCGCGTCGATCGCAGTGCTTTACCGAACCTGCGATTCAACTCGACCTGATGTTGATTCCTGGCGATACCTTCACAATGGGTTCCCCAGAGGACGAACTGGGACGCTGGGACGACGAGGGACCGCAGCACCAAGTCACTGTCTCTACTTTTCTAATGGGACGATATCCCATTACCCAGGCCCAGTGGCGTACCATTGCCACTCGCACAGACCTGAAGGTGAAACAAGACCTCGATCCTGATCCCTCTGACTTTAAGGGAGACGCTGGCGAAGCCTCTCGGAACGAGAATCGCCCTGTTGAAAATGTGTCCTGGTATGAGGCAGTAGAGTTTTGCGATCGGCTTTCTCGTCTAACTGGACACACCTATCGCCTCCCCACTGAAGCGGAATGGGAATATGCCTGCCGCGCTGGAACTGAAACCCCTTTCCACTTCGGCGAAACCACTACGACTGCTCTGGCTAACTATCGAGGTCAGGATGATGAAGATGACCCTGGTGAGTATCCTGGCAACTATGGTAGAGGACCAAAAGGGGAGTATAGAGAAACGACGACTCCAGTGAATTACTTCGATCCCCTGGCAAACTCCTTCGGACTGTGTGACATGCACGGCAATGTGTGGGAATGGTGCCAGGATCACTGGCACGACAACTATGAAGGAGCACCTACGGATGGAAGTGCCTGGTTAACGGAGGAGGATGAAGCGAGCCGAGTTCATCGCGGCGGTTCCTGGAACTACAGGCCGAGGAATTGCCGTTCCGCGTGTCGCTACTACTATCCCGGCAGCCGCTACAACATTATTGGTTTCCGAGTTGTTTGCGAGGTTCGAGGACTCTAAGTATCCCTCTTCTTTTTTTCCCTCTTTCCCTCTTCTGGCGAGCGGAGCGAGCCGATCAAAATTTTTCAGTCTAGATTTACAAAGCAAAACAAGCACGGATTGGGCGATCGCCTCAAAAGGGGTCAATCTGAGCTAGAGGAATTTAGGACAGTTGAAGATTGAGTTGGCTGGAGATAGCAACAAGAGTTGTCAAAGTTCCTTGACAATACCGAAACTTACCCAATTTTTCGTGATTGAGATAAAGTTTGAGATAAAATCTTGAACCCCAACTTGAGACGATCTCTGAAAAGCATTATAGCCAATACTTCTGGTAAACAAGAGTAGCTGATTTGTAATCAGCCGGTCGCAGGTTCGAGTCCTGTCACCAGCTTTTTTAATGTGTAGATACTTTCGTGCAGCTGGAGTAGTTACAGCCGTTGCAGCCAGATGGGTTAAAGCTTGGAAGGATTGGGCAGTCACAGGACAATGCCATTACCGATGCCATTACCGACGATCGCATTTGGGACGACCAGGGAAAATCGCCCACCGACGTGACACTACCACTCGATAGAAGAGGTTCTGACTAGAGCGGTAATCGAATACAGAATTCAGTTCCCTGTTCCAGTTCCGATCGGACTTCCAGATCTCCACTATGTTTCTCAGCGACAATTTGACGGGCGATCGCCAGTCCTAATCCTGTTCCTCTGCCGACCCCTTTCGTGGTAAATAAGTGGTCAAAAATCCTGGACTTCACCTCTTCTGTCATCCCCTTGCCATTGTCTCGAATGCGAATTTCCACCCGATTTTGCTCAGGTAACAGTATTGTTTGAATCGTAATGATCTGAGGATGCGCTTCCAGGTCAGCAAAGGAGGTCTGTTGCGTCATTTCATCAAACATATCAATTGCATTCGCCAGAATGTTCATAAAGACCTGGTTGAGCTGCCCTGGGAAGCATTGGATCGCGGGCAGTTCACCATAGTCCTGGATGACCTCAATGGCAGGACGATGTTGATTTGCTTTGAGTCGATATTTGAGAATCAGCAGAGCACTGCCAATCCCTTCGTGTAGGTCAGCACTCACTTTGTATTCTGTATCAGCACGGGAGAAAATCCGGAGGCTATTACTGATCGATTTAATGCGATCGGTTGCCCGTTGCATGGAGTTCAACAACTTGGGCAGGTCTTCGTTCAAAAATTCCAGGTCAATGTCTTCAGCATGATCCTGAACCGGCGGCACATCAGGACAGTATTGCTGATAAAGCGTCAGATGGCTGAGGAGATCCTCCACATAGGTTCTGGCATTGTCGATACTGCCATTGAGGAAGCCGACGGGATTATTGATTTCATGAGCGACCCCAGCCACCAGGTTGCCCAGCGAGGCCATCTTTTCGCTTTGCACCATTTGCAGTTGAGTTTTCTGGAGTTGACTCAGGGCAATTTCCAAATCTTGCTTTTGTTGCCTCAACTGTTCCTCTACTGCCTTTAGAGGCGTGATATCTTCGTAGGAACCAAACACCCCAATCACCTCTCCCTGGGAATTGCGCAGGGGAATTTTACTGGTTCTCAACCACAGAAGGGTGCTATCGTCTTTCACCATCGATTCTTCAAAATTGACGCGAGAAATTTCATTCTCCATCACATTTAAATCATCAGCACGATACTGTTCTGCACTGGCTTTCCACGGCAGCTCAAAATCGCTCTTGCCCACCAACTGGTCGAGGTCAGCGAAACCAACATCCTCAAGAAATTGGCTGTTGCAGCCCAAAAATCGGGAATCTCGATCTTTCCAGAACACCCTCTGGGGTAAGGTGTTAAATACAAGTTGGAGCAGTTGCTGAGCCTCTTGAGATCGCTGATAGAGACGCGCATTTTCCAGGGAGATGGCAACCTGAGCGCAAAGGACATTCAACAATTCCACGCGATCGTGGGTAAAAACCCCTGTTGCAGCATGGTTCTCCAGGTACAAAATCGCCACGAGTTTACCCTGGTGAAGAATCGGTGTGCATAGGACGCTCTTGGGTTGCTGTTGCCGAACATAGGCATTAGCAGTCAGGGTAGGATGAACAGCCGCATCCATGATCACCACAGGTCGCCGACTCCGCCGGACGGTGTTAATCAAGCAGTGGGGAAGGTCTGAGCTATCGGGTAGCGCGATCGACTGTACCTGGGTGGGCTGCTCGAGGTTAGCCACAGCTTCCACAAACCATTGGGTTTCACGAGGCATTAGCAATACGCCCTTGTCTGCTCCAGCATTTTCCAGCACGGTGGACAGGATAGTTGCCAGCAATTTATCGCGTTGAATTTCGCTAGACAGCGATTGTGAAGCTTTCAGGACGGTGGCCAGGTCGAGGGTATCTGAGATGCTGGTGCTACCCGAACTGGAGGAATGAGTGTTAGAAGCCTGAGTCGTCACCAGGGAGGTGGAGGCAAAAACGGTTTCAGTCACCGACAGGGTTGGGCGTTGCTGCTCCAAAATGGGTGCGAGTAGAGCAGCGTAGCGGGATTCCAGATCTTGAGCTTTTGCCTTTGCCCCCCAGCGCGCATAACCGTAGTAAGCTTCGAGCATATATTCCTGAGCCAGTCGCTTTTTACCCCACTCCAGATAAAACCTGGCAGCCAGTTCATTGGCGAGGGCTGCTTCCTGGACAAAACCATTGTCTGTCGCAGTGGCGATCGCCAAATCATAGTGTTCGATCGCCTCAGCCTTTTGCTGCAACACCCGATATTGCTCGGCAGCCACCAATTGCCAGCGCTGCTGGTGGTTAAAGGGGGCATAAGTTGCCCAATTCCGCAGTTGTGCTTGATGGGCTGAAACACGCTCTAGAATCAGCTTTTGTTGATCGATCGGTGCCTCTGGGTAGCATCTAATTTGAATTAGCGCATCATAGAAACTATAGATTGGCACCAAAAAGAAATCACAGGCCGCATTGGTATATTGATCTAAAAGGGCCGATGACTGGGCAGCTTGTGCCGTTTGATCAAACAGATAGTAGAGTAATGTTTGATTCAGATAAGTGTGAAACAGTCCCGTTTGATCATTGCTAGCCTGGAAAGCAGGAATAGACTGATCCAAATCAAACACTTTGCCTTGCAAGCGGTGCGGAATTTCGGCATGACCCAATAAATTGAGAATGGCTTGTAAGTAACTGTCAAAGGATTTTAAAGTCGCTTGCTGTTTCACCTGCTCAATTACCGGCCGATAAGTTTCTAGCTCCTCGGCCAAACCTTTGAGTTCTCGACCGGCACAATACTGATACTGGATATAGGTTAGCAAATTCAGTGCCACACATTCCCAATCGCCACTTTCTAAACCACTGCGATATCCTTCTAGCAAAAGTGGAATGGACTGTTGCAGCGGCTGCCGCCAATGACGAATAAAACTATTAACAATCAGGTATGCTCTGCTTTTGAATGAATGAATTTGCAGTTTTTCCAATAATGCCAGGGAGAGTTTGCCGAATTCATAGCCTGTCGGAATATCACCCATGATTCCGCATAGAATAAAACCATAATCAGCGTAGGAAAAAATTGAAGTTGGAGAATTTCCATGCTGAATTGAAAGTTCTACCTGCTTAAAGATCAATAAGGGAACCAATTGCGGTGTTGCAATGTAAGCAGAGGCAACAAGTTTAGTCAGGATTTGCATAGTAGCCAGAAGCTTTGGATCCTCCATCGCAGGTAGTTCCAAAAACACTTCAGGAGCACTTCCTTGCAAAACCTGCTGTAGGTGAGCGTAGGCAGCCATCACATCGGCAGAAGTAGGCTGAAGCGGCAACTCAGTTCCCAATTGCTGGAGTACTTGTAATCCCGTTTCCAGGACTTTGAGAAACTGTCCCTGGGCCGCAGGGCCATGATTCGGGTTTCGTAAACTTTAACGCAATCGAGAACAGAGGTTGCCTGTTGTAAAATGCATTCTTCCCAGACTTCAAGCTCCTCAAATTTACCATTCAAGTATGCTGCATCCAGGCGATGGTGATGCAGTTCCAGCGTTATGGCATAGTGATGGCTCCAGGCATGATCTGGCAGCAAGCCTATGCCCTGATTTAAGTACACCAGAGCCGCACTGTAGGCGGTTGCCTGAATGGCTTTTTGCCCTGCTAACAAATTCAATCGCGCTAGATCGATCCGTTCATTCCAGTCAGTCATCAGGTGACTGCCTAGATTTAATTGACCAACAATTTCAAAAATTCGTTCTTTTTGAGTGAAGGTGGAACAGTTGTTCAGGAGTAACTGACCAATGCGGTAATGAATCGATGCTTTGTCCGTTTCGGGAATCAAGGAATAGGCCGATTGTTGAACGCGATCGTGCAAAAATCGATAGGTTGAGTTAACAGTCTCCTCGGTTTTAGACGGTTCTATACCTTGAAAAAACTTATAGTCCTGGCTTGTTGGCAGAATCAATCCTTCCTGCAATGCTTTCCACAATGCGTTTGCTGTATCCGTTTGAGATTGTTCAGAGACGATCGCCAGGGTTGCCAGATCAAATTGATTTCCCACACAAGCCGCTAATTTGAGCACCTGTTGCGTTTCGAGGGATAGTTTCTGCAACTGCAACGCCATAAACTCCACCACATCATCGGTGAGTGCCAGTGCCTTAACCTGGGCAATATCACAGTTCCAGTGGCAGTATGTATGGTCGAAGAAAATCTGCCCATTCTCGTGCAACGCTTTGAGAAACTGCGTCGTGAAAAAAGGATTTCCTTGCGTCTTGCGATCGACTAATTCAGTCAGTGGTTGGGCCAGTTCTCTTGAACACTTTAATGTATCGGCAATCAGATGATTGGTGTCATCCAATGTGAGCGGAGACAGCCTTATCGTGTGGACGATCGCCTGGGATTGCTTGAGTTCTTCGATGGTCACCGTCAAGGGGTGCGCTGGGGTGACTTCATTGTCTCGATAGGCTCCCAATACCAGCAGATAACCATTGTCCGCCATCAATAGTTTGATCAACTGCAGCGAAGCCAGGTCTGCCCACTGCAAGTCATCCACAAAGATCACCAGTGGATGTTCTGCCATCGTAAACACCTCAACAAACTTTTGGAACAGTAAATTGAAGCGATTCTGGGCGGCATTGCCCGATAATTCTTCGACAGCAGGCTGTTGACCGATAATTTGCTCCAGTTCGGGAATCACATCCATCAGAATTTGCCCATGTTCTCCCACCGCCGCCAGAATTTTGGCTTGCCAGTGGGCCAGTTGCGCATCAGATTCCGCAAGCAGTTGCCGCATTAAGTCGCGTAATGCCTGGACAAAGGCTGAAAGGGGAATATTGCGATTGAACTGATCAAACTTACCTTTGATGAAGTAACCGCGTTGCCGCACGATGGGCTTATGCACTTCATTTACAACTGCCGTTTTGCCAATCCCAGAGAAGCCAGCCACCAGCATTAACTCCGATGCACCCGCTGCAACCCGATCGAAGGCGTTTAGGAGCGTTTCAACTTCAAAATGCCGACCATAGAGCTTTTCAGGAATTAGGAAGCGATCGCTCAAGTCTCGCTGTCCCAGTTCAAACTCTGGAATTTCACCCGTGATCTTCCACTGCGTCAAACACTGTTCCAAATCGTGTTTGAGTCCCATCGCACTCTGGTAGCGGTGTTCAGCATTCTTTGCCATCAGTTTGTTAACGATCGCTGCCACCATTGCAGGTATGCCAGGCTTCACCTGATTGACCGGCACAGGGACTTTGGCAATGTGACAATGCATTAACTCCAGGGGATCATTTGAGACAAAGGGCAAGGTTCCACTCAACAGTTGGTACAGCGTCACCCCCAGGGCGTAAAAGTCAGCCCGGTAATCAATGCCGCGATTCATCCGGCCCGTTTGCTCTGGAGCCAGGTAAGACAGCGTCCCTTCCATAACGTTAAGACTCTGGATCTCCTGGGTTTCCTTGGGCAGGAGTGAAGCGATACTAAAGTCGATCAGCTTCACCTGTTTCGATTCTGGATGAATCAAAATGTTGGCGGGTTTGATGTCCTTATGCACCACCCGATGTTGGCCCAGGTCATGGAGAATGTCGGCAAGTTGGAGTGCGATCGTCAATACATCGGTCAGGTCTAAGGGCCGTTGCTGAATGTATTGCCCGAGAGAAATGCCCTCAACATCTTCCATCACCAAAGCATAGCTACTCCCCACGGGTTCGAGACTCAGGGGATGGACAATTCCAGGGATAGAGAGAGTTCTAGCAATGGTGAACTGATTACGAAACTGCACCAGTTCTCCAAAGCTGGGATAGTCACGCTGCAACACCTTAATCACTACTACCGAACGCTGGGAATCTGTTTGTACTGCTCGATAAACAGCCGTTCGAGAACCCGAATATAGCTGCTCAACGACGGTATAACCAGAAATTTCAGGTGCCGAGGGAAGTGCGGTAGTTGGGCGTGCCATAGATCTTAAATGAGTGAATTATCCTGGAGTAATAAAGTCCCCCTCATAATTCCCTGAAATTAAGCGATCGCACCAGGCACACTGACTCAATCCAATACAGGATCGGGGCACACGCACAGCAGATTTCTTCTCATCGCTCCAACCGCAACTGATGAATGACCTCGACTTTGCCCTGATCATTCACAGACCAGATATCATAGCTGCCAACGACATCACCATTTTCATCCAGATTGACACTGCCACTTGCGCCCTGAAAGTCAATATCCTGACCTGATTCCAAGAGTTTCAGTCCGGTGCAAATATTGGTGACTTCAACGCCAGGCGGATTGGCCACCAGGCGCAGTTGATCTCGAATGGCGGCCCCATCATTTGAACCCGCTGCCTGTGCGGCCAAAACAAACAGGGCAACGGCATCCCAGGTATGGGGTACGAAAACACCGGGATTCGATCGCCCTTCCCGCTGTTTCCAGAGATTGGTAAAGGTATCCAGAGCCAGCCCAGAGGCTCCGGGAGAAGTGCCCATGCTGCCCGCCAGCACATGTTTACCATCAAACGTTACGCCCACTCGTTCGACTAACGATCGGGGTTGGAAACTATTGGCCAGAATCAGTTGGGTGCCTCCAGTTGCCCCCAAATCATAGGCCGTGCGGAGGAGGCAGGCCCCACCCTGGGGATCAATGGCCGCAATCACGGCATCGGGCGTACCACCGAAAGGGTAAAAAGCATTCAGGGCTGGTGCATTAAAAAACTGAGCTTGAGGATCGTAGCGATTCGGGTTTTCCTGGTTGAGAACCGTTCCACCCAGTTTCTCAAAGTGACTGATAAAGGCTTGCTCAAAGCGGATTCCGTCCTCACTATCCACCACCACCAGAGAAACATTGCGATATCGGCGATCGATCGCCATTCTGGCTAGGGCAGCCGCTTGATGGGTGCTGGAAGGGGATGTGCGGAACCAGAATCCATTAAACCGTCCCTGGCTTGACCATTCAGTGAAGGCGGGGCTTGTAGTTCCGGGTGAAATGACGGGAATCTGATTTTGCACCGCGTTGTCCAATACCTCTGGCGAAGAACTGTGCACAAATCCCACAACCGCCACGTCAACCTGATCAACCTGAATCAGCTTATCCAGGGCAGGCGCAACCAGTTGGGGTTGGGATTGGTCATCTTCAACAACTAAGCTGACACTGTTACCATTCACGCCCCCGCAGGCATTTACTTGATCGACCAGTAAGGGCAGGGCCTCAATCATCGGCTGCCCCGTTCTGGCAAACTCACCTGTGTAGGACATTACAGCCCCAATCTTCAATCCTTCGGGTGGATCATCCTCAAGAAAGCTGTCGATGGTTAACGGCTCATCCAGATTCTCTAGATCATCCAGCAGTTCGTCCTGATCCAGCTCAGTATCATTCTCACCATTGATGTTCACCAGGATACGGTCTGATAGCTGACAAGCCGTCATGAGCAAGCCGATGCTCAGGAAGACAGCCACTCGTTCTAGACGCAGCCTCAGGGTACGGTTTGCAGGTTTAGTCATGTCCTTAGGATAATGGGCTTAAATAACTACGCTTGTAGATAAATGCGGACTGAACTAGATGCACCCTGACCAGTCTAAAGCAGCGATCGTTACAATATACCTTCTAAAAAGTGAACTTCCAGGAGTTACCCCCTATGATGGGTAGGCCTCAGGCGAATGATTTCGTGATTTGATTTCGTGATTCCGTTTACCGCTTGCCGTATGACTACTACCCCCAGCAAACCGCGATCGGCTGCTTCAGGATCCACCCCTGCCAAACCTGCATCGCCATCTGCATCCGCCCAAGCTCCCGCTGCCGCTCCTCAATCTTCCAGCCATCCCTCTTCAGCATCTCCAGGCGAAACATCTCCAGGCGATCGGTCTGCCACTAATATAATCGTCAGCCTGGATCACGTCACTAAAATCTATGCAAACGGTTGCGCGGCCTTGCTTAACCTTAGTTTACAAATCCGGCGGGGGGATTTTCTTTTTGTCACCGGGCCGTCAGGGTCGGGAAAGTCTACGTTGCTGAAGCTGTTGTATGCGGAAGAACGTCCAACCCAGGGAGAAGTGACCGTTAACTCGGTAAATCTGGCTGGCTTGCGGGGCGATCGGCTGTCCATGCTGCGCCGCCAAATTGGTGTGGTCTTTCAAGATTACAAGCTGATTCCTCGCCGCACGGTGTCAGAAAATGTGGCTTTTGTGCTCTGGGCCCAGGGCTTTACCCGTAAGGAGATCCATCGTCGCCTACTACCCACCCTGAAGCTCGTCGGTTTACAGGACAAGGTGAACTGTTTCCCTGAAGAATTGTCGGGTGGAGAACAGCAGCGGGTCAGTATTGCCCGTGCCATTGTTAGCACTCCGCCGTTACTGCTGGCCGATGAACCAACCGGAAACCTCGACCCTGATAATTCGTGGCAGGTGATCAAAATTTTGCAAAAGCTCAATTCGATCGGGATCACCGTGGTTGTCACGACCCACGATGAACATCTGGTGCGGCAGTCTAACCATCCAGTGTTGCAGCTGCGGGAGGGGCGACTGTTTCGGATGCGGTGAGGAGAATGCTGATTTCGATCCAGATTCAGTATTACGATCGTCCTATAGCCGTTGTTGAATGGATGCGAGCACATGATTACCCTGAACCAACCCCGAACCAATCCTTCTCGCAACTGGAAACCGATCGCCAAGGCGTTTGAGGCAATCGTGGGGAAAGCCTATGTGGTGCAGCGGCAGGAAGAGTTGTTGGTGTATGAGTGTGATGGCTTAACGAGCTATCGCCAGCGTCCGGATCTGGTGGTTCTGCCCAAAACGACGGAGGAAGTGGCGGCTGTCGTCCAGGTCTGTAATCAATACAATGTGCCGTTTATAGCCAGGGGAGCGGGGACAGGTTTATCAGGTGGAGCCTTGCCGATCGAGGATTGTGTGCTGATCGTGACGGCCCGCATGAATCAGATTCTGGATGTGGATCTGGCGAATCAACGGGTGGTGGTGCAGCCGGGGGTCATCAACAACTGGGTGACGCAAACGGTGAGTGGGTCTGGATTTTACTATGCGCCCGATCCCTCCAGCCAAATTATTTGTTCGATCGGCGGGAATGTGGCGGAGAATTCCGGCGGCGTTCACTGCCTCAAGTATGGGGTAACGACGAATCACGTGTTGGGGCTGAAGCTGGTGTTGCCGGACGGGGCGATCGTGGATGTGGGCAGCAAGATTCCCGAACCGCCAGGCTATGACCTGACGGGAATTTTTGTTGGATCGGAGGGGACGCTGGGTATCGCCACGGAAATTACCCTGCGGATTCTCAAAGCTCCGGAAGCGATCAAGGTGTTGCTGGCAGATTTTACGAATGTCGAAGCGGCGGGGCAGACCGTGTCGGACATCATTGGCGCAGGCATCATTCCAGGCGGGATGGAGATTATGGACAACTTCAGCATCAATGCGGTGGAGAATGTGGTGGCGACGAACTGCTATCCCCGTGATGCGGCAGCGATCTTGCTGATTGAGCTGGATGGGCTGGATGTGGAAGTGGCGGAGTATAGCCAGCAGGTGGAAGCAATTTGCTACAAGAATGGGGCGCGGAACGTTACAGGCGCAACCGATCCGGCGGAACGGCTCACCCTGTGGAAGGGACGCAAGGCAGCCTTCGCGGCAGTCGGACAAATTAGCCCAGACTACTATGTGCAGGATGGGGTGATTCCCCGAACGAAGTTGCCCTATGTGTTGCAGGAAATTGAGAACCTGAGCCAGAAGCATGGCTATCGAGTGGCCAACGTGTTCCATGCTGGAGATGGCAATTTGCATCCGCTGATTCTGTACGATAACTCAGTTCCGGGACAACTCGAAGCGGTTGAGGAACTGGGCGGCGATATCCTGAAGCTGTGTGTACAGGTGGGGGGCAGTATCTCTGGGGAACATGGCATTGGGGCGGACAAACGTTGCTATATGCCGCAGATGTTCAGCGAGGCGGATCTGGAGACAATGCTGTGGGTGCGGCAGGTGTTTAATCCGAAGGGGTTAGCCAATCCGGATAAAATTTTCCCAACTCCCAGAACCTGTGGTGAGGCAGCAAGGGCGAAGGCCCAGGAACAGTTCCCGAATGTCGATCGGTTTTAGCTTGCTTTGGAATGAATTTACCCATCCTCGACCTTCCCAGGAGGGGAAGCTATCCCTGCGCCCTTCCCAGGAGGGGAAACTTTGAGAGCTGCAAGATGGGGATACACCCGTTAGATTTCAAGCCGTTAGGGACGCAAATTAAATAACTCCGATTTTTTCTGTACGGGCGCACAGCTGTGCGCCCCTTCTGGAGATTAAATTTTCAATTTTATTTAATCCGCGTTCCTTAGATTTAAAGCTAAAAAACTCAGAGATTAACCTCTGAGCCTTTAGCAATTTGCCATTTAGTCTGATTTGGTGGCGGGGAGCGGATTTGAACCACTGACCTTCGGGTTATGAGCCCGACGAGCTACCAGACTGCTCTACCCCGCGTTGCAACTTTTCAAGTATAACCTAGTTTTCCCTGGTTGTGTCAAATTTTTTCTGATTTTCTGAATTAATTTTCTGAAGGCTCTCCTTCGGGAACGGTGATCGCGCTCTGGGCGATTTTCCTGTTTTGTGGATTGGGCAGGCAAGATGCCCACCCCACAAGAGTTCCAGGTTATAACTTCCCAATCCTAAGCTTCAGCCCAGAGTTCGCGGACACCGGCTTCCGGTAGCCAGCCAGCAATTTCCTGAATTCGCGCTTCCGAAAGCTCATCCTTCGTCGCTGAGAAAACTGCTTTGACTAGTCGCTCTCGATCGACCTGCTTCGAAAAGCCGCCTTCATTGGCCACCCGGAACAGGAAGCGATCGGAGTCAATTTTGAAAATACCAGGGCCCTGCCAGGGTGGACGTACCCGACTCAAGAAGCCCACGATCGGATTCGTATCTCGCCACAGATCGGCCACTTCCATTTGCAGCATTTTTTCGTCTGTCTGCACAGCCTCTTCGTGCAATTCACCTTCAACGCGATCGGCGGCTTCAGTGGTCATCAGGTCACGCATGACGCGGAACACAATCTCCGTTAAGTCCCGCGCATCATATAAATCCGCCAGTCCACCTTGAACCATCACCTTTTCTAGAAAAGAGCGATGCTCATCCGCAATTACATTTCTAGAATCCTCAACCTCGGTCGGGTCAACTTCTGGAATATTAGTACGTATACTTTCGTCTGCCATTGCTTCTTCGTACCTCCTAACAATCTTTGTATCAATCGATTGATGAATGAATCAATGATCTCTTTGGACACTTTGCACTAATCGAAAATAGTTTGCATCACCCACAGGTTTGAGATGAGAGAGAGTCAGAAGTTAGAGACGGGTTGGAGTATTTGCGATACAATCTGCAAATCATTGTTTTACATTCCGATAGTTTGAACCAGGATTTGAGAGGCGAGGAGTGAAGGTAGGGCGTGGCGCAGGTTGGTGATGATAAGTTGAATAATGATCGGCTGGATCAGGATCGACTGGATCAGGATCGACTGGATCAGGATCGGCCGAATAATAAGCAACGGGCACCCAGGAACCGAACGCTGGAACTGACAGACAACGATCGATCGCGGCTCCAATCCCGCTTAATTTGTGCGGTTCCCCCAGCAGGTTTCACTGAGTTTCCTATGGGAACCATCCATGCAGATTCGATCGCCTTTGCCTCCCACTTGCCCATCGCCTCGGTTGATCTATTAATTCTTGATCCGCCCTATAACCTCAACAAAAACTTCAACGGGTATCGCTTCACTAAACGCACCGTTGCCGACTATACTGAATGGCTCGATCGTGCGCTATGTGCCTTTAAGCCTTTACTTAAACCAACGGCCTCTATTTATATTTGTGGAGAATGGCTCACCTCTGCTTCCATTTTCACGGTTGCTTCTGAGCATTTTGTGGTTCGCAATCGCATCACCTGGGAGCGGGAAAAAGGGAGAGGGGCGAAGAGTAACTGGAAGAATGCCAGCGAGGATATCTGGTTTTGCACCGTTTCAGAAACTTATACCTTTAACGTAGATGCAGTTAAATTGCGGCGGCGCGTGCTGGCTCCCTATCGCCAGAAGGATGGCACACCGAAAGATTGGCAAACCACCCACCAGGGGAATTTCCGCGATACCCATCCTTCTAACCTCTGGACGGATATCACCATTCCCTTCTGGTCAATGCCGGAAAACACCGACCATCCCACTCAAAAAAGCGAAAAGTTAATCGCAAAGCTGATTCTGTCCAGCTCTCAGCCAGGGGATATTGTATTTGATCCGTTTTTGGGCAGTGGTACAACTTCTGTGGTTGCGAAAAAGCTGGGACGGTTATATCTGGGAATCGATCGCAATGAAGAGTATTGTCTTCTGGCGGAACGCCGCCTAGAGCTAGCTGAAGCAAACAAAAGTATTCAGGGATTCACCGATGGTGTTTTTTGGGAGCGAAATACATTAGCGACACAGTCGTAAGTTAATTTGTACGTTGTTCCAATGTTTTTCTAAATACAAAATCGCTTCACAGGATCTTTTGTCCCTTGATAGACGTTGATCGATGTTGATCGTGGCTAGGATAAGCGAAGCAGATCAGAATAAGTCTGAACTGAATTTAGATGCCAGCAAAGCTTTACCAGCCCAGGGTTATGACTGATCGATCGAAACAGGTGAGTCTAAAACAGTTTACAGAATGACTCAACCGGCGAACGATAATTCACCTGAAATTATACCCACAAGCATACTTGACTCACGAATGATTAGACCGATCGAGAACATAGAGAAAACTAATTCCCAGATGATACTCAGATGTCCGACCCATTCAAGACCCTGTTATTGCAGTAACCGAAGCTAGCGGTATCAGTAATTCCATCACGCTATTCCTTACCGCGCCCTCTCACCCTGGAACAGCTCGATCCGTTTATTCAGGAGAACGGCGATTGGTTCCCTGTGCAGTGGCAAGAAGGCTAGATAGGGCTTAACAGCATCGTTAAACCCCTTACCAATCTTGGAAAAGGTTGACAGTGATCAAGCTTGCAACGTTCGTTTATCAATCGAATGGCATTCAGTTAAGGCTGGTGGGCAATGCCCAACCTACGAAACAAGGCTCTCAGCGATTCACAATCAGTAGATCACAAACCTTGTTTGGATCCCCCCTAGCCCCCCTTGAAAAGAGGGGAACCGAGCCGAAGAGGGGTTGAAGTCTCCCTTTTTAAGGGGGATTTAGGGGGATCAACCCCAGGGTTCACTGTGAAATGAACCCATTTTAGATCTACTGACAATTGCTGATGTCAGTGCTGTGCGTTTATCAATCAATTTAACGGAGTTTATCAGCCATGAACGACAAACCCGATTTGGGAGAACAAGCACTGGATAAGGTGGCAGAGATTGCCATTTCAAGCCAATTAGATGAAGCAGAGGAAGTGGATGTTGATATCCGCACCGATCCTGGCAACCTGATCCAGGGCAAGCTCAACTCAGTTGGTGTTTCTGGTGAAGGCATGACCATGAAGCGGGATCTGCGGGTTGAAGCCGTACAGATGGAAACCGATGCAGTGGCGATCGACCCCTTGAAGTCCATGACGGGTGAACTGGAGCTGACCAAACCCCTCAATGCCAAAACTCGCATTTTGCTCACGGAGACTGACCTGAATCGGGCTTTAAAGTCTGACTATCTTCGACCCAAAATGCAGGGCTTAGAAATCAGGCATGAAGATAAGGTAATCCCCATAAATATCGAAGCAGCAACCGTTCATTTGCAAGAAAACGGACAAATCCGCTCAGATGCGTCCCTCTTCTTAATTGAAACTAATGAGCGTAAACGGCTGACATCCACCCTGGTTCCATCGATTAAAGAAGACGGCAACAAAATTCAGCTTGAAATTATTTCGGCTGAGGGAGAAGGATTATCCCTGGAGTTTTTGACAGTGTTGTTTGAACAAATCGTCGAGTTGCTCGATCTAAGAAACTTTGATTTAGGCGGAAATGCCCTGAAACTTCAAAGAATTGATGTTCGTCCGACTAAGATATTCCTTCAGGCGACTGCAACCATGAGGAAGTTGCCGAAGTAGTCACCAAGCAACCATAGCAGAGAGGCGTGAGTAAAAAGTGAGTAGGGAACCAATCATTTCCTACTCACTGATTATTTTGAAACCTGGTTTGAAGAACTAGCAGCACAGGGAACTATATTGGAATACAGCAAGGAATCACAATACAACCTCCCTGCGATCGCCGAGTTCTCAAGGTTTGACTGGCAGAAGCACAATCCCGAAAACGTTGAACAGAAAACCGAATTGTGGTGGCTAAGTCTTGCTTACCTAATAAATGCTTAACGTATTCCGAGCAGGACGCTTCACCATTCAGCAACCGATGGGGACAAGAGAATCCTTTCTTCGGAGAAAGATGCTGTTGGTACAGATCGATCGCATTAATTGCAGTCTTTCGAGTTAAAGACTCTACAGGGGTGAGATACATAATAGATTCACTCCAATAAAGGGACTGATTCACTAATATATTAGGTTCATCAAACTGCCTATCTGTTAATAGACTGATGTCATTTGATCAAGGTATTTATATACTCTGAATAAGCTTCTAACCAGTTAAAAAAGATTTAGTCAAAAAAGAACAAAAATATCCCAGTTGGGTAATGAGGTAAAATTTAACCCACCCCTAACCCCTCCCAAGAGGGGAAGTTTTAGAAAACTAAAACCCTTGTCAAAACCGTAATCCTCCTATAGCTCCCCTCCTGGGAGGGGCTGAGATAGATTCCAGTTTCGCCTGAAATTAAACTTTTTTGTAATAACTCTAAAAAATAACGGAGGAAATAAAATGGCATCCAAAGAAAACGCCGATTTCGCCAAAAATTCTAAAAATCAACCCTCTGAACAGGCTGAACAATCCCCTGGGCAACGTCTAGCTGAAATTAACGAGAACCCAAAAATTTCCCTGGAAGAAGCCCGAAACGCCAACGAAGGCAAAGGGCCGAATGCCTCAGGAAGTGCTGGTTCGAGCGATGCTGAAGAACATATTCCTAGCAGCTCCGATCCTGAAGCAACCGATCTACCAACTGCAAGATAGCCCGATCCACCGATCGATCGCCCTATGAAATCAAGCTTGGGGGGTTAGCAACCAGTTCCAGGGGATTGCAATAGAAACTGAGCATTGGCTTGTCTAACTTCAGTGGAGCAAAAGGACTCTCCGGCGGAATGAACAATGCAGCATTGGCCAGGTGAACTTTGAAGTTTGCCTGGCCATTAAAGCAGGCTAAATGAGATGCTTTGGTACTAATCACTGGAACCGTTAAAGGCTGGCTCCAGCCTGGGATTTGCCACCGGCTTTCTAACCTACAGAGGGTCTGATTCCCCTGCTGAACCGTTACCGAAAGGGGCCCTTGATGGTTCCAGGTAAAGTCTGCTTGCTCCTTGGGCAATCCCCAAATCTGCCGACCACCTGCGATCGAATCCGGATGATCCACATAGATATGGGAGATCCATCCACCAAAATTTGTGCCTTTGTGAACCATTGCCCCCACCACAATGAGTTCGTTGTAGGTTAGTGTTGATCCATCCCCATAGGCAGCTAAATAAATACCACCGATCGTTTTGCCGGGGAACACAGAAATAATCTCAAGCTCAGAAGGAATATGCGGACGAATGCGATCGATCTCCACCAGTTGTAGGGTTTGGATGGCGTAGCCTCGGAGCAGCCAGGGGGGTTGAGGATAGGTCATTGTGAAAGCGTGAAAGATTCAATTAAGCTAAAAATTGCTTTTTGGCACAAACGCATCGTACCAAAAAGCAATCATTTAAGATCTAAAAAGTAAGACCTGAAAAAGTACAGGCTGATTACTGATTAACAACTGCATCAGTAGCCGTCCCAAACGCATCCTTGGCGCGCTCTAACCGTTCGTTAATACGTTCCCCTAAATCTTCAGCATCCGGATCGGCGGAAACGGCTCTATCGTTCAGGCTACCATTCCTGATGGAGCTCTCTCTTGAATCCACCATGTAGGAATCAAGCTGCTTGGGTTGTTCATTCTCAGACAAATATTGAGGCGCATTCTTCGAGGTGCGATCAATCTGCGATGTTTCAAGGCGCGAATTTTCGGAGGGCGTATGAATACCTGCCTGGGCCGCACTACCGTAGCTGAGGGCCACAATACTGATCAGTACAAACCCCAAAGCGATCGCCGTTAATTTTTGGAACAATCGTTTAAGATTCATAAGACTAAAGAAATTCATGTTGAAATTCCTCATGCAACTTTTAATGGATTTCTTACAGCAAGAACGTTCTAACTGTGTGCAGCTTAACTTTCATTCACAGTTATTTGCTTCTATCAAAAGCAGAAATGCTGATTTACCCGAAGGGGGAACTTATGTTGCTCAACAGTGATGGCTAGAATACATCGGAGCTTAAAGTTTCAACCTTAACTCAGTCTAGATAAAACCAGTAGAAAGTCCTATCTATGGGTCAGATGCATCAGCGATCGCGGAATGCCTCAAAGCCTCATAGGACAATGCGTTACGGACTCGTCAGCCCCCTACAACACCGTTTATTGATCTCCACCATTGATCTTCACCATTGATCTCCACCTGCTCAAGATCCGGTGCAGGGCTTAACGAATTGCCATAAAACTCTGCCCTTCAGGAGGCTAATTCCGGTGTACGGTATAAGTCAGACCGTGTTAGCTCTGACGTATTAATCTACAGACTTTATGCACATTGAGTGGCAAGTTGCCAAACCCTACGAAGACATCCTGTACCACAAGACTGATGGGATTGCCAAAATCACGATCAACCGTCCCCATAAGCGGAATGCCTTTCGCCCCAAGACGATTTTTGAACTGTACGATGCATTTGTGGATGCGCGGGAAGATACCCGGATTGGGGTTGTGCTACTGACCGGCGTAGGCCCCACACCGACGGGAAGTATGCCTTCTGTTCCGGCGGTGATCAGAGCGTCCGGGGTGAAGCAGGGTATGTGGGAGAGGATGGCGTACCTCGGCTCAATGTGCTGGACTTGCAACGGTTGATCCGCTCGATGCCCAAGGTCGTGATTGCCCTGGTGGCAGGTTATGCCATCGGGGGAGGTCATGTCCTCCATGTGGTGTGTGATCTAACGATCGCCGCAGACAATGCCATTTTTGGACAAACCGGGCCAAAAGTCGGTAGCTTTGATGGCGGGTTTGGAGCCAGCTACTTGGCGCGAATTGTGGGGCAGAAAAAAGCGCGGGAAATCTGGTTTCTTTGCCGTCAGTATGATGCCCAGCAAGCCTTAGAGATGGGACTGGTAAACTGTGTGGTTCCAGTGGATCAACTAGAGGCAGAAGGAATTCAATGGGCGCAGGAAATTTTAGAAAAAAGTCCGATCGCCATTCGCTGTCTCAAAGCTGCCTTCAATGCCGACTGTGATGGGCAAGCCGGTCTACAGGAACTCGCAGGCAATGCAACACTGCTGTACTACATGACTGAAGAGGGAGCCGAGGGCAAACAAGCCTTTTTGGAAAAACGCAAACCCGATTTTCGCCAATATCCCTGGTTGCCCTAACTCTTCAGGTGAGTGCATAAAAGAGGGAAGATGACATGAAACTATCTGTAACGTTTGTTCCAGTTCGTAAAATTAAACCCGGTGCCTCTCGCTGGAATTTTGCCGACGAGCAGATTGATGAAGCCGCCCAACTCATCGCTCAGGCGGAGGGAATAGTTCAACCGATCGTTTTACTTCGGGAAGGTGAGTTTGAATCCTACGTTGTAATTGAAGGCGACTTCGAGTACTATGCTGCGGTCAAAGCCAGTGAGCTAGAACCACGAAGCTGCGAAGCTGTTCCTGCTTTTGTCATAGAAAATGCAAATGAGGCAGATGCTGTCCGGCAGCAAATTCACCTGTTCCGCGACCATCGATCGCCTACCAACGGAAACCAATATGAACCAGAGATAGAATCAGATACTACAGCTCGATTGAGTGAACTTGAGGCGCGTCAGGTTCATCTCGAAGCGCGTCAGCTTACTCTTGAACAGCAACACCTCCAGGAATTAAAGCAGCAGGTTGATGATCTAAAAAAGCAAATTTGCCCAAGAACTAACTTACTGGATCTGTTTAATATTGCAGATCACGCAGAATTACTGCACCGAGTCAAGCGAGCCGGAATTGCAGGAAAAAATGCTGAAAAGATTGTGGAAACGATCGAGTATGAGCGGCAGTATCGCCTGTTTGAGTCCCTGAGAGATGTGGTAACGAGGGTTAAAGGATTAACCTACGAAAAGATAGTTGACTTATTTGAGAGTGAATAATACCGCTTCATTTTAGAGTCTCGTTCTCTCGCCAAGGCAGAATCGTTTGCCAGACAATCAGTCCTACGCCTCTGTCTCCTCTAACTAAAGGAAGTTTGCAGCCTCCCATCCTTATTTTTAAAGTAAAGGATAAATTGAGCTGTCAAACTGGCTTCAACTTGTTGTTTAGGGGAATTAAGAGACAGTATGCGAAACCGGGCAATTCAACGTTTTGGACTCGCCTTCCTCCTCGGATTAACTGCTTCCGCCTGTAGTGAAGTGGTCAATCCTCAATACCCTTCGTATCGGGCTGATGCCGCTCCGGCCGAAACATCAACTCCCCTCAGCGAGCATCCTTCCGCCTCCCCACTTCCCCAAACGACTCCTTCCACTCCCCGTTCCGATCGATTCTCCAGTCCTGGCCCATCTCTCCAAACCCAGGAGAGTCCGACCCTTGATCATCCCCTGACCAGCCGCCTCGATCGCCCTACCGTTGCGAGCAGCCATTCCAGCCCTTCTTCTACCACTGCATCAGAATTAAATGCTCAGGAAACCAGTTTAGAAATTAGTCTCGGCCGCCGTGAAGTAACTCTTTATCGGGGAAATACCGCTGTTAAGAGCTATCCGATCGGGATTGGACGGGCAGGCTGGGAAACTCCTTTAGGAACCTTTGAAGTTCAGCAAATGCGAGAAGATCCCGTATGGATTCATCCCTTCACCGATGAACGGATTCCCAGTGGCGATGCCCGAAATCCCCTCGGAACCCGCTGGATTGGATTTTGGACTGATGGTCGTCTCTGGGTTGGGTTTCACGGCACATCTGATCCCAGTTCGGTTGGAACGGCTGCCTCTCATGGCTGTATTCGGATGCATAATGCTGATGTCGAGGAATTGTATACCCAAATTGAGCTGGGCACCCCTGTAAGAGTGGTGCAGTAGTGACTGAGAGGGTCTTCAAATAGATTCAGTAGATCACAAACCTTGATTAGATCCCCCTGGCCCCCTTGAAAAAGGGAGGAACCGAGCTGAAGAGGGTTGAAGTCCCCCTTTTTAAGGGGGATTTAGGGGGATCTAATCAAAGTTTGTGATCTACCGAGATTCTTCCAACAACTCAATTAAATAACTCCGATTTTTTCTGTACGGGCGCACTGCTATGCGCCCCTTCTGGAGATTAAATTTTCGATTTTATTTAATCCGCGTTCCTAAGGGTGAATAAGGTCTACCCATCCATACGCCAAAAGACTCCCTGATTCGACTCATCAAAAGTCGAACCAGGGAGAGCTTCAGACAGATTGCAGCCGTTTAGAAATTACCAGAGGGCGCGCACACCATCATCTTCCTCAGCGAACTGATCATTATCATTATCTTGCTGCTGAGTCAGTCCATCCTCCTGCTGTTGCTGCTGCACACTATCCTGACCCGTCGGAGTTTCATCCTGCTGTTGAACCGTACCCGGCTGGTTGTTATCGGGTTCACCCACTTGAGCTACCACGCCAGGAACACCCAGAACAACGCCAGCTGCGATCGCTCCGAAGGTACCCGTCAGACCTAAGAAAAATCGATTTCGAGAGTTCATAGAAACCTCCTTGATTAGATTAAAAACTGGATAACTGCTACGAGAAATCCAAACTTTGGTAAAAACCAACACACAATGCAGAAATGAATCAGATTTAGATAACGTTCACTTTGATGAATACAAACTAGAACAGATGGACTGTCATCTACTCCAGCAGTAAGCATACTCAAGAGCAATCAGAACTCAAGCAAACGAGAAATAGATTTGATTCAATTGCTGATTGAGGGTTAGACAACTCAGTACCTTTACTTGAAAGTTTAGAGACTTTAGCTGATAAACCTCTCTACCTATAGTTTAGTATTACTTAATATTTAAAAATACGACCATACAATCCTTCTAGAATCCATACACAGCAAGGATTTTCAGCTTTAGCTGGCTTTTTTGTGTCCTCATCCCATCGGTCGATCGAGTCTTTAAAGGGGTGCAATATTAAAGTGAGTTGTTTCCTCAAAACGACCAAATTGAGCAGATTTAATCATCGCAGCATCCTACTTCTGTTAGAGCTTGAATCAGAACAGCCCTGATCATTGAGCATGATCAGGGCTGCAAACTACCACTAACTATTAAAATGTCCCGAACAAAAATGCTTTCCCCGTACATTCGCGTAACAGAGCAAGAACGGGATTCAAGAACGGGATTCAAGAACGGAATTACTGTGTCACAGTGACAAGCGTACCAAGCTGCACTTGAGAGTACAACTCTTCTAAATCCTGAGCATGCATGTGAATACAGCCGTGGGATGCAGCATTGCCAACCGTTGCAGCGTTCGGCGTACCATGAAATCCCACCCACAGATGTCCGTCCGTCCAAAAACCAATCCAATGTCTTCCCATCGGATTGCGTGGATCGCCACCGGGAATCCGTTCCCCGGTAAATGGACTGATCCAGGTCGGATTTTCTCGCATCTGTCTAACCTGAAACGATCCAACCGGCGTTTCCCAACCGGCCCGCCCAATTCCGATCGGATAGCTCTTGATCCGGGTATCCCCCTGAAACAACCTGACCTCCCGGTTGCTCAAGCTGATTTCCAGGTGAACTTCAGCGAATTGGGACTGAGCCGCTGGGGGGTTAGCAGCAAGCGTAGAATGAACCACTTCAACGCCGGAAGGAGCATCGGGATAGACAGACGGGTTGGTGGAAATATCACTTGCCGTAACGGATTCTGAAGGCGAAACATCAGGCGTTTCCACCTCCACAATATTTACCAGAGCAGGCTGGAGATGGGCGAGATTCCCAACTTGCCCGGAACGAACCTGGCTTGGAATAAAAGCAGCCAAACCGATGACCAGAGACAAGCCGGCCATGTTAAGAAACCGTTTTCGCATATTGATGCTCTAAGTTCTGTGAGAGTAGACGAGTAGAAAAGATGAGTAGATTACAGGCGAAACTCAATGCATGTCTAAAAGCTGGAGGTTATGGACTATCTTGCCCAGATCACAACCCATTTATAACCATCCATTGCCATCTTTTACATAAATGTTTGCTCAAGATTTGCTCAAGATTTGCTCAACGTTGACTCATGGTTGGATCACAGGCAATGGGAAGCGATCGTAACTCTAACTCAGACAACAATAAACTAGAAAAGTTTCATAGGCAGTACAGAAATTGTCTGGGTTTACACACTCAATTGCGTCACATAGTCTCAAGTTGAAATTGACTCAACACAGCGGTGTTCCCCCTTGAAAGTGAACAAGGGGTCAGCAATTCGGTCGTTTCCATCAGTGGTTAGCCTAATACAAAATAGCTGCAAAAATCAAAATATTAAGAAATACACATTTTGGCAAACATCCCTTAAAGTTGCTGCTCAAGATCGGTTTTCTTTGCAGTGATTTTTCTTTATTGAAGCAAATTAATTTCAGGGGCAAATAAGCTTTGTAAACGCGATCGAGTTGCCCCAGCGTAATACAACAAATCTCCTTTACCCAGTAGATAAGCGGCTTCAGTTTGTTTGCCACCCAAAATAATCGCAGAATCCGCTTCGCTCGCCGTACGCAGGGCCACCCGCCCTGGTAAATTCGATCGAATCAGGGGAGTCACAACCCTGGCTTCAGGACGCTGTGTGGCAATGATCAGATGAATTCCGGCCGCTCTCGCCATTGCGCCTAACCGTTTAATGCTGGACTCCAGGGCATTCCGAGTTTCCTTTTCCGCCATAAAGTCTGCATACTCATCAAAAATGCAGACAATCCGGGGCAGTGGCTTGCCTTGACGCTGGTTGTAGCCAGACAGATCAGCACATCCGGTTTGCTCGAATTGCTGATAGCGACTATCCATTTCCGCCACCAACGCATCCATTAACTCGATCGCCCCTTCACTATCTTTGACGATTGGCCGATGCAACCAGGGAATTTGCTCAAATTCCGGAAAGGTGACGCGCTTAGGGTCAACCAACACAATCTGAAGTTGCTCTGGCGAATGGCGCACTAGCAGACTGAGCAGCAGCGATCGCAAAAATTCACTCTTCCCGCTCCCGGTCGTTCCCCCCACCAAAAAATGGCAGGTATTGGGGTCAGATAAATCTGCTTCCACCAACTGCCCTTCTAAATTAATGCCGATCGCAATTCGCACTGGCTCTGCGGGAGCAGTCAATTGGGGAGACAGGTATTGGTCAAACAAAGCCGTTTGGCGATCGGTGCGGGGTAAATCCACGCTGACATAGCCTGCCTGCGGTGCAATCAGGGGCGGATAGGTTAAGCCAAGCTGGACTCGCAAATCATCGGACAACTTCAGCAGACTATTGACCTTCACCCCCAGATTCGGCTTCAGCTTCACCCGAATAAAGGCAGGAGCCAGAATACTGCCCTGATAGGTCGCGCCAATCCCAAACGAATCCAAAATGTCAATTAGATTAGAGCCGATCGACTGGGCATCAGGAACAGCCACAGGATTGGGAGAAAGCGTTTTAGGCGCAGGATTTGCAGGGGATTGCGGGGAAATTGGCTGTTGATGAACCGGGGCGATCGGCTTGCCCAGAGGGGAAGCAGCAATGGGCGAAGGTGGAGTGGGCTGGACGGGAATCTCGCTTGATGGAGTTGGGGCGATCGATTGAGGGGAACTATCGCGTTCTGAAAGAGGGGAGATGGCAGAATCCGCGTCCTGACTGGCAGGGTTACTGGCAGAGTTAAAGAAAGTCTGACACCTGGTACGCTGGGGACAAATTTCGCAGAGATGCAGTTGCGCCGTTTGCGGGGGTGGGTTCGGCTCTCCCTGCTGCCAATTCACCCAGGACTGCATCTGCTGAAGCTTGTGGGGAATTAGCTGATGCACCGTTTTTTCCAGATCGTCCCAACTAAACAAAGACTCTTGCCAATCGGGTAAAACAGCATACACGGCTGAGTTAATGGGCACACCAATTCTTTCGCGCAGCATATAGCTGTAGAGGGCGACCTGAGCCAGTTGGGCAGATTGATCCGGAGATTGATAGGTCTTATATTCCACCACACAGAGGCGATGATGCTCGAAGTCATAGATTAAACTATCAAATCTGCCCTTAACCCATTGGGAGGTACCGTTGGGTAAAGGAAATTGATGCTGAACATTCAACTCCTGAGCCAGAAAGGTTTTGCTCAAGAGCTGATCGGGACTGCAATAGCGACGATTTCCCACCAGTAGCAGGGCCCAGCGTTGAATTAAACTCTTGAGTCCCTCCCAAAGTTGCAGCAGAGCAGGTGCTTTGCTGGGATCGGTTTGGGCAGTTTGTTGAAGATGAGGAAAGAAAACCGAATCGTAGAACAGGGTTTGCAGTTGCGTGGCAATATCGGCTGAGTCAAGCTGTTCGGCTGGTCGTTGAAACAGTTGGCTGAAGCGGAAATCATTCAGGGCAACTTTGATAAACTGATGCGACAAATCATGAAATGCACTGCCAATGCCCAGGGTCTTCCCATTGGGAAAAAACAGGGTCATACCGCCAAAGTGATGCGCCAGGTAGAACAAACGCGGACACTCGAAGGCAACCCGTACCTGGGTCACACTAAACGATCGCGCTGGGGAGGGCGTTGGCGAAGGGGTTGGCATAGATGCAGGAGGCTGCTTCAGCTTAAGTAGGTAGTGATGAACATGCGCCAGGTAGACTGTATCCATCCTGGCATATAACAGTTGCTTTGGACTGAGTGGACGTTTCCCCCAGTCGCTTTGCTGTTCAGAAGCATCAACTGCCGTAAATTGGCATAGTTCACTGGCTAAAGTTTTTAATTTACGATTCGTAGTTCCCAGCTTTTTCTTAGAAATCCGTCGCGCTATTTTCAGCGTACAAGTGACATTCTGAGCCTGGTTCCCTCCCAAATATTTCAGATCGTACGCGGCATTATGAAATACTTTTTCGATCGCCCCATTCACCATGATTTGTTCAACAAAAAATTGCACCACATCGGGCTGATCCAACACATCCAGAAGATAGGTCAAATCTCCCGTGCGATCGGTGGGATCGGATAACACCTGGATCAAAGAAATTCGGGGGTTTGGGGTCTGCCAGTCGGCAACTTCAGTGTCTAGCCAGAGAATTGAATAGGTTGTGAGTTGCGTAATCAGCGATCGAATATCGGCGGGATGGGATAGGTAAGTCATTCAGCAAATCAAAACACTGCATTGCAGCATTAGATGGAATACAGCAAGCATCTGAGCCACAATCAATCCCGATCGTTGATCAGGATGAGATCAATATCTTAAATCGATTTGCCAGACACGGTAGCGGGATTGCCTTAGAACTTTAAAACCGTAATTTTTGCTACCCTAGCAGGTGAGGGCTGCAAAACTGGGATGCCCTCCTGGAATTACTCGTCAAGTGTCGCAATTGTCAATTTATAGTTAGAAATGATGCTCTTTCCTGATTGATAATAGTTAGGACAGTCTTCAAGTCCTGAAAACAAAACTCATCAATCATTTTGTTGCAGCATGGGATGGAATTCGGCATACAATTTGATCCAAAACAGGTTGACTTGGATCAACAACGTTAAATCGATTTTCCTGACAGAGTTGCTGAATTAGTTTTAGAACTTGCTCTTCTGTAATCCCCATAAACTGATTGCGAGCATGATTGACGATCGTGCCCTGGGAAGCAAGTTGGTGATGAATCATAAAATCCAGAATGAACTGCTTGAGTTCACTCGCAACAGGATCTGGATCTAGATTTGGATCTGGATCTGGATCTATTTTTTGGAAAATTCCTAATTCTTGCAGCAAAGCGCAATCTCGCAAAACTCCTGTTTCTCGCACCATCGATCGCAGTTGGTCTAGCTTAATCTCTTGATCTAACAGCAGCAGATCACTGGTTTTGGCAGAACGAGCCAGGCGATCGTAGGTCACTAGGTAGCAAAGAGAGATGATATCGGGTTTCAAATGACGATTTGGGGCCCGGTAGAAAATTTGCTTGCAGAGCTGGTGTCCTCGATTTCTGGTATTGCCGATATTTCCCGCTCGAATGAGATAGAGGACTTCACACGTTTGGTTTTCTTCAACCCTGAGAGCCGATCGCATCACATTGAAAAAGCTGGTCAGGTTAGGTTCTTCTGTCCAGATCACGCCGATCGCCTGCTGATGATCGGGATCAACAAAGGAAAAGGACAAATCTCGATAGGTTGAACTGGGCAAAAGCCTCGGTTTAACTGAAATCCCAAGCCCGGTTAAAGCATTGCGTAGAAACGAACCGAGTTCCAGAGAAGAAAACTGGCGCAAGCGCGATATATTTTGCTGCGTTTGCTTGAACTCCTGCTGCCAAAGTAGCTTGAAGGCTGCAATCAGGCGATCGGCTTGATTAGTTTCCAGTGGAGCAACTGTTTTTTCTGGTTTAGCAACTTTCTTTAAAGTTGGCTCGTCTTTCGCTACTTCCTGAGTAGTTGATTCAGGTTCAGGTGGTTGAGTTGCGATTGGTGGCAACTTTAACAGCCGCACTCGCTCAATTTCACGATATCCAACCATCAAAACCGATCGCGGATTGGCTCTGCCTGCTGGAAAGGTATCTTCCAATAGCTTGCGGGTTAGGGGGGCAATGGGTGAATCAGGAGTGGGATTTGCCTTTTCGTGGAGAGGAGCCAGCCGGGCTGCCCAAAGGGATTCTGCCTGTTCCAGGTTGATCGATCGCAAGACGAGTTGTTTATACAAACTTGCCTTATCTGCCTGTTGGATATGATCAAATGCCTTTTTCCAATTATTTGTCACCAGGCTAATGATCACTAAAAAATTCTTCAATCCGTTGCTATGGATCGTTGTGTTTATATTAAATAATGGCTGTAAGTCTAAAGAACCATCGGGCAACTGCGGCACATTATCCAAATTATCAAAACACAATACGATCGGATAGATAGAACGCGAAATCTTACCAAAATTAACGATGATTTCCCTGGCACCTGTTTCACCATCGATTGATCTTTGAATTTTAATTTTTGCCAGATCTTCTTCGTCTAAATCATCCCCTCTGAGCCAACTAGCAGCGATCGGATATAGCTCAGGATTAGTCAGATCGTATAATACGCCGAAAAACTTGTTCGGATTATGTATTCCAACTGGGAAAGAAGCTCTCATATCCGCAATGAACGATCGTCGCTCACCCAGAATCCATTTCCCGATGCCTTTTTCCTTGAAAATCGGTAAGTTTTTTAACCAGAGCAATAATTGTGACTCTGAGCAATCCGGCGGAATCTGGAGCAAGCTATCTACGGTACAGCGCAGCGTATGTCGCCAAACATAGGAATTCTCTTCCCAATGGCTAACATAAACAAAAAAAGCTTTGGCATTAAACCGATCCCTTAACCGCCCTAGAGTAATACTTTTCCCAGAACCGCTATCGCCCGCCAGAATCACACTACGAGTCACATGATCCTGAGCAATTTGATCAAGGATTTCCTCAAACTTTTCTATTACAGTCTGGTGAATCGTTTCAACGATCGGGATTTGTTTGTAAGGTTCATCCCAAAAGTTGAAAATCTTGTGGGTAGTGGGATCAAACGGATTGATCTCCTGACAAAGAACGTGTTCCAGGGAAGCCATATTCAACGAATCAAACTTACAATAATTACGATTGATCAGCAATTGCTCAATCTATCACTTCAATGAAAAATAGGGCACCACCAAGGGGCTGAGGAATCCCCGCATCGATTTGTTCAGCCGTATATTGACGGCCCTCTTGCAGCGTACTCAGTTCAATGCGATCGGCTGACTGTAACCGATACAAAACCTGATCCAGTTCATCTCTGGAGAAAGGAGGTTGTAAAGCCTGACGCAGGTAAAAAATCGGCAAGTAATTATCCGTATTGAGTTCCTGATCCAGTTCCCGTACTTTTTGCAGAACCGCTTCATCATCTAAAAGCTGCATCGTTTTCTTTTGGGGAGAGAGTTGCTCAGATGGTCGATATTCTCCCCCACCCTGCAACCGCTTCCGCATGAACTGAAGATAATTGCCCAACAAGCTCAAGCTAATGGTGGGTGTACCCGTCGGTTCGTATTCTCGCGCCAGGTATTCCTGCCCTAGATCCGTTAACCAGACTTCTCCAATTTGAACTTTTTCCGCCTTGATCAGCCCTTTGGTTTCCACATCCTGAATCACAGACTGGCGATCGCTCGCCAAAATCTTGCTCAAATCTCCCGGTCTAGCCGTTTTTGTTTCACACGCCTTGAGGGCCATCCACTGCGATTCCGTCAGCGGCAGTTGGGACACATCTTGCTTCAGTAACGCCTTCCCGGCCGCCTCAATTTTGAACTGCTTCACCTCACGGACATGATCAACAATGCCTCGTTTTGTTAACTCCCGGCAAAGATTATCTCGTTCAGCCGCACGGGTTTGTTTATTCGGATTGAGTTTTGAAATCGGGGCCCGATAGCCAGATTCGCCCAGCAATTTCAGCAAAAATTTTAATTCAACAGCTTTCATACAAAACTTGTCTCAGTCGCCCAATGCGACCCTTCACAGCAACATCTATCCCTAGACTGCCCAATTCTAGCTTGCTCTCCCTGACGGATTTTTCAAAACGCAAAACATTGATACGGACAGTAACAAAATTGCTACCCTTCCAGAGCCGCCACTAAAATTTGCACGATCGCCTCCAGCTCATCGGGAACCCGTAGAGTTTTGTCCCTTAAGTCATCATTTTTGCCATGCGATCAAGCGTACTAAATTGCCAGATATCTCCCGTTGTCACAGCACCCAATAAGATCATCTGTTCTGGTACAGCCCATTGATCGATCGCAATTAATTCCACCGCCAGTTGGGTAAATCCTTTCGCCAAATCTGCCGCTCCAGCGCGAGAAATTGTGCTTTCGTGTTGTGCTTTTATTGTGGCGTATGGCTGTTTGTTCTGGTTATTCTGAATCATTTCAGCACATTCTACCGACAGTGAATTTTGTTAGTTCAATATGGGAAAAGCGGGTGTAGCCCTAAAGCAAGTCATCGAAACCTACAGCATTACGCAGTACAAGCTAGTAGAAGCGAGCGTGAATTGAGCAACCGTAGATCGGGCATCTTGCCCGCGCAGGCTGGAAGCCTGCACTACGAAAGGTGGGCGTATTGCTGCCGAGTCCTACTAGCAACAACCATGCAAGTTTCCCGTTCAAATATTCATCGCTGGATCTATGAAGTGGTTGATCCGGCTGGAGACTCGATTCTTGCCGTTCGGGATGCTTTGCACAAGATTAACCCTGAAGCCGCAGTCGAATTTACCCGCCTGTATTGGGAAAAGTCGATCGAACCTGAAGCATAGAGTTCTCACCGTTCAATTCAAGCTGGTCAATAACTGGATTATCACTGTGCCACCTTCGATCGCATCAAACTGGACTCGATAGCCATAGAGCAAACTCATTCCAACTAAGGGAGATGTCTCCGATGCGTTGATGTCAATACGCCGGAACTCTCCGTCCCAGATGACCGAACCACGATACACATCAAGAATACAGGTGCTTCCATCCCCTAGTGTGCCTGCTTCACGCCTATACGCCTGTAGATTAAGGTTTGTCAGCACCGACAAAGGCAAAGTCAGAAAGCCTGTGAAGCCTGTGAAGCCTGTATCAATTACAGCATCAATCATTTGCCTCCGAGAGTCTGTGTTACCTATAACCAGTCGTACTGTCGCCTCGCAGTTCTGATCAACAATTCCCTGCATCATAAAGCTACAGCAGACGACCTACGCCAAAACGATGAACCCCTTTGTGCCCAACCCGAACGCACCAGATTTGAGCGTCTGGGAACCGTTCAAGCAATCGATCTGAAGCAGTAATCGTATCGTTTGCAAGCTCAAAGGCTCCTGTCTCAATATCGATCGCAACAATCTTGCCACAACTGCCTTCCTCCACGTGAGGGCGGATTTGGTTTTCGTAAATCTCATTACCACGTCGAGCAAATTCTTCTTTGCCGTAGCGAAGTTGTGGGAGTGTCACAGAACTTACCTTGTTTCTTAAACGTATTATCTCATCTAACTATTTGACTCATCAGCCCATTTATTATCTCCTTCCTGACTCCTGACTCCTGACTCCTGACTCCCTGCATGGTAGGTGCGTCGCAATCCACCCCTACTTTCTCCTCCTCACTCCTGGCTCCCTATATGGGCGCATTGCAATGCGCCCCTACTTTCCCCTCCTCACTCCTCACTCCTCACTCCCTACCGCCTCGATCGCCGCTTCCAGAGCGATCGCCACATGGGTCCAGTGGGTTCCTCCCTGACAGAACACCACATAGGGTTCCCGTAGCGGCCCATCCGCCGAAAATTCTGAGGTGCTGCCATCAATGAACGTGCCCCCTGCCATCACCAGATCGCTTTCATATCCCGGCATTTGGGCGGGAACAGGAGTTAGATAAGAGCTGATGGGAGAATATTTTTGAATCGCCCGGCAAAAAGCAATTACCTTTTCCGCCGACCCCAGCTTGATCGCCTGAATCACATCTCGACGGGGGGCCAGGGGCATTGGATTCACCGGATAGCCCAACGCATCAAACACATAGGCCGTCAGGTGATTTCCCTTCATTGCTTCGCCTACCATCTGCGGAGCCAGAAATAATCCCTGAAACAGCAGCCGATTTTGATCAAACGTTGCGCCTCCTTCACTGCCAATCCCTGGAGCCGTTAGTCGATAGGACACCTGTTCCACCAAATCTGCCCGTCCCGCCACATATCCCCCTGCAGGTGCGATCGTCCCTCCTGGATTTTTGATGAGCGAACCCGCGATTAAATCCGCACCAACCGCCGTCGGTTCCCGATCTTCCACGAATTCCCCATAGCAATTATCCACAAAGCAAATAGCATCAGGATTTTGCTGCTTGACAATGTAAACAATTTTTTCAATGTCTACAATGGAGAGGCTGGGTCGCCAGGAATAACCGCACGACCGTTGGATATGGACTAATCGCGTTTCAGGGTGAATGGCATGGGTCAAGGTTTGCCAATCGATCTCGCCCGCTTTTGTTAACTCAATCTGTCGATACCGAATCCCGAAATCCTTAAGGGAACCTTGATTTTGGCCTCGTAGTCCAACAACTTCCTCTAATGTGTCGTAGGGTGCTCCCGCCACTGCCAGCATTTCGTCTCCCGGACGAAGTACGCCGTACAACGCACAAGCAATTGCATGGGTTCCAGAGACAAATTGCACTCGGACGATCGCCGCTTCTGCTTGCATAATTTCGGCAAACACCCGATCGAGGGTTTGACGACCCAGATCATCATGTCCGTAGCCTGTGACACTTGCGAAGTGGTGGACTCCTACCTGGTGGTGATGAAAGGCAGAAAGAACTCGTGCTAAATTTTTCTTGACCTGCGAGTCAATACCAGAAAAAATCTGAAATAGTGCTTGTTCTGCCTGCTGAAGCTGCTGAGAGCTGCTCATTACTAATCCGTACTTCCTATATGCGGAACCTCATTGTCTCGCAGATCGGGCTGCTTGTTTCCATTGAGATGACCGAATGACGATTGCAACAACTAAAAAACCTCCCATAGAGTGGGCAAATGCTTTTTTTATGCCAGCGCTTCATGCTGCTGCATTACTTGCCCTTCTACCCAGCAACTTTAGCTGGGGTGCTGTAGCCTTGACGATTTTCCTGCACTGGCTAACGGCTGGACTCGGAATTACCCTCGGATGGCATCGGCTATTAACCCACCGCAGTTTCCAAACTCCAAAGTGGTTGGAGTATTTTTTTGTATTCTGCGGCACATTGGCCATGCAAGGTGGCCCGATCTGGTGGGTTGGGTTACACCGCCATCACCATCTTTACTCTGATCAAGATGCCGATCACCATGATGCCAATAAAGGGTTCTGGTGGAGCCATATGGGCTGGATGTTCCACAAAGTCCCTGCTGACAAGGAAATTCCACGATTCACAAAAGACATTGCCGGCGATCGATTCTATCAGTTTTTAGATAAGAACTTTTTCTTAATTCAGGTCGCTTTCGCCATTTTAATTTATCTAGTGGCGGGTTGGTCCTATGTGGTTTGGGCTGTCTTTCTGCGCCTAGTGCTGGTCTATCACACCACCTGGTTCGTGAACAGCGCGACCCACACCTTCGGCTATCGCACCTACGATTCTGACGACTTATCTACGAATTGCTGGTGGGTTGCCCTAATTAGCTACGGTGAAGGCTGGCACAATAATCATCATGCCTACCAGTACTCGGCGCGTCACGGGATGAAATGGTGGGAAATTGACATGACCTGGATGACCATTCGGCTGCTGCAAATTTTGGGTCTGGCGCGAAAAGTGCGGCTGTTGGAGGATAAAGCTAAAGCTTAGTTCCTCTCGGAATACCCTCGCTAGCATTCTGAATTCCAACGGCTCCGAATTCTCGTGCTCAGTCAAGGTTTTGTCCTGGAACCAGGCTTCTGAACATTACAAACCACTTTTGTAAAATCTGTTCATTGTAAACTGTTTGCAACTGTTCACAACTGTTCACAAAAGAGACGACTGCATGACTATCGCAACCTCAGAAAAACTCTCCTACGATTGGGCAGTGATCGCAATCATGGTATTCCTCCATGTCGGCGCGCTGTTTGCTTTCCTCCCTGGCAACTTTAGCTGGTCAGCCGTGGGCTTATTGGTATTTTTGCATTGGGTAACAGGTGGACTGGGGATTACGCTAGGCTGGCATCGGCTGCTCACCCACCGCAGTTTTCAAACTCCCAAATGGCTGGAGTATTTCCTGGCTTTCTGCGGATCGCTGGCCATGGAGGGCGGAGTGATTTGGTGGGTCGGCCTCCATCGCCATCATCACCTGTACTCTGATCAGAATGTGGATCACCACGACTCCAATAAAGGCTTCTGGTGGAGCCATATGGGCTGGATGCTGTACGAAGTTCCGGCAGAAAAGGAAGTAGAGCGATTTACAAAAGATATTGGCGATGACCCGTTCTACCAATTTTTAGACAATTACTTCTTTCCGATTCAGGTTGCCTTTGCAGTACTCCTCTACTTCATTGGCGGCTGGCCGTTTGTGTTTTGGGGTGTGTTTCTGCGCCTGGTGGTGGTGTACCACTGCACCTGGTTGGTGAATAGTGCGACTCACAAATTCGGCTACCGCACCTACGAAGATTCTGGCGATCGCTCCACAAACTGCTGGTGGGCAGCACTTCTCACCTATGGCGAAGGCTGGCACAACAATCATCATGCTTATCAGTACTCCGCCCGCCACGGCATGAAATGGTGGGAAATTGATATGACCTGGATGACGATTCAGCTTTTACAGTTCTTAGGACTGGCGAAGAAGGTGAAGCTAGTCGGCGAGGACTGATTGGAACCCTTGTGGAGTGAGCATCTTACCTGCTCGCACCCAGGCATAGCCCATAGAACTTAATCACCGATCGAAATCTGGGACTGGGATGATTCTCAGTCCTTTTTGGTATTTCTGTCGTTTGCCCCTACCGATGACAAATACCCTTAAACATGATTTAAAGAGTAGTGCAGATTTGAACGGGAACCAATCGCTCCGTTTATCTGTCAATAGCTCTCATCTTTATAGAATCAACAGTGCAGGAGTATCGCTCTAGCGGTAACAAAATTTATGAAGGGATTTCGTTTTGTTGTTAGTAGTTTAATCGCCGCCACACTCGTTATTTCAGCCGGGTGCAGTCAGGGTGAATCAGAACGTTCGACCGCTCCAGGCTCAGTTGACGATTCAGTGGCGATCGAGGAAGTAGAAGAATCCGATGCAGACGGGACGAACACCACGACCGCTACTGAATATCGCGTGCTGGAAAATGCTGCCCTTCCCGATCCTGGAACAGATCCATTGGAAATGATCCTGGAACTGCGTCAGCCTGGCGAACCGATCGGCTCAGAGCAAATTCGCGTCAGCTATCCCACTATCGATCAGGCGGTAGTCGTCTGGGTACAGCGAGGATTGTTGGATGATTCGGTTCAGTCCACGCGAACCCGCTATGAGTTTAGAAAAGTTGAAGGATCGGGTGTGGAACAACCCCTTTGGGAAGTGGTGCAGGTGACGCAGCAGCATAAGTGCCACGCTGGACGAGGCTCTGAGGAATGGACTGGGGAACTGTGTCTTTGATCTGAATGGGGCGATCGACTTTAGGGGTCTGTAATGTGAGGGTGCACTAATATGAGGGCGCACAGCAGTGCGCCCCTACGGGGTACGTTACTCTGTCGCATACCCCTTACCTGGCTTACTTTCCTGCTTTTCCCTCCACCTTCCGCACATAAAACCGGGTTTGGACAGAGCCATAGCGTTCGCGGAGCAGCTTCTCTAGCCGTTCAGTGACTAAATGCGCTGCGACTGCAAATTCAGGATGCAAACTCAGGTGCATTTGGATCACCAGAGGACGACCCAGCAACCCCCTCGATCGCACATCCTGACACGCCACCACGCCCTCCACCTGAAGGGCCAGTTGGGCCAGGACTTCAGGCGCAATCGCCATATGGTGCATCATCGAAGGGAGTTGTTGATTGAGAACGCGCCACAGACTGGGAATCAGCATGAACAGTAAAACGATCGCCATCAGGGAATCCAGCCAGACATAGCCCAGCCACACCCCAATTAGCCCCAGCAACATGGCGATCGTCAGCCAGATGTCCGTCAGAACGTGGTTGGCGTTGAGGCGAAGCACTGCCATATCCAAAATGTTGGCTTCATACCGCTCGAACAGCACCAGACAAATATGAATTGAAATGACGATCGTGAGTAGCAAAATTAAGGGTAAATCAACTTGAATTGCTGGCAAAAGGGAAGCATCCTGAATCAACGCCTGAAACTGGTAGACTGACACACTCATTAAGCTGAACCCTAAAAAGCCGAGAATGGCAACCAGCATCAACACTGCCGCCGTTTCCCGCTTACGATGCCCCCACACTTCCCGCCCGGATGTGTGTCTTAAGCAAGCAACTGTATGCAAGCTGAGTAAAGTACTGAAACTATCAACTAATACGTGAAGTGAATCCGCCAGCAGACTGAGCGATCGAGTTGCCCAACCCGCCCATCCCTTCACTGCCAAAATCATGAGCGTCAACCACAGGATAATCAGTAAAGCCCGACACCCTGCTTGACTTCGACTAAATGCCTCAACCATAGCCCAGAGGCTAGCACAGGCCGATTCAACCAGGATAGGGGTTTAACCCCCTCACCCTCCTGACATGCTGCAAAGATCGTGAAGAATGGGGGTGGGAGTCAATCAATCTCTCTGAGCGATTAAGAGGATTCACTGGACTGGCTCGGCTGCCACTCAGGGTTGATTTTAGTTAAACTCGTGTCTAGGCATTCATCTGCACTTCTTTCATTACCCATACGTTTGTACGCAAATCAATACGGCAAATCACTAAAATTTCAGTTCGGATATCCGATCGCGAACTTTTTAAAACACCGGCGCGTCTTCATGTAGTTAAAACCCGATCCAGGATTCCGTCAGGACTGGAATGTTAGAACCTCCAATAACCTGGATCAGGACGAATCGAATCAATGGGCTGCGATCGAACGAGTTCAGTTGGCGACACACAACATTTGACTGAGGTAGAGCAATGAACAGCAAGGGAACATCTTACTTGCTTTGGTTAGCAATTCTCCTTGGTGTGGGCGGATTGCACCGTTTTTACAACGGCAAGATTGTCACAGGGATGATCTGGTTGTTTACCGGGGGAGTCTTCGGCCTTGGTCAGTTTATCGACCTGTTCTTGATTCCCAACATGGTGGAAGACCACAATGCCCTACAACGGGCAAAATATCGCCTACTCTACGATCCGGTTCCCATCGCGGTGACTCAACCCCTGGAAGCCGCAAAGCCAAAATCCATCGAAGCCCAACTGAAGCTTCAGCTATTACGAGCCGTTGAAGCACGCGGCGGCAAAATCTCGCTAACGCAGGCCGTTCTGGATACGGAAGCAGATTTTGATGAAGTCGAGGCAATGCTGATGGATATGGTCAGACAAGGCCGGGCCGATATTCAAAACGATCCACGCACCGGGGCAGTGGTTTATCTCTTTCAAGATTTAGCGTAATGAACGAACCCGGTAGGGGTGCACAGCAGTGCTCCCTTACAGCAGGTTTGTCAAAGATTGGGATGCCATTTTATTGCACCGCCCTAATTTGCTCAATCCGATCGCGTAGACCGTCTGAATTCAGTCGATAGCTTAAGGGATGGGCAATCAGTCTGGCGGTGCTTTCAAACAGTTGATCTAGCTCAATCAGGTGATTGTCCTTCAACGTGCGTCCAGTTGCCACCAAATCCACGATCGCCTCAGACATCCCGGTAATCGGCCCCAATTCCACCGAGCCATACAGCGGCACAATGTCAACGGGTAAGTCCAGATGGTTGAAAAACTCGCTGGCACAGTTGACAAACTTGGAGGCAACCCGGCAGTGGGGGGGCAGTTCCAGGGCCGATCGGTAGGGACTGGAGGCCCGCACCGCAACTGACATACGACAATGGCCAAACTGGAGATCGGCTAAATGGGCCACCTGGGGTTGTTTTTCTCGCAAAATGTCATAACCCACCACTCCCAACTGCGCCTGACCATATTCCACATACACCGGCACGTCGTAATTCCGCACTAACAATCCCTTTGCCGTTCGGCTAGCATCCCAAATCTCTAGCTGACGATTAGCCGGATCCAGAAATGCGCTGAAGTCTAGTCCAACAGACTGCAATAGCTGAATGCTGTCTTTTAAGAGTCCGCCTTTTGGCAGTGCTACAGTAATCATAGTTAAAGAGGGTGGAGCAAGTTACAGATTCCCAGAAGAACCTTATATTCAACCTTAATATTCTCAGAATACTGAACCCAGCACGGGCAAAAGCAGGATAAGATTTTAGCACCCCCCTGCCCGGTATCTCTGCAAAATCAAATATTCAGTATTATGCAGGTTCTTTCCCATCGGCTTCGCAGTTTTCGCGTCACGTTCCCCCGACGACAAACCGCCCAGGTTATTTATGTTGAGCACCAACTGGCCGCGGCACTCGATGAACTGGGTTTAGCTCGATCGCGTCCGACCCTGGTACTGACCGGAGGGGCAAATCATTTAGACCGACGAGCGGCCCGTCGCTTGCAGCAATTCTTCAAGCATTGCCTGGTGCCCCTGGCTGAAACGCTACAACTGACGGTCATTGATGGTGGTACAGACTCTGGAGTGATGCGTCTGATGGGACGAGGGCGATCGCGCCATCGCGCTACTTTTCCATTGGTGGGAATTGCCCCTGCCAGCAAAATCCATCTCCCTCGAACGCCCCCTTTACCAGGCACCTATCCCCTCGAACCTCACCACACCCACTTCATCCTCACTCCTGGCTCCGACTGGGGTAGCGAATCTCCCTGGATCGCCCAAACGGCGACCCTGCTGGCAAACAATCAACCGTCGATTACCCTGCTGATCAACGGAGGTTCTGTGTCCCTGCTCGATGTCCAGGCCAGCCTTACCGAAAACCGCCCAACGTTTGTCCTGCTCGGAACAGGTCGCCTGGCTGATGAAATTGCCACCGCGATTCGATCGCCCCATACCCAGATTCGGACTGAACTGGCAGCGATTTTGCAAACTGGACGCAACCAAATTTTCCTGTTAGATGGCGCAAAAACTGGGGCTGAACTGCTTACCGTCTTAAGTCGGCAGTTTGTTGACGGGGATGCCGCCCAGTCAGCCAAGTAAAACGTTGCACAGGTTATTTGATCCCTAATCCCAGGGATAGAACCAGGAAGTAGTTAATTAGACCATGCCATTACCCTGCACAATATGCCTCAGCGTCGTCAGGGTTTCCAATCCGATTAGCCCTCGACGGTGTCCCTTTTGATTGGACATTCCCAGGGCGATCGAGCTACCGCGTTTCGGATTGCGATAGAAGCGGGGAGAGGCATTGATGTAGGTCATCGCGCTGTTCACCCCCAGGGCAAATAAACGGCTTTCCTGGTAGGATTCCGTCGCCAGACAGTCGGCATGACCACTGCTGTATTGATTAATCCAGTGGATCGCTGCTTCCAGTCCGTTCACGGTTTTGAAGGCGATCGTGTTGTCAAGGTATGCCTGTCCCCACTCAGAAAACTCAACGCCCGTTGCAAATAGCTCTGGATAGTTTTCCACTAAACTGGCATCACCCCGCAGCTTAAACCCCTTTTCCTTAAGGCTGCTCGCTAACATATTGAGAGCCGTCGAACTGTGCTCTCGGTGAATCAAAACCTTTTCGATCGCATTCACTGGATCCGGCTCACTGCGGTGACTTTCCAGAATCATCCAGCGGGCCATATCCAGACTGCCAGAAAGCGACCAGTACAGATAACAATTGCCGATCGCCGTTTTTAGCACGGGAGCGGTCGCCTGCCGCACGACCTGCTGTACCAGGCTCGATCGTCCGTAGGGAATCACCAGATTCACATACTGATCCTGCGTCACCAATTCCCGGATCAAGTCGCCATGATCCGTCGGCAAAAACTGGAGACAGTCCACGGGTAGTCCCGCATCGTCAATGGCAAGGCGTAGTGCCTGAGCGATCGCCTGATTGGAATGGCTGGCTTCGGGCCCACCTCGCAGAACCAGGCTATTCCCCGATCGAATACAAAGCCCCGCCGCAATCACCCCCAATTCTGGGAACGATTCGTAAATAAAAGCAATCACGCCCAGGGGAGTCAGTTGGCTGTAAGTTTGACATTCATCTACCTGATAGGAGGGCACATTCAGAATTTGCTGAATTGGATCAGAGAGTTCTGCCAGCCGTTGTAAAGTTTTTCCAGCCATCTGAAGTCGTTCTGGAGTCAGTTTTAACCACTCCAAAATCAGCTCTGGAACCGCCATCTCGCGGCTGATTTCCAGATCGAGCGTATTGGCTTCCAGAATGTCATCCTGCTGTTCTGCCAGCACCTCCGCCATGAGTTGAAGGGCACGACTCCGATCGGTTCCCTTCATCGCAGACAGTGCCAGAGCAGATTGCTGGGCGCGTTGAACAATAGCAACTAAATCAGTTAGAGAACTCAAGGAGGGTTCACAATTGCCTAATAACGTCTACAAACTAGCCATAGCATTAAGACTAGCATCATGGATAATACCAGTGCTGCAATGACGCGGAACGTAACACTCGCACTGAGGGGAGATTGTAACGTTGTTAACAGGAGCAAAAAAACCAGCACGAAAATCGTGACGAGGGTGAGGGGTAGATAGCCCCTGCCCAGGCTAGCATGAGCAACATTCCATTGATTTCCCGTCCATCGCCATGCCCGCTTGTAGGGATAATTGGTGGAAAGCTGCTCAATGACGTAGCCATTTTCCTGAACCACAAAAATCTGTTGACATCGATTACAGCCAAAGGCTTCCGTTAGGGCAATCGGCGTTAAACGTCCCCGACGGCGGCACGGGCACGGATAGTCAGTTGTTAAGTCAATTTTGTGAGGCTTCTGAGACTGCACAGCCAGCAATAAATATAGTGATGTCGTTTGTAATCTAGCAAAAACCAATTTCTCCGATCGGGTCTACAACCCTTCGGCTTAGACCGTATCAAATCAGGATTAACCAATGCCAACTACCTGAGATAGATATCGGATCAAGGAACGACCGGATACTTCTCAATGTAGCCTAAACCCCACGCTTATCGGTGATTGTTAACACTCTTTTCAAGGGAAACACACCATTTATTTACTCTGTGTTTATTTATTTGTAATCTAAAGCGGGTGATGGGATTCGAACCCACGACATCAACCTTGGCAAGGTTGCGCTCTACCACTGAGCTACACCCGCGAAAATCGCGCAATTCCTATAGTGTCAGAATTGGAGAGATGTGTCAACCTTTTTTTGCATCTGTCTGAAAACTCACTAGTAGACCTTCGTGAGTTTAGCTACCGTAGAGCGGGCATCCTGCCCGCGCAGGCTAGAAGCCTGCCCTACAGATGGTAGGCATATTCAAGCCGCAGTGTACTAGAGTTTGAGGAGTTGTCACCCCAACATCAGACAAACAAAAAATCCCCAACGTGAAGCCAGGGATTTGAATCAGGGTGCATCTACCACTTCAGTATTCACCACTACAGGAACTCAACCGGAAAAATTCCAGATTGCAACAATCCAACGCTGCCCAATATCCGATAACAGGCTGTTTTCTCTTCAAAGATTTATAGTTCTGTTAAGTAACATCGAAAGCAAGTGGAAAAATATTGCCTTTGGTCAAAAATCGTTAATAATCGGGAATCGTATATCTTCATTCGATGGTGTGAAATCCATATGGCACTTTACGAAACCCTTGGAAACCAGGATTTACGGGCTAGTTTGGTCGCTGATTGCGTCAAATTAATCGATGAGCAAGTGGCTGCAAAGAATGGAATTTCTGGATTGGCCCTGAAAGCAACCTACGGTGTCGTTAAAGGTGTTGGAGCAGGTTATATTCCAGGGGCGATCGATCGGCTGCTGCCGGAGGTGTTTGCTGCCCTTGAGCCAATGTGGGATGAAGGAAAGCAGGCGGGGGATCCCGTAGCCCACCTCACCCAAAATCGCACTCGAACAGCCGACGTTCTGCTCAGTGTCACGGATACCAAAATTGAAAAAACAGACAACGGTATTGTGCGCGCTTCTTACAATAAGCTACGTAAATCCGTAAAGGGAGATGTGGAGGAAGCAGTTCCCGGATTAGCCCAAATTATTGGCACCCATGCCACGGAACCCGTCCAAAAATAGGGGCGATCGCGGCTCAACCTGACAGAACTGCCCCTTTTCTGGGATCCCTCTGAGCAGTAGGGCGCACAGCTGTGCGCCCTTAACGGGTCTGTATTGAAACATTTTCACTGTCTGGGCTGGGTTCACCGTCTGGTAAAGGGGAAGCAGGAGTTTCAACAAACCGTGGTGCAAAACCGTTCGTTTTCATGATGTCGAATAAGTCCACATCAGTCTCCAGCAAGCAAGCATGACCGCTATGGGGTAAGACATGAACCCTGGCTCCTGGAATTTGATCAGCCAAATGTGTTGCTTCTGCCACCGAAGGGAACAAACAATCTCGCTGACCTGCAATCAGTAGGGTGGGTTGCACGATTTGCTGTAACTCCTGCGGCATTAACTCTAAACTCCGCAGCAAGGAAATTCGCCAGATTGAAGACTCTTGGGACACAGACTGCATGGCTTTGAGCAAGGCTTGTCGATCGTCTGCCTCGATCCGATTCAAGGCTGCCAGAAACGGCAGAAATCCTAAGCGTGACCACTGGCTCAAGGGTTCTGGGAAGGGTCGCACCAGATAGGAACCCCAGTAGATCCAGGGATGCCGCTTAAAGGCCGTTGCAGAATTGATCAAAATTAGGTGATGCACCAGATGAGGTGCATGGAGGGCAACTTTCAGCGACAAGCAGCTTCCGAAGGATTCACCACACAAGTAAACCGATCGCTCTGGCCGATGCTCCAGAGCCTGTTCAATTAAGCCCACGACCTGCTGCGTCAATTCCTCCCAGCTACTCAAATCATCCAGAGCGATCGTCAAACAACGAATATCAAACCCGCGCTCCAATCCTTCTAGCTGCCGAGACAACAACTCTCCTGTGCCGTCCATGCCGGGTAAATAGATAAACAGAGGTGCTTCAGGGTTGGTAGGTCTGGGCGTAAGGAAATGGGGATACATTGACGATATTGGCAAATCGAGATCAACAATGGACTGTTTTTGACGGGTTATGGAATTGATTGACTATAGGCATCAATTGACTATGGGAATCAATTGACTATGGAATTGATTGACTATGGGGTTTACCAATCATGGGAGTTGACTAATTTAGTAAAGGATTTCAAATTGACAGGAGAACAGAACGCCACCAGAGGTTATTTCAAGCAGTCGTGCAGTAGTGTTTGAATTTCAGCTTGACACTGGGTGGTCAGGTCTGTCACTACTGTTTTCGCGTGCTTGCCAGAATAGCGTTGACGTTGCGCATCCGTCAGCCAGATAGGATGCCCGATCGCCACGTTCACCCGGCGGTACAGCACCATTGGATGCCACCCCGACTGATTGAACAACGGTTCGGAGGGATCCACCCAGCTTAAAAGTTTGAGCGGAAACGGAGAGGTACTGAACTCCGTCTGAGGGGCGATCGCAACGGGAAGAATCGCCAGATCCCGCACAGGCGCACGCAGAGCCAGGTGGGCAAATCCCCGTTGAAACTCACCCATTTCGCTGGGATTGGTCAACTGCACCATCGGTTCTGCCCCCTCTGGGAAAATCCCAACGACCTGCCTGGATTGCAGTAATTGAGTCGCCTGATGGAAAAAACTTCGTTGCCGATGATCGGGTTCATCCAACGGGAAACACCCCATCCGAGTCACAAACTCCCGCAAAACCGGAACCTGTCCCATGTAGTGATGGCAAGCAAACCGAATGGTGCGATCGAGGGCAGCCATCAGGAGCGGAGCATCCATAAAGCTCCGGTGATTACTAATAACGACAACAGCACTCTCCTGGGGCACTCGATCCTGATGGTAGATAAAAGTGCGAGTCCCCAAAAGGGACAACATTTGCTGAGAAATGAGCAACGGACTTGACATGGACACGCTCTACCCTAACCCCTTCCTATTTTAATATTTCTTAATAACCATTCTAAGAGTGATACCGTACCGATGCCCTCCATCTCAAGCAAGAAATTGTTCTTTTGTACTACCTCACCGCTCCCTCGCCCGAAAGCGTCTGAGGCGATCGCTTTGACCTGCTCTTAAAACTATTACCGGAAACCATTGCTTTTTCAGCGTTTTTTTCAGCTTGCAGCATCGCGTTTCTGTGTTGCGCCGTGCTTCCCCCCAATCGGCTGGAAAAACTGAACCCAATCTACAGCGTGTCCATATTAAGAAGAGCCAGGACTGCCCTCAAAGGTATTAGTGGCGGGAATTATCCAGGAAGCTTAAATCATTACAGCAAACCTGAAATCTCATCTGGAGTTGTGATAGGGTGAAGTCGATATAGAGCGTCGTTCGTAAAGGATTTAGAAAAAATGACACATAAAATACAAAACATCCAAAGTTCTTAATAAAAGCCCGGTTCAACCTGTTTAACTGACTTGTTTTACGTCCACTCCAGCAATATTTTTTGGGCAGTGGAGCCGATTAGTCTGTGCGATCGATTCTCCAACGCTAGAATCGTACTGGGCTTACTTTCAGGGAGATGCTGAGATTAATAACATTAATCGCTTTGATAACTTTGAAAAATGAAACCCTTGTTCATGGGAAAATTCTTTGACAAAACTCAATCGGAGGAGGCAGAACATCGGCTGTGTCAGCTTTCTCAAAGCTGAGGGTCTGGGTCAGAATTTTAATCCCCAGGATTTTGATCCACCGATGCAAACTTTTTAAATCCCCCCGAAAACAACCCATAAAACATCTTGTGAATACTGCTGGGATTGCATCAGTAAAACCGGGACATTAGGTGTCACCCGTTTACTTCTTTCGCCCGTCGAGTATAGTTGTTCTTAGCCTGATAAGGTAGTTTTTAGCAAATCCATGAGTTTTAGAGCCGCTGATCAAGATACATTTGCAATTACAACACCGCTTTATTACGTTAATGCTTTACCGCATATTGGTAGCGCGTATACGACGATCGCAGCGGACGTAACAGCAAGGTATTATAGACTACAAAAAAAATCGGTTCGCTTGATTACTGGGACCGATGAACATGGGCAAAAAATTCAGCGTACGGCTGAGGAACAGGGGTTATCTCCCCAGGAACATTGTGATCAAGTGGTCAAAGGGTTTGAACAACTGTGGGAAAAGCTGAACATTCACTTCGATAGCTTTATCCGCACCACGTCTCCCCGCCATGAAGCGATCGTCCGCGAATTTTTTCAGCGGGTGTGGGAGAACGGTGACATTTATCTGGGGCAGCAGCAAGGATGGTACTGCGTCTCCTGTGAAGAATTTAAAGAAGAAAGGGAACTCTTAGAAGGACACCGTTGCCCAATTCACACCAATAAAGCAGCAGAATGGCGAGATGAGCAAAACTATTTCTTTCGCTTATCCAAGTACCAGTCGCAGCTTCAACAGCTTTATGCTGACCATCCTGAGTTCATTCAACCTGAAATCCGTCGCAATGAAGTCCTGAGTTTTGTCAATCGGGGACTACAAGACTTTTCTATTTCCCGCGTCAATGTCAGTTGGGGGTTTCCCGTTCCCTCTGATCCAAATCACGTGCTCTACGTTTGGTTTGATGCATTGTTGGGATATGTAACCGCTTTGCTAGAGCCGGATCAGGAGCCTACCTTAAGCAATGCCCTGGCCCAATGGTGGCCTATCAATGTGCATCTCATTGGTAAAGATATTCTCCGATTTCATGCAGTGTACTGGCCGGCAATGCTCATGTCTGCTGGACTACCCTTACCCGATCGCGTCTTTGGGCATGGCTTCTTAACCAAAGATGGGCAAAAGATGGGCAAAAGCCTGGGTAATGTCGTTGATCCCTATGCTCTGGTCGATCGCTATGGTTCAGATGCCGTGCGTTACTATTTTTTGAAAGAAATTGAGTTTGGCCGAGATGGCGACTTCAATGAAACTCGCTTTGTTAACATCTTGAATGCAGACTTAGCAAACGATCTGGGGAACCTTCTAAATCGTACCCTCAAGATGGCTTATAAATACTGCGATGGCAAAGTTCCTGAATTTAGCCCCGATAAGCCCCTGGCAGATGAGATTCTGGTTTCTAAGGGCAAAGGACTCGGCTCCCAGGTGGCTGAGGCGTACGAGTCTTTGTCCTTCAGCCAGGCTTGCGAAACCGTCTTAGCCCTCGTCAGAGCTAGCAATAAGTTTGTAGATGAACAAGCCCCCTGGTCACTTTACAAACAAGGCCATCAAACGGCTGTAGAGCATGTACTTTACACTGTGCTGGAGTCTGTACGGCTAGCTGCTTATCTGCTTTCACCGATCATTCCCACGATCAGCAACGCAGTCTATCAGCAGCTGGGATTCTCCGTTGACTTTAACTCAAAAGAGGTTGGCACGGCCTATTCCTATGAAGAACATGCACAATGGGGAGTATTGCCGTTGGGTCAACCGCTAGGCGAACCTCAGCCCGTTTTTCAACGCCTAGACTCTGCTTCATCCATATGATGTCCGTGTGATGAAGGAACTCTCTCCGTGGAGATAACACTCATCGTTTTTCTCTACCTAAGCTTAGAACGCTTAATATCAACTCTGCTTGTTTAATCCATATTAAAAAACCGAGGTATGAAAAAATCATGTTCAACACTCACAACGAAGGAGATTCTCCTGTTTTTACACCTGATCAGGTTCTGGAGAATCGGGGGCGCGTTGCCATTTTTATTGATGGATCAAATCTGTTTTATGCTGCGTTGCAACTGGGGATTGAAATCGATTATACAAAGTTGCTTTGTCGCTTAACCGCCGGCTCTCGACTGTTGCGATCGTTCTTTTACACGGGGGTCGATCGCACCAATGAAAAGCAGCAGGGATTTTTGCTCTGGATGCGCCGCAATGGCTATCGAGTCATTTCTAAGGATCTGGTGCAGTTGCCGGATGGCTCGAAGAAAGCCAATTTAGATGTGGAAATTGCGGTGGATATGATGGCTCTGGTCGGGTCTTACGATACGGCAATCCTGGTCAGTGGGGATGGCGATCTGGCCTATGCAGTCGATGCTGTGAGCTACCGTGGGGTGCGGGTCGAGGTGGTGAGTTTGCGATCGATGACCAGCGATAGTTTAATCAATGTCGCCGATCGATATATTGACCTGGATTCCATCAAGGAAGACATTATGAAAACCCCCCGTCAGCCAGGGTACACCTACCGCCCGCTTTCAGGCATTGGGCTGATTGAAGAACCAGCTGAGGATTAACTTTCCCCTTCTGCCCTTACTGAACATAGGCAACCGTCACCCCCGTACCGCCATCTGCTTGGGCAGCAAATTCATAGCGGGAAATTTGGGGGTGTCGCTTCAAGAATTCCTGAACACCGTGCTTCAGCTTGCCGGTGCCGTGGCCATGAATAATCCACAGCGGCCCTGGTTCAGCCCTGGCAATTTCTCGTTCCAGCACCACTTCCGCATCGGCAACCCGACTGCCCCGAAGATCGATCGTATTGCGGGAAGTCCGAACGTTGGGCGCGGTCGGTGCGGGTTCCGGTTCCGGCTGTCGCTCCTTGCTGCTGACCGCCTGGGGTTTGGGTTGCCTTTTTTCGGGTAAGTCTGCCTTTTCACCTTGAAGGGATTCCACATCGGCTAAGGAAACGGTCATTTTCATCAAGCCGAAGCGCACTGTCAGTTCCCCATCTTCATCAGGAGCCGACAACACCTCTGCCGTTTGCCCCAGTCGCGGAATGCGAACGCGATCGCCCACCTGGGGTCGAAATCCCGGTTTGGGTTTTGGCGGTTGTCGCCGGGAGGGGAGCCGATTTTCAGCAATTTGATTAATTGCATCGGTAGACTGTTGGGCCTCCTGGGCGGTGGGGGTTCCCTGTTGCAGCTTGCGGATCACCTGGGCAATTTCCGCTTTGGCATCCGCGATCGCCTGCTGAATCGTTTGCTCCTGCTGCTGTTTGAGATCCCGCTCCCGTTCCTTCAACAGGTTCGCCTTCCGGGATACCTCTTCATGCAAGCGTTCTGCCTGTTTCACCAACTCAGCGGCGGCGGCAGCCTTCTCCTCCTGCTGTTTTCGCTGGGACTCCAGTCCGGCAATCATGTCATTCACCTCGGCTGAAGCACTGGCTCCCACCTGAGTTTGCGCCGTTTCAATAATGGACTCCTTTAACCCCAGCCGACGGGCAATGGTCAGCGCGTTCGATCGCCCCGGAATTCCCCACAGCAACCGATAGGTCGGCGACAGGGACACATCATCAAACTCCACCGAGGCATTCTCAAACCGCTGATCTTGATACTTCAAGGCTTTCAGCTCACCAAAGTGGGTCGTGGCGATCGTCAAGGTGGCATGATCCGCCAGGTATTTCAGCAGTGAAATTGCCAGGGCACTACCCTCAGAGGGATCGGTTCCTGCGCCAACTTCATCGAGGAGGATGAGAGAAGAGTGAGGAGTGAGGGGTGAGGAGTGAGGAGTGAAGGGTGAGGTGATGGATTCTGGGTTAGATAATTCTGCCTGAGCTGAATCTTCCTTCCCTCCCGACTCCTGACTCCTGACTCCTGACTCCTGATTTCCGCTCTCCGATTTCCCCCTCCCCTCGATCGCCTCCAGAATCCGGCTAATCCGGCGAATGTGCCCCGAAAAAGTAGAAAGGCTTTGCTGGAGGGATTGCTCATCGCCAATGTCCGCCAACACCTGATCAAACCAGGGAATTTCCACAGGTTCGCGGGCGGGAACAAATAGCCCGATCTTAGCCATGAGCACAGCGAGTCCCAGGGTTTTGAGGGTGACGGTTTTACCCCCCGTGTTAGGGCCCGTAATCGCCACAACGCGAATGTGAGGTTGAATCACCAGATCGATCGGAACGACGGCTGCTCCCTGTTCATGGTGCTGTTGCCAGACCAGGAGGGGATGACGCAATTGGCGGAGGACGATCGATTCAGAAGATGGATCCGCTGGGCGTTCTCCATCGGCGTGGTACTGCAAGGGGGAGTCAGAATCTGGGGCAAAGGCGATAAACCGGGGCGGGTTGGCCTCCAGCCAGAGGGAATAGCGGGCACGGGCAGTGGACAGATCAAGGGTAGTGGCAATGATCAGTAGTCGTTCCAGATCAGGATGCACTTCCGCAACCAGCTCCGTCAGTTTTCGCCGCACTTCTTCTTCTTCTCGCTGCTCCTGGCGAATGAGCTGCCGAAACTGATTGCCAGAGTTGACCACCGCACTGGGTTCAACGTAGAGGGTAGCCCCGCTAGAAGAAGCATCGTGGACAATCCCCGGAATCACATCCTTGTGGGTGGCCTTGACTGGAATCACGAAGCGATCGCCCCGTTGGGTAATCACCGTTTCCTGGACTGCATTACCATGACGCTGGATCAGCCGTTGCAGCGCACTGTAGATCCGATCGCGGACTTGCCGAATTTGCTCCCGAACGCTTTCCAGCTTAGGATTGGCTCGATCGGTGACTTTACCGCGATCGTCAATGCAGCGATGAATTTCCTGCTCCAGTTCAGGATAGGTGCGCAGTTCAGCCACTAAGTTGGTGAGAACAGGCAAATCCTCCTGAGCATCGATCACCCGTCGGAGGTGTCTGGCTCCCGCCAGGGTCGTAGCAATGTCCAACAGTTCGTGCCCGGATAAGATACCGTGCCGCGCCGCCCGCTCCAGAGCCTCACCAATATCCTGAATCCCATCAAAGGAGAGTCCGGTGGGCAAATCAGTCTCTAGCCGATACGCTTCCTGGGTTTGAGCCAGAAGTTCCTGACTGGTGGCGATCGAAGTGGGGATCGGAACGTTACGAGCAGCAACTGCCCCCAGCTTGGTGGCAGCAAAGGTCGCCAGGTGTTGACAAAGGCGCGACCATTCCAGAAGATTTAATGTTTCGGCTTGAATCAATGTTCTTAGCAGTCACCCAAAAGGATTGATATAGCTACATTCTAACGGACTGAATGACCAAAGGCTGGGGGATAGGTTCAGGAGGAGTTTTTGGAGAAACCATGCAAATTGATAATCTCAAATTCTTGTGGATGGACATCTTGCCCCGCCCAGTCCACCCACTACAACTCTTGTGGGGTGGGCATCTTGCCCGCCCAATCAACATAAATTTCCCTTAGGAATGCAAATTGATAATCTCAAATTCTTGTGGGGTGGGCATCTTGCCCGCCCAGTCAACCAAGTAGAATGATTGACAAATTAATGATTAACAAATTATTTATTGCACAATCCTTAGAGCCAGAGTTTAATCCAGATTTAATCGATTTTAATCCTGAGAATAAAACAACCTTAAACTCAGCATGGGAGATTGATGGGGGTTAACAGCGTTAGCCTTGGCGAAGTTCCTTTCACTGACATCGAATCAATAAATTTAATTGACTTTACCAGCCCGAGCATGGTCGAAATCAGTCGAAATCGATCGGATGGCAGGTCAATGGATTGGTTGGCGGTGATGAACACCTAGGGTTGATCTGTAGAGGTGGGGCCAGAGGTGAGCCCCATCTCTACAGATTTCTTTCTCAGCAAGCTGTCTCCAGCAGATTTACTGCAACTTCTGGCCCCACCAGGGAAATATAGGGTTCGATGAAGTATTGCTCGGCGGCATACTGAATGTCTTCAACGGTAACGCTGTCAACCAAGCGAGGGAACGCTTCATCATATTCAATCCCCAGCCCCATCAACTCATACCAGCCGTAGACCTGAGCAATCTGCGCATTGGTTTGTTTGCCCAGGGCATATTGTCCCAGCAGCTTATTCTTAGCCGTCTGGAGTTCATCAGCGGTTAGCGGGGTGTGGCGCAGTCGATCGACCTCATGGCGCAGACCTTCCTGGGCAGTCGCCGTATTTTCAGGAGCGGTTCCCATATACACCACAAAATGGGAAGGATCGATGCGTGTGGGGTAAAAGGCAGACACTTCGTAGGCCAGGCCCCGCTTCTCCCGCAGTTCCACGAATAGCCGACTGGATAGCCCATTGCCCAGGTAGGTATTGAGCAATTTCAGGGCAATATGGCCCTCCTGCTTCACCGCCCCCGTGAGATAGCCCAACATGACGATCGCCTGCTGGGTATTACGCTGGGTCACAACTCGTTCGGGACGGGGAGTGAAGGGGGGATGGTGGAGCGTCGGCAGGGGCAACACCTGACCCTCATGGTGAGGCGGCCGCCAATCTCCAAAGTGCTGCTCGACTAAATTGATGGCCGCTTCAGGCGCAATGCGTCCAGTGATGCTAACCACCATATTGTCAGGACGCAGATAGGTTTGGTGATAGGTCTGGAGCAGGGTTCGATCGAGCTGCATGACCGTTTCTTCCGTCCCCAAACTGGGCAGGGCGTAGGGATGGGACTGGTACATAGCTCGCCGCAGCTGACTGTTCGCCACTGCAAAGGGCTGTTCCTTCATGGAACGAATACCTTGCAGTGCCAAACGACGTTCCAGTTCCACTTCCGCATCTGGGAAAGCGGGCGATCGCAACAGTTGAGCCGCCAAATCCAGCATTTCAACATAGTCAGCTGAGACGGTTTTGAAACTGAGAAGACAATAATCGGCGGCGGAATCTGCCCCTAAGCTAGCCCCCATCGACTCAACCCGCTCGGCAATTTGCTGAGACGTGAGCTGTTCCGTCCCTTTCGTCAACACTGCGGCCCACAGGTGAGACAATCCAGCCTGCCCTGGGGGTTCGTAACGACTTCCCGCCTGAATAAAGATGCGGGTGGCAATGATATCGGCCGTTGGATTATCTGTGACTAAAACGACCAGTCCGTTGCTTAAAACAGCACGATGAATCGTTCGGTTTTGCAGCGCATGGAGAGAGGTTTGATGAATTGGCATGAAAGAATTTGTACGGTGGCTGAGATAAGTAGAATTTAGCAGGGTTTCATTACAGTAACAGCGTAGCGTAAGGGCGATAGATACTGCTGTGCCAGGTTTTGTAGTTCATTCGTCTCAAACGAGCGAATGACCGCAGGATACTGAGCCGAGAGTTCTGCCTGGGCGATCGTGTTGTAGTAGCCGTAGAGTCCCGCTAACTGATTCGTGGTTTCCGTCGAAAAAGCGTAATCGTTCTGCAACAGCCGCTTGTAGCGAGCCAATTCAGCCGGAACAATAGGGGTGTGAGTCAGTTCCGACAGACGATCGCCAATGATGGCCTCAACCACATCTAAATGGGCAGGGTCAAGCCAGGCCGTCAGGGTAAACAGGCTGGAGTCTCGCTGAAGGGAAAACCCACCGCCAATATCTTGCACCAGTTGCCGCTCTTCCCGCAGTTCCCGCACGAGCCGAGAAGTCCGTCCCCCCGCCAGAATAACCGATAGCAAATCCAGTCCGTAGGCCGATCGCAAGGCATCCACCCCTGGACAAACCCAGGCCATCATTAGCCGAGCCAGTCCTAAGTCTGGCAGTTCAAACTCCTGGCGGCGAATTTCCGTCAAAGGATGTTCGGGTTCAATCCTCGGCGCAGGACACTCAACACGGGGTGAGAACGCACTGAAATAGCGATGTACCAGATCCAGGGTTAGCTCCCAATCCACATTCCCCACAATCACCACGGTCATGTTTTCTGGCTGATAATGGGCCCGGTGAAACTGACGCATCTCCTCCGGCGATCGTTCCAGCAAATCCGCCGCATGACCCAGGATAGGACGACCATAGGGATGGCGCAGATAGGCTGACTCCACCAATGCCTGAAAGCCGAGCATATCGGGATCGTCTAAAGACTGGCGAATTTCTTCTAAAACCACACCCCGCTCTAGTTCAAATTCATCATCGGGAATCGCCGCATTGAGCAGCAATTCAGCCAAATAGGGAAGGGTATCGGGCAGATCTGCCGCTGCTGTATTAATAAAGAAATGAGCATAGTCATGGCTGGTGGCCGCATTGGTCATTCCCCCTCGGCTTTCAATTACATAGTCAAAGCTGCCGGGCGGAAGCTGATCGGTTCCCTTGAAGACCATGTGTTCCAAAAAATGCGCCATCCCAGCCCAGGGTTCTGGTTCCACGATCGCCCCTGCTTTAACCCAAACATCGACGGTCACCACAGGAGCCGTTGGAACCTGCTGATGAATTAGCGTTAGCCCGTTGTCTAGCTGAAACCGATGTGCCAAAAACCCGCCAACTGGCAAAGCGTTAGCGTGGGGATCTGTTAGAAGTACAACCAAGGTCGCCTATTCCTGAAGTATGAACAAGTTTTATGAGCGTTGCGTTTCTGGTTCGATTGGGAGAAATACTGTGTCAATTAAATAAACAGGATAGCTTATTCGGGCGGGGATGGGGAAAGTGAGACTAATTGAGACAACGTTCTCCGCATCGCTGCACCGGAGAGCTAGGGGTTCGATCGCCTGATCTGGGTAAAAGCTTGATGGAATCAATGGTACAGCCGATCGTTTTTTGAGAACACCTGTTTTATTTTTTTGTCTCAGTTTGTCTTTCAAGACGGCTTGTCTTACAGCAATTAATTGCATAATTTTAGTCCAATTCCTTACAGAACAAGGCTTTGAGAAAGAGACAGCTTTCTCTGTATCGCTTCACCTTTTGTCCGAGTCCACTCACTTTCCCATCCGGATCGGCTCACCTGTGGTTCCGGCAACCCCTGATGAGGCAAGCCATCCACCCCTGATAAGACAACCTGATCAGATCGATCAGATCGATCAGTTTTCCTGTGCTGTTTTTTAGGGTCTGACAGAATTAACCGCTACAGGTAGCGTCAGAGGAGGTGTAGTATCGCTACATCTGCGGCAGCATTGCACTATATTGCGGAGAGAGAGGATCCATTTCTGTCCCTCTTCCCCCATCGGTTCGACTATATTTATGCGCACCATCCAGAACCTGGAGAAAAGCCAGACTGGAAAACAGAAACTCGTTATCCCCTGTCCGATCGCCTGATTCAGCAAGGAGCCTATTTATATGGTGTGCGGTTTGGCAAACAAACTCGATATTGCCTGATTGATATTGATTGTCACAGCCAGTATCACCCCAACCACGATCCCCTGGCGGTTTCCCGCTTAGTCTCCGCGTTGGAGCCTCTGGGACTGACCAGTTATGTGGCCTGTCGGTCAAGCAGCAGTGGTGGACTCCATCTTTATTTTCCGTTTGAGTCGGCCCAGGCCTCCTGGAAACTGGCGGCGACCGTGACAGCCCTCCTGAGCAATCACGGGTTTAAGCTGAGTCCAGGGCAGCTTGAAGTGTTCCCTAATCCCAAACCCTATGTTGTAGATGGCCATCCCACGCGCTTCAATGCCCATCGATTGCCGTTGCAACCAGGGTTCTGGTTATTGAACTCGGAATTTGAACCCATCTGGAGCGATCGCCTCACTTTCATCCAACGGTGGCAGTTTGCTGAAACGAAAAATGATTTAACTGAAATTGCCCTGGAGCGAGTTTTAAAACAGGTCAAGCGACAGTCCTATCGGGTTTCCAATCGAGCGGAGAAGTTTCTCAATGACCTGAATGCAGAAATTGAACTGGGCTGGACAGGGCAGGGACAAACCAATCGCCTGCTGGGAAGAATTGCCCTCCGTACCTACGTGTTTCATCCAGTGATCACGGGGGGAGTTCCCTTGACTGGTGAAGCCCTGGTGAAGCAAGTAGTGGAAATTGCCCGATCGCTACCAGGTTACAGCGAGTGGTGTGGCCATCAGCACGAGATCGCTGACCGGGCAGGGAGTGGGCCAGATGTGTGGAAAATAGCCATTACTTTCCCTACGGATCTAAACGAACAGAATCATTGCGTTCAACTGAGCAAACCAGCGATCGAACCAACGAAATCACCTGGAACCAAAAACAGTCCAATGCAACCAGAGACAGGATCAAGGCTGCGATCGATTCTTTACTGGGATCAAATACGCTACCAACTGGGATCACCGATCGGTTTCAGGCACTGACTCAGTTTGGTATCAGTGGTAGTTCGCTCTACCGTCATCGAGATCTGTGGCATCCCAATCATCCCAATCATCTAAAGGATCTAAGAGACATAAAAGATCTGAGAGATCCAGCAAATCTTCTAACTGGTTCCGAGCATCAAATCAATCAAACTCAGGATCTAGAACTCGATCGAACGCACCTCAAAAGCAATGATCCTGGAGAGCATACCAAAAGGGATCAAGAACTTGATTCTAAAACTGATCCCAAACTCGATCTCAGAACCGATCCGAGAATAGTCTCCAGATCTGATCCCGAATCTGATCCCAGAACAAATCTCCCCATTGATGCAATTGATCTACAAAAGAACCTAATCAATTCAAAAGATGATCTAGAGAGAAATGACAAAACAAAACCTGAGATCAATTCTGAAACTGATCCCGATCCCAGAGAGGATTCTAACCCTGATCCAATCCATAACCAGATTGAACTAGTGTCCTATACAAACAGCCAGAGCCCCCTCAACTGTTGTACAAGCTTATTATCGGGAACTGGGTGTAATGCCAGATCTAAAGCCAACTCTGTGCCATTTACCAATGATTGTTTTCATTCAACAGCCTGTAATCTCCCTGCTGTTCTGCCTTTGACGGGAAGGCGGCGATCGGAAATTCTACGGACTGAAATGACTCAAGGGAGGCTGAAAGATGAAGTTAAGATGAGCAGGCTTTGCCTACACAGTCTTCTTATGTCAGAGTAAAGGATGAAAATACTGAACGATCTACCGGAATTGGGTAGATGCGAGATGTAGTCCCTGTTGATGCGCCCTTTAGTTCCTTCTATCTCGAATATTTCTCAAAGGCTTTTTGGAGTGTCAGACGGCATGGAGTCGTCCTCTGCTTTTGTTGTGACCGTAGGTTCAAAGTTGCACAGCTTTTAACCTTGGGGTACGTCTAATTTATCGGCAAACATTTCGTCACACAGGATGCCATCTGCATCATGATTGGTTCTACATTAAGTGGTCGCTACAAAGTTTCAACAGTTTTAGGTACAGGCGGCATGGGGCGGACGTATGTGGCGCAGGATATGCTGCGTCCGGGTCATCCCACCTGTGTGGTGAAGCAGTTAAGGCCTGCAAGTGAAGATCCAGGTGTTCTGGAAATTGCCAGACGGCTCTTTGCGACAGAGGCAGAAATTTTAGAGTGGTTGGGGAACCACGATCAGCTCCCCAGATTATTGGCCTACTTTGAACAGGAGCAGGAATTTTACCTCGTCCAGGAGTATATTGACGGCCATCCTTTAAGTTTCGAGTTGGCTCAGGATCAACTCTGGACTGAAGAACGGGTGATTGTGCTGCTGCAAGAAATTTTGAGCGTTCTGGCATTTATTCACGAACAAAACGTGATTCACCGAGATATCAAGCCAGATAACATCATTCGGCGCAAACGAGATAACAAGCTGGTGCTGATTGACTTTGGTGCAGTGAAACAGGTGCGCTTACAGCAGCCGACGATCGTGGGACAGGCCAGTGTGACGGTGGCGATCGGTACTCCGGGCTACATGCCAACGGAACAGTCCAGTGGTAAACCGCGTCCCAGTAGCGATATTTATGCAGTCGGGATGATTGGTATTCAGGCGTTGACTGGAATGCTGCCGACCTACCTGCACGAAGATGATGATGGCGAGGTGGTCTGGCAACACCTGACGCAGGTGAGTGATGGCTTTGCTCAGGTGATTAACAAGATGGTACGGCACTATTTTAAGCACCGCTACCAGTCTGCAACGGAGGCACTCCAGGCACTCCAGCAACTAACAAATGCAGGTTCCCTGCCGCTCACGAGTGCCGTGACATCGACCCAGGTGGCTTCAGGATGGCCGGCTCCTTCCCGTTCTCCTGTGTTGCCTACACCGTTCCCCACCACTCCCTTTCCCACGGTTCCTGCCCCATTCTCCACTCCCCATCCTTCCAGCCCTCCCGTTTCTGGAAATCCTGCTGTTCCTGCCGCAGGTGGAACTGCTTCCTCTGGTATTCCCTCTGGCGTGCCCTCTGGCGTGCCCTCTGCCTCTGCCTCCCCTCCCGTTCCCGCCGTTCCAAGCGTTCCCCCTACACAGGCTGTGTCTCCCGGTATTCCAGTTGTTCCCAGCGTTCCGCCGACTCAGCCTATCTCGGAAATTTCGGCAACCCACGTCGTATCTGCTTCAGGCAATCGAGTTACGCCTCAAAGTCTGTCTGGTCAGCAGTTGAACGGTCAGCAGTTGAACGGTCAGCAGTTGAACGGTCAGCATAACGGACAGGCCTTTCGTCCCGGTAGTCCCCTGTACTCGACCCATCAAGCATTGACCCACGAAGATTCACAGACAGCATCACAGCCACACCAAGGCGCGATCGCACTCCAGTCTCCTCCTCAGCCGGGTCTCAAACCCCAGACTCAACCGCAAACTAATCCTGGTGTAAAGCCTGCCCCCAAATTGCTAATCGTTGGCGGTGGAATTGCCCTACTGCTGGTATTTGGCGGAATCGTTTATGCAGTTCTGTTTCGTGGGGAACAACCGTCCCAACCCGTTCCAGCCATCATAGAGCCGCCAACGCCCGAAACCTCTCCCAGCCCTGCTGATGATCCTGAGCCAGTCCCAACGGAACCAAATCTACGCCTGACTGATCCCGACCCAGTTCCCAGCCCAGCTCCCAGTCCAGCTCCCGATGCGCGTCCACCGTCAGAACCCGAACAGGCTGTCCCCGCTCCGGTTCCGGCTCCGGCTCCCGCCCCCGAACCGGAACCCTATATTCCAGCCCCCGAACCAGAGGCATATATTCCCCCTCCCGCCCCCGAACCGGAACCCTACATTCCTGAATCAGAGCCGTTTTATCCATCAGAACCCGCACCCGCACCCGCACCCGCACCCGCACCCGCACCGGCAGAGGATGTCCCCTTCTTCGAGGTACCTGATTTTTAGTCATCCCGCCTGAAACGCTTGAAGTAAATGATTGACAGGATCGCAAAAAATCGATACATTCATGGAACAAGAAGGGGAGTAGCTGCTGGTTCACAGAGTTAGCAAGGTAATTCTGGATCAGCTCACCTGAGTCAACATACTGGCGATGAGCCTGGCTTAGGTGCAGAAAAGATTTAACTTCTGTCAGCGAGACCTTCACTGAGTTCACATCGGAGTGAGCTGAGTGAAGTGTTTTCATTTCATTAAGCTCACTCAGGTTCAAACTGTTCTACTTGAGAGGAGCTGAATTAATGCTGGCTGGATTCACTGCGGGACTGTTACTGATTTCGATTTCGGAGTTAGGAGATAAAACGTTTTTAATTGCGGCCATTATGGCGATGCGCCATTCCCGTCGGTGGGTGTTTATTGGGTCGATCGCCGCTTTAGCCACAATGACAGTCTTATCAGTGTTAATGGGTCAGGTTGCTGGGTTGCTGCCCGAAACCTATGTTCGGTGGGCAGAGATTTTACTCTTTTTAGGGTTTGGCATTAAGCTGCTGGCAGATTCCAGATTTATGTCTGACAAGCTCAACAAAGAAGAGGAATGTGAAGCGATCGAGGCAGTGGAGAAACTAGAGGCAACGCTTCATCGCCCCAATGGGTTTGCCATCATCACGCAAACCTTCGGGTTAACGATGGTGGCAGAGTGGGGCGATCGCACTCAGTTCGCTACGATTGCTCTGGCCGCAGCAAATCATCCTCTAGGTGTAACCGCAGGGGCCGTGTTAGGTCATGCCATCTGTTCAATGATTGCGGTGGTGTGTGGCCGGATGATCTGTGGCCGACTCTCAGAGCGCAAAATTACGGCGATCGGGGGTGGGCTATTTCTTTTGTTTGCAGTGATCAGCCTGGCGCGATGGTTCACGTAAAAAATATGGTTTCTTTCCGGATTCTCCGTTTGGATTATCGCTGATCTCGTTAGGTAGAGGGTTGTGATTCCAACTCACAAACTCCTGAGATTCCCTCTACGGGTGATCTCAATACTTCAAGCGGTTGTCTCAATGGATATTTACTGTACGCGCCCCGGTTGCCCCAAACCCCGTAATTCAATTCGCTCTTTTCAATCCCCAACGTCAAAGACCTCCCGGCAGCACTTTTGTAGAGCCTGTGCAATGCCGTTGATTTTGAATCACCGCTATTTGCCGATCGAGTTGCTCAGGACAAAAACTTCAGGAGCGACGTTTCTGGCAAAGATCTGTATTCTGAGGAGCAGAGATCTGAGGAGCAGAGATCTGAGGAGCAGAGATACGTCATTCAGCAGGTTAGAGTTCAGCGGCAACTCTCTGGGCAACTGGAGGCTATAACTCAACAGATTAATCAGGAAGTAAGAACGCTAGGCATCTTCGGTATTGAGCATGAGCAAATCCCTGCTGTTTATCCGTGCTTTCACTTCAACGTCACGGCGTTTGATGGGTTACGGTTGTCTTCTGCCAAGGATGAGTTTCTCTATCTGGTACAACAAAACATTGAGGGAGTCAGTTTAGCGGAAGAACTGCAACAGCGGGGGCAATTTTCTGCAGCAGAGATCATTGGGGTGATGCTGCAATTGCTGCCACTCTTACAGTTCATGCATGAACATCCCCATCGAATTGTTCATCAGAACATTACTCCCGAAACGATCCTGCGCGATCGCCAGGGGTATCTCTATCTAGTGAATTTTGGGTGCATCCAAACTCTGATGGATCGGCTTGCTGTCCAGGCAGCTTCAGGATCCAGTCCATTCTGGTTTGTTTCTCCCGAACAACAGGCAGGGCAATCCGTTTCCCCTTGCTCAGATTTGTACTCCCTCGGAGTCACCCTGGTGGCACTCCTGACTGCCCAAAACCTGGAGTCGATGCTGGATCTGGAGAGCTATCGTTGGGACTGGAGTTCTCATGTGCCGGTCTGTGCCCCCCTCCTGGCTCAGATTTTGGACAAAATGCTTCAGCCTGTACCCGCCCAACGCTATCAGTCGGCGGCAGAGGTTCTCGCTGCCCTGGCTCCGCTGGTATCGGGTGACGGGAAATTGGTCGGGTCTGAAATCTCGGCTACATCTTCAGGAACTGCATCTTCAGGAACGCTGACTTCAGGAACTGCATCTTCAGGAACGCTGACTTCAGGAACGGCGACGGCAGCCCTGGAAATTCCGATCGCAACCCCAAAAGCACCTCCAGAAGCACCTCCAGAAACATGGGCCGTTCAACCTCTGACCGGAGAAACAGCAGAGAAGTCGTTTAACTCGATCGATGAACCGATTGATGAACTGACTGATGAACTGACTGATGAACCGATCGCAGATGGACTACCATTCCCTGCCGTTGATCGGCTGACGGAGCCGATCGCAGATCCGATCGCAGATCCGATCGCAGACGCTCAAACCGTTACCCCTGCTGCCGAAAGTTCCCGTGTGCTTCCGCCAGATAACTCTCCTGAGATTCCGGCTATCGGACTTGAATGGCTAACGGATACAGCAGATCCAGACGCAGCAGCAAGAGTTCAGCCTGAGCAGACTCAACCCTCAACGGAACAACTGCTCCTACCCCCTAAATTATTGCGTCAGTCCTTGCTCCTGGGTTCAGGGAGTTGGTTGGTTGCTGCGACCCTGATCAGCTTTGTGGGCACGCTGCTGGCCTCTGGGTTATGGCTGTTGCTCCTGGTGGTTGTGGTTTTTGGATTTTTGGCGAGGCAGCAACCGGTTTTGGAACAAACTCGCTTCCTGACGGTGGCACTTGTCGCGGTTGGAGCCACGTTCTTATTAGTTCCCCAACTGTTGGAACAACTGGATATCGTCCAGTTCTTTCCCCAGGTGCTACTCCTGGCAGTTGCTGCGGGGCTGTTTGCATTTATTTTAATTTTGCTCTCCCAGTGGATTGATGATTTATTGATTAAGGGTAATAAATAAAATGGTAAGGGTAAGTTTAAAGCGGTTTCTCTCACTGGCGATCGCAATACTGGCGATCGTCGTGATCGTTCGCTTAGTAGGACAACTGAATAATCCAGGGTTTCAAAGTGGGGTGGCATCGGGAGGAGAGAATTCCCGGCTTACCCTGATCCGGAAATTAACCGGACACACAGATGCCGTTGCATCGATTGCGATTAGTACCGATGGCAAGATGCTGGCGAGCGGCAGTCACGATAAAACAGTGAAAGTGTGGAACCTGGAAACCGGAACACTCCTGCACACTTTGGAGGGATATAAAGAAGCGGTATTGTCTGTGGCTATTCGCCCGGATGGACAAACTCTTGCCAGTGGCGGTCTGGACAATGCGATCGACCTGTGGAATCCAGCAACGGGGCAGTCTGTCCGTACCCTCTCCCATGAGGGTGGCTGGGTGACTTCCCTGACGGTTAGCCCGGATGGACAAACCCTGGTCAGTGGTCGAACCGGAAATTTGATCCATCTGTGGGATATGCAATCTGAGCAACCCACCCATAGCCTCAAGGAAGGAATTACGCTGCCTGTGCTGTCGGTTGCTATCAGTCCAGATGGACAATTGCTGGCCAGTGGTGGGTCAGATAACACTATCCAGATCTGGGATTTAGCCACCGATCGCCTGATTCGCTCCCTGGAGGGGCACAAAGGATGGGTGACGACACTGGCCATCAGCCCAGACGGTCAGACGTTAGTGAGTGGCAGCATTGATACCACAATTCGCCTGTGGGACTTGAACACTGGACAACAGCAGCGCACCCTTCGGGCCCATTCCTACTCCGTTTCATCGGTCGCCATCAGTCCAGATGGAAAATTGCTGGCGAGTGGTGGGTTGGATGGTGAGATCCGGCTCTGGGATTTAGCCACCGCTCAACGGCTAGCCACTGTTTCCGGTATGCATACCAAGGCGGTTTCTTCATTGGCCTTCAGCCCAGACGGACAACGGCTCGCCAGTGGTAGTGCGGACTCCAGTATCACCCTTTGGCAGGTTAACTGAGTGAAGTCCTGGGGGTTTAGTACTGCTCTACCCCCAGGTTTTGACTGGCAGTGGTAAGGTTTAACCCTGGTAGTAGGCGACCCCTTTATTGACGAATTGGAGGGTATAGGCACTCCGATAGTTGATGTCAGCGTTGAACACCTCTGCCTCCACGGTACTATCAAAAAACTCCTGCCATTTCTCGTCCGTCATTGCACCAATCCCAAGACTTTCAGCATCCCCTGAAACCACGATTCCGTATTCCTTCAGTTTCTCCACGCTGTAGGCAATTTGTTCATCCGTCATGGCAGGGTTGTCTTGTTTAATCAAAGCGTTGCCCGGAGCCGGATCGTCCAGATAGCTATACCAACCTTTAATCGAAGCATCCACAAACCGCTGCACCAGGTCAGGATTCGTTTCCACCAGTTGAGTTCTCGCTTCGATCGTGTTGGTGTAGGGGTTATAGCCCGAATCAGCGAGGAGCAGGATCACCGGTTCAGCTCCCCCCAGTCGTTCAATTTCAAATGGCTCAGACGTGAGATATCCCTGTTGAATCAGGTTTTCATCCGCTAGAAATGGTTCCAGATCAAAGTTGTAGGGACGACGTTGCTCGTCTGTAAACCCATACTTTGCCTTCAGGAAGGGCCAGTAGCTGACGGTGCCAGCGGAAGATACCAGGATCGGTTTGCCGCGCAGGTCTTCCAGCGAATCATTCCCAGTATTTGGGTGAGCGATCAACACTTGCGGCGTTTTCTGAAAAGGAGCCGCCACCGTAATTTTGGGAATGCCAGTCGCCACAGAGTTGATGGCATCTGCTGCATACCCAATGATAAAATCGACCGCGCCCAACATCAGCAGCAAGTTATTGTTGACTCGTGGGCCGCCGGGCTTAATCGTGACATCCAACCCATGATCGTTGTAAATGCCCGTGGCGATCGCCTGATAAAACCCGCCATGTTCTGCTTGGGCAACCCACTCGGTACTCAGGGTGACTGGGTCTAGATCACCTGCCGTTGCAGAAGTAACCTGACGTGCTGTCGGGCTAGTTTGAGAACAGGCCGCTAAAAAACTGGAACCCAGTGCCATTGCTCCGTACTGCATAAACTGACGGCGATTGATGCCGGGTTGATAGTTGTATTTGTAATTTTTCTGAACCATATAGAATCCCTATGCAGTTTATTGCATAAACCTGACTTGAATGTTCATTCCTGTTGTGCTCTCCACCTCAATGAGGTCAGAGTGAGGACAGGCTGTTTTTGAGAACCGCGCTCTGCACCCCTTGCAAAAAATAATGAGTTCTACGAAGGGAACGAACTATCCCCCTCCAATAGACAATCAACGAATAACAATCAACTAATAGACCCTTGACTCCATCACTTTATACGGCGAGTTTGCAGGAATTCCAGGTTAATCCTGAAGAAGAACCGCTGTTCAGCAGAGCTCCGATCGAAGCGGGTTCAGGGTGTACGAACCTGGCTTTACTCCCTCACCGCAGCCTGCTGCTGAATGTAGATCAGAATGCCCTGAGCGATCGCCCGTGCCATTTGATTCTGAAAGTTCGTGTCAGCCAAACGGGGTGCGTCTTCGTTGCCAGTGACAAAGCCTATTTCTACTAATACGGCTGGCATGGAGGTGCGTCGTAACACATAGAATCGGGCTTGTCGTGCGCCGCGATCGTTCATGCCAAGGTTGCTGACAATGCTGTTTTGGATCACCTGCGCCAGCCCCTGACCGCTGGAATAGTAGTAGGTTTCAGCCCCGTTTACATCAGGACGATCCATGCTGATGGCGTTGGCGTGAATACTGACAAATAGGGTGGCGTTTGACTGTTCTGCCAGTTGGACTCTGGGTTCTAAATCCACTTCCCGATCGTCACTGCGGGTCATGACCACATAGACTCCCTGCTGCTGAAGGAGAGCTGCCACTTGATGGGAAATGGGTAAGACAATATCAGCCTCACGGATACCGCCAATGCCGACTGCTCCCACATCAGCTCCTCCATGACCGGGATCAATCACGACAACCAGCCGTCCGGCAGGAATGCGGGGAAGCGGGGCGTTAGCAGAAATGGGAGACGTTCCGGGGAGAGGAGAGGTGGGTGCTGGAGCAGCGATCGTGGGTTGAGAACGCTCCATTTCCAGGGATAGCAGTTGGGAGCTAACGGCATTAATTGCCCCAAACCTGACTCCTGAAGCGGGTTGGATAATTACAAGCACCGTATCCTCCTCCTCTTGTCGCAGCCTGACTCGCAGGAGCGGACTGTTGGATTCTAGCTGGGGCCCAGCCACCCGATCGGCTAATCGAGCCGGAGACAAACGGACTTCATACAATCCACTGCGCCATCGTCCCAGGTGCGTCACCGCTCGATCGGAACGAATCAACAACTGCCGTCCATTCGGATCCAGTTCCACCCCCTCAATGGTGGCGATCGGTAGGGCAGCCGCAGTAGATTCGGTGGGCGGTGCAGCGGGAGTTGGGGGAGGGGTCGCCGCAGCCTGGGGCGGTTGAGATGGGGGCGGGGGAACGGGGTTCGCAGCAGGGCGGGATGGCTCTGGAGTACGAGCTGGAGTACGGGAACGACGGCTGGATACGTTGATCTGTCCCGTTGGCAGCAGGACAATCCCTCCCAGTCCACTCGCCGATGCTTGCCAGTTGGGGCTATCTCGATCGACGCTGAGGGTGATGCGAACTCGCGGCGGAGTATTATCGGTTTGCGTGAATTCCAGTTGATCAATGCCAAATTGCTCCACCGAGGACAATCGCTCTGTGAATTGGGGTGACAAGACCGCATTGTCCACGGTGATGGTAATGGAACGGCGATCGCGGCTACGGCTTAGATTGACCGAGGGCGAGACTCCCTGGGTTCTAACAAAGATGCCATCATCGGTAATTCGTAGCCCTTCCACCTGCGTGATTGAACTATCAACGGGCGGAGCAACGCTCGGAGCTGGAGCCGGGGCTGGAGCGGGTGCAGGGGCGATTGGGCTGGGAGCCGGTAAAGCGGCTGGGGGTGCAGGAGAAGTCGGGGGGGGGCTGGCAGGTGGATTGGCGAAGGGAGCCGTAGCCGTACTGGAATATTCGGGATTAGGGAGCTGAACCGTCCAGTGGTTGGAGGTTAAGCCGCGAAACTGGATTTGCTGGGGGTTGATCATGTAACCAGGAGCCAGTTCCAGGATAATTCGCGCTGTGTTGGAGTCTAGCTGCGTCACCCGCACCTGCTGAATGGCTCCCCCGTAGATCTGAGAAGGTTGGACATTACCGCCGATCGTGGTTCCAGGCAGATCAATCACCAGGCGAGTCGGTTCAGGCACCAGTTGGGCCCGAGGTTGCACATCAGCATCAGTTGTGAACTCTAAAAAATTTTGCCCAGCATCAAACCGCCAGGAGGCTAATTCCCCTGCCCAAACCGGCGCGATCGACCCCAGTACAGTCACTAAACCGGAGACTAGACCGGATAACAGACCTGACCAAACCCATTGCATCTTCTGAATCTTCAAAGCCGCCTCACCTTACTTCCGCGTCAAACGAAAGACCTCCTCTAAAGAACCGAGAGTTTAACGCCCCTGATCAAAACCCGAATTAGTCTGTCACAAAACATAACCTTCTGTTGCAAGTCTTAACTTTACAGACTATCGTTGGCCCGCCTGAGCTTGGTAGACTAAGGGACGTAAAAACACTGTATTTTCAGGATTAGCCAAGCCTCCAGCCTATAGCCTCGATCGGAGTCCACTTTGTCGATTCCTGGGGTTTGGAACACTAGAAGCAAGAGTAAACGTACACATGGTAGATTCGCTGAAAAAACCAACGGTTGATGAGCTTCGTCCTGGGATCAAGGCTCCTTCGCAGGACACCATCTTGACTCCCCGGTTTTATACAACAAATTTTGAAGAGATGGCCAAAATGGACATCTCCGTCAATGAGGATGAGCTACAGGCAATTCTGGAGGAGTTTCGGGCTGACTATAACCGTCATCATTTCGTCCGAACTGATGAATTTAAGCAGTCCTGGGATCACATTGACGGTGAAACGCGGCGGCTGTTTATTGAATTCCTGGAGCGGTCTTGTACGGCAGAATTCTCTGGGTTCCTGCTTTACAAGGAGCTGTCCCGCAAGCTAAAGGGCAAAAGTCCTGTTTTGGCAGAATGTTTTGCTCTGATGTCGCGGGATGAGGCGCGTCATGCGGGGTTCCTGAACAAGGCGATGTCCGATTTTGGGCTTCAGCTTGACCTGGGTTTCCTCACTGAAAGCAAGAGCTACACTTACTTCGCACCCAAGTTTATCTTTTACGCTACCTATCTCTCTGAGAAGATTGGCTACTGGCGATACATCACCATCTATCGCCATCTAGAGTCCCATCCTGAAAATCGCATCTACCCCATCTTCCGGTTCTTTGAGAATTGGTGTCAGGACGAAAACCGTCACGGTGATTTCTTTGATGCCATTATGCAGTCTCAGCCGCAGTTCTTAAATGACTGGAAGGCAAGGTTATGGAGTCGGTTCTTCCTGCTGTCGGTCTTTGCCACGATGTATCTCAACGACATTCAGCGATCGGGCTTTTACCAGTCGATCGGGTTAGACGCACGGGAATACGATCTCCATGTGATTCAGAAGACCAATGAAACGGCGGGTCGTGTGTTCCCTGTCATCCTCAACGTCGATCATCCCAAGTTCGTGGAACTGATGGACAAGTCGGCCGAAGCAAACCTGAAGATTAGTGCGATCAGTAGCTCTAATGCACCAGGCTGGTTGAAGTCGATCCAGAAGTTACCGCACGTTGCGACGATCGCCGTTAACCTGTTGCGCCTTTATCTGATGAAACCCATTGATATGACCACTCAAACTGGAGCAGTTCTCTAGGGTTTATAGGACTTGTGGGCTGAAATGCTTGAGTCAGGCGGCTTCCACCAGGGAGCCGCTTTTGTGTGGACGGGGTGATTGGAATCAACGGGATGCTGCTATGCTTCAACTGCTCCTAAGGCCTTGAGGGCCGCTTTTTGAGCCGCAGTAATTCCAGTCACGTGAGTAATATTGGTTCCGGTGTAGGGGCGATCGGGAATCAGTTGGGTCAAGCATTCTCCGTCAGAATTCCATAGCTGAATTACGCCGTTGTGGCTACCCGTGGCCAGGATGGTGGCTGGATGGGAGGCTGGACTGAAGGCGATCGACGATCGAACCGAGTGGTTTAATACAGGAAGAATCCGAATGCATTGCCCGGTAGGAATATCCCACAGCCGCACCGTTTGATCGAGGCTCCCACTGGCTAACTGGGTGCCATCCGGACTAAAGGCCACCGCCCAGACATTGTTCTCATGGCCCAGCAAAATGCGATCGCATTCCCCGGTTTCTATGTTCCAGAGGCGAACGGTTTCATCATTACTGGCACTGGCTAACCACTGTCCATCAGAGCTAAAGGCGATCGACTGAACCCGTCCTGTATGTCCTTCCAGGATTTGCAGGCAACGGCCATCCTGAACCGACCAGAGCCGAATCGTTTGATCTTCGCTGCTGCTTGCCAGGTATTCCCGGTTGGGGTGAAAGGCGATCGACCAGATCCATCCCGCATGTCCCTCCAGGGTCTTCAGCAATTTTCCCGTATCTGTCGCCCAAAGGCGGATAGTGCGATCGTCCCCGGCACTGGCTAACCATTGCCCCTCTGGACTAAAGCAAACCGACTGCACCCAGTTTGAGTGACCCCGAAGCACATTCAGGCAATGCCCCGACCGGGTAGACCAGATCCGCACGGTTTGATCGACACTACTGCTAGCGAGCAGCATTTCCTGGGGATGAAAGGCGACCGAGGTGACCCAACCCGTGTGGCCCTGTAAGATTCGATCGCACTGTCCAGAATCAAGGTTCCAGAGTCGAATGGTTTGATCGGTGCTACCACTGGCCAGGGTTTGACCATCCACGCTGATCTGGACTGAGAATATGGAATTCGTGTATCCCTTCAAAGTCTTCAATCGTTGTGCAGTGGTGGCATGCCAAAATCGCACGGTTTGATCCGCACTGCCGCTAGCAATGAGATGTTGGTTTGCATTAAACGAGACAGAAAATATTGAGTTAGTATGTCCGCGCAGGGTATTTAAGCATTCTCCCGTCGCAATATTCCAGATTCTAATCGTGTGATCATCACTGCCGCTAATCAGGGTGAATGGATCTGCACCAATTACAACCGATCGAACTCGGCTGGTATGTTCCTGGAGGGTACGAATACATTCGCCGGATTTTGTATTCCAGAGTTTAATGGAATGATCCGCGCTACCGCTTGCCAATGTTTGACCATCGGCACAAAAATCCACTGACCAGATCCGATTGGTATGTCCTACCAGGGTTTGAATCCATTCACCTGTGTCAATGTTCCAGAGCTTAATCGTGTGATCATCACTGCCGCTAGCGAGCTGCTGAGAGGCTCGATCGAACTTTAAAGTAAGAACTCGTCCATGATGCCCATTCAAGGATTTCAGGTATTCTCCCGTGTGTGTATTCCACAGGCGAATCATGGGTTCATCTCCGCCGCTGGCCAAAATCTCGCCATCTGCGCTAAAGGCGATCGACCAAACTGAACTTTGGTGTCCGCGCAGCGTCTGCAAGCACTGCCCCGTTTGAACCTCCCAAATCCGAATCGTTTTATCACTGCTACAGCTTGCCAATCGCTGGCCATCGGCACTGAAGGCGATCGACCAGACCCATCCCCTGTGCCCTGCAAAATCCAGCAGGAGCTGTCCCTGATCCACCTGCCACAGCCGCAGTCCGCCCTCAGCATCCCCTGTTGCTAAATAATGTCCATCCGGACTAAAGGCAACGCAAAAGACAATTCCCAACGTTTCAGCAAACGTGGAGTGCCGCAGATCAGCTGCCTCAAAGTTGATATCCCGCAGGGTGACATTTTGCAGATTAGCTTGCCAGAAAGATAAGCCTGAGAAGTCGTAACCCTGGAGATGGGGATGAAGATGACAACGTAAATTCAGTAAATTTCCTGCCCCGTATCCCACTTCCAGCGCAGGTTTGTGGCGTAGTTCCGTCAAGAGTTGCAGTAATTTTTCTTCGAGTTGGGCTGGATGGATGAAGTCTTTTCGGAGCCGATCGAGAATGGGTTGAAGAATGAAGCGAGACTGGCTTTCCAGAATGTAATCTGCGGACTGAGTTTTCAATAAAGCATGGCTTTTGAGTAAAGGATTTTGTAGAGAATTGATTGAACTGCTGCTGGTTAAGGCGGTTGTAATTTCCCGACAAACCTGCTCTGTGAATTCATTGGTAATGTATTCCAGGACTACAGGCTGAAGCGAGAAGGCAGAGCTATTTTTTTCAATCAGCGATCGACGTTCCAAAATTTCCAGAGTTTCCATGAGCACCTGCGGTGAAATGGTTGGAAACAGATCGGCTTGCAGGGTTGTAAAGGTTTCAGGCTCACGGTAAATCGCCAGCCAGTATAGAATAATTTTTTCAATGTTAGATAAACTCGAAAATTGTTGGGCAATCAGACGGTGAATATCGCCAAAAACAAAGGTATTCTGCTGGAGAAAGACAGAAAGTCGGCCATTAAATAGGGTTTGAATCGTGGTGGAGATGATTTTTAAAGCCAGGGGATTTCCAGAGTATCCTGATATCAGCTCTTCCCATTCAATCTCCGTGCCTTCAAAGCTGCCTTTGAGTTTGATAATTTCCTGTCCCGCCCTTTGAGGTAATCCCTTCAGCGCGATCGATCGTACGGGTAATCTTTCTCCTTCCAGCAGCGCCACCGATTGCGGCTTCTCACGACTGGTTAAGAGAAAACAACTGGCATGAACCGTTTCCCCCAGTTGCTTAAACAGCTCACCATAGGGCTCATACCCAGCTCGATAGGGTTGACTACGAAGCTGGAGCCTGGCATCCCCGGAACTGTTTGCTTGAAACAGCGTTTCCACATTGTCAAACACAATCAAACACCGGCGCGATCGCACAATGCTCAGAAACCGCGACAGTTTGCCCATGACCGATTCTGGAGATTGGGGGTCAGTCGAACGGGGCGAATTTTCCAGGTCGCTTGGATCTCTGAGATGATGGGTGAGATCCGCTGGTTCAGATTCAGGGGATGGTTCCGATGGAGCAGACAACCGATTCAGCAAATCCGTCAACACCTCATCCAACGGTGGCGCATTCCGAAACGATCGCCAAATGATAAACTCGAACCCCCCTTCTGACTCGCCTTCCCCCCTTCTGACGATCTCCTGCACCACCTTTACTACCAGGGAGGTTTTGCCAATTCCACCCATGCCCAACACGGCAATCAACCGACAGCGATCGTTGAGAATCCATCGTTTGAGCTGTTCTCGTTCAGTCTCTCGGCCACAGAAAAAACTGACATCGATCGCATCGCCCCAATCCTGGTAGGGAACCCCGGTTAATGGTTGGGAAAAATTCTCTGGCGAAGGAACTGGTGCTATTTCCTCTACAGTAGCCTGCGCGACCAAAACACCACCGGCTTTCTGAAACCGTCGTTCGATCGCGGTTCGGAAACTGGTCTTCGTCACTCGCTCGCCTAAAACGTCGGAAAGGAGCTTCCAGAGTTTTGCCCCACATCATGCTTGAGGTAAGTCGCCGAGTAGCCGTAGGTATCCGCAATCTGGTCATAGCTCTGCCGCTGCAACGACCAGGATTCTCGTAGCAAAATCTGCTGGAGGTCGCTCAGGTGAGTCCCTGATTCGGCAAAGACTAAGGCATCGGTGAAGTTGAGTGCGTCTTCTAAGTCCATCTCTTAACGTTGGGTTGCTTGAAGGGATATCGATCCAATAAATCCAATAAATCCAATAGATCCAACATAAGTCCAATAGATCCAACAGAATGCGTAGATCCAACAGAATGCGATCGCCAGTGTAAATACCTGGCACTGCAAACCCCCTACAAAACTTTTAAAAATAGGGTTTATAAAGGAGGATATATCAAACCAGAGCCAGTAGTATGAGAACTAAGCTGGGTCGTGCAATGATGGGTGTAGCGGGAATGCAGAAAGCCGATTGGAATCTGATACTCATCATTTGTATTTACAAAGGTGCTAGATGCGGGGTATGCAATGCCCTGCTGAAATAAAAATAATAAAGGCCACGTTGGGATCATTCAACGCCTATAGGAACGGCGATATAGACTGCCCGTTAGAACCGATCTGAAAACCCCATCAGGGATTTTGGATTCCAAAAACTTGAGTGAGTTTTCGGATAGGCACTGAGTACTTATGATTTATTGTTATTCATTCCCCTGCCCCCAATCGTAAGATGAACCAGATCATTTCTCAAACCTGGAACTGGTTTTTTCGGTTTTTGCTGAACCGGATTACGCTGGTGCTGACGTTGCTATTTTGCGTCGCTATGGGTCTGGCCCTGTCCAATATGTCGCGGCTTTCTTCTAACTTGCTCGAATCTCAGGCGATCCAAAACGCAGCTCTCTACATTCAAACCTTTGACCAGTCCATTAATCTCTATAGTGATGCCGCAGCCGATCGCGCCCGGATGATCGAAGGGGTGGAAGTCACCCATGCCTATCTTTCCCAGCCCGGTGGGATTCCTCTGCCCTCCACCTTTGCGATCGAACTGGGGGAGCGGGTGAGCAACCTCGAACGGGATTTGATCGTGCGGTTTTACAGCGATTACCCTTTTCCCTGGCGGCAGGATACGGGGGGCCCCAGGATGAATTTGAGCAGGATGCCCTGGAATTTTTGCGCCGCAATCCGCGTCGTTCCTTCTCACGCATGGAAACGCACGATGGGAGGACGGCTATGCGCTACGGGGAAGCCAGCATCATGAAGCAAACCTGCGTCGCGTGCCACAACACCCATCCCAATAGCCCCAAAACGGATTGGACGGTGGGGGATGTGGCGGGAGTTTGGGAAATCACTCAGCCGCTGGATAGCCTGGTGAATCGGATTAATCGGGATCTGCGGGGTATGTTTTTTGTGCTGGGCGGGATGTCGCTGCTGGGGGTGTCGGGACTGTCTCTGGTGATTGGGAAACTCCGGCAGACGGCCAGGGAGCTGGAAGGGAAAGTGGAGGAACGCACCGCAGATTTAGCCCACATGAATGTCGATCTGGAGAAGCGCAACCAGTTGATTCGGCAGGTATTTGGTCGCTATCTCAGTGATGGCATTGTGGCAAATTTGTTGGAACATCCGGAAGGGTTAAAACTGGGCGGAGAACGCCGCAAAATTACGATTCTGACTTCCGATCTGCGAGGCTTTACCACGTTATCGGAACGTCTGCCGCCGGAAGAGGTGATTGATATCCTCAATCTCTACCTGGAACGGATGGCGGATGTGATTGATCAGTACCAGGGCACGATCGACGAGTTCATGGGCGATGGCATTCTGGTGTTGTTTGGCGCGCCAACTCCCAGAATGGATGATGCGCTGAGGGCGATCGCCTGTGCCTGTGCCATGCAGTTGGCGATGGGAGCGGTTAATGAAAAAATGCAGCAGATGAGCTTACCCCTCCTGGAAATGGGGATTGGGATCAACACGGGTGAGGTGGTGGTCGGTAACATTGGCTCTGAAAAGCGCACCAAGTATGGTGTGGTGGGCAACCAGGTGAACCTGACCTACCGCATTGAGTCCTACACGCAGGGTGGGCAGATTTTAATCTCGGAAGAGACTCTGCGGGCGGCGGGAGCTAACGTGAAAATTACTGGAAAGCGGCAGGTGAAGCCAAAAGGGATCAAGGAACCAATCACGATCTACGAGGTGTACGGTGTCAGCGGCTTTTACAACATTTACTTACCGAAGGAGGCAGAAGAGTTTTTTCCGATTCCTAACCCGATTCCAGTGCAGTATGCTTACCTGGACGGAAAGCACATTGGAGATATGCAATTTACCGGTGCTTTGGTGAAGTTATCGGCCAGAGGTGCTGAAATTCGCCCAGATGGGTCTACGGATACAAGCTTGCCCCCGGAACTCACCAATCTCAAATTAAACTTCGTTGCATCTCGCCAGTTTATTGAAGCGAGCGAAGATTCGTATGCCAAGGTCACGAAACATCAGAACGATCAGGGGAGCTTCTACATTCACTTCACATCCCTGCCGCCAACGGTTCAAATCCAACTCAGTCGCCTGTATAAGTCGATCGCCTACTACGGCAATCCAGACGCTTCAGCTATCGAGCAGGCATTCCCTGGAGAGGCTTAGGATCAGGGATTAAATAAACCTGTAAAGCGTTTTACTTTGTTGACTGGGCGGGTGACTGGGTGGGCAAGACTTCGGCTTGAGCTCAGTCGAAACGCTGCCCACCCCACAAGAATTGCAGTTTATTTAATTCGCATTCCCAGGAATCACCTCCTCTATGGCTGGTTTCGCAGTTCTCGGACAATCTCCTGCGCCAGGTTCCTTGACCACACGGAATCAAAGGGACAAAGGATCTGGCGATTTTCGGGACTTGTCCACACCAGGGCATCTTCGACATCGGCAAGGCGATAGGACTCGCTGAGGAGGATGCGGGTCAGGAGTTGGTGGAGGGTTCTTGCCTGGTCATCGGTGAGGATAATCATGGGCGGCGATCTCCTTTGCTGAGGAGGACGAGGGCTTTATCGATGTCTCGAACTTTGATGGCTCTCAGTGCGGTGAGGAGCGATCGAATTAAGGCAACTTCATCATCGGACAATGTAACCATAGGTGCAAACTCCATAGATAAAACATTAGATAAAACATTTACTTTCTGGCAGTGGTGCAGTTGCGCAGTGCGGCAGTAAGTAAGTAAATAGTATGGCATGATCAATCGGTCTGTCCATACCTTGCTCGAATGTCGCCTAACCCGGTCGGAAAATCTAACCTGAGAATCACTATCGATACTACTGATATCACTCTATTGAGGCGATTGAGTGGGGTGACTGGGCGATCGATCAGCAGTCTGGTAGGTGAGGCTCTACAGGATTATTTTGTTAGAGAGGATATTCAGCAGGTGATCGATCTCTACAATCTGGAAGCTGAAGTAAACGATAACAATGATGAGTGACCCTTGCTGAAACTCTTGTGAGGCGGGATTCTTGCTTGCACAGCCTATGAAGTAGGGCGATCGTACTGGCTATTGAAGTTGCGATCGTGCGTAGGTTTCTTCAGTACGGTAGGCGTAGTGCTTGAGCCGAATCACATCGCGCACCTGATCCAGCAATTTTTTAGGAGGTGGCTGCATAGAGATAAGCAGATGTACTGTGTATTAAATGATACATCCAATCATCTCCGTAAGGAATCTGAAATTATGCGGAAAGATTCTGGCGAATCAGCTTAGACGGCGTATTATGTGGAAATAATCGGCATAAGTAGCAATTTGGGATCTTAGGCTGAATTATTCTGCCTATCCACCTAATTTGGGATCTTATGCAGAAATAATCTGGCTATGCAGCAAATTTTGGGTGTTATGCCGAATCATTCTGCCTATCTACCCCAAATTGGGATCTTAGACAGAAAAATTCAGTCTATTAATTGTTATGCGGCAAGTCCTTGGCGAGGATGGTAGCCTGAGGTTTATCTGTTGGTATTCAGGGTTTCCTTATGGCTAGCAGCGATATCGTTCCTGTCCCTCTTCTTTAAGGTTTCGTCTTTTCAGCGTGCTTTCCGCAGAAGCGGATTAAGTTAGACCAATGAGCTATAACAACTAAAACTCGGTAATAGCAGTGGTTTCTCTATATGAGCAATTTAAAGAAGATTCTTATTTTGGCAGCAAATCCAAAAAATACACAAAAGTTGCGGTTGGATGAGGAAGTTAGAGAAATTCAGGAAGAGTTGCGACGAGCTAGGCATCGCGAACAATTTGAAGTTATTTCTTGTTGGGCGGTACGTCCCGAAGATTTGCGCCGTGCTTTGTTAGATTACGAACCGCAAATCGTTCATTTTTCAGGTCATGGGGAAGGCGATGACGGCTTAGCATTGGAGAATGAGCTAGGACAAATCCAATTAGTTAATACGGAATCATTAGCACGTCTCTTCAAATTGTTTACAGATCAGATCGAATGTGTTGTACTCAATGCCTGTTTCTCCAAGATTCAAGCAACAACAATCCACCAGCATATTTCTTGTGTTATTGGTATGAGTCAAGCAATTGGCGATAAAGCTGCTGTCAAATTCTCTAGTGGATTTTATGGAGCTTTAGGAGCAGGGAGAACTTATCAAGCTGCTTATGAATTTGGTTGTAGTGCAATTGATTTGGAGAATATTCCAGAATATATGACTCCTGTTCTTTTGCATAGAGAGCAAGCTAAAGACTCTTTAGAATTATCAGCTCAGCAAGAATTAATCAATCGAGATTCAAACAAAGATCTTGAGATTGTAGATGCATACGTTATAGATGATCGAGATGAGCTTAAAGCCTTTTGGCAAACTTGGCTTAAAACACCATTTTGGCGAATTTTGTTCAAAAGTTCAGAAGGGAAAGAAGAAGAATTGTCTCGCTTCCCTTTAATAGACATAAAGCTAAGGAATACTTCTGCTCAGTCCGTTTTTCTCAAAGAAATCACAGTCAACGCATCTCGTACACAAGCTATTCCATGGACAGTCAGTTTCATGATGATACCCCCTACTTGTGCGTATCATATTTTGCTTGGCAAGAACTGGCGCGATGACAAAGAAGAAAATGTAGTAAAAATATCACAACTGGTTAAACCAAATGATGTTGATAGATTCATAGTCATAGTAGGTAGTCAAGATCATTTGGAGTATGCTGAGTATAATGCTGAATTAACTTTGTACTACAACAAAGACTCTTGTATGAATGTAGGAGCTTTTCCAATCAAAATGCATATTCCTTACGCTTTCAACCGTAAAAAACTAGATCAAGTTAATAGTTTGATTGATACAAAGGACTGAGATTTGGCAGCATTCATGACTCATGCAGCCGCATAACAATCCGCTTGGAGCGGACTGACGGGAGTCTCTAGTGTTCATTCAATATTGTTTGCAGCCGCTCAAGCGAACCGTTGGGCTGCTTTATATCTTGGTAAGGGCGGTACTCCAGTTTCACTGTTGGGGCAGTGAGGCTTTAAAATCAAGCAAGTATTCTATACGGTGTCATTAGCTGAGAGGCGCAGTAGTGAGCCGAATTGTTTTAACCACCATGGGGTCTTTTGGTGATTTGCACCCTAAAATTGCGATCGCGCTTGAGTTACGAAAGCGTGGTCATGATGTCGTGTTTGCAACTCACAAGGAATATCAGGATAAAGTTGAGGCTCTCGGTTTCGCGTTTCGTCGAATGCGTCCTGACAACACTGCGCTTCATGATCCTCAAGAAATGGCGCGGATGATGGATCTGAAAACGGGCACTGAGTACGTCATCAAAAATTGGGTTTGTGCGAATTTACGTGAAACCTACACCGATTTAATGGCTAGTGCTGAAGATGCAGACTTCATCATTACAGGTGAAGGAGTTGTAGCGGCTCGATTGGTCGCAGAAAAGTTAGGAATTCCGTGGGCGTTCGCTGTCCTACAGCCTGCCTCATTTCTTTCGGTTTATGATCCATCCGTCTTGCCTATACTGCCGTTTCTTGCCAAGTTACGGGGGCTAGGTTCGCTTGCTAACCGAAGCATCATTCAATTATCAAAAGTGTTGTCTAAATCCTGGGCAGAGCCGATCCATGAATTACGACGCGAGCTTGGCTTGCCACCTTTGAAGGGAAATCCATTCATTGATGATAAATATTCACCTTACCTTGTACTAGCATTATTCTCTTCAGTATTCGCAAAGCCTCAACCTGATTGGGCAAGAAATACGGTACTCACTGGGTTTGCATTTTATGATGGCAACGAAGGTGAGACAGAACTTGCACCGGAACTTCAACAGTTTTTGGATAAGGGCGATCCCCCAATTGTTTTTACTTTAGGTTCAGCCGCAGTGATGGCTCCTGGTCGTTTTTACCAGGAAAGTATTGAAGCTGCAATGCAACTGAATTGCCGTGCTGTTTTGCTAATGGGTAAAAATGCTCCTCCAAAGGATCTGCCAGAGAACATTTTTTCCATAACTTATGTTCCCTACTCTCAAGTTTTTCCGCGTGCTTGTGCGATCGTGCATCAAGGTGGCATTGGCACAACAGCTCAGGCATTACGGGCAGGTCGCCCAACTCTTGTCATGCCTTATAGCCATGATCAACCGGATAATGCAGCCAGAGTTGAACGCTTGGGAACATCACGGACAATTCTTCGAAATCAGTACACAGCCGACCGAGTAGTCAAGCAATTACGTCAGTTGTTAGAAAATCCAAGTTATGCAACTAAAGCTTCAGAAGTTAGCGGTATCATCCAATCAGAAAATGGGGTTGGTGTAGCCTGTGATGCGATTGAAAAACAACTTCAAACTGCTTCAACTAGGTCGTAAGCACCAGCACCCCAACACTTCAAGGCAGCGGACAGATGAAAGCCGCTTGTGGGGTTGCCGAGGTTATTTGCCGCCGCTGCTTTTTGCCGTTAGGTTTCAAACTCATTGGATAGAAGATTGCGGCAAACTACACTAAAGCTGTCTTTGAGAAGAATTTATGAAAGCAGTCGTATGTACAGAGTATGGATCTCCTGATGTCATGCAGCTTAAGGAGGTAGAGAAACCTACTCCCAAAGAAAACGAAGTGCTGATTAAAATATATGCGACAACAGTAACGTCAGCAGATATACGTATCCGAAAGGCTGACCCATTCCCGATAAGATTTTTCTACGGTTTCACAAAACCTAAAAACCACACGATACTAGGGTCGGAGCTAGCCGGAGAAATTGAAGCAGTTGGTAAAAATGTAAAACAATTCAAAGCAGGTGACACAGTATTTGCTGGTGCAGGAATAAGTCTTGGTGCCAATGCCGAGTATATCTGTCTGCCTGAAGAAGGAGCGGTTGCGATCAAGCCTACTAATATGACCTATGAGGAAGCTGCTACCATTCCTTTTGGGGCAACAACCTCATTGATTTTCCTGAGAGATAAGGGAAAGATTCAGCGCGGACAGGAAGTTTTGATCTATGGGGCTTCTGGAGCGTTAGGTATGGCTGCCGTGCAGCTTGCCAAGTTCTTTGGAGCACAAGTGACTGGGGTATGTAGCACAGCGAAGTTGGAATTAGTGAAGTCTCTGGGAGCTGACAACGTTATTGACTACACCAAAGAGGACTTTACTCAAAGCAGTAAGACTTACGATATTATTTTTGACACAAGTGGCAAAAGTCCGTTTTCTGGTTGTCTAAGCTCACTGAAGCACAATGGAGTTTATCTCAGGGCGGTTCACATTAATTTATCCCCCATTCTCCGAGGGTTATGGACTTCAATCACAAGCAGCAAAAAAGTAATTAGTGTGACTGCGATCGAGCGTAAAGAAGATCTGATTTTCCTCAAAGAGTTGATTGAATTGGGGAGAATGAAGTCGGTCATAGACAGGCGTTATCCACTAGAACAGACTGCCGAGGCTCACAGGTACGTCGAACAAGGACACAAGAAAGGAAATGTAGTCATTACTGTGGAGCAAAGCAACAAAACCTAACAACGCCCATACATACCGACCGCCGAAAGTTGATCGGTTATGATGCAAAGGTGATCTGCGGCGCGTGATGGGCACCGTTAGCTGGCTCCGCACAAAGCGCTTGCACTTGTAGATGAGGGCGATCAACTGGAAACGGGAAGTACCAGAAGCGATCGGTGGAGGTACATTGATGAGGCGCTGGGTAATAATGAGGAACAGCTGACATGATTGTCCGACCTGTCGCAGTTCGAGACTACTTAGAGCGTTTCAAACGCGCCCTCGAAGAGGAACGTAGTGGAGTAGATGAGATCCGCTGATGGTTATCAAGTCCAACCCATGCAGATTTGTGAGTTACGATAGTACTATTTCCTACGCGGCTTCGGAGGCTATGAATATGACTTCCGTATTCCACAACCAACCAGCTATCATCCGTACAGAACGAGGGCTGACAATTTCTGGTACACGTATCACTCTCTACGACGTGATGGACTATGTGACGGCTCAGTACCCCCCAAAATTCATCCGCTCCTTGTTTGACCTAACAGAGGAACAGATTAAGGCTGCTTTATCCTACATTGAAGCAAATCGTTCTGAAGTTGAAGAAGAATATCAGCTTGTTCTAAAGCAATCTGAGGAAAATCGGCAGTATTGGGAGGAACGTAATCGTGAGCATTTTGCTCGTGTTGCAGCAATGTCACCCAAACCAGGTCGAGAGGTTCTGTGGGCAAAACTCCAAGAGCAGAAAGCTAGGCATGAGCTAGAAGCATGAACTTCTTGATTGATCACAACTTGGGAGGACATGCAGAGATTTTGTTAGGCAATATTGCGAGTCAAGGTTGGTTGGAGCTTCTCTCAATTCGTTTTGTCACCTTCAAGGAGATGAATCTATCGATCGACAGTAGCGATCGAATTGTTTGGCAAATTGCTCAGGCAAATCAGATGATTTTGCTGACTGCTAACCGAAGTATGAAGGGTGAAGACTCACTGGAACAAGTTCTTCGAGAAGAAAATAAAGTAGATTCCTTTCCTGTCATGACAATTGGAGACGCGGATCGATTTTTGGCTGATCGAGTTTATCGAAACCGTTGTGTTGACCGCATTCTCGAAATCGTGTTAGATATCGAAACCTGGATGGGAGTTGGTCGCCTTTTTGTTCCATAGCGGGGTTGAATCAATTTGGCGATTAGTACAGGGCGCAATCTTGAAGGAACCACAAGCTTGTCGGTAAGCAGCGCAGCACAAACAACGCACTGGAGCGGACGGGCGAAAGACCTGGGTGTTGATGCAAAGGTTATCTACCGCCGCTCAGCTAAGCCGTTGTACTGCTTGATCTTCCGGTGATGACGGTACAGCCAAGCTATCTGTTAGAAGTTAGGCTAAATTGCTTAGTATTGTTGCTGAGGCAACTGCTGCAACAGTTCACGGGAGATTAGATGAAGCTGTAATTTGGGTCAAGTGATTTGGGCAGAAATCATGACTACAGTAGCTATCTTGCCGATCTCTGACAGTAATGGCGAAAGAGCCTATCGAGCGATCGCAGGGGACAAGTGTTCTGTCGGTAAAACCGCAGGGCAGGCTCTGGATGCCTTAACCGCTCAGTTGGATGAGATAGAACTGAGTACACTGCTGGTTATCCAAAGCTTTCGTCCTGACCCATTTTTTAGTGCTGAACAACAGGAGCGGCTGTCAGAGTTAATGAACCTCTGGCGATCAGCAAGGGATCAGGGACAAGAACTGGCACCAGAACAACAAGCAGAGTTGAATGGCTTAGTGGAAATGGAACTGCAAGCGGCAACAGCCCGTACTGCAGCTTTGATGCAGCAAGGAAATTTATGAATCCTTACTACACGGCGGTCGCTCAACGAGCAAACCATCGTTGTGAATACTGTAAGGCGCCTGAAGTTGTTTTCAATTTTCCGTTTGAGGTGGAGCATATTGTTCCACTCTCTCGGCGAGGTTCTGAATCTTGACGGCTTCTTTACCCGTGACTACAATGTAATTACACTTTGCTTTTGAAATCATCCAAACATGGGCGCAGTTATTAGAACCAGAATCGTTAAAATCGGCAATTCTCAAGGTGTTCGCATTCCCAAACTACTCCTGGAGCAAAGCGGTATTCATACAGAAGTTGAAATCGAAGTGCAGGGCGATCATCTCACGATTCGCACAGCACCACGCTCACGAGCGGGATGGGATGAAGCCTTTGCTGCAATGGCGAAGCAACACGATGATGTTCTTCTGGATGAAGGCGATACTACCGATTGGGATCAAGTTGAATGGGAGTGGTAATCAAGCGTTTCGATGTTTTTTTAGTTAATCTTGACCCCACGGTTGGAAGTGAAATTCAGAAGACACGACCCTGTGTTGTCATTTCACCCAATGAGATGAACCGTTATATTGCTACGGTTATCATTGCTCCAATGATGACGAAAGGAAAAGCATATCCTACTCGCGTTGTTTGTCAGTTTCAGGGCAAAGATGGGCAAATTGTTCTGGATCAAATCCGCACAATAGATAAATCTCGATTGGTCAAAAAGCTTGGTCAAATCAGTCAAGATGAGCAAAGAGTAGTTCTTGACACCTTAGCTGAGATGTTTGCCGAATAAACTACCTGACATAACCTCTAAGCCGAACGGGGCAAAGTCTTTGCACTTCGCTGAAGTTATGTCTGTCGCTGTTCACTTTAGCCATTATGTTGCCGATCGCGTCTCACTAAAAATACCTTCTCAGGTCATTCACCGAAAGCTGTTACGATCGCTCTCGTTACATTTCACGAAATTATTCCAGATGATATCCCATACATCTCCGGTATACGTGCAGCAGCACAGACTTAAATCATGATGTGCGATGTTCTCGAACGATGCTCTGATTAAGGATGTATTCTTACCAAGATTATCAAGCTGATTAGCCAATTGGGTTAAAAGTTTGACGGCTTGACGACTTCCTCCTCAGTTGCCAGATCCGAGAGAAACGACAGTGGATTGCTCATCTTCTCAGCGAAACCGAGAATGGCGCGATCGCGGTGTTCATAAAGCAATTCTCCCTGATTGTTAAACAGAAACGTTGCACCTCTTTGCGTCAGGTAAGCCGCATCAGGCACGTAGGTTTTCCAGTGGCTCAACACTTCTCCCATATTTCGCAGCCGTAGGGTTGCCAGCTCAAAGGGACGCTGAAAGCCTTTCCCTCCTGCCCACTGGAAGAAGGAGCCTTTGAGGGGAGGCAGCGGTGCGGCATGAATAGTTTCCTCATCGGCAATTAACTGAGGAGCCTGACGATCGCCTCGGTAGCCTCGAAAGACTTCCGCCAATGTTCCAGGACTACCAATTCCAGCACACATCAGCATTAAATTCAGCCAGGCATTTTGCGCTACCGACAAACCCGGCAACTTAAGGGACAACCCAGCATAGAGATCAAGCTGTTGATGCAGGTCTGCGATCGGATCGACAAACAACCAGTCAGGCGGAAATCCGGTATATGCACAAAATTGCTGACCCGCACCTCGATCGCCAATTCCCACTGCCCGGATTGCTACACCTTTTGCCTGAAGTTGTTCAGACGATCGCTGTAACCACCAGACATACTCCAGACTGTCAAAGTCTCCCAATTGCGGCAGGAGCAGCACCAGTTGCAGCGGGGCAGATTCACAACCGCTCAAAATCGGCGCAGTGATGCCATCACTCACCCGTTGGCGATCGGTTTGGCTCAGGAGCGGATACAAGCTCATTGGATACCATCCACTTTGAAGTAAAAAAGTGCGAATTTAGCCGGAACTGAGGCAGCGTTTGATGTAGAACCCCTTACTCAGAAACCTGCTCAGGGATAGGTCTTACTTTATAAGAACTCCAAACATTATGCCAACCAACCTTCCAGAGCCAGCCTACCGAATTCATACTCAGCGGTTAGTTTTGCGCTGCTGGCAACCCACTGACGCTACTCTCCTGTCTAATGCGATCGTTGAAAGCCTGGATCACTTGCGCGTTTGGATGCCGTGGGCCCACCATGAAGAACCCAAGGATTTACAACAGCGAATGGGTTGGCTCCGTAAAGCACGGGGCAAGTTTGACCTTAACCAAAGTTTTTTGTATGGCATCTTCAATTCTGATGAAACTCAGGTATTAGGTGGAATTGGGCTGCATCCAAGAGTCGGTGACGATGCGCTGGAGATTGGCTATTGGATCCACGCTGACCACATCAATCAGGGTTTAGCGACAGAAGCGGCAGCGGCCCTGACGAACGTTGCATTTGCAGTGCATCAGGTTGAACGAGTGGAAATTCACTGTAATCCTGATAACTTTAGGAGTGCAGCCGTCCCGCGCAAATTAGGGTTTATCCACGAAGCAACTCTGCGAAAGCGAGTAGAAGGTCACGAAGGCAAAAAACGAGACGCGATGATCTGGACACTGTTTGCAGAAGATTTTGTAACCAGTCGAGCAGCTGAGGCAACGATCGAAGCCTTTGATGCCATGGGACGAATGCTTCTCTAACTTTATTTTGAGATACTGGCAGTAGTTCCTTGGGAAAAATCAGTAGTGGAGAAATGGGCATTTGGGGAGAGAGAGGAAATCAAGGTTGATTTCTGCGGCGGAGCGATCGCCTATAGCAAGCGATCGCCAGGGCAAATTCGGGTACCTCCGGGTTCAATACATTCAGGGGTGAATTCCGGCAAAACCGTTTGCTGAAACTGAGAAACCACCCCATCCGGCAGCTCAGGAATCCACACATCGAACACCTCGGATTCCATGCCCCCCTCATCCAGGACAACCCAGGTATGGCGACCCCGGCCATAAGTCTCCATTACGGAGCGAGCCGTTGCACAGCTGACAAAAATCTGCCCCATGAAAACCGCACTATCATCGGCTTCATAGTTAAAGTAGGCTCCCCGATCCGAAGGGCGGCCGCAGAATTGGTCGGCGGTCATCGCTACCATGGTGGCAATGTGGGCATCGTACCACCGCAGTGCCCCGCCATAAGCCGATTCAGAGGTATCGGACTGGGGCACCACAAAGGTTGCCCAGCGATGGTTGAAATCACCCCCCGTTCGCGCCAACGTTACAGTCGCCATGGGCAACTGCGTTCCAGTCATGCTGATATTGGAAAAGTCCATCAACTCCGAATCAAACCGCTCTCGAATTGCGGACATTGCGATCCAAGACTCTTCCGACAACTGTTGCCACTGGGCTGAATCAACAAAAACCTCAGGCTCACCCTGCCCCTCAAAATAAATCACCGTCTGCCGATCGTCCACTAGTACCGTCCGCCCATTAGCCGCAGCGGGTTCAATCCGCTCAATAATGTATAGATCCCCATTATCTTGGAACCAATACCGGAAGCCTGAACCTTCGGGTACCAAGATGGAAGAGGCCATAAGGACGAAGGGGAAGTCCAGCTCATCTAAGGTTTTGCAAAGGGTGTACTCGACACCACCCTCTTCTTTCTGAGAAAAGTCGCAATCTCGAGACAGCATCCGTTCTATTTCGCGGTCAATGCGATCCGCTGTCAGACCTGCGCTTAGGGTGACGGGGGCAGGCGTGGATGCGGAGGACTCGGAACTACGCACCGCTGTAGCCGTTGGAACTGTAGCCATTGGAACTGCATCCGCTGGAGCACTGGAGCCACTGGCATTGGGCGCATCCGACTGTCCACAGGCCATTAATCCGAAAAGGGTAGCGATCGCTCCTACCCGCAATCCCTGCATTAGAGAGGAGGACATTCGGAAGGGCAGAGACGAAGCTGTACCCTTGAACATGCTATACATTTTTTAAAATTCCAAAATACGCAGTCAAATCTTAACGATCAATTTTTTCCATCTCCAACCGTGGAAACACTGTCGCAGTATTCAAGTGAATTCAATACCGACCGGATGTCCCGTTGTTTCCACCTGGCAGTTCATCGCCCTCTATCCCCCCTTCAATCGATCGCGCCACCATCCTAAAACTTTGGCAACGCGCTCCTCAATCCACACCATCCCCCGATCGAGCCATTCCAGCACCTGTTCCAGGGGGTGTTTCACGTAGGTGACAAGACTGACCTCTGCTTCGATCGTCGTGATAGACAGCGCGAGATCAGTCTCGGCTGAAGCGGTATTGTCTACTTTGGACAGCGTGGCGGCAGAGGTGGTAGGGGCAACAGAAAGGGGTTGGGATGGGTCAGCCGTTTTTAGCGTGGCAGCCTGATGTTTAATCAGACGGTTGGATTGAGCAGTGTCATGCAACTCCCAATCTTCTGAAGGGTTGGATTGAGTCTGGAACGTCCGGATTTTGCCAAACAGATCTTCTACGGTCAGCCAGGGGGATGGTTGGGCAGGAGCATTGCGATCGGGCTGGGTGTGTGCCAATGAATCAGCAATCGTTCCAGAAGGACTCCCTGCCGTCGAAGGCGCGATCGCACCTGGTTTCAACCAATTGATAAACCGAGTTAGCAATGGTTGGGATGGCGTTTGTGGGGAAGCCTGCTGAGACAAAGCCTGCTGGGATGAAACCTGCTGGGATGAAACTCGATCGCCCAAGCCCTGAAAAATCTCTTTCAACGAGAGCCAGGGGAGTTCCGCCGATCGCAATGAGTTTCCTGATGCAGCGGGAAGTTGAGGTCGCTCTTGAACCGATCGACTACCGGAAATCTCAGCCGGATGCAGGGATACCAATTGAGACTCCTGAAACAAATTCGCCGCGATCGCCACGGGGCTGGTCTGCATCCACGCCATCAGTCCATGAAACACCCGAATCGGCAAAAGCGCATTGGGGCGATCGGCAGGAAGGGGCAGGAAGTTGTTAACGACTGGAGATTTAAGGGCGACTGGTTGCTGCAATCCCAGGGCTTTCTGCTGATGGTAATAGTCGGCGAGTTCCCAAATCATGCGGCGATACAGTTGGGTTTGCTGATCGGGAGTGAGAATGTCCAGCAGTTGATTGTCGGTCGAAACTAGGACGAGCGATCGGGTGTCCAGGAGGGAGGCGATGCTTTGGATAGGACTGAGGACTGAGGACTGAGGACTGAGGGAGGAGGGAGGAGGCAGGAAGGAGGAGTCGGGAGTCGGGAGGGAATCGGGAGATAAAGCTCTTGTGGGGTGGGCATCTTGCCCGCCCAGTGGCTCAGGGAGGGAGGAGGGAGATGAAGCTCTTGTGGGGTGGGCATCTTGCTCGCCCAGTGGCTCAGGGAGGGAATCGGGAGATAAAGCTCTTGTGGGGTGGGCATCTTGCCCGCCCAATGGCTCAAGTAGGGCTGAGGCAGGGAGGGTTTGGGTGAGGTGGATAGCCGCCTGGAGGACGTTTTGGATCGGGGTGTCGCTGGCAGGGGCGATCGCTTCTGGAGATGAGAAAGATAGATCAGGGTTTTGAATGGACTGCCTGGCAGCCCGAAGTTGGGGAAAGACCTGACGGGCAGTTTGCCGGAGTTGTTTGCCGACGAGTCGGGTGGACTGGAAGGCAAGGTAAATGGGGTAAAGGACAATCTGGGCACTCCATGTGGCAGCAATCTTCACCCGTCGCCAGGTTTCGGTCGTCTGATCACGCAGGCGAAGAGATTGCTCGGAGAAGAAGCTGAAGAGTTTGCTTTGGTAGCGTCCAGATGTAGCCATGAGAGAGGGGGAGTAGGGAGTAGGGAATGGGGTAGGGGCGATTTGCGAATCGCCCGTACAGGGAATGGGGTTGGGGCAAATCGGGATTCACCGAAGGCGTAGGGGCGATTACTCCTGTGGAGTCGCTGCGCGAACGCGAATCGCCCTTACAGGCAGGAAAGCTGGAGGCGAATATTTTTAAGGCGTTTCTATAAGAACTGAAACGTTCGTGGATCGGGATGGAAGTTATTGCCCATCCTTGAGAATGTAGTGATTCGATCTTACCTATAAGTATGACCCACTCCGCTACCCCTTCTGCTTCGCAAACACCGTCCCAAATCAACCGGATTGCCGAGGCTGCCCGTAGACTGCGATCGCTCTCTCAACTGGATGTGCAGTCCCAGTGGCGATTTACCCTGTCGGATGTGCCGATCGCCCAGGCCACGCAGCCCAATACCTGGCAAAGCTGGCAACCCGTTTCCCTCAACGCGCAACGGCAGGTGACGTGGCAACGGGGACGCAGGGTGATGTGGTTGGGACAGCGAATTACGGTTCCCCACAATCTCCAGGGCTATTTCTTGCAGGGACTGTCCCTACGGTTGGCGTTGACCTGGTGGGCAGATCTGGCGCAGGTCTATGTCAATGGTCAATTGGTGCAGGAAGGGGATTTGTTTGATCCATCGGCGCGGGTATTGCTCCGTCCGTCGGTGACGTTTCAGGATGGGATTAATGTGGCGATTCGGCTGGTGAGTCCGGATCATGCCAATGGGGCTATGGTGCGATCGGTTTGTATTTATGAAAGGGCTGATCAGAGCTTGAATCCACCGGAGCCGGGGTTTGTGGCGGATGAGCTAACGGTGTTGCAGGAATTCCTGACAGCGTTTGCGCCGAATCAGTTAGGACTGGTGGCAAATGCGGTGGATCGGCTGCCCTGGTCGGTATTGACTGTGACCGATCGCAATAGTTTCGATCGAGGGTTAACGGCTCTGCGGCAGGAGTTGGCTCCCCTATCGGAGATTTTGAAGCAGCGACGAGTTCAAATGGTGGGTCATGCCCATCTCGATCTGGCTGGCTCTGGCCGTCGAGGAAACCTGGGAAGTGGCGCAAAATACGTTTGAATCGGTTCTGAGCCTAAAGCAGGATTTTCCCGAACTGACCTTTGCCCACTCAACTCCTGCCCTCTATGCCTGGATTGAAGCCAATCGCCCCGACTTATTTGCCGCAATTCAACAGCGGATGGCGGAAGGACGCTGGGAAGTGGTGTCGGGCATGTGGATCGAGCCGGATCTGAATCTGGTCAGCGGAGAGTCGATCGCCCGGCAGATTCTCTACGGTCAGCGGTATGAGGAAGCAAAATTTGGTCAGGTCAACAAAATTGCCTGGTTGCCGGATACCTTTGGGTTTTCCTGGCAAGTGCCTCAACTGTTGAAACTGGGTGAAGTCGAGTATTTTGTCACCCAAAAACTGCGCTGGAATGACACGACCCAATTTCCCCACGAACTGTACTGGTGGCAAGCTCCGGACGGTAGCCGTACCCTCAGCCTCAATTCAGCGCCGATCGGGGAAGGGGTTGATCCGGTGAGAATAGCGAACTATGCCGTGACCTGGGAGCAAAAAACGCAGATTCCCGTTTCCCTCTGGCTCCCCGGAGTCGGCGATCATGGGGGTGGGCCCACCCGCGATATGTTGGAAATTGCTCGGCGCTGGCAGCAATCCCCCTTCTTCCCGCAACTGGAATTCACCACCGCTCTGGAGTACCTCAACCAACTGAATCCGACCCTCGCCCCCTCCCCCGCTCCCTCCCTCCCCACCTGGAACAGCGATCTCTACCTGGAATTCCATCGCGGCTGCTACACGACCCACGGCGATCAAAAATGGTGGAACAATCGCTGTCAGGAGGTTCTGTATGAGGCGGAACTGTTTAGCTCGATCGCCACTCTTCTATTAGGCACAACCTATCCCCAAGCCGCCCTGGAAACCGCCTGGAAACAGGTTTTGTTCAACCAATTTCACGACATTTTGCCGGGCACCTCAATTCCCGAAGTGTTTGTCACTGCAAATCAAGAATGGGAAACGGCGGAGCGTACCGGACGCACCCTCCGCGATACTGCCCTGCGATCGCTTTCGGAGCAAATCACCCTCCCCCAACCCCCCGACCCCAACGCCAGAGCCATCACGGTTTTCAATTCCCTCAACTGGCAGCGATCGGAAGTGGTGACGGTGACGGTGGAGCATACCGGATTTGCGGGACAAGCCTGCTACTGGAAAATCTGCGATCTGGAAGGAAGGACGATCGAATCCCAATTAGCCTTCCAGAATCAGAACGGCACCTACCACTGGCAGCTTTCCTTTTTGGCGGAGAACATTCCCGCCCTGGGCTACCGTAGCTTCTGGCTCTGTCCCTCCGAAACCGGAATGCGTGTCCCTGCGGTCAACAATAGCCCTCTGACGCTAGAAAATGAATTTTTGAGGGTCAGCATCGATGCTGCCGGGAATTTATCCAGCGTGTTCGATCGCGTCCATCGTCGAGAGTTGATCAGCCAGGGGGGCAACCAACTTCAGGCCTTCCGCGACCAGGGAGAATACTGGGATGCCTGGAACATTTCCCCCAACTATCTCCAGCAACCCTTACCCGCGCCCCAGGTGGTCAGCATTCAGGTGGAAGCCCGTGGCCCCATTTCCCACCGCATCCGGGCGATCCGCCGGATTGGCCAGTCTACTTTTAATCAGGTTTATGTTCTGGAGAAACGATCGCCTCTGCTGAAAATTCAAACCCAGGTGAATTGGCAGGAACGACGGACTTTAGTCAAAGCCAACTTCCCGCTCAACATGAATTCCAGCCATCTCACCTGCGAAATTCCCTACGGCGCAATTCAGCGTCCGACTCGCCGCGTCACCGATCGAGAAAAAGCCCAGTGGGAAGTGCCTGCCCTGCGGTGGGCAGACCTCAGCGATACCGCCAGCAACAACTCCTACGGCTTCAGCGTCCTCAGCGACACCAAACACGGTTACGACTGCCATCCTAACCAGATCCGGCTTTCTCTGCTGCGCGGCCCGGAATGGCCCAACCCCAACGCCGATCGCGGCTTACATCAGTTCACCTACGCCATCTACCCCCACGATCGAGATTGGCGATCGGCTCAAACCGTGCAACGCGGCTACGAACTCTGTCAACCCCTGCTGGCGATCGTCCATCCCATCCGCCAGGGCAGCCGCAATTCAGGCAACACCAATCTATCTGCCCAGGGACAATTCCTGAATCTATCCAGCGATAACCTGATTCTCAGTGCCTTCAAACAGTCGGAGCGCAACGCCAACCAGTGGGTGATCCGCTGCTACGAGTCCCAGGGGCGATCGGCTCAACTTGCCAGAAGTGGATTTGGCTCCGGCATTGTGGGGCAACGATTGAATCCAGACTCCACCCAGTTGGTGAATTTATTGGAGCGATCGCCTGCTGCCAATCAGAGTAATTATGCGATCGAACCCTGGAAGGTCGTGACTTTTCTCATCAACCGACGCACATAAAAAACGTAAGGGCGGTTCGCAAACCGCCCCTACCTCATTCAAAGGGCAGGCATCTTGCCTGCCCCACAAGAGTTGTATCTCAGTCCTCAGCCCTCAGTCCTCAGTCCTCCCTAAGCCGCCAACCCGTACGCTGACATCCGCATGATATCGCGGGTGGTGAAGCCGATATTGCTCAAAGCCTCACCGTAGCTGATCATGAAGTCTTCCACCAGGGCTTCCTTCTCCATGCCCAGAACCGCCGCATCATCAGCGACCTCGTTCAGCATCCGCCATACGATAGGCAAATTCTCGCGGTTGGCTTCCTCCAGTTCTTCCTTCGATGCCTCAAAGTTTACCTTGAGCCACTCTTCACCGAAGTTGAGGTGCATATATTCGTCTTTGACCACACCCTCCGTGATTTTCCGCGCAAAGTCATCTGCCACCGGAATGTAGATGTTGTACGCCGAGATGGCGAAACACTCAATCACCAGGGATTGAATCAGCAGGCAGGTGACGATTCGACCTTCCGCCGCCGCTTTCTGAAAATTGCCGTGTAGACCTGAGAAAAACTCACGGGCAAAGTCCATATCAGGAGTCACTTGCAGGTTCTTCCCGCAAGCCTGGAATCCCTTCTTGTGGCGATTTTCCATCTTGGAGAGACTCAGCAGTTGCTCCTTGGCATCGGGCAGCAGTTCTGCAAGCTGTTGATAATTTTCAAAGGCTTCCTGCTCCCCTTCAATGACGATCGCATTGATGCGGCTGTAGGCATCCTTGTAGGCATCGCTATGAAAATCAATAGCTGGGTTGATTTCAAGCTGCTGCATAATCTCTGTTGTCTCCTAGATAAAAATCTGCCAAACCGTTTGATTCTATTGTTGGTTCCTTTAGTCCATCAGAGTCAGCCCCGCAAGCGAGCTGGTCTGCAAGCGAATGAGTCTGCAAGCAAATCTTCACCTGCATGCGAACCTGCATGGTGTAAGTTAGAGTCCAAACTTCCCCCTGAAGGGGTTGGTTATAAAAACCCAAGATCCAACCTACTGGCTTAGGGTGTCACTTTACAAGATGTTTCAATCACTGATAGGAATATTGTCTATGACAAACGCCCTATCCAGCATCCTTGCTTATAGATGTGCCACTACATATAGATCAAAAACTTCAGAAACCATTGATGGCAATGCTCAAATCTACCGTTTAGAATTCGATCGCCAGCCCCATTGTTTCAACCGTCCTAGTCGCAACGTGATTTATGGAATCTGTCAGTTCTGCCCATTCTAATTCCAACCCCAATCCGCCAACTCTATCGCAAGATACAGGTTTCCTCGATCGCCTGCCCCTGTGGGTGACACCTGTGCTGCTGCTGGTTGGGGCGATTTTCGTTTTGTTGCCGCTTGGTGTCGTGTTGCTCACCTCCTTCAGCACGCCGGAACTGAACCCTGAGTCTGCTGCGGGCGGGTTCACCCTGGAGAATTATCAGGAAGCCTGGCAGAGGGGGCAGTTTTTGCTAGCTTTCGCCAATACCGCATTCGTTGCCCTGGCAGTGACAGCCTTTCAAATTGTGACTTCGGCCCTGGCAGGTTATGCCCTGGCTCGGCTGCGGTTTCAGGGAAGACAGACAATTTTGCTGATTATCCTGGCCACGCTGGTGATTCCATTTCAAATTCTGGTGATTCCGATCTTTTTGGTGTTGAAGTGGGGACATTTAATCAACACTTACTGGGCATTGATTCTGCCCACGGCGGCCAGCGGCTTTGGAATTTTTCTAATGCGGCAATACTTTCAAACCATTCCGGTGGAACTGGAGGAAGCCGCAGCCCTGGATGGAGCCACCCGGCTGCAAATTCTCTGGCAGATTATCCTGCCCCTGGCCCGTCCGGCGATCGTCACTCTAGCTCTCTTTGCCTTTATTGGCGAGTGGAACGATCTGTTTAAGCCCCTCATCTTCACCACACGCCCCGAACTCAGAACCGTCCAGCTTGCCCTGGCTGAGTTTCAGGAACAATTTACCAGTAGCTGGGCCTTGCTCATGGCAGCAGTGGTAATCGCAACGGTTCCCGTGATCGTGCTGTTTTTACTGGCGCAACGACAATTTATTCGGGGGATTGCCGCTACGGGAATTAAAAATTAACCTGGGATTAGCCCCAAATTGACCCAATTGACCCAATTGACCCAAAATTGCCCAAAGCGATCGAAAACGCACAAGAACTTGATCTGAACGGTGACGTATTTTAAGTGTGAAGAAATGTATCAGCCTGGGAGACCAATGGTTCAGATCAATGAAACTTGCTGAAATTTAGATTACTTTAGAAATAGGTTTAATCGGGCAGCTCTCATCAGTCCTGTAACGTTGGGTGAGTGCTGTCGGTAGTTTCAGTGTGCATCTGTAGTCTGTGCATTTTGTGCATTTCTAGTGCATTTCTTGGGCGTTTGTGGTAGCCGGGAAGCTAGTTATCGCTACCGCTAGTAGAAGCGAGCGTAAATTGAGCAACCGTAGAGCGGGCATCTTGTCCGCGCAGGCTGGAAGCCTGCACTATGAAAGGTGGACGTATTGCTGCCGAGGTCTACTAGTTTTGAGATTTGTGTTTGTAGTCGTTGTGCTGTCTACCCATTATTCTCTTTGGTGTTCTCTTTGAAACCGCTTTTGCTCTTTAGGATATTTAATACTGAACTCGCAGCAATGATCAATCCGAACGAGATTACCCAATGCCTCAATTTAGCCAGGGCACTTGACCTGATTACATCTAGTCGCACAGTGGGCGGTGTCTTATATGTGTATAATTCAGCAGGACACGCGAAATCCTGGGATAGCTTTATGGCGGAATATCCGCTAGAGCGGTTACAGGCAATGGTGAAGAAACGAACCTAGCCCGGATACGAACCCAACCTACCAGAAATTTGACCTATGGCGACCTCCCTGGCTCAGAATGCGATCGCCCTGCTGATCGATTTGGCAGAGCGGGGAGAGATTGACCCCTGGAACGTGAAGGTGATCGAGGTGATCGATCGCTTTCTCAGTAAGCTACAACCGGGGAAAGTTGCCACTGTCGAAAGTGATGGGCGTTCTCCCTACGAGTCTGATTTAACTGAATCGGGGCAGGCATTTTTGTATGCCTCAATGCTGCTGCTCCTGAAGGCGGATAGTTTGGTGCGTCAGGAGTTAGAAGCGGAACCAGCTGAAGAAGCGGAGATGGAATTTGGCGAAATGCCAGGGTTCGATGCGCCCCTACCGCCTAACCTGGAGCGTACCCTCCGTCGCCGTGCCGTTTCTCCGCCCACCCCCAACCGCAGAGTCACCCTGCAAGAGCTAATTGGTCAGCTCAACGTCATGGCCGCTGCGATTGCCGAGCATACCCCCCGTCGGCTCAGTGCCCGTCGGCCGCGCCCCCAGACGCGCAGTCAAGCCATGCGGACGATCGCCCAACTGGCGCACCATGAAAATTTGTCGGAGATTGCCACCATTCTGGAGCAGTTTCTCGCCGATTATTGGCAAGCCGAAGCGGAGGAAAGCTGGCTCGACTTTGAAGAACTCCTCACCCTCTGGATCTCCACCCAATCTCAACAGAGTGCCAAATCTAAGAAACTAGCGCAGCCTGTACCCGATGGGGAAGCTTCAGGGGCATCCGATGTTCACGATCGCGTCGGCGTATTTTGGGCGCTGCTTTTCCTTTCTGCCCAATCCAAAGTTGAGCTGAACCAGGAAACTTTCTATCAAGACCTGAAAGTCCGCCAACTTCACCCTGAAGAGGTGGTAAAGCCGATCGACGCTCCCAGCTATGTTCTCCCCGATTAACTCCCAGCCCCAATTAACTCCCAATTGTGTTATGCTGAGGCAGACTCGGATTCATGCGATTACAACGCCCAAATCTTGTCAGGACCGGAAGGTAGCAGCAATACGGGATGCTTGTAATAGGCGTGAACTCCGGGTCGCTTTTTTTGGTCTCTAGAATCTCTCTGGATGCGCCTGATGTTGCCGTTGCTGCGGGTTCAGTTTTCCCCACTTAAATAGATGTAAATCTGCCATAGGCAGTTTGATGAATTTGCTCCTATGCTAAAAGCAATGGTCTTTTCCTCAGGGATGAAAGACGGTTCCGGTGTTGGAGCATAAGGAGTTATAGAAAGAATGGCTGGTTTTAACGATTTAGTGCAAAAAGCATTTTATTTAGGGGTTGGAGTCGCGTCCTACGCAGCAGAGCGGGCGGGTACAACCCTGGCTGACCTACGGGGACAGGCGCAAAAACTAGCTGATGAAATGGTGGCGCGGGGGGAGATGACCGCTGAGGATGCCCGTCGCATGGTCGATGAGATGGTCGCCCGGGCCAGGAACCAACCAACGCTCCCACCAGTCCCCAACAGCCGACCCAACCTCGCCGGATTGAAATCCTGGAAGAGGATGAACCCATTTCCGACCCGGAAGCCCAGGCAGTGGAAAACATGCGGGAACAAATTTCGCAGTTGCAGGAAGAATTGCGGCGGCTGAAGCGGGAATGATGAAGCAAACTTTGAAGAAGAACTTGAATCATGGATGACTGGCAAGACGAATGGATGAAGACCCTGGAAACCGTTGCCAATGATGTCGGGCAATTTTTTCAGGACATTGGTCAGGGTGTAGGGGAAACGGTAGATGCCCTGATTGAGTTAACAGATGAGATGGCTGAGGAGATGGAGCGGGCTGTGTCGCCGGGGTTTGAGCGGATCGATCGCCACATGGATGAATGGATCGATCCAATTTTGTATGCACTGGCGGGATTAGGCAGTTCGATCGATCACGCCATAGAACCCGTTACCCATACCGTTGAACCGATGTTGAATCAGCATCCGGTCTGCGTGGGCTGTCGCCACTACCACGGCCAGTCCTACAACGGGGTCATGCTGGTTTGTGCGATGCATCCCTACGGGATTGTCGATGAGTCGGAAACCTGCCCCGATAAAGAGCCGATCGTCTGGTCACTGCCCTCCAGGGACTTTTTTGATCATCCAGATGATTTCAATTAGTTCATTCTCTGCGCTTCAGCCTTTTTGACATCCTCCGGCGTGTTGCAGTTAAACAGCATTTGCGGCTCAGGTAGGGAAAGCTCCTGCACGGACTGGTGGGAGAGCCAGCGTTGAAACGATCGCCCTCCTTCTGGAATGAAGGCTTCTAGCGACTCTAAACACCGACAGCGGTAAAAGCCACAGAGAGCTTCCCACCACCCGTTAGGATGTCGAGGCAGGAGGGCGATTGTGTCCGCGTTTGCCAGGGGCAGTTGGGCGATCCAATCCTGCAAAATCTCAGGCTGGAGATAGGGTAGATCGCAGGCTAACAGTAAGACCCACTCCGATCGCGGCTGGACTGTTTGCAAATGGGTGAGTCCCTGGGCAAATCCCACCAGGGGGCCATGCTGGGCGAACAGCGGATCGGAGGAGGTTTGTTCTTCGATTAACTCAATACCATCTCCAACGATCGCCCGATAGCGATCGACCCAGGGAGTGATGACGTACACCGCATCAGTGCATTGTTGCGCCACCTGACAGACGTGCTGCAACATCGGCACCTGCCCCACCTGAAGTAATGCTTTATCCTGCCCCATCCGCGAACTTTGCCCTCCCGCTAAAATCAGGGCACTGAGCCAGGTTCGGGTGGCTTCGGGGGAAGAGTCGTTCGATCGCATTGCCGATGGGAAAGTTTCCATACCTGAAATCATGCCTGAATTTCGATAAGCTAGATTCACTAGATCGCAAAACCTGTTTAGATCCCCCTTAGCCTCCTTTAAAAAAGCTACGGTGTACACACAAGTTATCGGCTCTAGCCACGACTGGGTTTGATCCTCCCTAACCCTCCTTAAAAAGGAGGGAACCGGATTAGAAGTCCCCCTTTTTAAGGGGGATTTAGGGGGATCTATCAGGGTTTGAGCCTCTCAGCCAAGATCTGTGTACACCGTAGCCCTTAAAAAAGGGGAACCGAGCCGAACGAGATTTCTGAAAGACTTGCAGGAACTGTGAATTATGGCAAAGCAGCTACCGATTTTGCAACTGGGAGATCCTATCCTACGACAGATTTCCCAGCCCGTTGCCTCTCCAGGGGATGACTCAATCCAAACCCTGAGCAATCATCTGCTCACAACGCTGAGGCAGTCCAATGGTGTGGGCATTGCAGCCCCCCAGGTGGGACAGCTTCACCGCTTGCTGATCGTAGCTTCTCGTCCTAATCTTCGCTATCCTAACGCGCCTGAGATGAAGCCAACGGTGATGATAGATCCCCAAATCCTGGCCCACTCGGACGAAACCGTGAAGGATTGGGAAGGCTGTCTCAGTATTCCAGGCATTCGGGGACTGGTGCCCCGCTACACCGAGATTGAGATTGAGTATACGACAGCGAAGGGGAAACACAAACGACAGTACCTGACCGATTTTGTTGCCCGGATTTTTCAACACGAACTGGATCACTTGAATGGTCTGGTGTTCCTCGATCGCCTGGAAAGTATTCAGGATGTAATCACTGAACAGGAATACATGAAGCGGGTCGTTCCAACCACCAGCGAACAGCCATAAAGGACGGAATAAAAGGTGGAAGCATCAGGGGCGATCGAGGGTTAAAAAGCGGCGGCTATTGGTCAAAAAATGGCAGTCAAAGCCCCTAAATTCCTTCCATTAGGGTTTTTCACTCAAGGGCTGTTAAGGTAATGTAGGATTAACTGCAAAATTTCTTAATAAGAGCATTCCCACACCAACCATGAGTGATTCCAACAACCCCGACAAGGATAGTTTCTTATATCCTCGCAGTAAATTTCGCGGGGAATTTACGCCGGAGAACCTGGTGTTTGATTCCAACTTGCAGGAATTTGCCCAGCGCGTTTCGATTATTTGTGGGCTGGAAACCAACGGTAAACTCTCTCCCCACGATGCTTACGAGGAAATCAAGAAGATATATAAGGATCTCAAGAACAGCAAGAAAGAACTCGGCATTGGTCAACCGCCTCCGGAAGAGAAGTGAGGAGCCTAATCTAGCAATTCAAAATCTTGGGGTGGCAGAGATAGCAGCACGTCACCCGGTTCAATTTGAATAATCCATCTCCCGGTCGGTTGCCCGTCCAGGAGTTCTTCCTGACTAATCACAATCCCAATTTCTCCGGCAGCATAATCGGGCTGGAGAACCCTGACTCTTGCCCCTATTTGAATACGGTCTGGATCATTCACACTAATTTTGAAATAAAACGGACTGAGATAAGAACGGATCATAACCTTTTCTTAACCTAAATCATCATACTGCTGCTCATGGTGTTTCTATCTATAATTTCCGGCAGAGATTAAAAACACAATTTGTCTAAAGGGAGATCTCCTGCATCCGGCAGATCCGTTTGCCCCAGGGAACTGGTTCGATCGATAAGATAAAAACTGTTGCGCAAAATTGTCAATTATGCCTCTTCATTCCTACCCCGCTACCCATCAGGCAGAACAAGTCGATCAATATCACGGCATTTCAGTGGCTGACCCCTACCGCTGGCTGGAAGATCCCAATTCTCCTGAAACCAGGGAGTGGATTGAGGCGCAAAATCAGGTGACCTTTGCCTACCTGAACACCATTCCGGTGCGAGAAGCGATCCGGCAGCGGATTACCACCCTCTGGAATTACGAGAAGTACGGTACGCCCTTCAAAAAAGAAAGCAGCTACTTCTACTTCAAAAACGATGGGCTGCAAAACCAGAGTGTGCTGTACACCCTGCCCAGCCTGGAGGCAGAACCCAGGGAATTACTGAATCCCAATACCCTCTCGGAGGATGGGACGATCGCCTTATCAGGATTAGCGATTAGCGAAAATGCCCGATATTTAGCCTACGGATTATCCACGGCGGGTTCCGATTGGCAGGAATGGAAAGTTCGGGATGTGGAAACGGGGGAAGACCTGGAGGATCACCTGAAGTGGATCAAGTTCTCTGGAGCCAGTTGGACGGATGACCACGCAGGATTTTTCTATTCCCGCTACGATGAGCCAGATGAGTCCAGCAAATTAGAGCAGGTCAATTATTTTCAGAAGCTTTACTACCACCGTTTGGGTACGTCCCAACTGGATGATGTCCTGGTCTACGAACGCCCTGATGAGAAGGAGTGGGGCTTTAGTGGATCAGTGACGGAAGATGGGCGGTATTTAATCGTGACGATCTGGAAAGGCACGGATTCCAAAAACCTTCTGTTCTACAAAGATCTGAGCGATCCCAAAAGTCCGATGGTGGAATTGATCAACACCTTTGAAGCCAGCTACAGCTTTGTGGACAACGATGGCTCTACGTTCTGGATTCAAACCGATCGAGAGGCTCCGCGCGGTCGGGTGCTGGCGATCGATCTGACCAATCCTGATCCCGCTAACTGGCAAGAATTGATTCCCCAATCAGACGAAACCCTGGAGGGCGTAGGGCTGCTCAACAATCAGTTCATCGCCTCTTACCTGAAGGATGCCCATACTCAGGTGAAAATTTTTAACCTGGATGGCTCGTTCGTTCGGAATGTGACGCTGCCTGGACTGGGTTCCGCAGGCGGATTCGGCGGCAAGCGATACGACACAGAAACCTTCTATAGCTTCACCGGATTCACTACCCCCACCACCATCTACCGCTATAACCTGGCGACCGATGAAAGTACGATCTTTCGTCAGCCGAACGTGGACTTTAACCCGGAGGATTACGAAACGCGGCAGGTGTTTTACGCCAGCAAGGATGGGACTCAGGTGCCCATGTTCATTACCCACAAAAAGGGCTTGACCTTGAACGGTACTAATCCCACCTATCTCTATGGTTACGGCGGCTTCAATGTGTCCCTGACTCCCTCCTTCTCGCCCAGCAATCTGGTATGGATGGAATTGGGTGGCGTATACGCAGTGGCAAACCTGCGGGGCGGCGGTGAGTACGGCGAAGAGTGGCATCAGGCGGGCATGAAGCTGAAGAAGCAGAATGTGTTTGATGATTTCATTGCGGCAGCGGAATGGCTGATTGCCAATCAATACACCGCTCCAAAACACCTGGCGATCGCCGGAGGCAGTAATGGTGGTCTGTTAGTGGGAGCCTGTATGACCCAGCGTCCAGAGCTATTTGGCGCAGCGTTACCCGCCGTGGGAGTGATGGATATGCTGCGGTTTCACAAGTTTACGATCGGCTGGGCCTGGTGTCCGGAATACGGTTCCCCCGATCAGCCAGAGGAATTCAAGGTTCTCTATTCCTACTCTCCCCTCCACAACCTCAAACCTGGCACGGCTTACCCCGCAACGCTGATTACAACCGCCGATCACGACGATCGCGTGGTTCCCGCCCACAGCTTTAAGTTTGCCGCTGCCCTGCAAGCAGCCCATGCTGGAGATGCCCCAGTTCTGATTCGGATTGAAACCAAAGCGGGTCATGGTGCTGGAAAACCGACGGCCAAAATTATTGAGGAAATTAGCGATCGTTGGGCGTTTTTGGTGCAGGTCTTAGGATTGGATGCCGCTGCCCAGGATGGGTGAATGCAGCTGCGATCTTTGCGATCTTAAGGAATGTGATCACTTCACAGAAACCCCAGATTTCTTATTTAAGCTGGTAGCATCAGGTTTCACAGCTTGCAGCTTTGGCTGCCAGACCAGACTTTATGGTGCGGAATCGGCAGGAATCAATATCCTCCTCCAACCTGGCCCCACCCGGAGTCAGCTTTCATGTGCAAGATCTCTCCAAGGTTTACCGCATGGGGGAAGTGGAAGTTCATGCCCTGCGATCGGTGGATCTGGATCTATACGATGGTGAATTTGTCGTGATTCTGGGCCCATCGGGGAGCGGTAAGTCTACTCTGCTGAATATTCTGGGTGGATTAGATGTGCCAACCCACGGGCAGATCTTCTTTCACCACCACGATTTAACCCACGCCAACGATGCCCAACTGACGCGCTTTCGGCGAGATTGTGTGGGTTTTATTTTCCAGTTCTATAACCTGATTCCCAGCTTAACGGCGCGGGAAAATGTAGCCCTGGTGACGGAAATTGCCCGTGCCCCCATGCGTCCAGAGGCAGCGTTAGAACTGGTGCATCTCAGCGATCGGCTCGATCACTTTCCCGCCCAACTATCCGGTGGGGAGCAGCAGCGGGTGGCCATTGCCAGAGCCATTGCCAAACGGCCAGAGGTCTTACTCTGCGATGAACCGACGGGGGCATTAGATTACAGCACCGGAAAACTGGTTTTGGATGCTCTGGCCAATGTGAACCGTGAACTGGGTTCTACCACCGCAGTCATTACCCACAATGCCGGAATTGCCGCCATGGCCGATCGCGTCGTGACGATGCGGAGTGGGGAAGTGACCCACATCGATCGCAACGAAACGAAAGTATCGCCTTCGGAGTTGGAGTGGTAAATCGTTCACTTGAAACCTGGCCCGCTTGAATAAACCAGCAGTCGCACAACCCCAGGGAGCGGTTGTCATGAAGCAACGTCCTACCCCCTTGCCCGATCATTCCCCTCAAGAAACGCCAGCGGAGACGAACCATCACCGCAAACTGCGATCGCGTCCTCCCTGGCAGCGGCTACCAAAACACTGGAAGAAATGGCTGCTGTATGGTGCCTTGGGCTTTGGGGCAGTCGTGCTGCTGGTTACTTTGTTTCGACCGTCGCCCATTTTGGTGGATACCCATCCCGTCCAGCGAGGAGAATTACAGGTGACGGTGGATGAGGAAGGGAGAACCCGAGTCCGCGATCGATACACCGTTGCGGCTGGAGTCAATGGTCATCTGGAACGCATTAACCTGAACGAAGGCGATCCAATCGAACAGGGGCAAGTGGTCGCTCAAATTGATCCACTCCCCATGAACACTCAGGTTCAAGAAGCATTGGGACGACTGGCGGAATGGCGATCGGAACGGCAGGGGGTGGATACGCAACGACCGAAACCGGAGGCGATCGATCAGGCACGAGTCCGAATTCAGGCGGCAGAAGCTAACCAACGGCAGGCTGAGGCACGGGTGGCTCAGTCCCAGGCTGCTCTGGAACAGGCTCAACGGGATGCTCAACGGGCAAGGGAACTGGAAACAGCGGGGGTGATTCCTCGACAGGATCGGGAGGCAGCGGAACTGAACGAAACCACCAGAGCCAGGGAATTGGATGCAGCAATATTAGCGGCCAATGCAGAAGCCTCTGCGGTGGAAGTGGCCCGGGCGGAACTGGCGGTATTGCAGCAGGAACAGACTGATCCGGATTATCTGCTCAGGGTATACGATGCCCGAATTGCCAGTACGGAAGCAGAATTATCTCGACTACGCGATCGAGCGGCCAGAACCAATATCTATGCTCCGGTGTCTGGACGGGTACTGAGAATTCAACAGCGCAGTGCCCAGTTTGTCAGTGAGGGAACGCCTCTACTGGAGATTGGTAATGTGTCGCAGCTCGAACTGGTGATTGATGTTCTTTCAGCGGATGCGATGCGAATTCGACCAGGAAACCCGATCTGGATTGCAGCGGGGAATTCAGAACCCATTGCAGCCAGGGTGCGATTGGTTGAACCATCCGCCTTTACCCGAGAATCTGCCCTCGGCGTAGAAGAACAGCGCGTCAATGTGATTGGCGATTTTGTTGATGCAGTCAATCCAAATGATGCAGGCTTTGGGGATGCCTATCGCGTCGATGCTCAAATCGTGGTTTGGGAAAGTGAGGATGTGCTGAAGGTTCCCCTCAGTGCCCTATTTCGCTGTGAGCAATCTGCCTGGTGTACGTTCGTGGTGGAGGGCGATCGATCGCAGCAACGGCAAGTGGAAATTGGGCAGCGCAGCCACCTGGAGGCGGAAGTTCTGGATGGATTACAGGACGGGGAAGTGGTGATTCTGCATCCAACGCGGGCGATCGAGGATGGTAGTCGGGTGAGGGGACGGGATGAGTAATAGACTGTCACCGAATGGCAGATTCGTTTCACGCTAAATTGCATTCATTAAGCCATTTCCCATGAAACCCCTCGATCGCAAACTACTCCGGGACTTAACCCACCTGAAGGGACAAATTTTGGCGATCGCCCTGATTGTGGCCTGTGGGATTGCCAGCTTTGTGTCGATGCAGACTTCCTATGAGTCGCTGGAGCTGTCGCAGTCTACTTATTACAACCAATATCGATTTGCCGATGTGTTTGGGCAATTGACCCGGCCCCCAATGGGCTGGCGCAGCCGATCGAAGCGATTCCGGGGGTGGCGCAGGTACAAACGCGGGTGGTGGTGGATGTGACGCTGGATGTGCCCGATCGCCCGGAGCCAGTCACGGGACGGTTGATCTCTATTCCCGAACAGCAAATGCCGATCCTGAATGATATTCACATCAGCCAGGGACGATACATTGAAGCGGGGCGATCGGATGAGGTGCTGGTGAGTCAGGCGTTTGCAGAGGCGAACCATCTAGAGCTAGGGGATACGATCGCGGCAGTGATCAACCGACGCTGGCAGCGGTTACGAGTGGTGGGATACGCCCTGTCGCCGGAGTATGTCTATGAGATTCGGGCAGGGGACTTTCTGCCGGATAATGAGCAATTCGGCGTGATGTGGATGGGGCGAGATGCCCTGGCAACGGCTTTTAACCTGGATGGAGCCTTCAATGACATCACCCTGACTCTGGCACCGGGAGCCAATCCCGATGAGGTGATTTTCCGGCTGGATCAAATCCTGGAACCCTATGGCGGATTGGGAGCCTACGATCGAGAGGATCAACTGTCCCATCGCTTCCTGGACGATGAAATTAGCCAGCTTCGCACCCAGGCGGTGATTATTCCTACGATTTTTCTGGCCATTGCCGCCTTTCTGCTAAACATTCTCCTGTCTCGCTTAGTCATTACCCAACGGGATCAGATTGCCGTCTTGAAAGCCTTTGGTTATGGCAACGGGGCGATCGGCATCCATTTCCTCAAGTTTGTGCTGCTGATTTCCCTATTGGGAGCGGCGATCGGCACTGGGGCAGGATTGTGGCTGGGTCAGGCGTTGAATCAGCTTTATATGCAGTTTTTCCAGTTTCCTCTGCTGGAATATCAAGTCAGTGTGGGGATGCTGCTAGGGACGATCGCCATTAGTACTGGAGCCGCCGTTTTGGGAGCCTTCGGTGCCGTTAAAAAAGCCGTTGCCCTGCCTCCCGCCGAAGCGATGCGTCCTGAACCACCCGCCACCTTTCGCCGCACCATCATGGAGCAGTTGGGCTTTCAACAGTTCCTTTCTCCAGTGGGACGAATTATTTTACGCAATCTAGAGCGCAAACCGATTAAGGCAATGCTGTCCATCGCTGGGATTGCGGTGGCGGTGGCGGTGCTGGTGGCGGGTCGCTATGTGTCCGATGTGATGGATTATCTGATGGATGTCCAGTTCGATCGGGCCCAGCGGGAGGATGTGACGATCGTGTTTAATGAGCCTCGTCCTGCCCAGGCGCGCTACGAGATCGCCCAGCTTCCGGGGGTTTTGTATGCAGAGCCATTCCGCACCGTTGCAGCGGAACTTCAGTTTGAGCATCGCACCTATAAATTAGCCATTACCGGATTAGAGCCGACCGGAGAACTGCGTAACCTGTTCGATCGCCACCTGAACCCGATCGATCTGCCCCTGGATGGGGTTTTGCTCACCAGTAAACTCGCTGAAATGTTGGGCATTCAACCCGGTCAGATCCTAACGGTCAATGTCCTGGAAGGGGCAAAACCCGTGCGCCAGATTCCCCTGATCGGCGTGGTGGATGAGATGGTGGGGCTGTCTGCCTATATGGATATCCATGCCCTGAATCAGTTGATGCGGGAAGGGGGGACGATTTCAGGTGCGTATTTAGCGGTGGATGCCCTGGAACTCGATCGCCTTTACGATCAGCTCAAACAAACCCCCACCGTCACCAGTGTGTTATTGCGCGAGAGTACGATTCGCCGCTTTCGAGAAACCATCACCGAAACCCGTGGCGCGATTACATCAATCCTGGTGGTCTTTGCCAGCGTCATCACCTTTGGCGTGATCTATAATGCCGCTCGAATTGCCCTGTCGGAACGGGGGCGGGAACTGGCAACCCTCCGCATCATCGGTTTTTCCCGGTTGCAAATTGCCGTCGTCCTCCTGGGAGAGCAAGCTGCCCTGACGATCGTGGCGATTCCCCTGGGTTTACTGCTGGGCTATGGACTGGCCGGTTTGATGTCCCTGGCCTTTGATACGGAACTCTATCGCCTGCCCCTGGTGATTAGCCGCACCACCTACGGCTTTGCCCTGGTTGTTACCCTGATAGCAGCCCTGGCATCGGGACTGATGATTGGCCGTCACCTCGATCGCCTGGATCTGATTGCCGTTCTCAAATCGAGAGAGTAATTTCCCATAACCAGACCCGATCCAGACTCGATCTAAAACAGATTCCGGCAATCCCTATTGCAATTCTTGGCACTCTGCTTTAGTGTCTATTATGTTCGTAAAATCTTAAACTCAACCCTTGTTGTAGATCACAATGGTTGCTTTAGAATACCCATTTAGTTCTATTCTAGACTGGGATATCCTCGCACATAATTAAAGGTAGCTGTCTCATTTCAAGGTATCACTATGGATCCTGAAGTAACTCAAGATACCAACTCCCCAGAGTATACAACGGAGAAGATGAACGTGACGATGAACAACGAAGACCCCGGCTCTTTAACAAAAGTCTCTACTCCCACCAATGAACAATGGAAAAGGATTGGGGAGCGCATTTCGGAGTTTTTGGCAGATTTACCAGAATATCTGGCTGAGTTTTTTGGGGAGTACAGACGACCCATTATCACTGTCAGCTTAGTGATTGGCGCATTGATCGCCGTTAAGCTACTGTTAGCCGTTCTGGATGCAATTAACGATATCCCCTTGCTCTCACCCTTGTTTGAATTGGTGGGTATGGGCTACACTGCCTGGTTTGTCTATCGGTATGTCTGGAAGGCAGAAAACCGCCAGGAACTGGTCAATGATTTCAATTCGCTCAAAGCACAAGTTTTGGGCACCAAGAGCCTGAGCTAGTCATTTTGATTTGCATCTCCAATCCTCGAATTCTTAGGGAGTTCGGGGATTTTATGTTTTATAGGGCAAAGTGCAAGGAATTTATAACGATACAATTCAACAAAGCAACGGTTCGTTTGTCCAAGCCATGCCTGACCAAGCCCCTTCTCCTCAAGCCTCCCCCGATCTTCTGGGTGATCTACCGGAACGCCTGGTAAAACATACGGTGCGCTATGCCGACCATCGATCGGTGGTGAATCGAGACGATCTGTCCCCGATGATGCGGCACTATGCCGAGATGAAGGATCAGTATCCCCATGCCCTGCTACTGTACCGGGTGGGGGATTTCTTTGAAACCTTCTTCCAGGATGCAATTACAGTGGCGCGGGAGTTGGAGCTGGTGTTGACCAGTAAGGATGCTGGACAGAAGATTGGCCGAGTGCCGTTAGCCGGGATTCCGCACCATGCCCTCGATCGCTACTGTGCCTTACTCGTTGAACGGGGCTATGCGGTGGCAATCTGCGATCAGACCGAAGATGCCGCAGATGCTCAGGGTCGATTAGTGCAGCGAGAAGTCACCCGTGTGATCACCCCTGGAACGGTCTTAGAGGAGGGGATGCTGAATGCTCGGCGCAATAATTACCTGGCGGCTGTGGTGATGGCTGGAAACCATTGGGGCCTGGCGATCGCCGATGTTTCTACCGGAGAATTTCTCACGACTCAATCCAGCGATCTGGAGCAGTTGACCCAGGAGTTGATGCGGCTGCAACCCTCCGAGATTCTGTTTCCCACGGATTTACCGGATCTGGGTAGTCTTCTCCGTCCGAGTCGGAATGACTCTAAAGCTGGCTTACCGGATTGTTTGCCATCTCAGTTCTGCTACACCTATCGCTCCCAGGCTTCCTTCACTCTGGTAGAAGCCAAACAGCGATTGTTGGAGAAATTTCGGGTGCGATCGCTGGAAGGGATGGGCTGTGAGCATTTGCCCCTGGCGGTACGGGCTGCTGGAGGATTGCTGGAATATCTGGATGATACCCTGAAGCGCGATCGGCGGTTAGAGGGTGAGAAAACGACTAGCTCAGTCCTGCTGCAACCCCTCTGCACCTATACCCTGAGCGAGTATCTGGTGATTGATCACCAAACCCGCCGCAATTTAGAAATTACCCAAACCGCCAGGGATGGCACCTACCACGGATCGCTGCTGTGGGCCCTCGATCGCACGGTGACGGCCATGGGTGGACGGATGCTGCGGCGATGGTTGTTGCAGCCCTTGCTGAACATTGCCACGATTCGGGCCCGGCAGGACACAATCCAGGAGTTAGTGGAAGATGGCAGCTTACGGCAGTCGCTTCAGCAGTTGCTCAAAAAAATCTACGACCTGGAGCGGTTAACCGGACGAGCCGGGACAGGCACAGCCAATGCGCGGGATTTGGTGGCTTTAGCCGATTCCTTATGTAAATTGCCGGAATTAGCGGCTCTGGTGGCGTTGGGGCGATCGGATTACTTCACGGCCCTGCAAACCGTTCCACCGGATTTAGAACAACTGGGCTATCGTCTCAAGGATCATCTGGTGGATGACCCACCGCTCTACTTGACCGAGGGCAACCTGATTCGCAGTGGGATTAATCTCCAACTGGACAACCTGCGCCAGCAAATTGAGTCCGATCAACAGTGGATCGCCCAACTGGAAGCCACCGAACGGCAGCGCACGGGGATTTCTAACCTGAAGGTGGGCTACAACAAAACCTTTGGCTACTACATCAGCGTCTCTCGCACCAAATCCAAGGACACCCCTCCCGATGGCTATATCCGCAAGCAGACCTTAACTAATGAAGAACGCTACATCACGATCGAACTGAAGGACAAGGAAACCGCCATCCTGAATGCCCGTACGGATCTGAATAAGCTGGAGTATGACCTGTTCATCAACTTGCGATCGGAGGTGAGCGAATACGCCGATGCTATCCGCACCGTTGCCCATGCGATCGCTTCCCTGGATGTCCTCTGTGCCCTGACGGAGGTGGCCATCTACCAGGATTATTGCCGTCCAGACATTGTCCCCACCCGCGAGATTCAGATTACCGACGGTCGCCATCCAGTCGTAGAACAGTCCTTACCGGCAGGGTTCTTTGTCCCCAATTCAACAGGGTTAGGGAATCAGGAGTCGGGAATCGGGATTCAGGAGAAAGCCAAACCAGAAGCAAGCAAGTCCACTAAACCTCCTGACTCCAACGCCTCCACCTCTTCCCCACTCCCCACTCCCCACTCCCCACTCCCCGATCTAATTATTCTGACGGGCCCCAATGCCAGCGGTAAAAGCTGCTATTTGCGGCAGGTGGGATTAATTCAATTAATGGCGCAGATGGGCAGTTTTGTCCCGGCTAAGGCAGCCCGGTTGGGGGTGTGCGATCGGATCTTTACGCGGGTGGGGGCAGTGGATGATCTGGCGACGGGACAATCCACCTTCATGGTGGAAATGAACGAAACAGCGAACATCCTCAACCATGCCACACCGAAATCCCTGGTGCTGCTGGATGAAATCGGTCGCGGCACGGCCACCTTTGATGGACTGTCGATCGCCTGGGCCGTTGCAGAACATCTGGCCAGTGAAATTGGGCCCGCACCATTTTTGCCACCCACTATCACGAACTAAACGAACTGGCCTCGATTCTGGACAATGTAGCGAATTATCAGGTGACGGTGAAGGAATTACCGGATCAAATTATTTTCCTGCATCAAGTCCAACCGGGAGGAGCCGATCGATCCTATGGCATCGAAGCCGGACGGTTAGCCGGACTACCCGCAACGGTGATCGATCGGGCGAAGCAGGTAATGACTCAGATCGAGAGGCATTCCCGAATTGCGGTGGGATTGCAGCGAAGTCAGCAAAAGGCAAAGGGTAAGAATGGGAAATATCTGGATAGGAGTAATCAAGAGGAATCAGATTCTCCCGCACAATTGGATATGTTTGGGGAGAATGATTGAATCGGGGATCGATTGAATTGGAGATCGATCGAACTGGGGATAGACCGAATTGAGTTCTGATGCTGCGGTGATGATTGGGAGACTGGGCGGGCAGGATGCCCACCCCACAAGAAGGTTGATTTAGTTCACTGGGCGGGCAAGATGCCCACCCCACAAGAGAGAAGGCAGAAGAGAGAAGGTGGAAGGTTATGTTTTAAGCCTTTCTTGCAGGCAAGATGCCTGCGCTACGGATATTTCTTACTCCTCACCCCACCCCCTGCACCCGACTGGCAATCCCCTCGATCGCCTCAAATGCCGAGAGTACCGAGCCTTCCTGCCAGCCCGTGAGATAGCTGAGGTGTTCTCCAGCCAGGAAAATGCGATCGTCGGGTTCCAGGAGGGTGAGATAGGCTGATTCCAGGTCTTCACTGTTCCAGCCCATCCAGCCGCCCTCGCTGTAGGGAACTTTGCCCCAGGCAATGCTGCACCCCGTGGTGGGAGAGACTTCGTTACCGTAGCCCGGATGGATCGCTTCACCCTCTTCGATCGCCTGCATCAACCGTTCTTCAGGGGACATCGGTTCCCAGCGGGAGGCAATGTCGTTACTCCAAATGTAGGCTCCAACGACAATGCCCTGGGTACTATGGAAGCCGCCAGAGGGATACCAGATCTGGGTAATATCCCGCGTCGTCCAGGAAATGCCGCCATAGATCTGGTAATCTTCCTCCCAAAAGCGGCGAGCTTGGAAAGCCACCTTCATAGCGTTGACGTAGCTCTGACTCCCGGCGGCGATCGCCTGTTGGTAAGCAGGGGAAAAGTCGGCATCGATTTGGGACAAGACGGACAGGGGGAAGGTGCAGATGGCGTAGTCTGCCTCCAGGGATTGTTCCGAGCCACTGGTTTTATCGGTATAGACAATCTGAACTCCGGCTGGCGTTTTGCGAATTTGGGATACCGCAGCGTTGTAGGTGATTAAATCCCCGATTTGCCGTTCAAATCCTCTGGCGATCTGATCCATCCCACCTACGGGTTGCAGCATCGTGGCCGCCTGATTAAAGCCTTCCGCGAATTGCAGCTTGAATCGCCAAAAGTCTGACCGCAGCAATTCCGATAAATCAATAGGCTCATTTCGCGTACCTACGACCGTTCCAGCCCCCGGCGGCACAACGTATCCAGCCCGTCCGGATCCCTGATAGGTCAGCAGATCCGGATCCAGATCCCCAAAGCTCCGTACCATTTCCAGTAAGCTCTCTCGATCCTCAGGGGAAATTTCGGCATCCAGGGCATTGCCATTCATGGCTTTGGCTAACAGTTCAGCCACAAATCCCCTCGTATCATTGGCAACCCGACGGTTGAGTACCGGCTTGCCCTCAAAGGCATTATCATCCTGGAAAAAGGCAGCCCGGTTGTCATTGACAATCACCTCCAGGGGCACCCCCAGTTCCTTGCAGTAGCTCAGGAGGTTGACATGGTGATAGGGAATTCGAGCCGGGCCGACATTGAAATACAGCGATTCATTGCGATCGAAGGGACAGGTTTGAGTACTCTCCATTTCACCGATCACATCGCCCCCCCGCACCGTCCAGTTCCGTCCGCCAGGGCGATCGAGGGCTTCCAGCACCGTGCAATCGTATCCCGCTTTAGACAGCTCATAGGCTGCCGTCAGTCCAGCCATCCCTGCTCCCAGAATCGCAATCTTGACTCCTTCCCCCGACTGAGCCACTAACTGAGGACGCTCTACCCCTCTAGCCGCCCCTGGCAACAGCCCCAGAGCTTTCATGTTGGTGAAAACCGCTGCTGCTCCACCCGCCCGACCTACCAATCTCAATAATGTTCGACGATTCATGATGCCCCACACGAATAGCAGTACAATCCACATCGCTCAAGGAAACGAAGCGGTGGCATTTGGCACGAACATGAACCTAACTGTTTTCCCTGGTTAAAAATGTATCGATCGCAGCGATTTACTCGGATTGGCTGGCAAATTTCTCGTGAGATCAGGACATCGCCCAAAGCACACCCGCATCCAAGTTTTAGGGAAGTGCCAGTTTCTAATGGGAGGGATTTGGCTATGTCCCTACTGTCTTTTTAAACAGGTTGACTGGACTTCAAATTAATTTTTTGAGCTTTCCTTGATACAATATCCCTGTCCTTAGCACCAGAGTTTGCCAATTTGTGACGAAAAGCACAAGACAAAACGGAAGGGACTCGTAAGCTGCGTTTAACTCTGATGCCCCTGAGCCATCAGGTTGTCTGTTTCCCTGACTCACTTGGAGATCTTATCCAACCTATTTAACGGATATCTCTACCTGAGTTGCCTTGATCGATCGGCTAAGCAAGTTAAGTTTTCAGGTTGTAGAAGCAGCAAGGCTAAGACAAATTTGAGTTTTGTTGAGCTTTAGTTCACTCAAGAACAATCCAGATGGGCATTGTCCTCGACATTTCGAGTGCTTTTCCCATGCCTTTGCTCCTGTACCTAAACTCCTGTCCGAACGTATAACTGAATCTAGGAGAAAGCAATGCCAGAAGTAACCGTTCCTGCTTACAAAAGCGGTGATTTCTTTGTCGATTACGAAGAAAAAGTATTTCCAGATGTGCAGGCTGATCCAGGAGAAAAAGCACTGATTACCTTCCACACCGTCGCGTTTGAAGGTTCGATCGGTCTGGTGAACATGCTGCAAGGATTGCGGCTCCTGCGGAAAGGGTTTGAAACCTCGATCCTGCTCTACGGCCCTGGTGTGACTCTGGGCATTCAGCGCGGCTTTCCCACGCTGGGGGATGAAGCATTCCCCGGACACCAGAACTTTGCCAACCAATTGACTAAATTTATGTCGGAAGGCGGTAAGGTGTATGCCTGTCGTTTCGCATTGCAGGCTCTGTACGGCCATGGTGAACCGTCGCTAGTTCCTGGTATTCGTCCTATCAGTCCGTTAGACGTTCTGGATATTATTCTGATGCACCGTAAGGATGGGGCGTTTATTTTGGATACGTGGACGTTGTAAGAGAGGACTGAGGACTGAGGACTGAGGACTGAGGACTGGGTAAAGGAAAGGATGGAGTAGGAAGTCGGAGTTTCTTTACTTTTTTCGGTTTTCTATCTTCTGCCTTTATGAGGGCTGAAGCCTTGAACTGTGGCTTTGTGGAATGGTTCAGGTTTGCTGAATTGGGCGGGCAATGCTCACCCCACAGGCGGAAAGACAGAGAGCGGAACTGAAACTCTTCTCATTGCATCCTTTTTCCAACTTCATCCTTTCCTCTCCTCGCCCTCTTTGTTTGGTGGGCACTGCCTACTACTTTGTTTGGTGGGCACTGCCCACCCTACTACTTTTCTCACCTCACTCCCCCCTCCCCTCTCAGTCCTCAGTCCTCAGTCCTCAGCACTCAGTCCTCAGCACTCAGTCCTCAGCACTCAGTCCTCAGTCCTCAGTCCTCGGAGAAAACTATGAACTACTCACGATCGATTCGAGCAGCGGCCGTACAGTTGAGTCCGGTTCTGTTCAGTCGGGATGGTACGACGGAAAAAGTGTTGCAGGCGATCGCTGATGCAGCAAAGGAAGGGGTGGAACTCATCGTTTTTCCAGAGACGTTTGTGCCGTACTATCCCTATTTTTCCTTTGTCCAGCCTCCGGTTTTGATGGGGAAGGAGCATCTGCGGCTGTATGAGGAGGCAGTAGAAGTGCCCAGTCCTGTCACGGATGCGGTGAGTCGAGCGGCGCGTTCCTATGGCATGGTAGTGGTGCTGGGCGTGAATGAGCGAGATCATGGCTCGCTGTATAACACCCAACTGGTGTTTGATGCCGATGGGGCTTTACGGCTGAAACGGCGCAAAATTACGCCCACCTACCATGAGCGCATGGTGTGGGGGCAGGGGGATGGGGCGGGTTTGACCACGGTGGAGACCGCAGCGGGAACGATCGGCGCGTTGGCCTGCTGGGAACATTACAACCCGATGGCTCGATTTGCGTTAATGGCGCAGCATGAGCAGATTCACTGTTCGCAGTTTCCCGGTTCGATGGTGGGGCAAATTTTCACTGAGCAGATTGAAGTAACGATTCGGCATCACGCGCTGGAGTCGGGGTGTTTTGTGGTGAATTCAACGGGATGGCTGTCGCCGGATCAGGTTCAGCAGATTACTCCCGATGAGAAGCTGCATCGCGTCTTGAATGGAGGTTGCTTTACGGCGATCGTCAATCCAGAGGGAACGTTGTTGGGAACGCCGATCACGGAGGGGGAAGGGATGGTGATTGCTGACCTGGATTTTTCCCTGATTACGAAGCGTAAGCGGATGATGGATAGCGTCGGACACTACGCTCGTCCTGACCTGTTACAGCTCACCCTAAATCCTCAGTCCTGGAATTCCCTCAACCCATCCACAACCAGCTCAATGCCATCTGCAATTGGGCAGGGACAGAACGCACATGGGAATGGGAATACTCCTATGGAAAATTCCATTCCAAATCAGGCAGAAATACAAAGCAATGAACAAACAGCAGCTAATTACGGAGCTTCAGTCCTACGGACTCAGAATGATTGATGAGGTGGGTTCATCGGGACGCAAGGGAGGGGCTGGGCCGTCAGATCATAAGGCAGTGACGATCGACGGTACAACGGTGATGGTTCCGGTGTACACCGAGTCGGCAACCCAATCGCCCTATACCGTGATCACCGATTCAGGAAAGGGGCAGGGCACTTTGCAGCGGCATCAGGAGCCGATCGCCCCGATCAGCTTTCCCCATCAGCCCAAGTTTTACAGTCTCACAACGGCGGATGGCATTCCCTACTGGAAAATTGCGTTACTTCACAGTCAGAATGTCCTGGCGACAACGGTTCTACAGACTTGCATGCGCTATCGGGATTCAGCTACCGCCTGTCAGTTTTGCGCCATTGAGCAATCCCTGGCGGCCGATCGCACCATTGCCCGCAAGACCCCAGCCCAGTTAGCGGAGGTAGCTGAAGCCGCTGTCCGGTTGGATGGCGTACAGCACATGATTATGACCACGGGTACACCCAACACAAGCGATCGCGGTGCAGCTTATTTAACGGAATGTGCCAGTGCAATCAAACAGCGGGTGGATTTACCGATTCAGGCCCAGTGTGAACCGCCGGATGATTTTGTCTGGTTTGAGCGAATGCAGGCAGCGGGGGTGGATAGTCTGGGAATGCATTTGGAGGCAGTGACTCCGGCTGTGCGGCAAAAAATTATGCCAGGTAAAGCCGAGGTTCCCCTCTCCCATTATTTCCGAGCGTTTGAGTCAGCGGTGCAGGTGTTTGGCTGGGGTCAGGTGAGTACCTATCTGCTGGCGGGTCTGGGGGATGAGTTATCCGATATGGTCGAGATGTGCGATCGGTTGATTCAGCTTGGCGTTTATCCCTTTGTGGTTCCCTTTGTTCCCATTACCGGAACGCCCCTGGCCAATCATCCTTCCCCCAACAGCGACTTTATGTTTACCCTGTATCAGCAGGTCGGTGCATTGTTGAAAAAATCAGGAATGGCTTCTGATCAGATGAATGCGGGATGTGCCAAATGCGGAGCCTGTTCTGCCCTGTCCAATTTTGAGAAGTAAGTCTGAGAAGTTACCCCCAGGCAGTCATCATGTCAAAATCCTCCTACCGGTTTCAACTGGCTCGATCGCCCGCCGAAATTGAAGCCTATTTTAATCTAAGACAACTGATCTTTTGCCAGGAACAAGGATTATTTCAAGACCACGATCGAGATGAAATTGATTGCATTGCTTATCCCATTGTGGCGATCGAACCTGATACCGATCAAATTATCGGTGTTGTGAGAATTTATGAACCGAAACCTGGAATCTGGTATGGCGGCAGATTAGGAACCCACCCAGACTTTCGCCGAGGATGGCAAATCGGCAAAGGATTAATCCATAAAGCCGTTACCACCGCGAATACCTGGGGCTGCGATCAATTTCTGGCCACCGTCCAATTACAAAACGTGCGCTTCTTCCAACGGCTCCACTGGCAATCCCTGGAGGAAATCTCCATCTGCGATCGACCTCACCATTTAATGGAAGCCGATTTGAACTACTATCCTGCTGGTACAGAAGTTCGTCCGACTGAGGCGATCGAGGTCAGAGCATCGTAGAGAGTGAGGAGTGGGGAGTGAGGAGTGAGGAGTAGGAAGTAGGGTGGGCACTGCCCACCGAGTAGAAGTCGTAGGGTAAGCTTTTTCTGACCTGTAGAAGGACAAATCAAGTTGTTAGCTGAACTCGCCCATCAATTAAAACAGTCGATCGGAATTTTGCACAAGCAAGATATCCAGATGATCGCTCAACTTGCTCCTTTTTCTGGTGTACAAAACTCATCCGCACTTCAACTTCAGCACCTTGCCCCTCCATCCCATCATTCGGTGGGCAGTGCCCACCCTACTCCTCGCTCACCCCTCACCCCTCACCCCTCACCCCTCCCTCACTCCTCACTCCTCACTCCTCACTCCTCACTCCTCCTCGGCGACGACTGCGCGGCCATCCCCGATGGTGACAGCTATTTACTTCTAGCGGCTGAAGGTATGATGCCGTTTTTTGTGGATGCCGATCCCTGGTTTGCGGGATGGAGTGCGGTGATGGTCAATGTTAGCGATATTTATGCGATGGGGGGACGACCGATCGCCGTGGTGGATACGATCTGGAGTCAGTCGGCAGCGCAGAGTCAGGCATTGCTGGCGGGAATGCGGGCAGCGGCGCAGGTGTATCAGGTGCCGATCGTGGGGGGACATACGAATGGGCATAGTCCGTACAATGCTTTGTCGGTAGCAATTTTGGGACGGGCGAATCGATTGATTACCAGTTTTAACGCGCAACCGGGCGATCGCTTGCTGATGGTGCTGAATCCGGATGGCAAAATGCATCCCCAATATCCTTTCTGGAATGCAGCGACGGAGGCTGATCCGGTACGACTGCGGCAAGATCTGGCGATTTTACCTGACTTAGCGGAGCGGGGGTTATGTGATGCGGGGAAGGACATCAGCATGGGGGGTGTGGTGGGAACGACCTTAATGCTGCTGGAAACCTCTGGCTGTGGGGCAGTGCTGGAGATAGAATCCATTCCCCAGGTGGCGGACTGTCCCCTGGAAAAGTGGTTGACCTGCTTTCCCAGCTACGGCTTTTTGTTGAGCGTTCGCCCGGAGCAAGTTGCCTCCATTCAGAGGTTGTTTCACGATCGCCATCTCCTCTGTGAAGCCATTGGTACAGTACAGCCCGGCTCAAAATTGGTGTTGCGATCGAACTCAGAATCGAACTCAGAATCGATCGAATTTTGGGATTTAGATCAAGATCCTCTGACTGGATTCAAACCCACCCATGCCTGAGAACCTTCGGATTGCCCTACTGACCTACTCCACCAAGCCCAGGGGGAGCGTGATCCATACCCTGGAATTAGCCGAAGCGTTGCAGGCGTTGGAGCATCATGTTTGTGTCTATGCGCTGGATAAAGATGGGTCTGGATTTCATCGCGCATTGAGTTGTGACTATGAGCTAGTTCCAGCCTATCCAGTATCTGGTGGGGTTGATAATTTAATTCGGCAGCGGATTCAGGAGTTTGTCGATTATTTATCTGATTCCCATCTGCAAGCTCGCGCCTATGATTATTTCCACGCTCAGGATTGCATCAGTGCCAATGCGTTATTAGCCTTACGCGATCGCCAAAAAATTCCCCACTTTATTCGCACGGTTCACCACATCGAGACCTACAACAGTCCCTACCTGAGACAATGCCAGGATCGATCGATTCTCAATCCTGATTTATGTTTGTGTGTCAGTCAGTATTGGCAATCGGCTCTGAAACAGCAGTATGGCATTGCCGCGCCACGAGTCATCAATGGTGTCAACCTCGATCGCTTTTCTGTTCATCCAATGGAGCAGGATCAGATCGTAAAGCAACAGTTTCAGATCACTGGAGATCCGGTCTACCTCACCGTTGGCGGCATTGAACCCCGCAAAAATTCGATCGCCCTCCTCCATGCCTTTGCTCAGGTTTTAGCACAGTATCCGCATGCCCAACTGATGATTGCAGGGGGCGCAACCCTGTTTGACTATCAGGACTATCGAGATCAGTTTTTTGCTGAAGTGGAGACAATGGGGATTTCAGTCGGCAAATCCCTACTATTACCTGGCGTGATTCCCGATGCACAACTGCCTGCCCTCTACCGCCTGGCCGATGCCTTTGTCTTTCCCTCGGTCAAAGAAGGTTGGGGATTAGTCGTGATGGAAGCGATCGCCTCTGGACTGCCGGTGATTACCGCCGATCAGCCCCCCTTCACCGAATTTCTTTCCCCCGATCAAGCCCTCCTGATCGATCCCGCTTCCCCCAATGCCATTGCCCAGTCCATGCTAAACGTGATTCAGCCTGCGGTTAGAACATCCCTGGTTAAACACAGCCGATCGCTCTGTGACACCTACACCTGGGCAGCGTCCGCTAAAATGCATATTAAGGAGTACAAAACGCTTTATGCCAGAAATTCGCTTTCAAGTTGAATGGCCCGATGGTTCCCAGGAAGCCTGCTATTCCCCTTCACTGGTGGTCAAAAAGTATTTCACGCCCGATCAGTCCTATGCTCTGGATGACTTTCTCGATCGATCGCGCACGGCCCTACACATTGCCAGCGATCGGGTGAAGGAGAAGTACGGGATGCCCTGTGGGTTAGCGTTGGGGCAACTCAAGGCGATCGAATCTAAGGTGAGCCAGTATCAGGATTTGCCGGAGCCGATGGTGCGGGTGGTGCGGTTCATTGAATAGGATCAGGAATCTCCCGTCTCTATGATCTCTGTGAATAGTCTCAATCTGAAAACTGCTGTAAATTGCAGTGCTCTCCCTGCATCCAAATCAATCACAGGTTCGTACATTAGCTGAACACTATTGACAACCCGTGATTTTTGAAGGTTTGGATCCCCTATGAACAAGGTCAAGCGGAATTTATTCTATATCCTGTTAGGTACGTTGACTGGCTTACTGCTGATTGCGAGTTCAAATTTCCCCTTTTCTTTGCCCCTATCTCCGGCCGCCGCTCAGGAAACACCCCCTCAAATCACTCGTTACGTTGCAGCCCTGACGCGATCGGATATTGTCCCTACTCCTGCATCCACCTCCGCCTTTGGTGCCGCCGGAGCAATTTTAGTGGGCGATCGCCTGGTGGTGCGGGGAGACTTCAGCAACCTGGCGGGTGAATTGCGGGACTATGCCACGGATCCGCTGGATCCACCAAATCCTAACATTACCTCAGCCGTCCATATCCATCAGGGTGCGCCGGATGTGAACGGGCCATTTCAGTACGCGCTCACCGTCAGCCCCGACAGCACGGGACGAGCGGGACGGTTTTCCGGAGACTACACCCTCACCCCTGAGCAGCTTCAGGCTCTGGCGAATGGCGAGTTATATGTGGATATTCACACAACCCGCAACCGGGGTGGAGAGCTACGGGGAATTTTCCAGCCTTACTAAAGATCAGGGATTATATACCCTGTGCAACGTTTTACTTCGCTGACTGGGCGGGCAAGATGCCCACCTCACAAGAATTTCAGGTTATTGAATTCGCATTTCTAAGGAATCTGCAATTCAATGGCATCCCAATTTTTGAAAAAATCGGCTGTAAGGGCGCACAGCTGTGCGCCCCTTCTAACGGGTATGTGATCTTGCCGCATCCTTCCAACCTCAGTTTTTTGAGCGGTAGAGGATAATATCCTTTAGATTTAGAGGGGGATACTCTCTGTTATGGGGAGTGTTCCCAAACGACGTTCTGTAACGTGTCCACAATGCATTCTGAGCAACCTGGGAATCCAGAAGTCTCGTCATCCAGCCTGCCATCCAGTCAGACCGATGCTGAATTGTTCCTCGCATTGAGGGAGGGTGAGGCGGCGGCGTTGGGTGTCATTTACGATCGCCATGCCGGGTTGGTCTACGGTCTGGCCTTGCAACTGTTGGGTAATCCACAGGAAGCAGAAGACTTAACCCAAGATATCTTCCTCTCCCTGACGCGCAGCTCATCCTATGATCCCAGTCGTGGATCACTCCGCACTTTTTTGGCCATCCTGACCCGATCGCGGGCCATTGATCGGATTCGGTCGCGCAACAGTAGACAGAAACTGGTCGATCGCTGGAATCCAGCCCCCCAGGAGGAACTTTCTGCCAATGCACCGCTTGAGCATCTCTTTCGCCATGAGCAGTCTCAGGAGGTACGGGAAGCCCTATCCCAACTGTCTGACAGCCAACAGCAAATTCTGCGGATGGCTTACTACGATGGTCTCAGTCAGTCGGAAATTGCTGCACAATTGGATATTCCCCTTGGCACCGTTAAAGCCAGAGCCAGAAGAGGGCTACTGAAACTCCGCCAAACCCTTACACCATCCATTCGATAGTACGGCTATGTCAACGCCTTCAGAACAATTAGAGCTACTGATTGCGGGGTATGTCCTGGGAGACTTATCCCCAGAGGAGGCAGCCGAATTGGCGCAACTTCTGGCAGATGATCCAGCGATCGCGGCAGAAGTTGCCCAGATGCAAACCGCTCTAGAACTGACCTATACGCCACCAGAGGTTCAGCCTCCAGCCCATCTCCGTACCGCAATCCTTGAGCAAGCCCATCTCACACCAGATGCAATTTCTGGAACCACCCCTCAACCCGATCGCCTCCCACCCGCTTCTCCCGTCAGACTGGCCGACCGCCGTTCCCGATTTCCCTGGCGCAGAGCCGTCGATGTGGCCGCTGCGGCCCTGATTCTGGCCCTGGGACTGAGCAATTATCGGTTACAACAAGCACTCCAAGCCACCCAGCCTGACTCGCCTCAGTACACCATTCTGACCTATTCGCTTCAGCCCACTCAAGCAAACAGTGAGGCATCGGCCAGAGTTGCCGTCAACCCCAACACCTTAGAAGCCAACCTGATCGTAGAAAATCTGCCTCCCCTTCCTCCCGGTCAGGTTTACGTGGTGTGGACAGTTTTGGAACCCAATGCCCCTTTCACGACCGATGACAAAGATGCCATCCTGACGGAAGTATTCCAGGTGGACGAGCAGGGCAATTTTTCCCGTATTATTGCTGTCCCAGAGGTTTACCGTTTTGATGGTGTCGTGACTAACGTGGCCGTGACGATCGAAGATGCCTCAGCTCCGCAACTCCATGTGGGTGCGCCGATTGTGATTGCAGAACCGCTATAGTGTTGGCGAAATTCTTTCTGAATCCTCACCTGAAGTGCAACCACCTCACTCAAAATTCATCACTCGCAATACAGCCATCCAATGATTGATTTAACTGGAAAAACAATTTTAGTCACCGGAGCATCGCGGGGGATTGGTGCTGCTACAGCCCTCACCCTGAGCCAGGCAGGAGCGAAGGTCATCTTGCACTATAGTCAGGGCAAAGCTGAGATCGAAAAAGTCGCAGCCACGATCGCCGGTGAACACACTTGCATTCAAGCCGACCTATCCCTTCCCGGTGCAGCGATCGACCTCTGGCAACAAGCCCTCGCCTGGAACGGCAGCATTGATGTGCTGGTAAATAATGCCGCAGCCATGCCCTATGCCGGAATCGAGGCGGACTGGGAAACCTGGTCGGAGGTATGGCAAACGACTTTGCAAGTGAACTTAATCGCAGTCGCTGATTTGTGCCGAGCCGCGATTCTCCACTTCAAATCCCGTGGTGGTGGGGCGATCGTGAATATCGCCAGTCGAGCTGCCTTCCGGGGAGATTCACCAGACTTCATGCACTACGCTGCCTCAAAGGGAGGAGTCGTGGCCCTCACCCGCAGCATTGCCAGAGGATTCGCTCAAGAGGGAATCCTGGCCTATACGATCGCACCGGGCTTTGTCCACACCGATCGCATTGCAGAACAGATGCAGGAGAAGGGAGCAGATTCCATGACCCGCGATATCCCGATGGGTGAAGCTGTCCCTCCCCAGGAAGTTGCAAATATCGTTGCTTTCCTATCCTCTGGTCTGGCTACCCATATGACTGGCAGTACGATCGATGTTAATGGGGCTTCCTACCCGCGCTGATCGAGCTATCCCGATCGCACAGGTGGGCAAGCTGCCTACCCCCCAAGAGTTTCAGATTGTTGAATCCACATTCCTAAGCGTAAAACGGATCGGAGCCTGCAAAGGGGCCTTTGCCGATTCCCCAAGCATCCTTCAGGATTTCTCGATACATATTTTCTCGAAGCATCATGTTTTCGTGCAGCTTCAGAAGGCATTCCTGGGTCTGCTCCAGGGACATTCCCTTCACTTGCTCCGAAAACAGCCGCAGATCGAATTCCTGCTCTAACGAGAGTTGACGATCGCTTTCCATAACCCATCCTCCATTGAATGAGGCAACTGCTTATCAAGCCATACTTAATAAGCTTTGTAAACAAAGGTAACAAATTCTTTACAAAGCTGCAAGGGTGCAAACCGACCGTGCGGCAATTAGAGAATTTAAGGCTCACCTCCCACTTAAATCTCCTGACAAATTTGCTGAATCGTTTGTCTGAGCCAGCGACAGGCCAACGCTTGATCCGATAACTGACTCCAGACCATTGAAATCATCCAGGGCGCGATTTCCAGGGGCAACTCAAACCACTCCACCCACCCCTGTTCCGCAAATTTTCGGGCCAGACGCAAGGGAATCGCTGCGATCGTATCGCTACTGGACACGATCGCCGGTAGGGTCAGAAAGTAGGGGGTGGTCAGTACAATTCGCCGCTGTAAATTTCGGGCTGCCAATGCTCGATCGATCACCCCCACTTCATCCCGACGGAGTGTCACCAGCGCGTGGGGCAGTTCAGCAAACTGTTCCAGCAACATTGCCCCCTGGGACAGAGCCGGATGCCCTTTCCGACAAATCCCCACAAATCGTTCTTCCATTAATGGCTGCTGAAAGGTCAGCCGCGTCAGATCTGGAAAGTTACTCCCCACAATCACCGTAGTTGAGGGTTGTTTTAATAACTCATCCACCTGATCCTTTTCGTAGCTAATTAACCTCAAGTCAATACCTGGAGCAGTTTGGCGGCACAAATTTAACAGTCTGGGGACAATCACCGTACTTCCGTAATCTGAGATGCCAATGACGAAGGTTTGTTGGGCTGTCGCGGGTTCAAACTCCTGGCTAGCTTGCAAGGTCAGACGAATTTGCTGAAGCGCCATTAAAATTCCAGGTGCAATTTCGAGGGCTTTGGCGGTTGGCTTCATGTCTCGCCCCATGCGAATGAACAATTCATCCTGAAACAGGAGCCGCAACCGACCTAAGGCGGCACTCATCGCAGGCTGACCCAGGTGCAGACGTTGGGCAGCAGCCGTCACACTTTGTTCTTCAAAAACGGCTTCAAACGCCACCAGCAGGTTAAGATCAATGGCAGTAATATCAATCGATTTCATTGATTTTATATATCTAAATTATCAATTTGATTAATCCATTTTTCCATACTATGGTTTAGATCAAGCGCACACTCCATAGACCAGAAGAAAAGATCAAAAGATTAAAGTCGCAACAGAGGGCTATGACTCAACTAATTGCCATTGTTGGAATGGGTGAAGGGAATGGAATGGCGATCGCCCGCCGATTTGCCAGGGAAGGGTTTGCCGTTGCCATGATGGCTCGGAATCCAGCAAAGTTGCAGTCCTATCAGGCGGCCCTGCAAGATGAAGGGATAACCGCCCATTACTTTGTTGCCGATGCGGGAGACAAAGCCTCACTGGAGGAAGCGTTTGCGGCGATCGAAGCCCAGTTAGGCAGTCCCGATGTTTTGGTGTATAACGCAGCCATCCCTCGGATGCAGAATGTGTTGGAGACTTCGTTTGACAATTTAGTTAGTGATTTTCAGGCGAATGTGGCAGGCGCGCTGGTTGCAACCCAAGCAGTGTTATCTGGAATGCAGACAGATCAGAAAACAGGCACGATCCTATTTACGGGTGGCGGGTTTGCCCTCTATCCTCACCCTGATTTTGCCTCCCTGTCGATTGGTAAAGCTGGAATTCGCAGTTTGGCCTATATCCTGGGGGCAGCCCTGGAACCGCAGGGAATCAAAGTGGGCACTATCACCATTTCTGGCACAGTGGATGAGTCCGATGCGAAATATAATCCAACCGCGATCGCTGAACAATACTGGACGTTTCATGCCATGCCCCAGTCCGAAGTGGAAGTGGTCTATTAGCGAAGAAGTCTAGTGCTTGAGAAGTGGCCTGTTAGAGAGTAAATTCATCCATGAGTCAAGTGACCGAACTACCCCCAATCTACGCAGAGACCCCGATCGCCCTATCCCCCCATCAAATCGTTGCTTCCTTTCCCGCCAACACTTTCTTAGAGAACCTGGCGATTGCCCCAGATGGCACATTATTTGTCACCAGCCACGAAGTCGGACAAATTTTGCGAGTTACCCCAGCAGGGGAAGCGTCTGTGTTTGTCAGCATAACGGGTAAGGTCACGGGGATTACCTTTGCCCCAGACGGTGGATTGATCGTAACGGGCTGGAACGCGATCGGGGAATCTATCCTGATGCACATTGATCTGGATGGTTCCGTTGAACTTTTGGCAACCTTACCGGATGCAATCTTCCTCAATGGCATTACACCCCTGACTTCCCAGCGATACCTGACCGCAGATTCCTATCGCGGATGCATCTGGCAGTTTGATTGGGCAACTCGTCAGGTTTCCCTATGGCTGGAACATCCCCTGCTGGCACGCAGCAACCCAGAAACGCCCTTTCCTGCCGCCAATGGGATTAAGCGATTTGGTGATACCCTCTACGTTTCCAACACCGAGAAAATGTTGCTCCTCCAAATTCCGATCGAGGCTGAGGAACAACCTGGAGAACCGACTGTTTTTCTGTCACCAACCAATATTGACGATTTCGCGTTTGACACTGAGGGCAATCTCTATGCAGCGACCCATATTTACAACAGCGTTCTCCTGATCACGCCCGATGGAACCACGACAACCATTGCCCAGGCGGATCAGGGGGTGATTGGCAGTACGGCGGTAGGATTTGGACGGCTACCGAATGACACAACGAGTATTTACGTTGTTACCAATGGCGGTATGTTTTTACCACCTGAAGGCGGAGTGGTTCCGGCCAACATCGTTCGGTTGGAGGTGGGCAAGCCTGGATATCTTTTTAGCGAGGTCTAGGAATGGGAAGCCCGAAGGAACCGGTCACTGTCGTTGTGGCTCAACGGGTCAAACCAGCGCGAACATCTGACTACGAAACCTGGATTAGCAATATCACTCAGGTGGCCAGCACCTATCCTGGCTACCTGGGCACCCATATTATTCGCCCTCAGGCAGGGGTTCGCCCAGAATATGTAATCGTGTTTCGGTTTGATAGTTATGAAAACCTGAAAATCTGGATGACCTCCTGCGATCGGCAATATTGGCTCACTCAAGCCAGTTCTATGGTGCTCTCCGCACCGCAAATTCAGCAGCTTGATGGGGTTGAGGCATGGTTCTCCCTTCCTGGGCAAGCAGTAAAACCACCCCCCCGACATAAGATGGCACTCCTCACTTGGGGGGCAGTGTACGGATTAATTAACCTACTAAACCGATTCATTACTCCCTTCCTACAAGCTTTTCCGGTGTGGATCGCCTCACTCATTATTTGTGGCCTTATGGTTGGTTTGCTGACCTACCTTGTGATGCCCCAGGTGGCTCGGTTATTTGCTCCGTGGCTCTATCCAGGCCCTTAAACACAGAGTAAACTGACGTAAACCATCACCAGTTGAGACTAAAAGAATTCCTTATCATTCCCACAAGTAACGTTAATCTACTACCCGGATTGACTTACAGTGAAAAAATAAGATATAGCCGATTTAAGATTTGAGAGGTATCTGCTCTATATGCATCTGAGTGAAATTACCCATCCCAACCAACTGCACGGGCTAACGGTTCATCAACTGAAGCAAATTGCGCGACAGATTCGGGAAAAGCATCTAGAAACCGTTGCAGCCAGTGGTGGGCATCTGGGGCCAGGCTTGGGAGTTGTTGAACTGACCTTGGGGTTGTATCAGACCCTCGATCTGGATCATGACAAGGTGATCTGGGACGTGGGCCATCAGGCCTATCCCCACAAGCTGATTACCGGACGCTACAACCAGTTTCATACCCTGCGGCAGAAGGATGGTGTGGCGGGATATTTGAAGCGATGCGAAAGCAAGTTTGATCACTTTGGGGCGGGTCATGCATCCACCAGTATTTCGGCGGGGCTGGGTATGGCCTTGGCGCGGGATTTGCAGGGTGAAAAGTACAAAGTGGTTTCGGTGATTGGGGATGGGGCCCTGACGGGAGGAATGGCCCTGGAAGCGATCAACCATGCCGGACATTTGCCGAAGACTAATCTGCTGGTGGTGCTGAATGACAATGAAATGTCGATCTCGCCAAACGTGGGAGCCTTGTCGCGCCATTTGAACAAAATGCGGCTCAGCCCACCGATGCAATTCCTCAGCGATAACCTGGAGGAGCAGTTCAAGCATTTGCCCTTTGTCGGCGGGACGTTACCTCCCGAACTCCAGCGGATTAAGGAGGGGATGAAGCGGCTGGCAGTTTCTAAAGTGGGCGCAGTGTTTGAAGAGTTGGGCTTCACTTACATGGGGCCCGTCGATGGCCACAGTTTGGAAGAATTGATTGCCACGTTCACTCAGGCGCACAAGATTCCCGGCCCGTGCTGGTTCATGTCTCTACGGTGAAAGGGAAGGGCTATGCGATCGCTGAGGCGGATCAGGTGGGCTATCATGCTCAATCCCCCTTCAATCTGGCAACGGGTAAACCTAAGCCCTCCAGCACCCCCAAACCTCCGGGCTATTCCAAGGTTTTTGGGCACACCCTGACTAAACTGGCGGAGAACAATCCCAAAATTGTTGGTATTACGGCGGCCATGTCCACGGGAACTGGGTTAGATAAGCTTCAGCAGAAGTTACCCAAGCAGTATGTTGATGTGGGGATTGCCGAACAACACGCGGTCACTTTGGCTGCCGGACTTGCCTGTGAAGGCATGCGTCCCGTCGTGGCGATCTACTCCACCTTCCTGCAACGGGCCTACGACCAGATTATTCACGATGTTTGTATTCAGAACCTCCCTGTGTTCTTCTGCCTCGATCGCGCCGGTATTGTAGGAGCGGACGGCCCAACTCACCAGGGGATGTACGATATTGCCTATCTACGCTGCGTTCCCAACATGGTGCTGATGGCTCCGAAGGATGAAGGCGAACTGCAACGGATGCTGGTGACGGGCATTGAGTACACCGATGGGGCGATCGCTATGCGTTATCCGCGCGGCAATGGCTATGGTGTGCCGTTGATGGAGGAAGGCTGGGAACCGTTGCCGATTGGGAAGGCAGAGATTCTGCGAAATGGGGATGATGTGCTGCTGTTGGGCTATGGCTCGATGGTGCATCCAGCGATGCAAACGGCAGAAATCCTCAGTGAGCATGGCATTGAGGCAACGGTGGTGAATGCTCGATTTGCCAAGCCGTTGGATACGGAGTTAATTCTACCTCTGGCGCAGCGAATCAAGCGGGTGGTGACGCTGGAAGAAGGTTGTGTCATCGGCGGCTTTGGTACAGCGGTGATGGAATCCTTGATGGAGCATGGGATGATGATTCCAGTCACTCGGATTGGAATTCCCGATGTGCTGGTGGATCATGCCAAACCGGATGAGTCGAAGGTGGCCTAGAGTTAACCCCCGATCAAATGGCAGAACGGATTCGCCGCGCCTTCAACCTGGAGCCGATCGCAGTTCCTGAACAAAATGCAGTTTAATTTTGATTGAGGTCATCCGTAGCGCAGGCATCTGGTTTGCCTCTGACCTGCCCTGGCAATCAACAGACGATCGCCTTTTCTGCAATCAAGTCTGAACTGCCGTCAACCATTTGAGATTAACTACCCCTGCATCCCCTGAATTTAGAGGACTTGATGCTTCTCTAAGTTTGGGGGATTGCCGATTCAGTTTACGGGTGGAATTTGAGGAGATGCTGCCTCCAGCCAGACTGGGCGGGCAAGACTTCGGCTTGAGCTCAGTCGAAACGCTGCCCACCCCACAAGAAGTTAGGGTTTTAATATTATCGAATTCTCTTGTGTTAGCCGATTTGTTAACTGGGCGGGCAAGATGCCCACCCCACAAGAGTTCTCACTCCTGACTTCTGACTTCTGACTTCTGACTCCTCACTCCTCACTTCGATCGCCCTCTGGTTCACCTGGATCAAACATCACTTCATATTGATGCTCTGGATCGAGTTGTCGTAAAACCTGAACATAGCCTTCTGCATCGGAGCAATGATAGAACCGGGCAACATCGACACGCTGCATTTTGGGCAACAATCGCACAACAACCCATCGCCTAAGACGATCGCCATAGGTCATAATTATTCTGTCTCCATTGCAAATTAAATCTTCACCAGTGCGTTGCGGCTATCATTCCTCTGCGCTGGTGTATTGATTTTGAATATATCACACAATCTAATCGTGTGAAATCATGATCAGCTTGAGTATTTTCCCTTGGAGATCATGATCCTGGAAATTTTGGCAAGAAGAGAGACGTGTTGTGATGTTAGGGATTAAACTTGGTGATTCGTTGGCGATTGAGAGAGGTTATGGCTAGACAACGTATGAAAAATATACGTCTAGCAGAGCTTATGGGACTTCACCCCAATGCAATCTCATATCTTAAAAACCAGGATAAGATGCCTCGAATTAATGGAGATACTCTCGATTCTCTTTGCAAATACTTGGAATGCACACCCTCTGACTTGATTGAATACACGCCCGATCGATCGGATCAGAAGTAGGGGCGATCGGTTAACGAAAAAGAATTCGACAAGATTAAAACCCCAACTTCTTGTGGGGTGGGCAGCGTTTCGACTGAGCTCAAGCCGAAGTCTTGCCCGCCCAGTCAACAAAATAGACACGAAGCAGACGACGATCGCCTCAATGACTTCTGTTCTCGAAAGGGATCTTGCACCAGCTAAGGGTTGCTGAGTTACGCTATAGGCTGAGAGGATGTTTGAACAGTGGTCTGTGTTGATTTTAAGCATCTGTTGATCCCCCCTAATCCCCCTTAAAAAAGCTACGGTGTACACACAAGTCATCTGCTCTAGCCACGACTGGGTTTGATCCTCCCTAACCCTCCTTAAAAAGAAGGGAACCGGATTAGAAGTCCCCCTTTTTAAGGGGGATTTAGGGGGATCTATCAGGGTTTGAGCCTCTCAGCCAAGATCTGTGTGCACGGTAGCTTAAAAAAGGGGGAACCGGACTCAAAGTTCCCCTGATTAAGAGGGATTTAGGGGGATCTAAATCATCTTGTTGTCCATAGTAAGACTTTTAAATTACCTCTAAAGTTCCTTTACGGTTTACAGGACTGTTGGCAGATTCACCGCAAATACAACCGCAGACGTGAACACAAGTGCGAACTCGAAGTAAACTCGAATGTGAACGATCGCTTCTACCCATACCGCCAAAGGTGACCATGCCCAAGACCATGCCCAAGACCATGTAGGAGAATCCCATGCCCCTCACCGTCGAAGACCTGAAACGGTTTCAGCAACAACACCCCGATTACCGCTTAGAACTGGTGGATGGAGCCATTATTGTCATGAGTCCATCTGGTTTTGAATCCGATGAAATTGCCGCTGAGATTGTTGCCCAACTGCGGAATTGGGTACGACCGCGCAAGCTTGGACGGGTGACGGCATCCAGTGCAGGCTTCAAACTGCCCAATCGGGAGGAAGACGTTCGCGCTCCAGATGCTTCCTTTGTCAAAGCAGAACGGCTCAAACGCACCACTGAAGATTATGCCAACCTGGTTCCCGAACTCATCTTCGAGGTACGCTGCAAAACTGATGACCTGAACCAACTCAGAGCCAAAATTCGGCAGTTTCTAGACCTGGGTACGACGGTGGGCGCACTGGTGGATTATCGCACCCAGACGATCGAAGTTCACCGCAACCAGACAGACCCCACCATTTTGCACAATGGCGATCGCTTCACCGTGCCCGAACTCTTACCTGGCTGGGAAATGGAAGTCTCTAGCATCTGGCCCCGGAGTTTGATTAAGTAATGATGCTCCTCATCGCCCCGCAAACAGGGATGAATCAACCAGGGAAACGATCGCCGCATTAATTGCATCAGTACAGGTCGATCGGTTGGAACAACGTCACGAATCATGATGTCGCTTCCAGTCATCATTCCCCTCAAAGTTAGCAACCAAGAACAGCGCGGTCAGGACTGACTTGAGGCCTGGTGCAACACCCGCGATCGATAGGGCAACCTTGCCTGAGACTCCAGCGGTCAGACGATCGATTTGGACGGAGACACAACGCTCGGTAACATTGAGCCAATCTACCTGACAATGGACAAAACATACGAACAAAAAGCCCGTGGCGAGGATTGAACTCGCGACCTCACCCTTACCAAGGGTGTGCTCTACCACTGAGCCACACGGGCAGTATAATTTCGGGCTTTAGAGTTGCGATTTTGGATTCTAAAATTAGTTCCATTCTAAAATCCAAAATCCGCAATCTAAAACATCTGCGTGGATGGGCCGGGCTGGATTCGAACCAGCGTAGGCATAGCCAGTGGATTTACAGTCCACCCCCATTAACCACTCGGGCACCGACCCGCCCTTCCCACGGATATTGATAGTAGCATAACGAGGTGACAACCTGGGAAGTTTTTCCAGGATTTTTTTTAGCTGCGTCCCAACTGGCGAAAATTTCCTAAGGTACGCCCCCGGTTTAAGCGCATTCGAGAGGGAAAATCGCTTTCATCGTAGATCTCTCCCACCAACTCCTCCAGGATGTCTTCCAGAGTCACTAACCCCACAGTGCCGCCGTATTCATCCACAACGATCGCCAAATGTAATCGCTGTTGCAGCATTTCTTTGAGTAAGTCGGCAACCCGCTTGACTTCTGGAACAAAGACGGGAGGTTCCATCGCCCGCGTCACCCGCGCATCAGTATCACCTGCCTCTCGCAAGACTTTTAACTCCTGGAGAACCCGTTTCAGGTGGACAATGCCGATAATTTCATCTTTGGACTCCTCCTGCACCGGAATCCGGGAATAGCCCGTTTGCAGGCATAAATCAACTAAATCCTGTAATGATGCTTCATGGGAGATCGTTCGCATGTCCACCCTTGGCTTCACCACATCGTGGGCCTGAAGGCTATCCAGCATCAGGGCTTTGTTTAGCAGTTGGCGTTTGTCGAGATCAAGCTGGCCTTTACCACTCAAGACCTCAATCATCAACTGAAGATCCTGCACGGACTCGCCTTGCTGTACAGCCCCTGCCTGAAACAGCCGAATCGCAGTTTGGGCGATCATCTCCAGAAAATAGGTGATGCCGAACCAGGAAAACAGGCGCGATAGCCAGTAGATCGGACGTACCGAGAACTGAAAAAATGGCAGAACGTTATTGATGGCCAGGGATTTGGGCGTGATCTCACCAAAGATCAGGACTAGAACCGTAATGAACAGGGTGGCCAAGAAAACTCCTTCGTTGGTACCCAGCCACAGAGCAAATAGATTGCTGGTTAAAATCGCGGAGAAGTTATTGACCAGGTTATTCCCAACCAGCAGGGTTGTAATAAATCTGGCTCGTTTTTCTAAAACCAGGGAAAAGAGCCGTCCCCGATCGCCCTGTTCTTTAATTAAGGCCCTGAGCTTCAGGTTATCCAGTGCAGTGATGGCGGTTTCTGAGCCAGAAAAAAAAGCGGACAGAGAGAGCATCAGAAGCAACACACTTACATCAATCCAGACTTGGCCCAGTAGGGGGCGAACTTGAGCGATCGTCAGGGATTGGAGTGAAACAGGTAGGGAAATCACAAGTTAAGATTAAAGGTGATGTGAAGGGAGAGGTGCAGCGAGTCCTATCTTGGAGGATAGTCTTTGCATCAACGCCCTGTGACTGATTCAATTTTATCCAGCAATTTTGCCAGTCGTTCAATGTCAATCGTGAAGCCATTATCGGCGATATCTCCCAGGAAAAGCGCGAAGTTAAGATCCATGCAGTCGGTGAAAATCTTCAAAACACTATTAAACCGACGAGGCGGCTGAAGGGTTAAAAGTGTGCCTCCATCAGCGATCGTGTACAGGGCATGGGTGAGCTGGCTGCCCTCCACTCCCAGAACTAACTGCGCCCCCAAAACCTGCTGCACAATTTCCTCTGGCGCAAGTTTAGCGGGTTCAACAATCGCAAAACCCTGACGCATCAGAAAAGCTTCAACCGCCGCTGCATTTTTGATTGGGCGGGTCTCCCCATCGCTGCCTCGCTTCAGCATGACTTTGGAGTGGGGAGAGAGGGGATAGGCAGAACGCAGGAGCGATCGCAATGAAGCATGGCGTTCCCGCATATAGTCATTTTGACCGCGATCGTCAATGATAAAAATTTCATCAAAATGGGCGTGGGAAACGGGGGTACTGTGGAGCTGAAAGAGCTGGCGATATCCTGGCTCATCCCGGTAAGGAGGACGCACCGTTCTGACGGGGGGAGCAACCGTCTGCGCTACCAGAGTGAGCGGTACATCACAAAGCATCCAATCCCCAAACCATTTATTCCCCACCCAGGTGCAAGCCAGGGAAGCCTGGAGAAAATGCTGTTCGGGTTCATTTACCCAGAGTTTATGCGGGGCTTCAGCTAAGGAATGATGATAACCGCCCTTATACAGATGTCCCTGAATCAACCGTGCATTCCGAAGACAATAGGCGATCGTGGCATCATGGACTTGCGATCCGCCCTGAATCTGGCTGAATATAATTTCGTAGGAACCAAAAGGAGCCAGTCCCTTAATCTTGTCCAGATCACCCTCCAGGTAGATGGCAGGCGGATGAGTACGTCTTGTCTCAGGATGCAGTATCCACGATCGATCGCTGACCTGTTGATAACTTTGTCGCCCCGTTAGTACCTGCTGGATCTTCTGTTTAACGAAATAATGATTAAACACAACACCCATTCTTGACTGAATAAAGCTTTACAATATCAGGTTCCAATGGTTTGGGAGTTCCATTCCCTGTATTTCCCTCAACCCTTAACTCCCAAAACCTGAGGAGCTTTGAAATGCGTCATTCCTCAGCATTGGCGAATTAGAGGGTTGGATGCAGGAGACTACAAACCCAGCCCCAATCACGCGATCGTAGCTCATTGGAATCTGCTGCCGGACTGGCAGATGAATGCTTCATCCGTACTTAATCAAACCTTTCTTATCTTTATCAACTCTATGCTCTAGCCCCTTGAAATCCCTATACCGAAAGCAGTAGAAATAACAGTAAGCCCTAAAGTTGCGGTTCTACCAAGGTGATCATCCAGATTGCGAGTTTGAAGTCTTCTGCTCCTGAAGCCAAACCAAAGGCGCAATCAGTATCTGGGTAACATTTTGCAGTGCTGGATCAAGAAATCGCTATTCCGCACTTCTCACCTGGATGGATGCTCTAAAACGAAATCAGGTTTATCTGCGTCCAGGCAGCATCTGCATCTCCTGATCAGGGAAACCGATCGAACGTTTGTTTGAGCCAGGCTGTTGAAAGACGGTTCTATTGACCAGGAAAGGGGGCTACTGGGTTAATGCCCACTCTTTGAAGTGTTCAACCTGGTATTTCCTTCAAACTGGGCAGTCCTGGCAGTTTTCGCTGATGAAGTATTGCCCCCAAACCAGCGTAACCTGTTGATCATCGGTAGGAGTCGGTTCACTTTTTGTCATTTGTCTAGGACAGCGTATGAAGGCAGTTGTTATTGGAAACGCAAAATTCTGTAAGCACGCTGACAACATTCCCCCTGCACAGCTTTATCCGTTTTCGGATAATCGTCAGCAATTGCAGTATCAGTTAGGTCTAAAATTACAATTTATCGAAGCCAGTACATTAGCAGAAATTGAAGCCGCCTATCAACGGGCTGAGGCTGATATATTTTTCGTGCGTCCTGCCTGGCAAGAGGATGCTGGCGACGTTGAGCGGGTGATGAAAGAATTAAGGATAAAGCACCCAAATGCTTTAGTCATTTTTATTGATCCGTTTGACCAAACCAGTAGCCGCTTTTTCGGAGTTTTACCCTATGTCGATCGCTTCTTAAAGTACCAGTGCCTCAAGGATGTCACCCAGTACAAAGCCTCGCTCCTGGGTGGAACAGTGCTGACTGATACCCTCGCCCGCGAGCAAGGATACGACTTAAAGGACTGGCACGTTGGCTCTAAGGTGCCTGAGGGATATGAGCACCGGATTGAAACGGGGTGGTTTCTCACTGTTACTAAAAAATTTAAAGACTCCCTGTTCCGTCCAGCAATGCCCTGGGAACGTTGGAGAAAGCGCGATATTGACGTGTTCTGTCATGTTTCTTACGGCCCAAGAAATAATCTGGAATGGTACGGTCAGCACCGAAAAGTGGCGATCGACATTCTGAACCAGTTGGCTCCGGACTATCAGCTTTCTGTTAGTGGCGATTACACTGGAGAGCGGAAGAAGGTTTCCTCCCGTCAGTATTTCCGTGACATCAAGCGCAGCCGGATTGCTGTCAGTCCCTTTGGCTGGGGCGAAATTACCTGGCGAGACTACGAAGCAGTTTGTTACGGTTGCTTACTGATTAAACCCTCTGTGGAGCATATCGAGGTTGAACCCAATATCTTTAGTCCTGGCGAAACCTATGTTCCGGTAAGATGGGACTATTCTGACCTGGAAGAGAAGTGCCGCTATTATTTGCAGCATCCAGATGAGGCAAATGAGATTGTTCGTAATGCTCGTCAAGCATATATGAACTACTTTAAGCAAAATCAGTTTGTTCGTAAGATCGAACAACTGATTCAATCCCGCTCTGATGCTCCAACCGAACTTTCAAATATGGCTTCTCTGCCAATTGTTTAAACGATCAGTAATTAGAACCGCTGATTGGGAGTATCCCACTGATGCAAATGGATCGATTGCTATAGTGCAGGTATCTTGCCTGCCAGTGGGCCATTTGTCGTGCAAATGAAAAACTGGAATACACTCCGCTGATTGGTCTAAACCTGCTTCGTCTACCCAGTCATCTTCAGCAGCATTCATCCGGTCACTTCACCTGATATTTTGCCTTGGCTGCCATCAGCTAGAAGCTCTATTTGAGGTTGGGAACTTTAAAATTTCCTGGCTGATTACCCTGTTGCATTGCCACTGTTTTCTTAATATTCCCGGATACAACAGACAGTTCCTATTGACAAGGACTGCCCCTAATTCACTATTTCGTTGGACGGTTTAATCGTTATGAATCAAGTTAGCGAAACGCTCATGTCTTTTAGCCAAAGCCCTTATCTGACAGCAACCCTCCAACCCCTGGAGCCTTTGCCCTATCCCGTTTACTTCGTCAGTAAAAACCCGAAGTGGCAGGACTTAATCGATCATCCAAAGTTCCTGAATGATCCTGAGGCGTTTCCCATTGAGTCTCTCTATGCCCGATGTGACCATACCAACGATATCTGGTCTGCTCAAACTTATATTGACCTGAAACGGTGTGGGTTGAATGTTCATTTAGTCTCGGCCCCGGTTCCCGGACAAATTTGCTTCATCCCATACTACTTTTTGCAGCCCAAGGATTGGTTATATAAGAGCTATGTAGTGGCCTGTTATCACGATTCGCCACGTCCTGCCTTATGCAATCAGCGGGTGGTGTTAAACCGTTCCAAGGCTGACGGTAAAGAAAACCACTTTATGCCTCACCGACCTCAACCCAACCTGCAACCTAGAAACCAATCTAGAGGAACTACACTACAAAATTTGGTCTTCAAAGGTGAGGACTATAACCTTCTGGAACCGTTCCGATCGCCTGAGTTTTTAGCAGAACTTCAGGCAATGGGGATTCAGTTGGTGATGAATACCGGAGAATCTCCTAAAGCCTTTGAAAATTGGGCTAATTTTGAGACGGCGGATGCGGTGCTGGCCGTTCGGAACTCGACGAAGTATGACATTAACCTTAAGCCTGCCATTAAGTTGATCAACGCCTGGATGGCTGGATGTCCAGCATTACTCAGTCCTGAGCCTTCCTACCAAAGATTACGCCGTTCCAGCTTAGACTACATCGAAGTTTGTACACCGGAAGAGGCGATCGCAGCGTTGCGTCATCTCAAGGAAAATCCGAAGCTGTATTTGGCCATGATTGAAAACGGTTTCCGTCGCGCCCAGGAGTTCACCCCTGATCTCAGTACCTTGAGGTGGCGTAATTTACTGGCGGGCCCCATCGCTGAAGGATACGAACAGTGGCTCAAACAGTCCCCCTTACAAAAGCAGGTGGTTCGTCCGCTTCAGTATTTCTGGAAAATCAGGGCGCACAAACAGTTCCAAAAGCAATATGTTCATGGAATTGAGTACGGTCCAAGAATTATTACCGATCGAGATCCAGATCACAAGTTGCAGTTACCCACTCCAGATGATGCAGCTTCACTGGGTCAGGCATTTGCGACTGAAGCATAAACCCATCTCCATTGGCTCAAAACTGACTCAGGAATGCAAGGTGAATCATCTGAAATTCTTGTGGGGTGGGCAGCGTTTCGACTGAGCTCAAGCCGAAGTCTTGCCCGCCCAGTCAGACAGTCAGAATGATTGACAGGTCATTGAATCCACGCTCCTCTTTCACGCTCCTCTGTGAATGGACTCAGCCTGAACAAACTCAAAAAGCTGATGGGCTAAGTGCAGCTTACTGCAAGGGGGAATGCGAACTTGATGCCCCTGGGCATTCAGGAAAATCGCCTGATTCTGGTCACTGCCAAAACCACTGTTGGGCTGATCGATCGGATTTGCCACGATCGCATCTAATCTTTTGCGTTGCAGTTTTTCCTGGGCGGGGGGTAAGATATCACCCGTTTGAGCTGCAAACCCGATCAGGCGTTGATGAGGCTGTTTGCGCTGGCTCAGGTCTGCCACGATATCGGGAACCGGGGCGAGGGGCAGGGAGTCGGGTAGCGATCGTTTGGGTAATTTTTCTGGATGAACCTTAGCGGGACGGACATCTGCGACAGCAGCGGCCATGATGATCCAATCGGCTTCCGGGCTGTAGGACAACATCGCCTGGTGCATTTCATCGGCAGTGATGGTGGGAATCAGTTGTACAGATGGTAGGACTGCCAGCAATTCTGCCTGGACGGGAGCATGAACCAGCGTCACCGTTGCGCCTCGATGAATCGCCGCCTGGGCCAGGGCGATCCCCATTTTTCCGGTGGATGGATTGCCGATAAACCGCACTGGATCAAAATGTTCGCGGGTTCCCCCCGTGCTAATGAGGATTCGTTTGCCCTGTAAGTCCCGCTTGCCGTTTGTGTAGAGGAGGGACTGCAAATAGGCCAGGATTTCTGGGGGTTCTGCCATCCGACCGGTGCCGACTCGATCGCACGCCAGAATGCCTGCTCCGGGACTCAGAATGTGGTAACGGGAATCGGTCTTGATCTGCTGCCAGTTGCGCTGAACGGTGGATTGCTGCCACATTTCAGTGTTCATGGCTGGAGCCAGCAAGACAGGACAGGCAGAGGCTAATACCGTATTGGTCAATAAATTATCCGCCAGACCGTAGGTTAACTTGGCCAGCGTATTTGCGGTGAGTGGGGCAATCAGAAAAACCTCCGCCCATTCTCCCAGTTCAATATGGAGCGGACGGTGGTGATCCGGCTGCCAAAAACTGCGATCGGTATAGGCGGGATGACGACTCAGGGTAGCAAAAGTCAGGGGTGAAATAAACTGTGTTGCGCCCTCAGTCAAAATCACTCGCACGTCTGCCCCAGCCTTTGCCAGGGTTGAAACCACTTCGCAGACCTTATAGGAGGCAATCCCGCCGCTAATGCCAATCAGAATGCGCTTGGAGTGAAGCATACGTTGGGTTGGGGCAGGGTATGACTCGTTCGGGCTTTGGCTTCAGGTTCTGGCGGTTTTAATGCTAGGCTTCATCGTACGCTTCAAGATCCAGCAGATAAACATAGGGTTCTACCATTTCTGGGCGCTGAAAGGCGATCGCCCGCAAAAAATGCCAGTCTTCCAGTCCTTCAAACGGACTGGTGTAGTCATCTCGCTCCAGCCGTTGGGCCAGGTCAGCCACTTCCTTTTCAGTGACTTTAGCCACATCTAGCTCAGAAAAGTGCAATGTCTTCATCAGTTCCCCCTCCTTCGGCACATCTGGATTGGACTACCTGTATCGTGCCGATCGACACAGCACGGTAGATTCTGCCTACCTCTATCCTATAGTGGTCATGCCGATGAATCGGGCAAAAATCTGCTTTCTTCTATAAAACTTTGCATCAGACCTAATACGATCGGCGGAATTTCATGTCCCATGTCCAATTCGTGGTACTGCACCGATCGCTTCAGGGCCAGTAAGCCGTCCCGCGCTTGATGCGAAGCGGCCAGGGGAACCACCTGATCCTGGCGACCGTGCACTATCAAAATGGGAGAGGAAGTGCTGGACTGCTCAAGAATCCGGGAAGGGGCATGAAGGTAGCCGCTCAGAACCATAAGAGCCGCCAGAGGCAAGGTCAGTCCCACATCCAGCGTCATCGCCCCTCCCTGAGAAAAGCCACCCAGGATAGTCCGTTCTAATGGGATGCCGGTAGATTGCTCCAGGGATAGGAGCCATTTCGTTAGTTGATTTCGGCTTTCGACCAGTTCCGGTTGTTCATAAAATGCAGGACTCCCCATCGCTCCATCGCTTTCGGGAAAGTTGTACCACATGCGTCCGGCGGGGGCGTGGGGAAAGGGAAAGGGCGCATCAGGAAACAGAAACTGGTAGTTTGGCAGATCCAGAAAGGAAGCCAGGGCTGCCACATCCTGGGCATTGGCTCCCCAACCGTGAAGGATGACAATCAGCCCTTGAACCGTTTCGCTTTTGGGTAGGGTAGAAATCGCTTGCAGAGACATGGATCCAGAAAATAAAGTTTAACTGACTGAATGCGCCAGGAAGGATTGATAGGCCAGGACTTGAATCAGTAAAGATAAGCCGATCGCCACCCCAGCTCCAATAAGGGTATTGACGACATTAACCATTTCGTTCGTCAACCACTCATATTTGCCCTGTAACGTTGCACCAATGACACTTTCCAGGTTCGTGGCAATAAATGCTGCAACCAGGCAAACTGCCACACCGATCGTACCAATCAGACCTACCCCCCAACCGACTGAAGCGATCGCCGCAGAACCAACCACGCCAGCCAGAGTCCCTTCCAGACTCACCGCTCCCTCAGTGCCCCGCTCAACCGGTTGAAACGTCGTGATCAGGAAGGTGCGTTTGCCGTAGGCTTTACCCACTTCACTGGCGCAGGTATCCGAGAGTTTGGTGCTGAGACTGGCGACGTAGCCTACCAGCGCAAGAATGATCAATTCTGGTGTCCAGACCGAGCCAAGGGTGGCAGCCACGTAAGCGACCAGAGCGCAGATGGTCGCAGTGAGCGCCGATCCCCAAACATTCTCCGGGCCCCTGGCTCCCGATCGCTTTTCTGCAATGCCAGCTGCTTCTTTTTCTGCCTGACCCAACCGCGTGACCGCCGATCCCACCAGGAAGTAGAACATCATCACCGTATAGCCGCGCCAGCCCAGCGTGCCCCAAATGATGATGCCCAGCACCCAGGCGTGCAGCAGCCCCGACGGAGTCAGCAGCTTTTTGGGGACAAACCAGGCAACGGCGAACAGGAGCGAATTCAAGCCGATCGCAATCAGCCAGGGCATGAGCACATCGAGCACTTCGATTGGAATAGACATGAACTTGTTTGCTTGACAGATTTGCTTGACAGATTTGCTTGACAGAGGGCTTATGGGGAGAGCTTGAGCGAGAGAAAGGAGAACCGTGTCCCTAAGACACAGCCTATTCTGGTTTCAAGATACCCTTTCCTTCAGGAATTGCGTCACTTTTCTACGAATTGCAACCAGACATTAATTTTCCTTGAGTAGTGTAGATTACATTTAAATACTGGGAAAACTAACTAAATCAAAGACTCCTTGTTGCGCGTATGACCTGTTCGTCGTCTCCAAATCATCCCAGCCTTGATCGAGAAAGTTTGTTGCGTCGGATTACTAATCGCATTCGGCAATCCCTGGATTTACAAGAAATTTTAGATACCACTGCTACCGAAGTTCGCTCAGTATTGGGAACCGATCGGGTGATGATTTATCAGTTTCATCCCGATGAGAGCGGCCGAGTGATTGCAGAATCGATTCAAGCCGATCGCCTGCCGTCGTTGATGGGACTTAGTTTTCCTGCCGATGACATTCCTCCCCACGCCCGCGAAGTCTTTGTCAAGTCTCAGGTGCGATCGGTGGTCGATGTAGTTGCGGGGCGGATTGGTCAAAGTTTGCCCTATCCTCTAGACCCCAAGGCAGACTCAGACGGCATTCACTATCGGCCGCTTGACCCTTGCCATGCTGAATATTTGACGGCAATGGGAGTTCAATCTTCCCTAGTAGTGCCAATTATTCACCAGGAGCGGCTTTGGGGATTGTTAGTTTCCCACCATGCGGAGACGAAGGCTTTTTCTGCGGAATTGCTGTACGCGGTTCAGTTGGTCGTTGAGCAATTATCGGTTGCCATTACTCAGGCTGAATTGCTGCGTCAGACCTGTGAGCGAGCCGATCGCCAAAGCACAATCAACCACATTACTGCGCTACTCCATTCTTCGCCATCAATCGAATTACAGTCCGCTCTGGAGGCGACGATCGCGGCTTTTCATGGGTCAGGGGGACGGCTTTTTATCATCTCCAACACCTTTTCAATGCGGACTGAAGACATCGCTTGTCCGATCGAGGTAGACAGTGAGCTATATACCTGGGGAACTCAACCTGTTTTCCTGGAATCGCAGACTCCGAAGTACCTGGAGCAATATTCTGCCTGGTCAGAGCCGTTTCAAACCCAGACAACCCTGCGTCCCTGGGCTATTTCTGACCTGTATCAAATTCCGGCGTTTCAACCATTTCAGGCGGCCTTTCGCGCTACCCCAATCCGCAGTGTATTGATTGTACCGTTGCAAATTCGGCAGCAGTTGACTGGCTACCTGAGCGTGTTTCGGGATGAAATTGAAACCACCACGCTCTGGGCAGGCCAATTTGACTCAGATGACCGACAGCTTTACCCACGATCGTCTTTTGCGGCCTGGTGTGAGTCGAAAAGTGGGCAGGCGCGTCTGTGGACAAAGAGTGAAATCAGCTTGGCGAAAGCAGTGGGACGGCAATTTTCCCTGGCGATCGAGCAACATCGACTGTATCGGCAGGTACAACGCTTCAATCTGGATCTGGAGCGTCAGGTGGCAGAACGGACGGCAGAATTGTCCCAAACCTTAGAGAATTTGCAGAAAGCCCAGGCACAACTGATTCAAACCGAAAAGATGTCGAGTCTGGGGCAGTTGGTGGCGGGAGTAGCCCATGAAATTAATAATCCTGTGAACTTTATCTACGGGAATCTGACGCACGTTACCAGTTATGCCAGGGATTTATTGGAACTGGTGCAGCTCTATCAACGGTATTGCCCCAATCCGGGAATACAGGTACAGTCTAAGGCAGAAGAAATTGATCTGGATTTTCTGGAAGAAGACTTTCCTAAAACCCTGGCTTCGATGCGGGTAGGAGCCGATCGCATTCGTCAGATTGTGTTGTCCCTGCGCAATTTCTCGCGGGTTGATCAGGCGGAGGTAAAGTTAATTGATATTCATGAAGGGCTAGACAGTACAGTCCTCATTTTGCAGCATCGCCTGAAAAATAAGTCTACGAGTTTGGAGATTGACCTGATCAAAGACTACGGTGATATTCCGCTGATTGAATGCTACGTGGGACAGCTCAATCAGGTGTTTATGAATCTGATTGGGAATGCGATCGATGCTCTGGAAGATCAGCACTTTGCCCAGTCCAGTTTGGGGCGATCGGAACCGCCCACCATTCGGATTCAAACCGAACAACTAAACTCAGAATGGGTCACCATTCGGATTCAGGATAATGGTTCAGGGATGACGGAAGAAACGCGCCGCCATTTATTTGATCCTTTCTTTACTACGAAAGCAGTAGGCAAGGGAACAGGGTTGGGGTTATCCATCAGCCATCAGATTATTACAGAAAAGCATGGTGGTCAGTTACGGTGCATTTCAGCTCCGGGACAAGGGGCAGAATTCATCATTGAAATTCCTGTGCAGCCTGTGCAACCCGTGCAACCCGTGCAACCCGTGCAACCGATACAAACCAGCAGGCTGTGAGTCAGAAGGGGGTTAGTCTATGTCCGTAATTGCGCTCCTGGGATGCTTTCGCCAGGTAAACCGAAAGGTGGTTCCCTCTCCTAAAGCAGATTCAATTTGAATGGTACCGCCTTCAGTGTCGATAATCTTCTGGACGATCGACAGCCCAACCCCTGTGTTTTCCTGGTCATCGCGGGAGCGCAAGGTCTGGAAAATCGTAAACACTTTCATGTGAAACTGCGGGTCAATGCCCGGCCCATCATCAGTAACTGTGAATTCGTAAAATTCATTCTGCTCTTTACAGCCAATCCAGATATGGGCATTGGGGCTGTCGTGATGTTTGACGGCATTGCTGATTAAGTTGGAAAATACCTGATTTAGCAGCAACCGTCGAGCTGGGAAAGTGGGCAGTTCTGATACGATGTCGATCGCCACAGTTGAAGGGGGTGCCAGGGAATCAATCACCTCATTGAGCAACTCCTGAACACTGACGAATTCAATACTAACCTCACGTCTACCGATTCTGGAGTAGTCCAGGAGTCCGTTGATTAAATCCTCCATGCGGTAAACTCGTTTTCGCATCAGTTGTAATTGATGTTTGTTTTCCTCAGGCAGTTGCTGTCCTAAATCTTCCTCCATCCATTCTGAAAGATTGGCGATCGCCCGCAGAGGTGCTTTTAAGTCATGGGAAACAACATAGGCAAATTGATCCAATTCCTGGTTACGATTTTTCAGTAGTGTAGTAGTTCGAGCCAGGATCGCATTTACCTGTGTGAGTTCATTTGCTCGTTCCTGTAATGATTGTTCAGCAATCTTTCGATCGGTAATTTCTTGGGTTGTAATGTTGATCCCCAGTACTTCTCCACTCGATTTCTTTAACGGGTAATAGCTCACCAGCCAATGGCGTTCCACCTCAGGCTGACTCGGAGTCATACCCTTCACCTCAACATTCAGTACAGGTTCGCCAGTAGTAATCACCGCTTCAAAATGCGGTTGTTGAACTTGCCCCAATTCTGGCAGAATCTCATGAACCCGCTTACCCAAATGGGCGGATGCGGGCAAACCATTAATTTGTGCAAGAGCGTCATTGATACGAATAAACCGAAATTCTCGATCCAACACGCAAAGCCCGATCGGCGCACTGGCGTAGATTGCTTCAATTTCTACAAGCTGTTGTCGTGCGGTTTCCTCACTGCGTTTCAGAGATTCTTCAAACAGTTTGCGACTCGTAATGTCCTGAATCATGCCAGTCATGCGCACTGCCTTTCCTGTGGCATCGTAATAACCCCGTCCCAGGGCATCAACCCATCGCAGGGTGTCGTCTGGTAGCAGCAGTCGATAGTTACAATCAAAGTCTTCGCGGTTAGTCAGGGCTGATTGAATGGTAGCCTCTACCCTGGGTAAGTCATCCGGGTGAATGCGACTGGCCCAATCCTCATAACTCCGCTCTGGCTTTCCCGGTTCATACCCAAAGATTGCTTCATGGATAGGTGTCCAAAACAGGGTATCCGTCTGCAAATCCCAATCCCATGACCCCATCTTGGCGGCATCGAGAGCTAGTGTCAGGCGATCGGTGTAGTGCTGAATTTCCTGTTTGGCGGTTTCAGCTTGCTGCCGGGCTTCCTGCTCTCGCACCAGTAACTCTTCCATGCACTGATTCGAGGCTTCCAGTTGAGCCGTTCGTTCGGCAACCCGCTGTTCTAGCTGAGTTTGGTAAGTTTTTAACGTTGCCTCAGCTTTGATTCGTTCGGCAATTTGAGCTTGCAACTCCTGATTGGCCTGCTCTAACTGAGCCGGACTCGGCAACGCCAGTGCCCCTGGCATAATCACAACCAGCTCGATCGCCGTAAACAGGGAAACGGCTGCCGTCCCAGCTTTGATGGTTCCAGATAGCCAATAGCTGGGATGCCAGAGAGTCCAGATAGACATCAGGTGGGTTGTACCACACGCCACAATGAACGCGCAGAACATCAGAAAAATCCAGTTGAACGGGAGATCAGCTCGCTTCTTGACAAAGTAGAAGAGTGTAACCGGAATCGAATAGTAGGCCAGAGCGGTCAACGCATCGGATACAAGATGCAGCCAGACTAAATCTGGTTTCCAAAGGTAACAGTGGCCGTGGGGAATAAATGGACTTGCAGCGAAAAAGAAGTTCCAGGTGTCCAGTGGGATCATGTCTGGCATAGAAGTTGGCTCGGAAAACTGAGAAGGATCAGGGGCTTTATCAGGAGATAGAGGATGAATGCTCTCTTGTCTACTATCTCTAGGAGGATCTAAATGGACTAAACAGGAATGCACTAAACAGAGGCGGGAATGTTTCTAGATCATACCGCTCAATAAAATGGCAAAGTTTGAAATTGACGATCCAATCTACGGTTTGATCCAAAGTTCCGCATAGATTCCTGTGTCAATTCCTGTGTCAATTCCTGGAATCCTTCGACTGAGCCCCTGACTTCAATCCCTCTCAATTCGATATAGTACAAATAAACTAATGCGTTCTCAGTAAAACTTCGTATATTATTAACGAAAGGAAAATTTAGAGAATCTGCTACATTTTTGGCAAAAACCAGGGAATTGGAACCCATTATGACTTGAATTCTAGAAAAGCTTTTTCTATTGTCTAATAGCTCTCTATTGTGCGGCGATTAATCAAGATAGCTGCATAAATACTTAAGACTACTTCCTGAAATCTGTCAATAGCCCCTTGCATTCCGATCAGTTTTTGCTTACAGTTTGGGCTGATCCTAATAAGCTCTATGTAAGAATACTGAAGCTACTGATAAATCTCAGTGTTTTCGTGATAAATTTGACTTTAAAGTTTTTAGCGTCAGGGAATATACGGTTTTCTACTGGTTAAGTCGCTCCGCCTAAAAAACCTTTTCAACGGCTTCGCAAACCGTTTTTGCATCTTGAAATCTGCACTTGACCGAATCTTCTAACTACTAAGTATTTGCACGCATAGGGATACCTAGCCATGAATGCCTTCTACCCTCCCAAAGAGCTGGTCGTCGTTGATCCAAGGGTCAATGACTACCGGAGCCTGATTGATTGCATCTCAGTCAGCTACGAGGTGTTAATTCTTGACACCGAACAAGACGGGGTACAACAGATCACGGATGCGCTTGCCACACAGTCTGGTTTAACAAGTCTTCACATTCTTGCTCACGGTGAGCCGGGAGGGCTGAAACTTGGAAAAGTTCAACTGAACCTGGCAAACCTGAAGACGTACGCGGCTCAAATTCAGCAGTGGACGCATTCGATCGCTCGGCAGGCAGATATTTTGCTGTATAGCTGTAAAGTCGCTGCGGGAGCTACGGGGCAAGCCTTTGTAGAACAGTTAAGTCAACTAACCGGCGCAACGATCGCAGCATCCACCAACCTGGTCGGGAGTAAAAAGTTAGGTGGAAGCTGGAATTTAGGATTTACGACAGGAGTACTAAAGACTCCCTATGCCTTTCCCCAGGCAGCGATGGAGGCTTATCCCCATGTCTTGCAAGAAGCGGTCGTGTTCTTGCGGGAAACCTTCACGGGAGCGGATGTTACGCCGAAGGAGTGGATTTTTGGTGTCGATGATCCTGAAAACCCGGATCGACTGAACCCTTTCTTGACGGCACGGGAAACGATCACTCCTCCTGAGGGTGGGCTACGGGGCAATCCAGGCACTCCTCCCTTCCCTGCCGTTGATCAGCCTGGTCAGGGGGTACTGCGGCTCACAAACGTCCTGAACGATCAAGCTGCCTACGTCCTGTACGATCAGCCGATTCAATCGAATCGGGGTCTGATCATCTCCTTTGATTTCTTCATGTACGGCGGGACTGGGGCAGATGGAATCAGCTTCTTCCTGGCTGACGGCGCGAATGCACCCACGGAAGCAGGGGCATTCGGTGGATCGCTGGGATACGCGCAAAGAACTGCTCCTACCAACGTTCCGGGACTGCAAGGCGGTTTCCTTGGCATTGGCTTTGATGCCTTTGGAAACTTCTCCAACCCAACGGAGGGTCGGGTGGGGGGCCTGGCTTCACGCCAAATGCGATCGCCATTCGAGGGAGTGAAGCCAATAACTATGAGTATCTGACGGGAACCCCTTCGCTACCCTTTTCGCTGGATGCCCCGGGCGCAACCGATCGAGAGGCGGCTCTCCGCACGGTAGTCATTGAAATCACCCCCAGTGGGATGCTATCGGTCAAAATCGATGCGAACCAGGACGGCAATTTTGATGGGCCAGGTGAGACCCCAGCAGCGTTACAGAATGTCAACCTGGTTGACCTGATCGATGCTGTTCCAGAAACGGTGACCTTTGGTTTTGCTGCCAGCACCGGCGATCAAACCAACGTCCATGAAATTCGGAACCTGATCGTTCAAACCTTTGTCGATGAACCGCTCAACCCGATCGCGGGTGATGTCACCGTAACGCTGCAACCGGGCGCGACGATCCCTATTGGAGATCTTCCGGTTTCTGACCCGGACGGCATTATCACCTCGATCGTGATTGCCACCCTGCCTGCTCCTGGGGAGGGTCAGTTATTTGTCGGGAATCCCACGGCGGGGGGTCGTCCAGCCGTTCTAGGGGAACAATTAACCGCTGCCCAGGGCGATCAGCTTTTCTTTGTGGCTGGCCCCAACTTTACAGGGGGTGGGTTCACCTACTTTGCCACGGACAATGACGGGCTGTTGTCCAATGTTGCTTCAGTCGGCTTAGTCCGTCCTCCCAACCTGCCGCCCTTTGCCAATGACCTGAGCGTGAATGTGGCTCCCGGTACGAGTACTGCTCTGGGAACGCTTCCGGTCGCTGACCCCGATGGCACGGTTTCGACGATCGTGATTGCCACCCTGCCACCTGCTGCCCAGGGTCAACTGTTTGTGGGGGATCCAACCCAGGGGGGTCGCCCGGTGACATTGGGTGAACAACTCTCCCCCGCCGATGCCAATCAACTTGTGTTTGTTCCCGCAGCAGGCTTTACGGGAGCGAATGTTTCTTACTTTGCCACGGATAACCTGGGGGTTTTATCCAACGTTGGGGACATCTCATTTTTGCTCATCGACGGGCTGATTCCACCCGCTGTCGATAACCTGACGGTGAGAGTCCCAGCTATTGAAGCAACACCTCTGGGGGTAATTCCGGCCACCGATGCCGATGGGGTCATTACTTCAATTGTGATTGCCACGTTGCCACCCCCCGATCAGGGACAGCTTTTTGTGGGCGATCCCAATCAGGGTGGGCGACCTGTCATTCTGGGTGAACAGCTCAGTGTGGCCGATGCGAATCAACTCTTCTTCCTGCCCATTGCTGGGTTCACGGGGGGAACTTTCACCTTCTTTGCCACGGATGACGATGGGTTGCTGTCTAACGTGGGAACGGTGACGCTCTCCGATGAAAATCTACCGCCCGTTGCCAGTGATTTGGCGGTGCAGGTGCTCCCTGGAATCACCACGCCTCTGGGAACGATTCCGGCTGCCGATCCGGATGGATTTATCACTTCGATCATCATTGCCACCTTACCCCCCGACGATCAGGGGCAGCTATTCCTGGGAGATCCAGCCCAGGGTGGACGACTGGTGACCCTGGGTGAACAACTCAGCGTGGATCAGGCCAATCAGCTCTTTTTCGTGCCTGGGCCAGCATTCACTGGAGCCACCTTTACCTACTTTGCTACGGATGATCTGGGGGTTCTCTCCAATGTGGCAACGGTGACGCTCAGCGATACGGACAACCTGCCGCCGATCGCCACCAACTTTACCGTTCCAGTCACTCCTGGCGTGAACGCGCCCCTGGGCGTGATTCCGGCTTCGGATCCGGATGGCTTTATCACCTCGATCGTAATTGCGACCTTGCCTGCTGAGGGGCAACTGTTTGTCGGTGATCCAGAGCAGGGTGGACGATTAGTGACCCTGGGTGAACAACTCAGTGTCGAAGATGCCAATCAGCTGATCTTTGTACCGCCTGCCGGTGACTTCGCGGGTGCCACCTTTACCTACTTTGCCACCGACAACTTCGGGGTTCTTTCCAATGTGGCCACAGTGGGATTGGGAATTGAAGTGGATCCCGACGATCCGGGAATTTGTCCACCGGGGATTTTTGAGCGGGGAGATGATGGCGACAATGAGCTGATCGGTACTGCGGCCAGTGACACTCTGATTGGCGGGCGCGGGAATGACACCATTCGCGGTCTGGAGTGTGGCGATGTTTTGCGGGGTGGCTCAGGAAACGATCGGATTTTCGGTGATGGCGGCGACGACTTCATTCTGGGTGGCTTGGGCAACGATCGCCTCAATGGCGGTACGGGCAATGACACCATCAATGGAGGTCGCGGCAACGATCGGATTCGCGGTGGCCCCGGCGATGATGTCCTGGCGGGTGGCCTTGGTAATGACACGATTCGAGGCGGTCCGGGGAATGACCTGATCAACGGCAACCGGGGCAACGATCGCCTGTTTGGTGACTCTGGTGATGACACGATCAATGGTGGCTTAGGCCGCGATCGGATTGATGGCGGTGCTGGGAACGATCTGATTACCGGGGGACGTGGCGATGATACCCTGCGAGGTCGGGCCGGTAATGACACCATTTTTGGCGGTCGAGGCAATGACCTGATTGAGGGTGGAGCCAACAACGATGTGCTCTATGGCAACCAGGGCAACGATACCCTGCGAGGAACGGCGGGTTCTAATGTTCTCTTCGGGGGCATCGGTAATGATTTGCTAGTGGGTGGCACAGGCAACGATATCCTGTATGCTGGGGCGGGTCGAGATACCCTCCGAGGTGGAGCAGGCGATGATGTGCTCTACGGCATTCGCGGCAGAAACCGATTAAGTGGCGGTGCGGGCAATGACACGATCGTCGGAGGGATCGGCAATGACACTATCACCAGCGGACCTGGAAACGATGTGCTATCGGGTGGCGGCGGCAGCAACCGCTTTGTCTACCGGAACTTCAATCATGGCGGTGATGTGATCACTGACTTTGATGTGGATCTGGATGACCTGTTCCTCAGACCGCTCTTCGCTGGAGCCCAATTTGCCCAGCGCGCCAATCCGTTTGCCTACGTTCAAGCCGTGCAGGCAGGGGCAGATACGATTATCCAGGTGGACACCAACGGCAATCAGGCAGATGGATTTATTAACTTCATCACGCTATTAGGGGTTCAGGCGGATAGCATCGGAGCAAACAACCTGATTACGGCATAACGGTCAAACCTTCCAGATCGGGGGAATTGTGAACCTCTTCCGATTAATGGGATCAAACTTGAGGAGTTGCAGGGATGTAGGGTCTACGTCCCTGTTTTTTTAGGCTCGACGAACCCAGCCGTTGATAGTAAACCGACTGTCTGCAAAGTCTCTGGAGGGACATTGAATGGGCAGGACTTCGTGCATATAGCGGCTGAGAAAGAAGACAATACTGTTGTTGATCGGCTCTACGGTGTGATAGGTATCGGCCTTGACATAGTAATTGTTACGAATTTGGCTATCGTAGATGACTAGCTCACCGCCAGAGAATGCCTTGGGTTCCTGGTGAAAGTAGTAGACGTAGGTGAGTTCGCGGGTAGCGGTGTCTGGGCTACCGTTATCGTTGTGAATCTTGTAGAAGTTGCCGTCGTTGTGCCCCGTCAGTTGCGATTCAATCTGGCCCAGGGAAAAGGGCGGAATCCCTAACTTAGCAATCACATCTGGAAATACAGACTGAATCCGCTGCTGGATCAGTTCTGCAAATTCGGGGAAGGAATAGAGCACCACCGATTTTCGGTAGTTGTCTGCTCCCGTTGAGGTAGTGGTGGAAACAAAGTCGGCTTGATGGGCCAAAACGTACTCCAGCAGGTGACGATGTTCGTCAGGGGTGAAGAAGTTTTCCAGTTGAATATAGCGGGAACGCAGCGGATCCCGATCGGTGGAGACGGGATTGGGGAATGCGGCATGGGCGGTTGGAACCCTAACCGATCGCGGTGAGGTAGTTTCCGTTGTTTGTACGATCAGGGGTGGGTCTGTCACCAATCCAATCAACCGATCGCAGGGGAACGCCAGCATTGCTTGGCCTTGATCCAGGGGAATTTGAAACAGGCGGCGGGTGCGTTTCCCTTCCCAATCCAGCAAAACTTCATAAAACTGTTGAATTAAGGGATCATCTGGCTCGACTGCCAGCGTCACATCCTGCCCACCCGATAGCAGCAGGGTGAGTTGAATCACCTCTGGGGGAGTATGGGGAGAATCGGGCAGAGATGCCTCAGAATGGGCAGGAAAGGCTGAACGCCTGGCGGGTTTGACTTTAGAACGGGATCTTGCCATAGGAAATATACCTGGGGGAGCTGTTTGTGCAGATCAGATATACCCTTACCCAACCTACACCTCAGTCTCTATATTGCCCAAGATCTGATTAGATGCAAATTTCCGATTGAATGCAAATCAATGCAAGAAATGACGCATTCCAGTCAGGGCCATCACCAGTCCTAGCTGATTGGCAGCATCGATCGAGTCTTTATCCCGCAAGCTGCCCCCCGGTTGAATGATTGCCGTAATTCCAGCCGCGGCCGCCGTCCGCACCGAATCATCAAAGGGGAAAAATCCATCACTGGCTAGAACCGCTCCCGTTGCCAACTCACCCGCCTGCTCCAGGGCAATTTTGACTGAACCCACCCGATTCATTTGCCCCGCTCCAACTCCGCGTGTGGTGCGATCGTTTGTCACCACGATCGCATTCGACTTGACGTGCTTACAAACCTTCCAGGCAAACAGCATTTCCTCAATTTGGGCCGTCGTGGGCTGACGTTCTGTCACCACCTGCCATTGCGTTGGATCAGCGATTTGTTCATCGGCGGCTTGCACCAGAAACCCACCCGCAATTTGCTTAACTAAATTCGGGGAACCGCTCACCAGATCGGGCAGAACCAACACTCGAACTTTGGACTTTGCCGCCAGGATTTCCTGAGCCTCTGGTTCACAACCGGGTGCTACTACACATTCCAGGAAGGTTTTCGTCAGTTCCGTGGCCGTTTCTGCATCGATCGGCTGGTTCAGAGCCACAATCCCACCAAAGGCAGAAACCGAATCCGCCTGAAATGCTTTCTGGTAAGCCTCCACTAACCGATCGCCCAGGGCCACACCACAGGGATTCGTATGTTTGATGATGACGGCCGCTGGGGAACCCTCAGCAAACTCTGCTACAATTCGCCGTGCTGCTTCCAGATCCACCAGATTGTTATAGCTCAACTCCTTGCCTTGCAGCTTTTGAGCGGCAGCCCATCCGGTAGGTGCAGCCCCCGTTTGATACCATGCGGCAGGTTGATGGGGATTCTCGCCATAGCGAAGGGACTGAATCTGGGAACCCGCTAGATGGAAGGAGGCAGGTAGGGAGGATGGGGTTGCGTCTGAGGCGATTGGGGCAGTTTCCTGGTGCTCCAGGCTTTCCAGATAGGTAGAAATGGCGCGATCGTAGGCTCCGGTATGCTGAAATGCTTTCAGAGCACAAGCCTGCCGAAAGTTGAAGGAGGGTTCTCCCTGACGCAGTTCATTTAGATAGGCTTCATACTGGCTAGGCTGACAGAGCACCGTCAGATGGGCAAAATTCTTGGCTGCCGCTCGCAACATAGCGGGCCCACCAATATCAATTTGCTCGATCGCCTCGGAAAGGGTGACGTTGGGTTGGGCGATCGTTTGCTCAAAGGGATAGAGATTGACGACAACGAGGGAAAACGGGCGAATTTGATTGGCTTCCAAGTCGGCCAGATCTTCGGGTAAATTTTGTCGCGCCAGAATACCGCCGTGGATGCGAGGATGCAGGGTTTTGACCCGTCCGCCTAGAATTTCGGGTGAACCGGTATAGTCGGATACCTTCATCACCGGAATTCCAGCAGACTGTAGCGTTTTGGCAGTTCCACCACTGCTGAGTAATTCAAACCCAAATTCCACCAAACTGCGGGCGAATTCAACAATTCCTGTTTTATCAGAGGTACTCAACAGTGCTAAACGTGACATGACCCTAAACCATTCTGTTTTTGTGCATTACCCAGCATAAGAGATTTTGGATTTTAGATTTGGGATTTTGAAATCTGGCTGGAGGGATAGAAGGAGGGCTGAAGGCGCGCGTGAAGTGGATAGACTGGTTAACAGGACGGGCAAGATGCTCACTCCACAAGAATCGCAGGTTAAATTCCAAATTTTCTAGCGGGATAGCGGGATTCCTCATGTTGACAACCCTCTTCGATCGCCTCCGACAGGTTGCAAACCATCGCCTATTTGATAGCCGCTTCTGGGCCTTGACGATTAAGGAAATTAATCAAATTCTGCGGAACAAGCAGCTAATTTTTCTGTTAATTTTTCCGCCGACGGTGCAGCTCCTGATCTACGGGGCAGCTCTGAATCCAGAGGTGCAGTTTTTGAAGCTGGGCGTTGTGGATTATGCCAAGAGCCAAACCAGTCGGGAGTTGGTGGCAGCGATGACGGAAAATCAAATCTTTGTGCCGGAGCTGTATCTGTTCAGTGAACGGGAACTGGGGGAAGCGGTGCGGCAGGGTAATGTGACGACGGGACTGGTGATTCCGCCAGAGTTCGATCGTCGTCTGGTGAATGGGGAGACTGCCGAGGTGCAAGTGCTGATTGATGGGGTAGATGCCAATACAGCGGGAATTGCCAGGGGATACATTAGTCAAATCATTGCCCAGTTTTCTCGACGGGTTTCCCCTGTTCCTGTGGTGAATCCGATCGAACCAGAAGTGACTTTTCTCTACAATCCAGGACTCCTCAGCAGTTGGTTCTTTGTGCCAGGGGTGTTGGGGGTGGTTTTAACCTTAACCAGTTCGCTGGTCTCTTCTGCCACCGTCGTCCGGGAAAAGGATACTGGAACCCTGGAACAACTGCTGATGACTCCCTCTGCCGCCTGGGAGATCCTGCTGGCCAAGATTGTGCCGTTGTTTGTCCTGCTGATGGGCGATGTGCTGCTGGCATTGGGGGTGGGTCGGCTGGTCTTTAACCTGCCCTTTCGCGGCAATTTCCCGATGTTCATGCTCATCTCAGCCCTCTACGTCAGCATTGGCATTGGGATCGGCATTTTCCTGGCCACCATTTCCAAAAACCAGAGACAGGTGGTTCTGACCTCGTTTTTTATTAACCTGCCGTTGATTCAAACCTCTGGCGCGATCGCCCCGATTGAAAGTATGCCTGCGTTTTTCCGCTATCTCTCGCTGGTGAATCCTTTACGGCACTATGTTGCGATTTCCCGTGGCTTTCTGCTTAAGGGGATTGGGGTGGCAGAACTCTGGCATCATATCCTGGCTCTGGGAGTGTTTGCGGTGCTACTGCTGATTTTGAGTACGCGACAGTTTCGGCGGCAGTTGGGCTAGGAGTGATAGACAAGCGCATAGGGCGATCGCATAAAATTAAATTACTCAGGATTCTGGCTGGTATGGATAGCTTGTAATGACATACACCCGCAAACTCTCGTTTGATGACTATCTGGGCTTGGAAGACACCGGATATGAAGGACGGATGGAATTAGTTGACGGAGAACTGGTTGAATTGCCGCCAGAGTCAGGAATCAATACCGAAATTGCTGCCATTTGGTTTGCGGCCTTGCTCTCCAGCGGTGTAAATTTGCTGCACTTGAAGATGGGGAACTGTGAAATTCAAACGCCCGTGTTAGCCCCTGGGGATGCAGCGAACCGATTTCCAGACGTGGTGGTGATTCGGGCAGAACATCGATCGCTCACTCAAAGGCGGATGACGATTACCCTGAAAATGCCCCCTCCTCGGTTTGTCCTGGCGGTTGTCAGCCCAGGGGAAGCAAACCGCCAGCGAGATTATGTTCGCAAACGGGCACAGTACGCTGCCGCTGGTATTCCTGAATATGTCATTGTTGACCCTGAAGAACAGACCGTCACCGTTCTGGGATTGGAGCAAGGTCACTATCGTACAGTGGGATGCTATCGGGGAGAACAGCGTGTGATTTCTCCCACATTTCCCAACCTGACTCTGACGGTCAATCAGGTGTTTGCCTGCATAGAGGATCACGAAAAGAATGTGAATTAGTTCTAAACGCAGCGGAACCCTCAGTCCAGGTAGCCCTCCACCAGCCAATCCACACCAACCGATCGCCAGGTGGTTTGCTTCAGGGTTAGAGCCTGGGTCATTTGAGTCAATCCCAGATCGCCGACGGGGGAGGGGGCGGTTGAACCCCCGATGATTTTGGGCGCGATAAAGGCAAGAATTTTTTGAACCGTTTTATCGTGGATTGCTTCGGCTGCCAGGGTACCACCGCATTCCCAGAGCACGGACATAGCACCGCGATCGTAGAGTTGTCCCATGACTGCGGCGGGGGTGAGTTGCGCCAGTTCCATTACCTCGACTCCCTGCTGCTGGAGCTGTTCCTGGAGGGGGGGATTGGCTCCGGGTGTGGTGAATACAAGGGTGGGGGCAGTTTGGGTGTGCCAGAGGTTCGCTACGGGCGGGAGATCCAGCGATCGGCTCATGATGACTCGGAGAGGGTTTGGGCCATAACCGCGACTGGTCAGGAGGGGATTGTCGCGCCGGACGGTATTGCCGCCGATGATGATTGCATCACAGCCCGCCCGCAGATCGTGTACTATTGCTCGCGCTTCGGGAGCAGTCACCCAGGCACTATGCCCCGTGGTCGCTGCAATCTTACCGTCCAGGGTCATGGCGTATTTCAAGATGCCGAACGGACGCTGGTGCAGAATGCGATAGACAAAGGCTTCATTTAACTTCTGGCAGGCTGCCGCTTCTACGCCTACACACACCTCAATGCCAGCAGCTCTGAGGCGATCGATTCCCCGTCCCGCAACCTGGGGATTGGGATCCACCATGCCAACCACCACTCGACGGACTCCGGCGGCAATCAGGGCATCGGCACAGGGAGGCGTGCGCCCATAGTGGCTACAGGGTTCTAAATTGACGTAAATCGTTGCCCCTTTAGCTCGATCGCCGGCTGCTCGGAGGGCAAACACTTCAGCATGGGGTTCTCCGGCTTTGGGATGGAACCCTTCCCCGACAATTGCTCCATCTTGAACCACAACGGAGCCAACCATAGGATTGGGGCCGTACATCCTCGCGCTTGTTTCGCCAGTTCCAGACATCGCTGCATCATAGGGCGATCGATCGGTTCCAGGGGTTGAGTGGGATCACTTGGAGTATTTACAGTCATTGGATCACTTGGAGCATTCGTTGGATCATTTGGAGCATTTTTATAGATCAATATTGATCAAATCGATCAAATTGATGGGAGAAATGCAGGTGCATGGAGGTCAGGAGAAGAGAATGGATCCATTTTTGGCAAGGGACAGCGAAATTGTACAGAACTTTACTGTGGTCGCAGTAAAACTTTATGCTTTCTGGAAAAACTTTGGGGCACTATGCACTTTGACGGGTATTTTAGGGAAGTTAACTTTGGGCAGATGTAGAGATAAACCATAAAGATTGAGTATAAACTTCAAGTTTTAAGTTATAAGATTTGAATTCCATGAGCATTCAGGGTGAGAAATCTGAATATTTTTCAATTTTTCCGGCTGGCAGCTCGCATTTTTTCTTCTAATCCTAAATTCTTAAATGAGGTTTCAGAAATTGATACGGCGATCGTTGAGGCATTCGTTAGAATTTAACCCAATGCGATCGTTCCATCGGCATCTAAACCCTAGCTGATCTACTTTTGCTGTCCACGGTTTTCCCTGTTTTCCCTGCGCTGCCAGCTTGCTGGATAGCGGCCTAATTCTTTATCGTTATTGCTTCCTTGAGCCTTGACCAGATGACTGCTGTGCCCGCCCCTAGACAGCCCTCTCAACCCTCTGATGTTGGTGGCAATTCGCCCGCCGACATCACACCTGTATTTGCGTTGAAGGAACTTGTTTCTCGCCTGCATCGAGAACAAAATAAAATTCAGGATTTGCTGAGTTCCCTGGGGTTCGCGCTGCGGAGCTTCAAGAACTTAAACCAGTTTCTAGAGCTAACCCCCCTGATTGCCAGCCGAGTCACCGATGCAGACGGGGGAGCCTTGGTTCTATTTAAGCCCAATGGTCAGATGCGGCTGGAGCGGCTGCACTGTCAGGATAATCAGTGTCAGGATGTGAAATCGGCGATCGAGAAGGCAGCTCGACAACTGATTCTGGACAAGTCCACCTATGGCGGGAAACTGGTGACATCCGCCAATCGCACGGCTGCGCTGGATTATCATATCAGCCATTCCCTTGGCTCGACGGTGCAGCTCTTTGGGACTGCGATTCTGACTAAGAATGTGGAACGGGGACGGCTCTATGTCTTTAGCCGTGATCCAGAGTACACCTGGACAGAAACCCGGCAGAAGTTAGTGCGATTGGTGGCCGATCAAACCGCAGTGGCGATCGAAAATGATGAGCTGACGGTTGAACTTCGCAAAAAAGAGCGTCTGGATCGGGAGCTAGAAATTGGGGCTGAGATCCAACTGCAACTCTTACCTCGCCAATGTCCCAGCATTGACGGCATTGAACTGGCAGCCCTCTGTAAAACCGCTAACCGGGTGGGAGGCGATTACTATGACTTCATTCCTGCCAACTACGATCAGATTCGGAAAAAGATTGGCAAGCTGGAATCGAAACGCTGGAGTTTGGCGATCGGCGATGTCATGGGGAAAGGGGTTCCGGCAGGGCTGATTATGACCATGCTGCGGGGAATGCTGCGGGCTGAAGTCCTAAACGCCCACTCTCCGTCTCGAATTTTGCAACACCTCAACCATGTCATGTATGCCGACCTGGAGAACTCCAATCGCTTCGTGACGCTGTTCTATTCCGAATATGATGCCGACACGCGGACGTTATCCTACAGTAACGCAGCCCATAACCCTCCCCTGCTCTGGCGGGCTGCCACAGGCACGATCAAACGGCTCGATACCCTGGGAATGCTGATTGGGCTGGATATGGACAGCAAGTACCACGAAGCGAAGATCAAGCTTTACCCCGGTGACACGATCATCTACTACACAGATGGTTTTACCGAAGCCGCCAGCCATCACGGCGATCGGTTTGATGAGGAAAGGCTGGAACAACACTTCAAATGGGCCTGCCGCAACTGCAACAGCCCTCAGGAAATCCTGGATTATTTATTCAATCAGGTCAAACAGTTTATTGGTGGCGATCGCAGTAATGATGACGATATGACGCTGATCGTGCTGCGGGTGAAGCCGGGTGAGGAGTGAGGAGCGAGGAGCGAGGAGTAAGTTTAGGTAAAGAGGGAGGAGAAAATAGGGGGTTCTTTGCTTCCGTCTTTCACCTTTATGAGGACTGGGAAGAGAAAAGGTAGGATCATGGATTAAATAACCTGTAAAGCGTTTTACTTTGTTGACTGGGCGGGCAAGATGCCCACCCCACAAGAATTTCAGTTTATTTAATTCGCATTCCTGGCATGGATGTTTTTCCTGCTAGAGGGGGAAACACAGAGGTAGAAAGAAATCACAAACCTTCTTCCCTACGCCGCACCCCTTCTACAGGCTACGCCCACCCTCAGTCCTCAGTCCTCAGTCCTCAGTCCTCAGTCCTCAGTCCTCAGTCCTCAGTCCTCAGCCCTCAGCCCTCAGTCCTCAGTCCTCTAAAACCACTCTGCGTGGAAGAATTCCCCTCTGGACTTATCTGTCCGTTCGTAGGTGTGGGCCCCAAAATAGTCTCGCTGGGCTTGGGTGAGGTTTTGGGGCAGTCGATCGCGGCGGTAGCTGTCGAAGTAGTCGAGGGAGGCACTGAAGGCAGGAACCGGAATTCCTAGCCTGGCAGCTGTTATGATCACTTCCCGCCATGCATCCTGGCGATCGAGGATGGTTTGCTTGAACTCTGGAGCTAGCAGCAGGTTCGGCAGGTTGGGATTTTCATCAAAGGCTTTTTTAATTTTGCCTAAGAAACGAGCGCGGATAATGCAGCCGCCTTTCCAAATCCGGGCACATTCACCCAGATCCACTTCCGAGTTAAAGAATTGCTTGGAAGCTTTGCCGATCAGAGCCATCCCTTGCGCATAGGAGCAAATTTTGGAGCAGTAGAGGGCATCGCGCACTTTGTTGATGAATTCTTTCGCGTCACCCTCGTACTTACCAGAGGGGCCCGTCAGTTCCTTGGAGGCAGCGACCCGCTCCTCTTTGATGGAGGACATGATGCGAGCATTCACGGCAGCGACGATCGTGGGGATGGCAACACCCAGATCCAGGGCAGTTTCCACCGTCCAGCGACCCGTTCCCTTCTGTCCGGCTGCATCCAGGATCACATCCACCAACGGTAAATCCGTTTCGTCATCCATTTTCTTGAAGATGTTCGCGGTGATCTCGATCAAGAAAGAGTCGAGTTCTTCGGTGGTGTTCCACTCAGCAAACACTTCATGCAATTGCTCGTGGTTCAATCCCAGGGCATTTTTCAGCATATCGTAGGCTTCAGCAATCAACTGCATATCGCCGTATTCAATGCCGTTATGCACCATCTTGACGTAGTGCCCTGCTCCACCTGGCCCCACAAACGTAACGCAGGGGCCATCATCCACCTGAGCCGCAATTTTAGTGACGATCGGCTCGATCGCATCGTAGGCTTCTTTAGTGCCACCGGGCATTAGACTGGGGCCGTTTAAGGCTCCCTCTTCGCCCCCACTGACCCCCATGCCAATGTAGCGGAGTCCGGTGGATTCCAGTTCCTGAGTGCGTCGTTCGGTGTCGGTGTAGAGAGAGTTACCCCCATCAATGATCATGTCCCCTTCTTGCAACAGGGGCTTGAGATCGTTAATGACATAATCTACGGGTGCACCCGCCTTCACCATGATTAAAATCTTGCGGGGACGCTCCAGGGATTGCACAAATTCTTCGAGCGAATAGGCAGCCTTAACGTTTTTGCCCTGCGCTCGCGTAGACATGAATTCGTCTGTCTTTGTAGACGTGCGGTTATACACGGTAATCGGGAAGCCGTTGCGCTCGACGTTCAGCGCCAAATTCTCCCCCATAACGGCTAGACCAATCAAACCAAAACTCTGTGCCATAGGACTCTGCTATTCTCCGCTTACTCTGGACAAGGGGAAACTCTGGTTACTGCAACGATCGGCTTTCAATACCGCATCACTTTTACCAGCGGGTTTCCCAGGGCTGTTGTGGAACTTTGTGGATTCATCCGACGGGATAGATTTACCCGACGGGATTTACTCAGCACACTGCACACCATTTAGAATCGCAAAATTCCAGTTAGGCTTGCACCTACCAGAGTAAACAAAGGTTCCTGAAAGATAGGCACACTGAAAGGTTTTTTTTATTTGATCGTCAAGATGAGGGGAATTTTTCTCAAATTTTGTAGTCTTGAATACGGGTTTGTGTTACGGCAAGGCAACAGTCCGATCGCTGGTAGAATGCTGATGAATCAGTTAGCGGTAACGTTGGATACTGATTGAATTGCTGATGGGTAATCAGTAATCGGTAATCAGTAATCGGTAATGGATGATTGGTAATTGGATCTTGACTGAGAAGGGGAAGGTTATGACGGTGGATGCAAATTCTGAGGCAAAAGGGATGGATTCGACGAAAGGGGCTGATGCAGTAGACGTGGCGATCGAGCAGGGCATTGATCTCGATGGTTCCCCCATTCCTGCGGCCAAGCTTGACTTGTACAAGCAGGTGATGGGGTTGGAAGCGGGACGGCAGCGCAGTGGGGTTAGCAATACGATGCGATCGCGGATTGTGCGGATTGGAGCGAAGCACATTTCCCAGGCAGAACTGAATCAGATGTTGATTGATGCTGATTTTGCGCCGTTGAAGGAGAAGGAGATCGCTTTTTACTATGGCGGGAAGTAGGGCGGTTTGATTGGGTGGGCAAGATGCCCACTCGACCATCGATCGCCTTGCCTCTGCAAGCATCAACCCCAAGATTATTGATTGGGCGGGCAAGATGCCCACCCCACAAGAAGTTGGGGTATCCCCCTCCACGAACGTCGTAGTTTTGGAGTTTCAGCTCCTTTGCTACCTACAGCAATCCGGCGTTACCCAAGCCTAAGATGAATCCGGCTCCCAGCAGGTGTCCGAAGCTAGCGGTTGCTAGTAGTTCTGGAATGCCAAACCCAGTGAACATTGCGGGCATTTCCATGGGCAGATTAGGCCCGACTCCACGCTTTTGGATGGCATAGTACCCAATGGCGATCGCAAACAAATTACTCGCAATCATAACCAATCCGACGCTAGGCGACCACGACGGAGTGTGAGGAACGGTTGCCAGTAGAGTTGTTAAGTAACTCAAAACGTTATCTCCTGAATCTCAAACAGCTTGAAATACCAAGAATTATAAAGAGCGATTGTAAAGGAATAAGATTTTGTTTGAAGAGTTAACAGAGTTGGGCGGGGAGTTGATACAAAAGTTAATTGGGAGGGAGTAGGGGCGAATTGCGTTCGCCCTTACAAGGAGTGGGGAGTGGGGAGTGAGGAGTGAGGGGAGTGGGGAGTGGGGAGTGGGGAGTCGCTGCGCGAACGCGAATCGCTCGTACGGTGAGGAGTGGGGAGTGAGGAGAATTTGAGGATTGGGCTGGAGGATGGAGAAGGAATAGGGAAGGATGGGGAAAGTATGCGGGTGAAGATTTGTGGCATTACGCGGGGGGCGCAGGGTCGATCGATCGCGCAGTTGGGTGCATCGGCGTTGGGGTTTATTTGTGTGGAACGATCGCCTCGATATGTGCGTCCGGAGCAGATTCGGGAAATTGTTGATGGGTTGTTGGCTGAGGGCTATGGGTGCGATCGGGTGGGGGTGTTTGCGGATGCGGAGATGGCGGAAATTTGCCGCGTGGTGGAAATGGGATTGCTGAATGCGGTTCAGCTTCATGGCAGTGAGTCGCCTGAATTTTGCCAACAGTTGCGATCGATGTTGCCCACGGTGGAGATGATTAAAGCGTTTCGGGTGCGGAGTGCAGAAACGTTGGAATCGGTGCGGCAGTATGAGGGGTTGGTGGATACGCTGCTGCTGGATGCGTATGATCCCAATCTGCTGGGGGGGACGGGGCATACGATCGACTGGTCGCTGCTGCAAGGGTTTCGATCGGACTGCGCCTGGCTGCTGGCGGGGGGCTTGACCCCAGAGAATATTGGCGATGCCCTGGAGCGATTCAGTCCGGATGGGATTGACCTGTCGAGCGGGGTGGAAGTTGCACCGGGGAATAAGGATTTGCGCAAAGTGGAGCAATTATTTGAGGTGTTGCGGCGGTTTCATGGGGCGGTTGCAGCGGATGCGGTCGGCTGAACGGGAGCTGAACGGGAGCTGAACTGTAACCGAAGTGTAAATTGACAGAAATTTTGCTAGCAGCAGCAGCAATGCCGGAAAAGTAGAATACCACCCACGAAGATCTCCCTGGTTTGATTTGGAGTGAGGGATTGAGTTTTTGTAGCCCAGGATACTTTTTGAGTTCCAATCTATTGGTATTCCTTACATAGATCTATAAAAGGAAGCTTCTAGGGTTCCGGCTCCCTCGGGGGCGATCGCAGCTGAGCCAGTTGCCATTGCTCGAAGTGGAGTGCCTGGTCAAGAGAAGCAGCTAGCATTACGATCAGCTTTTACCCATTTCAGAATTTGCTAGCCACACGGCGGGAAAAAAGCCCGGGAGAAGTTTCAGTTGACTGATAACTGAATACTTTTCGTCGGGTTTTTTTCATGTTTCGTTTTTGCATGATTCAACGATTGAGGCTGTTCCATGACCACCGATCCTTCTGAAAATCCAGTATTTCAAAGTCCAGATGCAAACGGACACGCTCCCTCCGAAGCCGAACGTGCCCTGGAGATGGAGAGTCGTTTACCCCTGACCGGATGGCAGCAGGAAGTTTCCCAGGGACTCACCTACGGATTGGAAGCCGCAGAAAGCATCCGCGATCGCTCCATTTCCACTTTCTCTCGCGGAGAACTGCCCCACTATGCCGGAATTAACACCTTCCTGAAGGCTCCCTACCTGGAAGACGTACGGAAAGTCGGGGAATATGATGTGGCGATCGTCGGTGTTCCCCATGATTCAGGCACTACCTATCGTCCGGGAACTCGCTTTGGCCCCCAGGGTATTCGTCGGATTTCAGCACTGTATACCCCCTACAACTTTGAGTTGGGCGTTGACCTGCGCGAACAGATCACCCTCTGTGATGTTGGCGATATTTTTACCATTCCCGGCAACAACGAAAAGTCATTCGATCAAATTTCCAAAGGCATTGCCCATATCTTTAGTTCGGGTGCGTTCCCGATCATTCTTGGGGGCGATCATTCCATTGGGTTCCCAACCGTCCGGGGCGTATGTCGGCACCTGGGCGATAAGAAAGTCGGCATCATTCACTTCGATCGTCATGTTGATACGCAGGAAACTGACCTGGATGAACGGATGCACACCTGCCCCTGGTTCCACGCGACAAATATGGCCAATGCTCCAGCCAAGAACCTGGTACAGCTTGGCATCGGCGGTTGGCAAGTTCCGCGTCAGGGGGTCAAAGTCTGTCGAGAACGGGCCACCAATATTCTCACCGTCACCGACATTACAGAAATGGGCTTAGATGCTGCGGTGGATTTTGCCCTGGACAAAGCCCTGGATGGCACCGATTGCGTCTGGATCAGTTTCGACATTGACTGCATCGACGCTGGCTTTGTCCCTGGCACTGGCTGGCCGGAACCGGGCGGACTCCTACCCCGCGAAGCCCTCTATCTCCTGGGCAAAATCATCCAGCGTGCCCCCGTTTGCGGCATTGAAGTTGTGGAAGTGTCTCCTCCCTACGATGTCAGCGACATGACTGCCCTCATGGCCACTCGCGTAATTTGTGACACAATGGCGCATCTGGTGCTCTCCGGACAACTCCCCCGCAAACAAAAGCCAGATTACATCCATGCAGAAGCCAACATGCAAGTAGACGTAGCCTGGACATGAAAAGGCGGAAGAGGGAAGTCAGCAGTCAGCAGTCAGCAGTCAGCAGTCAGCAGTCAGCAGTCAGCAGTCAGCAGTCAGAAGGCAAAGAGCAGAACAAGCTCCCTATTCCCTATTCCCTACTCCCTACTCCCTACTCCCTCATTTCCCGCCCATGCACGAAACCGATATGACCAAAGCCCTGATCCTCACCGTCAAAGACTGGTGGGAATCCCAGCCGGAACGACCGAGCATTTCTAAAGTTCACCTGATCGTGGGGCAATTTACCTGTGTGGAACCCACTGGACTTCAGTTTGCCTTCGACGTTCAAACTCGCAATACCTTTCTGGATGGCGCGATCCTGGATATTCAGGAAACCCCCCTGATCGCCTTTTGCCATTCCTGCCAGCAAGAGTATCGTCCCGAAATCGGCATCCAATATGCCTGCCCCACCTGCCGATCGCCAATGGATGATATTCGCTCTGGTCGAGAACTCAAAATCGATCGGATTGAATGCAAAACCTGAAGTGTAGTTACCTGGGGGATTGGTGGGCAGTGCCCACCCTACAAGTTCTACAAGTTCAATTACCCATTACCCATTACCTGTACTAACCATGCACCAAACCTTTGATGCCGCTCTGGAAATTAACCTGCTCCATGCCAACCAGGAAGGAGCCGATCACAACCGGGCCCATTTTGATGAATGGGGCATTACCTGTCTGAATGTGATGAGTAGTCCGGGAGCTGGAAAGACTGCATTACTGGAACGGACTCTGGCAGCCCTGAGCGATGAATGTAAGATTGCCGTGATTGAAGGCGACATGACCACTGAACTGGATGCCGATCGCCTGCGTCAATACAATGTGCCTGTGATCGCAATTAACACGGGGCGTTCCTGCCATCTTGATTCCAAAATGGTGGCAGGTGGAATTCATCGTTTCAGCCATGATTACCATCCACCGGAATTTGATCTGGTCTTGGTAGAAAACGTAGGAAATCTGGTTTGTCCAGCCGAATTTGAAGTAGGGGAACACGCTAAAGTTGCCCTATTGAGCGTCACGGAGGGAGAAGATAAACCTTTGAAGTATCCCTTCATGTTCCAGGAAGCAGATTGCCTGCTGATTACCAAAATGGATTTAGCGCCCCATTTAGAAGTCAATATCAATCAAATTGTGGAGAATGTGCGGCAAATGAATGCTCACGTCACCATCATTCCCATCTCCGCCAAAACCGGCGAAGGGTTAGAAGATTGGTTTAATTGGGTGCGATCGACTCTCAAAACTCAGGCAGAACCTCAACGGCTATCGGCGATCGTTTAGTTGGAGTGAGGAGTGAGGAGAAAGAAGAAAATTGGAAATAGGAAGAATGAAGGATGAAAAAGAAGGAAAAGGAAGAAGAAAATGGCTTGTTTCGTTTCCCTCTTCCCTCTTCCCTCTTCTCTCTTGTGGGGTGGACATCCTGCCTGCCCAGTACGAATGCTCAGTAGATCGAAAATGAATCTATTTTCATTCGCAAAGCTTGTTTCGCTCCCCCTAAATCCTCCTTAAAAAGGGGGACTTCAAACCTTCTTGGCTCAGTTCCCCCCTTTCCGTAAGGGGGGTTAGGGGGGATCCCAACCTGATTTGCGATCTACTGATACTACTTAATTAAATGATCAACGATCGAAGCAACCGCCGTAAGATCTGATTTTGTTGATCTTATGGAAATTTTCTATTCTAAATTTTGTCTTTTGGTTGGTTGAGATCGATCAAGAATTTGTTTAATTATAAATGTCAACAAATGTTCCAAGAATTAGAATAAGTAGTTCATGATACAGCTTAACTCAATTGTATTTTCTAGTCTAAGTAGAACCATCCTTGCGATCTTAATGCACTTGCGAGGTTATATTTAAGAGTTTTTTCCCATGTCACATTCTATTCTTTTCTGGGGAATTATCCTGTTCCTCCTTGCTACTCTTGGTGTTGGAGTCTATGCCTCCAAACAAATTAAAGGCGATAGTGTGAATTATCTGGTTGCGGGTCGGGGCTTACTTCTCCCCCTGGCAGCGGCCACGCTAATGGCCCAATCAGTCGATTCCAATGCCACTTTAGGAAACACTGATTTAGTTGCAGAGTTCGGCTTTTGGGCTGGGGCTTCCTTACCCCTTGGGTTAGCCCTCTGTTTATTTCTCACGGCCCTGTTCTACGCCAAACCCCTTAACCGCATGAACTTGATCACGCTACCGGATTTTTATCGGGTCAAGTATGGACGAATCACGGAGTTTGTCGCTTCGATCGTCATGGTCTTGAGCTTTTCGTTTCTGCTGGCTGGAAACCTGGTGGCGGGTGGCTATTTGTTCCAAACCTTTCTGGGGACGAGCTACACGGCAGGGGTTTTGTTCATTGCCCTGATTGTCTTCATCTACACGGCCAGTGGTGGATTGTTTGCTGTGGCCTATACTGATGCGATTCAGGTGGCGATCGCCTTCCTCGGTTCTGTGCTGCTGATTGGCTTTGTGGCTACTCAATTTGGTTTAGAGATTCCGGCGGAAACGGGGCCAATGGCGCTGGGACAACTTTCTAATCCCGAAGAAGGAGCATTGATCAACTGGGCGACGCTGTTGGCTCTGGGGTTAGGCGATATTGTGGCGATCGACTTTATGGCGCGAGTCTTTGCGGCGGATAGTCCCGAAACGGCACAACGGGCTTGCCTGATCGGCTCTTTGGGAACCGTGCTGATTGGCGTTCCTTTTTCCATCGTCGCCCTTTCTGCATCGGATATCTTGACTCAGGCAGGGGTGGTGGCCGATGGGCCGCTGCTGTTTGCCATGATCCGAGATGTCGTTCCGCCCGTAATTGGATTACTGGTGATTGCAGCCATCCTCTCCGCTTCCCTTTCCACCGCAGATGGAGCGATTCTCGGTACATCCTCTGTGATTGCCCACAATATCATCGGGATTCGTCATACCGATCATGGGGCAGGGGGCGATCGACTGCTGGCTCTGACGCGAACCATGGCAGTTGTGATCACCTTACTGGGAATCTTCTTTGCTCTGCGAGTACCTCAAACAGGCATTTTGCTCTTGCTGGCCTTCGACTTGGGATTTGCCAGCTTGCTGATTCCGTTGACGGGCGGACTGTTCTGGTCAAAATCCACCAGCGAAGGGGCCCTGGCTTGCATTATTGTGGGGGCGATCGTCCGGCTGTTCTTTTTCGTCATGATGCCTACCACCTTTGGGATTGAGAATACCTTACTGTATATTCCCAATGGTATTTTTACCGAGGATTTCGATGGTTTGCCGACAATGATTAGCCCAATTATTGGACTGATTGTATTCATTGTGGTGTCGAAGATGACCTATCGCGGTCTACGCGCCACCGATCCAGAAACCGCACGGGAGTTTCAACGGCTCTAGGATTGGCAATTTCAACATCGAATTGCAGGCGGAAGCACTCCAACCCATGCCAACCGATTTCCGTAGCGCAGGCATCTTGCCTGCATTGCCCAAGCCTCCCTTGATCAAAATGGAGTAGACATCTTGCCACTAAACTGGCTCAAGCTGCCTACTCCTGATTGAGTTCTTCAGTGGTTAGACTGAAGGGTGCATCACCCAACCTATGCGTCATTCAATGCCGCAATTCCAGGCAGCACTTTACCTTCCAGCAGTTCCAGGCTGGCTCCACCCCCAGTAGAGATGTGGCTCATCTGCTCCGCTACGCCTACTTTCTCCACCGCAGCGACCGAGTCACCCCCACCGATGATAGTGGTTGTGCCCGTCTTGGTCAGATCTGCTAAGGTGCGAGCGATCGCTTCTGTGCCCTTGGCAAACTGATCAAACTCAAACACACCCATTGGGCCATTCCAGATCACCGACTTACAATCTGCCAGGGCTTCCTGGAATAGCTTCACGGATTCCGGTCCAATGTCCAGACCCATCCAGCCATCGGGAATGCTTTCAATGCTGACGGTTTGGGCGTTGGCATCAGGGGCAAAGTTATCGGCAACGACGACATCGGAGGGCAGGAGGAGGGAAACCCCTTTTTCCTTTGCCTTTGCTTCCAGTTTCTTGGCCAGTTCAACGAAGTCATCCTCCACCAACGATTTACCGACACTCAGACCACGCGCCTTGTAGAAGGTGAAGATCATCCCTCCACCAATCAACAGTTTGTCTACTTTATCGAGCAGCGTTTCAATCACGGTGATTTTGCTGGAAACTTTAGAACCGCCGATGATCGCCGCCAGAGGACGTTGGGGATTTTCGATCGCACTTTGGAGATACTGTAATTCTTTTTCGATCAAATAACCCGCAACCGAGGGACTCAGATAATGCGTTACGCCTTCCGTTGAAGCATGGGCCCGGTGAGCCGTTCCAAAGGCATCATTGACATACAGATCGGCATTAGCTGCCAGCTTTTTGGCAAATTCTGAGTCGTTCTTTTCTTCCTCTGCATAGAAACGAACGTTCTCCAGCAGGGCTACCTGACCGTTTTGCATTCCGGCGATCGCGCCAGCCACGGCATCCCCAATACAGTCATCACACTTAATCACATCCTGCCCCAGCAGTTCCGATAGCCGCGTTGCCACTGGAGTCAGACGCATTCCCTCAACAACCTTCCCTTTGGGACGACCAAAGTGGCTGGAGAGGATCACCTTTGCCCCGTTCGAGGTCAGGTATTGAATCGTTGGCAATGCCGCCCGAATCCTGGTGTCATCCGTGATGTTGCCCTGGTCGTCCAGAGGCACGTTGAAATCCGCCCGGACAAGCACTCTCTTACCCGTCAAATCTGCTGCCGATAGACTTGCTACGGTTTTCTTTGACACTGGAACCCCCCAAATGAGTGTTTTTACCTATGGGATATTATTGTACGGCGAGACGGTTCATTTTGGAGACAAAAGTTTACAACAATTACCTAAATTCTTTAAAAAATCTGTAGCACAGGAGGCAGGTTGAAGATAAAAGTGGTGACGGACTTTAATCCCTAAAATCCACCTCCAAATCCGATCGCCCCTGTAAGTCCACCCGCACCGTTCGATCGCCGGGATTCCAGTTGCCCTGCCGATCGATCGCCTCTACAATTACGCGATCGCCTTCCTGACGGACTTGATAGGTGGTGGTGCGCCATGCCCCAGATTGGTAATCAAAACTGTCGCCATCGTCTTCATAAAGGATGTTCTGCCCTTCACCGGGGTAGACTCGCAGGGTCAGTTCCTCCACCGGATGCTGGTTGACATACTGCATCACTAACTGCATCGGAATAATCGCCCCGGCTTTAGCGTAAAGGGGCATTCGTTCCAGGGGGGCATGGGTCAGGATGTGAGTTGGCCCCTCAAACCGTTCATTGCTCCACCAGTCGTACCAGGTGCCCTCTGGCAGATACACCGCTCGATATTCTTGCCCCGGATGGTAAATAGGGGCGGCCATCAGCCATTCCCCCAGTAAAACCTGATCGTGTAGGGAGTAGGTTTTGGGATCGTTGGGATAGTGGTACAGCAACGGCCGCAGAATCGGCGCACCCGTCTGAGTTGCTTCCCAGAATAAAGAGTAGAAGTAGGGTAACAGTTGATAGCGGAGTTCAATATATTCCCGGCAAATTTGTTCTATCCGATCGCCAAAGCACCAGGGTTCGTGCTGATTGGTGGTCATGGCTGAATGGGCCCGCATCAGGGGATAGAGCAGTCCCACCTGCATCCAGCGAGCAAACATTTCTGCTGTGGCATTTCCCGCAAAACCACCAATATCACATCCAACAAACGCCACTCCCGACAGTCCCATATTGCAGAGCATCGGCAGGGACATTTCTAGCTGATCCCACAGCGATGTGTTATCCCCTAACCAGACAGACGACCAGCGTTGAATTCCAGCAAACCCCGATCGCGTCAACACGAACGATCGCTGGTGAGGACGGTGTTTCTCCATCGCCTCCCGCGCCGCTCGGGCCATCATATAGCCATAGAGGTTATGAGTTTCCGCATGGGTGGCTGGCTCATCGGCGGGGCCTTGAGTCGCATCCAGGGGAAAGGGAATCTTATTGCCACCATCGCCAAAGGGTCGATCGCTGATGGACGGCTCATTCATATCGTTCCAGATGCCCGCCACGCCTGCATCCGTCAGGGCCGTATGGCAATCACTCCACCACTCCCGCACCTCTGGACGCATGAAGTCTGGAAACACTGACTTATCTGGCCAGACATAGCCATGAAACAGTTTGCCATCGGGCTTGCGGACAAAGTAATCCTTCTGGCAGCCTTCATCATAGATAGCGTAGCCCGCTTCTGGATCGTGCTTCACCCCCGGATCCACGATCGTCACTAGTTGAAAACCATTCTGGTTTAAATGCCGTCCCAGAGCTTTGGGATCAGGAAATCGCTTTTCGTGCCAGGTAAAAACCCGATAGCCCTGCATATAGTCAATATCCAGGTGAATTACATCACAGGGAATGCGGCGGTTGCGAAATTCCTGGGCCAGAGCCTCCACCACTTCCTCCGATTCGTAACTCCAGCGGCACTGATGATACCCCAGGGCCCACTTCGGCGGCAGGGGCATCCGTCCGGTTAGTTCGGTATAGGTCTTTAAAATTTGGGCGGGTTCTGAACCATAGAGAATGTAGTAGTCCAGTTCCGGAGCGCGGGTGTGCATCTGCCAGACTCCCGGCTGTTCTGCACCCATATTAAATCGGCTCCAGTAGGTGGAATGCAGAAAAATGCCGTAGCTTAATCCTGGACGCAAGGCGGTAAAAAAGGGAATGGCTTGATACATTTCATCGGTTTGGGAACTGTAGTCCACCGAATCCACTGTCCAGTTGGTCATCTCTTCCGATCGCTTGTCCAGTAATCCGGTGCGTTCCCCAAATCCATAAAAGTGTTCATCGGATTCGATCTGCTTCCAGGCAGCGATCCCACTGGCCGACCAACCCACTCCCATCTCCGCATCCTGGGCGAAGGGATTGCCCGCATGGTCAAAACAGGAAATCCGACAGGGCGATCGCTGGATCTGCACCCGCATCACCTCGGTTTTGAGGGTAATGGTCTCGCTGTCCTCCTGGAATTGCACCGGAACGATCGCCCACTCCTGATCCGGTTTGGTGACTGCCCACGATCGCTGTGCCGCAAAGGCTCCCGTTGGGGCAACCTGAACTCGAATCAAGTTGTGATCCAACACAGTAAGCAGCAACGTCGCCTCGCCACATTGACAAACCAAGCTAGGCTCATCCCACTGGGCCGACTGTACGTTCCCTAATGTTGTCCATTCCTGTCCTGCGGTAGGCAACTTTCCAAAGTATTGCGGCATGGTTTCACCCGAATTGAACTGCAAATTTTAAAGGGCGTTTCACGAAACGCCCCTACCCGACTCCTTGTGTGAAGGGCGTTTCACGAAACGCCCCTACCCGATTCCTTGTGTGGGCGAATTCAATTCGCCCCTACCCGACTCCTCACTCCTCACTCCTCACTCCTCACTCCTCACTCACCCCTGCAACAACGACTCCGCTCCATCAATCCAGATCTCCGTGCCCGTGATGTGATCGGATAGATCCGATGCCAGGAACAGAACCAGTTGGGCCACCTGCTCCGGTTTACCCGGTGCGCCCCCCGTCAGAGGGACTCGACCCTGGGGAAACTCAACGGGTTGACTCACGCTGTCTAAGTTACGCTGCTCCGTCGAAGCATTAATGCTGGTATCGATCGCCCCTGGACAAATCACATTTACCCGCACGCCATCCGGTGCCACTTCCAGCGCGACCATTTTGGCAAAGGCAACCTGGGCTGCTTTGGAACAGGCATAGGCAGTCGCTCCCGTGTTGCTAAAAATTCGGGTGCCGTTCACCGATGAATTAATAATGACGGAACCGCCCTGCTGCTTCAGGTAGGGCATGGCGTATTTAACCGTGAGAAAGGTTCCGGTTAAGTTCACGTCAAGGGTTTGTTCCCATTCTTCAGGCGTTAGATCATCCAGGGGGCCCAGGTGCCATTGATGCCAGCATTGGCAAACACAATATCAATTCGCCCAAATTGGTCTATAGCGGTCTGAATTGCCTGCTTCACCTGTGCTGCCTGGGATACATCTGCGATCGCGGACATGGCTTCACCGCCCGCCTGCCGGATTTTATCGATTGTCTCCTGACTCGATTCCGGGCTGCGATCGATCGCTACCACTTTTGCCCCCGCATCGGACAAACACAGGGCTGCTGCCTGTCCAATGCCAGATCCTGTCCCGGTAACTAACGCTACCTTACCTGCTAATTGCATTTTGCTTTACCGAATGAACCACCGTAGCGATCGGTCTTGCCTTCAAAGATTGCACTTTCATCATTGCGCTCCCTTCTTCCCACCTTTAGGAGTTCAGTGGGAGACCAGGCTGTGGTTTTGGAACACTTTAGCAATGGACAGGTCAGTAATGGGCAACGGTGAACCAACGGTGAGCATGACGATCGCTACATCTGTCAGAGTAAAGATTCAGAGGCAGGAGTTTCTTCTGCCCACAGTGAGATTTGTCGCAATCGGCGTTCATCCACCCGAACGGGTTTTGATTCTCACCCGAACGGTTCTCGTGACGACTTTCAGTTTCCGATAGGATAACTGTAACTGCGAAATAACAGTTTTGTTACATTTCTATTCTGGAGTGATAAACCCCTTAAATTAAATAATTACGCTGCATTTTGACACAGCAATGACTGCATCAACCTGTCAAAAACGCTAGGATTTGACAGACAATGCTTTATTACGCTCATTAAGTGGCTGTGTTCCTGTTCTTTTTGACACTCAAGTTCATGCCCAATTTAGCTGTAACCTGTTCACTCAGCCGATTCTAGTCCAGGTAAGAAGAACGATCGATGAGGCATCTGAATGAAGTATCCCGCGACTCTAGCTAGGCGAATCTCTGCACCGAGAGGGACAAGTTATTGCTGGCTGATTGTTGTTGACCCAAAAGGTACAATCCTGACTTTGAGTTGAGAAACTGTTCACGGTGAACAGTTTTATCGCTTTCCCAAGTTCGAGACTAGTTTACTGTTGCCATTGCTGCTCCATTGTCACAAAGACTTCTGTCACAACGACTTCCTGATTCCGCGATTATGAAAATCCTTAAAACTCAAACCCTGCGTGGTCCTAACTACTGGAGCATTCGATACAAGAAGCTGATTGTGGTTCGCCTGAATCTAGAATCCCTGGCCGATACCCCCTCCAATGAAATATTCGGCTTTTACGATGGATTAGTGGAAGTATTGCCCAGCCTTGTGGAGCACCATTGTTCTTCAGGGCATCGAGGCGGGTTTCTCGATCGGGTGCGAACTGGCACAACAATGGGACACATTATTGAGCATGTTGCGCTGGAGTTGCAAACACTAGCAGGAATGCCTGTCGGCTTTGGGCGTACCCGCAAAACTGCCGATCCGGGAGTTTATCAGGTGGTGTTTGAGTACGTGGATGAGCAAGCTGGGCGATATGCCGCCAGAGCAGCGGTGCGCCTCTGTCAAAGCCTGGTTGAAACGGGTATTTATCCTCAGGTGGAATTAGAACAGGATTTGAAGGATTTGCGGGATTTTGCTCTCCAATCCTCCCTGGGCCCCAGCACCGAAAACATTGTCCGTGAAGCCGAAACCCGGGGAATTCCCTGGATGCAGTTAGGAGCCCGATCGCTGATTCAACTGGGCTATGGTGTGTATCAAAAGCGGATTCAGGCCACCCTCAGCAGTCAGACGGGGATCTTAGGGGTAGAGCTGGCCTGCGATAAGGAGGGGACGAAGCGAGTTCTGCGCGATTCTGGGGTTCCCGTGCCCCGTGGAACAGTGATTTACTATCTGGATGAATTGGAACAGGCGATCGAGGATGTAGGTGGTTACCCGATCGTGATTAAACCCCTGGACGGCAATCATGGCCGGGGCATTACGATCAACATTGACTCCTGGGATCTGGCAGAAGATGCCTACGATGCGGCCAAGGCGGTATCAAAGGGCGTAATTGTGGAACGCTACTACACCGGCCGAGATCATCGGGTGCTGGTGGTTGGCGGTAAGGTGGTGGCGGTGGCAGAGCGGGTTCCAGCCCATGTGGTGGGGGATGGCCATGCCACGATCGCAGAATTGATTGAGGAAACCAATCGGGATCCCCGACGGGGAGATGGCCATGCCAATATCCTGACCCGGATCGAGTTGGATCGGACTTCCTGGGAACTGCTGGAACGTCAGGGTTATGATCTCGACACGATTTTAGAAAGGGGGGAAGTTTGCTACCTGCGGGCCACGGCAAACCTGAGTACGGGTGGGGTGGCAATCGATCGCACCGATGAAATTCACCCGGAAAATGTCTGGCTCTGTCAGCGAGTCGCCAAAATTATTGGACTGGATATTGCTGGTATTGATGTGGTCACTTCGGATATTTCCCGTCCCCTGCGCGAGGTGGATGGCGTAATTGTAGAGGTGAATGCTGCTCCAGGCTTCCGAATGCACTTTTGCCCCAGCGAAGGCATTCCCCGCAACGTGGCAGAACCCGTCCTGGATATGCTGTTTCCCCCTGGTACACCCTCTCGAATTCCCATTCTGTCCATCACGGGTACGAACGGTAAAACGACAACGACGCGCCTCCTGGCCCACATCGTCAAACAGACAGGACAAACGGTGGGCTACACGACCACGGATGGGATTTATCTGGGTGGCTACTTAGTCGAACAGGGAGACACCACTGGCCCGCAAAGTGCCCAGGTGATTTTGCAAGACCCAACGGTTGAAGTGGCGGTGCTGGAAACGGCACGGGGTGGAATTCTGCGATCGGGGGTTGGGTTTAATGAATCGGATATTGCGATCGTCTTGAATGTGGCAGCGGATCACCTGGGCATTGGCGATATTAATACGGTGGAGGATCTGGCGCACCTTAAGAGTGTCGTAGCAGAAACAGCTCGTCCCAACGGTTATGCCATCTTGAATGCAGACGATCCGCTGGTGTCCGCCATGGCAGAGCGTGTTAAGGCTCAGGTGGCTTACTTCTCTATGCACCCAGACAATGAACTGGTGCGGACTCATACTCAGCAGGGGGGGTTGGCGGCCGTGTACGAGCATGGCTACCTGTCAATTTTGAAAGGAGATTGGACGCTGCGGATTGAGCAGGCTGCTAATGTGCCCCTGACGATGGGAGGACGGGCCCCCTTCATGATTGCCAATGCCTTAGCGGCAAGTCTGGCTGCTTTTGCCCACGGGATTAGCCTGGAGGACATTCGCACCGCTCTGGCATCCTTCCAACCCTCTGCCGGACAAACCCCTGGACGGATGAACCTGTTCAACCTGGGGGATTTCCACGCCATGATCGACTATGCCCACAACCCCCACAGCTACGAAGCACTGGCTGGATTCGTGCGGAACTGGGATGGGGAGAAAATTGGCGTGATTGGCGGCCCGGGCGATCGACGGGATGAAGATTTTGTGGCGCTGGGCAAACTTTCCGCCGAAATGTTCGATCGGATCTATGTGAAGGAGGATGATGATAACCGGGGTCGTCCCAGGGGAGATGCGGCAGAGCTAATCCGGCAGGGGATTCAATCTGCGAATTCTGCTGTGGATTATGAAACAATTTTGCATGAAACCGAGGCGATCAATACCGCCCTGGATGAAGCCCCCAGGGGAAGCCTGGTGGTGATCCTGCCGGAGAGTGTCAGTCGGGCGATCGGGTTAATTGAAGCGCGCAATCCGAAGCCTAATCTAGCTTTACCCACCCGGATTGAAACTACGTCGGAACCCATACTGTCAAATGCGCCAGAGCATCTTGCTAATAGCAGTCCAGTTCATGCAGAATCCTCAGGGGAATTCGTGCAGTCGAGTGGTTGATCTGAAGAGCGTCCGACTGATTTAGAGGGATGCGGCAAAATAACATATCCGTTAAGGGCGCACTGCTGTGCGCCCTTACAGCCGATTTTTTAAAAATTCCGTAGCGCAGGCAGCGTTTCGACTGAGCACTCAAGCCAAAGTCTTGCCTGCGTGATTTTCTGGTACGACTTGCTGGCGTAATTTTCTAGCGTGATTTTCTGGCGATGCTGCCGGTTAACCTCAGTCGATCGCAAACCCTGTTAGATCCCTCAGCCCCCTCAAAAAAGGGGAACTGGGACGATCCGATTCAGTTCTCCAAACTGTTCCATTCAGAATTCGGAGCCCTTAAGCCTCTCGATCGTATTCTTGCTCGTAATCTGCTTCCTCTTCCTCTGAAGGAGCATTCATTTCATCTTTGAAGCCTCGCAGCGTTTTCCCCAATGCACTTCCCATTTCTGGAATCTTTTTTGGGCCAAAAATAATCACAGCAGCAAGCAAAATAATTAACACTTCAGGCCAGCCCAAACCAAACATAGTTGCCTCCTATGGCAGATTCCTGTTTAGAACCTATTCGCAAACCCCGTCAGGGGTTTGCGATTTCCAAAACTTCAGCGAGTTTTCGGATAAGCACTTCATGCTCTCTCTCACTATAGGGCGGAGCGGCGAAAATTTACTGACAATAGGCTTCAACACAGCGAGCAAAAATTTCAACCCCTGTGCTGAGCACCGTTTCATCAAAGTCAAAGCGGGGATGATGGTGGGGGAAAGCCAGTCCCTTATCGGCATTCGCAGAACCCAGGAAGAAGTAGCATCCAGGCACTTCTTGCAGGAAGAATGACATATCTTCACCGCCCATCGTCTGACATTCGGGAACTACTCCCGCCGGGGTTTCAATCACGGATTCCGCCACCGATCGCACCAGCTCAGCAATCTGAGCATCATTGATCACCGGAGGATAGAGCTTGCGGTACTCGAAGTCGTAGCTGGCTCCATAGCTCTGACAAACTCCCGCAATCACCTGCTCCAGTCGCTGATCAAAAAAGTTGGACAGGTTTGGATCAAAATACCGCACCGTGCCCTTCAGTTCAGCCGAAGCGGCGATGACGTTATGGGCATGACCGGCATGGAGGGAGCCAATGGTCACCACTGCTGACTTCAGGGGGTCAACATTGCGAGACACGATCGTTTGCAGCGCATTGACGATTTGGGCACTGACGACGATCGAATCCACCGTTTGATGGGGCATGGCTCCATGGCCACCTTTCCCCTGTACCTTACAGCGAAATAGCTCTGTCGCAGCCATCAACGCCCCTTCCCGTACGCCCACCGTTCCTACGGGCAAATTATTCCAGAGGTGCAGCCCGATAATCGCATCCACATCCGGGTTACGAAGAACCCCGGCTTCAATCATGGGTTTGGCTCCGCCTGGGCCTTCCTCTGCCGGTTGAAAAATCAGCTTTACGGTTCCGGTAAATCGCTCTGGATGTTGAGAGAGGTAGTAGGCGATGCCTAACGCGATCGCCGTATGGCCATCATGACCACAGGCATGCATAATCCCATCATGCTGCGATCGATAGGGAACTTCGTTTTCTTCCTGAATCGGCAAGGCATCCATATCCGCCCGGATGGCCAGCACCGGACCAGGCTGATGACTAGAGACGATCGCCACAATCCCCGTTTGGGCAATCCCGGTTTCGTGGGGAATTTGCCATTCCGTCAGCTTTTGGGCCACAAACTCAGAGGTAATTCGCTCTCGAAACCCTAATTCTGGCCGTTGGTGTAGCTTTCTGCGCCATTCCACAAGCTGAGATTGCATTGCCTGAATTTCAGGGCGAATAGAGGTTGTTGAAGCAGCCGAAGCCAGAGGAGTAGAAACCATTGCTTTATTTGATGCTTTTTTCGCTGTATTTTGTATTTTTAAACGTTCAACATTTTGATTGGACTTCTTCTAAAGTAGCGGATTGTCAGGCTTCCCGGCTGAACCTTCTCCATTCTTCTCCTCTTCTCCACCCGATGACCGATTCTCAACCCACTCACGATTTTCTCTCCCCCCAAAAACGTTCCGGCGAACGGCTTCCCAGCGACTGTGTGCTTCGTCCAGCTATTTACTCCGATCAACGCTCTCTGAGAAACCTCCTCCATCACTTTCATCAGGAGCGATCGCCTATATTTCGTGCCCCGTCCCGACATGGTAGAGGGTCTGGGGGAAGATGGTTTGGGGTAGGAGTGCTGATCGCGCTGGGGCTTCACATGATGCAGGCTTTAACGAGCGTATGGGCGATCGGGCTGATCCTGCTGCTGGGGATAGGCGTGATTGTGGCAGTCATGCTCGAATCCAGTTCCTTCACCGTATCAGAGGATTGGCAGAAATTTTGGGTCGTAGAACACAGCGGACAGCTCATTGGATGTGCAAAGTTGTGTGTCCACAAGCATTACTCCACCCTCTACAACGTGCTGGTGGCATCTGGTTGGCGAGGTCGGGGCATCGGAAGTCATCTGGTTCGACAAGTCACGCAAGCGGCACCGAAGCCAGTCTATCTAGCCTGTCGTCCTGAAAAGGTGAACTTCTATCGTCGTCTGGGATTTCAACCCGTTCCGGCCGGAACCCTCAGCCCACTTTTGCGTCGAGAGTTAGAGCTGACGGTGCAACCGGGTATTCTGCCGATGGTTTTGCGGGAAGAGGTTTAGGGCAATCCGTTCCACGACAAAAAAGTCCTGTCATAAAACATGCCCATGACAAAAGCCCCCAGACGTCTTTCCGTGTTTCGACTCCGGGGGCTTTTGGACTAGTTTCAGTTCATCCTCACACAACAATTACTATAGAGCTTGCCTCTGGGATGATTCCGTCAGAGTAGGACACTTTATAGAGTGGCAACCTCGACTTGATAGTTCGGTTCTACGGACTTGACCTGGCTCAAAAGCTGGTTGAGGGCTTCCCCTTCAATCACCTCGGTTTCTAGCAGTTGCGTAGCGATCGTCTCCAACAGATCTCGATGTTCATGCAGAATTCCCAGGGCTTGCTGGTGAGCATTTTCCACAATTCCCTTCACTTCCTGATCGATCGCCTCTGCGGTTTGAGGGCTGACCAGGCGGCGTGGGTTCATATCATTGCCCAGGAAATTATTTTGCTGCCCCTGCTGATAGGCTAACGGCCCCAGCACTTTACTCATGCCATAGGTCGTGACCATGCGTTCTGCTAAATCAGTGGCGCGTTGCAGGTCGTTAGCTGCACCAGTGGTGATGCTGCCGAAGACAATTTCTTCTGCCGATCGTCCGCCTAGCAAGGTGGCAATTTGCCCATGCAGTTCATTTTCGCTCATCAAAAAGCGGTCTTCCGTTGGCAACTGCAACGTGTAGCCCAAAGCCGCCATCCCACGAGGCACGATCGAAATTTTCTCAACTCGGCTAGTTCCAGGCATGGCTGCGCCCACCATCGCGTGTCCCACCTCGTGATAAGCCACAATCTTTTTCTCTTTGTCGTTCAAAACGCGGCTCTTCTTCTCCAATCCAGCGACCAGTCGCTCGATCGCCTCATTAAAGTCAGCCTGAGAAACGGTCGTTCGGTTATTCCGAGCTGCAAGCAGGGCCGCCTCATTTACCAGGTTGGCTAAATCAGCTCCAGCAAACCCAGGGGTACGTGTGGCAATGGCTCTCAGGTCAATATCATCCCCCAACTTGACTCCCTTGGCATGGATTTCCAAAATTTCCATCCGTCCCTGCAAGTCAGGCCGATCGACCAACACCTGGCGATCAAAACGACCGGGACGCAGCAGCGCCGGATCCAGGGATTCAGGACGGTTGGTTGCAGCCAGCACAATCACAGTTTGCTCCCCTGCCGCGAAGCCATCCATCTCGGTTAGAAGCTGATTCAGGGTTTGCTCTCGCTCATCATTCCCGCCGTAAAATCCGCCCGATGCCCGCGATTTCCCGATCGCATCCAGCTCATCAATAAAGATAATGCAGGGCGCCTGCTTCTTCGCCTGTTCAAACAAGTCCCGCACCCGTGAGGAACCAACCCCCACAAATAGCTCAACAAATTCTGAACCAGAGATGCTGAAAAAGGGCACACCTGCCTCACCCGCCACCGCTCTAGCCATTAACGTTTTGCCAGTTCCGGGCGGGCCAACCAGCAGCACCCCCTTAGGAATGCGGGCTCCAATTTGAATGAATCGCTGCGGATTCTTGAGGAAATCCACAATTTCTACCAGTTCTGTCTTGGCTTCTTCCACTCCAGCCACGTCTGCAAAGGTAATCTTGTCATCTTCCCCTTCCACATAGACCTTGGCTCGACTCTTACCGATCGACAGGACGCTCTGCTGCCCACCTCGGCCACGACCCAGGAAAAACTGCCAGATCCCCACAAAGATGAGTGGCGGAATCACCCAGCTTAAAATATTCGTAAACCATCCATTCTTAGACGGAGGTGTTGCAGCAAACTCAACACCATTTGCTTCAAGGCGTTTGGGCAATTCCAGATCAAAAATCGGTGCTGTGGAAAATACCTGTCCCGCTTCTTCCCCTTCTGCCTTCAGCTGATAGCGAATTTCATTTTGCCCAACGGAAGCCTTTGCCACTTCGCCATCCTGTACTTGATCGATGAACAGGCTATAGGGCACGCGAGGAATCGGCGGGCCAATGATACTCGGCAAGACCAGATTCACCAGCAGCAGCAACCCCGAAACAATTAATAAAATATTGCCAATTTGCCGCGATCGAGGGGTTTGCGGTTGTTTTTTAATCGCCATACATCCAGCATCCTCTTTCTATGAAACGTTAAGACCTACTTCAGGGTTGATCCGAAACCCCGATCCGGTTTTGGACTGAGATAGCAGCTCACCCCTGATGGACGGACAAAACTTAAACTTCTACACATTTATTTTAGTTTGTTAACTTAACGCTCAGAATTGCGATCAGGTTCGGTTAGCTGGGTAAGGAACCGGCAGTAAGGGTGGGGATGAAGGCGATTCATCCTCAGGGGGGAGGCAGGAATGCGAGGAATGCGAGGAATGCGAGGAATGAAGGAACAAACAGTCAATCCTATGGATTAAGTCTGATGTACAACTAAACAAAAGCGAGGGGCGAACATATGTTCGCCCCTAAAAGAGTATATTAGAACAATTCATGAGACTTTTCCTACACAAAGTTAAAATTTGCCTCAGCCGGGGATTGATCTTTGCCCAGTATCTTTGCCTAGTAGTTGTCTCATGCGGTTTCCATCCACTCGAAGACCCGATCGAGCTGCTCCAGGGTAATTAGACCATACTGCCACAGCACCATAGGGATCAAATTGGCACTTTGCTCTTGTTGCCGCAGGGCTAAAGCAATGGCTGATGAGGGAACTGCCAGCTCTTCTCGGAGAAACTGAATCAGTCGCGTTTGAGTCGTGGAATCTTGAGACATTAATTTACTCCAGGTATAAGTAATGTGGTCTTAAGTAAAGTTTTGTAACAGCTTTTCAGATTAGTTGAAGGCATTATAGCGAGAATTTATCCGGTGTGAACACAAATGTGTGGAATGTTGAAACTTTACGATCGCAGCTTGTATTCCAGTGTTTAGGGCGATAGGACGTTCTTCACCTCTTCCACCTCCAATTCCAGATGAGTTCACATCATCCGATCGGAGCATGAAAAGAAAATGAGAGTTGCATGAGGTTTTCTGAGAAATAACAGAAACAGTAGGCAATTCTAACGAATTGTGCTGGTTACGGCCCGATCTTCACAAAAGTTATGCCTGTGGGCTGACTTTTTTGTTTTTTTGCCTTTGCTATTTCCACCCTCCCCATTCCATGCACCTATTCAGCCGTTCCATCAGGGATGCTGCAAGTCACTCCGTCAGTTGCTTAAGCAGTATCCGTCCCTACCGATGAATGGTGCTGCCATCAGCAATTTTGGATCGCTGAGAATTTTGATCTCTCGCAGGGCAGGATTGCCCATTCCCCTGAGTGCAGGGCCATGCCCCTATAGATAGTCGCCGAATATATATAGAGATGCTGAGAAAGTGATGAAGCCTTGATAAAAAGCTGACGTTATTCGATCGCAAATCGTAAAATAGAATACAGACACAAATTTTGACTTGGACTGACTTGTAATCTATCTCGCTTCGTGCGTCCACAGGGTTTTAGAAGCCAGAAGGTTACGGAAGCCAGAAGGTTGCGGAAGCCAGAAGGTTACGGAAGCCAGGAAGTGGGCACACTACTAGAAGACTGGCAGTTCAAAGGTTTGACCGTTCAAAGTCAAGATCAGTTCAAGTTTAATCATTACTTCGAGGTTGATATGAGTTCAGATTTAATGGATGCGCTTACGGTTGCTTTTATAGTTACTGTGTTCAGTTGCCTGGTTTCTCCTACCCTGGTTTGGTTGTTTACGTCCCATCAGCAAGGGTAATCTTCCAGGAACCCAGACGGGATCTCAATCGGATCTCAAAGCGTTGTCTTGTATATTGTTGCAATCTGTAACCAGGAATCTGATGCGTTCCCCTTGGGCTTGCTCTTAGAATAGGCTAGAGGACAGGGTGCCTCCCTCCCCTTTGAGGTTTTACATTGGTTCGATCGCGTTCTAAGCAGCACTCAGTCACTCGGGAGGAGGCTCAAACGGCAGCAGTCAGTAGAATTCCTTCGATAGGTACAGTACTTCGATGGCAACAATGATGGGCAGAGTGGCACTGAGCGGCATATGTGCAGGCATTGCGCTGTACGTTGCGGTACGCACAGAGGATGAAAAGGTACAGGCTGCCGCTGCAATAGCAAGTTCCAGCTTGTTCGGCTTTACTGCAACGACTCTGGTGCTAAGGCAACATCGAGAGCGTAAAAGTAGAGAACTGCATACCGATGCCTACCTGGAAATGCTGAGACAGGTGAATGTACCTCGATCGAATGCTTTCCAGCAACCAGAAGTTTGTAAAGGATGTATGCACTATCATGGGCGGGTTTACGGCGGAAATCTGCTCATTTGTGCAATGCATCCCTATGGCACGGAAAATGCTCAGTGTGGAGACTGGGAAGCAAAAGCGATGGATGATTTACCGTTCGATTCTGACGAAAATGATCCGCAGTTCTAGCAACTCCTGGGGTAAGTTTGACCACCATTTAACCCACCATTCAACAGGGAGTCAGGAGCTAGAAGTCAGGAATAGAAGTTAACAAAAATTGGGCAAACAAACGTTTGCCCAAAATATTTTGATGTTGAATTGATTACCAGTCAATCACCAGTCGCTCACTAATCGAGCACTAGACGCGACGACGGGCAAAGGATTCCCAGATAAAGATGGCAACCATTGCGCCAAGAATTGCCACGATCAGACCAGGAATACTCAGAGAGGCTGCTGTTAGCTGCAAGCTGCCTGTCTGCAAGACGGTCATAATCGTCCCACCAATGAATGCACCAATGATTCCTAGCAGCATCGTGGTTAAAATACCACCACCCTGGCGACCTGGATAGATTGCTTTAGCGATCGCTCCTGCCAAAAGTCCTAAAATAATCCACGCAAGAATGTTCATAGTCTTCTCAGTTGTAAGTAGTGTTCGTGAGCCTTCAATAGAGCAGCGAAATACTTCGCCATATCTCCAAAAAATTGAATTACGCTTTAGAAGTTTTCAAAGCTGTTAAGTTTGATAGTACCAAAGCTAACTATAGTTCTTAATACAACCCAGGAATGATTTTCAGCGGCAATCACCCTGAAAAACCTCATCCTATAGGAAAGGTATCACGCTTTTAGGCAAATGCTCGCATCGCCAGAACATCGCTGCGCATAATCAGGTATTATCGATGTTCGTGTACTTTTGTGTGCTGTCTGGCCAATTAGGGGATAGAAAAGATGCTGCAATCGCTATCTGGCCAATTGGGGGATAAGTCTTTGGCTCCCGTTGGAATCCACTGTATTCTTGAGTTGTACGGCTGTCCTTCGTCATTGCTAGATGACCCATTCTTCGTCCGAAAATCTTTACAAGAAGCTGCCAAGCAGGCGAAGTCAACGCTGTTGAATGAAGTTTTGCATGAGTTTGAACCCCAGGGGGTAACTGCTCTCGTTTTGCTAGCCGAATCTCATATTTCGATTCACACCTGGCCGGAACAGGGGTATGCGGCTGTGGATGTGTTCACCTGTGGTCAACATACTGAGCCTGAAAAGGCCTGTACCTACTTAGCGGATACCTTTCAGGCAAGGGAGCAGTCACTCTGTAAACTCCCTCGGAAGCCACCGATCGCTGTGTTAAATTCCATGAACCGAACCGATCGAACCGTTCCCACCAAACGATCCTGAGGATTGCTAATTCGATCACTGAAATTCGGGTGGGGTAAGCAGCGTTTTGACTGAGTGCTCAAGCCGAAGTCTTGCCTGCCAGTCCATGAGGCAGAATCATTGCACAGGTTGTTAAATCCACGATCTTGAGGACGGCAAGCAGAAGTTGCACATCCCGGTAAGGGCGCACTGCTGTACGCCTCTACAGGCAATCTATCTGCCGTGCAAACGATTTGAATCGGTATGATGTACGATCCTCAAACTTGCAAATTTACGATCCTCAGGATCATGAATTAAATAACCTCAGTAGATCGCAAATTCTCTAGGAAAGGGGTAGGGTCAGGCTAAACGCATTAAAACAAAGCCATGACGATCTACCCAAGTTCATTATCGCCTGCTCCAGCTTTGACGGATGAAGCGACGTTGGAGGTAGCCCTCGACTGCCTATTGGAACACTTATCCCTGGACATGCAAGGTGGATACACACTCCAAGATCTGTTTGAGATTTTGCTACGGGCCGCCAGTCGCAGCGATAGCATTGAACACACAACACAACGATTGGAGGGCGTACCCAGTGGCAATGGCATTCGCTATCATCTCGATAAGTTAGACGATATCACAACTCTGGAATCTCAACTCAATGCCGCTCTGCAAAGCCGCATCCCCCCAAAAATTCGTAAGGGCAAGCATCGTATTGCCATTGACCTCCATCTGATTCCCTATTACGGCAGTGTGAACGTCGCCACTGAGCCTTACATCTACCGCTCTCAAGCTAAGGCAGGCACGACTTCGTTCTTTGCCTATGCCACCGTCTATGTGATTTGTCGTAACAAACGGGTTACTTTGGGTATTCATGCCGTGCATCGGCATGAAACATTGGTTGCAACCATCACTTATTTATTAGCCATGCTGACTCCCTTACGAGTCCGCGTCAAACGGCTTTATCTTGACCGTGGGTTCTATAGTGTACCAGTCATTCGTTGGCTCAAAGCTCTCAATATTCCGTTTCTCATGCCTGCGGTAATTCGAGGCAAACGTGGAGGTACTCGCCAGTTGTTGATTGGGCGCAAAAGTTATGCCACCCGTTATACCCTCAACAGCCCTCAATATGGTTCAGTTACCTGTCAGATGCGGGTGATTTGCAGCTATTACAAAGGGTTCAAAGGGAAACATGGTATCCAATACACCCTATACGTGCTGCATCGTGTGAGGGTTGCTTTGGAGCAGATGCATCAGCATTACAAAGACCGTTTCGGTATCGAGACCAGCTACAGGATGAAAAATGGGTGCCGTATCCGCACCACGAGCAAGAATCCAGTCACCCGTTTGCTGTTTGTGGCTCTGGCGTTTATTTTGGTCAATCTCTGGGTGTATTTGCTCTGGTTCTTTGTGAGCCGTACTCAACGAGGAGGACGGGTCGTTTACCGAGAACTCTTTAGTCTCAAGACCATGTTGGAGTTTCTCTCTCAGGCTGTCGAGCGACATTTCCCAGTCATCACAGCCATCTATTTACCCTCTCTAGAATGAATTTGCGATCTACTGAACCTGTCAATCGTCCTACCTGTTTGACTGGGCGGGCAAGATGCCCACCCCACAAGAATTTCAGGTTATTCAATTTGGATTCCTCAAGATTGCAAAGACTCAGATGATCGATCAGGACGAATCCCAATCGTGACGGATATCCATTATCACAAATACAGGAGGACAGGTGCATGGCAGGAGCCGAACTGCGCACTGATTTTTGGCTAAGTGAATATCTCACGCCCTGGGATGTATATGCCCACGGCATCACCCGCATTCTGGCATCCTGCCAAACGCCCTATCAGGAAATGTATGTGGCTGAAACAGGTTCCTATGGCAAGGCATTGATTTTAGATGGCAAGTGGCAGTCCTCTACAGTTGACGAGTTTCTATACCACGAAGCCCTGGTGCATCCAGCCATGATTGCCCATCGATCGCCCCGCCGAGTCCTGATCCTGGGAGGAGCAGAAGGAGCGACCGTGCGGGAAGTCTTGCGATGGCAGACGGTAGAGCGGGTGGTAATGGTGGACATTGATGGGGAAGTGGTGGAGGCTTGTCGGACTCATCTACCGGAGATGCATCAGAATGCCTTCGAGGATCCCAGAGTCGAGCTAGTGATCGATGATGCCCTCAACTTTCTAGATCAAACGACCCAACAATGGGATGTGATTATTTCCGATTTAACTGATCCGATCGAATCTGGCCCAGCCTTTCAACTTTTTACGCAGGAACACTATCAACAAATTCAGCGGGTTCTGGCTTCAGATGGCGTTTTTGCCCTTCAGGCGGGCCCCATCAGCCTCCCGGAACTCTATCTCCATGCCCGTGTGGTCAAAACCCTGCAATCGGTCTTTCCCGCAGTCCGTTCTTGCCTCTGTCCTGCCACCAGTTATGGCGTGCCGATCGCCTTTGCCCTGGTCAGCCAGCAGGAGATTGCGATTCATCTTGATCCCAAGGCAGTCGATCGCCTGTTAGCCCAAACGACCACAGGTGGATTCCGTTTGATCGATGGCGTGAGCCTGCAGGGGCTGTTGCAGATTCCTCTCCACATTCGTCAGGCGATCGAGGCTGAAACCGAAATCTACACCCTGCAATCGCCCCCCAAACCCTTTGGTAAGGGCAGCATGGCATCAAGTGGTTCTACTTTATAACGAACGCTGAAGGGGCAGGCAAGATGCCCACCCCCAGGAGTTGGATGATTAAATTTTGACGACTCTGTTGGTCAGGTCACGGTGCTCAGTTCACAAAGTTGCGTGGCCCTTGATAGCCTGATGCATCTGCCAGTTGATTCAGGGGTTGAGCACCAACTAAAAAACGACCATTGATTTCCCAGGTTGGGAAGCCAAAATTACGTCCGGTTGCCGCTTCCACATCAGGTGCAACCTCCTGACAAAGGGCTGCCTGGGAATTTAAGCCATCCTCTGTACATTCAACGTAATCAACATACGCAAAGGCTTCCTGACCAAACAATTGCTTCTGACTGTGACAATGAGGGCACCAATAGGCACTGTACATTTTGGCTCCGATCGCCCTGAGGTGCTGGGCCAAAGCAATTTCAGATTCGCCTGAAGTCGTGGTAATCGCCGGCCCGGTGGCTCCAGCCGTTTCAGCCGTGGTAGTTCCGTTCGAGCCTGGAACAGCATAGACTCCCAACGTACCCACGATCGTCACCATTGCCACAATTACGCCCGTGAAAATCAGTTGCCCCTTGTCCTCCCAATCTCGACCCATCAAGGTCAGGACAAACAAAGTCAGGGCAAAAATCGCTGAGAGAATACAGAAGAAGCAAATGCCTCCCGCGCCAAAGGGCACCACGTACTGGGTGTACATGATGTACATCAAATAGGCACTAAATACCATCATGGCAGTTGATCCCATGAATAGCAGCAGCCATGTCCAGTTCTCCAGATTATGGCGGAGTTGCTTACTGGTATCAGGGTTAACTAGCAGGGGACCCAGAGCAAAACCAGTGATGGCAAGATAGGCCAGCAAGCCAAACAGTGAGAGGGGCAAGCCAAACACGTAGGCGTAAGGGCCCGACAGTACCTGCTGACATCCTGTCGTGGGACAAGCGGCTTCTGTGCCAATCAGCTTTGTGGCAGTAATGTATCCCGTATTAATCGCTCCCAGAATCCCGACCGCAGCGATCAAATAGCGCGATCGACGATGCATCCAAGGAACCTGACGGCGACGGCTTCTCATAGAATCCTACCTAGATCGACTTCTATAATCTTGACGTATCTATTCTGTTCTATGATGCCCAAGTTTGTGAATTTTGAGGTCAGATTTTAGATTTTTTGAGATCCGGAGTCTGGGAAACCGTTGGAGAAACGGACTTTCCCTGAATTTGATCGCGTGAAGAAATACTGCGCTGCATCGCCTCCACAAACTGACTGACCCGAATGGGATCGATCGGCTGTTCAATGTTGCCATGCCGTTTGAGGGAGCTGGACACGATCACCCCATCCGCGGCCTGAATCAGTTGGGGAATATTTTCCCAATTTGCTCCACTACCAATAAAGACTGGCGTTCCGTTCGCTGCGGCACTCGCCAGTTCCAAATCTTCCAGGCTCGGCGGACTTCCCGTCGCCCAACCCGATAAAATCACCCCATCCGCCAATCCCCGATCGATCGTTTCCTGTACAGCGGTCGTCAGGTTTGGTGATCCCAGCGGCCGGGCGTGTTTCACCAGAACATCCGCCAAAATCTTGACATCGCTCCCTAGCTCCCGCCGATACCGGAGAAGCTGATGGGCCTGCCCTTCAATCAACCCCTGATCGGTGGCCATTACCCCCGTTAAGACATTCACTCGAATAAATTGGGCTTGAGCACAGGTAGCGATCGCCATGGCACTCTGGGCATCGTTCCTTAAAACATTGATCCCGATCGGTAGCGTCACCAAATTTTGTAAGCGCTGCACCACAATACTCATCGCACTCACCACCGCTGGATCAACACAATCCTTAGGAAAGGGAGCATCAAAGAAATTTTCAACGATAATGCCATTCACTCCGCCGGATGCCAGGGCGGTTGCTTCCCGTTCTGCGCGATCGATCACTGCTTTGAGACTGCCTCCCCAGCGTGGTGAAGTGGGTAACGGCAGCAAATGAACTACACCGATGATGGGATTAGCGGTTGCGAAAATTTGATTTAAGTCCACGTTTCTAATCGCTTAATTTTTCGGACTCAGCCACAGCAAAGTGTTCTATCACATTTTAAGGAAGCTTTGTCTCCTCACTTTTATAAATGTACCCTATTGCTGGAGCGGTTTTTGAAGTGAGGGAGTGGGTGGGTGAGGGAGTGGGTGAGTAGGTGGGTGGGTGAGCAGGTCTATGGCTCTATGCTCTGAACGGGGCAATGATAAAATGATGTACGCCTAATCCCTTGTTAACCTCGTTAACCTTTGCCAATTCAGAAGCAACTCTGAAGAAATCTGTCTTCAGCCCACATTTGGTACTAGGATAAATGTTCTGCTTAAATCGCTTTCCCAACCCTTTTACGCCAAATGTTCTGTGAAGGGCGTATGGCAGTGTGCCCCACCGAATATGTTGTTTTTCTGCAAATCCCTCACTATGCCAGCGTTACAGCCGAAATGCCTGCGCCACGCCCAGAACCCATTTCGCAAATTGCCCCAAATTATGTACTTATGTTACAACCAGTCCCCAAACTTGTGTTAAGATTGTTGTCAGCTTAATAAAGTGCGATTGCGTTTGACGGTATCCGTTAGGGATTGGTCGGGTAAATATTGATCCAACCATCGATCAAGGATCCAGACGTTCGATCAAAGCGGGTGATAGGGCACATCAGTCTAGTCCGTTAATGATGCGATCGCTTCGATTTCGCAAATTGACTACGATTCTATCGCCGAATTGATTCCACCTTTTGGGAAGTCTTCATCACACCTACTATCAACTGTCATATTTTTGAGCAAAGAATTGCATGGGCAACAAGCCAACTCTTGCCATATCTCATCTTGGCTGCGAAAAAAACCGAATCGATACAGAGCATATGCTGGGACTGCTGGTGCAGGCAGGTTATCAGGTCGATTCCAACGAAGAATTAGCAGATTACGTTATTGTCAATACGTGCAGTTTCATTCAGGCGGCGCGGGAAGAGTCAGTGCGGACGCTGGTGGAACTGGCAGAAGCCAATAAAAAAATTGTGATTACGGGCTGCATGGCCCAGCATTTCCAGCAGGAACTTCTGGATGCGATCCCCGAAGCGGTAGCGGTGGTAGGAACTGGGGATTATCACAAGATTGTAGACATCGTGCAGCGGGCGGAATCTGGGGAACGGGTGAAGGAAATTTCCGAAGAACCTGTTTATATTGCAGATGAAACCACTCCTCGCTATCGCACGACTACAGAAGGAGTTGCCTACCTGCGGGTGGCGGAAGGCTGTGATTACCGCTGTGCCTTTTGCATCATCCCTCACCTGCGGGGCAATCAGCGATCGCGCTCGATTGAGTCGATCGTGGCGGAGGCGGAACAGCTTGCCTCAGAGGGCGTACAGGAGATCATTTTGATTTCGCAGATCACCACCAATTACGGGGTTGATTTGTACGGCGAACCCAAGCTCGCGGAGTTGCTACGGGCATTGGGTCAGGTGGAAGTTCCCTGGATTCGGATGCATTATGCCTATCCGACCGGGTTAACGCCAAAGGTGATTGAAGCAATTCGGGAAACGCCTAATGTGTTGCCCTACCTGGATTTACCGCTTCAACATTCCCATCCTGAAATCCTCCGAGCGATGAATCGTCCCTGGCAGGGGCGCGTCAACGATGGGATTATCGATCGCATCAAAACCGCTTTGCCAAATGCGGTGCTGCGAACCACATTTATTGTCGGATTTCCGGGCGAAACGGATGAACATTTTGAACATCTGCTTCAGTTTGTTCAACGTCATGAATTCGATCATGTGGGTGTCTTCACTTTTTCCCCTGAAGAAGGAACGCCCGCCTATGACTTACCGAATCAACTCCCCCAGGAAGTCATGGACGATCGCCGGGATCGCTTGATGCAAGCCCAACAGCCCATCTCTCTCAAGAAAAACCAGGCGGAGATTGGCAAGGTGGTGGATGTCCTGATTGAACAGGAGAATCCAGCTACCGGAGAATTGGTGGGTCGCTCTACCCGCTTTGCCCCTGAAGTAGACGGTTTAGTTTACGTTCAGGGAGAAGCCAGCCTGGGATCAATGGTGGCAGTTGCCATTGAAGATGCGGATGTCTATGACCTCTATGGGCACGTCGCGGATACCACAACCCAACTGCATGGTGCGCTTAACCGCGTCGCTGTTAACACCCATTAAGGAGCCTCAATGACTCTTTCATTTCATAGTCTTGGTTTATCTGAAGCGCGAGTTCGTCATTTAGAGAAAGCCGAATTTACTACTCCCACTGCGATTCAGGCGCAGGCCATTCCCCATTTGCTGTCTGGACGCGATGTGGTGGGACAGGCCCAGACCGGGACTGGGAAAACTGCGGCCTTTTCGCTACCGATCCTGGAGCGGATTGACCTCAAAAATAATGCCGTTCAGGCACTCATCCTGACTCCGACCCGTGAACTGGCTCTTCAGGTTTACCAGTCCATCCGATCGTTTAACCACGATAAGCGGCTCCACGTTTTGCCGATTTATGGTGGGCAATCGATCGATGCTCAAATTAAGCGGTTACAGCGTGGTGTACAAGTTGTCGTGGGAACTCCTGGACGAGTTCTAGACTTGTTGAGCCGGGGCGATTTATCTCTCAAGCAACTCAACTGGTTGGTTTTGGACGAAGCCGATGAAATGCTGAATATGGGCTTTATTCAGGATGTAGAAAGAATCCTGAGTCAGGCTCCCGGCGAACGACAAACAGCTTTCTTCTCTGCCACGATGGAACCCTCGATTCGGGAATTGGCAGCCAAGTTTCTGCGATCGCCGGTCACCGTTACGGTCGAACAACCCAAAGCTGCTCCAGCCCGAATCAATCAAGTGGCTTATATTGTTCCACGGGGTTGGACTAAAGCCCGATCGCTCCAGCCTATCCTGGAGATGGAAGATCCGGAATCTGCCCTGATCTTCGTTCGCACCCGGAAATCTGCCGCAGAATTGACTCGCCAACTGCAAGCTGCTGGCCATAGTGTGGATGAGTATCACGGCGATTTGAGCCAGTCTCAACGGGAACGGCTACTGCTCCGCTTCCGGCAACGGCAAGTGCGCTGGGTGGTAGCCACCGACATTGCAGCGAGAGGGTTGCATGTGGAAGATCTGACCCATGTGATCAACTACGACCTGCCGGATAGCGTGGAAAGCTATGTGCACCGGATTGGTCGCACCGGACGGGCGGGTAAGGAAGGAACCGCGATTTCGATCGTCCATCCTTTAGACAAGCGCAAACTGCGGGACATTGAACGGCACATTCGCCAGAAGCTTGAAATTGGGACGATCCCAACCCGCGCTCAAATCGAAGCCCGTCACATTGATAAGCTGCAAGAGCGTCTGCGGGAAACTCTGTCCAGCGAACGGATTGCTTCCTTCCTGCCGATCGTTTCCCAGCTCAGCGAAGAGTACGAACCCCATACGATCGCAGCGGCTGCTCTCCAGATGGCCTATGACCAGATTCGTCCGACCTGGATGCGTCTGGAGCCAAACTACGATGAGCCTATGGCAGAGGAACCCATCACTCACTCTCGTCGTGATTCCAATTACCGCGATCGGAGTTCCAAACCGCGGACATCTGGTTCCAAGAAGCCGATTAAGCGGAAGGCTGTTCCTCAACAATAGGAGCTAGCAAATAGGAGCTAATCAGCTCTGAAATCGGTAGCAGGGTGAGTCATACTTATCCTGCTTTTTTTTCAAACCGATTCAAAATCTTGCGGGTGACGGTACTCAGTTATTGATTGATATTGCCGCAACCGATTTTTCTGCGAGTGCGATTCAATCGATCCAACGCTCATCGGGTCGGGTCACGCTCATCGTCAATAGTTTTCGGCTGGGTGAGCAATCCATTAATGCCCTGATTCAGGACGGTGTAAGAATCAGCGATAGTGCTGGATGTGGTGCTGGAGGTAGATGACCTGGAACGATCGATCGGCGTGTGAGCTAGTAGTAGCGCATCTCGCTTAATTTGCCAAAATAGGCTAAGTTCTTTCACTGTCGCCCGGAGATCGATCGCGTGCTATCAACCGATTTACTCACTTACTATCGTCAGATCAGTCAGAACCAATTCACCGTAGTGGATGTAGAAACGACAGGGCACTCTCCGACAGAAAACCGGGTGACGGAACTATCTGTCCTTCACGCAACCCTGGCGGACGGGATTCAGCAACAACAGACCGACTTGATCAATCCCCAGACCAGAATTCCGTTCAATATTATTCGCTTCACGGGGATCACTCAAAAAATGGCCGATGCTGCCCCGATCGCCGCTGAAGTGTTGCCGCAGTACAGCGATCTGTTGAACACGGGGATTCTTACTGCCCACAATATTGAGTTTGACTATCCCTTTATTCGAGCGGAGTATGCGCGGCTAGGGATCAAGTTCGATCGCCCTGAACCAGAACAGCTCTGCACCGTCCAGCTTTCTCGGCTGATGTTGCCCGATCTGCCCTCCCGCAGCCTGCCCAACCTGGTCAAACACTTCCAGCTTAAAGTTGGCAAATCCCATCGGGCCGAAGCAGATACGATCGCCTGCTGGTTGGTCGCAGAACGACTCTTTACCGAAATCCTCAATGAATCAGACGAAGTGCTCCTGGCAAAATTTGCCCGGCAGCGGATGCCCTTAAAATATGCTGCCAAACTCCTGGGTTGTCCGGCCCAGGAAGCCCAAACCCGCCTCAGTGCCGCAGGAATTCCATCCCGTTTTGTGGGGAAGGGCAGTCGTGGAACGTGGATGTATCAACGGGGCGATGTGGAGCGGGTGTTTTACGAGCAGCAAGATGGAACACAGCTATCCATGTTGTAGTGAAATTGAATTTCTAACTCCCCATTCTCGACTTCCGACTCCCGACTTCCGACTCCTGCTATAACTGGCTTGAAGATTTCTGCTTATAGAGGAAAACGGTAATGAGTCAGTGGTTGAAGTGGGCACAGCAATTGCAGGCGATCGCCCAGAATGGTTTGACATTTACGGAAAATCCTTTTGACGTGGAACGGTATCAGCAAGTCCAGCGCATTGCGGCGGATATGTTGGCCGAACTGACGGAGGCAGAACCCAGCAAAATCCTGGACTTGTTCCAGCGGGAAGCCGGATATGCAACACCGAAGGTAGATGCCAGAGCGGCCGTTTTTCAGGATGACAGGATTTTGTTGGTGCGCGAAACGGTACTGGATGCTGGACGCTGGACCTTGCCAGGGGGATGGATTGATGTGGGGGAATCGCCGAGTCAGGCGGTGGAGCGGGAAGTGTTGGAGGAAACGGGCTATCAAACTCGCGCCTTAAAGTTAATTGCCCTATACGATCGCAGCCATCCCCGCCACGGTCATCCCCCCTCTTTGCATCACACCTATAAGATGTTTTTCCTGTGTGAGTTGCTGGGGGGGACTCCAACGGACAGCTATGAAACGGGGGAAGCCAGCTTTTTTGCCAGGGATGAAATTCCTGAACTATCGCTGGTTCGCGTCGTGCCCTCTCAGGTCGATCGGATGTTTGAGCATTACTATCATCCCGAATGGAACGCTGATTTTGATTAGCTGATTTTGATGGATGGATGGGTTCAGGTTAAGGCAGATCCTAAATCCCAGATCCCAGATCCCAGAGAAGATGGACTGGGCAGGCAAGACTTCGGCTTGAGCCCTTCGGCGTGAGCTCAGGTCGAACGCTCAGTCGAAACGCTGCCTACCCCACAAGAAGGCTGGACTGACTCACAGAGTCTCACTACTCCGAGTGGCAGGAGGACTGCCTGGAGGGCGGCACATCTAATGCTGGATTGGCATCAAAAAAGCTGACGGGTTTGAGGGTGAAGCCAGAATAGGCAGTGGGCATGACCGGATAATCTTCGGGACGGGGAATGTGGTGATGCCCAAAGACATACCAGACCACTACATCCGTATTGGCGATCGATCGATCGGCCTGCGTCCATTGGGGTAAGCCTGCGTCTCCAGGATGCTGGTTGGGATAGCTGCCAGTGGGATATTTTTCGGCTGGATGGTAGGGTGTCACCCAGAGATGCTTTTTCATAAAGCCGGCCCGCTTCAGGATGGGGGAATCGGGATGGGCAAAGGGCAGCACATTCTCACCGGGAATGATTTTGAAACCAACGGGTTGTCCTAATCGATTGGTGACATTGGGATTCACCACTTTCCAGTAGCGTCCTGCCAGGGGATCAATAATCCGCTGGGCTGCCTGCTCCGTTTCCAGTAGAGTTGATTTGGCGTAGAAAGCATTGCCGTAGGGATTCTGCTCACCCATCGGTTCCGCCTCTGTATTCACCTCATAAACTGCATTTTCAGTGCCGTCCAGGTCAAAATCCAGCCGCATACAGAAAAAGTGCTGATGGTTCAGGGCATTCAGTTCAGGAGCCACCACCGTTCCATACTTGGGAAAATCTGCCAGCGCACCACACAGCAATAATCCCGTCAGCTTGACTTCATACTGAATCGTACCGTCCTGATAGAAATACCAGAATAATCCGTATTCATAGTTATCCACCGTCGCCACAAAGGACAGCACCAGCCGCCGCGATCGCCTCACCTCCACTTCCTCCAGCCGCCAGTCGGTATGCTTCCAGAGGGTGCCAAAGTCCTCTTCATGCAGACAAATCGCATTTTCAGTCATCGCCACATTGCCTCGACTATCCGTCAGCACTGCATCAAAGTAATGGATTTCGCCAACGCAATCGCACCCCAGCTTCAGGGAATTGGCCAGCATCCCAATGCCGTGTTCCCCCAAGTCAAAGGCGTTTTTACGAAAGTGCTGCGGTCGGGGATCGCCATAGGGGACAACCATTTCCGCCATCGAAGCCCGATAGAGAATCGATCGCACCTGACCGGGTTGCTCCTCATAGCCGACGGTGTACAGCACCAGTCCTTCTCGCGGGGTAAAGCCAATCCGCATCTGCCACTTTTGCCAGCGAATGCAGTGCCCCTCCACCTGAAAACTGGTGCCCTCTGGCTGGGTAATGTGTAGAGGTTTGATATCCTGACGAAACTCCGGCATAAAGCGCGAGGCATATTCTCCCGGTTCAGGCGGCACGGGCACCACCCCCATATCTTCGATTTTCAGCACTTCCATCGTGTTGAGATTCACCACTGGAACCAGACCATCAATCGGGCGGGAATAGAAATTGCTGTAAGGGGTGGTTCGCAGATAGCAAATACAGCGGGAGAGCCGCAAATTCACTTCATCGGTAAAGCCAAAATTGCCGATCGCCCAGGGATCAACCACCACGGCATCCAGATCCGTAATTCCCCGCTTCGCCAGAGCTGCAACGAATTCGGGATGCTGTTTGACTGCCGCTTCACATTCCGCCAGCTCATCCGCCATGATGTTGGGCTGCACGTTGGGAACATGAATCCAGGATTTCACCGTTGCTTCCGTCAGAGAGACGATCGCCTCGTAGGTCTGGCCATTGGCGTTGTCCAGCAGAATCAAAAAGGCTTCCCTGGGAACCGCATCTCCGGGCTGGAAGTTTAACACTACCGCCTTGGATGGCTCCTGAAGGGTGACGCAGGGAAACCGAAATGTATCGCCCACCTGCTTCTCGGCACGGACGATCGCCACGGCAGCAGCAACTTCTTCAGCGGTCAGGGGTTCTAAGGGGTGAGCGGGGGAAATCAGCGGAGTCGAGGAATGAGCACTATCGTGAGTCGAAGTCATACGATCGTTAGACAAAGCGATTTCTTCATCCTACAAGCCTGAAGCCAGGACGCTATCAAATAGCTTCCACCTTCGTGTATTTATGTCCGTTGCAGCCACCACAGGCCAGCGCCAGGTTATCCAGGGAGGTTTCGCCTGCTTCAGCAATGGGGACAATGTGTTCAATCTCGAAGGGCTGGGAACTGTAGTCCATTGCACTTTTGCAGTATTCGCAGCGTCGGTTTGCTCGCTCAATGACTTGCTGCTGTTCCGCGACGGTGATGTAGCGTCTAGGCATGAACGGCTGGGGGATGAATACCAAGCTGGTGCATCAGGTCGGGGAGGGGCACTTGGCGCAATTGGGAGAGTTCGATCAAGTGCTGGAGTCGTTCGGCATCGGCTTGCTCAAAGATATCTACCAGGGCAAGGAGTTCCTGATGTTCTTCAGGGGTGATGGTCTTGGCGTTTAGTTTGGTTCTCAGTTGGTCGTAGCGGTGTTGACTGTCTGCGGGGAGTCCCTGGTTAATCTGTTGCAGCAGTTCGGCTTCAGGTTGGGGAAGGCTGGACACTTTGCGCTGTGCCAGGAGGCGGTTGACTTGCTCGGCAAATCTTTCTAAATCAGCCGTCTCTAACTAAGCAACTCCGTCTAGTAAGCGATCGAGTTCAATTTGGCTCATGATTCAGTTCTCTTCTCTTGTTTTGCAAGATTTGCTCTTCAAAGAAAATCTTGATAAGCGACAACTGTTGTGCTTTGAAAGTTTTGCAAAATTAGCAGATTTCGATCGGGTGTATTCTAATCTTGTATGCACACAGCAAGTATCTCACTGGCAGGCAAGATGCCTGCGCTACCTCTGCCCCAGATGAACATTCAAAACGGTTCAAGACGGTAAACTAACTTGTAGCATTTTCTACAACTAGAAAACTGTTTTGCGTCTTTACGTATGTTTGTTTCTTCTCTACTTTACTCTGACGCTGATATCATTCTGGATAGCTTGCTCATCGTATATGGTGACATGACCGCTAGCTCGAACCCTGCCGCAATGCCAACGCCCGACATTAAGACAAAATGCTTTTAAGTTTGTTATCTCCGAATTTTCCTCAAGAACCTTCAATGCTCGATCATACACTTCCCTCGTTCTTTCCTTTGGGAAGATCATAGGATGAGAAAGGTGTAAAAGCCTGATAATTTCTTCACATAAGTCAGAATCACCTGGAGCAGCATCAAGTTGGTTGAAAAGCTGGCTCATATACTGAGGATTAATTTTATTTCGCTCTGCATGTAGCTTCTCGAACTCTCTTCTGCGTTCTTCAGTTCTTTTAGAGTATTCCTTTAAAAATGCTTGTCCTGCTGACGTTGCGGTATAGCACCAAAAAAAGAAGCAAAGTCCAGCAAGTAATATTCCCGAAGTCCAGCCAGATACTCCCATTATTCCAAAGAAAACCGCTGCTCCTAGAGCAGTAAATCTTAACGTTTCACCATTCATAGCTCAATGTTGAGTTAACTGTTGCTGTGGGCTAGAACTAATGCGTACCTCAACTTCGGGTTTGCCTGAAACCAATTCAAAGCGAGCTGCGTTAGTCCTGATTGAAGTGTTCCCTATGCGTTAAAGTTTCTACCTTTTGCTCAGCAAATGCTGCACAGTCCATTCACTCATTACTTCCAACCGTGGGCGATCGCTTTGCTACGGTGGAAATTAGGACTGGAGTAAGTGTGTTCGCAGAATGTAAGACTCTTCCGTAGAGTGACAAATGAAGCCAAGACTTGGTCTACCGTCCCTTCAAATCTGAAATGGCTCCTTTCGTCATCGCGGCGATCGCCTGATCAGTGGCTTTAGGCAGGTGATAGTATTTGCCGCCTGCCTGTTTAGCCAGTTCCTTGGCAAATCCGGTGGAGACAAATTTGTTTTCCGTGTCAATTACCAAGAGCTGAATGCCGAGGGCGCGAATCTTTCCGGCAATGTCCAGCAGTTCTGCCTTAATGTCGGGCTTTTCGTCATCCAATTTTGGCTCACCCAGCGATCGAGATAGGGGAATATTGCCCCGTCCGTCTGTAATGGCGACAATTACCACCTGCCCAATATCGCCAGACTGCTTGGCATTCATCCCAACTCGTACGGCTTGGGTGAGTCCATGCGCCAGCGGAGAACCCCCACCACAGGGCATCCGTTCCAATCGACGACGGGCAGAGGTGATCGATCGCGTGGGGGGCAGTAAGACCTCCGCCTGTTCCCCTCGGAAGGGAATCAGAGCCACCTGATCGCGGTTCTGGTAAGCCTCGGTCAATAAGCGCATCACCGCTCCCTTGGCTGAATTCATTCGGTTCAGTGCCATCGAACCTGAAGCATCCACGACAAACACAATTAAGGCTCCTGCTTTACGAGCCAGCCGTTTGGCACGAATGTCGCTTTCTTCGACGAAGACTTTTTTGCGGGGAGTGGGGAGTGGGGAGTGGGGAGTGGGGGATGGGGACTGATCCCGCTGGTCAAACCGTTGCCGTCTGGCTTTCTGGTAGGGAGCCGCCGATCGCAGGGTGGCATCTACGGCAATGCGGCGAACTTTACCTCTGGGTAAAACGGGTTTGATGTAGCGACCGCGATCGTCCGAGAAAATAATACTACGGGCACCGGATTTGCCCCGTCGTTGCGCCATCTGGGCAAAGTACAGCACCGTTGGGTCTAGAATCACGCCTTCGGGGTCAAAGACAAATTCTTCGGGGATATCCGGCGGGGTTTGATCCTGTTCTTCATCTTCCTCCTGCTCCTCTTCCTGCTCATCCTGATCTTGGGGAGATTCTTCCTGGCTTTCAGGGGGTGGCGGAGGTGGGGGTGGCGGTTGCTGTTCTTCGGGCGGTGTCTGGACGATCGTGGAACGCGGCACAATCACCAGTTCTACGGCCCGACGCAGATCTTCGGCCGTGACTTCGGTTCGACCATTTAGGGCCGCATGAGCCTTGGCCACGCGCAGGGCAAACAGTTCGGCTCGGTGTCCTTGCACCCCACCCCGCAGGGCTTCATTCACCAGATAGGCAATCTGATCGTGACTAATCTGCACATCCTTGAGCCATTCCCGCGCCAGAATGATCTGGGTTTTCAGGTTGTCGATTTCTTCGGTGTATTGCTGGAGAAACACCTGGGGAGATTCCGCATAGGACGTGGCCTGATCCACGGCTTCCACCCGCTCATCCAGTCCCAACACGGCATCCGCAGAAAGGGCGATCGCAATTCGATCGAGTAAGTGTTCGCGCAGATCCCCTTCTTCCGGGTTGTAGGTAGCAATCAGCAACGGCTTACAGGGATGCTGAAAGCTAATGCCCTCCCGCTCAATCTGGTTCCGCCCTTCGGTGATGGCAGCCAGCAGCAGGTTAGCAATCTGATCGTCCAGCAGGTTTAGCTCGTCGATGTACAGTACACCCCGATGGGCTTCTGCCAGCAGTCCCGGTTGAAAGACGGTTTCCCCCCGCTTAATCGACTGGGCCACATCCACCGATCCCAGCAACCGATCCTCCGTTACGCCCAGAGGAACCTGAATGAAGGGAGCCGGGACAATTTGGGTGGGTAAGGAGGACTCGGAATCGATCGGGCTGAAGGTGGATGGGGCTTCCTCTGGATTGGGCAGGGCAATCGATCGATTGACTCGCTCAGGATTAGAGAAGTCTGCAAACTGTTCAACGGTGTCATCATCCCACTCATCCGGGCGATCGGGATTGGCGTTGAGGGAACCTTCAATAATTTCGATCGGGGGTAAGAGGGCATGAATCGCCCGCGCCATGACTGATTTTGCCGTGCCCCGCCGACCTGCGATCACCACACCGCCCAAGCCAGGGTCAACCGCAGCCAGTAAAAGAGCCAGTTTAATCGCTTCTTGCCCGACAACAGCGGTGAGGGGAAAAGCCGTTAAGGTGGGAGTCTCGGTGAGTGCAGGCATGATGGTGCAAATATCAGTTCGATCGCAACAGTCTAAAGATTCAGCATATCAAGAGACGGGGTGCTCTTGGAGGCGATCTGAATTTTGGATTGTAGATTGTGGATTTTAGATTTTGGGCGTTCGTGGGTTTCAGGCGAACGATTTGCGAGTTTTGGGATAGAAGGCTATGGGAATCATTGTTCGGCTAGATGGAGAAATTCTTGATTGGAGGGATAGGGTGAATTTGCAAACAGTTTTTCCTCTAGCAAAAGTCGTTCTTCGGAAGAGAGGGCTAATCGCCTGGACGATCGAGTCTACCCGTTGAGTGTTCATGGTTGGTTTTTACTGAGTCGTGTCAGTATTCGCTAATTTAAAATTTACTTCAACCGATCGCCCCTCTTCATTCCGCCATTTCCCCTGATGATTGCCGCAGTTGCTCGATCGCCCGCTGTGTCGTTGGATGATCTGAAAGCCGATCGGTTTGCCCTGCCTCTATGACCTGCTGCAAGAAGGAGAGGAAATTTGCCCAACCAGTTTGGATCTTGGGGTGAGTTTCTCCAAGGCTGTTGAACAGAATACCTAATCCCCGGACAAAGAGCGGTTCAGCTTCACTGTAGCGTCCCATCGAGTCGTACAGTCCTGCCAGATTGTTCAGACTGGTGGCGGTATCGGGATGGTCTGCCCCTAACTGCTGCTCACAGATGGCAAGCGATCGGACAAAGAGCGGTTCAGCTTCACTGTAGCGTCCCATCGAGTCGTACAGTCCTGCCAGATTGTTCAGACTGGTGGCGGTATGTGGATGATCTGCCCCTAACTGCTGCTCATAGATGTCAAGCGATCGGACAAAGAGCGGTTCAGCTTCACTGTAGCGTCCCATCGATCGGTACAGTCCTGCCAGATTGTTCAGACTGGTGGCGGTATGTGGATGATCTGCCCCTAACTGCTGCTCATAGATAGCAAGCGATCGGACAAAGAGCGGTTCAGCTTCACTGTAGCGTCCCATCGATCGGTACAGTCCTGCCAGATTGTTCAGACTGGTGGCGGTATGTGGATGATCTGCCCCTAACTGCTGCTCATAGATAGCAAGCGATCGGACAAAGAGCGGTTCGGCTTCACTGTAGCGTCCCATCGATCGGTACAGATTTGCCAGATTTTTGAGAGTCCTCGCTAGCTCGACTGAATCCTCCTCAGTTTGAAGGGCGATCGCCTTTTCATAAGCTTGAATAGCTAGCTGTTGTTCTTTAGCATGTGCAGCCACCAAGCCATTGTCCAACCGTTCTTCATAGGCTTCTCCCAAACTGCTATACAAACTTGGCAGTAAGGGTGATTCTGGGTCTTGAACTTCCAGGGTGGCAATTTGCTTTTGTAACTCCTGGATTTTTTGTCTAGATTCAGCCAGTGAAATAGGTTTCTTAGGTTTTGCCTCCAACTGGAAGTCCTGAAACTCTCCACTCGATCGATTGTCCGATCGCCCTATTGGACGCACAAACTGAAACACCCCCCCTCGCCAACTCCAAAAATCCGGGGCTTGCTGGGTTAACTCTCGTGTAATTTGCTCCGTCAGCCAAATCACGATCGGAAACTGAAACTGGCGCAAAGCTTCCCTCGTCCATTGCAGCGAAAAGAAAAACTGCTCCCGCGCCGACTGTTCCTGATCCAGCCGCACACTCAACATTTGATCTGCCCCGCAGACCGTCACCATCACAGGCTGATCTTCATACAAAGCTGGTTCCTCTGCCGCCAGTGCCAGCAACGCCTGCTTCAAGCTCGTCTGATGCCGATCGAGTTGTACCCGCAAACAGGTGATGCCCTTTGCCGTGAGCTGCGCCTCATAGTCCCGAATCAACTCCTCCCGATAGGTGGGATGATCGCAAATCGCAATCAGCAAATTCAACTGCTTCAGGCTCGCCTGCACCGACAGCAGCAACTTTCGGAAATTCCGCAGATTTTCCTGTTCCCATTCCCGGTCATGCTGATCCGTAGGCAGCGATCGGCTCACTCAATCAACTCCTCCTGTCGCAGTAAATCCACCACGATCGGGTGAACGTCGTACCATAGCCGATCGCCTTCATCATACCGCTCAAACCCTGCTCCGTTACCCGCAAACGACAGCCGTAGTCTGGTGTATCAAAAGATAGACGAACTTTTGTAAAAATGTGGGTAGGTTTCCGTAAACCCGATCGTCTGGTTGAAGTAACAAATATCACAACCGAACGAGCTAACCTGTTGAGTCGCGTGTCTTTAATGGGAATGTTAAAGCAAGCTACTACAAAGTTAGCTTCATTCTATGTGGACTTTTCTACACCTATTACCAATTCAGGAACCTGTATGTTAAAGCATTCACTTCGTACCCTCGTGGCCACTGCCGTTTGTTCTTTGCCTGTTGTTTTGGGAACTGCCTCGGAAGCCCTCGCAGACCAGCGAGATTTCACGGTCTACAACCAGACCAATCAGGATATTTACTACCTCTATGTATCAGACTCCAACAGCAATTACTGGGGCGATGATGTTTTAGGCTCCAGTGTCCTTCCGTCTGGAAATTCCCTCTTCATCTACTTTGATGACTATTCCAATTCCTGCCTCTATGATATTCGAGCGATCGCTGCCAATGGTGCCGAACTGGATGCTCGTCAGGTGAACCTCTGCCAGATCTCAGAATATTACATTCGCTAGTCTGTAGGAGTTTGTTGGTGCTTCTGTAGGGTGGGCAATGCCCACCCATTGCCGTTTCCAGGTGCAATTTCTCTTAGGATCGAGCGTTAAATAACCTGTCAATCATTCTGCCTGTTTGACTGGGCGGGCAAGATGCCATTGGTGTCAAGTTAAGCAAAAGGCACTGTTGTCAAGCAAATTACAGAATCTAACAGATTGCTCTGTCGGTAAGGCCTTCCGGCAATTCAGTAGTTTTCATGCTGATTCCGCCAAACTGTTAGAGAACTGCACATTTGGTTGGTTGCTCTAATAGAAACGCCAAATATAGGACTTGACAAAATCGATTAGCCTTTAACTTGTCACCTATGGCAAGATGCCCACCCCACAAGAATTTTTAGATGATTCAATTCGCAGTTTTTAACGCATGATGCGATACTCCGTACTGATGGACATGAACACGGTGGGATCGGGAGTCGGTAAAAGCGGACTCCAGCTTTCTATGCGGCGGAAGTTCTTGAGATAGAGATCGTGAATCGTAGCGCGAACCACTTCTTTCGAGCCAAAGATAATGATGCGAACCCGCTCTCGTCCGGCATTCGGATCAGCATCATCTCCAAAGGCAGGATGATCGAACAGGTTAAAATCACCTGTCATGAGAATTCTCCTTGTATGGATTAGGGATTGTGGAATCAGAAGAAACCCACCAACCCGGTTTTCCCCCGCATTCAACCATCGCAAAGCCAGGGATAGGATGTGTTCAACAAAAACGCTAAACTAGTCCAAGCCCGACGGACAGCTACGGTCGTCTGTGGGGTTAGAGGTATGTTGTAGTGTGGAGCTACTTCATACCTCGCCAGGTTGTTGGGAGCCAGGCTACGGCAAACACGCACTGAGTAGCCATAAGTTAAGAAGATACCAGATCGATCGCCTCAGTCAAGTGTTCTGTTGTACAAATTTACTGATTGCAGACATTGATTACAGCCAAAGCTCTCTTGCAGGCAAGATGTCTGCGCTACGGATGATCAGACGACAAAACTCTGGAAAACTCGTAGGTTGGGTTGAGGGACGAAACCCAACGCAAACCATCTTGTTGGGTTTCGCTATGCTCAACCCAACCTACCAAAAAGATTGGTCAGTCAACTACGGATGACTGGGTGATGGTTTAGCGTGGGGTGTTTTCTCAGACGCGATGCTTTTGGTTCAGAGCTTTATCCAAATTCCAGGCCGCACTGATTAAGGCAATGTGGGTAAATGCCTGTGGGAAATTGCCGAGGGCTTCACCGCTGAGTCCCGTTTCTTCGGCATACAGTCCGACGTGATTGGCATAGCCCAACATTTTTTCAAACAACAGCCTCGCCTCCTCCAACCGGGCCGGATCATCGTACCCAGCGCGGGTGATCGCTTCCACCAGCCAGAACGAACACATACTGAACGTGCCCTCATCCCCTTCCAAACCATCCGCCGACTCGTTCACATCATAGCGATAGACCAATCCGCCCGAAACCAACCCACCATCCTTCGGCGATCGATAGATGGCATCCAGGGTTTTCAGCATCCGTGGATCGTTGGGGGAAACAAAAAAGACCAGTGGCATCAACAGCGTTCCCGCATCCAGGGCCGTACTGGAGTAGGACTGAACAAAGGCGTTTTTCTCAGCATCCCAGCCCTTTTCCATAATTTCTTCATAGATTTGATCCCGCGCCGCAATCCATTTGGCCCGATCGGCAGGAAACGATCGCTTGTCGGCTAAACGAATCCCGCGATCGAAGGCCACCCAGCACATCAGCTTCGAGTAAACGTAGTGTTGGGCTTGACTGCGAACCTCCCAGATACTTTGATCCGGTCGCTGCCAGTTGTCGCAAAGCCAGTTGAGAATTTGCCGCAAATAAATCCAAAAATCGTAGGAAATCGCCACTCCGTACTTGTTATAGAGATAGACCGCATCCATCAACTCCCCATAGATATCCAGCTGAAGCTGATCGTAGGCCGCATTGCCAATTCGCACCGGACTGGACTGCTTGTAGCCTTCCAGATGATTCAGCGTCGTTTCTGTCAGCAAATCTCGACCATCAATCCCATAGACAATCTGCAACGGCCCACTCGCCCCACAGGAACCCGTACTGCACTCATGGCAACGCGACTCAATCCAGTGCATAAACCGGGCCGCCTCACTGGTGAAACCAATCCGCAGCAGAGCATAGAGGGTAAATGCTGCATCCCGCACCCAGGTATAGCGGTAGTCCCAATTGCGCTCTCCTCCCAGGTTTTCCGGCAGGGCGCAGGTCGGAGCCGCCACGATCGCCCCCGTAGGCTCGTAGGTCAAGAGTTTCAACACCAGAGCCGATCGCTCCACCATTTCCCGCCAGCGGCCCTTGTAGGTACACTGCGACAGCCAGCGATGCCAGTAGTCGATCGTATGGCGGAATAATCCCGTTGTTTCCAGATGTCCCAACGGTAATCCGCAGGTTCCCGCCTCCAATTCTCGCAGAACAAACGTGGCCGTCTGCCCTTCCTCTAGCGTCACCTTGGTAAAGACACCATTATCCTGCTGCTGAAGCGGTACATTCGTCACCAGTCCCAGACTGATCGATGGGGCATGGAAACAGGCTCCTGTCTCCGTTACGCTAATTTCATGGTCGTCCCTGGCATAGTTAAATGCAGGTTGACATTCGACGCTAAAGGTCATGCTGCCCCGCTCCACCTTCACCTGACGAATTAAGCCGTGATAGGTCGGATTTTCAGTTGAAATCCCCACCGGCATAAAGTCAATAATTTCGCCAATGCCCTCTGGCATCAGGAAGCGGGTGATTAACACATTGGTGCCGGGCCAGTACAACTGCTTGCAGGACAGCCGATTCGGATCGCCACCATTCACCAGAGGACTGATCTTAAACCGCCCGCCCTTTTGCTCATCTAAAATTGCCGCAAAGACGCTGGGGGAATCGTGGGTGGGAAAGCAAAACCAATCGATCGAGCCATCCAGTCCGACCAGCGCGGTCGTGTACATATTGCCAATAATGCCGTAGTTTTCGATCGGTTGGTAAGCCATGAGGATTGGGGGAGAAATTTAAACGATTTAAGGTTTTTGATGGGGGATTTTATCATTCGAGCTGCCGTCCGTTTCATCTCTAAAACTGTGTCGGGACGTAGCATTATTCCTAGACATATTGACGATCGGCAGAGCCGACTGAACTTGTAGAGATTGCTGGGGCACGCCAATGTTAATGCCAGCTTTATCAAAGGCGAATTTTAAGCGACGACGATATTCCCGCGCCACCTCCCACTGCTTCAGCGGCAAGGTCTTAATCCAGATCCGCACCGTTGCTCCAACGTGATCAAGCTGATCCACACCCAGCAGGGAAGGCGGTTCCAGAATGAAGTCTCTCCAACTCGGTTCACTTCGCATATCATCGGCAGTTTGTTTGACCAAACTCAGGGCTTGATCCAGGTCAGAAGTATGGGAAATCGGAATCATAATATCAACCCGCGACCATTCCTTCGATAGGTTCTGGACAATCGTAATTTCACGATTTGGGATGGTAATCAGTCGTCCTTCTTCGTTTCGCAGTTGGGTAATGCGCAGGTTCATGGATTCCACAAATCCCGCGACTTCACCCACAATAATTACATCCCCCACGCCGTACTGATCTTCCAGCAAAATCAAAAAACCATTGATAATATCCCCCAGTACCCCCTGGGAGGCCAGGGTAATCGCCAAACCGACAATCCCTGCCCCGGCCAGGAGTGGAGCCAGATCCAATCCCAGGACTGACAATGCTGTGAGGGCACCGATCGCTACAATCACCGATCCAGCGATTCCTTTAATCACCTGGGAAAAAGTGGAGAAGCGCAGGGCTAAACGCTGGGAGCGGCCGAAGGAATCACGGCTCGTTCCTGAAGGATCAAAACCGATCGATCAATGGCCATGCCACTCAACCGCAGCAATCCGTAGGTAACGGAAATAATGATGACGATCGTGAGAGGCACTTCGATCGCACTCATGATCAGGGGTTGCAAACCGCGCGTGTAGGGAAATAGCCCCAGTAGGATATAAACCCCGCCAATCCAAACCACCCATTGACCAATCCAGCAAAGCCAGCGTTGCAGAGAAATAATGCCCAACTTTTGCCGATCGACAATTTTTTGCCTCAGGGCATATACGGTTTGAGCTGAGGGCGGATCCGCATCAGGGGAAGTGACCCGAGCCTGGGTTTCATCCGACGGTGCATTAGCGATCTGCTGTTTGATCTGAGCTTTGCGACGGGTTAACCAGGACTGGAGCCGGGCTAAACTCCAGCTTAGAAGCAGAATGATGAATAGGGTGAATCCAGCGATCTGAGCCTGCTGCCACAGAAAACCGGGTTGCCGTTCCTCATCGTAGGTCAGAATGCCTTCACGGATGACCCGCCGTAATTCATCTGCCCCAACTACAGGATCGGAGGCTCCCGCCAGCCGCGCATCTAACTCCGTAACCGTGAACACGAAAAACCGTTCGTTGCCCGTATCAATATAGACGATCGGCAGATTTCCCTGCTCATCAGCTTCCCAATAGACTCGTAGTGTGCTGGGATCATCCGCTTCTTGAGCTGCGTTGGTGAGGCGTTGCTGGATTTCCGCAGCCCTCAGGGAAGCGGTAAGGTTTTCTGTCGGAGCAACTCGAAACAGGGTCCGTCCGTCTAAGCGCACGGGGGCTGAGTTGATAAATCGCCCGACTGGCGTTAGAAAACCATTGATTTCCGGTAGTTCCAACCGTTCCGCAAGCGTGACTGGCTCTGTGGTTTCCAGTTCGGTAGTGCCCGGTTCGGTGGTTTCTAGTTCGGTGGTTTCCGGTTCGGTGGTAGCGTTCGGTACGCCAGGTAGTAATTCAGATGGTACCTGACTCCAGGCCGGGGATACAGCCAGAACCAGGGTACCGACCAGGAGCAGCCCCAGGAGAACTACCCGGAGCCGTCGAAAACCGCTACTCGATCGCCAGGGCCACGTCCAGGGTGAAGCGGGCGGGCGGGCGGGCCGGATGCCTTGCCTGTCGGTGAGTCTGGGGTATCGCAGTCTAACCATCTGACGTTTAGAGTCCTAATTCAGTTAACCTTTGTAAAACTCGTTCAACATAGACCTCAAGTTTAGAAGATGAGTTCCCCCCTAAGTAGGATTCTATCTTGCCCCTCCAGGAACCGGGGGAGAAGTCAATCAAAGTTATGCTGATTGATGAGATCCATTTATCCCTTTCGATCGATTCATATTTCTCTGATCACTGACATATTTAATGGTGCATAGTAACGAGCTTAGACGAGACAGGGAGGTACGAATGACCATGCAAGCAACCCAGCAAACCCAGGCGGTGCCTCGATCCCAAGAATTGCACCCAATGAAGCCTGTTCCAATGCCGTCTCCCTCAGCCGATGCGGCTGGAGTGATTTTATCGATCGCCTTAACGATGGATTGGTCAATGCCTGGTACATCAACTGATATGAGCCAAGATGCTGATCTGCTCATGCCTCGCCTGTTACTGTCTTGCACCGATGATGAATAGCGAATAGCAGATTAATGCGAACACAACGATATTAATAGCCAAGCGCGTATAGGAGTTGAATTCATGCAGAACAAGACCCACGAGCAGACGGCCCAAAATCCAGATGCCGCCCTAGCCAAAGATCCCGTTGTAGAAACCAGCCTTTCCCAGGAAGATGTGTCCCCCGATGGGCAGGGGATGCCCTCAGGCTATCAGCCCATTGGCGAAGAAGTTGAAGGCAGCACCACTCCTTCAAATAACCTGGTGGATGATATGGCAGATGCGATCGGGGTAGAGATGCGCGATCGAGAACCCATCGCCATGAAGGACAAGCTAGAGCGACGCGATCAAAAGCGGTATGAGCTTGATCCAGATTCACGCAGCAGATAGGCGGCAGTAAAGTAAAGCGCGTGGATGGACTCTGAGTCTGTAAAAACCGTTAATTTTATAAAGACAGGATGCGGAAGTTGGATGGAATTCAGCTTCCGCTCATTGATTTGGGTGACAAAAACCATAACCTGGGAACAAAATTTGGACTATGATCTCTGCGATAGACCATTGAAAAAGTTGAGTTGAGGGAGCTGGATGGCAATTGAGACATCAATGGCTGAGGTGGCGATCGAGCAAAACCTGGAGCGATTTCTTCTAGTCTTGTCCGTTTCTCTAAGCGTTGCGACCCTACCGCAAATCGTCAGTTGGTTTAGACGAATTCCCTATACACTGTTGCTGGTAATCGTCGGGTTGGCATTGGCCATAGCGGATGTCCGACTCATTAACCTCTCACCAGGCTTAATTCTATTTATTTTTCTACCACCACTCTTATTTGAAGCTGCATGGAATTTAAAATGGTCAAACCTGAAACGGGATTTAGTGCCCATTATCCTGTTTGCCGTTTTTGGGGTTGTCATATCCACCGTAGGCATTACGCTGGGACTGAATCAACTGGCAGGCGTACCAATTGCGATCGCCGCTTTAATTGGGGCCAGTCTGGCAGCCACTGATCCAGTATCGGTCACAGCCCTGTTTCGGGAACTGGGGGTCGCCAAACGATTGTCGGTGTTGATGGAGGGGGAAAGCCTGTTCAACGATGGCATGGCGGTCGTGGTCTTTAGCTTTCTCGTTGGACTATCGCTGGGAGAGTCGCAGTTAGGACTTAGCCCGATTCTGGTGGAGTTTTTTGTTGTAGTGGGGTTGGGACTGGGCATGGGACTGCTGATTGGATTCGGCATTTCTTATCTGACCCAGCGATTTGATCTGCCCCTGGTGGAACAATCCCTGACCCTGGTGTCTGCCTACGGTTGCTACATTATTACGGAGCAGTTGGGTGGCTCTGGGGTGATTGGGGTGGTTGTGACGGGATTGGTGCTCGGCAATTTTGGCTCCCGGATTGGCATGAATCCACGCACCCGGATTATCGTCACAGAATTCTGGGAATTTATTGCCTTTTTCGTCAATTCCATCATGTTTTTGCTAATCGGCGACCAAATCCTGTTTCGATCGCTGCTGGAAAACCTGCCGACGATCGCCATTACGATTGGGTTGATGATCTTGACCCGCGCCATTGCCATCTATGGGTTAACTTTCTTTGCCAACCGAACCGTGCAATCCGAGATTCCCATTTCCGATCAAACGATCCTCTGGTGGGGCGGCTTGCGAGGTTCCGTGTCGATCGCTCTGGCGTTAAGCGTTCCCGCAGCATTGGCAGGCCGGGATGAGTTGATTGCCACTGTTTTTGGTGTAGTGTTGTTCACGTTGCTGGTACAGGGATTGACGATTCAGCCCTTACTGAAAACCCTCAAGCTCTTGGGTGATCAGCCAGTGCGTCAGGAGTATTCTGAACTGGTGGCCCGCCGCGCTGCCCTGGAACGGGTCTTACAACACTTAACTCAGATGAAAGAACGACCTGAAGTAGAAGCTGATTTTTACAATCTTCAGAAGGTGTTGGTGAAAGGAGAATTACAAAATTTAGAATCCGAACTGGATACTTTGATGAATGAACATCCCAATCTGCGAGAATTCACGGCGGAACAACTGCGATCGGAATTGATGGCGATCGAGGCAAATACCTATGCTGAATTTGTGCGATCGGGTCGGCTGAATGAAGAACTGGCTCCTTCTTTGCAGCTTGTGTTTAATGAGCACAAGGAGGGTTGAACCAGGTTGAGTCAGCGCAGGCATCTTGCCTGCGCGACCGATTAACGCCATAAATGCTTGAATCCTACGGGTTCATGCCACTTAACTCAGGTTGCTTTTCTGGGAGTTGCACCTGGGACTCGTCGGTGGTGGCAGGCAGTCCCAACACTTCGCGGAAAATTTCCACGGTGCGATCGACCTTGCTATCCCAGTCAAAGTAGTTGCTTCTGACTCGCTGCTGACTGCCTTCTCCAAGCTGTTGCCGTAACTCAGGGGACTGAACCAACCGCAACATCGCCTCTGATAGTCCTTTCACAAATTCATCTGCTGAGGTGACATCCACACGAATGCCACAGGTGTCGTCAGCATAATCTCCCGGCCGGCCCAGTTAGCGGCAATCACAGGCAGCCCCATCGCCATTGCCTCTAGCATGGCACAACCACCACAGTCACCGATCGCGGGAACCAGATAAACATCACATTCCCGAATTAGAGCCGCCGCATCCTTCAACTGCATCCAGCCATAGAAATTCACCTGATCCTGAATGTTGAATTCAGCCACCTGCGCTTTGATTTCGTCATAGAGTTCTCCGCTGCCGATTAACTCCAAAACGGCATCAGTTTGTTCTGCAACTGTTTTGAAGGCTCGAATTAAAAACGGAATTCCTTTTTGCTCCACAAACCGTGCCATGTAAACAAAGCGTACCGGGCGATCGGCGGAAACTGGGGGGCGCGCGATGGGTTGCCATAGGGTCAGATCAACGCCACTTTCCACGACCGTATGCACCTTACCTTGATATCCTTTGGGCAGTGCTCTGGCTGTGCGATCGTTGGCAACCAGCAGGGCTGCGGCCTTTAGCTTACCGGGGAACATTCGGTGCGTAATTTGGGAGAACCAGCGGCCCAGTTGGGTGGAAAACCGCTTGGAGAATGGTTCCAGGTAGCGAAAATTGGGGGGAAATTCAATCCCGCCGCACATGGGGCCAATCACGACTGGAACGTCCAGATCATACAAACAGCTCAATGATTTGGGGGAAATAATCGATGGATCAAACACCAGATCGATGTTTAGGGTTTTCACCAATCGTTGGACGATCGGGCGCGTGTTGATTTGGGTGATCAACCGAACGATCTGACCCACAATCCGCTCATAGTTTTTGAGCGGACCTTCGTTTGTCCAAACACACAACTTCGACTGGAGTGACGTATCTTTGACAAAGTAGATCCGGTTGAAGGTTTCATCATCGTACCGTTGCCGCAGTTCATCGCGCACCCGATTATGGCAAACCATCCAGACATCAAGATGCCGTTCGCGTAGTCGATCGAAGTAATAGAGTGCGAGTGCTGCTTCTCCACTCATTTGCAAGGAGGCATTCTCAGCCGCAATCAATATTCTCATGATTTTGTTTCCTCATCAGTTTCAGCAAAAGATGCAAGCCTGGTTCGGGGGGCGAAACGTCAATGGTTCAGATCCTTGGTTTTTCGCAGGGTGGGCATTGCCCACCCACCTTACTTCAGTGTCTTCAATCCTTAAACCATTTGGAGAGTTCAGCGATCGTCGTTTGAACTTCCTCAGTAGTTAAGAACGGATGCATCGGCAGACTGAGAATTTTCTGGCAAAGCTGTTCAGTGGTTTTCAGATCTCCTGTGTGGGGTGAGACTCTACCCTGATATGCTCGCTGGAGATGAACGGGTAGTGGGTAGTGAATGGCAACGCCAACTCCCTGCTGTTTCAGGAAATTAAACAGGTTATCCCGCTGTTCCACTTGAATCACATACTGATGGTAGACATGACTGACATTCTCAGCGACCTGGGGTAACTGCACGGGTAAGTGGGCCAACTGGGTGGTATAGGTTTGGGCGATAGTTTGACGGCTTTGATTATCCCGATTGAGATACTTCAGCTTCACGCGCAAAATCGCAGCCTGGAGCACATCTAAGCGAGAATTCATCCCTGGAATATCGCTAATATACCGTTCCCGCCAGCCGTATTGGCGCAAGCTCTTGAGCCGATCAGCCAGGTCTTCCCGTTGCGTTACCACAATCCCAGCATCGCCGATCGCCCCTAAATTTTTAGTGGGGTAGAGACTGAAGGCAGCAATATCTCCCCAGGTGCCAATTTTGCGATGATCGAGCATTGCACCATGCGCCTGAGCACAATCCTCAATCACATACAGCCCATACCGTTGTGCTAGTTCCATAATGGCGGGCATATTGGCGGGATAACCATACAAATGCACGGGAATGATTGCCTTCAGCGTTCCCAACTCTGAGGACTGTTGCAGATATTGAATTTCCGCTTCCAGATGGTCAATATCGATCGTGAACGTCACCGGATCAATGTCGATGCAGATGGGTTTTGCACCCACCAGTTCGATCGCCGCTACGGTTGCCACTGCCGTATGGGAGACCGTTAAAACCACATCTCCTGCACCAACATTGCAGGCCCGCAAAGCAATTTCTAAGGCATCGGTACCGTTAGCAACGCTGACCCCGTAGGGAACGCCAATAAAGTCTGCAAATTCCTGCTCAAAGGCGGCAACTTCTTCGCCCAGAATATAGAAACCACTATCCAAAACCCGCTGAATGGCAGCATCAATTTCGGACTTATAGGCTAAATAGCTGGCTTTAGGATTCGTTTGTAAAATTGCTTTCTTAGGGGTGGCGATCATAAATAGTTCTCCAGATTTTGCTTGTAAAATTCGATCGTTTTCCGCAGTCCATCTTCTAAAGAAACTCGCGGCTGCCATTCCAAAACATTAGAGATATAGCTGTAATCACTGTAGTAATCTCCAATATCAATACGTTTCCGTTCAGGGGGAAACTCTCGAATGATATATTCACCGCCACCGTTCGCTTTGACCATCAGTTCTGCGGTGTCTTTGAGGCTAATAATGCAATCACCCCCCAGGTTAAAGATTTGTCCAACGGCTGCATCAGAAGTAGCTGAAAGCAAAATGGCATTCACAACATCATCGATATAGGTATAATCCCGAAGTTGCTCGCCCCCCCAGACTTCAAAGGGTTTGCCTTCCAGCAACAAACGAATCCATATTCCTAAAAAGGTTTGCCGTGCGTCCTTAATGCGCATTCCTGGCCCATAGGTATTGGTCAGGCGTAGGGCCGTCGATCGAATGTTATACACATTGTTATAGAGAATGTGATACCATTCTCCCGCCATTTTATTAATTCCATTCACATCGACGGGCCGCAGTAAATGCTTTTCATCTACGGGCAGATAATCGGGCTTACCGTAAAGTTGTCGTGTGCTGGTAAACACAATCTGAACATCGGGATTATATTTGCGGCAAGCTTCCAAAATTGATAATTGAGCGCGGCAGTTAATTTCTAAATCGATATAAGGATCGTGCATGGAATCCAGATGGCTCGTTTGTCCAGCCAGATTAAACAAGAAATCCTGATCGCGAACCAGATACATCAAACTATGTTCATCTCGAACGTCGGAAATGTTAACGGTTAACTGATCCTGAACATCAGCAATATTAATAAGATTTCCGCCATACTCTGGGATGAGGCTATCAACCACTAAAACTTTTGCACCCAATTGAATCAGCCGCTTTGCTAAGTTACTGCCAATGAAGCCCAAACCGCCAGTAATGAGGACTTTACGTCCTTTAAAGTCTGTTGGATACATCATAGTTAAAGTGCCAAATATCTTAATTAACCGGATTACAAGTCACTAAATGTCTGGAACAAATTGAATCTTTGAACCACTGGATAAGTTGAAACAGCCGGTGAAAAATTTGCACATCAAACTAACCCATCAAAAGATCGGTATTTTGATGAAATTTTTTAAAAAGATGAAACTGACGATCGCAATATTCTGGTTCAACCCAATCATCCACTAGCGCGATTACTAGTGTTCTGGCCCTACACCCTTGTAATTCTTAAATGGGAATCAGTTCAACCCAATGTTGCTTTCGGGTTACTACTTCATGCCATTCAAAAATCAGAAATAAATTGTATAGAAAGGAGCCAAGTGCTTCTATGTCGAATGGAGAGACTCAAATCCGTAGAGCATATCCCAACCAAACCAAAGCTGCGTCAAACGATACTGCACCACTTAACAATTGGACGTTTGATTATCGATACCCCTTCTAAACCTGATGGATGCAGTTCGAGTATCTACCCCACAAGATTTAGAAATTTAACTCAGGCAACAAAAGCAATTTCGGTATCTGCTATTACAGTATGGGATATTTACTGACTTGTACAGGACTACACAAGCTCTTTACACAAGAGCGGGAACAAAGTTAGAGTTGTATGAATTTTTTGTATCGAGAGTTACTTTTTGACCCTTGTTTGTACATAGGGAGCACTCAGCGAAACCCGCATTATTAGACTTTTATCGGTAACAAACCATGACTACGATTTACTTTGCTACAAACCGCAATCCTTTACCCCCTGAGGCTCCTACGGATTTTGGTAGTAGCTTCAGTGCCGATGGATTAGCGAATCTGCGCTTTGGTAAGGCAGAGGTTTCCCCCAACGCCAACACTCCCCCCCAAATTACCGTTGCCCCAGAAAACCTGTTTCAAGATCCGCCCCTGCTCGGTAGCGAAATCATTTTTGAAGAAGTTCGGCAGGAGATGCAGCAGCAGGCAGAAGATACCCTGATTTTTATTCATGGTTTCAATACGCCCTTTCACAGTGCCCTGCGTCAGGCTGCCCAGATCCATCAAATTCTCACCCAACCTGATGTCCTCAATCCTGAACCGTTGCGGCTGAATATGTGCGTGTTTTCCTGGCCGTCGGATGGCTCTCTCCTGCTCACCAATCCCAGAGCGCAGGATGTAGTGGCCTATCGAAACGATCGCCTGGATGCTGCTGCATCGGGGGCTGCTTTTGCCAGGGGATTTTTGAAGGTGGCAGACTTTATCGATTCCTGTCGGGGTGAAGCCTGTCTTCAACGCCTGCATTTGCTCACCCACAGCATGGGAACCTACGTGTTACGCAATGCTTTACAGGAAGTTCGTCTATTTGTTCCGAACCGACTGCCGCGAATCTTTGATCAGATTTTGCTGATTGCGTCGGATGAAGATGATGATGCCTTTGATTATGATCACAAACTGCGGTTATTGCCCCGGATCACCCGTCATACCAGCATTTACTTCAATCGTAATGATCTGGCTTTGTGGGCCAGCGATCGGATCAAAGGCAATCCCGCCCGCCTGGGAACGGATGGACCGCTGCAACCGCTCCAGCTTCCGCGCCATGTATTTCCGATCGACTGTACGGATGTGGTGTCTCGCCGCAATGATCCGACTTCCCACAGCTACCATCTCAACGTAGAGCGGGTGGCGATCGACCTGCGGCAGGTGTTGCGCGGTCAGTTGGCGGATGAAATTCCAGGACGCAGATACGTTCAGGATTCCAATACCTATCGCTTGCTGCCCAACGTTACGCCCTAGCTTCTTCTGCCTGGGGGGCTGCCACTGGCTCGATGTGGGGAATGTCTCCGTTGTTGGACTCGATGGGCTGGGCTGGGCTGGGGGCAGACTCCGGATCAGCCTGCTGCCGCACTCGTTCGATCGCCCAGAGGACGGCTTCTGGAGTGGCAGGGGAAGGCAGGGGAATATGGGAAGCGGCACCAAAGGCGGCGATCGCATCGCGGATGGCTTCCCGCACGGAAATGGCCAGCATCAGGGGCGGTTCCCCCACCGCTTTACTGCCATAGATCACCCCATCCTGGGCAGCCCGTTCCAGCAGGTGAATATTGAACTGTTCCGGCACTTCGCTGATGGTGGGAATCTTATAGGTACTGGGGGCAGCGGTGCGGAGTTGACCCTGTTCATCCCAGACTAGCTCCTCCATCGTCAGCCAGCCCATCCCCTGGACAAACCCCCCTTCAATTTGACCGCGATCGACCAGAGGGTTGAGGGATTCCCCCACATCATGGACAATATCCACCTGCCGCAGTTTGAAGGCTCCCGTAAAGCCGTCCACTTCCACTTCACTCACCGCCGCTCCATAGGCAAAATAATAGAACGGTCTGCCCTTCCCGGCTTTGCCATCCCAACTCAGGTTTGGCGTGCGGTAATACCCTGTAGCAGAGAGACTGACACGAGCGGAATAGGCATGTTCTACGACTTCTGTGAAGGAAATGCGATCGCGGGGATAGGTTTTGCAGTAAATCCAGTCGTCTTCAAACACTAATGCTTCAGGGGCATCCAGGTTCAGCAGTTGGGCCGCCAGGGGAGCTAATCGGGCCTTCAAAATTTCGCAGGCGTTTTTCACCGCTTGTCCGTTCAAGTCTGATCCGCTAGAAGCCGCCGTTGCCGAAGTGTTGGGCACTTTATCGGTGCTGGTGGGCATCATCCGAAAGCGATCGAGACTCACGCCCAGGGAACGGGCCGCCACTTGCAGCATTTTGGTGTGTAACCCCTGCCCCATCTCAGTTCCGCCATGATTCAGTTGAATGCTGCCATCCAGGTAAATTAGAATCAGTGCGCCGGCCTGATTGTATTGCACTTTGTTAAACGAAATGCCGAATTTAACGGGCGTAATGGCCAGTCCCCGCTTCTGGTAGGGATGGGATTGATTGAACTGTTCGACGGTCATTTTTCGTTCCGCAAAGTTGGCATTGGCTTTGACTTGATTCCAAACTTGCAGCGTCCGATTGTCGAAAATTTCCTGGCCGTAATGGGTGGTATTCGTTTCCCCTTCACCGTGATAAAAGTTGCGCTCGCGGACGGTTTCCGGTGGTAGATTCAGCGTGCGGGCAATGCGATCGATAATATCCTCAATCACTACCATGCCCTGGGGCCACCAAAGCCCCGGAATGCTGTATTGGAGACCTTGTGGGTACGAGCAATATGACCGCGCACCTCTAAATCAGGAATGTAGTAAGCATTATCAATGTGCAGTAACGCCCGCGATAGAACCGGAGGCGACAAATCCAAACTCCAGCCGCCATCGGAATAGAGATCGACCTCCAGGGCAGTCATCTCTCCAGTAGACCTAAAGCCGACTTTGTATTGCCCCAAGAACCCATGCCGCTTGCCGGATAGGGTCATATCATGCCATCGCTTCAGCTTGACCCGCACTGGAGATCCGGTTTTGTAAGCCGCTACCGCTGCTACTCCTGCATAGGGATTTGCCTGGGTTTCCTTGCCGCCGAACCCACCCCCCATTCGCAGGCAGGTGACGACGACTCGATTTTTGGGAATGCCTAAAATGCCAGCCACAACCCCCTGAGTTTCCGAGGGATGCTGGGTTGAAGCATAGATTTGATAATTGCCCTCCATATCGGGAATCACCCAACTGGCGTGGGTTTCCAGGTAGAAGTGATCTTGCCCGTTCATTTCCACCTCACCCTCCAGCCGATGCTCCGATCGCGCCAGGGCAGTCTCCGGCTCGCCTCGACGAACGGTTTGGGCACCCCCCTGCAAACTACCCGCCTGGATGGCCGCTTTAATCGACAGAATCGGCTCCAGGGGTTCGTACTCAACCACCACCTTTTCTGCTGCAATCCGGGCGACTTCCTCCGTTTCGCCCACCGTCCAGACGATCGCCTGCCCCCAATAGCTGACTTCCTCTGTGGGAAACAGAATTTCATCCTGGATAATCACGCCCGTGTTATTTTCGCCAGGGACATCCTCTGCGGTGAGAACCGTCACCAATCCCTCTACCTCGTAGGCTGGGGACACATCGATCGATTTAATCCTGGCTCTGGTGTGGGGAGAAACGACGGGATAGAGGGACAGCATACCTGAGGGCTGCCGCTGGTCGTCGGTGTAAATCGCTTTGCCCGTAACATGACCGATCGCACTTTCATGACTGTTGGGTTTTCCGGTACTCATTGACTCACCTCTGCTAGATCGGACATCGCATCTGCCATTTCCACAAAAAACTTTTCAAACAAATTAGCGACCAACAACTGGCGATATTCCGCACTGCCCCGCAAATCCGTTAGCGGCGTAAAAGTAGTGCGCAGGATCGGCTTGACCTGCTGTACCGTTGCCAGATTCCAGGGTTTGCCCACAAGCATTTCTTCAACTGCGATCGCCCTCGCTGGGGTCGCGGCCACTCCACCATAGGCAAGCCGAGCATGGAGGATGTGCTGCCGATCGTCCAGGTCAATCGTAAAAGTAGCTGCCACAATGCTGATGTCATCCGTGCCGCGCTTACCGACTTTATAAGACTGACTCAATCGCACAGCCGATCCCGGAGTCCAGGTTTTAGGAATTTTGACGGAGACAATCACCTCATTCGGCTGCCGTTCCGTTTGGCGATAGCCCTTGAAAAAGTTTGCCAGGGGCAGAACCCGCTCCCCATTCGCACTAGCCAACCGCACTTCTGCATCCAGAGCCAGCAAAACGGGGGGCAAATCGCCGATCGGGGAAGCTGTGCCAATGTTGCCGCCGATCGTGGCTCGGTTACGAACCTGACGGGCTGCGAACCAGTACAGCATTTCATCAAGGGCAGGGAATGTACCGCGCAGTGTCTCCTCAATATGGCTAAGGGGAACGGCTGCCCCAATTTCCACCCATTCTGGCATTTGCTGAAGTTGCTGCAACTCTGTGACGGCTTCCAGGGAGATTAAAACTGAAATGTGCTTGCGGTGGTGACTGAATTCCAGCCCCAAATCCGTACCACCTGCGATCAGTTCTGCATCAGGATACTGCTGAAACAACTCCAACACCTGTGGGAGACTCGTAGGACGATGGAACTGCTGCTGATTACCCTGATAGGACAGGGGAGCCAGGTCAGGTGTACTTTGCGCCAATTGCTGACTGAAGTGATCCTCACCGGGTAATTCCTGAGCAACCTGTTGAGCGGCTCTACGAATCGGCAGGTATCCCGTACAGCGACAGAGATTGCCCTCCACGCAAGCATCATCTACTTTGCGATCGTAGTAGGCTGCAAACAAACTCATAATGAAACCCGGTGTACAGTAGCCGCACTGGGAACCGCCGGTTTCTACCATAGCCGCCTGTACTGGATGCAAAGAACCGTTCGCCACGCCTTCCACGGTAATGATTTCTCGTCCTACCACCGCTCCCAGGGGAATCAAACAGCTATTTACCGCCTGATAATGGGGCTGACCATTGGGGTTCTTCCCCACCAGCGCAACGGTACACGCACCGCAGTCTCCATCCGCGCAGCCCTCCTTCGTGCCCACATATCCCTTCAGCCGCAGGTACTCCAGCAGCGTTAAGGTGGGGGAAACTTCCTGCAAGCGGGTTTGCTTACCGTCAATGGTCAATGATGCCTGTCGTTCTATTTCCTGGGTCACAGCTTCATCTGCCAGCACACCGTTCGTCCTTATCCTTTCAAATTAGTATTACAAACGGATGAAATTGCAACAATTTGAGTCATGAGATGATGACCAATCTTTGCTGCATACGGTATACATTGTGATGGTAAGGGTACAAGGTGAAATGTTAAATGGGATACCGTTTGTTGAGAAGCATCCCATTTTATGGAACGGGTAAAAATTAACCCACCCCTGCCCCTCCCCAGAGATGAACCCACACCTCTGTATATCCGATCGCCCTGCCCTGAGGTTAGTTGCGCTTGTTGTCTGAATATAATCTGAATATAACCAGGGTATAACTTGAGGATGGGTAGTGTACCGGGGAGAAATCTGGTGGGCGAACCTCCCCAATCCAGTCGGTTTTGAACCGGGATATCGTCCTGCTTTAGTGATTGCAAAACGTTTCAAATGAATCAAACCGATCGCCAACCCATTCCAGAAACCATTCCAGTCATTGACTTTCGCCCATTCCTTCAGGGCGATCGAGCGGTTCAAACTACGGTGGCAAAGCAGCTCTACCAGGCCTGTCAGCAGTCTGGCTTTGTCTACTTGCAACATAATTTACCGTCCGCTCAGATGGAACAACTGTTTGAGCAAATGCAGGGCTTTTTCAGTTTGCCGGAGTCTGTAAAAGCGCAACTGATGCGATCGCCGGAAACCAATTGCGGGTATGTTCCCGTGGCAGGAGAGCGGCTGAACCCGGAGCGTCCGGGCGATTGGAAAGAAGCACTCAATGTGGGACTGCAATCAACCTGGCTGCCAGGGCAATCGGAGTTTCAGCAGGTCGTTTCTAGCTTTTATCGAGACACAACGCAGTTAGCCTTTGCAGTCCTAAAAGCTTTTGCATTAGCCTTTGATCTACCAGAATTCTTCTTTACCAATCAGCATGGGCAAAATTTGTTTTTGCGACTGCTACACTATCCGCCCTTGGATGAATCGATCGCGGCACAGCAAATTCGGGCGGGGGAACACACAGATTACGGCAGCATTACCCTGCTCTTTCAAGATGACGTGGGTGGGTTGGAAATCTGGACAGGAAAAGAATGGATCGCGGCTCCAACCATTCCCCAGACGGTACTGGTCAACATTGGGGATGCGATGCAGCGATGGACGAATGATCAGCTACGTTCCACTGCCCATCGAGTCGTCAACCCCGTGGGAGTCACCAGAGAACGATCGCGCTATTCAGCGGCCCTATTCTGTGATCCCAATCCGGAGGTCATGATCACCTGTTTGGAAACGTGCTGTGCTGCGGATCGACCCCGCTACTCACCAATTCGCTATGATGCTTACCTACAAAGCAAATTCGCTGCAACGTACTAACTGCGACATATTAAGGATCATGAATTGAATCATCTGTACAGCGTTCTTCTTTGCTGACAGGGCGGGCAAGATGCTCACCCCACAAGAATTCCAAATTATTCAGTTCGCATTCCTAACTGCGGCATATTAACGAACTTTGGTTGCCACCTCTGCAACTCGCTGTCCAAGGGCTCGGGCAATGTCTAAATCCTCAGGTGCGGGCGACAATTCTCCCTTACCCCCTGCGATCGTGGTTGCGCCATAGGGAGTACCGCCGCGCGCTTCAGTATGATTCAACCCAGGGATGGAGTAGGGCGTTCCCACAATTAACATTCCCAGGTGAAGTAAGGGCACCATCATGGTTAGCAGTGTCGTTTCCTGTCCGCCGTGGGTTGAAGCGGTAGACGTAAAAACGCCCGCAGGTTTGCCCTCCATCTCACCTTTTAACCAGATACTGGCAGTGGAATCAATCAACTGCTTCATCTGCGCAGTCATATTGCCGTAACGAGTGGGAGAACCAAAAATCACGCCATCCGCCGATCGCAAATCATCCAATGTGCAAACGGGAATATCCTTTTGCTGCTCTCGCACCTGACGAGCGGCTTCATTTTCATCGATAACTTTATCTACCACTTCAAATTCTTGAACGCGGCAAAGTTTAGCATTCACACCAGAAACTTTGCTAGCTCCTTCCGCAACGGCTTGTGCCAATTGCAGTGTATGACCATACATCGAATAGTAGACAACTAAAATTTCCATTATTTTCTCAGTTTGGGACAACAGTTTAGACAAGATTTCGTGGATGACCAGGGTAGTCCAGATTCAGCTCTAATGAATGTAGACTGTGATTCATCTGCGAACATTCTGCGATCGGCTAAACGGAGCTTAGATGATCTTGAGATGAGCAATCGCAGGACAAGCACCGACTGGTTCTGAGTCCAGTTTCAAATCAACACCATCCTCTGCCGACTTTACTACCAGACGACATCCGTAAGAAACCCAGCCATGCTTCCAGAATGGGCGATCGCTCCGGTTGTAGCCCTGGTTTTAACCAATCTTGTGACCTGAAGCTGTAATTAATTGCTTAAAGGTTTCTTCGGAGGCTTCGGACTCAACCGTTACAATTTTCGTTTCCGCATTCACATCAATTTGCGCATCGGGTTCAGAGGTTAGCAAAACCTTTTTCAGTTCTTCTGCCGCTTTTGGGCTATCCAGGGTTGGAACGTTCAGTTTCAATGCCATGATCAGTACAACTCGTGATGATTAGCAATTCAGAGCTATTTTGAGCTTTACTCAGCAAAATTACATGACACGAAAGGTAGATTCTTTGTTAGTGCTATTCATAAAGGGTCAAGAAAAACCGTAGGTCAGTCCTTTCGGCTGCCAGTCTACGCAGGCAAGATGCCTGGGGTGTATCCCAGTTTTGCATTTGCATGACAAATCGTTCACCGGCAGGCAAGATGCCTGTGCGACGGAAATGAGTCTATTTGCCTCAATGGATGCTCCCGAATGCCTATGCTATGGTTGACTCGACCCGATGTATCGAATTTTGCTTCATCCTTTTACAAAAGTGGTGCGTATGCCCTTGCAGTTTGATCTTCTATCGCGCCTGGATACGAGGGGCAGCTAACTTTTCAGCGGAGTCTGCCAGTTCTTCTAAGGCTTCCGTTTGCTTTTCAATTTGTCTGGTTTGTTTCCGCAGTTCTTCTAATTGGCTGCTGTCAGACAGGGCCTTACTGGTATGAGGGATAAAGTATTCGCATCCCGTCAGTAAAAAGCAAAACATCAATCCAATAATCACTAAATAACGCATTATGGCTATCTCCTGTTCGTGTCAATTTCCGCCTTCATTCACCCTAAAAGGTCAATATCTGATTCGTCTCGATCGGCTCATCAGTGTATTGACCATAGCTTGAATGTCCGTCTCTCTTCTTCGTACTAAAGAGATAAGTCGGTATTGGAGCGGGTAGGATAGCCCAACCCTATGACAAAAGCTCCTGGCAAAGCTGCCGAAAATGATCACCCCGCTGCTCGAAGTTGGCGTATTGATCAAAGCTGGCGCAGGCTGGCGAGAGGAGAACGACTTTGGGATTCAGCGTGGATTGCCATTCTGCCGCTCTGGTGATGGCGCGATCCATCGTTTCGACAATTTCCGTATCGGTATAACCCGATTCCTGCAATCGTTGGGCAAACTTCAGAGCAGCATCGCCGATCAGCAATACCTTCACTGCCCTGGCGTGAATCGTTTCAATCCAGGCAGAATCATCCCCCGCTTTGGCATCTCCTCCCGCAATCAAAATTACAGGAGCCTCTACAGAAGATAAGCCCACCTGCGCCGCATCGTAATTGGTGGCTTTACTGTCGTTGATGAAGTCAATGCCGTTCCAGGTGCAGATGTGCTCCAGTCGATGGGGAACCCCAGGGAAGGTGCGGATAGCTTCCGCGATCGCCGCTTTCTCAATCCTTGCCAGTCGTGCCACCAACACGGCCATTAATAGATTCTGCTGGTTGTGGGCCCCCACCATCCGTAAGTCTGAGACTGGAACGATCGCCTCATCCTGAAAGACCGCCCACCCGTTTTCGATGTATGCTCCCCGTTCTGGTTTTCCTGGCAAGTTGGCTTGACCCGTCACACTCGTCCAGTAGGCATCGGGCCAGCGATCGATGGTTTGCCGCAGGTAGGGATCATCCCCGTTCATCACCTGATACTGAGCCTGCTTTAACAGGTATGCCTTGATGTTGTAGTAGTTTTCTAGCGTGTAGTGGCGGCTGAGGTGATCGGGGGTAAAGGTTGTCCAGACGGCGATTTTCGGGGCGATCGTGGGGGACGCTTCGATCTGGTAGCTGCTGAGTTCGGCGATAATCCAGTCGGGGGAGGGGGAGAGAGGACTGTAGCTTGCTTCTGCGAAGCAGTGGACTGAGGAGGAATGGAGGAAGGAGGGAGGGTTTGGAGGGCGAGGTCACAGACGGCATGGCCGATGTTGCCACAGGCGGGGGCCTGAAGTCCAGCGGTTTGGAAAATGGCGGCGATTAGAGCGGTGGTGGTGGTTTTACCGTTGGTGCCAGTGATACCCACCCAGGGGAGATGCTGAAGGGTTTGCCAGGCTAGCTCGGTTTCACCGATCGTTTCAATTCCTAGCTCTCTGGCTCTGCGCAGGGCAGGACTATCCCAGGGTACGCCCGGACTGACAACAATCCGCTGGACTTCCTGAGGATTGGGTTCCAGGGTATGCCCCAGCTTCACCTGAATCCCTTCTGCCGCAAGAGTTTGCTGAATTTGCTGAAGAGCTTCTGACCTGCCGCGATCGCTTACTGTCACCTGCCATCCCTGACGGTGGAGGAGTTGGGCCGCAGCAATCCCCGATTTTCCTAGACCAATGACGTAAGCGTTCGGCATACTGAAAGATTTTGGATTTTAGATTTTGGATTTTAGATTTTGGATGATATCCTTTGTCCTTCCAAGTCAGGAACAACCAATCAACTCCAGCCTTTGTGGGATGAGCATCTTGCCCGTCCATCTATGAAATAGCTTGCCATCCAACCAATCAACTCCAGCTTTTGTGGGATGGGCATCTTGCCCGTCCATTCCTGACAGTATCCCAGTGTAATCTAGCTTTTAACGATCGCCCCAAAATCTGCCAGAACGCGGGCATGGTTTCGCAGCAGTCCGAGTAGATTGAGTCGATTTTTCCGAATCTTTGGATCTTCATCCATGACCAGAACACTATTTTTCCCATCAAAGAACTCGCTGACCACGGGCGCAATCTCAGCCAGCGCATCCACCAATTTTTGATAGTTGCGTTCAGCCTGAGCTGCCTGAGTTTTAGGCACGATTTGCACCAGCGCATCGTAGAAGGCTTGCTCTGAGGAACTTTGAAACAGATTAGGTTCAATCACCAATCCTGGATCTAAGGGAGCCGTCTCCAGATTTCCCTGCGCTGCCAGCCGCGCCGATCGATTCACTGTTTCATAAATCCGATCCAGGGTTTGATTTTCCCGAATCGACTGGAGGAAAATCGCCCGATCGCGGACATCCAGCAAGTCCTGCAACGCCCGTTCTGCATACTCTCGATCGCTCAAGGCTCCATCGGTTTCTGCCCCCAGAACCGCATTGACCAGATCGTAATCAATTTCCCGGTCTTCCTGGAGCAGAGTGCGAATCCGCTGTAAGAAGAAGGCTTGGAGTTGTCCCAACAGGTCAGGATTTTTCACCTTGGGATGGGTAGCAACAAAATCAGCAACGACTTGCTGCAACAGGGCATCCAGATTCAAGGGCAGATTGGCAATCCAGGTAATATTGACGATCGCATTGGCAGCGCGGCGCAGGGCAAAGGGATCGGAAGACCCAGAGGGCAACATCCCCAGGCTAAAGATTCCCACCAGCGTATCCAGGCGATCGGCAAGTCCCACGACCTGACCGGCTAAAGTCTCTGGAAACTGGTCATGGGCCCCGCGTGGCAGATAATGTTCAAAAATCGCAGTGGCCACCGCAGGAGATTCTCCCGCACTACGGGCGTACTTTTCTCCCATCACCCCTTGTAGTTCCGGGAACTCGCCCACCATCTGCGTCACCAGATCAGCTTTACAGAGTAAAGCAGCCCGTTGAATTGTAGTGCGATCGGCTTCATTCACCTGGAGTTGATCGGCGATCAGGTTAGCAATGCTGACAATGCGATCGGCCTTTTGCCGCACCGAACCCAGATCTTCCTGAAAGGTGACGGTTTCCAGGCGGGGCAGGTAATCTTCTAATCCTTGCTTGCGATCGACATCAAAGAAATATTTCCCGTCAGACAGCCGCGCTCGAATCACCCGCTCATTCCCGGCAGCAATAATCTTTGCCTTCGCCGGATCACCGTTGGAGATAGTAATGAAATAGGGTAAAAGTTCCGTTGAATTGGCTTCCTTTAACACCGGGAAGTACCGCTGATGGCTCTCCATTTCAGTGATAATCACCTCAGGGGGAAGCTCCAAAAATTCCGAGTCAAACTTACCGATCACAGCATTGGGCGATTCTACTAAATCAGTAACTTCCTCTAACAGGCTGGGAGAAATAGATGCCACTCCATTAACTGATTGGGCGATCGCCTCTGCCTGGGTCTGAATCTGCTGCCGTCGCTGGGCTGGATCAACTTCAATGTTCCCCTGTTTCAGGCAAGCTACATAATCCGAGGCGGTGGGAATGGCGATCGGGTCAGGATGAAGCACTCGATGGGCCTGCGTATAGCGATTGCTCGTAATTTTTTCAGAGCCATTTTCGATCGTCATGGGCAACACCGCATCATTTAGCAGCGTCACCAACCAGCGAATCGGTCGGGGAAACCGCAAGTCCCCATTGCCCCAGCGCATGAACCGCTTACCCTCCAGACTAAAAATCCACTGCGGCACCAGTTCCGTCAGCAACTCTGTTACGGGACGACCGGGAATGTTCTGCTGCACAAAGACAAACTCGCCTTTATCGGTGGGGCGGATCTCAAAATCCTCTAGGCTAACCCCCCGCGATCGGGCAAATCCTTCCGCTGCCTTGGTGGGCTTCCCGTTTTTGAAGGCAGCCTGGGCTGAAGGGCCCTTAATTTCTTCCTGGCGATCGGGCTGTTTGTCTGGCAGTCCATCAATCAGTACCGCCAAACGGCGTGGCGTTCCATATAGCTCAACCGCTTCGACGGAAAGAAAGGCTTCAGCCAGGCTGGCAGGAATGCGCGTTCTCCACTGCTCCAGCGCACTACTGACAAAGCTTGCCGGTAATTCCTCTGTCCCAACTTCCAATAAAAACGTCGCCATACTCACCGTTTCAACCTTGTGCTGTATCTACTGTTCTCGTAACGCGCTGTATCTGTCAACTTCAACAGTGTACCTTGCAGCGTCGAGATTGAGCAGATGGGGCAAGGGAGGAACGGTAGGGGCACAACATTTGCCGCGAGATGGATTGCTCAAGAGAACAATTTTTACTTGACATCCTCCCCGTCCTAGTCAAGGAGGACACGGAAAACCCAATCTACCCGCAGGAGTGCACCACTGCTATGGAACCTGACTTCGCCCTAGCTCACACTTTGCATTGCGGGCTGCTCATCCAGAGACGGCCGATCGATCGCTTGAGATTGGGTCATTTGTCCCGGAGGGCTAATTTTCGTCAGTTGAACGGCGCAAGCTTTCAGTTCGGGTTGCAGGGAATCGGGGCAGGCGATCGGGTGGGTCAGCGCGTTGGCTTCAGCCTGACTGGCCCACAGTTCGCCCCAGTGCATCGGCACAAATACTGTTCCAGGGGCAATACCTTTGGTGATCGTTGCCGGAAATCTTGCCATCCCTCGCCGCGATCGAACTTCAACCCAATCTCCCTCCTGCACCTCCAAACGTTCTGCATCACGGGGATGAATTTCGATAAATGGATTCGGGTGCATTTGGCGAATCTTGTCAATTCTGCCGGTTCGTGACTGCGTATGCCAGTGACCATACAGCCGCCCTGTCGTCAGCACCATTGGATAGTCGGGATCAGGAGGTTCCGCCAGTCCTTTAGAGTGATAAGCCGCAAACCGGGCCCGTCCGTCGGGGGTGGGGAAATGGTGGTTGGTGTAGAGGCGTTTGGAGTGGGGTGTGGGGTGTGGGGTGTGGGGTGTGGGGTGTGGGGTGTCTGGAGTGGAGGGAGTGGGAAAAGTCTCTGAGGCGGGACAGGGCCACTGGAGGGGGCCGTTTGCCTGTAAGGATGCGTGGGTGATGCCGCTTTGATCGCAGGGACGGTTCTGGGTGAGTTGGACGAATTCCGATCGCACGGCTGCGACATCGGCAAAGTGAAACAGGTCGCTATGGCCCAACCGACGACCGACTTCTGCAAAAATTTCCCAGTCGGGTTTGGCTTCCCCTGGCGGTTGGCGGAAGGCAGGGCAGTAGGTGATCACTCGCTCTGAGTTGGTCATGGTACCCGTTTTTTCGCTCCACTGGGCAGCGGGCAGGAGGAGGTGGGCGTAGGCAGCGGTTTCAGTGGGATGATACACATCCTGATAGACCGTGAAGGGCGATCGCCGGAGGGACTGCCTGGTGCGCTCTAAGTCCGGCATACTGACCATTGGATTGGTTGCGGCAATCCAGAGAAATTCCACTGCTCCGGCTTCCACTCCAGTGATCATTTCCCAGGCCGATCGACCGGGATGGGGGGAAATTCGTCCAGACGGCAAACCCCAGGCTTGCTCGACTTCTGCCCGATGCTGAGGATTTTTCACCGATCGATAGCCGGGTAGTAAATGTGCCAATCCGCCTGCTTCCCGTCCGCCCATAGCATTGGGCTGTCCAGTGAGGGAAAATGGGCCAGAACCGGGTTTGCCGATCGTGCCCGTCATTAAATGTAGATTGATGATGGCCCTGACTTTAGCCGTCCCCTCCGAGGATTGGTTAATTCCCATTGACCAGAGGGAAAGAATCCGTTGCGACTCTTGCCAGAACCGGGCTGCCGTTTCCAGATCTGCCACCGAAATGCCACAGCGATCGGCAACCACATCGGGAGGATAATGACGCACCACCTCAGCGTAGCCAGGAAATCCCGTGGTGCATTCATCAATAAATAGCGCATCGATCGCCCCCCACTGTAACAGCAGATGCGCCATCCCATTCAGCAAATCAATATCCGTTCCAGGCTTAATCGCCAAGTGCAGATCAGCTGCTTCGGCGGTGGGAGTCCGTCGGGGATCAACCACAATCATTTTCACGGAACTGTTCTGCTTGTGGTATTTCCGCAACCGATTGAACGCAATTGGATGGCACTCCGCCGTGTTGGAACCAATGATAAAGGCACAATCCGTCTGCTCCAGATCGTCATAGCAGCAGGGTGGGCCATCGGCTCCCAAACTCTGAACATAGCCCGCTACAGCAGACGACATGCAGAGACGCGAATTGGCATCAAAGTTGTTCGTGCCCAGGCCACCCTTCATTAGCTTTTGGGCAACGTAGTAATCCTCTGTCTGAAACTGTCCAGACCCGTACAGACACACCGCATCCGCCCCTTGATTGGCCACCGCTGATCGAATTTGCCAGACGATGCGATCAAACGCCTGATCCCAACTGACCCGCTGAAAGGGCTGATCCAACGACTCTCGCAGCATGGGATAGAGCAACCGATCAGCAGTGAGCGGCTCTGCCACCGTTGCCCCTTTCACACAAACCATTCCCTTGCTAGAAGGATGGGAGCGATCGCCTCGCACTTTCCAGTTTTGGCTTTTGGATTCTGGATTTTGGATTGGGTCTAGATCCACCGCTGAATCAGTAGACCCACAGGGCTTATCCGGCAACACTTCCAAGCCGCAGCCAACACCACAATAAGGGCAAAGCGTTTTGATGGGTGTAGTCATGAGGAAGGAGGAATGGAAGGGACAAATGCATCAACTGCAATAATCTGTATGGTTCTTGTTTCGCAACTTACTCCTCATCATGGGCAAAACGACGATAGAGGAAGTCAAGGGCATAGTTCCGAATTTCATAATAGCGGGGATCTTCCATCACGCGCGATCGATCGCGGGGACGATCAAATGGAATGTCCAACACTTCACCAATGTTTGCCGCTGGCCCATTCGTCATCATGACCACCCGATCGGCAAGGAATAGAGCTTCATCAATGTCGTGGGTAATCATCAATACGGTAATGCGATGATCGCGCCAAATCTTCAGCAGTTCTTCTTGTAGTTCTTCCCGGGTAATGGGATCCAGTGCTCCAAACGGTTCATCTAGAATCAACACCTTGGGGCGTAACGACAAAGCCCTGGCGATCGATACCCGCTGCTTCATCCCGCCAGACAGCGCACCGGGCTGTTTGTCTGCGGCTTCCGTCAGTCCGACCATTGCCAGATGCTCGTGGACGATCGCTTCTTTTTCCGCTTGCGACTTGTCGGGATAAACAGAATTCACCCCCAGGTACACATTCTCGAAGGCCGTCATCCAGGGGAGGAGGGAATAATTTTGAAACACCACCATGCGATCGGGCCCGGGTTCCTGAATCGGCTGTTCCTGTAACCGCACTTCCCCCTCCGTCGGTTTCCGAAAACCGGCCACCATATCTAACAGGGTGGATTTACCGCAGCCAGAGTGACCAATCACGCAGATAAACTCACCTTCTTGAACGGTCAGGTTAATGTTTTCCAACACGGTGTAGCTTCCGGTTGGCGTAGGGTAAACCTTAGAGACATTCTCAATCACAAGATACGGATCCTGTGTAATGGTGGATTGGGCAGAAAGGACTGCTTCGTTAAGCATTTGCATGAAGATACCAGTGGGTTGGAGTTGGAACTAGGTAGGGTAATCAGGAAAAACCGTGGCGTTGCAGGGGGCAGAATTGCTTCCGCCCAGGATCAAGCAACTAAGCAGCGATCAGGGCATCCAGGGAAATTTCGGCAATCTGGATGTCGCGGCGAATTGGCAGGCTGTTGAGATACTCGATCGGCTCATCGGGATCAAACGTCACCCCATCAAATAGGGCAAAGGGATGGCGACTGGGTTCAATTTGGGGCATTCCCAGTTGGCGCGTCGCTTCCCAGTAAAGATCCAACCGATTGACCCGCTCCAGCACTTCGATCCAGTTCTTGGGAAATGCCGTAATGCCCCATCGCGCAAACTGGGTCATAATCCACAGGGATTCACTCCGATTCGGACAGTTGGTGTGATCGACGTAGAACTGGTTAAACCGCAGTAATTGCTGGGGAGCGACACCACCGCCAAATTCGTAGGGATCAATCAGTCCTGGACGGGTATAGATTGGGTCTGAACCTACATACTCTGGACGACAGAGGATTTCCAGGACTTCTTCCCGGTTGCGGCGATCGTCGCAGAATTCGCAGGCTTCCAGCAGGGCTTTGATCAGGGCAAGGTGGGTCTGGGGATACTGATTCGCCCAGTCTTCCCGAACCCCTAATACTTTCTCAACGTGACCCTGCCACAAATCCATGTCGGTAGCAACCACAAAGCCCAGTCCTTCATGGATCGCCCGCGAGTTCCAGGGTTCACCGACACAATACCCATCAATGTTGCCTGCCTTCAAATTAGACACCATCTGGGCAGGGGGAATCATGGTCAGGCTGACATCTCGATCGGGATCAATATCGCCCGAAGCCAGCCAGTAGCGCAACATCAGGTTATGCATGGATGCAGGATGCACCATGCCCAGCGTATGAATCTTGTCTGGTGTCCGAGCAATCAATCCCTTGAAGTCCGCCAGGTTGCGTACCCCTTCATCGTACAGTTGCTTGCTGAAGGTAATGGCGTTCCCATTGCGGCTCAAGACGATCGAACTGACCATCGGCAGGGGAGGCTGATTTCCCATTCCCAGCGTCAAGCCGATCGGCAAACCTGCCAGCATCACCGCTCCATCTAACCGCTTGCTGGATACCCCTTCAGCGATCGCCTTCCAGCTTGGCTCCCGGTTCAGCGTCACATCCGTCAGTCCATGCTGCTCAAAGAAGCCCTTTTCCTTGGCAATGACTAAGGGCGCACAGTCGGTCAGGGGGATAAAGCCCAAATCGAGGTTGACCTTTTCCAGTCCATTGCGAGCCACCGCCACCACGGGGTCTGCCTTCCGCTTCTTGGCCCGCTTCTGCTGATTCAGGAAGTAGACAATTTCACCGCGCAGGCCGTAGTAGTTGGGATGGTTGACCACCTCCATCCGATGTCGGGGGCGAGGGAACGGTACATCCACAATCTGACCCACGTGAGCTTCGGGGCCGTTTGTCAGCAGGACAATCCGATCGGACAGCAGGAGGGCCTCATCCACATCATGCGTCACCATCACGCAGGTGACATGACTCTCTTCACAAATCCGCATCAGTTGTTCTTGCAACCCGCCTCGCGTCAGGGCATCCAGCGCCCCAAAGGGTTCATCCAGCAATAACAACTTGGGACGAATCGCTGGGCCCGCGCGATCGCCACCCGCTGTTTCATACCGCCCGAAATTTGTCCAGGTAGCTTATCCGCAGCATGGCGTAATCCCACCATGTTGATGTGCTGCTCAATGATCTCTTTTCGTTCTGATTCAGGGGTCGTTCCCAGGACTTCATCAACGGCCAATGAAATGTTTTCCCGTACCGTTAACCAGGGCAGGAGGGAGTAATTTTGAAATACTACCATCCGATCGGTCTGGGCCTTTGACTTCGCGCCCCTCCAGGATCACGCCGCCAGTCGTGGGGCGATCGAGTCCAGACAGGATATTCAGCAGGGTAGACTTACCGCAGCCCGAGTGACCCACCAGGGAGACGAATTCTCCCTTTTGAATCTTCAGGTCAATGTTCTTCAGGGCAACGTACTGCCCGCCATCGGGGAGGGAAAAAACGCGATCGACGTGGTCAACTTCAACAAAGACAGACATGGCAGGAGGAGAGAAATAGGTTTGCTAAGGATTGAGGAAGATGAAGGATAAAAAAAGGACGGAGGATAAAAGTCAGATGGAATTGACGTGAGAGGATCTGCCTTGAGCGCGTTCGATCTCGCGGTTCCCTGCTTTCATCCCCTATCCTTGACTCTACCTATCCAACTTTCTGCTCTTCAGGCACAACTTTGCTGCCAATGTAAGCAACGAGGCGATCGAGCAAAAGACCCACAATGCCGACATAGACGATCGCCACGATAATGTCGCTGACGCGGGAACTATTCCAGGCATCCCAGATGAAGAAGCCAATGCCCACACCACCAATCAACATCTCTGCCGCCACGATCGCCAACCAGGACAAGCCAATGCCAATCCGTAATCCAGTGAAGATGTAGGGAACCGTTGCGGGGAACAAAATTTTGAAGAAGTACTTTTGCTTGGAAAGCTTCAGGACGCGGGCCACGTTGTTGTAATCCTGGGGAATGCGGCGCACGCCTTCAGCAGTGTTCAGGATAATCGGCCAGATGGCAGTAATGAAAATCACGAAGATGGCGGAGGGGTTTGCCTGCTGGAAGGCCGCCAGGGAAAGGGGCAACCAGGCCAGGGGAGGAACGGTTCGCAATACCTGAAAGATTGGGTCAAGGGCCCGGAACATGAGCTGGCTGGTGCCAATCAACACGCCCACCGCAACGCCCACAATGGCTGCCAGGGTGAAGCCGATCGCCACGCGACGCAAGCTAGTCAACACCTGCCAAAATAGCCCTTTTGCCGTACCACCATTGTCAAAGAACGGATCGAAGATCAGATCTCCCGCTTCCTGAACCGTTCGCACCGGACTGGGGAGCAGCGTTCCAGTCGTCATGGTTAACACTTGCCATAACACCAGGAAGACGGCGATCGCAATGACAGGTGGAATCAGAGTTTTGAGATAGGTGGTAATAGCCTGGGAATTGAAACGAGAACGTTGGGTTACCTGCACAGTCATGTGAATGTCCTTGTGATGAGTGTCCTGCGAATTACTGGAGGAGAGTAGTGCGGATCAAGTATTGCGAACTACGGATGACGAACCAGGTGAATCTCTTGAGGAGCCGCGTTGGTTAACGCAAACTTAAATTCGCTTAATAGCCAGACTGTCTAAGTAGGCTTGGGGATTCTCTGGATCAAACTGAGTGCCATCAAAGAAGGTTTCAATGCCGCGAGAGGTGCTGCTGGGAATGGCGGATTCCTGTCCGATCGCCCTTGCTGCTTCTTGCCAGAGGTCTTCCCGGTTCACCCGATCGACCAATGCCTGAATATCAGTATCCGGCGGCAAATATCCCCAGCGAATGTCTTCCGTCAGGAACCACAGGTCATGACTCTTGAAGGGATAGGAGGCATCCTCCACCCAGAACTTCATCACGTGTTCGCTGTTTTCTTCAACGCGATCGTCTCCAAAGTCAAACGTACCCTTGGCGCGGTCAGCAATGTCGGTGGCAGGCACATTAAACCAGTTCCGTCCCGAAACGATTTGCGCCATTTCGTCCTTGTTTTCAGCTGCATCGCACCAGATTTGCGCTTCCTGTACTGCTTTGAGAATGGCCAGGGCTGCATTCGGGTGGGCATCAACCCAATCTGCCCGCATGGACAGTGCTTTCTCAGGGTGGTTATTCCAGAGTTGTCCCGTCGTCAGGGCAGAGTAGCCGATATCCTGGTTAATCAACTGCGCGTTCCAAGGTTCACCCACGCAGAAAGCATCCACCGTTCCCGTCCGCATGTTGGCCACCATCTGCGGCGGCGGCACCACGATCGTGCTGACATCGTTATCCGGATCGATTCCACCCGCAGCCAACCAGTAGCGCATCCACAAATCATGGGTGCCACCAGGGAAAGTGACCGCACAGACGAGGCGATCGCCCGTGGACTTGGCCTGCTGCACATTCGTCATCCATGCGGTACTGTCGAGCTGTACATCCAACTCTTTGTGGGCGTTGGCAACGGAAATCCCCTGTCCATTCACATTCAGGCGAGCCAGAATGTACATCGGCACTTCACGTCCGTCGGTGACTGCACCTGTCGTCATCAGATAGGGCATGGGCGTGAGAATGTGGGCTCCGTCAATCCCGCCGCCCCCTGAACCCAACACCAGGTTATCGCGCGTCGTGCCCCAGGAAGCCTGCTTTGCCACTTCCACATCGGGCATCCCGTACTTGGCAAAGAATCCCTTTTCCTTAGCAATAATCAAAGGAGCGGAGTCCGTGAGGGCGATAAATCCCAGCTTTGCCGTCGTGACTTCAGGCACTTCATCCGGAGAGAGTTCCACCGCCTCAACATCGGCTGATCCAGAAGTGGAAGAATTTGCGCATCCGTGAGCCAGAAGCGATGCTGCGGTGGCTGCACCAGCGGTGATCAGAAATTGTCGTCTGAAAAGTCTTGTCATTGCCGTTTACCCAGATTACGAATGGATGTTTGGAAGATGTGGAAAATAATCAAAACTGTGAGGTCGCACTCGAACGCAAGGATTGCGTGAAGGGATGAAACCATTCACTTACGCTCAAACCATCGTTTCCTCCTTGGGTTTGGCATCAAAGTGTGCAATCATTAACTCTCGCAGAACGGGCTTGAGATCATCACAAGCAATCCCTTTCTGCACACAGGAACCCAGGACTGCATCTTTGCCCACCTTGCCCCCCATGTAGATATCAACTCCCTCGGCCGCCTTACCGTCCTTGCGCACCTTGGTTCCCATCAGGCCAATATCTGCTACTTGGGGCTGTCCGCAGGAGTTGGGGCATCCCGTCCAATGCACCCGGATCGGTCGAGATAATTCCAATTCCGCTTCTAGTTCTTTAATTAAGGACAGAGCCCGATTCTTAGTCTCAATCAAAGCAAAGTTGCAAAACTGTGATCCGGTACAGGAAACCAGCGATCGAACTAGCGGTGTCGGGGCGATCGAAAACTTCTCCAGAATCGGTTCCTGAAGAAATGCATCCAGGCGAGAATCAGGGATGTTAGGGATAATCAGGTTTTGTTCTACCGTCAGGCGAATTTCACCATTACCGTAGACCTCCGCCAGTCGAGCAATTTCAAACATATCCGGGGCATACAGCCGCCCGATGGGAACGTGTAATCCTACATAGTTCAAGCCTGCCTGCTTTTGGGGATACACACCAATGTGATCCCGCTTGTCCCAATCAATCTCATCCTCAGGAGCCGCAGGTTGCAAGGTGCAGCCCATTTGTTCGACCACTGCCGCCCGAAACTTGTCCATGCCCCATTCATCGATCAGCCACATCAGCCGAGCTTTCTGGCGATTGGCCCGCAGCCCATGATCGCGGTAGACCTCTAAAATGGCGCGACACAGAGCCACAACCTCTTCAGGAGAAACCCAGGCGTTGAGTGGGATCGCTGCGGCACATCGTTTGGCTGAGAAAAATCCGCCCACCAGGACGTTGAAACCCAGGACTTCATCCTTAAAGGCCGGAACAAAGGCAATATCATTAATTTCAGCGTGAACTGAATTATCGCGGCCTCCCTCGATCGCAATGTTGAACTTGCGAGGCAGATTCGTAAACTCAGGATTGCCTTCACCGCTATTGGTGATCATATCCTGCACCTGCTGAACCAGTTCCCGCGCATCAATTAACTCATCGGCATCTAGCCCGGCAATCGGTGAGGCGGTGATATTGCGAACATTATCCATTCCGGACTGTACACTGGTCATGTCTGCCGCTTTGAGGCGATCGAAGATATCAGGAATATCTTCAATGCGAATGCCCCGAAGCTGTAAATTTTGCCGCGTGGTGATATCGGCATTACCATCTTCACCGTATCGCTGCACGATCTCAGCCAGTACACGCATCTGATGGCTATTCAGAACGCCGCTGGGCATCCGCATCCGCAGCATGAACTTACCCGGAGTGACGGGCCGAAAGAATACGCCGACCCACTTAAGCCGATGATCGCGATCGGTTTCATCCATTGCTTCCCAGCCAACTTGGGCAAAGCGATCGAGCTCATTTTTGACCATCAAACCGTCTTTCTCGGCCTTGAATTTTTCAAATTTGTTTTTACTGCTGGACTGGTTGCTGATAACACTGGTCACGGGTATGTCCTCGTTGGAATTCGGTTCTGAATGTCCTATCTAAACGTGTGGACTAAGGCAACGTACGAATTAAGGTAATGAAATCAAACCGGCGATTTCGTAACGACTGTTACAAAACTTCATGAATTATGTTGCTTCCGCATCGGGAGTATGCAATTAGTGCATGACTAAGGAAATGGGGCACTGAATGCATGGAGGACTGGATGAATGGAGAGTTGCAGTAGGGAAAGCTCGAAGGAGCTTTAATGAGCACTGGTGATGCTGGTGATGCTGGTGATTCTGGTGATTCTGGTAATCGATCGCGGGAAGGATGAATACTGGAGATGAACAAACGCCGATAAACGTTGAAACTGCAAACGTTGAAACTGCCAAGAGAAAGTAAGCGATATTCACTCTTCTTCACTGCTCGATCCATTCAAAATTCACATCAATTCATCCCAAAAAGCGTTTAATAATTCTTCGGGGTAAACCTGAGATTAACCCATCTCCTCTCTTCCCTCGTTCCCACACCACAAACCCTGGAGTAATCAGATTCTCATCCCCTGTTTATCCCTTATTTAACCGTAGAATAAATGCTGACAAGAGAGCTTTGATCGAGGTTTTTGCACTGTTTGCCTCACTCTATTTCACGACGCTCAAAATCAATCCTGAAGTATCCTCTAAGCAAATTTTGATACTAAACTAACCCCGATCTATATCTACAGTTTGTAGCAAATCTATCTGTTTCTTGACTAACTTTGTATTCAAAAAGATAGGTTTGCTTTAATGCTTACGTTATGGAAAAAACAGAAGGTGTTTCGTAACTTTGAGCACATTTTGTTCTGATTTATGTTTGTTTCGCATTCCTGTTATGCAATTTCTACATTTGCCGATCGCAACTTTTACGGTGGTCTGAGGTTCCTACTGCCGCAGTCCTGTTATCCTCGAAACAGATGTAGCCTTTGTAGCCTTCGCATAGCCTTAGATAATATGCCCTTGCAGGATAGTTCAACATTGGAATTTGAATTGCAGTCCGCCCTGCATCTTTTAAAAAATGGTGACTTTCAAGCTCGATGGGATGTTGCCAAAACGTTCCCCAACCTGGGGGTCACGGCGATCGATCCGTTGATTGAGCTGCTGCAAGAGGCGGATGCAGATTGGGAACTGCTCTGGTTTATTGCTCGAATTTTAGGGAACTTGAAGCATCCTGATGCAATTCATGCTTTGAGTCATCTATGCGCCACAACGGATCACATCGATGTAGCAGAAATGGCTGCCACTGCCCTTGCCCAGCAGGGAGCAACGGCCATTCTCGCCCTGACCCATCTTCTTGATCAGGAACCGACACGACTGCTGGCAGTACAGGCTTTAGCGCAAATTCGTCATCCTGATGTGATGGCTCCCCTATGCCGGGCTGCTCATGATGCCCATCCCACGGTGCGGGCAGCGGCGATCGAAAGTCTCAGCCATTTCCATGAACCTGCTGTTTCCGCGATCCTGCTGTCGTCCCTATCCGATGCCAATCCGATCGTTCGCAAGGCCAGCATCCTTGGACTCGGCATTCAAGCCGAACAATTCCAGCAACCGGAACTGGTAGAACACCTCAAACCCTACCTGCGCGACTTTAATCTGGATGTTTGTCATCAAACCGCAGTCAGCTTAAGCCGGATTGGCACGGATGCTGCGATCGAGGCCCTGGCAGACGTGTTGCACGCACCCCACACACCTTTTCCCTTACAGATAGAGATCGTTCGCGCCCTCAGTTGGATTGGCACCCCCACTGCGCTTCAGCCCCTCCAGCACCAATTACACCAAACCGCAGCCGCTATCCCAGCCGCGACTTCAACCCTGCACCACGAAATCCTGGCCGCGTTAGGACGAATTGAATCTGAAGCATCCCGGTCAACGGCCACAGAAATTTTGCTGGAGCAACTGCAATCCAACCCTCCTGCGATGCAAGACCTCCGTAGCAAACAAACGATCGCCCTCAGCCTCGGACAGCTTGGACAGCCCACCGCTATCAGTCCGCTGATTCAACAACTCGCAGACCCCAACATCAGCGTTCGCCTCCACACGATCGCGGCCCTGAAACAATTGGATGCTGCCCTGTCCCTCAAGCGTTTGCAGTCTTTACTGGAGCAGCCTGAGTTAGATCAAGATCTCCGCCAAGGCGTTGAGGTGGCTTTGAGGGAGTGGTAGGCAAATGAAAATTGCCAAACGAAAATAACTGAGGTAGCACATCCATCCACCCTCTTCCTCTGGACTGAAATCACCTTCTCCTCTAGATTTGATAGTCTAGCTTTATTGAGTCCTAGGAAGGAAGACAGTGGATATTCAAATTGGCAAGGGCAAAACGGCCCGTCGGGCCTATGGGTTTGATGAGATTGCGTTAGTGCCCGGACAGCGAACGCTTGATCCTTCGTTGGCAGATACGCGCTGGTCGATTGGGGGAGTGGAGCGAGACATTCCCATCATTGCCAGTGCGATGGATGGCGTGGTGGATGTCAAAATGGCAGTCCAACTGTCGGCTTTAGGAGCATTGGGGGTTTTGAACCTGGAAGGGATCCAAACTCGTTACGATGATCCCAACCCCATTCTCGATCGCATTGCTTCAGTGGACAAGACTGAATTTGTGCCGTTGATGCAGCAACTCTACTCAGAACCGATTAAGCCAGAGTTGATTGAACGGCGGATTCAAGAGATTAAGCAACAGGGTGGCATTGCGGCGGTGAGTGCTACCCCAGCAGGAGCAGCTAAGTATGGTGAAACCGTTGCCAGGGCAGGCGCAGATTTGTTCTTTATTCAAGCCACTGTTGTTTCTACGGCTCACCTATCGCCTGAAGCCATTACACCGCTCGATCTGGCTCAGTTCTGCCAGGACATGCCGATCCCGGTGATTTTAGGGAACTGTGTCACCTATGAAGTGGCTCTAAATTTGATGAAAGCCGGAGCGGCGGCGATTCTGGTTGGCATTGGCCCAGGGGCGGCTTGCACCTCGCGGGGGGTATTGGGCGTTGGCGTTCCCCAGGCAACGGCAGTGGCCGACTGTGCGGGGGCGCGGGACGACTTTTACCGTGAAACAGGAACCTATGTGCCTGTGATTGCCGATGGTGGGTTAATTACAGGGGGTGACATCTGTAAATGTATTGCCTGCGGTGCCGATGGAGTGATGATCGGTTCTCCATTTGCCCGGGCAGCCGAAGCTCCGGGACGGGGCTACCATTGGGGCATGGCAACCCCCAGTCCGGTTTTGCCGAGGGGAACCCGGATCCGGGTAGGAACGACGGGAACCCTGGAACAAATTCTGCGGGGTCCCGCTCAGTTAGATGATGGGACTCATAACTTGCTGGGCGCACTGCAAACGAGTATGGGCACGCTGGGGGCCAAAAATATTCGGGAAATGCAGCAGGTGGAAGTGGTAATTGCTCCCTCTTTGCTGACCGAGGGTAAAGTTTACCAGAAGGCTCAACAACTAGGCATGGGCAAATAGGCTGCGGCATCTCTGACAAAATATCTTCGTTACAAAATATCTAACCAGCGACAGAATTTTGTAACAGCTACTTTGTGTCCTTTTATGTAGCGGCATTCTGTCTGGAATGTTACGTGAAAAATCATAACTGTCGCTTACAATAGAGAATAGCGGAGACGCATGTTTCCGTTCACTCCTCACACCACACTCCGCCTGGGCTTTTTGCTCAGGCGGTTCCCTTTTAAATAAACTTGAATACAGCAATTTCAAGCTGTTGGGAATCATTCATTGCGATCGCAAAATTATCAGTCACCCAATTGACCGCACTTGTGAAATCCTGGTGATTTCTGGTGATTTCTAGTCATTTAAATACCCTCCACTGCCCGCTTTTAACGCTGAACTTCCATCCATAGCGTCAGCTTGCTAATTGAACACCACGAGTAGAGTTTTACCAGCCATTCGATCGTCTAAGAGCCATACGGCAATAGCCTTACAGAGTTACCCTAAGACTGTTGATTCCAACTTGCGATCGCCGATAAATCTTAAATTTCTTGAAAATTCTATACCGTATGGAGTAGAAAAAGGAATTGTGTCTGATTGTGTCGAGGTTATGGCCTGAGACATCGGTTTTCGCTATGGTAAGATTTTGTCAAATAATATAGGCAAGGGTTTGAGGCATGTCAGCAGCCGCACAAGTTACAGATTCAACGTTTGATCAAGAAGTCCTTGAAAGCAATATTCCCGTTCTTGTCGATTTTTGGGCTCCCTGGTGTGGTCCCTGCCGGATGGTTGCCCCTGTCGTTGACGAAATTGCCGAGCAGTATGATGGGCAGGTAAAAGTCGTCAAGGTCAATACAGACGAGAATCCCAACGTTGCCAGCCGCTATGGTATCCGCAGCATTCCTACCCTCATGATCTTCAAGGAAGGGCAGCGGGTAGATATGGTTGTTGGGGCAGTTCCGAAAACAACGCTAGCCAGTACGCTAGAGAAGCATATCTAAGCCGCTCTGTCTCTTTTCGGCTTCCACTTCATGCAGCTTCAATGGCAATCGAGCTAAATGCCCTGGCATCTCAAGCTGGGGTATTTTGTTCCTGGGTTCTTCGCCAGATGCCCCTCAAATCTCGGTAGAATAGAATGCCGCCCGTTCGGATAAGCGCATGAATTCCTCTTCCTCCTCTTCCAGTTTGGAAGCCCTGCAACTAGAAGTTTGCGAACTGCTCAGTCAACTGCCAAAAATGAAGCACGGCAGTCTGATTCAACAAGCTCTGACGACACTGATTCGGATGGCTGAGGTTGAAGCCGATCGCCTGGATTGGAAAATCTTGAATGCTTCGATCCAGGATATGGAGCGGGCCTTTCGGGTGTTTTACCCCTATCGCCATGTGCGGAAAGTAACGATTTTTGGCTCTGCCCGCATTCCACCGGGAGATCCAAATTATCAACTGACGGTGGACTTTGCCCGTGCGGTGACGGAAATGGGCTTCATGGTCATGACTGGAGGTGGCCCGGGCATCATGCAGGCGGGGAACGAGGGAGCCGGTATTGAAAAATCCTTTGGACTGAACATTCAGCTTCCCTTTGAGCAAGGCTCAAACCCGTTCATTGAAGGCGATTCTAAGCTGATTAACTTCAAATATTTTTTCACCCGCAAACTCTTTTTTCTTAAGGAAACCGATGCGCTGGTTCTGTTCCCTGGCGGTTTTGGGACTCAGGATGAAGCGTTTGAATGCCTGACCCTGATGCAAACCGGGAAGTCTGATCTCTTACCCCTGGTGCTGATTGATAAACCGGGCGGAGACTACTGGTACAACTGGGATGCCCATCTGCGCAAGAATTTGATGGAATCCGGACTGATTAGCCCAGATGACTTGCATTTATACACCATCACCGATCGTGTGGATGTGGCCTGTGAGGCGATCGCCAGCTTCTATCGGGTCTTTCACTCCAGCCGCTATGTGGGGGAACTGCTGGTACTGCGCCTTAACTCGGAGCTGAGGGATGAAGATGTCGAGTCCTTGAATCAAAACTTTAGTGATCTGCTGCTGTCTGGGCGGATTGAGCAAACGAAAGCTCTACCCGAAGAATTTGGTGGGGAAGCGTCCCATTTACCCCGGTTAGTGATGCACTTTAATCAGCGGGATCATGGACGGCTGTACGAAATGATTCGGCTGATCAATCAACTGGGTCAGGGTGCCCCCGAGACGAAGCATCCTGAGCAAAAATAGAGGTGAGGGATTAAGCAAGTTGAGGATCGGGGATGCGATGCAAACGGGGATGAGGAGGATATGGGATTGATGCAGATGATCTCCGTTGAGAATTTAACGAAGGTGTATCCCGTTGCGGTGAAGGATCCTGGACTGCGGGGAACGCTGGCCCACTTCTTTCGGCGAACCTATCGATCGGTTCCGGCGGTGCAGTCGGTGTCGTTTCAAATTGAAGCGGGAGAGGTGGTGGGATTTTTGGGGCGAATGGGGCAGGCAAAACCACCACGCTGAAAATGTTGACAGGATTAATTCATCCCTCGACAGGGCGCGTTACCGTAGCAGGCCACAATCCGTTTCGCCGGGAAGAGAAGTTTTTGCAGAACATTACCCTGGTAATGGGGCAAAAGCAGCAGTTGATCTGGGATTTGCCGACCCTGGATTCCCTGCGGATTAATGGCGCGGTCTACGGGATTGACGATCGAGAACTGCGGCAGCGGGTGGGGGAACTGAGTGAGATGCTGGCGCTTCAGGATAAGTTGAATCAGCCGGTGCGGAAGCTGTCTTTGGGAGAGCGCATGAAGGCAGAACTGCTGGCGGCTCTGATCCACCGTCCCCAGGTGTTGTTTTTAGACGAACCAACCCTGGGGCTGGATGTCAATGCTCAGGTGAGTGTGCGGGAATTTTTGCGGGAATATAATCAGCGGTATCAGGCGACGGTGCTGCTCACCAGTCACTACATGGCGGATATCACGGCTTTGTGCAAACGGGTACTGCTGATCTTTGCCGGACAACTGATTTACGATGGCAGCCTGGATGGGCTATTGGAACGATTCGCCCCCTGTCGAGAGGTCACCGTTGAACTGGCGGAGGTGCGATCGCCTGCGGTGCTGCAATCCTATGGTGAACTTGGTAAGGTAGAGGGGAGAATGGCGCGGTTTATCGTGCCACAGGAGAAGCTGACGCAAACCCTGTCACGGTTACTGACGGATTTCGAGGTGGTTGATCTGACTGTGACCGATCCGCCGATCGAAGAGGTGATCGGCAAAGTGTTTCAGGCAGGAACGATTGAGTGAGGACAAGGGGATGATGGGTTTCTTATCTCAACTTTTCCAGGTTTCAGGTTTGAGCCGACGATCGCGGGCAGCCGTTCTCGGTCTGGTCTGGATCGGGATGCTGGCGATCGGGCTGGGCGGCTGTAATCCATCCCAATTTAGAACTCAGGCAGCCCAGGTGCCCCAACTGGTGACGGCAACCCAAAGCGATCCCTCTACATTTAACTATCCGCTCAACACGTCCCTCTATACCAACGCTGTCCTGGGGTTGCTTTATACCGGACTGCTTACCACCAATGGCATCACGGGTGATCTGGAACCCGCCCTGGCTGAATCCTGGGAAATTTCCCCCGATAGCCAGCGCATTGTCTTTACCCTGCGGGAAGGGCTGCAATGGTCGGATGGGGAACCGCTGACGGCAGAGGATGTGGTGTTTACCTTCCAGGATGTTTACTTAAATGAAGATATCCCCACTGGAACGCGAGATATTTTGCGGATTGGGGATACGGGCAGTTTTCCTTCGGTGCGTCAAATTGACGATCGCCGGGTGGAATTCACGACTCCGGAACCCTTCGCCCCCTTCCTGCGCTATAGCGGCGGCATTCCAATCCTGCCGGCCCACATTCTGCGGGAAACGATCGAAACGAGAGATCCCAATGGCAATCTGAGATTTTTAACCACCTGGGGGACGGATGCCGATCCTCAGTCAGTAGTGGGTAATGGGCTATACCGCATGGAAAGCTATACCCCCGGACAGCGGGTGGTCATGGTGCGCAATCCTTACTACTGGCGGGAAGATGAACAGGGCAATCCCCAGCCCTATATTGAGCGGATTATTCTACAGATTATTAGTTCGGCGGATTCTCAATTAATCAGCTTTCGATCGGGCGATTTAGACGAAATCTCGGTGGAGCCAGAACAGTTTCAACTCCTGAAACTGTCAGAAAATCAAGGAAATTACACGATCTACAACGGTGGGCCGCAGTCCGGTTCCCGGTTTATTGGCTTTAATCTCAACAAAGCCTCAACGGAGGCTGGTCGTCCCTTTGTTGATCCAATCAAATCTCGCTGGTTCAATACGCTGGAATTCCGTCAGGCGGTTGCCCATGCCCTCAACCGGGAACGGATGCGAGACACGATTTACCAGGGCTTAGGGGAACTGCAAAACTCGCCCCTGGATAGCCAGAACCCCTTCTACCTGCCGCCGGAAAGGGGATTGCCCGTGTATGAGTACGACCCCGATCGCGCCAGACAGCTTCTAGAGTCGGCTGGGTTCGAGTACGATGCCCTGGGCCGTTTGCAGGATTGGGATGGGAATCCGGTGCGGTTTACGCTGCTGGTGCGATCGGAAGATGTGGCGCGGGTACGAGTTGCCACTCAGACACGGCAGGATCTGGAGGCGATCGGAATCCGGGTGGATGTGCAAACCCTCAGCTTCAATTCCGTGATTCAAAAACTCCAGGCCCGCGATTGGGAATGCTATGTCGGCGGATTTGGCGGCGGCGGACTGGAACCCCACAGTGGCTACAACATCTGGTCGAGTCAGGGGTCGTTGCACCAGTTTAACCAGGGGCCCGTTCCAGGAGAACCACCGATCGTCGGTTGGGAAGTGACGGACTGGGAACGGGAAATCGATCGCCTCTTTACGGAGGGGGTACAGGAACTGGATGAGGAAAGACGCAAGGAAATTTACGGTCGCTTCCAGCAAATTGTGCAGGAACAGTTACCATTTATTCACCTGGTCAATCCCCTTTCCCTGAATGCGGTGCGCGATCGGGTGGAGGGCATTCAGTTCACGGCGTTGGGTGGAGCCTTCTGGAATTTGTACGAACTGCGGGTGGAGCAGGAATAGGATTAATCTCAGGACTTACGCAGCCAGATCCCCCCAACCCCCTTAAAAAGGGGGCTTCCGGAGTTCCCCCCTTTTCAAGGGGGGCTAGGGGGGATCAAGGTTTCAGGTTTCAAATGCGTAAGTCTTAAATCTATTTTTCGCTAAAGGCCCATATGCCATCCCAATGGGCAGGAATGCCTCGCTCGGCTAATAGTTCAATTCGTTCCAGGTACAATTTTGCCGTTTTGTCGGCAGCGTTCACCTGAAGCACCTGTTCAAAATAAGCCTTTGCCCCTGCTAAATCTCCCGCTTGATAATGCTGGATACCTTGCTCAAATTTAGGTTGAGTCAGGAGTTTGAGGGTTTGCACCGCTTCTACTTCTGCATCCAGAATTTCATAGACTCCGATCGGTTCATTCCGTCCCTTAACGATCGCCCGGTCTAGAAAGCGAATTTTGTACTGTTCTGGATGGCTTAATCGCGTCCACCCATCCTCAGAAATCAGGAGCGAAACGCCATAATACTTGGTTAATCCCTCTAACCGAGCCGTCAAATTCACATGATCTGAAAAGGCATCCCCTTGAATTCGGTTGTGTTCACCCACCATGCCCACCATCATGTACCCCACGTGAATGCCCATGCCGATCGCAATCGGTGATAGTCCGTTACTTTGGCGGGACTGATTGAACATTTGCACCTGCTTGAATTTAGCGATTCCGGCCGCAACCGCATCATCCACACTATCGGGAAAAATCGCCATCATGCCATCCCCCAAAAACTTCACTACAAAGCCATTGTGAGAATGAATTTCGGGAGAAACGCTTTGCAGATAGGCATTGACAAAATCAAAATTTTCTTTGGGCGACATCTTTTCCGACAGAGTGGTAAACGATCGAATATCAGAGAACATGATGGCCATTTCTTTGCTGATGTGATCGCCCAATTCAATATCAGTAATCCCTTGCTTATTTAGAAACAACAAATACTCTGGTGGAAAAAAGCGAGCAAAAGCATTCTTCTGCGCTTCCAGGGAATCAAAGGCTGATTTGAGCTGGCTGGACATACTGTTAAATGTGTTTGCCAAATTGCTGATTTCAATAATTTGAATGGGTTCATCTAAATCAATATGTTGATCAAGCTGACCAACGGCGATTTGATTGGCAGCATGATTGAGCTTTAACACCGGACGCACAACCCAGCGCGAGTTATAAATTCCCAGCAGAATTGATCCTGTCAGGGCAAACAGGCAGAGCAAAACGGTATTGCGGGTGTTGTCATTAATTTGTCCCATAAAGTCAGACTCCGGTACGGTGGCAACCACCAACCAATCCAGCCCCAGTTCATCTTGCCAAGGCTCAACCCAGGTCAAAAGCCGATCGCCATTCTCATCTTTGAAGGTGAACTGTTGACGGTGGTGAATCCGCTCCATTCCGCCAAACTGCTTTTCTAAATGGCGAGCTGTAGCTTGAATCAAATGATCCTGGCTTTGGAGGGCATTTAAGCGTTGAGCCTGACCATTGACCTCAACGTAAGATCTTTCAGAGCTGGAACTGGCCACAATCTGCCCATTTCTTTCAATAATAAAAATTTTGCCAGATTCACTAATCTTGAGTTCTTGCAGGAAAATACTGATCTGGGAAAGCAAAAAATCAATGCCAATTACCCCCACCAGGCGATGATTGGAGTCCAAAATAGGATAGCTACAGGAAATTGAAATAACATCTGGGCGATCGACCCACTGATAGATGGAACTCCAAACTGGCCGTCCTGCTGCTACCGCATTGGCGTACCAAAAATCCGCCTGAAAGGGATACTCTGCACCCTCGATCGCCTGGGTGGGGTTTCCCTGGGGATCTAACTCATACCGTGTCAATCGGTTATCATTCGCCTGGAGCAACTCCAGGTATAAATCACCATCATCTTCACGACCAATCCCCAAAAAATCGCCTGCTTCCGTGCCGATGTTGATGTAGCTCAGATTGTCGAATATTTGCATCTGCCGCCAGAAAAGCGACTGGTATTGCTATGCTCTTGGGCATCCAACTGTCCGAGCTGCACAGCCTCCAGGTTCATCTGATTCACCTGGGAAGGAACCGAGAGATAGGTGTCCAACCGTTGCCTGATCCGAGACTGCACCTGACTTTGCAGTTGATCATTGAGATGATTGACAGCCTCTTGCCCATTCTTGAAAGAAAGATAACCCACCAACCCAACCGCCACAAAAATCTGTAAAGTAAACGGAACAACCAGCGCAGCCCGAAGATGTAATCTCCTGGTGGCATGGGATTCTGGCGCAGTGTGCGGCTTTGGCGGTTGTGAACACTGGTTCCGAGGAGGCTGTGAACTCATATCAGGAACGGCGAATGGGCAACTCTATAGTTCCCCTAATCTGTTTTGAACAACAGTTCTACCTCGGTATTTACACAACTTAGCGATCGCCGTTTGCTCTCTGTCCAACATTTTTCGGATGGCAAGATTGAGCATAATGAGTAATCAACCGTGGAGACAGAAAAGGATGACAGAACTACACCAGCTTCGGGCGATCGATCCGATCGGTCTTCAGTTGGTGGGTAAACCCACAGTGAGGCAGCTTTACTGCAATTTGCCTTTTTCTTACAGGAACAGCTTAACTTCCGTCATCAGTGGAACGGATTGCATTTTGCAAAGAGTTCTAGCTGCTAGTTCAGCCTTCTCTTATCCTGAGTGTTATCTGAAAATGACCTATTCCTATGAGTGATATCCGGTTTTGGCGGCCTGTTTATCAGTTATTTAAACCGGATGAACCACTGAGCAAGCCTGAGGAATTGAGAAATTTTTATGTAGAACGAGATGGCAGTCCAGTCAGAAGTCTCGTTAGTTCCCTGGAACTGAGTGATGTACCTGAGAAATTTCTCCTGGCAGGACATCGAGGGGGTGGTAAAACAACGGAGCTACGTAAGCTACAACAACGGTTTGAAGTAGACTATACCGTTATCTGGGTGGATGCAGATACCGCATTAGATCGCTACAACGTTGGCTATGCTGAAGTGATCGTTTTGATTGGGTTAAAAATTTTTGAGACAGTCACTCAAGCGGGCTGGAGGCTACCTGAAAACCTGCAACAGGACTTGTTGGAAAGCTTGAAGACGGTGATTTACCAGGATCAAGGCTCTCGGAGCGGTCAAATTGGGCTACCAAAGTTTTTTCAGGATGCAGGAATTGCCTTGAGCGTGGGGTTGCAACGAGATACCACCAAAACTTTGAACATTCGTCCCGCGTTGACTGAGATTATTAGTAGAGTCAATGCCATCATTGAGGCGGCTGAGGCAGAAAAGCAGCAAAAACTCTTAGTGATTGTGGATGGACTAGATCGCCGCGATCAAGGTACAGCCAAAGAAATGTTTTGCAGCCCGTTATTAACTGAGTTAAATTGTCACATTATCTACTCGATTCCGATCGCCTTTCGATATTCCACCGAGGGCAAGGCCGCACTGGAGATTTTTGATAAATGTCTGGACTTGGACAATCCACCCGTGTTTAAGTGTAATGAACAAGGTTGCCCAACAACCCAGCCCGATAAAGTGGGGCGGCATGTGTTGCAGAGCGTGGTTCAGAAACGATTGGCGAAGTTAGGTGACTCTTACCAAACCCTATTTCAACCAGAAGCCTTAACCTTGCTTTGTGAGAAAAGTGGTGGTGTGATGCGAGAACTCATTCGGCTGGCACGAACGGCTTGTGAAATTGCATTGGCCCAAAAGTTAGCGACCATTTCTCTAGACATTGCCAGGGCAGCAGTTCGGGAAGAGCGGAAAATTTATAGCATTCGGGACTATCACTTTCCAGTTTTGCAAACGGTGCATCGAACGGGCCAACCAACCAGTGCTACCCATGAGGGTGCAAACGGCAAGGTGGTCATTTTTGACGAGCTACTGCAATATAAGTTGATATTGGGGTACGAAGACCCCCACCTGGGACGTTGGTTTGATGTAAACCCAATCCTGTTTGAAGATTTAGAACGCTGGCAAGCTGCAAATTCATCAGCAACATAGGACTCTGGCTATGAATCCTGGCACGATTGAACCTTTAACTCAGCTAAGTCAACAAGATGAGGAAGAACTGATCCGGTTAATCCACACCCTGGAGTTGAGTGAGGGCACAGTCACAGTTTTTGCAATCGTGCCTGAACCTGGGCCAGAGCATCCTATCGTGCAACGGTTTAAGCAAAGGGTGAAAACGCTCTCAGAACCCTTTCGACTTGAGCCGTTTCATTACAGCGATCGTGCCTTCTACGAATTTCTTTATAGCTCAGAGCCAGAGGAAACAGCAGCCGAGTTGGGACGAAGATTGATCATGATCTACGGGTTGGATCAGTTACCAACCGATCGCCTGGTTCGGGAAATGGATCAACTGAATCGAGGACGGGAGGTGATTGCTAAACGGAAGCTGGTGCTGATCTTTTGGCTGAATAGGACTAGTTTTCTGGATGAATTTCGCAGCCGTGCGCCTGATTTTTGGGACTGGCGCGGTAAGGTGTTAACGTTCCAAACCCGCCCACCGCTGAATCCGTTGTTCTACCCTTACCTGGAGTGGATGATTGCTGAAAACTCTTACCTGAAGATGGGTGGAGTTATGCAGGTGAACCGCCAGGTAGATATTTTTCTGGATCAGATCTATGTATCGTTGCAGGCAGAATCAGTTGAAGAACGAAGCCAGTCCGTTCAGGAAAGGGTTGTAGATGGGGGGATGCGCCTTCGACGTGGACGTATGAGTGTCAGTCAGTTGGAAGAACCCGATGCGCTAGCGAGTGAGCCAGGGGATGAGCCAATCCTGGAAATGAGTCTGGAGACTGTGAGCCGTCAGCATGTTACGAAAACGGTGGATTTGGCAGAGGCAGTCCAAAAGCATGAATATATCGTGATCTTAGGTGATCCAGGGGCAGGTAAAACCACGCTGCTTCGGTATTTAGCCCGGCATTTTGCTATCGCCAATCGAGACAATGCTCCAGAAGTTTTGGGCGGTAAGCAAGAAGGGTTAGGGCGAACTCGTCTACCGATTTTGTTTCGGATTGCTGACTATGCTGAACGGCTGGTTAAACAGCCAGACTTGAGCCTGGTGGAATATCTAAAACAGTTTTATCGCCAGTGGGAACAGCAGAGTGGTGAATCGTCGAAGGGTGCAGCGATCGCCAATTTACTGTTAACCAAAATGGCGACAGGGAACTGCCTGATACTGCTGGATGGCTTAGATGAGGTATTTGACCAAGCCAACCGGGTACAGGTTGTGCAACAGATTAATCAGTTAGTCAATGCCTACCCTACCAACAAATTTGTGATTACCAGTCGGATCGCTGGCTACCAGGAAGCGGCTTTGGGCAGTCGGTTTCGGGAGTTGACGATTACGCCGATGGGAGATGCTCAGATCGAGCGATTTTTGCAACGCTGGTGTTTGGCGATCGAGGTGGCACAGCGTCCTGAGGCGGATCGTAGTTTGCAGCAGCGAGATGCGGAACGAGAAGCCCAGGGGATTGTGCAGGCGATCGCTACCCAACCGGGAGTCAAACGCTTTGCGACAAATCCGCTGCTATTAACAATTCTGGCGTTGATTCATCGCAATGGAACTAAATTACCCCAGCGGCGGGTGGAGTTATACGACCTGGCAGCGAAGACGCTGATTGAAGATTGGCAGTCGGGGCGCAATATTCCCTACGGACCCAGAAACGGAAATTCGTAATAGTGGAGGAGGAAGTCACCGCGCTGCTGGCTCCTCTGGCGTTTCGGATGCATGAAGAGAAACCTTCTGGACTGGTGGAGCAAGCGCAGGTTGAAGCATGGTTAACGCCCAAAATGGTAGAGCTACATGGGGTGGATGAGGCTGCGGCTCTGGAACTAGTACGGCAGTTTTTGCGAAAGGTACGGGAAACAACGGGGCTATTTGTGGAGCGCGCCCCAGCGACTTATGGGTTTATGCATCTCACGTTTGAGGAGTATTTTGCAGCCCGGCACATTGCCGATAACGAGATCGATGACATTTTGCAGATCATTAGCCCCTATCGTAATCAGGCCCGATGGAATGAACCCATTTTGTTGGCGTTGGGATACTTGAGCCGGGATCGGAAGCGAGTCAATCGGTTGGTGGAGCGGTTGTTTAGTAATTTAGCCACCTATCAACCCAGTATTATCGGTCACGAGATTCAGTTGCAAAATGTCTCGGCGGCAAACCCAGTGCTGGTGTGGTATTCGCAGTCAGAGGACGAGGTACAGAAATCAGATGCGATCTGGCAGGATTTGCTGTTTGTAGGGCAGGTTTTAGCAGAGGTCAATGTTTCCCATAGGTTTTGTCGGCAGCAGGTAGAGAAACTGGTGCTGACCTACGTTGGATTGGATACAGGCTATGAGGATGGGCCAACTCAACAATTGTTGCGTCTATTGCGAGGGGTTGAGGCGTTTAATCATCAGGTGTTGGAGCAGTTACAGCAGGTGGCTGAAGATGAGTCTCTCTCGCAAGAACAACGCAACCGAGCGTGGGCAGCAATGCTGTATGTAGCTTCTGGTGAGGCAGGGGCAGCATTAACTGATCAAGTGATTCAAATTTCTGATCGATTAACACCTGCTTTGTTTAACGAAATTCGCCGTTTAGTTGCTGAATTGGGTGAGGAGATGTCCTCTGCCCTGGAACGATCGCTGGAAGATTCGAATCTCAGTGTAGAACGCCCACAGGTGGCATTTATGACTGGGTTGTCTTACTTGCGAGCAGATAACTACGATTGCGTCATTACTCGGTTAGAACCCCTCCTCCAGCAGGTCAGTTGTGAACTGGAGGGTTATGTTGAGTGGGTAATTGCCATTGCCCATGAGAAACAGAAAAATTACGAGCAAGGATTGCAATACTATCAGGAATGTTCAGAAAAGCTGCAATCCTGGATTTTGTGGCGTAGTTGGGGAGTATGTTACCGATCGTATCAACAGTATGAGCCATCTTTGGAATGTTTTCAGCACGCATTAGCAATTATCCAGCAAGCAAAGGATCAAAAAGCAGAAGCTAATATCTTTTGGAATATTGGCAGAAGTTATCAGAGCTGGAGCAAGTACAAAGAAGCGATCGACTGTTACCAACAAAGTCGTGAGCTTTATCAGCAACTGGGTAAGGAAGCTAAGGTTGCAAATCAGTGGTATTGGATAGCGGATTGCTATCGAGAGTGGGGCAAGTATGAGCAGGCATTGGCGTGTCAACAGCAGTGTCTTGAAATTCGTCAAACTTTAGATGACCCTGCTTCAATTGCAGTTACCTATCACCAGCTAGGATGCATCTATCAAGCCTGGGGCAAGTACCCAGAGGCGATCGACTATCATCAACAGAGTCGTGTCCTTTATCAACAACTGGGTAAGGATAAGGATGTTGCAAACCAGTGGTATTGGATAGCAGATTGCTATCGAGAGTGGGGTAAGTATGAACAGGCATTGGAGTGCCAACAACAGTGTCTTGAGATTCGTCAAACTTTGGATAATCCTGCTTCAATTGCAGTTACCTACCACCAGCTAGGACGCATCTATCAATCCTGGGGTAAGTACCCAGAGGCAATCGACTATCATCAACAAAGTCGTGTCCTTTATCAACGACTGGGAAAAGATAGTAATGTTGTTAATCAATGGAGCAACTTGGCAAATTGCTATCGAGAGTGGGGTAAGTATGAGCAGGCATTGGAGTGCCAACAGCAGTGTCTTGAAATTTGTCAAACTTTAGATGACCCTGCTTCAATTGCAGTTACCTACTACCAGCTAGGATGCATCTATCAAGCCTGGGGCAAGTACCCAGAGGCAATCGGCCATCATCAACAAAGTCGTGTCCTTTATCAACGACTGGGAAAAGATAGTAATGTTGTTAATCAATGGAGCAACTTGGCAAATTGCTATCGAGAGTGGGGCAAGTATGAGCAGGCATTGGAGTGCCAACAGCAGTGTCTTGAGATTCATCAAACTTTAGATGACCCTGCTTCAATTGCAGTTACCTATCACCAGCTAGGACGCATCTATCAAGCCTGGGGCAAGTACCCAGAGGCGATCGACCATCATCAGCAAAGCCGTGTCCTTTATCAACAACTGGGGAAGGATAAGGATGTTGCAAACCTCTGGTATTGGATAGCAGATTGCTATCGAGAGTGGGGTAAGTATGAGCAGGCATTAGAGTGTCAACAGCAGTGTCTTGAGATTCGCCAAACTTTAGATGATCCTGTTTTGATTGCAGTTACCTACTACCAGCTAGGACGCATTTATCAGTCCTGGGGCAAATATCAAGAGGCGATCGACTATCATCAACAAAGTCGTGACATCAATCTACAGCTTGGCAAAGATATCAATGTTGCAAATCAGTGGTATTGGATAGCGGATTGCTATCGAGATTGGGGCAAGTATGAGCAGGCATTGGAGTGCCAACAGCAGTGTCTTGAGATTCGTCAAACTTTGGATAACCCTGCTTCAATTGCAGTTACCTACTACCAGCTAGGACGCATCTATCAAGCCTGGGGCAAGTACCCAGAGGCGATCGACCATCATCAGCAAAGCCGTGTCCTTTATCAACAACTGGGGAAGGATAAGGATGTTGCAAACCTCTGGTATTGGATAGCAGATTGCTATCGAGATTGGGGCAAGTATGAGCAGGCATTGGAGTGCCAACAGCAGTGTCTTGAGATTCGTCAAACTTTGGATAACCCTGCTTCAATTGCAGTTACCTACTACCAGCTAGGACGCATCTATCAAGCCTGGGGCAAGTACCCAGAGGCGATCGATTATCATCAAAAAAGCCGTGACATCAATCTACAGCTTGGCAAAGATATCAATGTTACTAGCCTCTGGTATTGGGTAGCAGGTTGCTATCGAGAGTGGGGCAAGTATGAGCAGGCATTGGAGTGCCAACAGCAGTGTCTTGAGATTCGTCAAACTCTGGATGATCCTGCTTTAATTGCAAACGCTTACTACCAGCTAGGACGCATCTATCAGTCCTGGGGTAAATACCCAGAGGCGATCGACTACTACCAACAAAGTTGTGAGCTTTATCAGCAACTGGGGAAGGATAGTGATGCTGCAAACCTGTGGGCTTGGATAGCAAGTTGCTATCGAGAGTGGGGCAAGTACGAACAGGCATTGGAGGCACAACAACAGTGTCTTAAAATTTGTCAAACTTTGGATAATCCTGCTTCAATTGCAGTTACCTACCACCAACTAGGACGCATTTACCAATCCTGGAGCAAATACCAAGAGGCGATCGACTATTACCAACAAAGTTACGATCGCTACGAAGCTTTTGACTTACAGCAGGATGCCGCAAATCAACTCTCCTGGTTAGCAAGTTGTTATCGAGCATTGAAAGACTATCCCACCGCAGTTGAATATTATCAAAAGAGCTTTGAGCGTCATCAATTGCTAGATCACAAAGCAAGTGCTGCCCGACGATTGAGACAACTCGGTAACACCCAACTCCAGTGGGCAAAAACCTGCTCCAACGACGAAGCATTCAACCTGCTTCACCAGGCAGACCAGCACTTACAGCACGCCTTCCAACTGGATACTGCAGGTCGCTACTCCAAAAATCTGGCTTATGATCACATCTCCCTTGCCCTGCTTGCTGCTGAATACCTACGTCACCTACCTGAGGACAATGCTACTGCGCCAGAATACCTCACCCAATTTGAGCAAACCTACCCAACTGGACTCACCCAACTCACCCAATTAGGGCAAACCATCAACCAAGCAGAAGAAGCCCTGGATATTGCCCGCGCTTATTTAGAAGTTCCTGCCCTGGAAAACCTCGATCGAGCTGAAGCAATGGTCCGTCAGTCCCTACAAACCTTTCAGGATTTTAATCGACGCAAGTTACAAGCCTCTGCCCTCAAACTGCTAGGAGAAATCTTTCTCAAATATGCCAGCAAAGGAATAGCAGGGTCGAGCACTTCAGCAGAGCAGTTCTTGGAAGCAAGTATGCAAACTTACCATGATTTAGATCTAGCTCAGAGTGCACAAGAGATCGAGCAATTACTGCTGGAGATTGGCAGCGAAAACCGATAGAAGATAAGAAACTTACCCCAAAGTCGATCGCCAAAACTGGGTAATTTCATCCCGTCGGGCAATCCAGCCCACATTCCGCATGTCTACCTTCGATGCTATGTATTTTCCTCATTATTCCAAGAGATAGTAGTGACGACAGGCTGCTCCTAACAATTGCAGAATCTTTTGACGTTGGGTTGTGAGATTACTAATCTGTTGGCGACCGGCTACCGTGACGAGATGAACGGCTTGAAAACACTGAAAGACCCATCGCATGGTCGGCTTATCGGTGAGCTTTCCCGGTTGATTGAGGATGGTGGTTTTGGCGGCACCTAAGGCTTGCCGGAGTTGACGTTGAGCCAGGGTATAGACTAACAGAGACAACGCCATCACCATAGCCAATGCCATAATGCGCCGAGAGGATTTGAGAAAGACCCGGGAGGTGAAGAACAGCGGGTCTTTGAGGAAGCGAAACCCGCGTTCGCTGGACTGTTGCTGCTTGTATTCGCTTAACACCTCGACTGCGGTGAGCGGTTTTCCCTCTAGCGCGGTGAGGGACTCGTCTGGGAGGGCATCGAGTTCCTTACACTTGAGCACAGTGGTTGCCAGGATGAACCGTCCAGTAATGCGCTGGTGTTCCTCAATGACCTCGGTGTCAGGGATCAACGTCGCGTCAATGTGATAGCTGTACGATTGGGGTGAACTCCCTTGCTTGGGATGCCCCCGTTTGCCGTGATGGGCTCTGTGCTCAACATTGACCGAGCTGAGACGATGGTAGCGCAAGCTCTTTTGGAATTTCTCGATGGCACTGAGGGCATCCGCCTCACAGGCAAACTCCTGCTGCATCAGTTGGTTGAGTTGCTGTTGCTGGCGTTGCTCGGCTTGCTGCACTCGTTTTTTGATCCCTTTGAGGTCGGCATCCCGACGTTTTTCACTTTCGACAATCACCCAGCTGGGATATTTTGCCAGACATCGGCAACAACAGGTTCCTTCCTCGTATTAGTTGCACAATGAACGTTTCCCTTATTTTCCTGGTACGACCAATCATCCACAAACTGCACCGGAATCTGAACGGTATCAAACTGTTGTTGAATGGTTCGCTGAATGGAATCCTGACCCTCGATCGGAGGAGCCAGGGGATCACCCGCAATCACTGTGCCATTCACATAAATCGAGTTGACCGAATTAGACCACAGGCCGTACGCTTCCCGTACATCACTGTACAACAGTGGCAATTGAATAATCCGATCGCCCGTCAAATGAAAGTCCTGTTTGGCTTTCTCTAGAATGGGATCAAGGCGTTCCTGCTGAATTTGCTGATTGATTTCTATGTAATTCAGAGCTTCACTGACGGGAAAAGGTGGATAGCCAATGTCGAGATTTCCGGCTCCCAGTGCGTCTAAATTTTCAACTTGTTCAATTCCCATTGCTGCATTGTTGATGAGCAAGTACGCTTCCCCGTTCGGCCCTGGTACAAAATTAAAAATCTCATCGACGTGCTTAATCGCCAGCCAGGAGGTATCCACCCAAACAGGCGATTGCACCTGCTGCATCTCCAGAAATCTGACGATCTCAGACTGCAACTCAACGCCCGTTGCGCCATTTCTGCCGTAATAGATGCGTCCCAACGGAAACTCAGGCACGGGATGGGACACTTCCAGGTTCCCCAGCCAGTCCACCAGATGATCTCCTTCGGCTAAATCGCGGGATTCTCCAACGGTGATATAGCCCATTCCTGGAGCCAGGAGGGTTGGTGGATAGCGATCGGCATCTCGGTTGGCCCGTAACACGACATGCATTCTGGGATGTCCCGGAATTTCCTGATAGCCAATCTCCATCGTGTCCTGCATCCACATTTCTTCCCACCAGTCGGTTGTGTATTCGTGAAGGGTGGCTCCCAGGTGCTGAAGCTGTTCCTGGAGTTGGGTGCGCATCGTTTCGTTTTCGTAGGCTCCCGCACTGACGTAGACATCCGTGGTGGAGGCAGAATTGGGCAGCATCACCCAGGGGGCGACCCGCAGCCGAGTCTGGTCGGTTGCAACCTCTGTGCCTGCGGTATCTCGCACGATGACACGAATATCGACAAACCCATCCCAGTTTTGATGGGCAAAATGCTTGGCTTCAATTCCCAATTCCAGTACATCCGCTAGATGAACCAGTGACGTTGGATGGATGACATCAATCAAGGCGATCGCATCTGGCAAAAGCTGAAAAATGTGGACAAAACTCCGGGCTGCTCCTTCAACCTTGATGAAGACTTGGTTCCCATTTCGCTGCATCTCCTCCGGCAAATTCACCTTAACCCTTGCCAGATCTTCCGCATCCTGAGAGCCGTTGACAACCTGATCCTGCCAGTCAGGATATCCTTTCCAGTCATCATCATCCACATTCGCCAGCAGCAAACCGCCCGTTGTCCAAGACCAGGTGTCTCGTCCTTCTACATCTTCTGAAGTGATTACGCCATCCCGGTTGGTGTCGCCGTAGATCAGCAGGCGATCGCTTGCAGAATCAGGGGACAGGGAAATGGTGCGATTAAGTTCGGTAGTTTCGAGTTCCGTTGCACCCGTTTGCTGCTGATGGGGCTGGTTCATCCAAAAGTCCCAGCCAACTGCAAGCATCAGTGCAACTGCAAACAGGAACGCAAGGCGCAAAAGGCGCAAAAGATGACGGTTCACAGCTTTCAGCTCACCAGGACATCTATAGCGTCTCCTATCCCAACCCTGTCTGTCTTCCATCCTAAGGTTGAAACGTTAAGTTTAGAAACAATTCTTTGCAATGATGGCTGGATGTGTGGAGATTTTGATGCATGTTCGTAGCGCAGGCATCTCTGCTGCCGTTAGCGATCGCAGCACATCCTGATCACAGCACATTCCGATTTTTAGTTCGTACCTGCTCATAGAGGGTTTCCATCGCTTCAATAAACGAATTATCCCGATCCCAGAAAGCTGGAAAATCCCCCTGCTTCTTGATCGGAATTCCCGGCACGACGGCCTCTGGTAACGGCTCGATCGCTTGGGGGAGTCGCTTTGTGCCATGCCAGAAATCGCGCAGGTTCGTGACCGCTGCTGGAGTGGTTTCGGGTTGAGTGTAATAGGTCGAGGTCGTTTGGGGGGAACGCTGTTCTAGCTGCATTTCCGCCGCCAAAGCCTGTCCCAATGGCGATTTAGCCAACTCCTGAAGCAGTTTATCCCGTGATAGACCGCGCAACTCAAACAGCAAAAAGGGGTCTTGATCCAGTTCCGTTGCCAATCGATAAAAGACTCCGGCAATATGTTTACAGGGATTACTCCAATCAGGGCAACTGCATTCCGTATTAAAGTCCTTTTTACTGTGGGGCAGCAGGGTTAAGTGTAAAGGCGCGATCGCATCTTCAATGTTTTCTGGAATTTCGTTCAGCAGGAGTCTGGAAATGAGACTGGCTTTAGAGGCAATGACCGCAATGGCCGCCGCCCACTTTGCCGCACTAATCGGCTGGAACTCAATCACGGTGGTGTACAACGGTTCCTCATACACCCCAAAATAGGGATTCACCGATCCCCGCACATGGGCCAACACCGTACTGTCCTCAATCATGAAGGTTTTAATCTTCCCGCCACTGGCATAGGAACGCCCCCGACTTAACCGCCCCGTATCGGTCACTTGCTCCACTGCCGTAATAAATTTTTGTCCCCACCAGGTTCGACTAAACTTAGACATTCCCTGCTCCCAATTACCAAAACTAACTGTTCTCTCCTCTTGTGGGGTGGGCATCTTGCCCGCCCAATCTCTTCATTTCCCCTCTTGTGGGGTGGACATCTTACCCGCCCAAACTCCTCAACTTCCCTCTTGTGGGGTGGACATCTTACCCGCCCAATCTCCTCATTTCCCCTCTTGTGGGGTGGGCAGCGTTTCGACTGAGCTCAAGCCGAAGTCTTGCCCGCCCAGTCCCACCACCTATTCCAAAATCGCACTCTTATTCAATGCAATCAGCTTCCTAAACGCATCATTATCTAATTCCGTTAGCCAGGACTCATCCGCCCCCACGATCGCCCCTGCCAGTTTTTTCTTATCCTCAATCATTTCATCAATTCGTTCCTCCAGCGTTCCCATCGCAACAAATTTGTGGACAAATACATTCTTCTTCTGGCCAATCCGAAAAGCGCGATCGGTCGCCTGATCCTCCACAGAGGGATTCCACCAGCGATCGAAGTGAAAAACATGATTGGCTTTGGTCAGGGTAATACCAACCCCACCAGCCTTTAGGGACAGGACAAAGATTGACGGCTCCGTTTCGGGATCTTGAAATTCACTGATCATCTGCTCCCGCTTTTTGCGAGTGGTACCGCCGTGGAGATAATAGGTATTGCTATGAAAAGTCTGACGCAAATATTTCTCCAGAGCTTCGCCAATTTCGGTAAATTGGGTAAACACCAGCAGGCTTTCCCCTTCCTGCATCACCTCTTCGATCATTTCCGTTAATCGGCTCAACTTGTGCGATCGCTCAGCGGTAAACTCACTGCCATCCTGGAGAAACTGCATGGGATGATTGCAAACCTGCTTGAGCTTGGTCAGCGTTGCCAGAATTAAGCCCTTGCGGTGAATTCCCTCCAGGGTTTGTAGCTGCTCCTCTGCATCTTTGACGATCGCCTCGTACAGGGAAGCTTGCTCCTTCGTCAGGTTACAGTACAGTTTCTGCTCCACCTTATCGGGCAGGTCTTTGATGATGGACTGATCGGTTTTCACCCGCCGCAGAATGAAGGGTTCAACCAGCTTCTTCAGCGTTACCGATTGGCGTGGATCATTGTCTTTCTGAATCGGGAGTTCAAAGTTGCGCCGGAATTGGGTTTGATTGCCCAGATAACCGGGATTCAGGAAGTTAAAAATTGACCATAGATCCAGCAAACGATTTTCGATCGGGGTTCCCGTCAACGCTAAGCGATGGGGGGCAGACAGTTTCAGGATCGACTTAGTTAAATTGGCCTTGGGGTTTTTAATGTTCTGCGCCTCATCCAGGACAATCCGGTGCCATTTGACTCCACCCAACAATTTTTCATCCCGCCGGGTCAGGGTAAAGGATGTGATCAAAATATCGTGCTGTCGGCAAATCTGCTTAAATTCCTTGGCATCCTTCGATCGCTGACTGCCATGATGCACCACTGCCTGTAGGTGCGGCGCGAATTTCTGAATTTCGTGATACCAGTTTCCCACCACCGAAGTTGGGGCAATTAAAAGGGTGGGCGGAATCCGCTTTTGGCCGTTTTCCTCCGCCAGTTCCCGCTCCTGAGCCAGTCGAGCAATCACCTGTACCGTTTTGCCCAGGCCCATGTCGTCCGCCAGGCAACCGTTCAGTCCCAATCGCTCCAGGTAATGCAACCACGACACTCCCCGCTTCTGGTACTCCCGCAAATTGCCCTGGAGCAGTTTAGGATTTTCGACGGGTTCTAGCTGGCTCTTGTCGTTCAGAGTGGATAACATGCCGGACAGCGCATCGTGGCGATCGACCTCCAGTTCCACATCCTCATCGTTTTTGGCAGAGAGCTTCAGAAAGTCCAGCAGGCTCAGTTCGGGGTTTTCCTGATGTTGGGTTTTCCAGAATTCCAGCATCTGCCGCATTTTATCCTGATCCAGTTCCATCCACTGGCCCCGGAACCTCACCAGGGGTGTTTTGACCTGTACCAGTTGTTGCCATTCCTGTTCGCTAACCTGTTCACCGCCGATCGCCAGTTCATACTGGTATTCCACCAACTGATCAAAGGAAAAGTAAGACTTAGCCTTATCTTCACCGCCCGTGAGCGACTTGCCCTTCGCCTTCAGCTTCACCTTAGCCCGCTGCCGTCCCTGGGGAGTCCACCATGCCGGAACAATCACCTTGTAGCCCGCGTTTTCCAGTACCCAGGCCGACTCTTTGAGAAAGGCAAAGGCAGCATCCAGGCTCAGAAAAATCCCCACGGGCTGATCCGTTTCTAACCCCCGCCAGAGATCGGGATAGATCCGGGCGGCATAGCCCAGGTTCATTAACAAATGCTGTTCAAAGTCTTGCCCCAATTGTTTGACCAGCTTGGCCTGCTGCTGCGGTCGCATCCGCCAGTAATCCAACAGCGACACCCGCAGGGATGGATCATTTTTGGGGGCAACCTGAAACTGAAGCTCCCAGGTATCTTCGGGTTTCGCAGGATCTTGCAGTTGAAAGCACAGGTGAAACGGCAGATCCGTCTGAGTTCGGACAATTCGATCGCGCCAGGCTTGCCATTGGGTGTACTGTTCCAGATGAATACTAGCGGCTTTTCGGGGTTGCAGACAGCGTTCAATCAGTGAACCATCAATGAGTTTGGCAAAGGCCTGAGTGGTATAAGTATGGGTGACAATATCATCCAGCAAACATTCGGAAAAGTGGCGGATTAACGTCGCTCGATCGTGAAATTGGGGTGTCTCTGGCGGTTCAGCAAATCCAGCGACGCAAATCAACGGCATATACTCAACGTACTGCTCGATCAGGGTTGCATACTCTTCCCCAATGTATTCCCATCCAGGGTAAATTTCGGGACGACTGGAATTTAAAGCGGTGGCTTTGATTGTCCGGGCAGGATCGGTTTTTCTGGCACTCGATCGTCTTTTAGCCGCTGATTTGGAGCTTGAGGCAGGCGATCGTTTTGCAGCCGTTTTGCCATTGGAGCTAGTCTTACCATTGGAGCTAGTTTTACCATTGGCACGGGGCTGTGGTTCAGGGGCAGTGCGATCCGCGGGGGCAATCTCCCGATATTTCAGAGCAGGAATATAGTGCTCCTTCCAGATAATTCGCTTCAGGGCTTGCGTGTAGTGATACCAGAACAGTAAGTCTGACCCCAACTGAATATCTGCTAAGTTATGTAACGCAATAAAGTGCAGCTCATTCAGCAAATAAATGACATTGTTCACTCGCCCAGAGCCGTAACTGCCCGTTTTCACCTCAGCCAGGGTTTGGTAACAGTCCACCTGCCAGTATTGTAGTTCAAAGGATTCTGGGACTTCCTCCTCTAAATAGCGAGAAAGTTCTAGGGAGGGCAATGGTTGCCGATCGTCACTGGGGAGCAGGAAATACTGCTGGGAAACGGCATCCTCTGGTTTGTAAGTCACGGGACGAATCCCCAGTTCGCCCATCAGCGTTTCCATCAGTTCCGCTGCAACGAGCTGCCGGGGATGCCGCTGTGTGACTCCACGAAACCGTTTGCGCTCAGTCGTTTCCACCCAGAGGTAAAATGCGCCACTCTGGACAAAGTCCTCGCCTGCTTGCGGAATCCAGGTTCCGTGAAGGATGTTCATGGGAGGGGAAACGCCGTGGTTGATAAGGATGTCTTAAAGCTTAATGTACCAGAAGTCGTGATAAAAGCAAGATAGCAATGGATAACAGGGACGATCGCCACTCTACCGCCCCCAAATCCTGGTCAGTCCATGTGATTTCTTCCGTCTTAAACAACTGAAGCAGTGGCATCACCCAGTTGCAGGGCATACAGATTGGCATAAACTCCTCCTCTGGCAATCAGTTCATCGTGGGTTCCCCGTTCCACAATTTGTCCTTGCTGAATCACTAGTACCTGATCTGCCTGAGTCACGGTACTGAGACGGTGCGCAATCACAAAACTGGTACGTCCCTTTAACAAACGTCCGATCGCTTCCTGGACTAAGGCTTCGGTGCGCGTGTCAATACTGCTCGTCGCTTCATCCAAAATCAGAATTCGGGGATTAATTAATACGGCCCGGGCAATGCTAACCAGTTGCCGTTGACCCTGGCTCAGGGGTGCGCCGCGCTCTCCCAGTTGGGTGGCATACCCCTGGGGCAGCGATCGAATAAATTCATGCACATTGGCCAGCTGGGCAGCGGCTTCAATATCGGACTGGTTGGCATCGGGCACGCCAAAGGCAATGTTTTCAGCGACCGTCCCACCAAACAAAATATTATCTTGCAGCACAATTCCCATCTGTCGCCGTAAACTCGCCTGGGTCACATCCCGGACATCAATTCCATCGATTTTCACCGCTCCATCCGTCGCATCATAAAACCGCAGAATCAGGTTAATAATTGTACTTTTGCCAGCCCCCGTTGGCCCCACCAGCGCCACCATTTGTCCAGGGTTCGCCTCCAGATTGACGTTCTGCAAGACTAATTGATTCGGCGTGTAACCAAAGGACACCTGCTCAAAGGTGACTTTTCCCTGCATGGAGGGCATTTCAAAGGCATGGGGTGCATCGTTCAGTTGGGAGGGTTCATCCAACAACAAAAAGATGCGTTCCAATCCTGCCAGAGCGGACTGCGCCTGAGTGTAAAACTGGCTGAGGATCTGGATCGGACGAAAGAAAAGCTGGACGTAGATCAGGAAAGAGGTGACAACTCCGATCGTTGCAGCTCCCGTTACCGCAAGATAACCGCCATAGGCTAAAACGGCTGCTGTTGCTAATGTATTGAGAAAGTCGATCGATGGTAAGAAAGCGGCCGTAATGGCGACTGCCTGCACATTCGCATCTCGATTCGCGGCATTGACCAAATCAAATTCTTCAATGTTCATCTGCACCCGGTTAAAGGCCTGCGCTTCCCGAACGCTGGTAATGCCTTCTTCCAGTTTGGTGGAAAGTTCACCGATCGTCTCTCTGGTGACACGAAATCTGGCTCTGGCCAGCGAGAAAATAAGCCGGTGGTGAAAATCATCAGCGGTACGGCTAGATTACTGAGGAGTCCCAGTTGCAGGTTAATCGAGAACATGGCAATGATAATCCCTACCAGGCTGAACAGGTTGCCCAGCATTTGCGCCACGGTGAGTCCGAATGCCTGATTAACGGTATTAACATCATTCAGCAAACGGCTCATTAAATCGCCCGCTTCACTGCGATCGAAAAAGCTAATCGGCAGGCTTTGAATTTTCGTAAAAATATCCTGTCGGAGTTGCGCCAGGGTGCGCTGCATGATGCCCCCTACACGCAAAATTTGTCCCCGAATTGCCCACACGCCGAGCAGATAAATTAGCACGAGTCCGCCCAGCATCAGGATCAGACCTGGCAGATTTCCGGGCACAATCAGATTGTCGATCGCCCAACCAATCAAAAACGGCCCGATCGATTGAGTGGCCGCTCCCGTTGCCACCAGCAGCAGGGCGATCGGAATTTCTTCACTATAAGCCTGGAAATACTTTAAGAATCGTTGTAGCGTCGAAAGCTGTCGTCCGGCTTTTTGCTCTGATGCCACAACGGGCCCTGCTCCTCTCATCGCTGCTCCTTTGGCTGTGCCTGAATGGGTGCCTGAACGGGTGCCTTGACCTGAGATTCTAAAATCACGCTGTATAGGGGACTGGTTTCCATTAATTGCTCATGGGTTCCCTGCGCCACCAGCCGCCCTTTGTCCATGAGGAAAATGCGATCGGCGTTTTGTACGGTACTGATCCGTTGGGCAATCACAAAGGCGGTACAGGTTTTCTGACGCATTAAATCATCCAATGCAGCATGAATTTGAGCTGCGGTTCTGGCATCGACCGCAGAGGTACTGTCATCCAGAATCAAAATGCTGTAATCGGTGAGCAACGTCCGGGCAATGGCCACCCGCTGTTTCTGTCCGCCCGATAGTCCCACCCCCCGCTCTCCCACATGGGTGTCGTAGCCCTCCGGCAGGTTGGCGATAAACTCATGAATCTGCGCCATTTTAGCCACTTCAATCACCTCCTCCAGGGGAGCATTCGGTTTAGCGTAGGCAATATTTTCTCGCAGTGTGCCAGAAAACAAAGTCGTCTCCTGAAACACAATCCCAATATGCGATCGCAGACTGTGTAGGGTAAAATCCCGCACATCTCGCCCATCAATCCGCACGGCTCCCGATGTCACATCATAAAAGCGGGGAATCAGGTTCATAATCGTGCTTTTGCCGGAGCCAGTCATGCCCAAAATCGCAATTAACTCTTTCGGTTTCGTCTCAAAGGAAATATTTCTGATCGCCTCTGTGGCAGCTCCCGGATAGCGAAAGCAAACGTTTTCAAAGGTAATGCGTCCACCACAGGTTTTGAACGGTACGGCCTGGGGGCGATCGCGGATTTCGATTTTGGCATCCACCACTTCGTAGACTCGATCGGCACAGGCGGCTGCCTGGGCGATGGCCGGAGCAGCAAACCCAATCAGCAAAATCGGCTGCAAAATCAACAGCAGGTAGGAGTTAAACGCCACCAGTTGCCCAATGGAAAAGCGATCGGCAATCACTGCTGCCCCGCCATAGCCCACCACGACAACCGTGACTACATTGCTCAGCAAAAACATGAACGGAAAAGTGTTGCGGATCGATCGAATCGTGGCCATGTTGGTGTCGATCAGCACATGATTGAGCTGAGTGTATCGTTCTGTTTCCGCACCTTCCCGCACGAATGCCTTCACCACCCGCACCCCAAACAGATTCTCCTGGAGGACTGCATTCAAATCTCCCAACTGTTCCTGCACCAAGCGAAACAAATGGCTCGTCTGCCGTAGAAACCGCACCATCAACCAGCTAGAGAGGGGAATCACGGTTAGCGTAATCAATGCCAGTTCCCAATTCATAATTAGCAGAATCACAGCAATGCTAACTAGGGTGACAACGGCACTAATCACCTGCATCAGGCTGGTGCTGAGGAAGGTGCGGATCTGCTCGATATCGCTGGTGACGCGGGTGAGGAGTTGGGAGGTCTGTGCCTGATCGTGGTAGCTAAAGCTGAGGTTTTGAATCTTACTAAAAATCTTGTTCCGCAGATCATAGGCCACATTTTGGGAAGTCGCCTCAGCCCAGAAGCTTTGCCCAAAGTTAAACAAACCCCGGGCGATCGCAGCGACCACCATCCAACCTGCACTGAGCAGCACGATTTCCAGGTTTTGTTGAGTGATTCCCTGGTCAATCCCCCAGCGAAAGAGTTGGGGGGTCAGGGCATAGGCCGCAGTCAGCAGCAAAGAGCTAACCAAAGCCCCAATGGCAAGCCAGCGATAGGCAGATAGGCTCTTGAGGACTCGTTGTAGCGAGCCTAAGGAGGAAGTTTCTTGAGAGATGGGAGACTGAACCAAGGCAATTGATCCTCCGCTAAGGGGCAGTGAACGAAGCGTCTCTTGCCTTAGATTAATGCGAAATTCGTTTAACTGGGCAGTGGCTTATGAATCTTCTCTCCAGGGTTAGAGTGAAGCCACACCCCTTTAGCCTGCCTTGCTTACAAACCTTTCCAACTGATCCAACAACGCCTGCTTCTCCTCTTGCTCCAGGAAAGTTGCCTGGAAGGAATTTTTCGCCAGTTGGTAGATATCTTGTTCATCTAAATGCAATGCGGTTTGAATTGCCCGGAAATTATCTACGACATAGCCGCCGAAGTAGGACGGATCATCTGAATTCACAGTGACGCACAATCCCATATCTAAAAGCTGTTTGATGTTATGTTGTTCCATTGTGTCAAACACACGAAGTTTAGTATTCGACAACGGACAAACCGTTAAGGGAATTTGGTGTTCTATCAGGTATTCCACTAATCTGGGATCATCAATGCAGCGAACGCCATGATCAATGCGCGACACCTGCAACAGTTCGATCGCCTCCCAGATATACTCGGCAGCTTCTTCCCCAGCATGGGCAACGGTACGAAATCCTTCAGCTCTAGCGCGATCGAATACTGCTTTGAATTTGGCGGGAGGATGGCCCAGTTCAGAGGAATCTAAGCCGACCGCAGGAATCTGATCTCGATAGGGTAGGGCTTGCTCCAGGGTGGCCATAGCCGATTCAGCACTGAGGTGACGCAGGAAACAAAGGATCAGGTAGGAAGAAATTCCCAGCCGAGTTTTACCATCCTGTAGTGCTTGTTGGATGCCGGAATAAGCCGTCTCAAAGGCAATGCCGCGATCGGTATGGGATTGGGGGTCAAAAAAGATTTCAGTGTGATGGACTCGATCCTCTGCGGCCCGTTGCAGATAGGCCCAGGTCAGGTCGTAAAAATCCTGCTCAGTTTGCAGAACGTTGGCTCCAGCGTAGTACAGGTCTAGAAAAGACTGGAGGTTTTCAAATTGGTAAGCCTGACGAATTTCTGCAACCGATCGGTAGGGTAGCGAAATGCCGTTTCGTTCTGCCAGGGCAAACATCAGTTCGGGTTCAAGGGACCCTTCGATGTGGATGTGCAGTTCTGCTTTGGGGATGTCTCGAATCAATCTGTCCATCACGACTTGGCCAAACTATGCTCTTTTTGCAGAAACTCCCTGAGGTCTGCCGCGAACTGAGTTGGCTCCTCCCAGTGGGGATAATGTCCTACCGCTTCGTACAGCTTTAGGTCAGCCTGGGGCAGCTTTTGGGCCACCTGCGCCTGATCTTCCCAGAGGAACACTTCATCCTGGTTCCCCGCAATCAGCAGGGTGGGTTGCATGATCGCCTCCAGTCGATCGCTGTGATTATCTGCCAGCAGTCCATCCAGCGCACCCCGCCACGTCTTGCCAGGGATTTGGGAACTGGCATCCACACAGGCATTGAAGAACCAATCGGGAATCTTTCCCCGTTTGGCATTAGGAGAGAGGATTGCCTCCGCCAGTTCGCGCGGGATTGCCTCTGAAAATTGCTCCAGAGCTACCCTCAACCCTTGCAGTTGCTCGTGGTTATCCGTGCGCATTCCAGACCCCACCAGCACCAGGCGATCGATTCGATCAGGACAGCGTAAAGCCACCTTCCGGGCCACAAAGCTGCCCATAGAACTACCGACCAGGGTGGTTCGCTCTATTCCCTGCTGATCCAGGAACTCAATGACATCCTGAGCGTAGGCATCCAGCGACCAATCCTCACCCGCGTAGTGGGACTTGCCATGCCCCCGCTGATCCAGCACCAGGCAACGGAAATGGGGGGCGAGTAAGGGCAGAACCAACCGGAAAGTCTGCCAGGTATCGAGGTATGCCGGCAAAAAAACGAGCGGGTAGCCAGTACCCCCTTCGACAAAATGCAAACGCAAGCTAGACAGGTCAGCATAGCTTTCCTGGAACGAGTCGGGAATGCGATCGATCATATATTAAGTTCTTTTAAGCTTTAAGTCGGAACCAATTCTCCGGGACGAAGCCGAGACCACTTGCCCGCTTCTTCTTTAAAGCTCAAGCAGCCCACCACATCCCATTCCATCTCGATAATATCATCCTGGTGGCGAATATTAACGTTGATAGTTGGTTCCACCGCCTCAAAGGTTGGTGTTTCGGTCAAGTGGGGCTGCTGATGTTGGTGTTCTACCGCATGATAGGTTGTACAGCGATCGACGTAGTGGCAGTTAACGCAAATGCACATTTGGGCTTCCTCCACGGTTCAGCAGCGAGACTAGGGGGCAACCCTGTCCTTTCTGCTACTGTAGCTCAATTTTTCTAAAACACGCAGGAACGGTGGGGAATGTTGCAAAATGAATTAATTGTCTCAAAAACCGATCGCAAGCGTTGTTACTACCCCACCTCCCCCTATCCTCAGAATGGACTCGATCGCAGGAACGATTTGTGTCCGTTTTATCTCCCCAAACCTGGCCCATCGGGCTAGAGCTGTTGCCGCCAGCCACTTATTTGGTGGGGGGGAATGTTCGGGACGCGCTCCTGGGGCGGCGGGCAGAGTATCTGGATCTGGATTTTGTGTTGCCGGAAGGGGCTGTTAAAACCGCCAAACGGATTGCCAATTACTACCAGGCAGGCTTTGTGCTGCTGGATGCGGAACGGCAAATTGCGCGAGTTGTGTTTGAGAAAGCAACCGCAGATTTTGCCCAGCAGGTCGGAGATAGCCTGGAGGAAGATTTGCAGCGGCGAGACTTCACGGTGAATGCGATCGCCTACAGTCCCCACACCGAGGAAATTATTGATCCTCTCCAGGGATATGCGGATCTTCAGCAGCACTTAATTCGGATGATCGCTCCTGAAAACTTAAAGGAAGATCCCCTGCGGCTGTTGCGGGCGTATCGTCAGGCTGCCCAGCTTGGTTTTCAACTGGAGGCAGAGACTCGTACCATGATTCAGCAGTTGGCTGACCTGCTGCAATTTATCGCAGCGGAACGGGTGCAGGCAGAACTGAGTTATCTCCTCAGCACGGCTAAGGGAACGCCCTTTCTGCGCATGTCCTGGGAGGACGGACTGCTGACCCACTGGCTGCCCCATGCCACGGCAACTCGGCTGGACTGGGTGCGCTGTATTGATCAGGTGGCGATCGATCTAGAGTCCACTCTGACGGGGCTGAATTTGTCGGGATGGATGCGGGATCAGCAGCGTGTTTCTGGTACGGGGCGGAGTTGGCTCAAGATTGCCAAGTTATCTGCCCTGGTATCCCATGATCCCCAGTCGATCGAACTGGAACTGTGGCGACTGAAGTACAGTCGAGCTGAAATGCAGGCGGTCTTTGCTGTGATCAAATGTTTACCGCTGGTTCAGCCTCAAACCTTGCCTGTCCTGTCCGTAGAACAACAGTACAACTTGTTTCGTCAGATCGGTGCAGCCTTTCCAGCTTTGGCAGTACTGGCCGTGGCAACTGGAACCCCTATGGAGGCAGTTGCTCCCCTGATTCAGCGATTTTTGACCCCCAATGATCCCGTGGCTCACCCCAACCCTCCTTTGACGGGAAGGGATTTGATGGCAGCGTTGCACCTGCCGCCGGGGCCACAGATTGGGCAGCTTTTAGAAGCGATTCAACTGGCTCTGGCAGAAGGAAAGATTCAAACGCGCAAACAGGCCCTTGATTTTGCTCAACGATTATTCGATGCGGAAAATCAATAAATTATGATAAAGTAGGCCTTCTGTGGGGATATTTCCCAAAGATATTTCCTGCCAACTCATTTGTTTTAGTTACGATGGGGAATGAGTCGCCTGTAGTTCACTAGTTTTCAAGATGTCGTTATCTCTAGTGCACCGGGGTGAATGCTTAGACCGATCGAGTTTTGCCGAAAATTGTATTTATTTAGACCTGTCGCGTAAAGAGGTTGAGAATGGCTAAACGCCGAAACCTGAAAAAAGAAAAAGCACTCCGTAATTTGGCTTATGCCCGCAAGTTCCGCAAGCGCACCAACTCAGGGCGTTTCCGCAATAACCGTCGCCAGGGTAGCCCAACGGGAGCCCAGGATGATGACAACGATCAAGAGTCCAGTGGGGCTGAGGCTTCTGAGTAGGGCCATTGACCTAGTAGGGCGTTGACCTGAACGAAACCCGTGCTTTGGTCATGAGGGGGCATTATTGCCCCTGCTTTTTTGTATGGATCGCCCAATGCCCAATCTTTTGTCTGTCAGTTGGAGATTCTGAGATTCGGGAGATACGGAAACCTAACGTACCCCGTGGGGATATATCCGTGTGCCCTGACTGAGGGACGCAAATTAAATAACTCCGATCTTTTCTGTACGGGCGCACAGCAGGGCACCCCTTCTGGAGATTAAATTTTCAATTTTATTTAATCCGCGTTCCTTATCTGGATTCGTTGGGGATCAAGATCATTTGTCCGTGCAGTCGGACGATCGCAGGCTGAACTTCTGTACCTAGCTGCATATCAATTTCTGCTCCTTGCACCAGCAGTAATAACTCTGGAACCCTCTCCTCAATGAGCTGCCAAATTTTCTGTTCCAGATCTTTGACCCAAACGAGCTGCTGATCTGGGTTGAGAAAGGGAGTTTGAATCAGAGCCTCTGGACTTAATGTGAGTTCCGAGGCAATTCCGCTGCTGGCGATCGGTTGACCCGTCATCAGATTCCACGCTTGATCCATTTCAGGGGTTTGCAGAACGAGAGCCACAATCCATCGCAGGGTTCCGGCGCACACTTCTGCCTGGGGCTGCAAGACGATCGCATCGATCCCCGTCATGATTTGCATCACTTCATAGGCACTGTGCATCAAACACCACATGAGCCGTGCGGTAAATTGCTCGATGGGCCAGGGTTGGTGGGTAATCTGGCGGCTGGCGATCGTCCAACTGTGACGGAGGCGATCGGCAATCCAGCAGGCTTGCTCAACTAATAAAGCCAGTCCGGTTTCAGGATCGGTTGAACTGTCCCTGGCACTGCCCCTGGCACTGTCCCTGGCGAGGAGGAATCGGTTGAAGCGGCTTTGCTGATAGGGCTGGGTGATGCGTTGGGTGTAGGATTTGATCCACTGGGGCTGGGTGAACTGGAGGCATGGGGTGTCGGCGGAGGGAGATGGGGCATGGGACATGGGGATGAACTCGAAGGCGAAATCAAACTGAAGCAAGCCGTTTTGCCAGGGTTGTCCGGGGATCAGGAGGGGGAGGGAGATGCCCTGAAAGAAGGGCGTGACGGCAGGGGTAGTCTGCTGGATTTCCTGAGTGAGTTGGGCAACGAAGTCTGAAACCAGGGTGGGTTTAGGACAAAAATCGCCCTTGAAGCGAATCAGGCGATCGGAGGGTAAGGATTCTGAAACTTGTTGATAGGTGGCTAAATCAATGCAACAGGAAGACTGGGCGGTGTGGAGGGTTAAAACGGGAACCAACCTGAGAATTCCGGTTTGCCATGCCTGCTTCGGTAAGGCAACTTGCTCGATCTGGCCTTCCAGCAACCGCATGGTGTTGTGGCTACAGCGGGCGATCGTCCACAATAACCAGGGGGACAGGGTTTTGAGCCAGTAAATTTGTCCGTTGTTCCTTGCCTCCTGTCCAGAAGCCGGTGGGAGTATGAGCGGTTTCGATGCCATGACCGCATCCCAAACATCCTGAGCTTCATCCAAAACGTAGGGCAATAACACCTCTGGGGTGGGTGTGCGCTGATTGAACCACTCTTTTGCTGATGCCTGGAGTTGCTGGATCAGGTTCATTAAACGATCGACTGCCGTTACCACCTCATCAGACCAGGGGACAAGCGGGTGAGCCGATCGATCGCCCTGATCCTTCAGATCAAGTTGGGGCACCTGGAGGGCAATATCCCCTACACTACTCACGGTCAGGAACGTTGATCTACCTTCTGGGGCTTCGTGTCGCATTTGAATTTTGAATTTTGGATTTTGGATTTTGGATGTGAGACTCTGGCATGGGCAGGAAAGCGATCGGGGTTAACCTATCCCAACCCTTCCATCCTTTGCTCTTAGAGTGCCCAGCCCTTTTGGATACTGCGCTATGGAAGTTTCACAAAGTGTTACAGAGTCTCTGGACTTGCAATGGGCTTGTCATGGGCTTGTCATGGCCTTGCAATTTCTGCCCCAAAGCTTGAAACTTAAAACTCAAACCTTCCCTTTATCACTCAACACAAACTCAGGCATGGTTGATACATCTTCTCAGGCACAGCAAACCTGGAGTCAACGGTTTGAATCGGCGTTGCATCCGGCGATCGCCCGGTTTAATGCCAGCATTGGCTTTGATATTGAATTGATTGAGTATGACATTACGGGGTCGCAGGCTCATGCTCAAATGTTGGCGCAGACGGGCATTATTTCCCCGGAGGAGGGCACTCAGCTAGTTGAAGGACTGGAACAAATCCGGCAGGAGTATCGGCGGGGTGAGTTTAATCCGGGAGTTGATGCGGAAGATGTTCACTTTGCGGTGGAACGGCGGTTGACGGAACTGGTGGGCGATACGGGCAAAAAGCTCCATACGGCTCGATCGCGGAATGATCAGGTGGGAACGGATACCCGGCTGTATTTGCGGGATCAAATTACCCAACTCCGGCAGCAATTGCGATCGTTTCAGGCGGTGATGATTGCCCTGGCGGAACAGCATGTGGAAACCCTGATCCCTGGCTATACTCACCTGCAACGGGCCCAGCCCCTCAGTTTGGCCCATCATCTTCTGGCCTATGTGGAAATGACTCAGCGTGACTGGGAGCGGTTGGGGGATGTGTATAAACGGGTGAACATTTCGCCTCTGGGCTGTGGTGCGTTGGCGGGAACGACTTTTCCGATCGATCGCCACTATTCGGCTGAATTGCTCCAGTTCGAGCGGGTCTACTCCAATAGCCTGGATGGGGTGAGCGATCGAGATTTTGCGATCGAATTTCTCTGTGCGGCAAGCCTGATCATGGTGCATCTGTCGCGGTTGGCGGAGGAGGTGATCCTCTGGGCTTCGGAGGAGTTTCGGTTTGTGCTGCTCAAGGACAGTTGCTCGACTGGATCTAGCATCATGCCGCAGAAAAAAAATCCTGATGTGCCGGAGTTAGTCCGGGGTAAGACGGGGCGGGTGTTTGGTCATTTGCAGGCGTTGTTGGTGTTGATGAAGGGGCTACCGCTGGCGTACAACAAGGACTTGCAGGACGACAAAGAGGCTCTGTTTGATGGGGTGAAGACGGTGCGGGGCTGTCTGGAGGCGATGACGATTTTGATGCAGGAAGGGCTGGAATTCCGAACGGTGCGCCTGAATGAAGCGGTGAATGAAGACTTTGCCAATGCTACCGATGTGGCGGATTATTTGGCCGCTAAAGGAGTGCCGTTCCGCGAGGCATACAATCTGGTGGGTAAGGTGGTTAAAACTTCTTTAGCGGTGGGCAAGTTGCTGAAGGAGTTAACGATGGAGGAATGGAAGGCGTTGCATCCTGCGTTTGAGGCGGATATTTATGAGGCGATCGCGCCCCATCGGGTGGTTGCTGCTCGTAATAGCTATGGGGGAACGGGTTTTGAGCAGGTGAGGCGGGCTTTGGCTGAGGCGAAGGCTCGGTTGGATCAGGGGTAAGGGGGAGTCCTGGTGAAGGTGTACAACATACCCGGTAAGGGCGTACTGCTGTGCGCCCCTGCTTTTGAGAAAATCCCCTTCCAGGAAGAAACCCACCCCAGCCCCTCCCAGGAAGAAACCCACCCCAGCCCCTCCCAGGAGGGGATCGATGAGAGAGGATCTTTTTGTTGAGCAGGGATTCTCCAAAATTTCCCCTCTTGGGAGGGGTTAGGGGTGGGTTCCAGTTTTGGCTAAAGTCAGACTTTTGTAAGGACTGGGCGGGCAAGATGCCCACCCCACAAGAGGTTGGGTTAGAGGGACTGGGCGGGCAAGATGCCCACCCCACAAGAAGGTTAGAGGGACTGGGCGGGCAAGATGCCCACCCCACAAGAAGGTTAGGTTAGAGGGTCATCGATCGCTTGTAGATTCGCATGACTTCGCCGGGTTCTTTAGTGGTGGCTTCTTGAATCTGGGAGAAGGGTAGGGGGCGTGACCAATCTTCGACGCGGCAGAATCCACATTGATACAGACGGGCGATCGTGATTTCCACATCTTCGGGTTGACCGATCATCAGGATTTTTACCGATCGATGGGTCGTGGTGACGGGGCGGATGTCTCCGGTTGGAGGATGCACAAATTCGTTGGTCATAGGATTAATTTTCCTTAAATCTAGGGTTGAAGAAACCCTAGAGACTAGCTCCCAGCTTTTACAGACAGCACAAGCTAAGAGCGTCGGGTGGTATCATACACCCTAGCCGTGGACTAGTGTTCGTAGTCTGTGGTTAGGAGGTTGGGCGTTTTAGCTTGGTCGGCAGACGCTTGGCCTCCGCTAGAGAATTCGCCTCTAGGTCGTCCATCACCGCTCTGGCTTTGCAACCTGAAAGATGACTGTTGCTGAGACTAGCATTATTCGTTTTCTAAATCAAGTCAAATTTGATACGATCGCGCCGTTAAGTCAGAGCGTCTAACGATTCAGCATGAGGGCACGAAAGCCTGCTTGAATGAATGCGGTATCTAGAAACAAGCGATCGGTTGTGGGTATGTTCAGATTGTTGGGTCAAATCTCGATCGGCTTCGTTATGCCAATCACCCGCAGATGAATCGCGGGCTACCCAAGAAAGTCTGATCAATCAGACTGGCAAAGGGTTGAGTCCATTTGAATGGACTTCATTTTATAGTCCGCAATTGATTCGCGGACGGTCGATCGGGTCTACTCAGACTTTTTTCTCGGATAGGTCTGTTTTAGTTTGATGACGTTGTTTGACAAACAGGAAAAAGTCGAGGACTTCCGCAACTACGGCATCTGAAGCTTGTTCAATCTCTCGGATCAGTTGTTCTTTCGCGTTCATCGGTTGATTCCCTATCAGCGTTGGTTCCTCTAATTATCCTACCTTTCACTAAACCTCTGCCAAAATGGAGTCACCACAAGGCGAGGTGAGGCATGACAAGGGAGGAATTGCTGGCACTGATTGACCAGGCTGCCGATGAGGGATGGACAGAGCTGGATTTGTCGGGGCAGGGGGTGACGGAATTGCCTGCGGAAATTGGTAAACTCACCCAGCTTGAGACGTTGATTTTGGGCAAGGTGGAGAAGTGGGAATGGGAAGATGAGCAATTGGTTCCAGTGCTGGTAACGAATACACTCACAAATCTGCCTCAAGAATTGGCAACTCTGAAAAATTTGAAAACGCTTGACTTGAGTGGTAATTCTCTAAAAGCTATTCCAGTTGTTGTACTTGGGATGCAGCAGTTGAAGTCTTTGAGGTTGACCAGTATTAGTTTGTCCGAGATTCCCGATTCGATCGCCCAACTGACCAACTTGACGGAGCTTGTCCTCGGTAGCAACCAAATCAGCGAGATTCCCGATTCGATCGCCCAACTGACCAACTTGACGGTGCTTGTCCTCAGTCACAACCAAATCAGCGAGATACCCGATTCGATCGCCCAACTGACCAATCTGACTAAGCTTTACCTCAGTAGCAACCGAATCAGCGAGATACCCGATTCGATCGCTCAACTGACCAACTTGACGGAGCTTTACCTCTGGAGCAACCGAATCAGCGAGATACCCGATTCGATCGCCCAACTGACCAACTTGACGGAGCTTTACCTCTGGAGCAACCAAATCAGCGAGATACCCGATTCGATCGCCCAACTGACCCACTTGACCGAGCTTTACCTCAGTAGTAATCAAATCAGAGAGATTTCAGAGTCGATCGCCCAACTGACCCACTTGACGGAGCTTGTCCTCAGTAGCAACCAAATCAGCGAGATTCCAAATTCGATCGCTCAACTGACCCACTTGACCGAGCTTTACCTCAGTAGCAACCAAATCAGCGAGATACCCGATTCGATCGCCCAACTGACCAATCTGACTAAGCTTTACCTCAGTAGCAACCGAATCAGCGAGATACCCGATTCGATCGCCCAACTGACCAACTTGACGGAGCTTTACCTCTGGAGCAACCAAATCAGCGAGATACCCGATTCGATCGCCCAACTGACCCACTTGACCGAGCTTTACCTCAGTAGTAATCAAATCAGAGAGATACCCGATTCGATCGCCCAACTGACCCACTTGACCGAGCTTTACCTCAGTAGTAATCAAATCAGAGAGATACCCGATTCGATCGCCCAACTGACCCACTTGACCGAGCTTTACCTCAGTAGTAATCAAATCAGAGAGATTTCAGAGTCGATCGCCCAACTGACCAACTTGACGGAGCTTGTCCTCAGTAGCAACCAAATCAGCGAGATTCCAAATTCGATCGCCCAACTGAGCAATTTAGAAGTGCTTGATCTCGCTAACAATCGAATTTCGGGATGTCCTGAATGGTTGGAAAATCTTCCTGCACTTAAAAAATTGGATCTACGTGGAAATCCGTTACCTATATCCCCCGAAGTTCTAGAAGATTCTGATTCTGTAGAAGGAATTTTCAACTACTGCCGTCAACTCCGCAGTGGAGAAGTCCGTCCCCTCAACGAAGCCAAACTCCTCCTCGTCGGGCAGGGTAGCGTCGGCAAAAGCTCTCTAATCAAACGCCTGATACACGATCGCTTCAACCCCCAGGAAGCCCAGACCGACGGGCTTTGCATCTCCACCTGGACTGTTCACATCAACAGCAAAGACGTGCGCCTCAACGTTTGGGATTTTGGCGGACAAGAAATTTACCATGCCACCCATCAGTTTTTCCTGACCAAACGCAGCCTTTATCTGTTAGTCTGCAACTGCCGCACCAGCGAAGACGAAAACCGGATTGAATACTGGCTAAAACTGATCGAAAGTTTTGGCGACAAATCTCCCGTAATCATCATCGGCAATAAGAGCGACGAACAACCCCTGGACATTAACCGCAAAGCCCTCCGCAGCAAATATCCCAACATCAAAGCCATCATCGAAACCTCCTGCCAAACCAACGAAGGTATCGACACTTTACGGAACGCCATCATTCAAGAAGTCGGACACCTCAGCGATGTCTATAACCTGCTGCCCCTCTCCTGGTTTGAAGTCAAAGAACAGTTAGAGGCGATCGATCAAGACTTCATCACCTACAGCAAATATGCCTGCATTTGTGAAAGCAAAACCATTACCGAAGAACACAATCAAGAACAACTGATTGACCTGCTACACAACCTGGGTTTAGTCCTCAGCTTTCGCAACCATCCCATCCTGCAAAACACCAACGTCCTGAACCCCGACTGGGTGACACAAGGAATCTATACCCTCCTCAGCGACGATCGCCTCAAAACCGAAACCAAAGGCATTCTCAGCCCAAACGACCTCAGCCGGATTCTTGATCCCCAACGCTATCCCGCCAATCGGCATCATTACCTCACTGAGTTAATGAAAGAATTTCAGCTTTGCTTCCCGCTCGACACCCCCACCCCACAATTTCTGATTCCCGGACTTTTACCCAAAGAAGAACCAGAAGCCACGGATTTAGCAGGAGATACCCTGGAATTCCAGTATCATTATCGGATTCTGCCCGAAAGCATCATCTCCCGCTTCATTGTCCTCATCCACGATAAAATTCACAATCACACCTACTGGCGCAGCGGAGTCATGCTGGCATACGCCGAACAGAACGAAACCTACAATATTGCCCGCATCAAAGCCGATCCAGAAGACAGAAAGATTTTCATCGCCATCAACGGACGGGAAAGCACCCGGCGATCGTTCCTGCTCATCATCCGAGATGTGTTCAACAAAATCCACAACAGCTTCGGCAACCTGGAAGTCAGCGAATGGGTTCCGGTTCCTGGCTATCCCGATCATCCCCCCCTGGACTACCAGGAATTGCTGGGACTGGAAGCAATGGGAGAACGGGAATACCCGATCGGCAAACTGCGAATTAAAGTCAACCTCCGCCAACTCCTAGACGGCTATGAGCCAGTAGAACTACGCCACCGACGGCAGATGGGCGATCGAGCCTTTGAGCTAGAGTATGGAGAAGATAGCCCTTACAACGTTCACCTAACCTTTAACGATCACCGCTCCAGAACCCATCAACACGGCAAAGGCGACAATGTTGCAGGCGATCGGGTACAAGGAAATAAAATCATCGGTCAATGAAGTTGTTGAAACCTTTCCTCGGCTAACAAGCTGCTACATTTTGAGGTAACGTTCATGGTCAGCACTTTAAACCATCTGCAACTGTTGGATGTCGTTGCGCTCAAAGAGCCTTTACCTCAGCATCATCTCTGTGCTGGGCAAGTGGGAACGATCGTAGAGATTCTTGCTCCAGATGTCTACGAAATTGATTTCAGTGATGATGACGGTCAAACCTACGCCATGCTGCCCCTCCACAGTAGTCAATTGCTGAAGTTGTACTTCGCTTCCGAAGAAATTTTAGAAAATAGATTTGAAGCTGCTCAGGAAAAGGATCAACCCATGTCCAACACCATTCATCAACATGGCTTTGGCGATAACATCGCAGGCGACAAAGTTATGGGCGACAAGATCGGCACCCAAATTAACAACAGCCAGAACTTAGCCCAAGCCGCAAAAGACATCAAAAACCTGCTGGATCAACTCGATCGAGACTACGATCGCACCACGCCCACCGGGCAAGCCATGATTAGTGCCAAGACGATCGAGGCGATCGAAAACAACCCCACCCTCAAAGCGCGGGTCATCAATGCTTTGAAAGAAGGGGGAACGACCGCATTGGAAACCGCGATCGATCATCCTGCTATTAAGCCAGTAGTCGCAATGCTTAAAGGCTTCATGGATGCAAAGTGATTGAACTTGAAGGGATTGGGCATAAAGTGATTGCCCTTAAAGAGCTTTTGCCTGACCTCTCGCTGAATTCTCCTTCCAGGTCAAATGGCACTGACATCAGCAATTTTGAATCGCTGAGAACCTTGATTGCTCTTAGGGTAGGCAGCACCCACCAGCCTTCATTCAGTGCCATTCAACTATCAGTTAATGCCCATATCAATTAATGCCTATATCCGTTAATGCACAATCTGAATAGGAATCTCGATTGGTTCTTGTTCAGATCGTAAAATCTTCACTTTTTCAGGTCGAAAGCATCTCAAGATTGCGCCAGATGTCACATACTTTACAGGACAGAGTGAAATGACGGATGGGAAAAATCCATCCAGGGATGTCTGCTGCAGCTCTAGAACCAGCGTGTTAGACGGTTCTGCATTTTCCTCTGGTACAACACACATGAGACTAAGGGTATGTCCCGGATGGGGCACCTGAACCATTCCTTCCACCCGCAGAGTCGGATCATCACCCGGCATCAGATCAAGGAATGCGGTGAATTCTTCGATATCATCTTCAGATTTGGGTCGGCAGACTGAGACTGGCGGCTGATCTGGGTTGGGTGGGTCTGAGATGACGCGATGGACTTTCAGGTGAATCGATCGATCGCCAGCCAGCATAATCTTGACTTGATTGAATTGTTCCAGATCGTCACCGATCTGCTCATATTCAACCGATCGAGTGGTCACCACCGCAGGAAAGAAACCATCAAGCCGCTTTACATTTAGGTGCAACACCAGCGTGTCGCACTGTTTGGCATTTTCCGCCTGGACAAGCCTGACCTGATAACCGGGATCCGGCAGGGTAACATTCCCCTGTACATGTAATGTGGTTTGCCCGGAAGGCATGGTGTTAAGCCAGGCTCTAAAATCTTCTATGTCAATGATGGGATTGGGTTCTTCCGGTACTTCATCGAAGGAATTTAGAGCAAATATCTTCTCCTTAAGTGTCTCGCCATTGCGTACAACAGTCACCTGAATATCGGTTGTATGGGATGGAGGAGAGAGTTTGACACAGTGATGAACGGGTCGGATAAAGGGAAGACAAATATCGCTATCCGTTTCCTCAATTAATAGCTTTACGCCCAGGACTCGTGGCCCCGGTAGAGGACTGACTGCATCTCCCGCTGGATCTGGGTTAAAGGGTGGGAGCGGAGGTAAAATTTCAGTTTCTCCTGCCACGTAGCAACTATTTGGGGTAGGCGTTGTGGCTTGCAAAATCAGGTTCCCTAAACTATCCTTTTTAAGGCGGATTTTGGGTTCAAATAAAGTCTGCATCAAGTTCTCCAATGCTGTAGATCAACAATTTTTCGCAGGATAAAAACCCTCTACGGGACGGTAGAGAAATTGTTCCTTTTAATCGAAGGATTTTGTCCTTCTGCTCTATCTACATCAAAACAATGTTTAGGGATATTGACATGACCCACGCGGGTACTGTTTCAGCCCAGATCCCCTTTTAAGGTTGTCGGTTGCGTAACCTGCGTCGGTTTTGAATTATGTCAATACAAAATACAGGTATCAATCCTAAAGATTTTGCCTGACATCCCGCCGAATTTCCCCCAGCCGGGCGTACAGCGTTCCTGGACAAATCGTTGCCACTCGATCGCGGTGTCCCAAAATTCGAGGCAGGGAGCGGGTGCCAAAATCCGCTGTCACGGTACTCACCGGATTCACCGGATCGCTAATTCCTAACTGTCGGCAGAGCATCGTGCAAATTGCCACCACGGCCTCATACTGCTGGGGCCCCACCCGCAACGAACCTTGAAAATCTCCATCTACCGCCACCCCAATCCCATCATTGATCACATCATGGGCCCCCCGCTTACGGCTCGATCGCCCCTCATAGACCCGACCACTGGGCATAACAATGTAGTGATAGCCAATATCTGAATAGCCGCTACTGTTGAGGTGAATGTCCCGCACCTGGCGCATTCTCTGAATCTCCTGGGATTGCGTTGCGGTGCTGGGTAGATTGACAATGACGGTATGATGCAGAGTGATGCGACCGGGATTCAGTAAATTGGGGAGACTTTCTGGCGTGGGATTGGCCGTCCAGATGTTTCTGGGGAATAGATTGATCGCCATCGGGGACGGTTGCACATTCAGGACAATCTGCGCCCTTTCCTGATCCGAGGCAATCACCTCCACCACCCGCTGACCCGGCTGATTAAACAGTAGCGTTGCCTGCCACCGCTGATTTTGCACGATCGGCCGAGCCACAACAAACTGGCCATCAACCCGGATCACCAACTGCTCACCATTGGCAAACCCTCTGGCTTCCCCCGTCAACACAAACCCCATCTGGGCCATAATCGGCTGGGTGGGAGGAACGATGAGCAGACGGGGTGCCGCAGCGATGACGGTGATGGTGACGGTGTTGCTGATAATGGGGGTGGAGAGGGTATCGACTGAAGCGGTTAATCGACGGGTTCCAGTTTGCAAAAATTGAGAAGTGGTCTGCCAGGAACCATCATCGGCAACCAGCCCTGCTGCCGTTCTGAACTGATTGTCGATCGCCAGGGTGACGGGTTGCCCAATCAGCCCGCTGGATCGTCCAGAAATGGTAAAAGCCTGCCGGGCCGCAACGCGATCGGGAAAACTGGTGATTTCGATGGTGGGAGGGGCCCCATCCAACACCAAAATGTTCGCCGGTGGACTGCTGAAAGTATTGCCCTGAGCATTGGTGGCAGAAACCGTGAGCCGACGATTCCCTGGCGTATTGAAGCGAAACTGAATCCCCCAATTGCCGCCGGTTGGGATCGTACCCAGAGCAAACTGGAACCGATCGTCCACCGTCAACGTTAAAGGTCTACCATCTAAGCCCTGTGCGATGCCCCGCACCGTCAGTTCCTCATTCAGCCGCACCTGGGCGGGCAGGGTCGTGATCTGTAGGAGCGGTGGAGTAGTGTTGCTGACAGCGATCGTCACCGCCTGGCTCCGCACCGTGTTCCCAGCATTATCCTGGGCTGAAACCACAACACTGCGATTACCCGCCGTGGTAAATCGGAACCGAAAGCTCCACAACCCATTACTGGGAACAACTCCTGCCCCCGTCTGGAATTGGTTATCTACCGTCAGCGTCAGGGGTCTGCCTGCCAGTTCTTGAGAAACACCGCTGATGCTGAGAAATTCTTCTCGGCTAACCTGGGCGGGGAAGGAGGTGATTTGTAACGTAGCCAATGGATTTACTCCCCATCGGTCTAATCGGCAATTTTCTTTAACGATACGCGATCGGAGGTTGACTATGCAAACTTTCTAACCACGATCGCATCACAGCTTCAGAAACTTGACGGAGGGTTTGTCCCGATTTTGGATCGTAGGCACTCCAGGCAGGCTGACCAATTTCATCCTGAGTTTGCCACACGTGGGGTTCTGCGGAAGGTTCTAAACGCGCTTTAATCGATTGCCAGAGATCATTGAGTTTGACTTGAATCGGGCGAGATTGTACGGGAATCAGCTCTAGTTTTTGATATTCTTGCCAGGTGATGGACGGTTTCATAAAATCCTCCGTTCTTGCTACTATTTCAGCCTACAAATCTGTAGCGAAAGTTACAAAAACTAGCTTGTATCGTTTCTATAACTAGCTTTTATGGCTGGAGTGGCAGGGAGACTCCCATTTATGCAGGTTATGCAAATTATGCAAATCGATCGTCCGCAGCGCAGGCATCTTGCCTTTTCGTAAGAATGCGAATTTAATCATCTGGAATTTTTGTGGGGTGAGCATCTTGCCCGCCCAGTCAGCGAAGTAAAACCTGGAATTCTTGTGGGGTGGGCAGCGTTTCGACTGAGCTCAAGCCGAAGTCTTGCCCGCCCAGTCAGCGAAGTAAAATCTGGAATTCTTGTGGGGTGGGCAGCGTTTCGACTGAGCGCTCAAGCGTTCGACTGAGCTTACGTCGAGATCCGAAGTCTTGCCTGCCAATAAACTCTCCATCCCGTCAACGCCACAGTGGGATTACACCCAATGGAAGTCTTGCTTTCATCGACTTGTATAAATTTAAACCCTTATGTCGAAGCGTAACACTTTGGCACCGGTAATTTACGGCAGGGAATTCTAAGCCAATACCTTCCTCATCCCCGCTTCAACTCTATGGTTAGATACTCCTCGGCACTCGTTCCAGACGGTTGTGAATTGTTTTATGAAGAGGTAATTGCCCTCCGCAAACGAGTGGCAGAATTAGAACATACAGAGCACTCATTACAACGATCGCTGAAAGATCTGGCAGATGTTAAATTTGCGCTGGATCGATCGTCCATTGTGGCAATCACCGATCGTTCGGGTGTGATCACCTATGTCAACGACAAGTTTTGTGAAGTTTCAAAGTATGAACCCTGGGAAGTTGTTGGAAAAACTCACCGAATGGTTAATTCGGGGTATCATCCCAGGGAATTTTTTGTGGAGATGTGGAACACCATTCAACAGGGGCAAGTCTGGCAGGGTGAGATTAAAAACCGTGCTAAGGATGGCTCCTACTATTGGGTGGACACAACCATCGTTCCGTTTCTAGATCATCGCGGTAAGCCCTATCAATACGTGGCGATTCGCAATGACATTACAGCCTGTAAGCAAACAAAAGAAGCCTTACAGCAATTAAATGATCAACTGGAAGCGAGGGTCGCACAACGTACGGCTGAACTGCAAGCTTCTCAGCAAAGTTTGCGGCAGCAGGCCTATGATTTATCTCAAACCTTGCAGGAACTTCAACAGACTCAGATGCAATTAGTCCAGAGTGAGAAAATGTCTAGCCTGGGACAACTTGTTGCCGGGGTCGCGCATGAAATCAACAATCCAGTGAATTTTATCTATGGCAACCTTATCCATGCAGATGAATACACTCAGGATTTGCTGCGCCTGGTGCAACTCTATCAGCAACATTATCCTCAACCTCATCCAGTGATTCAAGAGGAATTAGAATCAATCGATCTGACATTTCTGACTCAGGATTTGCCTCAACTTCTAAGCTCTATGAAAGTGGGAGCCGATCGCATTCAAAAAATTGTTTTATCTCTGCGGAATTTCTCTCGAATGGATGAAGCGGAGATGAAAGCAGTTAATTTGCACGAAGGCATTGATAGCACGTTAATGATCCTGCAAAATCGGCTTAAACCGAAAGGCAATCGTCGCAGTATCAACATCATTAAAAACTATGGAGATTTACCTGACGTAGAATGCTATCCAGGTCAACTCAATCAAGTGTTTATGAATATTCTCAGTAATGCGATCGATGCCCTGGAAGAAAAGATGCAATTCCACGAATCCTCTGCTTCAGACAAAGCTTCAGAGGAGTTTGCAACAGATTTACCGACCATTACAATTCAAACCCGGCGATTGAATCCAGGTCAGGTACAAATTGCGATCGCTGACAACGGATCAGGTATTCCTGAAGCCATCCGCCACCGCCTGTTTGATCCTTTCTTTACGACCAAAGCCATTGGCAAAGGAACCGGCATGGGGCTATCCATTAGCTATCAGATTGTGACCGAGAAGCATCAGGGAACGTTAGAATGCCAATCTACCCTGAACCAGGGAACCAAATTTATCATTACCATTCCAGGGCAATAATTCACACGGGCTGATTTGTTTCAGACCTTTATATCCGTTACTACAATCCAAGATCATCGCTTGGAGGGATGCCGCATTGCCCTCTCCAGATTTACCTTAAAGGTGGGAACCTGGTTTCACAAAAGACTTCACAAAAGATCGTTGTGATCCTTCAGGTGGTTCATCCGAATTACTGAATTTAGATGCAATTGCCAAAATTGCTCAATTCTTGTGGTGCCGCATTTTGCTATTAATAGACGGATCATCGCATTCGATTCTTAACTACCATTATTTTCTGGACACAATGGGTAAGTCCAACAATCCTCTCTTCGTTCTGAGTTCCGGTTACGCTGTTAAAAATCTGGAGACGAATTATGACACATCCAATTTCCTCTCCCAAACCAATCCACTGGGTTCATGTCGTTCATGCCTATGGTCAACTGTTTCGACTCTCCTTCGCAGGCATCGCCGCCGCCGCAGGTTGTGCCGCTGTTTATGCTCTGAATCCTGCTTTGCCGCTATCGAACTATCTGCTAACGGGTTTTATCCTGACCAGCATGACCGCTGCGGCCTGTGCCATTAACGATTACTGGGATATTCATAAAGATCGAATTAATCATCCCGAAAGACCGCTGCCCTCCGATCGCCTTTCCCTTCCCCAAGCCTGGTGGGCGGCCGCCCTCTTGTTTGCCAGCGCACTCATTGCTGCCATTCCTCTGGGAGGATATGCTTTCCTCCTGGTGGCGATCAGTACAGTTTTACTCTGGTACTACTCATTGTTGCTGAACTATAGCGGTATCCTCGGTAATTTTTTAGTTGCAACCATTGTCGCTTTTTTACTCTTGCTCAGTAGTTTGGCGGCCGATCGCCCCTTTGCATTGCTGTATCCGATCGGCTTCTTGTTTTGCTATGCGTTAGCCCGTGAGGTTTTGTGGGATGTGCATGATGCCGAAGGCGATCGGGTGCAGGGAGTGGTTACTCTAGCCAATGTCTGGGGGAGTCAGGCGGCATTTTCAATGATCTGGGGGCTAATCGGAGTAATGTTAGTTTCTATTCCGATCGCAACCACTTTATTACCCATGGGCCATCCCCTCTGGTTTGCGGGTTGTGCTGCAATTATGTTGCTTACTTTAATCACAGCTCTGATTCCCTATCAACGCCAGATCAATGAAGCAAACTATCAGCAACTCGTGTTTTGGGAACGTCTGGGGATGCTCTTTGGTGTCGTTGGTTTACTGGGAACTGCTCCATCTTTATAGGAAGCAGGAAGAACATCATCACTAAAGTCTACAATTCAGCAAATCGATCGGTTGCTTCGATTAAGGCACTGCGAATTCCGGGTTCTGTCATGGAATGCCCCGCATCGGGAACGATGGTCAAAGTAGCTTCTGGAAAAGCTTGATGCAACTCCCAGGCGGACACCGCAGGACACACCACATCGTATCGTCCCTGCACAATCACTGTGGGTAGATGACGAATGCGATCGCAGTTACGCAATAGCTGATCTTCTGTCTCCATGAAGCCCTTGTTCACAAAATAATGACATTCAATGCGGGCAAAGGCATCGGCAAACTGGTTTTCGCCAAATTTCTCCTGCAAGCTCACATCCGGGAATAGCTTACTCGTACTGGCTTCCCAAATCGACCAGGCCCGTGCAGCCTCCAGTCGCACCTGGGGATTGGGATCGGTGAGGCGGCGATAATAGGCAGCGATCAGATCCCCCCGCTCCTCGATCGGGATCGGTTTCAGGTAGGCTTCCCAGGCATCCGGGAAAATGTAGCTGGCACCTTCCTGATAAAACCACCGCAGTTCTTTCTGCCGCAACAGAAAGATGCCCCGCAAAATCAGCCCGACGCAGGACTCAGGATGGGTTTGGCTATAGGCTAGGGAGAGGGTACTGCCCCAACTCCCGCCAAATACCACCCACTGTTCAATCTGTAAGTGACGACGAAGCTGTTCGATATCACTCACCAGATTCCAGGTCGTGTTTTCCCGCAACTCTGCATGGGGCGTACTGCGCCCACAGCCCCGCTGATCCAGCAGAACCACCCGCCAGCGATCGGGATCAAAATACTGCCGATAGATCGGATCAATCCCACCTCCTGGCCCACCGTGCAGAAACACCACAGGCTTCCCCTCTGGGTTGCCCACCTGCTCAAAGTAAATGGTATGCAAATCCGATACCTGTAGCATCCCGGTGGCATAGGGTTCGATCGCTGGATAGAGTTCTTTCATGGACAGTCCTCACTTTTCCTTCACTGTACTGCACGGTTCTGTTTCAGGTTCTACTACTCCAAAGCTTTTAATATTTCGTGGAGTATTTATTTGAAAAAATTCATTGAAAATATGTTTAGTTGTCACTCCTAATGAACGTTAGGTGACAGAGCTAAGAAAGATACACTTTAATAAGTAAATAGAAGTCCATACAAAAGTGCATCTTTGGAGAAACTGAGTCAGGAAAGGCGGTCTACGCTTCACTAATCACTATTTGTCCGTCTACGGTGACGAAACTTAGCGTGTTTTTGAAAACCTTTTAGATCTGCCTATCCTTCCAGGTAAAGTAGATTGATTCTGCCTGCCTGGAGTATTGAAAACGCTACCAGATTTACTAGTCGAATCGTGATCAGATGGAAATTTCTTCAATGAAATGCTTCTGATTCTAAGGGGTTCGCTTGCTTTTTTGAGTTTGTAAATTAAAGCTTTTAACGACGTTAGATAGGTTATCACAATGTTTACATATACAGATCCAACAGGAACTGATTTTCTGGAGAGCCAGGGTGCTTTAGAAGAATATCGAGTCATCATCGATCGCTTTTATAGAAACTCAAATCGAGTTTTAAATTCAGGTTTTACGCTATTGGATGCGTTTGAAAATCTCCCGACTGGCACCAGCAGGATAGATTCGCTTCCCTGGAGAGCTTTTCCGATTACTGCTTCAGCCTCCGATGATGAGATTGATCAGGATCGACTGCGCTGGCAGGATGAGTACGTTGAATGGCGGGTTGAAAAATCGGCAACGGGCCAAGTCACCAAAGTCACCTTTACAACCGAGTTTCCAGAGTATTATCAAGCCCTGGCCAGGATCAGCGTTGATGCCCTGATTGCGGGCATTCAAGATACTATTCCTGAAGCGGAGCCAACGTTAGAGGAATTATTTGGTTCTGGCTTTAATCCTGAAATTGCCAACGGAGAGGCGCGGGCCCAGCAGTTTAGAAGACATTTACCGAATAATCCCTGGAACAATGGCGAAAAGGGAATTCTTTGTTTAACGCAGAGATTTAATACCGTGAATGCGCTTTTTCACCTGGTTGATCAATGCGCGATCGCCAGAGCAGGTATTCCTTCAGGTTCAGTCTGTGGGGCCGTGGGTGGTGCTTGTGGCGCAGGCCGGAATTCCGACCCAGTGATTTGCCAGGCGGCTCAAAATACAGTCCGGGCCTCGCGGGCTCTGAGCTTAGTTGATCCGGCTGGCATCTGGATTAAAGAGTTAACGGGTCTCTGGAGGATTGATGGCGATGTGGTTGATATCAATGACTCGACGCAGAATCAGGGGGTCTGGGTGATTAGCCGCAAGGGTCGGCGTGCCGTACTGGATCTGACAAAAGCGGAGGTTACCCTTGGAGGCGATCGAATCACGAGTGGCGCAGAGGTGGCAAACGATCTGCAAGTCGCAGCCGATGTAATCTCAGCTCCTGAAAGCAGCCTACCCGATTGGGCCCTCACCGGGCAGGAACTGATGCGGACACTGTCACAAGGTTAGGAGATTGAGCCATGAAGAAGTTCTTCCAATTGCTGTTGAGTCTACTGTTGTTGCTGACTCTGGCATCCAAACCTGCGTTCGCTCAGATGTCCACTACAGGTTTATTAGATCAACAATCCAACTCCAACCCAGTTGAGATGACTCCTGAGGAACGGGAGTCCCTGGGCGATCCATTTTTTAATTTAGTCTTGAAAGATCATGCCGATGTAACCAGCTTGTCTGCGGTTGAAGACTTGATTCAGCCCGACAAATCCCGGCGCAAAACATTTGTGGTCAGCGAAAGGATTGCAGATCCAACCCCCGGACAATCGAGAAGGGCTGTGCTGACTTATGCCGGGCGCAATGGAACGGAACAGCTTGATGCGAACGTGATGCTCTCTGTTGCGTTTAACTCCAATGAATTTCCTGACCAGCAGGATATAGAAGCCTGGGGTTGGGACAGTCAACGGGGACGATACAACTACTACAAGCTTGATAGACGGGGTACAGGCAGTCTGTCGTGGAAGTTCCGGGGTTCATCGGACAATGCGGCTCAGTTGACCGTTGCCCAGCGTCGTGGAACCTGTATGCAGTGCCATATTAATGGTGCTCCGGTCATGAAGGAACTATTGCGGCCCTGGAATAATTGGCATTCGCTAGATTTCCAAGTGCCCTATTTGCAAGCTAGTGCAGTTACACCCTGGTTAGTGGCTCAAGATCCTAAGCTAGACGGCAGACCCGATGGTGCTACGAATAGCAGACTTGATGGTGCTGAGAATCTGGAAAGACTCGTTGCTGCATCAATTAAGAATTTTAACCAGACAAGGGTTTCACAAAACCTGCAACTGGATGATAGTCAAAACCCTGTCACGGACGAGGAGGGATTCCAAACAGTAATTGATGGAAAAACCCTGCTGAAACCGCTGTTTGCCACAACTGAATTTAACCTCATTAGTGCCGATCGCATTCTTTCAGGTTTGCATCCTTTGCCTGCGATTACGACAGATGGCCCAACTGAGAATGTCAAAATTCCCAATAGCTTTTTCTTAAATGCAAACTTGATCAGTGGTCATAGGGGACTGGGGTATCGAGGGTTAGGAATTTCTGATGGTCAAACTTTTACGGGTATAACGGAGCTAACCCCCGATGAATACAAAGACCTGATTATTCAATCAGAAGTCAAGTTAGGTGGACGGACTGGGGATGCAGTTTTTGCCTGGCTGGTTCCAGAACCCAGTCATATTGATAACGATTGGGTTGATCGACTCATGCGGCAGGGAATTGTGACACCGGAATTTGTTGCGGCTGTGATGGCGATCGACCTGGAAAACCCAGTTTTGTCGGAGCAGCGACAGCAGTTGTTGGATCTAATCCCTGACCAGTTTCAGTTCAAACCACTCGACAATGGAGCAGATTTCCTGACCACGAAGCGTCATCCTGATGAATTGACTCAACAGGTGATTAGTAGGTTGGAGAGCCTTAACCCCTCGAATAACTCCCCTGAGGGCGCATTCCTGGAAATCCTTCAAAGTAGCGATCCAAGAGCCATCCTGGAAAGTCGGGTCAAGGACTATCGTTCCAGATTAGAAAATAATCTCGATCGGAGTAATCCTGCCATGAGGCAAGCTGAATTACAGCGGTTGTATGAGCTGGCGATCGCTAGAAGAAAAGCGGTCTTAAATGATGCAACGTTGTCATCCCTCAATGAAGCGGGCAATTTTCTCTTTCCACTGCCGTAGGATGAGAACGGTCTGAGCGTCTGAGAAGGATTGATGCAAACGAAGACAACGAAATCAAGCTGGGTTTGTTGTCTAGGATACAGAACTTGTATTCCTCCCACGAAAGGATGAAGTATCAGTCAAATCCTTGATCGATTACTGAATTCATATGTTCAATCCACGAAACTTGCGGCGGCTAAAGTCCTGGCCCGCCCTATTTACTATTGCTGTGTTCCTGTGTGCAGCATTCAGCTTTTTGCCCCACAGTCCAATCTATGCCAGGGATGGATTGCCTGCGATCGAACCGGCCCTATCCACCCGTTGTTCTAGTTCCAATAATCCCCGTCACTTTAACTTGCCAGCCAGTCCCGAAACCGTGAATTGGGGATTCTTCAGTAAAAACCTGTCGCCCCTTGTCAACGTCAATTCTGGCGACTACGTGACCCTGGAAATGATTACCCACCATGCAGGGGATGATTATGATCGCATGATTGCGGGCGATCCGGCGATCGAAAGTATTTACCATTGGACGGCAGACGAAAAAACGGTGGAGAACCGGGGGCTGGGGTTCACATTATGACGGGCCCGGTTTACGTCTGTGGTGCAGAACCTGGGGACTTATTAGAGGTGCGGATTCTGGATCTCACGCCCAGACCGAGTGGTAATCCTATTTATGAAGGGAAAGCCTTCGGTTCCAATGCCGGAGCCTGGTGGGGCTTTCATTACAACAACCTCAGTGAAGATCCTTCTCCCCGCGAAGTGATCACCATTTATGCGATCGAAACCGATGGCGAAACCAGTTGGGCTGAGGCCGTTCATCGCTACCGTTGGGTTCCTCAAGCAACGCCCGATGGCGAAATGCATGAACGCATCGACTATCCTGGCATCATCGTGGATCAAGATCAGGTGGTGCAACTGGACGAAACCTTAGAAGGGGTAAAACTGCCGCTGCGGTTACATATTGGAGCGATGGGGGTGGCTCCCAGCGAGGCGGATATTGTCGATTCCATTCCTCCCAGCTATTTTGGTGGCAATATTGACGATCGCCATGTGGGAATTGGCACGTCGATGTATTATCCGGTAGCGGTTCCAGGGGCCCTGTTTTCTGCTGGAGATGCCCATGCTTCTCAAGGGGATTCAGAGCTGAATGGCACGGCAATCGAAACCTCAATGACTGGTGTGTTTCAGTTCGTGCTCCACAAGCAGGCGGATTTAGAAGGCAGCATTTTGGCGGGTGTGGACTATCCTCTTCTGGAAACGCCAGACTCCTGGATTGTTCACGGCTTCACCTTCCCTAACTACCTGGCTGAATTGGGAGAAGATGCCCAGACGGAAATTTATGAACTGTCTTCGATCGATCCAGCCCTGAAGGATAGCTCTACCAAGATGCGGAATTTCCTGATGAATGGGATGAACATCAGCGAGGATGAGGCCTATTCCCTGATCACCGTTGGCACGGATTTCGCCATTACTCAGGTGGTGGATGGCAACTGGGGCGTGCATGGCATTGTCTCGAAGCAGTTGTTCCCGGAAGGGACTTCTAAAACCCGACCACATGGGAGCTAAAAGCTAACGATCGTTTGCCGATTTGCACCATTGCCGCACTCAAAACTGGCATGATCGCAGCCGCAGATTCCCCCTTCGTCCAGTACAATCGCAGCTACAGTCTTGATCTATCTGATCTATCTGAGTCTAATGGACTATCTGCTCCCTGCTCCGATTCACTGGTCATTTTTTGAGTGCGTCACCCTTTAATGAAGTCTCGATCGCGTTCCTTTTATCCACCTCAACTCAATTCCTCCCTGGTGTGGGCTGCCCAGCAAATTGCACCTTATGTAGCCCATGTGGTGTATCGGCTGGATCTGATGGTGAGTGTGGAACCGGATGTGGCGCTGGATCATTTGAGTGCGGAACGCTGCCTGTTGCTCTGCAACCATCCCACCTTTGATGATCCGATCGCCCTATTTTTGCTGTCGGGGTATTTGAATCAGCCGTTTTACTACATGGCGGCCCGTGAGCAGTTTGATAGTTGGAAGGGCTGGTTTTATCAGCAGATGGGGGCGTATTCGGTGCAGCGGGGATTCGGCCGATCGCCACAGCATTGTGCAAACCCTGGAGCTATTGCTGGAACCCCAGTGCAAACTGGTAATTTTTCCAGAGGGAGGCTGTTCTTTCCAGAATGATACGGTGATGCCGTTTCGTCCTGGAGCGGTTCAATTAGGACTACAAGCCCTGGCGCGTTGTGCCAAGCGGAACCAGCCCATTCCCGATCTCTATGCGGTGCCCCTCAGCCTCAAATATCGCTACACCGGCAAAATGCGGCCCGTCATTCATCAAGCCCTGCGACAGTTAGAACACGCCCTTGGCATTCCGCCCACCGGGGATGATTATCAACGCCTGCGTCAAGCGGCAGCTAAAGTGTTGGCTCGTTGCGAACAAGAACATCGGGTTGTGCCTGAACCAGGGGCAAGCTGGAATCAACGGATTGCTAATCTCAAAGCAGCAGTCCTCTACCAGTGTGAAAATAAACTGAAATTGCCCCATGCTTCAGAAGACCCCGATCGAGAGCGGGTTTACCGGATCCGCCATGCCCTGGAACAACAGCGGACGATCGTTCTGGAAGATGGTGCAGATGATTGGGCTGCAACCTCCAAAGCCCTGATGCGGGTTCTCAACTTTGATGCAATCTACGATGGTTATGTGGCGGAAAAGCCCACACCAGAGCGGTTTCTAGATACACTGACCCGATTAGAGCGGGAAGTCTTCGGCATTGACAAACCCGATCCCAAGGGGCATCGTCAGGCCTTTCTGCGGATTGGCCGACCGATGAACCTGAAGGACTACGTGGAGTCCTATCACCGAGATCGAGCTGCCACAATCACGACCGTCGTGCAGCAGCTTCAGCAAACGGTGCAAACTAATCTGGATATGCTGGCGGAGGCTACGGCAAGAGGTATTTCATGGTGATGGAAATGGTTTCATCCCCTGGCGCAAATTGAAACGCCGATCGGTGGAATGCCGGAATCCCCTTCCAAATTTTGGGATTACCAGAAAAACCAATACCCTCCTTGGGAATCCCTAAGGCATTGCAGGTGAGCTTGGCATCCATCGTTTCATCGTGGTGGATGGCAACCGCATATTCCCCATAGGGTAAATCACTGATCTGGATAATGAGCGGTACATCAATGATCGGGAATTGCCCCGATCGCACGGCTTTAACTGCATTGCTGGGATATCCGTCTGGGCTGTCGAACAGGGCGATATTCACTACGCCAGTTTGATTCCGTAATGCAACGAGTTCGATCGTCAATATACCTAAGCGAATCGCGTTCCGGGCCAGTGTTGGCGAAGGAGAGGGTTGGTGTTGCACAAAATTACTCCAGGCGGTGATGTCAGGGAAACCACTGCTATTCTGTTTATGATATATCGGTTTTCACCTAGATTGCTATTTCACCCAGATTGTCATGCTCCAAGGTGGGTTGGCAACAAAGAAACAAAAATTTTTATCTACGGTCAGGGTGCACAACGGTAAGGGCGCACAGCAGTGCGCCCCTTCTTCACTCTCGAACGCTTTATCGGGGGCAGCCTGATCAAGGGTCAGCTTAATCAATGTAGTCTCGAATCATATCTGAAGGTTTTGGCTGCTCTGAGGTGATCGGGCGATCGCCATCCACGGGAAGCGTTTTGTGAGTTTGAGCTTTGTCTGCTGCAATGGGTCGTTTCCCATCCTCATAGATCACTTCTTCTACATCCAAATCACCAGGCGTAATGGGGCGGTTACCATCTATTCCCAGCGTTTGGTTCGCCTCCAGGGAACTGGCTGCAACGGGCCGATGTCCATCTACTTCGATGGTGTCGCGCACCTGAACTCCATCCGCAACCACCGGACGATCGCCATCCACGGACAACACCTTCTGTACCTGAAGATCACTCTCATCAATGGGGCGATCGCCATCTATCTTCAGCATCCTGGCATCTTGCTGATTTTCCTGAGGGGAAGTGAGGGTGCCTTTATCTGAGGATTCCTGCTGTGAACTCACGGTTCAATCTCCTGATTTTCAGAGCAACTCTCTCTACTTTTAACGACTGGATGGATTGCCCAACAACTACCTAATGGCAGGAGAATCGCTTTTTTGCAGTGGGCGAAATCGAGGATGGAAAAGTTTGGGCCGTGAGCCAACCCAATCATGCTGGATGAAGAAACCCAATTCAATATGATAGGTTGGGTGGATGTAGAAGCATCAAGTGGATGTAGAAGCATCAAACAGTTATGCACGACCCGATCTTAACGGTGGGGGAGGTCATCCCATCCTTCCAATTGCAGGCGGTTAACCGCAACATGGCTATCAGCCCCTGGCATTACAAACAGCGTTACAATTTGGTGATCTTCCTGTTCCACCACGCAACCTGTCACGCTTGCTGTGAATTGCTCCTCGACCTCTCTCAGCATTATCAAACCTATCGTGCGCTTGACACAGAGATCCTGGCCATTGCAACCGATCAGCCTGCAAATGGCATTGAGCCTCTGCAAGGATTTGTCGATCAGCATACTATTCCCTTCCCGATTCTTTGGGACCAGCAGGGACAGGTCAGTGGTATTTACCTGCAAGGAAAACCAAACTCCGCACTAGTCGGTGTATTTATCTGCGATCGCTTCGGTGAACTTTATCTGCGATCGGTTGCCGCTGAAGCAAATGAGTTACCCAATGAACCTGAAATTAGAAGTTGGGCAGAGTTTATTGATATGCGCTGCACCTGAAATCGATGAGCGATCGACCAAACATTGGCTCTGAAAGTTTGCCGATCGACTATCTGCCTATGGGAGCCTTAAAATTGATGAGCGATCGATCCCCTGATTGGCTCTTCTCAATATGTAGGCGAACGAGACACTCTAACCTTTGATTCGTCCTGGAGTTTTAGCTTGTTCCAGAGTGGCGCAAAAGTTGTGATAGTTAACTCGAGTTGGCTAAAGTTTTTTTAATCAATATGTCTTTAGTGTTGAAAGGATAAACAATATGGGAACTCTATAAGATGAATACCTATGGAGTTCTGGTATGAAGAAACGACTATTAGTAGCCATCAGTCTCGCTAGCTTAATGTTTCCGGGACGTGCAATTGCCCAGGATGCTTGTGGGTAAAGTTATATGCTTTTGCCCGATGGCAACTGTGTGGATATGTCCTATTTGACGATACTAGGACAATCGAGACACAACAATGCGATCGCCAACGCAACATTTCAAAGGATGTTTAATGCAAACGTGGAATTAGAACTGAACCCGTATTACGTTGAAACTCAACAGCAACGTGAGGCCCGATACCAGGTACTAGCAGAAACTTCAATGGTACGGGATGAGGTAAATGAAATTGCGAATGATATTGAGCGGTTTTTGTTCCCTGTTCATACAAGAACATTGTATTGGATTAGAGAAGCATATCAGCGTTAATTTAAGGACTTCAAGATATAACGCTAAAGATGATACAAGTCAATTCTAGCAACCACACCAAAAAAAATATGACATCTACTGCACTTGAGGAAGCAAGATACGGAAATGTAAAAGCAATTACAGCCTTAATCAATCGATCCATCCAGAAAAGGGGAATCTCCGCATCTGTCGAGCTTGACCATGGTGATCTCACTGTTATGCTTGATGCCAAGCAAGTGCCTCCAGAAAGTGTGGCTGAATTTATCTTTAAAGGTATTCAAAAACTCAATATCGAACCAGCCTACACCATTCATATTTATGGACGAAAAACAGGAGAACCGTTTGCAACCTGGTGTTATGACCATGAACTAAAACTACGTCCGTTTGAACCAGTCAATTCATCAATCCGTCATCAGATAACCGAAAATTCTTCCAGCAGTTTCACAATTAAGCTCTCTGATGTCAACGGTAAAGTAATCAACTTAGATCTTGCTCAAGCTCTTGGATTTGCTGGAATTGCAATAACTATATTGGGAATCTTCTCCCCAGTTATGACTGCTCCTATTGTAGGTACATTAACTTATTTTCGCAATGGAACTACAGAAGCGATCGTCCTCCTCTTATTAACCGCTTTCTCAGCTGTTTTCTTGGTTAAAAGGTATTATTCATGGCTCTATGGATCAAGCATATGGGCCTTATTTCTAGTTGGTGGTACGTTTTTGCATTACCAATCCGTTATCTCGGATATGAAAGCTTCTATAGACCGTGACCTGGTAGGAAACCCCTTTCGAGGAATCGCGGATATGGCGATGGCTGGAACTGGACTGTCCTGGGGATGGATTTTTCTATTCTTAGGCACCGGGCTAGTTGTGGCTCATGCATATCTCCGAAAACGTAATTTGGATAAGCAAGTTTTTTTGGCCCTATCCCTACCTGTAGTTGTAATAGTTGCGTTAAGCATGAGCATGCTTGTACATCATGCGTTTACAGCACCAGGAGAAGCTAATAAGGCAAGAGAGTCAGAAGCAAGAAGCTATGTTAGTTCTATCAACAGAAGTCAACAATCATTCTTCCTGACCGATGCTCATTTTGCTAGTTCTCTAAATCAGCTTGATCTCAGCATTAAAGCAGAAAACAATAACTACACATATGAGATAACTCTTGCGGAAGATGACATGACGGCGGTTACTGCAACAGCTCAGAAAAGAGGACTTAAAAGCTTCATTGGAGCAGTATTTCTCGTTGAGGATTCGTCGTCAAACTACGCCGTAACAAAAGCTATTCTTTGCCAAAGTAGTAGGCCATCCCGGACAGCTCCAGGTTTACCTAAGGCATCTAGAACGGGGGAACTACAGTGTGCCTCTAGATCTTCTGAATCATAATTTCATTGCAAAGAGATAATTCTATGTCGGCTCACAAACTCGATATTATTTCCCAAGCTCAACGAGGAAATCCAAAAGCTCTTTCAGATTTGCTCAATCGGGCATTAGAGTCAAAGCAGATAAAAATTAGGGCTAAATTAGTTCAGCAGCATCTGACAATCTTTGCTGAAGGGGATGAAATCCCAAATCAACAGTCTTTGATTGGCATCATTAAACGAGGTGTCAAAGATTTAGGAATTGATACCTTGGTCAGTATCAAAGTCTATGGCAAAAAGACCAACACTTCTAACAAGGGATGGATTGACGAGATTTTTCTGAAAGATGCTCCTACAACTACAGTTAAATTGCCCATATCTCATCCAAGAGCTTCAGCATTTAACTGGCATACATTCCGTCAATTCACTCAACATATGGCTCGACAAATGCTTGCTCACGGGCGAAACCTTGTCACCAACAAACGCTTCATCATCAGTTCAGCAGGAGTTGTACTCACTGCACTGCTAATTATAAGTGGCATAGCTGGTGTGAGTGTGATGCACGTCCGAATAACCCAAGGGAAGGCAATTGCAGAAGCTAAAGTTTTGGTGTCGGAAGCCAATACTTCTGAAGCCTCCACTTTAGACGAGTTAACAACAGCCTCTGAGAAACTGACCAACGCCCGAAACATTCTTAGGGGCATTGAGAATTCTTGGGGATCTCTGTATGCGTCTGCTCAGGAGGAACTAGGGCAAGTTCGTACGGCACTAGATACCGTTAAACAGCGTATTGATGCTGAAAAGTCAGCCACTTCTATCCTGGAGCGAGGTAGAGATATGGCACAGAAGGCTATCCAGTACGTCAACACACCTCCCTATCCCTTAAATGAATGGCAGAAAGCTAAAGAGGAGCTCAGCCAAGCAATCGCCATCACCGAATCCATTCCAACAGAAAGTTCCTATGCTGAGCAAGCAAAAATAGTATTGGCGGAGTATAAACAGAAACTGGATTGGATAGAGCAAGAGATTACCAATGAGCAAAAAGCTGTGCAAACTCTCAATGTCGCCGACCAACTAGCTCGACAGGCATATGACTATACTAATGGCAAGTCCAGGTTTACGGCAGCAGAATTAACCAACGCTAAGAATCTCTGGGAAAAAGCCATCGACTATACCAAAACTGTACCTCCTACCAGTGATGCCTATCGTCATATCACTGAGCGCATCAGCCTCTACACAGAAAATATCAATAAAATTGAGGATAAGCTGCGAGAAATGAATGAATGTTGGACTAGATCCTATGCTAGTCAAAGTTTCTGTAATAGCGTTTATCTCTATCTCAGGAGACCTGTCTCCTACTAGAATTAGCTCAAACAAGAACGTTAACTCAGATCTCGCACCAGTTATCACCTCTGCCCTGCAACCCACTGCGTGCTAAAGCTTTACTTATTACAGCAACAGCGTTTAAGCTCCATCCCCGTTCTACACTAAGTAAGGACGGAACAGTCATCGTCGTTTAGGGTGAAGGCAAGCTCATGGGATCGAAACGGGTTTTAGTCACGGGTGCTACTGGCAGAACGGGTTCTCTGACGCTGCAAAGGTTGCGGCAACACCCAGAGGAGTTTGAGGCGATCGGGTTTGCCCGTTCCGAGGCTAAGGTTAAAGAATTATTCGGCTCAACAGAGGGATTTTTTCTGGGGGATATCAAGGACAAAGCTGCCCTGGAGCAAGCGATCGAAGGATGTCAGGCACTGATCATTCTCACCAGTGCGACTCCCCGGATGACCGCTCCGCCCCAACCCGGAGAACGTCCCACCTTTGAGTTTGAGCCAGGGGGGATGCCAGAGGCGATCGACTACGAAGGTCAGCGCAACCAGATTGATGCTGCGATCGCCGCCGGGGTGGAGCAGATTGTGCTGGTTGGCTCGATGGGCGGCACCCAGTTGAATCACCCCCTCAACCAGCTTGGACAGGGTAACATTCTGGTGTGGAAGCGACGAGCAGAGGAATACCTGATCGATTCTGGGATTGACTACACCATCATTCGCGCCGGGGGATTACTGGATCAGCCAGGTGGAGAGCGGGAATTGCTGGTCGGTAAGGACGATGTATTTTTGAGCCAGACTCCCAACGGTATTCCGCCGGCCATTCCCAGGGCCGATGTGGCAGAAGTTGCGGTACAGTCCCTGCGAGAGCCTGGAGCCAGAAACAAAGCATTTGACCTGATCTCCAAACCCGTCGAAGACCCCTCCGCTTCAGTCACCCAAGACTTTGCCGCTCTGTTTGCCCAAGCTCTGCCTGGACTGTGAAGGAGGAGGATCATGAAATGCGATCGCTCTTCTTCGATGCGATTTTCCTCAATCCGGGCTTCCCAGGTTTGTATCAGTTCAAATGATCAAACCAGCAAGACTCTGCCTTAACCGCTCAGTAATGCTTCTATAAACTCAAAGCTGGAGAAAGGTCTGAGGTCTTCAATCCCTTCCCCGGCTCCAATGAAGCGGATCGGAAGTCCCAACTGCTGCACCACCGCCAGAGCAATCCCACCTCGGGCTGTTCCATCCAGTTTGGTCAGCACTACCCCATTTAACTTCGCTACTTCCGAGAAAACCTCCGCCTGCCGCAGTCCATTCTGTCCCAGGGTTGAGTCCAGCACCAGTAGCGATTCCACATTAGCATCGGGGGCTTTCTTGTCAATGATGCGGCGAATTTTGGCCAGTTCATCCATCAGGTTTTTCTTATTCTGCAACCGTCCAGCGGTGTCTACCAGCAATAATTCAGTGCCGCGAGACTGGGCTGCTGTAATGGCATCAAACACCACTGCTGCTGGATCGGTATTTTTGCCGGGGTTGGCAATCACTTCTACATTGCTGCGCTCTCCCCACACCTTCACCTGCTGGACTGCCGCTGCCCGGAAGGTGTCTCCGGCTGCAATCAAGCACTTAAAGCCCGATTTTTGAGCAATGTGAGCGATTTTGCCGATCGTCGTGGTTTTGCCAGCTCCGTTCACTCCCGTAATCAGCCAGATATTCAGCTTGTCTTTTTCGGGAGCAAAGGTAATGCTGTGGGATTGCCCCAGGGGTTTGTCCAGCATTTCCCGCAGAATGGACTTCAGGTAGGCAATGGCTTCCGCTGGGGGTAATGCCTCTTCCCGCAATTTATCTTGCAGCGATTCAATAATATAGTCTGTGGCTTCAATGCCCACATCCGCTTGCAGCAGCAACGATTCAATCTCCATCACTGCATCCTGATTCAGCGGGCCCTGCCCCACGATCGATCGCAGTTGGTTCACCAGTCCCCGGCGGGTTTTATCCAATCCCTGCCGCAATCGCTTCAGCCAGGTAATTTCTTCGATCGAGACATCTTCAGGACGACGACCCTGAGAGGCCAGAACCTCCGCTGACCAGAGGAAGCCTTCATCCAGGACAAAATCAGGGAATGGTGCAGACTCTGGTGGAGCAGTCGTCTGAGCCGTTTGCGGTGAGGGTTGAGCCGTTTGAGCCACCGCTTCCGCTTCGGCCGCTGCTCGAGTTTCCGCTTCCAACCGCAAGCGTTCCAGGCGTTCCAGGCGTTCGGCCTCGGCCTTGGCCAGAAGGGAAGGGCCGCCGCAGGTTCCGGCACAGGTTCGGGGGCAGTCGATTCAGCCGCAGGTTCCGGTTCTGTAACGGTCACTGGCTCAGAATCCCCATCTTTATGCTCAACGGGGATGGATTCAGCGATGGGAGGTTCTGGCTCGGAAGGTTCTGACTGCTGCACCGCCGCCGGTTCCGATGCTTCAGGTAGGGTAGACTCCGGCTCAGGGGTCGGTGCTGTCACGGTTGATGATTCAGCGATCGAACCCTCTGGGGCAGAAACGGTTGCAGCGACCGGTTCCCCTTCAGGTTCAGGCTCAACCGATTCAGGCTCAACCGATTCTGCCTCGATCGCCTCTGGTGCTTCTTCTACCTGCTGACGTTTACGAATGTTCTCGTAAGCTGCCTTAGCCCAATTTAGATAATCCTCAGACGGGGCATCTCCAGAGGGTTGTGTTTCCTCAGAAGCAGGCTGACTCGGAGGAGCCTCCTGGGTTTTGCGTTCCTCTGGTGATGCCTCAGTGCCCTCTTTTTTGGATTTATCGAATTGGCGGTTGAACCAGTTAAAAGGAGCCATAATTGTCGAACCTGCTGCCCAAATTGCTCAGAATGGATTGATTTAATCAGTCGTCCACTGTTTCAACTTTACTGGAGATCCTGTACCGATGGCGATCGCCCGACCTTCTGTTCCGATTTCAGTTGTTCCGTCACGCGGCGCAATACCCCATTGATAAACCGATGGCCATCTTCAGTGCTGTAACGCTTGGCTAGCTCGATTGCCTCATTGATGGCCACCTGTTCCGGTACGCCCAAAAACCAGAACTCCGTCACGGCTAATCGGAGAATATCTTGATCGATCCGCGCCAGCCGCGCCATCTGCCAGTCCACGAGGGATCGTTCGATCAGGCGATCGGTTTCTGTCTGATTTGCCTTCACCTGGGTCAGCAACTCCATTGTGTAAGCTCGTACCTCTTTTTGGTTCGCCAACTGAATAAACTCAGGGATCTCCAGGGCTGAGCCAATTCGATTAATGGCCGACTGGGCCAGGTCGATCGCTTCTTGCAACATCACCCTGGAACTTTGCAGATCTACCGCCCTGGTTTCACTGCGGAGGAGACGATCGTTGCCTCGACTCAGTTCTGCCGCTGCCGTTTCCAGCGTGTCATGCACTTCCGTGGTCAGGGTTCTAACTGCTGCCAGCACCACATCTTGCAATTGCTGGGCTTGAAGGCGGTCTGGCTTATTCGGAAGCTGGGCAAGGCTAAGGATAGCCAGTTCACGAGCGATTCGACGAGCTTGCATAGGGATTACGGTAGCAATGGGATAGATACAGAGTGGTGCCAGGTGGGGAGCGTAAGGGGAAAACCCTGAACAAGGAACTGAAGGAACAATCAGAGGGTAAACCCAGCCATTCTAGCATTAGGGTCGCAGGATCAACTGCCACTCACGGGTAGCACTATTCCAGGCAGGGAGAGCGGTTTCTCCTACCACGAACGGCCCCCAGTAGCGCCGAGAACCGTCCTGGGCGAAGGCCACCAGTACATCCCCTGGCTGAAGTTGCAAATCTTCGTTGGGTAGGGAAAGAATCAGTCCTCGCGCCCTTCCTTCCTGGGGAGCAAAATCCCAGTGGACGGGTTGGTTAAAGGCTGGAATTCCTTCCAGCGCAACTTCTGGAACGGCTTCGTTAGTTTGTTGGGGCAGGAGGGCTACCCGCAAGGGGTAATCCGTTTGATTGCTAACCCGCAGTCCCCCCTGGGCATCAATACCAATGGATAGGTTGGGTTCCGGGTCGGCCAGGGCGGGTAGTTCTGGAACTGGGGTTGACAGGTCTGATTCAGTGGGAGATGCACGATCGATAGGTCGATCGGTTGGTGCAATTCCGTCGGTTGGAATACCGCGATCGACTTGAATTTCCACATTCAATAGCAGTGATGCCACCAGAAATGCCCCCAGCACTCCGATCACCGCAGGGTATATTTTGAGTTTCAGATCGTCTGTCACTGAACCCCGCCTCTTAAAACTTTCTTACATACCTCTACTCTAAAAGTCATTAATGCCTTTGGGTGGGGATTTCGAGGAGATTCAAAAAAGTTTTTGGGGATCAGCCGGGATCGGTGGTTGGGTAGTCATGGTTGGGTCAGCCTCCTCAAGGTTGGACGGGCTCAGGCGTTTTTTGAGGCAACACGGTGAACCTTGAGAACCGAATTACCCAAGTAACCCCGTAATACCAGACTGTAGGAAAAACAAGCCGAAAATCAGCGAAACCATAATGGTGACGGGACGGCTATTTTGGGTTAACCAGGCTGAAAGCTTGGCGAGTAAATGTTTCGAGCGTTCGGGGATGACGATACGCAGCAAGATCGGGAGCAGCAGCAAAGATTCAGCTAGCAAAACGAAGAGTAGGTATACGATCGTGCTGGATAGCCAACCCAACTGGGCCGCTGCGATCGTGGCCAGTGCGCTGAGGGTAAAAACCCATAACTTCGCTGCAAGCAATGGGAGTCCAAGTCCAAAGCCAAAAGCCCTGAGTGGAGTTAAGCTACCAATCATGGTGAACCCTTTGGGCGGTAAATCATCTGGATCCTCCTCCCTACGCCATTTCTTATAGGCTGTGATCAGTAAAAGAATGCCAAGCACCAGGAGCAATGTTGAGACGATCGGGTTCTTACCGCTATCCGCAGTCAGTGCCGAAGAACCGGATAGAACGAAACCGAAAACTAATCCTTGGAATAGACGGGCGATCGTCATGCCGACGACATAAGCTATAGCTTTGAATAGCCCTTGATTGGGGCTTTTCAGCAGCAATAAACCGATGATGATTTGCAGAGGTACAACGGCACTGCCGATGATATAGGGTAGAAGCGAAATGAGCACGGTTTCCATAGAATACTGCCTGTAGAGTGATAGGAATTCCAAATCTCCAACGCCTGGGAGATTGACCGTTACGATAAGAATACCGTTTCTACCCTCAAAGACAGGCTATATCTGTTAAACGCGCAGTTGGTTAACCCCCGTTCGATCATAAAGCCTGATGATCGCCTGAACCACGCGATGCAGATCTGCTTCCTGTAAGTTAGATCCCGATGGTAGGCAAAGTCCCTGCTTAAACAAAGCTTCTGCCACCTCTCCCCCCCTAGATTCACAGTTTGCAAAAATGGGCTGGAGATGCAGCGGTTTCCAAACGGGGCGGGATTCAATTTGCTGTTCTGCCAGCATTAAACGCACCTGTTCTCGATCGCAGCCAAACCGATCGGGCTGAATCGTAAGGCAGGTGAGCCAGCGCGTGGATTGTCCGTAGTCCGCCTCTGGCATAAAGGTGATGCCGGGCAAATCCCCTAAAGCCTGGTGATAAAACTCAAAGTTGCGCCGCCGCGCCGCCACCCGATCGTTCAAGACTTGCAGTTGACCGCGACCAATGCCGGACAAAACATTGCTGAGACGATAGTTGTAACCGATTTGCGAATGCTGGTAGTGTGGTGCGGGATCACGAGCCTGAGTCGCCAAAAAGCGAGCCTGACTGACGAGGGCAGGATCATCGGATACCAGCATTCCCCCCCCGGATGTGGTGATAATTTTGTTGCCATTGAAGGAGTAAATGCCCACCTGCCCAAAGGTGCCGGGCGATCGCCCTTTATAGGTTGCCCCCAAAGATTCCGCCGCATCTTCCACTAGCGGAATATCATAATGCCGACAAAGTTGGAGGATGGGATCGAGATCCGCACTTTGCCCATATAGATGCACCAGAACCACCGCTTTGGGTAATTTGCCCTGGCGATCGCGCTGTTGAAGGGCAGCCTCTAACAGATCAGGATCCATGTTCCAGGAGGTGCGATCGCTATCAATAAACACCGGATTGGCACCCAGATAGACGATCGGGTTGGCAGTGGCCACAAAGGTGAGCGTAGAGCAAAACACATCATCCCCTGGACTCACGCCAATTAACCGCAGGGCTAGATGTAATGCTGCCGTCCCAGAACTGACTGCCGCTGCATGCTCTGCCCCCACCGCCTGACAAAACTCCTGCTCAAAGGCATCCACATGGGGGCCAACCGGAGCGATCCAGTTCGTCGTAAAAGCTTCCTGAATGAATTCCAGTTCACGATCGCCCATGTGGGGAGTTGAGAGGAGAATTGGTTTTAGCATGATGATCTTCTCCGGTTAACAGATCTGTTTGAGTTCATACAAAGAAGTGATTTGATATTCAGCCTCGTAAGCTGCATCAGCAGTTAAATGGGTAAACTCCCCATCGGGACGACAAATTCTTATCGTTGTCCAACCCAGTTGTTTCGCAGCGATAAAGTCTTTAACTGGATGATCTCCCACGTATAGATGCTCGCAACCCCTATGACCTGTTAACTCCATCATCCTTAAATAGGGATACGGACTGGGCTTCCAACACTCCGGTTCAAACGCGCCACAGTAGACGATCGCATCGAAGCGAGAAGCAATTTCTAAAGCCTTTACCTTATTCTGCTGAATGGTTAATGCGCCATTCGTAATTAAGCCAATTTTTTTGTCGGTTTTAAAGTAATCAAAAGCCCATTTAGCATCTTCATGAAGGGAGAGCTTTGGGTGATGATGGCGATAGATCTTTAAGAGTATTTGAATCAGTTCGGGGGAATGGTCAACACCCAGATCATCTAAGGTTTGGTTGAAAATTGTTTTGCGTTCTCCTGCTTTAAACAACTGCCAGGCAATTTCAAAAAAGTCAGCCACTTGATACCGATGCTCCAACCATTCACCCACGGCTTGCAGTCCTCCCCAAACAAATTGATGTTCAGGGAAGAGGGTATCATCCAGATCAAATACTAGAACTTTAAGCATCGTTGAGAATATATTGAGAACATATTGAGAACCTGGTTGACTGGCAAAACTTCTCCGCCAAAACCCCGGAAGCCCTCACCCTAGCCCTCTCCCCTCGGAAGAGGGAACTGAAGAAACAGATTGGCTCCCATCGCCCTCTGGGAGAGGGGTTGGGGGTGAGGGCACACAACTTTTGTCAGCCAATCAGATTGAGAACACATTGAGAATGCCTTGAAGAAAGAGCCTTTCTGGCAGGCAAGATGCCTGCACCACGGAATTTAACTGGAATAGACTAACAAATCTTATTTGTAGGTTTGGGTTGAGCATAGTGAAACCCAACAAGAGAAACGGTTTGCGTTGGGTTTCGTCCCTCAACCCAACCTACGAGAGAATCAGGATTTCAGGAGTTTTGTCAGTCAGCCAGGGATCAGGAATGCACTACGGAGGAACGATAAACAGGAAAGAACTTCGTTTGTAGCAGTTGCTCTGCCTGCACCGCCAACCGTTTCGCCTGGAGTGAGACCAAATATTGATATTTCTCCTCATCCAGGGTTGCACACAACAAAGAAAAGGAATAACGCTGGTGAGAGAATCCAGCTTTGAAGTGATGAAGACTATCGTTTGCCCCTCCCACACCTCCTCCTAAATGAAACACTTGATTGCCTCGATCTTTTGCCCAATAGCGCACATAATCAAACATCAGTGTACTGGGCGATTGTTTGAGGAATGCTTGCCGGGTTCCACCCAGATGATATTGCACAATACCGCAACATTCAGTGAATAGTCCCGCACAAACCACCTGACGATCGAGTTCAACAATACATAGGTGTAATTTTTCCTGGAGCACCTCCGCAAACTGGAGAAAGTAATCGCCAGTGAAATAGTAGGCAGAGGAAGCTCCAACCCGATTCATGGTTTCGGTATAAATATCAATAAAAGTATCCAGATGATCGCGCCAGGGCACAACGCTGGCAACTAAACCAGCCCGCTTACATTTGTTGATTTTGTTGCGATGTTCCGATCGAGTTTGCTGCCAAATTTCAACTTCAGTCAGGCTTAAATCAACCGCAACCGTTTCTGTTTGAATGCTGCAAAACTGAGAGTGATCAGTTGAATTAAACTGCTGATTGAGGATGGGATGGGAACGGAGAACAACCGAACAAACGCCTTCTGCCTTTAAGGTTTGCATCAGGTGATCGATCGCCAGTTGGATAAACTCTGGGCTTTCCGTGGCGGCGGCATTGAATAAAAATCCCGGATAACCATAGGGAGACACTAAATCAAATATTTCTGATGCTTGCAGATCATCTTGAAAAATATCATCGCAGCGGCGTAATAAATAGGGTAAAAATAATTGCTTCTCTCCTTGCTGAATTAAAACTGCTTTGGCGATCGCTTGCATTCGTTGGGCTTCGAGGGCAACGTAAGCGGGTAAGTGATAAAAGTCATGACGCAGGGATTGTAGCGTGTCTGCCCACAACGAATCTGACGTATCAATAATTTGTAGTTTCATGGAGTGTAAAATCCATTCAAAATAAGATTTAAAACTGGTTCAAAACCCGCCCCGGATCGGTGTATTCTCCCCGTTGAGCCGATTGTTTGACCTCAGGGGGAAAATACAGTTCTTCCCAAAATCGTAAACAAATTCCGGCTTTTACTTCAGGAGGATTGATTTCTTCACCCAGAACAAAGTGACGAATGGCAAGTTCGGGTTCATTGAAGCCAAAATTCGCTCTCACGCAGGTCGCACTACTAAACCGGGGATTAATTTCAAACACCTTAAAACCCGTCGCAGTGCAGCGCATTTGCACATTCACGCCGCCAATTAATCCCATGGCTTGAGCCGCTTGAAGGGCGATCGCAGCAGCCTCAGGATTGTCCAGACTCTCCATGCGGTAACTCAAGCCCCCTGATAGACTGCGTTTCAGCACCAGGGTTCCTCCGGGCGCGCCATCCGCTTGAATAAACACGCCAACGGTATATTCCTGATCATCGGGTAATAGTTGCTCTTGAATCACCGGATCGGGCATGTACTGGCTAAAAAACGCCAACTCTCGATCGTTGTGAACCAGCACCAGACCTTTACCGCCAGAACTGCGCCGGGGTTTCATGATGTAGGGATAGGCATGATTGCGGCAGAAATCATCCAGTTGCTCTCGATCGTCGGGCAGCACGGTATCCGGTACGGGCACTGAAAAGGCGCGCAACACCTTGACCGTCAGCCACTTATCCAGAGCTTTGAGGGTGGCATCGGGTGCGAGGGGTAAAATCGTTCCCGTCCGCTCCTCAAACTCCGGCTTGCGCTGAGCCAGCATCGGTAATTCACCTTCCCACCCCGAAAACAGGATATCTGCCCCTTCCCGTTGGCTAACGTTCACCAAGCCCTCAAAGTAAGCATCCGGATCACTGCGAGCGGAAGGAACCTGGTGCGATCGATCCACTCGAAACAACCCCTGGGCTAGTGGCTCAGAATCCACTCCCACAATTTTGACGGGTAAATGAGAAGCGCGTAGCGATTTAATTATTCCCACCCCGATGGGTGCGCCCACTCCGGTCACGACCACTGTAACTGATTTCATAGGGTAACGGGTTTCGTAAAGGGTTTCATAATGTCAGTAGATCTAAACTGGGTTCGTTTCACAGTGAACCCTGGGGTTGATCCCCCTAAATCCCCCTTAAAAAGGGGGACTTCAACCCCTCTTCGGCTCGGTTCCCCCTTTTTCAAGGGGGGCTAGGGGGGATCTAAACAAGGTTTGTGATCTACTGAATGTAACTGGTTTTCTGAGGGAGTTTCATAGGAAGTTTCATGGAGCCTGCCTGACGGAACTGCTGTATTTTGCCTGTTGAATGGCTTCAATCTGCCGCTTGGATGCTTCAGGACATTCCTGCAAACTGACATCCTTTTGCCCCAGAACTTTCCAAACCGTCATCGCTAAAATTTTTAAGTCCAGACCAAGGGACTGATGATCCACATACCAGACATCTAAGGCACATTTCTCCATCCAGGAAACCGTATTGCGACCATTAACCTGGGCCCAGCCAGTAATGCCGGGTTTCACCGCATGACGACGGGCTTGCTCTGGCGTGTAGTAATCCAGATACTCCACCAGGAGAGGACGAGGCCCGACAAAGCTCATGTCGCCTTTGAGGATGTTCAACAGTTGGGGCAGTTCATCCAGGCTGGTTTTACGCAGAAATTTTCCTAAGGGGGTTAATCGTTGGGCATCTGGTAATAATTTGCCCGCTCGATCGCGCTCATCCTTCATGCTGCGAAACTTGTAGAAGATGAAAATTCGCCCATTCTGACCCGGACGAGGTTGAGCAAACAGGATTGGTTTACCCATCGTCAGCCGAATGGCGATCGCAACGCCGATGAGTACAGGCAGCAGAAAGAACAGCAGAACCGCAGCAATTACTCTATCAACCGCATTTTTAACAAAAATAGAGAACTGTTTGAGTAAGTTGAATGGATTCATTTTCGATCACCCTTGATGGGACAAAAGAGATGGTTCTGGACTGAATACAGGATTAGGAACTGATAATCCCTTCTCCGTGAGCAAGCGCAGATATTCCTGGTACACGGCATCCCAAATTGCTGACTGGCAGTAGTCTCGGAGAACTCTCGCCCGTCCAGCCCGACCATGACGATCGCGCAGTTCTGGATGGGACAGGTAAAGCCCCATTGCATCTGCCAGAGCTTCAGCCGAGTGGGAGGGAACCAGCAACCCAGTCACGCCTTCTTCAACGGCATCCACACAGCCCGCCACCCGCGTTGCCACAACGGGTAACTGCATTGCCGCTGCTTCCAGCAAGGTATTGGGGAAACCTTCCCGGTAGGTGGGTAGGGTGAGGATATCCATTGCGGCATAGAATGGGGGCGTGTTCCAATCCAAGCCTGCCAAATGCACCCGATCGTCCTGCACCAGGTCTTTTTCGACTTCAGGAGGCAGTGGATCTTGGGCTTCAAATGGCCCAACCAGTAATAAATGCAGCATCGGAAACGCTTCCCGCAGCAGTTTCCAGGCTCCTGCCAGTTCCGTGATGCCTTTATCTTTCACAATTCGTCCGACAAAGCCCACAACCAGAGCATCCGCCGGAATGTTTAAAGCCTGGCGCGTTTGTAATCCGATCGACCGATTGATCGTTTCAGGATCAAATCGCGTCGGATTCACCCCATTACTGCTACCGCCCAGTAACACTTTAATCTTCTCTGGTGCGCACAATCCCTCGGCAATGGCCACCTCCCGCAGGGAATGACTGACACAGATTACCTGATCCGCCAGCAAACAGGAGATTTTTTCACTCCAGCGTAATAGCCTGCGTTTCCAACCCGTTGCGGTCATGAAGGGTAAGCCCCGCATATGATAAATCCGGACAGGCGTTGCAGCGAACCAGGCGGCGATCGTGCCCAGTAAGCCCCCTTTGGGTGTGTTGGTATGGACAATGTGAGGCTGAATCTGCCGCAGACAACGCCAGATTTCCAGGATGGCGATGAGATCCTGAAAGGGCGTAATGCGACGGGGCATTTCAACGACGTGGGGGGTGATCTGTTCCTGTGCTGCAAATTCCTGGAGAAAATCACCTGATGAGGACAGGGCATGAATTTTGAATCCTCTTTGCTGCATATACTGAACTTGTCCCCGCAGAAACCCCAGGGTTTCGGGAACGGTGGTAATGTAGAGCAGCTTTATTGAATCATGGGAGGATAACATAGGACGTTTAATAGGCTTGAATCAGGATATTAATGGGTTGATTGAATGAATGCTTGAAGGATGCTTTAATGTCCCTTGACTCAGATCTTGCACCGGGTTATCCCACCCGCCCTGCAATGAATTGCGGGCTAGTAGCTCAAACCCATTGAAATGGGTTGAAAGCCTTCTGTGTTAAGGGTTTTAGTCCGTTTAAACGGACTTCAGCGATTAGCCCCGAATTGATTCGAGGGCGGCGGATTGGGAAAGCTGCAAGATCTGAATTTAACAAAGATCGCCTTCACCGCTGCAACGACCAGTTACTTTACAGTCAGTTACTTCACAACCAGTCTTGTATCCAGTTGTCCGCTAACCGCGTCTGGATAGTAGGTGCGATACCAATCGACAAATCGTTCCACGCCCACTTCGATCGGAGTGCTGGGTTTAAAGTCCACAGCCTGAACTAAATCCTCCACATCAGCGTAGGTAGCTGGCACATCCCCCAGTTGCATCGGTTGAAAATTTTTCTGCGCTTTGATCCCCAAACAGGATTCCAGCACTTCTATCAGGTACATCAGCTCCACGGGTTGATGATTGCCAATATTGTAGAGTTTGTAGGGGGCTGAGCTGGTGCCCGGATCGGGCGTATCGCCTGACCATTCAAGGTTCGGCGTGGGAGGACGATCGATGACACGAACGATTCCTTCTACAATATCGTCAATGTAGGTAAAATCGCGGCGCATTTTGCCATAATTAAAGACTTCGATCGGTTGCCCTGCTAAGATTGCTTTTGTGAACAGGAACAGAGCCATATCTGGTCGCCCCCAGGGGCCATAGACCGTGAAGAAACGGAGACCTGTAGTTGGTAAGCGATAAAGATGGCTGTAGGTATGTGCCATTAACTCATTCGCTTTCTTCGTTGCAGCATACAGGCTTAAGGGATGATCGACATTATCGTGAACTGAAAACGGAAGCCTGGTATTTGCACCATAGACGGAGCTAGAAGAGGCAAATACCAGGTGGTTTACCCTGGTTGTGCGACAACCTTCCAGAATGTTGACAAACCCAACTAAGTTACTGTCTACGTAGGTATGGGGATGGGTTAAGGAATACCGTACACCTGCCTGTGCCGCTAAGTTGACCACCCCATCAAACGATCGCTTGCTAAACAGATGGGCAATACCTTCTCGATCAGCCAAATCAAGTTGATAAAATTGAAAATGAGGATGTTCCCGCAGTTGATTGAGTCGATCGTTTTTCAACCGCATATCGTAGTAGTGATTTAAGTTATCCAAACCCACCACGCGATCGCCCCGTGACAATAGGCGTTGGCTGAGATGAAACCCGATAAAACCTGCTGCACCAGTGACTAAAATCTTCAACATAGGTTTAATTATTGCTTCTCAGTTTGGGCATTTTGGCGTTCTGCCAGTTTTTGATTCACCAACCTTCGCAGTGCCTCGGTATTGTCCCGAACTTCAGAAAGCTGATGTTTTGCTTCCTCCTTATCCAGGAAGCCCGTAATCACTTCCCGCGACAGCAGTTGTAATTCTGGATGGTATCCCAGATTCCGATGCACCTGATGCTCCACTAACCCCGGCAAAACACAGTTGGTGCTGTTGCCGTGAATTTTCACCGTTGACCAGCCCGTTTCCTCCAGAATGCGGTAAACATCTTTCTCAGTTAATTGCAGGACAAAGGGCAGGGAAAACAGTTGCAGCTTCTTCCCGCTTGCTTCATCCGTGACCCAGCGCGTCGATCGCACCTCTGGTTCGATCCAGTGCCACCAATTTCGTCCCATAATGATCCGGTTGATGTGGTTTTGGATGCAATAATCCTGGATCGCCTTGTGGAACATGCCGGTGCACTGATAGCAGGGATATCCTGTCTTGAAATCGTTGTCCATCATGTCTTTGACGTAGGGAGCCAGGTCAATATTTAAGACCACCAGCTCTACCCCCAGCAGGTCACAGAGTTTCTGTCCATTTTCTACGACCTGCTTCGGAATAAATCCGTTCTGCACCAGGACAGCCGTGACCGCCAAACCCAATTTTTTACGAGCCGTAATCAGAGAAACTGCACTATCTTTTCCCCCCGAAAAACCAACGACGGCATCCACTTTTGCTCCCGCCTCTCTGGGTGTATTCAAGAAGGTTTGCAGTTCACTATCCAGAATCTCCTGCTTAAAGTTCTTCTTGTAGGTCATGCACATATTGCAGACCCCATCTGCACCAATGTAAATGTTAGGAATGCGGGTATCAAACAGACATTCCCGGCATTCAACGGGCTGGACAAACGGATTCTTACCCGTATTGATCCAGGTCTTGATCTGGTTCTGCCAGTGAATTCTCTGGGTGCGGGCATCATAGTTGATTCCATTGACAGAAACCTTGCATTGGTATGGAGAATAATCTTCCCGTAGAAACCTGGGCAGGATAAAACCAAACCGCTGAGTGAAAAGTTTGCCCACAGTCATATTGCCCGCAGTTATATTGTCCGCAGTCATATTGTCCGCAGTCATAGAGAACCTCCTGGGAGTGCCAAATCACGATAGGCAGGGAAAAATTTGGTATTCAGCAACGTATCTATATCAACTTGTAAAGACTTTGCACGGCAATCCACTAAATGACCATATTTTTGTTGATCGACAATTAGACGCAACGTCAGAAATGGATATCTTTGTTTAGAAAAACCCGCTTTAAACTGATAAACGCCATCCTTTGAACTGCCCACTCCTCCCCCCAGGTGAAATACTTCATTCCCCCGTTCCTTCGCCCAAAACCGAACATAATCAAACAGGATTTTGTCTGGAGCCTGGGACAAATATTGTTGTTTAGTTCCCCCTAAATAGGTCTGAACAATTCCACAGCATTCTGTGATCAGACACCCACAGGCCATTTGTCCTTCGATCTCAACAATGCCCAGATGGAGTTTCTCATCCAAAGACAGTAAATCCAGGAAAAAGTCATAGGTAAAATAATAACTTTGCCTGGCTTTAACCCGGTTCATTGTTTCCTTATAAATTGCAACAAATTCATCAATATACTCTTTAAAGGAAACCATTTTTGCGACAAATCCGTTGCGTTTACCTCGATTGATATCTTTCCGATGATCCGATCGCGTTTGCCGCCAAATCTCTTCTTTAGAAAGGTGCAGGTTAACGCCGATCGTTTCTCCGGTGATCTGACAAATTGCGGGCGAATAGACCTGATTCAGGTGAGCGTTGAGGATGGGATGGAGCCGAAAAAAAGCAGAACAAATGTGCCGTTCACGCCACAGGGAGAGTAATTGATTGAGCGCAGTTTGTAAAAAATGGGGGGAATGAACAGCGGCTTCACTGAGTAAAATTCCTGGATAACCATAGGCAGAAGTGAGATCAAAAACAGATTCAGCAGTATGGGGTTCAGTCAAATGACCACAGTGACGTAGCAGGTAAGGGAGAAAAAATACTTTGTCGCCATCCACAATCAGGGCTGCTTCTGGACGCGATCGATGTCTCCTGGCTTCTAACTTCAAATATTCAGGCAGATGATAAACATCATGGCGCAACATTTGAAGCGTCTGTTTCCACAACGGATCTGATAAACCAATAATTTGAATAGACATGGTTTCTCAATTCCAATGAACTGCACTGGACGAAGGTTAGAATCCAGGATTAAACCGTACCGTCAGAGCGACCTCTAAATTCTTCCTGCTGGAGCGTGCCCTCCTTTTGCATCACGATCCAAAGGGTCAGCAGCAAAATTTTGAGATCCAACCCCAAATTCCAATGCTCAACGTACCAGACATCCAGCTTGAACTTGGTCTCCCAACTGATCCCATTCCGACCGTTAACCTGGGCCCAGCCGGTAATGCCCGGTTTCACCTCATGGCGACGGGCTTGTTCTGGCGTATAGCGCGGCAGATAGCGCACCACCAGGGGACGAGGCCCCACCAGGCTCATGTCCCCCTTGAGGACATTCCACAGTTGGGGGAGTTCATCCAGGCTGGAACGGCGGAGAAATTCTCCCAGGGGGGTCGATCGCTGTTCGTCGGGGAGTGGGTTTCCAGCGGCATCCCGATCGTCTGTGAGGGTGCGGAACTTATAAAAGTTGAAAATGCGGCCGTTTTTGCCACATCGAGGTTGGATAAAGAGGATGGGTGATCCCATCTGCAAATAAATGGCAAGGGCAACGATCAGGCAAACTGGCGCAAGTATCAGTAAAGCGATCGCTGCCACGATTCGATCCATTCCTCCTTTGAATGCTTTTTGTAAGGATTGAGTTAAAGATTTCATTGCAAAAAATGACACCTCCGTAACGGAGAACCTGATCAATGGCATACAAACCCTGAATCATCAAGTGATTCCTATACACTCCAGTAACCGACATTGGCAGGTAGGGCGGTCGGCGATAGGATAGATTTCACATCAATCACGACACCATTGGAGCGCAGACAATTGAGCAACCGCGTCTGAGATTTGTTCAGATAATATTGGTGACCTACAGCCAGTACTATCGCATCTAAAGCCGTCAAGTCCTGCCAATCTGCCAGTTGAATCTGGTATTCTCGCTGAACTTCATCTGGGTCGGCTAAGGGATCATGTACGATCGTCTGAATTCCAAACTGCTGCAATTCCCGAATAATATCCGGCACGCGACTATTGCGGATGTCAGGAACATTCTCCTTAAAGGTGAGTCCCAGTACACCCACCCTTGCCCCTCGAATCGCTAAATTGGCAGAAATCAACAGCTTCACCAGGCGTTGGGCAATATATTCCCCCATTCCATCGTTAATCCGACGACCGGCTAAAATTACTTCTGGGTGTAATCCTAACTCCTCCGCCTTCGCAGTCAAGTAATAGGGATCAACCCCAATGCAGTGTCCTCCCACCAATCCAGGTGTAAACGGTAGAAAGTTCCATTTCGTGCGGGCTGCCTGGAGTACATCGTAGGTTCGGATATTCAGCCGATCGCAAATCAACGCGACTTCGTTCATCAGGGCAATGTTCAGGTCACGCTGCGTATTCTCGATCGCCTTTGCCATTTCCGCGACTCGAATCGATGTAGCTCGGTGAATGCCCGCTGCAATAATCCTGCCGTAAACTTGAGCCACCCGTTCCAACGTCGCTTCGTTTTCTCCTGCCACCACTTTGACAATCTTTTCCAGGGTGTGTTCTTTGTCGCCTGGATTGATTCGTTCGGGAGAATAGCCCAACTTAAAGTCCACCCCCTGGCGCAATCCAGAGACGTTCGCCAGAATGGGGCCACAAAACTCTTCCGTCACGCCTGGATAAACCGTTGACTCATACACCACCACGGCTCCCGGTTTGAGCACCTTACCCACCAGCTCCGAGGCTTTAGCGAGCAGGGTGAGATCCGGGCGATGGCTGCGATCGATGGGCGTAGGAACCGCCACGACAAAAAAGCTGCTATCTACCAGATCGGACAGATCGGCAGTGATTTGGAGACGGGAATTCAGTAGGGCTTCTGCGGACACTTCACCCGTGCGATCGATGCCCTGGCGTAGAGCTTCCACTCGTTCTGGATTAATATCAAACCCAATGGTATGCGGATATTTTTGGGCAAATGCTAAGGCAACGGGTAGACCAACGTAGCCCAGACCAATGACTGCAATAGATTCATTCATAGCTAATCACTTATGTCAAAGATTCTTGCATAACTGGGGCACTAAATCGATCGGAGATGCTTCCCCCTTCGATCACGAGTTGATTGTTATTGGATTCAGCATCGGAGCGTAAATAAACGGCGTAGGTTAAATCGTTGGGTTGAATGGTAGAGTCTACCTGAAACGTACAATCCTTAAACGCTAATTTTTGATTAGATTGGGGAGGCTGGCTGGGATGCTGCCACCAAACATCTGCTGCGGCAAAAAATTCGTAGGATTCGCTGATGGGTTGATGGGTGACAGTTAATTCACAATCTTCAAAACGAATGTCGTGGGGAAAAACAATGCGATTGATATAACCATCTGCGGCACCCACTTTGAAGCTAGAGTGGGTAAACTGCATGGTGGAATCTAAGCCATATAAAGTAAATGGAGCCTCTGAAGCAATATGGGTTCCGACGACGGTTGATCCCTCCGCCACACCAATATCAAAATCGCCATCGATTAAATGAATGTTCTCTAATTTGATCTCGGTTTTCAGGGTGTTGCCATACCCCCTACCATCCACTTCAATATCCAGCCCACCCGGATTTCGATCGCCCCTCGTCGTTAGATTCGACACTTCAGCCCTTGTATTTCCACCCGTTAAAACAAACCCACCCCGAAACACATCGATCGCCTCACAATTTTTTACCTGAATATCAACATTGGTATAAACCGAAATACCATCTGCCACCGCATTTTGAAATACACAATCTTCAACCACCACTTTTAAGCGTCCAGGGAATTGGGGATCTCCCATCAGAAACAGCAGGTGAGCCTGTTCCAATTCATAGTTCTGGTAAGCACCTTGCTGGGATTGATTGCCATCGAAGGTAAATCCTTTAATGATCAGGGGTTGAGAATCCCTGCTGCCGGCATAGTGAGTGGTGAACGTTCTTGTCCACTTGTCTTGGTGCGGGGGACGTTTGATGGTGGCTCCGTATCCGTAATAGGTCATGTTTTCCTTCAGCGTCACGGACGTGACCAGGTAAGTTCCGGGTGGAAAAACGATTGTCCCGCCGCCCCTCTGATATACCGTGTCGATCGCCTGTTGAATCGCTTGAGTATCATCGGTAATTCCATCTCCCTTCGCACCAAAATCACGCATCACATCGACAGTGGATTCATCCATCTCTGGTGCCGATTCCGCGATCGGTACGAGTGAACTGATGACCACAGGGGTATTTTGCTCACTCAAATGGTGATTCGTGCTGTAACTGTCAGTATCGCTGATCAAAATTTCTGGGGAATGCCAAAGTGCCGTGATGCTGTGTAAGTAAAACAACAGCGATAGTCCAAATAGTCCCAATAGCACCAGGAGCTTAATCCAAAACCGATAAATTCCCATCGTGCGAAGTTTGACCTTGCCCGCCCGTCGCAGGCGATTGTCACGTTGGCTGTTGCTTCTCGATCGCGTTCTTCGCAGCATAATCTTCACCTTTCCGCAGCAATCAGTACAGTGGCAGAGGATTGATCAATGGGAGGTTTAGCTAATTCTCGATGCTGTTCCTCCAGCCATGCCTGAAACATCAGCACATCCCACAGCAGATATTCCCAGTTGCGATCGCCCGCCAGATGCTCTGTCCACTTCTGCCGAATCGGTTGCGGATCAAAAAAGCCTTCCTGCTGTAACCGCGCTTCGTCCAGTAATGCCTCCGCCCATTCCTGCAACGAGCCTCGCAGCCAGCGATCGAGGGGAATGCCAAACCCCATCTTGGGTCGCTCAATCAGCGTCTTGGGCACATACTGATCGAGCAGTTGCCGCAGCAGCCATTTCCCCTGAATGCCGCGAATTTGAAAGTCTATAGGCAATCGCCAGGAAAACTCTGCCACGCGATGATCCAGGAAGGGAACCCGCACCTCCAGAGCCACCCCCATACTGGCGCGATCGACTTTCACTAACATGTCATCCGGGAGCGTTGTCACTGTATCCATGTACATGATTCGCTGCGTAAAGTCAGGCAGATCAGCCCAATTGTGGCGATCGAGTAATTGGGTGGTGGGTTCAGTTCCTTGCAGGGTGACGGACTCCGGCTGTTTCCAGTGGGAGACAAGCTGAAGGTGCATTGCTTTCGCATTGGGCACGGTTAAAATTTCCGCTAATTTATGGAGCTTATTGCCAGCGAGCGGCTGTTTGAGCACCTGGGGCAGGAAAGGACGAAATTGCTCAAATCCATCATTCCAGGCTTGGGGAGAACGAGCCGTCAGCATCTGCCCCGCCAGTTTTCGCAAGGGAAACGGCATCCATCCCATCTTCTGCCAGATATTCCGCGCCCAAACGTGACGGTTATATCCGCCAAATAGCTCATCCCCGCCATCCCCGGAGAGACAAACCGTAACATACTGCCGCACCAACTGTGAAACTAAAAACGTTGGGATTTGCGATGCATCTGCGAATGGTTCATCGTATAAGGTTGGGAGTTTGGGAATAACATCTAATGTCTGCTGAGGAGTCACGTATAGCTCTGTGTGCTCCGTTCCAAGATGCTGGGCCACTCGCCTGGCGTAGGGAGCTTCATTATAGGCAGACTCATGAAAGCCGATCGTAAAGGTTTTAACGGGTCGATGACTTTGGGCCTGCATCAAAGCCACGATCGTTGAGGAATCAATTCCACCCGAAAGAAAGGCACCCAGGGGAACATCAGCAATCATCCGAAGCTGAACGGCATCTTTTAACAAAAATTCTAGATGGGATAAAGCCTCTGATTCTGTTCCAGTAAAGGGTTCAGCCGCCCCCAGTTCCGCCATTGCCTTCGCCGACCAATAGGGCACGGGTTGCGGGCGATCGGCACTCCCATCCCAGGTCAGGAGAGTTCCAGGCAGCAGTTTGTATACCCCCTGGTAAATCGAGTAAGGCGCAGGCACATGGTTATAGCGAAGAAACGCCGTCAGGGCATTGCGATCGATTTCAGCCTGAAAGTCTGGATGTGCCTTCAGTGCCTTTAACTCCGAACCAAACAGCAGCGTCTGCCCCATCCAGCCGTAGTAAAGGGGCTTTTCCCCCAGGCGATCGCGCCCCAGGTGTAGCAACCGCTCCTGGCGATCCCAGAGGGCAAAGGCAAACATCCCGTTAAACTGTTGTACCGCTCGCTGAACGCCCCACCGACTAAAGCTAGCCAGCATCACCTCCGTGTCGGAATGTCCTCGAAACCGATGCCCCAGTTGTCCTAATTCTTGCTTTAAAGCCAGAAAATTATAAATCTCTCCATTAAACGCCACCACATAGCGTCCATCCGCCGACACCATCGGTTGATGTCCTTCCGTTGAGAGATCCAAAATGGAGAGCCGTCGATGCCCCAGAGCCAGGTCGTACTGTGGGTCAATCCAAATCCCCTGATCGTCTGGCCCCCGATGGTGTAAGGTCGTGGTCATGGGGCGCACAATATTCACCATTGCATCAACCGATCGCTGCTGAGAACCTGTTAGAAAACCAGTGATTCCACACATAAAGCAAGTAATGAATAAGTTCGTTTTAAGTCAATCGATATAAAAGTAGGGGCGAAGCATTTGCGTAGAAAACTTTTGTTTCAAGCAATGCATCTTGCCACAAATGCTTCGCCCCTACTCGATCGCCTTCAATGGGTGAATCGATCGGGTTTGCTGCTGCTGGACTTCCTGTAAAACTGCATTCTGCTTTGATGTCAATAGCGTGGACTCAGCGATTGCCAAGATCGAGAACCAAAACAGCGGTTGCCGCAGGACATAGTGAAAGCTACTAAATCCAAGCATCGCAATGAATGCCGCAAACAGAATGGGAGAACCCTTGCGCCAGGTGTTCCAGCCAATCCAGCTCACAAACACAAGATAGCAGCTTAACCCCACCATGCCAGAACTCATCGTCCAGTCAATGAACGTGCTATGGGCTTCAAAGTTGAGAAAGGGGGCAGTGGAACCAGAATAGGAACCTGGCCAAACCCCACCAGCGGAGATTGGGAAATTGCTGCCAGTCCATTCGTCCACAACCGCAGCCGATCGCTCCCCTGCCCACCGTCGTCATACACCTCCATTGCTAGAGAATGAAACGCATAGTAGAGGATCACGATCGTCACGATTACCGCAAACAGTAACAGGAGTCGGGCCAGGGCTTGCTGAACTGCAACGCGCTGAGGAGAGTCATCCGCTTCCACCAGACTATTCACCACGGCGCGATCGGTTCCACACACCACAAGCCATAGGCACCCTAAAAGCCAGCCCACCATCAGCGCATCTGAGCTAGTCGCAATTCCGACAAAAATAGCAGCAGCCGTTAGACCGGCATACCAAACTTTTCCAACGGGGCTCCGACTGTGCTGAAGCAGGTATAGCGTGAAGAAGGGAATAAACAACAACGCTAAAGCCGTCTGATTGGGATTGACGGAACCATCCCGTAAACCGAGCACCATCCATTTGAGGGGCAATGAAGGGAAGCGGCACAAAGTACGATAGGGTTAACGCAACGGTGGTAAAGGTTGTGAACCAGGCAAGTAGGAGTTTGAGATCACGAGAAGATGAAATCAGGATGGTAAACGCAACCGAAAACAACAGCGATAGGGTGAATGCCATGGTTGTATGCTGTAAATCCGCTGCAATCACCCCCCGTGAACTGGCAACCACCGTCCCACAAGCCAACGCCACACAACTGACGATCCAAAACCGCAGAACGGCTTTAACGATCGGTGAGATCCCGTGAGCCTGCATGATCAGAATTCGGCTGCCCATCCACAGTAACCAGATCGCCAACATGGCTTCCCCCGGCCCGATCGCTCCACCGCCCACTCTGAGTTGTGTTGCTGTCGTGAGGGGAATTCCTATCGCTAGCCAAACAATATCCCAACGTGTCATCATAAGCCCTCTGCGATCGTCTCGGTTTGAACGGACTTGCTTGAGTCAATCTGCGAATCGTTTGTTGAATGGTGTAAATACAAATTCGCCGGAAATAGCGAATCCAAGACCATAAATAGAGTATGAAATATCCGATCGAAGAAATCTGACCAGATTGCCACACCATCCGATAGACGGCTAACTCATCTGCCTCTAATGTCCACAGTTTTTTAGTCAATCCCCTTTCACCATAGGGAGCATTGAAGCGATACACGATCGGGTAGTTCATGAGTACCGCCTTTTCCCCCTGTCCAATCACTTCTAAGCAGAAGTAATAATCCTGGGAGCAGCGCAAGACGGGGTGAAAGCGAATCGGACAATTGCGTTTCACCATGACCGAAGACATGATGAAGTGATTAGAAATCAGCAATCGTGTTTTGGAGGTCAGAGTGGCGGTTAACAATCGCGGGGGCAATTCGGTATTCAGTGCTTTGGGTTTGAACACAACGGAGTGTCCCGTCAGCATGACATCGGGATGGGCGTTCATCCAGCCATACTGCACGGCAATTTTATCCCGGTGCCAGGCATCATCCGAATCGAGAAAGGCAACATAATCGTAGGAAGCAGCTTCCCATCCCGTATTCCGAGCCACGGAAACACCGTAATCATCGTCCAACTCAATCACCTTAATCCAGTCTGCGCCATATTCCCGCTGCAATCGTCGCAGGGCGGCGGGTGTATCATCATTGCTGCCATCATCCACCAGAATCACTTCGGCAGGCTTCACGGTTTGATTCGCCACCGATGCCACCGTCCGAGCGATCGTATCAGTACAGCGGTAGCAGGGAATAATGACGGTAACTGGAGCTTGCGTTGCAGGGTTTTCTAACATGAATGGTTCCTTGATTCGTGTAAGTTGTTTTAATTTGCTGCGATTGGATCAAGTAATAATCAGTACGATCGGCTTAAAGCAGCAAGGTAGATGCGGTGAAACAGGTGTGTGAGCAATTAACGTGAGCAATTAACGTGAGCAAATCAGCGGATGTTAAATGGCGATACAAAATTCAAATATCAATGCTGACGATGAGTGCTGTAAATGTTTTGCGATCGTTCCGGTTTAAACTGCCATCTTTGAGAAAAATTGCGAGCAAGTTGATGAACAGAGGAAACACAAAGCCGCTTGACGTAGCGAACGAACGACCATAAGCAGAGCATAGAATACAGGGTGAGATGAATGTGTCCAGATTGCCAGATTTTACGATAGATGGACAGTTCATCTGCCTCCAGTGCCTTCATTCGCTTGGTTAAGCCGCTTTCACCGTAGGGAGCATTGAACCGATACAGAATTGGGTAATTCATGTTCACGGCCGTGTTGCCTTGAAGAACCGCTTCCAGGCAAAAGTAATAATCCTGAGAATAGCGCAACGAAGGATCAAAGCGGATCGAACAGTCGCGCTTCACCATTAAGGAAGACAGGGCAAACGCATTGGAGAGCAGTAAACGGTGCTTGGGAATGACTGTGGCTGTGATCTCAGGAGGTGGTTTTTCCGTATTCAGTCCCTTTGGCTTAATCACAACTGGATGCCCCGATAACATCACATTGGGATGGGCATTCATCCAGTCATACTGCACAGCAATTTTATCCCGGTGCCAGGCATCATCCGCATCCAGAAAGGCAACATAATCACAGGAGGCAGCATTCCATCCCGTATTCCGGGCCACGGACACTCCACTATTCTGATCCAGCTCAATTACCTTAATCCAGTCTGCGCCCTGTTCCCGTTGCAATCGTCGTAGACTGGCGGGTGTATCGTCATTGCTGCCATCATCCACCAGAATCACTTCGGCAGGCTTCACCGTTTGATTTACCACAGAGTCTACTGCGCGATCGATCGTATCGGTACAGCGGTAGCAGGGAATGATCACTGTTACTGAAGCTGTGACTGGAATTGTGTCCGGAACTGTAACTGGAACTGCCCATTCATTACTGTCCACCATTGATACCTCCTTGAGATCAACTTATGGATATTAAAAATTAGATTCGGTAATGATGCCTATCCTCTAAATGGGCGGGCAAGATGCCCACCCCACAAGACCATTAGCTAATTATTTTCTTAACTTCCATAAGTTGATTGAGCCTGTTGTGGTATTTTCCGCAAGTCTTGATCTGCCCTCTGCAACGTCGATCGGGCATATTCAGTTTGGTAAAGCGTGGCGATTTGTTGGAGCGATCGCTCTAGATTGAAGGGACTCGCCGTCACACGATCCAGCGCATCGGTGGGACTGATTGCTGGATGCGCCCTTTGTAACGCCAATAACGCCTCTGCCCACTCAAACGGCGATTTTTCCAGGGAAAGGCGATGAATCAGGGGATGCACTATATCGGCTTCTGCCGGAATCACATCTGAAAAAAGACAAGGTAGCCCAGCCGCTTGCGCCTCAACCAGCGCCAACCCTAAGCCCTCAAACAAGGAAGGAAACACAAATGCATCCATCGCTCCCAGCATCAGGTGGGGCACATCCGATCGAAAGCCGGTAAAGGTGACATGATCGACCAACCCCATTCGCGCCACCTGCTGCTGAATGCTAGATTGCAGGTCGCCCTCGCCAACCAGCAAAAGATGGGTGTTGGGCTGTTTTTGAAGTACTGCGGCAAAGACGTTAACCAAAAATGCATGATTTTTAGCGGTTGCGAGCCTGCCCACATGACCGATCACAAATCGATCGCCAGGAATACCCAGTTCAGCCCGAACGCAAACTGGATCAGGACGGGTTTGAAAGGGAGCCAGATCAATTCCACAATAAAGAATTTGCCACCGTTGATCGATGCCCCAGGATGACCCAAACAGACTGGCCGCAGCGTTTTGGCTGCATCCGAATCCTACCGTGGCATACTGGTGAATCCACCTGCGATTCAAGCTAGAAAACAGTTGGAAGGCTAAACGTCGCTGGAGGGAGGCTTGGGTTTTGAACAACGTTTGCATGGCAAACAGGTCGGTATGGCTATGGGCAATGCGGACTGGAACACCCGCCCAGTAAGCCGATCGCATCACACTCCCAATGAAATTATCGTGGCTATGCACCACATCATAGGGGCCAAAATCGTGCAACACCTGCTGAATCCGTTGGTTATAAAGCCAGGGATTGCGCGTATGGGGGTAAACAAAAATTTGGCTACCTCGCGCCCGCAGTTCATCCTCATAGGGGCAGGGGGGACAGGTGCGATTCGTTTCAACCAAAAAATCCATCTGAATTCGATCGGGATGAAACCGACGAACGAGCTGGAGAAGCCAGGCTTCTATGCCCCCCTCTGACATTTGCCCCAAAACGTGCAGTGCTCTAATGGGCTTCTGGGTTGGCGATCGGTTTGTTGAGTGAATATAAAGCATGATGCCCCTGATGGCTAAAAATTGACCAAATTGGGTGTTTGGCGCAGTGGGTCATTAGTTCCGTCCTTCGCGGTGACTCGCACATATTCTGTTTGGTAAATGGTTTGCAACTGCCGAAACGATCGTTCATCATTAAATGAGCTAGATTCCAGAATCGATAATGCTTCTGGCTGAGATAGGGGTTTCTGCTGCCAGTGGGATAGCAACACCTCAGCCCATTGAGCAGGAGATTGGGAGAGGGAAAGGCGATGCACCAGCGCGGGTATGACATCTACTTCGGTTGGAATATCTTCAGTGAACACACAGGGCAATCCAGCCGCCTGGGCTTCTAACAAGACAAATCCCAAACCTTCACCTAGAGAGGGAAACAGGAAACCATTCATTGCCCCCAGCATCAATCGCGGCACATCCGATCGAATGCCTGTGAATGTGACTCGATCGGTAATCCCCAGACGCTGCACCTTTTGTCGCATGGCGGGTTGAAGCTTGCCATCTCCAATCAGCAACAGATGGGCTTTAGGTTCTCGCCGGATTACCTCCGCCGCCACATCGATTAAAAACGAATGATTTTTTTGCTCAACAAATCGCCCCACATGACCCATCACCCATGCACCTTGCGGAATCCCCAACTCCCTCCGCACCGTGCCTGGATCGACGGATTCTCGAAATGGCTTTAAATCAACACCGTAGGGAAGCATCTGCCAACGCGCATCCGATTCCCATCCTGCACCAAACAAATCCACCATCGATCGCTGGCTTCCTCCTAACCCCAGGGTGGCGTATTGCTGAATCCATCTTCTAGTTAAAGCTAGATATAACCGTCGGGACAGGCTAGCTTGAACTTCAATAGGCGTAAAGTCGCAATGGCTATGGGCAATCCGAATTGGGATACCTGCTTGCTTTGCCAACCGCAGAACATAACCATTAAAGTAATGAACATGACTGTGAACGATGTCATAGGGGCCATAATTCTCTAAAATCCGCTGAAAGTGACGACCGTAGAGCCAGAAATTAGAAGTATAGGGACAGGGAATAAGGCGGCTGCCCAAAGCTCGAACTTCATCATCATAGGGACAGGGATCAGTCGTATGCACAACAAAATCCATCTGAATCTGTTCAGGATTATTGCGAGATAGAACTTGCATCATCCAAGCTTCAATACCGCCCTTAATCATTCCTACGCCAACATGCAGAACTTTGATCGGACGGTTTGTATTAGACTTGACGACCCACTTTGTGTAAGGCATGAATAATAACTCCGGAACTGATAGCAACCTGAACAAAAACTGCAAGCAGGAGGGCGATCGCAATGCCATACAGACCCATGATGGGCAGCAACCACAAACTTGCAACGGTTGTAACGGTGGTAACGGTGACGAATAAGGGAATCTGGGCTCGGAAATAGTGGGCAGCCGTCATGCCATTGCCTAAGAATGAACCTGCATAGCCGATCGCCGCTGGAATCATCAGCCACACCAGCAAATCCGCCTGCTGTCCATATTCTTCACCAAACAGTAGCGTCAGTAGTTCCTGACCTTTGAGCAATACAATTCCTACCCCAATGCCACCCAGCAATCCGCCAACTCCCACTGACTTCAGCAGAAGGGTGCGAAACGCCGCTCGATTTCCGGCTGCATAATATTTCGCTAAACGCGGAATGGCCGCCTGCCCCAACGCACTCATCACCATATTTCCAGCCAGGGGTAGAGAGGCGATCGCAGCGAAGATGCCGAGTGTATGTTCACCCAGATGCCACTCCACCAGATAGCGTGGGATATTCACATTCAGGGAAAACAGCAGCATCACCAGCCCCAGGGGTAGAGCATATGCCGTCAGTTTGCGGAGCTTCTTCCACTGCCATTGGGGACGGAGCGATCGGAGCTCTGAGCGGTTGGAAGCGGAAAAGTTGCGTTTTTCAGGGGGGACTGCCTGCCGTGACACCAGAAGAATGCTGTAGAAGTCATAGCCGATCAACACCAGCAGCGAAGCTATCATCAATCCGATCGCCCCCCCGACAACACTGTGGGAGACATACATACCCACCCCCAACAGCAGCAGCGATAACCCGCCTTTAAGCATCATGGAGATGGCAATCCGAGCCATGCGCTCATGCAGTTGAATAAACCCATAGAAGATGTCACTGAGGGCATCCAACGCTCGACTCATTCCCAGAAAAAAGATGACCCATGCCGCTTCTCGGCTGTAGTCTGCCAGCGCAATGATGCCCAGGATAATCAGCAGAGAAATGATCGTCGAAATCATTCTCAGGCTCAAATAATCCCCAAATTCATACTGGCGGTTTGCATCCGTAGCCTGAACATCTCGCAGTTGCAAATTGGTCAACAAAATCACTGGAGCCGTAACGGCCAAACCCAACGTAAACTGTCCCACTTTCTCCGGGCTACCCAACCTGGCAATCACCACCAACATGCCCCACTGGCAAGCGGTGTACACGACGTTGCCCATTAACGTCCAGGAAAAGTTACGGCGTAACGACAGGGGATTGCTGATGGGGCTGACCTCAACTCTAGACACTGGCTCGGCTCCCATTCGATTTGGAGACTACCGGGATCTGCTCCGGAGCACTGACACTGGGGTAGTATTGCTTGCTGTATTTTTTGTCGTAGTAGTAACTGTCAGCGGCAGGGGTAATACCGTTGATAATTAAGCCCAAAATGTTCTGATTGGCTTGCTTAAGTGATTCCTTGGCAAATGTCGCGCTGGCGGGATCAACTACTCCCGGACGAACGACAAACAGCATTCCATCTGCCTTCTGGTTCAGAATCGCCACATCCGCAGCAACGTTCCATGCCGGTGTATCGACAATGACAAAATCATAGCGAGTTGAGCATTCTTGCAGGAATTCAGTCATGCGATCGGAATCTAGTAATGTGGAGGGATGCCCCGCAGTTGCCCCTGCCGTTAAAACATCTAACGGATGAACCGATTGAATCGCAGATTCCATCTCACATTGCTCCGTCAGAATTTGATTTAAACCCATCACATTTGGCAAATGCCAGAGCTTGTGCTGTTTCGGGCAGCGGAGATCCGCATCAATCAGCAACACCTTGCGTCCCGTTTGAGCTAACGCCAGGGATAAATTGGCGGACACCGTACTCTTGCCTTCCCTGGGAATCGAACTGGTCACCAGAATGGTTTTCAATTCCTTCTCGGCACAGAGCGATCGCAGATGGGATTGCAGCCTGCGGTAGGCTTCACTGGACGGTGAACCCGCTGCATGGTGCAGGATAATTTCAGGGGCGATCGGGTCTGCATGGTTCTGGAACGACAAGGCACCCCGACTATGCCGATGCAACGGCACAATTCCCAGTAAAACATCGCCCAGTAAATCCTTGGCTTCGCGCACCGATCGAATGGTTTTGTCCTGACCTTCCAATAAAAGTGCTGTTGTAATAGCCAGCAGTGTTCCTAACAGTCCTCCGACTGCCAGATTAAGCGGAATATTGGGGGCAACCGGATTTTCCAGGAGTGCCGCAGTTTGAATCACGTGGGCATTCCCAATGTTTTGATTTTCAGCAACCTGGGCCTCTTGAAATCGCTGTAACAACAAAGAGTAGGTCGTTTGGGCTGCATCCAGCTTGCGCTCCAACTCTCGCAACTCTTGTTCAATTCGGGGCAACGCACTGATCCGTTGACGATAGACCTGTTCATAGCTCGACAGGGTTCGGACTTCATTTTCCAGTCCAGCTTGCCTGACCTGAGTGCGAACAAACTCTCCCGCTAAACTCGATCGAAAATCGCCTGATTGTAAGCCCCGATCGGCACAGATTGCTGCCCGCCCAGGGTTTGAGTCACCCGCTGATCTAGTAACGCTTCCAGATTCGTCTTCTTATCCAGCAGGGCGATTACGGCAGGATGGCCATCCTGAAACCGCACCCGCTCGGCTGCCAGCTCAGATTCGACTCCCTGTAATTCCCTTAAAACTTCCTGCACGCCCTCCGACTGGCTCAAGGTGGTGAGTGCTGCCGCCTGCTGCACATCCATCCCTAGCTGATTGTGGAACTCCGCCGACTCCGCTGCTGTGCTAGCCAGGGCAGATTGGGTTTCACTCATCCGCCGGTGCAAGTCCGCCAGAGCTGTAATCGCCGATCGCCCTTCTTCCTCAATCGAAGTCACCTGATATTGCTCTTTAAAGTGACGTAACTCCAGCTCTAACTCATAGACTCGGGCCTCCGCTGCAGGCAGTTGTTCCGAAAGAAACGATCGGGCGGCTGCCACCTCTGCCCGGCTGGATTGCAGGTTTTCCTCCAGATAGGTTTCAATCAGCGTATTAACGATCGCTTTTGCCTGTTCCGGATCTGCGTCCCGGTAGGCAATGGTCAAAAGATCAGTCCCCGCATCGTTGGCAATGGTCAAGTTTTCCAGGAGTTTGGATCGCTGGAGCGGATTCCCTGCCTCATCTTTTAGAGTTAAACGATCGATCGTTCGTTCCAGGGTGGGAACCGAGCGAATAACGCCAATTTCAGTATCTAAAGGATTGCCTTCTCTCACTACCGGCTCAGGACTTCTGGTACTCCCCCCTAAATCGGTCAGAGAAGAGGCCAGACTACGCCCTCTAAACCGTAATTTTCCTTCCGCTTGATAAACTGGTCTAGTCGAGTAAGTGAAGAATGAAGAACCTGCAACCACTAAAGCAAAAACCGTTAGGGCAGGAAACCAGCGTCGCTTTAGGATACGCAAGTACTGCTGAAGGCTAATGGAAGATACAGCATTGTCTGTACTCATGGTTCAAGGGAGTTTTGAAGAGAATTAAAGAAATAAATTAAACCTGAAATAGATCAACGGTTCGACTGGCAATTCAATTAAAAAAAGAAATGAAAGGGAGTTAAAACAGTCCGAAGAATGGAATAAACCGTCCTATCGTTCCAAAAATGCTGTCGATCGTATCAGAGAAACTGGCTGAACCCGATCGCCCCACCACAATCACATCATTGTTGCGGAGGGCCGGATTCGAGGCTTCATTAATACCCTGGGAAAAGTCGATCTCAACTGTCCGCTGGGTCGCACTCCCGTCAGGGTTGAGGCGAATCAGATCAACCCGGCTGGTGCGCGCCCGTCGATGGTCAAACCCACCTGCTGCCATCAATGCTTGATTCAAGGGAGTATTCGGTGGCACTTCGACCATACCAGGGGTCACCACTTCCCCAACTACACCGACCTGAATGGTATTGGGGGAAAAGCTGGCAGTGGAAAGCTGGGTTGCTTCGGCCGGTTGCAGGGAGGTTGCCGTTGCAATCAGAATGGTGTCTCCATCCCGCAGGGGAAGATCCTGACTCAAATCCGCCTGCTGGAGCAATTCCCACAGGTTGACAGTGATTTCCTGGGGTACACCCGATCGCTGCGCTCGTTGAATCCGAATGTTGCTGATATCTGCCTGCTGGGTAATGCCCCCTGCGGTTTGAATCACCTGCGTCACCGTTGGCCATTGGGGCTCTCCAGTTCCCCCAGCTTCGGCCCCTAATGACATCGCATAGGAACCCGGACGATTGACTTCCCCAGCAATACTCACCCGTAGTGGCCGGGGGCTAACTAAACGAACCGTGACAATTGGGTTACGCAAGAGCTGACCATAGGCCGCCGTAATCGCATCCGATGTTTCCCGTAGCGACATCCCCTGGACAGCAAGGGAGCCAATCAGCGGCAGATTCAGGGTACCATCCGTGAGGATTTGAGTTTCCCCGGTGTACTCTGGCACGTTAAAGAAGTCGAGGTAAATGCGATCGCCTGCTCCTAACGTATAGGCTTCAACCATCTGAAGCGATGGCGTAGGGGTGTCTGCGTTGATGGCAGTGGGGAGACTGTCTGGGGAAACTTCTGAGGTGCCAGGTTCAGCAGATGTTTGGGCAAGTCCCACCGGGGGGACACCTGCCATCAGCCCAACCATTAATATCGCCAGGGATGCTGTAGATTGAATCGACCCTTTCAATTTAGGTGTATTCATCATAGAACCAAGAGGATGGAACCAACGATTTTTATGAACAATCAGCGGCGAACAGAGCGAGCAGAATAGCAATGGATTGATGGAGCGTGTGCAATAGTGTATCGATCGCCAATCCAGGCTGTCATGCCATTTTGCCGAGCTTAACCGTTTGCCAGTCGGGGGGGTGGAGCACTGGACAAGTGGGGACTTGCAGCCTGCAAAATCGTTGGACTTGTTTCGGCTGCTGCCCTGGAACTTTCAGCCGGAAGCTTGATGCTTTCAGGCAACGTAAAAGGAACCGGAGATTGAGAATGATAACCAGGCACTAATTGCTTCAGGAAAAAGCGGATCAAATCTGGCTCATTCCGAACTGCCGCTTCGCAGAGGGCCTTCACCGTGGGATTGAGGTGTCCAGGAATAAAGCGACTTGCGTTTTTGACAATCACCAACTTGTCATGCTCAGTCGGTTCATACTGTTCACCCGGAATCAATAATTCCTCAAACAGTTTTTCGCCAGGTCGCAATCCCGTAAACACAATCTCAATATCTTTCCCCACTTCATAGCCCGAAAGCCGAATGATTTCTTTCGCTAAATCAACGATCTTGACGCATTGTCCCATATTCAACATCAGCACTTCGCCGCCTTTACTCACTACGGCTGCCTGAAGCACGAGCTGCACGGCTTCTGGAATCGTCATAAAGTAACGGGTAATTTCGGGATGGGTGACGGTGACAGGGCCTCCTGCCGCAATTTGTTGCTTAAAGGTTGGGATCACGCTGCCCCGGCTCCCTAAGACATTACCAAAGCGAACCACTACAAACCGCCGCTGGCTCACCCTTGCTGCCTGTAACACCAGCATTTCCGCTACTCGTTTGCTGGCTCCCATGATGTTTGTGGGATTCACTGCCTTGTCGGTCGATATCATCACAAAGGCTTCTACATTGAATCGTAAAGCCAGATCTACTAAATTCTTTGTTCCCTGAATGTTATTGGTAATGGCTTCAGGAGAATTCAGTTCCATCATGGGAACATGTTTGTGGGCGGCTGCATGAAACACAATATTCGGTCTAAACTGATCAAACACATACTCCAGACGATCGCAAAACCGGATATCGGCAATGTAAGCAGAAAGCCGGGGAGTCTGTTCTGGTAGAGGCTGTCCCAGCAAGGGCTGTTCCAGAAAATGATCACTTTCCTGAAACAGTTGAATCGTTCTCTCCAACTCTTGTTGAATCAGAAATACCGAATTTTCACCATGGCCCACCAGGGCAATCTCAGCCGGACAACATTTCAAAATCTGACGACAAAGCTCGCTGCCGATCGATCCGCCTGCGCCAGTCACTAAAACCCGTTTACCCTTGAGGAATGACAGGACTTGCTGCACATCCATCTGAATCGGTTCTCGCCGCAAAAGATCCTCAATCTGAATATCGCGCACATCACTTAAGCGAATTTGTCCGTTCAGAATGTGGTCGATTCCGGGTAGCGTACTGGTGGGCACCCCAACTGCATTACAAATTTCCAGGATTTCTCGCAGCACCTGACCTGGCAGGGAAGGGATCGCAATCACTACTTTGCGGATGTGGAGGGAGCGGACGTATTTGGGAATGGTATACCGATCGCCCACAACGGGAGTCTGGCAGATCTGGAGGTTTAACTTGGCGGGATCATCGTCAATAAACGCAACAGGATGAAACTGAAGGTGGGGATGGCGCTGCATTTCCCTCACCAGAGACACACCCGCATCACCAGCTCCCACCACCAGAACCCGATCGCGCCGATTAAAGCTACGACTGCGCTTCTGACACGATCGCTCGATGATTCTGACACTAAAGTGCAGCGAACTCACCAGCAGTACGCTGAGAATGCCATCCAGGATCGGTAATGAGCGCGGCAGGTTAGCGATCGCCCCCACCTGCCCCAGGTACAGTCCCGTAAATAACAGCGTTTGCAGCACGACGATCGACAAAGCCAAACCCGCCACTTGCTGTAATTCATCCGCATCGGCATAACGCCAGCAACGCTTATAGAAACCAAAGGCAAATAAGATCGCTAGCTTTACGATCAAGAATAGAAACGTAATCTGGATTAGACCCAAGCCATACTCTTGCCAGTCTACCTGTCCATCCAGGCGCAATTCCAAAGCAATGAGCGGAGAGACTAACAGGAGAAGGGTATCAATCATTAGAAAATGGCGATTTCTTAATCGAATTAAATAGTTTTTTAGTCTAATTAGCCCTCTCCAAAATTTCCGTTTCATTGAAGTTAACCTCAAAACAGAGTTTCAAAAATCTGGTTCTAATTTTTAGAGAACCAACCGTTGTTTAATACTTAGATTGCAGGAAAATCGATTGACAGCTCATGGACTGATTGACTGACAAATCTTTTTTGTAGGTTGGGTTGAGCATAGCGAAACCCAACAAGGGAGATAGTTTGCGTTGGGTTTCGTCCCTCAACCCAACCTACGAGAGAATCATGGTTTCAGGAGTTTTATCAGTCAACCAAGCTCATGGCACTAATGAAAGCTAAGAAGCAAACGAACGAATCTGTAGCGCAGGCAGCTTGCCTGCCAAAGGACGATCGCAACTTGTTTTCAGACTGAATTCTTCGCTTGACAGTACCGTTGATTGATGTTCGCCGATTGAATGATTGAATGATTGACTGCCATCAGTGCGATCGGAATTGAGAAAGTAGTTAGAAAAAATTCCCTATTTCGGATGCATTCCAATTTTGCATTTGCATGACCCATCTCTGACGGGCAGGCAAGCTGCCTGCGCTAATTAACACTATATTCAGTCCAGGAATGAATGGATTGCCAAAATGCCTCTCGTGCTGAAATGAGCCAGTTCTTGCGCTACACTCTGTATTTATAGGGGTTCGTCTATGGAACTGCTGGATGCTTGGTGGTTACTGCATTCCGCAGTTTTTGAAGGGTGTATCCCACTTTTGCATTTGCATGATGGATAGTTCACTGGCGGCAAGATGCCTGCGCTACGGAAATCGATCAATTTGCATAAATGGGATGCTCCCTTTTAAACTTCGTCTCTTCACTCTTGGTAAGAAATTCCAGTCAAACCAACCGTAGAAGGATATGTTATTCTTTCACTCCCTGAAACGATTCTTTCGTAACAATGTTCTAACTTACATCTACAGCCTGTATATACGCTGGGTTGTATGCCAGCCCATGCGGCTTAACCCAAAAACTGTTATGGTATTTGCGCCCCATCAGGACGATGAGACATTGGGTTGTGGTGGTTTGATTGCCCTCAAACGCCAGTGGGGAGTTCCCGTTTCGGTAGTATTTTTAACCGATGGGCATGCCTCCCCCGCTAGTTCTCAGCTTAACTCCCATGAAATTACTCGAATGCGTAAACAAGAAGCGATCGCAGCTCTGGATATCTTAGGAGTCGCAAGCAAAGAGATTCATTTCTTAGATCAGCCTGATCAGGGTTTACGCTATCTCTCCCAAGAACAACGCCGGAGTTTAGTCAAACAATTGGTGCAATTGTTAGAGCGATTCAAACCCGATGAGGTTTATGTTACCCATCAGTTTGATCTTCATCCTGACCATGAAGCTACGTTTGAACTAGTTAGAGCAGCCGTTACAAAAACCGAGCAGAAGATTGAATTATTTCAATATCCAATCTGGGCAATGTGGGCTCCCTGGAGAATTAAATCTCTGGCGAAGTCCCCCAGTTGTTACCGCCTACCGATCAAGGAAGGAATCGCAAAGAAAAGACTGGCTCTGAAAGCTTACCGCTCTCAATGGGAAGCTTTAGCCCCTGATGCAGACGTATCGCTACCGCCTGAGTTTTTAAGTCTATTTCTTTCCTCCCATGAAATTTTCTTTAAAGTCCAACCTGAAATCAATGCACCTGTACGTTTATCCAGACAAACGGAGCTAAAAACTGGATTTCTCGTCAGCATGGGAAAGAGAGACAAAGAGGAACGAGTGAGAACAGCAAATGCGAAGAATCGGTTCATCTGAGTGTCACAGATTGGCGTAAGGCAAATCTGAACGAGTTTTTGCACCTGAACACGGCTAATAGTGAATATAGTTGCTTTTGATCAATAGGCGTTTTGGCACACCACACTGACTCTATTGCCCTATTCTATGGTTTAAAGAAATCTTCTAATTCCCTACAGTTCAACTAAATCAATGCTGAAAGTTTAGAGGTTTGTGTTGGGTTAACCTCCATCAAGGCAAGCCGCGTTCCTTGATGGCCAATTCCATCGGTTTTGCTCAGGTCCTAACTCCATCCAATACACTTCACATTTTCATCCCTCTCAAACGCCGAACCAGGCGATCGCATGGCATTGAGATCATCTGGCAATTCATTAAATTAATTAACTACAGCAATGGAAAAAACACTTGCGGACGTTTCGCCTTTGAATCGATCGGTTGTCAGCATTGAGCCTCTCCTCTCCCCCCCGATCGGAGTCAGCATTGCTTTACCCCAATCCCCCCTATTTGGCACCGATGGCATTCGGGGCAAAGTGGGAGAACTGCTGACGGCCTCCCTGGCAATGCAAGTGGGTTATTGGGCCGGGCAGGTTCTACAGGCAAATTCCCTGCAACCTGGGCCAATCGTGATGGGGCAAGATTCCAGGAATTCAAGTGATCTTCTAGCTGCCGCTTTGCTGAAGGGGTTCACGGCGGCCGGCGTGGAAGTGTGGGATTTAGGGCTTTGCCCCACCCCTGCGGTGGCTTACCTGACCCGCATTTCCCAGGCAATGGGGGGAGTGATGATTTCCGCCAGCCACAACCCACCGGAGGACAACGGGATTAAATTGTTTGGTCAGGATGGCAGCAAGCTCTCCCAACCGATTCAGGCTCAAATTGAAACCGCCCTGCGACAGCCGATCGGCTTAACGGAAATTGCCTATACACCCCGCAGTTGTGCCTATTTCCGCCCAGAATTACTGGAGGATTATCTATTAGCCCTGCAAAAACCACTACAGGCAGAAGCCACGAGTGTTCTCCCGCTAGCCGGAATGCACATTGTTCTGGATCTCGCCTGGGGGGCAGCCGTTCACCTCGCACCTCGCGCCTTTCGCAGCCTGGGGCCCAAGTCACCTGCCTTCATGCCCAGGCAGATGGCAATCAGATCAACGTAAACTGCGGTTCAACCCATCTCGCACCGTTACAAGCAGCCGTTGTTGCGGCAGGGGCAGATTTGGGCTTTGCCTTCGATGGGGATGCCGATCGCGTCCTGGCGGTCGATCATCAGGGTCGCCCAGTCGATGGTGACTATCTCCTCTACTTCTGGGGGCAACAGTTACAGCAGCAGGGACTACTTCCGGGCAATCTAATTGTCTCTACCGTTATGTCTAACCTGGGGTTTGAACAGGCATGGCAGCGGCTGGGGGGAAACCTGATTCGGACTGCCGTGGGGGATCAACAGGTTTATGCTGAAATGGTGCGATCGGGGGCCATGCTGGGAGGAGAACAGTCGGGGCATCTTCTCTGCCGTCACTACGGCGTAACAGGTGATGGACTGACAACGGCTCTGCACCTGGCAGCTCTGGTACAGCAGTCTGGTTTACCGCTAGCAACACTGGTGAATCAAAGTTTTCAAACCTATCCCCAACAGCTACGCAACGTCATTATCGCCGATGAACGCAAACGCATGAACTGGCAAGATTGCGATGTTTTACAACAGGCGATCGATCGGGCAGAAACCAGCTTAGGAGATCAAGGTCGCATTCTGGTGCGGGCATCGGGAACAGAACCCGTGCTCCGAATCATGGTGGAGGCCGCAACGGAAGAACAGGTTTTGTTCTGGTTAAATGACCTGATGAAGATAGCTGAAAGACATCTGGGCGAACAGTATACACTTTTGAAGGGATTGAAGTGATGAAAGATGAAAATCAGCGTTGAAGCAAATTCAGAGTTTTCCAGGAGCCGAGGGGGAGGGTGTAAATGATTAAGTCTGTTTGGGCGACCCAACCCTCAGGAATTGCATCGGGATATCCCCAACCATCCCCAACCTCAGGAGCAGGAGCAGGATTCGATCGATTGAGAATTTGCCCAGCTCGTAGCCAGAAATATCCAGTATTGGGTAGAACCTGGGATAAATTTGCTCCCGCTTCAACTCGTTGTTCCACCAACTCAGGTAGGAGTGCATGTTTCAGGGTGTGAATGGGAAGCGATCGCTGTTGGGTAAAGCGTTTGAAAAAAATTAGGCGTTCCCGCTGTTGTACCCCCTGGCTTAAATAGGTTTGCAGTTGCGGAACCTGTTCTAATTGAACGCTCAACTGGCGGTAAGGAATGTGGACAAGACGACAAGAGCTGGTTGCAATCACCCAATAGGGCAAGGGCTGCTCACAAAACAGATGATCCGCCCCAAATACAGCCCCCGCCTCCAGTAAGTCGGCTGAAACGGGACGCTGAAGAGCAAGGTTTTGGCAAAGTAAACGCACCTGTCCTTCAAAAACAAGATAGCAACCTGATGCAGATGAGCGATCGCTGAGGGAATTTTCCGTTGATGAAGGAGTAAGATAAGAGAAAATTTCGTTTCCTAACTGAAAATCTTTGATCGAAGCAGGCTGAGTTTTGGCAACGAGAACGTTAGCAATTTGGGCTGATTTAAATGCGCTGAGAATGTCCGAGTTTTTGGAACTGCGACCGAAGGGTGGAGGTTGCATGCGTCCTAAACAATTTTGCTCTGCTTTCATTATTGTAGCCCCTTGGATTAAAAATCTAATTTAGAAAGTTATTTCATCCGTGCTGCATGGAGTGCCTATCTGAAAGCTCGCTAGAGTTTTTGGAATCCAAAACCCCTGACGGGCTTTTCGGATAGGGTCTAAGAAGGTGGAGGTTACTGGCAAAGGGCTAGAACAGACTAGAACAGGCTAGAACAGGCTAGAACAACTTGAACACCTCAAACCTGAACCAATAAAAATCCTTGAAGCCCGTTAAAAAATTTTATGTTTGGATAAAATTTCTAGCCTTTACTAAAAGCCTATCTTTTAGTGCGGGAAATACAGGTTAAGCCAGCCATAACTTCATCTTTTCTTTAAATAGAGAGAAGTATGATAATATTTCGGTAAATCCTATATTTTCCTGTCCCTAGGACTTTAGTTCACCTGTCTGAGATGACCTTTAGTTATTTTTGTACTGTTAAAGGGGTAAACATGAATACACTCAAAGTTACTCCTTAAGTAGCGTGTTTGTTAAGTTTGCCTCATATTAAAATATGCAAGGTAAGGATGAGATTTCACCTCACTTAGTAATATTTCTCAATGATTGAACATAGTTCAAACGCTAAAGAAAATGGATAAGACTATCAGTATTTTTTATGATACTGCGATTGGCCTTAATTCATTTGAGAAGAGATGCATAATACTTCTATTCCATGTTTCTTATAGAGATGCTCCTGCCTAAGAGGCGTAAGTCTCTTTGAGGTGCATCCAAGCTAAATACAGCGTTTAAAGAGATTTGTCTTATGGTAGACTTCTCGGCCATATCTCTTGAAAACCAGGAGGTGATTGATTTTCTAAGGCGAGATTTGCGCTTGAAGTCAATTTATCAAGAGATAATTTCTCAAAAAATTGTTAGTCAAGTTGCTCAGGAACAAGCTCTCAGCGTTACCGCAGAAGAAGTACAGGCGGAGCTAGATAAAATTCGTTATGAGAACTATTTTGAACATCCTGCACAGTTATTGGCATGGTTGGCAGAACAAATGTCAACCTTGAGCGATCTACAGCAGAGAATCTATGAACGATTGCTGTCTCAAAAGCTCGCCCGGCATCTATTTTCTGAAGCGGCTCAAAATTTTTTTTCTCAGCATAGAAGCGAGTTTGAGCAGGCATTGATTTATCGGATAAAAATACCGTATGAAAGCCTGGCTTACGAGGTTTTCTACCAGATTGAGGAAGAAGAACTTAACTTTTTTGAAGCAGCTCATCTTTACGATGCAAATGAAAGCCGCAGGCTCCAGTGCGGTTATGCTGGAAAACAGCAGCGAGGAGAAATTAGTCCAGAAATTGCTGAAAGATTGTTTAATGCTCAGATTGGGGAAGTGCTTGGACCATTTAAAAATGCTGACAATACCTATGAACTATTTCTGGTTGATGAAATTTTTCCTCCCACTCTAACTTCTACACTGTATGAAAGCCTTCTGAACCAGATGTTTCAAGAATGGATAGAAAATAGGCTAGATATTTATATATCCAGCCTTCGTCCATCACAAGATACTGAGCGTTCCTAAATGAAGCCAACTCAACGCGCAAAGTTTTGCAAGCCTCAGATCGCACTGTTGTTCGTTCTGTTTGCCCTGGGCAGTATCATTCCAATTCGCTTGGCGATCGCGCAACATCAAGCACCTGAACCGCAAGCTGTTCTGGTTTTAGAAGGCAGTCCGGAGCGGGTCAAGTTTGCAGCTCAATTCTCGCAAGCCTATCCCACTCTACCCGTTTGGATTTCGGGCAATCCTGGTGCGCTCACCTTTAACCAGGCTCTCTTTGAGCAGGTTGGCATTCCAGAACAACAAGTTCACTATGATTTTTGTGCGACTGATACAGTGACTAACTTTACGTGTAATGCCGATACCCTGGCAGCGCAAGGGATCCAGCATATTTACGTCATTACTTCTGACTATCATATGCCGAGATCCCTGGCAATTGCTGCGATCGTGTTGGGCAGTCGAGGCATTTTCGTGACCCCCATCTCTGTAACGTCTGGGCAATCCTCATCCGAGTCTCTGGTGAGGATTTTCCGTGACTGTGTGCGATCGATGGTTTGGGTTTTAACTGGGCGTACGGGTGCAGGTCTACGAGATTGGGTGTAGCTCAAGTTGGCAGTCCTGATGCATTACAGAGTATTACCACCCCCTTTCATACCACGCCATTCATTCGGCTTAAGGTAGCTGAGCCCCTGATTTGCTTGCTTTTTGGCGCGCAATATTCTGATACTGCTCCTCCTATTTCTGGCTTGCCTCCATCCTGGACATCCTGTACATTCCCTGAGGAAAGGTGGATGGGGTTGAGGACGGGATGCTGATGTTTTCAGAAGGTTGTTGTGAAATGGTTTCTTGGCTTTTCGGCTCGATCGTTTTGCTCCGCCGATTCTCTTTAATCAAACGTTTGTACGTTCGATAGGGAATGTAGTGGGCTGGATTATATCCGGCGAAGCGAAGGATCAAAACGCAAGCCCAGGAATATTTTCCTTCTACAATTGCTTTAACAATGCAATCAAACTGCTCAAGATCCATCACCTTAACGGTATCTTGACAAGATTGTTTGGAATCAAAACTGTTTTGTATCACGTTGGTTCTCCAGGGGCTTTTGAAGATTGTAAGTTTTGCAGTAATAGAGCCTTGTATGCAGATAGATTTAGCTGCATAACAGACTCAATCTGCACCGGTGAAATATTCTTTACTAAGCTAAAAAGTAGATAACAAACCGTTTGAGACTAGTAGACCTTGGCGTGAGTTTAGCGACCGTAGAGCGGGCATCCTGCCCGCGCAGGCTAGAAGCCTGCCCTACAGATGGTAGGCATATTCAAGCCGCAGTGTATTAGAACGCACTCCATACCATGCCACAATAATATTCCCCATATCGAGGTGAATATGGCTGTTGGTAGCTTTTCAAGTTCCTGTTATCCAATTGCTACTCTCATCAATTCTTAGACTTAATTAATCCTCTCAGGTGTTCAAATAAGTGTTTCTAAAACTACAGGCAACATTCAAGGGACAAATTGTGGATTTTTCTTCATTAAGAGCGATGCATTTGCAGCTACAGTTCTAAACCTATAACAGCAACTCATCATTGTTATTATCAAAGATAAGTGTAAGAAAGTTGTGAGGGAGCCAGGATAGTAAAAAAAGTTCACGGTATGGCCATTTTGTCAGGAGCAAGCCATGGCTTAAGCGACTTGATCCACGTTTTTAGCTATCTCTAGAGCAAGGCGAGGTAAGCGTCCCTCATCACCTTCAACAAGGAGAAATTCTGAGGGTTATAAGAAAGGGCAGGCAAGATGCCCACCCCACAAGAAAGAGGAAGTTGAATCAATGAGGCTATTGAATCGGAACGAAGTCGAACCCAGTGCCCGATCGATTGCCGGGTTGGACTCTGACCAGCAGAACCTTACTGTTGCGATCGCCCGATGGCAAAAAGCTGATTACGCCCGTTGTCCCATTCGCACTGAAGCCTGAGCCAGTCAAAGCACTATTGAGCTTGGTTCGTCCCTCAACGCCTACTTGTGGCGTAACGCTGGCACTGGAACGAGCCGATCGCAGGGTTTGCATGGCATCGTAGGCAAAAGCAGTTCGCCAGTTGACATCCCCTCCCCATAGGCTGCTGCTAGCCTGGATAAAGTTGGGATTGGCGCTGGCTAATGGATGCCAGGGAACGGACAGCACCGCATTGTTGAGGGCAGAGCCACCCTGACGGAGACTCTCGATCGTGTAAAAGGCATCTCCTGCCAGGATCGGTAAACGGTTTTGGTTCGCGCTAGCAACTGCGATTGCCTGGGTCAATGTTTCGGAATCGGGAAGTAGCACTATCACATCGGCATTATTGGCGAGCTGACTGGCCGCATTGCCTTCAGACAAATCCACCTGTTGAACGATTTGTCCCCCTTCTAAACCCAGGGTGGTGGAGAAAGCCTCCATCAGGGATTTGCTGTAGGAACTTTGGGAGTTGAAAAAGACGATCGCCCGATTTTTCCCTTCTGCTAGAGCGTGACGTGCCAGGGTCGTTCCGGTGAATTGATCGCTGGGAATCGTCCGAAACACAAAGTTGCCGCCTGCACCTCTGGGAACCTGGGCGAGTTCAGTGCTGGTGCTGGTGGGGGCAATCATCAGCAGTTGATTCTGCTGGTAAATCGGAGCTGCGGCGAGAGAAGTGCGGCTGGTGCCATGACCCACTACAGCAAGTACATGCTGATCCTGTACCAGGACATTGGCGATCGCTTCGGCACGGCTGGGATCATTGGCATCATCGGCAATCAGAACTTTGAAGGGAACTCCGGCTTGAACGGCTTCATCCTGAGCCTGGGCAATGCCTCGCAGCAGTTCACGGGCAGCGTTGAGATTCCCGCCCACGGGACTATCTGTGCCAATGGGAACCACTGCGGCGATCGTTAGCGTGGGGGAACTCCCCAACCGGGCATTGTTCAGATAGATCAGCGTTTCTGGATCATTGCGTAATGCCTGACGAGCTGCTTGAAATCGGGTTACAGCCGTCTGAAAATCACCAGAGGCAAAAGCTTGAACGCCAGCCTGTTTATCTGGATTGGAGGCATCGCTAATCAGGATACGATCGCCCTGACTCAGGTAGTTCGTGACATCGCTAACCGTCGCAGCAATCGCCTGACTTTCTGCCAAAACGGGTGCGGATTCGCCAGCGTTGGCAGTTGTGGCGGCAGGAACGGGGTCTGAACTTGCGGTAATCGATTGCGATCCCTTCAGGAAAAAGTAGCCTCCCCCTCCGAAGATGGCCAGGGTGGCTAATCCGGCTGCGATGAGGGGCAGAGGACTGCCACCTTTGCCTAACTTTTTGGCGCAAATCTCACACTTTTTGGCGGTAATGGGATTGCGATCGTGCCCACATTTGGGGCAAGTGACATAGTTAAATTCATTGACCATAGAAACCTCTGTACCCCTGGCGGGTGTTCAATCACGGGTTATTTGACGGCTAATTCTTCTCGGACATTGGCTTCGATCGTGGCGACCTGTTCGTTGGACAATCCCAGTTCTTCTTGTAGTTCGAGTAATTGGGATTGCTCATGCAGATCGATCTCTCCATCGTTTTCCAGGAAAGCGCGATACATTAAGCCAAACTCGTACACGGAATCCTGTGAATTCTGGGTTGAGGCATATTTCGCAGTCAGTTGAGTGAGTTGTTCCTGGGAAATGCCGTATTTCTGACGGAATTTTTCTAACAATTCCAGTTCGGTTTTGGAGGGGGTGCCGTGACGGTAGCAGGTTTCCACCAGCTTGGCGAACTTTTCAAAGTTGTCGCTGAGTCCGATCGTCGAAGATGAAACCGCAGGGCTGGTTGGCATTCCGACTGGGGCAGGACTGGAACCGTTTGTCCCTGAACCGTTTATCCCTGAACCGTTTGTCCCTGAAATATACAGCCCGTGGGTCTTCACGTAATCCGCGATCGCCGCTTCCACTTTCTGGTACTCTGGATTATCCTTACCGCCAGGAGTCGCTGCTTCCACATGGCTGCGGTAGCCCATCAACATCTGGTAAAGAGCTTGTTTGTCTGCCTTAGAGACTGCTTTTTCACCGATCGCCCGAATCGCATCATCCAGGATGTCGTTGATCTTGCGATTTTGATCCATCAGCAAAAATTCTGCCGCTTCGTACCAGTCTGCTCCCATCACCTGAGTTTTGTCCAGACCGGTCTGCTTATCCTGGTAGAAGAATTTCACCTCATGGAACCCATCCATCCGGTTTTCTTCCTGCTTCACCAGGTTCATCGCTTTGGCCAGAATCAGATTGTGGCGAGTTTTTACTTCCGTGTGAGTAGGCGGCATCAGGTCTTTGAATTGACGCGAATTGCGGTGGGTGTGGAGGGAGTTCTCCTTTTGTTTTTGGGTGATCGAACGGTAGATCGTTCGCATCTTTGCCATCCCTTCAATTAGCCGCAGGGGAAATGCTCCAACTTCCTGGACAAAGTAGATGTGATGGGGATCGTTGAGGGGACGAATTTCCTTGTCAGTGATGGTGCTGGTTTTCCGCAACATCGGCAAAATCACTTTAACTGCCGGATCGGTCGGGCTAGACCCCCCCTGAATGCCCACCAGCTTTTGATACTTCTCTGGCTTATCTGACCAGCCCAGATTCTTTTGATCGGGACTGAACCGCAGGAAGGGCTCGCTCTTTTCAAAGGTGGTTTTAATCTGCGCTTCTTGCTGTTCCAGGGTGGGATACTGCTCCAGGAATTTCCGGGCGGTGGAAATGTCCATCTGCGCGCCGTTCTGAAAGGTGTCGATCGTCTGGTTCAGTAGGCGATCGTATAAGTCTCGAATTCGCAGCGTATCGAACCGATAGAAATCGAACAGTCTCACGTCCAACTCATCCAATATTTTCTGGCTGAGAGTTTGACAAACAATATCTTCTTTCCCGTCCAGGGTGCGGCTGTAGATTTGGCTGATCTCTTTCTCGTCATAGAGCATAATGCCATTCACAGACAGGGTGCCCGTTTCTCGAACAAAGGTTTGTTCTTTGTCGTTCAGTTGAGCTTGCAGGGTTTCCAAAACGCGATCGAATCCCGTCAAATCCACCAGCAGTTGATCGATTTCTTCCCGCAGCCCATCCAGCAGCATTACCCCCAGCGTCCGCGCCTTGACTTCCACCTTAGAGATATAGATTGACTCCAACGCCTGCATAGTTTTCAGGAAATCTTCCTCAATCACGTTCTTACGATTCACCAGCAGGAACTGCTTGGCATGGTCATCGATTTGTTTAAGTTGAGATTGCAGCGTGTTTTGCGCCGATCGCTCCCTGGGCAACCAGTACTTCTGACGGTCTTGATCAAACCGACTGCGGTAGTCGGCAAACACATCCAGCAACACTTCCAGAAATTGCCGCGTGAACTTCGGCCCCGGAACCGATCTTCTACCATCTTGTAGACGGTTTCTCGTAGCTCCTGCCGCTTCTGGGGAATCAGCCATTGCAGGTTATCCCACATTTTCTGGAAGTAATCACTCCACCGCTTTGGATCCGTGCCGTTGTCGTTAAAGTGAGGCGCAAATTTCTCCTGTTCGTTGGAGATGAACCGTTGCAGATTCTCGAAGGGAATATTCAGATCATTGCGGCGTTTGCGAATTCCCGCTACCCAGTCAGCCACTTCCTTGCTGTAGGGCTTTTTGTTGTCGCCCATGCTGATGCCGTCGATGATCTGGTGATCATGCTCAGACTCCGCCAAAAATAACCCCGGCAAAATTTCGGTCTTGATCAAATCCGACATTGCGGAAGGAGCCGGAGTCGAATTGCCCCACCAGTTCACCAGGCTACCGGCTAACCGGGCTGAACAGGCATTCAACACCCGTTCGATCGGAAACTGAATGCTGGACAGACCAAAACTCATAAAGTTCTGGGGATAGCCCAACCCATCGGGACTCGACCAATGTTTCTGCACATTATCCCGTACCAATTTTTTATACTGGCTGAATCCTGAACTGAAGTCTAAAAAGACGTTCTGCGCTACCATTTCCAGAACGGAATTCAGCGTCGGGAATGTGACTTTATCGTTACTATTCCCGACCAGATAGCAGAAGTTAAAGGGAACATCTCGCCCACTCTGAGTGGTAATTCGATCGGAGGCACTGCCGCTATACTGGCTTTCAAATTGCGTATCGTTACGAGAATAGTGGTTCAGTTCCATTAAGGCAGAATAGGCATTGGCAATGACGCGATCGCCCAACCCAGAAAAGGCTCCCGGCAGAACTAAGAAGGCTGAGGTTTGAGGCATTTCCGCCGGAGGAACCCAGTCCCGCAGGTTGTAAGCCAGGTCTAAAACCATGCCTGAGCCTGTACCGCCGGATAGGGAGCAGATCACAAAAATGTTAATTCCCTTATCAAGCTGAACTTTCCACTTGTCCAGCATCAACTTTTCGTGACCAACAATGCGACCCTTAGCAAGGTTAAATTTACTTTTTACGTCCTGGTAATTGATCGTAAATGCCAGTTTACCTAACGCTCGAATTTGCCCTGCTCCTGCCAAAATCGAATCGGTTCCCTTTAAGTCTTTAGGAAACCATTCTTCCAGATACTCGTAGGAAGATAATCGGTTTAATATCGCTTTGGCATCTTCTACCTTTGCCCAAACCTGTTCCACCGGATGAAGAGAAATATCCTGCTTGAGTACTACTTCTGGTTCCGAGGTTTTCGCGTTCTGTTCTGTATCAATGTGAAGAAATGAAACAATTGGTAATGCATCTAAGGAGCCGTACTGCTCGACAATCATGCGGCGAACTTTCAGCAAAACCTCTTTCCCTGTGCCCCCTAATCCCACGATTACGGTAGGGGTCATCCCAGTATATTCACTCATTGCAAAGGCACCATCCTATGGGTCTATGGCTAGGATGCCCAGGTGCAATGGAAACTAACGTCAGTAAAACTACAAATTTAGGGGCGATCGAGCTGAAGTTTACTGCAAATTCATTGAGATTCTCTAAAGTACGGCCCTCACCGCTGCAAGGGGGACTGTTATTGCTTTACCTTCACTTGAAAGGGACGTACTCCACTGTATTCATCCATTCATCAGGTTCTGAAGCTTTGGCAATCAGTTCCAAGTCTCTGACGAACTGACCAATTGTGCCTCCAAGTTGATGACCGAAGATCAGTCCAGAAAACTGTTTTCCTTCTACCTGCCAGGTTTCAGCTAAAACACGAAATCGAATGTCTTGGGTAAAAAGAACCCGATTAAGCTGAGTCACCCTTAACAAAAGCTGATCGTCAGGGAGTTCTTGGGCTTCATCATCAAACGCTGACAATACATCTACACCCCGACGACGCAACTGATCAGTAATAGCTTGAGGAATGTGAACATCCATATACAAAGCAATAGCCACTTACAGCAGCCCTTTAGCTTTCATTCGCGTGTAGAAAGGTGACTGAGCTGCTTGCGTCATCCCTGCTTGCACTTGCTCCCATTCCTGATTAATTTCCTGGTCGATTTCTTCCTGATGGTCAAAGTAGTAGCCCATTGCCGCATGAGCTTCGGCTGGTTTTAAGTAAAGGTGCTGTCGGCATATTTCCTCCACAGACCAACCATAGGCAAGATAATCCATGACAATCTGTGCGACTCGAACCCGTGGTAATCGCTGTAATCTTGCAGGTTGATTCTCTGGTTTCTCGATATGTGGGTAACTCAGGGCTAGCATACTACTTCATTTTTACCTGGCTCGTTGCCATATCCTTATAGTGTAGTCTCTGCTGCCGCTAGCAAGTAATTTTCCGTCAGGGCTAAAGCGAATAGACATCACAGATTGGTCATGTCCTGAGCATTCCCTCAACTACAGTGGGGAGTATCCCAGTATAGTCACTCAAAGTTTACTGCAAATTCATTGAGATTCTCTAAAGTACGGCCCTCACCGCTGCAAGATTTCGTAAGATGCAGGAGAATACCCACGAAAATTGTCTAGACAATGGGGTAACACCTCAGCGATCATGTCTCCTCACCCTGCTCTACCGGATAACTGCACTGTGCGTCCAGCCCAACCCACCGATCGCTGGAGGCTTCGGAAAATGGTGTTTGGAGCCAGGCTTGATCCGACTCAGATTCTCTGGCATCAGTTTTGGGTGATTGAGTGTGATGGGGAGGTGGTGGCCTGTGGGCAACTTCGGAATTATGCAGAGGCACAGGAATTGGGCAGTTTGGTGGTGAATTCTGCCTGGCGAAACCGGGGTTTGGGAACCTATCTGTCTTTACATTTGATTCAGCAGGCGGAAAAACCGCTGTACCTGGAATGTTTGGGGGATTCCCTTGTGCAGTTTTATCGGCGTTTGGGGTTTACCCCGGTGGAATGGCAAGCCTTACCCCGATCGTTGAAATGGAAGTTTGGCTTGACTCAGGTAGCTGCAACGCTGTTTCGATTGCCGATCGCCCTTATGCAGTATCAGCCTAAATTAGAGCCGTAGTTCATTTGGCTGTCCAGGGGTGGTTGTTCTCTAGTTGCCATAAAATCGTTAGAGAATTGCTCTAAGCTCTCAAAGAGCGATTGCCAGGGATTGTCCTTGGCAATAAGGACGATCGCATTCCCGACTTTTTTAATGTAAACTTCAGTGCCCGCCATTTTGAAGTCCTCAGGTAGTATCACAATTTGGTGATTGCCATCAGTGCTAATTTTGGCGGTGTTCATGGTGCAAGATCCTCCAGGGGTAGTTGATGTTCAATGCTTCTAGCTACTGGCAATTAGGTCTTTTCAAAACTCTTTCTGAATTCAACCTTCATGCTTTTCTTGCAAAATTCTGAAGATTGCCTCTCGGCTAACGGGTTCTGTGTCTTCTCCCTCTTCGATCGCCTTTACCAAAGCGATATCTTCCATTGCTTCAACAATTATTTCAGTGAAGACCTCTTTTTGCTCTTGTAGAATTTCTACGATCGCGGTTTTGAGCAGGTCTTTGAGTTGGTTGGTATCCAGTGCTGTTTCTGACATGATGTGGCTTGGCTCTAACAAATTGGCAGTGGGTTACTTAAATTTTACTGCCTCAAGGTTTTCTCCTGGCTTGGTTGGTGACAAAAGATACTCTATCGTTCTCTGTATGGGCTGTGTTTTTATGGCGATGACTTTTCCTTCGCTGTCGTAGTCCAAAATGAGATCGTCGGTAATGGCATCGGTGGCGGCGATCGGTTTAGAGGTGAGTTCGATCGTTAGTGTGTCGGTACTAGAGGAATCTTGAATTCTCATCTTAGTGCTGTCCCCCTGGCTTGCTGCCTGAAATGTGTACATTGTGTACAATGAATTCATCCAGAACATCTGTTTGCTAACGATTCAGAGGCTTTTATGGCGCAAAGCGAAACTGTCACTATCCGCCTTCCTGCCGCGATCAAAGCAAAGCTGGAGGCACTGGCGGTTAGCACTAACCGCAGTAAGTCTTGGCTGGCAGCGCAGGCGATCGCTGCCTATGTTGAAGAGCATTCCTGGCAGATTCAGCAAATTGAAGAAGCGGTGGCATTGGCAGAGAGCGATCGGGCAGTATGGGTTGAGGGGGCTGAGGTGGATGAATGGCTTTCTTCCAATTATCGATCGTGATGGCGACGACTTTGCCTTCCTCGTCGTAGTCTAGGATGAGATCGTTGAGCGAGAGAAGTTTCCGCTTATAATTGGATATATTTTGCATTGAGAGCCAATCCCTTTGTTTTGAGAATGTTTCATCCTACCTCTTTCTCTTTTGATCAGCAGTTTGAAGTTGATGAGAAATTTCCCGATTGCGTAAACGTTAGATTAAGACTAAAGCCAGTTTACGAAAAAAACCCTTTGCAAAAAATTTTATCACTTATTGGTCTTCCAATCAACAAAAACGAACTAAAAGACTTTGAGTTATATTTGACTATTAATTTTAATGAAAAATGGGAAGAAGTGAAATTTGGCCCATTTAGCGGCCAAATTAAATTTGGCATAAAGCAAGGAAAGCTAAAGCTCAAACTAGAAAGGTGCAAAGCTCCAATTGACTGTCGTGAACTAATGGGTAGTTTATCAATTCAAACTAGAAAAGAAATAGAAAACCAAAGCAGTGCCGGATTAAGTAAAGGATTTAGCTTATCTATCCCCTTTTCTATGTCTAAAGATAATTCTGTCGGGGAGTTAAGTTCGGAAACAAATTCAACAAAACTCTTTAGAGAAAAGTCTGAAGTTGTTCAGCACAGAGTGACTGGTGGCGGAGAAGATTATGCTCCATTCTGGTCTTTTGAAGATACGGATTCTTTTAATTCAAGCCCTCTGAAAGGAATGATGAAAAACACTAAGTTGTGTAACATAACCTCGGAGGATGAGAATATTTATATAGAAGCTTTTTTTTGTGTGGAAGATGTTCTTCGTGGAGTATGTATAACTGATATTAAAGGATTAATAAAGGGCTTACTTCTTGCCGGCATAGACGAAATTGACAAGAAAAAATTTGCACATATTGAGAGACGTATTTTGCAATGTATTTTAGAGCCTAAGCTAAACCCCTATTTAAGCCACTTGAAGCTAAATATTAAAAAATATGAATAAGCAATTTGATCCAGAAGAATTTGCTAATTTAATTACAGAGATTATGGAAGCGGAAACGGACAGCTTCTCCGAACTTGCAAAGATTTCTGGACTAAGCCTACGAGATTTTGCAGGTGTTGATCTCAGCAATGAAGATTTAAGCGGTGATGATTTAAGTAACGCCAATTTCAGTAGAGCTGATCTTCGTAACGTCAACTTTACTGATGCCAATCTTAGAGACGCTAACCTACGAAATGCTGACTTGAGAGGCAGCAAACTCATCAATGCAAACCTTGTAAATGCTGATTTACGTTACGCTGATTTACGTGGTGCAGATCTCACATGTGCAAAGATTGATGGAGCAAGGTTAGAAAATGCAAAGTTGAGTTATGAGCAGTTAAATCAATTTCGCAAAGTTGTCAAAGTTAAGCAGAAGTCAGCGCTAGGTCAGGTAAGTCAATTTAAGTACATCGAATTAAACAGAAAAGCAGCATTACTGAAGCGGATAGGAAACCCAAAGGCAGCATTACTTCTTTATCAGGAATCACTTCGCTTGAAAAGGGATGACTACATAACTTGGAGTCAATATGGCGATGTTTTAGATGAGGTGGGTTCCTATAGAAAGGCTTTAGCTTCCTACAATCAAGCAATTAAGTATAAATCAAACGATTATATTCTCTGGAGCAAAAGGGGCGGAATCTTAGAAAAGCTGGGTTTGTATCAGGCAGCACTGGATTCCTATAAAAACGCACTTCAAATCAATCCCGCTTACAGAGCTGCAGCATATCATCGCAGACGAATATTTCAGAAGGTGAATAATTGCTGTGCTGAGAGTTGACATTTAGACTTCAGATTAGTCATGATATTAAATTGAGCAACCGTAGATATGTGTATTGATTTCCGTTGTTGATACTGCGACGGTGTACATCAAAGGTTACTTTATGCCTTCTCAGCAGTTGTGTTGCTGCTGTGTGTGCAGTAAGCGAGAATACTTCTACGGTTGCTTTTTAAGTCATAGATCTCAGATAATAAAGATTTGGTGTAGTAATTTGCGCTTTTTTATAAGGGTTTGGGCAAGTAGATTACGTGACCTTTTATTCATCTTCTTAGAGAAGCTATGGAATTTTCAGCTTTTCAGCACTAGATCTCTCTTAATACCTAAGAGAAAACGCGTTGATGTAGGGGGAGATTACTCTAATCAAATCCTTGATAGTAGCTGTGAAAGTCTACATAAACAGTTTTATTCTCTTCAAAATTCAAGGGATGTAGCAAGGCTATTGGCTGTCCGCTACGATTATTTCATTTATCGATTGTATAAGATTCCACATACTGATCAGTATACTTCATTTGATATCCCCAAAAAAAATGGCGGTAGTAGAACAATACTTGCTCCTTCTTCCACTCTAAAAATTTTGCAAAGAAAGTTGAGCCAAGTTCTATATTGTGTTTATAGAGTTAAACCTTCAGTTCATGGTTATGCTCCCCAGAAAAATATAGTCACAAATGCACATGTTCACTCCAATAAACGTTATGTACTCAATTTAGATCTAAAAAATTTCTTCGGATCAATCAACTTTGGACGTGTTCGAGGAATGTTCATGGCAAAGCCGTACAACTTAAATGCTGAAGTTGCGACTGTTCTGGCACAAATTTGTTGCCACAACAATCAACTACCTCAAGGTGCTCCAACTTCACCTATTGTATCCAATATGCTTTGTGCGAAGCTAGATAGCCAATTACAGCAACTCGCCAAAAAGTATAGTTGTACATACACAAGGTATGCTGATGACATCACTTTCTCTACTACTCTTCCTAAATTTCCTCATCAGCTAGCATCAACTATTTCAGACGAAGATAAAGACCAACTTGTCATAGGCGAGGCACTAGCAGCAGTTATTGAGAGTAATGGCTTTGAAGTAAATTATGAAAAAATTAGGTTGCAAGATTCAAAAAATCGTCAAAGAGTTACAGGCTTAACAGTTAATAAGTTTCCTAATGTCGATCGACGTTATGTAAGACAAATTCGAGCTATGTTGCATTCGTGGGAGAAGTATGGACTGGATAATGCTGAAAGTTATTATGAAGCTTATTACTCATCCGAAGAAGCTAACTTTCCAGGCAAGGACACTCCGTCTTATAAACAAGTGGTTTTAGGAAGAATCAATTTTCTTGGCATGGTAAGAGGAAAAAATGACTTATTGTATAAAAAATACTTAGAAAAATATAAGTATTTGGCTAAACGAAGTCTTTAACTAACGCTTTTCTGACTTCGTAATAGATCTTCAGTATTACGCTTCACTACTTACACTCCGCTGTCAGCCGATCGCACATCATCTAGCAACTCATCCAGCGTCACCCCTAATGCTCGACGCAGAATTTGTTAGGGATCGATCGCCACTTCGCCTCGTCACTCAAGCTTTAGGTGGCGCAAAATCATCCGGCATATCATCCAGATTCCACTGCAATAACCGACATAACGCCTTCACCTCACGGGGAGTCATCTTTGGCTCATAGATTCCCGTTTCCCAATTGCTGATCGTCTGCACGGTCTTATTAAGAGCCAACGCAACATCTCGCTGGGTCAAACCCAACGCTTCCCTTCGTTGCTTAAGTAGGGATTCCCCTTCCTGCTGCCGTTTTTCCACCATCAATTACAAGCAAGCTTATACAATTAGGCTTGACGATCGATTTCAAGTCTGCTTATATAAGAGTTATAGGATATAGAACGAAATTGCCCTGAGAGCAGCCGCTAAACTGCCCTGAGAGTCATTTGTTCTTATTTAGTTTCTCACTATTCCACCCCATTACAGCTACCTAAACCCGATCGCGCCATCAGGTTAACCTCGATCGCCTGTTTTGCGTCCCCATCGGGTCAAATTTTCCATGCTCACTTTGCCGCGACGAAACCCGATCGCCTCAATTTGCCATGCCCAAAATTAGCCCAATCTCATCCAATTACCACGATCGCCTGCATCCCTGGTGCATCATCTGCTGCCTACCCAACGCCCAAACCCTAATCATCCAACGCTTCCGTCGTCGCAACGATGCAGAAGCCCACCTGCGCGTCTTGCAACACATGAATCCCGCGATCGCCTATGAGATTATCTTTGATGCTTCCAGTCCACCAGCAGAAGAATAAAAGTTATTCATAGACTTCGATCGACGGGAACTGCCGATCGTCTTTGAATGACATCTTGCTCGCTGATTCAAGATGGCCCCTTTTTCCCATAAGATAGTGAGTTGCTGATTATTTTTCTCAACATAACTCCCCTGAACCATGACAAAGCACTACCGCATCACATTATTACCCGGCGATGGCATTGGCCCAGAAATCATCACCGTTGCCGTTTCAGTGCTGAAGCGGGTAGGGGAACAGTTGGATATCCAGTTTGAATTTAAAGAGGCACTGGTGGGTGGAGCCGCGATCGATGCTACCGGCAATCCCCTACCCGATGCCACCCTGGACACCTGTAAAGATAGCGATGCTGTGTTGCTCGCTGCGATCGGTGGGTACAAGTGGGATACCTTGCCCAGCCACCAGCGTCCAGAGCAGGGTTTGCTGGGGTTACGGGCAGGCCTGGGACTATTTGCGAATTTGCGTCCCGCCAAGATTTTGCCCCAACTGATTGATGCCTCGACCCTGAAGCGGGAAGTGGTGGAAGGCGTAGATATTATGGTCGTGCGCGAACTCACAGGGGGGATTTACTTTGGGCAACCCAAAGGCATTTTTGCTGGAGAGAACGGCGAAAAACGCGGGGTTAACACGATGGTGTACGCCGAAAGCGAAGTAGAGCGGATTGGACGAGTCGCCTTCGACATTGCCCGGAAGCGCGGCAAACGGCTTTGCTCCGTTGATAAGTCCAACGTCCTGGACGTTTCGCAACTCTGGCGCGATCGCATGACGCGGCTGTCCGAAGAATACGCCGACGTGGAACTGTCCCATCTCTATGTCGATAATGCTGCCATGCAACTGGTGCGCTATCCCAAACAATTCGACACGATCGTCACCGGAAACTTGTTTGGAGACATTCTTTCCGACGAAGCCGCCATGTTGACCGGTAGTATCGGCATGTTGCCCTCCGCCAGTTTAGGCGCATCGGGCCCCGGCGTATTTGAACCCGTGCATGGCTCTGCCCCAGATATCGCTGGACAGGACAAAGCCAACCCGCTCGCCCAGGTGCTGAGTGCCGCCATGATGCTGAAGTACGGGTTAGACGAACCGGAAGCGGCCGATCGCCTGGAGCAAGCCGTAATGCAGGTGTTGGATGAGGGCTACCGTACGGGCGATATTATGTCTCCTGGCATGAAGGCAGTGGGTTGTCAGGCGATGGGCGAAGCACTTTTAGCGGCATTAGGCTAGAAATCGGTAAATTCTTGTAAAAATTCTTTTATCTCTTGTCGTAGGAAAATAAATGGTCTAGAGTCTAGCAGTGAGAACTTGAAAAAACCACATATGGTATATTCCTCTAAAACTGAAGCTAGACCTGCGACCGAATCAACCCCTGTTGAACCCATGCATTTTTCCGCCCTGCTTGATCCCGCCATCTTGCAGGCGGCCCGCCATATTTACCGCACCTACTTTGAAGTCCATCCAGACGAAGTGCAGCGGCCGATCGGCATTGCCATCGATCGGTATAGCTATCGCGGCAAGCTAATTTTCGGGCAAAAACCAATCCTGTTACCCAAGGAGTGTTTCATTCCATTGAGCCAGATCGAATCTGGCTTACTTTAATTGGAATAATGGCTTGTCTGCTTAATAAAAATAAGCTAAGGTTGGCATAGGCTTTCAAAATAAAGTTTATGTCCCTTGACGAGATAGATATTAAGGTAATGCAAGTTCTCATGACGCAGGGGCGGATGACCTGGTCTGAGCTGGCATCTACTTTAGGACTGTCGGCTCCTGCCACAGCCGATCGGGTCCGGCGATTAGAAGAACGGGGTGTGATTCAGGGCTATGCGGCGTTGATTGATGCCGAATCCGTCGGTTGCGACCTGACTGCTTTCATTACTGTCAGTCTTGCTCACCCCGATCAACGATCGGACTTTCTAGAAAAAATCCAGTCCCTACCCGAAATCCAGGAATGTCATCACGTTACAGGTGAAGATGACTACTGGATGAAAGTCCGCTGCCGCAATACCAAAGATTTAGAACGCCTGATCAGCGACGAACTCAAAGGCTGCCTCGGCTATCTCAAAACCCGCACCACGATCGCCCTTTCCACAGTGAAGGAGACGGTAATACTGCCGATCGAGAAAGGCGGAGCGAGGAAGGAGGAAGCATGAAGCATGAAGCATGAAGCATGAAGCATGAAGCATACTTGATTTGCTGATTTCTACTCTGCTGACTGGGCAGGCAAGCATACTTGATTTGCTGATTTTTACTCTGCTGACTGGGCAGGCAAGATGCCTGCGCTCCGGATCTTCAATCCTTGTACGGGCGCATTGCGATGCGCCCCTCCCTCCCTCCCCCCTCCCCCCTCCTCAGTCCTCAGTCCTCAGTCCTCAGTCCTCAGTCCTCAGTCCTCCCTCCCCCCTCCCCCCTCCTCCCTCCCATGTCCCTCCCCTTCTTCCTCCAAGGCCTCATCATCGGCTTTTCGATCGCCGTTCCAGTTGGCCCGATTGGGATTCTGTGTATTCGTCGCACTTTAAGTGATGGGCAATTCATTGGTTTGTTGTCCGGCTTAGGAGCTGCGACCGCAGATGCGATCTATGGCTGTATTGCTGGGTTTGGACTGACCTTTGTTTCAGGACTATTGACGAGCCATGTGGGATGGTTTCGCGTCATCGGTGGACTGTTTCTTTGCTACCTGGGAGTTAGAACCGCGCTGGCGAAACCCTCCGAGACAGCCGCAACGGCCCAGGGTCGGGGATGGCTGGGAGCGTATTTATCTACCCTCTTTCTAACTTTGACCAATCCAGCCACGATTTTGTCCTTTATTGCCGTGTTTGCTGGGTTAGGATTAGCGACGGCAGGTGGGAACTATGGGGCAGCAGTTTTGCTAGTGAGTGGCGTATTTCTGGGTTCTGCGCTATGGTGGCTGCTGCTGAGTAGTGGGGTGGGGCTATTTCGATCGCGGCTGACTCCCAAACATTTAAAGTGGCTGAACCGAATTTCTGGTGCAATCTTGCTGGGATTTGGCATAATTGCCCTCAGTCCGGTTGGATGAATTGGTTTCAATTCGTTAATTGAGTGTGTCAGTTTTAGGTTTTTAAATTAAGCATTTGCCTGTGGTTGTGAGGATTCTTTTGAGTGTTTGCTGTGTGGTATTGGGGCTGGTACTCGCCATTCGCCCTGCCTTACCCCATGCCAATCCAATCTATTTCGCTCAAGCATCTACTCCCCTGGAAGATTTACAGCAACAACAGCAGCAACTCGATCGCCAGCGCAATGAAATTCTGCAACAGCGCGATCGGCTCCAAAATCAAGAACAGTCTGCCCAGGAACGGTTGAGCGGATTGCAAACCAACATTCAGGCGACCGCTGAACAAATTGCGGCAAATGAGCAGAAACTTAAAGCGGCAAATGAGCAGCTTAAATCACTACAACTGCAATTAACCAAAGCAGAATCCAGCTATCGAGATAAGCAGTTTGCGACGGTGGCTCGGTTACGTTACCTGCAACGGCAGAAGATTGGTCGAGGTTGGGCATTGTTGCTGCAAAGTACCAATCTGAATGAATTTCTCGATCGCCGCTACCAACTCAGTCTGGTGTATCAAGCCGATCGCGCTATCCTGGCTGAACTGCGGCAGGATGCAGAGGTCTTAGAAGCCCGTCGGCGCGAGGTGGAATCCCAGAAAAATCAGGTGGCGTTGTTGACCCAATCACTTCAGGCCCAGCAAGCCGATTACCAGGCTCAAGCTTCCACCCAGCAGAATTTAATTCGCCGACTGCAAAACGACAACCGTGCCCTGCACGCCGCCGAGGAACAGCTTGCTAAGGATTCTCTGGATATTACGGCTCTAATTCAACAGCGGTTAGCCGAACAGGGGAAGTTGGGGCGATCGGCTCCCCTGGGAACGGGATTAATGGGCATTCCCAGTGATGGGGTCTTAACCAGTATGTTTGGTAATCGAGTCCATCCGATTTTGGGCTACACCCGCTTCCATGCAGGGATCGACTTTGGTGCAGATTATGGCCGACCGATCTGGCCCGCCCACACGGGACTCGTGATTTTTGCGGGTTGGTATGGCGGCTATGGTCAAACGGTGATTATTGATCACGGGGGCGGAGTTACAACCCTCTATGCCCACGCCAGCGATTTATATGTTTACGAAGGACAAACGGTTCAAAAGGGCCAGCCGATCGCCGCGATCGGTTCTACGGGACTTTCGACGGGCCCTCATCTGCATTTTGAGGTGCGGGTACAGGGAGAACCCACTGATCCGATGAATTATTTATAAGAGATCATAAGAGCAATTCGGCAAGTGGAGGCAAACCAAGATGATGAATAGACTGAAGTATCAGATGGTGATTCAGTGGTCGGAAGAGGATGATTGTTTTCTGGTCGGTTTTCCTGACTTTCCGGGACAGCAGTGGCGTACCCACGGCGAAACCTATGAGGAAGCCGTAACTCACGGTATCGAAGCCCTTGAGTCTTTGGTTATGGCATACGAAACGTCTGGAGATCCCTTGCCTGAACCCAGCACCGTTTGCGCGATCGCCTGATTGTTAGCCAACCAGAGTCCTACCTACCAAAGTCCTATCTAATAATAAATAGAATAGGGCGGACAAGATGCCCACCCCACAAGAGTTGATAGGAGTTGTAGAGCTTGGAGTTTAGCCCGTTGGAGCTTCGCTGGTTTCCTTCTCGTCCGGAGTCGTGGATTCGATCGCCCGATCGATCTGCCGACGCTCCGTCCAGAAAGAGAACAAAATCCAGGCGATGACCAGCAGAAGGGCCACGACCGCAAACTGAGCTACCCAGCGAATCAATTGATCTAAAGGAACGATACGACCGACAAAGTAGGCCAGGCTCACCATCACCGAAGCCCAGACCGTCGCCCCTGCCAGATTGCAAGCCAAAAACTTCAGGTAGGGCATTTTAGCAGTTCCGGCGAGGGGCCCAGCGAAAATCCGGAGGAGTGCTACAAACCGTCCTAGAAAAACCGCCCTGGCCGCATTTTCCGCAAACCGATCGCGTACCCCAATGAGCTGCGTTTCCTGAATGCGAAACAGCCGCCCCAAACGGGTCAGCACCATCCAGCCGCCGAAGTAGCCAATCCAGTAGCCAAAATTATCGCCCAGCACTGCGCCAGCGATCGCACATCCTAAAACCAACCAGTAATCTAACTCTCCACTTCCCGCTAGAAAACCGCCCACCAGGGTAATCGTTTCTCCAGGGATGGGAATTCCGGCATTCTCCAGCATGATGCCAAGAAAAACTGTCCAGTAGCCATACTCGCGGGCAATTTCCTGGATTACTTCAAGAGATATCAGTTCGAGGGTCATGCAGTGTCGCCGTTACAAAGTTTTAGGAATCCTCTCATAATCTTGACGCAAATTCAGTCAGAGTGTCAATTTTGCTGGCTTAAGAGCTAAAAGTTGGGCTAAAGAATGTAAATTAAAGAACCTGAAATTCTTATGGAGTGGGCATCTTGCCTGCCCAGTCAACAAAGTAGCGGAATTGTACAGGTTATTGCATCTACAAGCCTAAGACCCAAAGGAAGGAATCGGGGAGGAACCTAAACGCGGGAAGCTGGGCAGATCTAGATGAGAAGTCCGACGGCTGCGAACCGCTAAACGATAGCTGACGCTTTGCAATTCGGCATGAAGCTGACGATTTTCTCGCTGAATCTGAGCAATCTTCTCCTTCAGGGGGGCCAATCGCTGTTCAAACTTTTGTTTATACACCTGAGGCAACTCCTGCACCACTTGCTCCAACATCCGGGAGCGATCGGTGAGTTCCTGCACCGACTGACGCAGTTGATAGATTTCCTGATCCTTAGTGGTCAACTGTTCCTGGTAAAAGCCCACCTGCTGTTCTACGCCCTGAAGCTGTTCGCGCAAGGCTCGCATTTCAGCTTGCTGCCGTTCGGACAGAGCGGGGGTAGGGGCAAGGTTGGTATTGCTTTTAACCAGGCGAAATAGCTCCTGGGAAAGTTGCTGAACCAACTGATCCCGTAGGGTCAACTCTCCGCGCAAATGAGCTACTTCTGCCTGAAGCTCTGGTATAGTAAGCGATTCAATCTGAGTCACGACACTGCTCCAATAAGATTTTGTTCCCAACGACGAGGCGGTGAAGCACGACGGATATCCCGCCAAATTGCAGTAGCCGCCAGTGTACCATCTGCAACCGCGATCGACACTTGATTTATTCCTTCTTTAAGGTCGCCCACGGCAAAAATTCGGGGATGCGAACTGCGACACATGGAATCTGTCACAATGTTCTGCCCGCTGCGCTCCAGCTCAATGCCCTTGAGATACTCGTTATGATAGTGCGAACCCATCGCCACGAGTCCCGTTTCCAGCTTCACCGTCGAACCATCGATTAATTCCACACCATTCATTTCGTGGTTTTCGCCTAAAAAGCGTCGAATCGGGGTTTCCACCAAAGGATAGCCGTGATCCTGCAATTTTTGACGCATTTCTGCCCCCACTTCCACTTTGCCGTTGGTGAACACCGTAATGTAGGGCGTAAACCAGTTCAGGACAAAGGCTGTATTAATCGCTCCCTCTGTACCGACAAACAGCCCACACAGCCGATCCATCATTTCATAACCATCGCAAATCATACAGACGTGCAGGTTATACCCGGCATAGTCAAACACATTCTGCATATCCTCTAGCTGAGGCAGGGTATCAATAATGCCGCTGGCTGCCACAATGTATTTTGAGCGAAAGATGGGATACTCGCTGTTTTGTTTACCCACCTTGACCTTGACCGTAAAGGTATCACCCTCGTCTGTCACTTCTTCTACAAAGCCCCGCAGGTGATCGGCTCCTAACTCCAGGGCGTGATTCTGCCCCTGTTGGATTAAGTCTCGTCCGGGGGTGGTCGGTGGCAATCCCAGATAATTCCGCAAGTCCTGCATCCAGAACGATCGCCCTTTGCCCTTCTCAATGACTAAACAGGACAAGCCGTAACGCTGCAGGTAAATCGCCGCAGACAATCCGCCAGCCCCTCCCCCAACGATGATGGCATCATATAAATGCTCTTGACGTTCTGCCAGGTTTTTCCGTGAAAGTTTCATGGATGCAATGGTTGTGATGACGACTCGCCACGAAGTTGACGTACTTCCATTATGAGGCGATCGGTTTGATCAATAGCGTAATTTTTCCAACTCGGATCAGCACGCAATGATTTTTAACCAAACGCTCCAAGGTTCACAGGAGGGACAAAGCAACAAGTTTCTCATCTTCCAGGAGCATCTCAATTACTTCACGCAGGTTTTCTTGTAGCTCATCTAATGTCTCGCCTTGAGAGTGCGCCCCAGGAAAACCAGGAACATAACCAAACTGAGCAGCTTTCTGAGAACGATCGCTTTTTACCCCTTGCCCCGGATTTTGTGATTGAAATTCGATCGCAGTCAGATGCGCTGGAAACATTGCCAGCCAAAATGCGCGAGTACGTGGAGAATGGTGCGCAGTTAGATGGAATGAGTGAACTGTTGAATGCGGGTATGATGCTTGACCTGGATCATCTTCTCTAAACCTTGTCTTAACCGACTGTTTAATTTCGATCGCTACAACGAAACCAAAACACCACACCAATTAAACACGATATCGATCGATAACTGAATCACTATAGGAATAGAAACTAACCGTTAATTAGCATCATTTAACCATTTATTTGATTCGGAGAAAAGAACCCTTTCGCTCAAAATATGCATTTGCTAACTTTTGTGTAACCCCTGCATGATTGCTTGACATATCAAATTTAATTGATGTATTCATTTTAAATGAAATCTCCCATTTTGACTACTCTTTAGGAGAATTGAGATCTTGGGAGCGTCAGAAAATCGACGGCTCGCTACAACTTTTTTTAATCTTCTTCCAAACCTTCGATCGCGTTTTGGTAAAAGGAAGCTTTTGTGAGCTGCAATCTGCCACCTGTGTGACCCGCAATATTGCATTTAGGATTCATCATGTCTACCATTAAAAAGTCTATTCACCCATCCGCTTCGTTCTCTGCGGCCCTGCTCACCACTGCGCTGCTGGTTTCGGCCTGTAGCACGCCCCAGGTTCAAACCACGACCAGCCAGGTTCAACTTCCCGCAGCCATTACCAATGACATCATTGAAATTGACGGTTCCAGCACCGTGTATCCCATTACTGAAGCAGCCGTTCAGCAATACCAGCAGCGGGATCCAGATGTACAGGTAACGGCAGCCTTTTCGGGTACGGGGGGTGGGTTCAGAAAGTTTTGTGCGGGAGAGACAGATATTACAGGGGCATCTCGCCCGATTTCGACCCAGGAACTGGCTGCCTGCCGGGACTCTGAAATTCGGTTTGTGGAATTGCCGATCGCCTTTGACGCGCTGACCGTGGTGGTTCACCCTGGGAATGACTGGGTGGATAGTCTGACGGTGGATGAACTGAAGTCCATCTGGTCAGCTACGGCGCAAGGGCAAGTGACCAACTGGAATCAGATTCGTCCTGATTTTCCCGATCGTCCCCTCACGCTCTATGGCCCTGGTGCAGACTCCGGCACCTACGATTATTTTGCCGAAGCAATTGTGGGCGAAAACCGGACTCGCAGCGACTTTACCGGCAGTGAAGATGACGATATTCTGGTGCGCGGCGTAGCCAATGACCCGAATGCATTGGGCTACTTTGGGCTTTCCTACTACGAGCAAAACCAGGATCAGCTCAAAGCTCTGGCGATCGACAGTGGCAATGGACCAGTCCTCCCCGATCGGGAAAATGTGGAGACTGCCTCCTATCAACCCCTATCCCGACCGCTATTTGTTTATGTCAACATTCAGTCAGCTCAACACAACGAACATGTTCGTGAGTTCATGGATTTCTATTTGCAAAATGCGATCGACCTGATCGAATCAGTGGGCTACATCCCCTTACCGGAAGATACCTATGAGATCGGTTATCGGCGACTGTATCAGGGGAAAGTGGGCACAGTATACGATGGCAAACCCGAACCTGCCCTGACAATTCAGGAGGTCTTGCTGCGGGAGGAGAAGTTCTAGCAGCAGGTTAGAGCTGGATGTTAGAGCTGGATATTAGAGCTGGATATTAGAGCTGGACATCAGTTAATCCTTGGTTCATCTGGTTCATATCTTCAGTAGATTCATAATGGGCGATCGAACGGCTTCAGGCTAACGATCGTCCATTGTGCTGATCGAATGTTTTGGGCTTTCGCTTGATCATCTACGCCAACACTATCCCTGGAGCACCCGGTCGAGATGCACTGAAATACCCGCCAGGGGTGCACAGCAGTGAGCCCTGATGCAACCATGGAACAACTTTTGAAAACAGTTCCAGTTCCCCTGTTTATAGCTGTAGTCACAGTAGTTAGGACAAATTTAGAGGTAAAAGCCCCGCAGCGCGGGGCTTTTACCTTCCTAATCTCAGTGCGTAGCACTATAATACATTGGCCTATAGTTTTTCCCTGGCAGCGAGCTACGTGGTTGCAGCCGTGCTCTACCAGGAAGCACCCATGCAATGGTCAACGCTGCTGGGTGGGTCTTTGATCCTACTGAGTGGCGCGATCGTGCTTCAGGGGTAGGTTTTGGGACTTGGATGGTTTTAGGACTTGGATCAGGACTGGTTCAAGCAACAGACGGGTGACCACTTACCACTTTAGAAGCGCAGAATTGCGATCGCGGCAATTCTGGGCAGCGTTTGCTCCATCACGTACAGTAGGAGAAGGAATACGCTAGACTGGCAGACTGATTCGCAATTGAGCTGTATTGTTTTACAAACCATCAGCCTATTCAATCAACAATTACACCCTTGATTCAAGATAAGGAGCCAGCATGGGGAAAAGACAATCGATCGCGTTTGAATCAAACCAAGCCAATGCTCACGACACCCCCTCAGCATCCCATTCATCTACCGAGCGATCGCCTCAGTCGCTTCCCAATGAAACCTCTGCCAAAACCCCCTGGACGATTGAAGACAGCGAGGAACTGTATCGCATTAAAGGCTGGGGAGAGCCATATTTTTCCATCAATGCAGCTGGTCATGTGACGGTTTCTCCTAAAGGCGATCGGGGGGGATCGCTCGATTTGTACGAATTGGTCAATGCGCTGAAGCTGAGGAATGTGGGATTGCCGTTGCTGATTCGCTTCTCAGATATTCTAGAAGACCGGATTGAACGGCTGAATGCCTGCTTTGCCAAAGCGATCGCTCGTTATAGCTATGCCGGAAGCTATCGGGGGGTTTTCCCGGTCAAGTGCAATCAGCAGCGACACTTGATTGAAGATCTGGTGCGGTTTGGTAAACCCCATCAGTTTGGCTTGGAAGCAGGGTCTAAGCCAGAATTGCTAATTGCCCTGGCAACGCTGGACACTCCTGGAGCATTACTGATCTGCAACGGCTACAAAGATCGGGAATATATTGAAACCGCGATGCTGGCGCGGCGGCTGGGGCATACACCCATCATTGTATTGGAGCAGTTTGAGGAAGTCGATCTGGTGATTGAAGCCAGCCGTAAGCTGCAAGTTGAGCCAATTCTGGGTGTACGGGCCAAGCTGAGTGCCAAAGGGATTGGGCGATGGGGAACCTCGGCAGGCGATCGGGCTAAGTTTGGTTTAACGATCCCGGAAATCCTCCAGTCCGTTGAAAAGCTGCGGGACGCAAAAATGTTGAACGCACTGCAACTGCTGCATTTCCATGTCGGTTCCCAAATTTCGGCGATTAGTGTGATCAAAGATGCCATCCGGGAAGCCAGCCAGATTTATGTGGAATTGTCTAAGCTGGGAGCCAATATGCAATATCTGGATGTGGGCGGCGGCTTAGGGGTAGATTATGACGGATCCAAGACCAACTTCTATGCGTCCAAAAACTACAGTATGCAAAACTATGCAAACGATGTAGTGGCGCAGGTGCGGGACATTTGCCATGAGCGGGAAGTCCCAGTTCCTACCCTGGTCAGCGAAAGTGGACGGGCGATCGCTTCTCACCAATCGGTACTGGTCTTTGACGTACTGGGAACGAGTGATGTCATTACCGACAACCCACCTCCGCCAGAGGACAAAACCCCCTTAGTGATTCGCAACCTCCACGAAACTTACCAATCCATTACAGTAGAGAATTACCAGGAAGCCTATCACGACGCAACCCAGTTCAAGGAAGAAGCCGTCAGCATGTTTGGGTTTGGCTACCTCAGCCTGACCGATCGCGCTACCGCAGAGCGGCTTTACTGGTCATGTTGTCACAAAATTCTCAGCATTGCCCGTCAGCAGGAGTATGTGCCGGACGATCTGGAAGACCTGGAGAAAATCATGGCTTCCATTTACTATGTCAATCTCTCTGTGTTTCAATCCGCTCCCGACAGTTGGGCGATCGATCAACTTTTCCCGATTATGCCCATTCACCGCCTGGATGAGGAACCGACCCATCGGGCCACTCTGGCTGACCTGACCTGTGACAGCGACGGCAAAATCCATCAGTTCATTGACCTCCGGGATGTCAAATCTGTCCTGGAACTCCATCCCCTGCGTCAGCAGGAATCAAGCTCCCCGGCTACCCACGAACCCTACTACCTGGCGATGTTCCTCAACGGCGCGTACCAGGAAATCATGGGCAACCTGCACAATTTGTTTGGTGACACCAACGCAGTTCACATCAAGCTCTCTCCCAAGGGCTATCAGATTGAGCACGTGGTGAAGGGAGATACGATGACAGAAGTTCTGGGATATGTGCAATATGATTCTGAGGATTTAATCGAAAATATTCGACGACGCTCAGAGCAGGCCCTGCAGGAGAAACAAATTACCCTTCAGGAATCGCAACTATTGCTGCAAAACTATGAGCGCAGTCTCAGCCGCTATACCTACCTGTCCTGAAGGCGAATTCGTTAATTCGCGGGTTCCGACTCCTGATGTTTCTGCCCAATTTTCGGTTCAGTTCCCGCCAGTAACCGCTGAATATTTGCCTGATGTCGCCAGATCACATACAGCCCTCCCGCGATCACCATCAGTTGATATGCCAGTGGTTGCTGGAAAATCCCCATCAGCGCGATCGCAGCGACGGCCGCCGCAATGGAGCTAAGGGAAACAATCCGAAACGTTGCCAGCACCAACCCAAAGACCAGAGCGGTTCCCAGCCCCACCTGCCAGGCCATGGCGCAGAGCACCCCCAATCCCGTCGCAGCCGATTTGCCCCCCGTAAAATTAATCCAGATCGATCGGCTGTGACCCAAAATGGCGAGTAATCCTGCCAGGGTGACGATCCAATCCGTCCAGGTTTGCAAATTCACGCCTTCTGGAACGGCATTGGCGATCGCAGGCAGGGTATAAAACCAGCGAGCCAACCCAACGGCAGCAACTCCCTTAAAAATATCCACCAGCAGCACCACCAACGCCGGAACTTTTCCCAGTGTCCGCAGTACATTCGTCGCGCCTGTGGATCTGGAACCATGCTCTCGGATGTCAATGCCCTTAAGAATCTTGCCTGCCCAATATCCTGTCGGTGTTGCCCCCAACAAATACGCAACCAGCAATACCATCAAGCCATATCCTAACCAGAGTGCCATGCCGTTTACTCCATCCCACGCAGTCATATTCAGTGTACTGCGATCGGTGCGTTTGACTACTAGACCTCGGCAGCAATACGCCCACCTTTCGTAGTGCAGGCTTCCAGCCTGCGCGGGCAAGATGCCCGCTTTACGGTTGCTCAATTCACGCTCGCTTCTACCTCGCTTCTACTACGGTGACTTCAGGGGGATAGGACAGAGGACAGCGTAGCCATTGTAACAATCCAGTAATATTATTGACACTGTATTTGCATTTATGTCAGCATCTATGACATGAATACGAAATAATTTTCCCATTCGCTTCAAGGAAATTGGCTCATGCTACATCACATGTCGATCGCGGCTGAAAATCCCAAACAGGTTGCTGAGGTCTTAGCAGAACTCTGGCAAAGTCAGGCTTTACCGTTTCCCTTTTATCCCAATAGCTACATTGCTTTTGCAGGCGATGACCACGGAACCGTGATCGAAGTTTACCCACTAGGCTATGAAATCGTTCCTGGTAATCCTGAACTGCCTGATCTCAAATCGGGACAGGCTGTAACTCGCTACACTGCCACCCATGCAGCAATTTCGGTTCCTTTAGAACTGGAACAAATTCAGCAGATTGCAGCACGAGAGGGATGGCAATGTTTTGTCGGCGATCGGGGGCCATTCTTTCAGGTGGTGGAATTTTGGGTTGAAAACACGGTTCTTCTAGAATTGCTGACTCCCAGAATGGCAGCTCAGTACACGGCTTTCTCCACACCACAGAACTGGGAACAACTTGTTCTGGCAACTCCAATGGCTTGAGCAGAGGAATTAAAGCATCCAGAGTTCTTCTGGTGGAGTAGATATGCTGCCCGCCTAATCCCCCAACTCTCTTGTGGGGTGGGCATCCTGCCCGCCTAATCCCTCAACTCTCTTGTGGGGTGGGCATCCTGCCCGCCCATTCCCCCAACAAAACCATGCCTGGAACTCCAAAAAACTGCAACATTTAAGTCACAATAAATGTCATGAGATCAAAATGTATGACATGAAAAATATCACCGATGCGTCTACTGATTCGGGAACTGCAACCCGCCCATACCGTAGTTCTCTCCGCCAAAAGCAGTCCGAAGCAACTCGGCAACTCATTCTGGAAGCCCTCGCCGAACAGCTTGTCTCAGATGGGTTACAGGACTTTTCCATCGCCGATGCGGCCAAACGGGCCGGGGTCGCGGCTCGCACCATTTATCGCTACTTTCCGAACCGGGAAGCCATTCTGGAAGCTCTGGGAGAATGGGTCGATCAACAACTTGGAGATCTACCCTATCCGTCCACACCCGATGAGGTTGCTGAGTTAGCCAAGCTAGCGTTTCCCCGGTTTGAACAGCAAGCCACAATCATTAAAGCTTTGTTGCTCTCAGAGTTAGGGCAGAATGTGCGCTCACGACTCCGACAGAAAAGACGACAGGCGATCGTTGCAGCCCTCAGTCCAGTGATGGATACCCTCAGCCCAGAGGCAGCTCAGGCCGCCCAGGCGGTGATTGGACATCTTGTGACGGCGGAAACTTGGAAGCATCTGCGGGATGAATTTGGTGTCAGTGGAGAAGCCGCAGGGGAAGCGATCGCCTGGGCCGTTAGAACGTTGGTGGCAGATTTGCAGCACCAGCAAGACTGATTCGATGAATCGTCTTAATCAAGCCTGATCTTCTTTGCCCGATATCGATCGTACGCTTCCCTGACAATCTGATAACACTCACAAGCTGTATCCTCCATGCCTTCCCGATCGAGGATGGTAATGTGTCCTCGTTTGGCATGAATTAATCCGGCTGTTTGCAAAGTCCCTGTGGCAAGGCTGACGCTAGGACGACCTGCTCCAATCATCTCTGCCAAAATCCCTCGCGTCAGTGAAAACTCTGAGGTCTGACTGTAATCCTGGGCAGCCAATAACCAACGGCACAGTCGTTCTTCTATACTATGGAAACGATTACACAGGGCAGACTGGTTGATTTGCAATAGCTTCAGGTAGGCAAACGCGGTCACTCTTTGCCGTAGGGTTGGCGATCGATCCAGCGCAGCGATAAAGTCATTGACTGATAACTCAAAGGCTCTACCCGGTAGTTGAACTTCAACTTGCCAGGGTGAAAGGTTTTCATCCAGCAGCAAGATCATGCCGGTTAGACCTTCATTGCCTGTAATTCCCACCTCAACCACCTCACCCATCTCAGTCGAATTTGTCCAGGACAGCAGACAAGAGATGGGAAAATATACAGCCGGAACGGGATCCCTGGCACGACAGAGAATTTTTCCCTGTGGCAATTCCACTTCCCTCAGCTTTGGCCGCAACCACGCGTACTCGGATGGCGGTAACGATGCCAGAATAAAATTTTCTAAAGCTTTGTCTTCATTAGAATTTTGCATTTGCGTTCCTTTGTTCGACATCGAACTGAGTTTTGTCCATTGAGCCAGTTAAGTTACGTTGTCGAGAGGTCGTGACGATGTAAAGGTATCAGGTACATTAATGAGCGCCTTTAAGAAAAAAAGGATCCTATGTGTTGATGATTCTGAGGATGATTGTCTGTTGTTTCATCTAATTTTGACGGAAGAAGGATATGAAGTAGAGTCGGCTCGATCGTTCACGGTGGCTGTGCAATTGATTGAGCAAAAAACGTTTGATTTGTGCTTATTTGACCATTTCTTGAGAGATGGTAAAGGACTTGATCTACTGGAAAGAGTCCGCACCGTTAATTCGTCAATGCCCATCATTATTTGTTCGGGTGATGTTCGTGCCTCAACACAGCAAAAAGTGATACAATCCGGTGCTCAAGCTTTTTTTCCTAAGCCCATTGATTTCGATTCACTGATTGAAGCGATCGCCCAATTTTTAGATTAGCATTCTGTCTTAAGCTAGAGAGGGAACAGATTCATCAAGGCTACAATCGGCGGATAGAATGTGGATTCTGGAAGACTTTTATGAATGGCTTTGATCAAGTTAATAAAGACCGTCTTCTGTACCTTCATAACCACTGTCGAGATGAATTTGTCCCGGCACATGTTATTTTCAACACCAGTCTCCAGGAGTTTGCAAGACGGGTAGAAATGATCTGTGGGTTACAAGCGGGCGGAAAAATAACTGCCGATGCAGCGTATGAGCAAATTCATCAACTTTATCAGCAACTCAGGAAGAGTAGAGAAGTGTTGGGCGTAGATTAAGAACCGATCGCAATCAGCCGGTCATGCCTTTATAGTTTCGGTAAGACTTCCGATAGCAAGTGCCCTGGGATACCTGACAATGCCTCATTCTGTCCAGCCATTCCCAACAGATGATACGTCGTTCGCACGGTTTGAATAATGCAACTCACGGCGGTCTGTCGTAGATTCTCCCTACCCTGCCAACCTTGCTCCGCCTGAACATGATGGTAGAGGGCTGCCTGGAGGTGCTGAGCCTGAGCAGTCGTATCCAGGGCATCGACTGACTCGGTAGCTACCTGATAGTGGGCAATTCCCAGGTTATTGTGCGTGGCAAACCGATCGAAGTTCAAAACCAGCGGTACATCAGGCTGTTGCTGTTGGAGCGTTTCGGCTGCCTGTAAAGCGGCTTCGTAGGCTACGATCGCCTGGGACAAACACTCATTTAACTCCGCCAGGTCTTCCGTTTGGTTCGCAATATGCCAGTAAGCGGTTCCCAGATTGTTTTGCGTAGCCGCATAGGCAGAGGGAGCTGTGGCCATCGTGCGGTATTGAAGGGCAGCGGTATAGGCAGCAACAGCCAGCTTCAACCAATTCTGGGGTCGCTCATGCTGGGACATATTCCAGTAAGCGGTTCCCAGGTTGTTTTGAATCATGGCATAGTTCATCGGCTCCTGATCGGGGCTGTAGTAGCGCAAAGCTTCTGAGTAAGCCACGATCGCCTGTTTGAGATTAGTTGTAGGCTCTTTGTGTTGAGCCAGATTCCAGTAGGTTGTTCCCAGGTTATTTTGGGTGGAAGCATAGCGCGACGGATCAGTTTCGGGTTTGCGATAGCGTAAAGCCTGCTGATAGGACTGCACCGATCGCTCCAGGTTGTCCACTGGCTCTTGATACCGGGCCAGATCGGCATAGGCTGCCCCCAGATTGTTTTGCACCATCGGGTAAGTCTGCGCCTTGTTGGCCGGGTCAATGCGTGTTAAAGCTTTCTGGTAGGACTGAACACCCTGTTGCAGACAAGCCAATGCTTCGGTAGAACCAGGCAAAGTGCGCGACAGCATCCAGTACAAATTCCCCAGATCATTCAGCACATCGACGCAGAGTGGCGAAGGCTCAGGCAAGAGCAGCAGGGTTTGTTCATACACCTGAATCGCAACGATTAAATTCTGCGGTGTGGCTTCTCCTTGCTCAATTCGATCGCGGAAAAAGTTGCCCAGCGCACGATAGGCTTCACCCAAAACTGGAGCAGCGGCCTGCTGTTCATGCAGGCGTTCAATCTGTTGCAGGAGGAGCTGAATCTGAGGCTGATGGGAGAGCGCATCGGGGAGATGGATGGCGATCGGGGCGATCGGCACCGCTGCTTCGGAGGCATGGATCAGACTTTCCTGCTGAGCCTGATTGAAAGCTGCTCGATCCTCAGCCTGGAACTCCCTCGCCTTTCCATCCTCAGTCTGTCGTTCATCCTCTAATTCATCTGCGCGATGATCTACCAGCGAACCGGCTGAAGTTAAAGCTGAATTTGCCGCGATCGAGGGCTGCTCTGGTTCATAAAGCTGCTCCAATTCATCCTCCAGCAGCATCCAGGGATTCTCATCAATCAGAGCTTCTGTGGCTGGATCTAATGTTGGTTCAAGGGATGGATCAACGGGGGCAGAGGCGGGCTCGGCAAAGGTAAAGTCAGCGAGTCTAGAATCCGTCGTTGCAGAATCAATGGGTATGAAATCAGTCAGTGTGAAGGGGGTCAGCGTGGAGTCAGTCAGTGTGAAGTCGGTCTGGGCAGAGTCTTCCAGGGCAGAGTCTTCCAGCAGCAAGTCAGCCAGGGAAAGATCGATCGCCTGCTCAGTCAGTTCATGCAGCTCATGGAATGAAAGATCTGCTTCTCCCTTCTGGACTGAACTGGTGCCATTCCCCCCTGCCTGAGGCTGTTCTGAAAAGCGTCGATGAGCTGCATCTCCCGATGTACCCTTTTGGGTTACGCCGTTTTCAGGTCTGTTTTCAAAGTCCTTTCCAGACCCATTTCCAGAACTATTTCCAGACCCATTGCTAGATATCTTCGTTTGAAACCGTTCCGGCAGGGTGACGATCGCTGGAGTTGGATCACCTGCAAACTCAAAAACTCCCGTTCGGCATCGCCAAAACTCTGGAGCCGAGTGAGAGATTGCGTGGAACCAGGGCTGCGTCATCCAGATCAGCAAGCTGAAATCCAGAAGGGGCAGATTCCGCTCGATCGTTTGTAAATGGGTAAAGAACAGTCGTTGAACGGCTGGAGATTGCCGGGTGAGATGCTCTACGCCCACAATTTGAAACGCAGGCATGGGCAGCCGTTGCCCTTCAGCATAGGGAGGCGGAAATTGAGTCAACCACTGAGCAATTTGCATCAATGGGTTCGGGTCATCCAAACTGAGTTGGAGACTCACCAGGCGAGGGTAGGATTGACCTGGGGAATGGTTTGCCGACTGACCAATTTCGTTTTGCAGTTGTACCGCCAGTCGATCGCGCAAGTTCAGATCATCACAAACAGCAATAAAAATTTGGCGACGCAAATTTAAACCTAACGACAGCTTGAGCTGTTGATAGATCTGCTGATTTAGCCCGATCGTACTCAGAGGAACGTTTGTCACAGAACCAAAAACCATACAGGGGGCAATTCCCTGGATTCTAACGACGTAGATAGTCTGAAGCCTTAGCCCAGATAATGTCTTTTTCAGTCACTCCAGGGCAGATTCAGGATAATGTGGGCTTGGATCTAGGGCAACTTTGTGGTAAAAATCTGGCTTATGCTCTGCCCTTACGCACCATTGTGTCACTATGACAAAACTGATTATCCAAATCCCTTGCTATAACGAGGAAAACACTCTGGGGATGACCCTTTCCGAATTACCTCGGCATCTTCCTGGTATAGATCAGGTGGAATGGTTGATCATTAACGATGGCAGCCGCGATCGAACGGTTGAAGTGGCCAAGGCGTATGGGGTCGATCACATTGTCCACTTTGCGACGAATCAGGGGTTGGCCAAAGGGTTCATGGCCGGGTTAGAGGCCAGCCTCAAGGCCGGAGCCGATATTATTGTTAACACTGATGCGGATAATCAGTACTGCGCCGCCGATATTCCAACCCTGATCCAACCAATTTTGCTAGGGCAGGCAGAAATGGTGGTGGGAGCCAGGCCCATCTGGAAAACGCGCCATTTTTCTACCCTGAAGAAAGTCTTGCAAAACTTTGGTAGCTCGATGGTACGGCTGGCCAGTAATACCAATATTCCTGATGCACCCAGCGGCTTTCGGGCCTTCAGTCGGGAAGCGGCCATGCAGTTGAACGTCTTCAACAATTACACCTACACCCTGGAAACGATTATCCAGGCAGGGCAAAAGGGCATGACGGTGGTTTCCGTTCCCATTCGCACTAACCCAAACCTCCGCCGATCGCGCCTGGTTAAAAGCATTCCTTCCTATGTTTTCAAGTCCGCCTTCACGATTCTGCGGATTTTCATGCTGTATAAGCCGTTGCGGTTCTTCGCACTGTTGGGCAGCATTCCCTTCTTCCTGGGCACCTTGCTGGGAGTCCGGTGGCTGTTCCTCTTCTGGTTCGTCGATCCCCTGCGATCGCGGGCCCCAGCCTGATCCTGGCCGCAGTCTTAGTGCTGATCGGCTTTCAACTCTGGATGTTTGGGCTAATTGCCGATCTGCTAGCGGCAAACCGCAGACTATTGGAGGAAAATCGGCTCCGGTTGCGACGGCTGGATGTGGATGGCGATCGGGGAGGTAATCATCTCCTCAGCGGAAATTGTCTGGGGAATCAGGAGTCGGGAGTCGGGAGTCGGGAGTCGGGAGTCGGGAGTCAGGAACGATTGTAAGAGCGTACAGCAGTTTGCCCCACGGGATCGTTATTTTTCGGCATTCCTCTGGAAGTTATGCCAGGATCGCCACCAGAATTCGCATCAGATCCTCGAAGTCAGCGGGGACTCGGTAGAGGTTGAGATCCTGGACAATGCGTTTTTCGGAGCGGTGAAGTTGTCCAAACTTCCAGATATCACCCGTAGTGACGGCTCCATAGAGGATCGATTGCTCTGTGTTTGACCACTGATCCAAAGCAACTAACTCTGCCCCCAGTTGGGTAAAGCCTCGCGCCAGGTCATCATTATATTAGCGAAAGGTGTAGCTCTGTCCGGGTTGCAAAATTGGGGGGCGTGTCATCGTCGGGTTGCTCCTCGCGGCTGACTTGACTGGTTGTCACTATTTCTTGACTGGTTGCCACTATTTAATAGTGTGACCCACGATTCAACACCATCGGCACCAGGGTATCAATCAACTGTTCGGGAGCCAGCGGCATAATTTGCTTACCATACAAAATTTCCTGCGAGATTAAAAACGAAACTAAGGATCCAAAAAAGATGTGGGCCGTTGCCTCTGGATCGGCAATTTCCAGCTCAGGATGCGATCGAAAGAAATCGCTGAGAATTTGTCGTCCGCGTTGAATCACAGTTCGTGTATAGAGTTGGGCTAACTCAGGAAACCGATTCGACTCTGCAATCACCACCCGAATCAGAGCCAGATATTCGGCACTGGTTAATTGGTCAAAATACACATTTGCCAACCGCCGCAGCACGACTTCTGGTTCACCCTGCAACACATCAGCCCTCAACTCTGGCTGAATTCGCTCGATCGTTACCCGCTGAATCAGAGCCGTGAATAAACCTTCTTTATCTTGAAAGTGGCTGTAGATCGTTTGCTTGGATACCCCCGCCGCCGCTGCCACCCGATCCATGCTGGTGTTGGCATAGCCCTGTTCCAGGAACACCTGCATTGCCCCCTGCAAAATTTGCTCTCGCTTGGCGTTCGAGGGATGAGCGATGGGTTCTTGGCTGGATATTTCTTGGCTGGATGCTGCTTGGCTGGATGTCTTCACCTTGTCGTTCCTGTAAACAATTACCAGTGGAGCTTGATCGAAGGGAGTACTTCGATCTAGGATAATTATACAAATCATACTAGACGGTCTAGTTTGATTACTGGTGACATTTTGATGACTCGTGGCATAGCTGATATCAGTTCTCTACTCAAGCGCGCAGTCAGGGGAAACCATATGGCGCAGTCTGTCTCTGAACCTCAAGCTCAACCCAGGGGATCCTTCAAGCGAGGACGAATGCCTCGAAAAGCGTTGCTCCTGATTCCTGGAATCGTGCTGATTGCCGGTGGGTTAGCGATCTGGCAACTATCCCCCCGCTCTCCGGCGACTGAATTAATGTTGAGCGGTCGCATTGAAGGCTATGAAACCGAGATTGGAACTAAAGTGGCGGGACGAATCGAAGAAGTCACCGTCCGGGAAGGGGCATCGGTTCAGGTGGGACAAATTTTGGCGCGGCTGGATGATGCAGAAATTCAAGCCCAGGTAGATGGTGCGGAAGCCCGACTTCAGGCCGCCCGTCAGCAAGCTGAAAATGCCCGTCTACAACTTTCCGTGGTAGAAAGTCAGATTGCAGAAACCCAATTTCGCCTCCAGCAGTCGGAAGGAGACACCAGTGGTCGGGTTGCCCAGGCAGAAGCAGAAGTTGCCGCCGCCGAAGCCCAACTCCGTCAGGCGGAAGCCCAGGTGACTGAAGCGGAAGCTCAATTGAATCTGGCTCAGGTGGAACGCGATCGCTTTGCCCAACTGGTTCAGGATGGAGCCATCGCACAGCAGCAGTTAGACCAGGCTGAAGCCACCCTGCAAACCGCCCAGGCTTTACTCACCAGCCGGATTGCCACAGTAGAAGCTGCCCAACGTCGCGTCACGGCTGCCACAGGGATTTTGACCCAATCCCAAACCACCCGCCTCAACCCCGACATTACCCTGACCCAGCTCGATCGCCTCAACACCCAGCGAGAGCAAGCCCAGACCCAACTGGCGGCCGCCCAGGCTGAAGTCTCCAATGCCGCAGCCGATCGCCAGCGCATCCAGTCCCAATTCAATAATCTGACCATTACCAGCCCGATCGCTGGAGTGGTGACGGTACGAACGGTTGAGCCAGGCGTGGTCGTCAGTCCAGGGAGAACATTACTGTCCGTCTTAGATCTGGATACCGTTTACCTGCGAGGCTTCATTCCCGCCGGAGAGATCGGCAGAGTTCGGGTGGGTCAGGCTGCCAGGGTTTATCTCGATTCTGACCCCGATCGCCCCCTTGCCGCCAGCGTTACCGCGATCGATGCTGAGGCTTCCTTTACCCCTGAGAATATCTACTTCCGGGAAGATCGGGTACAGCAGGTGTTTGGCGTGCGGCTGGCGATCGAGAATCCAGCCGGGTTTGCGAAACCGGGGATGCCTGCGGATGGGGAGATTGTTTTGGGGAGTGAGGAGTGAGGAGTGAGGAGTGAGGAGTGAGGAGTAGGGGCGATAACTCCTTTGGAGACGCTGCGCGAACGCGAATCGCCCCTACAGGAGTGGGGAGTGGGGAGTAGGGGCGATTTGTGAATCGCCCGTACAGGAGTGAGGAGTGGGGAGTGGGAGATTTGTGAATCGCCCGTACAGGAGTCAGGAGGGAAGAGGGAGTTGGCGATCGTTCAGGTTGAGAATCTTCACAAACGCTATGGTAAGGTTTCGGCGGTTCGGGGGATTCGCTTTGAAGTGCAGCGGGGCGAAATTTTTGGCTTGATTGGCCCAGATGGGGCGGGAAAAACAACGACGTTTCAAATTTTGGCGGGGGTGATGGAGTCCAGTGACGGGAAAATTACGGTTTTGGGACGACGACCGAGGGATGCCCGGTTGGGAATTGGTTATTTGTCTCAGCAATTTTCTCTGTATCTGGACTTAAGCATTGATGAAAATATCCGCTATAGTGCGGGATTGCGGCAGGTTCCACTCCACCGCCTGGCTGAACGGCGCGATCGATACCTGAAGCTGATGAATCTGGATCCGTTTGGCGAGCGGTTGGCGGGGCAGCTTTCGGGTGGGATGAAGCAAAAGCTGGCCCTCTGCTGTGCCCTGATTGCTGAACCAGAGGTGCTGTTGCTGGATGAACCGACGACCGGCGTTGATCCCGTTTCCCGACGAGAATTTTGGGATATTTTGGCGACTCTAGCCCATCAGGGAGTCACGATCGTCGTTGCCACCCCCTACCTGGATGAAGCAGAACGCTGTAACCGGATTGCCCTGATGTATGAAGGAGAGATTCAACAAACGGGCACATTACCCGAACTGCGGCGAAATCTGGGATTACAGCGTTTGGAGGTGAGAACCGATCGGCTGGCGGAGGCGGAGAGGGTGTTGGTGGAAGGGAGGAGAGAGGAGGGAGGAAAGAGTGGAGGGAGGAGAGAGGAGAGAGGAGTAGGGGCGATAACTCCTTTGGAGACGCTGCGCGAACGCGAATCGCCCGTACGGGAGTCAGGAGGCGGGAGTCAGAAGGTGGGGGTGGATGTGCCGATGGTAGGCGGGGGGCGTGGGAGTTCGGGTGGTCAGACGGCTGATTTCGATCGCACCAGTTCTAATCGCACCAGTTCTAATCGCACCAGTTCTAATCGCACCAGTTCTAATCGCACCAGTTCCGATCGCTCCAGCATTGTGGATGTGCAGAGCTTTGGCGATCGGCTGGATATTTTGGTGTCGTCCTGTGAAGCGGGGGAGGCCGAAGTCCGCGATCGGTTTCAGGCGCATCACCTGGATCTCAAAGAATTACAACGGGCAGAGGCGACGTTGGAAAATGTGTTTGTCACCCATCTCCGCCAACAAGGAGCTGAACCCCCCTTCCTCCCCTTCCCCCACTCCTCACCCTTGTACGGGCGATTTGCAAATCGCCCCTACTCCCTCCCTCCCGCCATCCAAACCCGCCAGCTCTACAAAACCTTCGGCTCCTTCAAAGCAGTTAGCAACGTCACCTTGAACATAAACTATGGCGAAATTTATGGATTGCTGGGGGCCAATGGAGCTGGGAAAACGACCACAATTAAGATGCTCTGTGGTTTGCTAGAACCGAGTGGGGGTGAGATTGTCCTGGCTGGACGATCGCAGGATTTGCGCGACCCTGCCCTGCGCCAGCGGATTGGTTACATGAGCCAGAAGTTTACCCTGTATGATGACCTGTCGGTACGGCAAAATCTGGAGTTTTACTGCGGGGTGTATGGTGTACCTCGATCGCAGCGACGACAGAAGATTGAATGGGTGTTGGCCACCTGTGGATTGACCGATCAAGAGAATCTACTGACGGGAAAATTGCCGGGGGGCTGGAAGCAGCGGGTCGCGTTTGGGGCATCGGTGATGCATGAACCCGAAATTTTGTTTCTGGATGAACCCACTTCTGGGGTGGATCCGCTGGCACGACGGCAGTTTTGGCGGTTGATTGAAGCCTTCGCCCGTCAGGGAACGGCGGTTTTGGTGACGACCCACTACCTGGAGGAGGCAGAACACTGTAATTGTCTGGGCTTTATGGTGGCTGGCGAGGTGGTGGCCCAGGGTTCCCCCAGTCAAATCAAAGCCGAACAGCCTGGGCAATTGCTTGAGATGGGGATCAATTCTCCTCAAGCGGCATCCGATCTCCTCAAAACCCAGATGTCACCCTGGCGCGTTTCCATTTTTGGCGATCGGCTCCATGTGGTCGTAGACGATCCAGACAACGACATTCCCAAAATCAAACGCCTATTCCAGTCCTATACCCAGCCCAATGGCGATCGATTAGAACTTCAGTCCCTCCGTCCCGTCCCCTTTACCCTGGAAGATTGCTTTATTGGCATCGTCCAACGCGCCCAGATCTAAAATTCCCTTAGGAATGCGAATTTAATAATCTAGAATTCTTGTGGGGTGGGCAGCGTTTCGACGGCTCGACTGAGCTTCGCCGAACGTCTGAGCTCAAGCCGAAGTCTTGCCCGCCCAGTCAATGAGGCAGAATCACTGCACAGGTTATTTAATCCACGATCCTTAGCGCAGGCATCTTGCCTACCTGTAAACCTCTAGAATCCCCGAATGTTGATGTTGATCGCCTGAATATAGCGATAAAGTAGATCAGCGATAAAACGTACTATCTGGCATGAGTGATTCGTTCGAGGGCAGACAAGCTGATCCCAATCGGAAAAATCCGGGCGCAAATAACTCGGCATCTGGCCCTCGTCAAAATGCAGAGGATCTGAGTGGCGCAGACCTGGCAGAAGAATTAGCGGCAGTAGAGGCTAGCCTGAGTATGCCGGAGCCAACCACTGATTCATCCCATCCCGCTAATCCAGGCAAACGGACAGGAACACCTGCCCTGGTGATGGTAGAGACCGCCTTTTTAGCCAGCACAACGGGGTTATTGTGGTTAGTCAGCTATTACCTCAACATTGGCCCCTGGATGCGGATTCTGTTTCCTCTGCCGATCGCCCTCGTCTACCTACGATGGGGAAATCGAGCCTCGTGGATGGCGGCTGTGGTGACGGGCTTACTGCTCTCGGTACTGATGGGCCCCTATCTGAGCCTGCTGTTCTGTATCCCCTACGGCTTATTGGGTGTGCAGTTGGGTGCAATGTGGAACCGTCGATCGCCCTGGTTTCCCTCCATTTTGGCAGGGACTTTACTCAGCACATTTGGATTTTTCTTTCGCATCTGGATCGTCTCGATTTTTCTGGGAGAAGATCTGTGGACTTATCTCACTAGCCGGATTACTGACTTCTTGCAATGGGGACTGGGTAGACTGGTCGATTGGGGCTGGTTAGGCATAGAAGTTCTGGGGCAAACGAACCTCGCAACAGTACAGATTGTCACGGTTGGAGCCATTCTGTTGAGCGATGTAGTCTATATCTTCACCGTTCACCTGGCGGCGTGGCTCCTGCTCGATCGGCTGGGCAATTCCATTCCTGAACCCCCAGAATGGGTCAAAGTGTTGTTAGAGGAAGAATAAGCACTTTACATACAGCGAATGGTTCGAGTCTATACAGAAATCGTTCAGGGACAGGCCTGGTTAGAACAGCATCGAGGACGCGCCCCCCTCTTTGCCTGCGTCTTGGGCTTTACAGAGACGGGATTAATTCCAGGAATTTCGGCGGCAGGAGCCACACCAGAAGACCGTCGCTACACGGCCCTGGCTGATGCGGAATATCTGTATCAAGGAGCCACTCCGCAGCCCCGCTATCCTCTCCCACCGTTAGATGCGGGCATTTCTCCCGTGTTCATCAGTCGCGCAGTATTGGCAGGACAGAGAATTCCGATCGCCATTTTCAATGCCGGTTTACTTCAGCCTCCCAGCGTTCCCCATGTTGATCTGGGTGGAATGCCAGCTCGGTGCCTGCGTTCTGGTCAAGCAATGGATATGTCCGTTGTCCAGCATTTATTTCAGCAGGGTTTACGGTGGGGCGATCGACTGGCACAGAAAGCGGCTGGAGGATACGTCATCCTGCCGAATGCGTAGTGGGGGGGACAACAACCGCTTTGGCGGTGCTGACAGGCCTAGGTTGGGATGCAGCGGGTAAGGTCAATAGTAGTCATCCCAAATGCAACCATCTGCAAAAGTGGGAGGTGGTGCAGGCAGGGCTAAAGAACGCGATCCAGCAGGATATCCATCAATGGCAGAATCGCCGATCGCCAATCGACGCGGGAGTTCAAACCGCTCATCACTCCATTGTTCCCAACCTGACATCCTACGCCCACGTTCCGCTTCACCTGGTAGCAGCCGTTGGAGATCCAATGCAAATTGTGGTAGCCGGAATGGCGATCGCTGCCAGCCGTTCGGGTGGCGTTTTGCTGGCAGGAGGAACTCAAATGTTGGCCGTTTATGCCCTGGCTCAACGTCTGGTGCAATGCCACAATCTGCCCTGGAACCCTGAGCAAATCGTCGTCGGCACTACACGCTGGGTTGTAGAAGATCCAACCGGAGACACGATCGGATTAGCAAAATTGCTAAAAACCCCACTGATGGCCGCACCGTTGAGTTTCGCTCCTTCTCGCTATCGTCAACTTCGTGCCTATGAGCAGGGTTATGTTAAGGAAGGTGTAGGGGCTGGGGGCTGTGCGATCGCGGCCAACCTATACCAGGGATGGAACTCAGGACAACTGCTACAAGCCATTGAAACATTGGCAGAGGTGTACGAACAGGTGAAAGTGGGGGAGAGCGAACCGAGTTGAGTTAGTGAATCCGCTTAGAAAGTAATTGCTCTTCTAAGGCGGCGATGCGATTGTACGCAGCAGTTAATTGAGCTGTTAGACGCTGAATCTGAACTTCTGGAGAGAGAGTCCGCTCACCGCTGTGAGACTCAGATTCCAGGTAAGAAAAATCAGACAGAACATCCTTATGTTCCATCTCTTCTTCAAAGGCACGGTGATGGAGAAAATGCCGGCCTGGCTGAACGACGGACGAATTTGGAGTTCGATCGCTATGGGCCGATCGAACTTCGGACAACATGACCGCAGTTTGACTTTTCAACTCCTCAACAGTTTGTTGCAGTGCGTCAACTTTAACGTTCAAAACCGACACTTGTTCTTGGAGTAAATCCATCTGACGCTCTACTTCTCTATTTAGATCCTTTCCCATATTAGAGAGACAATATCTAATCGACGGATTATTCCTGAATCATTTAACTTTTAAACCAAAAACTTACGATTGCTCAAGGAACACTGCGATCGCAATTCGGGCAATCTTAAGAAAGTTTAAGCTGAGTGGGATGGAAGCATTCTGATGCAAATTTAAACACCAATATTTGGAGAATTCCTACTTAGGCAAAGAAAAGAAATTTTATTGGTCAAATGAAATCCGAAACCGCTAAAAACCTTGTCTGGCAAGGGTTTCAAGGAAAAAACGGAAATCCAAAAGAGCCTTTTACCAATTCATCTTTTAGAACAATGACCCTATGCTCGAAGCTTGTAAAGCCCTCAATAGCAGTGGCTCATTTATCCTTAAGTGTTCGTTGCAAAAACTTTCTGTAGACCATGGGCGGGCGATCGCTTGAAAGTAGGAGCAATCGGAAAATCCCTTGCTGCTAACCGCCCCGCCCCACAAATATTCTGTTGTGTGAACATTTGCCTTTCGTAAGAAATTATAATGAGGGCGTTTAGATCCCCCCTATCCCCCTTAAAAAAGGGGAACCGTTTTCAGATTGGAATTGACCCTCACAGATGTTGAACTTTCAAGACTTTTTTACAGCCTGTGCCGGACGATGGAAAACCGAAAGAACCTATCATTCTGTTCTTAAAGGAGAAGTTGAACGTTCTTACACTGAGTTTCAAGCAACTACTCTGGATTTAGCTGAAAAACAACGCATTTTGTCAGGTTCACCGGGAGCAAACAGTGCTTTTTCTGGGATTACGATCGCCCTTGAGCAGGTATTTCAGGAACCGCTCAATACTCCAGGCTTTGCCATCTCCTTCGAGACTCGATCGGAAACCGGAGAAGAAGTGGCGATGCAGTTAAATGCCCTGTTTATCCCGGATATCTACGTCACGATCGAATCAACCCTGCCTCCGATGCCCCTGCCCGCTGCTGCCCAGGTTCCCAGCGAACCGACAAGAGACATCATTCAAGGGTTTTATCTGCGCGATCGAGGCTACTCTGAGTCTGGAGCGATTGCTGGACGCTTCACCTACCAGGCAACGCGCCAAACCCTGGAAATGACCACTTACTACAGCCGATCGATCGCCGTTGACCAGATGCGGTTTGTCAAGCCTGATTTGCGCCTCAGAACAATCGTGACCTATGAACGCCCTACGGATCAGTCTCCCCCTTCTGTCATTGATCTGGTCGGGTTCGGCGTAGAACACAAGCAAATTCAGTAATTTGAGCAGGCGAAGGGCGAAAGGTGTAAAGGTAGGAGGCGGAAGGGGGATAACCTGACAGGGCGGCAAGCTGCCTGCGCTACAGCCCGATCGCTCCTTGCCTATCCCTTCATGTGCCACCCTAAAATCTATACGTCCCTTTAATGGAAAAAGTTTGCAAACGGGTACTCTATGCTTTAGAGTAGATTACAGTAATTATTGAACATCATTCTCAATAACGAAATCAGAGTTCTGGCTGATGTATCTACTTAAATAGTGTCTTCAAGAGATTTGGTGGCACATGATATAAAGCAAGTTGATAAATTCTGATCAATGAGTAAAGATTTTCCTATTCGGAAATCCCCTCAAATAAAAGCTCTGTATCACAGCTAACTTTTACATTCTCGTAGAAAATTAACAGGAAACTTTTGCAATTAGTTGGTGACTGAACCCCTCCTATGGATTATCCCTCTTTCAGCTCTGTACCCTCTTCCACTCCAGTCGCTCAGATCGTGGCGATCGACCGTTGCGATCGTTGGCAGGTTCATCATCGACTACAGGAATTGGACATTTCCTGTACTTGTTTGAGCGATGGCCGTTTGCAAGTTGAAGTCGATTATCCGATCGCAGCAATCCAGCTATGGAGCGTTGCTCGCCACATTACCGCTTCCCGTTCACAACTTGCGAACTGGCTGGAGCGGTGCTGGGCATTGTCCTGACATTGGGTCGATGTTCATTAATGATGTTGGTTAACCCATCAAGAACTACAGGTCGCTCAGGTTCAAGAGGATCCTTTTTTTAAGGCTAGTTATCTTAATCTGAATAAAACTCTTCCATTAGTCAAAAACCCTATTCGCACCGTTCACCCTCACACCCCTCATATCCCCCCATGAGTAAGTACAAACAGGTTTCAGAATTTGCACTCGATGGCTGCTTCCTGGGCTTTGCGGCTAAAGATGGCTACAAGCTGAAGTATCTGCGGCTCTCGACGAATGCAGGGGAATACTGCATCAAAATTCCCAAGGACTTGCGGTCTACCCTCTATCGCACCCTGCAACCCGGAACCCAGATTCAGGTGTTGGGATACTGTGAGTTTTGCCTGAAGAAGGGAACGACGAAGTTCAAAGCAGATCAAATTCGATCGGTGGATGGATTGCCCTTCGGTTCAACTGAACAGTTCTCCAGGGTGACGGGTTCTGAGGTGAAGCCGATCGCCCCTCAGAAGTCAGAGAAGTCGGAGAAGTCTGCTAAGAAAGCGGCGATTATGGTGTGCCAGAAGTCGGATTGCTGCAAGCGGGGCGGCCGAGCGTTGGTTGAGGCACTACGTACGGAAATTGACGATCGCGGTTTGACGGATCAAGTCACGATCAAACCCACGGGCTGCATGAAGCAGTGCAAGGCGGGCCCCAACCTGGTGATGCCCGATAAAACTCGCTATAGCCGGATTCGCTCCCACGAAGTTCCGTCCTTGTTGGATAAGCATTTTCCTGATCCCGTGTCATCCTCTCATTCTAAAGAGTCTGGCACCTGAGCCAGGGCTTCTCGAATCACCTCGGAACCCGCCCCCAACTGACACGATCGCTCCGTCAAAATTCGCTTCCAGATCCGGCTTCCGGGCTGTCCCGAAAACAGTTGCAGCATATGGCGGCTGATTTTGTTCAGCTTCAAGCCTTTAGCAATCCAGAAGTCGATATAGGGCAGCATCGCTTCTGTAACGGCATGGCGACTGGGAATCGGTGTGTCTTCACCGTATAGGGCGCGATCGACGCTGGCAAAGAGGTAGGGGTGATCATAGGCAGCTCGCCCAACCATCACGGCATCTACAAATTGCAGTTGTTCCTGCATCTGTTCCAGGGTAGTCAAACCCCCATTGATTTCAATGAACAAGTGGGGAAATTCTTGCTTGAGCCGATGCACATCTCCATAGCGCAGGGGCGGCACATCCCGATTTTCCTTGGGGCTGAGGCCCTGAAGCCAGGCCTTGCGAGCGTGAACCGTAAACCGCTGACAGCCTGCCTCGGAGACAATTTTGACAAAATTTACCATGTCCTCGTAGCGATCGAGGTCATCAATCCCAATCCGGTGCTTGACCGTCACAGGCAGAGCCGTCGCTTTGATCATCGCCTCGATACAGGCTGCGACTCGATCGGGCTGGGCCATTAAGCAGGCTCCAAAGTTGCCATCCTGCACTCGACTACTGGGACAGCCCACATTTAAATTAATTTCGTCGTAGCCCATGTCCTCTGCCACCTGAGCGCACAGTGCCAGATCCGCCGGCACATCCCCTCCGACTTGCAGGGACAAGGGTTTTTCCTCCAGGGAAAAACCCAGCAGGTGTGCTCGATCGCCGTGCAGAATCGCCTGGCTCGTCACCATTTCGGTATACAGCAACGTCCGACGGGTGATTTGCCGCATGAAGTAACGAAAATGGCGATCGGTGCGATCCATCATCGGCGCAACGCTGAGGGGATTGCCTAAAGAAGTTGCCGAGGAATGCGGTGGAGGGGATGGCAGGGTAGATTGGGAAGCCATAGTAATCAAGACTAAAAATCGGCACTGAGGGGAGCACGAGGGAAGGGGATGACATCACGGATATTGGTCATTCCGGTCATAAACTGCACCAACCGTTCAAAGCCCAGCCCAAACCCGGCATGGGGCACTGTCCCAAATCGCCGCAGGTCTAAATACCACCAGAGTTCATCCTTTGGCATTCCCAGTTCGTCAATTCGGCGTTCCAGGGCATCCAACCGCTCCTCCCGTTGGGAACCACCGACAATTTCGCCAATTTTAGGAGCCAGAATATCCATCGCCCGTACCGTCTTGCCGTCGTCGTTCATCCGCATATAGAAGGCTTTGATCTGCGCCGGATAATCGGTGACAATTACGGGCTTTTTAAAGTGTTCTTCCGCCAGATACCGTTCATGCTCGGATTGCAGATCCAACCCCCAGGACACGGGAAACTCGAAGGTGCGATCGGATTTTTCCAGCAGGGAAACTGCCTCAGTGTAGGAGAGCCGGGCAAATTCGTTATTAATAATATTGTCCGCCGTTGCCAGTACCGATTTATCAATCCGCTGGTTGAAAAACTCCATGTCTTCCGGGCAGTGCTTCAAGACATAGCTAAAGACGTACTTCAGGAAAGCCTCAGCCAGATCCATGTTGCCCTCCAGGTCGCAGAAAGCCATCTCCGGTTCCACCATCCAGAACTCTGCCAGGTGGCGGGAGGTGTTGGAGTTTTCCGCTCGAAAAGTGGGCCAAAGGTGTAGACGTTAGTGAAAGCCAGGGCCATGATCTCGGCTTCCAGTTGCCCACTCACCGTCAAATAAGCGGGCTTACCAAAAAAGTCCTGACTAAAATCGATCGCCTTTTCGCTGGTCAACGGCACTTTCTTCAAATCCAGGGTCGTCACGGTAAATAGTTCCCCTGCCCCTTCACAGTCGCTGGCCGTAATTACGGGCGTATGTACCCACAGAAAGCCCCGCTCCTGAAAGAAATTGTGAATCGCTGTGGCGCAAGCATTTCGAACCCGGAACACCGCTCCCAGAGTATTGGTGCGCGATCGCAAATGGCCGATCGTTCGGAGAAACTCGAAGGAGTGCCGCTTTTCTGGAGAGGATAGGTTTCGGGGTCGGCTTCTCCATAAACTTTGACTGTATTTGCCTGAAGTTCAATCCGCTGTCCTTTACCGGGAGAGGGAACCAGTACACCAGCCACTTCGATCGAAGCTCCCGTATTCAGCCGTTTCACCACTTCTGCGTAATCCGGCAAATCCTGGTTCAAAACCACCTGAAGTCCCGCCATTGAGGAACCATCGTTGACTTCAACAAAGGAAAACTCCTTCAGTTCTCGCTTCGTGCGAACCCAACCTTGAATGGTGACGGATTCGTCGGGTTGTCCGGTTCTCAGGAGGTCTACAATACGGCGAAGGCTCATGGTGTCTGATTGCTGAACTTTATGAAAGACTAGCCCCTATTGTAATCGGGGGGCGATCGAGATGGCTTGTGGGTTGGGGTGAGAATGCGTAGGATAAACTGCATGGGATACAAGAGACGTAGTTGTGGTGTCCTGCTTTAGTATTTGTAGTGTTTGTATTATTTGTAGTATTTGTATTAGAATTTTTAAGCTCTCCCAGTTCTAGGTTTAGCGAACCGAGCCTTGGGGGAAATCCCCAAACCCCCATTGGAGGACGGTTGCGTCCCCAAAACCCCCTCCAAAAGAGGCGATCGGTGGGATGTTTGAGATCTTGAATATAAGAACCCCGACTCCCCACTCCCGACTCCCCACTCCTGTACGGGCGATTCGCGTTCGCGCAGCGTCTCCAAAGGAGTTATCGCCCCTACTCCTCACTCCCCACTCCCGACTCCTCACTCCCCAATGAACCTCGAAGCCATCAAACTCTCCCAACTTCGTGCTCTCCTCGCCATTGCCAAACACGGTAATTTCAGTGAGGCTGCATTACATCTGGACATCTCTCAATCTGCGGTGAGCCATTCGATCGCCACGTTGGAAAATGAGTTGGGGGTAGTTCTTTTGTCGCGGGGACGACACGGGGCAACCCTCACACCGATCGGAGAGCAGATTGTTAGCCATGCCCAGGAAATTTTGAACCTGATCGAGGTGATGGGTAAGGAGGCAAAATTGTCGAATGGGTTGCAGACGGGGCACGTGCGAGTCGTGTCTTTTCGCAGTGCGGCGACTCATTTGTTGCCGATCGTGATTGCCCAATTCCGCCAGCGGTTTCCCAGTATTGATGTGACGTTGATTGAACATCGAGGGGATGATCAGGTGGAGCAGTGCGTTCGGGAGGGACGAGCCGATATTGGCTTGATTTGCCTGCCGCCACCCACTGATTTTCAGACCTGGGAATTGATGCGCGATGAGTATGTGGTGCTGCTGCCGCCCAATGCAAAGGTTCCCGACAATCAACTGACCTGGGACTATCTGGAAACTTACCCCCTGATCATGCCGCCCCAATCGGATTATTGCTCTATCTTGATTCGGGGCATTTTGAAGCAGGCAAAACGACCGATTAAGGCTGCCTACGAAATTCAGGAAGACTCGACGATCGTCAACATGGTGATGCAGGGGCTGGGGGCAACGATCATGGCTCGACTTGCGGCTGAACCCCTACCGTCCAATATTCAAGTTCATTCCCTGCCGGATCCCCTCGTGCGGGTAATTCGAGCGGCGATCGTTGCAGAAGCCCTTTACCCACCTGCGGTCTATGCTTTTTTGGATACGCTGAAGCAGGTCAGCAGCCAGTTCCTCGCCCCGCAGCTACAGGTTGCCAGAGACATGGAAGAACCCCAATTGCATGGTTCCCACCGAGTCATCAGTCCGATTCAGTACCACCACTGACCGATCGGAGATTGCATAAACCAGGTATAAAGCTCTCCAGAATGAGCAAGGTGGTGGAGCCGAAATCCGTGATAAATCATCAATAACAAAAATGCCGAGATTTGTAGCTTTGGATTCCGTACCAGGGGAACATAAAACGCTCTGATCCGCCGTTGCTGAAGCAGTTCCAGCAAAAAATGCAGGCAGGCTAAGGCAAACCCACCAAACAAAATTGGCCCAAACCAATGGTAAGCAAAGGCTTGGGTAAACTCTCCCCTGGCAACCGCCATAAACGATCGCGTCAGTCCCCAGGCTGGACAGGGAATGCCGATGGCGCGCATTAACGGGCAACCATCCAAAAACGGCAGCCGTATTCCCTGGTTATAAACAAAACTCCCGACGATCGGAGCCATGACCAACAGTAGATTGATCCATCGTTGCGATCGAGCTGGTGGAGAGCGGGAAGGACGGGTGCGTTGGCTGATGATGCGGGACATTGTTGATTTAGGTAATGGGTAATGGGTAATGGGTAATCGGCAATTGGGATAGGTAATTGGGAGAGAGGGAAATTGTTCCCACCATTCATTATTACTCTAATAAACAATTTTGATGATTCATCACCTATTACCCATCACCTATTACCCATTCCGATCGCGGATTAAATCCCATCCAAAGCAACTTAAATAAATCACCACTGTAGCTATTTGTTGAAAAGCAACCAGTTCGATCGTCTTTATCCAGAAATTGGCTTCCGATTGGGAATACACCGACATTGATCCACCTGCCAGTAATGCAATCAGGATCAGAAAAACGATTCTTCGATACTTTAGTTTCAGCATTGTGCCTAATTAGCCGTATGCAAGATACCCCAGGAAACCAAACGCACCCAATAGAGGAATGAGCCACAGTAACAGCAACCAGGGAGACTTGCCGAGTTTGCGGCAGATTCTAGTCCAGGCGATGATTTGCATAATGACAGCAACGATGTTGATACAAGGAATGATGCTTAAAATTGTCCACAACACCGCGTTCGGTTCATCACCCGCTTTAAAGATGGCATAGGCATTGAGAAATGGAATCCAGGCATACCAGGGATTCGCAAAATTCAGCTTTGTGAGGATCCGCTGTAGGAGAAAAGCAAAAACTACATAGATAACAATATAAAGGAGAATATCTGCTGCGGTAATTTCGGGTTGAGCCGTTTGTTGAGCCAGGACGAAAGGAAGCAGCATTGATGTCGAGTTCAACAATATTCCAATGGTGTATAGCATTGTGCTTCGAGTGTCAGTGTAGATAGTGAATAAGAATGGCCATAACAACGCTTTTATCTGTAAACAAGCAGAGAAACTTCTCAGGTTTGATTCAATCGCGTTATGACCATCCAGTCTAATCTAGTCAACCTGGATCACTCGAAAAAATTACTTTTCTTAATCAATAAAGCCTTGATTTCTCTGCGATCGAATTGAGGATTTGGAGTGGATCAATCCCTTGAATAAGACACAATCAGTAGACCACTGATCAGGATCGCTGAAATCTGAGTGATTGTCGCTTCGTTATTATTTAAGTCAATCTAAATAGAATTCCCAGATAGACAGAAAATGCAACAACGAGATTCAAATATTCATGATGAGTATGGCATCATCAGACCAATCAACTGTTAACTGAACATTAAGCTTCTGCGATCGATCGGCTATCTGTAGACGGATGAGTAGAAGACGAACGAGAGAAGATGAACGAATAGACGAAATATTGGAAAGAGTTATCTCGCAGTAGTCCAACCTATCTCATTCCCCCAACCCCACCTTTGCCCGTCCGCCTGCCGTCCGAGACTCCATCGGCCCAACCATAGAGAAGTACCCTGGTTCATCATTTTTTTAATCTGTTCCATGAAGTTAACCGAAGATTGGTAAACTAATTCAAACTCCATCTATCGTCAGTCTATTGTCAGTTAGCTCCGACACAACCAAGCTCAGGGATTTTTGTCCCAGTCTTCCGAGTTTAGAGTTTCAGAATCGATCGCTTAAGCTTCACCTATCTCAGCCAATTGTTTACAATTCTTTAAAGAAGACCTGTTGGAGACGCGATGCCCCTAGTTGCAAACTACTATCTAACCTATCGGTGCAATGCCCGTTGCCACTTCTGCGACATTTGGGCGTTGGAACCTAAGCAGGAAGCCAGCTTTGAAACGATTCAGCATAACCTGCGGGATCTAAAGCGTTTGGGTGTAAAGTACATCGACTTTACCGGCGGTGAACCTCTCCTGCGTCAGGATGTCGTTCAGATTTACGCAGAAGCAAAGCAGCAAGGCTTCATGACCAGCCTCACCACCAACACGATTCTGTATCCTAAACGGGCTAAAGAGCTGCAAGGGCTAGTCGATTTTCTGAATTTCTCCCTGGATGGAGCAGATGCGGAAACCCATGATCACTCGCGGGGAACTCAAATCTTCGATACCCTCGTGGAATCCGTTGAGCTAGCTTTATCGCTGGGTGAGTATCCCGTTCTGAATCACACCGTCACAGCTCAGAACTACGAACGCATTGGTGAAGTCGCAGAATTCGGTCAAAAGGTTGGAGCGCGGGTGTGGCTCAATCCTGCTTTCACTGCCCATAGCCACTACAACAGCAAGAAAAACCCCACCCCAGAAATTGCGGCTGCCATTGAAGCTACCGCCAAACAGTACCGCAATGTTGGCTACAATAGGGCTGCCCTCGCATTCATTGAAGCCGGTGGGAACGATACGAAAAATCCTCGCTGTAAAGCCGTGGATGCCGTCATCGCCATCTCGCCCCATGATGAGATATTGCTTCCCTGTTATCACTTTTCTCAGGCAGCCGTTCCAATTAATGGAAAGCTGTACGATTTGTACCGCGAATCTGAGAAAGTCGAAGAATATCGGCAATCGCAGGGTAAGCTACCTGTGTGTGAAGGCTGTACGGTGTGGTGTTACCTCATCCCCAGCTTCTTCAAGGGTGTTGACAAGTACTGGTTCCTCAATCAAATGACCTATGCCGGAGAATTCCTGGCGCGAAAGCGATTCCTACAACGAACAACTGCCAATCAACTCACTCCTGTCTGATCTATCTGGCTCTCTGTCTGAGGCTTTGCCCGATTTAGAGGCAGAGCTAGAACTTGACCCCGATGAAGTCATTCCCTATCGTCGAGGCTTTCCGGGTCGCCGTCGGAAGGCTGCGATCGCCCTGACTGCAATCTGGAGTGGCACGATCGCCCTGCATTTGGTGTCCTGGGGCAGTTGGTTTGTCCTGGGGTTGACCACTTTAATGGGGGTTCACTTTCTCCGGGTTTTGCTCGCACGCCCGATTCCGGTTCCGGAGCCTCTAAACAGTGATAACCCAGAGGATTACCCTTACGTTTCTCTGCTGGTAGCGGCCAAAAATGAAGAAGCTGTAATCGCCTCCCTGGTGAAAGACCTGTGCCAACTCGACTATCCAGCCGATCGCTATGACCTGTGGGTGATTGATGACAACAGCAGCGATCGAACTCCACTGGTTCTGGAGCGATTGCAGCAGGAATACGTGCAACTCAACGTGGTGCGTCGTCCAGCCAATGCGATTGGGGGCAAATCTGGGGCATTAAACCAGGTGTGGTCGCAGGCAAAAGGCGACATCATTGTGGTCTTTGATGCGGATGCCCAGGTTCCCAATGATCTGCTGCGGCGAGTCATGCCCCTGTTCCAGCGTCAGGAAGTCGGAGCGGTTCAGGTACAGAAAGCGGTTGCCAATGCAGGAACGAATTTCTGGACACGGGCCCAGGTTGCTGAAATGGCGATGGACAGCCACCTGCAACGACAGCGGATTGCCGTGGGTGGAGTCGGAGAGCTGCGGGGCAATGGTCAGTTCGTGCGGCGGGCGGCTCTGGAAAGCTGTGGCGGCTGGAATGAGGAAACCATTACGGATGATCTGGATCTGACGATTCGGCTCCATCTGGATCACTGGGATATTGACTTCCTGATGTTGCCTGCGGTGGCGGAGGAGGGTGTAACCAATGCGATCGGGCTTTGGCATCAGCGCAATCGTTGGGCGGAAGGCGGCTATCAGCGATATCTGGACTACTGGCGGTTGATCCTTCGTAACCGGATGGGAACTCAAAAAACGGCCGATCTGTTTTTCTTCTGGCTGATTCAGTATGTCCTGCCGACTGCATCCATCCCTGACTTTTTGATGGCCATCTCCCGCAGTTGTCCGCCCCTATTTGCCCCCCTCACCAGCCTGATGTTCCTGTTCTCGCTGCTGGGAATGTTTATGGGACTGCGATCGTCTAAGCCTTCCAGCCTGGGAATCAACCAGCATCGCAGGATTCCCAGGTTGCCAACCAACCGCCTGGGACATTCCTTACTGGGAACTGCTTATATGTTCCATTGGCTTCCCGTCATGGCCAGCACAACCGCCCGAATGGCAGTCCGCCCGAAGCGGTTGAAATGGGTTAAAACAGTGCATCGGGGTTCAGATGAGGTGCTTGATATCGCCTCTTGATTCACCCCTCATGGACGCTAAGGAATGCGAATTTAATAACCTGACAATATTTTTGGGGTGGGCAGCGTTTCGACGGCTCGACTGAGCTTCGCCGAACGTCTGAGCTCAAGCCGAAGTCTTGCCTGCCCATTTAATGAAGCAGAACGATCGCACAGGTTATTTGCACAAGTTATTTGATCCACAATCCCAAGATATGTGAGTGGAATCAATCCTGATCCCAGCAGTAGGGAGTTGGCACTGCCAGGTCCCTACAAACGTTTTAAACCAGAAAACCCCTCCGCTCTGCAATCACTTCAAGAACATCAAGATTCAGGCTGACCTTTTTATCCTGCCTGTAACGATCTGCCTTCTTTCTGGGAACCCTATCAATGCAACAGATAAGCAGTTATCTCGTGGTTTGACTGCTTTTATTGGTGTATTCATTCTGATAAGTCCTAGGGGAGGATAGCAGTCCACATGGATCTGACAACGCACAACACTCAGGATGGTAAAACGGTCATCGTTCTTACTCCTACAGGACGGCTAGACATCACAACCGCATGGCAATTTCGCCTCAAGTTGCAGGAGTGCATTTCCAAAATTAGTTCCCATATCGTCGTTAACCTGAGCCATGTGAACTTTATTGATAGCTCTGGCTTAACCTCGCTAGTGGCAGGAATGCGGGATGCAGATAAGGTAAACGGGAGCTTCCGCATTTGTAATGTGCATCCAGAGGCCAGACTGGTCTTTGAAGTCACAATGATGGATTCGGTCTTCGAGATCTTTGAAACCGAAACTGAAGCCCTGGAGGGAGTGCCGCGAGAAATTATGACGTAGGTACAGGTCATCAATGCAAGTTGAACCCTTATTGCTTCATTTCCTCATCCATCGCCATGCTTTCCCCAACCGAGTCGCCTAAACGTATTCTCCTCCACAAGTTCCTGCTCGTTATATTTGTGCTGGCAATCGTCGTATTTCTGAGCCTCCCGAATTATCGGACAGGACAATGGACGTGGAATGCTGAACGGGAACTGTCCAATATTCAGGAGTTGCGATTGCTTCAACAACAGGGCTTGTCCCTACCAGGGTGGCAGACCGTGACCCAACAAACGGGGGAAATCGGCGGACGTAAATGGTCAATCCAGGGCATCGTTCCGACTTCAACCAGTGAACCCACCTCCCAAAACACCGTTTGGTTATTGCTACGTCCGCAAACCTGGCATCGAGATATGCCCCAGGTAGACTGGATGGACATTAACGGGGTACAGCAGTGGACCGCAGATTCCAATCGATCGCTCCAGTTCACGGTTCCCGATCCATTCACCCAACAACCCATCCCTATCAACACCCGTTTTCTACGCGGCTGGAATCAACAGCGCACCTACGCTGTCCTCCAGTGGTACGCCTGGGCGAATGGGGGGCATCCGGCTCCAGCTCGATGGTTTTGGGTCGATCAACGCTCGCAGCTTTTCCACCGCACCCGCACTGCCTGGATTGCCGTCAGTCTCCTGATTCCCATCAAACCCCTCGGCGATATTGAAACCGTGCGATCGCAAGCGCAAGAGTTAGGACAGTTAGTGCAGACGGCTTTGATGGAGGAGGTTTTAGGAGTGAGGACTGAGGAGTGAGGAGTGGGGGGTGAGGAGTGAGGAGTGGGGGGTGAGGAGCATACGGAAAAATAACGAATCCGGTAGGGGCACACTGCTGTACGTCCTGACTTCAAAGAGCGGGATGCCATTCGATCGCAGCTCCCTTAGGAATGCAAATTCAATCACTTGAACTTCTTGTGGGGTGGGCATCTTGCCCGCCCAGTCAGCGAAGTAAAACGTTGCACAGGTCATTTAAGCCCTGATCCTTCGTTGATAAGGATGAACTAAATCTTTTCACCCCCCACTCCCCACTCCCCATGCCTACCTCCCACCGATCGCCGATCGCCCTTTCCCTGGCAGGTTTCTATACCGCCTGGACGATTCTGCCAGTAACCCTGTTACTATGGTTCGCTCAGGCAGGATTGTTTAGCTCATCAGCGATGGGACAAACTGCGGTTGATTCCTCAGTGCCTCCCAGCCAGAGGGTGTTAGAAGATGCCCGACGACGATTGATTGAGCGGGGAGAGTTTCCAGGGCAGGAAGAGTTTGAGCAACCGTTCATACCCAATGGGCAGGAGTTTGAGGCATATCGACTGGGGCCGGGTGACTCGATTTTTGTCAATGTGCTGCGGTTTGCCGACCTGTCGTTTCAGGGAACGCTGGACTTGCAGGGGAATGTGATTGTGCCGCTGGTGGGTGCTTTACCGTTAGAAGGATTGACTGTGGAGCAAGCACGGGAGCAGATTCGCGTCGCCCTCGATCGCTTTGTGATTGACCCTCAGGTAGATGTGATTCTGATTGCCCAACGTCCAGTACAGGTGACAATCCTGGGTGAGGTGGTGCGTCCAGGACTGTATCCCCTACAAGCTCCCCAACTTTCGACTGCCCTGGTTTCAGCGGGAGGCACTACGGGATTGGCTGATTTACGAACCGTGCGAATTCGCCGATCCTTTGCCAATGGAGAAACCCTGGAGCAGGAGTTTGACCTGTTTTCTCCCCTGCGGGATGCAGCAACAGTTCCAGACATTCAGCTCACGGATGGCGATATTATTGTTGTGCCCACTCTGACAGAAGCCGATCGCCAGGATTATGACCGGGCTTTAATCGCACGATCGACTCTGGCTCAACAGCAGATCAACATCCGAGTAGTGAACTACGCCGGAACCAGAGGCGGCGTAATTGGGAATCTGACCTTACCCAATGGCAGCAGCTTTGTCGATGCCCTAACCACCATTTCCCCCAGCTTAGACTCCGCCGACTTAAGAAAAATTGCCCTGATCCGATTTGATGTGGAGCAGGGACGGGCTGTTACGCAGGAAATTAATGGACGGAATGCCCTGCGAGGTGATTTTTCCCAGGATCCTATGCTGGAACACAATGATGTGATTATTGTCGGACGAAATCTAATTGCTCGAATCACCTACGCCCTCAACACCTTCACCCAACCCTTCCGAGATGTGTTAGGCTTCCTGCTCTTCTTCGATTCCCTCGCCACCAGCGCAGATAATCTCTTCCGCCCCGGCGGCAGTTCCGACGACTAATCTCCCCCTTCCCCCTTCCCCCCTCTCCACTCCCGACTTCCCCTCTCCTCACTCCTCACTCCTCACTCCTCACTCCCGACTTCCCCTCTCCTCACTCCTCACTCCTCACTCCCCTCTCCTTACTCCTCACTCCTCACTCCCCAAAAAATCCCTTCATCCTTGATAGAAACCCCATCAAACCGGGTAACTTTCAGATTAGTAACCCTTTTCCTTCCCCCATGACTCCTCCCCTCCTCAAGCGATACCTGATTGCCCTCGATCGCCATAAGTGGGCGGGTATTGCCAGCTTTCTTGTGATTACTGGACTATCGGGAGTTGTAGCAGCCCTACAACCGCCCCCAGAAGACACCTATGTTGCCCAAGGGATTTTAGCCTACAGTACTCCCCCCGAAACTTTCTCAGCAACAGGAGCGGCAATTCAACAACAGGCACAGGCAGTGACGAAAGAATCCCTGCTGTCGGGAGCCGTATTAGAATTTGCTTCAGATCAGCTTGCTAAACAACAAATTCAGGCTTCTCCCAGAGACTTACGGCAGTTGGCACGGGTTAATACCAATCAGGGAACAGAAGCTCCCGCAGGAGCAGCTCCCCCCGTTCTGAGAGTGTCTGTGGCTTTCCCTGATATCAATGAGGAAATAGCGAAGGCCGTTGTCGAAGCTTTGATGAATGGAATGGTAGAACAGAGCCGTCAGTTCAACACCCAGCAACTCGATCGGATTTTGGATAACTTAAACCAACTCCTGCCGAACGTGACTCAGGAACTCCGGGAAGCGGAGCGTAATTTAGAAGAATTTGTGCGAGTGGAAGGAACGGCTCTACAGGCGGCGCAAAGCGGCAATTTGTTGGGGGCGATTACAGGCAGTCAGCAGCAGCAGCGAGAAATCCGACTCTCCCTGGCTGGAATTGATGCCCAACTTCGCAGCCTCCAGTCGCGGTTAGGACTGACTCCTGATGAAGCCTATGCCTCCTCTGCCCTGAGTGCCGATCCCATTATCGCGGACTTGCGATCGCAAATTTACCAGGCGGAGATGCAGCAAGAGTTTTTGTCCAAAACCCTGCGTCCTGAACATCCTTCAATGGTGGAATTACAGAGCCAGTTGGATACCTTCAATCAACTGCTGCAAGCGCGAGTTAGTGAGGTCATTGGTGGCGGGCAGGCAGCTCCTCTTTCAGTCAGTAGCGCAATTCGGCAAGCCAGCAGCCTTGATCCAGCCCGGCAACAGTTGGCTGGAACCCTGGTGAATCTGCAAACCGAACGAGAAATGCTGCAACAACAGCTCACGAACCTGATGCGAACGGAAGAGCAACTGCGTCAGGAATACTCCAGCATTCCCAACAAACAGCTAGAACAGCAGCGATTAGAACAGCAGGTTGCCCTCAAACGAACCTTCTATGACCAGATTCAAGCGCGATTAGCCGATGTCCGGCTAGCCCAGGAAGAAACGGTAGGCAGTTTGGTGGTAGCCCAGGCTCCGCAGTCAGAGTTGCAGCCTGCCACTGGGCCAACGAGTGTCGTGATTTTGCTGGTAGGTGGATTCATTGGAGTGTTTGTCAGCGGTGGGTTAGTCATGCTGCTGGGGTCTTTGGATTCTACCTTCCATACGCTAGAGGATGTACAGTCTGCCCTGCGGCAGCAAGACGTTCCCATTTTGGGGTTACTCCCTTCGCTCCCCTGGGCAGACGATCCAGACGAAGTGACGATGATTGAACAGGCTGGATCTTCCTACCTTGAACCCTACGAGCGGTTGCGGGGGAACGTGCGGCGGGCAGGTGGTGGTAAGGCATTGAAGTTAGTCCTGCTCACCAGTACGGCGATCGGCGAAGGGAAGACCACAACCGCTTATAACTTGAGCATTGCCTCTGCCCGTGCTGGCAAACGAACCTTATTGATTGAAGCAGACTTGCGATCGCCTTCCCATGCCCACGCCTTGGGACTGTCTCCCAATCCTGCCAGCGGGATGGAACCCCTGCGCTACTACGGTAATTTGAGCGAGTGTATTCGCCTATCGTCCATTGAAAATCTTTATATCGTTCCCAGTGCCGGATCTCAACGTCATGCTGCTGCTATTCTGGAATCGAGCGAAATGCGACGACTGTTAGAAGATGCCCGTAGCCGATTTGATCTGGTCATTTTAGATACCCCCACCCTGAGCCGCTATAACGATGCATTGCTGCTAGAACCCTATACTGACGGACTGGCCCTAGTAACGCGCCCTGGCTTTACCGAAGAAGGCTTACTCAACGAAACCACTCAAGAATTCATTGAGTCAGACGATATCAAGTTTTTGGGTGCAATCATCAACGATACCAATCTGCCAATTCAAGAATCAGATTTTGAAGATGAGGATGAGGATGAGGATGACACGATCGAATTTGGCGATCGGGAGCGAATGGGAGTAGGGTGAGTAGAGAATTAAACCGTAGATCGCTAATCAAGTAGCAAATGTTAACTACTCCCCACTCCCCACTCCTGAATCTCTAAATCCCTAAACCCAAACCCTGTATGTGGATGGTCAACCCTGTTGAGATGGTCGAGCGTTTACAGATTCAAGCCTCCAGTCAGTCCGATCGCCTTGCCATCATTGATGCCTGTCGCCACCAATCCATCAGCTTTGCGCAGTTGAATGATGCGGTGGCTATGGCCGCAACACAATTTGCAACGCAATTTCAAGCCTTTGGGATTCGGACAACTGCAACAGTTTTGATCGTGTTGCCCACATCCGTCCAGCGATCGATCGAGTACTGGATCATGTGCATCGGCTTGCTGAAAATTGGCGCAACGCCCCACTGGGTTGATCCTGCGGTTGTCCTTTCCCCCTCAGAACACAACTGTACCTTCCCTCCAGCCGATGTCCTGATTACCTCCTGGAAAACGCACTTTTTGAAGGTTCGATCGCCCATTCTGCGTCAGATTCCAATGCAGTTCACCATTGGCTTTCCATTGCCTGGTACAAACCGTTTGACTATTCAAGGCTGGACAGGTGGAGTGCGCCCTGCTCCCTCAAGTACTGAGCGTGAAATCGACCTGGTGACTCAGCCAACTGCTGTGCTCGCCAACCTGTCCTCCGGAATAACCAGCTTGATTTTAGGTAAGCCAGCCGATCGATGGTCAGGGCAATCCTCTGGAACCATGAAACCCGCCAAGGTCATTCGCCAAATCCAGCAATACCAACCCCAAACCCTCACCGCAGCCCCTGTCTTTCTGGAGCAGTTAGCCACCTACAGCGAGCAACATGCCCTGAAATTATCGAGCTTTCGCCGCATTTCCAGCGATGGCGCACCCATGGTGCCGCGTTTGCTCGATCGCCTGCAAACGATCGCTCCCCAGGCGGAAGTCATCAGCGTTTATGGATTAACTGCTCCGAATTCGATCGCCCAGGTTACCTATCGGCAAATCCAAATGACTGAGATCGCTGCGATGTCGGCAGGGAAAGGGCTATTGGTTGGGTATCCCAACCCAGATCTTTCTTTGAAAATTATCCGTGAGCGGTCAGACCCATTCGTTTCTGCTTTAACAAATCAAGCCTTTGTAGCTCAATGTTTACCAAGTCGTAGCATTGGCAAAATTGTAGTCAAGGGTGAGGTGCGATCGGACACTTTGCCCAAAATCCCCTCTCCATCTAGCTTTCAAGTTGATGGCGTATCCTGGTACAGCACAGGAGAGGTCGGATATCTGGATGAACAGGGTTACCTGTGGTTAATGGGACAGTGTGACACACGCATTGTGGACGAGCAGGGAGTTCTCTATCCCTTTGCGGTAGAAGTGGCAGCCAGTTTTCATGATGGTGTACAACGAACGGTGGTTGATCATCAGCAAGGGCGGCGGGTCTTACAAATTGAGTTGAAGCGATCGGTAGCCCGTGATGCTAAAGCACGGGAAGCCTGCCTGAATACCCTCAAGCTGGTGTTGGGTTGGGCAAACATTCAGGATTATCAGGTGGTGGATCGTCTTCCAGAGTGAGGCGGTTCCGATCGGGTTTTGGTTCGGGAGGGATAGTTCGGTTGGGTTTTGGGTCGGGGCGGTTCGGTTGGGTTTTGGGTCGGGGCGGTTCCGATCGGGTTTTGGTTCGGGAGGGATGGTTCGGTTGGGGGTTGGGTAGGGGCGGTCGCGAACCGCCCCTACTAGTTATCCGATGCGATCGTTCCTTCGCCAGAGGGATGCCCCGCTTCTGGCAGTATGGAAAACACCTTGCGCACGAGGGCTTTCATCCCAGAATCCATTTCTTCCATTTCTTTCTGGGCTTCTGCCAGTGACATTTCCCAGGCAGGAGCAAAAATGGGGGATTTTAGCGTCATGGCTCGAATCGCCTTGTCCCAGGTGTACAAGGTTTTCAGCTCTGCCCGACCAGGTTTACTGGACAAAGTGCCGACAGTGACCCGCAAGTTTTCATTTTCTTTTTTCAGCCGATCGAGTTCCTGTTTTAGCTCTTCGTAGCCCTTAGAATTAATACTCATCTGTAGGTGCAGGTGCTTCTTCAGGTCTTCAATTTCCTGTCGCAGAGCCGATCGCGCTCCCCGTTGATTGACCCAGCTATACAAGGCAATCAGCAAGCCAATTCCAACTCCGGCTCCAAAAATGCTGGCTTCTAATCCCAATGATTCCATTCGTTCTTTCCTAAAATGCTTTCTTCCCTTCTAAACTATATGGCTTACTTCGGTCGATCGCACCGGGCAATTCGCAGATACTTGAACTGATTGACCAGTGCTATTTAACCAGTGCTATGGTTCGGGTAAAAGGTAATTTTCTCCTGGCAATGCTTCTGACACAGCCTGGTTTTTATTCAAGTGATTTGAGATGAGGCAGTTTTATAAGAACGAGCTGATACAAAACGAGCAGAACTTTTGAGGTAAGGTAGGAACATCCTGAACGGTTCGGGGCTGTGCTCTTCAGCGTTTGGGACAAACGACACAAACGTTGGCGAGAGTTATAGCATGAGCGAGAATTTTGGGTTTGAGGTGCCAGAGGAAGCCAGGCAACTACTTTCTCCCCAGAAATTAGAGGAGATTAAGCAAGCCTTTGCTCAAATCGATCGCAATCATGACGGCAAGATCGAGTTAGAAGAGTACATGAGCTACCTGCTGAATCGGGAGCAAGAAAACTTCTTGAGAAAGTTTAAATATCTAGATACCGATCAGGATGGTGTGATTGAATTTGAGGAATTTCTGATCGCCGCAGAGCCTCACTATTTAATGCTCAAAAAGTTTAAGCAATTTGATACCGATGGAAACGGGTTGCTGTCGTTTGAGGAAGCCAGACATATTGCTGAAAAGCTAGAGTTCCCCATTGATTCAGAGCAACTGCAAAAGTTGATGGAATTGATCGATCGAGACAATGATGGTCAGGTGACATTCGATGAATACCTGGAGGCAATCATCCGGTTTGGGTTTCAATAAGAACATTTAGAAGCAGCGGATAGGGTTAGGGGCGTTTGCAAACCATCCTAAAGGTTGGCTTAATCCACCATTGCTCCACGAGTCACCCCTAATTGATTCTGAAGTTTCAACGCTCGCCAAAGCTGAGAACCCTTGATCTCAAATCGCAGCAATTGTTGGTATCGACGAATAATTTGAGTGACCTGCTCAGGCGTTTCGTTGACAAATTCAATCCTGAACTGATTCACACCCAATTCCATTAAGCGGTGAACATATTCGGCTCCGGTTTGAGCTACACCGTTAAAAACCGTATTCCGGCATCCGGCATCTGCCTGGAGAATATGTTCCGTACCCGTGCGATCGCGTAATTTTACCTCATGGGTTTCGCAGGGGCGACCACAGTTGGTAAAATCAGTTCCTTCCGACAGGAATGCACAAAAGACACAATGCTCCATATGAAACATGGGCATATGCTGGTGAATTGTGACTTCAAACCAATGCGCTGGACAGGTTTTCATAAAATCCTGTAGTTGATCGATGTTGAGGTCATAGGATACCGTTAAGCGTTCCAGATTAAATTCCTGCTTAAAATAACTTGCTGTGAGGGGATTGGCCACATTCAGCGAAAAATCCCCAATACAGCGATCGTTCCTAAAATACTCCAACTGATCGTAATTACGAATCAAATATCCGTCTGCATCTGCCGATCGCACCTGTTGCAAGATCCAGTTCTCATTAGGTTTAGTAATGCGGGGAGGGGCAACGAAAAGTTCAGGAGGCGGGAGAGTAGAGGACAGGGAGGCTGCCGGCTCCCGGACGCTTGATCCCTGTCGGTATGTTCTAACCACTCTCACCGCTTCTTGATACTGGCGTGGATCTTCCAGTTCGCAGTAGAGGGTAGGCATTCCAGCCTGGAGGGCGGCTTGGATCTGGGGCAGGGTACGGACGAGGACGATCAGTTGAGCCGGGCTGGACGGAGCAGCAGAGGAAGTGGGTAGCAGATCGGAGAGGGTACGATCGGGGTAAAGTTGCCAGCGTTTGGGCTGAATCCGTTGGGCTTCCAGTTGGCTAACGACTTCGCGGCGGAGGCGGTTGAGTTCGCTGATAGGCAGCATCAGGGAGCCGTTGAGCTGCGCAGACAGGGTTCCCAGGCGAAAAGGAGTGTTCCCCAGGCGACTGAGTTGATCGGAAAGGCGATCGACAGTCAATGGCTGACTATGGGCAACCACCAGAGGCATGGCAGACTCCACCTGCACCACATGACCCTGTGGGTCGCGGGCAATCACCATAAGTGGCTGATCCAGCTCCCCGTAAACTTCTAAATCAATGGACTGCTGGAAGTGAGGCGTATCTCCAGCGTAGCTTTGCCGCAATTGGCGACCGAGTTCTGGATCACTGGTCTTCCAAACCTTATCGCCAGGGTGAATCCGCTTCAGGTTTAAACTGCCGCGCCCAAAGGATAAAACCGCCTCTGCTCCGTGTGTGTCTACCGCAAAAATCCGTCCGCCTTCCTCCTTCGCTTCTGGATGCCCGTTGTCAAACACCACGCCATCTCCAGGTTTCACAGGAGCTTGCAGGTGAATGGTAATGTGCTCCTTCTGAACGCGCTTCACTTCCCCTAAATACACTCCCCGCTTTTTGCCAAAGCGAGCATGAACCAATTCCTGATTATTAATACCGCGAAACCATCCGGTGTAAAGTCCGCGAGAGAAGGCCATTTCCAGGTTGTAGCGATCGGAGGACTGAGGACTGTTTGCGGGAGCGTGGGTGGTAGTCCGTAGGGCTGAGGGCGGCGGCGTAGGCGATGAGGGGTGAGCAGGGGTGAGGTGGCAGGCTCGATCGATCGCCTGTCGGTAGACGCGGGTGACATTGGCTACGTATTCGGGGGACTTGAGGCGACCTTCGATTTTGAGACAGTGGACTCCTGCTCGGATCAGATCCGGTAGAACCGCTAAGCCAGATAAGTCTTGAGGACTGAGAAGATAGCTGCGATCGCCCAGTTCCACTCGTTCTCCATCTGCAATCAGCTCATAGGGCATCCGGCAGGCCTGAGCACATTCCCCTCGATTGGCAGAACGTCCGCCTAAAGCTTCGCTGGTCAGGCACTGTCCAGAATAAGCAACACATAACGCTCCATGCACAAAAACTTCCAGAGGTAAGGCAATCTGGCGATCGACCATCTGCTGCTGAATTTTGTTAATTTCCTTCAGGGCACATTCCCGCGCCAAAACCACTAACTGGCAGCCCAGAGATTGAGCGAATTCAACGCCAACTGCGCTAGTAATGGTCATCTGTGTAGAAGCATGAATCGGAAAGTCGGGAGACAGATGGCGAATCAGGCGACAAATGCCAATATCCTGCACAATTACTGCATCCACACCCGCTGTGATCATGGTGCGAAGATATTGTTCAGCCTCGGGGAGTTCGCCAGGAAAAACCAACGTATTCAGCGTAATGTAACCCTTAACTCCGCGACGGTGCAAAAACTCCATTAATTGGGGCAGATCAGCTTCCGTAAAGTTCTGTGCTCGCATCCGAGCATTAAACCGTTCCAGCCCAAAATAAATTGCATCAGCCCCATTTTCAACGGCAGCTTTGGCACACTCCCAGTTTCCGGCTGGAGCCAGTAGCTCTGGCGATGACCTCCGGTCGGTCGTAGACCATCTGAGCGAAACAGGGGAAGGTACGATCGAAGGGGACGGGGTAGACATAGTTCACACAGTGCGGCAGAGATTACAGCAAGTAACGGCAAGTAACAGCAAGTCATGGAGTCATTCACGCGATCGATCGGGTTCTGATTCCACCAGAGGTGATGAATGCAGGGTGAATGAAGTGAGTGGAGCAGGGAACGGGTGGACGAACCGTCCACCCCGGAGTCGATTGAGGTTGATTTTATTGCTGATCAATACTGTAGGTATAGCCAAAAATCTCTCGAATCCGAACCCTTTGCCCTCTAGGAGGATATAACAGTGCATCCCGCCGAGCCGAAGTGGCAAACTGATCGGCCGCTGCCAGGATTTCCAGAGCTTGCGATCGAGAAATGCCGTTAGGATATTGGGCAAACACTTCCGATAGACAATCACTACGCCGACCCTGTATCCGTAACCGTTCAGGGTTTTGGTAAAGCTGAATCACATCCTCCACGCAATTGCTATAGGATAGAATGTCTAAAAAGTTGAACTGCGGAACGACTGCAAGCGGGGTTGTATCATTTTCATCGATCGGGGTTGGAGCATTTTGCAGGGCATTGATTCCAGTCCCCAGCTCAATCGCAATCCGGCGCGCTTCATCCCGGGTTGCCGCCAACAAAATTTGTCCCTCCGGATCACAAATCCCTGGAGCCGTTCCTGCACACACAACGGGTTGCCCCTGTAAAGTGCCTGCTGTAATCGCAAAGCTGCGCCCTAGACGGCTGTGATTTGTTTCGAGATTGCTGGCCACTCGACGGCATCGCTCCAATCGAGAAATGTTGGCAGGCGTAGTGTCCGATGTCCATTCAATCAGCGAACCCACCACACCATCTTTCCGTCTGGCCTGAATCACTGGATTGCGACCGCTCTCATCGCAGAAATATCGAGGCTCTACAGCAGCAGACGTACTGACATCAACCATCAGCAGTTCCAGCCGATACGCTCCGGTTTGCCCAGAACTATGGGCATTGGCATAGATCGTATAGCGTCCACTCTCAGGCAGTGTGTAAACGATTTGAGCATCTAAACCATCGCCACCATCGTCATTTTGAATGAGGCTATTACCGGCGACATCCAGCAGGATGAGATAGGAGTCTAATTCATCACTGCTCATGGTGACTTGGATTCGCTGACCCGCTTGCCCTTCAAAAGTATAGGCATTGTAATAGCTCCCATCAGCAGGCAACTGGTTGTTACCTGACTCCAGCCTACCTGTAACTACTGAGCCAAATTGAATTGACACCGCCTCACTGGCCCTGACCGAGCGCAGTGTACCAATATTCAGCAGGATAGATGCTGCTATCCCTAATGTCAGACCACTAAAGAACTTAAGTCGTTTCATAGCCATATCTTGAATCATCATCCAGGCTAGAAGGGACAGGGCTGCTCATTATTCTAATCATCAAGGATCTGGCTCTGAAAATAAAGCGATCGGAAAAATTGATTGATTAAATAAAAATTGGCAAAGCCTGCCGTTCCATCCATCGTCCGGTAGTCCCATTTCATAAAGGGTAGAGAAAAACCGCAGGGCGATCGTCCAGCCACTCCCTCAAAGCTGAAGGGAATAAATTGCAATTGGGGTGCGTCTGGCTAATGATCCACTGCCATTGAATGATTCATCCAGTAGAAAGCTCTATCTGGTTGGAGGAGGCGTTATCGACTGCGTAACCCATCAAAGCCTCATGGGACGGGACGGAACCGCTTTGCCTGACAGCACCCTACAGCATGGTTGTTGGTGTCCGCCTTCTTACCACTGACAAAAACAGAAAGATATTTGATATACAAGAAAGTACATCTATCGGTACTGGTGTTGATGCATCAGTTTATGGATCAGTGGACTAACCAGAATCCCTCTGGATTTCGCATCAAGGCGGGGAGCATGTCACCTTTGAAAGTTTACCCTCATCCCCCAGCCCCTTCTCCCCAGGGAGAAGGGGATCGGAAGTCCCTCTCCCTTTGGGAGAGGGATTTAGGGTGAGGGCTGCAAAAGTGACATGCTCCCTCAAGGCGGAGCAACATTGCAGTCAAGTTGCCCAAAAGCTGTACAGTCTGTATTGAGTCATCCTAAACTATGGCAGACTTTCGATCGGGACAAATTCTCTACCTGGAACATCGAAATACTCGGCTATATGCAGAAGTGATCCAGGTGATCGAGGAAAGGGGGATGTGTTGGGTTCGCCCGATCGCCCTGACGGCAATACCGGGCGAGTTGTTGGGAAGCAATCCTTCACCTTTGCCCAGTTCTCGCCCGAATTCTGGAACCCTTCCTGAGGCGATCGATCTACCCGATCCAGCCGATCTACTGGAGTTTAGCTTCTATGACCTGCGGCAAGGAGCAGATCTGCTCTGCCCTTCCAGCCTGTTCACTGCTGCCCTGGATACCGATGTATTGCCCATCCTGGCAACGCTCAATGCCCTTAAAGCAGCACCCGACAGCAGTGCTACAACTACTGCTAATCCCCACAGCCACTCCCGTCTGCAAAACTTCATTCAGGAGCTTTGGCAAGCTTATCCAGAAGCTTTTCACGTCTAGCGGATGCTGCACCCCATAATCTCAAACTACTCTAAACATCCGCTGATTGGCTTTTACGCAGTGAATTGTCCCTGTTAACCGAACTTGGCTGACTCAATCGGGTTGGTTACTTTAACTTTCCTATGGATTATGCTGAACGGACGATGCCTATGGCTCCTTACCTATGACTCCTTACCTATGACTCATTTATGACGTACTGATGGTATGACGTACTGATGGCCCACCAAGGCTACACGACCCATATGGCAAGCTCGTCATGGACTCGGAACTAAACGAATCCGTCCAGCATCCATCTCTGCCATCAGCAGTTCCAGAGCTTCATAATCTACATCGGAGATATATCCCAGGCGAGTTAACTCGTAGTTAATCTCATTTTCGATATCGGGGGTAAGTTGCTTAAGCTGTAAAGCTTTTCCAACTAGTTGACGGATAACGTGAGTAGTTTTCATAGCAAGTAACACCACGGTGATATAGGGGGGCTTTCCTAACCCAGATCCTCGGTCATGGAAGGAGTAACGCCCATGATCTAAGCCTCCTGCCCCAAGTGATCCTAGTCACGCCTTCTCTTCAATAAATCTACTTCGTACTTCAACAGTGCTCGCTAGCATTTCGGATAAACCAGTCTCAGTGGATCAGGATCAGTAGGGATCATCAGCAGGGATCAGGTTTCAGAGCATATTAACGGTTTAGCTTCAGTAAAGCTACCCTACTGTTGCTGAAAGGAGTCTGTTTATATTAAATATTTTAAATCTGAGGCGGATGTTCTGTCTTTCCCATTGTAAAAGCGATGAAAGCCCTTCGTTGGGTAGACGATCGATCAAGGGTTCTATGCCAAAATCAATCCTTATCCAGAGTCAGAGATTAGAGCGTAAGCAAAAGAATTTTGTAGTGCGATACACACAAAAATGACGATGCTTGCAGAAAACTTAAATAAGTCAATCTGAATCGTGAAGATTTAGCAAAATCTCACCATTACAGTAGTCTCTACTGGAAATCTGGGGTTATGGTCGTTTACATTGTCCCGGATGCCCCTATCTTGGACAAGGTGCTTCTAATTTCTTTTCACCTATTGGTTGTTTGTTCAGGCAGGATTGATAATGATGCAAGGTTCTCTCGCCCGCGCTCAAATGAAAGTCTTTCAGCCTAGCGGTCATATTAATGCAGAGAATGCTGCCGTATTGAAGCAGCAGTTAGCGGAAACGGTTTCCTCGTTAGAAAATGCGTCCCTACTCGTTGACATGAGCCAGGTTGACTCCTTGGACAGCGAAGGGTTAATGGTACTCATATCGACGATGACGCTAGCACAACGCTTAAATAAGCAATTTGGACTGTGTGGTATTTCACCATCCGTCCGCATTGTATTAGAGCTAACACAGCTCGATCGCGTATTTCAAATTTTTGAAAGCCTTCCTGGTGTTGATGCCTTGGCAGCATAAGATTTCTGCCTTACTACCGTCGTTCGTTGATTCTAACCAGGCTATTCCCCCTCTGTGAGGACACAGTTCACGCAACAATGGGATTTGAACTGGGCAAAGGTTTCTGGAATGGTAGCTGTACCTGAGGCAAGACTGGACTGAATCATCTGAGTCATTAAGATCAAGATCCACGCTGGACTAACGATCGCACTGGCTTGCGGAATTAGTTCAAACGGCGAATATCGAGTTGAGTTGAAGTCTCATCCATTGAGGCTTTAGGACGCATGGTCATCGAACATTTAAGGTGACTATGCGTCGGTTGTTTAGGGTAATGTTCAGCCTGGATCTCCGCAGCAGTCGTTTAGCCGTTCAAGCAGGGTTTCATCTACATTCGGTATAGTTAAGGCTATAGCCTTGTTTTATATAGCCTTCTAGTCCGTTGCGTTGGGATTCGATTCATTGTGGCAGTTGCAGTTGAACAGCTATTAACCCCAGAAATCTCCCGCCCTGCCCGTTACCTGGGCAATGAGTTGGGTTCCGTTCACAAAGATTGGGAAACCGCCAGTGTCCGTTGGGTACTGACTTACCCAGAGGTATATGAGGTTGGAGCCTCTAACTTAGGCCACATCATCCTTTACAGCATCCTCAATGCTCAGCCCCGCCAACTATGCGATCGCGCTTACCTTCCAGCTCCTGATTTGGCTACGAAGTTACGGACAACCCAAACTCCCCTGTTTGCCGTAGAGTCAAAGCGATCGCTTACAGCCTTCGATATTCTAGGATTCAGCCTTAGCTACGAGCTAGGGGCGACAAACATCCTGGAGATGCTCGATTTAGCCCAGATTCCTCTAACTTGGCGCGAGCGCATGCAGAGTGGCGCGTGGAATGTTGAACAGGGCTGCTATCCCCTCATTTTTGCAGGCGGACAAACTGCGACTTCTAACCCCGAACCCTACGCAGATTTCCTGGATTTCATTGCCCTGGGAGATGGGGAAGAGTTACTGCCCGAAATTGCTCTGGTGATTGAGGAAGGCAAGTCTGCCGGATTAGATCGGGAGGCATTGCTGCTCGACTTGGCTCAGGTGCCTGGGGTTTATGTGCCTCAGTTTTATGATGTGGACTCAAATGGCTCGGTGCATCCTAATCGGGCTGATGTGCCAGAACGGGTTCTTCGCCGAGTTGCTGATCCAATTCCTGCCTACTCAATTGGTTTAGTACCTTATGTCGAAACCGTTCACGATCGCCTGACCGTGGAAATCCGACGGGGGTGCACCCGCGGGTGTCGATTCTGCCAACCAGGGATGCTAACCCGCCCAGCCAGGGATGTTGCCCCCGATCAGGTGGTGGATGCGATCGAACAGGGCATGCGTGCCACTGGATATAATGAGTTTTCGCTGCTCTCTCTGAGTTGTTCGGACTATCTGGCTCTACCAGCAGTGGGTCTGGAGGTAAAAAACCGGCTTCAGGGTGAAAATATCTCTCTGTCCTTACCCAGCCAACGGGTCGATCGCTTTGATGAGAACATTGCTCACATCATTGGCGGCACCCGGCAAGCTTCCCTGACCTTTGCGCCCGAAGCAGGAACCCAGCGCATGCGGGACATTATCAACAAGGGATTAACCAATGAAGAACTGCTACGAGGGGTAAAAACTGCCTACGAGCAGGGCTGGGATAGGGTAAAGCTCTACTTCATGATTGGGTTGCCAGGGGAAACGGATGCCGATGTGTTGGGCATTGCGGAAACCATGCGCTGGTTGCAACAGGAGTGTCGCACCAAGGGTAGAAAACCCATTAGTTTTAACGTCACCATTTCTAACTTCACCCCCAAACCTCACACGCCGTTTCAATGGCACTCGGTTTCTACTACAGAATTCCGGCGTAAGCAAGACCTGCTGCGGCAGGAGTTCCGTACTATTCGCGGGGTAAAGGCTAACTTCACCGATATTCGCCTGTCAGCTATGGAAGACTTCCTGGGACGGGGCGATCGGCGGCTCTCGGCGGTGATCCGTCGCGCCTGGGAATTGGGGGCGGGTATGGATGCCTGGTGGGAAAGCCTCGATCGCGCTTTCAGTGCCTGGACGGAAGCCATTGAGGAAGCTGGACTGGACTGCAAGTATCGAGCAGTAGAATCGGGCGAATGGAATCTACAGTTCAAAGGAGAAGCGCAGGCCCATGAAGTCTCATTCCTGGAGAACCTCCTGGCGTTACCGTTGCCCTGGGATCATGTCGATACCGGGATTGATAAGGACTGGCTGCAAGCTGACTTGCATCGAGCCTTAGAAGCTGCCACGGTTCCTGATTGCTCCTTTGAAGGTTGTTCCCACTGTGGTGTCTGCGGAGCTGACTTTGGGCACAACATCGTGGTTCCCCCCTTACCCATTCCCAAATTCTCAGGACACTTTGTTCCCCATCAAGAACGGGTACAGCGGTTAAGGGTCTGGTTTGGCAAGCAGGGAGATATGTCCTTAGTGAGCCATCTGGATCTGGTGCGGCTATTCGATCGCGCTATCCGTCGAGCTGCGATTCCCATCTCCTTTACGGGAGGGTTTCACCCTGGCCCTCGGATCTCTTTTGCCAATGCCCTGTCGCTGGGAGTGACAAGTTCGGCTGAAATTGCTGAGTTTGATCTGACCCAGACCATGGATGTAAATACCTTTCACCATCAGTTTGCAGCCCAGCTTCCTGCCGATGTTCCAATTTATCGGGTGGAAGAGTTGGCTCCAGGCACGTCCTCTGCAACTCAGCAGCTAGAACAAGCCGAATATCAGATCGCGGTTTGTCTGGCAGACGAAACGCCGGATCCAGATCCCTCCGTCGCTCAGTGGCAGGACTGGGTGGGTCAAATTCTGGCAACGCCTGAACTGCTGATGGAACACACCACAAAATCAGGGAAGCAAAAGTGGGTCAATCTCCGCGATCGGCTTTGGGAACTGGAAGTAGTGCCGATAGATTCCTCAAAACTCAGTCAGAGGCAATCCCTTTCTGCCCATTCAGAAGCCGTTGTCTTGCGTTTCGTGGGAAGCTGTCGCAATGATGGCACGATGCTGCGTCCAGAGCATATTATCCATATGCTGGAATTAGTCACAGGCAAAGCATTCCATCTACTAGCCGCCCACCGCAACCAACTGTTTCTTGTAGCAGCGGCATGAAACCGTGGGCAATAGCGAACTCAGGAGTTAAGTTAAATTTCGACTCAGGTGAACCCGGATATTCTCTATTCTTCACAAAATGTTTATTGATACTCATGGCGGAAGAGTTTCTCCACGCTATAATGCATTGCAAGAGAAGCCGTTGCGGACTGAATTCTCTCTGGGCTTGCCAGTGGTTCAATCGGCACCAGACATGGAGCAAGGTTCGCTTCTGCCAGGTTTTTGACTCAACTTCGATTGTCGGTTGCCTGTCTGTGTAAGAAGGTATCTGTCGAAAGGTTGTTTATCAGCCATTGACTCAATCATCTGCCCTGAAATCCAGGTATCTGGGTTGTTCTGGCTACCCACAATCGAGCAAAGTTTATCCTGCCTCAGGTCTTGTCCAGGATAGAAACGTGCTTTAACTCCCGCTCATCATGACAGAATTCTTCACACTGTTTACGTTACGTACTGTAGATTTGAGTCGCAGCAGAGGCGGCACACTGCTCGCTAGCCTCACTACGACAACCCGTTTTTGAGGAAATTGAATGACGAAGCAGATTATTATTGCCGAACAGCATCGCATTGCTGCTGTCTTTTCAGAAGATCAGATTCAGGAACTGATTGTCGCCAAAGGAACTCATCAGGTTAGTGATATTTATCTAGGCATTGTTGAAAATGTCTTGCCCGGTATTGACGCTGCCTTTGTTAACATTGGCGACAGTGAACGCAATGGGTTCATCCACGTTTCTGATCTGGGCCCATTACGCCTGCGTCGGGCTGCTGGTTCGATTACAGAATTGCTTGCACCTCAGCAAAAGGTGCTAGTGCAAATTATGAAGGAGCCGACGGGCAATAAGGCCCTCGGCTAACGGGTAACATTACGCTTCCGGGGCGCTATCTGGTTCTGATGCCGTTCGGGCGGGGAGTAAACCTGTCTCGACGGATTCGGAATGAGGCGGAGCGCAACCGCTTGCGGGCATTAGGCATTTTGATTAAACCGGCTGGGATGGGCTTATTGATTCGCACCGAGGCGGAAGGGATGCCGGAAGAAGCCATTCTGGAAGATCTCGAACTGTTGCAGAAACAGTGGGAAAGCATCCAGCAAGAAGCCGTCTCTACCCGTCCCCCCAGCTTGCTCAATCGGGATGATGACTTTATTCAGCGTGTTTTGCGGGACGTTTATAGTGCTGATGTCAACCGGATTGTGGTGGATTCCCACACGGGACTGAAGCGGGTCAAGCAACATTTGCTGAATTGGAGTAATGGTCGCTCTCCCCAGGGAGTTTTGATTGACCATCACCGCGATCGCATCCCGATTCTAGAGTACTTCCGGGTCAATGCCGCTATTCGAGAAGCTCTCAAGCCACGAGTAGATTTGCCGTCTGGCGGTTACATCATTATTGAACGTACGGAAGCTCTGACCGTTATTGACGTAAACTCAGGTTCTTTTACCCGTTCCGCTACAGCTCGGGAAACAGTACTTTGGACAAACTGTGAAGCAGCTACTGAAATTGCCCGTCAACTGCGGCTGCGCAACATTGCTGGGGTAATCATTGTAGACTTCATTGACATGGATTCTCGCCGTGATCAGCTACAGGTGTTGGAACAGTTTAATAAAGCCTTGAAAGCCGATAAAGCCAGACCCCAAATTGCTCAACTATCTGAGTTGGGACTGGTGGAACTGACTCGGAAACGACAGGGACAGAACATTTACGAACTGTTTGGACGAACCTGTCCTTCCTGTGGTGGCTTAGGTCATTTGGTTCACCTACCTGGAGAAACGGAGTCCGAAACACCTGAACCCGTTGAACCGCTACGGGCCTTCACTGCGCCTGAACCTCGACCTGCGCAACCACGGGAGACCTGGGAAAAGCCCAACGATGATTTCGACCTGGAACCTGCCGCAGATTTGCAAGAGTTGGATATCATCAACCACCCCAACTATCAAGAGCGGAGTAAGGGTGATAGTCGCCGTCGTCGTCGGAGCCGCCTCAAGGTGGGTGAGCCTGTGACGCGAGGAACGACCAAACCTCTGCCCGAATTGGATGGTGAGGATGCAGCACCAGAAGAAATTTCGGCAAGCCCTGTTCCAAGCCGGGGAGCACGAGAAGGTCGCCCTGATAAGCCTGAACGAGGTCGATCGCCCCGTCGAGAAAAAGCCCCTGCTGAACCACCCCAGGTCATTTCAGTCGAGATGACTCCAGAGGAGCAGGATGTGTATGCTTTGATGGGAATTTCTCCCCTGGTATTAGCCACTGAAACGGTAAAAGATGCCAAATCAGCCCTGATCGCAGTGACTTTACCAGGACAAAGCAGTCGATCGCTGTCTGAAGTCACACCCCACGAGATTCTGTCTGCCCTGCCCAGTAAAGTGCCTGAGCTGACAAGGGACACCGATGATGTAGATGCCGATTCCGATGAATTAATCGCTGAGGATGAACCCGTGGATACCCCATTCCATCGGGAACCTGCTTCAGGAAGCTTCGTGGAAGCTGAAAATTTGAGTCAGTCTGATGTTAACGGTGATGATGGGGACAATGGTGAAGAGTCCACCAACAATGACACTGAGGTAGACACAACTCGCCGTCGTCGTCGCCGTCGTTCCTCGGTTGGGATGACTGGCGGGTCGTAATCCCAGAATCTACTCAGAAAAATATCAGTATTAAAGGGGAGTCTCATTGTGGCTCAACCGTCTGATTTGCTGTTTTCCCAATTCAGGATGAATGGCAGCGTTGATGGCAGCTTTGATGATGCGTATGAACGGATTGCCGGAGTGGACGAAGTTGGACGGGGTGCACTGTTTGGCCCGGTTGTAGCTGCAGCTGTCATTTTGCCGCGATCGGCACAGTCTGATTTGGTTGCGGCAGGGGTAACGGACAGTAAACGACTATCGCCTGCGGCACGGCAGCACCTTGCCAGGCACATTCAATCTGTGGCAGTGGATTGTCGAGTTGGCATGGCATCAGTTCGGGAAATCGATCGCATTAATATTTTGCAAGCCAGTTTGCTGGCCATGAAGCGGGCGATCGTCCGGCTTATGCCTCCGCCTGATTTCTGCCTGATTGATGGTAATCAAAGCATTCCAGGCTTGACTTTGCCTCAACAATCCCTCGTTAAAGGTGATCAGTCCTGTCTAGAGATTGCGGCTGCAAGTATTATTGCCAAAGTTTGGCGGGATGAATTGATCGTTCGGCTCGCAGCGAAGTATCCTGGCTATGACCTGGACACGAACAAGGGCTATGGCACCGTCAAGCACCGGCTTGCCCTCAAGCAAATTGGAATTTCTAAACAGCACCGTCGATCGTTCAGTCCATGCCAACTGGAACAAGACCCAATAGAACCAGCTCAAGCTGTACCCGTTCAAACAGAGCTAATCCAGGAGGAACTTTACCTATCGCAGTAATCTGTCGCAGTAAGGCTGGCAATCGTAAGCTTAAACAGGTTAATGGATTCAGTGAATCATGCTTCAAATTGCTGAGTGATTAGAAGATAAATGATTGGGGGATAACAGTGAGGAGGAGCTATTCACCCTGCCTTCCTCTTCTACGCGCATTGCCACCCATGCCCGATAATCGGATAGTAGTTGGTGGGTCAGGCGTTGCTTCATGGTCAATAAAACGCTGCGCAATAGGCCATTGCCCGCCGTTTCTAAAACTGGCTTCGGCGTTAGCAGGAAAGGCGGAGGAAGGTCTACTTGCACCTGCAAGTCTGCCTGTCCCTGTAAATAGGTTTTCCGCTCAACCTGCCGGGGGGCAAGTTTTCCCACTAAGTCAAGCGCGAACCGCTGATTAACGTATTCAACGCCGCGAATTTCACAAGCCAACGATCGCAGATGGATCACACCATCCGACGTTGCCCAGACTCGCATATCCACTGTTGGCTGAATATTCAGCGTTAGAAAGCTGAGAGGGCGCATTTTCAATCGAAAACAATCCCTATTTTCCAGGGGCTCAACTCGACTAGGATCAACCAGAGACTGAATCAGTCGTTGAGGTTGACGTAGATAATGCTGAATTGGAATGGGCTGCTCCGGTACAGCTAGCTCAATGGATTGAGACGCATAAAATTGAGTTGGCATATGAGTAAATAGAAGCAGTCGTAAAGGTTTGACAGCTAGTTAACTAAATTTTACAAAATTTCCAAGAAATCTACCTTGACCTTACGGAGTATAGACTTTAACTGTCCCGCTTTCTGAGCTGGCTTCATCAAATGTTTCAATAGAAAGGGACTAATTAGCTTGATATCTTTACTTAATGTCTACTTAATGTCTATTAACATGCCCTCCTTTTAATTGCATTTCCTGTTTCGCCTGGCAAAGTCTCATCTCCATTTTTAAGAACCCTATGACCGTTTTGATCGCCCACCTTGGACCAACTGGAACCTATGCTGAAAGTGCTGCCTTAGCTTGCGCACAATGGCTAACTCAACGGACGACAGCAGATATTCAGTTGCAACCTTTTCCCAGTATCCCTCAAACTTTACGAGCCGTTGCTAATGGTGACACTCAGTTTGCTGTTGTCCCGGTTGAAAACTCGATCGAAGGCAGCGTTACCGTTACATTGGATACGCTTTGGCAAATTGATGTGCTCAGAGTTCAGCAGGCGTTGGTTTTACCCATCTCCCATGCCCTGATTTCTCGTGCTCCAGAAATTTCTCAAATTCAGGTGATTTATTCACACCCTCAGGCATTAGCTCAGTGCCAAAAATGGTTGGAGACATTCTCCCCAACTGCCCAATTGATTCCGACTAATTCCACAACGGAAGCTCTGAAGCATTTAGAGGATAATCCCACTACGGGGGCGATCGCCTCGCAACGAGCGGCCCAGCTTTACCAATTGCCGGTTCTGGCGCATCCCATCAACGATCACCCCGATAACTGCACCCGGTTTTGGGTACTGAGCTTAGAACCGCTGGCTCTTGGGAACAACACCTCTGTTGCATTCAGTTTACCTGCCAACGTTCCTGGAGCATTGCTTCAGCCCTTGCAAATTTTTGCTCGTCGGGGCATTAACATGAGCCGCATTGAGTCCCGCCCAACCAAACGATCGTTGGGAGAGTACCTGTTTTTCGTAGACCTTGAAGCTTCAACCAGTACTGAAACTGTGCAATCTGCTCTCCACGAGTTACAGGACTGTACCGAGACCCTCAAAGTCTATGGCAGCTACGATATCACCATTCTGGATCAAAACGGGAAGTTTCACGTCAACTGATAGAACTGGCAACTGATGGAACTGAGCGGATCGGTCGCAAACAAAAAATGCATTCAGTAGGAAGGCGCAGCAGTGCGCCCTTACAGTAGATCCCTATGACTAGATCCCTATATAACTAGTAGAAGCGAGCGTGAATTGAGCAACCGTAGAGCGGGCATCTTGCCCGCGCAGGCTGGAAGCCTGCACTACGAAAGGTAGGCGTATTGCTGCCGAGGTCTACTAGAGCCCTATGACTTAAAGGCATCCTCAAGGGCCGAACGGGCAGCCAGATGATTGCGAGTAGAGGTCAAAATCTCAATCTCGCGCTCCAACCGTAATGCCGTATCCTGGATTTCTAAAAGAGCTTGCTGTTCCTGCGCTGCCCCCTTCAGATTGCCTGCGATCCAATAGGATAGCTCAGTTGGCAAACTGGGAATATCGTCCGGTAGCTCAATGCTTTGTCCAGTTAGCTTCGCTGAAAGTTGAATCACAACACGCAGGAGGTGATCAACATCAGTAGCCAGTCCTCTCAAATCTTGTTCGGGCGGCTGATCTTCGATCCATTCGACCAACCCAACATAGTAGGGCTTCTCACGCACAAAATCCAACACGCGAAACCGCTGCTGTCCTACCGTTGCAATCTTCATCCGATCGTCAGGCATCCGGTGATAGTGAACCACCTCAGCGCAGCAACCGACCTGGCAAACACGACCATCTGCCGGATCAACCATCAACACTCCAAACCGCCGATCGCCCTGAAGGATAGTATTCATCATGATCCGGTAGCGAAACTCAAAAATGTGAAGTGGCAGCTTAACACCAGGGAAAAGAACCAATTCAGGGAGGGGAAAAAGCGGAAGTTCACAAACTGCGACTGAAGAAGATGTCATCGTAAGAGCAAATTCCCGTGGGGAACTCAACACATCTGCACGTAATGCTAAACCGAACACCCACTACCCAAACCCAGGCACTAAGTGTAGTTAGCTTTACTTAACTACACTTAGTCTATCTTATTGTTTGCCGTTCTCCAAAGCCACGGCTGCAAAGTTAGCCGTAAAGTTCTTCCTACAGCTTCACTTCGATGTCAACCCCAGCAGGGAGGTCTAATTTCATCAAAGCATCAATCGTTTTTGAAGAGGGCTGATAAATGTCGATGATACGGCGATGGGTTCGGGTTTCAAAATGTTCGCGGGAATCTTTGTCCACGTGAGGTGAGCGCAGAACGCAATAAATTCTCCGCTTTGTGGGTAACGGAATTGGCCCGATCGCAGTTGCATTGGTACGGTTCGCCGTATCGACGATCTTGTCGCATGAAGTATCTAATAAACGGCGATCGAAGGCTTTGAGACGAATCCGAATCTTTTGTTGTTGGATGGCTGCCATTTGAAATTACACCTGCAAATGCTATCTAAATTGTCTAGGTTCAACTGGTTTTGGAACTGCTCGGCACCAAAGCCATCAACAACACAAACGGTTGTCAATGGCTTTGATCAAAGTAACGACAATGGACTACTTGACGATCTTGGAAACAACGCCTGCACCGATCGTGCGTCCACCCTCACGGATTGCGAACCGCATTCCCTGCTCAATGGCGATCGGGCTGATCAGTTCTACCGTCATCTTAATCCGGTCTCCCGGCATCACCATGTCAGCATCACTGCCGTCGTCTGCTGTGAAGGTCTTGATCGTGCCCGTCACGTCGGTTGTCCGCACGTAGAACTGAGGCTTGTAGCCAGAGAAGAATGGCGTTTTCCGTCCCCTTCTTTCTCAGTCAGCACATAAACTTCACCCTCAAACTGGGTGTGAGGTGTGATTGAACCAGGCTTGGCAATCACCATACCCCGCTCAATATCTTCCTTCTTCAGACCTCGCAGCAGCAGTCCTGCGTTATCTCCTGCCATCCCTTCTTCGAGGCTCTTCTTGAACATCTCGATTCCGGTTACAGTCGTCGTCCGAGTATCGCGCAATCCAACCAGCTCAACCGTTTCGTTGACCTTGATTTTGCCACGCTCGATCCGACCAGTGGCTACCGTACCCCGACCTGTAATCGAGAAGACATCTTCCACTGCCATGAGGAAAGGCTTGTCCACGTCCCGTTCAGGAGTAGGAATATATTCATCTACGGCATCCATGAGAGCGTAGATTTTGTCAACCCACTCATTATCACCCCGTCCAACCTTGGGATTCGCAATCATCGCTTCCAAAGCCATCAGACCGGATCCCTGAATCACGGGCAAATCGTCTCCTGGAAACTCGTATTCGCTCAACAGTTCGCGCAGTTCGAGTTCCACAAGTTCAAGTAGCTCTTCATCGTCTACCTGATCGATTTTGTTCATGAAGACAACAATGCTGGGGACACCCACCTGACGAGCCAAAAGAATGTGCTCCTTGGTCTGTGGCATTGCACCGTCCGTGGCTGCAACCACCAGGATTGCACCGTCCATCTGCGCTGCCCCCGTGATCATGTTCTTCACATAGTCAGCGTGTCCTGGGCAATCAACGTGAGCATAGTGACGATTATCTGTCTCGTACTCAACGTGCGCGGTGTTGATCGTAATACCCCGCGCCTTTTCTTCGGGTGCAGCATCGATCTCTTCATACTTCTTAGCCGTTGCACCACCGGCAGCCGCTAAGGTCATTGTGATCGCTGCTGTCAGGGTCGTTTTACCGTGGTCAACGTGACCGATTGTGCCAATGTTGACGTGAGGTTTATTCCGTTCAAACTTTGCGCGTGCCATGTATCTATCCGTTCCTCTTTAACTGACTATGCGTTCCCTTTACTCTTTGCAATGATAGTTTCAGCCACGTTGCGAGGAACCTCGTCGTAGTGGCTAAACTCCATCGTGAATATGCCACGACCTTGAGTCTTAGACCGAATGTCTGTAGCATACCCAAACATCTCTGCCAATGGCACTTTAGAAGTAACCTTAGCAGTTCCTTGCTCCGTATCTTGACCTTCAATTTGCCCTCGACGGGAATTGAGATCGCCGATCACGTTGCCGATGAAGTCTTCAGGTACTTCGACCTCAACCTTCATCATAGGCTCCAAGAGGACAGGTGATGCCTTCATCACAGCCGATTTGATTGCCATTGAACCTGCAATCTTGAACGCCATTTCTGAAGAATCAACGTCGTGGTACGACCCATCCACCAGTGTCACCTTCAAGTCGATGACTGGATAGCCCGCAACAATACCGGATTCGCAAGCTTCTTTCATCCCCTGTTCCGCAGGAGAAATATACTCCTTGGGGATAGTACCGCCAACAATTTTAGAGACAAATTCGAAGCCTGTGCCAGGTTCCCCTGGTTCTACTTCGATTACGACATGACCATACTGGCCTTTGCCACCGCTTTGTCGGACAAATTTGCCTTCAGCCTGAGTCGCCTTGCGAATGGTTTCTCGGTAAGCAACCTGCGGCGCGCCGATGTTTGCCTCAACCTTGTATTCACGCTTCATCCGATCGACCAGGATATCCAGATGCAATTCACCCATCCCGGCAATCACGGTCTGGTTGGTTTCCGAATCAACACTGACTCGGAAGGTGGGATCCTCTTCGGACAGAGATTGAAGTGCCTTTGACAGCTTCTCCATATCCTGCTTTGTTTTTGGCTCCACTGCAACCGAAATGACCGGTTCTGGAATAAACAGAGATTCCAAAATGATGGGGGAAGCTTCATCGCAGAGCGTGTCTCCAGTGAAGGTATCCTTCAATCCCAGAGCAGCCCCCAAGTCGCCCGCTCGCAACTCTTCGACTTCCTGGCGATCGTCTGCCTTTAAGACGATTAGGCGAGAAATGCGCTCTTTTTTACCCTTGGTGGCATTGTAAACGTAGCTACCCTTGGTCAGCACGCCCGAATAAACGCGCACAAAGGTCAAACGACCGTAAGGATCAGCCATGATCTTAAAGGCCAGGGCGGAGAGGGGTTCCTCATCGCTGGCATGACGTACCGCAGTACTGCCATCCGTCAGAGTACCCTGAATAGGGGGAACTTCGGTTGGAGCAGGTAAGTAGTCAACAACCGCATCTAGCAGCAGTTGCACTCCCTTATTCTTGAAGGCAGAGCCACACAAAACGGGAACAATTGTCCCATCCACCGTTCCCTTCCGCAGGGCTGTAGTGATCTCTTGTTCAGAAAGCTCTTCCCCTGCAAGATATTTCTCGATCAGCTGATCATTGGTTTCAGCGACCGCTTCCAGCAGAATGGTGCGATGCTCTTGGACGATTTCCCTCATCTCCTCAGGAACGTCTGTGATCTGAATGTCAGTTCCTAAGTCGTTGGTATACCGATAGGCCTGCATCCTCACCAAATCTACAATTCCCAGGAACTGATCTTCACTGCCGATCGGAATCTGAACCGGAACAGCATTGGTGCGAAGCCGATCGCGTACCTGATTGTAAACCTTGAAGAAGTTTGCTCCCGTTCGATCCATCTTGTTGACAAAGATGATTCGGGGAACTCTGTAGCGATCTGCTTGTCGCCAGACTGTTTCAGTTTGAGGCTGTACGCCACCCACAGAACAGAGAACCGTGATCACCCCGTCTAGCACCCGCATCGATCGCTCCACTTCGATCGTGAAGTCTACGTGTCCAGGCGTGTCAATAATATTAATCCGGTGCTCCGAAGCCCCATCCAGGGCCTGATTCGGATCGCCAGGATCACGATGAGTCCAGGAGGTGCTAATTGCTGCGGCGGTAATGGTGATGCCCCGTTCCCGCTCCTGATCCATCCAGTCTGTAACTGCGGTTCCCTCATGGACTTCGCCCATTTTGTGAACCACACCGGAATAAAACAGGATGCGCTCGGTTGTTGTTGTCTTGCCTGCATCAATATGTGCAGCAATTCCAATATTTCTGACCCGTTCGAGCGGGATACTACGTGCCACAGCCACCTCCTTATTCTCTGACGCAATCTGCCGATCGCGTCCGTCTGTTAAGATTCTATACTTTCTATCTGTTGTCGGGTGTAGCTTCCAGAAATTTAGTAACGATAGTGAGCAAACGCCTTGTTCGCCTCAGCCATCCGATGCGTTTCCTCCCGCTTCCGAATGGTGCTACCCGTTTCATTGGAAGCATCCATCAGCTCATTGGCCAAACGACCTGCCATAGTTCGCCCAGGCCGATTCCGGGAAAACTGAGTCAGCCAGCGAAGGGCGAGAGCAGTTCCCCGATCGGAGCGCACCTCCATTGGCACCTGATAGGTAGCTCCACCAACCCGACGAGCTTTAACCTCCACCAGGGGCGTAGCATTTTTCACAGCCCGCTCGAAGACTTCTAGCGGTTCTGATCCAGTCCGCTCCTCAATGATCTTGAAGGCATCGTAGACAATTCGGTAAGCCAGAGATTTTTTGCCGCTCCGCATCAAACGGCTGACCATCATCGTCACCAGACGACTGTTGTAAGTGGGATCAGCTTCGATCGGACGCTTTTGAATAACCGTGCGACGGGACATAGGGATAGATAGACCTTAACGAGTAAACTTCACAAGAAATATTTAGGAGCAAGAAACTTCGTCAAATCGCCAACGCTCACACAATCTCGATTTTGACGAACGCAGGCAAATGATTAGGATAGACCGCGAACGCTTTGCACCTTTCAGACGCTCCGCTTCTCAATCTATCGCGTTTCACAAATACCGAACCCAGCAGAACAGCCCCACATCACCAAACGTATCAAACCCGATCGCTCTCAAAGCACTGCCCCATGAACCACGTTAAAGGGCAACTGTTGATTTAGACGGCTGCCAAATTCTGCCAGACATTAGAAACGCACTGCCTACCAATACTGAAATACCTTAAGCAGCTACGAACCATTCAGAGAACTCCTGAACAATCCCTAACTCTTCGGGCGTTTAGCACCGTACTTAGAGCGTCCCTGCTTACGATCCTTCACTCCGGCCGTATCCAATGTTCCACGAATGATGTGGTAGCGAACACCCGGTAAATCTTTTACCCGGCCGCCACGAATCATTACAACGGAGTGCTCCTGTAAATTGTGGCCAATCCCAGGAATGTAGGCTGTTACTTCAAAGCCAGAGGTTAAGCGCACCCTGGCAACTTTCCGCAAAGCCGAATTTGGCTTTTTAGGTGTTTGGGTATAGACCCTTGTGCAAACGCCACGACGTTGGGGGCAACTCTTCAACGCCGGAGATTTGCTTTTCTTCTGTGCTTGTTGTCGTTCTTTACTGATTAGTTGTTGAATTGTTGGCATGAGCGATGGCAGACCTTGCCTACGAAATGTGTCCTTAAAGTTTCCACAGTCTCTAACTATATCGATTTTACAGGGGTTCTGTCAATTTGTTTTTTCCATCTAAGTTCGGTTTTCTCGACAAGCCCCGTAATGACTTGACGGATTCAACCTTTTCAGGATATTTGATTTTGGCATTATTTGAGAGTCAGCAGTGTGAAATTGTCGATGGGATGGGGTTTCCCATCTTGATTAATGGCACCAAACTGCTGGAAATAGTGGTTGAGTTTAGCTGGAAAGTCAGGAAAATGAAACATGGCATCTCCGGCAGCGATATCAGCCCAAAAGTAGCGGAGGGCTGGTGCGAAGGTTTCAGCTTCGTTACGAGGAAGATTGAGCGGTGGCTGGGTGAGTAGACGAACCATGTACTCGAAGGAGCGATCGCCCAACCACTCTCTGGAATGGTGCGCCAGGTTATCCCATCCAGGAACTTCAGTGACTCGACCTGACTCGACCTGCACTCGTTGTCTACCCTGATAGTCTTGCTGAAAGGCTAAAACTCGATAGGGATGAGGGTAGCTGACTAATGAGCCGGTGGTGATTTCATACATTCCCTGCTGATATGCGATGTCCTGCACATGCAAATGTCCTGTTAATAAAAGCTTGACATCTGCCCCCTGTAAAATATCGAGTAATGCTGGGGCATTTTCCAGCATGTAGCGTTGCCCCAGAGGATTGCTGGACTGGCCAGGGAGATGTTCAATCACATTGTGGTGTACCATGACCAGCACCACATCATCTTCCTGAATTTTGGTCAAAACCTCCTTCAACCACTCCATTTGGCACTCGTCAATGCGTCCCATGTTGGTTTGTTGACCGTGGGGATCAAAGAAAATGGAGTTTAGTCCAATCACCTGCACCCCCGGTACAATCTCGCGGATGTAGTAGGGCTGAGTTCGATCGCCATAGCCGAATGGCTCGTAGTAGAGTGCAAAGTCAGATAAGCCGATCGTTTTCTCAGTTGCGGATTGGATGGGCACATCATGATTTCCCGGAACGACACAGACGGGATAGGGCAGTTGGGCGAGCCGTTCAGCCAACCAACGATGATTGTCAGGTTCACCATGTTGGGTCAGATCGCCGGGGATCAGCAGAAAATCAATCTCCAGTGGCGCGATTTGCTCCAGCACCAGATCCAGCGCGGGAATGCTGACTTCAACGAGATGAAAGCGACTGGGGTGATCCCAAATAGTATGAGGGAGGGCGATGTGGGGATCACTGAGAACGGCAAAACGGAAAGATGACGGCATTGGGACAAAGAGGAAGTAAGAATAAAATTGAGGGTTGTAAAAATTAACAGAAGATTGATTGCGTACTCTACTACCCTACATTGGTTTTTTGTTTTTAAGAGGAGGCAAATTGGCAGTCGTTCGAGTTCGCCAGCACGTTAATCCGCTCAGTCAGAAATATCAACAGTCCGTCACTCCACCCGCCTGGAACGAAGCCTATGCTGATCTATCTCGCCCCTTGCATCTAGATGTTGGTTGCGGTCGGGGACACTTCTTGGTAGCCATGGCCCAGCAGTACCCCGATTGGAACTTTTTGGGATTGGAAATTCGGGAACCCCTGGTGGTGCAGGCTAACACCTGGCGGCAGGAATTAGGGTTAGACAACCTCCACTTTATTTTCTGCAATGCGAATCAGTCATTGAATTCACTTTTGATTACGCTGCCTGCCCAGTGCCTACAGCGCGTCACGATTCAGTTTCCCGATCCCTGGTTTAAAAAACGCCATCAAAAGCGGCGAGTGGTTCAGCCCAGGCTGGTACAGGATTTGGCAACCTATTTAAGCCCTGAGGGTGTAGTGCTGCTGCAATCAGATGTTGAAGCGGTGGCGATCGCAATGTGCGATCGCTTTCGAGAACACCCAGCCTTTGTGCAACAAGGAACAGACTGGCTGCCCACAAATCCCCTACCGGTTCCCACGGAACGAGAGCAATCGACCCTGGCTAAGGGGGAACCCGTGTATCGCGCCGTATTTGTCAAACAATCCTAGAGTCCAATCATTAGAGTTAAATTGACTCCGAAGCTTGGCGAGTCAGAAAAGCAGCGCATTCAACGTGGGCCGTCTGGGGGAAGAAATCGGCAGGTTGAACAACGGTGAGGGTATAGGTATTGCCCAGAAGCTTTAAGTCGCGGGCCAGGGTGGCAGGATTACAACTCACGTAAACAATCCGATGGGGTTGAATGGCGTGCAGGGCATTAATGACCGATCGATCGCAGCCCTTCCGGGGAGGATCCAGGAGCACAACATCTGGCGTTACAGATAGGCTGGGCAAGAGTTGTTCAACGCTTCCCGCTTGAAAATCAACATTGTTAATTTGATTCAGAGCTGCATTGACCTTGGCTTGCTCGATCGCCTCTGGTTGAATTTCCATGCCGATCGTCCTTTTCACCTGCTTTGCCAGGGGTAGGGTCAATGTTCCCACACCGCAGTAGGCATCCACCAGAACCTCATGCCCCTGGAGCGATAGTTCTGTCTGAATGAACCGGAGCAGGGATTCAGCTTGCTCTGTATTGACCTGAAAAAAGGTGGTGGGCTGAATTTGAAAGGTCAGTCCAGCAAATTCTTCATGGAGATAGGGTTGACCTGCAATGCAGTGCGTTTCCCGTCCAAAAATTGCATTCGTGCGATCGGGGTTGAGGTTTAAGCAAACGCCCACTAGAGTGGGATACCGTTCCAGCCACACCTCAGCTTGCTCGTCCAAACCCTCCAGGGAGCTTTCTTTAGAAACCAGGGTGAGGAGCATTTCCCCCGATCGCCGCCCGATTCGTAACCCCAAATGGCGCAGCTTTCCCTGGTGTTTGGCTTCGTTGTAAATTGACCAGCCCCGTTGCTGAATCTCTTGTTTGATTTCTGCCAGGAGAGGATTAAGTCGTTCATCCTGAATGGGACACTGGTTCAGGTTAATCAGTTGATGGCTGCCTTTCTGGTAGTAGCCTGCCTGCACCTGTCCCGTGGTTGTCGATCGAGATAGGGGATAGGTGGCTTTGTTGCGGTAGTGGAGGTGGGGGGAGTGGGGGGAGTGAGGAGTGAGGAGTGAGGAGTGAGGAGTGAGGAGTGGGGAGTGGGGAGTGGGGAGTGGGGAGTGGGGAGTGGGGAGTGGGAGAAGAGGGTTGACCGGGGGATGGGAGAAGCCGCCGATGCGTTCTAGATCTTGAATGATTAAATTTTGTTTGACTGTTTTTTGATAATCGTAGTCAATATGCTGCCACTGACACCCGCCGCACTTGTCCGCCACGATGCAGCCCGGTCGGATGCGATGGGGAGAGGCTTGCAGCAATTCATGAATTTTGCCGTGGGCATATTGGGGTTTCACCCGAATCAAACGAACGAGCAGCCGATCGCCTGGTGCGGTATCGGGGACGAACACGACTCGTCCGTTCGATCGTCCTACGCCCTCCCCATTATGGTTCAGATCGCTAATTTCAAGTTCGAGGAGTGCCCCCTGCTGCCAGATGGCTTCTGATTCGGAATTTGGGGTTTTGAATTTTGGATTCTGGGTTTCGGATTCTGTCACTTTAAGATTCTTCAAATTGCAAACTCTAATTTTTGGGTTACACCTGTGGTGTTGGGACTGGACTGGTCTTGATCGTTCCCTTCGCCTCCCAGCGAACCTCTGAAATGGGCATCCAGACAGCGAACAACGGCCACCCTGCGTCTACTGCATCCTTCAACTTTCGACTTCCGGCTCCTGACTCCTAACGCCCCAAATTTCAGCAAATCATACAATAACGTGAAACCTGCTTCAGATTGGGGATGCATTCCCCTAAAATAAGGAGCGATATTCTCGTAACGAAATATTTCTATATGCGAGTAGTAGCTCTTGTCCCCGGTGGGGTTGATGACCAGATCCTGTTCTTTCCAACCCTGGATAGTCTCAGGAAAAAGTACCCTGGTGCTGAGATTAATGTGGTCGTCAGACCCGCAGCGAAGGCGGCGTATCGAGTGTGTCCGTCGGTCGATGAAGTTCTCACCTTTGATTATAAAGATCGAAACAGTCCGGCTGATTGGGCCAACCTGCTCGGGGTGATGCGCGATCGCTACCACGATGCTGCCATTATGGTTGGGCAGGGGTGGGGAACAGGTTTACTGCTCTGGTTATCTGGAGTTCCGGTGCGAGTGGGTTATGGCGGCGGTGGGGCTGGGATCTTTCTCACGGACGCAGTTCCTCTGAAGTCAGATCAGTATTTGGCAGAGACCTACCATGATTTGTTGCAGGGGTTGGGAATCTCTGAATCCAGTCCTGAACTGGCAATCAGTATTCCTAAGTCTGATCTGGATTGGGCAGAAGCTGAACAAAAGCGGCTGGGAATTAGCAGTTACGTGCTGATTTATGGTGGCGGAGGTCAACTGCTGGGAGAGGAAAGTGCTGGGGATCGTTATCCGATCGAACACTGGCAGGCGATCGTTCAAGATTTTCGGCAGCGTCAGCCCGATCTACCTCTGTTGGTCATCCAGGATCCCAACGATGTAGAATTTGTGCCCAGCTTGCTGGCGGCTTGCCCAGACTTGAAAGTCACCCAACCCAATGACATCGGTAAGTTGGCTGCCATCATTGCCGGAGCAAACCTGATGCTGTGCGTCAATAGCGTTCCCATGCATTTAGCGGTGGCACTCCAGGTTTACACATTGGCAATCTTTGCGCCGAAAATCCTCAAAAGTTTTTGCCGGAAAACGAGAAATTTCAGGGAATTTATACCCCCTCGGGAAAAATTGGCGATGTTAAACCAGAAACCATTCTCGCTAAAGTTTGGGGCGGCTAGTTAAACTGGAGCCTGTAATGGGTATTCAACGAGGCAATATCATGGCTGCCGTCACCCTGGATCGGCGTAATTTAAGGGCTTTCTTAATCCTGTCCGTTTATCTTGCCCTGTTAGCGACCTTGGCGGGATGGGCCGTTTCCAGGCGGACGGCAAAGGTGAATCGCGTCAGTCGTCTTTTAGCGGAAAAGGCCTGTTCCAAATGTGAACTCGATGGGGCTGATTTGCGGACAGTAAACCTGGAGCAGGCAAACTTAGGAGATGTAACGCTGCGGGGAGCTAATATTTCAGAGGCGAACTTGAAAGGCGCATTTTTACATCGGGCTATCCTCAGTGAAGCCAATTTTTACAAAGCAAATCTGAATGGAGCGGCTCTTAGCGAAGCAATCTTGAATGGGGCGATGCTGAATGAAGCCAATCTCAGCGAAGCTAATTTAAGTGAAGCGTATCTGGGAGACAGTACCTTACAGGATGCCAACCTGATAGATGCTGACTTAACGGGGGCGGATCTCACCCGGGCGAACTTGATGGGTGCAGTTTTAAGGGATGCAAACTTCAGCAATGTCAATCTCAGTAGAGCCAATCTTGTAGAGGCGGATCTGCGTCGAGCCTATCTGGGTGATGCCAACCTGCGAAATGCCGATCTGGATGGAGCTAACCTATCCAGAGCAACGCTACCCAGAGCGGATTTAACCCGAGCCAGACTTACGGTGATTAATCTGCGAGAAACTAATTTGAGTCGGGCTAATCTGAGCCGGGCTGATCTGAGTCGATCGGATTTAGCAGAGAGCTTTCTGGCAGAAGCGAATTTGAGCAATGCAACTCTACGTGGAACCAATCTGGTGGGGACGAACCTGGCGCGAGCAGACCTGACTGGAGCTGATCTGACCAGAGCAATTTTAGTAGAAGCAAATTTGCGTCGTGCCAACTTAACCGGGGCCAATCTTGAAGGGGTTGATCTGAGTACGGCTCTCCTTTGTCGGACGACGATGCCCGACGAGACGATCGAAAATCGAGATTGCAATTAGTAAACTAACCCAATTCTGTGATTCATTTCTGCTGTTCCACACTACAATTGCTTGGCGAATGGAGAGGGATAGGTACAGAAGGAGCAGAGTGAATATGAGCCGAGGTTGGAAATGGACGATCGCCTACTTAAGTCACGTTGGCTTGGCTTTGCTCATCGCTGCGGTTCCTTCGGTGGGGTTGGCCCAATCCCTCCCTACCCTCAGTATTGATGCTCAGTCGGAAACCTCAACCGCTGAAGGTCAGCTAAATCTGGGACTCCAACATATTCAGCAGGGACAGCTTGATGCGGCGATTGAAGCGTTTCGGCAGGCGATCGCACTGAATCCTGGTATGGCTTTGGCACATTACAATTTAGGGCTGGCTCTGCGGCAGAAAGGCGATCTACAAAACGCTGCCAATGCCTTCCATCAAGCCATCCAGGCACAGCCTGATTTTGCCCTGGCCTACGCCAACCTGGGAGCCGCATTGATGGAGGGCAATAATCTTGATCTGGCTTTGCAATATCTAGAACGATCGGTTTTGTTGGATCCGAATTTAGGAGTGGGTCACTATAATCTGGGGCTGGTTCGCCGCATGCAGGGTAATGCTCAAGGGGCGATCGAAGCCCTCCAGCGGGCGTTACAGATCAGCAATGCTCCCGAATCTGCCTACCATTTAGGCATGACCTATCTCCAGTTAGGAAATGTTGATCAGGCAACTCAAGCCCTTCTACAAGCAGTCACAATCAACCCTAACTACGCTGAAGCTCACTATAGCCTGGGAACCATCCTGTACGAACAGGGCAGACTGGATCAGGCATTAAATGCGTTCCGGCGATCGGCAGAGTCAAATCCCAATTACCCCAATGCCTACTTTGGTGCAGGTTTGGTATTCATCAGCCAGGGGCAGGGCAGCGAGGCGCAACGAGTTTTACAACACGCCAGAGATTTATTTGCAATGCAAGGAAACTCGCAATGGGCCAGGAGTGCCGAACAATTGCTGTTGCAGGTAAGAAATTGAGCCAGCGTCTTGCACCAACTCTCTATAAGGTTGTACATTATGCGACCCCTCCCAACCTTCCCTTGATCAGGGGAAGAGCTGCAGGCGGTGGGGTGGATTCTGTGCAGTATTACAAAGATAGTCTTGCGAGCTATGGTTCCTGGAGGCAGAAGTCTCGCCAGCTTGAAGCAGCAATAATTGATTAGTATGAGAGAGATGAGGCGATCGGGAATTATCTCAACTCTCGTCAGCATATTTGGGAAAAATACGCTTGCAAAGAATTGAACCTATAATTTCCTGTGTTTGAAGTAAACCTTACGAAGGAAGTGCAATGGCAGGGCAGCTATTGTTAGTTGATGATGAACCAGGTTTGCGGGAAGCCGTCAAAGCCTACCTGGAAGATGAAGGATTCACCGTACACGTCGCCAGTAATGCGCGTGAGGGTTGGGATTTGTTGCAGCAAACAGCCCCCGACTTAGTCATTTCCGACATCATGATGCCGCAGGTGGATGGGTATGAGTTCCTCAAGCAAATGCGGGAAGACCCTCGCTATCAAGCCTTACCTGTGATTTTTCTCACGGCACGCGGCATGACCTCCGATCGCATTCAGGGCTACGATGCTGGGTGTGATGCTTATATTTCCAAGCCGTTTGATCCCGATGAATTAGTGGCGATCGTGTCCAGCATTTTGAAGCGACGGGCTGCTGCAACTCAGACGAGTGGAGATGGAGAAACCCCCGATATTGCCGATATGGCTCGGCAGATTGCCGAAATCAAAGCCATGCTGTCTCAACGCGGTGGCATTCCTCAAACCCCTGCTCCGATCAAGATTGACTTTACCCCCCGTGAGCAGAGCGTGCTGGAACTAGTGGCAGAAGGCTTGATGAACAAAGAAATTGCCCGCCGCTTAGAGACAAGTGTCCGTAATGTGGAGAAGTACGTCAGCCGCTTATTCAGCAAAACAGGAACCAATAGCCGGACGGAGTTGGTGCGGTATGCCTTGGAGCATGGGTTGACGAAGTAGAGTGCTAATGGGTAATGGGATAGTGGTGGGCGATCGATTATCTCGGTTGGGGAATCAGCGGGATTGGGTATGGCGAGGGTGGCAGGTGCGCTATACCTTTTTGCGGCCAACGTCGCCAGGCAGATCAGATCATCCCCCCTTGCTGTTTTTGCACGGGTTTGGTTCAGCTTTGACGCAGTGGCATGAGAATTTGCTGCCCTTGAGCCAATCCCATACGGTGTATGCGCTGGATCTGGTCGGGTTTGGGGCATCGGAGAAGGCCGCAGCTCCCTATAAGGTAGGCTTTTGGGTGGAGCAGGTGTATGAGTTCTGGCGTACCTTTATTCAGCGTCCGATCGTTCTGGTGGGTCATTCTCTGGGAGCATTGGTGGCTCTCACAGCAGCAGCGATGCATCCTGACATGGTGGAACGTCTGGTATTGTTGACCCTTCCAGCGGCCCGGCAAGAGCTATTGCCGCAGCGCATTCAGGCAGTGGTGGGGGAAGTGGAAAGTTTGTTTGCCACCCCGCTGTTGATTACACCATTGCTGTATCTGATCCGCCGTCCCAGAGTGATTCGGGCTGTCTTGCGATCGATCTACATCAATCAAGAACGGGTGACGGAAGAACTGGTGCAAAACTTTCTGCTGCCAGGCTACGATCGCGGGGCGGCCAATGTTCTGTACCGCCTGACGAAAGCCAGAACCCAGAATGATTTCAGCTTTCGGACTAAGGATTTATTATCCCAGGTGCAAATCCCAATTCTGCTGTTGTGGGGGAAGGACGATCGAGTGATTCCGCTGGATTGGGGGCAGCAACTTCCTCCCCTGAATCCGAAAATTAAGCTGGTGATCATTCCCAATGCGGGTCACTGTCCCTATGATGAATGTGCGGACTGTGTGAATGGGGAAATTCAGTCATGGTTGGGACTGGCAGATCAGCAATTTAATATCTAGTCAAGAGGTTCTATGGCAGAAGCAAGAAATGTACTGGGTCACACCCTGGAAACCTGTTGCACTTCCCCGATGACAGGCTTTTATCGGGATGGCAAATGCAACACCGGGGCAGGAGACATGGGGGCGCACGTTGTCTGTGCCCAGATGACTGAGGAATTCCTGGTATTCACCAAGGCCCAAGGCAATGATCTCAGTACGCCCATGCCCATGTATGATTTTCCAGGACTGAAACCGGGCGATCGCTGGTGTTTGTGTGCCTCCCGTTGGAAGCAAGCTCTGGACGATGGTATGGCTCCGCCTGTGGTACTATCTGCGACCCACGCTTCGGCTCTAGAATATGTGTCGTTGAGCGAATTGAAGCAGTATGCCGTCGATGCAGAATCATCGGCTGAATAGAATCAGCAGCAGAACTTCGTTTCTCTAACCTGCTGTCCCCAATGCTTAAAGTTAAAAACTTTGAATATCAAGTGTCATGACATCTTCTCCCGTTACGTCTATCCGAGAACAACAACATCCCCTGATTCGCAAGTTGGCAGAGACGATCGAAACGGTCTGGCAAACTCACCTGGAGTTGTCGGACTATCAGCTACCGGAGGATCTGGGTTATGTGGAAGGGCGGTTGGAAGGCGAAAAGCTCGTGATTGAGAACCGCTGTTATCAAACGCCTCAGTTTCGCAAACTGCATCTGGAACTGGCAAAGCTGGGGGCTGGTTTAGATATTCTGCACTGCGTCATGTTTCCGAACCCAGAATATAATCTACCGATATTTGGCTGTGATCTGGTGGGTGGCCGAGGGCAAATCAGCATGGCGATCGCCGACCTATCTCCCATCCAGCCCGATCGATCGCTCCCAGAGAATTATCAATCTGCCCTCAATGCCCTCCCTCACCTGGAGTTTTCCCAGGCCCGTAGCCTTCCCGACTGGGGGAGTATTTTCTCTGAGTTCTGTGTCCTCATCCGCCCGGGCAGCCCAGAGGAAGAAACGCAATTTTTAGATCGGGTCAGGGCATTTCTGGAAATTCACTGTCAACAGGCAGTGGCTACTCCTCCAACCCCCGATCGCCGCTCTACCATTCTGGCTGGTCAGCTTCACTACTGCACCCAACAACAGCAAAACGACAAAACCCGACGAGTTTTGGAAAGGGCGTTTGGTGTGGAGTGGGCCGATCGCTATATGACCACCGTGCTATTTGATACGCCCAACGTGTAATGATTGGCATTCATGTGATTGGTATTGGTTTGGACGGCACAGCCGGCTTGACTGATTCCGCCAAATCCATCATCGATCGCGCGACTCTCCTGATTGGCAGCACTCGCCATCTCAGCTATTTTCCTGATCATCCTGCCGATCGTCATCCCCTGAGCGATTTCCACGCCGCCATTCGTTTAATTCGGCAGCGGATGCAGGCAGATGAAGCTTCAGGATCTCCAGAGCAGCCTCTAGATCAGCTCCTAAACCAATCCCCAAACCAATCCCCAAACCAATCCCCAGACCAATCCCCAGACCAATCCCCAGACCAATCCCCAGACCAATCCCCAGACCAACCCTCAAACATCGTCGTTCTCACCTCCGGCGATCCGCTATTTTTTGGGTTGGGACGCTTACTGCTGGCAGAACTTCCCCCAGAAAGCCTGACCTTTCATCCCCACCTGAGTTCAGTTCAGTTGGCCTTTAGCCGGATCAAACAACCCTGGCAAGATGCCCGCCTCGTGAGTGTGCATGGTCGATCGTTGGAGGAATTAGTTCAGGCTTTGCAGCAAGGGGTGAAAAAGATCGCCGTTTTAACGGACGGAACCAATACGCCCCAGGTGATTGCCCGACTGCTGTTGGGGTTGGATTTACCCGGACAGTATCGACTCTGGGTCTGTGAGAATCTGGGGAGTGAGCAGGAACAGATTGAGTCCTTTGCACCCGAGAATTTGCCCGATCGCAATTTTTCAACCTTAAATGTTGTGATCTTGCTGCGAGAAGCAAATGCCCCTCAGGAGAAATTAAACTTACAGGAATTGCCGATGTTAGGCGTTCCCGATCACCACTTTCTCAGCTTCAGCGATCGTCCTGGCTTGATGACTAAGCGAGAAGTCCGAATTCTGGCGTTAGGCGAACTGGCCCTGCAACCCCAACAGGTGATTTGGGATATTGGAGCGGGAACCGGATCGGTTTCCATCGAAATGGCACGATTATTCGCCAATTCTCAAATTTATGCGATCGAGCAAACGGCGGCAGGAGTTTCCCTGATTCAGCAAAACAGCCAGCGATTTCAGGTTCACAACGTGACTCCCGTTCACGGCAAGGCTCCCCTGGTTCTGGAAACCCTACCTCCACCCGATCGCATCTTTATTGGCGGCAGTGGCGGTAATTTGGTGGAAATTCTCCAGTTTTGCTGTCAACGGCTATCTCCTCAGGGGATTTTGGTGATTGCGCTAGCCACCCTGGAACATCTCACCCTGGCATTGGATTGGCTTCAGTCTGAACGAGAATCATCTCTCCTATCTGAACCAAGCTCTGAGCAATGGCAGCACCATTTACTGCAAGTTCAACTGGCGCGATCGATCCCCGTCGGTTCTCTCACCCGGTTTGCACCCCTGAATCCCGTAACCCTCTTAACACTGACCCATTAATTCGATCGTCCGTCCATTGCTCTAGATGGTTCGATCCCCGATACCGCTTGTGGGGTAGATACCTGATCCGCCCCGTTCACCTGATGGGGCAATGCAAGAGCCAACTCACGCTCCACCTGCTCCCGCGACTCCCCAAAGGACTAAAGCGGTTATCAGCAGAAACAGTAGCCCCATCAATCCGGCCAAAGGTTTCCCACCAATACCTGTCAGCCACTCTGGAGCTTTGCCTGTAATCTCCAATGCCCGAGTCGTGTCTAAACAGGCGATCACCCAGACCCAACCTGCATGCAGCCCAGAAGCCAATCCTAAACTGCCGTCGTTTGCCCATCGCGCCAGGCACAGTACCACCCCCATCAACCAGAGTCCTGGTAACTGTGGAATATTCTCGCGGCCTTCCCAAACTAAATGCAGTACGGCAAAGATCAGGCTAGCGATCGCTGCTGCCCAAACGAGGGCATAATCCTGACCTAGCTGATTCAGCAGAAAGCCCCGAAAAATCAACTCCTCGGTCAGACTAATCCACAGAGCCAGCACCAGCGTTGTCAGGACAAGATTCAAGAGCGACTTGAGGGAGAAAGTTGGGCGATCGAGGCTCTCAGCTATCTGATGGTCTGAGGGTTCCAATCCAGGCTCTGGTGAAGGTTCGGGTAAAGGTTTTGGACTGGGGGAAGACGGAAGCGGAGCAAGCATAGACGATCGAAATTTCTGCCAGCCCAGCCCACACTGAATGCCAAACAACGTCAGCAATCCCAGCACTCCCAAACCCCAGCCGAGGAAGAGCGATCGTAAAGTATCACTACTCCAAACTAAACCGTAGACCGAGAAAGATTGATTTTCTAATCTTGCTGCTCCCCACAATACCGCAGGTGCTAAGACATAAAGCGAAGCGACCAGTGGCAGCTTCTGGGAGGCAGAGGTTCCCTCTCGAAACGGGTGCCACTGCAAAAATCTTCCTAACGGGATGGCGATCGGTAACCAGAGCAGCAGCCAACCTAAGAAGAATGCAGCAATTTTAATGAGGGCAGGGAGGTTGGCGAAGGCAATGAAGGCAGGCAAAATTCTAAGTGACAGCCAATGATCTCAATCAACAAGTTCAATCAGAAACGCGAAACGGTCTGGGTTCGTCAGTGTGGGTTCGTTAGTGACTATTTTTACACGATCGGTCAAATAAGCACATTCAATAGAGTAGTTCAATAAAACCCTATCCAAAAACCCCATAGGAGATTGGGGCAATTCCAAAAACTCGACTAAGGGTTCGGATAGGCAATAAATACAAATGTTTTACAGATGTTTCGGCACAACTAATCCTCATCAGATTCAAAAGAATCATCGCGGTCATTATCCACTTGAATCAGATGAATATGCTTGTAGCCCAACTTGATTTCAAACTCATCCCCTGGCTTTAAGCCCATTTTCTCGGTGTAGGTTGAACCAATAACGATCTGCCCGTTCTTGTGTACACTAACTCGATAGGTTGGTTCACGCCCCCGCCCATCTTTTGAACCTTCTGCATCCAGAGTCGTACCTTTTGCCTCCAACAGGGCCTCAAAGAAGTCCGCCAGATTAACACGGGTTTGGCTATTTTTTCCAACCGTGTAGTACCCGCAACGCCTTGCTTTTTCTCGGCGCGGTAAGTGGGAGAGTTCTTTTACCTTTTGAAGGAGGGCTTTTCCCGTTAATGGAGTCGGCGCAGATTCAGTCATTGCTTCTAAAAATTCCTTGCAATTTCCAAGGGTAATTATTGAGGGTGAGATTGTCCCTACCTGTACATTTCTAAGAATATAACTTTAAACCCACTCATTTCATAGGCTGTCACTATTCAATGTTGAAAATAAACAAACTTATTAAAATACTCCACCAACTTTCACCCAACACAATTGAAGTTCAACATTTTGATATTGATATTTCTCTGTTGGAGAAGACGGGTTCCCAGATTTGTCTTTCCGAAATTAGTCTGCCCCAAATAGTCTGCCCCAGATTAGTTTGGGTCTATCTGATTATTAACTAGCTTAAATAAATGTCATACACGATTTTTGCCAACTGTCAATTGAGAATTTTTTTGGCAAAGAACCTGTACATTCTCTGGTACAGCAGTAAAGTGGAGAATCAGGGTAAATCTGATCTTCCAGGTTGACCGTTATCAGCTTCGTCTGCCTTAATTGCCCCGGCTTTTCCTGCCAAAGATGGTTTTGTTTTCCTGGCGACGGATCTCGATTCAGCCTCAACAATTTTGCTGATTGCTATAAATTCTTCAAATTCCTCAGAGAGGGTAAATTGATTAATGCTGAGTTCCTGTAACGATTACAGCAGTAGAATCTTCGCATAGATTTAAGTTTCTCTAAGTTATTTATCTAACAATCCAGAGCCAGAGCCGGAGGCATACCGGGGTAATTCCTTTTGATTCCTGGTTCAGCCGCATGGGCCAGTCATTGGTCATGCAGGACTGCGCCTCAACTTTGGATTTAGACTGGGAAATAGGATAGTCACCCATTGCCACAATCATTTATGCAAGTTCTCTTTAAAGTTGTCCGACAAAAAACCCCTGAGTCTGCGCTACAGATCCAGACCTACGAACTTGATGTTGAACCTGGGAACACAATTTTAGACTGTTTGAATCGGATTAAGTGGGAGCAGGACGGTAGTTTGGCGTTTCGGAAAAACTGTCGGAATACCATCTGCGGCAGTTGTGCGATGCGCATCAATGGTCGATCGGCTCTTGCCTGCAAAGAAAATGTGGGGGATGAACTGGCACGGCTTCAGGCGATCGCCTCATCCACGATCAGCAATCCATCTACCCAGGACTCACCTCCAGGAGAACCGGCGACTCCCGTCATGACGATCGCTCCCATGGGCAATATGCCTGTGATTAAAGACCTGGTAGTGGACATGAAAAGCTTTTGGGACAACTTGCAGGCAGTTGATCCCTTTGTGGCGACGGGAGCCAGACAGATTCCAGAACGCGAATTTTTGCAAACGCCGGAAGAACGCGATCGGTTAGACCAAATGGGCAACTGTATCCTCTGTGGAGCCTGCTACTCCGAATGTAATGCCCGCGAGGTCAATTCTGATTTTGTTGGGCCCCATGCCCTGGCCAAAGCGAATCGGATGGTGATTGACTCTAGAGATAGCCAAACTGAAGCCCGCCTGGCTCGATACGGTCAGGGCACTCAGGGGGTATGGGGCTGTACGCGCTGTTACTACTGCAATGCGGTCTGCCCGATGGATGTGGCTCCGATGGATCAAATCGGCAAGATTAAGGAGCAAATTCTCGATCGCCAGGATGATCAGGCCAATCGTTCGGTACGCCATCGGAAGGTTTTGATTGAACTGGTGAAACAAGGCGGCTGGATTGATGAGCGGCAATTTGGCGTAAAAGTCGTGGGGAACTCCTTCCGGGACTTCAAAGGACTGATGAGTCTTGCACCCCTGGGTTTACGAATGATCGCTACAAGAAAATTCCCCCTGACCTTTGAGCGATCGGAGGGCACAGAAGAAGTGCGATCGTTAATTGAATCGGTTCAACAATTAGAGTCTGAAGTGCAAAACAGCAAACCTATAATTGAGCAGCCTTCACCCTAAATCCCTTTCCCCATCAGGGCGATCGGATATGCAAAGATCGGGTGGCATCAGACAGTGGAACCCTGTTACAAAAGTAGGATGCTCCCTTGAGCAAACCAGTACCCTGATCAAACAAAAACAAAATCATTGAAGGTGAACACCGTCGGACTGACATTTTCCACGATCGCTAGTCGCTGCGATCCCAGCCGAATCACGGTATCGTTACCCCTGGGTACGATCGTCAATGCGCCAAAGGTGAGGTCATCTGCCAGTCCGATTCGGTCTTCCCCTTTGCGGAAGTCCCCAATGATGGCAAATCCTCTGCTCCGCTCGATCACAAAAATATCTCGATCGCGGCCCCCAGCATTCGATCGCGGCCAGCACCACCGATCAACACATCTCGACCGCGCCCCCCGACCAGGAGATCATTGCCATTGCCGCCAATTAGCGTATCATTGCCAGCCTGACCCTCCAGCGTATCTCGACCATCGCCGCCATTGAGTTCATCATTGCCCCGCCCTCCCAGCAGCGTATCATTGCCCTCGTTGCCAAACAGCACATCATTACCGCTCTGACCCTGCAATTCATCGTTGCCGAGGCCACCGGATAGGGTGTCATTGCCATTGCCGCCGATCAGCAAATCATTGCCGTCATCACCAAACAGGACATCATTGCCGTTGCCACCCCGGATCGTGTCATTGCCACTCCCGCCGGAAATGGTGTCATTCCCGTTATCCCCGTTTAGCTCATCGTTGCCACTGCCCCCCTGAATGTCATCATCCCCTTCACCGCCGGAAATGGTGTCATTCCCTTCATCGCCGCGCAGGGTATCGTTACCTCGATCGCCCCGAATCCGATCATTGCCACTGCCGCCAAAAATTAAATCATCGCCACTTTCGCCATTAATATCGTCATCGCCGCTATCGCCCCGAATGGTGTCATTGCCATCCCCACCCCGCAGGACATCATCCCCCGTTCCCCCTCGGATGCTGTCACGGCCCCGACCTCCCAAGATTGTGTCATCGCCGCTGCCGCCCAGCAATGTATCGTTGCCATCTCGACCTTCAATTCGATCGTTGCCGCCGCGTCCATCCAGGCGATCGTTTAAGTTAGTCCCCCGCAGCGTATCATCCCCTGCAGTGCCGACTCGGCTCACACCATTGTTGACTGTCCCCCCCAAAAAAGTATTACCCGTCGGCTCACCGAACAGGAGATCCAGCAGGTTCGTGGCTCGGCGACGAGGGGTGGGCAGGGGTAGAGGCAAAATAATACTGGTCAAATTTGTCCCTCGGAATAGGGAGTCATCAGTTGGGTTCAACACGGTTTCTCCTGAAATGAATTCCTAAAAGTTGACTTGAGTTAATGTAAGAAACCAGGGAATGCCTGCCGTTGCGGACGCTGCTCGATCGCATCTAAAACCGCAGACCAGACATCATCAATTCCAAAATTTTGTGGAGCTGACTTGATTATGGAATCGAATGGCTGATATGTCTTTAGACCAGGTGGGTGATATTTAGTTCCATCTCTGAACAATGAACGAAATATGACCCTGAACTATTTTTCTTTTGTCCCAATAAAGGGCGTATCCCAAATAGCCCAATTTTCTTTATTAAAAGGCGATCGCCATTTTTTAATCAGAGCCGATTCTAATCGCTGACGCGGCCGAGTTTGGCCGGAGCCTCTGCCCAAAAACCGATGTTCACCGTGACTGAAAGTTGATGTTGACGATGGGCTGCCACGTAATTCAATAAATACCGTTTACAGTCATGTTCGCCTTTCCAGCGTTGATTAGACTTTACCGTTTCCCCCACGTACAGCAAAATTGGTAGCTCATGATCAATCACAAAATATAAGGCGGCTGTCCCCGTATCGCTGAATTTCGATCGCCAGAATTCCGTGTTTTGTTGAGGTAAGGTGAAGGGATTGATGCAGTCTGGATTGGTTTGAGCAGTTTGATCAGACGAAGTAGAAAGGTCAAACAAGGTACCCTGCTGAGTCAGGGAATTGACCTGAACCTGCTGCTGAAATTCAAAAATCCGCTGTTTCCAGGTTTGTAAGGCTTCACGGCTCATTTGCAGCGACTCAGCTCGCGGTTTTACGCTGTACGTTGCGGACAGCTCGGAGGCTGAAAAGAGGGAAGTTTGTTCAATTCTGGTCACGGTAATTCTCGGTTACAGTCTGGGTTATCGGCTCGGCTACGGTCATGTTTTTACTGACAACGTTCTAAATCGACGCAAGATAGGGCAACACCTGGAAGATTTTGACGGTATGGGCATGATGCTACGAGGTTTCTGACGATCGCTAAGGTTAGCACAACTCCCCTCAGGTTGATTTCGTGAAACAAAAATCTGCATAATTGTAGTCTTGAAAACAAAGCAGCATTCCCTAGTTTTTTCGGTTTCCCCTGTTTTTCCAATTGAACTTGCTGTGGAGTTATACCCTGTGAAACATGTTAAACGCCTGCGATACGGCTTGCTGTTTGTCGTTTGTTTTTGTGTGGTGACGTTTGGAGGATTAGCGAATAGCAGCTTGGCAAATCCATCGATCGTCCCTGGAAGTGAGAGGGTTCGGAGTGAGATCGAAGCCGTTCGCCCTAGGATGGAAGTGGCTCAGGCAACCGAACGCCCCATCGCTCCAACGGGTGATTTTGTCCGCGATACCTTAGCTGCCCCAGTCATTTGCCCCGCCCGCTTGGGTGTGCTCATCGACAATATTATTGATCAATCGACCGTTTCGGCGGGACGTTGGGGAATCGTTGCTGAGTCTCCCTTTTCCTCAGAACCCCTCTACAGCCGTAATGCTGAGGATTTTTTGATTCCTGCATCCAACATTAAGCTCCTGACCACAGCGGCTGCTCTGCAATTGCTGGATGTGACTACGCCCAGTAGTCGATCGTCCCTGGAATACCGAATGCGAATTATCAATGGCAATAGTGACAACCCATCGGCGGATGCCCTACTGGCTCAGATCGGTGGAACTCGCTCCGTTCAAGACACCCTGCTGCAACTTGGCATCGATCCAGGCGGCTATCGTCAGGTGGATGGGTCAGGACTATCCCGAAATAACATCGCTCAACCCAAAACCTTCGTGAATTTGCTAAAAGCCATGCGATCGGCGGCCGGTAACGATATTTTTTACAACTCCCTCCCTGTGGCAGGAAGCACCGGCACACTACGCAATCGCTTTCAGGGAACTCCCGTTGCAGGTAAGGTTCACGCAAAAACTGGAACTTTGAATGGAGTCAGGGCTTTATCGGGATACCTGGAACATCCCGAATATGGAGAAATTGCGTTCAGCATCGTCGTGAATCAACCCGGACAGTCTGGAGCGATTTTGTTGCAGGCGATCGATCAGATTGTGGTGCAGTTGGCAAGAGTTTCGATGTGTGGATGAGGAGTGAGGAGTGAGGAGTGAGGAGTGAGGAGTGATGTAGGGGCGAATTGCATTCGCCCACGTAAGGCATAAGAGTGGGGAGTGAAGTAGGGGTGAATTGCGATCGCCCGCGTAAGGCATAAGAGTGGGGAATGAAGTAGGGGTGAATTGCGATCGCCCGTCTAAAAAATCAGAATGAGGAATAAAGTATGAGGGAAGGTGCATTAGAGGCAGTATGAAACCGATCTATCTTCCCTTTAGCAGTCCTCGCTGGCATCTCAAGCTGGGTTTGCAGCCGTTGAACCTGGCGAATTGGATTGAAATTGATCAGGAGTTGTCAGATTATCTCAGGCTGAAGGCAGAACTCCTGGACGATCGCCGTTCTGAAGTGTTGGGAGGTTTGCCGGGCAGTGAAGCCGCCCAACGGGAAGTTTTGGATTTGCTGCTGGAGCATCTCCCCCAACGGTTTCCGGAGGTATATCAGCTTGAATCCGATCGCATGATCAACTTGCAAACTCAGCAGGTATGGCGGATTTCTGACTTTGCTGCCCGGCCCTTAGAACTTGCAGGACGATTGGTGCAGGAAGATTTGTGTTTAATGCAACCGCGTTCAGAGGAGTATGTTCTGGTGGCTGGATCGGTTTGCTTTCCATTTCACTGGTGGTTTCCTGAAAAACTAGGACTGCCCCTGGCTCAAATCCACGCGCCTGTACCAGAATACGATACGAAATTGAATCGCCCGGTGAACAACTTTTTCGATCGCCTCCAGCTTGATCATCCCGGTTATCGCTTGAACTGGGGATTAGTAGACAGTCCTAATCTGTGTCTGGCAAACCATCAGGCAAAACCCCTGGATTCAGAACTTTCTGTGAATGCGATCGGAGATTCTTTATGGATTCGAGTGGAACGCCAAACGTTACGTAGATTGGCAAAAACGAATCATATTTTGTTCACGGTTCGGACATACATTTATCCTCTATCCATCCTGGAACAATACCCAACCATGGCAAAGAACTTGCTTCACACGATTCAGGAAATGCCATCTGGGATGCAGCAATACAAAAAATGGCGTTGCATAATTGAAAGATGATTTAGGGTAATCTGCAATGCAATGTCCAGAGTGTGGGGCTACTCATATCCGTAAAAACGGTAAGAGGAAAGGTAAGCAAAATCACATTTGTGTCGCTTGTGGTCGTCAGTTCATTGATACCTACGACCCGCATCGAGGGTACTCAGACGAGTTCAGACGCGAATGCATCAAGATGTATCTCAACGGCTCTGGGTTTCGAGCGATCGAACGGGTCAAAGGAGTACACCATACCACGGTCATTACCTGGGTGCAGCAGGTCGCAACGCGCCTGCCGGACGCCTATGCACCGGAAACGCCCCCCGAAGTTGGAGAACTCGACGAATTGGAAACCTTTGTCGGCTCAAAAAAAACAAGATTTGGCTATGGACAGCCGTTGACCACTTCAAAAAGGGAATTTTAGGCTGGGTTCTGGGTGACCATAGTGCTGAAACCTTTGTCCCGCTCTGGCAGACTGTGGCGGACTGGAACTGCTATTTCTACGTCACTGATGGGTGGTCGGTGTATCCCGGCTTCATTCCCGATGGCGATCAGATTGTCAGCAAAACGTATATGACTCGAGTTGAAAGTGAGAACACTCGCTTGCGGCACTATCTGGCTCGACTGCATCGCAAAACGCTGTGCTACTCCAAAGCCGTAGAAATGCTGGCTCACTCTATTCGGTTGTTACTTCACTACCTCAGGTTTGACGATGTTCCAGTTCCTCCGAGGTTCATCTCTTGATTCAGCAACGCCCAAAAAATTACCATCAATTCACGACAACTTATGCTGCTATCTCGATCGGATAAGCTAGAAGCAGAGTAGATGGGTGAATATCATGCCAAAGCTTACCTCACCTCTGAAACGGGGGCGATCGCTGCCTCCAGGACTGGTGGTTCGCACGGGGAAGTTTGTTTGGACAACGCTCTGGCAAATTATGATGTCCAATCTTGCACCCCGCAGCCCCAAGGGAGAGTACATTCGTCCAGCCAGCCAGTTCCGGCAGTCGATTAGCCCTGAACCTGGCAGTCCCTATCCGCCTGTGAGCGGACGATACACCCTTTTCGTTGGACTTGGCTGTCCCTGGGCCCACCGAACCCTGGTGGTGCGGGCCCTTAAAGGTTTGGATGCGGCTATGCCGATCGTGATTGCTGCTCCATCGTCCGATCAGGGTATTTGGGTGTTTGAGCAGGCGCAGGAAGGATGCCGATCGCTACCAGAACTTTATCAGTTAGCGGAATCTGGCTATCAGGGACGATCGACGGTTCCCGTATTGTGGGATAACCAGACGAAGACGATCGTGAATAATGAAAGCGCAGAAATCATCGTGATGCTGAATTCTGCCATGAATGAGTTTGCGGAGCATCCAGAACTGGATCTATACCCAGAAGATCTACAGGATTGTATCGATCGCTGGAATGACAAGATCTACCATGCAGTGAATAATGGAGTCTATCGCTGCGGTTTTGCCCAAACCCAGGAAGCCTATGATATTGCCTGTCAGGAACTCTTTGCTGCTTTGGATGAACTGGATGAAAAATTAGCTACAAATCGATACCTTTGTGGCGATCGGGTGACGCTGGCAGATGTGCGATTATTCACCACCCTATTTCGCTTTGACATTGTGTATTACGGGTTGTTCAAATGCAATCGTCGCCGTATTCAGGATTATCAGCATCTGGGGGCTTACCTGCGCGATTTGTATCAACTGCCTGGAGTCGCCCAAACCTGCGATCTGGAGTCCGTAAAACGCGATTACTACGGCAACTTGTTTCCCCTTAATCCAGGGGGCATTATCCCCAACGGGCCGGATATTACCAACCTTTTGGAACCCCACGGGCGGGAGCAGATGGGGATATATCAGTGAGCATAATGCAGATGTTAGGTCGTAACAGAATGCCGCTTCATTGACCACCAGTGAAACTTTGTTTTCCGTTCCTTCCAAAAATCTGCTATACAGCTCTATACTGCTGCTTCGATCAGGCAACCTTATCCGGTGAACCTTGTTTTGGCGGCTGGAGTTGACCAAAGTGCCGCTTCACCAGAATTCCGTTCAACCGTTCAGCAATGTATTTACCGATCGCAGTTTCAGAACACCTATTCTCCCACCACTCCAGGGTCTGTTGATGAAGAATTTGCATGAGTTCTTCATCGTTTAATAATTTCTGTAAGACCAATTCAAGGTTATTCCAGTTAGCAATTTGAATCACAGGCGCACCATCATAGAACCATCGAGGTGGTAGCAGTTCAGTAATAATGATGCAGCCATACCGCATTGCTTCAAAAAATCGGTAGGTTTCTAATGTAGTGCCCCTCGGAACCAGACACACTTTTGTGTCCATCATGTTCTGTGCGTAGCTGTTTGATCCAACCTCAGAAGACGCATCTGCAAAAAAAGCATTGCACGCCAGTTGAATGTTGTATTGTGGATACTTTGCTTTGAACTGCTCCAGGTTCGACACCATTTGCTCTCTAGACACCGCTTTGGGAGTTTTACTCCAGTACCGCAGTGACCATACTGGATAAACGTGGTTCACAACGCTTCCATCAAAGAAAACGTCATACCGCCGAGAGTATACATTTTTGATAGGTAAATCTTCTGAGTTAAAATATCCAGGCGGAATATCATAAATGGGGGCTAGATCCTCGGTAGTAAAACATAACCGTTTTACCTTCCGAAGCCAGTAGTTTAACTTTAATGGTAGGCGAATCAACAGATTTTTAAGCGATTGCCCAAATACCAGTATTTTATAGCGAGAAATCTTTAATATTGGTCTATATTTAAAAACTTCCTGGCGAATTTGGTGGATACCGTAGCACTTAAAAATTGCGCCTACTTTGTTATGGTATTTGGGAATTCGGTAAAATTCATCTCCTAAAATCAGGACGATAACATTGTCACCATAGGTAGGAAGCTCGTCCATTTCAGTCATCGTGATGTAGAACGTAAATCCGCCCTTTTGCAGGTTTTCCTCCACTGCCTGCATCACCTTACGGAAATAGCCTACAAATCCTCGATTACCAGAGTCAGTTTCGTAAATGTCCCAGGAAATCAGTTGTTTATTAATGTATAGAAAATATTGATTAGGCTCTCGATCGCCCAAAGTCGAGAATTGAAGTTTCATAAAGTTTCTCCAATGGCAAGTTTACTAAGGAGTGGGAGTGACCAATAAGCAACAAATGGAATCAAACTTCTAGATCAATATAGAAAAGATCCAATCAAAACCTGACACATCAAAGAAAGCTCTCTGAAGCAAAGATTCGACTTTATTTTTATTGAAATTATTGGGTAGACGGCCTGAATCAGGTTGTCAGTTCAATGCATGAACGGAGTGAATATCAACTACACGTCAGGAGAATAATCATGCCAGCATTAATCCTGTTGCACTAATTAATATTAAAATTAGCAATAATCAATACCTGGATTGATCAAATGTGAATAATCAGTATCCAGGGCTTTGTTTTGCAAAGCTTTAGATATTTAAAGCTGTAGAAGGTAAGGTATTCATTTTAACTGTGTATTCTAGCAGAGCCGTTTAAGCAAAACCTCTTTAACGCCTGATCCTTCACACAAAATTCACAACTCCAAGGCTGAAGCCTGTTTGCGGAACAAGGGGATAGGAGAATACACGGAGCTGTTTGAGAACTTTCACCCAATAGCATGATTCCCCGCTCTCTCGTTAAGGAAGAGACTGGAAGAGTTTTTCACCTGCTACCTAGCCATGTCATCCAACACATCAGGGCATCTCGTCGATCGCCGCTCTAGCGGGTTGGGCCTGGCAGCCATTGCTCTGGCCGCTACGTTATGGGCGATCGCAGCGATCGTCGCCAGCAACCTATTGCAGGGAGGCATATCTCCATTTGAATTAACCACCTCCCGTGCGGTCATTGCAGCAGGTGGACTGGCCATCGTCAGCCGGGTGGTACAGTCTTCCCCTCGGCGAATGAATTGGCGGGTGTTGCTGTTGGGCCTGTCGCTGGCAATGGTAACGGCTACCTATTACATCGCAATTTCCCGGTTGTCCGTTGCAGTGGCGATCGTGATTCAGTATACGGCTCCCGCTATCGTCGTAGCGATCGAAGCTTTGAAACAACGACGGGTTCCACCCTTGACTACCATCACCGCCGTAATGGGAGCGATTGCCGGGGTAATCTTGTTATCTGGACTGGGAACCGATGAACTTCAGATCGACGCTCTGGGATTAATGGCAGCCGGACTGAGTGCCCTGTTCTTTTGTAGCTGTACCTTGTTGAGCGAATCCGTTGTGGACACCTATGGGGCGATCGGGGTCATGTATCGCGCTTTTCTAATTTCTAGTCTATTTTGGGTCGCGTTTCAGTTCTCCCAGGGATTCCCCACTGCAATCTTTTTGCCAGAAAATCGGGTGGACGTTTTATTTGTTGGCATCGGAGGCACCCTCATTCCGTTCTGCCTCATGTGTTGGGGGATTCAGCAAGTTCGAGCTGAAAGAGGAGCGATCGCCGCTACCCTGGAACCCGTGATTGCCGCAGTGTTGGCCTGGCTCTGGCTGGGACAAACCCTGAGCATCCTGCAAATGACAGGCGGAATTCTGGTCATCACAGCGGTGGCATCGTTGCAAATTCATCAAGCTATCCGTAACCATCAGGCGAATTTGAACGGTTAAGGCTAACGAACGGACGGGGGAATGGCAAACGGAATTCCCTATTCCTTGGACGGACGAATGGCAATTCGCCCCTACTTGACTCCCCAAACCCCGATCGCCAAACAGATCCATCCGGCGATGAAGGCGACTCCGCCCAGAGGTGTGATGGCTCCCAGAATCTTGATACCAGACAGACTGAGGGCGTACAGGCTACCGGAAAAGAGCAGGACTCCAATGATAAATGCGATCCCTGAAGCGGTGAAGAAGGGGGATGCAATTTCGGATTGACTCAGCAGAATACCCACCAGTAACAGGGCCAGCGCATGATACATCTGATACCGCGCTGCCAGATCAAAAATTTCTAGCGATCGTTCGCTTAACCGTTCCTGGAGAGCGTGAGAGGCAAAGGCTCCGCCTGCTACAGACAAGCCACCGAGAATCGAGCCGAGGAGGAGAAAAAGTTTAATCATTAGAGTCTTTCATTCAGCAACGCCTACTTTTGCCGTAGTCCGTACCGCAGCTATTGCAATATACCAATAACGAGCAAAATTACTCCGATCGCCCCGCAAGCAATCATGGCATACATCCCATTCTGAGCGCTCTGGTCGGCAGACCTGGTGAGTTCCTCCTCTGATTTCAGGGAGATGATGAACCGCTTGCCTGCTTCCGTTGGTTTCAAGAGGGTCAGTTGCTGTCCACTGTCAGATACTGCCCCCAACACAAAAATCCGCCGCTGCAAAGGCAGAATGGACTCGGTGTAGCGATAGCCGATCGTCCGACGACGATCGCCAAACCCCACCTGCCGGGAAAACTGCCCGAAGGAAATAGTGCCACCGATCGCCTGTTCCGGACGAAATTCATCCAGTACTTTAACCGTTTCAATATTGGCTCCATCGGGGTTCACTTCGATCGCGCCCTGCGGGTCTCTCAGCCAGAAAGGAACAGACTGCTGATTACTGGCAACAACTTCAGAACCCCGTCGGGTTTCGGTACGGGTCTTGCCGCTGCTGTCTTTCTCGGTCACGCTCTCCTCATACTCGCGCTTCACCGTCATGGTGTAATAGACGCAAGGTTCCTGCCGCAGTTCTGAAATCAGGGGACGATCGCACTCAATCACCCCTGTCACCTTCACATAGTCTCGCCAACTGCCACCCCCAATTTCCCTGGCGATTTCCCCCGACAAGTGACTCAACTCTGCCGTTGTCATCAGTTCTGCTGAGCGAATCGAAAAAGCTTTTTGGCGTTCATTTCGATGAACAAAGAACAGAACCACGCCGATCGCAATGAACACCAGTCCTGCAATAACCCATCCCATCCCGGCACCTTCCGTCAAACCTGATGATTGATATCGTAACCGTATGCATCTGGGCGGGGATGAAATCGAGGATGAAGCAGCGACTCAACCGGCTGGTCTTCATACAAATGCTGCTGCACAATCTCAGGAATATGACTGGGCTTAATTCGGCAATACCAGGTTTGATCTGGCATCACTCGCACCGTGGGGCCAGAGGCACACTGCCCCATGCAGTCACTGCCATTGACAAAGATATTGTTTGGCACGGCCGCCCGCAGCGTTGCCAACACTTCTGCTGATCCGTTTCGCGCACAGGAGCGATACTGGCAAACCAACACACACCGACGCTTCGGTAGCGGTGTTGCAGTCTCTGCCATTAGCCCAGAATCCACTGATTGAAGCGATTGAGCACGGTAGAAACCGATCGCTTTAACTGCTGCCGTTGCCGCCACTGCTGAAATGCTTCATCAAATTCTGGATCACCAACGCGATAAGTTCTCCAGGCATCCAGCGCAACTCCAATCCCCCAGGGAATTGCTATGTATAAAATCCAGGTTCCGCCAGTGATTAGATTCAGCACCAGCAAGAACGTATTCACAATTAAGTACTTAGCAAACCGCCGATGAAAACGGCTGCGTCGGAGACGAATGAACTGTTCCCGCTCCTCTAGCTCACCTCGGCGAACAAACCATTCTTGCTCGGCTGCCATCAGGTCATCCGGTGAAATGTTTAGCTCTGCGGCGATCTCAAAGAGCTGCGATCGAGTCAGTTCACCTGCTTCAGCCTGGCGATCGATCGCTATTTTTAGAATTTGTTGGGCATCTTCGGAGCCGTATAGATCCGTCATCATTGCTGTGAAGTTTGCTGTGAAGTTTGCTGTGAGGTTTGCTGGGGGCTTTAGATCAGAAAAGTTAGGGAGTCCAGGTGTAACTTTCAGAATTAGATTTTAGAAATAGAAATTTCGGTGCCTAAGAGTCTAAGCACTTTAATTCTACGGCTGTTTACAATCCTAGCATTCCTCTTTCAGACAGAATTAGGGCAGAAAACCGCACAGCTTCATAAATCGCAACAAGGAATGGGTATTCATTTATCTGGGTTAAACCAATACCCACTCCCCTGTCCGTTGATTTTAGGGTGCTTCGTTCAGGAACCCTTCCGGTAAGTTGCTGACTGCCCGTTGCAGGGCAACCAGGGCGCGGTTGTAGTTGAGGATAGCTTGCAGGTTGTTGAAGCGCGATCGAGTTAATTCCGTTTGCGATCGCAGCACATCCGTTTGGGTGCCAACCCCTGCCTGAAAGCGGAGACGGGCTAAACGCAGGGCTTCTTCAGCTTGTTGAACTGCCAACGCTGTAGTTTGAATATTCTCAAAGTTGGCATCCAACTGCGAGTAAGCCTCCTCAACCTCCAGCCGAATCTGATCCCGCACATTGGCAAACTGAGATTCCGCAATGGCAATATTGGCCTCGGCTTGGCGCGCCTGGGCCCGGGCTTGTCCCCCATCAAACAGTCTCAGGCTCACCCCAAGCTGCACCTGGAAGCTGGAGAGGAACCCAAAGTCCTCAGCAATGGAATCAGGATCACTGGCCAGGGTGTTGTTGACTCCGTATTGAGCAGAGAGGTTAACCTGTGGCCCAAGCTGCGCCAGGGAAGCCCGGCGATTTCTTTCAGCAATTTCCCGTTGAACCAATTGCTGCTCCAGTTCTGCCCGATTTCTGAATGCCTGCACGATCGTTTCTTCCAGGGTTAGCTCCCAAACACCGGCCACTTCTACGGGTTCTGCCGCTGCTAATGTTACTGATTGAGACAGGTTTAACCGTTCGACCAACCGCCGTCGAGAAATTTCCTGTTGGCTTAGCTGGTTCCGCAAATCCTGCTGGGCATTCGCCACATCTACCTGAGCCTGAAGCACATCAAACCGGGTTCCAACTCCGGCTCGTTCTAGTGCTTCCGCATCCCGTAAGCTGCGATCGGCTTCATCCAGGGCTGCCTGGAAAATCTGCACCTGTTCATCGGCTGCCTGGAGATCGTAGTAAGCCTGGCTAATTTGCAAAATCAAATCTTCCGTTGCACTTTCCACTGAAAGTTCCTGGAGTCGCACCTCGCGTTCCGCTGCCTGAATAATTGCCGATCGCCGTCCAGAGGTGAAAATTGCGTAGTTGGCCTGAACTGCGCCCCCTAAGCCCAGACTGGTTTGTAACTGGGTGCCATCGGCTTCCTGTTGTCCAGTCAATGGATTGAACTGGGTGTCTGGTTGCTGGCTGCCCTGAAGCGTCAGATCGGCTCCTACATCAACCGTCGGGAAATTCGCTGCTTCCGCTTCTCGGAGGGCTGCCTGCGATCGTTGCAGTTCCAGTCGAGTCCGTTGGAGTTCTTCGTTGTTGCGGATGCCAAGTTCGATCGCCTGAGCCAACGTGATGGGCTGAGTCCCAACAATCTCTACCTCTGAGGGGTCGGTAGGGAAAGAGAGGGGATTGGGATCGGGATCAAGATATTCCAGAGATTCAGGAGACACTGTAGTCCCTGTTGGAGGTGCTGCTTCTCCGGGGGTTGGAGCGGTTTCAGGGGACTCAGCATCGGGAGGCACAGTATCAGGTGAGGCAGGAGGAGCCGCATCATCAAGAATCTGGGCTGGCGGTGTAATCTCTTCCTCCAGATCGATCGTCTCTTGCTCCAGTTCAGTATCAACCTCCTGATCGTCCTCTGGGGCGGTTCCGGCTGCTCCCTCCGGCGATTGTTCTGTACCAGAATCTTCAACATCCGCCTCAATATCAGTTTCAACCGCATCCTGCAACTCAGTCCCAGCTTCGCCTTCTACCGGAGATTCTACAACAGGTGCCTCTTCTGCGGATTCAGCTTCTTCAGCACTTGTCTCTGCAGCGGGTTCAGCTTCAGCCTCGCTTTCCGGTGAAGCCTCCTCAATCGCTTCAATTTCTTCCTCTAAATTTGCTTCACTTTCTGGTGAGACAGGCAAATTCTCCTCGATCGCACCCTCTACCTCAGGTTCTTCGCTCTCTGCTAAATTAGATTCCTCTGAGCTAGACTCCTCTGGGCTGGATTCTCCTGGCTCTGTTTCCTGAGCTAGTTCAGCCTCCGCAGGTTCGGACTCCTCATTCGTCAGGTTTAATTCCAGATCAACTTCTTCTTGGGTTGCCTCGTCTGCCTGGGCAAGTAACCATGGCTCGGTTTGCTTTTGTTGCAGTGAATCAACGTTAGAGACATTAGAGCCGTTATTTTCCTGTGAACCAATAGATGGCTTATGAGTCAGGGGTTCAGGTTTTGCAGTCGCCGTAGTTGCAGAACCAATCGCAATCGCTGCGCTGATTCCCACAACAATTAAAGGATTTGAGGATTGCATACGTTAAATCTCTCACACCAGAAAAACTCGTAACCAATAAAATTATTAATCCTTTAGCAGAATACTAACTGATTAACAGCCTTGGCAAACCATCCAACTGGTTAATCCTCAGCCTATTTAGCTACTAGATTGCTGAAAGAAGTAAAGACTTGTCAATATGGCTAAACTTTAAAGTTTTTCTATAAACTCTGGCCGATCGGTGGCTATGTTATGGAACGGTGGAGGTGAAAAAGGGATCAACCATGCCTGGGGCAATGGCATGGGCAACAGTCATGATGAACTAAAAGCCGAAAACTTTTGGTGATTTCAGCTTGTTGCCATCCCCTTTGCAGTAGAATAACGTCTTGTGGAATTTCCTGCTGAAGCTCCTCATCCTCAAGTTTGACGTTGTTTTTTCACCTAAAATTACCTGCTGAATCATGCCTAAGGTTCTTGTTTCTGACTCCATCGACCAGGTTGGAATCGATATCCTCTCTCAAGTCGCTCAGGTAGATGTCAAGACGAACCTACCACCTGAAGAACTGACCAAAATTATTCCAGAATACGATGCCTTAATGATCCGATCCGGAACGCGCGTGACAGCAGAGGTCATTGAGGCGGGAACCCAGCTTAAAATCATTGGACGAGCGGGGGTTGGGGTAGACAACGTTGATGTACCAGCAGCCACTCGGCGCGGTATTTTGGTAGTTAATTCGCCAGAAGGCAATACGGTCGCAGCAGCGGAACACGCGGTGGCCATGATGCTGTCTCTGTCACGCTATGTGCCGGACGCAAATCAATCGGTTAAAGCGGGTAAATGGGATCGCAAGAGTTTTACGGGGGTTGAAGTTTACAAAAAGACGTTGGGAATTGTTGGGCTGGGTAAAATTGGTTCCCATGTATCCAGCATTGGTCGCGCGATGGGAATGCGGCTGTTGGCCTTTGATCCCTATCTGTCTACTGAGCGGGCGGAACAAATGGGTTGTCAGTTAGTTGAGTTAGATTTTTTACTCAGGGAATCAGACTACATTACGCTTCATATGCCCAAAACGCCCGAAACCTATCATCTAATCAATGCTGAAGCGTTGGACAAAATGAAGCCGACGGCCCGGATTGTTAACTGTGCCAGGGGTGGAATTATTGATGAGGCAGCTTTATTTGATGCTTTGAAACAGGGGAAAATTGCTGGGGCCGCGCTGGATGTTTACGAGCAGGAACCCCTTCAGGAGGATTCAGCCTTACGATCGCTGGGTAAGGAGTTAATTCTTACGCCTCACTTAGGGGCTTCCACTGAGGAAGCGCAGGTGAACGTGGCGATCGACGTAGCAGAGCAAATTCGGGATGTGTTGCTGGGCTTACCCGCGCGATCGGCGGTGAACATTCCGGGGCTGCGTCCAGACGTGATGGAAAAACTGCGCCCTTACCTGCAATTGGCGGAAACTTTGGGCAATCTTGTGAGCCAATTGGCTGGGGGACGAATTGAAGAGTTCAATATTCGCCTCCAGGGGGATCTGGCCACTAACGAAAGTCAGCCGATTGTCATTGCTGCCCTGAAAGGGTTACTGTCCCATGCGCTGCAGGAACGGGTGAACTATGTCAACGCCAGCATTGAAGCCAAGGAGCGGGGCATTCATGTGGTTGAAACACGTGATGCCACTGTGAAAGACTACACGGGTTCGCTGCTGTTGACCGCAACGGGGCCGCTGGGAACCCACTCTGTTACGGGAGCCTTGCTGGGCGATAATGAAATTCGGATTACCAGTATTGATGAGTTCCCCATCAATGTGCCCCCCAACCGCTATATGCTATTTACACTCCACCGGGATATGCCAGGCATCATTGGGAAGATTGGCTCTCTGTTGGGCAGTTTCAATGTCAACATCGCCAGTATGCAGGTGGGACGTAAAATTATTCGGGGGGATGCAGTCATGGTTCTGAGCCTGGATGATCCTCTTCCCGAAGGAATTTTGAACGAAATTACCAAGGAACCCGGCATCCGAGATGCTTATACCATTACCCTGCCAGAGTAAATTCTTTGCCGATCGCCATGTCAACTAGCTGGTGGGAAATACAGATTGTGTGTGATCCAGCCCTGGAGGATCTAATCTTCTGGCGTTTGGATGACTTCGATTGTCGAGGAACTTCCAGCGAGGTGCAAACCTACGGCAGCCTGATCAAGGCTTATTTGCCACAGTTCAAGGTGTATCAGCTAGACCTGGCAGCTTTGGCATTACGGCTGCGGCAGGATGCTCTGTGTGCCGGTTTCTCTAGCCCGATCGTGCAGTGGAATTTGATTGATGAGGAAGATTGGTCGAGCAGTTGGAAAGCTCACTGGCATCCCCAGGAAATTGGCGATCGGTTCCTGGTTAATCCAGCCTGGATACCCGTTCCAGAACAGACCGATCGCCTGATTATTCAGCTTGATCCAGGAGTCGCCTTTGGCACAGGAGCCCATGCAACGACGCAACTGTGCTTAGAATCCCTGGAAATGCGCCTGAGTGAGTCTCCATCTGAAAGTGTGATTGCGGACATTGGCTGTGGGTCAGGCATATTGTCTATTGGCGCATTGCTGTTAGGGGCGAAGCAAGTTTACGCTGTGGATACAGATCCTTTAGCGGTACTCTCTACTCACAGTAACCGAGAATTAAATTCCCTGGAAGCCGATCGCCTGATTGCGGCAGAGGGCAGTGTCGATCGATTAATTGAACGGCTTGATGAGCCGGTAGACGGTATTCTTTGCAATATTCTGGCTGAAGTAATTATTGATTTGATTCCAGCCATGAGCCAGATTGCCAAACCGACGACCTGGGGAATTTTGAGCGGGTTACTGCTGGATCAGGTAAAGCCGATCGCAGATACGTTAGAGCAGCATGGCTGGGTGGTGGCAACCCTGTGGCGACGGCAGGACTGGTGCTGTCTGAACATTCGGCGATCGTAGATTGAACGGTAGATTGAACGACTAGTAGAAGCGAGCGTGAATTGAGCAACCGTAGAGCGGGCATCTTGCCCGCGCAGGCTGGAAGCCTGCCCTACGAAAGGTGGGCGTATTGCTGCCGAGGTTTACTAGAGATTGAGTGGTTCGCTCTGTGGATGGAATTTTAGCCTCTATCTGTGGTGCCAGAAAATGGTGAACCGCCCTGGAAAGGATATATCTATCGGGCAATGTAACAAGCGCGACATTTTTCGTAACCTTTCTTTATGAGCTTCGGTCAAGCCAGTCTGAACTTATTCGACAGACAGGCAATGGTCAGGCTCACTGTTAGGAGGTTACACATTAGGAGATCCGTATGAATCGCTTATTTTTTGCAGGAATTTCAGCCGTACTGCTTTCTACCACTATCACCTCGGTTGCACAGGCAGAGACTCACACCACCGATGCGCCCAATACCCTGCCAGACATTGAGGCATTCGATGAGCGTCGTCCTGAAGACAACACCGGGGACGTGGAAGTTAACCCAGAAGTTAACCCGGATGATGCAGCCCAACCCAATGAAACGCCAGACATTGAAGCGTTTGATGAGCGCCGTCCTGAAGAGCAGGATCGCAGTTCGATCGACGTGCGGTATGGCGAACAGGTGGCCCAGCGTCCGAGCCAACCCAGCGTAGACTTGCCAAACATGCACGTTCTGCGGGAGTACAACAATTATCCCTATTCCGTCCGCGAGTCGCTCGTCCGTTAATCGGTTGAATGAATCTGCTGAGTCAATGGATTGAACACCTGATATAACAGGCTGCTGATTTAAGCAAGACAAAGGATTATATCGATTTAAATCGTTTGTACGGCAGATAGATTGCCTGTAGGGGCGCACAGCAGTGCGTCCTTACTAGGATGTGCAATTTCTGCCAATTAAATTGGTATGAGTTTGTCGTGGAGAGACTGTGATAAAGTTTCGGAGTCAGTCCATAATAGGCTAATCCTTCTAAATGGATAGGGAGGGAGAATTAATGACCGAACCGCAGCCGACTATCCTGGCTCTAGATTTTGACGGGGTCGTGTGCGATGGATTAATTGAGTACTTCCAAACCGCCTGGCGAGCCTATTGTCAGCTCTGGCAACCCACTGATCCGACTCCGCCGGATGGATTAGCCGATCGATTTTACCGACTCCGCCCTGTGGTGGAAACGGGTTGGGAGATGCCTGTCCTAATCCATGCGATGCTTGAGGGTGTTGCCGATAGTGAAATTCTGGCGCACTGGAGTACGATCGCGCCCCAACAGGCCACCGCTGCTGATTTGGAATCAGGCACGATCGCTGCCACAGTTGATCAGATTCGGGATCGCTGGATTCAGTCTGACCTGGATCACTGGCTGGCTCAACATCGCTTTTATCCGGGGATCATCGATCGGCTTCAGTCTATAGTCCATAGTCCGATCCTGCCGGTCATTATTACCACCAAGGAAGGTCGGTTTGTCAAACAACTCCTGCAACAGCAGCAGGTAAGTATCCCTGAAACCCAAATTTTTGGCAAAGAAGTAAAACAGCCTAAAGCCCAGACTTTGAGGGATTTGTTGGATAAATTTAGGCAAGAAACCCATCAGCCTGTCCAGATCTGGTTCGTAGAGGATCGACTGAAAACGCTTCAGGGAATACAAACCCAGCCTGATTTAGACTCGATCGAACTCTTCCTGGCAGATTGGGGATACAACACCGAGTCCGATCGCCAACAAGCTGCACAAGATACGAGGATTCATCTCCTTGGACTGGATACCTTTGCCCAGGAATTTGCCCACTGGTTTTAGGGGATTGGGTGCTATTGTAAGGGCGCACAGCAGTGTGCCTCCGCTGTGCGCCCCTATCAGATACGTTGTTTTTCCGCAGATTCTCTTAAGTCAACGCTTCCAGATAATCCCGGACACGGTTGCGCCGCTTTGGCTGCCGCAGCTTTTGGAGGGCTTTGGCTTCGATTTGGCGAACTCGCTCACGGGACAGATCCAGGGCCCGACCGATCTCCGCCAAGGAGTAGGGTTGTCCATCTCCCAAGCCAAACCGCATCAGAATCACATCCCGTTCGCGGCTGGTCAGGTCGGTGAGCAACTGCTGGAGGTCACGATGCAAAGATTCTCGCATCAATCGATCCTCAGGGGATGCACTATCCTCAGCCACCAGTTCACCCAGTTCGGTATCCCGCTCCTTACCCACTTTAGTTTCCAGCGAAACCGCACGGGGAACCCGCAGCAGCACTTCTCGCACCTGGGGTGGGGACATATCCAGTTCAGACGCAATATCCTCGATCGTGGCAGTCCGTCCTTTCTCCTGGGAAATCTTACGTTGAGCCTTTTTGATTTTGTTGAGCTTTTCAGTAATGTGAACCGGGAGGCGAATGGTGCGGCTCTGAGTGGCAATGGCTCGCGTAATCCCCTGGCGAATCCACCAGTAAGCGTAGGTACTGAATCGATAGCCCTTAGTGGGATCAAACTTCTCGACAGCTCGTTCCAGCCCCAATGTGCCTTCCTGAATTAAGTCCAGCAGTTCTAAGCCTCGATTTTGGTATTTCTTCGCCACTGAAACCACCAGTCGCAGATTCGCTTTGATCATGTGATCCTTGGCGCGAGTCCCTTCGGACTTGATTTGCTCCAGTTCTTCAACGGCCAGCTCTGCCGACTCAGCCCAACGCCGCTTACCTTGTCCCAGAATGGGCTTCAGGTTCTCAACCGCAACGCTTGCCTCAGCCGCCCACCGCTCCAGGGAAGGACGATGGCTCAAGTTTGCCACCAGGCGATCGTGGGTTTCCAGGAGATGCACGTACTGTTGAATTTCAGCATCCCCCTTTTCTGCGGCCTCATTGCGAAGTTCAACCAGACGCATATAACGCTGCACCTTCTGGGCTTCGGAAACTTCTTCATCGCGCCCTAGCAGGCGAACGCGACCAATTTCCTGTAGGTACAACCGCACCAGATCAGTGCTACGCCGACTCAGACCTCTGCCAATTCCAGAGCCAGAATATTCTGCTTCTAGACTCGCTAAATCAGCTTCCATCTGCTCCACGTCCATCCCATCGTCGCTGCCGTTATTCTTGGGGAAATCAACAACGTTACTGGGGGACTCGTTATAGTCAGCATCCGAATAGAAGGGTTTTGCAGACATAATGCTCGCTTCAATGGCTCCAGGTACAAGGGGCTTTCTAATGCTTACTGCTAGTGTTCCCACGATTCGGGATTAATTAACTAAGACTCGACATCTGGCTTAAAAGTTGCCGGTCGCAGGAAATAGCTGCAATAAACGAGTAGATACACTGTCCTGACTACGATCGTGGGTCTTTATCCTTATTTCTAGACATAGGGTGCTAATCCGAAAACTCGGGTTGAGTTTTTGGAATTCACCATCTACGAAGGTATTGGATAGGGTTGGAGATGGAGGCAAACGGTTCAGCAGCCCATGTGCCATAGCTCCAGGCTGTTGGCACGACTTTACAATTGCTCTGCGTTAGTCCGCTGTCTCCTAGTCAGGTGACACGATAAACTACATCCCTTGTACCGTTAATTCCTGACACAATTCCTGAAAGATTAGATGTTTTTCTGTCAAGCTAGGGTGAAGAAGCCGCTGCTATGGGCAAAATTCTGTTTGTCTTATGGTGGGAAAGGAGCAGGAAAACTAGGGAGTTCAAAGCCTGGAGCGAATTGGCTTGAAAGCTATTTGTCCTGCCCCTTCTGGTTTTAACCGTTTGAGCAAACTAAAGCAGGTTGAGGTTATCCAGGTGAGCGTACGAGCAGCACCGGACAGTTGGCGTAGACTCTTACGTAGTCGGACAGGGATTGTCCGAGCAGGCGATCGAGGTCAGGCAGTCCCTTAGCGATGGAAGGACGGCGATCGGGGGAACCCAGCACGAGCAAATCTACCGCCATTTCTTCAGCCACCTGACAAATCCGCTCACCCGGTTTTCCATCTGGGGCAATACACTTGTAGTTGATTCCCATCTTTTTCACTTCGGCGATCGCGGGTTGCAGAACGGGATCTTCGTTAGGATTGGCAGCGATTTCACCGGGTTTCAGCTTCAGGTCAGGATTCGTATGCACCAGAATCAGTTGACCATTTTTGGTATCTCGGATCAGGCCGATCGCGGTTTTAAGACAGGCAGCTGAAGTCTCAGATTTGTCCAACGCAACCATGATGCGATTGATTTTCTTGACATAGATGTCATCTTTCACCAACAGCATGGGTCGAGAGGCGAGTTGAAACACGTATTGGCTGACGGAATTTTCCAGAATGGATTGAATCCGCTTCAGCCCACGCGACCCCATAATAATCAGGTCGGCATCAATCTCTTCAGCTACCCGACAAACAATATCCTTCGGATCGCCTGCCCGTAGCACTGTGTTGGTGTGGGATGGATCCAGGTTCAGCGTTTGAAGGGCGTTGGCTAAAATTCTGCCTCCTTCCTCCCATTTCTCGGTCATCGACTCAGAGGTAATTTGTGGCGAAACAACATGCAAAATCGTGACCTTGGCCCGCTGGATCAGGGGAATATCCATCAGGACTTTGAGCATTTCTTCAGTGTGACCTGTGCCGGAGTCTGCCAGTAATATTTTTTCTATCATGGTTGCGCCTTCACCGTAAGTAAATTAAAGATTGAAACTGAACGGTTACAATTCACTTAAATGGTTCAATTTACAGTCTATGTCAGTTGGCTCACCAATCTATCTGCTCAAGATGAATTGTTTCAATCGGTTTTACATTAGTTCAAAGTCATTGCAGGGACGTTCAACCGTTTGAAATAATGTAAAGAACAATGTAGAAATATTTAATTTGATGATCAACTGAGGGAATCCCCCATGAAACCGCAACTGGAGCCAACTCGCGCCATTCAGACGCACTTTGAGCAAGGAGCTGATCAAACCATTGAGCAGTGGTTTGAGTATCCGGTACGAGCACAGCCCCACCATACGGATTATGGCGGCATTGTCTGGCATGGTTCATATATTGCCTGGATGGAAGAGGCTCGTGTTGAATGTTTTCGATCGCTCGGCGTGGACTATGCGGATATGGTGGCGGTAGGCTGCGAGTTACAGGTGGTGAATTTGTCCATTCGGTACCATCGGCCCGTGCGACTGGGAATGCCTGCCATCGTCAAAGCTCGGATTGCTGAAATGAAGGGGGTGCGGGTCAACTGGGATTATCGGATTCAGTCGCCTGATGATCAGGAGTTATTTGTCACAGCACAGGTCACTCTGGTAGGGGTCGATTCAGAGCGAGGAAAAATCATGCGTCGATTGCCTGCAATGGTGCAGGATGTGTTAGCCAAATTATCTTCTCAAGCTGGATAGCAAACGGTTGCAGGATGGGTTAGCCCTGCAGTTAGGAGGGATATGCAGAAAAATAGCGTACCCGGCAGGGGGAATGCTGCTGTGTGCCCTTACAGCAGATTTCTTCTCAGATGAGAATGCCATTTAATTGCAGATCCCTTACGGATATTCATGGGTGAGGAAAGGCACATTCACCAACTCCCCCTGTTGCTCATTAACGGTAATAGCTAATTCGGAAGGCAGGGCTTTGGTACGGATATAAGCTAGTCCGAAGTAGCCGTTTTGACTTTGTGTACAGCTTGTTAGCTTACCGATCGCCTGCCCATTCGCCACAATAGAACTTCCAGGTTCAGCGAATTGGTTGAGTTTGATCCCCCAGAGCTGTTGTTTGACACCACGATAGGTATGTAAACGCGCAATCGTTTCCTGTCCAATGTAACAGCCCTTATTGAGTGAAATGGTATACCACAGTCCTGCCTCTAAAGGATTAACTGCTTCAGTCAATTCCCGATCGGGTAAGGGGCGACCTTGCTGAATCCGCAGTTGTTCCCAAATCTGCTCCCCCATCGGTACAGCCCCCGATGCAATCAATTGTTTCCATAGATCAGCGGCACGGTCAGCTTCAACAAAAAATGTATGCCCCGATAGAGCTAAACCGCATCCTACTGCAATTCGTGTTTCAATGCCGTTGATATTCAGGAGCAGATGATTGTTACAGGGTTGACCCACCAGGGAACCTGCTCCGACTTTTTCCAGCAAGGCATCACTGCCTGCCCCCATGATGCTGAAGGTGATCGTCCTTTCGGTCAAATCTTCTAGCTCCACTTTATCGGCAAAGAAAATAAAGCGATCCATCCACTGAATCAGCTTCTGATTGTAGCCTGGCGAAGTCAGGAGCAAGACTGCATCCTCCAGGGTGTAGGCACTCACCAAATCGATCGTCCGGGCTGTTGAAGTGACAAACACGGTGTCACAGCCCTGGCCTGGCTGGAGGGTTTGCATGCTATTAGTGGTTTGATTATGCAAAAACCGCAAACGATCGTCTCCACTCACACGAATTCGTCCCCAGTGGGAGCGATCGTGCAAAACTACCCCAGTTTCGATCGCTTGCCAAACCTCTGCCTCATTGCCAAAGCGATCGGGCACAGTGTGGTCGGCCACCGTTGTAAACGTTGCTCCGTTTGCGGATTGTAGCTCTCGTAAAGCTTGGGTCATGAGGTTCACTTCCTTCACTGCGGAAAATGTCGGTTCAAAGCGTTTTGCCTGATTCATCCCCCTTTTGATGCGAGTGCACTGACAGAAGCTATCAAAAGATAGAAGATGATCAACTCACTTATTCTATAAAGTGGACTGTAACGGTGGAAATGGTGTAATGCAATTTCACCCTCATCTGGACTTTTTCCATAGATCTGAAGATTTGAAGATCTAAAGGCAGCAAGCCAGAGGATGACCTGGTTCGTTATTACGGTTAGTTACTATGCCAACACAAAGCAATTCGGCTGAATTTCCCCATCAAGTCACTGAAACGATCGCCTCTCTAACCAAGCCGATCTCCGATATGCTGCATATGCTGGTGGAGCGGGGTACCGAAACCGTTGGGGGCATCGCCACACCGATCGCTGAAAATCCTGTGGTTCGTACGGCAACAAAATTGCCAGGGCTGAGATGGGTAATGGCGGCTCTGGGCCAGGTAGATGCAGATAAGGTACAGCGACAGGTTGAAGAACTGCGGCAAAAGAACCCCCTGGATACGCCGGAACAGTTAGCCCACCGGGTTATGGTTGACACTGCCATGAAGGCCGCAGGGGTTGGCTTAGTGACCAACTTCATTCCGCCTCTAGCGGTTTCTCTCCTGGCGATCGACCTGGCGGCCATCACAGCTCTCCAGGCAGAAATGATCTATCATATCGCTGCAATCTACGGCTTCTCCCTCAAGGATCCCACCCGCAGGGGCGAAGTTTTAGCAATCTGGCTCCTCTCCACAGGGGGTTCTGGGGTATTGAAATCGGGGTTAAGCCTGGTGGAAATTATTCCGGGGATTGGTGCAGCAGTGGGTACAACTGGAAACGCAGCCCTCCTGTATTCGCTGGGCTATCTGGCCTCTCAGTTCTATCAAACTAAGCAAGCAGCGGCAACAGAGATGCCGGCAACGGTGACGGAGATTGAAATTGAAGGGTGAATCGGAGAGGGCGGAAGACTGCTCCCTGGTTCTTCTTAGCCCTCCACTTTGCTCACTTCAACCCCTTCAGCCAGAACGGTTTCATAAAATGGAACTTCGATGATGAACGTTGTGCCCTGTCCGGGGTAAGACTGGCAACTGAGCCGTCCTTTGTGCTTTTCAACAATAATTTGATGGCTGATGGATAAACCTAGCCCCGTGCCGTGTCCGACGGGTTTGGTGGTGTAGAACGGATCAAAAATGCGCTGTTTGACTTCCTCCGTCATGCCAGTGCCGTTGTCCCCGATTTTGATGACAATCCAGGATGGTTTGGGGGAGCCGATCGCTGTGGTGGGTTGGGCTGAAAGAAACTCCGTGTGAATGGTGATGATGTGGGGGAGAGGAGCATTCTCTAGCGCATCAATGGCATTGCTGATTAAGTTCATAAAGACCTGGTTGAGCTGGCTGGCATAGCAATTGACCAGAGGCAGAGAACCGTAATGCTTGATGACTTCAATGCCCGGAGATTGCCCCTTTGCTTTCAGGCGGTTCTGCAGAATCAACAGTGTGCTATCAATGCCTTCATGCAGATCGACCGCCTTGACTTCTGATTCGTCCAGCCGTGAAAAATTCCGCAAGGATACCACAATTTTGTAAATGCGATCGGCTCCAATGCGCATTGAGTTCAACACATTTTTGAAATCGGAAATGACAAAATCAAAATCCACTGACTCGATACATTCCTGAATTTCTGGCACTGGCTCTGGGTAATGCTGTTCGTACAATTTGAGGAGATGGGCCAAATCCTGAAAGTAACGATTGGCGTGGGTCAAATTACCGCTCACAAAAGTGACAGGATTATTGATTTCATGGGCAATTCCAGCGACCAGTTGCCCCAGGCTCGACATTTTTTCACTTTGAATTAGCTGGGTTTGGGTCTGGCGTAAGTGGGTAAGGGCTTCACTCAACTGCTCCGCCTGAGTTTGGGCTGCCAGGGCGGCGGCTCGACTCTGGGCATACAGTTCCGCCTGATCAATTGCAATGGCCAATTGATCGGTCACTGCTTGCAATAACTCCACATCGGATTCATTCCACAGATGGGTATCCTGGCAATGGCCACAGACGATCGCCCCCAGTTGTCCCGATCGAGTTTCTAAAGGCATCAACAACTGAGACTGCATTCCCCATTGCTGCATCAGATCAACAATTTCCGGTTCTAGGCGTACCCGATCGATCGCTGCAATTTGAATCGGTTGGAGACTGAGAATTTTGTTGGCCAGCACCGCAACCTGCTCTGGAGAACATTCCCCTAAAAGGCTGGGTAGCTCTGGCTGTCTAGCTTCGTGAGTAATACAGAGAATCGGCTGCATCACCTCTTCCTGGGCAGAGGAGGGATGGGGTGATGTCCAGCACCAAAGGAAATGGCAGCGATCGATGTGGAGGAGTTGGCGGATTTCGCGCACCGCCGTTCCCAAAATCTTATCTAAATCGAGGGAATTACGAATCTGATTTGCCAGACGAAAGAGCAGCGTTTCCCGCCGACTCAGCAACTCTTGACGGGCTAAGACCCGATCGACCGAAATCGCCAGACTGGTGGTCGCCCACTGCAACAGGCTTCCAGTCGCTTCTGAAATGGGCTGTCGGCTAAACAATGCCATGACCCCAACCAGACGGTCTTCCAGAACCAGGGGATACCCAGCAAAGGATAACAGTTGTTCTTGCTGTATCCAATGGGAGTTAAAGCAGATGTCGTGGGACAAATCGTTGGTGAAGTAAGGAGTCCGATTTTGGGCAATTAAACCAATAATGGAAATGCCCACCGGAATTCGATCGGGTAAATCCAAACCATGACTAACAATGCCTGATGCAGCTTGGAGTTCCAGGAGAGTTTGCTCTGAGTTCAAGAGCCAAACCTTAAGTAGCGCAATGTCATTCAAAGTCTGCACAATGGCATCTGCAACGTGCTGTACCATTTCAGCAATCGTACTGGGCTGGGTCAAAATTTGGCTCAATTCTGCCAGCAGTGCGGTGAGGTGGGGGTGCTCTATATTACTTTGAACAGTATTGCTCTGAACATTCAATGCAGACATCAGATGTACCACCAATCGGTTTAAGACAGGAACAGAACGCGGAAAGTTGAAATCAGAAGGTTGAAAGTTGAAAGTTGAAAGTTGAACTTAGTGTGCCCGAATCCGGATGGGGCAATACGATCCTTCGATCGCAGTGAGATAAGAAATGTTGAGATGCTCCTAACCATCATTAGTGCCTTCCCGATTCTGGGCAGCCTAAATCTATACCGACGATGCACCTTAGATGCGTTTGCTGCGGTGAAGAAATTGATAGCTAATTGGGATCTTGACCTGGGAGAAGGATTGTATGTCGGATGTTGCTCAATCTATGCCAACCGTCTTGACCGTGGATGACAGCATAACGATTCAGCAATTGGTCAAACAAACGCTGGAACCCGACTACCGTGTGATTGTCACGGGTAACGTGGTCGGAGCTTTATCTGTGATTTACCGTGAGCCGATCGCCGTTTTGCTACTCGATGTCCTGATGCCAGAGGTGGATGGGTTGGAATTTTGCCGAACCTTGCGCCGCTTGCCTCAGTTCCAAACCTTACCCGTCATCATGATCACTTCAAAAGATAGCCCCTTCGATCGCATCCAGGGACGATTGGCAGGTGCAACAGAATATCTGACGAAACCCTTTGAGCCTGATCAACTCCGGCAAATGGTTGGCAAGTTTGTGCAGTGACCGACTGGGTACATCTGTATACGGTAAGGGGAGGAAAATGCTTGTATTATGGTGATTAATAGCTTGGAACGACTGTATATTAAAGGTATTAAAGCCGTATAGCTTGACGTTGAGTCGATCGGTTTGGCTGGTTTGTTTGGATAAGCTGATAGTTTGCCTTAAAACTAGAGCATTGGTATGTCTGTAACATGACACCGACAATTCTTAACAATCGCTATCGGGTGCTTCAAGTCTTAGCTAAAGGAGGTTTTGGTGAAACTTTTCTGGCAGAAGATAGTTTTCTACCGTCCAAACGCTCCTGTGTGATCAAACAACTCAAAACGATGGCAGACAATCCCCAGGTTTACCGAATCGTGCAGGATCGGTTTCATCGGGAAGCTGCCATTCTAGAAGAATTAGGGCGATCGAGCAGTCAAATCCCTGAACTATACGCCTACTTTGAAGAATCCGATCGGTTCTATTTAGTGCAGGAGTGGATTGAAGGCAAAACGCTGGCCAGTCAGGTGAGTCAGTCTGGATTGTTTGATGAATCGACTGCGCGGCAATTGTTAGGTGAGATATTACCCGTTCTGTCAGCCATCCATAGTCGCGGAATTATTCACCGGGATATCAAACCAGATAATATTATTCTGCGCCAGGTGGACAAAAAGCCTGTTCTAATTGACTTTGGTGCAGTGAAGGAATCGGTGGGAACGCTGCTCAATTCCCAGGGGCAAACCGTCAGTTCGATCGTAATTGGAACTCCGGGCTATATGTCTCCAGAACAGGGAGTTGGGCGGCCCGTCTTTTCCAGCGATCTGTACAGCCTGGGTTTGACAATTATTTACCTGTTTACGGGCAAATTGCCGCAGGATATCCCATCGGATCACCGCACGGGAGACTTGCTCTGGCGTGACTTGGCTCCTACCGTGAGTGATGCCCTGGCAAATATTCTGGATCAAACCATTCAGTATCATCCCCGCGATCGGTTTACCACGGCCCAGGAGGTGCTTAACGCCCTCCAGTCGTCCCTGCCCAGTCCGATTCCCCCCACTCAACCCGTCCAACATTTTCCTCCCATTCCCCCCACTGTTCCAGTTTCGGGTTCTCCCGTTCCCCCCACTGCTCCTGGTTCTAATCTTCCCTACCCGCTAACTCCTCCTCCTTCCCCTGCCTTTCCTCCCTCCCTCCCTCCGACTCCCACCTCCCCACCCCCTCCTACCTCCTCACCCACTCCCCACTCCCCACTCCCCACTCCCCACTCCCCTATTCCCTCCACGCAATTCTCCTTCGTTCCACCCGTCCGTTCCCTCATAGCAATTGGTATCACAGCTGGAATTCTGGCGGCACTGGGGGCTGGGGGCTATGTCTATGTTCAACAGCAAACGCCGTATCGGGAAGCCCAGGCATCACTGGAGGAAATCCAGATGCTTCATCTGCAAGGCAACCATCAGGAATGCATTAACCGGGCGCGAACGTTTCCCAGAGATTTCCCCGAATTGCTGGAGCAGGTGCGGATGATTTTAACGAATTGCTCGGAAGCACAAGACGAGGAAACCTTTGAAGCGGCGGTAATGCTGGCAACGCAGGCAAATCCCGATCTGGAGGGGGCGATCGAAAAAGCACAAACGATTTCAGCGGGTTCCCCCATCTACAACGATGCGAAAAAGCAAATTTACGATTGGCAGGCAAATGTCTTGCAAGCGTATCTGAATGAAGAAGCATCCCAGATTGGGGCAGAAGTCGCTGTGTTAATTGCTGCGGTGAAGCCAACGGTTGTGGCCGTTACAGAGACGGAAGTAACCATTCGCTATGACGGTTCATCCAATGCGCGATTTACCCAAGATGAAGTGCTCCGTCAGTTTGCGGCATTTTTTATGGAGGTGATTCGGGGGAATAACAAAGAGTTTCCCACTCAGTACACTGATTTTGACCAGATCGTGGTTTACCCTGAGCAGCGCAACCGACAGGCAACTCTAACTGCTGAACAGTGGGAAATGTTTGTCAACACTGATCAATCTGAAGAAAAGCGGAGTCAACTGGCCAGTCAGGCTGAACTAGCCGATCGGTAGCCTCAGGCTAATTGTGGTAAAGATATTACATATTACTGCCCTAAAAAAGCATGAAAAAAGCCAATTTCTATCATCTAGCGTCTATCTTTCTCTATCTTGTCGGTTCTACTCTGCCAATTACGAGCTTTCTAGCGACTCGGGCAGAAGCTCAGGGATTTGCAGGCGATATTTTGAAGGAACCTGCGGCGGCAGAAGAACCTCGCCCCGTTGCCCCACCCCCACCTGAGGTTGATCCAGGGATTTATGAACCCCCTCCAGCCAGCGCACCTGCCCAGCCAGCCGTTGCCCCAGGAGGTTCCGCCGCACCTCCCCCTCCTCCCCCTCCCCCGCGGCCCGATCCAGTGCTTTCCGGCCAAGATTGACCCGCATCGCTACGGGTTCGTTGGAGCCAGGGGTGTTGGGGCGAGCTGATTACGCTGATGCCGAGGGCCGACGGGTGCGGGTGTATCAGTTCTCGGGTCGCCAAAACGAACCGATCATTTTGACGCTGACGGGCAGTAATGATTCCCGGACGAATGGATTAAGTCTGAATCCGTATATGCAGGTATTCAACCTTTCAGCCCCAGAAGGTCAGCAATATATTGGCGGAACAATCCTGCCTGGAGAATCTCGCATTCTGTCGGATAATCCCCTGGTTCCGGTAGACAATCAACTCTTTTTGCGCCTGCCGGACACCGGGGAGTATGGGGTAGTTGTGTACACCGATCCAGGAGCCGAGGGACGGTTTGCCCTCTCCCTACTGCGCGATCGCACCCGCTATATTCAGGATGTCACGGGGGAACTGACCGATCAGAGTCCTCGACTGCGATCGGATAATAGCCCTTACGAAATTGTTGAGTTCCAGGCCAATCAGGGACAAACCCTTCACGTTGACCTGAGCAGTCCAGATTTTGACCCGTACCTCTTCTTGATTGCCCCGGACGGGAGCATTGTGGCGGAAGATGATGATAGCGGCGGTAATTTTAATGCCCGAATTGTGATGGAACTACCGCAGTCGGGCACTTACACGGCGATCGTCAACTCGTTTTCAGCAGAAGGACGGGGACGCTATCGCCTGACGGTTTATTAAGCCAACCTGGGACGGCTAACTTCGTAGACAACCTGCGATGACCTGCACCATGACTTGATAGGGAAGGATAAATGCGTCCCCTGGATATGTTAAGATGCGTAGCAATTATGAAATCTGTGTTGGAGAGGTAGAGGTCACATGGAAGCGGTATTGCTGTTGGCAAAATTACCAGAGGCTTACTCAATCTTTGATCCCCTAGTGGATGTTCTGCCCGTGATTCCCGTTTTCTTTTTGCTACTGGCGTTTGTCTGGCAAGCATCGGTGGGTTTCAGATAATTCTTAATTTATTCAGTGGGCTTGTGTAGGGGGTGCATTTCCGCATCCCCTTCTTTTTATTGCTGGTTTATTGCCGGTTTAAGATCAATTTGCATTAATGAAATGCTGTCAACGGAGTTCATCGTTTTTTTATCAATTTTTGAAGAATCTCCTGATGGCGCACTTCACCATAGAATTTAGGGTTAAGGCAAAGTTAACATCAAAAAACCATCAGTCCGCGGTGACGATCAGCTTCAATTTACCGCTCAGTGCATGATACTAATTCGCCTCATTCAAACAATTATTTACTAAAGCTAGAACTGATCTATGAAGTCGCATAAAAATGCCAATGCTGCTTTCAAACGGTTAATGAATCACCTCCCGTCCGGACTGGCCGAAACTTTTTCAGAATCTCAGAAAGATGCCCTCCGTCAAGCACTTCAGCGAATGAGCCAGGGCAATCACCTCATTGATCTCCGGCTATCGGTTCCTTTTCCAAAACCCGGTTTTTACGTGGTTTTATTCGCTGGGCGGGAACGTCGATCGCTGAAACGCTTGAAGACTGAACAGCACAATTATCCCTTTACTGCTACCAATCTCATCCTGCTCATCTTTTTATTAAGCGGAGGAATCACGCTGGGAGTAATGAAACTTCTCCCTAAAATCCTGTCTGCTGCCCAGAATGCCTCCTTCCATCCTACAGCGATTCCCTGGTTGCAGACTGAGTCAGAGTGCCGGCACACTGGGCGCGTTTGGCGCGATGATAAGTGTTGGGATGGCGAGCATGATGCCAATTTTTAATTAATTCCTTAGAAAGGATTACTTCCTGGCTTCATTCCTTTCATTCTTCCTTGTCCTCAACATCATAAGTTCGGAATTCCCTCCACTTCAGAATTAGCACTCCAGCCTCCAGAGTGCTAAAGTTTTAGACTGGAGAGATGTAAACCGAAAAATTATGCCCAAGATAGTTGTATTCGATGAAAAATCGCGTCAGGCTTTGGAGCGGGGTGTTAACGCGCTCGCTGATGCTGTCCGAATTACATTAGGCCCAAAGGGGCGTAATGTCGTATTGGAATCGAAGTTCGGCGTGCCTCAGATTGTCAATGATGGAATTACGATCGCCAAAGAGATTGAACTTGAAGATCCGCTAGAAAACACTGGGGCAAGGCTAATTCAGGAGGTTGCATCCAGAACTCAGGATCTGGCTGGAGATGGCACCACCACCGCAACGGTATTGGCCCAGGCGATGATTCGGGAAGGCTTGAAGAATGTGGCTGCCGGAACCAACCCGGTGGCTCTGCGCCGAGGCATTGAAAAGGCGGTCGCCAAAATTGTTGAAGGCATTGCCGAAATTGCGCAACCGATCGATGAAGCGGCGATCGAACAGGTTGCAGCGGCGGCAGCCGGAAGCGATCCAGAAGTAGGACGGTTGATCTCCGAAGCGATGAAGAAAGTCGGCAAAGATGGGGTAATTTCGGTTGAAGAATCGAAGTCACTCACGACGGAAATGGAACTCGTCGAAGGGATGCAGTTCGATCGCGGTTACATCTCCCCCTACTTTGTCACCGATCCAGAGCGGATGATTTCTGAACTGGAAAATCCGGTCATTCTGCTCACCAATGAAAAGATTGGCAGTATTCAGGACTTAGTGCCCGTTCTGGAAAAAATTGCTCGCGAAGGTAGACCCCTGCTGATCATTGCAGAAGATGTGGAAGGCGAAGCACTGGCAACCCTGGTGGTTAACCGCTTGCGGGGTGTCCTCAGTGCTGTGGCGGTGAAGGCTCCATCCTTTGGGGAACGCCGGAAAGCGGTTCTCCAGGATATTGCGGTTCTGGTAGGAGCGCAGGTGATCTCGCCCGACATCGGCTTGAGCTTTGACAACCTAACCGTGGATATGCTGGGCACTGCCCGTAAGGTGACAATCACCAAAGACTCAACGACGATCGTGGCGGAAGCTCCCGATAAGGCAGCTCTGGAGAAGCGGATCGCCCAAATTCGCCGGGAACTGTCCGAAACGGATTCAGACTACGACACTGAGAAACTGCAAGAGCGGCTGGCTCGGTTAGTCGGCGGTGTGGCAGTCATCAAGGTGGGTGCGGCAACGGAAACCGAACTGAAGGATCGGAAACTGCGCCTAGAGGATGCCCTGAATGCAACCCGTGCAGCGGTTGAAGAAGGGATTATCCCTGGGGGAGGGGCTTCCTTGCTCCATCTAGCCAAACGGGTGGACAGCGTAATTCAGGGACTGAACCCGGATGAAGCGATCGGAGCCAACATTGTTGTGAAGGCGGTTGAAGCTCCCTTACGCCAGATTGCAGACAATGCCGGTGCAGAAGGCTCTGTTGTAGTCCAAAAAGTTAAAGACATGGACATGAACCAGGGCTATAACGCTCTGACGGGAGCCTACGAAGATCTGCTGGCTGCCGGAGTAGTGGATCCCGCTAAAGTGGTTCGTTCCGCCCTTCAGGATGCAGGATCGATCGCTGGAATGGTGGTCACTACGGAAGTGCTGGTTGTAGAAAAACCAGAGAAACAACCGGCTGGCGGTGCGCCTGACATGGGCGGCATGGGCGGCATGGGCGGTATGGGTATGGGCGGCATGGGCATGGGCGGCATGGGCATGGGTGGCATGGGCATGATGTAGGAATCGCTCGTCCTATCTCGTCATACTTAACCGGAGGGTGGGCCTTGCCCACCTTGTCTTTTTTAAACTCTTGTCAGAAACTTCTTCAGGTCTTCTTTAAGAAGGTGTGGTGATGTCAGACATTGAGAATCCACCCCTAACCCCTCCCAGGAGGGGATGGAACCCACCCCTAACCCCTTCAAGAGGGGAAAGCTGCAACCCATCCCTAACCCCTCCCAGGAGGGGAAATCTGGCACCCACTCGCCCTAAAGTCCACAGCCTTCCGGCGGACACAATTGACTCAGGAAAGCGAAATCCTGGACATGATCCCGGTACAGCCGATCGTAGATTTGGAACATCCGGTGATAGCGGCGCGTGTGGGAGAGGTTTGGCTGGTAGCGATCGTCGATTTGAATCAGTTGATTTACCGCTTCCAGTTTGGGGAGATGGCCAACAGCATGCATGGCTAACACGGCTGCTCCGAAGCCACTACCCTCAAAAATTTTGGGAACCACCACTTCATAGCCAAACATATCAGCCGTCATCTGGAGCCAGATGTCCGATCGCGCATACCCGCCAGAGGCATGAATCGCTTCCGCCTTGCCGACTAACTCCTGCAACGCCAGATTAATGCTGTAAACGCTGAACAAAATTCCTTCCAGTACCGCCCGAATAAAGTGCGATCGACGGTGGTGCAGTGCCACGCCAAAAAACACCCCTCGGGCTTCGGGATTCCAGTAGGGGGCGCGTTCCCCCGATAAAAACGGTAAGCAGATCAGCCCTTCTGCCCCCAGAGGAATATCTGAAGCGGCTCGAATCATCACCTCATAGGGATCGAGATCTTTTTGTTTAGCCTGAGTCACCTCGTTCTGACAGAATTCATCCCGGAGCCAACGCAGCACGATTCCACCATTATTAGACGGGCCGCCAATCACCCAATGATCCTCAGTTAGGGCATAGCAAAATGTCCGTCCCGCCTCATCTGTAGTGGGTTTGGGGACGACCGCTCGCACGGCTGCACTGGTGCCAATCGTAATCGCAATTTGATGGGGACTGATCGCTCCAACCCCCAGGTTTGCCAGAACGCCATCGCTGGCTCCCACTACAACGGGCGTATCCGGGTCAATGCCGATCGTGTCTGCATATTCCCGCTTCATCCCGCGCACCACAAAGGTTGTCGGCACCAACTCACTCAGGCGATCGGCTCCAATCCCCACCCGGTTGAGGGCTTTGGCATCCCACTGACACTGCTCTAGATTGAATAAGCCCGTGGCAGAAGCAATCGAGTAGTCTACCAGCAGGCGATCGAACAGTTTGAGGAAAACGTATTCTTTAATCGAGATAAACTTTTTCGTTTTTTGGAATCGTTCTGCATCCTGTTCCTGCATCCACAGCAGTTTTGTCAGGGGAGACATCGTGTGAATCGGCGTTCCCGTTCGCAGGTAAAGCTCGTGCCCATCTCCATCCTGCTTAAGTTGTTTGGTTTGTTCCAAACTTCGGTTATCTGCCCAAATGATGGCGGGGGTCAGAGCTTGTTCCTCCGCATCCAGGGCAATCAGACTGTGCATCGCTCCACTGAACCCGATCGCCGCGATCGCTGACTTTGGCACCTCTGCCTGCTTGATGGCCGTGCGCATTGCCAGAATCATTTCGCCAAAAATTTCCTCTGGATCTTGCTCGGCCCAACCCGTTTGAGGAACTGCAATGGGATAGCCCCGATTGCCGATTCCTTTCATCTCGCCCGTCTCACTAAAGACGATCGCTTTGGTACTGGTTGTACCAATATCAACACCGATAAAGTAACTCTGGCTCATTTTCGGATTTTAACTTGCAGTGAATAACGACTAGACAAAGAAACTAATAATGAACACCACCAGGAATCCAACAACACCCAGAATGGTGGCTAGCATTGTCCAGGAGCGGAGGGTGTTTTTCTCAGAAATGCCCAGGTAACGGCTCACCAGCCAGAACCCAGAGTCATTCACGTGGGAAAGTACCGTTGCTCCAGAAGAAATGGCAATGGTAATGAGTCCAATCATGGGTGGCGAATAGTTACCCAGTTCAACGATCGGAGCCATCAACCCCGCAGCCGTCACCATAGATACAGTAGCCGACCCCTGGGAAACTCGCACTGCTGTAGCAATCAGGAATGCCAGCAGCATGATGGGCATATTAAAAGCCGTCATGGCATTTGCCAGGGCTTCACCAACCCCAGTCGCCACCAGCGTCCGACCAAACACCCCCCCTGCCCCTGTCACCAGAATGATCAGGCCAACAGGTTCGAGGGATTTTGTCGCAATTTCCTGAATTTCTCGCCGACTGTAGCCCCGCCGAGTTCCCAGGGTGTAGAAGGTAATGAGGGCGGCCAGAATCAAGGCAAAGAAAGGATGTCCAATGAAGGCTAAGAAATTTCGGATCGGATTCCCTTCTTCCAGCAGTACCCCCGACACGGTGTTGAGCAGAATTAAAACCAGCGGAATCGCAATCAGCCCAAGCACCAAACCAAAGCTGGGTGGTTCTTTAGCGACGGGATGGGGGGCTTTGGGAGCGCGATCGGGCGTAGCGGGAACACCCGGTTCAACGGGTCGATCGTCGTAGGCTGGATCAACTCGCTCCTGGGTGGCAACAGTTCTCGATTCATATTCAGTGGATGGGGATGCGTCTGGATACTGAGTTCGATCCGCAGGTTCATCTTCATCATCCACCAGGGCAGAACCAGCATAATTTTCCAGAATCATATACTCTGGAACCTTGGCATGAATGCGATCAGAGATATACTTTCCAAAGAAAATTCCACCGCACACCATTGCCACAAATCCTGCGATCGCCCCAAATAGAATCACCCAACCTAAATCTGCTCCCAGCAAGGAAGCAACGGCAACGGGGCCAGGGGTTGGCGGAATATAAGCATGACCGATCGCCAGACCTGCCGCAAGGGGAATGGCATAGTACAGCAGCGATCGTCCCGTCCGTTGAGCTAACCCATAAACGAGGGGAATCAAAATAATTAATCCCACATCGAAAAATACGGGAATTGATACTAAAAGTCCCGTTAATCCTAAGGCCCAGGGAGCTTTATCATCTCCAAATTTTCGTACCAATGTTTGAGCCAGTTGTTCAGCTCCGCCAGACACCCGCAGCATTTCACCAATCATCGTGCCGACTCCCACGACGACTGCAATGAAACCTAATGTATTGCCCATTCCTTCTTGAATCGTTTGAGCAATTTCATTGAGGGGAACTCCTCCTAAGATCGCTACAAAGTAACTGGCAATGAGTAGGGCTAAAACAGCTTGTAATCGAAGGCGAATCACTAAAAACAGCAACAGTGCGATACCGAGTACCGCGATTAAAATCAATAAACCCGGAGTCATGATCCTTAAAACTGAAAACTAAGTTAATCTATGTTTCTGACTCTAAAACTTTAGGAAAATATCAATCAGAAATCATCAACCAAAGTGAGTAGCTACAAAGGGTGAACGAGTGAAGAAATGTGTCATTTTAGGACGAAAACGAGCGATTTTTAGAGCTGTTTTTTACATTCATCTGCTTTAAATTTAATGAAAGCGAATGTTACAAAAGGAAATATTGCAATTCTGAATGTTCGTTTTAAATGTTCATTCTGAGCCAGACTTCACACAACCCAATGCAGAGGGTATGATTGCCCACGCTCAAAGGAATCCAGGCTTTAATGAACGATCGGCCGTCAACTCCTCTAAAATAACGATGGTAATTTATTCTCGTTAAACGCCGTGACCCGGATTTATCAAGCCCGCATTTATGTAACGCTACGACCTTCCGTCCTTGATCCGGCTGGAACTGCTGTACAGTCTGGCTTGCAACACATGGGCTATGACAATGTGGAGCAGGTACGTATTGGTAAATACATAGAGTTGAACCTGAAGGCGGATGATGAAGCGACGGCCCAGCAACAGCTCGATCGGATGTGCGATCAACTTCTGGCTAATCCGGTGATCGAAAACTATCGATTTGAGCTGGTGGAAGTGGAAGCGCTGGTTTAGGGACAGTTTAAGTCGCAACTTAACTGGGTGGACTGGGCGGGCAGGATGCCCACCCCACAAGAATGTTTAAGGATACTCGCATTAATGACGATCGCTGCAACTCAACCCCTCCAACTGGATTATGTACGCCAACAGTTCCCAGCACTGGCAGGGGATTGGGTGTTTTTTGATAATGCAGGTGGGTCGCAAATCCTGAAACCCGTAGTTGATCGCATGGGTGATTATCTCTTCACCTCAAATGTGCAACTGGGAGCTTCCTATGGCGTGTCGCAGTTAGCGGGCGATCGGGTTTTACAAGCCAGGGAAACCGTTGCGACGCTCATGAATGCAGCGGATTCAACGGAAGTGGTGATGGGGGGATCAACTTCTCTGCTACTTCGTCTTCTTTCCCTCTGCCTCAGCCGTCTCTGGAGTCCGGGAGATGAAGTGATTGTGACCAATACCGATCACGAGGCTAACATTAGCCCCTGGATGGATTGGACCCGGCAGGGAATTCAGGTCAAAATCTGGCAAGTCAATCCTGAAACCTTAAATCTGCATCTGGAAGATCTGGAACCCTTGCTGACCGCCCGCACCCGACTGGTTGCCCTGACCCATACCTCCAACATTCTGGGAACCATTAACCCAATCCGCCCGATCGCTGATTTGGTTCACAACTATGGTGCGCTGGTTTGTGTCGATGGGGTGGGTTACGCCGCTCATCGCCTGGTGGATGTACAAGCCCTGGATGTGGATTTCTACGCCTACAGCTTTTACAAAACCTATGGCCCTCACTATGCAGTGCTCTACGGTAAGCGGGAACACTGGCAAACAATTCCTGGCATTAACCATTACTTTATTGGCGAAACCGAAATTCCCTACAAGTTTCAACCGGGAAATGTGAATTATGAGTTGAGCTATGGAATGTTGGGATTACAGGATTACCTGTACGAATTGGCGAGACTTCATTACGGGGAGATGCTTGCTCCGGATCAGCGTGGACAGTTACAGCAAGCCTTTCGCCTGATCAGTGCCCATGAAGAAGTTCTGAGCGATCGCCTCCTGTGCTACCTGAACAGTCAACCCAGGGTTCGCATCATCGGTTCTCCTGAGTCCGATCGAATCCAGCGAGTTCCCACAATTTCTTTTGTGCTCGATGGGGTAGACAGTGCTACAATCCCGCCCCAGCTCGATCCCCATCACATCGCCATTCGCTACGGTGATTTTTATGCCAAGCGATTAATTCAGGATCTAGACCTGACCCAGCAAAACGGCGTAGTACGGGTCAGCATGGTGCACTACAACACAGTGGCAGAAGTCGATCGGTTGATTGATTGCCTTGAACCAATTTTTTAGGAAGTTGTTTAAGTTTAATGTTCGATAATGTTTGTAAGTTTTTGGCGGAATCCTTTTCCGCCGATTTCGCCCAGTGGTTGCTGGGTGTACCCATCACTCTGACAGAACTCAGTCCTTCCGAACTCTCCCTGGAACCCATCCGCGCCGATGCGTTGATTTTACTGGAATCCAATGACACCATCTTGCACATCGAGTTTCAAACCCAGCCCAGTGCTGACATCCCTTTTCGGATGATTGACTACCGCTTGCGGGTGTATCGGCGATTTCCCCAAAAACAAATGCATCAGGTTGTTGTCTACCTGTGCGAAACCCAATCTACCCAGGTTTTACAAAATCGGTTTTCCATCCCTGGAACCCATCATGAGTTTGAAGTTATTCGGCTTTGGGAACAGCCTGCTGATCAGTTTCTGCAAAATCCAGGACTTCTACCTTTTGCGACCTTGTCCCGAACTAGCGATCGGGCATTGTTACTTCAGCAAGTTGCCCAAAAAATTGACCAAATTGCGAATGCTAGAGTTCAAAGTAATGTGGCTGCATCTACAGCAGTATTAGCCGGTTTAGTATTAGAAAGAAGCCTTATTCAACGGGTTCTACGGAGAGAAATTATGCAGGAATCAGTGATTTATCAAGAGTGGCGGGCGGAAGCATTGGCAGAGGGCAGAGCAGAGGGCAGAGCAGAGGGCAGAGCAGAGGGCAGAGCAGAGGGTTTGCAGCGTGAACGCGATTTGGTGGTGCGTCAACTCACCCGTCGTTTAGGAAGCTTGTCCCCTGATCTGACTCAAAAAATTCTGGATTTGCCGATCGAAGCTATTGAAACCCTCGGAGAAGCCCTACTCGATTTCTCCGATCCTAACGATCTAGTGTTATGGCTAGAGCAACACGCTTTGCATCGTTAATTTGGGCTAAATTTTATGATTTTATCCTCATCTGTGTCTCTCTAGATTTATGTCTCTCTAGTTGACTGTTCCCTGTCCTTCCTGAAGGCACTGATGCAGCAAACCTGCGACAACCCCAGGAGTTTCCAGGTGGGGCAACACTCCCACCTCCGGAATGATCCAGAGGCGTTTAATAAATTGCGGGTTGAAGCTAGCTAGCCGTTGACCCAACTGGGGCGGCCCAAACCGTGACTTCGCACCCCACACCAGCCAGGTGGGAATTTGTAATTGGCTAACGTATCGTTCCAAGTCAAAGCATAGATCGCCCCGTAGGGAAGAGAGGGCAGCGTATTCAGCATTAGACTGCTGGGCAGAAGCCAGGTAAGCCGCCACGATTTCTGGGGTAAGGCGCGATCGATCGGCAAACAGAAAATTCTCCAGAAAGTTCCGCACGGCAAATTCATTGGCAGCCCCCAGACTGTAGAGGAGGCGATCGACTCCGGGAATGCTAGCCACCTGAGCCGCAATTCCCCGACCGTAATCTGCCTCAGATTCTCCATAACCTGCCGGACAAACCAGGAATAACTGTTTGAATAACTCTGGGCGCTGGATCGCCAAGCGTACGGTTAATCCAGCCGTCAGGGAGGACGCTACGACCACCGCAGGCTGCCCCAGCCAATCCAACAGTTCAAACAACGTCAACATATAGTCATCGGGACGGTAGCTGCGTTCTGGATGGGTGGACTGTCCCCAGCCAATCAAATCGGGAGCAATCACGTCATAGCTGGCAGCAAAAGCAGGATATACCTTTGACCATTCGTAGGCAGAGGAGCCGCCCCCCAGGCTGTGTAAAAAGACGAGGGGAGGGAGGGTTGTTTTGTCCTGAGCGAACCACTCCGCAGTATCAGGCTTTTCGCTGGGGGAAGGGGACGATCGCCAGGGAGTCGAAATGGGAGTGTAGTAGGCCATCACGCCAAGAGAGGTGTGGAACACTCGTTGTCCGAAGCCTGGGGGTTGAAACTTGAGCATGGTGCAAGGGGCAATGGGTTCAGGTAAATCGATAAGCCGGGAGGTTTTTGTACGCTGATGCTTGGTGAAATCTCTCCTGGTTATACCACTTAAACCCATATCCGACCTCCTGATTCCGGAGCTTTTCATTGACTCATCCAGGCGATTGTATGGCAATCTACTACCACTTGGTAATATAATAATAGACGTACCAGCTAGATGGATGGAATGCCCTATATGCCTAATAAACCCCTCCAAAAGTCTGTTGCGGTTCTGGAACCAACTTCATCCGAGTGTGGCATTTCCAAATTATCTCCTGAAGCCCTAGGGTTAATGGCAAGCTTCTTCAAAGTTTTATCAGAGGTGAGTCGGCTGCAAATTGTCTGTTCTCTAAAAACAGGCGCAAAGAATGTCACTGAAATTATTGAAGAAACTGGACTGGGGCAAGCCAATGTCTCGAAGCATCTGAAAATACTGACTCAGGCAGGTGTGGTGGCGCGGGAACAGCGGGGTGTCTGCGTTTACTATCAAATTGCTAATCCATTTTTGTTTGAACTGTGTGATTTAGTTTGCGATGCCTTGTCTGTGCAGGTTGAACAGCAAAGCCAGCAACTACAGCAGTTGTCTACCTTACGTCAGAACCGATAGGCGTTACGTCAGGAATTGTTCAAACTTCCATTGATTGTCGATCGAAACTGTGCGTTCGATCGTATTTTGCGTATTTCATCCCGCTCAAGCCGATTCAGGTAAACGGCGAGTAAAACCCATTGCATTGGCTCGCCGCTTTTTTATGCAAATATATTACTATTTGGCAATATGGTTAACTTATTTAAAGAAAGGATAAAAACCCACTGCATCGCTTGACTAATTTCTGATAGTGCATCATATTACTATATAGTAATTTAGTTTATAGGCGAACGCTTAGTTTTATCCATGCTGCGAGGTTCTGATGTTGTGGTTGTCAGCTATTGAAATTGTTCTCTGTTCTGGTGGTTGCAGCCATTCCATGATGCAGAGAACGGGTTATGGCAGAGAACGGGTTATGGCAGAGAACGGGACGATCGCATGGCTGATCTTTTTTTGAGGTAAAAACAATGCTATTTCGTCAAATGTTTGATCAAGAAACCTGGACGTATACCTACCTGGTTGCTGACCTGAATACCAAAGAAGCTGCATTGATTGACCCTGTGATTGAACAGGTGGAACGAGATTTCAAACTGTTGCATGAGTTGGGACTGACGCTGAAATACTGTTTGGAAACCCATGTCCACGCCGATCATGTTACGGGTACCGGTAAACTGCGCGAACTCACGCACTGTCAAGGAATTGTTCCGGTTAATGCTCAGGTGGCTTGCGCTGATCATTTGATTCAGCATGGTGAGGTTTTACAAGTTGGGGCAATTGCAATCCGGGCGATCGCAACTCCAGGTCATACCGACAGCCACATGGCGTACTTAGTCAATGGCGATCGCGTGCTCACCGGCGATGCATTGTTCATTCGTGGCTGCGGTCGAACAGATTTCCAAAGTGGTGATGCGGGGGTGCTTTACGATTCGATCACACAAACTCTGTTTACCCTGCTGGATGATACGCTGGTTTATCCTGGGCACGATTATCGCGGGCATACCGTATCGACGATTGGGGAAGAAAAGCAGTGGAATCCTCGCCTGGTCGGGCGCACGCGGGAGCAGTTCATTGAGCTGATGAATCATCTAAACCTGCCCAATCCTCAGAAAATTATGGAAGCGGTGCCTGCGAATGAGCGATGCGGTAACGTGCTGATTGCCCAGAAAAACTAATGGTAACTGCGATTCTGGGGCATTTGCTCGCAATTTGTATTGGTGTTAGTTTGGGGCTGGTGGGGGGTGGCGGCTCTGTTCTGGCGGCTCCTGTCTTAATCTATATCATGGCTGTCCCTGCCAAGTCAGCCTTTGCCATGACATTGGTGATTGTCGGATTTGCCAGCCTGATTGGGGCAATTCCTCACTGGCAACAGGGGAATATTAACCTGGGGATTGTTGCCCTATTTTCACCTGCCGCTATGCTGGGGGCTTACTTAGGAGCCAGGTTTGCCTCATTGCCGTTTATCACTCCTACCGCGCAACTCGTGACCTTTGGTGTAATGATGCTCCTGGCATCAATGAGCATGATTCGCAAAAGCTCCAAACCCTCTAATGCTTGTCTTGATCAAGTAGATAAACTTTCCCACCAGACGAGGTTTCCCAAGCATTTACTGATTCCTCTGGAAGGATTGGGAGTGGGTGCATTAACTGGATTTGTTGGCATTGGTGGGGGATTTCTTGTCATTCCTGCACTGGTGCTGCTGGGCGGTATTCCGATGAAGGAAGCGGTGGGTACTTCTCTGGTGATTTTGACCTTAAAGTCAGCGACCGGATTGGCTGGCTATTGGGGCCATGTCACTATTCAGTGGGGCTTACTCATTTCCTTCACGATCGCATCCTGTATCGGTATCCTGATCGGTACTTATCTCAATCAGTTTATTACTGCAAAACAACTGGAGAAGGGCTTTGGATACTTTATTCTAGTAGTAGCAATTTTTGTTCTGATTAAGCGATAAAGCAGATTCAGTAGATCGCAAATTCATTCTAGAGAGGGTAAATAGATGGCTGTGATGACTGGGAAATGTCGCTCGACAGCCTGAGAGAGAAACTCCAACATGGTCTTGAGACTAAAGAGTTCTCGGTAAACGACCCGTCCTCCTCGTTGAGTACGGCTCACAAAGAACCAGAGCAAATACACCCAGAGATTGACCAAAATAAACGCCAGAGCCACAAACAGCAAACGGGTGACTGGATTCTTGCTCGTGGTGCGGATACGGCACCCATTTTTCATCCTGTAGCTGGTCTCGATACCGAAACGGTCTTTGTAATGCTGATGCATCTGCTCCAAAGCAACCCTCACACGATGCAGCACGTATAGGGTGTATTGGATACCATGTTTCCCTTTGAACCCTTTGTAATAGCTGCAAATCACCCGCATCTGACAGGTAACTGAACCATATTGAGGGCTGTTGAGGGTATAACGGGTGGCATAACTTTTGCGCCCAATCAACAACTGGCGAGTACCTCCACGTTTGCCTCGAATTACCGCAGGCATGAGAAACGGAATATTGAGAGCTTTGAGCCAACGAATGACTGGTACACTATAGAACCCACGGTCAAGATAAAGCCGTTTGACGCGGACTCGTAAGGGAGTCAGCATGGCTAATAAATAAGTGATGGTTGCAACCAATGTTTCATGCCGATGCACGGCATGAATACCCAAAGTAACCCGTTTGTTACGACAAATCACATAGACGGTGGCATAGGCAAAGAACGAAGTCGTGCCTGCCTTAGCTTGAGAGCGGTAGATGTAAGGCTCAGTGGCGACGTTCACACTGCCGTAATAGGGAATCAGATGGAGGTCAATGGCAATACGATGCTTGCCCTTACGAATTTTTGGGGGGATGCGGCTTTGCAGAGCGGCATTGAGTTGAGATTCCAGAGTTGTGATATCGTCTAACTTATCGAGATGATAGCGAATGCTATTGCCACTGGGTACGCCCTCCAATCGTTGTGTTGTGTGTTCAATGCTATCGCTGCGACTGGCGGCCCGTAGCAAAATCTCAAACAGATCTTGGAGTGTGTATCCACCTTGCATGTCCAGGGATAAGTGTTCCAATAGGCAGTCGAGGGCTACCTCCAACGTCGCTTCATCCGTCAAAGCTGGAGCAGGCGATAATGAACTTGGGTAGATCGTCATGGCTTTGTTTTAATGCGTTTAGCCTGACCCTACCCCTTTCCTAGAGAATTTGCGATCTACTGAGATTGAATGAAGAAATGCGCCCCCGGAGAGGCGCATTCGTATAAGGAAAGGAGGTTTATAACAAAGTTAGGCAGCTTTGCTGGCGATCGCAGGAGTTGTCCAAGCGATCGACTGATCTGCTCCAAAGGCTAAGTCAAGAGGGAAGTTGTGGGCATTGCGTTCGTGCATCACTTCAATTCCCAGATTGGCTCGATTCAGGACATCTGCCCAGGTGGGAATCGTATGTCCTGCGCTATCCAAAATGGAACTGTTGAAGTTAAACCCGTTCAGGTTAAACGACATCGTACTAATCCCCAATGCCGCAAACCAAATTCCGATGACGGGCCAGGCTGCAAGAAAGAAGTGTAGCGATCGGGAGTTATTAAAGCTGGCGTATTGGAAGATCAAGCGGCCAAAATATCCATGCGCTGCCACAATGTTGTAGGTTTCTTCTTCCTGCCCAAACTTGTAGCCATAATTTTGAGATTCCGTTTCAGAGGTTTCTCTGACCAGGGAAGAAGTCACCAGAGAACCATGCATGGCACTGAATAACGCTCCACCAAACACGCCCGCAACTCCTAGCATATGGAACGGATGCATGAGGATATTATGTTCGGGCGAAAAAACGATCATGAAGTTGAATGTTCCAGAGATGCCCAGCATCATGCCATCGGAAAAGCTACCTTGACCGATCGGATAGATTAACAACACTGCTGTTGCTGCCGCCGCAGGTGCAGAGAATGCCACTGGAATCCACGGCCGCATTCCCAGCCGATAGCTTAATTCCCATTGCCGACCCATGTAGGCATAGACGGCAATTAAGAAATGCAAAACGATGAGTTCATAGGGGCCACCGTTGTAAAGCCATTCATCTAGAGTTGCAGCTTCCCAAATCGGATAAAAGTGCAAGCCAATAGCGGCGGAAGGCGGAACAACGGTTGCTGTAATAATGTTGTTTCCAGCGAGTAAGGAACCGTAAACGGGTTCTCGAATTCCATCAATGTCTACGGGAGGAGCAGCCACAAAGGCAATAGCAAAGACGATCGCTGCGGTCAATGCGGTAGGAATGAGTAATACTCCAAACCAGCCGACATACAGCCGATTTTCGATGCTGGTAATCCAATCGCACAACCGCTCCCAGGCATTCGTTGTGGATTTTCGTTCTAATAAAGAGGTCATAATTCCAATCCTCAGTTTGTGAGGCGATAGGAGGTGTAACAACGTCAAACCAGCAAAGTCTGACAATATCAATTTATAACTTTTTAGTTATATGGTCGTCAAGAAGTTTTCCTGGAATCTTGTAAAATTCTGATTAGATCAAAAACTGGATTGATATGAGCCACAAAGTTGTCGATGATCTTTTAGAGCAATACATCCAAGGAATCCGTGCCTTTAAGGGAATTAACCTCCGTGAACGCGATCTGCTGAATGTTCAATTACCGGAGGTGAACCTGAGTCGGGCTGATCTGCGCCAAAGCCGGTTGGGTAAAACCAACTTCAGTCAGTCCAACTTTGTAGAAGCTGATCTGAGTGAAGCCATTCTTTGGGGAACGAATTTAACAAAAGCGGATTTATCCCACGCCACGTTACGGGAAGCAGACTTGAGTGGGGCAATCCTGACTGATGCTCAATTCGTTGAAGCGAATCTGGTGAAGGCTAGTTTCTCTGGATCAAATTTGTCTGGTGCCAGGCTCGATCGCGCGCTATTAATCGAAGCAGATTTGCGCTCCAGCTCGGATCAACCCACCAATCTCAGCTATGCCAGCCTGCGGGGCACAAACCTGTCCTATGCCCATTTGGGCGGTGCATTATTTTATCGCGCCAACCTGGAGGGAGCTAAACTCTGTCGGGCGGTGTTGATTCTGCGATCGAGTCAATCCCCTGGGGCAACGGATTTAACAGAAGCGAACCTGCAAGGAGCCGACCTGAGCTATGCCAATTTGAGTGGCGTGATTTTACATCGAGCTAATCTTCGTGGAGCCGATCTGAGTGGAGCCATTCTGAATCAGGCTGACCTGAAAGGCGCAACCCTACCGGATGGTTCCATCCATGAATAATCCACCCTGAAAACTGTTGGAGCGAGTTGATTTAGAGTAGGTGTTGATAGGAAGCCTTGTGATCGAACCGTTCCCCATTGGCGGTATACTCAACACCATCTCCCTGCGATCGATTCTCTTTTGAGTTGCCCTATGCAATTTGGCCCCGGATTTCTCCCCACCTTCCTTTATTACTTCACTGGCGCAACGATCATCTTCACCCTGCTGGCAGTCAAGGGATTAGGGCTAGGGCTAGATACGGGAATTCCCACTCAACTTGGTATTGTGAGCGGTTTAATTGCCGGAGGGGTTGGAACCTACTTGAACCAAACCACCACCTTTTCCATTCAATTCCGCGATCGCAAAAAGTTTCTCAAGGAGTTGGAAGCATCCCTGAACGAATTGGGCTATGGGCAAACTTTGGAAGTAGACGGAATTCAAATCTATGAGCGATCGAGCGTTCGCAAGGTGCTCTCTGGTAGGATCTACATCCAGCTTGAAGGCACCCAGGTCACGATCGCGGGACGGGCTGCCAGTATGCGCCGATTGCAGAAAGCTTTAGGATAGGACAATCCTGCAGTTGTTAAAGCAATCCTCATAATTTTCTCAATTCAGCCAAATTGATACGAACGACACCCCCAAGCAGCCTGAATCCCGGCTTGAAAATACTAACCTGAATACAATTACAACTCTGAAGAGCCAGGAATAATTGGTTTTCTGCCCAACTCCTGCTCAATCTGCAACAAGTTTTCAATTCGCGCCTGTGTCGGAGGATGGGTTGAAAACAAACTGCCCATGAATTGTCCAGACACAGAATTAATAATCAACAACGGCTCAAAGGATGGGTTGGCATTCAACGGTGCTCGTTGTGCTCCCGCCTGAAGCTTTTGCAATGCACTGGCTAAGGCCCGAGGATTACCCGTCATTCGGGCTGCCCCTGCATCGGCCGCAAACTCACGGGTGCGAGAAATCGCCATCTGGACAACCGTTGCTGCCACAGGTGCGAGAAAAATCGCCAGTAATAGTCCAATCGGATTGCCGCCGTTCTGCCGATTGCGAGAACCGCCAAACATCATGCCGTACTGCATCACTCGCGCAAAGTACGTAATTGCCCCAGCGATCGTGGCAGCAACCGCCTGAGTCAACGTATCCCGGTTTTTGACATGACTGAGTTCATGGGCTAAAACTCCCTCTAATTCCTGTTCATTCAACAGACCAACAATTCCCTGAGTCACTGCAACCGCTGCATTTTGAGGATTGCGTCCTGTTGCAAAGGCATTTGCCCCCTGGCTCGGAACGACATATAACCTGGGCATCGGTAGGTTCGCCCGCTGACAGAGTCGCTCAACCATTTCGTAAATCTTGGGAGCTTGCTCTCGGCTAATGGGCTGGGCCCGGTAGGCAGCCAGGGCAATTTTGTCTGAAGAAAACCAGGAAACAAAGTTGGTTACAGCGGCGATCGCCAACCCAATGAGCGCACCCCCTGATCCACCCAGCCAATACCCAATCCCAACTAAGATGCCACTGAGTAATCCCAGCAACGCAACGGTTTTAATCTGGTTCATCGGTTGAATTCCTTTTATATGAAGCTAATCATAAAGTTGCTCTGAGCGATCGCCCTTCAGAGACTCTAGAAAGAGCCAATGGTAAAGCCATCGCAAGCATCTATTTTTCACTCAAATTCTACCGAGTTCCATCTGATTCTCAAATGGCAAATGCTTGTCGTAGCGGTACGGATTCACCTACTGGGTCAGTGGTAACTAAACGTTGTTTAACCAGGACTCTAAATCAGCGATCGACTGAAAATCTAACAATGCCTCTGCCAATGATTCAACTTGAGCAATTGAAAGTTCTGCAATCCGAGCTTCAAAGGGCTGCACCGACTCGCCAAACCGACGATTCAATAACCGCCAAGTCAGCGATCGTCCTTCTTCTTGCCGACCTTCTTGGCGACCTTCTTGGCGACCTTCTTGGCGACCTTCTTGGCGACCTTCTTCTCGACCTTCTTCCTTAAGTTCCTGATACAACCGTGTTTCCTTGAGCGAAATTCCTAACATTTCTTCTGCCTCCCTTTGGCTCAGATTTGAGAACTTATACACCAGGATGGTGGTAATCATCCCCATTATTGCGCGTCTTTCCTGCGGTGGTTCTTGACGGAAACGCGCTACCAGTAATCTGGCTGAATCTGGTGTATCCACCTCATCGATCGTGGTTAACTTCATCAACGCTACCCCCAACGGCAACTGTTCAATCTCGCCCAACTCGCTCAAATAAATCCGATGCACCTGTTCACTGGTTAACAACGCTCGATAGGGATGAGTCTCACTTTGCTCGGTGGCGCGATCGGAATAGATGATCACCGATTGCCAATCATTGAAGCGACTGCGGTTGCGGTAGAAATACAGAAACGATTCTCCAAACAGCCGCTCATAAAGCTGATCATCTTTCTGGAACTGCACCTCACAAAAATACACAACTCCAGGCGTTTCAGATTCCGGTGGCAAAAATACCCCATCGATTTCAAATTTAGGTTCCTTCACTGCAACCGAATCAAAGCGATACCTTTGAGCATTGGGCGGCGGTTCCTCCAACAGCTCGAACAACAGAGAGGGAGATTGCTGAAACAGAGCATAGAAAATAGAATCCCGTCGCATCAGTTATTTTCTAATCTCCTCGTTCTCTGTTTCAGGCTGATTCGGCTTCCCATTCTAAACCGATTTTTCAGAACAATTGTACTCCATCAGATCAAGAAATCATGAGAGCAAATGTTTGGGACAATAAAACAAAAGGTGGGCATTGCCCACCTACAAAATTCTAAAACTCGTTAGTTGTGCAGCCTACGGAGCAAGGGCATTGCCCCGCAGCAGACTGCCGATCGTCTTTGCCGTAATCTTCAACTGCACCAGCGGATTCGCCGGAACCACCGTCTTGTACAGGTAGCTATCAAACGTCAGCTTTTGCACATCAATGTCCGAGCACATTTCCACAAAGGCTTCGCGGGTCGCATCCGAACGATAGAACACCGTTTGCAGCAGATCCAGCACCTTGTAAGTCATGCCGTACATCTTGTCCCACCGCTTCAGGTACACCTTGAGGTCATCCTCCGTGGGAATCCGTTGACCGTTATTGGAAAACTCCACGATCGTCTCAGCACACATCCGGGCAGACTTCGCCGCAAAGTAAATCCCTTCGCCGGAAGACTTGGTCACGGTTCCAGCCGCATCACCCACCAGAGCCACCCGACCGACAACCCGACGCGGTCTGGGATGCTCAGGAATGGGATGGGCTTCCACCTTGATGATTTCGCCCCCTTCCAATCGCTTCGCCGCACGAGTCCGAATCCCCGCTTGCAAAGTCTTGATCAGCGACTTGTTCACCTTCATTGTGCCCGTTCCAACCGCCACATGGTCGTACTTGGGGAAAACCCAGGCGTAGAAGTCAGGAGAAACATCATCTCCCACATACATCTCCGCCAGATCTTCGTAGTACGCCATCTTGTCTTCCGGTAGCCGAATCCGCTCCTGGAAGGCGATCGCGTAGTTATAATCTCCCGCATCGATCGCTTTGGCAACCCGCGAGTTGGCTCCATCTGCCCCAATCACCAAATCCACTTGCAGGGTCTTGGCTTCCCCTTCCAGGCTGCCGTCTGAATGATCGGCATAGTGCAGGGTATAGGGAGCAGTAGAACTAGAAGGAATCTCTAGCTTATGAACGGTTCCATTAATCAGCTTGGCACCGAGTTGAGCCGCCCGATTACGAAGAAATCCATCCAGGACTTCCCGACGGCACATGCCAATATATTCGTCTTCTTTTAAAGTGCTTCCAATATTGACTTCGATGTTCGACGGAGAGATCATCTTCATCTTCCGCACCCGGCGATCGATGATCTCAGGGGGAAGGTCAAACTCACTCACCATGCAGAGGGGAATCGCGCCACCACAAGGTTTAGCGTTGTCCAACTTCCGCTCGAATAAATACGTTTCAATTCCAGCTTTTGCTAATGTCTCGGCTGCGGAAGAGCCAGCCGGACCCGATCCAACGACAGCGACCCGTAGTGTCAAGGTATTCTCCTAGTCTCCTAAGGCTACGGATCGCATCGTATCACGGACATTCAGCCCTTTTTTACTTAGGACGGGTAGAATCCCTAGAATTGAAACAGAGCTTAATATTTTAGGGTGAGAATTGGGAAGGCTTGATGGTGAGGATAGAGAGAATCAACAGCTTTAGCTGTTTAGGAGCAGTTTCAGGAGCAGTTTCAAAGGACGGATATGCTTGAAGTATGACGATCGATCTTCAGAAATGCCGAGAACGTCGAGAGAACTTCCGGCAATGCGAACTGAATAATCTGGAATTCTTGTGGGGTGGGCATCTTACCCGCCCAGCCAGCAAAGTAAACAGGCAAATAGACAACAGATGAACCAGCAACCGATTTCTAAATTTGGGAAACCGATCGATCGTGGTTTAGGGAGCTTGATCGCTGGAGCAACCTATCCCTTGCGGGCGTTATGGCTACTGGTGAAAACCCCTCGACTGCGGGGTTATATTTTGATGCCAATTTTGGTGAACCTGATTTTGGGAGTGACCCTTTACGCAGGGTTGCTGTATTTGGGGTTTGGGGCGATCGATGCCCTATTGGCCAATTTGCCCGCCTGGACTGCTAAGGTACTGCATGAATCACCGGAACCTGCGGCATTGCTAAACGGAGTGGTTGCTTTACCCGCTTGGAGCTTTGCTTTACCGGACTGGCACTTCCCAGATTGGAGCTTACCTGATGGGTTCACCCACTGGCACTTACCCGACTGGATGTCCTTTCCCAGTTGGCACATCTCACTTCCCGATTGGCTCACCCACTGGTCAATCCCTCTCCCCACCTGGCTGACAGATTGGCACATTCAGTTTCCTAACTGGCGGCTGACAGTCCCCAATTGGATCTACAACTTGCCGAATTGGGGATTTGCTGTTCTGATTGGACTGTTGCGGGTCGTTCTTGTGTTGATTCTGCTTCTAATAACCGGATTTATCTTTTTACAGTTCGGAGTGTTGTTGGGTTCTCCCTGGTACGGCAAGCTGTCCGAGGAGATCGAAAAACTCAAAACGGGGCAAATGGTTCTGGTGGAAGTGCCCCTGCCGATCGAAATTAGCAGAGCCGTTTCCTACGAACTCAAAAAGCTAGGATTATCCATTGTCATTGGGATTCCGCTATTTTTGATCACGCTGATTGTTGGTGTGGGCACTGGCATCGGCACGATCGGTGGCATTAGCCTTGCCAGCACGATCGCCTGTATGGATTTCCTGGATGCAGCCGCAGAGCGTCGTCGTCCCAGCTTTCGTCAGAAACTCAACACTGTGTTTAACCACCTGCCTGCCAGTGGTTCGTTTGGGTTAGTCTGCCTGGGACTCGCCAGCATTCCCTTTGTTAATCTGCTGGCCATTCCAATCTGCGTCGCGGCAGGAACGCTGTTTTTTTGCGATCGAATTCTGCCAAGAGAAATTTCACCCGGAGAATTCAATCAAACAAACTGAAACGCTTGCAGGGTAAGCATCTTGCTCGCCCAATCAACTAAGCAGATAGACTAAAACTCTTGTGGGGTGGGCATCTTGCCCGCCCAGTCCATTAGGCAGATAGACTAAAACTCTTGTGGGGTGGGCATCCTGCCTGCCCAGTCAACCAGGCAGAACTCAACCAGATCGGCAACACCGATCCTTAAATCCACTGTCCCTAGACCCGCAACGCCACCATTTTCTGTACCGCTTCCACAATTTGCTGAGGCTGCACGATCGTCAGGTTCTCCAACATCCCGTTGTAGGGCGTAGGAATATCCTGGGAGGCTAACCGCAATACAGGTGCATCCAATTCATCAAAGAATCGATCGTTAATAGAAGCCGTCAATTCTGCACCAATCCCCCCCGATCGCATACATTCTTCGACAATGATCACCTTATGGGTTTTGGCGATCGACTCACCGATCGTGTCAAAGTCGAGGGGCTTGAGCGAGATCAGATCAATAATTTCTGGATCGTATCCCTGCTGGGTTAAAGTCTTCAGGGCCGCTAAACAGTGATGACGCATCCGCGAGTAGGTCAGAATCGTGACATCTTTTCCGCGCCGTACCATTTCCGCCTTGTCGAGAGGCAGCACGTACTCCTCATCCGGCAGGTCTTCCTTCAGGTTGTAGAGCAAGACGTGTTCAAAGAACAAGACTGGGTTATCATCCCGAATTGCTGCCTTCAGCAAGCCCTTGGCATTGTAAGGGGTAGAGCAAGCCACCAGTTTCAATCCAGGCACACCCTGGAAGTAGGCTTCTAACCGCTGGGAATGTTCTGCCCCAAGCTGCCGTCCCACACCACCAGGGCCACGAATCACCATCGGGATCTTATAGTTTCCCCCAGAGGTATAGCGCAGCATACCAGCGTTGTTAGCAATTTGGTTAAACGCCAGCAGCAAAAACCCCATGTTCATACCCTCAATAATGGGGCGAAGTCCAGTCATTGCTGCACCCACAGCCATCCCGGTAAAGCTGTTCTCGGCGATCGGGGTATCCAGAACGCGCAGATCCCCGTACTTTTTATAGAGATCCTTCGTCACCTTGTAGGAACCGCCATAATGCCCCACGTCTTCGCCCAGGACGAAAACAGTGGGATCGCGGCGCATTTCTTCATCGATCGCAGCACGGAGAGCGTTAAATAAAAGGGTTTCTGCCATTGATGGATAACCAGAGAACGAGGGGTAGCGTCTAAGAAATCATTGAATCGTTCAATCAAGTATATTAACTGTTAAGCGGTCACGATCAAAACTTCTCTGAATCAAAACCTGGCGGATAGTAATGCGTGATTTGATGAAGAGTTGAACAAGATCTTGAGAGATGGTCACTCTTTTTATTGAACCGCCCTTTGGCTGAAACAGCCCACAGTTCCCTGGTAGTGAGCTACGCCGCTCCACGTTCCTGAAAAATCATTAGAATCTCTGGGCAAAGAAATCCCTGGTAGGATGGCGTAGGGCTGGAAATAATTAAAAATAAATCGCTAAAAAAATCGCTAAAACAGAAGAAGAATGATGAGTCTGTAACCAATCGGACTTGATAGGAAGTGCAGTGCTAAGGGACGATAGTCCAAATTGGTGTGAGGGTATGAAATTCAACATTCGACCAACTGTTCAACCGACCATCCTGCGAATGCTGGCACTTGCCTTGGCAACCCTGATGGCTATCCTGGCGATCGGTGGAATTCGGGCGATCGCCAGAGTCCATACAGTCAGCGATTCAGAACCCGCCCAGGTGCAATCAGAGGAAACCGCATCGACGGATGCCATGCCGATGAATGAGTGGGACATCTCAGCTCCCAATGCTGGCTCTAAATCAACTCGGACTGAAACGAATTCCGCAACTGAATCTGATTCCCCTGCTCCAACCATTAGTGCAGACCCATCGACCGTTCATCCAACGGCTCCTGCCGCCTACCCGCAAGCAACCCTGGCCGTTGCGAACTATACCCCTCGTCAGGAAGCTGCTCCCGCTGATCCCACCAACTTTGGCGATCGCTATGCCACTGACATTTTTGGTAACGCCCTCAACAATGATTGGCTGATTGTGCTGCATGAAACCGTAGGAACGGCGGATGCAGCCATTCGGACATTTCAAACGCCCCATCCCAATGATGATGATCAGGTAAGCTATCACACGCTGATTCGCCTGGATGGCACGATCGTCTACATTGTTCCTCCGGAAAAGCGAGCCTACGGAGCGGGCAATTCTGCATTTATGACGGCGAATGGTTTAGAAACGGTCAGAACCGATCCCCGATTTCCCCCTTCAGTCAATAATTTTGCTTATCACATTTCCCTGGAAACCCCACCCACAGGCTACAACGACAACTACACCCACGGCGGCTACACCAGAGAACAGTACCAATCCCTCGCCTGGTTGATCGCCAAAACTCCCGTTCCCGACGATCGCATCACCACCCATGAAGCGGTCGATCAGTCTGGCTCTCGTATGGATCCCCGCAGTTTTGATGCCCAGCAGTTTTTTACCCTACTTCATGCCTATCCCGAAAGAGCAGGATAGGGGGGAGGAAGGACTGAGGACTGCTCCCAAGGTGTAAGGTGAAACCTGTAGAAGAGTCCGTAGAGCCAGAACAAACAACAACTCTTGTGGGGTGGGCATCTTGCCCGCCCAGTCTCCAACTCATAGAGGGAAATGGGGAGTAGGGAGTGGGGAGTGGGAAATTCCAATCATCTCTTGTGGGGTGGGCATCTTGCCCGCCCCGTCAACCAGGTAGAATGCCTGCACTAGAGATCATCGCCTGCTCTGCTCAACCCAGATTCCTACAGACTTCACCCACGCTCTGCGAACACTCTTACTCCCACTCGATCGTTCCAGGCGGCTTAGAGGTGACATCGTAGACGACGCGATTCACCCCTCGCACCTCATTGACGATGCGGTTGGAGATGGTTTCCAGCAAATCGTAGGGCACTCTAGCCCAATCAGCAGTCATGCCATCTTCACTGGTGACGAGCCGAAGGACGATCGGGTAGGCATAGGTGCGCTGATCACCCATGACTCCAACACTGCGAATCGGCAGTAGGACAGCAAATGCTTGCCAGAAGTCGTGGTAGATGCCTCGACGGTTGATTTCCTGACGGACAATGTAATCTGCATCCCGCAGGATTTCCAGCCGTTCAGAGGTCACGTCCCCTAAAATCCGAATCGCCAAACCTGGGCCAGGAAAAGGATGCCGTCGCACAATTTCTTCTGGTAAGCCGATCGATCGCCCGACCTTCCGCACTTCATCTTTGAATAGCTTTCGCAGGGGTTCCACCAGCTTAAACCGCAAATCCTTGGGCAACCCACCCACATTGTGATGGCTCTTAATCTTCACGGCCACTCGCTCGCCGGTTTTTGGATCAACATTGGTATCAGCCGATTCAATCACATCTGGATACAGCGTTCCCTGGGCTAGATAATCAAACGGCCCTAACCGCCGCGATTCTTCCTCAAAGACCTGAATAAACTCGTGCCCAATCCGCTTGCGCTTTTCCTCCGGATCCGTCACGCCCTCCAGTTTCTTCAGGAATCGTTCTTCCGCATCCACGTACTCCACTGGAATATGGAACTGTTCCCGAAACAGCTTCAGCAACCGCTCCGGTTCTCCCTTCCGCATGAAGCCCTGATCGATGAACATACAGGTGAGTTGGTCGCCGATCGCCCGATGCAGTAGGAAAGCCAGCGTTGAAGAGTCTACGCCACCCGACAGGGCCAGCAACACCCGCTTTTCCCCCACCTTGGCTCGAATTTCCCGGATCGTTTCTTCCACAAAGGCATCCGTCGTCCAGGTGGGTTCACAGTCGCAGATATGGTAGACGAAATTGCGGATCAGAGCCTGCCCCCCGATGGAGTGAACCACTTCAGGATGGAACTGCACACCGTATAGCTTGTGATCATGATGGGCGATCGCAGCACAGGGCGTATTTTCGGTATGGGCTAACAATTCAAACCCCACCGGAAGACGAGCCACCGAATCGCCGTGACTCATCCACATTGTGGTGCCGTCCTCCACATTCGTCAGCAGATCCGTGGGGTCATCAATATGCAGAGAGGCTTTACCATACTCGCCGCGTTCAGCCTGCTCTACTTCTCCCCCTAATTGCTGTACCATGAGCTGCATCCCGTAGCAGACCCCCAACACTGGGATACCCATCTCCCAGATCGCCGGGTCACAATGGGGCGCATTCGTGTCATAGACGGAATTGGGGCCGCCCGATAGAATAATCCCCCGGGGATTCAGTTGACGCAATTGCTCAACAGTGGTGCGGTAGGAAAGCACTTCAGAATAGACTTGCGTTTCACGAATTCGCCGAGCAATCAACTCTGAATACTGGGAACCAAAGTCCAGAATGATGATCATCTGGCGTTGCAGTTGGCTCATGGAAGAGGTGTGGGGAGGTTGTTCAGTTTGGAGAGTCACCGCTGCATCCTAGTTTGAGACGGAAGTAAATGAACCAAAATAGCTTAAGTAGCCGAATTTAAGCACAGCCAACTTAAACGAATATAAAAAACTTAATAATTGCTAAGGTATTCTAATCAGATTAGCAAATTTGAGAGAGCATCTGAGTGGCTATTTCACTTTGAATCACGATTTGCCGATGGCGATCGAACAGGACAGAACCGACCCGAACGGAACGATCGCTATGGATCTGGATGTACCCCTGAGCGCGCTGGTCAATCTGTTGAGCGATCGAATTATAAATTTGCTCAACCCAGTTTCCATCTATTTTGGCATCCAATGTTCGTAAATGACCTAATGCCGCTTCAGCCGTTGGGCTGGTCAAGATTTTCTGAATATCAGACGTGGGTAATCCCAATTTGGCACAGTGGGCAGCTAAAATTTCCTGCCGTCCATCCGCAACATGATGATGGGTATGAAAAATGCCCCCAGCGAGTTTAATCAACTTGCCATGATAACCAAACAGCAAGATAGACTCGACCCCCTGCAAGCCTGCCTCCACCAGCATGGAACCCAGCCAGTTTGCCGTTTTGAGCAAGCGATCGGGAGAAATCCCCAACCGTTGAGCCAAGTCCAGCCCATTCTCACCCACACAAAACACCAACCCGTCATACCAGTCTCGTCGCTGGCGCAATTCTTGGCGATAGAGTTCCAACTGTCCGGGCGCACTCAAGGGTTGGGCAATGCCCGATGTCCCCAGCAAAGAGAGTCCTTCCACGACACCGAATGCCGCATTAGAAGTCCGCTCTGCCAACGATCGCCCTTCCGGTAAGATGATGCTCACCTGAATGCGCCTTCCGGCAGGCAACCATCGACGGAGATTCTCTGTGATTAATCGCTGGGCATAGGCATAGATAGCGGGGTGATCGACAGCGGGGTGATCGACAGCGGGGTGATCAGCCGCATTCACCAATCGGCCAACTCCTTCTCCACCCTGAAGCTGAATATCATTCAACCCCCCGTTCTGAGTTTCTGCTACAGCCCATTCCACCACAGCCCAGATTGGCGTATGGCGAGTCAAATCCAGATTATCCCCCGGATCGCTGCGAGTAATTGCCAGGGCGGAAGAGGAACTCAGACGAGCCACCTGTTCGATCGGAATCTCCACCGTTTCAGGCGGGTTTAACAAATCAACCGCAACAGAGGGCAAAGCCGACAAATCCTCCGCCAGCCACCGCAACGCTGCGATCGCCGAAGCACAGGCAAATACAGGCAATGTATATCCAGAACGGGGGCGAAAATCTGATGTCGTCAAAGTTACAGATCAAAGGAAACGATTTCTTCAATGATAGGACTGCTAAGAGATCTGAAATAAAACGGCATCCCAATTTTTGCAAAATCGGCTGTAAAGGTGCAGGGATCTGCAATCAAATCGCATCCCAATTTTTGCAAAATCGGCTGTAAGGGTGCACAGCAGTGCGCCCCTACCGGATACGTTATTTTTCCGCATACCCCTAACCTCCCTAAACCATTGGCGAAATCCGATCATCCCCCCGACCATCTCCTATCCTTCTAACCCACCAACCTTTACCCCAGTTCGATAAGATCAGTACCAACTCCTGCTCTGCCTGTGCGGGCGAATCTCGATTCGCCCCTACTCCCCACTCCCCGATCCCTATTCCCCCCCCTTGCCCGTGTCCCCCACCATTGACTACCTCCGCATTAGCCTGATCGATCGCTGCAACTTTCGCTGCCAGTACTGTATGCCGGAAGGAGCGGATTTAGCCTATGTTCTACAGCAAGATATTCTGACCCACGATGAGCTGCTCGTGCTGCTGCAAGAGGTATTCATTCCCTGTGGCTTTACGCGATTTCGGCTGACGGGGGGTGAACCTTTGTTGCGTCCTGATGTAGTGGAAATTGTTCGATCGATCGCTTCCCTACCCCAAACTCAGGACTTATCCATGACCACCAACGGGTTCCGGCTCGCTGACTTAGCCGAGGATCTATACAGTGCGGGATTAAATCGGATCAACATCAGTCTGGATTCCCTGGAACCAGAAACCTTCGATCGAATCATCGGCAATCGGGGTCGTTCGCGCTGGGAACAGGTATGGGCGGGAATTCAGGCAGCGTATCAGGTGGGCTTTAATCCCTTGAAGTTAAATGTTGTGGTAATACCGGGTGTCAATGATCATGAAGTGTTGAACTTAGCTGCATTGAGCCTGGAGCGGGAATGGCATATTCGGTTTATTGAATTCATGCCCATCGGCAATGCAGGACTGTTTACCGACAAAGGTTGGCTGGATTCTGAAACCCTGCGGCAACAAATCCGCGATCGTTGGGGGTTGACTGAAGGGCAAGTCCGAGGCAATGGGCCGGCGGATGTGTTTCAAATTCCGGGAGCCAAAGGGACGATCGGCTTCATTAGCCAAATGTCAGAATGCTTTTGCGATCGGTGTAACCGGATGCGACTCTCCGCCGACGGTTGGCTGCGCCCCTGTTTGCTGAACGAAACCGGACAAATTGACCTGAAAACAGCCCTGCGAAGTGGAAAGCCCCTTGCATCAATTCATACCCAGGTTCAGGAACTCCTCGCCCTTAAACCAGAAATCAACTTCAAAATGCGAGATTCCGGCACCACCGGAGCCTACTCCCGCACCATGTCTCAAATTGGCGGTTAAGCACAACCGTTAACGCCTATCCGTTAGTTCGAGGACTCATCAACCTTGAGATTAGCCAGTTTTAACCCATCCGTTGCCAAAAAATATGCCCCCTGACTGACGGAATCAGAGGACAGTATGAGAAAACTTTGATGATTTCGAGATCGCACCGCAGCCGCGCAGATGCAACCAAAAACTTAAAGTTTGCGGGAGTAATACTCAACCACAAGTAGTTCGTTGACCTGGAGTGCAACCCACTCTCGATCGACGACACCATTCACTTTGCCTTCCAGCTTGTTTTTGTCAAATTCCAGATGGCTCGGTAGGTGCGCTAGTCCAGGAAATTGTAGGTTCGTCTCAACTAGCTTCCGAGAGCGGTTATCTTCACTTTGCCGAACGCCGATCACATCGCCGGGTTTGCATTGATAGCTCGGAATGTTCACAACGCGGCCATTCACCGTGATATGACCATGATTCACGAGTTGCCTGGATCCTGGAATGGTTGGAGCCATCCCCATCCGGAAAACCGTATTGTCCAGGCGCATTTCCAGGAGTTGAAGCAGAACTTGCCCAGTCGAACCAGCGGCACGACGAGCCTTTCTCACATAACGAATCAATTGGCGTTCCGAAACACCATAGTTAAAGCGGAGTTTTTGCTTTTCTTCAAGTCGAATGGCATACTCAGACCGCTTTTTCCGAGCCTGACCATGTTGACCGGGTGGATACGCCCGTCTGGGAGTTTTGCGAGACAGTCCGGGCAATTCACCCAAACGCCGCACTACTCTGAGGCGGGGACCTCGATATCGAGACATCTAGCTTCCTCAACTAAAATAAACTTACCCAAAGTCACAATTTTAAGTCATGGTAAACCGATTCCGCAATAGCTAAACTTTGAAAATGTGGAAACCCGTACCTGTATTACGGTAATCTTTACTGCCGGGAGCAGATAGCTGATAACCTGAATTCCCGGGTCAAGCGGTTCCTTTATCAGTATTTTTAATAGTCTGCCCGTTCAGGAAACATGACCCGTTCAGAACTGTCTTCATGTGTTAGCATAGGCAACTAGAAGTGAAAAATCTCTTCCCTGATTTGGTGAAGCGGTGTAGAAGCCTCACACAGAAAGCGGTTCTTCAATCAGGGTCGTAGGTGCAAGATCTGGCAGAATTAGTAAAACTTGAATACCTGTTTATGACTGAAAGTGTTATGAGCCAGCGGGTTGTTCATCCGATGGAAAAGCTTCAGCGTCAAGTGAATTCGCTTGTCGAATCTAAAGTTCTCAAGCCTTCCGATCGGATTTGGAAAATTGCTTTCCTCTACGGTGATGATTGGTCGCACTGGAAACGTGAACTCGAAGATTTCGAGTTCACCATGCAAGATACCATCGGCGATCTACTTGCTGTAGAAACCTGGGATGACGAGTAACGCAACTGCTAACGGTTGCTTCAAAGTTTCCATCGCAGGCATCTTGTCTGTGTGCCCCAGTTTTAATGGTTTAGTGAGTTAGAGTAGCGCAGGTATCTTGCCTGCATTCAGAATGTCAACTGAATAATCTGGAATTCCTGTGGGGTGGTCATCTTGCCCGCCCAGTCAGCAAAGTAAAAGCTTTTCGGATTGGGCGAGGTCTTCTCGCCCCCCTCTAGGTTCACCTGGTGTGGAGGGCAACTCTCCTATTCATCGGCAAGCGATCGCCGGGACTCACCGTCCCGCTGATGAATTGAATGTGCCCTCACCAGAGAACCTAGCGAGGGTTAGCCTGACTCAGATTGGGTCGAACCCTGACGCGGATGCCGATCGCCGTAATATTGTCGTGCCCATTAAACTGATTGGCTAACTCAATCAGATTATGTATCCCCTGTTCCAGGTTGGTTTGAACATCTAGCATAGAGTCTAAATAGCTTCTGTGCTTGTCAGCTTCCAACAAATCGTTATCCGTTACCCCATCGGAGCACAGCAATAGCAGCGCATCCTCGTTCAATTCAAAAAAGCTGACATCAGGATTGATAAATCCTTCATCTCTGGGGCAAGGGCTTGGGTGAGTTGGTAGGCATCGGGGCGCGCATAGGCGATCGTCGGTTCAACGCCGCGCTGAATTTCCCGTTGTCCGACTTCATGATCCACCGTGAGTTGTTCCAGTCCTCGTCTGCGGCTCAATCGATACAGGCGGCTGTCTCCCACATGGGCTATGGCCACATCTGCGTTGTGGAGCAGCAACAGCACGAGCGTCGTTCCCATCCGACCACTCCCCATCCGGGAATTCGTTTGGTTTTGGTCGTAAATTGCCTGGTTCGCTAAGTAAATTGCTTCTCGAATACTTTGCTCATTAGGCAGCGAGTCCTGCCAATGTTCCTCAAAATATTTGCGCAGGGTTTCCACTGCCAACGCACTCGCAACTTCGCCCCCTGCATGCCCTCCCATTCCATCACAGAGAATATATAATCCCTTCGCCTGAACGACCCGCTCCTGGGATTCATCTAGCTTCTTGGTTTCCACCCGCTTCACTTCCGTCTGGATGTAGAAGGAATCTTCGTTGTGATCTCGTTGCCGTCCAGTGATGGTTCGTCCTGCATCGTCAATGCTAATCAACTGCATTGGCAACACGATCGTCGGTTGATCATCCCCATCACCCATGAGGGACTCACTCAAATCGGTTGATTGTCCATCGTTTTCCCCGATCTCTTCCAGGGCGATCGAGGATGCCGCATCCGGCTCTTCAGCCGTGAAAGCAGTGGTCGATGAATTGGTTTCAAGGGTAGATGGCTCGACGAGATGCTGTAAACGCTCAGCAACTTTTTCAATGCGCAACCGTAATTCATCCACAGAGGATAAAGTGCCACTTTCCAAATCGCGGCAGAGCAAAAATAAATCACCGGGTTGGGTGCGCTGAGACTGCTCAAACAGTTTTTGCCATACTGAACCTAAATGACTGAGCGTCGGCAAAGCCTCTGGGGCATCTGTGTAAAGCCGTCGCAGGCACAGGACACAATCCTCTGGATCAATCTGCAAGTTATCCAGCTTTAACAAACTCTGGCATTGATGGTATGGCTGCAAAACAGCCCAGTATTCCACCATTTCGTGTAGCCAATACAGAATTTGCAGGGGCAAAATGGTTTCATCCTGGCAAATATCAACCAGCAGGGGCAGGTTTACGGGATGTTTAAGCAGCGTTATGCTGTAGCCATCCTGCTCCCAGGCATCGTGGAGTTCTGGCAGGCGCAGGGATGGATAGGTTTGTTGAAGCTCCAGGTAGGGACGGGCGTGATGGGGAATGGCAGCGGGATGAATCGGTGGCTCGATCGCATCTACCGACGGTTCTTGTTGGTAATTAAGGTTCTGGAATACCGTTGCCTGTAGGGGCTGATGATCTAAAACGTGAATTTCAAATTCCTGGACATCCGATCGCAATTCCGGTAGAGGATTCAACAGTTGATAGCGACCCTTCTGGTCAAGGTAGCCGTTCTCCATTGGCTCCTCCGGTTCTATCGCTTCCTCTGGTTTAACCTGAGCTGCGATTGGGGATGGGCAGTCAGCATCAGGTTGTCCCACCGCCTGGTTCAATTCCCCCATCTCGGTAATTTGATCCACACCTGCGATCGGGCCTTCTACCAGGGCTTCTGTTTCTGCTTCTGCCGTCATTGCCGCTGGTGCAACCGGGGGAGCAGCAGGATCCCCTGGCGAGGCTTCCTCCGGCTGTGGGTTGATTTGCTGTGCAGCACTGATTTGTCGTGCAACAATGCCCAGGCGAATTTGATCGTTGGGAAAGTCGTATTCACCAGTTGACTCATTCTTTTCGGCAGGAGCAGCCATCTGTAACGGTTGTTCCTGGGTAGGGGAAACTTCTCCCGTTAAAACACCACCACACTGTTGGCAAAACTTGTTGGTGTCTGGATTTTCAAATTGGCAGTGGGGACAAACAAGCATCTGGAACTTCCTTTTTTCCCATCGTCAGGACGAGGACATCAGCATCGTTTTGGCAGTGCATCAGGTTGAGGGCTAAACCGTAGGACAGAGCTTGAGCCTGGAGTCTGCTAAAGTAACCCGTAATGAAGTAACCTGTCATCAATTTCTCCATTGGTTACATCATAGATTTGCCAAGCTGAATTGAACATAGTTCTATTCAGAGTACCCAAAGTTTATAGGGAACTTGCAGTGCGCTGAGTCACTGCAAAGGCTGAACTGGGAATGCTGGGGCGGATAATGTTGGCTCTGGACTGTCTCTGGACTGGCTCTGGACTGGCTCTGGGAAGCGTGGTTTGGGAGAATATATAGTTTCGCAGAGTCTTGCTTCTAAGAATATTGCTTCTAAAAATATTGCTTCTAAAAATACTGCTCTGAGAATCTTACGTCTGGAAGTGCGATGAAAAATGTAATGGGAAATGCAATGTCAGAGAATATTGGGGCTGGAAAGGGGACTGAAGCAACATCTGAAAAGGATCTACCCTCGATCGCAGCCTGGACAGTGCGGGGGCAGCGGTTTGACTGGGGCAAACAAACCTACTTGATGGGAATTCTTAACGTTACCCCCGATAGTTTTAGTGATGGAGGACAGTTTAATACCCTGGATGCTGCCATTGTCCAGGCCCAACACCTGATTCAGTCTGGAGCGCATTTGCTGGATATTGGTGGGCAATCCACTCGCCCCCAGTCCGATCCAGTGTCGATCGAGGCAGAATTACAGCGCGTGATACCGGTAATTCAGGCATTGCGATCGAACTCTATCTCCTCCTCCGCAATTAACTCCATCCCAATTTCCGTTGACACTACCCGCGCCGAGGTGGCCCGTGCTGCCATTCAGGCTGGGGCCGATCTGGTGAATGATATTTCTGGGGCGACCTATGATCCAGAAATGCTACCCACCGTCGCGGAACTCAACGTGCCGATCGTGTTGATGCACATCCGGGGTACGCCCAAAACCATGCAGCAACTCACGGATTATGCTGATCTGGTAAAAGAAGTGTACGAATTTCTGATGCAGCGGGTGGAAGCGTGTATTGCCGCCGGAATTAGCCCCGATCGCATCATGCTAGATCCAGGGATTGGCTTTGCTAAAACCTATGAGCAGAATCTAGAACTTTTGCGCCAAACCGCTCAATTCCGTTGCTCAGGATATCCAGTCTTGATCGGAACTTCCCGCAAAAGCTTTATTGGTCATATTCTTCAGCAACCTGACCCAAAGCAGCGAGTTTTAGGAACCGCAGCAACCTGTTGTGCCGCGATCGCAGGGGGGGCTGACGTTCTCCGAGTCCACGATGTCGCAGAACTACGAGACGTTTGCCAGGTTGCAGATGCGATCTGGCGCAACTCATATTAGCCGTGACGTTATGAATTAGCCCCACCCCCACCAGGGTTTCCGCTCGGCAACCGGGGAGATTTCGAGGGAGGAGCTGCAGGAACATCGGGTTCAATCAGTTCCGCCAAACTATGGGTTAAGTCCCTGGGGTTCATGAACACAATCTTCGAGTTGTTGCTCTGCCCTAACTGATAATTGGCTTCAACGTATTGTTGAGCCACCAGGTAGCGCAAAATCTCTTGCGGATTAGATCCCGCAGGCATTACCTCAGCAATTCGCTTCACGGACTCTGAAATGGCTTCTGCTTCCTGAAGGGCGGCTTCCTTTTTACCCAAAGCCCGGGCCACTGCGGCCCGCCGATCGCTCTCTGCTTCTCGCTCACGTTCCAGCGCCAAAATTACGCTTTCGGGTGGTTTAATGTCTTGAATTTCAACGCGAGTAATTTTAACTCCCCAGGGTTCAGTTGCTTCATCCAGACTTTCCAGCAAGGCCCGAATGATTCGATCGCGCCCAGAGTTGGTTTCTTGCAGGCTCATTTGCCCGACTTCTGACCGCAGGGTGGTAATAACCAGGTTTTTAATCCCTTCTTCCACATCTTCGATCGCATAGTGAGCTTTTTCTAGCTCAAAAATCCGCCAGAAGACGACGGCATCAACCGTTACCCGTACGTTATCTGAAGTAGTTGCCTCACTGGTGTCTTCCTTTGGGTCAATATCCAGGATTTGTTCCTTAATTGAACCACTGGCAACCACCTCATCCACAAAGGGAATAATGCCAAAATTAAGGCCCGGTTTGAGCTTCCGGTGATAGCGCCCCAACCGCTCAACGAGCGCTTCATTTCCTTCCTGAATTCGTTTAGTTGAGCCGACGGTTCCAGCAATTACCATCAAGACGAAAGCAAATAGCCACGCCAAACTGCCCATGTACTGTTTCTCCTGCCTGATGCGGCTTAATTGTAATTGAAGTGGGGCAAACTGACCCTCCTGAAGAAGATTTGTAAATCATTCAACAGGTTAAAAACAACAAGATAGAGAGAGGATAACAGGATCAGCAATTATCAAGGTAGATTATCAAGGTCAGATTGATATCAGATGAGTTACTGCGCCAATTCATTGCGCGTGTCAAAATAAGACACTGCTATCTTAGTTGTAGCTGTTATTTCAGTAATTGGAATATTCTTCTGAATCAGATTCAGGAAAAAACGTGGGCAAGACTAAAAGGGTTAGCCCCTGCCGTCCGACCACCTCAACGGTTTCTCCAGGCGAAATGGTCACATCAGAAATCTGACAGCGGGCTTTCCAGAGGGCCCCATCGTAGGAAACTAATCCCACTCCTCCCTTCGGAATCGTTTCAGAAACGATCGCTGCTGTACTGGGGCTTAGATCTTTTGCTTGCTTGGGAACCATGCCCCGCAAAACGATCGCCAGGGCGATCGACAAAATCCCCCACAACACTACCTGTGTTGGCAATGAAGTCACCGTTAAGGCTGCCATTGCCGTAATTAAGGCAGCAATCCCCAGAGAAGCAACCACTGGCTCCCCGACTAACATTCCCAAAATCAAAAATAGGAAACCCAGCACCAACCATAGGGTGTAAGGTTGGTTCACAATTAATTCAGTTAAGTCCACAGCAGACCCCACCCATAAAAGAGCGACTAGAGACATTCATTATGACAAAGATGTCCCCGTATGACTTAGATTAGCGAAGGGATGGGCTGAACAACCTCCGTAGAATCCAGATCCAGGGTCAACTGTCATTAAACTGTCATGAAACAGCCATTAAGAGCCGTTAAAAAGCATTAAGAACTGGATATTTTCAAGATTTCTGCTGGTTGCGTCGGCGTTTGCGCCTGAGGTGTAGCAGCGTTTTACCTGCAAAGGGCAGTCCTCCCGGCAAAATAAACATCACAATGGGCAGACTATCCAGCAAGCAGCCTGTGTCAGGACTACACAATCCAGTCGGTTGCGATTGCCCCCATCCACTCGTCAATGTACTGGCCACCACTTGCTCCATCGGTAGGGCAGCCATCTTGAGCCAGTTGGCAAAATTCGCGGGAAGCTCTGAATTGAGGCGCAGTTTTAAACCCGTTGTGGAAAAGGACTGAGCGTAGGCGGGAGTCAGGAAAGAAGCGTAGCGATCGGCTTCAGGCGTTTGTTGATGCACAAAGGCTAGAGTGACACCCCGCAACAGTTGGCGCAGCGATTCCGTTTCCTCTTGCCGTTCTCGCACAAAGAAACTCTGGGATAAAGCGCGATTGAGATTGGCTGGATCCCCCACGCTCAGATGGGTTGCCCCGATCGCAGTTAATAAATATTTAGACGTATGGAGTTGGGTAAATGGCAAAAATTGCTGGCTCACGGCAGGGGTAATGGAGTCATCGGTCGCGGCCAACATCAGGGTAGGAATATCGACCTCCGCCAGGCTGCCCTCGTCAAACAGTCGCCCAATCACTGGATTCAGCAACACCACCTGAGAGACTCGCTGATCTCCCAGATCCGTGGGCACTTCGGGCAGGTCTGCCGCATTACACTGAAGCAAATCGGCGGGGGTGAGCATCACGGGATTTGGATCGCTGCAAAACTGCTGCAAATGATCCAGGCTGAGCTGAGTGCCTGCTAGGGCCAGGGCGGTATAGCCCCCCAGGGAATGACCAACCACAACCACTTCTTCTGTATTGAACTTTCCCCTTAGAGAAGCGGAGTAGCGATCGAGCAAACTGAGGCGATCGAGCAGAAAGCTGACATCTTTGGGGCGATCAACAAATTCACTGGCCGGAAGGATGCTGCTGGCTCTTTTCAATCCCGTTTGGGCAATGGCAGTTTCTCCCGTCAGCCAGGCCACATTACTGCCTGGATGCTCAATAGCAACTACCGTGATCCCGTGGGAAGCCAGATGGTAGGCCAGATATCCCAAAAAACGGCGATCGGCTCCAAAACCGTGGGAAATCACCACCAGGGGCCCTTTCGTTCGGCGCCGACTGCGGTAGATATCAATCGGAATTGTTCGATCGCGCTTATAGTCCCGCAGGGTCATCGTATCTTTCCACACCCAATGGGGCCCAGATTGGGTTGGATCAAATTCAGCGTGGACGATCGGCTGATCCTTGACCGTCAACTCTCGATCGAGCACTGAACTCAAGGTTTGACTTTGCCAGTAAGGTAAGTTCATCTGAGAAGCCAGCCCAATGGCAGCGATCGTGTCGATCGTCACTGTGTCTTGGGGAAAGCTTTTCAGAAACCCCAGCAGGCTAATACCATCCGGCTGTAGGGCAGCTTCGGTCAGGGCAATTTGGAGTTGCTCGGAATCGGTGCCGGGAATGGCAACTTGCAAGGTATTGAGAAACCGTTCTCCACCCGAAGAATGGAGCAAATCTTCTACTAGCTTGTCACCCACATTTGGATCAAGCCGAATATGCGTACTCAGTGCTCGACGCACATCCTGGGTCAACAGGGGAGAATAGAGCCGGAGCCGTTGGGGCACCTCACCGGTTTCAACAAAATATTCCAGGTCACTGACATGAATGGACTGCCGAAACGGCCCCAAGCGAATGACAACTCGTTCTGCGGCAGAAACGGGTGCAGCGATACTAACCCCTATGGCAACCGCTATACTCATCAGAGCCGTTTTTAGCCCAAATCTTCGACCCGAGTGCTGCTGTAAATGGGGCGATTCTGGGGAACGGGCATACCGTGATTGACTGTTAACACGACAACCAACGCTGGACGACGCAACAGGGTGAGAAATCTGAAATGGCTGGGGGTGTTTGACAGACATTGTGTGAGGGCAAACTTGAGAGCAATCTAGATGGGAAAGCTTAAAATTCAGCAATCGAAGGGGGCGTAACTTAGGGCATATCAATCATCTTTCCCTATATTTTAGGCTTCATATCAATCCATCCTTTGATGTTTACTAACATTTAGCAATTCCAATCTCAATGAGGCTCGGATGTGTGATTGTTCCCTGATTTAACTTTTGACGATACGCTCATCGATCGCTGTAGCAGAGATAGCGGTTCGCTCCAGTAAACCGTCGGGACACTCTAACGGTAACAACTCTTAAAGATCGTCTCCTGGCACCGGCATGATCTGGAGTAGCCTGGGGCATCGAACGATTAGCTGAGGTATTTCGTTCAGGAGTCCGCCTGCGCTGTCCCACCCTATGTAATCTCCGAAGCTTTGAATTCTTGCTCCGGAGGGGTTTGCGGCAACCAGACAATTTGTCGAGCCAGGGGTGGCAATTGCGCTTGAAGTTGCCCCTGAGTGCGCGCATGACGACACATCAAATCAAGGGGGGTATCAAGCAGGCGATCGATCACGGTCGGAGAGAACGGAACCTGCTCCGGCAGGGAATCGCTGGATTGAGATCTCAGCCCCGCTAAGACAGCTAAAGGAATTTCCTTCAAAAGCCAGCGACCCCAACGATGGAGGGCATCCCGCCAGGACATAGTCCTGGTTAAGCTAATTCCATGTAAGTCGTGCAGGTAGCGGTTAGATTGACCATACCGCCGCCATTGGCTCCGCAGTTCTACCAGGGTGGATCGATGACGATGACGCACGATCGCGTGTTCCGCAAGCTGAATTTGCCAATGACCCTGGCTCAAAATCCGCCAGCACAAATCCGCATCTCCACCCGTTGTGAGATAGGCCGAAATAATCCGGCCTGTTTTACTACAGAACACCGAATCGCTAAATTGGCCGTCTGGCCATAGGGTGAAAAGGGGTGAGCCAGGGTATGCCGTTGGGACAGGGTTTGATGGCGTTCAGCATACCGCTCCAGCAGCGTATTACCCGGCAAGGCCAGAACCTCGCCCGCAACCAGACCGATCGCAGCCTGACTAAAGGGTTGAACCAGTTGCTTAAGCCAATCCGCTTCAGGACGACAATCGGCATCCGTAAACGCCAGAATTTCGCCCTTTGCCTGCCGAATTCCCGTATTGCGTGCAGCGTAGGAGCTTTGAATGTCGGTTTCTTGTAAGACTCGAAAATTTGTCGTGGGGTAATGGGCGATCTGACTTTGCAACCGCTCAAAGGTGCGATCGGTACTATTGTTATCGACCAGCAAATACTCCACGCGATCGGCCGGATAGGTCTGGGCATGAAGCAATTCCAGCAAATCGGGAACATCTGCCTCCCCGTTATAGATCGGAATAATAACGGAAACATGAGGATAAAAAGAAAACGGGCTGAATTGAGGCGATCGGGGTTTAGAAGGTTCAAGGATCATAATCAAAACAATGTAGAATCCAAAGAAAAATGCTGGAGCGGAGTAGGGCTTCATTAGCCCCAGTTTTCCCAGCCTGTGGATTCCCTTAACCGTTTCCAACATTTCCCCGTTTGGCAGCTCAATCTACCCAGGGCTTAAAAGCTAAGGTGATTCGAGATCAAGGGAATCAGAGAAGGTGATCAGAAATGAGGGAAATGAGAAAACCGATCGTAGGGATAATGGGCCCCGGACGGGGCGCAACTCATGCCGACATTGCGGTTGCCTACGAACTGGGACAGTGCATCGCTCAGCAGGGATGGTTATTGCTGACAGGAGGGCGAAATGAAGGGGTGATGCACGCTGCCAGCCAGGGCGCTAAAGATGCAGGAGGATTGATAATTGGTATTCTTCCAGGCTCCGACCCTGTGGGCATTTCATCTGCCGTTGACATTCCAATTCTGACGGGAATGGGCAATGCTCGAAACAATATCAATGTTCTTAGCAGTGATATTGTGATGGTCTGCGGCATGGGCTGTGGTACTGCATCTGAGGTTGCCCTGGCTCTGAAGGTGCAAAAACCCGTTATTCTGCTCAATGCCAGCGATGTCAGTCAAGCTTTTTTCCAGCAGCTCACGGATAGTCCAGTGTTGGTTGCGATCGATCCAGCTCAAGCGATGGCGATCGCTCACAATCTGTTCAACTCGACAGCACAGCTTTTACCCTCTCCCAAATTCAGCCTCGAACGGTAAATTCTGACCCAGAACAGGGGCACTAAAGCCAAACAATCAGACATAAGATAGAGCGATTCCCCTTTCTTGATCGGTTAGAACCAATGAGTGATTAAAAAGACAGGGTTGCTAAAGACTCCGATTTTCGGTTAGCATCTCGGTTGATTTAACGCCCTCAGGAACATTACCTGAGACGGTTTGAGGCTATGGATACATACCAACTGATGGTTCACCGTAGTGTGTAATAAGTTACGTTATGTTTTGCATAAGCTTTGCTTATTCTGATGCTGCGGCATTCAATCAAGTTGAGCCAAAAACCCACTGGTTTTTTCAGATCTTCCTCCTGTTGCATTGTCGTGTTGTTCATTGATTCAGTTCTTGATTAGTAGTCCGAACACCCTGAACGTTCTAAGATTTGCCGATATGCGAATCCTTAAGCATTGTTTGAGCCTCATCTCTCTAATTAGGTAGATTCAGGATCAAAATATTTAGTGCGATGCTTAAGTTTGAGTGACGTGATGGGGGCTGCTTTAAGGATGGAATTCCCGGATGAGATTGGGCAAAGTTGGCTGGCTTCCGGCGAACTGATTCAAATTTAAGCCCAATGAAATGACAACCTTTCCCACTTTTTAGAGAGATTATTCCAATGGCGAGAGAACGAAATCTGACTATTTTATCTAGCGAAGCCGTAACGATCTTGCCAAATGGTCAATTTTCAATGACGCAAAAGACGTTAGAAGGCATTCTCCAATATGGTCGGTTTTGGTCTAATCCAATCACCTTAATGATGGAGCGTAAGCGGACACCGGATGATTACATTGGGCAAATCCAGGTCACGCGGGATGACTTGCCGTTTAAGTTAGAAGTTGTAGATTTTGCCACAATCCAGGACGGTCATGCTTTTGACCCTAATGCAGTTGTTCTAGCCTCGGCTGTCCATCAACAAAATCACATTAGTCAGGTTTGCCGTGCTGCTAATATTCCTTGCATCTATCTAGTTGAATACAGCTTACGTACGAGAAAGCAAATTGTTGCAACTAATACAAAAAATCCCTTAATTCGGTTACGGCGCAATCTGTGGCAAGACTCCCAGGAAAGGAAACAACGACGATCGATCGCCCTGGCTAATGGCTTGCAATGCAATGGAACGCCAACCTACGAGAACTATCGCACCATTAACTCTAACTCCCTGCTTTTCTTCGATACGCGCATCACCGAAGAAATGGCGACCACGGAAGATCAGGTTAAACGGCGTTATGCTCAACGAGAACCCGATCGGCCGCTACATCTTCTCTTCTCAGGTCGTCTGATCAAAATGAAGGGAGCCGATCATCTACTGCAAGTCGCAAAGCAGTTAAAGCAGCTAGGAATTGCATTTAAACTGTCAATTTGTGGAGAGGGCGATCTCACGCCAATGATGCAGCGGCAGATTGCAGATCAGGGACTGTCAGATTGTGTACAAATGCTGGGAGTGTTGGACTTTAAGACCGAACTCGTTCCCTTCATCAAAGAAAATATTGACCTGTTTGTATGCTGTCACCGTCAGGGTGATCCGTCCTGCACATACCTGGAAACCATGGCCTGCGGTGTGCCAATCATTGGATACGATAACGAGGCGTTTCAGGGCGTTGTCGATTATTCCAAGGCTGGCTGGCTGGTGCCCATGAATCACCATAAGCAACTCGCCAACAAAGTTGCTGAACTCAGCACCTCCCTGGATGAGTTAAAAGATGCTTCTTTGAAGGCACTCAGCTTTGCTCGGCAAAACACCTTCGAGAAAACGTTCAACCGTCGGGTGGCGCATATTCACTCAGTCATCGAGCAGGCAGAACAGGTGGTTCCTATTCAACCCACAGGTATTCCAGCTCTCTCCTAGGAAAGAAGGTATCAGGGATCGGGGGGAAGGGAGCATTGGTTAAGGGGAATGGCTTGGTAACCCGTGCTCCAGCCCAATGGATCCCTGATCCCTGATCTTCAAGATTCCTGATCTTTAGATTCCCGAAGATTCCCGATCGCGCCTCTCCAATCCCTAATTTCACCTCCAGGCTTTACCCATTCAACCAACGAGCTGCATCTTTTGCGTGGTAGGTGAGGATTAGATCTGCGCCCGATCGCTTGAAGCCCAATAGCGTTTCCAGGACAATGCGCTGTTCATCGACCCAACCATTCAGCGCAGCGGCTTTGATCATGGAGTACTCGCCAGAAACGTTGTAGGCAGCGACGGGCAGGTTTGTTGCTTGCTTTACTCGCCAGATGATGTCCATATAGGCAAGGGCTGGCTTCACCATCAGCATATCTGCCCCTTCTGCAATGTCTAGCTCAATTTCTTTGAGCGCTTCCTGGCCATTGGCTGGATCCATCTGATAGGTACGACGATCGCCAAATTGGGGAGCGGATTCTGCGGCATCGCGGAACGGCCCGTAGTAGGACGAGGCATATTTGGCAGCATAGGAAAGGATTGGAATATCCTGAAATCCCCCTTCATCTAATCCAGCCCGGATTGCCTGAACAAACCCATCCATCATCCCAGAGGGGGCGATAATATCAGCTCCGGACTTGGCCTGGGAAACCGCCGTTTTCTTCAATAGCTCCAGCGTTGGGTCATTCAATACCCGGCCAGTCAAATCTCCCACTTCTAAATAGCCACAGTGACCGTGCGCTGTATATTCACAGAGGCAAGTATCCACAATCACGATCAGGTCAGGAACGGCTTCTTTAACGGCTGTGGTAGCGACCTGAACAATGCCGTGATCATGCCAGGCGCCCGTCGCATCATCATCTTTATCAGCAGGAATGCCAAATAAAATGATGGCTGGAATCCCCAGGTCATAAACCTCCTTCGCCTCTTCAACAATCTTGTCCACCGAAAGCTGGTAAACCCCTGGCATCGACCTGACTTCTTGAGCGATTCCCTCTCCAGGCACAGCAAACAGAGGATAGATCAGGTCGCTGGTGGTTAAAACGTTTTCCTGAACCATCCGCCGGAGTTGAGGATGACTGCGGAGACGACGAGGGCGTTGGATTGGAAACATAGGATTTACTAAGATTTGCTAAGTTTGTGAGGATTGCAACGGTGCTGATTCTTAATAAAGTCTAAGACTTGAAGGGTTCATAAAGCGCACTCGGTAAGTTACGAACTGTAAAAGAACTTCAGGTCATGCAACACAGGGGAACCAAGACGCGAACCGATCGACCATTGATCTTCGCCAGGGAATGCACCCACGCTAGTACACGGCGGCTTGAATATGCCCACCATCTGTAGGGCAGGCTGCTAGCCTGCGCGGGCAGGATGCCTGCTCTGCGATAGCTAAACTCACGCCAAGGTCTACTAGTATCCCGCTAATACCCTGTTGATATCCCGTCAAGATCCCGTCAGTGTTGCGTTCTCAGAATCGTGAATTAAATAACCTGTCAATCGTCCTCCCTGTTTGACTGGGCGGGCAAGATGCCCACCCCACAAGAATTTCAGGTTATTCAATTTGTATTCCTTAGGATGCCGACATCCCTCTTAAATTGCTCCTATTGTTGATAGCTATTTGCAATTGAATCAATGTATAGCTTCAAGGTATTTTTTGTAACTGACTTATTTGGTAAGTTATTTTACGAATTAAAGTCATTCATAAGAGAGATGAAAATTGCGATCGCGTGAGCTATGAAATTCGCTCAGAGTAAAGATTGAACCTTAAGTCAGGATTGGAAATTTGAAATCATTTCTTCGAGGGATATGTTTACAAAATTAGCTAAACATGGAAAACTTGAAGTGCTGCTTTTACTAGAGAATGTATGAAGCAGGGTGCATTATGCATCTTCAGATTTGTGTACTGTTGAATGACTTATTTCAGGTTAAGCATATGGCTTTCAAACCTCAGGATTTTCGATGCAAAGTTCTACCAAAAACGATCGCCCATTCACTTCAGCACTTCAAGTTACTGGGCTTATCTCTATCTCTGGGGATAGGCAGCAGCTTGCTTTTTGCTGATTCAGCTATTGCAGTTGAAACAATTCAGCTTCAATTTCAAGATAGAAGTGTAACGGTCACTCTCGAAGAAGTTAGAACCTTTGCCGAAACGGGAGAAGCAGATGCTGAATTGTCAGCCTTCATTGATGGTAGTGAAGAAATTGCTGACATTGTCGGTACTATATTAACTGAAGAGATTACTTTAACCCCCGCGTTTCAAGAACGGATTAGCCGCGATATACGACGGAGTTCTCTGGGACAGTTTTTGTTAACACAAATTAATCAGTTCATTCAGGGTTCAACTGAATTAACCGCACTAGAGAATGCCATTCAAGCTTCTCTGACAGAAAACAATCGGCTTTCCATCCTGGAAATTGCTGAGAACTACACCGCTCCTGATGTCGATTTTGTAACGATTAATCTGACGGAGGCGGGAGTCGTCTATCGGGATGTGAGAGGGTTTGTGGAGCGAGTTTTGCCCGCGATCGAAGTTGCCAGAGAGTTTTTGCAAGATGCCATCTGTGATTGCCCTACTGTAACGGAGGTCACTGCTCCTGCTGCTGCTGAGGACGACGATACCCCCCAGAGTACGCTGCCAACCGATGAGTTCGTCCCCGTTGCAGCCAGTCAAATCCATTGTCAACCTACAGGTCAACCTACAGGTCAGCCTTCAGCCCTGTCTGAGCCTGCTCTATCTGAAGCTGTGATTGAATCTGCCGCTGAAACTGTCTCTGAACCCACTGCGGCACAACTGAACTAAAGAGCTGAGGGCAAAAAACAATGAATGTATCTATGCAACCATTCCGACGGTGGCTGGGTCGGCGATCGCTTCAGTGGATCGGTTTCAGCGGTATTTTATGGGGAGTACTGGCGACCGGACTGGCCCAACCTTCGATCGCGGCTGAACGCATCTATTTCACCTACGGCCCCATCCAGCGTTCGATTTCCATTGGCGATCTGCGTACCTTTGCAGAAACCGGAGAAACAACTTCTCAATTACGCTGGTATCTCAATTTTGCAGGGATAGAACCAGAGGTACTCCAGCAGGTATTAACCACGGAAGTTCCCATTAACGTCACGACGATCGACAGCATTACCTATTCCCTTCCTGGTCAGTTTGCCCTCTTCCAGATTGGAGAAGTGATTCATACCCGCACCCGGCAAGCCAACATTCAGGCGTTACGTGGAGCCTTGATTGTTTCTGCCAGTGAAGGAAATCGAATTTCGCTCATCGAATTTCTGGAGAACTATCCAACTCCAGGGGTTTACGTGGATGGGGTGCGATTAGCACGAGTTGCCAACACAGTGAATAACTTTATTGGTCAGGTAGAGCCGATCGTCATTGCAGCCCAGGAAATTTTGGAAGGCTTGCTTTGCGACTGTCCACCCCCGGCGGCAGCTCCGTCAGTCGAATCCCCTGCCACGGATGTACCGTTCGTTGATGAAACCACCTCGGAGCCTGATCCCCTGTTGGAGCAGTAAGGGATCTGCAATAAAACGGCATCCCAATTTTGGCAGAAAACTGCTGTAAGGGCGCACTGCTGTGTGCCCCCTACCGGGTACATTTATTTTTCCGCCACTCCCTAACCCTGTTCTCTGCCAGACTCCTTACTTCCTATCCTCAGTCCAACCATTGCTAACAATTGATGGCAATGGTTGTGCTCAAATTGGCGAAGGATTGTGCTACTATCTGCGATCAAACTCGTCGGTGGGAGGATGGATGATGGCAAAGCAAACGATCGGGCTGCTGTTTGGCGGCTGCTCTGGCGAACATGAGGTGTCCATCAGTTCAGCGAGGGCGATTAGCCGTGCCCTAACGACTCCTCCCAATGCTGATCGATATCAAATTCTGCCCTTCTACATTCAGAAGAATGGCGAGTGGCAGTCTGGTGAAGTGGCCCAACAAGTTCTAGCATCGGGTCAACCCCTGGCAGTTGCAGAGCAACCCGATCGCGTGTCTCGCTCCCATCTCTGGCAGTTTCCGGCTAACGTGGCGGAGGTGGATCTGTGGTTCCCCATCCTGCATGGCCCCAACGGTGAAGACGGGACGATTCAGGGGTTGCTACAACTGACCCAAACGCCGTTTGTTGGATCGGGTGTGCTCGCGTCTGCCCTGGGAATGGACAAAATTGTGATGAAAACTGCCTTTGCCCAGGCTGGTTTGCCCCAGGTGAAGTATCTCACGGTTCATCGTCACGAAGTCTGGTCTAATCCCTGTATCTTTCCAAAGTTGTGCGATCGAATTGAGGCGGAGTTAGGCTATCCCTGCTTCGTCAAACCGGCAAACCTGGGATCTTCTGTCGGGATTGCTAAAGTGCGAACCCGATCGCAGCTAGAAGCCGCTCTAGACAGTGCTGCAAGTTACGATCGCCGGATTATTGTTGAAGCGGGAGTCACAGCGCGAGAAGTGGAATGTGCTGTGCTGGGCAATGATCAGCCGCAGGCCTCTGTTGTGGGCGAGATTACCTATACCAGCGATTTTTACGACTACGAAACGAAATATACCGAGGGAAAAGCCGATTTAGCGATTCCTGCCCCCTTACCTGAAGCCATCACTGCCCAAATTCAGGAGATGGCGGTACGAGCATTTCTGGCGATCGATGGAGCGGGAATTGCCAGGGTTGATTTCTTTTACGTAGAGCAAACGGGCGAGGTTTTGATTAACGAGATTAATACCATGCCAGGCTTTACAGCTACCAGTATGTATCCGATGCTCTGGGCTGAAAGTGGCATTTCTTTTGTTGAACTCGTCGATCGGTTGATTCAATTGGGACTGGAGCGAACTCAGCGGTAGGGGGCGATCGCCTGCGAGGACTGCAATCCTGCAATCAAGAGCGGGGAAGCGGAGCAAATATTTTGCGATTCGCAATGCTGCTAGTGTTTATCTGCCCTACCCATAGCCACCCCCACCATATGTGTTTAGAATGCTTATAGAAGCATTAGTATTCGCGTGCTTTGGGTTAATAAGGGTAGGGGAACCATGAGCAAGCATTCAGCATCTGATCGGTATGGATCTAATCCATTGAAGTCTGAGGAACGCACCAACGCTCGACGTTCAATTCTCCCTGATCTGCCTCCCTCTGCTCCAGACTCCCCGCGATCGCACCAACCCGATTCCGCACCCCTGACCATGCGTGCCCTGCGGAATTGGCTGCATCCTTTTGTCTGGATTGGGTTAGGTTGGGGGATTTCGATGCTTGTAGCTGGAATTGCAGCAGTTCATCTTGTGCAGATTGAACCCCTGGAAGAGTCGGCCCACCCACCTGCGCTATCGGAGAGTTTATCTCAACCCTCCATCGAGCAATTCCCTGGAGCAGACGATCGAGATTCGATTCAAGCCAGAACTCCCCAAGCTCAAGTCACCCCCGCAGCCGACAATTTGCCCTTTTTAACGCTAGGACTGATGGCTTTTAGCTGCGCGATCGGCTGCTTCTTAATGTCCCATCGCTCCAGATCAAAATCTATAGGAGGACGATCGATCACTTCGCCCAACTACCGTCAATTACCCCGTAACCCTTCTGGTAATCGCAAGCGGGTTGACTTCTCTAGCCGCCAGCCCAATTTATCCCCCGCGAAACCCGGAGATTCCGTTACCAGCCATTTCTCAACCCCTGCTCCCGTGGCAATCCTCCCACCTGATGAAGCTCACCCTCTCGACTGGGATGAACCAAGCGTGGCAGACAATCTGGATCTGCGCCAACGTCGTCCACTATCCTACTGGCTGTAGCTGAACTGCAAAATCAGTTGGATCGAAAGCCTGGATGAGCCGGGTCTTCGCTACTTATAACCGTAATTCTGACGGGAAGCCATTCACTCAAGTCAGCTCTACCAGAGAATCAGCTAAACTAAAAGGCTCTTTTCAGAAACCTACTGACCTACTGCTTACACTAACCCTGAGCCTCATCATGGGCACCATCTGTGTACCCCGGAGAAGCGTTGTAAAGTTCGTCTAAATGCTCCCTGGCATCTTCAACGGTCATAGAACGCATGACCAGGAAGGGTTCATTCACAACATTTCCCTGCTCATCGAGTAACTCAGGATGAGGAATCGATCGCCCCTGAAATTGTCGGGAAGAGGGCTGCGAACTGAATCGTCCCTGATTGCCGTAGGAGCGCTGGGACTCTACTCCCAACAGCATTAAGTTCCGAATTAAGTTCCCAACCGCCAGAAAAGCCAGAATTGTAAAAGCGAGAATGTAAATTATGTGCAGCATAGTTATCTTTGCTCTCTAAGCTGAGGACAGGTAGGCAAGATGATGAGTATCTGCTTGATCTGCATTCTGATTTGCATCAATGGTTTGAGTGCGATAACCCAGGTCTTTAAGATCCCCATCCTCAATTTATATTTCGATCGCTAGTGGGTTGACACCAACAAACCTTTACCCAACTACTATTCTCAGCAACGGTCTACCCTACCTGTATTGTATGCAACATTTTCTTAAACGATCTGTTATCAGTCTCTCAGATTTCTGCGAGAATCTGAACCCAAATTTTTTAGAAATCAGACTGTTCTGCCCGGAATCGCATTCCCACCTGCCAGCACTCTGTTACTAAATGATGCCAGGGCATTAAAACGTTGGTGTCCAGCCCCACCTGCCCATTCGTCACTTTCAACATCATCTTCGCCGTTTCGACTTCCTGCTGGGCTTGCGTAACCCGGCACAGCAAATCAGATTGCCCTTCCTCACCCAAAAAATTCACTTCCTGACTTTCCAGGAGAGAGCGCGATCGGCTGAACCAGTACTGAAAGTCCTCTAGCAACGGTTCTAGCAATTCCTTGACAAAATCTGGCTCTGGAGAATTGAACTGGGGACTAACCATGAATCTAAACTGAATTCCTCTCGTTATTAGCTTAACGTAATTCATGTTTCTTAACAATTCTTCAGGCAACCTTTAGAAAACTGCACTGGCTGCTCTGAATTTTCTACTATTAAAATTAATTTGTCTCAAACTGCTAAATTTGTGTCTCGTTTCAGTTGAAGCCGATTATGATTTTGGTTGAGTTTACTCATGATGGGTTTGGACGGGATGGGTTAAGCGCCAACCTGAATCGATCGAGCTTTGGTGGAACTCTGGAATGCTCGTCAGGAGCCAGATCCGGTTTGCGAGGGTTTATAAGAATCTTGTGTGAGGGATGGATGAGGAGTTGATATGAAAAGTCTGACAAATGCGCAGAAATTGCTGGTTGTACTGGTTGGGTTTTCGCTGGTTGCAGGATGTTCTCGTGAGGTTGCATCAGAGTCCCCTGATGAGTTGGATTTAGAGAAGGCCGCCGTAGATGCTGCTGAAGCTGAAGCTGAAACAGGTTCTCAATCCTCCCCCTCAACGCCCGATCGCACATTTCCATTTCAAAGTGCTCCAGTGGCGGTTAACTCATCTCCGTTGCCTGCTCCCAACCTGATTCCACCCACAACAACGCCTGAGCGGTTGCCGCAGGTTGCCGCAGGTCGAGATGATCCATTTGCCAGCATTGCAATTTCACCCAATGTAACTGTTCGTAACCGTCCTGCCCCTCAGGTGCTCTCTGTCCCTGCGGCTCCGCCGCCTCTGCCTGCCCCCTCTTCAGCTCAAACCCTACCGGCACTGCCTGCTCTGGAAGCTCCCCCCCTGATTGCAACTGAGCCATTTCCTTTGATCGCCACGCCCCCGGTAGCTCCCCCCTCCCGCCTGTCTGAGGCGATCGAAATTAGCGGTGTAGTTGAGGTTGGGGGCAAGATGAGTGTCATTATTCATGTACCCGATGAGCGCAGCAGTCGTTATGCAGCGGTGGGAGATTACCTGGCAAATGGCAAAGTTTTAATTAAGCGGGTTGAAATGGGAGCGGAACCCACAGTTATCCTAGAGGAGGATGGTGTCGAAACAATTCGGTATGTGGGGAGCAGTAGTTCTCTGGCAGGATTGTTTTAGCCTACTGTCAGGCTCAAGATTTCTCAGACTATGGGGTTGATGCGATGAAGCCAGTTCCCAATCGTGTAACGCAAGCTCCGATCGATCAGGGCAAGCTCAATTCGCCCAGGGGTAAATCCGCTTCTGGCTCGACAAATGGATCTGAATCCCTGAGTTATCAGGGAACTTATATTTGTCCAATTTGTAGACACGGTCATATTTCTAACCTGGCATTAATGGATGCCTTTGCCTGCAACTTCTGTCGGCACATTTTTACCGCAAACCTGAATAATCAGTCTGTTCAGGTGGTAGATAGTTCTCAGCCGATGTCGTGGCGGTGGAATGGGCGAAGTTGGAAGGCATCCTACCATGATGATCCCAGTCTAACGATCGTGATCTGGTTGGTCAGTATTGTCTTAGTAACGCTACCCGCCTCAATCGTCTGGGTCATGTCCTATCTGTTTCCCCCCTTACCCGGAAGTGCCTGGGCCTGGTTCCCCCAGGTTTGGCTGGGGTGTACGCTGGGAGTTCATGTCTTGATGGTCGGGTGGTTGCTGGCAGAACATTATCAGTTGCCGCTTTATATTACGAATCGCATTCGGTTGCGATCGTGGATGGGTAGACGTTAGGAAGATGAAGTTAAAAAGCAGGTCTAGCCTTTGCTCATCAGGCTTTGCCAATCAGGCGATCGTTCCCTTGGTCAGCAAATGACTTCGCTACGGAAATCATGCCCTTCTTTGGCTTGTCCACGCTCTGCGAACACGCTTCACTCCTCCCTGTGGCCATCGCCCAAGTCTACATTTAAAGCTAGTGTAGAGAGATGTAAAGCAATGTAGCCGTTCTGATATACCCTTCATGGATAACGAACCGATCGTCTTGTTGTCGAAGCGAGAACTGGAAAAAATGCGTCAGGCTGGACGTTTGGCAGCCGAACTGTTAAGCTACCTCGAACCTATGGTGCAGCCAGGGGTCAGTACGCTTGAGCTAAATGATGCAGCGGAAGAATGGACGCAAAAGCATGATGCTAAAAGTGCGCCATTGGGCTATCACGGTTTTCCCAAGTCGATCTGTACGAGCGTTAATGAAGTTGTATGTCACGGCATTCCCAACGCCAAACAAACTTTGAAGGCGGGCGACATTATTAATATCGATGTGACTCCTCTGCTGGATGGCTATCACGGCGATACCTCTCGGACGTTCTTCGTGGGTGAACCTTCTCCTCTAGCACGACAATTGGTTGAAGTGACGGAAGAATGTCTGTGGCGTGGGATTCGGGAGGTCAAACCAGGGGCAAAGATTGGCGATATCGGGGCGGCTATTCAAGAATATGCTGAGTCTCACGGTTTTTCAGTCGTGCGGGATTTCGTTGGTCATGGGGTGGGACGAATTTTCCACACAGCTCCCCAAATTCCCCATTACGGAAAACGGGGAAAAGGGCGAAAGCTAAGGGCTGGGATGGTGTTCACGATCGAACCCATGATTAACGAAGGAACCTGGGAAGTGGAGGTTCTATCCGATAAGTGGACAGCGGTCACCAAAGACCGCAAACTGTCTGCCCAGTTTGAACATACGATCGCGGTTACTGAGGATGGTGTAGAAGTGTTAACACTGAATCCAGCCCTGGTGTCCACATCCTGAGGAAATTGGGATTTACGCATTTTCTGAGGTGATACATCCCGTTGGGCAGGGAAGGGTATGCCTCTGCGCTTTGCGTAAATCCTGGAAGCTTAAACCGTTCGCATAGGCGGATGCCTCAGCCGCCTAAACACTCAAATATCGGCGCAGAAATCCCTCTAGCGTTTCTAACTTAAATCCAAAGGCGGTTTCTAGCCGATCGACTTCTGGCTGAGTGATGAAGAATTCGTTGGATAGGAGCGTTCTCAGGGTACCAAGCGATCGCTGCGTGTCGGGACTGAGCAACCCTAGTGCCGATCGCACGCCATCTAGCAAGAAGAGGGGCGGATTGATGACGATCGGTTCTCGATTAAACACTCGTCCAAAAATTTGAGCGATATCTCCACGCTCCAGAATTTCGGCCCACCGACTGCAAAAACCTGATTTTGGGCTGCTGGGGTGGTAGCTGACTCAACGGCAATTCGAGCTAAATCATCGGTACTGACGATCGATGTGCGAGTTTTTGGATCGCCAATCAGCAGGTAAACCCCCGTTTGCTGGAAGCGTTCTGCCAGGGGGAGTAAATTGGAGGCAAACCCAGAGGGGCGCAAAATCGTGTAACTTAATCCACTGGACTGGAGGTATTTTTCTACCGCCCATTTAGCCTTGAACACGGGCGCATCTTCGTAGCCGCGATCGACCCCCAGCACCGAGATAAACACAAAATGCTTCACACCTGCTGCTTTTGCTGCGTCAATCAAATCAATATTGGCGCGATAGTCGATCGCTTGTGCTCCCCCTTCGGTCGAGGCATTCGTTCCGTGGGCGCTGATGATGTATTCCACCCCCTGACAGGCTTTTTGAATATCGCGTTCCTGCCGCAGATCACCAATAAACAGGTCTGACCCACGCTGCTCTAATTCTCCATAGCGAGACGTGAGTTGCACAAACGATCGTACTGGCAGTTCCCGTTCCCGCAGCAGCCGTACCACTCGACGGCCCAGTCCTCCCGTTGCTCCAGTCACTAAATACATAGTTCTATTTCGCCAAACGTTTATACAACAGTAGTTGTCGCGGTCGTCCTAAAACAAACCCAATTGGGTTGATATTGATTGCTTTCAGTCTATACCCTGCCTTCCAATACAGCCGTCTTGCCCGATGGTTATTTTCTAAAACATGCAGATAAATTTCCTGGAAGCCCCAGTCCAACACAATCCGTTCACAGGTATGCAATAGCTGTAGGGCAACTCCTTTCCGCCGACACTCGGTCAACACAGCTAGATTAGAGAGATAGGGATAGCGGGACTGCAAAAAGGGATTCAGCGATCGACTGCGGACTGATATCTCCACCGTTCCAACCGGGCGATCGAGTTGCTCTACCGCTAACGATTCATCTGTATTCCGCAAAATTGCGACCAAACAAGCATAGTGATGGGTCTGGCTATAAAGGCGGCTGCGCAGGTCTTCATAAATCCCAATTCGCAGAAGGGGGTAAAGCCAACCCAGCAGTCCCTCTGGGGAGTGAAAGCTACTCGCCAGCACATCGGCAATGCTTTGCAAATCCTGGTGACGCACCGTTCGAACCAGGAGTACGGAATTTGCAGTCTCAGATTCCCATCCCGATGTGATTGGTGGGAGGGGGGAACGTGCATCAGAGGAGGAAGAGGGAAGATCAGGTCGCTGCATGCCCCTATTTTAATCTTGAGAACTTGACCTGGGGAACACAGTAAATGTAGGAACTATAAACTTCCCTGGGCTGGTTGACCCGCTACACCCCCTGCGAATGAATGGCAGGCTATAAAATCTAGTCCATTCAAATCAACTCAATCTCTCTTCACACCCAATTGACCTGCAGTCGCTCCCCACTTCCCCCCTCCCCCCTCCCTACTCCCTACTCCCTACTCCTCACTTTCCCCCTCCCCCCTCCCCACTCCTCACTCCCAGTTAGCCTTCTCCCCAAAATGGGCATCTTAAACTCAGGACTTGAGTTCCATACGGGTTAACTTATGTAAATAGATTGCCATCCTCTAGACAAACTGCCCAAAGACCAAGCAATAGACTAAATTGGGTGCATCACAATATCGCCAGATCTACCAAACAGAGCTAATTTCTCCAGCATCTTGAACGCCAGGCCCTTTGAAAAACCGGCGATTGGATGCTCAGGTATTCTGCTTTGTACTGAACCCACTTGTTCACTGACGCAATGGACACGATCCTCGCCCAGACTTTATTTTCTCTGCCCAATCCTCTGACAAACTCATTCACGATAGTTTGTGTTGGACAGAACGCTATTTCTATATGACTGCCCTCACAGGAGGAGCGCGGTGCATGAAGTCTCCAGACCACAGCAAGCCGAAAATTCTGGTCGTTGATGATGAACCAGATAACCTAGATCTGCTCTATCGCACCTTTCACCGAGAGTTTAAGGTACTGAGGGCGGAAAGTGGCCCTGCGGCATTAGATATTTTGGCCCAGCAGGGTGAGGTAGCAGTTATTATTTCTGACCAGCGGATGCCCTATATGAGTGGGACAGAGTTCCTCAGCCTGACGGCCACTCAGTATCCCGATACGATTCGGATTATCCTCACAGGCTACACCGATGTGGTGGACTTGGTTGAGGCAATCAATTCTGGAAAAGTGTTTAAGTACGTCACGAAGCCCTGGGATGATGAAGAACTGAAGGGCGTAGTGCGTCAGGCTGTTGATACCCACAATGTTTTGAAGGCTCGTACCCAGGAACTGCGTCGAACGCTGCGGCAGGAGTCTTTACTGAATGCGGTGACCAATACCATCCGCAGTGCCCTCAGCTACCGTCAAATTTTACAGACGATCGTGGAGACGCTAGGGCATATGTTTGAGGTAGACTGCTGCATCCTCCGTCCATTTCAAGAAGGACGCTTGGAGGATGAGTGGTTTGTGTTTACCGCCCGATCGCAGCCTTCAGGGAGTTCTGATCCGCCGCTCGATTCACCGTTGCCCGCCCAAGCCTGGGACTTTAGCCAACTGGCGCAGACGGTTTGGGAAACTAAAGATGTACTGGTGATCAACGATGCCAGCACAGATGAACGGGTGAGCCAGGAAGCCAGTTTGCAACGCCATCAAGCCTTTCAAGCGACTCAGATTGCTTCTAGCCTGGTGGTTCCGCTCATTTTGCAGCAGGAACTCATGGCAGTGATTGCGCTCCATCAATGCGATCGCCCCCGGACATGGCAGGATGACGAGGTGCAGCTTGTGGTCATGGTGGCAGATCAGGCGGCGCTGGCCCTGTCCCAGGCTCGCGCTTATGAGCAGGTGAGGGCCCTGGCCAAGCGGGAGGCATTGGTTAATACCATTACCGCCGCCATTCGATCGAGTCTGGATCCACAGGAAATTTTTGCCGCCATTACATTACAACTGGGGCAAGCACTTCATGCGGATGGTTGTGCCCTGTCTTTATGGACAGAAGAAGATCAATATGTTCAATGTGTGGGATTACATGATGCGACGCAAACATCGCTCCAGCCAAATCTGAGCGATGTCGAGGAATCTAACTCCAGCCATGCTGCCTTTCCTGCCCCACCGTCACCGGAGTCTCCCTGGACAGGGGCATCCCCTCAACCGATCGCCGATCGCCCGTCTTCTCATTTACCTCAATCCCTGGTGCCGATCACTGGCAATCCTGTCCTTCAGCAGGTATTGCAGACCCAGGCTCCCGTGGTGATCGACGACTTGAGCCAGCATTCAGAGATGAATATTCTGGACTTGCCGCTCCGATCGCCCGCTCGCGCGTTGCTGGTTGTGCCATTGCTATACAACGGTAAGATTATCGGCAGTATTTCGCTACGACAGATGCGCCATCCTCGCCGCTGGCAAACTGCTGAAATTGAGTTAGCCCAGGCGGTAGCAGCCCAGGCAGCCATCGCCGTACAGCAGTCTCGGCTGTATCAAACCACACGCCAGCAGGCAGAGCAACTCCTGGAACTCGATCGCCAGAAAACTGAATTTTTTCAAAATGTTTCCCATGAATTTCGGACTCCGTTGACGCTGACGATCGGGCCTGTAGAATCGGCCGTCACCCAGCAGCAAGGCCTCTCTTTAGATCAGTCCGTCATCGCTCTGCGAAATTCACGGCGACTCTTGCGCCTGGTCAATCAACTATTAGATCTGCAACGATTGGATGCTGGGCGAATGCAGCCGCAGTTCCGTCCCTGTCAGCTTTTAGAAACCGTCTCACAAGTTGTAGATTCTTTTCGTCCGTACTGCGAGAAAAAGCAAATTAGTTTGCAGACGGTTTTGCAAGACTGTCCTATGGTTTACCTGGATCTGGAAAAATTTGACAAGGTGCTATACAACTTGCTTTCCAATGCGATCAAGTTCACTGAAGCGGGTGGCACGATTGAAGTGTTACTCCGTCCCGAAGGGCAGCATTGTCAGGTTCAGGTGAGAGATACCGGAGTCGGTATTCGTCCGGATCAGTTGCCCTATTTGTTCGAGCGGTTCCGTCAGGCGGATGGTTCTGCTAGCCGCAGTCATGAAGGGAGTGGCTTAGGACTGGCTCTGGTCAAAGAACTGGTAGAACTGCATGGAGGGCAGGTCACGGTGGACTCCGTTTATGGACAGGGGACAACCTTTACCCTCTGGCTACCGGCAGGCATGGCCCATCTGCCCTCCCATCAGGTGATTGAAATTCCAGCGGAATTGGAACAAACCCGGGCAACGGTGGAGTTAGCCGATGTTGAAACAGAATTACAGGATGAAGCAGAGAGTCGGCCAGGTCACACTGCGCTGAATTTAGGTTCAGGGACTGCGATCGAAGTCCCTTTGCCCCATTCCCCAGACCGTTCCCTCGCCGTATCCTCTGAATCCTCCTGTTTTGCTGCGAAGGTGCTGGTCGTCGAAGATAATGCGGATATGCGGAGTTACATCTGTAGCGTGTTGCAGCGAGATGGGCACGAAGTCTATACAGCCCGGCATGGGGGTGAGGGTTTGCAGGTTGCCCAAACTTTACAGCCGCATTTGATTGTGACGGATCTAATGATGCCGATGGTATCAGGATTGGAAATGATACAGCAGGTGCGCCAGGATACAGTTTTGCGAGGCACGCCAATCATTCTGCTGACCGCCAAAGCGGATGCAGATACGCGAATTGAAGGGGCAGAAAAAGGGGCTGATGCCTATTTATCTAAACCGTTTAACGATCGAGAACTGCTGGCGGAAGTGCGTAATCTCCTGGCGCTGAAGGAAAATGAGCGGAAGGTGGCTGAACTCAATACCTACCTGACGAAGTCAGTCCTACGCCGATTTTTGCCACCGCCTCTGGTGGAAAAAGCGGCTCAGGGTGAATTAACGCTGGATTTACGGCCTGAACCTCGGATGATCACGGTGTTATTTAGCGACATTATTGGTTTTACTCAGCTATCTAATACGCTTCGATCGCGCAAGGTGGCTGAACTGCTGAATGAATACCTGACAGAAATGACCCACGCCATTTTTGAGCATGGGGGCACGGTAGATAAGTTTATGGGTGATGCAATCCTGGCCATTTTTGGCGCACCGGAGGAGATTAGCCCCAATGAGCAGGTCAGACGGGCGATTGCAGCGGCTCGGCAAATGTACCGCACTCTGGCTAATCTGAACGATCGCTGGCAGGCGCAGGGAATTGAGCAACTCGTCCAGTTTCGCTGCGGCATTCACCAGGGAACAGCAGTTGTGGGAATGTTTGGGGGTGAGGAACGGGCAGACTATACAGCGATCGGCCCCAGCGTCAATATTGCAGCCCGGATTCAGGAGGCCGCCGAGGCAGGCACCATCCTGGTTTCAGCCGCAGTTGCGGATTACCTGGAACTGGAGGAAGATGCCATTACCAAGTGCAGTCCGCTGAAGCTCAAGGGTGTGGATGAAACGGTATTGACTTTCTCGATTCATCCAAGCCCCCCTAAGCAGAGGTAAAGTTCGTTTTAATTCCTGCCAGGACAACGAACCTCTAAAACGGGATAAATTGACTTATAACTGGCTAATATTAACAAATTGCCGGTTTATCATCGTAACCTCCAGGCGGAGATTTCATTGAAAAACTTCATAATTTTGGAGCTATCTTTACAAAATTTTAGATGGACAAAGAACTTTGGGTATGTCAGAGCTGAAGTTTCAGGCAGAAGACACCCGGCTGTGACAGTTTAGGTGGAGTATCTATCATCTAAATTATTGTTAAGTTTACCTATGCAACCAGCTTTAACGTTCCTAAAAGTATTGACGATGTCGAGTATTAGCTGCTTTGGTATAGCGGCTCCAGTGAGTGCTGCGACTGAATGTGGAACTGCAACCTATTATGATCACTCAGGAATAACTGCGAATGGGGAAGTTTATAATCCCGGCGGATTAACTGCTGCCCATCCCTGGCTTCCCCTGGGCAGTTGGGTTACTGTTATCGATCAGGATACAGGTTTATCTGTGAATGTGCGGATTAACGATCGTGGCCCCTGGGTTAATGGTCATATTATTGACCTGACTCCGGTAGCAATGAATGCGATTGATCCCCACCGGACTTCTGATATTCGCTATGTTTGTTTATATGAGCAATAGCGATTTTAGGTGGGAGCATCCCACCTTTGTAATAGGGTGAAGATTAACCCACCCCTGCCCCTCCCAAGAGGGGATTTGATGGACATTCTCCTGGTTGAGTAGGGATTTCTCTAGAGTTTCCCCTCCTGGGAGGGGTTAGGGGTGGGTTCCAACGTCTGATTCCATCAGATCTTTCTATCCGATCGCCCTGATGGGGAAAGGGGTTGCTGCGAAACTGGGATGCTCCCATTTTAGGTTTTGGATGTTTTTAGGTAAGGAAAACTGATACATTGCTGCGGTCTGTCCAGATCGAAAGTTTGCCCATTCGCTTTCGTTCTAAATATCAGAGCAAGTGGAAAGAAAATGACGGATAAGCCCGACAATACGAAATTGCCCCAATCATTTTTGATCGCTTTTCGTCGCTAACAATCACATTGGAAAATATATCACAATGAATGATTTGTCCAATTGTCCAATTGTTCATTGTTGAGTAGATTGGAGCAACAGTTCGTGTTGCTGATTTTTTGCTATTGATTTTTATGCTAAGTCAGTTTGAACATCTGGAACGGGTCATCGATGGTCGCTATGCCACCGATGCAGAACTGCAATTCATTACTGATTACGTCCGATCGTTTCAGATCCGTTTTCAAACCTACCTGAAACTTCAAGAACTGGAACTGATGCTGCTACAGCAAACCTACCGCAAAATCCAGTTGGTTGCTCCCGACTTATTGAGATACAACAATGCTGATATGAGTGCCAAGTGGAAGCAAGACACAATTCGCGTATTACGTTACACCGCGATCACCGTGCTGCTCAACGATCCAGACACGCTCAAAGAACGATTGCTATTGTGGTTTAGAAGCGTGATGCAGGCTTTTGGAACTGAACGCAGTTGTGATATGACCTATCAGATTTTGCAAAGTCTCATCTGCCAACACCTGCCTCCCAATCAAGCAGAACTAGTGATCCCAGTTCTGGAGCTAAATCGTCAGATGTTAGGGAGTAGAAATGAAGATTCAGCTACCCATTTCCCTGATACGGGCAGCTTCCGCAAATTCCATTGACCTGGCCCTACTGCCCTGGTGCAGCCGATTCAGATAGGGTTTCCTGATTTGCGCAGGAATTCCCGGTGTAGGGAAACTCTACTGTAACGCGATAGGGCATATTTCCACCCGTTAGGTTCTCAAACGTACTGTCGAGGACAGCCGCCGTGCCCCGAACATCTAACAGTCCATAGCCAGAATTACGCAGCAGCGCAAGACTCTCCTCGATCGGCATTCCTGCCTGGTCAACCACTACGCCATAATCCGCACTGAGGGTTTGGTTAATATAACCACAGGCTTCAGACGGGAACTGGGCTGCGATCGTCGTTTGCTCAAACTGGTTACTCTCTGGGTTGACGCTGGATAAATCCACTCCAAATTCATCGATCAAGGATTCCATCCAGGCAAACCAACTGAGTCCGGCATCATAATTTGGGTCTTGAGCAGTGCCCTGAGGGTTGTAGCTCAGAAGTTGCTGGGCCCGAATCCGCTCTTGCCGCGCTCGAACATCTTGCTGGAGGGCTGCAATAATCTCTTCATCCGATCGCACCGGGGGTGGCTCTACAGGGGCTGCGGCTTGGGGATTTTCTGAAGCTTCCGTTTCTGAATCAACCGCAATCTCACCGTTCAGCAAGTCTTCCAGGGGTCGTCCTCGGCGCAGGTTGACGTTAGGCAAGGTGTCCTCCCCGCTTGTCTCCGCTTCAGCCTCGGCATTGACTGGTGGGGCAGGGGGTTGGGGTTGAACCGGGGTAGCTGGAGCAGGGGGGGGAACAGGCGGCACGGCAGGAATTTGAAAGGTTCCGGGTGTAGAAAACGATCGAGGAAACAATGGCTCTGACAGGAACCCTCTGGGTGGCGGTGGGGGGATGGTGGGATCCGGCACTGGCAGCAGGGACATATCAGGCAGGGAATCCTGGAATAGTGGCGGAAGCGTGATCGGCGTTGACATATCCGGGAGGCGACTCTGTTCCTCTGGGGTCAACTCAATCAAGTCTACCGCCCGTCGGATTTCTGGCTCCGCATCGGAAAAAGCAGCATTCGACAAAAAGGGCAACGTTGCAAACAGAACAATGTGTGCTCCCAAAGACAAAATTGCAGACACCGCCAGGGGTTGCTTCAGGGTGTGCCGCATGGTTGCTGAAAAATCGTTTGCCCAAGTGGAAGGAGCCATACGCTGATTCTAAAAAAGTATCACTCAAAAAATTCTAAGACTAGGGTAGCGAAAGTTGCCAATGGACTGCCCATCGTCTGATTAACTTTTCTGAGTGGATTTCCTAGGATCAGGACGGGAATTTCCTGCCCATGGTTGCTGATCAGGAGTGCAAATTGAATCACTTAAAATTCTTGTGGGGTAGGCATTTTGCCTGCCCAGCCAAGGAAGCAGAACGATGGCACAGGTCATTGAATCCACGATTTTTAGAATTAACAATCTGTTATATTCTGGGTGCCTGGCTCCCGCTTGCGCAGTCTGGATCCGCCTGTGCACATTGATTGTCAATTACTGGTGAATCGTACCGCTTGGCATGATTGCCCCAGTCAGCTTGGCATCTTTCAGGTCAGCCGTCCGAAAATCAGACTCCTTCAGCCGCGCATCGGTTAGATTGGCCTGTTGCAAGTTAGCAGAACGGAGATTAGCCGCAGCCAGGTTAGCTTCCACCAACATCGCTTTTCGGAGATCGGCTTGCTCCAGAATGGTGCGGCTGAGGTCAGCGCAGGCCAAATTCGTGCCGTAAAGGACTGCCTTGGTCAGGTCGGCTCCTTTGAGATGGGCTTTCGCCAGGTTGGTATAGCTCAGGTCAGATCCCCGCAGATTGGCTCCCTCCAGATTCACCAATGCCAGATTCGCACCGCGCAGATTCGCTTCTCGCAGATCGGTTGCCGAAAGGGTCGCTTCTCGTAGATCGGCTCCAGCTAATTGAATTCGTCGCAAATCGGCTCCGGGCATATCGATCGCCTGAAGGGATACACCATCTTCATTTAAGTCTTCCAGGGCTTTAATCCGAGCATTGCTGGTGGGCACTTTGGCAGCGGCCGCATTGTCCACCACCTGCCAGGCCTCATAATGTTTTTTCTTCCGTCGATCGCGGCTTTCGATCAGATAGGTGATGGCGACAACCAGGATGCTAAATCCTTCCACATTCTCCACTGCAATTAAATTGACCCCTTCATCCAGGAGGCACACCAGGAACGGAACTTTCCCCCAGCAGGCAGTTTCCCGATGAATAGACTCAATTTCCTGTACCAAAAACAATGCTAGAAAACCAACGACCAGGGCAATGATTAACCGGAAGGGAAGGGAGCGATCGAGGAGTTGCAACAGTTGAGTTTGAATGGACAGCATGGAGTGAAGCCACCTGAATTTAAGAAATCTTTGACCTGGGATACAACTGCAAGCAGGTTATGCCTGAGAAGCAATCATGATACCGTTATTAGGGACGTTCAGCGTTGACAATCAGCATTGATAGGATTTTGATGTCTGCTGATTGAGATTGGGAAAGGAACTGTGGGACAACCATCCTGAATGGGTAACTTGCTCAGGTGAATCATATGAATTTTTCTGACCTATTTTGGATCTTTTTGGTCATTATCTCCATTCAACCAATCCTGCAAAAACGGGCGGTTCAATCTCAACGCATCAAAGCGATTCAAACCTTTGAGCGCAAGCGCGGTAGTCGGGTGATTCTAATGATTCATCGACAGGAATCAGTCAGCTTGTAGCGAAGGAACTGGGGCTTCCTGTTACCGTTGGACTACCCAGAGAAATCTACGGACTTATGGATCTCTATCCCCAACCGATGGCGGCCCGCCCGTCGGTGCAATATGTTCCGTTGCCCTACCAGGATCGTTCACCTTTACCCTCTCAGGAATGAACGGATAGCTGAATCAACTGGCTACTGGTTCTTAAAATACCTGCTGATAACTAATCGCAAAGCTGGTATTTGCTCCATGACAAGGCTGGTAGATACAGCCCCTTATAGCGGGAAGGTTTAATCAAACCGAATGCTTCCAGCTTCACCGTAGAGCATAGCCCCCATTGCTCCCAAAACCAGCAGGGTAAACGTACAAACGATCGCGGCTAACCATGCATTATCGATTCCAGACAGGGCAACGACAATTTCCGGTTGATGTGTAAAGCTGGCGGCAGACATTCCTGTGTAGTGCATGGACAGGATGGCTCCTCCCATCACGCAGGCAACCAGCGATTTCAGACCGAACCGCCTGGAAAATTTTTCGTCGCGGAAAATGACGGACAATGTCAAAGCTGCCAGGGAAACGACCACTGCAACGAGGATAGATAGGGCAAACAGTCCAGAATTGTAGCCGACGGTTGCTGGCATTCGCATGGCTGCCATTCCAGAATAGTGCATCATCGCAATGCCGATACCCATGCTCACACTGCCTCCCAGTAGCGTAGACGTACTGACACTGGGGCGACTCACAACGAATAAAGCTTGCAAAGATGCCAGTATGGCTAGTAGCAAAGAGAGCAGCACGATCGGTAAGTCATAGGTGACATACAAAGGAATGGAAAAGGCTAGCATTGCTACAAAATGCATGGACCAAATTCCTGTTCCCATGGCGATCGCTCCGCCAACTAACCAAAACCGCTGATTGGATTTTTGGGATGCCATCAGGCGATTTGCCGTTTCTAAGGCGAGGTAGGATGAGGCGATCGCAATACAAGCTGAGACGATAACGAGGACTGGATTATGGGTAATAGGCATAAATCACTAATTCTCAGGTTAGTGCAACAAAACATAACAATGACGAATCGATTCTAGAGGGTTGCGGGTGAAAGAAAAATAAACTTAAAACCTGGTTTTGCGTTTTTTTGATGTAGATCTGTTCCCGATTACTTACATAGCAATGGGACTCATGCTAAACAAATCGCAATGACGGGATGATTTTACAGCGAGCTTTAGTACAGCCCAAAAACTAAATCAGGACAAATAGATCGTTGTTCTGAAAAGGGATTCAAAGAAAAAGGCTGGGCAGAATTGCGCCTTTCACTTCACTCGCGCAAGGTGTGCAAAACCTCCCGTTTAATGTCAATAAATTTGGGTGTTAGCTTAATGTCTAGCTCACGATGTTCTGGTAGTGAAATCGGGACTTCCGCCTTCAACTGACCTGGACGGCGGCTCATCACATACAATCGTTGGGAGAGAAAAATGGCTTCCTCGACATCATGGGTAATCATCAGAACCGTGGTATGCGTTTCCTCCCACAAGTTCAGTAAAAACTGCTGCATCTGCTCCTTGGTTTGGGCATCCAGTGCGCCAAACGGTTCATCCATCAGCAGCACTTCCGGAGCATTGGCCAGGCCCGGGCGATCGCCACCCGTTGCTTCATCCCGCCTGAAAGCTGCTTGGGGTATGCCTGGGCAAAGGCAGACAGGCCTACTACATTTAAATAATGGGAAACGATTTCGCGTTGTTGAGCTTTCGAGAGTTTACGGAGCTTTAACCCAAACGCAATATTCTGAGCCACCGTTAGCCAGGGATAGAGGGTATACCCCTGAAACACCATACCGCGATCGGCTCCTGGCCCCAGTACAACTTCACCATCTACTAAAACTGCACCAACCGACGGCTGCGCTAATCCTGCAATAATATTCAGCAGCGTTGATTTACCACATCCTGACGCTCCTACCAGGCAAACAAACTCTCTGGGGTAGAGCTGTAAGTTAATATCCTGCAAGACTAGCAACGGTTTTCCCTGCACCGTGAAGGTTTTAGAGAGATTTCGCACTTCCAACTTCGGCTGTATGGATGACGAGCCCGTTACGGCTGGAACCGTCCGTGTGGTCCAATCGGTAGCTACATTCGGCGATCGAAAGCTGGCCATGATAATTACTTCAGTAAGGATCAGGAGTAAAAACTCGAAGGATTTAAGTAAAAGGATATACTGAGTGCGGATTGTTAGTTGTGATTGAAGCAGCGGTTTTGATCGGTTGATTAACTCATCTCCCATGAAATTCCATACCGTCAGATGCAGTGGATCGGGAGATTGGAGAATGGATTGCAGAAGGGAATGAATTGCAGAAGGAAAATGTCAGCATTTAGCGTAATCCACCCAACGATTCTGCGTTACTGAATAGGTAGAATGGTCAGATAACGTTCTGTCGTTACCGTTCAAGACGCAAAGACCACTGCCTTTTTGAGATTTTTGCGCAAATTGATTCACTGAATTGAGTAGAGCTAATCCATGCTGGCTGAACTATCACTGGCTGAACTGTCAAAAGCGATCGCCTCTTTAGATGTCCCTGCGGAGTGGGTTGGTTTGCGTTCCGTCAAAGAAACCGCCCACTATCGCCATGTCCGCGACGAAGTCCCTCAAAACAACAGCCGTTCTGTCAATCAGGGAATTATGGTGGAGGTGCTGGCCAATGGGCAAATTGGTTATGCTGCCAGTAACTCACTGAATTTGGAAAATATTCAGGCAGCGGCAAAAGCGGCCTATCGGCAGGCCATCGCAGCCAGCCAGTGGGCGGTTCACCCTCTCACAACAGCCGTTCGGCCAAAAGTGGTTGGACAATATAGTTCACCGTTTCTGAAACCATTGGATGCTTTAACGCCAGGGGAAGTCAACGATTTGCTGATCCGCCTGTGCAAAACTTTGAAGGTGTCTGATCAAATTGTGCAGACGAATGCGATCGCCATCACCAACGAGATCGAGTCCTGGTTAGTCAGCAGCAATGGTTCTGAGGTTTACCAACGCTTCTTAATTCTGGAAACTCATTATGGGGTAACGGCTCAGGATGGCGCAGTGGTGCAACAGCGCACGAGTAATGGATTCTTAGCAAACTGTTATCAGGGTGGATGGGAACGATTCCCAGATGAAAACCTCTGGATGCAGGCCCAGCACATCGGCGAACAGGCGATCGAACTGTTGATGGCAGAGGAATGTCCCACTGCGGTGACCACGCTCGTCCTGGCTCCCGATCAGATGATGCTGCAAATCCATGAAAGTGTTGGACATCCTCTAGAACTCGATCGCATTCTGGGTGATGAGCGCAATTATGCAGGCGGCAGCTTTGTCAAGCCGAGCGACTTTGGGCAGTTGGTCTATGGTTCGCCATTAATGAATATTACTTTTAACCCAACGGTTCCCGGTGAACTGGCCAGCTACCAATTCGACGACACGGGGACAGCCGCTACCCACGAATATTTAATTAAAGAAGGGTTGCTGCTGCGGGGATTGGGAAGCCTGGAGAGCCAGACCCGGTTGGGGATACCGGGGGTTGCCTGTGCCCGAGCCTCCTCCTGGAACCGTCCACCGATCGATCGGATGGCAAACCTTAACCTGGAACCTGGTACAGACTCCTTTGAAGCGTTGATTCAGAATGTGGAACACGGAGTCTACATGGAGTCTAACCAGTCCTGGTCGATCGATGATCAACGTCATAAGTTTCAGTTTGGCTGTGAGTATGCCCGATTGATTGAAAATGGCAAGTTTACGAAAACGTTACGTAACCCCAACTATCGATCGACTACAACGGAATTCTGGCATCGACTGACGCAAATCGGCAACGATTCAACCTGGCAAATGTACGGTACACCTTACTGCGGTAAAGGGGAACCCAATCAGGCCATTAGAGTGGGCCATGGTTCACCGGTCTGCGTGTTTAGCGATGTGGAAGTGTTTGGCGGCGGAGCGTAGGGTGACAAGGTTCCTGCAAAAAAACTGCAAAAAAATTGACCTCAGCTTGGAGACTGGGTCAAAGAGTTGAAGGTTATTGAAAGCATTTCAATCCAGAATCATTGAGTCTCTGGTGGGGATTGATGATTCTGCATGATGGATTAAACCGACGGCACAGATGAAGTGGAGGCTGCAATTTCCTCTAAACGTTCCTGTTGATCCTGGGAAATACAAGATTGAATCACCGTTTCAATGTCTCCCTCCAAGACAGGGTTCAGCGTAAAGTTCTGCCCAAGCCGGTGATCAGTCACTCGATTGTCTTTGTAGTTGTAAGTTCGGATTTTCTCCGATCGCGCCCCCGTTCCCACCTGAGAACGCCGCATAGAAGTAACGGCTTCCTGCTGCTCGCGTAGTTTCATTTCATAAAGCTTAGCCCGCAGAATCTGCATCGCCCGTTCCCGGTTTTGAAGCTGCGATCGTTCTTCGGTACAAAAGATCCGAATCCCTGTCGGCTTGTGGAACAAATCAACCGCCGTTTCCACCTTGTTGACGTTTTGTCCACCGGCTCCACCCGATCGAGCCGTTGTCAGCTCAATATCCTTAGGATCGATTTCCACTTCCACATCATCGACTTCCGGCATGATCGCTACTGTTGCCGTTGAGGTATGCACTCTCCCTCCCGCTTCCGTCACCGGAACTCGCTGGACACGGTGAACCCCTGCCTCAAACTTGAGCTTGCTGTAGACCTGATCGCCCTGGATTTCCAGAATCGCTTCCTTGAAGCCGCCCATATCCGCCAGCGACTCACTCAACAACTTGACGCGCCAGCCCTGCCCCTCAGCATAACGGGAGTACATTCGCACCAGATCACCGGCCCAAATGCTGGCTTCATCGCCTCCGGTGCCTGCCCGGATTTCCAGCATGATGTTCTTGTCATCGTTTGGATCGCGGGGGAGTAGTAAGATCTTCAGCCGCTCTTCTAACACCCCAATCTTGTTTTGCAATTCCTCAACTTCTAACGATGCCATTTCCCGCAATTCAGCATCACCACCTGCTTCCTTGAGAATCAACCTGGCTCCCTCAAGGTCTTCCTGGGTTTTCTTCCAGTCTGTATAGGCGATGACAGTTTCCTCGAGATCCGATCGCGCTTTTGCCACCCGTTGAAATTCAGTCGGGTTGGTGGCAATGTCTGGATCAGCCAATCGGCGAGTCAGTTCGTCAAAGGTTTGTTCAACAGACTTCAGTTTTTCTAGTAAATATGCCTCAGCCATAGGAGTAGCCCTATCCTATAAAGAATCGTCGGTGTAGATAGCAAAAATTCCAGCAATCAGCCTTCGTGAACCTTGTCAAAGCTGACCGCTGAAATACCACTTCCGTCGATTCACGCTACTTCTTCTTCGACTGAGGTTTGTTGTCAGACGAAGTGGCATTGCTGGTATCCACCATGCCATACTTCCGCAAGAACCGTTCAACCCGCCCTTCAGTATCAATGATCTTCTGAGTTCCCGTGAAGAAGGGGTGGTTCCCAGACCAGACATCGACATGAAGTTCAGGCTTCGTCGAACCGACCGTCATTACCACTTCACCGTTACAGTAGACTTTTGCTTCCGGATACCATTCCGGATGAATATCAGATTTAGCCATGATTGCCGTGTTTCTCTGTAATGTTTGAATCCGTAATGTTGAAATCCTGCCCTTATTCTAGCGGCTGGATTAAGCAGCCCGCCGTCCGTTGCCTTAACGCTTCGAGTACTGGGGAGCTTTACGAGCTTTGTGCAAACCGTACTTCTTCCGCTCTTTAGCCCGGGGATCACGGGTCAGATAGCCTTCTACTTTCAGAGGTTTGCGATTTTCGGGATCAAGCTGGCAGAGGGCACGAGCCACACCAAGTCGGATAGAGTCAGCCTGCCCAGTCAATCCACCGCCCCGAACATTGACTAGAATGTCGTACTCACTTTCCAGTCCCAGCGTTTCCAGGGGAGCCTTGGCGGCTGACAAGTATCCAGGATTGAACTGAAGATACAGATCTCCCGGTTTGCCATTAATGGTCATTTGACCGTTTCCCGGAACCAACCGAACCCGAGCAACGGCCGACTTACGACGACCCGTGCCCCAATACATGACGCGATCGTTTTCTGTAGCTTGCATTAGCGATTTCCTCCAGGAATGGTTTGAATCTCTAGAACTTCTGGTTTTTGAGCTTGGTGGGGATGGTTCGTTCCAGCGTAAACCTTCAGTTTGGTGAACAACTGGCGACCCAATGCGTTCTTCGGCAACATTCCCTTCACTGCTTGCTCAATGATGCGCTCAGGAATCCGAGCTTGCAGCTGGGAGTAAGTTTCAGTTTTCATCCCACCAGGGCGACCGGAATGGCGACGATAAAGCTTTTGGCTACTTTTTCTGCCCGTCACCGCAATCTTGTCAGCGTTAACCACAATGACAAAATCTCCGGTATCCATGTGGGGAGTATAGGTTGGCTTGTTTTTACCGCGCAATATCATCGCAATCTCAGTTGCTAATCGGCCCAATCGTTGATTTTCGGCATCAACAACGTACCACTTGCGATCGATTGAGTCCTGGGGAGGAAGGTAGGTTTTGGTAGTCATGGTGTGCTTTATTCTTCTCAATAACACTTCAAGGGTTCGTACAAAAAGCTCACATTGTATGGCAGGCCGGTTGAGCGGAGGCAAAGGTAAATTTGGGCTGCGTATCGTACCAAATGTCTGGAGCGAAGGGAAAGTCAGGATATCCCACCCGCAGCAAACAGAGTCCCTGGGGTGGAGCTGCATACTTGACTAAATCTCGTCGTTGCTGCATCCATATCTCTGTAAAAGATGCAGGTGAGCGTTCCCCACTACCGACTTCAACTAGCATTCCCACCATCAAGCGCACCATGCCATACAGAAAGCCACTCGCCTGTAATTCAATGTGAACTAGTGTCCCCTGCCGATTACATTCCGCTGCCTGAACATCAACCCAGGAGTGGGGACGCTTAGAACCAGCTCGATGAAATGCTGCGAGATGATGGCGGCCCACTAGCGGTTTCAATGCCTCCTGGATCAAGTATGTGTCCAGGGGAGAGTGGTAGTAGTGCCAAACAAAGGGTCGGACGAACAGATTAGGGCGCGCATCGGTGTAGATGGTGTAACGATAGCGCCGCCATGATGCTGAAAATCGAGCATGCCAGGTTGGACTGACTTCTGCTGATGCTCGGATGTGAATATCATCGGACAGCCGACTATTCAGAACGTTAGCCCAGCGATGAGCTGGAATCTGAGTCAAAGCATCAAAGTGAGCGACCTGAGCTGCGGCATGAACGCCCGCATCGGTTCGTCCTGCTGCGTGCAGCGTGACGTGATACCCCAATACAGATTCGATCGCCTGCTCAATTTCCTCCTGTACGGTTCGCTGGTGGAGTTGCCGCTGCCAACCATGAAAGCAAGTGCCCAAGTACTGAATGACCAGGGCAATCCGGTTCGGCTTCTCCAGTGAAGTAGCTTCACTTTGGTTTGAGAAGTCATGGGTAGATGAGCTTACGTTCATGAGATGTGCTGCTACGACCTGCAATAAAACTCAAGTGAGTTCGATGATCGCCATTTCAGCATTGTCTCCACGACGGTTGACCGTGCGGTAGATCCGAGTGTATCCACCGTTTCGATCGCCGTAGCGTTCATTGACCTGATCAAACAGGACATGAACTAACTGCTTGTCGTAGATATATCCCAACGCTTCCCGCCGGGATGCCAAAGAACCATCTTTGGCAAGGGTAATCATCCGCTCTACTTCAGAGCGAACTGCTTTTGCTCGAACTTTAGTAGTCGTAATGCTGCCATTACGAATCAGTTCAGTCGTCAAAGCCCTGAGGAGGGCCTTGCGCTGATCTGCGGGCTTACCAAGTTGAGGTACACGACGACGATGACGCATAATAATCAAACTTAATCATCAACTACAGTAGAACTGGCAACATCGTCCTAAGACGAGAACCGTGAGGTCACTAAGTTGACCTCGAAGATTTGTCATGGGGTAATGTAATCCCCAACCGATCTTGCAACGCTTGAATCACTTCTTCAGCAGACTTGGCTCCGAAGTTCTTAATCTCCAACAGATCTTCCTGGGTATAGTCCAAAAGGTCTGCTACGGAATTAATTTGTGCCCGTTTTAAGCAGTTGTAAGCCCGGACTGAAAGCTGAAGTTCTTCGATCGGAATTTGATTGGTTGGATCATCAGACCCTTCCTCAAGCAGTTCCGTTTCAGAGAAGTCAACTTCCCGCAGTGGATCAAATAGATCGACTAGAATTTTTGCAGCCTGACTGAGAGCTTCCTGTGGGGTTAGACTCCCATTGGTCCAGACCTCCATAATCAAGCGATCTTTTTCCAACGACCCGCCCACTCGAGCATTCTCAATCGTGTAGTTCACCTTGCGAACCGGCATGAAAACCGAGTCGATTTGCAGGAAGTCCAACGCGGAAGATTCATCCCGCCCCCGCTCGATCGCCCGATAGCCAACGCCCTTTTCAACCCGAAACTCCATCTCCAAAGTAGAACCTGGAGATAAACTGGCAATATACTGCTCCGGGTTAATTGCCTCTACTTCCGACGGCAATTCAAAGTAGCCTGCCGTTACCGTGGCCGGCCTTCAACCCGCAAGCGACCAATCTGGGGTTGATTTGAATAGCTCTTGAGTACGACCTCCTTCATGTTGAGCAGAATGTCCAGGACATCTTCTCGAACCCCAGGAATTGTCATAAACTCGTGGGTAACGCCTGCGATCCGAACCGCAGTGATGGCTGCCCCCTCCAAATTGGAGAGCAAAACCCGCCTGAGGGCATTGCCAACCGTAATCCCTTGCCCCCGTTCCAGCGGCTCTAAAACAAACTTACTATACGAACTCCGGTCATCTCCGGTATCAGACTCTATGCACTCAACTTGAAACTGTGCCACAGTCCAGCCTCCCTCTTCCTTCGCCCCAGGAAATTATGTCCTAGCCTTCCAAATTTCACGCTGCAGTTGCATTGTGATTGCACGATCGCGCTTTATTCAAACCTAGCCAAAAGCCAAAATTAGCTTCTAGACTCGACGACGCTTTGGAGGACGACACCCATTGTGCGGAATGGGGGTAACATCTCGAATCAGAGTGATCTCTAATCCAGCCCCTTGCAAAGCTCGAATCGCGGTTTCCCGCCCTGAACCAGGGCCACTGACCATCACTTCAAGTTGTCGCATCCCCTGATCAATCGCCCGACGAGCCGCATTTTCAGCCGCCGTTTGAGCTGCAAAGGGAGTACCTTTCTTTGCCCCCTTGAAGCCACTGGAACCAGCAGAGGCCCACGAGATCGCTTCGCCGTTGGCATCTGTGATAGTGACGATCGTGTTGTTGAACGTAGACTGAATGTGGGCCATTCCGTTGGGTACGTTCCGTTTTTGCTTTTTCGATCCAGATTTTTTTGCAGGTTGTCGCGCCATAGTTCGGTTTACATCTCAATAAAGATTTCTGCTAAGTTGACACTCGTGAGTCACGAGCTTAGTCTTGAAGCACAGCCAATGCTCTGATTAACGATCTGCTGAGGGAAACAACTTGATCGCCGATCGCCAGGGTAAATAGTTAACTAGACAATCTAACGCAGCAGCCAACCCTAGAAGTTGACTGCTGAAAACCAGTTGAAGCCGTTACTTCTTAGCTGCTGCCTTCTTCTTACCAGCTACCGTGCGACGAACCCCTCGCCGTGTACGAGCATTGGTTCGAGTGCGCTGACCCCGAACTGGAAGCCCCATACGATGTCTACGACCTCGATACGTACCAATGTCCATCAATCGCTTGATGTTCATCGATTCCCATCGACGCAAGTCCCCTTCAACCTGGTAGTTGGTTTCGATTTCTTCCCTTAGGGAAGCAACTTCAGCATCGCTTAAATCCCTCACACGAGTATCAGGATTGATGCTGGTTGCCTCCAAAATTTGCTTGGATCGGGTTAATCCAATTCCGTAAATGTATGTCAGACCTATCTCAACACGCTTGTCTCGTGGAAGGTCAACTCCGGCAATTCGTGCCACGCTTCAACTCTCTCCAGTTTGCTTTTCTCTTCTCTATCTCAAGACACCCAGCAAAAGCATAGAAACCATATGCTACAACGAGGATGGGACAATGGTACGTTAATGTAACCTTATCCCTGACGCTGCTTATGCTTAGGATTTGAACAGATCACCATTACTCTGCCACGACGACGGATGACGCGGCATTTCTCACAGATTCTACGAACAGATGCTCGGACTTTCATGTCCTACAAACACAATGACTACAAAAGTAATATGATAGCAGTTTTTTATGCCTTTGACAAACCTATAAAGAAGTTTTTCGACTTCCGCTTTTCAATTTATGCCGGGTGACGGTTGTTCATTCCCCGCCTGTTCGCTGCCCACCCGCCGTTCCCATCAGGCCCTACTCTACTTCTTGCGTAAGCGATAGGTGATCCTTCCCTTGGTCAAGTCATAGGGAGTAAGCTCAACTTTGACGCGATCGCCCGGCAGAATTTTGATGTAGTTGCGGCGAATTTTGCCTGAAATATGGGCTAGCACGTTGAATCCGTTGTCCAAATCAACCCGAAACATGGCATTGGGCAGTGAATCCGTAACCGTTCCTTCCATTTCGATCAAATCTTGTTTAGACAATTTACGTTCCTCTTTAAACTCAACAACGTGAAAATTATAGTCAAGCTGGGTCTGAAAGAATCAAAGACCTATTCAACATTATTTCCTGGTGTATAAACCAGAGTCCACAATATCGACCAGCGGACGATTACAAGTCGTCCATAGGAGTGGTTTGCGTCCCCTGATTCCTTCTAAAGCCTAACAAATGTTTACAAAGGTTGGGATCTATCTCCAGGCAAAAGGAGAGCCAATTGAAGCTAGCATCGTGCTAACCTTAGCTCTCCCTGCCTATCGCTTCTGAATCAAAGGTTTTGGTTTTGCTTAAGCGTGAATAGCTTGCTGTAGCTCAGTCATTACCTGATCAATGGATTGATCTCCATCTACGGAAACAAGCTGGTTGCGCTCACGATAGAAATCAATGAGGGGAGCCGTTTGCTGGCGATAAACTTCTAGCCGATGGCGGATCACGTCCTCCGTGTCATCCTTACGCCCACGTCCTAACAGTCGCTGAACTAAAGTTTCATCGGGCACATCAAAATTGACGACCCAGTCACAGGATTGATGCATTTCCTGAAGCAACTGATCAAGAAAGGTTGCCTGGGCAACTGTCCGGGGAAATCCATCTAAGATCCACCCAGCATCTACATCGTGCTGCTCTAGTCGATCGCGCACCATTTCCAAAATCAGTTGGTCAGGCACAAGCTCGCCCTCATCCATGTAAGACTGGGCTTTCTTTCCCAACTCAGTCTGCTGAGAAACCGCACTTCGCAAGATATCACCTGTCGAAATATGAGGAATATGCTCAGCATGAGCCAGCGTCTGAGCTTGAGTTCCCTTCCCTGCTCCTGGGGCCCCAGGAAAATCAATCGAGTCACTATTGTTTCACCATTCCTTCGTAGCGTTGAGAGATCACATAAGTTTGAATCTGTTTAGCGGTGTCGATCGCAACCCCTACCAGAATCAGTAGCGAGGTTGCGCCCAAACCCTGGAACGTGGTCACCCGCGTTGCCCCCTCAACCGCTGTAGGAATAATGGCAACCAGACCCAGAAAAACTGCTCCCAGGAAGGTCAGACGATTCAAAACCCGCTCCAGATACTCACTAGTCGCTTTACCTGGACGAATTCCAGGAATGCTGGCTCCCATCTTCTTCAAGTTTTGAGCCATATCCACTGGGTTAATCACCAGGGAAGCGTAGAAATAGCTGAAGAACAAAATCAGTAACAGGTACAGGACTACATACGCCCAGCTACCCGGTTGCAGATACTGAATTGCTCTCGCCAGGAACTCATTGTTCTGAAGGAACGGCAGGTTCAGTAGCGTCAGCGGCAAAAACAGGACGGCAGACGCAAAGATAATCGGCATCACACCACCCTGGTTCAGGCGTAGGGGCAAATAACTTTTCTTCTCCAGATACATCTGCCGTCCCACCTGACGACGAGCCGAAATAATCGGAATCTGCCGGGTTCCTTCCTGGACAAAGACAATCCCTACAATCATTGCCAAAAAGACTAAAGCCAGGATCACAACACCTGCTACCAGGTTACGGCTAGCATTGCTCTGTACCTGATCGATCGTCGCTCCAATCGAAGCCGGTAAAGTCGAAACAATACTGACAAAAATCAGTAGCGAGGCACCATTACCAATTCCGCGCTCTGTAATTAACTCGCCGACCCACATTACAAACATAGAGCCAGCAGTCAGGGCAAGGATGACTTTGATAACAAATAAAGGCCCAGGATTCTCCACTACGCCAGGCAGATTATTCACGAGCAATCCAATTCCAATGCTTTGAATAATCGCCCAACCAAGGGCAACATAGCGAGTAATCTGAGAAATCTTTCGTCGCCCCGCCTCGCCTTCATTTTTCTGTAAATCTTCTAGGCTAGGAATTGCAGCCGCCATCAACTGCATGATGATCGAGGCATTAATGTAGGGCAAAATTCCCAATGCAAAAATTCCGAGTGCCGAGATACCGCCACCCGCAAGCACGTCCAAAAAGCCAATCAAGTTACCAAATCCACTCGCTTGGATGGCTTCTCGAAAGGCAACACGATTAATCCCTGGAACGGGAATATAGATCCCCAAACGAACTAAGATCAACATACCGACAGTGACAAGCAGGCGACCACGAAGTCCTGCTGCCTGCGCCATCTGCATAAATGTCTCTTGAGCCGTCGGAGTTTTATCTCGACTGACAACCATACAAGGCTACCTCTGTGTGTAGTGGCATTCACACTGCACTGTTGAGCAAATATCCTCAAAACCTGAAAAGGGTTTAGTCCCTAGAAGCTTTGTCGGGTTTTTGGATAAGGGACTTAAGTGCAAGCTTTATTATTTCTTAGTGTAAATCGTCCTCCACCCAGATTAGTAGAGTAGACACTGGAGAAATCTAGCCAACCACTTCACAACTTCCACCAGCTGCCTCAATTTTAGCTTGAGCCGATTTCGTGAAAGCTGCAGCCTGAACGGTCAAGGGAACCGATAATTCACCATCACCCAGTACCTTCAGGGGACCATCATCAGATGTGATAATACCGGCTTCAATCAGCGTAGCTAGATTCACTTCGGTATTGGCATCTAAATCAGCCAGAGCACTAACGTTAATAATGGTGTATTCTTTGGGGTTGATCACGGTAAAGTGCTTCAACTTGGGGATGCGACGATACAAAGGCATCTGTCCCCCTTCAAAGCCAGGACGAGTACCACGACCCGACCGAGACTTTTGCCCCCGCATGCCAAAACCACCGCTTGCACCCTGCCCAGCCGCAATACCGCGACCAATGCGGCGACGGCGTCTTTTTGACCCCTTCTGGGGTAAAGCGTCTTCTAATCTCATAGCAAAATCAGATTAAGTTCAAATCAATCAGTGATTAAAGGCTGTCCCAGCTTATGCAACTAGGCATAAAGATTTTCGAGCGGAATATCTCGTTCCTCTGCCACCTCAGAGAGCGTTCGCAGTGAAGCAAGCGCATTGGCAGCAGCCCGGGCGTTGTTAAGGGGATTATCTGAACCGAGCTGTTTCGCCAGAATATTGCGAACACCCGCTAGCTCAAGTACTGTACGAACAGCACCTCCAGCAATTACCCCCGTTCCAGGTGCCGCCGGACGCATCATCACCTTCGCTCCACCCCCAGCCCCATTCACCGGATGGGGAATTGAGTTGGCTTTTGTCAGGGGAACTGTGACCAGATGTTTTTTGCCGTCCACAACACCCTTACGCACGGCACCAATCACATCGCTGGCCTTGCCTACTCCAACACCGACCTGGCCGCGCTCGTTGCCAACCACAACGATCGCTCGGAAGCTCAGTTTTTTACCGCCTTTGACCACCTTCGTGACCCGACGAATCTGAACAACTCGCTCCTGCCAATCGGTTTCTTTTTCCTTTGCTTTGTTACTTTTGCGACGATTCGCCATCTTTTAGTCCCTCCCTTTCGACTGGTTTTAGAAGTCTAATCCGCCTTCTCTAGCGGCATCTGCCAATGCCTTAACCCGACCGTGATAGAGTTTGCCACCTCGATCGAACACAACCTGTTGGATTCCTTTGGCAAGAGCACGTTCCGCCAGCAACTTACCCACCTTAGCAGAAGCATCACAGTTCGCCCCTGTTTCCAATTCTGATCGTAAATCAGCTTCTAAGGTTGATGCAGACACAATAGTGTGATGACGAGAATCATCAATCACCTGAGCGTAGATGTGCTGATTAGAACGAAAGACGGCCAACCTGGGACGCTCTGATGTTCCTGTGACCTTCCGACGAATTCGACTATGCCGCCGTCGAGTGGCTTCTTTGCGACTGAGTTTCATAATCTATTTCTTCCCTGCCTTACCAGCCTTGCGTCGGACTGCTTCCCCTGCATAACGGATTCCTTTACCTTTGTAAGGCTCTGGGGGACGCACTGCCCGAATTTGAGCAGCAATGTTGCCCACTGCTTCTTTGTCGATCCCTGTAACAATGACGTTGGTATTGTTTTCAACAGCGAGTTGAATGCCTTCTGGTGGCTCAATGTGGATCTGATGGCTGTACCCCACGTTGAGAACCAAGTTTCGCCCTTGAACCTGGGCCCGATAACCCACACCTTGAATTTCCAGACGCTTTTGGAAGCCTTGAGACACCCCTTCCACCATGTTGGCCACCAGCGTACGGCAAAGTCCGTGTTGCTGACGAGCCAGCCGTGATTCATTGCGCCGATTGACCAAAACTGTGTCACTATCTTGAACGATTTCTACCTCCCGGGGTAGGACGCGAGAAAGTTCTCCTTTCGGGCCTTTGACCGCAACCTGCTGACCATCGATCGCAATCGTCACCTTTTGGGGAATCGGAATAGGGCGTTTACCAATACGAGACATATACGCTTCTCCTAGATACGTGTTAGTGGTTAGCTGTTGATCGTGAATGGTTTGCTGCTAATTGCCTGCTCCCAGACTTTGACAACAAACATCCATCACTAAAAACTAACGACCATGCTGCCCTACCAGACATAACAGAGGACTTCTCCACCCAATCCTTGCCGACGAGCATCACGATCGGTCATGATGCCGCTCGATGTTGAAATGATGGCAATACCAATTCCTCCCAGAACTCTGGGCAACTCTTTTCGGTTTGAGTAAACTCGTAACCCTGGTTTGCTGACCCGCTTGAGTGCTGTAATAATGGGACGACGATTTCTACCCTTGTATTTGAGAGAAATCACCAGCGATCGCTTCGGGCCATCTTCCTGTTCCGAAAACTCGGTGATAAAGCCCTCCTCCTGAAGCACCTTCGCAATGCTTCGCGTCATTTTGGTGGATGGAACTTCTGTCGTTTGATGTCGCGCCAAATTCGCATTCCGAATGCGCGTCAGCATATCTGCAATTGTGTCGTTAGCCGCCATAGTTTCCTCTTTGCGAAACTGCCTCAGTTATCCCGAAAGGGCATTCCTAATTCTTTTAATAAGGCGCGACCCTCTTCATCGGTATTAGCAGTGGTGATGATTGAGATGTCCATGCCGCGAATCTGGTCGATGGAGTCATATTCCACTTCTGGGAAAATTAACTGTTCCCGAACGCCCAAGGTGTAGTTGCCTCGTCCATCAAAGCTCTTGGGGCTAACACCCCGAAAGTCTCGAATTCTGGGCAGAGACAAGTTGATAAATCGATCTAGAAAGGCATACATCCGATCGGAACGCAACGTCACCATAATTCCGACAGGCATACCCTTCCGGATTTTGAACCCAGCGATCGCCTTCTTGGCGCGAGTGACAACGGGCTTTTGTCCTGTCACCAGAGCGATCTCACTGAGAGAAGATTCCAACGCCTTTGCGTTCTGAGCTGCTTCCCCTAGTCCCCGGTTCACGGTTACCTTCACAACCTTGGGAACTTGATGGATGTTCGTATATTGAAACTGCTCCATCAACTTAGGAACAATAGTCTCTTGATAAAGGGTCTTTAGTCGTTGTGACATAGTGCTTACCTCTGTTTTCCCTGGTCTTGGTCAGGGATGATTGAATTGATGAGACGCATCTCTAATCGATGACTTCTCCAGTCTTCTTGAGCATCCGCACCTTACGGCCTTCGTCGTTGAAGGTATAGCAGACTCGACTGGCGACTTTCTGCTTGGTGGAATAAAGCATGACGTTGGAACTGTGAATCGGAGCTTCAAAAGTGGTAATTTGCCCCGATTCTCCTTCCTGCTGAGGCTTGACGTGCTTCGTGCGAACGTTGACCCCCTGGACAACCACTTTGCTAGTTTCAGGAAAAACGCGCAGAATCTCGCCGACCTTTCCTTTCTCTGCCCCGGTAACAATCTGGACAGTATCGCCCTTCTTAACGTGCATCTTATGCCGTGTTTTCTGTCGTGTTTTTTGCGCCATTACAGCACCTCCGGAGCGAGAGAGACAATCTTCATAAAGTTCTTATCTCGTAATTCGCGCGCGACCGGGCCAAATACCCGTGTGCCTCTGGGATTGCCTTCAGCATTGATGATGACTGCTGCATTGTCGTCAAAGCGGATACTCATACCGCTATCCCGACGTAATCCCTTCTTGGTTCGTACAACCACCGCTCGAACCACATCTGACTTTTTCACTGCCATGTTAGGAATGGCATCTTTGACCACCGCAATGATCACATCACCCACGTTCGCATATCGACGATTTCCGCCCAGAACACGAATACACATGAGCTTGCGGGCACCGCTGTTGTCTGCCACATTGAGATAGGTTTCTTGCTGAATCACTGTTCCTCTCCCTGCTCATCCGGTTCTGATGATTGGTTTACTACTGCTGACGATTCGTCGGACTGCTCGTCCACTTCAGGTGCTTCGCTGGCTTGAGACTGGGGAGACGATGCTGCCTGCGCTGCAGGTTGAGCAACAGCTGCTTGGGATCCTTCCTTTCCTCCTAGAATTCCAATCACAGTCCATCGCTTGGTGCGGCTGAGCGGCCGGGTTTCTTGAATCCGCACCCGATCGCCAACCTGGCACTTGTTTTCTTCGTCATGGACTTTGTACCGCTTGGTTTGCACCACAATCTTGCGATATTTAGGATGAGGCGCACGGTTTTCTACCGCCACCACCACCGTCTTGTCCATTTTGTCGCTAACGACCAATCCAACTCGTTCCTTGACTGCCATAACGCCTTACTCCTCTGCGGCACTCTCTTCAATATTTGTTGAATCTGTCGATTCTGCGCCTAGAGTTTCCTGAGCAGTTGCCAACTGGCGTTCCCGTTCCACCGTCATAAGCTGGGCTAAACGGTGCCGCAGTTGCTTAAACTGATGAGGCTTTTCCAATTGACGAGTTGCCTTCTGGAAGCGCAATTGAAACAGTTCTTTCTTCGTTGTAATAATTTGTTCGCTGAGTTCCTGATCGTTCAGTTCTCTAGCTTCCTCAATCTTAGGCAGAGGCATGGGTTACGACTCCTCCGCTTCGCGCGTAATGAACTTCGTTTTGATGGGCAACTTGTACTGGGCCAGCCGCATGGCTTCACGGGCGGTTTGCTCTGGTACGCCAGCCACTTCAAACAAGATCCGACCGGGCTTAACGACCGCTACCCAATACTCCGGGTTTCCCTTACCGGAACCCATCCGGGTTTCAGCGGGACGCATGGTTACAGGCTTGTCGGGGAAAATCCGAATCCAGATCTTACCGCCCCGACGGATGTACCGAGTCATCGCTCGACGGCTGGCTTCAATTTGGCGGGAGGTAATCCAGGATGGCTCTAAAGCCTGCAATGCAAAATCACCAAAGTTGATTTTGTTGCCGACAGTCGCCATTCCCTTCATGCGTCCGCGCTGCTGTTTGCGGAATTTAGTTCTTCTAGGACTTAACATGGCTTTTACCTTGCTGGGGATGAGGGGGGAGGAACTTTCAGATGAGCGAACTCACCGTGAGTTGACCTCTAACCTTCATTCGATCGATCTTCGTACTGCTGGCGACGACGCTGTTGACGACGACGCGGTTGGGTATTGGCAGGCTGGGGAGTTTCCTCTTGTCCGGGGATGATTTCACCCTTAAAGATCCAAACTTTGATGCCCAAAATGCCGTAAATGGTTTGTGCAGTGCGATAGGCGTAATCAATATCAGCCCGTAGAGTGTGGAGTGGAACTTTCCCTTCACGGGTATACTCGGTTCGAGCAATTTCAGCTCCATTCAAACGACCGCTGACCTGAATCTTGATGCCTTCAACGCCCGCCCGTTGGGCCCGTTGGATGGCTTGACGCACAACCCGCCGGAAGGAAACCCGTCGCTCAAGCTGCTGTGCTACATACTCAGCAATCAGTCCAGCATCTGCATCAACCCGAGCTACTTCGACCACATTGATCCGGATCTGACGGTTGCTATCCCCTAACGCTTTCTGTAAGCCTGTCCGCAATTCTTCAATGCCCTGTCCGCCTCGACCAACAACCACGCCAGGACGAGCAGTATGAACTTCGAGGTCGATTTGATCCGCCTTCCGCTCAATCCGAATTTGGGAAATACCCGGACTTTCTAAGCTTTTCAGCCGCATGGGATTCTTTTCAAGAAAATTGCGGATGATGTGATCTTCTTGCAGCAGCTTGGGGTAGCGCTCGAAGTCGGCAAACCAACGCGACTTGTGTTCCTGTGTAATACCAAGGCGAAAGCCTACTGGATGAATCTTTTGTCCCACGGTGCATCCTCTATTTGTCTACAGTGCATTCGATAACCTGCATCATTAATCCTCGTCTTCCACACCCGGAGCAACAGCGATCGTGATGTGGCAGGTCGGCTTACGAATTTGATAGGCCGGCCTTGAGCACGAGGACGATAGCGTCGTAACACTGGTCCTTGATCGGCAAAGGCCTGACTGACAAATAGATCAGCTGGGTCATACCCCTCGTTGTGTTCTGCGTTGGCTACAGCCGATCGCAAGACCTTCAGAATCGGTTCACAGGCACGGTAGGGCATGAACTCTAGAATGATCAATGCCTCTCGATAGGAACGACCCCGAATTTGATCTAGAACTCGACGCACCTTATGGGGCGACATACGGATGTACTTTGCAACTGCTTTGACTTCTCCAAGAGCGACAGCCATAACTTTCTCCTTTTAGCGTCGAGCCTTCTTGTCACTCTTCGCGTGACCTCGGAAGGTGCGAGTCGGGGCAAATTCACCGAGCTTGTGGCCCACCATTTGTTCGGTAACGTAGACGGGAACGTGCTGACGGCCGTTGTGAACCGCGATCGTATGACCAATCATCTGGGGCAGAATGGTGGATGCCCTGGACCAGGTTTTAATGACTTGCTTCTCACCCTTTGAGTTGAGAACCTCAACCTTTTTAAGTAGGTGATCGGCAACAAATGGACCTTTTTTAAGCGATCGAGACATGACGTTGATTAACCTCTAAAGCAATTGGATTTTGGATTGTGGATTGTGGATTTTGGATGGCTAGGTTAAGCGATCAATCTAAAATCGGCATCTAAAATCCAATGAATTAGGATTCACGTCCGCCTCTTCTCCGCTTCGAGGTGCGACGACGACGACGAACGATAAGGGCATTACTCAGCTTTTTCTTCTTGCGAGTTTTTGCGCCGAGAGCTGGTTTACCCCAGGGAGTCACTGGGCCAGAACGACCAATCGGAGCCCGTCCTTCCCCCCACCATGTGGGTGATCCACCGGGTTCATCACACTACCGCGAACTTCCGGTCTACGCCCTTTCCACCGTTTGCGTCCGGCTTTGCCCAGGCTGGTATTGCGGACATCCGCGTTACCTACTTGACCAATGGTGGCGTAGCACTCACGTCGTACCATCCGCACTTCAGTGGAAGGCAGCCTCAGGGTGACAAAGTTACCTTCTTTAGCAACTAACTGAGCTGAAGTTCCAGCCGCCCGAACAATCTGACCACCCTTACCGGGCACCAGTTCAACATTGTGAACCGTAGTTCCCAATGGCATATTGCCAAGCGGTAATGCGTTACCCACCTCAAACGGTGCATCGGGGCCAGAAATCACAGTTGTGCCCACAGCCAGGTTTGCTGGGTGCAGGATATAACGCTTCTCGCCATCTTGATAATGCAAGAGGGCAATCCGAGCATTGCGGTTGGGATCGTACTCGATCGAAGCCACTTTTGCTGGAATGTTGTGCTTGTTGCGATGGAAATCAATGATGCGGTAAAGCCGCTTATGACCGCCACCCCGATGACGGCAGGTAATGACACCGCGATTATTCCGCCCTTTAGGACGGTGAATGGAAACCGTCAAGGATTTTTCTGGTTCGCTACGAGTCACCTCCGCGAAGTCAGAAACCACCCGTTCACGGGTTCCAGGGGTATAGGGTCGGTAGTAACGAATGCCCATAGCTCAAATTCTCTGGAATACTTCTAGACTTCACGAATTAGACTTCGGGGAACAGCGTAATTGAATCCCCAGGAGCCAGTGTGACAACAGCCCGCTTGTACTGCGATCGATGTCCAGCAAACCGGCCAACCCGGCGTTTCTTGCGGGGAGGGTTTGTGGTGTTGATCTGTATTACAGACACATCAAACAAATCTTCGATCGCTGCCTTAATTTCCGGCTTCGTTGCCTTAGGAGACACCTCAAAGGTGTACTTGTTGTCCTCTAGCAACCGCGTTGCCTTCTCCGTCACAATCGGACGACGAATCAGGTCAGGGAGTTTGCGAAAATCCAATGCCTTAGTCATCACCGTAAACCTCCTGAATCATGTCAAGGGCAGACTGAGTTGCCACAATGCGATCGGCTGCCAAAAGGTCGAACACGTTCAGGTTGTTAGCGGAAATCAACCGCACCTTGCTGAGATTACGGGAAGAGAGGTAAACGTTCTCATTCCGTTCTGCTACAACAATCAGCACTTTGGAATCCGGCTCAATTCCCCAGCGAGACATGGCCTGCACCAGATCCTTTGTTTTTGGACGAGGCAATTCTGCTGCAAAATCCTCAACCACAATCAAGTCGTCTGTGCGATTTTGAAAAGCCGTTCGCAACGCCAAACGACGCTCCTTACGGTTCATCTTGACGGAATAGTCTCTAGGCTTGGGCCAAAGATGACACCGCCCCCTCGCCATAGAGGCGATCGAATGGAACCTGCACGGGCACGTCCCGTCCCTTTTTGCCGCCAGGGTTTGCGTCCACCCCCCCGTACTTCAGCACGAGTTTTCGTTGAAGCGGTTCCCTGGCGGGAATTGTTCATTTGGCGCACTAAAGCCCGATGCACGATATGGGATGCGGACTCGTCTTTAGCCACCTTCAGGTCTAAAGAAGCCTGCCCGACCTCTTCGCCCTGCCAGTTTTTTACTACGCAGTTAACCATAACCTCTGTCTCTATTCCCTAGCGACTGCTAAATCGCTGAAGGCTGGGGATCATCGCTGACCCAACCCTTAGCCCTTCTTTCCTATCGTTTTTGCAGGCTTAATGTTCAGTAATGCACCTGGCTTACCGGGTACAGCACCTTTGATTAAGATCAAGTCCCGCTCAGCGTCCACCCTCGCAACAGTCAATTTGCGAATTGTGACTTGAACATTGCCCATCTGACCTGCCATCCGCTTACCGGGATAAACTCGACCAGGAGTTGTCCCTGCACCCGTTGAACCTGGCAAACGATGGTTCTTGGAACCGTGACCCATTGGTTCACGTTTGAAGTTATGTCGTTTTTGATATCCTGCGAACCCTCGACCAATACTTGTCCCAGTTACATCAACGAGTTGTCCCGCCTCGAAAGCATCTGCTTTGAGCTGCTGACCTAACTCAAACTGATCCGAGCCATTGGTGCGATACTCCTCCAGGTGACGGAGCGGAGGTGCGCCTGATTTTGCAAGATGACCTAGCTCTGGCTTGTTAAGGGCTTTAGCCGCGACTTCACCATAGCCAACCTGAACAGCAGAATAGCCGTCCGTTTCTTTGGTCTTAATTTGTGTGATGGTGCATGGGCCCGCTTGAACGACGGTCACAGGAATTGCAATCCCGGACTCTTCGTCAAAGATTTGGGTCATGCCGAGTTTTGTGCCAAGAATACCAACAGACACAGTAGGGGTTCTCCCTTGTTCTAAACACCGCAAAGTAACGGGACTGGCGATATCCGCTAGTCCAGCAAACTTGTGAATCAATTATCGTGAGGCAACATCACAGAGAAACCCAGCCCCAAAAGGCTGCGCAATTTCTGCAATTCATGATCCCCACTATCTTCAAGAGGGCTTGAAGGATGAAAAGCCGCATTATTTTGCATTAGCGACGTTGGCTAAAGCCAAGACTTAGACAGTTGACCCGTCCAGTATCCTTGAGGCTCTGCCCTAAAATCTCTTCCCCCTACAGGTCGGAGATTGACCCTTCCTGACGAAGCCATTCACCTGGTTACAGAGTAAATGACCTTCATGCCTTAACCTCAGTTAACACTCCTCAGCCCATAACACCATTAAGCTGGGCAAACAACTGAGAAAAACCTGTCGCTTCCCTTTACCAAAGAAGTCCCGTTCGGTTTATTTAGGCAACAGCTACTAATGATAAAACAAACTTTGCCTAATTGTCTAGTCTTTGTTTGATTATCTTTGTTCAGTCAGGCTGTATGTCCTTGCCAGGTGTTGTTTTTCCGCATGTCCTCAACGTTCGACGAAGCCTCAACTGGAATGAATGCTGAATGAAGCTAAACAGCACCAGAAAAGAAAATCCGCTGTAAGCAGTTGATGGGCGATCGGCACTTCTCTATAATCATTGATTGAGATGAAAGATTGAGATGCAATCCTGCAATGGATTCCAGCAAGGCTTTAACACGAGGCAACAACCTATGGCACTCATCACGACCGGGAAAAAGTTTATTAAAGAGTTAGAAGCATCAGGGGCCCTGGGGGTTTGTGTTCCCCTGGAGGGTGGAGCTGAGGGCCGTTATCAGCGTCGTGCCAGAGCAGCCGGATATGAAGTTTTGAACATCACTGCCAGAGGCTTGGGTGATCTCTCTGCCTATCTATTCGATGTACATGGTGTGCGTCCACCCCATCTGGGCAAGAAAACGACCGGGCGAGATGGTGCAGTTGGTTACGTCTACTATGCTGCTCCCATTGCAAAGACCCAACTGGATGCACTGCCAGCCAAAGCGAAGGGCTTGCTGATTTGGATCATGGAAGGGGCTATCCTTTCCCAACAAGAACTACAATACTTAACGACACTGCCAACCGTCGAGCCTCGAATCAAAATAGTTTTAGAGATGGGAGGGGGGCGCGTTTTTCAGTGGAAACCTCTCCGGGAGTTTGTGACTGCTGCATGAGTCTTGCTGGGTCAAGAAATATGGGTGCTGATGATGCTCCCCCGATCGCCACAAGCTCTTTCTGACTCAAACCAGGGTTGGGACTGGAAAGAGAGCAACGGGGATCATGGGGATCATTTTGTTTAAGGATATGCGCGATACATTGAAGTTCGTTATCCTTGTAGTAGACTGTAGCAACGCACTGTAGTTGATAGCTGCTATAGTCGCCCCCTCTGTACACCCCTTAATTGTGTAAGGGCGATTGATTTGTACCATCCCTTACGATCCTTAAGGGAGGGTAGCTGGTTCAAATTGATTTGTGGAGCCAGCTTCCAACACCTCCCTGCCATTCGGAATCTAGTGTTGGCCTATACCCTGGCGGGTGCAGACTGTGTAGATGTTGCAGCCGACCCAGCTGTAATCAATGCTGCTCGTTCTGCTCTGGCGGTTGCTTCTCACTGGCAGGGTGCGGCTGAGCAGAAAGGGTTCAATCGGGCGGGTGCTATGCCCTGGCTCATGGTCAGCCTCAACGATGGCGAAGATCCCCATTTCCGTAAGGCGACCTTCGATCCAGAGCAATGTCCGCCAGACTGTGCGCGTCCCTGTGAGGCAATTTGTCCAGCCCAAGCGATCGTCTTTAATCCTTCCTATGCTGGCGTAGTCGAAGCGAGCTGCTATGGCTGTGGGCGGTGTGTCCCCATTTGTCCAATCCAAACGATCACGACGCGATCCTACGTATCTACTCCAGCTTCGATCGCTCCATTGGTTTTATCCGGTGTAGATGCCGTTGAAATTCATACTCAGGTTGGGCGACTGGAAGATTTCAAGCGATTGTGGGCAGCCATTCGTCCCTTCGTGTTTGACCTCAAGCTGATTGCCATTAGTTGTCCGGACGGTGAAGGGCTGATCGATTATCTCTGGGCCCTGTATGACATCATTCGTCCCCTTCCCTGCTCTTTAATCTGGCAAACCGATGGTAGACCCATGAGTGGAGACATTGGGGCTGGAGCAACCCGTGCAGCCGTCAAGCTAGGTCAGAAAGTTTTGCAGGCTGGACCACCCGGATATGTACAGCTCGCAGGTGGTACCAACAGCCACACGGCAGAGAAACTTAAGGCTCTAGGGTTACTACATCAGCAGGATGCATCCTCTTCAGATCGCTTGATTGCTGGCATCGCCTATGGCAGTTATGCTCGCGCGTTGTTGGCTCCGGTATTGGAACAATTAGAGCACGCGGAAATCAGAAATCAAGCCTGGGAATCCCCAACTCTGAAGACCGGGCTTGCGGATCGCTGCTGGTCAATGCCGCAGGCTCGATTCCTGGCTCGTCACCTTGAGGAGGAGCCTGATTTGCTCTGGCAGGCTGTGCATCTTGCCCATTCCCTTGTATCGCAACTGAAACCCGCTATGAAATTCAAAAAAAACATTCCAAAAATTTCTGGCACAATGGGTTAAATTTACCCGCCGCCAAGGTTTTATCGATTCTGAACTGGAACAGCTACACAACTCACCCTGTGACAAATATTTAGTTTCCCTTATTTAGTTTCCCTGGCTTGATTGCTTCTTAGTCATTGCATCATCCATGACATCGCAAGGTATTAACCCATCCAATCATCCTTTCAATCTGTCTGATCACAATCTGTCTGATCACAATCTGTCTGAACAGCCACAGCTTGACTCCGAACCGTCCGGGTTTACTGCATCTAAAACACCCTCTCCTATGTTTGCTTTACAAAGCACTGATGACCTGAATTTGCTATTAGACATCTTGCCAGAATCCATTCGCAAGATTCTCGATACCCACTCAGAGCGCGATCGCCTGATTGAGGTGGTTCTCGACCTGGGGCGATATCCAGAAGCGCGGTTTCCCGATGGTTCCAAATACCTATCGGAAATTCCGGTTTCTAAGGAAGACCTGCAATACTGCGTTGAGCGGGTTGGGATTTTTAGCGGCGACAACCGCGCTGGGATTGAACGTACATTACATCGAATTAGTGCCCTTCGCAACCGCTCTGGTGAGGTGATTGGGCTAACCTGCCGGGTGGGTCGCGCTATCTTTGGCACGATCGACATGATTCGAGATTTGGTGGAAACAGGGCGATCGATCCTAATGTTGGGTCGTCCGGGGGTCGGAAAAACCACGGCCCTGCGTGAAATTGCCCGTGTGTTGGCGAATGAGCTAGATAAGCGTGTCGTTATCATCGACACATCCAACGAGATCGCGGGCGATGGCGATATTCCTCACCCGGCGATCGGTCGCGCCCGGCGAATGCAGGTGGCACGTCCAGAACTGCAACATCAAGTGATGATTGAAGCAGTGGAAAACCACATGCCGGAAGTGATTGTAATTGATGAAATTGGTACTGAACTGGAAGCTCTAGCCGCCCGGACGATCGCCGAACGAGGGGTTCAACTGGTTGGAACGGCCCACGGCAATCGGATTGAGAACCTAATTAAGAACCCGACCCTATCAGACCTGGTAGGCGGTATTCAATCCGTCACCCTGGGGGATGAAGAAGCCCGTCGTCGAGGCAGTCAGAAAAGCGTGTTAGAACGCAAGGCTCCGCCCACCTTTGACATTGCGGTGGAAATGTTGGAACGGCAAAAGTGGGTGGTGCATCAGGATGTGTCTGAAACGGTGGATACGCTGCTGCGAGGACGAGAGCCTAGTCCTCAGGTGCGTACCGTTGATGAACAGGGCAAGGTGGTGATCACGCAGGAAAAACCTCAAGCCAAACCTGCTGCAGCCGGACAACTCCCCTTTGGAACGGCTACCACGGGAACAAGAGGTAGCTCACGGGGGGGCTGGCGGTCTTCCGGGCGTTTACCTGCGCTGCCGTCCTACAAGCGGAATGACCTGGGTGGAGCAGTTCCACTAGAGCCTGTGCCTGATGCTGAACCTCTATCAGAACATCAGCAGTTTGATCAACTTTTGAATGATTCGATGGCAGACTCCTATGCGATGGAGGAGATGGGAGAACCCCCAGTCACTGGACCCAACGGTGAAGATTTGCCGTTGCATGTGTATCCCTATGCCATCAGTCGACATCAGTTGGAACAGGTGATTCAAACCATGAATCTGCCCGTGGTGCTGACCAAGGATATTGACAGTGCAGATGCGGTACTGGCCTTGCGATCGCACATCAAAAATCACTCGAAGCTACGGCTTCTGGCCAAAAACCGACAGTTGCCGATTCATCCGGTCAAATCGAACAGCCTCCCCCAACTGATTCGCGCCCTGCAGCGGATGCTCCGTCTGGATAGCAGTGGTACTGGAGAAGTAGCGGATTTGACCCTGTTCTACCGGGATGCTGACGAGGATGAAATTGAAGCTCTGGAGGAAGCCCGGTTAGCGGTTGAGCAGATCGTGATTCCGAAGGGACAGCCCGTTGAGCTACTGCCGCGATCGGCCAAGGTGCGTAAGATGCAGCATGAGCTGGTGGAACACTATCGCCTAAAGTCGGCCAGTTTTGGGGAGGAACCCAATCGGCGGATTCGGATTTATCCGGCGTGAGGAGTCAGGAGTCAGGAGTCAGGAGTCAGGAGAGGAGGTGGGTAGGTTAAGGGGGATGTGGCAAAACAACATACCCCGTTAGGGGCGCACAGCAGTGCGCCCTTACAGTCGATTTTTTCAAAAATTGGGATGCTATTTGGTTGCAGATCCCTTAGGATCATGGATTAAATAACCTGTAAAGCGTTTTACTCTGTTGACTGGGCGGGCAAGATGCCCACCCCACAAGAATTTCAGTACCATGCGGAGTATTTCATTGGTAGAAGTCCGTATATCTCTGACAGGCAAGATGCCTGCGCTACGGTGTTTCTCCTGACTCCTGACTCCCTGCATAGACGCATCGCAATGCGCCCCTACTTTCCACCCTCACTCCTTACTCCTCACTCCTCACTCCCAAATCAAATCCAACCGTCTCTGGGCTTTTTCAAGGGCTGATTCTGGCGAGTGGGTCAGGAGGGTTTCTTCGATCGCCTTGCCCAGGTTTTCCGATAGGCGAGCATAGCCAGGAATATTGGGACGCGATCGGGCGGTGGGCATCTGGTCTAGAAATACATTCAGGAGGGGTTGGGTGGCGATGTAGTCCTGGTAGTCGGGATTTTCTCTGGCTTTGAGGCTGATGGGGAGTGCGCCCGTGTCGATCGCCCACTTTACCTGAAAGGGTTCGCTGAGGACGTATTCCAGGAATTTCAGGGCAGCTTGTTCCCGCTCTGGTGTGGTTTTCATCACGAATAAATTGGCTCCACCGACGATCGTGGCGGCAGTCTGAGCTTTGGGAATGGGCATCACATCAAAATCAATGCCCGTTTGCTCCAGAAACCCAAGTGTCCAGGGGCCAGTAATCTGCATGGCGACTCGTCCCCGAATGAAATCGTCCTGCTCATAACCGCGTTCGGGCTGGGAAAGGATTGCGGAACCATCCTGGAGTAAATTGCTCCAAAACTCCAGGGCTGCGATCGCCCCTGGGTTCACCAGAGTTGGCTGGTTGTCTTGAATCATTTCACCGCCTGCACTGAATAGAAAGGGGAGCCAACTAAACACCGTCCATTCACCTTTTCCCAACGGCAGCACCATGCCAAATTGATCCGGTCTGCCATCGCCATTGGCATCGCGGGTTAACTGCTGCGCCACCTCGCGGAACTGCTCCCAGGTTTCGGGCAGTTCGGTAACACCTGCGGCTTCGAGCAGACTGGGACGATAGAAAATGCCAAGATTGCTGGTGGTAAAGGGTACAGACCAGAGATGATCTTCTAACTCCATGCCTTCCAACAGCGCGGGATCGATGTCTGACTTCAAGGGTGATTGATCCAGCCAATCCTCGATCGGTTGAATCGCTTCCAGTTCCACTAGTTGCCCCGTCAGCAAGGAGTCAAACCAGAGCATATCCGGTGATGCATTTCCCACCACCGCTGTCAGAATTTTGGGAAGCTGTTGATCGGCTTGTCCCACATAAAGTTGTTCCACCTGAACATCAGAATGCGTTCGGTTAAACTCCTCCACTAACTCGACAAACACATCCCGGTTGGAAGGGGGATTAATCCCGTGCCAGAGGGTGAGATGCACCACGCCATTGTCTACTGGGGGAGCAGATTGACAACCAGTCAGCAATAAAACACAGCTGAATACTAGCCCCCAAAAACCGATCGCCCAATGGCGCACTGAATCCACCCACCGATTGATCATATTTACTTACCTGGCTTCCTTTGCTGTTTTCTACTGTGGTTTTCTAAAATGGCTCTAAGCTTGAGATGAAGTCTGTGAAGTGAGCGAATGACCGTTCCTGCGATCGAACTCCCAATGGAAGAAATTGCTGAATTTTGTCGTAAATGGCAGGTTGTGGAGTTTGCGCTGTTTAGCTCCGTTCTGCGAGATGATTTTCGATCGGATAGTGACATTGATGTGATGGTGCAATTTCACTCAGAAGCTCATCCCACTCTATTTGACCTAGCTTACATGGAGGATGAGTTAAAACTGCTTTTTCAGCGGGATGTTGATTTGGTCACTCGCAAAGGAATCGAGACGAGCCGCAACTATCTACGTCGAAAAGCAATTCTGTCTTCTAGCTGGGTAATTTATGGAACGCGACCTTCAATCTCTGACTGCAACCAACAGTATTCCCGCTTTGATTTCAGAGTTAGAGAAAGTCGTCCCTCCTGATGAATAGAAGGGAGACTTTGCTTCCAGAAATTATTTAGTGGCGACGATGCAGGTCGAAACTGGGTAATCGGGGTGAAAGGCATCCAGTTCAGCGGGCGTTAATTCCTCGTAGCCAATGCCATGAAAGCTGGCCATTACTGTCAGGGGATTACCGTAGACATAAAGCTGTTTTTGGGCAAACGATCGAAACAGCCAGTTGACTCCATCGGGCAGGGGTCGCCAGAAGTCACCGGGGCGATCGTGGAGGCGTTGGGCATTGGGAACCATACAGAAGCATTTGCCACCAGGTTTGAGCCAGCGATGAATATTTTCCACAGCAATCCAGGGGGCGTAGCAATGCTCCAACACATTGAAAATCACCAGGCTATCCAAAGAATCGGGTTCCACTAGATTGGGATCATGCACATCCCCCACCAGATCAACCCCAGCCCCCGCTTCCAGGTTCATAATGCGGTAGGAATTTGCCCGATCGAACTGGTAAAACTCCCGATCCTTCGGCACGCCCCCCACTTCCAGGACATCTCCTACCACCTGTTCCCGAATCTCATCCACAAACTTCTGTAAATAGTAGCGATCGATCGGATTGCCCCGCGTAAAGCCGGTGATATGGCAGAGGGGAGCCAGTCGTCTGAAATCACCCCAGTCAATTGAACCAACCACCGGAGCCAGTAAGCCAATTTGCTCCAGGGTATCCACAAGCTGCTGGAAGGATTCAAAGGAATCGATCGTGTCCAGATCGTCCTCCAGGGTTTGATGGGCGAATAGCTGGATGAGCACCTGCGAGCTTTCCTGACTGAGCGGACTCAGATCAATCAAACCCTCCTGATCAATGTAGCTTTTGAAGCCATTCCCCAAAATGGTGAGGGTCTGATTTTGCAGCAATATCAGTAAGTCTTGCGGGCGATCGAACGGTTGATATTGCTCCAGTTTGCTGATCACAGAGTCTGGGATGGGAGTCGATCGAACCAGTTGAAAGCGTTGGTAAGCAGAAGCCAGATCATGCTCGTGAACGAAAATTTCTAAGGCGACCAGCCATGATTTTGCAGCGATCGAATGGGGTTGACGCTGACTCCAGCCAAATACTGTTTCTAACTGAGTGCCCTGCGCTTTTAAGAATGCAGTAGTTGCATATGCCTTGGTCATCGTCGTCTCCTGTTGCTTCATCCCCGTATGGTAGCAGGGTTGAGGGGAGTCGGGAGTCGGGAGTGAGGAGTGAGGAGTGAGGAGTAGCGCAGGCATCTTGCCTGCCTGTCTCACATATTAGGGGAGTCGGGAGTCGGGAGTTGGGAGGATCGCGTCTTTGGCGTTGTTGGGCGAAGGGGATGCGATCGTATGGGGATAGGGGGAAGTTAGTTGGGCGTTCGGTTCCAGATGAAGATTGCGGTTGCGACGTTATCCGTTGTGGGAACCAGACTGATATAACCCGTCACGCCATCTCGGCTGATTTGATACAGTTCGCCGCCGCCATATTGCCCCTGGGGGGTGATGGTGTAATCAGCAATTTCTAACGGAGTTTGGAACCGCTCAGAGAATAGAGCCTGGGGGTTATTTTGCCGTGCGGCGAGGACGGCCCTTTGGATGCCCGATCGCCACTCTGCAATATCTCCCTGTAATAAATCAATTTCTGCCAGATTGCTATAGAACGCATTGGGATCAGGCAGGCGGTTTGGATCAATTTCCTGCCAGGGACTTTCTGCTTCGCCACTGGGATTTGGAATGATATCCGCCAGATCTCCGTAAAACTGCACTTCTTCAACGCTGACGACGCGACGGCTTCCCAGATCCTCCGGTAGGGGCTGATCGCTCAGGAGATAACTGGTTCCCGCCCCTTCTGCATTAGGAATCAAGGTCAAGTATTTCACTGCATCCCCTCTAGAGACTCGATAAACCGATCGCCCCGTTTCCGAGAATTCCTCGATCGGTTGCGCTAGAAATTGCTGGGCTGAAAGCTGTTCCTCAAACCAGCGATCGACCGTGGAGAGGGCATCTGGTGTTCTAAAGCTGAAGGGTTCAAAATCCTGGGGCAGTCCGAATGAACCGGGTTGGGCATTGGGGTAGCGGGGAAAATCAGCAGCGAAGGGATCGGGCGCAGGCGGATTGGGGCTGGGATCAGGAATTTCTGCTGAAGCCGCTTCCGGAGCAGGTTGGGGAGCGATGGCGAGGGGTGGAGTCGTTGGAGGCGCAATGGCTGGAGCGAGAGGGGCAATGGGGGAAGGAGGCGGTGGGCTGGGGGGCGGAGCAACGGCAGGAGTCGGGGAAGGAGAGGCTTCAACGGTTTGAGCTTGGGAGGGAATCTGAGTCAGGCTAATACTCTCTTCCTCAGGGACTTCTTCGATCTCCGATGGTTGGTTGGACGGCAGGGGAACCAACAAAACCAGGGCATGAAGTCCCAGGGAGAGCAGCAGCATGGGACGCAAAAAGGATTGCCAGGAGGCAGGAAAATTTTTGAGCAAGGGGGATTGAGCCATGAGTCTGAAGGGGGTGAAGCCAATCAAAACAGGAAAGAGGAGAATTCGCGCCAAGCCAAAGGACGTATCCCAATCTTGTATTTACATGACCAATATCTGACCGGCAGGCAAGATGCCTGCCCTACGGCAGTCGATCAGTTTGCATCAATGGGATGTCCCCAACCAAATACTCAAACCCAACTAAACTTAGCCTGATTTTGTAACTCAAATAACAAAAATGATGGACGAGTACAGCACTGTTTCAACCTGCAATCCATGATAAATCAAAACCCTCTTTAAAGCTGATTGATTCAAAAAAGCGATCGAACATTTTCTCCATCTTGCAGTCTGATTCAAACCAATTTATTTACATCCATAAATCCCGCTGCACTTGTTCTTAAAGATAACAACTTTACTTGAAATCCTTAATCAGCAAGCACCGTAGACTAGCCCATCAGAAGAAATAGCCCTCTTCCATCAAGGATTCTATATAGTTATACCCTGGTTTACATAGAAAAGCTTTGGCTTAAATCAGGATTAAACTTGGCTTAACCTATTTGAATTCATCAAAATCTACTTTGAAAATTCTTGTTATATTGCCTTGATTTTTATTTATTAGACAGAAAGCAAATCAACTTAAATTGATGCGTCAAGTCTTAAACAAAGTATTTTTAACCAAACATTAATCTGCCCATCAAATGGACTTAACCAGGTTAGTTGTACGTTTATCAATGTTGGCTAAATGAGCAATTATTTTCAGCCACTTATCTTCAGACTGCTTATTTTTTTAGCCTCAAAACGTGAGGAGAACTGTCATGATCCTTTCTACCCGTACATTGCGTCGAGCCGTTGTCACCTCTGCAATGGCAACGGCTTTTGCATTCAGTCCAATTCTGTCGGCGATCGCCCAAGTTGAAGAACTGAATGGGGCAGGAGCAACTTTTCCGGCTCCGCTTTATCAACGTTACTTTGCCGAATTTAGAAATCAATCTGGAATTACAGTTAACTATCAGGCTGTCGGCAGTGGTGCGGGAATCCGGCAAGTCATTGCAGGCACGGTTGATTTTGGGGGCAGTGATGCCGCCATGACCGATGCTCAGATTGCCGATGTGGGCGATCGAGGGGTGATCCTGGTTCCCACTGCTGGAGGAGCGGTGGCGGTGGTTTTCAACTTGCCAGGGGTAAACGATCTGCGGCTTTCCCGTGAGGCTCTGACCGGGATTTTCTCCGGGCAAATTACCCGCTGGAATGATGATGTGATTGCTGCTGCCAATCCTGGTGTTTCTCTACCGGATCTACCGATCCGTCCCGTGGTGCGAGCCGATGGCAGTGGCACAACCTTCATTTTTACCAATCACCTGAGCGCGATCGATCCTTACTTCCGGGGACGGGTGGGGACTGGCACCGCTCCCAACTGGTCGATTAACGAAATTCGCGGTCGGGGGAATCCGGGGGTTGCCTCTCAGGTGGCTCGGACGCGCGGGGGGATTGGCTATGTTGAGTTAGCCTTTGCTGAACAAAACAATTTGACCTACGCGGCGATCGAAAACCGGGCTGGAGAATACATTACGCCCAGCCTGGAAGCGACTGAAGCGGCCCTGTCTTCCCTGGAATTTCCAGATAACTTCCGCGTGTTTGTTGATGATCCAACCGAGGGATATCCGATCGCTGGACTTACCTGGATCATGATCTACAAGCAGTATGAATCCGCTGAAATGGCAGAGGCTGTGAAACAAATGGTGCGGTGGGTGTTGACGGACGGCCAGACTTTGAACAACTCGCTAGACTACACTCGGATTCCGGAACCAGTGGTACAGCGGGTACTGGCAATTGTAGACCGCGAAGTCACCGGCCCCTAAACCAATATGACCCAACCCTCTGAATCGGCCGCTCCATTCTCTAGAATCGGGCAAACTTCTTCCCTGCTGGAGGTAGACATCACCACTACCGACACAGCCCCATTGATGGTCGATCGCGGCTTTACCTGGCTGGTGCGAACCCTGGCGGTCAGCGTGGTCTTCGTGCTGTTTTGGATGGTGGGGGTCATTTTAAACGCAGCTCGACCGGCTCTCCAGGAGTATGGTCTGGCTTTTCTGTGGAGTCAGGACTGGGACATTGGCGGGTTGACCTTTGGGGCGTTGCCCTATGTCTATGGGACGCTGGTGACTTCGGTGATGGCGATCGGTCTGGCGGTGCCGATCGGTCTGGCAGTTGCCTTACTCACCAGCGAAAATTTCCTGCCTCGGTGGATCAGATTTCCCCTGGCTTTCCTGGTGGAATTGATTGCCGCCATTCCCAGTGTGATCATTGGGCTATGGGGCATTTTTGTCCTGATTCCATTCCTCGATCCAGTGCAATTCTGGTTGTTCGATCATCTGAGTTGGATTCCACTCTTTAGTACGCCACCCTACGGCCCAGGCTTATTTGTGGCAGGCGTAGTTCTAGCCATCATGATTCTGCCAACCATAGCCGCCATCAGCCGGGATGTGCTGCTCGCCCTACCCAAGGAACAGCGGACTGCCTCTCGATCGCTGGGAGCAACCCAATGGGAAACCATCTTTCGCATCACCTTACCCACTGCCAGTCCTGGCATTTTGGGGGCGATTACCCTGGCGTTAGGACGGGCCTTGGGAGAAACAATGGCGGTAACGATGGTGATCGGCAACTCTCCGGTGATTAGTGCCTCTCTGCTGAATTTGGGTTACACCATTCCGGCCGTATTGGCGAATGAGTTTGGCGAAGCCTTAGACCCCTTACACATCGCCTCCCTAATGTATCTGGCTCTGATTTTGTTTGTCCTGACGCTGCTGGTAAATATCGCAGCCACGCTGATCGTGCAACGATTCGGCCGTCAATCCCATCCGCTCCTGTGAAGTGTCCATGAAATCATCCTTGAGCCAGAACCGGGCAGCGATCGATCTGCATCGCCCTTTATCCTGGCAACGACAATTGTTTAGCTATGGCATGGCGGGAACCGCTTTTTTGCTGACTGGAATTGCCATTCTGCCCCTCTTTGCAGTGTTGTTTGCCATTCTGCACCAGGGTTTACCCAACCTGAGCTGGGAGGCATTGACGAGTTTACCCGCCCCTGTGGGATTAGAAGGCGTTCCCAATGGATTTGCCAATGCGATCGTCGGTACAGTGGTCATGGTGGGGTTAGCCGCTCTGGTGAGCGTGCCCCTGGGGATTATGGCGGCAGTGTATTTATCAGAGTTTAGCCGCAATTCCCAAACCGCCAATCTTGTCCGATTTCTGGTGACGATCTTGAGTGGAGTCCCCTCGATCGTGGTCGGGGTGTTTGCCTATGGGGTGATTGTGCTAACGACCCGGCAATTCTCGGCGATCGCAGGGAGCTTTGCCCTGGCGGTGTTGATGTTGCCAATTGTCATTCTTGCCACGGAGGCGGCACTGACCCTGGTGCCCCAGGAACAACGGCTGGCTTCGGCCGCATTGGGGGGAACCCGGTTTCAAACCATCCTCAAAGTGGTGCTGCGGGCTGCTACTCCCGGAATCATTACCGGAGTCCTGCTGTCGATCGCCCGGGCGGCGGGTGAAACGGCTCCTCTAATTTTTACGGCCCTCTTCAGCGACAACTGGATGAGAAGTTTGCAAAGTCCGTCGTCCTCAATGTCAGTGTTGATTTATAACTACGCCTTCTCTCCCTACCAGGAGCAAAATGACATGGCCTGGACGGCTGCCCTGGTGCTGCTGGGAGTCTTGCTGCTGATTAATATTTGCTCTCGCTTGCTCACCCGTATTCCCACAGACCCATGACGTTTAACGCTGATTCATCTGACTCAACCCAAGTCGATCGCCCCTCACCCTCAAATTCCCCCACCTTCACCTCCCATATCCTCAACGGTGAAATTCCGGCCCTGCAAGCGATTGATTTAGGGTTTTACTACGGCTCTCGGAAGGTGCTGGAAGGGGTGACAATGGCCATGCCTCAGCGGAAGGTGACGGCCATTATTGGCCCGTCTGGCTGTGGTAAGTCTACCTTTATCAAAGCCCTTAACCGGATCGGTGAACTGGAAGCGCAGGTCAAGGTCGAAGGTCGAGTTGAGTTTTGGGGGCAAGATATCTACAGTCCAAAGGTGAACCTGAATCGGCTGCGGCGGCAAATTGGCATGGTGTCCCAACGCCCCAACCCGTTTGCCATGAGCATTTACGACAATGTGGCCTACGGAATTCGGATTGCAGAACGGCGATCGGCGGTAGAACTGGATCAAATGGTGGAGTCAGCCCTGGTCAACGCAGCGTTATGGGATGAAGTGAAGGATCATCTGCATAAGTCAGCCCTGGGCTTATCCGGTGGTCAACAACAGCGATTGTGCATTGCCCGGGCCCTGGCGGTTGCACCCAAGGTACTGCTGATGGATGAACCCTGCTCTGCCCTTGACCCGATCGCCACCATGAAGATCGAAGCCTTGATCACCACCCTCCGCGAAACGCTATCGATCGTGATTGTGACCCACAACATGCAGCAAGCCGCTCGCGTGTCGGACTACACGGCATTTTTCAGCACAGATGAAAGCCAGATTGGGCAAATGGTAGAGTTCGGCTCAACCCCACAGATTTTCAACGCTGCGATCGATACGCGAACCCAGGATTACGTGGCAGGACGATTCGGTTAGTCCATTTAGTCCATAGTAGCCATACGCACAGCTTCACCCGCCCCTGACCCCTCCCAAGAGGGGAACGTCCGTCAATCCCTCCTGTCAAAGTAGCACTCCTAAAAAATCCCCTCCTGGGAGGGGCTGAGGGTGGGTTAAACCGGGAGGGGACAGAGGTGGGTCAAATTGGGATGGATATGGATAAGGAGTAGATCAAAAAACAGAGGGGCAGGCAAGATGCCTACCCCACAAGAGTTGTAGTTTAATTTCAGAAATAAAAGCTTAACCGAAACGACCGCTCACATAGTCTTGAGTCGCTTGCTGTTGCGGCGAGTTAAAGATTCTCTCCGTTCTGTCGTATTCCACCAAATAACCAAATCGGCTGCCGCCTGGCCCTGCCTCAGCATTGAAGAACGCCGTGTAATCCGCCACCCGCGAAGCCTGCTGCATGTTGTGGGTCACGATGATAATGGTGAATTGCTGCTTCAGCTCATGGATCAGGTCTTCAACCCGCAGGGTCGAAATGGGGTCAAGGGCAGAGCAGGGTTCATCCATCAAGATCACCTCAGGCTCAATGGCGATCGTCCGGGCAATACAGAGCCGTTGCTGTTGTCCACCGGACAGAGACAGACCACTCGCCTTCAGCTTGTCCTTCACCTCATCCCACAAAGCCGCTCCTCGCAGCGATCGCTCCACCAATTCATCCATATCGCCCTTATACCCGTTGATTCTGGCTCCGTAGGCAATATTGTCGTAGATCGTCTTAGGAAAGGGGTTGGGACGCTGAAACACCATACCAACGCGACGACGGACTTCAACCGGATCAACCTTTGGATCGTACAGGTCAGTACCCTGATAGGTAATTTTGCCTTCCACTCGTGCACTGGGAATCAAGTCGTTCAAACGGTTGTAGCACCGTAGCAGGGTACTTTTACCGCAACCTGACGGGCCAATGAACGCCACGACTTTATTTTTCGGAACATCCAGGAAGACATTCCGTACAGCCTGAAATGTCCCATAGAAAATCGAGACATTCTCAGTACGAATGACAACATCTTCAGCCCCTAAAGGACTGATCACAGAATTAGATTGAGTAGAAGGATTAGTCATGATTTAGTCAGCAGGGGTACAACTTTCATTTACCACTTCGATACAGTGCAGTTAGACCTTGAAATAAACCTGATTAGCGGGGGCTACGACGATAAGTTCTTGTGGATCAAAGAATACCAATTCTCAACATAAACACCTGAATCAGCATTACTGTAGCCTGCACTCATCCACCTACTTACGGAGTGATGGAAGGGGGCAGGTATGGTTCAGCATTGTCATGTTTAGAGGCTGTTTGAAAAGTAACAAACGTGCTGTATTCGTATCCCTAAGTCCTCATAATTGGGGAGAGCTTTGGTCAATTCCCCACCAGGGTTAGGGGGTAAGAGCGCGATCGGGGTAGCATTCAGCACTTTTAAGCAACCTCTTGGAAACCAAACGTCCTTCTGGATGTTCTGGCATCCAGCTACTCTAACATCCTACTTGTTGAACGGACTTTTAACACGAGTGTAAGCATTGCAGCCGATCGGAGGCTACCGTGATTTCAACGTGTCGGAAGCATCCTACTGCTTAATGGTGAAGAATACGTTAATGCTGCGGTTAAGAAAAATTTATCTTTTTTTAGAGAAAAAAATCTTAATCATTTCTCTCTGATTTGCTGCGCTTGAGGAGAGAAGGGATCAGGGTCAAGCTAAAGAAGGGGAGGGGAACGCTGAGTCTCGGTAAGGTTTGGACTCATTCTGCCCTCCAACGATTGACCGTGGCAGACACTATGAATGTTCAGACGCTTTAAATGTTCAGACGCTTTAATGGAGTTGAGTGCGATAAAAACTTGATGCGATCGAACCAAAGGATTTGTTGAAAACGATGGCGACCAGTCAGAAATATCATGTGATTTATGACGGAAACTGTAATCTTTGCGTCAACCTTGTCAAACTTTTAGAAACCCTCGATCGCGGCCAACAATTTTTCTATACGCCGATGCAGGATCAACCGACCCTCGATCGGTTCAACATTACGGCAGCAGACTGTGAAATGGGCATGATTTTAATTGATGCGAATCAACCCGATCGTCGCTGGCAGGGCAGTGATGCCGCAGAAGAAATCGGCAGACTATTACCAATGGGAGCGATTTTTGTGGAGGCTTACCGCGCCTTCCCAGGAGTCAAGTGGCTGGGCGATCGCACCTACGAGCAAATCCGCGATAACCGTTACACCCTGTTTGGCAAGCGTTCCTCGATCTATCGATCGGAGTATGGTTGTGAGACGGGGAGTTGTGGAGTGAGGAGTGAGGGAGAGGAGTGAGGAGTGAGGAGTGAGGGGGAGGAGTCAGGAAATTATGCCGTAGCGCAGGCATCCTACCTGCAAGCATGAACTCTACCTTCCACTCGCCTTCCGCCTTCCGCCTTCTGTCTCTTAGGAATGCAAATTAAATAACCTGAACTTCTTGTGGGGTGGGCATCTTGCCCGCCCAGTCAGCAAGGCAGAATGATTGGCAAGTTATTCAATTCACGATCCTTAACTTTCGCCTCTCTCCTGTCTCCTTCTCCTGCCTTCCACCTTTTTAAAACTCTCCACTCCAAAAGGGTGCAGGCTTTCGATTAAGATAATAAAGCTTATCTATATGTGAAAACTCGCTGCCGGAGGTTTTCCCGATGCTGACGCTTAAGATTGTGGTTTATCTCGTTGTTGCTTTCTTTGTTGGATTGTTTGTCTTTGGATTCCTGTCGAATGACCCAGCTCGTAATCCGAAGCGGCGGGATCTCGAATAGTTTTCCCAACCAACTTTGATAAGACCAACTTTGATAAGGTAATATACCGATCGCACTGTAGATTAGCTGCACCGATTCGGTATTAGGGATTGGAAGTTGGGGTAGGGAACAAAATGACTGAATCGGTGTCTTGGAGTTTTATTCCAGCATTTACTTTCAGGCTCCCTACACCCGAATTCCAAGTTTTACTCCTTCTACGAGGGCGGCTTCAGTCCTGCTTTTTGGGCGAACCGTCTATTTTTATTGTGTGTTAGAGTATGCCCTATCCGGTTTCGCCGCCTCCCCCACCTGCGATCGTTGACGTTCAGGAAACGAATGTTCTAGAAATCAGCGTTCAGGATTTTAACGCCCAGGATTTCAGCATCCAGAATTTCAATGCTCAGGAAACTGGGAATTCAGACCCAGCAACTCAAGCGATCGAGGAATCGTCTACTCTGCCGACATCTCATGTATCTGCGGAGGCTAATCATGTTCCTTCTACGGTCAGTCGTTCTGCTAGTGATTTGATCAATGGTTCGGTCGATGGTTCGATCACTGAACCCGTCATCGACTTAGTGCTTCCTGAACCTGCTCCGTCTGGGGCAACTGTTCTGGAGGTTGAAGTGGAATCACCTTCAACAGTGGATGCTGATTCAGGGAATGCTGGCTCAGGGAATGCTGGCTCAGGGAATGCTGCGCGTGAGAATCATGAAGACCCTGCTGAAACGATTGAAATAACTGAGGCTGTTCATCGGGCTGGCTCGGTGAGCAGTACATCTCCAGTGAATTCTAGAGGGATTGAGCTGGGCGGAAATGCTAACTCTTCATCCTTACCTTTATGGGTTGAGCTACCGCCGATCGCTCCTGTTTTTGGCCCCATTTCTGCGTCTACTATTCCAGCGACACAGGTTCCTGAACTCACCTATGATTGGAACCATGAGTGGGTGTTTATTGCTCAACTGCCGGGAGGATTGCCGCCCATTCCTGAGGGGGAGCGTCCTGTCCCTGAGGGAGAAATTCCACCTTTACCGCCCTTACCACCCGTGCCGGTGCCGCCTGCGGGAGAGATTTTAATTATTCCTGGGCAGGAAAGTCCGGAGGTTGAAGAAGCTCCGGATGCAGTACCCGATGGACAATTGCCCCCCGTTCAACCCGCCACTCAAAATATTATTGAACTGACTGCCGATCGCCAGGAATACGATGAGGTGCGGCAGGTCTTTTTGGCAGAGGGCAATGTGGAATTGCGGTTCCAGGGGGCCGTTTTGCTTTCCGATCGCTTGCAGGTGAATATTCCCAACCGAATTGCCGTTGCGGATGGAGATGCAGCCTTGATTCGAGGTGCCCAGGTTTTGCGAGGTGAGCGTATTACCTATAACCTGACGCTGGATCAGGGGAGTGTTCAGCAAGCCAGGGGAGAATTGTTCTTACCGGAACTGGCCAGGATACAGCCCCCACGGGTCTGCCCACCGATATTAGTGCCGATCGAGATGTGACCCGTCCCCTGGGCGATCGCCTTGCCAGTGAGCAACCGTTGCGAGTCTTTGGTAGTCCGGGGGGCATTATTTTTGGGGTGGATACACCGAACCAAATCTCTGGTTTGCCGGCCCCGGAGGGTGAAATTTCTCGATTGCGCTACGAGGCAGACGAAATTCGCTTTGAGGGGGATGAGTGGGAAGCCACCAATGTCCGGATTACCAACGATCCGTTTTCGCCCCCAGAATTAGAGCTGCGATCGAGGTTTGTTACGGTGCGACCGATTTCCCCATTTCAAACGGAAATTCGGCCCGTAATCCTCGGCTCGTATTTGATCAGGGGCTTAACTTGCCGCTGTTCCGGGAGCGATTGGTGATTGACAACCGCCAGCGGGATTCAGGATTGTTGACGGTTGGGTTTGATGAACGCGATCGAGGCGGGCTGTTTATTGAGCGATCGTTTCAGTATGATATTGGCCCCATCGCTTTGCTGACCCTGACTCCGCAAATTTTGGTGCAACGGGCGATCGATGAAGAAGGATTTTTTGATCCCTCATCCTATGGGTTAATTGTGCGACTGGATGCTACTCCCCGTCGTGGAACCTCTTTTGATGCCAACGTCACCTTTACCTCGCTGGATTTTGGAGCGGATAACTTTGGTGATACCTATCGTGCCAGTGTGCGGGCGAACCAGAGTTTGTTCAACCATAACCTTGCCCTGGAGTATAGCTACCGCGATCGGTTATTCAACGGTTCCCTGGGCTTCCAGAATGTTCAGTCGAGCGTTGGCTTTGTGGTGACTTCCCCAGTGGTGCCCTTAGGAGATACTGGCATTACCTTGAGCTATCAGGGTGGGATTCAAGCCATTAATTCAGATATCAACGTGGCACGAGCGTTTGGAGTCGATGCTGATCCAGATGACGCTGCCAGCTTGAGGGAGTTATTGCCGGATCCGGATCCGGTCACTGGGATTCGGCCCAACAACCGGATTAGCCTGGCGCGGTATCAGGCGAGTGCTGCCCTGAATCGTTCGTTCCTGCTATGGTCACAGCCCGGACTCCCGCCCACACCCGATCAGGGACTACGCTATACGCCGAACCCAGTGGTGCCATTTTTGCGGCTGAATCTGGGGCTACGCGGAACGGTCAGTGCTTACGGAAATGGGGATACTCAGTCCGTCTTGACGGGAACAGTAGGACTTTCGGTCAGTTCGGCAACTTCTCCAGACCATTTTTTGATTACACCGGGATTAACCTCGCCTACTCCTATAATGCGGTGGGTGGCGAAACCCCGTTCAACTTCGATCGGGTGAATGATATTCAGGTGTTGTCGGTGGGTCTGGTTCAGCAGATCTATGGCCCCTTCCGTCTGGGAGTTCGTTCCAATATTTACTTAGAAAGTCAGGCGAATCGAGTGAACAATACGGATACCACCTTTACACTGGAATACAGTAGGCGTACCTACTCGATTAATTTGAGCTACAGTCCCAGCCGGGATGCTGGCGCAGTAAACTTCCGCTTGAATGACTTTAACTGGACGGGTGATCCAGGTCGATTTTCTGGGTTAAATGGTACGGTGTCGGGAGGAGTCCGAACCCCAGGAGATTAGTTTTTGCCAATTAGCGGGCAGCAAATTATAACGAAGGGAAGCAGTACCTTTTCAAACTTTTGACCTTTTTCTGTCAAAAGGTAGATCATCTATGGCATAGCAGGATTACATTAGAATTATGAACTCCTAATTTGCCAAAACCATGAACGAACTGGCAAAGGATGCTGCGGCAATTGATGTAACGGATTTACTGACGCGCTACAGTTTTGATCTGGGCGGGTCTACAGTAGAGCGGCTAGTCAATTCCTGGTTGCACCAATACCCAACTCAATGGCTTCGACTGGCGGTGATTGAAGCCCTCTACCAGGGACGCTATAAAGCTTTTTCGGTGGAGCAAATTTTGAATCTGTGGAAGCGGAGAGGTCGATCGCTCTATCGCTTCAACCACGAGTTTGAACGGATTGTCTGCGGTCGCTTTCCCACTTCCACCTACGGCAGACGTTCACCCGCCCTGAATTCGGTTCGATCGCAGCCATTTTATCCCGTTAATGCTCCTGCACCTGTGCCAGGGTCTTCCCCTCAGCCCAATTATTTACATTCTTCCACCAGTCCGGCTGAAGAACCCCGTGCCGAATCACCTGCCACCTCAGCGTTCTCACCAGCTCAGTCTGCTGAAGTCGAATCATCCGCACCCCCAGCAGTGTCTGAGCCTTCTGACCCGGTTGAGTTGACCAGTGTTGCAGGAAATGTTGAAGGTCAACCGATCGAAGGTCAAGAGCATGACGGGTTAGATAGTGAATCTGACCAGGATGCGCTGACGTTACCTAAGGGTTCTCCGGTTCAAACCTTCAAGCCTGCCACCTCCATTGAATTAGGCATTTTGGAAATTGGAGTCGCGCGATCGCACCATCGGGAACCGATCCATCAATTTACGCCCACCCCAGAATCATCGGACTTCTACTCCAAACTTCGCGCCGTGGCTCAGATCCAGAATTAAGCGATCTCAGGAGCCTTCATCATCCATGATGGTATTAACGTTCTGCACTCCATGTAAAACTCGCAGAATCTCAATTCCGCCTGTAATCGGGCGGTAAAAAATCAGGTACTTGTCAAAACCAGGAATGAACCAGCGGCGAACCTCTACCAATTTAGGAGACTTGAACTCCTGGCGTTGCCCCTTCCTTGGCATCTGAGCCAGCTTTTCAAATGCCATCTCCGAGGCTTCAATAAACCGTTCCGCAATATCAGGATTAATTTGGGCAAGATACAGAACATGCTTTAGCAGATCCTGCTTTGCCTTAGCAGTTCTCTTAACTCTGGGCACGGGTCAACCTACTGAGCCTGTCTAACGGTTTGCACAACCTGCCGCAGATTATTCCAGTCCGCTTCAGTCATATCCGTCGATTCACCACTATTAATCCCTTCCAGCAAAAGTTCTTCTACCTGTTCCTGAGTTAGCTCCGTGGTGGGCACAGCAATCGCCGGACGCAGCAAAATGCCCTCTGGTGTCTCTTCTGCAATCACCAGTGATCCTTCCTTCAACCCAAACCGACTCCGTAACTTGGCAGGAATAACCAATGTTCCACGCTTCCCGACTTTACTGGTTTCACTATGTGGAGTTGCCATAAGTTCAGAGGATCTGAAGATCAAATTTTCGTACACGATATGGTTTTATTGTAGGCGATCATTCTTCAAATCCTCTTGCCTCGATCGCATCACTTAACTCATCGGCCATTCGCAAGGTTTTAATGAATAGGGGAACCAGTAGAGCCAGAATCGGGCGATCGATGCCGCGAGCCTGCTGGGCTTCCTGAATTTGGCGCACCTGATCCAGCAGAACGGGAATTAAGCGAAGAGCCAGGGCAATCATCAGGCTAATTTTACCCGGATGAATTCCGAATCTTTGGAACGGTTGGAGGGCTTGCTCGATCGCTTCCACCATGTCGGACACGCGGGTGGTGAGGGTAATGAGGCTGGCAAAGAGGATTAGAACCAAAAATCGCAGAACGGCGATCGCTCCAGTCGTCCAATCTCCAGAAATGCCATAGATCAGCAGAATGCCTGCAAACAGCCAGAAGACGGGATGGATTTGCTCCCAAAGCGGACGGAGGGGTAACCGGGATAGGACACACCCCAAACCTGCGATCGTTAAGGGCGGAACAAATCCCAGGAGATCAGGAATGAGAGCTACCCAGATCCCCATTGCAGCCAACATTAAGAGTTTAGTGCTGGCAGCAAGGCGATGAATTAGGGATCGGCGGTGAATATAGAGTCCAAGAGTCATGAAAGTTTAATGGCAATATTCGATATTACCGATCGCAGTTCTTATTCGAGGAGGGAAGTCAGTTGCTCAAGCCTTTCATTTCAACAGCGCATTCCTGTAACCTTTCAGGCTTTCACGAAATCCCTTTTTAGTCATCCCTGTTATCGCTGGCTCCCTCAACCCTCATGTTAGTCCTCTGTATGTTGCTGCTTCTGATCGCTTCTAGCTTTTGTCGAATTGCGGCTTGCACCTTCTCATCAAAATCAGGCTCATCCGGACGAGCAATAATCCTGCGTGGACGCTGATTAATTCTGTCTAGATAAGCTTGAAACGCAGCTTGATCGCCACGATGCTTCAGAAAGTACTGCTTCAATTCCGCATCAGACATTGCGTCATAATTAGTTTGACTCATCGGACAACTCCCCATTGGGCAAAATTTGAAACTCAATCTCCTCATCGTATCCGGCGAGAACATACAGATTTTGAGTTCGCGCATCAATGCAAATTAAATGTATTGGTTGAAGCATCGTAAACGTCAGTTGATAACCAATACGATACAAACTTGCTAGTTGAGTAGCAGTGGGCATTTCAGGTCGCTGCATCACACCAATTGCTGCCCATTGTAGCAATTGTTTCAGTTCCCTCACAATGTCCACCTCATGGGAGTTGCGGCTGACTTCATAGGGGTTCAGGACATGAGTTGGACATAGTAGGGGAGCGCGATCGCAGGGTGATCATCCATCACCACTTTTCCGGCTTCAAACACAATGACGCGATCGAAGTCTTTCAGTAACTCTAAATCATGGGAAACCACAATAATCGACTGTTCAAGCTGCCAGAGGGTGCGCTGAATTCGATTGCGGTTGCGTAGATCGAGTAACGTTGTGGGTTCATCAAAAATAATGTACTGCGGATACATCACCAACACTGAAGCGATCGCCAGCAGTTGTTTTTCTCCCCCGCTAAGGAGATGGGTTGGTTGATGGCGCAGATGCTCCAGATCATACCGCTGAAGGATAGTGTGAATTCGATCGGTGATTTCTCTCTGACTCAGTTTGAGATTTTTTAAACCAAAGGCCAGATCTTCCTCTACGATCGGAAAGACAATCTGATTGTCTGGATTCTGGAACACAAATCCGACTTTACGCCGAACGGCTTTGGTATGGTGGCGCGTATTCAGATGATCAACCCAGACATTACCCTGATCAGGAATTAATAATCCATTCAGCAACCGCGCAAAGGTACTTTTACCAGAACCATTACTGCCGACAATGCCAATCCGCTGCTCGGACAGGGTAAGGGTAATTTGATTCAGAATCACCCGATCGCCAAAGCTATGAGTTACCACCTGCACCTGCATCATGGGCTATATCCCAACAAACCCGGTGAAAAGAGTCTGCAATGAAAACTACCAGGGGTATTGATTCCAAATTCCCAGCAGAATACTGTCGTTCTCTTCCAGGGGTTCCAACGTCATATACAACCTTCCCTCAACCGCTGGAGAGGTTAAGCGATAAATCGACGTTCCCCGATGCGCCCCTTCCGGCCGAATCGTGAACCCTGCATCGATTAACTGCTGTTGATAGCCTGCAAAAAACTCAGCGAAGTTGGACTCCGGCACTTCCACCAGTCCCAATATTCCTTCCCGCATTTGTCCATCGGAGCCAGAATACCATGCCGCATCATTAACTCCCTGGGTAACGGGTTGTTCTAGCACCTGCCAGGCTGCTCCTAAGGGTACGCCAGCAATATCAGAAGGTGTAGTGGTTTCCGGTTCTTCGGGTGCTTCCGGTACTTCTGGCTCTTCTGGCTCTGGCTCCTGGGCTTGCGGTTCTGGGGAGGGGGAAGGAGCTGGAGTGGGGGAAGGCGCGGGTGGGGACGGTTCCGGTTCCAGGGGCGGTTGCACTACGACGATCGGCGGTTCGGGTTGAGGTTGGGGCTGCGGTGGAGGTGGTTCTGGAGGGAGATCGGCGGCGGGTGGCTCAGGGGTCTGGGGCAGGGGTTCAGGCGATCGCAGGGGTAACTCCGCCATCGGAATGATCAGTTCCTCGTCGGCTTCGGCTTCCACCTCAGGCGTAGGAGAGGCGATTGGAAAGAGCAACACCAATCCATGCAAAATCAAGGCTCCGATCAGGGCCAGCAATGAAACAGAGGATTTTGAATCGTTCGGTTTTGCAGCGTTGAATAACTTTGAAGGGACAGGCTGAGGCGATCGATCAGAATCAGCTACAGAATCACTGGGCTGGGGAGAAAGGGCAGTGGAAGAGTGGGGCGATGGTTGAACGACCGAATTCAGCTCATCTTGCTGCTGCGGGACTTGCTGCTGCAAAACCAGATCGACGAGGGTTTCTCGGTCTAGCGATTGCAATTCGGCTCTGGTCAGGCTGGGCTTAGTACGTTCTTGCGATCGCTTGGGAAACTTCATTGCGGTAGGTCGGACTAATCGACGTTGCACACTATCTCCAAAGATTCTGATTTCTGCTTATTCCTTTAGGATTGTAGATCCATTCTTATTTGACCATCCTATACGCATTGGGCAATCTTGCCAATTGGGATTCTGGTCATTACCAAACAAAATACTTGCCCTGTTGACAATTCAGTCAAATCCTGATCTGATCAGGCGTTCACAGCTCCCTGAATTCTACATAGCTTGCCAGAAACTCTGGCATTTAGCTCAGTTGCCTGTGCCGATCGCCAAAATAGTTGAGAATAATTCTTGTTTTGTGACTAGCGTTAATGCTATATATTGTCCTTGAAATTGCAAACTACTCTCAACTAAAAGGAGCTTGACCTTGGCGATGTTCAACCTTGCTCGAATTTCGATCGGTGCAGTTGCCCTGCTCACGACCTGGGGAATTGGGTTAGTCGGTGAGGCCCTGGCCCAAACGATCACCATTTACTCTGGTCGAAATGAAGCCCTGATTGGGCCTCTGATTGAACAGGCAGAACAGGATCTGGGAATTGAGATCGAAGTCCGTTATGGAGACACCGCTGAACTGGCGGCCACCATTCTGGAGGAAGGCCGGAACAGCCCTGCGGATTTGTTTTTTGGTCAGGATGCTGGAGCATTGGGAGCTTTGGCGCGGGAAGGCCGTACCGCCGATATTCCCGAAGATCTATTAGCTCTGGTCGATGAGCGATTTCGTTCTCCAGATGGTCAGTGGGTTGGAATTTCGGCCGCAGTCGGGTGATCAACTACAACACCGATTTAGTTGAGGCATCGGAACTGCCCAACTCCATCTGGGAACTGACGGAACCCCAATGGCAGGGGCGGGTGGCCTGGGCCCCCACGAATGGTTCCTTCCAGTCCTTTGTGACAGCATTACGTTTAACGGAAGGAGACGATCGCGCTCTGGAGTGGCTTGAAGCCATGCGGGATAACGGGGCAGTGGTTTACAACAACAACACGGCGATTGTAGAAGCCCTGGGACGCGGCGAGATTGATCTGGGTTTAACCAACAATTACTACCTCTATCGCTTCCTGGCGGAAGATCCCAACTTCCCTGTGGCGCAGCACTACACTCGCAACGATGCGGGTTCCATGATCAACGTCGCAGGGGTGGCCATCATTAACACCACTGATCAGCAGGAAGAGGTGGAAGCCTTCGTCCGCTATCTGCTCACGCCGGAAGGTCAGGAATTTTTCGCGCAGGAAACCAAAGAGTATCCTCTGGTGGTGGGTATTGAACCCCCCGAAGATCAGCTGCCGATCGACGAGATCAATCCCCCGCGCATTGACCTCAGCGACCTGGCAGATCTAGAAGGAACTCTGCAACTACTTGAACAAGCGGGCGTTTTGTAGGTTAATAAATTGGTTCGCTCTTCATCGTATCTCCTCCGCGCCGTTCACCTCCCTGTTTAGTATGTTTGGACGATTTTAGTGGCTGAAAATACTTCCCCTGGATCGGCATCATCGCGTTGGCTACAAAGCCGGAGTCGTCCCCAAGTGCGCCCTCCCTGGATGTTGCAGTTGATCGGTATCTTCGCAGCAATTCTGATTTTGTTGCCATTGACATACCTGGTAATTCGAACGGCAGGGGTAGGACTGGAAGACCTGTGGCGATACATCACTCGTCCGCGCACAGCGGAAATTGCGCTGAATAGTATTGGTCTTGCCCTGGCCACCACCACTCTATCAGCGTTAATTGCTATTCCCCTGGCGTTTTTAACCGTCCGAACTGATTTACCCTGGCGACGGTTTTGGACGATCGCCACCACGTTACCTTTAGCAATTCCAACCTATGTGGGGAGTTTTGCTCTTTTAGCAGCCTTCGGCCCAAGGGGGAGCATTTTGCAGCTTTGGCTTCGCCCCCTTGGGGTCACCCAACTCCCCTCCATTCACGGTTGGGTTGGGGCAACCCTGGCCATTACGCTGTTCACCTATCCCTACTTATTACTCAGCGTCCGGAGTGCCCTGCAAGGCATGGATCCTGCCTTAGAGGAAGCTTCGCGCAGTTTGGGGCATAGTCCTGTTTCTACTTTTTTTCGGGTCACTTTACCCCATCTGCGTCCGGCGATCGCCGCAGGAGGATTATTAGTCGCCCTCTATACCCTGCAAGATTTTGGTACGCCCGCATTGATGCGGTTTGACTCGTTCACCTGGGCGATTTTTTTGCAGTATCGAGCCAGCTTTAACCGTCACCTGGCAGCCGCTTTGTCGTTAATGCTAGTGCTGCTGATTCTGGTGATTTTGATTTTGGAGCACCGTGCTCGAACTCAGGCTAAGTATTACAGTCGAGGATCGGGTTCTCAGCAAAAGCAACGGCTTATCCCCCTGGGCAAGTGGAAAGGGTTGGCGATCGGGTTTTGTACGCTGGTCGCTTTGATGACCCTGGTGTTGCCCGTGGGAGTGATTGGCTTCTGGCTTTATCGGGGAGTCGTCTTGGGTGGGGCGGGGCTATCTCCGTTTTCAGGAATGCTCACCTATGCCTTTAATTCCGTTTATGCAGCAAGTTTAGCTGCGATCGCTTCTGTGCTGTTTGCTTTGCCGATCGCCATTTTGGCCGTCCGGTTTCCTAGCCGCTTCAGCAGTTCTCTAGAGGTGTCTTCCTATCTGGGATTTGGCATGCCAGGAATCGTTGTCGCTCTATCCCTGGTCTTTTTTGGAGCCAATTATTTACCCTTCATCTACCAGAAGCTGCCGATGTTGATCTTTGCCTACCTAATCCTGTTTTTACCGCAGGCAGTAGGCATGATCCGCAATTCCCTGTTGCAGGTTAGCCCAACGTTAGAAGAATCGGCTCGCTGCCTGGGCAGAACGCCCTGGCAAGCAGTTCGGGATGTGGTGGTTCCCCTCGTGCGACCCGGAATGATTAGCGGCGCGATGCTGATTTTCCTCACTGCAATTAAGGAATTACCCGCAACCCTGCTGCTGGCTCCGATCGGATTTCGGACGCTGGCAATTCAGGTGTGGTTAGCGACGGCTGAAGATGCCGCTTTCTCTCAGGCGGCCGCTGCATCGCTGGTGATTCTGGCAGTCTGTACGATTTCAACTTTGATTATTCTTTCTCAGGAGGGACGGAGGGGAGTGAGGGAGTGAGGAGTGAGGAGTGAGGAGTGAGGGAGTGAGGGAGTGGGGTGAGTGGGTGAGATTGTTTGAAAGATTGTAGAAAGCGATCGAGATCTTGACTCAAGGAACCAAAAATGTAAGCTCGATCGATGCCATACTGCCATCCCTGGTCATCTAACCATTGCAGCAACCGAACCAGGATGTGTTGACACATCTGCTCATCCTGCTAGCGACGTTTGGCGAGCGAATCATCCAGCAATTGTGTATTGAACGCCATCCGCCATAGCTTTACCGTACCTTCAACCAAAATTACAAAAGACGGTTAAACCCATGCCGATCGCTGAAGCCCGTAAAGGGTAAGCTAAGGATCATGGATTAAATAACCTGTGAAACGTTTTACCTCGCTGACTGGGCGGGCAAGATGCCCACCCCACAAGAATAGAATTCTAGATTATTAAGTTTGCACTTCTAAGAACACCAGTCTGCATAAAGCATAACTCCCCACTTCCCTACTCCCCACTTCCCCACTCCCCACTCCCCATCCCATGCCCCACTACCGTTACCACGTCGGAGGAACCCTTACCAGCAATGCCCCCAGCTATGTAGAGCGACAAGCCGATCGCAGCTTATACGATGCCTTAAAGCAAGGGGAATTTTGCTATGTCCTCAATTCGCGGCAGATGGGCAAATCTTCACTGCTGGTACGCACTAAGAATCGTCTGGAGCAAGAAGGGTTTCGCTGTATGGCGATCGACATGACCAATGTGGGCAGTGAGCAGGTGACTCCAACTCAGTGGTATAAGGGCATTGCCGCAGAGCTATGGTCAGGGTTTGGGCTGATGGAAGCCTTTAGCTTGAAAGCCTGGTGGCAAGAGCATGAGGAAGTTTCCCTGCTGCAACGGCTGAATCGGTTAATTTTGGAGCTACTGCACCGCTGGCCAGACGATCGGCTGTTTGTCTTTGTGGATGAAATTGATAGCATTCTGAGCCTGGGCTTTTCCGTTGATGACTTTTTTGCCCTGATTCGCTACTGCTATAACCAGCGGGCCATCAACCCGATTTACCAGCGAATCACCTTTGCCATCTTTGGCGCGGCCACTCCTTCGGATCTGATTCAAGACCGCAACCGGACTCCCTTTAATATTGGTCGAGCGATTCATTTAGCAGGATTCCAACTGCACGAAGCCCAGCCACTCGCCGCAGGACTCCAACTACACCAGGGAAATCCGCAGGATGTGCTGAAGGCAATTCTGCACTGGACCAACGGACAGCCCTTTTTAACCCAGAAGCTCTGCCAGATGGTAATGCAGATCAGCCAGGAGCGATCGGATGAAGTCTTGATCATTCCGCCTGGAACCATTTCGTTCTGGGTAGAAAATTTGGTGCAAACCCACATTATCCATCAGTGGGAGTCCCAGGATGAACCAGAACACTTGCGAACCATCCGCGATCGCCTCTTACGCAATGAACAGCGAGCGGGCAAAATTCTAGGCATTTACCAACAGATTCTTAATAATCATCCGGTGAGGGTAGATGATAGCCGAGAGCACATTGAACTGTTGCTGTCTGGATTGGTGGTGAAGCAGGGCGATCGACTACGGGTAAAAAATCCGATTTACCAGGCAGTCTTCAACCTGAACTGGGTGAACCAACAGCTAGCCGCCCTTCGTCCCTATTCCCAATCCCTGGAGGCATGGCTGATCTCCGATCGCCAGGATGAGTCTCGCCTACTCAGGGGACAAGCCCTCAAGGATGCCCAGCACTGGTTACAGGGAAAAAGCCTCAGCGAGGTGGACTACCAATTTTTAGCAGCCAGCCAAACCTTCGATCGTCAGGAAATGGAGCGTACCCTGGAGGCAGCCCGCGCTAAGGAAATGGCAGGACGGTTAGCTAGTGAACAGCGTCGCCTCAAGCAACAACGACAAGCCAACACAATTCTTTCCCTGCTGCTGGTGGGAGTCACCCTCAAGTTTGGCTTTTTTCTGTGGCTGTGGCTATCTACGCTCTCTCAGTATCGAAGAGCCATTGCCAATGAAGTACGGGCCATGACTCAGACGGTGGAACTGGCGACAGCGTCCTCGCCCAATTTGGATACGTTAATGAACGCCATCTGGGCGGAACAACGCCTGCAAGAGTTGAGCCGCACCCATCAAATTGCCCCTGAGCTTCAACCACAGGTAGAGTCTGCGCTACAACAAATCCGTGGCATTACAGAATTCGATCGCCTCCAGCAAGAGAGTACTGTCAATGCGGTAGTTTTTCATCCTTCAGGACAGGGATTCCTTGCGGCTGGGGGTCGCGTGGTTCAACACTGGGCGATCGATGGCACACTCTTAAGAACTTTCAATGGTCATACAGACACAATTTTGGATGTTGCCGTTCATCCTCAGGGAGACTGGATTGCTTCTGCCAGCGCCGATCGCACCGTCCGGCTTTGGGACTCAACCGGAATCGCCCAACACACCCTGGATCATGCCACCACAGTTTGGCGAGTTGCCTTCAGTTCTGATGATCAAACGATCGCTTCTGCCAGTCAGGATGGCAGCGTCAAACTTTGGCACCTGAAGGCTGAAACGGATCCTCAACTCATCCAAACCCTGGAAACTGGACAGGGAGCGGTATTGGCAATTGCCTTTAGTCCTGATGATCAAACAATCGCTTCAGCAGGTCAGGATGGCACTATCAAACTCTGGCGCATTACAGACGGTCAACTGCTCCAAACCCTCAACCATCACCGCGATCGAGTACTTGATATTGCCTTTAGTCCCGATGGACAGACGATCGCCTCCGCCAGCCAAGATCAGTCCATTGCCCTCTGGAAGCTTCATGGCAATCAAACCTTTCAACTCGATCAAATTCTGAACGAACATCAGAACCCGGTTCACCGCATCGCCTCTCAAGAACAATCCCCACCTCCACCCCCTTGACTTTCCCCTCGACTGGAGACTTTAAAACAGAGGCAGACATAGTGATTTTGCAGAGTAAATGAATAACCCCATGAATAGGAATCTTTTGACTCAGTTGACCCTTAGTAGTAGTTTGATCGTCCTGTCCCTGGGATTGGTGGCTTGCACAGGTGCTTCAACGGGTAATGAGCCATCTTCCTCTGAGGCTACGGATTCTGAGGTGGCAGCCGGACATGGGGGTGGACATGGTTCAAATCATGGCTCAGAAATGCCTCTGTCGGAGGAAATGGATCATGGCGATATGCACATGAGTCTTGGCCCTCAGGATGAACTGTTTGACCTGCGGTTTATTGATGCCATGATTCCCCACCATCAAGGGGCAGTGGAAATGGCAGAGGAGGCTCTGGATAAGAGCGATCGCCCTGAAATCCAGACTTTATCTCAGGAGATCATTACTGCCCAGGAGCAAGAGATTCAGCAGCTTCAGGAATGGCGGCAGGCATGGTATCCCGATGCAGGGGGAACGCCCGTTATGTATCACGAAGCAATGGGACATACGATGCCAATGACGGAGGAAATGCGTCAGGCGATGATGATGTCAGGAGACCTGGGGGAAGCCGATGCTGAATTTGATTTACGCTTTATTAACGCGATGATTCCCCATCATGTGGGTGCAGTAGAGATGGCGCAGGAAGCCCTGGAAAATAGCGATCGTCCAGAAATTCGAGAATTAGCTCAGGCAATTATTGATGCCCAGGAACAGGAAATCGCACAGATGGAACAGTGGCGACAGGAATGGTACGGTTTGTAATGAACTTCGATCGTCACCTTCAGCCAAATTCTTGTGGGGTGGGCATCTTGCCCGCCCAGTCCGCAAAGCAGAAAACTCCACAGATTGCTTTATCTTCTTGTGGGGTGGGCATCTTGCCCGCCCAGTCCGCAAAGCAGAAAACTCCACAGATGGTTTCATCCACCATCCGAAACTATCGATCGATATATTGACGCAACCCCAGGCTGTAACGAGTCGATCGCACATTTGTAACATAGTGAAACGGGCGATCGGATGCCTCAATAAATTCTGGTTCTGGTGATTCTGGTGATTCTAGAGTGAGTGAATTCGTAGCTGCACCATTCATTCTCCTGAATCCGGGTGCTTGCATTAAAACTAGATGACCTGGCGTAGTATCAATCTGCACGGAGTGGGTTCCCTGGCGATCGGCGCAGTGATAAAGATCGGCCTGGCCGCTAATGTTGATAATACAAATCAGATTAACGGCTCTAAGACTATCGCGGTGAGGTGTAATCCCCAGTTGCCCCAGTTCATAGCGTTGCAGCACGATCGAGTTGAAACGGAGGGGTGTGCGAAAAGGACTGACCGGGAATAACCCGATCGCCTCATCCACCAGGCATTGTAAGTTTGCTTGGAGTTGAACATACAGGGAAGTATCTGGAAAAACCTCGCAGGCACTATACTCCGTCTGGACAATGCGATCGCCCGTTCCAATGACCTTGATATCGGGCTGATAGATACACTGCTCAGCTTCCTGTTGAAGTACCTTGCGGTAGGGTTCATCCAGTAACGGTACTGAAATGATGTTTTGCTGACTGAGCGATCGAATACTGCTGTAAAGATCAAATGGATCAAGTAAAAAGAACAGTTTTTCCTCAGAAAAGCTCATTACTAATTTCTATTGTAGCGAATGACTGGTCGCAACTAGCGATCTATCCTGAGACTGATTAAGTAGAGCATGAAGATGAGATTGAGAACCTGCTCAAACTGCTGAAATTCCTCAGGGATAAGAGACTTTTCCACCGGATAACATAACCGTAGCGGCATATTTGGAGCCGGACAGACTTTCCTCAATACCTGTTTGACGATCGGATTTGGAGGTCATGCTTTATCTAGAGCAGCCATCATCAAAAAGTGAGAGGGAGTATCTATTAATTCTAAGCCTGTTAACAATTCGCAACTAATTGTAATTCGCTTTCGTGAACAAAAACTAATCGCATTGTAGGATCAAGGCAAGGAAACTCACGTTAGTTATATCGGTTTTATACAGGTTCAATACATCAAACGATTTGTTGTACCTCTGGTAGGATCTTGTCTCTGCATAAGGAGGTAGATTGTGTTCACTTTTCAGAAATCCTCTGATCAACGAGCCACTGTAGAAGAAACCATCCGACCCAACCATTCTGGGCGAGTGCGGTTTCAGGGAAGCTGGTGGTTTGCTCGGTGTCAAGCAGATGTCACTATTGAGCCTGGGGAGGAGGTCAAGGTGATTGGGCATCAAGGCATTACGCTGTTGGTTGAACCCATGTTGGCCTTCGCAAATCAGGGGCGTTAGCGTATCCTGATCCCGTTCCCCTAGGCACGGCAGAGGGTTGCGTTTAACCGATTTTCACACTCTGAACGTTCAGAGGCCGTTAGCTCTTCGGGTTCCACATCTCGACGGAGCACTACCCCATTGTGTCCTGTCAGAAAGCGGGGTAATTCGTCTGTCCGAATTGGCTCTAAGGTCTGCATATCGTAGGTGGTGTAGGTAGTGCTGGCTGACGTATCCAGAGCAATATCCATGACAGTAATGGTCTTGCGGGGAGGAGTTTGGCTGGCAATCAGTTGACGTGCCCCTGACCCTAAAATTCCTGTGTGAAGTAACTGTAGCTTACCCTTGTGTCCCGGATAGTAAGCGTGGTGATGACCACTAATGTAGGTGTGCACGTTATACCGCTCCAGTAGCTCTCGCAGGGCATCGGCATTTTCCATGACCTCAAAGGCAGAATCCCGTCCGGTGGCGACAGCATAGAGCGGTAGATGGCTAACTAAAATTCGCATCCTGGCCGATCGAGCGGCTGCGCTAGATAGGGCTTGTTCCACCCAGGCGAGTTTGTCGGGTGGAATGTGGTGGGAGGAGCCATCCCAGGCCATGAAGAAAATGCCTCGCCTCTCGAAGGTGTAGTAGTAGGGAAACTCAAAGCGATCGATGAATCGTAATCCTGGATCATGAGCTGGATTATGCCAGTATTCAACGGCTAGATCCCGTTCGCGCTGGAAGATGAAGTTTCCGTCTGTCCCCAATGCTGCAGAGGCATCGTGATTGCCGATCGTAAAGCCAAAGGGCATATTTTGCTGGCGAAGGGGAGCGGCGACGTGCTGATCAAAGGCAGCCCACATGGCGCGGATCTGTTCATCGCTGAGATCCAGCTTTTGCCCCGCGATCATATCTCCCCCACACAGAACCAGGTCTGGCTTCCAAAAGGGAATCAGGGCAATACCTTTGTCTACTTCCGGCTCGTATTCCGTTGAACCATAGGCACTGTTCAGATCGCTAATCACGACAATTCGCACATCTCCGTGAGGCGGATTGACAAAGGTTTGAGGATTCGCGCGGCTAACGATCGCCTGGGTTTCGGGCGGTAGGGGTGATGGCACTATTTCCACTTCCTGCAACTCAGGGGCTTGAGATTGCGGGGAGAATTGAATTGCGCCCTGCTCCTGACAGCCATAAATCAGCAGGCTCAGGCAAAGTCCGATCAAACATCCAGCCAACAGTTGCAGGAATCGCCAACGATGCATTGGTTCAGAAGTCTCCTTTCAGCCTTCAGGAATACGATACTGCAAATTTAGAGAGGTTGGGGGGGCAGCCGGAGGTAGTGCGATTGGAGTTGAGGATGGGGAATTTCGGTCGGTTTTAGCGGTTTTAGGAGAGGGATTCGGTATGATTGGTAGGCTTTAGCATGGTTAATTTTGAGCTGAATTTTGCAACGCTTGATGTTTGAGACTCTATGAAAATTGCGACCTGGAATGTGAATTCGATCCGCTCTCGGTTGGCTCACGTGGTGGAGTGGCTGGAGAACCAGCCGGTGGATGTCCTGTGTGTTCAGGAAACCAAGGTGGTAGACGCAGATTTCCCGAAGGCAGATCTGGAGGCGATCGGTTATACAGCCTATATCTCAGGTCAGAAGTCGTATAACGGGGTGGCTTTGCTGAGTCGGGAACCGCTGGAGTCGGTCAGTATGGGATTTACGTCTGTGTTGGGATCTCCTTTGGCAGAGACGATCGCCGATTTGGATGAGCAGAAGCGGGTGATTACGGGAGTGCTGGGGAATGTGCGGATTGTGAATCTGTATGTCCCTAATGGCTCGGCGGTGGGCAGTGAGAAGTATGAGTATAAGCTGCGATGGTTGGCGACATTACGGGATTACCTAAAGTCGCTCCTGTTAGAAGATCAGGGATTGGTCGTCTGCGGCGATTTCAATATTGCACCGGACGATCGAGATATTTACAAGCCTGAAGGCAAAGAAAATCACATCATGGCTTCCCCCGCAGAACGGCAGGCGTTGCAGACCACTGTGTTAGATCTGGGACTCGTTGATGCATTTCGGCAACTACATCCAGAGGCAGGGCAATTTACCTGGTGGGATTATCGGACGGCTGCTTTTCGCCGGGATGCGGGTTGGCGAATTGACCATCACTACATTTCCCCCCAGTTGGGCGATCGGCTGGTGGACTGCGTGATCGACAAGGTTCCCAGAGGTTGGGAGAAGCCTAGCGATCATACCCCTGTCATTCTAGAGTTGGGGTAATTCTGGAGGGAGAGGCTTGTTAATTCAGCTTACGGCTGATTACGGCGATCGCATCAAGCTGCAAAAAATTATTACAAATTATGTTTAGTTGCTTCAGATCAAATCCTGTCTCCCAAGGGGGCTGCACTGCGGTAGTAGTATGGCAGTGTTGTCCGATCGGTCACGTTGAGTTCTATGCGCTCGTTCTGGTCTGATCCATATCTTTGGGTTCATCTGGCAGGCATCGCTGCATTGCCGATTTTCCTGGAACTCTGCCTGGTAGGTCTGGCGGTGGGTGAGCCGCTCCTACCCGTTTGGTTGGAGTTACTATTCGTGGGTAGTGTTGGCATCTTGCCTATTCTTTGGATGCAGTGGCAGCGTCCCTTTTCCATCTTCAGTTTGCCGTTGATTGTCCTCAAACCAACTCGGCTGACAGACGATCAGCGTCGCATCTTAAACCGCTTTAAGTCCCCAATTAATCGCGGGTTGGCAGTGGTTGTGGCGATCGTCATGGCATGGGTGCTGTGGCAACTGTATCAAATTGCGCCGTTAGCCTCCCCCAGTCCCTACCTTTCTCCGGCTCCACGGGGGCTGGGGGTGCTGGTTGCGGCGATCGCATTTTTGATTTGCAACTTATTTGTGCAAATTCCCATTAGCGTCCTGGCCGTTTTAGGAACGACTGAAGCCCAGTTTGCCACCACCGAACCCTATGCCGTTGGGCAAATCTCCAGGGACTTTACGCTACCGGGCATTCGCGTCTTACATTTGCTCCCTCCCCTCATTTCTGAACCGAAGGCTCCCAGTGCCCGTCCGCCCGCAGCTCAGAGTCTCGAAGATCCAGGGGTGACTGCTGTTGAAATCACTGAGGCAGCAGCTATCCCTGACGATTTTGAGGAAGAGGCGGTGACAGAAGAGGTGGAAGGCATTCCAGACTCATCGATCGCCGATGGCTCTAATGCTCCTGAAGCTCAATTTGATGCCGTTGAACTGAGTGCGGAAGCAGAGTTTGAGTTTAGTTCTGAACCAGAGTTTGAGACTCAAGAGATTGTGCCGGATGAAGAGGAGGCTGGCTTGACTGAGGCGGATGTCTCTACTGAGGCGGCGATCGAGGAGGTGATGACCCCCCCGGCGGCGGTTGAAGGATCGGCTCCGATGGCGGATGTTCCTCCGGTTGAGGAGATTGCCCCTGTTGAAGGCACTCCGCCTGTTGAAGAAGCTCCGCCTGTTGAAGAGACGCTGACTGTTGAAGGCACTCCGCCTGTTGAAGAGACTCTCCCAGTTGAAGAGACTCTAACTGTTGAGGAGACAGCCGCGATCGATACAAAACCTGCGATCGAGCCATCCCTTCCCCCCTCCCCTCCTGATCCACCCACCGCAGAGATTGCTGTGCCTCAGTTAGATGAGGAAGAAAGTGTGACTGAAACCATTGAACTCATTGAACCGATCGATCGGGTAGAGGCATTTGAGCAGAATGGTGCGGAGAGTAATTTCCCAGACAGCAGAGCGACTGAACCAGATGAAGCAGGGGATTCTCTGACTGAAGCGTGGACAGATGAAGCTGTAAAACCCGATGACGAACGAACTACGGCTCAAGGGAGGGAATCAGCGGCTAAACCTGAGATTGTAGAAGATGAATCAGTAACGGAAACCTGGGAGATCGAATCTTTTCAAGCAGGTTCTGAAATCAGGGAGCTGGATACATAATCGCTGCTGGGAGGAATGGGCACTCCTGGCCACACCAACGGCTCAATATAGCGAATTAACCGGGGAATTCCCTGCTCTACTGCCTGCCAAATTGTCTCCGCCTCTGCTTGATGTTCTTCACAGGTCAAACAGTCACACACATCAATAATCACCGACCAGGGAATTTCGGGATGCTGGGTTTTGGTAGTTTGGGAAATCTGCTTGATTGCCTCACCAATTAACTCCAGTTGCCGCACCGTCGCATCTTGCAGGAGCGTACAGTCGCACGTTTGAAACTGTTCCCAGCAAATGTCTGATGTGTATCGTTGAATGCGTTGGCAGGCAATTAGAACATCCAGCAGTAGGGCTTGCTCCTGTTCGGCAGCGGTAAGGGGATTGGTTAGCTCAGGGGGTTCAGAGAGATGGCAGCAGCCCGAATCATAAACCACGATCGCAGCATCCAGAATTTGCTGGCGGCGAATGTAGTTTTCGCTTTGCTCGATCGCTTCCTTGGGGAGTAAGCAAACCGTTTGCCCCAGGATCGACGTTAATTCATCCCTCATTTGAACCAGATCGCAAGATGTCGGATGAATATCAGGTTCAAAGTTGACCAGAACCCCTATACTGCTGCCCGCTGACTGACTCACCCCACTGTTCCCTGCTTCCCAGGCGACGGGTAAGGCAGGGCAAAACAGGGAAAACTGACAGATTTTCCACTTCTGGCAGAATGCTGGAATCTCGTTGGCGATCGTTTGCTCGGACAGGGCGACGTTCTTCACTTTCATTGCCTTTGACCAAAATCAGGGTCATCGATAATCGATACTCGACACACGGGAATGAGGCGATCGGCAGTGGGGCGATGGGGAATAGCCTGGCAGAAACAGGGAGATGAAAAACCGAGGGGCTGGGAACGAGCGATCGGAGGCAGGGTGATGGCGGCTTGACTGAAGACTCAACAGGGAAACTTTTGCAGAGATATTGCTTGAACTCAAGCGACAATCTGGAGACTCAATCATGCCTGAACCACGATTCCCCTATCATGCCTCCTATTTTGCATTCTGTCCAAACTAACTGGGTCTGGGTGGCAAGACTTGACCCAGACTTACTTATCTTTACAAAGACAGTCTGGCTCAATCCGCAAAATTTGCTTGATTTAGGGCTGTGTGGGTCAGTAATGCAGTATCTGATTCGCGCTTTTATTCCTCCAGTCTTCCAGCTCAAATCCTTTACTCCTCTTTACCCAAGTAAAAAAATATTTGAATATTCGATCGCCCAAAAGAATAGGAGCTAAACACCCAAAGGAGGAATCGAGAGTGGCTCACTTGGGGGATGAAATGGGAACAATATTTATCAAGTTCAATATTCGTCAACGCAATGCCTAACTTGCCGTCCCATGCCCCCAATTGAGTGATTATTCATTGGAGAGCAGCCCACGCTCCCTCCCCACTCACTCCTATATATCTCAATCCTATATACAATGAGAAACAATGTTTTTCTTTGGAACTATTTCATTCTATTTCTGTAGAATTTACCGATAAAGATGACTTCGCCATTGACTCCTCATTCGTCCGGCAACGCATTACCATCCAGACAATCCCTTTCAAGGCAATCCGGTTTACATCGGGTGATTAGCCATCTAACTGAATCTCTGCAACAAGATATGCTGGTTCGGCAAACAGTTTACCCGTTACAAACGTCGCTTCAGGTCGATCGCATTGTGTTGTATCACTTCTATCGGCCCTGGAAGGGGCAAGTGACCTACGAAGCATTGAGTGATGGGCGTTATTCGATTTTGGGCTCTACCGGGGCAGATGACTGTTTTAACGATGAATACGCGGACTTATATTTGACGGGACGGATCCGGGCGATCGCAGATGTGAACCGGGAACCCATCCATGAATGCCATCGAGCATTTCTGCAAAGCTTACAGATTAAAGCTAATCTCGTGGTGCCGGTGCTCACCGCAAGCGGACTGTGGGGATTACTGATTGCCCATCACTGTCGATCGGCCCATCCCTGGACGGATTGGGAAATTGAGCAAATGCAAAAGGGAGCAGAAGCCCTGGCCGCTGCCCCCTCGATTCGTGCCAGTTAAAATTCAACCTCAATAGATTTTGAGCAATGAATTTTGAGCCTGGTGAACTAAGCTTTCCCTAAAGCAAGGCGAAGGCGAGTCCGCATTCTTACTCGTGCTCTCAAACGACCGTAAACCTGGGACAGGACGACACAACGAACATAGCGCAGGATTGCGAAGGCGCAGAGCCACTTCTGCCAAACGGGCATGGGCACAGCATTGATAATCTCCCACATGTCAAAAGTCGCTTCAGTGTTAATTTTGGCTAAAACGTTGGAGTTATCCATTTCGTAATGCTTATGCGTCTTCTCCCAGGCAGCGACATCGCGTTGCGGTCTATAGCGATGGGCGAGTAATTCTGGAATATGACCAAAGGGGCCTGCTAAACAAAGCTCGGCTGCTAGCACATGATCCTGGGCTGCTACGAGGCGCATTCCGCTCGTTGACAGTATTGCTTCGCGGCGATACATCGTATAGATCGGATCGATAAATCCATAGTCCGCTGTCATGAACCAGACCATGCGGCAGAACCGCTCATAGGTATGAGGGGAATCGAGCCGTTTGCCCTTGAACTCACGGTAGTATAGGGTTCCATCGGGGAGTTCATGATCCTGCTCGGTGGTGACTGCCATGAAGTTGGGATGGCTATCCAGAAATTCTACGCATTTGCGAGTGTATGCTGGCTCTAACCAGTCATCATCACCAATCCAGCGAAAGTATTTTCCTTGAGATAATTCAAAAACGCGGTTAAAGTTGCCGCTTTGCCCCAGGTTTTTGGGATGTCTAAAGTATTTGATTCTGGCATCTCGACGAGCATATTCCCGACAAATTTCTTCCGTTCGATCGTCTGAGAGATTATCGCCAATGACAACTTCAAAGTTTTCAAAGTCCTGGGCGAGGAAGGACTCAAACAGGCGGGGCAAAAACTTTTCCCCATTCCGAACGGGTATGCCAAAGCTGACGATCGGTTTAGATGCCTGTTGATTTGAATGCTCAACTGCACCGTTATCACGAACGCTATTATCCATGATGAATTTCCCTAATTAAGCTAATAAAGACCTAAAGTCTGGATCTGCTCCAATCTGAATAGACCCTATATTGACTGGGGGCAATGGCATATCAGGTTCGATTCAAATATGAGTCTTGTCCAATTTTTAATTCAGATGAACTTCGACCAATCGATATGAACTACTCGGTTACAACTACTTGACCAGCGTTGCCAGTCTTTCGCAAACCGTGAAAATCATGCCAATTACTATGAGTTATTTAGAACGCTTCTTGCAATTGAGCCATCTATAGGTTCAACGAAGCTTCATATTCAGGCGCAGAACTATAAAAAAATGAATGAGAAATCTGCAAAATTTTCCTGGCGATGTCAGCAGATTTCCGGAGGACGAGTATCCTACAGCTCTGATATAGTCTTTCATCCAACTGAGCGTACACCGGGATGATTCCTCGATCGATCCCTCTGCTGATTCACAGAACGATCGCCCCACCCCTTGTTACGGAACGTAAAGTATAATATTCTGCCTAGCGAGGGGCAAATCGTACCTGTTCGTTCGGCGAGTTTGCTGCATCGGGTAGGTAGTGTAAATGCTTCATTTGTCAACCGTGCAATAACATTTTTGATTTAGATATAAGTCCCATGTACATTGTGCAAATTGCTTCCGAATGTGCCCCGGTCATCAAAGCAGGTGGCTTGGGTGATGTGGTCTATGGTCTCAGCCGCGAGCTAGAGATCCGGGGTCACACCGTAGAAATCATTTTGCCCAAGTACGACTGTATGCGGTATGACCATGTTTGGGGCTTGCATGAGGCATACCGGGATTTGATGGTTCCCTGGTATGGGGCAGCCATTCGTTGCCATGTGGACTGTGGTTGGGTGCATGGGCGGCTGTGTTTCTTTATTGATCCTCAGTCGCAGGATGAGTTCTTTAACCGGGGAGTCTACTACGGCTGTTCAGATGATCAGATGCGCTTTGCTTTTTTTAGTAAGGCAGCCCTGGAGTTCTTGCTTCGTAGTAACAAGCGTCCTGATATATTGCACTGTCACGACTGGCAGACGGGGCTGGTTCCAGTATTGCTATACGAAATTTATCAGTATGGCGGCATGGCCCATCAGCGGGTTTGCTACACCATCCACAACTTCAAGCATCAGGGGGTTGCGGGTCAAGATATTTTAGCGGCAACAGGGCTGAACCGACCCGATTACTACTTTGAATACGATCGCCTGCGGGATAATTTCAATCCGTTCGCGCTGAATCTGATGAAGGGGGGAATTATTTACTCCAACTTTGTCACCACGGTTTCCCCTCACCACGCCTGGGAAGCGCACTATGGCGAGTTTGGCTACGGGTTGGGGCACACGCTGCATATGCATCAACATAAGTTTGGCGGTGTCCTCAATGGAATTGATTATGAGGTCTGGAATCCCGAAATCGATCGCTACACTCCCTATCAGTACAGCGCCGATGATATGAGCGGCAAGCTGAAAAACAAGAAAGCTTTACAGGAACGGCTCTGGCTCAAACAAGCCAACAAACCGATCGTGGCTTATATTGGTCGCTTAGACGAGCAGAAGGGCGTGCCGTTGGTACACCATGCCATCTACTATGCCCTGAACCGCAATGCTCAGTTTGTGCTGTTGGGGTCTGCGACGGAACCGGGGATTAACAGTTGGTTCTGGCACGAAAAGGGTTTCCTGAATGACAACCCGGATGTGCATATTGAACTGGGCTTTAACGAAGAACTCTCCCATTTGATCTACGCTGGGGCCGATCTGATCATTGTGCCCAGTAATTTTGAACCCTGTGGGCTGACGCAGATGATTGGCTTGAAGTATGGCACAGTGCCGATCGTCCGGGGGGTTGGCGGTCTGGTGAATACGGTGTTCGATCGAGATTACGATACCTATCATCCTCCAGCAGAACGCAACGGCTACGTTTTTCACCAAATGGATTTCCCCGCGATCGAATCGGCGATGGATCGGGCGATCGGGCTGTGGTATCACTATCCCAAGGAGTTCCGGCAACTCCAGCTTCAGGGTATGGAGTACGACTATTCCTGGAATCATCCGGGCACGAGCTACCTGGAGATTTTTGAATATATCCGGCACAAGTAGCCTGTAGGGCAACTACATTCAAAATTCTTGTGGGATGAGAAACTGCCGGTTCGATCAGGGAATGGGGGCGGATTGGGTTGGGCTGAAGATTGTTTTAAGGTGGAGAAGGGCACTCTAGGATGAGAGGCGGGAATTCCACTGAGATTCAGTCACGCAGCATCGAGTCAGACCAAACCCATGCAAAATGCATTCAGTCACTCGCAACCATCTACTCCTCCAGGTTCAGGCAATGAATTGTCTAACCTGAGAATTCTGTTGGCAGAAGACAATGTGCTCAACCAGAAGCTAACCGTCCGCCAGTTGTCTGGACTGGGGTTCTGGGCAGAGGTGGTGGCAAATGGACAAGCTGCCGTTGATGCGGTGACCCATGCAACCAGTGACTTCACTTATGATCTGGTATTGATGGACTGCCAGATGCCTGAACTGGACGGATTTGCTGCAACACAAGCCATTCGAGACTGGGAACGTTCCAGGGGGCTACAGTCCCATCCCATCGTGATTGTTGCCATGACTGCAAGTGACCTGAGGCAAGATCAGCAACGGGCGATCGAGGTTGGCATGGATGATTACCTGGTGAAGCCAATACGCCAGGAAGGGCTGCGGCGGCTGCTAGAGCGATGGGGTCATGTTGCGCTGCACCGTACAGCGATTCGATCCAGTGCACTATCTAGTGTTTCATCCAGCCCTGCTTCTCGCCAATCCAGCCCCTCGTTATCCAGCCCCTCCCCTAACCTGCCTGCTTCCACCCATTCGACTATTCAAAATGGTTCGATCGCCCTGGATGAAACCCGTTTCAGGCATCTGAGTTCCCATCTTCATCATCTCCATCGTCTGGCGGATGGTTCCCCAGAATTTGCGGCTGAACTCCTGCAACTCTTTATCAGTGACAGCTATCAGCACTTGCACCAATTGCAGTTAGCGATTATCAGCCAAGACTTTCTGCAAATTGAACAGATTGCCCATCACCTCAAAGGAGCCAGTGCCAACCTTGGGGCAGATGCCATCCAGCGGATTGCTGAAGAAGTTGAACAGCGTTCTCGACAACAGCAGGGAGAGGGGTTAGGCAACCTGGCTATCCGGCTGGAGGCTTCGCTCAGGCAACTCGAAATGCTGGTATGAGCTGAAGGACAGGTATGCGCTGAACCACTATCGGCGGATACTACTGCAATGCCCAGAAACGGGACTGCTCTATCGCTGCTCCAGTATTGTGTTCAGGTCTGGTACATCCACCCATGCCCCCGACTGATTTGATCGATGGGTTAAGTCCATTAAGAGCTGCGAATAAACTCCTTCCCGTAGGGCAGGGGTAAGGGATACTTTTTGTGCCATACTCTGCACCCAGCGATCGATCACACGCACAAAGGGGGCAATGCGCCCATCTTCGTAGGTTCTGGGGAACTGAAGGCGATCGGGAATTTCGATTTCTCCCAGTGGCTCCCCACCCTGGCTGGCCAAAGTTGGAAGCCATGCACATAGTCTTTCTGGTTACTGCTGCCCAAGACGATCGTGCCCCGATCGCCGTAGATTTCGACCCAGTGCCCCCGTCCCTGGTAGGTGACTGCACTCAAGCTAGCCTGACAGGGTGTTCCGTCCACCAGTTCCAGCATCAATGTACAGGTGTCATCGGCATCTACAGGCTTCATTTCGCCCGTTGTGGGATCGGGACGGGTCGGAATGGTGGTACTGAGCCGACCGCAGAGCCGCTTCACAGGTGGGAATAGCCATGCCAAATAATCAAACAGGTGGGAACCGATCGCCCCCAACGCGCCACCTCCCTGAGCTTTGCGGGCATACCAGTTCCACGATCGACTGACATCTGCCCGACTGGATACGAGCCAATCCACTTTAACTAGGCGAGTTTGACCGACATAGCCCTCTGCCAGCAGTTCAGCCAGCCGCTGCCATGCCGGAACAAAGCGAAACTCAAAATCCAGAGAGGTGCTGAGCTGATTTGCCTGGGACAGTTGGTAGAGTTTGATCGCCTCATCTACATTCAACGTCGTCGGCTTTTCCAACATCAAATGTTTGCCTGCCTGTAATGTCGCTTTGGCCATTTCGTAGTGTAGAAACGGTGGGGTAGAAATGCTCACCGCTTCCACCTCAGGCAAAGCTAAAACTTCCGCCAAACTCGTGCAGGCATGGGGAATGGAGTACTTTGTGGCGATCGTCTTCGCCTTGTCCAAATCCCGATGATACACCGCAACCACTTCTGTCCGATGGTGAGCCTGAAACCCCGGAATGTGAACCTTCTGACCAAATCCGGTGCCAACTACTGCAACGCCGATCGATTCTGTCATGAAAAGAGTAACCTGGTGAACTGATAAGAATAGGATACAGGGGGGAGGGGAGTGGGGAGTGGGGAGTGAGGAGTGAGGAGTGGGGAGTGGGGAGTGGGGAGTGGGGAGTGAGGAGGGAGGAGGCAGGAGTGAGGAGGCAGGAGTGAGGAGGCAGGAGTGAGGAGGGAGGAGGGGAAAGTCAGGAGCTGGGACGAATTATTGAGCCATTACCCTTAACATTTGGCACAACAACACAATCCTCCGCATTCCAGCCGATCGCCTGCTCAGAATTGGTTCTGGTATTGCCGAGTTGCGTTACTTTTAATTGTCCGATCGCTGTGTTGAATTGAAATTCTAATAGTTGCCCGATATAAGTGATGGTTTCGAGCTTGCCAGGGATTTGATTGTCGTAGGTTGAATGTTCAGTATCAACCTGTTTCAACTGCTCTGGGCGGATCATCAGAGTGACGGTTTCGCCGATCGCGGGTTTGTGGGTGGGGGCGATCGCTTTTATGGTCGTGTCGTTGACGTTGACCCAGGTGAATTCGGGGTTGGATTCGATCACTTGTCCGGTCAGGAAGTTGGCTTTGCCGATGAATTGGGCCACGAAGGGGGAAGTGGGACGGCTGTAGATTTCCTGGGGAGTGCCAATTTGCTCGACGCGACCGTTGGACATGACGGCAATGCGATCGCTCAGGGCCAGGGCTTCTTCCTGATCGTGGGTGACGTAGATAAAGGTGAGATCAATTTGCTGTTGCAACTGCCGCAATTCTTGCCGGACTTCTTCCCGAATTTTGGCATCCAGTGCCGAAAGGGGTTCATCTAACAGCAGGACTTTGGGACGGCTGATCAGGGCGCGGGCCAGGGCGACTCGCTGCTGTTGGCCGCCGGAAAGTTGGGCGGGTTTGCGATCGGCGAAGGCTTCAATCCGTACCATGCGTAATGCTTCCTGCACCCGATCGGCAATTTCGCTCTTAGGGACTTTTGGGGGGACTTTGGCGATCGTCAGAGGATAGGCGATGTTTTGGGCGACGGTGAGATGGGGAAAGAGGGCGTAGTTCTGGAATACGGTATGGACATTGCGCCGGTAGGGAGGTAGGGTGGTGACGGTTTCTCCGCCGATGGACACTTCGCCATACTCTGGAATTTCAAAACCGCCGATTAGTCTGAGAGTAGTCGTTTTGCCGGAACCGCTTGACCCCAGCAGGGAGAAAAATTCTCCAGGCTGTACGGCGATCGTCACATCTCGGACGGCATAGACTTCCCCGGTGGCGGACGGATAAATTTTGCTGACCTGATCTAAGTAAACAATGCTGTCCTTCATCCGTTGTTCCTGATTGTGCGTTGATTATGACGAAGGTGATTCATGAATTGCTCTTACGATCGCCTCTACAAGGGCGATTCGCGTTCGCGCAGCGACTCCGAAGGAGTTATCGCCCCTACGATCTTTCCTGGGTGATGAATTGGCTCATGACTACGATCGCTCCACTGGCGGCGGAAATCAGGGTGGCGATGGCGGCAATTTCGGGGGTGATGTTGGTGCGGAGTCTGCCCCAAATTTCCATGGGTAAGGTGTTGTCCCGTCCGGTGAGAAAGATGGTAACGACGACTTCATCGAAGGATAGGGTGAATGCCAGCAAGGCTCCCGAAATCACGGCACTGCGGATGTAGGGGAAAATCACATCGCGGAACACTTCACCGGGTCTGGCTCCTAAATCATAGGCGGCTTCTTCTAAACTGCGGGGAAACTGCGTTAAGCGGGTCAAAATTGGCCCCAATGCCACCGGAATTCCGAAGACGGCATGACCCAAAATGACCGTGAGCAACGATAGTTCCAATCCTAGATCAGAAAAGTAAGCCAGCATTGCCACACCCGTCACAATTCCAGGCAGCAAAATGGGCAGGTTGAGGGCAATCCGAAAGGTGTTTTTGCCGAAGAACTGGTAGCGATAAATGGCGAAGGCGGATAACAGCCCAAATCCAGTTGCCAGCAGGGTGGCGGAACTTGCTACCTTGAGGGAATTGATCAAGGTTTGCTGAATCGCCCGATCGCCAAAGGTGAGCCGATACCAGTCCAGCGTTACCCCTTTGAAGGGCAGGGACAGAATCGTCGAGTCATTCAGGCTCATCAGCACCAACACGCCAAGGGGCAAATACAGGAAGGCGTAGACCAGAATCGTCCAGCTTCCTAAAAACCAGGGCTTGGGCTGCGATCGGGGCGATCGGTTTTCTGATGATTCTGTTGGGTTCACCATGCCATTCATAAATTTTCCAAAGCTCCCTGCTTCAGGACGATCGCCAAACCTGCAAATACAATCAGCATCACCACCAGGGCAAATGCGGCACCGAGGGGCCAGTTATATGCCACGCCAAACTGGGAGGAGATGACATTGCCCAACATGATGCCGCTGGGGCCGCCGACCAGACTGGGCGTAATGAAATCTCCCATGGTCAGGGCAAAGGTGCTGATGGAGCCTGCCAGAATGCCGGGAGTCACCAGGGGCAGGGTAATGCGGCGAAAGGTTGTCCAGGGAGGGGCGTTGAGGTCGGCGGAGGCTTCCAATAAGCTTTTCGGCAATCGTTCAAAGGCGGTAATCAGGGGCAAAATCATGAACGGTAGCCAGACATGGACAAAGGTTAAGGTGGTGGAAAACTGGTTGTACAAAAATACAGAGCTTGGCTCCTGGAGAATGCCCAGCGAGATCAGAGCCGTGTTGATCACGCCGTTGTAGCCCAGAATGATTTTCCAGGCAAACACCCGCACCAGATAGCTCGACCACAGGGGCAGCAGCACCAGCAGGGTGAGGAGCGATCGAAACCGTCCCCCATAGCAGCCGATAAAGTAGCCGATCGGCAGGGCAATCAAAATGTCGATCGCGGTGACGCTGAGGGCAGTGAATACGGTACGGAGAATTACCGTGCGATAGGCAGAATTGGTGGCGATCGTCTGAAAGTTGGTCAAACTAAACTCTTTGACGATATCAAATGACTCTAGCCGCCAAACGCTGTAGGAAATCAGCAGGACGATCGGCACAAAGTAGAGCAAGGTCATCCAAAGCAGGGGCGGCAGCAGGGTGGCGTATAGCCCGGTTTGGCGACGGGTTCGGCGTTGGGGAGGGGCGATCGAGGTCACGGTGGGTTTTAGGGTTCAGGTTTTGGGTTTTGGCGGGCGATCGGTGAGCAAAGCGATTGACTCAGAAAAATATTCTCCCATTATTTTTTTCTAGTGCTAGTATGGTGGTTGAGAATAAGTAATCGGTTGCAGCTTTTGTTTCAAGTATTGAAAGTTTTTCTACGTTTGGTATTGGCAGGCTTCTCTCCGAAATCTCACTCTCGATACATTTCTAAATCTTGGAGATTAGTTCATGTCAATTTACATTGGTAACCTGTCCTATCAGGTGAGCGAAGAGGATATCACGGCTGTATTCGCAGAATATGGCTCTGTTAAGCGTGTCCAGTTGCCAACTGACCGTGAGACGGGTCGGATGCGTGGTTTTGGTTTTGTGGAAATGGAGAATGACGCTGAAGAGCAGTCTGCCATTGATGCTTTAGATGGAGCAGAATGGATGGGACGTGATCTGAAGGTCAATAAAGCCAAGCCTCGTGAAAACAACAGAGGTTCTTTTGGGGGTGGCAATCGCAGAGATAGTTTCTCTCGGAGCTACTAATCCTAAGCTTTTGGCTGAATCCCATGAACAGTGAGATTCAGTCAGTTGCTATCCTTAACCAGTCCTTTGAGGATTCGTTAATCAATTAATTTTCCAGGGTTCAAGTAATGATGCTTGAGCCTTTTTTTCGTTCCTATGCACGGGCAGGAATAGGGAGCTTGTTCCAGATCCACCCATTCAATCAGCCACTGTCAGTAGATCACAAGCCTTGTTTAGATCTCCCCTAGCCCCCCTTGAAAAGGGGGAACCGTTCGCGGAGCGTGTGCGCAGCACAAACCGAAGAGGGTTGAAGTCCCCCTTTTTAAGGGGGATTTAGGGGGATCAACCCCAGGGTTCACTGTGAAACGAACCCATTTTAGATCTACTGACTGTCTCCAAAAGCTACTCCTTCGATCGCCTCAAAAGAGTAGCCTGACTGTGATGACTGGGCGGGCAAGACTTCGGCTTGAGCTCAGTCGAAACGCTGCCCACCCCACAAGAGTTTTAGAGGAATGGGCAGGTAAGACTTCGGCTTGAGCTCAGTCGAAACGCTGCCTATCCCACAAGAGTTTTAGATGATTCAATTTGCATTCCTAGCCTGGCTGGTTCATCAGTCTGACAATTTCCTGCGCCAGGTTTTTTGACCAGAGGGAGTCAAAGGGGCAGAGAATCTGTCGGTTTTCGGGGGCTGTCCAGACGATCGCATCTTCGAGTTCAGAGATGCGGTAGGTTTCGTTGAGCAGGATGGCGGTGAGGAGGTGATGGAGGGTGAGGGCTTGTTGGTCGGTGAGGACAATCATGGTTGGCGTTCTCCTTTGGAGAGGATGACCAGGGCTTTGTCGATATCGCGGACTTTGATCGATCGCAGAGCGGTGAGGATGGCTCGCAGTAAAGCCACCTCGTCATCGGTGAGGGTGATCATGGTTGGAAAACTCCAATAAAAGTTAGCCCAGATTCCATCAAGGTTCAGGGTGTTTTGACTTTATATTGAGTGTACGGCATTTACCGCAATACCGCAAGAAGGATTGAAATTATCCGAAAATAATAAAATGAGTCCCCGAAAGAAGAAGCCGGAAGTCAGAGTTTATTTAGAGGAAGACGTTGACCGTCTGATTAAAACCCTTGCGGCAATGAGGGATTCCTCGATTAATGCCCTGATCAATGAGGCGATCGAATTATGGTTAAACCAGCCAGAACAGCAGGAGACGATCGATCGGCATCGATTGGATGAGATGGATGAGAAGTAAACTTTGTGGATTGTGGATTTGGTAGCTTTTGCAGGGGTGAGTAGGCTTAGTTGACTGGGCGGGCAAGATGCCCACCCCATAAGAGTGAGAGGAAAGGGAGAGATGCTTACCCCACAAGAAACAAAGAGATTTGCTAGAGGAAAGTTATCAAGACAGCTTGGAGGTTTGCCAGAGGAAAGGGTAGGACTCTGGGGTGCAGGATAAGCCTGCTGTGACTGGGTTTTGCCGGATGTATTGAACCTGTCCAGATTTTGTCACTCCGCTCTTAGCTTCGTTGTCCCGATCGCCCGCCGATGAATCGCGGGCTACCCAAAAAAGTCTGATCAATCAGACTGAGAGGGAGTTTGAGTCCATTTCAATGGACTTGCTTTTATAGCCCGCAATTCATTCGCGGGCAGTCTATCGGATCAACAGGCACAGTGAAATTTACAGTTCCGATGTATTCCCAGGTGTCCTGGAACTCTGCCTCACTGCGAATGATGCGATCGAACCGCTCATCCTGCCAGACAATACCAATATGCTTCATGACAGGAGGAATCTGCTTGGCACTATAACCCTTGATACTGTTCATAATGCTGCTCAAAGTCCAGAAGGATTGCTCTGATTTTGGCAAAGGCTGAATCAACAAATGAACATGATCCGGCATCACCACCAGCACAAATATTTGATATCGCTGGCCATTGAAAAACAAACAAGCATCCAAAACAATCTGTCTTGCTTCCGGGCTAAGTTCCAACTTCTCCCAGGTATTAAAGGCAATGAAGTCAATCGCTCCATCCAACTCCCAATGCGGCAACCGCCTCTGCCTCACCCTAAAACCAGATTCACCCATCTCTTCTTCCTGTTCTCCTAATCTCTTGTGGGGTGGGCATCTTGCCCGCCCAGTCAACCAGGTAGAAGCACCAAACAAATGATTCAATTTACAATTCTCAGGCTCTGTCCCCCAGCAATCCTTGGATCATCTCCCGGTAATGTCAGATTCTCATCCAGCACAGGAATCGGGTGCTGCAAATGTAAACCCAATAAGATCCAACCTTCCAACACCTCTTGAAGCCGATCGCGGCACTGCTCCAACGTTTCAGCCGTAGCATACACCCCTGGCAACTCTGGAATTTCACCATAGAAACTGCGATCGTCCTCCAGAATGTCATAGGTCGCGCAGTGCATGGCAGCCTGAATCCCTCGACATTCTCAACGACAACGCAAAGCCCTCATAGATAATCTTTCCGGATTTCTCAGCCTTCGAGCAGGTGGGCAGTGCTTCTGACCCGATCGATTCCTCTAGATGCACAGGAGTGGCGATCGACCCTTTTCAGAGAATTCAACCTGGATGAATATCAATGAAGAAGGACGATCCCGGTGCATGGAAATTCCGAAATGGGTGCGATCGTCTTTATGCCCACCCACCTCCTTTGCTGGTTATAGTAAATCTAACCCTAATCGCTTCCCATCCATGCCCAAAAAACTCACGATCGCCCAGGCGCAACAACCACTCCCCAATCTGCCCGACGAACTAACCGACGAACCCATCATCATTACCCAGGATGGCGTTCCTGTCATCGCTGCCCTTAGCTATACCCAACTGACTGAACTACTCGAAACCCTCGATATTCTCACCGATACCGAGTTCGTCACCAAATTGCGCCAAAGCATTGTCCAAGTAGAGCAAGGAAGGAGATAAAAAAGACATTTACACAACCTTACAAAAATTGCTGGGGGAGCCTTTCTGATCGCCCCCTCACTTACCCGTCAGCATTACCATCCCAATCCCACCAAAGTAGAGGGTTAACACCGCTCCTCCCAAAAGGCTTTGCGTCACCGGATCCGTTGAAGGAGTTAACACTGCCCCCAAAACCGCCGCTCCCAGCACCACATATCGCCAGCCAGAGAGCATTTGCTTTGAAGAAACAATACCCAGTGCCCCCAACAGTAATTGAATAATAGGAATCTGGAACGCCAACCCCGTACTGAACAGCAGCAGCAAAATAAACTCAAAATAGCGATCGATCGACCAGGCCTGTTCAACCACCCCTTCTCCATAGCTGATGAAGAAATTCAGGGCAGCAGGAATCAGGGCAATATAGGCAAACACCAAACCCGCCACAAACAGCACCGTAGACCCCAGGACGATCGGCCCCAACAGGCGACGCTCGCGGCGAGTTAGCCCTGGCAGCACAAACTGAATGATCTGGTACAGCACAAATGGGCTGGCGATCAGTAATCCACTATAGCCTGCCACCTTCAGAGATACAAAAAAGTATTCCCCTGGCGAAAGCTGAAGGAACGTTGCTCCCTGGGCTGGAACTTCCAAAAGTTCAACGATCGGATTGACAAAGATAAAGCAAATGACCACCCCAATAAAGGCCGCAATCAGCGACAGGAAAATCCGAAGCCGCAGTTCTTCTAAATGGTCAAACAGCGACATTTCCATATCGCCCGGAGCCTGATCAAGGTAATCCTCATCATCTGGAGTTGCACCTGCGATGGATGACGGTTGTTTGGATGGAGTCTCTAAATCTGAAGGAGCAGTCATGGGAATCTTACTGGACGACGATGAAGGATACAGGCTTGGGGGATTTTAGAGTTTGGATTTTGGATTGCGCTGAATGAGTCAGTTCCCAGATTTCAGATCAATCCTCAATACCAGTCTAAGAGTTGCCAGTCACTAATAGACTAACGTTTTCCCTTCAGGTTTCAAACTGTCATCAGAGTCTAAACCATTTTGTTCTAATGCTGCTGATTAATACTCTACTGCCGATTTACCGTCCGGGTCAGCCAGAGCGTCGCCACCAACCCAACAAAATGGGCCATCAGCGTATTCGCAGCAGCCTGCACCACAAACAAATCAAGCGGCGTGATAAACCGCAGCGGATTTCCAGAGAAAATCGCAAACCCCTGCTCAAACGACTTCAGCACCAGAGAACCAGCGATCGCCTGCATTCCCAAAATCGTCAGCCCCAACCCCACCAGACTGATCAACAACCCAAACCGCAACACCTGCACCGCATCCCCCCGACGCGGGCGAGCCTGGGAACTGGAAGTCTTCAACTGGCGCGCCAGACGGGTGTAGCGAAATGCCCAGTACGCCGCAATAAATAAGCTAATTAATCCCAAAACCGCAAAGAATAGCCCCGCTCCCGTCCCCGGATTTGCCGCCGCCGGTGCAGCAGGATTCAGGGGATTCTGCGTTGGCGCACTCAGGTTTGAACCCGCAAACAATAACACCACAGCCGACACAACCCCCAGCGCAACTTGCGTCCAGAAGCTAATCCAGCCAATCCAACGAAGGGCCCCAGCAACTCGTTTAACGGTAGGAGGCATCGATACATCTGCGCGGTTTGCCATAGTCTTGAGGGTTTGGGGATGCGTACCCGTAGCGGAGGGTCGTTAGGGTAGTTCAATTACTCTAGCCTAGCAAGAAAGGGAAGGAGTAGGGAGTAGAACGATTGCAAAATGATGGTGACTGAAATTCTTGTAGGGTAGGCATCTTGCCTGCCCAGTCAACAAACAAGACGACCCACTACGAGATTTGGAAAAAGTTAGCCAGGAATTCTGGAATGAGAACGGCGATACATCAGATATATCAGGAGCGTAATACCCGCCAGGAAAAGCAGCCCGATCGCCCCTGCCAGAGGATTCCCATCAATCCCCGTCAGCCATACGGGAACCCGATTTGTGTACTGAATCAGTTCTCCCACCTGCATGATGTAATAACCCCAAACCAGCCCTGCATGTAACCCGATCGGCAAACCAAGGCGGCCCGCAGTCGGAGGTTGAGCAGTTTTGTGGGTGGAAGCGGAAGCAGCGGAAACCGTCGATCGCCTGGCCCAAACGAGGGCCAGTCCTAACAGCACCAGTCCAGGAAACTGGGGGAAGGTGCGAATCATTTCGGGAATCGGCTTCAGGAAATGCAGCGCTGCAAACAGCAGGCTATTGCTCCAGAGGGCAGTGCGCGGGGAATAGTCTCGATCGAGTTCATCCAAAATCCAACCCCGAAACACCAACTCCTCCGCCAGCCCCACCCCCAGGGACACCAGCAACCCTTCCAGAATGACTCCTGGTAAGGAAGGAGCAGCCGATCGCCATTCCAGCCAGCCTAACCCAGCCTGCACACCAAACATAGCCAGCAGACTGACTGTTCCCAGAACCAGCCCCGCCAGCAATTCCAGTCCATTCTGTTTAGATCCAACCAACCCATACCGCCGCAACGGTCGAGCCTCTCCATGCACCGATCGGCCCCAAATCGGCACAAATACCAGAAATGCCACAAACAGCAGTGACATCGTGATAATTGTGACTGTGTTGTCATCGGGCACCAAAAGCGCGATCGGCGCGGCCAACGGCAACCAGCACATTCCCAGCAGACCAAGAAACACCAGGATTCGCACCGGAGCCGCCCACCGAGCCACCCTACCCCATCTTTTAGTCAAGCCCTCAGCCCGCCTACTCATCCGGCTCGATCGTACTTGTCAGCCCGCGATTCTTCAGGCGTTCACAGTAAAACTCAGCGTGTTCCTGCTCACAGGTAATCACCAGAGCAACGCCATTCGTATGGGCTTCCATCATAATGTTGACGGCTTGTGGAATCGTCAAACTGGAAACAGTTTCCACAAGCGTTTGCACCACGTACTCCATGGCATTGAAGTCGTCATTGTGCAGCAACACCTTATATCGGGGAGCGTGTTTAGGGGCTGTAGAACGTTTCTCAAGCGTTTCGACTGCCACAGATCTATCCTCTCCGTAAATCGTTTTGTTTTTCTACAGATTCTAAACTTATCTTTACTTATAACATTCATTGCTGGCTTCAGTGGCCGGGCGTTGGTGACAAGTATGATCTATATAAAGGGTAGAAAAACTTTAAAAAGAGAATAAAACGCTACATATAGAGTACCCTTGATATACCAAGAAACTTTTAGGATGACCGTCATGAAAGCGAATCCGGTTGGCTCCGAGTTTCAAGTGAACGCTGCGGGCAGTGGCGATCGAAACAATCCGTCGATCGCCACCAGTTCTTTTGGAACCTTTGCAACAGTTTGGGAAAGTCTGGGGCAAGATGGCGACGGCAGCGGCATTTTTGGACGGCTCTACCGCGACGATGGCAGAGCGATCGGTTCGGAGTTTCAGGTCAACCTGACGACAGCAGGAGATCAGGACACTCCCTCTGTGGCGATGGATGGCAATGGCAATTTTGTCGTGATCTGGGTGGGCGATCGCACCAATCGCAACGTTTATGGCCAACGGTTTGATGCCCAGGGGCAATCGATCGGCTCAGAATTTCGGGTTAATGCTGCCTTGACGACGGGAAGCCACACCAGACCCTCGGTGGCAATCACGCCAAATGGTTCCTTTATTGTGACCTGGGCAGCAACGCAGCAGCGCAATAATCCCTTTGGCGCGGATAATAGTGGACTGGGAGTCTATGCCCAGCGGTTCAACCGCAATGGTGGTCCTCAACGAAATCCATTTCGCGTCAACACTACCACGAACCGCGATCAAAGCAATCCAGTGGTTGCCACTAACCGCAGCGGTGATTTTGTGATCGCCTGGGACAGTGTGCAGCAGGATGGCAGTGGTAAGGGAGTGTTCGCCCAACGGTATCTCAGTAACGGGAGTTCAGTTGGCTCAGAGTTTCAGGTGAATACGTTTACCTCCCGCGATCAGCGCAATCCGACCCTTGCAATGGATATAACGGGGGCATTTGTAGTTGCCTGGGAGAGCGATCGCCAGGATGGAGACAAAAGCGGGATCTATGCCCAACGGTTCGCACCCAATGGGAATCCGCGTGGCTCAGAGTTTCGGGTGAACAGTAATACCAGGGGGGATCAAATCAGTCCGGCGGTTGGCATGGATGCAGAGGGCAACTTCACGGTGGTCTGGGCCAGCGATGACCGGGGACGAGGGGATGGCGATGGGTTTGGTGTGTTTGCCCAGCAGTTTGATGCAGAGGGCGATCGCATTGGCGATGAAATTCGCATCAACACCACGACGCGCAGTAATCAAGATGCACCTGCCATTGCGGTTCAGAATAATGGGACTTTTGTTGTCTCCTGGGCCAGCCAGGATTCGGGAGGCTCATCCAGTCAGCGACAGACCATTTTTGCCCAGCAGTATCAAATTAGCGGTCGGCCCACTTTCCCCACCGCACCTTCTAACCGCATCGAAGGCGATAACAGAGATAACCAGCTTCGGGGCACAAAGGGAAATGATCTGATTTTGGGATTAGATGGCAATGATACACTGCTGGGACGGCAGGGGAATGACACCCTACGCGGCGGTAGAGGGGACGATCGCCTGGAGGGTGGAGTGGGCAATGATCTGCTGGTCGGCGGTGCGGGGAACGACACCCTGATTGGTGGCAAAGGCAACGATACGCTGCGGGGTGGAGCAGGACAAGATCTGTTGCAGGCTTCGGCGGGTAATAACCTGCTGGAGGGTGGACGGGGTAGCGATACGCTGGTGGGTGCTAAGGGGGTTGATGTATTTGTGATTGGTGAGTCGGCTGGTTTCAGTGAGATTCGGCGGTTTCAGGTGCGGCGACCTGGGAAAAATTCTGACAAAATTGCGTTGCTGGATAACGTCCGGTTTAGGAATCTGACCCTACGCGCCCAGGGCAGTTCAACCTGGATTGGGGTGGGCAATAATCCGATCGCCGTATTACAGAATGTTGCGCCCAATGCACTTTCTGCCGCTGATTTTATTCAATCCAGCGAGGCCAGTGGGTTTCTCCGCGCTTTGCCACCCGCTTAATCTTTGGTTCACTTCAATTCCGATTAAACTTCCGTTTAAACTTTAAAGAAATATCCCTACTCACAGACTGAAGAACGCGCGAAGATAGAAGAAGAGTGCTGGGTTAAAAGCGTACGGTTTCCTCGCATTCTTGCTCCCCTCGCTTGGAGTCCAGCTATGCATGTAAGAACCGCCTGGCAACAGGGCAGCAATCACCCTGAAAATGCCAGCAACTTTGCCAGAATTAGTCAATGGTGGACAGAGCTGAACGGCAAGGAAGTAACCTGGCGGCAGCGATTACTTCCTCCTTCGGGGCAGGTTGCCGATCTAAACTGGGAACCTCAACGCTTTGATGAAGTCTTTTTAATCAGCCAGCCCAGCGTACGCGGGATCACGCTGTACTGGCATAAGCCCAACTCCCAGGACGAACGGAACACCACTGTTCATAAGCTCGAACTGGATCATCTTCAGCAGCAGCTTTATATTTATCCTCAAGCCCAACAAGCGATCGTCATCCAGGTTGGGTTGCCCCAGGTGACCTACCAGCGTGTGACGCTGAAGCAACCGAAATGGTCAACGCAAACCCTTAAGGGACAGCAAGTTTTGGTGTTGCAGGATGAAACCCAACGGTTGGAAATTCATGTGCCCCTGGATGCTGAGAGTTTAGCTCTCTTGAAAGATCTGTAGTGAATTTGTATCTGTAAAAGCTTTCTACCGAGCAATCTTGAGCGAAACCCTGCCGTTGTAAAGCCCCCCGGTAGACCGCTTCTGGCAAAAACTTTACCTGAAATTCAGTTCAAAAAATGGATATTTTAATTGTTGAGGATGAGGCTGATATTGCTGAATTGATCCAGATTTACCTGGAAAAAGAAGGGTTTTCCTGCCGGAGTTGTCAGGATGGATTGTCGGCATTGCAGGTTTTTCAGGAGCAACAGCCCGATCTGATCATTCTGGATCTAATGCTGCCTGGGTTGGATGGACTGGAGGTCTGCGCGCGAATTCGCCAGAAACCGGGCAGTAAGGATCCCTACATCCTCATGCTGACGGCCAAGGGAGAAGAAATCGATCGCATCATTGGTTTATCCACTGGGGCAGATGATTACATGGTGAAACCCTTCAGCCCCCGGGAACTGGTGGCCCGGGTTCGGGCTTTGTTACGGCGGACGCTGAGGCAGGGGGGGCAAAGCCGAACGTACCAAACGGGACACTTTTCAGTTGATCTGGATCAGCGCACTGCCAATCGCCATTCGGATGACGATCGGGTGGAACCTCTGGAGTTGACTGCGCTGGAATTTGATCTTCTCAGCACGTTTATGAGTTATCCAGGACGAGTCTGGAGCCGAACTCAGCTGATTGAACGGCTGTGGGGCAGTGACTTTTACGGCGATGAGCGGGTGGTAGATACCCATGTGGCCCGGCTGCGCAAAAAGATTGAACCGGATCCAGCGAATCCCTCCTTTGTGAAGACGGTGATTGGGGTGGGATATCGATTTGAGGATGGCGGTAGCTAAGCTACCGTGTACACAGATCTTGACTGAGAGGCTCAAACCCTGATAGATCCCCCTAAATCCCCCTTAACAAGGGGGGCTTTAAATCTTTTTAAGGAGGGTTAGGGAGGATCAAACCCAGTCGTGGCTAGAGCAGATGACTTGTGTGTACACCGTAGCGGTAGCTAAGGGGGATGTGGGGGATGTGGAAAAATAACGTACCCAGCAGGGGCGCAAGATTCCTTGCAGGATTGGGATGCCATTTCATTGCAAATCCCTCAGGAGTGATAGGGTGTTTTTAGTACGTTATGACCTTGTGATGCAATCCTATTCTCCGTCTCCCAATTCCCGCATTGCCGTTGATCTAGATGCCGAGCTGATCGCCTGGGTGGATGAACTGCTGGGCTATGCTGAAGATTCAAACCTGAGTCAGGAAGCGATCGAACAATACCGGATTCAGGCGATCGAGTCTGCCGTTCAAAAATGGTGTGAGCAGCAGTCCAAGCAACGGCTTCAGTATCGGGCCGAGCAACACCGTCATCGCCATGACGACGATGAAACGGGCTGGTTAGTCTAAGATTTGAGTGCCCGGTCTGGCAATCTCATTTCCTCATCTTCACATTCCCCCCATGAACATCTTTACCCAGGCCTTCGCCTACGCTGCCGATAACTGGTCTGCCCTCACCTCAGCCTTCTGGCAGCATCTTTTGCTGGTGCTGGTTCCTCTGGGAATTGGTCTGGGGCTGGGTTTACCCCTGGGACTTTGGAGTGCTCGATCGCGGGCTGCTTCAACCTTGCTGATCAACAGCTTCAATGCCCTGCGAGTCATTCCTAGCATTGCGGTGCTCTTTGTCGCTATCCCCTACTTCGGTCTGAGCTTTCAGTCTGCTGTCCTGGCTCTCACCCTGCTGGTCATGCCCCCCATTTTGATCAATACTGATGTTGCCTTCCGCAGCATTGATCCTATGATTCGAGAAGCGGCACGAGGTATGGGGATGGATGCGGGGCAAATCCTCCGGCAAGTCGAAATTCCCTTAGCACTGCCGATCGTGATTGCAGGGATCAAAACCGCAACCGTTGAAGTGATTGCCAGTGCGACGCTGGCGGCATTCATTGGTGCAGGCGGGCTGGGCACTTTTATTGTGAGGGGATTTGCCCTGTACGACAATACGGTGCTGCTGGTGGGAGCCATTCCAGTGGCATTGCTGGCGTTGATGGCTGAGATTAGTTTAGGAACTCTCCAGCGGTTCCTCCAGCCTCCCAATTAGTGGCTCGAGTTTTCAGGAATGACGACTTTTTGATTTGTTATATTACCTTGTAGGGGTTTAGTCAATTACCCCAATATTTGTGCGGTATGTCACAGTGAGTTAACGATTCAGTGGAAATAATGAATTAGGTAGAGCTTTGCCCGGCTCAAGCGGTTTAGACTAGTGCTGTGTATGCAATATCAGGGATGTTTGAGGTACTAGCGATCTAAACATAGCGATGGATGGAACTTTCTAGTCCAGGTGCATCGTCTTGAGTTTCGTTGCCTTCTAGCATTGTGAACTGAGTTGTGAGTTGATAGTTTGTAGCTGATTTCATGCTCGCTTTGTAGTTCTCCCCCAAGATTCCCCATGCAAACAGATATCAAAGACCTACTTTCGTGGTTAGATCGTACTCTAATGCGGTCTTACCAAGCGTTTCAGCTCTGGCTTCGTCAGGAAATTGTCGATGATGATCCCTGTGATGTGGATACCCTTTTCCCAGAGGAGCACAAACGCGGTTCTGAACCTTTGCGTTAGTTTGTCCTAAGCCTGGGATTGCGAACTTAATAACTGGAACTCTTGTGGGGTGGGCATCTTGCCCGCCCAGTCAGCGAAGTAAACCGCTGCACAGGTGATTGAATTCATGCTCCTTTGACCTGACTGACATCAGCCAGCCTGAGAAATTCGATCGAGCTTTTGCTTTTGTTTAATGGTGCTCTGGATGCGACGAGCTGGACTGGTAGCCCATTCCAGGGTGAGAATCGCGCCATTGATCGCAAAAGCCAGCAGGGAAACCACGATCGCCCCCGCCCAAATTTTGTCAAACCGCCCTTGAGCAATACCATCGAACAGCAGGGTGCCCACCCCTCCTGCCCCAAACTTCGCGCCAATCGTGGCGATCGCAACGGCGACGATCGCTGCAACTCGCAAGCCTGCTAAGAAGACGGGTAGCACCAGGGGAACCTGGATCTGCCACCATCGCTGCCAGGGATTCATGCCCATGCCCTTTGCCGCTTCCAGGACGGACGGTTTGATGGACTGCAATCCAACGGCTAAACTTCGCACCAGAATCACCTGAGTATAAATCACCATCGCCACGATCACCGAATTGGCATTGAGTCCAAAAATTGGAATTAGTAAAATAATCAACGCCAAACTGGGAACTGTGTAGAGCACACCGAGGACCCTAAAACGGGCACACTGAGCCACTGGAAGCGGGTGACTAAAAGGGCGATCGGTAGGGCAATCAAAGTGGCAATGATCAGGGTGAGCAGGGTCATTTGGAGATGATCCAGCAGCAAACCCCAAACGATACCAGGATTGTTGAGAATGTAGCTCATGGAAAAATTCTGGGGGAATACCCCCAAAGTAGCATGGGATTCTTAAATGATTAGACACGAACTCTACATTCAGTAATAATAAGCTCTGGTCAGAATTGCTTCAGGATGATCCGGAATGACGATTCAGGTTTATGGCATCCCAAACTGCGGGACATGCAAAAAGGCTCTTAAGTGGCTGGATGATAACAGCGTAGAATATGAATTCATCAATACTAAAGAGCATCCACCCGATCGCCAACAGATTCAGGAATGGGTGAATGCGCTTGGATTTAAGCCCATGCGGAATACCTCTGGACAGTCCTACCGGGCGTTGGGTGATACGAAAACCGATTGGCAGGATGCGCAGTGGGTTGATGCCTTTGCGAATGATGCAATGCTGCTCAAACGACCGCTGTTTGTGCGAAATGGGGAAGCCGTTTTGGTGGGGTTTCGAGATCAAGAAGCTGTGATTCGTGAAAAGCTGAGGATATAGGGTCTTGCGTGGTTAGCACTCTACTCGGTCGAATTATTTTGCAAAGGATGAAGAAAAATTCGATGCAGCAAATTGCACAACCGTAGCGCAGGCATCTTGCCTGCATGGGCTGGTAGTCGAGATGATTGCCCTACGTTTCTCTACCCTTTATGACATAGGACTACTAAGAGTTGATTTTGGCAAGAGAGTGAATCTATGCATTCAGGTAGGACTTCTTGCCCAAACCTTGCTCTTACTCAACCGATCGCCTTATATTCGACTGTGTCCTGGTTCGAGGTAAGGGTGTGATTAGGACGAAGTTCAAGCGGATTTTGGGCTGGAGTAATCGTCGCATTGAAGAGATTCGCAAGGGCAATAGCGGCGATTGGGCATGGTTAACCGTAAAACCGATGCCGTTAGCCGTTCTGAATCGCAAGCTCTGGAAAGTTGCTGAACCTGCTCTGACTTACTATGTTTTGCTGGCTTTATCAGTGGTGATTGCCACATTAGGATTGCTGGCCAACAGTGCTGCGACTATTATTGGGGCGATGATTGTGGCTCCGTTAATGGGGCCGATTTTAGGAATGGCGTTTTCCGTGGTCATGTCCAATCGTCGGCTATTACGGCGATCGACCTTATCTTTAATCACAGGCACTTTGATGTCCATTGCGATCGGTGCGGTGATTTGCCGATTGGTGGGGATTCAAACGCTCACTCCTGAAATTATTGCTCGCACCAGTCCTAATCTCCTTGACCTGGGTGTGGCTTTGGCGGCGGGTAGTGCTGGGGCGTTTGCTTTCTCTCGTCGGGATATTGCTGATGCTCTACCAGGGGTAGCGATCGCCGTTGCCCTGGTTCCCCCCCTGAGCGTGGTCGGGATCGGGATTGCCCTGAATCTCCAATCGGTTACGTTTGGTTCACTCCTGCTGTTTCTGACCAACTTGACCGGAATTGTTTTTAGCGGTGGTCTGGTGCTTTTGCTGCAACGCTATGGTTCGATCGATCGGGCCAAAAAGGACTGCTGGTTGCAGTGACCACCCTGGTAATTTTAGGCATTCCCTTAGGCTTATCCTTCCAGGATGTATTGATACGAGAACAGACCCGAACCCAAATCAACCAACTGATTCGTCAACAAACGCTAACCTTTTCTGACAAAGATATCCGCAGTCTTACCGTGGAGCGTCAACGGGGAAAGTTATTGGTGGATTTGGAAGTGTCTGCGGCCGCTGGTGCCATTTCTGAGCGACAGGTTGGTTTGGTGCGTGACTTTCTGCAAACTCGAATGCAGCGGGCCATTACGCTGAATGTAACGGTAATCCCAACTGAGCAGTTTTCTGTCCCCGCTGAATAAGCAGTTCAGAAATAAAAAGACAAAAAAGGGCGGAGGGATTACCCCCCGCAGTATCTCAAGTTCTAAAGCCCAAGCATTTTTCAGGGTTCAGATCAACACTGGATAAAAGCTGAACCCTCAGGCCCGCTGAAATTACGAGACTAAATTATCGCCCTTCCGCAGCAACTCCTTCAGGAACCAGCGATGTTTCTGGTGAATTTGCACAATCCGCGTGAACAGGTCTGCCGTACCGATATCGCCCGCTTCATCGGCAACTTCTGTATCCTTGTGCATTTCGTCAATGATTAGCTCGTGAGTGGCGATCGCCTCTTTGATCATGGCATCCACTGCAAGCTTGCCTGACGAAGGCTTAACGGAAGCGGCGGGTAGATAATCCGCTGGGTCAGCAACGGGAGTGCCGTCCATCATCAAGCTGCGCTCTGCCAACTCGTCCAGCGTGGCGAACACCTCATTGCCCTGCTCTTCAAACAGCAAATGCAAGTCACGGAACAAGGGTCCGTAGGTTGACCAGTGGTACTTCTTGTAGTTCAAGTACGCAACAAGGGTATTCGCTTGCTGACGGTTGAGAGCAGAAATTACGGCGGTTTGTTTAGTTTCTAAAGTAGCTGTCATAGTGTCTCCTTCTTACTCCTTGGTGGGAATAGAATGATTGAAATCAGATTACGAGAGATCTGTCCTTGAAATGGTTCTTAGCTCTCAAATTCGGCAAGGGGAGAAGCAGTTTTCTGGTTGATCACTCAACTGGGACTGAACCAGGTTTCGATCGCAATCCATTTCCTGCGCATATATAAATCATACTCGTTATGACTATGACTTGCAACCTGAATTTTGATCTTTGCGGCTGAATTGAGGATCTGGATTTGGGGAATCCGCGCTAGGGTTGACGAATGATGTCTCACTTCCACTGGCTTGGCTACTTCTCCTGCGCCTTCCTTCCTGCCCCTTTTTGTCCGCCTGTCGCTGGTTAATATCCTGTCTAACCTGATGGTGCCCCTCGCGGGTTTGATTGATGTGTCGTTCCTGGGACATCTCACCGACATTCGCCATCTCGCTGGCGTTGCCCTGGCCACAATTATTTTTAACTATGTGTATTGGACGTTTGGCTTCCTGCGGATGAGCACCACCGGCATGACGGCTCAGGCGGTAGGACGAGGGGAACCGGATACCGTACTGCTGATTGGCTTGCGGCATGGCATTCTGGCAGTGGCGATCGGGTTACTGATCCTGTTATTACAATCCCCGTTACGGTGGGTGGGGTTTACCCTCCTCAGCGCAGCACCAGATGTACGGGCAGCAGGACAGGAATACTACGATGCCTTGATTTGGGGTGCTCCGGTCAATTTGCTGGGGTTTGTTCTGATTGGCTGGTTTTTGGGACGGAGTCAGAGTAGCAAGGTCTTGCTCCTCTCTTTGATTGCCAGCAGTAGCAATGTGCTATTGAACTACTGGTTGATTGTGCGATGGGGTTGGGGCAGTGCGGGGGCGGGTTGGGCCACGGCTGCAAGCCAATACCTCATGGGGTTTGTGGGTTTGGGGCTGGTGGCATGGGAAGTCCGCTGGCCACAGGTGCAGGCCGTTGCACCGAAACTCTATGATCCCCTCACCCTCCGGGCAGCCTTCAGCCTGAATCGAGATATTTTGATTCGCACCTTTGCCCTGGTTACAACTTTCTCAGTGTTTACCAATCTCAGTTCCATCCTGGGAACGGTGGTACTCAGTGCCAATACGATCATGCTGCAAGTGATCACCTTTGCCGCCTACTTTATTGACGGGCTGGCCTTCGCCACCGAGAGTTTAGCGGGACTGTTTCAGGGACAACGCGCCACCCACCAGTTAACCCGACTGGTGCAGGTTTCGGGAGGAGCCAGTCTGGGATTAGGATTGTTGTTTGCCACCACCACGATTCTGCTCCCCACTTCGCTCTTTGGCTTATTGACCCATCATGCTGCAATTCTCGATCGCCTGACTCAGGATGTCGTCTGGCTGTTGCCGATTCTTGGATTTGGTTCGATCGCCTACATGCTGGACGGTTATTTTTTAGGGCTGACCCGGGGGCAAATTTTACGTCGATCGAGCCTGATTGCTTCTCTGGTCGGATTTGCGCCGATGGCGATCCTGGCGTGGCAAGCTCGCAGTACTCAGCTGCTCTGGCTGGCGTTGAGTCTGTTTATGCTGGCCAGGGCATTGACCTTAGGGCTTCAGGTGCCGCGATCGTTGGAGAATCGAGAATAGTCCTCCCTCATGAAATCTGTTATGAAAACGCCAACTTACATCCCCGAACTACCTGATCCCACACTTCATCAAACTGAGTTCGCGCTGCAACTTCACAAGGCCCTGACAACGGTAGGGGCAGCCTATATCCCCACAGTTTCCGTGCTGGAGGAACAACGGTTACTTGACTGCTTAAAAGCTTTTTTTGCCCTGAATGAGTTACAAAAGCGTGCCCTGGCACACCAACTCCCTTCTCCCTGGCAAGGCGTGTTTCTGCCGCTGGGGGAAGAACAGTTGGCAAATGGTCAAGATGACTACAAAGAGGCCTTTGATCTGAATTCTGTACAGGGAGTCTATGCCCGCTGGGCAACCCGTCGTAAAGCACGGCAGTGCAATCAGTCCGCTGAAGCCAATAAGACAGATCAAGCCGCCTTGCTGCAAGTTGTTCAACCGCTGTTTCAGGTGTTTGATCTGTTTCAAGGGCAAGCCAATCATGTTTTAGCTGCGATCGAACGGGCCTATCAACAACCGAGTAACAGCCTGATTGCCAAACATGGCAAAAATAGTACCCTGAGGCTACTACACTACCCTCCAGCTCCTCACTTAGCTCCTGGCTCCATCCGTTTGGGCACCCATCAGGATTATTCTGGCATCACCCTACTCTGGCACGATACAACCGGCGGATTAGAGATTCTAACGCCTGATCAGGAATGGGTTGCTGTAGACATTCCGCCCGGACATATTGGCGTAATTGTGAGTGAAGTGATGCAGCTCTGGAGTGGTGACACGCTGTATGGCGCACCGCATCGGGTTCGCATTACTCATGTTCAACAACTGCAAAAAGCTCGATATGCGATCGCATTTTTTTGTGAGACTAATGCTGATTGCATCATCTATCCAGGCTCTTTACTGCACAAATCAGCGATGCACCCGCCAAACGGCTCGGTAGAGCCAATTTCAATTGAACAATTTCTAACCCAAAAATATGACCAGATTATGGAAAGGGTAAGGTTCTAGGCTCTTACTCGCCCACCCCTTCGCCACTGGTTCGTCGCTCCCCGTTCACGCCTACCTTCACTCCCACCTAAGCATAATTTCCTAACAAATAGTTGACTTTAGCAATATAAATGTTGTTAAAGTAATCTTATGAAATGTAATGTCATCCGGTCTGACATTCCTGGTTACTGGTGGGAATGGCGTGATGCAAAGTGATGCCGAGTTATGGAGCGTGTATGAGCAAGCAATCGAATCGTTCAAAAAATCTGCTTTGGCAATCGATAACTTTGCATCAGTTACAGGTTTTTGAAGCAACGGCTCGGCACTGTAACTTCACAAGGGCCGCAGAGGAGTTGTTTCTCACCCAACCGACGGTCTCCATGCAGGTGAAGCAGCTTTCCAAGTCGGTGGGAATGCCTTTGTTCGAGAAAGTCGGCAAGCGGCTCTACATGACGGATGCTGGACAGGCAGTGTTTGAAACCTGTCAGGCAGTCTTCGATCGCCTGGCTCAACTAGAATCTTCGCTGCTGGATTTGCAAGGCATGGATTCAGGTAAACTGCGGATTGGCGCAACCACCACCGCGCAGTACATTGTGCCAAAACTGCTCGCTCCCTTTTGCCATACCTATCCAGGTGTCGATATTTTCCTGGAAATCGATAAGCATAAAAATATATTGGAACGGCTAAACGATAATGAAGATGATTTGTATATTCTGAGCCAACTCCCGGAGCGAAGTGATATTCAGGCGCGATCGTTTCTCTGCAATCCCCTGGCTGTGGTCGCTCCAGCTGCTCATCCCCTCGCTAAACAAAGCAATATTTCCCTGGAAACCCTGGTCAAAGAACCGCTGATTTTGCGCGAGCGAGGTTCGGCCACCCGTGAAGCGATCGAAACTCTGTTTGCCGAACGGGAACTGGTGCCCCAGGTGCGGTTGGAGTTGGACAATAATGAGGCCATCAAGCAATCGATCGCAGAAGGTCTGGGTTTATCCGTTCTCTCCTTACACAGTTTGTCGCGGGTTAGCTCTGCTCCCGAACTCGTGACGCTGGATGTAGAAGGATTTCCGATTCATCATCAGTGGTATGCTGTGTTCCTTAAGGACAAAGCTCTGCCGATCGCAGCTCAGACATTCCTGGATTATCTACTCCGAGAAAGCCATCAGCACTGTCAGGTGTACACCCATCCTGCCCTTGAGCGGTTAGAGTCGTTGGCTGGGTAGAGGAGTGAGGAGTGAGGAGTGAGGAGTGAGGAGTGAGGAGTGAGGAGTGAGGAGTGAGGAGAAAAGGTTGATTGTTTGTAGCGCAGGCATCCTGCCTGCAACTGAAAGGTATCCTGCCTGCAATTGAGCAGACTTCAAAACATACTCTGCCCCTCTTCATTTTTCATTTTTCTGATTTCCCTCTTCCCTCTTCCCTCTTCCCTCTTCCTCCCCTACCCGATCGCCATTTCTGCCGTAGACGGGGTGACTTCTGTGAACTGAATAATATCTTGACGCGGATCAACGTAGGCCACTTTGATGTGGAGACGATCGCCAACTTCGATCGGGCGGGCAAAGCGCATGGCCATTTCCAATCCCAAATCTTCGATTAAGACTAACCCCAGGTTTTCGTAGTCTCGCAGCCACCGCAGCATCAGTGAGGGCCACACCATATCAGCATGCCGACGCAAGTATTCCAGACCCCAATAGCGGTTGGTTTGTCGCTCTACCAAAATGGCTTCGTAAGCGGTAGAACTGACGGACTGAATCAGTTCCTGGGTGGTACTGGCAGAAAAGGGGAGGGGTTCACCCCGCAGATGGGCCTTAATTTGAAAATGGGCGAGCAAATCCGTATAGCGGCGGATGGGGGAAGTCACCTGAGTGTAGCTATCTAACCCTAAGCTGGCGTGGCGAAAGGGGGTTGTACTAATTTCACTGCGGGGCATACAGCGACGGATGGCACAATCCCGCACTGGGCCAGCGGGTAACTGTAAAAGTTCTTCATCGGAAGGGAGTTCCGGCTGGGGTTGACCTCGGAACGGTAAGGCGAGACTGTGAGCTTCCCCGTATCGTCCAGCTACCTCTCCTGCCAGAATCATCATCTCCGCCACCAGCATCCGCGAGAGGGAGTCATCCAAAACCTCGATCACAATTTCGTCATCGCACACCTTGATGGTGGACTCCGGGATATGAATGCTAATCGCGCCCTGAGCTTGCCGCCATGTACTGCGACGCTTTGCCCAGAATGCGATCGCCTCTAGCTCCGGTTCTGCCTGTACCCCCAACTCCAGCATCTCATCTACATCTTCGTACGTTAACCGATAGGTTGGCTTCACAATACTGGGACGGATTTGATAGTCCTCAACGCTGCCCGATTCATCTAAAACGACTCCAAAACTCAGGGACGTGCAGATAGTGCCCTGGTTCAAGCTCATGGGCCCGGTGGCCAGTTCCGTGGGGAACATCGGAATCATCCCTGTGGGCAGGTACACAGTGGTACAACGACGACGGGCTTCCAGATCTAGCTCATCCCCAGGTGAAACCCATCGGGTTGGGTCAGCAATGTGAATCCAGAGACGTTGCTTGCCATCTTCCAGAAATTCAATGCTCACACCATCGTCGATTTCGCGGGTACTTTCGTCATCGATCGTATAAAGCTTGAGATGCGTCAAATCAATCCGGTTCAGGTCACGATCGGGAGGAGGAGACGAAATCCGGCCTTGAGCCATTTCAATTACCTTATTGCTGAACTGCGTGGGAATCTGACTGCGCCGCAAGATTAAGTTTTCGTGGGGGGTCCAAAGCTGGAGATCCACCAAAAGTTCAAATGCAGCTTGAGCCGTAGTTTGCCGCCCCAAAGCCGTCAATGTTTCCAACGCAGGGGTTCGATGGTTGGCTTCCTCCGCAAACACAGCATACCGTTCCAAGGCTTCGAGGCGTGAGCGGTCACTACTCTGCCATTCTACTGATTCACCTGCCAGACTTGCCTGGACGCGCTCCAGAAAGCCTTGCCACTCTTGTACCCGCTGTGCTTCTACCTCAGATTGGTGCTTTAATTCCGTTACCTGGGCGGCGGAACGCGGCTCATAGCGATCACCTTTCTGCTTAAAGTAAAACTTATCTTCCGATAATAAGTAGTAAGCAGCGTAACAGAGCGATGGACTTTGCTCTGAAAATAGCAGCATTGCCATTCCAGACGGATCAACGGACTCGCCGTCTTCTACGAGTAACTCCCAGGCGACTTCCAGGCTGGAAGGGTCAAGGTAGGGTTGAATCGACTGCCAAAAGCTGTCAATATCCTTTGGCTTATAGGGTTCTCCGGTGACGGTGTAGCTAATCTGCCGAGGATGCAAGACATAGGACTGTCCTCGTTCGTCAATCACAACCCAGTGCTTTTTTCCCTCTGGGCGATCGACCACTGCCAGCCGACGTGGGCGCAGCTTGTCTGAGGCATTGTCACCTTGCAGTCGAAATTCAACTAAAGTTCCCTTCTCCATTGAGATTACGCAGCTAAGTAAGGGTTAGGGCATCTGGAGCAAATGCGTAGGTAAAAGCCAACACGGCTGGCAACGATCGGGGTACACCGATCTAATTGCTGGATTGCCATTGAACAGGCTTGCCGTACTGACAGAAGCTTGCTACTCGGCAGGCTCGGCGTGTAAGGCTGGAAACTGTTCGATGCCCGATCGCCAACAGTCCAATTTTACCTAAGCACCTATCTATATTAAGGGTTCCCTATCCCTTAACTCTAGCCAGCATCAACCTTCCCGATTAACAAAGGGTAATAAGGCAAGAATCCGCGCCCGTTTGATGGACTGGGTTAAATCTCGTTGCTGTTTAGCTGTTAAACCTGTGATCCGCCGAGGCAGAATTTTTCCTCGCTCAGTGATGTATTTACGGAGGAGATCCACGTCTTTGTAATCAATAGGTTCTCCAGGCTTGATTGGAGAAACGCGACGACGAAAATAGCTCATGATTCTAATGTCAGAAATGAACGGCAAAAAAAGGATGGGCAGCAGTTTGGTGAATCAATGGCACGAAGCCTACTTGATTTCCTTATGCACAGTGTGGGTATTGCAGTGGGTACAGAACTTTTTCAGTTCCAGACGATTGGTGGTGTTCCGACGATTTTTGGTCGTCGTATACCGAGAGACCCCAGGAGATCGCTTATTGGAATTGGTACGACATTCCGTACACTCTAACGTGATGATGACTCGAACGCCCTTAGCCATAACTTTATCAATTTATGAGTTGGCAACAATTAGACACAAATCCCTATTATTTCATAAAAAATCCCAGTTGTGCAAAGTTACGACCCAACGATTTATGACGAACCGGATGATAGGCAGTCCGGCTGCCACCTTTTCGCAATCGGCATTCGCCAGCCTGTTCCAAAGGCGCGATCGGTGACTTTTAATCCAGGGGGAGCCTGCTTGCGCTTAAATTCAGCCCGATTCACCAGCTTCACCACCTTTTCCACGATGTCCCGATCGTGTCCTGATGCCACAATCTCGATCGGTGATTGATGTTCCAGAATCAACTGTTCCAAAATATCATCCAGCACTTCGTAGGAAGGCAAAGAATCCTGATCCATTTGTCCTGGCTTCAGTTCAGCACTGGGGGGTTTGGCGAGGATGTTGGGAGGAATGGGGGACTGAGGACTGAGGACTGAGGACTGAGGACTGAGGACTGAGGACTGAGGGGTGAGAGATGAGGAGTGGGGAGTGGGGACTGAGGACTGAGGACTGAGGGGTGAGGGGTGAGGGGTGAGAGATGAGGAGTGGGGAGTGGGGAGTGGGGTGAGAGATGAGGAGTGGGGAGTGGGGAGTGGGGAGTGGGGAGTGGGGAGTGGGGTAACGTTTTGCTGAACTGTCTCCACCGCACCATCTCCAAATTCTGGCTTCCGGCTTCTAACTTCTGCTTCCCAATTGCCTTGATTCAACCACCGACAAATGGAATAGACTCTGGTTTTGGGCACATCGGCAATGGCTGCCAGTCCGCCGTTCATATCGCCGTAAAGGGTGCAGTAGCCGACGGCCATTTCGGATTTGTTGCCGGTGGAAATCAGCAGATGGCCAAATTTGTTAGAGACGGCCATCAGCAGGTTGCCGCGAATCCGAGATTGGATATTTTCCTCGGCAATGCCAAATTCAGTGTTGGCAAATAAGTTTGCGAAGGTGCGATCGTAGGCGGTCATCAATTCGCCAATGGGTAGGGTTTCCGTTTGAATTCCCAGATTGGCAGCCAGTTCCAGAGCATCTTTGACGGAGTGATCGGAGCTGTAGGGAGAGGGCATGAGAATACCCAGAACGTTTTCTGGGCCGACTGCCGCCGCTGCGATCGCGGCCACCAGGGAGGAGTCGATCCCGCCACTCAAACCGAGAACCACTTTGGCAAATCCGCATTTACGGACGTAATCCCCGACCCCCAGGACGAGGGCCTGCCAGATTTCGGCATCCTCCAGTTCCGGTTGCGGCGCAATTGTTTCTGGGTGAATCCTTAAATCCTGGTGATCGGAGTCATAGTCCACAATGACTAGATCGGTGGCGAATGCCTGCCCGCGACACACCATCTCCCCCTGGCGATCGAACCCCACACTGTTGCCATCAAAAATCAGATCATCATTACCGCCGACCTGATTGGCGTAGAGAATGGGAATCTGGTAAGTTTGGGCAGCGTGACGCAGCATCGCTTCTCGCAACTTCTGCTTGCCCACGCTGTAGGGAGAGGCTGAGAGATTAACGATTAGATCAACACCAATTTCAGCTAATTCAGCGATCGGATTCACGGCGTAATTGCGTTTGCCCCAAAAGTTTTCGTCATTCCACAGATCTTCGCAAATCGTCACCCCAATGCGCACCCCATCCAACATCAGGGGGTCTTTGGATTTCCCAGGTTCAAAGTAACGATCCTCGTCAAACACATCGTAGGTGGGAAGCAATCGCTTGTGAAAAATCTGCTGGACTGCACCCCCTTCCAGGAGGGCACTGCTATTAAACAAGGGTTTGCCGCCGGTTTGAAATGCCGAGGGATTGGGGGTAGCGATCCCCACGAGAACTGCCAGACCTGGTGGAAGATTGATCGCCAATTGCTTAAGAGCCTGCTCCATCTGCTTAATAAAGGCCTGCTGCATCAGCAGATCACGGGGGGGATAGCCACAGAGGGAGAGTTCTGGGGTGAGCAGAAGTCGGACTCCCTGAGCGGTGGCTTGCTGGGCCGCATCTAGAATCTGCTGGATATTACCGGTTAAATCACCGATCGTGGGGTTGAGTTGAGCGATCGCAAGTTTCATAAATGGGATCGTTATCAGGATTAATGGGATTGACTCAACAGAGTGGCACTGCCTGGATGCATTCTTAGATGAAGACGAGGGGTTTGTCTTTAAACGGAGCAAAGGCTTCGGCATCAAACCGATACAAACTGGCCGGTTGTCCGGCCCCCGTGAGACTTTGGCTCCGGTATCGGTCAAAAATCCCAGCTTCAGCAGGCGCGATCGAAAATTGGAGTAATCGGAAAAGTTTTCCCCCAGAACAGTGGCATAAAGCTGGTACAGGTCGTTCAGGGTAAAGTGTTCTGGCAATACCTCAAAGGCCACCGGACTGTATTCCAGCTTGTTCCGCAGGCGACGATAGCCATACTCTAGAATTTGCCCATGATCAAAGGCGAGTTTCGGTAAATCTTTCATGGGATACCAGGCAATATCCGTGCCGCCATCGGCAATCAATTTGGCTTCGGCATAGCGCACCAGGGCAAAGTAACTGACCGACAGGTAGCGCGTTCCATAGCTGGTTGCTGCCTCGCGGGGGTCGCGGTTTGGCCCACCAAAGGTATAAAGCTGTTCCAAATAGAGATTCTCGACGTGAATTTTTTCAGATAACACCCGATAGGCTGCATCTTCTAGCGACTCTCCCTGCCGTACCAATGTCCCTGGCAAACTCCAATGATCCATAAAGGGTTCTTCGTGGCGCATGACCAGCAGTACCATGAGTTGATTCTGGGCAGTATCGACGGAAAAAATCACGTTATCCACGCCCACTTTGAAATCCGCTAGGATGCGTTTTGTGGATGAGTCAACAGGTTTTTGGGTGCGTCCTGGCATTCGTACAGTTGCTCCCGGTGAATATAAGCCTCAATCGGAGGGGTAACAATCTCTGGATCACATTCTTCACGATAGGACGTTGAAGACACTCCGGGTACCGTTAAGTCTGCGATCGACACCGTCGCTCCCATTTGTCGCAGCGATCGAATATCAGCTTCGGTCATCCCATAGCCCGATCGCGGAACGACCAATAGTTTAACCTGTCGCAGTAACTCCTCCACGCGATACCAGCGGGGAAGTTGGTGAACCAGATCGGAGCCAATCACCAGGGTAAACTCCGCATCTTTCCACTGTTGCCGGGCCTGTTCGACCGTGATCAACGCTCTGGGGTTGCTCAGTTCCAGATGCAAATGAATATTATGCCGAGGCGGATAAATATCATCAATCAGCAATTGCAGCATTGCCGCGCGATGATCCAGGGGAGTCTGGTGAGTCTTAAAGGGATTATCGGAAGCCCAGACGGCCACCTGATCGTAGTGATCGGCCAACCATTTCAAAATTGCCTGATGTCCGGCGGTTGGGGGATCAGCACTGGTTCCAAAGAGAGCAATGTGAAGCATAGGGTGAGACAAGTGAGAAGAGAGGAGAGAGGAAGGAGGAGGGAGGAGAGAGGAGTGGTTAGGGGGCGGGTGTGGGAGTGGGGATGTGAAGTTTGGTTTGGGTGGTTTCGGTGAGGGTTTGGAGGGGAGGGGAAATGTCGGGATGGTAGGAGGTGGGCGATTGGATACGGCGGATGGTATCGGGCAGGGTGCGGATGGCGGTTCGGGTACGGTGGGCGATCGTTTCCAGATCTTCGGAGGGATAGAGGCGTTGACCTTGTTGGACGACGGGTTGGAGGAGGGGCGTTTCGTTAGGTTGGGAGGATTCGGTAATCAGGGCGAGGCGATCGGCTTCCCATTGTTCGGGGTGCTCTGGGTGATGGCGACGAAAGATTTGCTTGCGACCGGGGTAGGTGACTTTGCCGCTGGAGGTTTTCATAACGGGGATGCCGTCAATTTCAACCAGCTTATAGACTCCATTCACGGGTGATCCGGTCACTAACTTGGTTCCCAATCCATACCCATCAATCGCTGCTCCTGCGGCTTTAAGGCGGTCAATCTCAAACTCATCCAGATCGCCACTGGCGAAAATCTTCACTCCTGGCAGCCGTTGCCGTACCTGTTGGGACAGTGTAACCAAATCCCCTGAATCCAGCCGTATCGCATTTACCTGAATTTCGCCCGCCTTCACCCGATCGGCCAGGTTTTGGGCAGCGGCGATCGTATCGTAGGTGTCAATCAGCAGAGCTGCTCCGGGGAAATAGCGGTGAAAGGCGGTAAAGGCTTGATCTTCGCTCCCTTCCAGGGCCGAGAGGGCCATCACCAGCGAATGGGCCATCGTCCCACTGGGAACCTGCCCCAGTTGCAAAGCGGCTAACACGTTGGACGTTGAGTTCAATCCGGCCGCCAGGGCTGCACGAGCTGCCCAGAGGGAAGCCTGGGGACTAAAGGCGCGACGAGTACCAAATTCCAGTAAGACGGCTGATTCCCCTGCCACATCTCGCAATCGGGCGGCTCTGGTGGCAATCAGGGTTTGATAGTTCAGGGCATTGAGCAAATAGGTTTCCACAATCTGCGCCTGCCAGAGGGGAGCTTCGATCCGCAGCAAGGGTTCATTCGCAAAAACGATCGTCCCTTCTGGAACTGCCCAAACTTCGCCACTAAACCGAGCCTCGGTCAGCATTTCCCAAAATCGCGCTGGGGCATCGGCAAAGATGCCAGTCGATTGCAGGGCAGTAACCTGGTCAGAGGTAAAGTGGAGCTGTGCCAAATAGTCCAATGCTTGCTCTAAACCCATCGCCACCAGATAGCCAAAATCCTTGGGCAACTTGCGAGCAAACAACTCAAAACTGGCCGATCGCTGCTCCAGTTCTTCGCCCACATAGCAGGCGGACATAGTCAACTGATAAAGATCGGTCAAGAGGCTGTAGTCTTGGGGTTGAAGCAGCAGGGCTGTGTTCATGGTGTAAACTCAACTGCCCTCAGAAAGTAGATCGTCTGGTTATAGTTATTTTTACCAAAAATCAGCAATTTGTCATCCAGACTGACTCAAATCTTTCCGCATCAACGGTTAGCTAGGGTCTGATTAATCCGAGCCAGTAGTTCTGGCATTGAGAGGGGAGTCGGTAGGACGGTAGTGGCGATCGGACTCCACCGCTCCATGAATTCTTGAATCTCTTCTGGACTGGGAACAACGGATTCGGTATGGCAGTTCCAGACAAGGATAGCTGGTTTAGGAGAAAGCCCTTCCAGGGTTTGAAACATCTCCAGAAACAGCGGATGCATTTGCCTGGCGGCAGGGGCGCAAAACAGCAGTAAATCAACACTATGATGCTCTAACTGTTGAACAATTTCTGTCCAGGAATGACCAACAGAACTGCGAAATCCAGCAATTTGCATATAGTGAACCAGAGCCTGGGTTGCACTGGGATGTTTAGGGGTGTCGTCCGCAGAAGAAATGTGCTGATGTAAATCGGAGGGAACGGCCAGGGCCCATTCTGCTTCCAGGGTGGCAATATCAGCCACCAGAACGTGCGGTGTCCAGTGGATGCCAGCTGCCATTTGAATGGACTGCCACAGGGCAGAGGAATCCTGATTGCTCAAGTCTCCCGGAGAACGATGGGACAAATCCAGGCAGGGAAAGACTGCTAGCCCTGGAATCAGGTTGGCAGCGTAGGTGATTTCTGCGGTCAGCGTGACCAGCGGCAGGGCAGCCAGGGACGGGGATAGACTCAACTGCTTGAGATAGTCTGATGGTTCCTCAAACCCTCCATCCAGCAGCACAACGTTTGGCTTCCAAACCTGCGCCAGCAAGTTAGCCTGATCCAGGTCATCAACTTCCAGGATGCGACAACGATGGGAATGAAGGAGATTATGCAAATCTTGCAGGTTGGCAAATATCGGTGGTGAAGGGAAGATGGTGTGGCTGGAATCAGTATGGGTAAAAGGAACTGCGTTGTGCAGATACAGAATCGTCAGGGGTGAGGTGTTTTGTGGGGAGCCAGGGGTTGACGTTTGGTTAACCAGGCGATCCAGACATCGTCGTAAATCTTCTACCTGAACGGGTAAGTTCAAAAAGGCATTTGCCCCATTTTGAAATGCTTGTTCTCGATCGACTCGTGGTGCAGTTATCACCACTGGAATATGGCGGGTTTCTTCATCAGTTTTCAGCAGGGTTAGGACATCCCAACCCGATAGCAACGGCAACATGGGATTCAAAAAGATAATTCCCGGTTGCAGGCGGCGAATTTTTTCCAGAGCCTCGGTGCCCGCTCGAGCGATCGCCACTCGATATCCGAACCGAACGAGCGGTTGCGACAATTCCTCAATCAATGCCGTATCGGACTCAACCAGTAACATCAAGCGATTATTCGCTGTAATGGAAGCAGAGGGGGGATGAGCAACGGTTTGACCTGAGTTAAAATCCTGGGCAACATGGGGCGGATGGGGCGGCAGGAGTAGCGTAAATTGACTGCCTTCACCTTCCACTGAAGTAAAGGTGACATCACCACCATGCAGCCGCGCCAATCGTTGGGTCAACACTAATCCCAGCCCTGTTCCCTCAAATTGCCGAGTCAGGGGATTTTCTAACTGCTGAAACTTTTGAAAAATCAGGTGTTGCTTATCTGTGGGAATACCAATTCCAGTATCCCAGACGTTGAACGCAATCCAACCTTCCCAGGATTCTACGGTTAGCCCGATCGCCCCTCCCGGCGCAGTGAACTTGATGGCATTGGAGAGCAAATTAGACAGCATTTGCCGCAGACGCATTTTATCGGCAATTAAGCTTTCCACCTCAGGTTGAACGGTCAGGCTAAAGTCCAAGGAGGGTACCTCAGAGTCCGTCTCATCGTTGGTTTGCTCATTCGCATGAAGCTGTTGCGCTTGCTGATAGGCATCACGGCAGACGGATTCAATCTGTACTGATTCTGGAGAAAGTTCCAGTTGCCCGGTCTCAATCCGCGTCAGATCAAGAATGTCGTTCACAATCAGAATCAATTGCCGACCGCTCTGATAGATCAAATGGGCATAGCGAGATTGGCGATCGTTTAACTCCCCCAACATCCGATTTTTCAGCAGGCTGGACAGTCCCAGTACCGCTGTCAGGGGAGTCTTGAGTTCGTGGCTGATGCAGGCCAGAAACTCATCCTTCAGGCGATTGAGCTGTACCAGATCGGCGTTTTTGGCTGCCAGTTCCTTGGCAATCTGATGCTGCTCCGTAATATCCTGAGCCAGTACTAACCAGAGAAACTCAGTTTGGGCGATCGATCGCCAGTCTGGATCGGGGCTAAATCCAAGGTTTGCCAGCTTAAAGGGCGGTGGGCTAGAGCGTTGATCGGGGGGTTCTCCTGGAAACGCAGGGATGCGATCGGGTTCAAACCGTAACTGGTTGGAGGTAATCCCCATGGGAATTTTTAAAAATTTCCAAACCCGATCTTGCCCACTCTTCATGGGACAGAGACATACACAGCCCCCTGGTTCAGCACTGATGTGACATGAATTTGTGTAGGGAAGACTAGTCGCAGTTCCAGACGCAAACAGTCCATCTCCTGCCAGCGAACCAGCATCCGGTGTTTCCCAATTTCCAGCTTCCAAAATGGCAGCAGCGGCTTGACCGATCTGCCCAGGATCCCGTAGTCCACTGACCTGTTGTCGCCAGACTAAATTTTGCGTGATGATCTGCCCTGCCCCCGTTTGGAGCATCAGCGGCACAGGAATCCGCTCTAGCAAATCAATCAGCGGATCAACGACGGGTAGGGTTGGTTCAGAATGGCCCTCGTCCAGAGCCGTTGTCGATCCTGCCGGGGGAGAGGGCGATCTTCCTATTGCAGGATCAACCCCAGGCTCACGAGCCGTGCTAACTTCACGAGCAGCCCCAACCCCATGCCCCATGGGAGCAGCGATCGTTTGGCTGGCTAAGACTTGCAGCAAACGCAATCGATCGAGGATTCCCACGTACTGCCCATCCCGGTTTACCAGAACCCACTGCTGGAGGGGAATCGCCTGGTGGGTGTGCGCGATAGTCTGAGGTGAGCGCGGCGGTGAGAGGGTTTGCTGCGGGAAACCTGCCTGAAGCGCGGCGTGAAACTGTTCCACGCTCCAGTCCAGGGGCAAAGGAATCAGAGGTTCTAAGCGGGGCAGAATAGCTGAAACCCGGTGATGAGAAACGATCGTCTGCACTGAAGGCCCCAGACAGGGCTGCACCCCCGACAGGTCAATTTCCAGGTTTGGCACACCACGTCGGGCATAAAGCAGGTTAGATGAATCAGACAAAGATAAATCAGATACAATGGACGGCTCCTGCTCTGTCTGATCCGAGAGAAACCCAATAAATTGCTGCAGGCTGAACGTGCCCAGAGGCATATGATTAGAGTCTACAATCACTGTCCGCTCATGGCCAGCCTGAAACATCTGCCAGACGAACACTAGCGAGTCAGCCCCAACGCAGGTTGGAACAGCAATCGTAAATTCTCGCAGAGTGACAGTGTCCATTGCTATAGCCAAGAAACCCTTCCGAGGGACTGTAATACTGTAATCGAGACTTCAAAGTTCTGTTGCCCTGCGAGTTTATTGTTCACAGGTTAGGGCAAGCACAGGTAAATACTAACAACTCGTGGCTTGGCTCTCGCAGATAGGGGGCGATTTCTTACCGAAGAGGCAGAGGATTTCAATGCCCCACCTGATTGTGACCGATCGACCCGTCTGGTAGCTGAATTCAGCAATTTCAATCTTCCAAAACCAATCCCTGCATTGAACATTGCACCCATCTAGAAAACGGTTACAGTTCAGGTCAATCAGGCGGTTGTAGGTTCTGAGCAGAAGTCAGGTTCGATCGCGGGGCAGGATTGCACTCCTTCCGAACGGCTCACTCTAATTATGGCGACCCTGACAGGAAAACTGTAGGTTTTCAACTACAATAGTTGTTAAGTATTCTAAAATTGTTAATTTTTCTAAGGGACTGCACCTTGCAGTCGAGGTTGTGGCAAGAAAGTAGTCTATATTTCGTGTGTCAAGGTTTTGCGCTCCCCTCTTTCGATTTGCATCTTCTATCAGTCTGATGCGTTGGCCCGATCGCTCCTGCAGTATCTCAGAGGGACTCCCCCCGGTGAGCAGGTGGGGGGTCGCTACACGGTCACGCAGTTTAATGAAGCTCAGGGGTTTCTCAACTTCGTTGTCCAACGGACTCACCACGTAGATTGTCTGGTTTTGCAGGATGATCCCGTCTTACCGGACTTACTGGAGCAACTCAAGCAGTTGGAAATCTTTTTCCCGATCGTCCTACTCCAGACGGGGGAAGCTTCCGATCAGTCCCAGGTTGCCCTCAATGATCTCGGGCGTGATGTGTCTGCCCCGGATTATTTCTCAACCGTGCTATCCCTGGAGACCGATCGACTCAGTGAGATTCGGTCAGCGATCGATCAGGCGATCAGCAAGTTCATTCAAATCGCGCCCCATCAACCTGCCCAGGAGGCTGACCAGGCTTCCTCGGATTCCGTACCATTTCCGACTGCGCGATCCTTATCTCTAAAGGCGCAGCAGTTGCGATTGGCTGAAAAACTCAAGGAGCGGCTGGGCTATCTAGGTGTGTACTACAAGAGAAATCCGCAGAACTTTCTCCGGCATATGTCTTCGACTCAGCAAGACACCCTATTGCGGCAACTGCAAGCAGAATATCGTGAGATCATCCTCACCTATTTTTCCGATGAAGCAAATAACTTGAACCAGAAAATTGACGATTTTGTCAATGTTGCTTTCTTCGCGGATATCCCAGTGGCGCAGATTGTAGAAATACATATGGATTTGATGGACGAATTCTCCAAGCAGTTGAAGCTGGAAGGACGCAGCGATGACATCCTTCAGGACTACCGACTCACCTTAATTGATACGATCGCCCATCTGTGTGAAATGTATCGTCGTTCTATCCCCAGAGAATCTTGAGCCCAGAATCTTAAAACTCTCTGCACTTCTGGTTAAAGCCCCCCTTTAGCAGATATTACAAAGGTGTGAGGATAGAACTATCTCCATCAAACAGTACTATGATGCCTCCAGTCCTCCGCATCTCTAACCCTTGAAGGTGTCGCCCGCTGAATCCATGAGTCCCCTAAAGAAAACCTACATTCTTAAGCTTTACGTGGCTGGCAATACGCCCAATTCTGTTCGGGCACTCAAAACGCTGAACAATATCTTAGAAAAAGAGTTTCAGGGGGTTTATGCCCTCAAGGTGATTGATGTTCTGAAAAACCCCCAGCTTGCCGAAGAAGATAAAATCCTGGCAACTCCGACCCTGGCTAAAATTTTGCCTCCGCCTGTGCGCAAAATCATTGGTGATTTGTCCGATCGAGAAAGGGTTTTGATCGGGTTGGATCTGCTCTACGATGAATTGCAGGAAGACGAGATGGAAGAACTGCAAGATCAGCAGTAACGTTAGTAATGTCACCTGTAAGCAGTTGATACGGTTCCTGAGCAAATGCGATCGTCTGGATGGAGTGACTGATGGATTGAGTAACTGAGCCGCTCAATTTATTGGTTTAATTTATATAGTTTGCAAGGAATATTCGGCCTCAAATTTTTAGAAAACTTCCCTCCTGTATCCCTGTCCGCGTATAATGAAAGATTTGGATACGCGCTTTTAATCATCTAGGAACGATTACAACACTGTTATGACCCAAACAAACCAGGATGGACAACAGCGTAGCCTGACGATGGTAGGCGTTCAAAAAATCCGCACGATGATTGAAGGGTTTGATGATATCAGTCATGGCGGCTTACCCATCGGCAGAACAACCCTGGTTAGCGGCACGTCTGGGACAGGCAAAACATTATTCGCTGTGCAGTTTCTCTACAACGGCATTACCCAATTCGATGAGCCTGGGATTTTTGTCACTTTTGAGGAATCCCCCGCAGACATTATCAAGAATGCCTACAGCTTTGGCTGGGATTTGCAAAAGTTGCTGGACGAGGGCAAGCTGTTCATCCTGGATGCATCCCCCGATCCAGAGGGGCAGGATGTGATTGGGAACTTCGACCTATCGGCCCTGATTGAGCGAATTCAGTACGCCATCCGCAAATACAAGGCCCGGCGTGTGTCGATCGACTCTGTTACGGCCGTCTTTCAGCAGTATGATGCGGCATCGGTCGTGCGGCGGGAAATTTTTCGGCTAGTGGCTCGCCTGAAACAGGTCGGTGCTACAACGATCATGACCACGGAGCGGGTGGAGGAATACGGACAGGTTGCCCGGTTTGGAGTGGAGGAATTTGTCTCCGATAATGTGGTGATTGTACGGAACGTTCTGGAGGGAGAACGGCGACGGCGTACTGTCGAAATCCTCAAACTGCGCGGCACCACCCACATGAAGGGGGAATATCCCTTCACCATCACCAATCAAGGCGTGAGTATCTTCCCATTGGGAGCGATGCGCCTGACCCAGCGATCGTCTAACGTGCGCGTGTCTTCTGGGGTGAAAACGCTGGATGAAATGTGCGGCGGCGGTTTTTTCAAAGATTCAATCATTTTGGCCACGGGAGCGACTGGAACTGGAAAAACCCTGTTGGTCAGCAAGTTCTTACAGGATGGCTGCATGATCGAGGAACGGGCCCTACTGTTTGCCTACGAAGAATCTCGCGCCCAACTCTCCCGCAATGCCTACTCCTGGGGCATTGACTTTGAGGATATGGAGCAGAAGGGACTCCTGAAAATTATCTGCGCCTACCCGGAATCCGCCGGACTGGAAGATCACTTGCAGATTATCAAATCCGAAATTGCTGAGTTCAAACCCTCCCGAATTGCGATCGACTCCCTATCGGCTCTGGCGCGAGGGGTAAGCAACAACGCCTTCCGGCAGTTTGTGATTGGAGTCACGGGCTTTGCCAAACAGGAAGAAATCACTGGATTTTTCACCAACACCACGGATCAGTTCATGGGGTCGAACTCCATCACCGACTCGCACATTTCCACCATTACCGATACTATCCTGCTGCTGCAATACGTGGAGATTCGGGGTGAAATGGCCCGTGCCATCAACGTCTTCAAGATGCGGGGTTCCTGGCACGATAAGGGGATTCGAGAATACGTCATCAGCGATCAAGGCCCTGAAATCAAAGACTCCTTCCGCAACTTTGAAGGCATCATTAGCGGTTCGCCTTCCAGGATCGCGGTAGATGAGAAAAATGAACTCTCGCGGATTGTCCGGGGCTTCCAGGAAAAGTCAGGGGATGAGGACTCCAAGGTTTAAATCTGAAATCATCTTCTAAACCAATACATTTTGTAAAAATGTAGCAAAAGTTACAGTTTTTGAGGAAAGATAAAAGAAGTCAGATCCAGGAAGTCTTTATTCACTTCGGTTAAAGACGGGTTGGCATCATTTATTTTTACTGCTTTTGCAGGGTGGGATTAACGATCGCTGATCGGAAGATCTCACGTCGATCGCAGAACCGATCGCAGAACCGATCGCGCCGCAACCGATCGCACAGGGTAAAACGAATCCGTACTGATTCACCTGTACGCTTCGCCTGTACTGATTTGAAGGTCGATTATTTTAGCCGATCGCTTTGTTGATTATTCGACCGATTATCTGGCTGATCATTATGGCCGATCGTCGTGGCAAAGGCTGCAACGGTTTAATCTCGCCAAAATCCAAAATCTAAAATCCAAAGTCCAAAACATCACGGGGGGTCGGATTTATGCTGGGTACACTTTTGTCAGATGCGAATCGAAGATTAGAAAAAGCCCTGCGATTCGTTTCCATTCACGACGATGTTGCCGAGCGTCTGAAGTCCCCCAAAGCCAGCCTGGCGGTTTCCATTCCAGTCCGGATGGATGATGGTTCGCTGCGGGTCTTTCAAGGCTATCGAGTTCGTTATGATGATAGCCGTGGCCCCACTAAGGGCGGCATTCGGTTTCATCCCAGTGTCACTCTAGATGAAGTGCAGTCGCTAGCATTCTGGATGACATTTAAGTGTGCAGCCCTCAGCATTCCGTTTGGAGGGGCAAAGGGAGGGGTAACGGTGAACCCCAAGGAACTCTCTAAGTTTGAGTTAGAGCGACTCAGCCGGGGGTACATTGATGCCGTTGCTGATTTTATTGGCCCGGATACCGATATCCCTGCCCCGGATGTTTATACCAATTCCATGATCATGGGTTGGATGATGGATCAATACAACATCATTCGGCGGCAAATTACCCCAGCGATCGTCACGGGTAAGCCGATTACGATGGGCGGCAGCCTGGGTCGAGAAACGGCCACTGCGATGGGAGCCTTCTTTACCATCCAGGCAATTATGCCCAAATTAGGTCAACGTCCAGCGGAAACCACTGTTGCCGTCCAGGGCTTTGGGAATGCTGGAGCCGTCATTGCTGAACTGCTATTTCATGCGGGTTATAAAGTGGTTGCGGTCAGCGATTCCCAGGGAGGGGTGTATGCTGAACAGGGCTTAGACATTCCCAGCATTCGGCAGGTCAAAGAAGCCACTCGCGGCGTGAAGGCGGTTTACTGTGAAGGAAAACTGTGCAATCTGGTGGCTCATACCCCCATCACCAACGAAGAGCTTTTAGAACTGGATGTCGATATTCTGGTGCCTGCGGCTCTAGAAAATCAGATTACTGAACTGAATGCCCACCATATTCGATCGCAGTATATTTTTGAGGTCGCCAATGGCCCCATCACCTCCACCGCCGACCCGATTCTGGAAAGTAACGGGATTCAAGTTTTTCCCGATATTTTAGTCAATGCTGGTGGAGTCACCGTCAGCTATTTTGAGTGGGTTCAAAACCGCAGTGGACTGTACTGGAGCCTGGAAGAAGTCAATCGTCGTCTCAGTGAAAAAATGATTGAAGAAACTGAGCGTGTCTGGTCGATCGCTCAAGAACTGAGCTGCTCCATGCGAACGGCCGCCTATGTCCATGCCCTCAAGCGACTATCCGAAGCGATCGAAGCCAAGGGAACCAGGGATGATTATTTGACGTGATAGGGATTATTTGACGTGATAAGAGAGGTTGGGGGTCGGAAGTAGGAGATTCTCCTTCGGAGCCGTTACCCGGAAAATCTACCGTAAGGGCGCACAGCAGTGCGTCCCCTACCACACGTTATTTCTCCGCACACTCCCCACTCCCCACTCCTCACTCCCCACTCCCCACTCCTCACTCCTCACTCCCCAACTCCCTCGCTCTCCCCTGAATCTCCTGAATCGAAAAGACTGCCTGAAACTCAATCCCCTGTTGTGCATAGAGTTCAGCACCACCTTGCAGCCGATCGACCAGCGAGAGAATCTGAGTCACGGTATAGCCAGCCTGACGTAAGCGATCGACCGCTTTCAGGGCAGATTGTCCAGTCGTCACCACATCCTCCAGGACGACAACTGAACTCTGGGGAGGCAGGGTGGGCCCTTCAATGTAGGCTTGGGTGCCATGCCCCTTGGCTTCCTTCCGCACAATCAGGGGAGTTATCGCCTGTCCGGCATAGGCTGCGACAATGCTGGTGGCAGTGACGATCGGATCTGCCCCGAGGGTCAGTCCAGCAACGGCTTGCGTGCCAGGAGGCAGGAGGGACAGCAAAACTCGCCCTACAGCGACTCCGCCTAAGGGATGTAACGTCACCTGCTTGCCATTGATGTAGTAAGTGCTGCGTTGCCCTGAAGATAAAACAAAATCTCCTTCGCGGTAAGCAACCGTACAAAATAAATCGAGCAAATACTGGCGTACCGTTGGTAAGTCCGCCTCAACGATCGGTGAGGGAGAGGCAGTGGAAGCGGGAATGAGTTCAGGCATGGGAGGTAGAGATCTTTCAAGAACAACAACAACAGAAAATACAGATAGATTTTATAGGTCAGGCTGTTTTCAGCGATGGAGGAAAATATTTTCCATCCTGAAACGCCCCATCTCTTCTAATAACAAACACGGGCTTTAACCTCGATCGCATCAATGATTCTCCGTAGTTTTATGGACAGATTAAAAAAATCGACAGCTACTAAATTTTGAAAAAAGAATTTTTGTGCCAACTTCGATCATAGACCGTATGATGAACTAAAGGCTTAAAAAATGAGCCATTACGAATAGCCTAAGAATTCAGCAACCTTTTGTGAATTTTGGCTTGAGTCAATTGGACTTTTGAGGTTTGTGAGGGCAGAGATATGGGCATAAGGTCAAGCACTAAAAGCTGGAAGCGATGGGGGTATCGATTCAGCATCCTTCCCGTTTCTATTGTGATAGTTGGGCTGCTCGGTCGTGAGGCGATGGCGCAGGTGACCACCGTTCCCTTCCGAGTTGAAGATGGAGAGATCATAGAAATTCCCACTGTGCAGGAACAGGTTGAAGATACCTATTTCACCAACAGTCAGGACTTTTACCGCAACCAGCGGTTTCCCCGCACCCTATGGCCTATTTTTGGCATTGTGGAAAATGATATTGGTGGGGATGGCCGTCGCATCAACGAACTATACCGAGAGCTGCTCGAACAGCAAATTGAGCCATTCACCCTGATTCGAGTTGCCGATTTTCCCAACCCATTTACTGGTTCATTGGCAACCACACCGCTGTTTGTCGAAGAACCGTTGCCTCCCCCAGCCATTCCTCGGATTGTGCCCGGCCCGCCTACTACGGCTCCGGTTCCCGGCGTGCAACCGCCTGCGCCTCAACAACCCCCGCCAGCATTGTGGTAAGCCCTGGGGGGATAGTGAACCGGTAGGTGCTCTAAGGCAGCTAAAACTCTAGTAACCATTCTGAAGCGCGTTCTCCCAAATCGATTGGAATGCTCACCGCTTTGCCCAGACGAGGTCGATCGCGGGTTTGAGCAATAAAGTGCTGCACTTGGGCGGTTCCACCCCAAGCGTTAATGTAACCTGCAATTTCGTCTAAATGGGCCAGGTATTCTGCCTCACTGAGGGGAAAGGAAGCTTGTTCCAAATATTTCCACATCACTTGCAGGAACACCTTACCTGTGCCTCGGCGGAGCTGCACATCGTAAGACCGTCCCCACTTTTTCAATAACAATTGGTGTAGTTCTTCTCCGGTCATTGCCCCTCGCCATCGAGATGCTTCATTCTTCTTTACAAGAATATGTCCTTTCAACGTTAGCTTAACGGGTTCCTTTTAAGAAGGAAATGAATCATTGACTCAATTGCTGAGTAACAGAATAAGCTGTTCTTAGATAGCCAAGTATGGATCAGAAATGATGTTTGACAGAGGTTTCAATGGAGATCTGGCAACAACTCAGCCGACAGCGCGTTAAGCATATTGTAAGTAGTTATCAACTCGCTGGGAATGAAGCGAGTCAGTTTGAGTCCTATCTAGAGGATTTGCTGAACCGTTATCCCTGCCCCCTGATTGAACTGGCTTTGGTTGAAACGTTGATTGATAACTGGCTGTCGGTTCCGCTCATTCGAGGAATTGAATTTCTTACCCAGGCTCACAATAAACTCAAACTCTGGGATACGCAGCCGATCGTCAGCACCATCACACCTGAGCAATTTCAGCAGATCGCTGGATTGGATCCAACACCCATTTTCGGTTCGGCTGAGATTCCACCCGCCTGTCCGATCGTGCGTCCATCTTAACAAAAGCAATCTCAAACCATAGACCGAGGCAGGGCAGGTTCCTTTGTGCGAGGGTAAAACCGAACTAAAGCAGCCTGAAGTTCCTAGCGAAGAGAAAGGAGGATGCATTGATGGCGGCAGCAAACACTGGCTCCCAACCCCCGATCGCCAACCACGAATCATCTGATGATCGATCGTTTCTAGAGAAAGTGATGCGACAAGCTGGACTGATTGATCCCTACGATGCTAGAGACATTACAGAAGTCGTTTTTCGCTGCATGCGAGATTTGATGACCACTGAAGCGTCCGATCGCGTGGCAGATGAACTGCCCAATGCAGAGGTTCTGAAATCTGCTGAAGCCAAGTCCTTACAGATCGGTGTAGATGATCTCTGGCAAGATACAAACCCTCTGGTTAGCTTTTTGAGCCGCATTCGTCCCCCCTTACACGGTTCAGGCTTCTGGCGGTTTGATGCCGATCGCTTTGTTTTCCGCGTTGCGAACGAGGCGAGTGTACCCAGGAACCTTGATCCTGAGCGGGTGATTCAGGCGGTATTCTCAGCTACGAAGGATGAGCTGTCTGAGGAGCGGGTTGAGGAAGTTGCCAGGTGGTTGCCCGATCGAGTTCGCCAGATATGGGAGCAGGCATAGCGGGTACGGATATATAGACTCAAGGATTGGTTTTAGGGAGCGGCAATAAAACGGCATTTCAAGCTTTCTATGATCTCTGTGATCTTTGTGATCCCTGACGATGATCCCTGACGATGGCTCTCTGATCTTTATTCGATCGGGTAGAGCTTGTGCAGGTTTTTGCATTGCTCCAGGAGCAGTCCTCCTTTCAACTGAACTGAAAAGGGCGATTTTTCAATCACATCCTGACAGCGCAGGTCAATCAGATTGGGATTGTAATCTACAAAGTCATCAACACATGCGCCATAGACAATCTCAGAGAGATTAGCCCAAAGGCAAGCTGCCGCACACATGGGGCAGGGTTCGTAGGTGGTGTAGAGGGTATAGCCCTCCAGGGATTTTGTCCCCGATCGCATTGCCAGTTTGCGGATGACGTTCACTTCGGCATGGGCAGTTGGATCGTTATCCGGAAAAACGCTGTTTCCAGCCACTTCAATGATTTGACTCCCCTGGGCAATCACGGCACCATAGGGAGTTTCACTTTTTTCTGCTGCTTCGATCGCCACTTGCATTATTTCTTCGGGAGTCATTTCCAACCGATCGATTCAATTACAACTACAACATTGTTTAGTCTAAGTTCAAATTTCAGATTTTTTATGTTCATTGAACATCAAATTGTCTTAAATCTTTCAGAAGTCATAGAAAAATAAAAAAGCCAGTGGAATGAACCTGCTTCTCTGGCTAGATGAAAGAACCTGTAAATTTGTTCAAGGTATAAAAGAGCAAATCAAACCGCTCTGGGTTGGCAGAGATTAACCCTACAACCCAGGAGTAAAGTAAGGAATAAGGCAGGTAAAAATGGCGGCATCTTTTAAGAAAGGCGATCGGGTACAGTGGAATACTTCCCAGGGGAAAACAGAGGGCGTAGTTGTTAAAAAGCTAACGGAACCAACGGACATCAAAGGTCATCATGTCAAGGCTTCCGAGGATAACCCAGAGTATTTGGTCAAAAGCGAAAAATCGGGCAAAGAGGCAGCTCACAAACCTGAGGCATTAACAAAAATAGAGAATTAAAGAGGATTAATAATGGCAGAGTTATCCCAGAAAGAAAAGGATACGGTACTGAACTTTGAAGCAGCCGTGAATATGACTGCTAAGGAAATTGAAGACTGGTTAAAAACAGAAGAATCCCAAAGTGTTGGACAAAAAGAAAGCGAGGAGGATGAATCCAAAGGACATCAATCTGGGCGAAAAATTGTCAAAATTCTTCGCAAATCGGAGTCAGAGTATACAGAAGCCGATCTGTCCCATATGAAAAAGGTAATTTCCTACATTCATCGCCACTCGGCCCAAAAACCTTCAGGCAGCATCGTAGAAACTCCCTGGCGGTATTCTTTGATGAATTGGGGACATGATCCGACGAAGTAGGAAGTAGGAAGTAGGGAGCAGGGAGTAGGGAGTGGGAAGTAGGGAGCATCCCGTTTATGCAAATTGATCGATTTCCGTAGCGCAGGCATCTTGCCTGCCAGTGAACTATCCATCATGCGAATGCAAAAGTGGGATACACCCGTGGTGAATCGGGAGTCGTCATTCCTCAACCCTCCCTCAGCCCACATCCGGATACGACGGCAAAGCTTCGATCGCCTGCTGGGCCATTTTTTTGCCAAAGGTGCTGGTAATCATGGGGCCGACCAGGCAGGTAATAATGATGTAAGCAATGATGGCATTAAAAAGTCCTTCGCTGAGGAGAAAGTCTGTACCGTTAGGAATAATGGTGCTCATGCCATAGAGGGCAACCACCAAAACCAGGGCAGCGCGAGACATGGTTAGCCCCAGCATGACCATTATTTCAGGCAGGGAATATTTAAAAGCGGTTCCAGCGATCCAGGCGGCTAGAAACTTTGCACCAACGGCTATCACAATCACCAGGGCTGCCAATCCCAGGTTTTCGGGATACTGGATTAATACAGTAGGGTTACAAAGTACTCCGACTGAAATTAAGAAGCAGGGAATGAACAGACTATTGCCGACAAACTCCACCTGCCGCATTAAGGAACTGGCAGATGATACGGAAGCGTTGAGGGCCAGTCCAGCAATGAAGGCTCCAACGATCGAATCAATGCCCAGGAGCAAGGTGGCGGAGGCAATCACAAACAGGCAAGTCAGAACAAAAATAAATTCTAGAGGCGTTCCTTCGGATTCAGGTTGAATCACCCACCGTCCAATGCGGGGAATTACCCAAAATGCGATACCTACCAGAGCCGGTAACACAATCAATAGTTTGATCCAAAGCAGCCACCCCACCCCACCGCTAGCGACGGCCTGTACGATCGACAGTCCCACTAAGGTCAAGATTGAGGTCACGACCGTACCCCCAACTGCTACGCCGATCGCCTCTCGTCGAACAATGCCCAGCCGCGCTACGATTGGGTAGGAAACCAGGGTATGGGGCGAGAACATAATGCCAAGGAGTAGCCCCGTGATCAGCGGATAGCCCAGCAGCTTTGCAGCAAGGATGCCAACGCTAAAGGGAATCCCAAAGGTGAGTAGTCCGAATCCTAGAGCGCGGGCACCTAACTGCCGGAGATTACTTAAATCCATCTGCATTCCAGCCAACAGCATGATGTAGAGTAAGCCAATTTTTTCGAGCAGTTGCAGTTGCTGATCGCGGGCTAGAACGCCTGAAACATTTGTCCCCAGAAGGGTGCCCAGCAGGATTAAGACCACCAGAGTGGGAAGATGCAGTCGGACACCTAAGAGGGGAGCCAGCCCAATCATTAAAAGCAAAACACAGAAAACGTAAACCGGATCGGTTAAGGGAAGCATGGATGGAGCGGGAGTTGCCATAAGGGTCATGACATTACATTCAGGATTTGGAATAGTGAAGAGAAGCATTGCTTGAAATAGATACACCGAGGCACGATCGCTTTTCGTAGGAGATGATATTGATACCTGATTTCAGGGCAATTCATCGCCCCAGCTTGAGCGAATCATAATCGACTTAAAGCAGGAATTCTGAGAGTAGCGATCGTTTCTTAAGGATTTACCGGAGCGGTATGGTTCAGGATTGTGAATATTCCTTGAACGAGGGATGGTGGCGATCGACGAGAGCTTTGGGACGAGACTCATCCTGGCTCACTTTAATCTATGGTTCGGACACAGTAATTTTGGCTGTTCTACCCTTTCCTGCTGCTGCCATGCCTCAATCTGTCCTGCTATATAATCCAGATCTGGAGTGAGGAATGCTTGCTTTTAGACTCTAGAGAAATTTTTTTCGATGGTTTCAATGCTTGTTTGCTATGAATGAGAATCAATCCAAATCAGCTTCCGAACATCCACTGGCTGATGCCTCCAAATCCGCCTTCGCAACCCGCCTGCGAAATTTCGTCATCGTTATGGTTGCAGTATTGCTGAGTGCAGCCATTTTTCTGGGATTGCAAACGGGTACCAGTACAGCTTCCCTGGCAGCAATGGCGGAAACTGCAACGCCATTAGAAGAAGCGTTGAGTAATGGTAAGCCCACGCTCATGGAGTTCTACGCTGACTGGTGTACGTCCTGTCAGGCAATGGCGCAGGATATGACCGACTTGAAAGCGGAATACAGCGATCGGGTCAATTTCGTCATGCTGAATGTGGACAACACCAAGTGGCTGCCTGAAATGCTGCATTATCGCGTCGATGGCATTCCCCATTTTGTTTTCCTCGATCGCACTGGAGAAACCCTGTCCAGCACCATTGGCGAACAGCCCCGGACTATCATGGCGGCCAACCTTGATGCGCTAACGGCGGGGGAATCTTTACCCTATGTCCAGGCAAGAGGCCGTGTTTCTGGGCTTGAAGCGGCAAATCCTGGCTCACGTCCTGATGATCCTCGGAGTCATGGGAGTCAGGTGGTTCAGTAGGGAAAAGTAGGGAATTAGACATAAAAATGAGGGTCGGAGGGAGTGGGTTTTTGCTGACGGTCGATCGCCAGCCCTTTGACCCATTCTCCAACTCCTGACCCTGAGGCTCGGGGATTCAATAACCTGTTAATCATTCTGCCTGTCTGACTGGGCGGGCAAGATGCCCACCTCACAAGAAGTTCAGGTTATTACATTTGTATTCCTTAGGATTCACGATCGGGCTCAGTTTTTAGCCCAAGCCCAATCTGCTCGACCTAAACCTGCACCATGCCACCAGCGGCTTGAAAACGGGCCCGGGCACGACGGTAGGCTTTTTCAGCTTGAATTAGTTCCTGACGGCTGCCACCACTCCGGGCCTGACTCAGGCGCGTTTCAGCTTCAGAAAAGGCCGTGCGAGCTTTTCACGATCGATTCCATCACCCCGTTCTGCCCCATTGACCAGAATCGTGACTTCATCGTTTTCGACCTCTGCGAAGCCACCCAGCAGGACGATCGTAGACCAGTCCTTGTTGGTTCGGACTCGCATCACCCCAATGTCTAATGCACTGAGGAGCGGTGCGTGACCCGTTAAGATACCGAGTTGCCCAGTGGTGCTGGGTAGAATCACTTCCTCAGCCGGAGAATCCCAGACCGTTTTGTCGGGAGCAATGACTCGTACAGTTAATGCCATAGTTGTATTTCAAAGAGTAAGGAGTAGGGAGTCGGGAATGGGGAGTCGGGGCCGGGGTCAGGATCAGGAGTAGAACCAAGGCTCACGTCAAGATTTGCGATGGTTCGCTTCTGAGACTACCCTCCCAATCTCTGATCCCTGAACCCTGAATCCCTACCACTTCTATTTCGCTTCAGCTTTCAGCTTCTCACCCTTGGCGATCGCTTCGTCGATGCTACCGACCATGTAGAAAGCTTGCTCTGGAAGCGCATCCAGTTCACCCGACAGGATCATCTTGAAGCCCTTAATGGTTTCCTCTAGCTTCACGTACTTCCCAGGGGAACCTGTAAAGACCTCTGCCACAAAGAAGGGCTGAGACAAGAACTTCTCAATCTTGCGCGCCCGGGCTACGGTCAGACGGTCTTCTTCAGACAATTCATCCAGACCCAGAATGGCGATGATGTCCTGAAGCTCTTTGTAGCGTTGGAGCGTGGATTGTACCGATCGCGCTGTGCTGTAATGGTCTTCGCCTACAATACCCGCCTGCAACATGGTAGAGGCAGAATCCAACGGATCAACCGCAGGATAAATTCCCTTCGCTGCCAAACCACGCGCCAGTACAGTGGTTCCATCCAGGTGAGCAAACGTGGTAGCCGGGGCGGGATCTGTCAAGTCATCCGCAGGCACGTATACCGCCTGAATGGAAGTGATTGACCCTTCCTTGGTGGAAGTAATCCGCTCTTGCAAATCGCCTACGTCTGTACCGAGCGTGGGCTGATATCCCACCGCAGAAGGCATCCGTCCCAGCAGAGCTGACACCTCAGAACCGGCTTGAACGAAGCGGAAAATGTTATCGATGAACAGCAGCACGTCTTGCTTGTTGACATCACGGAAATATTCTGCCATCGTCAGAGCCGACAGACCCACCCGCATCCGAGCACCAGGGGGTTCGTTCATCTGACCATAAACTAGAGCAATTTTCGAGTTGGCGGGCTCATCCTTGTCAATTACCCCAGACTCGATCATTTCGTTGTAGAGGTCGTTTCCTTCACGGGTGCGTTCGCCCACACCACCAAAAACGGATACTCCACCGTGCTGAGTGGCAATATTGTTGATCAATTCCATCATGATCACGGTTTTGCCAACCCCTGCACCGCCGAATAGTCCAATTTTGCCGCCACGACGATAGGGAGTCAGCAGGTCAATCACCTTGATGCCCGTTTCAAACACCGAAGGCTTCACTTCGAGATCGGTCAGTTTGGGAGCCGGACGGTGAATCGGCAGAGTCTCATCCATGTTGACGGGACCCTTGTTGTCCACGGGTTCGCCCAGGACGTTAAAAATTCGACCCAGGGTGGACTTACCGACTGGAACACTAATGGGAGCACCGGTATCAACCGCTTCCATGCCGCGCACCAGTCCATCTGTAGAACTCATGGCAACGGAACGAACCTGATCATCTCCTAGAAGCTGCTGTACCTCGCAGGTAACGGCGACTTCTTGTCCAGCGGAGTTTGTGCCTTGAATTCGGAGAGCGTTATAGATCCGTGGCATTTTCCCAGAGGAAAATTTTACGTCTACAACGGGACCAATAATTTGTGTAATGTAACCGACGTTGGTTGTTTCTGCTGTGGTGACCATGCTTGCGCCTATCGTTGTGATCAGCTTCCTAAGGACTTAAAAAAAGCCTAAATATTTGTAAATTGCCACCCTAAAGCTTATCACTGAATCAGCACCTTAAAAAATTCTTTACTGAGAAATTCTACCTACTCGGTGAGTTGTCCTGTAGAAGCTCAACGGAGGATTCAGAAGGTTCTACCGATCGCGCTGCGGGCAATTGCATCGAGAAGATGGGAGGCTCGATTGCCATTGAGCGAGCCATAAAGAGAATGTTTTGCCGCTCCGATGCCAGGAAGCTGACGCTATAGATCATGTCTTCCTGTTCCCACATCACAGAAGAAAAGTCTGAGGGGGGATTCAGGCTGGGGCCTTCTTGCAAATAGCCGCGCACTCCCTGCACCAGGGTAATTGGAGTATTCATCGCTCGGTGGCGGGACAGCTCCCGCTGGGCGTTGGCAGAGGTAGCACTTTCAGCAGTGAAACTCCCTACCAGACAGGGAAATGGCCCACTTTCGCAGGTAAATAAACTGATGGTGAGCCGGGAGGGAGCACTGGAGGGAAACACTTTAACGATAAGGTCGTTGGGATTCAATCCACCCGGGCCACCCAGCAGAATTTCAGCAGGCAACCGCAACACATCATCCGGGGGAATTCCCAGGCGAATTTGCTCTAAATGAGGCATAAAAACTTCAGCCGGACGGGCTGCCACCTCGATCGTATGCCCCACTGTTCCCAGAAGGATCGCTAGTGCTAACCAACTTCGATTCATGGCCCTGGCAGACTACCCTATGCGTACACCTTGAAAAATTTGCAACCTTATTTTTTAGCTTACAGTGATTTTTGGGAAACACTTGATTCAAATTCAGATTCAGATCCAGCCATTTAGCTTTTTTGCTGCAAAATCCTGGTGAAACTGGGGAACTTTGAACAATAAAGCAGATTCCCTGTTCCCTGAAACTCAGGTTCCTTAGAAGGTGAGCACTAGAAGGTGAGTACTGAAAGTTACAAACAGAGTTCCAGAATCTAGAATTTAGAATGAGCAGTAGCCAGCTCTAAAAGTTGTCCGTGGGCTGACTGGATGTAATTTGAGTCGTTCATACTGGTCTGAGGTGCAGTAGAACAACAAAACCTGAAACGTTCAAACAAAACGTCTGAACAAATCAAGCCTAACTAAACCCGTCCGATCGCCGCTTACTTTGCCGAATTTTAACCCAGTGCAGTTGTATGGTCAGGAAGTTTTTCTTCAACCGCAGTCCACGAACCACCCCTCCACCGAGCGAATCGCCATCCCAGCAAATCAATGTAGGTTCACTGGCCAAAATTTGCAGCAGCTCCTCCAAGAACAGGTTGCTCAACCCAATCGTCTCCAGATTCGGTGTGCGGTGCGGGATGGCGTTTTGCTCATCCTGGTGGAACATTTGCTGCATGTTGAACCTGATCCGCAAAAAACCTTTACAGTTCTGGAGCGTATCGTTACCGATCGGTCTCCTGGCTTGATGGCATCTGACCCAGAGTGTAGTCCCACCGCCTACGCCCGTCCGTTGCCGTCACGAATTTACATTCGAGTCGCTGGATACCAACAGCCCTATGCTTTCCATGCTTTCACCATCGAACCGCGATCGACCGAGCCGCGATCGACCCTCCCAACGACTGCGCCTCAGTTCAATTCGTTAAGTAATGTTGCCCTGCCGGATGCGAGCTTACAACCGTCCTACGATTCGCTGCTGGTGGAACCCTTATCGTCACTGTCACCAGAATTGCCGACTGAGGAGAAGCCTGAGATAAAAATCTCTGAGCCGGAAGAACCAGAACCTTCTGATCCGGAGATAGCAGCAGCAGATCCCCATCTACCGCAAGCTGAGGCATTCTCTGAGCCAGAGGTTGCCCCGGTGGAAGCTGATGCGGTTTCTGATCGGGATGGTGCAGAACTGGAAGTTTTAAGGTTGGACATTGCGGAACCGGAAGTTGCAGTAGAGGCGGAGCCGGAAGCGGTTGAGCTACAAAATGCTGTACCGGAAGTGGCGGAACCAGAAATTCCAGAACTAGAAATTCCAGAGCTAGAAATTGCGCAACCAGAAATTCCAGCGTTAGCAAGTGCGGCAGCAGAAGTCGCAAAAGCAGAAGTCGCACCGTCAGCGATCGCACCGGACGAAGACACTCAGCTAGAAGTTGCGGAATTGCAGGCGGAACTGGATGATGCGCGATCGGATGGTTCTGCTGTAGAGATTTCAGAATTAGATAGAGAGACTCCAGAATCAAATCTTGAGTTCCTGGACGTTGTAGTACCTGATGTTGTAGTACCTGATATTGAGCGATCGAATTCTGAACTAGAAATTTTGCAATTGGAAGTCAGGGAACCAGACGCAGAACTAGAAAGTGCAGAATCGGAGATTTCTGAGTCAGAAGCCGCAGTCGCAACGGAGCGGGCAGTCGAAGAGCTGGAAGTTGAAGAGCTGGAAATCTCTGCATCGGACATACGATCGGAGGCAGAACCAGAGGTTGCGGAAGCAGAAGCTGCAGAACCAGGCGTTGAAGAGCTGGAAATCACAGAATCAGAAACCGCAGAGCTACAGACGGAACTGGAGGGTGCGGAATCGGAAATTTCTGAGATAGAGGTTGCAGAATCAGAAGGTACAGAGCTACAGGCGGAATCAGTCGCCGCAAATCTGGAATCTGAAGTGGAAGTCGCAGAACCAGAAATTGCAGAACCAGAAATTGCAGAACCAGAAATTGCGGAACCCGAAGAAACAGAACCCGAAGCCTTCGATCGCCCAGTTTCTGAGTCAGAACGAATCGCTCACACCGATCGATCCGATTTATCTCCCTCAGAGGCACTTGTAGCTGATTCCCCTCAATCGATCGAAGTAAGTATTGATGCAGAAGGGTCAGAAGCTTCACCAGAACAGGATGTGATCGAACTTGAGAGAACAGCGGCTCAAGCGACAGCATCCCAGGATGAAGCATTGCCTGATCTGACTGAAACTGAAGCGATGGATCAGGGTGCTCCTACAATACTTGAGTATCCATATCATGAGCTGCTGACGGCAGAAGAACCGATCGCACTTCAGAATCCATTACCTGAACTGCCTGAATTTGTCCAACCGGATGATCCGCTCGAACTCGATCCGCCGGTTGCCTTTGAACCCATCGAAATTCAGTTTGATGAAGTTGCCCTTTCATCGGTTGATGTATTTGAATCCCCAACTCCATTGGAGAATGTAGAGGAGAATGCAGAAGTTGTAGATGAAGACGTTGCAGAGAGTGAAGCCGTAGATGGCGAAATTTTAGATAGCGAAATTGTAGATAGTGAGATTGTATCGGAACCTGAAGCGGAATCTCAAGAGCCGATCGAGGATGCAGACTCTACCGTAGCGACTCAAGGATTCGTCCAAGAATGGGTAGAGGATGCAAAAAATACTTTGGAGGAGCATGGCAATCTCCAGGATGATGAAACCTCGATCGATCACGGAATTTTAGCTGAAGAAGAACTGGAATCCAATAAAGACAACAGTGGATTGGATTTGTGGGATGATACTTCGGAGGACATACAAAGTGAAGCTAAAACGACGGAACGGGTTGCAGATTTCGTTGTCAGTAGGGACCATTTAGAAGAACCGATCGCCCAGCAATCGACTCATGGGCAATCCCTTCACGCGCCAGTCCCCCCCACTGCACCCGCTGTCTTACTGATCAACACTGATTCTGAGTCGTCTTCCAGCTTCGATCGGCTTCCGATTGAAGTCAGCGATGAATCCAGGGGGTTGCGATCGAGAGTAACGCTGCTGGGAGGATTGGTCACGGGCGCAGTAGGTTTGTTTGTGGTAATTGGTGGAGTTTACGTTCTGACGCGGCCCTGCGTTTTGGACAATGAATGTCAGCCCATACAAGAAGCTCAACGGTTAAGTCAACGAGCATCGGGCATTATCCTGGATAATCCTTCAGCCCTGGAAGTGGTAGATGCATACGATCAACTGAATCAGGCCAAGCAGTTATTAGAACCGATTCCTTTCTGGTCAAGATATCATGGCAGTGCCCGAACTTTACTCTCAGAATATAATGGCGAGTTGGACGAGTTGGGGTTGGTCGTGACGGCCTTAAACCAAGCTAATACGGCAGCCAGAAAGAGCCTGAATCCTCCCCATCCCGTACAAATCTGGCGAGAGGTACAGTGGCTCTGGCGGGAGAGCATCAATTCCCTGGAGCAGGTTCCTGAAACAAGTCCAGTGTATGCGCTGGCACAAAACAAACGGAACGAATACGCAACAAACTTAGAAAGTATTAATCATCGAATTCGGATTGAGCAGGAAACGCAGGAGCGCATTGCGGCCGTACAACAAGCCTCCGAGGTGATCAACGCTCGATCGAGTGTGATCACTACAGGCGATAGCTGGCAACAAGCCCTCAACTCCTGGCAAACCCTGATTGCGAACCTGGAGGGAATTCCCCAGGGGACGATGGCCTATGGCGAAGCGCAACGCTTGATCAGGGTTTATCAACTCAATATTCAGGAAATTGAACGCCGACGCGAACGGGAAACTCAATCAGCGGATGCCTACCAGCAAGCTACTGATGCCGCAGAACAGGCCCGTCTGGCAGAACAAAGGGAACAATGGCCCCAAGCAGCGACCTCCTGGCAAGAAGCCGTCACCAACTTGAGGCAAATTCAAGAAGGAACGGTCAATTACAGTCAAGCTCAAGCATTGATTGATTCCTATACCGACTCATTTAATCAGGCAGAGGAGAACGCCAAACGCTCAACCCTGCTCCAAACAACCACGTCCCAACTCGATCGCGCTTGCAATGGTAGTCGGCTTTGCGGTTACACACTGAGGGCCAACGCCATTCAGGTACAAATTGCCCCAGGCTACGATCTGGAATTACAGCGAGCCTTTACGACTGCCCAACTCAATGGGGGCAATATGGCTCAGGCGAATGTGTCGCCCCAGTTGAATCAACTCTTGCGATCGCTGGCAGCAGCCGGAGAAACGGCCCAGGTTCCCATAGAGCTATACAATGCGGCAGGCACAAGGTTTGGAGCCTATGATCCCAATCGGGCAGGATACATCTTGCAATAGCATCGCCCCTGCTGTTGCTTTCAGGAACGGTTTGGGAATTCTACGAGTGACAACCATTTTCTGAGCAGATTGGCAGGTTGATGCCAGTGCATTGACTCATCTGTCCTGAAGAATGGCATACTTCGTAGGCAAATAGGCAAACCGAATGTCAGTTGCAGCAAAAAAATCGATCGCAGTATACTATCCCGCATTTCTGGGGGGTGGGGCAGAGTCAGTTGGGTTATGGATGATCGAAGCCCTCCAATCAAACTATAATGTCACGCTTTACACCATCGTAGATGTTAATTTTGATCGATTAAATGCACTGTACGGCACGCATCTTTCCCGCGATCGAATCACCGTCAAATCCCTCTTTCCGCGCCGATTGAATGCCATCGTCAATAGTCTCATTGCCAACCTGAAACCCATACGGATGACCCTGTTTCATCTGCTAATTCGCTACTTAAAGCAACATAACGATCGCTACGATCTGCTAATTTCTGCGTATAATGCGATCGACTTTGGTAAGCCTGGTTTGCAATATATCCACTGGATTAAAGTTTTAGAAAGCAATCCCTTTTACAATCGAATCTCCAACTTTTCGATTCCCCAAATGCAAAGCAACACTTCCGTTGCCAACTCCTATACTGTGGCTGATTTTGCCCAGAAAGAATACGGATTTGAATCGACTGTTATTTATCCACCCGTTGTGCTTCAAATTCCAGATATGACCTGGGAACAAAAGGAAGATGCCTTCATTTGTAGTGGACGTTTAACGGAAGCCAAACAACCCCATAAGGTGATTTCTATTCTGAAGCAAGTCCGCGATCGAGGGTTTGATATCAAGCTGCATTTGACCGGCGGTGGTGGGGGTTCCTATGCCTGGAAATATCAAAACATGGTTAAAAAAATGGTGCAGGAGAATGCGGAATGGGTGACATTGCACGAGAACCTGAACTATGAAGATTATGCACAGGTGATCGCTCGATGTCGCTATGGCATTCACTTTAAGCAAGAACCCTTTGGGATTTCGATCGCAGAAATGGTAAAAGCAGGAGCCATTCCCTTTGTTAGAAGTCAGGGTGGACAGATTGAAATTGTTGGCGATCAAAATCAAGAATTATTTTTCAATAATCCAGAGGAAGCCGTCGAACGAATCGTTGCTGTGTTGAGCCAATCTGACTTGACTACCCAATTAAGAAACCGTCTATCCAAGCAAAAGGATTTATTCTCTACCGATCGATTTATGGCAGAGGTGAATCAATCAGTGGAGCGATGGTTTGAAGCAAAATGCCCCTCCTGAGAGAGGGGCTGGGATGGGTAAAGCCTCAGTCGTTGATCAGAGGGTCATCGATCAGAGGGTCATCGATCAGAGGGTCATCGATCGCTTGTAAATCCGCATCACCTCTCCTGGCTTTTTTGCAGTTGCCTCTTGAATCTGGGTGTAGGGTAAAGCCCTTGACCAATCTTCAACTCGGCAAAAACCACATTGGTAAAGACGAGCGATCGTCAGCTCCACATCATCGGGTTGACCAATCAGCAGGATTTTGACCGATCGACGCGAAGAAGTGGCGGGGCGAGCATTTCCCGTCGAACGATTCACAAATTTATTGGACATGATGGATTGAACTCCTTGATTCCAGGGTTTGAAGAAACCCTAGAGACTGGCTCCCAGCTTTTCAGACAGGGCAAGCCATGAGCATCGGGTGTTATCATACACCCTAGCCCGGACTAGTCTGCGTAGTCTGTGGTGAGGAGGTTGGGCGTAAGCTTGTCACGGCACGCTTGACCTCCGCTAGAGAAGTCGTCTCTAGGTGATCGGTCACCTCTCTGGCTTTACAACCCAAAAGATGACTGTTGCTGAGAGTAGCACTAATGATTTTGGAAATCAAGTCAAAATTGTTACGATCGAAATAGATTTCGGGGAGGCTTTGGCGATCGCTCTGACGATGAGTCAATCTTGCACAGGGATGAATCAATCGATTGTACAAGCCTTTACTCCCGTACCGAGCGAAAGGAGGACAACATGAATCCACGAAGCAGAGAGCAAGTAGACCTGAGAAAAGAAGAACTTGCGATTCGCCGTGCTGGGATTGTTGCCCTACTGATTTGTACCCTGGGATTTGCGATCGGATACTTCACCTTACCCCGCTTTTTTGAGTTTCCAACGGAATTAGTCGATCGTCTCTCCTTTGCGATTCAGTCCAGTGTATTTGTTTTAATCTGGGTGCTGATTGGAGTCACGATGGTTTCCATCGGGCGCAGGCGATCGGTTTCAGATGTAGGCGGTGCTGCATCTGGGCCACCTAGTCCCCAAATTGCCGTACAGGTGGCGTTTCTTCAGAATACTCTTGAACAGGCTGTGCTGGCGGTTGGCGTTTACCTGTCCCTGGCAACGTTGCTCAGTGGTGCGTGGCTTTCCCTGATTGTGATTGCAGTCCTGTTTTTTGCAGTGGGTCGAGTGTTATTTTTGAACGGTTATCGTCAGGATCAAACGGGTGCACAAGGACGAGCCTTAGGTATGGTTCTGACCATGTTGCCTACCCTGGCAGGATACATTCTGGCGATCGGGTTGATCATGGTGACACTGATTCGATCGTGAGGGTGTACAGAGCAATGCGTCCCCTGTTCAATCAAAGCCCCTTCCACAATCCCCCTGTCACATTCATTGCCGTACCACTGATCCAATCTCCTGATTCCGCCAGCAGATAACTCACAGCATGGGCGACTGGCGTTGGGCCGACAATACCGAGGGGAAATTCCTGTTGGTAGGCATCCTTTTCTGCCTGGGTCATGTTGATATCTGTGCCCGTACCAATCATGCCAGGGAGAATACAGTTGAGCAGAATTCCGTAGGCTTCCAGTTGTGTGGCCAAACTGGTGGTCATGCCAATCAAGCCTGCTTTTGCCGCAGAGTAGGCAGGGGTATGTTCTGGAAAGGCATGATGGGCCGAGATCGAGCTAATCGTGACTACCTTACCCGATCGCCGCTCCATCATGTGGGGCAGAACCGCCTGAATCATCCACCACTGTCCATTCAGGTTAACCTCAATTACCCTGCGCCAGTCTGCCTCAGTAATTTCCCAGGCGAGTCCGTGGGGCGCATCCAGCCCAGCCACATTGACCAGGGCATCAATCCGACCAAAATCTTGAAGCACTTGCTCAATTAATGCCTTGACTAATCCTGTATTGGCAATGTCTACCGAGTAGGATTTCACCCTCTTGCCATCACCATCCAAATCCATCTGCACCGCCTGCACCTTTTCCGCCTGAATATCCGCCAACGCCAGGGTTGCCCCCTGTTGAAAAAGGTGGCGAGCAATACATTCTCCAATTCCCTGCGCTGCACCCGTTACAATCACAACCTGTTCTGAAATCGATCGATTCACTGGTTTTTACTCTGTAGTATCAGGATCATTCCTTAGTATCCCATTTCATCCCTCACCCGCTTTTATCATCCCAGTAGGGTTTTTCTCCAAATCGCTCTTTGATAAATTGGGTGAACAATTGGATCTTGGTAGAAAGATGGCGATTCGCGGGGTAAATGATGCAAATGGTAATGCTGGGAGGGGCATAGTCGGGTAAAACCACCTGCAATAAGTTCTGTTGTAAATCGCTGCCAATGATGAAAGTGGGCAAAATCGCAATGCCCAGTCCTTTCAACGCCGCATCACGCAGCACTTCACCATTGTTGGAACACAGAACGGAGTTGATTGCCGCCCAAAACTCTCCTTCTTGCCCCACCAGCTTCCACTGTTCGCGTGTCCCCAGATAGCCATAGTGCAGACAATGGTGCTGTTGGAGGTCATTGGGGTGGGTGGGGGTGCCGTAGCGGTTCAGGTACTCAGGCGATGCACAGAGAAAGCGGCGGGCTGGGGCGATCGAATGCACGATTAATGCCGCAGAGTCGGGCGGTTCGGCAATTCGCACCAGCAGATCAAATCCTTCCTGAATCGGATCAACCAGGCGATCGTCTAAGGTAAGCTGCACCCGGACATCGGGGTACTTCAGCATAAAATCGACGATCGCCGGAGCCAGATGCAGGGTGCCAAAGGACATTGGCGCATTGACTCGCAGGGTTCCCTTCGGTTCTTCCTGGAGTTGAGAAACGGACTGCTCCGCCTCTGCCAAATCCGCCAGAATTGCCTGACAGCGTTCATAAAAGGCTAACCCCGTTTCGCTGGGAATCACCCGCCGAGTGCTGCGATGCAGGAGTTGTACCCCCAAGTCATTTTCGAGTTGAATCACGAGCTTATTCACCGCCGATCGAGACAGTCCCATCTGCCGTGCGGCTGCCGCAAATCCGCCTGTGTCTACTACTCTGGTAAAGGCTTTGAGTTGTTCAAATTTGTCCATTGGTCAAGTTACCGCTTGAAGAATGGTGGGCAGTGCCCACTACTTATCCTGATCTCCTGTGGGGTGGGCATCTTGCCCGCCCAGTCAGCAGAGTAAGCCACTGCACAAATTATTGAATCCCTGCTCCTGAATAAGTTCCATTGTAGACTTTCAAGAGACAATCTGTATCCAAAACAGGTTATTGTCTTTTTTATAGAGCCAATCTACAATAAAGGAGTCGCATGGATCGCTCTGTTTATCCTGAAATCCCAGGAGGTATCCAAGATGATTACAATTCGTCCTTCCACAGCCCGGGGAACGGCAAACTTCGGTTGGTTGGATAGTAGACACACTTTCTCCTTTGGGAACTACTACGATCCGGACCATATGGGATTTGCCAGCCTGCGGGTGATCAACGAAGATAAGGTTGCGCCAGGGCATGGGTTCCCCACCCACGGACACCGAAACATGGAAATCGTCACCTATGTTTTGGAGGGTGCATTGGAACATAAGGACAGCATTGGCAATGGTTCCATCATGCGTCCGGGAGATGTGCAGCGGATGACAGCGGGCACGGGCATTTTACACAGTGAATTTAACCCGTCCGATGCCGATCCCGTCCATCTCCTGCAAATCTGGCTTCTGCCAGGTCAAAACGGCTTAAAGCCCAGCTATGAGCAAACCCATTTTCCAATTGCCGAAAAGCAAGGCAAGCTCAAACTGATCGGCTCTCCAGAGGGACGGGATGGGTCTGTCACGATTCATCAAGATGTCAACCTGTACGCCACTGTCTTGTCAGAAGGGGAAACGGTGACCCATGCCATCGCTCCAGACCGAGCTTTATGGGTGCAAGTCGCCAGGGGTGCGGTTCAACTCAACGATCGCCCGCTCTATGCCGGAGACGGTGCAGCGATCGCCCAGGAAGACACCCTCACCCTCAGCAGCACAGCCGATGCTTCCGAAGTTCTGATCTTTGACATGGCTGCCTGATGAATGCGATCGGGGAAACACGACACTTTCCCCGATCCTTCGATCGCGCCCTGACTCAACTTTTGTCCGATCTGGATGAATCTACAGCAGTCTAATCACGCAGTCTGTTGATGGATTTGTCTGTTTGAACACTGAAGAACACCAAGTAGAACACACAAAATAGAACCAGTAGAGGAGAACATAATAATGACTGAACCAACGATCGCAGACAAGAAGCCGACTGTCATGGAATTGGAAGCAGGTGATTACTGGTGGTGTACCTGCGGACAGTCCCAGAATCAACCCTTCTGTGATGGTGGCCATAAGGGAACGGATTTCACCCCCATGAAGTTTACGATCGAGGAAAAGCAGAAGGTGGCGTTGTGCTTGTGTAAGCATACGCAGAATCCGCCGTTTTGTGATGGAGCGCATAGCGGGTTGTGAGTAGCAAGTGAGGAGTGAGGAGTGGGAAGTGAGGAGTGAGGAGGTGGAGGATAAAACCGTAGCGCAGGCATCCTGCCTGCTAGTGAGCAATTTGTCATGCAAATGCAAAACTGGGATACACCCCTTTCACGAATTCTTGACTCATTGAACCACAGAGCTTGCCTGAATTTCTATCGACGGTTTTAACCTATTAGGCTGTCATTTTTGTTTTGCGGGGTGCAGGGGTAAGACTCCTGGGTGGGGGCGCTGCCTCCACACCCCCATTATCCATCCGATCTTGTTTGACAAAGCACTATCTATAAAGCGGAAGATGGACGACTTTGGGGAGTCGCTCTCGTTCAAGCAGTCGCTCTCGTTGGCGATACCGCTCCACCCGTTCGAGTCCTAACTGTTCCAGCTCATGAATATCCTGCTGCCAATCCCACAAAACGATCCGTCCACTGGTTCCCCCCAGGGCGATCGAAGCTGAATCAGGACTGAAGGACACATTCTCAACAAATTGCTGGTGATGCCAGGTGAACTTCGCCTGTTCTGCTCCTTGCAGGTTCCACAGCCTGACTGTTTTATCTTTACTGGCGGTGGCAACCCACTGACCATCTGGGCTAAAATTGAGATCCTTCAACGGTTTAGCATGGATTAAAGAGGCAAGTTTGACTTGTGTTTCAATGTCCCAGAGCGTTACCGTATGATCCAGTTGATTGGCGATCGCCAGAATTTGGCCATCGGGGCTAATTTCGGCAAAGTCAATATCCCGATCGCTCAAGTCATGAACCTTGCTTGCCGTCATGGTTTGCGCTGTCCAATCCTCGCCGCTCCAGCGATGAATGGTATAGTCCTGGCTGAGCACTGTAATCGTCTGCCCCTCTGAACTGAATGCAACATCAAGAACAGCTTGATCAAAAGTCAGCGTTTTTAGCTCTGTTCCTTGCTGATCCCACAGTTTAACAGTTCCATCGGCACTGGCAGTGGCAATGAAGCGGCCATCAGTACTAAAGCTGATATTGGAGATTCTTCCTAAATGTCCCGTTAATAAACGAAGTTGTTCTCCGTTAGGACTCCAAAGCTCTACGGTCGGCTCTTCTGCTGTCGTGGCGATCGTTTGGCCATCGGGGCTAAACCTGATCAGGCGAATGGGAGTCTGATGCTCTCCTAAAGAACGAAGATACTGGCCCTTCTGATGCCAGAGTTTCACTGTATGATCTTCTGCTGCGGTGATGATGTGCGGTTCGACTGGACTAAAAGCGATCGCAGTAATGCGCCGGGCATGTTCCCTCAGCTGTGGATTGAGTTGCCAAAGCTTGACCGTCGTATCAGCACTAGCAGTGGCCAACATGCCATTCGGAGCGTAGCTGACCTGATAAATCGGTTCTTCATGTCCCGTCAAGGTTTGTAGATATTGTCCATCCAGTCCCCAGAGTTTCACGGTATTGTCCTCTCCGGCAGTGGCGATCGTTTGACCATCGGGGCTAAAGCTGACGCTGCGCACAGGTGCCTGGTGTCCGCTCAGGGTATGGAGGAATTGCCCATCTTGCCGCCACAGGCGAACCGTGTGATCGGCACTGGCGGTGGCTAGAAATTGACCATCAGGGCTGTAGCTCAGTCCATACACAGAGCCCAGATGTCCGCTCAACGTTTGGAGCAATTCACCATCAAGACTCCAGAGTTTCACCGTCTGGTCTTCACTGGCTGTGACGATCGTTTCTCCACTGGGATGAAAGATAGCAGCGCGGATGGGAGCCTGATGAGCCTCTAGGGTACGGATGAATTGTCCATTTTTTTGCCACAATTTGACGGTGTGATCCGCACTGGCCGTCGCTAACATCTGCCCATCAGAACTAAAACTGACACTATAAACAGCAGCTTGATGTGCTTCCAGCGTATAGGGACATTGCCAGTCACATTTTCGCCACCAGAGTTTCACCGTATGATCACCGCTGGCCGTCGCTAACATCTGCCCATCGGGACTAAAACTGACAGCATATATAGCGCCCTGATGATCACGCCTTGATGTTGGCATTTGAGGGTTTTCCAGATCCCAAAGTTGCAGGGTGTTATCTTCACTTGCAGTGGCGATCGTTTGGCCATCGGGACTAAAGCTAAGGCTGCGAACCGCTCCTCGGTGAGCCTTCAAACGATGGTCTTCCTGAACGGTATGCACGGCTTCCTGTAAGACCTGTTTGATATTATTTCGGATATCTTCAAGGCTGGAATTTTTGCCTCTATGCGCTCCTCCCAGGAGTGGGGCTGCCCATGCCAGGCGTTTGTGGCTTTCCAATGCCTGTAAGCTTGTCTCTAATGCATCTAATTCCTGGTTGGAAGTCAGTAGTGATTCAGAGTGAGATGCCGTAATGGCAACCTCACCTTTCCGAATTTGAAGCGCAAACGCTCCGAGGACTCCCGTTAACACAATTAAACCTGCTGCGGCGGCGATCAAATTTTGCCGAGTTTTTTCTAAACCTACTTTTTGCTTGGCTAAGGTTTTGTTGAGATCTCTCAATTCATCATTTTGTTCGTGCAAGTTTTGTAAGGCACGATCGCGTTCTGCTTCAGCCTGTTGTCGTTGATCTTTCTCCTTTTCAAGTTCCAGCTTCAGTTGGGGCAGTCGTGTCTCCTGTTGATGGCGAATGATCGTCACCAGGTAATCATGCACCAATTGATAACGATCAGCCGGACTTTCGCGCATCAGCAAGACAATTCCTGCTTCGACGAAAATTTGCAGCACCAGGTTTAGCTTTGCCGCTTCTTCGAGTAGTTCCTGGGCAATGGCTTGGAGATCGGTTTCTAGCTGGGCCTGGGTTTTAATGGGACGAGTATTATTTTCATCGGTTAATAAGTATAAAACCAATTCAGCAACCCGGTGATTTTCTGCCCCGCAATCTGCTACAACCGCATCCAGATAACGCTGCACCATTTCCTGCTTGCCGTTCTCTAGATACTGAGTCAGCGTCGTAATACGTTCTTCTTCTAGCTGGAATCCTACAATTTGCAGTTCGATCGGCCGCACCTCTCCTGAATTAGTCGCCAGATCGTTCACCAATGCCTCAATCAGATCAGGTTCACAAGCCTGCGAACGCTCGCTGAGTGCCTGAATCAAAGATTGCGTATCTTCGGGGGTCAAATTACCGATATAGCAGAGGTTATCTTGATGCAAAATGTTGCTCAGAAGTCCATTGGAAATATCTCCATGCTGCACATCATGACTGTACCGCAACAATCGATGTAGATAATCTTCCCGCAAGGAGACAATCACTTTTACCTCGCTCAAGTTGAGGCATTGACAGAGGAATTCCGCAAATTGTTTGTGTTCAGAGGGGTCTCGACAAGTGAAGAAAAATTCCTCAAATTGATCAAAGATCAACACAGTGAGAAGATGGTGCTGTTCATTGCGCTTCAGTTGTTCCAGAAGAACTGGTATCGAGTCCAGGTCTGGGCTACAGGGAGTATCAGTTTCTTTCAATGCCTCAGCCAGGCGGGTTCCTAATTCCTCAACCCAGTGCGTATAGTTTCTCTGCAAAATGGGTAGAAAAACCAGTCCTCGGACGGTTTCCTGTTTTAACGCTGGAATTAATCCCGCTTCAATGACGGAACTTTTGCCAACTCCCGATGGGCCATAGAGCACCGTTAGTTTAAAGCGATATTCTTTGAGCCGGTTCACCAGTTCCTGAACATGCTTTTGCCGACCGGATACTAAGATTTCCTGAGCGATCGTTGCCGGTTGTTCCGTTTCGCTGGTGGTGAAGTAAACCTGCCGTTGCGACTTCAGCCGTCCTGGGCCAATAAAGGCGCGTAGTCCGTACTGTTGCTCGACGGAGTACTGCGCGTGTTTGACTTGAAAGGCTTCCAGATAACGCTGTTGCTCCAGGTAAAGGGTGTGCAATAGCTCCAATACCTGCAAATCCAGTTGAGGATTGGCCACGCCAATTTTCTGGCTGCGCTCACTGATTTTCCATGCTTCTTCCAGGGTGGCGATCGCCTTAGCTGTTTGCCCCAGTTGGTGCTGGGCTTGCGCGAGGTAAAACAATCCCGTTTGGTACAGCCGAGGTCGATTGGCAACCTTCATACGAATCACGTCCAGCATTTGCTGAGCATTGTCGTAGGCATCCTGCCAGCGGGATTGCTTGAGGGCCACGTTGGCTAAAAAACCATAATCTTGAGCGAGTTTGCAGAAATTTCTATCCGTTTGATGCAAAACCAGGGACTTTTCGGCCAGCTTTTGCAAAATCTCCCAGTGCTTCCGGTGTTCCAGGACTTTACCTAATTCACTGATAAACTCGGCAACCAGATCCGTCCGGTGCGCCTGGGAAAATGCCAGCAGGCTTTGGTGCAGGTAATATTTGGCTCTTCCCCAGCAAAAATCTAGCTTTTGAGGATCTGAGGTGTCACGGATTCTCTGGCGGGACTCATAATATTCCGCTTGACGGCAGTAGTTTTGTCCTAGATGGTGAAGCAAAACGCCTTGACGTTCTAAATGATTGACTTGTTGCCAATATTCCAGACTTTGCTGGTAGTATTGACGGGCCGCTTCCATATAGCGATTGGCACTCAGGTTCTGCGCCGCCTCAAACTCCCGCTTCGCCTCTGCGTCTGCCTCTCGCCCCAGGACAAAGTCCATACTTGCGCTCAAGGCAGGCTCCAGCACTTCTCCGCGTCGATCCAGGTCTTGCAGGGCAATGTGAGCTTCCCAGCGGTAGACGTTGGTGTGAGCGGGGGGTTCTTTCGGGAAGGACTGGCTATGCCGTGGAGTCAGGAGCCTGGCAAACAGTTCATCGGTTCCTTCTTGCATTCCTTGCAGCAGAGCATCCGTTGCGGCAACAAATTCTGTGGTTGTTGCCCAGCTTTTAAAGTCAGGGGCCCATTGAATTAGCTGCTCCAGTACGGTATCGCTAGCCCAAATCACAATAGGAAAGCAAAAGTTTTTACGAAATTCTTCCCGCACTTTGTTTGCAGAACTCAAGACCTGCGGCAGATCAGCCACAAACTCTAAGCCCAAAACCATTAAGGCATCGGGTTTTTCATGCTGTAGTAGGGATTCCTGAATCGCGGTGTAAAGGGTTGTGGTGTCTGACTTCAGTACGATGGTGCGAAGTTCCACAGGACACAGGTTTTGCAACCGATCGATCAACTGTTGGCGTAACCGAGTGTAGTTGCAATGGGCAAATGTGAGGGAAAACTCTCCCAAGGAGGCTTCGATCGCCCAGGCTAATTCCTGTAAAGCCTGGTCATTGTATCCCAGAATATCTCCCGACAGGTTCATCGTAGTCATCATTTCATCCCTTCAGCTTCTGCCAAAATTGGGTTCACATCAAACCAGGCCCCATCCTGATCACGGTATTCCAGCACCAGTAAATTGCGGAGCAGTTTTTGATAGCGCAACCTTTGTTCATCGTTAACGCTGATCCCCTTCTTTTCCTGAGCAATTTGACGCAGTAAGGCCCAATCTTCCTTGACGATGCCTAACATCGCCTGGTTTAGCTCATCTCGAATGATCATCTCCAGGCGATCGCGGCATAGGGGCAACCGTCTTTCAGCCTTAATCCACTTGTTCAGGAAGCGCAGCAGGTTACGCACATGGCCACCACTCGCCTGACAGAGGCGATCGAGGGTTTCAGGTGTGTCAAATACCTCCGTAATTTTCTGCAATCGTTCGGCTTCATCTAAATCGGGAAAAGCCCTTGCCAAAACCATTTGCCGCAATTTTGACATACCTGCTTCGTGGGTTTTGCCATCTCGCCAGCGGATGGGCACCATCGGCAATACCAGCGGATCTGCTACAAATCGTTCTGAAATCACTTTGTAGTCGTCTGAGAATCTCAATAGCGCCAGGGGAATCGTATAGACGACATGACAGTGCAAACTGCGTAACTGAGTCGCTCGATCGATAAATAGATATTCGGGTTGGGGTCGTCCCCAGGGTTTAGGAGAAAAGTCGATGCGATCGAGATTGTCTATAATTACGACCAATCCGCGCTGATTCAAGTGTCGTAACTTTTCGATGGCAGGTTCTAATAACTCCCGGTTGATGGATTCGATAATTTGGTTCGTTCGGGGTTCTAAATAGCCGCGTAAACGATCGCGCAATTTGGGGTTAAATTTGGAGCGAGTTGTAATTTCTGCAATTCCGAAAGGGCAACTGACCGCAGAAATTTCTACTGATTGCAAAAATTCCTGCAATTCTTTGAGTAAGGATTGAACGTAGCGAGGCTGGAGGATTAACCCTGCTTCTTCGAGGCTCTGACTCACCCGATAGGCGATCGTTAGCAAAATATCACTAACATCAATATCTCCCATCTCTAAATCCTGGTCTGACTCAAAATAAATGACGTGAAAACCTTGTTGTTGTAGCTCTGCTTTCAATCGCAACAATTCTGTGGATTTACCGCAGCCAATGTGTCCGGTAAATAGATCGTAGGTTTCCTGATCGGGATAGAAGAGGGAGATGTTGTCTCTGATCGTTTCAACAGTGGTTTCCCCACGCACTGAAGAGAAATCAATGTAATATTTCCGATCCTCTCCCCGCTCCACAACAAGGGTTTTGGCAGGATTAGTCACCTGAAAGAATTTGTGTAAATCTAGCATCATTGCCCCCTGATTGATCGCACAATCAACTTTTCTCTGATTGAATTGTTGATACTGTTCGGCTAATTGTATTTACCAGGAAATTTGGTTCTCTATCTTCTTTGCTTTGTAGTCCATTCAAATGCTCAATCAAAAAGTCAGGCACATTCAGGTCTTTCTCTTTGGCAAGACAACAATCCTGTAGTGCCATCAAGAAACCGGTCATACCATTGGGGGTTGCCAACTTGCTACCTAACTGCTCTAAAAATGCCAACCAGAACTCTTTGTCATTTTTATGGGATTCCACTAAATTCAGAGCCGCAAGGTATTCAGCGAGCGGATCGAGTGCAAAACGCACCTGATCTTCTGATGGACTAATGGTTTGGATTAAATGCAATCGCTTCTCCAAGTAAAGGAGACGTTTTTCTGCGTCCTCCCCGCCTATTGCATTAAGTGCATCTTCTCGCTTTGCTGATATAGGTCGATAGTTTTGCTTTAAGCATTCCCAAGCCACAGCTTTGGCATCGTGATGTATTGTTCGATCGTCTAGCTTATCCTCTTCTTGGACGTGTCGATTTAGTTCGTTGAGGTAACTCAGCATTAGATCAGGAATATTGTCGGGCAGTTGTAAAGGATTATCTTGAATCACCCCAATCTTTGCCGTAATTAGCTGTTCAGCATATAGTTTGGCGAGTAATGGCGTGATGTTACGTTGACCAACCATCAAAGATAACCGACTACAAGCAGTAAAAAATTCTGCATCTGTGAACAGGTCGCGTTTACCCCGCTGCATCAAATACGCCTCCATGAAGGATGAAAGTCGGTTTCCTTCAATACGAAGCGGTCTAATAATTGCCTTAGTGACGTGACCTAGTTTCTCTTCGCTGCGTGATGTAACAATCAAAGCGTTGATTGGAAAATCAGGTAAGTCTGGGCGGATGAGTTGATGGGTTTCCTCACTCATTTCAGAAAGGTGATCAATAATGACAAGGATGCGTCGTTTCCGTAGTAAATGCTCTAATAACTCCACGGAAATAGATTCTGATTCATCCGTTAAGTCCTCTAATTGCCCTCTAATTGCTGCGAATAGGGGTTCTTCCTCTGCTTCAGAGTTGTGTTCCAAATCCTCTTCCACTAGAATGGGTAACACTTGATGTTCATAAAGACGTTCTGTAGGATCGTCTGACATAGCCCATCTTGCAATTTGGCAGGCGAGGCTCGTCTTGCCTGATCCGCCTTCGCCCCAAATTAACAAATGTTTCTTGAAGGTTGTGCGCAAGTCTTTGCTGGTAAGTTGAGCAATCGTTCGACCATTCAAAACAACGGAGGTAGGAATGTATATCTCTCGGTTATGAACGGTGTCTTTTTGCTGAAATTCTTCTTGCACTGATTTAAAGTGAGCTGCTACCCATGCATCTAAAACTCTGGGGTGATATTTCCCAATTATTAAATGTCGTGGTGATATTTCCATTCCGATCGGAGTAATCACAAACCCAAGGGGTTTCAACATCTGGTCAATTTTTAATAACCAGAGGGGGCGAAGTAAAAAAAGTCCTAGGTGAGAGATGAAGTAAGCACCGAAAATCCAAACCCAAGGATTTTTAATCGTTGCGTTGACGATTTCATATTCGATTCTTCTATTGGTCAACCGCCTAAGGTAAAGTTCCCACTTCCTAATATCTGCTTCTTCATAGCCCAATTCAGGATCTCTCAGTTTCGCTGCTGATTGCTGGACATATGCAATTGCTAAGTCTAGCTCGATTCCCTTTTCCTCAACTTTCCCCTCTAGGCTTTCAGCTAGTTCATTCAGAGCGGCCAAGGCATTCCTACGAACAATAGACTCATGATTTTCAAGAGCGTTAATGAGTTGTTCAATCGCAGCTTGATCCTCCACATCAAGTTTATCCTGACTAGCCAGTATGCGACCTAAGGCACTTGCTGCAATACCACGAACGTAGGGATTTTCATCATTCGTCAGAAGTTGTTTCAGGTCAGGAACAGCAGCATTAGCGTCTGCTCCAATACTTCCCAGAGCCAGAGCAGCATAAGTGCGTAAAGTTCCATTTTGGTCATGCAGTACCTTACGGAGGTTTGGTATAGTCTCTTGTACAGCTACACCACCTTGAGCCATGCTGTTAATGCCCTCAGCAGATGCACGGCGGACAAGCCAAGACGGATCATTCAATGCCTGATTCAAGGCACGAACAATAGTTCTATTGCTAGAGACAATCTCTGGTGAAGTGGGATCGGCACTACTGCGGATGTCTTCGTTAATCAAAGCGATCGCAACTGCCACACTGCTACGGACATCACCATCTGGATCAGATTGCAGCATCTCAATCATTTTAGGAAGCGCATTTTGGGCTTGTGCTCCTGTACTTCTTAGAGCTTCTGCTGCACTTGCTCGAACAATATTATCGGTATCGTTTAGGGCAAGAATGATATCATTAATGGCTGGTGTCGCATCAATACTTCTCAAGGCTAAAATAGCACTTCTACGTACGTCAGTATTTGGATCTTGAAGTGCTCTTGCCAGTGCTGGAATTGCGGCTTCTGCCCCTGAACCAATGTTTCTTAAGGCGATCGCAGCACTTCTGCGAATTTCTGGGCTTGGATCGTTGAGTGCATCTATTAAAATGCGAATTGCTTCGTTACTATGAGCTGGATCAGTTGCAGCAATTTGGCTCAACGTATTAAAGTTACCAAAATCTTCCTCTTCATTTGCATCTCTATCACTTAGCTGACTCAACAGGAGAGACCTATGGACATCACCAGGTTGTGTCCAACTGTTTCTTTCAGCAGTGAATGGTAAAATGCTGAACAGAGTAATAGCAAAAATGTAAAAAGCTTTGCAGCGTGTAATACTATTCATAGTCGATACCCCAATGATAGTGAGCATCCGAAAAAGGTTTGATTTTCTCTGATTGAGGCTCTGAAGATTAAATCTTGGATTTGCAAAATTTTGAACTGTGGGTTAAAGCGACTTAGGAATATTTCTATCCTCGGAAATTCATACAGGAAAGAGAATCACTTCAAAGTCTTTGAAACACAACAAATCCATTGGCAGGAATTTCCAGGTGGACATAGCCATTCATAGAAACCATCGTTTCGCCAAAATTACCGATGTCAGACCCTCCGTAGACGATCGCGTCACTATTAAAAATCTCGTGCCATTGATGATCGCCAATTCGAGGATTTTGGATCACGTATTCGTGGGTAAATGGATAATTGTTGAGGCTGGCGACAATCAGTAATTCCTCCTGCTCATCCCATCGTCTAAAAGCAATAACGCGGTTGTCATTGTGAACATGAACAATATCGATGTTGTGCGATCGGATGGCTGAATGGGCATGGCGGAATTGAATCAGATCTCGGTAGAACTGAAATAGCTTTGCGCCATCTCCAGTCTTCTCACCCAGTAAATCTTCCTTATATTCAGAAAAATCCTCGTAGCGGTAAGGTTTTTGGGCACCAATCTCTTCCCTCATCAAGAACATCGGGGTTCCCGCCGAAAGCATCGCCATCCCCACCGCAAAATGACACCGAGCTTCCGCAACGTGACGAGTTTTACCCACCAATGGGGCACCATTCACAGCAGAGACGATCGTGCGTTGCGAGGAGATTTTTTGTCCTCCGGCTTCATAGTAGGAATTCCCAGCTTCATCATGGGATTCGTGATAGACTACCTTCCGATGCCCTGACCGAGCCAGAACCCCGGCAAAGCGATCCATCGCTAACGGCTCATCCGTGCCTGTGCCAGCAGTCGGAATCAGCTTGGCATAATCGGTTCCGGGTCGCGTGTCGCCAATAAGGTGGTGATAGAAATCAGCGTGCCAGGTGGCATCAAATCCTAATCCGCCTGCATCGGTTGGTTCTGTGACCAGATCCCAATCGGAGTGGTCTTCTGCCATCAGCATGGCATGGGGCTGGATCAGCTTCATGGTACGGGTCCATTCCCGCAGAAACTTGGCCCCGAAGAGATTGGCATCCGCGATCGAACGACCATCGGCATGAAGGACGTTGTATGAATGCATAGACGTGGTTTGATCTACTCGAAATCCATCAATATGGAATTCGGTCATTAACGTCGCCGCACTGCTAATAAACAACTTACGCACCATCTCTTCATGGAAACGTGGTGCATATCCTGTAGACCAGTTATCTAAATAGCCACCACTGGGATCAGGATAGTCGGAGGCACGCCCTTCATACCAGTAATAGATATTTCGTTCCGGTACATTGGAGTCATAGTTCCATTCCGCCCTTTCTCCATCGGGATTGTAATGGTTATACACCACATCAAGAATCACAGCGATCCCGTTGCGGTGACATTCTCGGACAAAGTGTTTGAGCTGATCGCGGCCGCCTGCACTGTATTCCAGGGCAAAGTAATGGGAGGTTTCATAGCCCCAGTTCACCTTGTCGCGAAATTCAGCCAGGGGCAGCAGTTCGATCGCATTCACCCCCAATTCAACCAGATAGGGCAGTAATTCCATGGCATCCTGGAAATTTCCCGGACGGTTCTTGCCATAGCCCAGTGCGCCCAAATGCAGTTCATAAATCACCAGATCCTCAACTCGCTGGGGAACTGGGCGATCGGGATGGAACTCTGCCTGCCAGAACAGTTCTTGGGGCACAAACTCCAGTTCAGGAAAATGGGCTGCCTGAAAATGGGTTGTGACGGTATCGGGATCGACGACAACCGAACAGCTTTTAGTTCCGTCCAATTCAGTGTATTTATCGCTGTAATGCTGTCCCTTGGGATCAAAATTGCCCTGCCCGATCTGACAGCGAGAATATAAATCGGTGCGGTAAGCAACCTGACCATCGTCTTTCACCACTCTGAACATATAGGGCTTGTGGTCAAAGTCTGTAAAGTTGACCAATTCTGGAGAAAGCGTGACATCCGTTTGCCAGATTCCTGCCTCAGTCCGAACCATTGGGAAGGGCCTAAATGGGCATCCATTCCGCATCCATCATCCGCAATATAGCCACTCTGTAAATTCCCCAGCACCACCTCGACGGAGCGTGCATGAGGGGCCCAGACTGCAAACTGGACGGCAGGGGTTGCTTGACCCGGTAGATAAGACTTTTGGGCACCGAGCCAGCGGCAGTGGGTCAGGTAATAGCGTTCCTGTTGAGGCCCAGAATGGTTCGGCGACTGGAGGGTAAAACTGCGAAACCGATCGCGGGAATGCCGGTCTTTGATTTCCGTCGGAATGCCCCACAAATCCTTTCCCTGGGGACTGTCTAATACAATTCCCCAGCGGAAGAGATACCCCATCTGGGATGGATCGAACTGAACCGTTGTCGTGAATCCAGGGCATCCATCTGGCGCAGTGAACGGCTGCATTGGCACCGTAGTCCACTGTTCAGAGTAACGACCGTTCTGATCCCAACTGCCGGATAAGCGGACGCGATCAAAAATTTTTTGGCTTAATCCGGTGAAATAGGTAAATTGCACAGGGATAGTAGTCATAGTGTGCCGCTTTGGATGAATGGTCAAGGGAGGAAAGTAGGGGCGTAATCGAACTTGCGATATAGGAGTTGAGAAATCGCATTCTTAGTGCTTCGCCCCTACCAAAAACATCAATCCGTCATGGGATCGCAACTTCTGCCCGTTGCTGGGAGGAATCGCCCTGAAATTCAGGAGGATGCTCCTGATCGACATATCCCTGACTGATTTCAATAATGTTGCCATCTGGATCAGCAATCCACACCGATCGCCAGCCTGGAATAAAGTCATCGAAGCTCAGGGGCCCGAGGGTAATGGGGGCTGCTTTTCCCATTTCCGCCAGTTTGGCATCGACGTTGTCCACCTGAAAGGCAATATGTCGCCAACCGGGGTAGGAATGACCATCGTGGGTTGGTGTGGGTAAGAGAGATTCTCCTTCCGCCTGGAACAGCTCCAGGTACACCGTCCCCGATTTCAGGAAAACAATTTGCCGATCGCCTAGGGGAACGACCCTGGCTCGCTGAAAGCCGAAATGTTGTGTATAAAAGGCTTCCGAGGCGTTTAGATTCCGGCAATTAATGCTGACATGAGCAAAAGATGGTGTGGTCATAACAGCTTGCTCCTTAATCAGATAAAACAGGGAAGGTATCAGGCGATCGAACCATCGGGATACTGCACCATACCCGCAAAGTGAATAGCAATCTTGCCATCCCGCAATACCCAGCTATCGGCAAATCTCATGGTGGCTTCACCTGCCTCGGTTTGCGTCTTAATGGCTTCCACAATCATTAACGTTTGGGGATCATCGGTTTCCGCCCAAAAGGTCAAATCAACCTCCAATCCCTGTATCCCTAGAATGCCCTGGAAGTGTTCTTTGAGCTGTTCCCGCCCTTTGTAATAAGCAGGTTCCTTCGTAAAGCTACTGATCAGCAGGACATCGTCAGTATACTGATTCAATAGTCCTTCGATGTCTTTGTCTAGAATCATTTGAATATGTGATTCGTACATTTTTCCGAGGGGAGTATCTGGTGCGTTCCCCATATCAACACCTCCTGATCTCAGGTACTGGGTTGGAATTTGTAAGGGAATTTACGGCGATGGTTTTCGATCTTGTATTCAACATTGCCAAAGAGGAGGGCGCGCGAGTAGAAACCAGGAATGGCTGGGCTACCATACTCCAGCATTGGATAGGGATAGGGCCCCACTTCTGGCATCACCGAGGCGATCGCGGGACGAGTGATGGAATCAATCTGCTGCATTTCCGCATCGGTGAGGGTAAAATTGCAAGCCCCCAGGTTTTCCTGAATTTGTCCCACACTTCTGACGGCTGAAATGGGGATCGTGACCACAGGTTGCTGCATCAGCCAGCGTAGGGCGACCTGAGCCGGAGGTCTACCCATCTCATCTGCGAACTTGACAAACTTATCCATGATCGCCAGGTTACGGGTTGTGGCATCCGTCCACATCACTGGCTTATCGGGGTCGAGTTGAGGAGCCAGCCGATAAATTTCCTTCGGATTCAGTGCGCCCCGGTTGTATTTGCCACTAGCGATTCCTCCCCCCAGGGGCGACCAGGCCACCATCGCCATATCCAGTTCATCCACCATAGGCAGAAATTCCGGTTCACAGGATCGCTCCACCACGCTCCACTCAATTTGAGTGGCCACAAACGGCGACCAGCCGTGAACGTCCGCCAGAGTATTGGCGCGGGCAATCCACCAGGCAGGAAAATTGGAGACCCCTATGTAAAGAAGCTTCCCCTGCCGCACCAGATCATCCAAGGCTCTTAGCATCTCCTCTGCTGGCGTGGTGTAATCTTCGATATGCACCCAGAGCAGATCAATGTAGTCGGTTTTCAACCGTTTGAGCGAGTTTTCTACCGATCGCACCAGGTTCTTCCGGTGATTCCCGCAGCCATTAGGGTCATCAAAATCGGCAAATCCATCAAACAATGAATATTTCGTGGCAATAACCAGTCGATCGCGGTTGGGGTGAATAAACTCCCCTAAAAACACCTCAGACTGACTTTCCTGATAACGATTAGACGTATCTAAAAAGTTGCCGCCTGCTTCCGTAAAAGCATCAAAGATTTTGCGGCTCTCCTCCTTCCCGACCCCGACGGTGCCCCAGTTCGTGCCAAAGGTGCTACAGCCTAAACAAATCTCTGATACCCGTAGACCGCTTCTGCCCAATAGTTTATATTTCATCTGTTCTTACCTCGTCGTTGCTACAACCTGACGGAATTGTCGTCATATTCCAGAGAATCGACTGTGTATGTGAAAATGACAGGACAATGACTCACGGGCGATCGCATTACTTCCCAAGTTTGATAAGCATCTGCAATGATTCGTTCACTGTAAGGAGAGGGTGGAAACCAACGACTCGCTTCCCATTTCACGACGACTTTTACCTGTGTGCGATCGTCCTGAGGAATGAGCTGAATGTCTTTGATTGTATGGACTTCATCAAAGAAAATATTCACGACTCGCTCATACCATTGTTGAAAACCTGCCAGTCCCTCCACGGTCATTTCTGGAAACACCATTGTTAGCCCATCTTCAATCAACATCGGGGTTAGTTCTGGCAGGGGTGCGTGGACATCCAGGTTTTGATACCAGGTGGCCACCAGTTCACGGACTTCCGCCTCGGTGATCGGAGCTGTTCCAGCCGTTGATAGTTTTGGATTCATCAATTTTGCTCCTGTATGAACTGAATTGCTATGAACTGAATTGCTATGAACTCAAAGGCTGCTACTGCATGGGTTTAACAAAAATTGAACCCGTGGGGCGAGGCCGACCGTCTGCATCCACACCCCCATTTTCCAGCAGGGCAACATCCGGCAGGCGCAGATTGGGTAATGTACCCAGCGATTCACCATTGCTGTTGTATCGGGCAACTTGTCCGAACCACGGTTGACTCACGTAAATTGTGCCGTCTGTGTCTACCGTCAGTCCGCCTGCATTTCCAATGCCAATCTCAAATTCATTCACAAGCTGCGGCAGTTGGCGAACACCGTCTGGATCTCCCTGTCCCGTTTCAGGATTCACAAACAGAGGATGAACATTAGGCAGATCGTAGACCAGAATACGACTCTGGCGATCGGGATCAATGGGTTGACCCACTGCTGGATCAACCAGGGAAGCGGGATCATCCCCCACATAAAGCCGACCGTCAGTGCCAATATCTAAGGCTGCCACAAAGTCGAGCCGTCGATCGGTGCCAACGAGCTGGGCTTCCAGCGTGCCATCGGGACGATAAACCCGTACTTCTGCTGTCCCCAGGGCGGGTTGTTCTAACGGTGGATTCAAGCCAATGTAAATCCGACCATCCGGCCCAAACGCCAGATCAGTGAAGCGGACCTCTGCTTCATCCGTCAGTTGTACGACGACACCTTCATTCTCACGAGTATTGGGATCATCTAAAAACCGCCCAGTATAGCCATCAAATCGGAGAATGCGTTTGTTTCCCAGATCGGTGACATAGACGTTATTGTCGGGCCCGACGGTAATGCCAGCCGCAAAATTAAGTCCTTCGTTCTCATCGGTATCTGGGTCGTCCCCTGTGCCCTCAGGACTGGCATCACCAAAGACTCCCATATACTCCCCAGTCAAACTGTTAAACTGAAGTACCTGGCTGGACAGTTGGCTGGACACCAACAAATGACCATTCGGGGCCAGGGTGACTCCCCCAATCCCGTCGAGGGGATTGTCTGGGCCCAGCAAATTCTGGTTCAAGAACCCCAAAAACTGCATGTTGGAGTCATAGGCCGCCAGGGCATCCGTGTCATCGCTCTGGAAGAAGCCGGGTGTTCCGGCGGCATCGGCAGCCCGATCGGTGTTAATTCCCACCACAAAAGCGATCGAGTTAAACCGTTGGGCCAAGGGGAACGAATTCTCGCTGTGGGCAAATTCGGGCGTGGTGGGCAGGAACAGACGAGCATTCGGAGTATCCGCCTGACCAAATACCCCGAGAAACGCCCCTGCGTTGTCCTGGAGTGGGCCAGCATAGCGTCGGATCTGACTACCGCCAGTAGGCATGGGGATGGGGTCAGCCGCCAACTCGATCGAACTGCTGACATAGAGATTGCCATCGGAACCGAATCCCAAACCGTTTTGAATCACGCGATCGGGCCGACCATCCTGGTTGAAGTCCAGATCTGGCACATTCATTTCCGTGCTGACTTCGCTGGTAATATCCGCATAAACGCCCAGGAAGGCACCCGGATTGTCCTGAGCCGGCCCCGCGTAGCGCAAGATTCGTCCCATTGCCGCACTGGTGACATAGAGATTGCCATCGGGGCAAAAGACGATCGCCCGTGGTTCCGTTAGTTCACTATCGTCACGGTTGGCCTGGCCATACACACCCAAAAACTCACCCGGGTTGGCTGCATTCGGGCCAGCGTAGCTCAGGACAGCCCCTTCCAGCAGGCTGGTGACATAGAGATTGCCATCGGGGCCAAAGACCAGCACCGTGAAATCAGGAATGGGCATCTCCTCTGGAACAATATTGTCAGGGTAGCCGTTATTGCGGGTGGCATACACCCCCATGAAATCTCCCGTTTGGCCGTCATACTGCAAAACTTGAGAGGTATAGGCACTGGCAACATAAAGATTGCCGTCTGGCCCAAATTTAATTCCTGTCGGATTCAGCAAGCCGCTTTCGGCATTAGTCGCCTGCCCAAATACCCCCTTAAATGTTCCCGAAACCCCGTCATAGACCAGAATTTCATTACCGCGAGTCCGATCGACTGCATCGCTGGAAGTAACATAGAGATCGCCATTCGGGCCATAGGTAATCGCACTCGGCTGGGCCAATTGACTGTCGTTTGGATTCGCCTGTCCGACAACGCCGATGTAATTGCCTTGCTGATCAAACCCCACGACCAGTCCATTCACCCGACTACCCGTGACAAAGAAGGGGGGATAGTGTCGGGCTTGCTGCGGAGAGCCAGGGAGCGGAAACAGGGCATCAGGACGCAGGGCTTCGACGGTGGAATAGGTATCGACAATCACCTGGTTTGAGGTAACTCTGCCCTCAGCATTGACGGTCATCCAGCTAAAAATATCCAGGTCATAGCGGTTGCCAGTTTCCAGGGCAGCGGCATTCGTTTCCCGCAGGTGAACCATGACCCGATTGCCATCCGCAAAGGTTTCTTGAATGGTGAGATTACCTGGTGCAACCACATTCATCCGAGGCAGCATAATTTGGGTAATAATCTCTCCCGCGTTACTGAAGTCTGGATTCAGCGGCTGGCCATCTGAGGTAAATCCCTGCGCCGATCGCACATAGGGTAAAAAGTTGGCCCACCGATCGCAAAACTCCATTGTGTATCCGGCGTATTTAATGCCGCTGCTTGTTCTAAGTTATTTTCAATTAAGGCTTCCCAGGTATCGATCGCCACCTGACGCGCCATTTCCCGATCAATGGTCTGATCCACGGTTACGGATTGTCCAGTCAGTGGATCAGTATCAGGAATATTGGGAGCAACGACCCCCGTTGCAGCAGCAGCAGCAGGGTAGGTATTATAAAATCCTTCAAAGGAAGAAATGCGTCCATCTTCACCCAGCGTCAACAGATAGACAAAATCTCCTTCAAAGTTTTGCCCGGTGAAGGTGCCCTTTCCCGTTTGCGCCACCCGAACGGCCACCCGGGTTTCTTGCCCTCCCCAAAGCGTTTCCTGTTCCTCCGTCAAAATGTCCAGGGGCGTAAACCCTGTCCAGAGAAAGGTGCGGGCCATATTGGTAAAAAACTCCTGCACCGCATCCCTGCCCCGATAATTACCCGCATACCCAAGGCGATCGGGATCCCCATCCATGCGCCATTCAACGTTGCGGGTGAGTTGTTCCGTAAAACCTTCCACCAGCAGGGGATTGAATAATGCCGCCCCATAGTCATTGACCAACTGTTGTGGATCTGCTTCGATCGGGGCCGTATCGGCAGCATCTTGGGAACAACTGATACTGGAAAGACTGGTAATACTGAGGCTGGCCGCCAGCCCTAAGCTCGCCAGACGAATCAATTTAGGAAATCGTTTCATAATAATTTTACTCCCGCACTCCTGATTGCTCCGCTTCCCGCAGAACACTGATGTGGAATGAATTTGTGGTTTAGAGGCAAGGTAGGATAGGACATTAGACCGAGGCCGCAACGGCACGTTTGCTCGATTGCAGCACCAGATCGGCCGCCTTCTCGCCAATCATGACGCAGCTGGCATTCGTGTTGCCGCTGGAAACCGTTGGCATAATTGAGGCATCAGCGACCCGCAATCCTGCCACGCCATACACCCGGAGTTGCGGATCAACAACCGCCATGGCATCACGTCCCATTTTGCAGGTTCCCACCGGATGCCAGATGGTTTCGGCATAGTTGCGGATGTACTGCTCCAGATCAGCATCCAAACCCGGCACAATCTCACCATCATTAAAGTCGGCAAAGGACTGGGTACTGGCCATTTCTCGACACAGTTCGATCGCCCGCACGTAGGCTGCTAAATCCGTTGGCATCTCAAGATAGTGGGGATCAATCACGGGAGGATCCTGGGGGTTTGCTGAGCGCAGCCGCACTTCACCCCGACTTTGGGGCTGGACGAGCACGGGAACGAAAATGGAAACGGGGCCAGTGGCGGTAAATCCGGGTGGGGTGAGTTGCGGTAAGCCCGCACTGAAGTTGATTTGAATATCCGGTGGGGCAGCCGGCATTGCATCACGGGAGTGGGTAAACAGGGCGACCTCCGCTAACAAATCCAGCACTGGCATTTCCTGCTTCGACTGATAGATGACTTGCAGCCGCAGGTGATCGTGCAGATTTTGTCCAACCCCCGGCAGATCCACTACAACGGGAATGCCAAAGGATTGTAAGGCTGCCGCTGGGCCAATTCCAGACAGCATCAGCAGCTTAGGTGACAGAATCGTACCTGCGCTCAGAATCACTTCCTGGGACGCTTTCACCTGATGGGTTTGGCCCTGTTGAACATATTCCACCCCCACAACTCGCTTGCCCTCAAACAGCAGTCGGGTGGCCAGGGCATGGGTTTCTACGGTCAAATTGGGGCGATCGAGGATCGGCGTTAAGAATGCCGTTGCACAGCTTGCCCGCCGATCATCTTTCGTCATATTAAACTGCACCAGACCTGCCCCATTTTCCTGCGAAGCCCCGTTAAAATCCCAGTCTGGCCCGGCATAACCCAATTCCATCGCTGCATTCAAGAAGGCGATCGCCACTGGACTGGGGTTGGGACATTTGCGAACGGGCATTGGCTCACCCACCCCATGAAACTCATCTTCTCCCAATTCATAATCTTCAGATTTCTTGAAGTAAGGTAAGACGCTACTATAATTCCAGCCTTCGTTCCCCAGTGCATTCCAGAGATCGAAGTTTTTTCGATTCCCGCGCATATACATCATGGCGTGAATAGAGCTGCCACCCCCCAGAACTTTTCCCTGGTTTAAAGTGATCCGGCGTTGATTCAAGCCTGGCTGTGGTTCAGTGAAAAACAGCCAGTCTACTTCAGTGCCCCACAGTCCGACCACGGTATTGAGCGTGTGAATATCAGGATTACTGTCTGGGCCACCCGCTTCCAGGAGGAGGATATTCATCGATCGATGGGCACTCAGGCGGTTGGCTAACACACAACCCGTTGATCCTGCCCCAATAATCACATAATCAAATGTCTGTTCAAAATTCATAATTTATCTCCTCAGTCCTACTGGGAAAAATCATGTTGCTCAAGGTCTATCTGACGGTCTCGCTTCCATCCCAATCAAACCCGGCTGAATATCTCCCTCCAGCACCATATCAATCAAAAAAGGCCCCTCGTAAGCCAGTGCTTTTTGAATCGCTGGTGCAATCTCACGGGCTTGTTCTACACGAATCCCTGCAACGCCCATCGATCGCGCCATTTGATCAAAATGGAGTTCCGGTTGGGATAGATCAAAGCTCAGCGGAAAGTCGTGCCCCGGCATACTGCGTTCTTGCCAATAGGCTAAAAGATTTTGTTGCAGCAATCGATAGGAACGGTTATTGCAGATGATGAACTTGGCATTGATGTCATAACGAGCCGCTGTCCAGAGGGCTTGAATCGTATACATGGCTGCTCCGTCTCCGGTCACGGACACAACGGGTTGATTGGGATGGGCCAGTTTAGCGCCGATCGCCCCTGGAATCCCCATTCCCAGCGAACCACCACGGGTCAGAAAATAGTGTCCGGGTTGAGTCGGGGGAAGATAGCGGGTCAGTGCTGGGGAGCAGGTCAATGCTTCGTCAAACAGGATGGTATCTTCCGGCAGGTAGTCTGCCAGGACTTCAGCCACATGAGCAAAGTGGAGCGGTGCCTGATTCCAAACCTGCTGGTCGGTCTTTCGTTCAGATTCCTGTTTGGCAGATTTTTCTAGTGTCATTCTCATGAATCGCATTTCCGCATTTGATCGCTGCTCTGAGGTCAAAATCTCATCCAGAATCGTTGCTAGCCTGGCTAGAGACACCTTGGGATCGCCCAGCAGCCCCAGATCAACCGGATAATTTTTGGCGATCGCATCAGTATCTAAATCAATGTGAATCACCTTCGCATTCGCAGCAAAAATATTCCCTAATCTGGGAAACACTTCTGGTAAGAGATAGGTACCGCAAACCAGATTCACATCTCCCTTGGAAGTTATGGGAAAGCTGTAATGCCCAAACATATGGCCCGTCGTTCCCTGGTAGAGGGGATGGGTATAATCCATGTTGAATTCTCCCGTATCCGCCTCCCACACTTCCGCTCCCAACAGTTCCGCAACGCGAGTCAGTTCAGCTTGCGCCTGGGAAAAAGCAATGCCATCTCCCACGAAAATCATGGGCTTGTGGGCGGATGCCAGCATTTGAGCCGCCGCTTTCAGCCGTTCCTCATCGGGTAATGCTCGGGTGTCCAGCAGTGAGGTGGGTTGCACGATTTCAGGGCTGGGAGCCTCCAGGATATCCAGGGGCAAGCAAACGTACACCGGCCCCCTTGGCGGAGTCATGGCAATTTTGATGGCGCGACGCAGGACTCGCAGCAGCGAAGATGGCTCCATCACCATCGTGAACCACTTCGTAACCGGTTCGGCCATGGCGACCAGATCCCCCGCCATCTGAGCTTCCATTGCCTGATATTTGATGCCGGCATCTCCACCAATCACCACCAGGGGGGAATGACCCCGTTTCGCCTGGTACAATGCTCCGATGCCATTGCCTAATCCTGGAGTGCTGTGAAGTTGCACCAGAGCAGGGGTTTGCGTTGCCCTGGCATAGCCATCCGCCATCATCACCGCAACCGACTCCTGCAACGTCAGAATGTACTGGAGCGCAGGGTAATTCCGCAGTGCATCCAGAAATCCCTCTTCTGATGTACCGGGATTGCCAAACATATAATGCATGCCATCGACTAGAAATTGCTCAAGGATGACACAACGCCCAGGTTTACCAACCATAGTCTCTATCCTCGCAATGATCAGGTTGAGAACTGGAGTAAGTTTTGTTTTCAGGTTGTGGTCTACAGCGAATACAATCAGTTATCCAATTCTCAATCCAATTACCAACCGTAGCGCGTTAGCCCTTTGTCTAAAACTTCGACCATTTTGTGTCCTGTCAAATAGGAATCTGGTGTGGAACGACCTGTAATGAATGGATAGTCCACAATCACCGAGGTTTCTTTACCGACGTTGCCGTGAAACTGCCCCTCGGGCCCAGTGGCATCCCGCAGAATATACTCCAATGGATATGGCGGCGGGCCGATATTGATATCTTGGACTGCAAATCCTGTGCCATCTTTATAGTCATATTCCAGACAATGCCCGGTGACATGCTTGCCCCAAAGAATGCTCTTGCGATCGCCGATATCTCTGGCAAAGGCAAGGCAGGCAACCCCGTAACATTCTGCTGCGATCGGTTTTCCTAATTGCCGAAAACAAAGAATCAAATCATGTACCCGCTGATTGTTGACTAGATCAACAATCGGGCCACTTCCGCCGACAATTAATAGCGCATCATACTGCGGCAAATCTCGATCGCGCACCTCATCCAACGCTCTGTAATATGCCTCCATTTCCCGAATGAATTTAGGAGAACTCCAATACGGGCGTTCTGGTAACCAGTCCTTCAGGCTGATGGGGTGATCGAGACGGGGATTCTGGGGATCATCCAGGGCTTTGACTTTTTGAGCCATTTCATCGGAAACCACAGGTCGCCCCAGGGGGGGATCAATATAGGTGGGATCCATGCTGGGAGTGAGTGCTACCGGGCGTTTTCCAGTCGGTGTGGCAAAGTCTACTGCATAACCTGCTGTATCAAAGGTTTCCAGCGGCCCGACCAGTTCTTCGCCCCAATAGCCCCACTCAGAGAGCACTGTGAGAATTTTTTTAGTCATCTGTTTAACCTCCATCAAGTATGCAAAGACTGTAATTGTGTAGATTGAATTGGGCTGAGGGATTGTTCGTCAAAGAGGGATACCCCCTGATCGCAACGGACAATTTGCTGGGCGATCGCTGCAATAAAGGCATACACATCCTGTCCCGATCGTCCTGTCACCATATCTCCGTCCACCACAATGTTTTCAGAGGTAGGAACGTAGATCGCGCCTGCATTCACAATGTCGGCCAGTACCACCTCATGGCAGATGACTCGTCGCCCTTGCAGCAGTTCAGGCATAGGGGTCAAAATCCACAATCCATGACAGAGAAAACCCTTAATAATTTTGGGATTGGCCATTACCCTGGCGAAGAATTGTACGGCAGGCGCTGACCGAACCTGTTCTGGATGAATGAGTTGCCCAGCAGGGGGCTGGAAGTAGCGCAGGCGAACGCTGGTGTAATTTGCTGCCATAATCACAGCCGCATACTCGTTAATATCTATATCTTGAAAGTCGATCGTCACATCCAGTTGTTGAGGTGATTCTCCAGGCTGGTCTACATCACTGACAAAACGAACGGTTGGATTCCCCCATAATCTTGACATCAGGTGAACAGTTGCTCCGAGTTCAGGAAAGCGGGTTTGGTAGGCAGCAATTTCCTCCGAAATATATTCAGTTTCTAGAAGTACGGCAATCTTTTTACCGTCCAGAATTCTTGCTGTGTTCATGTTTTTTGTCCTTCGCCCCAACTGGCGTAAACTCTACAACAACTTCTACCTCTGAGCCGAATTGGGACTCATCTTCGTTCAGTTCAATGCGGAAGTTGCTTCGATCCAGCGTGCTACGTTCAATTCCGTCCACAGTGATTCGGGTGACTTCCAGCACACCCGGCTTGAAGAAGTCGGGCAGCACATTGAGCGATCGTCTGCGGCAGTTTGTCCCTGGTTTGAAGTAAAGACAGAAGGGATGGTGGGTGACATAAACGCTGTTGTAAATGTGGGCCAGGTAGTTCAGTTCAAAGGCATGATAGCCGGAGATAGAATGGGAACCCTTTTTGCTGTAGTCGCCCTGAATAACTGGATCGCCAATATCAGTCACGCGGAAAAAGATCCCTTTGTTCTCCTGATCCAGGAAAAACAAATTCCAGAATGCTTCCAGCTCACGGGCTAACTGCAAATAATCTTGCCTTTGATCGCGCTCGGTGTGGGTGCAGCCGTAAAGAATCAAATAAGCCAGAATGCCCTGTTCCTGTTGCCAAAAGTCTTTTGTATTGCTCCAGGGAAATTCCAGAAATGTACTATCCTCAGGATGGCGTTCAACTGCATCAAATACACCGCTGCGGAAAAGATCCAGTCCAACTTCGGACATATTAATGGCCAACTGATCGGCCAGCTTCATCAACCGATTGGCGAATTGCTGATACTCAGCCGCCTCTTTCTGGCTCTCTGCCCGCTCTACCATGCAATAGTAGTAATTGGCAACGCGAGTCAGGTTCCAGGAGATTTTCAAGTTATGGCCGATCACTGCCCGATCTTGCTGCCAGCGCCAGTGGTGATCCGGCTTCCAGTTACGGAAGAAACGTTCATTCACAAAGGGAACGGATGGATTGGGATCAGGGAATTTTTGCAGCACAATGCTGCTCGTTGTATGGAGAATTTTCTTGCAAATACTGATGAAGGTATGCAAATCTTCGTAACTATAGGCATGAACGGGTAAAGGTTCGATCGCCAGGATCAAATTCACCAGATAAGCCGGGATGTGATCCCCAATTGAGTTCCAATTTTTCCGTGCTCTGTTGTCCCCCAAGGCTTCACTGTTCCAGTCCATCGTCACATAATCTAGATGGGAGAAGTAATCTCCGAAGGCATTCTCGCCATATTCAGATTCTCGATCGAGGTAAAAATCGTTGAATGCCCGAATGGTTCGTTCAATGTCTTCCAGGACTTCCCAGTCCAGGGTAATGCGGTAGTACTGAGCGAGTCCTGCTAGGGCGTAAATTTGTTCGTACAGAGGCAGGGTATCTCTGTCATCATCATTCAAAGAATGGTTGATCACTCGATAACCATAATCTGTTTTTTGCTTGCCAAATGCCCAAAAACACCGTCTGCCGTCGTTACTTAAGCAGCGAAAGATTTCCCGCTGATACTCCACCCCCGCATGGGCCGCAGACAAGAATCGTTCGTTGCCGGTTAGAAGATAGGCAGAGGACAAGCCATAGATTAGCCGGGAAAGGGTGGCACATTCCTGAATATTATTCAGGAAAGGGGATCCTGTAATATTCAGATTGGTCTGATATAGCCGGAAATCGTCGATGATGTAAGTTTGCTTATCCTCAAAGATGTAGCCGAGCCAGGTATCAGCCAACCGAGAAATTTGTTTCAACCACCAATTTTGAGATTCAAATAAGAAATCGCCATGTTGGGATTGCAGTAAATAGATGATGCGGGCATTGAAGTGAATGTTGTCGTCATCCTCTTGGTACACGCCCCGCACGGCAACTAACCGATTCGGGCTGAGGTACTTTTTAATCAAATCTGAAGGGCTACCCGAAAAATTCGGTGGTGTGGGATAACGATCGCGGTTGGCTCCATCTAAATTCTTGACCAACTCAAATCGAGTTTCCTTACCCACTGAAATCGTAAATTCATCACCGCTACGACACTTTACCTGGAACAATTTATTGTCTGGCTTAATGTCTAAAACTGTTCCCATCAGCGTTGTACTGAGAGTAAATCGTTTCATGCTTACCTCTCACTCAAATGCATTTATTTAATTATTCCAAGCTGATTGAAGTGCATCCTAATTTGAAAAGCCGGAGATGCACATCGTCATCTTGTGAGGTCTAGAAGCCACAGGTTTTTACTGGCTAACCTCAAATTAATCGCAAATTAATCGCAAATTAATTGCAAATTGTTTGCAAATTGTTCGAACTCAGTTGACTCAAACTAACCAAGAATTAAAACACGTAAAGTTTTCTACTTATCTTTTACCAAAACGAACGCTGACAGCTTGAATGCGAAACTCTCATACTCCTAGGTTTAATAGTAGAAAAAGAAGTTGAGGAATTTGTGAGGATTTTCCCTATTTGGTCGTGCTCCTTCGTAAAGGAGGAAGAAAAATTCGATTAGGACTACCAAAATGTGATGGGTGCCTCTAGAGACAGGGGACTGCGATCGATTAAGGTAATCATCATGCAGTTTAGTTGTTGGACATCCTGTGAATTTACCCACGAATGCTTTGAGCGAATCCACTGGATTAGAGCGATTTGGAGAAACCCATCCATCCATCGGTGAACCTGCCTCGCAGACTTTAGCAGAACAGGCTGCTGCGACTCAAACTCGTAAGGCGGATCATTTGCGCGTTTGCCTGGAAGACGATGTGCAGTTTCAGACGACCAGCGGCTTGGAACGGTATCGCTTTACCCACTGTTGTCTCCCCGAACTCGATCGCCGTGAGATTGATTTATCCACAACGTTTCTGGGCAAACCACTGAAGGCTCCCCTGCTGATTTCCTCCATGACGGGAGGAACAGAGTTTGCCCGCACGATTAATTTTCGGTTGGCGGCAGTGGCCCAGCAGTACGGACTGGCAATGGGAGTCGGTTCCCAGCGAGTGGCGATCGAAAAGCCAGAGGTGATGGCGACGTTTGCGGTGCGATCGGTTGCGCCAGATATTCTGCTGTTTGCCAACCTGGGAGCAGTGCAACTCAACTATCAGTACGGTCTGGAGGAATGCCAGCGTGTCGTGGATAGCCTGGAAGCCGATGCCCTGATTCTGCATCTCAACCCGCTCCAGGAAAGCGTTCAAACCAATGGGGATACGAATTTTCGAGGATTGCTAACTAAAATTGAGCAAATTTGTCGTCAGCTTCCCGTCCCCGTGATTGCTAAGGAAGTCGGGAACGGCATTTCAGCGCCGGTAGCCCAGCGGTTAGTTGAGGCGGGAGTCAGGGCGATCGATGTGGCTGGAGCCGGAGGGACTTCCTGGGCGAAGGTCGAAAGTGAACGGGCTAAAGACCCCCTCCAACGTCGTCTGGGAGAAACCTTTGCCAACTGGGGCATTCCCACGGCTGACTGCATCACAGCGGTACGATCGATGGCTGCCACGATTCCCCTCATCGCCTCTGGAGGACTCCGCAACGGACTGGAAGCGGCCAAAACGATCGCCCTGGGAGCCGACTTAGCCGGACTGGCTTTTCCCTTCCTTCAGGCAGCCGCCGAATCGGAATCCGCCCTGACTGCCCTCACCGAAGCTCTGATCGCAGAGATGGCGATCGTGTTGTTCTGTACGGGGAGTCCGACCCTATCCGATCTGAGGAAACCAGGCGTTCTGGAGAAGCTCAACCCATAATCCCGCTTCCCTGGGTGGACTGGGCGGGCAAGATGCCCACTCCACAAGAGTTTGGGCAGGCAAGATGCCCACCCCACAAGAGTTTCAGTGTATTTGAATTCTTCTTCCTGGCAAATCCTCCGGGCAGACAAGATCCCTGCCCTCCTTTCTTCCCCACTCCCCACTTCCTAACTCCCTACTCCCCACTCCCTCAATCTGACTGGCAGGCAAGATGCCTGCGCTACTCCTACGGGCTGCGCCCACGCTCCGCGAACACTCCTCACTCCTCACTCCTCGCTCCTCACTCCTCACTCCTCACTCCTCACTCCTCACTCCTCACTCCTCACTCCTCACTCCCATAAGCTATCTTGGATGAACACACTACGTTGGGCCGGGGCGATGAAGAGACTGCTGCTGACAAGTCTGTTTGTGGTTGGGGTACTGTGGGCACTGATCAGCTATCCGGGAGCTGCAAACCGGGGGAATTATGAATCGATCGTTTTAGATTTTCAGCCGGAATTGACGATCGCTCAGATTGAAAGCGAGTTATCTAGCTTGAGTCAAACCTTTGGGGTGACTCCCCGGCTCAACAGCGAATTTTCAGAACAGCAGCAGGTTTATGTCGTGGAGGGAGATGCAAATCTACTCCGGGATCTGCGCCGGTCTGAACTGCGGCAGTATACCAAGGCGATCGACCCTAACTACATCTATCGGGCTTTGGATGTTCCCAACGATCCAGACTACTACAAGCAGTGGAACCTGAAGACCATCAACGTCGAGTCTGCCTGGGATCAGACGAAGGGAGAAGGGGTGACGATCGCCGTGATTGACACGGGAATTAGTCCTGTACCCGATCTGAAGAATACAAAATTTGTCGAGGGATACGATTTCGTCAATAACCGCACCGAAGCGACCGATGACAATGGCCACGGCACCCACGTAGCAGGGACGATCGCCCAATCTACGAACAATAACTACGGGGTAGCAGGCATTGCCTACGAAGCCAAACTGATGCCCCTGAAGGTGTTGAGTGCGTCGGGAACTGGAGAAATTACTGACATTGCTGAGGCAATTCGCTTTGCCGCCGATCATGGAGCCGATGTGATCAACATGAGTCTGGGCGGGATGGGAGACAGCATCATCCTGCGATCGGCGATCGACTATGCCCACAGTAAGGGTGTGGTGATTGTGGCGGCGGCAGGAAATGCCAATACCAGTTCCGCTTCTTTCCCAGCTCGCTATCCTAATGTGATTGCCGTTTCTGCCACAGACTCCAGCGGTGCGAAAGCTCCCTATTCCAACTTTGGCGCAGGGGTGGATATTGCGGCTCCCGGTGGCTCCAAGGCGAATGGGGATGGAGGGGGCATTGTGCAGGAGACGATCGATCCGCAAACGGGAAATCCCGCTTTTCTCTCCTTCCAGGGCACCAGTATGGCAGCTCCCCATGTGGCAGGCGTAGCAGCGATGATCAAATCCGTTGGCGTGGAAGAACCCGATGCCATTGCCAAAATTCTGAAGGAATCTGCCCTGACCATTCCCGATGATGCCCTGAATCATTTTGGCGCGGGGGTATTGAATGCTGGAGAAGCTGTCAAAGAGGCTCAACGGGGCAATCTGGATGTGAAAGATTTCTTCCGGTGGCTGCGGGACAATGGCTACCTCAACCTGAGATTCTGGTTTGATGGCGGAGCGGTGGCCCTGTTACCGAAGATTGCGATGGTGCTGGGGTCGTACCTGCTGGCCTGGTTCCTGAAAAACTATCTGCCGTTCTGGAGTTTTTCTTTAGCCAGTGGATTGGTCACGGGAAGTTCAGGACTCTTCTTCCTGCGCGGTCTATACCGATTTGACATTCCCCAATTCCCCTTCCGGATTCTGGGTAGCTCCATTCCCGAACTGGGCGGAGCGATTCAGGGTAGTCCGTTGCTCAATCCCCTCTTTGCCAGCGTCCTGATTCCTTTCTGCTTAGTTGCCCTGCTGCTGGGTCATCCCTCCTGGAAGTGGTTTGCGGTGGGGTCGTCCCTGGGGGTTGCCTCCTGTTTGGCGATTAGTGCGGCGATCGATCCAGCGATGATGTGGTTGGGAGATGGGCTAGTCGCTCGCAGTTTCCTGGTGGTGAATGCCTTGCTGTGTTTGGGCCTGGGATATTTGTCCGCGAAGGCGGCGGATAATGCTGTTTCGTAATAATGCTGTTTCGTAAAGGATGTAAAAGTTGATGCAACGGGTTGAGCCAACCGTGGCGGGAGCATCTTGCCTGCGCTGATTCCCAAAATTTGCTCAACCTCTTTTCAGATCTGACTTGTAGCCTCGATCATCTACCACGTACTTTAAAACCAGTGCTAGATTTGAAGCGGTTTTATGGTGGTAGATTTTCTGATGAATACATCTATGGTTTTGTCTCACGAGATACAGGGTCATGGTGCGGAAAAAGTCATTGTGATGGGCGGTTGGTTGGGGGATCGCAGCGTGTTTCAGCCGATGCATCCCTGGCTCGATCGGGCTACCTTTACGTACTGCTTTGTCGATCCGCGTGGGTATGGCGAATCCCGTCATTTGGAGGGGCAACATACGAATGCGGAAGTCGCAAGGGATGTGATTACCCTGGCGGATAGTTTGGGATGGCAGCAATTTCACTACATCGGGCATTCGATGATGGGTAAAGTGGCTCAGTATCTCTGTGCGCACTTTAGTGAACGGCTTAAATCTGCTGTTGGAATTTCTCCGGTTCCTGCCATGAAAATTGATCTGGGTGAGGGTCGTCCTCTGTTTGCCAATGCCTGGGAAGTTCCAGCGAATCGCGGCATGATTTGTAGGGTAACAACCGGGAATCGCCATACTTCCATCTGGGAGCAACACATGATTGATGAATCTTTGCGAACCACCACGGTTGCAGCTTATCGAGACTACTTCCATATGTGGGCAGATGAAGACTTTGCGTTAGAGGTTCAGGGATGCAATGTGCCGTTTCTGGCTGTCACCGGAGAGCATGATGCGGGGGTGCCGACGGAGTTCGTTCAGGCAACAATTCTTCAGTGGTTTAAGCAAGCTGAGCTACAGGTGATGTCCAATGCCGGGCATTATCCGATGATGGAAATTCCAATTCAGCTGGTAACGGTATGTGAGTCGTTTATGAAGCGGTTTGCCTGAGTAACCAGCCGATCGCCGATCGCCGATTTCTGACTAGACAGGTATAGTAGCGAGAAGTAGATTAATTCTGATTAAGCTCAACGGTAGATTCGCTCATGGCTTTTACCCTTCCTGGTCAGTACAATTTTCTGTCTCGGTTTTATCGGCTGTCGTCAGTGAGTGTGCTGTCTAACATGATGGTGCCGCTGGCAGGCTTGGTGGACACAGCATTTCTAGGGCATCTGACAGACATCCGCCATCTGGCTGGTGTAATTTTAGGTTCTATTTTATTTGACTACTTGTATCGAGTACTGAAGTTTTTACGCTCCAGCACCAATGCCATCACGGCGCAGGCTGTAGGGCAGGATGATCCGAAAGGCGTTTTGCTGGCAGGGTTACGGAGTGGGTTGATTGCGCTGGCGATCAGTTTAGTGATCCTGGCACTACAGTATCCCCTCCAAAAATTGGGGTTTGCTATTCTGAGCGGGACTCAGGCAGTAGAGGCTTCTGGGGTGGAATACTTCTATGGCCGAATTTGGGGTGCTCCAGCGGTGTTGCTGAATTTTGTTCTGATTGGCTGGTTCCTGGGGCGAGAACGCAATGGACTGGTGTTGTTTATGTCGATCGTGGGCAATGGCTCGAATGTGCTGCTGGATTACTTGATGATTTATCAATGGGGATGGGCCAGTGCAGGGGCAGGGTTGGCCACGGCTGCCAGTCAGTACCTGGCTTTGTTGATTGGATTGATCGGCGTGGGGTTCACGATCCCCTGGAATCAAGTTACGCCAGCTCTGCGAGAGGTATTTGAACCGAATGCACTGAAGGATGCAGTTGCGTTGAAAGGAAATATTCTCATCCGTTTTCTGGTACTCATTTCCACCTACGCTATTTTTACAAACCTGAGTTCAACTTTCGGAACCGCCACCCTGGCCCAGAACGGCTTACTGTTGCAAATTGCCCTGCTCAGCCAGTTCACGATTCAGGGGGTGGGTATGACGACCCAAACGCTCACTGGGAATTTCAAGAGCAAAGGTGCAACCGAACAGTTAGTTCCTGTGCTGCTGGTTTCCATTTTTACGACTTTACCGATCGCCCTCAGTTTTGCAGTTGTGGCTATTCTATTTCCAGATACTATTTTTGGCTTGCTCACCAATCACACAGAGGTCAATGCGCACATCTCTAACTACACCCTCTGGTTGTTACCCTTGCTGGAACTGACTGCGATCGCCTTTATGCTGGAGGGTTACTTCATTGGCTTGAAAGAGGGTGCGATGCTGAGGAATGCAGTACTGGTTGCGTTTGGGGTAGGGTTTCTACCGATCGCCCTGTCTGCGGGATACTGGCAAAATAATCATTTGCTCTGGCTGTCGCTGGTAGCCTATGTCACCACGATCGCCATTATCCTGGGCACACAGCTTCCAAAAACGTTGGGTCAACTTAAGCTACAGCAGCAGGAGCCTTTACCGAGTTAAGGAGACGGGGCGATTGCAGGCTTCCACGTCATTGGATCAAAAAAACCGGGGAGAGTGCCCCGGTTTCTACATTGCTGTGGCTATGACGCGATTAGCTCAGGCTACCTGCTTAACTAATCACAAAGTTTTGTGAGGTAATCGCACTGACAGACGTATTTCGCAGGGTTGCGATCGCCGCAAAGTTGGTGCCGCCACCTAAACCATCTGTGTCAACCTGAAGCTGAGTGTCAGAGCCAATTTGCTCTAGTCGCACCACTTGATCCAGGGAAGCCCCCTGGAACTCAGGTTTCGCAAAGATGCCCCGCAGATCAATCACATCGTTTGCGGACTCGAAACCAATGATAAGATCCGTATGCCTTGCCTGGTGGTTGCTGAAGACGTAAGTATCTTTGCCTGCTCCGCCAATCAGCGTGTCTCGACCCAATCCGCCGGTCAATACATCATCTCCTTGGCCGCCGATCAGACGATCGTGACCCTGGCTACCATCGAGGCGGTCATTGCCAGCACCCCCATTCAAGCGATCGTTGCCCTTGCCACCAATTAGCGAGTCATCTCCTCCGCGTCCGATGAGGCGATCGTTCTTGCCTTTTCCGTTGAGCAGATCGTTTTCGTCTCCACCGACTAGCTTGTCGGCTTTACGCGTACCTTGAATCCGTTTGGTAATTTCGCCATAGGTGATGTCAGGTAGGCTTCCGGTTCCTCCGCCCAATGGAGCTGGAACGGGAGTGGGAGCCGGATTTGGAGTCGGTAATGGAACCGGAGTCGGATTTGGAGTCGGTAATGGAGCTGGAACGGGGGTGGGAACGGGGGTGGGAACGGGAGTCGGATTGGGAGCTGGGCTAGGGGTTGGGTTAGGAGTTGGGGTTGGGGTTGGGTTAGGAGTTGGGGTTGGGGTTGGGTTAGGTTCTGGATGAGGCCAAGGCCATGGATGGTGATCGAAGAAATCTGTAAACGTCAGGGAAAATTCAGCATCGACAGATGCATCTGCCTTGTCGGTAGCTGTTACTTTCAGCGGGAATTGAGCGATGGATGAGCCTTTTCCTGTAAATGTGCCGGTTGTTGGGTCAAAGCTGATCCACTCTGGTAAGTCTTCACCGTTGGCAAGGGTGGCTCTGAGGGTTAGCTCATCTCCATCTTCGTCGCTGAAGGTATCGGCAGGTAGTGTAAAGGAAAACTCCTGACCTAGCAGATACTTCTGACTTCGAATGGCATTAGCAACGATCGGCGCATCATTTACGTCTTTGACGGTAATCGTGAATGTTTCCTCAGTACTAAGCTCCCCATCATTTGCCGTCACTGTTACGTCGATCGTGGCACTTTCTTCGTAGTTGAGGCTTACTCCATCCCGGAGTTTGAGGTGTCCATCCTTCACTTCAAAGCGAGCGTCATCTACTTCAAAGGTATGCTCATCCCCTTCGTCTGGGTCAGTGACCTTTAGTTTGCCAATGATTGCGCCTGCTTTGTTTTCGTCTACTTCGTCGCCCAACAGATCGATCGCCTCTGGTGCGTCATTGACAGGAGTTACATTTACCGTCAGGGTAGAAGCCTCACTGCTAAAAGCTGTACCATCGCTGACCTTAAATTCAAAGGTGGCAGAACCATTAAAGTCAAGGTCAGGAGCAAACTTCAGCTTGCTTAGATCGCCTACAGTAATTTCTTGACCGATCTCAACCGCTTCTCCATCATCTTCCTCTCCATCCTCATTCGCATCCAGGAAGAGCGAGCCGTTATTTGACAGAGTGGTGATTTTGATTTTTTTCAGGCTATCTGCCGGGTCAGTATCAATGAAGGGGAAGTCGCTTGCAGTAAAGGTATAGAGCGTGTCTTCTGCTGTGGTGACTGTTTTGTCGCTGGTAGTGGGTGCGGCATTCGGTGGATTTAAGGTGAACCGCTGGGCAAAAATGCCTCCGCCTTCGCCTTGTAGGGAATCCTGCCAGGCAACGACAAAGTCATTGTCAGAATCCATTGCTATGGTGGGAGCAGAAAAAGGAAAACCAAACATAAACTCAGAGTTATGCCGTTCTGCAAGCGTTAGCGCATCGCCATAGGATTGTCCTTGAGCATTAAAGGCTTGTACCCGAACTGTATGAGTACCTGCCTCACTGAAATAGACGGATTGGTTCCAGGTGATGGCAAAATCACCATCTTTATCCATCGCCACACGAGAATTATTGGCCGATCCATCTGAATTGACTTTGAATGTATTACCCTTTGCTTGCCCCTGGTTGTCATAGAGACGAGCAAAGACTTCATTGGAGCTAGGACCACCAACCCAGGTGACAACAAAGTTACCGTTGGCATCAGTTGCTACCTGAACTTCCCGGTCAGAGCCACCAGGAGTATCAATCTGCAATTGATTACCGATTGGGACTCCCTGGTTACTATATTTTTGGGCAAAGATATCACTGCCGTTTCCCCAGACAACAACAAAATCACCATCTGCATCAACTGCTACATCCGATTTGTCTAACTTATCAGGATAAGCAGCTACTGTAAGCACCTCTCCCTGCGCTATGCCTGCACTGTCAAAACGTTGAGCATAGATGGTAGATGAATAACTCATATGCCAGGAAGGAAAATCACTATATACGGATGTTGTTACACCCCAAGTGACAACAAAATTACCATTGTTGTCTCTACTGATGGCAGTAGAACTACTCCAATTAGCCGGAGCAACCGTCAAAGCTTCAGAGGGTTCTGCACCAAAAATTCGGGCTTTAACCGTACCGTCGTGGCTCCAGGTCGTGATGAAGTTGCCCTTGTCGTCCATTACAATGTCGGACACATCGGTAAAACTACCGCAACAGCCAGTAGACTGAAGCGTGAGCAATTCCCCTGGAGTGTTGTTGCGGTCAAATCGTTGGGCGACATACAGTTTCCCATCTTGTGATGAATAAGGCTGTTGCCACAAGACCACAATATTCCCCTTATCGTCTAGGGCAATGTCTGGAGCAGTAATAGTTGTTGAACCAGAAACAAACTGAACTGTTTCACCGATCGGTCGAACTTGTCCTGAAAAGGTTAATTCATTTTCCATAATTACTCTAAAAGCAGACTCCTATCTGCTGCGATAGAAACGTTTGGGGTGGGGCAGTCACAGAACAGCCAAAAAGAAGCTGGCTGTCAAGCCAGCACAACGGCTTCTTTCAGGTAGGGAAAGAGTTGAAGGGCTTTATTTGCCGCTAATACCTGCCAAGCTGTAACACTAATTGATGCTCAAAGTCAGGCGGCTTTTCGGCTGAAGGTGAGGCTAGATCGATCGGTTTTTACCCTGTACTGAAAATGTATCTGCTGAACCGTTGGACACAGTGGACAATGGAGCAAAAGCCAGAACCAGTGAGGCGAATGGAACCTTGAACGGATAGTTTTTTAACATGGAACTTGTCCGAAGCATTCTGTCTATTGCCATAAATGCCACAAGGATGGACGGCGGAAACAGGATTATTTTCCTCTTCTCGCTTATAGCTATCTTTCCCAATTGCAACCCTGTTCTAACGAACGCATTCCAGATTTACCAGAAGTTTTTAAATCACCCCAATCTGCAAAGCTTCTAAAAAGCATTACATTTCAACCCATTTCCGCATCAGGTTGGCATGAGCCTTTAAAACCAAATCAAATGCCTTCGTTTTGCCCGTTTGCTCAAACAGGGCTTGGCTGGCAATTTCCAGATCCATCAAAATTTCTCGATCGCCCGGATCGCGGATCAGGCTTTGAACCCAGGTGCAGGCAACCAGACGGACCCCTCGCGTTACGGGTGTCACTTGATGCAGCGTCGTCGAAGGGTAAACGATCGCTGAACCTGCCTCTAGCTTCACAGGATAACTGCCTTGATGGGTTTCAATTACCAGTTCTCCTCCGTCATAGCTGTCCGGATCGCTGAGGAACAGGGTCAGCGAAAGATCCGAGCGGAAAAATTGATTTCCCATCAAAGCATTATCGATATGGGTGCCATAATGCATTCCCACTTCAGTGCGGCTAAACAACGGAGAACGAATCATCTTAGGACACGCGACCCCTTGAAACAACGAATTTCGAGTCAGGGCAGTCACTACCATTTGGCGAAGCTCAGTGGCGATCGGGCTATCTTTAAGCTGCAAGTTGTGCTTTACGGGTTGGGCATATTTACCAGCGGTTAGTTTGCCATCTTCAAATTCTGCAATCCTCAACTTTGAGGTGATGTAATTCAGCTCCTCCTGGGTAAGAACCTGATGCAGGCAAAAACCAGCAGGCAGGGCAATGAGATTGGTAGATAAAGGGTTTGAGGCATTGGAAGCACTTGAGTGCGGCGGGGAGGATGGGGGAGATGCAGAAGATGGGGAAGATGAAACGGGAGAGGATGCAGGGAGGGTGGGAACATAAATGGGCTGGTGGTTCAGCCCTGCCTGATAGTTTTGCCAAATCATTTGATAAGCAGATTCGAGATGGCGAACAGTTTGTTCTGTATTAAATAATGGAGCATTCGATCGCGCCTGCACCAACCGTTGCCGAAGTGCTTGCAGCTCATCAGGATGGGTAGCCAAGTAAATGGCTTGCTGCTCATAGGCTTCTGGACTGGTGGTAATCAATTCTGGCAAGCCAACCGCGCTGAGGCAGCTAGCCGCCATCCGCGAAGCAAAGGCTTCTCCAGCACAGGTCAAAAGCGGCAACCCTGCCCAGAGCGAGTCAACTGCTGTCACACAGGCATTAAACTGCAATGCATCCAGGTATAGATCTGCACATTGCAATTGAACTAAATATTCTGCCTTGGGAAAACTGGATGTAAAAATTAGCCGATCGCCAGAGATACCACTTCGCTCTGCGTGGGCAATCAAATTTTGCTGGGCAATCGGATCATTTATTTTTAACCAAAGAACGCTATCAGGAACGTTTTTTAGAATCCGCATCCACACGGCAAAGGTATGCGGCTCAATTTTTGCGTTTTTGTGAAAGGCACAAAAAACAAACGCTGCATCGGGCAAACCGAAATCACTTCTTTGAAATACAGTTGGGGCGATTACTTCCTGATTGTTGGTGACGATGTGTGAATGGGGTAAGTAAATACATTGCTCAGTTAAATGAGTTGCTTGCTCTGGAGGTGTAGCAACTTCATCGGTAATGAAATAGTCAATGTAATCTGCCCCCATTGTGCCAGAATGCCCTAAATAAGAGACGATGAGCGGAGCCGGACGCAGGGCATAGATACTGGTTTGGGCGTACTCGGTATAGCCTTCTAGATCAATCAAAATATCAATCTGATCGTTATAAACTTGTTGGGCAATTGCCTGATCCGACCAACCCTGCACATCCTGAAAACAATCACAATCAGCTTCTAGTTTGTGGCGGTAAGGGCTGTTATCATTTTTACCCAGCGAGTAGGCAAACACTTCAACCTGCTGGCGATCGTGCAGTTCAAACAACCGATAAATTAAGTGGGCAATCGCCTGATTCCGAAAATCTCCAGAGACATAGCCAATCCGCAGGCGATCGGGGTGGCGGGGTGGGAATAGGAAGTTGAGTTGCTGCCGCAGTGGGGCAATTTTTTGAGCGACTGCCTTAGCATGGTTTTCGGCTAAAACTTGCTGTTGGGCAGCCGAAAGCTTGAGGGAAAGCACATCGTAAGGGACAATATCTGTACAAATTTGGTGTTGCCCGATTTGCCACAGTTTTTCAGTTAATTCAGCCAAGTCTGTCCATTGGGCGGTTTGCAATAATACTTTGAGTAGACCGTTTAGCGCTTTGAGGTGTTGAGGATTAAGCTGCAAAATGCGGCGGAAGGCAGCTTCAGCAGTTTGCCATTGTCGTTGTTGCGTTTGCAGGTTGCCCCAGTTGCTTAACAGGGGAATGTAGTCTGGCATCCGTTGCAGGGCTTGCTGAAAGTGGAAAATGGCTTCTTCCCTGCGCCCTTGCTTTTCTAGCAAAGTGCCGATCGCGTTGTGGGCTTCACTATACTGCGGCTGAATTTGTAAAGCTTGCTGACAAGCCTGTAATGCAGGCTGGGTTTCCCCAAGCTCCTGAAGCGCAACAGCCAGGTTATACCAGATTGCCTCTAGACGCACTGCAAACAAACGGTTGAGCGGCACGGCTGCTACTTCTGCTCGATCGGACAATTCCAATGCTTTGCGGTAGTAGCTCAATGCGGTGTTAAAGTCTTGCTGTTTTTGTGAAACATTGCCCAGTTGGTAATAGGCTGCAATGCAATGTGGTTCCTGCGCCAGCAAATGCAAAAATTCCTGGGCTGCCTCTTGCCATTGTTCTAGCTTCTGTAACCCGATCGCCCGGTTATATCGTATGTCTAATGCTTCAGGTTCCAGCATGAGTGCCTGCTGATAGGCAGAAATCCCCGCTTCTAGCTGTCCTGCCTGACAGTATGCCAATCCCAAGTGGCTGTAAATCTCTGCCTGCGTTGGGTCAAGGTCGATCGCCCGTTGCAGATGGGCGATCGCTTCCGAATGCTCTGATCTTTGCAGCAGCGCAAACCCTAAAAAATGATGCCCCTGAACGTGATCAGGCATCTGTGCCATTAGTTGACGACAGTGCTGAATTGCCTCAGCCCAATGCCCCCTTTGCCCTAGCTGAATTGCCTGCTGCAACATTTCATGACTCGAATCATGCCTCGAACGGGATGGGGTCGAATCACTGGAGGCATCGGGGGTTTGTAGAGAAGAACGAGGCATAAAGCAATTCAAGAGTTGCTCAAGCAACCGGACAAGAAACAGGTCTATTTTCAATATGCCCAGATTTGCGCTTGAATCAGCATCTACGCCGTTTGGCTGTTTTGCTTTAATCCACGATTTCATCCCTGGTTGTACCAGATTTGCAGAGAGGGGAAGAGATGCGGTAGGCTTTGGGTCATACCGTTGGTAATTCTTAGCCGATCGCGTCTGACCCGTTCAAGTTCTATTCTCAAGTTCCACTCTCCAGTTCCATTCTTCTGTGTTGCCCATTTCTCCTGCCTCCCCCTCCTCAGCTTCCCACTGGCGCGGACATCTCCACCTGGAATTTCTGCATCGCTCCTCTAAAACGATTCTGAGCCACAGCCACGCCCAGGCTCCCCTCAAGATACAGCGACCGTTTTATCCCGAAGGGGATGCCGTTTGTCATAGCGTCATGCTGCATACAGCAGGGGGAATTGTCGGCAGCGATCGGCTCTCTAACCAAATCATTCTTCACCCCAACGCCCAGGCCTTAGTCACAACAGCCGCAGCCGCTAAGGTGTATGGCAGAAGTGGAAAAGAGGCGCAGCAAACCACCCAGATCTCGATCGCGGCAGGAGCCTGTCTGGAGTGGTTTCCCCAGGAGACGATCGTGTTTGATGGGGCCGTGTATCAGCAGGAAATGCGGGTGGATCTGGCGGCCAATGCCATCTGGTTTGGGTGGGAGATGACGCGATTAGGGCGGAGTGCTAGAGGGGAACGGTTTGCCAGTGGAAGCTGGCGATCGAAGATAGAAGTGTGGCAGGGCGATCGGCTCCTGTGGGTGGATCCGCAGGGAATTCAGGGGGGGAGTGAGATGCTGGACAGTCTGCATGGGTTGGCGGGATGCCCGGTGGTGTCCAGTTTTGTCATGCTGGGGCGATCGGTTGTTCCTGAGGAAGTGGAAAAGGCGCGATCGGTCTGGCAGGGAACGGGGGAGGTCGGCGCAACTCGGTTAAGGGACGGAATCCTTTGCCGCTATCGAGGGCAATCCACCGCAGAGGCTCGCCACTGGTTCATTCAAGTCTGGCAAATTTTGCGATCGGCTTATTGCAACCGTCCGGCCTGTCCGCCTAGAGTCTGGCAGCTATAGTTCGATCGAACCAATATAGTTTTGCCATGCCTGAACGAAGATGTATACCGACAGCATCGCCAGCATTGCCCGAAACGCAAAGCTAACCGCTGAGTCAGGCAGCTTGGGCAGAAACCGGGTGCTGAACTGTACCCCAATCAACCCGCCAAAGCCCAAAATCAATCCCGGTACAAACAAAACATTCCCTGCAATCATGTGTCCCAAACAGGAGGAAATCGCTGTAATGACAATGACCCCCAAACTGGTTTGAATCGCGGTTTTGATGGGTTCTCCTAACAGCAGAATTTGCAGGGGAACCATAATCACCCCACCCCCTACGCCAAATAGACCCGCCAAAAATCCAGCTAATCCCCCAGTGATTAAGCGGGCAGCCAGGGGGCTAAACAGTTTAGTAGAATCCCCTCCTCTAGCGATAATTCGCTTTCGCATCTCCACCAGGTAAATATTCAGGAGCAACAGGACTCCAAAGGCCGCAAGAAGCAAATAGGGCACAAACAAACCTGCTAAGTACGCCCCAATTTGCGCTGTGATCACCGCTGGAAAGCCCAACAGCAAAACGCGACGGGTATCAAAAAATCCCATGCGCCAATTCTGAATACTACCGGCGATCGAGGTGACTAAGATGGCCAGACTGCTTGTGGCGACTGCCTGAACGGGAATAAACCCCAGAGCCACCATGATCGGAACCAGGACAACCCCTCCCCCAATGCCCAAAAATCCAGCCAGCACCCCTGAAAAGATGCCGCCCAGTGCCAAAAGAATTCCGTTCGCTTCCATTCCTGCCCTACGTTCCTGTAGTTGGTTTAGTTTGAGTCTACCTGGTTGGAAAGGACGGGCAACCCATCCCACAAGAGTATTGCTGGAGGGCAGGTATGCTGCCCATCCTAGAATCTTCGGAGAAGGACGGGCAAGATGCCCATCCCACAAGAGAAATAGTTGAAGGAGCGTGTCCTTGCTCATCCCATCAGTTTAAAGGGAGCGTTTTACAACCGTCCAGCTTGCTGCCGTGCCCGTTCCGATCGAGACAAAGTTTGCTGTTGCTCCTTCATCAATAGCTTCATGGCAGGGGTACTGAGCATGGCAAATGCCAACATCAAAAAGCCCAGCACTTCCAAAAAGCCATTACCCGAAATCCCCCCAATGTACAAAATGGGCATTGACAACAGGGCAATCACTCCCGCGATCGTCTGTAATTTTGCTTTCAAACTCATTCGCATTGACGTTCCTCCAATCAGTTGAATTCAATCAATTTTGTTTCCTTTAAGTTTCTGTAGCGAAGGACTGAGTGATGAGGACTGAGGACTGAGAATAAAACCAGGTTCAGTTCTAGCTCTATGTCACTAACAGGCAAGATATCCGCGCCACGGAAAATAACTCCTCACCCCTCACTCCTCACTCCTCACCCCTCACTCCTCACTCCCTAAGCCACTATCAACGCCACCACGCCAATCACCGCTGCAATCAACAACGCCAGCGGTAGGGTGACTTTCAGTACATCCCCTTCCCGTCCCAAAATCCCTGCGGTCGTTGTTCCCAGAAGCACGTTACCAGGGGCGATCGTGTTTCCAGTGGCTCCGCCTGCGGTTTGGGCTCCCAAAATGGCGAACTCGTTCAGGTTGGCCACCTGGGCTGTCACCTGTTGGAAGCTGCCGAACAGGGCATTGGAAGCCAAGTTGGAACTGGTCATGAATGCTCCCAGGACACCAATGTAGGGAGATAGGAAGGGATAAAATCCACCGGCCACTTCCGCCACGCCATAGGCTAAGACTTCTGCCTGTCCACTACCCCGTAACACAAAGGACATGGTGACGAGGGAAGAGACGGCAATAATTGAGGGTACGGATTTATCAAGCGTTCGACCTAAAATGCGTTGCATACTTCCCTGCCGGAAGGCTCCCATTGCCGCAAAGGTGAAGTAACCAATGAGAGCGGCCGCCAGCAAGAAGGTTCCAGCGTGAGTAAAGATCGTGACGCTGGTTTCAGTGGAGCCATTGGCAAAGCCCAGCCCGGTGACCGTTTCCGGATAGGATAAGCCGAACCGAAAGAATTCCAGGGCGTTTTTAATCGGAGTAATCAGCAGGATGCCAAAGGTGAGGCCCAACAAGGAATAGTACGGTGTAAAGGCTTGATGAACCCCCATTTGCGGTTGCGGTAACTCATCCCCTGCTGCTTCGCCTCTGGGAACATCTGTAAAAATGCGGCTGGAGCGAACCACCGAAGGACGCTGATACTGGGGCAGTTTCCCAATTACAAAGATCAGGGCAAAGGCAACCACACTGGCAATGAATCCATTAATCGTGTCATTCCATTGCGAAAGCACGATCGTCAATCCACCCTGCACCAGGGAAATCGGAATCACGGCGGCTAAACCTTCCCGCACTCCCGCCAAACGCCCGTAGAGCCAGCACACCAGTAATCCCCCAGCAATGCTGATCACCCAAATAAATCCAGCCGCATAAAGAGCAGTCACAGCGGCATCGGCTTCGCTCAGGGCCGTCACCTCCTTCAGGGTTAACCAGGCGACTGCTAATGTGCCAAAGGTATTATTCCAGGCATGACCGACCAGCGGAATAATTACGGCATACAGGGGACGCACTCCAATTCCGACTAATAGCGGTGCTGCAACTGCGATCGGCACTCCAAATCCGGTAATCCCTTGCAAGAAAGAAGCAAACACCCAACCAAAGGCCAGAATCTGAATCAGACGATTGGGTGAAAATCGTTCGATTCCTCGGCGGAAGGGTTCAAAGGCATCGGCTTCCTGAGTGACTTCATAGATCAGGATGGCTGAGATCACAATATAAAGAATCAAAAATGCTGCCCATAACCCCTTCACGCTTTCTAAAGCCACCAGCGTTAAAGGAGCCTGAAACACCGTCAGAGCGGCGATCGTTGCAATAATCCAGCCGATCGGGCCGGCTTCTGCTGCCCCCCACCGAAAGCCAATCATCAGAATTAACAACACGGCGATCGGTAAAAAGGTGAGAAACCAATTTAAGCCAGTAACGTAAGCCTCCATACAGTAATATCTCCCTTAGATTATTTGCGGAATAAAACCATTTGTCCGTTGAACGCGATTGGTACATTGACCGCGATTGCGACGAATCTAAATAGGCGAATGAACTTCACCATCCCACCGCAATCCCATCACTGCGCGGATCAGAACCGCCCTGAAGAATTCCAGTTGTTGGATCAATCCGAATCATGTGGGCATGTCCCATTGCTTCCGCCCAGTCGTTGATCAGCTTAACGGGATGGCCTCTGTGGGACAGTGCGTGAGCAATTCCAGTATCCATTCGCCCTTCCAGTGACAACGCACTACTTTCAGCTCCCCAGGTGCGTCCATAGAGCCATCGGGGCAAGTCGATCGCCGTTTGCGGATCAAAGCCAAAATCAATCACGCGAGTCAGCATCGCCACCTGGGTTTGGGGTTGTCCTTCGCCGCCCATCGTGCCGAACACCAGTTCCGGTTTGCCGTCAGCATTCAAAGCCATGGCGGGAATCAGGGTATGGAAGGTGCGTTTGCCGGGTTGCAGACAGTTGGCATGGGTTTGATCCAACGAAAAGAAAGCACCACGATTCTGTAAAACTACACCCGTTTCCCCAGCGACGATGCCGCAGCCGTAGTCAAAATACAGGCTTTGAATCATCGCCACCGCATTCCCCTCCGCATCCACCACGGCGGAAAAGGTCGTGTCACCTCCGATCGCCCCTGGCTGATAGGAACTGGCTGTGGTTAGATCAATCTGCTGACGACGCTCCTCAGCATAGGCTTTGGAGATTAGGCGATCGAGGGGGATCTGGACAAAATCAGGGTCAGTCAACCAGCGATCGCGGTCAGCAAAGGCAGCTTTGGTGGCTTCTACCATCAAGTGATAGTAATCGGCCGTACCATGCCCGATCGCCTGCAAATCAAAGCCTTCCAACAGGTTAAGCATTTGCAGCACCGAAAAGCCCTGAGTGTTAGGCGGCATTTCACAGATCGTGTAACCGCGATAGGTCGTGGTGATCGGTTCTACCCAGTCTGAATGGTGAGCCGTAAAATCATCCTGGGTCAAAATCCCGCCCAGTTCCTTGAGCGATCGAACAATCTCTGCGGCAATTTCCCCTTGATAAAAAGCATCCCGTCCGTGGCGGGCGATCGATCGCAGGGTATGGGCGAACCCTGGATTCGTCAGTACCGCTCCCACTTCTGGAATTCCTTTGGGGAGAAATGCCTTCTGGGAAAAGGGATATTCAGTGAGCAGAGCCTCATTCCTGCGCGTCCAGTTCACCTGAGATGCCGACACCGGATAACCAGACTCAGCATACTGAATGGCAGGCTCCAGAACTGCCCCTAAGGACAGTTTGCCGAAGCGAGCTTGAGCGGTTGCCCAGGCATCCACCGTCCCTGGAACCGTAATTGCCGCCAGGGGGCCACGAGTTGGAATCGCCTGCAACCCCTGCGATCGATAAAATTCGCAAGTAGCAGATTGAGCCGATCGCCCAGACCCATTCAGCCCGTGAACTTTCTGGGTTTTGGCATCATAAATCAACCAGAAGGAATCTCCCCCTGCTCCGGTCATATGCGGGTATACCACCCCGAGGGTGCTGTTAATGCTGATAGCTGCATCAACGGCATTTCCGCCTTTTTGTAAGGTATGCAGCCCTGCGATCGAGGCTAACTGATGGGGACAAGCCACCATTCCGCGGGTCCCTAATGCCACAGGGCGCGTTGGATATCGGACGTTGGCAGACATTTTGCTTGCCCTGAGAAAAACGACGACACTCCATCCCACCGATGAGAACCGCAGGGACTGTATACCGGGTACACAATTCCCCTGGCGTTCTGCATCCTGGAATCTAAAAGCCTTTGCAAAGAAATTTAAGAATTTATGAAGTGTTTTGTCGTATATCGGTATACAAATGGGCGTTATGTCAGGAAATCAAGATAAATAAGGGGAGTCAGCAGTCAGGAGGGGGGAGTGGGGAGTGGGGGGGTGGGGTTACGGACACTGGCACTGCGGACAAAAATGGGCCGATCGCCCGGCTAGCTTTAACCGCTCAATGGGAGTCAGACAGATGCGGCAGGGTTCGCCTTTGCGATCGTAGACCCAGGCCACACCACCGTAATTTCCGTTAATTCCCTGCACATCCCGGAAGTCACTAAAGGTCGTCCCTCCAGCGTTAATCGCATCGGACAACACCTGCACGATCGCGCCATGCAGCGTAGTCATTTGTTCCAGGGTCAGTTTGGCGCAGTGGGTTTGGGGGTGAATGCGGCTGAGGAAGAGGGCCTCATCGGCGTAAATATTCCCTATTCCTGCCACGATCGTTTGATCCAGCAGGGCATTTTTGATCGGACGATGGCGATTGTGGAGTCTGGAAGCAAAGTAGGCGATCGAAAACTGATCCGAAAAGGGTTCTGGCCCAGGGCAGCCAGTCCGGACATGATTTCTTCTGGCGGTTGATCAGGCGGCATCCACCACATTTGCCCAAAAGTACGCTGATCAACAAAGCGCAATTCTTGCTGGTTGGGAAAGAAGAGACGAACCCGGCAGTGGGTTTGAAGCGGCAGGGTTTGAGCAACCCATAGCAGTTGTCCTGTCATCCGCAGGTGAACCGCCAGCCAGCCATGATTCGGACTCAATTCGGCCAGAAGATATTTGCCTCGACGATGCCACTGGACGATCGCGGCTCCGGTGATACCCCCCAGAAACTCAGATACACAAAAGGGGTGGGCAATGGTGCGATCGAGCAACACTTTCCCACCCGTAATAGTTTGATTAAGGGTTACCTGATTCAAACCCCGTCGAACGGTTTCAACCTCTGGTAGTTCTGGCACAATTCAAATCGTAGATCCAACCACGTTCAGGACTTGTCTATTCTGACCTGTCCCGACCGTGAGTTGTTAAACTTCAGCCAGTTCTTCCAGAGAAAAGTTGTTGGTATTGACTCCGCCGGATGAACCACTGGAGCCGTTGTAGTTCACCTTTTCAAAACGAACGATCACTGGGTATTTGATACCGCTCTGATCCACGGAAGCTACAGTGCCCACTTCGTTGTACCAGTAAGACTCCTGCCGAAGAACTCGAACTTTAGAACCGCGTTGAACCATGAGTCGTTTCCTTTTTAAGGTTATTGATCTTTAACGCCTATCCGAGACACCACCGGAGGGCTGAATTTCAAGACTCTGAATCTCAAGACTCTGAACTTCAAAGCTTTGAACTTCAAAACTCCGATCGGGTTTTTGGATAGAGACTTAATAAGACGGCTTCCTCAGAAAAGAAATCCGGGAAGCAATAAACTGCGATCGTTTTTCAGCGTACTACTCCGTCAGGTCGATCGGTTGATTTTCGTTTTAAGTTTTATTGCTGAGAATTGAAAATCATCAAGTTGGGTTTCGCTTCACCGTTATCCCGGCTGGTTGGGACGGGCAGAAGTCGGCAAGGTTGCAGCAGGGGAAGGATCAGGAACACCGCCTTCACCCACTGATGTGATCACTTCAATACCAAACTGCTCAAAGACCACAGCAGGTTCTGGCCCGTTCATTTCAATGCGCTTCACGACGACCTGTCCATTCGAGAGCCGTTGCCCCACCCGCACATAGCGACTGCTGGCCTCGTTGGGTGCATTCACGATCGCGTAGGACGTACTGCCGATTTGCACCACTCCCAACACTTCAACGGCTCTGGCTAAAACGGGTTGGGGTGGGGGAGGCGGCAGGGGCGCGGCGGCAACCGCAGGAGAGGGTTGAGGCACCAGGTTTGGAATGGGCGCAAGCCCACCTGGCGTGGTCGGGGTAGTGGTCGTCGGAGTTCGTCCAGTACCGTTGCCCGTTGTGCCAGGGGGAGTCGGAGTTTGAGCGGTCGTACCATTGCCCGTTGTGCCAGGGGGAGTCTGGGCTGTTGGAGCCTCGGGCTGAGGGGTTTCGGTAATCGTAATTTGAACGGAAGGAGTCGTGGGCACGAGGGAGAATGGATCATTTCGTTCTCCATCCAGGGACTGAAGACGCTGATCTGGATCGGTGGAGGGGATCAGATCTAAATCGCGGGGTAGGGAAGCCTCAGTCACGGTGTCTGTGACGGGAGCTTCTGCATCTGCAACGGGTTCTTCAGTGGGTTGCTCCGCTGGTTCGGCTGCCTCATCGGTGGGAGAAACTGCCACGGGACTTTCGGTTGGAGTCTCTTCTCCAGTTTCGCCACCTCCAAAAAGACCGCTTGGCAAAGCACATCCACCGATCGTCATGGCAAAAACCGTCGCCGCAACCAGTGGAAACTTTGTGATGAGTGAAAATCGATGCATTCCTCCACCCCCGGAGATAACGATCATAAAATCTTTACTACTTCTTTCAGAATAAACTAAATTCTTTCTATTTGCTTGCGGAAAACACGGAGTTTGGACAGCCGATCGTTGCCCTTTAAGCTTCAAATCTTGTTTGAAAAATCAAAAACAGATCATCAGAAACTGGCCTTTGATCCAAAACAAATCTAGAGAACCGGAAGAACACGATCGATGAGCTCCGGTTCCCCTATTGAATTGAACATGAAATAGACATTGATTCTGGTTCAAACGTCTATGTCTAGCCCATTATTACCATTGTTACTGTTATCACTGTTGCCACCGTTATCGCCGTTGTCACCGTTATCACCATTGGCATCATCCGCATCGTCGGCATCTGCCACGCCTTCAACATCTTCTTCGACCTCCTCAGCATCCGCTTCACCTGCCTCTAACTCTTGCACCTCTTGCGGCACCACAGGCTCATAAAAATCGGCGATTTCTAAATCTCCCGTTAACCAAACACCACCAAACGGCAGCAGGTAGAACAAAAGCGCAATATAGCCGAACGCAAAGAATCGCCCCTGACCAAACCAGCCTGCGGTGTGTTCTGCCAACCATACAGGAAAGTGACGAATCTGTCGGATCGGAAACAAGATTGCAATGGCAAAAAACTCAAGTATCAGATGGACAAATGCCAAATTTAAAGCAGCCACCCCTGCTGGATCCCCATCGCTGGCTAAAGCAGTTGCCGCAATAATTGCGGTGGTTGAAGTGCCAATGTTTGCCCCGACAAAATAGGGGAGGGATTGGGCCGCAGTCACCACAGCCAAAGCAATCAGTGGCACCAGCACGGAAGTGGTAATACCTGACTGCCTGCCACATCTTTTTACGCCTTCGTAGAATTATGGCTGACAGGTTAACGAACAGATGCGAGTGAACCAAATCTGGTTATAGAAGTCACGTTCTGCTCGTTTGGAAGCAAAAACAGGTTGCGGGTCTTGGGGCAGCAGAGCAACCGGAGAGAGGAGTTTTCTGCCTTTGTGCATGACTCCTTGGAGCCAACGCAGCCCGATTTTGAGATAGCTAATGCCTCGCTTCCAATGGGGGTCTACCTGTTGGCGCAACCCCGCTAATTGCACCGCCATGCCCTGAGTGGTGGCATAAAGCAGGGCAATGGCGCAGACCAAGTAGAGCCGTACTATAGCTTCAGGGGAGCGCAAACGCGAATCTTCCAACTCAAAGGCACCAGACTTGCTGTCCAAAAACAATTCCTCGACGCGAAACCTCAAGGCATACTGCCAAAGCGTTTGTAGGGTTGGAGCTTCGTCAGTCACGACTGCCCAAGCATCTTTGGCTCCCTGCACCGTTGCCAGAACCAAGTTACAGCGATGCTCACCATCAAGCCACAAGCCCACATTCTGATACAGACGGGCTTCGCCCAGGGGAGGATAGAGCGTCCCAACCATCGAGGGAGAGCGTCGTTGGGTATGGATCAACACATCACACGGTAATCGCAAACCGTAATGCCAACGGCTCTGGCGTAGCCATTGCATCAATTGGTGATTGGCAAAGCCGCGGTCGGCTAACAGCATCACATCAGGATGATGGCGCAACAGCCACCGAGCACGGCGCAATAGGGGTTGATACTCCTCAAAGGCAACGGTGGCACTACCCTGTTCCACAACTCGCCACAGCAGGGGAATGGCTCGTCCACAGCACACCACCGATAGATGAATCATGCAAAAGCGGTTCCATAGAACCGTTGTATCCAAGGCTAAGTACAAGCGCTGGTGCTGCCATCCCCTCAGAGCTACTAGCACCAACGGTACGTAGATTGCCACCACGCTGATGCGGCAATTGCCCATAAATCGCTGCCAGCGTCGTTCTGTACTTTGCGCTTTGGTCGCTCGACTGGGCACATACGGCTCCCATGCCGCTAAGTTCAATTCTCCACTACAGAGCAAGGCACTGACCATCCATCCCAGGGCTTTCAAGTGACGTAGGTCGCACACACGACTGTGTTGACGCAACTGGTCGAATAGTTGACTATACAAATGGGTAGAGGTTGTCATGATTTTTGGCTGTTTGTGTGATAACTCTAGCCTCTCATGTCTCTCTACCCTTTTCGCCAATTCCCTCGTGTTTATTCGGTTTCACCTACTTCTGTCAGGCAGCCAGGGTCTAATCGTTCCGGTTGAGCGGCTGCAAAATCCCACAACTTAATACTGGCTAACCCTGCCAGTCCGCTCCAACCGGATTGTTCGGCTGCGGATTTGGCAAACTTGAATCCTTTGGTAACAGTCCAGCGCGTTGCATAACTACTTCTCGATCTTGTCGAGCCAACCTGATCCACTCTCTAAAATCGTCCTGAGAGGAATTATTTTCAAACCAATCCCTAAGCTCTTTTATTTTTTTACTGGAACTCCAACTCAGTGGAACAAGCATAGTTTCAAAATATGGAATATACCATCTCATAAACACCTCCCCGAAAAGGTCAGGGATCATACTAGAAACAACTTGCTTGTGCTTAATAGAGACCCAAAGTCGTTGATAGAAATGAATTATATTCCAGATATGAGAATATTCTTCCGGTTCTAAAGATGCAGAAAATTGAACCAAGGGCTTATCAAGATATTTAACAAGAATTCTGCCAGCCGTGTTTCTTGATAGAAGTACATCTTCTGAGCTAAATTCTCGGTGCAATTCGAGCGTAGTTTGAATTTTGGAATGACGATCAGAAGTCACCCACGAAATCAATGAACCGAGCAATACCCCAAAAATCCCAAACAATGCTTCTACCATTGGCATTGAAACCAGAATTACTTTGGTGAAATTGTAGCAACATCTTTACCTAATGCTTTGACAAGCTTACTTTTCCTGATTGGGCTGTTAACTCCCACAGATAAACTTCCGAGAATGACCTCCACCGAAAGCCTAAGCAGCCGAACAATTTATTGTATAGAGTTACTCTGTATAACTACCCAGTACGAGCAGTTATACAGATTATCTGCTGTATAATCACTTGATTTGGGTGAATGAACAGCAGGTAGTCTGCATAATAGCCCTGCTGAAGGGAGATATGCAGCAAAATTCTGGATGTTTTCCATTTTGATCTTGGCTCAATAGGTGTTTCAGGGAGATGGAGGTGTAGGGGAAGCTGCTGTTAGGATAGCAGAAGCATTGTAGGGGTTAGGTGCGATGAGTATCAACTTGAGTACTCTGATTGACGATGCCAAATGCTATCAACTGATTCGCCAAACTCGTTGGTCTGAAGGGGTGAGATGCCCTCGCTGTCAGAGTGAGCAGGTGGTCAAAAATGGCCGCGATGAAACTCAACCTCAGCGACAACGTTACTGCTGCAAATCCTGTAAAGCCCATTTCGACGACCTGAGCGATACGATTTTTGCAGGGCATCATCAACCCTTGCAAAAGTGGATTGGCTGCTTGTATTTGATGGGACTGAACCTATCGAGTGAACAAATTGCCACCGAGTTAGCCCTGGACAAGGACGATATTTACCAGATGACGATGCAACTGCGTCAAGGCATTGTGGACAACAAGCCGGAGGTGCACTTAAGTGGAGAGGTCGAATTCGACGAAGTGTATCTGACAGCGGGGCATAAAGGCCAACCCCATGAAGTCAAAAAAAGGGGCGCAAAGGACGGCGCCATAAGCTCAAAGGGATTCGGGGACGGGGGACGCTTGCCCAAGAAAAGCCGCCGATTTTCGGCATGATCCAACGTCACGGCTTGGTGGTGATTCGGATGCTGGAAAATGTCCAGCAAGAGACGATTAAACCCCTCATCCAAGCAACGGTCGCTCCTGGAAGCCAGATTTATACAGATGAGTATGGCATTTACAATGGGTTGACATGCTGGGGCTATGAGCATAAAACCGTGTGTCATGGGAGTGGGGAGTATGCCCGCGATGAGGATGGCGATGGATTCTATGAAATCCATGTCAACACAATGGAAGGGTTTTGGTCGTTGCTGCGTTCATGGTTACGACCTCATCGAGGGATTTCTCAAGAGAAGTTGCCGGTGTACCTGGGCTTTTTTGAAGTGGTTCACAATGCACGTAAAAGAGGCAGAGCTTTAATTTCCACTCTCCTGGAAATCCTGCTGCCTATCTCCCCGAAACAGCTATAGAGCCTTGATCTTAGCCCTATTCTTAGGCTGTCATGTTGTTCTGCTTACATCCCCGCCCAAACCCGATCGCTCCCTACAAACGATCGGATTCAAGAACGTAGTCAGGAGGATTTACAGCGTCATCGATCGCATGTACCCTACTGGCAAACAGAATGCCTGCGCTACACGAATCTGTAGATTGTTGATGTTGAACCACATCAGCCCGAATGTTGTAGAATTTAGAGCCGATCGCACTTATTTGCCCCTCGTAGGAATTAGCCGATGCCAGCGAAATCACCCCCACCCTCGCTGCACCCTCCCACCCTTCGTCCATACCAGAGCCAACTGATCAAAGACCTGTACACCCGACTGGGGCAGGGTCATCGTCGAGTTGCCATTATTGCGGGAACTGGAGCCGGAAAAACCGTGATTGGGGGTAAGATCTGTGCTGATACGGCTGCGCGAGGACTGAAACTCATGTTTCTGGTGCATCTGGATGTCTTAGTGCGGCAGACTTACCAGAAAATGCAGTCCTTTGGCTTGCACTGTGGATTTATCAAAGCCGGATGGCAGGAAGATCCCACCGCTCCAATCCAGATCGCCAGCATTCAGACCATGGAAAAGCGATCGTGGTGGCGCAAATTTCCTGCCAATGTCGTGTTTTTTGACGAAGGGCATACCACCGTCTTCAGCCAAATTGGGCAGGAGATTATCTATCGCACCCATCCCAAAGCCGTTCATCTGGCCATGACCGCAACTCCCTATCGCCTGGGAAAAGAGCAATTAGGCGATCACATGGACAGCTTCGTGGCTTCCCCGATTCCCGCCGAACTTCAGCGCATGGGCTACCTCGCCCCAATGCAATACTACGGCGTTTCCACCGACTCCCAAATCAGCCTGGAGGGAGTTCGCACCCGCGCCGGAGATTACGATGAACGGGACTTGAAAAATGCCTGCGATCGCCCCGAACTGGTGCAGCGCATCGTCGAAGAATGGCATCGTCTCACCCCCGGAAAACGGACGATCGCTTTCTGCGTGGATGTAGAACACGCCCGCCATGTGGCTGAAGCCTTTCGAGCTGCGAATGTGAGTGCTGCGGTTGTCGATGGCAGTACTCCGATCAAACAACGACAACAGCTTTACAACGCTCTACGCACTGGGGAATTGCTCGTCCTCACCTCCTGCAATGTAATCAGCATCGGCTTTGATGAACCCAGCGTTGAAGTGGGGTTACTCCTTCGCCCTACCCAATCCCAGGCACTCCACTATCAGCAAGTCGGACGGCTGCTGCGGATCTCTCCAGCTACCGGAAAACGCTACGGCATTATTCTGGATCAGGCCAATAATTTGCGACGATTAGGTTTTCCAGAAGATATTCAAGCATACCGATTGCCAACCAGCCGCGAACCGGGAACCACCGAAGTCACCCCCACCAAACAATGCCCCGACTGCAACCGCCTCACCTGGGGCTTTATCATGACCTGCCCTGGCTGTGGCTACATCTGGCCAGCGGAACCGGCTGTAAATACCGAAGCGATGGTTGAAGTCTACAGCGAAGAGGTGCTTCACCAGATCGAACGCCGGAAAATGTACGACTTTTTCCGATCGCAGCGTCAGAAAGCCTACCGAGAAGGAGCTGCCCCCAGTTGGCCGATCGCAGTTTTCCAGAAAGAATTTGGCTGTGCCCCGGAACCCGACTGGTGTTTTGGCTCCATTTTTGGCGATATGCCCAGCCTGGAGGATCGGTACGCCTATCGGAACTATTTAATCAAAGTGGCGCAACGACTGGGGAAAGATTTGACCTGGGTGATTCAGGAATTTCAGCAGGAATGCGGCACAGAAGGCTGGCAGGAAGTATTTCGTTGAACACTGCAACATTTCGCAATTGAATCCGTCTTGCAGATCGGGTGCGAATCTGAGAGACTCTCTACGGGTCGATCGCAGCCTAACCAAGGCTCGATTTCCAGCGTTTACAGCTTCAGTAGTTTTACTTAGATCCAAAGATGATGCCACCCAAAACGACGACGCTTACAGCTTTTTTAGGGCTAATCAGCCTGGCCCAAACCCCTGAAGTCACTCCTGCATCGTTGCCCCACTCATCATTCGTTGACGATATTTTAACGACCCACAATCAGTACCGCACTGAGGTGAACGTCCCTTCCCTCACCTGGTCAGATACTCTGGCCGAACAGGCCCAGGAATGGGCCGATCATCTGGCGGCGATCGGCGGTCATACCTTGCAGCATAGTCAGGTTGCCGATCAGGGTGAAAATCTCTGGATGGGAACCTCAGGACATTTCAGCTATAGCGACATGGTCAACCGCTGGGGAGCTGAACAGCAGTACTTCACCGCAGGAGCCTTTCCGGCAGTCAGTTCCACCGGAAGCTGGTTTGACGTAGGGCACTACACCCAAATCATCTGGCGCGATACGGCTCAAGTTGGTTGTGGATTCGCCTCAGCCGGAGGGAATGATATTCTGGTTTGCCGTTATGATCCTCCCGGTAACTACATGGGGCGATCGGTGTATTAGGGCAAGCCTCTCTTTTGACTGACGGAATCTGGGCGAAGCTTCCTTAGACTTCACCCAGCCGGACGAAGTGGCAGCCTGGTTAGAACACAATACATAACCAGCCTCACTCCTTAAACTGTTTAAATTCAAGTCAAATTCAAGCTTAACTGGCCAGATACTCCCGAATATCGGCTCTGCGCTTCCGTAACTTCGTCAAAGCCTCCCGCTCAATTTGGCGCACCCGCTCCCGGCTAATGTTTAACCGATCGCCAATCTTGGCCAGGGTGAGAGCCTGTCCATCATCCAGTCCAAAGCGTAACGCTAAGACCTGCCGCTGCTGGGGGGTTAATTCTGCCATCAACTGTTCCAACTCGGTTCGCAAGGAAGACTGAGCTGCAAAATCCTCCGGGGATGGCCCAGTATCCTCCAGCAATTCGCCCAACTCTGTATCCTGATTGTCTCCCACCCGCAAATCCAGCGATAGGGGAACCCGCGATCGCTCCAGATACTCGCGCACCTGCTTGGGAGACAAATCTAGTTCGGCTGCTAACTCTGAGATTGTGGCAGTCCGCCCCAGTTGCTGGGCCAATTGCCGTTGGACTTTCTTAATCTTGTTCAGCTTTTCAGTAATGTGAATCGGTAAGCGGATAGTACGTCCCTTCTCGGCGATCGCTCGGGTGATGGCCTGCCGAATCCACCAGTAAGCATAGGTTGAGAACCGATAGCCCTTTGTGGGGTCAAATTTTTCGACTCCCCGATGCATGCCAATCGTCCCTTCCTGAATTAGATCCAGGAGATCGACATTGCGCTTGATGTATTTCTTCGCCACCGAGACAACCAGCCGCAGGTTTGCCTCCACCATCTTCCGCTTGGCCTGTTCCCCCTCTTCAAGGGACTGCTCCAACTCTTCCGTTGTCAGATCAGCTTGCTTTGCCCATTCTGCCAGAGAGGGTTCATAGCCGAGACGCTCACTCAAAGCGGCCTTAATATCCTTTAGTGCGGTCAGTTGCTGCACTTGTTTACCAAACAGAATTTCCTGCTCGTGCGTTAACAGGGGAACACGACCAATCTCCCGTAAGTAAGCACGTACCATATCCGCAGAGGTCTGAGTAGTCTTCATATCGCCGGGTCTTGAACTAGGAGGAACTTAGTTTAGGACAAATGTACTAACTGCGCAAGAGTCAAGTTCAAGATTTTCCTGAAAATCAAGAAAGCCAAAGCTGTGACTCAGCAAGGTTGTAACGCTTTGTCAAGATGTTGAACATCAAGCGGAAGCCTTGAAGCAGAAGAGTGTAACGCGCGGTGCAGCTACTGAAAGCTACGGGGGCAAAGATCTGACCGCCTTCCTACCAAATTCTTAACAAGTCCTGATCTAGCCCATATCCATAGAACGCCAATATACAGTCTTCAGCTTTAAGCCGTAGGTGAGCAATGAATGCAATGTAACCAAGCGGGAACGGGATGCCATGCAGTCAAGCGTGATGTAATCGACTAACAAATTAGATAAACGCCACCAAAACTACATCCAAACCGCTACTGCTAAACGATTTCTAATAATCGTAACATTTTTTAACTCTTTTGTCACAGTCTTAGGAATAGGATTGTTGTTGTTTATCTCAACTAATACGTACAGAATACCCTTTGTTCCCTCTGCTAAATGCATCCTGGAGAACAAATCGGCTGAACTCTACCTTAAGAAAGAGGAGAGTACCCACACTTAACTTCATTAATTTTTTCTAAGAAATAATGGTTAAAAATTCTGTAGCAAGCCGCGCCACAGGCTAACAATTTGCTCCCACAGTTCACCCGGCCCAACGCCAAAGAACAATTGCAGCAGCAAAATTACGATCGCAATCGTGACGGCAGTGCTGATAGCAGATTTTGCCACTCTCAGCAAAAAAGTGAAGACCAGGAACGAAACTATGAGTGCAGCGATAATCAGAATCGGTTCCATGTTCCCCTATGACCAACCTTTTCGCCAATTCTGACCCAGAGTTGTCCCCCTGTCCAGTTAGCTCCTATGGGAGATTAATTTTTCCCGCTGCTGCTCAAATTCAAAGTGCAAATTGTAAATGGCGTTCAGCAAGTCTCGATCGCGGTGGGTCTGAATCTCCTCCCAGTCGCAGGGGGCAGTGCGGCGCGTATCCCAACTCAGAATCTGCAAACCATTCCAGAAAGTAAAGTGACCATTTTCAGGGGTGGCGAGATCCAGCTCCAAACGGCACTGGGGATGAGTGGCAATAAAATCCCAATTTGCCTGCTGAACAGCACTCCAGTTACTATCATCCACAATGATGAGGGACTGATCCGCCAGGAAGGGTCGCACTAACAGCAAGCCCATTAACTGCGATCGATAGTCGTGGGCTCCATCATATAAATACACGCCAATGCGATCGTCACCTTGCAACTGTCCCAGGTCATAGAAAAACGCTTCAAAGTCTTGATTGCAAAAGCAAACCTGTTCTGCCAGGTCAAAAGATTCCAGATTGGCTGCCAGGATCGCTTCGCCCTCGCCGGATGGATCAAATTCAGAAAAGTTATCCACGGCATAGGCCAGACGATCGCCATGATCCAGCAATGCCCCAATCAGCGTTGAACCCCGAAAGCTGCCTACTTCACAATAAATTTCATTGGCCTCCATGCAGGCGATCGCACAGTTGAGTAACTGCATCACGTTTGGCGTGGTCATGCCGCGCACCTGACTGAGTACCGCCTGGAAGCGATCGGATTTGGGCTGCACCTGCTCCGTTCCCCAATGACGATAGAGCGTGGGCAATTCCTTGAGAAACCGTTGGTAGTCCATATAGCAAAGGGTATAAAAGCTTGGGGGAGTCACTAAAGCAAAAGGTAAATGCTCATCCTCAGAATACCCATCCCGCTCAACTTTCCTCCATCTATTCCCCCATAACATGCACCACCAACTCCCGGACATGACTGTGCTGCCGATGCTCCCAAATGTAAATGCCCTGCCAGGTTCCCAGCACCAGGCGACCATTGGCGATCGGGATTTGTTCAGAAGTATGGGTTAAAACCGTGCGAATGTGGGCAGGCATATCGTCTGGGCCTTCGGTGCTGTGAATGTAGCGATCGCCCTCTGGCACCAGCCTGGATAAAAAGTTAGATAAATCAGTCAGTACATCTGGATCGGCATTTTCTTGAATGATTAAGCTGGCGGAGGTGTGCCTCAAAAACAGGGTGCAAAGCCCGGTTTGAATACCAGAATCGGCCACAACATCAGCCACTTTAGAGGTGACTTTGTGGAGGGCCTTGCCGCTTGTTTTTACCTTGACAGCTTGTTGGTAATGGGTCATGGACGGGAAACTCAAATTGAACACTCAAAGCTCAATCTTAACAACGAGCCATTTCCGCCCTGAGGCAGGCAAACGGAATCACCTGAAATTCAATCACCCGAAATTCTTGTGGGGTGGGCATCCTGCCCGCCCAGTCAAAGCAGCAGAACGGCAATCAGGTTATTCAATAATCAGGTTATTCAATCCAGGATCTCTAATCCCTGAAGCTCTAAATCTAGTCTGCGGTTTCAGGCGGATCTTCCGCCGCCTCATCATCCAGCCAGGGAGAGTCGTAGTGGTTCCAGGGCAGGATGGGACTGTTGGGGAGTTTGTTCGTCAACACCGTAATATTTTTCAAATCAGGCTTGGGAAGCTTGATTCGATCGGTGGATTCCTCAACGGATGGATGAGCTGCAAGCATATTTTGAAGGTGTAAAGAGTTAAATTCACTCCAAACATGGAGATAATCAGAATTGACTATCTCTATCCTTTAACAATAGCTTTTTCCAATTTAAACTGCCAGTCCCCAAAGTGTCCCTACGGTGGAACCAGCCCGAGCGATTTTCGTAGTGCAGGCATCTTGCCTGCCAGTCTATCCACCCCACAACTGCCAAACTGGGATACCCCGATCTAAAGCGCCAGCGACACAATCCAGAGGACGTGGGACAGAGTAATAATCAGTGTGGCCCAGACAAAATAGGTCGCCAGGGAGAGCGCCTGAGTAATGTCATCCAATCGCTGCTTATTGGCTTGATACACCGCAATTAAATTTGTCAGCATTTGCAGCCGATACTCATCGGGGGAAAGGGCCAGATACCGTTCGATCGATTCCTGATCCTCCAGGTTCGGTGTCACAAGGGGCTGACGCGGCAGGAGGGCGTAAATTAGCACACTAAAACTGAACAAAAACCCGATGACTTCTGCAACGCTAAAAAGACTCACGGTAAACAGCAATCGTGAAATCGATAACACCGTTAACAGAGCCGTATTAGTGACAAACAAGATATTGAGCTGAGTTAAAGAAAGCTGTCGGAGTTGCTGCTGTTGATCCAGCACCGATCGCGCATCTTGAATCGTTAAATTGAGTGTGACAAATCCATCTGGTTTCGGCTCAAATTCCATTGAATCGCTGGGTTGTTTGGCGCGTTGCCCCTATCGGTTTAATCAGAATGCAGATATTCGACGATCGCCCTGGCAACGACCTCATTACCATCTTTCGGTAAGGGTTCTGGCTGCTCCGGAGGATAGGGCGGTTCCTGCAAAAAATTCCAGTCACCCTCAAAAAATTCCGTTGGAGTCAGAACGCGATGACGATTATATTTCCGAATTCCCTCGGTCAAAACGGGGCCTTCGGCAAAGTCATCACGAGGAATGGTCACCACAGGCACATTCATCCGGCAAGCTTCCGCAAAGGTGCTATATCCGGGTTTAGAAACCACCTGACTACAGAGCGGCATAAAATCAACCGGACGAACCCTGCGATCGGTGATTTTAACTATATTTGGCAATTCGGGAGCCTGCTGATCAAAGTTAATGAACTGCCAGTCGGGAAAGCGTTCCAGGTTGTGATAGGGAACCTGATTCAACCCCAACCCGCCAAAGGTGAGCAATGCCGTTCGTTCCACCGGAGCCGTAATCTTAAACCGTTGCCGCATTTCATCGGGGGAGTAGAGCGGTGCGCCCCCGGTTAAACCAATGTCAATGATGTTCGGGAAGGCACTCATGGCTTCATGAAACGGCAAGCGATACAGCCGATCGCACCAGCTAAACCGTTCCCCAATCCAATCCGCCATTTCAACAAACTCACCACCCCAATCTCGATAGATAAAATCCCAGCCAAAATTACTCACCATCCAGCAGGGAATATTCGCAGCACGGGCGATCGATGCTGCCAGGGGAGGAATATCGCCGATGACTAATTGAACCCGATTCTGCCGAATAAAGGCAACTTCTCCTGCAATGGTGGTGGCTTCCTGATCCCGAATTTGCTTCAGCTTCTCCAGGGTGGCAGGTTTATCCATCGTGAGGCTGTCCGCCTGCACCACACCAATATCCAGCGGCTTGGGACGGTGAATAAAGTCTTCTCGAAAATATGATTCCAGCAGTGGTCGAGAAGCTGCCGTCACTAAAATAATCACCACCTCTGGGCAAATCCGTTTCACCTCCGCCAACATCGAAGCCGTGCGCGTGGCGTGGCCAAATCCATGATTGGTCACTGCGGCATAGAGGATCGGTTGAGGCATTACTCCCACACTCCTATGTAAATTCGATCGCCTGCCCGTTCGATCACCCCTTCAACGGAACCGTTACTGAACGAGTAGGAAGTTTTTTCTCCCCGACGGACTTGCTCCAACGCCTGCTCAATTTCTGGACTGCTGCGATAGTTCATCATGCCGTTGAGAGCCGTTCGCATCACATTGAAATCGGTGTAGGGCGAGAAATAGGCCTCGGTGCGTTCAATTTGATTGCTCTGACCGTAGATATAAACCAGATCCACCTGTTCCGGCACGATGTAGGTGGCAATCCGCAAAGCGTTGCCCTCATCCCGCTGGCGATCGGGTTCTCCCAACTGTTGGATGACCTGCTGTTCAGAGGTTCCCGGTGCAAAGCCTGGAACGCGGCTGATGGAACTGCCAATGGGAGGGGGGTGGGGGCGTGAAGCCGCAGGCGGTTCGGGTTCGGGAGGTCGTGTATTAATGCTGTCGTCTGGTGGAGCCGAGTCCACGGGAGGGAGGACTTCCGGTTCTGGTTCCGGTTCTGGCTCCGGTTCGGGTTCGGGTTCTGGGGATGGAATGACCTCTGGTTCTACAACAACACTCTCCGGCAGTTCCGAAACCTCTGGCAGTGACTCAAAATCCTCGGTGGGAGCCGTTTGCTGATTGTAATGGAGAACGGCCGAAACGGCTGCGATCGCTATGCTGGCCAGAGTAACTAATCCAATAAACGCAATCCCTCGTCCTTTACCTTTGTTCGATCGTCGGGGGGGAGGAGCGGTGGTGACGGTTGAGGGGACGGCAACGGATTTAGCTCTGGGCGCATCTGGCGTGAGGGCAAGGGTGGCGGCTGTCGCTGCTGCGGGTTGTCTGGGAGGGGGATCCGGGACAGGAGTACGGGCAACGGGACGAGACCCTGCCCTTGGGGGACTCACCGCCACAGTGGCCGCTGTCGATGGATTAGTTTGATGCACCGATGGAGTCGCTGCGGGAGCGATCGTAGGGAGTAAGTCCAGCCATTCGGTCACTGTTGCCGGACGCTGATCTGCCTCCAAAGCCATACCCCACAGAATTGCTTGATTCACCGCAGGGCTGAGGCTACGATTCAAATGGCGCGGTTCGGGCATGGATTGGCGATCGCGCATGATCGAGGCGATAGGCACTCGGGCAGTCACCAGGGCATAGAGCGTGGCGGCTAACCCATACACATCTGTTGCAGGCGATCGTTTGGCGTTGAGCAGGTACTGTTCCACCGGAGCGTAGCCCACCGTGACCAGATTGGTATGGGCCTGGGTTTTGCCTAAAGTAAACTCCCGCGCAATCCCAAAGTCGATCAGAATCACCTGATCCGTATCTTCCCGTAAAATCATATTCTCCGGTTTGAGGTCACGGTGGAGTAACCCCTGCTGATGCACCACTTCCAGGGCTGCACCAATCTGGCGAATGTAGTGGACTGCCAGAGCTTCTGGGAGCGGCTTTTCTGGAAAAACGACCTGATCCAGCGAATATCCGGGGATATAGTCCATCACCAGATAGGGAATTCCCTCTTCCACGAAGAAATCCCGCATTCGCACAATATTTGGATGTTCACATCGCCGCAGGTTTCTAGCTTCATCCCGGAATCGGGCTGCCAGTTGGGCAAATTGGGGATCTCGCTGAAGGTCTGGATTCAGCGTTTTGATCACGCAGACTTCATCCAAAAAGTGGTGCGTTGCCAGAAAGGTAATCCCAAATCCGCCCTGTCCCAACTGCTCATCCAGGGTGTATTTCCCGCCCTGCAATGCTTTCCCTATCAGCATATTCATACGTCCGGCTTGCCCGTCGGTCTATCGACTTAGAAGACTGAAACCACTTTAGCTCAACTGGATGAGAGGGGAATGAGGAGAGTGGACAGATCTAGCGATCGGGTTTGGCGATCGGGTTTGGCGATCGGGAGCTGATAGCTTACTGCCTATTTCAGGCGCAACCGTCGGGCTTGATACGATCGCCACATTACAATGCCCAGGGTAATCGCAGTGATGGGCAGAACAAACAGCAGCATAACAGTGCTGTACATCGGGAGCAGGCTGTGTTGAGTGGAGTACAAAATCAGGTAAAGGGTGTAGGCGAGATAGTATCCCGTAAACAGCAGCCCTTCCCGCCGATCAATCAAATTACCCGTAAAGAAAATCGGTAAGCAGGCCAGGGCAACCGCAATCATGACCGGCATATCAAAGCGCAGAGCCGTACTGGAAACACTGACCCCATTAGGAGCGGTAATGGCCGCAACCCCCAGGACTGCCAGAATATTGAAAATGTTACTGCCAACAACATTTCCCACAGCGATATCGCGTTCCCCGCGAACACTGGCAACGATCGAGGTCGCCAATTCTGGTAAAGACGTTCCCGCCGCCACAATGGTCAATCCAATAATTAATTCACTCACCCCCAGGGCCCTGGCAATTGCTGTCGCTCCATCCACAAGCCAATTAGAGCCAAGGACTAGCAGTGCCAAACCACCAAAAATAAAACCAATGTTCTTCAGCCATCCCAGAGACGATCGCTCGAGGTTGCCATATTCATTGGCATACTCTTCCTGAACGGCGGGATTGGTTTCACGCCGGCTTTGGTAAATCAAAAAGACCGTGTAGACAATACCCAGAGTAAAAAGAATGATCCCATCCATCCGACCAATCCTGCCATCCAGTCCAAAGACCAGTGCCAGAACCGATACCCCAATCATGATTGGCACATCCAGCCGAATCAGCTGCTGGGCCACCACCAGGGGCGCAACCAGAGCCGCCAAACCCAGAATGAGTAGAATATTAAAAATGTTGCTACCAATGACGTTGCCGATCGCAATATCCGGTTGGACATAGCTCGACATCATACTCACCGCCATTTCTGGTGAACTGGTTCCATAGGCAACGATCGTTAGCCCAATTACGAGAGGCGAAATACCAGCCATCACGGCTATCCTGGATGCACCCCTCACCAAAGCTTCTGCTCCAATTACCAACAGTGCTAAACCAATGACTAACAAAACCAGCACTGTTCCATTCATAAAACCAGTTCTCCAGAAGGTTGAGTAAAAAATTGACAAATTACTAATTCTTATTTTGAACCTGTTCTGTATCTGAAAAGACAGAATTTTTCTCAGCCAGATTCACTCAGATTCACTAATTATCGCCTGATTCTCATCATTCAGGCTGGAAGCGCGTTGAACCAGAACCAGTACTTTTAATCTTAAGTGAATGTTAGCAGCGATTTTTCACGCAATTTTTCATGTTGTTAAGTTTTGTGCGGAAAACGTACTCGTAAGGATGTACTGCTATGCGCCCCTTGCAACTTAGTATTGTTAACCTTTGTTGACAGGTTAAGATATAGAGCGAAAGTTTTATAGGGCGATCGAGTCCAGGTAATCCTATGACGTTAACGGTTGGCGCATCGCTTCAGCACAACAAGTACGAGATTCAGGATATTCTCAACCTCAGCGACCTTGGGGTCACCTATCAAGCAATCCACACTTACCTGAATCAGCCCGTTATCCTTCACACCTTTAATCAGGTTGCCCAACAGCGACCAGATATTGACCAACTCAAACAGCAATTTAAGCAGCAAGTTCGATCGCTGGTGCAGCAGCCCCAGTCTTCACTCCGGATTTTGGACTGTTTTGAAGAAAATAATCTACCGTTCGCAGTTCTGCCCTTCCAGCCCGATCAGCCTCCGGTCAAATTGAGCGACTGGTTTTCGGTGGCGGTTGAAGCGGTTGAGGACGGGCAGGTTGAGCGATCGAAGCTGATCCAAGGAACGGGTAATGCTCAAGATAAACAGCTCCCGGATCAGCCGCTTCAGAACAAAATACTTCAGGACAAATCGCTTCAGGATAGGCAATCCCAGCCCGTAGGATCAACCGTTCAACAATCTACACTGAAATCTACACTGACTGCCCCCGCCCATTCTGCTCCCGCAGCCAGTTTTCCATATCCATCTACGCCAGTCTCCTCCCTTGCAACTCCGTCTTCCGTCGCTCGTTCCAGTCCTGCTGAGGTTTTCAAATCGCCTCGGAGACAACGAATACCTGCGGCTCTGATGGTTGCCTCTCTCGTCGGTGGCTTTGTGGGAGCTGGGATGGGACTGGCCTTGCGCATCGCTGCCACCCCTCAGGAGAATGGCAAAGCAGCCCTGAACTTATTTAATAAAGAGCAGAGTTTTCCATCTGCTGGAAGCTGGCCCATCCGCGAACGGGCAATTTATACTCCTGAAACTGCGATCGAACAACCGCTTTACCGGACTAACTCCTCCCCAGAGACGGTCGATCCCTGGCAGACACTCCCCTCTGAGAGTTATCCATCCTATTCTCCTCCTGCAATCACCGACAGCATCAGTCCTTCCCCCGAACTTGGATCTGATGTTCCCCTCAAAGAATTACCGTCTGATAATGCTCCGTCGTCCCCAGCGGTTGAACTGCCTCCAGATGTCGATTCGCTCTACACCGATGAGTGGCTGCCGCCTGTTGATACGCTACCGCCAGGCGATCAGTACACCGCTCCGATGCTTCCCTCTGTCCCCAACGACATTTCCCCCCTTCCTCCCCAGTCCAACCAAACACTACCCTCATCTCCCTCCAAACGATTTACCCCAAATGGTCTTAGCGTTGTGAACCAATAATTGCCTGGGCCCAACCAGACTAGGCTAGAATCTAAGCGACTGGGTGCGATCGCTCAGTTCGATCTTTACCTTTGGCAACCACGTTTTGCATGACAGCTTCTGAACTTTCCCCGTCCGAGTCCCAGAGTCATTCTCATTCCACCAACGGAGTTGAACCGACTGCCAATCCTCATCCGCATCATCCTCATGGTGACCATGAACACGCTGCAGTTCATCCGCACGTTCACAGTGAAGAGTCCCTGCGGCGAATTGTCAATCGCCTCTCTCGCGTAGAAGGACATATTCGCGGTATTAAAATGATGGTGCAGGAAAGTCGTCCCTGTCCCGATGTTCTGATCCAGCTTGCCGCCGTTCGAGGGGCGATCGACCGGGTTTCCCGCATGATTTTAGATGAACACCTGAGCGAGTGCGTTGCCAGGGCCGCTAAGGAAGGCAAGATTGAGGAAGAAATTGAAGAACTGAAGGCAGCCCTCGATCGGTTTTTGCCATAAGATTTGCCGTAAGGATTTGCCGTAGGGAAAAGGCAAGACCTCGGGGTGAGCTTAGTCGAACGCTGCCTGCGCTAAGGAAAGCAGTTTCCACTTCTGACTCCTCACTCCCCACTCCTCACTCCCCACTCCTCACTCCTCACTTAATATAATTAAACCTAAACCCATAATCCTCAGAAGGCATGGCGACAGAACTTCAGACAGACCTGGCAGCAGCCGTTGAAAAACGTCGAAATTTTGCAATCATTTCTCACCCGGATGCCGGGAAAACGACCCTGACAGAGAAACTGTTGCTCTATGGAGGCGCGATTCATGAAGCCGGTGCGGTGAAAGCGCGGCGGGCCCAGCGTCATGCCACGTCCGACTGGATGGCAATGGAACAACAGCGGGGAATTTCCATTACCTCTACCGTGCTGCAATTTCTCTATGGCGGGTTCTGGATCAATTTGCTGGATACGCCAGGACACCAGGACTTTAGTGAAGACACCTACCGAACGCTGGCGGCTGCGGATAATGCAGTGATGCTGGAAGATGCTGCGAAAGGTTTGGAGCCCCAAACTCGCAAGCTGTTTGAGGTTTGCCGGATGCGGGGTCTGCCAATTTTTACCTTTTTCAATAAGCTCGATCGCCCCGGACGAGATCCGTTTGAGCTACTGGATGAAATTGAGCAGGAGTTAGATCTGCAAACCTACGCGGTGAATTGGCCAATTGGTATGGGCGATCGCTTCAAGGGCGTATTCGATCGACGGAATCGGCAGATTCACCTGTTTGAACGGTCTGCCCACGGGAGTCGTACCGCTCAAGATACGGTAGTGGATCTGGGCGATCCTCGGATTGAAGAACTGCTGGAACAGGATCTGTACTATCAGCTCAAGGAAGATCTGGAAGTCCTGGAGGAAGTGGGAGCCGATTTTGACCTGGAGAAGGTGCATCAGGGGCAGCAAACCCCAGTATTCTTCGGCAGTGCCATGACCAATTTCGGTGTACAGCTTTTTCTCGACTCCTTTTTAGACTATGCCCTCAAGCCCAGCCCCCGCCGCAGCACCATAGGCGATGTTGAACCGTCCTATCCCGATTTTTCTGGGTTTGTGTTCAAGCTACAAGCCAACATGGATCCGAAGCACCGCGATCGAATTGCCTTCATTCGGGTTTGTTCTGGCAAGTTTGAGAAAGATATGACGGTGAGCCATGCCCGATCGGGAAAAACCGTGCGGCTCTCCCACCCCCAAAAGCTATTTGGACAGGATCGAGAGTCCCTGGCAGAGGCTTTCCCTGGGGATGTGATTGGTTTGAACAATCCGGGTGTGTTTGCGATCGGCGACACGATTTACAACGGCAAGCGACTGGAATACGAAGGAATTCCCATGTTCTCGCCAGAGCTGTTTGCCTACCTGAAAAACCCCAACCCTTCTAAGTTCAAGCAGTTTCGCAAAGGGGTCAGCGAACTCCGGGAAGAGGGAGCTGTACAAATTATGTATTCCGTCGATGAATCCAGACGCGATCCCATCCTGGCGGCAGTTGGCCAACTCCAGTTTGAAGTCGTACAGTTTCGCTTGCTGAATGAGTATGGGGTAGAAACCCTGCTTGATCCATTACCCTTTAGCGTGGCGCGTTGGGTGGATAGCGGCTGGGAGGCATTGCAGAAAGTGGGTCGCCTATTTAATACGGCCACGGTCAAAGATAGCTGGGGTCGTCCAGTTCTGCTTTTCCGCAATGAGTGGAACTGTCAGCAGGTGGAAGGAGAGCATCCAGAATTAGAGCTGAAGTCGGTGGCTCCGGTGGTGTCGGGGCAGGAGCCGGAGGCTTTGTAGGGAGTCGGGAGTCGGGAGTCGGGAGTCGGGAGTCGGGAGTCAGAATCCAGGAGCCAGGAGCCAGGAGTAGAGACGGTTTGCCGTAGCGCAGGCCGCGTTCGACGAAGCTCACGCCGAAGTCTTGCCTGCTAGGGAGCTATTCATGGTGCAATATGTAAAAGTGGGATACACCCGATGGGCCCTTCGTTCTGATTCCTGGCTTCCCATTCCCCACACCCCATTCCCTACTCCCCACACCCCATTCCCTACTCCCCACTCCCCCATCAACAAACTTGCGCTGAAGCCAATCAATCCAGTTCGCTTTCCAAAACAGTGGCGATCGCCTGCCGAGAATTGTCCTGGAACTCCTTCACGTTGACCCGGTTCAGGAACCAGACTGCGATCATCATCCCCATTGCCTGGATAGCGAACACTAATCCATAGGCGAAAACCAGATTGGTAAACAGTTGCCGACCTAAGGATAGAACGGCTCCTCCGGTGACAGTGGCGATCGCCCGCGCCAAGGCTTGAGAGAGTCCCCATGCCCCAATAAAGGTTCCGGCGGTTTCTGCTGCCGTTAAGTCCAGCATCATGCTGATGGCTCCCGTGGTCGTCACTCCTGAGGCCAGCCCAAATAGGAGCAGTGCGCCCCGTAGCAGGGATGGATTTTGGGTGAAGCCAGAGAGAATAATCAGCGAAAAGCTAACCGCAACAAACCAACAGCCGATCGCCGCAGTCCGCTGTTTTCCTAAACGAGGAACAACCAAAAAGCCCGTTGAACTCAGACCCACCAGCGTACCCATACCCCAAAAGGCATTGAGTTGCGTCGTTTCCGCATAGGTCATGCCAAAGACCTGCCCCCCGTAAGGTTCCAGGACGGGTTCCTGCATAAACAAGCTAATTGTCATTACCAGCAGGAAAGAGAAGAATAGCCCCGTCTGACGGCTGGCGGTCAAGACTTTTAACGCAGTGCCCAGCGTGATTTTGTCTTCTCGATTGGTTTTAGTGAAGGTCGATCGATTGGAAAACCGGGAATATTTTTTCTCAATGCCGACCGTTCCCAGAATCACCAGCACAATCACCAGGGCAGGCACGATAACAAATAATCGATCGATCGCAACCTGTAAACTAGCGATCGGTGCATCGGCCTCCAGTTGACGCAGTAGTCCACCACTGAGAATTGCGCCAATCACAATTCCCACCATCAGCATCGACCAGACAACCCCAACAATTTGCGATCGATTGTCTTCATCTGATACATCCACCAGTAAGGCAGCAAACGGGGTGGAACCGGCACTTAAAGCCAGACCGTACAGCGTAAAGAGGAATGCGAGAGCGATCGTCCAGCCCACAATCTGCGGTGTCCAAGCCCATGCCCCTGCTGCACTGATGCTATTTCCCACCTGCCAGGTGACCTGCACTGCCAGGAAGGACAGGATGGTAAAACAGATCGTGCCCAACCATACATATCCACTGCGATGCAGACCAAACAGCCGTTTTGAGTCCGACATTTGCCCAAACCAAACCCGCGCCGGAGCCACAAATTGATGCATGGCGATCGCTCCAGCCGCAATGATTGCTGGAACTGCCAGTCCATCAATCAGAACCCGGTTCAGTACGCCTAAAGTCAGGATAGACATAATACCTAACCCCATCTGGAAGAGTCCCAGACGAAACATCGTCAGGAGGGTAACTCTGGGACGGGAACCCGGATCAGCCGATTGCATGGCGGTAGGGTCAGAAAAGTGTTCAGTTGCCATAGTGATTTAATCGTTTCAGTCTCAATCGCTGAAGGAAAGGCGGTTTAAACCGTTGGAGATGAAGATCAATTAGGCCTTAAATAGGCTTAAAACAAACCCAGTCTTAAAACAAGCCCTAAAACACAAGGAGTCGGCAGATCAATTTCCGTTCCACTCAACCCATGAGTGAACCATGCGATCTCCTGACTCTTTATCGTGTTTCTACTTTATTTAAGATAAAGCCGTCTGTGCCTCAATGTGAGGCTGTTTTACAAATTCACTTAAAAAATTGCCTCAATCTAAATCCCGTAACGCCACCAACTGAGAATCGTAGAGACAATGTAAAGGACGATCGCACAGCCGATAATGGCCGGAATGATCAGTACCCCTTGCACATTCCAGTCAAGAAACATAAAGTCAAGGCCAAACCGTTGCTGTAGGAGTCGAAAACTCCATTCTCCCAGTATTACCCCTGCCATACCAATCAAAATCATGCCAGCCAGTTTTCCTGGAATGCTTCTGGGAATAAAAATATTGGCGGCACCTGCACAAGCTACGGCAATCACCAGCTTAATTAATACATTCGCAAAATTAGCAATGTCCATTTTTCCCCTGTGACTTGAAAGAGGGTAAAGTTTGATTACTATAAAATCCAAACCGAAAAATCCAAACCGAAAGCCCGCAGGAAGATTTCAGACTCGAAACCGACTGTGGCTTCCCAGATTGGCGTGAAGCGAGCGGGTAGATGACTAACTGGGGCGAACTGGCTCGTTGCTAGCCTGCCCCAAATGCATAGAGGTGAGAAATATAGAGGTGAGAAATTCTGATATTAGTTTACCCACAGAATGCGTGAGCGGAACACAACCGCTCAACAGAGCAGGTGAACGATGCTTTATCCGTCAACCGTTGTAATGCGCGGTAAAATCAGTCCATCGTTCTCTGCAACGGGCTGAAGTAATTTGACTTGCTCTGCGAACTGGGGAACCTGTTCAGGTTGTGCCTGTTGTAGGATTCTGAGCAACGCCACACTTTGATCAAGAAGCTGTTCCACATCCACCGTGGCATAGGATGGCAAGTAGCGACGTAATCGATTGATTCCCTCTCCCAGGAGAATGGTTGCGCCTCGCAGGTTTTGATTACTCAGGTGATAGAGGGCAACAGCAATCTGCAAAACCCCTTGATAGAAGCTCTTTTGAGGTTCAGTAGCTTCCATCCAGATGGCTTCCAGGGTGTCATGGCACTCGTAAAACTGTCCTTGATTAAATTGCTCGACTCCGTGCCAAAACTCGGCGGCAACTTCAGCGGCAGTATCGTCAGTCATGAAGGGTTGATGAGCCTGTGGACTGAGTACACCCTAGCTTGAAAAGGTGCAGGAGATCCTGATCCTGTTCAGGATGTTCAAGATTCATGTTATGGGGCAGTCTGGAGTTGGGATTGGAGTGACTCATGGGAGTGAATCAGCAATCCCGATCGATCGCCTTGAACCGCAAGGGTCAACGGTGTTTGTGCCGATAATTGCTCTGAATCCGCGGTTTGCCAGAGTATCCAGCGACTACCGGGCGATAAAGTGCTGAGACTTCCAGGATTTTGGCTAATCCAGATCAGCGGTTGAGGGGGGGGCTGACTCAGACGAGCTTCGCCAAACTGAACCGCAGCGAGGGTTTCCAAAACCGATCGATCGCCCTGGACTAATCCTGTTTTTGCCGTCCATACCTGGGCAGGAAGAGAACGTTGAAGAACATAGAAGTAGAGGGAAGCAGCAGTGATGACGGCTTGCTCAAAGGCTGGGGCTGACCACTGGGTCGCACTATCTAAACCAATGATGATGGACTGTCCCCCCGTGTAGGTTTCTAACTCTCGCACCCGCAACTCCCCATAGCGGGCACTGGTACGCCAATGAACCAACCGAATTGCATCTCCCCAGCGGTAGGGTCTTAGGGTGCGAGTTAGCCCCTCGGTCGCGGCATGGGAGTGGTAGGCACTGATGATCTGCTGATGCGTGTTTTGCCCCATTTGATCAATCAATGGGCACTGGCTCAAGGATAAAACCGTAGGATAGACGATCGCCTTTGCCGAAATGGACTGCTCCCGCCGACACCAGAACAAGCCCAGGGGGGCGGCCGTCCTCAGGGCGATCGTCTGCCAGTGGTAAACCCCGCGATGCGTTGTAGGTTGCCCATAGCTCCAGAGGTAAGAATTTTCGGCTGGGATGCGATCGATTGCCTGCACTACTGATTTCCCCAGCTCAGGCGGCAAGATATCCTCTACCTGAAGCAGGCTCTTTGAGGTGGAGGTCTGATTGTCCAACTTCAGGGTGATGGTGAGGGGTTCTCCCATGCTGACTGGGGCGATCGGCTGTCGCGTCATCCGAATTCCCTGGAGCGATCGAGGAGCCAGAAAAGCAGCCAGCAGCAGCAGAGCCAGCATGATCCCGCTCATGACATAAAGCCAGCCCGCCATCGTATTTGTTGCAGCTCCAAAGAAAAATAAAGCCAGTCCCACCATCAGCCAACTGCTGTAGGCAGGAGCAATCCATCGAGTTTCACACCAGTGTAATAAGCGGTAAAGCATGGGTAGTACAAATGGCTCAGGCTGTGCTGACTTCTCATAAAATCGATTGTGCCCTCCTGCTCCACCAAAGTTTCTATCCCCCTTTTCCCTCTTCCCCCTACAATCCCTACCTTTCGATCCCTAGTCCCCAGAAGGTGTCTCAAGCTATAATTTGGGCGAAGCAGCGTAAACTTTCTTTATGAGTAACCCTTTAGTTCATGCTTTTTTTGTCGGTAGAGCGTTTGCGGAGGCGGTTGGGGAGCAAGTTGAGATTACTGTAACCAATGCCCTCAGTGAATTGGGTAAATTTGATGCAGAGCAGCGCGAACGGTTGCGTCAGTTTACTGAGGAAGTGATGGAACGGGCGAACCGGGCTGAGGAAATGGCGATGCAGGATCGTCCCGCCTCAGAGGGATACTCCCCCCGTTCCCAGGCTGATTTGCAAGCCATGATCGATGATCTCCGAGCTGAGACGGCTCAACTTCGAGCTGAACTACAACGATATCGCAACCGCTCCGTATAGTGTGCCAGGGATGAGTGACCCACAACCAATTTATGTAGACGGTTCAAGCGGCTTACTATGGGGGCGTGCAAAGGCGCAGCGTGCAAAAGCCTACCGCTGGAATCGAGAAAACTACTCACAACAGCGTCGGTATATTGATATATGGACGTTTGTGCTAAGGCTGCTGGCGGCAAATTGGGCTTACGGTAAAGCCTGGACGTATCCTAATGGGATGACGGAAGAAGCCAAGGCAAAGCGGCGACGCGGGTTAGCCGTTTGGATTCGGGAGACTCTGTTAGATTTGGGTCCTACCTTTATTAAGGTGGGACAGTTGTTTTCGACCCGTGCTGACCTATTTCCCGTTGAGTACGTTGAAGAACTATCTAAGCTCCAGGATAAGGTGCCTGCGTTTAGCTACGAGCAGGTTGAGTCCATTATTCAACAGGATTTTGGCAGAACCATTCCAGAGCTGTATCGCAGTTTTGACCCTATCCCCCTGGCAGCAGCCAGTCTGGGACAAGTGCATCGGGCCCAGCTTCATTCTGGTGAAGAAGTGGTGGTTAAGGTGCAGCGGCCGGGGCTGAAGAAGCTGTTCACCATTGACCTGGCTATCCTGAAAGGAATTGCTCGATATTTCCAGCGACATCCGAAATGGGGACGAGGGCGGGATTGGCTTGGTATTTACGAAGAGTGCTGCCGCATCCTCTGGGAAGAGATTGAGTATCTCAACGAAGGCCGGAATGCCGATACGTTCCGGCGCAATTTCCGTGATGAGGGCTGGGTCAAGGTTCCCAGGGTTTACTGGCGGTATAGTTCGCCGCGCATCCTGACCCTGGAATATATGCCAGGGATCAAGATTAGTCACTACGAAGCGATCGAAGCCGCAGGACTCGATCGCAAACACCTGGCTAATCTGGGCGCGAAGGCTTACCTACAGCAGTTGCTCAATGATGGATTTTTCCATGCTGATCCCCATCCTGGCAACATCGCAGTCAGTCCCGATGGTTCCCTCATCTTCTACGATTTTGGCATGATGGGGCGCGTCAATCCGATCACCCGCGAAAAGCTGATGGATACATTCTTCGGCATTGCCCAGAAAGATGCCGATCGCGTGGTTTCTTCGTTGGTGGCGTTGGGGGCGTTAGCTGAAGCAGAGGATATGGGCCCGGTGCGGCGATCGGTTCAGTTTATGCTGGACAACTTCATGGACAAGCCCTTTGAGGAACAGTCCGTTGCCACCATCAGCGATGACTTGTACGAAATCGCCTACGATCAACCCTTTCGGTTTCCGGCTACCTTTACCTTTGTCATGCGCGCCTTCTCCACCCTGGAAGGAGTTGGCAAAGGGCTAGATCCAGAATTTAACTTTATGGAGGTTGCAAGACCTTTTGCAATGCAGCTTATGACAAACGGCAATGGTTCTCGATCCAATGGTCTTTCGGAAAGCATCATTGGTGAATTGGGTCGGCAAGCGGCTCAGGTCAGCAGTACGGCTCTGGGTCTCCCCCGTCGCTTTGAAGATACCCTGGAAAAGCTCGATCGCGGTGACATCCGAATTCGAGTTCGGGCCACTGAAACCGATCGGGCCCTGCGTCGCGTCAGTGGCGTTAATATGGGAACAAACTACACGCTGCTCGTCGTTGCGTTTACAATATCCGCTACGATTCTTCTAGTGAACCAATACATTTGGCTCGCTATCCTATCTGCTTCGCTGGCAGTTATGGCAGGGATCGCCCTGGTTCGGCTGATGATCCGCCTTGATCGGCTCGATCGAATGTTCTAGTTCTCAGTTGTCTGGTTCAATTCTCTAGTTCAATGTCCACCCCATTCCGTTGCCAGTGCTACTTGTTACGTCATGAAACGTTTTTTCACGGGTCTGACTGATCCGGGACTTGTCCGCAGCGTCAATCAGGATGATTATTACATCGATCCACAGGGTCGATACTTCATCGTGGCAGACGGAATGGGAGGTCACACTGGAGGGCAGGAAGCCAGCCGCATTGCCACTCAGTCCATTCAGGAACACCTCGACACCTATTGGGATTCTTCTGAACCGTCTAAGACGCTCCTGGAGGCTGCTTTCCTGCGGGCAAACCAGGCAATCCTTCAGGATCAGTCCAAGCATCCAGAGCGATCGGACATGGGGACAACGGCTGTAACCGTGCTGCTGCGCGATGAGCAACCCTGGTGTGCCCACATTGGCGACTCCCGCCTGTATCGTCTGCGAGGAGCAAAACTTCAGCAGATTACAGAAGATCATACATGGGTTGCCCGGGCCATGAGGCTGGGGGATATCACCCCCGATCAGGCCCGGATTCATCCCTGGCGACATATTCTCTCTAAATGCCTGGGGCGGGAAGATCTGCGCCAGATTGATGTGCAATCGTTTGACCTGCAGCCGAACGATCGCCTCCTGTTGTGTAGCGATGGTTTGACAGAAGAACTGTCTGACGGTCTGATTACTTCTCACCTCAAAAGTATTCGGGCTTGCGATCGAGCGGCCCTGTCGCTGGTGAACGCGGCGAAGGATAAGGGGGGACGGGATAATATCACCGTTGTAATTGTTGCATTTGATGACTCAATCGCCGACGATACATTCGGATAGAGAAAATTCATGTTATAAGCGATGGGTGCTGTGAAATCAGCTCAAATTTGCTAAACTACTCTCGCTCTATTACGCCTCTACTATGCGATCGCGTCGGTTCACCTCGTCTAAGCGTCTACATTCTCGTCGTGCTTCTCGACATGGCAATCCTTCCCGAAAGCGAGTCAGTTTTCGCCAGCGTTTCCTGGGCACGATCCTGATATTGTTGGTATTGGGAATCGGGGTTAAAACACTGGAAGGAATTATGCGGACACCGGAAGCCGTCTTGGTGTTGGGGGGGGCGGTTGAGCGAGAAATTTTTGCAGCAGAGTTTGCCAAAAAATACCCAGATTTACCTGTATGGGTTTCCTCGGGGAGTAACCCTGAGTATGCCGAGTGGGTGTTTCTGGAGGCCGGAATTGATGCGGAACGGCTGCATCTGGATTATCAAGCCATTGACACAGTGACAAACTTCACAACCCTGGTCGATGAGTTTAAATCCAGAGGAATTCACAGCGTCTATCTGATTACTTCGGATTATCATATGCGACGCGCCAAGGTGATTGGAGAGATTGTGTTTGGCAGTCAGGGGATTGCGTTCAAACCGATCGCCGTACCGTCTGACTATTCTCCTGAACCCTGGGGCAAGGTTCTTCGAGATGCAGCGCGATCGGTTTCCTGGGTGGTTACAGGACGCACGGGAGCGAGTCTGGCGCAGACCTGGTATCGGGAGTAGGGCATCGGGAGTAGATTGGGAATTGTTGGATCTGCACGTCTTCAGCCGGGATTCCTCTACTCCCAGGTGGGTGAGTCCGTCCGGCCAACGCAGTATCCTAGAAGGAGAGGGGATTCCCCCCTCTGAACCTTTTGCCAGAACGTTACCCCACGTTAGCCCGTGACGACCTCCCCCAAAGCCCTAACCCTCGTCAAAGATCCCGATCGCCTGGAAGCTCGCCTCAAGGAAATTCCCCCTGAACCGGGGGTCTATTTCATGCGAGATACGGCGGATAATATTCTTTACATTGGTAAATCGAAAAAGCTGCGGGCCCGGGTGCGCTCCTACTTTCGGGATGATCACGATCGCAACCCGCGGATTGCCCTGATGGTGATGCAGGTGGCGGAGATTGAATTCATCGTCACCGATACGGAAGCGGAAGCCCTGGCCCTGGAAGCCAACCTGATCAAGCAGCACCAACCCCACTTCAACGTGCTGCTGAAGGACGACAAGAAATATCCCTATCTCTGCGTCACCTGGAGCGAAGAGTATCCCCGGATTTTTATTACGCGCAAACGCCGCCTGGGCAAGGGCAAAGATCGGTACTATGGCCCCTATGTTGATGTGCATGCCCTTCGTAGCACCCTGCGATTGGTGAAGCGGATTTTTCCCCTGCGGCAGCGACCTCAACCCCTGTTTAAAGACCGTCCCTGCCTGAACTACGATATCGGTCGCTGTTTAGGCGTGTGCCAGAAGATTGTGTCCGCTGAAGACTACCGCAAGATGATCCTGAAGGTGGTGATGATCTTTCAGGGGCGAACCACTGAACTGGAGGCGATGCTGACGCAACAGATGGAAAAGTCCGCCGAGGAGCTGAACTTTGAGTATGCAGCCCGGTTGCGGGATCAGATTCGCGGTTTGCAGGCGTTGACCGCTGACCAGAAAGTGGCCCTGCCGGATGATACGGTTTCCAGGGATGCGATCGCCCTGATGGCAGATGATCACCATGCCTGTGTACAGCTATTCCAGATTCGCGCCGGTCGCCTGGTGGGTCGATTAGGATTTGTGGCCGATGCCCAGTCGGGTACGCCAGGAGCGATTTTACAGCGGGTGTTGGAGGAACACTACTCTACGGTGGAGTCTGTGGAAATTCCAGCCGAAATTCTGACGCAGCACGAACTCCCTGAACATGAGATTCTGGCGGAGTTTCTGTCACAGCGCAAAGGGCGAAAAGTTGCCATGTACGTCCCCCAGCGGCAATCAAAAGCAGAGCTGATCGAAATGGTGGAGCGCAATGCAGGCTATGAACTGGCCCGCACCCAGCGATTTGCCGATCGCAATAATCAGGCAATGCTGGATCTGGCGACGATTCTGGACTTACCGGATCTGCCCCACCGGATTGAGGGCTACGACATTTCCCATATCCAGGGTTCGGATGCCGTTGCCTCCCAGGTGGTGTTTGTCGATGGGATTCCTGCCAAGCAGCATTACCGCCACTATAAAATCAAAACTCCCACCGTGCGATCGGGGCATTCCGATGACTTTGCCAGCATGGCGGAGGTGATTCGGCGCAGATTCCGCAAGTATGAAGGGGGACGATCGCAGGCAGAAGGGAAGGACTTTAACTATCGTCCGAAATCCTCTATCCTTTCTTCCTCGAAGGATGACTTTCCTGATCTGGTAATGATCGACGGCGGGAAAGGACAGCTTTCTGCGGTGGTAGAAGTTCTGCGGGAGATGAATTTGTTAGGGGATGTGCGGGTGGTCAGTCTGGCCAAACAGCGAGAAGAGATCTTTCTACCCGGAGAATCCTTACCCCTGACCACCGATGCCGAACAGCCTGGCGTTCAACTCCTGCGCCGCCTGCGAGATGAAGCCCACCGATTTGCGGTCAGCTTCCACCGTCAACAGCGCAGCGATCGAATGCGTCGTTCTCGGTTAGACGAAATTCCTGGCTTGGGTCACCATCGCCAGAAGCAGTTACTCGCCCACTTTCGCTCGATCGATTACCTGCGGGAAGCCTCCCCAACTCAAATTGCTGAAGTTCCTGGAATTGGGCCGAAGATGGCACAGCAGATCTATGACTACTTTCATCCCAATCAGGCGGGTGGGGCGATCGATTCAGTGGGAGCAGGTTTGGAATCAACGTAGAAACAGAGTTTGAATTAGGCTTGCCCTTCTTTACCCCGGTGTCCATCGGGAAAAATCGTTGCCCCATCGCAGAAGGCTTCACTCAGGTCGGCAAATTGGGCGCGCGCGAGGTTACAACCACCTAGATTTGCTTTGGTCAACTGAGTCTGCTGCAAATTGGTGTTGGATAAGTTGGCATTGCTTAAGTTCACAAAGCGCAGATCTGCTTCATATAAGTCCGCACTCTGTACATTAGCCCCCGTTAGATTTGCTCCTTCCAGACAAGCGTACCTGAGATCCGATCGCATTAAGTTAGCCTGTTGCAGGTTTGCGTTTGCTAAATTAACCATTTGCAGCCTGGCGTTTCCCAGTTCTGCCTCTGTAAGGTTTACGCCCTGCAAGTTGGCCCGACTGAGGTTAGCGTAGGGCAAGTAAGCCTGCCTGAGGTTACTGTTCTGCAGGTTAATTCCTTGTAGATCGCATTCAAACAAATCCGCCTGACTGAGATCAACCTCTTGAAAATTACGCTTACCGTTGGCGTATTCGATTAGAAGTTCTTGAACGGTGATTTTCCGCATACAAGATATTCCGACACATCAAAACTGCCCTCTTAGTTCTCCCGATCGAAGCTTGAGCTAAGGTTTCGGATGAGCAAAAAAAGACGGCTTGTCCCTATGAAAAAGTTGAGTATATATACCTATCTTCTCTTTATAAAAGTTTACGAAGATAGGCTGCAAAAGTGTCAATATTTAACTTTTTCTTTAGGGTCGTTTGTTATGCTGCAAGATTGCCTCCTTCAGGTATTCGATCGCTTGAGCCAGATTGCCCGCAATCCAGCCGCTTTTGCCCCTTCGTAATCTTCCCGAAAACTATCTCCAACGTGCCACGCTCGATCGGGGGAACATTGATGTTTAGCCAGAGCCGCCTCAAAAACGGCTCTCTCTGGTTTAGCAGCTCCAACTTCAGTGGAAATGGTGACAGACGTAAAGTAATCGCTCAGTTTCAAGACCTTCAGAACTGGGTAAAGGCGGGTATCGAAATTAGAGAGTATGCCCAACTCAACGTTTTGCTGCCGCCAGTAGACCAGCGATCGAGCCACCTCAGGGTAAACAAACCAGGGTTCAGCCGTAGCAAAGTACTGATAGAGAGCCGAAAAAAAAGCAGAAAAATCATGAAACCGGGAGTATAAACCGACTTGCTCAAACGTCCGTACGGCAACCTGTTCCCACCATTCATATTCTTGTCGGGGAATGTCTGCCACGGGTGATCCAGGAAACGCCATCGGACTTGCCGCTTTGAAGCTTTGGAAAAACGCCTGGTTTAATGTCTGGGGATCTGCCTCGACCCCAAACTGATGAGCGATCGTACTGTATGCCGCCCCCACACTATCCTTCACCCCAAACAATGTTCCCACAGCATCAAAAAAGATGACCTGGGGGAATGGCTCTTTTTGGCTGGTCATCGCTACTACAAACTCAACAACAACTCCCGAATGGGCTGAGTAATCCAGTTGATTCCAACTTTGATTTGATGATCCAGGGTCGGCATGCGGTATAAATAAGCCAACCGTCGCGCCAGGTGCGCCGGAAGTCCATCCAGCTTGATGCCCAAGCCCGATAGGGTCGCGTTATTAGTGCCCAAAGTCATCATCTCGCCTAGAGGAGAATATCGGAAGGGCAGCAGGGGACGATCGGTGATAGAAGCCCAGATATTCCAGCTTGCGTAATCGGCTTGCTGTACGGCGGCTTGAGCCGTTCCCGGTACTTTTTGGCCTTCCGCATCCTGGCTTTCGGCAAGATCCCCCAGGGCAAAGAGTTCTGGATGGTCTACCACCTGAAGGGTCGGGGTGACAACCAACTGTCCCCTGAGATTATGCTTGAGCGGCAGGATTTGTACTACCTCTGCCACTTTAGTCCCTACTGTCCACAGCACAATATCCACGGGTAGGGTATCCACTTTGCCCTTATATTCCAGGGTGATAGAGTCGGCCGTCACTGACTCAACTTTCGTCTCTAGATCCAGCCACACACCTCGATCGCTCAGGGCCTTAGTGGCAGTTTCTCGGTTAAATTCCGGCGAGTTGCGCAAAATTTGCTCCGCGACTTCAATAATCCGGAGTCGTCCTCGATCGCCTAACCGTTCCGCCAGTTTGCAGGCTAACTCCACCCCGCTATAGCCCCCACCAACGATCGCCACCCGAATTTTTTCCAGGTCAGACTGTTCCAGAAGCCGTAACTTTTCTTCTAAATGATAGGCATCGGTTAGAGTCCTAAAGGAAATAGCGTAATCTGCCACCCCAGGAACCAGATCCATCGGCGTATCCCCTCCCAAAGCCAGCACGAGATAGTCGTAATCCAGGTTCGTGGCATCCTCCAGGTGAACTTGTTTCGCCGGAATGTCGATCGCACTGACTGCCGCCTGGTGAAACCGGATATTGGTGTTGGCCAGCAGCTCCGTAAAGGGAGGCGCGATTTCCCAGGTTTCCAGTTCTCCCGTCAGCAATTCATACAGTAAAGGGGCAAACAAAAAGCGATCGTGCTGATCCACCAGGGTAATTTCAGGTAGATGAGCCGGATCCCAGGGCAGTTGGCTGAGCTTAAGGGCAGTGTAGAGACCCCCAAAGCCACCACCTAAAATACAGATACGAGTCGGTTGCTGGGTCATGGTTCGATGGGTGCGTATAGCAGGCTTTTCCTATCAGGATAACAAGAGCCAATTAGTTGCGACGGGTACTGGCGGGCAGCGATCGGTCTGGGGAAGGCGTTACTTTCAATTCTCGATCGGATGTTTGATGCCCAACTGAACGCCCATTGCTGTAACCATTGCCATTGCGATCAATTAACCTTTCATTTGAGGTCACTAACTTGCCGTTTGAGGAGCGACCATTAGCAAGCTGATCCCCAAGCGATAAGTCGTCCAAGCCATTCAAATGCTCTACTTGATCTTGCAGTAGAATTTCTCGAATGAAGCGCGCTGCCGCACGCTGGGCTAATCCACCGACGATTTGCTGCCCCATTTGTTGAGCCTCAGGCTTCACCAGCAGACGCGGGATGATCGGCACCAACTGCATGGGGTCAAAACCGGGGGTGTCTCGCAGCAGTTCAATGATCCGCTGAACGCGCTGGAGATCATCCGATGGGGCGATCGGTGCAGGCAGCGGGGCAGATGGACTATTCCAGCTAATCAGGCGTTGGAAATTGTAGGTCACTTGCTCCAGAGTATTGCGACCATAGGCATCGATCCCCTTCACCAGTGCATCGGTCAGGTAAACTCGAATGAATTCTCCCCGTTCTGAAAACAGGAAATCCACCGTCTGGTTGAGCACCTGATTAATGTCGTAATCCTGGCTGTCTTTGGCGTTCCGCAGCAGATTTTCCAGGCGATTCCAGCGGAAATCACCGTTCTTAAATAGCAGATCTTGCAGCGACTGCCGCAGTTGGGGAGACTGATCGGTCAATAACCGCTTGGCGACGTAAGGATAGGCTTTACTGAGAACCTTAAAGTTGGGATCGACGTTAATCGCAATCCCTTCTAAGGTGACGAGCGATCGAATAATCAGGGCATAGTAGGCAGGAACCCGGAAGGGGAATTCATACATCACACGGGAAAGTTGATCTGTGATGCTCTTGAAGTTCAATTCTGCTACGCTCGCCCCCAGCGCGTTACTAAACACCCCTGCCAGCGCCGGGACGATCGGGGTTAGATCCGTTTCTGGGGTCAAAAACTCCAGCTTCACGTAGTCATTTGCCAAGCCCTCAAAATCACGGTTGACCAAATGCACAACCGCTTCGATTAGCCCGTACCGCTGGTAAGGCTTAACTTCGCTCATCATGCCGAAGTCCAGGTAGGCTAACTTACCGTCAGGCGTTGCCAGCAGGTTGCCGGGATGGGGGTCGGCGTGGAAGAAGCCATGCTCCAGCAATTGCAGCAAGGAACATTGCACCCCAACCTCGATCAGATAACTGGCATCATTCCCCTGCGCCCGAATTTCCAGGGGTTGAGTTAGCTTTGTACCCGTGATCCACTCCATCGTCAGTACCCGTCGCTGGGTGTACTGCCAGTAGATGCGCGGCACATAAATATCGGGTAAATGACCATACAGTTGGGCGAATCGCTCGGCGTTCTGTCCCTCCTGGGTATAGTCCATCTCTTCAAAAATCCGCGCCCCGAACTCATCCATAATCCCGACCAGATCGCTCCGAACCTGCTTCAGGTTATTGCTGGCCCAGGCAGCCAATCGACGCAGGATGAAGAGATCCAGGGTAATTTGCTGGGCCAATCCAGGACGTTGAACCTTGACCGCCACCGTTTCACCACTGCGGAGTTTGCCTTTGTAAACTTGCCCTAAGGAAGCGGCTGCGACGGGTTGGGGAGACAGTTCTGCATAGATTTTTTCCGGTCGATCGCCCAATTCTTCTTCAATGAACTGGAAAGCAACCTCGTTCGGGAAAGGCGGCAATTGGTCTTGCAAGAGAGCCAATTCTTCCAGGTAAAGCGGTGGCACCAGATCGGGTCGCGTCGATAAAGCTTGCCCAATTTTGATGTAAGCCGGTCCTAAATCCGTCAAAATCTCCCGCAACCGCACCGCTCGCCTGGATTGATTTTGCTCAATTTGCCCAGTGCGTTTGTCCCACCATAATGAACTCACAAAGCCTAAAAATGTCCAAAATACGGAGAGAATTCGACCCCAAACCTGGGTCGGACGATTGCGATACAGGGTAGCGATCGCCTCTGGGTCGTAGCGAGGAACTTCTTCCAGATCCCCCACATGAACTGACTTAAGATGCTCTTGGGGCAAAGGGTGGAGTTCACTTTCAACCACGATGCCTTGATCTGGCGTTGTATCGTTCGTTGTGGAAGGAGGAATTGGCATTGTTCGGATTCAGATGGTTCGGGTTTAGCGGATTTAAATAATTCAGTTCGGATTCAGTAATGTTCTGAGTCGCCTGGTTCGGATTGATTCAACTCAGGGATTGAATCAACTCAGTGACAGATGGCACCTATATCCGACTGTACCCTATGGCAGGTTGTCATTGAATTGACCTAAATGACGAGAAAACTAAACCCGATCGGTGTAGATTCCCGCAAGCTGACTGCACCTATGACGCTGATATACAATTGCAACGGGCTATGTAAAGCATTGTAACAGGATGCTTGGGGGGGATGGTTCTTTCCCACGAAAGATTCCTCCGATGCCCTTCAGGATTTTAGATGGACAGAGGGTGATGCGTAACGTCTCTGGTAGTAAGGTTTGAGTGGCAGGAGCGATCGGCTCAGGGCAGGGTTTTCTCGATTCTGCCTCCATACATCCTCAACCCTTGCCGATACACTGATATTAAGAACAGTGACCCGATCGCCTGTAGACGACCTGACTTCTGGTCAAATCAATCCCCTAGTAGACCTTGGCGTGAGTTTAGCTACCGTAGAGCGGGCATCCTGCCCGCGCAGGCTAGAAGCCTGCCCTACAGATGGTAGGCATATTCAAGCCGCAGTGTACTAGTCTGTTCCCTGGTCAAACCTATTTCTGAGTCTATGTTGATCTCCCTTCAAATTGAAAACTTCGCACTGGTTGACCGCCTGGATTTAGAGCTTGGGGCAGGTTTAAACGTACTAACTGGAGAGACAGGGGCAGGCAAGTCGATTATCTTGGATGCGCTGGATGCCGCCTTGGGAGGCAAGCTCACAGGACGGGCAGTCCGGACGGGAGCCGAACGAGCTACGATCGAAGCGACTTTTGATCTTGATCCATCCCTGATTGGCTGGCTCTCGGAGCAAGAAATCGAGCTAGTCGATGATATGTCCCTGGTGTGCAGTCGAGAATTGACGGTAAATCGGGGGAATGTTCGCAGCCGATCGCGGGTGAATGGGGTGCTGGTGAATAAGCAGCAGATGGAGACCCTGCGCGATCAACTGCTGGAAATTACGGCTCAGGGTCAGACGATGCAGTTGGGGCAGCCCAATCTCCAGCGAGAATGGCTGGATGGCTTTGGGGGAAGTGCGTTGATTGAACAGCGAGAGCAGGTGATGGATGCCTACGTCGCCGCCCAGCAAGCCTTCAAAGTGTTAGAAAAACGGCGTCAGTTTGAGCAGCAACGCCTCCAGCAATTAGATTTGTTTGAGTATCAGGCGAAGGAGCTGGCCGCCGCTAATTTAGGGGAACCCACCGAACTGGATGATCTGGAGCAGGAACGCCAGCGACTCAGTCACAGTGTGGAACTGCAACAGCAGAGCTATCAGGTCTACCAGGCCCTTTACCAGAACGATCGCGGTTCTGAAGCCTGTGCCGATCTCCTGGGAACCGCAGAGAACTTGCTGACCGATATGCTGCGTTATGATCCGCAACTCCAGCCCATTCTGGATCTGGTGAGTGGGGCTTAGCCCAGGTGGAAGAAGCGGGACGGCAAATCAATGCCTATGGGGATGGGTTAGAAACCGATCCAGAACGGTTAGAAATGGTGGAAGAACGGATTATTCAACTCAAGCAGATCTGCAAAAAGTACGGCCCTACCCTGGCAGAAGCGATCGCCCACAACCAGCAGGTGCAGCGGGAACTGGAGGAATTGAGCGGCAGTGGTCAATCCCTGGAGGTGTTGGAGGAACAGTATGAGCAGAAACAAGCAGAATTAATCGAAGTGTGCGCCAAACTGACGGAGATGCGGCATCGAGCCGCCCAGGATCTGGAAGCTTTGCTGATCAAAGAATTGAAGCCCCTGGCCATGGAAAAGGTGCAGTTTAAGGTAGACATCACACCCTGCCCCCCCTCCAGTACCGGAGCCGATCGCACCACCTTCCTGTTTAGCCCTAACCCTGGAGAACCCCTCCAACCCTTAACCGATATTGCCTCGGGTGGGGAAATGAGCCGATTTTTGCTGGCTCTGAAGGCCTGTTTTTCCCAGGTGGATTCAGTGGGAACAATGGTATTTGATGAAATTGATGTGGGGGTGTCCGGGAGAGTGTCCCAGGCGATCGCGGAAAAGCTGCATCAACTGAGTCAACGGCATCAGGTGCTGTGTGTCACCCATCAGCCGATCGTAGCGGCAATGGCGGATCATCATTTCCGAGTTAACAAAGAAATTATTGATTCCAAGGAAACGGGTGCCACTGAGAACCCAACTCCCAAACGCCGACGCAGTAAGTCCAAACCTGAAGCGTCAGAAGGCTCCAGCAATGGCGCAACGCCGATGGAAGGGGAGGAGATTCGAACGGTCGTGCGGGTGATTCCCCTATCGGATCAACAGCGGCGAGAAGAGTTGGCCCAACTGGCTGGGGGCAAGTCCGATCAGGAGGCCATGAACTTTGCTGATTCCCTGCTGAACCAGGCTGCAAATGCTCGATCGCCTCACGTCTCCGTCGCCAAACCGGCGCAAGCTAAATCCAGCTCAACGTCCAAAACAACCAAATCTCGATCGGGTCGATCGAAATCCTCCTGAACGGGGCAGGGATGGGGCAGCTTGCCGATTTATTCCGCCCCTTGCTCCAGCTTATGCTTCTCCCAGAGGGACTGATACAGCCCAGGTTGGTTGACTAACTCCCCATGCGTGCCAGACTGAACAATCTGTCCCTGATCCAGCACTAAAATGCGATTGGCAGACGCAGCAGCCGACATTTGGTGGGAGATAAACAGCACGGTTTTTCGCCGGGTTCCTTCTGAAAGGTTGTGCAGAATTTCGGTGGCCGTTTGATTGTCAACGCTGGAAAGGGAATCATCCAGAATCAGCACCGGAGCATCCACCAATAGCGCGCGGGCCAGGGCGGTTCGTTGCCGCTGGCCACCGGATAGGGTAATGCCCCGTTCGCCGACGAGGGTTTTGTATTGCAGGGGAAAGTTGAGAATCTCGGTGTGAATCTGCGCTTGTTTGGCAGACTGCTCGACCTCGTCCTGCTCACACACCGGATCGCCGTAGCGAATATTGTTCTTGATCGTGGTGCTAAACAAAAAACTTTCCTGGGGCACGTAGGCGATCGCCGCTCGTAAATCCTTCATCCGAATTTGAGTAATATCCTTACCATCCAAAAACAATTGACCGGGTGCAATGTCCAGCAGTCGAGGCAAGGCATTCGCCAGGGTGGACTTACCCGAACCAATGGGCCCAACGATCGCCACCGTTTCCCCTGGCTCGATGGAAAACTGAATGTCGTTCAGGGCTGGGGTTTCTGCCCCTGGATAGGTATAGGTCAAATGATGCGCGCATAACCAACCTTTCACCTGAGAAGGCGGTAGGGCGATCGCCCCCGATTCATCTTTGATTTGGGGTTCACTGGAAAGAATCGCCTCCAGGCGATCGATACTGACCTCCCCCCGTTGATAGGCAGTGATTGTAAAGCCGAGCAGAGCCGTTGGAAACACCAGCCGTTCGGCAAACAGTAGCAGTGCGACAAAATCCCCAACGGATAGAGTATTAGCCGCGATCATCCCTGTTCCTAACATGAGAATGGCCAACTGACTGAGGCTGGCCAAACCGCGCAGGAGGGGAAACAGGGTATTCTGGGTTTTAGACAGCCGAAGATTGGCGGATAACAGCTTTTGATTCAGACCCCCAAAGGCTCGTCGCTCGTTTTCCTCCTGGGCATAGATTTTGATGAGTGCCATCCCGCTCATGTCTTCCTGAATCAGATCGCTCAGGCTGGCCGTTTCCTGCTGTACCTGCAACTGTTGATTCCGTAACCGACGGCTGAAGGCTTGTACCAGAATCAAAATGGCAGGATATATCGCCAGTGCGGCAAAGGTCAGGGTGACATTAATCCCCAGCATTGCGGGCAGGGTCAGCGCGTAGGCAAACACCATGTTGGCCAAACTTAGCACCGCAAATCCCACCAACCGGCGGATATTGTCCACATCGCTTGTGGCCCGGCTGATCAGATCTCCAGGCGTATTGAGGGCAAAATAGCCAGGATCCATCGTCAACAGATGGCTAAAAATCCGTTGTTTCAGGTCAAACTCAACCCGTCGCCCAACCCCAAATAACGATATCCGCGAGGCCATCCGCACCAACCACATCACGGATGCCAATCCAATAATCCAGATCGCATAAAAAATGACGCGATCGAAATCAAACGTCGCCTGCAACTCATCCAGCCCATCCCGGATCAGTAATGGGATATAAACCCCCAGGGCATTCACCACCAAGAGTGACAAAATCCCCAATAGCATCGTTCGCCAGTGGGGACGCATGTAGCTGGCGAGGGTTTGGAGTCGAGCGGTAGAGGCCATAAACGGACTTATAAGGTTGAGGGTAAGGAGCTGAGTCAAACAGGTTCGCAATGAACCTTTTACAGTTTATCCTTACACGCTCAGTGGATCAGACAGCCACCCCCGCACGAAGTAATAGATCCAGGCAAAATATTCATCAATAACGCGGGTCGTAATAGCCAGGGCTTCCGCATTCGGAATCAGATCAGTCAGTGCGGCCCAGCGCAACCCACCCTGAATTTGAAACACGAAGAAATCAGTGGGCCGAGTCACCACGTTAAACCCAAGCTGGATAAACGTTGAAGTGGCCCGTCGGATCAGGATGGCCGGTGCCACCAAAACCACAGGGACGATCGATAGATCCCGCCTTTGAGTCAGGTTTTCTGTCCGTCCATCATCACAGATCGCAAAAATGCTGCAATCCAGTCCTGTTTCCCCCAACAAAATGCGCCGTACCGCCAATGCACTACTGCGTGGATCAAACCCTTCCGTATCCACAATAATTTGCTCTGCCGGAACCCCCAGTCGTCCCAGGTAAGCATTAATGGCATCCGTGGCCGTCACTCCGGGTTGCGCTAAAAGAGCCTGCGGCCCAGCACTGACGATGATTACCGGACAATTGGTGGCACAGGTTTGGGCACTGTACAGTTGAGCGGCAAAGGTAAGTCGGGATTCCAGGGTGACGCTTAATCCATTGGCAGCATTACTGAGCTGAGTCCGAATCCGATGAACCGGGTCAGTGGGGAGCGTTCCATCGCCCAATACGACGATCGCCTGCACATCACTCGTGACCGGACGCTGGCTGAGTTCCAGAGCCGATCGCTGTTCGGTTTGCGCAGTCAGAAGATAGGCCGTGAGAGGAAGGCTAGTGATTAGCAGAATCAGGAATGCTGCCAGGATTTGCGGTCGAGCAATGGAAATTTTACCGGTTCCCCATCGCAGGGCATAGCCTAGCAAAATCAACGATAGTCCTAACGGGCGCAAGGGGAACGAGAGAATTCCCCACAAAAGTCCGGCTGTCCGATTATCAGGGCTGAAGAACACCAGCATCATGATGAACAGCAGAACAACAATGCCAAACCCACCCAGATACGGTCTGGGAATCAGCGTCCAGAAAATGAACCGAATTAAAAAGAAAATCCCAACCAGAATAAGGATCTGAGTCAGCAACTCATACATGCGTGCTCCTCCTTATACGGCCCAAACGCCCCAAATTACCCATCACCACATCAACCTGCTCAAATCAACAGTCTGCACTGGCTCAGTAGATACAACCAACCGATCGCCTAAACCTGTTTAACTCTACTCAAAGTCAGAGCAAATCAATCAAGTATAAGAAATTTATTTAGAAAAATTTGTCTGGACAATAAAATCACACAAAATTAAGGTAAGCCTGTCGGCTGGGGAGGGCAGTGAGACAGCAGTGAGACAGCAGACTAACCGGAAGGATTGCACAATTTTTAACGCAGTTGTGGGAGAATAACCCCAGATTGAATGACCTGCAAGACTTATGTTTCTGCTAAGGTCAAATCATCTACACCTATATGCATTCCAGTCCTGCCAGGTTACTTGATATGCGAAATTCTGACATTCGATCGCGTTTATGGCGTGTCTCTGCAATTCAGTTGATTGTGGCAGGCATCGTGTCAACAGTAGCTCCCCTGCCTGCTGCTGCATCGACTCCCTTTAGTTCGACTTATCGAGCCAGTGAAGGGGATTATCGAGCCTGTTTGTCAGGGCTGACTGGAGCCGGTATTTCCACCAACGAAGCGGCAGCGGCTTGTGCGGGTGCCTTATATCCGGCGGATTTATCCACTTGCGTTACTCGGATTGACGGCAACACCGCAATTCTAGCCACAGATGCCCTGAATACCTGTCGGCAAACTCGTCGCCCAATTGACCTGGCTTCCTGTGTGGTGAATATCTCTGGTCAAGCCCCTGAAGAGCCGATCGCCCTCAATGTTGCGGACTTCTGCCGGCGCAGCTTGCTGCCTTTGCGCTTTTCAAACTGCGTTGTTGGCTTACAGGGGGATACATTGACGCTTACTGAAGCCATGCAAGACTGTATTGCCGCTGGTAGAAGACCCCGCGATGTATTACCGACCTTTGTGCCGATCGATCAGGGCATTCCCGCTACGCCCACTCGGATTATTGTTCCTGAGGATGAACCGTTATCGCCTGTGAGGTGAGGAGTAGGGAGTGAGGAGTAGGGAGTGAGGAGTGGGGAGTGAGGAGTGGGGAGTGAGGAGTGGAAGTAGGATTGGGTAGCGCAGGCATCTTGTCTGTCTCTTATCTTCCGCCTTCCATTTTTCCCTCTCAGTAGATCTAAAATGGGTTCGTTTCACAGTGAACCCTGGAATTGATCCCCCTAAATCCCCCTTAAAAAGGAGGACTTCAACCCCGCTTCGGTTTGTGCTACGCACATGCTCCGCGAACGGTTCCCCCTTTTCAAGGGGGGCAGGGGGATCTAAACCAGGTTTGTGATCTACTGACTCTTGTGGGGTGGGCATCTTGCCCGCACTTCTCACTCTTGTGGGGTGGGCAGCGTTTCGACTGAGCTCAAGCCGAAGTCTTGCCCGCCCAGTCCACCCAGGTTCTGGGGCTAATATCCAGCACAGAAATCCTCACTCCTCACTCCTCACTTCTCCTCACCCGCCTGAAACCTGCTGTTCTCGCTGCCAGTTAATAGCCCGATTACCACAGGCTTCCGGATCTCGATCGCGGAGGTACTGGTAAGTGCGGCAGGCTTCTCGATCGATTTGTTCAACCGTGCCCTCTGGAAGTTGCGTTCGTAAGGCCCAGGCCTGCCGGAAGAATGCCATACTCTGCCGCTGGATCTGCTTCTGCTCATCCCCTGTGGCATCATCACTCATTCGCCGCAGGATTTGAGCTTTGAGATAAAACAGTTCTGGATTGTTGGGGGCCTCAGCCAGGGCGCGATCGACTGCCTCCAGGGCTTGCTGCTGTTGGTCTAGATCCCGGTATCCCAGGGCAATGCCGCGTTGGGCTAGATAGGCAGGACTGGCGTGATCATTGAGACGCTGAATGGCTTGTTCGGGATTAGCAAAGGGCAGGTTTACCGCCAGGATTAGATCCATATAACCCTTGAGCAAGTTCAGTTCTGGATCGTTGGAATCAATTCGCTCGGCTTCCCGCAGATTGCTAAATACTTGTTGGAGCTTGGCAAGCACCGCAGGAGTCGATCGCACGGCTCCTTCCGATAGGAACGAATGGGCCCCTTCCAGGAAAAGCCCGACTGCGATGTAAAGATGGCCTCGTAATGGATCCGTTTCCTTCAGTCGTTCCGCCGACTCGCGGGTGAGTTGAGCATTTTGTCCCAGTCCATTCAGATCTTCATTGACATAGGCGATCGAAGCTTTCAGGGCATGGGCAGGGGTTCGTCGGATTCAGCTTGTTGGAGTAACGCTGCCGCCTCGACATAATTTCCCTGCTCAAACATACTTTTGAACGCCGCTTCGGTTTGATTACCGATCGTCCGCGGATTGTTGACCCGAAAGGGATCGCCAGCAAAGGCAGGATTCGCTAACACACCGAGGGCGATCGTCATCGTACCCGTGAGGGCAGCCGTAATTCGCTTTAGCCCTTTGAACGATGGTTTGAAAGATCGAGGATGCATCGGTTTTTCAGATACTTCAGATACTAATGCCATAGAAATTGTCTAATACTGAGGTTAAAGGCAATGAAAACTCAAGATTCGTTTAAGCAAGCACCCACTTGAGCCACCTGAGGTTGAGAGATGAGCGTTAAGACGCAAGCCCCTACCCTCAAGGTTCCTGATATCGTTTCCGCGGTCCTGCCCAACCCCCTGGCGGGCAAGTCCATTACTATAGTATTGAACTTGTCTGAGATCACCCACCGATCGATCTGAATGCTTTATCTCAAAGATTTGGTTTATCACCCTGCCGCCACGCCCACAGCGATTCTCAAGTCGGTAAATTTAGAACTGGCTCCGCAACAAATGGGATTAATCGTTGGGCCCAGTGGTTCGGGCAAATCGACCTTACTGGAAATTCTGGCAGGGTTAGCGCGCAAATCCTCAGGCAATATTCAGTGGCGACAGCAAGAACTAACTCCTGATCAGTTGCAACAGTTAGCAGGATTGGTGTTTCAATTTCCAGAGCGGCACTTTTGCGGCAATACAATCCTGGATGAACTGCGGTTGGGTCATCCTGAACTCAGCAAAGAACGGATGGATCAAGCCCTGAAGGCGGTAGGACTCTCTCACCTATCGATGAATACTTCGCCGCGATCGCTCAGTGGCGGGCAACAACGACGGCTGGCTCTGGCAGTTCAACTGATCCGCCAACCCTATCTCTTACTCTTAGATGAACCGACAGCAGGATTAGACTGGTCAATGCGCCGCCAACTCATTAACGTTCTGGCAAAGCTGAAGACGGAATGGAGCCTGCTGGTGGTTTCCCATGAACCGGGAGAGATGGTGTCGATCGCCGATCGGTGCTGGACGATGGATCATGGTAAGCTCGCCCCTATTGATCCGGCAAGCTTAATCGAACAGCAAGCAGCCATCAAAGGGCAAACTGCGTAAAGTTTTGTGTTAGCACAAGGAAGCCGCAAAATGAGCGATGAAGGCTTGATATTGCCACCCATGATGGGGCAGTGGCAGCACAGTTTGGGATGGCAGCCTACCCCAGTCCAGCAGCAGCAATTTCAGCAATTATATGAACTGATTCTGGGAGGCAACCGGCAACTGAACCTCACCCGAATTACTGACCCAACAGAGTTTTGGGAGAAACATTTGTGGGATTCCTTGAGTGGAGTCCGGGGGGCGATCGGGAATGGGCAGTGGGGAATGGGAAATGGGGAACCAGGAGGTGAAGGGCAAGAGGCAGGCACGCCTGGGCTACAAAACGCCATTTCTCCTCACTCCTCACCCCTCACTCCTCACCCCTCACCCCTCACTCCTCACTCCCGACTCCCGACTCCCGACTCCCGACTCCTAACTCCTAACTCCTTCCAAGTCATCGACATTGGCACGGGGGCTGGATTTCCGGGTATACCTGTGGCGATCGCCTGCCCCGATTGGACAGTCACCTTGCTGGATTCAACTCGGAAGAAGATGGCTTTCCTGGATACAGTATTGGAGACGATGGGCATTCTGAATGCAAAAACGTTAGTCGATCGGGTGGAACAGGTCGGACAGCAGCCGCAGCACCGAGCATCCTATGATTTGGCATTGATTCGAGCAGTGGCAGCCGCTTCAGTCTGTGCCGAGTATGCATTACCCCTGTTAAAGGTGGGAGGGGTGGCAGTGCTGTATCGAGGTCAGTGGACACCGGAAGAGGAATCTCAGTTGAAGCGATCGGTGTCTCAGTTGGGGGGAAGTTTGGCAGCAGTCGATCGGCTAACTCTGCCCCTCAGCCAGGGAATTCGCCATTGTGTGATGCTGAAAAAGCTGAAGCCAACCCCAGGCCAGTTTCCCCGAGCTGTTGGGATTCCGGTACAGAAACCGATTTGAGTGAGGAGTGAGGAGTGAGGAGTGAGGAGTGGGGAGTGGGGAGTCGGGAGTCGGGAGTCGGGAAGTAGAGCGTCCATTGGGCAAACCGGACGGATTCCTGACCTCCAGTCGCCCTTCATCCCCGTAGCGCAGGTATCTTGCCTGCATTTTTGTTTGGTTTGTTCAACCTTTATGCGGCTTGAACTATTTTTGCTTACTTGGACTATTGGCGTTGCTGAATCAAGAGATGAACCTCGGAGGAACTGGAACATCGTCAAACCTGAGGTAGTGAAGTAACAACCGAATAGAGTGAGCCAGCATTTCTACGGCTTTGGAGTAGCACAGCGTTTTGCGATGCAGTCGAGCCAGATAGTGCCGCAAGCGAGTGTTCTCACTTTCAACTCGAGTCATATACGTTTTGCTGACAATCTGATCGCCATCGGGAATGAAGCCGGGATACACCGACCACCCATCAGTGACGTAGAAATAGCAGTTCCAGTCCGCCACAGTCTGCCAGAGCGGGACAAAGGTTTCAGCACTATGGTCACCCAGAACCCAGCCTAAAATTCCCTTTTTGAAGTGGTCAACGGCTGTCCATAGCCAAATCTTGTTTTTTTTGAGCCGACAAAGGTTTCCAATTCGTCGAGTTCTCCAACTTCGGGGGGCGTTTCCGGTGCATAGGCGTCCGGCAGGCGCGTTGCGACCTGCTGCACCCAGGTAATGACCGTGGTATGGTGTACTCCTTTGACCCGTTCGATCGCTCGAAACCCAGAGCCGTTGAGATACATCTTGATGCATTCGCGTCTGAACTCGTCTGAGTACCCTCGATGCGGGTCGTAGGTATCAATGAACTGACGACCACAAGCGACACAAATGTGATTTTGCTTACCTTTCCTCTTACCGTTTTTACGGATATGAGTAGCCCCACACTCTGGACATTGCATTGCAGATTACCCTAAATCATCTTTCAATTATGCAACGCCGGACTATTTTTGCTTACTTGGACTATTTTTGTTCAAAGGATGCAATTAGGGGATTGGGCGTAGATAGGAGGTACTGTAACGATTCCAGGGCCGTGGACTGATGGCGAACGTGGGCATCGATAAATAAGCCGATCGTCTCGGACACCAGATCTCGGATGCGGTCTTCGGATTGAGTCGCGGGTAGATCGAGGAAGGGTCTGCCAGTAGTCGAGTCGAAGGGATGGGCGATCGAAAAATGGTTGGCTCCTTCTAAAAGCACCAGGTAACTATCTTTGCGTCCACCGCTGAGTGCTTCCTGGAATGTGCGTAACACGGGGGTTGTGGCCTTTTCCCATGTGACTCCATAACGATTGCTACTACTGGCAATCACGCCATCATGGGTTCCCCCAAACAGCAGTTGGGGACAGGCATCGGGTAAGGGCAGGATTTTACCTGGTTCATAACCAAGTTGCACCACAGCGGCCGTATGAGCTGCGTAGGCAAAACTGGCAACCACCTGAGGGAAAAATTTGGGATCAGCATTTTCGATCGCCACTCGTCCTCCGGCAGAATGCCCGCCCAGAATGATTTTTTGCTCATCCAGTAATCCTGCCAGAATACCTTGAGATTGGATTTGCTTAATTTCTGATAGGAGCGCAGGTAAGGCTGAGGCAGTTGGACGAGTTCCGTAGACTTCAGGGAATAATGCCTGAAGATCAACACCTGGGGTCAGAGCGACCATTCCAGGTAGATTTTCGGACACCCAGGAAAATGTGACAACGACCAAACCTCGTTCTGCCAGCCTAATGGCGAGCCACTGGTAAAGCTCAATCCCACAATTAATGCCATTGAACAAAATCACGATCGGAAATGGAGCCTGTTGCACATCTGCCGGAACTTCCCCCAGATTTTGCTCTGCTTCACTGCCAGATGCCTGGGCCGGGTAAAACACTTTCATGTGAATCGTGTCGTAGGGAGAAGAAGCGGTTTCGATTTTGGCAGCTCGAAACATGGCTCGGATATACATAGTTCTGCTCCGGAAGTTCTACGCCCTCATGCTAACGGCTGAAATTGGAGCAATAATGAGGAGAAGCTGAAAGGAGGATGAGAAGTATCCACAGGCTGGGCTTTATAGGTGGTTAATGACCGTAGCCTGGCTCAACGATGATTCAAACTTCCCGCGCCAAACCCGGAAACCCTGCGCTGTAGACATCTTTGTGAACGGTATGCCAGGATAGAGACAGCGGCTAGATCAATGGAGAAACTGCTCAAACCTAATGAGTTACAGCCTTCAAGGGTTTAATCACCTTTCGATCAGAAACATTTTGAGCAAAATCTCATTCATTGATTGAGTTAGTGAATTACCATACATCCATAATTTCCTTGATTTAGGCGATATCGCTACCTGAGTAACATGATGCTGTTCGTTCTGCCGCCCCACTTAATTCGACTGCGCCACATTGGTTTAACTGTGCTTTCGGCAGTCACGGTTGCTGGAATCACGATCGCCCCTGCTACCTCTCCAGAAGCCAATGCTCAAGTCACAGATAGCAGTCAGGCCCTTACTCTGCGATCGGATGTTCAAGAAGCCAATTCAGTCACAGGAGTCATCACGGCCCGGGGAAATGTGCAAATTAACTACCCCGCTCGACAAATTCAGGCCACTTCCGTTCAGGCTCAGTATTACAGCCGCGAACGACGAATTGTCCTGACGGGTGATGTCTTCGTTCTGCAAAACGGGAATAGTTTACGAGGTGAAGTCATTACCTATTTGATCGATGAAGGTCGGTTTGTAGCCCTCCCCGACACTGGACAGCAGGTGGAGTCCATCTATCTGGTTGACGATCCCAACGCCTCCCCAACCGCAGACACAACCACCCAGGTTCAAGATCCCTTTGACCCAAAAGCTGAATTTAAAGATCCAATCAGCGAGTAAGACGAGACAGGGCATAAACTGCGTTGCTTGTCTGCGGTCAAATGCATTCCCCTGGCTCTGGAACAGAGAAGGCTCTGGAATAAGTGGCCCAGTTCTCTCTGATACAATCAAAAGCGCGGCTAAAATCGCATTGAAATCGATCGTCCTTGCATCAGCATCTGTGAGAGCAGACCCTTGAAAATCGTTCTGGAGAATGTTCATAAGTCCTACGGTAAACGAGTTGTAGTCAACCGCGTTTATTTGTCTGTATCTAGAGGTGAGGTGGTGGGATTGCTCGGTCCCAATGGGGCAGGTAAAACCACAACCTTTTACATGGCCACTGGGCTAGAAAAACCGGATTCGGGCAAGGTATGGTTGGACGAGCGGGACATTACGGAGCTACCTATTTTTGAGCGGGCCCGGTTGGGCATCGGCTATCTAGCTCAGGAACCTAGCATCTTTCGCAATCTCAGCGTTCAGGACAACATCTTGTTAGTGTTCCAGCAAACTCACATTCCCATCCACGAACACAAAAGTCGGCTGCGTGATTTGTTGAAGGAATTTCGTCTGGAAAAAGTGGCCCGCACTCCAGGAAACCGGGTGTCGGGGGGAGAACGACGACGGACTGAGATTGCCAGGGCTTTAGCGGCAGGGCAGGAAGGTGCCAAGTTTTTGCTACTGGATGAACCCTTTGCCGGAATTGATCCGATCGCCGTGGCTGAAATTCAAGAAATTATTGCTAAACTCCGCGATCGGCAGATGGGCATTCTAATTACCGATCACAACGTCCGGGAAACGCTGGCAATTATCGATCGGGCGTACATTATGCGGGATGGACAAATTCTGGCATCGGGCAGTGCCGAAGAACTCTATGCGAATCCCCTGGTGCGTCAATATTATCTGGGTGAAAGTTTTCAGATATAGCGGGCGACTGATCCAACTCGTGATCACAAGCTGGGCATCGTAAGATAGATAGACTGGGTAGAGTAGAGAATAGGATAGAAAGTGATCCGCATGATGAGTAAGGAGCGTGAACTCAAAATTTAGATCCCTCAATTCCTGAACTCAGATCTGCAACTTTTGACCCCGAACCTTAAGTCTCTCACTTTATGACTGTTGGATTCCCAAAATCGTCTCGCCCACCGTTCCAATTTTCGGTTTGGCCATTCAGAATATCTGTCATGGATCGCTATCTCCTAACGGAATTGATCCTACCGTTTTTGTTTGGAGTGGGTGTTTTTTCATCCTTGGGCGTTTCGATCGGCATCCTGTTTGATTTAATTCGCCGGGTTACAGAATCGGGGCTACCCTTGTCGATCGCCCTTCGGGTGTTACTGCTGCAATTGCCGCAGTTCGTTGCCTATTCCCTTCCCACCTCGACGCTGTTGGCCACGTTAATGACCTACAGTCGCTTATCCAGCGATAGTGAACTGACAGCCCTGAAGGCCTGCGGGGTCAGCGTATATCGGATGATCGTTCCCGCTTTAGCCCTGTGTATTTTAGTTACGGGTTTAACCTTTGCCTTTAATGAATCCGTGGTTCCGGCTGCCAATTACCAGGCAACGGTTACCCTGGCGCAAGCCCTGAACCGAGAAGAACCCAGCTTCCGGGAGCGAAATATTTTATATCAAGAATTTCGGGAAGCCCGCGATGAAGACGGCAATCGGGAAGATATGCTGTCTCGCTTGTTTTATGCCAAACGGTTTGACGGGCGGCAAATGCTGGGACTAACCATTCTGGACTTTTCCCAGGAAGGGCTGGATCAAATTGTCAGCGCGAAATCTGCCGTTTGGAATAGTGATCAAAATACGTGGGATTTTTCCGACGGGACAATCTATGTGGTGTCGGCAGATGGCAGTTTCCGCAACATTGTTAAGTTTGAGCAACAACAGCTTCAGCTCCCCCGTGCCCCGCTCGATCTGGCTTCTCGTCGCCGGGATTACGATGAGATGAACATTGCTCAGTCTCTGGAGTATCTCAATGTGTTACGCCAGGGGGGAGGAAGCGATCGGATTCAAAAATTGAAGGTGCGGATTCACCAAAAGGTCGCTTTACCGTTTGTTTGCATTTCCTTTGGTTTAGTTGGAGCCGCTCTGGGGGCCCGGTTGCAGCGGACAGGACGAGCCACTGGGTTCGCCATTACCATTGTGATGATTTTCACTTACTACTTGCTGGTAATTGTCAGCGGTTCGATCGCCCAGCTAGGTTACATTCCACCCGTTTTGGGGGCATGGATTCCCAACTTATTCGGGTTAACAGCAGCCGGTTGGTTATTGATTGGTTCATCTAAATAAGCATCTGGATAAATATCTGGATAAATATCTGGATAAATATTTGAATAATTACCAGCCTGGCGGATGACTGGGGCAGGTTAATTACTTAAGCTATATCTATCAGGGATAAGAACTGTAGGGTTGAGTGAATGCCGTCGAGACTGCCTCCCGTTTCAATTCGCTACTTAAAAGCCAGGCTCAGTGTCTTGAGGCGACCCTCGGTTTGGGGATCGGCGGCACTCTTGCTAATGAGTTTGGTTGTGCTGGCAGAGCATTGGAGTCAACCCGATCGCTTTACCGGATTGAGGCGCGATCGCAGTTTGAACCCTGAAGCCCTTGACTCTGCTTCCCCGGCGGATCAGCCCGCTCCCCTTGATCCCTTTTCCGTTGTGGCGGAGCCATCCGCTCCAGAGGATCTCCAATCTCAGCCAGGGTTTAATAATGCCACCGCTCCACAGGTCGATCAGACAACCAATCCAGCCGGCCTTCAGCTCATTAACCCCACTGCTCAGGCAGAGTTAGAGATTTTGAATCGGCTATTTCTCGAACCTCTCTCTGTGCCATCCTTGCCAGTTCCGATTCCTGCCCAAATCGCGGATTCCCCTACACCTGCCTCCCGTCCGTCTAACGGGGCAATGAACCCAACAGAAGCAACGAGGAGACATTCATCTACTCCAGATTCAGGGGCAGCCAGCCCCAATTCCGGGACGAACGTTAGCCCTCTGCAAGCCGCCCTCGATCGCCACGCTGGAGTTTCAACTCCTTCCGATGCCTCAGCTTCAACCCCTTCTGTCAGTCAGTCAATCTCTTCCCCCACTGCCCAGGCGGAACCCAGCATCGAGCCGACTCCCGCTACCGTTCCCCTGAACCTGCCCCGCCCCTATTTACCCCAACCCTTACCAGGGCAGCCCTCGACGAATCAAACTTTTCCTCAGCCGATTTATATTCCCCAAACCTCCCCTGCTCCTGGCTCAACGGGGTACACCCTTCCTGCCAGCCTGAGGGTTTTGCCCCCCACCATCGGTGTCGGTGATTCCTCCACAATGCTCACCGCACCGCAAACCTTACCGGGAATTCTCCCTCCTCCCGTTACCCTGCCGACAACCGTGCAGCCTGAAACCTTCGGCACCGTGCAGCCCCAATTGACCCGACCCGATTCCACCCCGTTCTCCGTACCCCGCTCTGCTCCGGGACGGACGATCGGCGGCGGTCAGATTAACACTTTCTCAAATCCCTAAGGCGAAGCTACTAGCCTGTATTAAATACTACGTCGATCAGGTGTTTTCTCACTGATGCTTGATGCGGATGTGGAGCAGCGCCCATTTAGCCGGATTCAGCCGGGCTGTTGAACCGGACTGAGTAGCGTAGTGTCTTTTTTATCCAGGCAAGCGATTTTCAATGGATCAAACCTTTGCAATTTCGATGGTTTCTAGGTAAAATACGGGTAGTATTTTTTACATAAATCCGCGATCTTGATTCTTTGGAACTTCGTTATTTGCGGAAAATCACTCAGTTCATCGGGGTGACTGCTCATCGGGGTGACTGCTTCAGGGTGAAATGTATTTATAACTAAAGCGTCGGATATAAATTGCGTAATATTACTTAAGAATTTGCATTTCAGCCTTTTGGGAAGCGCAGAAGGTCGAGTTGTCCTGAAACGACCTGTAGCTATCCAAAGCGCGGCTCAATGCAAGTCCATACCGGTTTGTCAAAACACTATGACTATTCATCCATCCACTCATCGATCGGTTCAACCCACAGCAGCACGCCGGAGGATGATCGCCACGCAAAAAAATCTTCGGGGTGATGTGGTTCAGGCGCAGGAGCATCTATATTCGTTTCTATTAAAAATTGTCAAAACCTGGCCAGCCCACGAGGTATTGCAGGAATTTAAGCAGATTTATATCTACCAAACAGAATCCGCCAGTTCAGACATCATTCCTGCCCTTTCTCAACTTCTATTCGCAAATCAGGAGACCGAATTTCGCAATACCTTAAAGCGATCTTGCTATATTTTGATTAACAACTGGGAGATTTCTAGAAACCATCAGGCAATTTGCCAACTGATTGAACTTTTCTCTGATCCAAGCCTGGAGAAACCTAGCAGTTCCCGAACGCTGACACGGCTCAGGAAATGGCTGCAAAACTTTGTCCAGAGTCAGGATTTTCAGGAACTGAAACTGTTTATTGCTCGCCATGACGATCGAAACGCCATCCACTGGAGCCATCGCTACGCCCCCTACCTGCTCCTATCTCAATACGTTAATTCAGAGAATTCTGTAGAACAACGGCAGGCAGCCAGGAATTTATATGTGCAGTTGAAAGAGCGATTTAAGTTTGATCTGGCTCTGTATACAGCCCATTCAGATCAGCTACATTCCAGGAATAACAGTCGAAAAAATCCGACCTCATTAGCAGACGATGTGTTTGGGTTAATTCAGAAAATTGTTGCCAAGCAAGGGGTTTTTAACTATTCCAACTTGGCTCGAATTTTTTTGAAGCAGGTACAGGATGTCACCTATAGACAGTTTAAGCACAGCTTGCCAGAGTATTTGATTTTCTCATCCGGGCAAAGTGAAATTGCGACGGAATTGAAACAACAGCTATCTGAAAAACTGACCTCACTTTATTCCCACCATGATGCCGATCCGTTAGATCAGCCGTTGCTGATCCGATCGGTGAATAAAGTCATTGACTACTTGACCCTTGCCAATGGTCAGGAACCGGCTGCTTTGTTTGTCCTGCTACTCACGAAGGGCAATTCGTTGACCCTGGTGATTGTCCTCCTGAAGCTAATTTTAATTTGCCCCTATTCCCGCATTCATTTAGAAGCAAGAATTGCCAGCTTAATTAAATACTATGAGCAATATCCGGAAGAAGAATGCCAATGGATTATTCACTTTTTAGAAGTGTTTAACATCACGATGACTATTCATACTGAGAATGTTGAATACAGCCTGGTGTCGATGAACCAACACTGTACTACCTGCCCCACCCCATACCGCATTTTTTCGCAAACTAAATCCGATCGCCGTTCTGAACCTGCTCCTGAACTTCTGAGCAGCGAGTTGCCCACCGACGATCTCAAACAAAAGCAGTGACGACGTTCGCCACTGCCAGATGCATTGCTGTATTTTCGGTTGAATTGCGCCTTTAATTCTCCTCGATTTCGCCTGCTTCAGCTCCGTTTACTTCAGCTCCGTTTACTTCAGCTCCGTCTGCTTCAGCTCCGTCTGCTTCAATTTCGCCTGCTTCAGCTCCGTCTACTTCAGTTCCGTCTGCTTCACCATCAGACGAGGGCACCAGCGCCACCGCAACGATCGCATCATCATCATCCAATCGCTGTACCCGCACACCCGTTGCTGCCCTGGATTGACAGGAAATGGCATTCACTGCCTGGCGAATAATGATGCCTCGACTGGTCACCATAATGATTTCATCAGCTTCATTCACGATCTGGAGCGCAGCCAGCTTGTCATTGCTCTTACGGAATTTGATTGCTCGTAGCCCCATACCGGCCCGTTTTTGCAAGCGGAACTGGGAAACAGGAACACGCTTACCCAATCCCCCCATCGTAATTACCAAAGCCCAGGGGCCTTGATTCCGATAATCGGCTTCCAGTTCTTCGGTGTCCGTATCGATGTCAGCCTCCTCACTTTCGGCCATGCTGGCGATCACCTGGCTAGGCAAAACATCCATGCTGATCAGCTCATCGCCCTTGCGAAGGGACATCGACTTCACCCCTCGCGTCGGTCGGCCCAAGGGACGCAGTTGTTCGTGATTGGCGCGGAAGTGAATCGTCATCCCCTGGCGAGAACCGATGATAATGCTATCCTCCGCTCGCACCCGACGCACCCAGCGGAGTTGATCACCCTCCTCCAGGGAAATCGCAATCAGTCCATTGGCGCGAATATTGCTGAAAGCAGACAGCTCGGTTTTCTTGATGTAGCCCTTTTGCGTCAGCATCACCAGATACTCGTCATCTGAAAATTCAGTGACAGGGACGATCGAAGTGATTTTCTCCTCATGGGAGATGGGCAGCATTTGCACGATCGGCGTACCCGGGCCGTGCGCGATCCAGTCGGGATCTGGTAAGCCTTGAGGCAGTAGGAAATGCCGCGATCGCTGAAGAACAGAACGCTATCGTGATCGCAACAGGTGAGGAAGTGTTCAATGCCATCATCTTCCTTGATGCGGGCAGCAGCCTTACCCCGTGTCGCCCGACTTTGAGACTCAAAGGTGCTGACGGGCATTCGTTTGATGTAGCCTTGTTCCGTCAACAGGATAATGGCCTGCTCATTGGCAATTAAGTCCGTATCAACGATTTCGCCATCCGCCCGTTCGATCACCGTTCTGCGAGGATTGGCGTGGGTTGCCCTCAGTTCTGCAACCTCCGTTTCAATCATCTCCAGAATTCGCTCGCGCCGCGCCAGGATATCCTGCAAGTCTGCAATCCGCAGTTGGAGATCTTCATGCTCCTGCTGAATCTTCTCAGCTTCCAGAGCCGTTAACCGTCGGAGCTGCATTTGCAGAATGGCATCTGCCTGCACATCGGAGAGGGCATAGGAATCAATCAACTCTTGGCGCGCACTCGCAGTATCGGCCGCGTGACGAATCAGGTTGATGATTCCATCAAGATTAGCCAGGGCAATCAACAAGCCCTGCAAGACGTGATCTCGTTCTTCAGCTTTGCGGAGTTCGTAGCGGGTTCGCCGGGTGATCGTTTCAATCCGGAAGTCTAAAAAGACCTGCAAGGATTGCTTCAAACTCAGGAGTTGTGGCTCACTCTCCACCAGAGCCAGCATATTCACGCCAAAATTCGTTTGCAGGGGCGTTTGCTTATACAGATTATTCAAAACGACGCGGGGATAGGCATCGCGGCGCAGTTCAATTACAATCCGCATCCCATCTCGATCGCTTTCATCTCGAATATCTGCGATCCCTTCCAGCCGCCGTTCGTTGACCATTTCGGCAATCTTTTCAATCAATGCCGCTTTGTTGGTCTGGTAGGGTAATTCGGTGATGATGATGGCATCTCGATCGGGTCGTCCCCGTTGTTCAATGGTTTCGATCGCCGCAACGCCCCGCATGGTCACCGAACCGCGTCCGGTGGTGTAGGCTTCCCGAATGCCGGTAGTACCCAGGATTTGACCTCCCGTAGGAAAGTCTGGCCCTGGAATGTGCTGCATTAGCTCAAGGTCTGTAATGTCGGGATTGTGAATCAACGCCACCACACCATCCAGTAGCTCACCCAGATTATGGGGAGGAATGTTGGTGGCCATCCCAACCGCAATCCCCGCTGAACCGTTTAACAGCAGTTGCGGCACCCGTGCGGGTAATACCAATGGTTCCTGCTGAGACCCATCAAAGTTGGGGGTAAAGTCAACGGTTTCTGATTCAATATCGCGCAGCAAGGCGGCACTGGTCAGTGATTGCAGCCGACATTCGGTGTATCGCATGGCGGCAGGCGGATCGTTGTCAATAGAGCCGAAATTACCGTGTCCATTAATCAACGGAAACCGCATGGAAAAATCTTGCGCCATTCGCACCAGCGCATCATAAACGGCTGTATCGCCGTGGGGGTGATATTTACCAAGCACTTCCCCGACAACACGGGCACATTTCCGAAAAGGGCGATCGCTGGTCAACCCCAATTCATGCATGGCGTAAAGAATACGGCGATGCACAGGCTTCAGACCATCCCTAGCATCTGGTAATGCCCGACCTACAATGACGCTCATGGCGTACTCTAAATACGAGCGAGACATTTCGTTTCGCAGATCGGTGGGAACAATCCGTTCCTGGGGAATACTCATACGATAAAAACTCCACGAACTGATGCATTTTAACGACTAGAACGGGACTAGAAACGGGTCAGCAAATCTAATCGCGCCTAGCCTGGAACTCTCTGGTAACTCTACAGTTAAAAGCAGAAGATAGACTCTAAGATTTTAACACAATTTTTGACTCTGGAGAGGTGCTGAATTCTGAGCCAAACCGGCATTTGAGCTACCGTGTTGATTCATCGAAATAAAATCAAATTCCTCGCAAAATAGTTCCCAGGATAACCCCTATTTTTCTATCTGATTTCCAGACTAATAAAAATCTAAATTCTAATTACAAAAGGTCGATCGATCGCCGAGGTTACTATTAGCTTTAATTGATTTTTTTACCCACCTTGCTGAATCCAATACTTGATCCTAATGCTCGATTCCAGGGGGGTATCCCATTGATGCAAATTGATGCAAATCGATCGATTTCCGTAGCGCAGGCCGCGTTTCGACTGAGCGTTCAAGCCGAAGTCTTGCCTGCCAGTGAATGATTTGTCTATAGCCAATCAAAATTGGGATACACCGCTTTGCCAGTAAACAGCTGTCATGCCAATCCAAAATTGACCCGTACCCGGTGCCTGAGTACGATCGCTGGCGCAGCTTTTCTGGATTAGACCGACTCCGCCCAAATCCTTCCTGCTTCACCCACTCTTTAATCTTCTGTAAAGAGATGTTGAAGAGCTAGACGATTCATCATGAATACAGGGGGGTGGAAGTGGCTTACTTTATAGGGCAGGAGCCAACTGCAACCCAAATAAAATCATCACGATTTGTAAATAAAATTCTGTAGAACAGTAGAGACCCCCTGGTAGACCCATCTTGGAGGAACTATGCTGCCCTTGCTTGCTTGTCCTGAATCCACGGCTGGATCGTGGCTATCGTTTACCCGCTTTGCCTCACGCTGGATCACGCAGCCCTCTGAGGTCATGCTGGCGTTTGTCGGGCTATTCGTGCTGGTGAGCTTGCTTCCTAAACGCTGGGGTCGTCGTCCGGCTCGAATCACGGTGGTGGGATTAGCTCTGAGCTATCTTCTCGCGTTGTCCCCCCTGTTTATCAACCTTGCTGGCAGGGTTTTAGAAAGCCCAATTCCTGATGATTCTGGAATGCCCGCAGAGGCGATCGTCGTTTTGGGCCGAGGGAATGGATATAACCCTTCACGGATCACGGTGGCTAGGGAACTATGGGAAGAGGAACGCGCTCCCCTGATTTTTGCCAGTGGCATTTCCGATGCTCCTAGAATTCTCAGGTCGTTGCAAGGCCAGGGCATCCCTGATCAATCCCTCCAGGGAGAAGAGTGTTCTCGAACGACTTATGAAAACGCCAAATTCACCGCATTGTTGCTGAAGCCGCAGGGAGTCAAGCGGATTCTCCTGGTCACGGACTCTCCCCACATGATGCGATCGATTCTCACCTTTCGCGGCTTTGGTTTTAGCGTTACGCCGGTCATTAGTTCTGGTTTACGGGGACTGAATCGCACCAATAAAACATTTACGGTGTTAAGAGAATGGGTAGGTTTGGTGAGTTACGGTCTCATGGGACGATATTCCCGTCAGCCTAATCCTGAGATGGCATTTTCCCCATTGCCGCCTCAGCACCCTGCTAGCTCTCATAACGGTTGAAGACGTTAGGATCGTTCTGGGGCAGTCTTCAGGGCAGTTGCAATCTGGTCGTCCGTCAGGTCATTCTGGAGTTGATCTGTTGTCCAGGTCAAGCCAACCCCTTCCAGTCCCCTCGAACCGTATTCTTCTGTCTTCCTATGTTTCCTGTCATCTACTCCGAAGAATTCTTAGAGCACGATACTGGGTCATTTCACCCAGAAAATGCTGGGCGGCTATCGTCCATTGTTCAATCCCTCAAGTCTGCTCCCTGGGCAGATCAGTTAGATTGGCAGGTTCCTACGCCTGTGTCAGCTCAAGGCGATCGACTGACGCAGGTTCTCCATGCTGTGCATTCTCCCCAGTATGTTCAAGCGGTGCAACGGCTGGCAGTCATGGGGGGCGGGCATATTGATCCGGATACCATTGTTTCTCTCCACAGCTACGATGTAGCCCTACTGGCGGTGAGTGCCTGGCTGGATGGAATCGATCGGGTGCTCGCAACTGGAAAACCTGCCTTTGCCCTGACCCGCCCTCCAGGGCATCATGCCTTAGCAGAACGGGGAATGGGCTTCTGTATCTTCTCCAATGCTGCCATCAGTGCCCACTACGCCCTCCAGCAGCCTGAAATTCAACGGGTGGCTATTCTGGATTGGGATGTGCATCATGGCAACGGCACGCAGGCGATCGTGGAGATAAATCCCCACATTGCCTACTGTTCCCTGCACGAATTTCCTCACTATCCAGGCACAGGGTCGGCTCAGGAGCGGGGGCAATTTAACAATGTGCTGAACATTCCGATGTCGGCAGGAAGTGTATTAACCGATTATCGAGAGCCATTTGAGCAGGCAGTGTTACCGTTTTTACAGGCGTTTCAACCCGATCTGTTGATTGTGAGTGCTGGATACGATGCAACCAAAGCGGATCCCCTCGCCCATATTGCTCTGCAACCAGAAGACTACGGTGTATTGACCGACTACTGCCTCCAGTTCACTCACAAAATTTTGTTTGGCTTAGAAGGGGGATATGACTTCAAAACCCTTTCCTACTCAGTGATGGCAACGATCGAACGCTGTTTGTTTCCCCGCTCAAACTAAGTCATTTAGCTGAATAATTCAAATCTGCGCTTGTGGATAGATCCCTTGAGCCATAGACTAGAGGATGCATCTTTTGGTGTTCTAACAAACAAAAGCTATAGACATATATCGAGATACCCGTGCGTAAGGTCATCATTGCTGGTAACTGGAAAATGTACAAAACCCAGACAGAAGCTCTGGAGTTTCTACGAGGGTTCCTAAATTATGTAGACAATACCCCAGACGATCGGGAGATTGTGCTTTGTTCGCCCTTCACCGCCTTAGGAACGCTATCCAAAAACTTGCATGGTAGCCGCATTCGAGTAGGGGCACAAAATGTTCACTGGGAAGAGGTGGGAGCTTATACGGGAGAAATCTCAGCCCCCATGCTGGCTGAAATTGGCGTGCGCTATGTAGTGGTCGGACACAGCGAACGCAGGCAGTACTTTGGTGAAACGGATGAAACGGTCAATCTGCGGTTGAAAGCGGCCCAGTCCCACGGGCTGATTCCCATTTTGTGTGTGGGTGAAACCAAGCAGCAGCGAGATGCAGGGGAAACAGAGGCATGGATCATCAGTCAGCTTGAAAAGGGACTGGTGAATGTTGATCAAGCACAACTGGTGATTGCTTACGAACCAATCTGGGCGATCGGTACAGGCGATACCTGTGATGCCGATGAAGCCAACCGCATTATCGGTATCATTCGCAGTCGGCTGGATAACCCCAACGTCACGATCCAATACGGTGGCTCCGTCAAACCAGGCAATATCGATGAGATCATGGCGCAACCAGAAATTGATGGAGCCTTGGTGGGGGGAGCCAGCTTGAATCCCAAGGATTTTGCGCGGATCGTCAATTACGAATCTGTCCATTAGGGTTTGGTTCTGGCTAAACCCAACTAGCCAAAACCAACTAGCCAAAGAAAAGCACCCCATCTAGGGGTGCCCTCAACCAGCTAACTTAAGAACAGGATGTTTGGTGCTCGATCCTGCCAGTCATCGCAACTAACTCAAAGATGCTTGACTGCGATCGTAAGTGTCTCCAAAGGATGGATGCACCTTACCCTGAACATGATTCCAAAACTGGGATGCCTCTCCAGAAGGAAGACCAACTTGCACATCCAGGCGGCTCAACATAGCTTGTTGACGATGCTTCACCCGTCGATGATGGGACATCATCAGCATCCGAGCCCGATCCTGTACAGACAAGGTTGGAGCCTTAGTGACTTCTGCTTCTACGGGAACGCTTGCTGGAGATTCTTCAACCTCATTATTCTTGTAAGCAACGCCGCGATACAACAAATCAAGGGTGGGTTGCAGTACCAGAGGACGCTTGGGGTTGCGGAATCGTACATCCAGTCCTCGATACTTACCCGATTGGTTCAGATCACCGTATTCAACTTCTGGTGGGTTGTAGTCGTAGCTCTTGCCGCGATAGGTCAGTTTCATAGGTTTCGCCTCTCTTGGTTGAATGGACTTGAGGGGCGCGTTCCTTCGGGTTTTTCCCTACTTCCGTCCATCAGGCTAACTCACTGATACGATGCCAAGCTTTTGTTTAATAACCTTGCACTCGATATCGTGCTTATCGTGCTTTATCAACGCCTTGAAGGATGAACGATTTGATTTCTGTATCTATTGTTACCGTTTTTCTGGTTTCTGTCAATCGAAACCCGGTTTAGTCATAAAATCTTAACAAAAGGGAATTCCGTTGCGGTTTGCCAGCGTGCCCCATCGTGACGGAGTAGGGTGAGGCGATCGCAGATGAAATTAAATTCAACTTGCCGCTCTTGAAGCCTGGCCCAAGCTTGCTGAAAGGTTTTTCGCTTCAGGTTTCGGGAAGCCACCGTGATGTGGGGCGAAAAGGAACGGGTTTTGGCCTTCAGGTCAACAATTCCCAACGTTGCCTCCAGGTGCTCTGCCAAGCGGGACTGTAGGGCTAAAAGCTCGGCGGTTTTGTGAACATCCAGATACAACACTCGTGGCGCAAAGGCCCCAAAGTTTGACACAGCGATCGGAATTTCTGAGTGAACCTGAGCAATGGCGCGAATACAGGACTCTAGTTCTGGTAACTGCTCCGGCTGCCAGAGAAACGGAGCCTGAAGGGTGATGTGAGGCGAAACCTTTGCTGTGTCCGTCTGGTAATCCGCCTTCAGTTCTGCGATCACCTGCTGAGCATACTCCTGCACATCTGGTGGCACCATCAAGGCGATAAAAAATCTAGAAGGAGGGCAATCGGCTGTAACAAATAACATATGACTCAGAATCGAGATTTTCGGGCATCATAGAGAAAATTAAGTCCAGAGAAAATTAGTCTACAGATTTGAGTCTGCAGATTTTAGCCCACAGATTAGTGAATTAGTGAAACCTTCGTTTGCACCCCTCCCCCTAGCCATGAAACGCTACACCGTTCCCGTTTTGACCCTGCTGCTGCTCGGATGGACTGCCCCTGTCCATGCTGAGAGCCTCGAACAGATGCAACGGCTTCTCAGTACGCGAGAATGTCCTGAATGTAACCTCAGTCGCGCAGGATTAGTTTACTCCAACCTATCCAATGTTGACCTCAACGGAGCCAACCTGAGTCAATCTAACCTCAGTCGCGCTAATTTATCGGGAGCCAACCTGAGTCGGACTAATCTGGCGGGAGCGAATTTATTTAATGCCAATTTGACCGGTGCCGATCTGAGTGGAGCCGATCTGCGAGGGGCCGATCTGCGAGGGGCTATTCTCACGGGAGCCAATCTACAAAACGCCAATATTGAGAGTGCGAATTTTCTGGGGGCGATCGGCTTACCGACAGAGGTTACAACCACTGAAATGATCTATCGGCTGGGATTAGCGGAAGCAGAACGCGGCAATTATCGAGGCGCAATTTATCACTACAGTCAGGCAGTGGCCCAGGAACCAACCTTTGCCCATGCTTACCTGGCTCGCAGCATTTCGCGCTTTCATTCAGGTGATCCGGTGGGAGCGCTGGAAGATGCCCAATGGGCAGAACAACTTTACTCCCAGCAAGGCCATGAGGTAGGACTACAGGCAGCCACTCAGGTGGTCAGCGGCATCCACGCTTTTCAAGAAGCGACGGAGAAACAGCAGGCAGCCATGCGCGGTGGTAATGGGATTGGGATACAGGTTCTCAATGTTTTAGGTTCAGTTGCTTCCCTGCTCCTGCGGTTTGGGTTACCTTAAGTTTGGCTTTTCCCAAGCTAGTAGACCTCGGCAGCAATACACCTACCTTTCGTAGTGCAGGCTTCTAGCCTGCGCGGGCAAGATGCCCGCCCTACGGTTGCTAAATTCACGCCTGCGTTTACTAGGTTTTCCAGAGGTATGCTAAAGTCCCCTGTATCCAGATGACTTGATGGCAGGATAAGCCTCTTGCTCCACCATGACCATACGAGGTTTGGCTTTCCGCAATTTTTCCTTGGGCTTTAACACCAATCCCGCAATACCTCCGACGGCAAGAATATAGAGCGGATTGATCATAGCATTCAAAATACAGTCAACCATGTACAGGACAACACCCACCGCCAGGACGATCGCCGGAGCAACTTGAGGGTTGAACCACTGTCTGGCCGGATAACGCGACCAGAAGAGTACGATCACGGGAAGCAACATGGAGACAAAGAGGCTCGTTAGCCCCACAATGCCGTGATGTCCGAAGGCAATAATCCATAGACTATCCTGCACGGTGATGCCAGACCAGGGATTTAATGGATCAATCTGAACCAGTGCTCGGCCAAAACCGCCCCATCCAAACCAAAATCGCTGTTGTGCCCTCTGAGCCAGGAGTTCTTCATTAAAGAAACGGAATTCCAGGGATTGCAGCCGATCTTCCGGGAAAACACCCCCTAGGTTGTCGAGAATCTGATCGGTAACGTAGCTTTCAGTAAAGGTATTGACGTACAAGTAGGCGAAAATGCCTAGAATCAGGAGGAAAATGGGTAGAGCACTCCGAAACCGTCGTCCCACGATCATAATTCCGACCCCGAATGCCAGCAGCCCATAGGCACCCGTCGATCGCACCAGAATGAAGGTGATAAACAAAGCCCATACCAGCCATTTCACGGGAATATCCCAGAGCCGTTTGAGGGTTCCGGCCCGCCAGAGCCAAATGCCTGAGAGGGTTGCAACCATCATGAATGCTCCTACGGCTAATCCATGATGCATAAATACCGTCGGTCTAAACCCTCCCAGACGGATGGATTGACCAAAATCTAAAAATGCGTGGTCGCCATAAACAATCCGGTGCAACTGAGGACTGAAGCGGTTTTCGATGAGACAGAACGGAATGTAGACCAGTCCTCCCATAAAGATGCCGGTAGCGAGCAAGCGAAACCCGTCCAAGCTGTTAATGTAAATTCGTCCGAGAAAGTAAGGAATGCCCCAGGTCATCACCTGGTTCATCGTGGCCGATACGCCATCGTATGCCCCCAGATCATTGGAGATAGACGAAACGAACGGGCATAAGCACCAGATTGCCATCGGAAGATCGAGCAGGCTAAATCGAAAGGTGCTAAACCGTCCTACATCATAGATGATGGTGGCCAGGAGAATGCCGTAGCAGGTGGCTGAGGTTTTGGTGTAGTTGGGAATGCCAGGTAACTCCAGCACGGCCTGTGGCAGAAAAAGCCACGCTACCAGGAAGCTGATCACTACCGCTTTTCGAGCTGGAAAACGGGAAAACAGGTAAATCACCACTGGAATCCAGAGGAACATCACAAGCGGTGTTGTGATTGCCACATTGGGAAACGGATTGCCAGTGAATGTAAAACCCATCGATTACTCTCCACTTCTATTTACTGCTTAAGCATACTGACTACTTAATACAGTCAGTGAATCTGCTCATCAGCCCAATCGACGCGCCAGGGAGCATTATGATTCTGTATCAAGATATCAAATCAGTTCTTCCCGTGTCGGTGAAATCTGCTGGCTTTATAGAAACTTTGCTAGAGTGCCCCTGAGATCTGACCGTTATTTCATCTATTTCATCCCGGATTTCATCAGTAGGGCTGAGAGTTGCCCAATGATGAATTGAGCACGTTAAGTCCGGCAACCTTTGGTGCCTCTGCCACTTTCTGCTGTTCCGGCCGATCGATCGCCCTCAGTAACGCTGCCTCAAACCGATCGGTGGCATCTTCCCAGGAGTATTGAGTGGCTTTGGTGTAGGCCTGTTCAGAACGGTGCTGCCATTCGGCATTGGACAGGTTGCAAATTATCTCAATCGATCGCGCCATTGCTTCTGGGTCATCTGATTTAACTACGATACCGCCCCCTTCCGGTAAGAGATCCAAAACTGCTCCGGTGGGGACTCCAATCACTGGTGTTCGACAGGCCATCGCCTCCAGGATCGGCAAGCCAAATCCTTCCGATCGGCTGCCAAAGAGCCAGACATCGCAAGCTCCATACAGGTACTTTAACTCCTGTTGGGAAGGGCGATAAACAAACGTGGCATCCGCTGGCAAGGGTAGTTCTGGCGATAGACGATCTCCCCCGAAGGAAATCAGGCGCAGATTAGGAATAGTTTGAGCGGCGATCGAGAAAGCTTTGAGACAGACATCACAGCCTTTCCAATAGTCAGTCGAATAGATTACTCCCACCGTGGGCTGAGATTGCTTACTCCGGCTGGGTTGATGGAACACAGCCGTATCAACACTATTAGGTACGAGTGATACATCGGCATCGCCATACCGTTCCTTCATTAGGGCTGCCAGCCATCTTGCCACCACAATTTTGTGCAGTGGGAACCTGTAGGTTGCTTCTACCCTTGCTTTAGGGAGATAATCAAAAACTTCGTGGTGCTGCACAAAATAAACCTTTGTCCCCTTGTTTGGGGATAGGTTCATCACCCATTCTGCCGTTTCCCACCAGGTGGCAATCACCACGTCTGCATCCGGGAGATCTGCATCGACAACAGGGCGATGGGCCTTCAACAGCTTGTGAGGCACTCCGGCATGGCGAATGTGGGAAGGTTCATTGGAGTTATCCGGAATCCAGCCTCTACCTTTTCTGAGCGATCGAAATTGTTCTCGCCAGCGAATCGGCGGTGAGGGGCAGGACACCGCTAACACTTCATGTCCCCGTTGGATTAAATGCTTTGCATAGGCTGCAATAACCCGTTCTCCCCCAGTCAGGTTGAATCCCCCTGCCATTACAAATGTAATCTTCATGGCACATCATCCCCGAATGGTAGAGGCTGAATGGAGCAGAACCTGGATTCGTCCAGAAATTTGAAGTTTGAGTCTTACCATAGTAAATGCAACCTGCGAAACGGCTCTGTGACATTCACCTCAGGAGTTTCACCTCAGGCTATTGAGAGGTTTGAGTGGAAAGTAGATTGGCCGGAGAATGGGACAGACTGGATACTGATCGATCGCTCAATTGGAAAAGGTCGGCTAATTTCTCTGCTTCGGTTTTCACATTGTGCTGATACGCAACTCGTTCAGCCCCAGCCCGTCCCATTTGTTCTAAATCTGTAACAGGTGCTTGTAACGCTTCTCGCATCACCTGGGTCAGGGCATCAATGGAACTGGGAGGCACCAACCAACCCGACTGTCCCGGCTGTACCAGTTCAGGAATGCCTGCGATCGTTGTGCTGATCACCGGACGACCCAATGCCAGGGCTTCCATAATCACCACGGGTAATCCTTCTGCGAAACTTGGCAGAATCAGGGCGCGAGAGTCCAGAACACATTGTCGGACTGTTTCACTGCTGGCCCAGCCTGTAATCTCAACCTGCTGTTCCAACCCGTAGGTGGCAATCCAGGACTCAATTTCTGAACGGAGTGACCCATCACCCACCAGCGTCAGCTTAAAGTCAATGCCCTCCGCTGCAAGCTGTTGGACTGCATGAATTAAGAGCAATTGTCCCTTATCTTCACATAGGCGACCGACGCAAACTAAGTGAGGGGCTTCTGGAATGGGAACAGGCGGCTGGTTTAAAAAGGACTGATCAACTCCACAGCGAACCAGATGGATTTTCGACCATTCTGTAAAGGGACACCATCGATATAGTTGACTGCGACCAAAGGCACTGATCGCTACGACGAAGGCAGCCTGCTTAATTTTTTCGGGTAGCGCGATCGCCTGTACCTTATCAAACTCTTCCGGGCCATGAACGGTAAAGCTATAGGGCGGTCCCCCCAGCACCCGACACAACAGGGCAACGGTGGCAGAGTTCGTGCCAAAGTGAGCGTGCAGATGAACCACCTCCGCTTCCAGGAGCCAACCCAGCAGAATGCAGGCTTCAGCTAGATAGGCCAGGTGATAAACGATACCTCGCTCCGAAGCCCATCCCATCTGCCAGACCAGCTTCAGAGCCTTTAAAAACCGTCCTGGGCGGCTGAACCCGACCCGCAGCAAGTTCACCAGCAGGAAGAGGACTCCATTGCTCAGCAAAAATCGGGTCTTCTCCAATTCTTGCTTGTCGGCATCATCCACTAACTCATCCGCCAGCGATCGAATCGAGAAGCGTGATACTGAAACACCAATGGCTTCCAGGGCCTGAATTTCCCGACGGACAAAACTATGGCTAACCTTGGGATATTGGTTAACGAGATATGCAACCTTAAGTGCCATTGAGTTGACTGTCACCACTTTAATTCCTACCTATCAAATCTCATGTACCGGATTGAACGAAATGATTCTTGAGGAGCTTCACCTTTTCTTTACCAATTTTCCCCCCTGCAACCCAGCAAATATGAAGTTTTCGTAAATTAGCAGAGGAGTCCGGCAATTCTTAACCGAGAGATTACTGAGCTGTGGTGGAGTAGGGCCAGTAGAGCCAGGGTACAGGGGATGAATCCTGGGGATGAATTTATAAATTATCGGTAGAATTTGATCGATGTTATGCCAGGTATTCCTACGTCTCGTCGATCGCGCCCTCCTACCCTACCCCGACATTCCAACGGTCGCGCTGTCCTCACGGCGATCGGCTTTCTGATGGGGTTAACCTGTATCGTCTTGCTGTTGCAATGGCTATTTCCAACCTTCTTTTCTCCAGCGTTTTCTATGCAACCCCGGCTGCTGACTGATCCATTCCTCCAGTTGCCAACTGAAAATTCGGTGCGAGTGGTCTGGTTTACAGAGTTTGCGGGTTCCCGGCATATTGTTGAATATGGCGATCGGCTGGAACGAACGATTCAGGCGGATACGACCCAACTCAGCCGGGTGCGAGAAGATCAAGAATCCCATGTGGGGGAACAGGCAGGGGATGGTTCAGTTTATGCCAAACCCACCTATCGCAACCTCTGGCGACATGAGGCAGAAATTTCTGGACTGGCTCCGGGGGTTCGCCTGCCCTATCGAGTCAGTAGTCGGCGAGAAGATCGGCAAATCGTCACCAGCGATCGGTTTACCTTAGCACCTGCTCCTCCCCCCCAAACTCCCCTGAGAATTCTGTTGACCTCGGATCATCAGCTTAAGGGAATGACGGCCGCCAATCTTCAGAAAGTGGTTGAAACCGTTGGGTCTGTCGATGCGGTTTTGATGGCGGGAGACCTGGTGGATATACCCGATCGCGCCTCAGAGTGGTTTGACGATCGGCGGGGTAATGCCTTTTTTCCTTGTTTACAGGGACGGGCCACCTACGAATTAGAGCGCGAGGGAACAACGACTGTCTATAGCGGTGGGGCCCGATTCAGTCAGCTCCTTTATTTCCGGCGATCGGCAACCATGAGGTGATGGGCCAGTTTTCAATGGAAAAGCCTTTGGGCGAACAATTTAACAATCCCTTACCGCGATCGGTGGCAGAGCAAGCCTATGCAGAAATGGCATCCCAGCTTGGAGCAGAGGAGGATACAGCGGAATTTCGGCAATGGTGGCTGAAGGAGCGGACGTTCAATACCGATACCTACGAAGAAATTTTTGCTTTACCAACGGACAGCCCAGGCGGAAAAAAATACTATGCTGTGACCTTTGGAGAGATTCGACTGATTTCTCTCTTTGTCACCAATATTTGGCGAACGCCTAATCTAGCTCCCTCCGCCAAAGGTCGCTACCGGGAACGGGATGAGGACTTAAATGATCCGATGAGTTGGGGCTATGGTCAGCATATTTTCGAGTCGATCGCCCCTGGCAGTCCCCAGTATGAGTGGTTGCAGGCAGAATTGAACCGTCCAGAATTTCAGCAGGCGAAGTATAGGATTGTCATGTTCCACCATCCTCCCCATTCCCTGGGGGATAATATCGTCCCTGCCTATACTGATCCGGTGCAAATTGTCGATCGATTTTCAACCCAGGAGCCTGATGCAGAGGCGCAAATTCTCTCAGTGCGCTACGAATATCCCCTGGAGTCCGATTACCTGCTTCGAGATGTGGTGCCGCTCCTGGAATCTGCCGGAGTCCAACTGGTGTTCTATGGCCATTCCCATCTCTGGAACCGCTTCATCAGTCCCACGGGAATGCACTTTTTGGAAACCTCCAACGTCGGCAACACCTACGGAGCCTACACTTTTTCTAACCACCAGCGTCGATCGATTCCAATCGGCTTTCAGGAAACCTATGCTGCCATGGGTGATCCCAATGGGTTGGAACCGATCGTGCCGATTCTCAGTCCATTATTCAATGAACAGGGCCACCCCCAACCCTACATCGCCAGCAACGATATTACGGTCTTCAGCATTTTGGACACCACAACAGGCACCGTGAGTAGCTATCGGTTTGACACCCGATCGCCCGATTCGGAAGTAATTCAGTTTGATGCGTTCCAGTTAAGGCAAGATCGCTAAGAACTGCAATTTTTTACAGTGAACCTGTTTTCGCTACCTGAGCAATGAGATTGTTCAAGTGATTAATTCATGACTTAAGCCAAACCCTGGACTGGCATGAACTGATCTGGAGTTTCCTTTGCCCCACAATCGTTTTACCTCGATCGAAACAATTAATTAGTAGAAAAAATAAATAAACTTCACAAAGAAGTATTGCAACCTTTGTAAAGTCTTTGCTGTAGCAAACGGGGAGGAGGCAATCTCTCCGTTAGAGTGGAAATAGGTTCAATTTTTCCTTAATTTATCCTCTAATTTGATTTTTCAGAAATTCGCTTTCTGTTTTAATCCTGTTTTTAGATTTTGAAAACTGTGCTTAAGAATTTTGTTTTGCGAGAGGATTATCTGCGGTGTTTAATTCTTTGTTTGGTGTATCATCCTCAACTGATTTGATTAAGAAAGTCTTACGGTTAATTGGCCCAACTGTTGGAAGTACATTATTAGCAGGACTCCCCCTCTCAACCCTACTGGTCAATGGAATTTCGTCTGCCCATAGTTTTGAAGTTCCAGACCATCTGATGCTGCATCTCGCCTCACCTTCAGGATCTCAGCCGTCGATCGCCCCAACCGCCGCAGTGGCTGAAATCAACCATACGCAGTTCCACTCCGCCCAAATAACGCCTTCTCAGCAGGCAACCCGTTCCCAGCCGTTTGAAGATGGTGTGTATCTTTACGGTCAATCTCCCGAGCGCGATCAGATTGGTTCTGCCTACATGATCTTTGAGGTAACGCAGGGTGAAGTCGTTGGTGCTTTTTATATGCCCAGGTCTTCCTTTGATTGCTTCTATGGCGACTTCCAGGTAGACCGAATGGCCCTCACGGTGATTGATAGCTACGAGCAGACATCCCATCCCTATGCCGTTGCCCTGGAACCCACCGATACCCTAGCGGCAACAGAAGCGGAGGTGACCCCGGTTGGACTAGAAGGTTTTCATCAGATTGAGAATCCTTCAGAGAATGATTTGCGTATTCTATCGACCTGTCAGTCTGATTTTCAGTGACGATCGCAGTTTCAGCCAATGCTCAAGCAGGTTGCGAATCTTGGGCTCAATCAGTGATCTAGGACTTTGCGGCAGGAATCTGCTTCCCCCATTGCCTCCTGCTCCTATCTCCTTTTGGAACCCCTGAAAAGTTAACCAAACTGACATTAGGGGCTGTTTGCAAAAGCATTCTAGATCACAGTGCATTTTGCCTGTGTTTGATAGGGTATTGGCGTTCAGGGCGGGTTACGGACTGACTGATTAAGGATTCTGCCTTGGGGAGAAAACTTCGCTCCCCGATTTCACCTGAGGTGGGGCCAGCCCTCTCTCAATGCAGGTGTCGGCTGGGGAGGGTGGGAGCATCCCATGGATACCAATCGATCGATTCCTGTAACGCAGGTATTTTGCCTGGCAGGCAGAATTTGTCATGTAAATTTTGTCATGTAAATGTAAATTTGGCATGCAGCCGTAGATAGTTTTGTCCGTCAATGAGGATTGATCGTCAACCAATGATTAGTTTTAAATTCTACCTTCAGTCATGCAGGATTTTGCATTCTAACAACCTCTTGAACTACCGGGTAAGCCTTGATTGAATTGCTACTAAAACTCAGCGAAATGACTCACGCAGAAAGTAATCAAACTATCAGTAATCTTATATTGCAGGTTGTCCCATTTGCGGCAGCACAATCTGCCATTCGATCGATTCGCTATCAGGTTTTTCATGTAGAACAGGGCGTTGCCCTGGACATTGATTTTGATGGGTTGGATGAAGCGTCGATGCATGTTGTCGCCTATCAGGCAGATCAGGCGGTTGGCACCACTAGAATTCGCATGCTAACCGATCGCCTGGCCAAAATTGAACGGGTGGCTGTCCTGTCTGTCCATCGAGGCCGGGGTTTGGGAAAAATGCTGATGACTACTGCGGTGGACTATCTGGATCAGCAGGCGATCCCTGAAATCAAGCTGAATGCGCAAATGCAGGTCAAAGCGTTCTACGAAAAGTTGGGATTTGTTCCCTATGGTGAACCCTTTGATGAAGCCGGGATTTTACACATCGAAATGCGGCGATCGCTACAGTAAATTACCGGCAATTCAGGTAAACATACAAGTGTAGTGAACAATACCAAAAATCTATCTCTGGGTTGACGCGAAACGAGAGGCGAGTATTGATTGATTAATTTAAGGAAAACTTCTGTTTCTTGAAGGACATAAGAATTGATTTTCTCCCTATGGGGATCAATTCTTACACTAAGTGAATTGCCGATATCTGGATTGGAAAAGCTTTGTAAGTCAATCGTTTTCAATGAACTCTTTGACTGATTTGAAGCAGACGCGCTCACAAAAAATTAATAAAAATACAAGAGTGGATGCGTTTGGTTTGAGTCGGTAATTTGAGCAATTCTACACACTAAAATCAGCCATTGGGTCAGTTGAAATTCCAATCACGATTTGTCATTATGAGCAATATAAGGGTAAGAAACAGTAATTCAAGTTCGTGCTTTTCAATACAGTTCAGTGTTTAGTCATTTAATTTAAAGAAACTTATGAAAACCCTCAACGAATGTCCTTGCTGTTCTGAACAACTATTACGTCATGCCCGGCATGGGCAAGTTTACTGGTTCTGCCTTCATTGCCGTCAAGAGATGCCCAACTTAACAACGGTCGTTGCAGCCAGCAGCAAGTCCACACCGCCCAAGGAGCGGGTGACACACCTACTGAATTTAGTTTAAAAAACTCTTTTTTGGGATGCTACTGTCGGGTCAACAAACATTACAACTAAATAATCCCTGAAATTGAGCTAGTTCATTGCTGGCTCAATTTTTTGTTTGACTTATTTTTTGTGGCTACTATTCGAGACTGAGTTGAGCCAAAATCTTAAAGAAAATAAATTTTTCTCTGGGGCAAGCAGAATAGAATGAATGAGCTTTTTGCTGTGTGCAGTGTCCAATGTGCTCACAGGATGTTTAAAAAGTGGTCTGTTGTGACTTTAGGTACGTTGATCCTCCCTACCTCCCCTTAAAAACGGGAGAACCGGATCGGAAGTCCCCCTTTTGAAGGGGGATTTAGGGGGATCTAAATCGTTTTACTACCAACAGCAAGACTCTTTAAAGCATCCTCCTGTAGTCTTTCAAGATTTTCGCCTATCCTAAAGCTGTTTATGGCAATATCATTCTATTCGGAGCCGTTGTTTTACCCTGGCCCTCTCAATGCCCTGAGACTCTATTTAGCGGCAGAGAACTTTAACCTGGAAGAGCAGGGGCGAGCCGTCGGGGAGCTAATCTTGTTCGCTTGGGCGGTTCATATTGTGGATTGGGGCCTTGGTAGAGGTGCGTTTAGCTGGGCATTCGGCATTCGACCCAGGGAGATTACCGGGCTATTTGGAGTTGTCTGCGCCCCATTTCTCCACAGTGTCCGCTTTAAAAATGGGCAACCGGACAACTCCCACATTATTAGCAACACGGTATTCTTTGTGATTCTGGGACTGTTCATTGCTGTGCAAGGACTCCGGCTGTTTTATGTCGTTTCAGTCATTTCAGCCCTGTTTAGTGGTTTAGGAACATGGCTATTTGGGCGGGAGGGAAGCCCACATATTGGAGCCAGTGGTGTGATCTATGGCTATATTGGCTTTTTGCTGGTCTATGGATTGGTTTCGCGGAACATCCTGGCAATGGCCTTGGGGATCGTCACGTTTCTGCTCTACGGCAGGTACATTATCGGGATTCTGCCTACTCGACCCGATATCTCCTGGGAAGGGCATTTGTTCGGCTTTATTGGCGGAGTGTTTGCAGCCTACCTGGTCAGCTATATCAGGGTGTTTTGAACCACAAGCCAGTCAGTGCCGAGTTATGGATTTAATCACCCTGGGGAACGCAAATTTAATCACCTGGAATTCTTGTGGGGTGGGCATCTTGCTTGCCCAGTCAGGAAGGTAGAGTACTGTACAGGTTGTTTAATCCATGATCCTTAGCGACCGAGCGACGGCTCGACCAGGCACGGCAGTTCATAGAGCACCTGCTCAGAACAAATCTTGAACGCTGGATCAAGCCACACTAGGGAAGCCTTAGAAACGATGCCCGACTCTAGTGTCACCAGGGAAAAGTTGCGAATTCGTCCAGCCGCAGTGGTTTTGATGCGAGGAACACTGGCGGCATTCAAATGCACCGTACCGTGAGGGTCAACCGCAACCATTTTGCGAAGTTGCTCCTTGGTGTGCCGCAATTGGTGGTGCATATGGCCAAAGGTGACTAGCGGAATTGTTTTACCAGAAGCACGAGTTTGATGGATTGCGGTTGACAAATCCGGATCGCCATGATCTCCACCGATCGGCTGCCAATCCTTACCACATGGATCTTCAGCAGCTTCCCCTAATCCCTTGGGGCCACAGTGCCCAACAAAAATTACATGGTCATAGGCCGTACGTTGACTCGCCTGGACAATCTGCTGAGTCGATTCCTCGAAATTGCGGACTCCATAGCGAGATTCATAAAAAGTCTGATTTTTCCACTGAGACCCGCCCCAGCTAAAGGGGCGACCCCCCACCACGGAAAGCTGGAATTCTGGAAAGTCCAGGCTCCCATAACCAACGTGTGCTTCCCCCAACAGATCGAGCTGTTGCTGTACCCAATCCTCAGTCTGGCGATCGTAGGGACATTTCTTCTGTCCCCAGTCAGTTGCACTATACCAGGCATCATGATTTCCCAGGATGACCGCTTTGGGTAGGGACAGGGCGGCAATCAGTCGCACCACTTCAACGGACTCATTCCCAAAATCTCCGACAAACAGGGCTAAATCAACTCCCAACTGTTTTAGAGCTACTTCATCCTCTGCTTCCCAAAGATCATGAACATCTCCAATAACGGCGATCGTGAGCGATGACGATGGGGATGGTTCCTGATGTGGCTGGAAGGGATGAGTGCTAGTCATACTAACTCCAAAAGGCATTTCTCTCCAGAATAGTGAGCTTTTTACACTTTCACATATTTCTAGAGAGAAGAGAGGTAGTTTGGCCGATTTTCTTTGGCTGTTTTTTGACATATGGAATATCAGCACAAATATTCAGCCATCTGTTTTCTCAATATATGGACGTAAATCGTTTAGATCGATGTAGCGATCGGTTGCATTCCGCAGTTCTCGCGCGATCATGCCCTCTGTGGAAACAACCGTAATGTGAGTATTTTTAGAGCGCAGTAGCTCGATCGCCCGCTCAAAATCTCCATCACCGCTGAACAAAATGACGCGATCGTACTGATCAACCGTATTGAACATATCTACAACAATTTCTATGTCCAAATTTGCCTTCTGAGAAATCCGACCTGAGTTGTCATCGTAGTATTCCTTGAGCACTTTAACTCGGACGGTATAACCCAAGCTAATAAGTGCGTCTCTAAAGCCACGCTGATCTTGATGATCTTTCAACCCCGTATACCAAAAAGCGTTGATCAGCATCACTTCTGGATCATGGGTGAAATATTCTAATACTCGCCTTGGATCGAAAAACCAGCCATTCTTCTGCTGAGCGTAGAACATATTGTTCCCGTCTATAAATATGGAGAGACGGTTCATAACAGACGACATAGAAAATAACCTAAGTTTTCTGGCAGAGAAGTCCATTAATTCACTCAATCCTGACAGTTTCCTCACCGCTAATTTGCGCTCAAGATACGCTTGTGCTCAAGATAAGCTTAGAGATTCTTAGCCGACAGACAACATCGCCAGTTTGACTTAGCCCAACAAGCCTCGCCGTTAGCTTCATCATCTATCACCCTAGCCATTGAAAGCACTACAAAAAACATAGCACTGAACAATAGCTAGATAATTCAGCCTTTTGGTAGAGTACAGCCTACCAGGCTGTCAAAGAGACAGACAAACGCAATGATCAATATCAATGATCAACGTATTCTCACAATCATCAGGGCAGTTTTATTCAATCAAGTTGAATAAGGGTGAAGCTAATCGCTCTAGCAGATCAAATGTTTAAGCGTAAATTCAATCATACTGTAGCTCACCAAATTTATACCAAAGCAGCAGACTATGACTGAGCATTTGGATACAAAGACCCACCCTCTTCTATCATTGCAAATACGAGTTTAAACCTATCGCTACATTGCATTTTTGTCCCTTTAGCATTTGATTGAGTCAGCTGGATTTAGCGACTCTAAAAGCAGATAAGCGTTTAATTTATCCTAAATATTATAGATAAATTTACCACTGCCCATCCGGACTTTGCATCTGCCTAGAGGTAGGAACACCAGTCGCTCCAACTTCCAGCATAAAGCTTGCCGTTCTGTCCAGCCATCTCCAAAGATAAAAGGTTAACGCAAGCAGTTACACCAGAACCACAGTAAACAATAATTTCCTGGATTCCCGCTAAACTTGCCCATCGTTGTTTTTGAACAGAGGAGGGACAAAGATAGCCCTGGGAATTTGTCACTTCTGTCCAGGGATAGTTCATTGCTCCTGAAATGTGACCTGCAACAGGGTCAATGGGTTCCCGTTCCCCACGATATCGCTCAGCTTCTCGTGAATCGATCAGGGCAATTTCTAGTTTGTCCTTCTGGGTTTTCACAGTTTCCCGATCTACAACCCAGTTAGACTGTATCCGGGGAACAAATGTGCCAGGGTTGGTTTTAGGATGGGAAGCCTCAGATGTGACTGGATAGCCTGCCGCTTGCCATCCCGCAAAGCCCCCATCTAATACAGCCACTCGATCGTGCCCTAAAAATCTCAGCAACCACCATAAACGCGCTGCAAAGGCAAAGCGAGAATCATCATAGGCAATGACCCACGTTGCCGATTGTCCATTTCCCGACCGTACCCCGATCGTTTCCAGCTTGGCAGCGAGTTGCTCAGGCTCCGGTAAAGGATGTCGTCCCCCATGCCGTTGAACTGGGCCCGACAGATCCTGATTCAGGTCTAAATAAAAAGCTCCCGGAATGTGGCTGGTTTGATAGTGCCATCGCCCAAGCTGGGGCTGCGCCAGGTCAAATCGGCAATCGATAATCACCACTCGGTCATCATTGAGATATTCAAACAGCTCTGCCGCTGAAACAACGGAACTTCGCTGGTTCTCGCTGGAGGGATCCTCCAGGTTTGGTTGATTCATAGGGTTACTTTTCCCTTGCAAACGAATACGAACGACAATCAGTACTATTTATTCTCTACGAAGTAGCACAAAAAGTAGAACACCCAAACTGAATCGTAACCTCAAATTCGGAAAATCAAGTGGAGAAAATCAATATTGAAACATTACGAAGTTCATGAGTTTTCATGAGGCAGCAATCTGGTGAGATAAAAATGGAGTAAATCTCCGTAAAAAACCTGATCCTTGCCTCCCTGCAATTGCACATACTGGTAGTTGTCTTCTCTTGTTGATGGATGAGGAACTTGCCTAAACGCTCTTCCCCACAGAGGTGAACTGGCCCGACACCAGAGCAATCGGGAAGGATTGTATAGCCATTATGCTGCAAGCTACGCCGTTATGTTCCAAGCTAAGTGTTTCTGCGGATTCGTATAAGAGAACTCCTGTGAACGAATACGACTCTGAAAAGCCGAAAATTTTAGTAGTCGATGATCATCCTTCTAGCCGGATGACTGCGGTTGCCCTTTTGTCTGTCGAAGGATACGAAGTATTAGAGGCGGAAGATGGACAGGCTGCCCTGAACTGCGTGAACGAAGCCGATCCGGATCTCATCTTGCTGGACGTGATGATGCCAGGGATGGATGGCTACGAAGTGTGCCGCCGTTTGAAGCAGGAAGACCATACGCGCTTAATTCCGATCGTGTTCGTGACGGCTTTGAACGATCGCCGGGCCCGGCTCCACGGCATTGAAGTTGGAGGAGATGATTTTCTTTCTAAACCGTTTGATCAGCTTGAACTATCTGCCCGCGTCAAGTCCCTGATTCGGCAGAAACGGCTCAACGAGGATCTCGACCACGCCAGTAAAGTCCTGTTTTCGATCGCCCGTACTATCGAACGTCGAGATCCAAATACCGGCGATCACTGTGAGCGGTTGGTTTTACGCGGCAAATCCTTTGGTGAATATCTCCGGCTTTCCCGCACTGAAGTCCGAGATCTAATGTGGGGGGGGTATTTGCACGATATTGGTAAGGTGGGTATCCCGGATGCTGTGCTGCTAAAAACGGGGAAGTTGTCCCTTGAAGAGTGGGATGTGATGCGGCAGCATGTGTTGATTGGCGAGCAAATTTGTCAGCCATTGCGCACCATGCAAGGCGTGATTCCTATCATCCGCCATCACCATGAACGCTGGGATGGTTCAGGCTATCCCGATGGGCTGAGCGGTGATGCCATTCCGTTTTTAGCCCAGATCTTTCAACTGATTGACATTTACGATGCCCTGTCCCATGAGCGGCCCTATAAGGTTGCATTTACGCCAAAGGAATCTCTGGAAATTATGTTTCAGGAAACGGCAAAAGGTTGGCGAAATCCAGAATTGATGCAAAAATTTGCTGAATTCATTCACCAACAAATTATGACTGCATAGAAAATCCTTACCTTCCCCGAAATCAACTGTCTGAAAGAGGGACAGAAGCACGATATACTCCGTTGGTGAACAGAGAGGACAAAGGAAGTCATGGTAGCGGTAGCAATTCTGGCGGCGGGACGTGGAACGCGGATGAAGTCTCGTTTACCCAAGGTTCTACATTCATTGGGTGGGCGATCGCTACTGGAAAGAGTGTTAGGTTGTGCGAATGGGGTGCAGCCCAGCCGAATTTTGGTGATTGTGGGCTACGGCAGCGATGCAATTAAGGAATCGCTGGCGAATGTAGCGAATGTGGAGTTTGTTGAACAGCGAGAGCAGCTTGGCACGGGACATGCCGTCCAGCAATTGATGCCTCATTTGCAGGGCTTCTCAGATGATTTGTTGATCTTGAATGGAGATGTGCCGCTGCTGCGCGCTGAAACCCTGGATACCTTGCTGCAAGTTCACCGATCCAATCAGAACGCTGCCACTATTCTGACTGCCCAACTGCCCGATGCAAAGGGCTACGGTCGGGTGTTCTGCGATGGGCAAAATTTAGTCACACAAATCATTGAAGATCGAGACTGTACGCCCGCCCAGCGGCAAAATCGTCGGGTCAATGCAGGAATATACTGCTTTCGGTGGTCTGCTTTGGCGCAAGTCTTACCCAAGCTCCAGTCCAATAACGATCAGCAAGAATATTACCTGACGGATGTAGTGAGCTACCTTGACCCGGTGATGGCAGTGGATGTAGCGGATTATCAAGAGATTTTGGGCATTAACGATCGCAAACAGCTTGCCGTTGCATACGATATTCTCCAAACGCGGGTGAAGGATAGCTGGATGACGGCAGGCGTGACGATCGTTGATCCAGATAGCGTGACCATCGACGACACGGTACAGCTAGAGGCAGATGTGGTGATCGAGCCGCAAACCCATCTGCGGGGGCAAACCCTGATCCGCGCCGGTAGTCGCATCGGGCCAGGCAGCCTGATTGAAAACAGCGAGGTTGGTGAATCAACTACCGTGATGTTTTCTGTGGTGTCGGATAGTGTGATCAAACCGCATACTAGAGTCGGCCCCTATGCCCATCTGCGGGGTCACGTTCAGGTTGGAGAGGGCTGCCGCATTGGCAACTTCGTAGAACTAAAAAACTCGACGCTGGGCGATCGCACTAACGTGGCCCACTTGTCCTACCTGGGCGATGCCACTCTGGGTGAGCGGGTGAATGTGGGCGCAGGCACCATTACCGCTAACTACGATGGGGTGCAAAAACATCGAACTGAAATTGGCGATCGCACCAAAACGGGTTCTAATAGCGTCCTAGTGGCTCCCGTCACCATTGGTACCGATGTGACGATCGCAGCAGGATCGACCATCACTGAAGATGTGCCGGATAACAGCCTGGTGATTGCTAGGGCCCGACAGGTAGTGAAGCGGGGATGGCGATTGAAGCAGTGAGTCATATCCTAAGGGCCGCGAATTGAATAATCTGGAATTCTTGTGGGGTGGGCAGCGTTTCGACGGCTCGAGTGAGCCTCGCCGAACTCTGAGCTCAAGCCGAAGTCTGGCCCGCCCAGTCAGCGGAGTAAAACGTTGCACAGGTTATTGAATTCATGATCTTACATAATCGGATCCTTCCTGGCTGGGAGACTACTCGTCAATTGCAGCACCGTTGACTGGTTCAGGCTCTGCAAAATCACCTCCGTATTCCTGGTTGTTAGCGTCAGATCCTTCTCCTGGCTGATCTGCATCCTCTGGTTTTGGCGCATAGTTACCCGGTAGCGATCGTCTGTCTTCCAGCTCAAGCTCCTCCTCACTGGCCGTCTGGCTCGGTAGGATTTGATCAATTTGAATCAGGGCTTCCATCACCGCTCTCACCACCGGAGCCGCAACGGTTGAACCATAGGCATCATTTCCCTGAGGCTCATCCACTACTGCCAGCACAGCATATTGGGGAGCTTCCACGGGAAACAGGCTGACAAAGCTGGTGATTCTAGCATTGGTGTATCCTCCCGTATCAGCTGCTTTTTGGGCTGTTCCGGTTTTCCCAGCAATTCGATAGCCTGGAATCTGAGCCGTCTGACCTGTGCCATCCGTTACCACCTCTTCCATCATTTCCAGGACAGATTGCGCAACATCGGGGGAGAAAATCTGTCGGGGTGCAGGTAGATCAGGACTCCAGGTGACTTTCCCTGCTGGATTGACCAATCCTCGAACCACATGGGGCGTAACCAGCTTGCCGCCGTTCGCTATCATACTGTTGAGTTGAACTAGCTTCATGGGAGTCAGGGAGAAGCCTTGACCGAAGGCGGTTGTGGCTGGTTCAATACTGGCGTTCACAAACTGCGAGTAATTTTTCATCTGCCCATCCACTTCAGCCGGCAGATCAATCCTGGTTTTTTTGTCCAACTCCAACCGCCGGAGCCAACCGTAGTACACACCGGGTTGCAGGGTTTGCATCATGCGTACCATGCCCACATTGCTGGAAAATTGCAGAATTTCACTGACATTCAGCATGCCTCGTCCGCCACTACTCTCAAAGTCGGCGTTTTGAACGGGCCAGCCCCCCACTTCGATCGCCCCTTCATCATAGAAAGTGTCTGTAGAATGAATCGCCCCTGCCTGTAGCGCGATCGCCACGTTAACGGGCTTGAACGTTGAACCCGGTTCGTAGAGATCCGTCAGCACCCAGTTTCGCAGATCCTCCAGGTTGGCTTCGTAGTAGCGATTGGGATCATAGGATGGTTCTGAAACCAGTGACAGGATCGAGCCATCATGGACATCCATGACAATAACGGCCCCCCGTTTTGCCTTATATTTGTCTACCTGCTGCTTCAGGGCCAGACGAGTAGCTCGTTGCAGACGGCTATCCAGAGTCAGTTGTAAACGCAGACCATCGGTTTGCTGCAAAAAGTCGCTGGGTAATCCCATCGGCATGATCATGCCATCCCCCGATCGACTCAGAGTCATTGCCTCGATCGGTTGACGTAACTGATCTTCCAGGCTGTATTCCACGCCAGATTGCCCTTCTCGATCGACATTGACATAACCCACCACATCGGCAAACAAGTCCTGCTGGGGATAGAGGCGTTGTTGTTCCTGCACCAGTTCTAGCCCATCAAACTGGAGGTGAGAAATTTGCCGGGCAACGTCTTCCGTCAACCCATCAATAATCCGCACCCCACTCTCACTACGCTCAAATGCTGCCATGACCGCTTCTGGGCTTTGATTCAACAATGTCGCCACTGATTGGGCAATCTCGTAGGTAGGCTTTTGAAACAGAATGGGATGGGCATACAGGGTATAAACTGGCTGGTCGATCGCCAGTACCGTTTCCTGCCGATCGACAATGGGATGGCGCGGCACCATCGGATTCAGGTAGATCATTTGCTGAGCCTTGGCTCGTTCCTGCAATAGTTCAGCTTGCAGAACCTGAATCCGAAACAAATTCAGCGATAGGAGCAGAACACTTACCATCAGAACGCCCCAGATCATTACCACACGCGGCCTGGACTGGGCTAAGGAGAGCTGTTGGCGCAGCGGCGATCGGAGAAAGGCTGACTGTACCGAGGAGCGGATTGACGATCGGATATTGGCCGATCGAATAGCGGCCGGTCGGGCTGTAGCCGGTGAAGCAGAATGGGACGATCGGCGGTCGGACGGAACGGATGGCTGGGAGGGGGAAGGACTAATCCGCTGCGACCCCCCATCTAACCGACGGGAGATCCGATCAGGAAAAAGTTGGCCCGTTCGGCGGGTACGGGCAGAGATGCGCGGATAGTGGTGATGCGCAGGGTGAGTACTCGGCGGGTTGAGCGGCTTTTGGGATACAGAACGTCGTCGATGGGAGCCAGTGCGACGGCGGTTGGGAGGGCGAAAGGACGGAAATGAAATCGACATGGGCGATCGTCACTATCAATTAAAATGCTGCGAGATGCAAAACCGGGAGCAAAATCACCAGGCATGGTTTCGCTGAATAGCATCAGGGAATGCTACGGGAAGGCTCAATATCCCAGAGGCTTAGCGGGAGCTGGTTGGGATGTTGGATGGTGAGGAGGTTCAGCTGGAGGACGATTGGGGGCAGGAGCCAGGAAAAACGCATTGTTGGGGTCGGGAACCATCAGCCCACTGGTGGGAGACTCGGCTTGCTCCGCCATTTGATTTTTGATGGCTTCGTTTCCAGCAACCAGTTGTCGCTCATGCTTTTGCAAGGTTTCTAATCGACGGTATTCCCGTCCCCATTGCTGTTGAATTACAACAGTCCAACCATAAGCGGCGAGCACCGCTCCCACCAGTAAAAACGTCAACATTAAAGAGGCGCGATGGGTTTTGACCAGTAGGTTTAACCAGCCTGGAATCCCTTGCGTTCTGGGTAACGCTGTCACAACCTTTGGGTCAACAATCGTGGGGGAAGGACTGGTTTGCGGCTGAGTCGCTTGCGAACGCAACGAACTTCGCTCCTCGATCGCAGCAGGGACGGTGGATGAAGCAACTCCTGATTCCCGTGATGAAATGCCCCGTAATGAAGCAGCATTTTGTCTAGAACGGGGTCTCAGTTGCCTTAAATTATCCGATTTAAGAGCCGTAACCATACTCACACCTACTGCGCGACCACATATTTTGCCCGATCATTTGCAATTGTCTTTGCAATTCGTTGTCATTCTGCCCCAACCGTCCAGCCACCGACTTGAACGATCGCTCCAGATATCGTTTTAGATATTGTTCCAGAGCGAATATTGTTCCAGATATAGTACCCACATCGTAGGCAAAATAATTGCCTGCATTTACCAAGTGGAACAGAATGTTCCAAAAGTATAAGGGGGATATGCCGAATCATGGCCGAAAAGTCTGTAAAAATCTGTCGATCGTTTGATCCCCAGGGGTAGTGGTGGGGATCGGTGAACAGGAGTGAGGAGTGAGGGGAGTAGGGAGTGAGGAGTGAGGAGTGAGGAGTGAGGAGTGAGGAGTGAGGAGAGTGGGGAGTGGGGAGAGTGAGGGGAAGTCGGTAGGCAGGAAGAGTGCAGGAGGAGAGAAGGAAGTTTCAGTCGATCGAAAACAAATTGCATTCACGGCAACGCCTGCGTTAGATCCCCCTAAATCCTCCTTAAAAAGGGGGACTTCAACCCCTCTTCGGCTCGGTTTCCCCTTTTCAAGGGGGCTAGGGGGGATCTAAACAGGGTTTGTGATCTACTGAGTTTGTATCATTTACTTATGATGAAGTCAGTCTGCATTCGTTAATCTGTATTAGTCAATCTGGATTACTTGCTTAATTAGTTGCTTACTTAACGATCGCTGTGATGATTCATCTTTCTTCTACCCAAACGGTTGATGCTATTCTTGATCGCGCTCTGGCAGGGCAGGATTTGTCGGAAGCTGAAGGGTTGGTTTTACTGCAACAGACCGAGGGAGGGGCGATCGAGGCGATTCGGGAAACAGCCGATCGGTTGCGGCAACGGCAGGTGGGAGAGGTTGTCACCTATGTTATTAATCGCAATATCAATTTCACTAATATCTGTGAGCAGCATTGCAGCTTCTGCGCGTTTCGGCGGGATCCGGGAGAGACGGGTGCTTATTGGTTAGATGAATCGGTGATTTTGGAGAAAACGACGGATGCGGTACAGCGAGGGGCAACAGAAATTTGTATGCAGGGGGGGCTGAATCCTCAGGCGACCATAGACGGCTCGGTATTGAAGTACTACCTGCAACTGGTGCGATTCATTAAAGCAGCCTTCCCTGAACTACACCTGCATGCTTTCTCGCCACAGGAGGTGCAGTTTATCGCCAGGATTGATGGCTTGAGCTATGCCGAGGTAATTGCAGCCCTGCAAGCGGCTGGAGTGGGTTCGATGCCAGGAACGGCGGCTGAGGTGTTGAGTGATGAGGTGCGCCGGGTCATCTGTCCTGAAAAAATTAATACGGCAACCTGGTTAGAAGTAGTAGAAACGGCCCATCGGTTAGGGATGCCTACCACCAGCACGATGCTGTCTGGACATATTGAAACATCAGCCCAACAAATTCGCCATCTTTCCGCCCTCCGATCGCTGCAACAGGCCGCAGTAGAACGAGGCGATCGAGGTATCACAGAATTTATTTTGCTACCTTTTGTGGGTCAGGATGCACCCAAACCGCTGCGTCGTCGGGTCGGCCGAGATCAACCGATTTTGTCGGATGCGCTCTTGTTAATGGCTGTGGCTCGGATTTTTCTGGGCAATTGGATCGTGAATCATCAACCGAGTTGGGTGAAGCTGGGATTAGATGGAGCAACGACGGCACTCACCTGGGGATGTAACGATATCGGCGGCACTCTCATGGAAGAACACATTACTTCAATGGCAGGGGCGCAGGGGGGAACCTGTATGGATGTGGAGGCATTACAACAGGCGATTCAGGCAATCGATCGCCCTGCCCAGCAAAGAGACACATTGTATGGAAGGATAACCAGGCAAACCGTCAAGAATGAGTAGGGAATCAGAACACGATTGCAGGACACGCCCACTCAGTCTAGCGGGCACCTGTTGTAGCCGGAACTCTTGGGGTCACCCTCAAGCATCTTCCTGCATTATCTCTGATGGGCATGGAAAGTATGTCAATAGAGTATGTCAATATTAGATCTACCTCTGACTTGCCATTACCCTGGTTGGATTGAGGTTATTCTACTTGCACCGCTGTTCAGCCCGCCTCAGGGCATTTTGCGATCGCCTTTTCTGAAACCCTCTACCCTGTCAAGCAGAACTAGGAAGCCATGACTCCTGTTAGTGGACGAATTCGTGAATTTCATTGGAGTTGGAAGAAGAAACCTGTCACCGCAATCTATGAAGTGATTGGGGAAGGTAAGCCCATCCTGATGCTGCCTGCCTTCAGCAGCGTTTCGACCCGTGATGAACTTCGAGGTTTGACCCAGCAGCTTGCTGAGCGGTATCAGGTTGTAATGTTGGATTGGCCGGGATTTGGAGAGTCTAGTCGTCCCTGGTTTAACTACCGTCCCGCCCTTTACCAGGCATTTCTCAAAGACTTTGTGAGCACCGTCTTCACGGAACCTGTAGTCGTTATTGCCTGTGGTCATGGAGCGGGGTACGTGATGAAATTAGCCCAACGTCAACCGCCAGTATGGTCGTGGGTCGTACTGGTTGCTCCCACCTGGCGTGGTCCGCTGCCTACGGCAATGGGGGAACATCGCTGGTTCTACAACTTGCTCAGATTCCTGATCAAATTACCTCTGATTGGGCAGTTCCTCTACTTGCTTAATACGCTGCCGCCTTTCCTGCACTTCATGTATCGTCGGCATGTGTTTGCAGATGAAAAGAATGTGACGCGATCGTTGATTCAGCAAAAGTACAAAACCACGCAAAAATGGGGAGCCAGACACGCCTCAGCGGCCTTTGTGACGGGCGCACTCGATCCAGTTCGCAATCGCAGCGACTTTGTTGATTTTTTCCAGCCCCTGCCCCCCCTACCTGTGATGTTAGTGATTGGAGAGCAAACACCCCCTAAATCGCTGGCTGAAATGGAGTTTTTGGCCCACTTTACAGGCGTACAAGTGTCCCGAATACCAGGTTCTCTGGGACTGCACGAAGAGTATCCCAATGAATTGGCCAGCGCCATTCTGCCGTTCTTGAATAAATATCTGTCCTGAATCAATCCTTACTGAGGCTCGCTATGGCCACTCAGCTCCGCGTTACTAAACCCATCAGCCAAATGTGGTTTGCTCCAGGCAGCCTGGTTTCCATTCCCGATGTGAGCTGGCAGGAGTTTGAAACAATTTTGCAGGAGTTAGGGGAGAAGCGATCGGCGCGAATTGCTTACAGTCATGGCACGTTGGAAATTATGGTTCCGCTTCCTGAACATGAACTGCCTCGAGATCTCATTTCCGATATTGTCAAAATCTTACTCAAATGGACAGGTAGACGATATCAGCCCTTTGGTTCAACGACCTTCAAGCGAGAAGGAGCCGCAGGGGTTGAACCGGATGCTTGCTTCTATATCGAACATTATCAGCAGATGATTGGTCGGCGACGGCTGGAACCCGATGACCCGCCTCCCGATTTGGCGATCGAAACCGATGTCACCTCCAAAACCACGCTGGGTGCCTATGAAGCGATCGGGGTTCCAGAACTGTGGATTTATGCAAGTTCTGCCCTCAAAATCTATTTACTTCAAGATAAACACTATATTCAATCGGATACAAGTCCAACTTTTCCCGATATTCCCGTGACAGCATGGATCTCCCAGGCGATCGATCGGGCTTGGGAAGTCGGAAGCGTTCAGGCTTTGGAGGAGTTTGCTGGAAAGCTGGAAGCGTAGAAGGAAACTTAAAGAAGGAAACTTGAAGAAGGAAACTTAAAAAGGGCAGGCAAGATGCCCACCCTCCAAGGAATTGATAATTGTAACTATTATGCCTCAGTCGTTTCAGCTTCGCTACCCGGTAAACGCTTGGCGCGATCGGGCTTAAGAACCAGCACTCCCAATGGGGGAAGACACAAATCCAGGGAGTAGGGACGATTGTGGAACGACCATTCCTCAGCCCACTTACCGCCGAGGTTGCCCATATTGCTACCACCGTACTCCCGGGAGTCGCTGTTGAACAACTCAATGTAGAAGCCCATTTCAGGCACACCAACCCGGTAATGGGAATGGGGTTGCGGCGTGAAATTACAAACCACAATCACATAATCTTCCGGGTCTTCCTTCGCCTTGCGCACAAAGGACACCACGCTATGACGTTGGTCATTACAGTCAATCCACTCAAAACCGTCGTAGGAGAAATCTTGAGTGAAGAGGGCAGGTTGACTCTTGTAAAGGTCATTCAGGCGACTCATGAAGTACTTCAACTGCTGGTGGGGTTCGTAATTTAGCAGATGCCATTCCAAATCGCCCCAGACGTTCCATTCACTCCACTGACCAAACTCCATACTCATAAACAAGGTCTTTTTACCCGGATGGGTGAACATGTAAGTATAGAGGGAGCGGAGGTTAGCAAATTTCTGCCATTCATCTCCCGGCATTTTGCCGATCATTGGGCTCTTACCGTGTACCACCTCATCGTGGGACAACGCCAGCATGAAGTTCTCGCTGAAGGCGTACATAATGCTGAAGGTGACGTTGTTCTGGTGGAACTGGCGGAACCAGGGATCCATGTGGAAGTAATCCAACATATCGTGCATCCAACCCATGTTCCACTTCAGGTTGAAGCCTAACCCGCCCACATAGGTGGGCCAGGACACCATCGGCCAGGTGGTAGATTCTTCAGCAACGCTTAACGCACCGGGATAGTAGCTGAAGACCAGGTGATTCATCTGACGCAGGAAATCAGCCGCTTCAATGTTTTCTCGACCGCCATACTGGTTGGGAATCCATTCTCCGGCCGGGCGCAAATAATCGAGGTAGAGCATGGAAGCCACTGCATCCACCCGAATCCCGTCAATATGATATTTGTCGAACCAGAATAGGGCGTTTGCGACCAGGAAATTCCGAACTTCGTTGCGTCCGTAGTCAAAAACCAGCGTTCCCCATTCCTTGTGTTCCCCCTTGCGAGGGTCAGGATATTCGTATAAGTGCGTTCCATCAAAGAAGGCGAGTCCGTGTCCATCTTTGGGGAAATGTCCCGGAACCCAATCGACAATGACTCCAATATTATTCTGGTGGCATTTGTCAATGAAGTACATCAAATCCTGCGGCGTGCCGAATCGGGAGGTGGCAGCGTAGTATCCTGTCACCTGATAACCCCAAGAACCGTCGAAGGGATGCTCGGCCACTGGCAGCAGTTCCAGATGGGTATAGCCCAATTCCTTGACGTAGGGAATGAGCTTGTCTGCCAGTTCACGGTAGGTCAGGAACCTAGCCCCAGGCTTCAAATCCGCCACGATAACTGGAGGAACGGGATTCCCCTCTGCATCGATCGCCGGCTCATCCGCATTTCCGTGCATCCAGGAACCCAGATGAACTTCGTAGACTGAAATCGGCTGCGTCAGAGGATCTGTATGGCGGCGATACTCCATCCAATCCGCATCCTGCCACTCATAGGAATCCAAATCAGCAACGATCGAAGCCGTTTTAGGACGAACTTCCTGCTGGAAACCGTAGGGATCAGACTTTTCGTAGATATGGCCGTGGTGATTCTTAATTTCGTATTTGTAAGCCGTTCCAAAGGCAATATCTGGAATGAAAAGCTCCCAAATTCCGTTGTTTCTGACCCGCATTTGGTGATGCCGTCCATCCCAGCGGTTGAAGTCACCCAGAACAGAAACATTTCTGGCATTGGGTGCCCAGACTGCAAAGTACACCCCTTTCACGCCATCTACTTCGGCTGCGTGAGCACCCATTTTTTCGTAGATGCGATGGTGATTACCTTCGGCAAATAGATGAATGTCGAAATCGGTGAGTAGTGGCGATCGAAACGCATAGGGATCGTAGATGACCCGCTCATGCTCTCCCTCTTTCACACGAAGCTGATAGTTCTTCAAGTGCTCCCGTTCTAAAACGCACTCAAAGAAGTTGGGATGATGAACAGACTGCATCGGATAATCTTTCCGTTCCTCTGGGCAAACCACCCACGCCTCACTCGCATGAGGCAGGTAAGCTCTCACCGCCCAGACGGACTTCCCGTTTTGCTGGATCTGGTGCGGGCCAAGGACTTCAAAAGGGTCGTGGTGCTGGTTCCAAACAATCCGGTCAATCTGTTCTGGAGCAACGGTCATGGGCATGAAGTCACCTACCTATATCTGTATTTAACAAAGAATGAGACGGATGTACTGAATCAACGTCAGGGTTTAGGGGGCAATCCTACACCGTTCAGAATCACTTTATATTGAGTGTACGCAGAATTGAAAATACTTTGATCCTGGTTTTTTTAATCGCAGTATTTGTGATGCTCTAGTTGAATCATGGAAATTATGGAAGTTATGGAACTAATCCAGGCGTACATCACCAGCAGCACCATACGTACAATAAAAGCACTGATTTGTTAAGAAAACGAAACAAGCTTTAACAAAGAGTAGCAAATTGCGGCTCAACACTCAAATCCTAGGCAAGCACAATTAATTTGCTCAAGATTCTATGGGATGAAATGGCTGCTTCAAATTTCTCTCGTTCGGGAGAGGGTTGTCCCTCGATCACTACTTTATTTTTTATTTAGAGTTTAACTGGCTTCACTAGCAATATTCGCTTCATATGGGGTGCATTGGGCGAGAAAAGTCCGATCGTTTGTGCAAAACTCGGCTAATTTACGTTTTTTTTCATAAACGTACTTCAAGAAGCTGTGATTTTTGCCGAAGACGTTTTATTTTTTTAGTGGCTGGTATTTTTTCAGCCCAGTTGTTGTACTCATCTTCTAACTGAACCATGAATCAAATTTGGTGTGTTACGTCTATCCTGCAATCAGGAGGGATAGATGGCTTCTACTCATTGGCTCAGGCTAGCCCCCAACCTGCCGCGCCTGATGCTGGAACTGCGGCAGGAATTGGCTTATTTTTCGGGCAATTGGGAACCTTCCTTCCCAATCTGCTGGGGCCTTAGCTATTCTCATCGTCGGTTGGCTGATCGCGGCGATCGTGGCCTCGGTGGTGAAAGGATTACTGCGGAGAACCGATCTCGATCGGCGACTGGCGGGCTGGGTGACGGGTCAACCCGAAGAAGCCGCAGGTTGGCCGGTTGAAAGGTGGGTTGCGGCCACCGTTTTCTGGCTGATTATGGCGTTCGTCATCATCGCGTTCTTGAATGCCCTCAATCTCCAGGCCGTTTCTGCACCGCTCAACAGCTTTTTGGAGCAAATTTTCAGTTTCCTCCCCCGGTTGGGTGCTGCGGCTCTCTTACTTGCATTGGCATGGGCCCTGGCCACAATTGCCAAACTCATCGTCACACGGGGGCTGGCGCGGTTTAATCTGGACGATCGCCTGGCAGCGCAAACGGGAGAACGGTCACCGTTTCTGCTCAGTGAAACGTTGGGAAATGTTCTGTACTGGTTCATTTTTCTGTTTTTCCTGCCCATTATTCTGGATGTATTGAATTTAGGGGGCCTTTACTTCCAGTCCAAAACCTGCTGAATGATCTCCTCACGTTCCTGCCCAACATCCTTTATGCGATTGTGATTGCGGCAGTGGGTTGGTTGATTGCGCGGATTGTCCGGGGCATTGTGACAAATCTGCTGGCAGCAATGGGAACGGATCAGTTGGGCGTTCGGGTAGGTTTGACCCAGGCGACGGGTGGATTATCCTTGTCGGCTCTGATTGGCACGATCGTCTATGTGTTGATTCTGATTCCTACGGCGATCGCGGCCCTAAACGCACTACGCATTGAAGCTATTTCCGCGCCTGCGGTTTCAATGTTGCAAGACATCTTGCTGGCGCTACCCCGAATCTTTACCGCAGCCCTGATTTTGGTGCTGTTCTACGTTATTGGACGGTTTGTGGCAGATCTGGTTGCCAATATTCTGACCAGTATTGGGTTTAATAACGTCTTCAACTGGATGGGATTTGCTCAACCGCGACCCACCGTTACCCCCCCAACCCCACCCCCCACGACCCCCAGCGATATTCCCCCAGCATCGGGCACCCAAACGGTCGTTCAACCGCCAACCCCAGCTCGCCGTACTCCCTCGGAAATTGCGGGCATTATTGTGCTGATTGGCATCATTCTGCTGGGAGCCGTTGCCGCTACGGAAGTACTGGGTTTCGCCGTGCTCACAGCGATCGTCAATGGCATTCTGGCGGTGTCTGCTCAGGTGCTCAGTGGACTCATTATTTTCGGAATTGGGCTATATCTGGCGAATCTCGCCTTTAACCTGATCTCCAGTTCTGGAAATCGTCAGGCGCGTCTCCTGGCTCAAACGGCTCGGATTGCCATTATTGTCCTGGTGTCTGCAATGGCCCTTCAACAAATGGGAATTGCCAGCAATATTGTTAACCTGGCCTTCGGTCTGCTGGTTGGAGCGATTGCAGTGGCGATCGCCCTGGCCTTTGGTTTGGGAGGTCGTGATGTTGCATCGGAGGAACTCCGAAACTGGGTGTCTTCCTTCAAGCGGCAGTAACCGTCACGGTTGTAACTGTTCTCATTCGTACAGGGTGATGAAGCTGATTCTTGGTAAGGTACGATGGTGCAGCATTCAATCTCAGGTCTAGAGCATCTCTTAAGAATATGTCTGACCCTATACAAGATTGTTACTCCAGCAATCTGACCCTATGAGGAAGTCGTATTCCGCCATAAATAGGGAAAGCAGAACCCGACGTTCAGGCGGCATTCTCATAAATGTAAGTTAGACAAGTTGAAATTCTTGTAGGATGGGCCTTCTGCCCGTCCTGCTTTTTTGTGGAGAAGTTTGCTGCCGTTCTAGTTTTGGGAATTGGGTTAACGACTATCTGTAGGAACAGAGCAGGCTGTGCCCCTCCTGGGAGGGTGGAGCCAGGCAAAAATGCATAAAACCTAAATTGATTGAGTCAGTCGTAATTTTTAGTTGCAATTTTTTTAATTATCTATACACTAAATGCATTCGCTGGGAATTCTTTGTCTCCCTGCTTCCTCTATATGGAGTGTTCCTGTCCTAACCCATTGGCACCATAGGAACGTCCATCAGGGAATGCTTTAAACCTTTTGGCTCTGTAGCATCGATTCCAGCTGGGCTTCTTCCCGTACTACCACTGGGATGGCTGAGTGAGTACATGAACCTAGAGACATATTCCTGAGAGTCTGTTAATATATGTAAATATTACGAAACGTAAAGCTTTATAAAAATGGTTTTTATCCTGATCCTAGTCGTTGGGCTGGTTGCCTGGGCACTGCATCTGATGCAGGAAGCCATTCAACACCGCGAATTTTCCCTGATGCTTGCCGGATTTCTGGTTTCGTCCTCTGCGGCAGCCCTCGTGGCAGTGTATTTCTTGATGGGAAACTACGTCGGTTACATGTCGGAAATGGCCCACCGCGCTTATATATCTGAGCAGATGACCAGTTCATCTGAATGGGCCGCCCTCAGCGATAACTGGCTGGAAGAATTTATCGAAACAGTACCCGATGGCACGAATTCAGCCCTGCTGGAGTAGCTTGTTCTAATGCTCTGGGATAAGAAAATTATTGGTTCCATGCCACATCAGGGGGTTTGTTAGGGGTGTTTGACTTGCAGATGAGGCTATTGCAGTGAGGCTATTGCAGTACGCGATCGAGGTTGGGTTCTCTTCTCCCATCGTCCTTCGAGTCTCAGGTTGCTAACTTTGACCGTCTGCGCGTTATTGGTGGGCAACTCTTACTGATTCCAACCATTTACAATTTCACTGTTTAATATCTTTTGAGGTCGATGTCTTGCGGTAGTCTTTTGAGGGGGCTATGTAAGACTTTTTTAGTATGTGTCGCTAGACCCACTTCAACTCGCTGTATTCTGATGAAGTGTCCCGGTCTGGTTATTGCCAAGATTTCAGAATCCAAAGTTAACGTTTTCCAGGGGTAGATGATTCTAAAGCCTGGCGATCCTCATGCTATTCAAATCGAAAAATTCAAAATTGGTAGATACATCATCCAAATCATATGTTAAAACTACTCTCGGACAGAGTTAAATCCGTTCAAACTCATCGGTGTTGAGGGATCTACCCGCAACCCTCCGCAGTTCGTCGCCTCAGATGTCACTTGAGAGAAGTTCACAATGGCTTCTGCTGGTGTGTTTTGTGAGGACGGCTTTGGACAATGCCGCAGTTTAATCCACCCTGTTACTTCATCGTCCTTGTATCTATAAATTGAGCGCAGATGCCCCCTCATTTTTATAACTTAGCTGCTTTTTTAATTTCCGCTGTGGTTGTCCTCCTGGCAACACCAATCGTCAGGAAAATTGCGCTCAAAAAGGGGTATTTTGATCCTCCCGGTGAGCGCAAAATCCACAAACGGCCGATGGTGCGCTTGGGTGGGGTTTCGATTTTTGTAGGGGTTCTGGTCGCGCTACTGCTGATCTGGTGGTTGGGCGGTTTCAGTGGGTTGTCTCCGAGCAAAGAATCAGAAGTCTGGGGGGTGACGATCGGCGGGTTGGCCTTTTTCTTGATTGGTTTAGCAGATGATTTGCTGAATTTATCTCCCCAACTCCGGCTGTTTCTGCAAGTCACGGTGGCTTGTTTAGCCTGGCATGCGGGCGTTCAGATTGAATTTTTGACCATTCCTCTGGTCGGACTGACTTCATTACCGACCTGGATTAGCCTTTCCGTCACGGTGATTTGGCTGGTGGGGATGGTGAATGCGATCAACTGGATAGATGGATTAGATGGTCTGGCTGCAGGGGTTTCGGGCATTGCGGCGATCGTGATGATGATTGTCTGTCTGTTTATGAATCAACCCGCAGCAGCCATCATTGCAGCGGCATTAGCGGGAGGTGCCCTCGGCTTTTTGCGCTACAACTTCAATCCGGCACAAATTTTTATGGGGGATGGTGGAGCCTACTTTATGGGCTTTACCCTGGCGGCAGTCGGGGTCATTGGTCTGGTCAAAAGCGTTACTACTGTAGCGGTTTTATTGCCGTTCTTAATTCTGGCTGTGCCGATTCTGGATATGTCTGCGGTGATTTTCGATCGCCTGCGCAACGGTCGATCGCCCTTCACTGCCGATAAACGCCACCTGCATCACCGTCTCCTCAAGGCCGGTTTACCTCATCGCCTCGTTGTCCTATTTATTTATGTCTTAACCCTCTGGGTTGGTAGTCTGGCCCTCGCTTTCTCAGGCATGCCCAGTGGACTGGCCTATGCGATCGCCTCAACGGTGCTTCTGAGCTACACGGGATGGAAGGTGAGGCAGTATGCGCGGCAGCAGTGATTGGGGAGTCAGAGATAGGGTAGGGGCGTGCGTTCGCCCCCTCATTGCCGATCGCCTGTTTTCCCTACCCCTTCCCTCACCCCCTTCACCCCCTCCCCCTCTGCCATGACCGACCTCCAACGCAGTGCTGAAGTCCTCTCTGTCGGAACGGAACTCCTCCTCGGAGATATCCTGAATACGAACGCGCAATTTCTGGCGCAGGAGCTTGCTCAGTTAGGAATTCCCCATTACTACCAGACCGTGGTGGGGGATAATGTGCTGCGGATTCAAAAGGCGGTGGCCATTGCCTGCGAGCGATCGCGCCTGCTAATTTTTACTGGCGGATTGGGGCCCACACCGGATGACCTGACGACGGAGACTTTAGCAGATTTCTTTGGGGTTCCCCTGGTAGAACGGCCTGAGGTTTTAGAGGACATTGCCCAGAAGTATGCTCGTCGGGGACGGCAGATGACTCCCAGTAACCGCAAGCAGGCATTTTTACCCCAGGATGCGATGATTTTGCCCAATCCGACGGGAAGTGCGCCAGGGATGATCTGGCAGCCGCGATCGGGTTTAACTATCTTGACCTTTCCGGGGGTTCCCAGTGAAATGAAGGAAATGTGGCGACAGACGGCCGTTCCCTACCTGATCAGTCAGGGATGGGGGCAGGGAATGATCCATAGCCGGATCCTCAGATTTTGGGGAATTGCTGAGTCAGCATTGGCGGAGAAAGTCAGCCCCTACTTGAATATGGAGAATCCAACGGTGGCTCCCTATGCTGGAAATGGGGAAGTCCGGTTGCGAGTATCGGCGAAGGCGGCAACGGAGGCAGAAGCAGAGGCATTGATTGCCCCAGTGGAGCAGGAACTCAAGGCGATCGCAGGGACAGACTACTTTGGGGTGGATGATGACACGCTAGCTTCAGTAGTCGGGAAACAGTTGAAGGCAAAGGGACACACCTTAGCCGTAGCAGAATCCTGTACCGGGGGTGGATTGGGTCATCTCATTACCACGGTTGCCGGGAGTTCAACCTACTTTCGCGGCGGTGTCATTTCCTACGACAACCTGGTCAAAGTCAGTTTGCTGGGAGTCAGATCGGCAGATCTGGAGCGGTACGGAGCCGTGAGTGAAGTTGTCGCCTGTCAGATGGCGTTGGGTGTTCGTCAGCGGCTAGGAGCTTCCTGGGGGATTAGCATTACCGGAATTGCCGGCCCCGATGGTGGTACAGATGAAAAGCCCGTTGGACTGGTTTACATTGGCATAGCGAATCCGCAGGGGCAGGTGGAGTGCTTTCAGTACCAGTTTGGCTCATTTCGAGGTCGAGACTTCACGCGATGGCTCAGTGCTTGTACGGCATTGGATCTACTGAGGCGAAAATTATTGTGAGCCAGTAGCGACGCGACTGTGCCGCAAATCTCCTAGCGACTACTTAATCCAAACTTTAAAGAATGAGCGAAGCAACCGTGAGTTTGGGCATAATGAGTTTGCTGGAGACCCAATGGTGAGACATGACCTCCGAACCTTTTATCACACTCGATGATCAGCCCATCTACATCGGGCAAGTGCTACGCTACCTCCAGGCCACTGGTAAACTGGATGCCTTCATCGGTGATATCGTGCGCCAATTCGTACTGGAACGAGAACTGAAGGATCGAACTGATTTAAACATTAATTCTGCTCCGATTGAGCAAGCTATTATCGACTTCCGCCTGCAAAATCAGCTTACGGAATCGGATCAGTTCCAGGAATGGTTAGCGAATAATAACCTGACCTATGATGCGTTTCATAATCAGGTTTCAGTCAACTTTAAGCTGAAAGCACTGAAGGACAGCATCACGGCAGCGAAATTACAAGAGCACTTTATTGAACGCAAGATTTTCTTAGATCGCGTTGTTTTATCTCGGATTATTACCACCAATAAAGAACTGGCCGACGAGCTACACAGCCAAATTCAAGACGGAGCCAGCTTTGAACAGCTAGCCAGAGAATACTCCATCACCGACGATAAGGTGATGAATGGCATGGTGGGGCCGGTTAGCCGGGGGTCAATGCCCGATATTTTGCGATCGGCGGTGGATCTGGCCAAAGTGGGCGATGTAGTGGGGCCCTTAGGACTGGAAGATCGCTGGGGACTCTTCCGCATTGAAGAAGTCCTGCCGGCCACCCTGGATGATCCGCAGTTGAAACAGAGCCTGGAAGATGAGCTGTTCGAGCAATGGCTCAACGAAAAAATGCAGCAAGTACCCATCAAACTACAGGTAGGGGAATGATCACAAACGACCAACCGATCAATCTAACCTGGGATAAACCGCCTCTCTGCTGGTTGACTTTAGATCAGCAAAGCCAGATCAGAACCCAGGTAAAACCCGATCGCTATGCCATGGGGGAAGTGATCTGGTCTACGGAAATGCCCGGCAAGCAATTCCTGGTGATGGAGGGAAATGTTCGTCTTGTCCCCAGTGACGGTAAGCCAGTGCTCCTGAAGCAAGGTGACTGGTTTGGCGATGCTCTGGAACTCACTGATGCCTGGAAAGCAAGAGCTGCCAGTAAAGATGTAGTGGTACTGGCGTGGGAGACATCGGTTTGGGATCGGTTGGAGTCCACTGAAATTCAGCAGTTTTGGGCTTCCGTTCGATCGCACTATCAGCCCAATTTTTCCCTTACCCCCAAGCCCGTTGCCGGCTATCCCTTTGTTTCCAGTCCCCATACCGCAGCGGCCAGCCTGACGATGCTGGCCCAATTTCTGCAAGTCCCGTCCCAACTGGAATGGATACAGCGGCAATTGCGAGGACACCGTCCCAAGGATTTAATCAACGGCGGCGAAAAGCTGGGTATCCAGATGCGACGACTGCTGGTGGGCAACTGGCAGGATTTACAGCGCATTAACTTCCCAGCATTATTGCAATGGCAGCAGGATGGTCACTGGGTGGTGGTCTACGGAGTCCGGGGCGATCGGCTGCTGATCAGCGACCCCCTCAGTCCCAATCAAACCTGTGAAAGTATGCCCCGTTCCCTGGTGGAATCAGCCTGGGACGGACAAATGTGGCAGGCGGAACTGATCCAGAAGCAGGATCAGTTTAACTTAAGCTGGTTTTTGCCTGCGGTCTGGCGGTTTCGGGGTTTGTTAACAGAAGTGCTGCTGGCTTCCTTTACCCTGCAATTGCTGGGGCTGGCCACGCCGGTGATTACCCAGGTGATCATCGACAAGGTGATGGTACAGGAGAGTCTGGCTACGCTGGATGTGATGGCGATCGCCCTCTTAGGGGCGGCTGTATTTGAGGCAATCCTGGGCATCCTGCGGATGTTCATCTTCACTCACACGACCAATCGCCTGGATATGTCCCTGTCGGCGCAGTTGTTCCGCCATTTGCTGCGGCTGCCCCTGTCCTACTTTGAAGCAAGACGGGTTGGGGACACCGTTGCCAGGGTGCAGGAGCTAGAGGAAATTCGGCAATTCCTCACCAGTACCGCCCTAACCGTTGTCCTGGACAGCATTTTCTCCGTCATCTACCTGGCCATGATGGCCTACTACAATATCAAGCTGACTGGGGTGGCCCTGGCGGTGATTCCCCTGTTTGCCATCCTCACCCTGGTGGCGACTCCCATTCTGCGGAACTGGTTGAACGAAACCTTTAACCGCAGTGCCGATAGCCAATCCTTCCTGGTGGAAACGGTCACAGGCATTCACTCCGTCAAAGCCCATGCTGCGGAGAAAACCACCCGCGATCGCTGGGAAGGACTCTATGCCCGCTTTGTTCGCACCGGATTCAAAGCCACGACCACGGCGAATATCAGTAACCACCTGGGCGATTTTCTCACCAGCTTTTCAGCCCTGCTGATCCTCTGGTTTGGAGCACAGTTGGTGATTAAGCAGGAACTGACGATCGGTCAACTGGTGGCCTTTCAAATGTTATCCGGTCGGGTGACGGGGCCGTTGCTGCGCCTGATCCAGCTCTGGCAGAACCTTCAGGAAGTGTTGCTGGCGGTCGATCGAATTGGCGATATTCTCAACACTCCCCCAGAGGCAGAACCCGGAACTGGCCTCATGCTGCCTCCCCTGCGCGGTCAGGTGAATTTTGATCAGGTGTTTTTCCGCTACAAGGAAGAGCAGGAACCGATTCTACGGGGGATCTCCTTTGATGTGGAACCGGGGATGTTTGTCGGCATTGTTGGACGCAGTGGTTCAGGGAAGAGTACATTATCTAAACTGATTCAGCGGCTCTACCAACCAGAAGCAGGACGAATTCTGGTGGATGGATTTGACATTAAGAGTGCCGATCTGGCTTCTCTGCGCCCTCAGATTGCCGTTGTGTTGCAGGAAGATTTCCTGTTCAACGGTTCAGTGTTAGAAAACATTACCCTGGGCAATCCGGATGTCAGTGCAGAAGAGGTGGTGGAAGCAGCCCGACTCGCAGTGGCCCACGACTTTATTTGCAACCTGCCCCACGGCTATGAAACCAACGTGGGGGAACGGGGCACCTCCCTTTCGGGCGGTCAGCGGCAGCGTATTACCCTGGCACGAATGTTTCTGTCCAATGCTCCAATTCTGATTCTGGATGAAGCCACCAGCAGCCTGGATGCGGAAACGGAACAGCAAGTCCTGGAAAACCTGAAGCGTGTTTCCCAGGGGCGTACGATGTTCCTGATTGCCCACCGTTTTGCTCCTTTGAAGCGAGCCGATTTGATTCTGACGATGGAAAAGGGAGTGATTGTGGAGCGGGGGACTCACGATACTTTATTGAACCAGAAGGGGTTGTATTGGTCGCTGTATCAACGGCAGCAGGCAGCTATTTAGGTCGCTGTTTGTTCAAAAGCTCGGCAAGCTTGAAGAAATCGATCGGGGATATGAGGCATTGCGCCCCAGTGCAGGTGAACATAGGAGGCATGAACCTGATGGAGATGCCAGCCTTCCTGGTTAGGGGACGATCGCCCTCATAGCCCCGCAATTGATAGAGGGGTGCAGCCGGTAACTGGGTCAGCGTCGATCGATGAAATTCGTGCCCCCACACCGTTTCACCAGCCTTCAACAAAAAACTATCCTGCATCACCGTTCCCTGACGATATCCCAGGGTCAGCCGTTTGCCCATTTCAGCCATCGTCGGCAAAATCCCCACCATCTCCCACGATCGCCCCTCAAAATCCACTAACTGCTCCGCTAGATACATTAACCCCCCACATTCCGCATAGGTCGGCATTCCTGACTGGATGGCCGATCGCACGGAGTCCCGCGCCAACCGATTCTGACTCAACGGCTCCGCAAATACTTCAGGAAATCCTCCCCCCAAATACAAGCCGCTCACCCCATCGGGCAAAGCCTGATCCGCCAACGGACTCCAGAACACCAGTTCAGCTCCCAACTGTTCCAGCCGTTCCAGGTTATCAGCATAGTAAAAGTTAAAGGCGCGATCGCGGGCAACAGCGAGTTTGGGAGTGGAGAGTGGGCTTTTGCCGTGAGCGTCAGCCGAACGGGAGTGGGGAGTGGGGTAGGGACGAATTGCGGCGAATTGCCCATACAAAGAATGGGGTAGGGGCGAATCGTGATTCGCCCGTATAGGGAGGGAGGGATTAGTTCGCAGGAGAGGGAGAAGGGTCTGCCAATCAAACCAGTGTTCTCCCAAACAAGCCAGCCGATCGATCAGTTGATTTAATTCAGGCAGTTCATCGGTGGGAATCAGTCCGAGGTGGCGATCGGGAATCGTAATATCCTCATGGCGACGGAGAACGCCCAAAATTGGTAGATTCAGCGGTAGTAGGGCTGCTTTGAGTAAATCCAGATGGCGATCGCTGCCGATACGGTTCAAAATTAATCCAGCCAATTTGATCCTGGGATCAAAGGTTTGATAACCGTGAACCAGAGCGGCGATCGATCGGGAAATCCGGCTGCAATCCAGAACCAGCACAACGGGCAAATTCAATAAACGCGCAATGTGAGCCGTACTGGCCCAATCATCCGTGCCACTAGCCCCATCGAATAAACCCATCACCCCTTCCACGAGCGCAAATTCCACCTCCTGAATATGCTGCTGGAAGCATTGCTGCACATACTCTGGGGAAGTCAGAACCGGATCGAGATTGCGGCAGGCTCTCCCGGTGACGTAACGGTGAAACATCGGATCGATGTAGTCGGGGCCGACCTTGAAGGATTGAACGTGCTGTTGGCGTTGGCGGAGGGTGGCCAGCAGGGATAATGTCACCGTGGTTTTCCCAACTCCACTGCGCTCACCCGCAATGACTAAAGCCATAGGAAGCCATAAGAAGATGTAAATCAGTAAATCAAGATTTGATACAGGCTTAAAGTTTCTATAAATTTGCAGCGGGATGCCAGAGTTTTCGAGAGTTTAGCACATTGGAACTGCTATAACTCAAACGAGATGCATTGCAAAATGTCTGAGGGGATATCAAGGAGTTTCATGGTGTCAGACGCAAAACCAACAATTTTAGTCACAGGCGGTGCCGGATATATTGGTTCCCATGCGGTTTTAGCCCTGCAACAGGCGGGTTATAACGTAGTTGTGCTGGATAACCTGGTGTATGGTCATCGGGAACTGGTGGAAAATGTCCTTAAGGTAGAACTGGTGATTGGCGATACCAACGATCGCGTTCTGCTCGACAAGCTGTTTGATACCCATGACATTGCAGCCGTCATGCACTTTGCCGCCTATGCCTATGTCGGTGAATCGGTGACGAATCCTGCTAAGTATTACCGCAACAACGTCACGGGAACCCTGACCCTGCTGGAGTCCATGCTGGAGGCAGGAATTAATAAGTTTGTCTTCTCCTCCACCTGTGCCACCTACGGTGTTCCTAAGACAGTGCCGATTCCGGAAGATCATCCGCAAGACCCGATCAACCCCTACGGGATGTCCAAGCTGATGGTGGAGCGCATTCTAGCAGACTTTAATCTTGCCTATGATTTCAAGTCGGTCTGTTTCCGCTACTTCAATGCCGCTGGAGCCGATCCTGAAGGCCGGTTGGGTGAAGATCACAATCCTGAAACCCACCTGATTCCCCTTGTCTTGCAAACGGCCTTAGGTCTACGCGATTCAGTTTCGATTTTCGGTACAGACTACCCCACGCCTGATGGTTCCTGCGTTCGAGATTATATTCATGTCACCGATCTGGCTAGCGCGCACGTTTTAGGAGCGGAGTACCTGCTCAAGGGGGGTGAAAGCCAGGCCTTTAATCTGGGGAATGGTAATGGGTTCTCCGTTAAGGAAGTGATTGAAGCGGCAAGGACTATCACCGGACGGGAAATCAAAGCGATCGAATGCGATCGTCGTCCAGGGGATCCACCCGCCCTGGTGGGTAGCAGCGACAAGGCGCGATCGGTTCTGGGTTGGCAATCCCAATATGCAGACCTGACCCAAATTATGACCCACGCCTGGAACTGGCATCAGCAGCGGCATGGTCAGTAAATGCGAAGCAGTCGGTTCAGACGTGATTTCCGCATAGCCCTTGCCTCATGCTCCTACTAAAAACCGGGCACTCCAAAACACGCCAACCCCAGCCAGCGTAATCCAGTCCCGCAGCCGTAGCCGAAACTGATGCCACTGGACTTGATGCTGATTAGGGCTGGTAAATCCCCGTACCTGCATAGCACTGGCAATTTGCTCGGCCCGAACCAGGAGGTTATCAATCAACCGTTCTGCAATCATCGTCCAAACTTGTGCAGTGCCGCGAAACCCCAACTTTTTCCAGTTGATCGCTCTTGTTCGCACCGATCGCACCAGGTTCTGAACCTCCTCCAGCACCAGCGGAATAAATCGCAGAGCCAGGGTCAGGGTCAGAACAATTTCGGTGATGGGTAGATTGAAGCGGCGCAGGGGAGCCAGAAGGTTATCCAAACCAGCCGTAATTTCTTCTGGAGCGGTGGTCATCAAATACAAATTCGCACTGTAAATGAGTGTGAACACAAGCGACCCCAACCGAATGGCCAGTTCCACCGATCGCCGGGTGATGCGGATAATGCCCCGCTCAAACAGCACGTATTGATAGTCCGTCGGTTGGGGTAATTCCTCTGCTGAGTTTGTCAGATCAGCTTCAGGGGCAGTTGCAGTACCCGCTTCCGGCGGAGCGATCGCCAACTCGTTGGCAGGAAGGCGTGGCTGTTGGGGGACATTAATCCCATCTGGAGCCAGCATGGTGACAAAAAACAGCAGCAAGCTCAGGATCAGCACAATCCCCATTTGCCGTCGCCAGGTTCGGAAGGGGAGCAGGGTTGATAGGGTGAGCAGAATTAACCATCCCACGATCGACAGTCGCCACGCTGGACTGGCTCCAATAGGAGTCAGCATAAAGCTAATTAACCAGGCTAACTTCACTCTGGGGTCAAGCTGATGCAGCCAGGTGACGGGCTGTTCTAAGTAAAGGCCAATGGGCAGCGATCGCAGTAAATCCATTAAATCTTAGTGGCTCGATTGGGGTTATTCCGTTCAACTTCGCGGAGCTTCTTCCCGCGCCAGAAAATCCGAATGGGGGTGCCGATGAAGCCAAGCTGTTGGCGGAACTGTCGTTCAATATAGCGACGATAGTTGTCGTTAAACAGTTTCGGTTCATTGACGAAGAGGGCGATCGTCGGTGGTTGGCTGGCGACTTGAGTGCCGTAGTAAATTTTGCCTTGTCGTCCCTGCCGTGTGGTAGGGGGAGTATGCCATCTCAGGGCTTCTTCCAGGACTTCATTCAAGACCGCAGTGCTGACCCGTCGTTTATGCTGCTCGGCGGACGTGTTCACCAGTTCCAAAATTTTCTCGACCCGTTGCCCAGTTAACGCACTGACGTAGATCGTGGGGGCCCATTCGGTGAAGTGCAGCCGATCTTTTAGATGTCGCTCGTATTCGTAAATGGTATGGGAATCCTTTTCGATCGCATCCCACTTATTCACCACCACGATGCAGGCTCGACCATCTTCAGTGACCCGACCTGCCAGCTTTTGGTCTTGCTCCGTAATGCCATCCAGCGCATCTACCACTAGCAGCACCACATCTGCCCGCCGGATCGCTTTGAACGCGCGATTAATTCCGAAAAACTCTGGCCGTAGTCCACATTTTTCTTCTTGCGAATGCCTGCTGTATCCACCAACCGATAGCGGATGCCGTCTCGCTCCACCACCATGTCAATGGCATCCCGGGTCGTACCGGAAATCGGACTGACAATCGATCGCTGCTCGCCCACAAAGGCGTTGAGTAGGCTGGATTTCCCGACATTGGGACGACCGACGATCGCCACCCGAATTTCATCACTTTCTTCCAGTTCCTCCGTAGGCGGTAGATGATTAATGAGTTCATCTAATAATTCGCCAGTCCCATTACCGTGAATGCCGGATACCGGAAACGGTTCGCCCAGTCCCAGACTCCAGAACTCCGAGGCTTGAATCAATCCCTGCTCCGGAGATTCGCACTTGTTCACCGCCAACAGCACCGGAACCGTTTGCTGCCTCAGCCAGGTCGCGATCGCTTCATCTGCCCCCGTCACCCCTGCCTGACCATCCACCACCAGGATTGCTGCGCTCGCTTCCGTCAGAGCCATCATGGCCTGTTCCCGAATCAGCGGCAAAAACTCAGTGTCATCATTGAAGACCAATCCGCCCGTATCCACCACTAGAAAATCCCGATCCTGCCAGTAGGCCTGCCGATAGGTTCGATCGCGGGTTACGCCCGGTTCATCGTGGACGATCGCATCTTTGCCCCCAGCCAGGCGATTGACCAGGGTAGATTTACCGACATTTGGGCGACCGATGATGGCAACAACAGGAAGTGACATGGTAGAGAAGAGAAATGAAGAACTAACTTGAAGTCTGGAGTCGTACCGTTGAATCGACTGTGGCTCCGCTGCATCCATTGAACCGTAAAATGCCCAGATTAGCTCTTCCAGACCCAATAGGAAACTCCATCAGCCTTTCCTATTCTTGCTTAAAAAGTTGGGATCAGGGGTAATACTCAACTAGTGAATTTCCCGGATAGCAGCCTGAGCCTCTCTTCGTAATCCTTTAGCGATGCGAAACAACTCCTGTCCGGTGTGCAAGTAATGCTCATCATAGCTAGTGATAAATCGCTCAAGCTCGTCGATCCCATCTGCCACCTGATTCAGGCAGTAGTAAAGGTGGGCCGCAACCCCTGCCACATTAGAAGGGTTGGGCATGGAGCGAAACAGCCGTTGAGCCTGCTGAAGATCTTCGCGGCAGTCGTCCAGATAGGCTTGAAAATCCTCTAACAATTCATCATCAAAGGGATCCGCCGCCAGGTCATCAATTTGATCCGGTAGAGGATTCATAATCTGGCACAGCAGCCGATTGATGGGTTGATAAATCCGACTGAGCCAGAGTTGGAGTTGTTCATCCGCATCTCGGCCGTCCTGCGACGAGAGTACTCCGCTTGAGCGGCAGCCGTTCGAGTTTGACGATCGGTGGATTGAGCCGTGGTACTGTAAGCCCTGGGTGAACCAGACGCACCATAGGATCGATGGGTTGTATATTCCAGGTGGCGATCGTAATGCCTGCGCTGCTGCGGATCCCCCAAAATTTCATAGGCCGCGTTGATGGCAACGATCCGATCGTGACTGATCATTGCCTGGTTGCTATCGGGATGAAATCGTTTGGCTAGACGACGGTAGGCTTGTTTGACCTCCGATTGAGTGGCAGCCGGGCTGATCTCCAGGGTGTCGTAATGATTAGAATCAGTCATGCGCCTATTGTATCGGGGATTGCAGCCCGATCGGGGGTTCGGAAAACTACATTAAATTACATCGGAGCCAGAAGTTCTGGATCCTGGAAGAGCGGCGTACTGAGGTAACGTTCACCAAAGCTTGGTTGGATCATCACCAGCAGTTTTCCAGTGTTTTCAGGACGACGGGCCACTTGAATGGCGGCGGCTAAGGCAGCTCCACTGGAAATCCCAGACAGTAGACCCTCTTCCCGCGCCAAGCGACGACCATAGGTAATGGCTTCATCATCGGTGACAGCAATGACTTCATCAATCAAGTCCACTCGCAAGACTGGCGGAATGAACCCAGCCCCAATCCCCTGAATCTTATGCGGGCCCGGTCGTCCCCCCGTCAAAATTGGACTATTCGCAGGTTCCACCGCGATCGTTTGAAAAGTTGGCTTCCGCTGCTTGATCACCTCTGAAACCCCGGTGATCGTTCCACCCGTGCCCACGCCAGCCACTAAGAAATCAACCTGCCCCTCCGTATCCTCCCAAATTTCGATCGCCGTTGTTTCCCGATGAATTTTAGGATTGGCGGGATTGCTGAACTGCTGCAACATATAGGCATCCGGGGTGGATTCAACAATTTCCTGAGCGCGTTGAATACATCCCCCCATCCCTTCAATACCGGGAGTCAGCTCTAATTGCGCTCCATAGGCCCGCAACATTGCCCTCCGCTCGGAACTCATGGTTTCTGGCATAGTCAGGATCAGGCGATAACCTTTGGCTGCTGCTGCCATCGCCAGAGCAATCCCCGTATTTCCTGAGGTGGGTTCCACCAGTACCGTTTTCCCAGGCGTGATCAACCCCTCCTGTTCCGCTGCCGTAATCATGCTGATGCCGATTCGGTCTTTCACGGAAGCTGAAGGATTCATACCCTCCAACTTGACCACAATTTGAGCCACGCAACCCTCAGCCTGGGGAATCCGGTTGAGCTGCACGAGGGGAGTGCGGCCAATCAATTCTGTAACATTACTGGCAATATGCATAGGTTCAACCAATGAAGTAGGAATCAATGCCCGTGAGGGATGATACAGAGCAAATAAGCAATCCAAAACCGTTCAACGCACCCAGAATTTGATTGAGGGTTTTGTCAGAAGCAAGTTGAGAATCTATCAAAGCCTGTTCAGGAAACGAATCAGGAATCTAAATGTAATACATGATGTCTAGCTGCCGTTTGACATCTCGCTTTTCTGTCAAATCCTGAAGCGTGTATTTTTGCAAAACATGATCAGCCGCCTGTCCAGCCTCCTGCCAAATTTCTCGAATCACCATCCCTTCAACGGATTTTAGTTCTTGCCCCGTTTCAGGCGATTTGGCATCGGCTCCTTCAATGCAGTTCACAACTTCCAGTAGGGTAATTTTCCAGGGTTCTCTGGAGAGGAAGTATCCTCCCTTCGCCCCACGCTGGCTCCGAACCAACCCCGCTCGCCTCAACGTAGCCAACAGTTGTTCCAGATAGCGATCAGGAATATTTTGCTCGGCCGCAATTTGACGAATTTGTAATGGCTCACCATCACCGTAGTGAATTGCTAACTCCAGCAAAGCTAACAAGGCATATTCACTTTTACAAGAGAGTTCCACGGGCAAAGATCAATGATGTATTGCTCCTCCAGTATACCCCGGTTCTCCACTGGGGTTTGCAGGTTTATTCACAAAAAAATGCCCAGGTCGTTCTCAGACCTGAGCAAATCAATTAAGTTTCCGCTTCACAAAACAGTGATTAAACTAACGCGATTCAGCAGAACCTAGAAGGAGAAGGTGGTTCTGATCGCACCTGCAAAGGTATCACTGACATCAGTGTCGCCACCGGGATTGTTCAACCAAATCACACCAGGCGTGATGGAGATACGGTCGGTGACACGGAAGCGATAGAAGCCTTCAATAGCGAACGGAATCCGATTAGCACCCCGGCTATCGACCAGAGCAGTACCATTTTCGGTACCGAAGAAGACCCCATCACCGAAGCCTCTGGCGTAGAGAGGTGCTCCGAACAGAATACCCAGCAAGTTTCCTTCTCCACCCAGGTCAGGGAATGCCACTGTACCCTGGTAGCTCCAGACATCATAGTCACCCCGTCCGATGACGCGAGTCGGGATGTAGGCGATACCACCACCGATTTGAAGGAAGTCCGCCGGCTTGAAGTTAACCTGAGCACCATAAACGTTCAGGACTTGAGGCCGATCGACGTTGAGGAAGAAACTGTCGTTGAAGTAGCTGTTGGAGTACATCACCGCAGCATCGAAAGCATCGCTGAGGAAGCTCAACTGAACGATCGCACCATAGTCACCGTTGAACAGACCTGCACCATCGGCGGAGATACCGGCTTCACCCGATGCATAACCGAAGTCAAGGCTGAAGTTTTCGGAAAGTTGGACGATCGCACCCGCACCGAATCCACCAGGAATGACAGAGTACTGCTGAGGAGTACCAAAGTTCGTTAAGGAACCTTGACCGCCACTATCAAAGGGGCTAACGGTGGTTGCCACGAAGTCGGAATCGCCAATGCTGTTTGCACCGATGATGACCTGAACGTTGCCAACCGGGAAGGTGTACAACAGATCATCCAGGGCAATGTTGTTATTGGCAGAACCATCCTGACCAAAGGACCAGCCCATGTTGTTGACCGCCAAGGAGTCAAAGCTCTGGAAGTTACGAGCTTGTAGACGTGCTCTCAACAAGTCTTCGCCTGTGAAGCTGGTATCGAAGTTCAAACGAACCCGGTAACCACCAATGGCCTGGGAGTTGTCAAACTCATCATCGTCGTAGTCAAACGGAACTGCAACAGCGAAGATGGTTTCACCCCGGAGTTGAGTCGTAGTGGAGAACTGATTTGCTTCCAATTCAGCCACCCGTGCTTCCAGGTTGTCTACCCGACCGCGCAGGGTTGCCAGTTCAGCGGCGAATTCTTCTTGCAAACGCTGGAGCGTTGCCAAATCTTCACGAGTTGCCAGGTCAGCCGTGCTGGCTGCGATCAATTCGCTGATCCGATCTAAACAAGCGTTCAAACCAGCCGCAAACTCATAACGAGTCATGGCACTCTGACCGCGGTAGGTTCCATCGGGATAACCTGCAATACAGCCATACCGTTCAACCAGGGACTGGAGAGCCTGGAATGCCCAGTCTTCGGGGCGAACGTCAGACAATTGCGTGATGGAAGTAACCTGAGACAAGGAATCCTGGCTACCGTACTGAAGAATCTCATCAATGGAAGAAACTTCTGAAGCGGGCTGTTCAGGTGCAGCTTGGGCAACTTGAACTTCAGTTTCAGTGATGTCATCCAATGCAACAGTGACATCAACTTCTGCTTGAGCTTCAGGTGCTGCTACTTCAGCAGGAGCCGCACTGATTTCGAGAGAAGTCACCGATGTGGAGAAAGAATCAGTAGCTTCCAGATCGAGCGAAATATCATTGAACAGAGAATCTACCTCAGCGTTGGGCTGCAACTCCACTGCAACCGCAGAAGTAGACATCATCAAGGCCGCACCTAGAAGGGTTGGCGTAGTCAGCAGAGCGTTCCAAAATACTTTGGTTGCCATTAGTTTTGTCCTCACACCTAATCTAAAGGGACTTTAGACTATCACACTTGCATTTTAAGCCTGAGCAATTCGATTGATCAAGATAGATTAATGAAAATCTCACAATCTACTTTTTTGTTGTCGATCTCAGTGCTAAGTAGGCGATCGTTTTCCGACACGCCTTGTTAAAGCATTCCCAATTACTTTAGAAAACTATCCGCTCCCACCAGGCTGCCATTTAAGAAACTGTCCATTATGTTCAGCGTCCATCATGTCAGAGGGTGAGAGCGGTCTAGCGGGTCTTCAGATTGAAACCAGACTGCCGGGAGGAACTTTAGACCAACCCAGCGACTCATTCAAATCAGCAGCTTAATTGCGGCAGCTTTAGATGAGCGTTCAGGTCAGCTACTAGAGAGCAGCCCCGGCACACAGCCAACTTTCTCCAATCTGATGACCCATCCGTTTACTACTATCTTGCATGGGCATCACCTCCTTTATCCCTAGACGGTTAATCTCTAAAGGATCAATCCTGAATGAACCAGATCCACATAGTGGAGTGGAGTATGACTTCAGGATCCGTTCCTGGAACAAAATTTGCTCCTGGAACCAAGTGGTAGCAGGCGTTTAACGCTTTATCTACCTGTGAGTCAGAATAACACAGAAAATCAGGAGATGGTAGGAGACAGTTCAAGATGTGGTCTACATCCAGGCTTATTCCGCAGCTTCTCCACCGACGACAACGCTGCGAATGCGAAGGCTAGGGCCGCCACAACCCACTGCCAGTCCGCTTTGTCCGCCTTTTCCACAGCCACCAGACTCATCCCAAAAGAAATCATCTCCAATCGCCTCTATATCTGCCAGCGTTGTGAAAACATTGCCTGAGAGGTTAACGTCTCTGACCTGCTCTGCCAATTCACCATTGCGGATCATCCAGGCTTCCCCAGCGGCAAAGGTAAACATTTCACCGTTGGTCATCCCCCCCAGCCAGTTGCGGGCATAAACCCCTTCTTTGATGTCGCTCAACAGGTCTGGAACGGGTGTGTTACCCCGCTCAATCCAGGTATTGGTCATGCGGACGATCGGTGGATAGTGATAGTTTAAGCACCGGGCATTGCCAGTGGGAGTTTCTCCCAGCTTGCCTGCGGTTTCCCGAGAATGGAGCCGTCCCACCAGAACTCCGTCTTTAATCAGTTGAGTGGTGGTAGCTGGAACCCCTTCATCGTCGTAATAGTAGCTGCCGCGATGCCCTTGAGGAGCTGCCCCATCGTAGATTTGCAGTTCTGGAGAGCCAAAGCGTCGTCCCAGGGTCATCACTTCCAGCAGATCAGGGTTCTCGTAGGCCATGTCTGCTTCAGAGAGGTGCCCAAAGGCTTCATGGACAAACAGACCTGACAGGATGGGGTCAATCACCACTGTATAGGTATTGCCCTTGACGGGGGGCAACGCCAGGGCATCCACCGCTCGCTGGGCTGCACTTTGTACCTGAGCATCCAGGGCCTGTAGATCTTCGTAGGCTTTCCGAGATCCGGTGGTTTCTCGCCCGGTTTGCACCGTTTCACCATTGCGGGCTGTTGCTGCGAACCGCATCTCCAGATCAATCCAGGACTGTTCAATTAAAGTACCCTCAGAGGTGGCAATCAGAATGCGTTGGGCACTGTCCCCATAGCGCACGGAAGTGGTGGTGATGCGATCGTCTACACTGCGTAAAATTTCAGCGTAGTGGCTGCATAGGGCTTTCTTCTGTGCCAGAGAGATTTGCCGAGGGTCGGTTCCAGTCAGGGGGATTTGCCGAAAATCCTGGATGGGTTCAATCGGAGCTAACAAGGTTTCTTCATCCCCGACTAATCGGGCCGCCGCGATCGCCTCTTCAATGCGATCCTGCAGGCTGGAGAGCTGATTGAAGCTGGCAAACCCCCAGCCGCCCTTGTAGCAGGCTCTCACCTGCCCTCCGATCGAAATGCCTTCACTCAGGGTTTCTACCTTCTGTCCCCGTAGCAAAATATCGGTTCCTTCCGCCTCCTCCAATCGCACTGCAAGATAGTCTACCTGCGATCGGTATTGAGCAATTAGCTCTGTCAATCTATTTTTGGCATCAGACAGCGCGATGGACATAAACGAACCTTCTATGGGCGAGTGTTGACTTGATCCTATCAGGATCGGACAGAGTTCTGGATTGGTGAATTCCCCCTGAAGGTTGATTGGTTGGAAATGTGGTTCAATCAAATACCAGCCTATTATTTAGTCGTAAGTGGTGAATACCATGCCGAAATATGTGATGTGGGGCAGTTATTGCGAGAACGTGCTGGAAAAACGGGCACCTTACCGCCAAGCCCATCTCGATCGCCTGACTGAGTTAAAAGAAGCTGGAGCCGTTGTCACCATTGGCCCTACCAAAGATTTGCAGAAAGTGTTTGGCGTGTACGATGCCGAAGACGAAGTCGCTGCCCGGAAGCTCGTCGAAGATGATCCCTACTGGCAAAACGGGATTTGGACGGACTATCACCTGGCGGAATGGATTCAGGCGTTTTAGGGAGTGGAGTCACGGGCAGGCGGGAAATTTTGCAGGCAAAAATCTACGGCTGTCGCAATCCGGCTGGTTTGTTGAGGATAGGTAATGGCAGGGCGATCGATCACAATCAGTCTGATACCCAGATCCTGAGCTACCTGCCGTTTGATGTCTTCTCCCCCTGCGGTTCCCGATGCCTTGGTAATAACTGTTGAAATTTGCCACTGCTGCCAGAGAGCCTTTTCCAGAGGGGCAGAGATGGGTGGACGAAGGGCAATCAGGCGATCGGGGGTGAAGCCAGCCGCCAGTGCCGCTTCCAGAGCCGTCGTGGAGGGCAAAATCCGGGCGAAGAGGGTGGCGCGATCGTGCCAGGGTTGGAAGTGATGCAGGAATCGATAGCCGAGGGTTAGAAGGACTCGGTGGCCGGTCAGGTCGTGGGGAGTGGGGAGTGGGCTTTCGCCGTGAGCGTCAGCCGAACGGGAGTCGGGAGTGGGGAGTGGGCTTCCGCCGTGAGCGTCAGCCGAACGGGAGGGGTTGGAGGGTTCGGAGGGTTGGATCTCGGGACGTTCGTAGCGGAGATAGGGGATTTGGTGGCGTTGGGCAGTGGTGATTGCCAACTGGGAGATTTCTACGGCGAAGGGGTGGGAGGCATCCAGGATGCAGTGGATGGACTGTTCATGGATGAAGGACTGAATGGTTGCGGGATTGAGTGAGCCAACCCAGATTTGCAAAGTCGGGGCGATCGGGTAGAGCGATCGGGCCGTGTCCGTGGTGACGGTGACAAGGCAGGGGATCTGGTGAGGGATCAATGCCCGTGCCAGGGCTACACTTTCCTGGGTTCCCCCGATTAGCCAGAGGGTCATGGGCCACTAGAGAAATTGAACTTTGTAAAGCTGAAACAGTTCACCGGGTTGGGTTTTAACAACTTTTGTATTGGCGGCTTTCAATAGTTTTTGCCAGTTAGCTAACGGTTCCAGGAACACTTCAGCCCCCAGGTAGGTTTCCAAAATTGCCCAGTTTTCGGCGATCGGCGTTTCTGGATCGATCACATCAAACACAAAAAATCCGTCGGGCTGCAACATTTTCTTGACAGTTGCCAACACCTCATTCCAGTACGCCAGAGGATAGTAGCAGCTAAACCCGGTGGCAATGACCAGATCAAACCGCTCGTTGTCGTACTTCAACTCATGGGCAGCCCCCAATTTCACCCCTTTAAACAGTTTTGAGTTCAACTGCGATCCTCTGGTGTTCAAAAATTCCTGGGCAACAGTGCTAATGTCCTGACCATAAAAATAAGCATTCCAATCGCGCCAGGGATAGATCAAGAAGCTAATGCCGCAGCCAATATCCAGACATTTCTGGTTTTTCTTCGGTTTGGCAATCTCCCAAAACGGCGAGGCCACCTGGTTCGCCAGGGAACCACTGATCCATTCCTGAAAGATCGGCATGGCTTCTACTTCGGGTGGCAACTCGAATGCTTCTCGTCGATACTCACGGTTGAACCGGAGTGCGATCGCATCAATGTAATCCTGCCAGGACTGCGCAGGATGATCGCCTAGAAACCCAGAAAGATTCTGATTTTGGGAGGCTCGATCGCCAGCCTTAGCCATTAAATACCCTCAGATCGTCGAACATCGAAGCTTGACCCTGTTATTTACCTGTTATCTGTATAGCCTGGCTTGTGCAACTTAATTTGTCCAGCTTGGACTGTAACCTGGCAAATGACTGGTCGCAGAGTGGGGGAAGCCCGTGGGACTGAGTACTCTTTACAGCATTTACTTCACAGCATCTACTTCACAGCATCTAAAAAGTAGCCCATATCAGTAGCCCAGTCCTCATGGCATCAGGAGCATCCCCGTTTTATCCTTTTAAGGCGCGATTGAAGTTTTGCCGATAGGATTTGTTGGCAATGACGAAAACGGGCCAGAGCAACGACAGGTGCAGCCGTCCATTGCTGAAGTTGGTGCGGTTGAACCCAGTCCAGAATTTCCAGACTCCATAGACGTAAACAGCTCCCGCTGCCAGCACTGCAAGTTGTAGCATTTAGACCTCCACAAATTTGGATGATAGAACCCTAGAAGAGTTTAGTGAATGACTACAGCACCAAAGCCAGAGTTTACGAATAGACAGTTTCCGTTTTGCAAGCTCAAGCTTTTCTTCAAGTGTAGATTAGCAAGCCGGGCTACGGCTACGGGGATGAACCCACTGTTCAAATTGCCTCAGATAAACTGCTTTAGACAAATTGCTTCAGACTCCTATCGACTTCGCCGCATGGTAGGAACAAAATCTTAAATATTCTTTACTTCTTCTTTGGCTAACTTAAGAAGTTATTGAGTCTTTGTAGACTAGGTAAGGTGAGGGGACTAGATGTGATTTGCAATTCAGCGGATTTTGGGGAAATGCGGTAGAAGTCAACTATTCCCGCGATTTCCCTGGTTCTCTGGAATGCGTGGACTGTGCCGCTTAATAGTTGGATAACTTTCTGACGATCGTTCTCCCTAAAATTATTCCGGTGGAAGGATGGAGCCGTTATGTAGAACTGCATGAAGATGGAAGACCAGGATGATCGACAGGCAGAATTAAGAACTGAATGTTTGTACGAAAAAGGGCGGAGTGCAAGGAGGATTTATGCGAGCAGTGTTAATGGCAGGGGGGTCTGGAACGCGCTTAAGACCCTTAACGTGTGACTTGCCAAAGCCAATGGTGCCCATTTTGAATCGTCCGATCGCGGAGCATATCATCAATCTCCTGAGACGGCATCAGATCACGGAGGTGATTGCAACCCTCCACTACCTGCCGGATTTGATGCGCGATTACTTTCAGGATGGCAGCGAGTTTGGGGTACAGATGACCTATGCGGTAGAGGAGGATCAGCCGCTCGGAACGGCGGCTGTGTTAAGAACGTTGCAGAACTTTTAGATGAAACCTTTCTAGTCATTAGCGGCGATTGCATTACTGATTTTGATTTATCAGCAGCTATTCAATTTCATAAACAAAAGCAGTCTAAGGCGACCCTGGTTCTGGCCAGCGTCAACAATCCGATCGAATTTGGCGTAGTGATTCTGGATGAGGATAACCGCATCAAGCGATTTTTAGAAAAACCGTCCAGCAGTGAAATTTTTTCCGACACCGTTAACACAGGAACTTACATTCTGGAGCCTGAGGTCTTAGATTACTTGCCCGCTAACCAGGAAACGGACTTCTCCAAGGATCTGTTTCCCTTGCTCTTAGAGAAAGGCGAGCCGATGTTTGGCTTTGTTGCAGACGGTTACTGGTGTGATGTAGGACATTTAGATGCTTACCGCGAAGCTCAGTATGCTGCCCTATATCAGCGGGTCAAACTCGAATTCGACTATATTGAGCGATCGCCTGGTTTGTGGATTGGTCAGAATACGCACATCGATCCATCTGCCCTGATCGAAACTCCTGCCCTGATTGGGCACAACTGCCGGGTGGGAGCACGGGCGCAAATTGCTTCGGGTACTGTCCTGGGAGACAACGTGCTGGTTGGCTCAGATGCAGATTTAAAGCGTCCGATCGTCTGGAATGGAGTCATTATCGGAGAAGAAGCTCACCTGCGGGCTTGTGTTGCGGCACGGGGAACGCGGATTGACCGACGCGCAAATGTCCTGGAAGGGGCGATCGTGGGTTCCCTCTCTACGGTGGGGGAAGAGGCATTGGTTAATCCAAATGTGCGGGTCTGGCCCAGCAAAAAAATTGAGCCAGGAGCCACCCTGAATATGAATTTAATTTGGGGTCATGCGGCACACCGGAATTTATTTGGGCTAAGGGGTGTATCAGGGCTGGCGAATGTTGATATTACCCCAGAATTTGCAGTCCGCCTGGGGGCGGCCTTCGGTTCGACCTTGAAACCCAATGCCCAGGTCACGGTATCCCGCGATCAACGTCCCATTTCCCGGATGGTAACACGATCGCTAGTGGCAGGCTTGATGTCGGTTGGGGTGAATGTTTTGAATTTGGAAGCCACTGCCATTCCGGTCGCGCGAACGGTGGTTCCAACCCTGGCTGTCGCCGCCGGGATTCATGTCCGAGTCCATCCAGAGCGATCGGATCATATTCTGATCGAGTTTTTTGACCAGAAGGGGATTAACCTCTCCAAGGGACGGGAAAAGAAAATTGAGGGAGCCTACTTTAAAGAAGACTTTCGCCGAGCGCAGCTACCTGAAATCGGCAATGTGGTCTATAGTTCCCAGGCCTCAGATATTTATAGTGCCAGTTTTGAACGTCACCTGAATGTGAATGCGATTCGCAACAGCAACTCTAAGGTGGTGATTGACTATGTTTATGCCGTGTCTGGAGCAATTTTGCCGCAAATTCTGGGCAAGCTTGGTTGTGATGCCGTCGTTCTCAATGCCAGCCTCAGCCATACCGTTCCCTCCAGCAGCGATCGAGAGGTGCTGCTCAGTCAGTTGGGGCACGTTGTGGAAGCGTTGAAGGCGAATCTGGGCGTTCAGGTGGCGGCCAACGGCGAACAGTTAATCCTGGTGGATGAGTCGGGCAGTACCATTCGGGGAGAGATGCTAACTGCGTTGATGGTACACATGATTCTGACGGATCATCCTAGAGGGACGGTGGTGGTTCCCGTGAATGCCTCCAGCGCAGTTGAACAAATTGCCCGTCGCCATGATGGTCGCGTTATCCGGACTAAGGCGAATCCCACTGCCCTGATGGAAGTTTGCCATACGAACCCCAATGTGGTGATGGGGGGAAGCGGTGAAATGGGTTTTATTTTTCCCCAGCTTCATCCGGGCTTTGATGCCATGTTCTGTATCGCCAAAATTATTGAGATGCTCACGCTTCAGCAACGGGAGATTGGTGTTCCCAGAACCCTGGGACAAATGCGGACAGAACTGCCTCGCGTGTCCCACCGTAGTCTGACGGTGCGCTGCCCCTGGTCGGTGAAAGGCTCTCTAATGCGGCAGTTGGTACAAACCCATCCCGCAGAGGCACTGGATCTGACCGACGGAGTCAAGATTTTCAATCGCCATCACGATAGCTGGATTTTGGTGTTGCCCGATGCCGGTGAACCCCTGGTGCATCTCTATGCCGATAGCCACGATCGCGGTTGGGTAGATGAAACGTTGCGGGAGTACCGGGCTAATGTACAGGAGTTTGTCGATCGAGATCATGGTTTGGAAGAGAGCCAGATGGAGGAAGTAGAATAACGTTTCTCTGCGCTCGATTGTGAAAGGGGGCATCCCAGTTTTGCTGCCCTCCCCCTCAATCCTTCTCCCTGGCAGGGGGACTATGTGTACAAAAGTCTGATTCCAGCCGAAAATGGAACCCATCCCTAACCCTTCCCAGGGGATGTTTCCCTTCCGCAACAATGCAAATCTCATGGTTGAAATGACAAATCCTCCCGCAACGGTTCAGATTCAGCCGGTGAATACCCCTGAAGCTGCCGAGCAATTTCTGGATGTACCAAACCTGGTCTATGCCAATGATCCCAACTGGGTGCCGCCGCTGCGAAGTAGTGTTGCTAAACAGTTCGCGCCAGACAATCCCTTTTTTCAATACGGGCGACTGCAACGGTTCATTGCCCTGGATCAAAAGGGTAGAGCTGTGGGACGGGTGGCCGCCATCGTCAACGATCGTCTGATTCAAAAAGAGCAAAAGGCGATCGGGCTGTTTGGTTACTTTGAGTGCATTGATGCGGCTGATGTGGCAATGGCACTCCTGGAAGCGGCTTGCCAATGGTTACGAGAGCAGGGAATGGTCGCGGTTCGGGGGCCGATTGATCTCTCGACCCATAACAACTGCCTGTTTCTGGTGGATGGGTTTGATTCTCCCCCCTACGTCATGATGCCGTACAACCCACCCTACTATCCTCAATGGGTTGAGCAGGCTGGATGGCAAAAAGCTAAGGATGCCTATGCCTATGATTTTCCAGGAAATCGCCTTGCCTCTGAGTATGAGCGTGCTTATCAGATTGCGATTAAGTCTGGTGTGAATTTTCGATCGATTCACCTGAAGGGAGAGGGCTTTCAGAAGGATGCGATGGGATTGTATGACGTATTTACGAAAGCGTTTGAGAATAACTGGAGTTCTACGCCACGCACTCAGGAAGAATTCATGGAGGAAGCAAAATCGCTCCAGTCCCTGGTTGATCCAGATGTTTTCTGGATTGCCGAAGTGCAAGGTGAAATGATTGGGTTTTTTATGGCACTGCCAGACTACAACCTGGCTCTGAAGCACGTTAACGGCAAACTGAATTGGTTCGGTATCCTTAAATTTCTCTGGTATCGTCGGAGCATCGATCGAGTCAGGGTCATCGCCATCTGTGTGTTACCAGAATATCGGCGTAAGATGGTTGCCCCTGCCCTGATTTATGTAGGGATGAAAGGCGGAGTCACGCGCAAAAAGCCCTACACCAAGGCTGAACTATCCTGGGTTTACGAAGATAACCTGCCCTCGCGGCGGATTATTGAAGGGGTGGAGGCAAAAATCTACAAAACCTATCGGATGTACGAAAAGCCTCTATAGATTTAACAGCCATTCATCAGCCATTCACCAGCCATTCACCAGCCATTCAATTCGACAGTTCAGGGCGATCGCGCCCTTCAGCAAATCTTCATGCTGATGATCATTGCAATAACTTGGTGCAAACTCAGTATTAACACTTATAGATTTCGGCAAAATTTTGGTTACTTTCTATACATAGACACTAACGCCTTTTTGCAGTGTTTTCCTGTTGAGATTGCTTGAACTGCATTCAACGGAAATACCTGTGCACCTGTTAGTGCCCGTTGTTCCATTCTCCTCAAGGTATGAATCGTATGAAAAGGCATTTGTTCAGTGCATCGTTGATTGCAATTAGCGCCCTCTCCCTCTCTGCCATGAGTGCCTCTGCGGCTTCGCTGTCCTGTAGTAATGGTTCCGTCACGGCTAACGGGTTTGGATCTGCCACCGCTTGTGCCGGATCATTCACCGGAAATGACACTGGCGCAAGTTCTACCCTGCTCGCTGACCTCAACGGTGGGCTATTCAGCAGCTATGTTGGCACCGCACAGTGGAGCCTGTTTGGCAAATCTGATGATGGCAACAACAGCTTTACTGCCTCCAATAATCAGACCAGCGGAACTTGGCAACTGCTAAATGCCATTACCCAGCCTTTCGTCATTAGCTTTAAAGCAGGTAATGCCTACAGTGCCTACCTCTTCGATGGCAGCACTCCCATCACCAGTGGCACCTTTGACACCTTAGGCGTTTCGGTCAATGGCAAAGGCAACGCGAGAGATCTTTCTCATGCCTCCATCTTCATTGCGAATGTTGCGCCCAAAGACAACAACAATGTAGAGGTTCCAGAACCCGGCATGATGGCTGCTCTGGGAATGGTGGCGATCGGCGGTCTGGGTGTATTGAGAAAGAAAAAAGCGTAAGTCAAGTCGTGGGTTCCCGTAGAAGCAATTGAATTTCAACCTGTTTGAACGACCATCATCAGGCAATCCTTAGTATCAAGTCTGCTCTCCGTCCTCAGGGCGGAGTTTTTTATTGCAACCGTTTTGCTCCAGGCATTCGTTAATAGGACATGCCCTGTTTCTCTAGCTCTAGGGTCGCAAAACTTTAAGAAAATGAGCAAATATACTCAGCTAGATACGGTTACAGAGGCTACAATTCTGTACATTTCCTTAATTTCCTGGCGATCGCAGATTAAAAATAAATCTTTACAAACCATGCTGCTAGAGGATTTGAAGGCAATTACTTGATCGATACCAATGGATCAGGGATTAAAAAACTAGAATGAAATCTGTATAATGAATGAACAGTAAAGAAAAGTAAACTCTGTTCACATTCCATTGCGTTTTTTGCCGAATAATGGCAAGCGTCAGTGGTAGAACGGGCGAACTCATTGATCATAACTTTTTGGAGATCTGCGCTATGACCATAGCAATGGGACGAGCGCAAGCCAATCGAGGATGGTTTGATGTCCTCGATGACTGGCTCAAGCGCGACCGATTCGTCTTCATCGGCTGGTCCGGTTTACTCCTGTTCCCCTGCGCGTACCTTGCGCTCGGCGGCTGGCTCACCGGCACCACCTTCGTTACTTCCTGGTACACCCACGGGATTGCCTCTTCCTACCTGGAAGGGTGCAACTTCCTTACCGTTGCCGTTTCCACCCCTCCCAACGCTCTGGGACACTCCCTACTGTTTTTGTGGGGCCCCGAAGCCCAGTGGGACTTCACCCGCTGGTGTCAACTCGGCGGACTGTGGACGTTTGTTGCCCTCCACGGTGCTTTTGCCCTGATTGGCTTCATGCTGCGGCAGTTTGAGATCGCTCGACTCGTCGGCATTCGTCCTTACAACGCGATCGCCTTTAGTGCGCCGATTGCAGTGTTTGTCAGCGTGTTTTTGATGTACCCATTGGGACAGTCTGGCTGGTTCTTTGCTCCCAGCTTTGGGGTAGCAGCGATTTTCCGGTTTTTGCTGTTCTTGCAAGGATTCCACAACTGGACTTTGAACCCGTTCCACATGATGGGCGTGGCAGGAGTCCTCGGTGGTGCGCTGCTGTGTGCGATTCATGGTGCGACGGTAGAGAACACGCTGTTTGAGGATGGCGAGGGTTCCAACACCTTCCGTGCCTTTGAGCCGACCCAGTCAGAAGAAACCTACTCGATGGTGACGGCAAACCGCTTCTGGTCTCAGATTTTTGGGATTGCGTTCTCGAACAAGCGGTGGCTGCACTTCTTCATGTTGTTTGTGCCGGTGACGGGCTTGTGGATGAGTGCGGTCGGGATTGTCGGTTTGGCGTTGAACCTGCGGGCGTATGACTTTGTGTCGCAGGAGATTCGTGCCGCCGAAGACCCTGAGTTTGAAACGTTCTACACCAAGAACATTCTGCTGAATGAGGGCATCCGTGCCTGGTTAGCTCCTCAAGATCAGCCTCACGAAAACTTTGTATTCCCTGAAGAGGTACTGCCTCGGGGTAACGCACTGTAATTCGGGCGATTTGCTTTTAGCACATTTCGCTTTTAGCACATTGCTATAGCTTGTACAGCTTGTATAGCTCCTGCCACCGGGTGGGAGCTTTTTTAATGATGAGATTTTGCAGAATCTGGCATGACTCGCGTTGTACGGATAGGTTGAATGGGCTAAATCTGTGCTGATGTCACCTGGGACTGCGTAGCTAGTTTGCCGGAAAATCGCTATAACGTTAAAGGGAATTGTTATCGAAGATACAGAGCATTATTCCTCGATCGCCCCTCAATAAGAGCAGTCGTTCGTTAATTCAGCCGAAGCCGTGTCAGAACCCGTTACTCAGTTGTTGGATTCCATGCGGCTGCTGGTTGACTTGCAGCGAGTCAGCGCAGTGGTGCAGCGTTTAAATGGTTGCCTTGATCCAGATGAGATTGCCAAACGAGCAACCGATGGTTTAATTGAGCAATTTGACTGTGCCTTTGCCCGGATCTGGTTGATGGAACCCGATCAAACTTCTTTGCGGTTAGTGGCTTCCTCCGGCATCTACACCCGCACCGATGGCTTTTTTGCCAGGGTTCCTGTCGGTTCCTTTAAAGTAGGAAAAATTGCCCAAAACCGCATTCCCTTCTTGAGTAATCATCTGCCAGATGAACCCTGGGTGAAAGATCGGCAGTGGGCGATCGACCACAATATTACTGGGTTTGCGGGCTATCCTCTGGCGATCGGAGATACCGTAACCGGAGTAATGGCTGTGTTCAGTCATCATCCGCTGACCCCAGAATTTTTGGAAGTCTTGCAAGGACTCTGTACCACGCTGGCGATCGCCCTGGAGAATGCCCTACTCCATCAGCAGCAAATTCAGCTTTCTCACCGAACCGCTTATACGGTTCCGCCCCTGTCCGATCGCCTGGCAGAAATACTGATTCGGACGCGCCTCAGCCTGGTTGGGACAGAACATCCCCTATCGACCTCCACCACCTACATTCTGCTGCAAATGGCTGAAGTTCTGGCGGAAGTGGACTGTACCTACTGTCGATTAATCTATGAATTGGACTACGTGGCCCTGGAAGCCATGATTTTTCCTCCAGAGCTATCCTACCCAGCGGTACAGGATTGGGTCGCCTCTCAGTTTAGTAGCGTATTGCAAAGTGTGACCTGTTCCGGTGGAACGCTGCAAATGTTAGCGGGAGCAAACCAGAAGTTGTTTCAAGTCGCCTTACGAGTTCCCTATCCCAGGTGTCATGTAACGGCGTGGCTGCGAATTCACTGTGCTCAACCCATTTTGCAAACGGCCTTTACCCAATTGGCCTATCAGGCAGGCTTAAACGTTTGCAGCATGGGCAGTTCCGAGATTCCCCTGCTGACGGATGATGTGACTCAGATTAAATCATCTCGCCAGGTACTCTGGGTAGATGACGGAACGCCCCCACCCTTGGGGATTGTCGGCAAAGTGAATTTGCGGATTACACCCCTCGAACTGCGTGAGGCAGTCAACACAGTTCTCCAGGGAGAATCCTGGGGACTCGCGGATTCTGAAGACACATCCCCAGTCCTGTCTGAGCGAGAGCGGGAAATTCTAAGCCTTCTAGCTGAAGGGTTGCGCGATCGAGATATTGCTCATCAACTCCACATTAGTGAACGCACAGTGAAATTTCATTTAAATAATGTACTGACTAAGTTAGGGGCGCGCACTCGCTGTCAGGCAATCTATCAGTCTGCGGTGAAGGGATGGATCCTCTGAACAGGGGGGCTTTAGGGATATGCGGCAGGGAGAGGGGAAAAAATAACGTATCTGGCAGGAAGGCAATGCTATGTGTCCTAAGAGGATGTGCTCTTACGACTGAAATTTGGGCGTAGACACTGGGTTGGAGATCGCTCCGAGAGTAATGAGTGATGCTGTTTGAGCTGCGGTTAAACCGGTTGTCTCAGTAATATTTGTGCCTTCATAGGGTTTGGGGGTTCTCAAAGTTTCCAGGTTGCGACCGTACTGCACATCCCACAGCCGTACGGTTTCATCGGCACTGGCACTGGCAAGAATCCGTCCATTGGGACTAAAAGCCACCGATCGCACCCAGTTGGTATGTTCCTCGAACGTATGCAAACACCGTCCCGTTTTGAGATCCCAAATTCTCACCGTTTGATCGTCGCTGCCACTGGCCACCGTTTGGACATCGGGGCTAAAGGCCACCGACCAGACCTGATTTTGATGCCCCCGAAAGGTGTGCAAACATTGATGGGTGTTCAGATCCCAAATTCTTACCGTTCGATCTTCACTGGCACTTGCAAGCAGTTGACCATCGACACTAAAGGCGATTGCCCAAATCTGATGCGTATGTCCCCGAAACCCATGAAGACGCTGATGAGTCGATAAATCCCATAGACAAATGCCCTCATCTTCACTATTGGCGAACCATTGCCCATTCGGATGAAAAGCGATCGATCGCACCCAATTACTGGAAGCCTGGAGGGACTTCACGCACCGATAGTGATTCAGATCCCACAGGAAAATTTCCGACTTTTCACCACTGGTTGCCAACAATTGCCCATCCGGACTAAAAGCAACTGACCAGATCCAACTGGGGAACTGAAACCGATGGAAACATTGCTGACTACGGGTATCCCAGAGGCGCACCGTTTGATCTTCACTGCCGCTAGCGATCGTTTGCCCATCGGGGCTAAAGGCCAGCGACCAGATGCGGTTACGATGACCATCCAGGCAATGTAACCACTGGCGATGTTGAACATCCCATAGTCGAAGGGATTGATCACTACCGCTGACTAAGGTTTGCCCATCCGGACTGAAAGCCACCGACCAAACCTGGCGGCTATGGCCTTGCAGCGTATGCAAACAATGACGACTCTTAACATTCCACAACCGCACCGTCTGATCGTCACTGCTGCTGGCAAAGGTTTGGCCATTGGCACTAAAGGCCAGCGACCAGATGCGATTGGTATGTCCCTGGAGAATATGCAGGCAAGAATCAGTGCTTAAATCCCAGATGCGGATGGTTTGGTCATCACTGCCGCTAGCGATCGTTTGCCCATCCGGACTGAAGGCGATCGCCCAAACCTGATCAGTATGCCCCTGAAAAATTCGCAGACATTGACGACTTTGCACATCCCAGAGGCGCACCGTTTGATCACCACCACTGGCGATCGTTTGCCCATCCGGACTAAAGGCCACCGAGCGTACCCAACTCCGATGCCCCTGAAACACATGCAGGCACTGATACGTATCCACATCCCAGAGCCGCACTTGATGGTCACTACTGCCGCTCACCAGCGTCTTACCATCTGGGCTGAAGGCCACCGACCAAACCGGGGTTGCCTCTTTTCGAAAACGTGCAGACATTGACCAGTTTCCAGATCCCAGAGCTGAATGGATTGATCATCTCCGCTGGCTAATCGTTTACCATCCGGGCTAAAGGCCACTGACCACACCCAGGCCGTATGCCGCCGCAACGTCTGAAGACAACGATGGGTTGTGATATCCCAGAGGCAAATGGTTTGGTCATCACTACCGCTAGCGATCGTTTGCCCATCGGGACTGAAGGCGATCGCCCTGATCCAATTACGATGCCCTTTGTAAATTGCTAACGGTTGCCCATCTGCCGCTTGCCAAAGCCGAACTTCACCGTTACTATCTCCTGTTGCCAGGATGGTGCCATCGGGGTTGAGGGCAACACATAAAACGGTTCCAAACGTATGAGAAAAAACGGAATGGACGAAATGGGATTGTGCCAGGTTGATGTGGTGCAGATTCATGCCATTCAAATAAACCTGGCGCAGCGTTAAGTTGGAAAAATCGTAGTTTTCGACTGTTTTATGGCAACAACAAAGCAGATTTAAGAGGTTCCCTGCGGCATAGCCCGTCGCTAATTCAGGCTGATGTTGAATTATTTGCAACAAGGCTCGTACTTGCGGTTCGATATGGATAAAATGTTCGACAAATTGACTGGCGATCGGCTTAAGAATTAAACGAATTTGAGCATCTCGAACATAATCTTTTGCGGTAGCCTTAATCAGAGCATAGCGATTTAATAAACCAATTTCTCTGGTTTTTAACTCTTCAGTTACCTGTTCAATTAATCGATTCGTCACATATTCCATCACCACATTTTGGAGAGTGAATCCAGCCCGGCTTCTCTCCAGGAGCGATCGGCGTTCCAGGGATTCCAGGGTTTCTAAGAGCTTCTGGGGCGTAATGGCAGTCAGGATATCTTCCCGTAATTCTGGCAGAGACACAGGTTCACGGTTGATAGCCAGCCAATGCAGGACTAATCGACCTAATGTGGTTAACCGTTTAAACTGCTGATCCAGCAGATCGCAGATATCACCAAAAATTCCTATCCCCTGGGACAGGAAGCTAGAAATATCGCCACAGAACAACTCTTGAATGGTCGTTGCGGCAATCTTCACCGCCAGCGGATTGCCTGCATAACGAATTAATAATTCTTGCTGTTCAATTTCAGAACCCGAAATGCCTTCAGCCTGTAAAATTTTTTGGCCATCCACTGGGTTGAGTCCCATCAATTGAAATGCGCGTACGGGTCGGGATGGGCCGCTGAACAAGCACACTTCTTTCGGTTTTTCTCGGCTAGTCAACAGTAAGCAACTGCGGTGGGAGGATTCACCCATTCGGCGAATCAGTGTTCCATACCCCTCAAAACCCTGACGATATTGTCCTGCCCGTTCTCCACCGCGCAAAATGGATTCTGCATTGTCAAGAATGATCAAGCAGCGATGCTGATGTAAATAGTGCAACAACAAGGTAATCAAAGCATCCAGAGTATCCGGTAGATCCACTTCCTGCTGTTGGGAAAAGAATCGAATCAGGTTGGCCAGAATCTCTTCAACTCCAGGGGCATCCCGCAGCGATCGCCACACCACAAAGTCAAACTTTGCCTGAATTTGTTCGCCCAACTTGGTTGCCAACATCGTTTTGCCGATGCCACCCATTCCCAGCAAAGCAATCAAACGACAGTGCTCCTGAAGAATCCAATGGGTTAAAACCGTGAGTTCCTGAGTCCGTCCATAAAAAATGGAGACATCAACCGCTTCACTCCAGTCCACCCGGATCGGGGCGATCGACGGTTCCGGTGAAGAAACTGAGGATAATGGTTGTTTGTGCTGCACCCGATAGGCGTACTGGATCAGAACGGATTGAAGCGTATGTTTGCTAACTTTTGCACCCAGTGTCTGAGATAAAAGCTGCCACAGTTCAGCCCCTACACCCTTAATGTAGTCCTCACCATACCCCGATTCTCTGGCAATTTTGAAATAAGATTGCCCCTGCCAGGACTGACGGAAAATGATTTCTTGCAGCTTGTTTAACTGCATTGGAGCCAATGCTGCCGTTATGATCGCCAGTGCTTCCTCGACCGTCATAGTTTGATAACTCCTGGAGCGAGATTCTCTGGACAGATATGGTTTTCTGGACAGATATGGTTTTCAGAGTCCCAAAACAAGCTTGTAAGGAAAACAGGTACTCAGGAAATCAGCTACTCTTGTCGTTGCACTTTCTCGGCACCCTAATTGTAAAGACAAATCGAAAAAATCTGCACAATTAAGTCACTTTTACCTTACCTTCAGTCCACTTTTACCCAAATCCGCGCCCTGTCTGCTGCCGTATACCTGAGATAGGACATACGAAATGACTGAGGTTTTGGAGTTATGAACACCATTCAGCTTTGCTACCGAGGAGTTGAGTACGACTATCAACCGATCTATTTCAAGCCAATCAGTGAAAAGGCTGCGGATCGTCCCAGATTCGGACAATATCGGGGCGCAATTTGGAAACTTCCCAACTTTAAACTGCTCCTTCCCCCTCAATTCCCTCTGATCCTTAAATATCGGGGTGCGTTCTACGTTTCCCAGAGCTTTTGCTAGATCCGATTAGTTTTTCAGTCCTTCACTTATCATTCCTTCACTTAATCATTCAATCGTTCAGAAAACCGTTCAAACCGATCGCTTCACTCTGTTCGTTCAGGGAACTGGTTAAAGAACGTCTGTCGGGGCGTACAGCAGTGCGCCCTGATCAGGCTTTGCAATTTCTGCCAATTTAATTGGTATTGATCCCTATGGTAGGAGAATCGTGATAATGGGCTGGATTGTGCTGATCGCTGCTATTGCTTCAGAAGTTGCAGGAACGATCGCCGCCAAACAGTCCCATGGTTTTACCAACCTGCTGGCTTCTGTCCTCATGGTTTGTTTCTATGCCTTGTCCTTTACAGGGTTGTCGATCGCGATGCGAACAATTGAGATGAGCATTGCTTATCCCGTGTGGACAGGGGTTTCAATCCTGGCGATTTCGGTTTTAGGCGTTACTCTGCTACACGAATCCGTCACGCTAACCAAAAACCTATCCCTTTTCTGTCTAACGATAGGAGTCATTGGTCTGATAGCCAGCGGGGCACAGGGCAATTAGGTGAGGAAGGGGAGAAGGGAAGGAGTCTATCCCCATTGATGCAAACCGCTTGATGCAAACCGATCGATTTCCGTAGCGCAGGCATCTTGCTTGCCAGAGAAATATCTGCCAAATTCCATCGCGCAGGCAGCGTTCGACTCAGCTCACGCCGAAGTCTTGCCTGCCGGAAAAATATCTGCCGATCCTGCCGATCGCTCAGAACCCGATCAAATAAACAAACTCAGTTGTAAATGACGTGCCAGGGATTCGACAAAGTGCAGTCCTGCGATCGGGTTACCCACGTTATCCAGGGCGGGGCTATAGCAGGCGATCGTCCCCTGTTGAGGAATAACGGCAAGTAAGGCTCCACTGATGCCGGATTTCATTGGTAATCCCACGTTGACCGCGTAAATCGGCGAAGCTTCGTAGAGTCCGCAGGTCAGCATGATGGCATTCACGGTTTGGCGATGGTGCGGCGCAATGGAGCCGTAAGGATCAATGAGTAAATTCCCTAGGCGAGATAGATCGGTCACTGAACCTGAGAGACAGCAGATTTGTTCATAGGTATCGATCGCCACTTGCGGTTGAGCTAAGTATCCGGTTTCAGCCAGGTAACGCACGAGGGCTTGATTGGGTTCCCGACCAGCCGATCGCACTGAGTCCAGCATGGCTTTGTCTAAGTGAAGCTGAGAACCTGCCTGAGTATTTAACCAATGACATAGAGCCTGGCAGCGATCGCTTCCCGTTTTGCCAGGTAGTCGCCCGGCCAGGACAATTGCCCCGCTATTGATCATGGGATTCCGAGGTCTTCCCCGATCGCTTGTGAGTTGGTTGAGGGAGTTGAAGGGTTGGTCAGATGGCATCATTCCCACCCACTGAAAGACCGTTTTTCGCCCAAACTTTTCCAACAAATAAAGCAACAGAAATGGCTTGATGGCACTCATTAACGGAAAAAGGCGATCGGTTTCGCCCAGGGCATAACGCTGTCCAGATTGGGTATGAATTTCAACGGCTAACCAGCGTGGATCGGTCTTGGCCAGTAGCGGAATCCGTTGCGCCACTTTACCCGAAGCGGCAGAGGCGATCGCCTGGGTCGCCCAATCTTCGAGTTGGGATTGGGTTAAATCTTGAAGGGACTGAAGTGCTGCCATAGGGCAAAGGGAAGAGGGAACCCCTCAAGGATATTTCATGGGTTTGCTTTATCCAAAATCGTTCCTTTCAGACAAGCTGTAGTGAGAATTGCGCCATCAAAACTGGCTCCGTCTAGCTCAGCACACAGTAGGCTTGCGCCAGACAGACTCGCCCCCGCCAGATTTGCATTTCGCAGATCAGCTTCCTCCAGATTCGCCTCACTTAAAATTGCACCTTGCAGATCCGCCTGGGACAGATTCGCCCCACCTAAATTCGCCCGCGTCAGATTCGCCCCTCGTAAATCCGCCCCTCGCAAGTCCACCCCTTGCAGATTCACGTTCATCAGGTTGGCTCCACTCAAAAAGGCACCCGTCAGGCTGGTTCTCACCAAATTCGCCTGCATCAGGTTGGCTCCCCGCAGATTGGCTCCCCGCAGATCGGCTTGCGATAGATCCGCCTGCATCAGGTTGGCTCCCAGCAAGTTCGCCCGAACATCCGCTCGACTCAAGCAACACCCCATCAAACTGGCTCCATCCAAACTGGCTCCATTCAGCCTGGCAGCACTGAGATTTGCGCCGTTCAGGTTGGCTCCAGACAAATTAACGCGGTTGAGGTTGACCTGGGACAGATCTTCATCTTCCAGGTCGGCTCCAGTTAGATGCTTGAGTTTTCCAGTGCGGATTGCGTCGATGTCCATGAGGGAGTGGGGAGTAGGGAGTGGGGGATTAAGGTTGATGGGTAAGGTTGGCTTCGTAGGCTAGGAGAAGTTCTTCGTTGGAGTCTAGCATCCACAAGCCAGAGGCAATTTTGGGTAAAACGACGGAAAGGCTGAGGCCTTGCTGCATCGCAGCGACAAGTAACCCTAAGGCTTCAACGAGTTTGGGATCCCAGCGTTCACCTTGCTGCGATCGACATTCGTTTAGAACTTGAGCCAGATCATCCTGGGACGGGGCATCAGCAGTGGCAGAGGCATTGCGGCGGCTGGATAACCGCTGTTGGAAATCAGTCACCAGGGACAGAATCCGCGACTCTACGGGAATTTCATCTCCCGCTAACCCAGAGGGCTGGCCATTGCCATTCCACCATTCTGATTGGTGACTCAAAATCGTGGCGATCGCCCGGAGTTGGGGCATCCGGCGCAAAACCTGAATTCCTGGCAGGAGAGAGCAGGTCAGGGGAACACTGGGTTGTTCCTGATAGCGGGGTGTGCTGCCCGTCAGAACGGTTTCGGTGTTGTGGAGAAAGGCGATACGGTGGAGCAACCCAGCCAAACGCAGACGGTGGAGTTGCCAGGCAGGCAGGTCTAGCAGTTGCCCCATCGCTTCGGCCAGAGTAGCGACTTCGGCAGCAGCATTGGGGTTGCTCAAGTCAGTTTGATCGATGAGCTGTGCAACTCGTAGGTATGCCTGCAACTCATTTGACAGGAGGTTAGCATCCAGGGAGGGGTGGGATGGGATCTCGGATAAGTGGCTAACTTGCAAATAATCTACCACTAATGCCGCAATTTTTCCCAGATGATCCGCAGTCGGTGTGCCGCACATTGCCGTTTCCGAGTGAGCGCGATCGGCGATTTCCTGCCAGTGATTCAGCAAATGTTGGGATAAATCAGGGTCATAGGGCTGGATGTGATCGATCGCCAGTTTGGCCGTTTCCAGAACTAAATCCGGTTCAAACGTCCAGAATCCATAAAATTTGCGCTCCAAATCCTGTTCAGGTTGTCCTGATGCACCATAATCTGATTCAGAAAGTTCCTGACATAGCACCATTGCCGTATAGTCTGGCGATAGGATGATTAAGTGCCACTCCTGAGCGACGGGATCCGTTGCCGTCAGGTTGACCAGGGCAACATTTGGCTTTTGGCTGGTGGGATGTTCGGCAAATCCCGATTCGGGAGCCGCCATAATGGCAATCTGCCGTGACTTTTCAGCAATTTCTCCATATCGATCTGCCTCTTCCAGATACCATTTTCCCCGTTGAAACGCTGTAATCATCAACGGTGAATAATCTGCTGTCAGGATGGCATCCTCCAGGGCATGACAGAGGGCGACCAGCGTATTTTTGTAGTACACCCCAAAGTTGAGGGCAGGTTTTCCGGTTTGTTCCGGTTGGTGTGCGTCTTGCAGCTTTTGCAGAATAGAACCGTCAAGCATTCTTATTGCCTAGCCGATGAGTGGAATCGAAATGAGTGCCTATAGGGTATAGCGTACAAGGTATCGAGGCGAACGCCAAATGCTTCGACACGGAGCAGTAGTGTCAATGCTACCGATCGCCCTTTCATACGGCGGCTGATGCTCAATTTCCTGGGTTTGTCGTGGGGGTTTGTAGCGGAATGAGTACTGTAAAGGTTGTGCCTTGCTGAGGTTGGCTCAAGACTGAGATTTGCCCACCGTGTAGTTCAACACACTGCTTGACGATCGACAGTCCCAGACCTGTGCCGGGAATTTTACCGACATTTTCAGCCCGATGAAAGGATTCAAACAGGTTTTTCTGATCTGCAATGGGAATACCAATGCCGCTATCTTTTACCTGAAGTTGAATGGATTGATCCTGAATCGCCAGCGATAGGGAAACAGTCCCCCCCTGGGGTGAGTATTTAATTGCATTGGAGAGCAGATTGGACAAAACGTGCTGGAGCAGGTCTGTATCCGCATAGACGGGGCACTGATCGATCGAGGAGATCCATTGCACCTGATGCGTTTCCCCGGCTGAAAATTGGGCTTCGGTGACAAGCTTCTGACAAAAATCAGCCAGATCAACCAGAGTCGGACGAAATGGTTTGCTGGACAGTTCTCCTCGTGTCAGGATCAGGACATCATCCAGCAGGCGGGTCATGCGCCTGGCAGAGTCATCAATGATTTGCAGAAAACGCTGCTTTCGATCGGCAGGCAGATCGTCCAGTTCCAGTAGCCTGACGGCAGCCACGATCGCCGTTATGGGATTCCGAAACTCATGGGAAGCCATCCCAATGAAGCGGGTTTTCAGATCGTTCAATTCCAGCAGACGATCGTTGGCAGATTGCAAACTGAGAGAAAGTTGACGCGATCGTAGCAATACCTCTACCCGCGCCTGTAATTCCAATTTTTCTACCGGACTCAGGATCACATCATCTACACTTCGCCACACCTCCGCCGTGAGCAGCTTTACACGCTGGTGAGCCGTCACCAGAATAAACGGCAGAAAGATGGGCTGTACTTCATCTCGTTTGGCCTGAATCACCTGCTCCAGCCGCATCAGCATAAATCCATCTAAAATCCCCAAATCAAACGGCTCTGTACAGATCTGATCCAGGGTTCTGGCTTCAGGATCAAGCGGATCGGCCATATCGGTAAGCTCAGGAATAATCACTTGATGGCGTTGGCTCAACCAGTCTGCTAGCAGCCGACGGTTTTGGGGTTGGGATAGCAGTAATAGGATGCGGCTCACGGCTGATTTTTGTAAGCATTAAGTCAGGTCTATGCCGTTGGGGGGCTGGGGATCGGCGGTTCAGTAATTGAGAGGTTCAATGATTGCGGTGCGATGATTGGAGATGCCGCGATCGGGGGTTCAACTAAACGTTGCAGCAATCCAACTAATTCGCTGATGACCAGAGGTTTTACCAACATCCTACAGGCTCCAGCCGCCAAACTTACCTGCTGAATCTGGCTACTGTAGTATGACGACAGGATTAAAAATGGAATTTGTCGATCGCAAAGGACTTTGCAGTGGGTCCAAATGCGGCGATCAAACCCTGAAATATCAATCAGGGCGGCTTGAATGGGTGGGGCAGTGGTGAAGATGCGATCGAATTGCTCTAAACCGTTGATTGTGACAAGTTGGAACCCCTTCGTGCTTAAAAACTGCGTCAATAGTTCTAAATTACGCTGATTGCGGTCAACGGCTAGAATTCGAGCTGTGGTGGTCATCAATAGGTGCTACTGCCTCTTCAAACTTTTGTCTTCCTAAATTCCTATTCCTTCTCTCGCAAAAATGGAGTATCACTTAAAATTCCCTCTAATCCCTCCATTGGTTCTCCCACCTTAATGCCATATCGCGTGATTTCAACCTCTCGTAAGGTTTTCTCAAAATCAGACAGCCGTTTTTTCAAAACCCCGATCGCCTTGCGAATGTGCAGTTCTCCACCAATGCGCCGTTCCAGGTAACGCATAAACACGAAGTTATCTGCCAGGTAGGTAATACCCACTTCCGTTGCGCGAAACTCGCCTGCGATCTTTTCCGTTTCATTAATCAGCAAAACGGTGATGCCCGTATTGGCCAGGTACTTACACAGGCTATGGATATGGCTCACCAGGTCATCCCCCTGCACCGATAGGCGATACCCAGAAATGCTATCTAGCATGACAATTTGGGTCTGTTGGGCTTCTGCTGAGTGACGCACGAGTTGGGCAAATTCATCTGGCGTAAACTGTAACGGTTCAATCTTTTGCAATGTCAGGGTTCCCCGTTCCAGCATTGTGCGGGCCGGAATGTTCACCGACTCACAGCGTTGCAGAATAATTTCAACCTCTTCTTCAAAGGTATAAACGATCGATCGCTCCCCGCGTCCGGCGGCCTCTTTCATAAACTGAAGCCCGATCGTTGTTTTACCCACTCCGCTCGGCCCACTGATGATCGTCACAGTTCCCCGCTCCAGTCCGCCATGAAGCAAAGCATCCAGGTCAGGTATACCCGATGAAATGGGTTCCGGGTGAAAGTTACGCTTGTGTAATTCTGGGCGCAGCCTGGGAAAAACCTGTACGCCTCGATCGGTAATTCGCAAAGAGTGATGGCCATTCTGAAAATTTGACCCTCGAAACTTAGAGATATGCAGTGTGCGGTACTTTGGGGTAAAGTTCAGGTGAATCACTCCATCACAGAGGAACTGTAAATCGCTATCGGGGGCCTCTTCACTGCTTTCTGAGGTGAATAAAACCGTCGCATCATGCTCCATCAAAAACCGCAGAAAGGACAAAACCTGCCGCCGAAATTGAAAAGCATCACTCGTGAGATAACGAAATTGAGTAATGGAATCTAAAAAAACGCGATCGGGTTTAAGGGTTTCAATTTGTTCAATAATTTGCTGAGTGATCGGTTCACGTTCAACCTCGGCAGGTGAAAAAATATCGTAGGTTTGGTTAGTGGTAAAAAACTCTGATGTAGGGCTGAGATCGAGAAAAGAAATTCCTGCTGTACTGATTCCAGAGGATCTGGCATTGCGTTGAATCTGCGCCGCTGCTTCTCCGAGATTAATGAACAGAGAAGTTTCTTGATTGGCAACCCCTGTGGTTAAAAAGTGCAGCCCCAGCGTCGTTTTTCCTGTTCCTGGGCCACCTCGAACTAGATAGGTTTGGTGGGGAACCAGTCCACCATTCAGCACTTCATCGAGTCCCTCAATTCCCGTACAAACTCGCTCAGCAGGATCAACCCGATCCGCACGATCGTGAACCATTGCTTTCACCCTTTTCCTGACAATTACCATTGCCATTAAAGATCAGGTTGTCCAGTTAGTAATGCAAATCCCTGAAATTGCAAAAGAAATCAATCAAAAGAAATCAATCAGTAGTGATGCTCTGAAGTTTTTATTTGGAGTGATGCCTGTTCTTGTAATGATGCGATCGGAAAAGGAGATTTGAGCAGGATACGGATAGGACGGGTTCCCAAAACACGGTTCAACTGGGAGCATGTCACTTTTGTCGCCCTCACCCTAAATCCCTCTCCCCAAGGACGAGGAACTTCGATCCGGCTCCCCTTTTCCCTGTGGGAGAAGGGGTCGGGGGATGAGGGTCAGACTTGCAAACGTGACATACTCCCGTTCAACTTTTTGTGGATAGCGGGGCATCAGAGTCGATCAATAGACGACATCCCTGTAGTCCCATCCTGGGATTGGTTCGATAGGCAGCTTCGGGAACCCAGATTTGAATGCTGCGATCTGCTTTAATCCAGTAGATGTAATGTACGTCCGGATGAAACTCAACCCCCACCCGCAAATTAGAGTAATCATCCTCACAAATTTCAAAGCCAAAGCGGACAATAATTTGAGCCACCAGGCATTCGGGCGTATCACAGACTTCCCCAGAGGTGTCACGCTCTTGCCAAAAGGTGTCCAAAAATCGGTTTAAGAGAGGTAAAACTTTGTTAGGGGTTCCGTTCCTGCTGGCGTAGACGATCGCTGGATTTCCCTCGACGAGGATATGGCATGGTGTAGCAGGCATTCCCATTACTCCTTAAAGCTGAGATAGCTGAAATTACAGATTAAATCCGGTTATTCACTTTTTGTCTTCAGTCGTTGGGCGGTACGGAGAATTTGCCCCGCCAGCACGGCTGCGCCAAAACCGTTGTCAATATTTACCACACCAATTCCGGCTGCACAAGAATTCAGCATCGTGAGCAGGGGAGCCAGTCCATTGAAGCTTGCTCCATAGCCAATGCTAGTTGGGACGGCAATGACGGGACAATCTGCCAATCCAGCCACTACGCTGGGCAAGGCTCCTTCCATTCCCGCTACAACCACCAGCACATCTGCTTCGTGGATCACCTGGCGATTGTTCAATAGTCGATGGATACCTGCTACGCCGACATCCCAGAGCCGCTTTACTTGAAATCCCGACAGTTCAGCCGTGATAGCTGCTTCTTCCGCCACCGCTAGGTCTGCCGTGCCAGCAGACAGTAAACCGATCACTCCCGGATGCTGAGGGGTATGATTGGGAGGAACGATCGCACAGATCCGCGCCATTTCGTAATACTGCAAGTCTGGAATATCTGCCTGAAGCTGCTGATACACCTGGGGTTCAATCCGAGTCGCCATCACGATTGGGTTGCGCTGCCGCATGGTACGGATGATTTGCCGAATCTGTTCTGGCGTTTTGCCCGGCCCCAGATCACTTCTGGAAACCCAGTCCGCAGCGATCGATGGTGGTCGATCTTGGCAAAATCGGCGATCGGCTCAAAGTCAAAATGTTTCAGTTTATTAAAAGCCGTCTCTGGGCTGAGTTCTCCTAGAGCAACGGCGTTGAGCAGGTTTTGGAGGGCTTCAGGTTGGGTCACGGTTGGAGAATTAAGGACTGCGCGGTTAGCGGTGGGTTGGAAGTCGGGGACACGATCGGCGGCACCAAGCCTGTGAGGGGAGCATTTATCCACTCAAATTAGGCTGTTCAAGGGGTGAGCCGTTGTGAGTTAAAATTCCCCCTCTACCACTTTAAAAGGTTTGTGTTCCAAAAGGTTTGTGCTCCAGTAGAAGTGGACGTGAATTTAGCAACCTTAATTTCTAGTGCTCGTAAATTTCTAGCGGCAAGTTGTCTGGATCGCTGAAGAAGGTAAAGCGTTTGCCCGTCAGCTCATCCAGACGAATGGGTTCGGACTGAACACCCTGTGATTGGAGGTAAGCGACCGTAGCTTCAATATCACTGACTTGAAAGGCAAGGTGGCGTAATCCGCAGGCTTCAGGACGGCTGACCCGTGCCGGGGGATCTGGAAAGGAGAAGAGTTCGATCGCATCTTGCTCTCCCACTCGCAAGTCTAGCTTGTAGGAATTTCGGGCAGCGCGATAGGTTTCCTGAATTACCTCAAAGCCTAGGATGTTGACATAAAAATGTTTTGACTTTTCGTAGTCAGAACAAATGACAGCCACATGGTGAAAACCTGCGGTGTTCATGCGTCTGATCTCCTCCTGTCCTGAATCTAGGCTGCTAACTGGGAAGGACTTGTTTCAGTACCCGCTTCAGTAATTGTTTCAGCCGACAGTTCTGTAGGGACACCATCCTGCGCCATTGAGGGTAGCTTTTCACCTTTTTGCAGGAGATTGCTGACCATCGCCATCATGGCATTGACCTTGCGGGTACGCCACTGATCGACGAGTAACTCCACCTCAGCGTAGGGCAGTTGCCGTTCCATTGCCTCTCGCAGGTAAGCTGCATGACGCTGTTCATCTTGGGCAATGCTGATCAGTCCTTGCTTTAAGTTGGCACTGGCACGATCGGTATCCGGCAGGGCATTTGCCATTCGCATAAAGTCTTTACAGGCATCCAATTCCAGAATGTAGGTACTGGCAAAAAATACCGTCCAATCGATCTGTTCCGGATGCAAGTCATCTTTACCATAGCCATCGAAGTAGGCAGCAAAAAATGGGCTGCGCCGACGCTCATCTGGCTTGCCATCTTTGGTTTGCTCAGGAACATTTTTCAGGTTAATCGCCTGCTTGTCGAGTTGCTTGAGGGCATGGGCAAAAATTTGACCATGACGCTGTTCATCCTGGGCATGAGTGTTCAGTTTTTCAGCCAGCCAGGTATTTCCTTCCCTGGTTGCCCGATCGCGCAGAGCCTCCAGAAATGGTACTGAGCCAGATTCTGCCAGTTGGAATCCAGCCAGCATATCCGGTCGAGTTTGGCGATCGCGCAGGTTGCGCGCTGTGATGTAGGCGGTCGCGCCAGAACCAATCAGATGCAGAACTTGTGTGAGGAGAGACATAGGCTAGAAAAGAATCAACAATACAAGGAGTGATGTCAGACAAATCGTTCCAGTCAAGTGCTGCAAATTGAAGAATCCAGGTGAAGAATTCAGTTAGAGAACAAGTGCCCTCAAAATCTTGCACTCAGAATAACGTAATCAAGGCCCATACACTGATACACTTACACTGATTCAAGATTTGTCCATAGATTTGTTTACAATTTGTCCACAGTGGAGTTGCGATGGAAGTAGGTCAGAAAGTGCGGGTACGACGGTTGCGCGATCGTACTCCTCAGGAAGTAGTTCAACGTCTTGGCAAGACTGGAGTGATCAAAGACTTCAAAATGGTCGATGGAAGCGGTGTCGGCATTGTGGTGAAATTTGATGATAATTTCACCACCTGGTTCTTTGAAGATGAACTGGAAGCCATCGGATAGCTTTCTCAACTTAAATAGTCAAATAGTTAGATTCGCTCAACTCATTAGATTCAACTTGGGGGATTTCCTAATGCTGGCTGGATTTTAACCGATCGGCTTAAGTGAGGGGATCCCCCCTAAGCAGTTTGCGAAGGCAGTGTCACTATTGTTATGTATTGTGACGGTTGAATCTTTGGGGATAAGTATCTAGAAATGGCGCGAATTCTGACATTTTTAGGCAAAGGTGGTACAGGACGGACGACGATTGCGATCGCTGCTGCTAAGCAGTTTGCGGCTCAAGGGAACCGAGTTTTGCTCGTCAGTCAGGATCCGAGTCCAGCGTTTGGGCTGTTCCTGGGTGCGTCTGTGACTGCTGATCCCCACGACATTGAGCCAAACCTGAAAGCGGTTCAGCTTCAGGCAGCAGTATTGTTAGAGCGCGCCTGGGAAGAGTTAAAAGAGCAGGAAGCTAAGTACCTGCGATCGCCCTTTTTCAAGGCAGTGTATGGGCAGGAATTGGGCGTTTTGCCGGGTATGGATACGGCCCTGGCCCTGAATGCTATTCGTGAGTTTGATCAGAGTGGGCAATACGATGTGATTGTCTACGATGGCAATGGCGATCAGGTCACGTTGCGGATGCTGGGAATGCCAGAAGTAGCGAGCTGGTACGCTCGACGGTTTCAGCAAGTATTTATGGAGTCTGATCTGGCCAAAGCCATTTCACCTTTCTTACAGCCCCTTTCCGCTGCCGTTTTGACCAACGTGAACTGGTCGGGGGATATTTTCGCTCAACCTGCTGCCAGTCAAGCTACTGGTCTTTTAGAGCAAGGGAAAGCCGCGCTGGCGGATCCCGATCGCGTCTCTGCCTATCTGGTGACAACGAACGATGCAAGTGCTTTAGTCACCGCCAAGTATCTCTGGGGGAGTGCTCAGCAGGTCGGCCTGACAGTAGGGGGTGTACTGCTGAATCAAGCAACCGTTTCAGATTCGATACAGTCAGAATTTGCTCCGCTGACTGTGACGGCTCTGCCTCAGAGTCATGGCGACTGGCAAACGTTGATGCAAGCCCTCCCTGACCTGACTCAGGTGGCCCAGGCTCCTAAACCCGTTCGGGTAGATGTGGCCGAACGAAAGGCTTATCTGTTCTTACCCGGTTTCGACAAGAAGCAAGTGAAGCTGACTCAATATGGGCCGGAGGTAACGGTCGAGGCAGGTGATCAACGGCGAAACGTCTTTTTACCGCCAGAGCTAAAGGGCAAGCAGGTAACGGGAGCCAAGTTCCAGGATGGGTACTTAATTATTTCCTTCTAACTAACGCAAATCAAGCATTGTAATTGCTCAACCAGGTGATCCGTAGTGCAGGCATCTTGCCTGCCTGGGAGATGCTTTAACTCAGGAGGGAAGTTTGATTTTTTGTCAAGCCCCATTCGATGAATGATTTGTGTTTTTTACCCGAAGGGAGGAAGTCTATCAGGGATAATTAATGATAAGGTATGATTCACTTCATTATTAAGTAACTTGATCAATGGATTTTCTGATTCCGATTTTGAATGCGATCGCCCTCGGCATTTTAGCCATCTTGATGATGGTTGGTTTGATTGAAGCACCCTGGCAGGTCTTACTTTTGATTTTGGTATTGACCGCCGTGTTATGCCAATGGCTGATTCGGCGCAATCATCTGCAAGCAGTTCTCAAAGACCTTGAGGGCAACGGTGACTCCCCATCAACCACAGATTCGGATTGGTTTCAGGCGGATGAGGCGGTTCAGCGGCATTCTACCCCCACAGGTAAAGATAAGTCGCAGCTCTCTTATCGGGGCGCGAGTTATCAGGCTCCCTCTGCCGATCGCTCTACCCATTCTCTGGAAATTGTGGGTAAGTATCGGGGTGGGTTATGGCGATCGGGTTCCTGAGCTGTGCAGTTGCTCCAATCCAAACTCCGGCTCAAGCCACCAATGTTTGAAGCAGAGCACGGCGATCGGGCGATACTGGAAAGGCCCGCAGCGATCGAGGGGAAACGCTCACTTTCACCTGCGTGCCAACGGGCAGAGCGATGTTCGTTGAAGTACGGGCAAACAACAGCTGACCTGGAGGGGTTTGCAGACAATAGCAGTATTCACGCCCCAAAAATTGTCGATCGCGGATGACGATCGGACTTGTCTCATCAGGAGAGAGGGACAGATCCTCCTGACGCACCATAAACTCCATCGCTTCAGCCTGATCCAGCGCAACCTCTGTAGATTCGTGCTGATTGATTGCATCCGAGGAGAGGGTGCCAATCACCGTTTCCCAACCCTGCCCACGAGACTGAGCTAATAGAAAATTTGCCTGGGTCACGAACTCAGCCACAAACCGAGAGGCCGGATGACCATACACAGATTCGGGAGTTCCGATTTGTTCCAGATGTCCATCGCGCATTACCGCCACCTGATCTGCGATCGACAACGCCTCTTCCTGATCATGGGTCACAAAAACCGCTGAAGTGCCTGCTGCCTTGAGAATATCTCGCAATTCCTGCCGCAACCGTAGTCGTACCTGCACATCTAGATTACTTAAGGGTTCATCCAACAGTACCAAAAAGGGGCGAGGGGCCAGGGCTCTGGCTAAGGCCACCCGCTGCTGTTGCCCACCCGATAGTTGATGCGGATAGCGATCGCCCATGCCCGCCAACCCCACCAGCGTTAAGACCTCGTTCAGAGATTGAGTTGCCACCTCCTTCGGTTTCTGATTCAGCCCAAACGTAATATTTTGGCTAACGGTCAGGTGAGGAAACAGGGCATAGTCCTGAAACACCATGCCTACCCCCCGCTTTTCCGGCGGAACCCAGCTCTGAGCGTCCGCCACTATTTGTTGTGCGACGGCGATCGTCCCCGCTTCGGGATATTCAAACCCAGCGATCAAGCGCAGCAGGGTTGTTTTACCGCAGCCGGATGAACCCAACAACGCCAGGATATTGCCCTGAGTAAGGGTAACGGATACGGATGAGACGGCTGGAACGGCAGACCCAGCAAATTGCTTAGTGACGTTGACCAGGTTGAGGACAAGGTTAGATTCTGGAAGAGTGGGATGATCCATTGACAGTCTGTTAGGTCTTAAGGTGCGATGTAAGGGGGATGCGGCAAAATAACATTACCCGTTAAGGGTGCACTGCTGTGCGCCCTTACAGTCGATTTTTGCAAAAATTGGGATGCCATTTGATTGCAGATCCCTAAGTTGGATAGTTTTAATCTAGTCTGAATCCAGTTTAAAGGGCATTTGAAACTTATTCGCATTAAGCTTTGCATGGCTGGCAGACTCAGCCTTTCCAAGCTGGGGAACGCTGGGAAACATTTCGTTGCGATAGGGGGCATCCCATGGGAGCAAAACATCGATTTCCGTGGCGCAGGCATTTTACCTACCCGTGAGCGATTGAATGTAAATGCAAAATTGGGATACACCCGTTGCGATGGTTCAGTTCAACCAAAGATTTACCACCTGAAGCTGCCTGAAGCATCAAGGTTTTTAACCATTGAGTGGGTCAGCGATCGCACATCCAGCCCGATCGCAGACTACACTAGAGCAAGATCTAACGTTAGATGTTGAAGCAGGAGCGGTCAAGAGCCGTCCTTGAGTTAAGTTATGCAACTGACCACTGAACTCTCTTCTGAGGAGCTTGTTGCCCTCGACAACCAGTACTCGAATCGGTTTATTGAACTGGATCCGTCGGGTTATTTCGTGATTTACCTCGATCGGGCTGCCGGATTAATTTGTGCCAAGCATTACACCAACACCATCAACGACAAGGGTGTAGCTTGCGATCCGGAAACAGGAAAACCCTTACCTTGTGATAGCAAAGTCGAGCGGGTTCCTACGACTGTGTTTACGGGTAGAACGGCGAAGGAACTCTGCATCAAAATCTTTGAAGAAACGAAACCCTGTCCGCTGACCTACCTCGATCATGCCGCTTACCTGGGACGGGAGTTTGTCCGGGCGGAAATCGCGCTGTTATCCGGGCAGGAGTATATTCAAGACTGAGTCCCCTTTCAGGACTGAGGATTCTTACCCGCCATCCGCCAATTTTTCTAAAAACGCTTCTGCCTTACAAAGCAGGTCGATCGCCTGATCCGCGCTGATCAGACGCTTGAGGACAACTTGCCCGATCGATCGGGCTGCGGGTCTGGCTTGAGCAGGGTCAATGGGACACACTTCTAGCATTAAGACATCATCTTCGACGCGATATAGCCATAGCTTTTCCCCATTTTCTAAGATGCACAGATTGGTTTGTTCAATCTGAGGCTTGCGTCGCCATGCGGACTCATTCCACAGTCCGCCAAATTCCCAAACGCGCCCTACTGTCCAGCCATCGGATAAAAAAAAGTACTTCACGCCAATGTTCTGCACTAATTTTGATTACTGATTTTGATTCATGTCTAGCCCATTATGCCTTCTCTCTTCCCTCTGTGCGCTTCAGGATCCGGTTATTTCTTGTGAGCTTCTAGCGGAAACCGATCGCGGATAAACTGCTCGGCTTCAGTTCGATCGCGTACCTCTCCATCCAAAGTGACGGCTAAAAGTGCTTCCAGCATCGGCTTAAATTGTCGTCCTGGTTTATAGCCCAATGCTTTCAGGTCGTTGCCATTCAGGAGCGGTTTGACAGGGGCAAGGCGCGTCAGGTATTGCCAGATTTGCCGTCGAATCGATCGGGGAACAAGGACGGCCAGTAAGACGAGGGTGGGTAAATCGTAGGGAATGAGGGCTTGATAGAGTTGGCTGGGGCGATCGCACTTGGGCAGATGGGACTGGAGGTATTGCTGCATTTCATCCAGGTTTTGTAGCCGATCAATGCTGTCCGCAGGAAGCTGCAAATTTTCTGCCACCTTGACCCGATCGGACTTTTCTAACTCTGCCAGTAATACCTCCAACAATGTCAACCAATGTTCCACTTGATGGTCTGTATCAAACTGCCGCAGCCAGCGATCGACCAAACGCAGTTGCCACCAGAGGCGATCGGTGAGTTGTAAATCGGAATGGATGCAGCAGATTGCTCCCAGATCGGATAACCGCTGAATTGCCCTTGTCCAGTAAGGAGCCTCCAGGATGTAGCGTAGCTCCTGCTTTAAGCGGGTTTGGAGGGCTGGGAATTTTGCCATTTCCGTCTGGATTCGATGATAGACCCCACTGGCGATCGCGTGGCGGATGTAACCTTCCGTCTGGGGATCAATTTCAAACCCCAGGCGCACCGCAAACCGAACCGCCCGATAAATTCGCGTTGGGTCTTCAATAAAGCTGTTGGCATGGAGTACCCGGACGTGCTGCTCCTGCAAATCCAGCAATCCCCCAAAGAAGTCCAACACTTCCCCCGATCGAGGAGCCGTCAGCCGAATGGCCATGGCGTTAATCGTGAAATCCCGACGATAAAGATCCTGGCGAATAGAACTGGCCTCCACCTCTGGATTGGCGGCAGGGTAGGGATAAAACTCAGTGCGGGCCGTCGCAATATCAATCCACAAAGAGTTTAGGGTGGGATCATTGTGCCAGGTGAGGGCAGAGGTTTGAAACCGACCATGAATCTGGAGGCGCACCGAGGGATACTGCTGCTGCAACGCCCGAGCCAGCTCCACTCCTGCTGCATGATCCGCTGCTCGATGGAATCCATCCACCACCAGATCAATATCAGCCATGAACAGATTTGCCCCCTCCTCAAACCGATCGTCTCCCTCATCCGTCGTGGCAGCCGCCAGATCAGACAAAAACAAATCCCGCACGGCTCCCCCCACCAGATAAAGCTGCCAGCCTCGCTCCTCCGCCTGTTTCGCCGCTGCCATCAACACATCCCAGAGGGAATTCGCCAACCGATCGCGCAACATCTGCTGCACTGTCCCCGGCAACACGCAATAATCTCGCCAATTCTGCTTTTTCCTTGCGCCTCTCTCCTCTCTCCTCTCTTCTCTCTCCTCTCTCCCCGACTCCCCGATCGCCTTCTCTCGATGCAACTGCCGCAATACATCTGTCCGGGTGACAATGCCCACTAGATGCCCTGCCTCCAGCACGGGGAGCCGTCCGATGTCGTAGGTCATCATCAGGGATTCAATTTCGGTTAACGGAGTATCTGGAGTAATGGTTCTCAGGTTAGTCGTCATGTAGCCTTTGACGCGGGCATGACTGAAGCCATGATGCAGGGCAATGTCCAGATCCCGCCGCGAAATAATCCCCACTAAAGCCCCCTCCGCATCCACCACCGATAGTCCCGAATGACCATAGCGCAACAAAATTCGCTGGGCTTCCTGAATCGTAGTGTCAGGGCGAATGGTGCGAACAGGGGAAGACATCAGTTCCCTGGCAACGGGCGGGTGGGGAATCTGCGATCGCAATTGTTCCAATACCTCTGCCAGCGTCTTTTCTGGATCTACGCCCCTGGCGGTCAACGCCGCTGCCCTGGCATGGCCACCCCCACCAAAGGGCCGGAATAGTTCCCCCAGATCCACCCCCTCCTGAGAGTCAAACCGCCACTCTCCCCGACTATGGGAACGCCCAATCACCGTCAGTCGTTCTTCCCCTCCGCCCACGGCATACCGTGCTGCCAGTAGTAATACATCCGCCTCCGTCAGGCTCAATAAATGGGAGGCCAGATTCGATAATCCTGGAATATACTCCTCCACCGACAGCAACACCCAGGACAATTGATAGCCCTGAACAATCTCTGTCTGCAACTCATCCAGAGCCACCGTCAGCAAATCTTGCATCGTTGGAGATAACCCTGGCTCCACATACTCTGCGATCGCCTGCAAATTTGCACCCTGAGCCATCAACCAGGTCAACGCAGCAGCATCTCGCACGGTGGCATGGTCGTAGGTGAGGGAACCCGTATCAACGTGAATGCCGAGGGCCATGACGGTGGCTTCGGAGGGGGTAAGGAGTGATAGGAGTGAGGAGTGGGCACTTTCCATTAACCGCTCCACCACCAGCGTTGTTGCTGCTCCAACGGAATCCACGTACCTCTGGGTCGCGGGAATGTCTCCTTCCGTATCGCAATGGTGATCGTAGGTGATGATTTTTACGTCGGGTAAGTCTAACCACTCGGCCGCCTTGCCCAATCGATCGCGCCACTGGGTATCTACCACAATCAGCGATCGGATGTGGTCTGGATTCACCGATCGACGTTCAATCAGTGCATACTCATCTCGATGCAGGGCTAAAAAATCACGCACGGTAGGGTGGGCTCCACCCGTCAAAACAATTCTTGCCCCTGGATGGAGGCGAGTCAGGCCGACAGCAGCACCCAGCGTATCAAAGTCGGCAGTGGTATGGCAGAGGATGAGATCCATAGGAAGCGGCAGAAATAAGGAAACGGGATGAGGGAGGAATGGGGGAGAAATGACGAACGTTTGCGGAGCATCAGTATGAGCTTGGAGGTGGGAATTGAGGGGCGAGTTCTAACTTCATTCTGCCGCCTTCATCCTGCTGCCTTTTGACAGGCACATCCTTTTCCACTGCGTGTCACTTTCTGATAAGTTCATTTCAGGGGTATTTTGAGGGCAAGCGTCTCGGCTTGCTCAGGCTGTTACACCCCTTGCTGTACTGGGAGGAAACGATGTCTATTTTGTTCCAACTGGCCCTAGCGGCTCTCGTAATTGTGTCGTTTGTGATGGTTGTGGCTGTCCCTGTTGCCTATGCTAGCCCCCAAAACTGGGATCAAAACAAACGATTAATTTTTCTGGGATCTGGGGTTTGGGTACTGCTCGTTTTACTGGTTGGTGGATTAAATTACTTTGTGGTTTAGGCTAGATAAGGAGCGATTCGCTCTGGTTCTCGCCTAATACGCTAAATAATATGACTGTTTTTGAGGGCACTTTTACCCCGATCGACGCTCTCCGGTTTGCGATCGTCATTGGTCGGTTTAACGATCTGGTGACAGGTAAGCTTCTGGAGGGGTGTCAAGACTGTTTGAAGCGTCATGGGATTGATCCCGATCCGCACGGAACTCAGGTGGATTATGCCTGGGTTCCTGGCAGTTTCGAGATTCCGTTGGTGGCGCGTCAGTTGGCGTTAACCCATCGGTATGATGCCATTATTTGTTTGGGAGCTGTGATTCGTGGCTCCACTCCCCATTTTGACTATGTTTCAGCCGAAGTGTCTAAGGGGATTGCTGCGGCCAGTTTTCAAACGGGGGTTCCGGTTGTGTTTGGCGTGTTGACCACCGATACCATGCAGCAAGCCTTAGAGCGGGCTGGTATTAAGAGCAATCACGGGTGGGACTATGCCATGAATGCGATCGAAATGGCCAGTTTGATGCGGCAAATTCGTCCGTTGAATGCGGATGGGCATAGCGGTAATAACCTTTCAGCCTCCGGTAATCAGTCTCTACCGAGTTCTTTGCGGAGTGCTGCTCCTGAAACGGCAGAGGCGGATTGAATTTTAGGCAAAGAAAATTTGTAGTGCAGGTATTTTGTCTGCAAGCGATCGGGAGTGAGGGGGTGTAAATTTCGATTTGGCCCTCTGCTTCCGATCTGCTTTTTCTGCGGGTATATCCAAATTTTGAGGGTATATCCCAATTTTGCAGTTACATGACCAATATTTCCGGTCAGGCAAGAGGACTGCGCTACGGAACGTTGTATAATCATAGATTGTGACCACTCATCCCCGAAATGCTATGGCTCGTAAATGTGATTTAACGGGTAGACAGGCGAACAATGCGTTTGCGATCTCCCACTCCCACCGTCGGACGAAGAAGCTTCAGCAAGCAAACCTGCAAGAAAAGCGCGTCTGGTGGCCCCAAGGTAAGCGTTGGGTACGGTTGCGGTTATCAACCAAAGCGATTAAAACCCTGGAGAAAAAGGGTTTGGCAGCAATGGCGAAGGAAGCAGGAATCGATCTCAATAAGTATTAATGTGGCTGTTTTACGTATTTTTTATGCGTTAGTCGATCGATCGCCAATCAAAATCGATCGCATGATCTCAGTATTCCTTAGGAGGTGGGCTAGTCCTGCCTCTTTTTTGTTGGAGGATTTGATTTTATCCGGTGCGAGGCTTATGATGTGTGTGGTTTTGCTTGGGGTTGCTCTAGTAGCATTAATGGCATAAAAATATCGGTATTTACTGATACTTTTACTGAATGTTTATGAAGTCGTTAGTTTAGCTCGATCGAAAAATCTGTGTTTTCTTGATCGTTTTGCTACTTTAACTGGGCAAGATAGTTCACACCGGGTAATCTTTCTGAGGTTGCTGGGTATGGCTGTATCTACTGAGCGCCCTGATTGGGTTCTTCATCTAGAATTTCTCCAGTCAAGGCTGGGGTTCAGTGGTGAGGGCAGGTTGATATCTTCCCAACTCAGGTCAGACCAACTCAGGTCAGCTCAGATCAACGTTAGAGTCAGGCTGGTTCATATCAGTCTTCACTCAGTTCGATCGCCATCCGGTCAGTTTCCATTCATGGGAAGGCTGATTCTGGGATGGTTCCTGTAAGGGCGTTCAACCCATGCCGTTTTCTCTGGCAATAGTTGCTCCCGCAGTATTGTTCTCACAATATTGTTCCCGCAGTATTGTTCCCGCTTCTCTCAGTCAGATTATTCCCGTAAAATCCCTGCTGGTGTTTTCTCTGTTGATGGGTCTGCTGCAAACTGTTAAGACAGTGTTGCTTGGGCTAAGAGTTTGTGAATATTTGGTGAAGTACGTCCTTAGCTTGTGCGTCTTGCTGGTCAGGTAGCGATCTGCTTCCGGCTGGGCTTTAAACCGCGATTCTGGCGTTTCACCTTCAGGTTTCCCGATCCAATCAGGAAGGCAGCTATGTCAACCCCAAAGATTACTAGAGCCGTTCAAAATCTGTTTAGACAAATTAGCCGTATGGCTCAAAGCCTTACCAAAGGGCTGATTCGCTGGCTATTGCGGGGGCTACTCGTAATCGGTCGGCGACCGCTGGCATCCAGGGCAGGGTTTGTCCTCCCCACAACGGTGCTGCTGCTGTTGGTGGTGACGCTGACGGTCGGAGCGATCGGCTATCGAACGTATACTCGCTCCCAGCAGGCAATTGGCGAGCGTCAACAGCGCGTGATTTATAATGCTGCCTCTCCCGCGATCGATCGGGCGAAGGCGAAGCTAGAGTTTATGTTTAACCCACAGCGCGATCGACGGTTCGGGGGGGTGCCATCGGAAGTTCAGCTACTCGGAATGATGCTGAATGATGGCAGTAACAACACACCTCGCTACCCCGCCACGGGCCCTGATCCCTACGTTTTCCCTGATGAACAGCGAATGGATCTGAACGGGGATGGTCGGTTAGACAATGCCTGGTATTATCTCGCCGATCGCAACGGAGATGGGCAGCTCGATAGCCGCGTCGTTTACTCAATTCTCTTCAGCACCCCTGACCCCGACGATCCAAACCAGCAAAACCTAAAGCTGCGAGACTCTACGGAACCAGCCTTACAGCAGCGAGCCAGTCGGCTCATGGTACGAAACGCTCCCCTCAGCAACCCCGTGCAGGAAGATGCGGCCTGCGCTCGCAACGCTGGGGGTGATGGAGGCGGGATCGACATTAACGAAATCGGTTGGTTTAGGGATGAGTTGAACCAGACTCGCCTGCGGAAAAACTTTCAGGTGAATGCCTACGTGCTACCGCTTGGTCAGAACGGGGCGGTGGATCAAAATAGCACTGTTGCAGCTCTGGAATTTCAGCAGGATCGTGAGGCGAATCAGGGCTTCCGGTGGGCAGCCTGGTTCCGTAATGACCTGGAGGTCTTCCCTGGGCCCCAGTTCAACTGGAATGGGGCAATGCACACAGAGGGCAGCTATTTCTTTACGGGTAGCTTCCGGGCTTACATGGTCAGCTCTCATCGCTCCTGTCTATACGAGCAAACCGCTTCTCAGCTCACCACTCCGGAAATTGTCGATAGTCCCAATCCTAACATTCCCAACTTCCAGGGGCAGTTTGTCACTGGCAGTTTACGCGATAACAACTTTAACGGCAGCCCTGCCTTTGATCTGTGGGACGGTAGGGATCGTCCGCCCCTGCAAAACCGGCAAATGAACAATGGCGCAGATTCAGTCAACAATATTGGCGGTGGCCCGATCGCCATTGCCCTGGATCCCGTCCGTCTGCAAACGGAAGATGTTTCCGTTGGGCGAACCATCGCTAACCCAGTAACTCAACGGGATGGGGGCTGGGAAGGTAGAGATTTCCGTGCGAAAGAGCGGATGAGAAACCTGAGGCTAACAACTCCTTACCTGGATGACCTCTTCCGAGCTGATTACCGTTATGGGCCCAAGCCTACGTTTGGCTATGAACGAACCCCCATTGCCCAGATTGGAGTCGAGATTCCCCGCGCTCAGGTTGCTCTGGTGGGCGATGATGATGAGATTGTGGGACTGGATGGATATTGGGAACAGCGGGCCCGCAAGGAAGGACTGCGAATCATCGTTGGGCAACGGCTGGAGTTGGGAGATCCGGCCGGTTGGGGTGGGCCAACGGGAACGAACGGAGACAATATGCGAGATGTGGCAAGGTTGCGCGATGAACCACTCCGACCCTGGAGGTCATCGCAGTTTGCCACCTGTGAGGCGGGTCTTCGCTGTAATGAAATGCGGCAGCGGCGAAACCTCTGGGATAACCTGGCCGCAGTCCAGTCAACGGCCATTTATCATGCTGCTAATGCCGCAGACTTCCCAGCCGCCTGTATTGTCTCCACGGTGCATCCAGGCACAGCCGGAACATTAGATAAAAGTGCTACCTTTGAAAACCTGGCGTTTGGCTCAGGTGGAGCCGGGTTTGAGTCTGCTTTTCCCGCAGAGTACCGGGATGGCAAAATTATTACGGACTTCTTCCGGGGCAGGGGTACCAATGGCTGGCAGTATTCCTTGCCCAGAGAGGCAGACTTTGCCAACCTCAATAGTCCGCTAATGCGAGGGCTGCAAAACTTAGCTAACTTTGCAGGCGATCCCAAGGGCGGTGCCCCTTCCTTTACCCCCGTCCAGGACACCAATGTGCATCCGTACCCTTCGATGGCTATGTGGGGCGACTATTCCATGCTGCGGCGGGTCATCAAAAAGATGCAGGATGGCACTGCTTACAGTGGCCTTAGTCCAGCCGATAAAACAACCCTGCATACAGCGGCCTGTACCCTTGGGATGCTGGCCTACAACGTAGACTATCTCTCGAAGTTCAAGATCGAGGATGCTCCACCGGCAATGCTGGGTTCACCAGCGGGATCAGGTGTGGTACATGATGCTAACAATGCCACTGCTGCCTATTGGCAGGGGTTAAGGGGGCATATCCGGGCGATCGATGCTCTGATCTACGATGAGCGTGTTACGGCGGAGTCCAACCCCGATGAAGGCGATCCGGTTGTCCCAGGTGCGCTGCGAAACACGGTTCCCCTGGGAGTTCGGCGACTGGTGCGAGCCAACATGAATGGTATGGCCTGGATTACGGCAAGCCAACGCTCCCAATATTCCGCCGATCCCGAAACCTACGTTCGACTGATGGAAGTATGGCGTGACTTTACACCCGATGCCACCCTCAAGAATCAGTTGAATCAGGAAATTTACCTGGCGCAGATGTTCATTACCCAGCAGCAGGTAGCCCGCGATCGACAGTATGGCTTTGAAGGGTCATACACCGATGCAACGGTTAGTCCAGCTAACCCCAATAACAGCGGAGACAAATTTTCTGAGACTTGTGCAGCCTGGTACGCGCTGGGAGTACCTTTTGCTGATTCTTATAAAGAAGCCGCAGCGAATGAACCTCTCATGCGCCTGTGTTCCGATCGCCCCCGCTATCCCATTCTCTACTCCCTATTTCCTTTAGTGGAACATGGCGATGTGGCCGAGGATGCGATTCGCTATCGGGTCAGGGATGCTCTGGACAATAGAAACCCAGCCATCACCTACTTTGATGATGAAAATCAGACGGTTCGCTATCGGGTGATCACCCCTGCTACGCCTGAGGATGTTTCAGCGATTTCACTGCGTCCCCTACAGCCTGCAACCGGAGGCTTGGGATTCCCCAGCCACAATGGCTCCTCCTGGATTCTTCCAGGCACCGTAGACGGTAGTGGGTCAACTCCAAACAGCAATAGGCAGGACGTGGTGAAGTTTTGTACCGCTACCACCCCCTGTTCCTGGCCGATTAGCGCAACCGATCGTCGTCCTCGGCAGGGCACACTGCTCCGGATTCCGTTCAAGGATGCTGCTCTGATGAACGGACGGGAACTGTTGAGCGTACGGACGTTAGATATTGACCTTGATCTGCTGCGGCAGGCCCGCACGCCCTTTGGGAATGACTTCTGGTTCCCCAAGAGCGGTATTATCTACGCCTACCGGGAAGATGCTGTTTCTGAGGCCCATATTGTACGACCTGCGGCGGCGGCCTGGGGATCTTGTAGAACTGAGCAAACCCTCAGAACCGCTCCTGGTTGTCAGATGCGAACCCACGATGTCACCGCATTTGTCTCCAGGGATCCACCGAGCAACCCGAACGGAATTACGACTAAACCTGTAGACTACTTCCCTGACCCCGATCGACGACCCAACGGTTTCCGGCTACGGAACGGCGTTGCCCTATGGCGAGGCACATCTGCGGGTTCAACCATTAACGATCAGGCGGATCCACCCGGACGGGGCTTATCATTCATTACCGATGCGCCAGTCTATGTTCAAGGACACTTCAACCTGCATCGTCCACCCGGTTCCACCAGCACGGCTCGTAACCAGGGCATTGAAGAGTTTAACGAACGGCTGAACACCGATAACTTTGGCAACTTCTACACACGCGGTAATTCTGGACTGAATGAGAGTTTTGCCACGCTGGCAGAAGATCAGTGGCGACCGGCTGAAATCATTGCAGACTCGGTTACGCCGCTATCCAATAACTTCTGTGATGGCAGTATTGAGGATGGCTTCATTACGGCTGCCCCGATCGCCAACGGCAACTTGAACGGTACGTATGTCTCTGAGCGCTACGGCTGTACGGAAAGTGGTGCGGTGACATCCTACCTGAACATGAACCGTCCCAACGGCAACATCACGGCTGCGAACAATGGCGTGAAATGGACTCGGAGCAACATTGCGGATGCGCTATGGGCTGCTTCACTACCAACGGGGATCAACGCGGCTCAACGCCCAGGAGATGGTCGGGGCGAATCACCCATCTTCATCAACAATGTTGGTGAGTTAATGGCCATGGGTAACAGTCTGATGTTGGACAGATACCGTGGCAACTATGTCGAGATGCAACAAAGCGGCAACAACAAACCGCTGATCACGGCAGATGCCGGAGTTCAGATGAACATGATTACGGTGGCTGGAACGGTGCCGTCCCGTGAAGGGCAATCCTACGGTGGGCTACACAACTTCCCCCGATTCATTGAAAACTGGGGTAGTCGAGATTTCTACATCGCCGGGGCATTCCTGCAACTGAACTTCAGTACCTATGGCACCGCCCCCTTTGACCAGGAACAATGGCAGGTTGGGCAACCTGCTCCGGTTTCAGGGTCAGGGGCGAATGAGTGGATCGCCTACTACTCACCCCCCAACCGTCGCTGGGGATTTGATGTGGCGATGCTGTACGCCAACCCCGGGCCTGTTGCAGAACGATTCCGAACGCCTGAGCCTGCTCGGAGTGAGTTTTACAGTGAACCCTCGGCGGATGATCCATTCATTGCCCAGCTAGCGAACTGTGCCAGAACTCCTGGTGCTTGCCGTGTAGCAAACCCATAGCAGCAAATATTGGCGGGTGAACGACTTTCTTCTTTCTTCTAGTTGTCCACTCGCCAATCCACCCTTCTGATTCAATCTCTTCCTTTGAACGCCCCACATTCAGCTGATCTATTCCATCTCACTGGAGACCGCAACCCTGGAGACAGTAACCCTGGAGGCATTAATGACATCCTTGAAATCTCACCCATTCAAACCGCTGAAGGCGTTGCGCCAGCGCTGGCGAACCCAATCTACCTGCCCCACTCCTACTCCAAAAAAATCAGAACAGGGGCTATCGATTCTGGAATGTTTGATCGCCGTTGCCGTTTTAGGTCTAACGGTGGGTCTAGTGCTTCCTCCCTTAGTCATTGCCTCTGCAACGAGAGTTCAAACCCGCCGTGCTGAACAAGCTCTGCAACTGGCCCAGGGAGAAATCGATCGAATTCGGGTTCTGGTCGAACGCAATCAGCATACGCCCGCTCGGTTGCCTGCGGTTGCCCCAGCAGGGGGAAGCTTAGAAGCAGTTCAACCACCTGGCGCAGCCTTCAACCAACTGAAAACACCTGCGTCCAACTGCCCACCAGGCATCACCAGATACACCAACAATGCCCAGATTCCGTCCGACCGGGCCCTCCTGATTGATGTCGATGGAGACTGCAATGCGGATTTCATGATGCAAACTTTCCGCACTCAGGGATCCACCACGATATCTGAACGGGCTGATCAACGGCGACCCTCAGAGTTTCGCATGGGCGTGCGGGTGTACTCGATTACGGCCGGACGAGTGGATGCAACTCGACAACGCGTGCAACTCGGGGGCAACCTGACTAATCTGCAAACTCAACAGGCAAACCTGACCCTGACCTCTGGTGAAGGGAACCAACTGCGCCGACCACTGGCGGTTGTGTATACCCGAATGTCCTGGGGCGATCGAGACAGTACGCTCTGTGAATATCAGGGGGATCAGCGCAATCAAATTGAAAGCTGTCAGGACACTTTCTAAGGATTAAGGATTGTGGATTAAATAGCCTTTGCAGCGACTCTGCTTCGCTGACTGGGCGGGCAAGATGCCCACCCCACAAGAATTTCAGTTTATTTAATTTTCTTTTCTAGGCAGAGTACGCTCTCAATCTGAATGCTCGGGATTGGCAAAGATTTATTTACTTGTATAGGGTGGGATGGTCATGGCGAAACGTGCGATCGGATCTTGGTTTAAGCAACGATGGGTGGGATCTCAGCGGCATCAGGCAACCCGTCATAACACTCGTGGCTTTACTTTACTGGAATTGCTGGTGGCCACGGCGATCGGTGGTGGCATCATTTCCGGACTGATGTTTATGGTGGTGCAACTGACCAACACAGACTTGCGGGAATCCTCACGATCGGAAACCCAGCGGGAAATGCAGTTAGCCCTGGACTACATCAGCACAGAACTCCGAGAAGCGGTCTATGTCTACGATGGAGAGCAACTGGCAACCCTGAGCCAATACCTTCCCAATGCTGTGGCAAATAATAACAGTGTGCCCGTTCTGGCCTTCTGGAAGCACCAACCCTTTCCTACCTGGATGAGGGATCGATGTCGGGCTCAGACTTCAGCGCAAACGCCCGGTATTGCCTGCGCGTCAGGGTCTTCCTACTCCCTCGTGGTTTACTCCTTGAGCAGTGCCAACCCTGGTAATATTTGGTCGAACAATGCCCGGATTACCCGCTATGCCCTGACCGAGTTTGGCAGTACCGCGAACGTGTTGACGCAAGGATACGTGAATCCTGGACTCAATAACAACAACTTTGCCACCTGGCCCTTTGACGCAAACGGGAATGATTTGCGGCTGCGACCGGTGGGTTCTGGTAGACCCCCTGGAAACTTGGTCGGTGATCCTGTCACCCTGGTGGACTACGTAGATAGCGTAGCTCCCGCTGGAAACAATGGTCGTCGTGATCCATCTTGCCCACAGGATTATCAACTCACACCCAGTAACGCTACGATTCAGGCTGTTCCTGCCCCTCTTAGAAACGTCCGAAGTTTCTACGCTTGTGTCAGTCGTCGAGTGGATAGCGGTGCAAATCAGGATGTCGTTCTGTCCATCCGGGGCAATGTCAACGGTAGACCTGGCTATACGATCGCAGGATTCCGTACAGTCAACGCCGACAATACCTTCGCCAACGATACCTTACCTGCCCTCGAAACCAGAGTGCTCACTAGAGGATCCTTAGGACGGCTACCGCCCCAGTAATTTCAGTCGGTGCTTACTCTCAATCGCTCATGCAATCTCAATTTAGGCTGGAGACTACAGTGATGATCAGCAACCTGCTGGCAAAGCATTTAATCCATCGATCCACTACCCGGCAAAACCCAGACTCGACGAAGGGCTTTACACTAGTTGAACTGATTACCGTCATTGTCATCATTGGCATCCTGGCAGCGATCGCAGCACCGGGATGGTTAGCCTTTGCCAATAATCGACGGGCGAATACCGGACGCGATCAGGTCTTGCAAACCCTGCGGCAAGCTCAAGCCGATGCCATTCGGACTCGATCGCGGCGAGTGGTGCAATTTAACGTAGCTGCCAACCCTCCAACAATTACCCTGGGCAACACTGCGGTTCCGTTGGGTGATGGTGCAGCATCTGAGCCAGGAATGCTGGGGTTACAAGTCCGCAGCGGCCCCCTTGTCCCTAACCAGGGCTGCCCCAACACAAACTGTGTGGCGTTCGAGAAAGATGGGACGGTTGTTTCACCCCAGGTGAATGATAATAATCCGGCGATTATTACTGTGCTTGCACCGAGAGACAACAGTTCTGCCCGTCGCTGTGTGATTGTGCGAACGCTGCTGGGAGCAATGCAAACTGCCGAAGGAAATGCCTGCAATAACTAACGCCATCCAATCCCCTGTTGGGAGGGGCCGGGGTGGGTTGATTTTTGCTCTGTTATAAACTGATACAAAAGTAGGATGCTCCCGATCACTGCCAGGATTTGACTCGCCAACTCAGCTTATTTCGCTGCCAGTCCCAGACATTTTCCATAATTTGTAAGACCTGCTCATGGGAGGATTGCAGCGAACAACTTGAGGGGGCATTCCGTGGAGCGATCTCCCTGTGGGAATCAATCGATCCGGGGGAACCTGGATCCGGCATTTTTTTTTGCGTTGATGCCGGTCTTAACCGATAACCAATTCCATAGACCGTTTCAATCAAGCCTGCGGGACAACCAACCGCTTTCAGCTTTTGCCGTAATCCTTTGATATGCGTCCGAACCGCTTCTTCCCCTGGCATTTCTTCATAGGCCCACAGGTGTTCCAGGATGGCATTACAGTTAAACACACGACGTTGATTTCGGAGAAAAAGCTCCAGTAACGCGCATTCCTTAGCAGTTAATGCCAATGGTTTTCCAGCATAGGTCACTTCACAACTGGTCGGATCAAATCGCAAATTTTCCCACTCTAAAACCGGGGACGCAGTAATGCTACTGCGACGCAGTAAAGCCCGTACCCGTGCCGATAGTTCTTCCCAATCAAACGGTTTAACAATATAGTCATCTGCCCCTGCATCCAACCCGATCGCCTTATCATGACCACTGCTATGGTCAGTGAGTAAAATAACTGGCGTTTGATAATGGTGCGATCGAATTTTCTGGCACAGATCCACCCCTTGCATATCCGGCAGATGGGTTTCAATAATTAGCAAATCATAGGGATAAACATCAATTAATTCCCAACCCGTTTGTCCATCAATGGTCACTTCAACGGCATAGTTTTGATGACTGAGAATCGAAACCAGAACCTCAGCCGTTAGCTCATCAGGCTCTATCACTAAAATTCTCATGATTTTCTGTAAAAAGTGGACGGTGATGGCTGAATCACCAAGTTTTAGTTTTAATTGCTGAATTAAAGCGTGAAAAAATCTCAAAAAAGGTTATTGGCTTGATTCCAGTCTAACCAGATCATGGTTCGATCGAGTGTTTAGGTTTAAGGTTTTTTGCGATTATTGAAGTGATTCTCAAAGCTTTGTAAAGGAATTGCAACAAGCTAATAAAAAACCCCGAAATCCCAGGAGGGTCGGGGTCGGAGTAGTTCAACTTAAGTCAGTTTTTGCCCTTAGGGTCTACCCGAAAAATTCACTAGAGTTTTTGAAATCCAAATCCCCTGACGGGGTTTTCGGATAGGTTCTTATTCAGGTAGCTTATATTGCGCAACAATCCGTCTGGCATAGGGTGGCACATGATCTGCCAATTTTTCTGGATGATTGCGCTTCACGTAAAGATAATTGCGCGTAAAGTGAGAGTCGATCGAAAATCGAGCATATTCCAGCCCCTTCGGCCCGACGCGCTCAATCACCACTCCCATCAACTTTGCTGCCCACATGGGTAGCGTTACCCCTTTGTCGTAGGCGGGAATACTTTGCTGTACGGCATTCTTTCGATCGCCCTGAGACATCACAGGCTGGGTTTCTAGCTGATCCATCACTAGATTCAGCATTTCCTGACCGCGATCGTTGCGTACCACAATCCACTGCCAGCCAAAGGGCGCGCCCATGTAGCCCACCACCAGATCCGCCAGCGAGTTCACATAGTCAAAGCAGCTCATGCAGGAGGGCGCAAACACATCCTTCAACTGATTGGTCTTTAGCCCAAAGAAGGGTACGGTTTCGGTGGAACCATCTTCATGCTTGAAATGGACGCGAAAGTCTTGCATGAACTCATAATGCACCACCGTTTCCGGCGATCGGCTCGTCGTTTCCAGGAATTTTTGTAATCCTTCACGGGTGACATTATCAACGCAGGGTGTTCCCAGGACATAGAGTTTTTCCAGCCCCAGCTCCTGTTCAACAGCCCGTAGTGCCTGGATCTGGCAGCCTACCCCGATCACGAGTAACCGCTTTAACCCCGATTGCTCGATTTGTTCCAGAACTGATAGGTTGGGCGAAAGCGTGGGCTTATTTACCCGTGCTGCCAGAATTTCCTCCGGCGTTGTTGCAATCACGGGCATGGGCTGAAACCGATCTTCCTTCGTATTTTGCACACAAATTACCCCTTCGACCATGCCCCGATTCAGCATCTCAATGGCGATCGAACTGACAATGCCTGTCCACTGTGCTCCTTCGATCGGTGCCTGCTTTCGAGCGGCCATCATGTCCTGGCTCACCCCAAAGTACCAATCATCTGGATTATCTAGATTGCGGCTGCGACCGTGGGTCTGTTCCTCTAACTGAGGGATTTGCTGATTCAGGAATGCGCAGGCTTCTTTGACATAGTGAATGTAATAGGTGTCACACAGTCCACATTCGCTGCATAGCTCCTTTGCAGGACGACGACTGCCTGGCTTGAGAGCTTTTGCCTTTTTATGAGATTGGGGATCCGATTGCGTCGAAGGTTGCACCGAAGTCATGTTAACAAAGGGTTCCAATAGGGATTACTAAATGTAACGGCAAACCGCTTGCGTCATCCTTCTAGCATACGGTCTTGAGTTCACAGACGTTAAGTCGAGCAACGAACGAAAAGCTTAGAACAATCCAAGGTGACTGAATATAGTTGAGCCATAGTCAACCTGTCCGACCTCCTGTCCTGCCTTAAGGTTGCGTCGTATCGGCTGACCTGAAGTGTAGGTGCGATCGTCCGTAGGGCTTAAACCGGAGTCACCCGATCGGGCGAAATGACGGTCTGAACGGGTGAAACTACAGGAGGATGCTTGGGTTGAGCAATTTTCCTATTCTGAAAACATACGCAACACACCGAAAAGCTGCTCTCAGGGAGTGAAGTAATCGGTAAGGCAACGAGGAGGACAGTTAAATGAACAAACTGCTTAAGCTTAATCAACCTGCCCGTAGATTCGTACAAAATTCCGCCAAGTTGTTTGGTGCAGCGATCGCCGCATCTGGATTTATGGGTTTGGGACTGGTTGCCCCGATCGCTTCGGCCACCGAAATGCAGGCAGCCAACCAAACGTCGGTAACCAGCCCGTCTGCATCTCCTGAGCGGGTAAGCTCTGAAGGCCAAACCCTATCAGATGGAGTTTATCTATATGGTGAGGCTCCTGAACCTGATCAGATTGGATCCGCCTATATGGTGTTTGAGGTCAGCGGAGCCCAAGTGACGGGAGCTTTCTACCTGCCCCACTCATCGTTTGACTGCTTCCAGGGAGAGTTTCAAGGCAGTCAGCTAGACTTGATGGTGGTAGACAGCTACAGTCAAACAGCCAATGACTACTCGATCGCCATCCAGCGGGATGGTTACATCGCCTCCAACGATTCAGTTGCGGTTCCAGTCCAGATTGATGGTTATCACCACATTGCTGAAGTGAGTGAAAACGATCAGCGGCTTCTGGATACTTGCAGAGCTGATTTCCAGTCAATTTAGATCTCCAGTTTTAGCTCTCGAACGCATGATTGTAGATGGATAGGTGTTGTTTCAAAGGAGCTGCCATCAATCAGTCAATTGCGTATTATGCGCGTTAACGATCGTGTTACTTAACTTAATTTCCCTGACTGCGTTAAAAGCTGATTTTTACGGTATCCTTGCAGGCTAGGTTCAGATGATAGAGTCGCTGGGCAAAAGCTGAAAAATCCGTATTTCCACACAGGTAATTCTGGAAAAGCCAGCCTATAATGAAGGTCAAAGTGTAAAACTTACACTTTTAAGGAGGTGAGTTCAGTCATGATCAAGACCGCAGTAACCCTTGGAGTATTAACTTCGGCAATCCTTCTGCCTCAGATGCTTATTGCTCCGAGATCGAACCAGTTGGACGTTCCCTATCGATCGCATACCGGAGTTGAAGTGGAATACTACCAAACTCAACCTAATTGCGATCCAGTCAATGATCCATCAAGCTGTCGATCGAGCTAATCTACCTAATCTATCAATTCGATCGAGCTAGAGAGGAAGTTCTAACTGGAAAAGTCTGAAAAGGTCTAATGAAAGATCTAGAAAGGCTCAAACAGTGAAGAGCTACACCGAAAAATAGCCAAGCTAAAGCAAGCTAACGCCCACCCTGTCTTCAGTTATCTGATTCCTTAGTTTGTTCATATAGAATAGGCTGGTGATCTTCTGTCGCTACAAGTTGATTGCAAAGTCTTTGTACCTCTTTTAGTCCGTTCTGATACTGAGCCGATGACATCCCTACAGAATATTGGCTCGTCAGCAAATAGTCATGGGCAAGGGTGCACCCCTGACTCAAGAATGCTGCTAAGTCAAACTCATCTGACAGTTGCCACAGCAAGGCTCTGGCATCATAGCTGGATGAAGCTAAGGTTTGACCATCAGGGCTAAAAGCAATGCTGGAAACTTCTCTACGGTGTTCTCTCAGCGTTGTAATGGGTGTCCCTTCAATTGTCCAGAGTTTAACCGTGTCATCCTGACTGGCCGAGGCTAAGTACCGTCCGGTTGGGCTAAATTCAACCTTTAGCACTGCATCGCTGTGACCTCGTAATACACGAGACTGGAGCATGGTTCCCTCTAAATGCCAGAGCCGGACTGTGCCATCCTCGCTAGCCGATGCCAAACTTTGGCTGTTGGGGCTGAAACTCACGCTACGAACGGTGCGTCCATGATCTGTCATCGAGTGGAGTAGATGAGCTCGTAGATCTTCCCCCTGACCTTCTAGCTGCCAAACGCTGATGATTCCTGCATCTCCTGCGGCTGCTAGCATTCGTCCATTCGGGCTAAAGCGAACGGTACGGACAGCTCCATTCAACCCTCTGAGTTCTTCGAGCAATGTTGCACTGTAGCGATCGTCCGTGGACTGAAGTTCCCAAATTTTTACGGTGCCATCCCCGCCTGCCGATGCCAGGATTTGACCATTGGCGCTAAAGTCTATGCTATAGATATTTTTGTCGTGCTTAATATCCTCTCCCGAGACTGGATTCGCGGCGTATCCCGCCTCACTGCGTTGCAGCTTCCAGAGATTGACCATGCCATCTTGCCGGGTAGCGGCCAGCAGTTGTCCCTGAGAGCTGGACATATCCCCACGCGGCGCAAAGCTGATACTGTGGATAATGCCATCCTGTTGAATCGGTTCTGCAAGTAGAGGTGCTCCGTCGGAGGTTCGCCAGAGCCGAATGGTATTTTGACCACTGGAGGCCATCATCATTCCATCTGGGGTAAAGCTCAAATCGTAGACTCGATAGTTATGGGGCAAGACGCGAATTGGATTGTCGATTTTCCAGAGGCGCAGGGTTTTATCTTTGCTGGAGGAGACTAAGACCCGATTGTTTCTAGAGAATTCTATTCCCAACACTTCATCCTGGTGTCCTTCCAGCGTATCCAGTAAGGTTCCATCCAGTGACCACAGCCGGATCGAGTCATCGGCGCTGGCGGTAGCGATCAGATCCCCTCTGGGCGTAAATTGTACGCGATAGACTGGATCACGATGCCCCCGTAGTACGTTGAGTGCCACCTCACCCTGCCAATTGTCTGCTTGCCGACTCCAGAGCCGGACTGAACCATCTTCCCCCACCGAGGCGATCGTCCGGTCATCGGGGCTAAAGGCCACGCGATTGACGGTTCCTTCATGGCCAATCAGTTCTTGAATCGGCTGCTCGCCCGTATCAGGCGACCAGAGTTTAATCACTCCGCCATCGCCTGCGGAAGCGATCGTCCGTCCGTAGGGGCTAAAGGCGACATGCAATACCCGCGCCCCATGCTGCAACGGTGGAGAGGTGGCGTAGGTTTGAAAGCCGTCCCGACTGGTAAACACCTGGATCAAACCCATAATGTTGGCTGCGGCCAGTTTGATTTCGCCGCGCTCAGACTGGCTGAAACCAAGACTCAAAACTGCACTACGGTCACCCAACTCAATGCGATGGGCTAAGTCAAATTGTCCGGCTGAATTTCGTCGCCAGAGCGTGACGGTTCCTTCTGAACTGGCAGCAGCTAAAATCTGCCCTCCCTGACTGAAGCTCAGACTAAAGATGCGATCGAAGCTACCGGCACGCACCGCTTCAGAAACAGCCAGCTCCTGATCGAGTTGCGCAGTCCACCGTCCCTCAGCCGATCGCTTGATTTTCCAAACGGATACGGTCTGTCCATCCCCTGCCGAAACCAGGGTGTAAGTGCCCGATTCCACTCCAGGGTTAAAGGAAACGTGCACCACTGAGGGTCGTCCTGTTTCCTGGCGATGATTCAGGACTTGAATGGGTTGCCCCTGCCCATCCCACAGCCTCACCGTACCATCGGCACTGGCAGATGCAATTAACCGACCATCTGGGCTGATACTGGTGTTAAAAATCTGATCTTCATGGCCTTCCAGGCGATTCAGTTCCCGCAGGTTATACACCTGCTGCTGGAGAGCCGTCACCACTCGCACCCGCAAATCTGGCTCCAACCGTTCAATAATCCAGCCCCAGCGATCGAGTTCCTGCCCGGCGCGCAGTCCATTGATCAATGCATCCAGTTCCCGTACCCCCTCGATCGATGAAACCAGGGCTTCGATCTGGCGATTCTGAGCCTGAACCTGTCCAGCAATGGCCGAAACAGACAGTCCCAGAAACACGATCACTGCCCCTGCCAACAGCCGTAGCCGTTGGAGTCGTTTGCGTTCTTGCTGTTCAATGGCAGCTTCCACCCTGGCACTTTCGCTGACAAATTCCTCTTGCAAGGGAGTGGGTAGTGGTGTCGCCGAGAGTTTGTGCCACTGATGTCCGATCGCCCTTCCCTGGGCAATTAAAGCCTGGGCGTTGCTGAGTTCGGTTTTGCGCAGCAGAAATTCTTCGCGGCGTTCCTGGGTTTTCCACTCGATCGCCTGCAAGAGTAACCGGGTGTGGGCTTTCACATAGTCCAGATCGGTGTTGATCGCATGAATCAGCTTGGGGGTCGTATGCTCCAGGCGAGCGAGGGAATGGCAGTGCAGCCAGTTGTGGCGGCGAATTGTGCTGAGGGCAGGTACTTGATTGAACCAAATTCGATCGTAATCTTGCCGATAGACGATGGAAATGACCCGTTTGTTGTTACTCACCGCCTGAGTCACTTCATCATGGCAGTAGGGAGAAGCGACTGAATCCGGGCTAATAATAAACAAAAAGGTGTGGGCGGCTTCAATGCCTTCCTGAATTTCCTGTCGCCAATCTGCGGCAATCGGAATATTTTCCCAATCCACCCAGATGTTTAAATTTGCCTGTTTAAGCTGATCACACAATGCTTCAGCAAATTCTCGATCGCGTCGGGAATAGGAGACAAAAACATCCAACTGCTTGAGATGATCCTGTCTTGCTTCTGCCCTCCTGCTGATGGTGAGGTAAATTTGCTGGAGTTCCGTCAAATGCGGTTGACGTTGGGTATTTTCATCAAACCACTGCTGAACCGCCTCCAGATCCGTTCCAGCTAACAATCCAGTAAAGCTCTGGCCCTGCTGATCCCAAACCAGTGCTCGCATCAGTAGCCGCTGGTGAATATGAATATGCAGAATGGTTTTGGCAGTTTCTTCAATCTGGGCAGTGGGATCGTCGGGATCAACCGTCAGCCAGGTGACATCATCCGCTGCCAAACAAGCAGGAATTTGAGTTGGGTCAACGGGTTGATAGGCAATGGGAACCAGGCGTTTTCGATATTGGGCGGCGAGTTTAAGTTCTTGCTGATTGCGTTGCAGGGCGATCGAAGCGGGACTAATAATCAACACAAACACATCTGCATTTTTAATCCCAACTTCAATATGATTCCAGGCTTCCGGCATTTCAGATTTCAAGCCTGGTGGAAGATCCTGCGTATCGATCCAGGGGTCACGGCCCAGTTTAATAATGGCTTTTTCTAACCGCTTGGCGAAGAAATCATCCTCTGGCGAGTACGCGATAAAAATATCATTCTCACGCGGATTGTAGATGGGTTCAGAATTCTCAATCATGCAGTTTAGAATTCTCTTGCGTATAGAGAATTAGATTTCTATCCAAAATCCTCAACTCGATCGTGAGGTTTGAGGAAATCGCTTAGATTTTCACTAGATTTTCACTAAAGATCCTACAGAAAATCTGGTTCCAAACTCTTTGCCATCGGTTCCGGTAGGGCTTCAGAAAATCTTCAGGAGATCAGGAAGTACTGAAATTTTAAAGGCTAAAGTCGAATTTCGCTGCGAGAGAATGCTGTTTTGCAGAAAACTTAAGGATGAACGCAGGGTTTCTGGGTTTAAAAGTGAGTACGATAGTATCCATACTCATTAGTTTTATCAATTTCACTAGCATCTCATGGAGCAGGAGTCTCTACCCACAGAGATTATTCTTAGCCACCCGCACCAAACGATCGGCAATATCCGGTTGGACTGGAATCCTCAACCAGGGGCATATCTTGATCTAGAGGGTAAAACCTATACCGTTCTGGAGCGTCGTCATCGCTACCAGTTCAAATCGGGTAAATATCACTTACGCAAAATTGCGCTCTACGTTCAGCTAGCCCAACGTCCCACTGAACGCAGCCGCATTCACGATCGCTGGGTGATTGGGGATATTACCTGTGGTTATAACGCTCGATCGGAGCTGATCCGCTGTGCGGTCAACCCAGCCGGGCCCTGTGAGGGATGCCGTTTTTTTGAACAAACTTAACTGTCGCTCAAACTGCATTCCCTCAACAGATCCCAATAACTTTAAACCCGCAGCTTCATTAAACCCGCAGCTTCATTAAACCCGCAGCTTAAACCAGCATTCGCTCCAGCGCATCAATGTCGAAAATGCAAAGGACTTCTCGATCGCGTTGGATCAATCCTTTCTTTTCTAGCTTGCTTAAAACACGAGTCACCGTTTCCCTGGCTAAACCACTGAGGCTACTAAGTTCACGGTGGGGAAGGTTGGGGATTTCGATGCCCTGATCACTTTTTCGACCCTGGCCGTCTGCCAGGAACAGCAAAATGTCTGCCACCCGCGAAACGCTATCTGACTCCCGCAACCGCAGGCGACGATTCACCTGCCGGAGTCGTCGTGCCATCAATTGGGCCAGGCGAATTCCGGCTTGCGGTTCTGAATGCAGCAGTTGGACAAAATCCTGGGCAGGCATATTGCCAATCACCGTGGGCACTAAAGTAATCACATCGGTCGATCGGGGAACCTCATCCAGAGGAGCCATTTCGCCAAACAGCTCCCCCTTACCCAGAATATTCAGGGTGACTTCTTTCCCATCCAGGTTGTAGGTGCGAATTTTGACCCATCCTTCCAGAATGAAATAAACCGATGTGCCCCAGTCATTCTCCAATAAAATCACCTGGTTGGCCGGATGATTCCGAAGAACGACATGGGCTGTTGCCTGCTCGATTGCTTCTTCAGGCATTCCCTTGAAAAACGGAGCAGAACGAATCAAAGAGATATCACGAGAATCGCGTGGACTATACCGATCATGCATGGAGTAGTATGACTCCAGTGGTTAACGTGCAAAAAATGAAAACGATACTGCACCGAGGTTCAAATCGCTCAAAGTGAGCATACGCAATGAGCTATGCCTGCATCATAGCCCAGTCAAGCAGAGACAACCAACTCAAAACGCTTGCAGGACAAAGGGAACAAGGGAACAACCACTCTCAATCAATCCTCTATCTGATGCACAGACCTCTGGAATACAGAATTTGAGGTTTCGGAGTTGGTGAAGAAGTTCCGCTCGACTAAATCACTAAATAAGAATTCTACTGTAGGGCAGAAAAACTATGACCAAATTTCATCAATAATTCTTAAAAAAGGATTGAACCCTGGATTCAATCCTTTCTGATCTGGACTTTGGGGAGTCAAGCTCCCTCATTCTCCACCGATGCTAATCCCCGTACCGAAGACCTCTGCATCCGTTAAGGTAATGTCTTGCATGGATGCGCCTGAGACGTGGGCATGGTACATACGGGCACGAGTTAGATTGATCCCGTTCAAGTTCGCATCGTTTAGCGTTGCGTTAGTCAGGAATGCATCAGTCAGGTTAGCTCCTTCGAGGTTGGCTCCAGTCAGATCTGCTCCCTCCAGATTAGTGCCGACCAGATTAGCCCCTCGCAGGTCAGCCCATCGTAGATCGACCCCAATCAGGTGTTCTCCACTCAAATCGGCCCCCACCAGATTACATCCAGCACAAATGCGGGTCGTCAGCAGTTGCTGAACCTGCTGCGGGTTTTCCGCCTGAACTGATCCTGCGGTCAAAATGGCAGGTAGCAAAGCCAATGATGCAGTAATACCTGCAAATGATTGAATCTTCATAGATGATTCTTTCCTCCTTATCCGCTGCAATGCCACCGTCACCAACGCTTCGGAACTGACACGTTACAGGGATACAACACAAAAAACGGATTTTCCGCAAATGAACGAAAATCTTTAAGCTTAGTGTACCGAGCTAACCCAGTGGTTTGAATCCCCTGATAGTTAGAATTCCCAGTTAGCCGGGCATATGAACAATTCAGAGTTCAGATACAGCTTTAGAGCTGTACCAGATGTAGCGATCTGAAACAGGTGATCCCAAACAGGTTGAGAAACAGGTTTCTGGAGTTCCAGGTTTCTAGAATTTTATCTGTCAACCCCCTGAGGGGAGGTTCTGCATCCTCAAAGAGGCTTCGAGTATCCCAATGCCTCTTTCACTCGATCTAACGTTTGATTGGCGATCGTTTCCGCTTTGACGCGCCCTTCTCGTAGGACAGAATCTAGATACGTCTCATCTTCAATAATAGCGTAATACTTTTCCCGGATCGGTTTGAGGGCTTCAACGGTGGTATCCGCCAGCAGGGGCTTAAACTGACCCCAACCCATATCGGCACATTCCGCCGCGACTGCTTCCTTGGTTTGATTGCTGAGAATCATGTAAAGCGTGAGCAGATTGTGGCATTCCGGGCGATCGGGATCATCAAAGGTAAGCCCCCGCACTGAATCCGTTTTACAGCGTTTGATTTTGCGCTGGATCTCGTCCGGTGAATCCAGCAGATTAATTCGGCTCAGGTCGGACGGATCGGATTTAGACATTTTACGGGTTCCGTCCGTCAGACTCATTACCCGTGCCCCTTCCTTGCGAATCAGTGGATCGGGCAGTTTCAACACAGGATGCTCTTCACTACCAAAGAGATAATTGACTCGCGCTGCAATATCCCGCGTTAGCTCCAAATGCTGCTTTTGATCTTCCCCAACTGGAACTTTGTCGGCATTGTAGAGCAAAATGTCAGCCGCCATCAGGACGGGGTAATTCAATAGACCCGCACTCACATTTTCACCCTGCTTCAGTGCCTTTTCCTTAAATTGCACCATGTCTTGCAGCCAGTTTAAGGGAGTCACGCAGTTCAGTAGCCAGGCCAACTCGCTATGGGCTGAAACGTGGGACTGAACAAAAATATTGGCGTGCTCTAGCTGAATGCCACAGGCTAAATACAGGGCTGCGATCGTGCGAGTGTCTGCTGCCAGGGTTTCTGGGTTATGAGGCACAGTAATCGCGTGCAAGTCCACCACACAGAAAAAGTTGTCATACTGATCCTGAGACTCAACCCAGTTGCGGATCGCGCCCAAATAGTTGCCCAAATGAGGATTACCCGTTGGCTGAATTCCGGAGAGAACGCGCGGCTTACCCATAGATCTACGTATTATTCCCTCAAACGCTAGCTTCTGTCAGTGGTTGGTGGTCAGCAGAGCAGTTGTCAGCAGATCAATTATTAGTTAATTATCAGTCAATCATAAAGACTTGATTAACCAGGGAAATTAATCTTGGCAGGATGGGGCTGAACCCATCACAATGACGGAACATAGCAGGTTTTCTGTCATTCCATCAGACAACTCCTCCAGCATAAATTATTCTGCCAACTACTGGTTAAGTTATTGTTTATGTCCCCAACTGTTACTTCAACGAATCCTGAAACTTTTACTTCGAGCGTACCCGTCGAGCTGATGATGACACAGGATCTGATCCCTCATTTGCAAGCCTGTTTGGTTTTAGCCAGGGAGAGTGAACATCATCAGGAAGCAAACCAGACCTTTAGCCAACTGCAAGATCGCCTGGCAACGGAGCATCCGATCGCAGCGGCGGTCATGAGGCTGATGTGGGATGAATTGCTTTCTACCCATCGCCTAGCTGATTTTCTGGAGCAAATGTCTAACATTGAACGGCAATTTGCGGAACAAATGACCCAAAGCCACATTCAGATTCATCAAAACTACCTGAAGTCATCGGTGGAGTGACGTTGAGCGGGTCAACCCGCAGCCTTCACGATCAGGAAAAGCTGCGATCGAGCCGGATTGCGACGGGAGCATCCCATTGATGCAAATTGATCGATTTCCGTAGCGCAGGCAGCGCTTGACTTGAGCTCACGCCGAAGGGCTCACGCCGAAGTCTTGCCTACCAGTAAACTATCCTTCATGCAAATGCAAAAGTGGGATACACCCGATTGCGATCGGCAGTAATATTGTTCACGCAGAATTTTCGCACAGAATCTTCGCGCAAAATATTTACGCAAAATCTTCGCGCAAAAACCGTTCAATTGCAAAGCCTGTCAATTGCAAAGCCTGTCAATTGTAAAGCCTGAAAGCCGTTAAGAGACGATCGCCAACAGATCCTGCTCTCGCAGCAAAATGTATTCCTCGTTGCCAATTTTAAGCTCCGTCCCGGCGTACTTGGAATAAAGCACTTTCGCGCCCACTTCAACGTCAACGGGTTGGCGGACTCCCTCATCGCTTAACTTACCTGACCCCACACTGACCACTTCGCCCACCTGGGGCTTTTCTTTTGCAGTATCAGGCAAAATAATTCCACCTGTGCTTTTTTCCTCTGCTGCACTGATTTTCACCAACAACCGATCGCCCAGGGGTTTGAAGGATGAAACTTCGATCGAAAGCGTTGCCATACCAATCTCCTGATGCTTCTAGTGTTTGTTTGCCTGAATGCTAATTTAGCCACAGAACCGCAATCATAGCAAGGTTTCGGGAGAGGAGTTGATTAAAACCAGCATGGATGAATCGTGCGATCGACTCAATATTTCTTAATAGAAATTTGTCCAGTTTCTTTGCTGAATCGTCAATAAATGGTTGCGGGTTTAAACCCCTGTGATACAATTCCGGCAAACTATTCTGGTAAAGCATTCTGGACGTTTCGTTTATGAACAAAGGTGAGTTAGTTGACAAAATCTCGGAGAAGGCAGGCGTAACTAAAAAGCAAGCCGACGCTGTCTTAACCGCAATCTTAGATGTTGTGATGGAATCGGTTTCAACCAGTGACAAGGTAACCCTGGTGGGATTTGGTTCATTTGAAGCGCGTAAGCGTCAAGCCCGGGAAGGACGCAATCCTAAAACGGGAGAAACCATGACCATTCCAGAAACCACTGTTCCTGTTTTTTCAGCCGGAAAACTCTTTAAAGATATGGTTGCACCCAAGTAGTGAGCCGTGGTTAGCTCAATTGAGCTGTTATCTTTCTTTACTACTTCTTTTTACAACTTCATTCTCCATAGACCGTTACGCTGATTGTTCTCCGGCGCGGTTTAATATCGCATTCAAGATGAAAAATCTGCTGCCAGGTTCCCAATTTCAGGCGACCCTGATGGATTGGAACGGTCAGCGACGGCCCTAACCAGGTTGCCTGGAGGTGGGAATGGCCGTTGCCATCATGCCAGGCTTGTTCGTGTCCATAGGCTTGACTGGGCGGAATCAGACGATCAAGCAATTGGGGCAGATCTCGTTGGAGTCCTGGTTCAAACTCGATCGTGCCAATGCTGGCGGTGCTGCCAATGTTAAAAATATTCACCATGCCGACCTGAATTCCCGATCGAGCAACTAATTCGCTAATCAGGGGCGTAAGGTCGTGCATATCGCCATGCCCACTGGTCATGAGGTTAAATTCGTCCTGGTACACCATAGGGTTTGAGTTGTAGGGTTGAGTTAAGGGTTTGAGGAACTAATTTGTTTGAGGAACTCACTTAAAGAACCAACGCAATAAACCGTAGTCGTCCACTCCCACCCAACGGCAAAGTAAAACATTTCCTAACATTGCGGATATTTGGATCATCAGATGCGATGTTAAGATCGTATTTGTCGTCTGATTTACCTTAATCCCGACCGGAAAACCGGAAATGTGCCGGGAAGCTGGAAATTCCATAGTGTAATATCGCCTGATTCTGCAATGGTTACAACTCCCACACCACCTTCTACCGCTCCCAAAGTTTCCAAAGTTGAGGGTTTGAAAGAGCGCAGCAATGCCCTACGCGAACCAGTCGCTACCGAAATTTTGCAAGATACGACTCACTTCAGCGAGGATGGCATTCAGATCCTCAAGTTTCATGGCTCCTATCAGCAAGATAATCGGGACAACCGCGTCAAAGGGCAGGAGAAGGACTATCAGTTCATGCTGCGAACTCGTAATCCGGGTGGGCTGGTGCCCCCGCAGCTTTATCTGACGCTCGATCGCCTCTCGGAGGAATACGGCAATCATACCCTCAGGGTCACGACCCGGCAGGGATTTCAGCTTCACGGGGTATTGAAGAAAAACCTCAAGACGGTGGTTGCGGAAATTATCCGCAATATGGGATCAACCCTGGGGCCTGTGGTGATCTCAACCGGAATGTCATGGCCCCTCCGGCTCCATTCAAAAATCGGCCAGAGTATGGCTATGCCTGGGAGTATGCCGAGCGAGTGGCAGAGTTACTCACTCCCCAGACGGGGGCTTACTACGAAATCTGGTTAGATGGTGAGAAAGCTATTTCTGGAGAACCCCATCCTGAGGTGCTGGCAGCCCTCCAGCAGAACGGCAATCGCACCATCTTCCATGACAAAGAGGAGCCGATCTATGGCACTCACTATATGCCGCGCAAATTCAAGGTGTGTGTTACCGTTCCGGGGGATAATTCAGTAGATTTATTCTCCCAGGATTTAACACTGGTAGTGATTACCGACGATCGCGGCGAATTACAGGGCTTCAATGTCTATGCTGGCGGTGGTCTGGGCCGGACGCACAACAATGAGCAAACCTTTGCGCGATTGGCTGATCCGATCGGTTATGTGGAAAAGGCGGATGTGTATGACCTGGTGAAGGCGATCGTAGCGACCCAGCGGGACTATGGCGATCGGTTTAATCGTCGTCATGCTCGGATGAAGTATCTCCTGCATGATTGGGGCGTAGAAAAGTTCCGGGAAACGGTAGAGAACTACTTTTGTCGGGCGATTCAGCCGATGAAGCCGCTGCCACCATTCAAGTATGAAGATTACCTGGGATGGCAGGAACAGGGGGACGGCAAACTGTTCCTGGGGATCTCGGTGGAGAATGGTCGCGTTAAAGATGATGGCGCGTTCCAACTGAAAACCGCCCTGCGGGAGATTGTGCAGACCTACCAACTGCCGATGCGCCTGACTCCTAACCACAACATTCTGCTCTACGAAATTGATCCAGACCAGAAAGAGGCGATTCAGTCCATCCTCGATCGCTGCGGGATTCAAAAAGAGCCGGAACTGGATTCCCTGGTGCGCTATTCCATGGCCTGTCCAGCACTGCCTACCTGTGGTCTGGCGGTAACGGAGTCAGAACGGGCGATTCCTGGCATCCTCGATCGAATTCGGGCATTGTTGAACCGGGTGGGTTTACCTGACGAACATTTCGTAGTGCGGATGACGGGATGCCCCAATGGCTGTGCTCGTCCTTATCTGGCAGAACTGGGATTTGTGGGTCAAAAACCTGGAGCCTATCAGATCTGGCTGGGAGCAGATCCGAACCAGACGCGGCTATCGGAACCCTACATGGACAGTATGCCGATCGATGATTTGGAGAAGCACTTTGAACCGCTGTTTGTCTTCTTTAAGCAAGATCGCCAGACAGGCGAAAGCTTTGGGGACTTCTGCCATCGGGTTGGTTTTGATGCCCTCCGCAACTATGCAGCGACTTATAAACCTCAACCCACGATCGCCAGTAAGTCTCGTCACCGGATTGGGGTGCGAGAGGAAGTCTATGGTCGGCTCAAGGCAGCCGCAACGGCTCAGGGTAAATCGATGACCGAGATTGTCAATATAGCGATCGATGCTTACCTGGAAGGGTTAGCCCAGTCTGAGGACTAATTCACGAGAACGTCATTCACGAGAACATCATTGTAGGGGGTGCAGGGTCTGATCAAACCTCACTCCCTACTTCACCTCTATGGGGCAGATCACCAAACTGCTGGCGATATTGTTCCAGCAATGCAGCCATTTCTGTTACCTGGCGTTCCGCTTCCTGACGCTGGCGTTCCGCTTCCTGACGCTGCCGTTGCTCTGCTTGGGCAGACTCCTCCGGGGTGGGAACAAGGGAACCGTCCGGCAAGAAGAACCGAAGACTGCGATCGACAATTCCCAACTGACTTGCGCTGCTGGAGACTGTAGTAAACCGTGAGCTTGCCTGCGGCGAAGTAATTGTTGCGGTCTTGCCAGAGCCAGTCCAGACATTTCAGCAGCAGCAAGATCTGCTGGAGGTGCAGAGAGCTTTCCAGGAGAGGTTCATTACTGTAGAGATCGCCAGGTGGAAAAACGATGTTCTCCACTGGATGTGATAGGGTTCCGGCTGAAGTCGATTCGGTTATTGGGGCAGACATGGCATTCGCCCTGGGAGACTCACGGTAGCTTCCAGTGTAGCGAGATTTTGATCGGATTCCTTCTGGCTCGCAGGGAGAACCAGGCGGGCGATCGCCTCTACAGTCCTGACCTGTAGGAATTGTAAAATTACGTTAAGCTGACGAATGGGAGTCTGTCAAGAAAAGAAGCCCGTAAAGTGATCTTGCTACTCCACTCCATTCATCTGTCGTTCCGATCGAGAAAAAGCCTTGAACGTTTTTCTGTCGTTTCATCCGGTGTTGCGTCGAAACCTGTTGATCCTATTTACCGCAGGTCTTTTGTTTTGGTCGGGGTTAGCCGCGCTTTTGCCAACTCTACCGCTCTACATCCAGAGAACCGGAGCCAGCGACCACATGGTCGGGATTGTGATGGGAACCTTCGCAGCGGGGTTAATTGCCTCACGGGGTTGGTTGTCTCGGTTGGCTGACCATCGGGGCCGTAAGGTGGTGATGCTGATCGGCATGGTGGCAGTCGCCGTGGCTCCTCTGGGATACATTCTCACTGACAGTATTCCAATGCTGATGGGGATTCGGGCGGTTCATGGCATCAGTATTGCGGCATTCGCGCTGGCTTACAGTGCCCTGGTGGTGGATCTATCACCCCCAGACCACCGGGGAGAAGTGATTGGCTTTATGAGTCTGGTAAACCCGATCGGCATGGCACTGGGCCCGGCGATCGGCGGTTATGCTCAAGCCTGGTTTGGGTTTACGCCCATGTTTTTGATCTCAGCAGGTTTAGGAACCGTAGGATTAGTCTGCACCACTCAGGTGAAAGAGATACAACAACCCCAATCTACTGCTGCACAGGCCCAACACAACTACTTCTGGCGGTTATTATTGAGTCCTCGGATTCGGATTCCGGCGATCGTCTTGCTGTTGGTGGGCTTAACCTTTGGTTCCCTCAGTACCTTTATTCCGCTGTTCATTCAGGATGTGGGGGCACAGCTCAACGTGGGCTTGTTCTACACCGCAGTGGCATTGGCCAGTTTTAGTATTCGCTTGATAGTAGGGCCCGCCTCCGATCGCTACGGTCGGGGGATATTTATCAGCATCAGCCTGATTTTCTATGCGGTTGCGATGCTGCTGCTGTGGCAGGCCCATCATGCCGCTACATTTTTGCTAGCAGGAGTGATAAACGGCGCGGGGTCTGGAACCCTTGTCCCAATGATTGCCGCTTTGATGGCCGATCGCTCCTATCCAAATGAGCGGGGGCGGACTTTTGGGGTTTGTATGCTGGGGTTCGATGCGGGGATTGCCCTGGCGGCCAGTTCTGGGGCTATGGGTGGCCCAGGTGAGCTATCGGGGCATTTTTGGCATTTGTGCTGTTTTATCGCTAGTGGGATTGGCAGTCTTCCTGGCATTTGCGGGTAAGGATACATCCCACTCCCTGCGGTTTGCCCTGGGTCTGGGACGGGACAGCTACGCAGTGGATTTGCCTCAGCAGCATCCTACTTTCGTGAAAGGGTGAAGCTTCACCCACCCCTGCCCCTCCCAAGAGGGGATTTGATGGACATTCATCCTGGTTGAGCGGGGATCTCCATCTCCCCTCGTGGGAGGGGTTAGGGGTGGGTTGCTCGGAACTGGAAATGGAGCGATCGAATCCCTGAAGATAATGCGCCGAAATGATGCGCTTAAAATCATGCATTATTTCCTAAAGGATTGTGGATTCAGTAACCTGTCGATCATTCTGCCCTGTTGACTGGGCGGGCAAGATGCCCACCCCACAAGAAGTTTAGGTTATTTAATTTTCATTCTTAATCATCTACCTGGCTGAGGCGGTGTAGCTTCAACACATCACTCATCTTGCGGATTTGCGTGAAGATGCGCTCTAGCTGATTGTGATCCAGGATATCGATTCCCAGGTTAATCACTGCCGTCTGACCGGGAAAAGTCTTCACCTGAGCACTGCGAACGTTGATGTTATAGTCGCTGAGGCGGGAAAGAATGTCCTTCAAAACGCCCACCCGATCGAACACTTCAATCTGCACCTGCACCGGGTAGGTTTGGGGACGACTGTGGAGATCATTCACATTCCAACTGACGGGGATCAGTCGATCGCCGGGAATATTTTCAGTATTGTGACAACCCTGACGGTGAATTGAAATGCCCCGACTGCCCAACGTCACCACCCCAATAATCGGCTCACCCGGAACCGGATTACAGCAGCCTGCCAGACTATGGAGCAACCCCTCCACACCGACGATCGGTGAACTTTTACCACGCGCCGGAGCCGGGGTCGGAGCCGGACTGTTCGCCAACATCAACAGTTCCGCTTCCTGGTTGGCTGGGGCTGGATCGATCGGCTGTTTGGCCCGAATGGCTTCCCGGAGGCGATTCAGTACCAGATTCAGGGTAATTTCGCCATAGCCCAGAGCCGCCAGTAAGTCCTCCGCAGAGGGATAATTACATCGTTCGGCAGCCGTTTGCATCGGTTCCGACTTCAGCAGTGCCTCAAATCCAGCCTTACCCAGGGCTTTTTCTAACATATCCCGACCGCGCAGGATATTCTCATCCCGGTGCGATCGCTTGTACCATTGGCGAATTCGGTTGCGGGCACTGGGGGTGACGGTGAAATTCAGCCAATCCAGGCTGGGGTGGGCATTTTTCTGAGTAATGATTTCAACAATATCCCCATTTTTCAGGGGCGTATCCAGCGGCACCATGCGCTCATTGACCCGTGCGCCCGCACAGTGATTCCCAACTTCGGTGTGAATCCGATAGGCAAAGTCGATCGAGGTCGAGCCTTGGGCCAGGGCAATCACATCCCCATTGGGGGTAAAGACATAGACATCATCCGCAAACAAATTATCTTTGATGTTTTCCAGATATTCCTGGGCATCCTTCAGGTCGCTTTGCCATTCCAAAAGCTGCCGTAACCAGGTAAATTTTTCGTCATCTGTACTGAGTTTGCTGTAGCCACTGCCCTTTTCCTTATACTTCCAGTGGGCAGCGATCCCGTATTCGGCAATGTGATGCATTTCCAGCGTCCGAATCTGGACTTCGATCGGTCGTCCCGTATTGCCAATCACCACCGTATGTAGAGATTGATAGCGGTTGGGTTTGGGTAAACCAATGTAGTCCTTGAAGCGACCGGGAATCGGACGAAAGGCATCGTGAACCACGGCAAGGGCCCGATAGCACTCATCATTGGAGTCAACAATAATTCGAATCGCCGCAATATCGTAGATTTCCTGGAAGCTTTTCTGCTGTCGCTGCATCTTCTGGTAGATGCCGTAGAGATGCTTGGGACGACCGCTGACATCGTGACAACGCACACCCAACTGGGTCAATCGTTCTTGCAGTAAATCAGCGACACGCTCCAGACGAGTTTCTCGATCGATCCGCTTATCGGCGACTAATTCCTGCATTTGCCGATAGGCTTCCGGTTCCAGATACTTAAACGACAGATCCTCCAGTTCCCACTTAAATCGCCCGATCCCCAATCGATTCGCTAGAGGCGCAAAAATTTCGCGGGTTTCTAAGGCAATGCGGCGGCGTTTGTCGTCGGATAAATGCTCCAGGGTGCGCATATTGTGGAGGCGATCGGCTAGCTTCACCACAATGACTCGAATATCCTGGCGATGGCCAGGAACATGCGGCGAAAGTTTTCTGCCTGACGCTCGGTTTTGCTGGAGAAGTTGAACTTAGACAGCTTAGTGACTCCCTCCACCAGTCGCCGTACCTCAACCCCAAAGCGTTGTTCAATTTCCTCAGCGGTCACATCGGTATCTTCGATTACATCGTGGAGAAAGCCGGCAGCAATCATTGCAGCACCGCCCCCTAATTCTCGCAGCAACCCCGCAACGGCAACTGGGTGAGCAATGTAGGGTTCCCCAGAGGCGCGATACTGTTCCTGATGCAAACAATAGGCAAACTCGAACGCTTGACAAACCAGAGTTGCATCTCCCGAGGAGCCATCGGAATCATTACCGGTCAGGGGCGATCGGTGGTCAACAATGCACGCACGAAGCCAATCAGGTACATTGATGTCGGTTGGAAGAGAGGACGCTGCTACATTCATACGGTTAAACCCGACGATGTCATGGAGAAGGCTGGAGGGTGGATAGATGTTTGCTGATTCTAAGGTATTTAGTCCCTAGAAGCATAGAAAACAATTTGGAAGCGATCTGAAAATACCTGCAAGTATTGAAACAAGTATTGAAAATATAGGACTGAAATCAATCGTTCAGTTAAGCAAATCTTGGGACTGTCATTCCTCTATCGGTTGAGGTGCGTCAGGGAACCCGTCGTACTGTTTGAGTGATATCTACTAGCTTACTAATTTGTTCCTGACAACATTCAACCCAGTTACTCTTCTGAGGGATTGTTTAAGAACTTTTGATCAACTAAACGTGAACGCTATAAAATTCTTAACACTACTTTAACTGATCCTGGGACTGAATGTGTTCGTTGCTACCCTAAATCGTGGATTTGTTTCACCATCAGTTATGTACACCTTAACAAATGGTAATTTCCTTTACGATCATTGATGCTAATTTATGCCAAACGATCGAGTTCACTCCTTAGTTTTTCTCCATGCTCCCAGAGACCTACCAGCAGGCTTATACCGCATTCGAGCGATCGCTGGAGCAATTCAGCGGCGTTTTTCGTGATCCCAATTCACCTAAACCCCTGATTCATAAAAGCTTTCAGGCTGTTCAACAGTCTTTTCAAACCGTGCTTGATCTCGGTTTAGATGGGCTTGATCCCCAGCAGAGTACCAACGCCCAATCCTATTACACGGAGATTAATAAGCAATTGCGTTTACTGGGAATGGATGTGATGTTCCTCCAGGCTTCTCGCCAAAGTGCAACTTCAACCCAGCGACAGCAGCAGATGGGGGAGCGATTGGAGCGGTTACGGGTTTATTGTGAAGCTTTGTTGAGTGAGGGGTGAGGAGGGAGGAACGGTTGTGCAACGAATGGAGCGAAACAGTTCGATCGCATTGCTGGAAGCGTTTTGACCGACGGCGGTAATAATTGCGATGTAGTGATCGGTTTCTCGTTTTGCCTCTACCCCATACCGAACAGCGGGTAGGGTGCTTTGGTCGGGTAGGGTAAGCACTCCCCGTTGAAGAATCACTGGCGATAAACCGCCGCAAAATTCTCTGTATTCGGTGCGCTGGGTTGTCACCTCAAATACACCATCCACCTGATGCAGGAATGAGAACCCAGAGAAAAATCCGTGGGAAATATCCGCTTCGAGTTCCAACGATTCTGATTCCTGGCTGACTGGAATGCGGGCCACCAATAGCTCGATCGAATGGGGCAGGGATTCTGCTTGATTCCGCAGGGAAGGAGAGATCTCCGCCGGGGGTTCATTGCTGGAGATAACGGCAATCCTGGCACCGCCAACGTTCGTGCCGAATTGTCCCCTGCCATCCCGCAAATCATAGGTAATCAAACTGTGGGCGATCGCTTCAGCTCGTTCGGGTTCGTAGGCATTCTGGACTGCTTTTACCCCCAATCCTGCCACCCCAATGACGACCAGAACAATTGCACCCATAATGATCCCAATGGTTTCCCAAAGGGTAACGGGATAATCTTCGGGTGGCTGGAGCGAAGTGGGTTCTATAGTGCTGTTCTGGTTCATCTGGTTCATCTGGCTCATCCAGTTCAGGCTCCTTCCGCGTCCACCCAGACCCGCATTTTCTGCAACTGCATCGGCCCAATTGGGTGCAGAGGGCCACATCGGCAGCATCCCGGCCATAGGCGATCGTAATCCGGTTGCCCCGTGGCTCTTTCTGCGTGGCATCAAAGGTATACCATCGATTGCCAACATAGGCTTCAAACCAGGCGTGTAAATCCATTGGGTCAAGCTGATATAAGTACCCTACAACCATGCGGGCAGGAATGTTCAAACTACGGCAGAGAGCAATGCCCAGATGAGTGAAATCTCGGCAAACGCCTATGCGACTACTGGCAGTGTCGATCGCTGAGGTCGAGGCATCGCTGGTGCCATACTCATAGGTAACATGAGACTGAATCCACTGCCGAATGGTTTCCACCTGGGCATAACCCGGCGTTGCATTGGCCACAATCTCACTTGCCAGATCCCCCAACTGATCGGACTGACAGTAGCGACTGGGCAATAGAAATTGCAGCACTGTTTCTGGCAGGGCTTCGGCGGAAACATAGGGGGCATCAAAATCTACATCAATTGCATCGGCAGTTTCCACACAGGCGATCGATCGAACTTGAAAGGTTCCGGGCGGAATCACCAGTCGTTGGCTCAAGTTACCATAGCTATCGGTGTATTCTGTAACGGGCACACTCGGCTCCAGCAAATACTCCTCGCGGATCACCCACTGGCCATAGCCACTGCGGGGTCGAAGCATGAAAATAGCCGGTGTTGAGGCACTTGCTTCAAAGGAAATTTCACATCCTGCACTGAGACGCATATCAACTCTCCACGTCGATCGAAGCGGACGACTTTAAATAAACTGCCTAGGGATTTATGAACCTAGGGATCTATGAACCGATGGACTTATAGACGGGAGCATGTCACTTTTGTCGCCCTCACCCTAAATCCCTCACCCTTTGGGAGAGGGACTTCAATCCGGTTCCCCTTCTCCCCGCTTGGGAAAAGGGGTTAGGGGATGAGGGTTAGACTTGCAAACGTGACATGCTCCCCTTATGGACTTATTGTGTCCGATCGAGCATTCCCTCGTTTGCTCAAACTGGACTTCCTGCCCAGACCTCCCGAAAGAAACTGAGCGATGGTTTCAACTGCTATCTTTTCAATTGTTCATTTTCTAACTGTTCTCGCGCATCCATCCCTCAGGTTAATCTAGTGAAGTTAAATCAAAGTGGTGACTGTCAGGAACCCGCCCATGAGACGACGCAAAACCTGGAAAACGTTCGGAATACTTGCCCTGCTTGGTCTGGTCATGAGCTGGGCGATCAGCAGTTGTAGCCCCAACGCTTCGACTCAGTCCAACCCATCCGCTTCAGGAACCGCCGAGGTGGAATTTTGGACGATGCAGCTTCAACCTCAATTCACAGACTATTTCAATCAGCTGATTGCGCAATTTGAGAGTGAAAACCCAGGAGTGACGGTGCGCTGGGTCGATGTGCCCTGGGGAGATATGCAGAGCCGAATTCTGACCGCAGTTTCGGCGGGAACAGCTCCTGATGTGGTGAACCTGAATCCTGATTTTGCGGCTCAACTGGCGGGACGCAATGCCTGGCTGGAACTGGACGATCGCATTTCCGAGGGCGATCGACAAGCCTATTTACCCAACATCTGGCAGGCGAATACGCTGGATGGCAAAACCTTTGGGCTACCCTGGTATCTGACAACGAATGTCACCATTTACAACCAGGATTTGCTAGAACAGGCTGGAATTGATGAACCGCCGACCACCTACGAAGAACTGGCTCAAGCCGCGCAGCAAATTCGGGAACGGACTGGGAAATATGCCTTCTTCAAAACCTTTGTGCCGGAAGACTCGGCAGAGGTGCTGCAATCCTTTGTTCAGATGGGAGCGGAATTGATTGATGAGCAAGGGAATGCGGCGTTCGACAGTCCGGAAGGGAGAGCGGTTTTTCAGTACTGGACGGATCTCTACCAGGAAGGACTAATGCCCAGAGAAGCCCTGACGCAGGGACACAGACGGGCGATCGAACTCTATCAGGCGGGAGAGTTGGCGTTTTTGACCACCGGGCCCCAGTTCCTGGAAACGGTCAGAACCAATGCTCCGGCGATCGCGGAAGTATCTGAAACAGCCGATCAAATTTCTGGTTCAACGGGTAAGAAAAATGTGGCGGTGATGAATGTCGTGATTCCCCGCAATACCGATCAACCCGATGCCGCCGTTGACTTTGCCCTGTTCCTGACCAACGACACCAACCAACTGGAGTTTGCCAAGGCTGCCAATGTCCTGCCCTCCACCGTTGCCGCTGCCCAGGATAGCTACTTTACCGAGGTGTCTGCGGATGCTTCAACCCTGGAGAAAGCGCGATCGGTCAGTGCCAGACAGCTTCAGGATGCTGAAGTATTGCTGCCCACCATTAAGGACATCAAAGAGTTACAGAAGATCGTGTACGACAACTTGCAAGGGGCAATGCTGGGGGAAAAGACCGTTGAGCAGGCGGTTGAAGATGCTGCGGCAGAGTGGAATGAGCGATAGGTAAGCCAACGGACGGATTCTATTCAGGTGGATTGGGTTCTGGTAAATTCCCAAACTGGGACTGGTAGCGCGCTAACTGGGCCGCCAGGTCGATCGCCTGCTGCTCTGCCTGCTGTTTGGCTGCTTCCAGTTCTCGGTTCTTTGCTTCCAGCTCTCGATTTTCTGCCTCTAATTCCAGAGAAGTCTTCAGGCGTTGACCATTATCCGCATCTTCCATCAGCAGCTGACCGTCTCGCAAACTCATCCACAGCCGCACCGTTTCACACAGAATCCGTCCATCGTCATCAGGTGTGATGGGCTGATAGTGTCCTGCCACCAGCCGGTAGCCCAGGACTTCCTCCAGTAATTGCCCCCGATAGGTTCGCCGATCGATAATCACGTACTCCTGCACTCCCGCACGGGCATATTCGACGACCTTAATTTCCCGATCTTCTTTGCGGTAGCGCGGCGAAACGACTTCTATCACCAGGGTGGGGCGTACTCCCTCATTGACAACAATAAACTTTTGCCGATTTTGATCCCGGTTTTGAATTCCAAAGGCCACAAAGGTATCGGGACAGTGATCCCTCAACTCTGGAGGTTCCCACTCAATCAGCAAATCTCGAAATACGCCAACTTCCGGGCGATCGGCATAGCGACGAGTCAGCATATCTCTGGCATCGCCTGCAATCTGATCATGAAGGGTACTGTTGGGCAAGCGATAGCCTTCCTTGGGGTGCAAGAATTCTTCTGGAGTCAGGGGAACTTGAATCAGCGCAGTCGTGCCATCGGTATCGTTGACGGTTTCATAGCGCCAACCGGCTTCTGCCAATTCTGTAGCTCGATCGCTTTTTGAAATAGACGTTGCCGAAGATACCATAGTCCCTTTTCCCTCTCTAGTCGTCGGCACTAACTTCACTGTAGCGATCGAGTGAACGCTATGCGGCTAAATCCTGCACCAGCACATAGGGCTGTACAATCAAGGCGTTAAACCGATGGTTGCGATCGTTTCCCCAGTCTGCCAATTGTTCTGAAGTGGGTTTGTAAATTAACTGCTCACTAATCCACCGTTGCACGGCCATTACATCATCACTGGCCAGAGCAACACCCACATCCACCAGTTCTAATCCAGAAGTTACAATCACCACAGCATCCCGTTGTACATGAGGAATCAGCCATTCCCACTCGGCTTCATCCACCATAGTTGCCAGTTCTGCTTTCAAATCCTGCATGAAATCTCTCGTAATGTCAGTAGGTTAGTTCTCGCTAAGATACCACAACCCGACTAACGCGATCGTCATACCAGGAAGGGAGCCATGCCGAATAGTGTCAGCCCGCTTGGGAGCATCCCATTGATGCAAATTGATTTCCGTAGCGCAGGCATCTTGCCTGCCAGCGAGATATTGATTATGTAAATGCAAAAGTGAGATACACCCGCCTGGATCGAAGTAATTCAGCTGGAAGTTGAGCAAGGTTTCAGTGATCCTGATCAACCCAGTTTTGTTAAATTGCAATCCGCGGCTTGTTCTAATGGCAGACAAGATGCCTGCGGCTTGTTCTGATGGTAGACAAGATGCCTGCGCTACGGTTTGCCTGACTCAAAATTTCAGCCAGTCGCGTTGCGATTGTTTCAGGTTAAACCGCTTCGAATTCTGCCTGCAATGCTTCGTCATTGTCATCGGCGATCGTTGCCACGATGGTAATGTTGCGGGATACTTCCCCTGGGGTAATTCCAGCTAAGGTGCGTTTGGCGCAAATCACCACATAATCATCAAATACAGCGAAGCGGGACTCAAACGTGCCACTCCAGTTCATTTCCATCAGCTTTCGCATGAGCTGATCTTCGTTTTTGACTGGCAACTTTAACACTGGCGACCAGACCGTCAGTTCATCTTCCTCGTTCAGTCCTAGAAGCTGAACAAACACCTCTACACTGCCATACTTAAACTTCCATACATAGCCACTATCCGTATGGCTAACCATTGCACTCTGATCCTCTTGCAGGCTGGAGATTACTGTTTCAATCAGCTCTACGCAATTTGGGTTAATATCCGTATCAGATGGACTGGAATCATTGGACGGATTCAGTTCAAGGTCGTAAGCAGTCATAACAGCTTGGTTTAGCGAAAGTGAACGTTGACTACACCAACTCTAACGGCTAAGAACCTAAATCCGCTCTAACCTGTCAATTTTTTTAGGGTTTTGTAACCAATGGATCGGCAATTAGATCTGCAATGCGATCGATTTCCTGAAGATTTTGTCTGGGGAGCTGCGACTTCAGCCTATCAGATTGAGGGAGCCGCCGAGGTCGATGGCCGGAAGCCCAGCGTCTGGGATACCTTCAGTGCGACTCCGGGACGAGTGCAGGACGGTCAGACGGGAGCGATCGCCTGTGATCACTATCATCGTTACCCAGAGGATATTCGGCTGCTGGCGGAGCTAGGGATTCAGCACTATCGGTTCAGCATTTCCTGGGCCCGCGTGATGCCGGATGGACGGGGAATTGTAAATGAAGCGGCACTGGATTTTTATCGACGGCTGGTGGATGAACTGCGGAAGTACAACATTACACCCCACGCTACGTTGTTTCACTGGGATAGTCCTCAAGCACTGGAGGATCGCTACGGGTCGTGGCAAAGCCGCGAAATGGCTCAGGATTTTGCCGCCTATGCTGAAGCCGTGGTGAGTCGCCTGGGCGATCGCATCACGCACTGGATGACGTTGAATGAAATCATGTGCTTCACCCACTTTGGCTATGGGGTGCAGGTGCCCATTCACGCGCCGGGAACCGTTGTCAGGACTCAAAAGCAGGTTTGGCAAACGTCCCATCATGCCTTACTGGCCCACGGTCTGGGATGTCAGGCAATTCGATCGGCTTCTCCAGTTCCCTGCTCGGTGGCTTTAGTGGATAACTTTGCAGTGCCCGTACCGCTGACGGAACTCCCAGCCGATTGTGAGGCGGCGCGTCAGGCCTTTCCCTTCTGCGGCTATAACGGCGGGATTCTGCTTCCGGCTTTAACAGGGGAATATCCCTCCAACTGGCTGGCAAAAATGGGGGAGGCTGCTCCGGAAATTCAGGAAGGGGACTTAGCGACCATCCATCAACCCCTGGATGCTCTGGGATTTAACGTCTACAGTGGCGTTTATGTGCGGGCGATCGAGCAGGCTCCGGGCTACGAAATTTTGGATTTTCCCAGAGGCTACCCTCGGATGCATATGCCCTGGCTGCAGATCGTTCCAGAATCCCTCTATTGGGGAGTGCGACACATTAGCGAAACGCTGGGTCGATCGGATTTACCGATTTTGATTACCGAAAACGGCTGTGCGGCTGATGATGAGCTGACTGCCCAGGGTGAAGTTATGGACAGCGATCGCATTCTGTACCTGCGGCAGTATCTATCTGCGTCCCATCGCGCTATCCGAGAAGGCTACCCCCTGAAGGGATATTTCGTCTGGAGCTTGATGGATAATTTTGAATGGTCGTGGGGATACGATCGGCGATTTGGAATTGTATACGTAGATTATGCCACCCAGGCCCGCATCCCCAAAGCCAGTGCTCATTGGTTTTCTACCTGCATTCGCCACAATCAGATTGTTTAAAGTAACGTTAACTACAATTCGCCGTTAAAGTTGACGAATTCGCATAAATTTGTCACATTACTTGATAAGTCGCTGATCGATTGTAGAATCTGTACTTTGGCAGCGAGTTCTAGTTTTTGGCAACGCAATTTGGCGGTTTTGCTCCAGATTCGCTGGTTTGATTCCGGAGCGCGTGGTATCTGTGTTGTAGCATTTCTATATCTACGTTTGGCACTGGTTCAGCTTGAACTGCTATTCAGTTTTGCGATATCCAGTTTGTTGAAATGCTATCAGGGCGATTGTTTTAATCATCTGTTTTAAGCATTCGCTGCTTCATCAGGGTTAATTCGGTTTGCTTCGTCAGGATCAGCTGACATCTTCTTTCCCTTGATCTATCTTGTGGGCTCGGTTAAGAAATAATACCTTTGCTTTGCAATGATTTTGGTTGGCTTCTATCAAGATCGCTCTAAAGCATCATGAAACAGCCAGAGCATTTGGTTAGGGTATTTAGTATCTGGATTCAGCTTAAATCGGTCTGAATCGAAACAAATTGTTTAACGAGAAAAGAATTATGGCGACTCAGCAACGCACCTTCAAGCGAGCAGTTGCTCACACTATCTTTTTTGTTTATGCACTTGTTAAAAACTTTTTACAGGCGGTTCAGCGCAAGTGCAAGCTGATGATGTTTTACCAGCGGCGACCTCTGATTGCGTTTCTAGACGAACCGATCGCCCCATCGATCGCTCGTCCCAGAGTTCTTGTGAATATCTCACATATTGCTCCGGTAGAGGAAGCCCAAAACCCCCAAAAAGCGGCTTACCGAATCGATCGATTGCGGCGAACAATTGATGGATTACTCACCAGTTTTTCCCACTGCAATTTGACGATTAACGTTAGTTCTTTACCCCATCGAAACGTTGTGCAATATCTGCCAGCCTATCAACGGCAGTGCATTCATCTCAAGCTAGAACCTGGCTGCGATCCGCTCTACGTCGGTTTTAGAGTTCAAGATGAATTGGTGGATTGCGTCAATCAGTTTGATTGGTTTGTCTTCATTGAAGACGATATTTTGATTAACGATGGTTCTTTTCTGGATAAAATTGCAGCTTTTCACCGACACGCCACGGTGCAGGATGTGCTTTTACCCAATCGCTATGAATTTCTCGATGGCACAAAGCGATATATTGACCTGACGATTGAGTCTGAAATGGCATGGAATCGGCTTTCGGCATTTCAGCTTGGCAGTGTCAAGTTTGCTGAGTGTATGAATCCTCACTCTGGCATGTATTGTTTGTCTCAAGCGCAAATCAAATATTGGGCGCGATCGAAGCGGATCTGGAAAAATCAGATCGTCATGGTCGGCCCTCTCGAAAGTGCAGCGACTTTTTGCTTGCTGGAATGTTTCAACTTATATAAACCGCACCCCAATAATTTGCACTACCTGGAAGTACAGCATTACGACACAAAGTACTCCAAACTTTATCCAGAACCCCATTCTCCTTACACGCTGACTCCGGTGCGCATTAAAGCACGAGAAGCGCGGCAACCAGACCTCCAGCCAACGGTTTGATTGGGACGGGGGTGACCAATCGCAGAGAGCGATCGGAATTTAGATCGGGTGCATCCAATCTTTTGTCTGCTTTGTAGATGTTTTGTTTTGTAGTATCTTTGTTTTGTAAAGTTCTTGTCTGTAAATAACTTCGTTTTGCAAATATTTTGTTTTGCAAATATCTGGTTTTGTAATATTTTCGCTTTGTAAAAATCTTTCTGGCAGGCAAGATGCCTGCGCTACATAAATTCGTCCTTTGTATCAGTTCATACCAGGTGTCAGTTCGTACCAGCAAGATGCTGCTAATTAAATGGGTGGATGAAAGAAAAATGCAGCTCCAATGACGATGTAGGTCGCTAAGAGCAGGGATCCCTCCAACCAGTTCGATCGTCCATCTGAACTGACGGAATTGGCAATTAAAACGGCGACCGCTACTGCCACCAATTCAAAGGGGTTGAAGTTCAGATCCATCGGCTGATGCATAAACCATCCAGCAATCACCAATACCGGGGCAACGAATAGGGCAATCTGCAAACTAGAACCCATTGCCACTGAAACCGACAAATCCATTTTATTTTTCACCGCAACTACAACCGCTGTTGCGTGTTCTGCGGCATTGCCGATGATCGGCAACACAATAATGCCCGTGAACAGTTCCGTTAACCCCAGTTGTTTTGTCGCCTCTTCTAACGCTCCCACCAGAAGTTCCGACTCAACCGCAACCAGAACTGTTACTGTTAGCAAAACGCCCGTCCACAGCCAGGCATTTGGCTTGTGAGATTCAGTTTCGCTCTCTTCCTCTGCACTAAGGTCATATAGATAACTGTGGGTCTTCATAGAAAAGAACAGCGTCAGCAGATAGATCACAATCAGGGCGATCGCCACCACCACAGAGAGCTTTTGCATTTCGGGTTCATCAATGCCAGCAGACGTGTAATCCACCGCAGTGGGCAACAGCATGGCAATCACGGCCAGATTCATGGTAGAGGCATTAAGACGGGCGATCGTCGGTTGAAAGACCTGCTCTTTGTAGCGCAGTCCCCCCAGCAGCATGGAAAAGCCCATCACCAGCAGTAAGTTGCCGATGATTGATCCGGTTAAGCTGGCCTTCACCACATTAACCACTCCCGCCCGCAGCGCGACCAGAGCAATGATCAACTCAGTTGCGTTACCGAAGGTGGCATTGAGCAGTCCACCTAACGAAGGCCCGACGACCAGGGCAATTTCTTCAGTCGCCGTTCCCATCCAGGCAGCGAGCGGCAAAATCGCTAAACCTGCCGTAATGAATACCGCCAACTCCCCCCAATGGAGATACTCAGCCGCCAGCGAAATCGGTATAAAGATCAACAGTACTGAAAAAATGATGTTTTTGACTGTCATGGTTGAGCCACTCATTTGTCTCTAAAGTATTCCCGTCTCTAAGTGTTAGCTAAAAGCTTCACCCTGCGATCGCCTACAGGCTGCGATCAACCCGGAAGTTTTGTGATTTCTTCGTTACACTTGTTTACAGTTATCCTTCACTTTTGTACATACTCATCGAACTAGGCTGTTCTCATGGCTGAGACTCTCACCAAACTGGCATACCAAACGTTTCAGCAGGGCAAAAGCTACTTTGGGCTGGCCCACAAGACTCTAAGTACCCAGTTAATGAATTTCCTTGCCCCGGATGCAAAACAGGGCACAGAACCCCTTTCCCCTGCCCTATTGGGCCTTATTCAGCAACGGTTGAATGATCTAATCGATCGAGATTGGTTAGATGCTGAGCAGGGAGTTTATCCCACCCATCTACTGTTTGACAATCCCTGGGAAGATTTCTTCCGGTTTTATCCCTTCGTTTGGCTGGACATGCCCACAATCTGGGGACGGGCGGCGGAAAAGCGGTATCAAGACTTTTCCACAGACATTCGCACGGAAGGCTATCCCAGCTACTATGTGCAAAATTTCCATCACCAGACAGATGGCTACCTGAGCGAGACTTCCGCCAATCTTTACGACCTTCAGGTCGAGATTCTTTTCAACGGCACGGCCGATGCCATGCGCCGACGCACCCTATTACCCCTGAAGCGTGGTTTAGAGGTATTTAACCTGCCTGATCACCAAACTCGGGTTTTAGATGTGGCCTGTGGCACAGGGCGGACGCTGCGGCAAATTCAAGGGATGTTGCCCGATACATCACTCTACGGGGTGGATCTATCGCCAGCTTATCTGCGGAAAGCCAACCAACTGCTTGCTGATGTGCCAGGTGCATTGCCTCAACTGATCCAGGCGAATGCTGAAAGTATTCCTTTCTTGAATGACTATTTTCACGGCATTGTGTCAGTGTTTTTGTTCCATGAACTGCCGCCAGAGGTTCGCCAAACGGTGATCGAAGAAAGCTTCCGTGTGTTACAGCCCGGTGGTGTGTTTGTGATCTGCGATTCGATTCAGTTAAGCGATTCGCCAGAATTGGCCCCTGCCATGCGCAACTTCCCCACCATGTTCCACGAACCGTACTATCGGCATTACACTACCGATGATTTAGCCGATCGCCTGGAAAAGGCAGGCTTTATGTCGGTACAAACCGAAGTCCATTTCATGAGTAAATACTGGATTGCTCGCAAAGCCGCCTGAGCGAATTAGATCTGTTAGATCTGATTGATCTGGCTGATCTGGTTGATCAACAAGAACCTATCCCAAAACCCCTGACGGGGTTTTGGATTCCCAAAACTTTAGTGGGTTTTAGATAGGCGCTGGGAAAGGACTTTAACTAACAACGCTGCCTGCGCTACGGTAATCGAACCACTGTCCTTGATTGGGATGCACTCGGTGTGATGGAGATTAAATCAATGGCAGTAGGATCTCAAACTCAGTGCCTGGGTTAGAGTCGGAGTGGTGGGATGAATCGTCTGATTCGGGAGCGGGCGATCGCAGGTAAAACTTACCGCCATGTTTTGCAGTAACAATCTGATAGCTCATGGCCAGGCTGGTTTCTTTATCCGCCCGTTTTTCAACTGAGAAGGAAGCCAGGATCTGCTGCTGCTTTTCAGTAGATAAACCTGGGCCATTGTCAAAGATCCGAATGGATACCCACCGCAGGGACGGATTGGCGGGATGAAAACTGGCAGGAAACGATCGCACCTGGGTTGTAATGGTGATCTGCGGTTTGCGCTTCAGGTATTGCTGCACATCAGCACCCAATTCACCGCCAAAGTTGTCCGCCAGATCTTGACGGATTGCCTGATTCATCAAAACATCCACAGCATTGGACAGGATATTCATAAATACCTGGGTCAACTGCCCCGCGTAGCAGTTCACAGGGGGCAAATGGCCGTAATTGCGAACAATCTCAATCTCTCCGGTCAGGTGACTCTTCAATAACAACAGAATGCTGTCCAGGCAATCATGAAGATCTGCGGGTTTGGGATAGACATCATCAATATGGCAAAAATTTTGCAGGCTGGAGGCCAGGTTTTTCAAGCGTTCTGCGCCAGCCCGAATACTGGCGATCGTCTGCGGAATGTCGTGGCAGAGGTAGTCTAACTCAATTTCAGTCCGAAGCTGGGCGATCGGCGAGGGCATCCGATCGGAGAAGTGATGCTCATAGGCATTGAGCAAACCCATGACCTGATGGGTGTAGTCTGACAAATGCACCAGATTGCCCCAGATGAATCCCACGGGGTCAAGAATTTCATGGGCTACGCCATCCACCAAGCGTCCTAAGCTCGCCATTTTTTCCGTCTGAACCATTTGCACCTGCGATCGCTCATAGCGCACCTGGGTTTCAATGCCGCGAATTTGCCAGTACGCGATATTCAGTTCATGACTATCGAGCAAGTAATAGGTAGGTTGTCTTGCCCCTTCAATCCGATCGCCATTACCGCAGCGATCGTAACAATCGCCATGATGACAGTGCTCATCCAGATCAGGATCTTGACTATCCAGATCTGGTCTATTCAGATATCCCTGCTCCAGATCGCTCCTAACCTGGTGACTATTGCTCAGATCCTTCTTAACGTGATTCATCACCGGGATTTCATCGTCCGCGTCACAAACCACGACAATTGGCTCGTTGTGTTGGGAAGGCGGTCGTCTGAGTGCTAGTTGAGCCGCAGCCAGAATGGGCATAGTTTCAGGCAATATCAGGCTACTGACACGAGCATAGCTATACAAAACGGAAAGCGGTTGGGGAACAAAGAGTTCTATTGCCTGGGGGCGTAGCAGAAACTCTAGTAAACGTTGCCGTGAAATCATTCCCAAAAACTGCCCCTTTTCTTCTAACACCACGCCAGGCAGGGTAGAGTGGCGTTCAAAGCTAGGCAAAATTGCTTGGCTGGAACAGCAAGCATCAACCTGGAAATCATACAGTCTCAGTTCCGCCAGCCTCGATTCCAGGCACAACTCTTGATGCTTTCCTTCTCGAATGGAAGGGGTTGGAGGGGAAGAACAGGAATGGTTTGTAGCAAACATGAGCATTTTGTTGATTTGCTAATCCAGGAGCACCCTGGGGCAATGACTTCCTTAGGGTTCCCATGAATTTTGATCAGCGATCGATTCCCTAGAAATTTGGGCATTCTATAAAGCGATGCCCCTCATCAGTCCGTGGATCTGCCTATGCTATTGGTTTGCCTGATTCGACCCTTAAATGCTTTATGGACTGGATTGTATTGCAAACCCTCAAACGAACTATTTTTGCCCAAATGTAAGATTTCTAACCTTCATGGGTATATTCTCTTCAGAAGTGATTGTCCCTTTAGTCTGGCTCATGGGTTTTCATTGACCCAAACTCAAGAGCTTCCCCAGCTAAACATTCCATAGGTTCACAATCTCGGCATCAGTCCATCAGTCCATCAGTCCCATGACTTGTCATTTATCAATGTGATTGATCAATCACGATTCAGTCTTTTTACAGGAATCATGGTTGGCAGATTTGGGCTGAAATTTTCTCTTGTGGGCAAGCTTAATCCTCTTCTATTAATGATTCTGGTTTTGTTTAATTCTGTCAAGGAAATGGAAACTTGAATTTATACTTTTGATTCATCGAATAGAAAAATTCTTTTCAAACTTGCCAACCTTTTTGATATATCCATGCATCTTTTGCAATCATCTTTCTGTAAATTCCCTATCCTCTAGTTCTCCTCGCATTTGCCATGACTTCTTTCACTGCCGCCACGTTAATCTTTATCGATGCAAATGTTGATGACCCACAGCATTTGATTCAAGGACTCTCTTCTGATGTAGATGTGGTTGTTCTTGATCCCAGTCGAGATGGGATTGAACAAATTAGCGATGTGCTGAGCTATTATCATGACCTGGACAGTCTTCAGATCGTGTCCCATGGGAGCGAGGGCAGTGTACAGTTAGGCACCGCTGACCTGAATGCAGAAACGCTTTACGCCTATAGATTCCAGTTGCGAGGCTGGTCACAAGCATTGGCTCAGAACGCAAGTCTGCTGTTGATGAGTTGTAATGTGGCCGCAGGCGATCGGGGTAAAGCCTTTATCCAGAAAATGCGGCAAATCCTGGGGATAGAGATTGCAGCTTCAGAAACGCTGGTGGGGAATTCCGCAAAAGGGGGCAATTGGTTACTGGAGTATGCAACAGGATTAGTCCAAACGCCGATCGCCTTTTCGCCAGAGGTACTCGCCACTTATCCATCGGTACTGCGAGACTTTAACGTCAACAGCTATGAGTCGCTTGTAGAAGCCATTCTGCAGGCCAATAGGGATTATGAATCGTTTCTAGAAGCCAATCCGTTGAACAATGGTGATTATGAAAGTGCAGTGATTCGGCTCAACGGCAGTATTGTTCTGGCAGGGGAGCTTCCTACCATTACCAGCAATATTGAATTTGTCGGCAATAGTCACACCATTAGCGGCGGCAATATTTATCAGGTTTTTACGGTCAACAGAGCGGGAATCGATGTTCGGTTGACCAACTTAACGATCGCCAATGGTCTGGCTAAAGGGGGTGCCGGTACCAATAACGGCAGTACTCCAGGCGGCGTTGGCTCCGATGGGCGCGGCGGGGGGCTGTTTATCCAGCAGGGCAATGTCACGCTGGTTAATTCTAATTTTTCTCAAAACAAAGCGATCGGGGGTGAGGGGGGCGAAAGCATCACTGGTGTGGGGGGAAATGGGGGAAATGGTCAGGGAGGAGCCATTTTTGTCGGCAGCACGGGTTCTCTACGGATCAGCAACACAAGCTTTAATAACAATCTTGCCGATGGCGGGTCAGGCGGCAGGGGTTCTATTAACAATAATGGAACCAGAGGGCAGGGGAAAGGGGGCGCGATTTATGTGGCAACGGGTGGCACGGTCATTGCCGAACGGAACCCTACCTTTATGGGGAATAGTGCCTCCAGCGATCGGGGCATTGCCGGAGATGATGATAATGTTTTTGGTTCCCTATCGATCGTGATTCCGCCGATGGTAGCCTCGATCGCCCGAGTTCAACCGCAAATCACCGCAGACAATAAAGTTAGCTATGTTGTCACCTTTGATCAAGATGTGACGGGCGTTGATTCCAGTGATTTTCAGCTTGTAACGGGCGACACGGTGGTAGGGGCTAACATCGCCAGCGTGACTGGAAGCGGTAAAACTTACACGGTGGAAGTCAATACTGGAACAGGCAACGGCACTCTACGGCTTGATTTAAAGGATAATGATTCGATCAAAAACAATGCAGGCGTGCCCTTAGGAGCAACCGGACTGGGGAATGGTTCTAGAACTGGAGAAGTTTACACCATTAACAAAACGCCACCTGCTGTTTTTGCCATTAGTCGCAAAAGTGGGAATCTTACGGCTGCGGATACCGTTCACTACCTCGTCACGTTTACTCAAAATGTCACCGGGGTAGACCGAACTGACTTTGGGTTGACCACCAATGGAATTACTGGAGCAAGTGTTTCCAGCGTCAAACGCCTGGATGCCCGCACCTACGAGGTGGCAGTCAATACTGGAACGGGCAACGGCCAACTGAGCCTGAATCTGGTGGACGATGATTCCATTCGCAATGAACGCGGCCTCTCGCTGGGGGGAACGGGCAACGGCAACGGCAACTTTGCAGGAGAAACCTACGCGATCGACAAAACTCCACCTGTGGTTTCCGCCATTCGGCGCGTTGATGCTCAAACCACGAAGGCTAACGTCGTCAATTACACCGTCACCTTCAGCCAAAACGTAACCGGAGTGAGCATCACAGATTTTCGGGTGATCGCAGGCGGCAGCGTGAAAGGAGCCAGCATTGCTTCGATTCGAGCAGTGGATGCCAAAACCTATACCGTTGCGGTCAATACAGGCAGCGGCGATGGTTCGGTGCGGCTGGATTTGCGGGACAATGATTCAATTAAAAATGCCCTTGGGGTGGCGTTAGGGGGGAGAGGGGAAAACAACGGTAACTTTACCGGACAGACCTATTCCCTGCTGAAAAATTCGCCGATCGTCTCGGCCATGACGTTAGTCAATCCCAACCCTACCGCCGCCAACACCCTGAACTACGCAGTCACCTTCAGTCAAGATGTGTCTGGGGTGGATGTATCTGACTTTAACCTGACTGCTGTGGGCATCACCGGAGCCAGAGTCACAGCTGTGAGCGGTAGTGGACGCAACTACAATGTTCAAATCAGCACGGGGGGAGGCAGTGGCTCGCTACGACTCCATCTCCGAGATAATGATTCCATTAAGAACGCTGTCAACACGCCTTTAGGAGGCAACGGATCAGGAAACGGTAACTTTAATGGGCCACTTTATACCGTCAATAAGCAGCCCCCTAGAGTCACGGCAATCAACCGATTGGAAACGAATCCCACCAACGCCAATACGATTACCTTCACCGTTCTGTTTAACGAAAATGTTGTCCGGGTTGATCCAGCAGATTTCCGCTTAGTCACGTCGGGTGTTGCAGGCGCAAACATCTCTACGATTACCCGAGTCAATGGCAGTTTTTATACGGTTCAGGTGAACACAGGGAGCGGCAGTGGCTTTATCGGTTTGAATCTGGTTGATAATGACTCGATCTTAAACAGCTTAGGTACACCCCTGGGGGGACGGGGAGTGCAAAATGGCAATTTTACGGGTGAAGTCTATCGGGTTGATAAAACCCTGCCCAGCCTACAGATTGTGGATGTTGCTCCAAATCCGCGCCGTGACAAGGTGAATGCGGTTACCTTTGCCTTCAGTGAAGCGATTCAGGGCTTTGATAAGGGCGACATTCGGTTCACCCGCGATGGCAAGTTAATTGATCTGAGCCAGGCTACCCTGACCAGTCCAGATGCCATTACCTGGACGCTGGGCAATATCAAAAAGCTGACGAATCAGAAGGGAGAATATATTCTCTCCGTTGCGGCAGGCGATAGTGGCATTGTCGATGCAGCCAAAAATCCCCTGACCCAGAACGTCCTGCAACGGTGGGTCAACCTGGAAACGGTAGATGCCTTTGATCCGGGCATTGTTCGGCGCGGCACGAATGGCCCCGATGTCCTGGTGGGAACGGATGAAAATGATGTGCTGATTGGGGCAGGCGGGAACGATCGCCTGATTGGGTTAGATGGCAACGATCGCCTCTACGGAGGAGCGGGCAACGATACGCTGATCGGCGGTGAAGCCAATGATTTTCTGGTGGGTGGTGCGGGGAATGATGTGCTGGTGGGTGGCCCGGGACAGGATACCCTGCGGGGTGGCCGTGGCCGCGATCGGTTTGTTTTCTCTGGTGCGACCCAGGCTGATGCCCTGGCAAGTTCTACCGTTGAAGCACCCGATCGGATTCTGGACTTTAACTTCGCCCAAAAGGACAAATTCCAGCTTGACTTTAACGATAATCTGCGCACCCGATCGCGTCCCAAAGGCTTGTTCAACGCCGGTCAGGTCACCGGAAAGACCCTTCAGGCGGCCGCCAGAGCTGCCTATGCCGATAAAAATCAGGCGCAATCTGGTAAACAATCCCTGGGGGCAAATGAAGCGGTCTTCTTCTCCTGGAAGAAACGCACCTATCTATCGGTCAACGACTCCACCAGAGGCTTCTCCGCGAACCGTGATCTGGTTGCAGATGTGACGGGCATCAAGTTCAAACCAGGGGATGCCAATGCGGGAGTGCTCACCGTCAGTAATTACTTTGTGTAGATCACAAACCTTGTTTAGATCCCCCCTAGCCCCCCTTGAAAAGGGGGAACCGTTCGCGGAGCGTGTGCGTAGCACAAACCGAAGAGGGGTTGAAGTCCCCCTTTTTAAGGGGATTTAGGGGGATCAAGCCCAGGGTTCACTGTGAAACGAACCCATTTTAGATCTACTGGTTTTGTATAGCGGTTTTGTATAGCGGTTTTGTATAGCGAACTGCCAGGACACCAACCCGACTCCATCCTTGCTAAATTAATAAATGCCAACCCATCTGCAATCATTCAATCCGATGGGCTACACTTTGCTTGCGAGCCGTCCTCCGCATTGGACTGCAACATCTGAGATAATCAGTTGGTGGATCCTTCCGCTCATTTACAAACCTCAATAAAGTCGAGGCAGCTATGCCCAGAACTCAACGAAACGATAACTTTATCGATAAAACCTTTACCGTTTTGGCAGATACTATCCTCAAGATTTTGCCCGCCAGCCAATCGGCGAAGGAAGCCTTTGCCTACTACCGGGATGGGATGTCTGCCCAGGCAGATGGGGAATACGCCGAAGCTCTGGCAAACTACGAAGAGGCATTGAAGCTCGAAGAAGATGACTACGATCGCAGCTTTATTCTTTACAACATGGGACTGATCCATGCCAGCAACGGCGAACATGAGCGGGCCCTGGAGCATTATCACCAGGCTCTGGATCTGAATCCTCGGATGACCCAGGCGCTAAACAATATTGCGGTGCTCTACCATCACTTTGGGGATCAGGCCCAGGAAGCTGAAAAAACGGAGGAAGCCGATTCCTGGTACGATAAAGCCGCCGACTATTGGCAACGGGCAATCCGTCTGGCTCCCAACAACTACATCGAAGCCCAAAACTGGCTGAAGACCACCGGGCGATCGAAAGCGGATGTTTTCTTCTAAAACCATCCTGTTTGCGAAGAATCACGGTATTAAGGGAGGGCGCACAGCAGTGCACCCCTACCAGGTGCGCTGGGTACGTTATTTTTCCGCATACCCCCTAACCGTAATGCCTCGCTAATTGGGTCAATTCCTTCTGTCCAAAGCAACATTCTTAACCCTCCCTCTGTACACCTTTGTCCAAACAGTAGGGGTAGGGTTTTCCCTCCTGGGAGGGGTTAGGGGTGGGTAAAGCCCCATTTGCTATTATTCGTTTCTAGCTGTTTGTTTCTAGCCGCTTGTTTTTACCTATTAACTCATCTAACTCACCATGATCGATCGTGAACAAGTTCGTAAAGTTGCCCATCTGGCTCGCTTAGACCTGACCCCTGACGAAGAAGCAAAGTTTACGACGCAACTGAGCGACATTCTGGAATACTTTGAGCAGTTGAGCGAGTTAGACACGGCAGAAGTGCAGCCCACTGCACGGGCGATCGATGTCAGCAACATTACCCGCGCCGATCAGCTCCAGCCTTATGACAACCGGGAAATGATTCTGGAGAGTGCCCCCGATCGAGAGTCCACTCCCCAGGGAGACTTCTTCAAGGTGCCGCAAATTCTCAGCGGTGAAGGGGAGTAGGGCTAGAACTGCCGTCTGGAAAAGATGACAATGGCGATCGTCAAAAGTAGGGCTATATAGACGATCGCATAGCCTGCATTGGCGAGGAGTTCGCTGGGTTCGGGCAGCAGGTTAAGGCCGTAAATCGCCTGATTTTTCAGGTTCAGTCGGGATAGATCGGGAAGAGTCAGATAAATCCCCTGAATTGCCTGCTTGAGTCCAGGGTTATCCGTCAGTGCGCCAAAGGCCAGCAAATCACGGCTGAAATGCCCCATCAAGTAAAGGGCAAAGGTAAGCAGCGTTGCCAGTAGGGAACTGGTGAAAACGCCAAACAAAATAGCGACAGCGGCAATCAACGAGAGTTCTAAAAACTGAAATAGGGCAGACAGTCCAATACTGCCCAGGGGAACTGGAATTTGCTTCAGGGCCAGCGTTCCCAGGTAGAGGAGCGTCATGGCAAAAACCAGCACTGCAATCACCGCAGAAAAGCCCCAGTGTTTGCCCACAATAAATTCGGCAGAGCTGATCGGCTTGGCCGCCATCACATAAACGGTGCGTTTTTCAATTTCTTTGTTGACCAGACCTGTTCCCACAAAGACTGTAATCATCAGCCCCAGGAGGCTAATGGCCGCCAAGCCAATATCTAAAATAATCTGATTTTCTGTGCTGGCCGCCACCTCTGGCACCAGGACGATCGCCGCCACCATAATGACGGCAAAAAAGGCAATCAGGTACAGCACCCGATCGCGGATCACTTCTCGAAACACGTTGGCTGCAATCACCAGGGTTCGGCTCAGGCTCACAGCATCCCTCCCGCCATACGATGCAAAAAAAGATGGACAAACAAGTGTAATGCTCTTCGATTCAAACTGACGATTCAAGCTGACGATTCAAACTAATCGTCTATTCAATTATTCTGCCCCGTCCGGTGGGTTCTGTTTCTGGTTGCTGGGTTTCCGTGGGCAAATCCGATGTAATGGGTTGACACTCCATCTGGTACGACTCCCCCAGAACGGGGGCAGTGCCGGGCGCGGTTAATCCAGCCCGCTGGATCAGGCAAACCTTTTCTAAGGTATATCCTCCTGCCTGGGAACTTGGGCCAATCCAGAACAACCGTAGCCGCAAAATGTCATTGGGCAATCCATCTTCATGGTCAGCATCCAGCCGCCAAAATTGACTCTCTGCGGTTCTCGCTGGAATCCCATACACGCGATCGATCATCTGGCGTTCTAACCGGGGCACCTGAGCATCAATCTGCCGTAGCCATCGCTGCACGTCAATCCACGATCGCCCCGACAGGTCATCTCGAATTTGAGCTTCTGCGGTATTTAACAAAGAGGCTCCACTGGCAGGAACTTGACTCGTCGTGGTTGGACTGGTGCGCACAACAAAAGCACTGTTGCGAAAGTCATCTCCCGCCAGGCTGGGGTAGCGATCGAGCAAACTCTCCAGCAAAATGCCGAACTGAAACCAGCAGCTCATCAAAGCTCCCAATAGGGCTAACAGAATCAAATTCTGCCGTACCTCTGGATCGTTGGGAATTCTGAACACTTTGGGTTTGAAGCTGGGGCGTAAAAACTTATGAAACGTTGCTACGCCGACTGAAACCAGAGGCCAGGCTACCAGTGCCGTTGAAAACCGGGTCAAGATCACTTCGTAGCTGAGTAAAGCCAGGCAGATTAACGCACCCGTGATCCAGGGGCCAATGTTGAGCTTAATGTTTAGCCCAGGCAGGGTTGGCTTCTTCTTGTCATCTTTGTCATCCAGAAAGAACCAATCCACACCAATAATCAAAAACCCCCACCCATACAGTGCGACAAACTGCTCCAGGTTCGGATCAATCACGATGATGTAGATGATCCAGGCAAACAAACTCAGCATCAGGGCCGTTTGCCAGGAGAAGAGGTTAATCCCACTGGCGATTGCCTTTATTCGCTCTTTAATGCGATCGCACAGCTCAACAAGAAACTTAAATTTAAAGAACTTAACGATGAACGACATGGATTTGGGGTTGGCACAAAGATGAACGGAAAGGGGTAGGGGTGAAACAGTCGCTAAACCGTGATCCGCAATAGGGCTAAACGCAGCATCAGAATAGCGAGAATGGCACTGAAGCTCCAGGCATTGGCATAGAAAACCGCCTTTGCCTGGGGGGGCATTGTCTGAAGGGCGGAGGTTTCTTTACCACGAACCCGAATGGCTCCAGACCGGGCCCACCGTCGAGGGGATTTTACCTCCTGAATTACACTTTCACCAGACTCCCCTGGATCCGCCTGTTCTTTCTCCTTGTTGTCAATTCCAGCCTGAAGCGTCGATCGCAATCCATTTAACCCCGCTTGCTTCACGCCATAACTGGCAAAGAACATAATTAAGCCAATCACAATTAGCGAGGTTGCGGTTTCATTCGTCCACTGGTCAAAAAAGATGAAGTTCACCAGGTTGGCTTCAACGCGAGCAGTCCAGGCAGAGGGAAGCGTGTAGGCGATCGTAAAGAACAGGAAAAACCCCAGCCAGCCCACCACGGTACACAGCAAATTAATGGTGCCGGCATAGTGAATGCTCTGCTTGGGTGAAATAAATTCTTTTTTCTCCGTTGCCAGGGTTCGACGCAGCACCGTCGCTTCAATGGCGATCGCAATCAGCAGGAAGAGTGCCTGGAAGGCAATGGCGCGGAGGGGGAGGACGGTGGGGAACATAGGAGTGAGGAGTGAGGAGTGAGGAGTGAGGAGTGAGGAGGTGAGGAGGTGAGGGAGTGGGGAGGTGAGGGAGTGGGGAGTAGGGGAGTGGGGGAGTGGGGGAGTGGGGGAGTGGGGGAGTAGGTGGGTGGGGGAGTGGGGGGTTGGGATAATGGGAATTGGGAGTAGGGGTAAAGAATAGGGGAAATATGAATAAACGCTATGAGTGGATATTTAATTTGGTTTGTTTACACTATAGTCTCTACATATAGAGGTAACATACGGGCAGGAATGGGGGAGTGAGGGTGATACCAAACATCGCTAACTATACTCAATCCTGACTCGTCTTTCCCTTCATGACTCATATTAGATCCATGACAAGAACTGGTGTTGGTATTCGGACGGCTCAAGCCCGTGCTGAGCGATTGGTTGGACAAATTCATATTTATGATGGAGCGGGAAAAGGGAAGTCCCAGGCGGCTTTGGGGGTAGTCTTACGATCGATTGGCTTGGGCATTCATACCGGAACCCAAACCCGTGTATTATTGTTGCGTTTTTTGAAGGGGCCGGGGCGTACCTATGATGAGGATGCAGCGATCGAAGCCCTGCGGCGCGGCTTTCCCCATTTGATCGATCAGGTGCGGACGGGACGGGCGGAGTTTTTTGGGGCAGAAGAAATTACCCGATTTGACCGGATGGAAGCCCAGCGCGGTTGGGATGTGGCCAAGGGGGCGATCGCTTCTGGGCTGTATTCGGTCGTCGTTCTGGATGAACTGAATCCGGTGCTGGATTTGGGCTTGCTGCCGGTAGAGGAGGTGGTGCAAACCCTGAAGCGGAAGACGGAAGATCTGGAAATTATTGCCACAGGACGAGGGGCCCCCAGGCGTTGCTAGACATTGCAGATCTCCATTCAGAGATGAAACCGCAGCATCATCCCAATGCCCTGGCCCACGGGATTGAAGGGATTGAGATTTATACGGGGGATGGGAAGGGAAAATCGACGAGTGCGCTGGGAAAGGCACTGCAAGCCCTGGGCAAAGGTATCAGTCAGGATAAGTCTCACCGGGTATTGATCATGCAGTGGTTGAAGGGAGGCAATGGCTATACCGAAGATGATGCGATCTCTGCGTTGCGGCAAAGTTATCCCAATCTGGTCGATCATCAACGCTGCGGCCGAGATGCGATCGTCTGGCGCGGTCAGCAGCAGGAGTTGGACTATGTGGAGGCGGAACGAGGCTGGGAGATTGCCAGGGCCGCCATTGCGTCGGGGATGTACAAAACGATTATTCTGGATGAGCTAAACCCAACGGTGGATCTGGAACTATTGCCCCAGGAGCCGATCGTCCATGCGCTGCTCCGCAAACCCCGCGATACGGAAGTAATTATCACCGGACGCTGCAAACATCAACCCGCCTACTTTGACCTGGCCAGCATTCACTCAGAGGTTTACTGCCATAAGCACTACGCGGAGAAGGGGGTGGATTTGAAGCGGGGTGTAGATTTTTAAAAGAAATCGGGGAGCCAGGGAGATGGGCCGGCGAAAATCTGAGTGGCAGCATTGATGGCCGATTCAGTCCCATCCAAAAACCCGATCGCCTGAAGTTGTGAAGGTGTAAACAATCCACTGTAGAGGGGGGAAAGTCCGCGAATGGAAAGCTTCATGTCCCCTCGCCCTCCTGAACTCACTTCTCCCTGTCCCTGGGATACCGTCAGGATGAACTTGCCAGTGTTAATGGGAAGCAGATCGTCTTGAATCTCCAGATGGAGTTCTGCTGCAACCCCGATCGGATAGCCGCGCTTTTCCAGGGCCGATCGCACGTTGATAATTCGCATCAGCCAGCGATCGGAGTCTTTCATTTCCGGAGATTGTTCCGGCAAGAGGAGCGTCAATGGATCCAGTAATGCCCCTCGCCAGCGAACCTTGTCAATCATGGAGCGATGATCCGCCAGCAATGTCCAGAGGGTTCGTCCAGCCGGAGCCGATAGGATGGCCCAATCCTGCACCCGAAGAATGGTTTCCCCTGCCGAGCGATGCTGTTGAAAGATCAGATAGCCTTGAGGCTGGTCAGGCTCACCAATCTGGTAAGCATAAAGCGGTTCTGAGCCAGTTGTTTCTAAAATTTCTTGCCAGAGGAGAGGAGAGCGATCGAGGTTGCCATTGGTGCGCTGGGCATAGTGTTGCTGAAGCACCTTAAAGGACTCTGCCTCGATGGGTTCAATGGGGTAAATGGGCAGCGATCGATCGGTGATTTGAATTTCAGCCATCCGCACTGACCAGGAATTGCGTGTTCCGGCCTGCTCATAGCCCGCTTTGCGATACAGCCGTTGGGTAGCTGGATAAAGGACGGACAGCGGCATTTCCTGTTCGGAGAGTTCGCAGAGCATCTGCTGCATCAGGGTAATCGCCACGCCGGTTCCTCGATACTCTGGCGAAACGCCCACCGAGGCAACTCCAGTCATGGGCACCCGCTTCCCCTGCCACCATTGCCCCAGGGGAATCAGGGCCAGACTTCCGGCTACCCTTGTCCCCTGCCGCACCACACGAAAGTTTTCTTGACCAATGCGATCGAAGTATACCTGCCCGCGATCGAGGCTGCTGACGAAACATTGCGCTTCAACTTTGATAACTTGCTGGGCTTCATCCGGTTGCAGCACACCATATTCCAGAAAGGCTGTCATAAAAAATTAGGAGAGTGCAGAATTTTTCTAACTTAGGCGAGAACGATCGCAGTTTGCTTCACCCCATCGGGCATTTCAACAAAAAAGAGGAGGACGAAGCCCCCTCTGAATCACAAGGTCAAAGCCAGGTAAACCAATCTGCCTCAGGCAAACCGATGCAATTCATCCTCAAGCTGATGCAGGAGCTGTTCATCGCCCCGTGCTTTTGCCACATCAATTCGGTGCTGTAGCCGTTGCCGAATTGTTTCTTGATGGACTCTTTGGGCATCTTCTGGCAGGAGCCTGCGACGAACCTGAGTCGCTAGGGGCAGGGGAACAGCTTTTCCAGCGAGGGCTGTAACCCGACGAGTACCGGGAGCGATCGGCTGGATTTCTCCGGTTTCCGTCGTTTGGTAAGATACCCCACGATACTTGAGGGTAGAAACGGCTTGCGGTACGGGGATATGTCTGAGATAGGACAAATGATATTGCTGCCCCCGGAACTTAACGGGGATGCCGCTGTCTACCATATCCACGGGAGTCGGCTGATAAGAATAGGACGTACCACGATATGAGAGTTTCATAACATCTGCTCCTGAATGCGCTGGATTTAAAGGGAGGTAAATATTGCGTTTCTTCGGTGCCAACCTAATGCTGCTAACCTACTTCCGTCCTGAGGGGCCCCTTCCTAGCGCAGAGAGCACCCAAGCAGGATAAACGAATCGATTTCTTTCTGTATCTTATTTTACTGTTTTTCAGATTGATTTGTAAATTTAGCAATCTTAATAATCCCGGATTCAAGGGAGCCAGGGAACAGAGTCCGCTGACCTAAGATGGCTGAACGGGATGCTATTAGGGGCTTTGACTGAATCTTGTATCTATGGGTAGATTCTCAAACAGGGAATCTTTCCTCCTCAGATAGAGGTACTTCTTATCAGCTTTCCATAACATACCCTGTAAACACACTTAATGTTGCTGGTACGAGGTATTTTTATGAGTGATAAGAGAACAGAGCCAGACACCTACGATCGTGGGATTGTGCCTGCTGAGACGGCTGCTCGGAAGGAACGAGAAGGCGGACAATATAAGCAGGTTCCTGAAGAGAATGCAGGCGATAGCATTGATACGTCAGGTGGCTACAGCGTAGATAAGGAAGGTCTGGTCAATAACTTTGCGATCGAACCGGAAATGTACGTTAATGAGCCGGGTGACCTGCGCGAGAAAGAGGAAGCGTTGAAGGCCGAACGTGAACAGGAATACGATGAGGTCAAAGACACCGACAAGACGGGCGAGTTGACGATGGAGGAAGACGATCGCGGCAAGGGAACCGGCATTATCTAAGCTCAACCGGTTTGAAGCTGTTCGGATGAGATTCGAGTTGCATTCGGGTCATATTCGTAAATAAAAAAGCTCCCCGATTTCCTCAGGAGATCGGGGATTTGCGTTAAAAACCTGTTGGATGAGTTGGGTGTATCCCACTTTTGCATTTGCGTGATAGATTGCATTTGCGTGATAGATAGTTCCCTGACAGACAAGATGCCTGCGCTACGGAAATCGATCAATTTGCATCAATGGGATGCTCCCGATGAGTTGGGGTTAGGAGCAGGGATTAAATAACCTCGGCAATTAGCCTGCTTCGTGAATTGGGCGGGCAAGATGCCCACCCCACAAGAATTTCAGATGATTAAATTCGCAGTCTTTAAGCAGCGTGCTGACGATACCAGTCGATCGTGTTTTTCAATCCTTGGCGGAAATCGACTTCAGCGGTAAAGCCAAAGGCCGCTTTCGCCCGTTGAGTGTCCAAACAACGCCGGGGCTGACCATTGGGTTTATCCGTTTCCCAGATAATATCGCCCTCAAACCCCATCAACTCACAGATCAACTCGATCAGGTCTTTAATCGAGATTTCGTAGCCCGTGCCCAGGTTGACCGGTTCCGGATCGCTGTAGAACTGAGTTCCCATCACAATCCCCCTGGCGGCATCGGTGGAGTAGAGAAATTCGCGGGTCGGACTGCCATCGCCCCAGACTGGAATCTCCTTGTCGCCGCGCTGCTGCGCCTCGTAGACCTTGCGAATCAGTGCCGGAATCACATGGGAACTGCGGGGATCAAAATTATCCTCTGGGCCATAGAGGTTCACCGGCAGCAGATAAATCCCATCAAAGCCGTACTGCTGGCGGTAGGACTGAAGCTGCACCAGCAACGCCTTCTTGGCAATCCCGTAGGGCGCGTTGGTCTCTTCTGGGTAGCCATTCCACAGGTCATCTTCCTTAAAGGGAACCGGGGTGAACTTGGGATAGGCGCAGATTGTACCAACACAGACAAACTTCTTGATGCCGGACTGATAAGCCGCGTGGATCAACTGCGTCCCCATCATCAAGTTGTCGTAGAACAACTCAGCGGGCTTTTCCCGGTTTAAGCCAATCCCGCCCACATGGGCAGCGAGATGGATCACAATATCCTGCTGGTCTACAGCCCGCTGACAGTTTTCCATCAAGCGCAGATCACAATCCTGCGATCGGGGGGTGGTAATCTTGTGGGGATCTGCTCCGGCTTTGCAGAGTTGGTCAACCACCTGGCGACCCAGAAACCCGGCTCCACCGGTGACAAGAATCCGCTGATGGTTCAGCGATAAATCAGTTGAGGTCATGATTTCACTTCACTTACTTCTGGAGGAACTGAGGAGAGTGGATTGGGCATCCGACTAAAACGACAGGCTGCCCACGCTGGGACGAATTGTGGCGTGATCGGGCGCGGCATTGGAAATGTTGCCATTAAGGGGAATCAAGCCCAGTGCCTTCAGGTCTGCCTCCACCATGATCTGCACCAGTTGTTCAAAGGTAACCGAAGGCTCCCAACCCAGCTTCTCCTTGGCTTTGGCTGGATCGCCGATCAGCAACTCCACTTCCGCCGGACGCAGATACCGTTCATCAAACTCAACATAATCCTGCCAATCCAGGTTGACGTAGCCAAAGGCTAGATCCAAGAACTCACGCACGGAGTAGGTTTCTCCGGTTGCCACGACATAATCATCCGGCGTTTCCTGCTGAAGCATCAGCCACATGGCGCGGACATAGTCCTTGGCATAGCCCCAGTCCCGCTTGGAGTCGAGGTTGCCCATAAACAGCTTTTTCTGCTGTCCTGCCACAATCCGGGCCACAGCTCTGGTGATTTTGCGGGTGACAAAGGTTTCACCCCGACGCGGCGACTCGTGGTTAAACAAGATGCCGTTGCAGGCAAACATGCCGTAGGATTCGCGGTAGTTGACGGTTTGCCAGTGACCATAGACCTTGGCGCAGGCGTAGGGACTGCGGGGGTAGAAGGGGGTGGTTTCCTTCTGGGGTACTTCCTGAACCTTGCCAAACATCTCTGAGGAGCCAGCTTGATAGAAGCGAACTTCAATGCCGGTGCGATGGCGGTAGTCGCGGATGGCTTCTAACAGGCGCAGGGTGCCCATGCCCACGCTGTCAACGGTGTATTCGGGAGCATCAAAGCTGACGCGAACGTGGGATTGCGCACCCAGGTTATAGATTTCGACGGGTTTAACTTCTTCTAGAATGCGGCGAAGCGTGGTGCCATCGGTGAGATCGCCATAGTGCAGGAAGAGTTTAGCGGTTTCTTTATGAGGATCTTCGTAGATGTGGTCGATGCGATCGGTATTAAAGGTGGAAGTGCGGCGAATGATGCCATGAACTTCGTACCCCTTCTCTAGCAGAAGCTCACTCAAGTAAGAGCCATCTTGCCCTGTAATCCCTGTAATTAGCGCGCATTTCCGTTGTGTCATCTTGGATTATCCTTAATCAAACGTAGGTGAAACGGCAAAAAGCCTATTTTTCAGTATCTAGAGAACTTTTGCCAAAATCGGCCAGTTCGGTTGATGCACAAACTTTGCCGAGTCTCAACTGATAGCGTTCCCAAAATAACGCTAATGTACACTGGACTGGGAAGGTCAGTTTAGTTTAGTCAATGTGAATTCAAATTGAACTCCCATCAGTTGATTGAACACCACCCTCAGTAGATTTACCAAATTCAGGGCAAATATCCGCAGATTTCTCTACAAAAATCATAAGAATCGGCTAAGAAAAGGATGAAGATTGTGTGTTTAAAAGTGGGTTTAAACAAGTCCAGTAACCTGATTCAGACTTTTCTGAAGTGATCTCGATCGCTTTCCATCCCTGATTTTTGATCTGAATCATTCTACTGCTTTGGCTCCCGATTGGTTTTGAAGACCAGACCATCAAAATACCACCGCAGCAGCGGCGCAAGTAAACTATGCAACCAGGACAGTAAAGACATTTCTAATCCAGGAGCGATCGTAAAATCTTTGCGCTGAATGCCCCTAAGAATCACTCGCGCCACATCCTCCGGTTGCCAGGTTTTGGCACTGCCTGTAATCCGTTGGGTTTCGATCGGCTTGGTTTGATTCTCGGCGAGCAGTTGGGGCGTATCCGTGTCGGGAGGATAGACGATCGACAGGTGAATGCCCGATGCTTTTAATTCACCCCGCAAGGACTCTGCTAATCCCCGCAGGGCAAACTTACTGGGGCTATAAGGGGTATAGCCATAGATCCCGACTAATCCGGCTCCAGAGGAAATTAGCACGATATGTCCCTGCCGCCGCTGCTCCATTGCAGGTAAAACGGCTTTAATGGCGTAGAGGGAGCCAAAGTAATTGACTGCCATGGTGCGTTCAAAGACTTCGATCGGCAATTCTCGGAAGTAGCCAGAGTGGGCCATTCCGGCTGCAACAATTAGAAGATGGGGAGTGCCCTGCTGACGGATTGCTGTCTGAATCGCCTGTTCGATTTGTTGGGCGTTGGTGATATCAGCGGCGATCGAGATAACACGCTGGTCTGGATCAATTCTGGCTGACTCAATTTCAGCTTTGGCCGCTTCCAGGGTCGTGACCGTTCGGGCAATGATGGACAGATGGGCCCCGGACTGGGCAAGCTGTTGGGCCGTTGCTTTGCCAATGCCGCTAGACCCACCAACAATCATGGCGTGGTGATGGTAGAAGGGTGCGATCGTTGATTTAGATTTTCGCCATATCATTGGCTTTGCCATTTTGGATTTTGGATTTCAGGAATACGAATTGAATCATTTGAAATTCTTGTGGGGTGGGCATCTTGCCCGCCCATTCAACAAAGAAAAACGTTGCAGGTTATTTAATCCATGATCCTTAGATTTTAGATTTTAGAGTTTCTTTTTCGGCAATTTGTGCTTCCCAAATGTTAATTAAGTTCTTCACGGCGGTATCCCAACTATAATCTGCAATGCATTCTCGACCGTTCTTCCCCATCATCTGCCGCTGTTCTGGATTTTGGATCAACGTTTGTAACTTCGTGACAAAATCCCTTTGATCTTTTGGGGTAAACAAAAAGCCATTCCAGCCATCTCGAATATTCTCAACCACACCCCCTGCTCGTGGTGCGATCACCGGAATCCCTGAGGCAAAGGCTTCTAATACAGTCAACCCTCTGGTTTCTTTCTCTGAGGTGGTGACATGAACATCGCTATTGGCCAGCAGGGCAGGGACTTCATCGGGAGGCACCCGCCCCAATAAATGCACCTGGGGCACAAACTGACTCAACCGTTGCTCAATTTCATCGCGCAGTTCACCATCTCCCGCAATCAGTAGAGAAATGGCTTTCCGATCGACCTGCTGCACCACCTGAGCAAAGGCATTCATGGTGAAACGCCAGCCTTTATCGGGAGTCAGTCGTCCCAAAAACACCAGCTTCACGGTGCGATCGACCTGGGGTAAGTTGTAGTTGCGTTTAAAGAAACCTGCCTGCCGCAAATCAGGATGAAACTGGTCAGTATCGCAGCCCAGGAGTAGTGCATAGTGAGTATTTTTAATTCCCATATGCACCAGCTTCTCGTGGGTAATGGGACTTGCTACCAGGGTCAGATCGTAGGCATTGTATATTTTGACAATGAGCTGCTTCAGGAATGCTTTCAGAGGGGTAAGGACGATCGGCGGTAAGGGGAAAAAATCTTCAACGTATTCCATAAAGTTGGTTCTAAAAAAGCCAATGCAGGGAATACCAGATTTCCTAGCAAACTGGACTCCAGGAATATGCAGAAACCCAACAAACATTCTTTCCGGTTCATCCACATGAATCAGATCAGGAGAGAATTTTTGCAATTCCTGAATCAAAATGGAGTACGCTGTTCTGCTGACATTGCGCTCAAACTCTACCCCCATAAATGAACCGCTGGGCAGATTCACTACCGTCACCCCCGGCAGAATTTCCCCTGTATAATCTTTCCAATTGGGATAGATAGCTTCTAGCGGTCGATAATCGGGGCAAAATACCCGCACCTGATGACCCCACTGGCTTAATCTTTGCAACCGCTGGAGGGCACTAACCGTTACACCGTCCACAACGGGCAGAAAACCAGAGGTGAGAATGGCGATCTTCATGATTGAAACCCTCCCTTTTTCAGATCTAACGCGCCAAATAAGCTAGCTGAAGGCAAACCTGGAGACTCTCCCAATACATGCGCTGGCGATCGATGAAGGAATTGGATTTCATCTGGGCCGCGGCTATGTGTTCCTCAGAAATACCATAGCTTGCCTGCATGGCTTGAATCACCTGGACGATCTGTTTGCCCAGTGCGCCTCGTTGCTGAAGCCAGTTGAGCCGATCGACTGTTCCCATGAGCAGCAGCGATCGAATCCTTTGATAGTTTTGCCTGAGTATCTGATGATCTTTTTGTTTCACCGGATGATCCCAATTAGCCGCTACGGTTGCTTGCTTGGTTAATACAGCCAACCGATGTCCCACAGGCACAATCTCGACCGTAAAGCTATTGGGGTAAACGGCCAGCCAATTTTTCACGATCGCCTGTTCGCTGGTACGCCGATAATCATCTAAAATCACCACTCCACCGATCGCCAGTTGATCATACACTTGATACAGGCAGGCTTCCCGTCCTCGCAGCGTGTAAAATGCCGGGCCATCAATAATCACGCAATCGATCGTTAAGTCATTCCAGCTAGTTGTAGGAGTGTAGGAGAGAATTTCTCCAGAACCATAGGTTTGGAAGGACAACGGTTGGTGTAGCAAGGTGAGATTGGATTGGGTAAATTGGCAGGGTGTTAGTAATGTCTTTGCCAGTGTTTGAGTTTGCTCAAAACAGAAGCGATCGCTTTCGATTGAAAATACCTGGGCATCAGGAAAAGTATTGGCTAACCGAATCGAACTTTTACCACTACCAAATTCCACCAGGGTTTTGAGATGGGGCACTTTCTGATGCACGATCGCCATCATTTTGGTAAAGGCGGCTTCCCCCATACTCCAGGGGGCATCCAGGTTCAGGTGTTCTCGTTCTGGGATGTTAAGGATCATGGATTAAAACCTGTGCAACGGTTTACTTCGCTGACTGGGCGGGCAAGATGCCCACCCCACAAGAATTTCCAGATAATTAAAATTGCATTCCTAACCATACGCTGCTCCTGCCTGACGCTGCTGGGCGAATGCTTGGGTTACGGTATCAACGGTGGTGCAAATTTGCTCTGGGCTGTGGGTGCAGCTAATGAAGAATCGCAGTCGGGCGGTTCCGTTGGGCACAGCGGGAAATCCCATCGGCTGAACATTGATTCCTCGATCGAACAAGGTTTGAGATAGCTTCATGCATTCCATTGAATCGCCGACAATCACGGGCACCACGGCTGAATGCTGACTTTTTCCGGTATCCAGGCCTCGCTGCTGCGCCAACTGCAGGAAAAGCTGCGATCGATCGGCCAGGGTTTTAACTCGCTCTGGTTCTGCCTCCAGCAAGCGAATGGCGGCCAGGGCCGCGGCAGCATTGGCAGGGGAGAGTCCTACACTGTAGACAAATCCGGGTGCGCTGTACTTCAGGTGTTCCACCACCGCTGCACATCCGGCAATGTAGCCGCCACAACTGGCAAAGGATTTGCTCAACGTTCCCATCCACAAATCCACTGCTCTGGGGTCAACCCCAAAAAATTCACTAATGCCCCGTCCTCGTGCTCCCAGAACCCCCATTGAATGGGCTTCATCCACCATGAGCACCGCTTTGTGCTGTCGCTTCACCGCAATAAACTGGGGCAAATCTGGAATATCCCCATCCATGCTGTACACTCCCTCAATTACGATCAACACCCGTCGATAGCGATGCCGTCGCTCATGTAACATTCGATCGAGGGCTTGCCAGTCGTTGTGGGGAAAGGCAACGATACTGGCACCAGACAGCATACAACCTTGCAGAATACTATTATGGCTGAGGGCATCGTGCAAAATCAGGTCATTTTTGCCGAATAAGTGGCTGATGGTCGTGACGTTCGTGGCATGACCCCCTACATAGGTAATCGCATCCTCTACGCCGATCCAATCAGCGATCGCCTGTTCCAATTCTCGATGCAGCGGTTTTTCCCCTGAAGCAATCCGACTGGCGGAAACAGACGTGCCATAGCGATCGATCGCGTCCTTCGCGGCTGCCGAGACGATTGGATCACCGGACATTCCCAGGTAATTGTAGGTGGAAAAATTAATCAATTCCCGTCCGTCAACCTGGGTTATATCCTTGGCAATGCCCTCATGCACCATGAAGTAGGGATTGCGGATGCCTAATGCGTCTAACGTTTCCTGTTGCTGTTGCAGTTGGCAATATTCGGGGTAGCGATCGAACTGATATTGTTCCGGCGGAATGTCATCTGCTTTTGTCTGAAGGTTAGATTCAGGATTGTTAAATTCAGGATTATTAGATTCAGGACTATTAGATTCAGAGCCGTTTAATGCATTCTCCCAATCTTCTAGTTCACCTGCCAGATACAGCGATAGGGCTTCGATCGTTGGATATTCCCATAGTAAGGTGGGATCCAGCCGCCGCTCTAAAAAGTTCTCCAGTTCTCCCGATAAATTGATTGCTTCAATGGAGTTTAAACCATAGTCAATAAACTCAGCCTGAACATCAATCTCCCCAGGGGCAACATTCAGTCGTTCCGCCAGTTTTTGGATTAACCACTGTTGAAGAACCGCTGTTTGAGAAGCCTGAGCCGTACTATCAGGTTGAATCGGATCACCACCTGCGATCGCAAGGTTCCGAATCGTTTGATTGCTAAGGTGATCCTGACATTTCATACGTTGCTCCTGCTTAGACATGAATGGGTATCTCGATTTCCGTTAGATTTTGTTTGAGGAAAAGATCTCGGCAAGCATGGCGTTGGATTTTGCCGCTCGATGTTTTGGGAATCGTGCCTGGCTTTAGCAATACAACCGAACTGACCTGCAAATCATGCTGTTTTAGTACCGATCGCCGGATTGCTTGAGTAATGTCTTTTACATTAGGTTGTGAGCTGTTTTTAGCAGTTTGAGGATGACCGGATGTGCGACTAAAATACCGGCGATCGACTTCTGCCAATACAATTAGCTGTTCTGTGTTATGCAAGTCCACCGAAAAGGCAGCACAGCAAGTTGGGCGAATCGCCTCAGAACACAGCTCTACCGTGGTTTCAATATCCTGAGGATAGTAATTATGTCCATTAATAATAATCACATCCTTCAAGCGACCCGTGACAAATAACTCACCCTGATCTAAAAATCCTAAATCGCCTGTTCGCAAAAATGGGCCTTCCCCCGTATCTGCCAGGTAAGCGTGAAAGTCTCGCTTTGTGGCCTCTAAATTTCCCCAGTAGCCTTTCGCAACGCTATCACCCGCGACCCAAATTTCCCCAACTTGGTTTGCCGCACAGCGGCTCAGGGTTTCTGGATGGACAATCACAATTTGTTGATCACGCAGGGTTTTCCCACAGCTTACTAGGGTTCGGATTTGGAGAGAAGTCCCATGAGAGTTATCCTGATCGGTGGCATTCTCTACTGGAGGATGAGCTGCATGATCAGTTGTATGAGCAATCCCATGATTAGTTATATGATCAGGTGCATGATCATCTGCGTTCGCTGGAATGACTTGATGCTGTGCCAATCCCGTTGCCTGCACCGTCTTCAGCACAGGTTCATCCGTATGCAATCCACCAGACACCATCAACGTTGCCTCTGCCATCCCGTAGGATGGGAAAAAGGTCGATCGCCGAAAGCCACAGGGAGCAAAGGTTGCAGTGAACCGCTCCAGCGTTTCAGGGCGAATGGGTTCCGCTGCGTTTAAAGCCACCGTCCAACTGCTCAAATCCAGTCCCGATCGCTGTTCTGACGTAATTTTACGAACACAAAAATCATAGGCAAAGTTTGGCCCACCGCTTGTCGTGGCCCGATAGTGGGAGATCGCCCGCAGCCAGCGAATTGGACTTTGCAAAAACACCAGCGGCGACATTAACGTGACGGGAAAACCGGCGTAGACCGATTGCAGCACTCCCCCCACCAGTCCCATATCATGGTAAAGCGGCAACCACAACACACCAATGCTGTCCGCACTGTGACCAAAATACTCATAGATCAAGTCCAGGTTGTACAGCAAATTGCGGTGGGTGATCATTGCTCCCTTAGGGGCAGCCGTTGAGCCAGAGGTGTACTGAAGAAAGGCCAGCGCATCTGGGTTGAAGATAGGAGGTTGCCAGTCTTGCGCCAGGGTGTTGGGAATTGCATCAGTGGCAAACCAGTGTAAATTCTGAAGTTCTGGGGCTGCTTGCTCTAAGGTTTGAGCTAATTGCCGCTTTAAACTCGTCAGCGTAGTAGACACGGTTAACGCGATCGAGGCCTGGGCATCGGCAGCAATGGACTGAAGCCGTTGGAGCGATCGATTCGGACGAGGGGGGTAGGCGGGAACGGCAATCACCCCAGCATACAGACAGCCAAAGAAGGCCGCAATATACTCCAAGCTGGGAGGAAACAGCAGCAAGACGCGATCGCCTGGCTGAGTGCGGGTTTGTAGTTGGGCCGCAATTGCCCTGGCCGCTGGTCTAACTCAAAATAGGTCAACCGCCCGGATTCTGTCTCTCCATCCTGGAGGAAGATAAATGCCGTGCGATCGGCCTGATTTTGCCCTCGATCGTGCAAGATATCCGCAATGGTTTCAAGTCGCAATTTGACAGTCATTCAATCCTCACCCTTTTCATCCAGTCAGGCAACCCACTGATGGAACTGATTCGCCTTTTGTCTAACCCGTTGTCCCGCCCTTTATCTAACCCTTTGTTTACCAATCGGCTTAACAATCGGTTTAATTAAATTCTGCTAGGGTTCTTCACCCTCGGAATCTACCAAAGGTTGAAGGGCTTGACGCTGATCGACCTCATCCCGCCGCCATTCCCCAACAACATCCAACTGTCCATCCAGCCATTGCTCCCGGCAGGCATGGCGTTTCACCTTCCCGCTAGACGTTTTTGGTAACTGCCCCGGTTTGAGCAATACGACCGCAAACACATCGACACCATGCTGCACCGCAATCATCTGCCGAATCGCCAAAATCACGGCATCCCCATCCAGGGTGCGCAACGCCCTGCGATCGACCTCCTGGGCTACCACCAACTGCTCTTCCCCATTCAGCTCCAGAGAAAAGGCAGCGCTTGCCCCAGATTGTAGTGCCGGATGGCTGTGCTCGACCGTTTGTTCAATGTTGTGGGGATAATGATTCCGTCCCCAGATGATGATAATGTCCTTCCGACGACCCGTAACAAACAGTTCCCCATCCTGCAAAAATCCCAAATCGCCCGTCCGGAAAAGGGGCCCGCTCCGGTATCGGCTCGATAGGCATGAAACGCCTGTTCAGATTCCGTCAGCCGATTCCAGTAGCCCTTGCCCAGGCTGGGGCTGTCCAACCAGATTTCGCCTACCTGCCCCTCTCCACAGCCCGTGAAGGACTCAGGATCAACGATCGCCACTGTCTGTCCATGCTCCACCCGCCCACAACTGACGATCGATCGAGTTGCGGCAGATGGCTCTGCTTCTACCACCTGTCCCTGCTCTAGGGCAGCTCGGTCTACGGACAAAATCGTCGGTTCTATCGCCTTGTCCCCTCCAGAAAAGAAAGAGGTGGTTTCTGCCATGCCATAGCACGGATAAAAAGCCGATCGCCGAAAACCGCAAGATGCAAAGGTTTCAGTAAAACGCCCCAGGGTTTCTGCCCGCACAGGTTCGGCCCCGTTAAAGGCGACTTTCCAACTGCTCAGATCGAGTTGCGATCGCTGTTCTGGGGAAATCCGCTGACAGGCCACCTCATAGGCAAAATTTGGCCCACCGCTCGTTGTCGCCCGGTAGCGGGAAATGGCTTGCAACCAGCGAACGGGCTTCTGAATCAAAGCTCCTGGTGGAATCAGCACCACCGGACACCCACCATAAATCGGTTGGATCACCCCCCCAATCAGCCCCATATCATGATGCAACGGTAGCCAGATCACCCCTCGACTTGCCGCCGAGTGCCCAAAACTGCGGTAAATCATGGCGGAGTTGTGCAAAATATTCTGGTGCGTCACCATTACGCCCTTAGGCTGTCCGGTGGAGCCAGAGGTGTATTGGATATAGGCCAGGGTGTCATCGGTGACCGAAGGTTCCTGCCAGGCTGTTGTAGGCTCAGAAAGGCGATCGGTGGCAACCCAGCGTAAGGATGTCAGAGGTGGATGTTGGCTGATCCAGGGTTCAATCCGTGTCAGGAGAGAATCTACCGTCAGAGCCAGGGTTGCCTGAGAATCGGCGACAAATTGCTGGAGCTTGTCCAACGGTTGGTGGGGGCGAGGGGCATAGGTGGGAACGGCAACCACCCCTGCATAGAGGCAGCCAAAAAAGGCAGCAATATACTCCAGCGTGGCAGAGAACGGATAGAGCAACAAGGCTCGACTGCCAGGGTGACCGATCGATCGCAAATGGACTGCAATCTGCTGGGCCTGCTGGTCTAACTCCCGATAGGTCAACCGATCGGTTTCCGTCTCACCATCCGCCAGAAACGTAAACCCGATGCGATCGGGCTGCTTCAAAGCGCGGTGACGTAACAGTTCAATTAAAGTCGCAGATTGCTCCACTGCCAGTTGGGCATCCGCTGAATGGACATAACCAGACATATACCTGTTAGCCATATCTTCATTCAACAAATATAGTGCGTTATTCATCGAATGAATTAAATGTTCAACCCTTTTCAGGAACCTTGACTCTCCGACTCCGTCCTTTTTTGACTCCCCTTCCTCTGTTTCTATTCCTGATTTAAACCTTTTTTAATAATTAGATTGTTTTTTTGAAAGACTTGATATATAAGGTGTACAGCTTTTGTCGATCGCTATTCGCAGAATAAACAGGGTGAAGTCAGCAGTTGCTACCGCCATAGAAAAATCAGAGCAGGTGTACTTCAGAACACATTCAGGCTTAATATAATTCACTCTGTAGATAGAGTATTTAAAAAATAGTTCGTTACAAAAAAGCTGGCATGAGGCAAATCAGGTCGGGTGAGTGTATTCAAATTGCAGAAACCCCGGACATAGCGATTCATGTCTAGATCCATGTCCAGGGTATGAGGGTAGAACACTTGGGGTAGGAACGCAGAGATAGGTGGATAGGTCAACCACGGGACTCACTCACAAATCGCCGTACGCCATCACCCTGCATCAACCCTTATTACTTCGCGCCCATTTCCACCACTACACTGCGCGTCAGGTTAATGCGTTGCTCAAAGTTCAACTTCTTGACCTGATTCACGAACTCTTTTGTTTCAGAAGGTAATTGATAGTCTGAGGGCAGTTGGACGATCGCTCCTTTTTCCATTCCTTGAGCTAATCGCAGCCAGAGGAATATTTTGCCGCTAGAACTCAAAGCACTGTAGGCTTTGCTAATGTCGGTATTGGCACAGGTTGCGATATCCCGCTGGGCTTGCAGTTGCTCCTCTTTTGAACCAGCTTTAATCCGATCGAACAGAGCTTCACCCGTATCCTCGGTGGAGGAAGTGGGTGTAGGCTGGAGCTGCTCCTTAATGTCAAGATAACCATACCAAAGCAGGGCAAGCTGCGTATCAACATCAAACCGTTGAAATTGCTCAAATGCTTTCTGAGTTGTTTTGTCAGTAGTGTACGTCATACAATTCTCCTGATCGAGTCAAAGTCTATTCCCGCGACTGAACTGAACACAAGAAAACACTCTTTCAAACTAGAGTTCCTGTATTTTTCCCAGATCAGTGCTGAAACCTGAGTATGAGAAGTTCTCATCCGTATACAAAAGTTAACCAATAACGTCGATTTTCTGGCTCTACTTCAGGGCGTGGATCTAGATTGTCCCTTTTGACAGATGAAAGTCGGGGCAGGAGGCGGGTTGTGTTCCTGATTACAAAATGTAACGAATGGGTGAAATGACCGCAGGTTTCAATCTGCTTTCTCCGCACTGGATGACCCCAAAGATTAAGGGGAGCATGTCATGTTTGCAAGTCTAACCCTCATCCCCTAACCCCTTCTCCCAGGCGGGGAGAAGGGGAACCGGATCGAAGTCCCTCGCCCTTCGGGAGAGGGATTTAGGGTGAGGGCGACAAAAGTGACATGCTCCCAAGATTAAGTTTCCCCCCGGTTTGAGCCGATCGCAGATTTAGCATCCTAAAATTTTGGTATTTTCTAACCTTCATTTGCCTGCTTGTCCCCTCAAAATTCTGGCTCTACTGATCTCCACATCAAGCTATTTGGGGAATTTTGCCTGATCGCCAATGGACTGCCCGTCGCTGGGGTCAATTCAGAGCGGTTACAGGCACTACTGGCCTTCCTTTTGCTGCATCGAAATACGCCACAACCCCGACAGCAAGTAGCCGTACAGCTCTGGCCCGATGTCACCGATGCCGATGCTAAAGCTAACCTGCGCCGACGACTCCATGAATTAAAACAGTTAATGCCTGAGTCCGATCGCTGGTTGCGGATTGAACCCAAAACGGTGCAGTGGGTGCAAAACTCGGATTGCTTTCTGGATATTGCTGCCTTTGAAGCAGCGATCGCCTCGACTCATCCCACCCAATCCGCTCTGGAACAGGCAGCCAGGCTCTATCAAGGGGATTTGCTTCCCAGTTGTTATGATGACTGGATTGTGCCCTACCGTGACCAACTGCGGCAACAGGCGATCGCGGGTTTGGAAATGCTGATTACCTTGCTGACCCAGGAAAATCACACCCGGCCAGCGATTCACTACGCCCAACAGTTGCAGCGAATTGACCCGCTCTATGAACCGGCTTATTGCCATCTAATGCGCCTCCATGCCCAGGAAGGCGATCGGGCCGGTGCTTTGCGAGTGTATCACCAATGTATGACGGTGCTGCAAGAAGAGTTGGGGGTGAATCCCAGTCCCACCACCTGCAAGCTGTACGAGGAACTGTTGACCCTGGAGGATGCCCTTCCCCCTGCAAGCTGTGCCGCTGCCGCCCAAACCCGTTTTCCTGCGCCCGTTCCCCCCCTTCCTGAAATCACCATTCATCCGCCCCGCCCCCCTTTGGATATCCCCCTCACCGGACGGGAAACGGAATGGGCTGTGGTTCAGCAATGGATGCTTAACTGCCGCGATCGCACTCATACTCGGCTGCTACTGGTGATGGGAGAACCTGGCATTGGCAAAACTCGGCTGCTGGAAGAATTAGCCCATGAAATGCAGGCGATCGGCGGACATGTTCTCTGGGGGAGAGGGTTTGAGGCAGAAATGCTGCGGCCCTACGGAGCCTGGGTTGATGCGTTTCAGACGATCGGAGCGACGGACTTTTTAAAAGAGTTAAGGGCATTGGTGCTGAATGCTGACCTCTCCGCCAACTTAAACCGGGGACGATTGTTTGATCTGGCGACCCAGTTCATGGCGCAGTTGGGGGAGACGGCTCCAGTGTTGGTGGTGCTGGATGATATTCAGTGGCTGGATGAAACCTCGATCGCCTTCCTGCATTACGTGTCGCGCCTCCTGAGTCATGCAATCCCAATCGGGTTTGCCTGTGCTGCCCGCAAAAAAGAGATTGAAACGAACCGTCCAGCTTTTAAATTCATTCAGGCCCTCCATCGAGAACAGCGGCTGCAAACCCTGGAACTGGCTCCCCTCGATCGGCAACAGACGGTGGACTTAGCCCAATCGGTTGACAGTCAATACGCTGAACCTGCACTAGACTACGACCAGGTTTTTACCAACAGTGGCGGCAATCCTCTGTTTATTCTGGAAATGATTCGGCCCAATCTCCCGCAGCCCGTGTTTCGTCGGGAACGCTGGAAATGCTGATTCAAGGTCGTTTAGCCCAACTGGATGATGCAACGCGAGATCTCGTTTCCTGGGCAGCGGCATTGGGACATAGTTTTAATCCAACGACGCTAGCCCGGGTGATGGACTGGTCGCTACCGCGTTTATTAACGGCGATCGATCAGCTGGAACAGTATGGCATGATTCGGCCCAGCAGCTCGATCGAAGGGGAAATTTTCTACGACTTTGCCCACGATATTGTCCGACAGGTGGCCTATCAGCAGTTTTCCGACCCGCGCCGCTGCCTCATTCACACCCACATTGCCCGGGCATTGAATCCGATCGCCACTCCCACCAGCCATCTGATCAACGATGTGGCTCATCACGCTGCTCTGGGGAACGATCACGAATTAGCAGCATCAGCTTCTTTGATGGCGGCTGAACGCTGTTTGCGACTGTTTGCCTATGCTGAAGCGGCTGAATTGGCCCAGCGGGGAATGCGTCACTGTCAGTCGTTGGAGCCGATCCAACGGGTACGATCGCAGCTAAATTTGCTGAAGGTGTTGGTCAAAGCAGGTGTGCCTAAAGCTGAGGCAGCACCATTCCAACAGCAGATCCAGCAATTGATCCAGGCAGCCGTTGCACTGAAGCTCAAGGATGAAGAGGCAACTGGTTTAGAGGCTTTGATTGTGCTGAACTACGATCATGGCAACCTGCGCGCCGTTCATCAGCATTCCCTGCGAGCGGCCGAACAGGGACGCACGGCCAGCCCAGCCACCACGATGTATATGCTGGCCCATACGGGAGCCTGTTTAGCAGAAATTGGCCGGGAAATGACCCGCGCCGAAGCTCTGTTATTGGAAGCCCAATCGATCGCCGATCGCCTGGGGTTGGATACAATCGATATCCCCTTTGGGTTGGGCTGTGTGCGTCGCTATCAGGGGCAACTGGAGGAGGCGCGATCGTTGCTGGGTCAGGGTTGGCTGATGGCGCAACTGTCTCAGGATCACTGGCGAGAATGTGCATGTTTGATGAATCTGGTGATGTTGGAACTGGAACGCGGATCGCCTGACCTGGCTCTGGATTATTGCCGCGAACTGCTCCATGTTTCAGCGCAAATGGGAGAAGGGAGTGAGGCACCCCATGCGGCAGCCCTGAATGCAGTGACTCAATATTTATTGCAGGAAGAGGATGATCTGGAACAGGCTACGGTGTTGTTGGAGCAGTCACGCCAGGATCTGATTCAGATCGATTCTCCCCGCGTCCTGTCCTACATTCAGACGATCGCCGGACAGTGGGATTTGCAACAGGGGCATCTTCTCCAAGCTGTGACCCGGGCCGAGGAAGCTCTAGAAGCAGCTCAGATGGTAGATAATCCCAGCGAAATTGCCCTGGCGTGGTCAATTATCATCCAGGCCAGCCACCAGAGGGGCAACCTAGCCTGTGCCCAACGCCATCACCGCGAACTACAAGCCAAGCTCAAGAATCAGCCCTTGAGTGCTCGTGCCCAGAAAGCCTTGGCGCATCTAGAGCAGTTATTGATTCAGTCAGATCTACTGGAGGCTCCCCCATGAAACTCGTTGCTTTGGAGCGAACCCACTCACCTCCGCTCCCTGGAACGATGACCTACGACAACTGGATGCAGCACAATCATGCGATCGACTCCTGCCTGGAAGTCCGCCACGTTGATTGGCTGTGTTCCCTGGTGTCATCAACTGGCGATCGCTCGATTTGCCTGTTTGATGCACCCTACGCCGAGTCATTGCGGGAAGCTTGCCGCCAGGCCCGCATGCCCTTTCAGCGCGTCTGGACAGCCGAGCGAGCGTCAGCAAAAGTTCCTCCGTTTCCCCAGTGCTTCCCCCAACACGCTACGTTGATTATTGTTGAGAGCCATTACAACGCACCCATTACCCCGGAGGACGATCAGGCAACCCAACAACAAATGCAGGCAGACCTGGAGGAGTTAAACATTCAGCGTGTTTCCGTCCTGGCGTTGGATAGAACCCATGCGGTCGGTTTGTTTGCCACTGCCAATGTCGAGGAGGTGCGATCGCTCTATCGCAGAGCCAAAATTCCTGTTCAATACATCTGGCAAGGTACGCTGATCCAGCCCATTTCCTGATCTGTCTGGGGTTCCCTACAGAATTATGAACTTCCAGCGTACTCCGCTAGAGGTTTTAGTGCTCTGAGATCAGAATGTGTTGTCACCCCCTTATTGTGCTAATCTTCAAATACTTATATCGGTTCTGGTGGGGAGCAGCCATCAGACGCAAGGGGGAAAGTGCAGTGCAAATCTGCCGCTGTCCCGCAGCTGTAAGGAGAGGTGCAACTCTCTGAGTCAGAATGCCCACCGATTTGTCAACCCGTTACATAAACATCTGCGAGGTACGGATGATGGCTAACTTAGCTTTTAAACGATTCATTGAGCTTAGGGCAATTTCTCTTGAGTGAATTTGTAGCGTCGTCACTTGAATTTGCCAGCTTGTAGAAAATCAGCTCTGTTCAGGCATCCGTTTTTGGAGGTCACCCATTGAACGGCGACTATGGTAGATCTTTTGGAGAGTACTGAATTCTACCTGGTGAATATTGTGTTGCACGACTCAATCAATTCACTCTGCCTGTTGGTTACAGGAGTGAAGTCAGCTTTTACAACTATTCTCAGCATCAAGATCCTACAATCATGCCCCTGCAAAACATGCAAACTACAACGCTGCAATATTCCCGTAGTGCCAACAACCAAGACGTGGGAAAGGCTCTGGAAGGATACTGGAAAGAAGGAATTCCCACTCTAAACCACAGGGTGGTAGCAGCACGGCAAGTTCAGGAGAAAGCCGATGCGAAATGATCTCTGGCAAGTCGGTTGCGGCTACTGGCAAAATCAATTTATTCGGGAAAATCTGCTACCGCTGGGACATGCCGCATGGCAGGGGTTTATCACTCAGGGACGGGGTATGGTGGTCTGCGATGGGTTCATTGTCGCGGATGGGTCTGTGGATTGGCACACTGACATTGTGGAGTATACCGTCCGGTTTGTGCCTCTACCCAATGTTTCAGCCTATTTACAGTCTCTTAACCTGGAGGCAACCTTAATTGAACGTCTGACCGATACTGTTCAAACCTATGATCCCGTTCAACAAATTCTGCTGTTGATTCACGAAAATGGACGAGCCGAGATTAATCTGCTCCAAAATTTTGCGATCCCGATCGCAGACTGTTACCAGCAGATGCAGCAGCGTTGGTCAGAATTCCAACTGGAAGACCCTACACCCCGGAGGATGCTATGAGTGAATCTGCTGAACCAATGGACTGGCAGCAGGAATTTATTGCTACGAATTGGTTGGCAATCGGCTACAATGCCTGGGCAGGATACCTGAGTGGAGAACGTGGTGTACTCATTTGTAGCACTCATTCTCCGGCGATCGGTTACTGCCTTGAAACCCATTATGCTCAAGTATCATCTGCATCGCGCTGGAAAAATTCCCCCATCCGTTTATCCATTTGTGAAACATCAAGTTGTCTCTCAAACCAATTCACTTCCTCAATTTGGTATTACATCATTTCAAGTGTTCACAGGATGAACATTTTCTTAGGAGCGATCGTCCTTCTACTGGTCTTACAGATAGATCTTAGAGATAGATCTTATAGATCTTACAGATAGACACCCTACTCATCAAACCTATTCCCAATCAGGAGAGACTGCTTGATTAACCTTGATTCGACCTTCCCTCGTCCTCGCTGGAATGTGATTACATTCACCGTTCTACTACATTTGGGAGCATTATTTGCCGTTTTTCCGGCTAATTTCAGTTGGGCAGCCGTTGGAGTGGCCTTGTTTCTCTACTGGCTGACGATCGGCCTGGGTATTTCCCTCGGCTTTCATCGCCTGGCCAGTCATCGCAGTTTCAAAGTTCCAAAAGGGCTGGAATATTTCCTGATTCTCTGTGGCACGTTGGCCGGTCAAGGTGGGGTTAAAGGCTGGGTGGGCTATCACCGGATGCACCACCTGTATGCCGATCGCTCTGGCGATCCCCATGATTCTACCCAGGGCTTCTGGTGGAGTCACATCAGTTGGCTGATGCATGAAGTTCCGATGCGTAGCGAACTGCGCCGCTTCACTAAAGATATTGCCGATGATCCGTTCTATCAGTTTTGTCACAACCATTACATTGCCCTGCAAATTGCCTTAGCGGTCTTCCTCTACGGGTTGGGGGGAATGCCCTTTGTGATCTGGGGTATTTTCGTTCGCTTATTTGTGGGCTTTCACAGCACTTGTTTTGTCAATAGTGCCTGTCACAAGTTTGGCTATCGTAATGTTGAGGTGGGCGATCGCTCTACAAATTGCTGGTGGGTGGCATTGCTCACCTTTGGCGAGGGCTGGCACAACAATCATCATGGCTGTCAATCCTCAGCCCGGTTTGGCTGGCGGTGGTGGGAAATTGATCTGATCTGGGTGACAATTCGATTACTGGAGAAGTTGAAACTAGCCACGAATGTCAAAACCGCACATTTAACATTGGATGCAGAGGAATCAGCAGATGGTGATTAACCGATCTCAACCAGACTCCCTTCAACCGGATCACCCAGCGTTGGGTGATAGGCATACCGTTGACCTGGCAGATTGTATCCATGAACTACCCGATGGAGAACGCTATCTTTATCAGCTTTTTAGCCTGATTGAAGTTGGTGATCTAACGGTTACAAATCCGCAAGGCAAAGTATTCCACTTTGGTCAGGTGGGTTCTGATCTGCCCCTGCATCTGATCATTCACAATTCTGGTACCTGCGATCGCCTTTTAGCGTTCGGTACGCTGGGCTTTTGTGAAGCCTATATGGATGGTTGGTGGGATGAAGAGAATAATAATTTAGTTGAACTGATTGGGCTATTTTATCGTAGTAATGTTTATGCAAAAGCGCGGGATCGAGTCACCCTTGCCCTGGCACTCAAAATCATCGCACAACGGTTGCGAACCGTACCCATTCTGATTCAAAACAGTCGCAAGAATGTTCAGCATCACTATGACTTGGGCAATGATTTTTACCAGCAGTTTTTGGATCCGACGCTGACCTATTCCTGTGGCTATCAGCTTCAGGAAACCGACTCTTTGGAACAAATGCAGCGTCAGAAGTATGAGTTGATCTGTCGCAAACTGGCACTCCAACCCGGAGAATCGCTGATTGATATCGGTTGTGGTTGGGGCGGAATGTTGATCTATGCCGCCGAACATTACGGCATTTCTGGAACTGGAATAACGCTGAGTGAGCCACAGGCCACGCTGGCGCGCGAACGGATTGAGCAAAAAGGATTGAGCGATCGGCTCAAGATCGTCATTGCTGATTACCGAGAGGTGCAGGGACAATACGATAAGTTTGTCAGTATTGGTATGTTTGAGCATGTGGGTAAAGGGAGTTTTGCCACGTTCATGCAAAAGTCCTTCCAACTGCTAACACCCAATGGCATTGGATTACTGCACACGATCGCCACTCAAAGTAATGAACGCAATGGAGCCTGGGTGGATAAATATATTTTTCCAGGTGGTTATGCACCGCAACTGCATGAGTTGACTCAAGAACTATGGGCAGCCAAACTCTCAGTCGCACATTGCGAAAATTTGAAACCGCACTATGCTGAAACGATGAAACGATGGGCGGAGAATTTTACAACCAATTGGACAACGATCACCGCCCTTGATCCCCGCTACGATGAACGATTTTTCCGCATGTGGTATCTCTATCTGCAATCGTTTGAAGCATCATTTCGCTATGGTGGTTTACACGTTTATCAACTTCTCTTTTACAAAGGTAAGCAATGGCAATTGCATGTACCAATGTCATTTTCTGTTTAGCGATCGGTACAGTTCTTGCAATACTGACTGACCTGAATTTTTTATCCAACGGTTATGTCTGAAGATACTTTGTTTGTTTGCATCCTCTGTCGGTTTTCAGAAACACAATTGAATAAAATTGATTTTATTCCGGGTCAGATGCTCTTTGACCGATTGAGCGACGAACTGGCCCAGTCTGATCAAGCAACCATTAATCTCCAACCTGTTCGGTGTATGGGAGCGTGTAGTCATGCCTGTGCAGCAGCATTTATGGCTCCCAACAAACTTACGTTTATCTTGAGTCAACTTTCTCCCACGGATTCAGTATCAGATCTGCTGGAATTTAGCCGTCAATACACCGCTGCTTTAGATGGCCGAGTTCCCTACAAAGACCGCCCTGCAACCGTCAAGCAGAACATTCATGCTGTTCTACCACCCTTGCCGACCCATCCTTAAAACCATTCAGGAGTTTACTCATGCACAAAATTCCAGTCACCGTCGTTACAGGCTTTTTAGGAGCCGGAAAAACCACCCTCGTGCGTCATTTATTGCAGAACAATCAGGGTCGCCGCATTGCTGTGTTGGTGAATGAGTTTGGCGAAGTGGGCATTGATGCTGAGTTGTTGAAATCCTGTCAAGTTTGTGATGACGATGAAGATCCCGATACGAACATCCTGGAACTGGCCAATGGCTGTTTGTGTTGCACCGTACAGGAAGAGTTTTTGCCGACAATGCAGGAGTTATTAAAAAGACGCGATCGCCTCGACTGCATCCTGATCGAAACCTCGGGTTTAGCCCTACCCAAGCCTCTAGTACAGGCCTTCCGCTGGCCGGAAATTCGCACCGGGGCAACCGTCGATGGCGTTGTGACCGTTGTGGATTGCGAAGCCCTGTCCAGTGGTCAATTTGTGGGTGATTTGGATGCCCTGGAAGCCCAACGGCAAGCCGATGATAGCCTGGAGCATGAGACTCCGATTGAAGAACTGTTTGAAGATCAGTTGGCCTGTGCCGATATGGTGCTACTTACTAAAGTCGATCGGGTTGATTCGCAAACTCAACACCGAATCCAGCAGTGGTTACAAAAAGAACTTCCAGACGGGGTAAAGGTTGTGCCCTGTAAACAAGGAGAAATTAGCTCCGAGCTTTTACTGGGGTTCAATGCAGCCGTTGAAGATAACCTCGACTCCCGCTCCAGCCATCATGATACGGAAGAGGATCATGAGCATGATGAAGACATCACTTCAGTTCATGTGGTACTCGACCAGCCATTTGATTCGACAGAGTTGGTCAATCGCTTGCAATCTCTGGTACAGCAGCATGAAATTTATCGGATTAAGGGCTTTGTAGCGGTGCCCAATAAAGGGATGCGGTTAGTCGTTCAAGGCGTTGGCAATCGGTTTGATACGTTTTACGATCGCCCCTGGCAGCCAGATGAACCCCGCCAAACTCGTTTAGTGTTCATTGGGCGATCGCTCAATCCAGGGCAAGTGACCACTGCCATTCAGGAGGGAATCCTTGCTTGATCAATCCAGCGACATCCAGGTGATTTTGGAGTGAGCCGCAGCTTTTATTTCCCTGATACAACGGTATGTAGAGCACTTTGGGACATCGTTGCGATCGCCCGATCCGTTGCCTTAGGCAGGTAATAGTATTTACCGGCGGCGTATTGGGCAAGATCCCTGGCTAAACCAGAGGAAATAAACTTATTTTCGGTATCAATCACCAGGAGTTGCATCCCCAGGGTGCGAATGGCAGTTGCAATCTTCAGGAGTTCTTCTTTGATGTCGGGTTTCTCGGTGCCCAACAGCGGTTGCCCCAGGGAGCGCGATAGGGAAATGTTGGCTCTACCATCGGTAATCAAGGCAATCACCACTTGCCCAATATCCTTGGATTGTCTGGCATTTTGTCCCATGCGTACCGCTTGTGCCAGGGCGTGGGATAAGGGAGAACCGCCTCCACAGGGCAGGCGATTCAGGCGACGACGAGCAGCCGTAATCGATCGCGTGGGAGGTAGCAAGACTTCTGCCTGTTCACCATGAAACACAATCAGGGCAATCTGGTCACGGCTGCGGTACGCTTCTGCCAATAGTTGCAGAACGGCCCCTTTGGCAGACTGCATGCGATTCAGGGCCATTGATCCAGAGGCATCCACCACGAAAATGATCAAGGCTCCGGCTTTACGAGCCAGTCGTTTGATGCGGATGTCACTCTCCTCAATAATCACACGCCGACCGGGCTGCCGTTGACGACGGGCCTTTTGGTAAGGGGCCGCCGCCCGAAGGGTAGCATCCACCGCCACCCGCTTCACCACACCTTTTGGGAACATGGGTTTGACGTAACGTCCCCGATCCTGAGAGAAGATCACCCCGCGTCCTCCTGCCTTACCGTGCCGACGGTGGGCCAGGTGCGTAAAGGACAGAACAGACGGATCGAGAATGACCCCTTCTGGGGCAAAGATAAACTCGTCTGGAATCTCAGCCAATTCTAGTTCCGGTGGTTCTGGGGATTCCGGTGGTTCAACGCGATCGGGAGGTGGTGCTTCGGGGGGCAGTTCCGGGCTGGGCGGTGGTGGCGATGGCTGTTCGGGGGGAATGTCCGGCACGATCGCCCGAGGCACGATCGCCAACTCCACACCACAGCGCAGATCCTCGGCGTTCACGGCTAATCGTCCATTCAAAGCTGCATGGGCTTTAGCGATCCGGGCGGCAAACAATTCAGCCCGATGCCCTTCCACCTGTCCGCGAATGGCTTCGTTCACCAGATAGGTAATTTGCTCGGTCGTGATCCGCACCTGCTTCAACCCTTCCCGCGCCAGTACGATCTGGGTTTGGAGGCTTTCAATCTCATCCACATACTGACTCAGAAAATCCTTGGGAGATTCCATATAGCGGATGGCCCGGTTCACGGCTTCAACCCGATCTGAAACTGTCATCGTCTCATCTGCACTGAGCACCATGGCAAATCGATCCATCAAGTGTGCCCGCAGATCGCCCTCTGCCGGATTGTAGGTGGCAATAAACAGCGGCTTGCAGGGATGTTGAATACTGATGCCTTCCCGCTCAATTCGGTTGTACCCTTCCGCCAGAATGGTCAACAGCAGGTTGGTGATGTGTGCATCAAGCAGGTTAATTTCATCCACGTAAAGCACTCCCCGGTGGGCTTCTGCCAGCAGCCCCGGCTGGAAAACGGTTTCTCCCCGTTGGACAGACTGGTTGACATCGACAGAACCGAGCAGACGGTCTTCAGTCACACCAATTGGCACCTGGATGAAGGGCGTGGGAATGATTTGGGTGGCAAGGGGGGAATGGGGAGTTGTATCGCCCCAATCCTCCGGGTGAGCCGGGTCACAGTTAAAGCACGAACCCTGGATCACTTCAATAGGCGGCAGGAGGGCATGGAGGGCGCGCGCCATAACTGATTTTGCCGTCCCCCGTCGCCCAGCAATGATCACCCCTCCCAAGCCTGGATCGACGGCTAGCAGTAACAGTGCCAGTTTGATTGCAGCCTGCCCTACGATCGCCATTAACGGAAAGGTCGTAATCGTGGAGGTGCAAGTTTTCCCCGATGCCACGGTCATAGGCAGGATCAGCACTAGCCCGTTCAATGGTTTTTTTAAACATTAGTAAGCATTAGATTATCCTCAGGCAGTAATCCAACGGTTATCGCTGACGTGCATTTGAGCTGTTCCATTGCTTCAGCTTTAATTTCTAGCACAGAGTCTACCAGGACGACTATCAGAATTCTGCAAAGCTTGAGTTTAATAAGCCGATCGCCACAGTGTTTTGGAAGGCGATTCGCCAAACATCGCTTTGTATTCCCTTGAGAAATAGCCCATGTGCTGAAAGCCCAACTGTTTGGCAATAGAGGCGACCCTATCAATCGTTGGATCAGCTAGTTTCAGTGCAGATCGGACGCGATTGAGGCGGAGGGCTTTGAAGTAAGCGATCGGACTCATATCCAACAAGTCGTGGAAATAATTGTTGAGCGATCGTTCGCTGATCCCCGCAACTGCACAAAGTTGCTCAATGGTGAGAGGCTGGTCAAGGTGAGCCAACATATACTGTTCCAACTGTTTGACAAGTTGCATCCGCTGCAGTGAATGGGAGGGCTGTGCAGAGAAATCTTCCATAGAGAGAAGTACTGTAATTAGCAGCGATACGACATCTTGTGTAATGGATTGGGCATCAGGATATATTTTTTTACTATCAAGATCTTGCTCCAGCAGCGCAAAGTTCGATTGAAGGTAGGCTTTGATGGCGTTTAGAGCAGATGCATTGGCTCGCCCCAGGCTCTTCTGCAAATCTTCTGAACATAAACGGCATTGCTGTAAATCGGCATACTTTAAAAACAGATCTCGTTTTACTGCAATGATGAACATTTCGTATCCAGCAGGAACTTTGAGATCAATCTCTCGGTTCGAACTGAGCAAAACGTCCTGATTACCATACTTAAACCCTCGCCAGATGGCTTGTCCCTGCGAGCTGATTTCAATACCAAAAGCAATTGTTTCTGGTGGTGAAATGCCTTGAATTTGCACAGCTTGGTTCCAGCTTATATAAAATAACGCAATGCTTTCAAACTGGCTAAACTTCAGTTGACCATGAAAGCAACCTCTAGAGAGCTGCCGCCACTCCATTTTCCACTCAGATAAAACTGTGGGAATTTCATCAATGTCTTGGCTCGTTAAAGAAAAGAATTGCTCACTGCCCATCTGCTGATTCTGCTGTATGACTTATAGCAAATTTCACAACTATAAAAGATTGTTTAAGACTTTCATCTCGGTGTAGGGAAACTGCCCCTACACGTTGGCTCCTCCAGTCTGCTGCGCTCAGTAGCATCAACACTGCCGAGTAGTCCATCGCAGTTGGTGATACCCTGAACCGCTTCCGATCCTCAACAGTGTTGGCTTAAAGAAGAATAATTCAAGGGTTTGTTATGGATGCACTTCAGTAAAAGTAGTCATAGAACGACTCAAAACAAAATGGTTAGAACTTTCAATGAAGCTCCACTGCATTTGCGTAGGGTATTACACTAGTTTTCTTAATTATTCGCATAGAAGCTAAAGATATCTATCGAAAAACGGCAATCATTGAAGCACTAACTTATAATCAGCCCGTGACTATAGATAGCTTGCAGATCTTGTTTGATCGATCGGGTGTATCCCACTTTTGCATTTGCTTGATGGATAGCTAGACTGGCAGGCAAGACTTCGGCTTGAGCGCTCAGTCGAAACGCTGCCTACGCTACGGGAATCGCTCAATTTGCCTAAATTGGGATGCTCCCCAGCGATCGCACTTTGTTACATCTTGTGAAGCCAGTTCAAGTTCGTATCGATCGATTCAAGATACTCATAGATTACTTAAACATATCCAATGCGCGTTAAATTTCGTTGCCTCCGTTGCCCTTCCTGGTTTCGCTTTCAGATTCTCGCTACGGTTTCGGTTTTCTTAACGGCTATACCTGCCCGTGCCGCCGAAAGGCTCTACGTCAGCTACGGATTATTTGAGCGTTCTGTCTCCGTTTCCTCCCTAGAGTCCTATGCAGAGGATGGAACGGTCAACGCTGATCTACGGTTTTTCTTAAGCTTTCTCGACTCTGACCTTGAGGAAGAGCTGCAAAGGGCTCTCAATACAAGGTATGAGCTAGATCCCGTTGCCGTTTCCCAGAGCTTCTATGACCCGATCGGGGAAACCAGCCTCCGCTATATCGGCCGGGGCATTCAAACCGGAGGACGACAGAATGGACTGTATGCCCTGCGGGCTGCGTTGGTTCAGGCTGCGGCAGAACCGGGTGGGTTTACTATCCTTGATGTGCTGCGTCGGTTTCCTACCCAGGGAATGCGAGTTGATCTGAAAGTGTTGATTGAAGGATTGCGGGCAGCGAAGACATTCCTGGAAGAAACCAATCAAGTGATTGATGGTATTCAATTCTTAGCCCGGGCCTCCTCTGAAACCGAGATTCCGATTCCGGCTGAAGTACTCAGCTTAAGCGAGCCTGGCCCTTTTCAGGTTTCTACACAAACCATTACCTTGAGAGACGACCAGCGCGATCGAACTTATCCAGCTGATTTGTATTTACCTGAAATTCCAGATGCTGCACCTGGTTCTGTTCCGGTGATTGTCATTTCCCATGGACTAGGCTCCAGCCGCAAAGATTTTTCTGAAATTGCTCAACACTCTGCCTCTCATGGTTTTGCCGCTGTTCTACCTGAACATATTGGGAGCAACAAAGACCTGCAACAGGCTGTATTAGCCGGAAGAGCCAATGAGTTTTTTAGAGCGCGTGAATTTGTCGATCGCCCTCTGGATGTCACCTATTTGCTCGATGAACTGGAGCGACGTAATCAATCGGAGTGGCAGGGACGCTTGAACCTGAAAGAAGTGGCAGTTGGAGGACATTCCTTTGGGGCATACACCGCTCTCGTTTTGGGTGGAGCAACTGCTGATTTTGATAACCTGCATCGCTCCTGCGATCGAGAATCCTTCATTGAGTTTCTCAATCCAGCTTTACTGCTTCAGTGTCGGGCGTTGGAACTGGAAACCACTGAGCCTGAGGCAGTACAGCAGTTGACCCAGGGCTTACAAGATCCGCGAGTGCGTTTGGTTATCGCCGTTAATCCAGTCAACAGCGTCATTCTGGGAGAACAGGGCTTACCTCAGATTCAACTCCCGACGGTGATAGTGTCCAGTGGTTTTGATCCGGCAGCTCCGCTCATTCCAGAGCAGGCAAATGCGTTTACCTGGCTCACTGCACCAGAGAAGTATTTGATTGTGGTTCGGGGTGCTTCTCATACAGTTGAGTTGACGACTTTAATTAATCGGACGGTTGACCCTTCTGTGGCGATCGAGCAGATTGAAGCAGAAGTGCGCGTCTTTCGCAGCAATCTCAGAGCATTACTGCTGGCGTTTCTGCAAGTTTATTTAGCCGACAATTCAGAGTATCGCGCTTTTCTTCAACCCTTCTATGTTGAAACGTTAGATGATCCCCCGTTTGAGTTCAGTTTGATTCGATCGCTGAGTCAGGAACAATTATTGCAAATGATTAACGGAGAGCTGGTTAGAGAGGAAGATCATTTTTAGAAGGAGCTTGTAGGGAGCCTGTATGCTGACAAATAAGAATTGAGCCTATGCAAAAGTTCAACGAGCTGTTGATGTACCGATTCATGGGTATATTCATCGTCTGGATGGGGAAGTTGTCCAGGCTGCTGAAAATAGGGACGCTCCCCGTAAAACTGACCCCATTTAATATCAACTTGCTTCACAAACTCATACAAAAGTTGAGGATTGTGAATAAGTGTTTCTAGAAATTCACGCAGAGCATTCAGAGGCGAGTTCAGCTGCCGACTGATATCCACGTCATCCGTTGCAACGAGGATTTGTAAGACCGCTTTTAATGCTCCTGATGAATCAACCAAATTGCGATCGATAAAGAGATTAATTTCCGCTTTTGCTTGTAGCAGTTTTGGAACCGGAGATTCTCCCTTCAAAAAAGAGCCACCCTCCCGCCCAATTACTTCAGCTAAGGAAAATTGCCGACCTGCAAGAAACTCTTTCCGAAGCTCTAAATAATCGTCATTGCCGTCATTTGTTTGGTCTGTCATTCCATTGTTGTCCTTGGGTTTCAACAAGAGGTAGGAGGCAAACTCTGCTGCTTGTTTCGTCTCCTGATATCGCTAATTGCTAAAAGAAATAACATGAATTCTTAATGATTGATGCGCGATGCGCTGTATCGTTGCAGTAGTGGTGCTATGGTTCTAGATTTGTTGCCGTGTCTTGATAGTAATGCTCCCTGTTCTACTTCTATGATTGCTTTCTATATTTGAATTACCTAGCCCTTGCGATCGAGATTAGCCCAACTTTGACAAGGGATTAAAGATTTTCTGCTGCTCTATGCCTCAGAATGTAATGCAAAATTGTGAGTTTTTCGTGAGTATGAACAAAACCCTATCACTGATTGGTCTTGGCTTGTTGCTCGCAATGGAAATTGCCCAACCTGCCTGAACAGAAACCGTAATGGAAAAGGTCGCTCGTACCGGAATCCTGACGGATGGAACCTGGAGAGATTGGTTTCCTTATGTGGATGCTATCGCGTTCAGATGATGACAGATATTGTTCTGGAGGCACTGGAGCAAACATTGGGAATAGATTGTTAAACTACTATTCTTGCCGTTTCAACCAGCGAAATCCCTGGATATGTACGGGAATGACTCTGGTAAATCAGCGCAAACCGGCTTAGGAATACAAACCGAATAACCTGAAATTCTTGTGGGGTGGACATCTTGCCTGCCCAGTCAAAGCCGCAGAACAGTGGTCAGGTTATTTAATTCACAATTCTTAGAAAAATAGAAAGGAAAGCGGTATGGCAAAAAAAATTGACAAAGAGGAGTTCTTGCAGTCTCTCATCGTGCCGCCGGGCAGAAAAATTTCGCTTAAGAAAGATTACAATCCCAGTTTCAAGCCAGACTATATCACCAAAGAAGATGCTAATGCCCTGCTACAAACCGGCATTGGCAGAATGGCAGAGTTGCAAGATAAGCTCTATGCTCAGAACAACTATGGACTGTTGATTAACCTCCAGGCAATGGATGCAGCGGGAAAGGATGGCACGATCAAGCACGTGATGTCCGGGTTAAATCCGCAGGGATGCCAGGTGTTCAGCTTCAAAGTTCCCTCGGCGGAAGAACTCGATCACGACTATCTGTGGCGATACTTTAAGGCGTTACCAGAGCGAGGACGGATTGGCATCTTCAACCGCTCCTACTACGAAGAAGTTTTGGTAGTGCGGGTTCATGAAGCCTTGATGGAACGACAGCAGCTTCCTCCGGAAGCCAAAACCAAAAAGATCTGGCAGCAGCGATTTGAACAGATTAACAACTTTGAGAAATATCTGGTAGACAACGGTATTATTGTGCTGAAGTTCTTTTTGAACGTGTCGAAAGTGGAACAGAAGAAACGATTTTTGGAACGGATTGATCGCCCCGAAAAGAACTGGAAGTTTTCGGAAAATGATGCGAAGGAACGCGGTTTCTGGAATGACTACATGAATGCCTATGAAGATGTGTTTAACAATACCAGTACCGAATGGGCACCCTGGTACGTTATTCCTGCCGATCGCAAATGGTTTACCCGTCTTGCTGTGGGGGCAGTGATTTACATGACGCTGGAATCATTGGGGCTGGCATACCCAACTGTGACCGAAGAACACCGGCAATCTTTGCTAAAAGCCAAAGAACTGCTAGAAAACGAGGGAGAGTAAATAATGCCTACAAGCTGCGATCTCGAGATGGTATGAGCCATGCGACTACGTGACCTAATTCGTGCGGTAGAAGATAAATACAATCGCCTCCTGACTCTCTTAATTTTGATGTATCTCTCTTCACCGTTTTTAGTAGATTGGGCGATCGGCAATGTCATTCTTTTTTTCCTTTTTTTGGGAGTCATTGTCATCGTTATCTACCAAATTCAGCACAGTAAAAGGGCACTGAGGCTGCATATTGGTTTGCTCGTTTTAGCAATGGTGCTGAAAGTTCTAAACTATTTGACCTCTGCTTTACGGCATCTCAGTCCAGTATTTGAAGTTCTCAGTACAGGCATCCTGATGGCATTTTTCGCGCTATCAATCTACTTGATTTTGCGGGAATTGGCGATCGCTGAACAAGTTACAGCCGATATGATTAAAGGAGGAATTTGCGTCTACTTTCTGTTTGGATTTCTTTGGCTCGAAATGTACAATATTGTTTACAGTTTTGATGCAAATTCGTTCACTGCTCCATCAAAAAGTATCAGTCGCTCCGATCTGGCGCATTTCAGTTTCACAACGCTCACCACAGTCGGGTATGGAGATATCTCTCCCGCCAGTGAAATTGCCAGAGTTCTAGCCAACCTGGAAGGAATGGTGGGTGTAATGTATCCGGCGGTTTTCATTGCTCGTCTGGTCGGTTTATACAGCAAAGATTAATCTTTTACAATTTGGAACACAACCAAATGATGTACGTCGGGTTTACTAATCCAGCAACTCAAAAACTCGCAACGGATTGTTTGCTAGCAATTATTGTTTAATTGCATGGTGCAACACCGCTGCGAGCATCATTTCGTCTGGTTTGCCGGTAGATGTGCAGAAGATTAGAAAAATTGAATCTTCTCCGCCCTAAGAACTACCCTGGAACCATATTCAATAACTGTTACCTCTTCATACCTTCAAATTGCTGGCATACCTCAGATGATGGTTGAACCGAACGACAAAAACCACCTCCTGCTGCAAGAACGCTGCCCGTAGAAACAACCAGTGACATCGTTAAAAGAGTAACTAAAAACAATGATAGATTTTTCATAAAATTCCCCTTGTTTTCCAAAACTTTAAACAGTAATAGAATGCAGGCTCAACAATTTACTTCATGTTTGCCAAGCAAATTCCTGTGCTCAATTCATCAAAAACTGATGAATATTTGCAAGTGTTTGCGAAAAAGAAAGTGCATTACCTTTCTTCTGGAAATCGCTTATCAAATGTTCGTTTTAATTTATTGAAATTGGCTTTTCTGACGTAATGTAAGCCTGGCTATTATAATAGCTCGAAAACCTCGATTTTTGCCAGAATGAATCTTATCGATTTGTGACGGGCTGAATTAAGTGGCTGTTAAATAGAGGCAGTACAGCTATTGAAAGTCTTAATCAATGTAGGAAATGAATTCCTCATGTAGATGACCTAAATGACTGACTCTATCTCCTAACGGATTCCAGACTTTGTGAGCCAAATGGGTTTCCCACCAGAAATGCACTTTAGCTGAAAAAATTTGCCGTTTCTTGATAGCACTCGTCGTTCACCTCTACTACGATGAATAACTCTATAGTTGTCTTTAGCGTGCTGCTGCTGCTGGTGCTGTTTTTGCGTCCGTTGCTGTCTCTGTTCCCGAAAACAGCCCTGGGAGCGATTGTTGAGCAATGGATGCGATCGAGGCAGAGGCAACTGATGTTTAGAAATAGGGTGACAAAATGGTGATGCGACCAATGTTTCGTTCAAGTTCCAGTTCTATCAAATTCTATCCAGGTGCTGCTCGTTTCATCCTGGGAGCCAGTTTGGTGCTGTCGAGCTATGCGATCGTCCCTTCAGCCTGGGCAAGTCAGATTCATCCCAACGAAATTAGACTCGCGCAAGCCCAACTGACAACCGAGGAACTTCCCGGTGCTGATCACCTGTCCAATGCCTCAACCTTGGAGTATGGTGACAGGGTTAATGGTGCATTGAATGTGAGCAGCCTTCGCCATGCAGGCAGACGATTTTCGATCTATCGCTTTGAAGGAGAAGAAGGGCAGTTGGTGCGCATCAATTTGGTGGGAGGCTCGTCTAGAAGTCGAACTCCCGGTCAGTTACAAACGGGTTCCTTACTGATTAATCCTGTGGTGGTTCTGCTCGCTCCTAATGGGGAAATTATTGCTCAACAACCTGAACAGGCTGATGTGGCGAATGCCTTAATTCGCATGAATTTGCCAATGACTGGAACTTACAATATTCTGGTTACGAGTGCCACGGCAGGCGGTGGAGGAGCGTACACGCTCACGCTGCAAAACCCCGATTAAAGTAACTAAATTTTTATTCCTTCACGCATTTTCTGTACTGAAATAACGCTTAAGTCTCTCTCCTGCTTTCTTAACCTTGTCTTCTGACCTTCTTAACCTTATCTTCTAAATTTCTTAAGTTTATCTTTCGATCGTGCTCTTTTAACTGTACTAAAGGGACGATTTTGAGTTCAAATCTTGCCGTTTTTTGATAGATCAGACTGTTAGCTTCCTTCATCATCACAAGGTAGCTAACTCAATGTTCCACGGCTTCGGGGTAGGCGGAAAATAACGTACCCGGTAGGAGGCGTACAGCAGTGTGCCCTTACAGCAGATTTCTTCAAAGATTGGATGCCATTTTATTGCAGATCCCTCAGGGCTAAAGCGAAAAGAAACTTTTTGTACAGATTTAGCCAGGACAAGCAAAGTTGTTTGATCAATCAAAAATAGATGCAGGAAATTCTTAATTATGGTTGTAGCCACACCTCTACAAACAAAACCACTTTCAGATGAAGAACTGCACAAGATGCATGCCTTCTGGCGTGCCTGTAACTATCTGGCAGTGGGCATGATTTATCTTAGAGACAATCCCCTTTTAAAGGAACCCCTCAAGCCTGAGCATGTGAAGCAGCGGTTGCTGGGACATTGGGGCACCAGTCCTGGTCTTAGCTTTATCTATACCCATCTCAATCGGATTATTAAAAAACATGACCAGAGCGTGATCTATGTCGCCGGGCCGGGACACGGTGCGCCTGGCGTGCTGGCTCCGGTCTACCTAGAGGGAAGCTATTCAGAGGTTTACCCCGACAAAAGCGAAGATGCCGAGGGGTTGAAGAAGTTCTTCAAGCAGTTTTCTTTTCCGGGCGGTATTGGTAGCCATTGCACCCCCGAAACACCGGGTTCCATTCATGAAGGCGGGGAACTGGGCTATAGCCTGTCTCATGCCTATGGGATTGCCTTTGATAACCCAGAGACGATCGTTGCCTGTGTGGTGGGAGACGGAGAAGCCGAGACGGGGCCTTTAGCAACTGCATGGCATACGAACAAGTTCCTCAATCCGGCAAGGGATGGGGCAGTGTTGCCGATTCTGCACCTGAACGGGTATAAGATCGCCAACCCGACGATTCTGGCGCGGATTGATCACGACGAACTGGAGGATTTGTTCAAAGGGTATGGCTACAAGCCCTACTTTGTCGAAGGTAGCGATCCAGAAACTATGCACCAACTGATGGCAGCAACGCTGGACACGGTAGTTGCCGAAATCAAAGAGATTCAGCAGGAAGCCCGGACTAATGGGGTGTCAAAACGTCCCAAGTGGCCAATGATCGTGCTGCGATCGCCCAAGGGCTGGACGGGGCCTGCCTCTGTGGATGGGCATAAAACCGAGGACTTCTGGCGATCGCACCAGGTGCCGTTGTCGGGGATGCACAATAACCCTGGACACATGCAAATTCTGGAAGATTGGCTGCGGAGCTACAAGCCGGAAGAGTTATTTGATGACAACGGTACGTTGATTCCCGCCCTGAAGGAACTGCCTCCAACCGGCACCCGTCGTATGGGAGCCAACCCGATCGCCAATGGTGGCTTGCTGCGTCGGCAGTTAAATATGCCCGATTTTCGGAACTATGCTGTGAATGTGCCGCAACCGGCTCAGGTCGAAGCCGAAAACACGCGCCCCTTGGGGGCATTTCTGCGGGACATCATGAAAAACAACATGACCAACTTCCGCATGTTTGGCCCTGATGAAACGGCATCAAACCGACTGCAAGCGGTCTATGAGGTCAGCAAGAAGGTGTGGCTGGCAGAAATCAGGCCAGAGGATGCTGATGGCAGCGAACTGTCTACCGATGGCCGGGTGATGGAGATGCTGAGTGAACACACGCTGCTGGGCTGCATGGAGGGCTACCTGCTCTCCGGGCGACACGGCTTCTTCCACACCTATGAAGCCTTTGCCCATGTGATTGATTCCATGTTTAACCAACACGCCAAGTGGTTGGACATCAGCAAGCGTGAGATTCCGTGGCGTGCTCCGGTTTCATCCTGGAATGTGCTGCTTTCCTCTACGGTGTGGCGGCAAGATCACAACGGCTTCTCTCACCAAGATCCGGGATTCGTGGATCTGGTGACGAACAAGAGTGCGGAAGTGGTTCGCATCTATTTCCCGCCGGATGCCAACTGTCTGCTCTCGGTGGCCGATCATTGCTTACGCAGCACTGACTACACCAATATCATCGTCTCAGATAAACAGCTGCACTTGCAGTACCTCAATATGGAAGAGGCGATTCAGCACTGCACGAAGGGAATTGGCATCTGGGACTGGGCCAGCAACGATGATTGTGGGACAGAACCGGATGAACCCGATCTGGTCATGGCTTGCTGTGGAGACATTCCCACTAAAGAGGCATTGGCAGCAACAGCCATTCTGCGGGAAGAGTTTCCGGAGTTGAAGGTGCGATTCATCAATGTGGTGGATCTAATGACACTGCAGCCCGATGCCGAGCATCCGCATGGTTTATCCAACCGTGAGTTTGACACGCTGTTTACCCCGGATAAGCCTGTGATGTTCAACTTCCACGGCTATCCCTGGTTGATTCACAAGCTGTGTTATCGCCGTTCCAATCAAGATCGCATTCATGTGCGGGGTTACAAGGAGAAGGGCAATATCAACACACCGTTGGAACTGGCAATCAATAACCAGATCGATCGATTTAATCTAGTCATCGATGTGATCGATCGCGTTCCTACGCTCGGCTCCAGGGGTGCCCATGTCCGGGAACGGATGAAGAACGCCATTATCAATCACTGCGCCTATGCCTATGAACAGGGCACAGACAGGGATGAAATCAGTCACTGGACATGGCCATATTAATTCATGCTTAAGAAGAGGTGTGGGTGTATCCTGCACCTCTTTACGTAGTTTCCAGTTGTTTGAAATGATAGGACTACGGGATGCTCCAGTTCATTCATGAGAGCGGTTAAGAACGTGAATGAGACGATCGCCACTGCCCTCAACCGCATGGATGCCACTGTCCAAGGTGCGATCGAGCAAAAATGCTGGAAGTAGTATGCAGGATTATCAGCATTGAAGTTAAAGCAGCCTGTGGCTTAACCATGCTGCTGTCAACCTATTAAACCGAGGTGACAATCGCGTGTTCTCGCAATTCTGAACGGGAGGTTTAGATGTATGACCATCGGCAAATTAAAGTTTGAAGTATCTGAGGACATAAAAGCCTTATTTCCTGAGGAAAAGCTGTCGTCACTGATCGAAGCATTTGTTCGCCTCGACTCCAACGAGGACGGCAAAATCGAATTGGAGGAATACCTCAACTTTGCGCTGGCGAAGGAGAAAGCTCGCCTGATCGACAAGTTCGTTGCGGCAGATACCGATCAGGATGGATGCGTTGAGTTTGAAGAGTTCGTTGCTGTACTGGAGCCAAACTTCCATATCCTCAAACGGTTCCAAGAATTGGATCTTGACCGGAATGGGTTACTTTCGCTGGAAGAAGCAATCAATATTGCTGATCAGTTGGTTTTACCCCTCAACACCACCCAGATTGAAGCTATCCTTCGCAAAATCGATCGCGATGGAGATGGACAAATCACCTACTACGAATATCTGGGGGCGATCGCTCACATTGGGTTCCAGTAGTTCGCGCTGTATTGCTGATTATTCAAAAAGAGGTTTATATGAACGCCAGTGAACTTTGGCAACGCTACGAAGACTGGCTCTACTACCACGACGGTCTGGATTTGTATCTGGACATCAGCCGGATGCGCTTTGATGATGCCCTGGTTAATACCTTGAAGCTGAAGTTTGAGAAAGCTTTCAAAGATATGGAAGCACTGGAGGCAGGAGCGATCGCCAACCCGGACGAAAACCGCATGGTGGGGCATTACTGGTTGCGTGACCCCGATCGCGCCCCCTCTGCCCTGGGATTGGCAGCATTGGCGGAAAAAGCAGGTGCATCTGATCACGTTGAAACTGTTTACAAAATTGTGCGCCACCTGGCAGCCAATCAGCGGGGAATTGCCTTGGAGGGCGATCGCACCAAACCGTCCAGCTTGCTGGTTTCGCTTAAGTAACAGGATGCGGATCGAGATACTGATGTGGAGTTTATCCTATGAAAGTCGCATTCTTTAGCACCAAGTCCTACGATCGCCAATCCTTTGAAGAGGTCAATGTTAACTACAATCACGAACTGACCTTTTTTGATGTCCAGCTCAATGCCAAAACCGCCGTTTTAGCTGCGGAATTTCCAGCCGTGTGCATGTTTGTCAACGACATTGCAGATGCAGCAACCCTTGATATACTCGCCTCTCAGGGAACTCACTTGATCGCGTTACGCTCCGCTGGGTTTAATACCGTTGATCTCGAGCGAGCCAGTGAACTCGGCATCAAAGTTGTGCGCGTCCCCGCTTATTCTCCCTATGCTGTTGCCGAACACGCCCTTGCCCTGATATTGGCACTGAATCGTAAACTCTACAGAGCCTATAACCGGGTACGGGACGATAATTTCTCCCTGGAAGGCTTGCTGGGATTTGACCTGCATGGCTGCACGGTTGGTGTCGTGGGTACAGGCAAAATCGGGATGGTATTTGCCCAAATCATCCAGGGTCTGGGCTGTTCATTGTTGGGCTACGATGCTTATCCAAATCCGCAATTTGAAGCGATCGCCAATGCCCGGTATGTTCCGCTTTCAGAGCTTTTAGCCAACTCCGATATCATCTCACTGCATTGTCCGTTGTTGTCCGAAACCCATCATCTGATCAACGCCGAAACGATCGCTCAGATGAAACCAGGGATGATGCTTATTAACACCAGTCGGGGTGGATTGATTGATACGCTTGCGGTCATCCAGGGAATTAAATCAGGAAAAATTGGCTATTTGGGCATTGATGTTTACGAACAGGAAGATGAACTGTTCTTTCAAGATTTGTCTGACACCGTCATCCAGGACGATACCTTCCAATTGCTGCAATCCTTTCCCAACGTGATGATCACTGCCCATCAAGCCTTCTTTACCCGCGATGCTCTAGAAAATATCGCCACAACGACCTTATCCAACATCACGGAATTTGAGCAGGGGCAACCCTTAAAGAACGAAGTTGCTTATCAAGCTCCAGCACCGACAAAAGCGGGTGTTTAACAAGGTAATGGGTAATGGGTAATGGGTAATGGGTGATTGATCATCATTTTTCTATTACCGACTCCCAACTCCCGACTCCCGACTCCCGACTCCCCATTACCAACTACCCCATTCCCTATCCACAGCTACTAGGAGATTACAGTTATGGTCAGCATTGTTCCCAACAACATTCAAATCGAAGACGATCGCACGGGGATTGATATCGAAACCCTGAAGCGAGCCTTCCTGGATAACCTGTTCTACATTCAGGCGAAGTTTCCCAGAATTGCTACGAAGAACGACTATTACATGGCTTTAGCCTACACCGTGCGCGATCGCCTGCTCAACCGCTGGCTGCGGACGACCCAGACCTATTTAGAGAAGGCCCCACGTACCGTCGCTTATCTGTCTGCCGAGTTTCTGCTGGGGCCCCATCTGGGGAATAACCTGATTAACCTGGGGCTGTACAACGTCGTGAAGCAGGCGATGGAGGAACTTGGGCTGAACCTGACCGACCTGCTGGAACAGGAAGAAGAACCCGGATTGGGGAATGGCGGTTTGGGGCGGCTGGCGGCTTGCTATATTGATTCGCTGGCCACGCTGGAAATTCCGGCGATCGGCTACGGCATTCGCTACCAATTCGGCATCTTTGACCAGGAAATCAAGGACGGGTGGCAGGTGGAGATTACAGATTTGTGGTTGCAGTATGGCAATCCCTGGGAGGTGGCCCGTCCGGAGGCAGCACTAGAGGTCAAGTTTGGCGGTCGTACCGAAGTGTATACCGATGAACATGGACGCTATCGCATCCGGTGGGTTCCCTTTAAAGTGATGAAGGGCGTTCCTTACGACACACCCATTCTGGGCTTTCAGACGAATACCGCCAACACCCTGCGGTTGTGGAAAGCAGAAGCACCAGAATCCTTTGATTTTGAAGCGTTCAATAAGGGAGACTATTTTGGAGCCGTTCACGCCAAGAGCGAGTGCGAAAACATCACGAAAGTTCTCTATCCCAATGATGAATCCCATCAAGGGAAGCAACTGCGATTAGAACAGCAGTACTTCTTTGTCTCCTGTTCGTTGCAGGATATGATTCGGATAATGCAGATCCAAAATCTGACGCTGGAACGGTTCCATGAACACTATGCGATTCAGTTGAATGACACCCACCCCACGATCGGGGTAGCGGAATTGATGCGGCTGTTGCTGGATGAGTATGGCTTTGAGTGGGATCGAGCTTGGAATATTACCACGAGAACCTTTGCCTACACCAACCATACGCTTTTACCGGAAGCGCTGGAACGCTGGCCTCTGGCTATGTTTGCCAGTCTCCTACCCCGTCACCTGGAAATCATTTACGAAATCAATTGTCGTTTCCTCGATGAAGTTCGCATCAAATTCCCTGATGATGGCGATCGCCTCCGGCGCATGTCCATTATTGATGAGAGCGGTGAGCGGTATGTGCGGATGGCAAATCTAGCCTGTGTTGGTAGTTTTGCTATCAATGGGGTGGCTGAGTTGCATAGTGAACTGCTGAAACAGACGACGCTGCACGACTTCTACGAGATGTATCCAGAGAAGTTCACTAACGTTACGAATGGGGTGACACCGCGTCGGTTCATGCTCTTAAGCAATCCTCGCCTGGCTAACCTGATTACGAACAAGATTGGGGATGGCTGGATCAAACGTCTGGACGAACTCCGGAAATTGGAAGACTTCGTCCATGATGCCAACTTCCGCCACGATTTCCGTCAAGTGAAGCAAGCAGTAAAACAAGATCTAGCCGATCATATCCGTACCCACTACAGCATTGACGTTAATCCGAATTCGCTGTTTGACATTCAAGCCAAACGCATTCACGAATATAAACGGCAACATCTGAATGCGCTCTATATCGTTACCCTCTACAACCGGCTCAAAGCCGATCCAGATCTGGATATAACCCCCCGCACCTTCCTGTTTGGGGGTAAAGCCGCACCCGGTTACTACATGGCAAAGTTGATGATTAAATTGATTAACTCGATCGCCGATGTGGTGAACAACGATCCCGATGTGCGCGATCGAATTAAAGTGGTGTTTCTGAAAGATTACAACGTCAAGTTTGCTCAGCGCGTGTATCCGGCTGCGGATTTATCGGAACAGATTTCTACTGCCGGGAAGGAAGCCTCTGGGACTGGCAACATGAAGTTTTCAATGAACGGTGCATTGACCATTGGTACACTCGACGGTGCGAACATTGAAATTCGTGAGGCTGTCGGCGTTGATAACTTCTTCCTCTTTGGGTTGACGGCAGAAGAAGTACTGGCGAAAAAAGCATCCGGTTACAATCCCTGGGATTACTACAACAGCAATCCTGAACTGAAGCTGGTGATCGATCGCCTCGCCTCTGGCTTCTTCTCCCACGGTGATCCGAATCTGTTTAAGCCGTTACTGGATTCGCTGCTGTACCGGGATGAATATCTGCTGCTGGCGGATTACCAGTCCTACGTCGAATGTCAGGAGCGGGTGAGTCAAGCCTATCGCGATTCAGATTATTGGACTCGCATGTCGATCTTAAACGTGGCACGCATGGGCAAATTCTCCAGCGATCGATCGATTCAGGATTACCTCCAACACATTTGGAAAGCTCCTGCTGTGAAGGTGGACGTGCCAGAGTACACCCAATCCCACAGTGATTTGAAGCTCACTTTCTAGCCAGATCAGTATGGGGCAGGCATCGTGCCTGCCTTTTCCGAACACAGGATTTCGGTTAGGCGTGGGGGCAGTGCTGTTCATTGGATTACTGAGCAGAGCACGCTGGATTATTGTGGCGCAAGCCGTCGCCACCTGGTTTCTATCGAGATAGGGATGTGGCATTAGGGATAGAATTACAGATTCTGCGATCGCCATCCGACAACTTTTCATTTGTGGTTAAGTAATTTCTGAGCCACTCACACGCTACGGGTAAAAGGGTTTCTGGATGAGTCACAGAATCGAGATCCCAGATCAGGGTAGTCTGATCAATACTGGCTGAAATGATCTGCTTTCCGTCTTTTGTAAAGGCGAGTCCACCAACCGAGCCTCTGTGTCCATTAATGGTTGAGATTAGCGTTCCATCCAGTTTCCAGAATTGGATAGTGCGATCGTTCGAGGAAGATGCGATCAGGTGTCCATTCGGGCTAAACTTGGCATTCAAAACGGCTGCTTGATGTCCGGTAAAGGTGGTCAGCAACGTGCCATCTCGCTGCCAAACTCTCGCGGTACCATCATTAGAGGCAGAAACGAGTAACGTCCCATCTGCGTTAAACGCCAAACTGCTCGGAGCAGCGGTATGCCCCTTCAGGGTGTGTTGTAACTGTCCTGCTTGATCCACAAATTTAATCGTGGAATCACCGCAGCCAAAGGCAATGGTTTGTCCATCGGGGCTATAGTCCAGTGAATTGACGGAGTTAGAACAGGCAGTGATGCTTCTGATCAAGATTCCGTCCTGATTCCAGTACTTCAGCGTTCCATCCCAGGCGACAGAGACGATCGTTTCACCATCGGGGCTAAAGGCCACATCCTCTACTTTTGCCGTGTGTCCAGTTAAAGTCTGACGCAAAACCCCGTCTCGGCTCCAAAGTTTGACGGTGAAGTCCCAACTGGCGGTGGCAATGGTATGACCATCGGGGCTGTAGGCAATGCGCTTGACCACGCCCTGATGCGCTGCAATGGTTTTCAGGAGCTTGCCGTTGCGATCCCAGAGTTTCAGGTTGCCCTGGCGATCGCCCGTCGCAATTTCTTGATCATCCGGGCTAACGTCTAACCCTGTCACCTCACTCCCCTGACGCAGGATGTTGATCGCATCTATCCCCTGGGGCTTCCAAAACCTGACGGTGTTATCCAGGCTGGTGGAGGCGAGGGTTGAACCATCGGGGCTAAAGGCAATGCCACGCAATTCCCCCTCGTGCCCCTGAAGGGTAACGAGCAAAGTACCATCCCGCTGCCAGAGCTTCAGGGTGTTGTCACGACTGCTAGAGGCGAAGGTTTGTCCATCTGGACTGAATGTCACATCGAGGGTGGCATCTGCGTGATCCGTTAAGGTTTTCAGGAGGGTGCCATCCGCCCGCCACATCTTGAGGGTGCCATCTTCGCTAGAAGAGACAAACTCAGTTCCATCCGGGCTATAGGCGATACTGGTAACGGTGCTGCGATGACCCGTTAAGGTCTTGAATAAGGTGCCATCTAGCCGCCATAACCAAATATTGTTATCCGCTCCGCCGGTAGCCAGGGTTTGCCCATCGGGGCTGAACGCTCCAGCAAATACCAGCCCATCATAGGGAAAACTTCTCAACAGCTTGCCGTCCTGAGTCCATAATTTGACGGTCTGATCGGCTCCACAGGAAGCAATCATTGAACCATCGGGGCTGAAAATGGCGCGCCAGCTTCCCCCCTTGTGGGCTGTTAGGGTTCTAATTAACCTGCCGTCTGGACTCCAGAGTTTGATTTCATCGGTTAGTCCGGTTGAAACCCACTGGCTGCCATCAGGGCTAAAGTCAACTCCCCATGCCCGTCCCTGATTGCTTTGCAGCGTTGCGACGATCGTGCCGTCGGGTTGGCGAATCTGTAGGGTGCCATTGAGCTGAGCCAGCAAAATTCGCTGTCCATCCGGGCTGTAAGCCACATCATTTACGCCACCCTGAAAGCCGGAGAAGCGGTTGGATTCCAGCGCACCGTATACCGCCTGTTGCAAGACGAATTGAGTTTGCTGGGCGAGGGTTGGGTCAATCGGGCTTAAACTTTGCAGCCTGATTTGAGCTTTCACCGCTTCTACCAGTGCATCTAATCGCTGTTCAGAGGTAAACAGGGCAGAGGACAAGCTGACGATCGCTGAGACTTCGCTCTGCTGGAGTTGCACCTGTTGCTCGAATAATTTTCGGTATTGTAACAGGAGTGCTGCACCTAAACCCAGCAAAAATAGCAGAGCCACACTGACGATCGACAAAATCAAGCTTTGCTGACGCGAGTTCCGCTTCTCTAGTGTCAGACGGGTTTTGGTTTCCTGGGCGATCGCAGCCTCTAGCCGCAGACGAGCTGCTAACTGCTCTTCTTCCTGACTGGCAGATAAAAACTGATAATCTAAGTCGCTCAGGCTTTTGTTTTTTGCCCACCGCAACGCATCTTCTAATGCTTGCCCTCGCAGTAAACGCGATGTATCAGTCCGACCCGATGCGATCCAGGCATCAAAGGATTGAGAGTAGGGGTGTAAATCTGCCAGGTTTTGCTCAACCCAGCTCAGGTTAAAAATCTCTTGATAAATGGGGCATTTAACCTTGAGCGATCCGTCCTGTTGAATTACTAATCCGGATAGCAGCAGTTTCAGTTGTTCACGACTATCGTTCGCTTTAACGGGAGCAGATTGCAAAATGCGCTGATAGATGGTCAGCATCCTCCCCGCTCCAGACTCATGGCGCATAATTCGATCGCGAATGGTTCGCAAATGCTCTGGATTATCCTGGGCTTCCCAATTCTGGATGATGGATGCGTAAACCAGTTGATCAATCAGGTCTTCATCTGAACTGTCTAGTGCTCCAACAGTCTGAATTCTACTTTGTGCTACGAGCTGGCATAATTTCTGGGTTAAAAAGGGTTGTCCGCCCGTCCAGTACAGAATTCGCTTTAGCGTTGAGTGGGGGTCTTTAACTAATCCAATCAGCGGTTGCACCAGTGGATCAATTTCCTCGAACTGGAACCCTCTTAAATCAATGCCGCAACCAATATTAAAGGGGGTGCGGTATCGGTCTTGAATCAAATCAGAGGGAGTGGTCACGCCAAACAGGGCAAAATTGAGGCGACGCAGGCTGGGATTGACCGATCGCTGATTGTAGCAAAACCGAATGAAGGCAAAGAAATCATCAACGGTAAAATCTAAGCTGAGAATACTGTCGATTTCATCGATAAAAATGCAGAGTGGGCGATCGGGGAAGGCCGGCAAAAGAATATCTTCAATAAACAGGCTCAGCTGTTGCGTCGTGGAAAGATGGCTAACCTGTTGTTGCCAGGAGGCGAGATCAGCTTCCAGATCAAAGCTACGCCAGAGATCCCACAGGATGCCGTTGTACCATTGGTGGGAGGAAAGTCCCTCGCCCCCAATCCGGGTCATATCCAGAAATGCCGTCTGAAATCCTTTCTGCGTCAGTAGGTACCGGGCACGAAACAACAGAGAGGACTTACCCGTTTGCCGGGAGTTAAAAACATAGCAAAATTTCCCTGCCAATAACGCTGTAATCAGTTCCGTATCCGCTTGACGGACGACGTAGGTTGACGCATCAGCACTCAACCCTCCACCCACCTGATACAGATCATTTGGCATGGAATTGATAGACCGTAGCAGAGTAAACAGTGGAACTGGAATCAGATGAAGCCTTTTGTCCCTGAAATGGAGCTAACTGACAGAGAACGGCTGCAAAAAACTGCTGATACAGTTTACAGCTTGGCATTGCGTTGTAGCCATCCAGCTTAATCAACCCCAACCGCTCTAACTTGTAGGCAACGATCGGATTGAGCGGGACTGGATTTTTGTTTTCCAAAACCTGTTTAAACGCCTCGGTCAGTTCCGGATCTTGCTGAAGAGTCGCTAGACACTCATTCAGGTGATTCACGTAAATTCCGCTAGGCGTTGCAGCTTCATCCACGAATTGCTCCAGGCTGATGGCATGATGCGACAGGTAATACAGCCCTAACTGAATCAGGTAAGAGCGACCTCCAACCAGATCTCTGAGCGGCAGAGCAACCGCTTCTGGCAGTTCGTAGAGGATAGCTAGCCTCTGGATCTCCTCCAGGGTTAAATCTCGCAGCTCAACCGGCAATCCAATATTAAAGGGGGATTGATTGAGATGCAGGGAAACATAGATTTCTGTGGAGTAGATCAGCACAAAGCGTAGTTTTTGCAGAACGGGGTGACACTTTGCTTCCTGATACCACGATCGCAGCAGGGGTAAGAATTCTTGATAAATCACCGGATACTCGAACAGGCGATTGACCTCGTTAAGTACCAGCACAACGGGCGACGGAAGCGGCTTCAGCAGTACTTTTTGCAAGTAAATCGTACAGCTTACCTTACTCCCTGCCTCCTCATTCCAGTGTTCCTGAATAGTAGAGGGCAAGTCCAGTTGATAGCTGAGGGTGGTACAGAACCAGCGCAGGAAGCGATCGAAACTAGAGAAAAGCTCCTCATCCGCTTGCTGAAAATCAACCCGTAAGGTTTTATACCCCAGCGTTTCGGCATGGTGCTGTAATCGCAGGGCAAATGAACTTTTTCCCGACTTCTGAGGTGCTTTAATCCGCACCAACCCCCCAGGACGGCTGATCTCCTGATAGGCACTTGTGAGCTGCCGTTCGGATTCAATATAAAATGGAGACTCGAGTGGGATCGTTCCCCCCGGAAAATCAGGAACCGTTGCCGCTGGAGCGATCGGTAATGACTGAGCGAGCGGCAATGGCGTAGCCTGGATCGGTTGGTCTGGCTCAATTTCTTCCTTCAAGGAAGCCAGCTTGTAATCGAGCGGGGCCAGCTCCAGTTTCATTGCCTGGAAAACTAGACGGAGCGATCGTTCGTCTACCCCCACCTGCCGACCCATAATTTTTCTCAGGGTAATGGGATGCAGCCCTTGAGCATCAATGAGCTGAATTTGCCGAATTAATGCCTGTTGAGACAACTTGTGACCTGTGTCTTTCTCAATCTGATTCCGGCGAGCCTGGAGCTTTTCCCATCCTTGCAGACTCAGGATGAATCCTCGATTGCGCTTAGGCGAATTAAGAGACATTCAATAAAAAATATTAATAGTTTATGCATTAAAGCAATATCAAACTCGATCGATCTCAAGGAGCTAAACTATAAACGAAACGCGCCGAACAGTGATAGGACTGAATCATAGCAGGGTTACACCTCCAGGGAAGTATTAACCTTATTTAATAAAATAATCAATTTGTTAAGCTGAGCTTATCTTAACTTACAACACCTCCACTGTAAGGTAAACAGCATGAAGATGCAAAAGTCTTTACAACCCTTATCAGAAAATTAATATCTTTTTTCGGCAATTATGTTGTGAGTCTCAATCAGAAGAGAATCTGTACTGAAGAGAATCTGGACTAAGGTTCACCTCAGGGATCTGCAATCAAAGGGCATCCCAACTTTTGAAAAAATCGGCTGCAAGGGTGCACTGCTGTGGGGAGCATGTCCCTTTGAAAGTTTATCCTCATCCCCCAGCCCCTCTTCTCCCTGGGGAGAAGGGGATCGGAAGTCCCTATCCCTTTGGGATAGGAATTTAGGGTGAGGGCTACAAAAGTGACATGCTCCCCTGCTGTGCGCCCCCAACGGGTATGTTATTTTGCCGCATCCCCCTAAAGTTATTCCCTGATCTTCATATTATTTCCCTAACTTCAACTCTTTATTGAAGTACCTGATGTAATACTATCGATTGAGGAAATGTCCTTGGAACATTAAAACATTTGCTCTGTTTGAGCAAGGGATTTGTTCTGCAAGTATTTGCCGCTGAATCGTGAGTAGGTGAAATAGTTGAACGTCGATCTTGCAGCTTTCCTGGTCATTCGCCCTCGAATGAATTCGGGGTTAAGAGCTGAAGTCTGTTGAAACGGACTGAATCCCAAAGTTGCAAAGGTTTCAACCCATTTCAAATCGATGCCAACGCGACGATTAATCTTCGCCATGTCAGATTTCACTTCTCCATTCTTCATCTGTCTGACAAAGCTGACGCTATTTTTACTCCTATTGTCATTAGGCCTCACGGTCAATCTCAAGCAGGTGATGTGCCTTTGGCAAAGACCGGGGTTACTAAACCGAGCCATTTGGGGAATCAGTGTGGCTACGCCGATTCTGGCGATCGCGATTGGGGTTGGGATGAACTTGCCTGTGGAAGCCAAAGTGGGATTGGTGATCGTGAGCATTTCTCCGGGTACGTCACTCCCGTGGCACTATTTTGTCAAAACATTTAAGGGGCATTTATACGCAGGCGCACTGCAAACGACAACGGCTTTCCTGGCGATCGTGACTGTGCCAATCACCCTGGCGATCGTCAATGAGTTTATGCCAGCCGATGTCAGAATTGCTCCACTGGCGGTAGCTCAACAGCTCCTTGTATTCCAGTTGCTGCCCCTGGTCATTGGCATCACATTACAGCAGTTCCATTTAGCACTGCTAGAAAGGAACACGAAACGACTGATGACAATGACTGCTGGATTGCTTTATGCTCTACTGATTTGGGCATTGGGACAACAGTTTAATATTTTGCTCCAGGTGGGTATGCGCTCTATTGCGGCGATCGGCTTATTAGCACTCCTATCTCTCTGGATCGGGCATTGGCTTGGGGGAAGAGAAATTGCGACGCGCACCCTGCTGGCACTGACGCTGACAACCCACAACATCGCCCTCGCCCTCTTTATCGCCGCTACGAACCTACCGAATGTTGCCATCCTTCCCACGATCGCCATCTATGTGTTGATGTCAGTTGGACTGGAGATCGCTTACTCCAGATGGAACCAACCGAGACTGGATACAACAATCAGTGGATAGATATCCAGTGGATAGACATCGCTGAAAGTGGGTTCGCTGTCCACTTTGTTGCTTTTTGTAAGGCTAATCTTATTCCTTAAGTTATCCCATTCTATTTTTATGTTCGCCACTGACATAGGGTGAAAGATGACAAGGTATGAGGGCTGGCGCATCAACAATCGTTCGCGTTGCTGATCTTGTTTAGCCTCCCCCTGGCATTACCCCCTATGCAACTCTCTTTATATCAAACCATTAATTTTTCTCTCGCTCCATTTTTATCTGGACTTTATCTGGACAGTTCATCTAAAACTTTCAAGGACTGCTGTCTGCATTCCAGGCATAAATAATTACAAGCCGTAGGATTCGATCGGTTCAATACCAGCTAAGTATCCCTGGTACAGCAGACAGGCACGATCGGCTTCAATCCAAGCATTCATTGAGACATTTAGACATTTATTCGGCAAAAGGGTATTTCCACTCATGCCAGAGCTTCTTACACCTCAAGCTAACATTTCTGCTCTTCATCAAAGCCACTATCATCAACTCATACAGCAGGCGGAGCAGATGATAGGTGAAAACTTGAGTTATCCCTGAACCATTCAAGAGCTGTGCGAAAAACTTTATGTCAGTCAACGTACCCTCCGCTATGCCTTTCAAGAATGCTTGGGTATGTCTCCCATGACTTACCTTAAAACTCAACGCCTGAAGCAAGTACGTCGCCAGTTAAAGGCACCCGATCAGAACCAGACAACCGTGACCGATATCGCCATTCAGTACGGGTTCTGGCACATGGGACAATTTGCCCAAGATTATCGAAAGATGTTTGGTGAACGGCCCTCTGAGACTTTACGATATTACCAACGTAACGTGGAGAGAGGAGGCAGTATACAGAATCACGCCTTGACTGTCTGAATTGCGACCTGCCTATAATGGGTTTAACGCTGCTTCACTAACCGACGAAATATGCCCGCCAAGTTACAAACGCTATGTTCCAGAGTTGAGGTTGAGCAGCTTAAAGCCAAGCTCAAACTGCACGAATTACACGTAGTTCAGCAGAATTTGCAAGCTGTCAGTTATAGAACGCGAGCCACCAGTCATGCTCGAATATCCGATAGCCATTGGCTAATATCACAGCGATACAAGTTGAAGCTGGAGACTGATCCTGAAGGCGCACTACACCTGCACTACGAGCTGAAAGTTAGATACCATCTGTTGCAGGCTGAACAGCACCGAGAGCACTTCACGCACTATCGCTGGCTGGCGATCGAGTACGAAAAAAAAGCTGAAGCCCATGAGATGCTGTGCGATTATTTGCAACATAAAGTAGCGAAAAGGCAGCCTGTAGAGGAGTAGCTCAGCTCCTAACCATTAAGCGGTTTCCTGGGAAATCTGGTGTTTTACCAGATAGCTAAATACCGCTAGATTGAGCAGAAAAATGATTAGCCGTTGCCAGGATCGCTCGTGGAGCAACTCCTGAACTTCTACAGGAAGCGGCAACCCAACCAGAAGAATCATCAAGGGGTTTGCCCATTTTTTGGCATACCACAAACCGATCGTTGCAATACCCATCCCGATCGCATAAATTCCGGCGATGCGAGCAACCAACCGTAGTTCTGGAACTTGCCTGTGAAGTACGGTCTTGAGAAACCAATCACTGAACGCAAATTCGCCATCTACAAAATTCTCTTGAGCCAGAAGGACTAATGCATCGTAATGTCTCCAGCTCAATCCTGAGATTAAGCTAATCACAATCAACGCAAGCACCACCAACCCTTTGTAGACAACGATCGCCTTTAAACCTGCAGAACGTTGAGGTTGAGCTGTTTGGTTCTGAGCTGTTTGGTTTTGCACTATCATCTTGACAAAAAATAAATCAGGAATGATCAGGAATAATGATTGGGAATTATGTCACTGTCCGTACCTATCCAGAACGTCTTTCGTTAGATTTCTATCAATGCGAAGGTCGCCAGCAGGCAGTTTGCTCATCTGGAGAAGAACACTCTCAGGGTACTGCGAAAGTTAAAGCTCTGATGCTGAAATACTAGCAGTATTAAAAGGATTTACCAATAAATGGCACTGACATAAGCAATTTTGAATCGCTGTGAGCCTTGATTTCTCGCAGGGCAGACGAATTACTATTACTGGTTTTGGCTTCCCTCAACCCCAGAATCTGTTAATGATCGAATTGGCGAAGAGAAATTGCCGTTTTTTGATAGTAGCAATCGTTTAATGGGCTGATACTGAAGCTAGTTGTTGAGCAGATTCGTTTTGCGATCGCTGTTTTATCAATAACATCTGCACACAAGTTCCGCACGTCACAATCCTTCCTGATGAGAGGAAGGATTTTCCCATTCACAACACAAAGCACAAAAAGTTACTGCTCAGTATTCAAGAATTGCCGCTTTTTGATATCGGTAATTCTTGATTAATAGCGGTGCATTCATTGTTCCCCTTGTAATTCTTTGTTCCTTGTCATTATGATTCAGAGAAAAACTAACTCAAATTCCTTCCGTAACCATCTTCAGCATCATATCGCTCAAACAAAAGTTTTAGGTTTCATGGTTGGGCTGGGTGTCGTTGGGGGAGTGCTTGCCTTTGGTGGGCGTGCCAATGCAGTTGAAACGGTCAGGCTCGTTTTTGAAAGCAATGATGCGGTTGTGTCGTTGGACGATATCAGGGCGTTTGCCCAAACTGGACAACCTCCAGCTGAGATTGAGCAGTTCTTGCTGGATAATGGGCAACCCGCAGAAGTCATTGCTCGCTTGTTGACCGAAGAAATCACTCTATCCGAAAATTTGCGGCAGCGAATCCGAACGAGGTTGGAAGAGAGTTCAATCGGGCAGTTTATCCTGTATGAAATTGACAAAATTGTTCAAGGTTCTGGGGACATAACGGCACTGAAGAATGCCCTCGATCGCACCATGGAAGACCGCACCATTTCAGTCCTTGAACTGCTGGAAAATTATACCGATGCTAATCAGGTTACAGTCAATCTTGTGGGGTTGCGACAAACCTACACTGATGTCAAAAACTTTGTAGAACGAGTGATTCCAGCGTTAGAGGTGGCGAGAGACTTTCTCCAGAATGCAATTTGTGAATGCGAAACTCCTCAGCAAACAGATGCCAATCCGGAGACAGATACTGATACGACTTCGTCGCCCCAAAGCCAAAACCACAACATTGATTTGGGAACGTCTGTCGCAGCTGGGTTAGATTCAGCGTGTCTCAGTGAAGGATTAACCGCAAACCAGCTTTCTTCTACGCAGCCCTAATCGGTTGGTTAGGAGAGAATGACTGACTTCTGTAATCGTTCTTCTCCCTGACTGATCCCGTGGTTGTTCTCAAATTATCCACTTGAATACTGACTGTTATCATCATGGCTCTTGCGAAACAAGTCCGTCGATCGACTCAAGGTGGGATTTTCGCTTCACTCGCCAGTTTTGGGAGTCTGTTCCTGGGGGCAGCAGCAATTGTATTGGCAGTAAGCCAACCCACCCATGCGGCGGAACGGCTCTATTTCACCTATGGTTCATTTGGGACGTTCAATCTCCATTGCAGAACTCAGAAACTTTGCAGAAACTGGAGAAACCTCCCGGCAACTGCGTTGGTACTTAAATGTTGCTAACCTGGAGCCAGAGCGATTTCGCGCTGTTTTAACCAGGGAAGTAACCCTCAATCTGCAATTGGTCGATCGCATCACGCACTCCGTTCCCGGTGAGTTTTTCCTCTTCCAATTGGGACAGATAATTCATACTCCATCGCGTCAAGCCAACATTCAAGCCCTGCGATCGTCGCTGATCCTATCCGTTAGTGAAGACAATAGGCTGTCGCTTCTAGAATTTATGGAGAATTACCCGACTCAAGGCATTCACGTCGATGGGGTTGTTCTGGCACGTACCGCTAATAGAGTCAGAGGTGTGATAGACAATATCGAACCTGTTGTTGCTTCAGTTGAAGAGTTTTTGGGAGGTTTAATTTGTGACTGCGAAGCCCCTCAGCCAACTGCCACAACTCAATAACCTCCAGACGATTTTAGTAGAAATGAGGTCTGATTCCTAACGATCTGCACATCTATAGCTATCCTCTGTAGGATTTGAACGGGGTGCAGGGGTAAAACCCTGGCGTGGGGGCGTTGCCCCTACCCCCTTGTTCACAAACAATTTGTGAACGCTATATCTGAGTTTGTAGGATATTGACAAAAAGCACGACGAGTTGGGAATTTCCCATGAAAAACGGGGTTCTCCTTTTGTAGTGATCATTAGGGACATTTCCGTTAGGAGGTGGATGATGAAATCCCAATGTTCACTTTCCCTTCTTTTAACACTTTTCCTCACATTGCTCTCTCAGCCTGTTGTTGCCCAAGTTGTTCCCCAATCTGTAGATGCCCTATTCAAACAAGGAGAGACCGCACAAGCAGCAGAAAACTACACTGAAGCAGAAACAATCTGGCGACAGGTTATTCAGCTCAATTCAAAAGATCCAATTGCTCATACCCATCTCTGTACAGCAATTTACCGCCAGGATCGGGCCAGGGATGCCCTTGAGTTTTGTCTATGGGCGATCGAGCTAGACCCCAATTATGCACCTGCTTATAATTGGCTAGGCTCCGTTCTCTACGCCCTCGAAGATACAGAAGGTGCAATAACCAACTACAACAATGCGATTGCCCTTGATCCAACCTTCCAAGCCCCTTACGTTAATTTGGGTGACGTTCTATACATCCAGCAACGCTATGAAGAAGCGATCGCCCATTACCGTTATGCGCTGCAGCTAGACCCATCCGATGTGGAAACTTACGTGACTCTAGGCAATGCGCTTGATGATTCAGGAAACTACGAAGAAGCAATTACTCAGTATCATCGTGCCCTTGAGCTAGAGCCAAATTATGTACGCGCTTATTATGAATTGGGAGTAGCCTTAGAGTGGCATGGAAACCTGGACGACGCACTTGCAGCCTATCAAAAGGTAGTGGAGTTAGAGCCAGAAAACTCGGTTGCTTATGCAGCCTCAGGGGATGTGCAATTTGCACAAGGACAGGTTGAAGCAGCGATCGCCAACTATAGAGAGGCAATTGCCCGTGATCCAGAGTATGCCTATGCCTACAATGCTTTGGGTAGAGTCCTTGCACACCAGGGGAATCCGGTAGAAGCGGCGACGTACTTCCGCAAGGCGATCGCCTGTAATCCTAACTATGCCTTAGCGTACAGGAACCTTGGCAATGCTTTGTATGATCAGGGACACTATGAGGAAGCCATCCTCCACTATCGTCGCGCCATTTCTCTTGATCCAGAGACGGCTGAACCGTATGCTTTGCTGGGTCATGTCCTCATTCGTACCCATCAATTTGAGGAAGCGCAGCTTCAGCTTCAGCATGCCTTAAGTTTGAACCCCTTGCCTGTCTGGGTTCACAACGAGCTGGGCTTTGTTTTATGGAGGCGGGGACGAGTCGCAGAAGCAGGTCTAGAATTTCAACAAGCCCTGGAATTAGAACCGAATAATGTACAAGCTTATGGTGGACTATGCCTGATTTTGGCGCAACAAGGGCAGTGGGATTCCGCTCTGGATGCCTGCCACATGGCTACTACCTTAGCCCCTGGCGATGCAATGGTTCATAACAATTTAGGAGCAGTTCTACTGAGGCAAGGACAGCTTGTAGAGGCAATGGAGACATTTCACTATGCCCTTACTCTTCCTGATGTCCCTGGCTTAGGCTCCCCCAGCGCTCATGCGTTTGCCCATCGCAACCTTGGTACGATTCTCTGGCGGCAAGGCAACTTGCAGGAAGCACTAGAGGAATTTACTCGGGCAATCGAGATTGCGCCAGATTATGAGGATGCTCAACGGGATCTTAGAGAGTTGCAGTTCCAGCTTCAGTTTCCACCCGCCCAGGAGTTTGCGTAGTAAACAGCCGTCCTAAGCATCTTCATCCAGCAATCCCGACAACCGATCGCGTACTGCCTGACTGAGGAGCGGGATTAAGTTCCCTGAACGGGACAGCAGCTCAGGGTAGGGATAAATGGAGGTTAAGAGTTCCGTTTGACTGGAGGATTCGATCGGGTGGCGCACTCGGGCAGCTTCGTAGGGCAATCCTTTGCGTTCCAGGTCGTTGGCGATCGCCTGAATCAGCCGTTGATATTCTGAGTTATTGATTCCAATGAGCTGACGAGCCAACTGAACTGCATCCCAGGATCGATGCATCGATCGCAACAGTAAACACTGCAATGAAACGGTAGAAAGGGTAGTTGTTGTGGCAGCCATTAATTCTCGTTCCCGATCGGCGATCGGTTTGGTGCTTAAAAGTTTGATCAATTCCTGCTCAAAATCCGTCAGATGTTCATCGCTACATTCGGCCGCCCGCAACGCATCATACATATCCCAGTACAGATAGAGGGGTTGGGTAATACATCCATCTAGAATTTGCTGCTTGATATCTCCGACCCGCTCGGCAGCATCCGCATCGTGAATAACGGACGTGACCCACTGAATGGCATGATGAACGGCTTGGGCGTTTTCCGGCACAATCCGCTGACAGTGGGCAAAGTAGCTCTCTCCAATCTGCTCAATCTCCTGCTGTGTCGCAATGATCAACAGCCGCGATCGAGTCCGGGTCAACAAGGTATACCAGCGGTAAACTTGCTCCCGGTTAATCGGAGGTGCTGAATCAAATAAACAAAAAGCGATACTGGATTCAAATTCTCGCCCTTTAACTTGTTCAACGGTCAGAAATTCCACTTCTGGGGTAGGGGACTGTCGGTCAGCATCCGATACCAGAACTTTCACCTGTCGGGAGAGGGACTGCAACAGCGATCGATCGGGTGCTGTATGTTCTGAGTTCACTGAGGGAAGGGTCTGTTGAAGCTGTTCCAGGAATGCATTGGCCTCAGCTTTGGAGTTATAAACAACCAGTCGTACAGGTTCTCCTTCCTCACTGGCAAGCTCTGGATTTCCAGGAGCAGGCGTTTCCTGTTTCACCTTTGCAGAGCGAGGAACCCGATCAAGGAAGGGGTTCGCAAATTCTAAAATTCGTCTGGAATTCCTGAAGTTTTGCCAGGAGGGGGTACATACCTTGTCAATTTCCAGGTGTCCCCAGGTAAAATTCACGGGTTGAATGCGTTGATTCAAATCACCAAATAGCCAGAGATGCACGGGGTAATTTAAACTGCCCCAGGTGCGCCCCAAATGAATCATGGCTTTAAGTTCAGACAGTAAATAGTCCTGTGCTTCATCAATGACAATAATCGTGCCTCGAACGTTCGATCGCTGAGGTTCAACCCTTGGAAGCTGGTTCGTTTGAATCAGTTGAGCCACTTTCCACCGACTCAGTTTTTCCCCCAATGCTGCATTCCAATCAGCTTGTTTGACTTGCTGACGAAGCCATTCAATTCGCCTGGCATTATCCTGGTAAATGGCACTGCGATCCTGATTTCCTACTGCCCGATCGAGGATAAATGCCTGATACAGTAAAACATCTCGGTGGCTCAGATCTTGCCGTTGTTCGTGCTGATAAATGTTTTTAGCGGCTTGACGAAAGGCAATTAATTCTTCCTCTGCACTAGCAAAATTTTGCGCCTGAAAAAACTTGGCAAGCCAGTCTCGAAAGGTTCCCAAAAAGAACTGATTCGGTTGGTTGCGATCGAGCGTTTGATAGGCTTTAAACCTCTCTACATCTTGAATCAGTGGAGCAGGCACAAGAAAGGCAATATCCCATCCTTGTTGATAGTATTCACAGGCTCGAAGCAAGGCTGCCAGGGTTTTTCCGGTTCCCGGTGGATTCTGCACCAGTGAAACCTTTAATCCCGCAGATTGCCAATTGTTGACGGTAATGGATTCCTCTTGCGCTTGGGTGATCACCGGAGAATACCGATAGGAGCCTGTCACAAACCGCAGCCATTCTCCACCCTGTTCTCCATGCCACTCGTAGCTTGGCCACGGAGCTAAGGCATTGTAATCACTGGTGTAGGTTCGATCGTCCCTCAAGCGCACGGCCTTCACCACTGCCCCGGCTGACTCATCTTGAAAAATTAGCCGCAGACGATCGTATTTGACCCGCTTCAAGCCATTGTTAACACCCTCCAGCCTGCGAGTGTCATAACGCCGCCGATCCTGTTGCAAATCAGCCAGAAGATCCGGTATTCTAAGCAAGCCAGTTTGCTCTGATAAATGCTTGAGATCCCTAATGGCCCTGCGGGTTAATTGAATACTTGACATCCTAAAATCACGCAATGAGTAAGTTAGTAGAAGCTGATTAGCAGGTCGGCTTAATCCTCATACTAACGACTCAATATTCGTGCTAAGGAGACTTCAGGTTTTTTTTCTGCAAAGTTCAGTCAAGCGATCGTGAAGTCGATCGCCCTTTAGAGTAGGCGTATCCCATTGAGACAAATGGAGCGATTTCCGTAGCGCAGGCAGCGTTTCGACGGCTCGACTGAGCGTTCGACTGAGCTCACGCCGAGGGCCGAAGTCTTGCCTGCCCGTGGGAGCTTGCCCTGCAACTGCAAAATCGGGATACACCCTATTTCGACTGACTACCCCAACTAAAGTTCTGCCCACCCGGACTTCAGTTGAGTTGAGCGACTACCTCCTGGAGCTTCGTCCGAAATTCTCCCTTCGGATGGGCCCCTTTCACTTCACCAACGATCTTAAAGTCCTCAGCTTCAGGAGATTCACAGATGATATAAGTGGGCCAGCCCATTTCCGACTTATCGGGATACTTAGACAACAAAACCTTCCGATATTTACGGTAGGTCGCTGTATCCTGCATTTTGACATCAATGAAGGTCAGCCCCAACTCATCCGCCACCTTCTGATCGTAAAAGGACATTTTGTGGCACAGTCCACAATCTTCTGAAGAGAATTTGATAATGCTTAGACTCATAATCTTCTAGTTCAGTGAAATAGTCAGATCAACCAATGATATCAAAGCCGGTAGCGGCTTCAGCCAGGATTGACAAGCAGGGCAAGCAGTCCCTGTCCTACTGGATTGAAAAATCTCTGGAAGGGCAGTTCAGCCAATCCCTGCTCGGCTTGCAGATCGGGTGTTGGCAAAATCTGCCCCTACGAATGACGCTGGACGGCTAAACAACCTACTCTGGATTGATGCCATCCTCGGGGAACACCCACTTCGGTGGAGCTGACATTTTTTTCCGCAGGGCTTCCTCCGCGATCGACAGCATATCATCCAGTGACGTTTCTTCAATAAATTTAGAAGCCTGTTCTTGAAACTCTTTGTTCGGGCAATCATCCCCCAACACACAGCCATTTACACAAGCGGTTTTGCAATCAATTTCATTTGGATTCATTGTTATTTCTCCTCAAGGATCGTCCGCCAGTGACCCCCGATCGGGTTGAGACCGGGTTTAGATCCAGTTCAATGAGCCAGATCCAATCACGATGTAGCGCAATCCGGCAGGTTCACCCTACCTCATTTCTAGACTACCAACTCCGCCAGCCCCTTGTACTGAATCCCCTCTGGGGTCACCTCAAACCGACAGGGTAAAACGAGCAACCCCTGATCGATCGCCTGCCGCAACAGTTGCCCATAGACTGGATCCGCACTATCACCCGGAGAAAAGTGGGTGCAGTCACCGCGATTGATAAAGTAGAGCATCACCGCCTTGTACTCAGGCAGGAGGTTCGTCAGTTCCCGCAGATGCTTCTGACCTCTTGTTGTGACCGTATCAGGGAAAAGGGCGATCGTTTCCTGGGCCCAGGTGGTGTTTTTCACTTCAAGGTAAATCCGTGGCGTGGCTGGATCACCCTCCGTCAGCAAAAAGTCAACCCGGCTCTTTTTGTCCAACCCATAGGAGACTTCGCTCAAAATCTGGCTGTAGTCTCCCAACTCTGGAAATAACCGTGCCTCCAGAGCCGATTTAATCACGCGGTTGGGTAAAGCGGTATTCACACCAGCCCAGGTTGGGGTGGTATCTGTGACTTCGATCAATTCCCAGGTATAGGGGAGTTTGCGCGTTTTACTTTCACTCCGCGATACCCAAACCCGATTTCCGGGCAAATATACCCCCGTCATCGGGCCCGTATTGGGACAGTGTGCCGTAATTTCTTCTCCCGAATCCAGCAGAATGTCGGCAAAGAATCGCTTGTACCGCTTAACCAACCGCCCCGCCAGCAACGGCGGATAGGGATATATCCAATCGTTCATGCAATTACCTTAAACTTTTTAAAACCCCACCTCTTCTGTCCCCCGGCTCAATCCCAGGCGAATCACCGAGAGGGTCAAAATGATCAAAAACATGACTAAGCCGATCGTGCAGGCGTAGCTGATCTCCAAATCCTGAAACGCTCGCTCGTAAACGTAATACACCAGAGTTTTAGAGCTATTGCGAGGGCCGCCCTGGGTCATAATGAACACTTCTTCAAACACCTTCGTCGCGGCAATGGCAGAGATCACGGCCACCAGAAATAGATACGGTCGCATCAGGGGGACGGTAATATCCAGGTGTTTGCGCCAGCCATCGGAACCGTCGATCGCCCCTGCTTCATACAAATCTGCTGGAATCGCCTGTAATCCTGCCAGGTAAATCACCATGTAGTAGCCCAGCCCCTTCCAAATCGTCACCGCCATAACGCTAAACAGAGCAAACTGAGGACTGGTTAACCAGGGAATACCATCCTGGGACAGATTTAACCAGCGCAGCAATTGATTCAGCAACCCATTCTCAGCATAGAGCCACCGCCAGGCGATCCCCGCCACCACCATTGAAATCACCACGGGTGTGTAGTAAGCCGCCCGAAACCAGGAGACTCCCGGTAACGCCCGATTGACCAAAATGGCTATTCCTAGTGGAGCCACGACCAAGATCGGTACGACAATCACAAGATAGAGTAGTGTGTTGGTGAGACTGCGCCAAAAGAGGCGATCGGACAGGAGCCGTTGAAAGTTCTCCAAACCAATCCATAGGGGCGGTTGAGTAATGTCAAACTCATAGCGGGTGAAACTGAGGTAAAAAGCCTGGAGGGCTGGATAGAAGACCGTTAGCCCCAGAATCGCTAAGGCGGGAAAGAGGAAAAGGTATGGAGTGAGGCGAGGAGACACGACAGCAATCCCAAGAAGAAAAGCAGACAACTCAGGATAGCATCATAAAAAATAGAGAACAAAAAAATAGAGGACAAAAACGCCATGCGCTTCTGCCCTGACCAAAGCCGACCTGATGACGAGCCGGAAAAATTGCTCTCTGGAGAACGGAACCTCTTTCGCCTGCCTTCCCCATCCGAAAACTCTCGTCACTGAATTGAGTTCTCGGACAGGTACTTAAACCAAAAGCGGCTTTTTAGTAAAGCTCTTCTTCCTGATGAGTCAGGATCGTGCAATCAGAAGTGGGGTAGGCCACACAGGTCAACACATAGCCTGCCTCGATTTGATCATCATCCAGGAAGGATTGATCAGATTGATCAACAGTTCCAGACTGGATCTTACCAGCACAAGTTGAGCAAGCACCTGCGCGGCAAGAGTAAGGCAAATCGAGTCCTGCTTCTTCAGCAGCATCAAGAATGTATTCGTCATCCGGGCAATCGATCGTGGTATTCAGGCCTTCGGACTCGTTAATTAACGTGACCTTATAGGATGCCATGCAGTAGTCCTCTCAATATTTAGAACGGCAGTAATAAGAGTTCACCCTCAGCAAACTCAGCGTTTCCTTATTAATCAATCCTTATTAATCAATTAAGAAGCGCGTCTAGGGCTGACTCTTCTCTGATACTACGGGAAAACCCTATCTCTGTAACCCTAGATTCAGGTAGCAGCCGAATGGGATTCGTAATGAAAATACCGAGTTTAGCCCTGAATTACTTATACTTTAGATTTATTTAATGATGTCATTAGCTAAACCTCTATCTCGCATCATTGAACCCCTATGTCGTGGGACAGACTTTTAGTTGAATTAAGCTATTTTTTATAGGATTTACTAACAGGATATAGAGCTATAAATCAGCTGCAATTATTGCTTTTACATATTCAATGAGTCCAGGTAAGCAAATAAACTCTACTTATCTAAAAACTGCTCACGACCCTGAAATTGCAAAATCAGCTTATATCTCCTGCCATAAAACCTGTTTATGTAAGAGTATGCGAGCTAGTTTTTGTATCAGGAGCTACGGTTTTTTATACTAAAGCTATTAGCAAAGTTGAATTGAAACTAAAGAGGCAACCCAATGGCTAAATTTAAGCGGCAATCCCGGCACTCGCAGCCCTGGACAACCCAGCAGCACATTACACTAAGCAGAAGTTGGGCCTTCATCTCAGCCGCCGATTTTGATCGCCTTGAAGCGATGGCACCGGATGAGTGGACTTCTGAAAAACTGATTCAAATGAGCAACAGCAGGGGGCTGTTCTATACCGGATTGTAGTTCCCAGTGCAGTTCCCAGTGCAGTTCCCAGTGCAATTCCCAGCGTAGTTCCCAGCAACAGTCCCTGCGTGGGGATGTATTACTGGAAATGCTGAAACCCTCGCTCCAAACCCAGTCGATCGTCTGAGTAGGTTCCGGTTGGATCACTGAGGATCATATCCTGATTCTCCGTAATCCTGCCCACGATCGCCGCGTCTTCTCCCAACTGGCTCATCACCGCTTCAGCCATTGCCGGAGGAAGGCAGATCACCAGCTCAAAATCTTCTCCACCATACAGCACCCAATCGATCGCCTCTGCCTCAGAGATCTCACCCTCTGCAACCAGAGCGTTTAAATCAGCAGAAATCGGTAATCGATCGCGCTCTAATACCGCGCCCACGCCACTGGCGCGACAAATCTGCACCACCGCATCCGCCAACCCATCACTACTATCCATTGCCGCAATTTCTGATCCCCACTCCCCATTCCCCACTCCCCACTCCCCACTTGTCATCACCTGCCGCATCAGCGAAATGACATCCAACCGGGGACAGGGACGCTGGTGAGCCTGAATCAGTCGATCGCGGCTGATTTGATCCAGGGTTTGTCCCTTTTCAGGATGCAATAGTAATTCCAGTCCTGCTCTAGAGGCTCCGTGAACGCCGGTGACAAGAATGACCTGACCAGGTTTGGCGTTGGCCCGTTTCAATATGCGGCTGGGATGAACCTGCCCAAAAGCTGTGATAGAAACAGTCGTCACTGATGAACGGCAGACATCTCCCCCCACGATCGCCGTTTGGTACTGATTCAGGCAGTCGGTTAAGCCCCGGTACAACTCCTCCACCCAGGTTATGGGCAGGGTTCCTGGAAGTCCGAGGCTGACTGTGATCCCCAAGGGTTCTGCTCCCATCGCTGCCAGATCCGATAGATTTGCCGTCGCAGCCCGCCAACCGACATCCGAGGGGTGAGTTGTGTGATCGCTAAAGTGAACCTGATCCACCAGCATATCTGTTGTAACCACCAGGCAATGACCTGGGCTAAGGGACAGCAAAGCCGCATCATCCCCCACCACATCGATCGGGCAGAAGGTGTAAAGCCGCTTCAAAATCTCCTGTTCTCCCAGGTCTTGAACTTGTTCTTCCTGGTGCGGTTCCTGACTCATGCTGCTTGCGGTTCAACCAGATTGTCCAAACCGCCCACCACTTTGGCGGAAACAATCTTGTCTCCCACTTTGATTTTGTCCAGTACTTCTTTATTCTCAGTCACATAACCAAAGACGGCATAGCGACCATCCAGCAGGTTTAATCCAGCGGGAGTTAATTCTGGTTCAAACAGGAAGAAGAAAAACTGAGAGGAGCCGCCGTTGGGATCATCTCCCGGACGGGCCATGCCCAGGGCACCAAAGGCAGAGAAGGGTAGCATCGGCTGTTCTAAGTACAGTCCGGCATCTTCCAGGGTGATACCGTAAATTGGCTTTTCATCTCCCTGTACCATAATTTCCAGGGGAATCGCCCGATACTGGCCGGTGGCTGGATCAACAAAACCTTCTTCCTTGCCAGGGGGATCCCCCACCTGCGCCACGTAATAATCTTCTGCCCGCGTGAATTCTAACCCGTCATAAAAGCCGCGATTCACCAGATCAACAAAATTTCCGGCGGTAACAGGAGCGTTATATCCATCCACAACGGCTCTGAGCGTTCCCTTACTGGTTTCAAATTCGATCGTGGCTCTACCCTTGAGTTGGGGAAGATTGCTATATTCGGCAGGGACTTCAAAGGGAAATTTGTCCACCATCAATTCTTCCAGTTCCCCAACCCGATCGAGCAATGTACTCCTTCGGCTCCAAACCGCTTCCTTATCATTCGCTTCTACATCCGATCGCATGGCCTCAACGCCAGACTGCAACTCGGCAAGGAGTGCTTCGGCTTGGGGTTTGCGCGGGTCGGGCACGCTAGACAGCAATGCATCTCGCTTTCGATTCAATACCCGGTCAACGGCATCCAGATTACGATTCAAACCGCTGATGCGTCGTCGTCCTCGCAGTCCTTCCGACAATTCTTCTAGATCCCGCTGAATGGTGCGGATAGGTTCATTGTCAATGGGTAGCGAGTAGCGCAGCAGGGCTTTTCCATCGGTGATGGCATTCCCTGGAGGGAGGGCCAGTGCCGGACTCGCCCATCCCCCTAAACTCAGCCCCACTATGCAAATAGAAAGGAGCATTGCCAGAATGCCTATTTTGGAACATCGAACGGTAGCCACAGACCTCTTATATAGGGGGGTCAGACTCCCGCTTACGGATAGGATGCCTAAATTCGCAAGCGTTCTAATCATGGAATTTCACGTCGAGTTCAGCAATGAATATCGTTCCAATCCTCACCGATCGGTTTATATTCAGAAAAATCAGAAAATCAGAAAAACCGTATCGGTCAGTACAGGAAATCTCATTCCTCATCTTCCCATATAGGATGCCGTAGGGATGCGGTAAAATGGATTGCCGATTGTTCTCCAAACAACAGCAGAATTCATGATTTCCAGTAATGATTTTCGTCCCGGTGTCAGTATTGAGCTAGACGGAGCGGTATGGCGCGTTGTGGAATTCCTTCACGTAAAACCTGGGAAGGGATCTGCCTTCGTGCGAACTAAGTTGAAGAATGTACAAACCGGTAGTGTGGTAGAGCGTACCTTCCGGGCAGGGGAAACGGTTCCCCAGGCGGTATTGGAAAAGTCCACGATTCAGCATACCTACAAGGATGGGGAGGACTATGTCTTTATGGACATGGAAACCTACGAAGAAAACCGGCTGACTGTGGCTCAGATTGGCGATCGCGTTAAGTACCTGAAAGAGGGAATGGAAGTCAACGTGGTGCGCTGGAACAATCAGGTGATGGAAGTCGAACTTCCCAACTCGGTGGTTCTAGAAGTGACTCAGACTGACCCCGGTGTGAAAGGGGATACAGCTACGGGAGGAACAAAACCTGCGATCGTGGAAACTGGCGCACAGGTGATGGTGCCGCTCTTCATTTCCATTGGAGAACGCATCAAGGTAGACACTCGGACAGATAGCTATTTGGGACGAGAATAGTTCAGTGGCCAGAATGTCGGCTCAATCATTGGGCTGCTGGCTGCTGGCAACTGATAGGCTTTATGCATAGCTTTATGACACAGGCTTTATAACCAAGCTTCTGACAAACAAGCTGTTTTACAGGTCATCGATTAGGCGATACGCATTGTGGAATTAGACTTTAATGCACTCCGTGAGCTATTGGCGGCAATTAACCAGACGGACGTTGCAGAATTTACGTTGAAAAATGGTGATTTTGAGTTAGTTGTTCGCAAGGCAGCGCAGCCAGTCCATCACGCGCTCTCTGCTGAAACGGTTGGGGGAGATAAGGGGACAGCCCCGATGCCCACTCTGTCGATTGTGCCATCGACTCCTGCCAGTATGCCGACTCCGCCACCCGTTGCCCCCCTGGTGAACGATCGCCTGGTGGATATTACTTCGCCGATGGTGGGTACGTTCTACCGCGCTCCGTCGCCGGATGAGTCACCCTATGTGAATGTAGGCGATCGGATTCGGACGGGTCAGGTGGTGTGCATTGTGGAAGCCATGAAGCTGATGAATGAGGTTGAGGCGGAGGTGACGGGCGAGGTTGTAGAGATTTTAGTGGAGAATGCTCAGTCGGTGGAGTATGGGCAGGTGTTGATGCGGGTGAATCCTGGTTAGATTGGGTTGGGTTGAAGGCTGGGTTTGCATCGGGTGAATGCACGCTGCTGACTGGGCGGGCAAGACTTCGGCTTGAGCTCAGTCGAAACGCTGCCCACCCCACAAGAGGATGCTGACTGGATGGGCACAGGATGCTCACCCCACAAGAGGATGCTGCTGACTGGGCGGGCAAGATGCCCACCCCACAAGAGGATGCTGCTGACTGGATGGGCACAGGATGCTCACCCTACAGGAATTTGGGGTTTAGGGGTATGCGGAAAAACAACGTACCCCCAAAGGGCTCACTGCTGTGTGCCCTTACAGCCGTGTTTATTGCAGATCCCTTAGTCTATTTCGTCCAGCAGGCTTTCGCGGGGATTATAGCTTTCGAGCTGGCGGAGCTTTTCGTAGAGATCGCGCTCTTGAGGAGTTAGATCCCTGGGGCCGCAATCTGAATCTCGACAATTTGATCGCCCCGATCGTCGTCCATTGGGTAGCCCTTCCCGCCCAGGCGAAGTCGTTGCCCTGAGCGCACGCCAGGGGGAATCATCATTTTGACAATGCCATCCAGGGTCGGCACTTCGATCGGCCCACCCAGAACTGCTTCAGTTGGAGTAACTGGAACCTGGCAGTAAATATCGGCTCCATCCAGGGTGAAGAAAGCATGGGGTGACACATGAATGGTCAGGTACAGATCGCCACCGTTCACGCCCTGCCCTTTCAGACGAATTTTCTGCCCCGTCAGCATGCCCGAAGGCATGTTCACCTCCAGCGATCGCCCATCTTCCAGGCGAATCCGTTCCCGTCCGCCACTGTAGGCCCGTTCCAGGGGAACCGTTAATTCGGCCTCTGCATTACGGGGCGATCGAGGCACCGTGTAGGTTTTTTTCGTCGTTCCTGGGCGATAGGGATCTGCTTCTGCGGTGTCTTTAGGAGCGGTGCGGGTTTGAGTGGTGCGGGTTTGGGCGGTGCGAGATGGGTTAGTACGAGTTTGGGTCGTGCGGGTTTGAGTCCGGGTGCGCGTTGTACGGGTCTGGGACGGTTCGCGGTTCAGCAATTGATCGACAAAAGTATTGAAATCACCGTACTGGCTATAGTCCATGTCAGACGATCGCCCATTTCGCCCCCAGTTGCGCACCTTGGAAGCCACCCCCTGAAAGCCGCTCTGATTCCAGAAATTGCTGTACTGATCGTATTCGGCGCGTTTTTCCGTATCCGACAGCATTTCATAGGCTTCCCCCAGGTCTTTAAATTTTTCCTCCGCTTCCCGATTACCGGGATTCATGTCAGGGTGGTATTTCCGAGCCAACTGACGATACGCTTGCTTAATTTCTTCGATCGTCGCGTCCTTAGAAACTCCTAAGATGGCGTAGTAGTTCCGAAAATTTTGCATAGGTGAACAGAGGTGAGGGTGGAAGGGGGAAGGACTGAGGACTGAGGAGTGGGGATTGAGGACTGAGGACTGAGGACTGAGGAGTGGGGAGTGGGGAGTGGGGAGTGGGGAGTGAGGACTGAGGACTGAGGACTGAGGGAAAGAGGAAAGTACGACGATAGAAGGATGAAGGCGGGAGGGCTATGTCCGTGCGAAGCAGGCGGAAGGATGAGTAGAGAACCGAGAAAAGAAGAAGATCCCAATCAAATTCTCCATTTTTCCCTCTTTCCTCTTCCCTCTTCCCTCTTCCCTCCTCACTCCTCACTCCTCACTCCCTAAAGCCATTCATCATCATCGTCCCACTCATCATCGGGAGCGTTGCTATAGCGGTTTGCACCACTGTTGTAGGAAGAAGTTCGACGGTTGGGATCTCTACGGGGTGGGCTGGAGTCAGGATAGGAACTGCGTGGACTATAAGCATCGCGGCTGCCTCGGGTGGGAGGTTCCCGATCGCTCCGGTAGGCATCCTGGGGGTAGGTATCCTGGGGATAGGTGTCTTGAGGATAGGCATCCTGGGGGTAGGCATCCCTTGAGCCGCTATCCTGATATTCGTCCCGTGGGTAATCTTTTCGGGAAGAACGACTGCGATCGCGCCGTTCGGAGTAGGAATCCGTCATACCGCCAGAGCCATATCCTGAATCGCGGTAGCCCTGATCATAATCCTGCTCATATTCCCGATCGCTTCTGCGCGGAGCAGGTGGTTCGGGTTCCCAGTCGTCCTGATTGAAGGTATCGCCGGAATAGGGATCACTCCCCCCTCGGCTGTAGCTGTCACGGGCATCTGGGTAGGGAGAACGAGTCTCTCTGGGATAGGAATCACGGGTTTCCGATGGTGAGTAGGGATCACGGGGTTCTCTGGAGTAGGTATCCCTGGTGTATTCATCTCTAGAATAAGCATCTGGCTCGGAGCGGCGATCGTAGGCACTCCGATTGTCTCTAGAATAATTATCTCTGGAGTAATTATCTCTGGAATAATTGTCTCGGCTGTAGGAGTCCCGACTGTAAGAATCACGGTTATACGAATCGCGGCTGTAAGGATCACGAGCGTAGGGATCACGCCCATAGGTATCCCGTCCGTAGGGGCGATCGTCGTAGTAGAAATCGTCATCATCACCGAACAAGTCTTCACCCAGATTGGATAACGTCCGGCGAATCGAGCCAAAGAAATCGCTCTCTTCGTCTTCTTCCCTGGTAATCTGATAGACCTCTTGCTGCAAGTCGTACAGCGCATCCCGCAGATCTGCCTGGGCAATGTCAATACCGCGATCGTCCTGGCGTTTCAAGCATTCGCGCAATTCCTGTACCAATCCCTCAATCTTGCGACGGTAAGGACTGGCAAACTGCATGCCAAAGTCCAGAGCTACTTCCCGCAGTTGCCGTTCCGCTTCAAAGGTCAGGGCTTCTGCCTTGGTGCGTTTTTCAATCCGATCGCGCTTCTGGCGGTCTTCATCGGCGTAGAGTTCCGCTTCCTGAATCATCCGCTGGATTTCGGTTTCGCTGAGGGTAGAGGCTCCCTGCACCGTGATCCCCTGTTCCCGCCCGGTGGTTTTATCCAGAGCAGTCACCTGGAGAATGCCGTTCGCATCAATATCAAAGGACACCTGCACCTGGGGAATGCCACGGGGAGCCGGAGGAATGCCCATCAGCTTAAAGCGACCGAGGGATTTATTATCCGAAGCCATTTCCCGTTCGCCCTGCACTACATGGACTTCCACCATCGTCTGATTATTTTCAGAGGTGGAGAAAGTGTCCGATCGCCGCACCGGGATCGTCGTATTGCGGGGAATCAGCTTCTTCATCACACCGCCAATGGTTTCCAGCCCCAGGGAAAGGGGAGTCACATCCAGCAGCAGAATGTCCTTCACTTCCTGGGTGAGGATGCCCGCCTGGATCGCGGCACCGACTGCCACCACTTCATCCGGGTTGACATTCTCGTTGGGTTCTCGATCGATAATCGATCGCACCAGTTCCCGCACCATCGGCATCCGGCTACCACCGCCCACCAGCACCACTTCATCAATTTGGCGGGGTGAAAGTCCAGCATCGTTAAGGGCTTGCTTCACGGGACCTCGCAGCCGACCCACCAGATCCGTACAAAGTCCTTCAAACTTGGAGCGATTCAGCCGGGTTTCCAAATGCTTCGGCCCATCTTCTGTAGCAGTGATGAAGGGCAGGTTGATTTCCGTCACGTTCATCCCAGACAGCTCAATCTTGGCTTTCTCAGCCGCCTCCATTAACCGTTGCAAAGCCTGGCGATCGCGCCGCAGATCCACCCCTTCCTGCTCTAAAAACTGTTCCGCCAGCCAATCGACAATCCGCTTGTCAAAGTCATTTCCGCCCAACTGGGTATCCCCACTGGTGGCTCGGACTTCAAACACCCCATCGCCCACATCCAGCACCGAAACGTCGAACGTGCCGCCCCCCAGGTCAAACACCAGGATGGTTTGATTGTCGCGGCGATCGAGTCCATAGGCCAGCGATGCAGCCGTCGGTTCATTCAAAATCCGCAGCACTTCCAGCCCCGCAATGCGTCCGGCATCTCGTGTGGCTTGACGTTGGGAATCGTTAAAGTAGGCCGGAACCGTGATTACCGCTCCAGTGACGGGTTCCCCCAGGTAGCGGTTGGCTTCCTCAGCCAGCTTCCGCAAAATCATGGCAGAAATTTCTTCCGGAGCAAAATCCCGTTGGAGACGAGGACATTTGAGCTGAATGCCGCCCATTTCGTCTTTGCGAATGGTGTAGGGAACCCGGCGTGATTCTGGGTTCAGCTCAGTATATCTGCGCCCCATGAAGCGTTTCACCCCAAAGAAGGTGTTCTGGGGGTTCAGCACCGACTGCCGCCGCGCCATTTGCCCAACGAGCCGTTCTTCCTCTTTTGAAAAGGCAACCACTGAGGGCGTAGTCCGCATCCCTTCACTGTTGGCGATAACCACAGGTTTGCCGCCTTCCATAACGGCGACGACGGAATTGGTGGTGCCCAGGTCAATGCCAACTACTTTTCCCATTCGCTGCGAAACTCCTCGCCTGATACCCAACTAGATGACTTGAGAATAAACTACCGCAACCAGAATTACTAAGAATCGTTGCTAAATTCATTCTATCTTGCTAAAGATGATGGACACGGTGGGGATTTCCGTCAAGGGTAGGTATCTTTATTCAACAGGTTCGGTCATGTGAATTTGGTTCCCAGAGAGGGCGATCGGGTTCTTACGGCGATCGCACTGTCCATCAGCATCAACGCTTTTCTATTTTCAACCATGCAAAAACTTGCTCGGCTGTTAGCTCTAAATGGACTCCCTCCAGGACTTGAAGCTGGCAAGCCCCTCTATGAACATTGGGTTCTTTGGGAGAGTCAGTAGTCCTTGCCGTGCATCGGGGGCGAAGGTCAGCAATTAGGTCGCTGTCGCTGTCCGCTCGAAAATCGTCGCGCAGGATTGAGCCAAACAATGCCATTTTAGTGATTCCCCAGTGCTGGCAGAAGGTCTCAATCTCCTGGCTGGATGTTGATCGAGCAGTAACATTTGGGATCCCGTAGATAACTGCCCTTTATTTTACATTCTGCGATCGCGGTGATTGCAGAACTAAGGGGGATGCGGCAAAATAACATACCCGTTAGTCAAGGGCGCACTGCTGTGCGCCCTTACAGCCGTTTTGTTCAAAAATGGGATGCCATTTAACTACAGATCCCTTTAATTGCAGATCCCTTACAGCAACGGTCGGATTTGGGCTTGATAGGCTGCTGCATCCAGACCTGCCCCGGTGTAAGCCGTTGCTGGATCGATCATCGTGTTTAACCGTTCGATGCGAGTGCTGGTCGCAGGGTGAGTACTGAGCACTGCAGGCACACCTCCCTGACGCAGGAGCTTCTCCATAAAGTCCACCATTGCTCCTGGCGCGTAACCAGTTCGAACCAAATTGTTAAGTCCTAGTGCATCCGCCTCCAGTTCATCCTGACGACTGTTGGGACGGCTGATGGCTAGCTCCACACCAATATTCACCGCCTGACTGCGATCGAGTCCTGTCGCAGTGAGTACACCCCCTGCGATCGCCCGTTCTCGCATTTGCTTCACCGCATGACGAGGTACGATATGGCCAATTTCATGGCTAATGACGCTGGCTAGTTGCGCTTCATTATCAGCCGCCCGCATTAACCCAGTTGTGACATAAACATAGCCCCCCATCGTGGCGAAGGCATTCACCTGATTGTCATCCACCACTTGAAAAACATAGGGAATATCTGGACGATCGCTATGGGGAACCAGGCTTTGACCAATGCGATCGACATACCCAGTAATGCTGGAATTGTTGTAGAGTCTGATTTGCTGACGCACCAGTTGATTGTTAATTTGTGAACCGAGCGAGACTTCTTGACTGTCAGACATTGAAGACAGTTGGATAATCTGAATACCTCGGAAAATCAGATCAATCAATGGAAAGGCTTGTCCGGGTTGGGGGGTGCTCACCACCACACTGACTGCCATCACCAGAGACATCAACCCATACATCCAACGGCGATGCACCTGGCGGAAAAAACTGAAGGGAAGGAATCGGGAAAAGTTGCTCAACATGTTACGAATTTAGTCAATAGCTACGGAGCGGGTAGAAGTTGAGGGCGCGCGAATCACTAAACGCTTTGACGCATCAGCAGACAGCTTGTTCCACCAGCTGAAGTTGCTTAAAAATGGCTCCTCCCTCCATTCTAAAGTTCCCAGAATTGCCTGACCGTAACTGCCAACCGGATTCAAGCAACCATGCAACCTGCCAGTAACTTACATCACAAAATAAAGGGTGTATCCCACTTTTGCATTTGCATGAAGGATAGTTCACTGGCAGGCAAGATGCCTGCGCTACGGAAATCGATCAATTTGCATAAATTGGGATGCTCCCAAAATAAACGATGTAACGATCGCCTGCCCCATCCCTCACTCCGTAGACAGAAGATCGACTGACCACTAGCCATTTAAAAAAAATTTCATCAATATAGGAACCAGTGGTTTGCAAAATTCGTCAGCCTAGCTAGCCCTGTTTCGTGTCTTGTGTTTTTGCCCCATACTGTCTTTATTGTGTATGACCAATGCGATCGGGAAATATCTACAGAACGGCAAATACACGCTAGATCAAGAACTCGGACAAGGCGGGTTCGGCATCACCTATCTAGCGCACCATAATACATTGGGGCATATTGTCGTCATCAAGACTCTAAACGACTCCCTGCGGCAGGATCCAAAATTTTGGGAGTTTCAACGGCAATTCCAGGATGAAGCAAGACGGCTGGCTAAATTTTCTCACCCTAATATTGTTCGGGTGACAGATTTTTTTGTAGAAGAAGAATTGCCCTATATTGTGATGGATTTTATTCCAGGGCAAACGTTGAAAACACTAGTCATTCCAAATAATCCGCTGCCCGAATCTGTTGCCATTCAATACATTCAGCAGATTGCCAATGCCTTGAAAGTGGTTCATTACCACGGATTGCTGCATCGGGATGTCAAACCTCAGAATGTGATTTTGCGGCAGGGAACCCAGGAGGTTGTGTTAATTGACTTTGGCATTGCGCGGGAATTTACCCCAGGGCAAACTCAAACCCATACGGGAGTCTTATCCGTAGGCTATGCCCCAATCGAGCAATACCTGCCTCGCGCCAAACGAACTCCGGCAACCGATGTCTATGGACTGGCCGCGACGCTATATACCTTACTGACCGCAGAAGTTCCCGTTCCAGCCACCCTGCGGCACCGCCAACCCCTACCCACTCCCCGTGACCTGCGTCCTGAACTCAGCCCTTTGATCAATCAGGCTGTCCTACACGGCATGGCCGTTGAACCCGAACAGCGACCCGCCAGCGTGGATGAATGGATGGCTTTACTGCCAAACCTCCAGACCAGTTCTACCCAGGGGCCAGCACCACACAGCTACACCTCCCCTGCAACCAATGCTCCGACTCTAGCGGTTTCCCCTCCCCCTCCTCCCCATCTTGCCCCTGAACCACCCTTTACTCCCCGACGAGTCGCGTCTGAGCCGCCGGGAGGTCAACGATCGGCTGCCCCAGTTCCAGCATCAGATCCAAGCTCAGATCCACCTCGATCGAACTTTAACGATCGTCCCTGGCTCATTGCTGCCCTCACTTCCCTGGGAGTTCTGGGTGCGATCGTCCTGGGCAATGCACTTTTACGTCCTCAGTCTCCCTCTCCCCGACCCGAGGCTCCCCGGCCCGAAGCCCCCTCTCCCACTGCTCCCAGATCTCCCCGCCCGGATGCTCCACCCGCTCCAATCGAAGAAGTCCAACCCACCCCTGAACCCTCTCCCACACCGGAAGAGTCTCCCACTCCAGAGGCGGAGACTGAAGGGGAACTGGAAGAGACACCAGAAGAAGAACTGGAACCCACTCTCCCCCCCGAAGCCCCAGAACCTCCACTGCCAGAAGAACCGATCGACTCTCCGGAAGTCGTTCCATCCCCGAATTTACTCCTACCCGACACGCCATCTCCGATCGAGTCTCCAAACGCCATTACTCCTCCCACTTCCACTCCCTCTCCGGAACCCCAAGCCACCGTGGATGCTCCACCGGAATCCATTCCAGTAATGCCTGAAGAAGTGCGCGGTTCAGACCGGGGAAGGGAACGAGGTCGCGGCTCTGAGCAGGCAGACAGCAATCGCGGTCGCGGTCGCGGAAACTAACCGATTTCTTAAATCTTTGCCCTCCTAATCTTCGCCCTCAAACCCCGTTTAGGGATCTGCAATTAAATGGCATCCCAATTTTTGAAAAAATCGGCTGTAAGGGCGCACAGCAGTGTGCCTCTAACGGGTATGTTATTTGGCCGCATCCCTCTTACCTTTCCCTGCGTCCCCGTTTTTCAGTATTCTTGATCCGCTGATCATCGCAGTGGGTAAATGACTATGCTGGATTTGACTGGAAAGAATGCATTGGTGACAGGCATTGCCAATAATCGATCGATCGCCTGGGGCATTGCTCAACAACTCCACAAAGCCGGAGCAAATATTGGTGTAACCTACCTACCCGACGATAAAGGACGCTTTGAAAAGAAAGTCTCAGAGCTAGTTGAACCCTTACAGCCATCCCTATTCCTGCCCTGCAATGTACAGGATGATGCTCAGGTGCAGTCCACCTTTGATGCTATTCAGGCGAAGTGGGGCAAGCTGGATATTCTGGTTCACAGTCTTGCTTTTGCCAGCAAAGATTCCTTAGGTGGCGATTTTAGCAGCGTTTCTCGGCAAGACTTTAGCCAATCCCTGGAGATCAGCACCTTTTCCCTGATTCAGCTCAGTCACGCCGCGAAACCGCTGATGACCGAAGGGGGTAGCATTGTCACGATGAGCTATTTGGGTGGCGTGCGGGTTGTGCCGAATTACAACACCATGGGCGTGGCGAAGGCCGCATTAGAAACGACCGTTCGCTACCTCGCATCAGAGCTGGGTTCTCAGAATATTCGAGTCAATGCCGTTTCAGCTGCACCAATTCGTACTCTGGCTTCCTCAGCGATCGGCGGTTTCCATGACATGATGAACCATGTTGAGCAAGTGGCTCCCCTGCGCCGCAATGTGACTCAAACCGAGGTAGGTAATGCGGCTGCGTTTCTGTGCAGTGATTTGTCGAGCGGCATTACCGGACAAATTCTGTACGTGGATGCAGGGTACGAGATCATGGGAATGTAAAGGTTCGTGCTGGATGTTCGTTCTTTACCCTTAATAGCCCTCAATTTTACTCAACCCTTCTCAATAGCAATACCTACCACTCTGATCGGGGTGCGATCGGTTTTTGGCTTTGCGAAGCGTGCCCAATAGGGTAGAGGTGAAAATACACCGTCTGAGCCGTCCCCCGTTTTGCATCATTAAGGTAAGTCGTCCGAAGGGCGGTGGAATTTGCCCCCGATGATTGAATTCAATTCGGTACACTCCATTGGTTCGCGGCAGGGTTGTTTCGCTCAGATCAATACGGACTCCAGGCTTCAGACTATACCAGTTGACCTGGTTCGGGGCCGCGGTTTTGGGGTGGATAGCCCATTGAGCGGTATTATTCAAATCTCGAAAGCTGGCCCGCCAGGTGGAGCGGGTTCGAGCAGACATAATTTGAGCCTGGCGAGTCGCCTGGAAAACTTCATCCTGGGCGGCTGTCAGTACACGCGCATTCCAAATCCCCTGAACGCTAACGGTGGTGATGGCAGCCAGGATGCCGATAATGGCAATGACAACCAGCATCTCCACCAGGGTAAAACCCGATGGAGCCAGTCTGGAGCGCGATCGGTTTCTGTGCCGTCGGACATGGGCGATGAAAGTCGGGCGATCTCGTCGATGCTGGAGTGGATGCTTCACGGTAGTTCCCTGATCGGATGAATTGATGTATTGCCAGTTTTCCCAGCACCAAGAATGAGCATCGGCTCACCAATCAGCTTCACCAAAATAAAATGTACAGAATGGGAACTTTTAAGCTATGCTGAATAACTGGAATAGTTCACTGTTGAATTGTTCCTGAACGAAAGACCTGCGGATGTGGCGGAATTGGTATACGCGCACGTTTGAGGGGCGTGTGGCTTTGCCTTGCGAGTTCGAGTCTCGCCATCCGCATTTCCATGTAGGGGTGATTTCTGATCACCCCTATTATTTTTTAAACTGACCTAAAAACTGGACGATCGCGCCTCAGTCCTTCCGTCTATCCCTGTAGAATAGAAGTATAGAAAATTAAAGATTTGTAAAGTCTTGACTTCAACGTTTCAATCCACCCAAGGTTCAAAGAAGCTGCCAGCAGCCTGGCACGTGCTCCAACCCCTCTGGCAGGGTGGACAGGAGGTTGTCCAGCGCGGATTGCCCCACTCTCAGCTTGCCCCCGCCTGGCAAATTCTGATGCTGGGGGATGGTTCCCCGACTCGGCATTTACAACTGCTTACGGGTGAACCCACCGAAGTTGATGTGATTGATATGTCTCTGATCGGGGAGGATCTGGATCATGCTCCAGACCTGATTCAGGTGGTGCCTGGACCACGCCTGCGACGACAGGTTTGGCTGCGAACTGCCTCAGGGCAACGGTTAGCCTATGCGACTTCCTGGTGGGAGGCCAGTCATGTCGATGAATACCTGCAAAATCGATCGCTCCCCATCTGGGCAGTCTGGCCCGGCTCCGCACTGAACTGTACCGGGATGTCCAGGGTATCCACTGGGGACACTCCCAAGCCCTGGAACTTGCCTTTGGTCAGTCCGGGCCGTTTTGGGGACGGCATTATCTGTTCTGGCATCACGGGCGACCCCTCACCCTAATTTACGAGGTGTTTTCCCCCTATTTAACGAAGTATCTGGGGGCAATGACGCTGGAGGAGTGAGGGCGAAGGGTGAAAGGTAAAGGGCACACTGCGGTGCGCCCCTACGGATTTATGATTCTAAAACTGCCGCAAGAACCGCAAATCGCTATTGTACAAACGGCGGATGTCATCCAACTGGTGGAGCACCTGCGCCAGACGTTCCACTCCAAACCCAGCCGCAAAGCCAGTGTAGACTTCCGGATCGTAGCCCACTGCTTTGAGTACGTTTGGGTCTACCATGCCGCAGCCCATGACCTCCAGCCAGCGACCGCGCCACTGCAAGTCCACCTCGGCGGAGGGTTCAGTGAAGGGGAAGAAGCTGGGGCGAAACCGGATGGGGCATTCCCCAAACATGGCTTCCAGGAAAACTTTGATGGTTCCCTTCAAATCTGTAAAGGTCAACCCCTCATCGACGGCCAGAATTTCAATCTGGTGGAAGACGGCGGTGTGGGTGGCATCCACTGTATCCCGCCGATAGACCCGCCCTGGAGCCACGATCCGAATTGGGGGTTCATTGTTTTCCATGTAGCGAATTTGCACCGACGAGGTGTGGGTTCTCAGCAGGTTGCCGTCGGGCAGGTAAAACGTATCTGCCATATCGCGGGCAGGGTGATCCGCAGGTGTATTCAGGGCTTCAAAGTTGTAGTAGTCCGATTCCATCTCTGGCCCTTCTGCGACCGTGTAGCCCAAGCCCACGAAAATGTCGATCGCCCGTTCGATGGTGCTGGTCAGAGGATGGGTATGGCCCTGAGGAAGGTAAACCCCCGGCATGGTGACATCCAGGGTTTCCGCCTCCAGTTGTGCCTCAATTTGGGCTGCCTGTAAGTCCGATCGCTTTTGCTCCAGAGCAGACTGTACGGCTTCCTTCACTTCGTTCGCCAATGCCCCAATCCGGGGACGTTCAGCCGCATCCAGTTTCCCCATGCCGCCCAACACCTGAGACAAGCTACCTTTCTTGCCCAAATATTTAAGCCGTAGTTGTTCAAGCTGGTTCAGCGTATCTGCCTCAGCGATCGCCTGTTGAGCGTCTTGTTTGAGGGCAGTCAGTTGTGTTTCGAGATCGCTAAGCTGTGTGGTCATGCTCAGGGGAATAAGTTCGCTAGGGAAATAAACGTCTCTTGCAGTTTACCTCTACCAGTTTACGATCGATCTCTTCTCAACCTGGTTGCGCCTAAACTGGATCTGGACAATCTTAATCTCAGTCGATCGCAAACCCTGTTGAGATCCCCCCTAGCCCCCCTTAAAAAAGGGGGAACCGTTCGCGGAGCGTGTGCGCAGCACAAACCGAAAAAGGTTTGAAGTCCCCCTTTTCAAGGGGGATTTAGGGGGATCGAACGCAGGCATTGCCGTGAACGCAATTCATTTTCGATCTACTGAATCTAGATGAGCTTAATCTAGACAATCTAGACAATCTCAAACTGGTCTCTGGTTCATCAACTCCTTCAGTTTAATCCTCCATGAATCTTTTAATTAGCAACGATGATGGCATCTTCGCGCTGGGCATTCGCACCCTGGCAAATACGCTGGCAGCCGCCGGACATCGGGTGACAGTGGTTTGCCCCGATCGAGAGCGATCGGCCACAGGGCACGGATTAACGCTGCACGATCCCATTCGCGCCGAGCAAATTGAATCGGTGTTTGAACCCTCTGTACAGGCGTGGGCCTGTTCTGGGACACCCTCCGACTGTGTCAAGCTGGCATTGGGGGCGTTATTGTCCCATCCGCCTGACATGGTGCTGTCTGGGATTAATCATGGCTCTAACCTGGGAACCGATGTGCTGTACTCTGGCACCGTGTCTGCCGCCATGGAAGGGGTAATTGAAGGGATTCCCAGTATTGCCTTTAGCCTCACCAGCTTTTCCTCCCAGGACTTCCAGCCCGCTGCCAACTTTGCCCGATCGCTGATCGATCGCATTGCCCAACACCCTCTCCCTAAACTAACGTTGCTCAACATCAACATTCCCGCTGTGCCAGACCATGAAATTGCTGGGGTGATCATGACGCGCCAGGGCGTACGACGCTACTTCGATATGTTTGAAAAGCGGATTGATCCGAGGGGCAAAACTTACTACTGGTTGGCTGGCGAAGTTCTAGAAGATGTGGATGAAGCTGAACTGGAGGAAGCGGGAATGTCTGGACTTAAAGCGTCTGGAGGGGATGCAGAATGGTTTCGCAAAACGGCGACGGATGTTCAGGCGATTCGCAAAAACTACATCACGGTTACCCCCTTGCAGTATAATCTCACCTGCGCTCTGGGATTGGAGAGTTTGCAAAAGTGGCAAATTCAATCTTCTTTTATGGAGGGGTAAATCCTTGAAACTTAAGCTGCCTGCCTAAGCGGTGATCAGTCTATGTGATCAGCCTACAGAGATTCTCCAGAAGATTGTCCAGGGTGTAAGGTTTGGCCAAAAATACAGTTGCGCCCGCTGCCAGAGCAGGTTCTCGGTTGGCGGGCAATCCGCTGATGGCAATAATCTTTACTTTGGAATTGATTGCTTTCAATCTTTGGATCAATGCAGTTCCGCTCATATTCGGCATCATGATGTCTAGAATAATCACCTTAATTTCATCCTGATGGTGCGTGTAAAGTTCGATCGCATCCATTCCATCATTTGTCGCTAATACGGTACAGTGATGGCTCTCTAACAGCGTTTGAGTGACACACTGAACCGCATCATCATCATCGACAAGCAGCACAAGTTTTCCATTCCCATGAAACTGCTGCCCTAATTGGGCAGGGTGGGTTGAAATGCCTTCAATAGTGGGTAAGTATACCTTCACTTGGGTGCCCTGCCCCAATTCGCTAACAACCTGCAAAAACCCATCGTAATTTTTGACAATTCCCAGTGCCGTTGAAAGTCCTAATCCTGTCCCCTGTCCGGGTGCTTTGGTGGTAAAAAAGGGATCAAAAATCCGATCGCGCACATCCAAAGGAATTCCTGTCCCCGTATCGGCAATGGTAACAACCACATGGTTCCCTACTTGCGCATCCAGATGGGTTTGGGCAAAAGCGTGATCCACAAAACAATGATCAATAGAGAAAGCAAGAATCCCTCCCTCAGGCATGGCATCACGGGCATTGACGCAGAGATTCATAAACACCTGATGCAAACAAGTTGAATCTGCAGAAACCCACCAGAGGGATTGATCTGGATTATCTGGATTAGATGAACAACCTGAAAAATCTTGCCGAATCTCGATCGTTTTTGGAAAAGTTTGTTGCACTACATCGATCACTTCCTGCAACAGCGGTGCAAGCTGTACGGGAACCCGTTCTCCGCTGGTGCCTCGCGTAAAGGTCAGAATTTGTTTGATCATTTTTGCCCCCCGTTGCGCACTTTCCTCCAAAACCTGCAACATTTGCTGCGATCGCTGATCCAGATCGGGGTGATTCAGGCGCAAGAGCTGAGAAATGGCCAGAATTGGAGTCAATACATTGTTGAGATCGTGGGCAATGCCGCTCGCTAAAGTTCCCATACTTTCCAGGCGTTGAGCGCGGTAAAACTGAACTTCCAACTGTTTCTTTTCAGTAATATCCGTTGCAATTCCTACCACCCGATAGGGATTGCCGGAAGCATCTTGAATAGGAAACCCCCGATCGCGCACCCAGCGGACAGAACCATCCGGACGAATCACGCGATACTCTTCGTCATAGCCACCTATCAAAGCCTGCTCAAAGAAATTGGTTTGAATGCGCTGCTGATCCTCTGGATGAATCGCCTCCAGCCATTCCATCGAATTACGATACAAACTATGGCACGATCGCCCCCAAATTTGTTCGTAAGCTGGGCTGATGTAAAGCACTTGATTCGTTTTTGGATCAGCCATCCAAAACACGCTCTCCAGAATATTTTCTGCTAACTGACGAAACCGCTCCTCGCTTTCCCTAAAAGCCCGTTCGGCAACCTTGCGCTTTTGCCGTTCCTCTGCCTCCCGCAACTCCCGCTCCACCGCAGGCACCAACCGGGCCAAATTTCCCTTCGTGATATAGTCATGGGCCCCCGCTTTCATGGCCGCCACCGCCGTTTCTTCGCCGATCGTGCCAGACACAATAATAAAAGGGATATCCCGCTGCTGTTGCTGAAGCAGTTGCAAGGCGGCTGGGGCACTAAATTCAGGTAGGGTATAGTCTGCAATCACCACATTCCAGGTCTGGAGATCTAAAGCAGCTTGCATTTCCTCTGGTGTCTCTACCCGAACGGCATCCAGCGTATAGCCACCTCGACGTAGCTCCCGCAGCATCAGGAGCATATCGTCTTCTGAATCTTCGACAATCAGAACGTGCAAGTGAGGATGCATGTTAATCACCTCTACTACAGGGGTGGGGGTTCATTCATCAACAGCCAATACATTCCCAATTGCCGAATCGCTTCGGAGAACTGAAGAAAATCGACGGGTTTGCGAATGTAACTATTGCACCCTAAGCTGTAGCTATTGAGCAAGTCCTGTTCTTCATTGGATGTGGTCAAAACCACCACAGGTAATAATCGGGTGGCTTCATGCTCCCGAATGCGGCGCAAAACTTCAAAGCCATCTACTCTGGGCAGTTTGAGATCGAGCAAGACTACGGTGGGCTTGTGGTTCACATCCCGGCCTGCGTACATCCCCGTGCCAAACAGATAATCGATCGCCTCAACCCCATCATGGGCGACAACAATTTCATTTCCAATGTGATGCCGTTTCAGGGCACGAATGGCCAATGCTTCGTCATCGGGATTATCTTCCACCAAGAGAATCACCCTCTGATTGTCCCTACTCATGCCCTGCCATTCTCCTCTGCTAGTGTGAAATAAAATGTTGCCCCCTCTCCAGAGGCTCCTTCTGCCCAAACCCGACCGCCATGACGATGAACGATACGCTGTACCGTCGCCAGCCCAATTCCATTACCCGGAAATTCGTGCATCCGGTGTAACCGTTGAAAGGGCTTAAATAATTTATCAACATACGCCATATCAAACCCAACCCCATCATCCCGAACAAAATAAGCTGGGGTGCCGTTCTCCGGCTCGATCGCCCCAAACTCAATTCTCCCTTCTAGCTGCCGAGAGGTAAATTTCCAGGCATTACTCAACAGGTTCTCTAATACGACTTGCAATAGCCGCCCATCTCCCTGGACAACTAACCCCGTTTGGATCACGAATTCCACCTGACGCTCGGAATGGGCTTGCTGAAGTTGGGTGCAGATGCGGCTGGCGACCTGGCTGAGATCAACCGCTTCTCTCTGCATATCGCTGCGCGTCACCCGCGATAGGGTCAGCAGGTCATCAATCAACTGTCCCATGCGCTGGGAAGCAGAGCGGATCCGCCGCAAATAGTCCTGTCCGGTGGCATCAAGCTGGTCAAGGCAATCTTCTAGCAGGGCCTGACTAAACCCATCAATACTGCGTAGGGGGGCGCGCAAATCGTGGGAAACCGAATAGCTAAAGGCTTCCAGTTCCTTATTTACCGCCTTCAGCTCACCGATCGCTTGCCGTAACCCCTGATTCAACTCTTGGGCCCGTTGTTCTGCCTGCTGCCGTTCCGCCACTTCTGCCCGCAGTTCTGCCATCAGTTCCGCATGTTGCAGGGCCACTCCCAAATGACCCGCAATCTGCTGCACAAAGTCAATTTCGGTTTCCTGCCACTGCCGAGGAGACCGGCATTGATGAATGCAGAGCAATCCCCACAAATGGCGACCCTGCAACAGTGGCACCACCAGGTTTGCCTGTACCTGAAATTGTGAAAGGATGTGAATATGGCAATCGCTCAAACCGGCATTGTGAATATCGGCAACGTTCTGCACCCGTCCTTCCTGATAATGGACAGCGAATTGATCACCAAAGCAATGGTCATGAATTTTTTGGGCGATCGCTGAAGAAAATTCTGGATCAACATCTTCCGAGACAAACTCGCCATCATCCCAACCAGAATTCGGATAGAAGCGGAACATGCCCACCCGATCGGCTGCCAACAGTTGACGCACTTCAGCCGCCGTTGCCTGAAAAATCGTTTCCAGATCAAGAAATTGTCGCAGTCGAGCAATCACGCTGAATAGGGCTTTTTGCTGTTCAACCTGAAACAGCGCATGACGGATCTCTTGCTCCAGGGGTTGCTTGTCCTCATTCAGCAACTGTTGGAGTTGCTCAAAAGCATCATCATCTCGGCAGAGGTCTCGTATTCTTGTCAATCGCTTTCGGTTCATGAATGAGTCCTCCTGATCAGGAATGCGAATTTCATCCAACTCCTAGTTTCCGGTGTAAGGGGTTGGCATTACCCCCGTAAACCTGTTGACAAAAGATTAGAGCGTAAGGGGATGATATCAAGAATGGGGCCTCGATCGGATACCAATCTTCGTAGCACACTGCTGTGTGCCCCTACTTTTCCACATCCCCCTAAAAGCCTACCGAACATCCCCCTGACCCATCCGATCGCCCAAATGTTGACCGAGATACCCCAGCATCAAAACTTTGGTTTCGGCAACCAACGATCGCTGCTGTTCAGGATTTTGGCTGGCTGAGAGCCACAGTAAATCACCGACTACTTTGACAACAACCAGAGCGATCGTCTGAGCTTGCTCCCCCGCTAAATCAGGATTCAGGCGTGCGAAGAAGGCCGCTAGTTCATCCACAATGCGGTATTCATAATCATCTATTGCTTCAATTGCAGAATAGGTCATCAGGCTGAGCAGTTGCTCATACACCGCCCGATAGCCCGGTTGGCTGTTCATAAAGTGATCAAAGGCATCAATCACCCGATCGACGTAATCACTGAGCGATAAGGATTCTGCTTCCGGGGTGTGCAAGGCGGCAAAGAGTTGATACTCCGCTTGAAAGTAGCGGGTCGCCAGGGCCTTGAGAATCGCTTCTTTGTCGGGAAAGAACTGATAAAGCGTCCCCACTGCCACCTTCGCCCGTGCAGCGATCGATCGTGTGGTGGTTTGCTCATATCCCACTTCGATAAATAAGGCTTCGGCTGCGGTCAGGATGTGGCTGACTCGCTCCTGGCTACGGGTTTGCTGCGGTTGGCGACGCATGACGGTGCTTTGAATCGATCGGGCTAACATGACCCATCTTACCCTTGACAAAATATGAACACTGTTCGTATTTTAGAAACATGAACATTGTTCATTTTTGGAGGCTCAGGTTGTTTGTTGGACTGTAGGGCGATGGGCAGAATCATCTGGACTGTTTCTGTACCTTCAAGCCCATCCATTGATCCAACTCAGCCACTTCAACCAGCCGCATTTCACCATCCCCTACCCCACTTCTGTATTTTTTGGAGTCTTACGATGCAAACGATCGATTGGGATGCTTTTGAGGCGATCGGTCAACACACCGATATGCAGCCTCTTCTGAATTTTCAGTTTTTGACGACCCTGAAAGCCTTTTTCACTTTGCTGACGACCGATGATCTGGATGCCGTCGATGAACTTAGTCTCACCCTGGTTCATAGTCCTGCCTTTCAGCTTGCTGCCCAGGCAATGAAAGCCGATCCCGAAGTCGCTGCCTTGATCCAGGAACGGTATCTGCCCCCGTCCCATGACCTCGATCGCCTCTTGCAATGTCCGCCGGATTCGCTGGGCTATCAGTATGCCTCCAGCCTCCAGCAAAAGGGGTTAGATCGCATTGACCCAGAACTTCCCGTTCGTTCAGATACCAGCTACATCGAATATCGCTGGCAGCAAACCCACGATATCTGGCATATTGTCACCGGGTTCAGCACCAGTGGCATTGAAGAAATTGGACTGCAAGCATTTTATTTAGCGCAGTTTCGGCTGCCGCTGGCTGGTCTGCTGATTGCCAATGCTCTAATCAGTGCCACCTTGCTCTCTCCTGAAGGAATGCCTCAGTTGCTCAGGGCGATCGAGCAGGGATGGCGGATGGGGGTACAGGCAAAACCGCTATTTGCCCAAAGGTGGGAACAAGCCTGGGAAAAGCCCGTTTCCCAGTGGCAGGCTGAATTAAATCTTCAACCCTTTAATCCGGTTGGTGGATAGAAGTTGCAAGCTAGCGGTGGGCACTCCCCACTCTAAAATTTTGCCCTACTCCCCCATTCCCCACTCCTGACTCCTGACTCCTGACTCCTGACTCCCCACTCCCCACTCCCCACTCCCCACCAATGTTCTGCATTCTTTCTGCGGTCTGGTTTCGCCTGCTCCGACGCACCTATCCCTGGCTGCCGCTCCTGATTCAAACCGGACGAATTGCGATCGTCTGTAACCCTCCCAACCGTGAGCTAATGCGCTTCTGGCGGTTATTGATTCAGGTGGATTACGCTGAACTATTGGCGATCGTAGTTGACCTGGCTCAACCAGAGTTCTGGGTGTAACGCAATCTGGGTATAACGCAATTTGTAGAACCCATATAAGCTGAATACCTTTTTAGGAATCAACGCCAGGATCTACCTTTTTGAGAGGCTGGGTTTTGTGAGGGCTGGAACAATGCGATCGCTGGTTGCTCTTGCGCCTGACAAATTACGTGCGGTGGGCCCCACTCGTAATGCCGCTAACCCACCCATGACAAATAGTTCGCAGCCATGCCAGCGCAAGTGTTCATCGACAACGGGTAAACCATTTACAACCTCCAGGGGGTGGGTGTGCAAAACCTGTTGGAGCAAGGGATGGGTGGTGGCATCCAATTGGCTTCCGGTTGCGAGCCAGATATGGTCGATTGCTTGATGGTGGATACACTCATGCACCGCTGAATTGGTACAGCCGATTCGCCAGGCATTGTCTATCCATTGGGCTTGAGATACCTGGCATTGTTCATAGAAAGTCATCTTGCCATCTCGCTCTAATCGTCGAAGCTGGGTCAGCATGGCTGGAGTCAGGGAACCACCATTGCGTGCCTGCTGAATCATCTGCCAGCGAGTGTGCCAATTGGGTTCTGCCCAGAAGCCTTTGAGATATTTGGGGCCCAACCAGCCCGGATCAGCATCAAATAATTTCTCATAAACGCTGCGCCGAGACATCAGCATCACCTGTGCGCCTCGCTGAATTGCGCCGACAGCTAAATGTCCACTGGTTAACCCACCCCCAATAATCAGCACCCGTTCCCCTCGGAGATGCAATCCCCGCAGATCAACTTGATGGGAGTGAAGGAGGCGATCGCGCCAGCGATGCGGAGCATTATCGCTCGGATAATTCTGGGAAATTTGCTCAACCCATGCTGGAAGATGAGGCCGTCCGCCACCACTGGCAATCACCACCCGACGAGCAACCAGCGTTTGACCATCTGATAATGCCAAACGAAAGCGAGAACGACGCTCAGTTAAAGGTTCAATCCTTACAACCTGGGCTGGATACACACAGGTTTGCAGTTGCCAGCGGCGAATCACTTCCTGACAAAAATCTTGAAACAGCCTGGTTCCAGGTAAGTCGTAGGGTGGAAAGAGTTCGTTGGAGCGACCTTCAGCAAAGGTGCGGAGGGCATGGGGATCAGGGGCGGGTTGATGCACCGCAGGCGATCGCAAGTGGGGAATCTCCAGTGCCGCAAATTGATGGTTCCATTGCCTCATCCACTGACCACTGGGGTCGAAGACGATGAACCGCCCTCGCATTGCCTTTTTCTTTTGCAAGAGATGCGTCACCAGAGTGAGCGCATGAGGCCCGGCTCCTACGATCGCCAGATCAATCGAAGCAGGCAGCGCCAACGAAACATCAGCCATAGATCAAATCTAAAATACGAGAATGATTATCATTTTAGTTGTATCATGATCTGAGGTTCACCCCAAGGTCGATGAACCCCAGTCAGAGAGAAGGAGTCAGTTAGAACTCAATGCAAACGTTGGATATTACTCTGGTCTCTGGTCCGTCTGGTGCAGGCAAAACCACCTGGATACAGCAGCAGATTCGTTCGATCGCTGGCTCTACCCTGTATCTCAGTTTAGGTGCAGATGCGGGTTCAGTTGACAGTACCTACTTAGCCGCTGAAGTTCCTGGACTCACAATACTCCCAATGACGCAGATGGGTGATTTTTTAGCCCATCCCATTCCTGGGTCTACCGTTTATTTGGAACTGGGCTTTTATATCGATCTGTCCTCACTCATTTTGCCAGACCCCATGACAGACTGCCGCCGAGTCGCAGTGCTGCCGCCGGGAAGTCGTGATACAGATTGGCATGGCTGGGCAGACGAAATTGTGACGGGGGCTGAAACTCACTTCACGTTACAGCAACCTCATCTTTGGCGTTCTGCTTTGTCGGGAGAGGTGCTTGATCCAGCCAGCCTCAATACCTTCTGGTACGAGTTGACTAACGGGGCTTATGGCACCATTCAGCGTGCAAAAGGCATTTTTGATGTGGCAGATGGGCGATCGTTCTATTTTGACTTTGTGGCTGGACTGGCTGAAACAACGGATCTGGAACTAAATTTACCGCGTTGGCTGAATGGCAGACCCGATCGCTTCAGTGGCATTGAAGTTGTGGGTGAAATGCTGGATCAAGAGGCGATCGCACAAACAATCAAGGAATGCTGCTTGAATGATCAAGTGATTGCGTACTACCAACAACAGATTAAAGATTCATTAGAACCAGGAGATGAGGTGGCATGAAAATTGCAGTAATGTCTTGCATTCACGGCAACTATGAAGCGTTGAATGCTGTGCTATCGGATATGGATGATCACAATGTAGATAAAATCTACTGTCTCGGTGATTTAGTGGGATACGGGACTCATCCTAATGCGGTGGTTGAAATGATTCGGTCTCTGGATATTCCGACCTGTCAGGGATGTTGGGATGAAGATATTGTGGAAGGGCTAAATGCTTGTGAATGTAGCTATCCCTCTGTGCTGGCGGAGAAACGCGGCAAGTTAGCCCATGAGTGGACGAACCAGGTGATTCACCCTGAAGTGCGGGAATATCTGGCACAGTTACCCCTGAGCTTGCGCGATGGCAACCTGTGTTTTGTGCATGGCAGTCCTCACAATCAGCATGAGTATTTGATGCCAGAAGTGGATGCGTTTGTGGCGATGGAGCGAGTACTGGCGACAGGTGCCGATGTTTTGTTTTGTGGGCATACCCATGTGCCCTATGTGCGGTGCCTTGGCTCCCGCGAAGCGGATTCGCTGGATGCCAGTCAAATGCAAATCCGCGTCCAATTGACAGACAAATCGGAACAGGAAACCAGTTTTTCTGCACCACTTAAACGAATCGTGAATGCCGGATCGGTGGGAGAACCCCGTCATGGTAGACCGAATGCAACCTACGTGATTTATGACGCAGATACGGATCAGATTAGGCTCCGCGAAGTGGAATACAACTATCACAAAACCTGTGCTGCCATTGTTGAAAAAGGTCTACCGCCGATCTTTGCGTGGCGATTAGCCAGAGGAATGGAGTTTGCCGAACGAGCCGATGACCCAACTCATGTATGTGAGCGATAACCATGAGTGAAAACCCGTTTGATTTTGATCAGAATCCTAATTTGCCAACGACTGACTATGACATTGCAGTACGGCAGAGTATTCCGGGCTATGATGTGATGCTCACAATGCTGACAGCTTTATTCCAACTCTATTTGATGGATGATGCTCACATTCTTGTGGTTGGAGCAGGTGGCGGCAATGAAATCAGTGCTTTGAGCCAAACGCATTCAACCTGGCAGTTTACGGGTGTTGATCCTTCTGAAAAAATGCTGGCAGTGGCTCAATCCAAGGTTGAATCTTTGGGAATCGAAAATCGTGTCACGCTGCACAAGGTCGTCGTGCAAGAACTGCCGATGCAGCGGTACAGTGCCGCTACTAGCCTACTTGTGATGCATTTTCTACCGGACGATGGCACCAAACTGGATTACCTCAAGGCGATCGCGGCTCGGCTTCAACCCGGTAGCCCATTTGTGCTGGTGGATTCGCATGGAGATAAGCAATCAGAGGTGTTTAAGCGATTGATGGATGGATGGCAGAAACGAGCGCAAATGGTAGGGATGGAATCGCAGCGACTCAATGAGCTTGCTGATGGAGTGTGGCAACACATTCAATGTATTTCAGAAGAACGAACCCTGGAGTTGCTGGCTCAAGCTGGTTTCACCAAAGTAACTCGTTTTTATACTGGCTTTATTTTCGCAGGTTGGTTTGCGTTTGCAGAATAGGTGACAATTTCCAAATTACAAAGGCGTGTAGCATCAGATGACCTGTTGGGCAATTTTGAGTGGCATTGAAGGGAATTTAGCGGCATATGAAGCGGTGCTGGCAGATATCAAGCGGCAACGACATCCGGTAGAAGAACTGTATATTTTGGGTGATGTGATTGCGGCAACCCCTGCCAGTCTAAAAGTGATTCAACGAATTCAATCTCCTCGTGCCAATGAGCCTGTGCCCCAGGTGTGTCAGGGGTGGTGGGAAGAACAGTTGCTGATCTTGCATGGTTTAGGACGAACCGGAGAACCGACTGAACTGATTGAGCGATATGGTGTGGAAATGGTAAAAACCTTGTGGGATGCGATTCCGCGAGAAATAGTAGAGTGGGTGCGATCGCTTGACTTTGGTTTCTTTGAGTTTGACTCCTTGTTGATTCATGGGAGTAGTGTCAGTGTCAGTGATGAGCTAACGCCAGACACGCATCCAATTCAAATGCTCGATCGTCTCCTACGCATGGATGCAAATATTCTCTTTTGTGGTCGCTCTGGCTTGACGTTTCAGTATGAAATTCAACAAGGGGCAGTGACATCCAGTGTTACCACTTTAGATCAGGCAACTTCACCGCAAGTGGTTTCAATTAAGCCTAAACAGGTAATTGGTGTTGGTAATGTTGGACGGATTCCTGGAAAGGCATCCTACACACTCTACAATCCCTACACGAATCAGGTTGAATTCAGAGCGGTACGGTATGGTTCGGGTAAAGGGTTCCAAACAGCGAAGGGAACCTGAATGCAGTTCTCGTCTGTGGTTTTGCTCAGTTGACTGGGTGGGCAAGACTTCGGCTTAAGCTCAGTCGAAACGTTGCCCACCCCACAAGAATCTGGGTTGCTAATCACCACGCGCTCCTGATCTGCGGGCAATCTCGCTCCTTGTCCCTCAATCCCCATCCCCTGATTCCCAATTCCAGGACAGACCGAACTGTTACTACCAGCCCTTCTCTGCCCGATCGAGAACATAGGCGGCTACGTCCCCAATTTGTGCATCTGTCAACCGTCCTCTGAAGGCTGGCATGGCTGCTTTACCGTTTGTCACCTGAGTTTTAATCGCATCCAGCGATGCCATTGAATATTGCTCCAGGTCGCTTTGCTTTAACGTCTTAGTGGCATTGACTAGATTTCCGCCCCCAATATGACAAGCCGCACAGTTCGCACCAAAAACTTTCGCACCGTTGGCAATATCAGCATCGGCTAAAGCCGGAGGGGTGAACAGCACCGTTACCAGAGCGATCGCCATCAAAACAATCGACAATAAGCGTTTCAAAGTAGCCTCCTCTCATTGAGCACATGAATCCGCTCACTATCCTGTCTAAAAATGCTTCCTTGCGTCAAAAGACAGGTGGTCAAACTTGTCATGTTGGAAGTTGCTGAGTCAGCAGACCTTCCATACCAGCATCTACGCCAACACTCACGATCGGACGATCGCGCAATATCGCGCTGTCAGCAGAGCAATCTTGAGCTTTAATATTTGATACATTGAAAAGCTGACAGACAAAAAGATTGTTTGCGACTCGGATCGTATAGTCCTCCCTATGTCGTTTGATAATGTTTGCAAGCTTCTATCTGAAAAATATCCAGAACGCTTTGCCCGTTGGATCTTAGATGAACCGCAGTCCTCTGTAGAAGTCCTCAAGACTGAGTTAAGCATTGAGCCGATCCGTGCTGATTCAGTCACTTTTTTGCAGCTTCAGGGACGAATTCTGCACCTAGAGTTTCAGGTCAGGGTTGAGTCGAATCCTCCGCTTTCACTGCGAATGATGGATTATTGGGTGCGGCTATACCGCTTGTATCGCTTGCCTGTAACCCAAGTTGTTGTCTTGCTGCTACCACCTGCGGCGGGAACGGTAATTGAAACCGCCTTTGAAGTTGAGACAACTCGCCATGAATATCGCGTCATTCAGTTGTGGCAGGAGGACCCAGAGACATTTCTAAATGATCCGGCTCTGTTGCCGCTAGCTCCTTTGGCAGCAACGACACAAGCAGAAGGATTGTTACGGCGGGTGGCAGAGCAGGTTGGACAACTTGACGCAAAACAGCGTCAGGAAGTTTCTGGGTACACCCAGATCATAGCTGGGTTAAAATTTGAGAGAGCGTTGATTGAGCAACTGTTGCAGGAGGATATGATGCGAGAGTCAGTCGTTTATCAGGACATTTTGGAAAAAGGACGGCAGGAAGGACGGCAGGAAGGACGGCAGGAAGGACGACAGGAAGGACGACAGGAAGGACGACAGGAAGGACGACAGGAAGGACGACAGGAAGGACGACAGGAAGGACGACAGGAAGGAGAACGATCGCTGATTCTGCGTCAGTTAACCCGACGGGTTAAAGCGGTGCCGGAGGATCTGCGATCGCGTCTTGCTGCCCTCTCTCTGGAACAACTCGAAACCCTAGGTGAGGCATTACTGGATTTTGAGACGATCGCTGATCTGGAAGCCTGGTTTGAGAATCTGGAGTAGGGTGCTGTGGGACGATACTGCAAAGATATATTTTTAGGCTCTATAGCTGTTTCGGGGAGATAGGCAGCAGGATTTCCAGGAGAGTGGAAATTAAAGCTCTGCCTCTTTTACGTGCATTGTGAACCACTTCAAAAAAGCCCAGGTACACCGGCAACTTCTCTTGAGAAATCCCTCGATGAGGTCGTAACCATGAACGCAGCAACGACCAAAACCCTTCCATTGTGTTGACATGGATTTCATAGAATCCATCGCCATCCTCATCGCGGGCATACTCCCCACTCCCATGACACACGGTTTTATGCTCATAGCCCCAGCATGTCAACCCATTGTAAATGCCATACTCATCTGTATAAATCTGGCTTCCAGGAGCGACCGTTGCTTGGATGAGGGGTTTAATCGTCTCTTGCTGGACATTTTCCAGCATCCGAATCACCACCAAGCCGTGACGTTGGATCATGCCGAAAATCGGCGGCTTTTCTTGGGCAAGCGTCCCCCGTCCCCGAATCCCTTTGAGCTTATGGCGCCGTCCTTTGCGCCCCTTTTTTTGACTTCATGGGGTTGGCCTTTATGCCCCGCTGTCAGATACACTTCGTCGAATTCGACCTCTCCACTTAAGTGCACCTCCGGCTTGTTGTCCACAATGCCTTGACGCAGTTGCATCGTCATCTGGTAAATATCGTCCTTGTCCAGGGCTAACTCGGTGGCAATTTGTTCACTCGATAGGTTCAGTCCCATCAAATACAAGCAGCCAATCCACTTTTGCAAGGGTTGATGATGCCCTGCAAAAATCGTATCGCTCAGGTCGTCGAAATGGGCTTTACAGGATTTGCAGCAGTAACGTTGTCGCTGAGGTTGAGTTTCATCGCGGCCATTTTTGACCACCTGCTCACTCTGACAGCGAGGGCATCTCACCCCTTCAGACCAACGAGTTTGGCGAATCAGTTGATAGCATTTGGCATCGTCAATCAGAGTACTCAAGTTGATACTCATCGCACCTAACCCCTACAATGCTTCTGCTATCCTAACAGCAGCTTCCCCTACACCTCCATCTCCCTGAAACACCTATTGAGCCCCTTCAATTTGGCAAACTCTACCTCGATAGCAACACAGGCGACATTCCTTGGAAACAATTTCCCGAAGCATTGCAGTCTGCTAGTATCGCCAAGATTCCAGCAGCGGGTGGATGAATAGATGGGGAGTTAGGAAGCGGCAATCTCACACCCCTAATACCGAGGCTTACAGTCCGTAAAACTCAAAGCTTCACTATCTAGAAAACCAGCCAGCGCCATCTCCAACACTGCCTCCACAGGATACTCAATTTCAGCCGCCCGTTGCTCAAATGCTTCTCGAATAGGTTCAGGCAATGCTACCAAAACCATTCGGGCGACAACTGGGCTAAGATGCTCCATCATCTCCGGTTGATCTGCTTCTGATCGAGTAATCTGCGACATGATCAATATCCATTACTCACCCTAAACAGTATGGTTGTGTTCTGCACAGGCTATGCGATCGCCGATCTTGTAGGATGCCTTAGCGCAACGTAACATATCACCTAAAACTCGCTCATCCCCAACATCAACAGGCGAAATCATCATTCCCTGCAATCCCTAGTCAGTTGAATAAACCCCATGAACCACATGCCAACAAAAACCAGAACCCGACCAATCCGCAGCCCGACTGCATAACCTATGTTGCTAACGTCATTCGGCACCGAGCGATCGCTTAGCTAAATAGTGCTCATCGAGCGCACGGCGTAGCATCATCTTAATCACCGCCTGACGGCTAATATTGAGTTCACTTGCCATTTTGTCAAGCTCATCCAGCATTAGGTTCGGTATTTCCAGATGAGTTGCCGTCTGCTCTTGACCCCTCCGTGAAGTCATTGGGCGAGGTGTCCCCACCCTTGTAGTATCAGGATCGAAATAACGATCAATGACCTCTTCACCAGCCTCAATTTTCTGCTCAATTTCTTCAATAAAAATATTGTTCATAAATTTCTCGCTCTCTTTTTGTACTTCGCCAGTAAGTAATTAGCCAAACATACTCGCCCTCACCGTCAAAACGTATCTCATAAATTACCGATAGAAGAGTATTCCCAAAATAGCCAATGGCAATGAACTGCTCTGGATCATCCCGTTTAATTTGCTCTACATAGTCACCTGCTAGAACTTCAGCGACCTCGGCAAGAGAGTATCCCCGATTTTGCTGAAGCAGTTGACTCTTGCGGTCATCCCAGTCAAATCGCATCCCTACAAACCTACTTTAAATGCAATCCCCGCTTCACCAACCACCCCACCAACTCATCCACACCCCCAAAATCCAACAACGCCTCCCCCAACGCCTCCAACTGCTCCAACGACAGGGCTTCAACCTGCACCCGCACTGCCTCAGGCAATTTCCCAAACCGCTTCGTCAACTGCCGCATCACAAAGCTAACTGCCTCCTGTTGCCGTCCTCCCTCTCATCCTTCCTCTCGTCCCTCTTCCTTGATTTCCCGATACACCCGTGTTTCCTGCAAGGTAATGTCTAACATGGCTTCAATCTCCCTACGACTCAACTGGTCAAAGCGATACGCCACAATCGTTGTGATCAATTCCATTATGGCGCGACTGTTCGGCTCGGACACTTCTTGACGGGTTCTGTCCAACAAGTATCGGGCTTCATCCGGTGCCTGGTCTATCCCCACCGTCGTCAACACCATCACTGCCAGCCATAGCGACAACATGCGAATCTCCCCTAGCTCATCTAGGTAGACCCGGTTCACCTGCTCACTATTGAGCAACGCTTGATACGGATGAAATTGGCTCTGTTCCACGCTCCGTGCCGGATAGATTACCACAACGTGCCAGGTGTAGAAACGATCGCGGTTTCGATTAGTATTCCCTAGCCCTATGCCCAAATCCACTTGCATCACGGTAGAGCGGCATCTTGCCCACGCAGGTTGGGAGCCTGCACTACGGTTTCCACCGTCATTCCGCGAGAACTGATGGTTGATTGCCCGTTCTGCCATAATCGCTTCCCTTCTTCCGCTTCAGAACGTAAAGTGATGAATAATGGAGCTATAAAAATCAACTATAAGTATTATGCCAACAGCCCTGGATCGATTTAGGGAACTGGTACAGGGAGCCACTACCCTTGACCCTGATGTGTTTCGCTGGATTGAGACGCTCCCAGATGGAACGCGGTTGGTCGTGTATGTATTGCTGCTCGCAGGGTTGTCTCAAGCGATCGCTCAGAGCATTGTTCTGTTTGTCAATCAGGTGAAGCCGCTCCGGTTTGTGCTTAGTCTGGGCATTGCCGCCATTCTATTTGCGATTAGTACGGCATTTTGGGTATTGAGCGTGTGGGGCGTTAGCCATGTGCTGTTTGGCGCGGATACCGCTTTTGGGACTGTTTTTCGGGTATTGGGGCTAGCCTACGCGCCTCTGCTATGGAGCTTTTTAATTGCGATGCCTTACCTGGGGGTTCCCATTGGAGTCGTGTTATCGATCTGGAGTTTGCTTGCGTTTGTCCGCGGCTTTGATGTGGTAACTGGGTTGGGACGATGGCAGGCGTTGTGGTGTGCGATTTTGGGCTGGATTGTCTTTCAAATTATGCAGCGAACGATCGGTCGTCCTGCTGCCGCCTTGAGTCAGTGGCTATCGAATGCAGTGGCGGGTAAACCACTCATCACAAATATTCAAGAATTAGAGCAGGGACTTCAAGCGGGATTGGGCAGTCCATCTGCTGTGAAAACCCCTGGAGACAGTCGCAATGATAGGGGGGCTTAGGGATGAATCAGCGAACTCGGCGCAATCGGTTGATTAAATTGGCGTTACTGGGTGTGGGGTTGGGGTTGCTGCTATTTCACCTGCCTGGATTAAGAAGCAAGTTTCTGGCAACGTTGAGTGGTACGGAACGGCTGATCCTTGACCTGGTGGAAATTGGCTTTGTGGCGCTGGTTATTGCAGCGTTGCTGAGTCCGCTGGAAGCATTAGGGTGGTGGGCTGGGTGGTATGGCGATCGGGTCAAGACAAGTCAGGCTCCGGGAACCGTTGAGGATGCCGTGGCTGCTGACACACCCATCAGCCGTTACATCGTTTACCTGGATGGCATTGGTCAATCTGAATACACCTATTCCCCGGAAGCTGAAGCGTTTCTTCAGCAATTAGGGGCAGCCCTGCCCAACATGGTGCTCATCCGGGGCATCATGCCCTACTCGGTGTTAAATCGTTCTCTCACCAGCGATCGTCCCCTCTCCTGGTTTTGGCGGTTGGTTAACTGGTTACGAGCCAAACGTTCCCTGGGAATATTGGGGGTGCTGATCAATATTCGCAATGTTTTGGTGGTTGCGGTATCCGCAGATGGGCGCTATGGCCCCATTTACAACCAGGGAATGGCGCAGTTGATCTACAACAGTTTGATCGATCACGGTTATCGACCCGGCAGCCGAACTCCTATTACGCTGCTGGGATTTAGCGGTGGGGGTGAAATGTCGATGGGGGCTGCACCCCTGTTAAAGCAGGTGTTGGATGCGCCGATCGATATTATTTCGATGGCTGGGGTATTTTGTGGTCACAATAACATTCTGCGATTGGAACATATCTATCACCTGGTCGGGGATAAAGACCCCGTAGAGCGGCTGGGGCCGATTCTGTTTCCCAAACGCTGGAAACTGATGTTCCTGTCCTACTGGAATCGGGCAAAGCAACGGGGGGGCGTTACCTTCATCTCCCTTGGCCCGGTGGGGCATCAAACCCCTGGAGGGGTCTTAGATCCCCATCAAACCCTGCCGGATGGTCGCACCCACTTGCAGCAAACCCTGGATTGGGTGGTGGGCATTTTGCAGGAAAGGCTACCCGTCGATCGCCCCATCACCAGTGCCAAACCCAGCACCTACTCGCTCGCGCTGCAGGGAGCCTTTAACCATCCGGAGCATTACCCGATCCAGCAAACGGTTGACTTGAACCATTACCGCCCGATCGCCCCCTGGATGGGACGATTGATTTTGCCAACGCTGGAGCAACGTCAAACCTTAAATGGAGTTTGGTTTGAGGTCTATTATGCGGAGGCGGAGTATGCTCATCTAGTCGGTCAGGTGGTGGAATTAGGTTGGCAGGCAGATCCCACCGTCGCCGCCTATGGGAAAGCGGTAACTCGTGATCTCCATTTCAGTGCGGATGCGGAATATAGCCTGCGCCAGGGCAAGATTGTGCCAGAACGATTAAACGGATGGCGTTTGGTTGATCCGCTGGAATCTCTGGCGGGAGCCAGACCGACCGATAATATGATTGTCATGCTGAATGGGACTGTGATGGTTCAATCCTCCACCCAGGCGAACGGTAACGTTATCCCTCGATTACTGATTGCCCAAGATCCGGCTGAAATCACAGGACGCTTTTATGCGATCGTCCAATTTATCGCGCCTGAACAGGATACTACCCCTGATGCGGCAGATGGGCAACTGTATCGAGTGCGGCATTTTAACCTGGCGACTCGTCAGTTTGATGGTTTAGAAGAAACCGTCTGGCTCCCTCAGGTGATTCCAAATAAAAACGGCTTACGCCCCTCCAGTCACCAAAACCTGGAGCAATCCCCCTGTAATGCCACTGGGTGGTATATCTATGGAGCCAAAAATCATCGGGGACAGTTTGTGGTTCAAGCCCTCGCCCCCCGGCACCTGTTCAGCCTCCAGCCCGATCGCGATGTAGTGGGTAAAAAACCGGCGATCGACTATCTCAAACAAGAATCCTGGTCAGTAGACGGGGTTAAAGGCACCATCAGTTCAGTGATGCTCCGTACCAGAACGACCGACTCTGAAGCGGTTCAGGAAGGCGATCGGCTGCTGCTCAGTCATGTGTATGGTGGCATTGGTGGCAAAATGCGAGAACCTGCGGCCCAGGGCCGGTTTACTTCGGGCATTTTGCCTATGGGGTCGCTGAAGTGGTGCGCGAACCGTTAACGGATGAATTGCGACTGGAAATTCAATACTTCCAGGTGTATACCCACAATGGCGATGGATTAATTGCCTGCCGCCATCACTGGTCTCACTACATGGGCGATCGGCAATACGGTTGGCTCAACCTGCGTCCGGTGCGCGATATTGTGATCAAGCTTCCGGCGTTGACAGGGGACTACGAGATCGCAGGCGTGAAACGGTCACCCCTGGATGCCCTGATTTACCAATTGCAAATCATGATGGCGAGATATCGCATTGGCGATGGTACGGGCAGCACTTACGTTGGGCCAGCCAATAATTGTGCCCAGGACTCCAATCAAGCCCTGTACGCAGCAATGCAACAGATCCTTAAGATGAAACAGAATCATTCCGCCATGCAGTCAGGAGGGCAACTCGATCCAGCCCTGGCCGATGAACTGAAGCCCTTGGTACAGTTGGGGCGATCGCTGAAACGAGATTTGCTACCGTTCGGCGCAGCCAGGGCAGATTGGAAAGCGCATAAAGCCGTTTTAGGTAGCAGTCTGGAGGATGATCCGCTCCAACAAGTGTTGATGGGATTGGTAAGCTGGCGAACCATGCTGCCCCGTGTTGCCAGTGATTGTCTGATGACTTCGTTTATTCATCAGGGAGCGACCTTACTTGTCCTGCGTACGAGCCAGGTGGGTGGAACGAATCCAGACATTGAACCGATCGCCCCTCTGGCGTTATAGAACCGATTTGGTATTTTTTATGTTCAGTTGCGTCTGTTGTTTGATGCAAGGCTTTCTCCTCAGTTAGTCCTGGATGCGACTTCGTCGTGCGGATCGCCAAAGGCTGGGTTATGAATGAACGTTTCATCCGTTAAGCTCCGTAAGAAAGCCAGTAAATCTTGCTTTTCCAGTTCAGTGAGTTCAAACCCTACAATAAATTGGCTCTTGAGCGGGTTGGTGCTGCCAACGCCAGCATGGGGCCGGAATCAATCGTTCTACCCCCTGCCTGGTAATGGGCGATCGCCTCCTCCAACGTCGCCACACTGCCATCGTGCATGTAGGGAGCTGTTCGTTCAATATTTCGTAGTGTCGGTGCTTTGAAGTGCCCCATATCAGCCGGATTATGGGTGATTTCATATACGCCAGTATTGTTGGGCGGATAGGCTCCATTGCCGTCAAGGTTGTAGAGTCCAGTGTTATGAAAGGCAATCTCTCGAAACGCAAGCCGTTCGTGCATAATCGAGTCACTAAAGTTCAATCCCCCATGACAATGAAAACACTCAAACCGTTCGCTGTGAAATAAGGCTTCCCCCCGTTTTGCAGACGCTGAAATCGCATTTTGTTCATCACCATAGCGGTAGTGATCGTAGGGTGAATTGAAGGAAACCAGCGATCGTTCAAAGGTGGCGATCGCTTTCATCAAATGGTTCACGTTGATGTTCTCTTCTTCAGCCCCAAAGGCAGCGGCAAACATCTCATGATACTGTGGATCATTGCGCAGCATGGATAGAATTTCATTCTCTCTGCCGACCATTCCCAGTTCGATGGGATGTTCACCAAACAAGGGGACTAACCCCTGCTGCTCCAGAGTGGTCATGAGGGGATTTGCCCAGGTCAGCACCGAGTTATAAGCCATGTTGGCAAGACTCATGGCGTTGCGCGGATGCAGTTCTCCCGTTGCCCCCACACTCACTGGTTTCCCATCGGTAAATGCCCGCGATTGCAGATGACAGGAACCGCAGGAAAAGTCTCCTGTGATGGAGAGGCGTTTTTCGTAGAACAAATGCCTGCCCAACTCTACCTTTGCCTGACTCATGGGGTTGTCTTCAGGCACAATCGGTTTGGGTGTCCAATCCGGTAGATCCCATTGGTAGCTGGGTGGATTGGACGGTGTGGCTAAAACGCGGCTGAACCCGATCGAGAGCAGGAAAGAGAGAAGGCAGGCGATCGCAAGGGCTGGCAAACGGCGCATCATTCCCCTCGAATTATTCCACTCTCAAGAAGGTCTGCTGTGGCGCAGCGGCACCATTAACGGGTAAGCCCAGCGCGTTCATGATACCAACGCAATCACTGTCATTGGGTGCGGACATACAACCAGGAGCCGTGTCCGGTTGATTACTACTCAGATCTGTGTTTGCGACCAGCACTGCCAAATCCGCCACAACCACATTTTGGTTGGGATCAAACTCTGGCAGTGTGACGGTAGCCCGATTCGGATTGCTGCAACTTGATGGACTTTGATTTCCTTCTGCACTTTCACAACCCGTGCTGCCCAGATGGATGAAGAATGCCTGACTGCTCTGTTCCTCTCCGTGGGGCGAATCATAACTGCCTTCATGCTTCACAGCTTCAGGGAGCATTCCCGTTTGATTTTGAAGGCTGAGGTCAATTCGCGCAAACTTATAGCCGGATTGCCAGTTCCACCAGAGCGAGGTGAGATTGAGCGGCGAAGCAGCCAGGGTTGCATCGGCATGGTTTAACTCAAACGGAACGCCAACGGTGAACTGTAGCCCGGTGTAGTCTCCGGCGGGAACCGTGCCGATGATGCGATCGTTCATTTCCACCGTGCCATTGGCACAGCCACCCGACTTATCTTCAAAGTCAAGCAGGGCGACGTTTTCGTACTGCCATCGCCTATCCTGCTCCAGCGTGAGCGGTACAGTGTTGCCCTCTGCATCAATCAGCGCAACTTCTGACACGTAAAACCGGAAGTCAAGTGGGGTAACGCGACTGGCAGGTGTGCCGATCGTGTAGCTCTGATCACAGCTAAACGGCTGATCGCCAACGTTGGCTTGAAATTGAATGGTTACAGGTTCCACGTCAGCGGCCCTGGCTTGCCAGGTGCTCGTGGGATGGAGCCAAGTCGCTCCCAGGCAAACGAGGGCAGCAGAGGCGATCGAACGATATAAATTTTTCATATGCGCAAATTGAAAATGATCGTTTCAGTTAGTTGAACTGTTTTTGAATCAACATGGCCTTAAAAGGATAAACGGCTGATTCCGCCCTGTAAAAAGACAAGATGTCATACTTCGATGCCGGTTGCCGATGCAGGACATCCAGCACCGCTTGCTGATTGCGAGTCTGGTGAGGTGAATAGGTTGCACTTGCTTGAGATGACGAGTCACTTTTCACAACGGGTGCTGTAGAATAGGCGAATGATTATCATTCTCATTAAAAACCATGAGCCGGATTGAAGCCTCAACCCTTACCCCTCAAACTCCGCCAACAGAAATTACCCCATCGGATTCGGGTCGCCAGACCCAATCAACTGTGCCAGCGATCGCCCATCGTCCCAGAAGGTTGCGACGAACCGAAACCCTGCGGCGGATGGTGCGGGAGAATGTGTTGCGAGTCGAGGATTTGATCTATCCGCTGTTTGTCATGGAAGGAGAGGGGCAACGGGAAGCAGTACCCTCCATGCTAGGGTGCTACCGCTACACGCTGGATTTGCTGCTGGAGGAAGTGCGGGAAGCAGAACAGTTGGGTATTGGAGCGATCGCCCTATTTCCGCTGATTCCCTACGATCAAAAAGACAACGCCGGAACCGAAAGCTACAATCCGGACGGGTTGATTCCTCGCACCGTACGAGCCATTAAACAAGCAATTCCCAATGTTCTAGTTATTACCGATGTTGCCCTCGATCCCTACAGCAGCGAGGGGCATGACGGCATTGTGCAGGATGGCAAGATTCTCAATGATGAAACGGTTGTCGTGCTGGTGAAGCAAGCCCTCGTGCAGGCAGAAGCTGGTGCTGATTTTGTTGCCCCTTCGGACATGATGGATGGTCGGGTGGGAGCGATTCGTCGGGCATTGGATGCGGAAGGTTGGATCAATGTGGGAATCCTGGCCTACTCTGCCAAGTATGCCTCTGCCTACTATGGGCCGTTTCGGGATGCCCTGGATTCAGCCCCCAAGTTTGGCGACAAGAAAACCTATCAGATGGATGCCGCCAATGCCAGAGAAGCACTCAAAGAAGTGGATTTAGACATTGCTGAGGGGGCGGATGTAGTGATGGTCAAGCCTGCTCTGGCGTATCTCGATGTGATTTGCCAGATTAAACAGCACACGAATTTACCCATTGCAGCCTATAACGTCAGTGGGGAGTACGCCATGATCAAAGCCGCAGCAGCTCAGGGCTGGATTGATGAGGATAAGGTGATTTTGGAAACCTTAACCAGCATGAAACGAGCCGGGGCAGATTTGATTTTGACCTACTTCGCCAAACAGGTGGCTTTGAAACTGCGATCGGCAGAGAATTGAGTTTTCAATGATCGAGTAAAAATGATTATAATTCTCAATGAGCGATGCGATTTGAGTAATCCAGCTGTTATCCATGAGGACTTGTAAAATGAGCCATCTAAATCGCAAAACTACTCTGTTTCAGATATCTGGTGGGGCAATTCAGCGAGTTTCCCTGGCAGTTGTTTCCGCTGCTGTGGCGATCGGTTTAGGTAGCTGTGCTCCTCCGGATGAGCCAACGGGAGCAGGGGATTCTCCTGAAGCTGAGGTGGCGACTGAAACTGGAGCATCACCCACTGGAGAATTACAGGTCGTTACCACAATCTTGCCCGTGACCCAATTCACCAGAGCAGTGGCAGGCGATCGGGCGGAAGTGTCTCAGCTCTTGCCCTACAATGTTGATCCCCACGATTTTCAAGCTCGTCCAGAGGATGTGCAACGGCTAGCCCAGGCGGATGTGCTCGTCATCAATGGGTTAGAGATGGAGTTCTTTTTGGATGATTTAATTGCGAATGCAGAAAATCCAAATTTAACAACGATCGACAGCAGTGAAGGCATTGCCTTAATCTCAAATGAAGACATTGGAGTCGAGGGGCACAGTCACGGGCACAGCCATGATCATGACCACGATGATGACCATGATCACGACCATGATCATGACCACGACCACGATCAATCTGAATCTGGACATCACCATGCCCACGGTGAGTATAACCCCCACATCTGGCTTGACCCCATGCGAGCCATGCAGCAGGTGGAAAATATTCGCGATGGCTTGATTGCGGCTGATCCCGATGGAGAGGAAACTTACACGGCCAATGCAGCCGTTTTTATTGAACAGCTTCAGGAATTAGATGCTGAATTCGCAGAAATGCTGCAACCCTTTGCGGGACAGACCTTTGTGGCCTTCCATGACTTCGCTCCTTACTTTGCCGATCGCTACAACCTGGAAACTGAATACCTGGTCGATATTCCCGCTGCCAATCCTTCCCCAGAGGATGTCCGGCGCATCTCAGAGACAGTGCAAGCTGAGAACTTGAAAGCCCTGTTGGCGGAACCCGCAGCCGAAGGTCAATTCGTTTCCCTGCCCAAGACCTGGATGTAGGGGTCAGTTCCTTTAACCCGATCGAGGTGGGTAGCGGGCCAGAATCTCTCGAACCCGAATACTACTTTACGGTCATGCGCCAGAATGTTGAGAATCTGGTGGAAGCCTTTGGCGGCTCGGCTCAGTCTTCTCTACCCTCCTTCCTGCGATTGTGGAAGCCCCAGCCAGTTGCTATGATGCCTCAGGCAGTGCGTTTAAGAAGTTGACGAGGTGCGAGTTGAAAGAGCCGGTTTTGGCAGTGGAGGATTTGACGGTTTACCGGGAGACGCACCTGGCGGTAAAGGAAGTTTCCTTTGCTTTAGAGGAGGGAACCGATACGGCGATCGTCGGACCCAATGGAGCTGGAAAGAGTACCTTGATTCAGGCGATTTTAGGAATCTTGCCACGCCAGTCCGGTCAGGTTTTAGTTTTAGGAAAACCCCTGAGCCGATCGGGTCGTCTGCCCTCCTCCATTCGTCAGCAACTTGCCTACTTGCCGCAAAACTTTTTGTTCGATCGCCGCATTCCCATTACCGCTGCCGAGTTGGTTGGACTGGGCTGGGATCGGGTCGGCATGCAATTGCCCTGGGTAGGTCAACGGGAACGGCGGTTGGCGATCCGGCAGGCATTGGCGCGAGTGGATGCCCTCCATCTCAGCCGCAAGCTGATTAGCGGGCTGTCGGGAGGGGAAATGAAGCGAGTGCTGTTAGCCTACTGTCTGGTGCGTCCCCGTCGCCTGTTGATTCTGGATGAAGCGCCAGCCGGATTAGATATTCGCAGTGAGTCGGATTTTTATCGTCTTCTGTACGAACTCAAATACGAACAACAGTGGACAATCCTACAAGTTTCCCATGATCTGGATATGGTCAGGCAGCACTGCGATCGCGTGTTGTGCCTGAATCAAAGTTTGCGCTGCCAGGGAATTCCAGAACATACCCTCTCTGCGGATAATCTAGTAGCAGCCTATGGGACAGAGTTTGTACGGTATCGTCATCAGCATTAATCCCCACTCCCCATGACCGACCTCACCCGCATCATCGAACTCTTCCAACTCCCCTTCATGCAGCGTGCCGTAATGAGCGGCATTCTTACCGGGTTGATGGGGGGAATGTTGGGCAGTTTTACAATCCTGCGGCAACTGTCATTTTTTAGTGATGCCTTGGGGCATTCTGCTTTGTTGGGAATTAGTATCGGCGTGTTGTTGGGAATCAATCCGACCGCCGTACTGTTACCCTTTGCGGTGATCTTTGCGTTGGGTGTGACGTACCTGTTAGAAAAAACGCAATTATGGACGGATGCACTGCTGAATATTGTGTATTCTTCCTCGTTGGCGATCGCCGTCATTCTCTTAACGTTTGTGGGCACCTATACAGGCGGATTAAATAATCTTTTATTTGGCGATATTTTGGCAGTGCGACAGGCTGATTTGATGTTTAGTGTGGTGCTGCTGGTTGCCTGTACGCTGTTCATTGGGTTGACGCTACGAACGCAGATGCTCTTAACGTTGCATGAGCCATTGGCGATTTCTAAGGGAGTGTCTGTATCAATTCACCGGACTATCTTTATTGTGTTACTGGCGTTGGTCGTGGGAATATCCATTCGGGCGATCGGGGTATTGTTGATCAGTGCGTTTGTGGTGATTCCTGCCTGCGCCTCACGGTTGATCAGCCGCAGGTTTTCTCACTATGTCATTTTCTCTGCTTTAATTGGCGCAGTTAGTGCCGTTTTGGGCATGATTCTTTCTGCCTGGTTTAATTTCCCTTCCGGCCCCAGCATTGTTGTTACCCAACTCGCCATCTTTTTGAGTACGATGATTTTTCCCCGGTTGCTACTTCTGTCCAAACGCTGATTCTAAGGCACCCTGCCCCAAAAACAATGCCTCACCCCGATCGCCCCCTGGTTCCAAATTTTCTGCTGCTCATTCTGCTGTTTTTCTCTGGGTTTGCAGCCCTGGTGTATCAGGTGCTATGGGTGCGGGAGTTGGGGCTATTGTTTGGCAGTACGGCTCAGGCAGCGGCTCTGACGATCGCCATTTTCTTTACGGGGTTAGCGGCTGGCGGTTGGTTTTGGGGACATCGCGCCCACCAGTTTGCCTCCAGTTTGCGCGGGTTTGGCTGGGTGGAAATAGGGGTGGCGGTCACTGCCCTGGGGCATTTTGTGCTGGTGGATGCCTACCATGCGCTGTATCCCTTGCTTTACGCCACGGTCGGTCATTCTGTGATTCTGGATACGCTGGCAAAAGCCCTGATTGCCGCTACGTTGCTTCTGCCTGCTGCGTTTCTCATGGGCGGTACATTGCCGCTGATGGTGCAGCATTGCGTGCGCTATCCCGATCAATTAGCCAGGGTCGGTACTCGGCTCTATGCGGTCAATACGGCAGGATCAGCATCGGGAGCATTGGCAACGGGATTTGTGTTGCCGTTGGTGCTGGGGTTTCGTCATACCTATTTGCTGGCGATTGGCATCGACTTCACGGTGGGGCTGCTGGCGGTCTTACTGTCGGTGTTCTGGGTGGGGCAGGGCAAATCTCAGGCGATCGCCTCAAACGTGTCACAACAGCCCCTTCAGCCCGATCGCCCACCCCTGTCTCAGGCGCGATCGCCCCACCTTTCCCTTCCGCTGCCTCTGATCTGGGTTACAGCCTTCTCCTCCGGGTTTGCCACCCTGGGAATTGAGGTGATCTGGACGCGGCTGTTTTCCCAGGTCTTGCAAAACTCAGTCTATACCTATGCCCTGGTGCTTTCGACATTCCTGCTTGCCCTGTCCCTGGGCGCGACGATCGCCAATGCCCTGGCTCGGCTCCCGCGTCCGGCTCCCCTGCTGATTCTAAGCGGACTCCTGCTGCTGGTGAGTAGTGTGACGGCAGTGTCTCCCTGGTTGTTTTATCACAGCACCGATGGACTCTCGTACCTGGGGCGCGATCTGGGATGGGGTGGGTACTTGCTGGCGATCGCCCGTGGGGCAGGTCTGGTGATGCTCTTGCCGGGAATAGTGCTGGGAGCCGTATTACCCTACTTGATGCGACTGCTAGAAGCCGATCCGCGTCAGCCCAGTGAACGCATTGGACGGTTGATCGCAGCAGATACAACGGGGGCAATTTTGGGTTCGCTGACCGCAGGCTTTCTCTTGCTGCCCACGGTGGGAGCGTGGCGGAGTTTGCTCCTGCTGGCTGGACTTTACCTGGTAACGCTGACGGCGATCGCGCTCAGTCGGTTCACCGTCCCTCGCCTGATCGGGGCAGGATTAGCGGTGGCGATGGTGATTCTGCTCACGGGAATCAATCTGGAAACCTTGCAGGCTGTCCCGATCGGCACCCGTGCCAGCGATCGCGTGGTAGAAGTGCAGGAGGGTTCCCATGCCACAGTTGCCGTGGTCGATGCGGCAGGTGGCGGACGGGCGATTCGGGTCAATACGTACTACACCCTGGGCAGTTCCCGCAATTTGCACCTGGAGCAAAACCAGACCGTCGTTCCCCTGATGCTCCATCCAAAACCAGACTCGGTGTTTTACCTGGGGATGGGAACAGGCATCACGGCAGGGGCAGCCCTGGCGTTTCCGGTGGAGCGGGTGGTGGTGTGTGAGCTATTGCCGGAGGTGGTGGCACTCTCGCAACGGCACTTCACCGCCTGGACTCGCGGATTATTTGAGGATGAGCGAGTCACGGTCTATGCCGAGGATGGGCGCAATTGCCTGAGTCGGAGTGGCGATCGCTACAACATGATCATCAGCGATTTGTTTACACCCTGGGAGCGGGGAACGGGGAATCTCTATACCCTGGAAAATTATCGAATGGCGAAAGAACGCCTGGAGTCCGACGGCATGTTTGTTCAGTGGGTTCCCCTCTATCAGGTGTCGCAGCGAGAGTTTGGCATCATTGCCCGCACGATGGCAGAGGTGTTTCCCCAGGTGGTGCTGTGGCGCGGAGATTTAGCCCCCAGTCGATCGATCGTGGCACTGGTGGGACAAAACCAGGCACAACCGCTTGAGCCACAGGTGATTGCACGGCAGGGACGGCAGTTGGTGAACCACTTGGGGGTGAGCGATCGCGCTATGACTGATGATGACCTGATCGCGCTCCTGCTCCGCCTGTATGTCGGCAATATCACCGCCAGCGGGTTGTTTGATGACTCTCCCCTCAACACCGATCACTATCCACTGATTGAATATCTGGCTCCCCAAACCCATCGCCAGGTGCAAACGGGGGCTACCCGTTTCCTGGTGGGTTCTGAGCGAGAACGGCTCTATGAGGAACTTCGGGCGGCAGTCACCCCTGAAGCTGATCCTTACCTGGCAAACCTCACGCCAACTCAGTATGGCGCTGTGGCAGCAGGGTACCATTACTCCCGATATGCTCAGTTGTCTGACCAGGGGAACGAAGTGCAAGCCCGTTCGGATCTTGAGAAGTTTCAGGCGCTTTCTCCTCCCGATGCCGTGAGAAATTTATCTCCCGCCAGAGTGCTATTGAGCCGATGATACATTGGGGAGTGCTGTGAGTTTGACAACACAAAGATACTGAGAAGCAGGACGCTTTAGACAATTGACCGTGGCGGATTGCTGAACTTAACGAAAATTTGGTTCTCTTCTCAAGGATGAACGCGAAGAGAACGCTGGGTTGCCTGAACTTGTAATTCTGGTTCAGGGCGCGATCGGTTAGGTGGAAGCGGACATAGCAGAGTTGCAGGGAATTTTGCGAAAATTGGGTGAGGATATGAATTGGTAAGTGCGGAGGTAGCGACGATGGAAAGTATTAAGGTACGTCGGCGTGTTGGTCAAGATGGCATTCTCCATCTCGATGATTCCTTCTGGTTCACGCTAATGCATGAGTTGGGGCATATTGTGGCAGGGCATCAGGGAAGTTATCTGGATGATTTGGGGAATCTGGCGGTGAATGATGAGGAGTTGGAAGCAAACCAACTGGCTGCTAACTGGCTGATTGACCCGATCGCACTTCAAGAGTTTGTTGCGAAGAATCAACCCCGGTTTTCTCGAAAGGCGATCGAACAGTTTGCACAAGAGCAAAGACGGCATCCGGGTATTATTTTGGGACGATTGCACAATGAGGGTGTTATTCCTCACAGAAGTTTGAGAACACTTCTGGTCAAAGTTAGCCTATTTTTTGAGCCAGTCAACCTCGTCCGTTGATTAACAGAATGGTTGTGGCTGTGCCGAATTGCAAGGAATTTTGCCAGAATTGAATGAAGATATTAGCTTGTAGGGGCGGAGGGAAAACTATGCGCAGCATCACACTGAAATCTCATATCGGTAGTGATGGTCTTTTGAAGGTTCATTTACCTGATATGAAAGATACGGATGTTGAAGTTGTCATTGTTTACCAAACTAGCGGGCCCAAAGAGGTTGAAGCGATCGATCTTTCGCAGTTTTACGGCTGTATTCAGGATGACTCATTCTTCAGACACCCTCAACCCGAACAACCGGAACGCGAACTTCTGGAATGAATTATCTTCTTGATACCAATATCTGCATCGTCTACTTAAAGGGCAGGAATTTGAACTTAAAGCTGCCTTTTGATGATCTTGCGGCTACGACTTTGGGGTGATTCGATCGCAGTTAGAAACTCAAGGAACGCCGATTGGGGCTTATAACTTACAAATTGCGGCGTTAGCGAAGCTCTCCGAAGGAATCGCTTTAGCTAATAATCTAACCCTGGTCACTCACAACACGCGAGAGTTTGGGCGGGTCGAGGGGTTACAGGTAGAGGATTGGGAGCCAGGTAACATGACCTGATCTCAGGCAGCTTGCCCTTGTTTGACCGTTACAGATAACTTTAAGCCTAATTTGTTGAGTAGGGTGACGATCGTGCGTGGGGTATCGGTTTCTGCCATCACACAGCATTTATTGTCTTGCTGTCACTGGTAGTGTGAATTTCAATTGAAGCGATCGGGGTGTTGTTAGTCAGGGCGTTTGTGGTAATTTCTGCCTGTGCAGCCCAGTTGTTGAGACTACATTTACAAGCTACATGGTGCGATCACGCTTGATGTACAGATAAACTAGATTAAATTCGAGGAAGATAGTTTAGATACAAAGTTAAAGCAATGACGGATAGATGCAGATAACAATATCTATTTCATTCAACTTACATTTAGTGTAATTTGATAGAATTGAGAAAATTTACTTACGTCAAAATCGGCTATAGTCTCCACTATATTAACCTCATTAGGTGTCAAATATCGATAACTTTGAGGCGGTCTAAAATTATCCCATTCCTGTCTAAGACGCTCTAAATTTACAGGTTCATGAAAATAGCAAGCTTTACTTAAAAAAATGCCACAGCCTATAGATACACCTTCATAATAGGAACAGAAATCTTGATAGGATATACCAGCTTTTTCTTGAACCTCCTCCCACAAATCTTCGAGTGGTTTTTGAATGACTCGCTGAACTTCAAATACCCCAATTAAAGCTTTTCTAGGTGATGAAGCATAAACAATAACTAGGTCACCTCCACAGAGTCGCGGACGTGTTCTCCGTAGCTCAACCTTCTTGATGCCTCTGAATATCTTATCAGCATATTCCGGGCGTATTGATAGTAGTAGTATTCTGCCTGACATCAGGCTAATCCTCTCTACTAGATTTAAACCTTCTTATTATACAACCTTTCAAATTCTTTGGGAGAAATTTTATAGGGAGATTGAAGGGTTACTTTCTTCTCTAAGATGTTTTGAACCTCTTCAAATGGTATAGGTTTATTAAAGATCTCAGTATCACTAAACTTAATTGCCATTACTTTTTTCTCGAAATTATTATCAGCAGTTTTGAGTACATCATTAAAAGTGTATATACCTAGTCGCCTGAATTGATGAAAAAGATTTTTTGGAGTATCGATAATGATTTCATCGAGGTTAGAACATGCTCGAATTGACTTTACTTGATAGTAATGTCCAGCTTTTCCACCTTGACTCACGTACCATAGAATGCGTCCTGGTGCTGCTAAACCACCTGAATTCTTAGCAGAGCGATAATAAACAACTTCACGCCGAAGAGCAAGCTCTTTCTTAGCTCCAAAAAGATCCTGTTTCGCTAATTCCTCATCAAATAAATTTTCTGCCCACTCAGGGCGAATAGGAATAATAAAAGTAGGAATCTCAGCATCAATAACTTTTGCTGGATAGAGGCTACGCTCAATATGCGATATGAGCTGAACATCACCAAGTGAATCTGGTTGACTAAGAACCGTAGAAAATTGAAGACAAAAGCGATATTCTTGAGATAGTTCGTCAATTAATGAGTTTATATATCTAGATAACTCAGAAGAAGTTTTAGCAGTTGCTAAGTTTGCCCTTAACCATCCATTCTCAACTTGAACAAACTTATCTTGTACCATTGAGTTCACAACGAACTCATCAAGATATCGGTCAATAATCTTTGTAAAGAATCGTCCTTCTTGTGCAGAAGTTCTGATTGATAAAAGCAATAAATGCCGTATAACTGTTGGTGAAAGAGCATAATTTCGCCTGACGCGAAGCATTGGTATTCTTAGCTCATAATCTTTAGATCTATCATAGACAATCAATGCCAGTGGATCTTCTTTCTCATCCCAAATTACATTACACTCAAATCGAGCCCGTTCAGCAATATAATTCTGTAGTCGCTGCTTGAAATCAACTCTAGTTTCGCCATTCTTGTGCGAAAGGAATGATTCTGCCAGTAGATTTTGTTGTCCGGTTTGGAGCAATCGTCTCTCAATCGAGGTTCCTGCTAATCTCACTGGTTGGTAATCAGCTTCTCTTCTTAATCCATCTAGCCGAATAATTAGGTCGCTAGGACGAAGAATGGAAATTTGAAATTCTTGATAAATTGCTTCCTCTTTATCAAGAATTCCTTGGTCACGAGTAATAAAAAATTGGGCATTGGCAGCAATGGCTCTAGCTAAATGTCTAAAGTCTGAGGCATCATTAACTGTCATTCGATCTGGAAAATACTTTGCTAGAGCTTGAGAGATTTTTTCAAAGTCTGCTTGATTACAGGTTACCCTTGTAAAAGTTGTAGAAAAACTTCTTAATTTTTCTCGTCGCGTTTTATCTTCATGGCGATTGATTTCGTTATCAATTTCATCAGTTAGACATAGTTCAATTTCAGATTGAAGCCAGTCGGCTAGTATTGATTTAGAATCTTCGGTTTCTCGATCAACGTTATCTATATCTAAGTCATAAAAAACGTTTGCATCGATTACTGTACATAATTTTGAACCAATTTCTTTCTGTGCCAGAATAGTGAGTAGATTCGGATGTTCGTGCTCTAATTGCCAAATTGTTAAAAGCTTTCCATCCTTACTTCGCCCTGGCTTATCCGTCCGGGCAATAAAGCCAAAAGAAGACCACATCCTATCCAGCCCGTAATCACGCCGACACGACAACTGAATTCCATATAAATCTCGTGTTATCTGAATCAATTTATTAACAAGCCTCTGGGCGACATGCTTACCTCTCCAAGCTTTATCAATACAAAGATGGACTATAGAAGCCTTTTGGTAGGCGACTCGATACATCAGGTACCCAACGCACTCGTCTTGCGGTGAAAGTGCAACAATTACATGCCCCTTAGCTGCATGATCAATAAAACCTCCTTTAGGCATCTGTCCCAATGTTTTAGCATTAGTACGCCCCAATGCCATTACAGCCTCTAAATGAGGTGAGTGGTGGTCTATTGTTTCAATCCTTATTTCAGCTTTCATGGGTAATTGGTTTATTTGAGAAGATTGTTGATAAGTTTAGTGTACCCACAGAAGCTACCCCTCCTACTTCCCTCTCCCCAACCACCCTATGTTCCGGCAACTGCAATCTGCTTGCAATACCCCCAACAACGATACCATCTGACGGCTCATCAACACCTCTACTACCTGTCACGGTCACAAAATTGTAAGCAATGGGTAAAGAGTTGTTTATCGAAGATACTAGAGACTATGAGGCAGCGTGGTTGAGATTGAACATGACCATTCAGAATCCTGACTTATTGATCGCCCATATCAAAGCACTCTGCGATCGCTGGCAGATCACGGAGTTTGCCCTATTTGGTTCAGTTTTGCGGGATGACTTCAACCCAACGAGTGATATTGACGTACTCATCACCTTTGCCCCCAATGTCCGAAAAGGACTGTTGACTCTGGCACGGATCAAGCATGAGTTAGAGGAATTGTTTGGGCGGGAAGTCGATATTTCGACGAAGAAATCGATCGAACAGAGCCAGAACACCAGCCGCAGTCAAGCCATTTTGCGATCGGCTCAGGTGATCTATGTCGCGTGATCAGCAGTCCATTCGGGATACATGGAACGCAGCCCAGGAAATCCTCAGCTTTACGGCAGGCATGGATTATGAATCTCTGATAGCCGATCGCCCACATCTCCTACATCCGATCGCCCTTCTGGCAAATCAGACACATGACCCTGCTTAAATTAAGACAGCAAGCAGGATTGACTCAGCAAGAGCTTGCTGATGCCCTTGGCGTGACTCAAAAAACCATTTCAATTTGGGAAAAGGGAAGCGTTGAACCCAAGTTAAGTCTGCGCCAGACCAAAACCATGATGGAAGTACTGGACTGTACCTTTGACGAACTGCTAGAGGCGATCGAAGGTCAGTAAACAATGGGTCGTTCAAAAAACGTTCAACTGAACGGCAATGTGCCACAATTGCCCACAATTGCGATCGCTCCTAACCTGTTCCTGCTCCGATCGCCCGCCCGATCTGCTTCAAAATTTGCAGCGCATTGCGGAGTTCTTCACCCGACGTAAACGGAGCATACACCCGCGATAGCCCATACAGCCCTTGCTCTTGCTGCACCAGTTTCACGAACAGAATCTCATCCCCATTCGTTACCATGCCAAAACTCGGTTGCTCCGGTTGAGGATTCGCCATTAGATACGCCAACGTTTGCGGCAGTGCCGTCCAAACCGACAACGCCGTTTTCTTAGACTCCAAAACCACCACCCAAAACTGATTCAGCAGCACCAACACATAAATGCGGCCTTGCAGCACCTCTTTCCCATCCTCCAGCGTCAACTGCACCGATGCTTCTGCCCGCACCCGAAACGGGGGATCATAAAAGCCTGCGATTGCCAACAGGGGAGATGCCAGCAACAACGTCACAGTGCCTTCTAATAACTGTCCTTGCGATCGCTGGTAGAGATACCGCCGCCGCAACTCCTCCAGAGCCGATCGTTCAGTCTCAGAAAGTTCCGGCAACTGGGTTTGCCATTCCAGGAAAAACGCCTCATCCTCCGTGCGCGACAGCTCAAATTGTCGCTCTGCTTCAGCCAGCGTTGTAACTGCCTCAGTAATCGCAATGGACATAGCCTGATGAGTATGGGACTGTTCAGTAAGGCAATGCGATCGATTTTAGCATTCGTTAATTCGTGAGCGTTTCAAGACAGCGATCGTCCCTCCTACTGCCCTCCCCCCAACCGCTCCACAAACGCTCTATGCTCCGGTGACTGTAATCCTTCCTGAACCACCTCCAACACCCGCGCCATCTGATGACTTAACAACGCCTCCACTACCAACCATAACCCTGGAAATACCCGACTGCGAATGATGCCATCGGGATCAGGAGAGAGTAATTGATACTCCCCATCCGTCAGCCCAAACCACTCCAGTTGGTTGTCATAGGATTGCCAGATCACATATTCCAGCACCCCATTGCGGCGATAAACCTGCTTCTTGATTCCGGTATCAATGGCAGCACTACTGGCAGCAATTTCCACAATCAATTCTGGTGATCCTTCAATGTAGCCATCAGGGCTGATGCGGGTCTGCCCACCTGCATTTGCTTCAATAAACAAGACGGCATCCGGCTGCGGTTCATTATCTAAATCCAGTCTGACCGTTGGCGCATCGCTCAAGTCAACCCCAGGAGTCATCGCCTGATAGACCCCCAACCATGTCATAACTCGACTGTGGCGCTTGCCGTGTTGTTCATGTCGTAAGGGAGATGCCACGTACACAATTCCTTCGATCAGTTCTGCTTTCTTGATGTGGGGAGAGGCGGCATATCGACGCTCAAATTCAGGGCGAGCCAGGCGATCGCCACTTTGCAGGGGAGGGTAGTTCTGCTCCTGATTGGATTGCGTCTGAGGCAAGTATTCGCGAACCATAGGATAAATCCCCGAAATCGCTGCACACCGTTCACTGTAACAAATCCCTCATCACCAGACATCAGCATACTCTTACCAGAGAAAGCACTAGTACACTGCGGCTTAGGCCTACCATTTGTAGGGCAGGCTTCTAGCCTGCGCGGGCAGGATGCCCGCTCTACGGTAGCTAAACTCACGCCAAGGTCTACTAGGCACTGCATTTTCACTAATCATTTGAATCAAGAATGATAATTATCTTTGTTTAACCCTAGTCAGCTCTGTTCTTCAGCCCCATACCAACCTCTTAACTTTCATTTTTGCGCCACCATCTTATAATATGAGAACGATTATCATTTTAGCTCTCAGGCTAGATCGACATGTCCCCTGCTTCTCGACCTCTGCCCCCAAACCTGGAACGAATTGTTCGGCGGTTTCAGCAAATCACTGAGCCGAAGCGTCGGTATGAATATTTGCTCTGGTTTGCCAAACGGGTGCCAGTTTTGCCAGAAACAGAGCAGGTGACAGCCAATCAGGTTCCGGGATGTGTGTCTCAGGTCTACATCAAAGCCGATCTCCACGATGGTAAGGTCACGTTTCGCGGCACCTCAGATGCCCAAATCACAAAAGGGCTGGCAGGTTTACTGATCGAGGGATTGAATGGACTCACCCCTGATGAAATTCTCCAGTTAACTCCAGACTTTATTCAGCAAACGGGACTGGATGTCAGCCTTACTCCCTCCCGCAGCAATGGGTTTTACAACATCTTCAGATTCATGCAAGCTCAGGTAGCGACCTTTCAATCTGCTAATGCTTCCTCCCTGAATTAAAGAAGAGAATGACCATTTTAATCACTAAGTTTTAACCCAAAAACGAATCAGATTTTGCCCGCAATTCGCAGCAATATTACATCCGATCGATAAACCGCTTTATCCAGGAGGATTGAAATGACTGGTACGATTAACGAAACACAAAGCGCATCGTTGGAAATTCCTAAGCGAGGAATGCCTGTTACTATTATTACGGGCTTCTTAGGGAGTGGCAAAACAACACTCCTCAATCAAATTCTGAGCAACCGTCAGGATTTGAAAGTAGCCGTTCTAGTGAATGAATTTGGTGACATTAACATTGATAGCCAATTATTGGTTACGACCGATGACGACATGGTGGAACTGAGTAATGGCTGTATTTGTTGCACCATTAATGATGGATTGGTGGATGCCGTTTACCGGGTATTAGAACGGGATGATTGTGTTGATTACATGGTGATTGAAACCACCGGAGTTGCCGATCCCTTACCGATCATCCTGACCTTCCTGGGCACCGAATTACGCGATTTGACCCGACTCGATTCAATTATCACCGTTGTTGATGCCGAGGCCTTTACGCCGGAACACTTTGACAGCGAAGCAGCTTTCAAGCAAATTGCCTATGGGGATGTTACCATTTTGAACAAAACCGATCTGGCAGATCCAGACCAGATCCAGAACCTGGAAGCTTATATTAGTACCGTCAAAGAAGGTGCCAGAATCCTACATAGCCAGTATGGCAAAGTACCCCTGCCGTTGATTTTAGATGTCGGCTATAACAACCCAGAAGCCTATGCAGATTTAGTTCAGGATGAAATTGAGCAAACTCAGCGCGATCGCCCTGATCACGCCCATGATCACGCCCATGATCACGCCCACGCTCATTCCAATAGTCACGACCACGATCATGATCATGACCAGCACGCTCACCACGATCATGAACAGCAACATCACCCCCATGAGCATCACCATCACCACTCTGCCCACCTGGATAATGATGGGTTTGTGTCGATCGCCTTTGAGAGCGATCGGCCCTTTAAGGTGAAAAAATTTGAAATCTTCCTGCAAGAACAGTTACCCAAAGAGATATTTCGAGCCAAAGGTATCCTCTGGTTTGCAGAAAGCAACCTCCGCAACGTCTTCCAACTCAGCGGTCCTCGGTTTGACGTGCAGGGAGAAGAATGGCAAACTCCGCCGAAAACCCAGATGGTTTTGATCGGGCGTAACCTGAATGCAGATGAACTGCGACAACAGTTAGCTGCCTGCCTTGCCTGATCCCAACTGACAAATGGCTGTAGCTGAACAAGAACGGCTCTATGACGAGATCCGGGCAGTGCGTTGGCGTGGCAAGATCCAGGTAAAGTGATTGAGTAGAGAAAAATTATTAGGATGCAATTATGAACTTCTGTTTATCTAACTGGGTAACTCCCTCGGCCCTACTAGGCGGTATCTTAATCTCCACTCTGCCGATCGCAGCCCTGCCGGCCCAAGTGCTTTCCGCTCCCGATACGCCTATTTTTGATGGGACTGCGGCTGAAGCGATCGCCCAATCGATGTCCTACACAGCAAGGGCCGAACAGTTTGTTGACCTGATTTTCTCTGCCCAGTATGGCGAGGCACTGGAATACCTGCACCCGATCCTTCGGGAGGCAACCGCAGAAAATAGCCTGGAAGCACGGGTAGAGCGATTTCAGCAGGTGACTGGTCTGTTCCAAGAACGTCGGGATGCACGAGCGGTGGAAAATGTTGTGTTGATTACAACCGAGTTTGAGCATGTGACGGATACGATCGTGATTATTTTTGATGAGTCCGGGCTGATTACGGGCGTTGACTTTCCGCTGCAACCGTTGCAGACGATCGAGGAGTAAACCAGGAAAATCAGAAAATGCATCCATCCTGCTCTTATCCTGACCTTCACTCGTGGCTGTACACCGCTTCAGATCAAAACTGAAAGGTTTATGATTCAGAATGATGAAGCAGGCGGATGCGTCTGTAAACTCTTACCCTTGCAAGCATCTCGACGTTCCTAATGATTTCTATTCCTCAGCTTCAATCCAGTTTGCAGGCAGGCCAGTTTTTAGAGTATCAATGTCAGGCAAATCTGAATTTGTATGATTCGTCTCTGCTGCAAGGACTGGTGACTCAGGCTGTAGCGGGTCGGCAACTGCGGGTTTTGCCCCTGCCCGTGGAAAATGAAGGCAAACTCCAGGGAATGGCGGTTCAGGTGCGGCTCTGTGAAGATGATTACCCCGGTTGGCTGGCTCTGGAAGATCTAGACCTGCTGGAAGTGGCTGAAATCGCCTATCAACCGCTCGCCCTCACGGCAGCCGAAATCTGCGATCGAATTCCCCAGGTGATTGCCTTTGCCCACGCAGCCATGAACCAACCCAATCACTACCTCTGGGGCGGAACGGTGGGGCCAAACTACGACTGTTCTGGACTGATGCAAACTGCCTTTGCAGCGGCAGGAATTTGGCTCCCCAGAGATTCCTATCAGCAGGAAGCCTTCACCCAGCCCCTTTCGCTGGATGCCCTCCAACCGGGCGACCTCGTGTTTTTTGGGCCACCTGAACGGGCTAACCATGTGGGACTGCATTTGGGCGATCGATATTATATCCACAGTTCAGGGCGCGATCGCGGCCGGAATGGGATTGGAATTGATGTGCTATCCGAAGAGGGCGATGAAATCAGCCGGGCCTACTACAAGCTGTTTCGCGGAGTCGGACGGGTAACGCAGTGCTATCAGCCTCGTATCCCGTAGCTATCCCACAATCTCCGTGGTACAGGCTTCGGTGCGCCAATCCTCTCAACCTACCTCTGGACTGTCGGACAAATACTTTAAAAATCAGAAAGGGCATCGACGACTGACCGTGTTTCGTCTCGATGCCCTCGCTGGTTCGCTCCTCACACAATGCTAACGATAGCAAACTGGCACGGATTTGTCACCTGTTTGGAGAAAATATTACATCGGTATGACAAATGGTTTATTTGTCAAGGAATAAAACTTAGTTATGCTTGAGTGCTTTTCCCCGTCACAGCCGAACGGGAGCATCCATCTGAAGCGCCTGGAGCAGGGTATGCAGAACGCTTTGACAAATGAACACCAACCCCAAGCGCGCTTGAGCCAATTCAGGGTGGGTCGATTGCTCTGCTCCAAAAATTCGACAGTGGGCGTGAAATTGCTCAAATGCCTGGCTGAGATCCTGGGCAGTTTCCCCAGCCTGGCTGAGGCAGTGGGTGGAGCGGGATGACTGGCGGTGGGAGCAATTGCAGCGAGGCGATCGAGCACATCAATGATCTGAATAATCAATTGCAGTTCTGCGGGATGGGTGCAGCGGAGCGCGGGGGGGATGTCCTGGGCGGGATCGCATTGGAGCCAGGGGATAGGATAGGGTTGAAGGATGGACTGGCTGCTTTTGCGTGAGGCGGTTTGTTGGTCTGGATGAAACCCACGGATCCATCCTCCTAAAGTTAGCAATGAGCAGCACCGAGCATGGCTGTGCAAAATTGGGAAAAAATCGATCGATTCTAGCTGGGGCGGGGTTGGACTGGCAGCCACTGACCCTGAGGGATTTTTCTGATCCGGCTCGATCAGGACTCGATCGCCCCATGCCGTAAATTCAACTAGTTCTTGCAGCCATTTCGCCAAACCGCGATCGGTTAGACTGAAGTAAATCCACCCTGAAGATTCCACAGAAATCGTCACATCCTCTGCTGTGAGGTTTCCGTACCTGTACCCAACTGGGCTTGCTTCTTCAACGTCAAGGGGCTGCTCCGTCCTGAGGTTCCAGAAGGCTTGCTGGAGTTCCTCCCCGATCCAGTCAGCCAGATCCAGAGGAGTTACGGTCGGCGTTTGAGCCATCTTAAGTGCGATCGCCGAGGCATAGCAGATGCGATCGTCCCGATGAATCCGCTGGAGGGGAATCTTCTGGAGGTCAGAGGATTGCGCTAGAAGCGGAATCAGCGATCGGAGATGGCCTACCTCTTCAGAAAGAGACTGCGTATTTTCAGGGAAAAATAGGATTTTTTGTAGCCTATTGACTAGTATTACTTTGGGGGCAAGATATACGATATGCGACAGGCTCATGTCGTTTTTGCTCCAATCGGTTATTCTTCCAGTTATTCTTCCAGCCTTGCAGTTTCTTTGAGGAGCCTTTTGCGTTAGTTCCGTATTTTCTCGGTTTTCTAAATTGCAGATTTACGAAATCTTTCACTAAATCTTTAAAGTCACGATAAAGTTTGAAATAAGGAGCATAAAGAGAACGTTAGAGTATTTAATGTAATATTGATAACTCAGTGCTTCTCTCTACCCTGTTAAAAAAAGAAAGGTAAGCTGATTCTACCCTGCAAATTTGATTAGGGAGTTTATTCAACTTCTTACCTATTCTCAGTCCAGAGTCCCCCCTTCTCTACTGAACCTTAGTAGCTCCCTTGTATGTTCTCAGTGTCTACACAATCCGAAACATCACGACCTTTCCTAACCTGGCAAAGGATCTTAGATTGGGCGCAAGAGCATTACCGCTGTCGCTCTTTCAATAAAGATGAACGAATCCCAGCCCGCGCTGGGTTGCTCTATCTTGTCCAAAAGGGTGCAGTCCGTCTAGTGGGCGAGGCCCAGGTCAGTGCATCTGCTCAAAGTGGTTCATCTCGAATGCCCCGAATTAACTCAGAGGAAGCGTTTCTAGGGTTTGTCGGTGCTGGTCAGCCCTTTGAGATTGTCGCGCAGTCTCCATTTACGCTCCAGAGTTTTGCCCACGTCGATCAAACCTCTGTGATCTGGCTGTATTGGCACGATCTGGACAACTGGCCCCACTTTCGCCGCGAAGTTCTGGATGCTTTTCGCTATCAACATCAGCGGAAGCTTTTGTGGTTGAGCACCCTCGGACAACGCCGCACGATCGATCGCCTGTTGGGTTTTTTGACCCTGCTGATCGAAGAGTTTGGCGAACCCTGTGAGGAAGGCTACTATTTGCCCTGGGCCCTGACCCATGCCCAAATTGGTAGTGCGATCGGTTCTACCCGCGTCACCGTCACCCGTCTAATGGGTAAGCTGCGCCAGAAGGGGTTGATTCGTACCTACGGAGATAACCTACTCTGCTTACCCGCAGAGGCAGTGGTGCGGAATCAAGCCTGATGAGCTGATGAATGGTCTGGTTGAAGCTGAATCTACCGCAGAGGCACAAACCCGGCTCGTCGTAGAGACTCCTGCCCTTGTAGCGTCAACAGTAAATTGGCGTAGGCTTCCCCAGCCTGCTGCTCAAGCTGGCCATCCTGTTTGATGATGACAAACATCCGGCGCGTCAAAGGATAGTCCCCGCTTCTAAACGCCTCAACGTTCAGTTGATTGCGCTGGGCAGGACACTGATCGGGGGGAATCAGTGGAACTTGATAGGGAGTGATCAGTTCATCGGGGCGACGACCCAGGGCGATGGGTTTAATCGTACATTGCCCAACGATTTCGGGCGCAGAAGCATAGTAGATCCCGCCCGGATTTTCAGAGAGCTGACGAATCGCCGTGGTCGTATTGACAAGGAACTGAACTGTGCTGCCCAGGGCTTCTCCTTCTAAAACATTTTCCACAAAGAAATCGACTGTGCCGCCATCCTCCAGACGACGCGAGTAGGGAGTAATGGGCCCGTTAGAACCGCCCACTTCACTCCAGTTGGTGATGCGTCCGGTGTAAATGCCTTTGATCTGCTCCAGAGTTAGCCCAGTCACGGCTGAGTCTGGATGAACCGAAACCGCAATTCCCTCGATCGCCACAGGCACTTCCCGCAGGGTAAAGCCCCGTTGCTGCGCCTCCTGATATTCCTCCGATGCAAGTGGACGGGAGGACTGAGCAAAGGCAAGTTGATTGGATAACAGCATCCGAATGCCTGCTGACGAGCCAGGGGTTCCCGTGACGGGATCGGTATAGCGCAGTTGAAAACGACTCCAGGCACTTCGGATTTCAGGATCGACTTCTCCCCGCACGGGAGCCCAGGTGGTGCTGCCACCGTAGTTAAACAAACCCTCTGGCACATCGGGCACGTCACTAAAGCTCCGGAGATTCGTTGGGTTGGGAGTCGTCGTTGCAGTTCCAGGTTCAGTGGTGCTTTGGCTGCCTGTTTCCTGGGTTGAGTTGCCCTGGGTTGAGTTGCCCTGGGTTGAGTTGCCCTGGGAGGAGGCTGCTGAGTTCTCACCTTGCCCAGGCGGGTTGCTGGTGCGCTGCATCCACCACCAGACTCCACCGCCAAGTAATCCAGCGGTAATCAACAGGGACGCGATCAGCGCAGGGGCCTCATTCTTTTGAGCCATAGGTTTCTTATTTGCCTACTTAGTCTACCGGGACAAAATCATAACCGTAACTCGATCGATTACCGGGTTGAATCTCCACTAATTGCATGGGTTGGTTGCGATCCCCCGATGCCAAAAAGCGGATCATGCCTGTGGCTCCTTCAATCTCAAAGTTGGAGTTAGAGAGCGTTTGTTGAACCCCCTGTCGGGTCGGGTTGCGGCTTAATCCTTCCGCTAACACCTGCACCGCATCATAGGCCATCGCCGTACGCCAGTTGACATCTCCGCCCCAGAGGGATTGGGAGGCAGCGACAAAGGGCGATCGAAAATTCGGTGAGATCACCCAGGGGACGGCAACCACCATTCCCTCTGCATCCTGCTGTCCCTGTTCTAACACTCTGGGATTGAATAGACTATCCCCTCCCAGGATAGGACGCTCCCCCCGATTTTCTTGAATCACCTGCAAAGCTTGATCAAGGGTGGGTGTATTCGTGGCAAGCACCAGGACTTCTGCTCCCCGCTGATCGGCCTGTTGTAGAGAGGAACGCGCATTGAAGCCAGAGACAGAGACATCAATCTCGTCAACCACCTGCCCTCCCCCCGTACTCAGAGCTGTAATGAACTGATTTTTCAGGGATACGCTGTAATCGCTGGCAGAGTTGAAGTACACAACGGCATTCTGCTCCTGTAAATCATCCACCATATGGCTAGCCAGGGTGGAAGCCGTAAACCGATCGCTCGGCACAGTTCGGAACACGTGGCTGCCTAAACTGGAAAGCTGCACCGAGGTACTGGTGGGCGAAACCATCACCAATCCGCCCTGATCGTAAACCTCTGCGCCGGCCAGAGAAGCCTCACTGCCAAAATGTCCTACCACACCCAATACAGTTGAATCCGCCACCAGGGACTCTGCCACTTCTGCCACCACTTCCGGCTCGTTATCATCACTGACAATTAGAACCCGCAGGGGAGTCCCATTAATCCCACCCGCCTGATTGATCTCATCCTGGGCCTGGGCCACACCCCGCAAAATTTCCAGGGCAGGATTTAGGGAAGTATCCACGGGAACAGCAACGGCGATCGTGTAGGAGGATTGATTGCCAATCCGAGCATTATTGAGGTAGATCAGGGCTTCCGGGTCGTTTCGATTCTGCCGATCTTGAAAGTGCTGTTCTAATTCAGCCACTGCCTGATCATAGTCCCCATTTGCCAGGGCGTTGATCGCTGCCTGCTTTTCAGCCGTAGCCCCTTCCGTTACCAGCAGCCGATCGCCCGCACTGAATCGATCGCGTAATGTTCTGGGCCGATTGCTCGCTGTCCCTGTTTCTCCAGGTTGAATGGATGTGCCACCTTCAAAACCACCGACGTTGAAGCGATTCCCCAGCCACGAGACTCCAATACCAATCAGGGCAAGCGTAGCAAGCAATGCCAAAAGTAACTTAAAAGTTTCGTTTTTTTGTGTCATGGATGGCTATTCGCAATAGGAGATTACACCTTTACCTCAGATTAGCCTTTACAAGAACTGAGAGAGTAAGTTGTAAATTAAGCGAAATACAATCGTAATCGCAACGGCCAGCAATGCTGCAAATCCAGCCGCAATTAAGATAAACACCACCCTGCCCCCGGCTGCTTCCGCCAGCCCGGCTGTAACAATCCCGCTCAGTCCTGGAATAAACAGCACAATCAGCAGTGTGATAACAGCAATAATAACTAAATCGACTTTTTCAATCCAGCGACGATTTTGGGCAAAAATGATCCCACCGAGGACACCGAGGAGAATCACCCAAAAAGCAGGTGTGACGATCGTTCCCAGGACGCTGGCCAGGGCGATCGCCACCAGACCTCCTTCAAAACCCGTAAAGGCGGCATCTCCAATCACCTCCATCAGGGAGAAGGGAGTCCGGGACACCGGGGGGGCAGCCATGGGTTTCGGGGGAGCCGACGGCACGGTGGGAGGAACGGGTTGGGCGGGAACCGATGGCACGGTGGGGGGAACGGGTTGGGCCGTGGGTGCGGGGGTGGGAGCGGGTTGGGGGCGAGCCGAAGCGTGTAAAGCTTCCAGGACTTGTTCCGCCGACTGAAACCGCTGATTGGGGGCAGGCAGTAGGAGCCGATTTAAAATAGCCGCTATTCGATCGCTGACTTGCACCTGAGATTGCCAGTTAAAACTATTGCTCTGGGGATCAAACAAATCGTGGGGCTGTTTCCCAGTTAATAGCGTAATGCAGGTCACAGCCAGGGCATACAGGTCGGTGGCTGGGTAAACCACGCTCCCGGACACCTGCTCTGGAGGGGCAAACCCCCTGGAGTAAATTCCCGTCGATCGCCCCGGAGGCTGTCCGGCAATTGAGGCGGTCGTTGTCACCTGCTTCACGGCACCAAAATCCAGCAGAAAGTACTCCCCGTTCCGATGTAGCATAATGTTGGACGGCTTAATGTCTCGGTGAATCGAGTGGTTGTCGTGAACGAACTTAAGTACCTTGAGGATCGCCTCCATCATCTGAGTCACCGACGCTTCCGACATCGCCCCCTGCTGTTCCAGTAGCTCCTCCATATTTTTGCCATCAATGTATTCCTGGGCCAGGTAAAAGAACCGCTCGGTTTCGCCGGGGGTACGGCTGGGCACGTCTAGCTCAAAAAAAGCCAGGAGATTGGGAATTTGGGGATGGCGGTTGCCTAAACTTTCTAAAACTTCTGCTTCGCGCTCAAACAGCCGTTGGGCCAGCTGAAGCTGATCAGGCGTGAGATTGCCAGAGGGCTGAAACTGCTTCACCACACACTGCCGCATGGTCGGCGTATATCGATCGATCGCCAGAAATGCAGCCCCAAACCCGCCTCGACCCAATAGCTTGAGCGGTAAGTATCGTCCTGCCAAAATTTGCGGCATGCCGCAGGTGACGCAAAACTTCTGTGATGTGGACTTCAATGTAGTGGTGTCGTCCAGATCCAGAAAACGATTGATCGGTCGGGGACAGGTTGGACGGGTGCATTGAAGTTCCATGTGTGGTGCTAGAGTCGTTCAGCTAATTGCCACCAGAGTGAGATGGCGCAGGTTCTAGTGAGCGAGATTCAACAGAGGGATCAACCACAGCCGGATTACTCTCTTGAATGGGTTGATAGGTGGAAAACTGAGGCAGAACCTCCTTGACGAAAGCATCGGCTGCTTTGGAACGGTATCGATTGGGATTAATGATAACGGACAGCGTTCGGTTTACCACCACCCCTTCAATTTTGGCGCGGTGCAAAACTTCCATCTGAAGCTCTTTTTCAATCGCCGAAATCGAAACAAATGCGGCTCCTAGCCCCGCCTGGACAGCATTTTTGATGGCCTCGATCGTATTTAGCTCCATTTCAATCTTAAGCCGTCGTGTTTCGATGCCACAACGGGTCAAGACCTGGTCAATCACCTTACGAATGGTGGACTGGGAATCCAGGGCAATAAACTGAAGCTTGTACAAATCATCTTTTTCGACCTGAGCATTGCGGGACAGGGCATGGAAGACGGGCAGAATCAGTGCAAGTTCGTCCTCAGCATAGGGAATAATTTCTAAAGAATCCTGCAACTCAGGAGGTACTTCCCCCCCAATGATTGCCAGATCAATCTGTCCATTTGCCACGCTCCAGGCCGTGCGACGAGTGGAATGAACATGAAGCTGTACAGCCACTTCAGGATACTTTTGCCGAAACGCTCCCAGCATTCTGGGTAACAAATACGTACCCGTCGTCTGGCTCGCTCCCACAATGAGCGTACCCCCTTGCAGATTTTGCAAATCTTCGATGGCGCGGCAGGTTTCCTGACACAAACTCAGGATGCGATCGCCGTAGTTCAGCAGTAAGTGTCCGGCTTCGGTGAGTTGGGCACGTCTACCCCCCCGATCGAACAGGGGTACGTCTAACTGCCGTTCCAGGTTTTGCACCTGAAGGCTAACAGCAGGCTGAGACACATAAAGACTGTCGGCAGCACGCTTAAAGCTCCCCTCGGCGGCGATGGCTTTAAGAATGCGTAACTGATCCAAAGTAAACGGGAGATCAGACATAGCTGCTACATGACAAAAGGAAAAGAGCCTGAAAACCAAACATGATAGACAACCTATCTAAAAATGGCAGAAAAATCCCTCAAGAAAAATTAACAAAGCAGTGCATCTAGAGTTCAAACCAGAGGCACTGCCCGAGTGAGGGCACTTTTATCCATACTGATGCTTGGTGCGATGGGTTTGAAAATGAACGGTTTGTAAACTGAGAGTAAGATGAGTGGAGCTATGGAGAATCATAATTGATAGGGAGATCCTAGGTCGAGAGAAACGGGGGAATCGCATCGTTGCTTTCAGCATTGCTCCCGCTAGCCATCATCCAGCATAGTCTTTCATCGTCCTCATGATCTTTATGCTGACATACTCTGGGTTGAATCTTTGTATTTTTGTCGGTTGGGTTTGCAGCAGCAGGAAAATCTTCACTGTGATACAGGTATTTAAAGCACTATGAAGCGGGAGGTTGTCCAAAATTTTCTCAACTTGCCTGGCATTACGGGACTTGCCTTAATGGATGGCCGATCGCGCCCCTACTTTTGTGGAGTCGATCGATCGCTCAACTTTCAGCAAAAGGAGGTTCTGGCCCAGGGCATTCAGCAGGTGATCGATACGACTCCCGCCGATTTTGATTTTTTTGAATTTCAGTTCAGCGGTCATCGGGTTTACATTTACAAGCTGCACCACGGTTTAATCCTACTGGTCTTAACGCTCGATACCCTTTCCCATCCTGCCTATGCTGAAGTCATAGAACACCTCAAAGCGGAACTCCAGCAAGATGTAACGAATACGATCGCCACCTTTCGGCTTCTGGCGGGCAGTACCACGCTATCAGGGCAAAACTACTGGAAGCAAGAGGCGGGCAGTCCATTCCAGAGCAACCTTTCCCCCGCTCATGGAGTCGTCCAACCGCCCGCATCCTCGCCCCCTGAGCAGGTCTCTTTTTCCGGCAATAGTCTTCCGCATCAGGCTAGCCCAATATCTGCCGCCAGTTCCTCTGTGAACCTTAAGGATGTCCTGGGGGCCATCAATCACCTCAGTCAATACGCTACCCAGTATCTCGGCACGATCGTCGTCGCAAACTACTGGAAAACTAGCCGCCCCAAGGTTGATTGGTTAACGCAGTTCCAGATCGATCGCGCGGCCCAACTCAGCCTCTCAGACGGAACCGCCCTGTCTACCCCCCTCACAACGGAGCAACATCAATGGCTACGGGACTGGGTGGCGGCCTTTATTGATCGCTGTACCAAAGTAATTCGTGATTTTCCCAAATCTTTGCGGAATGCTGGATTAGATGACCAGCAAAAAGCCCTCATCCTCTGCGACTAATTTTACCTTCTGGAGAGTTTTATAAATGGCTAAAACTGTTCGCCTTGAACCCATTGCCCAGGAAACTTCGATCGAAACAAACGGCAACCTGCTCTCAGTTCTGATTTCTGAAGATTTGGATGTCCTGAAGGAATGCGGTGGCCGCGGGATGTGTGCCACCTGTCACGTTTATGTTAGAGAAGGGATGGCAGCCCTATCGCCGATTAACCGTCGGGAGCAGCGCACCCTGGAAGTGATCACCACCTGCAAACCCAATTCTCGGTTAGCCTGTCAAGCCAGGGTTTTGGCTGAAGGGGTGGTGGTGGAACTACCCCCCGGTATGTACATTAACTCGATCAAAGATATTGAGGCGTTAATTGGTCGGCGGGCAGAACAGAATTTGCTGCACCCCATGACTGGACAGGTGCTGGTGGAACAAGGCAAACTGATCACCCGATCGATGCTGATGCAAATTGAGAATACAACGAGCTTTAACTTTACCTCTTTCTTCTCAAACAGCAGCGATACGTAGGGAAGGCTGAGGGGTGTATGCTCATTTTGCATTTGCACAACAGGTACCGTACTGGCAGGCAAGATACCTGCGTTACGGAAATTGATTTGCCCTGAGGAGGCGATCGACGCCTCCAATCTCTGAATTTAATTCTTAACTTCCATCAATCGATGAGATTAATAGAATTGATCAGTTTCATTGTTTGTTGGAGTTCGATGGAGATTGTTCAGTGGAGATTGTTCGGTGAAGACTTTTTCTAGTGCTTGATGATCAGAGAATAATTATTGGAGAATAATTATTAGAGCCTGAGCATCTCCAAACCCAGGCAAACTTGTTGATTCCCGCAACGCAGGCACCTTGTCCATAACTGGCCTGTTCGCGCAATCAATGCCCAACCTGGAATGCCTGTACCGCATCACGAAGATTGATGACTTCTAGTGCACCGTTAGTGCGCCTGTGGGGCGATCGAACTCCATAGATCGACATAGATCGATCACAGAGCATTTTGGGGCATCTTTAGAGATGGAAACGAGAGATAGGCCCGAGAATTTAGCTGAATTGATTGAACTTGGCTCATTAATGGAATCTCATAGCCATTGTTAAGGGGTTCATTCAGACATGGAGACTGCCAGGTTGCATTCTTTTTTCTCTTCTTGTTTTTACTTTTGTTTTTAGATCCATGACTTCATTACGCCCACCAGATGTGTCCCTATATGAGTTGGCAACGGGTTCAGGTTCATCCCCACCACCGTTACAGATCAGCCCAACCACGTTTAAGTCTTTGATTGGCATTGTGGTTGATTTACTGATCGAACAACAGATTCCGGCAACGCTCTGGCTGAAACTCCCGAAAGGTGAACTTTGGCAAGCTGAAATTGAGCGACTGTATCAAGCGGCAACGGTTCCCTACACGATCTACGCCCTACAGCCTCAGCCCGATCGCCCCTCTCAACCTCCCGAGTCTACCAATCATCTTCCGTTGACCCCATTGGAAGCCTCGGATGGCTTTGCTGCAAACGGCAGAGGGGAAACGGGTGAGCGGATCAGTTTGTTGAATTTACAGGAAGAATCAGAAATTGAGGCGATCGATCCACCGGCACAACCCCCTGGGACAGTCATTCATTCATTCCCTCTGGCAGCCACCAGCCAGCTAAGGCGGGAGTACTTCCTTATGGTGGCAACCCCTGATTTTTATGGACTGCTCCTGGCCCATCGGCCTCGCTCCGTTCGGGCCAAGCCAGAGACAAATGCTCAGGATGCAGCTCAGTCATCCCATCCAATGGAAGAAGGATTGGAGCAAAAACATCCCCTATTGGGGCTTTGTTCCTTCGATGCCTCAACGCTACAGCGAGTGTTGGATGGCGTAAACCAGGCAATTAAGGCGGGTCATAGCGAAACTCGATCGGATACTGCGGTGCAAGACCTGCTGGTGGACTGGGAAGGATTGAACCAGAACGGGATTGCTACGTCATTGAATCCGCTTTTGGTCGGTCAGTTTCTTACCAAGCAAGTGCAGCGGCAGGAGGAAATTTGGCGCAGCGGCGCAGTGTACCGTCGTCAGGCAGAACAGGCAAATGCGTTACGCCTGGAGAATGAAGAATTGCTATCGGGGTTACGGCTGAAGGATGAGTTTGTCAAAACGATGGGGCAGGAATTACGAACGCCGCTCACCAACATGAAAACGGCCCTGTCTTTGCTGAATTCCCCCCAGTTGAAGCCGCCCCAAAAACAGCGATACATGGATATGATTAGCCGCGAGTGCGATCGCCAGAGTTTGCTGATCACGAGCGTGTTGGATTTAATTCAGCTAGAAAGCTCCGATGAACAAACCCCAATGGAGGCATTGCGGCTGATTGATCTTGTGCCGGGCGTAGTCAGCACCTATCAGCCCCTCGCCCAAGAGAAGGGCTTGATGTTGGGATACACAGTGCCGGAAGACTTGCCGCCTGTTTCCTGTATCAATCAATGGCTGAAGCAAATGGTCATCCACCTGCTGCACAACAGTATTAAATTTACACAAACGGGTGGGCAAGTTTGGGTGAAAGCCAGGCAGCAAGCGCAATCGATCCAACTGGAATTCCGAGATACCGGCATTGGCATCGCCCAGGCAGATATTCCCAGAATTTTCGATCGCTTCTACCGGGCCCGTAGCACGGGAGATGAATCCAGCGGTGTTGGACTGGGGCTGTCGATCGTGCAGGAATTAGTGCGTCGCTGCCAGGGTTCCATCAGTGTGAAAAGTAAGCCTGGGGAAGGTTCAGTTTTTTGCGTCCAGTTACCGATCTACCGGGAAACTGAAGCAGATTCCCTCAAGGTAGGGGAAACGGTGAGCCGCCAACGATCGATGAAGAACTGAGAAGAACTGAGAAGAGACAGGGTGGGCACTGCCCACCGCTCAATTCATTCACGTTTCCGAGTGATTCAAGCTCGATCGCAAAAAAGGGCAAACCTTCACAGTCTGCCCTGATGGGATCGGGATAATTGAATTACCCCTCCCTGGAACAACTGCCGTCCTACAGCTTGGTGCCGCACTCTGGACAGAATTTGTTATTGGGAGCATTTTCAGCTCCACAACTGGCGCAGGTCACTGGCCCGGCAGATTTGGCAACTTCTGGAGGAGTGGGCAATCCTACCATTTGGGCATTGCTCTTACCTGGAGCCACCATGGGATAACAGTTTTCATCGCGCTTCACCTGAACATCCAGCAACACTGGGCCATTGTGCGCCAGCATTTCAGCAATGGCTGCCTCCAGTTCATTGGGGTGACGAATCGCCATACCCCGCACGCCAAACGCTTCAGCAAGTTTGACAAAATCTGGCATTCCAGGCTGCATATTGGAGTTGGAGTACCGCTCACCATAGAAGGCTTGCTGCCATTGGCGCACCATACCCTGCCAACCGTTGTTGATGATGACCGTTTTGGCGTTAATGCCGTATTGGGCAAGCGTCCCCAATTCCTGAAGGTTCATCTGGAAGCTGGCATCACCGCTGATGCAAATCACCTCTTCATCGGGTAGAGCCACCTTTGCCCCCATCGCTGCGGGCATTCCATACCCCATCGTGCCCAGACCCGCACTGGAGATCCACCGACGGGGCCGTTCTTGAGGAACTGAGCCGCCCACATTTGGTGCTGTCCTACATCGGTGGTGTAGTAGGCGTGGGGAGCCTGACGGTTGAGTTCCGCAATCACCTGCTGCGGAGAAATGCAGTCGGGATAGGTGGGAACCACGAGAGGATAGTCGTGCTTCCAGCGATCGATCCGCTGGAGCCATTCTCTGGTCTGATCCGGTTGAGTTAAAGGTCTGTCTTCTGCATCCCGCTGGAGCAAATCGAACAACACCTGCCGCACATCTCCCACGATCGGCACTTCGGGTGAGCGATTCTTACCCACTTCCGCCGGATCAATATCAATGTGGATCACCTTAGCACGGCTGGCGAACTCATCTAGCTTGCCGGTGACACGGTCATCAAACCGGGCCCCCACCGCAATCAGCAGATCGCACTCCGTCACTGCAAAGTTGGCGTAGGCAGTCCCATGCATCCCCAACATGCCCACGGACAGCGGATGATGTTCATCGAAAGCCCCAATGCCCATCAGGGTCGTTGTGACTGGAATACCATAGCGTTCAGCCAATTCCTTCAGTTCAGGATGCGCTCCAGAGGTAATGGCTCCCCCCCCGGCGTACAACAACGGTCGTTTGGCCTGGCGAATCAGCCTCAAAGCTTGAATCACCTGACGCGGATTGCCCTTCACTGTAGGCTTGTATCCAGGCAGCCTGACGGAGCCCGGTTCAACTGGCACGTAGTCGAACGTTTCCAATCCGACATCCTTGGGTACATCAATCAACACTGGCCCTGGACGACCCGTACTGGCGATGTGAAACGCTTCCGCCACAATTTGCGCCATATCAGCCGGATCGCGTACCACGTAGGAATGCTTGACGATCGGAAGCGTCAGCCCGTAAATGTCCGTTTCCTGGAACGCATCACTGCCGATCGCCGCGCGGTTGACCTGCCCTGTAATCACCACCATTGGGATTGAATCCATCTGGGCTGTAGCGATACCCGTGACCAGATTGGTTGCCCCAGGGCGGAGGTTCCAAAGCATACGCCCACCCGTCCGGTCGCGCGAGCATACCCATCGGCAGCATGGGCCGCTCCCTGTTCATGCCGAACCAGAATATGCGTTATGAATCCCGCTTCTTCTGCGCGGTAAAGCTCATCGTAAATCGGCAGAATTGCCCCACCGGGATAACCAAAAATGTGTTCAACGCCATGCCGCCTGAGGCTATCAATCAGGGCGAACGCGCCCGTCGCTTTGGTAGCCGCGACAGGTTGGGCTGGGATGGAGGATGGACTTTGTTTGGCAGTAACCGTTTGGGAGGGCACAGGGAGGACTTTACGCATAGAGTTCTTTGAGTTTTGTATCCGCTGATGCACAAATAATTAATACTCCAGTCTAGTTCTGAATGTGGATTCCTGTCGAGGCATTCAGAGGAAGATATTCGGCGGAAACGATCGCAGATTCACGATAGAACTGCCATGGTTTCGTCTAGTTTGCGCGAATTTCAGATGGATTGCTTCAGATGTTAGGATTTCATGACGCTGTTAGGAGATGGTGACAGGGGAAATTAAAAGGTGATTGTTTAATCTGAGTAGGTTGTCGGGAAACCTACATCTAGAATCCCAATCCATCCTTTTGGCATCTAAAATCAACAAAAATCATCACGACCTGCCTCCACCCACCGATCGATCTTAATTTTTGTAGTCAAAGAATTTTATCATGCAAGCTAAAAACGCCGCTAGTCGCCCCATTACGCCCTTAGTCGCCCTCACCCTGAAGGTGGTGGGGATTGTGATCACGCTATCAACCCTGCTGGATATTGTGATCCTGTCCATTCCCTTTCAACTGGCGGAACGGGATTGGCAGATTGATTTCGTGACGCAGTTTGTCGATCGCGGCATTGTGCCACTGCTTGGGATTGTGCTGTTTCTCACCGGATTCTGGATTGACAATCGGGCAGCGGAGGCAGTAATCGAACGTCCAGCCAGGGCCGCGATCCCCGCTTTTGGGCACTGGTATTGTCCTCGATTCTGGGTGCCTTGTTCCTGATTCTGTTCCCCCTGCACCTGAATAATGTCCGAGTCGCTTATCAGGAATCGGCTCAGGGAATTGTTCAGGAAGCAGCCAGTGCAGAAGGTCAAATTGGTGAGCAAATTGAATCCGAAATTGAAACTCAGCGGCAGCAGATTAATTTACTGTTAAGCGCGCCTAGCGAGCAGGTTAATCAACTCGTGCAGCAGGGCCGCTTATCCCAACAGCAGGCAGATCTGATCGCCCAGTTCAGGGAAAATCCTGACCAGATTGAACCCTATTTGCAGCAGGGACGCGGCCAGCTCAATCAACAGGCGGAAGAGGTGCAAACCCAGATTGGGATTCGTAGAGAAGCCGCCCAGCAACAACTGAGATACAACGCCCTGCGATCGGGTTTACGAGTTGGCATGGGCAGTCTCCTCCTGTCGATCGGCTTTATTTTGATCGGCTGGATCGGGTTAAAGAACCTGCGGCAATTGTAGAACCGGCAATTGTAGAACCAGCAATTGTAGAAATGGCTGGAACGGTGGGAGGTTTTGCCAGTGAGCACTGCCCACCCGACTCGTCCCACACCCGACACCCGACACCCGACACCCGACTCGTCCCACACCCGACACCCGACACCCGACTCCCCACTCCCCATGCTCTCCATCTACATCCTCACCCACAACGAAGAAATTGATATCGCTGCTTGCATTGAGTCTGCCCTGCTGTCGGATGATGTGGTGGTGGTGGATTCCCTGAGCACCGATCGCACCATTGAGATTGCCGAACAGTATCGAGCAAATCAGTTTCCTGTGCGGGTGGTGCAGCATCGCTTTGAAAGTCATGGCAGACAGCGCACCTGGATGCTGGAAAACATTCCACCAAAGCACGAGTGGGTTTACATTCTGGAGGCAGATGAGCGGATGACTCCGGCTCTATTCCGGGAGTGTCTTCAGGCGATCGAGTCGGGAGACTGTGTAGGCTACTATGTGGCGGAACGGGTGATGTTTATGGGGCAATGGATTCGCCGCAGCACCCAGTATCCCCGCTATCAGTTACGCTTGCTGAAGCATGGGCGGGTCTGGTTTAGCGACTATGGCCATACAGAACGGGAAGAATGCGAGGGTAAAACGGGCTTCTTGAAGGAAACCTATCCCCACTACACATGCAGCAAGGGTTTGAGCCGCTGGATTGAAAAACACAATCGCTATTCCACGGATGAGGCACTCGAAACCCTGCATCAATTGCAATCAGGCACCGTGAACTGGCGCAACTTATTCTTTGGAGCTACAGAAGTCGATCGCCGTCGTGCCCTCAAGGACTTATCGTTACGAATACCGTTTCGTCCGTTCGTGCGGTTTATCTATATGTATTTCTTTTTAGGCGGATGGTTGGACGGCCGGGCTGGATTTACTTGGTGCGTGTTGCAGGCGTTTTATGAGTATCTGATTCTGTTGAAGGCGTGGGAGCTTCAGCAGTTTCCGACTGAATCACCAGCACTGCACAAGGAGCATGGTGCAACACATAGTTACTAACGCTACCCAACAGAGCCTCCGACAATCCTGTGCGGCCTCTACGTCCCAATACCACTAAATCAGCACCCCATCGCTGGGCCATCTGACAAAGTCCCTGCCCTGGATCGATCGTCTGGTAGTTCCATGTGGTCGAGATTCCCTGTTCAGTCGCCAGCTGGCAGTAGTGAGCCAGGAGGGATTTAGTATGCTGCATCTGCTGTTCCAGGCGCACCATTTCAGACTGATAGGATTGATTGATGTAGTGAGGCGGCAGGCCAAATTCGCCCGAAAAGGGAGGAGAAATCAGCACAGTATCTGCGGTTAGACAGTGATACAGCATCAGATTCGCCCGATTGGCTTTGGCCAGTTCCAGAGCTTGTTCAAATACGGTTTCGCATAGGGGAGAATGATCGATCGCAGCGAGTATCTTTCTAAACCCCATCGTGACCTCCCTTAGCCACAGAACAAAAAATAAGTGGATGGCTTCTACTCCAAACCTACCGCACTTAGGGAGTAGCAATTGCTTTTTGCAATAAGGCTTGATATTTGGCCGAATGGGAAGCCGAATGGGAAGCTCAGAGGGTGTAAATTTTGTGTTTACGTTACGCCGATCTCACTGGCAGACAAGACTTCGGCTTGAGCGCTCAGTCGAAACGCTGCCTGCGCTACGGCAATCGCTCACTTTACATCAATGGGATGCTCCCAGCTCAGAGAGATGATGGAACGAGAAAACGTATCATGATCAAAAAATCCTGTGTTAAAAAAATCCTATGATCAAACTAGAGTCGCTAGATCATCTTGTTTTGACCGTTAGAAGCATTCCGGCATCGATCGACTTTTATTCTCACATTCTAGGGATGGATGTGATCACCTTTGACGAGGGCAGGAAAGCATTACGGTTTGACCAACAGAAAATTAATTTGCATGAGTATGGCAGATCCTTTGAGCCATGCGCCAAACATCCGTTTCCCGGTTCTGCCGATCTGTGTTTCATTACCCAACAGCCGATCGACGCGGTCATGGATGCTTTGCGTCAGAGTGGAGTCACCCAAATTGACGGCCCGATTCACCGCACTGGGGCGATCGGTCAGCTTGTGTCTATTTACATCCGTGATCCCGACGGCAACCTGATTGAGATTGCTAATAATTTGAACCTGTAGATCAAGCTATCAGGATCATGGATTAAGTAATCTGTAATGTTTTTCTTTGTTGACTGGGCGGGCAAGATGCCCACCCCACAAGAATTTCAGATTATTAAATTCGCATTCCTTAACAGTTTGTCACCAGACAGCTCTCAGGGACGCGATTGGGAAATCCGAATCACGTAGGGATGATAGGTGTTGGGCGCACTGGAGCCAACCCAAACCTGATAGGTTCCTGAGAACCACTGACCCGCCATCCCTGGATTTTGTCCGTTATAAATATCATTGCACCACACCCCTCCTGGCCCACGAACCACCAGGGTTGTATTTTCGGGACTTTGCACCTCCAGGCGGAGATAGTCAAAAAACTCCGTCAGGATGATTGTGTGATCAGGCTGCTGATCTACATATCCCACACAATCTCCGGTCGAAGTGGTTTCTCGTCCGGCTAACTCGCTGGCAGTGAGGGCCCCACCGCTAATGCCTCGCACCGTCGTTGGATCTGGCGTGAAGTTGGGGCTGAGGGTGACATTCTCAAAGATAGTAGTGCGTCCAGAGGGGAATGTTTGAGCCTGAGCGATCGACTCTGTTCCCAATCCCCCCAGTAGTCCCAGCGCGAGGAATAGGACAGTGGAGGAGGGGGTGGAGGTGAACCGTGGGGTGGGCATGGAGCAGAGTGGGTGGATGGGGAGGTGGAGAGTTAGGAAGTTAGGGAGTAGTGGCGATCGTCAGAGCTTGCTTCAGTCGGGGAAGATCAAGCTGATGCTGATTGAGTAAAAGCCAGGATTCCACCAGGTCGGGACCCTGAAGATCCCCGGTGAATGCAGCCCGGAGCGACTTCATCACCAATCCTTTTTTAACATTGGCAGACTTCACCCCCTGCTGAATCACGGCCTTAGCCTCTGCGTCCGTCAGGGTGGAGTCGATCGCCTCGGTGGCAGCAATAATGGCTTGCAACGCTTCAGCCACGCCAGTCTGATGCAGATGATGGACTGCCGCTTCAGTCAACTCCAGATCAGAGACAAACAAATACCGGGTCATCTCCACCGCATCCTCCAGCCGCACCAGACTGGGAGCAATTAATCCAGTCAGTTGTTCTAACCAGGCTCGATCGCCCGTCGCGTCGAATTCATAGCCCGCCGCCTGCCAGTAGGGAATTAGCAAATCCGTCAGGCGATCGATCGGCATTTCATGGAGATACTGGCTGTTGATCCAGTTCAGCTTATCCCAGTCGAACTTTGCCCCTGCCTTGTTGACTCGCTCAAAACCAAACTGTTGCGCGGCTGCCTCCAGGGTGAAAATTTCCGCCATACCTTCCGGGGGCGACCAACCGAGAAGGGTCATATAATTGCCGATCGCCTCAGCGGTATACCCCATCTTCTGAAAATCAGAAATGGAAGTGACTCCATCCCGCTTGGACAACTTTGCTCCCGCCTGATTCAGGATTAACGGGGTATGGCCAAACTGGGGTACGGTGGCTCCCAATGCCTCGTAGAGCAGGATTTGCTTCGGCGTATTGCCAATATGGTCTTCTCCACGAATCACATGGCTGATCTGCATCTCCATATCATCCACGACCACCACGAAATTGTAGAGCGGTTGACCCATTTCTCCAGCATCGGCAGCCCGGGCAATTACCATATCTCCCCCCAGGTCACGCCCCTTCCAGGTGACTTGTCCCCGCACCAGATCTGTCCAGGTAATTTCTCGATCGTCGTCAATTTTGAATCGGATCACTGCCTGTCGTCCCTCTGCCACAAAGGCAGCTTCCTGTTCTGGAGTCAGGTTGCGATGGCGGTTATCGTAGCGAGGAGCCTGGTTCTTTGCCTTTTGGGCTTCCCGCATGGCTTCCAGTTCTTCGGGGGTGTCATAGGCGCGGTAGGCCAACCCCTGATCCAGCAATTCTTGCACTTTTTGCTGATACAACTCCATCCGCTTCGACTGGAAGAATGGCCCTTCATCCCAGGTTAATCCCAGCCAGGACAAGCCATCCAGGATGTTCTGCGTATACTCAGGGCGCGATCGTTCCAGGTCAGTGTCTTCGATTCGCAAGATGAATTGACCGTTCTGGTGACGGGCAAATAGCCAGTTGAATACAGCCGTGCGGGCTGTACCAATGTGCAGGTTTCCGGTAGGACTGGGAGCAATGCGAACGCGAACAGACATATTGAGTGCAGTTAGTTAATGAAGGTAATCGAGAGGGTGTGAAAAGGATGACAAACTGTAAAAGAACCGATCGAACAGGAAAAATTTCTGTTGTTGGGAATCACATCTTAAAATTCTAGCGGGTGATGGGAAGGGTCGCAGCTTCTGATGATCTGATGGTCGGACAGGACTGGATTTGAGTTACTGGATTTCACTTTGATGATCTCAGCTTTGATGGCATTTGATTGTAATAATCGCCATAATCGCCTAAGGCAGGCAAGATCCTGCGCTACGGATTGTTTTTCACAAGATCTGAACCTCGTTGTTTCGCTTTTCTCCCAATGATTACTGGCAAAACCCATCTCCTTGGCATTATTGGCTATCCCGTTGCCCATTCCCTTTCTCCCGTCATGCAAAATGCAGCGATCGAAGCGTTGGGAGTCGATTATGCCTATGTCCCCTTTGCAGTGTCGCCTGAAGATTTGACCGCAGCAGTGGCAGGCTTGAGGGCGATCGGTGTGCAGGGATTCAATGTCACGATCCCCCATAAGCAGTCCATCATGCCCTTACTGGCTCATACCTCGGATCTGGCGCAGGCGGTGGGAGCTGTCAACACGGTTTGGTGGACGGAGTCGGGATGGGCAGGCACAAATACAGATGTAGAGGGATTTATCGCTCCCCTGCGTTCTCAAGCTCAGGATTGGAGCCAGGTGAAGGCGATCGTCCTGGGAAATGGTGGGGCAGCCAGGGCGGTTGTGGCAGGATGTGCGCAATTAGGCTGTGCCCAGGTGCAAGTAGTCGGGCGTAATGCTGAAAAGCTCCAGGATTTTGCTCGCAGTTGGGAAAATTCTCCTATCTCCGTCAATTTATCCACCCATCTCTGGGAAGAGTTGCCTCGCCTCCTGCCCGATGCTACCCTCCTGGTCAATACGACTCCGATCGGCATGAGTGGTCACACCAATGCCTCCCCCCTGACCCCAGAGGATCTCCAGCACATTACCCCCAAGACGATCGCCTATGATCTGATCTATACACCTCGTCCCACTCTGTTTTTGCAGCAAGCCGCAGCGCAGGGAGCAACCCCAATTGACGGACTGGAAATGCTGGTACAACAGGGAGCCGTAGGGCTGAAACAATGGCTCCAACAGGCAGTTCCGATAGATGTCATGCAGCAGTCTCTCTTGGACTACTTATGGCAATAGGCTTAACCAAAGGCAACCTTCTCCGAGGGCGAATGATGCGAACTAGACCCCACAAAAAGCGTTACCCGATCGCAGTGGCAGTCCTTAGCACTCTGCTGGCAATTAGCGGGATCTCGTCTCCCAGTTGGGCTGGAACGACCCTGGAACAGATTCAGCAGACTGGCATTTTGCGAGCTGGAACCCGCACCGATGCCCTACCGTTTGCCTATGTCAATGCGGAGGGAGAGTGGGTCGGATTCTCGATCGATCTCCTGGAACGGATTCGGATGCAGCTAGAACAAGAGCTATCCAGACCCGTTCAGCTAGAACTCGTTGAAGTTACCCCCAGAGATCGTCTCTCCAGCGTTGCCCAGGGTGAAGTGGATCTGGTGTGTGAGTCTGCCAGCTTTACCTTCAATCGATCGCGGTTTGTTGATTTTTCCATTGGCTTCTTTAAAACCGGAACCCAGTTTTTAGTCCGCCGCGATGTCCAGCTCAATTCCGGCGAATTTAGAGTTGGCATTATTCCCAGTTCCACCAATGCCAGTGCAGCACAGGGCTATCTCCGAGTGGCAGAATTCGTCAGGATTCCCGATCGCGCCACCGGAGTTTTAGAAATGGATGCAGGACGTATTGATGCACTGGCAAGTGATGGCATCCTGTTGGAAGGAATGCGCCAATCCCTGGATGATGCGGATACCTATGCCCTGATTCCCCAAACCCCCATTGCGCCAGAAGTTTATAGCTGCATTTTGCAGCAAGATAATCTGGACTTCAGGGAAATCGTCGATCGCAGTCTCGTGAGCTTCATGTCGGGTTTTCTAAATAACAATCCCCCGGAAGTCGCCATCTTCGATCGCTGGTTTGGAGACGATGGCGTAGTACCATCTGATCGAGACTTTTTACAGAGCTTTTTTCAAGAAACGGTAGAGTCCTACCAGGAACGGCTAAATAACCAGCAACCAGACCCCATTCAAGAGGAACCGGATGCAGCCGAGTAATAAGGTCGTCCGCGTAAAAGGTCAAAGGTGAAAACCAAAAGCGGTCAAACTCTGCAATTTTCAGTTTTCTGTTGGCTGATTTTGGTCGTTGACTGGTTTTATTTAGTCGTTGACTGGTTTTAGTTGTTGACTGATTTTAGTTATTTGAACGAGTGAGATGCTAAGTTGACTGGGCGGGCAAGATGCCCACCCCACAAGAGACAAACCCTCTTTCTTGATTCTTCTCCCCCTTCCGATGCCCGACTCCCACTTTCCTATCCCCTACATCCCCGCCCATGAAAGTAGAATTCCGCGAATGTGATTTTTTCGATCTCTGGATTTGGCTAGAATTCAGCACGAATCCCTCTGCGATGGAACAGCAGTATGTCGAGGAGGTGTTTAACTCCTGGTTTTTATTGGGCAAATTAGGCGGCTTTAATGCTGAAAACTTACAGGTGCAGGACACCGGATTGGAGATTAGCTACATGGATTACGACCAGGACTCTGCCGAAAGTAGCTTCATGGCCCTGATGCACAATATGAGCGAACCCGAATATCAGGGTAACTGGGGTCGCTGCTGGTTTGATCTGGGCACCAGTGATGCTCTGGCGTTGGATGTTTTGATTAATGCGTTCGATCAACTGAGTAAAGATTACGTCACGATCGAACGGCTGATCGTTGGGGGTGAAAATTCAGATTGGAAGATTCCGGGGGGCAAGCGATCGGCTGCTCTGGACGGGAATTCAGGTAGTGACTACAACTAAATCATTGTGCCCAATCAAAGCAGGGGGGCATCGCCTACCCTCGTATCATCTATCGTCGAGGTTCTTGATCAAATGACCACTCTGCCCAATCCGCTGGATGCTCTCCAAGCCGTTTCTTCATCCAACCCGCTACGAATTCGTGTGATCACCTTAGGTTTAATTCAACGAGAGGATTGCTTACTGGTATCCGAAGGGTATGACTCCTTAGAGCAGCAGGCGTTTTATCGAATGCTGGGGGGTGGGGTTGAGTTTGGTGAAACTAGCCTCGAAGCCCTCCAGCGAGAGTTTCGGGAGGAACTTCAGGCGGAGCTAACTAACATTCAGTATTTGGGCTGCCTGGAGAATTTGTTTACTTACCAGGGACAGCCTGGTCATGAGCTTGTCCAGCTTTATCGCTGCGATCTGAGCGATCCCCACCTTTATGAGCAGGAATCGCTGATGGGTTATGAAGGTACAGAGCCGTTTGAAGCGCGATGGATAGAGGGCGAGCGGTTCCAGTCTGGTATGTTACGCCTTGTACCAGAAAGGTGTTTAGAGTTTTTCTGATTTACGTCTAATGTGAATTGGACAAAAAGGTGGGAGAGGTTGAGAATCGAAGTACCACCTTTGAAGCTCACCTCTCCCATGACTAGCATAGACTTTCCCAGCCTGATGACCACCATTTTTGTTCTGGTAGACGATTGGTATCGCCAGCAGATTGCACCGTTAGACTGCCCCCGACCAGGAGTACAAGCGCAATTGAGTGATAGCGAAATGCTGACCTTAGCACTGCTGATGGACTATCTGCCCTTTCCGGGTGAAACCCAGTTTCTCGGCTTTATGCGTGCCAACTATCTCTGCTGGTTTCCACAGTTGTTGGATCAGAGTCAATTCAATCGGCGCTTACGCCAATTAGATGGGATGCTGGAATCACTGCGACGCAGTTGGGTCGTGGCATTAGGAGCGACCCAGCAAACGCATCTGCTGGTGGACACCAAACCGATTCCCGTACTGGGACTCAAGCGGGACAAGACACGCAGTGATTTTTCTGGCAATGCAACCCCTGGCTATTGTGCGTCGCGCCAGATGTATTACTTCGGCTACAAACTCGCCTTACTCAGTACCTGGAACGGGATTCCGATTGCCTATGATTTAGTCCCAGCCAACACCGATGAGCGGGTTGCCATTGAGTCGCTCTTAGCGGTCGCCCGAGGGTGCACCATCTACGGTGACAAGGGGTTTATCGACCAGGACTGGCAACTCCAAGTGCAGCAGCGCACCGGCAATCAGATTTGGACTGTCTTGCGCAAAAATCAGAAACAGCAGCATCCCCCATCCCTCAATCGCTTCATCTCCAAAGTGCGTCAGCGCATTGAAGGGGTGTTTCATGAAATTCAAAACACTGGACGTAACCCCGAACGCTTGCTCAACAAGACCGTAGAGGGCTTTTGTGTCCACATTGCAGCTAAACTGGCAAGCCATACCCTGCGGTTATTGCTCAAACAGCAGTTTGGCATCCATGTGTTAACCTTCCAACAGTCTTAAACTGCTCTGTCTAATTCACATTAGGCGTGATTTGAGTCCTTGAAATCTTTATCTAAAATTCATCACCACTTCCATATCCACCCATATCCGCCTCATTGTCTCGCTTAGATCCCAACAGTCGTAGCTGATCAACACGAATCACAGGCTTGGTGCGATCGGCTCCGGTACTGCGATCTTGCCAGCGATCGAGCTTTAAGGCTCCTGTTACACCAATCAAGCTACCCTTACGGACATAGTTGGCGGCAATCTCAGCGGTTTTTCCCCAAATTTCTAAATTGAACCAGTCCGGTTCATCACTATTTTTGCGATTGCGATCGACCGCCAGGGTGACATTACAGACCACGCTACCTGACTCAAAGTAGCGCACATCCGGATCCCGACCGGCTCGACCCACCAGGGTTACAACATTAAGGCTCATACTCCTCCTAAATCAAATATCTAGCAGCATTCCACATTCCAACGTTCAACCTCATGAATTGGGCGCATGAGGTTAGTACATTGGTACTGATACGGGTATTCCCTATTCTAATCAAATCTTGAGACTCTGGCGTACAATTTTTTGCACAATTTTTTACTAATACGCTGCACAACTTTATGAATTTGGATATAGAATGCAAGGCATTAACAGTCCAATTTGGTTGGTATCGCTCGTATAAGTTTCCCTGTTTGACTATTTATTTCATCAATGGCAATCTTGTTTTTGGCAAAGCATACAAAGTCACTCAGTAAAATCAGTCAGCATATTTTTTTACGGTGAAGGCAGTTGGTAATTTTTTTAACTGACTAGACTATCGGTAGAAAACGTAATAAAATCCTGCTTGTAATTTTGATGTTGACTTAGTTTTTAGCCAAGGCATCTAGTTTTGGGAGCTTAGGAAGTTAGTGGGATTCTTCAATCGCTTCTCCTTTTCACGCGACATGGGTATCGACCTCGGTACTGCCAATACCCTTGTCTATGTTTCCGGTAAAGGTATTGTGCTACAGGAGCCTTCCGTTGTTGCCATAGACCAGGAGGACAAGTTGCCCCTGGCTGTGGGAGAGGATGCCAAGAAAATGCTGGGACGGACACCCGGAAACGTCGTTGCGTTACGTCCATTGCGCGATGGGGTTATTGCTGACTTTGACACGGCTGAATTGATGCTGAAGCACTTCATCCGCCGTGTTCATGAAGGGCGAACCGGACTGATTGCACCTCGGATTGTCATTGGGATTCCCAGTGGTGTGACGGGGGTAGAGCGGCGGGCTGTTATGGAAGCTGCCTCTCAGGCCGGGGCGCGGGATGTTTATCTGATCGATGAACCCGTGGCGGCGGCGATCGGGGCAGGATTACCCGTAGCAGAACCCACCGGAAATATGATCATTGACATTGGGGGCGGTACGACTGAAGTTGCTGTCCTGAGTTTGCAGGGTACGGTTTTGAGTGAATCAGTCCGAGTGGCGGGTGATGAGCTAAGTGAAGCCATCATGCAGTACATGAAGAAGGTTCACAACCTGGTGATTGGGGAACGCACGGCTGAAGAGATTAAGATCACGGTCGGTTCTGCCTACCCCATGGACGATGATGACGACATTCTGATGGATGTCCGAGGGTTGCATTTGCTCTCGGGTCTACCCCGAACGGTAACGGTCAAGGTTCCGGAAATCCGGGAGGCAATGTCTGAACCTCTCTCCGTGATCATTGAAGCGGTGAAGCGGACTCTAGAACGTACACCTCCTGAACTGGCAGCAGATATTATCGATCGCGGCATTATGCTGGCGGGGGGTGGAGCATTACTGCGCGGTCTGGATACGTTGATTAGCCATGAAACTGGAATTGTGGTTCACGTTGCAGCAGACCCTCTGAGTTGTGTAGTTCTGGGAACAGGGCGAGTTTTAGAGAACTTTAAGCAGCTAGAGCGGGTCTTCAGTGGCCGATCGCGGAATTTCTAGGAACTCCTGGTCAATTTCTGGATAAATGAGGTTGAATGTACGCACTACGCCGTTGGTGGGATCGAAATGGAATTCGGCTGGGCATGATTGGCCTGGCTCTGCTGGTGGCGTGGGGCATTCGGCAAACTCAGGGTGCAGCCGTGCTGGAGCTTTACCGATGGTTGAGTCATCCTTTTTCAGGCGGAGTCGCTCCGGAGCAGCAGATCGAAAGTGCGCGAGTCCTGGAGTTAGAGCAACGATTGGTTGAGCTAGAAAGCCAGAATCGCCAACTGCAAGAGCTACTCGGTTATGTGGGTGAAAATCCTGGCGATGGAGTGGTGGCTCCGGTGGTTGGGCGTAGTGCCGACCATTGGTGGCAGCAGGTGATTTTGGGGCGAGGTAGCCGAGATGGGATTCAAGCCGGATTTATTGTAGCTGGCAAAGGGGGGATTGTCGGGCGTGTGACTCAAGTTACACCCAATACCAGTCGGGTTTTGCTGATTAGTGATCCCACGAGCCAGGTGGGCGTAGCGGTCAGCCGATCGCGGTCAATGGGCTACATTCGAGGACAGTCAGCCAACCGGGTCGTGATGGAATTTTTTGACAAGGTTCCCGATGTTCGTCCGGGGGATGTAGTGTCTACATCGTCTTACAGCCAGCTTTTTCCACCAGGGTTGCCCGTTGGCATTATTGAATCAGTCAATTTAAACAAAAGTCCAGCCCCTGAAGCGGTGATCGAGCTTTCCGCGCCAATTAGTTCGCTGGAGTGGGTACTGGTTTCCCCTAACCCTAAAGTAGATGAATTAACCGAGGGAACCAATGAGCTTTTGCAAGGGGCGATCGAGCCATCTCCGATCGACTAACCTGGCTGAGACAAACCAGCTCGCAGGATTTAGCCCAAACGGGTTTACCCCAAAACAGGTTTATGTAAGGAGGCGCAACGATTGATCAGTACCCTGAATTTATCGCGGTTGCATCCCTTCACCCTGCGATTGCTCGACTATGGCGTAATCGCTGGCTCAGTGCTGATCTGCCTGCTGCTGTTGCCCACGCGCTTCCCAGGGATGGAAATTTTGTCCATTAGTCCCAACTGGCTGCTGATCTGGGTCGTTGCCTGGAGCGTTAAACGCACCGCAGTTCAGGGAGCACTGGCGGGTCTAATTTTGGGACTGATTCAGGATGGTATGACTTCCCCTTCTCCTACCCATGCTGTCAGTTTGGCGATCGTTGGAATTTTGACGGCACGGCTACAAAAACAACGCTACATCCGAGAAGACTTTATCTCGATCGCCTTAATTGTGTTTGGGATGGCGGTACTCGCTGAAACGGTCGTTGCCTTACAATTTAGCTGGCAAAGTTTCTGGGCAGAAAGCGGCGAAACCCGACGAAATTTAGGGCAAATTTGGCTCTACCATCAGCAGGTTGCCCTCAGTTCAGCTATCCTCAGCAGCCTATGGGCCCCTGCGGTCTACTATCCCCTCAGCCGCTGGTGGGAGCAAATGAGCGATTTAGAGGCAGATTGAGGAAAAATTGGCTATAAGGGCACATGGCTATGCGCCCCTAATGGGTAGGTTATTTTGCCGCATCCCCTAATTTCTACCTCTATGCTGCGATCGCCTGAGTCTTTACTAAGTAATGGGTGGCAGCCACCAAATCCGCATGGATGTGGGTGGGTTGAAATCGTTGCAGATAGTTTTGGCTGCGAATGCCGCAGGTAAGGGCGATCGTGGGGATGTCAGTCGCTTGCCCTGCCAGAATATCGGCTTCCGTATCACCAATCATCCAGGCGGAAGCGGCTTCTGGGAAACGAACAGAGCTTTGCCAGGAGGCGATCGCAGTCTTCAGGAGCTGCGTTTTGTGATCGGCTTGATTGAAGTAGGCCGCCTGCTGATTGTCTGAACCGTAAATTTCACTGAAAAACTGAATCAAGCCATAGTGCTGCAAAATACTTTCAGCTTGCTGCTGACAACGGAGCGTTACCAGTACCAGGCGCATCCCTCTTGCCTGAAGCAACGATAAAGCCCATCTTACGCCAGGCTGCAACTGATCCCGGTGGAGCAAATCAGGCTGGTTCACAATCTGACGGACTCGCTGCAAGAATCGTTCAATTTGCTGCCCACGCAAGCCCGATCGCAGGGCAATTTCAGGATCGGGGGTACGCTCTTGCTTCATCTGCCAGAACTGAGCCTTACTCAGCATGACGAGAGGCAATATTTCTCCCTCAGCTTCGTAGATGGACTTTACTTCCGATAACCCTTGTTGATAGGTACTGTAGTAGCGATCGGACACATCAACAATGGGGCCGTCAAAATCGCAAAACACAGTGGTTTGAACCGACCGATGCTGCGCATCAGAGCGATAAAAGCAGGGATTGGGATAGGGTTGCTCTGAGCTAGAGACGGCCGTTTTTGCCATAAATCGTTACTGAGATTACAAAACTCTGAAAGGTTTCTTCACATTAACAGGTGATTTTATAAGTCGTCAACCGTGGAATGGTTATTTTATATTTGGAAAACTTATATCGTTGAAATTACAGATTTGCTTCATCTTTCTGCCTGAGGAGATTGGTTTAGAGGGACTGATCCGCCTCCCGTTCCAACAAAAGTGTAACCGGGCCATCATTTTCGATCGCCACCTGCATCATGGCTCCAAATTGTCCAGTTTCTACCTTCAGCCTACTTTGGCGCAATTTTTCTACAAATCGTTCGTAATATTTTTCAGCAAAATTGGGAGTGGCGGCTCGATCGAAGGAAGGACGACGACCCTTGCGGCAGTCTCCGTACAGCGTGAATTGGCTGATCACCAGCAGTTCTCCATTAATCTCCTGCACTGAGCGATCGAAGCGATCGCCCTCCTCTCCTGGAAACAGCCGCAGATCCAGGCACTTTTTCACCATCCAGTCCAGCTCTGCCTCGGTATCGGTTTCAGCAATGCCCACCAGCAGGTTTAGCCCTCGACCAATTTTGCCTACCACTTCACCCTCAATTGTCACTTGAGAAGATTTAACTCGTTGAACCACTACGCGCATACTTCATCTCATGCCCTTCTTCGTCATATGGTCTCCGGATCATCAGCTCTGTAGTAATGCCTTAAAACCGCTAAATCAATCGGTGAACCCCAATGATAATCAGTAGCGTCCCGGGGAAGTAGGGCAATTGTTTCGTCCAGCGATGTTCGGAGATTGCGATGCCAAGCCGAATGCCAAAGTAGATTAATCCACTACTCATCAGAGACAGGATGATAATGATCAGCCAGGGGGAATATCCTAAGAGGCGAATTCCCATCCCTGCAATGAAGGAGTCTAGAGAAACAGCTACCCCAAGAACAAACGCTTCATCAACGGAAATTGAGCTGGAGCGATCGAAGTCAGCCGCCACTGGGTTACGGAGGATTGCAGAAATTGATTTGATTGGAAAACGATGGGATTGACGACGATTTCTGGATGACTCTAAGGCTCGATCGGGTTTTGATGCCTGAGAGCGGTCAAAAAACTCCGCCTTCAACTGGTTTAAGATGGCAAATACGCCAATTCCCATCAGCAAGAATCCACCGATTGCCTCCGTCAGTTCTGGCGAGATCACTGCAACCACTGCCCCTCCCGTACCAACGGCGAGCAACAAAGTCAGCATGGTACAGACAGTAATAACGATGAGCGATCCAACCGGGACAGAGATGCGCCGAACGCCATAGGCCACTCCAATGCCAAAACTATCCAAACTGACTGCGATCGCCAGGATGAGCAAAGAAAAAACATTCATAGGTCTGGTTGATTTGCCCTCCCAACCTTATCCCAAATCAAAATAAATGCGTACACTTGTCAGCCTTCTATGGCATAAACCCGACTTATGGAATAGTCCATCTGGATAACCGAGCCTCATTCACGGTTTTGCAGGTAAAGTCGTATCTTTCGGGCGGCTTCAGCCATTTGCAGCGGATCCGGCGTTCCCTGAAGGTTACGCATTGATTGCAGTTGCCATCCCTTCAAGTTCCATTCGGCTGGTTCTGGATAGCGGGGTTGGAGAACAAAGTGGACATGGTACGGGGACTGATCAACCCAGAGGGTTACATAAACCCGCTCTGCCCCCAGGGCATGGACGATCGCCTCCGAAATCAGCCTGAAGGTCGGGCCCAAAGTCGTAGACTCCTCTGCGGTCAGCTCCCACAGGTTCTCCCGATGGGCTTTAGTCTTCACGACGATCGAGCCGATCCCCATCGCTCCAATGCAGTGATCGGCTAACCAGTATTCGTTCTCATAGACAACGCCTCCTGGAGCCGTTGCCTCTCCCCGAACCGTCTGGCAGGCAAAACAGGATAAGGTCATGAAATTAATTTATTTGCCAAAACCCCTACCGCGATTGGCAGACGGCATACAGACACAGTGCTGTAGCTGTTCCCGCAGGGTGGCAGCATCCAGATCTTGACCAATCAGCACCACCTGGTTTTTCGGCTGACCTTTCCACTCTTCATCATCCAACGAGAAGCGTTTGCCGCTCAGGTGGAAGATATGGCGTTTGGGGCTTTCATCAAACCAGAGAATGCCCTTCGCCCGGAAGACCGACTGGGGCAGTTGATGATCCAGAAAATACTGGAATTTCTTGATGGCAAAGGGGCGATCGCTCTGGAAGGAGATGGAGGTGAAGCCGTCGATCGCCAGGTGATCAGAGTGGTGGTGATGATGCTCGTGGGCGTGATGATCGTGGTCATGATGGTCGTGATCAGGATGATCATGCTCGCAATGCCCGTGATCATGGTCGCAGTTGGAGTGGTCATGGTGATCGTGGGCGTGGGCGTGATCATGCGCATGATCGGAGTGGTCATGATCGTGATGATCGTGGTCAGAATGCCCGTCTTCTGCCTCAAAGTACTTGTCGGACTCAAACAGCCCCACGCTGAGAACCAGAGGAAGGGGAACCTTGGAATGGGATGTGCGGAGGATTCTGGCTCCCTCTTTGACATCCCGAATTTTGGACTCCAGCAGATCGAGATCGGCTTCATCCACCAAATCTGTCTTATTTAACAGCAAAATATCGCCGTACAAAATCTGGTTATAGGCCGCCTGGCTGTTGAACAGATCCAAACTGTAGTTTTCGGCATCCACCAGGGTAACGATCGAATCCAGCCGAGTCAGATCCCGCAGTTCGGTGCCCAAAAACGTGAGGGCGATCGGCAGGGGATCGGCTAACCCCGTGGTCTCCACCACCAAATAATCAATATTGTCGCGGCGTTCCAGCACCCGGTACACCGCATCTACCAGGTCATTGTTAATGGTGCAGCAAATGCAGCCGTTGCTCAACTCCACCATGTTGTCGTCGCTACCTTCCAGGGAGATCAGCAACTCATTATCAATGCCAATCTCACCAAATTCATTCACTAAAACGGCAGTCTTCAAGCCCTCCTGATTCGTCAGGATATGGTTGAGGAGGGTCGTTTTGCCACTGCCCAAAAAGCCGGTGATGATGGTGACGGGAAGTCCGTGTTTTTCGACCTCCATAGCGGAGGATGGGTTTGAAGTAACTGCTGATGACATAGCGCAGTAATCGGAAACGTCAGGATATAGACTAAAGTTTAAGAGATGCAACAGCCAGCGCGTCGGATGCGGAATGGCCAGGTTACAACCAATAGTCATTCCTATTATTGCTGATCAACCGAGATGACGGATGAGAGATCCAAAGGAAAGTGCTAAGTTTTTAGTCTTCGTTTCTGGAATTTGTGGCGAAACCCGTAGCGCAGGCTTCTAGTCTGATGTGGAAAGGGCGGGCAAGATGCCCATCCCACAAGAAGGGCAGGCAAGATGCCCATCCCACAAGAAGGGCGGGCAAGATGCTCATCCCACAAGAACGGGAAATCCCACTAACCTCTCCACTCCCTATTCCCCACTCCCCACTCCTATTCCCAATGTCCATCACCCTTTACAACACCCTAACTCGCCGTAAACAACCCTTTGAACCGATCGAACCGGGCAAGGTGAAGATGTATTGCTGTGGTGTGACGGTGTATGACTATTGCCATTTGGGTCATGCGCGATCGTACATTGTCTGGGATACGGTGCGGCGGTATTTACAGTGGCGCGGCTATGAGGTGCGCTATGTGCAGAACTTTACAGATATTGACGACAAAATCCTGAACCGGGCCAGGCAGGAAGGCTCCACCATGCAGGAAGTTGCCGATCGCTATACGCAAACCTACTTTGAGGACATGGCGCGGCTGAATATCCTGGAGGCGGATGAGTACCCACGAGCGACTCACACCCTGGATGGCATCAAACGCCTGATCCATGAACTGGAGCAAAAAGGGTTTGCTTACGCTTCCCAGGGAGATGTGTACTACACAGTGCGGAACTTTACAGAATACGGCAAGCTCTCCGGGCGCAAGCTGGACGATATGCAGGCGGGAGCCAGCGGACGGGTAGACAGCGATCCCGATGCTCCCAAGAAAAAAGACCCGTTTGACTTTGCCCTCTGGAAGTCAGCCAAGCCCGGAGAGCCGCCTGGGAATCTCCCTGGGGCGAAGGTCGTCCGGGATGGCATATTGAATGCTCGGCGATGGTGCGCGATCGTCTAGGGGAAACGATCGACATTCATGTGGGCGGAGCCGATCTGGTGTTCCCGCACCACGAAAATGAGATTGCCCAATCGGAAGCGGTGACGGGTCATGCGCTGGCGCGGTACTGGATGCACAACGGCATGGTGAATGTTGGGGGCGAGAAGATGTCCAAATCCCTGGGCAACTTCACCACGATTCGAGCCTTGCTGGATGCGCCCAATGCCCCTGATCCGATGGCCCTGCGGCTGTTTGTCCTGCAAGCCCATTACCGTAAACCGATCGACTTTACCGATGAGGCGATCGAATCGGCCAAGAATAGCTGGGAAACCCTGAAGGAAGGGCTGTTGTTTGGCTATAAGTACGGCAAGCAAATAGGCTGGACGGATGTAGAGGATAGTTCCTTTGGCAACCCGGAATTTATGCGAATTCCTGAGGAGAGCCAGTCTGTAAAACGCTTCCAGGAAGTAATGGACGATGATATCAATACCCCTGCGGCAATGGCGGTGTTGTTTGAACTGGCGAAGGAGTTACGGAAAGCAGGAAATATTATCACCCATGCGGGTAAATCAGAGAGCGATCCGCAGGCTCTACGCAGCGAATGGCAAACGCTGGTTGTGTTGGCGCAGGTGTTGGGATTGAAGGTCGAGAAAAAAGAAAGCCTACCAAACGAGATTCGTATTTCAAGTGAACTTTCTTTGTCTAGCGAAGTAGGAATTGACATTGAGGCTCTCATTGAACAGCGTAAGGAAGCCCGGAAAGCGAAGAACTGGGCGGAGAGCGATCGGATTCGGGATGAACTGAAGGCTCAGGGAGTGGTGCTAATCGACAAACCGGGTGGAGTCACAGAATGGCATCGGGCTTGATTGGAAAACATCCGATCAAACAAAGTGAGGATAAGCCAAGGGCATCCCAGTTTTTGCAAAAACCGGCTGTAAGGGCGCACAGCAGTGCGCCCCTGACGGGTAGGTTATTTTGCCGCATCCCCTAAGGACTTTGGATAAGATGCCCTGGGCGATTGTCCTGGGTTGGCTGGGCGGGCAAGATGCCCACCCCACAAGAGTTTCAGGTTATTGAATTTGTATTCCTAAGCTTCGATCGCCTCAGGGGTTTCGGCCGGAATTTCCATCTTGGTCGTGAGATAGCGAATCACATCTTCACTGAGCCGCATTGCTTTTTCCATTGCCATCACCGCCTTTCCGCTGCTGGTATAGTTCATCTGAACATACACCCCTTCCCGGTGGTTCTGGATTTCGTAAGCCAATCGACGCTTGCCCCGATGCTGAGTATCTACTGCTTCAGCACCCTGCTCTAATAGAATATTCTGATACTTACCGATCGCTTGATCCGTTTGCTCATCACCCAGATCTGGGCGCAAAATGTACATTGTTTCGTATTGTGGCATGGCGAAAATCTCTCCTTTTGGACATGAGGCCGCTTAAAACTCCTTCGCACCTGTTTTATTGCAGGCTTTAATTAATTTCCTGCATTTGACAGCTCGAAGTGGGTCTGGAATCAGAGGCAAGGATTTACAATCATATACCAGGTTAACTTACTTTAGCTATGGCGCATCGGTACGTCCGCGTTCAAACTCCAACAGGTCAACTGTTCTACGGTCTACTTCACCTCGATCGGCAGGTGCAAATTCTGGATGCTCCACCCTGGATGAAGGGACAACCGATGGAGGAACGGCTGGAGCCAACGGATTATCAGATCCTGGCTCCCTGTGCACCTTCCAAAATTGTGGCAGTGGGCAAAAACTACGCCAAGCATGCGATCGAAATGGGAGGAGAAGTTCCCAAAGAACCCCTCCTGTTTATCAAACCTTCGACAACGATCATTGCGCCAGAGACTTCTATTCTCTATCCAGCGCAATCTCAACGGGTAGAGTACGAGGGAGAACTGGCGTTGGTGATTGGGGAACGCTGTATCGACTGCACCCCAGAGGAAGCTCGTACCAAGATTTGGGGCTATACGATCGCCAACGATGTAACCGCCAGGGATTTACAGCAGCGGGATGGGCAATGGACGCGGGCTAAAAGCTTCGATACTTTCTGCCCCCTTGGCCCTGGATCGTTCGAGAGCTAACGGCGGGAGCCAGGCTCCAGACTTTCATTAACGATGATCCTGAACCGGTTCAGTCTGCTTCCACCGATGAAATGGTATTTGCCCCTGATGTCCTGGTTTCCTACATCAGCCAAGTCATGACCCTCTTACCAGGCGATGTCATCCTGACCGGAACGCCGGAGGGAGTTGGAGGACTGAAGGTGGGGGATCGAATACGGGTTGAGATTGAGGGAATTGGCGCACTGGAGAACACGATCGCTGTTCGTCAAGTGCAGGAACCTGCGATCGTTTCCTTGAATGGGGAGTGAAGGGGATTAATTTTGCCCCTCAATTTGCCAAATCCTACCGAACCCGCATATGCACAGCTTCAGACAACGTCGGGATTTCAGCATAGCGACCCAGGGCGCATTGAACCACTGAGTAAATCACTGCCGCCAGGGTACCCAGGAAGATCACGTTGTAAATCGTATCCAGCAGCAGCCCACCCGTGAAAATCTGTGAGAGCAGCAGCGTGAAAATTAGATTACAAATAATCAAAATAATATCCAGCATGATCGCTTGCATGGTGTTGAAGCGAATGAAGCGGCTGATATTTTCGTTCCGCACCACCAGCATAAATAGGGCAACAAAGACAATTAGCCCCATGAAAGGAATGCCGCGATAGAGTCCGGCGATCGGCGCGATCGGGGCAAACAGGAACATTAACTCAGGAAATTGCCTGAAGAAGGGGGCTGAAAAAAAGAGCAGGGCATCAATCAGGGGCAATAGGTATGGCAGACAGGCAAAAATCCGATCTGCGACAGTAGTGGAACTACGCCAGGTCATGCTGTTCTCTCCAGAGCTACAAACAGTGGGTTCGCCAAAGCGACTTACCTACAGCCTAGAATAGCGTAATTGCCCGGTTCCAGTCGGTTGTCCGGCATTAACTCAATCCAAAGTCATAAATCTAAAATCTAAAATCCAAAATCGACCTAGACCGAATTATTCCGCCAACAGCTCGATCGCCTCTTCAGTGGCATCCCAGGCATCATCCAGGATTTCAGCAACAACAGGATTAAAGTAGCGAAGGGCATCTGCCAGTTGGCTCAGTTCTTCAGACAGGCGCATCAGGCGATCTTCCGCAATTTGCCTGGCCTTCAGCCGAGCATAGATAGGAACAGTACTCAATCTGTGGCAAGGGGTTGAGGGAGTTTGTTGCGGGTCAAGGTAAAGTTCGTTCAGCCAGGGATCGTCTGGATAAACCTGGCTCAGTTCATGGTGCTGGGCTGTTTCAAAGGGTTCGGAGGGATAGGGCTGCGCGTTCATTATGCTGCTCTCTAACTAAGGTCGGGGATCAGGGTCGTTTATCTAGGGTCGGTTATCAGGGTCGGTCATCAAGTTTTAGATTCAATGGATGTTCGATTGATTTCGGTCAATTTCGGTTAACCATGATGTCTTTAACGACACCTATTATTAGTATTCCCAACCTGGGGCAGAGTTTAATTCCTCTGAAACTGACTGCACAAAAGTTTAAAAAGTTCAAATGGAACCCACCCTCTGCACCCACCCCATCCGCTCAGTAAGATTGACGGGTTTAAAGAATGACTGCATACAAGTTCATCAAATCTTCATGAATGGGTCAGTTGCTGTACGGAAACTTGTTAGAGATCGCTGCCAGAGTATTACAAAATCTTACGGAGCGGTTTATGATCGCTTCTGCATCTGGATTCCGTCTGGATTTCATCTGGATGTTGTGAGAGCAATTCGTTGGGTGTGCCATGCCAAAACAAAACCGTCGTTCGACTGAAGTAATCTACACCCCCGAAAGCCTGCTGCGTCATCCCCTCCGGTTATTTGAAGCGATGGGACGCGATCTGTTGGCTTCACGGGAGCTGGCCTGGCGGCTGATGGTTCGAGATCTGAGTACGCAATATCGCCAGTCTCTACTGGGTGTCTTTTGGGCATTTGTGCCACCGATCGTGACAGCCGCTGGACTGACGATCGCCAGTAATGCCAATGTTTTGAATGTGGGAGAGACGGAGATTCCCTATCCGGCCTTTGTCATGTTTGGCATGACCCTGTGGCAAACCTTTGTGGAGTCTGTGACAGGGCCAATTCAGGCGGTGGTTACATCTCGACCTATGTTGGCAAAGATCAACTTCCCCCGCGAAGCCTTGATGCTGTCCCGGATTGGGCAGGTGTTTTTTAACTTTGGCATTAAGCTAATTTTGATTGTGGCCCTGTTTCTCTGGTTCCAAATTCCTGTCACCTGGACAGTACTGCTGGCTCCGGTGGCATTGATCCACATGATTGCTCTGGGAACCTGTGTGGGGCTGCTGCTGACTCCGATCGGCGCATTATATGAAGATGTGTCTAGAGGATTAACCCTGGGTATGGGGGCATGGCTGTTTTTCACGCCAGTGATTTATCCGCCTCCCCAGGAAGGACTGTTTGCCCTGTTGGTACGGCTCAATCCAGTGACTCCCCTGTTAGTGACGACGCGGGAACTGGCAGCGGAGGGGGGACAAATTTCTGATCCGCAGGGGTTCTGGATTGCCAGTGCCATTGCGATCGTCGGTCTGTTGATAAGTTGGCTAGTGTATCGAGTCACAATGCCGTTTGTGATTGAGCGGATGAGTGCGTAATGATTTCAGAAAATCCGTCTTCTCCTTTAGTTCTGCCGGAACCCCTCGAAAGCGATGTGGTGCTGTCGGTGCAGGGGGTGGCTAAAAAGTTTTGTCGCAGCTTACGCCGATCGCTGTTCTATGGCGTTCAGGATATTGCTGGGGAATTAATGGGCAGCCGTCGCCAAAATACGAAACTTCGATCCCAGGAGTTTTGGGCCCTGGATGATGTCAGCTTTGAGCTACATCGGGGGGAGGCGATCGGGCTGGTGGGGGTCAATGGCAGTGGTAAGACGACCCTACTGCGAATTATCAGTGGCTTGATCCGGCCCGATAAGGGATCGGTTCGAGTCCGAGGACAGGTGGCTCCCCTGATTGCATTGGGGGCCGGATTCAGTCCTGTATTAACGGGACGGGAAAATGTCTATGCCAATATGTCGATTCTGGGCCTATCGAAACAGCAGATTGACGATCGGTTTGAGGAAGTGGTGGACTTCGCTGAACTGTGGGATGCGATCGACACTCCAGTTCAGAACTACAGCTCTGGGATGGCGGCTCGCCTGGGGTTTTCCTGCGCCGTTCATACCGACCCTAACATTCTGCTGATTGATGAAGTATTGGCGGTGGGGGATATCAAGTTTCGATCGAAATGTGAGCGTAAACTGCATGGCCTATTGGAACAGGGAACCTCCTTTGTCCTGGTTAGCCACTATGCTCAGTCGTTGCTGAATATCTGCACCTCTGCGGTTTATCTCTCCCGGGGCAGGATTACCTTATCGGGCGATCCACGCGATGTTCTGGAACGGTACGAAGAGGATTTGTTTACGACGCAGCCTGCTGGAATTGCCGGATCTGCATCTGGGACGAACCATCAGCTCTCCCACACGACCCGACATTTGGAAGCAGAGATTACCGGATTTCATTTTGAAACGCCAGAGGGTGAAACGATCGAATCTCCTGTCACCGGAAAGGCGGTTCATCTCTGTATTGAATTTAAGTCGGCGATCGAAATTCAAAATGCCTGTATTTTTATTGCCATTTACCGCTTTGGTGAAGATGAAAATTTGGCATTGCACCTGAATGGCTACCTCGATAGTCAACTACATCAATGGGCATTCAAAGTCACACCGGGAGAGCATCAAATCAAAGCCAAACTGCCCTATTTGGGTTTGAAGCCTGGCAGTTACACCATGAAAGCATTCCTGAAAGATGGAACCCTTTATACCCTGGATGCAGTGGATGGGTTACGGTTTCGGGTAGAAAAACAGGAGAGTTTAAATCGGGGTAGTTACTATCAACATCGCAACTGGGAATTGGTAAGTCAAACATCGCTGTCTCAAAGGAGTAGGGATCACGATGGACAGGATACAAACCATGATTTATCTATCTCCGGGTAACTTGCCGTCTCAGATGGCCCACACAGGGCAAATTGCCAAAATGGCTCAGGCGTTTGCCCAACGAGTGGCAGGATTTGAGCTAGTTACAGGCGGCGATTGGCGCACCTTCAGAACGGGGGCAGATGCAGAATTCTGGCAATGGTATTCTCTCCATCAGCCATTTCGATTAGTGCGTTTACCGATTCATCGGCGGTGTCAATTGCCGTTTCCCGAAGGCTACCGGAATTGGAATTATTACAAATTGGCCACGCTCTATGCTTATTACAAATCACCTCGTTTGATCTATACCCGCACGGGAACGATCGCCCGTTACCTCCTCAGTATGGGAGTTCCGGTGATGTGGGAATGGCATGAATTTCTCCATGAGGGCTATCACGATATTGTCCAGAGTCCCCACTTGCTGGGGTTAGTCACAATCGCGCCACAACTGGCTGAGTCGTATATCAAAGAAGGTGTTGATCCAAACAAAATTTGTGTAGCTTCGAGTGCCACTGATCTGGATAGCTTTTTACCCAATCAATCTAAACTAGCTGCACGAACAAAGTTAGGATTGCCCGGTGGAAAACCGCTAATTTTGTATTCTGGTCATTTGCAAGATTACAAAGGAATTCCCACCCTCCTAGAGGTGGCAGAACGCTTACCTCACTATCAGTTTATTTTGGTAGGTGGCTGGGCAACGGATGTGAAACGGGTTCAATCGATTGCTCAGTCCCGGCGGTTAACGAATGTTCAGTTGATTGGTCATGTTCCTCAATCTGATCTACCCACCTATCTCTATGCGGCTGATGTCCTGCTGTTGCCCACCAGCCAAACCTGGCAACTGGCTAATACGACCAGTCCTTTGAAGCTCTTTGACTATATGGCTGTGAAAAAACCGATCGTCGCCTCTGCCCTGCCCACAATCCAAACTATCCTGCGCGATCGTCACAATGCCCTGCTGGCCCAACCCGACGATCCCCTCTCGTTTCAAGAAGCAATCACCACTTTGATTGATCACCCCAGCATCGCGCAAACCCTGGCAAATCAAGCCTATCAAGATGTTCAGCAATACACCTGGGAAAAACGGGCCGATCGCATCCTCCAATTTGCCGTTGATCGACTCGCCCAGCACTCCACCCCCAGCGTGCCGCTCCCCAAGCGACTTGTTCGCAGCTTCAGAACCCTCACCACTCAATATCCCTAACTCGATCGTCCTGATCTGAATGGTGGGCACTGCCCACCCTACGGTTGCTCCCCACTCCCTACTCCCCATGCCTACCCTCAGCGTCCTCATGTCGGTTTATAACGGCTCCACCTACCTGAAGGAGTCGATCGACAGTATTCTGGATCAAACCTTTACAGACTTTGAGTTTCTGATTATTGACGATTGCTCAACCGATGATAGTTGGCAAATTTTACAGGACTATGCCGATCGAGATGGGCGAATTCGGTTACTGCAAAATCAGGAGAATTTAGGCTTAACGAAGTCACTCAATCGAGGGTTAGCGGTTGCTGAGGGAAATTACATTGCCCGTCAGGATGCGGATGATGTGGCATTGCCCGATCGCTTCCAAAAACAGGTGCAGGTGCTGGAACAACAGCCGGAGGTGGTGCTGGTGTCCTGTGAAATGGAGTGGATTGATGCAGCGGGGCAATCTCTGGGTTCGATGCAGCGCAGTTGTCAGGCAGACCTGGTTCCCTGGCATCTGCTGTTTTATAACCATGTGGGGGGGCACAGTCAGGTGCTATATCGTCGGCAAGCAGCACTGACAGCCGGAGGATATGATGAAGCCCGTCGCTACAGTCAGGATTATGATCTGTGGAGCCGTTTAACCAAACAGGGAAAAATTGTGATCCTGCCGGAATTCCTCCAACTCCAACGGATTCACGGTCAGGCAATTTCCGCCCAGAAGAAGACTGAGCAAGAAGCCTTATCCCTGGCTCAAACCCGAAAAAACATTGCGAACCTGATTGGGGAAGAGTTGAGCGAAGAGGAACTGCGGGCGTTGCGAGGATTTTGGATTGTGCCAGTTTACTGGTACTACTTCGGAGATGTCGTTCTGTCCAGGGAAAAAGCAACGATGATTCAAACTCGGTTGCGGCAACTCTATCAAGCCTTTGTTCAACAAGATGCCCTCACCTCTGATTCCCTCAAGCGCGAGATCAGGCAATTGATCCGCCAACGATATATGGATTGGCTACCCCACCTGGGCTTCCGCAAACATTTCATGCTCAAGCTGCAAATTTTTATCTATGGACTCACCTGGCTGTCCCGATAAGTCAGGGCACATAGCAGTGCGCCCCTTGTTTTCCCTAAAATCCAGTTCAGCATTCACATCCCTTGTTTCTTCATTATCGACCGATGAGCAACCCGACGAATCCTTCTAACCCGCCTGATCGACCTCCCCTGGTGAGCGTCGCCCTGTCGGTCTACAACAACGATCGCTTTTTGCGGGTGGCAGTTGAAAGCATTTTGAATCAATCCTTCACAAACTTTGAGTTTCTGATTGTGGATGATGGCTCCACCGATCGCTCCCTGAAAATCTTGCAGGAGTATGCGGCGCGAGATCATCGGATTCGTTTCACGAGTCGAGCCAATCGGGGGATTCCTAAAACGCGGAATGAAATGCTGGCGCAGGCTCAAGGAGAATTTATTGCCGTGATGGATGGGGATGACCTGGCCCTGCCCGATCGCCTCCTGCATCAGGTGGAGTTTTTGCAGCAGCACCCAGAGGTCGTTTGTGTGGGGGGCAACTATGACTTTATTGATGAAGCGGGGCGCGTATTAATGCATCACCTGACCGCTACCACCGATGCGGAAATTCAACAGCTTGCTTTGACGGGAAATACACCGATTAACCATCCCTCAGCCATGATGCGGCGATCGGCGATGCTGCAAGTGGGGGGCTACGATGAAACTCTATCGACCTCCTCGGATCTGGATTTGTTTTTGAAACTCGGCGAAATTGGGCAGTTGGCGAACTTACCAGAAACCGTCCTGGGATATCGCCAGCACGATCGCGCCATCAGCGAACTGAAGCAATTAGAACAAACTGAGAATCGGCGAAAAGCCTGTGAACGGGCCTGGCAACGACGCGGCATCACAGGAGAATTTACAGCCACGGCGGCCTGGCGACCCTTCGATCGTCCTTCCCGCCACGAGTTTATGCTGCGTTACGGCTGGCACTTCTTCAATCAGGGAGAACGCTATGCTGCGATCCTTTATGGATGGCGATCGATTCAGTCTTTACCTTTGGCGCTCGATGGTTGGAAGCTGCTCGCTTGTGCTCTGATTAAACCACTCCCCCAACCCACCCTGAACCCATGACGCAAATTCCGACTGTTTCCGTTGTGATGGCGGTCTATAATGCCGAGCGGTATCTGGCTCAGGCGATCGACAGCATTCTGCGGCAAACCTTCACCAATTTTGAGTTCGTGATCCTGAACGATGGCTCAACGGATGGTTCCCTCCGCATCCTGGAACAGCATGCCCAACAGGACGATCGAATTCGACTGATCAGCCGCGAAAATCAGGGCATTCCTCGCACTCGTAATGACCTGCTCAGGGTATCTCAGGGCGAATTCATTGCCGTCATGGACTCCGATGATGTGGCGTTGCCCGATCGCCTCTCGTTACAGGTAAATTTTTTGCGGCAGCATCCTGAGGTCGTCTGCGTGGGGGGAGCGCATGACTTGATTGATCACAAAGGGCGATTGCTAACTCGGCTGCAACTCCCCACTCAGGATGCGGAAATTCAGCAAGCGGCGATCGTTGGTCACGCGCCCATCTGCAACCCCTGTGCTCTGATCCGGCGAGAATCCCTGGTTCAAATTGGCGGTTACGATGAGCGATTGGGGCAAGCTGAAGATCTAGATGTGTGGCTGAAATTGGGAGAAATTGGCAAATTGGCAAACCTGACTGAACCCGTCCTCCAGTACCGAGTCCATTCTCGATCCGTCAGTGAACAGGATCAGCTTTACCAACGGCAAAAGGCCAGGGAAGCCTGCGAACGGGCCTGGCAGCGACGGGGGATTGCGGGAACCTTTGAAGCGACTGAACCCTGGCGATCGACAGGGACTCGGACTTCCCAGCATTACTTTTATATGAAATACGGCTGGTGGGCTTTTGGAAGTCAACAGCGATCAACCGCTCTGATCTACGCACTTAAAGCGATCGGAGTTCTCCCCTGGAATCGAGACGGCTGGAACCTGCTGGGTTGCGCCCTTCTCAAACCCCTACCGCCACCCGCCTTCGATCGCCCCATCATCCCCCTTCAGCCCTAAACCTGCAATTTTTCTAGATAGCCCACCGAGGCTAGCTGCATTCATTCGATCGTGTGTTCCTTTGGTTGTGTGGCAATGGACAGAAACAGTGACAACAGGGCTTATATGCTAAAGCCTATCCGTTTTAGGAGTTTGTCAACTGCAATGGTTCTCCCCTATTCATCCGTTGCCAGGCTTGCGCTTTATCTTCTAAAACAAACACCAGAGGTCTAACCTGTGCCCGCACTTAATCAACCGTCAATGCTCGTGAGCGTTATTGTTCCTTTGTATAATGCCGAACAGTATATTACTCAGGCACTCCGATCGCTATTACAGGAAAGCTCCATTTCATTGGAAGTGATTGTTGTCGATGATGGTTCAACGGATGATTCCTTAAAAGCAGTCAGAGCAATTCAAGATGATCGACTACAAGTGGTCTCTAACCCAGGCAAAGGGATTGCCTCTGCCCTCAATTTTGGGCTATCGATCGCGCAAGGACAAATTATCATGCGGTGTGATGCGGACGATCTATACTGTGCCGATCGACTGCGGATTCAGACTGACTGGTTAAGGCAGCATCCAGATTTTGCCGCCGTTTGCAGTAACTATGTGGCGATCGATGCTAGAAGCGATTTAGTCATTCAGTTTAACTGTGGCACAAAGTCCGAAGAAATCACGCAGGAACTCTGTACTGGCATCACGCGCACCCATTTTTGCACCTACGCGATTCGGGCGGAGTCCTTGCGTCAACTTGGCGGATTTCGCCCCTACTTCACAACCGCAGAAGATATTGACCTGCAACTGCGACTGGGAGAGCAATTTCGGATCTGGTATCTGCCCATCAACTGCTACCAATACCGAATTCATCGCCATTCCATTACCCATACCCAAAGCACCACCCGCCGCGAATTTTTTGACTTCATTGCCCAGGAATTTCAACAGCAACGACGAACAATCGGCGAAGATGACCTCCAGCGAGGCTGCCCTCCCCCTCCCCCCGAAGACAACATTAAGGCCGCCTTCTCAGCCGCATCCCACATCCAAACCTTTTTGCTGGGTCGTGCCTGGTCAGAATTTGAAGCCGGACAACTGCGGCAAGCATGGCGTTCTGGAGTTCGAGCGGCCCTTGCTGCACCCAGGAACCCAATAGCCTGGCGAAATCTCCTGGTATTGAACCTGAAATTATTCAGCAAGTTATTGAGGCGAATGGTGTCTCCAATTATGGCCTTAGGGGTTGTGGGGAGCCGGGAATAGAGAGGGGGCATTTTGAGATTTGTAACCCTCGATCGCCTGCGATCGGATTTATTATGAATAGAAGATTCAAAAAATTCTGAACGTTCAGAACTGTTGCAGATAAAAAACCGTCCTACGGTAGGGTGTTTCTGCTGCATCTTTAACGCAAAATGCAGGTTGACCCAACTAGTACAGTAGTCGGCTAGAGCGGCAAGCCGAAGTATCAATACAGACATCTTGTTTTGCTAACCAATCAACAGTGGATAAATCATTGGTAAATCGTAAATGAATGATTGATAAACAAACGTCTAATTCTCCGGATAGCTCAACCGCCGACCTGTAATCGATCGCAGAAAAGTAGCTTTGGCGTGAACCTACCCCCACTGCCATAGACATAGCTGGAAATATCGTTGAAGTAAGCCGAGATATTGTCAGCATGGCAGCACCCCCAAGTCACATCAGAAACCTTTTTATCATGGGGAACATCTCATCCATGTCACCGTCATTCAGAAATGGAATCCCTCAAAAACAAACTCTATCCATGAGTAGTGAATCTCTTCCTGTGTCCTGGTTCGCCGTTGAGGTAGCGTCTCATCAAGTCCCTATACAGGTGAATAAGCTCTCAAACTATGATCTGATCCTGCAATGTCAGGTAGGGTTACGCCCCGGTAAAGCCCTTTTTGCCGAGCTAATCCGCCGTTATCACTCCCACGTTGAGAAAGTGCTGTATCATCTTGCTCCTGACTGGACGGATCGAGCCGACTTAGCCCAGGAAGTTTGGATTCGCGTTTATCGCAATATTAATCGGCTGCAAGAACCTCCTAAGTTTCGGGGGTGGTTGAGCCGAATCGCAACCAATCTGTTTTACGACGAGTTGCGGAAGCGGAAACGCACCAATCCCCCTCTTTCGTTAGATGCCCCATTGAGCGTTGATGATGGAGAAATGGATTGGGAAATTGCATCTGCTGATCCTGGGCCGGCAGAGGACATGATTACGCGGGAGTTCTATGACCAACTGCGGGATGCCATCGCCGACCTACCTGAAGTGTTTCGTACCACGATCGTGTTACGGGAGATTGAGGGAATGTCCTACGAGGAAATCGCTGATATTACAGGGGTTTCCCTGGGAACCGTTAAATCCAGGATTGCTAGAGCACGCCAGCGACTTCAGGGACAGCTTCAAGCTTATCTGGAGGATTGACTGGGAAAATAGCTGGGCTATGCTGGATCAATAAAATGAGTGTGATAGTGTCTTGACTTTGTACCGTGCCTCCCAATACAGTTTTGCTGGATGTGGGATGTAATGGTGGCTAGTACCTGGCTCTGTATTCTATCCACCTCTTGAGTGGTTTATCTTGAACTCTGACTCTACCCTTAGAGACTTTGAAAATGTCTAACTTTGACGACTGCAACCACTATAGCCCCCCCCTGCCGTTGCATGAACAGGGTCATCGTTGCGATCAGTCCTCTCCGGAGGCATTAGATAACCTGAAGCGCGATCGCTTTGAGTTACTCAGTGCCTATTTGGATGGCGAAGTCACGGCGGATGAACGTCGCCAAGTTGAGTCTTGGTTGGCTACTGATCCAAAAATGCAACGGCTCCATGCCCGCTTACTGAACCTGAGACAGGGGTTAAAAGGTATTCCTGTTCCGGTTTCAGAACAACCCGTTGAGCAATTCACAGCTCAGGTGATCACCCGCATTGAGCGTCGTCCCAAGCGAACTGTCGCCTGGGGAGGTATGGCGATCGCTGCCCTGTTTGTTGGTGCGCTGATCGGCAGAATGCCACAGACTAACCTCTCTCCTTCGATGGTTCAAGCGCCTGACCTCGAACAAACGGCATCGTTGGCGGTTCCCAGTGATGGGTTGATGATTGCCCTCGATCGTCCAGTGATTGAAATCCCAGCGGCAGTCTTGGAATCTGGATACCCGCATCATGAACAGCAGTAGGGTTGAGGGCTGTTTGGGTAGTGCAGTGGGCATGTAGGCAAACCCCTGAAAGTTGAAGGCTGAAGGGAACTGAGGGCTGGGGGAGCTTCATCCCAACTCCAGCTTACGCCCACCTGCTTCATGTCCTGTCTACGGTGTACACACAAGTCATCTGCTCTAGCCACGCCTGGGTTTGATCCTCCCTAACCCTCCTTAAAAAGGAGGGAACCGGATTAGAAGTCCCCCTTTTTAAGGGGGATTTAGGGGGATCTATCAGGGTTGGAGCCTCTCAGCCAAGATCTGTGTACACGGTAGCCATGCCCTGTAGGGTAAGCATCTTGCCTACCCCTTGTTCTGGGTTTGCCTGCCCCATCGTCCAGGTTTGCCTGAATTCCTCACAGATTTACCCGAAACAGATTTACCTGAATGAAACACCTGCTCAGAACTCTGCAATAGGTAAGGTGTTCGTTTTGCTACCTGCCCATTGCCCGTCCGGGAGTAGTACACCTCCCAGTTCGATCGCTTTTTGGGGTGCCATCCAGTAGACCCAGGCTAGCCCCAGGGGTTGAGTGTTGAGATCAAAGATGGGGCGTTGAACCCGGAGGTATTCATTAGCCTGGGGTGGACGATCGGGGCTGTAGTCTTCTAGCTCATCCAATGCGGTGAGGACGGCTGGTTCAGTGAAGCTCAAACGTGTGCCATAGATGATTCGATCGCCCCAGGTCATAGCTGGATAGCCCAGGGGCAGGTCATACAATTCGCCGTAAGCGATCGCCTCCTGAATTTCGATTACCCACTTGGCGCAGTAGCGATCGAAGTAATGTTCTCCGGGCTTGAGCGTACCGTAAGTAAAAACGTGGAAGGGTGAGGTCATGGGTGGGTTGGCTGGTACTTGGTTACTAGTTTGGCTTACGGCTGAAATTGGGTGATTAACCAGGCTCCAACTTGTGCTTGATCCACCGATCGGCTGCGATGCAGTGCCTCTTCCAAACCAGCGATTTGTAGTCCAGGAAGTACCTGGGAGGTATCGATCTGTCTGCTGCCGCGTTCAATGATTTCAAAGGCAAGAATCTGGGCTTGCTCCACATCCACAATCCAATATTCCTGCACTTGGAGATTTTCATATAGCAAGCGTTTTGCGCCCTGATCATCTAGCAGGGTGGTTTTTGCGATTTCAATTACCAGATCAGGGGGTGGATATTGGTTCAAATCAATAATACTGACTCCCCAGGGAATAATCTGGGAGCGATCGCCAATGTAGTAGGACAGATCAGGCTGACATTCCTGCAGGCCTGCTTTGCGATAGGTACAGTTGTCTCTTGCGTTGAGGGGAATGCCCTTTAAAGTTGCAAATAGGTTCACCGCAAACAGGATCAAGCTGTGATCCCTGGCGTGATCCGATCCCACTGGCAGCATTTCCAGCCTCATGTGTCCGTTGTAGTAATATCCCTTCGCCCGATCGCAAATGGGATCTTCGATCGCCTGAAGATATTCTGCCCAGGTTGCAGTCGTCCAGGTATCGGTCAGGAAACGAGGCTGTAGCTTGGACATGGCAGCAAAACTGGGTTGCAAGTTATTTTGATCATAAGCGATTCCCCCAACGTGCAACGGCTTTGTAGCTCGATCGCCTACTATCAGAATAGAGGGGGATTGGGTGTGAACCAGCCATCCCGATCGAGTTATTCATCGAGTATTGTTCCATGCAGTTTATTGATCAGGCAGAAGTTGAAGTCATCGCGGGGAGTGGTGGTGATGGAATGGTCGCTTTCCGGCGGGAGAAGTATGTGCCTGCGGGGGGGCCGTCGGGCGGTAATGGGGGCTATGGGGGTTCTGTCATTCTGGTTGCAGTGGAACATCTACAAACCCTGCTGGATTTTCGCTATGCTCGCACCTTCAAGGCGGAAAATGGCCAGCGTGGTGGCCCCAAGAATATGACCGGAGCCTCAGGACGCGATCGCATCGTTGAAGTTCCTTGCGGCACGGTGATCTATGATGCGGAAACCGAGGAAATTCTGGCGGATTTGACGCAGCCTGGCCAGGAATTCTGCGTGGCTAAAGGGGGCAAAGGTGGTTTAGGGAACAAACATTTTCTCAGCAACCACAACCGCGCTCCAGAGAGAGCATTGCCCGGACTCCCCGGTGAAGAACGGCGGATTCGGCTAGAACTGAAACTCCTGGCGGAAGTAGGCATTATCGGCTTGCCCAATGCCGGTAAATCGACTTTAATCTCTTCCCTATCCTCAGCCCGTCCTAAAATTGCCGACTATCCTTTTACCACCCTCGTCCCGAACCTGGGCGTAGTGCGTAAACCAACGGGAGATGGCACGGTGTTTGCCGATATTCCAGGGTTGATTGAAGGCGCACATCAGGGAACGGGGCTGGGTCATGATTTTCTCCGCCATATCGAACGAACCCGTGTCTTACTCCACCTGATTGATATCACTCAGGAGGATCCGATCGCAGCCTATCAGACAATCCAATCAGAATTGGAGGCCTACGATCGTGGACTACCCGATCGCCCCCAAATCCTGGCATTAAACAAAGTTGATGCCCTGCCAGCCGATAGCTCCACTCCGGAAGACCTGGCCGCTCAACTACGTCAATTTACTGAGGTTCCCATCTTTCTCATTTCCGCTGTGGCTCAAATTGGCTTAGATGCAATGTTGCAGGAACTCTGGCAGCAGTTGGACGCACAAAACGAGCTGGAAGAAGAGGCAGAACCCGAATCGATGGAATTGAGTGGGACGGAGTTTTTGATTCGGGAACCCCAGATTGATGCCGATCCAGTTTAGGGGCAACACGTTCCTTTACCTGACTCCACTATCCTCTGCATAGGACTCATCCGAGGGCATGGATGGGCCGACATTATTTGAGGTATCTGGAACCTGGCTGAGGTACTCATAGGTGACCCCGGATATCTGACGGATCATCTCAAAGGCGCGATCGTCGTTATGGGGACGCTTCACCATCACCGTAATGGCGTAGCGTTTGCCGCTGGGCATATCAATCAACCCAGTATCTCCTAATAGCGAACCAATATCCCCCGTTTTGTGGGCGATCGTTGCACCCTGTCCCAAGGTCGCTGGTAACAAGCCGTTGGCCACGGTACGCTGCATGATATCCAGGAATCGATCGCGGGAGCGCATGGTGAGGAATTCACCTTCACTGACGCGGGCCAGGAGATGAGATAGTTCTCTTGGAGATGCTTCATTGGTTCCCTCCAGGTCAGGCAGCGGATTGCGAAGGGTCGTTTGCTGTAATCCCCATTCTTGAAAACGTTGATTGACCACTTCCACCCCACCGAGCAACCGAATGATCATATTCGTTGCTGTATTGTCGCTGATGATAATCATGTTGGCAGCAGTTTCCAGAGCTGTGTATTGCGTTCCCGCCCCATCAAACTGCATCTCCCCGGCTTCCCCAACAATGTCACCCTCCAACATCGTCACCATTTCATCTAATCGAATTTTTCCAGCATCCACGTCCTGGAAGAAGGCCAGCAGAATTGGGACTTTGATCATGCTGGCAGCCGAAAAGGTCATTTCTCCATTCAGACTCAGGTAATCCCCACTATCCAGGTCAAGGACAAAGACACCTGGGGTCAAATCGGGCGTACCCTGGGCGATCGGTGTCACCCTTTGCAACAGTTCATTCATGGGTTGACCCGTGATGAGGGAACTGGCCATGGCACTGTTTGGACTCAGCCCTTGAACGTAGGCAGAATCCTGGGGAGGTTCAGCATCGGCATAAGCTCCCTGGTTAGACCGCATCTGAGGGTTTGCCATCGAAAGTACGGTACCCATAATGGCCCATACTCCTACCCCCAGAATCACCAGCCGCATTCCCTGAACAAAAGCAATCATGGAAAACGATCGCGGAGCTGTTCCCTTGGCTGGAGGACGCTGACGCGGATGCCCCTGTCTGGTATGCCCCTCCGATCGCTTGCGTAGAACGGCCACTTGAGGGGGGTAGCGCGTCGGCTGATCGACTGGAGGCTGATGGGCTGGAGGCTGATTGACCTCAGCGGATGGGGAAGGCGACCTGCGTTGAGCAGACTTCGGATGCACCGAATGTAGCCTGGTTCGAGGAGGATCATCCATTCTGGGAGCCACTTCCGATCGGGGAACGGCTTCAGAATGAAAGGCTTCCGACTGAGCATCAATAGGAATCACCGATCGCCCCTGCTCTCGCATCGGATGAGGAGCCGCAGTCCGGCGGAATGATTCAGGAGAATGAGGGGCTGAAGCTTGGGGAGACTGAGTGGACAGTCGCTGCTGTTGTCGTCGCTCTCGTCGAGACAGTTCGCGCTGCGGCATCGGCTTCCTTGACCCTGGAGTTGCCCCCGATTTGGATCTCAGGATTGCCAGTAAAACCTTTTGTAAGCCAGAGCGTGGTCTACTTCCCGCTGGTGGTGTCCGTGGGGGTTCCTGCCTTGGAGAAGCTCCGGGCTGACCAGAGGAAGGCTGTTTGCGAGCTGGACGGCGATGGGGTGATTTTGTCATAGGCTGACGCGGTTCCAACACGGACTCTACCTCGTAATACAACTGGCTTTGGGGGGGAATTGACAACATCCTGAGCAAAGTCTCTCAAAGTATGCAACAAAATTGGAGAAATCGTTCAGGCAAAAAATATTCCACTGAACAGTATCGGAATTTTTTGGCGATTGATTGCTTCAGCGCGAATTTTTAACCATTCTTCGTATTTGGTAGGAGAGATCCGGAGGGGGAGTGGGGAGTGGGGAGTGGGGAGTGGGGAGTGGGGAGTGGGGAGTGGGGCCCGTAGCGCAGGCATCTTGCCTGCCTCTGAAGATACAAGGGTGGGCACTGCCCACCAGCCATTACCAGAGTAAAAATCAGACATCAGAATCCTGGGAATTCGATCGCCTGGCTCCTTTGGATCCTTCCTTAACTCCCTCAGCCCCCCGCACTGCCCACTCCACCTGCCGCAAAATTCCCCGCAGCATAGAAACTTCCCGCCCAGAAAGGTAAGCCCGATTGAACAACCGCCGAAAGGTTTCCATCCGGCTGGCGGCCGTGTGAGGGTAAAGATAGCCAATTTTCAGCAGTACGGTTTCCAGGTGTTGGTAGAAACCTTCCAGGGTATGAAGTGGAGCGAGATCGGCAGGTGGGTGAATGGGTGAGTGAGTGGGTGGGTGGGTGGAAAGCAGTTCTCCTGACTCCTGACTCCCGACTCCCGACTCCTGACTCCCGACTCCCGATTCCTCTCTCCTCTCTCCTCCCTCCTCTCTCCTCCCTTCTCCCTCCTCCCTCCTCTCTCCTCTCTCCTCCCTCCTCCCTAACTCCATCCCATGCAACTCATAACAACAAATTGCGACGGCCTGGGCTAAATTCATTGATGGATAAACGGGGCTGGTGGGGATAAAGATGTGGCGTTGGGCGTAGTTGAGTTCTTCGTTGGATAGTCCCCGGTCTTCTCGACCAAAAACCAGGGCTGAATGGATTGCCGGATCCGATCGATCGATTCGCTCAACTGGATCGGATAGATTGAGCGGTTCTACGGGTTCTAGCAGCCAGGGTAGGGCCGATCGCGGCGGTTCCAGGGTAACGTCGAGGGTGGTGTGATCGCGTCCAGTGGTAGCAATCACCCGATGGCAATGATGGAGCGCATCCAATAGGGTGGGCACTTCCTGGGCAGATTCCAGAACATCGGTAGCATGGACGGCCATTCGTCGGGCTTCATCACTGAATCGATCGCACTGGGGATTGACTAACACCAATTGGCGTAACCCCATATTCTTCATCACACGGGCGATCGACCCTAGATTTAATGCTCCGGCGGGTTCCACCAGCACAATCCGCACAGTCGCCAGGGACATTTCTGCGTTCTCCTTCGTTAAAGTAATAAATGTAACTGAATGTTAAGTTGTTCATCGCAATATTCCCGTGGGACGAAAATACTCTAAATCCAACCTGCCGACCAAAATTTGCCCAGTTTGTCAGCGACCGTTTGAATGGCGCAAAAAGTGGGAAACCTGTTGGGATGAAGTGAAGTATTGTTCAGAGCGATGTCGTCGTCGTCGATCGACTGCCCAATCCCCAGAGTAAAAAACAGCACTGTGGCACAGTTTATGGAGCTGCGATCGCCTCAAAGACATTGAATTCGGCTGAACTCTCTGAATTGCTCCATTAAAGACACAAAAAGTAAAGCAGACAGGGCATAATCGATCATTGTCCCTCACACACAGGAAGATTTTTCAGGTATGACGACGGCGCAGGTACAACCCAAGCTGATTATTCATGGTGGAGCAGGCAGTTCGCTCAAAGGTGGTGCAGAGGTTGTCCGACGATCGCTGTTTCAGGTGTTGGAAGAAGTGTATGCCCTGTTGCAGGCAGGAGCCAGTGCCCATGATGCGGTGGTTCGCGGCTGTCAGCTCCTGGAAGATGATCCGCGTTTTAATGCGGGAACGGGGTCGGTGTTGCAGTCTGATGGGCACATTCGTATGAGTGCTTCGTTAATGGATGGGTTGCAGCAGCGATTCAGCGGCGTGATCAATGTGTCGCGGGTGAAAAATCCGATCGAACTGGCGACTTTTCTCCAGGGCGGAGACGATCGAGTGTTGTCGGATCACGGGGCGCTGGAGCTAATGCGCGAACTGCAACTTCCTGCCTACGATCCATTAACGGAACTGCGGTTACAGGAATGGATTCAGGAACGACGCGGCAACTTTTCCAAGGATATGGCGGGCGTTGTGGCGGAACGGGAGCTGGTGACGGAAGCAGGACGAGGGACGATCGGCGTGGTTGCCCTGGATCAGGACGGACGGCTGGCAGCAGGAACTTCCACTGGCGGTAAGGGATTTGAGCGGATTGGGCGCGTCAGCGATTCTGCTATGCCTGCGGGAAATTATGCGACGACGGATGCTGCAATTAGCTGTACGGGCATTGGTGAAGACATTATTGATGAATGTTTAGCCGCCCGAATTGTGGTGCGGGTGACGGATGGGATGCCTTTACCCCTTGCCTTTGAGAGATCTTTTAAGGAAGCCTACTCACGGAATCGGGACTTTGGCGCGATCGGCATTGATGCCGCAGGGACGATCGCCTGGGGCAAAACCAGCGAAGTTTTGTTAGCGGCATTCCACGATGGCAAAAATATGAGAGATACATTACAAATGGGAACTGGAATGGAAGTTGGGATGGGTTAAACCCGTTCCGTTCTTCTCCCAGTACCGCATTACTCGATCGGGCGAATCATGACTGTTTCAGACTCTTATCCGGATACTAGCTCTGCCATCATCAGTCAGATTGTCCTGGAAATTTATCGAGTTGCGGTGCAGGTGAAACAGCAAGCTCCAGAGCATTTGGCAGAAAAATATCGGCATCTTCAGTGGGAAAGCCCGCAAATTAAAGCGAATTTTATCCGGGCTTTTTCCTCCAAATTTAGCCAGTCGTTTCATCAATCGACCCTTAAAGCTAAAATTGAACCTTTCCTGCGAGAACTATTTCTCCCAGGATTTTTTGATTCTCAACTGTTTGTCCAACTGAATCAGGCGATCGATCAACTGATTGGGGAGGCGATGCCCTCCGCTTCTCCAATTGAGCCAGACCCCGACCCTGCCCCTGAACCAGCCCTTTCCCAACCGCTGCCTTCCCCCGTTTCAGAACCGACGATTGGCATTGCAATTTTGCTACTGGATGTTGAGAATTTGCGCCTACCTCCAGATGCCGAAAAATTCCTGAATACGGTCTGCACCTATCCAATTCAGATTAAGATTGCCATTGCGAATTGGCGGGCGATCGGCAAATTAGATCTGGATATGCATCAGCGGGGATATCAGATGATCCACGTTCCGGCGGGGGCAAATAGTGCCGATATGAAAATCACGGCGATCGGCTCCTCAATTTTTGTGCACTATCCTAATGTGCGAGAGGTGATCATTTGCTCATCCGATGGTGACTTATCTCACCTTTGCCACACTTTAAGTACGCACGGTTTAACGGTGTATTCTGCACGGAAACAAAGCGAGGCACTGTTGGTTAAAAATTGGATGACGGGCAAGCTGGATTCGTATAGCTTTCAGCCACCTGTGGTCGCGCCTTCTTTGTCAGAAACGATCGCTTGTCTCAAGCAATTAATTCAGGAAGAACAGAACCAAACTCATCAGCAATGGGTCAAACTGTCTCGTCTTTCCACCCTGTTTCGGCAAAAATCAGGACTGCCCATTAGCCATGTATTAGGTCAACACAAATTAGCAGGTAAAGTAAAGGATTTTCTAGCCGAATATCCTACTGATTTTGTCGTCCATCAACCTCCTGGACAAACGGAGTGGTATGTGACAGCGTTTCAGCTTGAAGTTGAGCCAGAGGCGACTCAGGGCGTTTCTGCCCCATCTAATTCTCAATCACCCGACAATTTCGCATCCCCAGCACAATCTGATCTGGATTTTCTTCCGGCTGAAGTTGAAACAAAACAGCAGCTTGAAAGGGTTTTGGTGACAATCACAACGCAACTGTTGAGCAAATCGTCAGACGATCGGATCAATTTATCTGCTCTAGCGAGTGAATTCAGCAGGCAATACGTACCAATCACAAAGGCAATGAAAACTCTGGACATTCGCGGCAGCTTTCTTGCATTTGCCAGCACTATTGAGGTATTAAAGATCCAACAAGAAGGACAAAGCCACTATGTTTCGATACGCTCGGACAAGCAGGTAGATTGACTTAGGAGATTTCTACCGTTTTAGGAGATGGAGATGGGTTGCTGCTTACCCGACTTCTCGCCTTGCCAGTTCAGGTTGTCGGCCACTCAGTCCAGTCATTAACTTCAAAGCCAAAAATTTTAGAGGACGCAGATTTCGCATCACGCCTAATCCCAATCGTCGGGACACCACGATCGGCAACCAGTGATTGGAAAAAGTGCGATCGAGTAAATCCGTGAAGCCCAGAATGGTCAAGTTTTCCAGCTTACGCCAGCGTTCATAGCGACGGAGCACCCGCCCATCGCCAATATCCTCTCCTTTCTGATGGGCAGTCTTCAGGACATCCGCCAGGGCTGCCACATCTCGAATGCCCAGATTTAACCCCTGGCCGCCAACGGGATGACAGCAGTGGGCCGCATCCCCCACTAACGCCAACCGATGTTGAGCATACCGATCGCTCTGCATCAGCTTGACTGGGAACACCAGCCGATCGCCAATTAGCTCTAGTTTGCCCAACTGCCCCTGATACCGTCGATCGAGTTCTGTCAGGAATTCAGCCTCACTGACCTCGGCCCATCGTCTGGCTTCCGCATGGGGAGCAGTGAGAACAATCTGATAGCGATTGCCGGGAAGGGGAAGGGAGGCAAAGGGCCCACTTTCCCAAAAATGTTCCCGCGCTACATTCTCATGGGACTTTTCAGGACGAATCACAGCCGTGACGCAGGATTGCCAGTACTGCCAGCCTTTTGTGCCGATGCCCGCCTGCTGCCGAATCGGCGATCGAGAGCCATCTGCCGCAACCAGTAACCGAGTTTGAATCGTCTGCTGTTGGTTCGCAACGGATACCGTTAAAGTCACGCGATCGGCTCCGTATTCCGCCTGGATCAGTTCTGCGGGACACAGCCAGTCCAGATCAGCATCTTTTAGCGCATCCAGAAGCGTCTGCACCAGGACGTGATGTTCGCCGACGTAACCCAATTCCCTGGTTTTTGTTCCCAAATCCTGCGGCAACAGGTTCACCACAGCGGGGCACAGCGCGTCAGCTAATCGGATCTGCTCAAAGGTGGTAATTTGTGGCAAAATCTGCTCCCACAGTCCCAACCCGCTATAAATGCGTCCGGTCATTAAGGTTAGGGCATAGGCGCGATGGTGACTCAAACCCGCTTCCCGAGGTCTGGCTTCAATCAGGGCAATCCGTAATCCAGACTGCTTGAGGGCACAGGCCAGGGTTAATCCAACAATGCCACCCCCGACGATCGCCAGGTCGTAGGTAGGGGGAATGGGGAGTGGGGAGTGGGGAGTGGGGAGTGGAACAGGACTCAAGGAGTCTGCATGGGAAGCAGCCGATATATGAGAAGAAGCAGCCGATGTGTGCAGGAATACCATCTAACCTTAATTCAATCGATTCGGGGACTCAGTTGCTATACATTGTTATTGTTGCTTAATATTATTGTGACGCGATCGGTGGGTTCAATCAAGGTGTTTGCTAGATGTTTGCTAGATGGTTGCCAGGCTTTTGCAGATGCAGGGCAGCGATCGATTTGGCACAGTTGATGGATGGGCTTGCCAGAACCGATCGATTTGCAGATGACTTTTTAATTTTTTTCCGGTTGAGATAGTGTGACCTTGAATACTGAAGTGGTAGATGCACCCTGATTCAAATCCCTGGCTTCGCGTTAGGGATTTTTTTGTTTTTAAGCTAGGTTGAGGGGATTGGGCGGACAAAACTTCGGGCTTCGGCATGAACTCAAAGTTCGGTGAGGCTCACTCAAGCCGTCGAAACGCTGCCTACAATCGAACTATCAGCTTTTAGTTGATGAAGACGTTACAAACGTGCAGGAAAAAATGACTTGCTATGCTGCCTCTAGCCAAAATAGGGGAATTCTGGACTATAGCGTCCGATATAATCTATGGCAATTCAGCAACCGGAGGTTAGTCATCTTATTAAAGAATTACGACGCAGAACCGGGCTGACCCAGCAGGAGCTTGCTCGGAAAATTGGGGTGTCATTTACTTCCGTGAACCGTTGGGAAAAGCAGAAACAGATGCCAATTCCCCTCGGACTATAGCGGGTTGAGGAAGTTTCGCGGGAGATGGGCGATCGCGGTCAGGATTTATTGGAGCAATTCTTTCCAGAGAATAGGGGCAATTGATGGAGTCACAGCTAGTTGGTAAACGCATTACGATACCAGGTCAGTTCACCGGGGCTGTGACTGTCGAGGATGCCACTCTCGTTGAGGATACGGTATTACTGCGAGTTAGAACGCAACAGGGTGAGTTGCGCGATGCCTTTATCAGTGTCGATGAAGTATCGGAGATCCTGTCTAATCAAACCCACCCATCCTCAGCGTCTGTGGATGCCAATCAGTTTTTTCTCTTCATTGAATCGGCTCGCATCAAACTGGCGTTCGCCTACGACCCTCATTTTGCGGTCAGCCTCAGTGGGGTTCGCCCTTTGCCCCACCAGCTAGAAGCTGTGTATGAACGGATTTTGCCTCAAGTTCGGCTCAGATTTCTGCTGGCAGACGATCCAGGAGCAGGCAAAACCATTATGGCGGGTTTGCTGCTGAAGGAATTAAAGCTGCGTGGGGCGATTGAACGGGTTCTGATCCTTGCCCCGGCCCCCTCACATTGCAATGGCAGGATGAGCTTAAGAGCAAGTTTTCTGAAACGTTTGAAGTTATTAACTCAACTCTGGCAAAAGGGCAGTTAGCAGGAAATCCCTGGGAGCGATTCCGGCAATGTGTAGCATCTATTGATTTTGCAAAACGGGATGATATTGCTCCGGGCATCCTTCAGGTGGATTGGGATTTAGTGATTGTTGATGAGGCGCATAAATGCTCTGCTCGTACTCAAGGAGACGACCTAAGACGGACTGGGCGTTATGAGCTAGTTGAGGAATTGTCAAAAAATTGTGAACGTATCCTGCTGCTGACCGCTACTCCTCACCAGGGCGATGTAGACCAATTCCATAATTTCCTCCGGCTGCTAGATCCAGAGCAATTCATTTCTGATCAGATCAATCCAGAAATGCTGCGGATGGAGAATAGCCCCTGGTTCTTACGGCGCATTAAGGAGGAACTTAAGGATTTTGATGGGCGAAAGCTGTTTAAGAAACGGTTTGCTAAAACGGTTCCCTTTGAGTTGTCCCCTGCTGAAGAACATCTTTATAAAGAAGTCACCAAATACATCAACAAATTCTTGGGGAAAGCCAAGGGGCGGAAGCAAGCAGCCGTTGCTTTAGCACGAACGGTGTTGCAACGACGATTAGCTAGTAGCCTCAATGCCATTTTCAGTTCTCTGAAAAAACGGCGACAGCGCTTTGCTGATCTGCTAGACGAATTAGAAGGACTTTCTCCAGAGGAGCAACATGCTCGCTTGATGAACCTTGGGAAGCCTGTTGATTCTGAGAAGGAAAGCGACGACTATGAGGAAGACGAGCAGGAAAATTTAGCGATCGAGTCCACAGCGGCAGAGCGTATGGAGCAACTCCGCGATGAGTTGTATGAGCTAGAGCGCCTGGTCAAGCTAGCTAAGCAGACGATCGATACTGGTACTGAGATGAAGCTCAACAAGCTGAAAGAGTGCCTGAAAGGAGCGCAATTTTCTGAACTTCGGGACGGTCGTGGCAAGCTGCTCATTTTCACTGAACACCGGGATACGTTGGACTACCTGAAACAAAATTTGGAGGATTGGGGTTACACCACTTGCCAAATTCATGGCGGCATGAACCCGATCGCTCGTAAAGAGGCGCAGAAGGATTTTCAACTCAATCGGCAAATTTGCCTTGCAACTGAGGCAGCCGGGGAAGGGATTAACCTTCAGTTTTGTCGGTTGATGATCAACTACGACATTCCCTGGAACCCTAACCGCCTAGAGCAGCGCATGGGTCGGATTCACCGCATTGGTCAGCCTCATGATGTTTACATCTTCAATTTTGTCGCAATCAACACAGTCGAAGGTCGGGTACTGGATAAGCTTCTGAGCAAGCTGGAAGAGATCCGGGAAGCAATGGGCGATCGCGTTTTTGATGTTGTCGGTCAACTCTTACAACTCAGCGACATTCGGTTTGAAGATGTGGTCAAGGAAGCGACCTACAGCAAGGCTTCTGAGGAGAACGCCCTAGAGCAGCTTGAGCAAATTGATCCAAAGCGATTGGATGAGTTAGAGCAGGCGACGGGTTTTGCATTAGCGACAAGCCACGTTGATCTATCTCGAATTCGCCGTACTCAAAGCCAAGACTTTCGATCGGAAGAGCAGCGGTTGATGCCTCGCTATATCGAGGAGTTTTTCAAACGATCGTGTGAGTTTTTGAGCGTCAATTTGGAAGTCCGGGCAGATGGGCTGTGGCGAGTCCCTTATGTTAAGGAGGAATTCCGCTCTAATAACCTGGGGGCGATTCGGCGGCTGGGAGCGGTCGAGAAAAATTATCCTAAGCTCTCCTTTTATAAGGAGCAATTAGCAAACCCCAACCACCAGGATGCAGAACTGCTATCACCCGGTCATCCTCTATTTGCGGCGATCGCTGAGCGACTAGACATTGAACTGGACAGTTCGATCTGTACTGGCTCTGCCCTGTTTTTGGATGCAGATGCAGATGAACCTTACCGGGTTTACTTCTTTGAAATTCAGGTTGCTGGGCAGCAGAGGACAGGACAGGCGAGCGTTTTGAGGGCAGCGTTATGTGCTGTCTTAGAAAAAGCATCAGGTGAATTGGTGCTGGTTTCACCAGATTGCCTCCACGATCTCGCGCCTGCCAGTGCTGAATCCATTCCTATCAACTCCCAATCCCTCACGCCTCCTGCGCCTCAAGATCAGGAACGAATTGAGAAGTGGCTGAAGGTCAGAATTCAGGTGCCAATGGTGAAGCAGGAGCAACAACAGCGGCAGCGTGAGCTTGAAATTCGGCAGGATTATCTGAAGAAGGCGATGGAGGCTGCGATTCGAGAAGCCCAATCCACGCAGATGAAGTTGGCGGCAAAGGTGGCAGCCGGGGATGAAACCTATCGTGTTGCAAGGGATAGTGCCCAAAAGCGGGTGAAAGATCTGCAAGAGCGATATAGAACCAAGCAAAACGAATTGGATTATCTCAAGATTGTTAGTTTTGGCAGGGTTGCATATTTGGGTTGCGCGATCGTCTATCCGGCTCCGGCATTCGTGGCGGAAATGCCAGGGATGAAGAATGATCCTGAAGTTGAAGCCTTTGCGATGCAATACGTGATGGATTATGAGCGGCAAAGGGGATGGGAACCAGAGGATGTTAGCCAGAACCAGGATGGGAGTGGTTTTGACATCCGCAGTGTGGGGCCAATTGACCCCGAAACTGGAGTAGCACCCGTCCGACGGATTGAGGTGAAGGGACGCGCACAGGTGAACCAAGAAATTTCTCTGACTTCTAATGAGTGGCGTAAAGCACAACAACTGGGGGATTCATACTGGCTCTATGTGGTTTGGGGTTGTAAGACGAGTAACCCTAAGCTGTTGAAAATCGAAAATCCGGCGAAGGTTCTGGTGGGTGATGCCAAAGAAATCCGGCAGGTGACTCGGTACTTAGTGCCTGCGGAAGCAATTACCCGCAATGCTCAAGCGGATTGGGAGGCAAATGCAGAATGACTCAACCTGTCAGTCTAGTTTTTCCGATTGAGAAAGCCACTTATCTCTTTACTCGTGAAACAAAACCGATGGAAGGAGGGGATAAGCAAAAGTTTTGGCGAGAGGTAATGGGTTTTGAGTCCCCAGAATCGATCCGAGAGGCGATCTTGGCAAATATGACGATAGACCTTCTGGAATCTAATGGACAAGATGACCACGGGTATCGGTTTCAAGCAGTGGTTTTAATCACAGGACAGACTGGTGTGTCTTGGCAAGTCAGAACAGGTTGGATTGTTCGTTATGGTGAGGATGTAGCAAGGTTTGTGACGGCAGTTCCAGAGCGATCGGGGAGGCAAAAATGAGTCAATTTCAACTATTTGATGTTGTGCAACTAATAGAAGAAATTCCCTTGTCGGGGGATTTTACGAATGCAGCGGTACAGCCTGATTTTGCTCCAGTCGGAACACGCGGAGCGATCGTTGAGATGTTTAACGACGGAGAAGCCTACCTCGTAGAGTTATTTGGTGGCTGGACAAAGGCAGGGATTGAAGCGGATGAATTAATCTCTGCTGAGCCTGATGATCCTCAAGCATTTCGGGAAACGATCGGGGTTGAAACGGTCTATCCACATCAACTTCGGTTAGTAAAGCCTGCGAAGGAAACGATGGGTGCAAGAGGACATCTGGTTTCTATTTTGGAGGATTTACCAGAAGAGTTAATTGCAGAAGTTCGAGACTTTGCTGAATTTTTGCAGCAAAAACAACGACAAAAACAAGCCTGACGTTGCCCTCACCCCAACCCCTCTCTCCAGGGAGAGGGACTATGAAAACCTAGATTTTTTCTCCTATGACTACCGATCGCCGCTTAATTGAAGACTTTATTCCTATCCGTGAGATCTCTATCGAAGCGGCACGGGAGAAGTCGATTCGCAAAGGTCATATTTCGACCTTGCATTTGTGGTGGGCGCGGCGACCTTTAGTAGCGGCACGGGCAGCGGTGTTTGCTTCGCTGGTGGCAGCACCGGAAACGCCCCAAAAGCGAACAGCTTTGACCAAAGCAATGATCGACTTCTGCAAGTGGGAGGCAGGAGAGGAAACGATCAAGAAGGCGAGACGGCAGATTTTAGAGGCGCAGAGAGATCGCCTGGGTCTTCCATCGAATACGCCATTGAAGGATGTGCCACCGCCCAAGGTGCTGGATATGTTTGCTGGGGGTGGGGCAATCCCCTTGGAGTCATTGCGGTTGGGGTGTGAGACCTATGCCGTTGACCTGAACCCAGTAGCACACATCATTCAGCTTTGTACCCTGGTTTACCCGCAGAAGTATGGCAAGAAGCTGGCGGATGAGGTGGAAAAGTGGGGTAACTGGGTGATTGAGCAGGTTCGGGAGGAGATTGGCGACCTGTATCCGAAGATTTGCCCTCATCCCCTAGCCCCTTCTCCCCAGGGAGAAGGGGAACCGAACCCAAGTGGGCGATCTCTCTCAGATTCTGGGGTTCAATTGTCGATCTTGGCAGGGCAGGGGCGGCAAATCCCAGATGTGCTTTTGGAACGAGCAAGGGAATTACGAAAGAAACAGACTCCATCGGAGACAATTTTGTGGGAATGTTTGCGCGATCGCCGCTTAGATGGAGCAAAATTTCGGCGGCAGCACAATATTGAGTCTTATATTGCAGATTTTTACTGTCACGAAGTTCGCTTAGTGATTGAGGTTGATGGTTTAGTTCACGATCGCCAGAAAGACCAAGATGTAAACCGAGACCAGTGGTTTAGTCAAAACGGCTTTACAGTTCTGCGGTTCAAAAATCAGCAGATAGAACAAGACCTTGAAACAGTCCTAACCACCATCGCCCAACACCTTCCCTCCAATCAAACTCCCCTCTCCCCAGGGAGAGGGGCAGGGGGTGAGGGCTTAACCCCCGTCGCCTACCTCTGGACACGGACGGTAAAGTGCCCTAACCCGGCTTGTGGGGCGCAAGTGCCGTTGATGCGGCAAACGTGGCTGTGTAAGAAGAAGGATAAGTATGTTGCCCTGAAAACCATTCCAAATCATGAAACGAAACGGGTTGAATTTGAGGTAGTGGAATCGAAGACCGAACAGGGATTAGGGTTTAACCCATCGTTAGGAAGTGCCAGAGGAACCTCAATTTGTAGGCATTGCGGTGCAACAGTCAAAAGTGAAGTGGTTAAAGAGCAAGGGAAGGCTGGCAAGTTAGGTCAGCAACTCACATCAATTGTCTGCACCACTTCAGGAGAGAAGGGAAAGACTTATCTTTCCGGAGACACCTACAAGCACTACGCTCCAGATGATGCAGCAATTCAAGCAAGATTAGAAACGCTCTGTCAGGAGGCAGGTTTAACGATTCCAACTGAGCCAATCTTTTCAGCAGATACGAGGGCATTTTTTACACATCTTTATGGGCTAGATACCTTTGGTAAGTTGTTCACCTCCCGGCAACTACTGGCGCTGATGACATTTGTGAAGTGGGTCAGGTTGGCGCATCAGAAGATGATTCATGAGGGGTATGAGGAGGAATTTGGGAAGGCGATCGCCACATACCTTGGCGTAATGATTAATAGAGTTGCCGATCGAGCAAGCACCTTATGTACATATGACCCAAATCCTACAGCCAGTGGAGTTAACCACACATTTGTTAGGCAAGCCTTGCCAATGCTATGGGATTTTGCAGAAGGATGTCCTACGGGCATCACTTCTGGAAGTGCAAGTAATTCCCTCCCCTGGATTCTAAATGTCATTAAACAGGAAGCTAACTGTGGAGAGCCAGCAATTTGCAAGCGTGGCTCATCAATGGCTTTATCGATAGAGTCTGAATCACTTGATGCAGTCATCACTGATCCGCCCTACTTTGATTCCGTTCCATACGCTGATTTGTCTGATTTTTTCTATGTTTGGCTGAAGCGATCTATTGGACATCTCTATCCAGAGCATCTCTCAGGACAACTCACACCCAAAAAGAATGAAGCCATCATGGAACCTACTCGCCATGATGGAGACAAAAAGAAGGCGGCAAAGGCTTACGAAGATATGATGCACCAAGCATTCTGCGAGGGAAGTAGAGTGCTAAAGGCAGAGGGCATGATGGTTGTAGTGTATGCCCATAAAACAACAGCAGGCTGGTCAACCCTAATTGATTCCCTCCGTCGTGCTGGTTTTACCATTACCGAAGCATGGCCCCTTGATACTGAAATGGGCACTCGCCTTCGCGCTACCAACTCCGCCGCACTCGCTTCAAGCATTTTCCTGGTTGCCCGCAAGCGCAAAGGTGCAACTGTTGGTGACTATGCAATGGACGTAAAACCAGAGCTATCGCAAATTGTCCGCGAACGAGTCACGACCCTGATGGCAGAAGGGGTCAGTGGAGCCGATCTCGTAATTGCCTGCATCGGTGCTGGACTCCGCGCTTACACCCAATACGAACGAGTCGAACTGCCCAACGGTGACGAGCTTGACGCAAACTCCTTTTTAGGTGAAGTGCAAAAAGAAGTCGTCGAAGCCGTTCTGACCAGTGTGATGCAGTGCGACAGACGCGGCGTGAGCCTGGTAGACAAATCCACCCAGTACTACATCATGGGTCGCTACGAGTATGGCGAACTGGCAGTGGAGTTTGATGAAGCCAACACCCTCGCCAAAGGGGTCGGGGTCGAACTCGACGGCGTAGGTGGTCTAACCGATGGCAAACTGGCACTGGTCAAAAAGGTCAAAACTACTATTCAACTACGAGACTACAGCGATCGGGGTGCTTACGAAGATCTGGGCATCCAACGCACTGAAGGACGACAAACCTTCAACGTCAAACCACAGGCAATTGGGGCTGCACCAACCCTCATCGACGTGCTCCATCGCCTCCTCTGGTTGGCAGACCATAAGCCCTCCGAAATCCCAAACTTTCTGAGCCTTGCTCAACCAGACTCAACCCAGTTACGCCTGGTCGCTCAAGCCCTTGCAGGCCGCGCCCTCACCCCAGAGCCTGGACAGGAGACCACGACAGCCCAGCGCACAAAAGAGCAATCTGCCATTGATACCTTGTTAGCATCCTGGAAGAGACTGGTCGAAGATAACTTATTCACTCAGGGAAGGTAAAAGCAATGGTGCAAATAATCCAAGCTAAAAACGTTACCCTCCGAACGCTGATCGATGATTTTGGGATTCATCTAGTGGAAGATCCAACATTTTTCCCAGAATGGAAACAAAATCTGCCAGAAGTCAGCAATCTCGAAACTCAACAGCTTGACCGCATTCGGGCTGGCTTTGTTAATCTACTTGACTACGCGCCTCTCCTCGAAGGAGTGATTCGGATGTCAGTGGTTGATCCGCTCCTGTTTCTGGTTGGGTTTTACCTATCGCCGTTTCATGTGAGATCGGAACCGTCGATCGAAATTCAAACTGAAGACGAAGGCACCATTATCACGGGCAGTCTCGACACCCTCGTTCTCAAAGATCGACTGTGGGTGTTAGTAGTCGAGTCAAAACGAGCCTCCTACTCTGTAGAAGCTGGACTGGCTCAAATTCTGGCTGATATGTTGGCAAGCCCCAATCCAGAGCAACCCTGCTACGGCATGATCACCAGCGGCGGCAGTTTCATGTTTGTCAAGCTCGTCAAAGGTAATCCGCCCCAATACGCAGTCTCCAAACTGTTTGGCATCCGGGAGCCAGAAGATTTGGCTACCGTCTTCGCCATTCTCAAACGATTTGGTCAGCTAGTGGAGTAACCCTATGCCTTACAGCAACTTTACCCTTAGCAAAGTAAAAAGCGATTTCAGTATCACAACGATTGAAACTGAGATCCTTTTTCCTCAGATCACGCCAGTTCCACCCAGCGAACTACTAACCCTAAATCTGAAAGAAAACCTGTCCTTAGCAACTGCAATTAACACCGAAAAAGCTCGGTCAGAATTGATCATCATGCCCGTCTTAACAGAAGTTAGACGCAGTTTGAAAGGAAAGGTCAGCTTGTTTTCTGGCGCAGAGTTCAATGTTGATCCTGAACAAGGTCTCAATGACACTTGTGATTTTATCCTGACACGATCGGCAGAGCAATATTTTATTACTAAACCTGTTATCACGATCGTTGAAGCCAAACGAGAAAACATTCCCTCTGGATTAGGGCAATGCATTGCGACCATGATCGCGGCTAAACAGTTCAATGAGCAAGAAGGTGATCCCGTTGACACTATCTATGGCGTTGTTACGACAGGTACAGACTGGAAATTCTTAAAACTGGTTCAGAAAAACGCCTACATAGACAGCAGCGATTACTTTATTAGCGAAATAGACAAAATTCTCGGCATTCTCGTTTCCACCCTCCAACCAGAATCTGATCTGGTCGGTGTTCGCTAACCCTATCCCCATCGTTTACCTCCTACACACCCTATGAGCAGCGCATACCAACTCAAACCCTGGACTCAAGTTGCCATTCCTCACCAAGACATCCTGGATGGCAAACTTGATAATTCCGTTTACGCTGCCAAACTGGGTGCGGTGGTGCGGCAAGACCCGACTTGTCCTCCCATCTATCGCTATGCGGGTCAATTCTTTTCAGCCACTTACCTTACGTCAGAATTGAAAAACCTTCTGACCAGTGTGGTGCAGCGTCTGTGTGGCGAAGCAGGCGATCGCGTTCTGCAACTGCGGACTCCCTTTGGTGGCGGCAAAACCCATGCCTTAATCAGTCTCTACCACATCACTAAAAATCGCCAGGATTTATTAGAGCATCCAGACTTTGCAAAACTGCCGAACCCCGGCACTGTAGATGTTGCGACTTTTATTGGCGATGACTTCAGTGGGACTCAGGGAACCCAGATTCCTGACGGTTCACAGATATTAACCCCTTGGGGCTATTTAGCTTGGCAACTGGGTGGCAAGGAAGCCTATGAAGCTGTTCGGGCAGACGATCAACAACGAGTCGCCCCCGGTAATGACGTATGGCGCAAAATTATTGGCGATCGCCCGACGCTGATTCTGCTAGATGAATTTCTCAACTACGTTGAGAACGCTTTAGGGGTGGAAGTTAAAGACTCGACGCTTGGTAAGCAGGTACTCACCTTCATCAAAAAACTGCCTGATGTTGTCGCGGAATTGCCCAGAACCGTTCTGGTTTATTCCCTCCAGGCAAGTGTACAGGAGGCTGTGGGTAATGAAGGTCTGCTCGGTACTCTAGATAAATTGGTTTCGCGCAACGATGCCAAGAAAGAGCCTGTCTCCGGCGATGAGGTGATGAAGGTTGTCCAACGTCGGTTGTTTCAGAATATTGGCGATCCTGCCACCATTCAAGAAATTGCGAACCAACAAGCTGACCTATTCCGCAAATTCCGCGAAAGCTATGTCGAAACCGATCGCGGTAGACAAGAGGTGGAGCAGCAAGCCGCTCTCCTGGCAGAACGAATCCAGCTTAGTTACCCGTTCCATCCTGATTTGCTGGATTTGATGTATCACCGTTGGGGAACATTGCCCAGTTATCAGCGTACTCGTGGTGCGCTTCAATTTCTGGCTAGCGTTGTTTACTCCCTCTGGAAAGAAGAGCATACGTCCTTGCTCATTAGCCCAGGTGATGTACTGTTTCACAACGAGGCAGTGAGAGGGGCGTTCTTCACCCAGGTTGGGGAACGCGAACGGTATAACTCAGTCATTGAGGCTGATTTAATTGGTCGAAAAGCCAAGGTTAAAACTGTAGATAATCGCATCGCCCAAGATTCTCCGGCACTCAGTCATCTCAAAGTCGGTACACGCCTTGCTTCGGCTGTGCTGATGTATTCCTTTGGTGCCCGTAGTGGTGAAGATCGAGGTGTCTTAGAACAAGAGATCACTGCATCTTGCCTTACGCCAGGACTCGATCGCAACGTCATTACTGCGACTTTGAGCGATCTACGAGAAAACCTACTTTATCTTCACTACGTCAGCAAACGGTATCGCTTTGAAACCAAGCCAAACCTCAACAAGCTGATCGCTGACGAGGAAAGCAAGGTTTCTGGCGACGAAGTTTTAGAAAAAATCCGTGAGGAATTGGGCAAAACGATTCAAACGACCAACGGTAAGGTCGCCCTATGGCCCAAAGACTCCTCATCCGTTGCTGATCGAGAACCGCAATTCAGCGTTGTTTATCTGGGGCACGAATGGGCAGAGAAAAGCCCAGAAAGCATTCTCACAGAAATTATGTCTTGGGTCGAGCAACGCGGCAACGACAAACGTGAGTATAAGAACGCCCTTGCCTTCGTGATTCCCAACAAAGCTCAGATTGACAAAGCCCGTAAAGCAAGTCGCACCGCAGAGGCGATCGCCTCCTTGATTAAAGACAAAGCTAAATATAAGTTCAGCCCCGAAGACCTGGAGGAATTGAGTGGAAAGCGCAAAGAGGCGATCGGCGACATCAGCGCGGCTGTGCGGCGGCTCTATGACTACATCCTGCTACCAGTACCTAACCCAGATGGAACTAACCCCATCCGTTTAGAAACGATCGACCTCCAATCCCAACTCAACACCAGCCAGAATCTTCAAGACCGTGTATTGGATGCCCTTAAAAATCATGTCTTTGGCAGCATCACCACTTCAAAATTGATGCGCCTGTCTGGGTTAGAAGATCGAGAACCCAGCTACATCACCGGAGATGAATTGGTTAGTTATTTCTTCCGCTTCCCGACCTACCCAAAGGTCTTGGGAGCCGATGCCATTAAGCAGGCGATCGTCAAAGCAGTTCAACAAGGACTCATGGGCTACGTTCCCTACATGGTCATTCCCTCCAACGGTGTTCCCAAGGTAGAAAACCCTTCACTGGTCAGCTTTAAGCGGACAATTCCTTTGAACGAATTAGATTTAGCTGGGTATCTGCTGGCTCCCAGTTGGGCGAAACAACTCTCCACCCCTCCCGAACCAGTGAAGCCGATCGAGACTGAAACAACATCTGGTGAGGATGACGATGAACCCTCCACCGCTTTCCCAAGTAATTCTTCAACCACTTCGCCAGCAGCCAGCGAGGAGCAAACAACCGTTGAATACAAATCCCAAACCAGCAGTATAGAACGCTCAGTTCTAGTCGATATTGTTAACGGGGTACAACCGGCTCGTCACTACAAATTAGAGGCGATTACCGACAAATCGAAATTCTTTGAACTGTTCAATGTTTTGCAATCCCTATCCGATAAAGCAGAAGACATGACAATCAAAATCGAGGTTAGGGCGCACACAACTAAGGAATTCGATCGAGCCTGGATTAGTGGAGCAATTGAAGAGCCTTTAGATGAGCTAAACATAAAAGCATCCACTCGACTCGAATAAACTTTACTCACCAGTTATTTCGTTTGGTTGAGACGATTATCGACGAATTTAAGAGGCTCGTAGAGTGTGTCCCAGTTTTGCTATTTGTATAGCCAATATCTAACTGGCAAGCATCTTGCCTGCGCTTCTAAGCAAGTTTAGGCTTTGAGTCAGAAATGGTTGTATTACTCTGGTTTGTATCTCAGGTCATATAAGCCCAGCAGTCTAATCGAACTTTTTCAACTGAGTTGAGTAGATTGGGCGGGCAAGATGCCCACCAAGCAGTTGAGTTGACTGGGCGGGCAAGATGCCCACCCCACAAGAAATTTAGATGGATGAGGATGAGGTGGGATAGCGTTTCGACTGTGTGGTCAGGGGAGATGCCATCTGAAGGACTTTATCCATGAGCCAGGGCATGATGCGACTGCACCAAACGGCGATATGACTTTGCCAACCCACCAGGATTTCTGAGGATTCGCGGCGGAGTCCATTCACCAGCGATCGCGCCACATCATCAGCGGTCATGGGCATCACCCAGCGGAAGAGTTGGAAATTGCGAACCATATCTGTGTCCGTCAGGGAAGGTAGGAGGCTGACGACTTGTACGTTCTGGGGAGCTAATTCGGCTCGGAGTGCCTGAGTAAAGCCCTGAATTGCAAACTTGGTGGCGGAGTAGGTGGCCATGGTTGGAGCCGCCAGTTTCCCCATCAGGCTAGACACATTGACGATTTTGCCTTGCTTGCGGGCCGCCATCCGCCGGGCAATCAACCGGGTAATCGTGTACATCCCGATTAAATTCACAGCAATTTCTTCCTGCACCTGGAACAGTTGGGAGCGCAGGAATGGGGTTTGATGGGCAACTCCAGCACAGTTCACCAACAGGTCGATCGGCCCATAGGATCGCCAGGCCTGGGCAACCGCTACATTCACCTCGATCGCCTGTGTCAGATCCAGAGGCAGGACGATCGCCTCTGCGCCTAATGCCTCGACCTCGGCGGCCACATCGGTTAAGAGCAATTGATTTCGAGCAACCAGTAGTAATCGTTTGGCACCTTGTCGGGCCAGTTCCAGGGCGATCGCTCGGCCAATGCCGCGAGATGCTCCAGTAATAAGTGCAGTTTTTCCTTGAATATTCATGACGGTAGAAACCTCCTAGTTGAGGTCTTACTGGGTCTGACGGATTCTGAACAGATTGACACCTATCCATTCAGACGGGCAGGACTGACACACTTGCCCTCAAAGTTGGGGAGCTAGAGGTTAAAGTACGTGGTGCTTAAGTCCCGCCATGAAGCAGGCAACCGCAGTCCAACGATCGACACCTCGATTGATCCACATCAATCCGATCGTCATCCTATCGGTAATCGTTCTTGTGTTCTACAAGTTGCCTGACTTTCTTCAGAATTTAGATCCAGCAAGACCGTGATTTACGGTAAATAGCGAAATTAACGAAATGAATGCTTTATTCCAACAACGGTTCACAGGTTGTACAGAGCACTAAGTTGTACAGGGTAGATTGACAATGGGCACTCGCAGGTTGTTGCGATAGTTCTAAACAGCCTTCGAGCCGATTTCGTCAAGCATTGGTCAACCCTCCCAGCCGTTTCCGGCTATTTTCAACAAACTGTAGAAACACGATCAGCAAAGGGTTACAGAGAACTCGCAGGGCAACAGAGCCGATCGCCTGGCAGATCCAAATGAGTGTGGGCATGGAATCCTCCATAAACGCTGTCAGTAAACGGGCTTCAATCGCGGATGTACACTTCGATTGCAAGCCGATTAAGCCGAGTGGATTAAACCGACAAAAAAGAGCAGTGAACATAAGCGATCGATTCAGGTGACATCGTTTTGCAACAGGTCAATCAGCATACGCATAGGTCGTTAATCCAGCCTATGCAGTTTGTGTAACACCAGCCGATCAGGGAACTGACATCGAGGAATTTGTATTGCCTCTCGCACACTCTAGCAACGGGATCAACTATCTGCAATATTTCATAAAGTTTTTCAATCTTGTTTTACATTTTTCTGCTAACGAAATCAGGCTGGAATCATTTGAGGACAGTCACTCAAGTCGGTTTACACAACTTAACAAAGCCGATTGTTTTAGGTTATGAGTTTGCATTCAAACTAGTAGCGATCGTTACGAATGGCAAAGCGATGGGGATCGTCGGTTCAGGAACCGAAGAAGAATGTTAGGATGATCCGCAAGCTAGGGGTGCCTGAGTTTTCCCAGGCTGAGATTACACCCTTAGAACCTGAGTCCGGTTCATACCGGCGGAGGGAAGCTGTTTACTCACAAGGAATTGAATATGCGAGCAGCATGGATCGCCAACCGGCGGGGTCGCACCAACGTGACCCAAATGCATTATGCGCGGCAGGGTGTCATCACTGAGGAAATGCACCATGTGGCGCAGCGAGAGCGTCTTTCGCCTGACTTGATTCGAGAGGAAGTGGCGCGGGGACGGATGATTATTCCAGCTAATATTAACCATGCCAATCTGGAACCGATGGCGATCGGGGTTGCCGCCAAATGCAAGGTGAATGCCAATATTGGGGCATCGCCGAATTCATCGGGCATTGAGCAAGAACTGGACAAATTGCGGCTGGCTGTGAAGTATGGTGCCGACACGGTGATGGATTTGTCTACCGGGGGTGGCGATCTGGATGCAATTCGGACGGCTATTATCCAGGCTTCTCCCGTTCCGATTGGGACTGTGCCGATCTATCAGGCATTGGAAAGTGTGCATGGCAAGGTGGAAAACCTGACCCCAGAGGATTTTCTGCACATCATTGAAAAACACGCCCAGCAAGGAGTGGACTACATGACCATCCACGCTGGAATTTTGATGGAGCATTTGCCCCTGGTGCGCGATCGCCTTACAGGGATTGTCTCTCGCGGCGGCGGAATTCTGGCTCGCTGGATGCTGCACCACCACAAGCAAAATCCGCTTTACACCCACTTTCACGACATTATTGAAATCTTCCAGAAGTACGATGTTTCCTTCAGCCTGGGAGATTCCCTGCGTCCCGGATGCCTGCACGATGCCTCGGATGCGGCCCAGCTTGCAGAATTAAAAACGTTGGGAGAATTAACTCGAACAGCCTGGAAATCTGATGTGCAGGTGATGGTGGAAGGGCCAGGTCATGTGCCGATGGATCAAATCGAGTTCAATGTTCGCCAGCAGATGGAGGAGTGTTCCGAGGCTCCGTTCTATGTCCTGGGGCCCCTGGTGACGGATATTGCTCCTGGATATGATCACATCACCTCGGCGATCGGGGCAGCGATGGCAGGCTGGTACGGTACGGCAATGCTGTGCTACGTCACCCCCAAGGAACATCTGGGTTTACCTGATGCAGAAGATGTGCGAAATGGGTTAATTGCTTACAAAATTGCAGCCCACGCCGCAGATGTGGCCCGCCATCGATCTGGTGCCCGCGATCGAGATGATGCCCTATCCCACGCCCGCTATAACTTCGACTGGAATCGTCAGTTTGAATTATCCCTTGATCCCGATCGGCCCGAGAATATCACGATGAAACCTTACCCGCAGACATTTATAAGACGGCGGAGTTTTGCTCCATGTGTGGGCCAAATTCTGTCCCATGCAAACCAAGGTGGATGCCGAAGCTTTGAGCGAACTGGAGAAGTTTCTCAACCAAACTCCCACGGTTCAAGCCTGATTATCTCAGGACTGAGGGTTGCTCCCTAAAACTCTTGTGGGGTGGGCAGCGTTTCGACTGAGCTCAAGCCGAAGTCCTGCCCGCCCAGTTCCCTGAGTATCCCGATCGTTCCAGGGGGCAAAAATCCGATCGTGGCTATGAAATCAATGCCATGAAATCAATTCCCTATGCCAAAATGTATGGGGTTGATCGGCAGCGGTAGAGCAAGCGGCTTTTTCTATGACTAAGTTTGTATTTGTCACGGGTGGTGTAGTTTCCAGCATTGGTAAAGGGATCGTGGCAGCAAGTCTGGGACGGTTGCTGAAATCCCGCAACTATTCAGTGTCGATTCTGAAGCTGGATCCTTATATTAATGTTGATCCGGGCACCATGAGTCCGTTCCAGCATGGTGAAGTATTCGTGACGCAGGATGGAGCCGAAACGGATCTGGATTTGGGGCATTACGAACGGTTTACCGATACCTCCATGTCGCGGCTGAATAGCGTTACGACGGGTTCAATTTATCAGGCAGTTCTGAATAAAGAGCGGCGAGGGGATTATCAGGGCGGCACAGTGCAGGTGATTCCCCACATCACCAATGAAATTAAGGAACGTATCCATCGGGTGGCGAAGGACACGAACCCGGATGTGGTAATCACAGAAATTGGGGGTACGGTGGGAGATATTGAATCCCTCCCCTTTCTGGAGGCCATCCGCCAGTTTCGCAAAGATGTGGGTCGAAAGAATGTCCTTTATATGCACGTTACCCTGGTGCCCTGGATTCCGGCCGCCGGGGAAATGAAAACCAAACCGACGCAACACTCAGTCAAAGAACTGCGATCGATCGGGATTCAACCGGATATTCTGGTCTGCCGCAGCGATCGCCCACTACCGCCTGGATTGAAAGAAAAAGTGGCTGAATTCTGCGATGTTCCAGCGGAGTGCGTCATTACCTCCCAGGATGCCAGCAGCATCTACGAAGTGCCCCTCACCCTGGAGCGGGAAGGATTGGCCCATCAGGCGATCGACCTGTTGCAGTTGGAACAACGACAGCCGGATTTGAACCAGTGGAATTTGCTGGTCGATCGGCTACACCAACCCAAACAGCCGATTGAAATTGCGATCGTTGGTAAATATGTTCGTTTATCGGATGCCTATCTTTCAGTGGTGGAAGCCTTACGCCATGCAGCCCTAGAAAATGGCGGTGAATTAAATCTGCGCTGGATTAACTCTGAAGATGTCACCGATCAGACAGTCGATCGCTACCTGGCGGACGTGCATGGTGTGGTGATTCCGGGCGGCTTCGGCCCACGCGGGGTTGATGGCAAAATTACTGCGATTCGGTATGCCCGTGAGCATCAGGTGCCGTTTCTGGGCTTGTGTTTGGGGATGCAGTGTTCGGTGATTGAATGGGCCCGCCACGTGGCTAAGTTGGAAAATGCCAATAGCGCTGAGTTTGACCCAGAGAGTCCGAACCCGGTGATTAATTTACTACCGGAACAGCAGGATGTGGTCGATCTGGGCGGAACGATGCGGTTAGGTCTCTATGCCTGTCGCGTCACGCCGAATACCCTGGCAGACCGGCTTTATCAGGAAGAAGTGGTCTACGAACGCCATCGCCATCGCTATGAATTCAACAATGCCTATCGCACCCTGTTTCTGGAGTCGGGCTATCAGATTAGCGGCACTTCTCCCGATGGGCGGTTGGTAGAAATGATCGAACTACCGGGGCATCCTTTCTTTATTGCCAGCCAGTTTCATCCAGAATTTCAGTCTCGCCCCAATCAGTCCCATCCCCTCTTCCGGGGCTTTATCCAGGCGGCGATCGGCATTACTCAGCCCATCATCCAACCTTCTACTCTCCCAGAACCAACTGAATCCTCTGCGCCATCCCTGGTGGAGGGATAACGGGGACGTTGGTAAATTAGGAGATGAATCTGCTCGAATGAAATATCTCCAGGCTTGTACGATCACTGGTCCTTTATTGACAGTGACAGTTCAGTTCAGTTCAGTTCACCGGGCACATTTCACCCATAAATCCTCAACTCTGCACCCACAAACATCCCCACCGATCGCCCCATCCGTTCCCCGAACCAGACAACCCCCACCGTGCCAACCCCTCATCCGTTGCCACCATGTCCCTCACCAAAGACCCACAACCCAACCTCACCCCATCGCCCTCCCCCAACGCGATCGTTTTTCCCCCTGGCGACCTCTACAGCGACGAACCTCCCTTGGAAAGCTCCCTTCACCTCCAGCAGATTTTACTGCTGATGAAATGCCTCGACTGGCTCTGGCAAGACCGCAACGACTACTTCGCCGCAGGCAACCTCACGGTTTATTACAGTCCCCATCAGCGCAAATCAGAAGACTTTCGGGGCCCTGATTTTTTTGTGGCCCTGGACACCGAAAAGCGACCGCGCAAAAGCTGGGTAGTGTGGGAAGAAGACGGCAAGTATCCCCATGTGATTATCGAACTGCTTTCAGATTCAACCGCCAAAACCGACCGTGGCTTAAAGAAACAAATTTACCAGGACACCTTCCGCACCCCCGACTACTTCTGGTTCGACCCGGATAGTCAGGAGTTCAAAGGCTTTCACCTCATCGATGGCAAGTACCACGAGCTGGAGCCAAACGAGCAGGGACAGTTGTGGAGTGAACAGTTACAACTCTGGTTAGGAATCGTCGATCGCCAATTACGGTTTTTCCTGCCCGATGGTTCCCTGGTTCCCACACCTGAGGAGAGTGCCAAAGCAGAACAACAGCAGCGCATAGAAGCCGATCGCCAGAGACAGGAAGCCGATCGCCAGAGACAGGAAGCCGATCGTCGCGCCACAGAGATGGAAACCCTACTGAACCGCTATCGTCAGCAGTTTGGTGATTTACCTGATTGAAGATGCTGAAGGTATTGCGTCGAATACTACGGTGGACAGTAGAAGTTAGCTGAATGATTTTGGGCTGTTGGAAGAATCAATCAGTTGGGTTGAGCGATCGGCTACTTTCGCATGACTGAAGTGATAATTACGGTGAGAGTCGCACTGGCAATGAGGGTAAACGCCAGTTGCACAACCCACTGCGTTGCCTGCCGATATTCTGCAAACCGCTCATCAAATTTCTTGCTGTTACTGGAAAAATCCTCAACGTCGCTGGAAAGGGATTCAACGTCACTGGAGAGTGATCCAACGTTGCTAGCGAGGGATTCAACGTTGCTCGACAGTTTATCCAGCTTATTTGCCAGATCTTGAAGGGTCGGTTCGTTGTCAGATGTTGTGGTCATGGAGGGTTGGGAAAGGTGACAACCTGATTATTCCCATTGTAGAGACAAGCATTCCCCTGAAAGACGATCGCCTCCCTAGTCCTCCAAATACCCCAGATCCCGCAATCGTTGCTGCACCTCTGGATCGTCAAATCCGGGAGCGCGAGAGGATGAGCTAACCGTTGCAACTGCCTGCCCTGCAAAGGCTTGAAGGCACTCCTGCAACACTTCCACATTTTCCGGCAAAATATCACTCAGGTTCAGACTTTCTTGAGGATCTGCCTGGACATCGTAGAGTTCCAACAACTGATCACCTGTCTCAATCAGCTTGTGACTCCCAACCCAGACAGCACGACGGGGTTGATCGCAAGCGCGATCGCGGATTAAGTCTGGTTGCCGCTTCAGGAGGAGATTCAGCACATTTTGAGGTGGAACTGCTTCAGAGAAGACCTGCTGATGGTTGGTAGAAGGGTTTGTGCGATCGAGCAAGCTTAATTGGGATTCTTCCTCCGTAGCTAACCCCGCTGCATCCAGCATGGTGTGGAACAAATGGCAGGTGGAGACTACCCGATCGATCGTTTCACCCTGCAAGTCAGAATGTGGCTCCCGGATGATCAGGGGCACCTGCACCAGCTCGTTATACAGCGTCAGAGAATGCCCGATGAACTGCTTTTCGCCCAGGTGTTCACCGTGATCGGAGCAAATGATCACCAGCGTATTGTCTAAAACTCCAGCCTGTTCCAGCTTTTGCAGAAACACTCCCACCTGCTCATCCTGACAGGCAACCTCCGCATCGTACATCCCATCCAATGCAGCCTTCTGGCGATCGTCCAGGGCCCCTGCCAGGGGAGCCAGCCAGCCATAGACATCGCTATTGAATCGCCGCAAATAAGTTTGAGCCTCCCGATCGCGCAGGACATGGGGGGCGAATTTCTCCATGTAGCGGCGAGGCGGGTGATAGGGCATATGGGTTCCCATCAAGTTGATGAAGGCAAACACCGGCTGATCGGGCTTTACCCCCTGGCGATCGATCAGCAATCTCGCTGCATCCTCCAGGGACTTCACCGTATTGCCCTTAAAGCTGAGGGCCGTTTGCCAGAGGGGCACCATTAACGGGGTAAAGGACAGAGCTAACAGCGCATCCGATCGAGCGAAGGCATCCTGTACCTGATTCAGTAATTTTGCTACCAGCCGCTTAAATCCTTGACGATAGCGATCGAGCCATCGAGGAGTCATTCCCGCCTGATTCGGATAGGAATTGAGTAGCCCGCTATAGTTCAAAAAGCTGTAGAAACCTCGCCGCAGCCCATTGTTAATCACACCAACTAAAGGATTATTGCAAAACCCTGCCGTAAAATAGCCCCCATCCCGCAACCGTTCCGCCAGGGTCGGCAACCCATCGGGTACGACCGAGTAGGACTGCAAGGTCTGATGCACCGAAGGATACACCCCCGTAAACATGGAGGCGTGGGACGGAATTGTCCATTGGGCTGGAGCGATCGCCCGTTGGAACAGAGTCGATCGGGCAGCAAAGGCATCGAGATGGGGTGAAGTCGGCGCATCATACCCGTAGCAGGAGAGGCGATCGGCGCGTTGGGTATCCAAGACCAGGAAGAGAATATTGGGGGGGTGAGCCATAAAAATCGGCAGGGAAATAGTTGGGCGATTAATACTTTGTTACTCAGATGTTACTCAGATTAGCAGGTGAACCGGATGAGCAGAACTGAATATAACTGCGCCAATTAGTAGTAAAGCGATCGATCGAGCACTTCACATCTGCCGCTGTAGAGATTTTGATTGGTGTCACCCGAAACTAACTCGAAACGATCGCCTGGTAGCGAAAGCAGTTGGTTGTGTGGTCATTCACCAATCCACAAGCCTGCATCAAGGCATAACAAATTGTCGAGCCAACAAACTTAAAGCCCCGTCGTCGTAAATCCTTGCTCATTGCCTGAGATTCTGCCGTTTCGGCTGGAATAGATTCGATCGTCTCCCAGTCATTGACGATCGGGGTTCCTCCCACAAAGCCCCAAATGTAGCGATCGAAGCTACCAAACTCAGCTTGCACGGCCAGAAACGATCGGGCATTCTGTACTGCTGCCTGCACCTTGAGACGATTCCGGACAATGCCAGGATTGGTTAACAGTTCAGCTATTTTGCGCTCATCATACTGGGCGACCCGTTCGGGATTAAACCCATCAAAAGCATCCCGATAATTCTCTCGCTTCCGCAAAATCGTTTTCCAACTTAGCCCAGCCTGTGCCCCTTCCAGAATTAAGAACTCAAACAGGCGATGATCTTCATGTACCGGAACCCCCCACTCTCGATCGTGGTAGGCAATATCCAGGGGATCATCGCTAACCCAGGCGCACCGACAAACGTTAGAGGTAGAGAGCATACAGGAGTCAGGAGAGAAAGCACACAGGAGTCAGGAGAAGCATACAGGAGATGGGAGAGAAAGCGACAAGCTATAACTCTGATGCATAATTCACTGGCAGGCAAGATGCCTTGATTCATCGGCAGGCAAGATGCCTGCCCTACGAGTGTTCTGGCGATCGCTTGCAGGTAGGATGCCTGCGCTACGGATGATCTCAATTTCCCATAGTTTGTCTCACAGAAAAACCGTCTCAAGAAAAAATGTCTTACAGAAAAACCGTGTAATCCTGCCCCAGGAATAATGCCCTTTCTGCCCGTCGTCGCCGCGTCAGTCCAGGCAACTCTCGACCGCCGTCGCCCCGGTTCCAGCGCAACAGTTGATCGGCTGCTCCCAAATAATCTCGCTGGTTCAGCAATCGCCGCAGGGTTGAACCGGACAAAGCTCCTTCGCCCACATTGTAGGTAAAAGAAACCAGGGCAGAGTACTGATCCTCATTAAGGGGCACTGTGATCAACTGACTCACTGCCTGTTCAAACCGGGCCAGATCGCGTTGCAGCAGAGCTTCGGCTTCAGCTTCCGTAATCCGCATCCCTGGACGAACTCCCGCAGTTGTACCATAACCGATCGTCCAGACCCCGACCGCATCCAGGTACGCCTGCAAGCGCAATCCTTCAAACGACTTCAGCAAACGCAGTCCTTTGGCATTAATTTGTCGTCGTCCTGTCGATCCAAGATTGATCACCTGTCCTCCTCGCAAAAGCTGGATGGATGGACGGTAGGCGAACCAGGTATTGCGTCCCTGAAACTGAAGTTGCGTTCCCTGGTTGTTCACCCCTAGCGAAATTCGGATGTGATCGTTTTCAGCCAGGGCATAGCTAGACACCGGCAATACCGTCCCGTTGGAGATGGCTTGCTTCTGATTAGCAGGCAGGGCGGTAGCCTGAGCAGTGCTGAGTTTGAGCCAGGTATCCTCGGTGGCGCGGAGAGTTACGGCAGCAGCGGTGGGCGCAGGAGTAGGGGTGGGGGTAGGTGCGGGAGGAGGGACAGGCGCAGGGGCGGGAGTCGGGGCGGGAGGGGTTGGGGAGGCTCCCAGGTTCACGACTTGCCCATTGCGGAGAATTTGAGCGACGGGTCGATAGATGTACCAGGTATTGCGTCCCTGGAACTGTACCTGATTGCCCTCTGCATCCAGCCCAAAGGCAACGCGCAGGTGGTCATTTTCAACGCGGGCAAAGCTGGAGATGGGTAAAACCGTGTTGGCACGCACGAATTGTCGCTGATCATCTGGAAGGGAAGAACCCTGGGCGGTACTGAGTTTGAGCCAGGTATCTTCAGTGGTGCGAAGTTGGTAAACGGGAGTCGGCGTATTGTTTGGGGGTGGTTCAGCGGCGATCGAAAATTGCTCCCAAGGCACAATTGCACCGTTTCTCAAGACTTGAACCGCAGGTTGATAAACATACCAGGTGCTACGGCCACGAATGTGAATTTTCTGCCCAATTTTGTCCTCGCCAAAGGTAATGCGCGCATGGTCATTGCCAACCCGTTGAATCGTCTCCACAGGAAGCAGCGTACCTGCCCGAACAAATTGCTTTTGATCCTCTGGAAGGGTTGAACCTTGAGCGGTACTCACTTTCAACCAGGTATCGATCGTTACTCTGAGGGTATATCTCGATGAAGATTCAGCTTGAGCTGAGACGGTCATGGATGCTTGGGTCATAAAGCCTTTGTCCTGATGTGTGAAAAGGATCGCACAATGCAAGAACTGCCGGGAACATTCAAGTTTGATGGCAGTCTGCGTACGGACTGATGGGCAGTCCCCTGGGCGATCGAGGTATCAGTAGCGTTCCCGTTTCCAAGATGCGGGGAAACATTAAAAAGATGCGTGATCGTTATCACATTCACCCGATCGGGGCTGAGGATCTCATGCGATCAGGTGAAAATGCCCTCATTCGACCAGAGCTGTTCGGAAACCCGCCTATTCAGGTAGTTGTAAATATAGTCCTTTGGATGGAATCCCTTTGGGATACGTGCTATGACTCGCCGAAACTGCTCCTGGATCACCGCTGCTATCATTACTATCGGTCTGGCTACCTATGCGCAACTGCTCTCAACGGGCCATTCCCCAGCCACAGTCTCCCTGCGCACTCGATCGACCTTTCCGGGGTTGCTGTCCACTCAAACGAAACCTTATCCTGCAAACCCTGCGGCCCAGTGGCACCACAGCCAGCGTAAATTACAAAGGGAATCTCGCTGGAATCTATTGCAGTCGGAAGTGCTGCCTTCAGATTCAGACCCCTCCCCTCTGGATTTAGGCTTACGTCAAACGACCCGCTGGTTAATGCGCTGGCATGGTTGGTTGAATCACCTGGATGCGCCCCAGCCCTGAGCTAAACCTTGGTTTTGATCTTCGTCACATAGATGCAAAATTGGGACACACCCCACTGCCCCTGACATAACCATTGTCAGTAAACCTCTATATTGCAACAGAGCTTCCATCACTGGAGTTTAGACTAATTGGGAAAGAAAAGCAGCCAAACCCGACGGTTTGGCTGCTTAATGGTCATGTTGCATCAATAATGATTGACCATGACTAATTTTGACCGCTTGAGGGCGTTTCGACATAAATCCTACATGCTGATTGGCAACGGCAAGGATGCTCTCTTCGACCTGATGGATGCCGTGCTAGTGAGCCGCAGTGTGTACTCCTTTGCCGAACTGTCGGTTGCCCCTGTCTTTCGACGCCAATGGCCGAGTTTGTATGAAGCCCTACAGGATAGCAACCCGCCTCGACTGGAGTGGATGGGGTTGTACCTGGAGCAAATGCCCCAGGACGAACGGGTTGTCTTAGCGGGAGACCACACGGCATGGTCAAGGTTACAGGCACAAACCCTGCGAGAACGGACGTATGAACATCAAGCAACTCCGATGAGTGGAGCCAAACCGGTGACGTTGGGACAAGGATATAGTACGATTGCGTGGATTCCAGAGGAGCAGGGCAGTTGGGCATTACCGTTGCTGCATGAACGCATCACTAGCGCAGAGAGCCCCATTAGCAAGGCAATAGTGCAATTGCGTCAGGTGTGTGAGCAGTTCCAGGTTCGTCCCTTATCTTTGTGGGATGCCGAATATGGCTGTGCCCCATTCCTCAATGGTACGGCGGATATTGCTTGTGACAAGTTGATTCGGTTGCGTTCCAATCGAGTACTGTATGGACCACCGCCTGTTTATAGCGGAACGGGTCGTCCTCGGCAGTATGGGGAGAAGTTCAAACTTAACGATGCCACCACCTGGTGGTCATCTGATGCCGAACTCCAGGTAGAAGAGTCCCGGTGGGGACGATTACACGTGCGGATGTGGTCATCAATGCGACTGCGACGCGTTGCCAACCAGACGATCTGGTTAATTCAACTGCAACGCCTCCATGACTCTGCCCTCCACCCCGCCAAACCTTTGTGGCTAATTTGGGTGGGACAAGCACCACCCGACTTAGAGACGGTGTGGCAACAGTATTTCCGTCGCTTTGCCATTGACCACTGGTATCGCTTCGCTAAGCAACGATTGCACTGGACGTTACCCCAGTTGGCAACGCCCGAACAATCCGAACGCTGGAGCGATCTGATGCCCTTGCTCACCTGGCAGTTGTGGTTGGCTCGTTGCCACGTCCAGGACTCCCCCCTGCCCTGGCAAAAGTCATCTGCTAAGCTATCTCCGGGACGAACCGCAAATGCCTTTGCCTCTGTTTTAGCGTTGATTGGCACACCTGCCCCCCCGCCCAAACCACGCGGAAAGTCACCGGGGTGGACTCCAGGGCAACCCCGTTCCCGCCGTATTCGCTATCCAACGGTCAAAAAGCGCTTCACCAGACCCAAGAAGGTGGCGAACAAGACCGCTTAACCACTAAATTTTTCCCAATCTTCAGTCTCGCTCAATCCAGATAAGGGGGTTGGGCTATTTCTGCTGTGATTAGTCTAAACTCCAGTCCATCATTCTCCAGACAGAAATTGCCCGCCTATTGTGCCTGGCTTTACTAAAAAGTCGTTCAATCGTCCACCAAGAATGATAAATTTAGCGGAGTATCAGTAAGCAGATTTAACTCAGCAGAGCAGTCAGCATGAAAGTTTTAGTTATTGGTGGTGATGGTTACTGCGGTTGGGCAACCGCGCTTTACCTGTCTAATCAGGGGCACGAAGTCGGAATTCTCGACAGCCTGGTGCGACGACATTGGGATATGGAGTTGTGCGTTGAAACACTCACTCCGATCGCCCCGATTCAAACGCGCCTCCAGCGTTGGCAAGACTTGACGGGTAAAAGCATTGACCTATTCGTGGGAGACATCAATAACTACGAATTCCTCAAAAATGCAATGCTTCAGTTTGAGCCAGATGCCGTGGTTCACTTTGGAGAACAGCGGTCTGCTCCCTTCTCAATGATCGATCGAGAACATGCTGTTTTAACCCAGGTTAACAACGTTATCGGCAATCTTAACCTACTTTATGTCATGCACCATCATTTTCCAGACTGCCATCTGGTCAAGTTGGGCACGATGGGTGAATATGGTACGCCGAATATTGATATTGAAGAAGGCTATATCACCATTGAACACAACGGGCGGAAGGATACCCTGCCCTATCCCAAGCAACCGGGTTCTTTTTACCACCTCAGCAAGGTTCATGATTCCCACAATATCCACTTTGCCTGCAAGATCTGGGGACTTCGGGCGACTGACCTGAATCAGGGGGTGGTTTATGGGGTGCTGACGGAAGAAACGGGCATGGATGAACTCCTGATCAACCGTCTGGACTACGATGGTGTCTTTGGGACGGCTTTGAACCGCTTCTGTATTCAGGCAGCGATCGGGCATCCGCTCACTGTTTACGGCAAAGGGGGGCAAACCCGGGGCTTCCTGGACATTCGGGATACGGTGCGCTGTATTGAAATTGCCATCAACAATCCGGCCAATGCAGGTGAATTCCGCGTCTTTAACCAGTTCACTGAGATGTTCAGCGTCAGTGATTTAGCCATGATGGTGAAGAAGGCTGGAACGGCGATGGGCCTCAACATTGAAATTAACCATCTGGACAATCCCAGGGTGGAACTGGAGGAACATTACTTCAACGCGAAGAATACCAAGCTGATCGATCTGGGCTTGCAACCCCACTACCTCTCTGATTCACTGCTCGACTCCCTGCTTAACTTCGCTGTGAAGTATAAGAACCGTGTGGATCAACAGCAAATTCTGCCCAAAGTGAAGTGGAAGGGGTAGAGAAAAGAGGGGAGTCGGGAGTCGGGAATTGGGAGTTGGAAAGGCATTCAGGTTGCGATCGGTTATTGGCTCGATTGTTGACTCGCGTTGTTGTCAATGGGTGGCTACGATTTCAGCTCAGGCTTTTCTAAACCCGGATCTCCTGGCTGCCATGACTCCCCAATAACTGTTCTTCCCCTCCCTTCCCCCTTGCCGTTCCCTATTTCCCTGATGTCCTAACCTATGCGAATCGCTCTTTTTACCGAAACTTTCCTTCCTAAGGTTGATGGGATTGTGACTCGCCTGAGTCATACCGTTGATCACCTGCAACGAATGGGTGATCAGGTGATGGTATTTTCCCCGGATGGCGGATTGAGAGAGTATAAAGGTGCGAAAATCTGCGGGATTCCAGGCTTTCCATTGCCGCTTTACCCAGAATTAAAGCTGGCTCTGCCGCGACCCTCCATTCGGCAAATTCTGGAGGATTTTAATCCTGATTTGATTCACATTGTCAATCCGGCGGTGCTGGGGCTGGGCGGATTGTATTATGCCAAATCGTTGGATGTGCCCCTGGTGGCTTCTTACCACACCCATCTGCCTAAGTATCTGGAGCACTATGGCTTGGGGATGCTGGAAGGAATGCTGTGGGAGCTGTTGAAGGCGTTGCATAATCAGGCGCAGATTAATCTCTGTACGTCTACTGCAATGCAGGAGGCGTTGACTTCCCACGGCATTGAGCGGGTAGAGGTGTGGCAGAAGGGGGTGGATACGGAGCTATTTCGCCCAGAATTGGCCAGTCAGGCGGTACGATCGCACCTTTCCCAGGGCCATCCAGAGAGTCCGATTCTGCTCTACGTGGGGCGGCTGTCGGCGGAGAAGGAAATCGATCGGATCAAGCCAGTGCTGGAGGCAATTCCCAATGCCCGGTTAGCGTTGGTGGGGGATGGCCCCTATCGACAGGATTTAGAAAAGCATTTTGAGGGAACCGCCACTCATTTTGTCGGCTATCTGACGGGAGAAGACCTGGGAGCAGCCTTTGCCTCAGCCGATGCCTTTATCTTCCCTTCTCGTACGGAAACGCTGGGGTTAGTCCTCCTGGAGGCGATGGCGGCGGGATGTCCGGTGATTGCGGCGAATGCAGGTGGGATTCCAGATATTGTTACGGACGGGGTAAACGGGTATTTGTTTGATCCAGATGATGAGCAAGGGGCGATCGCAGCCACCCATCGTCTGCTAGAAAATCAGATAGAACGGGAAGTGTTACGGCGTAATGCGCGTCTGGAAGCGGAGAAGTGGGGCTGGGCAGCGGCGACCCGGCAGTTGCAAGACTTTTATCAGTCGGTTCTGGCGGCTGGGGTAATGCCTTCGGCAGCGTAGGTTCAGACCTTTGAGGTATAATCCGAGGCAATTTCAGAAGAATTGGAGAGGGTCTAAGGTCTATGGCAGACGTTGAAGCAGTTGCCCAGAATTTGCTGGCTCTGGATGAAGATGATCTGATGGCGCAGCTTGGAGTGCGATCGCAGGTGATTGAGTCTAGCCCTGAAGCGGCTTCGATCGATGCTTTGGAGGAAGACCTGCCAGTGCCACGGGGAGCCTTTGATGATTTTTTGCAGGCGGGAAAGAATGTGTTTGCACCCGCCAGTGCCCAGGCTTATAAAATTCTGTGTTCGCCAATTGGCGGAGAGGGGGAACTTGCGGCAGAACTGGATAAGCTGATGAATCAGAAAACGGCGGAGGCGGCAGCAAAAATGACGGCGGCCTTGACTCCGGTTTTGGTGGGGAGTTTAGGACTGCCTCAGTCGATCGCGGTGATGGTGGGATCGCTGATTGTAAAGCGGGTTGCCAAGGGAACGTCTGATTTGATCTGCGAAAACTGGAAGGCGACTTTAGACGGGGCCGTCGATCCGGCGGAGAGTACGCTAGAGGATTCACCGATCGCGTCTGCGGAACCACCAGGTACACCCGGAGCAACGAGTTAATTGTTTGGTCTTTTGCTTTCCAAATATAGGACTATAACCAATGATGATGTCGGTTCTAACCTTTTACAGAACCGATCGCCCGACTGGACACGTTAGATTATTTACAAAAGTACATCTTTAATGTGTCTGTTGGTGATGATTCCCAATTTAATAGAAGCCACGAATGAGTATTGGCGCAAGTTGAATGAGCTAGAGGCTGCTTACCAGCGGGGTGAGGTGTCGCTGGAAGAGGTGGATACAAGGGTAGAAGGATTGATGGCGGAGTTGGGGCGGGAACGTCGTGCAACGGTGAGGTTTTTGATGGATAATGTGCGCCGAATCTGGCAGGAGCAACGTGAGGTGATTGTGGGTTTGGGGGCGATCGGTGTTTTGGCATATAGCTGGGTGGTGCCAAGTTAGCGAATGGATTAAAGAATTAGGGTGAAACAACCTTTCCCTGCTTCATCTCCGCATAGGCCGCATACACCCCCCGCACGTTATACCAATTGAGAAAAATTCGGGCGATTTCCAGCGCAAGCTGCGGTTTACCCCGATCGATCAACCATTGCAGCAGGGGAGCCATCGTGCGTTCGTTCAGCAAGCCGCCCAAAGACAGCACCCCCCACAAGATGCGATGAATCCAGGTCATTTGAATCATCATTCGCACATTCCAGGTGGGATGCTTCTGGTAAAACAACACCCCCATCCGTCCCCGCTGAATTTCCTTGTCGATCAGGTTATCCATCTGCGCCAGGGAAAAGGGAGGATGCCAGTGATAACCCACCGCCTCCGGGCACTTAATCAACGTCAGACCCAACTGCTTCAGCCGCACCCCCAACTCCAGATCCTCCCAACCATAGAGCTGAAAACGGGTATCAAACAGTCCTGCCTGTTCCAGCCACTTGCGATCGATCGCCACATTTCCCGTCGCAAAGTAAGCCGCTGAAAAGTCCGTCAGCTTGTACGGTTCAGAGGTGGGATGCTCAAAGTTGCAGGTGTTGATGACGCTGCCGTAGGTGAAGAGGCGATCGGTTCCCAGGGTTTTTTGTCCCTGAGTCAGAGCATCCGCATGGGCTTGTAGAAAAGTGTTTGTCACCACCAGGTCGCTATCAATAAAAATGATCGTGTCGCCCCTGGCGCATTCCACCCCCAGATTCCGAGCTGCTGCCGGGCCGAGATGGTTTTGCTCAAACAACTGAACGTGGGGAAACTCCGCTGCTGCTTGCTTCAGCCAGGGAACAGTGCCATCCGTTGATCCATCATCCACCACCACCACTTCATAGCCTTCCACCTGGGTAGCCGGACTCAACTGCTGGGTTTCCAATGCCCGCAGGCACTTTTCTAGAATGGGCTGACGATTGTAAGTGGGAATGACAACACTAAAAAACACGGGCTTCTGCGATCGAAATAGCTTTTATAGCGTATCAAGAATAGCGTATTAAGATTTGAGGATGGATCAAGCGGGTTGAGCAAAATGGGGCAAGCGTTGCCTGAAGGTGCGAGCTGCTGGTTCATCCAGGAATTGCGGTGGGAAATTGTCCTGCCACCATAGATCGGGCGGCTCAGAAGCGGGAAAGGCACCGATGGTCACTGGGGGGGATTCGGGTGAAGCGGAATCCAGAGCGCGGAGAAAAGCAGGTTGTAGGTAGAAGTTACCCATCTCAGGATCGACAAATTCAGGTTGCTTCAGCAGTGGAAAATCCCCGTTGGTGCCGTAAATGTGAGCATAGTTATCTGTCCAGCCTGCGTAAATCGGTTGGGTACTACTATTTGCCCCAAAAATTAAATTTGTCTCGATCGCAATATTTTTTTGAGCCAGGCTTTCTTCAATAGTGCTGTTGTGATCTAGATAGCGATCGCTATATCCGATTTGAAATCCTGTATTTTCGCTAAAAATATTGTGCTTGATTTGAACATTTTGCAGATGATCTGAGAATAGATACAGCCCTCCAGTCAGCCAATAAAAGTCCTTGCCAGAACTTGGTTCACCATAGCCATTGTGATAAACGGTGTTGTTTTCAATCTCAATATTTTGGCGCAGTCCATCGTTTCCCCAGCGGGAGAAGAAAATTCCGGTTCCCCAGTTGTCGTAGAGCAAGTTATGGTGAAATCGAATCTGCTTGGCGATCGCTCCTCCCTCCACTGACAGGGCAAATCCCGCGCTCTGGCAATCATGGACAACATTATTGTAAAGTTCCACGTCTTTCAGTTGCCCATACCAACTATCGACATATAACCCTTGCCGCAACATATGGTGGATATGATTGTGATGAACTGTGCCAAACTTACTCTCTTCTTTAATATCAATTCCCTCTTTCTTGCCATCCTGCAATAAATTGAACGCAACCTCAAAGTTCTCAACACTTCCCAAAGAAATCGCTTCGTGCGGAGGTTCTGGAAAATTATTGGAAAACCCAGCCATTTCAGGATCATTAGCATTAATAACGGTGTTACCAATTACTTTTTGATGCTGGCTATTCCACAGGCCAATCCCCGGCGAAAATGTGTTTTTAATCGTATTATTATAAAGTGCAATGTGATGGCTGTTTCTAACGGTTATTCCAGAGTTATGAGAGTTGATGATTTCTAGATTTTGTACCCTGATATATCCAACATTCTCTAGCTGAAAAGCTCCCTGATCGTGGGCATAGGGAGGCTGTCCGGAAGGTGGGGCAACAGGCACAGCCTCAGCATCCAAAATCACCCGTTCTCCTGGAAAAGCACGGTAAGTAATCCAGGCTCTTGCCGTGCCAGAATATTTTGCTTGAACGGGTTCACTGAGGGGGTAGGTGCCTTCACGGATATAGAGGGTATCGCCCGCCTTTAAGACCTGTGTGGCATGAGAAACCGTTGCCCAAGGATGCATCAGCGAACCGTCATTGGTATCATTGCCAATGGTTGCAACGTAAAAAGTGTGATGGATGGATTGTGAGGAAATCGAAGATTTTAATCCTATGTTTCCGAGAATCAGCAATAGCGCAGTCAGTAATAGAATAAGCGCGAGATATCCTATTTTTTTAGGGCGAAAATAATTTAAGGACAACATCAGTGATGCAAAACTACTTGTATTAGTGTCATTCAACCATCGTTACTCTAAATTTTATTCAACTTAAAGTTGAGGATATGCCGCTTCACGCAATCTACATGAAAATTGCCTTTACGTTAAAATCCAGAAGTTCAATATCAAACTCAATTAAGCCTGGAATGAATTCTCTGCCTGATTCCCTGCAAACCATTTTCTCTCTACACCATCAGCCAGAATCGTTGTTTGAAGCACTTTTGCCAGAAATTAGTCAGGTATTAAACACCGATCGCTGCTTTTTAGTGGTGCGTCATCCTGACACGCGAATCTATCGCAACTTCTGCTGGCGACGCAAACCCGAATTTCCCGACTTAACCACAGCCGGATGGGAATTGGAAGAGAACTGGGAAGAGGATGATCCCATGTTTGCGGCTGCTTTGCGCACTGAACCTTCTATCTTTGTCGAGGATATCGAAACAGCCAGTCCCACGGTGCTGAACCGAGAATTTGAACGAGAAAATTTTGGCCATCGGGCCCTGATCCATGCCCATTTAAGCGATGGGGGGAAACTCTGGGGAATTTTACAGCCCTGCCTGTTTGATCATCCGCGCACCTGGAGTGAGTTCGATCGTGCTGTGATCACTCAACTCATCCAAAACCTGACACCGATCGTGGTGGAGTACGTTCAGTCGGTAAAGGACTCGAAGATGAGCCACAAGAACTGAGTTAGTCAACGACCTTGAGAAGACCCATTCGTAGCCGATCGAACACCTGCTGAATTTGAGCCAGTTGTTGGGTGGTTAGCGTTGCATTAGAACGAGTTGCAGTCAGGAACCAGGCGCGATCGGCAGCAGTAATTTTTCCAGAGGACAAAATGCGATCGATAATTTGTTCTGGATGTAGGGAAGTTGGCGAAGGCGCAGCCGCAAAGGTATTCGTTTTCATAGCAGATTCAATAGGTAGAAGCAAACTTCAGGGAACAAATGAATGACTGGTTCACGTGCAAAGCGTAATGCAAGTAAACCACTGAGAACTGTTGCGAGTTGGGAGTCAGGCAGTGCCCACTAACGATTGCTAGATTGGGTACTAGCTTGAGTCAACTCAGTAAAAACCGCTAAATGAAACAACGTAACAACCAGCTCAGAACTTCCGTAAAATCCGAGCTATACGCCCACACCCTATGAACTAAAGATGCCACAGTACGCTCAGTATTCCCAGCTTTCTTAGAAAACTTAAAAAAACAATAAATTTTTGATGAACTTCCGTAACTAACTCAGTACATATGTTTAAGCGAATTTAAGTATAGTGAAACTTCGGACGAATTTATCCAGCACCTTTATCCAGCATCATGAATCCATCCTTTCAACTGCCGCGCTTTCACGATCGCAGTTTATTAGAATTAGCTCTGACCCATCGCTCCTATGTGAACGAACATCCTGCCGTGCGAGAACACAATGAACGTCTGGAATTTTTGGGCGATGCCATTCTAAATTTTCTCAGTGGTGAATATTTATACAAGAAGTTTCCCGAAAAACCAGAAGGACAGCTATCGGCAATGCGATCGAGCCTGGTTGATGAGCGGCAGTTAGCGCAATTTGCCGAAATGCTGGGATTGGGCAGCCAGATCAAGCTGGGGCGAGGGGCAGAACAGGAGGGGGGGCGGCACAATGCCAACCTGTTGAGCAGTACCTTTGAAGCGATCGTGGGTGCGTATTTTTTAGATACCGATTCTGATATCGCTGCCGTACAAGATTTTGTTGAACCTTTGTTCGACAACTATTACCAAAACTATTCTTGCACTGATTCTCCGTCTGACAATCCTAAAAGTCAGTTTCAAGCCTGGGCATTAGCAACGATAGGTGTGAATCCGCAGTATGAAGTTATCCGTGAAATCGGGCCTGACCATGCGAAAGAATTTACCGCGATCGTTCAGGTCAAGCAGCAGACCTATGGGCAAGGGCAAGGGCGGCGGAAGCAGGAGGCGGAGAAAGCAGCGGCCAGAGATGCGCTCAAGCGTTTGGGGCTTTGATTCAGTGGTTCATGATCGCGTGGTAGCTGTTCCCCCTACTTCTGAATCCCTGTCCTGGCTCAACCATGACTTCCAAAAAAGTAGCTGAATACGCTTGTGTTTGCCAAACGTATCCGCTATGCTGTTGCGATGCTGGTTGTTTCTACCCAGAAGGAGCCAGTGAACCAAACCCGCTTAAGGTGAGGTGCGGCGCTGATTAGGGAAGCCGCAAACAACCCTAACCAGCTAACCTAACTTCTGCACGAACCAGAAAGTCAGGCTGTCTGATTGTAGATCACGCTGTCTATTTTCGGCTGCCCTGCTGATGAACGACGATGTTTGGGGGCTGTCTTCTCGGCACTCCCCACACCTTAAGCTTTTCTTCCCTTAATACGCATCAGCGAGGAACTAAATATGTCTTCAGAGTTCAACGAACTGCTGCCCGTCGCCCAAGATGATCGGGTACAAATTTGGATTATCGGTACGCGCGATCAGGTCATCTTCACCATGAACGAATTTTATGTGCGACGGATTGCCACCGACAGAGTTCAGTTCACCCCGATCATTCCGGCTCCCTTTGCCACCGGAAAATACATGACGGTTCTGGTGCGGTAAGAGGGTGTTTGAAAAGTGGTCTGTTGTGCCTTTGAACAAGTTAGATCCCCCCTACCCCCCTTAAAAAAGGGGGGAACCGAACTCAAAGTCCCCCTTTTTAAGGGGGATTTAGGGGGATCAACCCCAGGGTTCACTGTGAAACGAACCCATTTTAGATCTACTAACTCTTGTGGGGTGGGCATCCTGCCCGCCCATTCCACCACTTTACTCCTCCAACTCCTCGATCGCCTTTGGCACACCAGCCGTCAATATCTCATGGCCAGCAGCCGTAACCAGAACATCATCCTCAATCCGAATGCCGATGCCGTGCCAGCGAGGATCTACTTCCGGTTGACCTTCAACGGGTTTAATGTAGGGTGAAATGTAAATTCCAGGTTCGACGGTTAACACCTGACCCGGTTCTAAATTGTGCGGCGTTTCTCCGTGCTGATAGACACCTACATCGTGGACATCCAGACCCAGCCAGTGGCCAGTGCGGTGCATATAAAACGGTTTGTACTTCTCCTCTTTAATGATTTCCTCAATGTCTCCCTGAAGCAGTCCCAGATCCATTAATCCTTCGACAATTACCCGCACTGCCGTATCGTGGGTTTGATTATAGGGATTGCCAGGATGCACTTGGGCGATCGTCTGTCGTTGGGCTTCCAGCACAATCTGATAAATCGCCTTTTGTTCGGGTGAAAACTGACCGCCGATCGGAAAAGTCCGGGTGATGTCAGAGTTGTAGTAGTCGTAGGCACAACCCGCATCGATCAACAACAGATCGCCATCCTGCATTTGCCGCGTGTTTTCGGTGTAGTGCAGCACACAGGCATTAGCTCCAGAGGCAACGATCGATGGATAGGCGGGCCCCATCGCTCCCTGGAGGCGAAAGGTATGTTCAATTTCTGCCTGCACTTCATACTCATAGCGGCCTGCCTGGGCAAATTGCCGCGCCCGATTGTGGGCTTCTACCGCAATGGCGGCTGCTTTCCGCATTCGTTCGAGTTCCTGTTCAGATTTGATCTGCCGCATCGGATGCAGGATGGGCGAGGGATTTTCCAGGGCCGTTGGGCCGATTCCCTTTTTAGGATAAACCGCCATCAACTTTTGCCAGTGCTGCAAAATCGTGTGATCAAAGCCCTGATCGCGCCCCAGTTTGTAGTAAATTCGATCGGCTTTTTCTAAGTATTGCGGCAGTTTCTCGCTCAGTTCTTCGATCGGGTAAACGGCATCAGCTCCAAACCGTTCCTTTGCCTCATCTACCCCGACTCGATACCCCGTCCAGGTTTCTTTTTCCAGATCCTTTGGCTGCACGAACAGGACAAATCGATGTTCTTCGTGGTGGGGAGCCAGCACTGCCACGGCGTTAGGTTCGTTGAAGCCCGTCAGGTAAAAGAAGTCGCTATCCTGCCGGAAGTTATACTCCACATCGTTGTGCATTACGGCCGTGGGCGCACTCCGAAAGATGGCAGTGCCTTTGCCAATTTTGGACATCAGGTGTTCGCGGCGCGTGGCGTATTCGGTGGGTGTGGTCATGGGGAGAGATGAAAAAGAGAAAGGGGTTAGTTGCAGCAAATATCGTTTTTGAAATATCGCTTTTAAGCAGTGTAGCAACTTCACTGAGGACTGCGATCGCTCCTACTCTTTCCCTATTCTCCCGACTCCCGACTCCAGTAAATTTGTACAACAGAACACTTGACTGGGGCGATCGATCTGGTAATGTCTTAATTTATGGCTACATAGTGCGTGATCAATGCGTGTCGCAGTAGCCTGGCCCCCAACAACCTGGCGAGGTATGAAGTAGTCGCGAGCTACAACATACCTCTAACCCCACAGACGACCGTAGCTGTCCGTCGGGCTTGGATTAGTTTAACGCTTTTGTTGAACACCTCCTATCCCTGGCTTTGCGATGGTCGAATGTGGGGGAAAACCGGGTTGGTGGGTTTCTTCTGATTCCACAATCCCTAACCCATACAAGGAGAATTCCTATGACAGGTGATTTCAACCTGTTCGATCGTCCTGCCTTTGGAGATGATGCTGATCCGAGTGCAGGACGAGAGCGTGTTCGGATTATCATCTTTGGTTCTAAAGAAGTGGTTCGTGCCACCATTCACGATCTTTATCTGAAAAACTTCCGCCGCATCGAAAGCTGGAGTCCCCTCTTACCGACTCCCGATCCCACTGTGTTCATGTCTATCAGCACCGAATATCGAGTCATGCGATAGCACAATTTAGATCTTGCACCGGGTTCTCCCACCCGCCCTGCAATGAATTGCGGGCTAATGGCTCAAACCCATTGAAATGGGTTGAAAGCCTTCTCTGCCAAGGGTTTTAGTCCGTTTAAACGGACTTCAGCAATTAGCCCCGAATTGATTCGAGGGCGGGGGATTGGGAAAGCTGCAAGATATGAGACAAGTCAATCGACTGAACTCACTTGACTATCCCCTTATAATGTCTCAGGACTGCCTGTTGAATGGCAAACATTCCTGTAGATTTCCTCCCGTTATCCATCTTTACCACCGATGCAGAGCAACCTATTTACCGCCGTTTTGCTCCCCTTAGCCCTGGCCATTGTCATGCTGGGAATGGGGTTAAGTTTGGTTCCCCAAGACTTTCAGCGAATCACTCGCTATCCCAAAGCAGTAACAGTGGGGATCCTCTGTCAAGTCTTGCTCTTACCGTTGATTGGGGCCCTCATTACCCTGATCGTTCCCATGCAGCCTGCGATCGCCGTTGGTTTAATCGTGCTGGCAGTTTGTCCGGGTGGCCCTTCCTCCAATCTTATGACCTATCTGGCCAGGGGCGATGTGGCTCTATCCGTCACCCTGACCGCCATCAACAGCATCATCACTATCTTTACGATTCCGATTATTAGCAATCTAGCCCTTCAGCATTTTCTGGGACAAACCGCGGCCATTTCCCTGCCCATCGGTCAGACCATGCTGCAAATTTTTCTGATTACGCTGTTGCCCATTGCGATCGGCATGCTGATTCGGCGGCAGTTTCCCACTACCGCCCGTCGCCTGGAAAAGCAGATGAGTCGTCTGGCGATCGGTCTGCTGGGGTTAATTATTGGACTGTTGCTGCTGCGCGAAGGGAGTCAGCTTCCCCAATTCCTGGTGCAGGTAGGAATGGGTGTCCTCTTACTCAACCTCCTGGCAATGCTGACCGGATTTGGGGCAGGCAAGCTGTTTCAGTTACCTTTGCCGCAACAGATCTGTCTTGCCATTGAAGTGGGTATTCAAAATGGAACCCTGGCGATCGCCATCACCGCAGGTTTGCTCAATGATGCAGATATGGCTGTGCCTGCCGCTGTTTATAGCTTGTTGATGTACCTGACGGGGTTTGGAGCGGTTTTTCTGGGGAGAAAAGTCAGTCGTGGCGTGCCTGAAGTTACAGATTTCGTGTAAGCGGGTTGAGCAGCGGCCGGCTTCGTTTCGCTTGCACAACCATCCGCACTCCGCCACTTGGAGCCAGCGTAAATCCCCGACGTTGGAGTTTAACGGTTTGATTCTCGGCTAAGGCCAGTTGATACCGGGATAAAATGGTCGCCAGAACCAGCTTGATTTCTAACTGAGCTAAGGCGTACCCCAGGCAGCGGCGATTGCCACCCCCAAACGGTAAATACTCAGAAGGCGAGTATTGCCGCGTCAGGAACCGTTCTGGCTGAAATTGGTGAGCATCGGGATACAAATCTTCCCGGTAATGGACAAGATAGATCGAGGGCAGTAAAACCGTTTCAGCATCAAATTGGTATGCGGCAATTTTCATCGGTGACTGGGTAATGCGGGGGAAAATGGCGGGAATCACAGGATACATCCGCAGCGTCTCCTGGCAAACGGCGGTCAGGTAAGGCAATTGAGCGATTTTGATGGGGGGTAATTCCCCTAAACTGTCCAACTCCTGGAGCAATTTTGCCAAAACCTCTGGCTGATTATGAATTTGATAAAACGCCCAGGCAAGAGTGGTTGCAGAGGTTTCATGTCCGGCAAATAGGAGCGTTAGCAGTTCATCCCGCAATTCGGCATCGGTCATCGCTTGCCCCTGTTCATCCCGTGCGGCCATCATCAGGCTCAAGATATCGGTTTTTTCTGCCTGCCCCTTGGCTTTGCGCTCCACAATTTCTGCTTGCAGCAAATCATGAATTTGTCGCTGTCGCTGCTTCATCCGTCCCCAGGGAGTCCAGGTTCCCAAATCCCGTTGCAGCACCGGAAAGAACAGCATACTGGAGCGCAGGGGAGAATCCGTCATATTCGTCCAATCCACCAGGAGCGATTTCAGTTGGTGATACCGTTCCCCTTCACTCAAGCCAAACACAATCTGTAAAATCACCTCCAGGCTAATCTGCTGCATGGTGGTGCGAGCGACAAACGGTTGACCGATTTGCCACTGGCTGGCCACCTGTTCTGTAATCTGACCGATTTGGTTGGCGTAGGTTTGCAGTCTTTCTCCATGAAAAGAAGGCATGAGCAACTTTCGTTCTCGTCGGTGACGATCGCCATCCATGAGCAATAGAGAATTTTGACCCAGTAGCGGTCCTGCCAGAGCATTGCCGCGCCCAACCATAAATTTGGCATCCTGGTGGAAGATTTCCTGAATGACCTGCGGACTGCCGATAAGCACAAAAGATCCCAGTCGGCCCAGCCGCACGGTAAAAACATCTCCATACATACGTCTGTATCGGCTCTGAAATTCGATCGGATCAGCAATCCACTCGATCAGTTGCCGCCAGGCGGGACGGGAAATACTGTTGGGTAATTGGCTCATCATGGCATTTCTCCACTGAGGGATAGGTGAGGCACTATGCCTGGTTGACTGACAAAACTCCTGAAACCCTGAAAATTCGTAGGTTGGGTTGAGGGACGAAACCCAACGCAAATCACTGAACCTGTTGGGTTTCGCTATGCTCAACCCAACCTACAAAAAAGATTTGTCAGTCAACCAGGGCACTATACGAAGATACATTTACGGTATCTCAGAGCGGCTGAATCCCATCTGAGTTTTAAAGAATTAAAAAGAATGAAACATCTGCCTCTTCCGATCGCTCCCGCTTACTGCTCCTCGATCGCCCATTCCCGATGCTTCAAACCCATTTCCACCGCCTCCCGACTCAACGCCTGCGAGAACAGATAACCCTGCCCCAACTGGTAGCCCAGAGCACGCAACCGTTCTAGCTGTTGTGGGGTTTCAATGCCCTCCGCGATCGCATCGAGTTCTAGCTGTTGACTCAGGGCAGCAATGGTTTCGACAATTTGATGTTTGCGAGTATCCTCTTGAATTTGCTGAACGAAAGAGCGATCGACTTTGAGATAATCAACGGGTAAACGGTGGAGATAATTTAAAGATGAATAACCCGTGCCAAAGTCATCAATGCTAATTTGAATCTCTCGTTCTTGCAACTGTCTGAGTAAATCAATGGTAAATTCAATATCTTCGATCAGCATACTTTCCGTGATTTCTAAGGATAAATACCGTCCGGGTAAGCGCGTGTCAGACAGAATTCGATCGACTTCTGCCAGGAGATCAGACTGTCGTAAATCCTGCGCTGAAAGATTCACGCTGATCTTCAAATTCGCATACTCAGGAAAATCCGTCTGCCATGCCACAATCTGATGACAAGCAGTCCACAGTCCCCAATAATCTAACGGCGTGATTAGTCCAGTTTCTTCAGCGACTGAAATGAAGTCTCCTGGATATTTTAGCCCCTGAGTCGGTTGCTGCCAGCGGATCAGGGCTTCAAACCCTACCAGATTTCCGGTGTCCAGCATCACGATCGGTTGATAGTGGAGGATAAATTCTTGATGTTCAATGGCGCGGCGCAGGTCATTTTCTAAATGCAGACGACGTAGGGCCTGAGTATGCATTTCCGCACCGAAGATCTCGTACCGTGCCTTGCCCTGATTCTTGGCTCGATACATGGCAATATCCGCATTTCGCAACAGATGGGCAGCTTGAGTATAGTCTCTGGAACCCAACACGACACCAATACTGCAAGTCGTATAAACCTCTCGCCCTTCCAGCATCAATGGCGTTTGGAGGGCGGCAAAAATCCGTTCTGTGGCCGAACTGCTTCCTGAATGTCTACTTCTTCCAGCAGAATCACAAACTCATCACCGCCCCAACGGGCCGCCAGATCGACGCTACGGAGAATAGATCTCAGCTTGTGGGCGATCGCAATCAGCAACTGATCTCCGGCTAAATGCCCCAGGCTATCGTTAACCACCTTGAAGCGATCGAGATCCAGAAATAAAACTGCGAAGTGATACCCGTCCAGGCGATGGGCGCGATGGATGGCTAATTCCAACCGTTCCATGAGGAGATGGCGATTGGGCAATCCGGTCAGGGAATCGTGCAGGGCATCATGCTTAAGCTGTTGTTGGACTCGAACCCGCTCCGTGACATCCCGCGATGTGGTTTGCAGTTGAATCACTTCTCCGGCGGCATCTAGAATCGGTCGCGTCAGGGTTTCAAACCAGATGTAATTCCCCGACTTTTGCCGCATTCGATAGGTGATCGGTACGGGTTTGCCGCTGATTGCTGTAATGTGGGATTCCTGGCGAATCCGATCGCAATCGTCAGGATGGAAGAAACTGTAGGGATCCTGTCCCAGCATTTCTTCATAGCGATAGCCCAGGAGCGTTTCGCAGGATGGACTGACATAGAGATATCGTCCCCGTAAGTCGTGCAGACACACCAGGTCGTTCATATTTTCGGCGAGTAACCGATAGCGCATTTCACTCTCGCGCATGGACGCTTCTGCCTGTTTGCGATCGCTGACATCCAGAATCAACGTATCCCAGAGGACATCACCGTTAGGTTGTTGAATCGGTCTCCCTGCTGCTTCCAGCCATTTCTCCTGCCCTGATGGGGTTCTAATCCGCCAGACATAGGCCCAGGGTTGTAGGGTTCGCGCTGACTCCATCACCGATTCATACATGGCGGGAAGATCCTCTGGATGGATCATTTGCCAAAGAATGCTGGCATCTGCCACCACAGCCTCAGCATTGACTTCCCACAGGCGAGAACAGCCCGGACTCATGTACAGCACACCATCTGTCCCATCTGGGCGGAGCAGATAACGAAAAATTGCGCCCGGCACATTGGCTGCCATATTCTGAAATCGGGCTTCGCTTTCTCGCAGTGCAACTTCCACCCGACAACGCTCCTCCAGTTCCAGTTGTACCTGGCGATAAAGATTGGCTTGCTGAATGGCGATCGCCAGCTGATCGGCAACAAATTGCGCTAACTCCACCTGATTCTCAGTCCAGGTAAAGGGGCTTTGGGAGGTAGCCACGCCAAAGCAACCCCACAGCGTTTCTTCAACCACTAACGGAATCAGCAACCAGGCTCCGGGTATCGTCTGGGCAACTTCTCGATTCGCTGAATCATTAATCTGGGATGTATCTGCAATCCTGACCTGCTGAAACTGCTTCAATTGGTCAGTCAGGGAATTGTTGAGATCAGAAATCTCAAACCCAATCCTGGAGGGGGTATCGGGATGGTGGTGAAATTCTGCAACATACCGCCAAAGACTCAGCTCTGGCAGATATCTCACGACATAACAGTCCATTTTCCCGAAGAGTTGAGCCGTTTCGGCTGTCGCAGTGGCAAAAATGGTATCCAGTTCCAGGGAGTTGCGGATGGCTTGCAGGACGCGATTGAGGGCCTGTTCCCGCAGAATTTTCTCTTTGAGTGCAGTAATATCTCGCCCAACGGACTGGATTTCAACCAATTGCCCCTGGGAGTCAAAAATACCCAAACTAATCCACTGAGTCCAGCCAATCTGACCCTCTGCCCGGTAGTCCTGATTGACATTCTCAAAAGTTGGGGCTTCTGGAGTCAGGGCAGCAATCTTCTGGTGAACCGTTTCTAGCTCTTCCAGCGGGACAAAACGACTCCATTGCATCCCAACCACTTCATCCAGGGTACGTCCCAGGGCCAGACAGAGGGCACGGTTGGCAAAGGTAATGGTGGTATCAGGCAGCGATCGCAAAATTAAGTCTGTTTGGGACTGAATCACCTGGAGGTAGCGGGATTCATTTTCGGAGGGCGTATTTTCACTGATTTGCCGCTCCAGTTCGCGCCGAATCCATTGGCTCTCATTTTCGGTTAACAGATCGGCAATCAGAGATTCCACCCACCGTTTGACAGGCTCTGGCGTATTTTCCCAGCCTTCTGGGAAATCCTGTTCGAGGGAAAAGAATTGCCGTTTTGTCATGACCGTAGCACCTACGACCCTGTATATTGTTGCCTAAAGTATGCCCACCATTCTGAACCTTATTCTACATTCCCATTCTTTACAATCAGTTGCGTTAATTCTAGTTGAGAACCGGGTGGGAGAAATTGATACAAATCATTGATACAAATCACAGCAGCGACTTTTGCCAAATTCCCACATCAATATATTGTTCAAATTTGAATCCTACTTTCTTCAGAACGCCACTTTCTGAAAATCCGAGCTTTTGATGTAAGGTGATGCTTCCCTGATTCGGTAATGCAATCAATGCAATGAGTTCTCTAAATCCTTTTTCGGTTGCCGATCGAATTAATTCACGATACAAAAGCTGACCAAACCCTTTCCTGATCTGGTCTTGTTTCAGGTAAATTGTTGATTCTACTGTGTGACTATACGCCGATCGAGGATGAAATGCGCCATAGTAGGCATACCCAACAATCTCCTGGTTGACTTCTGCCACCAACCAATCATACTTCTGAAGCTTCTCCTGAACCCGCTGCTTCATTTCTAGAGCATGAATGGCTTCTACCTCAAATGTGATTGGCGTATTCAGGATATACCAATTATAGATTTCGGTAATTTTTTCTATATCGTTTTCTGCGATCGATCGGATGTTCATTGTCTGAATTCGCTACTGTAAAGAACTAAGTCAGCACTTGCGGTTGCTAGAAATGATGCCTCAGAATATCTTCCCAGGATGTCCGGATTATTGTCTCTGGGAGAGCCACCTCCAAATTTTTGGGGTTTGCAATCACAAAGGCTCTTTTGCCCAACGACAAAATTCCTGAGTCATTTCCGGCTGGATCATCACCATAGGCTGAATCCGTGTGTTTTGGCAGTTCGGCGATTGGAATAGATAATATCCTGGAAATACCAGCGATTTTATCTTCTGCCATATTGAAATGGAGAATCGATCGCGTTTTCCAGTCAATCATCGAACCGGAACAGATGATTCGATCGATATAGTGGGCTTTCATCAGGTGATGTTCAACGAGTATCTCTAAAACCGCCTCAGCTCCTTCGTGATAATTCGTCGTTGAGAATACCACTTGAAAGCCTGCCTCGATCGAAGCTGTGATGTGTTGAATTGCATCTGGATAGTAATTGTTGTTCTGAATAATGGCATGAGCCAATTCCCTGGCACGGTTTTTAATATGTCGTTTATCGTAAATTTGCTCAATCCAATCAATTCCTTTTTGCATCATCGACCTGGATGATTCATAGGGACAGGCTCCCCGCTTTAAATCTGCTTTCCAGGCTGCAACGGCTCGATCGAAGGAATCCGGATCAGCAGACAGCGATCGCGTCACCAGATACCACAAGTCATGACCTGAAACGGTAATCGTGCCATCAATGTCATAAATCCGGAGTGGCTGCATAGGGGTTAGCGATTGCCTTTTATTCTCAGCTCCTTATTCAGCTTTAGGATGGGACTGCACCAATGCTGAAATCGCCTCGACTAGCTGGGTTGGCTCCAAAGGTTTGGACAGATGCCGTTGAAATCCCACGGAGAGGGCTTTCTGTTGATCGGCTTCGCTCGTGTAAGAGGTCAGGGCGATCGCCGGAATCTGGCTAGTATTGGTGACTTCCCGCACTTGCTGCATCAGCATATAGCCATCCATTTCACTCATGCCAATATCACTGACAAGAATATCAGGTTTGCTCTGAGACAGGGCAGTCATCGCAGCCGCGGCTGAGGATACGCTCGTCACCGTTGCGCCAAATTGTTCAAGCATAATGGCAATTAAATCGCGGCTGTCTGCATCATCCTCAACTACCAAGACATGAATCCCTTTCAGATCGGTAGAGAGCTGCGCTGAACTGTCCGGCAGCGGCGACTCGACGGGATCAAAAATTAAGGGAAACCGGACGGTAAAGGTGGCTCCCTGCCCTTCCCCAGCACTATCCGCCTGAATCGTGCCCCCGTGCATCTCAACGATTTGATGGGCGATCGCCAACCCCAGTCCTAACCCGCCAAAAACCCGTGTCGTTGTGCTGTCTGCCTGACGAAACCGATCGAACACATAGGGGAGAAAATCTGCATGAATCCCTTTCCCTGTATCGCTGACCTGAATTTGGGCAAAGTCTTCTCCATAGTCCAACCGAACCGTGACCTGTCCCCCCTGGGGCGTAAACTTGACTGCATTCGACAGTAAATTCCAGACCACCTGTTTGAGCCGATTGACATCCCCTACCATTTGCAATGGGGCTGGATCAAACCGGGTTTGCACCCGAATTCCCTTCGCTTCACTGATGGATCGAACTGTCTCCAGGGCATCCTGAATCACGCTGACCAGCGAGAGGGGATGATGATCCAGAACCAGCTTACCTCGCAAAATCCGCGAGACATCCAGCAGGTCGTCAATCAGTTGCGCCTGAAGTTTGGCATTCCGCTCGATCGTTTCCAGGGCATAGGCAGTTCTGGCGGCATCCAGTTTCCCCATCTGGAGCAGTTTGGCCCAGCCCAGAATGGGATTGAGGGGCGATCGCAACTCGTGGGATAACACCGCCAGAAACTCATCTTTGATCCGATTAGCATTTTCTGCGGCTTCCCGTGCCACCCGTTCCTGTTCCAACAGCCGGGCCCGTTCGGTTTCCAACTGCTTCTGATCATCAATATCGGTGACAGTACCCACCCAACGAGTGACCCGACCACTGCTGTCTTGAACGGGTAATCCACGATTCAAAAACCAGCGATAGACTCCATCATGGCGACGAATCCGCTGTTCAGCTTGAAATCCTTCCCCCGTTTCCAGGGCTTGCTGCCAGCATGCTAGCGTCTGTTCCTGATCATCAGGATGGACAAACTGAGTTGAGCCTAACCCCATCAATTCAACGTTCGGGTCATCTTTCTGAACACCGATGTAGTCATACCAGCGTTGGTTCCAGAACTGTACACCCGTGCGATCGGCCATCCAGACCATGTGGGGCATGACTTCCGCCAGTACCCGATAGCGTTCCTCACTTTCGCGCAGGGCCATTTCCGTTTGCTTCAGGTTAGAAATATCGAAAGCAACGCCAGCCATCCGGTAGGGGGCACCCGCTTCAGTACAATAAACCCGCCCCATCGATCGCACCCAGCGCACCGTGCCATTGGGCCACAGGGTTCGCATCTCTACGTCGTACTCTTGCCCCTGCGTGATTGCCGCTTCAACCGCTTGATGAACCCGTTCTCGATCGTCAGGATGAATCGCCTGGGAAAAGACAGCGTAGCTCATCTCAACCGCTGGATCGATACCAAACATACTTCTGCATCGGTTTGACCAGGTCAGGGTCTGGCTGATCAGGTCATAGTCCCAGGTGCCACAGTCTGCTCCCTGCAAGGCCAACTGCAACCGTTGCTCGCTGTTCTGCAAGGCCATTTCAATCTGCTTGCGTGGCGTAATATCAACTCGTAGCAGCGATACGCCCTGATCAAAAGGATAGACCCGGTTTTCCAACCAGCGTCCTTCTCCGGGACAAAAATACTCGAAACTGGTGGCTTGCTGAGTGTTGACGGCTTGCTGAAGTCCCTTGTAGAAGGGCGTACCAATCGCCCCTGGATAGATCTCCCAGATTGATTGCCCGATCAATTCCTGGCGCGTTTTCTCCAGGGCGGTAACGGCGCGATCGTTGATGTAGGTAAAGCACCAGTTGGAGTCAAACATCATAAACTCATCGCTGATGCTGAACAAAACATTTTCTAAATTCGCTGTAGCCGCCTGAGCTTCTGCCCGTAAAGCCTGTTCTCGCCGCTGTCCCAGAATTTTTTGAGTGGTTTCATTGACCGCAATAAAAATGCCTGCAACCTCTCCCGATTCATTCCAGATCGGCGTATAGGAAAACGTAAAATATCCCTCATCTGGCCGACCGTTGCGATGGAGGATCAGGGGTTGATCTTCAGACCAGGTGGCTTCCCCCGTTGCCATGACGCGATCGAGTAATGGCCCTGAAAAATCCCATACTTCCTGCCAGCACTCTGCTGCTCGCTGCCCCAAACCCGTGGGGTGTTTGTCTCCGGCAATGGGAATATAGGCATCGTTATAAAACTGAATATACTCCGCTCCCCATAAAATCTGCATCGGAAATCTGGAGGAGAGCAAAATTTGCAGGGATACCCTGAGATTCTGAGGCCACTGTTCTATGGGCCCCAGGGGCGTATTTGACCAGTTAAACGCCTGTATGAGAGAGCCTGTCTCTCCCGCATTCCGAAGGAAGTTTGACCCGTTAAAGGATTTCTTGTCGTGCACAAATAGTTCCGTTGCTCACAAGCTGAAAAGGTCAGGGGTTGTGCGGAGATGGGGCTAGTGGAGGTCAAGCCAGCCACTAGAGCTTTACTTACAGGATAGTTAAGACTTCATGTAGACAGGTGCTAATTTAACGTTTATGGCTATTAATTTCAGTCGGATTAAGTAAACTTAACGGAACTTAAAAATACCGTATTTCTCTGATCAGCAATTAACTGTATTTCCGACTAAAAAATTTTCTACTAAAACTAAATATTGCCTCAATAGGAGTTGACCTAATCCCCTATCCGAGAATCCCGTCAGGGGTTTTGACTCTCAAAAACTCTAGTGAATTTTCGATTATGCCCTTAACAATGATAATCTACCCAGAGATAGAAGGAATGTCAAACAAGTTGTGCTGTGCGGAGCAAAATTCCGTAATAACCGATCATCGCCGCTCTCGTTGATTCAGCATGAACCCTTGAATTCACCGATCGTCCAACTCTCCGAATCAAAGCCAGACACTCATCTCAAGTCTCACTGTCTTAATCTGAAACAGCGATCGCTTTCTTTCTTTTCCGGTTCTTCCGCCTCCCGCCTCCCGACTCCTGGCTCCCGACGCTCAACTCCAGTAAATTTGTACAACAGAACACTTGACTGGGGCGATCGATCTGGTAATGTCTTAATTTATGGCTACATCTATGCGTGATCAATGCGTGTCGCAGTAGCCTGGCCCCAGCAACCTGGCGAGGTATGAAGTAGCGCCTACTACAACATACCTCTAACCCCACAGACGACCGTGGCTGTCCGTCGGGCTTGGATTAGTTTAACGCTTTTGTTGAACACCTCCTATCCCTGGCTTTGCGGTGGTCGAATGTGGGGGACAACCGGGTTGGTGGGTTTCTTCTGATTCCACAATCCCTAACCCATACAAGGAGAATTCCTATGACAGGTGATTTCAACCTGTTCGATCGTCCTGCCTTTGGAGATGATGCTGATCCGAGTGCTGGACGAGAGCGTGTTCGGATTATCATCTTTGGTTCTAAAGAAGTGGTTCGTGCCACGATTCACGATCTCTATCTCAAGAACTTCCGCCGCATTGAAAGCTGGAGTCCCCTCTTACCGGCACCCGATCCCGCTGTATTCATGTCCATCAGCACTGAATATCGCACCATGCGGTAGCCTCTAAACCCGATTTCACCTTTTAGTGCTACCCATTTAACCCCTCCCAACTTCCCCTTAGGGATGTGCGGAAAGATGATAACCCAGCAGGGGCGCACTGCTGTGTGCCCTTACAGCTATCCCTTCAGCTTAGGACTCAACGCCAGTAAATTAATCAACTCATAGGCCACCGTCGCCGCCGCCAATGATGTAATTTCTGCATGGTCATAGGCTGGAGCCACCTCCACCACATCCGCTGAAATCAAGGACAATCCCGCCAACCCCCGCAACACCCCCAGTAGTTCCCGACTGGTCATTCCTGCCAGTTCAGGCGTTCCCGTTCCGGGGGCATGGGCCGGATCCAGCACATCCACATCGATCGACAAATACAGCGGGCAATCCCCAACCCGTTCTCGAATCCGTTCCACTACGCCTGCAATCCCGATCGTCTCAAACTCATCACAATGCACAATCCGAAATCCCAGTTCGGCATCCCTCGTGAAATCCTGACGGCTGTAAAGGGGGCCCCAATCCCCACGTGCATGGAGGCAGACTCCAGAAACAGTCCTTCCTCTGCCGCTCGCCGAAAGGGGGTGCCGTGGGTGTAGGGTGCGCCAAAGTAGGTATCCCAGGTATCCAGGTGTGCATCGAAATGGACGAGGGCAACGGGCCCATAGCGTTGATTGATCGCCTTCAGCAGGGGATAGGCAATGGTATGATCTCCCCCCAAACTGACGATCGCCCCAACCTGTTCCAGTAGTTCTGTTGCCGCCGTTTCAATCTGACGAATCGCCTCATTAATATGAAACGGATTGCAAGCCATATCTCCCGCATCAGCAACTTGCTGCACCCTGAACGGTTCTACATCATAGGCTGGATGATACTGGGTGCGGAGATTGCGGGAAGCCTGACGAATCGCCTGTGGCCCAAACCGTGCCCCTGGACGAAAGCTAGTGCCTGCGTCAAATGGAATGCCGACGATCGCCACATCGCAGTGAGAGACATCTCGCAGTTCGGGCAATCGAGCAAAGGTGGAAGCTCCGGCATAGCGAGGCAGAATGGTGCCGCTAATCGGTTGAATGGGGGGGATATCTGGATCTGACATTTGATTACATGAGGAGGATAAAAAGATGACGAAAGGATGAAATAGAGTCTGCGATTGATCAGATCTGGGCGATCGATTCAGGATTGAAAATGAGACTGATAGCTGAATCTAAACTGAATTCAAACTGAATCTAGCAGTTTATAGTCCCGACGATCGGAAAGTATCTCATCTCATCCATGAAGATGATCTGTTAAGCCGATCAACAAGTTGATTGAGAAGAACGCTGCGATGGATGACTGAAGATGGAAAACGAACGATCGGATGGACTAATGGGCGGAAACGCTTGCTGAATAGCAGCAGCAATTCCCGTCGTAATATGCTCTGCCATCAGTTTTCCCTTTTCAGCACTGGCAGATTTTGCAGAAGACAGAACGCCAGATGGATGAACCCATTCTGGACACTGGGGGAACAGATCGTAGGGCGGGAAATCGGTAGGCGGAATGTCTGGGATCAAATTCAGGTGAACCAAGTTGGGATGATAGTGAATCATCAGGGAAGTTTCAATCACCGCTGCGTGTTCTAGGGCAAAACCCGGAAACCCATCAGGAAATACTTTGTCCAAAATGTCCTGGGTGAGAAAATCCCAATACTCCAGTCGCATCACCCGCAAGCCAGAATCGTTTCCCATCTCGCGGATTGCCAGCTCAATTCCTTCGGTGAGAAACCACTGATTTTCATAGTGACCATTCACCACCCCAATCTGCGTCACACCCTGACGCGCCAGTTCCCTGACCACATCCCGCATTAGGTGAATTAAACTGCTGCCATCCAAACTCGTTGTACCCGGAAAACTCTGCCCTCCGCCTGACTTTGGTTGAGATTTATAACCATAGCTAAAGGTCGGCGCGACAAGACCATTGATCTGTTCTGCAACAGCTTGCGCGACTGACGTACTCAATAATGCATCTGTTCCCAGGGGCAAATGGGGCCCATGTTGTTCCAATGCACCACACGGAATTAAAACGATCGCGTTTCCCTCTTGAAGACGCTGTTGATACGTAACCCAACTCAACGAACCCATCATCAACGGATGCATTAATTCTTTTACTCCACTTAAATAGCCGACTCAGCAATAATCAGTCGATCGATCGGTAGACCGAAATGAATTGACATTTACGGCAACACCTCCCTGTATTCGTTCGCACCACCTGTGCATCGCAAAATTCCTCGAAATTTCCCATGAGAAGGGGGACTTCAAACCTTTTTGGGTTCGGTTCCCCTTTTTTGATGGGCTAGGGGGCTTAAACAGGGTTGGCGATCGACTGATAACAGCCGTTTTTGTACAGGTTAATGACTATCCATCCCAGAGTATGTTGACTCGATCGTCTGATATGTCAAGTTCGATACTTGTCTGGTTCAGCACGTCCTGATCTGGAATCCATCCCTTCATCCTTCTGCCTCCACGGCATAAATTGCCGGAAGCTGGCGATATTGTTCATCCATATCTAATCCATATCCCACAATATATCGATCGGGAATCGTAATCCCCAAATAATCGATCTCCACTGGCATCCGGCGGCGATCGGGTTTATCCAACAAACTACAAAGCGTCAGAGAAGCAGGCTCCTGCTCCTGCAACAGTTCCAGGGCCGTCGTAGTAGATAACCCCGTGTCCACAATGTCTTCCACCAAAATCACATCCTTGTTCGCCAATGCCCCCTCCGAGAGACCCATTAGCACTTTGACGGTTCCAGAACTAGTGGTTTCTGAACCATAGCTGGACAACCGCAGTAGCTCAATACAGCAAATCGGTGTTTGCATCTGCCGAATCAAGTCCGATAAAAACACAAACGACCCCTTCAAAACCCCAACCACAATGGGAGAGCGATCGGTATAGTCTCGATCAATTTGCTGCGCCAACCGCTTCACCGCAGCCGCAATTTCCCGCTCTGAAATCAAAGGTACTAACCTTGTTCCCATAAACCTCATCCCATTTATCCTGTCTCAGCCAAGGAGATGCATTCCCCGTGTCCTGCGCTTTCCTCCATATCTTAAAGCCCCAAAGCTGCCAGACATAAGGCTTCTGTGGGAAAAGTGAAATTAACTCTCAAACCCGCTGATTAATTATTACATGGGGTAAAAAATCAGGATGACTGGATTTGAACCAGCGGATCTTTCGTTCCGTCCAAGGTAAAACTCTAGCTGTGAGCACTCCTGGAGTCGATCAGTACCCTTTTAATCATTCAACCAGTCATTCAACTTTGCTGGTGGTTCCTAAAGAAGCTTAAACTAGGCAAAATGCTCCCTTTATCTGCATTGGCTCTGTGAACCTTCCTTCTTTTCTATGGCTCTGGCGAATTGCAGCCTGGTCAATGGGTCTATCGATCGCAGCCTATTTTCTTCTGGCGATTACAGGTGGTTGGATGTTTGTTGCCCGTCAATCCAGTCAACCCCGTCCCAAATGGCTTCGACCGTTTCACTATGTTATCGGCAGTACGATGGTCGTTCTGGTGCTGCTGTTGCTGGGGATCGGGCTGGTGGGCACGATCGGTCACTACGGCAATTTGGGGCATTCAGTTCATCTGCCTGCGGGATTAGTGGTGGTTGATTTAACGCTGCTGTCTGCCTGGAGTGCTGCTCAAATCAGCCCACAACGTCTCTGGGCCCGATGGCTCCACATTGGTACGAACATCGTGCTGTTTGTCGGATTTGCGATCGTCTCTCTAACGGGTTGGATCGTTGTGCAAAAGTATTTACCGTGACAATTATTCACCATGACAACTACTTACCGTGCAACTTAGGATGCAAAGTTATACCGATTCAAATCGTTTGCACGGCAGATAGATTGCCTGTAGGGGCGCACTGCTGTGCACCCTGACCGGGATGTGCTGAAATTCTTGTGGGGTGGGCATCTTGCCCGCACAGTCAAAGACCCTCATCCAAATATCGATTATCCAAATATCAATCGCAACTGTTCCGCAATTCGGCGAGCAGCACCCGCTTCCCCCATCCGTCTGTGGCCATTTTCAGCAATCTCCTGAAGACGATCGGGGTCGTTTAATAAGGACTGAACGGCTGCCACAACGGCCGGTGGATGTTCTACTAGCGTGACCGAGGGGCCTAAGAGGCGAGTTTGAGCTTCAGCAAATTTAGCTGTGAACTGGGGGCCCTGTCCCGGTAAGGTAATGGCAGGTTTACCCAATCCGACAAACTGTTCCGTGGCCGTTCCAGCCATGGCGATCGCAAAATCTGCTTGATGTAAACAATCGCTGAAGGCGTGTTGCGTCAGAATCAGGGTAGCCTCAAGCTGGTGAAAGGTCTGAAAGGTTGGCTCTGTTGCGGTTTGCGGAGCAGTCCACCATCCAGAAGCTTTCAAATCTTGCTGGAAGGGAGCCAGATCCAGCCCCGGAGCGATCGCACCCAAAAACAGCAGCCGTTGTTTGTTAGCAAAGGCCGCCACCAAGGCCGACACTGCCTGGAACAGTAATTGCCAATTCCGATAGGCTTCGGGTGGGCGGGAACCGGGCAGCAGCACAAACGTCAGCGGTCGTTCCCTTTCTTCAGCAGTCGCCCGATCGGCCGCCAGATTGAAATCAATCCCCGTTGGGTCAAGCCCATCCATCATCGGATTTCCCATACTGATGGCTGGAATGTGCCATCGCTTCAGCGTACTGGCCGTGAGCTGATCCCTTGGAAATACGGCCTTGCACCGTCGATGCCGCATCAACCAGCGTTCCCAGGGCAGGTAATCCGACCCCGACCAACCTTCCATGCGGTCAAACCAGGATTGCCGAGGCAGTTGCCCCCGTTCATCCCGCAGGTAATATTCTGATTTTGCCGTTCCCACAAAGGCATAGGTTGCCCCACTCCACCAGGCAAACAACAGCGGCACAATGTCGCCGACAGCTAATATGCTCCAACCTGCTCTGGCCGCGATCGCACCGTTTGCAGTTGTGCCCGCGTCAGGGAAAGCAGCCCCCCTTTGAGATCTCTCAATAATTGCTGGCGATCCATATAGATAAAGCCGCCAGAGGGCATGGGTTTGGCTGGGCCAGCTAACGGGATGCCCTGATTTACATAGGCATGACCCGCTCCCACGATCGGTAGGGCTGCAATCTCGATCTCTTGGGCGGATTGAGTTTGGAGGGCTTGAAGAATGCGAAGGGCGATCGTGTCTTCGCCGTGGCCGTTACTGAGGCAGAGGAGTTTCATGGGTAAGGATGAAGGAGGAACGTTCAAGGAGGAAAAGATGCAAGATAAAAGAGAAAGGATGCAGGGTTGCAGTTTTTGGCTGCCGTGGTTTGCCTGCTTACAGGGGCAATTTAAATCACCTGTCGATCAGCGAGAATAGGTAAGCAGGGACAAGATTTGAATTTTAGCGGTTGATTGAACCTGGGGCTACTGTTTTAGCGAATGTGCTAAAAACCCAGCAGAAAGTCAATTACGAATGGCGCAAATCGGGTTGCTGATAGTAGGCTGGAACTGGACTTTTTATAACTGACGATGACCACTGGGCTGGTCTTGATTGCAGCGATTTTGGTGTTAGGAGGGGTGATTGCCACTGCGGGCGATCGCATTGGCATGCGCGTGGGTAAAGCTCGCCTGAGTTTGTTTAACCTGCGGCCTCGCCAGACGGCAACTCTGATTACCATTCTCACAGGAACGGTTATTTCTGCCTCTACGTTCGCCCTACTGTTTTTGGTGAGCGATCAACTGCGAACGGGTGTATTTGAACTGGAAAATATTCAGCGAGATCTGTCCGATGCCCGTCAGGAATTGGATCAAATTGCTTCTGAAAAAGAAGAAATTGAGGATGAGCTAGCCAGTGCCCGCCAGGAACAAATGACTGCCCAGGAGCGGCTGGAGGATATTAATGAGTCGTTGCAGGAGTCAATTACTCGCCAGGCGGAAACGGAGGCAGAGCTAGGGAATACCCAGGAACAGCTTCAGCAAGTCCAGGGACGATTCCAGCAAGCCCAATCCCTCCTGGCGACCATTTCAACCCAGGCCCTGACCCTGCGCTCTGAAATTGAACAGCTTCAGTCCGATCGCCAGGAACTGATCCGGCAGCGAGATGAAGTGAGGGAACAAATTGCCGCCCGCGATCTAGAAATTGCCGCGCGAGATCAGGCAATTTTGCAGCGCGAGGAAGAGTTGCGCCAGTTGGAAAACCAGTATGTGTTTCTGACGCAAGAGATCCAAGTCCTGGAGCGAGAATTTCAGGCTCTCCGGCAGGGGAATGTCGCCCTGCTGCGCAACCAAACCCTGGCCTCTGGAGTCGTGCGAATTGTCAATCCCAATGCTGCGCCTCAAGCGGTTGAACGGTTATTGCAGCAAGCCAACCGGGTAGCGATTCAACGGGTCTTGCCGGGGCCGGAGAGCTGGACGAGCAGGTGATCCAAATTACTAATGCAGAAGTGGAGCAGGTGATCAACCAGATTGGTGACGGGCGGGATTACGTCATTCGGGTGCAAGCGGCGGGAAACTACGTTGTTGGAGAACCGTGTCTGCTGGCGGGAGATGCCTGTATTAACGTGTATTTTTCGACGGCTCCTAACCAGTTAGTGTTTGAGCGGGGAGATGTGGTAACCGCTACGGTGATTGATGCCACAACGATGACCGATCAGGAATTGGCTGAACGGATCCTATTGTTGATTGCCGCTGCACAATTTCGGGCCCGGCAAGCCGGAATTTTTGCTGATTCGATCGAAATTACGGATAATCGTCGGGAAACGGCGCTCGAGTTCATCGACCAGATTCGAGAATATCGGGGTGCGCTGGAAATTCAAGCCGTTGCAGCCGACGATGCCTATACTGCTGGGATTCGGATGGAGCTAGTCGCCATTGATGATGGGCAAATTCAGTTCGGCACGGGACAATTTGAGCCGATCGAGATTCCCCTTCCTTAGCACTGCCGCGGGCTAATTCGCAGTTCGGTTGAGTTGACGGTGAACCCGCTGCCGTTGCCGTGATGGTCTATGACCTGCCAAAGGCAATGATCCATTCTGGGGTGAAGTAGGTTTGGCTGAAATGCGGCTAGAGCCAGTTTCGATCGCTCCCAGGCGAAGTATCCAGGTAATTTCTTCTCCCAGGGAATGATTGGTGGCGTAGACATCCAGTAGGGTCAGTCCGATACTGAACAGCAGTACGATCGTCCCCAGCACAAACAAAACCAGGGCTGCGTAAATGAGCCAGTTGGATGGAAGCAGCATCCTGAACGCCACCACCACCGTACTGGTCATACATAGCAAGAGGGCGTAGTGGGCGGTGAGCAGGCTGGCATGGGCCACACGATAGTGATACCGCAACTGTCGAAGCTGACCCTTAAGCTGCATCCGGCGATCGTTTCTGAACAGTCCTCCATCCAGCAATTCCAGATACTCTTTTTGGGTCTGCCGCAGACGATTGGCAAAAGCAGTCTGCCGCATGAGCAATCCATTTACCACTGCAACGCAGATCAGAACGAGCAGTAGTGAATTTAAAACCAGTCGAATTAGTTGATCTGTTTGCTCAATGCTCATGCTGCTTCCCTGGGAGACTGGTGCAATTGTACTAAGATAGTAGACCGGACTGCACCACTGTTCAATAAACTTTGCTTGGGATGATATCACTCCCCTGAAAGAACAGCTACTCTGGGAAAGACCGGTTACTTTAAGAACAGTTACTTTAAGAACAGTTACCCTGGAGTAGCAATCTGATCCATTAACCTAATCAACTTAGGGATCTGCAATCCAATGGCATCCCAATTTTTGAAAAAATCGGCTGTCAGGGCGCACAGCAGTGTGCTCCTAACGGGTAGGTTATTTTGCCGCATCCCCCTAACCTGACCTGCCTGCCATATCGTTCATTTCCCGTTTTTCTTAACCATTGGCATGACCGACTTCGACGATCGACGGAACCCCCCTCCCCATCAACCCAACTTTCATCCTGCCAGTCCGGATGAGGTTTCAAACTTCGATACGGCACAGGGTACAGAAACCATTGCCAAAGATCCAATTTTTCAACAGCAGGTTCAGCGGCTCCATCACTTTACGGTTTATAGCCGATGGATGTTTGTGGTGGCCCTCTGGGTGTTTGTTGCGCCGATGAGCCTCTGGGCGTTGCGATCGGAGTTTGCCCTGTGGCGGGATTACTTTACCTGGACGGCAGTTCGCTACACCATCGTGTACAATCGCTTGCCTGCGTTAGGGCTAATTCTCTGCATTGCCATGACGATCGCCATTCTGGTGTGGCAAAGTCGCAATATTCTCTGGGGAATGCCCCAAGAGTACGTTCAACGTCTGGAGGAGCAAGTACTACAGATCCGGCGGCAGGGCAAGAGCCATCCCCTCTGGAAATGGGTGTGTGAAAAGCAGGGATAGCGATTGTAGGGTGAAGTCGGTTGACATTAGGATGAGAAAGCTCGTTCCGAATCTCATTACTATATGTTGCAGCCATCCGATCGCCTTGCTATTTTGCTTCACGAAGGAACCCAAAGCTCGAAGGGGAAAACTGGAATTTCGCTGTTGCGCTATGGTGAGAATCCGATCGTTGCCGTGATCGATCAGGACTGTGCCGGGCAATCCCTCCCCAAACTCACCGGAATTCAGCGAGATGTGCCGATTGTAGCTTCTGTGGTCGATGCTCTGTCCTATCAGCCCGATGTATTGGCGATCGGCATTGCCCCCTCTGGGGGGGGCTTACCGGAGGCATGGTGGCAGGAAATTAAACAGTCCGTGGCATCGGGTCTGTCGGTAATGAATGGCCTGCATACGCCCATGGGAGCCGATCCGGAGCTTCAGAATTTACTGAACCAGAATCAAAAACCCAACCAGTGGATCTGGGATATTCGTCAGGAACCGGCTGGACTGACGGTGGGCAGCGGCATGGCCCGATCGCTACCCTGTTTGCGAGTGCTCTGCGTGGGCACAGACATGAGCATTGGCAAGATGTCTACCGGGCTGGAACTGCATTACGCCACGCTGAAGCGAGGCTTGCGATCGCGCTTTTTAGCCACCGGGCAGACGGCTCTAATGCTGGGGCATGATGGAATTCCCCTGGATGCTGTGCGAATTGATTTTGCTGCTGGTGCAGTGGAGCAAGTGTTGATGCGCTATGGCTATGATCACGATGTCCTGTATGTCGAGGGTCAGGGATCGCTGATGAATCCAGCTTCTACGGCAACGCTCCCCCTGATTCGTGGTTCTCAGCCTACCCACCTGATCCTGTCCCATCGAGCTGGACAAACCCACATCCATAATTTTTCCCACGTCCCTATTCCATCCCTCACCAAAGCGATTCAGGTCTATGAAATGGTTGCCGCCGCCGGGGGTTCCTTCGCGCCCACTAAGGTTGTTGGCATCGCCCTGAACACCTTTCATCTCAATGACCTGGAAGCTCAACAGGCGATCGAACAGGCCCAGTTAGAAACCGGACTGCCCTGTACAGATGCAATTCGCTATGGTGCTGAACCCTTGCTAGAAGCCATTTTGCGTTAGAAATGGTAATTGAATTACCCGGCAACAGGCAATGCAAAATGAATAGAATTTCGTAGAGTGGCCATCTTCCCCAATGCTTCAACGGACAAAGCGACCGCGTTTGGGTAGGCAATGCCCACCCTACTTTTTCATACCAATTTGATCGGCAGAAATTGCACGTCTCGGTCAGGGCGCACAGCAGTACGCTCCTACAGGCAATCTATCTGCCGTGCAAACGATTTGAATCGGTATCAGGCTAGGGAATTCGCTGCAACGTACCCAGCAAACACAAAGCACCTACAACAGGGATACTTCACGACAGCAATCATTAAGTACCTCATGGGTAGGTGCAAGGAAGCACGAAAGGACAGTTTTCAAACCATCCCTCTCTAAGCGGGTGACACTAGGAATTGGCCGTTTGAGTGGCTAGAAGTTGCTTTAACTTCTCTAGATCCTGAGCCCAACGAGGATCGGGTTGAACGGCATCTGAATCACCGCCACCGCCAGAAGACTTCCGAGACTTGCTCTTATTGTTCCGACGACTGCTGGAAGGGCTGCTCCCCGCATTGGATGAAGCAGTCTGTTCCGCTCCCTCTTCACCCTTCCCTTTGGCACGGGGCAGGGCCTTTTCAATCTTCAAAGGACTGTCTTTGAACATGTAGCCGTTGAACTTTTCGATCAATTGGTCAGCCTGTTCATCGTTTTTAACGGTGACAAACCCAAATCCCCGACACTTGCCCGTTCTACGATCGGTGATGACTTTAGTGGAAACACTCTCATCAAATTCAGAAAAGACGGCTTCCAATTCCTGACGTTCCAATTCCTTAGGCAGATTGCCTACGTACAGACGGATGGACATGAAAAGATACCTCCAGAGGCTCAAAAACAAAACGTTTCAAAACGGTGGATTAAATGCTGGTCAAGGATAATGGAAAGCTCACTCAAAAATCCATAGTAAGCACGGCGAATCGTCAACCAACTCTGAGAATACAACTTAATAAACGTACATATAAATGCTACACAACCCTCTCGACTCAACACTGTACCTTGAGAAGGAGAGAACTGACGCAATCGCCCAATGAGCCTGTCAACTTTTTTCACGGAAGCATTCGACACTGAAACGGAAAATGTGTGAGTGAAACTGTAGGGCTGAAGCATCTGTATATCTGCGCCATTCACTAACTTATCACGCGGTTGAGTCTACGGCCAGGTTTGGTCAAAGATTTCACGTTAAAGATTTTGTTTTATCTATCTTCTAACCATCCTTTCAAATGGGCATGGGGGCGATCGGGAAGAAGCTGGCAAGAAGCTGGCATTCGTTGCCGGGATGCCTGACCCAGCATTTGCACCTGGCTGGAACTATCCCTGGAGCAATCCCTGGAGCAATCGTGTCTCAGATCTCCCAAAACGCTAAAGACTAAAACCTAAAGACTAAAAGGCTAAAGAAAAGTCAGCCTCAAGAAGGGGCTGACTAGACTCGCTGTGTTGGGAGGAGATAACCCGATACCTACGGAACATCCTTTACAACAGCTAAACCCCTTTGCTGTGCAATGCTTTTAGGATGACCCCAAGATCGTTATGTAAAGAAACATAACATGAACAGGCAGTCCTCTGCAACATTTCGTAACAAATTTGCGTTTTTAACCCGATCGATCGGGCTAGTAATTCTTCATAGCTCGCTCAATTTCACGGTTCGCCTGCTTCCGCTTCAGGTCTTCCCGTTTATCGTGGAGCTTCTTCCCGCGTGCCAGCCCGATCGTTACTTTGACCCAACCTCGCTTCAGGAAAAGTTTGAGTGGAATCAAAGTGAGTCCTTTTTGCTCAACCTGGCCAATCAGCTTGCGAATTTCCTGGGCATGGAGCAGGAGTTTGCGGGTGCGGCGGGGGTCGTGGTTAAAAATTTGTCCGGCCGTGTCGTGGGGGGAAATATGAACATTGTGGAGCCAGGCCTCTTCATTGCGAATCAGGGCATAGCCATCCCGCAGGTTAACCTTTCCCTGACGGATGGATTTCACCTCTGTCCCTCTTAGCTCGATGCCCGCCTCGTAGGTTTCCAGAATTTCGTACTGAAATCTTGCCTGACGATTATCAGCAATGATTTTGTAGCCGTCGCTGCTGTCGCCCATCTTGTTTTCTCCTTTACTCAACGACAATGCACCATTCGTGCAGTTGATAGTCTACACAGCCGTTTTGAATCAAAGGATCCTGGACAACGATCGCCTTTGCTTCCTCCAGGTTTGCCGCTTTAAACAGCAGCATACCGCCGCCGAACTCGCCCCAGTAACCCGTTTTAGCCTCACGCCCCTCGGCAATCAGGCGTTTAACATAGGCTTGGTGGGCAGGCACAAACTGATCAAATGTGGACTTATCAACAATTCCCTTTTCAATTTTGACAAACCAAGGCATGAACCCGCTTCCTCTTCGTGGCTAATCACCCATATGGCTAAACAGACTCTCACGAATTTATTGCGCCGTGCCTATCGTATCGTGTCTCTTTCAGCGGCGACTCAGTGCTCCCTGGATGAAGCTGTGGAGCGATATGGGGCAGGATATGGTGCTCCTTTCGGGCAAAGGATTGTGTCGCGCCGACAGGTTTTAGGAGGAATGGGGCTAGCCAGTGTTGCAACTCTGAATCCGTTCAAGCCTGCGGCGGGTGTCGTTTCGGTTTCAGGTTCAGGACAAAGGAACGTCACAGGATTCGATCGCGGCACAGACTCGAAGGTATTGATCGTAGGGGCAGGGATTGCAGGATTAACCGCAGCGTATCGGCTGAGTCAGGCTGGAGTTGCAGTCGATGTGATTGAAGCCAGTCCGCGGGTGGGTGGCCGGTTGCGGAGTGTCACCAAGCCTGCTGAGAATCCAGGAGTGGCAGAACTGGGCGGAGAGTTTATTGACACCCATCACACAGCGGTTCGATCGCTGGCGGCGGAACTGGGGTTAGAAATGGCAGATCTGCGGGCGGCTGATGAGGGCTTAGAGTCAGAAATCCTCTACTTCCAGGGACGAAAAATTGACCATCGCTGGGTGGCAGTTGAATTTACACCCTTAGCCCACCGAATTGCTAAAGATATTGAACGCCTCAGCCAATGGAACTTGACCTATCGAGATTCCAATCCTGCGGCTGCCCAGCTCGATCGCCTATCTCTGGCAGAATATCTTTCCCTGACTCCCGTTCATCCCATCGTTGAACAGTTAGTGCGGGTTGCCTATATCACCGAATATGGACTGGATGCAGATGCCCAATCCTGCTTGAATCTGCTGTTTTTGATTGGGGCAGAAGCCGGACAGTGGAGCACCTACGGCATCAGTGATGAACGATATCACGTCGTTGGCGGTAACGAGTTGATTCCCCAGCGTTTGGCAGAACGTCTCGATTCAGCCATTGAAACCCATACTGCTCTGGAGTCAATTCGCCAAACCGCAATCGATCGCTATCAAGTCAGCCTTCGTAGTGGCAGCACCAGCACAGAGCGAATTTACGATCGAATTGTTCTAACGGTTCCGTTTACCCTGCTTCGTCAGGTTGAACTGGCGATCGATTTGCCTCCAGTGAAGCGAGCGGCGATTGCTGAATTGGGTTATGGCACCAGCAGTAAGCTAGCTATCCCTTTCCAGGAACGGATCTGGCGGACTCGCTATGGGTCTACTATCTCTATCTATACGGATATGGAGTTTCAAAATACCTGGGAAAGTGCCCGCTACTCTGAAGGCCCCGGAGGCTGGTTGACGGATTTACGAGGGGCCGGGGGGGATTAAAGCTGGGAACCAGGGATCCAGAGCATTTGGCTCAGGCTTTTCTCAATGACCTGGACGTGATTTTTCCAGCCATCAGCCAGACCGATCGGGGTGCTCCCCTCCGAGCCATTTGGGCTTCCCATCCCTATGCATTAGGATCCTATGCCTGTTATCTGCCTGGACAATGGACAAAATTTGGGGGAGCGGAAATTGAGCGGGTGGGCAACATCTGGTTTGCTGGGGAACATTGTTCGATCGGTTCTCAGGGCTATATGAATGGAGCCTGTGAAACGGCCGAACAAGCTGCTCAGGAAATCCTGACAGAATTGGGGGTCGCTCCCCAACGGATTGAACAGCCTGCCTCAACCTTTAGTTAGGGCAATCCAGTTAGGGCAATCCAGTTAGGGCAATTCAGACAAACGATCGCGTCATTTCAAATCAAGGAAAATTAAAAACAAAGAAGTTTTGTTTCAGGATCGAGGCTGAATGACCTTGAGGCAAAAAATGCGTTAAATCAAGCAGAACTTTGGGAATATTCAAATTGCAGAGACAAATCAAAAGGAGTTACAGAGCGATCGTCTAATTTTGTTTAATTCTGACTCTACACGCTCTCATCCCGGTACTCAAACTATTTAACGAACTTTAAATCAGTGAATTATTTGCGGAGAAAGCAGGGCATTATGATTATGTTAATTGTGGAACGTCCTGCTAGCGTTCTTGCCTGATGGAGCCACCTGAACCAACTAACGGCTCGGCGTTTGAATTTGGGCGCATTGAGCTGAATGATTGGGTGAACTCAGCCTATGTTTGAGCAGATTGCGGATATTTGGCTGGTTGACTGACAAAACTTCTCAGTCAAGACCCTGCAAGCCCTCACCCTAGCCCTCTCCCGAGGGGAGAGGGAACTGGAAAAGTGAATCGCTCCCCTCTCCCAAAGGGCGAGGGGTTGGGGGTGAGGGCACACAACTTTTGTCAGTCAATCAAGATATTTGGGTTTGCCAATGATCTGGTCTGCTAATCCTGCCAATTCTGCCAATCCAATTGTTTAATCGATTAATTCTCTGGTTCGCTGATATCTACGCATACTGCTGGTGATTGATTCACTGCGGCAATTCATCTTTAGTCATTCATCTCTGCTCTGGCTTCTACTTCAAACCCTTCTGGAATGTGTCAAGAGAAAAACTATGGCAACTGTACCCGAACTTTCCCATCCTGCTCAACGGAAAAATCCTAAAAAACATAATCATTACGGATTCCGAGATTTTTTTCAGTTTGATCCTGAGAAAGGAACCATTGTGGACTGGAACGGTAGCCAGAACATTTTGACCACAGAAGATTTCATCATTGGTTTAGTAGAAGGTCTGGAAGAAGAAGTGGGCGAAGCTTCAGCCGCCACCATGTATACGATCGGCTGTGAATGGGGCCAGAAAGATGCCTTCTTCTTTGAAAAGTGGTTTGAAAAAGAATTCGATCGCGGCGTACGCCAAACCAATCTGCTATTCCTGTTAGAAACCTGGTGGTGGCCCTTCACATCGCAGGGCTGGGGTCGCTGGGAAGTGGATATGGGCGATCGGAAGCAGGGATTTATGTTTATCAACATCTTCGACTCTGCGGTAGCGCGGACGTTAGGCGATGTGGGTAAACCCGTTTGTTATCTCTATGCCGGCTTGTTTGCAGGCTTTTTTACGGAACTGGTCAAGAAACAATTGAGCTGCATTGAAATTCAGTGTTACTCGATGGGTGAAACCTACTGCAAATTCTTGCTCGGTGGACAGGATCGCATTGATGCAGCCGCTTTCTGGATGAATGAAGGGGCAACCGCCAGAGACATTGAAAAACGACTGCGGACAGGAGATGTATTGCGATGACCAGCATGGTTTTACCCCACACGAACGGCTCAAAGTCCTCCGATGCCGATCGCCCCTGGATGCAGCAATCCGTTCGGCAATTCTTTAGCAACTTCAACTGGAACGACAATCCTCCCGAAGTCCAACAACTCCGCCAAACTTCATCCAACGGGCAACAGTCTCTGAGCCTGTCGCTGACGGTCAAGCAATTTTTCACCGCGATCGATTGGGATGGTAATGCGATCGCAGCCCTACCCCCTGAGCCATCCACTCCCCAAAACCCCGTCGATGCCTTCACCCTGGAAGACTTTTCAGACCTGTTTTAAGGGGAGGGCTGAGGGAGGACTGAGGACTGTAGCTTGCTTCTGCAAAGCAGTGGACTGAGGTTAAACGCTTTCCACCTCTCCTTCCTTCCCCCACCCCTGACTCCTTCCCCTGCCCCTGACTCCCTACCCCACCCCTCACCCCTAACCCTTTCTAACTATGCATCCAACGATCGATCAGATTTTTGACAATGCTGAAGCTCGCTACCTCAAACCGGAGGAGCTACAGTGTGTCACTCAATATGTCGAGTCACTTCCAGAGCGATTGGAAACGTATCGCAACTTGCGCGATCGAGAACTCGAAATTATGCAATGGGTTGCGGATCAATTGCAATCCCAACTGCCCCAGGAAAACCAGGATAGTCTGGAACGCTGTATCAAAAATGCTCTGTTGATGTTGCGCTATTGCAGCATGGGAATGTTGCTCAATGATGAAACTTTAGTCAAAAAGCGATTTCTCGATTGGGTCAGCCAGGCTGCCAAGGTGTATAACACTGAAAAAATTGATCATCTGCTCCATCGCTTACTCAACCAGCGGCTAACGGAAGTGCTGGGAGCCTCACAAATGCGCCACCTCACCCCTATGCTTAAGCTCGTCTATAGTGCTCAAAGTTCTCCGACTGCGACCGAATCAGTCAACGGTGCTGCAATCGGCTGGTAAGCCCACTGGTAAGCTCCAGTTTCCTGCCGTCTGACAAACACGCTCCCACTCCCCACTCCCCACTCCCCATTCCCCACTCTCTACTCCCTACTCCCCACTCCCTACCTATGATCTCCGTCGCTGATTTACTTGTTGATAACCGAATTCCCGGTAACTACTTTGCCGTTGATGCCTATGTCCGGGGCGATCTGGAAATGGGCTTGCTGGAAAATCGTCAGGGCGATCGGCTCCTGGCTTTACCAGAAACCTTGATTCAAGCGATTTACTCCGGCCTGGATAAGGAAACTGGGCAAGCTACCCGTCTGGTGCTGTTTAATTGTGGTCGCTGGTGGGGTAGAAGCTTCTACACCCGTTTTTGTGAGCAGTTGACGGATTATTACAATGTGTCAACGGCGGATATGGCGATGGTCGAGTTTTTGCAAAGCTTGCAGCAGTGCTGGATTACCCATGGCTGGGGTAAATTGGATATTGATCAAACCTACCAGCATCGAGGTTTCCTGGTGGTTAAAACCTGGAATTCTCCCTTTGCCAAACTGGCTCCAAACTGGAAGCATCCTGTGTGCTATCTGGAGGCAGGAGTGCTATCTGCCTTTTTTAGCCATATCACTGGGCGCGATCTACACTGCATTCAGACTACTTGTGAATCCCTACAGGCAGAGTGTAATCATTTTGTTCTGGGACTTCCCAAACGTTTAGAGGCGGCTGAAACGATGGTGACCAACCTGGATCATGACGCGATCATGCGAGAATTGTGTCAGTAAGTCTACTTTCCGGTTTGGACTCTACAAGACGGTGAAAAGTCAATCAGGATGGGCTCTGTTGTTCCAGAATCATTGATTTTGGCTTCAGTGCCTTCACAGTTTGGGCTTTCCATCTGCTGCCAGTATCTCCAACTGCCGCTCCCATCCCTCCCCCCATCGTGTCAAGCTACCTGGGAACTGAGTTAAAGCATTCAAAGTATCGGCTCCTCGGTCTGGTTGGGCAAGGGCAGTTTGGCCGCGTCTTTTGTGCGGTACATCGACGGACGGGTAAGTTAGTCGCGCTGAAAAGCCTGGAACGACAGCGTTTTCCTACCCACAAGTTTCTGCGGGAACTGCGGATCTTACTGAGTTTACAGCATCCCAACATCGTCACCTGTCAGGCTCTGGAGCAAACTGCATCTGGTCGGTGTCTGGTGATGGACTACTGTGAGGGGGGAACCCTGCGCAGCTTGATGATGGAGGATGTTTACCTGAATCGATCGCAGAGTTTGAAGCTGGTTGCCGATATTCTGGCAGGGCTGGAGCATGCCCATCAGCGCGGAGTCGTTCACTGTGATATTAAGCCAGAAAATATTCTGCTCAGTGTAACTCCGACGGGATGGATTGCCCGCATTTCCGATTTTGGGATTGCTCGCCTCAGTCAGGAACTCAACGAGCAGGATGCTGGTAATACTGGTTCTCCGGCTTATATGGCTCCAGAGCGGTTTTATGGCCAATACTCACTCACTTCTGATTTGTATGCAGTGGGGATTCTTCTGTTTGAGTTACTGGCTGGCTATCGTCCTTTCTCTGGCACACCCACGGAGTTAATGTCGGCGCACCTGAATCGTCCGGTGCAGATTCCCGATACCATTCCAGCGATCTGGCATTCGTTTCTGTTGACTGCTCTGCAAAAACTATCCGCTCGTCGCTTTCGTTCCGCGAAGGAAATGCTGGCTGCCCTGCAATTGATCGCCACAACGGAAGGGTCTGGTTCCTGGCTCGATCGCCAGATGTCTGATCATCCACTTTTACAGCCGATTTCAGTTTTTACGCTGCCCTTACGCTCCCAACACCAAGAATTTCTGGAAGCTCCCCTGACAAAGTTAGCCGCACAGCCTGTTCAACTGCAAGCAGCTACGCCATCCACCTATCTTTATGGAGTGGCAGAATCGCAGATTTCACTCCGCATCTTTGAGCCAGATGCAACGGCGGGGTTAGTGCTGAAATCAACTCCTATACTGGCGGATTTTCCGGTTGCAAAACCACAAACGGTGACAACTCACCCCCCGATTCAGGCAGTTTTTCCCCGATCGCAGGGCTGCTTTGTGATGACCCAGCGATCGATCGGACTCATTCCCTCCCTCGCCTCAACGGATCAAACACCACTGAAGTCAGACTTTCAACCCATCCTTGAATTTGCCCCAAACCTGCAAAATATCAGCGTGGCGATCGAGCCTGCGGGGCGATGGATGGCGATTCTGACGGTTGATCCAACAACCGATCCGGCTACTGCAATGGGAACGCTTCAATTTCAGGCATTGCCGGGCGACGGTTCGCGCTTTTGGTTAGCCCCTCATCCCATCAAGATTCCGCTCAAGGGATATCAGATTTCATCCCTTCAGCTTTTGGTATTGGATAATAGCCACGTTGCCGTCATTGCTGAGTCCATTCCGCCTGCATCCCAAACCGCGCAGGACAAAGCTACCCCAGGTACGATCGTCAAAGTGTTTACTCGCCGGGGAACTGCGGTAGGGACATTGAATCTGCCAGTCCTAGGCAGCAAATTTGTGTTGACCCTGATTCCTGATCAACTGATGGCGGTCGATCGCCAAAATCTGAATTCGGTACTCTTGATTGATCTGAAACCCTATCGAATTTCGCGGCTGGGCGTGGAAATTGTACCGGACGAACTCGTGGCAACCCCCTGGGGCTACCTTTTTTCAAACCAGCAGGGAACGATCGTCGCCCTCGATCGAGAAGGACGACACCTGGGAAAACTGCAAACGGATCTGCCGATCACGGCTCTTACCTGGGTTTCTCCTCACAGCTTATTGATTGCAACCTGGCACGCATCCCAGGGACACTTGCACACCGTTGATTTACGCGAGTCCGGGTTAGATTTGCTGTTTTGATACCGAGCGTTCAGGCCGAAGCGGAGCAACCTTGCTGTAGTAACAACGTCTCCAGGCTGAAATGCAGATTTTTGGCTGCATTACGAAAATCATCGCGGCTCTGAAAATCTTCAAAGCGACATTGAACGCTGCCTCGATCGAACAAGATGATGGTTGGCAAGTTTTTGAGCCGATAGGTATTCGCCAACCTTAAATTTTCGTCAGCATTGACATTAACCAGCTTAATTTGTCCTTGCCATTGCGTCTGTAATTCGAGCAGCACCGGACTGACCATCCGGCAAACGCCGCACCAAGGGGCCCAGAAACTGACTAGAACTGGAACAGACGCGCCTAAAACCTCTTGATTAAATGTGGTTTGATCAACCGTCAGTGACATTATTCTTACCAATTTTGCAAATACTTAATTCAAACTTTGGGATCATGCTACCAGCCTATGTTCCCTGTTGCACGAATTAATAGGGGATGAAGCCACCAAAACAGCAAGACAAAACCAGCTACTCCTCCGTAGGCAGGACGGAGAAACTCTTTCAGGACAAGGGTTTGGCGACCGTGAAGGATTGCCAGGAATGGAATAATTGATGTGCGATCCCTGACAACTGCGAAGGCTTCACCATACCGCAAGCTCAAACGACGATCGCCATGCCATACCCCAAACAAATGGTGCAGGATCAATCCCAGGGAGGTCACAAGCATAAAACTGGTGCCCACCCAGAGGAGATGAGCCACACACCAGATCACTTGCCCTACCATCTGGGGATGGCGCGTGATGCGGATGATCCCCGTTTCATAAAGATGCACCTGAGGCTTTTGGACTGCTGCGATTTCCAGCAAATTGAACGTTGCAGGGTAGAGAAATAGAAAGGAGATTGCAGATAGCCCCCAGACGATCGGTTCTACTCCCGGTAATCCTTGAAGGTTCCACAGGCGCAGTCCATCGTATCGATGGTTAATAAAGTAGATAATCAACACGGTTGCTGCGGGAAGACTGGCCAGGGCAAACAGGACTCGGTAGAAACGTGCCCCAAGGCGTGCCTCACCCCAGGAGCGCAACGCGGCAAGACCACTGTGGATGAACGCAAACCCAATCAGCAGCCCAAACATGATGAAGTGGCTGGCAGTAAGCCAATCGTAGGACATAAATGAAGAATGAAGTAGGATAAAGCTGAACGCAAAAACAAATAGTTTTAGTGTACTAGCTTACAAGGCTGAGTATGGTTGCTAAGGCATAGGAATTGGGCTGATTGACTGACAAAAGTCGAACTGCCCTCACCCCAACCCCTCTCCCAGAGCAGGCGAGGGGCTTCCGAGCCAGATTTTTGAGTTGAAGTCCCTTCGCCCCTTGTGGGAGAAGGGATTTAGGGATGAGGGGAAAAGATTTGTCAGTCAACCAGTTGCATTTGCATGACTTATCTTTCATTGTCAGGCAAGATGCCTGCACTACGGAAATCGATCCATGCCTACAGTAGGGAAACTCCTGTAAAGGTGCAGTTTCCGCGTTCAAGGTAGGATTTTATATAGACAACCAGATATTAGAGAACCAGGCAGACAATCTGGGGATCTTGAATCTTAGAATTCCGAGCAAAGCGGTTGCAAAAAATGGTTGTAAGGGTCTATTATTATAGACTGTGCTTAAAAACTAGAAATTGATCGCCATGCCTAAGCTTAAGAGCCGCAAAGCTGCTGCAAAACGTTTCTCTCGGAGTGGAAGTGGGAAGATTATGCGGCGGAAGGCATTTAAAAACCACCTCCTTCAGCACAAGTCTTCTGAACGCAAGCGTCGGATTACCGGACTTGCTGTTGTTAACGAACGCGATGCTGAAAACGTGGAGCTGATGCTTCCCTACCTCTAATTCTCAATCCAGTCTGAGCCTTCAATCAAACATCGTCTCAAACATCGTCAAACCATAGTTAGAACCGATAAGGAAATAGTCCTATGACTCGTGTGAAGCGTGGTAATGTTGCCCGCAAGCGTCGCAAAAAAATTCTAAAACTGGCGAAGGGATTTCGCGGATCTCACTCTCGCCTGTTTCGTACCGCTAATCAGCAGGTCATGAAGGCTCTGCGGAATGCCTACCGCGATCGCCGCAAACGCAAGCGGGATTTTCGCCGTTTGTGGATCACTCGAATTAATGCTGCGGCTCGGCAACATGGTTTGAGCTACAGCAAGCTGATGGGTGGTTTGAAGAAAGCCGATGTTCAAATCAACCGCAAAATGTTGGCCCAAATGGCTGTGCTTGATCCGGCTGGATTCAGCAAAGTTGTTGAGTTAGCTAGCAACGCATAAGACGAGTGCTCAGCGATCGATCCTGTGAATCACAAGGGCGATCGCGGGATTTTCGCGGTAAATAGCAATGCATAGTTTTAACGGTGGGGGCGAAAGGTGATTTCGCCCCAATTGTTGTTTTTATGTAAGGTTCGGGTATGCCCTATAACCGTTTGGGACAGCAAAAGCTGAGACAGCAAATATCCTGGTGGGTTGTCCTGACCCTTGGACTATCGCTGCTGAGTGTACTGGGTGGCAGGGTTCCGGCGGCTGAGGGGGCTGAGTTATCCGAAATTCAGCGGAGAGGGTATCTGATTGTTGGCGTGAAGGATAATCTCCGTCCTCTGGGCTTTACTGATCCAGCAGGCGAGTTAGTTGGGTTGGAGATTGATCTAGCCCACTGGCTGGCCGAGAGGATATTGGGTGATGCTCAAGCGGTTATGCTTCAGCCGTTGGCAAATCAGGATCGACTTTCGGCTTTACTAAACGATGAAGTGGATTTAGTTGTGGCGCGGCTCACTTTTACCGTGTCTCGATCGCGTCTGGTGGATTTTAGCCAGCCCTATTATTTTGACGGCACAGCATTCATTACCCGGAGTGGCTCTTTACAGCGACTCAGCGATTTCCAGCACCAAACGATTGCAGTACTCAACGACTCGAACACGATCGCCATCGTGCGCTCCCACCTTCCCACGGCCCAGCTTGTGGGCGTTGATTCCTATGAAGCAGCTAAAGCATTACTGGATATGGATCAGGCAGTTGCATTTGCAGCCGATGCCAGTGTGCTAACGGGTTGGGCCCAGGAGTATCCTTCCTATCGACTGGTACCGATTTTGCTGTCGGCGGAGGCATTGGCAGTGGCGATGCCCAGAGGATTGCAGTATGACAGTTTGCGCCAACAAGTGAATCGGGCGATCGAGCAGTGGCAAACGGAGGGCAGGCTGCGGGAACGGGTGCAGTACTGGGAGTTGCCGGATGCAGGGATTCCGTCGCGCACTCGGGAGATGCTGGAAAATTTACCGGGAGCAGATTGACCAGAGGCTCCCAATCAGACTGAACTGACTCAGACTGACTCAGACTGAACTGGCAAAACTGACTCAGACTGAACTGACAAAGACGGCTTGACGGCTAGCGTTCAGGCTGGTCAGGCTTCCCTCATAGGCGGATTAAAAGTATCGTGCTATACTAAGCCGCTGCTCTAATTCCCGTACCTTAGCGATACCAGTGGCAACTTGCTCGGTTTTTGCTCCTATCCCACAGGCTGGATTGACGTTATGCGCCTAGAACAGTTACAAGCGTTTTTAGCGGTGGCTGAAACTGGAAGCTTTCAGCAGGCAACAAAGCAGTGTCAAGTCACACAATCTACCATTAGCCGCCAGATCCAGGGATTGGAAGCAGAGCTTGGATTACCGTTATTTCACCGTACCTCCCAGGCGAAATTAACCGTTGCAGGGGAGCGGTTTCTCCCCCGCGCTCGAAAAATTTGTCAGGAATGGCAAACGGCAATGACCGAACTGACGGAATTATTGGAGGGTAAGCAGCCAGAACTCTGCGTGGCCGCGATCCATTCCATTTCTGCTCAGTATTTGCCCCCCGTTTTACAACAATTTTGTCAAGACTATCCTGCGGTTCAACTCCGGGTTACGTCCCTGGGCAGCGATCGAGCTTTGAAGGTACTCCGGGATGGATTGGTGGACATGGCGATCGTGATGAACAATCGCTTTATGACAGCCAGCCCTGAAATGGTGGTGGATTTGCTCTTTGAGGAGTCGATCGAAGTACTCATGTCTGCAAATCATCCCTTAACCCATTCTGAGCAGGTCGCTTGGCGTGCGCTAGCCCATTATCCTCAAGTGGTTTTCAAGGACGGCTATGGCATGCAACGATTGGTGCAGGAACAATTCCAGCGCAATGCTCTCGATTACAAGCCCGTTGTTGAACTCAATACCTTAGATGGATTTCGCGGCATGGTGCGTCAGGGTGAACTGATTGCTTTGTTGCCCCAGTCGGCTCTTTTGGAAATGCAAAACGATCCGACCCTGGCGATTCGACCGACGGAAGAACCTACCTTGAAGCGTCAAGTTGTCCTGGTAACTACCCAGGATCGATTAGAAATCCCGCCGATTCAGCGGTTCCGCCAGCTGGTGTTAGAGGGGGTGGTGAAGCAGTTGCAGCAAACTGCCCTGAGAGGTTCTCCGCTGTCCGCATCTACGTCTGGGCACCCATGACCTGGCATTGGCTACCTATCCACTATTTTTCATCGTGTTTTTCCAATGAGTAATGCCTTCCGTGACCTTCTCCGCAAAGTTGGCAGTGGTTCTCATACAAGCAAAGACCTGTCTCGTGAGGAAGCTGCCCTTGCCACCCGGATGATGCTGCTTCAGGAAGCGACCCCGGCTCAGATTGGGGCGTTTATGATTGCCCATCGCATTAAGCGACCCACAGGAGAAGAGTTGGCGGGAATGCTGGATGCTTACGAGCAACTTGGCCCATGCCTCCAGCCGATCGCAGCCGATTGTCCAACCCTGGTGCTGGGAATTCCCTACGATGGACGATCGCGTACGGCCCCAGTCAGCCCTCTTACTACTTTGATTTTGACGGCTGCCGGTTGTCCGGTGGTGCTGCACGGTGGACGACGGATGCCCACGAAGGAGGGTTTGCCTTTAGCGGAACTATGGCAGGGGTTAGGTGTAGACTGGACGGGATTAGCCCTGGAACAAACGCAACAGGTGTTTGAGCAAACGCGGCTGGGGTTTGTCTATTTACCGAATCATTTTCCTTTGGCTGAAGGTTTGGTGCCCTACCGGGAGCAGATTGGTAAACGTCCTCCCTTTGCCACGATCGAACTATTTTGGTGTCCCTATGCGGGGGAAAGCATTGTGGTGTCTGGGTTTGTTCATCCACCGACCGAAGGAATGGCCCAAACTGCTTTTGCACTACGGGGAGTCCATCGGTTTATGACGGTGAAGGGGCTGGAAGGTAGCTGTGATTTGCCCCGCGATCGAACTTGCATCGTTGGCGTGAATCACCCAGCCACCGATCCGACCTTTACAAGATTGCATTTACATCCCCGCGACTATGGTTTTGCTGGGGAAGAAGTACCCTTGCTATCCACCTCAGAATTGTTGGCTCAGATGCAGCAAGTCCTTCAAGGGATGCCCTGTGAACTGATGGAAGCGGTTGTGTGGAATGCAGGCTTTTACCTCTGGCAGTGCGGTCTTTGTTCCAGCTTAGAAACAGGCTTTGCGGATGCCCGCAGTCTTTTGACCAGTGGACAAGCCTTGAAGAAACTTGCAGAATTAAAGACAGCGATCGGTGCGTTTGATGTGGCTTATTCAACCCGTTTCTCATCTTCCAATCGATCATCTCTCTAGCCTGTTAGGGGCAAGCCAGGGGGACAGCCTGCTACCTTTTAGATTTAATCCTCATCTTCTACAGCTTGGAGGAACTCAATGAAAGCCCCCCCTTCCCCGCAAACATCCACACTCTGGAATTTGATGCAGTGGATCATCCGCCCATTGCCATTTCTAGATGAATGTGCCAAACGCTACGGGGATTGTTTTGCTATCCCCTTTGGTAATTTGCCCAAGTTAGTATTTCTCAGCCATCCGCAGGCGATCGAAACCATTTTTACTGCCAATCCCAACCTATTTGATTCGGGGCGAGGCAACTGGATTTTGCGGTCTACCCTGGGTGATCATTCCATTCTGCTGCTGGATGGTGAACGCCACCAACGCCAACGCCAACTGCTTCTCCCTCCCTTTCACGGCGAGCGGATGAGGGCTTATGGTCAGCTCATTGTCCAGATTACGGAGGAAGTCACTCATCAGTGGCAGGTTGGGCAACCCTTTGCCGTGCGTCCTCATATGCAAGAAATTTCGCTGCAAACGATTTTACAGGCGGTGTTTGGCTTGCGAGAAGGCGATCGGCTCCAGCAGTTAACCCAGGAAATTGGAACCCTGCTAGATTACACCACCAGTCGTTTTGGGTTCGCAACGGCATTTTTTCCCGTATTACAGCAGGATTTTGGAGCCTGGAGTCCAGGTGGTCGATTCATTCGGCTGAAAGAAAGGATCGATCAATTGCTCTATGCCGAAATCCACGATCGCCGTGCTCATCCGGATCCGTCTCGAACTGATATTCTGTCGATGCTATTGTCGGCAAAGGATGCAGAGGGGCAGTCTATGACTGATCAAGAACTGCGTGATGAGTTGCTCACATTGCTGGTGGCAGGACATGAAACCACTGCAACCGCAATCACCTGGGCTTTGTATTGGATTCATCGTTTGCCGTCAGTCAAAGAAAAGCTTTTGGCAGAGTTGGATGGCTTGCAGCCCCCCTTCGATCCCATGACGATCGCCCGTTTGCCCTATCTCAATGCTGTTTGTTCGGAAACATTGCGGATTTATCCGGTTGGCTTCATCACGGAACTGCGGATTACCAAAGCCCCGATTCGAGTGATGGACTACGAGTTTGGGGCAGAAACCTATCTGGTTCCCTGCATTTATCTGGCCCATCAGCGAGAGGATGTTTACCCCAATCCTCAGCAATTCAAACCGGAACGCTTTCTGGAACGGCAATTTTCTCCGTTTGAGTATTTTCCCTTTGGGGGCAGCCACCGTCGCTGTATTGGGGCAGCCTTTGCCCTGTTTGAAATGAAGCTGGTTCTGGCAACGATTCTGTCTCAGTATGGTCTTACTCTGGCAACCAGTCGCCCTGCCCGTCCCATTCGTCGTGGCGTTACGATCGCCCCCGATCGGGTGCAGATGATCGTCACTGGCGATCGGTCAACTCAGAAACAGGCGTTGTCCACCGTTATGAGGCAATGATGGTTATGAAGCAATGATCATGGTGACGCAATGATCATGGTGACGCAATGATCATGGTGACGCAATGATCATGGTGACGCAATGATGGTTATGACGCAATGAGCCAGTCATCGCCCCAATTATCCCACTACCCCTTGATCCATTCCACTGAATCACCATCGCCAGAGATTCACCGTCTGGTCTTTGCTGCCGCTTACCAAGGTTTTCCCGTTTAAACCAAAGGCAACTGCAACGACCCAATCTGAGTGCCCAAACAGAGTTTGATGATGGGTTCCCGCAGCGAGGTTCCAGAGATTAATCGTGCGATCGAGGCTACCACTGGCCAGCATTTCCCCAGAGGGACTGAAGGCAACGGAAATCACGCGATCGCTATGCCCCTCTAAGGTGTGAACCAGCTCTCCCGTTTGTAAATTCCAGATTTTGACCGTCTTGTCCCAACTGGCAGTAGCTAAAAGCTGACCGTTGGGGCTAATTGCCACCGATCGCACGGGTTCTGAATGTCGAGACAGCGATCGAATCAATTCCCCTGTGCGCAGGTTCCAGATTTTTGCGGTGCCGTCATAGCTGCCGCTCACCAGGGTTTCCCCATCGGGACTGATGGCAACAGACCAAACCGAGTCATAGTGTTCGGGTAAGGTGTGAATCAGTTGCCCGGTTGGCAGATCCCAGACCCGCACTGTGCCGTCATAGCTGCCACTGGCGATCGTTTGCCCATCTGCACTAACCGCAACAGACCAGATTGGCCCAGAGTGCCCAGAGAGCGTTTGCAGTAATTCTCTGGTTGGCAAATCCCAGAGCTTGATCGTGGTATCGGAACTGCCGCTCACCAGGGTTTTCCCATTCGGAGTGATGGCAACGCTCCGCACAGCATCGGAGTGCCCTAAAAGAGTCCGGTGGGTTCCCGTTGGCAAATCCCACAGCTTGATGCTTGCATCAAATCCTCCGCTGACAATGGTTTGATCATCCGGAGCCAGCGCAACCGCCCAAACCGTGTCTGAATGGCCTGCCAGAGATTTAACAAGGGCAGAAGAGACCTCGATCGCTCCCGAAGCACTGCCTGAGGTTATGCCAGCCATTGGCGCGGATTGAACTGGCGATCGGTCTGGATTACCAGAATGTTCTAAATCCTCTGAAGCACCTGCACCCTCTGCGATCGCTTCAGGGAACAAGCCAGAAACCGTGGAGGATTGGGACACATAATGAACCCCAAAGCCCAGGCAGACCGCCGTTAGCCCTACCACCACCACCAGGGAAACAGGGTTGCGGAACAGTTTGAACCGATTGACTGGGCTATCAAATACGGTTTTGTATTCTGCTCGGAGCACCGTGGGAGTCAGATCCTGGGTCGCAGAGGTGATGGAGCTTGTACCTAAATCAGTCGTACCCAAACCAGTCGTACCCCAATCCGTCGCATTTATATGGGCCGTTGTATCGGCTGTAACCACCAGACGGGTTGCATCGGTTTCTGAAGATGAATCAAGCGGGAGGTGAATTGCTGCTCGCAGGGCCCTTTGCAACTCATTCACCGAGGAGAACCGATCGCTGGGGGATTTATGCAAACAGCGCATCACGATCGCTTCCAGGGAAGGTGAAATATCTGCACATCCAGGTTGTTGCCGCAGGGGGATGGGAGGTTTAGAGCAATGCGCAACTGCCCAGGTCACTCCACTGACAGGAGTTGGGGACATCCCCAGCCCAAAGGGATCCGTCCCACTCAGCATTTCATACAGAATCATTCCCAGACTGTAGATATCCGCTCGTTCATCTAAGTCCTGCTCAATTTCCAACTGCTCCGGGGCTGCATAGCGGTACGTGCCCAGGAACATTGTGGTGGCGATCGTGTGCTCTGGTTGCTCGCTCCGCAACTTGGCAATGCCAAAATCCAAAATTTTGACTAGCTCGCCCAGGGCAGTCGGCACTAGAAAAATATTGTCTGGTTTGAGATCGCGGTGAACAATTTTGACTTGATCCCCATTGCGACCACGGGTGTCATGGGTGCCTGAAGCAGACAAGATCACGCCCCGATGAGCCAGGTTTAACCCATCGCAGACTTGCACCACAATTTGCACCGCCCGCTCAACAGACAGTAATGGTTCACTCCGCAACAATTGCCGCAGCGTTTGTCCGTTCAAATACTCCATGACATAGAACGGATACCCTTCAGGTGTGACTCCATAGTCACTGACTTGAACAATATGCTCACTGCGAAGGGCAACGCAAACCGCAACCTCACGCTCAAACCGTTTCCTCAGCTCACCGATCGCCAGTTTCTCTTTCAGCAGTTTCAGGGCGACGCGCCCCCCCAACGACATATCAGTCGCCAGGAACACATCCCCCATACCACCGCCACCCAAGTGCTGTTCAATTCGATACCGCTGATTATCCCCAATCAAACGCCCGTACCAGGCATCTAGTGGTTGAGAGGAGTGCATGGGTCAGACTCCATCCAATCGACAAAATTTTCAGTTCAACTTCTCAAGCTTTTAGTTTCAAACGGGGCGAACTGAACTAAACCACTTCCCGCTCCACAAGACCTGCATCCAATCTTCGGATACAAGCAGCAGCGATCAGCGAATGCGGGCAACAACCATTGGGACATCGATATACCCACTATATAGCGTTTCAAGGTCGCCAACTGGATCACGGCAGTACAATTCGATCTCTTATTCAGAACTTCACACAGTCCACCCTTCTAATATCCCCCCTCTGGAGGATTCCACGTCTGGAAAGTCTACCTTTGGAGACAGCAGTGGCACCAGAAGGATCTCAGCCATTCCCGAAACCGCTAATCTAGCAGGTAGGTGATGATCAAAAGTGAGCAGGTGAAATATTCCCTATGGGTTCAACAACCAACAAAACCGTGCCAGTTGCTATGACGATCGCTGGTTCTGATAGCGGTGGTGGTGCGGGCATTCAGGCTGATCTTCGCACATTTGCTTTTCATAAGGTTCACGGCACCAGTGCCCTCACCTGTATCACAGCTCAAAACACGCTTGGAGTCGATCGAGTTGATGCCCTACCCCCTGAGGCGGTGGCTGCTCAGATCATGACAGTTGCCCAGGATATTGACATTCAAGCAGTTAAAACAGGAATGTTGCTGAACCGTGAAATCATTACTGCGGTAGCTCAGACTCTGCCACAAGTCGGTTTAACCACATTGGTGGTTGATCCAGTCATGGTATCCCGCACCGGTATGCAGTTGATTGACAACGACGCGATTCATACCCTGCGCACTCAGCTCATTCCGCTGGCAAACATCCTCACGCCTAATCGGTATGAAGCCCAGATGTTAGGTGGACTACAAATCAATTCTCTAGAAGATATGCAGATGGCCGCTCGACGCATTTACAAATTAGGCTCGAGAGCGGTGCTGGTTAAAGGAGGCAATATGTCGGGGGAATTGAGAGGGGTGGATGTCTGGTTTGATGGCGATCGTCTGGAGGTGATCAAAACTGAAACCGTTGATACTACCGATACCCATGGTACGGGCTGTACTTTATCTGCGGCGATCGTGGCTAACCTAACGTTGGGAGAAGAGCCGTTTACAGCGGTCAAATCTGCTAAAACCTACGTGACTAATGCTCTACACCATGCGCTCCATATTGGTAAAGGGCAAGGCCCAGTCGGACATTTTTTCCCACTGGTACAATAACCAGCCTCCTGAAGTGAAGAAGATTGTCCGCTGTCGTTTCATATCTCCGCAAAACTTATGCCTAAATTCGCCAACATGCTCTCCTGGCAACAAGCTGAATTGATCATGCAGCCTGCCTTTATTCGGATTATTGACAACATTGGTAAGCAGTTGGAGCAGACCAATTGGAAGGGTACTTACACTGATATTCAGGTATGGGCCGAAGGAACCCCTGAAGAAACAAAAGCACTGGTGGTTGAACTACAAAAACAGTTGGTAACCGCAACCCCCCAGGAAGCTGCGGAAATTCAGAGCAGACTGGATACCCTGCCCAGCCCCTATCCAGGCTATCAGCTCTGTCTGGAGCGTAACGAACATAGGGTAACGATCGATATCTGGCAACTTTGCTACCAGATTTGCTTCCGAAACTACAGCCCTGTGCTCAACGCCCTAGACAAAGACTTAGTGGTTGAAATCGATACCAGTCTGATCAATCAGGAAGGCAATGATGTGGATTGGCAACGTTTAGACCAAAAAGCCAGGCAGGCGATCGAGCAAATTTTTTCTAGTCTGTCAGACGCATAAAGCTTTGTAGGATTCCCAATCCTATCCAGTACTGCTCCAGTACTGCGATCAGAATCAGGTTCAGATCATGTACGGTCAGGGGAGAGAAAACCGGATTGACAGAAAGAAGCTTTAATGAGTTTGGAGAAGGGGGGTGTGAGATGAGTTGGGAGAAGAGCTGAAGTGATTGCTGTGAGGAGGTTTTCGGAATTCCCGAATTTTTTTGATCGAATATGTT